>LNEC01000001.1 GCA_001464035.1 Bradyrhizobiaceae bacterium Ga0074131
GGCATGAGCCACGCCGAAACCGAACGCGCGGTGGCGCTGATCCGCCGCCTGACGGAGGGGCGTACGCTGTTGATCGTCGAGCACGACATGAGCGTGGTGTTCGGCCTTGCCGACCGGATTTCGGTGCTGGTCTATGGTCAGATCATCGCCTCGGGGGCGCCTGAAGAAATCCGCGGCAATCCGAAGGTCAAGGAAGCCTATCTCGGCGAGGAAGCGGCATGATGCTCGAGGTCAGCGATCTGCATGCCTATTACGGCAAGAGCCATATCCTGCAAGGCGTCGATATCAAGATAGACGCCGGCGAGGTGGTCAGCCTGCTCGGCCGCAACGGCGTTGGCCGTTCCACCACCGTCAAGGCCATCATGGGCGAAGTGGCGCCGCAGGGCACCATCCTGTTCAAAGGCAGAAACATTGCGGGTCTGCCGAGCTACAAGATCGCGCATCTCGGGCTCGGCTACGTTCCCGAGCACCGCGACATCTTCCCCGGCCTCACGGTGCGGCAGAATCTGATGCTCGGCATCAAGGACCCGCGCAAGCCCGGCAAGTGGCGTCTGGAGGACATGCTGCAGATGTTCCCCCATCTCGCAGCGCGTGCCGATACCGCGGCCGGCGTGATGTCCGGCGGAGAGAAGCAGATGCTGACGATTTGCCGTACCTTGATGGGCGACCCCGAACTGGTCATGATCGACGAGCCAACCGAGGGGTTGGCGCCGCTCATCGTGCATCAGGTCGGTGATCTCCTCGCCGAAATTGCCCGGCGCGGCGTTGCGATCCTGCTGGTCGAGCAAAAGCTGTCGATCGCAATGCGGATCTCGCACCGGCTGTATGTGATGGGCCACGGCCGCATCGTGTTCGAAGGCACCCCGGCGGAACTCAGGGACAACGAGGCCATCCGCAAGGAATGGCTGGAGGTCTGATCTTAGCGCCCAGCCGCCGAACGGCGGGACGGCCCACGGCTACTCGCCGTAACGGCGCAGGCGCTCGAGGTCAACGATCGTCACGCCGCCATATTCCAGCCGCAACAGCCCCTGCTGTTCCAGCCGCTTCAGGCACTGGTTGGCGTTTTGCCTGCTCATGCCGGACAGCGCCCCGATTTCTTCCTGGGTGATCTCCAGATGCCGCGTGAGGTCCGGATAGAGAATGGGATTGAACAGGGAGGCGATCGACCGCGCGAGACGCGCGGTCGCATCCAGCGTCCGGCCATATTCGAGCAGTCCGATAAACTGGCCCAGGCGTTCGTTGAGCTGCCGGACTAGGAAACGGTTGAACCCCACGCTGTTCTCGAACAACCAGAAGAAGGTGCTGCGGTCCATCATCGCCAGACGCGTATCGCGCAATGCCACCACGTCGTAGCGCCGAGGCTCCTTCTTCAGCACGGTGCCTTCCCCAAACCAGGCGCCAGCGGTCAGACCCGCGAAACTGGCGGCCTTGCCGCCCCGGGACACGATGCCCATTCGGGCTAGTCCGGTGACGACGCCGGTCCAGTAGTCGAAGTCGTCGCCACGCATGAAAATGAATTCATTGGCGCGGTAGGATTTTTCGACAATGCCGGCGCGCGCGATCTCGATTTCCCGCTCGTTCAGTTCGCGCGACCAGGCCGCGATGCGCTTCAAGTACTCTGCAGCAATCATGAATTGTTGAACCGCCCCCGGCACGTCGTCAATGTTGCGCCGCAACAAGAGTTCTGCCGCCGGCAGCCCCATGCTCAGCCGTTGGCCGACCAGGGCCGCCGGAAAATTTGCCTGAGAATTGTCAGGCGCAAGACATTTCAAAGTACCGCTTTACCCTATGGAGGGCTACTCCTAGCGCGGCCACGGACCAAAGGGAGATAGGGTGCGGCGTTACCGCGCACGGGCAGGGTTGAGTTCGACCGCTCGGAAGGGTTCGCCTCCAGCGGACGCGGCAACTAACGATGCGGAAAGCGGCATCCTTCCTTGGAATGGCCTACCCGTGACGGCCCATGTATGATCGGCTCGCTGCGAGCAAGACAGATAAAGAGCGCGTCAAGCGCCGTATCTCGGAGGAATAGGTGGATTACGCTTTGGAAGTGCGCGGGGTTTCACTGCGCTTCGGTGGCGTGCGTGCGCTCACCGAGGTCAGTTTTGGCGTCAACGATGGCGAACTGTTCTCGATCATCGGCCCCAACGGTGCCGGCAAGACCTCGGTCGTGAACTGCATTTCGGGCCGCTACAAGCCGACCGAAGGCAAGCTGTTCTATCGCGGGCAGGACATCACCGGCCTCAATCCGAACGCGCGGCCGCGGCTCGGCATAGGCCGCACCTTCCAGAACCTCGCGCTGTTCCATCACATGAGCGTGCTCGACAATATCATGGTCGGCCGCCATCATCTGCTGAAGAACAATTTCGTCACGGGATCGCTGTACTGGCTGACCGGCGCGCGGCGCGAGGAGCTCGAGCATCGCCGCAAGGTGGAGGAGATCATTGCGCAAGGCCACCGCGGGCACCCTGCCCTACGGCCTGCGCAAGCGGGTCGAACTGGCGCGCGCGATGGCGCTGGAGCCGCGGTTGATCCTGCTCGATGAGCCGATGGCCGGCATGAATTTCGAAGAAAAAGAAGACATGGCGCGCTACATCGTCGACCTCAACGAAGAGTTCGGCATGACGGTCATGATGATCGAGCACGACATGGGCGTGGTGATGGATATTTCCCACCGGGTCATGGTGCTGCAGAGGGCGATCCTGCCGCCGTGCTGGCGGATCCCCATGTCAAGCGCGCCTATCTCGGCGAAGAGGACGAGGTATTGGTCGATCCGGACGACACGCCCGCGGAGACTGCGGCATGATGGATTACGCCGGCCGCGTCGCCCAAGCCAACACCTATCCGAAGCTGCTGCGACTCAACGCCAGGGAGCACGGCGGCGAGATCGCGTTGCGCGAAAAGGATTTCGGGCTCTGGAAAGTATTCACCTGGAACGACTATCAGGCCCGGGTGCGCGACTTCGCGCTCGGCATGGTCGAACTCGGCCTTGGCCGCGGCGACGTCATCGGCATCATCGGCGACAACCGGCCGGACTGGGTCTCGGCGGAAATCGCCACCCACGCCATCGGCGCCATGTCACTCGGCCTCTATCGCGACGTGCTGGACGAGGAAGCCGCCTATCTCCTGAGCTACGGCGAAGCCAAGCTGGTGTTCGCCGAGGACGAAGAGCAGGTCGACAAGCTGCTGGCGCTGGCCGACCGCGCGCCAGCACTCAGGCACATTGTCTATTCCGATCCGCGCGGGATGCGGAAATATGACGATGTCAGGCTGATGGAAGCCGCCAAACTGGCGGAGATCGGGCGCGCCCGCGCCGCACGCGAGCCCGGGCTCTACGACAGCCTGGTCGACGCCACCAAGGGCGAGGACGTCGCGATCCTCTGCACCACCTCGGGCACCACCGCGCATCCAAAACTGGCGATGCTCGCGGCCGGCCGCGTGCTGCGGCATTGCGCCACTTACCTGTCGTTCGACCCAAAAGGACCGGACGACGAATATGTATCGGTGCTGCCCCTGCCCTGGATCATGGAGCAGGTCTACGTGCTCGGCAAAGGCCTGCTGTGCCGGATGAAGATCAACTTCGTCGAGCAGCCCGACACCATGATGCACGATTTCCGCGAGATCGCGCCGACCTTCGTGCTGTTCGCGCCGAGAGTCTGGGAGTCGATCGCCGCCGACGTCCGCGCCGGCGTGATGGATTCCTCGCCGCTCAAGCAAGGCCTCTATGAACTCGGCATGAAGACGGGGCTGTCGGCGCTGGCGCGCAACAAGCACTCCGTGGTCGCCGACCTGCTGCTGTTCCGGGCGCTGCGCGACCGCCTCGGCTTCAGCCGGCTGCGCTCGGCGGCGACCGGCGGCGCGGCACTCGGTCCCGACACCTTCAAGTTCTTCCAGGCGATGGGTGTGCCGTTGCGCACGCTATACGGCCAGACCGAATTGCTGGGGGCCTACACCCTGCACCCGCTGGGCCGGGTCGATCCCGACACCACGGGCGTGGCGATGGCGGACAACATCGAGATTCGCATCGACAATCCGGACATCCACGGCGTCGGTGAGATCGTCGTGCGTCACCCCAACATGTTCCTCGGCTATTACAAGAGTCCGGAAGCCTCCGCCGCCGACATGGAGGACGGCTGGATGCATTCCGGAGACGCCGGCTACTTCAACGCCGACAAGCAGCTGGTGGTGATCGACCGCATCAAGGATCTCGCGGAGACCTCGCGCGGCGAACGGTTCTCACCGCAATACATCGAGAACAAGCTGAAGTTCTCACCCTACATTGCCGAGACCGTTGTGCTGGGCGCCGGCCGCGAAGCGCTGGCGGCGATGATCTGCATCCGCTTTTCGATCATCTCGAAATGGGCGGAGAAGAAGCGGATCTCGTTCACCACCTACACCGACCTCGCCTCGCGCCCCGAGGTCTACGCGCTCCTGCGGAAGGAGGTCGAAACCGTCAACGCCACGCTGCCGACGGCGCAACGCATCTCCCGCTTTCTCCTGCTCTACAAGGAGCTCGACGCCGACGACGGCGAGCTGACCCGGACCCGAAAAGTCCGCCGCAGCGTCATCAACGAGAAATACGCAGGGATAATCGATGCGATCTACGGCGGAAAAAGCAACATTCCGGTCGATACCGTGATCCGCTTCCAGGACGGCACCACCCAGCGCATACGCACCACGCTGGCGGTGGTCGACCTCGGGCACGACGGAGCTGTGGCGGAGGCCGCGGAATGAAGATGATAGCGCTCAGCTGTGAACCCAGCCGTTGGCCCGGTACCCCCTCACCCGAATTGCTTTGGATGATGCTTCGCATCGCCGAACGCAATCCGACCTCTCCCCGCAAGCGGGGCGAGGTTAAGAGGACGAATCCCTTTCACCTCTCCCCGCTTGCGGCCGCAAGCGGGGAGAGGTTAGCACCTCGTTTGACAGCATGAACACCCAGCTTCTGATCCAGCTTCTGGTCAACGGCCTAGTGGTCGGCACGCTCTACGGCGTGGTCGCGATGTCGTTCGTGCTGATCTACAAGGCGACCCAGGTGGTGAACTTCGCGCAGGGCGAATTGCTGCTGGTCGGCGCCTGGGTGTGCTGGGCGCTATTGACCAAGTATCAGGTGCCGTTCTGGCTCGGCATGCCCATCACCCTGGTCTTCATGTTCCTGTTCGGCATCGCTATTCAGATCGTGATCCTGCGTCCGATGGTCGGCGAGCCGATCATCTCGGTGATCATGGTGACGATCGCGCTGTCCACGGTGTTCTCGGCGCTGATGAAATGGATCTTCGGCGTCAATCTCCAGCCGTTCCCGCGCATCTTCGCGACCCAGCACGTCAATATCCTGGGACTGCAGGTGCAGACCGTCTATCTCATGAGTCTGGCCGTTTCGGTGGCGATGATGATCGGAATGGCGTGGTTCTTCCGCCTCTCCAAATATGGCCTCGCCATGCGCGCCACCGCCTTCAACCAGCAGGTGGCGCAATCGCTCGGCATCTCCGTCAAGAGCGTGTTCGCCATGGCCTGGGCGATCTCGGCCACGGTGTCGGCGGTAGCCGGCGTGGTGGTGGCGGTCGTCAACGGCGTCTCGGCGGGGCTTTCGGCCTACGGCGTCAAGGTGTTTCCGGCAGCGATCCTTGGCGGGCTCGACAGCGTCGGCGGCGCGGTGCTCGGCGGCATCATCATAGGTCTCCTGGAAAACTTCGCGCACTTCCTCGACAGCGAATATCTGCACTGGGGCAATCTCTACGAGATCGCACCGTTCTACGCATTGATCGTTATCCTGATGATCAAGCCGTATGGCCTGTTCGGCACCAAAGACATCGAGCGGGTATA
>LNEC01000002.1 GCA_001464035.1 Bradyrhizobiaceae bacterium Ga0074131
TCGATCGGCCATGCCGCGTTCTTCGGTTTCGGGGCGTTCACGTCGGCCTATCTGTCGAACCGGTTCGGCATACCGGTGTTCTTCTGCATTCCGCTCGCCGGGATCGTGACTGCCGCGGTCGGACTGATCTTCGGCCTGCCCGCGGCGCGGCTGAAGGGGCTTTATCTCGCAATCGCGACGCTCGCTGCGCAATACATCCTGCTGGATTTCTTCGCCCGCGCCGAATGGTTCACCGGCGGCAGCGTTCCGGCCAGCGCCGAGCCGTTCTCGATCTTCGGCTATTCGCTGCGCGGCGATAAGAAGTATTTCTACGTCGTGCTCGCCTATGTCGTGGTCTGCTATCTGCTGGTGACCAACCTGATCCGCTCGCGCGACGGCCGCGCGCTGGTCGCGGTGCGCGATCACTATCTGTCCGCGGAGATTATGGGCATCAACCTGACCAAGTACCGCACGCTGTCGTTCGGCCTCGCCGCATTCTTCGCCGGCGTCGGCGGCGCGCTCTATGCGCACTACAACCAGGTCGTCTCCAACGAAGGTTTCGGCATCGACCGCTCGATCATCTTCCTTGCCATGATCATCATCGGTGGTCTCGGCTCGGTCATGGGCACGCTGATGGGCACCGCCTTCATGGTGCTGCTGCCGGAATCGATGGAGTGGCTGAGCGTCGCGCTGCGCGACAGCCCGATCGACCAGTTCCTGGGGCTGAAGAACAACATCGCGTTCCTGCGCGAGATGGCGATCGGGATCATCATCATCGTCTTTCTGGTGTTCGAGCCGGACGGGCTCGCGCACCGCTGGCGGCAGATCAAGGCTTACTGGAAACTCTACCCGTTCTCGCATTGAGGTTGGAACGGGACCTACTGCTGTAAACCTCAACAAAAGACCGGAGGAAGTATCATGACCATGAAGATCCTATTGAGCACCGCCTCGCTAGCGCTGCTGCTCGGCAGCACGGCAGCCAGCGCGCAAGCCCCGATCGCGCTGGGGCATCTGGCCGACTATTCGGGCCCGACCTCGGACGTCGGAACTCCGTTCGGACAGGGCGTCGCCGACGCCTATGCCTGGATCAACAAGAACGGCGGCATCAACGGCGCCAAGGTCAACGTCGATACGGTCGACTACGGCTATCAGGTGCCGCGCGCGATCGCTCAGTACAAGAAGTGGTCGGGCACCGACAAGGTTGCCGCCATTCTCGGTTGGGGGACCGCCGATACCGAAGCCCTCACCGGCTTCCTCGCCCAGGACAAGATCCCCGACATCTCGGCGTCTTACGCCGCGGCCCTCTCCGACCCAACCGGCGCAGGCGGCAAGGCCAAGCCCGCTCCGTACAACTTCTTCTACGGACCGAGCTATTCGGACGCCGTTCGCGGCATGCTGACCTGGGCCGCCGAGGACTGGAAGGCCAGGGGCAAGCCCGGCAAGCCGAAATATGTCCATATGGGCGCCAACCATCCCTATCCGAACGCACCCAAGGCGGCGGGTGAAGCGATCGCCGCTGAACTCGGCTTCGATCTGCTGCCACCTATCGTGTTCGCATTGACGCCCGGCGACTACAGTGCGCAGTGCCTGACCCTGAAGAGCTCCGGCGCCAACTATGCTTATCTCGGCAATACCGCAGGCTCGAACATCTCGATCCTGAACGCCTGCAAGGCCGCAGGGGTCGACGTCCAGTTCCTCGGCAACGTCTGGGGCATGGACGAGAACGCCGCCAAGGCTGGTGTTTCCGCTGCGCACGGCTGTGGCCTGGGGCGGCAATGCACCCGGCATGAAGACCTTGACGGAAATCTCCAAGATGTCCGACGCCGCCGGCACCGCCTATCGTCCGGTGCACTACATCGCCGGAGTCTGCACCGCGCTTTACTTGAGGGAAGCCGTCGAATGGGCCGCCAAGAACGGCGGCGCGACCGGCGAGAACGTCAAGAAGGGCTTCTACCAGAAGAAGGATTGGGTGCCAGCCGGCACGGAAGGCGTTTGCAACCCCTCGACCTTCACCGAAACGGATCACCGCGGAACCCTGAAGGTCGATCTGTATCGCATGAAGATCACGGGAGCGACCGACGCACCGCTCAACGATCTCGTCAAGAACGGCGCGATCAAGCTCGAGAAGGTCAAGACCATCGACCTGCCGCGCAAGGCCGAATGGCTCGGCTGGTAAGGCAGCGGTTGCCGAGAGGCGGCCCAACACACGCAACTGTCGTCCTCCGCGACAGCGGGGGACCCAGTACGCCGCGGCGCTTAGGTAATTCGCGGGCGTCTCGGCGTACTGGATCACCCGCCTTCGCGGGTGATGAGTAGAAATCCGGATCAGAGCATGACCGAAGCGACTGAAATCGATCGTCCACCGCCAACAGCGGCGCCGGCCATTGCCCCGCTGCTCAGCGTGCGCAACATCGAGGTGGTCTATGACGACGTCATCCTGGTGCTGCGCGGCCTGAGCCTCGAGGTGCCGCAGGGCGCGATCGTGGCGCTGCTCGGCGCCAACGGCGCCGGCAAATCGACCACGCTGAAGGCGATCTCCGGATTGCTCAAGACCGAGAACGGCGAAGTCACCCGCGGCGAGATCGTTTTCAGCGGCGAGCGCATCAACGGCATCGATCCCGACAAAATCGTCCGCCGCGGTATCTTCCAGGTGATGGAGGGCCGCCGCGTCATCGCCGACATGACCTCGATTGAAAATCTCAGACTCGGCGCCTACACGCGCAACGACAGCGAGATCGGCGCCGATATCGACCGGGTGTTCGACTATTTTCCCCGCCTGAAGGAGCGTACCGGTCTTGCCGGCTACCTCTCCGGCGGCGAGCAGCAGATGCTGGCGATCGGCCGCGCGCTGATGGCGCGGCCCAAGATGATCCTGATGGACGAGCCGTCGATGGGATTGTCACCCTTGCTGGTCAAGGAAGTGTTTGGAATCATCAGCAAGATCAATCGCGATCTCGGCGTCACCATCCTGCTGGTGGAGCAAAACGCACGCGCCGCGCTCTCGGTGGCGAGCCACGGCTACATCATGGAACAGGGTAAGGTGGTGCTCGACGGCTCGGCCTCCGAATTGCGCGACAACGAGGACGTCAAGGAATTCTACCTCGGCGGCGCCGGCGACCAGCGCAAGAGTTTCAAGAACCTGAAAAGCTTCAAGCGAAGGAAGCGGTGGCTGTAATGCCGCAGGTGCTCAGCCGAGCACCTGCTCGGCTTCCGCGACCGCGCAGATATGGTCATGACCAGCGAGACGCCGTCACGATCGAACTGGTCGTACCAGCCGCCCGCGACGGGGTGTCGAAGATAGTGCCGCTCGAGGCGGGCCAGCGCGGCGCGCGCCTGATCGGCAGCGCCGGCCTCGCCCGCCTCGGCCTGCGCGATCCACGCCTTGGCCATCTCGGCCTGCGGCCACAGACGCCTGGTGTGCCTTCTGATATTGCCTTCGGCATCGCCCTCGTCGATCAGGCAGCCAGTAGCCCCATCACGATAACGCAGCACGGTTTCGAGCAGTTCGCCGCGAGGGCGCGCCGTCGGACAGCCGGTAATCCGCTCAAACCCCTTCAGCAGCCAGACCCACTCGGCCTGATGGCCGGGTTCGACGCTGACAGGCTCGATCCTCGACCAGTCTTCCTCGAAGTATTCGCCCAGCACGCGTTTCTGCTTGTCGTAGAGGTTGGCGAGGAACAGTGCAAAGCAGTCGCCGGCGCGGTTCTGGAACACCGCCTCATGGGTCGCATCGAACGTCGCGATCATCGCTTCGAACAGATGCATATGCGGGTTTTGCCGTCGAGGCATCGACGCCGGCAATCCCTCCACGAAGCCGCCATGCGGCGAGCGCAGATGAGCGTCCAGGAACGAAACCAGCGCGTCGATTTCGGCGCGGACCTGCGCATCGCGGTCGAGCGCATAAACGGCGGCGAGCGCCAGCAGCACGAAGGCATGGTCGTAGGTGTCGCGAAGGGGGTCCAGAACCGCACCGTCGGACGTCAGGACATGAACAAAGCCCGGGCGGCCGTCGGGGGCCTTCGCCTTGGACAACAGATGATCCAGCCCTTTCAGCGCGATTTCGCGACCTTCGGGATACCAGCCCATCTGCGCGGCCTTGGCGAAGCAATAGATCTGCCGGGCCTGCACGAACACGCGCCGGGGCGAGCGACGATCGGGACGGCCGTCGTGGTCGAGTCGATCGACGAAGCCGCCCGTCGTCGGGTCCCAACCTTGCTTCGACCACAACGGCAAGGCGTGATTGATCATGCGACGCTTCAGTTTCGCGACAACGTCGGCCGAGCCCTCTGCCGCGGCGTCTTGTCCTTCAGCCATTGCGTCAGCCAATCCGTCTCTTGGGACATCTCCGACCCCGGTAGCGGCCGTCTGATACCACGTGCAGGGCGGTGCGCAATTGGCTCGAACACACTGGATCGGCCATGACCGACCATTACGACGCGCGCGAGACCCGCCAGCCCGCCGAGCGCGAGGCCGAGCTGTTTTCGCGACTGCCGGAGGTGCTGCGCCGGGCGAT
>LNEC01000003.1 GCA_001464035.1 Bradyrhizobiaceae bacterium Ga0074131
AACCAATGGCGCTGGGGCGAGAAGGCGCTGCCCCGCTTCATCGACAAGAATGCCGCGCTGGCGCTGCCCGACGGCGCGCCGCTGCCGGAGGAATGGCCGGTGCCGCAGCTCAACGTTCCCGCCGAAGATGCCGGCCGGTGGCGGCAGGCGAACGGGCTGGGCACCGGGCCCGCCGTGGCGCTGGCGCCGGGCTCGGTCGGCGCCTCCAAGCGCTGGACCTATTATCCCGAAGCGGCCCGGCTGCTGGCCGAACGCGGCCTCGATGTCTGGGTGGTCGGCGGTCCCGGCGAAAAGGCGCTGGCGGCGGAAATCGTCGCCATCGGCGGGCCGCGCGTCCGCGACCTCACCGGCACCGACTTGCGCAACGGCATCGTGGCGATGGCGGCGGCCAGCGTCGCGATATCCAACGATTCCGGACTGATGCACATTGCAGCGGCGATCGGGACGCCGACCATGGGCATTTTCGGTCCCACCAGCCCCTATCACTGGGCGCCGCTGAACGGCCTTGCCGCGACGGTGCAGACCAAGACAGTGGTGCCGTGCCAGCCCTGTCACCGGCCGGTCTGCACCATGAACGACCACCGCTGCATGCGCGACATTCCCGCTTCCGACGTGGTTGGGATTACCGAGCGCGTCTTGGCCGAGGCGGCGCCGGCATGAGCAAAATCGATTCCCCTTCCGCGCTCCGGCCCGCCGCGTTCCTCGACCGCGATGGCGTGGTCAATCACGACGACGGTTACATGGGCACGCGGGATCGGATCCGCTGGATGCCGAACGCGGCGAAAGCGATCCGCCGGCTCAACGACGCCGGCTACTTTGTCTTCTTCTTCACCAATCAGTCCGGGGTGGCGCGCGGCTTCTTCACCGAGGACGATGTCGGCAAGCTGCACGACTGGATGCTTGCCGAGCTGGCAGCCCAAGGCGCGCGGGTCGACGACGTCCGGTATTGCCCGCATCATCCCGCCGGGGCGGTCGAAGGCTATCTGGAAGACCATCACTGGCGCAAACCGGCGCCCGGCATGATCCGCGACCTGATGGCGCACTGGCCGGTGCGTCACGACGGCAGTTTCGTCGTCGGCGACCGCCCCACCGATATCGAGGCCGCCGCAGCCGCGGGGCTGCCGGGGTTTCTGTTCGAGGGCGGCGATCTCGATGCCTATCTTACGGATGTACTTACGAAAATCCGCGCCGCCCCGTAAGCTGCACTGGGCTGAAAAAACGCCAGCTTCAAGACAGCAGGATGGGATCTGATGTATTGAGTTCACCCCGCGTCGACGAACGTCTGCTGCGGACGAGAACCCGATCTTGTTCTTGAATTGTGAGTCCTGAAGTATGCGCGTCGCAGTTTTGGGAGGGGGCCTTCAAGGGTGCTGCGTCGCGCTTGCGCTGGCCGCGCGCGGGATCGGTGTGACGTTGTTCGATCGCAATGACCGCCTGCTCAGCCGTGCGGCGATTGCGAACGAAGGCAAGGTGCACCTTGGCTACATGTACGCCAACGACCTCAGCCATGCGACAGCGCGCATGATGATGCAGGGAGCGCTGGCCTTTGCACCGTTTTTCCAGCGGCATCTAGGGCTGGCCGGAGATTCCATGACGGTGTCGCGTCCGGCAGCCTATGTGGTGCACCGTGACAGCCAGCGTTCGCCGGAAGAAGTCTCGAGGTACCTTTCAACGGTTCACTCCCTGATCCGCGACGCCAGCGATGGCAGGAGCGATGCCTATTTCAGCCGCGACCTATCCTGCGAGCCTCGGATGTGGACGGCTGCGGAACGGCAAGCGGAATTTGACCCGGAGGTCGCGCTGGCGGCCTTCGACACTCCCGAGGTCGCCATCGATCCGGTGGCGCTGGCCGCGGCGGTGCGTGAACGCATTCAGGCCGATCGGCGAATCGAGGTCCGGCTGGGACATGAAGTCTTATCGGTCGAGGACGGCGACAGGCTGGAGGTCACGCTGGATACCGCGAACGGGACCGTCCGGGAGCCCTTCGATCATGTCGCCAACGCGCTGTGGGACGGGCGAATTGCCCTCAATCAAACCCGCGGGCTGCGACCGAACCGCCCCTGGCTGCATCGTCTCAAATATGGCGTCAGCTTCCGGTTGCCGGCGGACGCGGGCCCGCCGCCGAGCGCCACCTTCGTCTCGGGACCCTTCGGCGAGGTGGTCAGCTACGACGATGGGCTGACTTATCTCACCTGGTATCCTGTCTGCCTGCAGGGGATATCTGACGATGTCACGCCGCCCGACTGGCCGACTTATCCGCCGGAGCCGCTCCGCTCGCAGTTGGTGAAGGGAACCCTTGAAGCCATGGCGCA
The DNA here is from genome assembly GCA_001464035.1 of Bradyrhizobiaceae bacterium Ga0074131. Taxonomy (GTDB): domain Bacteria; phylum Pseudomonadota; class Alphaproteobacteria; order Rhizobiales; family Xanthobacteraceae; genus Bradyrhizobium. The sequence continues at coordinate 2,313 of LNEC01000003.1, forward strand.
ATTCACACTTGCCCTTCGTAAACTCGATGCCGGCGAGCTGCAGGACGTCACGGTCAAAGGCGGGGTCATTGTCGCGTGGGGCAACACGGACATTTACGACCCATCCAGCGAATTGCACCGCCGCTTCGAAATCGGGGTCACGTCGACCGGCCGCTTCCATTCCGTCGATCCGGGCAAGCTCACCATGGCTCCCTACTTCGCTGAAGTATGCGCCGGCCGCATCGTCGAGGATGCAAGGCATTGAGCAGTCCGCTCGTCACCCTCGGCGTGCCCGTCTATCGCGGTCAGGATGAACTCCCGGTCACGCTGGAGTGCCTGAGGACTCAGACCTATCAGAATCTGGATGTACTGATCTCCGTCGACGCCGGCGACCAGGAAAGCGCGAGAGCATGCGAGCCCTTTCTGCGCCGCGACCCCCGGTTCCGCATGCAAATCCAGCCGACACGTCTGGGCTGGGCCGGGAACACGGACTGGACCATGCGGGAACGACGGGGCTCGTTCTATGTCTTCCAGCAGCACGACGATCAGGTGTCCCCCACCTACATCGCCGACCTGGTCGAAGCTGCGTCGCGCCGGCCCAATGCGGCGATCTGCTTTGCGGAAGCGCATTCCAGCGGCATTCGAACCATGGTCAGTCGCGGGTTTCCATTGTCAGGCGCACCCATCGAACGGGTTCAGACCTATCTGGAAACGATGGACTGCGTACCGTTCCGCGGCCTGATCCGCGGTTCAGCGCTGGCTTCCACGTCGGGCCTGCTGTTGAGCGATCACGATCCGCTCGATAGTTACGGCACCGAAATCCGGTTCATGGCGGAACTCGCTCTCTGCGGCGAATTTTGCTTCGTGCCAGGGCCGATCTACTACAAGCGTCTGCACGGCGATAACTTGCATCTCAAGCGTCTAAACTGGTCCGAGCCTCAGAGGCAGCTGGCATGGGCCGTCCTCGCCGCGTGGATGGTGGAAGTGATCGCACCGGCCGGACGAAGCACCGAGGAACGCCGCGCTCTGTTCGATGCCGTCCTGACCCGTTTTCTGGTCCCGAATGCGCCATGGGGATGGGTCAGAGCGCCGGCCCGGCTGCTGTCCTCGACTTCCGCCAGGGCGCTGCAGCCGCTTCGCGCCTTGCTGGACCGGATCAAGCGCAGCGAGCGCGTTCTGCACACCGTGACCGGACGCTGGATGCTCTATGAATCCCGCGAACCGGAACATCTCGCCGCGCTGCTGCACAGGATTTTCGATCGGCTCAAGGCCGGCGGCCGATTTCAGCCAGCCGCCAGCCTCCAGACGAGCTGGGAAGCGCTCGAGCAGGAATCGCAGAAGCGCTTCGGAGTGAAGTGAACAGTTTGCGAGACTGACATCGGCTTGAATCACTGGCCGGCGACGTTGCGATAGACCTTCGCGATCGCCGCGGCCTCCGCATCGAGGCTGAATTTTTCCAGCACCCGCGCACGGCCGCGCTCACCCATCGCCGCGGCGGCGGCGGGATCGCGCATCAGCGGCTCGAGAGACTGCACCAGCGCATCGACATCGCCTGGCGGCGTCAGCACGCCGGTGAGGCCATCCTCGACCACCTGTTCGGCCGCGCCCGCGCGCGACGCCACCAGCGCCGCCCCCACCGACATCGCCTCGATCAAGGTCAGCCCAAAACCCTCGTTGCGCGAAGTGAAGGCGTAGATCGTCAGCCGCTGGTACCATCGCGGCACTTCCTCGATCGCCAGTTCGCCCGTGATGAGGATGCGCGACCGCAACCCCGCGGCATCGATCCGTTTTCGCAGATCCTCGGCGAAAGCGGTTTGCTCCGGCGTGACCGCGCCGACCATGACCGCGGTGAAATCGGGATAGCGCGGCAACAGCCGGCACATCGCGTCCACGAAGACGTCGCTGCCCTTTTGCGCGCGCACCCGGCCGAAGCAGCCGATGGCGTAGCGGCCCGGCAATCCGGCCTCCGCGAACGCCGCCGCCCGATCATCCGGCGGTGCGTAAGTATCTGTGTCGACGCCGTGCATGATGACGGCCGCATCGCGCTTGAGAAAAGATTTCGATGTTTCGCTGGTGGCGATGATCGCATCCATCCGGCGGATCAGCCAGCGCGTGATCCAGGTATGGTGCCGTTGTGCCGCCGAGGTGAATATCAGCTTCAAGGGCCAGCCGAACCACCGCAGCAGCACGCCCACGATCATCTCGTTGTTGCGCCGGGCATGCCAGACCAGCGGGGTGCGGCGGCCCCAACATTTCGCCAGATCCACAAGTCCGATCCGCGGAATGCCGTCGGGTGCATCCGAACCGAGCCAGCCGGCGCGAAACAGTTTGGCCAGTTTCGGCGCCACCATGCGGTTGGTCGCGGTGACGCCGGAGTAGCGCCGGTGCAGATTCGGCACGATCAGCTGCAGATTATCGGAGGAAGTGTTCTCGATCGGCACGTTAGGCTCCGTTTCGCGCATGTCCTATACGCAACATTAATCATAGTGGCCAGTTCGCCTGCGCCGAAACCCGCTCTTCACCGCGTCCCGGATAGCATCTCGGACAAATCGGGAGATGGCTGAGGTCATGACTGTGCTTGTCACCGGCGGCGCCGGCTATATCGGAAGTCACACGGTTCATGCGCTGGCGGAAGCCGGCGAAAGCGTGGTCGTGGTCGATAATCTGTCGACCGGATTTTCCGCGTTCGTCCCCGAAGGCGTGCCGCTGTTCATCGGCGACGCCGGCGACGAGAACCTCGTCGAGGGCGTGATCGCAGCGCACGACGTCAAGAGCATCGTTCATTTCGCGGGCTCGGTGGTGGTGCCAGATTCGATGCGCGATCCGCTCGCCTATTACCGCAACAACACCATGACCACGCGCAGCCTGTTGAACGCGGCGGTGAAGTGCGGCGTCAACCGCTTCATTTTTTCATCGACCGCGGCGGTGTACGGCAATCCGGAGCAGGTACCGGTGCCCGAGAGCGCCGCGACCCGGCCGCTGTCGCCCTACGGCTCGTCGAAGCTGATGACCGAAATCATGCTGCACGACGTTGCCTCGGCACACGGCATGAACTATGTCGCGCTGCGCTACTTCAATGTCGCGGGCGCCGACCCCAGGGCGCGCATCGGGCTTGCCACGGCCGGCGCCACGCATCTCCTGAAGATCGCGGTCGAGGCCGCTACCGGACAACGCGGCAAGGTCGACGTGTTCGGGACCGATTACCCGACGCCGGACGGCAGCTGCATCCGGGATTTCATTCACGTCAGCGACCTCGCACAGGCGCATCGCGCGGCGCTGTCCTACCTGGGTAACGGCGGCACTTCGGCGACGCTGAACTGCGGCTACGGCCGCGGTTACTCGGTGCTGGAGACCATCGAGGCGGTGCGGCGGGTCTCCGGGCGCCATTTCGCGATTCAATATGCGCCGCGGCGGCCCGGCGACATCATGACCATGATCGCGGACACCAGCCGAATCCGAGGTACGCTGGACTGGATCCCGCAATATGATGATCTCGATACCATCGCCGCGCATGCGCTGGCGTGGGAAGAGAAGCTGTACCGCGAGCGCCAAGGCGAGTCGCAGCAGGCGGCCTCGGCCTAAAACCCGGTTCGGCGCAAGCCCCGATTTGGCTTGAAAAACCGGGATATAGCGGGCAAGGAGACGGACGTTTCGCAAGCCAACCCTGACGCGCGGGCGGGAGCCTGCCGGCGCTGTCGATGGAACGCGGATGACCGAATTTCCCAAGAAGATCACCGACGATCCCCATGGCGCGGCGATCCTGATTCGCCGCCTGATCACTGAACAGGGCCTGACCTACTGGCGACGCTATCTGCTCGCCTTCGCGCTGATGGCGGTGTCGGCGGGCGCGACCGCCGGCTCAGCCTGGATTCTGGGCGAGGTAATCAACAAGGCCTATGTCGACAAGGACGTGCGCGGCATCGCGCTGTTGTCCGGCGTCACCATCCTGATTTTCATCCTCAAGGGTGCGGCGACCTACGGTCACCAGGTGATCCTGTCGAAAATCTCCAACGCCATCCTCGCCAACAACCAGCGCCGGCTGTTCGCCAAGCTGATGAGCGAGAGCGTCGCCTTCTTCTCGGAGCGGCACTCCTCGGAATTTCTGGCCCGGCTGACCGCCGGCGCCACGTCCGTCACCCAGGTGCTCAACCTCCTGATCAATGCGCTCGGCCGCGACCTGCTGCTGCTGATCGGCCTCGTCTGCGTCATGCTGATGCAGGATCCGTACATGGCGCTGCTCGGATTCGCTGTGGCGCCGCCGGCCATGCTGGTGCTGCGCAAGCTGGTCAAGCGGATCAAGGGCCTCGCGCACAACCAGTTCACCGGCACCGCCGACATTCTCGAAACCATGCAGGAATCGCTGCAGGGCATTCGTACCGTCAAGGCATTCACGCTCGAACAGACCATGCGCGAGCGGATCGACGCCAGCATCACGGCGGTCGAGCGCAATGCCAACAAGATGGCGCGGGTCTCGAATCGCGCGAGCCCGCTGATGGAAACGCTCGGCGGCTTCGCGGTCGC
>LNEC01000004.1 GCA_001464035.1 Bradyrhizobiaceae bacterium Ga0074131
GGGTGTCCATTCGGTTCTCCGCGAATCGCTGGTGGTTTGGCGACTTCAGAGTTTCCGGTCCGGGCCGAATGGACAACCTCCTGAAAGCCCACACCTAGGTCTATTGTTTTACTAACCATTTCGTCCCCCTTGGGTTTGATTTCTGAGTGTGTGCGGGATTGGTCATTCTATCTCTGGTTACATCTCGACCGCAAGGTAGCGTTGGTGTCTGGACAAGCCAATCCCGCTGCCGATAGAGCCCCCAGAAGGGCGGGCCGCGCTTAGTGCGTTTGTTACATAGCTGCAGAAGGCGCTCAAACTATGTGTCGGCGCTCATGGAGAGCTGGCAGCAGGGGAACCAAAGTACTTCACCTTCCACCTATCCAGCTCGCCAATATAATGCTCTTTGGTCCGCAGCAGCGTTAAGTCCACATTCTTGAAAAAAGCGCCGTACACCACGCCGCTGTTGCAGATCATCTTCACCGCTTCCTGAGCCCAGGAAATGAATGAATTAGGACGATAGAACGGCCCGATCTCGCCCAACGAATCATTCAATGTGAGCTTGAAGCCGCTCGGGGTCGCGTGCGTCGCGTGATGGGAGATGCGGTCGTATAGCTTCTTCCGGTTCTTCTCTTTGAAGCCGTCTCGATTATCGAGCGCGTCGCGAATCGCCGCAGGCCCAAACTCATTCCGCAGCGCTTTCTCATCCGCCGTCTTCCACTGATTAACCTTGTCGGGATAGCTCACGAGAAAATCGACCAGGAAGACCGTCTCTAAAAAATCCCTCAGAGCGGAAAAGGCATTTTGATAATAACCGGAGTGCGCCAATTTTATCGATGACCCGGCGGCATTGAACAATCTGATGCCCAAGAACTGGATCGTCAGCTCATCATCGTTTTTCCGAGCGTAGTCATGCGTGAACGCCCAAAGTATGTTCATCGCTTCGCAGATCATGTGGATATGGTCGGTCAGCTCCGCATTCCCAGTAGTCAAAGCCAGATGCGCACCGCGCAACCGCTCCTCCTCGGCGTGGAGCGTCATCAGATTATCTATTGGCTGCATCGGCGTGCCTTGCTGAGACAAGAAGAGACGAAAGAAACCGAGTAACAAGTCCATTGAAGAATGAAAGAAAGAGAAAAAAAGCCCTAGCCATTTCGCGAGCTGTGCGCAGTGTTGCGTCTCTCGAACGAACGATACTCGTAGACTGTTGTTGTCTGGTCCTCCCTCAGCGTTCAAGCAAGGGGGCGCGCCAGCGCGATTGTCCCCCGGCCGTGGCTCAGGAGAACATCCTTCAATTGACAAAAGAACATATAGAGAACACAATTGGCCGGTCAGGTCAAGCAGTTGGAGTCAGGCCATGGCCGAAGTCACCTATTACGTCGCGCTACCTTTCGTCGCCGTAGATGACGGCATTGCTGCTGGCGAGCCCACGGAATGCTTCAATCCAAACGCTGCTGTAATGCGAGCTGAGGCGTTATCTCGCAAGGAAGGGCACGTAGGCGCAGTCGCCTTTAGCCGCACCGGTGACCCTGCTACCGGTGATTTCAGCGATGCCAGAGTGATCAGAAAGTTCGGCGATGTGCCGGTTGATTTGAGTGCGCTATGACCTTCAATTCATCTGCGCTGAGATCGATAGGCTGCCCTTCAGATTCTAGGCAGCAAAAAGAAGTCTTCATGCAACAACGTTCCGGCATCAGTACCGCGTCGGGTCGGATGCAAGCTTCTGTGGATGCGCTGTGTATAAAACGAGACAAATTGATCGGCGAACAGCGCATCGTGCAACGCTGCACGAACGAATGCGGTGTGATTCACTAGAGTAACAGTTAATTGGGAGCCACTATGAACGAGGAAGCTGGTTTCGGTACCATCAAGTGCCCAGGGTGTGGTGAAGCGATTCCGATTAGCGAAGCTATTCATCACCAAATTGCCGAACGAACGCGCGAGAAATTCAAGGCCGAGGCGTTGGAAGGAAAACGGCTTCTGGCAGCAAAAGAGCGTGAGCTAAATGAAAGGGCGGCGGCTCTCGATAAGACCATTTTTGACCGGCTTGCTGCAGAACGCGCCAATCTATCAATAGAGATCGAGGCACGGTTGAGGTCCGGATTGTCAACTGAAATTGCGGACCTTAAGCGGCAGGCGGACGAGAGAAGCGAGCGGCTCGCACAAGCACAAGCAATCGAGCTTGAACTCCGAACCGAGAAGCGAAATCTTGAGGAACGAGAAAAAGCTCGTGACCTCGAAATGGCTAGGAAGCTGGATGAAGAGCGAGTTCGGCTTCAGCAAGAAATCTCAACGCGGCTCGAAGAGGAACATGCGAGGCAAGTGGCTGAGAAAGATAAGCGCCTTTCAGATGCAATGAAGGCTAACGATGAGCTTCGGCGCAAGCTGCAGCAAGGTTCGCAACAGCTCCAGGGCGAGGTACTCGAACTTGCTCTAGAAGACCTGATTTCTCAAGCGTTCCCATCGGATCTGGTTCAGCCCGTACCAAAGGGCATCAACGGTGCGGACATAATACAACGTGTTCAAAATCCGGGCGGCGACCTTGCTGGATCCATAATTTGGGAATCAAAACGGACGAAGGCATGGAGTGACGGCTGGATACAAAAGATCAAGGACGACCAGCGGCAGGCAAAAGCCGACATTGCCATAATGGTGAGTGACGCGCTTCCCAAGGACTGCAGTCACTTCAAACAAATTAGTGGGATTTGGGTAACGCACCCAAGGTGTGCAATTCATCTGGCGAGTGCCCTCAGGCTGTTGTTGCTCGAAGTCGCGTCGGCGAAACGAGCCGCGGTGGGCAAAAACGAAAAGATGGAAATTCTGTTTGCCTACCTGTCGGGTATTGAGTTTCGCCAAAGGGTGGACGCCATCGTGGAAGCGTTTGTGACCATGCAAGAGGATTTGCAAGAAGAGCGGCGATCAACTGAGCGGCGCTGGGCGAAGCGCGAAAAAACCATTCAACGGGTTATCACCAATACGTCTGGAATGTATGGTGATTTGCAGGGGTTGGTTGGGTCGTCGTTAGCGTCCATCCCGGCCCTTACTTCGGGTGATTGATCGAGAGCCAATCTTCTGCGGACACGTAGCACAGGCTGGCGGCCCCATAGTCCGGTCAATGTAATTAGCCCGAATTTGGAACAATTGATATTGGCAGCGCCAAGGCCGAATAGCTCCTCTGTTACTATGCAAGTTCTCGCAACCATCGCGACGTAGAGAGCCGCAAGCGCGAGCATCAGCGACCGGCAGAACCGGTAGACTTTTGTCAGCGCAGGTGTTCCAGCAGGAAACTGGGCATGGCCCGGAGTGGATGGGCGGAAAACGTGCCTGTCGAGTCTTGCGAGGTAATTTCAGGTCGGCAAAAGTAAACATTGAAACAGCAGCCGCGCCCTCTCATTCTGAGAGTCGGGACCGGTTGCTTTGAAGGTGGCATTAATCGTCCTCTGACCTGTCGGTCGGAAGACCCAGTTTCTTAAACAGCATTCTGTTGCGCCGAAGAGCATCGCCGACTAGCTTTTCATACGAGATGATCTCGAAGTAAAGTTTAAGTTGAGAGTTCCAGCCGAAATATCCGCGACCGTCAGGCGTTAGCTGTCCACCTGCATCGACAGCCCCTTTCTCAACATTTGGAGTGACATCGCAGACAACGTAACAGAACGCTGGCGCGTCTTTGCTAGTGCCTTCTATTGGTCGGCCTTTGCGATCTTTAAACCTTCCAGCCCGTATGTCTCGCACCTGATCGTAGACCTGAGAGAGGGGGCTCCGCTCGAAGCTCCTTCGATCTGGCTTTTTGAATTCGACGATCACAAACGACGTGCTCGGGTCTCGTCCTTCTCGGAAAGTAAGGGTCCGGTCAAATACGGCCAGAAGATCCGGCCTAGTTGCTGCGTCATTTTCGAGGCGGTCGCTGGACCTCAGCTCCTTATCGGACTCCATGAAATCGTGGTGAGTTAGTCGATCATCAAGAATCCAAAGATTTTGCTCTTCGAATTCGACTTCGTCGGACCCCTGCCGCATCGGATGGATGAGACGGTGCACCACTGCCTCTAATTGATACCGCCCGGTATCGTCGTCGCGCTCTAACGCTTTCTCTAAGAGATTTATTACGATCCGACGGTGGACTACGTAGTTCGCGAGAGCCGTCTGGTCGAGGTCTTCGAAATTTTTGAAGAACCCGTCCATCTGCGTCTGATAATCTTCCATCGTGTCTGAACCCGGCTCAAAAGCCAGCAGAGCGCGACCTTCTTCCTTAAGATCGGACTGCCGCTCGACCCATACGCGACCGAGAGCCGCGTCAATCTCTTTCGGCTTCGGGTTCGCGGGCAAAACTTCAAGTACGCGCGTTCCATGAGTCTTCAGAAGACGCCTATACTCCGGAGCTTGGTCAATTACGTATCGCGAGACTGTCTCTTCCTTCTGCTCTCGCATCTTTCCCAAAAATACGGCGAGTTCCTCGCGAACAGCGTCTAGTGCGCCGCCACGTATCGCGCTTAAGCTCTTGGAGCTCTCAAATAGATCGTCCTCATCCTCATTGATTTCGAATCCGAAGCGGTCGGTACGCACCATCAAGTCCAGGCGCGGCCCCTCAACAAATCCGTAATACGCTGCAAGGCTTCCATCATCGTTTTCGATTTTACGTTCCAGGCCGGGAACGTAACGCGCAAGTTTCTCTCGCTTGACGGCACGGCCACGTGCAGCATAGACGAGTTGGTTCTCTCGGATTTCAGCCGAATTGACACGATAGCCGGTGAGTGAAAACTCGTCGCTCTCGACCTTGAAATTACGGGTCATGGCGTTCGGTGCAACGGTTTCGGCAAACCTTGCATTGAGATTCAGTACCCCGCCCTCATCCCGAATTGTTATCTCCGGGCCGTCTGCCCTGCGGAAGTACGGGAGAAAATGGAAGATGATCTGATCGGCATACCACTCCAGCGGCCTTGAAAGCTGCTTACTGAGTTTCTCATCCAAACCAGAAAGCTTGATCGTAGTCCCTGATTTTTTGGAAGTCGCCGCCATGACAGGCGGTGTGTCCTGATCCTCGCTCCGATCAAAAACAAATGATCGCCGGGCTATTCCGCCGTCATGTTGAAAAGAGCTGTCTATCTCAACCTGCGAAAATGCTTTTAGCCAAAGGAACCGTCCATTTCCTTTGCCGCCCTTGTCAGCCTTGTAGCGGCTCTCCGCTGTGAAGAACGAACGGGTGTTGTCTTCAGTGAACCCGACGCCGGTGTCACGAATTCTGAATGTATCCGGGCGAGCAATGCCTTCTTCAAGCATTTCGGGAAATCGCTCAATAACGATATCGATTTCATGACGACCGGCTCCGGCGTCTTCGATGGCCTGCAACGAGTTGTGGATCGCGTCATAGAGCGGGGAGAGAGGCCTCGACGCAGGCAGTGTCGTATTGTTGAGTTTACCGGCAATGCTTGTCCTCAAAGCGCCCCCACACTTCCATAGTATACAAATTATGGTTGTTATAGGCGGCAGAATACATTGTTTGATAGAACCAGCGCAATCGATACACTCCGACTATTCCGGTGGTTGTGCGTCCGTGGGATTAAACATTTCAGGTCGCATAAGTGGTATGCAAAGGGCACCCCAATTTGATACATCTGACTATCCGTCTCGTGCATTGAGGGATTCGCGTCCGCACGGCGGGTAAGGCGTCATTCCCCCTCAAGGCGATACAGACCGCGCCAATCTACCGGGCGAAGCTGCGAAGCGCTCGCAAGTGCGCGGCCAAGAACAAGGGGTGGCGAAGCCTGAAGGGGGCGAAATTGACCACCGAATACCATTCCAAGCTCTTTGCTCATGAGCTCACACGGCAGCATTCGGTCGCTGATTCCGAAAAGCTGGCGGGTGCCTTGCTCGATGCTCAGGTCGATCTCAATCCTCATCAGGTTGAGGCGGCGCTCTTCGCATTCAAATCGCCGCTTTCCAAAGGCGCAATCCTGGCCGACGAAGTCGGTCTTGGGAAAACCATTGAAGCGGGTCTCGTGCTTGCCCAGAAATGGACAGAAGGAAAACGCCGAATCCTGGTCATCACGCCCGCCAACCTCCGGAAACAATGGTCACAGGAGCTCGCGGAAAAGTTCTTCCTGCCCAGCACGATTCTGGAAGCCCGGAATTACAACAAAATGAAGAAGGACGGTGCGCGCCGTCCATTCGAACAGAAAACTCTCGTGATTTGCTCATTCCAGTTCGCCGCGCGGAATGCAGATGAGCTCATGGTCATTCCATGGGATCTTGTGGTCATCGACGAGGCCCACCGGCTCCGCAATGTCTATCGGGCTGACAATCGGATCGGCAGAGCGCTAAAGGGAGCGCTTGCCAACTCGCCGAAGGTGCTGCTGACAGCGACGCCACTCCAGAATTCGCTCATGGAGCTTTACGGTCTCGTTAGCCTTGTTGATGATTATGCTTTCGGTGATGCCAAGAGTTTTCGCGCTCAATATGCGCGACTTGACGACGAACAATTTGACGAACTCAAAGACCGGCTGAAGCCTGTATGTCACCGGACACTCCGGCGGCAAGTTTTGGAATATATCCGCTACACCAACCGCATTCCGATCACTCAGGAATTCGTACCAACGCAAGAGGAGCAAGCTCTTTACGACATGGTCTCGGACTATTTGCGCCGACCATCGTTGCAGGCCTTACCGTCCAGCCAACGGTCGCTGATGACACTAATCATGCGTAAACTACTCGCTTCATCCACATTCGCCATCGCTGGTGCGTTGGACACCCTCGCCCGCAAACTGGAACGCCAGCTCGGCAAGGACAAAGATCTTCGCGAGAAGCTCGAACAGGAACTCTCCGCAGATTACGAGGAGTTCGAGCAAACCGCCGATGAATGGGGAGAAGATGAGGCTGAGACGGAATTGCTCACCCAGGACGACATCGCCAATATTGAGCGAGAGATCGTTGATTTACGCGGATTTCGGGATTTGGCTGTCTCTATTTCGGAGAATGCCAAAGGACAAGCGCTCCTGAGCGCGCTACGCGCTGGGTTCGCCAAGGCCTTGGAGCTTGGGAGCGCTGAAAAAACGATCATCTTTACCGAGTCCCGGCGGACGCAGGACTATCTCGTCAGGCTCCTTTCAGCGAACGGCTACGCCGAAAAACTCGTTCTCTTTAACGGCTCGAATTCTGACGCACAGTCAAAAGCAATTTATAATGCCTGGATTGAGCGCCACAAAGGCACCGACCGCGTTACCGGCTCTCGTACCGCCGACATCCGCGCCGCGCTTGTTGATTATTTTCGCGAGAAAGCCTCGATTATGGTGGCTACTGAGGCTGCCGCCGAGGGTATCAATCTTCAGTTTTGCTCCATGGTTGTGAATTACGACCTGCCCTGGAATCCACAGCGGATCGAACAGCGGATCGGTCGTTGCCATCGCTACGGCCAGCGTTACGATGTCGTAGTGGTCAACTTCCTCAATAAGAATAACGCCGCCGACCAGCGGGTCTACGAGCTTCTTGCCGAAAAATTCAAACTGTTCTCCGGTGTGTTCGGTGCGAGTGACGAAGTGCTGGGGGCAATCGAATCAGGCGTGGAGTTCGAGAAACGCATTGTTTCGATCTACCAAAACTGCCGTTCGACAGAGGAGATCGAAACCGAGTTCGAACATCTACGCACCGAGATGGACACCCACATCACTGCGACCATGGAGGATACGCGTCGCAAGCTGTTGGAGCACTTCGACGCAGAGGTTCATGACCGCCTGAAAATCAACATGGACCAAAGCAAGGAGTATCTTGATCGCTACGCCCGAATGCTCTGGTCTGTCACAAAGCACGAGCTCGGAAAGCAGGCCAAGTTCGACGACGATTATCTGACATTCACCTTATCTGCCTGCCCGGCTGGCATCGATGTTCCGGTTGGAAGCTATTTCCTCTCGAAGCTCGGCATTGACGGGCACCGCTACCGGCTTGGTCATCCGCTGGCGCAGCACCTTATCGGGGTAGCGGGCGCGCGCAAGCTAAACGGAGCCGCGATTAGCTTCGATTACACTGCGTGGCCGCAGACCGCGGTGGCAATCGCGCCGCTTGTCGGCAAGGGGGGAACGCTTGTCGCGCACAAACTTTCGATCCGCGGCTCTGACGATCAGGATCACATCATTCTGGCCGCAATGACGGACGACGGAGTGTCGATTGACCCGGCAGCTGCTAAACGTCTATTCGAGCTACCTGTCAGCAAGAGCGGTGCCGCCGACGTTCGGCTGCCCGACACCCTAAAGACAACGGTGGACGCGCAACGCCAGTCAATCCTCGATGAAATGGCGGCCCGGCAGTCGGAATGGTTCGACGATGAAATTGACAAGCTTGACAGCTGGGCAGAGGACAAGCGCGCTGGACTAAAGGCCGATCTCAAGGAGCTCGACGAGGAGATCAAGGCGCTCAAGAAGGAGGTTCGTCAGACAGGCAATCTCCCTGATAAGCTGGCATTGCAGCGCAAGGCGCGCGGCCTCGAAGCAAGGCGAGATGAAGCGTGGCGCGCGTATGACGCTGCGGCGAAAGAGATTGAGGTTCAGAAGGACGGCCTTCTGGATCAGGTGGAGGAGCGTCTTGGACAGACAGTGTCCGATGAGGAGCTCTTCACTATCAGGTTTCAAGTTCAGTGAAAGGTCAGAAGATGAACAAGCCGGAAGCAATCGGACCGGAGAAGATGGATTTGAAATCCATGGATATTTCCGAAGCAAAGCGGGACGAATTGAAGTCATCCCTCGGGCAAGCATTCCCAGAGGTTTTTGCCGAAGGGCTTATCGACTTCGACCAACTTAAGCGCGTTCTGGGCGAATGGGTTGACACAAGCAAGGAGCGGTATGGTCTCAACTGGCCCGGCAAGGCCGAGTGCATGAAGATTATCCAGCAGTCCAGCGTCGCGACCCTTAAACCGGTGCGCGGTGAATCTCTCAACTTCGATCAGACCGAAAACGTGTTTATCGAAGGCGACAATCTCGAAGTTTTAAAGCTCTTACAAAAAGCGTACTTCGGCAAGGTAAAACTCATTTACATCGACCCGCCTTATAACACCGGGAACGAATTCATTTATCCTGATAAGTATGCCGAGACGTTGGAGACTTATCTTTCGTATACCGGTCAAATTGACGCGGAGGGGCGAAAATTCTCGACCAATACGGATGCATCCGGACGGTATCATTCTCGCTGGCTAAACATGATGTATCCGCGACTGTATCTAGCCAAAAATCTTCTCCGCGAAGATGGCGCTGTCTTCATTTCCATCGACGATCACGAGGTCATGAATCTTCGTTCTATGTGCGACCAGATATTCGGAGAAGAGAATCATGTCGCAACAATATCCGTCCTCAACAATCTCAAAGGCCGGAATGACAAGAAGAATGTCGCTACTTGTCATGAGTATCTTGTCGTGTATGCCAACGAGCGCTTCGAATCGTTAGGTATCCCACTAACGCACGAACAACTGTCTCAATACAAGTATAAGGACGCTAGCGGGCACGCTTACGCGCTCCGTGACCTGCGGAAGCGTGGCGGGGCAGATAAGCGCATTGACCGACCAAAGTTGTATTTTCCCATCTTTTTCAACGAAGCCAGCGGTCGTTGCTACCTTGAACGGAACTCCGCTGACGATATTGAGATTCTTCCATTATTGGGTGATGGGGCAGACGGGTGCTGGCGATGGGGGAAGGACAAGGTACGGCGAGAGCTTGGTAGCCTGCATCCCAAATACAATCGCTCGAAGGATAAGTGGGGGGTAGAGCACCGCGTCTATCTTGATCCGACGATAGGTGGCGCGGATGACGAGGAAGCGGATGACGACGATGTAAGTTTTGAGAGGACTTCAAAGTCAAAATCGTTTTGGTGGGGGGCAGACATTTCCACAGATCATGCGGTTCGGGCGTTCAAGGAGCTGTTTGACGGGATGGGCACCGATTATCCCAAATCGCCCAAGTTCATGAAGCGCATTCTCCAGATGGCCACGAAAGATGACGACATCATCCTGGATTTCTTTGCCGGATTTAGCACGACGGCACACGCAGTCATGGAGCTCAACTATGAAGAGCAAAGCCAACGACGCTTTGTTATGGTTCAGTTACCTGAGACAAGCGAGAGCACCTCGGAAGCCGCGCACGCTGGCTATAAAACTATTTCTGCTCTCTCTCGGGAGAGGATCAGACGGGTTGGAGCGGCTATAGCGAGCAGAAATGTGGACGGATTGAATCTCGAACAGCGCAAACTGCCGGACACCGGCTTCCGGGCATTTTCACTCTCTACTTCAAACTTCAAAGTGTGGAATGGGAATGCATCCGGCTTCGACGACGGCGGCAGCCAACTCGAATTGCATATTGACCACCTGTTAGAGGAAAGCACCGCCGAGGACGTTCTATATGAACTGCTTGTGAAGGCCGGATTCCCGCTCACGACTCAAGTGAAAGTCGTTGAGATGGGCGGGAAGGACGTATTCTCCGTCGAGGATGGTACGCTTCTCATCTGCCTTGATAAGGAGATTACTCCGGAGCTGATAGACGCTCTCGCTGAGGCCAACCCCCTGCAGGTCATCTGCCTGGACGAAGGCTTCAAGGGCAATGACCAGCTGAAGGCCAACGCTGTTCAGACTTTCAAGGCTCGCGCCCAGGCCGAGGAATCCGAAATCGTCTTTAAGACGGTTTGAGGGTACCAGTATGAAACTCAAGTTCGATCCTTCACTTCAGTACCAGCAGGATGCCGTCAACGCCGTTGTCGGCGCGTTCGAAGGGCAGCCTTTCGTGCAGACCGGGGCGATGGCGTTCCAGTCGCTTCAGATTGGCGGGCTTTTCCAGACCGAGCTTGGGCTGGGAAACCGGCTCAACATTGGCGATGAGGACATCCTCAAGAATGTCCAAACCGTGCAGGAGGCCAACGAAATAGAGAAGGTCGCCGCCCTTGAGGGGCGCGAGTTTTCCGTCGAGATGGAGACCGGCACCGGCAAGACCTATGTTTACCTTCGCACGATTTTTGAGCTGAACAAAACTTACGGATTCAAGAAATTCATTATCGTGGTGCCGAGTGTCGCCATTCGTGAGGGGGTACTCAAGAGCATTGAGGTGACGAAGGAGCACTTCCATACGCTCTACGACAACACGCCCTTTCAGCATTTTGTCTATGACTCCAAGCGCCTCGGCAAGGTACGGCAGTTCGCGACCAGCAATCAGATTCAGATCATGGTCATCAATATCCAGTCCTTCCAGAAGGATGTTGCCGACAAAGACCTCTCGGAAATGACCGAGGATGAGCTGAAGAAGCTCAATGTCATCAACCGAGAGAATGACCGTATGTCGGGCCGAAGACCCATCGAGTTCATTCAGGCGGCTAGCCCCATCGTCATCATCGACGAACCGCAGAGTGTCGATACGACGGAAAAATCCCGCCGGGCTATTGGGAACCTCAATCCCATGGTGACGCTGCGCTACAGCGCGACGCATCGCAATCCCTATAACCTTCTCTACAAGCTTGATCCGATCAAGGCATATGACCTGCGGCTCGTGAAGCGGATCGAAGTCGCGTCCATCCGTTCGGATGACAATTTCAACGACGCGTATGTGAAGTTACTCAAGACTGACAACAAGAAAGGCATCAAAGCCCAGGTCGAGATCCACAAGGAGGGTGCGGCTGGCCCGAAAGCGACAAAGCTTTGGGTTAAGCAGGGCGATGATCTTTTCGTGAAATCCGAGGAGCGCGACGCTTACCGCGACGGCTACATCGTCCAGAACATCGATTGCTCTCCCGGCTCGGAATATATCGAGTTCAATCAGGGCCGATTCCTTGATCTGGGTCAGGAAGTCGGCGGGCTGGGCGAGGACGTTATGAAGGCGCAAGTCTACGAGACCGTCGAGCAGCATTTAAAGAAGGAGCGTGCCCTCAAGGGCAAGGGCATCAAGGTGCTCTCTCTCTTCTTTATCGACCGGGTTGCAAATTACCGCATTTATAATGAGGACGGTTCGACGAGCCTTGGCAAGATCGGCCAATGGTTTGAGGAGGCTTATAAGGAACTCACTGCCAAACCCATCTACAAGGGGTTGATTCCGTTCGGCGTTGCCGATGTGCACAATGGCTATTTCTCACAGGACAAGCAGGGCCACGCCAAGGATACCCGCGGCAACACAGCCGATGATGATGACACTTACAGCCTTATCATGCGCGACAAGGAACGGTTGCTCGACCCCAACGTGGCATTGCGTTTCATCTTTTCGCATTCCGCCCTCCGCGAAGGCTGGGACAACCCGAATGTGTTCCAGATTTGCACTCTGAATGAGTCGAAATCAGTCGAGAGAAAGCGGCAGGAGATTGGACGAGGGTTGAGGCTGCCCGTCAATGAGACCGGTGAGCGCGTTCATGATGAGACCATCAATCGCCTGACGGTTATCGCGAACGAGTCCTATGAGGATTTCGCGCGCACTTTGCAAACAGAGTTTGAAGAGGACTTCGGCATCAAGTTTGGAAGGGTCGAGCGGATTGCCTTTGCGAAACTCGTTAGGCGCGCTGAGGACGGCGGGGAGTCCGAGCTCGGTCAGGACGAGTCGGCCAAGATCTGGGGCGAACTGGTTGCAAACGGGTATCTCGATGCATCCGGTCATATTCTGGAGAAGTTTGATCCTAAGAACCCCCATTTCAAGCTGGAAGTCTCTGGCGCGTTCGCTGATCTCCGCGCCGAGATTACCGACGAGGTGAATCGGAAGCTTTTCAAGAACCGGATTGTCAATGTTCGCGATGCGCGGACACTGAAATTCCGCAAGGAAGTGCACCTGAGTGCCGACTTCCAGGCGCTCTGGGAGAAGATCAAACACCGAACCCGATATCGTGTGACTTTCGAGACCGAAGACCTGATTGAGAGGGCGCTCGCCCGCATCAAGCAGATCGAGCCCATCAAGGCGGCGCGTGTGGCTACCACCGTTGTCGAGGTGGATATTACCGACGCGGGGGTCTCCGCCGACCGGCAGATTTCAACGCGGGTGCGGGATGTGGAGCAGGTGAAGGTTCTGCCGGACATCCTCGCCTTCCTGCAGAAGGAGACGGAGCTGACTCGGCACACACTTGCAGAAATTCTCAAGCGTTCGGGACGGCTCGGCGAGTTCAAGATCAATCCACAAGCGTTCATGGCAGCCGCAGCGAAGGAGGTTTCGCGGGCGCTCCATGACCTGATGCTGGAAGGGATCAAATACGAGAAGGTAGCTGGCCAGCATTGGGAAATGAGCCGGATCGAGCAGGATGCCGAAGATGGCATTGTTCGGTATCTGGGCAATCTCTATGAGGTCCAGAACCGCAACAAATCTCTCTTCGATGCTATCTTGTATGAATCCGAGGTTGAAAAGCAGTTCGCGCGCGACCTCGACAGCAACGAGAACGTCAAGCTCTTCGTTAAACTGCCATCCTGGTTCAAGATCGACACGCCTATTGGTACTTACAACCCGGATTGGGCGTTTGTCACAGAGCGCGAAGAAAAACTCTACTTTGTGCGCGAAACAAAGGGATCTTTGGACAGTGAAGACCGTCGCACTAAGGAGAACCAGAAGATCGCCTGCGGTCGGAAGCACTTCGACTCGTTGGGCGTCAATTACGATGTGGTAACGTCATTGGCAGAGGTGGCGTTCTGACCGACGCACATAAGGACTAGAGAGAATTAAATGGCCAAAACACTTGAAGCGCACGACAAGCTAATCCGCGAGATTTTCGAGGGGAGTTATCAATTCGAAATTCCTGACTACCAAAGGCCGTATGCGTGGACGACGGAACAAACGGAAGAACTTTTCAATGATCTTGTCTCGGCGATGCAGGATTCTCGGACTTCTCCGGTCACAAGCCAGTATTTTTTGGGCAGCATCGTCCTTATAAAGAATGATCGGGACCCAAAATCGTCCGTGGTCGATGGCCAGCAACGGTTGAGCACGCTCACCATGCTGTTCGCCGCTCTACGGGCAGCCATGCCGGAGGCCGCCGACGACATCACCGATTTCCTATACAAGAAGGGAAAGGCAAGCCTAGGCGAGACGAACGAGTACCGCCTCATCGCTCGTGAGGAAGATGCCGCCTTCTTCCGGGAGTTCATCCAGGAGCCCGGCGGCATTGCTGGACTGATCGACAACACCGCAAAGCTCGAAGACAGCCGACTGCGCTACCGTGAAAATGCTACATTGCTTTTCAAGAAGGCGACGGAACTGTCGGCTGCGGATCGAGACGCATTGTGGAAGTTTCTTGCCAATGACTGCTCTCTCGTCGTCATCTCCACTCCCGACCTGGAAGCCGCATATCGCATCTTTTCGGTATTAAACAATCGCGGCCTGGATCTTGCGCCCATCGACATACTTAAAGCGAACATTCTTGGTGCAATCCGCAAGATTGCTGGCGAACCTAAAAGTCGCGACTACGCAAAGAAGTGGAGTCAGATTGAAAGCAAGCTCGGAAGGGACGCCTTCGGGGATTTGTTCGCACACATTCGCACCGTTTATACCAAGCAAAAGCAGCGAGCGACGCTCGTCAAAGAATTTCAGGATTACGTAACCGAATACAATTCACCGGTTAATTTGATAGACAAGGTCATCAGTCCATTCTCAGAGGTGTGGGATTTTGTCAGAGAGGCCGATTTCGAGGCAACGGAACATGCCGAGTCAATCAATGACTATCTATCCTGGCTAAATCGGGTCGATTTTAAAGACTGGGTGCCCCCGGCCATTCTCTATTTCAAGAAGTTCCGGAATAAGCCAGCGCTGCTGAACGACTTCTTCAAGGCGCTGGAGCGGCTGACGTATTTCATGCTGGTTACACGGGTTGGCATCAATGATCGCATCGAGACCTTTGCGAGCCTGACCAAGGAAATTGAACCCGCGTCGTTCCATGGCGATCTGATTGGACTTACAACGCTTCATCTCACCGCAAAGCAACAGCGTGAATTCATCGCCGCGCTCGATGGCGATATCTATCGGCGCTTGCCCAAAGCCCGCATGGCATTGGTGCTGCGGCTAGAAGCTCTGGTGAGCGATGGGAGCAAGAAGCAGATTTTCGACCATTTGTCTCTTGAGCATGTCCTGCCGCAAACGCCGCCGGATGGCTCGGAGTGGATGTCATGGTTTCCGGATGAAGAGGTGCGCGACTCCTGGACTCACCGACTTGCTAACCTAGTGCCGCTTCACATTCGGAAAAATCCGTCCGCAAGCAACTTCGACTTCCAGACTAAGAAAAATGTATACTTTACCGGAAAGGGAACGAGTTCGCCCTTCATTCTGACAAATGAAGCCCGTGCTCAGGTTGAATGGAAGCCAGTTTTTCTTGAAGTACGGCAAAAGCGGCTGGTAGGGGTGCTCAGCAAGCACTGGCAGCTCGATCTCAATGCGACCGATGTTGATACCGACACGGCCTCGGCGAAGGAAATTCGAACTGATGAGTGTTGGTGAACCTTATCAGCATTTGTTAGTGCAGGACCCGCCCGATTTGGCGCCGCGATCCGGAGTATCTCATTGAGCTGCATTCCCGCCCACGGACGCATCCATTGCGACCTTTGCCATCGCGGTCCTATGACGTTTGACCTTACGGAACGCACCGAAGGTGATTGGCGCATCACGGCCAATCCTCTCGGCTGGGGAAATCCTCGCGCCGAGATTCTGGTACTCGGTTTCTCAAAAGGGCCCAATGCGCTGGGCGCGCTGGCGACGAAGTCGCATGACGCGATTCCGTATGCTGGACAGCGGCATTCCGTGAAAAAGATACTTGGCCGAATCGGCGCGGTTGCGAACGACGCCAATATTGATGCGCTCATTGCGGACCAAGCTGGCCGATTTGCCTGGGGATCTCTCATACGCTGTACGGTGCAACGGCAGGAGGATGGAGTCTGGAAGGGTAGCGGAGGAGGCATGCTCGACAAGTTTGTCGCAGCGCCTTTCGGTCGCGAGGTCGCGGGCAACTGCGCCAGCCGCTTTCTTGGGGATCTTCCGCCCGAAACCAAGCTGGTGGTTCTCTTCGGTCTCGGAACCAAAAACAACTACGTCACAGAAGCTCGCAAGGTCATCCAGCACGCCCGGCCGAGCAAGGCTTGGCGGACAATCAACGAAGTTGCCTACGCCGACGGGCGCGTGACCTTCGTCCACGTCGAGCACTTCGCGTCCCAGGGTCGCTTGATTCCCGACTGGTGCGGTGAGTCCAATCCAAAAAAGGGCAATGCGATCTCGACCAGATCACGATTCGGCCATTTCGCCCATCAGGCAGCACAAGCGGCTCTGGCTGCGAACGGTGATCGGCCTAGTAGGTTTGAAGAAGTGCGTTGATTTGGGCGTGGTTGAAAGTCGAGCTATCCAGCACAGTCAGTCACAAGCTGTTTAGGTTTTGTGAATTAGTTAGCCCCTTTTTGTGGTGATGTGGGCTGGTTGTATCACAATGCAGAAAGTGGTGACCGCCGGTTCGAACCGGACTGCCCGGCTAGCCGAACGATGTCTGCTGTCGGTTAGTTCGACTTCTGAATTTGAGCTTTTCAGACGCTCCACTGACCCAAGGCAGCTCTTAGGCACAAGGGCGTCACGTCATTGCAAGTGCTGGTCCTTCCCTCCGGTACGGGGCCATGCGGCCATCAGCCCCCCGCACGTACCCTCGATGACGATCCAGCCATTGTGTCTGGGACGAACATCAACATCTTGTAGATAATCACCCAAGACTTGTCGCTCATATTGACTCCTACCCTCAGTTGCGTTCGTAATTGCCCTTTTGGGGGATATATAGTGGGCAGCAGCGGTTCTGGCCGGATCAGTGACTATCCGGGTTCATCCGGCACAGGCTCAGGTTCTGATCGATGCGCTCAGGCTTTCGCCGTCGCGCTCGAAGACATTGAGCATTGCGATTTCTACAAGGCAAGCGGCACCGTGCCCCCACCCGGACAACAATTGCGAGTAGCGCACAAGAAGCGCATCGTGGCGGAAACTGACGCAGGCATAACGGTCGGCAATCTCCCAACGACGTACAATTATCTCGCCGGTTGCCTCAAAGATGGCTGGACGTACACCGGCACGGTCACTGGTTCGAATGGCTCGGGGGCCGTAGCCACAGTATCGGCGGACTTTGCACCTTCTTCGCACCCATGACTGCGCCAACGAGAGTGCCTCTACTCGTTGGCGAGGTTTTCGTTGACTTTACGATCACGCCGCCCGGGACTGAAAACAAGCTACGTCTTGGCGGCGTCGCCCACGCAGCTCGTGGCTTTTGGGCTTTAGGCCAAGCCTTCCGTGCGGCGGTCGTCATACCAAGCTATTTGGAAAAACTGACCCGCGACTACTTCGCGAAGCTTGGATGTGTCGAGCTAGTCGTCCTGGGAATAGTCACGGGTGCTCCCAACATCACACTGATTTTCGACGCGACTGAGGTGGCGGACCAAGAGTACGATACACTGCTGCGAGACGAAAAGGCCGTCCAGCTCAGCGACGTTTCGACGGCTTTGAAACACGCGGATGAGGTGCTGATCTTTCCGGGCGCGTACAGTTTGTCAGACGTATGCGCGATGTTGTCAGTTACTGCTCGCTTGCACGTCGATGTGGCCTATGACCTCGAAACGCCTAAGAGGCTCGCTGAACTCAACAGATCGATTGAGACTGTTCTCCTCTCAACATCGTCCCCGCTGTTTGCAAAGACTAAAGACCAAACCCTGAATGGCGTTGCGATGGCCTTTGCGTGCTGCAAGCCGAAGTACGTTATCCTCAAACAGAATCGTGGGGGTACCGAGTTGCTCGATTGCTCTAGCGCCACCTCTCACCTTGAGGCGCTCCCTGCGCAACTTGGAACTACTATCAATTCGGTAGGCGTCGGCGATGTCTTCGCGGCAGCATTTCTAACGGCCTTGCCCGAGGGCGGAGCCGCCGCAGGTTGGCGGGCCACGTATGCTGCTGCGGCCTATTCACAAACTACCTATCCAGACATGTTCAAGAAGTACGTCGAACGCGATCAACGTCTTTCACTCGACGAAATGACATCGCTTTGGGGCACCTTCCTTCCCTGGAGCGCGCGACCGGCCCTGCAAATCTATTTTGCAGCGCCCGACTTTGCGAAAGCCGACCGCACGGCCATCGACGAGGCCCTGAAGGCGCTGGCGTTCCATAACTTTGCGCCCCGACGACCCGTTGTGGAGAATGGCGAGCTTCCGCCGAACTCGGACGCCGCAACCTTGCGTACCATTTACGAGAAGGATTGCGAACTCCTCAAGAAGTGCAGGCTCGTGTTTGCGGTGCCGACTGATCGCGACCCCGGAACGCTCGTTGAAATTGGGCTCGCCATTGAGGCGGGTATTCCCGTCGTCACGTATGACCCCAGCACCAAGAACAATAATACGATGGTGATCGCAGGCTCTTCATTCTATTCGTCCGATCTCGATGCCTGTCTCAACGCAACCTTTCAACTTCTCAGCCAAGACAAAGGCGAGGTTCAATGAGTGCATTGCTTCTGTGTTCCGGCGGACTCGATTCTACCACGGTCGGTTACTGGCTCGTTGAGAAGCGCATTTCGTTTCAACCGATCTTCTTCGACTACGGTCAGCATTGCGTAGAGAAGGAATGGGAAACGCTGCAGAAGGTGCTACCAATCTCGGACCTGATGTCGCCCATTCTGCGGGTCGATATTTCCAGCATCTACCAGCACTCAACGTCGAGACTGATCGCTGAACCGGATCTGTGGAAGGAGCACGTCGAGGATGATGAGCTCTACATCCCCTACCGGACGCTTCTATTTTTTTCCGTAGGTGCCTGCATCGCCCAAACACGCGGTTACGACACTGTCTATTCTGGCTTTATCAACAGCAATCGCGCCAAAGAAATAGATTGCTCTGCCACTTTCCTTAACGGTTTGGACTCACTTTCCCGTAATCTTGGACCGATCCGATTCGAGTTGCCGTTCCGAGACTGGAGCAAGGCCGACGTCGTCAGGCATGCGAGCGAATTGAAAGTCCCTATTGGCAAAACGTATTCATGTCAGCTCTTCAGCGACACGCCCTGCGGGGCATGTCCCAACTGCGTTGAGCGACTTGCCGCGATAGAGTCTGTAAACCCATGAGCTTTGCCAAGTCCGAGAGTGACGTTCTGAGCGCACTAATCTCCGCGCGTCTCGTTGTGCAACTGGCCCAAGAGAGGGGGGTAGTTAGCCATTACCCCTCGTATCGCGAGCCTCTGTACCATGTCGGCGCGATCCTAGCCGACGCGGCTCTTCAAGCCGGACTTAACTACAGAACCGTTGTGAAGGTACGCATAGACAGGATCGTTCGAGAGTTTCCTGAGGCTGCAACCCTGTCTGGGATGTTCAATGCAATTGCCTCCATTGGAGTCGCTGACTTCTTGCGGTGGCATCATCACACCAAGGTGCTACGCTTTGTTTGCTTGGCGGAGTTACTTCGCAACGAAAGCATCGATGACTTTCATCAATTGCGAGCATGGCTACAGAACCCGGCGTGCAGAGAAAAGCTACGCGCCATTCACGGAGTTGGACCTAAAACTGTGGACTATCTCTGCGGTTTGGTTGGATTGGATTTCATCGCGGTTGATCGGCACATCAGAGCGTTTGCGAGCGATGCTGGTGTGACGGCAGGAGACTACGATTTCCTTCAAATCGTGGTTTCGTATGCTGCGGACCTTCTTGGTGTTTCTCGGCGGCATTTCGATGCGTCGATTTGGATCTACGTGTCCAATCAGAAGGCCGCCCCAAAGGGAAGGACTACTTTGCAACTGCCGTTTGATGGGGCCATCGCCGTCGCGTAGCTCGCGGACCGAGGCCCATTTTGACTGTAACCGCAAGTCGATAACTTTTCAACACAGCTGATGGAGTCGGCGCTTCTGCTATTCAGGCACATAATTCGGCTGAAACGATAAGCTTTTCATAGAAACCTTATCGTATTGGCGTCGCCGACGGCAGCGAGGCTGCTCACTGCTTGCAGCTATCCTGAGCCACAACGTCGAATTATCAGAGTTTACGATATCCCCAAGCATGGTTCGTGTGAATGAACTCGTTGCCGCCATCCATGTCTGACAGCTTTGCCAGGACAAGAAACCGTGACGGAACGGGGTTCGCTTTGCGGATCGCTCGCGGAAATCGGACTCTTAGATGTTGCGGAAAAACCTGCCCAGCAGCAGGGCGCACATGAATATCGCCGTGAAGCCCACCTCCGCTCTCGTAGTAAGTCTCGACGATGATCTCGATATACGGCTCTTCCGGCTTGCCCATGTTTCCCCCAATGCTCATCGATAAAGCGTCGTACCATAAAATCGCATAAAAAATGGCTGCGATATGCAGATTTCCGGCGCGCATTTCGCGATGGCCAACTCGATACCTTTTTACCAAAAGTTATACAGTCGCACTTGAAGCTATGGCTGGGATCATGAAGAAGCCGCCACCGGCGGCGCGTGTGGCATTGTTTATTGGCAAATCAGCGCGGCCACCGCCCAAGATATCGAGGCGCCCTCCCGGCGACCTCCGGTGGCGCAGATGAAAGCTGAGAAAGCCGCTCTACATCGCGAGTGACCCGCCTCACGGGGTCGCTGTCGGAGTGCTGCTGTTGAGCAAATTAGATACAGCCGTGAGAAGCTGGGCCGGAGCAAACGGCTTTGCCAGCATGATGCTGTGGGGGACGCCCTTCGATGTCCAATCAGCCGCAGCGGCTCCGCTCATATAAACCACGGGGAAATCCGGTTCGATCTCGCGCGCGTGCTGGGCGACTTCCCAGCCGTCCATTGTTCCTCGTAGATGGATGTCCGTCACAAGCGCCCGGTATTTGCCCTTGTGCCCCTTTAAAAGGGTCACTGCCTCTTCGCCGGATGCGACGACAGCACTTTCGAAGCCTCCATCGCTGAGCGTTTCCTCAACTAGGCTCTGTATCAACGGTTCGTCCTCGACCACGAGGATAATAGGTAATTCCAAGACTGCCGCCCCCGACCCCCGCCCCGGGGCGTTAAGTTACAAACAGCACACAATCCGAATAAGTACTGTCACTTGAAACGGTTCCACCCGGTGAAACTTTAATTATTGGGCTAGCGGGAGCGCCCGATGTTATGTTGGGTACCCGACTAATTGCTTTCCCCATTCTGGCGTGGGAGCGCTTCGCATTCATATTTGTGTGCTAACTCGAAGCCTACGCCCCACAGACATCGTAGCGAGCGTGTGGCATGCCGCAGCGACAACGGTCCTTGCCTCACACTTTTGATTAGCCAAGACCCTTACGGCTCCCAAAGGGACGCCCTAGTGAGGAAGATCAGGCAGCTAGACACCGCCCGCCATTTGAACGATTGGCTGCGGTCGCCCGAGCTTCGCCCACCGAGATAGGCGGGGTCTGCGATTGAGGCGATACTATGCAAACATTCTCGGCGAAGACGACCACATCACGGGCCGTATAGAGATGTTTGCGAAAACGACGATGAGGCCGAACGTCTCGCTAAGCAATTGGTGGACGGCCACGCCGTTGAGCTATGGCAACGAACCCGAAAGGTTGAGCGGTTCGAATCAAGTAAGTAAGGCCGCTAATTTGGCGGCCCGTCGAGAGGTGTGCTACTCACGAGCGCGACGAGATGGAGCCAGCCTTGGCTGGCGACAGATGGAGTTACCGGTGACACAGGGCACTAAGGCGAGCCCCCGAACCGGCTCTTCGATGTTTGAACTGCTGAGCACTTAAGTCAGTGGTTCGCGGCTGGACCAAACACCGCATGCTCCGATACGGGGCGCAGTCTATTCTCTGGGTGGCTTGATAGGACGCGGCTGAGTCGTCTTTTGCTCAGCGTTCGACGATGCTAATATAGCTCTCGCCTTTGCAGTTTTCGCTCTGGTTTGCTCCGGTAAATCATGCTTGCGCGGCCATTCTTTGTAGATAGAATCGCTTATAGATTTGAAAGCGTAGGTTTTATGCCGGGCAAGCAGGCGAAGATTTTAGCTGCTGACCAGATCGACAACCTTCTCCTGTTTGCCGAAACGACTCGGTATCCGCTTCGCGACCGCGTGATCGTCTTGCTCTCTGTGAAGGCTGGCCTGCGAGCGGCTGAGATTGCAAATCTCACCTGGGAAATGGTCCTCGATCCTTCCGGTGCTATAGGGACCGTATTGGAGCTGCGAAATCAGGCGGCAAAGAAGGGCCATGGCCGACTAATCCCTCTCCATGACGACCTTCGCGATGCTCTAGCCGCTGTCCGAGGAACAACCGACCCCTCACGGCCGGTCGTGCTTTCGGAGCGGGATAGCAAGATGAAGGCGCGCAGCATCGTCATCTGGTTTAGCCGAGCCTATCGCGCCGTCGGTCTTGACGGCTGCTCCTCCCATTCGGGTCGCCGAACATTCATCACGCGGGCCGCGCGGCTTGTATACAAAGCCGGTGGCTCATTGCGCGACGTTCAGTTGCTTGCTGGTCATCGCTCGATTCAGACCACGCAAGGGTACATCGATGGCGACAGTGACGCCCAGCGGAGGTTGGTATCTCTGATCTAGGACCCAGTCCACGTTCCTTAGGTCCGCTGCGGAAGGCGGCAAGGCAGACTACTCCGTCCAACAACTCTCCTGACCCCCACAAAGACGCCGACATTTTGATCCGCAATGTCTGTGCACTCGCCGGATCCCTGTCGTTTCTGGATGAGATCGACGACGAGATTCGTCAGGCGGGTTTGGATCAGGCCGTTGCCTCGGGCAACACGCCGCCGATTTTCGATTGGCTCCTTACAGCGTTCAGCTTTCAGGGTATTTCTGACAAGGTCGCCCGCGGCTACATGGACAAGCATGGGACCGCCTCCTGGCGCAAAATGCAGGCAAGCCTCCAAACGTTGCCCGCCTGCCAAAAGCTCTACAGCTACGGGGACTTTGCCGGTTGCAGGTACGACAAGGGCAGCTTCACCTGTGGGGAGCCCGACCATATCCACACCTGTCCCGTACCTCGTCCGCGCCTTCGCAATGGGCGGCTTAATCAGACCGCCTACAGCCTCTTCCTGTTCGTCCGGGACGTTGCAGGCGGCGATCTCATTGGCTGGATCGATAACCAACTGGAAGCCGCTACAGGGTCTTCTGCGGCCGGTTTAGAGGCTGCCAGACAGGAAGCCCTGATCGGCCCCCTCCGAGGCGTTTTCGGCGTGTCCGACAAGCTATTGAGCATGTCGCTGTCCGGCCTCTTGATGGGTGTGCGGGAGCAACGCCCTGACTGGTTCAACACCGGCAAGGCCATGATCGCCATCGACACGTTGGTCCATAATTTTCTGTTCCGATCAGGTGTCCTGGAGAGCTGTGGTATCCCTCACAGGTACGGCCCAGCCTGCTACGCCCCGGGCGGCTGCGCCGAGATCATCAGGGCCGTCGCAGACCGTATTGATGCCCGTTCGTTCAATCCCCGCTTTCCGAGATTATTTCCCCGATTTATCCAGCATGCCATTTGGCGATATTGCGCCGCGGAAGGTCTCGATTTGTGCAATGGCAACCGAGTTGCCGACCATGAACGATGCCAAATCAACTACTGCTACCTGTTTCAAATCTGCGGTCGAAAATCGCTAAAATAGACGTAATTTCATACATTTAGGCGAACAAACTAAGGCTTGTTTTAGACCACAATTAGCCTATACTTGAACCGCAAGGTCGAATTCACGACTTAGCTGATTTTAGACTAGGAGATACTTCCGGGAATACTCGAATCGTCCCGACCCTCTGGGTCTAAAGTTACCATTCAGTCGCAGATTGAGGGAGCCTATGGGCTCCCTTCTGCATTTCTGGGAGACACTAGATGGGCAAGAAATCTGGGAAGAACGAACCGGCGAAAGCGAATCCAATCTTCGTCCTGGGACTCGACGCCAACGGTAAGCCACGGGGCGCTCGCTTCCCTGAGTTGAAGGACAGCATCGCCTCTGCGGCCATGGACATGAACTGCCGCGTGCTGATCGACCAACCGGATGCGGTCTCAGCGTTGGGCATGAAGCTGCCCGTGGGACGGGTGCACGGCGGGGGTAAAGTTGTGAAGCTGTTCGTGCCCAACGTCAGGCGCGATCTTTACGATCAAATACTCGAAGCGGCACGGATCGCAGAGGAGCAATCGGCCGCCGAAGCGCAAGCTGGCGCGGTCGAGCAATCAGCAGCCGTGAAGGTCATGAAGGATCGAGCGGATGCCGCGCTGGCTGAGGTTCGCACCGTGTCGCCCGTAACGTCGGGATTGCCTCGCAGCTGGGAGTCCATAGCCGTCGGTCACATGGTGCTCGTCCATGAAAGTCCGTCCGACGGCTGGTGGGAAGCGACGGTACTCAAACGCGAGGACGAAATTCTGACGCTTCGGTTTCGCGACTATCCAAAACAACCGACCTTCATTCGGCACATCAACACCGTGGCGCTGGTGAACCCCGGCCCAGCCTAAGGGCGCAAAAGTATGGCTCGGACCAAGGTCCGAGCCGTTCTTTCTAAATGTCCCGGCAAAGACCGCCGGGCGACCAAATCTCAAGACACATCCAACATTCATAGGAGACACAACCATGTCCGCGGACACGGATCGCATACGCACGCTCAACGACGAGCTTCGACGCCAACTATCGGGTGGCAGGGCTGTCATGACGCCCGGCGTCGCCGCACTCGGCTCAGAAGCAGTTCAACGGCTGGTTCAAACTATTGCGATCTTCGACGATTTCTGCACTGCCAACGACCCGCACAGCGAACACGATTTTGGAGCGTTTGAATTTGACGGAACGCCGGTGATGTTCAAAATTGATTACTACGACAAGGATCTCAACTTTCACTCGCCTGACCCTGCCGATCCTGCAGTAACGGAGCGGGTGATCACCCTCATGCTCGCCGAAGAATACTAAACGGGCCGGTCGATCACCAACTTTAGTCAGAAATGAGTTTGGTGAGCGGGACAGATAGGGCTTCCGCAATCCGGGCCATTACCAGCAGGCTCGGGTTGCGTTTGCCACGCTCAATCCCGCCGACATAGGTCAAATCAATCTCGGCCTCAAAGGCCAATTTCTCCTGTGTCATCCGTCGTTGTTGACGGATTTTTCGAACATTTCTCCCCACCACTGCGCGCCAATCCTGCATTGCGGGATCGAGCACCATAAGGCATATAGTCTCTAGGGATTATAGTCCCTAAACGACAGCCCCTCCGCAGGCGCGCATCGACGTTTTCATGAAGGGATCGAACGATGTCCAATGCCGAAATGCGCCCAGTTTTCTCGGAGCGAAAGCTGCTTCAGCGACTTTCGACCCTGGTGCTTGTCTTGCTGTCGCTAATGATCCCCACAGTCGCTTCAGCCGAGCAAGTCAAGATACCGTGGAAGGGTAACTACACGCACAATGACGGCGGCCTTTATTCGACGGAGAACAAGTACAAGTCGGGTTTTTCGAAGAACTTTCTCAACGGTTCGCCGGAGGAAAAGGGCAAGGTGAAGAGGGACGGCTATCTGACCGGCGACCTGTTCAAGCCGAAGAAAACGCCCGCGACGTTTATCATCCTGCTGCACGGCTGCGGCGGTTACGGCGAAGTCGCGAAGCGTTGGGCTCAAGACAAAGCAAAGTCCTTTCTGGAGCAAGGCTACGGTGTGCTGGCCGTCGATAGCTTTTCACCGCGCGGTGTCGAGCATACTTGCAACGACTCCAACACGCATTGGGCTTGGCGCAGAGCCGAAGATGCCTACTCCGCACTCGACTGGCTGATCGAGAAGGGTCTGGCGAACAAGGATAGCGTCTACGTGATGGGTCGCAGCGGCGGCGGTTCGGCAGTGCTGCATGCCAGCCACTACA
This sequence comes from Bradyrhizobiaceae bacterium Ga0074131, assembly GCA_001464035.1. Taxonomy (GTDB): domain Bacteria; phylum Pseudomonadota; class Alphaproteobacteria; order Rhizobiales; family Xanthobacteraceae; genus Bradyrhizobium. Next base: position 25,690 of record LNEC01000004.1, read on the forward strand.
AGATGACGATGGGGCACCAGAACCGGTTTGCCGGTGTCTTTGCGGTCTCGCCATCGTGCCGGGTGGTTGAAGCGCAGGACCTACGTCTGCCGATCATGATCTTTATCGGCGACAAGGATCAAGCAGTCAACCATATCGTGTGCGGCACCCTTCGGTCGGATAACATCAAGATGGTGTTGTACCGCGGTGTCCATCATGGCTACGAAGACAAAGGCGTGGTCACGACCTATCGAGGCTGGCATCTTGAGTACAACCCGAGTGCCGATCAAGACACCATGACGCAAACGCTCGCGATGATGAAGGTGAAGGGGTCGTTCAAAGGCGGCTTTGAGTTCAAGTAACCATTCAAAAACTCTCACTGATCGACGCCGTGCCTCGGAAAGAAAAGCCAGCTTTCAAATTGCCCGATGTCCGGCCCGGCAACTGGCGGGGAGAAATTGTCGGCAGCGGCATCCTTAACTTCGGACAGGTCGTCCAGGAGGGGCCACCACGTCGCTCCGTCGAGTTCACATATATGATCATGCCTTCGGTACTTGCCATGCCGGAGCCGGGCTTCACTTGGCCCGGAATCGTCATGATAGTTGCCCCCACTCCGATGAAGACCAAATTCCCGGACGCCGGGCGTCTCCTCAGAGCCAAGCATCTTCCAACGCTGAGCCTCTCGCTTCAGGTCACGCGGTCTCAGTTTTCCGACATGCGCAGAATGCTGGAATCAAAGCGCCTAAGGGATTTTCATTTCACAGTAGAGGAGGGTTCCGACCGTTCATGGCCGATCCATAGCTGGGGGATGACCGCAAGGATGGTCTAATCCTCAACAAATATGCGGTTGTCCGCGTCACCGCTCCCATACTGGTAGCGTTCAGGCTGGATATTGTCGGTATCGCAGCCGCGGCACGTGATAGACGGTCACTTCGCCAGTAGTTCTCCCAAGAAGTTGACCGAATCCACCTGTCTGGGCACTGTGCACGGTGTGCACGGCCTAAATGGAAATAACGATGTCAAAATCGCCTCAGATTGATGTGTTGGATCTGATTTCGCTCATCTGTTTGTATCGTAAAGAAACGTACAAGTTTGAACGTCACCTCGCGCTACTAACGTTTGGACTATGGGTGATTGAACCAAACGATTTCAAGTTCGTCAAACACGGTCGTCTCGTCGGTGCTGCGCAGATCGTGAAATCATTGGTAAGAAAAGACGAAAGACTTGCATTGTCTGCGCAGCAGCGAAAGTTTCTAGAAAACGAATTTTCTGCCGATGTCGTTGCGTCCGCGTTACTCTCGCCTCCAGTGATCGGTCCATTCAACGAAGAGATCGAGCAACGACGCTCTGAATTGGAATTAGCGGGAAGCATTGCCGAGTCGTTTCTTTGTGCCCCGAATTCAAAACTTCATACCAAAAGGCCGAGTCTCAACAAAGCAATTCATTTCATTGCAAATGGAGGGTATGGACCGACATACAAGTTCGCACCAGCGACCGTTAAGAAGCAGTGGGTCAATTATGTCGTAACAACACCATTTTTGTTAGCGGAGCATGAAATCACAGCGAAAGTTATTGGCCTCGCTCCTGATACAGCTCAATGGCTGAAATCAACAAGCGCGCTTCTAGAGCAGACGGGAGGGCTGCGAGAATATTTTGGTGTCGCCAAATCAATCCAGGAGGCATTTCTGCCGAAGTTGGATCCGGTAAGCCGCCAGAGATTTCAGTTTGTTCAATTCCCAGCACAAACAATCTCGGCTCCCGTGGAATTCGAGCCATTCTCCGACGAGCAGCTAAAAATCTATCAGAGCTATTTAGCTCCGAAATACTGAAATCAAGCATTGCTAGGCTGGCAGTGAGGTGACCTAGGAAGGTCTACCTGTGGCTAAGTCATGAGTTCGTGAGCGTATTTCCCAAAGTGACGATTTTCGATTTCCTCAAACTACCCAAACAGGAGATCGAAAATGTCGGCGGCCAAAATACCATCGAAGAGTGGAAACGTTACGAAGCCCTGGGTCAAAGAAGCCTTATCTACCGAGCTGCTTTACGGCGATGGCAAGCCGCATTGGTCTAACGCAACCAAACAATCCGAGGCCCGGCGCGAGCGCGTTAAGGCTGTCCGTTTTCTCTTGAAGCATGCGTTCGTAAAGCCAGACCTCAGATACATCGCCGAAGAACTGAACCACTGCAGCCCAGGCAATCGCTGCCACTGCGCAGTTTGCCCCGAATGCGGAAGGGCTCTCCAACGATTCTTTGTCTCCGAGTGCAAGCCTCTGCTCGCCAATGGGTCTGCGCACGTCGTTTCGATAATCGATAGCAAAATGTCCAATCGGGAAGATCTTTCGCGTTTTTCTCCGAGTGGCTTGATCAACCGTGTGAAGTCAATCCTTCGTAAAAACGGCGTTAAGCTGGCAGCAGGCGGAATCGATCTTAGTTACAACCAAGACAAGATCGGGAAGTTCGAATCCCACTGGTGCGCTCACCTCTGGCTGATATTGCCAGACAGCAACCGTATCTCCTGGGAGCCTGCCTTACGAGAGGCCAACCCGCCAAGCGATTCCGTTCCGCGCCCGATCAAAATCATGAAATGGGACGGGCGAGATGAAGCGTTGGCTTACGCGCTCAAGACGACTTTTAAGCGCCGTGTGAGTGTTCATCAGAAAAAGATGTCTAGCGGCGTACCGCAAAGAAATACTTCGGAACAGGACCTGCGCGTAGCCGAGCGGATTCCGCTTTACCAGTATTTGGATTCCGCCGGACTTCATGCCCGCGTTTTCTTGTTAGGCGCAAGGCCAACGATGACCGATCACGGATTTTCAATCGTGAAGCTCGATTTGTAAAATCAGTGAAAGCCCAATCGGGCCGTCCAGACCACCGAAACAGCCCTCCGATTGAGCAAAACAGGCAGTCTTGAGCACGAAAACTCACTGAACTGCACTTATTCGCACCCGCGTTTCTCGAATTTGTCGAGCCACGAAGAAGGTTACCAAACGAGTGTGCACACCGTGCACACCGCAATGACACATGTACAACGACTGGAGATTGCTATGAACAGCTCTGCCAAACTCGGTCTTCGCAAGACCGCTCGGATCCATAATCTGGCCACCGGCACGTATCTCGAACGGATTGAATTCAAGACATCGTCCGGGAAGGCGGCTCTGATCGAATTGCCACCGTCAACCGTAAGTGACCAGCGTCTATTCGCAAAGCATCTGCGTGATGCTGGCGCGCTCTTGCCCAATGAAAAGTTGTCGCTGAAGACACTCCTCGAAGCGACGGCTGGAACGAGATGCAGCTTGGAGCTTGTCTATGCCGCTCAGGCGGGATGGACAAAGAACGGAAAGGCATTTGTAAGGCCGGACAAAGTTATCGGGACATCGTCGTCGAACATTGTTGGATTTCGACGGTCTAAACCTCTTGATTTGCGAGGTAAAATAAAGCGTAGCGGCAGCGTAGCAAGTTGGAAGTCCTCAATTGCGGCACCTGCACAATCATCATCAATACTAATGTTCAGCATTTGCACAGCATTCGCCCCAGCCATTCTGAAGATCGCTGGAAAGAACACGTTTGGCTTCTGCTTGTCCGGTCAATCACGCTCAGGGAAAACACTTGCAACCGTTGTGGCGGGTTCTGTGATCGGAAACGGGTCGGCTGCGAATTTGCTGGATTGGAATGCGACTGACGCCAGACTTCAAGAGCAGTTGCCGGAACTCAACGACTGCCTCGCACCAATCGATGACTTGATGAGTATGAAGGGATCGGATCGTGACAAGTATGCACGGGTCAAATCGTTAGCGTATATCTTCACGTTGGGGGCTGGTACCGGTCGGCACTCCTCGTATTCGCCTGAAGCTAAGGACAATTGGAGAACCATTGTTCTGTCGTCGAATGAGATTTCAATACGTGATTTGGCGTCCCGCTCGCGTTCAGAGAGAAACCCCGGCGAAACGGTTCGTTTCATAGACGTGCCAGCAACGTTCGATGGGGCCACGGACATATTTGATCGAAGATCTGATGTTGAACAGGAATTGTCCTGGGGGCAGTGGTTCAAGGTTTGTGAGAAAAATCAGGGGCACGTCATCGAGGCATTCCTGGAATTGTTGATCGCACGAAAACCCGCGGTCCGTGTGTTGATCAAAGATCACATAAAGAGGTTCACGGAGTCGGTAGTGGACGATAGTGATGGAAATCTTGCGCGTGATGTCGCAGAGAAATTTGGATTGGTCTATGCGGCAGGCAAGCTGGCGATCCAATTTCGGTTAGTTCCGTGGAAATCTGTCGCGTTACATGAGGCGATTAGGAAGTGCTATTTTTTTTCACGCGATCTGTTGCCTGACGAGGGCGTCACGTTTCGAGCGGGTAAGGGGGCTCTTCTGTCTTTTCTTCAGCAACTGCCGAAGAGGGCTGATATCGACCGGCAGAATAATTCTCTATTAGACGGGTTCAGTGAGCGGCAGCCGCGAACTTACCGGTGTCTGATAAAGCGCGAAAAGTTCAATTCAATCTTCGCGTCTGATGCTCAATATCAAATGCTAACAAGATGGCTCATAGCAAGTGGGCGCGTAACCCTCGCGGCAACTTCAATCGGCCCAAGAAAGATCAAAGAGCAACATTTTTGGCCGGACGGTGAAAGGTATCGTTCGGTCGAGATCCTGTGGCCGAGAATGCATTAGGAGTATTGAGAAGTCGCGCAAAGTGACGGAGCCGCAAGCGGCATACAAACTTAAAATTCTGCGCGGTTTTTCATAATCCACGCAAATGTGTCGGTGTCCGGGTGAACCGCCGCATCTTCCTACACCAGAAGACAGCCTATTCCGCTTCCTGCGACTGATCGCTGTCCAGTCCTCAACTGAAGTCCATCGGACTTCGGAAGGCGATTGGACATGGACGATTCGCACGATTCTAGTCAGCTTGATCCTGACGCGCCTCTCCGTCTTTCCATAGCCGCGAAGTTGGCTTTCCCCGACGGATCAATGACAGCGTCGGGCTTGCGACGCGAAGCCGCGCGCGGTCGGCTGCGCATGGAACGCATTGCCGGAAAAGACTTCACGACACTCGAAGAAATCAAGCGAATGAGGGAGCTATGCCGCGTCGAAGTAAAGGAGCGAGACTATACCTCCGCGCCGAGCGCAGGGATCAAAAGGGTAGGCTCACCGAGCGAGCCAATTGGGTCATCCGGGACGGTAAGAAGTACGTCCCCACAGGCTGCGCTGCGGAGGAAGTTGGAGAAGCTGAAAGGGCCCTAAATCAGTATTTGGTTGAGAAATACCTGCCGAAGAGAAAGGAACAGGACATCGAAGCGATATCCGTCGCGGATGTCTTGTCCATTTTCGTGGACGACAGGCGCGAGCATCAGCGTAACAAGAAGGGTTTCGACGAACGGATCGCTCGCCTCAACGATTGGTGGGGGCAGAAAACCCTTTCTGAGATCAATGGAGAGACGTGCCGAGCTTACCAGAAGCATCGTGGCAATCGGGGCGGGGCGCGTCGCGATCTTGAGGACCTGCGCGCAGCCATCAACCACCACGCCAAGGAAGGCTTGCATCGTGGAATCGTGCGTGTGGCTCTTCCTCCCCAAGGTCAGCCTCGCGACCGATGGCTGACGCGTTCGGAAGCAGCCGCAATTCTCTGGAAGTGCTGGCGGGCTCGCGAAGTGCAGACTGTTCATCGAGGAAAGCTAAAGGGTCAAAAGATCGAAACGGAGAAGCGACCTCTGCGCCATATTGCCCGCTTTATTTTGCTCGGTCTCTATACCGGTACCCGGGCAGGGGCCATTGCCAGTGCATCTCCGGTCCAGGCAATCGGAAATTCATATGTTGATCTGCAACGGGGGATATTCTACCGGCTTGCCGAGGGGCAAGTTCAGACGAGAAAGCGGCAAACTCCCGTCCCTCTGCCCAATCGGCTGCTTGCCCATCTGCGGCGGTGGTCACGGCTGGGTATTGCCAAGAGCCATTTCGTCGAATGGCATGGGAAGCCAGTGGCGTCGGTCAAGACGGGCTTTCGACGTGCGGCTTCCCTTGCCGGTCTGCCCGGGAAGGTCACGCCCCATACCTTGCGGCACACCGCAGCGACGTGGCTCATGCAGTCGGGGACGGACCGATGGCAAGCCGCAGGCTACCTAGGCATGAGCGTTGAGGTGCTGGAGAAGGTCTATGGGCATCACCATCCTGACCATCTGCAAGCCGCGGTTGCTGCTATCGGTAACGGATCGCGCACCAATCAAGAACAAAGGAAAGCTGTTTCTGTGGGGATAGCTGTGGGACCTCAGGAAATGCGCAAGCCGCGCCCGTGAGAAGTGCCCGGTTTTATTGGTGGGCCCGGCAGGACTCGAACCTGCAACCAGACCGTTATGAGCGGCCGGCTCTAACCATTGAGCTACAGGCCCCGCCGGAGTGGCCGCCACTGCGACACGCAACGGTGCCGCCACCCCTTACATGCTGGCCGGCGATCCGGCAATGCTGCGTTCCCGGTCGGGAACCTTTGGCGAGCCGAGCGCGTTGAGGGCCGGTCGCAGGGGCGTGGAGGCGAGGATGTTTCGCTGGGCTATCATTTGTCTCGTCATCTCGCTGGTCGCGGGCGGCCTCGGGCTGACCAACATTTCGGCGTTCGCCAAAAAGATGTCGCTGATCTTCTTCGCGCTGTTCTTCATCGGCTTCCTGGCGCTGGTCGGCTTCGCCTATCTGGTGTCCTCGGCGGTCAGCCACAGCGAATTTGTGCCGGTGCTGGTGGCGGTGAGCGTGTAGCTCCTGGGACAAGCCCGGTGATGACGGCGTCGGCGCGGCGCGACTTCACCTAATCCACCGACACGCCTGCGAACTCCACCACCTTGCGCCACTTCTCGGTCTCGTCGGCGACCAGCCTGCCGAACTCCGCCGGCGTCATCGGCTTCGGGATGCCGCCGACGTCGGCGAGCCGCGCCACCAGCTTGGGATCCTTCAGCGCCACGCCGACCGCCTTGTTGAGAACCTCGATGATCTCGGGCGGCATGCCCTTCGGCCCGGAGATGCCGTAGAACCCGACCGATTCAAATCCGGGCACGGTTTCCGCCACCGTCGGGACATCGGGCACGCTCGGCCAGCGTTGCGGCGAGGTGACGCCGAGCGCGCGCAGATTGCCGCCGCGCACCTGTTCCAGCGCCGACGGCAGGTTGTCGAACAGCACCTGCACCTTGTTGGAAATCAGGTCGGGCATCGCCGCCGACGAGCCGCGATAGGGCACGTGGGTCATCTCGACCTTGGTCAGCGCCTTGAAAAGCTCCGCCGACATGTGCACGGAGGTGCCGTTGCCGGACGAGGCATAGGAGACCTTGCCCGGATTGGCCTTGCAGTAGTCGATGAACTCCTGGACGGTTTTGACCGGCAGTGCCATCGGCACCACCATCATGTTGGTCAGTTGCATGATGCTGGCGACCGGCGCGGTGTCGCGGATGAAGTCGTAAGGCAGCTTCTTGTAGAGCGAGGTCGAGATCGCGTTGTTGGGCGCGACGAACAACAGCGTATAGCCGTCCGGGGCCGAGTTGATCGCCGCCGCCGCGGCGATATTGCCGCCGGAGCCGGCGCGGTTCTCGACCACGAACTGCTGGCCGAAGTGCTCCGACAACCACTGCGCCATGATCCGCGCCACGGTATCGACCGGGCCGCCGGCGGTGAAGCCGATCAGCCATTTCACCGGGCGGGTCGGATAGTCGGCCGCGGCGGATGGCGTGAGGCCGGCCGCAAGGCTCGCCAGACAAACCAGACCGAACATGGCTGCGCGCAAGGATGCCAACATGATCTCTCCCGTCGTGGTGTTGTTATCTCGACTTTCGGGCTTCCGGCGCCCGTTGCAGCCATGCTTTCATACAATCGGCAATTTGCCTACATTGCCTTTTGGCGCATATCTACCCAGGTCCGCGCATGGAGCGCGGCGCGCCGCCGCTCCGGGGGCAGCACATGAACATCGCTCGTGTCGTCGGCGCCGCAGTCATGCTGCTTTCGGGCAGCGCCGCGGCGCAGGATGGAGGCAAGGTTATTCAAAAGACCACGATCAATCTGGGGACGGCGACGCCGGGCGGCGGCTTTCCGGCCTATGGCAATGCCTTTGCCGAAATCATGAACGCGGCCGACCCGACGCTGTGGGAAAGGGCTGAGGTGAGGGGTTACGGTCTGTCGCTAGTACTGGCTATGCAAGATCAGTGAGTCGCGTGCTGCCGATGCTTCGAGACGCTCGCGCCGCTCGCTCCTCAGCATGAGGTTGTTGTGTTTCAACAAGTTAACCTCATCCTGAGGAGGCCACGGAAGTGGCCGTCTCGAAGGATGGACAGCAGTACAGATCCATGATTCCAGGTACTAGGCCATAACCCCTCACCCGACGCTTCGCGTCGACCTCTCCCAAAGGAGAGGTGAAGCATGTCATTTCTTCACCAGCGAGCACGCCGGGTCGGGCGGGCCGAACGCCTCGTCGCCGGAAATCTTCGCCAGAATCTTGTAATAGTCCCACGGATATTTCGACTCTTCCGGCTTCTTGACCTCGACCAGCCAGAGGTCGTGCACCATCAGATTGTCCTCGCGCAGTTTGCCGTTGCGGGAAAAGAAATCCTCGATCGGCTTCTCGCGCATCTTCGCCGCCACCTTGAGCGGCTCGTCGGTGCCGCTCTCCTTGATGGCGTTGAGGTAGGACATCACGGACGAGTAGACGCCGGCCTGCCACATCGTCGGCATCCGGTTCATCTTGGCGAAGAACCGCTTCGACCATTCGCGGGTCTTGTCGTCCATGTCCCAGTAGAACGACGTCGTCAGCAGCAGGCCCTGCGCGGCGGGAAGGCCGAGCGAGTGAATGTCGGTGATCAGCGCCAGCAACGCCGCCATCTGCTGGCCGCCCTTGAGCACGCCGAACTCGGCGGCGGTCTTGATCTCGTTCATGTTGTTTGGCGGCCCGGCGGCGATGCCGATGATCTTGGCTTTGGAAGCCTGCGCCTGCAGCACGAAGGAAGAGAGATCCGGCGTCGCCAGCGGCGGGCGTACCGATCCCAGCACCTTGCCGCCGTTGGCGACGACGACGGCCGAGGCGTCGCGTTCCAGCGAGTGCCCGAAGGCGTAATCGTCGGTGATGAAGAACCAGCTGTCGCCGCCGCGCTTCACCACCGCCTGCGCGGTGCCGACCGCGAGCGCGCGGGTGTCGAACACCCACTGCATCGCGTAGGGCGAGCAGAATTTGCCGTGGAAGTCGGCGGTGCCGGTGGAGTGAACGATCAGCAGCTTCTTCTTTTCGGTGGCGACGTTCTGCACCGCCAGTCCCACGGCCGACACCGGCACGTCCACGATCAGGTCGATCTGCTCGGTGTCATACCAGCGCCGCGCAATGCCGGCGCCGATATCCGCTTTCAATTGATGGTCGCCGGAAATCACCGTGACCGGCTTGCCCAGCACCTTGCCGCCGAAATCGTCGACCGCCATCTGCGCTGCGGTGACGGAGCCCTGGCCGGTCGGCGTCGACGCCGGTCCGTTCATGTCGGTGAGCACGCCGATCTTGACCACGTCGTCCGACAGCTGCGCCCGCGCGGCGGGGGGCGCCGCCGACATCGCACCTGCGAACGCGGCAAGCATCAATATCGTTCTTGCTGAAATCACGCTGGTTCTCCCATGTCCGTCGGCGCATTGGCCGCATGGCGTAGCGGCGGCTCGATAGCGCCAGTTGGTCTCATTTGCAACCATGGGAGGGGCAGCGTCAATGCGGGGCGTCGCCCACGCGGCGAAGCGGATCTGACCTGCCGGTGCGACGTCGTAACCGGTGAGTTCCGTCGCCCGCTGTTTCATCCGCTTCGTACATGTTCTACTTTTGTTCAATCATTTGACATCAGCGGAGTCTATGCGGAACAAAGATGATAAGGGGGAGCGATGTCCGACCAGTACAGCGCCTGGCAACTGATCCTCAACGGCGATGCAGCGCTGTTTGCCATCGTGCGGCTTTCGCTGGCCGTCAGCCTGTCCGCGGTGGCGCTGGCCGCCCTCATCGGCATGCCGCTCGGAGCGCTGCTCGCACTGGCCCGCTTTCCCGGACGTTCGGTTCTGGTGGTGCTGCTCAATGCCCTGATGGGGCTGCCACCGGTCGTGGTCGGGCTCGCGGTCTATCTGCTGCTGTCGCGATCCGGCCCGCTGGGGGCGATGGGCATCCTGTTCACGCCGACGGCGATGGTGATCGCCCAGACCATCCTGATCGTACCGATCATCGCCGCGCTGACGCGCCAGACCATCGAGGATCTCTGGGCCGAGTATCGCGACGAACTGACCGCGATGGACGTCAGCCAGACCGGCCGCATGGTCACCTTGTTGTGGGACGCGCGCTTCAGCCTGCTCACCGCGCTATTGGCGGGTTTCGGGCGGGCCGCCGCCGAAGTCGGCGCGGTCATGATCGTCGGCGGCAATATCGACGGCTTTACCCGCACCATGACCACGGCGGTGGCGCTGGAAACCTCCAAGGGCAACCTGCCGCTGGCGCTGGGACTGGGACTGGTGCTGGTCGCGATCGTGCTGGCGATCAACGCCGCCGCATGGGGAACGCGCGTCTGGTCCGAACGGCAGGTGGGGTGACGATGCGCGCACCAACCAGCGACCTTCCCCTGGTTCTCGACGGCATCTCGCTGCAGGCCGGCGCCACTACCATCCTCGACCGGTTGAACCTGACGATTGCGCCGGGCCCGCCGACGCTGATCGTCGGGCCGAACGGAGCGGGCAAGAGCACCCTGCTGCGGGTCATGATGGGGCTCGCTTCGCCCACGGCCGGCCGCGTCAGCTGGGGCGGCCGGACCGCGAGTCCGCCGCTGCGGCGCGCCATCGTGTTTCAACGCCCGGTGATGTTGCGCCGAACCGTCGCCGCCAACGTCGCCTATGCGCTGGCGCAGGCCGGCACGCCGCGCAGGCAGCGCGCGGAGCGTGTCGCCGCATTGCTGGAACGCGTCGGGCTCCCGGACCTCGCGCAACGCCCGGCGCGAAAACTTTCTGGCGGCGAACAGCAGCGGCTGGCGCTGGCCCGCGCGCTGGCGCGCGATCCCGAAATCCTGCTGCTCGACGAGCCCACCGCCAGCCTCGATCCCGCCGCGACCCGCGGCGTCGAGGAGATCGTGCTGATGGCGGCGCAGTCCGGCATCAAGATCGTGATGGCCTCGCACGATCTCGGCCAGGTCCGCCGGCTCGCCGGCGAGGTGATGTTCATGGTGCGCGGTTGCTTGCGCGAGCGCGCTGCCGCCGCTGATTTTCTCGACCACCCGACCACCCCGGAAGCCGCCGCCTTCCTGCGCGGCGATCTCGTGATCTGATCTGCGGCAACAGGAGAACCCCATGGCGTTTCGCCTTGTATCGCTTGCGTCAGCATTCGCATTCGGCGTTCTCGCCGGTCTCGCGCCGGCAAGCGCGCAGGATCGCTCCATCGTGGTGGCGTCGACCACCTCGACCCAGGATTCCGGGCTGTTTGGCCATCTGCTGCCGCTGTTCAAGGCCAGGACCAATATCGAGGTGAAGGTGATCGCGCAGGGCACCGGCCAGGCGCTCGACACCGCGCGGCGCGGCGATGCCGACGTGGTGTTCGTGCACGCCAGATCGCAGGAGGAAAAATTCGTGACCGACGGGTTTGGCGTGAAGCGGTTTGACGTGATGTACAATGATTTCGTGCTGATCGGACCGAAAGGCGATCCCGCCGGCGTCAAGGGCAAGGATATCGAGACGGCACTGAGAGCGATCCAGGCGAAAGCTGCGCCGTTCGTCTCGCGCGGGGACAAGTCAGGCACCCATTCCGCCGAACTGGCGCTGTGGAAGCAGGCCGGCATCGATATCGCAGCGGCGAAAGGCCCGTGGTATCGCGAGATCGGGCAGGGCATGGGCCCGGCGCTCAATACCGCTGGCGCGATGAACGGCTATGTGCTGGCCGACCGCGGCACCTGGATATCGTTCAGGAACCGCGGTGAGCTTGAGATCGCAGTCGAGGGCGACAAGCGGCTGTTCAACCAATACGGCGTCATCCTGGTGAACCCCGAAAAGTTTCCCTCGGTAAAGAAGGAATTCGGCCAGATCTTCATCGACTGGCTGGTCTCGGCGGAAGGCCAGGCCGCGATCGCGGCCTACAAGATCGACGGCCAGCAGCTGTTCTTCCCCAATGCGGAGAAGAAGGCGAGTTGACCGATCTCCCCTCCATGACTTCGCCCCAACATCTTCCCGCTTCGCTCACCTCGCTCGACGTCGCGCTTGCCGCGGTGCTCGAAGGCCTCGCGCCGGTCGCGCCGGTTGAGCTTCCGCTCGCCGACGCCCTTGGTTGTATCGCTGCCGACATGCCGGCGCTCAAAGCCCATCCGCCACACGATATAGCCGCTGCGGATGGCTGGGCGCTACGCTCCAACGATCTCGTCGGCGCGTCGTCCTATTCGCCGCTGTCGCTCACGACATTGCCGGTCTGGGTCGAAGCCGGTGATCGCATGCCGGAGGGCTGCGACTGCGTGCTCGATTCCGATTCCCTCGATCGGACGGGACCCTTGGTCCAGGTGCTGGCGGAGGCAATACCAGGGCAGGGCGTTCGCCGGGCAGGTGGCGACATCGCCGAGGGAACCGCCGTTGTCGAGGCCGGGCGGCGCGTGCAGCCGCGCGGTCTCCTGATCGCGCGCGCGGCGGGAATGGAGCGTTTGAAGGTTCGCCGGCCGCGCGTCTGCGTCGTCAATGTTCCCGCGGCCGGAGCGGCGGTGACAGCGCGGTGGATCGCGGAGAGCGCCCGCAAGGCGGGCGCCGATGTCGCCTGCGTCGAGGCTGCGGCGCGCGATGCGGGCTCCATTGCAGGAGCGATCGATGCCGAAGGTTACGAACTGCTGCTCACGATCGGCGGCAGCGGCGTCGGTCGCACCGACGCGACCGTGAGGGCGCTCGCGCAGCGCGGTGAGGTGATCGCGCACGGCATCGCCATGCAGCCCGGCCGCACCACCGCGGTCGGCCGGATCGGCAAGATTCCGGTCATTGCGCTGCAGGGTGCGCCGGATCAGGCGTTCGCGGCGTGGTGGACGCTGGCGCTTCCGGCTCTGGACCTTCTATCGGGCCGCCGGTCACGCAAATCGCTCAACTTGCCGCTGGCGCGCAAGATCGCCTCCGGCGTCGGCATCGCCGAGATCGCGCTGCTGCGGCGACAGCAGGGCGCCTGGGTCACGCTGGCGGTCGGCGATCTCACGCTCGATGCGATCGCCCGCGCCGAAGCATGGCTCGCCGTACCCGGCGGCGCCGAAGGTTTTGCTGCGGGCGCGCCGGTCGATGGCTATATGCTGCGGGAATGATAAGAGCTTCGGCATGACCAATACGCAACAGCCAAGAACCCGCGAGGACGTCGAGCAGGACCAGTTCCTGACCGTCCTGTCGCGCGAAGAGGCGCTGAAACGCTTCGAAGCCGCGTTGTTCCCGCGCCCTGTTCCCGCCGAACAACGGCGGCTCGCGGACGCGCTCGGCTGCGCGCTGGCACAGGATATCGTGGCGCCGATCGATGTGCCGCCGTTCGACCGTTCCAATGTCGACGGTTTTGCCGTTCGCTCCGCCGATCTGGCTTCTTCTGGTGAGGCGACGCCGGTTCGCCTGATGCTCAACGACGAAGTGATCGCTTGCGGCGTCGCGCCTGCGCGTCCGGTGCTGTCGGGCACGGCCACCTCGATTGCGACCGGCGGCCCGGTGCCGCGCGGCGCCGACGCCATCATCATGGTCGAGCACACCCAGCCCGCCGAGCTTCGCGCGATCGAAATCCGCCGCGCCGCCTCGCCGGGGCAATTCGTGTCCTATGCCGGCTCCGACATCGCGCGCGGCGAGCATCTGCTGCGCGCGGGCACCGTGATAGGCTCGCGCGAGATCGGCATGCTGGCGGCCTGCGGCATCGCGCAGGTGTCGGTCGCGCGCCGGCCGCGCGTGGCCGTCATTTCCACCGGCGACGAGTTGATGCAGCCGGGCTTGGCGTTGCGCCCGGCCGCGATCTACGACACCAACGGCGCCATCGTCACCGCGGCGGTCCGTGAGAACGGCGGCGAAGCGGTGTTTCTCGGCGCGATCGCCGATGACGAAGCCAGCCTCGAAGCCGCAATGCGCGAAGCGCTTGAATCCAGCGACATGCTGGTGCTGTCCGGCGGCACCTCGAAGGGCGCCGGCGACCTGTCGCATCGCATCATCGCACGGCTGGGAAAGCCCGGCATTATCGCCCATGGCATAGCCTTGAAGCCCGGAAAACCGCTGTGCCTCGCGGCCTGCGACGGCAAGCCGGTGGTGATCCTGCCGGGATTTCCGACCTCGGCGATGTTCACCTTCCACGACATGATCGTGCCGGTGCTGCGCCGTATGGCCGGCCTGCCGCCGCGCTCCGATGCCAAGGTCACCGCAAGAGTTCCGGTGCGGATCGCCAGCGAAATCGGCCGCACCGAATTCGTCATGGTCTCGCTGGTCGAAGGCGACGGCGGCCTGATCGCCTATCCCTCCGGCAAGGGTTCCGGCGCGATCACCTCTTTCGCGCAGGCCGACGGATTCCTGAAGATCGATGCGCTGGCCGATCAGATGCCGGCCGGTACGGAGGCCGAAGTCACGCTGTTCACGCCGCATGTGCGGGTGCCGGATCTCGTCATCGTCGGCAGCCACTGCACCGGACTCGATCTCGTCACCGCGCAGCTTTCGCGCGCGGGCCTCGTCGTGCGTTCGATCGCGGTCGGCAGTCTCGGCGGCCTGGCGGCGGCGCGGCGCGGCGAATGCGATCTGGCGCCGATCCATCTGTTCGATGAAACGACCGAGAGCTACAACGCGCCGTTCCTGATGGCCGGTCTCGAACTGGTGCCGGGCTGGCGTCGGATGCAGGGCATCGTGTTTCGCGCCGGCGATGCGCGTTTCGAGGGATTGAGCGCGCAGGACGCGGTGCGCGCCGCGCTCGCCGACCCCGCTTGCATCATGGTCAACCGCAACCAGGGCGCCGGCACCCGCATCCTGATCGACCGGTTGCTCGGCGAGGCGCGCCCGGATGGCTACTGGAATCAGCCGCGTTCCCATAACGCGGTCGCCGCCGCCGTGGCGCAGCACCGCGCCGACTGGGGCATGACGATCGCGCCGGTCGCCGATGCCGCGGGCCTCGGCTTCATTGCGTTCGCCGAAGAGCATTATGACTTGGCATTGGTGACCGCGCGCAAGCAGCGCCCGGCGGTGCGGGCGTTTCTGGCGGCGCTGGCGTCGGAGGAAGGGCGCGCGGCGCTGACGCGAGCGGGGTTTCGCCCGGCGTGACCTCCCATGGGTGAGCAGCGCGTCGTCCTCTCAACGTCATTGCTTCGTCGCTACGCTCCTCGCAACGACGGGACCGGCTCAAACGAACGTCATGCCGCCGTTCAGCATGATCGTCTGCCCGGTCATGTAATCGTTGCCGAGCACCATCAGCACCGCCTGCGCCACCTCGTCCGGCTGCCCCAACCGGCCCAGCGGGATGCGTGCCGCCAGCTCAGGCCGGCCGCGCATCATGTCGGTCTCGATCAGCGACGGCGCCACCGCGTTGACCGTGATGCCCTCCTTGACCAGCCGCGCCGCATAGCCGCGCGTCAGTCCCTCCATGCCGGCCTTCGACGCATTGTAGTGCACGCCGATCGCGCCGGCGCCGCGCGCGGCGCCGGAGGAGATGTTGACGACGCGGCCCCATTGCTTCGAACGCATCGCCGGCAGCACGGCCTGGGTGCAAAGAAAGGCCGATTTGAGGTTGACCGTGATGGTGGCATCGAACTCGGCTTCGGTCAGTTCATCGATGCCGCGCACGATCGCGATGCCGGCATTGTTGACGAGAATGTCGATCGGGCCGAGCGCGAAGGCGGCGTGATCGACCATCTCGGCGACGGCCGCGGCCTGTGACACGTCGGCGGCGACCGCGACGGCGCGGCCGCCCTTGCTCTTGATGCCGGCCACCACCGCGTCGGCTTTCGCCGCGCGCTCCAGGTAATTGACGGCGACGGCGGCGCCGGCCTCGGCCAGCGCCATCGCAATCGCGGCCCCAATGCCGCGCGAGCCGCCCGTCACCAGCGCAACGTGTCCATTCAGATCCGGCTTGATGGTCATGATCGAAGTCCCCGCTGGTCAGCTCCCGTCCAGCGCCGCCAGCCGCTCGGCCGCGGCAATGTCGTCGATGGTGTTGGCGTTGAAGAAGGGATCGAGTTCGTCGACCGGCCATTCCACCGTCGCGAGCCTGTAGCGCGCGGTCCAGCGGTCGATCTTGCGGATGTCTTCCACCACCAGCGCGTGGCGAAGTTCTTCGCGCAAGGCCACGCTCCATAATCCGATCACCGGATGCGACTGGCCGTCGGAGGCCGCCACCGCGAGCTGCGCGTCCTCCGCGATTCGCGCGGCATGCAGGCGCGCGACCAGGTCGCGCGGCAGGAACGGACAATCCGCCGCCGCGCTCAATACCCAATGAACGTCAGGACGGCTGGCCGCCGCCCAGTCGAGTGCGGCCAAAATGCCGGCGAGCGGCCCGGGAAAATCGGCTACGCCGTCCGGGATCACCGGTAGCCCGAAACTGGCGAACCGCGCCGGGTCGCCATTGGCGTTGAGGATCAGCCCGTCGCATTGCGGCGCAAGCCGCGCGATCACGCGATCCAGAATCGTCCGGCCGCCGATCTGGCGCATCGGCTTGTCGCCGCCGCCCATCCGGCGCGCCAGGCCGCCGGCCAGCAGCACGCCGGGGGTCTCAATCCTCACGCTCACCGCCCTTGCGCCTGTGCAGCGCGGATTCCTCCGCGACGAAAGCCAGGTTCTGGTCGTAGACGATGCGCTCCTGGCCCGCCAGCGCGATGAACCGCTTGCCCTTGGCGCGTCCGACCAGCGTCAAACCGACCTGCCGGGCGAGGTCGACGCCCCAGGCCGTAAAACCCGAACGCGACACCAGAATGGGAATGCCCATCCGCACCGTCTTGATCACCATCTCGGAGGTCAGCCGTCCGGTGGTGTAGAGGATCTTGTCGGCGGGATCGACGCCGTGGCGGAACATCCAGCCGGCGATCTTGTCGACGGCGTTGTGGCGGCCGACGTCCTCGGTGTAGCAGACCGGCTCGCCCTCCCTGCACAGCACGCAGCCATGGATCGCGCCGGCCTCGAGATAGAGCGAGGGCATGGTGTTGATGGCGTGTGTCATCCGGTAGAGCCAGGAGGTGCGCAACTCCGCCTGCGGAAGCGCTACGCGTTCCACGGCCTCCAGGAGGTCGCCGAACGCGGTGCCCTGCGCGCAGCCCGACGTCTGCGTCCGCTTCTTCAATTTCTGTTCGAAATTGGTGTGGTGCTCGGTGCGCACCACCACCACCTGTAGGTCGTCGTCATATTCGACCTCGGTGACGACGTCGTTGTATTTCAGCATGTTCTGGTTGAGCAGATAGCCGAGCGCCAGATACTCCGGATAATCGCCGATCGTCATCATGGTGACGATCTCCTGCGCGTTGAGGTACAGCGTCAGCGGCCGCTCGACGGGCACGTTGATCTCGACCGAAGCCCCGGTCTGGTCGGTCCCGGCGACGCGTTCGGTCAGGCGGGGATCACCGGGATTCGGCACGATCAGGGGAACGGGGGCTTTGTCGATCTTCATCATCATCCGGCAGGCTAACATGACATTCGCCGTCAGCCGATATAAAGCACGTTAAGGTAAAGCATAGCCCGGTTCCGCCAGCGGCTCGGAGAATAAGATGAAAGTGATTGGGCTCGCCGGGTGGAGCGGCGCCGGCAAGACGACGCTCTTGAGCCGGATCATCCCGCTTTTGCTCGGCCAGGGCCTGCTCGTTTCCGTTATCAAGCACGCCCACCACAGTTTCGACGTCGATGTGCCAGGCAAGGATTCCTGGGTGCACCGGGAGGCGGGCGCCACCGAGGTGCTGGTCTCCTCCGGCAAGCGGTGGGCCTTGATGCATGAATTGCGGGGCGCCGCCGAGCCGCGGCTGCCGGAGCTGCTGGCAAAACTGTCGCGGGTCGACCTGGTGGTGGTCGAAGGCTTCAAGTCCGAGCCGCACCGCAAGATCGAAGTGCATCGGCGGGCCAACGGCAAGCCGCTGCTGTTTCCCGACGATCCTGCCGTCGCCGGCATCGCCACCGACACGGCGATCGAAACCACGCTGCCGACGGCTCATCTCGATGACATCCCGGCGATCGCCGCTATGATGCGGAAGTTCGCGATTTCGATCGAGGACGTGCTGGCCGGCAGCGTGATCGATAGCTGAGAAACAAGATGGCGCAACTGTCCGACGATTGCTTTGCCTTCGGCGGGCCGATGATGTCGGTCGATGAAGCCGTTGCGATCATCGCCGCGCGGGTCACCGCGGTGCATGAAATCGAGGCCGTTTCACTTGGCGAGGCCGATGGGCGCGTTCTCGCCGGCGACATCCGGGCGCCGCTGCCGCTGCCGCCCTTCACCAATTCCGCCGTCGACGGCTATGCGGTGCGCGGCGGCGATCTCCCGCAGGGCGAGGAAAAAGCGTTTCAGATCGTGGGTCGCGTCCAGGCCGGCGCGTCGGCGGGTGAAGCGATACAGCCGGGCCATGCGGTGCGCATCTTTACGGGCGCGCCGATGCCCGCTGGCGCCGACACCGTGTTCATGCAGGAGGACGTCCGCATCGATGACGCTGGCCGGGTGGTCGTTCCGGCGGGCCTGAAGCGCGGCGCCAATGTCCGCCCGGCCGGCGAAGACATTGCCCTTGGCCACGCCGCGCTCAGGGCCGGCCGGCGGCTGCGGCCGCAGGATGTCGCGCTCGCCGCCGCCTTCGGCCTGACCCATGTCGAGGTAACCAGACGCCTTCGCGTCGCGGTGTTCTCCACCGGCAACGAGCTGGTCTCGCCCGGCGCGGCGCGCGCGGTTGCGCAGCTGTTCGATTCCAATCGCTTCATGCTGGCGGCGATGCTGGCGCGGCTCGGCTGCGAGGTCAGCGATCTCGGCATCATCAGGGACGACCGCGCCTCATTGGCGAACGGCCTGAAGAAGGTCGCCGGCTCCCACGACCTGATCCTGACCACCGGCGGCGTGTCGACCGGCGAGGAGGATCACGTCAAGTCGAGCGTCGAAAGCGCGGGCTCGCTGGTGCTGTGGCGGATGGCGATCAAGCCCGGGCGTCCGGTCGCGATGGGCATTATCGGCGGCACCCCGCTGATCGGATTGCCGGGCAACCCGGTGGCGAGTTTTGTCACGTTTGTCCATGTCGTGCGGCCGACCGTGCTGGCGCTCGCCGGCGCCACGCAACAGCCGCTGATGCCGATGCCGGTGCGTGCCGCTTTCGCCTACCGCAAGAAGATCGGCCGCCGCGAATATGTCCGGGTCGTCTTGCGCGCGGGTGACGGCGGCATGCTCGAAGCGACAAAATTTCCGCGCGAGGGCGCGGGATTGCTGTCGTCGCTGGTCGATACCGACGGGCTGGTCGAACTCGGCGAGGAGATCACCGCGGTCGAGCCCGGCCAGATCGTCGGATTCCTCAGCTATGCCAGCCTGATGTGAACCGCTGCGTTCGCCGATGTCCGTTGACGATGCGATCCGGCTTCGCCATGTTCGCGCCATGACCCAGACCAAACTCGATCTCACCGGCCTGAAATGTCCGTTGCCGGCTTTGAAGACGCGCAAGGCGCTGAAGGCGCTGAAGCCGGGCGACCTCCTCGAAGTCCACTGCACCGACCCCCTGTCGGTGATCGACATCCCCAATCTGATCCGGGAGACCGGCGACAAGGTCGAGATCACCGAGCGCGCGGAACGGCGCATCGTGTTTCTGATCGAGAAGACCGACGGCGCCGGGGCGCAAGCCGGGTGAGCAGGGTGCCCGGTGCCGGCGCTGGGTTTCTCGACCGCGAGCGCACGATCGCGGCGGCCGGGTTCAATCGCTGGCTGGTGCCGCCGGCAGCGCTCTGCATTCATCTGTGCATCGGCATGGCCTACGGCTTCAGCGTGTTCTGGCTGCCGCTGTCACGCGCCCTCGGCGTTGATGCGCCGAAGACCTGCCCCGAGATGTCGCTGATGCAGGAACTGTTTACGACGACCTGCGACTGGCGCGTTGCCAGCTTGGGCTGGATGTACACGCTGTTCTTCGTGCTGCTCGGCCTATCCGCCGCGATCTGGGGTGGCTGGCTCGAACGCTCCGGCCCGCGCAAGGCGGGTTTCGTCGCCGCGCTGTGCTGGGTTGGCGGCCTGTTGGTCGGCGCTTTCGGGATCTACCTGCATCAGCTCTGGCTGCTATGGCTCGGCTGCGGCGTGATCGGCGGCATCGGGCTCGGAATCGGTTACATCTCTCCGGTGTCGACACTGGTGAAATGGTTTCCCGATCGCCGCGGCATGGCGACCGGCATGGCGATCATGGGATTTGGCGGCGGCGCCATGATCGGCGCGCCGCTCGCCGACCTCCTGATGAACTATTTCGAGACGCCGGCCTCGGTCGGCGCCTGGGAAACCTTCGTCGCGCTGGGCGCGATCTATTTTGGCTTCATGATGATCGGCGCGTTCCGTTATCGCATTCCGCCGGCGGGCTGGCGTCCCGACGGCTGGACGCCGTCCGTGAAGGCCGGTGCGATGATCTCGCAGCATAACGTCCACCTCGACGACGCGCACAAGACCAGGCAGTTCTGGATGATCTGGATCGTGCTGTGCATGAACGTGTCGGCCGGCATCGGCGTGATCGGCATGGCGTCGCCGATGTTGCAGGAGATCTTCGCGGGCTCGCTGATCGGCCAGCCCGGCGTCAAGTTCAACGCGCTCTCGACCGAGCAACAGGCCGCCATCGCGGTGATCGCCGCCGGCTTCACCGGCCTGCTGTCGCTGTTCAACATCGGCGGCCGCTTCTTCTGGGCGTCGCTGTCGGACTATATCGGTCGCAAGAACACCTATTACGCTATCTTTATCCTCGGCATCGCGCTCTACGCGCTGGCGCCGACCTTCGCCAATACGGGCTCGATACTGCTGTTCGTCGGCGCCTTCTGCATCATCCTGTCGATGTATGGCGGCGGCTTCGCCACGGTGCCGGCCTATCTCGCCGACATGTTCGGCACGCAGTTCGTCGGCGCCATCCACGGCCGGGTGCTAACGGCATGGTCGACTGCCGGGATCATCGGCCCTGTCGTGGTGAACTACATCCGCGAGGCGCAGCTCGCCGCCGGCGTGCCGCGCGATCACCTTTACAACACCACCATGTACATCCTGTGCGCCATGCTGGTCGTCGGCCTCATCTGCAACTACCTGATCAGGCCGGTCGACCCCAAATGGCATATGAGCGCCGAAGCGGTCGCCAGGCTGCAGGCGGCGGGTGCGCACAGCGCGGTTGCGCTGCCGTCCGGTTCATTCGGCATCGGCAAGGGCGGGCTTGACCTTCAGGCCACCCTGTTCTGGGCCTTGGTCGGGATCCCCCTGGCATGGGGCGCTTGGAAGACGTTGCAAAGCGCGGTCAAGATCTTCTGATACAGGCCGTGCCATGCGGCTTCATTTCTTCTTGGCATGTGGCATGCCACCGACTAGATTGCCTTGGCGGCTGAACTGGGACGAGATGCTTCAATGAGTCATGACGTGCAGAAGGTCCGCTCGTTCGAGCATCCCGGCGAGGGCCGGAAGCGGGCCAAATCGACACCCAAAGGCCGCCAGATCGACCCCCAGGCCGCTGAAGAGATGGCGCTCCTGCTGGGCGATCGGCCCCGGCGGCGCGACTTGCTGATCGAGCATCTGCACCTCATTCAGGATACCTATCGCCAGATTTCCGCGGCCCATCTCGCTGCCCTGGCCGACGAGATGAAACTGGCCTTCGCCGAGGTGTTCGAGACCGCGACCTTCTACGCGCATTTCGACGTGGTGAAGGAGGGCGAGGCTGGCATTGCGCCGCTGACCATCCGGGTCTGCGATTCCCTGACCTGCGCCATGCTGGGCGCGGAAAAACTGCTGCATGAACTGCAGGCGTCGGCGGGCCCGGGCATTCGCGTGCTGCGCGCGCCCTGCGTCGGGCTGTGCGATATGGCCCCGGTTGCGGAGGTTGGCCATCACTTCGTCATGAAAGCGACCGCGTCCGAAGTGCTGGCGACGGCCGAGCGCGGCGAGACCAAGCCGGTGATTCCGCCCTACGTCGACTACGACGCCTATGTGAGGGACGGCGGCTACAAGCTGCTGAACGATCTGCGCGCCGGTCGTCTCAGCAAGGACGACATCCTCAAGGCCCTCGACGATTCCAGCCTGCGCGGACTCGGCGGCGCCGGCTTCCCCACGGGGCGCAAGTGGCGCGCTGTGCTCGGCGAGCCCGGGCCGCGGCTGATGGTGGTCAATGGCGACGAGGGTGAGCCCGGCACGTTCAAGGATCGCTTCTACCTGCTGCGCGATCTGCACCGCTTTCTGGAAGGCATGCTGATAGGCGCCCATATCGTCGATGCGACCGACGTATACATCTACATCCGGGACGAATATCCGGCCGCACTCAAGGTGCTTCCGATGGAGCTTGCCAAGCTGCCGCAAGGCGGTCCTGTCCTGCACATCCGCCGCGGCGCCGGCGCCTATATCTGCGGCGAAGAATCCTCTCTGCTGGAAAGCATCGAGGGCAAACGCGGCCTGCCGCGGCACAAGCCGCCATATCCGTTCCAGGTCGGATTGTTCGGGTTGCCCACGCTGATCAACAACATCGAAACGCTGTTCTGGGTGCGGGACATCGTCGAGAGGGGCCCGGACTGGTGGAGTTCGCATGGCCGCAACGGCCGCCATGGTCTTCGAAGCTACTCGGTATCGGGCCGGGTCAAGAACCCCGGCGTGAAGCTGGCTCCCTCAGGCCTGACGGTGCGCGAGTTGATCGACGAATTCTGCGGCGGCATGGCGGACGGCCATCGATTCCACGCCTATCTGCCGGGCGGCGCGTCCGGCGGCATCCTGCCGGCAGCCATGGACAATATCCCGCTCGATTTCGGCACGCTGGAGAAATACGGCTGCTTCATCGGTTCGGCCGCCGTCATCATTCTGTCCGAGCATGACAGCGTGAAGGAGGCCGCGCTCAACCTGATGCGCTTCTTCGAGGACGAGAGCTGCGGCCAGTGCACGCCCTGCCGCGTCGGCACCCAGAAGGCGGCGCTGTTGATGCAACAACCGGTGTGGAACCGGGAATTGCTCGACGAATTGAGCCAGGCGATGCGCGACGCTTCGATCTGCGGTCTCGGCCAGGCGGCCTCGAATCCGCTGACGACGGTGATTAAATATTTCCCCGACGAGTTCAAGGAAACGGCGGAATGACGAGAATCCAGTTCGAACTCGACGGCAAGCAGGTCGAGGCCATCGACGGCGAGACCATCTGGCAGGTGGCCAAGCGGCAGGGCCGCGAGATTCCGCATTTGTGCCATCAACCCGAACCGGACTACCGGCCCGATGGCAATTGCCGCGCCTGCATGGTCGAGATCGAGGGCGAGCGCGTGCTGGCGGCTTCCTGCAAGCGCACGCCGAGCGTCGGCATGAAGGTGAAGTCGGAGAGCCCGCGCGCGACTGCTGCTCAGAAAATGGTGATGGAACTGCTGGTTGCCGACCAGCCGGCCCGCGCGACCTCGCACGATCCCGATTCGAAATTCTGGCGCTGGGCCGAAAAAGTCGGGGTCACCGAAAGCCGCTTTCCGGCCACCGAACGCTGGCAAGGGGATTCCAGCCATCCCGCGATGCGCGTCAATCTCGATGCCTGCATCCAGTGCGGGCTGTGCGTGCGCGCCTGCCGCGAGGTGCAGGTCAATGACGTGATCGGCATGGCCTATCGCAGCCATCAATCCAAGATCGTGTTCGACTTCGACGATCCGATGGGCGAATCGACCTGCGTCGCCTGCGGCGAATGCGTGCAGGCCTGCCCGACCGGCGCGCTGATGCCGTCCGTGATGCTCGACGAGAACCAGACCCGCGTCGTCTATGCCGACCGCAAGGTGGACTCGCTGTGCCCGTTCTGCGGCGTCGGCTGCCAGGTCACCTATGAAGTCAAGGATGAGAAGATCATCTACGCCGAAGGCCGCGACGGCCCGGCCAACCACAACCGGCTCTGCGTCAAGGGCCGCTTCGGATTTGATTACATCCATCATCCGCACCGCCTGACCAAACCGCTGGTGCGGCTGCCGAACGCGAAGAAGGATGCCAACGACCAGGTGGATCCGGCCAATCCCTTCACGCATTTTCGCGAAGCGTCGTGGGAAGAGGCGCTCGATATCGCCGCCCGGGGTCTGGTGAAGATCCGCGACGGCAAGGGCGTCAAGGCGCTCGCCGGCTTCGGTTCCGCAAAAGGCTCCAACGAAGAGGCGTATCTGTTCCAGAAACTGGTGCGCACCGGCTTCGGCTCCAACAATGTCGATCACTGCACCCGGCTGTGCCACGCCTCCTCGGTGGCCGCGCTGATGGAAGGCCTGAACTCCGGCGCGGTGTCGGCGCCGTTCGCCGCTGCGATGGACGCCGAGGTCATCGTCGTGATCGGCGCCAATCCGACCGTGAACCATCCGGTCGCGGCGACCTTCATCAAGAACGCGGTCAGGCGCGGCGCCAAGCTCATCGTGATGGATCCGCGTCGACAACAGCTGTCGCGCCACGCCCATCTGCATCTGGCCTTCAAGGCCGGCAGCGACGTCGCGATGCTGAACGCCATCATCAACACCATCATCACCGAAGGCCTGACCGACGAGCAATATATCGCCGGCTATACCGAAGGTTTTGAGGAGTTGAAGGCGCGCATCGGCGAATTCACGCCGGAGAAGATGGCGCCGATCTGCGGCGTTCCGGCGGAAACCCTGCGCGAAGTGGCGCGGATGTATGCGCGCTCGCGGGCCTCCATCATCTTCTGGGGCATGGGCATCAGCCAGCATGTGCACGGCACCGACAATGCGCGCTGCCTGATCGCGCTGGCGCTGATCACCGGCCAGGTCGGCCGTCCCGGCACGGGCCTGCATCCGCTGCGCGGCCAGAACAACGTGCAGGGCGCCTCCGACGCCGGGCTGATTCCGATGTTCCTGCCGGACTACCAGCCGGTCGGCCGTACCGATCTGCGCGAGCCGTTCGAAAAACTCTGGCATCAGGAACTCGATCCGGTGCGCGGCCTGACCGTGGTCGAGATCATCAACGCGATCCACGCCGGCGAAATAAGCGGCATGTATATCGAGGGCGAGAATCCGGCGATGTCGGATCCCGATCTGCAGCACGCCCGCGAGGCGCTGGCCAAGCTCGATCATCTGGTGGTGCAGGACCTGTTCGTCACCGAGACCGCGTTCCATGCCGACGTGATCCTGCCGGCCTCGGCGTTCGCGGAAAAATCCGGCACTTTCACCAACACCGACCGTCGCGTGCAACTGGCGCGCGAGGTGCTCAAACCGCCGGGCGACGCGCGGCAGGATCTGTGGATCATCCAGGAAATCGGCAAGCGCATGGGGCTGCCTTGGAACTACGACGGCCCGGCGGATGTGTTCACCGAGATGACGCAGGTGATGCCGTCCTTGAAGAACATTACGTGGGAGAGGATGGTGCGCGAGGGTGCAGTGACCTATCCGGTCGACGATCCGCATCTGCCCGGCAACGAGATCATCTTCACCACGGGATTCCCGACCGCGAGCGGCCGCGGCAAGATCGTGCCGGCGCAGGTGCTGCCGCCGGACGAATTGCCGGATACCGAATATCCGATGGTGCTCTCGACCGGGCGCGTGCTCGAACACTGGCATACCGGCTCGATGACGCGGCGCTCCCAGGTGCTCGACCAGATCGAGCCGGAGGCGGTCGCGTTCATGTCGCCAAAGGACATGCGTCGGATGAAGGTCTGGCCCGGCGACAGAGTGCGGCTGGAGACCCGCCGCGGCGCGGTCGAGATCAAGGTGCGCAGCGATCGCGACGTGCCCGAAAACATGGTGTTCATGCCGTTCTGCTATGCGGAGGCCGCGGCCAATCTGTTGACCAACCCGGCGCTCGATCCGTTCGGCAAGATTCCCGAGTTCAAGTTCTGCGCGGTCAGGGCCGAACCCTGCGAGGTTCGGGCCGCGGTAGAGTAGATTGGTTTATCCGCCGCAGACCGGCTCGCTCGCAGGGGTGGTTCGCGAGGGACCCGGGGCGTTTCGACCAGCGGGGCGTGCACTGTCTGCGCCTGGCGCCGTCACTTGCGATCTTGATTGGGCCTGTTCTTTTGAATGATGGCGATTACGATCAGGCCGAATGTGACGAGCCTCGACAAATAAACTAAAGGATCGGCCTCGTTCGAAACCTGAACGATACCCAGCCACAGCCGGCCTATCGCATCGATGGCGAAGGCTGCGGCAAAAAGCAGGAAGAATGAATCGCCGGTGTGCCGCCAAAATTTGACGAAGAACAAGGCGGCCACGGCCGATGCCATGGCAACCGCTCCCATCAGCACCGAGGCTATGTGTTGAGTCATCACTCGGTATCCCAGATCAATCCATAGAGGAGCACGGCCATCGCAAGCAGCGCGATCGATACGCGCCAGAGCGAAAGATCGATCTCCAGCAACGGCAGCTTGTCGACCCATAGAGCTAGGTTATTGAGCGTTAATCCTGCAAAACAGATCGCACTCCACAACAGCAATTTCTGCCGGCTTCGCCGGTAGGCGCTTGACAGCAGGTAGGTGCAGACTGCCGAAGTGACCGCACAGAGACTGTAGATCAGAAGGGCCATGTCAATCATCCATCCGGAACTTGAACGCATCGGAGAATTGCCGAATGTTGCGCGGCTTGGCATGGATCAGATTCGTAACGAGTATCAGATGTCGCGAGTACACCTCAGCCAACCGATTGACCCTTTCCCTTTTCTCGACGGAACACTCGTACCGGTATGTATCGTGATCGCGCGTAAGAAAGCCGTCGGCACATAATAGCGCGAGCGCGCGAACGATGTCGTCTTCGGGGGCATACAGTCGTCGGGCTATCAAGGAAGCTGTCCATGAATCGGCTGGGTTTGCCCGCAAGAGCAACAGGGCCTCCAGCTGCGCAACAGAATCGATATGTCGCTGTATCAGATCCAGCACGACGTCGGGCACCAGCTCGTCGGGCATCGAAGTCTCGTCCCAAAGTTCGATTGCCGAGGCGTGCGAGTTGTATATGCGGATTGAGCACGCCTGCCCGCTGGCGTGAGCCGAATGGAAGCCATAAATGCTGCAAGCAGTATTGGCAAGAATTTCAGTCAGGGAACCTTTGTTAGAGCGTTATCCACGCCTTTACGCGCGGCGGCGCGGCGGAACTATCTTCCGAAGCACAGATTGTCTTGCGAAATCGGAGAATATGCATGGCACGGAAATATTCGAAGAAAGCATCGGCCAAGGTCGGGCGCGCGATGAAGAAGCGAAAGGTCGGGACTCTGAAGAGCGGACGATCCGGCAAGAAAGTTACCAGCCGCAAGCAGGCGATCGCGATCGGCCTTTCCGAAGCGCGCAGGGAAGGCAAGAAGGTGCCAAAGAAGGCCGCGAAGAAACGCAAGACCGCGAAGAAGCGCAAGGCGAAGAAGTAGGAAGGCGGCAACTCTTCTCTTCATCGCGACGCCGGCTACGCCGAGAGCATCGTGGGGTCGCGCGCAAGGCGTGTCACCACGTCAAGTGTCGGACGTTCATCGCCGTGCCGTCGTCCTCTCCTCCCACGGACAAGCAGGACCGCCAAGCACGTCCGATAGCGGTTTTTGGGAACTGAAATCGCCTGCGCGTCAGGCGAATGTGACTACCCGGCGGGCAAATCAGTTGCTCCAGCAGATTTCCTGTCCAGCCCCATCCGAAAAAATATTCTGCTTTTCCGAAATACAAATCACCGCTATATCTATCGCCATCCCGTCCCATCAAGGGGCGTTGCGCAACGTACCGGCGCGGGGCGGGGTGCGGTGGACGGGGATGGCGCACCTGACGAGGGCGCCTGAAGCGGACGGCGAAATCGTGTGGTCCTGACACCCTCACGCTGGTGTCAAGTTCGCGCTCACGCGCGCGGGCGACGGTGGCAAGAGTGCAAGGCTCACCGAGGAGAGCGCGTATAAGCCGTAACCCATCGCGCAGGGAAGGCCGGATTGCCTCCGCTGAACCTGTATGCTCGTGTGCGCAATCTCGTACACTTATTGCACACGAGACCGCGGGTGCAGCGCGCACCCAGAGGGCGACGAACTCGATGGCAAAGCTCGGGCGAATGGCGCCGCGAGATCGTGAAGCCGCGTTCGCAGGGACGACGGCCATGCCTCGCTCACCCCGCCTTGCGCGCCCGTGCCGCCGAGCGATGCGCTTTCTTGGCGGGACGCGACACCGTGCGTCGCGTCGGAGCATGACGGCCTCGCTTGGCGGATGTCTTGCCCTTCAGGCTCTGCTTCAGCGCTTCCATCAGGCTGATGACGTTGTCCGCCTTCTCGTCGGGCTCGGCGGCCTTGACCGGCTTGCCGGCCGCCTTGCGCCGCACCAGCGTCTTCAAGGCATTCTCGTATTCGTCCTTGAATTTCGAAGGGTCGAAATGCGAGGCCTTGCTGTCGAGGATGTGGCTCGCCAGTTCGACCATGTCCTTCGAGATTTTGGGGCTCTTGATGTCGTTGAAATAGTCGCCTTCGTCACGCAGCTCATAGGGGTAGCGCAGCGTGGTGCCGAGCAGGCCTTTGCCGAGTGGCTCGATCGCGATGATGTGCTCGCGATTGGTCAGCACGATGCGCGCCAGCGCGACGCGGTCCTGGTCCTTCATGGCGTCGCGGATCACCGCGAAGGCGTCGATGCCGGCCTTGCCGTCGGGCGCGATGTAATAGGGGTTGTTGAGATAGCGCTTGTCGATCTCGTCCCTCGGCACGAAACTATCGATGTCGATGGTATGATTGCTTTCGATCTGGACGGCCTCCAGTTCTTCCTTCTCGATCTCGACGTACTCGCCCTTTTTCAGCTCATAGCCGCGACCCTTCTGGTCGCTTTCGACGACGTCGCCCGTCTCCGCGTCGACCATCTGCTGCTTCAGCCGGTTGCCGGTCTCCTTGTTGATCATGTGGAAGCGGGTTTTCTCTGATGAGGTCGAGGCCGGATAGAGCACGACCGGACAGGACACGAGGGAAAGCTTCAGGGAGCCTTTCCAGTAGGCGCGCGGCGGGGCCATGTTCTCTCCAAGCCGTTAGGTGTTCGGAATAATTCGGCGCGAACGCATTCGGGAACTTGAACGGCAATTGAGGGTTTTGGTTCCAGGCTCTAAAATCGGCGGCAGGCGCCGGTGCTCAGTTGTGTAGGATCTGATCGTGTCACTCAGGAATCTGTCCACCTATCGCAAGATGCGCGATTTCGAGAAGACGGCTGAGCCCTCGGGCGAGGCCGAGGTGGCGCCGTCGAAGCGCCGACGTTTTGTCATTCAGAAGCATGACGCGACTCGGCTGCACTACGATCTCAGGCTCGAGTTCGACGGCGTGTTCAAATCCTGGGCCGTGACAAAAGGGCCGTCGCTCGATCCCCACGACAAGCGGTTGGCGGTGGAGGTGGAAGACCATCCGCTCGACTACGGCGATTTCGAAGGCACCATTCCGGAAGACCAGTATGGCGGCGGCACGGTGCAGCTGTGGGATCGCGGCTATTGGGAATCCGACGATCCCGAGCGCGGCTTCAGGAAGGGCGACCTCAAATTCACGCTTCATGGCGACAAGCTGCGTGGCAGCTGGGTGCTGGTGCGGATGCGCCACGACCGCCATGGTGGCAAGCGGACCAACTGGCTGCTGATCAAGCATCGCGACGATTTCGCCAGGGAAGGCAAGGCCAACGACATCCTCGACGCCGATCAATCGGTTGCGTCGGGACGATCGATGGACCAGATCGCCGCCGGCAAGGGCAGGGCGCCGACGCCGTTCATGCTGGCGAAGGCCGGTCGAGGCAAGGCCGACGCGGTGTGGAATTCGAACCGGGGCGATGCCGCCGACGCGCGCGCCGACAAGAAAGCCGCGGCGAGATCCGCGCCGGCCAAAGCGTCCGCGAAGGCGACCAAAGGCAAAAAGGGCGCTGCGATGCCGGATTTCGTCGCGCCCGAGCTCTGCACGCTGGTCGACCGTCCGCCCGGCAACGAGGGCTGGTGTCACGAGATCAAGTTCGACGGCTACCGCGTGCAATTGCGTGTGGGAGACGGCAAGGCCACGCTAAAGACCCGCAAGGGGCTGGATTGGACCGACAAGTTTCAGGCGATCGCGAAAGCGGGAAGCGCGCTGCCCGACGCCTTGATTGACGGCGAGATCGTTGCGCTCGATCACAACGGCGCGCCGGATTTTTCCACGCTGCAGGCCGCGATTTCCGACGGCAAGACCGGAGACCTGATCTTCTTTGCGTTCGATCTGCTGTTTGCCGATGGCGAGGATCTTCGCCGGCTGCCGCTCCGCGAACGCAAGCAGCGATTGAAGAAAATGCTGGAGGCGCGAGCGAAAACCGAGAACAAGCTGGTCCGTTATGTCGAGCATTTTGAGAGCGGCGGCGACGCAATCCTGCAGTCGGCCTGCAAACTGTCGCTGGAGGGCATCGTCTCCAAGAAACTCGACGCGCCGTATCGCTCCGGCCGCTCCGAGAACTGGACCAAGGCAAAGTGCCGCGCCGGGCATGAGGTGGTGCTGGGCGGCTGGAAGACCACCAACGGCAAATTCCGCTCGCTGATGGCCGGCGTCTATCGCGGCGATCATCTTGCCTTTGTCGGCATGGTCGGGACCGGGTTCGGCCAGGACACGGTGCGGCGGATCATGCCGGCGCTGAAAGCGGCAGCTTCGGACAAGAGCCCGTTCGGCGGCACGAATGCGCCGAGAAAGACCCGCGACGTGCACTGGCTTAAGCCGGAGCTCGTCGCCGAGATCGAGTTCGCCGGCTTCACCGACGGCGGCAATATCCGGCAGGCGGCGTTCAAGGGACTGCGCCAAGACAAGCCTGCCGACGAGGTGGAGGCGGAAAAGCCGGCCATGACCCAAATTGCCAAGCCGACTGCAACGGGCGCGGCCAAATCCGGCAAGACGAAGCCACGTCCGCCGCTGGCCACCGGAAGAACCGCCGAGGTGATGGGCGTCGTTATCTCGAAACCCGACAAGGAGCTGTGGCCGGACGCCGGCGACGGCAAGGGCGTGACCAAGCTCGATCTCGCCCGGTATTTCGAAGCGGTGGGCGGCTGGATGATCGGCCACCTGAAGGGCCGGCCGTGCTCGGTGGTCCGGGCGCCCGACGGCATCGGCGGCGAAACCTTCTTCCAGCGCCACGCGATGCCGGGGACGTCGAACCTGCTGGAGCTCGTGAAAGTATCCGGCGACCGCAAACCTTACTTGCAGATCGATCGGGTCGAGGGTCTCGCGGCGGTGGCGCAGCTCGGCGGCCTTGAATTGCATCCCTGGAACTGCGCGCCGGATGCGCCTGACGTGCCGGGGCGGCTGGTGTTCGATCTCGATCCGGCGCCGGACGTCGAGTTTTCAGACGTTATCGAGGCCGCCAAGCAAATGCGGCAGCATCTCGCCGAACTCGGCATGGAGAGCTTCTGCAAGACCACCGGCGGCAAGGGCTTGCATGTGGTGACGCCACTGGCCTATGGCGCCAGGGACAAGGTGACGTGGAAGGAGGCAAAGGCGTTTGCCCAAGGCGTTTGTCAGTGGATGGCGAACGACCAACCCGAGCGTTATCTGCTCAACATGTCGAAGAAGTTGCGCAAGGGAAAGATCTTCCTCGACTACCTCCGCAACGATCGCATGGCCACCGCCGTGGCGGTACTGTCGCCGCGCGCGCGCGCCGGCGCGACGGTGTCGATGCCGGTGACCTGGGCGCAGGTGCGCGGCGATCTTGATCCCAAACGTTACACCGTGCGCACCGTGCCCGCACTGATCGCACGGACCAAGGCGTGGCAAGGCTATGATGACGCGGCATCATCGATCAAGGTCGCTATCAGGAAACTGGCGGGGAAGTAGCGACGAGAAGACGTGAGCGCGCGAACTGGGTGGGCACGGCGCCACAGCGAAGTTGCCCACCCTGCGAAAGCGGATCTACAGCTTCCCGAGCAGAAGCAGGATCAGCAGGATGACGATGACGAGGCCGAGGCCGCCGCCGCCGTAATAACCGGTGCCGTAGAACGGGCCGCCGCCGATGCCGCTGAAGCCGCCGAGCAGCAGTATAACAAGAATAATTAGAATGATCGTTCCGATTGACATGTGGCATCTCCTCCCGGCAGCGGGCATCTGTTGCTCTGCCTTCAACCGGAAAACAAACGGGAACCCATAAGGTTCCATATTTGAAACCGCAAATCGCATCGCCCTTTCATTCGAACGATGGAGGCTTACATGAGTTCAAGTCAGCTGGAGGATTGGAAGAATGTCCGCACCGCTCGTGGTTTCAATTCCGCATCGCCTCGGCCGCGAAGAGGCGACCCGGCGCTTGAAAGCGGGATTGACGCGGGCCACGTCCAGCGTCCCGGTGCTGAAAGTCGATGAGGAGAGGTGGGAACAGGATCGCATGATCTTCCGTATCCGCGCACTTGGACAGGCGGCGTCGGGTCATCTCGATGTGGCGGACGATCACGTTCGGCTGGAAGTCACCTTGCCCTGGCTGTTGCAGCGATTTGCCCAAGCGGCGCAGGTCGCGATCAGGAAGCGCGGCGATCTGCTGCTGACCAAGAAGAGCTGACGCAGCGCGATCGAGGGGGCACGGCAACATCTGGTTGTAAAAGTCTGCGAACCCGATGTCCTGTTAACCTGTTGGTAACCAATAATCGCGAAAATCAAAGCTTGCGGGAGAAGGGAACCGACGTCGTCGTCGGCACAACATCCGCAAGGCCGTCCGGCCGTTCGATCCCGGGCGGCCTTCCGCGTTTCGCGCGGGCTTCACCCGCGCACACGCTTTGGCGCCGGCTTCGAAACGCCTTCAACCCTACCCCTCAACACCGCGACGGGCAGATCGCGGAACAGCCGGGAAAGCGGCACTTCGGGTGCGCCGGCCGCATCGGTGATGCCTTCCAGGGAATAGTCCTTGAGGTTGACCGCGGCATCAATGGCTTCCGCGCGCGGCCATGTCCGGCCGCCTTGCGAGAACGCGGCGAGTGATTTTCCCACGACCGTTATCACGGCGTCGCCGCCGCGGCGGCGCGCGAAGGCGATCACGTGGTCGCGGTGCTCGCCCCTGACCTCGAGAGGTGCGTAGTCGCCATGTGCGAACAGTTCGGCAAGATCGGTCCGCAGCTTCAGGAGGTGGCGGGTCCAGGCCAGCTTGATATGACCGTCCGGCCAATGCTGCGTGAGATCAGCCCAATCCGGATTGTCCAATGCGGCCAATGCCGCGGCGCGCTGGGCAAAATTCACCGCCCGCCGGTTATCGGGATCGACCAGCGACAGATCCCAGAACTCGGTGCCTTGATAGAAGTCCGGCACGCCGGGCATCATCGCCTTCAGGGTGATCTGACTCAGCGAATTCAGCGCCCCCAGCAGCGCGACGCGCCTGGCCAGGGTTTCGATCGAACCGAGAAACTCGGCAGAGGCCCCGCGATCCAGAATTCGTCCGATAAAGGCCCGCAATCCTGCCTCATAGGCCTGATTCGGATTGAGCCAGCTGGTTTCCTGCTTGCCCTCACGCGCCGCCTTCAGCGCATAGGCCTGCATCCGCTCGGGAAACGTGCCGTCCAACCCCCCCACCGGCCAAGCGCCGAGCAGCGCCTGGTAGAGCATGTATTCGAACGCAGCCGACGGGGCGCGCATGTCACCTTCGATCACGAGATGCGGCG
Source organism: Bradyrhizobiaceae bacterium Ga0074131 (assembly GCA_001464035.1). GTDB lineage: Bacteria > Pseudomonadota > Alphaproteobacteria > Rhizobiales > Xanthobacteraceae > Bradyrhizobium. The sequence goes on from LNEC01000004.1 coordinate 59,301, forward strand.
CGTTCAGGATCTTCCACCGTCCCACCGAGCTGGTCCATTCGCCCGGAAGCTCGGCCAGCGCCAGGATACGCGCGCGCGCATCCTCGCCGCGTTTGGTGTCGTGCGTGGCGGTCGCTGTCATGCCGTGCGGCCACTCGCTGGCGCGGCTTCGCATCATGTCGTGGAATGCGTCGATGGAGAGCGCCCTGGCGGACGGATCGCCGCCGACCTCGTTGAGCGCGAGCAGGCGGTGATAGCGGTAGAACGCGGTATCTTCCAGCGACTTCGCCATCAGGGGCCCGGTAAACTGCTGCACCTTCAAGGCGAAGCGGCGTACCCGCGACGCGCTGTGTGCGGCCCGGCCCGGCCCGATCAGGTCCATGGTCAGCGTGTCGCGCAGGAAATCAAAGATGCCGTCGTCGGCAGCGAACCAGTCCGCGCGCGCCTTTTCGATCGTCGCCGAGATCAGTGCGCGATCATGGGCCGATGGCGCGGCTGAGGTCAGATAGGTGCGATAGACCGGAAAATGCAGCACATAGAGTTCAAGCGCCTGTCGCAAGCTGTCGGCGGAATAGTCGCGGGTGGAATAGTGTCCGCCGGCGATCCGCGCCAGCAGACGAGTCAGCACGGTGAATTCGCTGGCCAGCAAGGTCTCCAGCACCCTCCGCTTGGCATCCTTCAGGACCGGCTCCAGCCTGGGCGAGGTATTGCTGACCTGCCGCCACGCCTCGTCAAGCGGATCGAGGCCGTTGCCGTCGATCAGCACCTGCGTGATCACATTCATCCATTCATAGCCTGTCGTGCCGTGGACGCCCGGGAAGGGACGCAGTTTCTCGTGTTCGCCGAGGATTTTCTCTATCACCAGATAGAACGGCTTGGAGTCCTTGGCCTGCGCAGTTCGGATCAGGCCACGCAACCGCTGGAAATACTGCGCGGGGTCGCGCAGCCCATCGATGTGATCGAGCCGCAGGCCCTGCAGGCGGCCTTCCGCGATCAGCTTCCTGACCAGGCGGTGGATGGCGTCGAACGTGCCGGCGTCTTCGACGCGCAGTCCGGCTAGCGTATTGACGTCGAAGAAGCGCCGGTAGTTGATGTCGCTGGAAGCTAACCTCCAATGACCGAGCTTGTAGTGCTGGCGCTCCAGCAGCTGATGCAGGGCGTGAACCTGCGCGGGCCGATCCGGTCCCGCCCGATAGGCCTGCAGCCCGCGTGCGATCAAGTCAGCGCCGCCGACGATCCCCTTCAATTCCGCCTTGAAGGCGGGTGCTTCCTTGCGGTTGGGATGCCGTAATCCCTTGTAGCGCGCCGCCAGTTCGAGAAGCCGCTTTCCGGCAACGTTGGCTTCCGCCCCGGCTTCCTTCACGGCGCTGCGCAGGATCTCGCTGTAGCGCTCGGGGGCGATCGGCAGCCGGTGTTCGAAGTACCAGGCGGAAAAGCTGCCTTCGTCGGCGTCATAGCGGAGTTCGATCTCGCCGCTCTCCAGTGCCTGCCCGTAAGACGAGCCGATGATCGGCAGCAGCACGCCCCCCCTGGCGCGGTACGGCAGTTGGTCCCAGTCGATATCGAACGAGGCTGCGTGGGGCGAGGCCGGACCCCATTCCAGCACGTCGAGCCACCAGGGATTGTCGGCGAAATGGACGCCGACATGGTTGGGAACGAAATCGAGGATCAGGCCCAGACCGTGCCGCTGCAGCGCTTCGCTCAGTCGCTCAAAGCCGGCGTCGCCACCGAGTTCCGGATTGATCCTGGTGTGATCGACGATGTCATAGCCGTGGGTGGAGCCCTTGCGCGCCTTCATGAACGGCGACGCATAGAGATGGCTGATGCCGAGCGCCTCAAGATAGGGGACCACGGCGGCAGCGGCGTCGAAATTGAAATCGGCGGTGAGCTGCAGGCGATAGGTCGCGGTCGGAACGGCGGCTGGCATCATCGCAAATCCAGACGCCAGAACACCGACCATGGCGGGATCGAACCGGTGATCTCGCCGCCCCAGATCGGGATGCCTGCCGGTTCGATTTTCGGGCGGGAAACCTCGCCGTCCGACAGGTTGGCGTCAAGCCGGAGCGTTGCGCCATCGCCCATGCGCCAGCTCGCCGTCAGAAAACCGTTGTCCGCCGCATGCGCGTCGCCGAACGCCGCGCCCGAAAGCCGCGGAATGATTGATTCGCGCCGGATCGCGAGCAATTCCCGCACCAGCGCCAGCCGCCGTCGTCCGCTCGCCTCGTTGCGAGTGTCCCAATCCAGCACGGCGGATTCGGCGGTCGATGCGGCAAGCGGATCCGGGACGTTGTCGCCAAATGCCGCATAGGCACCGGCAAATTCCTTACGCCGACCGTCCCGCACCGCCTCGGCGAGCTCGCCTTCGAAATCGCAGAAGAACGGGAAGGGTGTCTTGGAGCCCCATTCCTCGCCCATGAACAGCATCGGCACCATCGGCGCCAGCAAAGTAATAGCAAGCGCGCCCTCGATAGCCTTCGTCCTGGCAATGCGTTCAAGCCGGTCGCCCAAGGCACGGTTGCCGATCTGGTCGTGGTTCTGCAGAAAATTGACAAAGGCAACGGGCGCGAGCTGGCCGCTGGGCTCGCCGCGCAATTGCCCGCCGCGATGCCCGGAGGCTTCGCCCTGATAGACAAAGCCAGACGCCAGCGCCCGCGCAATATCCCGCAACGGCGATGATGCATAGTCGCCGTAGTAGCCGTGAGTTTCCTTCGTCAGAAGCACGTGCCAGGCATGATGATAATCGTCGTTCCACTGCGCGCGGTAACTGCCGCGGGGGGGATCCTGCCCGGCGTCCAGCATGCTTGCCGCGTTGTCGTCGTTTTCCAGCACGAGATGAACATGCCTGCCGGTTTCGGTGGCGAGGTCCCCGACGGCGCGGCTGAGATCATGCAGCATCGAGATTTCGCCCAGTTCCGGAATCGCATGCACGGCATCCAGACGAAGCCCGTCGAAGCGGTATTCGCGCAGCCAGTACAGCGCATTCCCGATGGCGAAGGCGCGCACCTCCGGTACCCGGTAATCGATCGCGCTGCCCCACGGGGTCTGCGCCTCGGTGAAGAAGGCAGGCGCGTAGCGGCCGAGATAGTTCCCTTCGGGCCCGAAATGGTTATAGACCACGTCGAGAAACACCATCAGCCCGCGCAGATGCGCCTCATCGATCAGCGCCTTGAGATCGTCGGGACCTCCATAGCCGCTGTCGGGGGCGTACCACAGCACGCCGTCATAGCCCCAGTTGCGGGATCCGGCGAAATCCGCCAGCGGCATCAGCTCCAGCGCGGTAATGCCGGTTTCCACCAGATGATCGAGTTTGCCGATCATGGCACGGTAGCTGCCTTCTCGTGTGAAGGTGCCGACATGGGTTTCCAGCAGGACGGTGTCCTGCCATGGCCGTCCGCGCCAGTCGCTCGCTCGCCACCGGTAGCTGGAATGATCGATCAACTCGCTCGGACCGTTGATGTCATCGGGCTGATATGCCGAGGCCGGATCGGGAACGTCGATCTCGTCGTCGATGCGGAATTTGTAGCGTGTGCCTGCCGTTACACCGGCGATTTCTAGGCAAAACCAGCCGTCTTTACCCCGCCGCATCGGTTTAGGTTCGTCCAGCAGCAGGTCGACACGTCTCGCGGCCGGCGCCCATAGTTGAAATGAGGCACCCTCCGGTGTCAGCCTGGCGCCGAACCGCCGCTCGTTCATGCCGAACCCGCAAAAACAAGAACCGAGCGGGGAGGCGCCTTTGTCTCGCCCCCCGAGGCGAAGTCCGCGGCCTCCTGCTGGACGTTCGCGGTGTTCAATAGCTGCTGCCAGCTCTTGTATTCCGGCATCTTTGGCAGCCTGAATGCGATCTCTTCGGGGGCCGCGTTCAACACGACGAAGATCGGTTGCTGTCCATTGCCGGCCGGTCCGAGCACATAAGCGAGAAAGCGGCCTTCCGGGAAATTCCAGTCTGGCTCCTTCATTTCTTCGGCGGCCGGCGTCAGCCACAATACGCCATAGGAGCCGTCCGCCCGCCGTCCATCGAGCCAGCGCTGCGACCGGATCTGCGGAAAGCGCTTTCGCAACTCGGCCATGTGACCGACGAACTCGGTGAGGTCGTCGCCGTCGCGACCAAGTCCTTCCCAGCCGACCCAGCCGATCTCGCTATCCTGGCAATACGCGTTATTGTTGCCGTTCTGGGTGTTGCCGACTTCATCTCCGGCCAGAATCAGTGGCACCCCTTGGGCGAGCATCAAACACGCGAGCTGGTTCTTCCTTAGCTGGCGACGCAGAGCGGTTATGGCAGGGTCGTCGGTCGGGCCTTCGTGGCCGCAATTGTTGCTGAGGTTGTCGCTTGAGCCGTCTCGGTTGTCTTCGCCGTTGGCTTCGTTGTGCTTTTCGTTGTAGCTGAACAGATCCGCCAGCGTGAAGCCGTCATGGACCGTGATGTGGTTGACGCTGGCGCGAGGCTTGCGACCGTCATGGTTGAACAGGTCGGACGAGCCGGTCATGCGGCGCGACACTTCGCCGATCAGGCTGCCTTCGCCGCTCCAGTAGCGCCGCATCGCGCTGCGATAGCGGTCGTTCCATTCCGACCATTGCGACGGGAACGCGCCGACTTGATAGCCACCCATGCCCAGGTCCCAGGGCTCGGCGACCAGCTTCACAGAAGCCAATACCGGGTCCTGACGGATCGCGGTCAGGAACGACGCATTGCGATCGTATCCGTTCGGCCCGCGCGCCAGCGTGGTTGCGAGATCAAACCGAAAACCGTCAACGTGGCAGACCTCAACCCAATAGCGCAGCGAATCCATGACCATCTGCAGCACGCGCGGATGGGTGAGGTTGACCGAACTGCCGCAGCCGGTGAAATCGTCATAGTAGCGCGGATTGTCCGGCATCAGCCAGTAATAGGAGGCGTTGTCGATGCCGCGGAACGATAGTGTCGGGCCCATATGGTTGCCCTCGGCGGTGTGATTGTAGACGACGTCGAGCATCACCTCGATGCCGGCGTCGTGCAGCCGCGCTACCGTGGTACGGAAGGCGTCGAGCGGATTGTCCTGCGCGTAGCGCGACTCCGGGGCAAAAAACGACAGCGTGTTGTAACCCCAGTAGTTCACCAGCTTCTTTTCGACGAGGTTGCGGTCATCGACAAACCCGTGGATCGGAAGCAACTCGATGGTCGTGACGCCAAGGCGCTTGAGATGGTCGATCATCGCCGGCGATGACAGCCCTGCATAGGTCCCGCGCAGGCCTGGAGCAACGTCGTCGCGCTTCTGGGTCAGGCCTTTGACATGCGCCTCATAGATTATGGTGTCTTCCCAGGGAATGTTGGGGCGGAGTTCCCGACGGCCCCAGTTGAAGGTTTCGTCGACAACGACGGCCTTCGGCATGCCGCGCGCGTTGTCGCGCCGATCAAACGACAGGTCTTCGCGGGCGCTGCCGGTGCGGTAGGCAAAATGCGCGTCGCTCCATACCAGCCGCCCTGCCGTTCTTCTGGCATAGGGATCGATCAGGAGCTTGTTGGCATTGAAGCGGTGGCCGTGTTCGGGCTCATAAGGTCCGTGGACGCGATAACCGTAGAGCTGCCCCGGCGAGACGTCGTTCAGATAGCCGTGCCAGACATCCTCGGTGCGCTCGGGCAATTCGATGCGTTCAAGTTCGCGGCGCCCCTGGCTGTCGAACAGGCACAGCTCGACTTTCTGAGCGTTGGCCGAAAACAGCGCAAAATTTGTGCCCCGACCGTCCCAGCTTGCACCGAGGCGTGAAGACGTTCCGGCGGTCAGGCGCATGCGTCGCATTCCGGTACGAGAAATATTGCGGCCAGCGGGGGAATGGTCAGATTAAGTTCGGGCACGAGGCCTTCCAACGTCTGGACCTCGCCGACATTCCCGACATTGGTTCCGCCGTAATGTGCGGAGTCCGAATTGAAGACCTCGCGCCACTTGCCGACGAACGGCACGCGGACGCGGTAATCGTGATAGACGTTCGGTGAAAAATTGATGACGACGAGGCAGCGCGCGCGGGCTTCATTGCCCTTGCGGATGAAGCCGAACACATTGCCGGTGGCGTCGTCGGTCACCACCCATTCGAAGCCGGATGGATCGCAGTCCAGTTCGTGCAGCGCTGGCAACGTCGAATAGAGCTTGTTCAGGTCGCGGATCAGGCTGTGAATGCCAGCATGACTTTTCTGTTCGAGCAGATGCCAGTCCAGCGACCGATCGTGATCCCATTCGCGTTCCTGGCCGAATTCGCAGCCCATGAACATCAGCTTCTTGCCGGGATGGGCGAACATGAAGCTGTAGTAAGCCCGCAAGTTGGCGAAGCGCTGCCAGTCGTCACCAGGCATCCGCCCCAGCAACGAGCGCTTGCCGTGGACGACTTCATCATGGGAAAGCGGCAGGATGAAATTTTCCGAGAATGCATAGTGCAGGCCGAACAGGATACTGCCGTGATGATGCTTGCGGTGGATCGGATCCTTGCTGATGTAATTCAGCGTGTCGTGCATCCATCCCATGTTCCATTTATAGCCGAAGCCAAGCCCGCCATATTCGACCGGGCGCGACACCTGCGGCCATGCGGTCGATTCCTCCGCAGCCGTGGTGGCCTGCGGAAAGCGGGCGAACAATTCGGTATTGAAGCGGCGCAGGAAATCAATCGCCTCGAGATTTTCCCGGCCGCCATACTTGTTGGGGATCCAGCCGCCCGCGGGGCGGCTGTAGTCGAGATAGAGCATGGAGGCGACCGCATCGACTCGCAGGCCGTCGATGGCGTAACGCTCCAGCCAAAATAGTGCGTTCGAAACCAGGAAATTGACCACTTCCGTGCGGCCGTAATTGTAGATCAGGGTGCCCCAGTCCAGATGGCGGCCCTGCAGCGGGTTAGCGTGTTCGTAGAGTGCGGTGCCGTCGAAACAGGCAAGGCCGTGGGGGTCGTCCGGGAAATGCCCGGGCACCCAGTCCAGTAGGACGCCCAGCCCCTCGCGATGAAAGGCGTCGATCAGTGCACAGAAATCGGCCGGCGAGCCGAACCGGCTGGTGGGCGCATACATACCGGTCGGCTGATAGCCCCATGAGCCGTCGAACGGATGCTCGCTGATGGGGAGAAACTCGACATGAGTGAAGCCGAGATCCTTGACATAGCGCGGAAGCTGCTCGGCCAGTTCGCGATAGCTCAGCCATTCGTTGTTGTCTTTGCGCCGCCACGAGCCGAGATGGACCTCGTAGATCGACATCGGCGCGTCGAGCGCGTTGATGCCTGCCGGCGCCGGACGTGGGCGCGGCAGTTTCGTTTCGTCGAGTACGATGGAAGCGCTGCTCGGGCGAATTTCAGCGGCAAACGCCATCGGGTCGGACTTCAGCGGCAATTGCTCACCTTGCGGGCCGATGATGTCGAATTTATAGTGATCGCCCGGCCCGGCATGGGGCACGAACAGCTCCCAATAGCCGACGCCGCGCACCCGCATCGGATGTCGGCGCGGATTCCAGAAATTGAAATCCCCGACCACGCTGACGCGCCGCGCATTGGGGGCGAGCACCACGAAGGCCACGCCGGAGACGCCGTCCAGCGTCATGCGGTGGGCACCGAGCTTGTCGTAAATGCGCTGATGAGTGCCTTCGCCGAGCAGGTAGAGATCGAAGTCGCTCAGAACAGGAGGAAACCGGTAGGGATCGTCGAGATCGACCACGGCGTCGCCGAACCGGGCGCGCAGCTGGTAGCGTTTAGATCCCTTCGGCAATGCACCGGCAAACAGTCCGGCATCGTGAATCCGCGTCAGCGATGCCGTTTCGCCATGCTCACCAATCGCCTCCACCTTCGAGGCCTCCGGCAGAAACGCACGTATGACGGTCTTGTTATCCTCGGTGTGCAGGCCGAGATAATGAAATGGATCGGGGTGCCGGCCCTCCACGATCGCATAGGCCTCGGCGGAAAGTGTGGTCATGAGGCCTCGTCGGGTTGTTGGGACAGAATACGAAGCGCGCCTGTCAGGGGCACGCGCAGCCAATCCTGCCGATGAGCGAGCTCGTATTCGATCTCATAGATGGCTTTCTCCAGCAGGAAGAAACTCAGCATCTGCTCTGTCGCTTGCAGTCCGGCCGGCCACAATAACGGGTGGGTCATGGTGTCGCGATAGGCGGCCAGGAATGCCGCCGAGGAGCGGTCTCGCCATTCCGACAGCGCCGCGCCCAGCCTGCCCTGTTCGTCGGGCGCGACATTGAGCGCGCGCTCGAGCGCCGCGGTCGCTGAATAGTCGATGGAGCGGATCAGGCCGGCGACATCGCGCGCCGCCGGGGCCTTGCGCCGGCGGTCGGTCAGAGCACGGCGGGGCTCGCCTTCGAAATCGATGATGAAGATATCGTCCTTAACGATCAGCATTTGTCCGAGGTGGAAATCGCCGTGGTGACGGATGTTGAGACCGCCGATGTCCGGCGGCAGCATCGCGCCGAGGCGATCTTTCAGGTTCGTGCGCTGCGCCAGCAATTGATCGACCAGCACCCGATCGGATTCCCTTACCGCCGGACGACGTTGCTGCAGGGCGTCGCAAACGCGTTCGGCGTGGGCGATGGTTTCCTGGATCCAGAGCCGCACATGGTCGGGTTGAATCGGCTCCGGCGTGAAATGGGCTAACTCGCCGCTGCCGGCCAGGGCGAGATGCATCTCGGCGACGCGCCGTCCAGTCTGCGACATGTAGCGCAGGTAAGGGACCTGCTCCTCGCTTTCGCCGGGACGCTCGCTCGCGGCCAGCAGACGCTGCTCTTCGACAAACCGGTCGAGGTAAGCCGATGTCACGGTCCAGGCATCGCCCTGATTCTGCACGAAGGCGTGGACGACGGCGACCGCATTGGTCCTGTCGCCTTCCACCAACTCGACGCTGCCGAGCAGTGCCGGCGTGTTGGCGAAGCCCGCGACTTCGGTCAGGAAGCGACCGACCTCGATCTCTGGATTGATGCCCGGCTCGAGCCTCCGATAGAGCTTGACGACATAGTCGTCGTCGACCAGAGCCGTGCTGTTGGATTGTTCGGTCTCGACCGCGCGGATGTGAACCGGCGGCTTGAAGGGCTGTTCCAGAAGCCTGGAGGTAGGCCTGAATTCGAGCCGCAAGTCGTTCTCTTCGACGGTGAGGGTCTCACGCAGGTTGCGGAGCAGCAGGGCGATAAAAATCTGGTCGGTGGCAACGTCCAGCAGCGTGCCTTCGCGCGCGCCCTGCCGGACGGCCGCAAAGGCGCGGGGATTGTAGCGCTCCCGATCGAAACGAACCCACTCGATTTGCATGGGCAGCATGTAGCGCGAGGTCTCGCCACGTTCGGTGGTCGCTTCGAAAAAGGCCAGCCATGGCCGGTTGTCGCCGATATCGCAGAACGGTACCGCCGAGGTCACGGTCGGACGAATCTCCCGTGCCTGACGCTCCGGATACCAGCGGGTTCGCGCCAGATAGGTCGGAAGCACGTCGCGTTCGAACACGCCGCGGGTGCGGGCCAGCGACATCCATGTTGCGTTAAGCGGCACCACCAGGGTCTCGAATTCCGGAACCACCGTCGGTTCGACGTGCTCCGACTTGTCCCGCTCCTTAAGCTGGAACCAGTAGAACCCGTACGGCGCCAGTGTGATCATGTAGGGCGCTTCGCCGATCGGCGGGAATCGGGTACGGCCCAGCATCTCCAGCGGTATGCGGTCCTTCCACGCAGACAGGTCGAGTTCGGTCGCCTGCGCCGAACGCGACAGGTTGGCGACGCAGAGAATGACCTCGTCCTGGTACTGGCGGACGTAGCACAGCACCGAGCGATTGACCGGACGAATAAAGGTCATGGTACCGCGGCCGAACGCGAGGGTGGATTTGCGCACCGAGATCAGCCGCTTGGTGGCGCTGAGCAGGGAAGACAGACTGCGCGACTGCGCTTCGACATTGACCGACTCATAGCCGTAGACCGGATCCATGATGGTCGGTGCGTAGAGCCGGGCGGGATCGGCACGGGAGAAGCCGCCATTGCGGTCCGGCGTCCACTGCATCGGCGTACGCACGCCGTTGCGGTCGCCGAGATAGATGTTGTCGCCCATGCCGATCTCGTCGCCGTAGTAGATGATCGGCGTGCCCGGAAACGACAGCAGCAGCGACTTCATCAGCTCGATCTTGCGCCGGTCATTGTCCATCAGCGGCGCCAGCCGCCGCCGGATGCCGACATTGATGCGCGCGCGCGGATCGTTGGCGTAGGTCGACCACAGATAGTCGCGCTCGACGTCGGTGACCATCTCCAGCGTCAGTTCGTCGTGATTGCGCAGGAACAGCGCCCACTGGCAGTTGGCCGGAATATCCGGCGTCTGGCGGAGGATATCGGTGATCGGAAAGCGGTCTTCCTGGGCAATCGCCATGTAGATCCGCGGCATCAGCGGAAAATGGTAGGCCATGTGGCATTCATCGCCTTGGCCGAAATACTCCTGCACGTCCTCAGGCCACTGATTGGCTTCCGCCAGCAGCACCTTGCCCTTGGCATAGTCGTCGAGTTCGGCGCGCAGTTTCTTGATGATGGCGTGAGTCTCGGGTAGATTTTCGTTGTTGGTGCCGTCGCGCTCGCACAGATACGGTATCGCGTCGAGACGGAAGCCGTCGACGCCGCTATCGAGCCAGCGCTTCATCACCTGGACCAGCGCGCTGACCACGCGCGGATTGTCGAAATTGAGGTCCGGCTGGTGCGAGAAGAAGCGGTGCCAGTAGAACTGACCGGCTTCCGGATCCCAGGTCCAGTTCGACTTCTCGGTGTCGGTGAAGATGATCCGGGTACCCTGATATTTCTGGTCGGTATCGCTCCAGACGTACCAGTTGCGCGCGCTCGATTTCGGATCGCTGCGGCGGGCGCGCTTGAACCAGTCGTGCTGGTCGGAGGTGTGGTTGATGACGAGTTCCGTGATGACGCGCAGGCCGCGCGCTTTGGCTTCGGCGATGAAACGCTTGAAATCCTTCATCGTCCCGAAATCGGGATTGATCGCGCCGTAATCGGCGATATCGTAACCGTCGTCGCGGCCGGGCGACGGATAGAACGGCAGCAGCCACAGCGCGGTGACGCCGAGTTCCTGCAGGTAGCCGAGCTTCTCGGTCAGCCCCGCGAAGTCGCCGATGCCGTCATTATTGCTGTCGGCAAACGCCTTGACGTGCAGCTGGTAGATGATGGCGTCCTTGTACCAAAGCTCGTCGCTCACGTCCTTGACGGGAAGCTCCTTCGCGTCGATCGATGACATCACGTTCATGGCGCGCCTCACGCCAGGCAACGGAAGAGCAGGGCGGGATCGCGAACCGGATCGATTCGCAGCCGGATGCCGCCATATTCGACAGGGTGGCGCTCGCCGGTGATAAGGTTCTCAAGCGCGGCGATGTGGCGCCGATCGTCAGCCATGCCGACCTGGACGTCGCCAAGCGGAATCCAGAACTCGTGCGGTTCGCGCGACAATGCGATGGCCACGACCACGCTGTTGGTCTGGTTGACCGATTCCTTCACGAAACCGATGACATTACCGTCGTCGATCGGAACGAACCGCAGATTGCTGGTCTGCTGCAAAGCGGCGTTTTGCCGGCGGGCTCGGTTGAGATCCCTGATATAGAGCTTGATGTTGCCAGGCTTGTCCCAATCCCGCACCTTGATTTCGTACTTTTCGGAATCGAGATACTCTTCCTTGCCCGGTATCGGTTCGTGTTCAAGCAATTCGAACCCGTTATAGATGCCGTAGGTACTCGACAGCGTGGCGGCGAGCGCCGCTCGGGATTTGAACATCCAAGTCTCGCCGCTCTGTAAATGATAGGGGAGAATATCAGGCGTATTGACGAAGAAGTTGGGACGATAGTAATCCCGCTCCGGATAGGCAATCAGTTCGTTCAGATACTGTTCGATCTCCCACTTCTGTGTCCGCCAGGTGAAGTAGGTGTAGGACTGGGTGAAGCCGAGCTTGGCGAGGCCCTTCATCAGCTTCGGTCGCGTAAAGGCTTCCGCGAGAAAGATCACGTCGGGATGCACCAACTGGATCTCGCGGATCAGCCATTCCCAAAAGCGGAACGGTTTGGTGTGGGGGTTGTCGACCCGGAAGATGCCGACTCCCTGATCAATCCAGAACAGGATGACGTCGCGCAGGGCATTCCACAGCGCGCCAGCGTCCTCGGACGCGAAATCCGGGTTTACGATGTCTTCGTACTTCTTTGGCGGGTTCTCTGCATAGCGCATCGAGCCGTCGGGCCTGCGCCTGAACCATTGCGGATGGTCCTTTAGCCAAGGGTGGTCAGGCGAACACTGCACCGCGAAATCCAGCGCGACTTCCATGTTGAGCCGTTTGCACGCCGCAACGAAAGCGCGGAAATCGTCTAACGTACCAAGCTCCGGATGTACCGCATCGTGGCCGCCGTCGACCGAGCCGATGGCGTAGGGGCTGCCGGGATCCCCTGCGGCCGCCGTTACCGCGTTGTTGCGGCCCTTGCGGTTGGCATCGCCGATTGGGTGAATCGGCGTGAGATAAACCACGTCGAACCCCATCGCCGCGACATCCGGCAAACGCGCGATGCAATCCTGAAAAGTGCCGTGTTGGCCAGGGTGAACGCCTTGACTGCGGGGGACCATCTCGTACCAGGCGCCGGTTCGGGCGCGAGGCCGATCCGCGACTAATGGAAATAGTGGCGATCGCGTCAGATCTGGCCGCAACTGGCTCTCGGCCATGGCGGTCTTCAATTCATCGGTCAACAGCGGCGCAGCAGAGCCCGTCTGGAGAAAATCCTCGCATTGTCGCAAGATCACAGCGGCCGCGGCATGTCCGCCGGCCTGCGCCTTGGTCAGCATGCCGGCGCCCTCGATTGCGTCGAGGGTGAGATCGGCACCGGCCTTCTGCTTGAGCTGGAAACCATGCCGCCAGGTGGCGAATTCATCCGTCCAGGCTTCGATGGCATAGACATAGCGGCCGGGGGTGTCGGGCACGAACAAGCCGCCCCAGCGGTCGTTGCTGTGATGCGTCATCGGCGCCCGACGCCATTCGCGGTCGTGCTCGCGACGCCAGACCAGCGCCGCGGAAACGACGTCATGACCATCTCGATAGATATCCGCCCATACTTCGACGCGCTCGCCGACGATACGCTTCACAGGGAAACGACCGCCGTCGACCAGCGGGAACACGTCCTCGATATGGAAAGCGCCACCTGCGCTCTCGACAGTTTGAGTTGTCTTGTTCACGGTGATGCCAAATTACACGGGAATGACGCCCCGTTCAGTTGCGGGACGAGAGAGGTTCCAGACATACATACAAAGCCGTTCGTTGGGCATTGGTTCCCGCGGAACGGCGGCGATGGTAGCGAGTTAACCACGGCTATCCTCTTCCTGCATTTACAGAATTTCGTGACGTGTCGGATTTCGTTTGCAAACTGCGTGCCGAATGGACCCAATCACCAGAGCTAGACAATTAGGAATACAGACCGAGTATATCGACGGTCAGGGTCACCGCCATGTGACGGATGCAGCTGCGCTGCAAACCATCCTCGATGCCCTGCCGGTGCGCACCCCTTACCGGTTTCTGGATCAAGCGGTGGTGGTACGGCTGGGGCAGTCCTCACAGACCCTGCTGAAGTCCGCTGCCATGGTCCCGGTGCGCTGGAAAATCGTTGCGGGGGCTCAGGTTATCGCTGACGGGGAGGCCCGTGATCGGACCCTGGTCTGGCCGGGGGAGCTGCCAGTAGGCTCCTACCGGCTGCATCTGACCGACGCGTCCGGTTTCGCCGAGCAAGCGCCACTGATCGTCGCACCGCAGAGAGCGTTCGGCGGGGATTTCGACCGCTGCTGGCTGTTGGCGGTGCAACTTTATGGCGTCCGCTCGGCGCGCAACTGGGGGATCGGTGATTTCACCGACCTCGAAGGACTGATCGAATTGGCCGCCAGCCTGGGAGCCGACGGCGTCGGCCTCAATCCACTGCATACCTTGTTCGACGACCGGCCGGGCGATTGCAGCCCCTACTCGCCGAACAGCCGGTTGTTTCTGAATCCGCTCTACATCGACATCGAAAAGCTGCCGGGATTTCAGCCCGAGTTCGAGAGCAACGCCGCCGTCGCGCAGCTGAGAGTGGGCGATGTCGTCGATTATGCCGGAGTTGCCGAACTGAAATGGCGGGCGCTTCGCTTCGCTTTCGATGCGTTCACGGCCAATCCCGAAGCAGGACCCAAGCGGGACTTCGAAAGATTTCGTGCCGAACGCGCGCCCCTGTTGTCGCGGTTTGCCTGTTTCGAGGTGCTGCGGCACAAGTTCGGCAAGCCGTGGTGGGAATGGCCGGAGCCCTGGCGTCAGCCTGATGCGGCCAATTGTGCGTCGTTGCGCCAGGGCCCGGACGCCGCCGAAATCGATTTCGTCGAGTTCGTGCAATGGGCGGCCGACCTGCAGTTGCAGGCGTGCAAGGAGCTGACGGTTCGTCTCGGCATGAAGGTCGGGCTCTACCTCGACGTCGCCGTGGGCGTGCAATCCGACGGATTCGATGCGTGGAACGAGCAATCGGCCATCTCGCGCCATCTCTCCGTCGGCGCCCCGCCGGATGCGCTCAACACGGCGGGCCAGAATTGGGGGCTGGCCGGGTTCAACGCCGCCGGCCTCGAGCTCCAGTCGTTCGAGCCCTTTCGCGAGATGCTGCGCGCCTCGATGCGCCATGCCGGCGCGATACGGCTCGATCATGTGCTGGGCCTGAAGCGGCTTTATCTGGTGCCGCACGGTTTTGCCGCCGACAACGGCGTCTATGTGCAGATGCCATTCGAGGCCCTGCTGGCGGCCACCGCGCAGGAAAGCATCAGGCATCGCTGCGTCGTGATCGGCGAGGATCTCGGCACCGTGCCGGAGGGGTTTCGCGAACGGATGGCGGAGTGGGGCATCTGGTCGTACCAGGTGATGATGTTCGAGCGCGATGATCGGGGTTCGTTTCGCGGCATTGACCATTACGTAGCCAACGCACTTGTTACTTTCAGCACCCACGATCTCTCGACCTATGCCGGCTGGCGCTCGTTCAGCGATCTCAAGCTGAAACGCTCGATCGGGATCGATCCCGGCGAGAGCGACGACGCGCGATGGCATGCTCTGAACATGCTGGGCGACGTGCTCCGCCATCACGCCATCGACAGTCACGATCTCTATGCCGTCGCGGGTTTCCTGGCGCGGACCAGATCACGTCTGCTGGCGATATCGCTGGAGGATCTGCTAGGCGTGATCGACCAGCCTAATATTCCCGGCACCGTCAACGAGCATCCAAACTGGCGGCAGCGGCTGCCCTTGACGATCGACGCCCTGGCTTCCGCGATCGATGTTGCCGCGCTCAGGCGCGCGACGGCGGGACGGTCCCGGGCGGCGGACTGAGGCAGCAATTTTTCGACGGTGATCAGGTTTGCCCGGAAAAATCGAAGATTATGGGTTGATCGGCGACTGCGAAACTGCGGCGCTGGTCGGTCGTGACGGCTCGATCGACTGGCTGTGTTGGCCCGCCTTCGATTCCGACGCCTGCTTCGCCGCGTTGCTCGGCACCCATCGCCACGGCCGCTGGATGATCGCCCCTCGCGAGCAGGTGAAGAAATCCTCTCGCCGCTACTGGGACAACACGCTGATCCTGGAGACGCGTTTCGAGACGGCGGATGGCGTCGTCGCGCTGATCGATTTCATGCCCCCGCGGGGCAAGGCCTCCGACGTTGTCAGGCTGGTGCGTGGCGTCTCCGGCCGGGTGAAACTCGGGATGGAGCTGGTGATCCGCTTCGGCTTCGGCGCTGATATCCCTTGGGTCAAGCGCATTGAAGACGGGGCGCTGTTGGCGATTGCGGGGCAGGACATGACGGTGCTGCGAACGCCGGTTGAGACGCGTGGCGAAGACATGACCACGGTGGCCGACTTCGAGGTCAGCGAAGGCGAGACGATCCCCTTCGTGCTCGCCTATGGGCCCTCGCATCTGCCGGTTCCGGCGCTGATCGACCCGGCCCAGGCGCTGCAGGATACCGAGGAGTTCTGGACGGAGTGGTGCAGCCACTGTACCTATGAGGGCGACCATCGCGACCTCATCATGCGGTCGCTCATCACACTGAAAGCGCTGACCTATGCGCCGACCGGCGGCATCGTGGCGGCGCCGACCACCTCGTTGCCGGAAAAACTCGGGGGCCAGCGAAACTGGGACTACCGCTTTTGCTGGCTGCGCGACGCCACCTTCACATTCCTGGCGCTGATGAATTCGGGCTACACCGCGGAAGCCTCCGCCTGGCATAATTGGCTGCTGCGCGCCGCCGCCGGCGCGCCTGCCAACATGCAGATCATGTACGGCATCATGGGCCAGCGCCGCCTGCTGGAATGGGAGGCGTCCTGGCTGCCGGGCTACGAAGGCGCGAAGCCGGTTCGGGTGGGCAACGCCGCGCATGCGCAGTTGCAACTCGACGTCTACGGCGAGCTGGTCGACGCGTTTCACCAGTCGCGCATGGCCGAACTGAAACTCGACGACGGCACGTGGGACCTGGAGTGCGCGGTGCTCGAACATTTGGCCAAGATATGGGACCGGCCGGATCACGGCATTTGGGAGCGGCGCGGCGCCGGGAAGCACTACGTATTCTCGAAAGTGATGACGTGGGTGGCGTTCGATCGCGGCATCAAGAGCGCCGAACGATTCGGCTTCCAGGCGCCGGTCGAGCGCTGGCGGAGTTTGCGCGATGCGATCTGCCACGAAGTCTGCACGAGGGGCTTTGACGTCGCCCAGAACACCTTCGTCGAATCCTATGACTCGCAACTGCTCGATGCCAGTCTCCTCTTGCTGCCGGCCGTTGGTTTCCTGCCGGCATCGGACCCGCGTGTTCGCGGCACCATCGCGGCCGTCGAACGACATCTGATGCGGGACGGGTTCGTGCTGCGCCACGATCCCCGCGAGGTCTCGGCTGAAAAACAGCCGATCGAGGGCGCTTTTCTCGCCTGCAGCCTGTGGCTGGCGGACGTCTATGTACTGGCCGGCGAAATCGACAAGGCGCAGGCCCTGTTCGACCGGGTGGTGGCGATCGCGAACGATCTTGGGCTGCTGGCGGAGGAGTATGATTCGGGCGAACGGCGCCAGACCGGCAATTTTCCGCAGGCGCTGACCCATATCGCCTTGATTAACACCGCGCATGATCTCAGCGACGCGAAGAGGCCTGTAGAGAAACCGGCTGCGCAGCGCTCGACGTAGACGGATCCGTCGCCTCCCGGTGGCGCGTGCTCCACCACAGGCATGCTTGCGAAAGACAAATCTGTCGGCGGCCGCGGAACCCGCGAGCCTCGAACCGCTTGGTATCGGAATTCCTGCAGGAGGCTATCGAATTGACCCGCTTCATTATTGCTATCCTCCTATCGGGTTGGGCGCTGCTTCCGGCCGCAGCTGCAAGCGTTGACGCCGCTGCCATTAACGGCGCCGATTATCCCGCCAAGCGCGCAGGCGATGACCGAATCGATCCCGCCGTCGTCAAGATCCAGGTCCTGCTCGATCGGGCTCGGTTTTCTCCAGGGGAGATCGACGGCAAGCTCGGGGAGAACGCTCAAAAGGCCTTGAAAGCCTTCGCCGACGCGAAAGGCCTCGCCTTCGACAAGGCGCCCAGCCCCGAGCTTTGGAAAGCGCTCGTCGGCGCTGGCGACGATGCGGTGATCGTCGAGTATAAAATCGCAGAAAAAGATGTGAAGGGACCCTTTCTGGAAAAGCTGCCTGCGAAGATGGACGATATGAAAGACCTCAAGGCGCTCGGATACACCAGCCCCCGTGAAGCCATTGCTGAGAAATTTCATATGAGCGAGGAGCTGCTCGCCGCGCTTAACCCCGGTAAGGAATTCGACAAGGCCGGTGACGTCATTTTCGTTGCCAACGTGGTGAACAAGCAAGCCAAGTTGACGATTGACCGCATCGAAGTCGACAAGGCAGGCCAGACGGTCAAGGCATTCGACGGCTCGGGCGCGCTCGTGGCATTTTTTCCAGCGACGATCGGCAGCGAGGAGAAGCCGACGCCCACAGGCAGCCTCAAGGTTGTCTCCGCCGATGCCAATCCGAATTATCGTTATAATCCCGACTACAAATTCAAGGGCGTGAAATCCACCAAGGCGTTCACGATCAAGCCCGGGCCGAACAACCCGGCGGGATCGTACTGGATCGGGCTCTCCGCGGAGGGATTTGGTATCCATGGTACGCCCAACCCCTCCAAGGTCAGCAAGTCGGAATCCCACGGTTGTGTCCGCCTCACCAACTGGGACGCGGGCTTGCTGGGGCGTAATATCAAGAAGGGGACACCGGTCGTGTTCGTTGATCAGCCGCAAAGTGGCGGAAAGAGCTGAGCGGACATCGATGGAACCGAACCGGCGGGTAGACGTTACCTGCGGCGATTCCAAAAATGGAGATGAACATGGGCCGCGGATTGCCATCGATGACTGCTTTGCTGGGACTGCTCGCTATTGCGGGATACCAGAATCGCGACAAGCTGGCTGAAATGCTGGGCAGCGCCGGAACCAAGAACGCGGCTGGCGCGAATGCGCAGCCCGGGTTGGGTGGCCTGCTTGGCAATCTCACGGGTATGCTGGGCGGGGCGGGCGCCGGGGGTATGCTGAGCGGTGGCATCGGCGAATTGCTCGAGAAGTTCAAGCAGAGCGGCCAAGGCGAGACGGCTCAATCCTGGGTCGACGATGGCCCCAACAAGGAAGTCGCGCCCCCGCAGCTGAAGCAGGCCATCGGACCTGAGGTCTTGGCGGCACTGGAGCAGCAAACCGGTCTTTCCCAGGAAGAGTTGCTGGCCAGGCTCTCCCGGGAATTGCCGACCGCGATCGATAAGTACACGCCAGGCGGTCGCCTGCCCAGCGCCTAGCCTCTGCCCTTAATTCCGTAATCTGTTGTTCAAAACAAGGAAAGAACTGAGATGAGCATACTCTGGACCATCATCATCGGCTTTGTGGCGGGCGTTATCGCCAAGTTTCTCATGCCCGGTGACAACGAGCCCTCGGGATTTATCCTGACCACGATTCTCGGGATTGTGGGAGCCTTCGTGGCGACTTTCCTCGGTCAGGCACTGGGATGGTATGGTGCCGGTCAAGGCGCCGGTCTGATCGGCGCGGTAGTCGGCGCCATCGTCGTCCTGCTTGTCTACGGCATGGTGGCGGGACGCCGGCGAGCAATCTAGTTCGAGAGGCGGCGACTCTCCCTGAGTTAGCTCAGCGAGCGTCGCCGCCAGAATTACTGTTCAACACGAAATCAATCGCACCCGCAAAGCCCTGATTTTCGTTCGTCATCGTAACGTGCGTTGCACTTCTCCTCACCTCCTCGGCAGCGTTGCCCATCGCGATGGAGATGCCGCTCTTCGCAAACATCGCAAGATCGTTCTGCGTGTCGCCGATGGTGGCTATAGCGTCGGTCGAGATGCCGAGAAGCCTGGCCATCGTCTCGACGAAGGTGCCTTTGTCGCAACCCGGCGGAGTGACATCGAGATAGTAACTCTGCGATCTGACCGCGGTAATGCCTGCGCCCAGTTTCTGCCGAATTGCCGCTTCGCACAGTTTTAGCAGTGTCACGTCGCCGCTGGCGCCGACGATTTTGCAGGCCTTGTTCAGGTATGGCGCGAAATCACCGACGATGGTCGGGTCGACCCGGATGGCGCGCTTTTCATTCGGGATGTATTCGCCATTGTCGTTGCGGAGGAGCCAGAGGTCGTTGGTGAACAGCCAGACGTCGACGCCGAATTCGTCGAGTACAAGGGCAATGCGGGTCATAGGCGGTTCCTTCTATCCGCATCGGCTTCGGCAGCAGCAAGGCGGAGCTGGCGGACGATGTCATCGACGATGGCCTCGACCGGGGCGTCGATCGAAACGGTGACGGGATCTTCGTTTTCTGCCGGAGGTTCCAGCGTCCTGAATTGACTGGCAAGCAAACCCTGCGGCATGAAATGACCTTTGCGCGCGGCCAGCCGATTTGCGATCAATTCCTGCGTACCGTCCAGAAAGACGATCCTGACGTCGTCACGCCCATGCGCCAGAACGTCGCGATAAGCGCGCTTCAAGGCGGAACAGGCGATGACCGCGCGGTCGCCTGCGTTGCAGACCCGGTCTATCTCGTCGGCAATCGCTTGCAGCCAGGGCCTGCGATCCTCATCGGTCAGCGGATGGCCGGCGCTCATCTTGGCGATGTTGCCGGCGGGATGAAACCTGTCGCCATCTTCGAATTTCCATCGCAAACGCTCCGCCAGCATGCCCGCGATGGTGCTCTTGCCGGAGCCGGATACGCCCATCACGATCAGCGCGCACGGCGTCTTGGCTTTCTTATCGTCCACGGAAATGCCCCGGCAGTGCCGCCTGGCCCACGGCAGGTTTCGCGAGCACGGAACTGCAAACCAGTCCGGCCATCTTAATCAAGCTTTCGCCAACTGCGACCGTCACGCGTCAGCAGCGTGTTGGCCTCGGCGGGACCTTCGCTGCCGGCCGTGTAGCTCAGTAGGCCGTTGGCGCCGGCTTTCTTCCAGGCATCTAGGAACGGCTGCACGGCCTTCCAGCCGGCTTCCACGCTGTCGGCGCGCTGAAACAGGATGTTGTCGCCGATCATGCAGTCATGGAGAAGCGTCTCGTAGCCGGTGCTCGGCTCCGCCTTGAAGTAATCCTTGTAGCGGAACTTCATTTCGACGCCGTCGATCCTGATCGCGGGGCCGGGCACTTTGGTGTTGAATTGCAGCGCGATGCCCTCGGTCGGCGCCACGCTGATCACCAGATAGTTCTGCGCCAGCGTCTCCACCGGGGTGCAGCTGAACATCGCAAACGGCGCCTGCTTGAACTTGATCGCCACTTCCGTGCGTTTGACGCCGAGTGCCTTGCCGGTGCGCAAGTAGAAGGGAACGCCGGCCCAGCGCCAGTTGTCGATGGTCAGCTTCAGCGCCGCGTAGGTTTCGGTGGTGCTGCCGGGCCTGACCTCCCCGGTGCTGCGATAGTCACCGATCTCGACATTGTCGATTTTGCCGGCCTGGTACTGTCCGCGCACGGAATTCCGCAGGGCTTCGCT
This sequence comes from Bradyrhizobiaceae bacterium Ga0074131, assembly GCA_001464035.1. GTDB lineage: Bacteria > Pseudomonadota > Alphaproteobacteria > Rhizobiales > Xanthobacteraceae > Bradyrhizobium. Next base: position 80,263 of record LNEC01000004.1, read on the forward strand.
CTCGCTCTGAGTCTGGATCGCCGCCAGCACGTCGGCCTTCTCGGCGCGCACGGAATGGGCGTCAAAACGAATCGGCGGCTCCATCGCGACCAGCGACAGCAGCTGGAACAAATGGTTCGGTACCATGTCGCGCAGGGCGCCGGTTGAATCGTAGAAGCCGCCGCGATGGCCGACATCGAGCTTCTCGTCGACCGTGATCTGCACATGATCGATATGGTTACGGTTCCAGATCGGCTCGAACATGCCATTGGCGAAGCGCAGCACCAGGATGTTCTGCACCGTCTCCTTGCCGAGATAATGATCGATCCGGTAGATTTGGTGTTCGTCTACAATTTTGAGCAGCTCGCCGTTCAGCGCGTGCGCCGAGGCAAGGTCGGTGCCGAATGGCTTTTCGATCACCAGCCGCCGCCACGCGCCGCCTTGCTGGCTCAGCATGCCGGTGCGGCCGAGCTCGCGCGCGATCGGCGCAAAGGCGTCGGGTGGCGTCGCCAGATAGAACAGACGGTTGCCGCCGGTTTGCCTGATAGACTCGAGGTCATCGAGCTGAATTTTCAGGCGGTCGAACGAAGCCGGCTCGCCGGGATCGGCGGCGATGCAGGTGACGCAGTTCAGCAGGCGCTGGGCGGTTGCATCGTCCACCGGGCGGGTGGCGAATTCGAGTAGGCCTTTCATCAGGCTGTCGCGTAATGTCTCATTCGACATCGTCTTGCGGGTGATGCCGACCACACAGAATTTGTCGGGCAACAGCCCGGTGGCCGCCAGATTATACAACGCCGGGATCACCAGCCGGTGGGCGAGATCGCCAGTGGCGCCGAAGATAACGAAAGAACAGGGCTCGGGCTTTTTCTGGACCGGTTGATCTGAAGGCATCGGCATCTACGCCTTCGGCTTGACGATGTCCGGGGCGTTCTGCTGCACCGGATCCGGATGCTGCTGCGGCTCCTTGTGGCCGCCAAAACCGTCGCGCATCGCGGAAAGGATTTTTTCGGCGAAGGTATGCTCCCGGCGCGAGCGAAAGCGCGCGAACAGGGCGGCGGTCAAGACCTCGGCCGGGACCGCCTCGTCGATGGCGGCGTTGACGGTCCATCGGCCCTCGCCGGAATCCTCGACGTGTCCCGAATAGTTCTCCAGTGTGGAATTCTTGGCGAGCGCCGACGCCGTGAGGTCCAGCAGCCATGATGGGATCACGCTGCCGCGCCGCCAGACCTCCGCGATGTCGGCGATATCCAGATCGAACCGGTGCTCCGCCGGCAGTGCCTCGATATTGGCGTTGCGAAGGATGTCGAAACCCTCGGCATAGGCCTGCATCAAGCCGTATTCGATGCCGTTATGGATCATCTTGACGAAATGCCCGGCGCCGACGCGGCCGGCGTGGATATAGCCCTGCTCGATTCGGGCATCGCGTCCCGTGCGCCCTTCGGTGCGCGGAATATCGCCGATTCCCGGGGCCAGCGCCGCAAAGATCGGGTCGAGGCGCTCGACCACCGCCTTGTCACCGCCAATCATCATGCAATAGCCGCGCTCGATCCCCCAGACGCCGCCGCTCGTGCCGACGTCGACATAATGGATGCCGCGTTGCTTCAGCGCTTCTCCGCGGCGGACATCGTCCTGCCAGAACGTGTTGCCGCCGTCGATGATGACGTCGCCACTCTCCATCACTTTCGCCAGGGCATCGATTGTCGCCTCGGTGATCTTGCCCGCGGGAAGCATCACCCACGCGGTGCGCGGGCGCTCCAGCTTGCTGACGAAATCCTGCAGCGAGCTGGCGCCGGCAGCACCATCGGCCGCGAGGGCCGCGACGGCCTGGGGGTCCACGTCATAGACGACGCCGGAGTGGCCGTACTTCAGCAGCCGGCGGACGATGTTGCCGCCCATCCGCCCCAGGCCGATCATGCCGATCTGCATTTGGAATGCCCTTAGTTCAAGGCCTCGGTGATCGAGGCACCGAGCATCTTCAGCCCTGCCTCGAGGTCGCCCTTGAGGTGAACGCGCAGGGCACGCCGGCCGCGCTCGGTCAGCACGTCGAAATCGCCGCGGGCTTGCGCCGCCTTGATCACGCCGAAACTGGCCTTCTGGCCGGGCACCGCGAGATCCTTGTCGTCATCTGCGGTGATCTGCAGGAAGACGCCGCTGTCTGGCCCGCCCTTGTAGGCCTGTCCGGTGGAATGCAGGAACCGCGGGCCGAATTCCGCGCAGGTCGCGAGATGCCGCTTGTCGCGCACCGCAAGCCGCATCGCCTGCAGAATGTCGATATGCACTTCATCGCGTTCGATGTAGGCGAGCAGCGCAACGTAATCGTCCGCATCGGCCCGGGCGAGGTGGGCCCTCAGCCAGGAGCCGAGATCGCCGCCGGCGCCGGCCTTGCGCAGGTCGGCGGCGTTCTTCTCGTCGGTGTAGAGATCGACTTCGTCGGTAGACATGACCGGCTTTTCCGCTGGCAGTTTCCCTGTCTTCTCGAAGGCTGCGGTCAGTTCGCGCGTCTTGATCTTGGCGTCCTCGACGTCGGGCTGATTGAATGGATTAATGCCGAGCACTGAGCCTGCCACCGCCGTTGCCATCTCGAACCGGAAAAATTCCTGGCCGATATGGTCGATCGATTGCATGACGATGCGGACCACGGGATGCCCGGCCGCCTCCAGCGCGGCCAGCTTCTCGTCATGCGCGGCGTCGTTGTCGCCTGCAGTGCGAATGTCGATGAAGAACCGGTCGCGGCCGTAGAGCTCGGGCTCGCCGAGCGGTTCGCCGTCGATCGGGATCAGGCCCTTGCCGTCCTTGCCGGTTGATTCCGCGATCAACTGCTCGGCCCAGGCGCCGAAATCGGCAACCTTCGACGATGACAGAATGGTGACCTTGTCACGGCCTTCCAGTGCAGCCAACCCCATGGCGAGGCCAAGCTGCACGCCGGGATTTTCGGGCGGCGGCACATCAGGTCCGCAGGAGCGCGCCATGGCGCGCGCATGATTGATCAGGGCGCGGACATCGATGCCGGCGGTCGCGGCCGGCACCAACCCGAACGGCGACAGCACCGAATAGCGTCCGCCGATGGTGGGATCGCCGTGGAAGATGCGGGCAAATCCCTGTTTCGTCGCGACCTCTTCCAGCGACGAGCCGGGGTCGGTCACCGCGATGAAGCGGTGGCCGGCCTTATCGGCGCCGATCGTCTCGGACACCCGCGCGAGGAAATAATCTTTCATCGCGTTGGGTTCGGTGGTGCCGCCGGATTTGCTGGAAACGATGAAAACCGTGTTGGCGAGATTGACCGAGGCCTGCATGGTGCGGACTTGCGCGGGATCGGTCGAATCCAGCACATGGAGCTTCGGGAACCCGGCCTTCTTCGCAAACGTCTGCGCCAGCACTTCCGGACCCAGACTCGATCCGCCCATTCCCAATACCACGGCGTCGACGAAGTTCTGCCCTTTCACGCGCTGCGCATAATCCTCGTAATCGGCGATGTCGGCAGCGGCGGCGCTGTGGAGCCAGCCCAGCCACTTGTTTTCGTCGGTGCCGGTCCAGACAGATTTGTCGTGCTGCCAGAGCCGGCGGATTTTGGCGGACGCGCGCCACTCCTCGGTGGCCTGTTCGACCGCCTTGGCGATGCTGCTGCCGAGTTTCAGCTGCTGGCGGTTGAGGTCTCCGCTGAGCACGCTGGTGCGCTTGTGCGCGACCGCGCCATAGAGTTTGTCGGCTGCATCGGCAAACAGCCTTACGCCGTCCTCGACCAGTTCGGCGGCGATGGCGTCGAGCGAGATGCCGGATTTTTCGAGTTCTGAAAGCACGCGCCGTGCGTCCTCGATGTTTTCCTCCAGGCTGTTACGCGGCTTGCCGTGATCGCGGAACGCGTCGAGCGTCGCCGGCGGCACCGTGTTGATGGTGTTGGGACCGATCAATTCCTCGACATAGAGTACGTCGCTGTAGTCCTTGTTCTTGGTGCCGGTGGAAGCCCACAGCAGGCGCTGCGGTTTTGCGCCGCTGGCGACGAGCTTGTCCCAGCGCGCGCCGGAGAATAACCGCTGGTATTCCTGGTAGGCCATCTTGGCGTTGGCGATGGCGACCTTGCCCTTCAGTGCGGCGAGGCGTTCTCTTTCGCAAGGATCGTTGGCGCGCGCGATCTTCTCATCGAGCTGCTTGTCGACGGCGCTGTCGATGCGGCTGACGAAGAAGCTGGCCACGCTGGCGACGCGGGAAAGGTCTCCCCCGCCTTTGACGAGTTGTTCGAGGCCCGCAAGATAGGCTTCGGCGACCTGCACATAGACCTTTTGCGAGAACAACAGCGTGATGTTGATGCTGATGCCTTCGCCGATCAGATGCTGTATCGCGGGCAACCCTTCCGGCGTCGCCGGCACCTTGACCATCAGGTTCGTGCGACCAACGTCCTGCCAAAGCCGTTCGGCCTCGGCGATCGTACCTTTGGTGTCCATCGCCAGATAGGGCGATACCTCCAAACTGACAAAACCGTCCTCGCCTTTCAACCGGTCATAAACCGGGCGCAGCACGTCCGCCGCGTTCTGGATGTCCTCAATCGCCAGATGCTCGAACAGTTCGGCAACCGCGCGATCGCCTTTTTTCATCGCCTTTCCAATCGCGTCGTCATACTCGTCCGAGCTGCCGATCGCCTTCTCGAAGATCGACGGATTAGACGTGACCCCCTTGACGCCGTCGGTGTCGATCAATTGCTTCAGGTCGCCCCTGGCGACGAAGCCGCGGGCCAGAAAATCCAGCCAGACCGCTTGGCCGTGGTTTTCGAGTGCTTTGACGGGATTCATGATGCCTTGTTCTGTTCGAGCGGGTTCTATCTCGGTTTCCCCTGCACCTTTTCTGGCGGAGAGCCGGATTGTCAACAAGCCGTTGGCTGCTGACGAGGGAACATGCGTGCTGTCCCATAACGACATTCACGACCTATCGGTCCCGGGCCAGCCTATTGGGGCGACCGGAGCGAATTTGTGACGGGCGCCGGAGGCCGGCTTTGCGGCCAGCGGATCACGATGACCGTGTGACGACCACGCCGGGTGTGATGGGGAAAGCTGCGGGACCTGCGCTGTTGACAAGGCGGGGAAAGGCGACATGCGCCAAAAAAAGCTCGTCACGCTCTTTTAGCACTGGCAATCCGGCCATTCGCTGGTCCACACACCGGCGCTGGTACCTGCACCGGCCGCAGCGTCGCCGTTTGCGACCACCAAGGTCGAGGGCACCGAGAAGGTCTATACCATCCGCTACCGGAAACATCAGGCGATGTTCATCGTCACGCCCGCAGGCGTGTCACCGATCCGATCAGCTGCCGCCGGCCCCAGGCGGCCAAGGCTGCGAAGCCAAAATCGAATGGAATGTCCGCAGCTTTGGCGAGGCATCTGAACTAAAGACGGTCGCTTCTCGGGACAGGCTTGCGCATTTGCGCCGCCCTGCCGCGCGTGTCGATACCCTGATGCCAACCGCTTCGCTAGGCACGCGCCTGATGCCTAATGCACCGTCGTGCAGCTTGGATGACCCACCTGCGTAACCGCCGCGTAGAGTTGATGCAGTTCGGCTTCCAGGTGCTCGTTGACAAGCAACAGCGCTTCAAGCGCCCCGCGCATGTTGCCATCGCACGCTGCGACGATCTTCTCGATCGCCAGTTCAGTCCGTTTGGAAGCCACCTGCAATCCCCCGTTGCGCTCATTCGCCCAACGCCATATCCCAGGGATATTGCGGCAGAATTCTGCGTCGGAAGAGATCATTTGGTGGCGCGGCTGAAATTTTTTCCTCTGGCTGTGGCCGGGTGAGCATGTACCCTTGGCCGTTGGCCGGACAAACGCGCCGCTTCTCGGCGAGAAGAGTTTGCCGCTCCGGGTTGATAAGCGAAAAGAGCCGCAATCCGCCGCCCGGTGTCGAGCCACCTAGCGCAGACTGGCGTTGATCTTGTCCAGCGCGGCGGTGCCGGGACAAAGGTCCTTGGCCTGCAGGGTATTGAGCGGCGCTTCCACGGTGTCGAGATGGCTGTGCAGGTCGTCCGACTCCGGGTCGACATACAACAGCCCGGTGACGATCTGCCCCTTGGCTGCGTGCTTCTGCAGGAACGACATCGCCCCGACGCGATCATGCGGATCATAGTCGGCATCGATCTTGCGCAGCGCGATCCTGGTGCCGTCGTGCTGATCGACCAATTGCACGGCACCCGGTGCATATTCCACCGTGATCGGCTCGCGACCGGTGATGACATCCAGCCGGTTCACCGCGTCATTATGCTCGCGGACATAATCGAAACTCTTGGTCGAGCCGGCGTGGTTGTTGAAGGCGACGCAGGGGCTGATGACATCGATGAACGCTGCGCCCTTGTGCTGGATCGCGGCTGCGATCAGCGGCACCAGCTGCGACTTGTCGCCGGAGAAGCTGCGCGCCACGAAGCTTGCGCCGAGCTGCAAGGCGATCGCCACCAGGTCGACGGGGCTGTCGCTGTTGATCAATCCCTTCTTGGACTTCGAGCCACGGTCGGCGGTCGCCGAAAACTGCCCCTTGGTTAACCCGTAGACGCCGTTGTTCTCGACGATATAGGTCATGTTGACGCCGCGCCGGATCGAATGCGCGAATTGGCCAAAGCCGATGGAGGCTGAATCGCCGTCGCCCGATACGCCGAGATAGATCAGGTCGCGGTTGGCGAGATTGGCGCCGGTCAGCACCGACGGCATCCGGCCGTGCACCGAATTGAAGCCGTGCGAATTGCCGAGGAAATAATCCGGCGTTTTCGAGGAGCAGCCTATGCCGGAAATCTTGGCGACCCGATGCGGTTCGATCGACAACTCGAAACAGGCCTCGATAATCGATGCGGTGATCGAATCATGGCCGCAGCCGGCGCAGAGCGTCGAGATCTTGCCCTCATAGTCCCGGTGCGTGAAGCCGAGATCGTTCTTGGGCAGGCCGGGATGGTGGAATTTCGGCTTGGCGATATAGGTCATGACTTCACCTTCCGGAGCGGGGTCACCTTGAGCTGATCCTGGTGGTCGGCGATGGCGCCGGCGATGAAACGCGCGGTAATCGGCGTGCCGTCGTAGTGCAGGATCGGGATCAGCCGCACCGGATCGATCCCGTTCTCGTTGACGATGAGCGAACGAAGCTGCGCATCGCGGTTCTGCTCGACCACGTAGACGAAATCGTGGTCGGCGATGAAGCTTGCGACGCTCGAATGGAACGGGAAAGCGCGGATGCGCAGACGATCGAGCTGATGCCCGCGTGATTCCAGGATCCCGATCGCTTCGTCCATCGCCGGCGCGGTCGAGCCGAAATAGATCACGCCGTACTTGGTCGGCCTAGCTGCGTTGGCCTGCAGCGGCCGCGGTACCATGTCCTGGGCGGTTTCGAACTTGCGCACCAGCCGCTGCATGTTGTCGGCATAGACAGGGCCTTCCTCGGAATAGATCGCGTAGCGGTTGCGCGAGGTGCCGCGGGTGAAGAACGAGCCCTTGGTCGGGTGAGTGCCGGGATAGGTGCGATAGGGGATGCCGTCGCCATCGACGTCGAGGTAGCGTCCGAAGTCGCGGCCGGGTTCGTCCAGCATCTCCGATGTCATCACCTTGCCGCGGTCATATTGCCTTGCATCGTCCCACTTCAGCGGACGGGACAGACGGTGGTTCATGCCGATGTCGAGATCGAGCATGAGGAAGATCGTGGTCTGCAGCCGTTCCGCGAGATCGAACGCCTGAGCTGCAAATTCGAACGCCTCGGCCGGATCTTCCGGAAACAGCAGCACATGCTTGGTGTCGCCGTGCGAGGCATAGGCGCAGGCAATGATGTCGCATTGCTGGGTTCGCGTCGGCATACCGGTCGAGGGGCCGGCGCGCTGCACGTTCATGATCACGGCCGGGATTTCGGCGAAATAGGACAGGCCGATGAATTCCGTCATCAAGGATATGCCGGGACCCGACGTGGCGGTGAAGGCGCGGGCCCCGTTCCACGACGCACCGATCACGATGCCGATCGAGGCGAGTTCGTCTTCGCCCTGTACGATGGCGTATTTCGCCTTGCCGGTGACGGGGTCGTGGCGCAGTTTCTTGCAGTGGCTGGTAAAGGCGTCGGCCACCGACGACGAGGGGGTGATCGGATACCACGCGCACACGGTGGCGCCGCCGTAGACCGCGCCGAGGGCAGCCGCGCTGTTGCCTTCGATGAAGATGCGGTCGCCGACCTTGTCGGCCTTCCTGACGCGCAGGCCGATCGGGCATTTCAGGTTCTGCAGCGCCCAGTCGCGGCCGAGATGCAGCGCGTGAATGTTCGAGGACAACAGCTTTTCCTTGCCCTTGTACTGCTCGCCAATCAGCTGTTCGACGATCTTCGGATCCATGTCGAGCAGCGCGCACATCGCGCCGAGATAGATGATGTTCTTGAACAGCTGACGCTGCCGCGGATCGGTATAGGTCGAGTTGGTGATGGCAGTCAGCGGTACGCCGATCACGGCAATGTCGGCGCGGAATTTCGAAGCCGGCATCGGCTTGGTCGAATCGTAGAACAGATAACCACCGGGCTCGATGGCGGCGATATCCTTGTCCCAGGTCTGCGGGTTCATCGCCACCATCATGTCGACGCCGCCGCGGGCGCCGAGATGGCCATCCTCGGTCACCCGCACCTCGTACCAGGTCGGCAGGCCTTGGATGTTGGACGGGAAAACGTTGCGTGGGCTAACCGGCACGCCGTGGCGCAGAATCGATCGCGCGAACATCTCGTTGGCGCTCGCCGAACCCGAACCGTTGACATTGGCGAAGCGGACGACGAAGTCGTTTACGCTGCTGATCGGGCTTTGGACGGACATGATGTTCCTGCAAGGGTCATATCGATGAGGTATTTCTGCATGTCCCAGGCGCCGGTGGGACAGCGTTCGGCGCACAGGCCGCAGTGCAAGCAGACGTCTTCGTCCTTGACCATGACGCGCCCGGTCTTGAGGCCGTCGGCGACATAGAGGTCCTGGTCCGGATGCAGCGAGGGCGCCTTGAGCCGCGTCCGCAGATCGGCTTCCTCGCCATTCTCGGTGAAGGTGATGCAGTCCATCGGACAGATATCGACGCAGGCATCGCATTCGATGCACAATGGTGCTGCAAATACGGTCTGGACGTCGCAGTTCAGGCAGCGGTGAGCTTCGCCGAGCGCGAGCTTGAGGTCATAGCCGAGCTCGACCTCGGCGCGGATGTCCTTCAGCGCGATCACCTTGTCGCGATGCGGCACCTTGTAGCGCTTGTCGTTGGAGATGTCGTTGTCGTAGCTCCACTCGTGGATGCCCATCTTTTGCGAGGATATCGTCACCTCGGGCAGCGGCCGTTCGGTGATGTCCTCGCCGGACAGCATCTTGTGGATCGACAGCGCGGCGTCGTGGCCGTGCGCCACCGCCCAGATGATATTCTTCGGGCCAAACGCGGCGTCGCCGCCGAAGAACACCTTCGGATTGGTCGACACAAAAGTCTTGGCGTCGACCTTGGGCATGTTCCACTTGTCGAACTCGACGCCGCAGTCGCGTTCGATCCAGGGGAAGGAATTCTCCTGGCCGACCGCCACCAATACGTCGTCACAGTTGATCGTCTCGTCCGCTTCGCCCGAGGGCACGAGATTGCGGCGGCCATTGGCGTCGTATTCCGCCTTCACCTTCTGGAAGGTGACGCCGGTAAGCTTGCCGTTGTCGTGAACGAAAGCGACCGGCACCATGAAATTGAGGATCGGAATGTCCTCGTGGAGGGCGTCTTCCTTCTCCCAGGGGCTGGCCTTCATCTCCTCGAAGCCCGAACGCACGATCACCTTGACGTCTTCGCCGCCGAGCCGGCGCGCGGTGCGGCAGCAATCCATCGCGGTGTTGCCGCCGCCGAGCACGATAACGCGCTTGCCGATCTTGCTGATGTGCTCGAACGAGACCGACGCGAGCCATTCGATGCCGATGTGGATATTGGCGGCGGCTTCCTTGCGTCCGGGAATATCGAGCTCGCGGCCGCGCGGTGCGCCGGAGCCGACGAACACCGCGTCGTAGGTCTCGGTCAGCAACTGCTTCAGGCTGTCGATGCGGTGGCCGCCCTTGAACTCGATGCCGAGATCGAGGATGTAGTCGGTTTCCTCGTCGATCACCGAATCCGGCAGCCGGAATTTCGGGATCTGCGTCCGCATCATGCCGCCGGCCTTGGGGTCGGAATCGAACACGGTGCAGTGATAGCCGAGCGGGGCGAGGTCGCGGGCCACCGTCAGCGAGGCGGGGCCGCCGCCGACGATCGCGATGCGCTTGCCGTTTCTAGCCATTGGCTTCGGCATGCGATGCTTGACGTCGTCCTTGAAATCGGCGGCGACGCGCTTCAACCGGCAGATTGCGACCGGCGTATCCTCGACGCGGCCGCGGCGGCAAGCGGGCTCGCACGGGCGATCGCAGGTGCGTCCAAGAATTCCCGGAAACACGTTCGATCGCCAATTGATCATGTAGGCATCGCTGTAGCGGCCTTCAGCAATCAGGCGGATGTATTCCGGAACGGGCGTATGCGCGGGACAGGCCCATTGGCAATCTACCACTTTATGGAAGTAGTCCGGCGCCGAAATATCAGTCGGTTTCATTCCTGCCTTGTCCGCGCGATTTCAAGGAAGGCGCGGCCTTATCTTTGCCTGCGAACGCTCAGTCGGCGTTCTTGTGGTTTTTGAGTTGCATCATAGGCTTACCTTATTAGAGGCATTCCAGAGCGTGCACAAAGGCAAATTTGTCTCACCACCAGCCTTCATTAGTCGAAGGCCGTAACGTTAGTGTCATTGCGGCAGTGCAGCATGCGCCACGCGGTTCACGCCGCGTTCAAATCGTCGGGAGGTCGCTCTTCGCCAGGTCCCACAGCAGATGATAGAGGCCGGTCGAGATCACGGCGGATTTGACCGCGGCGTCTCCAAGGCGCGCGGTGATGGCTGCCGACACCGCCTTCACATCCGTCCCGTCGATCAGCACGAACCAGTCACCGGCGCCGGGAGTGGGGGCCGAAGGATCGCCGTTGATCGGCTTGGACAATGAAGGATCGCTTTCGAGCAGGTGCATCGAGATAATTCCGTCCAGCGTCCCGGGTTCGAGTTGATCCCGCAGTGCGGTACGCAACCTATCCTTGTCTGCGGGACGCAGGCGGACGATGCCGAGTGCGGCACCCCGGCCCTGGCCGCAGCTGATGCTGATGCGCGCGACCGCGCGGATCATGTTCCTGAAGCGCGCGATGTTCGCTTTCGACCAGGCGGTCTGGTTGGCGAGCGCCGCGCGATAGGCTGGACTGTCGAGCACCTCGAAGGTCTCGGTGGAATAGAGGCTGAGATATTTCGGCCTGGCGTCATGGGCGACATAGCGCCGGGCCTCAAGGAAACCGGGAATCGCGACGCGCTCCTCGAGATGCTCGCGGTCGTACCAGCGGTTGAATTCGGCCTCGTCCGATGGGTCAATGTCCATCGACGTCAGCAGCATTCCCTTTCCGGCGAGCGGCATGTTGATTGTCCCTATCGCTTGATGATGGATGCAAGATCCGCAATCGCCTTCATCACGGCGTCCCGCACGCCGGGATCGTACAGCGAGTGGCCGGCGCCTTCGATGATGCGAACGTCGCAACCTTGCCATGCCGCGGCGAGCGCGTGCGAGGTCGCGGGCGGACACAGCAGATCATAGCGGCCCTGCACGATGATGCCGGGAATGCCTTCGAGTCGGCCGGCTCCATCAAGGAGCTGACCGGGTCGCATGAAGCAATCGTTCAGGAAATAATGCGCTTCCATGAACGGCGTCGAAGGCAGCGCTCGGGGCGAATTCAGCGAATTGAAATCCAGCCGGACCCGCGACGAGGTGTGTTCCGAAAGGACGCGTTCGGTGTCGCCCCAGGCGCGGGCGGCGGGGCCGTGCACCGCCGGATCGGAATCAAGGATACGGCGGAAGTAGGCATCCAGCGGTCTTTCGCGTTCTGCCCCCGGCAGCACGCCCAGAAAATCCTCGGAGAGAGCGGGATGCAGGCGCGGCAGCGCATCGAGGAAGGCGCTTTCCAATTCCTGACGGGTACCGAGAAAGGTCGCGCGCAATACTATGCCGCTGACCCGGTCGGGATGCGTTTGCGCATAGGCCAGCGCCAGCGTCGCGCCCCAGGATCCACCCACGATCATCCAGCGCTGAAACCGAAACTTCTCGCGGATCAGCTCCATGTCGGCGATCAGATGCGCCAGGGTGTTGTCGTCGCGGCGGCCTTTTGGGCGGCTTCGCCCGGCGCCGCGCTGGTCGAACAACACCGCATGGAATCGCTCGGGGTCGAACAGCCGCCGGTGATCGGGCTGGCAGCCGCTGCCCGGACCGCCGTGCAGATAGACCGCCGGGATGCCATCCGCGCGGCCGACTGTTTCGAGATGGATCTCGTGGCCGTCGCCGACCGGCATGAGCTCCGAAGTCAGCGGTGCGAAGGGATCGGAGCGGTGGCCGCCGGCTTTGCCCGCGTCGGCGTCAGGCGCCATGGTCGCCGCCGCTCTCGGGCGTTCCCCCGGCGAAATTGCGATAGATGAAACGGTTATTGTCGGACGCGGCCTCGAGCTCGGCCTGCTTGAAGATCGTCTCATGCATCGGCGACAGCGTGCAGGCCGGGTCGGTATTGCCGGCATCGCCGGTCAAGGCAAAAGCCTGGCAACGGCAGCCGCCGAAGTCGATCTCCCGGAATTCGCAACTCTTGCACGGCTCCTTCATCCAGCCGGTGCCGCGATAGCGGTTGAAGGCTTCGGAGTTCTGCCAGATCCAGGCAATCGAATGATTCGATCGCACGCTTTCGAATTCGAGCCCGGTAACGGACTCGGCGGCGTGGCAGGGCAGGATTTTTCCCGCCGGCGAAATATTGAAGAACTGCCGGCCCCAGCCGCCCATGCATTTCTTTGGCCGCAGCGAATAATAGTCGGGCACCACATAGTCGATGGCGAGGATGCCTTTCAGCCTCGCCGCGGCTTCCTCGACGATGCGGCTGGCCTCCTCGATCTGCTCCAGCGTCGGCATCAGCGCCGCGCGGTTTTTCAGCGCCCAGCCGTAATACTGCACGTTGGCGACCTCGAGCCGGTCGGCGTCGAGATCGACCGCCATCTCGATGACGTCGGAGAGCTGATGCAGGTTTTGCCGGTGCATCACCGCATTGACGGTCAGCGGCAGATCCAGCTCGCGGGTCCATCTTGCAACCTGGATCTTTTTCTCATGCGCGTTCTTCAGGCCGGCTACGCGGTCAGCCACCATGGGCTCGTTTCCCTGGAAGCTGATCTGCACGTGGCACAGTCCGGCATCGGCCAGCGCGACAAGTTTCTCCCTGGTCAGCAACACCGCCGACGTGATGAGATTGGAGTACAGCCCGACATCGCTGGCGTGCCGTACCAGTTCGACCAGGTCCTTGCGCGCGGTGGGTTCGCCGCCTGAAAAATGGATCTGCAGCACGCCGATTTGGGCGAGTTCGGTGAGAACCTTCTTCCACTCCTCGGTGGTGAGTTCGCTGCCGCCGCGGTCGAGCTCGACCGGATTGGAGCAATACGGGCACTGTAGCGGACAGCGATGCGTCAGTTCGGCGAGCACCGCGAGCGGAATGCCAAACGTCTCCGCCGTCGAGCCGCGAGCCTCCAGCACCGCTAGCCCGTCATGGGGGTCGCTGGCCGCTATGCCGGCATCAGACAGCGTCGGACTCATGAGGTCTTCTCGCGTGCTTCCGTCAAAAATCCCTTGTCAGCCAGGTCCTGCAGCATCGCGATGACGTCGGTTGCGATCGCCTGCCGTTCGGCGGCGTATTTGGCCGCCAGCCCGTCGACCATATCGGCGACGCTGCGGACGCCGTCGCAAAGCTGCAGCACTTCCACCGCGATGTCATCCGGCGCCAGCACGCGCTCCGGCGCGAGAATCACCCAGACCTGCCGCGTCTCGTCGAACTTCAGCCTGGCATGTCGCGGCAGAACCGGCCGGCTGGTTTCACTGACTCTGATGTTGCGGCCGCGGCCTGCCATCGCTTCGACCCGTGGTTCGCTTCTAATTGTCCTTGGGAACAAACGCCCCCGGGGGCACGTGGCCATTGACATAGGCATGATACAGCGCATCGAGCTGAACCCATAGCACATTGGTCTTGAATATCAGCGCATTGCAGACCGCTTCGCGCTCCGCCGGCGTCGTGGCATGTTCCCTGACATATTCGAGTGCAAAGCCCGCGTCGCGTGGCGCCTGCGTCAGGCGTCGGCTGAAATAGCTCATGATGTCGGGGTTGACGAAATCGTAATGCGCCAGCATTCCGGAAATACGTTCTTCATGCAGGTTCGGTGCGAACAGTTCCGTCAGCGAGGAGGCGATGGCTTCGAGCGGGCTCTTGTCGCGGACGAAATGCACATAGGCCTCGACCGCGAAACGCGTTGCCGGCAAGATGCCCTCGGTGGATTCCACATAAGCACTGTCGAGTCCCAGTCCTTCCGTGAGTTTCAACCAGCGCTCGATGCCGCCTTCGGCCCCGACATCCCCATCATGGTCCTCGATCCGGTGCCGCCATTCCATGCGGATGTGGCGGTCGCGGAAGCGCGAAATCACCACCGCGTCCTTGATGGGAATGGTGCTCTGGTAGAAATAGCGGTTCAGCGCCCAGGCCTGCACCTGACCCTTGTTCAGTTTGCCGCCATGCAGCAGCCGGTGAAACGGATGCAGATTGTGGTAGCGGGTCGCGCCGATGTGGCGAAGGGCTGCTTCAAGTTCTTCGGCGTCGTTGAGCGGCGCGCCGTTGGCGACCGAGAAGGCTGTCATCCCGTTGAGGGGTATCGCGTTCACAGCGTGATCTCCGTTCCATCGGCGGGAATTTGCCAGCCCGCGCGCTCCGCTGCCTGGCGTTCGGCTGAATCGTGCAGCAGCGCCGGGTTGGAATTGTTGATATGCAGAAACACTTTCCGGCCGATACCGAGGCCCGACAGAGCTTCTATCGCGCCGCTGTCGCCCGACATGGCAATATGTCCCATGCTGACCCCGGTCTTGTTGCCGAGACCGGCCGCGATCAACTCGTCGTCGCGCCACACCGTGCCGTCGAAGAAGATCAGCGGCGCACCGGCAAGCCTGGATTTGAGATCGTCGGTCACATGGGCGCAAGCGGCGAGAAAGTAGAAATACTTGCCCGTTGCCTTATCGCCAATTCGCAGGCCGAGCGTGTCACCCGCGCCGCTATCGCCCGCAGGGTGAGCCTTGCCCTCCAGATACCATGCGCTCTTGCCGGGAGCGGCAAACGGCAGGATTTCGAGCCCGGACGGCGATTGGTCGGGCAATGCCGGTTCGAACGCCCGGTCTGTTTCCATCGGCTGGCGCCGAACGTTTTTCTCGTTCAGCACATTGAAGATGCTGTTGTCCGCCAGGATCGCAAGCACCGCGCGATGTGCGTAGATGGTGAACGGCGAGCCCTCGCGCATCGACAGCAGACCGGCCACGGCATCGATCTCGCCGTTGGTCAGGATCACCCCCGCTATCGGGCTGTGACGAAGTTTCCCTGCACGGGGATGAAGCTGCGGGGTCGCAATCAACTGCTGGCGCAAATCGGGGGAGGCGTTGATCAGAAACCAGTGCTCGCCATCAGCGCTGACCGCGATCGAGGCCTGGGTGCTCTGAAGTTCGGGATGCTCGTTTCGTGCTGCCCGACACACCGGACATCCGCAGTTCCACTGCGGAACGCCACCCCCTGCCGCCGCGCCCAGGACGACGACGCGAAGCATGATCCGTCTCCTGGATATTCCAGCGCGATAATCGTGAAAACCCTGCCAGGTGTAACTGGACACGATTCTTCGCTTGGGATCTTGTCGCGCCCCAAGATCCACCCTCCGTCACTTGAACCTGTTGCAGCCGCCTTTTACTTGCGGACGGCGCACGCATACATATTGATTTCCATGCCGACCGGCACTTCGACGATCTTCGGTGTCTTCCAAGCCATTTAGCTCTCCTTTTGAACCGGACGATCTTCCGCCCTCAGTATACAAACTACTGCGGAATGAAAAGTTCGCCAGCAAAATCTTTGGTCGCACGCGTTCGTGCTGCGGTGCACAAGTTGATCACCTATTTGTGCAGGCCGCACGTCAAAACAAACATGATCATCGGGTTCAAAATGACGCGCGGCTCCCTAGATGCCGACTTCGCTCTGGGTGAGCGGCGGGCATTCAAGAAGCGGACCTGTGCGATGTCGCCGGATTTGGCTGGAACTCCGCGATGGAAGGTGGTTTGGCGCAATGCCCCGGTATTTTTTCAACACGCGACTTGGCGACGAATTGATCTCCGATCCCGAAGGCGAACAGCTGAGGGATCCCGATCAGGCATGGGAAATTGCGCGCGCCATGATCCGGGAATTGCTCAAGCTCGAAGGCGCGGAGGGCGGTCTGTTGAACGCGAGCCTCGAAGTGACCGATGACACCGGCGAAATCGTGCTGGAGTTTCCGTTCACCGAGGCGATCCTCGACATCCCCAGCGAGCCCGTTACCAGGCACTGACACCGCCAGACCTGGGCATTCCTGAATGGCTTGACAGGCCAGACCTGGAATCCGGGGAGTTGCGGGCAAAACAAGCTGAAGATCCCTGGGTTCTGCTGGCGCACGTCCGGAATGGGGCCGATGGCGGTCGACAACCATTGCCGCGCGGCGCTACAAGCGGGCGATCAACGGAGCTGTCCATGCAAGATCTCTGGCGTCTGCCGGCTACCGATATCGCTGCCCTGGTAAGGTCGAAGAAGATCTCGGCGAAGGAGGCGGCATCCGCGGCACTGGCCCGGCTCGATGCGGTCAATCCGAAGATCAATGCCGTGGTCGACCATCGGCCGGCGGATGTGCTGACCCAGGCCGCCGCCGTCGATGCGGCGATTGCGCGGGGCGAGGACCCCGGCCCGCTGGCGGGGGTGCCGGTGACGGTCAAGGTCAATATCGACCAGGAAGGGTTTGCCACCACCAACGGCCTGAAGCTGCAGCGCGAGGTCATCGCGAAAACCAATAGCCCGGTGATCGACAATCTGCGCAAGGCCGGCGCCGTCATTCTCGGGCGCACCAACTGCCCGGCGTTCTCCTATCGCTGGTTCACCACCAACCTGATCCATGGCGATACCCGAAATCCGCGCGACGCGAGCATCACGCCCGGGGGCTCGTCCGGTGGGGCAGGAGCGGCGGTCGCGGCGGGCATCGGCCACATCGCCCATGGCACCGATATTGCCGGATCGATCCGCTACCCCGCCTATGCCTGCGGCGTGCATGGCCTGCGTCCGACGGTCGGACGCGTCGCGGCCTTCAATGGCGCGCTGCCGGAGCGCCCGATCGGCCCGCAGATGTCAGCGGTATCGGGTCCGCTAGCGCGAACCATCGGCGACATCAGGATCGCGCTGGCGGCGATGGCGGGCTACGACGCGCGCGATCCCTGGTGGGTGCCGGCGCCGCTGCAAGGGCCGGCGATGCCAAAGCGCGCCGCCCTGTGTCCCAATCCCGACGGACTCGATCCGGTGGCGGAAGTAAGGGCCGCCGTTGCGGACGCCGGCAAGCGGCTGGAGCGCGCGGGATGGGTGGTCGAAGAGGTTGAGACGCCGCCGCTGCGCGAGGCGGCCGAGCTGCAGACCAAACTATGGCTTGGCGATGGCTATGAAGCGCAACTGGCCGCCGCCGAGCGCGAAGGCGATCCCGGCGCGCTGGCCTGCCTGCGCGGCAATAGGCCCAAGGTTTTTCCGTTCGACGCCGACGCCCTCTCGAAAGCCCTGACGCGGCGCGCGACCCTGGCCCGCCAGTGGCTTCTATTCCTGGACAAGTATAGCGTGCTGGTGATGCCGGTGTCCGGCGAACTGCCATTCCCGGACCAGCTTGACGTCAAGGACGAGGCCTCCTTCGCCCGGGTGTGGCGTGCGCAACTGACGCAGATCGCCATTCCCTTCCTGGGGCTGCCGGGGTTAACGGTATCCACCGGTCTGGTGGGCCGCGTTCCCGTCGGCGTTCAGGTCGTCTCCGGCCGCTACCGCGAGGATCTCTGTTTGCTCGCGGGCGAGGCGATCGAAGCCGGCGGAACCCCGTCGGCGGCGATCGATCCCGCCGGCTGAGCGGATCGTGCCGCTTTCGAACGAGAGAACATTGATGACGGGCGTTCATGATTTCACGGCGAAGTCGCTGGCCGGCGAGGACATTCCGTTGAAGCGGTTCGAAGGACAAGTGCTGCTGATCGTCAACACCGCGAGCAAGTGCGGATTCACCCCGCAATACAAGGGCCTCGAGACGCTGCATCAGAAGCTCAACGCGCGCGGCTTTTCGGTGCTCGGATTTCCGTGCAATCAGTTCGGCGGCCAGGAACCCGGCAACGCCGAGCAGATCGAGCAGTTCTGTTCAAGCAACTATGCCGTCACCTTCCCGATGTTCGCCAAGGTCGACGTCAACGGCAGCAACGAGCATCCGCTGTTTGCCTATCTGAAGAACGCAAAATCCGGCCTGCTCGGCCCGTCGATCAAATGGAATTTCACCAAATTCCTGGTCGACCGTTCCGGCAAGGTGGTCGCGCGGCATGCGCCGACGGCGAGGCCGGAAGCACTGACGAAAGAAATCGAGGCACTGCTATGAACGAAAAGAACGAGGCCATGAGCGACCAGTTTCCGGACCGCCTGTCCACCAACCCGCAAAGCCCGTACTACAATGAAGAGCTGCTGTCGCGCGACGTCGGCATCCGCTTTAAGGGCGCCGAGAAGACCAATGTCGAGGAATATTGCATCAGCGAGGGCTGGGTGCGCGTCACCGCGGGCAACGCCAAGGACCGCTACGGCAATCCGCTGACCATCAAGGTCCACGGCCCGGTCGAGCCGTATTTTAGGGACAAGGCGGGGTCATGACATTCTCGTTCATTGCGAGACCGCCGGCGCTGAATGCGTCTACGACAGCCGCATGTCCAACAGCCGCCGGCCCTCGCCCTTCAGCAGTTTCTTCACCGCGCTGGAGGCGATGACCTCGCCGTTGTTGGCGTAAGCCTCGTGGTTCTTCTCGATGTCGTCAAGGCGGTAGAGATAGTTGACCATGAAGCCTGCGGACTCGCGCAGGCCCTTCGGCGAGAGGTCGCCGAGCCAGTCGATCCGTTCCAGCCGCGCGCCGTTGCCGAGATGGAATCGCGCCACCGAATCGATCAGCCGGCCTTTTGAGGTGCGCGCCTTCAGAAAATAATGCGCCGCCAGCGGCTCCAGCACCGCGCGCAGTTTTGTCGCGAGCTCGGCATCCTCGAACCAGCCGGGTTTTTCCAGATTTTCGAGCAGCGTGCGCTCCTCGTCGGAAACCGGCACGTCGCTCGCCCCTTTCAGCCACGCGACAAAACCGGGCACCGGCGACAGGGTGACGAAATTTTCAAGCTTCGGCAGTTCGCGCCGCAATTCCTCGACCACCTGCTTGATCAGAAAGCTGCCGAACGAAATGCCGCCGAGGCCTTTCTGGGTGTTGGAGATCGAATAGAACACCGCGGTGCGCGCGCGCTCGATCGGCACCAGCGGCCGGTCTTCGGCGAGCAGCGGCGCGATTGCGGTGGGGATCGCCTCGGTCAGCGCCACCTCGACGAAAATCAGGGGCTCGTCGACCAAAGCGGGATGAAAGAACGCGTAGCAGCGCCGGTCGACCGGGTCGATGCGGCGGCGAAGATCGTCCCAGTCGCGGATCTCGTGCACCGCCTCGTAGCGGATGATCTGTTCCAGAATGTTCGCCGGCGTCTGCCAATCGATTCTGCGCAGCACGAGAAATCCCCTGTTGAACCATGAAGACAACAGATGCACGACGTCGCGGTCGAGCCCAACCAGATCGTCGTGCCCGTTCATCAGGTCGAGCAGATCGGCGCGCAGCGCCACCAGTTCGCTGGTGCCGCCGGGCGCGCGGTTCAGCCGCCGGATCAGTTCCTGACGCCGCGGTTCGGATGCGAAGTGCAGGTCGCTGGCGTCATGGTCGGACGGCTGCGCGCGCCAGGCCTCGATTGCCTGCGAAAGCCTCTCCCGGTCCGGACCATAGGACCGGGCCAGGGTTTCGAAGAACGCCAGCCGGCCGGCCTCGTCGAGTTGACGATAGCGGTCGAGCACCTCGCGCGCGATCGCGGTGCCGGAAGCCTCGCCGCGGCCCGACAGCAACGCCTCGCACAAAGCGATCAGTTCGGAGGCGTCCTGTTTCGCATCCGGCGGCCCGCCGCGGCGAAGCAGGGTTCGGCCGCGCTCGGAGATCGAGGCCAGGAGGTCGGAGAAGAAGGCGTTGCTGCTCATGGAGGGCGGTCGAATCCGGATTGGTGGGGATGCTAAAGGTGATTTGCCCGACGTGTTAAGGGAAATTGTGCCCGTCGGGTTGATCTGTCGCGGATTTCCGGAGGGCAGCCGGCCGTCCCAAACCAAAAAAAGTCGAAAACAACCCCATGCACAGTAGAGTTAGCGGGTACGGAGCGGAAACAACACCACTGCTAGCGGGCCTAAAACGTGCTATCCTAGGAGCCCGTTCCGGCCGTTCGATCAAAGGACATCGAGCTTGAGCGTTGCCTTTACCAAGGAAGACAGTGCCGAAACGGCGGCGGAAACCCTGCTGCCGGACCGCCCCGTTTCGCCGCATCCGAACCTCGTCACGGAAGCGGGATTGAAGGCGCTGGAGTTGCAACTCCAGCAGGCCCGCGAGGCCTACGAGACGGCGCGGAAAATCGAGGACGTCAACGAACGAAGGCGGCAGGCAGCGGCCCCCTTGCGCGATGCGCGCTATTTTGCGGCAAGGGTTCGGACGGCGCAGGTCGTCGCCGACCCCACTTCAACCGACATCGTGGCCTTTGGCAGCACGGTGACATTCAGGCGTGACGACGGGCGCATCCAGACATATCGCATCGTGGGAGAGGACGAAGCGGACCCCAAGGCCGGTACTATTTCGTTTGTATCTCCGGTGGCGAGGTCCCTCATGGGCAAGGCTGTCGGGGATGTCGTCGGCGCGTCGCGGCAGGAGTTGGAGGTCATGGCGATCTCGTAGATCCGCTAATCCCGCCTAGTGCGGGTGAACATCACAAGCACAGGAACAAAAAGTCCAAAAGAGTCAATCGGCCGAAAGATCCCAAAGCGCACATACTCGATATAATGCATCTCTGCGGCTACAACGGAAGCCGCGACTAACGCGCAAAGATTTGCGATCGATGTTGGGCGCGAACCGGTGAGATTCATTGCGGCTGACCTCGAATTGCTAACCAGTTCGTAGGATGGGTTGAGCCCTTCGCGAAACTATCACCGTGTTCCTTGCCGACTTGATGGGTATCGCTCCCCTCCATCGCTCTACGAGCCAAGGAAGAAGCTCCACCCATCGAGCTGCGCCGTCATTGCGAGGAGCGCTTGCGACGAAGCAATCCATCTTTCTTGTTGCCTCACGAAAGCTGGATTGCTTCGCTACGCTCGCAATGACGGCAAATTACGCTTCGCTAATCCGCCCTACAGTTGGCTTGCACCCCTCATTCCTTCTCCGCGAACTCCGTCGGCGTCTTGCCCGTGACCTGACGGAACGCGTGCGAGAACGCCGGCACGCTGGCGTAGCCGAGGTCGGCGGCGAGTTGCTTGACCGAGAGGTTGGCGTCGACCGACCATTTTTCGATCGCCGCCGCAATGCGAGCGCGCTGGCACCAGCTCTTGAAGCTGAGCTGGGTTTCCGAGGCGAACAGCCGCGAGAGGGTCCGTGCCGAGGTGCCGACCTCGCGCGCCAGCGCCTCGATCTCGTGGCTGCCTGTGGGATCGCCGAGCACGATATCGGCGGCGCGGCGGCAGCGCGGCTCGTGCGGCAGGGGGATAAAGGTCGCGGAGTCCTCGGCCTCGTGCAGTTCGAGCATGGCGAGTTTTGCCAGCAGCGCGGTACGGTTGGGGTCGTTGCGGCCGTCGAACAAAGCGAGGATGGCCTGGTGCAGCAGCGGCGAGACCCGCACCACGAATTCGGCATCGAGGCTGGCGCTGCGGTCTTCCCGCGCGAGCCAGGCGAGGTCGAAATACAGCGTGCGCATCTCGATATCGGCGAGCACGTCGATGGCGTGTTCGAGCCGGGCCGGCACCCAGACCGCGCGGTCCGGCGGCACCAGCCAGCGGCCCTTCGGCGTGGTGACCTGCATGGTGCCGCAGGCGGCATACACCAGTTGCGCCTCGCGGTGCATATGGGTGTCGAGGCGGGTGCCTTTTCGGTAGAGGTTCGCAACCAAATGGAGGCCGTCGCCGGTCGAGATACGGCGCCCCTTGATCCCGGCTATTGGCTTTTCGGCGATATTCATTGGCCACATCCCGTCAGCGCAACCCCCTATAACCTATTTCAGGAAATTGCGGGATTCGCCAATGAACAGCCCAGGCCGGGTGATCGGTTACGTCAACGCTGCCCACTTCATCGACCATTATTCGATGCTGATCTTCGCCGCCGCCATCATCGTGATGGGGCCGGCGCTCGGCATGGCCTATTCCGAACTGCTGCCCTACGCGACCCCGGGGTTTGTGGCCTTCGGCGCGGGATCGCTGCTGACCGGCTGGCTCGGCGATCGCTGGAGCCGCCGCCACATGATGGTGATCTTCTTTGCCGGCATCGGCGCCTCGATGATCGCGGTCGGCTTCGTGCAGACCCCGCTGCAGCTCGGGGCGGCGCTGCTTGCGATCGGCCTGTTCGCCTCGATCTATCATCCCGTCGGCACCGCCATGATCGTGTCCTATGCCGACCGGCTCGGCCGCGAAATGGGGCTGAACGGGGTGTGGGGCAATCTCGGCGTGGCGTCATCGGCGCTGGTGACCGGCGTGATCGGCCAGTACCTCGGCTGGCGCTGGGCCTTTATCGTGCCGGGCATCGTCACCATCCTGATCGGCGTGGCCTTCGCGCGAACCGTGGTGCATGAGGACCGCTCCGGCTTCAGGCAGGCCGCGGCGCAGGCGCGGGTGGCGAAGGCCGACATGTGGCGGGTAATTCTCGCGCTGTTCATCGTGGTGATCGCGATCTCCACCACCTTCAACGCGGTGACGGTGGCGCTGCCGAAGCTGTTCGCCGAACGCCTCGCCGACATGACCCAGAGCCCGGCGCTGCTCGGGGCGATCGCGGCCGGCGTCTACGTGTTCGGCGCCATGACCCAATACACCATCGGCCGGCTGATCGACCGCTATTCGCTGAAGGCGGTGTCGCTGCCGCTGTCCCTCATGCTGGCGCCGTTCCTGTATCTGGCGGCGACGCTGTCCAACCTGCCGCTGATCCTGGCCGCGATCGGCATCGTGATGGGGGCGTTCGGCCAGGTCACCGTCAACGACGCCATGGTCGGCAAATACACCAGCGAGGAATGGCGCTCACGCGCCTATTCGGTGCGCTACTTCATCGGCTTCACCGCGGCGGGCGCTTCGGTGGGCCTGGTGGCATGGCTGTACGAGCAGGGCGGTTTCGTCACCATGCTGCAGGCGTTCGCGGGACTGTGCCTGCTGGTGATCGCGGCCGCGATCATCCTGCCGGCCGAGATCAAGGTGCCGGCGGCCAGCGCGAACTGATGGCGGCGGCCGCGGAGGCGGCCGCATAGCCGACGGTCGCGCCAAGGGCCGCGCCGAGCGATTTGAACTCCACATCGCGGAGACCTGGATGACGGCCGGCGGCGATGTACTGCAGCGGCTCCACCATCGCTGAAGTCAGCGACAGCGTCAGCACGATCAGCCAGAATCGCCTGGGATAGGCGGCGGCAAACAGCGCGCCGACCGCCGCCATCACGCCAAACCGTTCGATGTTCGGTGCCAGTCCCGAGGAGGGCCGCCATCCGATCGGAACGACCGTGACCAGGACAACGGTCAGAATCGAGAGCCAGGCCGCGATCCTGAAAACCAGGCGGATATGGTTCACTCTGAAGTCCATCATTCCGGATCAGCGCCTGAAGAGCTTCCGGAAAAGCAGCTGCGACCGCGGAAACCGGTTGTTGTCGATCTGCGTCGGCCATTGTCCGTCGACGTTGAAATAGGCCGCATAGGCGATCTTGTCCTCATTCTGCGCAAACCAGTCGCGCATCTGCTGGATGAAGAAAGGGTTGTCGCCGAATTGGCCGACGCCCCATTCCGGGTAGCTCATGAGCTTGCCGCGCCGGGCGGCGAAGTCCCGCTGCCATTGCAGGCCGAACGGGGCTTTCAGATAATGCGTGTCCCAGCGCTCCTGGGGAGACCCCTCGTATTTGAAGTCATAGACGTCGAGACCGATGTAATCGACCACGTCGTCACCGGGGTAGGCGAGATCGGCCGCCAGTTCCTGAAGTCCCCATCCCGGGCACCAGTCGTATTTGAAGCCGTCCGAATGCCGCCTGAAGATTCCGACCACGCGCCGGAAGGCGCTGATGTAGTCTGCCTCCTGGCCTTTGGCGAACCAGGGCGAGTCGACCAGATTCATTTCCCAGCCCAGCCGAATGATGGCGTTCGGCTGGGCCTCGGCAATCGCCCTCGCGGCGGCTTCGAATGCTGCGTCGTGAAGGCCTTCAGCGACATCGGCGAGCGGCGTTCCCTTGACCGTCAGCGGCATCGACCACACCACGTTTCGCGCCGGGTTGAGCTTCTTCCAGATGCCCGGCACCCAGCTCAACTTGAAAAAGTCCTCCCAGGTATACTGGGCGTAGAAGTCGACGCCCAGCGCCGATGACGGCGGCTGGTTCAGCCATTGTTCCCAGACCTGCAGCGTGCGTTCGCGGCCGTCGGGCCCCCAGTGGACGAAGGCGCCGGCAAACTTCGCGGGCATGCGGGCGGCGCTGGTTTCGCCACCGGCCGAGCCTGCTCCGCTCAGCGCCAACACGGCCGCGACAAGTGCCGCGCCGAGAATAGCTCGCAGGGCGCCGGCGTGGTCAGTGCGAAACATGGCCTGCTCTCGCCAATTGTCCGGCAAGGCCGGCCGAAAGTCTTCGTCCCACCACCTCGGAGCCCTTTGCCGTGAGGTGGCCGGCGTCGAATTGCAGGGGAACGTCGCCTTCGGCGAATTCATCGCAGAAAGCGCCACGGCAGACCGCATCGTAGACCGAGAGATAGGTTGCTCCCTTCGCGGCGACGATCCGGCCCAAGGCGCGGTCGCGCTCCCGGATCCCGGCCGTGCGGGTGCGGCTCGCGATCGATGGACTGTTGCGCAGGATTTCGTCGGCCAAGAGTCGCGGCAGAGCGCCGTCATATTCGACGATCGGCCCGAGCACCGCGACGTCGAACCCCCGCGATTTCAGAACCTCGATCGTATCGATGAGAGCGGGGACATCCTCGTCCTTCCAGGCGCCGGCGAGCAGGATCCGGTCGACCCGGTTGCCCACCAGGAAATCATCGAAGACGAACTGCATGAGTTTTGGACAGGCGCGCGTATCCAGCCGCGAGACCGGCAGCACGGCCGGGCGGCATGCACTGGCAGTGGCCTGCATGATGTTCACGGCCGGCATGGCGGCCGACAGCCCGGACCAGAGATGCGCCGCGTGGCTATCCCCGACGAGAAGGTAGTTGGGCCGTGTCTCGTCTGTGGTCATGCATGTCCGGATATCGAGCTGCTGGCGGTTGGTCGCCAGATAGCATTGGCCGGAGCGGAAGGCCGTCGAGGGATCGTAGGCGAGATAGGATGCGATCCCCACGACACGCTCGGGGAAGCGGAACGGTGCGCCGCCGGCGAACAGCACGAGGCCGCAAAGCGCCGCGGCCGAAGCCATCGCGACCGACGCCACGCCGAAAACGGCAGCTCTGGACGTTTCCCTGGCCTTCGACCGGAAGGGCATCTCGACAAATTTCCATGACAGCCAGGCGACGACGATCGAGACCGCGATCAGCATCATCCCGGTCGCGATACCGGATGCCTGGGGGAGAAGAAAGGCGTCGGTGCGCTGGAACACGATCAGCGGCCAGTGCCACAAGTACAGCGAATAGGAGATCAGACCGATGAACACCACCGGCCGCAGCGACAACAGTCGGCCGACCGTCGAAATTCCGTTCTCGCCGGAAGCGATCACCAGCGCGGCCCCGATGCTGGCAAGCGACATCATCAACGGCAGCGGAGCTGACGGCGATCCCAGGAAAATGGCGCCGAGCAGGAGCAGCATTCCCGCCGCGCCGCAGCTATCCTTCCAGAGGGCGGTTCGCGGCGCCCGAACGAACCCGATCGACAGCAGCGCGCCGAGCGCCAGCTCCCATGCCCGGAACGGCGTCAGGTAGAACACGAAGGTGGTGTTTCGATGGTTGATGGCGAGCGCCGCCGCAAACGACAGCGCGGCAGCCACGGCGAACAGCAGCCCGGCTCGCTTCGGCGCGACGCGCCAGCCAAGCAGCATCAGCAAGGGAACGATGAGGTAGAACTGCTCCTCCACGCCGAGCGACCACGTATGCAGCAGCGGTTTGGTTTCGGCGGGCGCGTCGAAATAGCCGGCCGTGCCGGCGAAGTAGATGTTCGAGACCGAGCCCACCGCGCTCGCCAGGCTCCTGGCATGGTCCTCGAGTTCCACCGGCATGGCGTAGATGTAGGCCAGAATGCCGGTCGCCAGGAACACGGCGAACAGCGCGGGCAGGATGCGCAGTATCCGGCGCTTGTAGAAATCCCCCAGCGAGAACGTTCCCTGGCGGATGTCGGCATCGATCATGCCGCAGATCAGATAACCTGAGATCACGAAGAAGATATCGACGCCGACGAATCCGCCCGGAAAGCCGGGAATGCCGGCGTGGTAGAGCAGCACCGGAACAACGGCCAGCGCCCGCAGGCCGTCGATGTCGGCGCGGTATTTCACTGTGGGCTGTGCGTCGCAAATTCGGACATGCCGGACAGTCCGGGTGTGCCGAAACGACCCGGCCCCGCGGCTCTTGCGCCGCTCGGGATGAAACTGCCGCCGAAATTGAACCTTATTGCCATTTACTTCACACGTTTCGTCATGGGGTCGCGCCGCGTGGCAAGGATTGCAATAACCGGTCCAGCGCGCCTTCGCGGTCCGGATGGCTAAGAGCGGGCAGTTAACCGACTTGAGAACATTGCGACCTCGCAACGATCGTCCGCGCTATAAGTCAAGCCGGGAGAAATGACGCCCGACGCACCGGTGCATTGTTCTCACATCGCGCCGATCAGGACGAAACGTCGTCGTGATAACCGCAACCGACAGCAGCCAGCGAGCCTTGCCGTGAACAGGGTGTCCAACCCGTTGATCGAGACGCCGATCGCTCGCGAGGTCGGCCGAATTCAAGTCGCGCAACTGTTGCGCTGCGCGCTGTTCATCGCCGTGATGCTGCTGATCTGGATTTCGCTGCAGCCTTTCGCCGATCTTGGCAACGCCACCAAGGTCGATGCCGCCGCGGGACGCGGTCCGACCTATGCCTTGTTCGGGTTCCTCGCCGTGCTCTCGCTGTTGCTGGTGGCGCCACGGCATGCGGAAGCGCTTCGTTCGTTCGTATCGGCGCCCTATATCCTGTTCGGATGCTGGATCTGCATCAATCTCGTGATGTCCCGCGATCCCGCCGCCTCGATGCAGCGATTTGTTCTGACGGCCTGCGTCTTCGTGGTCGCCGCGACGGTGCTGTTGCTACCGGCGACCGCGCGCGAATTCAATCGATGGCTCGGCGTCGCGGTTCTGACGTTTCTGGCGGTCTGCTACTTCGGCGTCATGATGACGCCGGGCCTCGCCGTTCACCAGGCCACCGATATCTATGAGTATCACCTGGCCGGGGATTGGCGCGGTGTTTTCGATCACAAGAACACCGCGTCCGCTGTCATGGCGATGCTGGTCTTTGTTGGAATCTACCTGACACGATCGGGGGCGGCGCTGGCCGGGCCGCTGATCTCGGGCCTTTCGGTCATTTTCCTGTTCTTCACCGGAGGCAAGAGCGCGACCGCGCTCTGCATTCTCATTCTCGTTCTCGCCGGACTGGTGTCGGCGGCAAGAACCTTCCGGTTCCGGGCGGTCCTGTGCTTGCTGCCCCTGATCGTGCTGAATCTCCTGAGTATCGGAACCGTGGTAAGTCCGGCGCTGGCGGCCATCGCCAGATCGCTTCCTTTCGACACCAGCTTCACCGGGCGCGACGAAGTCTGGAAATTCGCCTTCGCGTCAATCGGCCAGCGACCGTTCTTCGGCTACGGCTATTTCGCGTTCTGGGGCAGTGACTATGTGCGGGACGTCGATCCCGGCGAGGCCATCAACGACTGGGTGCTGATCGCGTCGCACAGCCATAACGGCTACCTGGATTCCGCGCTGGCGCTGGGCATTCCAGGCCTGTTGCTGATGCTGGCACTGCTGCTGGTTGTCCCGCTCAGGAATTATCATCTCGCGGCGGAGCCGGGCGGGCCAACGCCGCTTGCCAACATGTTCCTGCGGATCTGGCTGTTCGGGATCTATCTCGCGTCGCTGGAGAGCTTCTTTCTCGATCGCACCGATCCGATATGGTTCACCTTCCTGGTGGCGGTGATCGGCCTGCATTATTTGTCGCGGTTTCGAACGACGTCATAGCGCATCGCGATTAACCCTTGTTATGGGCCGCTGGGCCGCGACCGATAGTAGTCGTGCTGGATGTGGTGCGCGGCAACGCATTGCTGCCGATATCTAGCCGTGAACAGGAGAGCACGGGTCCCAGCCGCTGATTCGGGCGCGGTTCGTTCCGCTCGCGTTCCAAATCTTAAACCACGCCGGTTGGGCGTTGCATTGTGGCACAGCCGGCAGGATCAGGACCGCGCGCGAGCGCCGGCAGCGGGAAGGCGCCAGCCGACCACCGTGGCCTCGACGGTGCCGCCGGATTCGTTGTTGCGCCATTCGCCATCGATGAAGCGGCAGGCGAATGGCAGTTGATACGTGCCGCTGTGATCCTCGCAAAGCACCTGAACCGGCTGATCCGGCGGCGGTTCGCCGTCGCCATTGAACTCGGCCAGCCGTCGTTCGCGCGTTGCCATTCCGTAATTCTCCTGCAGGGACCCGCCGGCGCCTCGGTTCCGGTTCCGCGCCCTCGAGCGCCTTGCGCCGGGTGAGTTTCGGCGCAAACCTCAACGCGCGAATGAGGTTTCAGTATGGTATCGTCGGCGGCCGGCGCCACCTCGCAACAAATTGACCGCGCGCCCGCGCTTGAAAGAGGGATTTCGATGATTGGCCGGATCGTTCTCGTCGCGTCGGCGCTTCTGGCGCTCAGCCCTGTGACTCCTGCGCAAGCCCAGGACGTTCCCGGCATCGAGATCTGCACCGTCGAAAAGACCATGGAGCGGCGCACCAGCTGCCTGCAGAGCAATGTCGACTTCCTGATGAAGACCATCGCCAAGCTCGGCGGCGACCATCAACAGAAGTTGGATGCCGCCAACCGCCAGATCGATGGCCTGAAGGGCGCGGTCGCGTCATTGCAGAAGACCGTGACCGATCTGCAGGCGACGCAAAAGACGGCTGACGATTCGAAAAAGAAGGTGGATGCGCCGGCGGCGAAGGATGGCGTGAAGTAGCATCTTGCCGGCGGCCAGCGCTCAGGCGACGCGATAACGCTCCATCACCTCCTTATCAGGCTCGCAGCCGAGCCCAGGCCCCTCCGGCACCGCCATGTTGCCGCTGCCATCGGCGTCGATGCGGCCGCGCCAGAGGCATGCCGCGCGCTTCATGTAGAACACTTCGATGAAGCTGCCGTCGTCGCGCACCGACATGAGTTGCAGTGTCGCGAGCAGCCCGGGGCCGAAATAGGGAGAATGCGGCGCGAGCCGGACACCAAGTTCGTCGGCCAGCGCGGCGATCTTCAGGTATTCGGTCACGCCGCCGACCTTGGTGACCGAGGGCTGGGCATGGCTCACGGCGCCCGCGCTCATCATCTGCCTGAATTGATGGACCGTGCAGGCATTCTCGCCCGCGGCGATGTTCAAACCGCCCTTCGATCGCACCTCCGCCAGGGTGGCAAAATCTTCCGGCGGCCAGACCGGTTCTTCCAGGAACATCGGCGCCGCCGCCCGGCAGGCCTGGGCGAAAGCGATCGCGGCCGGTCCATCGAGCGGACAGTTCATGTCGACCATCAGCGGTACGCCGGCGCCGATGGCCTGCCGTGCCGCGAACACCGCCGCTGTGGTGGTCTCGTGCAGCTTGATCGCGGTGTAACCCCGCCGCAGCGCGGTCCGGCATTCCTCCGCCACCTGCTCCGGCGCGCCGATCCGCAGCAGGCTGGCGTAAGCGGGAACTTGCGGCCGCTTGCATGCGCCGATCAGCCGATGCAACGGCACGCTTTGCACCCGTGCGGCAAGGTCCCATAGCGCGATGTCGAGCCCGGAGATCGCAAACATCGTAATGCCGTAACGGCCGAACAGATGCAGATTGCGCTGGATGTTTTCCATGAAGGCGGGAATGCCTGCAGCATCGGGCACCTGCTGGCCCCTGGCCTGCGGCGCGACCATCTCGTCGATGGCGGCGCAGGTGGTCTTCGCGCAGACGTAGCTGAAAGCGTCGCCCCAGCCGGTGAGACCGCTGTCGGTCGATACCTCGACGACCACGATATCGAGCGCGGCGATCGCCGAGGCGCCCTGCTTGAAGCTGCCCGCGCCCGCGTCATAGGGAATGCGGATGTGGTGAGCGCGGACATCGGTGATGAGCATGGCGCGACCCTCTTGGAAAAACGGGGGGTAGTCGGCCCGATCATAGAGCAGGCGCCGCAAAACCGCCTGCCTTTCTTGTCGCTGTTTACAAGGAGGAGGGTGAACAACGAGAGCAAGGACTGTCAAATGAAGCGCGCGCCGGGCCATCATGATGCGAACGCTTCGAGAAGGCCTTTGTCCATGAACCCTGCCCAGAAGGCGCTCTGGTTTATCGAAAGTCACCTGTCCAGCGCGCTGACGCTGGACGAGATCGCCGGCAAAGCCGGAGTCTCGCGCTTCCATTTGGTGCGGGCATTCGCTGCCGCGACGGGTTTCTCCGTCATGCGTTACGTGCGTGCGCGGCGTCTGACCGAGGCGGCGCGGGCCCTTGCCGGCGGCGCGCCGGATATTCTCGCCCTCGCGCTGGACGCGGATTACGGCTCTCACGAAGCATTCACCCGCGCGTTCCGCGACCATTTCGGGCTCACGCCCGAGGCGGTCCGCAGTTCGACCCGTCTTGATCACCTCATGCTTCAGGAGCCGATCGTCATGGATTCAACCGTCATCGACACCCTTCCGGCGCCGCGTTTTGAGACCGGCAAGCCGCTTCTCGTCGCCGGCATCAGCGAGCGTTACAGCTGCGAAGGCGCCGCCGCCATTCCCGGCCAGTGGCAGCGCTTTCACCAGTCGGTCGATCACATTCCCGGCCGGATCGGCAAGGTGGCTTACGGCGTCTGCTGCAATGGCGACGACGCCGGAAACTTCGACTATATCGCCGGCGTCGAAGTGTTGGATTTCTCCGACCTGCCGCGCGAATTCAGCAGCATTCGCATCCCCGGGCAGAGGTATGCGATCTTTGCCCACCGCGACCACATCTCGGGTATCCGCCGCACCGTCAACACGATCTGGAATCACTGGCTCCCGGCGTCCGGGATGAAGGCCGCGGACGCGCCCAGCTTCGAGCGCTATGACGAGGCGTTCGATCCGCTGACCGGCAATGGCGGCCTCGAAATCTGGATACCTGTCGCGCAGTAGGTTGCGCGGGGCTGCCCTGCGCGGCCGGCCAGCCTGACATTGCTTGGCAAGCGATATCTACTTTGCCATAACATGCGCAACGAAAGCGTTGCGCGTGCGGAATGAGCCTGGGCTCCGCCTGCAGCCATAAGAAGCGGGGGATTCCATGTCCAATATTCGCGTTCTCGCCACCGGTCTCGAGTTTCCCGAAGGACCGGTGGTGATGCCGGACGGCTCCGTGGTGCTGGTCGAAATCCGCGGCCGCCGGCTGACCCGGGTCTGGCCGGACGGCCGCAAGGAAGTGGTCGCGGAGATTCCGGGCGGCCCCAATGGCGCGGCACTCGGCCCCGACGGCAAGATGTACATCTGCAACAATGGCGGCTTCAGCTGGATTCCGACCCGCAATATGATCATGCCGGGCCCGCAGCCCGACGATTATCTCGGCGGCTCGATCCAGCGGGTCGATCTGCAGAGCGGCAAGGTCGAGACGGTCGTTTCCAAGTGCGGCGAGCACGCGTTGCGGGGGCCGAACGACCTCGTGTTCGACAGGCATGGCGGCCTGTGGTTCTCCGAACTCGGCAAGCGCCGCGCCCGCGAGATGGATGTCGGCGGGATGTATTACCTCAAGCCCGGCATGAAGGAGATCGTCGAGGTGGTGCATGGCGTGCTGCCGGCCAATGGCATCGGCCTCTCGCCGGACGAGAGCACCGTCTACATCGCGGAGACGCCGACGGCCCGGCTGTGGGCGTACGAAATTGCCGAACCCGGCACGCTGAAGCCGCGCGACGTGATCTATCGCGGCGAGCGCGGCAAGCCGATCTGCGGTCTCGGCGGCTACCAGATGTTCGACTCGCTGGCCGTCGAGGCCAATGGCAATATCTGCGTCGCCACGCTTGTCTCGGGCTGCATCTCCGTGATCGCGCCGGATGGCGCCCTGGTCGAGCAGGTGCCGACCGGCGACCGCGTTACCACCAACATCGCCTTCGGCGGCCCCGAGCTGAAGACCGCCTACATCACGCTGTCCGGCAAGGGCGAACTGATCGCGATGGACTGGGCCCGGCCCGGCCTGGCGCTGAATTTCTTGAACAAGTGAGGATTCGTCATTGCGAGCGAAGCGAAGCAATCCATCTTGCCCGGCAAAGAAAGAATGGATTGCTTCGCTGCGCTCGCAATGACCGCATAGAGAGCGGAGTACTGAAATGCCCTGGCCTGAACCGGTAACCCTTGGTGGCGCGCATGCGCAGCTAAAGCCGCTGTCCGCGGAGCATTGCGACGGGCTGACCGAGGCGGTGCGGGACGGCGAGCTGTGGAAACTCTGGTACACTTTCGTCCCCAGGGCCGAGGACATGCGCAAGGAAATCGACCGCCGGCTCGGATTGCAGGCCGCGGGGTCGATGCTGCCGTTCACGGTGTTCGACGCCGACGGCAGGATCGCGGGCATGACGACCTACATGAACGTCGACGCTCCGAACCGGCGGGTCGAAATCGGCTCGACCTGGTACGCCAGGCGCGTGCAGCGCAGCGCGCTCAACACCCAGTGCAAACTGCTGCTGCTCGGCCATGCGTTCGAGCAGCTCGATTGCATCGCGGTAGAGTTCCGCACCCATTTCTTCAATCACCAGAGCCGGCGCGGCATCGAACGTCTCGGCGCCAAGCAGGACGGCATCCTGCGCAACCATCAGATTGCGCCGAACGGGACGTTGCGCGACACTGTGGTCTACAGCATCATCGCGACCGAATGGCCGACCGTGAAAGCGCATCTGAATTATCAACTCAACGAGAAGACGCGGTAGCGTCCCTAGAAGGCAAGATGGAAACGTTCGATTACGTGATTATCGGCGCGGGCTCCGCAGGGAGCGTGCTGGCCAACCGGCTGAGCGAGGATGCCGGCACCAGCATCTGCGTGCTCGAGGCCGGGCCCAGCGACTGGCACCCCTACATCCATCTGCCGGCGGGCTTCATCAAGACCTTCCACATGAAGAGCATCAACTGGGCCTACCAGCAGGAGCCGGGCCCCTGGACCGGCGGCCGCAGCATCTACGCGCCGCGCGGCAAGACGCTCGGCGGCTCCTCTTCGATCAACGGCCACATTTATAACCGTGGCCAGCGCCAGGATTTCGACACCTGGGCGCAGCTCGGCAACCGCGGCTGGGGCTATCCGGACGTGCTGCCCTATTTCAAGCGGCTGGAGCGGCGGGTCGGGGAGGGCGAGGATACGTTTCGCGGCCGCGACGGCGCGCTCACCGTCACCACGATGGACTGGCGCGATCCGCTCTGCGAAGCCTTCATGGCCGGCGCGATGAGTCTCGGGATTCCGCGCAACCCCGATTACAACGGCGCGATCCAGGAGGGCGTGTCCTACGCCCAGCGCACCATCCAGAACGGCCTGCGCGTCAGCGCGGCGACCGCGTTCCTGCGCCCGGCGATGAAGCGGCCGAACGTCCATGTCCGGACCCACGCCCATGCCACCAACATCATCTTCGAGGGCAAGCGCGCGGTCGGCGTGCGCTACATCAAGGGCGGCAAGGGCGGCACGCCGGTGGAAGTGCGGGCGGCGAGGGAAGTCATCCTCGCCGGCGGCACCTACAACTCGCCGCAGCTGCTGCAATTGTCCGGCATAGGCTCGCCCGAGCTGCTGGGCTCGCTCGGCATCGAGGTGCGGCACGCGCTGACCGGCGTCGGCGAGGGATTGCAGGACCACTACGCGCCGCGTTCGGTCGCCCGCGTCAAGAACATCAGGACCATCAACGAAATGCGGCGCGGCCTCAGCCTGTGGGTGGAGGCGCTGAAATGGGCGACGACGCGGCGCGGCCTGCTGTCGCTGTCGCCGACCATGGTCTATTGCTTCTGGCATTCCGGCGAGAGCATGGAAAGCTCCGACCTGCAGCTGACATTCACGCCGGCGAGCTACAAGGAGGGCGTGCAGGGCCAGCTCGAGGACGAGCCGGGCATGACGGTGGCATCGTGGCAGCAGCGGCCGGAAAGCCGCGGCTATGTCCGTGCCCGCTCGACCGATCCTTTTGCGCCGCCGATCATCCAGACCAATTACCTGGTCGAGGAGCTCGACCGTCGCACCGTGGTCGCCGGCATGAAGCTGGCGCGGCGCCTGCTGTCCTCCGCGCCGCTGGCGCCGTACTACGCCTACGAAGACTTTCCCGGACCCAATGTGCAGAGCGACGATGAATTCCTCGCGGCGGCGACCGAACGCGGCACCACCACCTTCCACCCCGGCTGCACCTGCCGGATGGGCCCGGCCGACGCCAGATGGGCCGTGGTCGACGACCAGCTCCGCGTGCACGGATTGCAGGGCCTGCGCGTGGTCGACGCCTCGATCATGCCGCGGATGATCTCGGCCAACCTCAACGCCTCGACCCTGATGATCGCCGACAAGGCGTCGGACCTGATCCGTGGCAAGGCCACGCCGGAGGCCGCGGCGGTGTAGGCAGGCATGTCGCGAGCTTCGGCCCGGCGAGCCACGCTTCCCGGCCGCAGGGCCGACGCGGGTCTGGCTCCCGAGTCAGAATATCGAAAACAACCCCCTGCGAGGGGGTGCACTGCCGAGAACGCGCGCAAAACGGACATCGGCCACGAATTGACGCGCCGGGAACAGCGACAGCGGCAGCCAACGCGGCAACACCAAAAACTTCGATTCGACCCGCCGCTCAGGAGGCGGGGCATTCCCGCGCCTGGCCATCGGCGTCCCATTCGGTGATCTGGTCTCGCTCGTTGTCGATCAGAAGAAACAGATCAAAGTACCGAATTGTCGGATCGCCGCCGGAGCGCGTCCTGACCGCCTCGCGCCATTCCTGATCGTGTGCCTTCCTGGCCGCCTCCACCGACGGCCAAATGTAGAT
The DNA here is from genome assembly GCA_001464035.1 of Bradyrhizobiaceae bacterium Ga0074131. Classification (GTDB taxonomy): domain Bacteria; phylum Pseudomonadota; class Alphaproteobacteria; order Rhizobiales; family Xanthobacteraceae; genus Bradyrhizobium. The sequence goes on from LNEC01000004.1 coordinate 115,572, forward strand.
TCCGGCGCTGGTGCCCTCGTCGGCATCAACTCCCAAAGCGAAGTGCTTGCGCAGAAGGTCGCGGTTCGCCACCCATTTAGGAATAGTGTGTTTGGCATCTTCGAGCACCCGCGCGCGGTCCCAGCCGGCAGGCGTTTTGAATGTGACCAGTTCCAGGATCATGTTTCGCTCCGTCGCGCCCGCTCAGGTATTTGGGCACCCAACGCAGATGGCCTGATATGCCCGACCTTAAACCTCGCGCCGGCTCAGGAACGCCAGCCGCTCGAACAGGTGCACGTCCTGCTCGTTCTTCAGCAGCGCGCCGTGCAGCGGCGGGATCAGCTTGCGCGGGTCGCGCTCCCTGAGCATTTCCGGCGTCATGTCCTCGTTGAGCAGCAGCTTGAGCCAGTCCAACAGCTCCGAGGTCGACGGCTTCTTCTTCAGGCCGGGCACTTCGCGCACCTCGAAGAAGATCCGCAGGGCCTCTTCCACCAGGCGCTTCTTGATGCCGGGGAAATGCACGTCGACGATCCGGTTCATGGTGTCGACGTCGGGAAACTTGATGTAGTGGAAGAAGCAGCGGCGCAGGAACGCGTCGGGCAGTTCCTTCTCGTTGTTCGAGGTGATCATCACGATCGGGCGCAGGCTGGCCTTGATGTTCTCGCCGGTTTCGTAGACGAAGAATTCCATGCGATCGAGCTCGAGCAGCAGATCGTTGGGGAATTCGATGTCGGCCTTGTCGATCTCGTCGATCAGCAGCACCGGGCGCTTGTCATGGGTAAAGGCCTCCCACAATTTGCCGCGCTTGATGTAGTTGGAGATATCGGAAACCCTGGCGTCGCCGAGCTGGCTGTCGCGCAGCCGCGACACCGCGTCGTATTCGTAAAGGCCCTGCTGCGCCTTGGTGGTGGACTTGATGTGCCAGGTCAGCAGCGGCGCGCCGAGCGCCTTGGCGACTTCCTCGGCCAGCACGGTCTTGCCGGTGCCGGGCTCGCCCTTGATCAGCAGCGGGCGCTCCAGCACGATCGAGGCGTTGACGGCGATCTTGAGGTCGTCGGTGGCGACATAGTCCTTGGTGCCGGTAAACTTCATTGAGTCGTTGCCTTGTTGTTTGTTCTTGAGCGCGACGCCGCGCCTCGGTCTCTACAGGAAACGACCGCCGGATCGGCGGTCGCTATCGGGTGACGGGACGGTCAGGCGCGTCTGACCAGCGAGAGGATGACGAGGACGATGACCGCGCCGATGGTGGCGTTGACGATATCGCGTATCGCGCTGCCGCCGAGGCTGACGCCCAGCTGCGGCAATATCCAGCTTGCCACCAGCGCGCCGATGATGCCGATCACGATGTTGCCGATCAGCCCGAAGCCGGCGCCGCGCACGATCAGGCCGGCGAGCCAGCCGGCGATGGCGCCGATCACGATTGCCGCTAGTATACCCATTGATATTGCCCCATAGCAAAGCCCCGATCCAGCAATTCTAGTTGAAAAACCCGGCAGGTCTAGGCCTCTTGGGCGCGCGGAAGGCCTTGACGTTCGCGGTCCGGCGGGCAATCTGTAACTCATGTTCCTGCAATTCTTCACATCGCTGCGCGACGCCCAGGTTCCTGTCACCCTGCGCGAATATCTGACGCTGATGGAGGCGCTCGACGCCGACCTCGCCGAGCAGACGGTGGAGAATTTCTATTACCTCTCGCGCGCCGCGCTGGTGAAGGACGAGCGCAACCTCGACAAGTTCGATCGCGTGTTCGGCACCGTATTCAAGGGGCTGGAGAGCCTGCTCGACGCCATCGAGAAGGCGGACATTCCCGCCGAATGGCTGAAGAAGCTCGCCGAAAAATATCTCACCGAGGAAGAGAAGAAGCAGATCGAGGCGATGGGCTGGGACAAGCTCATGGAGACGCTGCGCCAGCGCCTCAAAGAGCAACAGGGCCGGCATCAGGGCGGCAGCAAGTGGATCGGCACTGCGGGCACCTCGCCGTTCGGCGCCCACGGTTACAATCCCGAGGGCGTGCGGATTGGGCAGGACAAGAACCGCAACAACCGCGCCGTGAAGGTGTGGGACAAGCGCGAGTTCAGGGATCTCGACGGCAATGTCGAGCTCGGCATCCGCAACATCAAGATCGCGCTGCGGCGGTTGCGCAAGTTCGCCCGCACCGGCGCTCCCGACGAACTCGACCTCGACACCACCATCCGGGAGACCGCCAACCACGGCTATCTCGACGTCCATATGCGGCCCGAGCGGCGCAACGCGGTCAAGGTGCTGGTGTTCTTCGATATCGGCGGGTCGATGGATTCGCATATCGAGCAGGTCGAGGAACTGTTCTCGGCGGCGAAGAGCGAATTCAAGCACATGGAGTATTTCTACTTCCACAACTGCCTCTATGAGGGTGTCTGGAAGCAGAACAAGCGGCGCTTCACCGACCGCACCCCGACCTGGGATGTGCTTCATAAATATCCGCACGACTACAAGGTGGTGTTCGTCGGCGACGCCTCGATGAGCCCTTACGAAGTCATGGTCCCCGGCGGCTCGGTCGAGCACGTCAACGAGGAGGCCGGCTCGGTCTGGCTGGAGCGCATCACCCGCACCTATCCGCATGCGGTCTGGCTCAATCCGGTCGCGCAGAAGCATTGGGATTATTCGGAATCCACCACCATCATCCGCCGTCTGTTCTCCGAGCGCATGTACCCGATCACGATCGAAGGCCTCGAAGGCGCGATGAAGGAACTGGTGCGGTAGGCTTGGAGGGGGCGGCGATCTTTATCTCTCCCAACGGGAGAGGGGGCTCACCGTCTTCGCTGCAACGTTATCGAACCCAAGGTTAGTGCAATGCCCCAGGAGATCCACACCGGCATCAAGGCGCTGATCGACGAGGCCAATGCCGAGATCGAGACCTTGAGCGCAGCGGAAGCGATCCAGGCCGCGCAGGACGACGGCGTCGTCATCGTCGATATCCGGGACCCGCGCGAGATCGAGCGTGACGGCCGGATTCCCGGCGCGTTCTCCTGCACCCGCGGCATGCTCGAATTCTGGATCGATCCGGCGAGCCCTTACGCCAAGCTGATCTTCCAGCAGGACAAGAAATTCATCTTTCACTGCGCCGGCGGCCTGCGCTCGGCGCTGGCCGCCAAGACCGCGCAGGATATGGGACTGAAGCCGGTTGCCCATCTCGGCGGCGGTTTTTCCGCCTGGCGCGACGCCGGCGGTCCGGTGGAAAAATTCGAGCCGAAGAAGCCGAAGAGTTGAGGCCTGGCTTGCCCCGGGCATCCACGTGTTTGCAGCGCGCCAGGTGAGGCGTGGATGGCCGGGACAGGCCCGGGCCATGACGGCTGTGCAAGGGATTTCGCACGATGACAACCTCCGCCGACGATCCGCTTGTGACCACCGACTGGCTCGCCGCCCGCCTCGACAACCCCAAGGTCAAGGTGATCGACGCGTCGTCGAAACTGCCCGGCGTGCTGCCGTTGCCGTCGGACGACTACCTCGGCGCCCATATCCCGGGCGCGGTGTTCTTCGACGTCAACGCCATTGCCGATCCCGATGACCCGAGGCCGCATATGTATCCTGATGCCCGGCAGTTCGCGCGCGACGTCGCGGCGCTCGGCATTTCCTCAGGTGATACCGTGGTCGCCTACGATTCCGGTGGCTGGACCGCGGCCCCCCGGGCGTGGTGGATGTTCCTCTCGTTCGGCCATCCCGATGTCAAGGTGCTGGATGGCGGCCTGAAAAAGTGGCTGCGCGAAGGCCGTCCGACGCATTCCGGTAAGGTCACGCCGAAGCCGGGAAAATTTCAGGCCGCGCTTGATTCCAGCATGATCCGCAGCCGACAGCAATTGCAGGGCAATCTGGAAACCAGGGCCGAGCAAGTGGTCGATGCGCGCGCGCGGCCGCGCTTCGAGGGAACGGTTGCCGAGGTATGGCCGGGTCGCCGCTCCGGTCATATCCCGGGCAGCCGCAACGTGCCCTATTCCGAATTGTTCGATGCCGGCACCGGCCAGATGAAGCCGCTCGAGGATTTGCGCAAGGCGTTCGCGGCGGCGGGGGTCGACCTGGCAAGACCGATCGTGACCACCTGCGGCTCGGGCGTATCCGCGCTCGTGCTGACGCTGGCGCTGTATCGGCTCGGCGTGCGCGGGTCGGCGCTTTATGACGGCTCGTGGGCCGAATGGGGACTGCCGGACGGCCCCCCGATCGCGATCGGTCCGGCCTGACGCCCGAATTCAGCGGCTGCGGGTTGTAAACGGCGGCTGAGCAAAGGGATTGGAGGCCTGTTGTTGAGCCGCGGCCTGTTGAGCTGCAGCCTGTTGAGCCGCAGCCTGTCGCGCGCGCAGTGCGATGCGGCGTCGCTCCTTGGCGCGCCGCGCCTGCAGCCGCTTCTTGAGCAGGTCGCGGTCGGGTTTCGCGACGACCTTCGCCGGCGGCGGCGTCTTAATGTGGCGACCTTCGCAGCAACGATCTCGGCCGGCGCCGCTGACGGTGCGACCGTCGGTTCGACGGCGGGCGCGACGGCCTCATGGGCCGGCTGCACGGCCTGCTCCGTGGCGGTCATCCTGGTTTCCTCAGCGGCGGCCGGGGCGGCGGTCGCCACGCTTTGCACTGACAGTTCCGGAATCGGCATCGCTGGCATCGCCGCCTCTGGCGGAGGTGAATCCCGCGGCTCGAGCGCGGCGGTCTGCTCGGGCTCATCGGGCGCTGCTGTGACCACCGCGGGCTCGGCTTCAATCGTGGACTCCGGAATGCTCTCGGCGGCCTGTGGCGGCACCGGCTCCGGTTCGACCCGCAGCATCCCCAGCACAGGCGTTTCGTGCTCCCGCAGACCTTCTTCCTCAGCAATTTCCCGTGTGGTTTCCCGCGGGGGCCCCCCTGGGGTTTCGCTTGAAGTTTGCCTCGAAGCATCCCTTGGCAGGTGGTTCCAATGGGCAAATTTCGGCTCGGGCGCCGCGCGCCATGCGGGGGTGCTGGCGAATTGCTCGTGCGCCGCGCGCAGCAGGGCCGCCGCACCGAGCCCGAACACCAGTACCGACATCGACAGCACGATGGCGGCGAACAGAAAACGAAAGCCCGGGAGCATGGACGCGATTTCCGCCTTCGCAGCGTTGCTGGGAAGGCCTTTGACCGTCGGGGACGCGGTGATTACGGATTTGACCGGCTTCGCGACGCAGGACGCCCCCGGCGACCAGCGAATCAGGCCGGTTCCAGAATAGCGCAACCGCTTGCGCGGCGTTTGCACCAATTCGGCGGTTGGCACCCCCGCTGCGCCCGTTTTCTTGCGGGGTGAGGCATCGTGGCCACGCCGCTCGGTCCATCACAACATGCCCGAATCGGGCCTGATTTTGCGGATTTGTCTTGAATGCGCCGCTATCTTCCGCCATCTGCCGTTAACGGTCCGGTGTCGGCTTGGGGTCTATAGAAGAGCGATGATGATCAAACACATTCTGACGATTGGTGCTGCCTTGGCGGCGGGCGCGGCGGGAACCTCGCTCGGGGTGTCGCTTGCCCTGGCGCAAGGCTATTCGCAGCCTCCGGGTTCGCTGTATTCGGCATCGCCGGCGCCGTATCCGCCGGGCGGCTACACTGTCGATGAACGCCGCGCCCCCGGCGCACCGGATTTCGATGCGCTGGATGACGACGATGATGCGCCCGACGCGCGGAGTTCGGCGCTGCCGCCGCCCGGGCCGGTGCTCTCGCCGGCTGATCCGCGCTATGGCCGGCCGGACAGCCGACCGGTTTATTCCGACCGCGCCCCGGGCCCGATCCTGTCACCGGCCGATCCGCGTTACGGCCGTCCCGACGGACCGCCGCCTGTCATCTATTCGGACCGCCCCGCCGGTCCGATTCTGTCGCCGGCCGACCCGCGTTACGGCCGCCCCGACGGACCGCCGCCGGTAGTGTATTCGGGCCGCAACGATGACCCTCGCGCGCTGCGTCCGCCGGAAGCGATCGGCGCGCCGGCCGGCGTCACCGGATCGGTACAGCCGCAAGGAGCTCCTGGGGCTGACGGCAGGCCGATGGTGTTGTCGGCGCTGCCGCCCGAAGAACAGCCCGAGATGGGCCCGGCCCAATTGCCGCCGCACCTGCGCAAGCAGGAAGTGGCCTACGCCACCAAGGAACCGGCGGGAACGCTTGTTGTCGATACCCCCAACACTCACCTTTATTACATCCTCGGTAACGGCCGCGCGATCCGCTACGGCGTCCGTGTCGGCCGTGACGGCTTTACCTGGAATGGCGTGCAGAAGGTCTCGCGCAAGGCCGAATGGCCGGATTGGCATCCGCCGAGCGAGATGATCGAGCGCCAGCCCTATCTGCCGCGCTTCATGGCCGGCGGCCCCGGCAATCCGATGGGCGCGCGCGCCATGTATCTCGGTTCCACCATCTTTCGTATCCACGGCACCAACCAGCCCTCGACCATCGGCAAGTTCGTCTCCTCGGGTTGCATCGGCATGCTGAACGAGGACGTCTCGGACCTGTTCGATCGGGTCAAGGTCGGCACCCGCGTCGTGGTGCTTCCCGGCGGCGCGCCGCCGGCGTCGACCGCAACCGCTTCGGCGCAGCCGATGCCCGCCGCGGGCCCGGCGCAAGCCGGCGTTCCCGGCATGCAGCCGACCCAGGTGCCGCCGCTGCCCGCGCCGGTAACGGTGCGGTAGATCGAGCGACCCAACACCGCAAAAGGCCCGCTTCGAGCGGGCCTTTTTTGTTCGACGTTTCTCACGCCAATCTTCGCACCGGCTCGCCCTTGAACCAGGCGTCGATGCCCTCGACCATCTGGCCGTAATGGGCGCGCAGGCTCTCCTCGGTGACGTAGCCGAGATGCGGCGTCAGCACGAGGTTGTCGAGCTTTCGGAACGGATGGTCCACCGGCAGCGGCTCGACCGAGAACACGTCGACCGCGGCGCCCGCGATCTTCTTCTGCTGCAAGGCCTGCAACAGGGCCGCTTCGTCGACGATCTGCGCGCGCGCGGTGTTGACGAGGTAGCTGGTCGGCTTCATCCGGGCGAGGTCCGCGGCCCCGACCAGTCCGCGCGAGCGCTGGCCCAGCACCATGTGCACGGTGATGATGTCGGCGGTCGCGAACAATTGCTCCTTGCTGACGTAACCGACCCCGACCTCCTTGCATCGTTCCGGCGTCAGGTTCGGGCTCCATGCGATCACGTTCATGCCGAACGCCTGCGCCAGCCCCGACACCTTGGCGCCAAGCTTGCCGAGGCCGACCACGCCGAGCGTCTTGCCCTCGATCTCGGTTCCGACGAATTTCTGCAGGGGCTCGCCGGCATGCATGCGCGCGTTCTCGCGGCCGATGTTGCGGGTCAGTTCCAGGATCAGGCCCATCGTCAGCGGCGCGGTGGGGTCGCGGCCCCATTGCGTCCCGCACAGCACGACACCTTGATCTTTCGCGGCCTCCAGATCGAGCGCGGCATTGCGCATGCCCGAAGTGATCATGAGCTTCAACCGGGGCAGGCTTGCGAACAACGCGCGCGGAAACGGCGTGCGCTCGCGCATCGCGCAGATGATCTCGAAATCCTGCAGCGCGTCGGCGGCGGCTTGCTGCGAAGCGAAGGGCTGGTCGAACACGGTGACGTCGATGCGATCGGAGACCTTCGACCAGTCCGCGATCCCCAAAGCCAGATTGAGATAGTCGTCGAGAATGGCACAGCGCAGCCGCGTCATGGAAAGGTCCGTTCATGGCGATGATGACGGGGCGCAAACGCGCCGTCCGGGAAGCGCCATGGTCGCGCGCAATCGGCGAGCGCGCAAGCGCCGGCAGCCTCAAAAGCCCTCGCCGTCAGAACTGCGTTCGGGTTCGCAGGCCGGCTGAAATCAGGTCGAATGGCGTTGCGATGATGCCGCCTGCTTGGCGCGCCAGGCCGGGCCGGGTCCGCGCATGTAGTGTAGTTCGGGCCGGTAGGGGTCGAAGGCCCGGACGAGGAACTGGTGACAGAAATCGCGGATCTCGGCGAAGATACCCGCTTGCCCGTCGCGGCCGCCCGCCGGGGCGGAGAGAGATGTCGAGTTGATGGTTGCCATGACGTGGCCCTGCCGTTTCTCGCCGGCGGCCTGCGCCGCTCGAGAAGCGCCCTTTTTGCGGCGCCGAAACCCAGCTTTGGCCTGATTTATTAAAAGTTGGTTTCAATCGTCGTGATCTCCCGCACACATGGTATCGATCCCGTAACGATCGGTGGTGAACGAATGGAAAACGTTGCCGCGCGGTTGCCCTTTGGGGCCTGCCCCGCTACATCAGCGGCAGCAAATCTCCGTAAAATCCACGGTTTCCAAGGGATCGCGATGGCCCGTCAGTTCGTCTATTTCATGCAGGGTCTGTCGAAGACCTACCCGACCCGCAAGGTGCTGGATAACGTCCATCTGTCGTTCTACCCGGACGCCAAGATCGGCGTGCTCGGCGTCAACGGCTCCGGCAAGTCGACGCTGCTGCGGATCATGGCCGGCCTCGACAAGGAATACACCGGCGAGGCCTGGGTCGCCGAGGGCGCACGGGTCGGCTATCTCGAACAGGAACCCCAACTCGACGCCGACAAGACGGTGCGCGAGAACGTCATGCTGGGCGTCGCCAAGCAGAAAGGGATCCTCGATCGCTACAACGAGCTGGCGATGAATTATTCCGACGAGACCGCCGACGAGATGACCAAGCTGCAGGACCAGATCGAGTCCGCCGGGCTGTGGGATCTCGACAGCAAGGTCGACCAGGCGATGGACGCGCTGCGCTGTCCGCCCGACGATTCCGACGTGACCACGCTCTCCGGCGGCGAGCGCCGCCGCGTCGCGCTGTGCAAGCTGCTGCTCGACCAGCCCGATCTGTTGCTGCTGGACGAGCCGACCAACCATCTCGACGCCGAGTCGGTGTCGTGGCTGGAAGGCCACTTGCGCAACTATCCCGGCGCCATCCTGATCGTCACCCATGACCGCTACTTCCTCGACAACGTCACCTCCTGGATTCTCGAACTCGACCGCGGCAAGGGCATTCCCTACGAGGGCAACTACACCGCCTGGCTGTCCCAGAAGCAGAAGCGGCTGGCGCAGGAAGGCCGCGAGGACGCCGCGCATCAGCGCACCCTGGAGCGCGAAAAGGAATGGATCGCGGCCTCGCCAAAAGCCCGCCAGGCCAAGTCCAAGGCACGCTACCAGCGCTACGAGGACCTCTTGAAGCAGGCCAGCGAGAAGCAGACCCAGACCGCCCAGATCACGATTCCGGTGGCCGAGCGCCTCGGCCAGAACGTGGTCGATTTCGAGGGCCTGACCAAGGGGTTCGGCGACAAGCTCCTGATCGACAATCTCACCTTCAAGCTGCCGCCCGGCGGCATCGTCGGCGTGATCGGTCCCAACGGCGCCGGCAAGACCACGCTGTTCCGGATGATCACCGGCCAGGAAAAGCCGGACAAGGGCACCATCACGGTCGGCGAGAGCGTGCATCTCGGCTATGTCGACCAGTCGCGTGACAGTCTGGACGGCAAGAAGAGCGTATGGGAGGAGATTTCCGGCGGCAACGAACTCATTCTGCTCGGCAAGCGCGAAGTCAATTCGCGCGGCTATTGCTCGTCGTTCAACTTCAAGGGCGCCGACCAGCAGAAGAAGGTAGGCTCCCTGTCAGGCGGCGAACGCAACCGCGTGCATCTGGCCAAGATGCTGAAGTCCGGCGCCAACGTGCTGCTGCTCGACGAACCCACCAACGATCTCGACGTCGACACGCTGCGCGCGCTGGAAGAGGCGCTGGAGGATTTCGCCGGCTGCGCCGTGATCATCAGCCATGACCGCTGGTTCCTCGACCGCATCGCCACCCACATGCTCGCCTTCGAGGACGACGCCCATGTCGAATGGTTCGAAGGCAATTTCCAGGATTACGAAAAGGACAAGATGCGAAGGCTCGGGCAGGATTCCATCATCCCGCACCGGCTGAAGTACAAGAAGCTGACGCGCTGAGAGTGGGTCCGGTATAGTGGAATGCTAAGCGCTCGATGGGTTTGTCTACTTCTGGCACAAACCGTCGGAAAACCTCAACCTATCATCTTAGCCACAATATGCTGATCGAACCCCTCAGATTCGAGCGCGGTAACCGAGATGTCGTACGCCTTTGCCGGGCTTTGACCAGCGGCGACTGCATCGTAAAAGCCTTTGGCAAACACAAGCGCCGCATCATCATCGATGTCGTCGACCATGGCGATCACGAGCGGCGCGAATGCCGTGCTTAACCCCTGCATAGCGCTACACGCATTTATTACCACGCATTTCAAACTTTTTTGTTCCGCGAGCATTTTTCCAAAGGCTTCGAATGTAAGGTTGTGGACACCATCCTCACCTAGCAATTCCAGCCCGTCGGCGTCCGCGTGTCCCGCAAAGTGTATGATTTCGTAGCTGTTCGATAGCAACTCGAGGCGCAAACTGTCGACGGTGGCCGCCGTCAATGTCTCGATATGGATTCGATCGCGCACCGTTCCAAGTCTAACCCTCTGACGAATAGTGCTGATCTCCTTATCAAGGCGGATAGCCTGATTTTGTCCCCTTGGGTTGCCCGTAACGATTAGAACTCGAGTCTCCAAGATATGGGCCAATTTGCCGAGGGCGGGTTGTTCAATCTCAAGGGATTGCTGAACGGCCGGATCAGCTTGAAGCCATGCTTCCTTGAGTACGTCAAGAATGTCGGCCGTGATGGTATGCGCGATCGTCCCACTGGGACGCTTTTCGCGGCCTAGTTCGATCGCCAATTTGAGCAACCTGTCGGCAGTATCCTTGTGGTTCTCCTCCAGCGCATGGGCCAATCGGAACGCGAGTTGTGTCAACACCGCATTCATGTCGCCACGATCATAGGGCAAGTGCTTTGCTAGGGCCGGTATTCGCCCAACGCTCTCAAGGACTTTCTCAGCGGTTTCACGACCGGCAGCGTCGAATTTCTCGACGTCTGAGATACGAGCCACGCTGATCGGCATTTCCTTCGCCATTCGGCCGACCGTAGCCGCCGGTACAGTCGGACAAATGCAAACTCGGCCTCCGCAAGCAATGCAAAGCCCCGGATATCGCGACAGAAACTCCAGTTCGTAGTTAAACGTTTCTCCTCGCTCGGCGCATTGGAGCGCGTATTCGTTCGCTAGGCCCATGAGATAAGAGAAGACGTCCGCAGCTTCCCCGTAGAAGTAGTGGGGGTAGCGCTCGAATACACGAACCGCCTCAGCAAGCTCACCAAGTTCTTCCAAAAGGGCTATGATGCTAAATCCTCCCGAAGAGTTCAGGGAGCGCGGATAGATAGCCTCAAACATCAACTGCCAATCATTGAGGCCTGTAGGGCGCGAGTCCCAGTTAGCCTTGGTGAGCTCCCGAACGCGTTCGTGTGATAGGACTCCTTCCGTACCCTTTACTAACTTGCACTGCTGTTCAGTGTGAGGGGAGTTCCGGCAATAGGGACATACCTTTGGATACTTCGTAAAAAGAAGATGCTCGACGCTCTCAACCCCCATTTTGGCCAGAAGAGGAAAGTACCAACCCAGCGCCTTGCAAAGCGCTCCGGGGATGTCCACGCGATCACGCTTCTTTTTCCGGTCAAGAAGCGTTAGCATGCCGCAGACCTCCACGAAGTGAAGCAAGGTCGCTTCGCGGCTTCGTCCTAGATTCGCATCGTGGTAGATGAACGATGTCATCCGGTAAAGATCGTCTAGTCGAAGCTTCAAATCGGCCCCTCCGAGGTCTCGCGTTTTACGTCGTCTAGCACCAACGGAAGATCGACCTTTACGCAATGCCCGCGAGAGTTGCAATCGACTAAGGGCCGTAGGGCGGACTCATTAATCCGCCATCTCGTATGGATCGCGGGTTAAAAAGTGAACCCGCCATACGCGAGCTCCGACGCGATTTCGTGTACATCGCGCTGGTACTGAATACTCGTCATTAGCGAGGTTTTCAGCCCGGCTGCATGCGTCATTGTTGCGATATTGGGTGGTGGCACCCAGAACAGCTGAGCCCCGCTGCGGCGCCCATTGTGCGCACAACTAGCGTAATCTTGGCAACTTCCTCCAGAGTTTGAAACGATGTGCTCGTCGTTCTACCTTGGACATCGTTTCGAGGTAAAGCGTGTTTCGGGTGTGAACGACGAGCTTGATGATTCGATTCTTGGTCGGATCGAAATAGAAAAGCGTGACTGTGACATTATCCTGCAAATCAATCGGCGCTTTTTCGATTGGCGCTTCAAGCGCGTATTGCCTGGACCTTCCGGCGTCCAATGTTTCGTGCTGGTCGAAGACGAGCATGTGTTCGCCCTCGATGTGCCAGCCCTGACTCAAAACGGCGTCATTGTAGCGGTGCATTACCTTTTTTTCGTATTCGACGCTGACACGCCTTATTGCGATCGGATATTTCTTCCTGTTCCAAACCTCAAAGTCGATTGAAACTGTGTAGCCGTATTTTCCGCCCCCCCCCGCCGTAGCTTGAGGGAAAGATGATCGGCTTCCACCCAAAATTCTGCCGGTAGGCAATAAACAAAGAAGTGCCTGCGACGATGACGCTCGAAAGCGTAAGGGTCACGTAGGCCATCAGTTGCAGAGTCTGAGTATCGCTCGGCAGGTACATTAAGTTGTATCCAGTGCGAATTTCTCGTTTTTCAAAATAATTTCGCTGATGTCCGAATAGAACGAATAAAGGTTTGGGCCCTTGATCGGAGCGAGCCCGGGGTGGGCCGAGTTGTTGCGCAATTCAAAGCAATGGCGCAGTCGCTGATGCTGATTGTTGTCGATCAATTCTAGATACTCTAGTACCCACAGAAGGTCAGTATCGAAGACCGTCTGCAGTTCTGATCTCGACTCGATCGTGAACTGCTTCCGAAAAGGTTTGAACCGCCCCGTAGTCTTTGCGTGCATTTCACGCGTCGCCTCGCTGAATCTATCGAACCCGATTGCTTCGATCTTGCGGTGAACGCGTGAAATGGCGGCACACCAACCCAGAACGACACATGCTCGCAACCCGTCAACCGTAAGACACCTTTGCGCTTCGTCGAGATAGGCCGTTTCATCACCTTGGAGGCCTTCGATGAACGGCGTAATGCTGAGCGCCTGAGATGAGTCAATTGACGCTGTTTCAACGGAGTGAATGATCTCCTTGTAGACCTTGATCGCACCGCTCAACTCAGCGAGCAAGGTCCCCTTCCTCGGCTTGATTTTCGAGAGCCGAAGGATTTTATCGAATGCTGCGGTCGCATCGGCGATCAGGTCAGGCCTGATCTCGGACGACTCCAACGGCGCCTTGACGGAATCGAACCAGGTTGACGCCACTCCCTGTGCGTCTGCCAGCAGACTTCCTGACTGGATTTGACTCCCGGAATATCGGCCGAGCCGCTTTTGGAAATCGGCCAAGGTCTTCGCATGCTCTCGGGTCGCAGCGAGGATCTTCTCTTTCACTGGGCCAGCTCTTTGATGGTCTCCGCGAGCCTTTCCAGCCCGGGACCACTCAATTCAACGGTACCGTTCTCGTCGATGCCGTCCTTTGTTATTGCGCCACGAAACAGATCGGCATTCCGTTTGAGCGCCTTGTTAAAGTTTCCGTCGTGCAGACCTTCATCCTTTAAGGCTTCACGCAGTTCGGCATACGGAGCGCTGATGTTGTTGTTGAGCAGCCCGTTCTCCAACAGCACCATCATAACCTTTGCCATTTGGGCTTTGGCGGTATTTCCTTTAGGAAGCTTATAGACGGGTAGGAGAGGGTCGTGCTCAAGCATGAAAAGCTTGCCTAAGTCGTCCTCCGTAACTTCGCCACGTCGTAGGATGGCTTTGATGTTGCCGGGCAGCTTCTTGTTGCCAACAGACTCGGTTGGCTCCGCCGCCTTTTCGCCCTCCGGCGGTTTAGCCTTGGGTTCGGATACTTGCTGCGGGTCAGAGAAGGCGGCTTCGAACAGCATCTCGAAACAGACTTGCTGCAGGTTTTCGGGAACGGTTTTGACGATATCGACAATTTGGGCGATATCGGCTTTCGCTTTCGTAAAGTCGAGCTTAGCCATTGATAATCCTCTGGGGTGGCCGTATCAGGTCAAAAACATCTGAGGGTTGCAAGCAAAATCGTGGGTTAAATGGTTTGATATTCAGGGTTTTGACTACCGAAAAATCGCTTCTCGAATAGGCGGCTTTGAAATGGGTCACTATCTCCTAACCGGTGCAGGCTTCAGCAGGAATTGGGGCGGTTGGCTTGCCAATGAAGTTTTCGAGTATTTACTCGCTGACAAGGACCTTACCGTTCCGATACGCACTCAGTTATGGCGCGACAGAAATAGCCAGGGGAATTTTGAGGACACCGTTCAACACTTTCGGGTTCTCGCACAGCAAGGGGATCCCTCTCATTACAATTTTCTGATGTCGGTTCTGGCCGGTATGTTCAACGCTATGAGAAATGGCTTCATCAGCACGGGGTTTAAATTCGAGTTTCAGACGAACGACATGAACATGAACGTTGCCGTTTTTCTTCAGAAATTCGAGGCGATCTTTACCCTCAATCAAGACTCTCTGATGGAGGCTCACTATCTCAACGACGACATTGCGGGGCTAGCACGGAGCAAGTGGAATGGCTGGCAAATTCCAGGCCTAGAAAATCCTCCACACCCGCTAACGCGAATGGCGCCGATGGACCGGACGATGATGCGAACCGCCCGCCTAAGCGGGTTCGCCCTCAGCGGTCGAAACGAACAGCCCTATTACAAGCTCCACGGCTCCCATAATTGGAATTCGGGCCCGACGAGCAGTCAACTGCTCATCATGGGTGGCAACAAAGAAAGCGATATTGGCCAATCCCCCCTGCTGCAATGGTACGCCAACCAGTTCAGGCAAGCGGTAGTAACTCCGAATGCCCGACTCATGATTGTAGGTTACAGTTTTTCAGACAGACACATCAACCGGGTGCTTCGGGATGCCCAGCTGGCCGGCGCGAAATTCTTTATCGTCGATCCCTTGGGCGTTGACGCCATGGATAAACGCAAAGTCAGTGATGACAGCATCACCTATGGTCTGTGGGACACCCTATATCCGGGCATCATCGGGGCTTCCCGCCGACCACTATCTTCGACGTTTAGCAGCGACCGCGTCGAGCACGCGAAGCTAATGCACTTTTTTCAGCATTAGCTGCAAAGACCGCTATGCCAGTCCCTCCAGACCACGCCTACCAGCAGCGGCACCCGGCCTGCGCGTTATCCGTACTTTAGAGCAAACGGTCACAATTCAACTGCCTTGATCCTCGATACCCCTGGCTGCGACAAATTAACCCGTCGGGTAAAATTTCGCTTTTTCCGAAACCCAAATCACCGGTATAACTCACCCCATCCTGTCCCCAAGAAAGGGGCGTTGGCCATCGTCACCGAACGTTGGGACAGGCTGTGGTGGACGCGACGGCATCGTGCGCGCGATGGGGCCGGCAGGGCGGGATAAACTCCGTGAGCGGTCTTCGGAACGTGCAGACGAGCGGTGTCGAAGCGTACGGCAAAATCGTGTGGACCCGATGCCTCAATGGTCGGCATCAAGTCTGCGGAAGGCAAGTCGGCCCGACCGGGCGCGGATGAGCCGGTTTTCCGCAGGCGACGGAGGCGAGAAGAGCCCGATACTCCGGGGTGAGCGCGACATAAGCCGTCAAGCCATTGCGCAGGGAATGTCGGATGTTCTCCGCTGTCCTGTATGCTCGTGTGCGTTTTTACTCGTGCCATTTGCACACGAGACCGCGGGTGCAGCGCGCATCCGGCATTCCCTGCTCCCTCATCGAGGGGGAAACGATTAGCAAGTCTCGGGCAAACCGTGCCGCGAGATCGCGGGCGTGTATCTGGTGGTGAAATATGAATCCGGGAACGACGCGTCGGAGCTTGCCCGACTACCCGACCTTCTCCGCCAGCCACATCTTGATCAGCGACTGATACGGCACGTCGCGCTTGTTGGCGGCGATCTTGATCTGCTCCAGCAGGCCGAGCGGCAGACGAATCGAGATTGCCGTGGTCGAGGGCTTCAGATTCGGAAAACGCACGCGCTCTGCCTTGCTCCAGTCGATGTAGTCGGTGGAGTCGTGGGTTTCCCAGAATTTCCGTTCCTCGGCTTCAGTCTTGAAGGCGGGAATTGGTTTAAGCTTCCTCATAAACTTTCCGCTCCTTTCGGTGCATGTCTCGCGCCGAGATCACCCGGATTATTGTTTGATTCTGCCGGAGGGTGAACGTGATATGCAGCAGGCGATTCTGGGCTGTCGTTCCCAGCGCATCAAATCGTGGCTCTCGTTCACTATGCCTTGCATCCTCGGCAACGATCAGCGGATCGTTGAAGAAGACGCTCTCCGCTTCGGCCTGGCCGACGCCGTGTTTGTCCGCGTTCTTTCGGCTGTTGCCTTCGTCCCAGTCGAAGCCTGCGATCTGGTCAAAACTGATCATTGTGTATATGTCCAGTATATACAAAAAGGTGCTGACGCAATATGGGTTCGACAAGGCGGCGCGCGGATATGGGTTTATTTTCCAGCCAGAGAGACGGGCTTACTTACGAGTGGCAATTCATCCCGTCCTGCGCCAAATGGCCGCTTGGGCCGGCCGATCCGAAAATGTGCCATATATCCGGTGCTAACAGCTACAACCCGCCCGACTCAGTCCCTCCACAGAAAGTCCCCCGTCCCATGTCCATGACGCCGGAAACCCCGCTGCCCCCCAAAGCCATCAGGGCGGCGCTGCGTCCGATCCCGATGCTGATCTTCGGCTCGCGCTGGCTGCAGCTGCCGCTGTATGTCGGGCTGATCGTCGCGCAGGGCGTCTACGTCGTGCTGTTCCTGAAGGAGCTGTGGCACCTGTTCAACCACGCCTTCGACTTCAGCGAGCAGCAGATCATGCTGGCGGTGCTGGGCCTGATCGACGTGGTGATGATCTCCAACCTCTTGGTGATGGTGATCGTCGGCGGCTATGAGACCTTCGTCTCCCGCCTCAACCTGCAGGGCCATCCCGACGAGCCGGAATGGCTCAGCCACGTCAACGCCAGCGTGCTCAAGATCAAGCTCGCGATGGCGATCATCGGCATCTCGTCGATCCACCTGCTGCGCACCTTCATCGAGGCCGGCGCACTGGCATCGGGAAAAAGCAACTACACCGAAACCGGCGTGATGTGGCAGACCATCATTCACACGGTTTTCATTCTGTCGGCCATGGGCATCGCCTATGTCGACCGGCTGTCGACGATCGCGACCGAAGAAGCCAAACGCGCCGTTCGGCATTGATGGACGTCATGAATTCGGCCAGCAGTTCGGCTTTGCGAAACCGCGTGGTCGCCGCGGTGCTGGTGGCGGCTGCAATGATGGTGGGCGCGGTGCACCAGGCCCGCGCCGCGGACGCAGCCTTTGCCCAGTTCATCGCCTCGCTGTGGCCGGAAGCGCAGGCAGCCGGCGTCGCGCGGGCGGTGTTCGACGCCGAGACCCGCGGCCTCGAGCCGGACTACAAGCTGCCCGATCTGATCCTGCCCGGACGTCCCGCGACCGGCGCGCCGTCGCAGGCCGAGTTCGTGCAGGTGCCGGCCGACTACGTCAAGGAAGCCAGCATCGCGCGACTGGCGGCGGAAGGGCAGCGGCTGATGGCCAAGCATCGCGCCACGCTTGGCGCGATCGAAACGCGCTTTGGCGTGCCAGCCAGCGTCGTGCTGGCGATCTGGGGCCGCGAAACCGATTACGGCCGCTACGCGCTGCCCTATGACGGATTGCGCGTGCTGGCGACGCAGGCCTATGTCGGCCGTCGCAAGGAGCAGTATCGCACCGAGTTCATTCAGGCGCTCAAGCTGATCGGCGACGGCGAGGTGACGCGCAAGGATCTGCGCTCGTCCTGGGCCGGCGCCACCGGCCTCACCCAGTTCCTGCCCTCCGAGCTCGGCAAGCACGGCGTCGACCTCGACGGGGACGGCCGCCGCGACATCTGGAATTCAGTGCCGGACGCGCTCGCTTCAGCGGCTCAACAGCTGGTCAACAAGGGCTGGCAGCCGGGCTTGCGCTGGGCCTATGAAGTGCGCGCGCCGGCCAGTACCGATTGCACCATCGGCGTGCCCGAAGTGACAAAACCGGTCGGGCAATGGCTGCGCGAGGGTTTCGTGCCGGTGCGCGGGCAAAAACTCGGCGCGGCCGAGCAGGCGCAGCCGGCCTCCTTGCTGCAGCCGGAGGGCATCTACGGCCCGGCGTTTCTGACCACGAAGAACTACTTCGTCATCAAGGAATACAACTTTTCCGATCTGTACGTGCTGTTCGTCGGGCACCTCTCGGACCGCATCGTGAGCCCGCACTCGACGCAGTTGCGTACGTCCGCGGTCGAAGCGATGCAGCGCCACCTCACCCGCATCGGTCTCTACAGTGACAAGGTCGACGGCAAGGCGGGCATGAAAACCCGCGCCGCGCTCGGCGCCTATCAGAAATCGGCCGGACTCAAGGTGGATTGCTGGCCGAGCGAAGCCGTGCTGCGCGCGATCAGCGCGGCGCGCTGAGAAAACGTCACCAAAGAAAAACCCGGCCGCATGGGCCGGGTTTGGGAATCGCGTCCGTATCGGAGGCGCCGGTCGGATCAGTTGCAGACCTCGACCCGGCGATGACGGTAACCGTAGCCATCCCAGAAGCGCTCGCGGACCAGACGGCAGGTCGGGTAGTCATCAACATACACCGGGGCCGGGGCCGCATAGGCCGGGCGGCTGGAGGCAATCGCACCGCCGATGATGGCGCCGCCGATCAGGCCCCCGACCACGCCGGCGGCGACGCCGCGCTGTGCGCTGGCGGGCGTTGCGGCGAGCGAACCCGCGATGGTCGCGATCGCGACGAAGGCAGCAAATGTCTTCTTCATTTCTAGGGCTCTCCTGGAGATGGCGCCTCGCGGCAGCCGGGTTCAAGTTGACTCACACGCCGAATTCGAAAAAGCCGTCTCGCTAGAAAGCAGCACAACAGTCAATCGAAAGTAAACGTTGCCGGGATATTGCCGGTAAAAACGGTCTTTTTCAGGCCAACACCGACAAAAGTCCCGGGAACGCAGTGTTTTCGGGACGCCGTTTCGATCTTTAATGAAGATGAACGGTCCTAGTTACAGACCCTGACGTCGCGAACCCGCCAGCCATAACCGTCCCAGAACCGCTGGCGCTGCCAGAAGCAATCGGGCTGGACGACATAGGCCGGACCGCCGTAATAGCCATATCCCGGGCCGTAGTAACCCGGCCCGTAATAGCCGTTCTGGGACGCGATCGCGCCGCCGACAATGGCGCCGCCGAGCAATCCGGCGGCCACACCCGCGGCAATACGGCCGTTGCGAGCCTCGGCGGCTTGCGGCGCTGCCACGGCCGAAACGGCCAGGGTGGCGACGGCAGCGAGCGCCATCAATGACTTCCTCATGGCTTCACCTTTCTCAATGGAGGAGGGACGGCAAGTTGGTGTGTTTCGGCAAAAGTTCCATATTTTGCCCAAATGATCAATCCACGGAAGCGCCCATTTCGGTGAGAAATGAGGGCTAACTTGACGTTTGTGCGACGCGTTCGGGATCGGAGAGGGGACGTCGCCGATCCGCGACTGCCGCGATGGATGGGGGGGCTGCTACCGGAACTTGGCGGAAAACCTCATTGCAGCGGTTTTTTGATCTGCCGCAACCGCGGTTGTTAGACTCCCTTTAGTTTGGTGGCCGGTCAGTTTGGAATTGCTTGAAAAGGCGGTTTTTCCTTTTGCATCCCGCGGCGGCCTTCAATATCGAAGGGCTTACGCATCACCGATGGGCCTGCCGTTTCATGATTGTTTGTTCCTGTAACGTCATCAGCGACCACGATGTCCGCAGCGCCGTCAACGCTGCGCACGACCTTCCGCGCAACGCGAAACAGATCTATGGTTGCCTCGGCTGCAGCGCCGAATGCGGCCGATGCGCCCGTACCATCAAGACCATCATTGACGAGGCCCTGGGTGACTGCGCCAAGTCCTGCTGTGCCGGATGCCCGCACAGCGAGGCGGTCGCGCAACCGCACGCCCTCACCGAGTTCGCGCTCGCCGCCTCCTGAAATCTCCCAAGAAATCCGCAGATACACGCCTAGCCCTGCCGGATACGCATCGCAGAGGGTTGCTCCGGCCCAAAATGTGAATTAGACGCATTTCAAGTTTTTGACTCGGCAGCGGAGAGCATCATGCAGGGCGACACGAAGGTTATAGAATTCCTCAACAAGGGCCTGCGCAGCGAGCTTACCGCGATCAACCAGTATTGGCTGCATTATCGGCTGCTGAACAACTGGGGCCTGCTGGATATGGCCAAGGTCTGGCGCAAGGAATCGATCGAGGAGATGAACCATGCCGATCGCTTCACCGATCGCATCCTGTTCCTCGACGGCTTTCCCAACATGCAGGTGCTCGATCCCTTGCGGATCGGCCAGAACGTCAAGGAAATCATCGAGGCGGACCTGGCCGCCGAAATCGGCGCCCGGGCGCTCTATCAGGAAGCGGCGACCCATTGTCACGCGGTCAAGGACTACGTCTCGCGCGACCTGTTCGAAAGCGTGATGAAGGACGAGGAGCACCACATCGATTTCCTCGAAACCCAGCTCGATCTGATCAAGCGCATCGGGCTCGAGCTGTACACCCAGAAGCACGTCGGCGGACTCGAGAGCGAGCACTAGGCGCAAGCCACGCTCACGGCGCAATCAATCGGGAAGCCGCAGCGTACTGGATACCCGTTTTCGCGGGGTACGACACTCCATGCAAATCCCTACAGCTGCTCTTTGAAGCGCGCCTCGACCACGGCCTGGGTTTCCGGCTCGCCGAGGCCGGTCTGGTCGTGGATCACCTGGCTGATGCTCGGCAGCGCCGCGCGCTCGACCCGGGTCTCCTGCGACCACAGCTTCGAGCGCATCAGCGCCTTGCCGCAATGGAAATAGGCCTCGAGCACGCTGATACTCAGCGCCGCGCGCGGCAGCTTGCCGAACTCCACCATCGAGGCCAGCAGTTCCGGATCCGCCGAGAGCCTGCCCTTGCCGCCGACCCGCAGCGTTTCGTCGATACCGGGCACGAAGAAGATCAGCTGCACGAAGCCCGAGCCCTCGACGATGTTGCGAAAGCTGTCGATCCGGTTGTTGCCGGAGCGATCCGGCATCAGGAGCTGGTTCGGTCCGGCGACGTGGACAAAGCCGGGATTGCCGCCGCGCGGCGAGGCATCGACGCTGCCGTCGGAGCCCGAGGTGGCGAGCACGCAGAACGGCGACATCGCGATGAATTTCTGCGCATGCGCGTCGATCGCGGGGCGCGCCTTCGCGATCACGCGCGGCGAGGGGTCTGGATAGATGGTCTTGAGGTCGTCGGCGGCAAGGTCGGTCAAAATTCATCTCCCGGGAAGAATGCGTCGTGCCGTGGCGAGGATAACAGCGGGATCATCCCGCGGCCATGGTTATCCACCGACATGGCCTATCGAGATGATCGATGCCGCCGCCACGGCCAGTCGATGACGCCGGCCCCATACAGCGCCCACCAGATGATGACAGGTTGCAGCGCCAGCCGCGGGCCGTGATAGAGCCAGCTGTCCGCGACGTAGGGCAGGTCGATGCCGTCGATCGCGTGCTTGAAATTGGCGGGCCAGACGCACAGCGCATAGGCCGCCAGCGCCACCCCCGCCCACCAGCGCAGCGGCTTCGTCACCAGGGCGACGGCGCCGGCAATTTCGCCTAGCCCGGTGAGCAGAATGATTTGCGGCGCGAACGGCACCCAGGACGGCGTGATCGCCAGCAGCTTTTCCGGTACCCACAGATGCGCAATTCCCGCCGCCGCGTAGAACGCGGCGAGGATACAGCGCATCACCGCGCGGTGGGTGTCGGATCTTTCGCTGGAAGGCATTTGTAAAGCTTAACATGTCCGGCGTCGTCGGGCCATGCTTCGGCGCGAAACGCCGCCCTGCTGCGTGATCGATCGCTCGACCCGACGGCTGACACGTTACACAGGATCGG
The DNA here is from genome assembly GCA_001464035.1 of Bradyrhizobiaceae bacterium Ga0074131. GTDB lineage: Bacteria > Pseudomonadota > Alphaproteobacteria > Rhizobiales > Xanthobacteraceae > Bradyrhizobium. The sequence continues at coordinate 137,456 of LNEC01000004.1, forward strand.
CAGGGCGCGGTCCGCTGCCGCTACCGCTTGTCCTCGACGTCCGTCTCGGGACGGTCGCTGCCCGCGGCCGTTTCGGTGTGCCACTTGCCGTCGGCGGTTTCGTATTCGATCGCCTCGGTACGCCCGGGCACCCGCTGCTCGGCGGCGGCGCGCTTGGCGGCGGCCAGCGCCACGGCGTGCGTCGCAAAGGGCTCCGAGAATACGCCGTTGACAGTGTAGGCCCAGCCGCCGTCGTGCTGAACGATCTTGTAGGTGACGTGGCTCATGTGGAACTCGCTTCTGTTGTTGGCGGACGGCGGCGGCGGGGGTGAACACGCCGTCCATTCTATGACAAAATGCGGCGGCGATGTAGGTATTGCTGCGGCTTATTCGTCCTCGGGCCGACAGCCGCCGGCGCCGACCGAAGGCAGCCGGCAAGGGAGAGATCAATGTGCCGCAACATCAAGACGCTGTTCAATTTCGAACCGCCGGCGAGCGAAGGCGAGATCCACGCCTCCGCGCTGCAATTCGTGCGAAAACTGTCCGGCTTCAACAAGCCCTCGCAGGCCAACGCCGAGGCGTTCGACCGAGCGGTCGCCGAGGTTTCGGCGGCGGCCCGGCGACTGCTGACCTCGCTCCACACCTACGCGCCGGCGCGCGACCGCGAAACCGAGGCTGAGAAGGCGAAGGAGCGGTCGCGGTTGCGGTTCGGGTAACCGGCGTGCCGGCGGCGTGACGCACCTCACGGTGCGGCAGGGCGGCGTCGGTCATGATGGCTGCCAGTCTTCAGCCATCGGACAAAAGCCATGAACCCCGTCACCCGATTGAAACTCAGTTCCTTCCTGTTCACGGTGTTGTGGACCGGCGGCATGTTGTGGTGGAGCGGGGCGTTCGAGCCCGCCAGCATCATCATATGGTCGATCGGCGGCGCACTGGCCGGTTATCTCTGGTACCGCGCGATGCGCTGGCAGTTTCAGCTCATGGGCATGCTGCCTCGCAACGAGCAGATGCGGTGAGCGATCGAGGGTGGGCAAAGACGCACTTGCGCCGTGCCCGCCATTCAAGCCGCTCACGACGAACAGCGTATCCATCTCCGCCTGCTGGACCGAGCCGCCCCCACCACGCGCAAGGGCAGGTGGAGGGAGGGGAGAGAAGAGAGGAGCATCGCCAGGCGATGCGTCTCGATAGATGAAGCAACAGAAGTGGAGGTTGTTCTAGCCCGCGTTCCACATGACCGGAAGGTTGAGCAGTCCCCGAAATGCCCAGCCGCCGATCCGGACCGGCTCGCCGGCGTCGAGCCGCAAGTCCTTCAACCGCGCAAAGACGCTCGGCAATGCCACGTCGGCGACCATCGCGCGCGACGCAAACGCGCCGGCGCAGTAATGCGGGCCGGCGCCGAAGGCGATGCTCTTCTGGGTGTTGCGGGTGACGTCGAAATCATCGGGGTTGGCGAAGCAGGCCTCGTCGCGATTGGCCGAGCCGAACATGAAGAACACGCGGTCCTCCGGCTCGAAATCGACGCCGCCATAGGACCACGGTTTGGCGACGCGCCGCGGCGACATCCCGATCGGCGCGATCCAGCGGGCATATTCCTCGAACACGTCGAGCCATTTGGCCTTGCCGCCGCGCACCAGCGCCAGCTGTTCGGGATGCGTCAACAGCGCCCAGACCGTTCCGGAGATGGCGTCGCGCGGCTCGTTCTGCCCGCCGGAGATCGCGAGCTTGATGTTGGCGCGAATGCTGTCGATCGGCTGCCCGGCGGCGAGCAGCACGCTGAGGATCGAGCTGTTGGGATGCTTTGTCACCACCGGAATCATGTCATCGATCGCGGCGTCGATCCCTGATGTGGCGGCATGGCAGCGCGCCTCGACCTGCCTGTCGCCGGTGTAATTGGCGATGCCGTCGATCATCGCCTGCGACCACGCGTCCATGTCCTGGAAGCGCATGTTGGTGAGCCCGGTGACGTCCTTCAGGCATTCGGCCGACAGCGGCAGCGCGAACGCCTTGCAGAGATCGGCATGGCCGGCCGGCTCGAGTTCGTCGAGGATGCGGTCGGCATGGGCCTGAAACTGCCGGCTCCAGGTGTCGCGCACGGTGCGCGGCGACACCGAAGGAAACATCGCCGCGCGCTCGGCCATATGGGCCTCGCCGTCCTTGCGCATCATGTTGTGGCCCATCAGCGTGTTCATCAGTCCGGCCGGCTGGTGCGAGGAGAACACGTCGATGCGCTTTTCCTGGCTGAAGATGTCGTCGCGCCGGGTGAAGACGGTGGAGCCGAGCTGCGGCACGAAGGCGATCGGCGCCTGTTTCCGCATCTTCGCCAATGCCGGATAGGGATCGGCCCAGAAGCTGGCGACGTCGATGTCGAAATGCGGAGCGTTGGACATGGGCAGGCGATCCGTGGCCGGGTTGGCCACAGGGTGGCCAAGCCGGGCCGGGCTGTCAAACCCGATCGTCGCGCGCTATTCCTGATGCACGGGCACGTCGATGCCGTCGGCGGAATATTGTCGGATCTTGTTGCGCAGGGTGCGCACCGAAACCCCGAGCACGCGTGCCGCGCGGGTGCGATTGCCGCCGCAGCGGCCAAGGGTCTGCAGCACCAGCTCGCGCTCGACCTCGCCGACAGTGGCGCCGATCAGCAACGGCACGATTTCATGGGGAGCAAGCGAAGGCGCCGAAACCGGCGGCGCTGGAACAACGGACTCACGGATCATCGACACCTCCCGATCAACGCCCACTCCATACGCGGAGCGGAAACATCGAGAACGAATGAACCCCAGCGCAGGCAAGGTGGATTGATTTGGTTAACGAAACCTTAACGGCGGCACGAACCTGGTCGGCATGCCTCAAACCGTCCGGTACCCGCCGTCCACCATTACCATCGAACCGCTGACGTAGGCCGACAGGTCCGAAGCGAGGAAGATCGCCGGCCCGACGATGTCCTCGGGCTTGCCGGCGCGCCCCAACGGGGTGTGAGCGATGAAGACCTTCGCCAGTTCCGGATTGCCGGCGCGCACCTTCTCGTTCAGCGGGGTTTCGATGAATCCGGGGCCGATCGCATTGGCGCGCACGCCGTCCTTGCCGAGTTCGGCGGCGAGCGCCTTGGTGAAGCCGAGCACGCCGTGTTTCGAGGCGGTGTAGGCGGGCGAGCTCGGCGTGCGCAGATGCACGAAGGACTGGATCGAACCGATGTTGACGATCCGCCCCTTGGCCGCGCGCAACGGCGAGAGAAACGCGTAGGTCACGTTGAAGACGCCGGTGAGGTTGATGGCGATGATGTCTTCCCAGTCGTTGATCACGGCCTCGGGCGCGCCCAGCAGGCCGTTGCGCCGCGCGATGCCGGCATTGTTGACCAGGATCGAGACCTGTCCGATCGTGTCGGCGATCCTTTTCGCGACCGCGACGCAGTCGTCGCGCTTGGTCACGTCGAGCACGAAACTGTCGGCCTGGCCGCCGCTGCTGCGGATTTCCTGCGCCGCCTCGGCCGCCGCCTTCTCGTTCATGTCGAGCAGCACCACGCGCGCGCCTTCCTTGGCGTAGCCGGCTGCGATCGCGCGTCCGATCCCGGAGGCCGCGCCTGTGACGACCGCGATATGGTTTTCGAGAAGGGCCATGGGGTTTCCTCAGGTCTTGGTTTTCCGGATCGATGCAAACTAGTTCAAATTGACGGACGCGGGAACGGAAAGCTTTACCGGTCTGGCGTATCTGTTCGGTCCGGTGTTGCACCATGGATAGCAAGCACAGCGAATGGCAGCTCGATCTCGAGCGGATCTGGCAGGCCAACGCGCCCGACTGGCGCGAGGCCGCGCGGCTTGCCGACGTGATGGCGCGGACCGGCGGCGAAGTGCTGCTGCGGCAGGCGGCCACCCAGGCGCTGCCGATCCTGCGCCATGCCGCGGCGGCCACTGCGGATCCCGCCATTGCCGAAGCCGCGCGGCGCCGGCTCGGAATCATCCGCGATGTCCTGCATGCGCTGACTACGCCGCGGTTCGGCCGGCGCGACATCCCGCTGACGACGCCGGGGCCGGAGGAGCGCCATCGGCGGCTGCTCGGCCTGCCGCTCGGCCGCCGCCTGTCGGCGCCGGAAGTCCACCGCGCCTGGAAGCGCGCCGCCAAATCGGCACATCCCGATGCCGGCGGCACCGCGCAGGCTTTTCAGGCGCTGTCGGCGGCCCGCGAGGCGTTGATCAAGGAGCGGTGAGACGAGGCCGGGTTGATCCCGGGTTCCGCAGGCTACGCGGAGGGACTCGCCAAGCCGTCACCGCGCCCAGCTTCGACGACCACCCGCTGTTGCTCCGGGCGCGCCATCGGGCGTGGGCGCCGGGCGGTGACGCGAAACAGCGTGTGCACCGTGTTGCCGACCGTGGCGCAGCCGCCGCGCATGTTGGGAAGAATAAGGACCGCTTCGTTCATCGTCATGCTCCATGTTTGTTGCGGGGACAATCAGCGGATAAGTGTTTGGTTCTGTCTAACGTCTTGTTATGGTTGCGAAGGCGTTAAGGGCCGCCAGGCCCCGCGGCGCGACGGGCGCAGCATCGCGACGCCTGCTCACCGATCACAGGAACTCTGCCCATGAAAATCTCATCTGCCGTCCGCGTCGCGCTGCTTGCGCTGACGGCCTTTGCCGGCGCCCTACTGTCTTCCGCCTCCCGCGCTGACGAGGGCAGCGTGACGCTGACGATCTACAAGGCGGGCTGGATCATCGGCGGCTCCGGCGGCGGCGGCACGCTGAATTTCCGTGGGCGGAACTACGCGCTGTCCGCCGGCGGCCTCGACTACGGCCTGGTGTTCGGCGGCTCGAAGACGGTGCTGCGCGGCCGCGTCAGCAACATCAACCGTCCTTCCGACGTCGCCGGCGTCTACGGCGCGGCCGGCGCCGGCCTCGCGGTCGGCGGCGGCGCCCGCGCGATCGTGCTGACCAACCAGAAGGGCGCGGTGCTGGAACTGTCGGGACGCCAGGTCGGGCTGATGGCGAATGTGGATCTCAGCGGGCTCGCGATTACGCTGAAGTAGGGGGCGCGGTTTTTCCGACGTCATTGCGAGCGAAGCGAAGCAATCCATTTCACCGCTTGCTGAGACATGGATTGCTTCGTCGCTTAAGCTCCTCGCAATGACGAACAGAGGCATCGGATTCAACTGTCAAACAGCGAAAGGACATGCGTCCGCATTCTCGCGGCGCGGTGCGCCCGAGCTTTGCTTCGATGGCCGCCCTCGATAGGAAGAGGGCGCAGGGAAGACCGGGTGCGCGCTGCACCCGCGGTCCCGTGTGCAATGTTATTGGGTAGGACGCACACGAGCATACAGGTTCAGCGGAGGCATCCCGGCCTTCCCTGCGCAATGGTTTTACGGCTTATACGTGGTCTCCCCGGCGATCCGGATTTGCTTGTCACCGTCGCCAGCGGGAAGTTTTGCTTCCCGCTGACTTGACGCCAACCCTGAGGCTGTCAGAACCACACGACTTCGCCGTCCGCTCGAGTCACGCTCGTCAGTCGCAACTTCCGCGTCCACCGCATCTCACCGCGCGTTCGTGACGATCGCGACCCGCCCCTCTCATCGGGTGAGACCGACGAATCTGTAAGGGTGATTTGCCCGACATGTTAAGCGGAATATTTTCGATTCCGGGGCTTGACTTTCATTTCTGAAAATCGGAAGTGATTTGCCCGTCAGGTGGATGGGCCGCGGGCCGGTTCGCAAGATTGCCCATGCGCGCGAAAGTCGTGGCCGAATGTCCCCAGGCCAATTCGCCCACAGGCTTTCAGCGGCGAAACCAGATCTTCTCGCCAGTGAGCGGGTTCACTCCGTAACTCGGCCTATCGTCATCTTCGATTTCGTCGGGATCAGGATATTGTGGCGGAGCCTCGCCGCGCGTCGCGACCACGCGCGGGTACCGGACCTTCGCGAGCTTCGTGCCCTTCGCTCTCAGGTTCACGCGAAAGTGCCAATCGTCGCCGTAGTCGAACAGAAACATCATGGTGTGGCCGACCTCCGGAAACGCCTGTGCGATCGCGGTTTTCTTGACGCCGCCGACGCCCGGTCGGGCATCGCCCATATCGGTGAACAGTTCGTATTGCGGAAGCGTGCGCATCATGGTGGCGGGCTTGAGATCGCTGTAGAAGCCAAAGGCGTGATCGAAATCGAACCCGAATGCCGCCACGATCGCCTCGGCCAGCTTGTACAGCGATTTCGACGGTTCGATCTCGATCTCCCGGTAGACCGACCTTTTGCCGTCGAGCGCGGCGCGCAGGATCAAGGTGTCGTTCGACGCCATGTCGGGACCTCAACGGTGGATGATATCCATGGTGGTGAAATAACGGAGAGACGGGTTGTCGAGATGCCTGCCGTTGCGCGGCGCGATGCGGGAGAGTCTCCGATTGCGGCGGAGGTGGGAGCGAAACCCATCGCGGCCATCGCGACATGCGATAGGTTTCGCAACGGCTCACCCCATCCTCCGCGCTAGGTGAGGTTTGCCCCTCACAACACCCGATTACTCTCCTTCACCTTCTCCGCGTCCAGATAAACCTGCCCGCCCATCTCCTTGAACTTTTGCGACATCTGCGCCATGCCGTCCTCGATCACGCCCGACATCGACATCCCCACGCTGCCGCCCGCCACCGCGCGCTTGTCGGGATCGTTCAGCGTCGCGGCGTAGTCGCGGACGTCCTGGGTGATTTTCATCGAGCAGAATTTCGGGCCGCACATCGAGCAGAAATGCGCGACCTTGTGGGCGTCCTTCGGCAGCGTCTCGTCGTGGTAGGCGCGGGCGGTTTCCGGATCGAGGCCGAGGTTGAACTGGTCCTCCCAGCGGAAGTCGAAGCGGGCGCGGGACAGGGCGTCGTCGCGCAGTTGCGCCGCCGGGTGACCCTTGCCGAGATCGGCGGCGTGGGCGGCGATCTTGTAGGTGATGACGCCGACCTTGACGTCGTCGCGGTTGGGCAGGCCCAGATGCTCCTTCGGCGTGACGTAGCACAGCATGGCGCAGCCGAACCATCCGATCATGGCCGCACCGATGCCTGACGTGATGTGGTCGTAGCCAGGCGCGATGTCGGTCGTCAGCGGGCCCAGCGTATAGAACGGCGCCTCGCCGCACTCCTTCAGCTGCTTGTCCATGTTGATCTTGATCTTGTGCAGCGGCACGTGGCCGGGGCCCTCGATCATGACCTGGCAGCCTTTCTTCCAGGCGATCTGGGTCAGCTCGCCGAGCGTCTCCAGTTCGGCGAATTGCGCGCGGTCGTTGGCGTCGGCGATCGAGCCCGGACGCAGGCCGTCGCCGAGCGAGAACGACACGTCGTATTGCCGCATCAGGTCGCAGATCTCCTCGAAGTGGGTGTAGAGAAAGCTTTCCTTGTGATGCGCCAGGCACCACTTCGCCATGATCGAGCCGCCGCGCGAGACGATGCCGGTGACGCGGTTGGCGGTGAGGTGGATGTAGGGCAGCCGCACGCCGGCGTGGATCGTGAAATAATCGACGCCCTGTTCGCACTGCTCGATCAGGGTGTCCTTGTAGAGTTCCCAGGTCAGCTTGACCGGATCGCCGTCGCACTTCTCCAGCGCCTGGTAGATCGGCACGGTGCCGATCGGAATCGGCGCGTTGCGCAGGATCCATTCGCGGGTGGTGTGGATGTTGCGCCCCGTCGAGAGGTCCATCACCGTGTCGGCGCCCCAGCGGATCGCCCACACCATCTTGTCGACTTCCTCCTCGACGGATGACGTCACGGCGGAGTTGCCGATATTGGCGTTGATCTTGGTCAGGAAGTTGCGGCCGATGATCATCGGCTCGAGTTCGCCGTGGTTGATGTTACAGGGGATGATGGCGCGGCCGCGGGCGATCTCGCTGCGGACGAATTCCGGGGTGACGAACGCCGGTACCGCGGCGCCAAAACTCTCGCCGTCGGCGATGGCGGCTTCGGCGCGTTCGAGCTGTACCTTGCGGCCGAGGTTTTCACGGGTGGCGACGTAGATCATCTCCTTGGTGATGATGCCGGCGCGGGCGAACTCGAGCTGCGTAATCATGTGGTCGCCGACGCCGCGCAGCGGCTTGTGGTGCGCCGTGAAGGATTTCGCCGCATGCGAGGCGCCGACATTGCCGTTGTCTTCCGGCTTGATGTCGCGGCCCTGATATTCCTCGACGCCGCCGCGCTCCTTGACCCAGGCGATGCGGCCGCGCGAAAGGCCGGCGTTGACGTCGATGGTGACGGCGGGATCGGTGTAGGGGCCTGAGGTGTCGTACACCGGCAGGTCCGGCTCGCCGGCGCCCTTGCTCAGGATGATCTCGCGCAAGGGAACACGGAGGTCAGGCGCCTCGTCGGGCGTGACGAAGATTTTTCGCGAGGACGGCAGCGGGCCGGTGGTGACGGCGGGCAACGTGGTGTCGGGATTGGAGCGGATGTTCATGGCCTATCCTCCTGTGGATTTTTGATTTGGCTCCGTCATTGCGAGCGTAGCGAAGTAATCCATCGGGCAGCGAACTCGATGAAAGTTGGATTGCTTCGTCGCAAGTGCTCCTCGCAATGACGGCTATTTGTTTCGTGAATCTCTCTCACGCGGCCTCCACCTTCATCCCGAGCCACGCCCGCACCCGCGCGTCGGGGTCGGCATGTTGCGTGATGTCGCTGACGACAGCGATGGAATCCGCGCCGGCGGCGTAGATCTCGGCGGCCTGTTCCAGCTTGATGCCGCCGATCGCGACCAGCGGGATGTCGCCGATGCGCTTCTTCCATTCGGTGATCTTGGCAATGCCCTGCGGTGCGAAGCGCATCGATTTCAGCGTGGTCGGGAAGATCGGCCCCAGCGCGACGTAATCGGGTCTCGCGCGCAGCGCGGTTTCGAGCTCTGCGTCGTCATGGGTGGAGATGCCGAGCGTTAATCCTGCCTCGCGGATCGCCGCGAGGTCGGCATCCTCAAGGTCTTCCTGGCCGAGGTGCAGGTGTCTCGCGCCGGCGACAATCGCGGCGCGCCAGTAGTCGTTGACGACCAGTTTGGCGGGCGTGCCCTTGATCACCTCCAGCGCGTCGCTGACGATCTGCAGCGCTTCGGAATCGTTCAGATCCTTGGCGCGCAGTTGAATGGTGCCGGCGCCGAGCAGCGCCAGCCGCGCCACCCAGGCGACGCTGTCGACGACAGGATAGAAGCGATCAGGATACGCGTTGCGATCAGGATACGGCATGCCAGAACGGTGTCCCAACGACAGGGGTTGAGGGGGAGGCGAAATCGCGGGCTTCCATCAGCCCGGCCTCGTGGGCGGTGCGGCCGGCCTCGACGCCGAGACGAAACGCCTTCGCCATGGCGACGGGATCGGCGGCCCTGGCAATGGCGGTATTGAGCAGCACGGCGTCGTAGCCGAGTTCGAGCGCGTGGGCCGCGTGCGACGGCGCGCCGAGGCCGGCATCGACCACCAGCGTGATGTCGGGCAGCCGGTCGCGCAGCAGTTTCAGGCCATCGCGGTTGGTGATGCCCTTGGCGCTGCCGATCGGCGACGCCCAGGGCATCACCACCCTGCAGCCGGCATCGACCAGCCGCATCGCGACGCCGAGGTCCTCAGTGCAATAGGGGAATACTTCAAAGCCGTCCTTGATCAGGATGGCGGCGGCCTCGACCAGGCCGACCACGTCGGGCTGCAGCGTGTCGTTGTCGGCGATCACTTCCAGCTTGATCCAGGGCGTGCCGAACAATTCGCGCGCCAGTTTTGCCGTCGTCACCGCCTCGCGCACGCTGCGGCAGCCGGCGGTGTTCGGCAGCACGGTGACGTCGAGTTCGCGGATCAGCGACCAGAACGCATCGCCGGTCTTGCCGCCCGCGGCCTCGCGCCGCAGCGCCACCGTGACGATGTTGGCGCCCGAGCTACGGATCGCCGCCTGCATGATCGCCGGCGACGGATACAGCGCGCTGCCGATCAGCAGGCGCGAGGCGAAGGTCTTGCCGTAGAAGTTGACCACTATGCTTCTCCGCGCGTTCGGATAGTTCCCTCGCCCCGCTTGCGGGGAGAGGGCTGGGGTGAGGGGGAGTCTCCGCAGGGGCGGTGAGAGTTGGACTCGTGGAGAATCCCCCTCACCCGATCGCTTCGCGATCGACCTCCCTCCGCAAGCGGGGCGAGGTGGCGGAAGAGCGTCGTACCCATCATCCTCACCCTCCCTGCCGCGGCGTGATGATCTCGATCTCGTCGCCGTTCTTGAGCGGCGTCTTCGCCCATTTGGCGCGCGGCAGCACGTCGTAGTTAAGCGCGACGGCAAAATGGGTGCCCTCATAGTCGAGCTCGCCGAGCAGCGCGTCGACGCTGGCGGACGAAATTTCCCGCGGCTCGCCGTTGATGATCACGCGCATCGCATCACCTCGTTGTCGATCTGGCCGCGCTCGACATAGGCCAGCGTCAATTCCGCCAGCGCCGGCGCAATCAGGAAACCGTGGCGATAGAGCCCGTTCACCGCGATACGCTGCTTGTCGATGGCGATGCGCGGCAGGTTGTCGGGAAAGGCCGGCCGCAGGCCCGAGCCGAATTCGAGAATCCGCGCCTCGGCGAAGGCCGGATGCACGGCGTAGGCGGCGCCCAGCAGTTCCAGCGCCGAGCGGACGCTGACGCCGGTGTCCTCGGCCTCGATCGAGGTGGCGCCCAGCATGAACCGGTTGTCCTCGCGCGGGATCACGTAGAGCGGCCAGCGCGGATGGATCAGCCGCACCGGTCGCGCCAGCTCGATCTCGTCGGTCTCGATCAGGATCAGTTCGCCCTTGACGCCGCGCAGATCGGGCAAATGATCGCGCGCGGCGAGGCCGCGGCAATCGATTACGATGCCATCGAGCTGGTCGGGCGCGGGCTCGCTGTTGAACCGGATGGTGCCGCCGGCGGCGATGATCCGCGCGTGCAGCTTCGGCAGCACCCGGCGCGGCTCGACATGGCCCTCGTCGGCGAAGAACAGCGCATCGCGGAAGCGGCCCTCCAGCGAGGGTTCGAGCGCGGCCAGCGCTGGCGCATCGAGCCGCCGATGGCCGGTGGTGAGCCGCGCAAAACGCTCGAAGTCGTTGCGGTCGCGATGATGCGCCACCACCAGCGAGCCGTTGAAGGGCGTGTCCGGCAATTCCCGGCGCCAGAGATCGAGCGCGCGGAGACCGAGCCGGCTGATGACCGGTTCGGCGACCTCGCTCTCGCACCAGGGCGCCAGCATGCCGCCGGCCCAGTGGCTGGTGGAGAGCAGCATCGCTTCGTCGCTGCGTTCGTGCAGCGTGACGTCGTGGCCGGCCTGCGCGAACAGCAGCGCCTGCCAAGCGCCGGCGATGCCGGCGCCGATGACGGAAACGGGGGAATCCTCCCTCGATACAATGGAACTGTGGTACATCCCTGTCCCTTCGCCGGCATGACCCGGATCAGGTTCAAAGGGTCACCGCGGTCTCTGGCCTGAGGATCAGGCTCGAGCGTGCGGTATCTCAGCTCCTCATCGGAGCTCCCCTCGGAACAGGGCTAATGTAGGCCGATAACGTTGAGTGTCAACGCGCGCGGTGACCCTTTGCACCGGCTTGCGCGGGAACCTGCTCCGCGCCGACGTCGACGGGAGTTGCCAGCACCGCGTCAGGCTGTATGGCGCGTTCGGGCCGGCTGCCGGCGATCCGCTGACTTTTGGCCGCAAAATAGTATCCGCTGGCGTAGTAGCCGACGGCGCGGTTGGCGTCGCCATTGGCCGCGCGATATGCGCCGGCGAGGTATTTCACCGCGTAAGTCAGGTTGGTGTTGGGATCGCGCAGTCCCGCGGCGTCGCCGGTGTAGCCCAGGCCGCGCGCGGTCGCCAGCTTGATCTGCATCAGGCCGATGGTGCCGCCGCGCCCGACAACGTCCGGCCGGTAACGGCTCTCGCGCACGATCACGCGATGAACCAGGGCTTCGGGCACTCCGTTGGCCTGGGCGTGGGTCGCGACCATCGCGTCATATTCGGCGCGCTGCGCGTGGGCGTTCTGCGAAAAAGGCAGCGCGACCATGGCGGCGAGCCATGCGAGACACAGCAGACGTTTCATCGGGAAAGGGCCTCATACGGGCGGGATTGCAGGGTTGAACGTTTAAGGGCCCGGATTGTTGCAATCGCCCGGCGGCGATGTGGCAAAAACCCGGCATTGTCAGGCGTTCGTTGCCCCATTCCGGGCGCGAGTTTACCAAGCATTATGCCCTGGCATGCTTCGATCAGCCGGAAACTCACACGAAACCCCGCCACGCCGATGACCGTGTCCGTTACCCACGCCACCGAGGAGGCGAGCCCGCTGCGCGGGTTGCTGCCGCTATGGGTCGGCGCCGGCATTTACGCGCTGTTTCTGCTCGCCGGAAACCGGCTGCTGATTGATCCCGATACGATGTGGCAGATCACCGTCGGGCAGTGGATCATTGATCACGGCGCGGCGCCGGAAACCGACGTCTATTCCTTCACCATGCGCGGTCAGCCCTGGATTTCGACGCAGTGGCTGGCGCAGGTGATCTACGCCAAGGTTTATGCCGCGTTTGGCTGGAGCGGCCCGGTGGTGCTCGCCGCCGGCGCGATCGCCGCGACCTTCGCGCTGCTGACAAGGTTTCTGAGCCGCCACCTGAGCGAAAGCACGACGCTGGTGTTCGTCGCCGCGGCGCTGGCGCTGACGGCGCCGCATGCCGTGGCGCGGCCGCACGTGCTGGCGTTGCCGCTGATGGTGGGATGGGTCGGCGGCATGTTTGCGGCAGCGGACCGCCGCGCTGCGCCGTCGTTCTGGCTGCTGCCGCTGATGGCGCTGTGGGCCAATCTGCATGGCGGTTTTGTCCTTGGCCTGGCGCTGATCGCGCCGATCGCGCTCGATGCGGTGTGGAGTGCGGAGGCGCGTTTGCGTCAGCCGCTCATCGTGCGCTGGGCGGCGTTTGGCATCGCTGCGCTGCTGACGAGTTTTGCCACGCCCTACGGCTGGAACGCGCTGCTGGCGTCGCAGAAAATTCTGGGGCTCGGCGCAGCGTTGCCGCTGATCATGGAATGGAAACCGCCCGATTTCGGCAGCCTCGGCGCGCTCGAGGTCTGCCTGTTGGCCGGCATCGGGCTCGCGCTGTATCGCGGCATCCAATTGCCGCCGCTGCGCATCGTGCTGCTGCTCGGACTGGTGCACATGGCGCTGGCGCAGAGCCGCGCCGGCGAAATCCTGGCGCTGCTCGGCCCGCTGGTGCTCGCCGCGCCGCTGGCGCGGCAGATCGGCGGCGCCGATAACGTCGATCCAAACGCAACACCGCCGCGGCGCGGGGTGCCGTTCGCAGCCGTCGCGGTCGTGATGCTGGCAGGAACTCTTGCCTATGCCTCGGTGCATCGCTTCGAGCCGCACCCAAGCGGCTCGCCGGTCGCGGCGGTAGCCGCGCTGAAGCAGCTCAATCTGGCGCGCGTGTTCAATGATTACGATTTCGGCGGATACCTGATCGCCAACGGCGTCGCCCCCTTCATCGACGGCCGCACCGAATTGTATGGCGAGAAATTTTTCGTCGATCACAACGCCGCCTCGGGATTGATGAAGCCGGAAAACCTGTTCCGGCTGCTGGAGCAGTACAAGATCGAGGCGACGCTGATGCGCACGCAAAGTGCCGCGACAAAATTGCTCGACCATGTCGACGGCTGGCAAAAGGTGTATGCCGACGACATCGCCACGATTCATCTACGAAAGGCCGGCGCGGTGCATACTGTCGAGCCGGCGGTGAATCCGAACGCGAAGTAAGCATTCTTGCTCGCCCTCCTGGAGCAACGAAATTTTTCGCCGCTAAATGGACTTAATGGCAGCGAAGAATTAGGATGGACACAGTGGTCCTATCGGGCAGCAATCCTGTCCAATTCGCACCCGATACCTACCGGCCAAATCCAGATACTCAATATCAAGAAACCACAAGGGAGACGCGCATGGCCCGAAAAGATCTCGGCTATCTTCCCCGTGAAAATCCCTGCGCCCAATGCGGCCGACCCATCGCTGCGCCCGACTGGACCGAGAACGGTCCACGGCGCATTTCATATCTCTGGCACTGCAGGGCCTGCGACTACAAGTTCGAGGCGGTGGCGTTTTACGATGCGTCGCAGCCGAACCGGGAAGCACTCGCGGCCTGAGGAACTCGCGGGCGGTCTTCGCGTTGATTGGTTTCATCAACCCAGGGAGGGATGATGATGACCGATGTCATGACCAAACCACATCAGCTGATCGCGAGCGACCATCGACGATGACGAGCTGAAGCGAGCGCCGTCGTTCCGCGCCGACCGGGATTTCGACTGGAGCGATCGTTCGCAGGACACCGAACTGCATCGTTATTACGGAATGCCGCCTTATTGGGAGGGGCGGGTTCTGATGCTGCCTGACGCGTCCGCGGCACTCGGATGCATGCTGCGCCGCATCCTTTCGGCGCCGGTATCTCGATGCTAGGCTTGCTGCGCGGCGGGAGCACCTGCGTCCTGCCTGACAGCAACGGGAGGACGACATGGCTGAGAGCGTCTACAAGATCATCGAACTGGTCGGCACCAGCAAGGATTCCTGGGAAAAGGCGGCTGCGGCCGCCGTCAACCGGGCCGGCAAATCCCTGCGCGATCTGCGTGTCGCCGAAGTCGTTCAGCTCGACATGCAACTGGACGCCAAGGGCAAGATCGAAGCCTACCGCGCCAAACTCAAGGTCTCGTTCAAGTTCGAGGGCTGACTTTCTGAAGGCTGAGGCTGTCTGGAAGGCTTCACCCTGGTCGACGCTTCAGTTCACCTCTCCCGCTTGCGGGGGAGGTCGGCGCGCTCACAGAGCGCGACGGGAGGAGGCGTTGCTCGCGCCGTCGGCTTCCGCGATCGCTCGCAATTTTCGTATCGCGGGTGATGTCGGCGAATGGGATGCGCAGCTAAAGCGCGGTCGGCAGGCGTCGCATCCGTTCCATCCCTACGTCGCCGGTGAGTTGCCCATAAAACATGCATGCATGAGTGCAAATTGATCAATGATATGCTCGATTTAAATATGCAAAAACGCACAGTGCGTTGCACAAGTCGGCGTTTCCTTTAGATCCGGTTCGGCAATGATGGGTGAGGAAAAGCGGCGTGAGCGATCACCCGCGCAAGCGACGTTTGCTTTCTGGGAAAGCCGGAACAGATATGCGCAAATCACTCTCGACACTCAACACCAGAGGATCCCGCCGCGCGCTGGAGCTTGCGGTCGGCCCGATCCTGCTGGTCGCAGTCTGGTGGCTTGCCGCAAGGGGCGGATGGATCAACAAGGATCTGCTGCCGTCGCCGATCGAGACGCTGCGCGATACCGCCGCCAATATCTGGTCCGGCAGCATGACCAAGGATTTCTCGCGCACGCTGGTGCGGGTGGCGTATTCGATCGTGATCGCCATCGTCGCCGGCGTGCCGATCGGAATCGTGCTGGGCGCCAAGGCTGCGGTGTACCGCTCGGTCGAGTTCATCGTCGATTTCTTCCGCTCGACGCCTGCCACCGCCTTGTTTCCGCTTTTTCTGCTGTTGTTCGGCCTCGGTGATCTCGCCAAGATCGCCGTTGCCGCGTTCGCGGCGTGGCTGGTGATCGTCTTCAACGTCGCCTATGGCGTGATGAACGCCCGGCAGACCCGCATTCTCGCCGCGAGGTCGATGGGCGCATCGTCGCTGCGAATCTTCCGCGACGTCATCTTCTTCGAGACTTTGCCGCAAACCTTCGTCGGCCTTCGCACCGCGGTCTCGCTGGCGCTGGTGGTGATCATCGTGGCGGAGATGTTCATCGGCGCCACCGACGGCATGGGCCATCGCATCATCGATGCGCAGATTTCCTACTCGCTGACCGACATGTATGGCTCGATCCTGGTGGCGGGCGCGATGGGATATGGCCTCAACCTTGCACTGCTCTTCATCGAACGCTCGGTCATCCACTGGTCGGGCAAATGACCGCCGTTACTGCAACCGTCTCTTCAGGGGTAAATGCGATGCCAAAATCAGTTCTCTTCGCCGCCGCCATAGCGGCCGCCATGGCCGCGGGCAGCAGCGGCGCCGATGCCGCCTGCGACAAGATGGACAAGGTGACGGCGGCCTGGCTGCCGATCATGCAGACCACGGCCTACTACGTCGCGATCGAGGAGAAGCTGTTCGAGAAGGCCTGCATCGAAATCGACTCCAACAAGATGGAATCGCCGAACCAGATCATCGACGCGCTGATCGCGGAGCGCGCCGACTTCGGGCCTCCCGGCGCCGCCGCCGGCATCGCCATGATCGCGGAGTCGAAGTTTCCAGGAAAGCTCAAGGTTTTCGGCCTGCAGGGCGGCGGCATCGCGGTCAACCGGATCAATGACGGCCTGATCGTCAAGCCGGATTCCCCCATCAAGGTCTTTGCCGACCTCAAGGGCAAGACGCTGGGGCATGTGCCCGGCATCCAGTGGCGGACGATCTCGCGGCACATGGTGCGGGCCGCCGGGCTCGATCCGGACAAGGACGTCAAGCTGGTCGATCTCGCGGTCGCCATGCAGGTGCCGGCGGTGGTCGGCGGCACCGTGGATGCGACGCTGTCGCTGGAGCCGGTCGGCTCGATCGCGGTGGCGTCCGGCAAGGCCATGCGTGCCATGAGCAATCCGGTAGCCGGCGTGATCGCTGATCCGTTCTATTCGGGTGCATCGATCATGACGACAAAATTCCTGAAGGAGCGTCCGGATGTCGCCAAGCGCGTGGTCGCGGTGATCGACGCGGCGACCGACCTCGTCAATGCTGATTTCAGCAAGTACAAGGCGGCGATCCCGAAATACACCCCGATCAAGCCGGATCAGCTCGAACTGCTGGCCCAGCCCTATCTGCGCGGATTCAAGGATCTCAACGATACCGATATCAAGTCGTATCAGGCGCTGGTCGACATCTTCATCAAGGAGGGCGTGCTGGCCGGACCGCTCAATGTGCGCGACAAGCTGCTGACCAGGGCCGAGCTCGGTACCTGAAGATGGTCAAGAGCAACGTCGCGCCGATCAGGCCCATGGAGCCTGGCACGGGAGAGGCGTCGCATTCTGCCGCGCCGAAGGCGAAGCGGCAGGCCCTGATGACCATCCGCGGCCTGCGCAAGACCTTCAACGACGCCGTGGTCTATGACGACTTTGCCGTCGACCTGCCGCTCGGGCAATTCATTTCGATCTTCGGCCCGAACGGGTGCGGCAAGAGCACATTGATCAACCTGGTTTCCGGCCTGATGCCGATGGACGCCGGCGAAGTGCTTTACGACGGCCAGCGCATCAGCGAGACGCGGATTTCCTACGTCTTCCAGAATTACCGCGAGGCTTTGTTCCCCTGGCTGAAGGCGATCGACAACATCCATTATCCGCTCAAGGTAATGGGCATCCCCCGCAAGGAGCGGCGCGACCGCGTGGAAAAGCTGCTCGCCGATTTCGAGGTCCGCATCGATCTCGACGCCTATCCCTATACCCTGTCGGGCGGCCAGCAGCAGGCGGTTTCCATCCTGCGCGCGCTGGTAACGGAGCCGGAAGTCCTGTTCCTGGACGAGCCGTTCTCGGCACTCGACTACGAAATGACGATGTTCATGCGCGAACAGCTTCAGAAGATCTTCATGAAGACGAAGACCACCATGCTGCTGGTTTCGCACGACCTCGATGAAGCGATCGAACTGGCCGACAAGGTGGTGCTGCTGACGCGACGGCCGACCAAGGTGGCCGAGATCGTCGAAATCGACCTGCCTTGGCCGCGCAACCTCGAAGTCACCACCGGGGAACGCTTCATGGCACTGAAGCGCCATTGCCTCGACCGCTTCTGGCAGGAGGTCAAGAAGTGACGCGCCGCCGCGCAACCAAATGCCGTCGCGTTTCGACGGCGAGGATCTAACACAGCAACGACCGATCAACCTGGAGATGGAAATGACGAAGCGCCGTTTTCGCGCCGCCGCGGTGCAGACACTCGCCCGGCTTGGAGATTTCGACTACAACATCGCGCTGGCCACGCGGTACGTCGAGGACGCGGTGCGGCAGGGCGCCGAGCTGATCGTGTTCCCGGAATGCATGGACACCGGCTATCTGTTCGATTCGGCCGAGCATTGCCGCGAGCTCGCGGAGACCGTCACGGACGGACCGTTCGTCACCGCATTGTCGCAGCTCAGCCGCAAGCACGGCGTCTATATCGCCAGCGGCATCACCGAATGGGATCCCGCCAAGGAGAAGATCTTCAACAGCGGGATCATGTTCGACCGCAGCGGCAAGCTCGCCTGCCACTACCACAAGCAGTTCCTGGCCACCCACGACCAGAACTGGTTCAGTTTCGGCGAGCGCGGATGCCCTGTTGTCGACACCGATCTCGGCCGCATCGGCCTGCTGATCTGCTTCGACGGCCGGATTCCGGAAATCTTCCGCGCCATGGCGATGCAGGGCGCCGAGGTGATCGTCGACATGGCGAATTTCTTCGCGATGGATCAGGCCGACATGTGGGGTCCGGCACGGAGTTACGAGAACGGCGTGTGGCTGGTCGCCGCCACCAAGGCCGGCTATGAACGCTCGATCTATTATCCGGGCGGCAGCATGATCGTCGACCCGAAGGGCAGGGTGCTGTCGAAGGTCCCCTACGACACCCATGGCATGTCGGTCGCCGACATCGATCTCGACGCCGCCGCCGACAAGTCGATCTACGCCGCCAATGACAAGATCGCCGACCGGCGGCCGGAGACCTACGGGATCATGTCGCTGCCCTATGAAAAGACGCCGGTGTTCGGCGTCGCCGACAGGCCGCTGATCCCGTCCAAATCCGTGACCAAGGTCGCGGCCGTGCAGATGCACGTCACCGCCGAAGCCACGGTCGCCGATGTGCTCGCCATGGTCGACCACACCGCCAAGCTCGGGGTCAAGGTGCTGGCGCTGCCGGAATATGCATTCTCCGGGGAGTATATCCTCGACGCGAAGGAGGCGGCCGCGCTGGCCGACCAGTCAGCATCCAACCTGTCCGCCGTCGCGGCTATCGCGGCGAAGTATGGCTGCCTGATCGCCGCGCCGATCGTCGAGCGGGCGGCGGCCGGACTTTATGTGACGACCGTGCTGATCGGACCGGACGGCAAGGAGGCCGGCCGCTATCGCAAGACCCACCTGACCGCGGAGGAGCGCAAATGGGCGGTCGCCGGCTTCGACTACCCGGTGTTCGAGACGCCGTTCGGCCGCATCGGCGTGATGTCGGGCTACGACGCGGTGTTTCCGGAGACGTCGCGCTGTCTCGCCATCGGCGGCGCCGACATCATCCTGTGGCCCGCCGCGCTGCGTGAGCCGTTCGAGCGCGAACTGCTGGCGGTGCCGCGCGCCGAGGACAACCGGGTGGCGGTCGTGCTGGCCAACCGCACCGACTGCCCGTACCCCGGCGGCAGTGTCGTGATTCCGCCGAACGGCTTTCCGCAGTGGGACATCAACGTCGCGGCGCCGCGGGTGATGAAGCTCGGCGCCGTCATGCCCAAGCACATCGATCTCGCGGTCTGCCGCCAGAAGCTGATGATCCCGAAGGTCGACATGTTTGCAAACCGGCTTGTTGAGACATACGCTCCGATCGTCGCGGCCTAGCCGAACCCCGGACATGGGAGTGCTGCTCGATCGCGATTCGAAGGCCGGCGGCCTGGGCCGCCGGCAGCCGCGAAGGATCGTCAAAGGAGTGGCCAAGCCGCAGCGCAAGCTCCGCTATGATTGGAACGACGTCGTCTACTTCCTCGAAGTGGCGCGTCAGCGCAACCTCGTTCGCGCCGCCGAGAAGCTCAAGGTCGATCATACCACGGTGAGCCGGCGGATCCGCGAGCTGGAGCGCAGCCTGAACTCCACGCTGTTCAAGCGCAGCAAGTCCGGCTTCGCCCTGACCGAAATCGGGCTGCGCCTGCTGCAATACGCCGAGGGCATGGAGAGCCAGGCCAACTCGATGGTGGAAGCCATCGGGATCGAGCAGGCCGATGCCGGCGGCGCGGTGCGCATCGCCGCGATGGAGGGGATCGGAAGCTTCTACCTCACCAAATGCATCGGCGATTTCAACAAGGTCTATCCGTCGATCCAGGTCGAACTGATCACCGATACGCGGCTGCTCGACCTCAGCCGGCGCGAGGCGGATATCTTCGTCAGCTTCTTCCGGCCGCAGGGCAAGCGGCTGTCGGTCAAGAAGGTCGGCGAGTTCAAGATCTCGCTCTACAGCTCGAGCACCTATTTCGACGATCTTCCCTATCCGAAGACGCTGAAGGAGCTCGAGAACCACGCCTTCATCGATTTCATCGAGGATCATATCTACAGCAAGGAGAACCGCTGGCTGTCCGACATCCTGCGCCCCACGCACACCGTGTTCCGCAGCACCAGCCTGGTCGCTCAATACATCGCGGTCGCCAACGGGCAGGGCATCGCGATGCTGCCGTCCTACGTCGCGGCGAACGACCGGGATCTGCGGCCGGTGATGCCGGAACTGTTCTCCATGCGCGACATCTGGCTTTCGGTGCATGAAGACCTGCTGCACATCGCCCGCATCAAGGCGGTGATGGTGTTTCTGGAGAAGCGCATCGAACTCGACAAGGCGCTTTTGACCTCGGTAAGGGGCAAGGGGAAGCGGGGCTGACCCGCCGGCCGGGTTCGGCGCGCGCGGAGGCCTGTTGCATTCAGTCCAAGTCCGGCCGGCCTTCAGGTAGCTCGCGGCTCGCGCGGTCAAGTTCCACGCTCGGGCCCTCTCATTTCAGGCTGACCCGGACTCCGGGTCTGATCTGATCACCGGGATAGAGGATGACGCGCTCGCCGGGTGCGAGCCCTTTGCCCACCGCTGCAACGCCGCCGGAGCGGCGCACCAGGTCGATGGTCCGGGATTGCGCGCGCCCGTCTTCGGCGACGTAGACGCTCCAGGTGTCGCCACGGCGGAATAGCGCACCGGCCGGGATGGTCTCGATGTCGTCATGCGTGAACACGGTGATCCGTGTGTCTACCTGGAATCCGTCTCCGAGGCCGGTCCACTGCTGCAGCGGCGACAGCACGTCGATCAGCACGTTGACCCGCTGCTCCTCGACACCAAGCGTCGACACCTTGGTGAACGCCGCGGGCTCGATCCGACGCACCCGTCCCGAAAGCGTGCCGGGACCGCCCCAATGGGCGATCGTAACATCCGCGCCGGGGCGAATCTCGACCGCATCGGTACTTAGAACGTCGGTCACGATTTCGAGGTCGCGCGAATCGCCGATTTCCATCAGCGGCATACCCGACTGCACCACGGTCTCGCTCTCCTGAACCACCCTCAGCACCACGCCCGATACCGGCGCTGTGACGGTCCAGAGTTCGGTCGACCCGTCCATGCCATCCCGGTAACGGCCGAGCAGCGCCTTCGCCTGCGCGAGTTCGTGCTCCGCCGCATGAGCCTGGAACTCCGCTGCCCGAAGATCGCGATCGGCGAGCCGCTGCGCGAGCTCGGCGCGTTCCAGCGCCTGAACGGTTGAGGCACCGCTGGCGGCAAGCGTGCGGGTGCGATCGAAATCGGTCCTGGCCTGGTTCGCTTGGGCCTGCGCGCGCTCGACGGCCGCCTTGCTGCGCTCCAGCGCCGCCTCGGCGGTGCCCAGCCTTTCTTCGGCCTCGCGGCGGCTGCGCGCGTCGAGCAGCGGCGCCGGCGGCGGCAGAATCGCGGCAACGACATCGTTCGCGGCAACCTGGTCGCCGGCCTTCAAGGCGACGCGCGTCAGGCGCCCCGCGAGGGGCGCCGCCACGACGTAGCGCTGGCGGATGCGGGTCTTGCCGTCCTCGTCGACGCTGGCGACAAAACGTCCTTTGGCGACGGCCGCTGTTTCGACCTGCACCGGCTTTGGCATCAGAACCCAGGCGATGCCCGCGGCCGCGGCGAGCGCGCCCAGCGCCAGTCCCACACGACCTGCCGTGACAAGCATCGTCAATCCCTCGTCTTGAGTACCGCGACCAGATCGAGACGGTCGACCCGGCGGCGTACGATGTAAGCGCTGGCCGCGGCGGCAGCCACGACAATGGCGACCGCAACCACGTAGGTTCGCGGTCCGACCACCCCCGGAATCTGGAAGCTCTCGTTTGAATGAAACCGCGCAATCAGCGTGACGACGCCCTGGGAGAGCATCAGGCCGATCGGAATGGCCAGCGCGATTTCCGCGGCAAACTGACTGAAAAGAATTTTCGCAACTTCAGCCCGGGTAAAGCCGAGCACGCGCAGGCTGGCGAGTTCCCAGGCGCGCTCCTGCAACGCGATCCGGGCGCTGTTGTACACCACGCCGACGGCGACGATCACCGCGAACGTCGTGAGGACACCGGCGCTGACAAGAACGATACCCGCGATCTTGTCCTGAAACGAACTCAGTGTGTAGGCCTTCATCGCCACCGACTCGATCACCGGCAGTTGCTTGAAACGCTGCGCCAAAGGCGGCAGCGCCGACGGCTCGACCAACAGCGTCGCAGCCGACACCACCGCGCCTTCGCCGGTTAACCGGTTGAGCGTGTCGATCTGCATATAGGAGGACATCCCGATCGTCTCGTCGACGATGGCGCTGGCCGGCAGGTCGATCTTGCGACGCTGACCCTCCATCACCTCGATGGTCACGATCTCGCCGGGGACAACCTCGATCCGTTCGGCCAGCCGGCGGGTGAGCGTGATGCCATCAGGCGGGACGTCGATCGGACGCAGCGCGGCATCATGCGGTCGTCGCAGTCCGGCGTTGATCGGCAAGCCGATCACCGACGTCAGATAGCTGCGATGTCCCGCGCGCAGGCGAACCGGCACAAAGCGCAGGCCTTCGGCGACCAGCACGCCGGGCTCGCGAGCGAGATCGCCGACGACGGTGCGGTCGAGCGGATGGGGAAACGTGACCATGGCGTTGCCGCGTTCGACCAGGTTGAACTGGACTTCGATCATCTGGTCGATCGCGTCACGCCAGAACAGCCCGAGCACCACCATCGGCACGGCGAGGGCAATACCGACGATGGTGAAGGCACTGCGCAGCGGGCGGCCGGCGAAATTACGGATCGCCAGCACACGCCTCGGCTTCAATGCCTTCGCGGACAGCAAGCCCTCGATCCAGGAACGACGAAAACGCCGCGGCGCGGCCGGCCGCATCGCAACCGCCGGGGCGAGTGCGACGACGTTGCGCAGCGCCGTCACGACGCCGAGCGATGCGGCGGCAAAGCTGACCAGGAAGCCGACCAGAACCGACCACGGCGTCAGTTCGAATACCAGCGCCGGCAGGTGAAAGAAGCCGTGATAGCTCGCGATCATCGCTTCGCCGAAGGCGACGCCGAATGCCAGTCCCAGCGCCGACCCGAACAGGACCACGACCGCGACCAGCTTGAGATAGTGCAACACCAGCGGAGTTGTCGGAAAGCCGAGCGCCTTCAGTGCGGCGATCTGTTCACGCTGCGCGGTCACCAGCCTTCCGAGCACCACGTTGAGCAGGAATGCCGCGACGCCGAAAAAGATGAAAGGGATGGTGACCGACATCACTTTTTGCTGGTTGAGTTCGTCCTCGAGGAAACGGTTTGACGGCTGATCCCGCCGGCTGATGGCGCCGACCGAACCGTAGGGCTCGAGCAGGCGGTCGAGCTGGTCGATCACCCGCCTCGGGTCGGTGCCCGGAGTGAGCGACACGACGGCGTCATTGAACGCGCCTTTCATGTCGAAGGCGGCCTCCGCTGCGCTGCGGTCGACCCAGAGCACGGCGTAGAACCGGTCGTCGGGGATCGGCACCCCCGGCTTCACTGCATAGACATATTCGGGCGACAGCGCGATGGCGGCTACGCGAAAGTTCTGGATGCGGCCGTTGAGTACGACCGGCACATCGGTCCCCAGTCGGACGGAATTCGCCTCGGCAAAGGCCTCGTTGATCGCAGCGGTCTTGGTGTCGCCGGGCTCCGGCGGCGTGCCCCGGCGCACGTGCAAGCGGGCCAGCGGCTCGTCGCCGGCATGCGCCAGCGAAATCATTCGCGCCGAAACCGGCAGTATGGCCGACGGCCAGTCCAGAATGACATCGCGCACGATGCGCGGCTGGACCGCGGCAACACCGGGAATTTCATTGAGCTGCGCCACCACCGAGAGCGGCGCGCGCTTGAGCGTGACGAAGACCTGCGGAAAGCGCGCGCCGGCGTAGAAGCGATCGCGTCCGGCGCGCAGCGAATCGTAGGTCGAGATCGACGCAATGAAGACGGCCATGCCGGCGGCGACGACCAATGCGATCGTCGTCACCTGCCCGCGCATGGCGAAGATGTCCCGCAGCAGTTTGCGATCGAGCAGCGTCACCAGCGCACCTCTTCCGGCGTTAGCCGGCGTACGTTACGCTTCTCATCGACGATGCGTCCGCCACCGAGGCTGAGGACGCGATCCGCCATGCCGGCTATCGCCGCGTTGTGGGTGATGATGATCGTCGTGGTGCCGAGCTGCTCGTTGACCCGCGCGATCGCGGCCAGCACAACCTTTCCGGTCTCGTAATCGAGCGCGCCGGTCGGCTCGTCGCATAGCAGAACGTCGGGTGACTTGACGATGGCACGCGCGACCGCGACGCGTTGCTGCTCGCCGCCGGAGAGCTGCGACGGAAAATGATCGAGCCGTCTATCCAGCCCGACCAGCGTCAGCGCCTCCCGGGGATCGAGCGGCTTGTCGGCGATCTCGTTCACAAGTGCCACGTTTTCGAGCACGGTCAGGCTCGGAATCAAATTGTAGAACTGAAAAACGAAACCGACGTGTTCGCGCCGGTAGCGCGTCAGCTCGGCGTCATCGGCGCCGACAAGGTCATGGTCGCGCCATCTCGCCTGGCCGCCGGTTGGCGCATCAAGCCCGCCGAGGATGTTGAGCAGCGTCGACTTGCCGGAGCCGGAGGGACCGAGCAGCACGACGAATTCACCCTCATAGATATCGAGATTGACGTCCCGCAGGGCGTGGACCTCGACTTCGCCCATAACATAGGTCTTGGACAGGTCCCGGGCTTGAAACACCACGCGACGCGGTTCGCCTTGCTCCCGGGGTCGGTTCAGCACCACGATATCCCCACTGCCGCCAGTGCGCTTCGATGAGCGGCCGGTCGAAGGTAGCGCCTTGCCCTGACCCCCGTTTGAGGCAGGTCAATCCGGCCGCCGGCGCAGCCTCGTCACAGTCCCGGCAGCGCCGTGAGGTAGACATTCAGCGTGCCGTCGGCTTCCGCGATCACGCGCAGCGTTTTCGAATCGAAGGCGATCTCGGCGAGCCGCAGGCCGGTGATTTCAGCCACCACCCGCACGCCGTCCTCGCTCTTTTGAAAATCGGCGATGACAGCGGCGATCTTCTTCTGCGCATTGCCGGCGAACGGCTTTAGATCGATGGCGGCCCTGTCGGACAGCGCCCGCTGCAGATGCGGCATCGCCGCGCGCGCCGCGGCGCCCAACAATCCGAACGCGGCTTCGGATTCGACCGCGAGTTCGATGTCGGTCAGCCGCAGCGTCTGCTTGGCATGATCGAGCACGGGCCGGCCCCAGATATGCACCTGGGCCTCGCCGCCGAATCCGAACAAGCTCTTCTTCTCTTTGGCGTTGACCAGCAGCGAGATCAGCAGCCGCTCGCCGGAGGCCGCGACGCTGGCGCGCTTCACCGTGACGTCGACCGGGCCGGAACCGTCCTCGGGGAAAGAGCGGCCTGCGAACTGCGCCTCCACGATCTTGTTGATCTCGGTGAAGGGCATGTCGATCGGCATGCCGATGCTGACTCGTCCCGGGGTCGCCGGGATGATGGCGATGGTCGCCGGGAACGGACAGTCCGGTCGGGTCTGCACCGGCGTGATGCGGGTCTCCGCTTCGATGCCGAGCGTCAACGTGACCGCGGCCGCATCGATGCGCGGCTGCGCTGCGATCGCGCGCGTCGGCCGCAACTCCAGCCACAGCGCAGGCACCGACGATGTGGCGCCGGTGCCTTGCAGCGGAATCGAGCGGCATGCTTTGGACCACTGGATCCGCGCGTTCTGCTCCAGCGCGGGATCGTTGCGAATGCGCGCCCGCGCCACCGCGATCTGCTCGGCCACCGTCTGGTCGATCAGCGGCTTGACCTGCGCCGGCACGTTGACGCGCGCGCCCGCCACCACAAGGCCGGTGTCGCCGAGACTGACCTGTGCCGCCAGGTTAGGTTCGATGCGCCACCCGGCTACGAGTTTCGGCCGCGCGGTGATGGTGACGTTGCCCTTGATCTCGGCGCTGGCGTTGAGGTTCTTGATGCTCACGCTGCCGATCTGCTTGGCGACGTTGCCGCCAAGCAGGCCCCCGAGCGCATCCCCGACCGCGCCGGTCGTCTTCGCCGACAGCGAGCCCGTCACGTTCAGCGTTCCCGTCAGCGGGGTCGCCAGCGACAGCACATCCTGGGCGCCGGTCGCCGAAATCGATCCGCGCGAGGCGGTCCAGCCGATATCGGCGTTCTGGAGGATCTGCGACACCGGATTGTCGGCCTTGCCCGTGAAGACGCGCGGCGCGCCGCGATCGGCGGCATCGCGAATCGCGGAAAGCGCGATCGCCACCGGAGCGATGATGCGGGAAGCGCGCGGCCCCGGCGGCAGCGGCGGCAGTTCGACCAGCACCGGCGCGCGCACGGTGCCGCGCGGCGCCACCCAGTCCATGACCGTCAGGCTGACGAAAAACGAGACCGCGACCACCGCGATTCCAATCAGGATCGTCTTGACATCAATCGGCAGACGCATGGTCTCCCCGGACTCGCTCAGCGGGTGAGTCTACAGGGCGGGGCAGGGGTGCGCCAGACCACTCCGCCAGACCACTCCGATCCTCGTCCGCGGGCGGAAGCCTCGAACGATGAGGTGAAACGGCGGCCGAACACAAGAATGGCGCGGAGACCGCGCCATTCTCAAATTATGTTGCTTCGCCGTCGCTCGAACGATCAGGTTCGCTTGTCCATCGTATTGTCGGCGCGGCGGTCCATCGGCAGTACGATCACCTTGGTGCCGACATTGACCCGCGAATAGAGGTCGGTGACATCTTCATTGGTCAGGCGCAGGCAGCCCGAGGAGACGTGGGTGCCAATGGTGTGCGGCGCGTTGGTGCCGTGGATGCGATAGATGGTGCCGCCGAGATACATGGCGCGGGCGCCGAGCGGATTGCCGGGGCCGCCGGCCATGTAGCGCGGCAGATAAGGCTGGCGCGCGATCATTTGCGCGGGCGGGGTCCAATCGGGCCACTCGGCCTTCCTGGTGATGGTCTGCACGCCCGACCAGGTGAAGCCCTCGCGACCGACGCCGATACCGTAGCGGATCGCTTGTCCGCCGCCGAGCACGTAATAGAGATAGGTGTTCGGGGTATCGATGATGACGGTGCCCGGCGCCTCGCGGGTGGCGTAGTTGACGACCTGGCGCTTCAGCCGCGCCGGCATCTCGACCACGGTGCCGTCATCGTCGGAAGGCTGAGCCTGCGGCGCAACTTGCGGCGGCGGACTCAGGATGAACGGAAACAGCTGCACCGGCGCTGCCGCGGCGGAGCCGGTAAACGAGAACCCGACTGCCAGCGCACCGAGTGCTGCGGCAACGAGGCGTGAATTCAGCCTGGCTGAGTTGGACATGATCGACCCCTGTTTGGCGCTCTGCGCGCCAGTGCCCCCGGCGCATCGTTGGGGAAATCATTACCGGCCAAGCGTTTCAGGAGGTTTGCACAATGTCGCCAAAATGGTTTCGTCAAATTAAGAATTGTTTCATCGCGGTTTCGTGGGCCAACCAACGCCGCGCGGACTACATCGCGCGCATTCGCGCCGGTTCGGGGGCGGCAAGGCCCATGGCGATGCGCCGGTCGGCCACCGCATGGTGGAACTGGTCGAGCACAAGGCCGATCGCCGCCAGATCGCCTTCCTCGATGGCTCCGTCATCGTAGCAATCCAGCGATTCCCGCAGCATGCCGTCGACCTCGCGCTGCATCTCGGTCAGTTCGTCCGGGGATTGCGCCAACCGCACTTTGGCAATGGCGGCGAGCAGGTTGTCGCGATGCTCGGCGTATTGCTCCCGCTCATCCCGATTCCAGTAGTGACGCAGCCAGGCTCCGCCGGATCCGAGTCCTGAGAGAGCCAGAACAGCACCCCAGAGGTAATCCGAATATTTTTCGAGGAAGGTGCGTTCATTGCCATCGATATAGGCGGCAGCGCCCTGATGCGCCGGGAGCGCGGCGTCCTTGTCGGTATCCGGCTGCTCGATCTTGGCGGCCGCGGGCACTTCCTTGGCGAGCACCTGGCGCACAGTGAACAATTGCCGGACGAAGCCGGCGACCGCGGATTCCGACAACGACTTCGGCGCGACGATCAGATGGTTGACACTGACGGTGTCGATCTTGTCAGCGGGGCGGGCCGGCAACGGGCTGAAGGTGCTGCCGGGGATTTCCTCGGCTTCGTAGAGCGGGTGTTTTTTCGCGAGCGTCTCCGAAATCTCGATCGGCAGAAATCTCGGCTCGCCCTTGGCTTTCGCGGTAGCCGCGATCGCCTCGATGGTGATCTTGCTGTCGAGCGGGCCAACCGCCATGAAGGCCTCGATGGCGGGATCGCGCGCCATCTCCGCGATCTGGTCGGTCGCAAACTGCGTGATCGCCACCTTGTCGGGATTGACGCCGGATTCGGTCAGGATCACGCGCAGCAGGGCGACATTGGCCTTGGTGCGGCCGATGACGCCGACGCGATGTCCGGGAAGGTCGCCGAGTTCCTTGATCTTCGGCGCCGGCGACTTCTTCGAGCCTTTGGGCGGCAGGCCGGCAACCGACCAAAGCACCACGACGTTCTTGCGCAGGATGGCGACCGACTGGGCGTCGGTCGGTAAGTTCAGATCGCCGCGCGCGACCGCCAGGTCGGCCTTCTTGTCCGCCAGCAGCGCGATGCTCTCGGTCGCGCCGTCGGTGGTGACCGGGGTCAACCGCACCGCACTGCCGTCGCGGGCAAAGGTCTGCGCCAGCGCCTGCACCAGTTTCTGGTCGTCGCTGCCGGGCGGGCCGACCGCGACGCGCAAGGTGACGGGGCGCAGGATGTAATACAACCCGCCCGCGGCGACGCCGAACAGGAAGATTCCGGCGGCCAGCACCAGCAGCGAATAGTCCTTCCGCTTGCGGCGCCGTCGAGCCAAGCCTGAGGTGGGGCCGAGATCCGATGATGACATTGCCCTGCACGCTACACGAAAACGCCGCGACCCGGCGCGAAAAAGCGGAAACAGGCTTTACGCCCCCGACGGATCTGCCCGGCGCCGCAGGGCCCGGCTGACCTGGCCGGTCGGGGCGGTCCGCATGGGCCAGCCCGGGACGGGCGTTCAAGCAAGAGCCCGCCGGAGCAGCCGGCGGGCCGTTGGATTTATCTTGCGATCGATCGGGTGGATTACTTCACCCTCGCCGGAGCCGGATTGATCGGCTTGCCCGGTTTCGACGGCGTATAGCTCACGGCAGTGGCTGACGCGGGCGGCTCCTTGCGGAACACCGCCTTGCAGCCGTCGCTCAGCGCGGCGCGTTGCCTGACCATGCAGGCAGTGATGCGATCGACATCCGGAATTTCCGAACTGCACAACCGCATCGCGTCACCCGCGCACATCTGCTGCTGCTCCGGCGTATGGGCCAGCGAGGCCGTCGTCAGCATGCCGAAGGTCAGCGCCGTCGCGACCAGCAATCTGCCGCCGCGGCTGTCAGAACCAGTGAAAGTCATGGATGTTTCCCCTTGTTTGCGCCCGAGTCTTTTGAATCTAAGTCACGCGCCGGCCCCCGGCGTCTGGTTGTCAACACCCTACCCGGCATCCGTTTCAGGACGTTTGCGCCAAACGCACAAATTGATTTCGTCGCATTGAGATTTGTTTCATCGCATCCGTTGGGCGGATCGTTAACCAAATGACGTCGCAACTAGGAGCCCCCACGGAACGTCCGCGAGGGCTTGCTCAGAGCGGAAGTTCAGCTGACGCGCTTCCAGGTCTGGCCGCCGCAGAACATGCCGCCGAAGGCGCAGCCCTGAACCCGCAGCGCATTCGCGCCCTTCATCGCGATCGTCGAGTCGTATTTGCGGCCGCTGTCGGGATCGTGAATCTTGCCGGTCCATTTGGAATCCTGCTGCTTCATGTTGATCAGGATCTTTTCGCCGGTCTTCACGGCATAGCCGCAGAGCCTGTCGCCACATTGTTCGATGCGAACGTTGCCCTTGTTCTCCTCGGTGGCCCAGACCCCGAGCGGCGTGGCCGGCGCAGGCACCGGCGCGGCCGCGACAGGGGCGGACTGTGGCGCTGCGGCCGGAGCCGCGGCGGGGGCAGGCGTATCGAATCCCGCTGACGGCGCGGGCGAGGCGGTCGCCACCGCTGACGGCGCGGCAGTCGCGGGACTTGAGACAGGCGCGTCGCTGACGACAGGCGCGTTGCCGACGACAGGGGTGGCCGGCTGCGGCGCGGTCGCCTGAGCGGCGGGGGCCGGCGCGGGCGCGGCCTTCGGTGCCGGCTCGGCAACGTCGTTATCGTCGTCGGAGCTCTTTGACTTGAAACCCTTGAAGTTGCCGAAGCTGGAGCCGGAGAGGCTGGGCGCCGAGATCTGGATGCAGGACAGCGAGTCGCAATTCTTCGGCGCATGGACCCGGATCTTGTGTCCCTCGATCTGGAAGGAAATCGAATTGCCGGCCTGGGCGGACGGGGTGGCCATCAGCAACGCGGCGAGAACGAAAAGTTTTTTCATGGGAGCCTCCAAGTGCAGCGGGCTAGTGAACTTGCCCGGACCCTAGGCTCGGCGGCCACCCCCTTCCGTGATCTGCCTCACGCGGGCGGCGGTCATGGACCCGTGACGCCTCTTGACCCATGAAAACGCCCGGCGGCTGGATTGTCCAAGCCGCCGGGCGCTGATTCATTTCGGATTTGTCGGTGTACGTTAGATCACTCCGACAACGATGGCGCCGACAAAGGCTATCGCTGCATACGCGGTAACAACGCTCACTTTGCCGACCAAACGACCCAGCAAGGTCATCGCGAAATCTCCGTCGTTTACGTCACTGCCCGCTCAACTCTCGAAGCTAGCAAACCGTTCCCGTCGCAAAAAGTCAGCCATGCTGCTCTATTGCGCTCCGGGCACCACTTGGAACCTCGGCAACGTGGTTAAAGAGGGTTAAAAACAACGCGTTGAAGAGTCCTTAAATAAATTCGTTGAACGTGCGCGCATGACGCGCGGAGTTCGTTTGTATCTCGTCGGCTCCTTCGTCCTTGTTTCGCTAGCGGGCTGCGGCCGCGGATTTTTTCAGTCCGCGGAGCGAGAACCGTGGCGGGCCGAGGCCGAATTGGCATGCCTGAAGTCCGGGGCGGTGAAAGAGAACGCCGAACTGGTCCGAATCAACCCGATTTCGGGCCCCGGGGTTTGCGGCGCGGAATACCCGCTCAAGGTGGCAGCCCTCGGCGACATCAGCGGCAGTTTCGGCTTTGCCGACGATTTGCGGCCGCCCGGCAACATCGGCAACGCGCCGCGCTGGCCGGTTGCGCAGCCGCCGATACAACCTCCTCGGGCTGCGCCGCCGACATCCGCGTATCACGACGGCTCGACGCGCCAGCCGGGCCAGGGTACGCTCAACGCTCCGATTTCATTGACGGCGCCGGGCGTCGCCCAGCAAGAAGACGACATTGCCTTCGCGCCCGAGGGTCCGCCCGGGCTGCGGGAACCCGTGGGACGAGGTTATCCCGGCCCTTCGGCCTACCCGCCGCGCGATCGCGGCCCGGCGCCCTATTCGGAGCGCCCCGGCAGCACGCCGGCGCTGCCGCGGCTCGGGCCCGCGCACGGCAATTCCGTCGCGGCCTTCGGTCCGGTGGCGATGAAGCCCGCCGCAACGCTGGCTTGTCCGATCGTCTCGGCGCTCGATCGCTGGCTCGCCGATTCGGTGCAGCCTGCGGCGATGCGCTGGTTCGGCGTACGCGTGGCCGAGATCAAGCAGATCTCCGCCTATTCCTGCCGCGGCATGAACGGCAATTCGCGCTCGCATATTTCCGAGCACGCCTTCGGCAACGCGCTGGATATCGCGTCCTTTACGCTGGCCGACGGGCGGACCGTCACGGTGAAGAACGGCTGGAAGGGCATGCCGGAAGAGCAGGGTTTTCTGCGCGACATCCAGGCCGCGGCCTGCCAGCAGTTCAACACCGTGCTGGCGCCTGGTTCCAACATCTATCATTACGATCATATCCACGTCGACCTGATGCGTCGCAAGAGCCAGCGCACCATCTGCCAGCCGGCCGCGGTCTCGGGCGAGGAAATCGCCGGCCGCGCCCCGCACCGCAACCCCTACGCCTCGCGCGAAGCCTATGTGACGGGATCGATCGGCGGCCGCAAAGGTTTGACCTACCGGCGCAAGGCTGGTGACAAGGTCAACGAAGAAGACGAGTTCATGGACGAATAGCGGCGCCCGGCCTTCCGCACGACCGATGTCACGAGCACCATACGATGCGCGATATCGCCCGCGGACAGGAACGTCAGGTCTCTCGATGCGTTAGTCACACTCTCCCTGGAGTGTACTGATGTTCGGCAAATCGGCATCCTTCGCTTTGGTTCTGGCAGCCTTGCTGGCAGCCGTCCTGGCAGTTCCTGCAAAATCTCTCGCCCAGGATGCCGGCGTCAGCGGCATCCCGCGCGGCCCGGGCAGCGCCGGCGGTCTCAACAACTCGGTCAACGACCCCAGCGGCATCGGCAACGCGGCCAGGATTCCATCGCCGCCGCCGCCCAGCATCTCGGTCCCCGCGGTACCCTCCGCGGCGCCGATGGTTTCCACGCGCGTTTCGCCGGCTGTGAAGCCGCGCACGAGAATCAACCGCCGCGCCGCTACGGTGTCGCGCCGCGACATGCGTCGCCCCGCTGCCCGCGCTTCCGTGCGCGAGCGAAACCGGGTGATCGACGGCAGGTTCAGCATCTGCCGGGGGTGTTGACGGCGGGCGTTCGCGAACGGGCCTGATGCTGGCCCTGCGTCGCCGACCGGACACAGGAGCCGAACAGGCGATTTACTCCCCAGTTGAACTACGTACCGCGCGCTACCATTGGTTAGGGAACGGGCCGTATGATGATGGGCGATTGTTGCCTTTGCTTCCAAAAAAAAGCCGCGACTTCGGGTCTCCCCGATGGGCATTGAAATGCGCATTCATTTCGTCACCGATGAACCTGCGAAGATACCCGCCATCCGCGCGGCGCTGGAGCCGCGATATCGCGTTGTGTCGCAGTTGCTGGGAGACGGTGAAACGCAAGCCGCCGAAGACGGCGCGCTGCTGGTTGACGCCGACTTGCGCAAGGCGGCTCATATCGATCAGATCAGGCTCGTCATGCGGCAGCAGAATCGCATTGCTGAAAAGCTGTTTGTCGTCGAGAGACACAGTCACCACCTGATTGCGCAGGCTTATGCGCTCGGTGCGACCTCGGTGGTCTCGCGTCCAAGAGAGATCGAATTCAAGCTTGCGCAGATCGAAGACGCCGAGAAGGCGGCACGGCCCGGCGCCGTCATCATCTCCCCCGCGATAACCGGCAGCGCCACGGCCTTCGCGTCCATGTTCTCGGCAATACGGGACGGCAATCCGATAAGTCTTTCGGATGCCGATAGCGCCACCTCGCAAATCGTCGACAGCATCGAGCAAAACGGGCTTGGCGCGTGGCTCGACGACGTCCGCCGGTATCATGAAGGAACGTTCCAGCATTGCTTGCTGGTAACCGGAGTTGCCGTCGGCTTCGCTCTGGAGATCAGGCTCGCCAGCAAGGACGTCAAGCGGCTCGGGATGGCGGCAACCCTCCATGACATCGGGAAGGCCCGCATTCCCCTGTCAATTCTCGACAAGCCCGGACGCCTTGATCCCGATGAAGAGGCGATCATGAGGTGCCATCCGGTGATTGGACATGAATTGTTGAATGATCTGTCCGGCATCAGCCCGGAGATTCTCGATGGGGTGAGGCACCACCACGAGTATCTGGACGGCTCCGGTTATCCCGACGCGCTGACGGCGCCGGAGATTTCCGATCTGGTGAGATTGCTGACGATCTCCGACATCTTCGCCGCCTTGATCGAGTCCCGGCCCTACAGGCCAGCCATGTCCCGCCAAAGCGCCTACAAGATCTTATGCGGTCTGGACGGCAAGCTGGAACAATCGCTGCTGAGGGCGTTCCGGAAAGTTGCGCTCGAAGCGTGAAAGCGGGTTGGCAAAGATAACGATCAATGTATCCGTTCGGGCGCGAATTCTTACCGCGCGAGCCGCTCCAGCACATCTCGGACGACGCCCTCCAGCAAGTCCAGCTTGTACGCCGTCATGGGCAACGGCTTCGCGCCTGATTTCGCCTGCCTTGCCGCTTCCGCGATGGTGGTCGCGCTGGCCGGCTTGCCTTGCAAGGCGGCTTCGCACGCCGCCAGGCGAAGCGGCACCGGCGCGACGCCGCCGGCGGTGATACGAATGAACTGGAACATGCCGGCCGTTACCACCGCGCGGGCGCACACTTCGGCCAGCGGCCACTCGGCATGGCTGCGGCTGATGGCGCGCTTGTAGAGCGCGCGCTCGCCTTGCGGCGGCGCCGCCAGTTCGACCTCGCGGATCATTTCGCCGGGCGCGAGCGCATGGTCCGAACTCCCGCTGGAGCCGTCGCCCAGCAGGTCCCCGATCGAGAGCCCTTGCCTTTGATTGGTGAGGATGACGGCATCATAGGCGAGCAGCGCCGCCGCCATGGTGGAAGGATGCGGCGCCACGCAGGGGCCGAGATCGAACGCGACGCCGTAGAGGTGATTACCGGAGCGGGCCGGGCAATCGGTTCCGCCCTTCTTCAGGCAGGCGATATGCGGATCCCGAAAGTACCAGCAGCGCGAGCGTTGGGCGAGGTTGCCGCCGAGCGTGGCGAGATGACGGACCTGCGGCGTGGCGAGACCCAATGCCGACGCCGCGATGCCGGGATAGGTGGCCGCGATGCGCGGATCGGCGCCGATCGCGGCGATGCTGGAGAGCGCGCCAATGCGCAGCTTCCCGTCGGCGTCCCATGTCACGCCGATGGTGTCGGGCGCGGGCGGGATATCGATCAGCGGTCCCGTCGAGACGCCGCTGCGCCGCCGTTCGGAAAGATCGGTGCCGGCGGCGCGGAATTCGGCGCTTGGCGCGGAGGCGGTGATGGATGCGGACGTCATGCTGCGGCCCTCCCTTTCAATGCGGCCATGAGACGATCGGGGCGAATCGGTAACTCGGTCAGCCTGACGCCAGTGGCGTTGCGGATGGCGTTGGCGAGCGCCGGCGATGTCGGCACGGTCGCCACCTCGCCGATCCCGACGCTGCCGCCGAGCACATGATCGAAACCAGCCTCGTCGAAATGCACGTCGATCGCGGGCGTGTCGGAAATCCCGGGAATGCGATAATCCTCCATGCCGGCAGAGAGTACGTCGCCGCTGCGCGGATCGGTCTCGCGCGCTTCATAGAGCGCATAGCCGAGACCCTGGATCACCGATCCCGTGGCCTGGCTGCGCGCCAGCGCGGGAGCGGCGATCTTGCCGACGGCGATGCCCGTATGGACCTTGAGCACGCGCACATGCCCGAGCCAGGTGTCGACTTCGACCTCGATCACCTGCACCGAACTCGGCGCGCCGGCGCCGACCGCCAGATTGGAAAAGCGCCGCAGCATCCAGCCGAAGATCATGCCCATGAAGCCCGCTTCCTTCAGCGCCGAGCGGACCTCCGAAGACGCCGGCTTGGAGTCTTCCGGACGTACGCTGGTAACGCCGAGATCCGGCGAGGCCGCGATCATCTCGCGCCACGGCGCGTTGGACCCGGCAGGGGGCTTTCGCTTTGCGTCTTTCTCGATCGCCATTTTGAGCTTTTGCACGGCCAGCAGCGTCGGCGGCACCACCGAGGCGGTGCTCCTGCTGCCGCCCGCGCCGGGTCCCTCCGGCAGATCGGAATCGCCGATCCGCACTTCGACGTCGTGCGGCTCCAGTCCGAATTCTTGCGCCACGGTATTGGCGATCACGGTGCGGCTGCCCTGGCCGATATCCTGGGTTGCGGTGCTGGCGATCAGGCGACCGCCCGCGACCTTGAGCTCGATCTTCACGCCGGGCTGCCAGAGATAAAGCCAGTAGCCTGTGGCGACGCCGACGCCGCGACGATAACGGCCGGTCTGCGCGGCGGCGGTCCTGGCGTTGCGCCACACCTCGAGGCCGGCAGCCCAGTCATAGAGACGCTGGCGATTCGGATTGGGGTCCCAGCGCTTGCGCAACGCGATCGGATCGACCTTCATCCGCAAGGCGGCTTCGTCGATCGCCTGTTCCAGCGCGAATGCCATCGGCGGCCCGCCGGGACCGCGGAACGGCGCGCCGGGCGGCAGGTTACTGACGACGTCGTAATCGGCCAGTTCCTTGGCCTCTGCCGGATAGATCAGCCGCGCCAGTGCGGCCAGCGTCGAGTTGGTCCCAGCCCCGGTGTCGGCATAGGCGGTGAGGGACAGCGCCTTGAGATCGCCCTGCGCGGACGGCAACAGCGCGATGTTCAACTCCGCCGCCGGCCGGTAGCCGGTGACGGACATTTCTTCGCGCCGGTCATAGGCGATGCGGACCGGTGCCCTGGCCTCACGCGCCAGCTCGATCGCTGCGATGGTCTCGATGCCGAGCGCACCCTTGGAGCCGAACCCGCCGCCGACGTGGTCGGCGATGACCCGGACCTTGTCGTGGCCGAGCTTGTAGCGCTTGGCGAGCAGCTCCATGACGTGAAACACCGACTGCGTCGAGGCGTGCACGGTGAGCCGGTCGCCGTCGAAGCGCGCGACGGTGGCATGCGGCTCGAGGCAGGTATGCGATTGCGCGCCGGTGCGGAATGTCCCTTCCACCAGCCATGGGTTTCTTGCGTCGCGCGCGGCTGCGAGCCAGCTCCGCACCTTCTTCGCCTTGTGCGAAAACGCCGTCGACGGCCCGCGGACATTGCCGTTCCAGGAAGCCGGCGCGGGCGTGCCCTCCGAGACGTTGGCGGCCTTCTTGCGATTGGATCGTTCGAACACGATGGGCGAGCCGGGTTGGCGCGCGGCGTCCAGCCCGATCACCGACGGCAGGCGTTCGCTGGTTATCCGGATCGCGGCGAGGGCGGCCACCGCGGTCTTGCGGTCCCTGGCGGCCACCGCGGCGATCGGGTCGCCGACAAAGCGCACCATGCGGTCGTCGCCGAGCAGCGAGACCACCGCGCTCACGCCTGGTATTGCGCGCGCCGGCGCGAGATCGAGTTCGGTGATTCGGGCGTGCGCGAACTGCGAGCGCAGGATGGCGCCTTCCTGTTGTCCCTCATGGCGGATATCGACGGTGTATCTGGCGGATCCGGTCACTTTCGCCCGCGCCTCGACGCGCGGTGAGATGAATTCGCCGCCGTCGAACTGGCCGGCGCAGGCCGCGGCGACCGCGTTGAAGATGCCGTCATAGGCGCCGCAGCGGCACAGATGTCCCGACAGCGCCGCGCCGATTTCCTCGCGCGACGGCGTCGCCGTTCCCTTGTGCTTCCGCCACGAATCGCAAAACGCCGCGGCCTCGACCACGAAGCCCGGCGTGCAGAACCCGCATTGCAGCGCGTCGTGCGCCATGAACGCCTTCTGCACCGGATGCAGCGCGGCTGCGCCGATGCCTTCCACCGTGGTCACCGATGTGTCGGCGGCGGCGCGCGCCGGCATCAGGCAGCTGACCACCGGTGCGCCATCTACCAGCACGGTGCAGGCGCCGCAAACGCCGGCTCCGCACACGAGCTTGGTGCCGGTGAGACCGAGATCGTCCCGGATGACGTCGACGAGAAGCGCATCGGGATCGGCGGGCAGGGGGGCGAGACGGCCGTTGATCGTCATCGTGCTCATTTGCGACCTCCAGATCTTTTCGGAACGGATTTTTTCGGGACTGTTTTTTTCGCGGCTGACCTTGCCGATGGCGGCTTCGGCGAGCGCGCGACCGCGCCGGCGACCAGCATCCGCACCATGATGGTGAGATCGCCGACGAAGGCGTCGGCCGGTTGCATCCCCGGATGTGCGGATTTGGCGCCGTTGATCGCCATCTCGACGCATTGGGCCAGCTTTTGCGGCGTCATGCCGCCTGCGAGGGCGAGGCGCTGCTTGCGGCAGACCCGCTCGATCGTCGCCGCACCATGGGCGGCATAGAGGCCGGCGTATTTCTGGTAGAGGTCACGCGCCTGCAACAGATGTTCGGAAAACAGCTCCTCGATGTGCGGCGAGCCGTCGAACGACGCGATGAACTGCCGCAGCCGCGCGGTGATTCCGGCGACGAGAATGGCGGCAAGGCCGCTGCCGGCCCTTTCCTCGGCATTCGCCGCCGCGATCTCGGCCGCCAGCGCCCGCTCGTGCAGCCGTTCGATCACGGCGCGGAACAGCGCTTCCCTGGATTCGAAATGGTGGTAGAGCGCCTGCCGCGTCAGGCCGGCCGCCTCCGCCGCATGCTCGATCGACGAGCGCCGGAAGCCATGGCGGCGGAACACGGACATGGCGGCATCGAGGATGCGGTCGCGCGGCTTCATTTGTCAATTTTGACAAGATAAGGCGAAGTGTCAAATAACGGATTCGTGTGGGTGGGTTCATGGATGGTGTTCTGCCACCAGCCAAACTTCATCGTCCGCTGCCGGGTCGGCGGGTCGCCCGATGACGGGCTCCAGCGGGCGAATCCGGCATTCCAGAGAGTCGAATTGGACGAATTGTCTTGCGGATGGCGTTTGCCGCTTCATCAACCCTGCGGCTCCCGTCTTCCCGTTGAAACCCGGCGATCTCACTCAGCCGGGTTCGATACCTTATCGGATGACACGTTCTATTAGGTATTACTAATGTAGTGAAATCTGATAGATTGAGCGCCACGGAACCTCCCGCGCATCACGCAGAGGTGACTTGCCTCTTGCTCCACACCTGAACAGAAAGCACAAATGTACGGGCACCCCATCGATTCCAAGCATGGAACGGCGAACCGGCCGACGGTTTCTTGCCGTATCGTGCTTGCGTTCCTGTGTGCCCTGGCGCTGTTTTCTTCTTTCCTTCAGCCCGCGTTCGCACGCGCGTCCTCAAACGCCGCTCAAGCAACCTTCGTGCAGAGTCATTCGGTCAAAGGCGGCAAACCCTGCCAGCGGGCGGTTCCCGGCGCCCTCGGCACCTCGTGCAGCGTCGGAAGTCTCATTGGGCTGGAGATCAATATCTCCACAGTTACGGAACCCTCGCATGGCAAGGCCGGCGTGGTGCCCTCCGCTGACAAGCTGCTCCACCTGCAGTGGCTTGCCGCTCCCCAGTTCCGGCCTCCGCGGATCGGCGCATAAGGTCAGCTTCACGCTGACGTGATCATTGCGTCCATAGATCCCTTCGGAGACTTCTCATGACATCGCCGTTAGCCGCACTCCGTGCGGCGGCGCATCCGTGCCTGCGCGCTCTTGGTGCAGCCGGATTGACCGTCCTGTTGGCAGCTTGCAATCAGGCAACGCTCCAGCAGGCGTCGTATGCGCCGCCCCCGCAACCACAGTACCCCGCGCTCACCGATAGCGCGTTCAAAATTCCAGCGGTCGAAGCTGAGACGATTGACCCGAAATACGTCAAGCAACGCGTCAGCTACGTGACCCAACATCCGCCCGGCACGATCGTCGTCGATCCCTATGGCAAGTTCCTCTATCTTGTGCAGGAGCGCGGCTTCGCCATGCGTTACGGAGTTGGCGTCGGCCGTGATGGGTTCGGATGGTCCGGCGCGGCGGACATACGCCGCAAGGCGCAGTGGCCGACCTGGACACCCCCATCCGCCATGATCGCCAGGCAGCCCGAACTGAAAAAGTACCGCGCAGGTATGGGCGCGGGGATCGAGAATCCGCTCGGCGCACGTGCGCTGTACCTTTTCCAGAACGGAAAGGACACGCTGTTTCGCATTCATGGGACCAACGAGCCCGAAAGCATCGGCAAGAATGTCTCGAGCGGATGCATCCGGCTCTTGAATCAGGACGTGATCGACCTCTTCGATCGCGTGCCGGTCGGATCCAAGGTCGTCGTTCTCTCGGAGCGGGAAGCGCGTGCGACGTCTTCGTTGGAAGCCAATCTCCGCACCAATGCCGAGGTGCTGCGATGATGCGTCTTTTGCTCCGCGCCATGGTTGCGCTCCTGCTCATGTCCGCGGCTGCGGCGCAAGGCCAGTCCTTCAGCCCGGCGGCGGTCCAGAAGCCCGATATCAAAGCCGATCTACTGACAGGCCACACGGAGGCCGGCGGATCCGACGTCTGGATCGGAGTGCGCCTGAACCTCGGGCCGGGCTGGAAAACCTACTGGAAGGCGCCCGGGGACACCGGCCTTCCCCCCGAGTTCGATTGGTCCGGATCGTCGAATATCGTCGACGCGGAGGTAAACTGGCCTGCACCATCCCGACTGTCGATTCTGGGATTCGAGACGGTCGGCTACACTCACGAGGTCTTGTTCCCGGTCAGGCTCAGAGTCCGCGATCCCGCCATCGAGACCCGCATCAGCCTCAAGTTGGCGATCTACGCCTGTAGCAATATCTGTGTTCGGGAAGAGCGTGTGCTCGCCGCCACGATCCGGCCTGGGGTACCTGGAGACTCCCGGTCAGCTATCGATGCATGGCGCGCGAGGGTGCCGCAGGCGACGTCGGATATGCTGTCAGTCCTGTCCGTCGAGCGGTCCCTGACGGGGCCGGCATCGCTGCGGATCGAGGTCGCCTCGACCAGGTCCCTTCTTCAACCCGACGCTTTTGTCGAGAGCGATTCGCCTTTGAACGCGGACAGGCCGATCGTAACGTTTGATCATGGCAATCGGGCCACGCTTACCGTGAATTTGCCCGGCGAGACCGCCGAGAGCCTTCGGGCGAGGCCGTTAACGGCGACGGTTGTGTCCGATGACGCCGCGGTACTGGCGGTATCGCCTGCACCACAGTCCGGCGGGGAAAGCGCGACAGGTTCGAAAAGGCCGCGGCCAGCTGGCGACGTACCCGGCGGAATCTTCGCCCTTATCGGAATAGCACTTGCCGGCGGGTTCATCTTGAATCTCATGCCCTGCGTGTTCCCCGTGCTCTCCCTCAAACTTCTTGGGTTCGTTCACGGCAGTGCCGCCGGTCGAGGCGAGGTTCGCAAGGGATTCGCGGCTTCCGCCGCGGGCATCATGGCGTCCTTTCTCCTGCTCGCATTGGTGCTTGCCGGCATGAAAGTGGCCGGCGCCAGCGTCGGTTGGGGCATCCAGTTTCAACAGCCCTTGTTTCTCGGCGGCATGGCGGTAGTCCTGTCGCTGTTCGCAGCGAACCAGCTCGGGCTCTTTGACGTCGCGGTATCTTCCGGCTTTCTCACGCGAATAACCGGTATCGCGGGCGGCACATCGACGGCGTCGCACTTCTGGAGCGGTTTCGTAGCCACGCTGCTTGCAACTCCCTGCTCGGCGCCGCTGGTCGGCACCGCCGTTGGTTTCGCGCTGTCGCAGGGGACCGCTGAAATACTCGCCATATTTGCTGCCCTCGGCCTCGGCATGGCATCGCCTTATCTGGCCGTGGCTGCTTTTCCTGCGCTGACGAAAGCCGTCCCGCGGCCCGGGCCGTGGCTGGCCTACGTCAAACGATTTTTTGGCGCGGCGCTCCTGGCGACGGCGGGCTGGTTGTTGCTGGTGCTTGGCGAAGTGTCCGGACGATTGCCTGCGGTCTCTCTTGGCGCTGCGTTGGCCTTGGGATTCATCATCCTCGGTCTATCGAAGGGCGTCATTGCGAGAAAAACGGCGATCGCAACTGCGACGATCGCGACCATTGCCTTTGTGCTTGCCGCTATCGCGCCGTGGTCGCAAACGCACGACCGGGCGCAGATACCCTGGCGCACGTTTTCGAGCAGCGAACTGCGAGCATTGGTCGGTGCCGGTCGCACCGTGTTCGTCGACGTCACCGCGGATTGGTGCATCACTTGCAAGATCAACAAGGCGCTCGTCGTCGACAGAGCGGAAGTCGCGGGCCGCCTCGCGTCGGACGTTGTTCCGTTGCGGGCCGACTGGACCAGGCCGGACGAGGAAATCGCACGCTTCGTGCGTGAGCACGGGCGCTTCGGTATTCCGTTCAACATCGTCTTTGGCCCCGCCGCCCCCGACGGCATCGCTCTGCCGGAAATCCTCTCAACCGCGTCCGTATCGGCTGCGTTCAATGAAGCCGCGGCAGCGTCAAATAACCCCCAACAGAAATAGGTCACATCATGAAGAAATCCATCATCGCCGCCGTTGCCGCATTCACGCTCTCTCTTGGAGCACTCGTCAACCTTGTGCCGGGAGCCCAGGGCGAGAGCGCGGACGCCTTTAGGGAAAGCGTGCTCCGTGACCCGGATATTCCGTCCATCGGCAATCCGCAGGGTGATATCACCATCGTCGAATACTTCGATTATCAGTGCCCCTATTGCAAGAAAGTCGCTCCCGAGCTGGTCAGGCTCGCGAAGGAAGACGGCAAGCTGCGCATCGTGATGAAGGACTGGCCGATCTTTGGCGGCGCCTCGAAGTATGCGGCACACATGGTTCTCGCGGCCAAATACCAGAACAAGTACCACGAGGCACACG
The DNA here is from genome assembly GCA_001464035.1 of Bradyrhizobiaceae bacterium Ga0074131. Taxonomy (GTDB): domain Bacteria; phylum Pseudomonadota; class Alphaproteobacteria; order Rhizobiales; family Xanthobacteraceae; genus Bradyrhizobium. The sequence goes on from LNEC01000004.1 coordinate 179,833, forward strand.
CGGCACTGATCGGCGCCAGCACGAAACTGACCGAAGACGTCGTGAAAAAACTGCTCGCTGAGGCCGGTATTGACGTCGACCGCGCGACCCAAGACATGGAAACCCATAGGCCGGCAATCGAAGCTCTGTTGTCCCGCAACCACGAGCAAGCCGAGTCATTTGGCTTTCAAGGCACGCCTGCCTTCATTATCGGGACATTCAGGGTGCCTGGCGTGCTGGATGCGGCCGGCTTCAAGCAAGCGATCGCCGATGCACGGGCGGCCGCGCGCAAGAAAAAGTAGGGCAATCCGAGGGGGAGTGGCCGAAAGGCAAATTTCACCGCGGACAGCGCACCAGAGGCTTTGCGCGCATGCGTGACGGTTGCCCCCGCTCGCTACCACGATTTGTCGCGCCGCTGGACCATGCAAGACGCGGCTCTCAACGCGGAGTCGCGCCGGGTAGCGAATTTTTAAGGATGTCATCGTTCCGCGGTGCGGAACAACCATTTCATCACCCTTGCGCAGATACTCTGCGGCGAAGCGGTGCTCTCCACCGGGTCAGGCCTCGATGGGTTCCGAACGGGCATCAGGGTTGGATGATGCGCGTATACGACGGCCCAGAAGCCCCGGATTTCCTGCTGGCCGCGCTCGAGCGCGCGAGCGATGCCGTGGTGCTCGTCGACAGCGATCTTCACGTCAGCTACTTCAATGCGGCGGCCGAACTCATCTGGGGGCGGGATCGCGCAGAAGTGCTGGGTCGTCATGTGAGCGGTCTGGGGCTCAAGGAACTGGGAGAGCATGAGGTCGCGACGCCGGCTTCGGCTCGGTCGAACGTCGACGACGTCATCCGGGCATCCGGCTCCGAGATCAGGATAGAGCGCAAGGATGGCAGCCGGATTCGTGCCACTCTGTCGCGTTCGCGCGTCGAGCTCGGCGGTCAAAGCCGCACCATCGCCTTCGTTCGCGACATCACCACCGAAGCTGGACGACGGGAAAGGATGGCGCTGCTCGATTCGGTCGCCGACAGGACCAACCGCGCGGTTGTCGTCACCGATCACGAGCTGAGGATCCTGTATGTCAACGCAGCGTTTACCGCGCTGTTCGGCTACACGCTCGAGGAAGCGAACGGGCGGCAGGCGGATGAACTGCTGGTGGGCCGACATACCGACCGCAGGACGCTGGCGAAGTTGCGACACTGGATCGGTCAGGAAAGCGGCGGCGAGGAAAAAGTCCTCGTCTACGACCGAAACGGCGACGAGATCTGGATATCGGCAGACGTCAAGGCGTTCCGCGACGGGCGCGGACGGGTCAAGCAAATGTTCGCCTTGCTGACCGATATCACCGAGACCAAGCAGTTGAGGTCGCTGCAGCAGCTGATCCTGGGCGCACTGGCCGATGAAGTCGCCATCACCGATATTGCCGACCGGCTTTGCCGGCGGGTCGAGGAGATCGCGCCCGATGTCGTTGCATCGCTGCTCCACATCGACGCCGGCGGATTGATCCATCCCCTCGGCGGCCCCAGCCTTCCCGAAGATTATTCCCGGGCGCTGGATGGCGTCGCGATAGGTCCGGATATCGGCTCTTGCGGGTCGGCGGCGTTCTGCGGTCAGCCGGTGCTGGCAACGGATATCGACACCGACCAGCGCTGGCAGCCGTTCAAAAAGCGTCCGCTGGAAGTCGGCTTGCGCGCCTGCTGGTCCACGCCCATCAAGGGCAAGGAAGGCCGCGTGATCGGAACCTTCGCCTTCTATTTCAGGGAATGTCGCTCGCCCAGTCGCTGGCATCAGCGTATTGTCGAGGCCTGCGTCGATCTCGGCGCCCTGGCGATCGAGCGCAAGGAAGCGCGGGCTCAGATCGCGCGGCTCGCCTACTACGATATGTTGACCGGCTTGCCGAACCGCGCGCGTTTGCGCGATTTGATCTCCGAGGCGATCCAGGCCTGTCCCGCCGGAAAACACGTTGCGTTGGCGTTTCTCGACGTCGACAACTTCAAGGACGTCAACGATACGCTCGGACACTCGGCAGGCGATGAATTGCTGATCGAGTTTGCCCAACGCCTGCGCGCGCAGATTCAGCCGGGGGACATACTGGGGCGTCTGGGCGGCGACGAGTTCGTGATCGTGCTGCCGAATCGTGACGCCGCAGATGCCTCGACGGTCGCTTCGCGGATTACCGAGGCCTTGGTCATGCCGCTGCGGATCGGAACCAGACAGATGCAGATGTCCGCCAGCATGGGCATCAGCATCTATCCGGACAACGCGACGGACATCGATACGCTGATACAACAGGCCGATGCGGCCATGTACAAGGCCAAGCGGGCGGGCCGTTCCACCTATCGTTTCTTCAGCGCCGACATGGACCGGCTCGCCGAGCAGCGGCTGGCCCACAGCGCGGCGCTGCGTTGCGCGATCGCAAGTGATGTCCTGAAACTGCATTATCAGCCGCAGATCCGGACGAGTGACGGCGCCATTCATGGGGTGGAGGCGCTGGCGCGTTGGCACGACCCGGTGCTCGGCGAGGTCTCGCCTGCGAAGTTCATCGCGCTGGCCGAAGAGTGTGGATTGATTGATCAGATCGGCCTGTGGGCGATGCGTGAGGCCTGTCGGCAATTGGCGGAGTGGCGCGCTGCAGGGCTGGACATTCCGTCTGTGTCAGTCAACCTGTCTCCCATCAATTTCCAGAACGCCGATCTGGCAACGGCCGTCGCCGGGATCCTCGCAGACCATGCGCTGCCACCGCAAATGCTCATGCTCGAGATCACCGAGGGCGTGATCCTGAACGAGCGCTCGGTCGCGATCGAGACGATGGATACGCTTCGCAAGCTGGGAGTCGGATTGTCGCTGGACGATTTCGGAACCGGCTACTCGAGCCTCAGCCGGTTGGCGCACCTGCCTATTCGCGAACTGAAGATCGACCGCAGTTTCACGCGCGATGTCGAAAGCGACCCAAGGGCGCGGGCGATCGTTACCGCCGTGGTCCGCGTCGGCCAGAGCCTGCAACTCACCGTCGTCGCCGAAGGCGTCGAAACCGATGGGCAGCGAAATTTGCTGGCCGAACTCGGATGCGATGTCGTTCAGGGATTTCTCTACGCCCCGGCACTGTCGCCCCCGGCGTTCGGGCGCTGGCTGCTCGAACATAGCGCCAGGCGGGCCAGCGCGATGCTCCGGATCGTTGGTCGATCCCTGGTCCAGCCGGCCGGACCGTCACCTCGCGTCTCCTTCACCAAGGGGCTTGGTTAGCGTCGTCGACGTTATCCCATGACCGGCAGCCCGGCCACGGAGCACGCGGAAATACGCCGTGCGCTGACGAAGGCCACGGGCGAAGTGGCGGTTGATCCCGTGCCTCAGTGCATTGCGGATCCGCATAAAGCGGGCGCGGACGCGGATAACGAACAGAAGCGATACGGTACGCAATGTGTCGGCATCCCAATGAATGAAATGAATGATCATGGTATCAACATCGATGAGGGGCCGGCTCTCCGCAGCCGGCCCCGGGGTTGAGGTCAGACTCTCGCTTCGAGAACCATGTTGAACGGGGTCGCCGCGGCCCTTCTCACCCGGCCGAAACCTCCCTGGCGGATCACCTCGCCCAGTCGTTTCTCGCCGGCCTGTGCGCCGAGCGCCGTGCCGACATCCTGGTTGAGCGATGTCGGCACGCAGATGTTGGTCGACGAGGCATAAAAGATCCGTCCCACCGGATTGAGGTTGTCTTCCAGCCGGTCGCCCGCCATCGGCTCCACCAGCATCAGCGTGCCGTCGGTGTTCAGGCTGTCACGAATGTGAGCGACCGCGCCGACGGGATCGCCCATGTCGTGCAGCGCGTCGAAGATGGTCACGAGGTCATAGCCGGAACCCTTGAAATCCTGCGCCCGCGCGGTTTCGAAGCGCACGTTGCGCATGGCCCCGGCATGTTTCGTGGCATGCGCGACCGAGGCTTCGTGAAAGTCGATGCCGACGAACTCCGAGTTCGGAAATGCCTCCGCCATCAGCATGGTGGAAATACCGTGACCGCATCCGACGTCCGCCACCCTCGCACCACGTTCGAGCTTGGCAACCACGCCGTCGAGCGCCGGCAGCCAGTCGGCCACCAGGTGCGTCTTGTACCCCGGCCGGAAGAAGCGCGCGACGCCGCAGAACAGGCAATTGCAGTATTCGCCCCAGCCGACGCCCTTGCCGGTCCTGAAGGCTTCGGCAAGCCTCGGCTCGTCGCAATAGATCGCGCTCAGCGGATAGAAGCCACCGGCCATGTGCACCGGGCTGTCCTCGATCGCGAACACCGCGGCCTGCTCGGGGCTCATTGAGAAGGTGCCGCTTGAGGCGTTATAGCTGACGAAGCCGGACGCCGCCTGTGACGACAGCCATTCGCGCACATAGCGCTCGTGCGTGCCGGTCTTTTCGGCAAGCGCGGCCGATGTCATATCGCCGCTCGCCAGCGCGCGAAACAGTCCAAGCTTGTCGCCGATGATGACGAGTGCGGCATTGGATGCCGCGCCGAGTTCGTTCACCACGGTACCGAGCAATTGCTCGAGCTTTTGATTATCGATCATCATGATTATCAACCTTTTCCGAACCACTTGTGGCGGTAATTGCCCGCCGCCGTGGGATAAGGCTGAGTATCGAACGGCGTGAGGGCCAGAATGGCCGCCTTGGAGCCATTTGAGCCACCACGCCTGCTTTCGATGTTGAAAGAGGCTCGTCCACCCGGGTTTCGTGGTATTTGCCTGGCGGGCCGTCCATCACTTTGGCGTGTCGGGCGTGTTACTCGCAGTGATCCGGCTGCGGGTACGCCACCTCGCGCAATGGATGACGGCTACCGGCGTCCGAACAGTCCGCCGACCACGCCGCCCACGACGCCGCCGATCACGCCAACGGGTCCCGCATTCCGGCGGTGATGGCGAGCACTGCCGCGACGACGGGCCGGACGCTCGTCTTCGGCCTTGTCGCTGCCGCTGGCCTGCGCCGTTGTGACGGACTCGGTCAGCAGCGCCTGGTGCTGCAGCGGATTGAGGAAGCCGGTGCCGGGATAGCCGCGGGCCTCCTGCCAGCGTGCGATGACGGCGCGGGTCGACTTGTCGAACCTGCCGTTGACCCTGGTGTCGAAGCCGATCCGGGTCAGGCCGCGCTGCACGTCGCGCCGCTTTCGCTTGTCGAGGCGGATCTGGCTTTCGGTTTCCCGCGTCGCTGCTTCGGAGAAAGTCGCCGGATCGGCGGATGCCGAAAGCTCGCGAGGGGCCATGCTCGGCCCGGCTTTGGCGGCATCTGCGAGGAAAACTCCCAGGACTGACAGTGCGAGGATCATGACACGCATGGGCTGCTGTTTCCCCGACCTTGAAGTCCCTCAATGATCCCGCTTCGGGAATCTGGGTCGGCTCAGGCCAACGCCACGAAACCGGCTTCCGACGGCGGACGTCAAAGGTCAACGCCGGTTTCGTCGCTGGGCAACTATTTTCCGGACCACTTGTTCCATGCCGCGGTGCCGATTGTTGCACCGATCAGGCGGTGGCGGCGATGCGGCGGCGGGCCCGCCGGCTACGCTTGTCATGTTGCCAAACTTTCGCGATGCCTTTATAAGCAGCGCGTCGTCGCTCGAACCGGGGAGGGATTTGCATGAATTCGATGTATTCGCAGATCGCGTCCTCGCGTCCGAAGCTTTTTTTGGATGTTCGCTGGGCTCTCTGAGGGCCGTCTTCGCCAGCATCGATCGGGCCTGACCTGCCGATCCCGCTACCTTCCCGATATTGTTCGTTTCAAAGAAGCCCGCGTCCGGCCCCTAAGCCACCGCGCGCCCAAGACGGAGCCGGCCCTGCGCGCGAGCGCCGCCGGGATGACGCCATGACCGCAGAAGCCAAACCGCGCCCCACCGCCATCCGCGTGGTGATTCCGTTCGTGTTCCGCCACTGGCTCGCGCAGCCAGTGCGGGCGATGACCGTGGCCGGCGGCCTGCTGGGCGCGACCGTCGCCGACCTGTTCATGCCGCTGTTCTCCGGACATCTGGTCGATGCCCTGACCAGGGGCGCCGGCGATCCGGCCGCGCAGCGCGCGGCGTGGACCGCCTTCGGCGCCATCGTCGCGCTCGGGTTCGCCTCGATGATCCTGCGCCTGATCGGGCTGCACGCGATCGTGCCGTTCACGCTCAAGATCATGTCCGACGTGTCGCGCGACGCCTTCATGCGGGTGCAGCGCTTCTCGACCGACTGGCACGCCAACAGCTTTGCCGGCTCGACCGTGCGCAAGGTCACCCGCGGCATGTGCCATCCTGATGGCGCTGCTGCCTTCGCTGGCGGTGCTGGTGGGATCGATGATCCTGCTCGGGCTGCACTGGACCTCGCTCGGCGCCGTGATCGCGGTGGGCGCGGTGGTCTATGTGTCGATGACCGTCTGGTTCTCGACCAGCTATATCGCGCCGGCCGCGCGCGTCTCCAATGCCTGGGACACCAGGGTCGGCGGCACGCTGGCCGATGCCCTGACCTGCAACGCGGTGGTGAAATCGTTCGGCGCCGAAGCGCGTGAGGACACCAGGCTGGCGCGCGTCGTCGCGCGGTGGCGCCGGCGCGTGCGCCGGACCTGGCTGCGCTACAACTACGCCTCGACGGCGCAGCTCGCGGTGCTGCTGTGCCTGCGCGGCTCCGTGATCGGCGGTGCGCTGCTGTTGTGGATCGCCGGCCGCGCGACGCCGGGCGACGTCACCTATGTGCTGACCAGCTACTACATCATCCACGCCTATCTGCGCGACGTCGGCATGCACATCAACAACCTGCAGCGGTCGGTCAACGACATGGAGGAACTCGTCGCCATCCATGACGAGCCGATCGGCATCGCCGACGTGGCTGACGCGAAAGCCATCGATATCCAGGGCGGACGCATCGTGTTCGACGACGTCACGTTCCACTACGGCAGCCACCGCGAACCGCTGTATGACGGCCTGTCGGTCGACATCCGCGCCGGCGAACGGGTCGGCCTGGTCGGCCGTTCCGGCTCCGGCAAGACCACGTTTGTCAAACTGGTGCAACGGCTCTACGACGTCTCTGGCGGACGCATCCTGATCGATGGCCAGGATATCGCGCACGCCACGCAGCATTCGCTGCGCAGCCAGATCGCCATCGTGCAGCAGGACCCGATCCTGTTTCACCGGTCATTGGCCGAGAACATCGCCTATGGCCGGCCGGGCGCCAGCATGGCGGCGATCGAGCAGGCCGCGCGGCTCGCCAACGCCCACGCGTTCATCCTGCGGCTGCCGAAGGGCTACGGCACGCTGGTCGGCGAGCGCGGCGTCAAGCTGTCGGGCGGCGAGCGGCAGCGCGTGGCACTGGCGCGCGCCTTTCTCGCCGACGCGCCGGTCCTGGTTCTCGACGAGGCGACGTCGAGCCTGGATTCCGAATCCGAGGCGCTGATCCAGCAGGCGATGGAGCGGCTGATGAAAGGCCGCACCTCGATCGTGATCGCGCACCGGCTGTCGACGGTGCGCAGTCTCGACCGGATTCTGGTGTTCGACCGTGGCGAGATCGTCGAGCAGGGCACCCATGCCGCGCTGGCCAGGCGCGCCGGCGGAATCTATCGTGGCCTGTTCGAGCGGCAGGCGACGGAATTCGGTCGCGCCTCGGCGGCGGAATAGCCGGCAGGTGGATTGCGGCGTCTCCCCGGCCTAGACTAGGTATCGGTGAACCGTCTCAGGCGCGCAAGGGATCAAGGATGGCCGAAGTCGCAAGAAGAGAGCCCGGCGCGTCGTGGCTTTCGGTCATCTGGTCCGCGCGCCACGACCCGGCCGCGCGGATCCTCAATATCGATCTGCTCACGGTTCTGATCGCGATCCTGCTGCCCTGGTCGACCTCCGGCGTCGCGATCGCCGCGGTGTTGTGGATGATCGCGCTGATTCCCACCATTGAACCGCGCCCGTTTCTGCGGTCGCTGATGCGGCCGATCTCGGCGCTGCCGATCGCGATCTTTGCACTGGCGCTGGTTGGAACCCTGTGGTCGGACGCCGCCTGGGGCACCCGCCTCCATGCGGTCAGCCAGACCGCAAAGCTGCTGATGCTGCCGTTGCTGTTCTATCATTTCCAGCGCTCGCCCCGCGGCGCATGGGTCTTCATCGCCTTTCTGGCGTCCTGCACGCTGCTGATGGCGGTGTCCTGGGCCGTGGCCTTCGAGCCTGACCTCACGCTCAAGGCCGACGCCACGATGCGGGGGATATTCGTCAAGAACTACATTGCCCAAAGTCACGAATTTGCGCTGTGCGCGATAGCGCTGGCGTATCCGATCATGATGGCGCTGCGGACCGGCAGGACGCGGCTTGCGGTGCTGCTCACGGCGGTCGCACTCGGTCTGCTGGCCAACATGATGTTCGTCGTGGTTTCGCGTACCGCGCTGGTGACCATGCCGGTCATGCTGGCGGTATTTGCGCTGCTTCATTTGCGACTGCGGACCACCCTCATCGCGTCGTTTGCCGCTGTGTTGCTCGCGGCGCTGGTTTGGACCGCGTCCCCGGGCTTGCGCGCCACCGGCCTGAAGTTCTTTACCGACTGGCAGCAGACCAGCGTTCAGAACAATCCGAGCGGAGTCGGATCGCGGCTGGAATTCTGGCAGAAGTCGCTGCGATTTTTTGCGCAGGCTCCCGCGATCGGGCACGGCACCGGATCCACTCGCGGTCTGTTCGAGCAGGCCGCCGTCGGCCAGATCGGCGCCCGCGCCGAAATCGTCGCCAATCCGCACAATCAGACCTTGAACGTCGCGATCCAGTGGGGCGTGCTCGGGATCGTCGTGCTCTATGCGATGTGGTGGAAGCATCTGACGCTGTTTCGCGGCGACGGTCTGGCGGCGTGGATCGGCCTGCTGGTCGTCGTGCAGAACACCTTCACGTCGCTGTTCAACTCGCATTTGTTCGATTTTCACGAAGGCTGGATCTACGTGCTGGGCGTCGGCGTCGCCGGCGGCATGCTGCTGGGGGCGAGGCGCGATGCCGCAACGGCGGCCTCGCATCAGCCCTGAGCGAGCGGAACCGGCCGACTCCGCGTGCGCGTGCTGACCGCCACCGTCGCCACCACGGCCGCCGCGAACAGCAGGACCTGCAGCGTGATGGTCTCGTCGTTGAAGAAGGCCGCCAGCGCGAAGGTGATGAACGGCTGCAACAGTTGGACTTGCGACACCCGCGCGATGCCGCCCATCGCCATACCGGCGTTCCACGCGAAGAATCCGATCCATTGCGAGAACACGGCGACGTAGAGCAGCGCCAGCCATGGTTTCAGCGCGATATCACCGATATCGGCCGGCATCGTCAGGATAGCCGCCGGCAGCGAGATCGGCAGCGCCATGACCAGCACCCAGCTGATGACTTCCCAGCCCGGCATTTCCGCGGTCAGCCGCCCGGAGAAGGCATAGCCGATGGCGGATACGGCAACGGCCGCGAACAGAAACAGGTCGCCGGCCGACAGCGCGCCGCCGCCCTGGCGCAGGGCGAACACGATCACCAGCGCTGCACCCGCAAGCGACGCGATCCAGAACAGCGGCCTTGGGCGCTCATGGGTAATGGCGACGGCAACCAGCGCCGTGGCAATCGGAAGAATTCCCAGCACCACGCCGCCATGCGAGGCGTCGACGGTCTGCACCCCCAGCGCCATCAGGAATGGAAATGCGATGCTGACGCACAGCATCGCGATCGCCAGTTGTGGCCACAGCCGGAGCGGCGGCAGCGGCCGGCGCAGCACGATCAGCAGCGCCAGCGCGCAAAGCCCGGCAATCGCCGTGCGCAGCGCGGTCATGGCCAACGGATCGATCGCCGATACCGCGATGCGCGTCGCCGGCAGCGTGCCGCCGAAGATCGCCACCCCGACCAAACCCAGCAACAGACCGAGATGTTCGCGGGACAATGAAGGAGCGGGCATGGCCCGAGCGTTAGCGAGTTTCGCCGTGCGCGTACAGCACCCGGGCGGCTTGCATGGCGGCCATGCAGGCTGGTGGAGCCAACGTTTACACGACGCTCCCGGCAGGTACTAATGCCGTCGACGCTTTCAGCAATAACGTCATGGAAACGCCCGATGACCACCCCGTCCCCCAGGACTTTTCTCGTCTGCCACGGCGCCTGGTCGGCCGGTTGGGCCTGGAAGAAGATGCATCCGCTGATGGCCGCGGCCGGGCATCGGCTGGTGACGCCGACCTACACCGGTCTCGGCGAGCGCGCGCATCTGGCCAATCCGTCGATCGATCTCGAAACCCATATCGAAGACGTCCTCAGCGTCATCAAATACGAAGACCTGCGCGACATCGTGCTGGTCGGCCACAGCTATGGCGGGATGGTCGCCACCGGCGTCGCCGACCGTGCCCGCGACCGCGTCGCGCGGCTGATCTATGTCGACGCCTTTGTGCCCGGCGACGGCCAGTCGCTGCTCGATCTGAACGAGGTGGCGCGGCCGCGCATGCAGGAGCTCAAGAACGGCGGCGAGTGGCGGGTGCCGCCGAATCCGACGCCGCCGGATACGTCGCCCGCCGACGCGGAATGGCTGAGGACTCGCCGCGTGCCCATGCCGATCAAGTGCTTTGAAACCGGGCTCAAGCTGCAGGGCGGCGCGCTGACACTGCCCCGCAGCTACATCTACGCCACACGCATCACGCCGGCGGACACATTCGGCCCGTTTGCCGGGCAAGCCAAAAACGATCCGGCATGGCGCTATGACGAGATCGACGCCAGCCATTCGCCTAATGTCACCGCGCCGGAAGCGCTGATGGCGCTGCTGCTCGAGATCGCGGCGGAGCCGAAGCGATGAGGCAGATCAGGATCGGCGATATCACCATCGACGCGGTGATCGAGCGCGAGGGCCCGTGGCGGCGGCCGCAGGATTTTTTCCCGGCCTATGATGACGCCGTGTTCAGGCATCATCTGCCGGCCATGGAGCCGGAGGTGTTCGACGCCGCACTCGGGCTGATGGTCATCACCTACCAGACGTTTGTCGTCCGCACCCCGCGCCACATCATCCTGGTCGACACCTGCACCGGCGAGGACAAGGGCCATCCGCCGCCGTTCGATTTCCCCGGCAAGGAGCGCTGGCGCAACGAGCTGTTCGCGCTCGGGGTCGTTTACGAGAGCGTGGACTATGTGTTCTGCACCCATCTGCACATCGACCATACCGGCTGGAACACGGTGCTGCGCGACGGCCGCTGGGTGCCGACCTTCCCGAACGCGAAATACGTGTTTCACAAGAAAGAGTATGCGGTCTGGGAGGCCGAGCACGCGCGCGGCGCCAATCCGCCCGGCACCGTATTCCGCGACAATTGCTTACCCATCGTCGAAGCCGGCCAGGCGCTGCTGGTCGACGACGATTACGCGCTCGACGACACCATCACGCTGACGCCGACGCCGGGCCACTCGCCCTGCCATTGCTGCGTCAACATCTTCTCCCGCGGCCAGCGCGCGGTGGTGGCGGGCGACCTGATGCATCACGCGATCCAGTGCCGCGAGCCCGACTGGTCGGCGCGACCGGACTGGGATGCGAAGCAGTCGGCAGTCTCGCGCCGAAAATTCTTCGCCGAGGTGGCGGATACCGACACGCTGATCCTGCCGGTTCATTTCCCGACGCCGACGGTGGGACTGATCAAGGCGGATGGCGAGCGGTTCGACTACCGGTTCAAGAGGGACTACTGACCTCATTCCGAGGAGCTTCAAGCGCCTTTGTGAGAGCAATCGAAATGCTTCTCAAATCGGCAGGTAGTGCAGCGCGCGAAAGCAGGTCTGAACCGCCCCGGGATTGCCGGAGGCTCCAACTCTTGAGAGGATGGAGCCATGACAAGCAAGACAACGAGCTGGACAGCGCTAGTGCGCAGCCCGACACGCTCCTCACCATGAGGGAGCCGGGATTGTGTCGATGCCGTGCGGCGCACCATCGCAAATGGCGAGGGGTCCGGCGCGTTACGCCGAACCCCTCATTGTGAAAAGATATCAGCCGGCCTGTAAGCCGGGTTTTGTAGGGCACCGCCTGCTTGCGCAGGCGATACGTGACGGCCATTCCTCTGGGACAACGTTTGCACGTTGCCTCGAGCAACCTACCCGGACGGCGAGCCTGACATCGCCCTGCGGAGTTATCGCTCTGCAGCGAACATCCCGCGTTGCCGTCCCTATTCGGTTTTGCTCCCGGTGTGGTTTGCCATGCCGTTTCCGTTGCCGGACCCGCGGTGCGCTCTTACCGCACCTTTTCACCCTTACTCGCCCCCTCCCTTTCCCTCCCCCGCAAGCGGGGGAGGGTAGGGTGGGGGAAGCGGTTCGTTCTCTGTGGCACTGTCCCTGGGGTCGCCCCCGCCGGACGTTATCCGGCACCGTATGTCGATGGAGCCCGGACTTTCCTCTCCCGCAGCCTTTCGGCTGGTGCGGGAGCGGCCGTCCGGCCGACTGACGCCTCTGTGATGGGGGCTCGAGGCCGTCGCGTCAAGCCGATAAGGCCCGCAGCCTGGTCAAAATAAACTATCCTGAAGATGTCGTCTTGCGCTTTCGCCGTTCGACTGGATGCCGGCGATCACGCCGATAAACAGGAGCCAACGAGATGCAGTATCTGATGATGATCTACGACAACGAAGCCGAATTCGGAGCCATGGACCCGGCAGCGCGCCAGAAGATGATGGCGGACTACAGCGCGTTCACCCAGTCCATTATCCAGAGCGGCAACTTCAAGGCCGGCGACGCGCTGCAGCCGACTACGACGGCGACGACCGTGCGTGTCCGCGATGGCAAGATTTTGACGACGGACGGTCCGTTCGCGGAGACGCGCGAGCAACTCGGCGGCTACTATCTGGTCGAAGCCAAGGATCTCGACGACGCGCTGGCCATTGCCGCCCGGATTCCCAGCGCTAAGGTCGGTTCGATCGAGGTCAGGCCGATCATGGTCTATAATTGACGCCCGGTACAATCGCATGACACCGCGCGAGATCGAACGAATATTCCGCGACGAGGCGGGGCGAACGCTGGCCACGTTGATCCGCCTCGTCGGCGATTTCGATCTCGCCGAGGATGCACTGCAGGACGCCTTTGCGGTCGCGCTGGAACGCTGGCCTGCCGCAGGATCGCCGTCCAATCCGCGGGCCTGGCTGGTCAATACCGGACGCAACAAGGCGGTCGACCGGATCCGCCGCCAAATCGCTTTACGCGGCAAGCAAGGCGAACTGACCCACGAACTGCTGCAAAACGCGTCGGCGCCGGGCGAGTCCAGCGATACGACGGTGCTCGACGACGACATGCTGCGGCTGATCTTCACCTGCTGCCATCCGGCGTTCGGAGCCGAGGTTCAGGTCGCGCTGACGCTGCGCACGGTTTGCGGGCTGAGCACGGCGCAGGTCGCGCGCGCCTTTCTGACCGGCGCGGAGGCGATGGCGCAGCGTCTGGTCCGCGCCAAGCAGAAGATCCGGCTCGCCGGAATTCCCTACGAGGTACCGGAACGCGAAGCGCTCGAGCCGCGGCTGCGGGGCGTACTCGCGGTGATCTATCTCGTCTTCACCGAAGGCTATGCGGCAACCTCGGGCGAGGACCTGATGCGGCCAAGTCTCGCGCGCGAAGCGATCCGGCTCGGCCGCCTGCTCGACGCGCTGATGCCGCGGCGCGGCGAGATCAAGGGATTGCTGGCGCTGATGCTGCTGCACGACGCGCGCCGCGCCGCGCGCGAAACCGAAGGTGGCGACATCGTGCTGCTGGAAGAACAGGATCGCACGCTGTGGGATCATACGCAGATCGCCGAAGGCCTGGGGCTGGTGGAGGACGCCTTGCGGATGCCGGGCCGGCCGCAGGCTTACGCGGTGCAGGCCGCGATCGCGGCCCTGCATGCGCGGGCGCCGAACTATCACGACACCGACTGGCCGCAGATCGCGGGCCTCTATGAAGTGCTGCTGCGGATCAACCCGTCGCCGGTGATCGAGCTCAACCACGCCGCGGCGATATCGATGGTGGACGGACCGGCGCGCGCGCTGGCGCTGGTCGACGCGCTGCAAGCCCGCGGCAGCCTCCATGGCTATGCGCTGCTGCCGGCGGTTCGCGCCGATCTGTTGCGTCGGCTCGGCCGGCACGAAGCGGCGCGCGAGGCTTATCTTGCGGCGACAGCGGCGTCGCAGCTGGAGCCGCTGCGGCGGCTTTACGCGCGGCGCATGGCGGAGACCCGGGTTGATGCAACCTGACCTGCTACCGCGCCGAAACCGTCCTGGAGATGTCCGCCTCCTGGGGCGCATCTAAGCATCTGAAATTTAAGACATTTGAGGACATAAGGTATAATTTTACTGGCATCACTGGTTGCATTGCATGGGGTTGTTTTCGATATTTTGGTTTGGGCTGCCGAACTTACCGTGCCGCGACCGCCTCGTAGATGTCTTCCTCCTGCGCGGTGTGGAGGCGCACCAGGGTTTCGACGGCCTCGATCAGCCGCTGGGCGTCGCGAATGAGATAGCGGTCGACGTTCTCCGACGGCAGGTCCTCGGCGACCCGGGCAAGCAGCCGGGCGAGATGCAGGATCTCGCGGTGCGCCCGGCTCATGGCGGCGAGGCCGTGGCTCTCCCTCAAGACCCTGGCGAGTTGTGGATAGACGTGGCCTTCGTCGTCGCGCTCATGGGTGACCACCTGCTCCTGAACCACCTGGTTCGCCTCGACGATCAACGCTGCGGCGTTCTCCGGAGCGGCATCGTCGAGCGCGTCGACGATCGAGCGCAGCCGGTCGAGATGGCCGATCAGGCTCAGGTGATTGCGATGCAGTTCGCGTCCGGCCGCTTCGGTCATGCGCCCGCCGGGGTGGCGGTACCCCGGGTTCAGCGCGCGCAGCGCATTGAGGATCACGGCGACGTCGATCACCTCCTGAACGATCGCCGCCGGGACCGGCAGCAGCCAGCCGAAGGTCGCCGCCAGCATCGCGAGCATCGAGAGCGCCATGCCCGCGACGATGCTTTGGATGGCGATCCGCCGCGCGCGCTGCGCGATCGCGATCGCTTCGCCGACCCGGTCGAGCCGGTCGGCCAGGATCACCACGTCGGCGGCTTCCGACGAGGCGCTGGCGCCGCGGGCGCCGAGCGCGATCCCGACGTCGGCCGCCGCCAGCGCCGGAGCGTCGTTGATGCCGTCGCCGACCATGATGGTCGGATGCAGCCGCTGCTCGGAGCGTACCGCGTCGACCTTGTCGGAGGGCACGCGTTCGGCCAGCACGGCGTCGAGATCGAGTGCTGCGCCGATCGCCTGCGCCGCGCCGGCGCGGTCGCCGGTGACCATGACGATGCGGGCGATGCCGGCCTCCCGCAGCAGCCGGATCGCCCGCGGCGTATCGGAACGAAGCTCGTCGGCGAGCAGCAAGGCGCCGATCGGCCGTCCCTCGACGGCGACGAATACGATCAGCGCCGACCGCCACGAGGCGCGCCGTATCGCCCGCGTCGCCCATTCGGGAATTTGCCCGCCTGCAAGGATCATCTCGCGCGAACCGGCGGCTACCCGCCGTCGCTCGATCACGCCGTGCAGGCCCGATCCCATGAACTCCCTGACCTGCTCGGGCAGCTTCAGGCTCAGGCCGCGCTCCGTGCCGGCCTGAACGATGGCGCCCGCGACCACGTGATGCGACGCCTGTTCGAGCGAGGCGCCCAGCAGCAACACCTCGTCTGCGCTCTCGCCCGGTGCCGCCTCGACCGACAGCAATCGCGCGCCGCCGACCGTCAGCGTCCCGGTCTTGTCGAACAACACGGTATGCGCGCGCGCCAGCGCCTCCAGCGGGCCGCCGCCCTTGACCAGGATGCCGCGCCGAGCCGCCCGGGCGACGCCTGCGATGAAGGCGACCGGTGCGGCCAGAATCAGCGGGCACGGCGTCGCCGCCACCAGCACCGCGAGGCTGCGAAGCAGATCGCCCGAGATCAGCCAGGCCACCAGCGCCAGCGCGAGCGTGATGGGCAGGAAAACCAGCGCGTAGCGGTCGGCCAACCGCACGAACGGGGCTTTCGCGGTCTGCGCCGCGGTCACCAGCCGCACGATGCCGGCATAGGTGCTTTCGCCGGCGACGACGGTCACCGTCATCTCAAAAGTCTCGCCGGCGTTGAGGGCGCCGGACAGGATGGCGGCGCCGCGTGCTTTCGCCACCGGGATCGGTTCACCCGTCAGTGCCGACTCGTCGATCACAGCCGCGCCCGAGATGACGACGCCGTCGACCGGAATGACTTCGCCGGCATGCACCAGCAACCGGTCGCCGACGGCCACGGCGCCAATCGGCACTTGCTCGATGCGGCCATCGACGCGGCGGCGGGCCTCGCGGGGCGCGCGATCGACCAGCGAGCGCAAATCATGCTCGGCGCGGGCGACCGCGATATCCTCCAGAACGTTGCCGCCGGAATACATCAGCGCCACTACGGCGCCGGCCAGCGGCTGACCGAGCGCCATTGCCGCGCTCATCGACACCAGCGCGATCGCATCGACCCCGAAGCGGCCGGCCAGGAAATCCCTGACGATCGAAACCGCCAGCCCGGCCACTACGGGTACGGTCGCGAGGGTCCAGCAGAGATCGGCGAGGTCCGGCCGGTCGGCCAGCCAGGCGAGGATTCCCGTCGACAATCCCGCAATGGCGATCGCAACCAGGGCCCACCGCAGAACGCGCTCAGATGACATCGCTTGTTCCGTGCTCATGCCGCTATCGCGGCTTGTCGCCGAGAATGCGTCCGTCACGCTTGAGC
This sequence comes from Bradyrhizobiaceae bacterium Ga0074131, assembly GCA_001464035.1. Classification (GTDB taxonomy): domain Bacteria; phylum Pseudomonadota; class Alphaproteobacteria; order Rhizobiales; family Xanthobacteraceae; genus Bradyrhizobium. The sequence continues at coordinate 196,463 of LNEC01000004.1, forward strand.
AAGGTCAATCGTCGGGCCGATTGGGCCCACGTCTACTTCGCCGCGACCGCCATCGCCTCGGCCGGCAGGCTGGCCAGCAGCGCCTGCAATGTCGTCAGCGTCGAATGATCGGCGATGCCGTCGACACGGGCGGGACGGAAGTGGCGCTGGAAGGCGGTGACCACTTCCATGGTGGCGGCGTCGTACTTGCCGGATGTCGGAATGCCATAGCCGTACTTGCCCAGCGCCTGCTGCAAGCCGACCACGTCGTCTCCCACGCTGCCGAGCCTGAGCAGGTTTTCGCCGCGCAAGATCGGGGCCGGCTGCACCCAATGGCCGACCCCCGAATTGGCGAGCGAATGCCAGGGAAACTTCTCGCCGGGGTCCTTCTTGCGGGACGGCGCGACGTCCGAATGGGCAAGTACGCGATGCGATGGCACCTGACGGCGGAGCATGATACCCCGGCACAATGCGATCACGGCGGCGACCTGGCGCAGCGGAAAGTCCGGATAGCCCCAGTCATGGCCGCGATTGACGATCTCGACGCCGATCGAGCACGAGTTGATGTCCTCTTCGCCGCCCCAGACCGCGACGCCGGCATGCCAGGCGCGCTTGGCTTCGGGCACGCACTGCACGATGCGGCCGTCCTCCAGCACGATGTAGTGCGCCGAAACGTCGGTGCCGGCCGTGCACAACTGCGCGATCGCGCCTTCGACATCGGGCATCCCGGTATAATGCAACACGATCATGTCGGGCAACCGGCCCTTGTTCCGCTCGCCATAATTCGCCGACGGGATGACGTCGGAAGCGATCGAGGAATCGGGAGTGAAAGTCTTCATGTTCGCGTTGGTCCTGGGGAGCGGGACGGCGCGACGCTTCGAATCAGTACCGGTGGATGCGAACGAACCGAGCGGCATAGGACAGACCAAACCGGGCAGGAGAACGGCAACGGTGCGCCTCCAAGACGAACCTCATTTACTATTCCTTTGCGATGTCACCGGCGCAATCCGCCAGCCGGCCACAGTTTCGCATTTTGGACCGGGTGTGTGCGCGAAGCATCACCTGAGGTCCTATAATCAGGTGCTGAACGAGGATTGCTCAGGGGATGACCGTGAGATCCGCTCGACAGCGAGAATCCACATGAATCCATCAACGCTTTCTTAAGGCTAACCGACGTTACTAAGTGGTGAAGAGCCGAACCCGTCGGGGACGGCCGAGGCCGCATTGACGCTCGAAATCCCATGGCAGCCCAGCAAATTCCATCGGGAACTCGGGGTCTGCGGCTTGGGGCGCCCGGAAAGGGCATTCGCGGTCCGGCAAGGCTTTCTCTTCGAACGGCGCTTTTCGACCGGAAAAGCCCGGCGAAGCGCAGATATTCGAGGCGCTATGGGGCCGTTCGCGTCCAGTTTCCACAGTTTACCCTGGGCCGGGTCTGGAGCCGGGGCATGAATCCGGCTGGCTCACGTCATATCCCCGTGCTCGGCCGCGAGGCCATCGAGAAGCTTCGCCCCCGCGACGGCGGCGTCTATGTCGACGCCACCTTCGGGGCCGGCGGGTACAGCCGGGCCATCCTCGACGTCGAGGGAACCCGGGTGATCGGCATCGACCGCGACCGGACCGCCATTGCGGCCGGATTCGACCTGGTGGATCGATCGGGTGGCCGACTGACGTTGGTCGAGGACCGCTTCTCCCATCTCGCCGAAGTCTGCGCCGCACAGGGCATTTCCTCGGTCGATGGCGTGGTAATGGATGTCGGCGTGTCCTCGATGCAGCTCGACCAGGCCGAGCGCGGCTTCTCGTTTCGCCTCGGCGGCCCGCTCGACATGCGGATGGGCCATGACGGCCCGACCGCGGCTGACGTAATCGCCGTTGCCTCCGAGGCCGATCTCGCCAGGATCGTCTATATTTTCGGCGAAGAGCGTCATTCCCGTGCCGTCGCCAAGGCCATTGTGGCGGCGCGCAAGGAAGCGCCGGTTACAACCACCCGCGCGCTGGCGGACATCGTCTCCAGGGTGGTATGGGCGAAGCCGGGCGAAATCCATCCCGCCACCCGGACGTTCCAGGCCTTGCGGATTTTCGTCAACGAGGAACTCGACGAACTGTATCTGGCGCTCGCAGCCGCCGAGCGCGTGCTGAAGCCGGGGGGACGGCTGGTGGTGGTGTCGTTTCATTCGCTGGAAGACCGTATCGTCAAGACCTTCCTGGTCGAACGGGCTAAGGCCGGCGGCGGATCGCGGCATCTGCCGGAAGTGAACCAGGCGCCGCCGAGTTTTGTCATTTTGACCAAGCGCCCGATCACGGCCGGGGGCGACGAGGTGTCAGCCAACCCGCGCGCGCGGTCGGCCAAGCTCCGGGCCGCCGAGCGGACCGAAGCGGCCGCGCATGCCGCCCCGGCGTTGCCGGCCTGGCCTGTTCTGAACGACGTGATGAGGGGAGGCTGACCATGCGGATCATCCATCTCTTCGTGATCGCCGCCTTGGTGTTCGCCGCCGCCTATGTGTACCGGATCAAGATGGAGTCCACGGCGCGTACCGAGCGCGTGCTGCGGCTGAATGCGGAAATCCGCGAGCAGCGCGACGCCATCGCAGGCTTACGCGCGGAATGGGCCAGGCTCGGTGCGCCGCTGCGGCTGCAGGGCCTTGCCGACCGCCATCTGCCGCTGAAGCCGCTGGTCGCCACTCAATATGATTCATTGAAGAACCTGCCCGAGCGGCCGCCGCGCTTCTTCAAACCGGGCGACCCCGATCCGATCGGCGCGATGCTCGAGACCATCGATGCCGCGGCCGATGCCGCTACAGTTACGGGTTCGGTTCCGGCGCGGGAGGATCAGCGATGACCGTGTCGGCGCCGAGCACCCTCAGACCCGCCGAACCATGGCGGCAGCGGCTGATCCGCAGCCTGCTGTACGGGCGCAACGTCGACCGCGCCGCGAAGGCGCGCGCCCGCGTCGGATTTGCCATTCTGGCGTTTGTGGCGGTCTACGCCGTGATCGGCGGTCGGCTGGTCATGATCGCCGTCGGCGACAATCACGCCGCGCGCCGGACCGCGTCGCAGGACCGCATTGCCACGGCCAGGCCCGACATCGTCGACCGCAACGGCGAGGTACTCGCCACCGACGTCAAGTCGCCCAGCCTGTTCGGCGAGCCGCGACGCATTATCGACAAGGACGAGGCGATCGAGCTTCTCACCGCGACGCTGCCGGATCTCGACACCCGCGAAGTGCGTGAGCGGCTGTCGTCGAAAAAGGGCTTCGTCTGGCTGAAGCGCGAAATCACGCCGCAGCAGCAGCAAACCATTCATCGCCTCGGTATTCCCGGCATCGGCTTCCTGCGCGAGAACAAGCGGGTCTATCCTACCGGCGCCGAAGTCGCGCATCTGATCGGGCTGGTCAATATTGACAACCAGGGCATCGCCGGGATGGAGAAATGGCTCGACAACAACGGTCTGGCCGACCTGCACCGCGCCGGCTTCGCCACGGACCGGCTGCAGCGGCCGGTGGAACTGTCGGTCGATCTGCGCGTCGAACATGCGCTGCGGGACGAACTGCTCAAGGCGAAGGAAAAATACAAGGCCAAGGCGGCCTCCGGGCTGGTCTCCAACGTCAGGACCGGCGAGATCGTCGCGATGGTGTCGCTGCCCGACTTCGATCCGAACAATCCGAAGGAGGCGCACGATCCCGACCGCATCAATCGCCTGACTACCGGCGTCTACGAGATGGGCTCGACCTTCAAGGCGCTGACGCTGGCGATGGCCCTGGATTCCGGCAAGGCCAATCTCAACAGCCTGTACGACGCCCGCGGCGCGCTGCGATACGGCAAGTTCGCGATTAATGACACCCACCCGCTCGGCCGCTCCATCACGCTGTCGGAAGTCTTCACCTTCTCGTCGAACGTCGGCGCGGCGCGGATTGCGCTGTCGCAAGGCGTCGAGGCGCACAAGGCGTTCCTGCGCAAGATGGGTCAGCTCGACCGCCTGCGCACCGAACTGCCCGAGAGCACGTCGCCGATCGTGCCGAAGCGCTGGGGCGAACTCAACACCATCACCATCGCTTTTGGTCACGGCCTTTCAGTGGCGCCGCTGCAGGCGGTGATGGGCATCAACGCCGTCATCAACGGCGGCTACCTGATCCCGCCGACATTCCTCAAGCGGTCGGAAGAGGAGGCCAGGGCACTTTCGAAGAAGGTGGTGAGGTCAGAGACGAGCGACAAGATGCGCTATCTGATGCGCCTCAACGCCGAGATCGGAACGGCCAAGAAGGCCGATGTGAAGGGCTACTATATCGGCGGCAAGACCGGCACCTCGGAGAAGGTCGTCAACGGTCGATATTCGAAAAAGCAGGTGTTGAACTCGTTCACCGCGATCATGCCGGCCGACAATCCGCAGTATCAGATACTCATCATGCTGGACGAGCCGAAACCGCTGCCCGAGACCCACGGCTTTATCACCTCGGGCTGGAACGCAGTGCCGACCGGCGGCAAGGTGATCGCCCGCATTGGCCCGCTACTGGGCGTCGAGCCGCGGTTCGACCTGCCGCCGTCCGACCGCCTTATTCTTGCGGCATCCAGGGGAAGCCAGTAAGGCTCATCATTATTGTTGGCGACTCGAAGTTCCTGCAGTGGCTACCGCGAATTCCCCGGGAAAGTTCAGATCGATAAGCAGCTCGCCGGCCGGGCTGGAAGATACGGGAAGACAATGAGACTTCGCGACCTCTTCAGCGACGACGTCACGCTTTCCCCGCAGGCCGAAGCGGCCGTGGTTTCGGGCCTGGCGGCGGACAGCCGCGCGGTGAAGCCGGGCGACCTGTTCTTCGCGCTGGCCGGCAGCAAGACCGACGGCGCGCGCTTCATCGCGTCGGCGATTTCCGCGGGCGCGATGGCGATCGCCGGCGATAATCCGCCGAAGGGCGACATCGGCGTGCCGTTCGTCACGACGCCGAATCCGCGCCGCGCATTGGCACTTGCCGCGGCGAAGTTTTATCCGCGCCAGCCTCAAACCATCGCGGCGGTCACCGGCACCAGCGGCAAGACTTCGGTCGCCGCCTTCACGCGTCAGATCTGGCAGCGGCTCGGTCACGAATCGGCCAGCATCGGCACCATCGGTCTGGTGTCGCCGAAGCGCACCGTCTACGGATCGCTCACCACCCCGGATCCGATCGCGCTGCACCGTCAGCTCGACGAAATCGCCGGCGAAGGCGTCACCCATCTCGCGTTCGAGGCCTCGTCGCACGGGCTCGATCAATACCGGCTCGACGGCGTGCGCATCGCCGCCGGCGGCTTCACCAATCTCACGCGCGACCACATGGATTACCATCCCGACCTCGCGCATTATCTCAATGCCAAGCTACGCTTGTTTCGCGATCTGGTGGCGGCCGAAGGCGCCGCGGTGATCTCGGCGGATCATGACTGCTCACCGCAGGTGATCGATGCGGCGCGGGCGCGCAAGCTGCGAATCATCGCGGTGGGCCGCCAGGGCGACGGCGCCGGCGATGGCATTCGCCTGTCGGACGCCGACATCGATGGTTTCGCGCAGAAGTTGACGCTGGGACATCGAGGGCGGAAATATTCGGTGCGGCTGCCGCTGGTCGGCGAGTTCCAGATCGAGAATGCGCTGGTGGCCGCGGGGCTCGCGATCGGCACCGGCAGCGAGCCGAAAGCGGTCTTCGCCTCGCTCGAACTGCTGGAAGGGGCGAGGGGCCGGCTGGAGCGGGTCGCCGAGCGCAACGGCGCCCCCATATTCGTCGATTACGCACACAAGCCGGATGCATTGGCGAAAGCGCTGCAGGCGCTACGGCCTTACGCCAAACGCAAGCTGGTCGTGGTGTTCGGCGCCGGCGGTGACCGCGATGCCGGCAAGCGGCCCCTGATGGGCGCGATCGCCGCCGAGAATGCCGACAGCGTCATCGTCACCGACGACAATCCGCGCAGTGAAAATCCAGAGCTCATTCGCGCCGCGATCCTGGGCGCCGCAAAGGGCGCCAGGGAAATCGGCGACCGTAGCGAAGCGATCCGAACCGCGATATCGGCGCTGCAGCCGGGCGATGCGCTGCTGATCGCCGGCAAGGGGCACGAGACCGGGCAGATCGTCGGCAACAGCACCTTGCCGTTCAGCGATCATGACGCGGTTGACGCCGCGCTGGCGTCGAGGGTGGCATGAGCGTGGCTCCGCTGTGGACTTCTGGCGCGATGGCGCAGGCGATGCGGGCGCAGGCCAATGGCGCGTTGCCGGAAGCGGTCAGCGGCCTCTCCATCGACACCCGCACCATCGCGCCGGGCGAGGCCTACTTCGCGATCAAGGGCGACGTCCATGACGGCCATGATTTTGTCGCCGCCGCCCTGAAGGCCGGCGCGGCACTGGCGGTGGTCGAACGTATCAAGCGCGACAAATTCGCGCCCGACGCGCCGCTGCTGGTGGTGGACGACGTGCTCGCCGCCCTGGTCGAATTGGGGATTGCGTCGCGTGCGCGTCTCACCGCGCAGGTGATCGCGATCACCGGCTCGGTCGGCAAGACGTCGACCAAGGAGGCGCTGTGGCGGGTGCTCGGCGCGCAAGGCGAGGCCCACGCCTCGGCGGCGTCGTTCAACAACCATTGGGGTGTGCCTCTGTCGCTGGCGCGCTGCCCGGCCTCGGCCAAATTTGCGGTGTTCGAGATCGGCATGAATCACGCCGGCGAAATCGACACGCTGGTCAGGATGGTGCGGCCGCAGATCGCCGTCATCACCACGGTGGAACCGGTGCATCTGGAGTTCTTCTCCGGCATCGAGGCAATTGCCGACGCCAAGGCGGAAATCTTTGCGGGCGTGGAGCCCGGGGGCGCGGTGGTGTTGAACCGAGACAATGCTCAGTTTGACAGACTGCAGCGCCGCGCCAAAGAACTCGGCATCTCCCGCATTTTTTCGTTCGGCGTCGACAGCCAGGCTGATGCACGGCTGATCGACGTCTCGCTGCATCCGGACCGTTCCGCCGTACATGCCGACATCCTCGGCCATGACGTCACTTACAAGCTCGGCGTGCCCGGCCGCCACATGGCGATGAATTCGCTGGCGGTGCTGGCAGCCGCCTCGCTCGCCGGCGCCGATCTGGCGCTGGCGGCGCTGTCGCTGTCGCAGATCGAGCCGGCGGTGGGTCGCGGCGCCCGGCGCGCGCTCCTGATCGGCCATGGCGAAGCGACGCTGATCGACGAAAGCTATAACGCCAATCCGGCGTCGATGGCGGCGGCACTGAGCGTGCTCGGCAGCGCTCCGGTCGGACCGCACGGCCGGCGCATCGCGGTGCTCGGCGACATGCTCGAACTGGGTCCAACCGGCCCGGCGCTGCATCGCGAACTGAGTGAGGCGATCAAGGCCAATCACGTCGATCTGGTGTATTGTTGCGGTCCGCTGATGCGCAACTTGTGGGACGCGCTCTCCGCGGGTAAACGGGGCGGCTATGCCGAGAATTCGCTCGGTCTCGAGGCGCAGGCGGTTGCCGCGATTCGCGCCGGCGACGCGGTCATGATCAAGGGATCGCTCGGCTCCAAGATGAAAACGATTGTCACCGCGCTCGAAAGGCGCTTTCCCGGCAAGGCCGCGCACGACGAAGCCGCGGTGTAGGGCGGATTGCATGTTTTATTGGTTGCTTGATCTTTCCAACACGGTCCCTGGTTTGGGCGTGTTCCGCACATTTCTGAACGTGTTTCGCTACATCACCTTTCGCACTGGCGGAGCGATGGTGACCGGCGCCCTGTTCGTTTTTCTGTTCGGCCCGTGGATCATCGATCACCTGCGGCTGCGCCAGGGCAAGGGCCAGCCGATCCGCACCGACGGTCCGCAATCGCATCTCATCAGCAAGAAGGGCACGCCGACCATGGGCGGGCTGATGATTCTTTCCGGCGTGGTGGTCTCGACCGTGCTGTGGGCCAATCCGCTCAATCCCTATGTCTGGATCGTGCTGGCGGTGACGCTCGGATTCGGCTTTGTCGGCTTCTACGACGACTATCTGAAGGTGACGCAACAGTCGCATGGCGGCTTCGCTGGCAAGATCCGGCTTCTGATCGAGGCGGTGATCGCGCTCGCCGCATGCTACGCGCTGACCCGGCTCGGCCGCGATCCGTTCTCGACCTCGCTGGTGATTCCCTTCTTCAAGGACGTGGCGCTGAATCTGGGCGTGTTCTTCGTGCTGTTCGGCGCCTTTGTCATGGTCGGCGCCGGCAACGCGGTCAACCTGACCGACGGTCTCGACGGCCTTGCCATCGTGCCGGTCATGATCGCGGCGGCGAGTTTCGGGATGATCGCCTACCTGACCGGCAACGCGGTGTTCTCGGATTACCTGCAGATCAATTATGTCGCCGGCACCGGCGAGCTTGCGGTGCTGTGCGGCGCGGTGCTCGGCGCGGGGCTGGGATTCCTTTGGTTCAACGCGCCGCCGGCGTCGATCTTCATGGGCGACACCGGTTCGCTCGCGCTCGGCGGCATGCTCGGTGCGACCGCGGTCGCAGTCAAGCACGAGATCGTGCTGGCGGTGATCGGCGGGCTGTTCGTGCTGGAAGCGGTCTCGGTGATCGTGCAGGTAGTTTCGTTCAAACTGACCGGCAAGCGCGTGTTCCGGATGGCGCCGCTGCATCACCATTTCGAGCAGAAGGGCTGGACCGAACCGCAGATCGTGATCCGGTTCTGGATCATCTCGGTGATGCTGGCGCTGGCCGGCCTCTCCACGCTGAAGCTGCGGTGATCCGTTGATCCCCGTCACCTCCTTCGCAGGCAGGACGGTTGCGGTGTTCGGCCTCGGCGGCTCCGGGCTGGCGAGCTGCCACGCGCTGAAGGCGGGCGGGGCGGAAGTGATTGCCGGCGATGACAGCGCCGACAATATCGTCAAGGCGGTACAGGCCGGCTTTATCACGGCCGACCTGCGCAAGGTGTCGTGGGCGAATTTCGCGGCCCTGGTGCTGACACCCGGCGCTCCGCTCACCCATCCGCAACCGCACTGGTCGGTGCTGATGGCGCGCGAGGCCGGCGTCGAGGTGATCGGCGATATCGAATTGTTCTGCCGCGAGCGGCGGCGTCATGCGCCGGACGCGCCGTTCGTCGCCATCACCGGCACCAACGGCAAATCGACCACCACCGCGTTGATCGCGCATCTGATGCGCTTCGCCGGTTACGACACCCAGATGGGCGGCAATATCGGCACCGCGATCCTGTCGCTGGAGCCGCCGCGGATGGGGCGGGTCCACGTCATCGAGATGTCGTCGTACCAGATCGACCTCACCCCGAGCCTCGATCCCAGCGTCGGCATCCTGCTCAATGTCAGCGAGGACCATATCGACCGCCACGGCACGCTCGAGCATTATGCCGCGGTGAAGGAGCGGCTGGTCGCGGGCGTGCAGCAGCAGGGCACCGCGATCGTCGGCGTCGATGACGGCTGGAGCCGCAACACCGCCGACCGGATCGAGCAGGCGGGCCAGCGGGTGGTTCGCATCTCCGTGAAAAACCCGCTGCCGGACGGCGTCTATGTCGAGCGCGATATCATCCTGCGGGCCGCCGGCGGCGCGCGCAGCGAGATCGCGCGGATCGGCGGCATCGGCTCGCTGCGCGGGGCGCACAACGCGCAGAATGCCGCCTGCGCCGCCGCTTGCGCGCTGGCGCTGGGTGTCTCCCTTGAGGTCCTGCAAAACGGCTTGCGCAGCTTTCCCGGCCTCGCCCACCGCATGGAACAGGTCGGCCGCCGCGGCAACGTGCTGTTCGTCAACGATTCCAAGGGCACCAATGCCGACGCCGCGGCGCATGCGCTGTCGTCCTTTGCCGACATCTTCTGGATCGCCGGCGGCAAACCCAAACTGGGCGGCATCACCGGTCTTACCGAATATTTCCCGCGCATCCGCAAGGCCTATTTGATCGGCGAAGCCGCGCCGGAATTTTCCGGCACGCTCGGCGAACAGGTGCCACACGAGATCAGCGAAACCCTGGAAGTCGCCGTCGCCAGCGCCGCGCGCGATGCGGAAGCCTCCGGCCTCGCCGATCCGGTTGTGCTGCTGTCGCCGGCCTGCGCGTCGTTCGACCAGTACCGCAACTTTGAAATTCGCGGGTCCCGGTTCCGCGACCTCGTCACCGCGCTGCCGGGCGTCAAGCCGGTGGTGTGAGGGGGGACGGCGCAGTCCCACAGCCGTCGTCGCCTGCGAAAGCGGTCGATCTATCGCGTGAACCCGGAGTGGTCGGCGGACGTCCGCTTTGGTGCGCATTCCGGACGTAAGCCAGGCATCCTGTGAGGTCCGAAAAGTGCCACAAGCGGTCATTTCTCGGCAGGTCACTTAACTAAGCGGTGGCATCCGATGACGGTGAAGCGGGCGATCGCGGCGACCGCCTGACGCATTGCTGACGAAAAAAGCTGGCCGCAGGGGCCGGGCTGAACCAAAGTCTGTTGCACGAGAGGAGAACTACCCTTCGCGTGGCGGCGGCTGGACCATCTCGGCGAGCGGTTTTCAATTGTAGAAGAACTAGCTAGGGCCGCCGCAGGATCGCGGACGGGGCGACGGCACCGTGGTTCGTCTGTCAGCCCCCGGGGCCGTCCCTCATGATGTAGCCCATCAGGTCGCCTACGTTGTGCTCCAAATCCCGGATGATGTCCTTGACGACGTCTCCGATCGAGATCACGCCCACGACCTTGCCCGCGTCCATCACTGGCAGATGGCGAAAACCGCGCGCAGCCATCATTGCCATGCAGCCTTCCAGCCGATCGTCCGGCTTGACCGTCACCGGGTTGCCCGTCATCACTTGGCCCACCGGCGTCTGCTTCGCATCGAGCCCGGGCAGCAGCACTTTGATGGCGCAGTCACCCTGGGTCACGATACCGACCAGCACGTCGTCGTCGATTACCAGGACCGACCGGACCCGGTTTTCGCGCATCTGGCACAGGGCTTCGACGACCATGTCGCCGGAACGAACATGGATCAGGGCGCTACTCTTCTGGGCCAGAGCGCTTCTTACTGTGCTCATCGATCTCCTCTCGTGGGCCCTGTCCTACCCCGTCTTGATGGCCCGCATTGAAGGTTAGTCAAAATATTTTGCCTTGTCAGCACTGCGCCGATGTCGCCGGCGAAGCCTGCCACCTATCCCGACAGCGGGATTTTCACCGCCTCGATGGCGCGGCGTTGCGCGACCTGGTTACGGCGCTGGGGGCGTGAAGCCGGTGGTGTGAGGGCAGGTGGGCTACATCCGTGTCCCGGACGCGGTGCAGCGTCCTTCACGCTGCTCCGCAGAGCCGGGACCCACGGCACCGACACCGCCGCATGGGCCCCGGCTTGGAAGCGCACTACGCCGCGAGCGCGGCGCATTGCGCAGCATCCGGGGCACGAGACCGGCCTCACCATTCAAAACATTTCCATCCCATTAACCCCTTGATAACCATCCTCCGCCACCAATGGGCAAACCCCTGTCTTTGGGAACGCCCATGATCTCCCGCGAACAACGCACCCCGCTTTCCGAATGGTGGTGGACGGTCGACCGCCTGCTGCTGGCCGCGATCATCGCGCTGATGCTGGGCGGCGTGATCCTGTCGCTGGCGGCCAGCCCGCCGGTGGCGACCAGGATCGGGCTCGATCCGTTCCACTTCTTCAACCGCCATGTGCTGTTTCTGCTGCCGTGTTTCATCGTGCTGATCGGCGTGTCCTTCCTGTCGCCGCGGCAGATCCGGCGCGCCGCGCTGGTCGTGTTCGCGGTTTCGGTCGTGCTGATCGTGGCGACGCTGCTGATGGGACCCGAGGTCAAGGGTTCGCGGCGCTGGATAACCTTGCTCGGCGTCAACATCCAGGCTTCCGAATCCGCCAAGCCCGCCTTCGTGGTACTGGCGGCGTGGCTGTTCGCGGAATCGGCGCGGCGGCCGGAAATGCCGGCGACCTCGATCGCATTGGGGCTGCTGCTGACGCTGGTGGCGCTATTGGTGCTGCAGCCCGATTTCGGCCAGACCCTGTTGATCCTGATGGTATGGGGTGCGCTGTTCTTCATCGCGGGCATGCGGATGATCTGGGTGGCGGGGCTCGCGGCCGCCGCGGGCGCCGGGCTGTTCGGGGCCTATCTGCTGGTGCCGCACGTCGCTTTCCGCATCAAGCGCTTCATGAATCCCGGTACGGGTGACACCTTCCAGGTCGATACCGCGATGGAAGCCTTCGCCAACGGCGGCTGGTTCGGACTTGGCCCGGGCGAGGGCATCGCCAAGCGCAGCCTGCCGGACAGCCATACTGACTTCGTATTCGCAGTCGCGGCGGAGGAATTCGGCATCATCCTGTGCCTGGCGCTGCTGGCGCTGTTCGCGTTTGTGGTGATCCGCACGCTGGCGCGCGCCTATGCCACCGAGGACCTGTTCTCGCGGTTCGCGGCTTCCGGCCTCGCCATCCTGTTCGGGGCGCAGGCCGCGATCAACATGTCGGTCAATCTGCAGCTGATACCGGCCAAGGGCATGACCCTGCCGTTCATTTCCTATGGCGGTTCGTCGATCATTTCGCTGGCCTACAGCGTCGGCATGATGCTGGCGCTGACCAGGCTGCGACCGCGCACCGAGATGGAATCGATCGGCGACGCCAACGCCGCGCCGACCTACGCGTGATGACGAACGCGACTTTGTCGGCTATTTGAAGCCATGGACAATTCATCGCCCCTCATTCTGCTGGCCGCCGGCGGCACCGGCGGCCATCTGTTTCCCGCCGAGGCGCTTGGCGTCGAACTGATCCGGCGCGGGTTTCGCGTGCGGCTCGCCACCGACTCCCGCGCGCTGCGCTACAGCGGCCTGTTCACCAAGGACACCATCGACGTGGTGCCGAGCGAGACCGTGCGCGGCCGCTCGCCATGGTCGCTGGCCCGCACCGGCATGCTGCTCGCCGCCGGCACCGCGGTGTCGCTCAATCTGATGCGGCGACTGAAGCCTGCGGCCGTGGTCGGCTTCGGAGGTTATCCGACATTGCCGCCGCTGCTGGCCGCCAGATTGTTCGGCGTGCCCGCCATCATTCACGAGGCCAATGCGGTGCTCGGTCGCGCCAACCGCTTTCTGTCGAGCCGCGTCAGCGCGATCGCGACCTCGCTGCCCGGCGTGCTCGATCGCGATCCTGAGCTGGCCGGCAAGACCACCACCGTCGGCACACCGATGCGCCCGGCGATCCTCGCGGAGGCGAAGGTGAAATTTGCTTCGCCGGACGCGACCGGCCCGCTTCGCCTGCTCGTGGTCGGCGGCAGCCAGGGCGCGCGGGTGATGGCCGACATCGTGCCCGGCGCGATCGAGCGGCTGCCGCCGGCGCTGTGGAGCCGGCTGATCCTCACCCAGCAGGTGCGCGAAGAAGACTTGGCGCGGGTCCGCGCGGTGTATGACCGGCTCAAGATATCAGCCGAACTGGCGCCGTTCTTCACCGATTTGCCGGCGCGGCTGGCATCGAACCATCTGGTGATCTCGCGTTCCGGCGCCGGCACGGTGGCCGAACTCGCCGCCATCGGCAGGCCCTCGATCCTGGTGCCGCTGCCCGGCTCGATCGATCAGGATCAGTTCGCCAATGCCGGCGTGCTGGAGCAGGCGAACGGCGCGATTCGAATCGGGCAGGCGGATTTCACGGCCGACCGGCTCGCCGCGGAAATCTCGGCACTCGCCGCCGAGCCGGATCGGCTGACCGCGATGGCCGCCAGCGCTCGCACCGTGGGCCGGCTGGACGCGGCCGAACGGCTGGCCGATCTGGTGGCGAAAGTCGCCGGAATCTAGGTCAAAGAGTTCGAATTCAGCTATTTTAGCGTCATGGCCGGGCTTGTCCCGGCCATCCACGTCTTGCATGAAGTGACGGAGATTCGTTGATGCCCGGGACAAGCCCGGGCATGACGGGAAAAGACGGAACCACCTCATGAGACTGCCGCGCGAAATCGGACCCATCCACTTCGTTGGGATCGGCGGCATCGGCATGAGCGGCATCGCCGAGGTGCTGAGCAATCTCGGCTATACCGTACAGGGCTCCGACGCTTCCGAGGGCGCCAATGTCAACCGGCTGCGCGACAAGGGCATCAAGATCTCGGTCGGCCACAAGGCCGAGAACGTCGCCGGCGCCGATGTGCTCGTGGTGTCGACCGCGATCAGGCGCGATAATCCGGAACTGATGGCGGCGCGGGCGCAGCGCATCCCGGTGGTGCGCCGCGCCGAAATGCTGGCCGAACTGATGCGGCTGAAAAGCTGCGTCGCCATCGCCGGCACGCATGGCAAGACCACGACCACCTCGATGGTCGCAGCCCTGCTCGACGCCGGCGATCTCGATCCGACCGTGATCAATGGCGGCATCATCAATGCCTACGGCACCAACGCCCGGCTGGGAGCCGGCGAGTGGATGGTGGTGGAGGCCGACGAGAGCGACGGCACGTTCTTGAAGTTGCCTGCCGACGTCGCCATCGTCACCAATGTCGATCCGGAGCATCTCGACCACTTCGGGACATTCGAGGCGGTGCAGGACGCGTTCCGCCATTTCGTCGAGAACGTGCCGTTCTACGGGTTTGCCGTGATGTGCATCGACCATCCGGTGGTGCAGAGCATCGTCGGCAAGATCGAGGATCGCCGCATCATCACCTATGGCGAAAATCCCCAGGCCGACGCGCGGCTGGTCGATCTCGTCCCGTCCGGCGGCGGCTCGAAATTCAAGGTCGCGTTCCGCGATCGCAAGGCGGGTACCTCGCACGAAATCGCCGACCTGGTGCTGCCGATGCCCGGCCGGCATAACGCGCTCAATGCCACGTCGGCGATCGCGGTGGCGCACGAACTCGGATTGTCCGACGACACCATCCGCAAGGCGCTCGCCGGCTTCGGCGGCGTGCGGCGGCGTTTCACCAAAACCGGCGAATGGAACGGCGTCACCATCATCGACGATTACGGCCATCACCCGGTCGAGATCGCGGCGGTGCTGAAGGCGGCGCGGGAATCCACCGGCGGTCGGATCATCGCCGTGGTGCAGCCGCATCGCTTTACCCGGCTGCAGTCGCTGTTCGAGGAATTCTGCACCTGCTTCAACGATGCCGACACCGTGGTCGTTGCCGAAGTCTATCCGGCCGGCGAGGCGCCGATATCGGGCATCGACCGCGATCATTTTGTTTTGGGCCTGCGCGCCCATGGCCATCGCCAAGTCATTCCGCTGCCGAGTTCCACCGATCTTGCCGGGGTAGTCGCCGGGGTCGCGAAGACGGGCGACTATGTCGTGTGCCTCGGCGCCGGCAACATCACGCAATGGGCCTATGCGCTGCCCGGCGAATTGAAGGCGCTGGGGTGATGTGCTCGCCGGAGGCTGCAATATCCATCAACTGGTCATGGCCGGGCCTGTCCCGGCCATCCACGTCTTTACTGTGTGAAAGTCGGATAGGGGTCGTCCCAATCCGGGTTAGCTGCGAGAATCGTTCGGACCTTCCATGCGCGCGGCCAATGCTTGATGTTGTGCTCGCGCTGGATGTCGTCGCGGATGTCGTCGAACCTTTCGAAATAGACCAGCCGTTTCAATCCATATCGTTTGGTGAAGCCATCCACGAATCCGGAGCGATGCTCAAACACTCGACGCACACGGTCGTTCGTTACCCCGACGTACAGGATGCCGTTCGGGCGATTGGTCAGAATGTAAACGTATCCACCTGCCGTGCGGAAATTCTGCAAGACGTGGATGGCCGGGACAAGCCCGGCCATGACGAATTGAGAGAATTTGCATGACCTTTCCCGACGTCACGCCGGAACTGAAAGCCGCGATGCCTGGCTTGCGCGGGCGGCTATTGGCGAACCAGTCGCTGGCCGAACTGACCTGGTTTCGGGTCGGCGGCCCGGCGCAGGTGCTGTTCACGCCGGCGGACGAGGACGATCTCGCCTATTTCCTTTCGCATTTGTCGAATGATCTTGCAGTCCATGTCGTCGGCGTCGGTTCCAACCTGATCGTGCGTGATGGCGGCATCCCGGGCGTCGTGATCCGGCTCGGCCCGCGCGGGTTCGGCGAGACCGGCTCCGAGGGCGATGTCGTCAGCGCCGGGGCTGCCGCGCTCGACAAGCGCGTCGCCGAGACGGCGGCCGCGGCCAACATCGGCGGGCTGGAATTCTATTCCGGCATCCCCGGCACCGTCGGTGGCGCGCTGCGCATGAACGCCGGCGCCAACGGGGCGGAGACCAGGGATGTGCTGATCGAGGCTGTCGGCATCGGCCGCGATGGAAAAAGACACACGTTCGGCAATGCGGACATGAAATTCGTCTATCGCAGCAGCGGCGTCGATCCTTCCATCATATTCACATCAGCGCGTTTTCGCGGGACCATCACGGCGCCCGATGCGATCCGCGCGCGGATGAGCGAGGTACAGACCCACCGCGAAACCGCGCAGCCGATCCGCGAAAAGACCGGCGGATCGACGTTCCGGAATCCGCCCGGCCACAGCGCCTGGCAGTTGATCGACGCGGCGGGCTGCCGGGGCTTGCGCGTCGGCGGCGCCCAGGTTTCGGAAATGCACTGCAATTTCCTGATCAACACCGGTGCGGCGACCGGCCACGATATCGAAATCCTTGGCGAAACCGTGCGCGCGCGGGTGAAGGAAAATTCCGGAATTGAGCTACACTGGGAAATCAAGCGGATCGGAATCGAGCCAAGCTGATGCGGACGACCATTCTTTTCGGCGGCACCAACAAGGAGCGGCTGGTGTCGGTCGCCTCCGCCCAGGCGCTGCATCTGGCACTGCCTGAAGCCGACCTGTGGTTCTGGGATGTCGACGATACCGTGCATGAGGTTCGTGCCGAGGCGTTGCTTGGCCATGCCCGGCCGTTCGAGGATGACTTCAAGCCGGGAAGTCACGGCGTCGGGCTCGAGCAGGCGCTCGATAACGCAAGTACCGAGGGCCGCGTGCTGGTGCTGGGCCTGCACGGCGGCAGGGCGGAGAATGGCGAACTGCAGGCGATGTGCGAAATGCGCGGCATTCCGTTCACCGGCTCGGGTTCGGCGTCGTCGCATCTGGCCTTCGACAAGGTAGCTGCGAAGCGCTTCGCGGCGATCGCCGGGATCCAAGCGCCGGCCGGCGTGGCGCTGGGAGATATCGACGCGGCGTTTGCCGAATACGGCAAGCTGATTGCAAAACCGGCACGCGACGGTTCGAGCTACGGGCTGATTTTCGTCAACGCGAAGCAGGACCTCGCGGCCGTTCGCGACGCAGCCAGGACCGAAGACTATCTGATCGAGCCGTTCGTTGCGGGTGTGGAAGCGACCTGCGGTGTGCAGGAGCAGCTGGACGGCTCGGTCACGGCGCTGCCGCCGATCGAGATCGTTCCGGCCGAGGGCAGCTTCGACTATACCGCCAAATACCTGCTCAAATCGACGCAGGAGATCTGCCCCGGGCGCTTTACACCTGACATCACGGCGCAAATCAAGGAGGCGGCGCTCAAGGCGCACAAAGCGCTGTCGTGCAGCGGCTATTCCCGTTCGGACTTTATCGTGTCGGCAGCGGGACCGATCTTCCTCGAAACCAATACGCTGCCGGGTCTGACCAAAGCCTCGCTCTATCCGAAGGCGCTGAAGGCGCAAGGCATCGGGTTTGCCGACTTTCTGCACGATCAGGTCGCGTTGGCGACAAGGCGCACGCAGAAGTAGATGCTTTCTCGGAACATGCTCCAAGGGAACAAGGTCGAGCGATGGTTCGGCCGGTTCCATTGATAAGAATGTTACGATTGTCAGGCAAAGTACTCAGAAGGCGGCTCAAATCACGCCCCCTCTGCACCGGGTTTACACTTTGTTTACCAGGAAGTCCGAAGGTCAACGCTGGCGGCGCATGTGGCGCTTGGCTGCCGGACGTGAGCTGTTGCGGATTTCCGCTTCGACAACGCATCGAGGGTACAAGTGGCCTCTTCCGCGTTGAGGTCAACACCCGGTCCGGCATGACCAGGACGTCACGTGTACCAGAACCCGCAAGCGTTGCGGGCAACATTTGACGAGCTCGTGCAATGGATGGTGCAGGACGCCTCGCTCGATCGCTGAGATCGCTGGGGCCCCAGGCTGACCTGAAAGCTGCCGCCATTGGCGTGGTCGTGCTGTTGCGCGCGCGGCTGGGCTTGCCGCGGGCTGCCAAACCGCGCCTGGAGCGCGAACCGCCGCACCGTTTGATTGCATTCCTCGAGCGTTACCTTCCCAATCGCGCCGGCGTCGCCGCCACCGTGCTGCTGCTGCTCGGCAGTGCCGGCTTCGGCGTAGTCAAGGGCGGGCACCTTGACGCATTCACCTCGGCGCTGAGCGATACCCGCAATGCGATCGCCAATTCCGCCGGTTTCCGGATCACGGCGGTCGCCATCAATGGCCGCAAGCAACTGACCCAGGACGAGGTGCTCGCGATCGGCGGCGTCAACGGCCGCTCTTCGCTATTGTTCCTCGACGCTGCCACCGTGCGCGACAAGCTCAAGGCCAATCCCTGGATCGGCGAAGCGACGGTACTGAAACTTTATCCGGGCCAGCTCCAGATCGATATCGTCGAACGCTCGGCCTTCGCGCTCTGGCAGCATGACGGACGCCTGGCGGTGATTGCCGATGATGGCGCGGTGCTCGAGCCCTATTTGTCGCGCCGTTTCATTTCGCTGCCGCTGGTGGTCGGCAAGGGCGCCGAAACCCGCGCACGGGATTTCCTCGCGCTGCTCGATCGCTATCCGCAGGTGAAGACCCTGACCAAGGCCGCGATTTTCATCGGCGAACGGCGCTGGAACCTGCGCCTCAAGGACGGCCTCGACATAAGGCTGCCCGAACACGACGTCGGCAACGCGCTGGCGGCGCTGTCGAAATTCGACAAGGAAGACCGGTTGTTCTCGCGCGACATCGTCGCGGTCGACATGCGCCTGCCGGACCGGTTGACCGTGCAGCTGTCGGAAGACGCGGCCAAGGCCCGCGAAGAACTGTTCAAGGAAAAGAAGCCGAAGAAGAAGGCCGGTGACGCATGACCGGCCTCGATCGCCACCAGACGCCGAAGACGCGCCCGATGCCGCAGAAGCGCACCGCGCTGGTAGCTTCGCTCGATATCGGCACCAGCAAGATCGCTTGCATGATCGCGCGGTTGAAGCCGTGCCCGCCGAACGACGCCTTGCGCGGCCGCAGCCATGCCGTCGAATTGATCGGCTACAGCCAGATTCAGTCGCGCGGCGTCAAGGCCGGTGCGGTGGTCGATCTCGCCGAATGCGAGCAGGCGGTGCGCCAGGCGGTGGCGCTGGCCGAACGGATGGCCAAGGTCCGGGTCGAGTCCGTGCTGCTCTCGGTATCGGGCGGCCGGCTGCAGGGTCAATTGATCGAAGCCGCGGCCGACATTAAGGGCGGCGCAGTCACGGCGGCCGACGTTACCCGCATCACCTCCGCCGGCATGCGCCACGCCACCGGCGAGGGCCGCACCGTGCTGCATGCCTTGCCGGTCGGTTACGCGCTGGACGGCGTCAAGGGCATCCGCGACCCCAGAGGCATGGTGGCGCGGCAGTTCGGCGTCGATATGAACGTGGTCACCGCGGATGCCACGGCCGCCAAGAACCTGATGCTGGTGGTCGAGCGCTGCCATCTCAACGTCGAAGCCATGGCGGCGAGTCCTTATGTCGCAGGCCTCTCGGTCTTGACCGATGACGAAGCCGATATCGGCGCCGCCGTGGTCGAGATGGGGGCCGGCACCACCACCATTGCGACCTACGCCGGCGGGCGTTTCGTACATGCCAGCGGATTTGCGGTGGGCGGGCACCACATCACCATGGATCTGGCGCGGGGCCTGTCGGCATGCATTGCGGATGCCGAGCGAATCAAGACGTTATATGGCACCGTGCTGACCGGCGGGTCCGACGCGCGCGAGTTGATGTCGGTGCCCGCAGCCGGCGACAACGAGCGGGACGCTCCGCAGATCGTGTCCCGCGCCACGATCGCGAACATCGTCCGGCAGCGCGCCGAGGAGATTTTTGAAATGGTCAGGGACCGGCTCGCGGATTCCCCATTTGCGGCAGAGCCGAGGGCGCGAGTGGTCTTGAGCGGTGGCGCTTCGCAGCTCACCGGCGTTCCCGAACTGGCGACCCAGATTCTCGGCCGGCCGGTGCGCATCGGCCGCCCGCTCGGCTTCGGCCGGTTGCCCAGCGAGGCCAAGAGCGCGTCGTTCGCGGTTCCTTCGGGTCTGCTGGTCTATCCGCAATACGCCCATCTGGAACATGTCGAACCGCGGCATACGCGGCAGCTCAGGACAGGGACTGACGGTTATCTCGGAAAGGTCGGACGATGGCTTCGCGAGGGCTTCTGATGAATCTTTTCCGCACCCTTCGGCATTTACCAACTCCCGCGGCCGCCGGCCGGGGCGAACCAACGCGCGCGTCGTAATCGAGAGGCAAACATGGCACTCAATCTTACCCCCCCTGACATCAGCGAACTGAAACCGCGGATCACCGTCTTCGGCGTCGGTGGAGCTGGCGGCAATGCCGTCAACAACATGATCACCGCCGGGCTTCAGGGGGTCGATTTCGTCGTCGGCAACACCGACGCGCAGGCCCTGACCATGTCGAACACCCAGGTCACCCAAGGCCTCGGCGCCGGATCTCAGCCGGACGTCGGCGCGGCCGCGGCCCAGGAAGTCATCGACGAAATCCGCGATCACCTCTCCGGCGCCAACATGGTGTTCGTCACCGCCGGCATGGGCGGCGGCACCGGCACCGGAGCCGCACCGGTTATCGCCAAGACCGCGCGCGACATGGGCATCCTCACCGTCGGCGTCGTGACCAAGCCGTTCCACTTCGAAGGCCAGCGCCGCATGCGCACCGCCGAGGCCGGCATCGCCGAGCTGCACAAGGTAGTCGACACGCTCCTGATCATCCCGAACCAGAATCTGTTCCGGGTCGCCAACGAGAAGACCACCTTCGCCGACGCCTTCGCGATGGCCGACCAGGTGCTCTATTCGGGCGTCGCCTGCATCACCGACCTGATGGTGAAGGAAGGTCTTATCAATCTCGACTTCGCCGACGTTCGCGCTGTGATGCGCGAGATGGGCAAGGCGATGATGGGCACCGGCGAGGCGACCGGCGAGAAGCGTGCGCTGACCGCGGCCGAGGCCGCGATCGCCAATCCGCTGATCGACGATTCCTCGATGAAGGGCGCCCGTGGCCTGCTGATCTCGATCACCGGCGGCAAGGATCTGACCCTGTTCGAGGTTGACGAAGCCGCCACCCGGATCCGCGAGGAAGTCGACCAGGACGCCAACATCATCGTCGGCGCCACCTTCGACGAGAGCCTTGATGGCATCATCCGCGTCTCCGTCGTCGCAACCGGCATCGAGCAGGCGCTGATCTCGCGCAACGCGGGCACGCCGGCTCCGGCCGTGACCAACGCGGTGGCTCCGGCGGTTTCCGCGCCAGACACCCGTCTGGCCGACCTGACAGCGCGGCTGCGCGCCGACAATGCCCGAATGGCCGAACGCGCCCAGAAGGGCGAAGCCGCCAGCCCGGCGGCGGCGGCTCCTGCTGCGCCGCAGCGCGCTTCGAACAGCGTCGAACGCGCGGCGCTGGCCGCGATCGCCGCGGCGGTCGCCCCGGAAGCCCCGCAGGTTGCGTCGGCGCCGCTGCAGCCGGCGTCGTATGGCGACGTCACGGTTCGCCCGATCGCCCAGAAGCCGTCACTGTTCCCGGATCATGACGTCGCGCGAATCGAGACCCCGGAGCCGGCGACGCCCGAGACCTTCATCCCGCAGGCCGCCGAGCGCCCCCCGGTTCGTGCGCCGAGGATGCCGAAGTTCGAGGACCTGCCGATGCCGGCCCAGAACGAGATCCGCCAAGCCCGCGGCGAAACCGAGGAGGAGCATCCGCAGAAGACCCGGATATCGCTGCTTCAGCGCCTCGCCAATGTCGGTCTCGGCCGTCGCGACGAAGAGACCGAGCCGCCGATCGCGGCCCGCGCCTCCGGTCCGTCCATGCCAACCATGCCGCCGCTGCCGGAACGCAAGCCGCAGCGTTCGGTAGCGCAGCAAATCGCGTCGCATGATCCGGTATCCGAATATGCCCGGCGGCCGGCGCCGCAGGGATTGGATGTCCACGGTCGCCCCGCACCTGTTGCCGCGGCGCCACAGGGCGACGATCATTTGGACATCCCGGCCTTCCTGCGCCGGCAGTCCAACTGAAGTTCGTTACAATTATCACGACGGGAAAGGTCCCGGCTGCATCAGCCGGGACCTTTGTTTTTCGCCCGCGGCGGATTCAAGCGTTAAACCCAAGCATCTGATATTTAATCATTAATTTCGAATTTCGTGGCCCGATTGCAGGGCCGGAACTGCCCTCGACCGTGCCGCAATTGGATAAACCTTTGGCGTGAATGCGGCCAAGATAGGGTAACAATCGGTAAAAAAGCGTGAGTTGGCGCTGTTTGAGGCTGTGACTATGGTTTGCCATGACTTGGGGAAACTAAAGGTGAGTCGACTGACATAAGTCATTCGAGTCCCTTGGTAAGTCGGGCAGTGGGCAGTTTAGAATGAAATTTAGCCGGCAAACTACGCTTCGGTCGCAAGCCACTGTGACGGGCGTCGGCGTCCACTCTGGTTTACCCGTTAATCTCACCCTTGGACCTGCACCCGTCGATGCGGGTTTTATTTTCGTCCGTACCGGCCTCGATGGCTGCGACCGCGAGGTTCAGGCGTCCGCCGAATCCGTGATCGCCACCGAATTCGCGACCACGCTGGGCGACCGCGACGGCCCGCTGGTTTCGACAGCCGAGCATGTGCTCGCCGCGCTGCGGGGCATGGGCGTCGATAACGCCATCATCGAGGTCGATGGCCCGGAAGTTCCGATCATGGACGGCAGCGCCGCGGCTTTCGTCGCCGCGATCGATCAGGCCGGTATTGTGACACAGCAAGCGTCGCGCCGCCTCATCCAGGTGCTGAAGCCGGTGCAGGTCAGAATGGGCGATTCGTTCGGCGAGTTGCGTCCCCATGCCGCCGGCTTCCGCGTCGAGGTGGAAATCGATTTCGCCAATCCGGTGATCGGCCGCCAGAGCTACATGCTGGATCTCGATCCCGAAAGGTTCCGCCGCGAGATTTGCCGCGCCCGCACTTTCGGATGCATGAACGACGTGGCGCGGCTGTGGAGCGCCGGTTTTGCGCTCGGCGCCTCTTTCGAGAATTCGGTGGTGTTCGACGAAGACCGCCTGCTCAATACCGAGGGGCTGCGTTACAGGGACGAATGCGCCCGTCACAAGGTTCTCGACGTGATCGGAGATCTCGCCCTGGCGGGCCTGCCGTTGCTCGGCGCCTATCGGTCGGTTCGCGGCGGCCACAAGCTCAATCATGCGGTGCTGACCGCCCTGATGGCCGACCGCAGCGCCTGGCGGCTGATCGAGGCCGAATCGGTCCGTCGTCCGCGCAGTCACGCCGAAGTCGGCAGCGGAATGGTGGGGGGCATGGTCGCCCCGGCCTACGGCCCCGACGTTTCCTGAGCTCTCACCTTCGGAACCGCCCTGACCGCCGGCGGGTCTTTGATGTTTGGCCGACGCGGCCCTGGTTCCGGCCGTTTTGCGGTAACCACACCCGGCCGCAATCGCTCTGACCGCCTTAATCCGGGCGAAATGCCTGCGTATTCGGTTGGTTAACGGACTTTTTTGAGCTAGATAGGCCCGCGGTTGCGCGACAAGGCGCTACGGGCACGGCGATCATTGCGTCCATGACCACGCCAGGGCGTGGCGGGCTCCGCATCACAGGCGTCAGGTCATGTTTCTATGTCGGCACAGCGTATGACGGCTCGTTCGGACCTCACTCGCCTTGGGCGGCCGTTGCGGCTGGCCACGGGGCTGGTGCTGCTGGCGATTGGGCTGAGCGGATGCGGCACCGGCTCACTGTGGGACAAGTTCACGGCCAAGGACGATACCTTCAACGAAGAGCCCGCGGACAAGCTCTACAATGAGGGCTTGTACCTCATGAACCAGCGCAAGGACCCGAAGGCAGCGTCGAAGAAATTCGAGGAAGTCGACCGCCAGCATCCCTATTCCGACTGGGCGCGCAAATCGCTGCTGATGTCGGCCTATGCCTTCTACAATTCCGGCGACTACGACAGCTGCATCGGCGCCGCGACCCGCTACGTTACCCTGCATCCCGGCAGCTCCGACGCCGCCTACGCGCAGTATCTGATCGCGGCCTCGCATTACGACCAGATTCCCGACATTTCCCGCGATCAGGGCCGCACCGAGAAGGCCATCGCCGCGCTCGAGGAAGTGATCCGCAAATATCCGACCTCGGAATACGCCAACAGCGCCAAGGCCAAGCTTGAGGGCGCACGCGATCAACTGGCCGGCAAGGAAATGACGGTCGGCCGCTATTACATGGAAAAGCGCGACTACACCGCCGCGATCAACCGCTTCAAGACCGTCGTAACCCAGTACCAGACCACGCGGCATGTCGAGGAAGCGCTGGCGCGCCTGACCGAGGCCTATATGGCGATCGGCATCGTCGGCGAGGCGCAAACCGCCGCCGCCGTACTTGGACACAACTTTCCCGACAGCCGCTGGTACAAGGACGCCTATAATCTTGTAAAGTCCGGCGGTCTCGAGCCGAGCGAGAACAAGGGCTCCTATATCTCCAGGGCCTTCAAGAAACTGGGTCTCGGCTAGGAATTTACCTCGCATGCTGGCGCGTCTGTCGATCCGTGACATCGTCCTGATCGAACGGCTCGATATCGAGTTTTCCCGTGGCCTCGCGGTGCTGACCGGCGAAACCGGCGCGGGCAAATCCATCCTGCTCGATGCCTTCGCGCTGGCGCTCGGCGGCCGCGGCGACGCCGGCCTCGTCCGTCACGGCGTGGAGCAGGGCCAGGTCACCGCGGTGTTCGATGTGCCGAAGGGACATCCGGCCGCGGCCATCCTCAGCGAAAACGGGCTCGACGATACGAGTTCCGACGATTCGTGCGAGATGATCCTGCGCCGCGTGCAGCTTGCCGACGGCCGCACCCGCGCCTTCATCAACGATCAGGCGATCAGCGTGCAGACCCTGAAGGCGGTCGGTTCCGCGCTGGTCGAGATTCACGGCCAGCATGACGAGCGCGCGCTGGTCGATGCCTCGACCCACCGGCGGCTACTGGACGCCTTCGCCGGCCTGGAGAAGGACGTCGTGGCGCTGGAGGCGCTGTGGGACTTGAGACGCGCGGCATTGACCGCGCTCGAAGGGCATCGCGCCGGCATGGAGCGCGCCGCCCGCGAGGCGGACTATCTGCGCCATGCCTCCGACGAATTGAGGAAGCTGAAACCGCAAGACGGCGAGGAGACCACGCTTGCCGAACGCCGCACCGGGATGATGCAGGGCGAGAAGATCGCGGCCGATTTGCGCGAGGCGCAGGACGCCGTCAGCGGCCATCATTCGCCGGTGTCGAGCCTGTCGGCGGCGGTGCGCCGGCTGGAGCGCCGCGCGGGCAACTCGCCTGCGCTGGTTGAACCCGCGGTGAAGGCGATCGATGCCGCCATCAATGCGCTGGAGGAAGCCGACCAGCATCTCACCGCGGCGCTGATTGCGGCGGATTTCGATCCCTCCGAGCTCGAGCGGATCGAGGAGCGGCTGTTCGCGCTGCGGGCGGCGTCGAGGAAATACTCGACGCCGGTCGATGGCCTGGCGGCGCTGGCGGCGAAATACGCCGCCGACGTGGCGCTGATCGATGCCGGCGCCGACCGGCTCAAAAAGCTCGAAGCGGCAGCCGGCGAAGCCGACCAGCGCTACGGCGCCGCCGCTAGCAAACTTTCCGCCGCGCGCACGAAATCTGCGGAGAAACTCAACAAGGCGGTGAATGCCGAACTGGCGCCGCTGAAGCTGGAGCGCGCCAGGTTCATGGCCCAGGTTGAATCGGATGCGACTTCGCCCGGCCCGCAGGGCGTCGACCGCGTCGAGTTCTGGGTCCAGACCAATCCAGGCACCAAGCCGGGGCCGATGATGAAAGTCGCCTCCGGCGGCGAGCTGTCGCGCTTCCTGCTGGCGCTGAAAGTCGTGCTGTCGGACAAGGGTTCGGCGCCCACTCTGGTGTTCGACGAAATCGACACCGGCGTCGGCGGCGCGGTGGCGGACGCGATCGGCGCTCGCCTCGCGCGACTGGCCGGCAAGGTGCAGGTGATGGCGGTGACCCATGCGCCGCAGGTCGCCGCGCGCGCCAGCCAGCATCTGCTGATCTCCAAGGACGCGCTCGACAAGGGCAAGCGCGTCGCCACCCGCGTCAACGCGCTCGCCGCCGATAATCGCCGCGAGGAAATCGCCCGCATGCTGGCCGGCGCGGAGATCACGGCGGAGGCAAGGGCGGCCGCCGACCGGTTGCTGCGCGCGGCGACGGCGTAACGACGGCGTACGTGATGGCTGTCAAAACGAAGAAAACGCTTGTCGACGTCGCCAGGCTCACCAAGGCGCAGGCCAAGGTCGAGCACATGCGTCTGACGCTCGAGATCGAGCGTCACGACAAGGCGTATTACCAGGAAGACGCGCCCCGGATTTCGGACGCCGAATACGATGCGCTGCGCCAGCGCCTCAACGCGATCGAGGCCCGGTTTCCCGAATTCGTCAGCGGCGAGTCACCGTCGCAGAAAATCGGCGCGCCGCCGTCAGGAAAATTCAAGAAAGTCCGGCATGCGGTGCCGATGCTGTCGCTCGACAACGCTTTTGCGGAAGAGGACGTGCTCGACTTCGCCGGCCGCATCCGGCGCTTTCTCAAGCTCGGCGACGAAAGCCGGATCGATTTCAGCGCCGAGCCGAAGATCGACGGGCTCTCGATGTCGCTGCGCTACGAGGGCGGCGAACTCGTCACCGCCGCCACCCGCGGCGACGGCGCCGAGGGCGAGGACGTTACCGCCAATATCCGCACGCTCAAGGACGTGCCGCAGGAACTGAAGGGCCGCAACGTGCCTGAGATCTGCGAGGTGCGTGGCGAAGTCTACATGACCAAGCAGGCGTTTCTCGCACTCAACGAGCGCCAGAAGGCCGCCGGCGACACCGTTTTCGCCAATCCGCGCAATTCGGCGGCGGGCTCGCTGCGGCAGAAGGATTCCTCCATCACCGCCTCGCGTCCCCTGGGTTTTTTCGCCTACGCCTGGGGCGAGATGGCCGAGATGCCGGCCGACACGCAGTCCGGCATGATCGGCTGGTTCGAGCGCTGCGGCTTCAAGACCAATCCGCTGACCAGACTGTGCCACTCGGTCGAACAGCTGATCGCCTTCCATCGCAAAATCGAAGAACAGCGCGCCGGGCTCGACTACGACATCGACGGCGTTGTCTACAAAGTCGATCGCCTCGACTGGCAGGAACGCCTCGGCTTCGTGTCGCGCACGCCGCGCTGGGCGATCGCGCACAAGTTCCCGGCCGAGCGCGCCATGACGGTGCTGCGGGATATCGAGATCCAGGTCGGCCGCACCGGTTCGTTCACGCCGGTCGGCAAGCTCGAGCCGGTCGGGGTCGGCGGCGTCATCGTGCAGAACGTCTCGCTGCACAATGAGGATTACATCAAGGGCATCGGCGGCGACGGCGAGCCGTTACGCGAGGGCCGCGACATCAGGATCGGCGACACCGTCATCATCCAGCGCGCCGGCGACGTCATCCCGCAGGTGGTGGACGTGGTGCTCGACAAGCGGCCTAGGAACGCCAGGGTCTTCCAGTTTCCGAAAAAATGTCCGTGCCCGCTGCACACTGACGTGGTGCGGGAGGAAACCGCCACCGGCGAGGAGGGCGCCCGCGCCCGCTGCACCGGCGAGTTCGCCTGTCCCTACCAGAAGATCGAGCACCTGAAACTGTTCGCCTCGCGCCGCGCCTTCGACATCGAAGGGTTGGGCGAAAAGCAGATCGCTTTCTTTTTCGAACAGGGATGGGTGAAGGAGCCCGCCGATATCTTCACGCTGCAGGCGCGCAACGCCAAACTCAAGCTGGAGGCAATCGAAGGCTACGGCGAAACCTCGGTGCGCAATCTGTTCGCCGCGATCGAGGAGCGGCGGCGGATTTCGCTCGAGCGCTTCATCTTCGCGCTCGGCATGCGCCATGTCGGGGAAACCACCGCGCTGGCGCTGGCGCGCGGTTACGGTTCGTGGAAGGGATTTCACGACGCCTGCCTCAGGGTCGCCAAGGGCGATGAGGAAGCCATCGCCGAGATGGATGCGCTCGACCAGATCGGGGAGACCGTGATCGCCAGCATCAAGGCCTATTTCGGCGAGAGCCATAACCGCGGCATCGTCGAACGGCTGACGAAAGAAGTCACCATCGTCGACGTCGAAAAGCCGAAGGGCAATTCCGCCATCGCCGGCAAGACCGTGGTCTTCACGGGCGCACTTGAAAAGATGACGCGTGACGAAGCCAAGGCCATGGCCGAGCGGCTGGGGGCCAAGGCGGCGGGGTCGGTGTCGAAGAAAACGGACTACGTGGTGGCCGGTCCCGGCGCCGGTTCGAAACTCGCCGAGGCCAGGAAGCACGGCGTCGAGGTGCTGACCGAGGATGAGTGGCTTGAGCTGATCGCCCAGTGAGGCTTCGCTCTCCGCCGCGAATTAAAAGGCGACCGTACTCCGCACACCAAACAGGGCCCCGCTCTTGATGGCTACGCCTGGAGACACAGGGTGGGGCACGTGGCCGCCGGGGTGGACGATGTATTGAAAGGTCGGCTGCATGGTCCAGCCCGGCTTGATCTCGGCCTGGTAGCTGAGTTCGATCGTCATTTCGTAGGCTCTGATGGGCTGAGCGATGCCTGAGAATGCGATCAGGTCGCGGTCGAGCGCGCGAGCCCGATCCGATATCCTGGCATAGATGACGGACGCACCGAACTTGTCGTTGGGACGGTCGGCAAGCATGCCGGCAAAGACAACGCCGCCGTCCAGAAAGAAGTTGATCAGGTTGCGGTCGGATGGCGTTCCCGAAACGCGGCTGAACACGCTGATGCCGCTATCGGGGCCGCCGGCTTCGGGCCGGTATATCTGCTGGTCGATAATGCCGTAAACGCCGCTGGTGCCGCGGAACCGGCGGGCGGCGCCGCTGCTGAGCGGATCCGCCAGCGAAAACCCCGCGTCATCGTATCTCTGATCGTCGAACCTGCCGAAATGATGCCAGCCGCCGAGTCGAACAATTCCCGCCAGTCCGCGGGACCCCTTGTCTTGATGGTAGCGATGCTGCAGTTCGCCCATCAGCAGCGGCGGATCATTGACTCGGAAATTGGTGCCGGTGCGATTGACCGTTGCCTGGTCGCCGGGATCGCCATTGTACAATCCGAGCAACATCGACCAGCTGTCGTTGGGATCGAGCTTCCATCGAACGCCCGGCGTGGCCAGCGGGTAAGCCGGCCCGCCGCTCGGCAAGTTGGCGCCCATGATGGTCGGCCAGTCGCTGCTGATGAACATCCTGCTGTAATCGCTGATGAAGAACTCAGCATCCGTCGTGAGCTGTCCGAAGCGGAAACTGAACCGGTCATCGAAAAACTTTTGCTCGAGCCACAGCTCCGACAGGCGTGTCGAAGAGGCAGCCTCGATGTTGCTGATCGTGATCAGGCTGCTGAAGTGCTGGTCGCGCGGGCCGGATGAGCGGTGGATCTGAAAGGCGTTGGAAAAGAAATTCAGCCCCCGCCATCCGGCCAGCTTTTCGAGGTTCGCGCTGACGAACCCCTCGAGCTTGCCGCCATAGAGCGCGCCTCGGCGGACGCCGCCCGAGGCATTGCCGAGTGCTTCACCCGTGTAGACCAGGCCATAGGTGACGCCTCGCTCGCCGAGCCATTTGCGAATGCCGGTCGGATCGCCGTCGGCCGGCAAGCCGGTCGCAATCGAAGGCGGCGCGGGCGGCTCTGCCGAAGCGTCGACCATTGGCGGCGCGATAGCGAAAAGGACCGTCGCCAGCACGATTCGCTGGGCCGCGCGGCAGCTGGGGCCCGATATCTGCAATTGCGTCTTAATTGCAAAAAGAAATCGTATTCTGGCCTCAACTGCTCTCAAACCACGTCCCCTTATTGCGAATGACTCGCAATACTGGTTGACACAGGCGGGGTCCCAGCGCAATCTTTTTGCGATTAAGTCGCAACAGCCAACTGCCCGGAGCGGTTCCCGCTGCCGGTTCGGTTGAGGCGGCCATTACCTGGAGAAAGCCATATGAAGTTGAAGCCGATGAGCCGGAGGCTCGTGGCAACTTTCCTTGCAGCGACGTTTGCTGCCGCCGTCCTGGCTGCTCCCGCGCGGGCGCAGTCCGCGTCGCGCAAGCCGTTTCGGGTCGTGACCACGTTCACGATCATTCAGGACATCGCGCAGAACGTCGCCGGCGACAAGGCGATCGTGGAATCCATCACCAAGCCCGGCGCCGAGATCCACGATTATCAGCCGACGCCGCTCGATATCGTGAGGGCGCAGGAGGCCGACCTCGTGCTGTGGAACGGCTTCAACCTCGAGCGCTGGTTCGAGCAGTTCTTCCAGAACGTCAAGGACGTGCCGAGCGTGGTCGTCACCGAAGGCATCGAGCCGATGGGGATCACCGAGGGTCCTTACAGCGGAAAGCCCAATCCGCATGCATGGATGTCATCGGCCAGCGCGCTGATCTATGTCGAAAACATCCGCAAGGCGCTGGTCAAATACGACCCGGCCAACGCGGAATCCTATAACCGCAACGCCGCGGAGTATTCGACGCGGATCAAGGCGCTCGACGAGCCGCTGCGCAAGCGGCTCGCCGCCATCCCCGAGAACCAGCGCTGGCTGGTAACCAGCGAAGGCGCATTCAGCTACCTGGCGCGCGACTACAACATGCGCGAAGCCTATCTGTGGCCGATCAACGCCGACGAGCAGGGCACGCCGCAGCAGGTGCGCAAGGTGATCGACCTCGTGCGCAAGGACAAGATTCCTGTCGTGTTCAGCGAGAGCACGATCTCCGATCGCGCCGCCAAGCAGGTCGCGCGCGAGACCGGCGCCCGCTACGGCGGCGTGCTATATGTCGACTCGCTCAGCGCCGCGGGCGGTCCGGTCCCCACCTATCTCGATCTGCTGAACGTGACCGTCGACACCATCGCGAAGGGATTCGGCAAGTGAACGCATCCGCGCCGGTTACCCGTATCGCTCCGGGCAGGGGGCCGACGCCAGGCGCCAGCATTTCCGTGCGCAATCTCACCGTGAGCTATGCCAACGGCCTGACCGCCGTGCGCGATGCGTCGTTCGAACTCGACCCCGGCACGATCTGCGCGCTGGTCGGCGTCAACGGCAGCGGAAAATCCACCATCTTCAAGGCGATCATGGGTTTCGTGCAGCCTGCGGCGGGAGAGGTGAGGCTGTGCGGTCTGACGGTCAATGAAGCGCTGAAGAAGAATATCGTCGCCTACGTGCCGCAAAGCGAGGATGTCGACTGGAATTTCCCGGTTCTGGTCGAGACCGTGGTGATGATGGGCCGTTACGGGCATATGAACTTCCTGCGGATGCCGTCGCGCGCCGATCGCTACAAGGTGGACCAGGCGCTGGAGCGCGTCGGCATGAGCGCCTTTCGCCATCGTCAGATTGGCGAGTTGAGCGGCGGCCAGAAGAAGCGCGTATTCCTGGCGCGATCGCTGGCACAGGAGGGCCGCATCATCCTGCTGGACGAGCCCTTCACCGGAATCGACGTGAAGACCGAGGCCGCCATCATCAGCCTGTTGCGCGAATTGCGCGCCGCCGGCCACCTCATGCTGGTCTCGACCCATAATCTCGGCAGCGTGCCGGAGTTCTGCGACCAGGTCGTTCTCATCAACCGTACGGTGCTGGCATCAGGTCCGACCGCGCAAGTCTTCACCCAGACCAACCTCGAGCGCGCCTTCGGCGGCGTGCTGCGCAACTTCCAGCTCGGTGGCTCCGCGCTGCACCAGGATGCCGACACCAGGCGGGTCACCGTCCTCACCGACGATGAGCGGCCGGTGGTGTTCTATGACGATCGGCCTGACGTCCTCAACGATACGAAGCCCGAGTAAAATGGCGCCTTTCCTCGCCGAGATGCTGGTTCCCTTCAGCTACGACTACATGCTCAAGGCGATGTGGGTGAGCGCGCTCGTTGGCGGCGTCTGTGCCTTCCTCTCGGCCTATCTGATGCTCAAGGGCTGGTCGCTGATGGGCGACGCGCTGGCGCACTCGATCGTGCCCGGTGTCGCCGCGGCCTATATCGTCGGAGCGCCGTTCGCGGTCGGCGCCTTCTTTGCCGGAATCCTTGCCGCCGCGGGCATGCAGTTCGTCAAGCTGAATTCGCGCTTGCGCGAGGACGCCGTCATCGGCCTCGTCTTCACCACGTTATTCGCGCTCGGCCTGCTGATGGCGTCGATCTGGCCGACCTCGGTCAGTATCCAGACCATCGTGCTCGGCAATATCCTGGCGATCTCAGATGAAGACGTGGTTCAGGTCGCGATCATCGCGGCGGTCTCTCTCGCCATTCTGGCGGTTCTCTGGAAAGACCTGATGGTGACGTTCTTCGACGAGAATCACGCCCGCAGCATCGGGCTCAACACCAGGGCACTCAAGGTCGTGTTCTTCACGTTGCTGAGCGCCTGCACGGTGGCGGCGCTGCAGACCGTCGGCGCGTGCCTCGTTATCGCGATGGTGGTGACGCCTGGCGCCACCGCCTATCTTCTGACCGATCGCTTCGGCCGGCTGATCCTGATCAGCGTGTCGCTGGGCATGGTCACCAGCTTCGCCGGGGCCTACATCAGTTTCTTTCTCGATGGCGCCACCGGCGGCGTAATCGTCACCCTTCAGACGCTGTTGTTCATTGCGGCGTTCTACTTCGCGCCCAGGCACGGCGTGATCGCCTCGCGCCGCCGGCGTCTCGCGGTGGTGGAGGCGGAAGCATGAGTTTCCTGACCGAATGGATCACGGGACCGCTGGCCTACCCGTTCATGCAGCGGGCGCTGGTCGTGTCGGTGATGGTGGCGGCGGTCTGCGCGGTGCTCTCCTGCTACCTCGTGCTCAAGGGCTGGTCGCTGATGGGCGACGCCATTTCGCATGCGGTGCTGCCGGGCATCGTGCTCGCTTATGTGCTGAACCTGCCGCTGGCAATCGGCGCTTTCGCGGCCGGCCTTTCCTGCGCCCTGCTGACCGGCTATCTCAAGGAAAATAGCCGCGTCAAGGAGGACACGGTGATGGGGATCGTGTTCTCGGGCATGTTCGGGCTGGGGCTGGTCATGTTCACGAAGGTGGATACGGACCAGCATCTGATGCACATCCTGTTCGGCAATGTATTGGGAGTGACCGCGCGGGACCTGATCGAAACCGCCGTCGTCGCCGGCGGCACGCTGCTCGTCGTCCTGCTCAAGCGGCGCGATCTCCTGCTCTATTGCTTCGATCCAAACCATGCCCGGTCGATCGGCCTGCCGGTGCGGGTATTGCATTATGGTCTCCTGGTGCTGCTGTCGCTCACCATCGTCGCCTCGCTGAAGGCCGTTGGTATCATTCTCGTCATTGCGATGCTGATTGCGCCGGGCGCCACGGCCTATCTCCTGACCGACAGTTTCGAGCGGATGCTGGTGATCGCGACCGCCACCGCCACCGTGTCGGCGGCGCTTGGGACCATCATCAGCTTCCACATCGACGGGGCGACCGGCGCCTGCATCGTGCTGACCCAGGCCTCATTCTTCATCCTGGCATTTCTGTTCGCGCCGAAGCGCGGCATTTTCGTGCGACCGCGGTATGCTGCGGATGTGCCGCTCCCGGACACGGACGCCTAGCGCGACCGGGTCAATTCGCCGCGATGCCAAACGCCCGCCATTGACTCTGCGCGGGCGATGCGGTGAATTTCATGCAATCGCATCCAAATCGAGATCCGCGAGCATCACGGGAACGCGCCATGATCGACCTTTATTACTGGACCACGCCGAACGGCCACAAGATCACGATGTTTCTCGAAGAGACCGGGCTGAAATACAAGGTCTTCCCCATCAACATCGGCAAGGGGGAGCAGTTCAAGCCGGAGTTTTTGGCGATCGCGCCGAACAACCGCATTCCCGCGATGGTGGATCACGAGCCGAACGGCGGGGGCAAGCCGATCTCTATCTTTGAATCCGGCGCCATGCTGCTGTATCTCGCAGAAAAAACCGGCAAATTCCTGCCCGCCGATCTCTACGGTCGCTACGACGCGATCCAATGGACGTTCTGGCAGATGGGCGGGCTCGGGCCGATGGCCGGGCAGAACCATCATTTTCGCAACTACGCCGTGGAAAAAATCAAATACGCCATCGACCGCTATGTGAACGAGACCAACCGGCTCTACGGCGTGCTCAACAAGCGGCTCGCCGACCGCGAATTCATCGCCGGCGAGTATTCGATCGCCGACATGGCGAGCTATCCCTGGGTGGTCGGATACAAGAACCAGGGCCAGGAAATCGACGACTTCCCGCATCTGAAGCGCTGGCTCGAGACCATCCGCGAGCGGCCGGCGACGCAACGCGCCTACGCCATGGCCAAGGAGATCAATCCGAATTTCGGCCAGCCGGCGATACGCACCGAGGAAGAGCGCAAAATCCTGTTCGGGCAGACCGCGGCGGTGGTGAGGTGACGAGAAGCCCGTTCTCGTCATGGCCGGGCTTGTCCCGGCCATCCACGCCTTGACGCTCGGAAGGAAGAAAGACGTGGACGCCCGCGACAAGCGCTGGCATGACGACCATCACCCCTTCGGAAAGCCCACCGTCTGCGACAGCAGCACCTGGTGGTCGTGGCCGAGCCCCAGCGCATTGGCGATGGCGTCCCGATCGATCCAGGCGCGGATGACGGTCGAAAGCCCGTTGCCGGCGGCGAACAAATAGACATTCTGCGCGATCGCGCCGGCCGCGGCGGACGCGAAAATCTCGCGGCTTGCCACCGGCACCAGCATCATGCGGCCGTGGTCGGCGACGTAGACGAGGTCGAGCGGCGCCTCGTCGACGAAGTCCTGGTAGCCGGTTACGCGCCGCAGATCGCTGCCCGCGACCAGCTGCAATTCGTTCATGGCGGCGTCGTACAGATACGCGCCGGCCGGCAACGCGACATAGATGTCGATCTCCTGCGCATGCATCGCCGAAGGTGCGGTGCGTCCGCCATCCGGGCGGTTGACGCCGTTGGCGGCCCACAACAGGCTGGAAAGCATCGGCAGCGGCAATTCCTTGCGTGAGAACTCGCGCTCCGAACGTCGCTTCGCGATCGCCTCCATCAGCGGCATGCCGCCGGCCTTGTCCGGGGCGGGCAGCACGATCTTCGGCGTGGCATCGCCCTGCGCCGGTTTGGGACGCAACCGCCCCATCGCGCCGAGCGCCAGTTTGGTCAGGGTATTCATCGTAGCGGTCTCCTGTCCCGCGTCGTCGGTGCCGCGGAATGCGCCGGGGCATCGGAACCCAGATTGGCCTCGATCAGCGCAGCATTGCCCTCGTTGATCATGGCTATCGCGCCAGCGACGTCGGATGCCCGCGCCTCGAACAGCGCGCAATCGTCGACCTCGCCATCGATCATCAGCTGCTGGGCGGTCCTGAATCGGGCAAGCGCGGCGTCGCCCGAGGCGAACGCCTTGAAATCGAAATCCTCGTTCGGCCGTTTGAGGCGAACCACGAACATGATGAGCTCCCGCTCGATGCGAGTGCCATAAAGCGCCATTGTCGAAGCGTGCGTCTTGTTCCAGATCAAAGTCACCGGCCGGCGATGAGAGGGCTGGAAAATGGTTGACGATATCGCCCACGCCGCTCGCCATGATGGCGACGGCCTCAGGAAATCGGGCTGCTGGACATCTGCGCCGCCGCCTTGCGCATACAAGTTGGGCACAGGCAATCGCCGCCATCGACCGGCATCGGCAGGCGGTAGGTCTCATCGCTACACC
Source organism: Bradyrhizobiaceae bacterium Ga0074131 (assembly GCA_001464035.1). GTDB lineage: Bacteria > Pseudomonadota > Alphaproteobacteria > Rhizobiales > Xanthobacteraceae > Bradyrhizobium. Next base: position 232,162 of record LNEC01000004.1, read on the forward strand.
AGCACGGCCCCGCAAGGTTGCAGGTGAATTCCGTCCCGCAGCCGAAACAGATGAGCCGGCGCGGGGTGGGGACGGAGGTTTCCGGCCGGTCTGTCATCTACCCCTTCGTGATCTCGTCGATCTCCGCGATCTCTTCCGCGCTTAGCGTCCAGCCGATCGCCTTGACGTTCTGCTCGACCTGCTCGACGCGGGTGGCGCCGGCGATCACGCTCGATACCTGCGGCCGCGACGCCAGCCAGGAGAACGCCAGTTCGAGCAGGGTGTGGCCGCTCTTGTCGGCGAAGGCCTGCAGCTTCTCGACGATGTCCTCGTTGCGCGGCGTGACGTAGCGGTCGCGCAGCGCTGGGGCTTTTGCGAAACGGGTGTCGGCGGGTGCCGCGGCGCCGCGCTGATATTTACCGGTCAAGAGGCCGCTGGCCAGCGGAAAGAACGGCAGCAGCCCGAGTTTGTACTCTTGCGCCGCCGGCAGCAGATCCTCCTCGATGTCGCGCATCACCAGGCTGTATTCGTCCTGGCACGACACGAACCGGTTGACGCCCATCTGCCGCGCGAGCAGTTCGGCCTCGGCGATGCGCCAGGCCGGGAAATTCGAGTTGCCGAGGTAGCGCACCTTGCCCTGCCGCACCAGATCGTCGAGCGCCCGCAAGCTCTCCTCGATCGGCGTCAGCGGATCGTAATCGTGCTGCTGGTAGAGGTCGATATAGTCGGTCTTCAGCCGCTTCAGGCTGGCCTCGACCGCGGACATGATGTAGCGCCGCGAGGCGCCCTGTTTGGTGCCGTCCTGGCTCATCGGCTTGGAGTATTTGGTGGCCAGCACGATGTCCTTGCGGCGGTCGCCCAGCACCTCGCCGAGCACGGTCTCGGAGCCGCCCATTCCGGCATAGATGTCGGCGGTGTCGAACAGCGTGATGCCGAGATCGATCGCCCTGTGGATCACCTTGCGCGAGGTTTCCAGGTCGGTGCGCTGGCCGAAATTGTTGCAGCCGAGGCCGACGGCGGAAACGCGCAGGCCGGAACCGCCGAGGTTGCGAATTTGCATGGATCGATCCTGTGGGGTGGGGCGCCAGGTGGGATCGCATTGTGGCGTGCGGGCAGGGGGCCCGCAAGGTGCGCCGATGGGGCGGCGCGCAGCGCCGCCGCGGTCATGCGCCGAACCGATCGTTCGGCTGCGCGCGTGATCGCCTTGCGATCCGCACTCATGTCGTAGGCGATCGCCTCGCCCCAGCTCACGGTGACGTCGACCGCGCCCGACGCCAGCACGGCCAGCAGATGCGGGATCAGGTCGGCGTCGCCGTACCATGCCACGCGCTGGCGCAGGCCGCGGCCCATCGGCACGCCGCTGAGGCTGAGGTAGGCCAGCGACACCGGCTGCACGGTGACATGGGTGTGATGCGTCGAATTGCCGAGCGCGTGATGCACGGCGCCGACCAGCGACGAGCGGAACGGCAGCACGCGGATGCCGTCGCTCGAGGTGCCCTCGGCGAACAGCACCACCGCGTCGCCGCCGAGCAGCCGGCCGGCGATCTCCCGGCTCGCCGCGCCGGTCTGATGGCGGGCCTGCCGGTTGATGAAGACGGTTCGCTGCAATTTCGCCAGCCATCCGAACACCGGCCACGCCGCCACCTCGCGTTTGGCGACGAATACCACGGGCGAAAGCGCCGATATCACGCAGATATCGAGCCAGGAGACATGGTTCGACAGGATCAGCGCGGGGCTGTCCGCCGATCGCGTCCCGACCTCGCGAATCCGCACCCCGATCAGCGCGCAGAGAATGCGATGATACCAATGCGGGATGGTGCGCTGCAGCCGCAGGCCCAAGGCCATGCCGGCCAGTTGGAACGGCAGCAACGCCAAAGTGAGGGCGGCGAAGGCCAGCAAGATGGCTATGACGCGGATCATGCGGGGAGTTCGTTGAGACTGGACGCCGGCGCGGCGATCGCGCCGCCCGCTTATACGCAACGCAGCAAGGGACAGCAAAAAAACGGCCCCGGTCAGGCGCGGCGACTGACGGGGACCGCTGGGGGGCGTGTGACCGGTGACGGGGGGCCCCTGATCAGACGCGAGGGGAAAGCTAGCCTCGCTTTGTTACGCGGCCGTGACATCAGACTTATCCACAGGCTGGCGGGGGCGATGGCATTGCATGGGTCGCGCCCTGTTCGGCGGCGCGCAGTTGACGCGCGAGGCCGCCCCCGACGCCGCGCAGCGACCGGTAGTAATCGGCGTCAGATGGTTCGTCACTGTGCCGCACGAGATCGGTCACTGGCGTGTAGCTCAGCATCCGTCCGCCATCGGGCAACGCGGTGCAACTGAACCGCAGCACCTGTCCATCCCGCAGGTTGATGTTGATCGGCGTCGAATCGCCCGATCGCATCATCTCGGTACGCTGGGCGATGAAGGTGCTCAACTCGTCCTCGGGCAGCTCGAACGCGCCGGTATCGCGGCTGTGATACATCAGCGCGATGAAGGGCGGCTTGCCCTCGGCCTTCTTGTCCGGAAGCGAAAAGTAATGCCGGAAGGCCCGGTTGATGAATTCGGCGCGCGTGTCTGAATCGAGCAGCACAATGCCGATATCGACCTGGTCCAGCGCAGCCCTCAGCCGCTCCGCGATGGCATGGTGCCGGTACTGCGAGGCGAAGGCGTCGATCCATTTCCTGCGCAGATGGCCCGTGATGGCGGCGGTGCCGGCCGCCGTGATCGCCAGCAGCAGCATGCGGGACAGATCCGACAGGTCGTAGCCGGGCATGGCGCGGTGATTGAGAAAGAACAGCGCGGACGAAACCACCGCAATGACGGCACTGACGAGCCCGGAGGCGGTGCCGGACAGCGAGGCCGCGAAGGCGACGATACAAACGAACAGCGGCGCAGGATTGGGAACGGCGACGAGATGGCGGTCGACGGCGAAGGCGGTCAACGCCGTCGCCACCGTCAGTGCCGGGCCGCAAAGGGCGCGCCAGTCGAACTGCATGCCTGCTCGCTCTCGTGCATTCGAGGGATAATGGCCGCAGCATGACGCGTGGTTGCAACAGCGGCGAAATTTCCCGCGCCAGGGCTAAAAAGCGGTTGATGCGATCGAAGCAAATTTCCGATCGGTTGAATCAAATGATATTCGACTTGTCGAAGCAATCGGGTTCGGCGCTGGCGTGTTTGAAGGAGCCGCTGGGCTGGAACCACGGCCTCGGCTTCGCGCTGATCGCGGCGGGGGCGTTCTTCATTTTTCACGAGTGGTGAAAACAGGTCAGGGCGTTGGTCGCTGTGACGGATGCCCGCTCCCACGGTCTTGATCCCTGCGCATGCGGACGGTCGTGCATGAGGCAGCGGCTGGGAACAAGTAGCGCCATGCGGAATTAGAGCAATGAGGGGGATGCACACCGTCTTGAGGCTTCAGCACGCCCCCGGATCAAGCCGTTTTTGCTCACGCCAGAGAACCACGACGAATGGATGGCTCCGAAGCTCAGGCCAGGTTTTCCGAGGCTCAGATCAGATTCGATGTTGCGGCCGTCGTTCGCAAATGGCCATCGCTCAACAACTCTCGCCTGATCGAGAGCGCAGGTCCGTACATGGTGGTCGAGGGCTCGCTCGACGAGTGCATCCGGGCGTTCATGGCCAAGCCTGAGTCGACCCGTCATCTCTATGAAATCCGGACAGCGCCGCAGCCTCCCTTCGTCACCGATACATTGTCGGCGGAGCACGTCGTCGAGCTCGCGCGCCTGCGTGAATTTCTCTGAGTTGGGGGTGTGTCCATGACCGAGAACCCGCATCGAGAAGAGCGCGACATGGAAGCCCAGGCCGACGAGGCTCTTGAAGCGGCCCGATCGATGTCGCCCGGGAAAGATAAAACCGAAGCCCTGAAGAGAGCTGGCCTCCTGCGCACGGCCGCCGACGCGCGCGGGGTGTCCTTTGCGAGGCGCGGCAGACCGCCGAAGTAACGCAGCACTGATGCGTTAAGGCAGGGTGCGCCTCATTTCGCCGACGGCGACACCCGCAGGATCCGGCCCGCCGAACTGTCGGTCAGCAGCCACAGCGCGCCGTCGGGGCCCTGCCGTACGTCGCGGATACGCTCGTTGAGGTTTTGCAGCAGGCGTTCTTCTGATGTCACGCTGTTGCCGTCGAGCTGCAGCCGCACCAGCATCCTGCCGGACAGCGCGCCGGTGAACAGGCTGCCGCTCCATTTCGGAAACAGTTTTGCGGTGTAGAACGTCAGGCCTGACGGAGCGATCGAGGGCACCCAATACTTCGCCGGCTGCTCCATGCCCTCCTTGCCGGTGCTCCCGTGAATCTTCGCGCCGCTGTAATCGACCCCGTAACCGATCACCGGCCAGCCGTAATTCTTGCCCTTGCCGACGATGTTGACCTCGTCGCCACCGCGCGGGCCGTGCTCGGTTTCCCAGAGATCGCCCGACGCGGGGTCGATCGCGAGGCCCTGTTCGTTGCGGTGGCCGTAGCTCCATATCTCCGGTTTGGCGCCGTCGCGGCCGACGAAGGGATTGTCAGGCGGCACTGAACCGTCGGGCCCGATGCGAATGATCTTGCCGATGTGATTGCCGAGATTCTGAGCCTCGTCGCGAGGGCTGAAATGATCGCCCAGCGCAATGAAAAGGTTGCCGTCGCCAGCCTGCGCGATGCGGCAGCCATAATGGTTGCCCGACGACAGCGGTCCCTCCTGCCGGAACACGACTTTGACATCGTCGAGCCGGCCTTCGCCGTCGTTCAGCGTGGCACGCGCCACCGCGGTGCGGCCGCCGCCGCCGGTGCGCTCGGCGTAGCAGAAATGGATGGTCCTGTTCTGCGCGAAACCCTTGTCGGTCACGACGTCGAGCAATCCGCCCTGGCCTGAGGCCCAGACTTCGGGGATGCCCTTCAGCGGCGGCGAAACCTGTCCTTCCGGCGTGACGACACGCATGCGGCCGGGACGCTCGGTCACCAGCATCCGGCCGTCGGGCAGGAACGCCAGCGCCCACGGATTGACCAGGCCGCTGGCGACGGCCTGGACGTCGAGCTGGCCGGCTGACGACGCGAAGGAAGTGTTTTCGCCGCGGGTGGACGTGGCGACCAGGAACGACGCCGTCAGAACGGTCGCAACCGTCAAGGAGGTCGTCACAACGACCACAGGTGTCCTGTTCATGATGGCCCGATCGCGATGACATCACCGCTGGCAGTTGAGGTGCCGGAAAGCCCGCGGCCCGCACCTGGGTTTTGGATTACGCCGCAATGGGCATCGCCATGGCGACCTTGATCGACAGCACTGCGAGGGTAACGACCAGGCACAGCGACAATCCCCCGATCGCCAGCGAGCCGGCGACGGAATGGGTCAGTCGGGACAAAGCGACAGGCACCGGGCGGCCGTCTAAGCCGTGAGCGCCGGACGGCCGGATCATGGTCGAAATCCGTGAATATGCGGCCGAATCGCCCGCATCAATTGGTAGATTCGCAGGAATCGCCGGCAACATTGCGGCGGCTCAGCCGCGAAAAGTGGCAGAATGGCGGCAGAAAGCGCGGTCATCCCCGCTATTTCCCGTTCGATCACGGCGAGAAGCGCGGCAAGCCGGTTGGCTTCCGCTATGGATTGCTCGCACGGATGATAACCTCAGGCTTCCGCGGCGATGCCGGGCGCGTCGACCTCGGCGTCCGGGGCAGCCGGTCGCCAGTCCATCGGGACGAACCCCGAGGTCTGCTCCACCCGCCGCAGCCAGGTGCGGATCGCGGGGAAAGTCGCAAGGTCGAAGTCGCAGCGATCGGCGACATGGGTGTAGCCGTACATGGCGATGTCGGCGACGGTCAGCTGTCCCGCGGCGAAATAGTCGTGGGTCTTGAGGTGGTTTTCCATCACCTGCAGCGCGGCATAGCCGCGCTCCATCCAGTCTTCCAGCGCGTGGGTCTGCAGGTCGCGGCCGCCCTTGACCAGCGCCAGCCAGAAATAGGCCGCTCCGATGTTCGGCTCCAGCGCGTGCTGTTCGAAGAACATCCACTGCAGCGCTTCGGCGCGTTCGATCCGCGATTCCGGCGCCAGCGGGGTGCCGCCGGCGACATACCAGAGGATGGCGTTGGATTCGGCGAGATAACGTCCTTCCGCGACTTCCAGCAGCGGCACCTGTCCGCTCGGATTCATGGCCAGAAATTCCGGCGTGCGGCTTTCGCCGCGAAGGATGTCGACTTCAATGGCGCGATAAGGCGCGTTCAGCAGAGCCAGCGCGAGGCGAACCTTATAGCTGTTGCCGGAGCGCTGCATCGAATAGAGCTTGTACATCTTTGATTTCGTTCGATCGGAGAAGTGCGGCGTTGCGGTGTTCGAGCGACGCTCGTCTTGTCGCGCCGCAACGCGGCTAAACAATGATGCCGTTGCGGTTGTGCCGCAAGGCCCGTGCACCGGAAAAGTCGAAAACCTCTACTGCACTGCAACCGCGCAGAAATCCTGCCAGCGCACGTGGACGTGCACGCCGGGAGGTCAGCCACGCGCCGGACCGCTTCCCATTCCGGCTTCCTTGCCGGGCCCTTGCCAGAAATAAGTCATTTCCCCACGGAAGTTCATGAATATTGCGCGACCCCGGCGGGGCCGCTCCCACGTTCCCTGAAGTTCGCCGGCATCTGCCAAGCTTCTTGCGATGCCGCGTGACGCGCTTTAGGGTGCCTCGATCCCAACACGAAGAGTCGTGGATCGGTGCGGCCGCGCCAGCTGTGTCCATGACCGCAAGGAGACGATGATGCCGTTCCTGTCCGCTGCGCTCGACCGTGTGAAGCCGTCCGCGACCATCGCGGTTACGGACAAGGCACGCGCGCTGAAAGCGGCCGGCCGCAACGTCATCGGCCTCGGCGCCGGCGAGCCCGATTTCGACACGCCGGCCAACATCAAGCTGGCGGCGATCCATGCCATCGAGGCCGGCAAGACCAAATATACCGACGTCGGCGGCATTCCCGAGCTGAAGGCGGCGATCATCGCCAAGTTTCAGCGCGAGAACGGCCTGACCTACAAGCCGAACCAGATCATCGTCGGCACCGGCGGCAAGCAGGTGCTCTACAACGCCCTGATGGCCACCATCAATCCGGGCGACGAGGTCATCATTCCCGCACCTTATTGGGTGAGCTATCCGGAAATGGTGGCGCTGGCCGGCGGCGAATCCGTGCCGGTGGTGTGCACGGCGGCCGAGGGCTTCAAGCTCAGGCCCGAAGCCCTCGAGAAGGCGATCACGCCGAAGACGAAGTGGATCATCCTGTGCTCGCCGTCGAACCCGACCGGCGCCGCCTATACGCGCGCCGAACTGAAAGCGATCACCGACGTGCTGGTGAAGCATCCCGACGTCTGGGTGATGACCGACGACATGTACGAGCACCTGGTCTACGACGATTTTGTCTTTACCACGCCGGCGCAGGTCGAGCCGAAGCTGTACGACCGCACCCTGACGGTGAACGGGGTCTCGAAGGCCTATTGCATGACCGGCTGGCGCATCGGCTATGCCGGCGGGCCTGCCGAGCTGATCAAGGCGATGCAGACCATTCAGTCGCAGTCGACCTCGAACCCGTCGTCGATTTCGCAATGGGCCTCGGTCGAGGCGCTCAACGGTCCGCAGGATTTCATCCCGGCGCACAACAAGGTGTTCAAGGAGCGGCGCGATCTCGCGGTGGCGATGCTGAACCAGGCCAATGGCATCGAGTGCCCGCGGCCGGAAGGCGCGTTCTACGTTTATCCGTCCTGCGCCGGCACCATCGGCAAGACCTCGCCGTCCGGCAAGGTGATCGCCAACGACGAGGACTTCGTCACCGAGCTGCTCGAAAACGAGGGCGTCGCGGTGGTGCAGGGGTCGGCGTTCGGCCTCGGCCCGGCGTTCCGGATTTCCTATGCGACCAAGACCTCCGATCTCGAGGAAGCCTGCAAACGCATCCAGCGCTTTTGCGGCAATCTGAGATAGTCAGATCACCTCAGCGTCGACGCCGGATCCTTTGATGGCGGATTTTTGAAAGCGCCTTGTTTCGGACAAGACGCCTTCTTGTTTTGGACAAGGCGCTTTCCTCCTGTCGCTCCGCAAACCCAATTCGTCATGCGGAGACCACAACCATGCGACTTTCCACACTTGCCGTTGCGATCGCCGCACTCGGCGCCTCGATCGCCGGTGCCAACGCCCAGACCCCGGTACGCGCCGGCCTGCTGCAATGCCAGGGCGGCCAGAATGTCGGCTTCGTGGTCGGCTCGGTCACCTCATTCGAATGCGTGTTCCAGAGCGAGGGCCGCCGCCCCGAACCCTATCTCGCCACCGTCCGCCGCTATGGCGTCGATCTTGGCTTCACCGACCAGACCCGGCTGGTCTGGGCGGTGAACGCGCCGACGCGAAGGGTGGGACGCGGCGACCTCGCCGGCAATTATGGCGGTGTCGGCGCCAACGCTTCGGTCGGCGTCGGCTTCGGCGGTAATTTCCTGGTTGGCGGTCCGGAAAATCCCTACGCGCTGCAGCCGATCAGCCTGCAGGGCCAGACCGGTCTGAACGTCGCGGCCGGGATCGCCGACATCGAACTGCAGCCGGTCCGGTTGGGGCGCGGCGGCACTCCCCGTCATCACCGGCATCACAACCGGCATCGCCCTCAGGGCTGATGCGCCTCCGCAGCTTCATGAGCTGAACGAAAGAGGCCCGCGAAAGCGGGCTTTTTTTATTGGCCCTCGTCGTGCCCGGGACCCCGGGCATGACGAAGCCCTTCCATCGCGCGCCGTTCGCCGGCAAAATCTGGCACGGCTACCGGCGTTGTGTCATAGATTTGCACGCGCCAGGGCAGCGGCGCCGTCCTTGCTTCCTGCTCGCATCACATTTATTCAGCCGGAGATTTCCTCATGCCCCGTTCAACGATCCTCGCCGGTGTCGCCGCGACCCTGCTGGTCGCGTCTTGCGCCGCCGCCCAGGCGCAGCAGCCGATGCAGCGCGTGCAGGTCGGCGTCCTCGAATGCCGCGGCGGCGCCAGCGTCGGCTTCATCGTGGGCTCGGTGACCAACCTCGGCTGCGTGCTGCGCGCCGATCGCCTGCCGGAAGACCGCTACGTCGCGACCATCCGTAAAGTGGGCCTCGATCTCGGCATCACCCAGGAATCCGCGCTGGCCTGGGGCGTATTCGCGCCGGTGGCGCGGCTCGGGCCCGGCGACCTCGTCGGCAATTACGTCGGCGCGCAGGGCAGTGCCACGCTCGGCGTCGGAGTCGGTGGCAACTTCCTGGTCGGCGGCTCCAACAATACCATCGCGCTGCAGCCGCTCAGCGTGCAGGGCCAGGTCGGCCTCAGCATCGCGGCGGGCCTGGAGAGCCTGGAGCTGCGCCCGGGGAGGTGAGGTTCTCTCCGCGCAACGTCCTTCGCTTTCTCCACACCCGCAGGTCGGCCATGACCTTGATGGTCGCCGCGATGACCAGCGCGCAGAGCGCCGCCTTCGACACCGTCTCCATCGTCCCCTCGATCAGGAGGCCATGGACCACACTCCCTGCGACGATGACGATCGCCAGCAGCATATGGGCGGTGCGCCACGTTCGCAGTCGCAGTCCCAGGCGCCGGCGGAGTGCAGCCAGAAGTGCGACGGCGAAGATGGCCCACATGGCGATCACACCCCAGGGGGAGAACGGCGTCGGCGATGAGAAGAGAAGGGCGTCGATCATGTCAGGCGGACTGGCGATCCAAAGACCCCCGACGTGGATCAGCACCGCCACCACCAGCGCGCCTCCGACCCAGGGATGGGCACGCCGCCCGAACCGGGCCGAAAGTCCCGGCAGGTATCCGCCGATCAGCAACGGCTGAAACAGCATGACGCCCAGCGCGATAATCCCCGCGAACCCGGCCAGGATGTAGACCGGATCGCGCCAGGCGTGCAGCGGGCTCGCCGCGGCAAGAGCGATCGGCACGCCGACGGCCGCTGCCAAGGCGACCCAAGTCAGGGCCGCCCGGGCCAATCTCCATCCCCTTGGTCGCAACCCGGTCAGGCCGGCTGAAGCACGAAGTGCGCCTCCAGGGCGGTATCCTTTGCGCTCGGCATCACCGGCCGTAGAAAGACGGTCTTGAATTCATCGCTGTCATAGGCGAGGTGACCGTGCGGCTGGCCGAACACGGGAACGATCTGCGGCATCTCGAGTCGGAACACCCCGTTCTTGTCGGTGAGCGTGGCGCCATGACTCTGCGGATCGTTCTCCCGCCCTTCGGTGGTGTGCGCCCAGATCTGGATGCGCTGCCCCGCAAGCGGCGCCCCATCGCCGGCGCGGCGTACGGTGCCGGTCATCCAGAAGCCACCCTTGCCGATCCGCTCCACGATCGGCGCGCCCTTGGTGTAGTTGTTGGCCCCGCCCCGCATCGAAGGGGTCGGCGCGAGGCCTTCCGCGCGGGCCGGCACCAGCAGCCCGGAAACCCCGGTTGCCGAGACTCCGGTTGCCAGCACGGCGCCGCCGGCGGCGAGCAGGGTGCGGCGGTTGAGTACGACGGTGGTCATGCAAGTTCCCTTAGGCGACCGTGCGATGGCTTCGCCGAGCTTACAACACCAGGCGCGCGACGCCCAGTTGAGGGAGGTAACGAGCGCGACAGGTCGCATAACAGTGTTGTGAACAGGTGTGCCGGCCGCTCAGCCGGAGAAGGCCATGTCTAAAGGCGAGGGATCCAGCCCGGACGGCTCAACAGATATTCGACCATTCGCGGAGGAATGCTTAAGGAGCTCGCTATCTCGCGTTCATCCCCAGGCAGTCCCGCAAGGATCGATGCTTCACGCTTGCTTCGGACCTTGGCAAGCCACTCCGGATCGACCACCACGGCGCGTCCTACCGCAACCAGGTCGGCTCCCAGGTCGATCGCCTCCTCGGCATCCCCGCACGTCTTGATCCCGCCGCTTGCCATGACCGCACTGCGGCCCGCGATGACGCGCGCAAGTTCCGTGATCGGACTTGTCCGCGGGGTATGACTTTGCTCGACCGGGCCGTCATAGACGCGGGTCTCTCGTTGAGGCCGGCTCTTGCGAAAATCATCGAGCGAAACGGAGATGTAGTCGAGATTCAACCTGGCCAATTCATCACAAAGCAGCTTGGCATCCGCGAGCGTATAGCCGTCCGCCTCGGCCTCGAACGGCGTCACGCGAAACCCTGCGATCAGCTTCGGGCCGAGCGCGTCGCGAACGGCCTCTGCGACCGCGAGAGGAAAGCTCATCCGCTTTGCAAGCGTGCCGCCCCACTGATCGACGCGATGATTGGCCCGGGGTGAAAAGAACTGATGCACCGCGTAGTGGTTGGCGCCGTGAATCTCGACACCGTCGAAACCGGCCTTTCGGGCCAGGGCGGCAGCCGCGCGAAAGCTGCCGACCAGGCCTACGACCTCGTCGGATGTCATCGCCCGCGGCGTCCTGGCGCCCGGCCGCAACGATGCCACCGCCGAAGGCGCGCGCATATGCTCGCCGATCAATTCGGGCTTGGCGATGCGGCCGCCGTCATAGATCTGCAGGATCGCAAGCCCTCCCGCTGATCGCATCGCCTCGGCGAGCCGCTGCAGGCTGGACAGGTGCCCGTCATGCGCCGCGCCGATTCCCCGCCAGGAGCGCCCGTCCTCTGCGACATAGGCGGCGGAAGAAATCGTGGCGCCGAATCCGTTGGCGGCACGCCGCCGGACGAATTCGAGTTCGTCTTCGGCGGCCGTCCCGTCCTCATTCGAGGAATCGGTGGTCAGCGGCGCGATCGCAAACCGGTTCGCCAATTCGCGTCCGCAGTTGAACCTGATAGGAGACCACACGACCATCGATCAGACCTCGTATTCCTTATTTCTCCCCTCCACCCGCGAAGCGGTGGGGTCCGAGGCGAGCGAAGCTCGCTCTTAGGGGTCGGGGGTGGGGGGTCTATCGGTGCATTCCGCTGACAGCGAATTTGCCGAAGCACCCCCCACCCCCGACCCCTAAGAGCGAGCTCCGCTCGTCTCGACCCCACCACGCGCAAGGGCGCGCGGGGGGAGGGAAGAAGAGCATCGCCTTAATGAAAGATGCGTCCGGAGTCGATGACGACGGTCTGCCCGGTCATGGTCTCGGTGCGGCACATCGCGACCACCATGTCGGCGCAGTCGTCCTTGTCGGCCGCCTTCTTCAGCAGCGAGCTCGATGCGGAGCGCTCGATCTGTTCGGACCGGAGATTGGCGGTGGCGCGGGTGCCGTCCAGCAGGCCCGGCGCCACGCAGTTGACCAGCGTCTCCGGCGCCAGCGCGACCGCCATGCAACGCGTCAGATGAATCAGCCCCGCCTTCGACACGGCGTAGGCGATCGAGGAGCCGGTCGGGCTCAGCCCTGCCACCGACGCGATGTTGACGATGCGGCCTCGCCCCTGGGCCTTCATGACCGGCGCCACCGCCTTGATCAGGCGCATCGGCCCCGTCAGGTTGATGGCCATGATCTTGTCCCACACCTCCGGCGTCAGATCGTCGAGATCTCCGAACGGGATCGCGATGTTGTAGGCGGCGTCATTGACCAGCACATCGAGCCGGCCGAACGCCTGCGCGACCTCGCCGGCCAGCCGCTCCACATCCGCGCCGTCGGCGATGTCGCAGCCGAAAGCCCGGGCGTTGATCTGATAGCGCGACGCGAGGTCGCTGGCGACACTTTCCGCCTGGTCGCGGCTGCGCGCGTACATGACAGCGACATGTGCGCCCTCCTGCGCGAGCGCGTGGCAGATCCGCTGCCCCAGCCCGCCATTGCCGCCCGTCACCAGTGCAACCGCGCCCTTCAGGTCCATCGGTTCTTTCCTTTGATGCGAATGCGCTGTCGCGAGCCAGCACTCCCACCCCTTTGATATCTTGCCGTGCCATCCGGATGGTGTTTGTCTGGCAACGACGTATCATGAGAAGCTGAGAGGAAACCAGTTAAAATGAGCATTGCCGATCCCAACAAGACGATCCTGACGGGCGAGAACCCGTTCATACGCCTGAGCCCCAAGGACGGCGAGCCGAACTCGACAGAGGCGAGCTATTGGCGGATCATCTTTTCGCCCGCTGGTCCCGGCCACGTCCTCTACTGGAAAAGCGAACTGACGGAAGCGCGTTGGCGCATTTACTCCGACAACATCGCGATGGCGCGGTGGCTGCAGTCGACCGTACAAGGTATGCTCAATGCCGAACTTTCCGACACGACGATCCCCTGCGCGGACGCGCAGTTCTCCAAAGCTGGAGATCCACGCTACTTCTGGACTGAGCACATCAGGTCGCACGGCGAGGAAATCTCGCTTACCTGGTTCGATATCGGCGAGCCGCTACTGATCCACTCGCAGCCGAACCAGATTCCCGACCGGCGCTACGGCGTGTGCACCGTGCTGATGCCGGCGCTCGGCACGCGCCTCGTCCGCAACGGCGTCGAGGCGAATGGGCGATCCTGGCCGCGGGAACGAGAAGGGCGGCCATTCTCGACGTCGGCGTTGGCATTCTCGGAAAGCTGGACGGAAGCGATCTGAGGCGGGGCTGCCAATCGGTCCCCGCCCTCTGCTTTTGACGATTCCGGAGGCCGCGACGCGAGGAACTTGTTCCGCTATCGCCAGGGCGTCGCTGATGCGCGCGCCCTGGCCAGAGGCTCCATTCAGTCATGCTGCTGACTCAATTTCTGTCTTAGTCGGTGAGAACTAAGCATCCGTGTGGGGGACCACCTTGGTTCCCGCAACGGTTCCGTCGCCAGGATTGGCACGGTCGCAAAAAAATCGGCGCAAGTTCGTCAACGCATCCGCGTTCGCTTGGCCCTGTTTTGCGACATCGAGAACCGAACGATCCAGAAAATCCAGTCAAGGAGTCATGATGCCGTTTTGTTCGAGCGCCGCGATTTGCGGCGCCGTGGTTGCGTTAGCCTTTTCTGTTACCGTTGTTCGAAGTGAGATCGGAGTTCATTCAAGCGCCGTCGTCCATGCCGCGTCCGGGGATGCGATCGTTGGCGCGGCATCCACGTACAATCCGTTCCGGCCGGGATGGCGGGAGGGCGGCCCGAACACAGCCTCCGGCGAGCGCTATGATCCCTCCGTCTGGGCGGCCGCCATCAAGACGAGTTTGCGCCAGAAATTTGGTGGGGTCCGATATGGCGCGAGGCCGAAATATGCCCTCGTTGAGGCTGTAGGCAAGAAGGTCATCGTCAAGATAAATGACGTGGGGCCACTGACACCTGGCCGCATCATTGACCTGAATGAGCGGACCATGCGCCATTTCGATCCAAGCCTGCAGCTCGGGATAATTTATGGCGTAACTGTCAGGCCTCTTGCCGGCGACTATTGGATCCCGGGACCGGTTGGCTGAACATCGCGCGCGAAAAGAAGTCGAGCGCGCAGGATGGGTGGAGCGAAAGCGATTCCCTGGTGTGGTTGTCAACAAAAAACGCCGTCATTCCGGGGCGCGCATCAGCGCGAACCCGGAATGCAGGCCACGCCTGATGAAGATGAGCACTACTCTTACGCTGTAGCGCTACGATAACCCAAACCAGAGTTCCGCGGCGATTTCCATCCGACGAGTCACGAGATTAAGCAGGGACGTAGGTCAACCTGATCACGTCCTCGCCAATCCGATCACTAGTGATAAGGCGGAGCGGCGGCCGGGGTCCGGCGAAATATGGCTTGCCGTGGCCAAGCACGACGGGGTGCAGGTAGATCCGATACTCATCGATCAGGCCGAGTTCTGTGAGGCTTCGCGCCAAGGCTGGGCCAGCAACTTCGATCTCCCCGACGCGCTCGGCCTTCAGCTCACGGATCACCGCCTCGAAATCATCATCAACAAGCGTGGCGTTGGGGCCGACCGATTTCAACGAGCGCGAGACGACCCATTTCGGCTGGCTCCGCCACGCCGCCGCGAAGGCGTGTAGTTCTGCATCCCACTCGGCGTGATCGTCATCCCAATAACGCATGATCTCGTACATTTGGCGACCGTACACACTGCCTGCCTGGCCCTGAGCCTCCTCGATGAAGTGGCGGAAGAGCGTGGGGCCTGGCCCAAACGCCATATGGTCGACGTAGCCGTCCAAGGACTGGTTCATTCCGAATACGAGCTTAGCCATGCCCACTCCCTCGTTCTTATACCGCGCAATCGCGAGACTCTGATTGCGTTATGCAACTGGTTCTAGGCTAGCGCGACTGATCTTATATCGCAATTGGTTTTGGAGTGCGCATGAACGCCTAGCACCGTCGAGACTTCGGGGAACGCTGGAGCCTGATCGTCATCCGCGACTGATGTTCGGCAACCGAACACACGGTACGCCCCGCCTGCGACACATTAACCCGTCGGATAAAATTTCGCTTTTCCCGAAACCCAAATCAGCGCTAAGAATCCCGCCATCCTGTCCCCTTGAAAGGGGCGTTGGCCATCGTCACCAAGCGTTGGGATGGGATGCGGTGGACGCGGCGGCATCGTGCGCGCAAAGGGATTGCAGGGCGGGATCAACTCCGTGAGCGGTCTTGGAGCGGGCGGACGAGCGGTGTCGAAGCGTACGGCAAAATCGTGTGGACCTGACGCCTCAATGGTCGGCGTCAAGTCTGCGGAACGCAAGTCGGCCCGACCGGGCGCGGATGAGCCAGGTATCCGCAGGCGACGGAGGCGAGAAGAGCCCGATACTCCGGGGTGAGCGCGAGATAAGCCGTCAAGCCATTGCGCAGGGAATGTCGGATGTTCTCCGCTGCCCTGTATGCTCGTGTGCAGCTTCTTTGCACAGTTTCGCACACGAGACCGCGGGTGCAGCGCGCATCCGGCATTCCCTGCTCCCTCATTTTCGAGGGACAATGACAGGCAAAGCTCGGGCAAATCGTGCCGCGAGAAGGCGGACGCATATCTGGTGTTTGAAATGAATTGCAACTCCCACCACGTCATTGCGAGCGCAGCGAAGCAATCCATCTCACACCAGGCACCGCTGCGAAATGGATTGCTTCGCTGCGCTCGCAATGACGGCTGACGGGCCGGTGCGCCGTCCCTGGGGACTCCACCATGCGCCGCAGCGACGTTTTTCCCGCTTGCCAAAATGGCGAGACAGGGGGAGCATCCACCTGCCGACCCAATCACGGGCCGAGCTCCCAACAAGGAGGCGGCGATGGGACAAGACGTCAGAAGTCCCCGAGGCCCACGGTGCATTGCGCTGGTGGGCCCTTTCCAGAGCGGTAAAACCACACTTCTCGAAGCCATATTGGCGCGCACCGGCGCCATCCCGCGGGCCGGCAGCGTCGATGCCGGAACCTCCGTCGGGGACGCCAGCCCCGAGGCCCGCCACCACAAGATGGGCACCGGCCTCACCGCCGCCACCACCAGTTTCATAGGCGAGAGCTACACCTTCATCGATTGTCCCGGCTCGATCGAGTTCGCCCACGACATGCGCGCCGCGCTTCCGGCGGTCGACGCCGCGGTCGTGGTCTGCGAGGCGGACGAGAAAAAGCTGCCGCAGCTGCAGATCATCCTGCGCGAACTCGAGGATCTCGGCATTCCGCGCTTCCTGTTTCTCAACAAGATCGACCGCGCCTCCAAGCGCATCCGCGAAACGCTGGCGACCCTGCAGCCGGCGTCGCGGATTCCGCTGGTGCTGCGCCAGATTCCGATCTGGAACGGCGACCTCATCGCCGGCTTCGTCGATCTGGCGCTGGAGCGCGCCTTCGTCTATCGCGAGCACAAGGCCTCCGAAGTGGTGGCGCTGGAGGGCGGCGATCTCGACCGCGAGAAGGAAGCCCGCTTCTCGATGCTGGAAAAGCTCGCCGACCACGACGACGCGCTGATGGAGCAGCTGCTCGAGGACATTGCGCCGCCGCGCGATGCGGTGTTCGACGATCTCGCCCGCGAATTGCGCGAAGGCCTGATCTGTCCGGTGCTGCTGGGGTCGGCGATCCGCGAGAACGGCGTGCTGCGGCTGATGAAGGCGCTGCGGCATGAAGCGCCCGACGTGACCGCAACCGCCAAGCGGCTCGGCGCGTCGTCGCAAAAGGATGCGCTGGCCTATGTGTTCAAGACCCTGCATCTGCAGCACGGCGGCAAGCTGTCGCTGACGCGTCTGCTCGCCGGCCGCCTCGACGACGGCGCCACGCTGCACTCGTCGTCGGGCGAGCACGGCAGGGTGTCGGGAATTCTTTCGGTAGGCGGTACGCATGACAGCAAACGTCCCGCCGCCGAGGCCGGCGAGACGGTCGCGCTCGGCAAGCTGGACAGCATCAAGACCGGCGATACGGTATCGAGCGGCAAGACCGCGCCGAAGGCGCTGCTCGGCGTCGAGCCGACGCCGCCGGTGCTGGCGATGTCGCTGTCCGCGGTCGACCGCAAGGACGACGTCAAGCTCGGCCAGGCGCTGCTGCGCCTGATCGAGGAGGACCCCTCGCTGAGCATCGTCCAGAACCCGCGCACCCACGATACGGTGTTGTGGGGTCAGGGCGAAATGCATCTGCGGGTGGCGCTGGAGCGCCTCAAGGATCGGTTCGGCGTCAACGTCAAATCGCAGCCGCCCTCGATCGGCTATCAGGAGACCATCCGCAAATCGATCACCCAGCGCGGCCGGCACAAGAAGCAGTCCGGCGGCCACGGCCAGTTCGGCGACGTGGTGCTGGAGGTCAAGCCGATGCCGCGCGGCGGCGGCTTCGAGTTTCACGAAAGGGTGGTCGGCGGCGCGGTGCCGAAAAACTACATCGGCGCGGTGGAAGAGGGCGTGGTCGACGGGCTGCAGCGCGGGCCGCTCGGCTTTCCCGTGATCGACGTGCAGGTGACGCTGACCGACGGCTCCTACCACAGCGTCGACTCCTCGGACCTCGCCTTCCGCACCGCGGCGCGGATCGGGGTTTCCGAAGCGCTGCCGCAATGCGCGCCGGTGCTGCTGGAGCCGATCCATGTGGTCGAGATCGTCTGTCCGACCGAGGCCACCGCCAAGATCAACGCGATTCTTTCAGGGCGGCGCGGGCAGATTCTCGGCTTCGACACCCGCGAGGGCTGGCCGGGATGGGACCGGGTCCGCGCCATGATGCCGGAAGCCGAGATCGGCGAGCTGATCGTGGAGCTGCGCTCGGCGACGGCGGGCGCTGGCAGCTTTACGCGGGCTTTCGACCGCATGGCCGAGGTCACCGGCCGCGCCGCCGACCAGATCATCGCCGCGCACAGCGTCGCGGCGTAAAGCGACGGCATTGACAGCGCCGCCGGCTTGCCTGATCTCACTGGCGGCGCCCGCTTTCGGGCGCCGGCATGGGATCGACGATGACAGCCGTAACAAGACCTCCCGCCGCGTGCCTGATCGGATGGCCGGCGGCGCATTCGCGCTCGCCGCTGATCCATCATTACTGGCTGCGCACTTTGGGCATCGCGGGCGGCTACGTCATCGAAGCGGTGCCGCCCGACGAGTTCAAGGATTTCGTGTTCCGGCTGTCGCTGCGCGGGTTCGTCGGCGCCAACGTCACCCTGCCGCACAAGGAGCGCGCGCTGGCGCTGTCGAAGCCGGACGCGCGCGCCCGCGCCGTCGGCGCGGCCAATACGCTTTGGTACGAAGGCGGCGAACTGCGCTCGACCAACACCGACATCGAAGGCTTCATCAACAACCTCGACGCCTGCGCGCCCGGATGGGACCGCGTCGAGGACGCGCTGGTGCTGGGGGCCGGCGGCTCGGCGCGCGCGGTGGTGTTCGGACTGATCGAGCGCGGCATCAAGCGGGTGCATCTCGCCAACCGCACCCCCGAGCGGGCGCGGGCGCTGGCCGAACGGTTTGGCGCCGATGTGCATCCCGTCGCGTGGGAGACCATTGCAGACGTGCTGCCGCGCGCGGGCCTGCTGGTGAATACCACGTCGCTCGGCATGCATGGCCAGCCGGCGCTTCAGATCGACGTCGGCCTGTTGCCGCCGCACGCCGTGGTCGCCGACCTCGTCTATGTGCCGCTGCAGACGCCATTGCTGGCCGCGGCGCGGGCGCGCGGACTGCAGGTCGCCGACGGGCTCGGCATGTTGCTGCACCAGGCGGTACGTGGATTTGAACTGTGGTTCGGGCAGCGTCCGCAAGTCACCGCCGAGCTTCGTGCGCTGGTCGAGGCCGATCTCGCAAAAGCCTGAGCGTCGACGGCTAGATCGCCAGCACGTGATCGTCGATTTCGGCGATGGTGTTGACGCCGCACAGTCCCATGGTGACGCTGAGTTCGTTGCGGAGAATGTCGATTGCCTTCTCGACGCCGGGGCCGCCGAAGGCGCCGAGGCCGTGAATATACGCGCGGCCGATCATGCAGGACTTGGCGCCGAGCGCGAGCGCGCGCATCACGTCCTGGCCGGAACGGATGCCGCCGTCGAACATGATCTCGATCTGCGAGCCGACGACGTCGACGATCTCGGGCAATACTTCGATCGACGACGGCGCGCCGTCGAGCTGGCGGCCGCCATGGTTCGAGACCACCAGTGCCTGCGCGCCGGTCTTCGCTGCTATCTCGGCGTCCTCGACGTCGAGAATGCCCTTCAGGATCAGCTTGCCGGGCCAGATGCTGCGGATCCACTCGATGTCTTTCCAGTTCAGCGAGGTGTCGAACTGGGTCGCGATCCAGGTCCCCAGCGCCGTGATGTCGTCGGTGCCCTTGAGATGGCCGACCAGATTTCCGAACGTGCGGCGCTTGCCGCGCAGCACGCCGGCGACCCAGGCCGGCTTGCTGGCGAAATCGATCAGCTTCGACAACGACCATTCCGGCGGCACCGTCATGCCGTTCTTGATGTCGGCATGGCGCTGCCCGATCACCTGCAGATCGACGGTCAGCACCAGCGCGCTGCATTTCGCCGCGATCGCGCGCTCGATCAGCGCCTTGATGAAGCCGCGGTCCTTCATGACATAGAGCTGAAACCAGAACGGCTTGTCGACGTTGGATGCGACGTCCTCGATCGAGCAGATCGACATCGTGCTCAATGTGTAGGGAATCCCGGCGGCCTGCGCGGCGCGGCAGGCGTGGATTTCGCCGTCGCCATATTGCATGCCGGTCAGCCCGACCGGCGCCAGGATCAACGGCATCGCGGCGGGCTCGCCGAGAATCGTGGTGGTAAGGTCGCGCTTCGACACATCGACCAGGATGCGCTGGCGGAACTTGATCGCCTGCAGGTCGTCGACGTTGGCGCGCAGCGTGTCCTCCGAATAGGAGCCGCGATCGGCGTAGTCGAAAAACGCCTTCGGCACTTTGCGCATATGGACCTGACGCAGATCCTCGATGCAGGTGATGTGTTTCATATGCGTTCCCGGCCCTCCTTGTATTGTCGCTTTGACGGATCATCTAGCATGCTTGCGGGCCCGGCAAAATCGCCCCACGGCAAAGGCCGGCCATCAGGAGGGCAGCCATGACCAGACCGCGCTCACCCGCCAACGACGCCAAAGCCGCCGAGAAGCGCCGGCTGGACCGAGCCCTGGAGGAGGGGCTGAAGGAGACCTTTCCGGCTTCCGATTCGGTCAATGTCACCCAGCCGCCGCCCTCGAAAGCCGACCACCACATCAAGCGCGGCGACTAGCATGACCTCCGGCAAGGTTGGGTGGCCGAGTATTCCAGTATTAACAATGTCTTATGACCTGAATCCCGGATCGGTTGCCGGTAATGATTCATCATATTTTTTGAAGTCATTTTAGCGCCACAGGCAGTATAACCCCCTGCACGCCACATAGGCGGGCGTTCACACAGGCGGGCGTTCGCGGTTTCTCGCCGGATGGTTCGAGAGGCCGCGGCGATGCTGGGGGTCACATGAGCCGCAAATATTTCGGGACGGACGGGATTCGGGGCCGTGCCAACGGTCTGATCACGCCGGAGCTGGCGCTCAAGGTCGGGCAGGCCGCCGGCCTGGTATTTCAGCGCGGCGAACATCGCCACCGCGTCGTGATCGGCAAGGACACGCGCTTGTCCGGCTACATGATCGAATACGCCATGGTGGCTGGCTTTACCTCCGTCGGCATGGATGTGCTGCTGCTCGGCCCGATGCCGACGCCGGCGGTGGCGATGCTGACCAAGTCGATGCGCGCCGATCTCGGGGTCATGATCTCGGCCTCGCACAATCTGTTCGAGGACAACGGCATCAAGCTGTTCGGCCCGCAGGGTTTCAAGCTTTCGGACGATGTCGAAAAGCAGATCGAGCAGCTGCTTGACGAGTCGCTGGACAAGAAACTGGCTCAGAGCGCCAGCCTGGGACGCGCCCGCCGCATCGACGGCGTCCACGACCGCTACATCGAATTCGCCAAGCGCACCCTGCCGCGCGATCTCAGCCTCGACGGCCTGCGCGTGGTGGTCGATTGCGCCAATGGAGCCGCCTACAAGGTGGTGCCGGAAGCGCTGTGGGAACTCGGCGCCGACGTGATTTCCATTGGCGTCGATCCCGACGGCTTCAACATCAACAAGGAATGCGGTTCGACCTCGCCGGAAGCGCTGAGCCGCAAGGTGCGCGAGATGCGCGCCGACATCGGCATCGCCCTTGACGGCGACGCCGACCGCGTCATCCTGGTCGACGAGCGCGGGCATCTGGTCGATGGCGACCAGCTGCTCGCGGTGATCGCGCAGAGCTGGAAGGAAGACGGCCGGCTCGCCAAGCCCGGTATCGTCGCCACCGTGATGTCGAATCTCGGGTTGGAGCGTTTCCTCGATAGCCAGGGCATCGAGCTGATCCGCACGCCGGTCGGCGACCGCTATGTGCTGGAGCAGATGCTGGGGCGCGGCTACAATGTCGGCGGCGAACCTTCCGGTCATATCATCCTGTCGGACTATGCCACGACAGGCGACGGCTTCGTCGCCGCGTTGCAGGTGCTGGCGGTGGTGCAGAAGCTTCGCCGGCCGGTATCGGAGGTCTGTCACCGCTTCGATCCGCTGCCGCAGATCCTGAAAAACGTGCGCTACCGCAGCGGCAAGCCGCTCGACGACGCCGACGTCAAATCCGCCATCGATGCCGGCGAGAAACGGCTCAACGGCCACGGCAGGCTGCTGGTACGCTCTTCCGGCACCGAGCCCGTGATCCGGGTGATGGGGGAGGGCGACGACCGCATCCTGGTCGAGGAAGTGGTTGATCATATCGTGTCCGCGCTCGGGCACGCCGCGGCCGCCTGAGCGGGTTAGAGTCTGGCGCATGATCCTTGCGCCAAACCGCTCACACTTCGGCGGATCATGCGCGCAGGTTCGGCCGCGGCATTTCGCCAATACCTCGTTATTGATTGTGGCGATCCCGCGATTCTTTGTTTCGCGCGCCGACTCGCACCGGCATGCCCGGCCGCGCGCAACGGATTATCAACCTTAATAATTAGGGTTAAGTGACGCTTAAGTATTTTGAGGCATCTTCCGACCGTGAGTTTTTGATGTGAGGCCTCCGTTGTCTGCCTCACCGGACAAAAGGGACGAAGCAATGCGTAGCGTCAAGTTTCTCGTTGCCGCCGGAGCGGCATCACTGTTGTCGTCGGGAGCGTTTGCCGCCGACATGGCCATCATGCCGCCGCCGGCCTACGCGCCGCCCCCGATCGTCGAGGACTTCGGTGGTTGGTATCTGCGTGGCGACATCGGCTTCAGCAACCAGCGGGTCGACCGCCTGAACAATGCGCTCGACACCGTCGGCGCTCCCTCGTCGGTGCAACGTCTTAGTTTCAACACCGCCGGCATCTTCGGCCTCGGCGTCGGTTACAAGGTCAACAACTGGTTCCGCGCCGACGTCACCGGTGAGTATCGCGGCAATTCGCAATTCTTTGGAACGGATCACCTCACTTACGCGGGGCCTTCGTTCGGCGTCAACACGTATCACGCCACCAAGTCGGAATGGGTCGTTCTCGGCAACGCCTATGTTGATCTCGGCACCTGGTGGTGCGTGACTCCGTTCATCGGCGCCGGCGTCGGCGGTGCGCGGGTCTCCATCGCCAATTTCACCGACGTCAATACGCCCACCTCGGGCGTAGCCTTCGGTGACAACGTGGCGAAATGGAATCTGGCCTGGGCGGTGCACGCCGGTGTCGCCTACAAGGTCACGCCGAACTTCACCGTCGAACTCGCCTATCGCTATCTCGACATGGGCGACGGCCTGACCGGCGATCTCCGCACCTTCGACGGCGTCAACAACGTCAACAACCCGACGACGTTCAAGAACATCACCTCGCATGACCTCAAGCTCGGCGTACGCTGGGATCTGAGCAACCCGCCAGCCTACGCGCCGCCGCTGATGCGCAAGGGCTGATCGATCTTCCGATCGCTTCACTACTTCCTAACGGCGCGGAATCTTTCCGCGCCGTTTTGCTTTGCGCGATCCCTGATGAATCGCAGTCTTCGCCGGAGAAGCAGTTTTCGCCGGAGAACATGGGCGGCCGACGGCTCGCGACAACGATTGGTTAAGGTTAACGCGCGATGATCAGCGCCAAGGCATGGTGTTGGATGGAGCGTTACGATGCGTAGATTCTTGCTGGCGGCGGTAATGTTCGGAACGGCCTCCGGCGCGCAAGCAGCCGACATGCCGGATTTCCTTCGCGGCAGCATCGCTGCGTCGCCGCCGCCCCTGAACCGCAACTGGGACGGCTGGTACGTCGGCGGCCAGGTCGGATACGAATCGGCGGAAATCGATTTCAGCCGCAGCGTCGTCTCGCTGACGAATTTCATCTTTCGCAACAGCACCCTTCAGGCACCGACCTCGGATTGGTCGCTGCTGAACAAGAATCACGCGCAAGGCTCGAGCTTCGGCGCGTTCGTCGGCCGCAACTACCAGTGGGAAGATATCGTTTTCGGTTTCGAGGCCAACTACAGCTATTTCAACAACACCAAGAGCTCGTCGTCGAGCTCGATCGCGCTTGGCATCGTCAATCCGCCGGGCACCACGCCTCCGCCCGGCCACACCTACACCTACAACACGAGCATGACTGGCGCCGCCGCGCTGGAGGTCAAGGACGTGGTCACGTTGCGCGGCCGCGCCGGCTGGGCGACCAGCAATTTCCTGCCCTACGTCTTCGGCGGCGTTGCCGTCGGTCGTATGAATGTCGCCCGTTCGGTGTCGACCAACGTGGTCCTGAGGGATGACGAAGTGGTGACGACAGATATCGGCGGCGTCATGACCACGTTCTCGCTGCCGCCGGTGTTTACGGCGATCCCGTCGCTTTCGCAGAGCAACAGCGAGCAACGAACCAACAGTTTCGTCGCTGGCTGGACCGGCGGGCTCGGCATGGAATACATGATGTGGGGCAATCTGTTCATGCGAGGGGAGTGGGAGTACATCAAGTTCCTGAAGGTCAAGGATACCGTGGTGACGTTGAACAGCGTGCGGTTGGGAATCGGCTACAAATTCTGACCTCGCGGCGCGCACCCCGGCTTGACAGCCAATGATGCGGCTGGTCCGATGCCGGCCCTTGTCCGGGAGCCCGCGCAAGCCATGAAAATCTACGGCGATACCAATTCGGGCAATTGCCTGAAGGTGAAATGGGTCTGCGATCATCTGGCGCTGCCCTATGACTGGGTCAGCGTCGATACGCTCAAGGGTGAGACGCGCACCACGGAATTTCTCAAGCTCAATGGCGCGGGCCAGGTCCCGATTGTCGTGTTCGACGACGGCCGCGTGCTGGCGCAGTCCAACGCCATCATCCGCTATCTCGCGCGCGGCAGCGATCTCATTCCCGCCGACGGCTTCGCTGCGGCGAAGATGGATGAATGGCTGTTCTGGGAACAATACAGCCACGAGCCCTATATCGCGGTGTGCCGCTTCCAGATGGTCTATCTCGGCAAGCCGGCCTCGGACCTCGATCCCGACAAGATCAAGCGCGGCTATTTCGCGCTGGCGCGGATGGAGCATCAACTCGCTGCGACGCCGTTCCTGGTCGGCGACGCCTTCACGCTCGCCGACGTCGCGCTGCTGGCCTATACGCGGGTGGCGCATGAGGGCGGCTTCCATCTCGACGGCTACGGCTCGCTGCGACGCTGGATCAGCGAGGCAGAACGGTATCTGGGGTTGCCTCCGGCACGCGCAGCCTGATCGAGGACGGCCCCGTCACCAAGCTTTGCGCAGCCCCGGCGATTTTCCATGGAAGCCTCGCCGCGGAACGAACTATGGCATCGTAGCATATCTCTCCGGGCTCGGGCAGCTTGGGGATTGCGAAGATGAAGACCTACGCGATTGTGAGGGTCGGCAACGAGTACGTGGTGCAGGCTGGCGAAAACAGTGTTCTGAGAATCTCTAGCCGGCGAAGAGCCGAGAAGCTGGTCACCAGCGCATCGGAGTTGTGGGATTTGCTGGCCCCGCCGATCGTGCCGGAATGCGGCGCCGAGCCATCCATCACGCCTGCAACCGAACCCGCGTCAGATCACCGCTGAGCGCCCGAAACTTGCTTGACGATTCCGGGCCTTTCCCTTAATGACCGCGGCGGGACACCTCCCCCCAACGGGAGGCTAGCTATCTGGAAGGATAGAACATGACTGCTGCGAAGCCCGCATTGCGGCCGAACGTGCCGCATTTTTCCTCCGGCCCCTGTGCCAAGCGCCCCGGCTGGACCGCCCAAAACCTCAAGGACGCCGCGCTCGGCCGCTCGCACCGCGCGAAGATCGGCAAGGCCAAACTCAAGCTCGCGATCGAGTTGACGCGCGAAGTGCTTGAAGTTCCCGCCGGTTACAGGATCGGCATCGTGCCGGCGTCGGATACCGGGGCGGTCGAAATGGCGCTGTGGTCGCTGCTCGGTGCGCGCCCGGTGACCACGATTGCCTGGGAATCCTTCGGCGAAGGCTGGGTCAGCGATATCGTCACGGAATTGAAGCTCAAGGACGTCGCCAGGCTGCATGCCGGCTATGGCGACATCCCCGATCTCGGCAAGGCCGATCCCGCCTCCGACATCGTCTTCACTTGGAACGGCACCACCTCGGGCGTGCGCGTTCCCAATGCCGACTGGATCAGCGCCGACCGCGAAGGCCTGACCATCTGCGACGCCACCTCGGCGGTGTTCGCACAAGCGCTCGACTGGAACAAGCTCGATGTGGTGACCTTTTCCTGGCAGAAGGCGCTGGGCGGCGAGGCCGCTCACGGCATGCTGGTGCTTAGTCCACGCGCGGTGGCGCGGCTGGAGAGCTACACGCCGGCGTGGCCGCTGCCGAAGATCTTCCGCATGACCAAGGGCGGCAAGCTCAACGAGGGCATTTTCGATGGCGAAACCATCAATACGCCGTCGATGCTGTGCGTGGAAGATTACCTCGACGCCCTGAACTGGGCGAAATCGGTCGGCGGCCTCGAGGGTTTGATCGCGCGCGCTGATGCCAATACGAAGGTGCTGGCCGACTGGCAGGCGAAGACGCCGTGGATCGATTTCCTCGCGAAAGATTCGGCAATCCGCTCCAACACCTCGGTGTGCATGAAGGTGGTCGATCCCGCCATCACATCACTGACGCCGGATGCTCAAGCCGATTTCTCCAAAAAGCTGGTTGCGCTGGTGGAGAAGGAAGGCGCCGGCTACGATTTCGCGCATTATCGCGATGCGCCCGCCGGTCTGCGGATCTGGTGCGGCGCCACCGTGGAGGCCAAAGACGTCGCGCTACTGACGCAGTGGATCGACTGGGCATTCGCGGAGCTGAAGGCTGCGCTTCCGAAAGCGGCGTAAATTCTCTTTTTGACCTCGCCCCGTTCTTGCGGAGAGAGGTCGGCGCACCCGGATCGGCGCTTCGCGCCGTCCGAGTACAAGCTCAACGCCGGGTGAGGGGCTCTCTAGGCTTCGAACCCGTTGATGGATGCGCCTCAGCCCACCCCTCTCCCCCCGTAAGAACGGGGGGAGCAGAAGAAATCGCCCCAACGAATTCATTCCACCCCCGGCGCCTCGCGCCGACCCTCCCGCTGCAGGGGAAGGGCAGAGGAACATAAAATGACGAAGCCCAAAGTTCTCATCTCCGACGCGCTGTCGTCCGCCGCCGTGCAGATCTTCAGGGATCGCGGCATCGACGTCGACTTCCAGCCCAACCTCGGCAAGGACAAGGAAAAGCTCGCCGAGATCATCGGCAATTACGATGGTCTCGCGATCCGCTCCGCCACCAAGGCCACCGCCAAGATCATCGAGAAGGCGACGCGGCTCAAGGTGATCGGCCGCGCCGGCATCGGCGTCGACAACGTCGAGATTCCGGCCGCTACGGCCAAGGGCATCATCGTGATGAACACGCCGTTCGGCAATTCGATCACGACCGCCGAACACGCGATCACGCTCATGCTGGCGCTGGCGCGCGAAATTCCGCAGGCCGACGCCTCGACCCAGGCCGGCAAGTGGGAAAAGAACCGCTTCATGGGAGTCGAGATCACCGGCAAGACGCTGGGCGTGATCGGCTGCGGCAACATCGGCGCGATCGTCGCCGACCGCGCGCTTGGCCTGCGCATGAAGGTGATCGCGTTCGATCCTTTCCTGTCGCCGGAGCGCGCCAGGGATATCGGCGTCGAGAAAGTCGAGCTCGATGAACTATTCAAACGCGCCGATTTCATCACTTTGCATACACCGCTGACCGAAAAGACCAAGAACATCATCGACGCGGCTGCGCTGGCGAAAATGAAGAAGGGCGTGCGCATCGTCAATTGCGCGCGCGGCGGGCTGGTCGACGAGCAGGCGCTGGTCAATGCCCTGAACTCCAAACATGTGGCCGGTGCGGCGTTCGACGTGTTCGTCGAGGAGCCGGCCACGTCAAACGTGCTGTTCGGCCATCCCAACGTGATCTGCACGCCGCATCTCGGTGCTGCCACCACCGAAGCGCAGGAGAATGTCGCGCTTCAGGTAGCCGAGCAGATGTCGGATTACCTGTTGAGCGGCGCGATCTCCAACGCGGTGAACTTTCCGTCGATCACGGCGGAAGAGGCGCCGAAGCTGAAGCCGTTCATCGAACTGGCCGAGAAGCTCGGCTCGTTCGCCGGCCAACTCACCGAGAGCGGCATCCTCAAGGTTCAGATCACCTATGAGGGCCATGTCGCCGAAATGAAGATCAAGGCACTGACCTCGGCGGCGCTGTCGGGGCTGCTGCGGCCGATGCTCGGCGACGTCAATGTGGTCTCTGCGCCAGTGGTGGCCAAAGAGCGCGGCATGGTTGTCGATGAAATCGTGCGCGCAGCGCAGAGCGATTACGAAAGTCTGATCACCGTCACCGTCACCACCGAGCGGCAGGAGCGCTCGGTTTCGGGTACCGTCTATGCCGACGGCAAGCCGCGGCTGGTCGACATCAAGGGCATCCGGGTCGACGCCGAATTCGGCAGGTCGATGATCTACGTCACCAACGAGGACAAGCCCGGCTTCATCGGCAAGTTCGCCAGCCTGCTCGGCGACGCCAAGCTCAACATCGCCACCTTCCATCTCGGCCGCAACAAGCCGGGCGGCGACGCCATCGCGCTGGTTGAGGTTGACGGCGCGGTGCCGGCCGACGTGCTCGCCAGGGTGCAGGCGCTGCCGCAGGTCAAGCAGGCCAAAGCGCTGGTGTTCTGAACTTGAGTCACACGTCATGATGCCAGGCGGGTAGGGCGGTTCCGCACCACCGTGGCGCTCGATCGTGCCCGGCAGCGAGACGCTGGTGCTACAGCGAAACCGAGGCTTCTTGCGCTGCGCGCACCATCCTGCGCTGCATCACGGAAATGTCGCGCGACTTCCCGACGGGAGATCTGGCGGCCGTCCCTATCGTTGCGAGCAACGCAGCGTTGATTTCGGCGATCCGTCCGAGCTTGACCAGGCACCTTGCCACGTTGACGAACCCGTCAGGCTGTTCCGGCTGCAGCCGCACATATTCGAGATGGTGGTGGACCGCTTCCTCATGCTGGCCGAGGCCCTCGCAGGCCTGGCCCAGGCAGAGCCATGCCTTGGCGGAGTCGGGACGAACCGTCGTCAAGGTGCGGAACGACCGCTTGGCCGCGACCAAATCACCCTTCGACGTGAGTAGCTGGCCCAGCCGGTGCAACGCGTCGGCGTGTTTGGGCTGAACTTCCAGGATCCGCTGGTAGCCTATTTCAGCGTCGGCAAGCACTCCCTTCCGGTGCAGTTCGGTGGCCTGCTGCAGGACTTCAGGGATGCTCCGGGGGTCGATCCGGCCGCCTAGATTTCTGCCGTTTCGGGTCTCCAGCACGGTGCCACGAATCTTGCGTTCCGCGCAGCCGAAGGAATATTTGTAAGGCTCGTTTCCGCGCAGGAAATCGTACTCGGAAAATCCCTGCGCAATCGCGTGGCGAATGCTGAAGGCATGCAGGATCACGCCCGACGGCGGCCCATCGAATGTCTCGTCGCGCCCGGTCATGTAAAACGAGAAGGTTCGTTTGCGCGGCTCGACCAGCGTGGCCAGCGCCGCGACGGGCCGATCACCATGCCAGAATGTCGGCAGGTAAAGCATACCGGACTGAAAACTGCGCGTCAGCATCGCCCCGTTCGAGCGCACCAGGCCGTCGACCAGATTCCCCTTGCGAGGACGCCACTTGGTCTCCCAGAATCCCAGCAAGGTGTTGAGATCCCGCGTAAACGTCTCGGGAGTGGCAACGGTTATCCGATACTCCCCCGGTGCGTCGACCTGCTTCAACAGGCGTCGGATCTTCTGCCGCGTATTGGGACTGAGCGTTGCCAGATAGCTGTCCCAATCCTTCGGAAGCGTGACATACGGGCAACGACTGTTATCTATGCCGTCGACCTTGCTGACCCTGTTGGCTTCCGTCGTCTTGAAACCGGCTTTCGGAAAGCAGGCCAGCAGCAGCCGCGCGCGCCGCTCGGATATCCGCAGATTGTCCAGATTGAGGCGAGCCCAGTTCATCTGCCTCACGTAGCGGGCAAAAGCGGGAATGACCTTGTGCTCCGCCTCGGGCCTGCAAACGAGCCCGGTGTAGTCGGCAGCGAAGTTACCCGCCATCCGCATGTCGCTGACGGTGTCGGATTTCTCGATCGTGGTCTGCAGCCGCAAGGGAAGGAACGCGACATAGGGTAGATCAGCGGACTCGCCGGCTTTGGCCGCCAGGACGAACCACGGCCCGTGGATGTAGGACAGCCAGCCGCTGAGCCATTGCCATGACAGGAATATGTGCGCTTCGTCGTCCGCGTCGTAGACAGCGTTCCAGTTGTCCTCGAGCTTGGCCATCGATGGCAAGGTTTCGATAATGTCGATATGCACGGCGGTCGCCTTTCCAAAGTGCGTGTTAAGTTGCTCGTTCGTGACTAGCGCTCCCTGAATGCGCGCATCATGCTGTCGTGGATAGGCCTGACGATGTACTGGAAGAACGTCCGTTCCGCCGTCTTGATGTAGACCTCGGCCGGCATGCCGGGCGTCGGGCTGAAACCCGGAAGGTTCATGCTTTCCTCTCGGTTGAGCCGGACGCGGACGAGATAGATGTCGGTTGGCCCCACCTGCTGGGATTTCTTTTCGTCCGCCAAGGTGTCGGCGGAGAGGTACACGACCTCGCCGGAAACCATCGGCGTGATGCGCTGGTTCAGCGCCGTAAGCCGCACCATCGCCAACTGGCCGTTCTTCACGCTGTCGATGTCTTGCGGCCGCAACCGCGCCTCGATGATGAGTTCGTCTTTCAGCGGCAACAGCTCCATGATGTTCTTGCCGGCCTCGACCACCCCGCCTCGCGTATGGTAGCGGAGCTTTACCACGACGCCGCTGACCGGTGCCGTCACGCGGATTCGATCGAGGATGCCCTTGGACGCAAGCATTCGCTCCCGGACGTCAGCAAGCTCGCCGCGGATCTCGTGCATCTGTTCGACTGCGGTCTTGATCGCCGTCTTGCGGACGCCGTTGATCTGCTCGACCGCTCGGGAAATCCGTTCCTTGGCATCCCCGATGTCGCCCATGATGCGACCGACCTCGCCTTCCAGATTGGCCTTCGACCGCTGCAGCACCATCAATTCCGGCTTTCGCACCAGCCCGGCCTGCACCAGACGGTCCTTGGTCACGATTTCCTCGTCGAGCAGGACGATCTGACGCTTGACCGCGTCAAGCTGAACTCGCGACCCCTGAATCCGCTCATCCAGTGCCTTGATGCTCTCGTCGATGCTCTTGACGTCGCTATTGAGGTTGTTGCGGCGCGCCGTAAACGTCATTTGCTGGCTGTCGACGATTTCCCTCACCTCCGGCGACTTGTCCAGCCAATTGACGATCTCGGGCGGCAGCGTGATTTCCTGCTCCTCCTTCATCTCGGCCTGCAGCCTTGCATCGATCGCCGTCAGCCTGATGCGACGCAGGAACAGCCGCTGCAGCTCCGCTCGCGCCGCGGTATCATCGAGTTCGAGCAAGATTTGCCCGGCCTCCACGGTGTCGCCTTCGCGCACGTAGATATCGCGGATCATTCCGCCCTCGAGATGCTGGACGATCTTGTTCTGTCCGGTAACGACGAACACGCCCGATGCGACCACGGCGCCGGCGATCGGCGCCATGTTGCCCCAGACGCCGAACCCCATCAGCACTGTGGCCATGATCAGCATGCCGCCAACGGTCGGCACCTTGGTCGATCGCGGCAGCGAATCGTACCAGAGGCCGTCTGACGGCGCGGAGCGAACCGCGATTTTTCTGTTGGCCATTGCGTAACCTCGTTCCTGTCAAACCCTGGCGACGTCCCCAATCAATTCAATGGCGAAGGATCGCCCGGCGCGGTCGGGATGTTGGTCTGCTTGCGTCCGGTGATCATGGGAATGATCTCGTCGCGGGTTCCGAAAGCCTGCACCGAGCCCTGATGCAGGATCATGATCTTGTCGACGCTCATGAGCAGCGCGGCGCGCTGGGTAATTGTCACCACCGTGATCTGTTTTTCCTTGGCGCGCAGCAGCGCCTTGGCGAGCGCCCGCTCGCCGTTGGAGTCCAGGTTCGAGTTCGGTTCGTCGAGCACGATCAGGCGCGGGCTGCCGTAAAACGCGCGCGCCAGCCCGATCCGCTGCCGCTGGCCGCCCGACAGCGGACTTCCGTCCATGCCGACAATGGTCTCGTAGCCCTGCGCGAAGCTCGAGATCATCTCGTGCACATCGGCGGTCTCGGCCGCGTCGAACACGTCCTCGTCGCGGGCATCCTCCCGCATCCGGCCGATGTTGGCCTTGATGGATGCAGGGAACAGCTGCACGTCCTGCGGCAGGTAGCCCACGCTCTCGCCGAACTGGCGTGGGTCCCAGTTGCGCAGGTCCATCATGTCCAGCCTTACGCTGCCGGCGGTCGGAATGATGGATCCGACCAGCATGCGCGCCAGCATGGTTTTCCCGGTGCCGGAGTCGCCGACGATGGCAAGCGATTCTCCGGGCTTCAATTGAAAGCTTATTCCGTTCAGGATCACCTTCTTGTTCGGCGGCGGCACGTAGAGAATGCGCTCGACGTTGAGATATCCCGCGGGACGGGGCAACCGAAGCCTCTCCAAGTTGAGCGGCGAGTTCAGCAGCAATGTCCTGATGCGGGCATAAGCCGAACGTGCCTGGACGAAGCTGCGCCAGCCTTCGATGGTGCCCTCGAGCGGCGCCAGTGCGCGGCTTGCCACGATCGAGGCCGCGATGACCATGCCGCTGGTAGCCTCGGCTTCCAGCGCGAGCCAAGCGCCCCAGCCGAGGACGGCGATCTGGGTGCATAGCCGCAGGAACTTGGACAGTCCGGTCATCAGGATGTTGCGGTCCTGTCCGACCACCTGTGCCTTCAGGGACTCCACGGTTTCGCGGCCCCATACCTGGACGCCTTCCGGGATCATGCCCATCGCATTGATGACCTGGGCATTGCGGGCCATCGATTCCGCCTGCAGGTTTGCCCTGGCGCCGTAATTGTTGGCCTGGTTGAACGGGATCGCCGTGACTCGCTGGTTCAGCAGCGCGATGGCGACGAGGGCGACGCCCGACGCCAGCACAATGAACCCGAGATGGGGATGTATCAGGAATACGACGGCGAAGTAGACCGGCGACACCGGGGTATCGAACATCGTCAGCAGGACCGGCCCGGTGAGGAATGAGCGCAGGTGCTGCAGGTCCGCCAACGTCTGGAATTCGCGGCTTGAGCCACCCTGCGCGGCTTTGGCGGCGGCGCTCAAGACTGGTCCGCCCAGTCGGGCTTCGGTCTCGACCGCAACCCGCATCAGGATGAGGCGGCGCATCATGTCCATCAGCACATGCGCTGCGAGCGCTGCGACCACGATAATGGTCAGCATCACCAGCGTGTCGGTGCTGCGGCTGGTGAGCACGCGGTCGGACATGTTGAACAGGTAGATCGGGATGGCCAGCACCAGTAGGTTGACCGCAATCGAAAACAGCCCCACGATCACCATGTTGCGGCGGGCATTCGCGAGGCCCTTGCCGAGCACATCTCGAAATTCATTGTCGCTGGAACGCTTCTGCAGCGGCGGCGCGCCGCCTCCGCCTCCACCGCCACCTCCACCGCCGGAGGAGCCACCACCATCGCTGTCACCTCCACGATCGAGCGGGGGGGCCGGAACCGCCTGTTCGATCACGACGGTGGATCCGGGCGTCGGGGTCTTTGCTTCGTCCCGCATGGACGGCTTGACCGGCGGCGGCTCCGCGGTCTTGGCTTTCGCCGGGAATGCAGGTTTTTCCTCGTCCGTCAATATGGCGCGCCGATCCGCGACATGAGGAGAGGGTGGGTCAAACCACGGTCGAAGCGGAATTATCTTGGCCGCATTCGACATCCCTTCGCCGGACTGATTTGCGGGTGAATCTCCGGCACTTTCTAAACGATCTCTCCCGCCCAGCGACATCTGCTAACTCCGCTACATTTCGCATAAAATAGAGCATCACGCGTGCCTCTAATGCAGCACACTCGCCATTGGATCTGCCTGCACCGGCGATGGGACCGCAGTCGGGGTCGCGGACGTCTGGTCCTGGGCGGCGTCGACGAAGGCAATGAGTTCAGTAACCAGCGCATCGGTGCCGGCGTTGACCGCGTCATCTTGATCGGTCGGCAGCAGGTCGGCCTGCACCAGGATGGAATCGGTGTAGACCTCTCCGTCGACGTAAATGATATCGGGATTGACATCGACAATCGCGGCGTCGTTGGTCAGCTTGCTGCCGCCGGTGCTGACCGACTGCGTTGCGGTCTCGTCGGGATGGAGTGCCATCAGATCGGCCGACGGCTTGGTCTGCAGCTGATAGATCACGTTGACGTCGGAGGTGATGTTGGTCTGCCAAACCGCATTGATGTCGTAATAGTCTCCCGTGATATAGAGCACGCGCAGGGGGCCGCCATTTCCGGCGATGGCGCTGCCCAACTCGGGATCGATCGATGTCGCGCCGGCGGCCAGCAGGCTCTCGATAGTCCGGAGGCCCGCGGTTAGTTCGTCGTAGGTGTCGCCGCCGTAGTTTACGATGGCTCCCTCGTTCGACAGACCGTTGCCGCCCGAGCTCACCGATTGGGACGGATCGGCGCCGTCGGCCGACATCACGATGTTGTCGTTGTTCAACAGGATGTTGTTCTGGAAGATCACGTTCATGCCGTGATAGCTGCCCTGGATGACGATCAGGTCGTATTGAATGCTGCCGTCAAGGATCAAAGCCAGGTTGCCGAGCTGATTGTGGCCGCCGACGAGGTTGTAGTGGCTGTCGCTGCTGACCTGCATGGCCACGTCGTTGTCGGAGAGATAGTTGGTCTGTGCCACGGCATGGATGCTGTAATAGTCGCCGTCGACCACATCGACGATCCAGTTCGGGCCGGCCGAGTAGCTCTCGAAGCCGGCATAGATGCTGGGATTCTGGACGAAGTCGGCGATGTTGGTCGCGACATTGCCGTCACTGGTCACGGATGGCGTGCCTGCTCCGCCCGATACGCGGATCTCGTCGTTGTCGACGGTCGTGTTGGTCTGGAACATCGCATCGGTTTTGAAATAGTCCCCCATGACGACCATGGTGCGGGCACCCTCGTCGACATCGAGAATCAGCGCCGCGTTGAGGCTCCAGTTGCCGCCCAACGCGGCCCACTGGCCGATGCCGTGGCCGGTGTCGGGCAAGGTTCCCGGCTCGGCCGGCGGCGTCGGCTCTGTCGGCCGTTCCTGCAGCTCGCCGTTGACGTAATAGCCGGCGGGCACCGAGTTTTCATCCGGCGTGCCGCCGCTGTCGGCCCATGCAGCGTCGCGATCGGTCAAGAACTTCACAGCGCCGGCATCGTCCTTTGCCATCGACCAATGGTCGGGAATTCGAGCGCTGGCATCGGACGCCAACTCCTCGATGGTGGACATCGAGGCTTCATTGAGCTGCATGATCAGGGGAGCGGCGACCACCAGCGCGTCGGCCGGAAGGTTGGTGTCCTCATCGTGCATGAAGTTATACTGATGGACCGTGAGCTGAGTCTGCTCGCCCCCGTCCTGGTATGTCACCCTGATCTGATGTTCGACTTGCCCGCCGCCGCCGCCCGCTGTCGGCAGCTGGATGTTTGGTTGTAGCGGTTTCGGAAGGAAATGGAAATCAGGGTCGTGCGGACCAGGAGGCAGCAGCTTGAGCGGACGGCCGCGGACAAGATCCATCGGATCGGCCGCCATCAGTTCCGGCATCGGGCTTGCCGCACTGTCCATGTCGTCAGGCGTGAAGCGATGATCGTAGTCCGGTCGCGGCGTTGTATAGTCGTCGGGACGGCCGGGCGCGAGGCTGTCATCGTACTGGACGCGATCGCGGGCGATGTCATGGAAAATTCGCAAATATCCTGCGAAATGCGAGATGATTTCGACGAAACTCGCTGATGCCATGGGAGCCTCCCCCTGTAGCCGCGGACTGTCGGGGCCGCACGGCGGCCTTCAAGCTTCTTGGCGTCAACTGCAGCGATGAAATGAATGACTTGAAAAAAGCCCGCGCGGCGTCCGCCGCGCGGGTCGCACTCGAAACTACAGTGTATCGCTATCAGTGAGATCAACACCCGCAGCTTGAATGGTGATGCTGTTGAACTGGATGTTCGCACCCTGCGTGATGTTCTGGTCGAAGGCCGACTGGTTGATGGCCGTATCGGCGCTGGAAGCAACGTTTGCACGTGCGCCGATATCACCGCTGTCGATCCTGGACTCGCCGCCGTCGTTGATCTTGGCGTCCATGCTGAAACCAGAACCTGGATGACACCATGATCCGCCGCCGTTGTAGGTGGCCGACGAACTGTTGCTGTCCTGATCAACCAGGTTGTTGACCTGATCAATATTGAACTGGTTGCCGTATGTCATCGTCTGGTTGACAACGTCGGGCATGACCACAGAGCCGCCCGTGGTGAAGTGCTGGAGATCGATGACCGGGGCGCTCAGGCTGTCCAGGTCGAGATCGACCTTCACATCCACCTCGACGTTGACCTTGTTGTCAACGGTGTTGTGGATCTTGTTGTCGATGTTGTTGTCGACCTTGTTGTCGACCTTGTTGTCGAGCGAGTTGTCGACCTTGTTGTCAACGTTGTTGTCGAGCTTGTTGTCGACCTCGTTCGAGTTCTTGTTGTCATTCTCATTCTTGTTGTCGTTGTAGTTCTCGCTCTTGGAGTCGAGCGACTGCACGGCGTACTGCAACTGGCCCTGACCCTGGGCCTGACCCTGCAACTGGGCCTGCAGATTGGCCTGCTTCTGGTCCTGGTTCTGCTTCTGGTCCTGGTCCTGCTTCTGGTCCTGGTCCTGGTCGTGGTGGTGTGGGAAGAGGCTCATGACGAGCTCCTGTGGTTTAGGAGCATCGCGGGCGGAACGAGATCGCTGATCTTCTAAGTCTGCGGTCTACGAAACGCTGCGGCGCCCTTGAACGTCGGTTGTTCCGACTGCCTGCATCCGCGTTATTGCGAATGCCGACCGCCACAGGATGGCGCAACAGATGGGTCTGCAACATGCACGCATCCGGTTAGTCGCCGTATCTTGCGATATCAGCCGATTGACGCCTTGACGTGCAGTTGGCGCGTGATCGCGCGGACATTCGGATGGGGATTGAGACCGCGATGATGGCGCTGTCGAAGCTGTTCGGCAGGGCTGCTTTGGCTGTCAGGCCGATTGCCGCCGCGGCGTCGGATCGCCGCAGACATGCGCTTCAAGGCGCGGCAACAGATCCCAGATGTCGCGGTTGATCTTCGTCATTTCGTTGGTCGTCTTGAGCATGTCCCGCAGGCGGCCTTCGTCCAGCGCCTTCATCTCTCCGAATCTGAGGCTGGACCTGGTCTCCATCAGCCGCATCGACTGGGTGTGGGTGATGGCGCCTGAGGCATCATAGATGAACATGCAATGATTGAGCTCGTTGCGGACCTTGGTTGATTCTCCGAAACGTTCGGCAACGGTCGTCAACTCCTTGGCGAGAACCTTGTCCGTGATTCTGATCTTGGCCATTCGTTGGATCAGATCGAGCCGCGCGCGGGTCGTATTCAGGGTCGCGAAAACAACGGCGGCCGAAGCCTCGTCAGTTCGCAGCAAGATCATCAGTACATAGATGAAAAGGCTCTCATTGTTCGACCAGCTGCAGATCAGGTTTCCGATGAGGGCGAGTACGAATGTACGACGGTCCGCTGACGCCGGAGCGGCGGCGGCCAGCGTGTCGAAATCCGGCTTTGGGGGCAGCTTGCTGACAAACATCGTGTTCTTCCGATGGGAAGCTGGCGAAAGAACAATCGTATCCAGTTGACCTGCAGGGAAGTATATATCGAAAGATACAGTGACAAAAGTTCCCGCCATACGAGCTTGCGCCCGGAGAATGCCGACAAGGCGTCATTTCCAGTTCTTGTGGGCTGTATTGGCGCTGTGGCTACCTATTGTGTACGGTAGGTAATAGGTCGATAAGATTACAGAATGTTTATTGGCAATCGATACTTAAAATAGTAGGGTTGGTCAAAATTGCACACCTTTCGTGTCGATGTCACAGATCCAGCGTAGAAGGAACCGTTCTCTAAAGGCACATTTTTAACCAAGGTACAGTAAAAAGGGGCGCGTTATGTCTGTCCCATTTCCGAAGATGGTCTTTATCATTGATGCGATGGCCTTTCGACGAGCTCGATTAGAGCGCTTTTTGAAGTCGTGGGCTGAAAGTGAAGATATTGAGTTGATTTCGCTGCAGCCTGAGGAGGCGCATGCGAGGCTCGTCGAGCATGATTGTCAGATGATGATTTTCAGCGCCGGCGGACCGTCCTCGTCAGCCCACGAGATCCTGGCAGAGATACAGGTTTTGCGTACACTTCGACCGAAGGCGGCGCTGGCGGTCGTCTCCGATGACGAAAGTCCGTCGAGCGTTGTCTCTGCGTTGAATTACGGTGCCCGCGGATACTTCAGCAATTCGATGGATCCGGATCTTGCCTTGCAGGCTCTGTCTTTCGTTCTGAAGGGAGGCACCTACTACCCGCCCACGATACTCACCGGTCACGCGACCGGAGGTGTGCCCACGGTCGAGTTCACCCATCATGATTTTTTGCGCGACGTGCCGCGGCCGCAATCGCCCCCGAGTTCGGCGCAGCAAGGCCAGGTGTCGATCGCGGGACACGCAGAAAGTTTTCTGCAACAGCAGGGCTCTCTCTACGGTGAGAGGGAGGTTATTCAACCTCGCCGACGCTCCGCCGGTATGCAATGTCCTTCCGAATTGACTTCCGACTTGACGGAGCGGCAGCAGGCCGTCCTTTCCTGTCTCTGCCTCGGCGATCCCAACAAGGTCATCGGTCGCAAGCTCGGGATGACGGAAACGACCGTGAAGGTCCATGTCCGGGAAATCATGCGTAAACTGGGCGTATGCAACCGTACGCAGGTCGCGATCGCAGCCGGCCGTAACGGCATCGTCCCGGACGCCGAGCCTGAACCTGTTTCTGAGAATCCGGCGGCGACGATCAAGTATTTCGTGCCGCATCACTAGCCGAACTGCATGCATGGCATCATCAATTGTCGCTGATAGTGGAGAACTGAGCGGCGGGTCTTCGAGTGTGGGACGTTTACCCAAATCGGAGATCTGCATCGCTTTCTTCTTAAGAAAAAGCATGGCATCCCGCCGGGATTGTGACAGCGCAATCGCCCACATGCCCTATCTTTGGGATTAGTACGTCCGATGGTGCGAGGCGACACCCCATGCGCTCCCGGCGGAGGCAGATGGCTACTCCCAATCATGGCCAGCGTGTCACGGTGTCTCTGCTGCTCTGCACGTGACGCCGGATTCACGGGCACCGAAACGCAGACGCTGGCGCTCCCGATCACCAGCCGCAACTCCGCACGCAGTGAGCGTTAATTCTCCTTCTCCCCGCTGACTCGCAAGCGGGGAGAAGTGAGAAAGGGACCGCTCTACTTGGCCTTCAGGAAATCGCCGACCTCGAGCAGCACGAATTCGTTGTCGTCGGCCTTGTTGGGATCGCGGCTGGACGAGAACGGCAGGTTATTGTCGTTGCCGACGATGATGTGGGTGGCGTCGACGCGGTCGACGTTCTCGATGGTGAAGAACGGGAACGTCAGCACGCCGTCGTGGAGCGGCTTGCGGGCCTTGTTGTCGGGATCCCTGATCTTCATCAGGTCGACATAGGCGATCTTGCGCACCGGCTTGCCGACATTGGCGTCGCTGAGTTCGACCTTGTAGACCCGTTTGAATTTCGCCAGATCCGGAAAGCAGTTCTCGCCGCGCTGGCCCTGCGGGCAGGCCTTGTCCGCGGTGCCCTCGCCATTGTCGCGTTCAATGATCAGGCCGCTGGTGGCGTCGATCATGTTGAAGTCGCCAATGGCGTGGCCGTTCTGCTCGAACACATAGTGCCAGAAGCGGCCGGTGAACTTCTCGGCCGCAACGTCGAATTCGAGGATCCGAGCGGCTTCCTTGCCATCGACCTTTTCCAGATCCTTCTTGTCGGCATCCCACAACGGACCTTCCAGCAGGCCGTACAGGAACCTGCCGCCCTTCGATCCGCCCAAGCCTTCGTAGCCCTTGGAGCGGCGCAGATTGACCGTGGTATAGCTCGCGCCGGGTGCTGCCGGCGACTGCACGGACCAGTGATCCGGCGAGCGCACCGGCTTGCCGTCGGCCAGGGTGTCGAACACCGCCAGCACCCTGCCCATCCTGTCGGCCTTCAGGATGTAGGGGCCAAACTCGTCGCCGATCCAGAAGGTGTCGCCGATGATCTGAAAACCTTCGGTATCGAAGTCGGCGCCGGTGAGGTAGCGCCTGGGCGTGGCCTCATGGACAATGCGAAACGGCACTTTGCGGTCGGGGTCGTGCAGGAACACGGTTTCCTGTCGCTCGATCTTGCCGCTGGTCCAGTCGATCTTGTGGCGGTTGAGGTACAGCATCGAATCCGGCGAGTTGAACCGCGAGCCCATCCCGTTGTCGGTGAGCAACCAGAACGAACCGTCGGGCATCACCTTGATGCCGGAATGGCCCTGCAGCGGCTGGCCCATGAAGGGGAGTGACACGCCGGTTGGGCGCTCGTAGGATTTTCCCATCACGCTGCCCACCGCGTCGACCCTGCGGCCGGTGGTGTACTTGCCCGCGGTCTTGAGATCATCGGGCGCGTCGGCGGGCGCCTCGAGGAAGGATTGCGCCGGCAGCACGGCATGGCCCTTCAGGGTCGCGGGAAACTCGCCTTCCCCTTGCGCGAACGCGGCACCGGTAGCCAGAACAATCGACGCGACGGAACAGAGCAGGGACATGCGCATGGTTAGGCTCCTGGAGTTGACCATGCCGCGTTCTGCGCAGCGCGCGTTACAGTGCGCTGACGATTTGATGACGCTTGCGTGACGCCTAGGGGAAAACGTGCGGTTCTACGCCGTCACTGTTCTCGTCATTCCTTCACCGCGCCCGTCAGCTACGAGACGTAGTAGTCGACGAACAGCGAGTAGAAGATCGCAACCGGCAGCGAGCCGAGCAATGAACCCGCCATCAGCGCGCCCCACTGGTAAACGTCGCCCGACACCAGTTCGGTCAGGATCGCTACCGGGACCGTCTTGTTGGCGCTGCTCTGGATGAAAGCCAGCGCGTAGATGAACTCGTTCCATGACAGAGTGAAACTGAAGATGCCCGCCGAGATCAGGCCGGGCACCGCCAGCGGTAGCGTGATCCGGCGCAGGATCTGCAACCGGGTGGCGCCGTCGACCAGCGCGCATTCCTCGAGCTCGTAGGGAATGGATTTGAAGTAGCCGATCAAGAGCCAGGTGCAGAACGGCACCAGGAAGGTCGGATAGACCGGGATCAGCGCCAAGGGACTGTCGAACAGGCCGAACTGAACCACTACCGTCGCCAGCGGGATGAACAGGATCGAGGGCGGGACCAGATAGGCGAGGTAGATCCCGAGTCCGACATAGGGACTGCCGCGGAAGCGCAGCCGCTCGATCGCATAGGCGGCCACCGTGCTGGCTAACAGCGACAGGAACGTCGAGCAGATCGCCACCATCATCGTGGTCAATCAGCCAGCTCGGATAGGCGGTGTCGAACAGCAGATGCTTGATGTGCGCCAGCGTCGGCGACGAGATCCAGAACGGGTTGTGCTCCTTGTAATTGAGCAATTCCGCGTTCGGCTTGAAGGCGTGATCGCCATCCAGTAGAACGGGAACAGCAGGATCAGCACGAAGCAGGCCAGCGGCAGATAGATCATCACCATCCGGCGCGCCCGGGAATCCCATTCCATGGTTTCGGGCGTGGAGCTGGCGACGTTGCTCGATTTCTTCGATGACGCGACGGCTTCAGTCATTGCTCTCTCCCTGCTGCCATTTCCGGCGGGCAAGGCCGAAGTAGCTGAACAGCGTCGCGAACACGAGGAACGGGATCATCGAGACCGCGATTGCGGCCCCTTCGCCGAGCTCGCCGCCGGCGATGCCGCATCGGTGAGTTCGATCAGCTTGTCGGCATAGATATGCGGCGCGTCGGAGAAGCCGATGATGATATCCGGGCCGGCCGCCGAGTTCGACGTCACCGCGGTCTGCTGGTTGATGTCCTCCCAGCCGACGAAATCGACCTTGACCTCGACGCCGGTCTTTTCGGTGAATTTCGCCGCATTGGCGCGAAACACATCTTCATCGGGCTTGACGAACCTTACCGGCCGCAGCATGCGCAGGCTGGCGCCCTTTTCGATCGGAAGCGCCGGCGCGGGCACGTCGGCGGCCTTGATGGCGGAGGCGGCGGTCCGCGCCGACGCGCCGGTCACGGCCAAGGCCGCGGCGGATACGCCCAGAGCGAGAGCGTCGCGACGGGTGATGTCGTTCCTGGTCTTCTCCCTGTTGTCTGTGCCCCGGCGTTGAATCGCCGGTGGCATTGGCAGTCTCAGCTGTTCGGGCCGCGGTCCATGCTGACCGGTTGCCAGCGCCGAAGCGGGGTGTCTTGCAGCACGGACGGATTGACGCAGCTTACCGGCCACATGCCCTGCAGCACCAGCGACAATTCGTAGCCGACGCGGCGCTTTCGCGCCTCGTCGAAGCGTGCCGAGGCCGACGCGACGTGGGCGGTCAGGGTCACGTTTTCCATGCCCAGCATCGGATTGTTGTGGGAAGGGGGCTCCTGCTCCAGCACGTCGAGGGCGGCGTGCGCGATCCAGCCCTCCTGCAGCGCCTTGATCAGCGTTTCCTCGTCGACGGTTGGACCGCGTCCGGTGTTGATGAAGATGGCGCTCGGCTTCATCTGCCTGAAGTGCGCTTCGCCGAGCATGTGGTGAACCTCGGGCCGCGCCGGCGCATGCATCGACAGGAAATCCGACTGCGACAGTACTTCCGACAGCGTCGCCGGCATCACGCCATGATCGGAAATCAGCGTTTCCTGAATGAACGGATCATAGGCCATCATCCGCAGTCCGAACGGGGCGGCGCGCTTGGCGACGGCGCGCGCCACCCGGCCGAACGAGATGAAACCGAGCGTCTGCCCCATCAGCCGCGGGATTTTGAG
Organism: Bradyrhizobiaceae bacterium Ga0074131; assembly: GCA_001464035.1. GTDB lineage: Bacteria > Pseudomonadota > Alphaproteobacteria > Rhizobiales > Xanthobacteraceae > Bradyrhizobium. Next base: position 274,763 of record LNEC01000004.1, read on the forward strand.
CAGGGCCGGACGGCCCTCCACCCAGCGGCCTTCCCGGACCATCCTGTCCTGCGCGACCAGCCGGCGAAAGCCGGCCAGCAGCAGCATCATGGCGTGGTCGGCGACTTCCTCGATGAAGGTATCGGGCACGTTGGTGACGGGAATGCCGCGCGCGGTCGCGGCTTTGACGTCCACGCTGTCGACGCCGACGGTTCCGAGCGTGATGACCTTGCAGTTCTCGAGCCCGTCGATGACCGCTTTGGTGATCGGCATGCCCTTGGCGTAGATGGCGTCGGCGGTCCGGGCGGCGGCGACGAATTCCGCCTCATTGGCCGGCGCCTCGATGATCTCGGCGTCGATCGGATCGAGCGCCTCTTTTTCGAACGCATAGCCACCGCCGGCGACCGTAAAACTCGCGCCTTTCGGGGTCACTACCCTGTATTTCGGCACTTTCTGTTCCCCGATCTGATGTTGGGCATGGGTTGCGAGAGACTGTCTGGTGCGACGCAAGTCCGGCGTTACTGCTTCTCGATACCGGCGTTCGTGATCAGCTTTTCCCACACCACCAGCTGATCCTTCAGGAAGGCATCGAACTCTTCAGGGGTGCCCGAGAACGCCTCCATGCCGCGCTCGGCCAGCTGCTTCTTGATGTCCGGCCGCTCGACGACCTTGCGGATTTCCGCGTTCAGCCTGGTCACGATATCCTTCGGCAGATTGGCCGGGCCGAGATACCCCTGCCACGACGTGATGTCGAAGCCCTTCACCGTGGCATCCATGGTGGGAAGGTGGGGCAGCAGCGCCGAAGGTTGCTTGGTCGTGACCGCAAGCGCCTTCAGCGCCTTGCTGTTGACATGGGGCAAGCCGGTGAGGACATCGATGAACATCATGGAGACGCGGCCGGCGATCAGATCGGTCAGGGCCGGCGGCGAACTCTTGTAGGGAACATGCAGCAGATCGAGGCCGGCAAGGCGGGCAAAGGTCGCGCCTGACACGATCGCCGACGAACTGCCGCTGGCATAGGAGTACTTGCCTGGCTCCTTCTTGGCCAGCGCGATCAGCTCGGCCACCGAATTCGCCGGAATTTCCGGGTGGATCACCAGCATGAAGGGCAGATCGCCGGTCCGCGCGATCGGCGTGAAGTCCTTGATCGGATCGTAGGTCATGTTCTTCAGCAGATAGGGATTTGCCGAATGGGTGGTGTTCGTCGTCACGAACAGCGTGTAGCCGTCCGGCGCGGATCGCGCGACATAGCTCGCTGCGATCGAGCCATTGGCGCCCGCCTTGTTTTCGATCACGATGCCAACGCCGAGGGCTGTGCCGAGTTCTTTCGAAATGATGCGCGTCGTGGTGTCGGTGCCGCTGCCCGCGGCGAATGGCAATACCAGCGTGATGGTGCGGTTCGGATACGGTGCTTGCGCGGAAGCGGACGATGGCAGTCCGGTGAAGACCAGTGCAAGTGCAGCGGCTGCACGCAGGCATTGTGTCGATAGCGAAATCATTCCGTTTCGTCTCCCGTGGGGCTTTATGGTTGGTTTCTTGCCGCGCACGCTAGCCTGCCCAAGGCGAAAGCGAAAGCCTTTGCCATGCATTAGCCGCAGGTCAGGCCGCGGCCGATGCCTGCCTTGAGGCGATGACCACGCCGGCCAGCACCAGCAGGTAGCCGGTGAGGTGAAACAGCCGCGGCTGCTCGCCGAGCAGCAGGATCGCCATCGCTGAGCCGAACACCGGCACCAGATGCAGGAACGGGGAGGCTCGGTTCGGCCCGATCAGCGCAATGCCGCGGTTGAAGAACAGATAGGCCAGCGTGGACGGGAAAATAATGACGTAGACCACTGTCGCCAGCGTCAGCGCATCCGGCCTCAGCCTGACGCCGGCCGAGAACTCCCAGATCGAGAACGGCAGCAGCAGCACCGCGCCGCAGCCGACGGTGAAGGAAATCAGCGAGAGCTGATGGATTTTGGGCCGCCGCGTGATCAGTGCCGAATACAACCCGAAACTCAGCACCGCGCCGGCGAACATCACGTCGCCCCGGTTGAACTGGATGTTGACGAGCGCCGCGAGATCGCCGCGCAGCAGGATCGTCAGCACGCCCGCGAGCGACATCGTGATGCCGGCAAGTTGCGCAGATGTCAGCCGCATCCCGAACAGCAGCAGCGACCACAACGCCACGAACAGCGGGCCCGACGACTGGATCAGCAGCGCATTCAGCGCCTCGGTGTATTGCAGCGCCCAGTAGGAAATCGCATTGTTGAAGGCGAAACCCGTGGCCGACAGTGCCACCATCAGCGGCAGCCGCGCGCGCAGCGCCGGCCAGTCCTGCTTCAGGTGCGGCCAGGCGAACGGCATCAGCATCAGGAAGGCGCCGATCCATCGCAGGCAGGACAGCGTCATCGGCGGCACATGACCGGCGACATAGCGTGCGAGCACGATATTGCCAGCCCAGAACAGCGAGGTCAGGCTCAAGAGCAGATAGGGCTGGCTGTTGAGCCATCTGACCGGATCGAGGGCAGGCGGGGCGGGCGCGGGAATTGTCATGTGCTTTGGCTAGGAGTTGTGCCGGAATCGCGCCGCGCGACAAGCCCCGCCTCCGCAATGCTACAATGCCGGAATCAGAGCGGGCGAGGAGGAGGCGCGATGGGTGTGAATCTCTTAAATATTGAGGACCTGCAGCAGCTGGAGCAGCAGGGCCCGGTCGTGATGGTGAACCTGATGCGGTTTCATGCCCGCTCGCTGGACGGCGACGGCTCGGGCTGGGACGCCTATCTGCGCTACAGCGCCCTGACGGTGCCGATGATCAAGGCGCGCGGCGGCACGCTGCTGTGGACCGGCGACGCCCGGGCGGTCGCGCTCGGGCAGCAGGACGGCAATCAATGGGATTATCTGGCGCTGGTGTATTATCCTTCGGTGGCCGTTTTCCTGGACATGATGACATCGGCCGATTACGAGACCCGATGCGATCCGCACCGCCGCAACGGCTGCGCCGAGCATGTGATCATCGCCACGGCCGAGGCTTACAGCAAGTTCAAGCCGGGCAACTCGCAGTCAGGATGAGGGTCAGCGCGACTCCGGTCCCCGGAACTGCCGCACCAGATCGGGCGTGATCTCGCCGATGCTGCGGATGCCGAGCAGCGCCAGATCGCGATGGATCTCGTCCTTGAGCAGGGTCAGCGCGCGCCGCACCGCGGCTTCACCGCCGGCTACTGCCGCGTAGAGCAGCGGCCGGCCGACGAAGACGAAGTGGGCGCCGAGCGCCAGCGCCTTGATCACGTCGGTGCCGCGCCGGATTCCACCGTCCAGCATCACGGTCATGCCGGCCGCTTCGGCTGCGATCTCCGGCAGCGTGCGCAGGGCCGAAACCGTAAAGTCCAGTTGACGGCCGGCGTGATTGGAGATGATCACGCCATCGACGCCGCTCTCGCGTGCGATCCGCGCATCCGATGGTGCGATCAGGCCCTTGACCACGAGCTTGCCCTTCCAGCGGCGGCGGATCAGCTCGACATGCTTCCAGGCGAGCTGGTCGCGATGCCCGATGTCGCGCATCAGGTTCCTGGCCAGCACCGGTGGGCCGCGATGCGCGTCCATGTTCTCGAAATGCGGCATGCCGTACTTCAGCAGCGTGCGCCCCCAGACGCCGAACAGCCAGTGCGGATGGGTCACGGTGTCCCAGGCGACGCGCGGCGTGATCGCCATCGGGATCCGGAAGCCGTTGCGGATGTTGTTCTCGCGGTTGGGCGGCACCGGCACGTCGGCGGTCACGACAAACGTGTCGTAGCCGGCGGCAGCGACGCGGTCGACCAGCGGCTCGATGCGCGAAGGGTCGCCGGCGAGGTAAGCCTGATACCAGGCATCGGGATTTTCCCGCCGTACGTCCTCCAGCGTGATCAGCGAGGAGGCGCTGAGAATCATAGGCAGGTTCATCGCGGCCGCGGCGCGCGTCAGCACGATGTCGCCGCGATAGGCGCACAGCGCCGACGAGCCCATCGGCGGAATGCCGAACGGCGCCGCGTAGGTCTTGCCGAACAGCGTGGTGGTTTGCTCGCGACCGGAGACATCGTTCAGCACCCGCGGCACGAAGCCGTATTCCTCGAAGGCGCGGCGATTGTCCCGCACCGAGGCGTCGGTCTCGGCGCCGCCCGAGATATAGCCGTAGAGAAATTTCGGCAGCCGGCGCCGGGCCGTCGCTTCGAAATCCTCGAGCGAAAGGTAATGCCGCAACGCGCGGGGGACCGTGTCGGTCGAGCGTTGCACTGTGGGCGGCGGGGGCAGGGGCGCGGTTCGGTCGTGCACGTCAGCGAGCCTTCTTCGGGGGATCTTGGCCGGGATGGTGTGGCAGAGTGGCATGAGGGTCAAGCGCCGGCGGGCACCCGGCCCCTACCGCCTGGCAGGGGGACGGCCGCCGAGCTTTTGGTCCGCCTTGATGATGGACTGGCTGACATCCTGGAGCATGCGGCGGGTGTCGGCCATCAATATGCCGGAGCGCTTGTCGAAGCTCTGGATCAGCTCGCGAAGCGAGATCACGGTCGGCAACAGGTCGCCGCCATATTTGGCGCTGCCGAGGCCCGCCAGAAACTTCTCGGTCTGGCCGAGGCCGCCGTCGATGCCTTTCAATACATCATCGGCGGCATCGACGACATCGGTGATCCGTCTGCCGCTGCCCGCGAGCGACGCCGTAAACGTTTCGAAGTTGAGCAGCGTATCCTTCACCGCCACCTGATTGTCCTTGATGACCCGGTCGATATTTCGTAGCGCCACCCGGATCTTCTCCTGCACGTCCAGCAGCGCGTCCGGATCGGCCGTCAGCACCGCCACCCCGTCCTTGTCCAGCGGAACCGGAGGGCCGTCGACCGCGCCGCCGATCAGCGATATCGCCGCCACGCCGGTCAGTCCCTGGAATTCGAGACCCACCTCGGTGTCCTTCCGGATCGGGGCGGTGGCGTCGATCCTCGCCAGCGCGACCACGCGGCGCGGGTTGTCCAGCGTCAGCGACACCACTTCGCCGACCCGAATGCCGTCGAAATTGACGCTGCCGCCCTTGCTGAGGCCGGATGCGGAACCTTCAAAAATCACCCGAAGCGGGACCTGGCCCTGATTGCCGGTGTATTTCCTGATGCCGAGAAACGCGCTGAATCCCCCGGCGATCAGCACCAGGGTCAGCGATCCGATCATCAGGCTGCTCGCCCGCGATTTCATGTCCAGAATCCAGCTTCAAACAGCCCCAAGAGATAGCGCACTTGCCGGCCTTCGTCACCGCTTTCCGGGCAGTTCTGCGGGCGATCAGCCCGCCGCCGCGGGCCTGCGCGAGGCGATGAAAACACCGGTCAGCACGAGCGCGAAGCCGATCACATGGAACGGCTGCGGCCGCTCGCCGAGAAAGACGATGGCCATCGCGGCGCCGAACATCGGGACGACATGAAAGAACGCCGCCGCCCGGTTGGCGCCGATCAGGTGCACGCCGCGATTGAAGCACAGATAGGCCACGGTCGAGGGGAATACCGCGACGTAGAACAGCGTCAGCAGGTTGGCGGTGTTGAGCTGCATCATCGGCCGGGTTAACAGTTCCCAGATCAGCAGCGGAATGAGCGCGGCGGCGCCGCAGCCGAAGGTAAAGCCGACGAAAGACAGGCCGTGGATCTGCGGGCGCTTGAAGGACAGGGTGGAGTACAGCCCGAAGATCGCCAGCGCCGTGACGAAGATGATATCGCCGATGTTGAACTCGATGTTCCTCAGCGTCGTCAGGTCGCCCTGCAGCAGGATGATCAGCACGCCCGTCAGCGATACCGCGAGCCCACCGGCCTGTGCCAGCGTCATCCGGATTCCGAGCAGCAGCAGCGACCATATCGCGACGAACAGCGGCGCCGACGACTGCAGCAGCAGCGTGTTCAGCGCCTGGGTGTGCTCGAGCGCCCAGTATTGCATGGTGTTGAAGGCGCTGATCCCGGTGATGGAAAGCACCACCATGGTGCCGAACCGGCCGCGGATCGCGGCCCAGTCGCGTACCAGATGGTTCCAAGCAAACGGCAGGATGACAAGAAACGCCAGCGACCAGCGCAGGAACGACAGCGTGACGGGGGGAATATGTCCGGCGGCGAGCCGGCCGACGATGGCGTTGCCGGCCCAGCACAGCGCCGTGATGGAAAGCAGCAGATACGGCTGGTTGGCGATCCAATTCCCTGAACGGAGGGCCGTGCGGTCGGATGCAGACATTTCTCGGTTCGGTCCATGGCGCCGCGCCCCGCCCGGCGCAGGGCCGGAATGGTCGCCCGGCAGACCTCACAGACACGGATTCTGGCTGGCATTCAATGGCGGAAGACGCATCGCGACCATGCGCGTCCCCGCGCCCTCACACCGTCAACGCGTGTGCAACCGCACCCGCGGCGATGGCGGCGTCATGGGGGTCGATTCGATCTGCAATCCGCGCTGCCCGCCATTGACGAACACGGTCAGATGCCTCAGCGCCGCCTGCTCGATCGCCACCGGCACGCGCTTTTTCTGCCCGAACGGGCTGATGCCGCCGACGTGATAGCCGGTCAGCCGTTCGGCGTCGGCCGGGCGCATCATGTTCGCCGCCTTGCCGTCGAACGCCGCCGCGAGCCTCTTCATGCTGACTTCGCAGTCCGACGGCACCACCGCGCAGACCGGCTTGCCGTCGACCTCCGCCATCAAGGTCTTGAGCACGCGGCCCGGTTCGACGCCGAGCGCCTCGGCGGCCTGCAGGCCGATGCTCTCGGCGCTGGAGTCGTAGACATAGGTGTGCAGCCTGAACGCGCAGCCGAGCTTTCTCAGCGCAAGGGTCGCAGGCGTGGTCTTCGACATGGTGCCATGCTCCGACGTCGGGTGCCGGAGTTCAGATAGCAAATTTCCGGGCAGGCGGTCACGCAAGTCCGGGTCGCTATCGCTTCCGGCAGCACTCAGACATAGCCGAGCCAGCGCCACCAGGTCGCCCCGAGCAGCATGACCAGCGCCAGCGCGATCACCGTCATCACGAAGCCGGTGCGAACGAAGTCCTTCGCCTCGAAGGTTTCGGTGCCGTAAGCCACCATGTTCTGCGGCGCGTTCACCACCAGGATGAAGCCGAAGCTGACCACGAATTGCAGCACCATGGTCATGCCGACAATATTGATCCCCGGCGTCGCGACGCTCTGCAGCACGGCGATGATGATCGGGATCATCGCCGAGGCCAGGGCAGTGGCGCTGGCGAAACCCAGATGTATGACGACGAGAAACAGGCTCATCACGCCGAGGATGAACAGGGCGGTCGCATTCTTCAGTCCGAATTCGGCGACGACGAGGTCGGCGAGCCACGAGGCGCCCTTGGTCTGCAGCAAGGCTGTGCCGACGCTGATGCCGATGCCGAACAGGACAATGGTGCCCCACGGAATCCTGGGCTGCGCCTCTTTCCAGGTCATGATGCCGATGCCGGGCAGGAACATCAATGCCACCGCAGTTATCGTGGTCGTCGACGTGTCGAAGCCGTGCAGCACGCCTTCGGTCGCCCAGAAAGCCAGCAGGGTCAGCGAAATGGCCAGCAGCTTTTTCTCCGAAATCTTCATCGGCCCGAGCTCGGCGAGGGACTTGCGGATCGATTCAGGTCCGCCGGGCACTTGCCTGACTTCCGGCGGCATCATGCGGGTCATCACGAAATAGAGCGCAATGGTCATCAGAATTGCGAACGGCGCGGCGGCAATGAACCATTCGAGCCAGGTGATGGACGCGTGCAGCGTCCGCTCGATAAAACCTATCGCGACCATGTTTTGCGCCGCGGCGGTCTTGATGCCGACGTTCCAGATGCTGGCGGTCTGCACGGTTGTGATCATCAGCATGCCGGCAAAGGCGCCTTTCCTGTCGACTCCGAATGCCGCGATGATGCCGAGCATGATGGGCACGAGACAGGCGACGCGCGCAGTGGTCGATGGCACGATGAAGGCCATCACGAAACCGACCAGCATCGCCCCCACCACCACGTGACGGGTCTCGGTGCCGGCCCGGGACAGGATGACCAGCGCGATGCGCTTGTCGAGACCGGTGGCGGTCATGGCAACGGCGATGAAGAGGGCTGCGGCCACGAGGGCGAGCGCGGTGTTGGCGAAGCCGCCGAAGGCCATCCCGAGCGCCCGGCTGGTGCCGAGCAAGACCTTGGGATTGGCGGCATCGGGTGCAAGGCCGAGCATGAATGCCATCAAGGCGGCAATCACCACTGCCGAAACGGCGTAATCGAGAGCCTCTGTCATCCACACGATGACCGCGAAAGCCAGAATCGCGAGCATGCGGTGTCCGGCAATCGAAAGACCCTCCGGCGTTGGCAGCATGCCGACGAGGATCAACGCCGCAGTGGCCAGCACGAGGCCCCAGTTCGATCGCAGCCAAGTCGGTTGCGCCGGGGAGGGGACCTTGGCGCCTGCTGGTATCGTGTCGGTGGTGGCCACGAGATTTCCCCCTCGCTACAATTCATTGGCGTCCAGTGGATCAGCTTCGGCGCGAGCGGCTGTTGAGCAGGATCAAATGATGCGGCGCAGCGCAGCTGATCGCGCGCGGCCGGGGCCGCACCACCAAGCCGGCCAAGGATACCAGCGACCGGGCTTGACCCACATCAATGCACTGCCGCTGCGGCTCGATAGACTGAATTTCAATCCGTCCCTTTACCGGCAATCTCGAAAGGATCGCATCATGAGCAATGTTGGATCAGTCGACCGGATCGTACGTATCGTGGCGGGGCTTTTGCTGATTGCGTTCGCCATTCCCATTGGCTTCCCGCAGACCGGCTGGAATTGGGTTGGCTGGATCGGCATCGTGCCCATCCTGACCGCCGTCTTTGCGTTTTGCCCGGCCTACAAGCTGCTCGGCATGTCCACCTGTCCTGCGAAACGGCAGGTGTGACGGGGCATCATGTTTGGTCCGGGCGGCGATGCCTGGATTCCGCTGGACTGGAGAGAACATCATGGCAGCAAAATTCGGGATCGTGCTGAGCGTATCTGCAGCATTGGGCATTGCTGCGCTGTTGGCGACCGCCGCCAACGCGCAGCCCGGTTCGGGGCCCGGATTCATGGGCCCCGGCATGATGTCGGGTCCCGGCATGATGGGGCCAGGGATGATGGGCCGCCGCGGTTTCGGCGCGATGTGCAACCCGGGCGCCGTCGGATTTGCGGAGTGGCGGGCCGACAGGGTCGCCGAGTTGGTCAAGCTGACCGACCCGCAGCGCGGTAAATTCGAGGAGTTCAAGGCGGCTTCGATCAAGTCGGCGGAGATCATGCGCAACGCCTGCCAAACCGACGTTGCCGCGACCATCGTGGGGCGAACTGAAGCCATGGAAAAGCGCATGGACACGATGCTGCAGGCGATCCGCACCATGCGGCCGGCGCTCGATGCCTTTTACGCGACGCTGAGCGACGAGCAGAAAGCCAGGCTCGATTCCAATTACGGCCGCGGCCGGTTTGGGCGCTGGCGCGATCGCTGGTGAACCGGGCACGGTGCGGCCTGGCGCCTGAGCGCGCGGCCCAGTCGGTTGCGTCACGGGGCGCGGCATCGCGCATGATCTGCGGCGGCATAACCCGCTTTGGCTGTTGCGGCAGGTGGTGACACTGCTCCTGGTCGGCAACATCATCAACCTCGGCGCCGGACCAAGCCCAGGACGCCCCGGCCCCTGCCGCTGCCTTCGCGCCGCCACAAATTTTCAGGGGATATCAATGGGTTGGAGACCTTCCAACGCGATCCCAGAACCCCGTTCCTGCTTGCGTCGATAGCCCGCTTCCTTTATCCGATGGTATGCCTCGCATGCGAGCGGCCCCGGCCGTGATTTAGGCTGGGCGAATGATCCGGAAGGGTGAGGACCTGCTTTCCGAACCGGTCATTCTCGTACCAAAACAGTTGCAGAGGGAAATCTCACGAAATGGCCAATGTCGTCGTCGTCGGCGCCCAATGGGGCGACGAAGGGAAGGGCAAGATTGTCGACTGGTTGTCGGAACAGGCCGACATCGTCGTGCGCTTCCAGGGCGGCCACAATGCCGGCCATACCCTCGTCATCAACGGCACCACCTACAAGCTGGCACTGTTGCCCTCCGGCGTATTGCGGCCCTCGAAGCTGGCCGTGATCGGTAACGGCGTGGTGTTCGATCCACAGGCCTTCCTCGATGAGGTGACCAGGCTGAAGGGCCAAGGCGTCGCCATCAGCCCGAAAAATCTGCGGGTCGCCGAGAACGTTACGCTGATCCTGCCGTTGCATCGCGAGCTCGATGCGCTCCGCGAATCCGCCAGCGCGCTGACCGCGATCGGCACCACAAGGCGCGGCATCGGCCCGGCCTACGAAGACAAGGTCGGTCGCCGCGCCATCCGGTTGATGGATCTGGCCGACCTCGATGCGCTGCCGCACAAGATCGAGCGCCTGCTGGCGCACCACAACGCGCTGCGTCGCGGCCTCAAACTCGAGGAAATCGACGGCGCGGGCATTCTGACCGAGTTGACCGCGCTGGCGCCGCAGCTGCTGCCCTACGCTGAAACGGTGTGGCGGCTGCTCGACCTCAAGCGCCGCGAGGGCAAGCGCATCCTGTTCGAGGGCGCGCAGGGCGCGCTGCTGGACGTCGATCACGGCACCTATCCCTATGTCACCTCGTCCAACACGGTGGCGGCGCAGGCGGCGACCGGATCCGGCATGGGACCGAGCGCGGTCGGCTATGTTCTCGGGATCTGCAAGGCCTATACGACCCGGGTCGGCCAGGGGCCGTTCCCGACCGAGCAGGACAACGAGATCGGCCGCAAGATCGGCGAACGCGGCCGCGAGTTCGGCACCAATACCGGCCGTCCGCGTCGCTGCGGCTGGTTCGACGCGGTGCTGGTGCGCCAGACGGTGCGGACTTGCGGCATCCATGGGCTGGCGTTGACCAAGCTCGATATTCTCGACGGCTTCGACTCGATCGAGGTCTGCACCGGCTATACGCTGGACGGCAAGGAAATCGACCACTTGCCGGCCGGCGAGGGCGCGCAGGCCCGAATCATGCCGGTGTACGAGACCATCGAGGGCTGGAAGGAACCGACCGCCAATGCCCGTTCCTGGGCGGCTCTGCCAGCCCAGGCCATCAAATACGTGCGCCGGGTCGAGGAACTGGTGGGTTGCCCCATCGCCTTGCTTTCCACCAGCCCGGAACGCGAGGATACTATTCTGGTTCAGAACCCGTTCGAGGCTTAACGAGATGTCACCGCAGGGCCTGCAATGTTGAGTCGATATGGCTGACTATTACCCGCTGATCGCCCGCGCCATTGCCGGACTGGATCCCAGTGCCCCCGGCGAGAGCCGCCGCGCGCTGTATGAGCGGGCGCGCACCGCGCTGATCGCGCAGCTGCGCAGCGTGGAGCCTCCGTTAAGCGAATCCGAAATCACCCGCGAGCGGCTGTCGCTGGAGGAGGCCGTCCGCAAGGTGGAATCCGAAGCCGCCCAGCGCGCGCGCGAGGTTTCGCGCTCCGGGGATGCTTCGCGCGGCCCCGCTCGCGCCGGCGATTCCTTCCGCGCCACCACCCGGCCCGCGGCGCGGCCGGGCGAACCCGCGCCGCCGGCTTCCTCGCAGCCTGGCGGCTCGCCGGCGTCGCCGCGTCCACGCTCCCCGGCGGCGGCGCCGCCACCACCGCGCGGCGAACGTCCGTCGCTCGGCCAGGACGACCGCGGGCCGCGCAACCTTCGTCCCGACGCCGTCCCGCGACCGCAGCCGCAGGTCCCGATGCAGGATCCGCAACTGCCGCCGACCCGCGAACGCACGGGCGCGCCGCGCCGCGGCCCCGACAACAACGCGCCGCAGGCGCCGGGCGTGCGCGGCTTCCGCGACATCGCCGCCGACGCCGACGATCTCGGCCGCGCCGCGGCGCAGGCCACCCGCTCGGCGCGAAAAACCTACGCCAACGTGCCGTCGCCCTCGCCGGAATTCGACCGGCTCGAGCCGAGCATGGAGAACCGCGGCGCCGACCCCGACTCGCCCTATTCCTATGATGAATCCGTCGAGGAGGCCGAGCGCTACGCGCCTTCGGCGCAGCCGCAGCCGTCGCGGCCGCAGCGTTCGCGCCTGACCCAGGACCGCGAGAACGATGCCAAGAAACGCGCCCGCACCGGCACGGTGTTTCCGTTCAAAAGCGCGATCGCGGTCGGCGTCGTCCTGATCCTGGTCGGAGCCGGCATCCTGTGGGGCAAGTCGGTGGTGACGGCGGTGAGCGGGTTGTTCAGGTCGCAGCCGGCGGTGGACGCGCCCAAGGATTCTTCGACGCCACTGTCGAAGCCGAAGATTCCCGATCGCGTCGGCCAGCCGTCGTCGACCGACCAGGTCGCGCCGGTAGCGCAGCGCGTGGTGCTGTATGACGAGGATCCAAGCGATCCCAAGGGCAAGCAATATATCGGCTCGGTAATCTGGCGCACCGAACAGATCAAGGCCTCCGGCAGCCAGAAGGCCGATATCGCCGTGCGAGCCGAAATTGAGATCCCCGACCGCAAGTTCAAGATGACGATGTCATTCCTGCGCAACACCGATACGTCGCTGCCGGCCAGCCACACCGCGGAACTGACCTTCATCCTGCCGCAGGATATTGCGGGCGGCGGCATCGGCAACGTGCCGGGCGTTCTGATGAAATCCAACGAGCAGGCGCGCGGCACGCCGCTGGCCGGCTATGCGGTAAAAGTCACCGACGGCCCGAAGGCGCTTTTCCTGGTCGGCCTGTCCAACATCGAATCCGAGCGCGCGCGCAACGTGCAGCTTCTGAAGGAGCGCTCCTGGTTCGACGTGCCGCTGGTCTACGTCAACCAGCGCCGCGCCATCATCGCCATCGAAAAGGGCGCGCCGGGAGAGCGCGCCTTCAACGAGGCCTTCGCGGCGTGGGGCGAGTAGTCGTTCGTTTGGGGTCAAGAAGCAGTTGGGATGGAGCCACGGGTCGGCGCTAGCGCCGGCTGGGGAACTCATTTGGCTCCACGAATCTCATTGCGAGCCAAGGGGTCACGCGAACGCGCGCCCGTTCGCCCTCTTTGCTCCATGGTGATTTTCGCTATGCTGGGCGAAAGACACGAAGGCTAATCATGAAGCGCTACCTTATCTTCGCCGCTGTCGGCCCGTTCCTAGGCGGGTTCCTGCTGCTCTTCGCCACCACCTACGCATCCGGTTACTGGACACAGACCAATGCCGCGGAAGTGGCAAAATTGTTCGTGGTGTTCGGCAAGACGTTGCAATTCGCCTATCTGTTCGGCATCGTGCCGGCGCTGATGATGGCCGCGGTGGACGATATCCTGTTCCATGTCAGGCGGATCGGCTGGGTGGTGCGGATGCTGATCGTCGGCGCGATCGCCTTTGCCACGGCGCTGTTGATCTACGGAGGCCAGAGAACGGACTCCGGCGCGCTCCAATTCATTCTCTACGGCCTGCCTGGCCTCGTCCCCGCGATGGTGGCGTCATGGCTGTCGCACAAATACGCCGAGCCGCAACCGGTCGCGGCCGCATAGACCGCGACGGCGTGACGCAACTTGCGGCCAGCTGGTGCGTTACCATCTGATGACGATGTCGAACGAAGAAATCATAACCCCTTCTACCGCGCGGGCCCGGAAGACCTCCGGCTCCGGGTTTCGCGGCGCCGAGGCGCGCGGTCCCATCATCGATCAGGAGGGGCGAGAGATCCGCCCGGAAGCGCTGGGACCGCAGGCTGGCGGCTTGCGGTTCAACTTCGGCGCCTCACGCGCCAACCCTTTCGCCGATCTCACCCGCGAACAGCGTCTGGCGCGGCTCGATGCGCTGTCGAAGCTGCTCGATGTCGCCTTCATCGTGCCTGGCACGAATATTCGCTACGGCGTCGACGGCCTGATCGGATTGATTCCGGTGGTCGGCGACATCATCTCGACGGCGATCTCGCTGTGGGTAGTGCGCGAGGCGCGCGCGCTGGGCGCACCTTGGCATCTCACGACCCGGATGCTCGGCAATGTCGCACTCGATGGCGTGGTCGGGCTGGTGCCGCTCGCGGGCGACGCCTTCGACGTCATGTTCCGCGCCAACGTCCGCAACGTGCGAATGCTGCGGCGCTGGCTGGACAAGCAGCCGCGCTGAAAGCTCAAAGCTATTCGGATGTTCACCCCTCCCGATGGGAGAGGTGCAGAGCCGGGATCGCGATCACCAAGGTGAAGTTATGCAGCGTCCGCATTGGCGTCTGTGCCGGCGGGCACGGGCTCGGGGGCACGCGGGCGGCGCTCGAGCGGAAAGTCCTGGCTTTCATACAGCGTGCGGATGCCGCTCTGGTCGAAGCGGGCCTCGTCGACCTGCAGGTAGGCGCCATTCAGCGAATCCGCCGGCAACTCCTCGATGGCGAAGCGAACCGCTTCGGCCGCGGTGCCAAATCGCCGGTAGGCGAAGCCCGCCCGCTTCTTCTTGCGGATCGCGGCGGGAAACAGTTCGGCGGCAGTGTTGTAACTGAAGGCAGCCATGGTCAGTGACCTCTAATCTTTTTCATGAGAACGCGATTCGGAGTTCGCGAACGTCTCGTGCGGGCGGGCTCACGGGCGCGCTGGCACACGTCATTTCAGGACAGCCTTTAATATAAGCTCCTTTGCCGGAAATGCGACTCCTGACGGGCCCGATGATGAATCCGCGCGCCGCCACGGCGCAGTTGAAATAAATCGTTATGTTTCAACAACTTATACCGATCAAAGCTTGCCGAGCAGCAGCAGGATGATCAATATGATCAGAATGACGCCGCCGAGGCCCATCCCGGAGTGGCCCATGCCATAGCCATAGCCGCCGAACCGGCCGCTGAAGCCGCCGAGCAGGAAAATAATCAGGATAATGATGAGTATCGTTCCAAGCGTCATGGCACTCTCCCGAGAGGCGGCCGACGCCCGGCGAATGCAGTTCGTCGCGCCGCCTTCGGTAGCAAAGCATATCCGGCGCGATGGTTCCATCGCGGGAACCTGAAACGAAAGATATCTCAAGCGAGCGGCTAGCCGGGTGGCCCCGGTACGCGAGTGATAGCGGCGCCTGTCTTATTTCGGCTGCAGCTTCAGCGCTGCCGAATTGATGCAATAGCGCAGTCCGGTGGGGCCGGGGCCGTCCTCGAATACGTGACCGAGATGGCCGTTGCACTTCGAGCACAGGACTTCGGTGCGCACCATCCCGTGGCTGACGTCGCGCTCCTCGTCGACATGGCTCTCCGCCGCGGGTTGCGTAAAACTCGGCCAGCCGCAGCCGGAATCGAACTTGGCATCGGATTCGAACAGCGTCTGGCCGCAGCCGGCGCAGGTATAGATGCCCTGGCGATGCTCATGCTCGTATTCGCCGGAGAACGGCCGCTCGGTGGCCTTTTCGCGCAGCACCGCATACTGCATCGGCGTCAATTCCTTGCGCCACTCGACCTCGCTCTTCTCGATCTTGTCGCCCGTCGTCCTGGTGTCAGACATTCATCCTCCTCGCGAATTGCGCCCTTCAGTTAGTGACCTTCGCCTGGCTCACCAGCGTCGGCTTCGCCGTATAGTGCTCCGCAAAGATCTTCTTCAGGTTCTCGACCTTCGGAAGATCGTGAATGGCGATATAGGGCTGGTTCGGGTGCAGCGTCATGTAGTCCTGGTGATAGGTCTCCGCCGGATAGAACGCCTCTAGTGGCCCAACCTTGGTCGCGATCGGTTTCTTGTAGACCTTCGCCGCGTTGAGCTGGGCGATATAGGCCTCCGCCACCTTCTTCTGTTCGTCGGAGTTGGTGAAGATTGCCGAGCGATAGTGCGAGCCTACGTCCGGGCCCTGACGGTTCAACTGCGTCGGGTCGTGCACCACGGAAAAGAAGATCTGCAGCAGCTTGCCGTAGCTGATCTTTTTCGGATCGTATTTGATCTCGACCGTCTCGGCGTGACCGGTCGCGCCGGTGGTGATCATGGTGTAGTTGGCGGTCGCCTTGCTGCCGCCGGCATAGCCGGACACCGCGTTGAGGACGCCTGCGGTATGCTGGAACACACCCTGCACGCCCCAGAAGCAACCGCCCGCGAGAATGGCGGTCTGGACGCCGTCGGAAGCCTTCAGGTCGACGGCGGGTGGCGGGATGATCACGGGGTCTTCGGCGGCGCGCAAGGGCGCGACGGACAGAGCTGAAATCGCCAGCGCGCCGAGAGCGGCGGCACAGAGCGAAAGTCGGGAAAAGCTGCGGGACATGGGATTTCCTGTGAAGCCGGCGGATTGACGTGCAGTCTAGAGCGGAAGCCGCGGTTCGCAACATCGGCGTCTGCCCGATGCGACAAGATACGCGCCGGCGCGCGTGTGGTTACGGCCGGATGCACACGAGTTCGTGAACGAAAGCGGTTCCTGGTCACGGCGTAGCAGGCGGGAACCGCCGCGCAGACGCTGCGTTGGACACCGGCTGCGGCGTTTTGCTTCAGTTATTTCAGCCGGAATTGATCCGATGGCGAAGCTGGACGTTCGCAAGGGAATGCCGTCGGTCGAATTGTCACGTGAAGAATTCGAGAGGCGTTACCGCAGCCGCTTCGCCGATCCCGCTTTCGAGCCGCTGCAGCGTGAGCTCGACGCCATCGTCGCGGCCGCCTGGGATGGTTACGCCAACTCCCGGAAGGCGCCTCGCACCCGCAGGGCCGGGCCCGGCTTTGCCGATCCCGACTACGAGCTTTCGGCGGATTGGCTCGCGGCCCGCGACGCCATTCTCGCCGCGCAGCGCCGGCACGACGATGTCGAAGCCAGCCCCCGAATCCTGCTGATCAACGGCTCGTCGCGCAGCGAACACACCTGTCCCGGCGAAATGTCGAAGAGCTGGCGGCTGGTCAAGCTCGCCGAACCGATATTTGAGAAATTGGGATTTGCCGTCGACATTCTCGACCTCAGCCGGCTGACGTCCGAATTCGGCAAGCAGGTTCATCCCTGCAAGTCCTGCGTCTCGACCGCGATGCCGCTGTGTCACTGGCCTTGCAGCTGCTATCCGAATCATGCGCTGGGCCAGACCGACGACTGGATGAACGAGATTTATCCGATGTGGGTGGCCGCCCATGGCATCATGATCGTGGCGCCGGTGAACTGGTATCACGCGCCGACCGGCTTGAAGGCAATGATCGACCGGCTGGTCTGCGCCGATGGCGGCAATCCCGATCCCACCTCAACCCACGGCAAGAAGGCCGCTGAGGCCAAGGCGATGGAATTGAAGGGCTGGTCATACCCCAAGCATCTCGACGGCTGTCATTTCGCGGTGGTGGTCCATGGCGATGCGGTCGGCGCCGAGACGCTGCGCCGTTCGTTGGCGGACTGGCTCACCGACATGTCGTTGGTGCAGTGCAGCCGCGCCGCCGAGGTGGACGGCTATGTCGGCTACATGGAGCCTTATGCGACCTCACACCAGGCGTTGGACGAGGATCACGATTTTCAGGAGGAGACTCGCAATGCGGCCCGTGCGCTCGGCCATGCGATCCTGTTGAGCCGGGAGGGCAAGTACGAACGTCCGGATGATGAACTCGAGGATCCCAATCCGAAGTAGGACAACAGGTAGCATCTTCGTCATTGCGAGCCCAGCGAAGCAATCCATTCTTTCTTTGCTGGGCAAGATGGCTTCGCGGAGCCTGTCATCGGCGCGCATGCGCGCAAGCCGTTGGCTTGCAGTGACGTGGAGAGAACGGGATCACACCACCACGCTCAGCCGCTTCGCGGCCCGGGTGATACCTGTGTAGAGCCACCTGGCGCGGCTTTCCTGGAATGCGAAACTCTCGTCGAACAGCACCACGTCGTCCCATTGCGAGCCCTGCGATTTGTGCACCGTGAGCACGTAGCCGTAGTCGAACTCGTCATAGGGCTTTCGTTGTTCCCACGGGATGGTCTCGATGGCGCCGCCGAAGCAGTCGCCGCGCACCGATACTTTCGTCACCTTGTGGCCGAGATCTTCGTCCGGCGACAGCCGCATGGTGATGATGCTGGACTTCGACGCTGCGCGCGACTTCACCCGCCACAGCCCGCCATTGAACAGGCCCTTCTTGCGATTGTTGCGCAGACAGACCAGCTTGTCGCCGGCCACCGGCAACGGATCCTCGATGTTCTGCTTCTGCCGCACCCGCTTGTTGTAGGAACGCCGCGTGTTGTTGCGTCCGACCAGCACCTGGTCGGCCTGCATCACCCGGTCCGGATCGAGCTCAGCACGCGACACCACCTGGCTCTCGCCGTAGCGGCCGATGTCGAGGTCGCGGCCTTCTCGAACGTCCATCGACATCCGGATGATGGGATCGTCCTGGGCCTGGCGATGCACCTCGGTCAGCATCACGTCGGGCTCGCAGTCGGTGAAAAAGCCGCCGCCTTGGATCGGCGGCAGCTGCGCGGGGTCGCCGAGCACCAAGAGCGGACATTCGAACGACATCAGGTCGCGGCCCAGTTCGGCGTCCACCATCGAACATTCGTCGATCACGATCAGTTTGGCTTTCGAGGCCGGCGCGTCGTCCCACAATTCAAAGCTCGGCTGCTCGACGCCGGATTCGCGGGCACGGTAGATCAGCGAGTGGATGGTGGAGGCGTTGTCGCAGCCCTTGTTGCGCATCACCAGCGCGGCTTTGCCGGTGAAGGCCGCGAATTTCACCCCGCCGTCGACGCCCTCGGCGATGTGCCGCGCCAGCGTGGTCTTGCCGGTGCCGGCATAGCCGAACAGCCGGAACACCGGCGGCGTGCCGTTCCTGCCGGGTTTCGCCTTCAGCCAATCGGCGACGGCCTTCAGCGCGGAATCCTGATGCGGCGTAAAGGTAGGCATGGGGGCTCGAATGGGGGTTGGCCCCGGCAATCGGCCGCGACTCACCTGTCAAGCTAACCATTCGAGCGGTCAGTGCAAGCCGGCCGGTTCCGTCGCCGCTATTGCCAGCCCGGGACGCCTTTCATATCGGGCAGATGATGGGCGATGCCCTTGTGGCAGTCGATGCAGGTCTTGTCGCCGGTGAACAGGAATCGCTGATGTGCGACCGAGGCGCGCGGGGACTGCTTGGTGATGTCCATCGACTCCGAGCTATGGCAGTTGCGGCATTCCAGCGAGTCGTTGGCCTTCAATCGCGCCCATTCGCGCAGCGCCAGTTCGAGCCGATGATCCCTGAATTTTTCAGGCGTGTCGATGGTGCCGAACAGATGCCCCCATACCTCCTTGGAGGCCTGCATCTTGCGCGCGATCTTGTCGGTCCAGTTGTGCGGGACGTGACAATCGGGGCAACTGGCGCGGACGCCGGAGCGGTTGGTGAAGTGAACGGTGCTCTTCAGTTCCGCGAATACGTTGTCGCGCATCTCATGGCAGCCGGTGCAGAATTTCTCGGTGTTGGTGATTTCCAGCGCGGTGTTGAAGCCGCCCCAGAATATGATGCCGGCGACGAAGCCGGCGAAAACCAGCACGCCGAGCCCGAACACCGAACTCGGCCGGCGCAGCACGTCCCACAATTCGACGATGAAACTCCAGAGACGGGCCAGCCAGGAACGACGCGGCGCGGCGGGGTCAACCGCACTCATCGGCGTCCTCCCGGAGCCGCGCGGCTGACCAGGGTGTCGACGTCGACGAAGTCGTTGGTGATCGGCGCCTTCACGACGTTCTGCGGAACGTGGCACGAGGTGCAGAAGAACCGGCGTGGCGACACCGAGGCCAGGAACTGGCCGTCGCGGTCCATGAAATGGGTGATGGAAACCATCGGGGCCTGCGTCTCCCCGGTTCGGGCGCGGGCATGGCAGGACAGGCATTTGTTGCCGTTCATGTCGATCTGATAGCCTTCGATCGAA
Organism: Bradyrhizobiaceae bacterium Ga0074131; assembly: GCA_001464035.1. GTDB lineage: Bacteria > Pseudomonadota > Alphaproteobacteria > Rhizobiales > Xanthobacteraceae > Bradyrhizobium. The sequence goes on from LNEC01000004.1 coordinate 294,457, forward strand.
TGCGGAATGACCGGCGGCTGCTCGGGATAGTTTCGCACCTCCTTCTCGGAGGTATTGCGCATCGGCGTCATCGGCGGGGCCGGTCCCTCCTCGTTGAGCGGGGTCGGTCCGCGCAGGCCCGAATTGAGCGATTGCGCCAGCAACGAACTCGATCCGGCCGCAAGCGCAATCAGCAGCACGAAGATTCCCGGTTTTCCGATCATGGCATTCACACCCGCTCGATGCGCACAGCGCATTTCTTGTAATCGGTCTGCAGCGAGATCGGATCGGTGGCGTCCAGCGTCACCTTGTTGATGAGCTGCGCCTCGTCGAACCATGGCACGAAGACGAGGCCCCTGGGAGTCTTGTTGCGGCCGCGGGTCTCCACCCGGGTGCGAATAAAGCCGCGGCGCGACTGCACCTTGACCTCGTCGCCGCGCCGCAGCTTCATCTCGGCCGCGTCGTCGGGATGCATGAAGCACACCGCCTCGGGGAAGGACTTGTAGAGCTCGGGGACGCGCCGCGTCATGGTGCCGGAATGCCAGTGCTCCAGCACGCGGCCGGTCGTGAGCCAGAACGGATACTCGCTGTCGGGAGATTCGGCCGCCGGCTCGAACGGCAGGGCGAAAATCCGGGCCTTGCCGTCCGGGTGACCGTAGAACTGCACGCCGGTCCCCGCCTTGACGTAGGGGTCCATGCCCTCGCGGAAGCGCCACTTTGTCTCCTGGCCGTTGACGACCGGCCAGCGCAGCCCGCGCTCGCGGTGATAGGTCTCGAACGGCGCGAGGTCGTGGGCATGGCCGCGGCCGAAGGCGGCATATTCCTCGAAGAGGCCCTTGTGGACGTAGAAGCCGAACGCCTTCGACTCGTCGTTGGCGTAACCGGCCTCGATATCGGACAGCGGGAACTTGTCGACCTCGCCGTTCCTGAACAGCACGTCGAACAGCGTCTTGCCGCGATATTCCGGTTTCTTCGCCAGCAGTTCCTCGGGCCAGACTTCCTCGATCTTGAAGCGTTTTGAGAATTCCATCAGCTGCCACAGGTCCGACCGCGACTCGCCTGGTGCTGTGACCATCTGGTGCCAGAACTGGGTGCGGCGTTCGGCATTGCCGTAGGCGCCTTCCTTTTCCACCCACATCGCGGTCGGCAGGATCAGATCGGCGGCGAGCGCCGTGACCGACGGATAGGCGTCGGACACCACGATGAAGTTTTCCGGATTGCGAAAACCCGGATAGGTTTCCTCGTTGGCGTTGGGCCCGGCCTGCAGGTTGTTGTTGACCTGAACCCAGTAGGCATTGAGCAACCCGTCCTTCAGCATCCGGCTCTGCAGCACGGCGTGATAGCCCGGCTTGTCGGGAATGGTGCCCTCGGGCAGCTTCCAGATCTTCTCGGCGATGTCGCGATGCGCCTTGTTGGTCACCACCATGTCGGCCGGCAGGCGATGCGAGAAGGTGCCGACCTCGCGCGCGGTGCCGCAGGCCGAGGGCTGGCCGGTCAGCGAGAACGGGCTGTTGCCGGGCTCGGAGATTTTCCCGGTCAGCAGATGGATGTTGTAGACGAGGTTGTTGCACCAGACGCCGCGGGTATGCTGGTTGAATCCCATGGTCCAGAAACTGGTGACCTTGGTCTTGGGGTCGGCGTAGAGCTCGGCCAGCGCCTCGAGGCGGTTGACCGGCACGCCGGACATCTCCGCCGCCTTCTCCAGCGTGTAGTCGGCAACGAACTTCGCGAATTCCTCGAAGCTGATGTCGGTGGAGTCGTTGGCCCTGGCAGCACCGGTCGCCTTCTTCTGCAGCGGATGTTCGGGGCGAAGCCCGTAACCGATGTCGGTCTGGCCGCGCTTGAACGTGGTGTGCGCGGCGACGAAGGCCTTGTTGACGCGGCCGGTCTTGATGATGTGGTTGGCGATGGCGTTGAGGATGTAAAGGTCGGTGTGCGGCTTGAATACCATGCCGATGTCGGCGAGGTCGAACGAGCGGTGCTCGAAGGTCGACAGCACGGCGACACGGACATGCGACGCTGAAAGCCTTCGATCGGTCACCCGGGTCCACAGGATCGGGTGCATCTCGGCCATGTTCGAGCCCCACAGCACGAACGCGTCCGCCGACTCGATGTCGTCGTAGCAGCCCATCGGCTCGTCGATGCCGAAGGTGCGCATCATGCCGGCAACCGCCGAGGCCATGCAGTGCCGCGCATTGGGATCGATGTTGTTGCTGCGGAATCCGGCCTTGAACAGTTTGGCGGCGGCATAGCCTTCCCAGATCGTCCATTGCCCGGAACCGAACATGCCGACCCCGCTGGGGCCGCGCTTCTTCAGCGCCGCCTTGTATTTATCAGCCATGATGTCGAAGGCTTCGTCCCACGATATCGGCGTGAACTCGCCGTTCTTGTCGTATTTGCCTGCTGTCTTGCGCAGCATCGGCCGGGTCAGTCGGTCGTGGCCGTACATGATCTTGGAGAGGAAATAGCCCTTCACGCAGTTGAGCCCGCGATTGACCTCCGACTTGATGTCGCCGTGGGTTGCCACCACGCGATTGTCCTTGGTCGCCACCATGACGCTGCAACCGGTGCCGCAGAACCGGCACGCCGCCTTGTCCCATTTCAATTCGCTCGCGGCGCGGTCGGTGATGAGGTTTGTCGCCAGCGCCGGCGCGGTCATTCCGCCCGCCAGCGCCGCCATCGCGGCGGCCTCCAGCTTCAGGACCTGGCGGCGGTCAAGCTTCGGTGCGGTCATGAAAATCTCCGGCGTCCAGAATCAGCTGGCATCGATGGCGTGAAAGACGAGCGAGGCGGTATACACGTCGGGCAGCAGCGCAATGGTGGTGAGCGTGGATCCGAGCGCGCCGGCGTTGGCGGCATCGACCACGACGACCAGCTTGCCCATGGGATCGCGGCCGTAGATCTCGCAGCCGGCCAGCGCCGCGATGGCGGTTTCCACGCTGGCGAGGCATTGCGGCCGCGCCTGCACCAGAATGCTGGCGATCTCGCCGCCGGGCGGCGCGACCACCCGATCCGCGTGGAGCAGGCGACCGGTGATGAGCGCGCGACGGTCGATGGCGCTGTGAGATCTGGCCACGGGGGTTTTCCTTGAGGCGGTTGCGTTAGCGCGGGGGAGGACCGGGAGGGCCGGCGATCATCTGGTAGATCCAGACCGCAAGCCCGTAGCTGCCGACGGTGGCGACCGCAAAGGCGGGCATCATCACGGCGGTCAGGAACAGGAACGCAAAGATTTCCATGCGCTTGCGGCGCGGCCGTCCAGTCGTGTCGTTGCCAGCGGCCGACATGTTGCGTCTCACTCAAATGTAATGATCGGCGGCATCAGGGCCGCTACTTGAAGACCAGTGTCGGGCTTCGAATCGAATCGTACCTTGATCTGGATCAATTCCTGGAGGGGATCTGCGCCTTCGGGACGACCTAAACGCCTCTTCGGCGCGGTTCTTCCGCCGTACGGAATGGGCTGCCGGTAGACTCGTGTCCTGCGTCCATTACTATGCCATCAACAATAACCCGGCAGCGGAGGACGTCATGAAGTTCGGCATTTTCTACGAGTTGCAATTGCCGCGCCCGTGGCAGTCCGGCGACGAACTCAGGCTCTACCAGAATGCGCTGACGCAATTGGAAACCGCCGACCGGCTCGGCTACGACCACGCCTGGGTGGTGGAGCACCATTTCCTGGAGGAATATTCGCATTCGCCGTCGCCGGAATCGTTTCTCGCCGCGGCCTCGCAGCGCACCAAAAACATCCGGCTCGGCCACGGTATCTTTCAGCTCACCACCAACCATCCCGCTCGCGTCGCCGAGCGCGTCGCGGTGCTCGATCTGCTCAGCAACGGCCGCGTCGAATTCGGCATGGGCGAGAGTGCCTCGATCACCGAGTTGACGCCGTTCGGCCGCGACATGGAAACCAAGAAGGAAGTGTTCGAGGAGGCCGTCCGCGCCATCTTCCCGATGTTTGGGGATGGCGGCAGCGAGCATCACGGCAAGTACTTCGATATTCCGCTGCGCAATGTGGTGCCGAAGCCGGTGCAGAAGCCGCATCCGCCGCTGTGGATGGCCTGTTCGCAATTGCCGACCATCGAACGCGCCGGCCAGCACGGCTTCGGCGCGCTCGGCTTCCAGTTCGTCAGCGCCGATGCCGCGCACGCCTGGGTGCACGCCTACTACAATGCGATCACGAAGCGGCTGAAGAAGCTCGCGGACTACCAGATCAACCCCAACATGGCGCTGGTGTCGTTCTTCATGTGCGCCAAGACCGACGAGGAGGCCCGCGCGCGGGCGGACGGCGCGACTTTCTTCCAGTTCGCACTGCGCTTCTACGGCGCCTCGCAGAACCGGCAGCGCCCCGACCCTGGCACCGTCAACATGTGGGACGAATACAACAAGTGGAAGCGCGAAAATCCGGAAGCGCAGGAGGCGGCCCTGCGCGGCGGCCTGATTGGCTCGCCCGAAACCATCCGCAGGAAATTGCGGCGTTTCCGCAGCTCGCACATCGACCAGGTGATCCTGCTCAACCAGGCCGGCAAGAACAGCCACGAGCACATCTGCGACTCGCTCGAACTGTTCGCAAGCGAGGTGATGCCGGAATTCCGCGAGGATCCAGAGCACGACGACTGGAAGGCCGGCGTGATGAGCGGCGCGATCGAGCTCGAGGAGATCGATACCGAAGCCTTTACCGATCGCTACGGCAAGCTCGCGGTGAGTGTGGCCAAGCCGGCGAAGGCAGCGGCGGGGTAGGTGAAGTGATCAGCGCAGGGATGAAGTCATTTCGCCGCGCCGCACGGAAGATCGCAAATCGAAGATCGCAAATCCAAGCATCTGCGCGCGGATTGACTCAAATGCGGCGCGGACTGGAAGAGGATGGCCGGATGCGAAGGAACGATGGTTGGTCAATCCAGCCGGTTGATTGATCGCGGTTACGTCTTCTTGTCTTGCCACATACCAAGAGCGGCGCCGGTTGGATCGGAGATGACACTGAACCAGCCCTTACCCGGGACTTCGGTAACGTCTTTCAAAATAGTCGCGCCGAGCGATCTGGCCTTGCCGGTTGCCGCCTTAGCGTCGTCCACAAGCACATAAGCCAACCACGTCGACGGTGCCCCCGGGACTGGGTGCTTCATCAATCCGCCGCCCGTTCCTTCACCGACCTCGATCATCGTATAGGCTCCGTCAGACGAGGGCATATCCTCAAGCTTCCAGTCGAACAGCTTACCGTAGAACGATTTTGCCTTGGCAGCATCAGTGGTGTTCAACTCAACATGAATGAACGGATTAGCCATCGGACGCTCCTTTTCTGCAGAGCCCTGGAATCGCAGACTTGATATATTTCCACGCGAGCGTTGGTGTCGCGTTGCGCTGGATCAACAAGCCGCGATCAGGTCCGCTCAGCCCCGCAGCGCCGCGAGCAACTCGTCGGGCCGCTCGACCATCATCATGTGGCCGGCGCCGGGCAGCACCACAGTGCGTGAATTCGGCAGCGCCGCGGCCAGCGACTTGCCGGCTTTTGCGGGGGTCATCATGTCGCGTTCGCCGAGAATCAGCGTGGCCGGAACCTTGATCTGGGCGGCGGCGGCGAGCGCGCCCTGATAGGCATTGCAGGCCGAGAGATCGTTGAACAGCACGCCGGGACGGCACTGCTCGAGCACCCGCTGCGCACCATGATGCATCCACAGGCCCGGCGCGAGGCTGCCGCCCAGTTCGGCCTGAAAGCCGAGACCCCAGATCGAGACCATGTCGACGGCGGCATGGTCGTTGGCCTCCGCCGCCTTGAGCAGGTCCGGGCCGACGGTCATGGTGGCCGCCGTGCCGATCAGGCTCAGCGCGGTTACCTTTGCCGGGTGCCGCGCGGCGGTTTCCAGCGCAATCAGCGAGCCCATGGAATGGCCGACCAGCCGCGCTGCAGGCACGCCGGCCGCATCGAGCAGCGCCGCGGTCCAGTCGGCCATCTCGCCGATGCTGGCAAGCGGCGCGCCGCCGGAGCGTCCATGCCCCGGCAGATCCGGCGCCAGCACGCCAAAGCCGTGATGCGCAAACCACCTCGAATGCAAAGCCCAGGTGGTATGGTCGAAGCCGGCGCCGTGCAGCAGCACGATGGATGGCAGCGACTTGTCGAATTCGCGGCCGCCGGTGGCGACGAAGGTATCGATGCCGTTCACGGACAATTGCATGGCTCAGGCCTTCTGGGAAATACGGAGCGCCTGGCCGAGATCGTCGATGATGTCGGCTGATGATTCGATGCCGACCGACAGCCGCACCAGTTCCTCGCCGATCCCGGCCGACTTGAGCTGGGCGGCATCCATCTGCTGATGCGTCGTGCTGGCGGGGTGAATGACCAGCGTCTTGGCGTCGCCGACATTGGCGAGATGGCTGACCAGGCGAAGCGCTTCGATGAACTTTCTGCCGGCGGCCCTGCCGCCCTTGATGCCGAAACTGACGATCGAGCCGGCGCCGCGCGGCAGCAACTGTTTTGCGAGCTCATGATCGGGATGATCCGGCAGTGACGGATGCCAGACCCATTCGACCGCCTTGTTGGCGGTGAGGGCCTCCAGCACGGCATGGGTGTTCGCCATATGGCGGTCCATGCGAACGCCGAGCGTTTCGACGCCCTGCAGCAGCTGAAAGGCATTGGTCGGCGACAGGCACGCGCCGAAATCGCGCAGGCCCTCGGTGCGCGCCCGCATGATGAAGGCGGCCTGGCCGAATTGCTCGTCGAAGACGATGCCGTGATAGCCGGCATAGGGCTCGGTCAGCACCGGAAACTTGCCGGACGCGCGCCAGTCGAAGCGGCCGCCATCGACGATCACGCCGCCGATGGCGATGCCGTGGCCGCCGATCCATTTGGTTGCCGAATTCATGACGAGATCGGCGCCGAGTTCGATCGGCCGGCTGAGATAGGGTGTCGCAAACGTGTTGTCGATCAAGAGCGGAATCCCGGCGTCATGCGCGATGGCGGCGACGCTTGGGATATCCAGCACTTCGAGGCCGGGATTGCCGATGGTCTCGCCGATCACGAGGCGCGTATTGGGCTGGATCGCGGCACGGAACGCGTCCAGTTCGCGCGGCTTGACGAAAGTGGTGGTGATGCCGAAGCGCGGCAGCGTATGTGCCAGCAGGTTGATGGTGCCGCCATAGAGCGAGGATGAGGCCACGATATGATCGCCGGCGTTGAGCAGCGTGGCGATCGCCAGATGTAGCGCCGCCATGCCGCTCGCGGTGCAGATCGCGCCGACACCGCTCTCCAGCGCGGCCAGCCGCTCTTCCAGCACCGCGGTCGTCGGATTCGATATCCTTGTATAGATGTGCCCGGCGCGTTCGAGGTTGAACAGCGCGGCGGCGTGTTCGGAATCCTGGAAGACGTAGGATGTGGTCTGGTAGATCGGGACCGCCCGCGCGCCGGTGACGGGATCCGGACGCTGCCCGGCGTGGAGGCTCAGGGTCTCGAAGGCGGGCGGCTTGGGTGCGGGCATGGCGATCTCGGAAACGGTGCGGTTTGCCCGATGTCTCGGACGGCAGCACCATTTGCCACAAAAGCACCGGGGTTGTTAGCCCATTTTCCCATGCCGCGGCGATCGGACGTCAGGCAGCAGGCCCTCGCGCGTTTGCGGCTGCGATGTCCGGCACCTATAATCTGACACCCGCAACCGAAGAGGACCCGTCGTGCAACGAAGGATTCTACAAGCCGCCATGGTGCGTGCGGGACTGCTGCCGGCTGGCTTCCGCCTCGCCGGAGCGGCGCAGCGCCGCGGGTCGATCCGATGAAGCGGGTCGCGATCTGGGCATTCTATGCCGTCGGCGCGCTCGCGATCGGTTACCTCGCGCTTTTTGCCTATGCGACCTTCACCGGGCGGGACCTGCAGCCAGGCGACCCGATCCACATTTTTCGCCGGCCGGATGCGCCGAGCTATTCGTAGCGGTCCCGCGTCTCCGACATGTGCCGCTAGGCCGTTGCGGCCACGCGGCCATAGTCGCCCGATCCCGCCGGCGTGATCGGCAGGCCGCCGTCGGCATATTCGTTGAGCTTGTTGCGCAGCGTGCGGATCGAGATGCCGAGGATATTGGCGGCGTGGGTGCGGTTGCCGAGGCAATGCTTCAGCGTCTCCAGGATCAGATCGCGTTCGACGTCGGCGACCGTGCGGCCGACCAGAGCGCGGGTCACCTGTTCGGCGGCGAAGGTGGCGTGCGCCACCGCCGGCACGGTCCTGGCCAGGTCGAGACGGTCGCCGTCCGGAGTCAGGATGGCGTCTGCGCCGATCTCGTCGCCCTGCGCCATCAACACCGAACGATGCATGGTGTTTTCGAGTTCGCGGACGTTGCCCTGCCAGCGGTTGGCCGTCAGCACGCGGCGCGCCTCCGGTGAGATCGGGCGCAGCGGCACGCCATTGGCGTCGGCGTATTTCTTGGCGAAATGCTGCGCCAGTTCGAGAATATCGGCCGGCCGCTCCCGCAGCGGCGGGATCTTCAGGTTCACGACGTTGAGCCGGAACAGCAGGTCCTCGCGGAAGGTGCCTTCGCGCACCGCGTCGGCCAGGTTGCGGTTCGAGGTCGCGATGATGCGGATGTCGACCGGAACCGGCCGGGTGCCGCCGACGCGATCGATCACGCGTTCCTGGATGGCGCGCAGCAATTTCGACTGCAGCCGCACGTCCATTTCGGAGATTTCGTCGAGCAGCAGGGTGCCGCCGGTGGCTTCCTCGAATTTTCCGATCCGCCGGGCGATCGCCCCGGTGAAAGCGCCCTTCTCGTGGCCGAACAGTTCGGATTCCAGCAGATGCTCGGGAATCGCCGCGCAATTGATCGAGATGAACGGCTTCCTGGCGCGATGGGAGCGGGTGTGGACATAGCGTGCCAGCACTTCCTTGCCGGTGCCGGATTCGCCGGTCACCATCACGGAGGCGTCGGAGCCGGCGATCTGCTGCGCCAGCTTTACCACTTTGGCCATGGCCTCGTCGCGATAGACCATCTCGCGCGTATCGTTGGCGACCGCGGCAAGCACCGCGGCGATCAATTGCGGATCGGGCGGCAACGGGATGTATTCCTTGGCGCCGGCGTGGATCGCTGCGACCGCGGCGCGGGCGTCATTGGAGATGCCGCAGGCGACGATCGGCACATGGATGTGTTCGGCCTCCAGCCGCATCACCAGATCGCGGATGTCGAGCGCGACGTCGACCAGCAGCAGGTCGGCGCCCTTGCCGCCGCGGAGTACGCCCATCGCCTGGTCGTGGTTCTCCGCATGGGTGACGGAGGCGCCATTATCCATCGCGATCTTGGTGGCGGTCGTAAGCTGGCCCTTCAGGGTGCCAACGATGAGAAGCCGCATGATGTTCTCCTGTTCGTCTGTTCGCGCGCCTTGCGCTGTATCTCTAAGAGCGCCTTCAGGCGCGTTCCGCCTTGATGATTTCCGTCATGGTCACGCCGAGCTTGTCTTCGACCAGAACCACTTCGCCGCGCGCTACCAGGCGGTTGTTGACGTAGATGTCGATGGCTTCGCCGACGCGGCGATCGAGTTCGAGCACGGTGCCGGGCCCGAGTTTCAGCAGTTCGCCCACATCCATCTTGGAGCGGCCGAGCACCGCCGAAACCTGTACCGGCACGTCGAACACGGCTTCCAGGTCGGCGGCGATGCGCGAAGCCTGTTCGTCTTCGAGATAGGCCACGTCATCGATCGCCGTCGTGTCCGCGGCGTTGAGATCGGGAAGCGGAACCTGGGCGTCGGTATCACTCATGGGTCAGTCCTCTTGGCCGGAGTTCCGGCCTGGCCGCGGGACGCGATGTAGCGCCCGACAAGTTCGTTGATCTTGGCTTCGATCGCCGCGCGCTCCAGCACCACGCCGCCGTCGGCCCACTCGATCCTGCAGTCCCCGGTCGCAATGTCCGGCTCGGCCAGGATGACGAGACGGCCCTCGAAGCCGCTCCGCTTCGCCAATTGCTCGATCCGCTCGCGCGCGGCCTCGTAAAGCTGCTCGTTGACGCGAACCACCAGATGCGGGGTGGCCACCAGATGCGAGAAGCAGTCGCTGACCAGCGCCACGATCTCGCCGAGCGGTTCGCCGGCGACCAGCTCGCTGCACAGCTTGCGCGCCACCGCCACCGCGACGTCGACCGCTTCGGTCTCCATCCGGGTTTCGATGCCGGAGAAGCCGGTCGCGATGCCGCGAACGCCGACGCCGATCTCCTCGAGCGCCAGCGCAATGCGGCGATCGCTTTCCGCTTTCGCCTCGCGCTGTCCGGCGTCGAACCCGTCGCGGTAGGCGCGAGCCTCGGCGGCGGCGATCTTCTGCGCGATTTCCGACGGCGTGGCCGGCCGCTCGCGCGCCTTGTCGGGGGCGCCGAAGTCCATGTCGAACAGGAATTTCGCGGGTGCGGCCATCAGTACACCAGTTCGTCGTCGGCGCGGTTTTTGGTCAGCATGATTTCGCCCTTGGCCGCGAGGTCCTTGGCGAGATTGACGAGCAGCGCCTGCGCCTCGTCGACATCGCGCAGCCGCACCGGGCCGAGCGCCGCCATGTCGTCGAGCAGCATCTTGCCGGCGCGCGACGACATGTTGCCGAGGAAGAAGCCGCGGACGTCCTCGTTGGCGCTCTTCAGCGCGATGCCGAGCTTGTCCTTGTCGACGTTGCGCATCAGGGTCTGGGCCGAGGCGGCGTCGAGCTTGACGAGGTCGTCGAAGGTGAACATCAGCGCCTTGATGCGTTCGGCGGATTCGCGGTTGTCCTCTTCCAGCGACGTGATGAAGCGGGTTTCGGTCTGGCGGTCGAAATTGTTGAAGATCTCGGCCATCACCTCGTGGGCGTCGCGGCGGCGGGTCTGCGACAGGTTTGACATGAATTCGGTGCGAAGCGTCTGTTCGACGCGTTCGATCACTTCCTTCTGCACCGCTTCCATTTTCAGCATCCGGCCGATCACGTCCAGCGCCATGTCCTCCGGCAGGATCGCGAGCACGCGGGCGGCGTGTTCCGGCTTCAGTTTCGACAGCACCACGGCGATGGTCTGCGGATATTCGTTCTTCAGGTAGTTGGCGAGCACCTCCTCCTGCACATTGGAGAGCTTCTCCCACATGTTGCGGCCGGCGGGCCCCCGAATTTCGTCCATGATGCCGGTGACGCGATCGGATGGCAGGTACTGCTGCAGCAGCCGCTCGGTGGCGTCGAACGTGCCCATCAGCGCGCCGGATGCCGACATCCGCGAGACGAATTCGAGCAGCAGGTCTTCCACCACGTCGGCCTCGACGGTGCCGAGCGTGGACATGTGCATCGACAGTTCACGCACCTCGTCGTCGTCGAGCAGCGCCCAGACCTTTCCGCCATACTGTTCCCCCAGCGCCAGCATCAGGATCGCGGCGCGCTTGGGGCCGCTCAGCTTCGCGCCCTTCGGACGATTGGCCTGACGGCTCGCCAGATTGGCGATGACGCTGGAGATGTCGTTGGCGTTGGTGGTTTGCGGTACGGCCATGTCAGGTCGCGGGCTCCGTCAGCCACTGGCGCACGATGGTGGCGGTTTCACTGGGATTTCGCTCGGCCAGTTCGCCGACGCGATGCACCGACTGGGCGTGGACCTGGCCCTGCACCTGGGCGACGTCGATCAGTTGCGCGGTGGTGTTGGAAAGCAGATTCTGGCCGGTGGGATCGGCCGGGTCGCCGCCGGTCAGCGCCGGCAGCGCACCCCCGCCGGTCAGCGAGGCGACCTCCTCCGAGGCCAGGATGCGCTTGACCAGCGGCCGGATCACCATGAACAACACCACGAGACCGAGCAGCATCATGACGCCGAGTTCGATGACGTACATCACGTCGTGCTTGGTGAATTGCAGCATGCCGAGCAGGCCGGCCGGCTCTACGACCGGCGGCACGACCGGTGCTTCGGCGAATTTGAGGTTGACGATCTCGACCTGGTCGCCGCGTTTCTGGTCGAAGCCGATCGCCGAGCGCACCAGCGCCGCGATGCGGTCGAGCTGTTCCTTGTTGCGCTCCTGATAGACCAGCTCGCCCTTTTCGTTCTTGACGTAGCTGCCGTCGACCAGCACCCCGACCTCGGTCACTTCGGTCTTGGTGGTGCGGGAAATCTCGTAATTGTTGGTCTCTTCGCTCTTCTTGCTCTGGTCGCGCGCGACCGCCGCGGGGTCCCTGTTCTGGGCGCCCGGCAGCTCGTTGTTGACGGTGACCTGGCCGCCGTTTTCGGCCGTAGCGGAGGATTCTTCCCGGGTCTGGCTCGAGCGCAGCACCCGGCCCTCGGGATCGTACTTGTCCGACGTCTGGGTGATCTTGTTGTAGTCGAAATCGGCCGAGAGCTGGACCCGGGCGCGGCCGGCGCCGACCACCGAGGAAACGATCGCCTCGATCTGGTTGCGCATCCGCTTCTCGAAACCGGCGCGGCGCTCGTCGCCGACCGCGTTATCGCTTTCGCCGGTGGCGCCGTCGGCGAGCAATTGGCCGGCTTCATCGACGATCGACACCCGCTGCGGCTTCAGGCCGTTGACGGCGGAGGCGACGACGTGGCGGATGGCTCTGATCTGCTGCGGTTCGAGCGAACCGCGCACGCGCACCACGATGGAGGCCGACGGTTCGGGCGTTTCGCGCGAAAACAACGGACGCTCGGGCAGCACCAGATGGACGCGCGCGGCCTGAATGCGGTCGATGGCGCGGATGGTGCGGGCCAGTTCGCCCTCCAGCGCGCGCAGATGATTGATGTTCTGGACGAAGCTGGTGGTGCCGAGCGCATCGGACTTGTCGAAAATCTCGTAGCCGACGCCGCCGCCCTTGGGCAGGCCGCCTTCGGCAAGCTTCATGCGCAGCCGGGTGACCTTGTCCTTCGGAACCATGATGACGGCGCCTTCGTTGCGCAGTTCGAAGGGAATCGCCTGGCGTTCCAGATCCTTGATGATCCCCGAGGAGTCCTCGGTCGAGAGGTCGGTAAACAGGGTGGTCATCTGCGGCGTGGTGACGCGCATGATGACGAACGCGAAGAAGCCGATCAGCGCGGCCGTCACCGCGACCATCGCCATCAGGCGCGAAGCGCCCAGACCTTTCAGAAAAGCTGCCAGACCCTGCAAAACCAATCCGCCCCTAGATTCGGCCCCTGGAGCCGACTGGGCAATTATTGCCTATGGGATGGTTTCGATATGGTTAACGGAAGTTAAGGGCCGTGGCGAAAGTTCAACATGAAAAAAATCGGCTTCGCAAAACGAAGCCGATTTTCGTCGAATGCCACAGGTCTGGGAAGGTCTATTGCCGGTATTGCTGGATGCGGGTGGTGCGCAGGCCGGCAAGGCCATGTTGATCGATGGAAAACTGCCAGGAAAGGAATTCGTCTACCGTCAGCGTGTAGCGGCTGCAAGCCTCCTCGAGGGAGAGCAGGCCGCCGCGAACCGCGGCAACGACTTCGGCCTTGCGGCGGATGACCCACCGTTTGGTCCCGGGCGCGGGCAGATCAGCAATTGTTAACGGACTGCCGTCAGGCCCGATGACGTATTTTACCCTCGGGCGATGGGGTTCTGTCATGGCGTACTCACAAACTCTCAACCACTGAACTCACAGCTAGCAACCTACGCCCCTCGGCTTAAAATTTGCCTAAGCCCAATGCTTCAATACGAATCTCCTTGAAATGACCGCCGACGCATTCCGGCCCGGCGTCTGCTGACGCCGGGCCGGGCAGAGATCTCGGGGGAGAGGGGGACGGCGGCGCGCGAGGGCGCGCTTAGGCGGCGGCGGCGGTCGGACGGACCACGCGTCTGATCTGATCGGTGGTGTAGGTGTCCCCGCCGATCGAGAGCAGGGCCGGGGTGGCGGTGAGATCGACCGAATCGACGATGCCCTGGATTTCCGTCGCGATGCCGACGTCCTTGCCCGAGGCATCCTTGGCGGTCGCAGTCAGCTTGTAGGCGCCGGCCGGCCACTGGGTGCCGTCATTGCCCTTGCCGTCCCACACGAAACTGGCATTGCCCTTGCTCAGCGTATAGTTGCCGGAATAGACCGTCTGTCCGGCCGAATTCGTGATGGTGACCGCGGCGGTCGCGTCCCTGTCGGCCTTCAGATTCCAGGTTGCCGAGCCGTTGAACTGCTGGCTGCTGCCGTCGACGGCGACGGTGTGGCCGACATAGATCAGGGCCTGGGTCGCCTGTGCGCTCTTCTCGATCGCGATCAGCGCCTTCAGCTGTTCGTTCGACTTGAGCTGCTGCTCGACGCCAGCGAATTGCACCAGTTGCTGGGTGAACTGGTTGGTATCGAGCGGATCGAGTGGGTTCTGGTTCTGCAGCTGCGTTGTCAGCAGCGTCAGAAAGGTCTGGAAATTGTCCGCGAGCCCCGTCGACGAGGTCGAGGCCGGGACGGCCTTGTCGGTGTTCGTTGCCGGAGCCGATACGACCGTCGGCGGGAGGGTTGCTTCGATTGCCATGGTGCGTTCCTCAGACTCTGATATCGACGCCGCCGCTCGAACCGAGCATGCGGCCATAGGTGCGTCCCGCGACACCGGCGGCAACGCCGTCTTCCTCGTTCACGATCAGCCGATGCGCATCGGGCCCCGATCGGCCGCCGTCGTTCTGATCGGATGATGACTGGTCGCGCAGGCTGAATTGCAGGCCGCTGTTGCCGGTCGAGAGCCCGGCGTCATCGAGCGCACGCTGCAGCTGCGCGGCATCCTGGCGCAGCATCGACAGCGTTTCCAGCTTTTCGACCATCAGATGCGAGGTCACGAGGCCATTGCGGTCGACGTCGATGCGAACATCGATGCGGCCGAGCTCGGCCGGGTCGAGCCGGATCTCGAAGCGACTCCTGCCGCTTTGCACCGACACCGCAATCTCAAGCGCGAGTCCGCTCAGCGGCACCGCCGCATCCGTTGCGGCCGTGACGCGTGTGAGGGCCGCGGCTGTCGCGGCGACCGGGCCGGAGTGAAGCTGTGGCTGGATCGGGCTCACCGTCTGCACGGCTGGATCGATCGGCGCTTGTCCCGCCGGGGCGAGCTCCTGATGGGCGCGGCCCGGCGCATTGGCTGCCGATGCCAGGGTGGCGGCGGAGCCATCCGCCTTGGCCGCATCGAGGGCGCCGGGCCCGGCGTTGTCTTGGCCGGCCACGGCCGTCTGTGGCGCGACGGTGGTCGCGGACGCTGGAGTCGATGTTGCCGTTGCCGCGGAATCGGCGCTCACCGGCGCGGGATTGAGATCGTCCGATGCCGCGGTGCCGGGCTGGGCCGCCGGCGTCTTGGGCGGCATCGTACCCTTCGGCACGGCGACGGCGGCGGCGGCCAACGCCGTGCCGGCTGCCGGGCTCGCGTCGGTCGGCGTGGCCGGCTGACCCGCGGATGCGGCGATGACGGCACGCGCGGCGGCCTGCGCCGCGGTGTTGGCGTCGGCGCCGGCATCCGACGCGGCCGCCGCGGTGGCGGTGGAATCGAATTTGGCCTGACCCATCGCAGCGACCGCGGAGGTGCTGGCAGCGATCGCGGCTGCCGCGATCGCCAGCGGCGCCGTGACAATGCCGGACGCAGGTAAGGCGGGCGCAGCTTCCGTCGAGGCGGTAGCGGCGGCGATCGGCACGGCGACCGCGTCCGGCACCGTCACGGCCGCGGCATCCTGCGGTAGCGGGACCGGCTGATCGGCGGTGGAATCGGTTACTGAAGGCTGGTCGTAAACCCGGCTTTCGGTCGATGGCGCAGGCGCCGCGTCCGCGGGCGTTGCGCCAACGCGCGGGGGCGCCTCGTCGTTTGCCTCGGCATCGGCCGCGTCATCGGCGCGCTGTCGGGCATTGACGTCGCGGTCGTCCAGATCGCTCCTGGCTGCCCGGTCGGCAGCCGCCGTGTCGCGCGATCGGCGGCCGTCCGCAGCGTTCGCCGCGGCGTCGTCGGAACGGCGCTGCGAGGCGGTTTGCTCCTGGGCCCGCGCGTGAGAACTGTCGGCCCGCGCCTTGTTGCCGTTGGCGGGGGGGCCGTTGTCGACCAGCGCCGCGAAACCGTCGTTTCCGGGCGATGGGTCGGACCTGCCGGCTCGCGGCGAGGGCGCACCCTGGAACGACATGTTCGGGGCGGGGTCTGTTGTCACGCTGAACACGGGCGGCCTTTCGCGAATGGAGCTGGCCAGATATCAGCAAGGACCGGGCCACCTCAGGTTCCAAAAAACATGCAGCGTTTTCATGTGCTTATAGGGCATCAGGCAATTCTACGGGGCGCTCTCGCGCTTTCCTTTTCTGCCCGGCGGCAAGATTTGCCGTGGCCGGTGCGCAAAACCGGCTGGCGTGATTGCTTCACGGGGATACGGCCTATATTAAGGGCTGTCTTCGGCCGCTCGGAAAAAGCCGGAAGTTTTCCCGGTACCGTGACGAGAGGCTTTCTGACCTGAGACTTTCTAGCTGCAAGGCTTTTTGTTTGATTGCCAAGCCCTCCGGGCCGCGATCGCACCGATGACCGGAACCATGCTCAACAGTCTGGACCTGCAAGGCCGCCCCCAAGACACCAGGATCGTCGTCGCCATGTCGGGCGGTGTCGACTCCTCGGTGACGGCCGCGCTGCTGAAGTCCGAGGGCTATGACGTCGTCGGCATCACGCTGCAGCTCTACGATCATGGCGCGGCCACCCACCGCAAGGGCGCCTGCTGCGCCGGGCAGGACATCCACGACGCCCGCAATGTCGCCGAGCGGATCGGCATCCCGCACTACGTGCTCGACTACGAGAGCCGCTTCCGCGAATCGGTGATCGACAATTTCGCCGCGAGCTACGCGTCGGGGGAAACGCCGGTGCCCTGCATCGAGTGCAACCGCTCGATCAAGTTCCGCGATCTGCTGTCGACCGCGCGCGAACTCGGCGCCTCGGCGCTCGCCACCGGCCATTACGTCGCCTCGCGCCGCCTTGCGGACGGATCGCGCGCGCTGGTATGCGCCGCCGATTCTGATCGCGACCAGAGCTATTTCCTGTTCGCCACCACCCGCGAGCAGCTCGATTTTCTGCGCTTCCCGCTCGGCGACATGACCAAGCCGCAGGCGCGCGAAATGGCGCGGCGTTTTGATCTCACCGTCGCCGACAAGCAGGACAGCCAGGACATCTGTTTCGTGCCATCCGGGCGCTATACCGACATCATCGGCCGGTTGCGGCCCAACGCCGTCGAGCCCGGTGACATCGTCGACCTCGGCGGGCGCGTCATCGGCCGGCATCAGGGCATCGTTCACTTCACCGTGGGCCAGCGCCGCGGCCTCGGCATCGCTTCCAGCGCGCCGCTCTATGTGGTGCGGCTGGAGCCCGCCAGCCGCCGCGTCGTGGTGGGTCCGCGCGAGGCGCTGCGGATGGATCGCATCCAGCTGCGCGACGTCAACTGGATCGGCGACGGCGCGCTCGATGCGGCGGTCGGCGAAGGCCTCGAGATGTTCGTGCGGGTGCGATCGACCCGCGCGCCGCAGCCGGCATGGCTGCGCGCGACCGATGCCGGTCATGAGATCGAACTGGTCGCGGGCGAAGAGGGCGTTTCGCCGGGGCAGGCCTGCGTGTTCTACGATGCGCCTTCGGGGCAGGCGCGCGTGCTCGGCGGCGGGTTCATCAAGAGCGCAACCGCCAAGGGCGCGCTGAAGGCCGCGCCGCGCGAAGCCGCCGCATGGCGGCCGCTGGTCGAGGCTGTGCGCGGATAACAATCTCGGACAGATCATTTTCAGGGCGGGGCATGGCTGCAGATATCGACCGCGCGGGGGTCGCAAAGGCTTATGAGCGCTGGGCGCCGGTCTACGACCTGGTGTTCGGCAAGGTGTTCGACCATGGCCGGCAATCGACCATCGCCGAAGCCGACAGGATCGGCGGCCGGATTCTCGATGTCGGCGTCGGCACCGGGTTGTCGTTGTCGGAGTATTCGTCCACCACGAAATTGTGCGGCGTCGATATTTCCGAGCCGATGCTGCGCAAGGCGCAGAGCCGCGTGCGCGCGCTCGGTCTTCGCAATGTCGAGACGCTCGCGGTGATGGACGCCAAGAATCTCGCGTTCAGGGATTCGTCGTTCGATGCGGTGGTGGCGCAATACGTCATCACCGCGGTGCCGGATCCTGAAGCCACGCTGGACGATTTCATCCGCGTGCTGAAGCCCGGCGGCGAACTCATTTTGGTCAATCACATCGGCGCCGAGAGTGGTCCGCGCCGCGCCTTCGAACTGGCGTTCGCCCCGTTGGCGCGCCGGCTCGGCTGGCGGCCGGAATTCGCCTGGGCGCGGCTGGCGAACTGGGCCGCCAGGCACGGCGGCGTCACCCTGACCGAGCGCCGCCCGATGCCGCCGATGGGGCATTTCTCGCTGATCCGCTACCGCAAATCCTGACGCTTGCGACGCTTTTGAGCGTTCTCAGGCGAGCGGAGACCGGTTCGCGTCAAGAAAACGCGTCAAATCAAGAATCCAGAGCCCCGTTTCAATTCCCTCGAAACGGAAGTCTGTAGCCGGGAACCTTTCGCGCCCGCGGGCCGTTTTCCCTGCATGCGAATGAAACCCTCACTCATACTATCGTGCGTGCTGCTGATCGCCGCTTCGAGCGTTGCTGGTGCGCAGGCACCTCCGTCGCCGGCGACGCCGCCGCAGCAAACCGCGCCGCCGCCGCCCGCGCGTGCGAGCAATTGTACCCCAATGCAGCCCGCGCCGCAGCAAGGCTCGATCGCGCCCGAGGGCGGCGCCACCACGGGCCAGCGCGCCGAACCGCTCAGCGACAAGCTGGCCCAGTCGGACGGCGTATTGTGCCCGCCCGCCGGCATCGACCCGGAAATCCGCGCCCCTATCCCTGATACCGGAAATACCTCGGCAATGCCGGTGATTCCGCCACCCGGCAGCTCCGGCGGCAATCCCACGGTCCGCCCGAAATAATCACGCTTTGCAGGCACTTGGGGTTGGATCCGGGTTTGCTTGACATGCCCCTGACCGGCTTCTTATATGCCGCGCGTTCGCGACGGCGGCATATGCTTAGCCGTGACGGTGAATCGTGGCGAGGTAGCTCAGCTGGTTAGAGCACGGGAATCATAATCCTGGGGTCGGGGGTTCGAGTCCCTCTCTCGCTACCAATAAAATCAACGCTTCTAGACCAAGGTGGGTGGTAAATTTTTTTCGTACCACGCTTCGTACCACATTTCTGGTGCTGCAGGTCGAGCGTAAAGGGTTCCATTGGGTAATCAATTGACGCGCGCTGTGGCGCTAGAGACGTTTGCTTCGGCGGGCTCATCGACCGCGGTTTCTGCCGTGACTTCCGCCCACTGGCCCACCCTGCGTACCACCAAGCGTTGAGAAACGTTGGGATATCGAAGATTAAGGGTTATTGGCCGTGGTGCGTAGTATAGATTGGACTACCGTGCGCCCGGTAAATCCCTACAGATGCTGCAACGCTCACTCGACCCGCTCTCGCGTCCATTTGACGACGAACTCGACGCCCTGCTCAGCCGCTTCAAGCGCGGTCGCGCCGTGGAGGTTGATTTTCGCGAGTTGGTCGGAAATTCTTCGGCCTCAGATCGATTCACGCACCGCTTCCATCCCTATCCCGCGAAACTGCTTCTCAATATCCCGCTCTTCTTCTTGAACTGCAGCCAGCTCATGCAGCCAGGCGCCACTGTCTACGACCCGTTCTGCGGATCCGGAACTGTGCTAGTCGAGGGCCTCGTAAGGGGGGCGGTGGTCCAGGGGGCCGATTCAAATCCGCTCGCGCGCCTTATTACCTCCGCCAAAACCACGCTGCTTTCGGAGGAGGTCGTCGATGCCGGTCTCGACTTCATCTGGTCGAACTTGCCGCGAAGGAAATCGAGCCCTCCAGAAGGCTCCGTCAATCTTGAACGGTGGTTCGGCGACAAGGCTCTCTCTCAGTTGAGCAGATTGGGAAGGGCGCTGGAGGCGATGCCCGAGGGACCCGCCGAGCGTTTTTTCAAAGCGTGTTACTCTGCGGTAGTCTTCCGCGTCAGCTTGACCGACCCGACCGTGCCCGTGCCAGTACGAATCAACGCACGCAAGACATCCCTGACCTCTCAGCAACGCAAGATGAGACGTCTTTGGCTATTGGAGCGGTCGGCCGCCGACGTGTTCGCCTGCTTCGAGCTCCTCGTCGAAGAGAATTTCGAACGCCTTAAACGCCTTGCTGAGCAGTGCAGTGAACCTCGCGTTTCGCTGTTCGATGATGCGCGCACCGCCCTGGGCGAGGACTGCGTCGATCTCATAATCACTTCGCCGCCATACGGCAGCGCACAAAAATACATCCGAGCATCGTCTCTCAGTCTGCAATGGTTGGGGCTGGCCCGATCCGGATTGCGGGACTTGGAGCGTCGAAGCATCGGACGCGAACATTTCAATAGCTCGGAGCGATCCGAAATCGATGTGCCTGTTCCGTCCGCGAAGGCGCTCTTGGCCAAGATCGGCAAGGTGAATCCCCTAAGACAGCACATTGCCGGATCGTTCTTGCTGGAGATGCGCGATGCACTTTCCCGCTCGTGTCGACGGTTGCGGCCTGATGGTCACCTGGTCATGATCGTCGGTAACAACACTGTTTGCGGCTATGTATTCGATACGCAACGCTACCTCACCGAGATATGCCAAGAACTCGGTCTGGATCTGACTCTTCGCCTCGAGGATCGCATCCGGTCCCGCGGCCTCATCACGAAACGGCATAACACCGCGGGATTGATCTCCAAAGAAACGATCCTCTTATTCAAGAAGCGTTGCCAAAATGTTTGACGAACAATATCTGCGCAAGAAGATAAAGAGACTGAGCGAGACCGTTTGGGAGGGGCATGCAACGGGAAAGGAGATAGAGGACTGGTTGTCGTCTTTTAGTGAATCCGGGCCTGGCGGTGTAAACGAACGCCTGCATATGCTGCACCTGTTGTCCAACTTTCTCTACTTCGGCATCAGAGAGGTGCGGGAACTGCTTAGGGCCCATTTTCAGTACGCATGTCAGCGGCCTGCCATCGCGAAAATTCGAAAAGAAAATAGCGATACGATCAACCTTACCTTGATCGATGCGAAGCTGCAGGAGGCCATAAGCCGAACGCGCTTCCTCGCTGTAGGCAATCCGTCGGAAAGCGGTCAACATTTGCTCTATTACTTCAGGCAGGAGAACAATCTAGTCTCCGGTCTCTTTCCAAACCAATTCGAACTGCCGGGATTTCCCGGCGCGAATGATGTTCACGGCGAAGCCTCCGTCGATCATTATCTCTTCATCGACGACATCTGCGGTAGCGGCCAGCAAATCGAGCAATTTTCTGAAAAAGTCATAAAGACCTTGTCCGCCCACTCTAAAGCGAAGATTTCTTATTGTCCGATATTCGCGACGTTGGACGGCTTGGACTACGCTCGTAAGAACACCGCGTTTTCCGAAGTATGCTGTCTGATGGAGTTGGACGCGTCGTTCCAATGCTTCTCGCCCACCTCGCGCTTTTACAAGGATGACAAGTTGCGAGCCGAAGCCGAAAGAATTTGCTACTATTACGGACGAATTCTATGGGCGCGGAACCCCCTGGGCTACAAGAACAGTCAGTTGGCCATCGGCTTCAATCACAATACGCCTGATAACACCTTGCCGATATTCTGGTCTGAGCATCCGGCATCATTGCCGACGTGGTCCCCGATCTTCCGACGATATTCGAAGGCTGCGTAGAATGGCTCAGGCAATCGAAATCGGACACATCAACCCGTTCGCAATCACGCAGGCGGTCGATTTAAGCGACGAGGAAATCCAGCGGTTGTGGGTGGCTGTTTCAGGCGATCGGAAAGGCTCAGTCTTCCGGCCCACGTCGCCAATGCCGCTGTTCCTCTTAGGTGGCAAGGGAAGCGGGAAGACCCACTGGATGCGTTATCATTCGTTCGCTCTCCAGCGAATTCGGTACGAGGAGAGATCGATTGGCTGCCTGCAGGGCCTTTCCGAGGAAGGGTACCTTGGAATCTACGTGCTGTTGGGGCGCTTGAATGCAGAGCGCTTCCAGAACCACAATCAGTCGCGGGAAGTCTGGCGAGCCCTTTTTTCATACTACCTGGAGCTGTGGTTGGCGCAGGAACTCCTTCAGGTTCTCGTTCGTATGCGCGAGGACGACCCGTCTATACTGGAAGTCGAAGGGGAGGTCTGCGACTCCATCGTCGGGTTGCTCGGCCGCGTTGCTTCCAATCGTCTGCAGACGTTCGATGATTGCTTAAACCTGCTGTCGAAAATGCAGGCAGAGATCGATTTGGCAATCAACAACATAATGTTCGATGGAACGTTGAACATCGAAATTCGCGCTGCGACCGGTCAGTTAATATTCGGCATTCCGAAGATTCTCAAACGCAAGATCGCGGCATTCCGCAAAGTCGTGTTCGCTTATCATCTCGATGAGTTTGAGACGATCGCCGAAGAGCAGCAGAGGCATATCAACACCCTGATCCGAGAGCGATCGGCGCCGTCCACGTTCAGAGTGGGCGGCCGACTGTGGAGTATTAAGACGCGAAGGACCTTTAAGGACAACGAGGAGAACCGAAGCGGGTCCGAATTCGAAACCTGGTATCTGGATCGTCGCTTCAGACAGTCCAAAGGCCAGTGGATCAAGTTCTCCTACCAGTTGGTTCAGAAGCGATTGGAGATGGCCGGGCTCGGGCATGCTGGAAGCATCTCACGAGCGCAGATTGACGCTCTATTTGAGATGCCCGACCTGAGCTGGGATAGCGAATTCGTCAGAGAGCGTGTGTCCAATCGCGCTCGAACTCATCTGGCTCGGTTCGAGCGCAAGGCCAAGGCGGCTTTGAAGTCTCGTATCTTGACCGGAGTCCATAGTCCCCACGAAATCGAAACGATTCTTCGCCGGATTGAAAGCGAGAAGTATCCTCTTCTCGAGAAGGTCAATATTCTTCTCCTGTACCAGGCCATGTTTCGCAACGAGGATCTACTCCGTCGGTCGAGCGAACTAAAGGCGGAATGCCGAGGTTTTCAGTCTCGCCCACAGGCACCCGGCAAGTATCAGCGCGCCGTTCAGCATTATGGATCCGATCTTCTCGCACAGTTGTTTCGAGACGAACGCAAGCGACAATCTCTTCACTACGGGATGAAGACGTTTATTCGAATGTCGGAGGGGCTGCCGCGCAGCCTTTTGAATCTGCTCAAGCAAATATTCGATTGGGGGATCTATAACAGGTCTTCGGATCAGATCTCGCAGATCTCGACTAAAGACCAGGAGCTTGGACTTCAAGAATGCGCAGATTGGTTTTTGACGACCATGCGAAAATCCGGAGAGCAGGAGTTCGCGATCGTCACGGGTGTCGAGCGTCTAGGCCAGCTGTTTGAGGTCAATCGTTTCGCAGACAAGCCGGTTGAGTGTTCTCTGCTCGGCTTCAGCGTAAAGGAGCGCGATCTGCCAGCCGCGATTCAGGAGCGCGTCCGGCTTGCGGAACAGCACTCCTTCCTCGTCCGAATAACCGGTGGAGAGATAGATAGAAATACGAAGGAGCGGGTCTCCAAGTTTCAGATGAATGCACTGTTAGGGCCGAAGTGGAATTTGCCGGCTGCGCGGCGCGGCATAGCTCGTTTGAAACCGGTTGAAGTCGAGATTATTTTCGATCCCTCGCGGGAAGATGATTTCAAGGAATTGCTCAGGACGTGGACGGATAAGATGTCCGCGCCTTATTTTGGCAAGCGGATCCGTCAGGAAACGCCCTCATTGTTCGACCTCCGCACATGAAATTCTTCGATTATTTCTACCGAGAGGAAGTCTCGATCGATCAGCCTTGGTCGAAGTCATGGGACGTGTTCGTCTCATCTTGGGACGGTAGCGACCGAATAAGTCGAGTGCATGCTCGCGTCGTAGCCGATCAGAAACTCTGGGTGGTTCATCCAGAGTACAAGATTTTGGGTAACATGCTGCCAACCGGGCCCAAATACCATGCCGCCGGTGGCGATGCTGAAGCAATGATAGGTTTGATCCAGTACCTCGGGTCGCTTTGCGATCTCAAACAGTCTCGCGTCTGTTTCGATATTACCGGAATGGTGCGCCCACAGATCGCGATCCTAATTCGTCTTCTCAAGCACCAAGGGGTCGGAACGTTCGACGTGATTTATTCGCAGCCCGCGGACTACGCCAAGCGCGAACAGACGAAGTTCTCATCAGGGGAGGTAACGGACGTGAAGGAAATCACTGGCTTCAGCGGCGTCAACCAGCCGGGCGCGCATGAGGTTCTGATCCTCGCGCCAGGGTTCGATGCTGCTCTGCAACTGGAGGTCATCGAACACAAAGGATCTGCGCAGCGATTTCAGCTTTTCGGTCTGCCGTCGCTTCAGCCCGACATGTATCAGCAGAATATTCTGCAGGCCTTTGGCATCGACAATCCTATTCCGGACAATGAAGCTGCGAAAACCAAGAGGTTTGCGGCAGCTGCTGACCCCTTCGCCGTTGCGACGGAATTAAGTGCCATTGTAACGGAGGCAAGGACTAAGAACCAGAAATCTCGGTTCTATATCGCTGCACTGGGGCCAAAGCCTCAAATGCTGGGAGCGGCACTTTTCTATCTCACCCAAGCGTCGCCCGTGACGGTTAGCTTGATTTATCCTGTTGTGTCGTCGCACGCGGCGGCGACAAGTAGTGGCATATCGAGGGTCGCGATCAATACAGTCGATTTTGCTCTGTTAGACGCTATCGCCGCTCGAGATTGACAGCAATTTGTTCTCAAGTGCGATCTTTCCTGAAGACGAGAGGGCAAGCTTGGTCTTGGTCGGCCGTTGAATGAGCTTCAAATTGATCATGGTCTGAACGAGTTCTTCAACCTCGCTAGGGTCGCCGCCAACTGCTTGGACAAGGCTCTGCCCAGTGATGGATGGAGATCCACTCAGCGTGGTGAGAATTCGCTCGGCCAATTCACTGGCTGGTCCGCTTGTCGTTCGCGAGCGACCCACATCTATTGAATAGAAATTACGCGAACTTCGTGACATATTGACCTCTTACTTTAAAATTGGAATTTGCTTTTCAACTCGTCCCATTCACGTTTTGAGAGGGCACTGTCCTCGTACGCGACTTTCTCCCCCTGAAGCGCTTTCTGCAACACCGCAATTGCAGATTTGGAAAGAAGGGTCGAGTGGAGCTTGTACTCCATAAAAGCATCGTAACTGATTGGGCACCAAGCTCTGAAAACGTCCAACAGCGCGTCGGCGTAAGCGCGGATTTCGTATTGAGCGTGTGGATCGGCGCGGAGGCGAAGGAAGTTCATAAAATTATGAAGATCGATCTTCCAGTACCATTGAGTATAGAAATTCAGCGATAGATTCATCCGGGCAAGCTCACGAGCAAGGCCGGTCCTCTCGTTGGACAAAACGTTCTCATTCTCATCGAGATTGAGCATATCAAGATAGTCGGAGTAGGCATTCTCGGCGTCCCTGCGTAGAATTGTTAGAACGCGACCGGCCTCGATCGCGTCGAGCGCGCCGTCCCGACCCTGGCGGTTTGTATTCGACTGGGCGGCCAAGTTCTCAGGTGCCGGCATGTAAAATTCTTTGTCGAGAAGGGAATATCGGGCCGAATACTCATTCACGCTCGCGGTTCGATGTCTGATCCATTGTCGCGCGACGAAGATGGGAAGCTTTACGTGCAGTTTTATTTCGGCCATCTCGAATGGCGTCGTATGATTATGGCGCAACAAATAGCGGATTAGATTGGTGTCGTCGCTTACCTTCCTGGTGCCGCGCCCATAAGAAACGCGCGCAGCTTGAACGACGGAGGTGTCGTCCCCCATATAGTCGACCACCCGAACGAAGCCATGGTCTAGCACCGGTCGCGCAAAATACAGAAGTTGCTCCAACGCAGGCACCGTCGGTCGCTTAGTCGGGACCTCACTGGTGCGGGCTTCCGAGATCTGCCGCTCTTCTTCACTGCTTAATTTCATTGGGATGGTCCAAACTTCTACTGACGAGATGTGACATCCGCGGGGCTGCGAACTTCGGCGAGAGGACGACGTCAGAAGATCCGACGGCGGCAGATCGTTCTCTGCAGACATTGGCAAAGCTCCATGCCGATGCCTAGAGCAAGATGAATGTCATCGTCTATGGAAAACGGATCGATCGTACCAATTCGAACGAATGGAGAGCCGTAAACCATCGACAAACATCAATTGAGATCAAATGCGTAGAATCCGTGCAACAGCTCAAGGTTCCGATGGATCGCTCATCGCTTTTTCGAGCGGATATAGTTTAGGTAGTCGAGCATTTCCTTTTCTTCTTCCACTGTTAGATTGTCGATCGAGTACGTTGTCTTTTTGGCGGCATTAGACGCCTCTATCGGATCTCCGGTCGGCATGATGTATCCCGCGCGTTCCATCAAGGCCTCGTACGGAACGCCGAGCGAGGTCGATAGCGCATACAGTACATGAACCGATGGCTTCGAGATCTTTCCAGATTCAAGCTGCGACAAATACGCGTTTGATACTTCCCGACCAGTGGCATTCTCGACGTCTCTCAGGGTCATTTTGCTCCCCAATCTGACGCTTTTGAGATACCGACCCAAGCTATCGGCGGGATCAGCTCCATCAGCCTTCTCGTCCGGCATTCTGCATCCTTCGTCAGTTCCATTAGCTTTTGACGATACTTTGCCTTGCTAAGTATATCAAGCGCGCTAAATTATTGCTTGACAAACTTAGCAAGCGTGGTTAAATTAGCATGGTCTTCACATCCCAAGGATTGTCCAGGGAGAAAGGAACACCATGACGAATATTCAACCCCGGTTGCCTTCTCAGCCGACACGCGAAGTCGCCAGTGCAAATCTAGAGCTCACGACGATGAATACCGATGGCGAGCCGCGAGCCGGCACGTTCGAAGCCCTGATCGGCGACGAGCACTTCGAATTTTTGAGTGTCACTTTCGATGACCTCAAGGTAACCGCGGCTCAAGTCTGCATGAGAGCCGGCCGGCACCCGGTCGAGGATTACGTCGTGCTGCGCCCCACCGAGACCTCTGACCTAAACAAGAACAAGGTCAGCCGTTTCTTCGTCATCAAGGGCGGCGATACGCACCGCTTCTTCGTCGAGGGTCTGGCGATGGAATGGCCGGACAAGAAGTTGATCGCAGAGCAGATCAAGTTCCTCGCCGGCGCCGGCGACGATCATTCGCTATCGCTCGAGCGTCCCGGCGTCGACCAGGTCTTCGCGGACGACGACGTGGTCGACATCGGCGGTGGCGGTGCCGAACGCTTCAAGCTACGGCACCGCAGGAAGACGGTGACGGTGATCTACGGCGGCGATGCCGAGTTCGAATTCGAGCGCCGGGTCTACACCACCGAGGAGCTGATGACGGTGTTCGGCGTTCCTGCTGGCTACAAGCTGGACTTCATCGGTTCCGACGGCGTCTTCCGCGAGATGGCGCCCGGCGAACGCCTCAAGGTCAAGGAGGGCATGGAGTTCGCCTCCCATCCGCCGGTGGGACAGTCTTCGTGACCGCCGAACTTCAACTCGCTGTCCTGCGGCGGATCAACCGCCGGGCCGAACTCTGGGACGAGGGGGGGCAGCCCCTCGTCTACCTGCCGAGCATGCCGGTGCAACACAATGGGGGAAAGGTGACCGTAGATGGTCTGCTCTGTCCCCGGAACCACGCCAGCTACACCACGCGCCTCTTGCTGTCGCAGCCCTTTCCGAACCGCGGCCAGAATTGGACCGTGCACCAGATCATGGGGCGGGCTTGGCACTCGATGTCGTTCAATAACGTCCCGGCGTCGCTGCCGTGGTCCGAGATTCTCGCCATTCACCTGGGACAGCTCAAATGAAGGTAGCACTCAAGATTACCGGCTCATTGCTGGACCAGGTCCGGCGCGACCTGGCCCGGCCTCACTTCTTTGCACACGAGCGCGTCGGCTTCCTGACGGCAGGCGCGACCGCGAAACCGGGCGGCTTGATGCTGCTGGTTCGCGAATACATGCCGGTCGCCGACGAGGATTACGAGGTCGATCCCAACGTCGGCGCGCGGATCGGCTCCAACGCGATGCGCAAGGCCGTGCAGGCGGCCTATCGACCCGCCGCGGCCCTTCTGCATGTCCATACCCACGGCGGCCGGGGCCTCCCCGGCTTCAGCGGCGTGGATCTCGAAAGCGGCAACAAATTCGTGCCTGGATTCTTCCAGTCATGCTCGAAAATGCCGCACGGGCTGCTGGTGTTGAGCAACAACGGCGCGACGGGCCTCCTGTGGCTCGAAGCGGGCAGACCTTCTGTGTCGATCGACCGGTTCATCCGCATCGATCAACCGATCGTCGAGCAATGGAGCGCGAAACATGAACTGGCTTGATCGGCAGAGTTTTCTCGGCGCCAATAGTGAAGAACGGCTGGCCGAGATGACCGTCGGCCTGGTGGGGCTCGGCGGCGGCAATTCACACGTCGCTCAGCAGCTTGCGCACGCAGGTGTCGGCCACTTCGTGCTGGCGGACGCGGACCGCATCACGCTGACCAATCTCAACAGGCTGATCGGCGGCACCTGGTGGTACGTGTTAAAGCGCACCGCAAAGGTTGTGATTATGAAAAAGATGATTCTCGCGATCAATCCGAAGGCGCGCGTCGAGATCCATTGCAAGCAGTGGCAGCTCGCAGGCGACGCGCTGAAGCGATGCGAGGTCATCGTTGGGGGCCTCGACAACGTGCGCGGCAAGGATGAACTCGATGCCTTTTGCCGTCGCTTCCTGATCCCGTACGTCGATCAGGGCATGGATGTGCACAAGTTGGGTGGTGGGCAAGGCCATCTTGTTGCGGGCCAAGTGGTGCTATCAGAGCCCGGCAGCCCGTGCCTGCGTTGCATGGGAATCGTCACCGACGCGGCGTTGGCGGAAGAATCCCGCAGGTACGGCGCCGCCGGCGGGCGTCCGCAAGTGGTGTGGTCGAACGGCGTGCTCGCCTCGCTGGCGGTCGGCCTGGTCGTGCAGTTGATCACTCCCTGGAGCTTACGTGCCAGGCCGGGAGCGTACCTCTCATATGATGGCAATTCGGGCTTGGTGATGGAGGCCGAACGATTCCGGCGCTGGTCGGCTTCCTGCACGCATTATCCGCCTGCGGCGGTCGGCGACATGGCCTTCGATATCCGCAAGTTCATGGCGAGTGACGCGAAAGCCATAGGTCCGAACTGGAAGCGGCTGGCGCAGATCATGTGGTCGATCCGCAAGTGGACGAGCACCGTCATCTGAGCGCGTCCGAGCGGATCGCAGCTAGATCGATTCCGTCGCATGACTTCTGGTGGTCTCAGGAAAGAGACGATTCCCGAGGGCGACACTCCCGGCAGCCAAGCGAGCATTTTTCATCGGGTCCGCTCAGCAAGTTCGAAGGTCTTGGAAAAAGGGCGAGACGTTATCGTCGACGCAATGCACATCGAATCGGAACACCGCCTTCGACAAATTTCGATCGCTCCTCCGGATGTCCGGATCAAGTATGTGATCATCGACGGACCGCTTACCGACAAGCTGAGGGACCCTGGATAGCGAGCAGGAAGAGGAATTGTAGAACGGTACGATGAGCTTTTCCCCGCAACGGTGACAGCCGCCCTAGGGGGCGATGGACGCGCTGATATTCAAGTCGCCGATCTCAGGACCGAGGCAACCGCGGGGGGTGAGTAATGGCTGTCTCAAGTGAAAGGCGTACTTTTGATGCAGGTGGATGACGTTCTAAAAACGCTGCGACTGCGGAAATTGCTGCTGCGCGCGCTCTTCAAGATGCTTGTTGGTGGGTCAGAGCTGCTTGGGTTCCTCCGCACTTGAGGTCGAAGGCGGGGCGGCCAACTTGACCAATCGCCTTCCTGTCCTGCAATCTTTGGTTTAAGGGTGCGTATGGGGGATAGGTTTTTGGCGGGCATATCGATCCGGGACAGGCTTTTGGCGGACAGGCGTGCGCTCCTCGACTTGGGAACGCGAAACAGGCTCGTCCACATTCCGCTGCGGACTAAGAACATCCGCGCAATCGAGATTGTCGACGAGAAGTCCGCCGAAGTGTTCCGTATCCTGGGCGAGGGAAAGCGGTTTACTTTTTTGCCGGCGGCGATCGAGGAGGCTGCCTCTCAATCGACGGCTAAGGGCGAAAATTCCCTGGTCAAAAAGGCCGCGCAGCCGACGCTCAAGGACGAGGCCATCGACGGGAGCCTGCAGTCGCGCCATTCCGATAGGCGGCTGCAGACCAAACTGTCTTCGGAGGGGCTGCAGAAGCGCCTCCTCGACATCTGGTACGACGCACGCACTCTGGAAGAAGAGCAGGGCGTCAACATTCTCTACCTGGCGTTCGGACTATTGAAATGGTTCGAGGACGACAAATCGGACACCGAACGCTTTGCCCCGTTGGTGCTCCTCCCTGTACGCCTTGAGCGCAGCAGTGCTGCCGACCGGTTCCATCTCGCTTGGCGTTCTGAACCACCCTCTCCGAATCTGTCCCTTCAAGCGAAAATGGAGGGCGAGTTCGGATTGAAGATCGAGGATTTCGGCGACGAGGACGATGTAGATATCGTCGCCTATATAAATGGCATCGCCGAGACGGTTTCGCGCAAATCACGATGGCAGGTCAATCCTGACGCCATGGTGCTCGGGTTCTTCTCCTTTTCGAAGTTCCTCATGTACCGCGATCTCGACCCCGAGAATTGGCCCGCGGAAACTAGCTTGGATCTCAACCCTCTTATCCGGGGTCTCTTGCAGAATGGATTCGAGTCGCCCGAACCGATCGTCGCGGACGATGGCAAGATCGACTCCGTGATCCAGCCGATTGCGATGAACCATGTCATCGACGCCGATTCGTCCCAGACCGTAGCCATCGAAGAAGTGGCGCAGGGCCGCCATCTTGTCATCAAAGGTCCGCCGGGGACGGGCAAGTCGCAAACCATCACCAACATCATCGCGGCGGCCGCAGCTCAGGGTCGTACCGTACTGTTTGTCGCGGAGAAAATGGCCGCTCTGGATGTCGTGCATCGCCGTCTGAGGGACGCCGGACTGGCATCCCTCGCGCTGGAACTCCACTCGAGCAAGGCGAACAAGCGCGTTCTTCTGGAAGAGCTGAAGCGCGCTAGGGGCGCGGCAGCACCGACACCGCGCGGAGAAGCCACGCTGGTGCAGCGGTTGACCGACAGCCGCGACGAGCTCAATCGGCACGCCGAGATGATGCACGCGGTGCATGAGCCGAGCGGACTCACGCCATTCCAGATGCTGGGCAACCTTATTCGAACACGGGAATCCTCTGGTGAGCCCGATCGACCACTCAACAATCCCGAGGCCTGGTCTCCGCTCGACCGCGAGAAGCGGCGCGCGTTGGTCGAAGAGATAACGGAAAGGATCGCTGCGGACGGTCCCCCGAACCGGCATCCGTGGCGCGGCGTCGGCAGGGAGGCCCTTGATCCCTCGGAAATGGATGCGCTGCGGCGCTCGCTGGAGACAGTCGTCGGCGACTTGACCAAGCTGACCGCCGGCGTTGAGGGCGCTTGTGGACTGTTCGATCTTCCGCGGCCGCAGACTTTCGGCGAAGTGGACCGACTGTTGGCGTTCGTTGAAGCGGCCGCCTCAATGCCGGAATGCGATCGTGAGGCCTTCCGTGATCCCATATGGGATCGCGCCGACGACGTCACGGAGATAGTCGAAAAGGGCGAACGCTTCGCGAGGCTAAAAACGGCATTCGACTCTGCGTTCGTCGAGCCGGCTTGGAACGCGTCGATCGGCGAGTGCCGGAGCGTCATCGCCGAAAAAGGGCGGTCGCTGTTCCGCTTCTTCAGTTCGCGCTACCGGGCGCAGGTCGCACTTCTGAGCTCTTACCTGAATGTTGAGTTGCCGAAGGCGGTAGAGCAACGCCTGCTGCTGATCGACGGATTGATAGCCGCCCAAACCGCGCGCCGTTCGTTTGAGGAACTTCAGGCCTCCGGACGCGCGGCCTTCGGCGGCGCATGGCGCAAGGAACGTTCCGACTGGGCAAAGCTGGGCTCCTTGAGCGCCTGGTGGGCGGAGTTTCCGAAAAACGGGGTTCAGGGCGTCCGCGAACGTCTGGCGCGCGTGACACTGACGGCGGAGGACAGGACATCTCTAGAGGCTTTCAAGAACGATTTTCAGGCGGCGAAATCCGGTGTTGATCGCCTTCTGGGCTTCCTGCAACTCGATGCGTACCGCATTCCGCTCAAGATGGGCAACGACATGCCCGTAGCCAGTCTTATCGCTCTTGTGTCGGAATGGCGAAAATCCCCGGAACGCGTGACCCGCTGGATCGCGTTTATGGATCGCATTCGCCTTGCGCGAAAAAACGGCCTTGGCACCCTTGTTGAAGGCCTGCTCGACGGTTCGATCGCGGGGTCTTCGTTGGTCGCGACTTTCGATCGTTCCTACTTCGAAGCGATGCGTACCGTGATCTTCACCGCTCATCCCGAACTCAGGAGGTTCGACGGCGAAGTGCATGGCCGGCTAGTCGAGAGCTTCCGGAAGCTTGATCTTGAGCGGATGAAGCTCGCGCGGAGCCAAATCGCCTACGAGCACGCAACGCAGTTGCCGCGAAACGCCGGGGGCATCGGTCCGCTGGGCGTCCTTAATGGAGAGATAGCCAAGAAGCGCAATCATCTGCCGATTAGGCAGCTCCTTGAGCGCGCCGGTCCCGTCATCCAGCAGATCAAGCCCATCATCCTGATGAGCCCGCTATCAGTGGCTCAGTTCCTGAAGCCAGGTTCGATCTCGTTCGACCTGTTGGTCGTCGACGAAGCGTCGCAAATTGAGCCGGTTGACGCGCTCGGTGCCGTCGCGCGATGCCGTCAGATGGTAGTCGTCGGTGACGAACGCCAATTGCCGCCGACCCGCTTCTTCTCGAAGTTGACCGGGAACGACGATGACGAACGCGATGAGGATGACGAACTCACCTTCCAGGCCAAGGATGCGGAAAGCATTCTGGACCTTTGCCTGGCAAAGGGCCTGCCGCATCGGATGTTGAACTGGCACTACCGCAGCAAACATCAATCGCTGATAGCAGTATCGAACAAGCAATTCTACGAGAATAGGCTTTTCATCGTGCCGAGCCCTTACGATGCCGTTGCCGGCATGGGCCTCAAGTTCCACTACCACCCCGATGCGCATTACGATCGCGGAAACACGCGCACTAACCCCAAGGAAGCACGTATCGTCGCGGAAGCCGTCATCCGTCATGCCCGGGAGACCCCGGACAGAACGCTGGGCGTCGGCACCTTCTCGGTCGCGCAGCGCCAGGCCGTTCAGAATGAACTGGAACTGCTGCGGAAGGAAAACCCGGACACGGAGGAGTTCTTCAGTCGCGGCACCAGCGAGCCGTTCTTCGTGAAGAACCTCGAGAATATCCAGGGCGACGAGAGGGACGTCATATTCATCTCCCTGGGCTACGGCCGGACCAAAGAGGGGTTCCTCTCGATGAGCTTCGGCCCGCTCAACTCTGACGGCGGCGAGCGTCGTCTCAACGTGTTGATCTCCCGGGCAAAGCTGCGCTGCGAGGTTTTCGCATCGATCACGGGCGACGATGTGGACCTGTCGCGTTCCAAGGGAAAGGGGGTCGCAGCACTCAAGATGTTTCTTTCATTCGCTCAGACAGGGAAGCTTGGCATTGCGGATGAAACCGGGCGCGATCCGGATTCTGTTTTCGAAGAACAGGTTGCCGCTCGCTTGACGGCCCAGGGCTATGACGTGAAAACGCAGATCGGCACGGCTGGTTTCTTCATCGATCTGGCGGTGTCAGACCCCGAGAAGCCGGGGCGTTTCGTGTTGGGAATCGAATGCGACGGCGCTCAATATCATTCGTCCCGCTCGGCGAGAGATCGGGATCGTCTGAGGCAGTACGTTCTCGAAGCGCACGGATGGGTGCTGCATCGTATTTGGTCGACGGATTGGTTCCTGCGTCCGGAAGAAGAGACCGTTAAGGTCGTTCAAGCGATCGAAGCGGCGAAGGCGCATTGGCGGGAAACTGACGAACGGGCGGCGGACTCCATATCCGCCGTCCCTATCCGGTTTACGTCGCACGAGGAGGCGGAGGTCGAGGTCGTCACCGCGGTCGTCGGAACCGAGAAGGCTGAAACACCGCCTTACGAAAAAGCGAAGCTCTCCGTGCGAAGGCAGGTAGATCCGCACGAGACGCCGGTTCCGGAGATGATGAAGCACGTCGTTGGGGTCGTGACCGTCGAAGGTCCCATCCACGAGTCGGAAATCGTCGTGAGGATCAGATCTGCCTGGGGTTTGGCACGTGCCGGCAACCGCATCCGCGATGCTGTAAAGGCCGCAATCAAGGCGGCGAAGCGCAAGGGCGACATCGGGGGCGGTCCCTTCTACGTCGTTCCGGGTCAATCGGTAGTCGTTCGAAGTCGGGGCGACGTCGAGTCGCAGACGCTCCGCAGACCGGAAATCCTGCCGCCCGAGGAGGTGATGGCCGCTATCATCCAAGTGGTCGAGCAAAACTACGGGGCAGAGCGCGATCAGCTCGTACAAGCAGTGGCGCGTCTGTTCGGATTCGGATCCACCAGCTCTCAACTGCGCGAAGTAGTGGAGGACGCGCTGGCGCAGCTATTAGAATCGGAAAGTCTTCGGTTGGACGGTACGCTCGTGACGCGACCACAGTCGGAAACGTTCACGGCTTGAGTCGTCTGCAGGTGCACGACTGTCGGCGGCGAACCACAGTTGACCTGGAATCCGGACATGGAGCGCATCAAGCGGGTGGTCATGAAGAATGCGCGAGGGCAAAATCGGCGAGCCCTGCACCGAGGAACTGATCGGTGGCCGCCGCAGCTCTGGCAACACTGACTGCCGAAGCGCGCGCCGGCTTCGAGGACGTCCGCGACTCCGACGTTTTGCCTGTAATCGGCAGCCGATGATGGATCGCGTCTTCGGGGAAGGACCTTACGGGAATTGGCTGGGTAATGGTGCAGGGGGGCGTCTACCCTGTCGCCATCCAGTGGGGACGGATGATGGTCCGCACCGTTCTCTTTGAATACCTCGCGACCGAGTTCTCTATTGGGATTAGGATTGATGGCCTACTGGCGTTTCGACAAGTTCATGAATCGTGGCCGGTTCAAGATGATGTGCGATAGGGCAATCGAGGTCGAGAAGGCCTCAGGGCTGCGGCCGCTGCTGTCAAAGACAGCAATTCCCTTGATGTCACCCGGCTTCGACTCCGTCGGATGATCAAACGTATGACACTGGCGCCGCGAGACGGAACAACTGGGGCATTCCGTTCGGTCGCTTGCCAATCGTCGTGCGATCATATTCGGTGTTTGACCAAGCGGTCCTGGCATTCCTCGACTCCATGAACTCGGAGACGGATCGAAAACTTGCCGTCGACGGACTGCTCGCGACCGTCCACGGTATGATCTGGTTTCCGAACGCTACCCGAACGATGGACTAGTCGACATCGAGACGATGATCGGCACCGTGCTGGACGCAGTGCTTGCCCAGCGGAAAAGCGAGCTTCGAACCGAACCATAGCCCGGGAGCTCATCACCGGTCGCGCGTGCAGCGCTTTCCCTTTCTCTGGCTGCAGTGAACCTCCTGCGAAGGAGCAAGGGCAGCAAGTAGTCGAACTGCAGTGGGCCAAGGCTGAAGGGAGCGAACCGCTGAGATCTGCAATGACCGGTGGTCATGTAGACGAATGCATCCAACACTCTCCGAAGAGTCCTGGGACTTTTCGACGAGAAAGACTGTTCCGAATTTGGACACTCATTGACGAACGGCCAAACCTTGACTAGCAACCTTCCGAAATATTTCGAGCAAGTCAGCTATGACCTGATCTGAACTCGACGATCCCTTGCTGGAAAACCACTGAGGGGCCCAGTTGAACGCTCCAAAAACTGCGAATGTGAATATCTTTGGATCGTCCACGCAAATTGTGCCGTCTTGGCGACCTTCATCAATGATTTTACGAACGGTGATTTCAAACTGCTTCTTCAGCGAACGTAACCGCCGCCGCGATTGCGGGTTTAGCGAGCGGTCGCTGATAAGGGCCAGACACACCCCGAACTCAGACAGAATAAGCCTGCCGTACATCGTGAAAAACTGCGCGAAACGGTCGATCGCCGGGAGTCCGGCGTTCTGATCGCGGGACAGCGCTTCGTTCAAGTCCGCAAGACCCGTATGGGCAATGTCGTAGAGTAATTCCTCCTTGCTATCGATGTAATAGTAGATCGTTGGTTTGCTCACATGGAGAGCTTCGGCGATCTGGTCGATCGTTGTCTCGTGGAAGCCTCGGTCAGCGAACAGTATCGCGGCTTGTTTCAGGATGAGGCGACGTTTCGCATCATGCTGTTCTTGGCGCAAGTCGGTGCTTTCCCAGATATTATGGCGCTTGCGACCAGCGGGCTTCTTCGACATGCGATTGCTTCTTCAAGTTGCGGAGCGACGCTCCCCTGCACCTCCAATTTAATGCACGTAACCGAGATAACGTTCAAGCACCCGCGGCCTCGCTTGACATATACTCGAAAGTAAGAGAAAGCCTACTCCAAAGTAGGGAAAAACAATCAGAGAGCTTTTGGGAGGTTTTATGGATCGCCGCACGTTTTTGGTGAGTTCAGCAGGCGTGGCACTGGTGGCTTTGAACCCGGTCACGGGCGTTCTGGCGGCGGACGAGCCCGCCGATTTTCACATCGCAGGCGTTCTGGCCTTCTCTGGCGCGTACGGCATCATCGGCAAGGACATGCGGCAGGGCGTGGAGTTGGCCATTGCCGATCGCGGAGGCAAGGTCCTGGGGAAGCCAATACGGGTGTCATGGGAAGATGACGAGACCAAGCCGCAGCCCGCGGTCCAAAAGGCGACCCGCTTGCTGGCAGGCGGCGCCCAGATGATGTTCGGAGCGGTTGGATCAGCATCTACACTGGCGCTGCAAGGCCTCGCGGATCAGCGCAAAATACCGTTGCTCGTTACCATTTCGGCCGATGACAAGATCACACGGCCCAACGGCTCCCGTTATACTTTCCGCACCTCGAACACGCTTGGCATGGAAATCCGGATGTGCGTGGAATTTGCGAAGGTGAAGGGGCTGAAGAAGATCTATGGCGTGACTGCGGATTACCAGGCAACGCGCGACGGCTGGGAGTTGTTCGTAGCCGAGGCCAAGAAAGTCGGTATCGAGATAGTCGGCAACGACTACGCGCCGCTTGGCAATCGTGACTACTCGGTCATCGTCGATAAGATGGCCAAATCCGACGCCGATGGCATCGCGGTCATGGTCACCGGC
This sequence comes from Bradyrhizobiaceae bacterium Ga0074131, assembly GCA_001464035.1. Lineage (GTDB taxonomy): Bacteria > Pseudomonadota > Alphaproteobacteria > Rhizobiales > Xanthobacteraceae > Bradyrhizobium. Next base: position 331,502 of record LNEC01000004.1, read on the forward strand.
AACGACGCGGTCACCTTCCTCAAGCAGTCGGGCCAGGTTGGTCTCAACAAGACCAAGGTGCAGTTCGGCCCGGTTCTGCAGGACGAGACGCTTGCTGCGGCCGTGGGGCCGGCAGCGGTGGGCGTCTATTCCGGCGTCCGCTACCACTTCACCGTGGACAATCCCGCCAACAAGAAGTTCGTCGAGGCATATCGGACAAAATACAATGAATGGCCCTCGAGCTTTGCCGGCGAGGCTTACGACGGCATCAGCTGGTGGCTTGATGTCGTTGAATCCACCAAGAGCTGGGATCGCGAAACGTGGGTCGATGCCTTTGCCAAGAGCACTCGGGAGAATTCGCTCGAGGGCAAGAAGGTCATGCGCGCCTGCGATCACCAGGCGGCGCAGGTCGGATTGTGGGGCGTGGTGGTCGAAGGGCAGTCGCCGCTGCCGCCGCTGACCATGAAAATCACAGATGTTTTTGACGCGTCGAAACTGTTCGACGCCTGCTGACGAGCACGACGCGCGTCCCCGCAGCGGGGCGCGCCTCATCCTTCGATACGAACCCGTGGATCTCTGGCGTGTCGACGATCGTTATCGGCTTGAGTTTAAGCTTTCTGCTGTTCCTGCTCGCGGCGGGACTGACGCTCATCTTCGGCATGCTGGGCGTGATCAATTTTGCTCATGGCGCCCTTTATATGCTCGGGGCCTATGTTTGCTATCAGATCGTCCACTGGACCGGCTCGTTCTGGATCGGGCTTGCGTTCGCACCGATCGTCGTCGCGGCGCTTGGCGCGGCGATGGAGGTGACGACGCTGAGGCCGGTCTACAGTCGCGATCACATCTATCAACTTCTGCTGACGTTCGGCTTCATTCTGGTGATCGAGGAATCGGTCCGTTTGATCTGGGGCCTCGACTACAAGCAGGTGCCGACGCCCGCGCTGTTTTCGCAGCCGATTGCAATGCTGGGCAGCCAAATTCCTTCCTATCGCCTGTTTATCATCGGCTTCGGAGCCCTCGTTTCGGCTTTGCTTTTCCTGCTGCTCGATCGCAGCCGGCTCGGCATGGTGATCCGGGCCGCGAGTTCGGACTCGGAGATGGCGCAAACGCTCGGCATCAATGTGTCGCGAGTGCGCACGGCCGTGTTTGCGCTCGGCTCTGGGCTTGCTGCGCTCGGCGGGGTTGTGGCGGCGCCGCTCGTGCCGATCGAGCTGGGCATGGGCTTCAGCGTGATCATTGATTGCTTCGTGGTGGTGATCATCGGCGGTCTCGGCAACATCAAGGGCGCTATCCTTGCAGCACTTCTTCTGGGCATGGCGCGAGCGGCCGGATTTACCTATGCGCCCGAATGGGTGGAGCTGATTACCTTCGTTCTGCTCATCGTCACTCTGATGACCCGGCCGTCGGGATTGTTCAGCCGCAAGGGACGCTCGGCATGAGCATGCTCCGTCTCGATCAGATCTTCATGGCGGCGGTTGTCGCCGCCATGATGGTCGTTCCGATGATGTCTGCCAGCGAGGAAAGCCTGAACCTGATCAGTCTGATTCTGGTCTGGGGCCTGTTCGCCGTCGGATTCGACTTGATCTTCGGAATGGCCGGGATGCTGTCGTTCGGGCACGCCGCCATGTTTGGCGCCGGGGGATATGCCCTGGCTCTGCTGGCGCCTCAGGTCGGATATGTGCCCGCACTTCTGGCGGCTGCCTTGGCCGGTGTGGTGCTGGCATTTCTGCTCAGCGTCTTTGCGCTGCGCGTCTCAGGCTTGTTTTTCTCGCTGCTGACGCTCGCGCTCGCCCAGCTCGCCTATATCCTCGCCAGCACGAAGTTGCGCGCGTTCACCGGCGGCCTGGACGGCATTCCCGGCGTTCCACGGCCGGCCATGTTCGGTGTCGACTTTTACAACAACCGGAATTTCTTCTACTTCCTGATGGCGGTGTTCGTGATAGGCGTGGCGATCATGGCGGTGTTGCGCGTCTCGCCGTTTGGAAGTGCGCTGAAAGCGGTGCAAGCCAACGACGTTCGCGCCGAGCAGATCGGCTACAACGTGCAGCGGCTGCGCCAGTGTGCGTTCATGATATCGGGCGCCTACGCAGGCGTAAGCGGTGCGCTGCTGGCTTCCCTCATGTTCTATGTCAGCCCGCAGATGCTGCACTGGAGCACCTCGGGCGACGTGCTGATCATGACTTTGCTCGGCGGCAAGGGCACGTTGCTCGGACCTGTGCTTGGCGTCGCAGTATTCGAGGTGCTGAAGGAAGAGCTAAGTCAGTTCACCCAGCACTGGTATGGCATTCTCGGCATCGTCTTCATTCTGTGCACGATCTTTCTGCCGAACGGCATTGCGGGTCTGTTCGCAAAGCTCGGGCGGATCGGCAAGGGTGCTTCGAAATGAGCGTGGGCACCGGCGTTTCCCTGCAATGCGAGAATATTCTTGTGGCGTTCGGCGGCCTCAAGGCGGTCGCGGGCGTCAGCCGCAGCTTCGAGTCCGGACGCATCTACGGATTGATCGGTCCGAATGGCGCCGGCAAGACCACGCTGATGAACGCATTGTCCGGCCACGCGACCCTTAGTGCCGGAAAGGTGGTCCTCAACGGCCGGGATATCACGAAACTCTCCGTCCATGCCCGGACGCGGGCCGGCCTTGGCCGCAGTTTCCAGATCACCAAGATCTTCGCCGGCATGACGGTGCTGGAGAACCTGAAGCTTGCGGCTTTCGCGCATTTGTACCGCGTTCAGCCGTTCTGGATGCCGGCCGGCCGGTTCGCCGACGTTCGGCAGGGTGCGGAAAAGGTACTTGAACAGATCGGGCTGGAACGACTTGCGAATGCTCCGGCAGAAAATCTCTCGCATGGCGACCAGCGGGCCCTTGAAGTCGGCCTCGCGCTTCTCAGCGATCCCAGCGTATTGTTGCTCGACGAGCCCTTGGCCGGCGTGGGCCATGAGCGACTGGAGCAGGCGATCGAACTGATACGGCGTATCGTTGCGGGACGAACCGTTCTGCTCATCGAACATAACATGGACGTCGTCATGCAGATCTCCGACGAGATCGTCGTGATGGTTCAGGGCCAGTTGCTGGCATCGGGCTCTCCTGCGGAGATCAAGGCCAACCCGGCGGTACGCGCAGCCTATCTCGGGGAGGACGAATGAGCGCGCTGGCTCTTCAGGATTGCGACGTCTTCTACGGCAAGGCCCAGGCCCTGCATCATGTCTCCATTGATGTCGCGGCCGGAGAGGTCGTTTCGCTAATCGGCCGCAACGGCGCCGGCAAGAGCACGCTGCTCAAGGCGGCTATCGGGCTCAACGCCATTCACAGCGGGCGCCGAATGATGGGTGATCGAGACATAACCGCGCTGAAGCCCTATGAACTCGGCCGGCTGGGCCTGGCCTTCGTTCCGGAGAACAGGCGCATCTTCCCGAATTTGACCGTCGAGGAAAACCTGAAGATCGCGACGGTGATGGGACGCAAGGGACCGTGGTCGCTGGAGCGCATCTATCAGTTGTTTCCCCGCCTTCTGGAGCGGGCGACGCAGGGCGGCGATACGCTTTCAGGCGGCGAACAGCAGATGCTGGCGGTCGGTCGCGGTTTGCTGACAAATCCCGAAGTGCTGCTGCTCGACGAGCCGACCGAAGGGCTGGCGCCGCTGATTGTCGAGCATCTGACCGAAGCCATCCGCACGATCAACGCGGAAGGCGTCGCAATCCTGCTGGTCGAGCAGAACTTGAAGGTTCCGCTCAAGCTCGCGCGGCGGCAGTTTGTCATCGATAATGGCCGCGTGGTCTGGTCGGGTACGACCGCCGAACTGCAGGCCGACCGTGCCCGCATTGAGTCCCTCATCAGTGTCTAGGAATTAGCCATGACCGACGTTTACATCATTGGAGTTGGCATGACGCGGTTCGGCCGCTATCTCGACGATCGGCTGGAGTCGATCGCGCGCGGGGCGGTGGAAGAAGCGATCGCCGATGCCGGAGTCACCCGCGGCGACGTTCACGCCGCGTTCTTCGCCAACACGGCGCAGGGTGTCGTGGAGGGACAGCACCTGGTCCGCGGTCAACTCGTTCTCCGAGCGCTTGGCTTCGAACATATTCCGGTGATGAATGTCGAGAATGCATGCGCCAGCGCATCGACGGCGCTCAATGCCGCCTTCTCCTATGTCGCATCCGGGCAGGGCGATCTGGCGCTGGCGGTCGGCGCGGAGAAGATGAATTCCAAGGACCGGGAAAAATCCTTTGCGATCTTCGACGGAGCCTGGGACGTGCACGATGTCGATGCCAGCATTCACCGTCTGACCGCACTGGGCAAGGATCTCGCGTTGCCGCCAGGCGCCGGCCTGAACAGCGGCAAGCGCAGCGTTTTCATGGACGTCTATGCGTCGCTCGCGCGATATCACATGCATCGTTTCGGAACGACCCAGCGTGACATCGCCGAGGTATCCGCCAAGAACCATCGGCATTCGGAACTTAATCCCAAGGCTCAGTATCAGGATGCGATGACTGCTGACGAAGTGCTGGCAGCCCGGGAGGTGTCCTGGCCGCTGACGTTGCCGATGTGCGCGCCGATCAGCGACGGAGCGGCCGCGGCCATCGTGTGTTCCGCGGAGAAGGCGCGCGCGCTCGGCGCGACACGGGGCGTCCGCATCGCGGCCTCGGTGCTGGCTTCGGGATCAGACCGGGAGGCCAATGACCTTGAAAGGCACCTTTGCCGGCTCGCGTCCAACCGTGCTTACGAGATCGCGGGCGTCGGCCCGGCCGACATGTCGGTAGCCGAGGTTCATGACGCCAGCGCCTTCGCCGAATTGCACCAGGCCGAACTGCTCGGTTTTGCAGCTATCGGCGATGGCGGCCGCCTGGTGCGCGACGGCGAAACGACGCTTGGTGGCCGCATTCCCATCAATGTCTCCGGCGGCCTCGAGTCCCGCGGCCATCCGATCGGCGCCACCGGCCTTGCGCAGATCTACGAGCTCGTCACCCAGCTTCGCGGCGAGGCGGGTCCGCGGCAGGTTGAAGGCGCGCATCACGCTATCGCCGAGAACGGCGGTGGCTTCCATGGTTACGAGGAAGCGACCGCCTGTATCACGATCCTCGAACGTTGAGAGCCATTCATGCGGCTAATCGATTTCTTCGACCGCGGCGTCAGTATCGATCCGTCGCGCACCTGCCTGAAGGACGCGGCGGTTTCGCGGAGTTTTCGCGAGGTCCAGCTCAGCAGCTATCGTATTGCCAACGCCCTGGCGGCAGCCGGGCTGCGGCCAGGCCAGATGGCGGCGGTCTACAGTCCGAATGCGGCGGTGGCTTTCGAGTGCATCCTCGGCATCGTACGCGGCGCCAATGTCTGGGTGCCGATCAATGCCCGCAATACTGCGGACGAGAATGCCTATATCCTCGACAATTGCGACGTCGAGGTCTTGTTCTATCACAGCGAATTCGAAGCGAATTTGCAGGTCTTCCGCAAGCAATGCCCGAAGATCCGTCTTTACGTCTGCCTCGACAAGGCCGGTGCGGACGCTCCGTTTCTCACCGACTGGATCGCGGACGCGCCCGAGAGCGACCCCGATATCCCCGAAGACCGCAACGCGATTATCTCCGTGTTCTCTTCGGGAGGCACAACCGGCCGGCCAAAGGGCGTGCTCTGGACCCACCTCGTCTGGGAAACCATGATTTCGAATTTCTTCACCTCGATGCCGGTGCAGAACCCCCCCGTCCATCTCGTCGTCGCGCCGATGACACACGCGGCTGGCGGCGTCGGTATCTTGCTGATGGCCGCCGGCGCGACGCAGGTCATCCTGCCGGGCTTCGATGCCGCTAAGGTCGTGAATGCCATCGAGACGGAGGGCGTGACTCACATGTTCCTGCCGCCGACGGCGATCTACATGCTGCTCGGCCATCCCGGGCTCAAGCAACACGATTTCTCCTCGCTCGAGCATTTCATTTATGCTGCCGCCCCGATGTCGGTCGACAAGTTGAAGGAATGCATCGAAGTGTTCGGACCTGTCATGACGCAGACCTTCGGTCAGGCCGAAGCTCCGATGCTGTGCACCTTTTTGTCACCGCAGGATCATCTGGTCATCGGCGATCCTGAGAAGGAAAAGCGCTTGGCGAGCTGCGGCCGGCCGACCCTGCTGACGCCCGTCGAGATCATGGACGATGAAGGCAATCTCATGCCGGTCGGCGAGCGCGGCGAGATCGTCGTCAAGGGCAATCTGGTGATGCCTGGCTATTACAAGAATCCCGAGGCCACCAAGGAGGTCTCCACCTTCGGCTGGCACCACACCGGCGATATCGGCTTCAAGGACGAGGATGGTTACGTCTATATCGTCGATCGCAAGAAGGATATGATCATCTCGGGAGGCTTCAACGTTTATCCGAGTGAGATCGAGCAGGTCATCTGGGGGCACCCAGCGGTGCAGGACTGCGCCGTGATCGGTGTGCCCGACGAAAAATGGGGTGAGGCGGTCAAGGCCGTCATTGAGCTCAAGCAAGGCAGCAGCGCGGATGCCGAAGAGATCATCGCGCTCTGCAAGACCAAACTGGGTAGCGTGAAGGCGCCGAAATCGGTCGATTTTTGGGAAAGCCTGCCGCGCAGTCCTGTCGGGAAGGTCCGAAAGAAGGATATCCGTGAGACTTTCTGGAAAGGACGCACGCGCGCCATCTGAACGGGGAATAGCCGATGAATATTGCCATGGTTCTGGCCAATGCGGCGAAGGCTTTCGGGGATCGCCCTGCGGTCTGTCTCGGCAGCGAGACTATCCATAGCTATGCGCAGCTTTTGCAGCGCAGCGCTGCTCTTGGCGAAGCTTTGCGCAGCCGCGGTTTTGCGTCGGGCTCGCGGGTAGGAGTATTCCTCTCCAATCGTCCTGAATATTTCGAGATCCTGTTCGGCGCCTGGTTCGCGGGCCTTGCGGTGGCGCCGATCAACGCCAAGCTGCATCCGAAGGAGCTGGCCTATATCATCGACAATTGCGCCGCCTCGGTGCTGTTCACCGATATCGAAGGCGGTCTGTCGCCGCCGGGCAACGTCATCGATGTCGACGGCGATGACTATCGCAGGATGCTCGCGACGGCGCCTTGCGACTACCGGCCGGCATCGGCCGCGCCCGAAGATATCGCGTGGCTGTTCTACACCAGCGGCACGACCGGTTATCCGAAGGGCGCGATGCTGACCCATCGCAACCTTTACAACATGACGATGAGCTTTCTCGCCGACATCGGACCCGTCGATGAAACGGATGCCGCGCTCTATCCGGCGCCGCTGTCTCACGGGGCGGGACTTCTCGCGCTCGCACATTTGGTACGCGGCGCAGCCAACGTCGTTCCCGAAAGCGGCGGATTTCAGCCTGACGAGATCGTCGACCTTGTCAACCGCTTCCCCGGCAGTTCATTCTTTGCCGCGCCGACCATGGTAAACCGGCTCGTCGCTTCGCCGTCCATGGCAAATCTCAAGGTGCAGAACCTCGACCACATCTTCTACGGCGGTGCGCCGATGTATGTGGAGGACCTGAAGCGGGCCCTGTCGGCGCTGGGTCCCCGCTTGTGGCAAGCTTATGGCCAGGGCGAATCGCCGTGCACGATAAGTTATCTGCCGACTCATATGCATCTTGATAACGGCGATGGGCGGCTCGACGATCGGCTTTCCTCGGTGGGCATTCCACGCACCGGCGTCTCCGTCCGCGTCGTCGACGCCAAGGGAAACGACATGCCGCCAGGCGAGAACGGCGAGGTTATCGTGGCCGGCGACGTCGTCATGGCCGGCTATTGGAGTAACCCATCCGCGACGGCTCAGGCGCTGAGGGACGGATGGCTGTGGACCGGCGATGTCGGTACGTTCGACGCTCACGGTTTCCTGTATCTCAAGGACCGCTCCAAGGACGTTATCATCTCCGGCGGCTCCAACATCTATCCCCGGGAAGTCGAGGAAGTGCTGCTTCGTCATCCCGCCGTTGCCGAGGCATGCGTCATCGGGCGCCGCCATCCGGATTGGGGCGAGGAAGTCGTCGCTTTTGTGGCGTCATCCGCGCCAGTGACGGCCGAGGAACTTGATGCATTTTGCATCGAGCACATCGCACGTTTCAAGCGACCGAAAGCGTATCGGTTTCTGCCAAATCTACCCAAAAGCAACTACGGAAAGATTTTGAAGACCGAAATCAGAAAGCTCATCGAGAGCGAAACGGCCGCCTAGTCGGCAAGGAACAACAAGGAGCTCATAATGACCACAATCGTTGCAGGTGTTGGAATGATCCCGTTCGCGAAGCCGGGCGCTTCTGCGTCTTACGACGTGATGGGCGAGGAGGCGGTGAAGCTGGCGCTGGCGGATGCAGGAATCGACTACGATGCCATCGAACAGGCCTATGCGGGTTTCGTGTACGGTGATTCGACCGCCGGTCAGAAGGTGCTTTATCGTGTCGGCATGACGGGCATCCCCATCGTCAACGTCAATAACAACTGCTCGACCGGGTCGACCGCCTTGTTCCTGGCTCGACAAGCGGTCGAGAGCGGTGCGGCCGATTGTGTTCTGGCCGTCGGCTTCGAGCAGATGCGCCCGGGAGCGCTGGGCTCGATCTTCGAGGATCGGCCATCGCCGTTCTCGGATTTCGACCGTGTGACCGATGAACTGGTCGGCCATAGTGAGATTCCGCTGGCGCTGCGCTATTTCGGCGGGGCCGGCAAGCAGCACATGGAAAAGTACGGCACTCAGATGTCGACTTTCGCCAAGATCCGCGCCAAGGCAAGCCGCCATGCCGCCCGAAACCCGTTGGCACTGTTCCGCAAGGAAATGACCGAGGGTGACGTCATGCAGGCGCCGGTGATCTGGGAGGGCGTGATGACGCGCTCAATGGCGTGCCCGCCTACCTGCGGCGCTGCGGCGGCGGTGCTGGTCTCCGAGGCCTTCGCAGCCCGATATGGTTTGAACGACAAGGTCCGGATTCGTGCGCAAGCCATGACGACCGACCGGCCGAGCACCTTCGACACGCGCGACATGATGCGGGTCGTCGGCTTCGACCTGTCGAAATCGGCCGCGGAAAAAGTCTATGAAAAGGCGGGCATTTCGCCTGAGGATATCGATGTCGTCGAGCTGCACGATTGCTTTGCACAGAACGAGCTTATCACCTACGAGGCGCTCGGCCTGTGTGGCGAGGGTGAGGCCGAAAAGTTCGTCATCGATGGCGACAATACCTATGGTGGCCGCTTCGTCACCAACCCTTCCGGCGGCCTGCTTTCCAAGGGCCATCCGCTCGGAGCGACAGGCCTCGCCCAGTGTTACGAGCTCGTCCATCAGCTTCGTGGCACCGCAGAGGCACGGCAGGTCGATGGCGCGCGCCTTGCCCTTCAACACAATCTCGGTCTCGGCGGCGCAGCGGTTGTGACGCTTTACGAAAAGCATTGAGGTCACGCCTGGAAGGGAACGGCTGGATGTCGCAGCGGCTCAAGCAAAAGATTGCCTTCGTCATGGGAGCCGGCTGCGTCGGTGAAGGCTGGGGAAACGGCAAGGCGACGGCGGTGCTTTTCGCACGCGAGGGGGCGACCGTGCTATGTGTCGACCGTGACCTCGCGTCGGCGGAGCGCACTGCCGCTCTCATTGAAGGCGAAGGCGGAACCGCCGAGGCCTTGCGCGCCGACATCACTTCGGTTGCCGACATTGATTCAGCTGTCGGCGAGACCGTCGCCCGTCATGGTCGCATAGATATTCTGCAGAACAACGTCGGCATAGCCGAACCAGGCGGTCCGGAGACCGTCGACGAGGCAAGCTGGGACCGCGTCATGTCGGTGAACCTGAAAGGCTTCTTCCTTACTTGCAAGCGCGTGCTTCCCGAGATGGTTCGGCAAGGCAGCGGCGCAATCGTCAATGTGTCGTCGGTCGCCTCGCTAACGACTATCAGCGTGCCGATGATCTCCTATTATTCGTCGAAAGCTGGTGTGAATCACTTCACCCGAGCTGTTGCAGTCGAATACGCTTCAAAGGGGATCCGCTGCAACGCGGTTCTTCCGGGCCTTATAAATACGCCGATGATCGTGGAGCCGTACAAGCACGTCTACGATTCCGTGGATGACATGATCGCAAAGCGCGATGCCATGGTCCCGATGGGCAAGATGGGAACGGCATGGGACGTGGCTCATGCATCCTTATTCCTGGCATCGGATGAGGCGAAATATATCTCAGGTGTCCTCCTGCCCGTCGATGGTGCGCTCACTTGCCGAACTGGATGAGCTTGCTTGGAGGACCGCCTTTTGGCCCTATCGGAGGTCGTCAGTTCATGACCTCCGGCCGGCTGGCGCTGGGCGTGACATTCACTACACCCTGATGCCCGCATTTTTGTATCAGAATTGCCACGCGGCAGCCGCCCAACGCGACTTTCGCTTCGCGCCAACCAACGCGCCTTAGCGACCAGCCGGACTGTTCCGTCGTGCTAAGAGCGGAAATCGAAGGCGCGTGATGAAACCACGTGGCCCGGCTGAGCACGCCGCGCCTGCCAGCGCACCGCGATCTTTGCTTTCAGCTGAGTGGGAATCGCCGAGCGACCTCCCGATCTCCCCCATTTTTAACCGTCACTCCGGCTTGATGTTCGCGTCCTTAACCACTCGACCCCACTTCGCGATTTCAGCGGCGATGTGATCGCCAAATCGGGAGGGCGGGCCGCCGATTGGTTCGACACCCTGGTCGTGGAAGCGGCGCTTGACGTCGTCCGTCTTCAAAATGGCGTTCAGCTCGGTATTCAGTTTGCGGACCAGCTCGGGCCGCATCCCCGCGGGGCCGACCACGCCGAACCAGACGGTGACGTCATAGCCGGGGACGCCGGCCTCTGACACCGTCGGAACGCCCGCCGCGAGCGGCGAGCGCGTCGTGCTGGAGACGCCGAGCGCGCGCAATTTGCCGCCATTGACTTGCGGCAGCACGTTCGGTGTGTTGTCGAAGGCGGTGTCGATGTGATCGCCGAGCAGGTCGTTCACCATCGGCGCGCTGCCCTTGTAGGGGACGTGCACGATGTCGATACCGGCCATGCTCTTGAACAATTCCATCGACAGATGGTTCGATGAACCGATCCCGGTGGAGCCGTAGCTGACCTTGCCCGGATTCTTCTTCGCGTGGTCGATGAACTCCTGGACCGAGTGGATCGGCATCGAGGGCCGGACCACGAGAAGATTCTGGGTCTGGCCGGCGAAGATCAGCGGCGTAAAGTCCTTCACCGTGTCGTAGGGCAGGCTCTTGTAGATGCTGGGGTTGGTGCCGAACGGAAACGCTACGCCGAGCAGGGTGTAGCCGTCGGGTGCGGCCTTGGCGACGGAATCGGTGCCGATCAGCGTGCCGCCGCCCGGACGGTTCTCGACCACGACAGGAACGCCCCAAGCCTCACTGAGCTTCTGCGCAAATATGCGCCCCATGGTGTCGTTGAAGCCACCGGGTGGGTAGGGAACGACATAGCGGACGGTCTTGTTTGGGTAATTCTCGGGATCAGGCGCTGGTGCAGGGGTTTGGGCCTGCGCGGCGGATGCGCCGAGCAGCAGGACGAGCACCGCGCGGCGGGTGAAGTGAACAAGACGCGTCGCGCTCGATTTAACTTCTGGCTGCCGCGGTTCAGACATAACAGGGCCCCTCGATCAGTGGATGCGCGTTGATGAACGCCTCGTCGATCTCTACGCCGAGACCGGGGATTTCCGACGGCTTGACGCAGCCATCGGCGTCGAGCTTGTAAGGAACGCCGCCGACTTCGTCGCGGAACGGATTGCTCGGGGCCACGTCGCCCTCGAAATAACCGGGCATATCGACCGACGCCAGCACGTTGAGCGTGGCGCCCATATTGATACCGGTCGCCGACGTATGCGGATTGAACGACAGCTTCCAGGCAGAGGCCATACCGGCGATCCGCATGGATTCGGTGACGCCACCGGTCTTGGACAGATCCGGTTGCACGAAGCTGACGGCGCCGTCCTCGATCAGGCGGGTGAACTCGAAACGGGTGTAATGGTTTTCACCGGCCGCGATCGGCGTGGTGCCGAACGATGTTGCGGTCTGGTAGGAGCGATAATCCTGCGCCGGGAACGGCTCTTCCAGCCAGCCGATCCCGAGTTCATCATAGGCCGGCATCACGCGGCGCGCGTCATCGACGCTGTAGCCGGTGTTGGCATCGACCAGGATCTCGATGACATCGCCGACCGCTTCGCGCACCGCGGTGGCGCGGGCGACGTCGTCGCGGGGATTGTCGCCGACGCGCAGCTTGATCGCTTTATACCCCTGCGCGACGTAGCCGAGCGCTTCCTGCGCCAGCGAGGCCGGCGGCTGGTAGCCGAGAGAGATGCCGCCGGCATAGGCCTTCAGCGGCTTTGAGGCGCCACCCAGCAACTTGTACAGTGGCCAGCCCGCCGCCTTGGCGCGGATGTCCCACAGCGCCAGGTCGAGGCCGCTCAGCGCCATCGCGGCGGCATAGCCCATGCCGTGGCTCGCGAGCTGCATCTGGTAGACGCGCTGCCAAACGCCGACCACGTTCATCGCATCCATGCCGACCACGAGTTCGGAGATCGTGGTGTCGATCAGCTTTGCAATCGCGCCCGGGCAGCGGCCGTGATGGGCCTCGCCCCAGCCGACCAGGCCTTCGTCGGTCGTGACCTTCACCAGCACCGCATCGCGCTTGACGGCGCGGCCGATGCCGAGCCGGACATTCTGGCCCTCGGGAACCTTGTAGGAGATTGGAACTGATTTGATGGATGTAATGCGCATTGAAGAACCTCAGGCTGCCTTGTAGGCGGGGTTGACGAGATTGAGCGGCGCTTCGCCGCGCAGTATTCGAAGCATTTCCTCGGCCGCGCCGACTGCCATCGCGCGGCTGCTGGTGGCGGTGATGCCGGCCGTATGCGGCGTCAGCAACAGATTTGTGCAATCAAACAGGGCATTGTCAGGCGGCAGCGGCTGCACATCGAACACGTCGAGCGCGGCGCCGCCGATCCTGTTCGAGCGCAGGGCGTCGATGAGGGCCGGGGTCTCGATCACTGCGCCGCGCGAAACGTTGACGAGCACTGTGTGGGGTCGCATCCGGCCGATCAGGTCGCGGTTGACCAGGCCCCGGGTTTCGTCGGTTAGCGCGCAGCAGACCACGATCGCGTCGCTGCGCTCGAACAGCTCGGGCAGCGAGACCTCCTCGATGCTCTTCGGCAGCGCTCCCTTCCGGCGGGAAGTGCCGAGCACCTTCATCCCAAAACCGTCGGCCGCGATGCGGGCAATGTGTCGTCCTATGGTCCCGACGCCGAGGATGCCGAGCGTGGACGGGCTCAACTCGGTCAAGCCGTCGGCGGCCGCACGGGCGGCCAGCCAGCCCTCGGCACGCATCTGCATGTCGAGTTTCTGCAACGGCCGCCGCAGATGCATCAGCGCTGACATCACATACTCGGCCACCGCGTTGGTGTTGCTGCCGGGCAGGTTGGCGACGGCGATGCCGCGCGCGGTGGCGGCACCGACCGGAATGAAGTCGAGGCCGACGCCGTGACGCACGATGGCTTTCAGGCGCGGGGCGTGATCGATGATGTCGTCGGGCAGTTTAGCGCGCACCACGATGCCGTGCGCTTCCGCCGCCCATTTGCGCAAGGTGTCCGGCTGCGCGTCGGGCGCCGTGATCAGCCGGACATGCGGCGCCAGCAAGGCTTCGCCATCGGGATGCATCGGATTGGTCAGAAGGACGACAGGTTTCTCAGGCATCGGAGGCAGGCCCTTCGGTAATCGGATTGGTGAGGCGGCCGAGGCCTTCGACCTCGACCTCGACGGTCGAGCCCGGCTTGAGCCATGCCGGCGGCTTGTGCATTCCGGCCACGCCGGCGGGCGTGCCGGTGGCGATGATGTCGCCGGGTTCGAGCGCCTGCAGGCCGGAGAGATAGCAGATGAGATCGGCGACGCCGAACAGCATGTCCCGCGTCGAACCGGACTGCAACGTGAGACCGTCGACCTTCAGCGACACCCGAAGCCCCTGCGGGTTGGGCACCTCGTCGCGCGACGCGAGGAAGGGTCCGAACGGCCCAAAGGTCGGAAAATTCTTGCCGCGATCGAAATGGCCATCGGCCTTGATGATCTCGCTGGCGCTGATGTCGTTGAAGCAGCCATAGGCTGCGACATGACCGAGCGCATTTTCCTTGGTGACGTTCTCGGCCCGCACGCCTATCACGGCGGCGAGTTCGGCTTCCCATGTGACGCCGCCGATTCCAGCCGGCATGATGACCTGATGCCCCGGACCGGCAATCGTGCGCGGCGCCTTCAGGAACAGCACCGGCTTTTCCGGGTGCGCCATGCCACGCTCGGCCAGTGCGTCGCGGTAATTATGCGCGACGCCAAAAATGCGCCGCGGCGCCGGAAGCGGCGCCATCAGTGTGACGGCATCGAGCGGAAGCGTCGCATCCTTTGCCAGGCCATGGGCATGAATCGCCTTGATGACATCCGGCAGGCCTGCCTCGATCATGGCCTGCAGCTGCGGCGCTACGCCCTGCAGCGCCTCGCGCATCGACGGATGCGCGAGATCGACGACACGGTCGGCTGTATCGCTGGCGTCGCCCAGCAGCACGCCGGCGCGTGCCACACCGTGCGCACTGAAGGTGACGAACTTCATGGCGGGGCCATCCGGCTCACGCGACCCGGAAACGGTCGATCACGCCGCGATCGATCTCGATGCCGAGACCGGCGCCGGATGGCACCTCGATGACGCCCTTGACCTGATGGATCGGCTCGACCGCCAGGTGATCGCGGAACGGATTCTCCTCCTGCTCGAATTCCAGCATCGGCGGCATCGGAAACAGGCTCGGCGGCTGGTTCGGTATCGAGGCGAGGAAGTGGATGGTCGCGGCGAGGCCGACCGCCGAACCCCAGGCATGCGGCACGCATTCGACGCCATGCGTCGAGGCCAGCGTCGCGATCCGCTTGCATTCGCTGATTCCGCCGGCGGCGCAGACGTCGGGCTGCACGATGTCCATCGCCTTGCGCACGATGGCGTCGCGAAAACCCCAGCGGGTGAATTCGTTTTCGCCGCCAGCCACCGCCATGTCGAGCGCGCGCGAGACCTCGACATAGCCGTCGATGTCCTCCGGCGAGATCGGCTCCTCGAACCACTCGATGTCGAGTTCTTCCAGTTTGCGGCCGAGCCGGATCGCGGCCGGGACGGAGAAGCAATGATTGGCATCGACCATCAGCTTGACATCGGGACCGATGGCCTCGCGCACCGCCTTGACGCGTTCGAAATCGCGCTTGATCGAGCCGAGCCCGATCTTCATCTTGATCGCCTTAAAGCCGGCCTTGACGTAGCCGTGCGCTTCCTCGACGGCTTCGTCGACCAGCCGGTCCATGTCGGTGAAATAGAGGCCAGTGGCGTAGCAATCGACCTCGGTGCGGAAGGCGCCGCCGATCAGCTTGTGGATCGGCTTGTTGCAGGCCTTGCCGACGATGTCCCACAGCGCGATGTCGATGCCGCTGATCGCAGCGATCGACATGCCCTTGGGCCCGTAATCCTTGATCCGGTTGTAGAGGTCTTCCCAGATCACCTCGATGTCGAAGGGATCGCGGCCGATCACGCGCGCCGCCAACTGGCTATCGATGAACGCCTTCGCAACGGCGGAGGGACCGTAGCATTCGCCCCAACCGACGATGCCGTCATCGGTCTCGATCTCCACCAGGCAGGTGCCGCGAGTTTTGTAGAGCCAACCGCGGGAAGAGGTGAACGGGCGCGCGACGGGGGCCGCCACGACATGACAGGTGATCTTCTTGATGAGCAAGCGCTTGGCCTTCTTGTTCTTCTGGGGGAATTGAGATCGGGCAGGGCGGCTACGTGAACCGCCCGCTTATTCCTTTTCTTTCGGGAAGGTTTTTTCCGCCACGGTGCCGAGCGCGACAGCGACGCTGTCGACTTCCTTGGTCAGAGCATCGCCGGTCATGTCGTCGACCAGGAACGCGTTCTTTTTGGCGAACTCCACGAAGCGGGGATCCTGGATGGCATTGCGGAAGGCCGTGATCAGCTTCGTCCTGACGTCGGCGGGCAGGTTGGCCGGCGCCACTACATATGCCATCTGCACCACGGGTCCGTAGGGGAACACGTCAAAACCCTTGTCCTTGAAGGTAGGTACGTCAGGGAACATCTCAAGCCGCTGGTTCGCGAACACACCGAGCGGCTTCAACAGATTATCCTGGATCTGGCCGAGGGTTTCCGACGGTTTCAGCACACCGGAATCGACGTGCTGGCCGAGCAGGTCCGCCACAACCTTGGAGCCGCCGGTATAGGGTACGTTGACGTAATTGACGCCGGCGGCGCGCGCCGTCATCGACGCGAAGATGTGGTTCAGATTGTAGCTGCCCGGGGTGCCGATCGACACCTTGTCGGGCTTGGACTTCATGTAGCCGATGAAATCTTCCAGCGACTTCTGCGGCGCCTTGGTGGACACCAGCAGCATCAAGGGATCGGTCGAGACCCGCGCGATATGGGTGAAGTCGGCATTCTTCAGCGGCGTCTTGCCTTGGGCGATCAGCGCCAGCGTCGAACTGGTGCCCATGCCGATCGTGTAACCATCGGGCGCGGCGGCGGCGACTCGGCGCATACCGAGCGTGCCGGTGGCCCCCACGACGTTTTCGATGACGATCTTGATGCCGTGCTCGCGCAGGATCGGATCGAGCGCGCGCGCCGCGACATCGTTCGAACCGCCCGCATTCCACGGCACGATGAAGGTGATGTCCCGCTGCGGAAAGCCTTGGGCATGGCTGGCGGTAGGCAGGGTGGCGGCGAGACAGACGAGCGCAGCGGCGGCGTTCCTGATCATTTTTGTTTCCTCCGGTTTTGATGTTTGTTACAACAAACATCGTTGGCCGGTCAACCTGGATAATCGAGCTGGTTTGGATCAACATTTTCGCCCTGCGGGGCGGCGGAGTAGCGAGTCGCCATGACGGCATTGAAACGGATCGAACGTGAACCGCTCTGGGATCTCGCGCATACCCAGCTGCAGGATGCGTTGCTGGCTGGCCGCTTCGAGCCGGGAAAGGTGCTGACCCTGCGCTCACTGGCCGAGACTTTCGGTACCTCGATCACCCCGGTGCGCGACGCCGTCACCCGGCTGGTGGCGCAGGGCGTCTTGGCGCAGGGCGCGCGAGCCTCGGCGATCGTGCCGCATCTGTCGCGCCGCGAGCTCGAACATCTCACCGTGGTGCGGTGTGCGCTGGAGGGCCGCGCCGCGCGCGAGGCCGCTGCGCATCGCGATGAGGCCTCGCTGCGCCGGCTGCAGGACCGGCTAACGACGATGCAATCGCTGATCTCGGCCCGCAAGCTCGAGAGTTATCTCGAACATCATCGCAAATTCCATTTCGGGATCTATGCGATGTCGGGCATTCCGCTGCTGGTAGAGACGATCGAGAACATGTGGCTGCGCTGCGGCCCGGTGCTGTCTTTTGTGATCCCCGAATACGTCGTTCTACTCAAAGGCACGGACCGTCACACCGCCGCGCTCAAGGCAATCATGGCCGGCGACGCCGATGGAGCCGAGCGTGAGATCGTCGCCGACATCACCGAAGCGGCGCACTATCTCGCGGGCCTCTGCGATGCCACCGGACGTTTGCGCCGCCCGCTGACAAGTGCTCAGGAAGAACCCCAGATTCGTTGAAATCCTACCTAATCACACGATGGGGGTTCGATGCCGAAATGCTGACGCCGAATCAGACACCAATGCCCGGGCGAAGTCTTGAAACGGGTTGCTCAAGACAAAACCGAAGCCCCTCAAGCCAAACCCGAGGAAAAATTGCTGCGGCAGAGTTCGTTAGCCTCGTCGAGTTCCAGAGAGCTGTCGAATAAAACCAGCGTGACGATTTGAACCAGCCAAAGCCGACTTGCTCAGATTGGTAGCCCAAGTTGCGATACGTCCTGCTCTTCGGCCTGCAGCGACGATAGCGAAACGCCCAGCAGCCGGACCGGTCGGGGAAGTGGCATCTCGGTCCGGAGCAAGCCGATTGCCAGGCGCTCAAGATCGCTGCGAGTGGAAACCGCCGAGGTGACCGACCTGCTGCGGGTGATGATCTCGAAATCGTTGAACTTAACCTTCAGCGTCACGGTACGCGCCCGTGATCCCTTGTCTTCGCAATGCTGCCAGACCTTGTCTATCAGCGGCTGCAGTTCGGTGGCCATCGCATCGAACTCAGTAAGGTCGACCAAGAACGTGTTCTCGGCGCCAACCGATTTTCTGATCCGGTTTGCGCGGACCTCCCGATGGTCGACGCCTCTGGATATCCAATAGTAATACGAGCCGGCCTTGCCGAAGTTGGCCTGCATGAAGTCGAGCGTCTGGTTACGCATGTCGAGACCGGTGTGAAGGCCGAGCGAATTCATCTTCGCGCCCGTCGCCGGACCGATGCCGTGAAACTTGCCTACCGGCAGCGTCTCGACGAAGGCAGGGCCCAACTCCGGAGAGATCACGTACTGGCCGTTAGGCTTGCGGTGATCGGAGGCGATCTTTGCCAGGAACTTATTGTAGGAAATGCCCGCCGAAGCGTTGAGGCCGGTCAGTTCCTTGATCTTAGCGCGGATCGCGAGGGCCACATCGCGCGCCAGCGGGATACCCTGCAGGTTTTCCGTCACGTCTAGATAGGCCTCGTCAAGCGACAGCGGCTCTATGATCGGTGTGTGCTCGGCAAAGATTTCCCGAATCTGCTGCGAAACTGCCTTGTAGACCTCAAAGCGAGGTTTGACGAAGATCAGATCGGGACATTGACGCTTCGCGGTGACGGACGGCATCGCCGACCTGACGCCGAACTTACGTGCTTCGTAGCTCGCCGCCGCCACGACGCCGCGCTCGCGCGATCCGCCCACGGCGACCGGCTTGCCGCGGAGATCTGGATTGTCCCGCTGTTCGACAGATGCATAGAAGGCGTCCATGTCGACATGGATGATCTTGCGCTGGCGGTCTTCGTTCATTGCATTAGTGGTCTGCCGCAGACTCCACGCGACCTTGACAAATGGCGGCGTCATAGAACAAAGATAGAACGATTATCGCGCAGCGGCAACCCTTTCCTCCGGATGTTGACCCCTCATTTCCTTGCGCGGGAGCGATGGAAGGTAGAAGGCGCTGCGGATGAAACGGCCGGATCTCCCTGTCTATTATTACCACGACCATTTCGTAGAGATGCTGGCGTTCGTCAGAGCTACCTACGGATCGATCCTGACGGATGAGCACGAAGCCTTCGTCGATCGTTTCGAGCACCTTTCGAAGGATGCCCAATGCCTGCTGATACGGATGGTCAATAGGCGAGGCGCAGTCTTCAATCGGTCGCTGTTCAAGTACGCCGAGATTTCGGATCTGGAGCGCGCTGTCGACGAGCTGCTGGCGTGCGGCCAAGCGAGATTACTCAAGGAAGAGGACTATTCCGCATTCGCCGCCTGCCTGCCAAAGGACGTCCTGTTCACCGGCGCAAAAGCGGCGGGCCGGACCGATGTCCGCGTCTCGTGGCCGAAAGCGAAGCTGGCCGATTATTTCTTGGCGCAGGTTCCTTTTAAGGTAGCCGCCGAGCATTGCGGGGCGGCGAAGTTCATCACATTGGACAACATTAAGCCGTTGGAATTTCTGCTCTACCTCTACTTCGGCAAAACCGAGACTGACCTGAAGAACTTCGCGCTGCGTGATCTTGGAATCATGCGGACCAACAAGGCCACTTCGTTCAAGGCCCGTTTCACGGATGGCGACGAGGCAAGGGCCTGCTTTCATTATAGCCGTCTCCTCGCCCGGCTCGAAGTCAAATCCAACAGTGTCTACCAGGATGCGGTCACGGACATCTTCCGCGGTCCGGATTGCCCGAGCGACTATGCCGCTGATCTCCGTAGCCGCGCTTCCTGGCAGGTCGGTCAGTTCTTTGAGAAGCGGGGCGAAACGGATCTCGCCAAACAGCTTTACGGCGCCGGTTCATCGCCCGAATGCAATGAACGGTTGGTCCGTCTGCTCTATGGCGCCGGCAGCAAGGAGGACGCGGAAGACCTGTTGCGTCGTATGATCGACGATCCGGCCAGCGACGGCGAGTTCGTGTTCGCTACGGATTTCTATGCTCGGAAATTCGGAGGTCGCAGGACGGGATCGTGCACCGAGCTGCTTCGCGCTGGCGTCACTCTCACGGTCGACGACGTTTATCGCGGCAACCCGGAGGCTGGCGTCGCCGGCGTGATGCGCCGTAGGGGCTACCAGGTCTTCTTCACGGAGAATACACTCTGGCACTCTCTGTTCGGGTTGCTGTTCTGGGACGAGCTTTTCGAATCCGAGATGCTTCCCAACACTTTCGATTGGGTACCGCACTGCCTCAAGGACCGCAGCTTCACGCGTCGGTTTGCGGCCCAGATCGACGATAAGCTTGATGCCGTTCGATCCGGAAATGCCCTCAATCTGCTGCTGAGGCCAATCGCTGCGAAGTGGGCAACGCCGAACGGGATCTTCGCCTGGGATCATGTCAACGTCGAGGCGCTGCGGCTGCTGCTCTCGGGAACCAGCGGGGATGGAATCGCGACCATCCTCCGCTCGTTGTGCCAGAATTTCCGCGACATGCGCGACGGTTTCCCCGATCTCATGATGGGTAAGGACGGCGCGGTCACCTTCATGGAGATCAAGGCCGAGGGCGACGTCATCAGGCGGAATCAACTCACGCGGCTGATGCAACTCGGGAACGCCGGGATCCGGGCGGAAATCGGCCGGGTCGATTACCGCTTTGATCCAGAGCAGGATTACGTCGTCGTCGACGTGGAGACGACCGGCAGTTGGACGGCGGGTGATCGGATAACGGAAATCGGCGCAGTCAAGATTCGTAATCACCAGGTCATCGAGGAATGGCATTCACTGTTGAATCCGCAGCGGACCATTCCGGCAAGAATCACGCAAATCACGAACATCACAAACGAAATGGTCCGTGACGCACCCGTTGTTCTCGGAGATCGCCGACAGCTTCATGCGGTTCATGGGCGATGGTATCTTCGTCGCTCACAACGTCAATTTCGACTATGGTTTCATCAGCTACGAATATGAACGGCTGGAGCGGCGCTTCAAATTCCCGAAACTGTGCACCGTTGCAGGAATGCGCCGGCGTTACCCCGGGCATAAGTCCTATGGTCTCGCAAAACTGTGCGAGCTATACGGGATCGGACTCAAGACGCATCACCGGGCGCTGTGCGATGCGAGGGCGACCGGCCACCTTTTGAACCTGATGAATCTCAAGCGGGACCGCGCCGAGCCCGAGCTTGACGTCGAAGCAGCCTGACGCGCTCCGGAGCAGAAAGAAAACCGAATTCGGCGTTGCGCGTGTCCACCGGCGCTTTGTCTTCAAAAGACCGCTACTCCTATCTTCCCCCTTGGACGGCGCATTGCCTGTGCGCCGCGCGCCGCTGTGCCCGCCCTTCGCTTCCAATAAAGGGACATCTCCCTGCTGCTATGAGGGACCCGCGCAGCTACCCGGTCCGCGTCTGCTTTGGCCTCAATTACGGACATTGATTGATAGCACCGGCATGTCCGAAAAGTGCCACAACCGGACTCATGCACCGCACAATCCGCGTCACTATTCGATCACCTCGTCAGCGAGCGCGAGCAGCGCCGGCGGAATCGCAAGGCTGAGCCTTTTTGCGGTCTTCATGTTGATAACCAACTCGAATCTGGTTGGCTGCACGATGGGCAAATCCGCCGGCGGCGGCGGCAAAAATTTCTCGATATCGGCTGCAAGCTCGGCTGATCTCATTCGGCTTTCTTCTCTGCGTCAGGCCCGGCGTGCAGCGCTGAGGCAAACGCGGCAGCGAAGACGCCCCGGTACTGCATCGCGTTGAGGTTGGAAATGTGGGCGGTATCGCGGAAATTGGCCTGCCCGTTCCTGACCAGATAGCAATCATCGTGGTCGCAGACCACAGGCCGTGGGTCTACCGTGAACAGTGGCGTATTGCCTCGGTGCTTTTCCACGATTTCGGCCATCGCATCCCTGAGGCCGCTCATCGTTAGGCTTGGATCGGCCTTGACCTTCCATTCATCGATGGCCCTGCCAGCGCGAACCTGATTTTCGATCCAGCGTTGCGGAAGATCGAAGCCGATGTTCAGGAGCGGCATGATCAGGATGACGGCCTTGCCCGAGATGAGCAGTTTTTCGACCAGGACCGCGACCTCGATCGCATTGGCCCAGTTGCTTCCGAGCACGACGATGCCGGGCCCGGTGCGGCCCAGCACGAATTCCAGCGTGTCGCGGTTGAATTGCCGGCACGCCGGCTGATCGGAGGAATTCCGCGAGGGATCGTCGAGAAAAGCCCGGCATCCGTTCTGGGTCGCGATCAGCCCATGTATACCGCTCGCGAGCGCTGAGGCGGAAACTGGATCGAGGTACTGGTTGGCAAACGAATCGCCCCACAGAATAGCGGAAGGTTCTCCCGCGACCGCCGCGCTGCCAAAACTGCAATAGATCTCGGTCGCCTTCTTCCTGGAATTGGCATCCCTGAAACACTCATCCCGTGGCGTGCTGGTGCTTCGCGCCAGTTCGGCCGGCAACATGTAGGCCGGCAGCCTGGCTGGGAATCCGCCGTTCAGGAAAGCGAGCGCCACGAACCCGAGCGACAGCGCAAACGCAACGCCGTAACTCGCCAGCAGCATTCGGGGCGTCCAAAAATCCCGCCGCAATCGGACGGGTTGCTCAACGTAACGATAGGAGAGCGCGCCGATCGCAAGTGACGCCATCACCATCGACATCTTTTGCGTGACGCCTATGCCGTAACCGCGCAACGACAGCCAGCTCAGGGCGAAGACCCAGACCGGCCAGTGCCAAAGATAGATCGAGTAGGACCAATCGCCGATGCGCTGCAGCGGCGAGATCGCCAGCAAGCTGCTCGCCCTCTGTCGTGCCGCGACGACCATGGCCGCGCCCAGGATCGGCAGGATCGTGAGGGCGCCCGGCCATCGCGATTCGGGGAACGGGGCGGGGATGCAGCCCGCGACCAGCATCCAGCCCAACACAGCGATGACTGGCGTTTCCAGCCACGAGGCTTTCCCGGGACTTTCGGATCGGCGCCGGGTTTCCGCGAGCGCGATCAATCCGCCGGCCAATGGTTCCCAGGCTCTCGCGGGCAGGGAGAAAAAGGACGATCCGGTGGCGTTGTGCTGGCTCTCCCACAAACACCACGCCAGCGACAGGGTCGCTGCGACCCAGAACGCGATCGTCACTGCGCCGACCCTGGACTCTGACTCGGCCTCTGACCTGGAGCTGGAAGCCAGCCGCCAGACCAGCGGCGCCACCAGCGGCATCCAGAAATAGAATTGCGTCTCGAGCGAGAGCGACCAGGTGTGCAACAGGGGCTTGGTCTGCGCCGCCATCGCGAAATAGCCGTTGTCGCTGTTGAACGCGAAGTTCGACTGGAACGCCAGCGCCGATAATGCCTGCAGCAGGTGCTTCAAATATTCGCCCGGCAGGGTGACGAACCAGCCGACGACAATGGACGCGGCGATCGTCACCGCCAGTGCGGGATAGATCCGGCGCATCCGCATCATCAGGAACGTGATGAACGAAAACCGGCCCAGCGCCAGGTCGTTCAGCACCTTTCCCGTCATCAGGTAGCCGGTGATGACGAGGAAGACATCGACGCCGACAAATCCGCCGGCGAAGCCCGGAATCTGGAAGTGATAGCCAACGACCGCGATCACCGAAAACGCCCGCAGCGCGTTGATATCCAGCCGGAAGGCGTCTGCCTTGGCAGGGGTGCTCGTCGCCTTCAGCACAGCTTCCGCTTCTCCCATGACCTTCTCACGCGCGACATGCGCCCTCACCCATAGCAGCGCGAAGCGAACCGGACGACTCTAAGGCCGGCCCGAAACGCGTCGCAATACATGGCATCGTCAGAGGCCGATATCGGACTGAGGTAGCCGATTTGGGGTATTCGCTCTCCCTGCTGGGCGCGCACGGCGAGCGGCCAAGTCGCCGCCATACCACCAATAAGAAATTCTCGCCGCCTCATATCCACGCCTCTAATTGATCCTAGGGATCGGACTACCCGACAGGAAGAGCAAATGTCTGTTCAGGGTCAAAAGCTGCCCCGACAATCGCGCAATGCTACTTCAGCTTTACCGCGACAAACGGACATTTACCGAGCGGCGTGGCTGGTCAGTTTCGTGCTAATTCCAGACATCCGAAACGATGCCCGATCAGTCGGGGCAGAACTGTTTGACGTTCATTTTTTTCGACCACCCCGTTTTGGCGTCGGCGCCGGGCGCAGTGAGCACCGCTTCGATGACGAAGTCGAGACAGCCAATGAAGTCCTGATCAGGCGCGAGGCTCGCTGTCCACGGAGCGCCGCCGTTTACCTTCCCGGTGAGGCGCTCGGATCTTTTCGGCGCCGCCTTGGGGCCGTCGTAGTCGGTCCAAGAAGTGATGAGACGAACCGTGTAGGGCTCAGGACGCGCTTCGCCGAGAACGGAAACTTTGCACTCAACGGGATACTCGAGGCGGATTCGTTTAGCCGGGAGTTTGGTGCGCCGGCCCTCCTCAACCGCCTCGCAGCTGAGGGTGGCCTTCAGGTTGGCTCGGCGGCGGCGAAAGCCAATCCTGGGGCGGCCAGCATGATGAGCGCGGTGATCATTCGCATGGTGTGATCCGCTTGGTTGAGGGATTCGAGCGTATCAAGGCAGGGTGCACTCAAAACGTCAAACCGAATTAGAAGCAGACTTCGACGCTCATCTTCCTAGTGTCCGGTATGGGTAAAAAGAAGCATTCAGGGACCGGAATCTAACTTCGGCTATGCACCAAAATCGGACGTCCTCTGCAGCCAATACCGCCTTCAGCCTCGCCCTTGAGCTCTTCGTCGCGATCTCCACCCTGGCCGCAGGGGCGCGCGGGTGGTGCCGCGGCCATATCAGAAATCCAGGTTCCGACGCGAACGGCGAAGCGCCGGCGACACTCGAACGAGGGCCAGCAGCCGTCCTGTTCGCAAGGCCCAACACGCTGCGTCATGTGTGCTGCCGGCCTCGACTGACACTGTTCGGCGGCAGGGCGTCGGCCTTCTGGATCTCGGCGATGTGCGCGGCGGGAGCAGGACCAGCCTCAAAACGTGCTTGGGAGATCGCACAGGCGCAGCGCCGGGTCGAGGGGTGGCCGGCGGTAGGGATCTGGCGCCGGCGAGCAGGCCCCTGAGGACCGATTCTAAAGGTTCGGGAGGCACGGTGTCGTCCGGACCTGGCGATGATGCCCTAGGGGGCTCCCTGCCGACGTAGCGACATGCCGACCGCGCCCGCAGAGTTGGCGCTGCGCCGTCGCAGTGAGACTGAGGGTACAGAAGAGCCTGATGTCAGCCAAGCTAATCATAAAGCAGTCGCAGCGCGGTCATGGTCGCGCGATGCCGTCGCCAGACCGACTGCACCTCGCCGCTGGGCGGCAGGTAAGTCCGGACGACCGAAGCATCGATAAATGAGTTCGCTTGGCGGACTCGGCATCGGAAGACCGTACTGCTCAGCCCGATTCCGATCGGGAATTATGGTCATTTCCGTTAACCCAGAGTGGACCTGATCGACGTTGGAGGCTCCGAATCTTAGCTTTTTATTTGCGTGGCGCCGGACAAAGGTCCGCTGCCAAGATAAGGTCGCGGCAGCCAAGGCAGCTGGAGCGAATTCGGCCGCCGAATGGCTGTTGCAATAGGATCATCATGGCCCTGGTCAAAACCTCCAAAATTCCTGGTGTCGCGGCAAAATCCAGTCGCCGGACTGGTAGCCCCAAGCCATCGGCGCTTCCGGTACCCCGGCCAACTTCTGGGCCGCCCTCCGACAAGGCCTCTGAGCGGATTGCCGCCGCGACCGAGCAACTCGCCAGCGGTTTGACGGAAGCATCCGCAGCGGCGGAGGAATTGAGGCGGTCAATGGAGCAGATTGCGGCCGGAGCCGAGGAAGCTTCGGGCGCGTCCCATGAGCAACTAGAAGCCGTAAAGAGCGTCGCGGCGAACCTCAAGGTTGCCCGCACGGAGGCTGAAACCGCCCGACGGCGGACCGAAGCCACTCAGCTTGCGCTTTCGGACGCCGCTCTGCAGATCACGAATTCGGTGCAGGCGATAGAGCGGAATGCCGCACGGCAAGTCGCCTCCGGACGCATCATCAGCGAGCTTCAGCGCCGCGCCAAGGAAATCAGCGAAATCACCGGAACGGTCAGCCGCATTTCAGACCAAACCAACCTGCTGGCGCTGAATGCCGCCATTGAGGCCGCGCGAGCCGGCGATAACGGCCGCGGCTTCGCGGTCGTGGCGGAGGAAGTGCGCTCACTAGCTGAAGTCTCGGACAAAAGCGCGCTGGAAGTGAAAGGTCTGGCTGAGGAAATTGAGGCCGGTGTTGGGACAGCGGTAGAAGCCGTCACGAGATCAGCGGCCGCCGCCGTTGCCCAGGCCAAAACAGGTGTCGCCGCAGCAGACACACTGGTCGCAACCCGTGACGACATGGGCAGAATTGCGGAAGGCAGCCAGCAGACGCTTCTAGCTGCAATGGAGGCTGAGCGGGCCATCGGCGAGGTGCAAAAAGCCGCAGAACTGGTGGCGAGCGCCGCCGAGGAACAGTCTTCGGCAGCGAATGAAGCGCAGTCCGCCATCGGCCAACAGGCGCAGTCGCTCGATCAGGGACAGATCGCCGCTCAGACGCTGGCCACCTCTTCGGAGCAGTTGCGCTCCGGTAAGAGGGGCTCGGCGGCCGCCGAAGAGATCGCGAGCGCCGCCGAGGAGCTTTCCGCAACCATTCAAGAGCTGTCGAGCGCTGCGACCCAGATCATGGCGGCCGTCGAACAGATCAACCGGGGTTCGCAACAGCAGGCGGCGGCTGCCCAACAGACCTCGGCTGCGCTGGCCCAGATCGAACGCAGCGCAGTCGTCGCGCAGGAGAAAGGAAAGCTCGCGAACGAGCGGGTCGGGACGATGGAGGCCGCGCTGAGCGACGGTCTGCGTGCCATCGAAGGGCTGGTTGCCGGCGTCGGCGATGCGCTCGGCGAAACTAGGGCGAGCCTTGCAACGATCGTTCAACTCGAAGCGATTGGGCGAAAGATCGAGAAAATCATCGATTCGATTACGCTCGTGACAATTCAGACAAGCATGCTCGCCGTCAGCGGGGCGGTCGAGGCAGCCCGCGCAGGCGACGCCGGTCGGGGCTTTTCTCTGGTTTCGAACGACATTCGTAGCCTCTCGCGGGAAGCATCGCAAAGCGTTGAGCAGGTCAAGGACACTGTTCGCGGAATTCTCGATCAGATGGCAATCGCCCGAAGGGATCTCGAACAGATTATTGGGGCCAGCGAGCAGGAGGTTCAAGCCAACCGCTCAGCTCTTAAGACGCTGGCTAACGTCAGCGGTGAAATTGTGGAACTGCGGAAAGCCAATGAGGCGATCCTGCAAGGCGCCGACGCTGTCCTTGCGGGGGCCGGCCAGACGGCGGCAGCGGCCAGGCAAATTGCCACGGCTGCCGAAGAAGCAAGTGCCGCGTCACGCCAAGCTTCAACGGCTTCAGCAGAGCAAGCTCGTGGCGCCGATGACTTGGCGGCGGCGGTCGAAGAGATTGCTTCACTCTCGGATGAATTGAAAAAGCAGAATGGCTGACACCGGGATAGCCTCGAGCGGAGCGTCGCACCGGTTTCTGACGTTCCGGTCAGAAGGTCGGCTCTATGCCCTTCCCGCCGCCCTGATCGCGGAAGTCATTCGGGTTCCGGCGATCGCCCGGGTGCCGCAAGCACCGAAAAGCCTGCTGGGGTTGGTCAACCTTCGAGGTTCGGTCATCCCGGTTGCGAGCATGCGATCGGTGCTCGGGAGATCGGAGGCGGCCAGCAGCCCGGCCTCCCGCTTAATTGTACTGGGCGGCTCTGCCCCCGTAGCGCTCGCCGTCGACGAAGTCGCGGCGCTGGTAAACATCGATCCGGCAAGAGTCAGCGCGTCGGATGCTGAACTGGCGGCGGAGACCGGCGAGCAGCTAACCGGGGTGTTTCAGCTCGATACCCAGGTCGCCAAGATACTCGATATAGAAAGACTGCTACGGCAGGCGTTTACGTTTGAGCCCTCAAATCGGCAGAGTAAGGCTATCGCCGAGCGCCCCGCCCGTACGAAGCAGGCCGAAGAAGCCGGGCAGCGTCTGGTAACGTTCGAGGTGGCGGGCCAGGAGTATGCGCTCGACCTCGATGTCGTCCGGGAAATCGTGCCCGCGCCGGAGACAACGACATCCATCCCAGGCAGTGACGACGCAGTACGTGGCATAATCGCCTATCGAGGTGGATTGTTGCCGTTGTTGGCCTTGCGCGCGCTCCTCGGTCTACCCGCAGGAAGCCCCTCGCGCGAGAAAATTTTGGTCACACTCATTGCCGGTGTACAGGTCGGGCTGATCGCCGAAGGCACACGTGCAATCTTTTCGGTCGATCCCGAACTGGTCGAAGCCACACCGGCCGTGCTCAATGCTCGCGCCGGTGGCGAAACCCAGATCAAGGCCATCTACCGTGCAGGCAACGGCAGGCTGGTTTCGATCCTCGCGCCTGAGCAGATGTTTCGGGAAGATGTCATGCAACGATTGGCAAAGAGTTTCGGAGCGAATTCGGCAAAGACGGCCGAAGGGCCTCAGGACACTCAGAAACAGGATCTGAGATTTCTTGTTTTTTGTTTGAATGGGGACGAGTTTGCCTTGCCGATCGACTCGGTGGAAGAAGTGGCGCGGGTGCCCGATCAGATTACCCGGTTGCCAAAGACACCAAAATTCCTTGAAGGAGTCGTCAATTTGCGGGGCGAGATATTGCCCGTCGTGGATCAACGGCGACGGTTCGACATGCCGGCCCGAGAGGGAAAGGCCGATCCGCGTCTAGTAGTAGTACGAGCGGAACGCCACCGGGCCGGCCTTATCGTAGACAGCGTCTCGGAGGTTCTTCGTTGCAGCTCCAACGCGCTTCAGCCGGCGCCCGACTTGACAGGGGAAGCCTTGTCTCTCGTGCGCTCCGTGATCAATCTTGAGTCCGTAGGACGCATGATCTTGTTGCTCGATCCTGCAGAGTTACTGAGCCGGGCCGAGCAGGGATTGCTAGACACCTTCGCCCGGAATATGCGCGACAAGAAGTCCCTACAGGCGTGAATGTGATCAAGGTCTTGGTGGTCGACGACTCCGCTCTCGTCCGGAAACTGATCGGTCAGGTATTCTCCACTCAGCCCGATTTCGAGGTTCAATTCGCTCGCAATGGGCTTGAGGCGCTGGCTGCCATCACGGAGTTTGACCCGAACGTCGTTACCCTCGATGTGCACATGCCTGAAATGGATGGGCTGGCCTGCCTTGATAGGATCATGATCCAGCATCCCTGCCCGGTGGTGATGGTATCGTCAATGACCGACGACGGCGCCGAGGCGACGTTGGAAGCGCTGCGGCTTGGCGCCGTGGACTTTGTCGCCAAGCCAACCGGCGCGGTGTCGCTTCGAATCAATGAGCTGGCACCCGAACTCATCGGGAAAGTTCGAGCTGCAGCCACTGCCAAGCTGAAAACCAGTCTGCGTCTGAGGGAGCGAGTACGTTTCCGCATGGGAGCCGGCCCCCCGGCGGGGCGAGCGGCCTTGAGCAAGAAGGTGGCGGCGACCGGCGACGGGTTGGTTCTGGTCGGCACCTCTACCGGCGGACCCCCAGCGCTGGAGCAACTTCTGACCGGACTTCCGGCGTCATTCCCTTGGCCGGTGCTGATTGCCCAGCACATGCCCGCGAGTTTTACCGGGCAGTTCGCGCGAAGGCTGGACGCTCTGTGTGCCGTGACGGTGAAAGAGGTCAGCGAGCCCGTGCCCCTGGAGCCAGGCACCGCCTATATCGGGCGTGGCGACGCGGATATGATCGTGACACGCCGCGGTGGCGGGCTCGTCGCCATGGCCGCACCGGCCCAACCCGGGTATCCGTGGCACCCGAGCACGGATCGATTGGTGAGGAGTGCTCTGAACTATATGCCGCCGAAACAGTTGGTCGGTGTGCTGATGACCGGCATGGGCAACGATGGGGCTGAGGCGATGGCGTTGCTGCACGAAAAGGGCGGAAAGGTCATTGCCGAAGCAGAGGAGACCGCGGTCGTTTGGGGCATGCCCGGGGAATTGGTCAAGCTCAATGGGGCCGATTACATTCTTCCGCTTCCGGAGATCGCCGAAAACCTCTTAAAGCTGGTGCCCGCGTGCCGCTAATCCGAAGCACACCTACAAGGCCAATGGCGCCGGAGGCGGACGTCGCAACGATTGCACGCGACCTTCAGCACGGCACGGACGACCAGCGCTGGGATGCCGCCCGGGCGGCGGCAGACCTTCCCGGTGGGTTTGAGCTTTTGCGCGGCGCTATATCAGGCGAACGCGACCAGCGCGTGCGGGAAGCCATATTGACAAGCCTGGCCCGGATCGGAACGCCTGAAAGTGCCGCAGCGATTATGCCAGATCTCCGCTCCGACGACTCAAGCATCCGGACGGCAGCTCTCGATGCGCTACGCTCCATGCCGGAAGCTACTGCCCGGCATCTTCCCGCCCTGCTGCATGACGCCGACCCAGATGTCCGCCTTCTGGCATGCGAGTTGGTTCGCACCCAGCCGCCTATCGGCGCGGGACAGTTGTTGGGCGATTTGCTCGCAAACGAGCGCGAGGCAAATGTATGCGCTGCGGCCATAGAGGTGCTTGCAGAGGCCGGCGGCCCTGAATTGCTGCCGCTGCTGGCCCAATGCGCTGCCCGCTTTCCTGACGATCCGTTTCTGGCTTTCGCCGTTCGCATTGCGGGCGAACGCCTCGGCGCGCAGCGCTGATCCGTGGCTGACACCTTAATCGCCAGCGAGGAGGAATTTCGTAGACTGGCGGAATTTCTCTATCGCCGAACCGGAATGGTTTTCACCGAGGCCAAGCGCTACTTCGTCGAACGGCGGATCATGGAGCGAATGGCGGCTACCTCAACCCTCCGGTTTTCGGATTACTTCGCCCATCTTCGCGACGAAACCCGGGGTGAAGTCGAGCAACTGATCAACGCCTTCACAGTCAACGAAACCTATTTCTACCGCGAAGATCATCAGCTCGAATGCCTAAGCAAGGATCTGTTACGCGAACGGGCCTCGGTCAAGTCGCCGGGCGATACCATCCGGATCTGGTCGGCGCCCTGCTCGACAGGGGAAGAGCCATACTCAATTGCCATCTGGTTGCTGGAGAACTGGGCGCAGGTCGATGCCTACAACATCGAGATTGTCGGCTCAGATATCGATACGCGGGTGCTGGAAGCGGCCGCAGACGGCGTGTTCGGAAAGCGGGCGTTGATGCGGTTATCGCCGGAATTGATCGGCCGCTATTTTCACGCGCTCGACGACGAGCGTTGGCAAATCCTTGACGATCTCCGGCTGTCGGTTCGATATTCCCGGGTCAATCTTATTGAATCCAGGGAAACGCGGATCGAAGGCAAGTTCGACGTGATCTTCTGCCGCAACGTACTGATCTACTTTGACGACGAGTCCCGGCGCGTGGCTGCGGAGAATCTTTATGACAGTCTTCTACCCGGCGGATACATTTGCCTGGGCCATACGGAATCCATGAGTCGCATTTCACCTTTATTTGACGTTTGCCGGTTTTCCGATGCTATCGTCTATCGAAGGCCCCAGGAGAAGAAACCGTGACAGGTGCAAAGGCGAAGCGCATCCTTATTGTGGACGACGCGGCGCTGGTCCGAGCTTATTACCGTCAGGCTCTCGAAAGTGCAGGCTACAGCATCGACGAAGCATTAAATGGGCTGGAAGCCCTCGAGAAGGTTCTGTTGCATTCGTTCGATCTGCTGATCGTCGATGTGAACATGCCGCAAATGGATGGGATGACTTTTCTCCGGGCTTTGCGGCAAAAGGAGCTGCCGTTGTCGTCTATTCCGGTCCTGGTGACGAGTTCGGAAGCCGGACCACAGGACATGGTCGCCGCCAGGGCTGCGGGCGCAAATTACTATTCGATCAAGCCGCTCAAGCAGGAGGCGTTGACGGAACTGGTTGGCATGCTGTGCGGTGCCACGGCATGAACGAGTTCATCGAACAATTCTTGCTGGAGGCGCGGGAGCTGATCGCGCAGGGGACAGGCGACTTACTCGTGCTGGAGCGGTCGGCCGACGATCAAAGCAAGATCGACAGTGTATTTCGGGCGTTTCACACGTTGAAGGGTGCGGCCGGAATTGTTGAATTCGAGCCAATGGCGCGCGCGCTTCATGCGGCTGAAAGCGTGCTTTCCGATTTCCGCACGTCGGATGAGTTGATCTCACCTGCGATTATCGACCAATGCCTTTCGTGCCTCGATCAGGTGACGCGCTGGCTGGACGTCATGCAGGCAACAGGCGAAGCGCCGGCGGATGCCGGTCCTGCGGCCGATGCCATCGTGCAGAGTTTTGCCCTGCCGAAGGGTCCAGCACCCAATTCGGACGCCGCACTGCCAGCAGGCGACTGGTTGGCCGAACTGCGGGGCCGCAGGCCCGATGCATGGTCGGAAGCGCAAACCGCGTTGCGCTATGTGCCGGATGCGGACGCGTTTTTTAAGGGAGAAGACCCGCTGGCGCGCGTCGAAAAACTGCCTGACCTGACGGGCGTCGAGCTGGCGATGCGCGAACCGCTCCAAGCATTCGGTGCCATCAATCCGTTCACGTGTTCGATCGAGATTACTGCACTGAGCGGTGCCGACACCGAAACAATCAAGCAAATGCTCAGCGACCTTGGCAACGGGGTCGAGGTCATCGCGATAGATTCGCCGCGTCGCTCTAACTCCGCTTCGGAATTATCAGCGCTGGCGCGCTCCATCCTCGATGCCCAAGTCCTGCTTCTGCGCGAGTCGGAAGAGGCTGGGCTTGCTGGCCGTATCATGGCGGCTGGACGCGTCTCCATGAACGTGCTTCGGCGGACCGGTCTCTTCGCAGCAGCGAGCGCAGTCGAGACGGCGCTGGGCGGCGTACTAGCGAGCCAGGCCGATGCCATCATCGGGATTATCGAAGATGCGCTCCTGGAAGAGCCATCCCAACTTTCGCCGGCGCAGGCGCAGGCTGAACAGGCACGCCTGCCGCTTGCAATCGCTGCCCGGGTGTTGCGCGTGGATACCGCCCGGATCGACGAATTGGTGAATCTGACCGGCGAATTGACGGTGGTAAAAAATGCGCTTGGTCATCTGGCCGCCCTCGCGCAGGGCGGGTTGGATCAGGATGCCATCACCGCCGGCTTGCGCCAGCGACACGCTCAGCTGGATCGTCTCGTCGGGGAGGTGCAGCGGGCAGTGCTTCGCATCCGGGTGCTGCCAATGCGGCAGACTTTTGAGCGCTTTCCGCGGCTGGTGCGGGAAATTGCGGCCGGCGTGGGAAAGCCGGTCACATTCGACATCGAAGGCGACGAAACCGAAGCCGATAAGGCCATCGTTGAATCGCTGTTCGAGCCCTTGCTCCATGTGCTTCGAAACGCGGTCGATCATGGCATAGAGAACCCTCAGCGCCGCGCCGCGAGCGGCAAGCCTCCCGCGGGGGCCATTGTCCTGCGGGCTTCCCGGCACCTCGATACGGTCATCGTCGAGGTCGCGGACGACGGGGCCGGCGTTGACACCGCTCGGGTCCGGGAAGTGGCCGCGACGAGGGCAATCCGCCCGCCGGAGGCATTAGCGACGATGGGCGATGGCGAGATTATCGATCTGATCTTCGCACCTGGTTTTTCGACCGCAACGCAAGTCACCGGTCTTTCAGGACGAGGCGTCGGCATGGATGCGGTCCGAAATTCCGTGGAGCGGCTGGGCGGAAGGGTTGCGATTGAAAGCCGGCCTGGCCAGGGAACGACTATTCGCCTGACCTTACCCTTTACGGTCATGATGACTCGGGTCATGACGATCGAGGCGGCTGGGCAAGTTTTCGGCCTGCCGCTGGACATGGTGGTGGAGACAGCGATCATTCCGCGGGACCAGATCGTTCCGATCGGACGGGCGACCGCCTTCGCGTGGCGCGACAAAACCGTTCCTTTGGTGCATCTCGCTGAAACCCTTGGCCTTGCTGGGGAGAAGGACCAATCTCGTGCCGCACGGGTCGTGATCACGTCTTTCCAAGGTCAATTCGGCGCGCTGGAGGTCGATCGCCTAGGGGAGCGCATGGATGTCATGCTGAAGCCCATGGACGGGCTTCTCGGTCGGTTGACTGGTGTTTCCGGCACGACGCTGCTCGGCGACGGCCGCGTTCTCATCGTGCTCGACGTACAGGAGCTTTTCAGTTGACGATCAGAATGGCCGGTTCCGACATCATCGAACTGGAAGGAAGCTGCTCGCTAGAGGACGCGGAGGTGCTGTTCCAGCACCTTTTGGAGCATGAAGCGGCGGTGGTCGATTGGCGCCGATGCAAGGAGGCGCACACGGCCGTCATTCAGGTCCTGCTGGCTTCAAAACGGCCCCTCCATGGGCCTCCCGCCGGGGCATTTCTAGAAAAGTACATCGAGGCGGCACTCGGAGGCGGCCATAACTGAAAATCGGCCTTTCGCGGCCCGTACAGAGATGCGAATACGGGTTAGTGAGACGCTTCGGGCACCGGGAAAGTATATGGCATACAAGCTCTTAATCGTTGATGACAGCAAATTGGCTCGGATGTCCGCGGCCAAGGCATTGAATGCCCTTCATCCCGAGTGGACCCGTGTTGAAGCGGCTAACGCCGATGAGGCACTTGCCTTGGCCAAAGGTGGATCATTCGACATAGCCCTGCTGGACTTCAACATGCCCGGGCGTGACGGGTTGGACTTGGCCGCCGCTCTCAGGATGGAAAATCCCACGATGCCGCTCGCCGTGGTCTCTGCCAATCACCAGGATGAGATCGTGGCCCGCGCCAAAGCGATCGGCGCGGCCTTTCTGCCGAAGCCTCTAACGGAGGCCTCGTTGCGTACCTTCCTTCAAGGTGCCGTCACGCAGCTTGAAGCAGCCAAAACATGAATGCAAAACCCTTGGAACTGCTGAGCGAGTTGCAAGTCGACGCGTTGACCGAGCTGGTGAATATTGGCGTCAGCAGAGCGGCCGCCAGTCTTCGCGAAATGGTCCAGGAGCAGGTCCACCTATCCGTTCCGTCGGTGCAGTTGGTGACACGCGGACGCGCCATCGAGATTCTGGCCGAGCGGGAGATCAGCAACCTCGTCGCCGTGCACCAGGTGTTCGAAGGCGACATCAGCGGCCGTGCGCTGCTGATCTTTCCGGAACCAAAGAGCCTCGAGCTTGTCCGAGCCATCACCGGTGGCGATCTCCCGCTCGAGGACATCATCGAACTGGAGCAGGAAGCGCTCGCGGAGACCGGTAATATTCTGCTCAACAGTTGCCTGGCGACGATTGCCAACATGTTGCATCGCAGTCTGAAGATGTCCTTGCCCGAAGTACTCCGAGGCGATGCACGGACCTTTTTCAGCCTTGCGCCTCCTCCCGAGGCAGGGGATGTCGTTATGTTCCTTTACATTAATTTCGAGGTTCGCAAGCGCGACATCAGTGGCTATATCGCCATGATCATGGATCTGCCCTCGCTGACCGCCCTTACTCACCTCCTCGACGAATTCATTGCACGGACAACGGGCGAACTGGCGCCGTAAGCCATGATCAATTCCGAAAAAGACGTTCTGACGCAGACATTGGACGCGTTGGATTCCGGCGTTGCAATCTTTGACAACGAGGAGCGCGTCGTCGGATGGAATGCTTGGCTTTCCGCTGCCAGCGAAAGATCGAAGGAAAGCGTGGTCGGGCGTACACTGGCCGAGATCTTTCCTGGAAAGACATTCGGCCGCCTGACATCGGCAGTCGGCGAAGCATTGAAGCTGGGATCCTCAAGTTTCCTGACTTATTCGCTTAACCGCGATCTGCTGCCACTGAGAACGCGCGCCGGCCTTCCCCTGATTCACAATGTATCGGTACGGCCGCTTGGCGGCATTCCCTATACCCGGTGCGTCGTCCAGGTCGTAGACGTCACGGGTGCCGCGCATCGGGAACGCGTTCTACGGGATCGGCAAAACGCCCGCTATGACGCCGTCATGGCCAGCGCGGCGGATATCATACTCACGCTCGATTCCGCCGGGCTCATCCAATTTGCTAATCCATCGGCGATCAAGGAGACCGGTTATTCTCAGCAGGAGCTGATCGGTCATCCCTTGAAGCTGTTGTTTGAAGATGCTGCAGCGTGGGATGAGGTTTGGCCAACTTTGCTTCGGGACGGTTCGTTGACCCGGCCGGTGGAAATCGTGGCTCTCCGCAAGAACGCTTCTCGGTCTCATCTTGAGGTCTCCGCTTCACGCTGGTCCGCGGAAGGACGCGTCTTCGTGACAGCGATCTTGCGCGATGTGAACGAGCGACGAGCGGCTGAAGAAGCGTTGCGCCTCCTAAACCAGACCCTAGAAAAACGTGTCGCCGAGAGGACACAGGAACGCGACCGTGTCTGGCAGGTAAGCCGCGACATGCTCGGAGTCGCAGCTCCGGATGGCACATGGATCAGCGTCAATCCAGCCTGGACGCAGATCCTCGGTTGGATACCCGACGAGATCCTTGGAAAGACTTCGGAGTGGCTGGAGCCGCCGGACGAAGGGCCGAAGACGCGCGATGGATTTTCTCGCATAGCGGCGGAGGAGACAAACGGTTTCGAGAGCAGTTTTCGGACGCGCGGCGGTAGCTATCGCGTGCTGGCCTGGACGGCCGTTAACGTCGAAGGGCTACTTTATTGCGTAGCACGTGACGTGACCGACCAGCGGCGACAACAAGATGCGCTGATCAAGGCCGAAGAAGCGTTGCGCCAATCCCAGAAGATGGAAGCCGTCGGGCAACTTACAGGCGGGCTTGCTCACGACTTTAACAACCTCTTGACCGGCATTTCAGGCGGGTTGGAACTGCTCCAGATGCGGATATCGCAAGGGCGGTTCAAGGATGTCGATCGTTACATCTCCATGGCTCAGGGCGCCGCAAACCGCGCCGCCTCGTTGACGCACAGGCTGTTGGCGTTTTCACGAAGGCAGACGCTCGATCCGAGAGCCACCAACGTCAATCGCCTGATCTCCGATATGCAAGATCTGATTAACAACACGATGGGGCCGACTATCAACCTGCAGGTTAATGAAGCACCCGATTTGTGGACGACGCTGGTTGATCCGAACCAGCTTGAAAATGCCCTTTTGAATTTGTGCATCAATGCGCGGGACGCCATGCCGAATGGCGGCAGCATCAAAATCGAGACCGCCAACCGCAACGTCGATCAAACCGCTGCAGCCGCGTGGGAGATGCGACAGGGTGACTATATCTCTCTGAATGTTTCCGACACCGGAACGGGAATGCCCGAGGAAGTGATCCAGCGCGCTTTCGATCCTTTCTACACGACAAAGCCCCTGGGCCAGGGCACAGGCCTCGGTCTGTCCATGATCTACGGTTTCGCAAAACAGTCGGGCGGGCAGGTTCGGATTAGCTCAATCGTCGGAAGCGGCACCACGATTTTCCTCTTACTTCCTCGGCATCACGAAATGGAAGCTTTGGCCGACGAGAAAAGAGATGCCTCCGAGTCGTCAAGGGCGGTCGCCGGCGAAACAGTTCTTGTCGTCGATGATGAACCGTCTGTTCGAATGTTGATTACTGAAGTGCTGGCGGAACTCGGCTACACGGCTATCGAGGCCGCCGAAGGAACGAGCGCGCTGCGCGTGCTGCAATCCGACACTCGGATTGACTTGTTGGTGACCGATGTTGGCTTACCGGGTGGCATGAACGGCCGGCAATTGGCAGATTTGGGACGCATGGCGCGGCCCGCGTTGAAGGTTCTGTTTATAACAGGATATGCCGTGAAGGCACTCGGCGGTGGCGACCAACTTGAGCCCGGGATGGAGATCCTCACCAAGCCGTTCGCCATGGAAGGCCTGGCGGCGCGGATAAAGGACATGATCTCCAAACAATAAGGAGTTGCCGCCGCTATCGCCGTGGCCCTTTGCGCCGGAGCGACGTAAGCTCCGAGGCATGAGGCCTACAGCTGCGAGTGGGCCAGATAGCAGTGCCGGACAAAATGGACCAGCTTGCGCGTCCCGTTCGACGCCGAGACCGCTTCCTGAAGCGGTGACTGAGATGGGCGGCAGACTTCGGGATCAGGCCGCCGCCCGCGCGTACGAGCGCCGCTTCTGGCGGAGATAGCGCGTGATTTCCGGAAGAGGCATAGCGTTGAGGACGCGGTCGGCGGGGACACCGCCCTTCCGGGCCATCGCGACGCCCCAGTGCATGTGGTCGAGCTCCGGGATCGAGTGCGCGTCCGGATTGATGCTGAGCATGCAGCCAAACCGAAGGGCGGCCTGGTGCCAGCGCCAATCCAGATCGAGACGCCATGGGTGCGCGTTGATTTCGACCACGACGTCATGCTTGGCGCAGGCACGCAGCACTTTCTCGATATCGATTTCATAGCCTGGCCGCCGCTGGAGCTGGCGCCCGGTCATGTGTCCGATGATGGTAGTATGAGGATGCGAGATGGCCCGCAGCAGCCGCTGCGTCTGCGCCTTGCGGTCCAACTTGAAGCGGCTGTGGATGCTCGCGACCACGAAGTCGAAGCGATCCAGGACGTCGTCGGCATAGTCGAGCGATCCGTCAGCCAGAATGTCGGACTCGATCCCTTTGAGGATCCGAAAATCCTTGCCGAAACGCTTGTTCAGGCGGTCCGCTTCCCGGTGCTGCTGCACGATCTCCTCGACCGAGAGACCGCCGGCATAGTGCGCGGACTTTGAATGATCGGCGACCCCGAAATACTCGAAGCCGCGCTGGCGCGTAGCTTTGGCCATTGTTTCCAGGGTCTCGGTGCCGTCGGAGGCATCTGTGTGGCAGTGGAGGATCCCGCGCAGGTCCTGGTCGTTGACGAGCTTCGGCAACTTGCCCTTTAAAGCCAGCTCGACCTCACCGCGCCCCTCCCGGAGTTCGGGATCGATGAAGGGCAGGCCGAGGGCGCGATAGATCTCGGTTTCGTCGCCGGCGATCAGGGAGCGGCCCTTGTGCAAGCCGTCGGCCTCCAACCGCATTCCCTTCTCGGCAGCCACCGCCTGGAGCTGGGCGACGTGAGCGGCAGAGCCGGTGGCGAAGAGAAGCGCGGCGCCGAAGTGCTTTCGGTCAGTCAAGCGGATGTGCAATCCACCGGCCACGGACGCCTCCGACGTTTTGGCAAGCTTGGGCGCTTCTGCGACGATCGTGAGATCACCGACGAGTTCGCAGCCTCGGCGGAAGTCGCCTGCGACCGTAACGCGCTTCAGCTCCGGGCGGGCGTTGCGGAGCGAATCCTTGGCGTGTGCGAGAAGAGCGGCGGCACGATGCAGGTGGAGGCGGCCTTCTCCACTTTTTGCGATGGCCAGGTTCTGCAGGATCTTGGTCTGCAGCGCAGAGCCCAGTCCCTTGGCGTTCTTGATGCGGTCGTCCTTGACTGCGGCTTCCAGCTCGGCGAGCGAGGCGATGCCGAGATCCTTGTAGAGACGCAGCACTTTTTCGGGGCGGAGACCCGGCACGGCAAGCAACTCGAGCACGCCCTCGGGGATCTCCTTCCGGAGCTTTTCAAGGCTGGGATGAGTGCCCGACTTGCTGAGCTTGGTGATAATGTCAGCTATCGCATCGCCGACCCCGGGTATTTCCAAAAGTCGGCCTTCCGCGACGAGCACATGGAGAGGTACAGCAAGCGCTGTCAAGCTATCGGCGGCTCGCCCATATGCTTTCGCCCTGTAGGGATTGCCACCCCGCAGCGCGGTTCGCTGCGCGTACTCTCGCAGGAGACTTGCCACGGCGCGAGCGTCGAGGGAGGGCACTCAACGAGCCTCCCCTCGGGCGTTCTGCGGCCTTTGCGGGTCAAAGCGATCTTGAACGGTCGAACCGACATCCGCCCGACGGTCGACAGATCGCTCAAGCTTCTGCGCTGCACGGAAGTCCTTGAGATGTTGCGTGTTCGGGCTATAAGCGGCTTCTTTCTTGAGCAGATTATAGATGCGGCCGGCCATCAGCTGCAGATGCTTCATCCTGCCATGCGGCATTGATCGAGCTTTGCAGAGAGCTCGGACGGCGTAGGCCCGAAAATAGTCGAACGCGTCTGACATATCGAAAGAACGCCGGCCAAGCCCTTTAGTTCTTTTTGCGTGAGGTGAGAATAGTAAGCCGGTCTCTCCGGATCTCCTTCAGGGAACCGGACGGCTCCAATCCGGTGCTCAGAGACGCGGACGGGATGATCCCAGACCCCACAGCGTTGGCTAGGCAGCGTCACCGCCGCCGGGCTTCTCCCCGGGCGCAACTCTCGGAAGTGGCGTCGGCCGGCGGGGGGACCTGGCGTCGTATCGCTCAGCGAGATCGAGCAGCCGCTTCTTGGTGAAGGGATCGGCAAAGCGCTGCGTGCTCTTTGAAATACTCGTCGTTCATTGGGGAACTCAGCAAATGGCGGAAGTTTTCATCAAAGTTGAAGTATACATAAATCCTTGTTCAGTTGAGTTTTGAGTAGCGTAATGGTTAAGCGTACCGCCCGTCCGGAGATGCCGGGGCTCATTAAACCCCAGCTTGCGACCTTGAAGCTCAAAGCTCCCAAGGGTGAGCAGTGGCTTCATGAGATCAAATACGACGGCTACCGCGTTCAGATCCACATCAATGCCGGGAAGAAGAAGGTCTACACCCGTAACGGGCTGGACTGGACCAAACGCTTTTCCGTCATTGCAGGCACCCTTGATATTCCGGGGCAGGCGATCATCGACGGAGAGGTGGTGGTCGTCCACGAGGGCCGGACCAACTTTTCGGAACTCCAAGCCGAACTCGCCTCGGGAAGACAAGACCGACTGATTTATTACGCTTTCGATCTCCTCTGGCGGGACGGCGACCTCCGGAGCCGACCCCAGATCGAGCGCAAGCAAGCGCTGTCCGATCTCCTAGGCGAGAACGATATCGAGCAGCCGGTCTTCTACTCCGAACACCTCACCGGCAACGGCCAGGAGATGTTTGAGCATGCCGCTAAACTCAACTGGGAAGGCATCATTTCCAAGAGGGCCGACGCTCCTTATCGATCGGAGCGGAATGAAAATTGGCTGAAGGTCAAAACCGTGATCAAGGGGAAATTCCCGGTCATCGGTTTCATTAAAGATCCCACGGGTGTCGCCGCGCTCTACCTCGGGAAGAAGGAGGGCAAGGACTTGGTCTACATGGGCAAGGTCGGCACGGGCTGGTCCCGGACCGTCTCCAGCCAGATCAGGAAACAGCTCGATACCGTGGTCAGCCCGAAGTCCAAGCTCACCAAACCAATCAAGAAGCCCAAGGCAACTTGGGTCGAGCCGAAGTTCACCGCGGAGATCGAATACCGGGACATCACATCGGAAGGACTGCTGCGGGCCAGCTCGTTCAAAGGACTGACAAAAGCGATCCGGTAGGGCAGGAACGAAAGAAAAATCAAAGCATTATCCGCTCTCAAAACTGGAGCATCCGGAACTATCGTCTGATACCCGACTTGAGGCAGGTGCCACGTCGGCGCCTGGGAAATACCATGCCGACCGTTCTCGTGGTTGAGGATGATACGCTCATCCGACTAGAGGTTATTGAGGAACTGGAAAGCGCCGGTTTCTCCATCATCGAAGCGGGCAACGCCGACCAG
The DNA here is from genome assembly GCA_001464035.1 of Bradyrhizobiaceae bacterium Ga0074131. GTDB lineage: Bacteria > Pseudomonadota > Alphaproteobacteria > Rhizobiales > Xanthobacteraceae > Bradyrhizobium. The sequence continues at coordinate 373,001 of LNEC01000004.1, forward strand.
GCCATAGCGGTTCTAGAAGCCCGTCAAGACATCCACCTCGTGTTCACCGACATCGATATGCCTGGCTCGATGGACGGTCTCAAACTCGCCGCCGCGGTGCGGGACAGGTGGCCTCCGATTCACATCATCATCACAACCGGAAAGACCCGCCCAAAGGAAATCCCCGCCAACGCGCTGTTCATCCCAAAGCCGTACTTGGGGAATGCCGTTGTCGCTGCGATGCGCACTTTCCAGAACATGGGTCCAACTTGAAGGAACGGCGCGCGGTTAAACGCGTTTCGACTCCAAGAGTAGGAGTGCGTAATGCGTGCCGAAGAACGAGTGCTGCGGGCGGTAGAGCAAGCCCAGGACGTGCTTGCAAGATATGTGGAGCCTGGCGCGCGTGATGCCGAGAAGACCGTCAACGACCTCATGACCATCCTGGACGACAGTGATCTGGTGGAGGCGGTCTGGGAACTGGACCCAGCCGCCAAACCAAAGGAATGACGGCTCCGGCCGTCTATGGCGCGCGGCGTGCAATCATCCCTGGGATTGCGGTTCGGTGTCGGAACCAAGCCGAGCCGATCGTCTCGATCGTATCAGTATCGGAGTTCCCCGCATGGCCCCCCGCGCTAACTGGAAAGGCTTCCTCCGCCTTTTGCCCGTCAACTGCCCGGTAGCGTTGTACCCGGCCACGTCGGAATCGGAAAAGATCTCCTTCAACCAGCTGAACCGGAAAACCGGACACCGCGTCAAATACGCAAAAGTGGATGCTGACACTGGCGAGGAAGTCCCCAACGAGGACATCGTCGAGGGTTACAAAATCGACACCGATACGTTCGTCGAGGTGAGCAAGGAAGAACTGGAGAACGGGCGCTGGAATCGACGCGGACCATTGAGATCGATGAATTCGTCGATCGCAGCGAGATCGATCCCCGCTAACTGATCCGCCCTTACTACCTGAGGCCTGACGGCAAAGTCGGCCATGATGCCTTTGCCGTGATCCGCGAAACCATCCGCGACATGAACAAAGTCGCGATCGGGCGGGTGGTGTTGACCAGCCGCGAGCACATTATCGCGCTCGAACCACTGGACAAGGGCGGAAGGGCCTGATGGGTACGCTGCTGCGCTATCCCTACGAAGTCCGCGACGCGGCCGAATAATTTCGACGATATCCAGGACGTGAAAGTCACGAAGGACATGCTCGATCTCGCAAGGCACATCGTGGACCACAAATCCGGCCGTTTCGACCTCGACCGGTTCGAGGACCAGTACGAGACGGCATTGGTCGACCTCATCAATCACAAGAGCGCAGGCCAGGCGATTGCCCGGAAGGAACGCCCTCGGGGCGAGGACGTCGTCGACCTTATGGAGGCGTTGCGCCGCAGCGTCGGAGACGCAGCGACCGAGGCCACCCGTGCTCTTGGCATTCGTGAATGGCGCCGGCGTCCTGCAGCACCGATATCGCTCACCGCGCAACGTCCGAATGGACGGTCGCGTTTCCCTAGTTTTCAGCATCGAATTCATTTCTGTCCACCAAGAGGCAAATCCATCTACGTCGTCTCTTGTTCCGGCCCGCTACCACAAGGCAGGGATTCGAAATTGTAGCCATTCGGATTTTTGCGTTGAATCGTGGTAATCGCCTGCCGGCCCTGCGCCTACTTGGGTTGAACGGAGTGCGAGGCTTCCGGAAACGAGAGGGGGACGGGATCCAAGCCGGTCAGCGGCTGCACAGGCAGGAGCCGTCGCCGGACCACGAAGTCGAGCGCTTCGTTGAAAGCCTGCACGAGAAACACGGCGTTCCGAAGGGCTTCGTTCAACCGCTCGGCCCTGTCGTCGATGTGACTGAGATAGGTATGCGCTAGTATATTTCTCGCGATCGCGCTTTCGCTGAAGCGTGCGGCGTCCGCGCCCCAAGCTTCGCCATGAGCTCGGTCAAATCGCGGCGACTGATCCGATCCACTTCTTCCTGCTCGACAACTGCGATCGATCTAAAAAGCCGATCCTGCATCACGGATACGAGCGACATGTACCTATGGAACAATGCGTCCACCCGAAGAGCTTATCGGTGCCGAACCTCACGTATTCAGTAAGGGTGACCACGTAATCGGCGACCAATACTCCTGCCGCGGTTGCAACGTCCACGGCGGCTTGTTGGGCATCGGCCAGCGCGCTGTGCAACGACTCCAGTGCGGACTCGGCCGGACTCACAGAATAACTCCGGATTCTCGAGCTACGCGGTCGATGTAACCGTTCTTGCGCGCGGGGCCCTCCACGACCAGATCGACTTTCCGCTCGCCCAAGGCTGCCTCTAAATCTGAAAGGTAGCGGACTCGGCAGGCCATCGTCGAGACAGCGTCGTCGTCGACCTGCACATGCAGATCGATGTCGCCGCCGCGCCGGGCGTCGTCAATCCGCGAGCCGAACAGGCGCACCGCGCAATTCGGGCCGAAGTGCCTTTCGGCGCAACGCTTGATCGAAGCGATTTCATGTTCCGTAAGACGCATCTTTCCGCCTTTCGCGCTCATATGTAAGCCTCCTGATCTCAGATTCCAACCGGGCGCCTCCGACACCAACCTCGTTTGTACTACGAATGCCGCGGACCCCTCGGGCGCGCTCCACCAACCTGTGCGATCGTCTGGTAACGCCTGGAAGCCGTTTGTGCTATTCCACACGAAAATCTGAAAGGCCGAAAATTCACAGCTGCAGCTTTTCCACCTGTTCCGTCCCCGTGGAAGGAAACTGCGGAGACCTATCCGAGGGGCCGAGCCGTCTGCCTCAAAGAGAGCGTGGTCGGATCATCGAGTGTGGCTGGACGGTATGAACTGTACACGTCACGCTATTGCCTCCAGCGCCGCCAGGTCAGCAGGTTCGAAATCGGTCGGGATGGGCCTTTCGATAGCCGCGAAGCTCTTTTCGATCGCTTCGACAGTCGCTCGATGCTTCTTCGGTACCTTCCGCCGCCCAGCGAAAAGCATTCGGAGAGCTTCGAAACGCCTGCAGCTCGTCGAATTGTCGTCTGCCTGGGGCCGGGTCGCTGCTCGGAAGGCATCGCGGACTTGCGAGTCGAATTCCCGTTTTTCTCGCGCTTTGCCGTCTGCCCCTGCTACGGTTGTGTAATGCAAAAACCAGGCTAGGCTGCGATTGACCCGGCGGAACAGCGCGTCAATGTGTACTCGCTCGCCCAGGTCCGACGGAATGCAACGTGGATTCAGGACCTCGATCTTCGGAAAGCCGAGCTGCGCCTTCGGCAGACTGTCCGCAGTCGCTTTTCCAGGCTCCCAGAAGTCCCCTTCCGAAAGGGCGACCCGCGTCTCGAGGCGAGCGCAATTGCCGGGGTCCATGCAAGGTGGCTGCAGTTCGCTAAGGCTGCGGTCGGGGCCGGTGCTCACGACGACCGCCTGAATGGAGCCGGCATATCGCCAGCGGGCGTGCACTGGGAAGCCGGAGGCGGCGTAGACCGTATCGTCGCGCACGATGAAGTTCTCGAAAAGAAGGCGCTGCACGCGTGCCGTCGTTTCCCCGCTATCGTCCTCCAGGTCGACGCGTGAGAAAGATTCGACTTCCACCGGCATGATGCCCCCTGGAACGATCTTCAGAAGATCGCGATCGCGTTCGATCCTGGAGCGCCATTCGATCGCAGTCGTGAAACGGTACAAATTGGTCTGGGGATGGGGCGAGCCGGTTTCGCCACAGGGCCACCATAGCCTGCCGTCAAAGCTGACGATTTCCAGAGCGTGCTCTGGACTAGGCAGCACCGAATATCTGGCCGCGCCGGCATTGTACTCGATCCGGAAAGCAACGGGCGCATCGTTGGTATCGACCTGCCGCACGACGGCGACTCCCGAAGCATATGGGTATTCGTCACGCGGCTTTCTGCATCCTTTGCCAATGAACGGCCGCCGGTAGGCGACTCGGAATGGAACATGGAGATCCTCTTTCATGCCGTCTACCTCCCGCGATTTTCTGCCCATGACGTGGTTCGCATGGCCGCTACCACCACGCCTGCGGAGCGCAATGCGCCGAATTGTTCACCAGCCGTCTACAACAATCGGCCTGTTCTACCTCGAGTTTCGAAGACGTATAGCTCGTCTCACTCAACCTAACTCGATCGCAGCGGTCCGTTAACTGCATGGGCTGCCTCGAGATACGACTGAGGTTGCTGGTTATTACGACGTACCCCGAACGACGGAGTCCGCCATCGTAGAAGACGGCAGGTGACGCAAGACCTATCCGGAGCGCATACTCCTGCCCGTCTCGGATCTGTCGAGCGATTGCCGTGGAGTCCGCTTCGGACGCATGGGCATAAATGGCCTCGCTAAGACTCGCTTCGCTTGCTCGAAAAACCATCAGGAGCCTCCTAGTTTTGGCAATCTAATTCGCAATTCCCGGGATGAGCTTGAGATCTTCTTTGAAGAGGCCCGGAACACTTTTCACCTCCGACGTGCTCGGCTGCCGCAAAAGATCGAGGGCCTGCCGCCTAGGGCCCAAGCCGTGCCAATGAATCGAGATCGGCTTCACTCAAGGAATGGCTATCGCCAGAAAAGATCCATCCTTCGACCAGTCTGCAGCGCCTGAGCATTTCACCCATTCCGTCGATTGCCCAACGAACTTCGGAAAACTTCCCCCGTTCGAAATCGGGATCTGAATAAAGCGATACGAGATCATTTCTGACGGCGTTCATGGCGTCCAGAGCGCGGTCGAAGTCGAAGCGGGACCAATCTGCCTCGAGCTTCGCCGTAAGATCCCGAAGGCCGACCCAATCTCCGATCACCTTCGCCGAACGATCGAGAATCACGGCCCGCGTCTCGTCGATTAGCCGAGGGACATTTAGAGTGATGTGTTCGGCATCGTTTCGATTGAAAAACGAGCCATCGAGGATCTCGACCTCGTCATCGTAACGCAGCGGCCCTCGGAGCTTCGATTGACCGGGCTTAAGCTGCCCTTTTCGAATTGAATCTTCCACCCACGTTTCGAAGTGCGTGCGGCGATCGACGCGAAAGCCATCCGGACCCCAACCCTCCTGAATGGCCCCTCGAGCGACTGGTGAATGCGCCCGCAGTTCCCAGACAGGATCGTGGCAGCGATGCCAGACATGGTCATCGACCACCGCTAGGCTATCGGCCATCCTTTGAACATCGGCGATACGCCGCTCCTCGTCGGAGGAGACCATGGCACGGAACGGACATTCGGTGGGCCACAGACGCGCGTCGGCCCGAAACTTTCTCGGTCTACGGAAGTTTCGGTCGATGACGAGAATCTCCCTGTTCAGTAGGCGGAATGGGTTTCGGGTTTCGAGAAAGTAATCGCTGCGTGCCGCGAAGCTGGCGCATGCGTCCTGAAAGCTCTCAATAGGCAGGCCCTTTGGAGCTTGTGGAGTAGCGCAGAAGGGTTGCCACAGAGTGCCCTTGCAGCCGTACCAAGTGGTCGTGAGCTGTTCGGGGGCGACCGCACCAACCTCCAACGGCCGGCGCACGACGGCGGACTGGAAGGCCTCCGTTCCAACTGCATCTATAGCGACCGAGACACGGCCACGTATGTCGGCGGAAACGACGTTTCTGCCTCCGTGCGGGATGCCGTACGCACGGTATGGAAATTCAACATCCAACAGAAGAGGTTTCATAGGTCCACCTTTGGATCCATTCGGCAGATTTCGGCCATTCCGTCCGTGCGAGACCGAATCGGCTAGAGCACAAGTACGCCAAGGTACGCTTTGTTTGGCTTGGGTAAGCCTCGGCCAAGGATTCCCGCACCAGCGACTGACGGCTGCTCTGCCTCAGCGTCTTAGACGAGAGTGTTGGCAACCGCGATTTCATCGGCCTGGCGCCCTCGAGGCTGTTACTGCTCGTTGGAGTGTTCTGCGCTTGCTGCCCGCATCTTACGATAATCCGATTTAATTTTGCGGCGTGCACGCTTCCTTTCGGCGAGGCGTGCGGCGATATCGCCGGCATCGTTGACCATGATAGCTGCCATGAGCTCGTTGAAGGTGCTGTTTCTGACCGAGAGCAGGAAAGTGCCTGGACAGGCTGCCACGGCGGCGGGATACATCGTTTCGATATGTGCGGCGACGGCGTCACCGACGTCTTTCGCGATCAATTCGACGAGCTCGCGGCTCCATTCGGATTCGGCCGCCCGAGCGGGTCCTAGGGCAACGCTCTGGTCCGTCGCCGGGATCCGCACGCGCTCCAGGCTTCTCTCCGGCCGGACGTTTTCGAGCAGATTGGTCCGCGGCTCTGCGACATCCGGCGGGGAATCGTGGTTTTTGCACCAATCCGGAAGGCGGTCACTAAGATCGAGCCCGTACGATTGTGGATCGTCGACAAGCGAAGAATTCCCGTGGATGAGGCTGTCGAGCAGGTTACCCATTGCATCCCTCGTAGCGGCTACCATTTTGCCGTCCCTCTGAATGTCTACGTGAACGAGCTCCAGGCTCGCTCGGTCGAGAACGAAGCGACAGGACCTCTCGACCTCAACTGGATTGCCGGCGGCACCATCGGGCTCGAGAAAAATGTGCTTCCAGGCGGCGCGGCCCTTAGAATTCGCGATGATGTATCTGGGCATCGAATATTCCCTTGCGATTGCTGTGTTAGCCGAACGTCTTCGACATGACGGTGAAGAAGCGGTCGACGGCGTCGAGCGCCTCGGGATCACCGCTTTCGAGCTGCGCGGGGGAGGGCAGCGTTATGATGGTGTAGCCGCGTTCCGTGTCCCCGGGCTTGTTCCACGGCAAGTGGGGCTCGACGATGGGGTCGATCAGATACTTCAGGTCGGTCGTGAAATCCGCGACCACATCCCACCCTGCCTCACCGGAAATCAACGAGATCGAGGATTCTTCACCCTTTCTGGACACGAGAAGTTCCGCGATCTCAAGATCGAAAAGCAGCTTAAGGATCGGATCCCGTCGGCGCGAGTTCCGGAAAGGGGGATTATCCCAACGCGCGCATGCCGTGATCCGGTAGCCCTCTTCGAGCAGCCGATCGACAACCTGAGTGACGATCAGTTTCTCGAGAGACTTGGCGGCGCGGCGTTCCGTCAAGCGCTCGATGCGCCGATCGAACTCTGCATCCGGCATGACGCTGCAGTCGCCAAATTCGTGACATCTGGCCACGACCTGTACGTTTATCAGCCTTTCCGCGACTTCGCGATCGAGCGCGGCATTGGCCGTCACCGGCACTGTAGCGCCGATCACGAAATGCAATCTCATCTTTGAGTCGCGCTTTCGGAGCTCAAACGATCGGAATTCGCCGTAATCGCGCTCGGAGATGTACGATATCGCACCCTCCCTTTCTCGGATGGCCTTCGCGACCTCGGCAAGGGTCAGGCCGCGGGCAACAACAATGTCATCGTCGTGGACGAGGTCCTTTGCGACGAACAGCGTGTAAAGGGTGTCTTTGCTCATTGGAAATCTCCCCGGACTTCGGACTGTTTCGAATTAGGCATCTAGAGGGGCTTAAACGATCGTCTGCCCCTGTTGCGGACGTGGAAAAATGCTCCAATCTGACTTTCTTCACGGCCCGCTTGGGTTGATTGAGAAATTCCGGGCCGGCGGTGTTGGCTGTGGGGGTGACTTTTCAGGCGCGACGATCTCAATTGTGCTCATCGGACATCTGTTCTGCGATCGCTCGCCACGCCGAGGCGGCAGGATCCCACGCGCGGGTTTTCCGCCATCGTTCGAAGCGCACGACTTGCTCGGCTGTAGCTTGACGAAGTTTTTCGAGATCCCAACTCTTGCGCTCAAGCTCTCTCTTCTTCACATCGTCGAAAGATATGATCGGGATGGTCAGGTCATGCGCGACCCGGACCTCTTCCCAGCTGGACCGGGTAACTTCGACCGCCTTCGTGGGTCGCCGGCCGTCCCGGCCGAGGGGTTCGGACCGATCGGCGACCCGAATGACGACCGGGCGCCTCTCTGCGTCGATTTCAGCCAACAAGCCCATTGCGCGCCGCGCATCAGCTTCGAGTTCATCGATCAGCCGACCCAGGCGATCTCTGCTGGCTTCGAACGGTTGGAAGCCGGCGCCGGGACATGAGGCAGTCTGCCACCCATCGTAGGGGCGCTTGTAGCCATGCCGCGCCACCAAGCCGGTGTTCGATTGCACGAAACGACCGCAACATTGACAGGTCATGGCGCCTGCTTTCGCGCGCGACGAGCCGTTGGAAGGTCCGCTCTCGCGCTTAACGATATGCAGCTTCGCATCCTGCAGGAGGGTCCGTAGTGGCAGTAGGAGGGAAAAGAACGCCGCCCGGTCTTCGGCTACGTCTCTGACCGCCACCTTATGGGCAGCGAGCAGGTCGTGCGCGCTGATGATGACATTGAAGTCTCGGTCGCCGGTTGCTTCACGATAAGCATCCACAGCGTCGCAGACGGCCAGATTGATGCTGGATTTGGCCGCCGTGAATATCTTGTTCGGAACCCGGCAGGATTCGACTGCCGACCACAACTGCTCGACTGCTGCCCCGAGCAGGGCGGTGCGACGGTCCGACAGATAAACGTTGATAGGTTCGAGGGCGGGCTTCACTTTTCCTCCTTCATTTTCGTGCGTTTCGGGCCGTAGTAGCGAGGCTCCATCGGCAGGAGGTGGACCCGTGGTCCGACCCCGGGCTTCAGGGCTGCCTCAATTCGAGCGTCGATCAACCATTGTTGGTAGGTCACAATCGGTGCTTCTTCGGGCAGGGCAAGAACGACGTCGTCGAATGCCCAGCCCAGCGCCCAGGCGCTTAGCAGGGCGTTCTGCGCCCGCTTGACGTAAAGGCGCGGGGTTGTGTACGGGCCAACCAACATCACCGCCGCCCTGAGCGAATCCCCTTCAGACCTGTTGAACTTGAGGGTCAAGTCGACGAAACGCGCGCCAAGCACCGTCGGTCGGATCTTGGGATCCGAAACGGTGCCATTGAGGATATGGCCGATCGCCGCCAGCAGCGGCGCCGTGGGCGTCAGCCTCGTGATCTCATCAGCACCCCCTTGCTGGCGCCGGAAGGTTTCGAACGCGGTCTGGAGAGCTCTGACGCTAGACTTGTCTCGCAGCATCTCGCGTGCCGCTGCCACTGCGGCGTCTACGTCGAGCGCGGCCCACTTCGCGAGAATCTGGAGATGAGAAAACTGTTGAAAACGCAGAGTCTCGGCCAATTCGTCACTCCTGACAGCAACCTCGCTGAGAAAATCCGCCACTCGGATCGTGCGACGGACCATGTCGACATCCACCCCTGGAGCGAGTTCGCTCATTGCGGCTTCGCGCTTGCCGTGCTTAGCGTTGCGCCGCGCTTCCCTCGCCGCTGCGGCAATGGCTTTCCAGTCGTTCATTGCGAGACCTCGCCGGTCTCTGCTTCGAAGCTGGGTAAGCTACTGACCGCACGAGCGAATTCCACGCCGACGATAAGTTTGGAAGCAAGGCTCGGAAACCACTTATGAGCTGGAGGTTATGAGTGGATTCCGAGAGTTGGCGCCAAAGACTCTACGGGGTGCAAAAAAGAGCCCGCACAAGGCGGGCTCAAAGAAACGAGACGACGCTATCTTCCACCAATCCAGGTTTTCTTCGCAGCAAATCGCTAGAGTGAATTTAGCGCTCACGCCGAACTTCAACGTAAGATTTCCTGGATAGTAGGCCACCCGCGGTCGGTCTCTACTCACGATAGAGCTGCGCGAGACTTCCGTGCGTCACAGCGGCTATCTCGCCCCTCTGTATACGACCAGCTAAACTAGTTGACCGATCAACCTTTCGTTTCGAAAGACTTAGCCTTCAGAGACCGCCCCAGAGTCGCTCCCGGCGCGCGGGAAACGATGCATCGGGGTTTAGGGGGGAGGGTAGCGGCGTGCTCGGAATTTACCGTTCGAACCGGCGCGTCTGCTGAGGCAAATTGTTGGATTATGGCGATGTTGAGCAATCCACAGCGCGCCAATCGGTTATCTTCCTCGATGATGACGCCTTTGAATTTTCCATTGCAGGCTTCGCGCATCATGGCGTCGAGCCCCGGCCGGCGGCGAGCTAATCCGGAGACCCCATTGTCCTTGAATCTGGCGACCACTTTGGCGCCGATGGATCTAGCAAGCTTGACGCACGCCGCTTGCTGGCGACGAATCGACGCACGCGACATCAGTGCGCTGCGAGCGTAGATTGCCACCGGCGTCTTTATCTTGCGAGCCGAATGTCCAGTCCGCATCGAGAGCTTGTTTGTCATGAGGTTCCTCACTGGGTAGTAGTCTTCACTTGTTTTGTATGATGTCGCGTCGTACTTACGGCGTCGCGCCGCCTGTCTTGCAATGACGCGGCCGGCGCGTGGGTTCGACTCGGGCCTCGCTATTTGAGCATCGGCTTCTGGAAGGACGCCGTGATAGCGAGATCAAATGATCGAACGTTTCGGCGTTTCTCAAACCGTTCGAGCCTTAATTCACGTCATCATCTTCACCGTTAAGGCGCCGGGCCGCCTGCAGTCTCCTCCGCTCATTCCACACGCGATGGCGCTCGATCGCTTGCTCTTCGGAAAGGTTAAGAGGGCTGCGTGTCGCGTCGACGCTGAGATTGTCCACCCCCTTCGCGACCTCGACCGCATGTTGCTTGAACAGTCGCTCGGCGATGTCCAAGATACCGCCGTAGGACAGGATCCTGGCAGCCGCCCAGATCTGGCGCCAGTTGTCGAACGCCCCTCTTAGATTCGCCAGACCGACACCGGACTTGTTGGCCGCAATCACAGCTTCGATGACCCGCTTGATCGGGATTGCCTCGTCGGCCGAAGCGATCCAGATCGGCTCTTGGGGCAAGCTCGCCGACATTTTCGCCCAATCATCGCCGGGAATATCATAGCACCCGCTGCGCGACGCATTGTTTGCCAGCCGAACGTCCCAGTTGAAACGCGTGACCGGAGTGTAGCTCAACGAAAGCGCAGTAGCGGCATCGCCTCCGATGTGAGCGATGGGTCCGCTGACGTCGAGGTGGATCTGCCCAGCGGCATCGGTTCCGACGACAATTTTCTCCACCAATTTTTGGAATGTAGCGACGGTTTGAGCGACGGTTTCACTGCATTCGCGGTAGTTGCGCCCCGGGACCAACTCATCCAGAAAGACCGAAGCGTCGATCGGGGTAGCGAACAGGGCGTTGGTTTCCAGGCTGAGCACCGGGATCGACGCTATCTGCTCTTCGATCGCGTCGATCCGTAGACAGTATTCTTCGCGCTGCTGAACCAGGACGGTGGACGAGAGTCCCGCCGCCATCGCTGTGTCGTAAGTTGCGTCGAGACGCTCGTGCAACGCCTTCTTCTCTCGCTGCAGGCGCGCGCGATCAAGATCAAAGACGCCGGATTCTCGCTTGACTCTGGCTTCGTGCGCTTGTTGCATCTCCTTCAATGCTTCAGGCGTATCGAGCTTAGCGCAGACCGATCGAATGACCTCGTCTTCCAATTGCTCGAGACGGACTGCTCGACCGCTGCACGGAGCGAGGCGCTGGCGATGCGTCTTGATCTTCAAGACTGTGGAACACCGTAGCATCGGAATAGTGGATTTTCCGCCACCGACATACATCCTCTGTCCGCAGTCGGCGCAGTAGACCCGGCGAGACAACAGATAGACGGACCGCGGTCCGACGCTTGGCGCGTCCGCGTCCATCGCGCGCACCGCCCGCCAAAGCTCGGGCGACACGATCCTCCAGTCCGGTCGCTCCGAATACAACCAGTCCTCTGCCGCGCGCTTCGTGATCTTGGTCTCGATCGTATCGTCGTCGATTTCGATCTTCTCGGTTTTCGTCCGGAAGTAGCAAATTACGCCGGCATAGATGGGATTGAACAGCATTTGTCTGACCTGCGAGCCGGTCCACTTCGAAAGAGTCGACGGTAATTTCTCGCGTTCTGCGATGTCCGCAATCTGGTAGTAGCCCAATCCCGCCGCTCTCAGCTGAAAGAGCCGGCGCACAGAGCTGGCGAATCGCTCCACCACCCGCATGTCGCCTGGCTTTCCGGGAATCTTTTCATACCCCAACGGCGCCAAAGTCGGCCAGAGGCCCTTGTTCACGATCTTAACGAGACCGGACTGCATTAGCTCGGCGATGCGGCGCCGCTGCTCCTCGCTCATCATGCCCGCGAATGCCGCATGAAGTAACGACCATTTTCCCATTCGAGTAGAGTGCAACTCGACGCCCACGTCGGCGAGCTGCGAATAGGCTTTCGTGGTGATATGCAGCTTTCGCGCAAGTCTGTCGCCGTCTTCGATGATCAGCAGGTCGAATTTTTTCTTACGGGCCGTTTTCATCATGGCCTTGTATGCGGGCCTATTGGCCGTGAAAGCGCCGCTCGAGGCAGGGTCTCCAAAGACCTCGACGATATCCACGCCGAGCTTTTCTGCATATTCCTCGACGTTCTTCTTCTGCCGCGCGAAGCTGTAGATATCTTGATTGTCCGTGCTGAATCTCAGGTACGCGCCGGCACGCCGGCGACGGGGGGTCCCATCGGGCGTGGTGAGCGGCGCCGGCACGCCCTGGACCTTCATCCAGGCAGCGGGAAGGTTCTCGAGAATTCGGCTCTTTTGTTCGGCGTTGGCGTTGAATTTGGCTTTCGGGATGTAGACCGAGGTCATGCGTCGTCTCCTGTGCGCAACATTTTGTTTTGAGAGGAGTGATATCGATCGAACGGCGTTCAATCGATTCTTTTGGATCCGCTTTTCGGATGCAGTTGGATGACCAGCTCGGCCATGACTATGCCGGCGTTCGGTTGACTGACCGCCGATGAGACGCTCTAAGCGCCGCGAATGCGGGATGTGGGTGAGTTGATGAATTTGACGATGTCGAAGCCCTCTCTTGGCGTAGTCTGCCGTCGCTGGGCAGACGGGGGCACGGCGAACGGTTTCTTCATCATGCAGCCTGCGTCGCGGCGAGGGTCGAGCGGAAGCGGCAGTCGACGTCGCCGATCAAGCTGGCCAGGACGTCGAGAAGCAGATGCGCGCCCCTGAACGAAGACACGAGCTCGAACCGGTGGAAGTGGGCGTTCCCCCGCGAGACCGTGACCTTGACGGACAGCTCCGCAGGATCTCCATCCACGAACAAGCCCAGGTTGTGCTTTTCAGCGTACAAACCTTCCGTCATCTGGCGCAAATTGGTGCCGCAATCCGTGGTCCGATTGACATACAGCTTGTGCAGACTGGCTCCCAACGCCCGCAGGGTGGTCGAGGTGCGGAGTATCGGAAGGCGGTCCTCCGCAGAATTCACGAGCACGCAGGCGGAGCGCATGCGCGTTTCGTCGCTCCGGCCCAAGACCCGCATGCCCTCCATCACGTGCGCATCAAAATCTTCGCGGCTGGCATGGCCGTTCGCGAGATCTCCGTCCTTCTCGGCGGCCGAGATCTCCGTGATGAAGCGTTCGATAGCGACGAGGAGAACCCAGCGGTAGGATTCGCTGAGGTGAAACGTGGTCTCTGCAAGGCCCGTCCACGAAGCCGCGAAGACACGCGCCTCAATTGAGATCGGTCCTCCGCACGACGCGACGACGAGGTCGTACGTCAGCATCTGTGCCAGGAATCTCGGCAACTCCCGAATGCCCTGCCGGACATCTTTGAGCTTCGCGCCGGCGACCGCTGCCGCCCAATCAGCCCACCGGCTGATATCCGAGACCTTGGTCTGAAAGTCGCCGGGGTTGACCGCGACGTAGGCGATCGCCTCCGGAGAGAGCGTCATCGCGCCCGCGGGAGCGTTGGAGCTGAACCGTTCGATAGCGAACGTCTTGCTGAGCGGAGACTGGACCGGAAGAACCATGGATAACTCCTATTTTTGGTGCCGTGGCGATCCCACGTCAGTCGGCACGCGGGCTGATCAAGACAAGTACGATAATATCCACTGCCTATGCTGTACTGGGATTCAGGTATCATGTCAAACGATGTTTTTTAACGACATTTTCCGTTTTAGAATAGCGCCTTAAGAGAGTAGCTTGGCGTGAGCCTGTCGTGCGACATTCCATCTGCAAAGAGGGAATCGATGGAGAACTGGAAGGACAAGGCGCGGCAGGCGCAGGAAGCCTTGCGGGATGCGCCCCACGGAAAGCGCGAGGCCATTCTCGAAGAATACGCGGGGGGGTTGGACATCAGCACCGCGCGTCGCTGGGTCTCGGCGATTGCATTCCTTGATCACCTCCAGAAAGAAGCCCCCGACATACGACGGCGGCTGGAGAACACTTCATTCTCGCAAACCGATGTGCTCGCGCGGTGGCACGTGTTCGACGTCGCCGGCGCGCTCGACGCCGCTCGGGACGTCGCGGAGGGCAAATACAGCAGTCGGCGTTTGACGGCAGCCATGCACAGAGCCCGCCAGATGAAGGGAGGCACCAGCCGAAACGAATCCTTCGAAGAAATCTATCGCCGCGGCATCGAAAGCAATGCACGTCTCAAGATCGCAGCTTTGCTCGGGCGCGAACTCGAGCGTCCCGAAATCCTTGCCAAGGATTCAGGGGACCCCCCCGCAGACTTCACGTACGCAACCGCAGACATGGGTCAGGAAAAGCGCATCGCGGCGATCATCGCCGGCCCATACTCGGTCGCGAACACCTACCGCAAGCGTCGGTTCGAGTGGGTCGCCCGTGCACTTGCGTTCGCTTGGTCCTACGACGATGTGGTCATCCTGGTGCCCGAAGAGGAAGCTTTGCCGGACTACGAGAAGGCGGTTAGGCGTGCGCGGACGCGCATCGAAGCGGCCGCCGCGCGGGCAAAAGAATCCGACGGTTTGAAACGCCGCCTGCCGAATGTGCATGCTTTATACCCTGGGTCCGGACCGACGAACGTCAGTCCCGCGAAAGACTCTTTCTGAAGAGCAGGATGTCGACCGCCGCTCGTTGTTCGCCGAGTGACCGCGCCAGTCCGAGCAGAAGCTCCTTGCCCCGGACCTCTCGCTCGAAGATCTCCATCGAGGATTCCGGCGGCGGAAAGGACAGATCCTGCTCCAGGTCGAACGCGAGTTGCGCGGTGCCTTCATGGGCGGCGGGGTGGGAGTTGGATTCGGGAAGCCCGTTCAAATTTTTCAACTTGAATACCTCGCTCATAGGATGGTTGCCCGCCGTGGGAGTGGGTCGACGCCGGTGGTTTTCTCGACCTTGCAGTCCGAATTTCGCTAATCGGGACCAAGGAATCCTCGACCCGATTGGCGGAGAACGTTCATCGCTCTCCTCGTCCTCGCGCCCCCTGTTCTTCACGCCATTCACCTCCTGACCCGGTTGGGCGCGGCGCATGGTTATTCCGTTTCATCTCTTTGGCCCGTCACTTCGATGATGCGGTCGATCTCCGAGCGCAGGTCTCCGCAGGCCTTCTGAACGCCGCGGTAGAGCAAGTCCCGTTTCTTCCAAGACGCTTCGTGGTCCTTTTTCTCCTTGTCCTGCAATTTGATCAGGTCCTCCGCCTGGCCCTCGATGCGCTCGAAGAGCCGGCGGCATCCGTCCGATCGAATGAATTCGTAAAGGGCAACGGTTTTCTGACGCCGTTCCTCGTTGCTCAGACGCAGCGTGGAAAGCTGCACGACGTGCCGTCGCAAAACCTCGACAAGGGCGATCACGCGAGCCGGATCGGCTACGAGAATTCCGTTTTGTTGGCAGAGCTGACGCGCACCGGCCGGGAAGACCCTTGTGGCAAGGATGGCATGTTCAGCCTGCGCCGCGATCTGATCTTCGCGCAATTTGGTCGCGTATTCCTGGCGCCAGGTGCCACGGTTCTTGCAGTCGTAGACGACCCGACCGCACACCCTACCATTGTGCACGATATCATGGATGATATCCGCTCCCTGTGCCCCCTTTTCGACCCTTGTGATGCGGTCGCTTGCAAAAATCTGCTTGAGTGTGTCGAACAGGTTCACTTCGGCGGTCTCGCCGCGCTCGTCGGCTGATTTCCTTTCGAGACGCCGGGTCAACTGTTCGAGCTGGCTGCTGAGCCGCTGCTTTTCCTCGAAATGCTCGATCTTGAGCGCATTGACCGCCTCGCTTCGTGCCGCTTCCATCGCCTCGCGGGCTTCGTCCACCCGTTGCTCAACCATGGCATCATGATCGGACCGAAGCGCCTCGTAGCTGCGGAGCGCCGCGACCCGTTCGCGACGGGCCTGGGCGATGGAGTCTTGGGCTGCGGCTTCTGCCGCCCTGGTCGCTTCCTCACGAGCGACGGTCTCCCGTTGGACCATTTCGCTGCGGAAAGCTTCGATCGCAGCTGCACTGTCTTGCCGTGCCTTCTCGAGCAGTGCTTGGGCGCCCGCCTGCAGTTGCTCACGCTCTTGCGTGAATTGGTCGTTTAGCCGGGCGCTGACCGACTCGGATAGCTGGCGTTCCCGCGTCTCGATGCGCGCACGGACCTGGTCGGCCCGCCCGCTCGGTATCGGCTGTTCGCAAACGGGACAATGAGATCCGGGATTGTGGAGGTGGCTTTGCGACGAGCGGGCGATGGACTGGGTAATGGTCATGGGTGCTTCTTTCGATCGGGGGCGACCGCCTCGATTGCATGGACGGCAAGCTGCCGCTCCGAAGATTCCGCTGGAAGCTGTCCGAACGCTTGGATTGCCGGTGGCGGGCAAGCGGACCGAATGCTTGGACAGCGATTTACCGGCCGGCTACGGTTCTTTGGGTTCCAGCTTCTCCATCTCTGTTATGGCCGCGTCGATCAGCCTCCAGACCGATTGACGGCGCTCATGCGCAATGACGTTGAAATGCCATCTCCTAGCCGGTGCGCCCGACAGCGGGTTCGCGCCCTCCGTTGCAATCACTCGGTAGTCGGACATGTCGGCAAGGTCGGACCGATTGGCGATGACCATGGTGGCGAGCGTACGCCGGAACTCGGAAAAACCCCCAGGAAGTAGCTCGATGGTCACCTTAAGCATGCGTTTCCTCCGTTTGCCGGATCCTGGGCGACGTTTCCGCGCAAAGTTTGCGGGTGCCGCCTGGAAAAGGCATTTCGCGAGCCTTGCCCGGTCCGCATCGAACCGGTCTCGTCAGGCATGTTTGGTCGGGCGAGGCTGCCCCGAAGTGAATCGCTCCAAGCGAGCTTAGTCCGAACTTCATACCTTCCTTGACATCATGGGCTATCTCCGTTCGCGCACGATCGTGCGCGGGCCGAGCGGCTGCTCCGCCAACTCGAGCTCCAAGATGTTGCAGCAGGCCAGTGCGCACACGGACGGGACGATGTCGACCGTCGGCGACACCCGGTTGGCCAGTTCCATGACCGATTGCGGGCCTTCCTCGGCCAAAGCCTGCATGATCTGAAGGCGGTCGCGCAGAGGAACGTCGCGATCGTGGTATCGCCAAACTTCGCGGCAATTGGTGAGCCGGGGCTCCCGGCGTATCTCACGAGGATCGAGTGGTGAAAGCTGCATCCCCAGCGCTTCGAGCGCCACTAGAAGCGCGCCCTCATCGTCGACGGTGCGGGGCGGGGTACGTTCGCAGGTCCGGTGATCGAGGACGAGGCGCAGGCCGTCCCGCGCGAGGACGATTGCACCTACCGCGAGAGCCGCGTCCGGAACCTCGAGCGGCCCAAATTCGATCGCCTGAACCGCAGGATCAAGTGTCGCCTGGACGATCGCGTCGCGCAAAAGGACATCGCGTGCAACGATCGCGGTTTCGCATTTGGCACTCGTGACAAGGCGGGCCGCGGCAGCGGTGCGGGATCTGAAAGTCGTGTGACGCATGCAGGCATTTCCTGTCGACCGGGAAGGGAGAGGGCGGGGTCTTGGAAAATGATGTTGTTGTCGTCGATCATGTCCTTCTCCTCTTTGTTCAGCCGCCGACGGCGAGAACGTTGTAGAAACCGGCGCTTGCCAGGCACCGATATGCGGGCCATTAAAGGGACCCTAGTCTTTCACACTGCCGACGAATCCGGCATGATCCAAGCGTGCAAGGACAAACGAAGACTCCGACAAGCACGTATGGCGCCAGCAGGCGGCGAAAGTTATTCCTCGATCCCGAGCGAAGACGGCTGCACGTCGACGAAAGCGTCGCGCTCGCGTTCGTACCGCCTGCAAGACACGATGCGTACCTTATCGATGGTTACATGGCGCACGATCCGAATGTTGTCCCAACCCTGCTTCACGGGCAGCGGGACGCCGACCGCGTGAGCGGCGCAACGGGTCTTGAGGACGTCGTCATTCTCATAAAGTATTCCCTCGCGCCCGCAGTCCTCGCATGTGCATTCGCTGGCGGCTTCGGCCAGTGCGACGGCCTCTGCGATGGCTGACGAGAGCGACGCGCCGTGACCAATGTAAAAAGGCTTGACCAAGGATCCGTGCTTGACGCTTGCGAGGATCCGCAACGTGCCGCAATCCTCGGCGATCTTGCGGATCCGGATGCTGGCGTCATTCGCGGCGGCGGCTTCCAAGATGCGATCGATGGCGCGGACGACGATTCGCGCCCAGCCATCGCCGACGGCGGGCCGGCCCACGGGGACACCATTCGCATCCCTAAGCAGGTCGGGGTAGCGGTCGACGAGGATCTCGCGCCAGTTGGTCGATCGACGTGCGCGCGCCGAATTCGATGCGAACGAAGTGTCGCCGCGAAGAAAATCGTCTTTCAAACCGTACGCCATCACGCCACCAAGCCGCTACTTAGATATCTACTTGATCTAGATATCTGTAATGTGACATATCATGTATTGTGAAAATGTCAAGCATAATCGTGTTGGGAAATATTTAGCGGGAATAAGGAGCGAGAGCGAAGTCGAAGTCCAGCGGCCATGATATAGAAGCGAGATGACAAAGACCGCTGCCAAGAGACTGAAAACCGGAGAGGGCACGCCATCACGCTCCGACGGACGCAAGGCCTTGCTGCTCTATCTCGATCCCGAGGTGACGCTAGAGCTGAAGAAGGCAGCGCTGGAGGAGGCCAAGCCGGCCTATGAACTTGCGGAAGTCGCGATCCAGGAATGGTTGAGGCTGCGAAAAAAGCGGTAGCGGTCCATCGGAATTCAAACGTTTGTTTCGCTCGATGACTGTCCGGGGGCATGACGACGGCGAGCGGGCGCTAATGTCTTCGCAATGATTTGTCAACGACTAAAATAGGGCGTCCTCCACCGCCGAATTCCTGCTGAGATCGGAAACGTTCATTTGCTGCTGCTTGGAAGTACGTACTTCTTCCGTCCGGATTTTCGTCCGGCCATTTCCTTCGCAGCGGTCTTCAGCGTCCAGCTTGCGGACTGGTTCCGCAACTTGCCGGCCGCCGACACGATCAAACTCGACCGAATGTTCTTTTTGGTCCGCGAATTCGTTCACGGAAGAGCCTGGGTGATGATGAGCGTGATGCAGAACTGGCAAAATGATCTCATCGCGAACCACCCCCGACTGTTCGGGGATGCTTCGCAAGGTTACGCCGAATGCGGCGAAGGCTGGTGGGACCTGTTGGAGCGGGCCTGCGTTCGCATCGAGGCTGCCATCGGCCCGCACGACACCTTCGAGACCGAGCAGATCAAGCAGAAATACGGAACCCTGCGTTGGTATTATGCGGGCCGCCTGTCCGAAGCTGCGCGGGGCGCGGTCGAGGAAGCCATCGATTTGGCGGAAGCGCGCAGCGCGTGCACTTGCGAAACCTGCGGCGCGGAAGGCCGCATCTATGACCGCGGCGGCTGGCTCACCACCGCCTGCACACCTCATGCGCGCGGCGAGCCGGTGCCCATCAAGGGTGGCTTTGAGAACCTCCGTGTGGTCCGGCGTCTGGTCGACGGCGAAGCTCGGATCGTGTCGTGCCGCCGCTACAACCGCATAGCCGATGCTTTTGTCGACGTAGATCCGGCCTCCCTAGGAATGGAGGAGTAGCGGATGCGGCTCTGGATCCTTTCGGACCTTCATATTGAGCTGACGCGCGGATGGGACCTGCCCTCGGGAGCCGCCCGTCCGGACTTCGACGTCATGGTGATCGCCGGCGACCTGATGCCGAAGATGGAGCGCGGCGTCGCCTGGTTGTCCGAGCGCGTGACTGACCGGCCTGTGGTCTACATCGCGGGGAATCATGAGGCCTATGGTGTCGACGTCGACATGACCGTCGAGAAGGCCAAGGAAGCCGCTTCGGGCACTTGCATCCGCGTGATTCAGAACGAAACCGTCCGGATCGGCGCCGTGACCTTCGCGGGTTGCACGTTATGGACGGATTTCGAACTGCACGGGGATCGGCTGCTGGCCATGCGTACTGCCGGTGAGAGAATGAACGACTTCCGAAGGATCCGCGTGTCGGGGTACGTCGATCGATTCCGTCCGCACCACGCGTTGGAGCGCCACCACCAGTCTCGTGCCTTCCTGGAGGCCGAACTCCGCCGGGAGCGGACGGGCCCCATGGTGATCGTCACCCACCACGCGCCGCTCCGGGCCCAGCGGGATCCGACGCTTCCGCCGGACATATTGGACGCGGCCTACCGCGCCGACCTGACGCACCTCATGGTCCCCGCTCCCGACGATGGGCGCGGCCCGTTGAGGCCCGTTGACACCTGGGTGTTCGGCCATACCCACGAGTCCTTCGACCAAGTGATCGGATCTACGCGCGTCGTCAGCAACGGCAAGGGATATGGCCCTATGAAGCCGAGCGGAACGTGGGACAATCCTGATTTCAATCCGAACCTTGTCATCGAAATTTAAGGGAGAGCAAATTGACCCAGGCGTACAATCAGAATCGCCGGGAAGCAGCCAGTTCCTTTCCCCTTTTTCGATTCTTTCGCGCTTCCCATATTCCAAATGGCGCCGGGCTCGTTCGTCCTCCCCGATGAGGAGATGCCCTTGAAACATTGCGCACGGTCGCCCTTTCTGGTGCGGATGACGCGCGGCGGCGCGACATTTGATGGTGTCCAGCGTACGCTCGAACAGCACGCGGAACTAGCGCGGGCACTGTCGCTCATGGCGAGTGGTCACGCCGAGATCACGATATCGGAAAACGGACGAATTCCGTCCATCTCGCTGCCGATCGGCGAATTCCTAAGCGGCCCATTGGTCGATCAACTGCCCGCAATCTCCAAATTCCTTGATGGCTGGGAAATGCTCCTGTCGAAAGCCGGTGTCGGTTCCGGGGATCGTTTCAACTTCGATGAAATCTGGACGGCCGACGAAGCGCGGATTGCGGTTGAAATGCTTCTTAGTCCCAAACCAGCGATGCGGATGGAATTTCAATCCCTGGCGAACGGTGACCAAGCACATCCCGTTGAAGCGATTCTGTTTCGCACGTGCGCTCTCGGAAGCGCGAGTCTGACCTATTCCGTGAAGGTAACCTTTGAACAATCGAACGATCCTGTCTGGCGATACCGTTCCGCGACTTTTAAGGCTCTCGACGTCCGTCCAAAGGGTGAGGATCTTGAGGAATACGGTTTCGACCAGGGGGAAGCTCAGGGCATAACGCTGCTTCTCGACCCGCGGAATTTGAAGCTGGATCCGGGAGCGTCGGCCAGCTGAGTGCACCCAAACTTGCACCTCACGCTATGGACGGATGCAGACGACGACCATTTGCGTTTTCTGAAACGAGACGTGGGTGTTTTGCGCGCTTTTCGCGAAGTCCGGTTCCGGCGAGGCCTTGCTGCTGCCACGCGATCCGGACGGAGCATTCGTCATCTCCCGCGGCGGGACAATCTCCCTCGAGCCTGATCTGGCCGGCGCTTAGGCGCCGTTTGCTGCCGTGCGCTTCGAGCGCGCGGTCGATCCGCTAAGCGACGCGGTTCCGATTGCATCGTCTTCGTCACGCGAAAACATTGGCTTGGTGTCATTGCTCTTTGGTGCGCTTGCCCTTCGGCGGCGGCCCCGAAAAGAGCTCCGGAATACTGACGCCCAGCGCGGTCGCGATCCCTTCAACGGTGCTTATGGTGGGATTCGCACGTGCATTTTCGATCAGGCTCAGAGACTGCTGCTCGATCTGCGCGTCGCTCGCGAGCTCGTCCTGGGTCAATCCCTTTGCTTGCCGAAGCTTCTTTACGTTGTAAGCGAGGGTCTTTGCAGCCGAGAATTCGCGTGCGGGAAACCTCCTTCCGAATTCCGATTTCTTGGCCATGGCGGAAGGGTCCGCCAATAGGTAGAATCTCGTCCATGTGTTTTATCACATTTTTTACTACGACGACAAGGATTCAATTGCCCGGCAGTCCGCATTCCGGCGTTCCAACTTCGAAGGCGATTAAGCGTCGAACCTGGCGCCGGAGCAAACGTCAACTGCCGGATTTCGCGATGCTTCCAGATCAATTGCGCCGTTATGACAGATAGGAAGTTACGGAGCCTACCGCGTCGCTTTCAGGAACGTTCCGGGCTGAAGCATCGGTGATGGTTGGACGCTCGGCCCGATCGGACGCAAGCTTGCGCAGGCGGTGAACGAAAGCGTCCGCGCCTCCACGCTGCGCACCGGCCGAAATGCTGGAGCGTCTGATCTGGCATGACTTGCGAACGTCGGCGGCGGAAAAGGGCAGAGGCTGAAAAACGGCCGACACCGTCAAAATTCAGCCGCGCTCACTCGATCACTTCGTCGGCGCTGGCGAGCAGGGCCTCGCCGATTGTCACGCCGAGCGCTTTGGCGGTCTTCAGATTGATCACCAATTCGAACTTGGTCGGGCGCTGCACCGGCAGCTCCGCGGCGCTGGCGCCCCGCAAGATGCGGTCGATATAGGTAGCCGAACGGCGGAACACGTCGGCATAGTCGATGCCGTAAGACATCAGCCCGCCCGCCGCGACGAACGCGCGCTGAAAATAAACCGTCGGCAGGCGGTGTTGCGCCGCCAAAGCAACGATCGTGTCCCGATGGACGGTTGCGGAGATGTCCGTCAGAACCAGCAGTCCGCTGTTCTGTTCGCGGCTAAGCTCCGTCATCACGCCGCCAATCTCGGTGGCGTCGCGATAAGAAGCCGGCCTCACGCCGAACGCAAATGATGCTGCCGCGTTCTCGATGACCGGCATCATAAGCCCCGCATAGAGAGCCGTCGCCGGATTGTAGAGCACCGCTGCGCGCGCAACCGTCGGCGTGATTTGCGTCAGCATGGCCAGCCATTTGGCGGCGATCGGCGGATCAAAATCGCTGAACCCGGTGGCGTTGCCGCCAGGACGATTGAGGCTGTTGACGAAGGCTTGTCCAGCGGGGTCGGTAACCATCGTGAAAATGATCGGAATGCTGCGGGTGTTCCGGCGCAAGGCGGCGATCGAGGGGCTTGCCTGGGCAAATAGAACGTCCGGACCGGTGGCCACCAATTCTGCGGCCTGGCGTTCCAGCACAGCTAAGTCGCCGCCGGCCCAGCGCCAGTCGATCTGGAGGCTGACACCCTCACGCCAGCCCAGCGCGTCCAAGCCCCGCAACACCGCTGCGGCGGAAGTTTGCGCCACGGGATCTGTTTCGGCATTGGGCATCAAGATTCCAAGGCGGCGCTTTCCGGATCGGGCCCGCGCCAGCGTGGCCGACGGACCGTATGCCAGCGTTGCCGCCATTCCCGCCAGGACCGTGCGTCGTCGCATTTGAGCTATCTCGTTGCCCGGCAGGAGTACCTGCCTTGGCGCATATCCGATCGGATCGTGGCAATCAAGCAGGTCAATGGCGCAAGCCCAATCAGAACCGAAAATCTTCGGCCGAACGTCCGTGGCCGGGACAACCTTTTCGGGGTGAATTCGTGCTAGATGATCGAGATGGCACCGTTGAGACTCCGCTGCAGCGAAGATTTGGCAATGAGGCAACGCAACTTTTCGGCAAATTGGCCGCGGCGACGCACGGCGCAGCGGGCTTTTGCTCTTCATGTCAGGCGCTTGCAGTGAGCCGGCCGCGGCGTTCGCTGTTTGTCAAATATTTCACCACGCTCTTTATCGCGGTGGTGGTCCCGCTGCTGCTAGGCGCGGCGAGCGAGGCATGGTTCGGTTATCGCGACCAGCGCAAAACCCTCAGCGATCTGCTGCAGGCGGAATCCCGCTCGGCGGCCAGCCGCATTCAGAATTTTGTCGACGGCATCCACGACCAGCTCGGTTGGGTCGTGCAGTTGCCATGGGTACAGGGCGAGGACGAGCGGCACCGCATCGATGCGCTGCGGCTGCTCCGCCAGGTGCCGGCCATCTCGTCGATCACCCTGGTCGATGAAACCGGCACCGAGCGTGCGTTTATCTCCCGCCAGGGACATGACCGGGTCGGTCGCGGCGTCGATATGTCGGCCGAACCCGGTGTCGTGGGCGCACGCGCCGACAAGGTCTGGTTCGGCCCGGTGCATTATGAGCGCGACTCCGAGCCCTATATGACCATAGCCGTTGCCGGCAATCGCGCCGCCACGGGCATCGCTCTTGCCGATATTAATCTGAAACTGATCTGGGACGTCATCGCTTCGATCCGGATCGGCGACACCGGCCAGGCTTTCGTGGTCGATGATAGCGGCCGGCTGATCGCGCATTCCGATATCAGTCTGGTGTTGCGGGGCAGCAGCGCTTCCGACGGCTTCAGTCGGCTCAGATCCGCGGTTGCCGATGCCAACGGTGTCGCGGTTGTCACCTCCGATGTCGACGGCGAGGCCGTGATTGCGACCACGGCGCGTCTCGCCAGTCTCGGCTGGACCGTGGTTGCACAGCAACCGGTGCAGGAAGCCTTTGCGCCGATCCGCGGGGCATTGTGGCGCTCGCTTACGCTCATCGTGATCGGTGCGCTGTTCGCGCTGTGGCTGGCCTGGTGGCTGGCGCGCCGCATGGCCAGACCGATCCGTCAACTGGAGGATGGTGTGCTGCGCGTGAGCGCCGGACAATTCGACCACCGCATCACGATCTCGACGGGCGACGAACTGCAACAACTCGCCGATCGCTTCAATGAAATGGCGGGCGAGCTGGCAATCTCGAAAGAAAAATCAGAACGCATCAGCAGGTTGAAGCGATTTCTGGCCCCGCAGGTGGCGGAGTTGGTCGAGGATTCCGGACAGCAGGGATTGCTGGATGGACAGCGTCGCGAAGTCGTCGCGATTTTCGCGGACCTGCGCGGCTTCACGGCGTTCTCTTTTAATGCTCAGCCGGACGAAATCATGACGCTGCTTGGCGAGTATTATGGCGCGCTTGGCGCGGTGATCACCCGGCACCAGGCAACGCTGACGGGCTTCGCCGGCGACGGGCTGATGGTGCTGGTCAACGCGCCGGTCGAATGTGACGAGCCGGCACTGCGCGGCGTGCGACTGGCGATCGACATGCAGGCTGCGGCGCAGTTGCTGATCCTGCGCTGGCGTGCCGCCGGTCACGCCATCGGCTTTGGCGTCGGCGCCGCGATGGGAATCGCCACCGTTGGCACCATCGGCTATGAGGGTCGCATCGACTACACCGCGATCGGCAGCGTGATCAATTTAGCCTCGCGCCTTTGCGGCTCGGCTTCTGATTCTCAAATACTGCTGGATGCCGTGCTGGCCGATGCGGTGGCAGAGACTATCGGGCTCGATGATGTCGGTGAACGATCGATCAGGGGCTATGCCGAACCGCAGCGGATCTTTGCTGTTCGCAACCTTGAGACGATCGCCTAAATCAGGTCGATGTCGCGCATCAAGCGTAGCATTGTTGTTTTTTCGGCGGCAGCCAGCGACGGGAACGCGTTCTCACCGCCCAGGACAGGTCGACGTTGAGCGAAAAAGCCAATGCTCCTTCGTCGATAATGGCCTGCGGATTGCTGCGGCGAGCTGGTTCGGCGGTGACGGAGCGTTACCGGTCGGCTAGACGGGCGGAGAAGGGTCGGATTCTGGACGCGCTGTGTGCGACGACGGCTGGCATCGCAAGCACGCGGTGCGTGCACTTTGCCTGCACGAGGCGGTTGATCCGGACGGGATCAAACTCGCGACGGAGCGCAAATCTCGATATGGCGCGACAATCGAGGACGCGGTGACGGCTCTAAGGTAGGCGTCGGATCGCATCTGCGGCAAGCGGCTCAAGGTGATAATCCCGACGCTGCTGCCGGCCCTCGAGCAGCCTGGCCGATTGCAGCTCGGCCTCGCTGATCGCACTCGTGTTCTGGCCGTCAGCGCAGCAACCATCGACCGCCCGCTTGTGGACGTCAAAGTCGCAATGAGCGGCGGCAGGCGGCGACGTGCTTCTATTCGGCAATCCGGGGTGAGCTCACGATCCGGACGTTCAATGACAGGGAAAGCCCACCGCCAGGTTCTGCGAGGTCGACAAGGTCGCAAATGGCGGCACGTCGGTGGCGGGATCGTTCATCTTGAATCTGACGATGGTCGATATCGCCACTGGTTGGCCGGAGTGCCTGCCATTGTTGACGCGGGATGGCTCGCTGATGGTCGAGGCGATGAAACATGCACAAGGCCTATTCTCATGGCTGCTTGAGGACTCGGATGTGTTCCCGGCAAACGTAGATGTCATCAGCCATCGACCTTCCCCATGTGCGCCAACGTAAAGTCAGCCTCGAGGGCGTCCACCGCATGACCGGTGCTCTCGAGTTCGGTCTGCACGTCCGAACCCCGGATGAGACTCAGATCGACGGGACACCTATCCGCGATCTCAAGTATCCGCGCGCGCTGCTCATCACTCAGCGGGCCATCGAGTACGATAGTTCGGGTAAATCGGTCAGGTGGCATCATCCCGGGCACCTTTCCGTGCTGCACGGTCGTGCTCGCTCGTTCAAGGGGAAAGCCCTTGTGGTCAGCGTAGAGACGCATCGTCATCACCGTGCAGGCTGCGAGGCCGGCGGATACCAGTTCGTAGGGAGATAGGCCGGTTCCGAGACCACCCACCGATGCCGGCTCATCGGCGAGCAAATAGTGCGTGCCGCTCCGGACGTTGAGTTGGAATTTCCCCGAAAGAGTCTCGGTGGCGACCACACCCTTGGCCTTCTCGACCTGCGGAATATCCGCCGTCAGCGTCGGAAGAAAGCGGACCGCCCATGCCGCCACCATAGCCGAGGCATAATTCGCGTCTGCAACGTCGGTGAGAAGGTGGTCCGCCGTGTCGAGCGAGATGAAGCTTTTAGGGTGCCTGGACGCGACGAATATTCGCGATGCGTGGTCAATGCCGACCACCTGATCCACCGGAGAATGCATGACCAGCACCGGACGCCGCAGAGATGCAATGGCCTTCTCAATGTCGATCTCCTCAATCGCCTCCAAGAAGCCGCGGCGGATGAGGAAAGGTCTGCCGGCGATTTCCACCGTAGCCTCGCCCTCACTCCTGATGGCGTCCAGGTCATTCGGTCGGAATACGCGCAAAATATGCTGAAGGTCGGCTGGCGCGCCGATCGTCGCTACCGCAGTAACGTCAGGCAACTCAGTAGCAGCCACGATCGCAGCGATACCACCCAGGCTGTGCCCGACAAGGAGGGAGGCTGACATCCCTGCCGCCGCCATCGCCTTTGCGGCTGCACGTAAGTCGTCAACGTCCGACGCGAAGCTCAACGGTTTCACCGTCCCGCCGCTGATCCCGGTTCCTGCGAAATCGAATCGCAAGACCCCGATGCCCGCGCGCGACAGCGCGCGCGAGATATGAACGGCGGCGCGACTGTCTTTTCCGCAGGTGAAGCAGTGGGCGAAGATCGCCCAGCCCCGCGGCGTCCCCTCTGGCGATTCGAGGTGTCCAGAAAGCTGCGAGCCGGCCCCATTAGCAAACGTGAATGTTGTTTTTGCCATATCCATTCATCCTCCAGTATGCAGTTTTCCGGCTTCGCTCCCAAAAGATCCGAGAAAGCTCGGCGGAGCGAATGGCGCCAACAGCCGTCATCTTCTATATGCCTGGCATATAGACAAGCCTGACGCCATGATCGCTCGCGAGCCAAACAAAAAACAGGATTGCGTATCCATACGTAAAAACAACGTCGCGCTTAAAATACGAAAGCGATGTACCATTGCATCAGGTGCCAACCTGTCAGCAACGTCAGCAGGGGCGACCGCGCTTGCGATCTTACAGCGTAGCTGAAAAGCGACGTATTCGGCTCAAAATTAAGTGGGATGCGCGTACTACTACCGTAAAGCTATCAAATCTATAGCCTAAGGGTATTGGGAAACCGAACTGGTCTGACGCTAGGTTTGCCACACAGCAATCACAACGCAAAACGAACCCAAGGATTTTTAAACCGATAGATCTGCTATCTGATTTTCAGTCAATTTGCCCGTCCAGAAAGGATCTTTCGATGCGCTCGATTTTCCTACGCCTATAACGTTACCGACCTTGCGGACGCCCGCCGCTCCTATGGTGAGGTCCTCGGTTGTGAGGAGGGTCGCAGCACCGACACTTGGGTCGATTTCAATTTCTTCGGCCACCAGATTTCGCTGCACTTGGGTAAACCGTTCGACGTCACCCGCACCGGCAGCGTCGGCGACCATACGGTGATGATGCCGCATTTCGGTGTCGTGCTGCCGCTCGAAGGCTGGATGTCACTGGCCACTCGGCTCGAGGCCGCCGGCATGATCTCCTTAGCTGGGCCTCTAACTCGTGCCATTCACCTGCTTGGCCACTCGATCAACGAGCGCGTGCCATTGAGTTGCGATCTCTTGCCACGCGCACTTGAAGTCGCCGTTGCCTGCCTTCTCGTCCACGTCTCTCAGTTTAAGTCGGCAACTTTCGGATGATGCATCCGGATCGATCGACGGACGACCCATCGACGAATAGTGAGGTGCAAGTCGCTTCGAAGCCACGACAGTTCGAGAGCAGCATCGACCTTCCGCACCAGATGATCTTCGGGAACCGCGCCGGCGAGCCTAAACTGGTGGAAAGAGCTGCGTTTGTTCGATCTTCCGCCGGCCCATCATGGCTTGCGCCGGCCGAGATTCGCGTCAGCAAGATGGAATTAGGGTTCGCCGCATCCCTCAACGGAGCAACAAAATCGTCGTTAGCCGACGCTTGCGCGCCACTCTGTCCACGTCCGCTTGCTCCCTCAAAGCGGACAATCATTAGACCACTTGCTCTCCGTCGTCCTCTAGGCAAATGGGCGTTTGTAACCACCGGAATTAAGGTTAGAAGACGATTACGCCCGCGGTCACGATGGAGTCTCTAGGTGGCAATTTCAATGCGTGTCGGCACGCGCAAAAGCACCATGGCGCTGGCGCAGACAGAGGAAATTGCACGGCGCCTGCAGGCCGCGGCGCCGGAACTCGACGTTGAAATCGTCAAGTTCGAAACCGTCGGCGATACCGACCGGACCAGGAAGCTATTGGTGCATGGGGGCAAGGGCGGCGCCTTCGTTGCTGAAATTCGCGCCGCGGTAAGGGCCGGCGAGCTGCACGCCGCGATGCATTCACTCAAGGACATGCCCGGGAACGAGGACACGCCGGGCCTTGTGATCGGCGCGACGCTGGCGCGCAATCCACCCACCGATGCGCTGGTGCTGCGCCACGGCGTATCGTTCGATGAGATCCAGCGTGGCGGCGGGAAGGGGTTTCGAATCGGCACCAATGCGGTGCGCCGAGCCGCTTATGTGCGGCGGCTGTTTCCAGAAATCGAAGTGATTCACTTTCGCGGTGCCGCCGACACCCGCGTTCGCAAGCTCGATAACTGCGAGCTGCAGCGGCTGCCCGGCGGCGGCGAAGCCGGCCCCGCCGACGCCTTGATCATGGCGCGCTCCGGGCTGGAGCGCGTCGGCCTGGCCGACCGCATCGCCCATGAATTTTCGCCGCACGAAATGTTGCCGGCGGCGGGACAGGGCATCGTCGCGGTGGAATGCGCCGCGAGCGACTGGCAGACCCGACGCTATCTTTCCCTGATCGACAATCCCTGGGCGCATCTTTCTTGCCACGCCGAACGCGAGGTGCTGTGGGTGCTCAACGGCCACTGCAACTCACCGATT
Source organism: Bradyrhizobiaceae bacterium Ga0074131 (assembly GCA_001464035.1). Taxonomy (GTDB): domain Bacteria; phylum Pseudomonadota; class Alphaproteobacteria; order Rhizobiales; family Xanthobacteraceae; genus Bradyrhizobium. Next base: position 402,635 of record LNEC01000004.1, read on the forward strand.
GCGGCGTACGCGACGATCGACGGCTTGCAGATGACGCTGACCGCTTCGGTGCTGGACGAAACCGGCGGCCAGTTCATTGGGATCACGCGCGAAGGTCCGGCCGATCGCCCGCGCGAGCTGGGCCGCGCCGTCGGTCTGGAGCTGCTGGACAAGGGCGCGGCCGATATTATCGAACGCGGCCGGCCGCTGGATTAGGCAAAGCTTTCTTCGAAAACAGTCATCCGCGAATCCGTCATCATACGCGGAATCGGATGATCCAGTATTCCAGAGACGCCCGCGGTCAATCTAGAGGCAGCGGCGTACCGGATCGCCGCCCTTCGCGGGCATGACACCGACGTGCAGTGGGGAGCTGTCGACTTCCTGACTGAAGCTCTTTTGACTGCGTTGGTTTGAATATTCGAAGCCAAATCGCGGTTGGATGTCGTCACGCGTTGTTTACCGGCGTCTGACGTGCCAGCGATCAAGCGACCGGGAATATTCCATCCCCCACCTGCGTCTCGCCTCCCTCAAGAACGATTGCGGTCAGACCTCCGCGGCCGCGAACCGCGTTATAGCCACCAGATCCGAACTCCTCTTCCAGACGACTGCACGGCGCGCAGTCACCCGTACCTTCGAGAAGAACCCTGCCGACGCGAAATCGTCTACCTTTCAAGGCGACGAGGTTTATGCCACTTGTGACGAGATTTCGACGCAATCGCTCCGGCGCCACCTCAGCTTCACCCAAAAACGAAGCAATCGCGACTAAGTCCTCGGCGGCGATGAGCGTGACCTGACGCCGGCCGCCCGGACTGGCATAGTGATCGCCCTCGATCCCACGCCCAGCAACAAATAGCGCGGATGAAATCGGCCGCAATGCCTCGCGCCGGCCTGGCCTCACGCCGATCCAAAGAAGTTCTCCGTTGCGCACGGTTGCATACGTAAGGCGGCCAAGAAGGCTGTCAGGCGAGATGGACATCAATAGTTATACCTTAAGTCCGTTTCTGCGAGGTGTAGCTGCACTCGGTCACCAATGATTCTTGCTCAAGCTTATGCCAAGTCATGCATAGATGCCTCCGCGTTCAAGCTCACCATCTCACTCCGGGCCACACGGTAGCTATGGTTTTAACAGCTTCAAAGGCAATGACATAAGATCGTGTTGCGATAGCTGTTCTGGACCCCAAGCATGCTCTACGTGGAAAGCCAGTGGATTTTGGAAATCCGACCGTCAAGGCGGCTCCCCGCCAGCATAACTATCGAAACTATATCACCCGGCTATTGGATATGACCGAAATCAGCCTTCATAGATGTCCGCGGAATGCGGTTCTCATGTTGTCTCGGGACACGGACTTGAACGAAGAGCAAACCAAGCTGCAGCCGCGGACATTTGGCTTCGCAAAAAGATCTAAAAACCTCAAGTTCAGTCCCGGTGACTTTTCGTATGAGCTCCGTTTACGTATCGTCGCAAGGAGTTTGAGATGGGTATGATCGGGCGAAGGGCGCCAGAGCTGCGGGTGCGGCGGTGGATCGGCGGGAATGGCCAGGCGCTCGACACGCCGTTGAAGCTCTCAGATCTCGGTACGCGCGTGAAGATACTGTTCGCGTTTCAGCACTGGTGCTCGGGTTGTCATTCACACGGCTTTCCTACTCTGCAGCGGTTTTACAGCATCCTGGCCCCAATGGGGATAGGCTTCGCTGCGATACAGACGGTTTTCGAAGGAGCGGATGAGAACACGCTCGAGAAGCTGAATTTGAACCAGAAGAAATACGGGCTTTCCATCCCCTTCGGTCACGATGTGCCTCCGACAGGCGCCGCGTATCCGTCGTTCATGGAGGACTATCGAAGCCGCGGCACGCCATGGTTCGCCGTTATCGACGCGGATAACCGATTAGTGTTTTCCGATTTTCACCTTGATGCAGACTGGCTTGCGCAAGAGCTGAAGCGGGCATGATTTGCGTCCAGATAGCTCATCCCCAGCTATACACAGCTGGATTCACTGATGAACGCTAGGCACTCAAGAAAATCGAGTTCCAGCTACAGCTTGACGAGCGCCAGACCATCGCCGGTGGCGACGACCGGCAGATCCGACCTTGTGTAATATCTCATGATACAAGCGTTCGCCGTCTGCACGACAATCAGGGTTCGAGCTGACGCAATTCGGCGTCGATGGGACAGTCGGCGCAAGCTTCATAGCGACAGAGGCGGCAAATCCTATACATCTGCTCGGGACTATTGAGGCGCGCGCGCAGAACACGTTCAGATATTGCAGTTAATGTCGCCAGCTCTTCATTGCTGAGACTAGATAGCCCTTCTGCAATGATCCGGTCTCTTGCATCCAGAACCTTCCTGCTCGCTCTCCGCCCGGCGGCCGTAAGATAAAGCGATCGAGTCCGTCCATCAGTGGCATGCCCTCGACGCTCTATGAGACCGTCGGCGACAAGCCGATCGACCAGACGCACAGTCCCAGCGTGGGAGAGTCCGACACCAATCGCAAGGGTCCGTATAGAAAGCCCAGGCTCATGGGCGAGAAGCGCAAGCGTCGAAGCGGTCGGGCCCGCCTCGGGCGCATGCGACGAGGTGACACGAATAATATCGTCGCTCATCATGAGCGCAAACGCGCCGAAGATGTTTCGGTTTCTAGGTTCATTCATTGCCGCATTATATATGCGTGGGACATAGACTCAAGTCTATAGTGCGTTGGTTCTCCCTATGTCCTACATCGCGGATGCCAGTCGCAAAGCCCGGCCGCTAATCGGCTATTTTGGAAGTCTCAGGGGCGTTTTACGCTGCAGGCCGCACAGCTGTTCGACTGCGTCGGCCTGCTCACGATGAATATCCCCACGTGCAGCAAGGTCGATTTACATTACTGTCGTCAATAGCAAATAGGCAGTTCTGCGAGAATGAGTCGATCGTTGCCGCCGAGCTCGGTGCCTTCCCGGCTCCAGCGATTGAAGAGTTAGCCCGTCGTGCAAGGGACGGCCAATTGCCTCTCCAGCGCTTTCATTGGCGCGTACGTTTCTAAGCCCTAGCTGTTCCAATCCTCGCATCGAGAGAGACGGAACGGCAGCCGCCATGTTCTCAGAGCCGGAATTGCATGCCGGCGATTGATGGGCAAGAGAACGCCATTTGGGTCGGAACGTGCGGCAGTCATTGGACCGGCCCGGCACCCTCTCGGGCGTCGATCGTCCGCAACACCGAATTGGCGAGTTCAGAAAGGCCCCGATCGCGATCGCGAGTCGCTTGCGGCTCTGGTCCAATTGCAATCTTCAGGGGGAAGTTCGGTTTGCAGGTCTTATCTCAGGACGTATTCACCGGCGCTGTGCCCAAGTCTGGATGATTTGTCCAATACGCACCCGGTATAGTTTTCATAGCTGATGGGCCAGCATCATGGTGTCGCCCTTGCTCGAGTTGGCGCGATCATCAGGGGGCGTTGAGCTTGCCCAGCGTGCGACTTTCAGCCGTCGAGCGAATGCGGAAGTATCGTTGCTATTGAAACTATACCGGCAGTGCATTGGAAAACATCATTGCGCGGTGCAATAAGGTAATGCCTCTGGTGCCGCATTTGCTGATTTCGCCAAGGGAGCCTGGACGGGCACATAACTCAATGTCGTGGAGAACAGTCGTGGAAAAGAAAAGTATGCGCATTGGTCTTTTGATCGTTGGAGCGGCTGTAAGCATGGCTGCTGCAACGGCCGTGTTCGCTCAGTCAAAGTCCAAAGAAGATAACTCGATCACGCGAACGCGCTATCTTCCAGAATACACCGCTTCGGGTGAATTGATTTTGCCAAAGAATTTCAGTGAGTGGGTATACGTCGGCTCGCCGCTAACTCCCCATGCGCTCAACGATGGCAAGGCCGGTTTTCCCGAATTTCACAACGTGTACATCGAACCAGTATCTTACGAAATCTACAAGAAAACAAACGTTTTCCCCGAAAAGACGATCTTCTTCAAGGAGCTTCAGTTGGTGCTCCCGGGCCAGTTTCCGGATGGGTCGCGCACCGAGCCGTCGGGGCGGGGGTACTTTCCCGGAAAGTTCAACGGCGCGGACGTCACGGTCAAGGATACCAAGAAATATCCGAGCGGTTGGGGTTATTACAACTTCAATCACCATGAACCGAAGGCGAAGACGGCCAAGCTGCAGGCTCAATCCGATTGCGGTTATTGCCATGAGGCGAGCGCGAAGAAGGACCAGGTCTGGACCCAGTTCTATCCGCTGCTGGACAAATAACGTCCGAGGCACACGCTACAGGTTCGCCAATACGAGATGGGTAACAGCACGATGAGACTTATTAGTGCCTTGAAGGTTGCATTCACCGGCTTAGTTGCTATCGGCGCTGTCACTGCCTACGGACACTTGAGCATAGGTTCGCATTATGCCGGTGCCACTGCGGCAGTCGTTGACGAGAAGGGAGGCATGCGCGTGCCTTCCGATTATCGGACGACCTATCAGATGTTGGGGACTTGGGCGGTAGCGGCCGACGGCAGTCCGGGTTCAAAAGAGATGCACGTGGTCTATGTCTCTCCCGGGGCTATCGTTTCGTACCGAAAGGACGGGCACTTTGCCGACGGCACCGTGCTGGTAAAGGAAGTCTTCGAGACGGCGACAAATGAAATGACGACCGGAACTGTGAGTAGTGCCCACCAACTCAAGGGCTGGTTTCTTATGGTGAAGGACAGCGTCGGGCGGTATCCGGAAAACAAGCTCTGGGGTGATGGCTGGGGTTGGGCCTGGTTCAATGCTTCTGACCCTCTGAAGACTACATCCACCGATTATGCGGCGGACTGCAAATCCTGTCACGTGCCCGCGCAGTCGTCGGACTGGATCTACACTAACGGCTATCCTCCGCTAAGCCGATAAGCAGAACAATCCAACATCTTCGAACCTCCGCGCAGGCGGAGGAGGGATGATCCGTGTCGACAGAAGCGGTAAGCTAGAAGGAACGATATGATGGAATCAACAGCGACGCCCGGGCGAGATTTGTCCGAGAAACATCTCTACATGCAGACCAATGAGGTCCGCAACGCGATCGCTCACTATCGGCGCGACGCCGACGGGACGATTGAGCTCATCGAACGGGTCGAAACCGGTGGGGCCGGTTCGGGCGTCTTCAAACCCGTCAGCGGGCAGGAGAGCGCGCCTAACGCTTTCGAGGGCGCGAGTAGCGTTATACTTGCCGAACGCGAAACCCTTCTGTTTACGACGAACGGCGGCGACAACAGCGTGACGAGCTTCTTTGTAGCTCCAAACGGCAGGCTGACTGTGATCGATCGTCAATCGACAGGCGAGCCCGTCACCGGGCGCAGCGGAACGTCCAAATCTCTCGCATATAGCCCGAAAAGCCGTACGCTATTCGTGCTCCATGCATTCGGCCCGAATCACCTACGTTCCTATACCGTGGCTGATGATGGCAAGCTGACACTGCGTCCCGAGCAACACACGGTAAACACGGCGACGAAGACGGATCGGGTGTCGACGCAAGTCGTTTTGTCTCCTGACGGGAAGTTTTTGCTTGTCGACATTCTGTTCGATGCTCGTCCGGCCCTCCACCCGGACGGTTCGGCGAACCTGATCGTAGCGAATGCGCCCGACCCAGATGGGCTCGTTGTGTTCCCTGTGCGCGAGAACGGCACGCTCGGCGACGCTTCGTTCGTCGACGCAGGTGGTGCGGGGCCTTTCTACATCGGCTTTCTAAACGGAAGCAACGACGTCTTCCTAAACGGCGTTGCCGTAGGTGACGGTGTTGTGGTGAGTCGTATCGATCGCGAGGGTCGCGTGACCAATGGTCCGTTGGTGGCGATCGACACTTCGCCAGGCAAGCCGTCAGAACTCTGCTGGCTGCAGGTGACCTCCGATAATTCGGTCGTGCTGGCAACCAACTTCGGCTACGGAACCGTTACGAGCTATCGGCTTGAAGAAGGCCGTTTGAGCATCCTGAAGGATCCGGCGAATATCGCAATACCGGGTGACGGTACCTTCCGCGCTGTGAACGGCCTTGTCAGCAGCGGACCCAGCGATAGTTGGCTGGCTCCGGACGATCGATACTTCTATCAGATTTTCGCGAATGCCTCGGTTCTCGTCAGTTACCACCTCGACAAGAGGAGCGGAAATCTGACGGAGGTCGGTCGAAGCCTGATCCCCTACAATAGTCCGCAAGGTCTCGCCGGATTCTAGCCGTCGACCTACAAAGCGAACTCGACGAGGCAAGATCCGGTTATCCCCATTTCCAGATTATGTTCGTCGAGACGCTTCGGCGGAGCGCGCTCGGAAAGACAAGATCCAGTTTTTTCCCTTTCTGCGATTAAGTCTGTCGAGTTGCGCTCCGTCACTATTGCGGTCTGCCGCGCTTATCAGTCAGTCGCTAGGATACCAGAATAAAATGACGCAGAACGGTGTTTGCGATCAGAGGTTGGCCTCTCCCATTCCTCGCAATGCTCCGGAATGGACCGAGGAATTCTTTGCAATGCGCCTCGACGCGTTGAAGACGGAGGGGCGATACCGTGTGTTTGCCGAACTAGGGCGCCGCGCCGGACACTTTCCGCGCGCCCTGGAGCATCGTCTCAGTGCCGAGGTGACAATCTGGTGCTCCAATGACTACCTGGGCATGGGGCAACATCCGGAAGTGCTGACGTCGATGCAGCGGGCAATTCAGGATAACGGTGCCGGTGCGGGCGGCACCCGGAACATCTCCGGCACGACCCGCCATCACGTCCTGTTGGAGGCTGATCTTGCCGATCTGCACGGAACGGAAGCCGCATTGGTCTTCACGTCGGGATATGTGGCGAACGAAGCGGCGTTAGGTACGATCGGCCGCGAAATCCCCAACTGCATGATCTTCTCGGACGCGCAGAACCATGCGTCCATGATTGCTGGAATCCGGCACAGTGGGGCTGAGAAACATATCTTTCGGCATAACGATCCGGAGGACCTGGACCGATTGCTGAGAAAGGCCGGTCCGGGCCGGCCGAAGCTAGTCGCTTTCGAGTCGGTTTATTCAATGGACGGGGATATTGCTCCGATCGGAGCGCTCTGCGACGTGGCCGAGCGTCACGGCGCGATGACATACCTCGACGAAGTGCATGCGGTGGGGCTCTATGGCGCACGCGGCGGCGGCATCTCGGAACGGGACAATTTGGCTCACCGCTTGACGGCAATTCAAGGGACGTTGGGTAAGGCCTTTGGATTAATGGGCGGCTATGTGGCCGGTTCCCACAAGCTGGTCGACTTCCTCCGAAGCTTCGCGCCAGGTTTTATCTTCACCACAGCTCTTCCGCCCGCCATTGCGGCCGGAGCACGAGCCAGCATCGAGATTGTTAAAAATTCTCCGGCGATCCGATCGCGTCACCAGGATCGCGTGACCCGCTTGAAGGGGCTGCTCGCAGACGTGGGTCTCCCGATCTTGCCATCGCCCAGCCATATCATTCCGCTCATGGTCGGTGATGCCGTCGCGTGTCAGAATATCAGTGAAAACCTGCTGCGCCGCCATGCCATCTATGTCCAACCGATCAATTATCCCACGGTGCCACGTGGAACGGAGCGGCTGCGCCTAACGCCAAGCCCTGCCCATTCGGATGAAGACATGTTCCATCTTGTGAAGGCTTTGAAGGAGAGTTGGATTCGATGCGTCGATCCCCGCTTCGGCGAAAGGGTATCTCCCATACGCGGAAAGGACAAATTCGTGTCCCGGTCGCCCAACTCGGCCGCGTGGTGAGTTAACTCCGACGAGATCGCGGCGTGCGCACCAGCACGGTGTCGCCACGCCCGACCCTGCAGAGAATAAGGTCTTTAACATAGGTGTTCACACATTGAGAATGCGCAAATCCGTAAATCCGGCGCACACGCCATGGCATTGATCGATCTCGCCAATCCAACACGGTTTCTTGCGTTTGTGACGCGTGCGTTGCCATGGCTGGTGGCTACGACCGTCTTGCTGCTGACCACCGGGCTCTATCTCGCCGCACTGGCGCCTGACGATTATCAACAGGGCGCGACGGTTAAGATTATGTTCATCCACGTCCCCAACGCTTGGCTGTCGATGTTCGTCTGGGGCGTAATGACTGCGGCCTCGTTGGGCACGCTGGTATGGCGGCATCCGCTGGCCGATGTTGCGGCAAAGGCCGCTGCGCCTCTCGGCGCCTCCTTCACATTCTTGGCGCTGATAACTGGTTCGCTGTGGGGACGGCCGATGTGGGGCACCTATTGGCAATGGGATGCGCGGCTTACATCCGTCCTACTGCTGTTCCTGATGTACCTCGGCTTGATCGCGCTATGGCGCGCCGTCGAAGATCCATCGCGGGCGGGTCGTGCAGCCGCGATGCTTACGTTGGTCGGAGCCATCAACATCCCGATCATCAAATTCTCGGTCAACTGGTGGAACACGATACATCAGGGCGCATCAGTGGTACGGGCCGGCGGCCCTTCCATGGATCCTGCGTTCCTGATTCCCCTGCTAATCATGGCTGCGGGCTTTTCGGCGCTGTTCTTGACCCTGCATTTGGCGGCCATGCGCAACGAGATCTTGCGGCGTCGGGTGCGCAGCCTTCAAATGATGCAGGCCAGCCGCCTAAAATACACCAATGACACGGATGCCTTTCCGCGCAAGCAGATGGCTTCCGGAACCGGCGCAATGTGACGTCATGATGCTTGGCCCCTACGCTTATTTCATCGTGGTGTCCTACGCGGTTGCCGCCGCAATAGTTTTGAGCTTGATCGGTTGGATTGCATACGACTACCGGAGCCAGAAGGCCCGATTGCGCGCTCTTGAAGCCAACGGCATCGTCCGGCGCTCGAACGGTGTGACAGAGCCCCGATGGTCGTAGCAGCTGAAACCCCACCCGCTCGGCGCTGGCTCTTTGCACTGCCGCTAATCATGTTTGCGGTGATAGCTCTGCTGTTCTTGGTCCGACTTCATGACGGCGATTCCTCGCGATTACCCTCCGCGCTGATCGGACGACCGGTCCCACAAACTGCGTTGCCTGCGCTTCCAAACCTGCAGCGAGATGGCGCGCAGGTGCCCGGGCTTCATCCGTCCGACTTCAAAGGGAATGTCAGCGTCGTCAACGTCTGGGCTTCATGGTGCGTGCCGTGTCGCGAAGAAGCGCCGCTGCTGAACGAACTTGGCAAAGACAAGCGCCTGCAGCTCATCGGCATCAATTACAAGGACTCGTCTGATAGCGCTCTGCGCTTCCTAGGCGGTCATGGCAATCCGTTTCATATTGTCGGCGCCGACGGCAACGGCCGCGCTGCCATCGAGTGGGGTGTTTACGGCGTGCCGGAAACGTTCATTGTCGGGCGCGACGGCAACATTGCCTATAAGCTCGTGGGTCCCGTGACGCCCGAAAATTTCGAGCGGGTGCTGAAGGTCCAGATCGAACAAGCACTGAATTAATTCTACGCACTTCGCCCCAGCCGGCTGAAGGGCAACCGAGCACTGATGTTCGAGATGAACGAGCCTAGGAGGTATCATGGTGCTTTTACTAAATATGCATCGCGCATATAGACACAGGTCGATTCACCAATTATATGCGCCACGCATACATCGCGGTCAGCGCAGCAGCGCTTCCCCGGTGGTGGCGGGAACATCGTGATTCGATCGGGCCGAAGTTATGGAACTCAATCAAGTGGAGTACTTCATTAATTTGGCGGAGACGCTAAATTTCACCACTGCAGCGCGCTTGAGCGGCGTCTCGCAGCCCAGCCTGACCAGAGCCATTCGTCGTTTGGAAGAAGAGCTTGGCGGGCCATTGATCTATCGCGACGGCAAAAACAGCCGACTGACCGCGCTGGGGCAGGAGGTCGAGAAAGATTTCAAGCAGGTGCAGCTTGCATTAAGGAGCGTGCGCCAGCGCTCGCATGATTGGGCCCTTGGTAGTCAATGCGTTCTCGACATTGCGGTGGCGCCCTCGGTGAGCCCAAATGCATTCACATCGTTCTTCCAGCGCGCATTGGAGGAGAACCCGACGGTCTGGATCAAGATCCATGCTCTTCAATCCAACGAATACACGGCAGAAATCCTTTCGGGCAAGTACCACGCATGCATCTTGCCGCGTGAACCAAAACCTGACGCCAAGCTTGACGTGCGTCCGCTCTTCCGGGAACGCTTCGTGCTTGGCTGCGCTGCGGAGCATCCGCTCGCCAGCGTCGATGTCGTGCGGGCCGCTGACCTGGCTTCGTTTCCTTATGTCGACCGTCTCCGCTGCGAGTTCCGGGACCGGATCCAAGAGCACTTTTTCCGGCAAGAGATCCTGATGCGGCCACGCTTTCGGGCAGAGAGGGAAGACTGGGTGCAGCGCGTCGTCGCCGATGGACATGCGATATGCATCTTGCCAGAGCACTCGGGCGCG
>LNEC01000005.1 GCA_001464035.1 Bradyrhizobiaceae bacterium Ga0074131
ACTGAGGGCCGAGAAGACGGCGCTCGAGGAGCAGCTCCGCGTCGCGCGCGACGAACGCGCCAAGCTGCAGCGCGACATCAACGCGATTCAGCAGCAGGCCGAAAGCTCGTGGGCGACCGAGCGCATGGAAAATGCGCTGCTGCGCGAGCGCATCAACGATATCGCCGCCGAAGTCGCCAAACTCGCGATGCAGCTCGAAGGCCCGAATTCGACGATCGAGACCATGCTGGCCGCGGAACCGGCGCCGCCGCGGGCGGCAAAGCCTGCGAATGGCGCGAGCACCAATACCGGCATTGCCGAGGGGGGCGGCACGCTCGCCGAGCGTATTCGGGCGCTGCAGTCCCACGCCTCCCGCGCCCGTCAGCCGGGCTGATCATTCGATTTGGGCGGTTTGTCGCTGACAGCTTGACACCGGCACCCCGCACTTCGTAAATCGCGGGCTCAGACGGCGTGCGGGTTCCGATCCGACGCCGGTTTGCCGTCCCTTGATTCTGCGCGACGATCCCGGACGCATAGCTCAGCGGGAGAGCGTTCCCTTCACACGGGAGAGGTCCAAGGTTCGATCCCTTGTGCGTCCACCAATCATAGGACCCGATGGCCCCGTTGGCCGGCAATCCCAACCAACCGCAATATGTCGCTGAACTCCTAATGCGAGCCATCGACCATTCGGGGCTGGTTGCGCATCAACGGCCTAATCGGGACGTGTTCAAGCGCATTGGGGGCTCACGCCGCAATCAGCTTGTCGATCGTGATCGGGAAATCCCGGACGCGCTTGCCGGTCGCATGAAATATCGCGTTGGCTACGGCCGCGGCGGTGCCGACAATGCCGATTTCACCGATGCCTTTCACTCCCAACGGACTGACCTTGTCGTCATGTTCGTCGACGAAGATAACGTCGATGTCCTCGATGTCCGCATGCGCGGGGATATGATATTCTGCAAGATTGTGGTTCATGATCTTGCCAAGCCGGTGATCGGTTATGCCCTCTTCGTGGAGCGCCATTCCGATGCCCATGACCACACCGCCGAGGATCTGGCTGCGTGCGGTCTTGGGGTTGAGAATGCGGCCGGCCGCGACAGCGCAAACAACGCGCGTCACCCGGACAACACCGAGGTCTTCGTCGACGCGCACCTCGGCAAACACCGCCGAATGCGTGTAGCTGACGTATTTCGTCATCTGCAGCAGGCTGGGTCCGACTTTCCCCGTCTCCTCGATCGCCTGCAAATCGGCGGCATGCATCACTTCGACGATCGTCAGACTCCGGCCCGGATCATCCCTGCGGAAGATGCGCCCCTTGCTCACGTCGACGTCTTCCAGTTCCGCCGCGGCCAAGGGGGAGTTGGCCATCTTCCTGGCATGCTTGAACAGCGTCTGCTTCACCGCCTCGCATGCGGCCTGCACCGCAGAGCCGTTCGAGGCCGCGGTCCATGACCCACCCTCGACGGGAGACGTCGGCAATGTGGAGTCTCCGATGCGGGCGGTCACATCCTCAAGCGGAATCCCGAACGCATCAGCGCCGATTTGTGTCAGTATCGTCCAGGTGCCGGTACCTATGTCGGAGGCAGCGGTCGATACTTCGAGCCGGCCATCCGCGCTCAACTTCGCGCGCGCTTCGGCCTTCTGAAGAAAGGCATCCCACATGCCGGTCGAAACGCCCCACCCGATCAGTTCCTGCCGCTCTCGCATCGATCGCGGTTCGGGCTTTCGCTCGTTCCAGCCGAACGCCGCGGCGCCCTCGCTGTAGCAGGCGTGCAGCGCCTTGGAGGTAAACTGCTTGTCGGTATTCTCGTCCTTTGACGCGAAGTTCAGGCGCCGGATCTCGAGAGGATCGATTCCCACCTCATAGGAGAGTTCATCGAGCGCGCATTCCAGGGCGGTCACGCCGATGGCGGCGCCCGGCGCCCGCATGTCGCATGGCGTTGCCGTATCGAGCTTCGCCAGCCGGTAGGAGAGCTTGACGTTATCGCAATGGTACATCATCCCGGACCAGTTGACGACGACTTCCTGATGGTCCTCGTAGCGCGAGGTCGCGGCCACCACGTCATGCATAATCGATTGCAGGCGGCCTTCACGGTCCGCGGCCAATGACACGGTCTGGAAGTTGTCGGGCCGGTAGCCGATGTGGAACATCTGCGCACGCGTCAGGGAAACCCTGACCGACCGCTCGAGTTCGATCGCCGCCATGACTGCGAAGAACAGTTGATGCTGCGGCCGTAACCCGGAGCCAAAAGCGCCACCGACATAGTGATTGACCACGCGGACATTCTTGCTCTTCAAACCGAACACGGAAGTAACGTACCCCTGTGCGTTCTGCGAACCCTGGGTCTTGTCGTAGATAGTAAGCCTGCCCTCGCCCTCGAAAACACAAGTTGTGCCGAACATCTCCATGGGATTGTGATGCTCCGCGTTGACCCGGTAATCCCGGCTGATCTTGACGGGAGCCTCCTCGAAGGCCTGCTCGGCGTCGCCCCGCGGATCGGGCGGCGGCGGAATTCCGCTTCGCTTCTCGGGCGGCACATACGCTTCCGAGCGCTTCCGCTCCAGTTCCGTGCAGTGTTCAGCAGTTTCATATTCCGCGTGGATCAGGGACGCAGCATCCCGGGCTGCTTCGTATGTCTCGGCGACGACAAGTGCAATCGGCTGTCCGTCGAATAGAATACGCTCCGAATGCAGGGGGCGAAAGGGATGCCCGGGAGGAGCGACTTCATCGCGCCAGCTGCGGTCGAGCCAGGCGGCTTTTCCACGGTTCTCGTGGGTGAATATCTCCACGACGCCCGGCACGCTGCGTGCCAAGTCGAGATGGATCGCTGTGATACGTCCCGCGGCGATCGTGCTGCCGACGAGATACCCGTAGAGCAGGTCCGGGGCCGGGTATTCAGCCGCATACCTGGCCTGGCCGGTAACCTTCAGGGGTCCGTCGACCCGGTTCGTCGGCCGACCGATATGAGACGCTTCCGTCACCGACATCATTTCTCCTGCTGCAATGATTTGTTGGATTGGTGTTGCGGCGTGCCTGCGGCTGCCTGCTCAAGCGCCCGTATGATTGTCCGCCGTGCAAGCTCGATTTTGAAATCGTTCTGGCCTTGGCCCCTCGCCTGCGCCACCACCTGTCCGGCAAACTCGGCAAATGCCGCGCGTTCCGGCCTCTGACCCTTCAACGCTGCTTCAGCATCGAGGTCGCGCCAAGGCTTGTGCGCCACGCCCCCGAGCGCCACGTGGACCTTCTCGATCACTCCGGCCTTCAGCTTGAGCCCGACGGCGACCGAAACGAGCGCAAACGCGTAGGACAGCCGGTCCCGAATCTTGACGTAGGTGTGGTTGATCCCGAAATCACAGCGCGAAAGATGGATGCCGGTGATCAATTCCCCGGCCGCCATCGTATTGTCGAGATGCGGCTCGGTGCCGGGCAGGCGGTGAAAGGCGGTGAATGGAATATTTCGCTTGCCGTCAGGTCCTTCGACATCGACGGAAGCATCCAATGCCGCCAGCGCGACGCACATATCCGATGGATGCACCGCGATGCATTCATCGCTCGCTCCGAGAATTGCATGAATTCGATTCACGCCGCCTATCGCCGAGCATCCGCTGCCCGGGACACGCTTGTTGCAGGCGGTCGACGGGTCATAGAAGTAATAGCAGCGTGTCCGTTGCAGCAGGTTGCCACCCGTGGTGGCGGCGTTACGCAACTGCGGCGATGCGCCGGCGAGGATGGCGCTGGCCAACAGCGGAAAATGCTCGTGAACGGTTGCATTCCATGCGAGGTCGGAATTGGTGACCAGAGCCCCGATCTTCAGTCCGCCCTCCGCGGTCGTCTCGATTGCTTTGAGCGGCAATCGATTGATATCTACAATGCGCGACGGCCGCGCCACCTCGTACTTCATGAGATCGACGAGGTTGGTTCCTCCTGCGAGCGCACGCGCGTCGGGCACGGCTAGCGCCTTGATCGCATCGGAAATCGTGTCCGGGCGGACGTAATCGAAGCGGTTCATTCGGCCGCCTCCCGCGCGGCCGCGCCTTGTCGCATTACATGCTCGATGGCGTCCGCTATGTTGGTATAGGCGCCGCAGCGGCAGAGGTTTCCGCTCATGTGCTCCCTGATTTCGGCCCGGGTATGCGCACGGCCTTCGGCCAGCAGGCCGATTGCCGAACAGATCTGGCCCGGCGTGCAATATCCGCATTGAAACGCATCATGTTCGACAAAGGCCGACTGCAAAGGATGCATATCGCGACCAGCCGCAACGCCCTCGATCGTGGTAACTTCGGCTCCGTCGCGAGAAACCGCGAGTACGAGACAGGAGTTGATGCGCATCCCGTCGATCAATACGGTGCAGGCGCCGCACTGGCCATGATCGCAACCTTTCTTGGTGCCGGTCAACTGCAGATGCTCCCGCAGGAGGTCCAGCAAGGTGATCCATGGAGGGATGACGAGTTCTTGACGGGATCCGTTGATGACGAACGAGACCGGTATGCCGGCTTTCGATGATTGGTCCACGGGCCCTCGCAATTGCTCGACGTTGAGCATCTGTCCGATAGAACCGCTTGGGTGCCCGTGGGTTCCCCAACAGAAACTACATCCAACCAGACGGCATTGGAGCGTTTGAGGGGAAGAGGATGCCTGCCGGCGAGCGGCAATACTGGATATCGGGACCGGATGGTGCAGCCCATGCGCGGTCGCGGAGATGCGCGGAACATCCGATCCGGTCGCATCCGAAGCTGAGCGGGAACGTCAAGCCGTCAAATGCCGAGAAGCCAGACCGCAATGACGGTCCCGAGCACGGCCAGACCGGAAATCGTCCAGCCCGTCGCGTAAACCGCGCCATCCGTCTCCGGCCTGTCCACCATCGTATCGTGCCAGTGGGTCATGGAACGCCTCCTGGAGTTGGCCTCTGATGTTAAGTCTGCACCAGCTACCCAAGGTTCAAACGAAGCAACCGTTCAAACAAATAACCGCGATGGGGGGCTCGGGGTTCCCCTGCCGACGACGCATCCCAGGCCGACCGCAACGCTACGCGGCTTTTCGCGCTGCACCAACGCGGGCGTAAACACGGATCACATCAGTGGGCATCCGTGCAATCTGGCGAAAATTCCGTTGAGGCCATGCGCCTGGCTATTGCGCTCTGCACCCTCGTGCTGGCCAGTGATTAGGGCCGGGAACGCGATCTGCCTTGCGCAGCGTGTCTCCGCCCGCAATCGACAGGCCGTCGCCTCTCAGCCAACGTGGAGCCGCCGTGAGCGCGAAGAACCTCCGAATAGCCACCTGGAATGTTGCCTCAAACCAGAATTACGAGGCAATTGCTGCCAAGATTGCGGAACTGGACGTCGATATGTGCGCGTTGCAGGAGGTTGCGCTCGATCCAGCCGTTGGCCTGCCCGTGCTGTTTGGCCGCGGGCAGGCAAATACATCGGCCTATTGCTGGTACTTCGCGCCCGCCCTGGTGCCCGCGGAGGTGTACCACGGAACGGGACAGTATTTCGGACTCGCCCTCGCATCCAGAATTCCGTTGTCCCGAACGGCCGCATTCCAGTTGGGCCCGCCGGGCACCGGCTCAGTCGTCCATGTCGAGAATGAGCCGCGCATCCTTCAGGTCGCGGCGCTGCCGCTGGATCGGCCGGTATTCATCGGCAACACCCACCTCGCCACGGCCGGGGACTGGTCGCTGTCCGCCGTGCGGCGATCGCAGGCCGGGAAGATTGCCGGCATGCTGAAGCCGCTGGCAACGCAGGGGACTGTGATCCTGTGCGGCGATTTCAACGCGGAACCGTCGAGCAGCGATCTTGTGGCGATCAAGCAGGCGTTGCCCTATTTCCATGCGAGCGACCGGGGGACTTTCGGCGAAGAGTATGGCCGGGCGCCGATCGATTTCTTCTGGTCGTCCGTCCCGCTGGACGTGACCATTTCCGTTTTCCCCGCGGACGGCCTGTCGGACCACGGCATCGTTGTCGCTACCGTTGACGGTATTGGGAGCGGCGCGTAGGGCCGGGCTGTCGGCGTCCCCGCCGGACCAAAGCTACGCTGGAAATCGACGCGGGTGCCATCCTTGTCGAACAGGATCGACCCGATTGCAGCGGCCTTAGTCTAGCCACCCAGCCCTACATCCTTCAGCCGTCCGGCCAGCCACGCGGACTGCGCCTGGTCGATCACGCCGCCGACATAGACGTCGGAGACGACGCTCTTCTTGCCCAGCACGAGATAGACCCCGATCCCGTAGGCGAACCACAGATGCGGATCGGTCAGTGCGTGCAGCTTGTGCCGGTCGTGTTCCGGCGGCTGATGGTTGGACGTCTTGCGAACTTCGATCGCGAGCAGGTTGTTGGGAATCTCGCGCTGGTGCACGACGATGTCGGGATAGATGGATTTTCCGAGTTCATCGTCGGTCGAGACGATCGTGCCATGCGGCAGCCGCAGCTTGCGTTCGCCGAGCCGGTTGTAGTCGCAATCGACCTCCCAGCCCGGAAACTGTTTTTCGACATGCACCGCCAGCCGGTGCGTCAGCGTACGCTCGCCGAGATCCTTTTCGAACAGGAAGCTCTCGCGGGCGTAGAATTCCTGCAGCGCCGTTAGCACCTTGTTCAACTCGGTCTGCATGCTGGCTCCGTCGCAAGCATTCCAGCCTGCCGATTTGGCGGCTGCCCCCTACATCCGCACTTCGATCAGCCGAGGTCCCTGCTCGGCGATGCCTTCCGCCAAGGCCTTGTTGAGCTCGTCCGCCGTGGTGACGGCGCGGCCGGGAACGCCCATGCCCTTGGCGAGCGCAACCCAGTCGAGCGTGGGGCGGTCGATCTTCAGCATGTCCTGGGCGCGCTGGCCCGGCTCGCCGGCGCCGACGCCGTCGAACTCGCCGCGCAGGATCTGGTAGATCCGGTTGGCAAACACGATGGTGAGAACATTGAGGCCCTCGCGCGCCTGGGTCCACAGCGATTGCAGCGTGTACATCGCGCTGCCGTCGCCGACCATGCAGATCACCTTGCGGTCGGGACAGGCCACCGCGGCCCCGGTCGCCACCGGCGTCGAGTACCCGATCGAGCCGCCGAGATTCTGGATCCAGTCGTGCTGGGCGGCGCCCGCCGTCAGCGGAAAGAAGCCACGCCCAGTGGTGATGGATTCGTCGACCAGGATGGCGTTGTCCGGAACCGCCAGCGCGATCGCCTGGGCGATCGACATATGGTTAAGGGCCCCGGTCGGCTTGACCAGTTCGACCGTGGCCTGCGGCTTCACGTCCGCGGGCTTGGCGCCGAGCGCCGAGGCCAGCGCCTCCAGCGCCGCCACCGAGTTTTCCCCGCTTTCGGTCATGCGATGGACCTCGCAACCCTCGGGCTTGAGCAGGCTCGGCTTGTTCGGATAGGCGAAGAAGGCCACGGGATCATTGGCCTCGACCAGCACGATGTGCCGAAAACCTTGCAGCGCCGCTTGCGCCTGTTCGATCACGTAAGGCACCCGCTCGATCGAGAACCGCCCGCGTCCGCGCGCCATCCTCGGACTGGCCAGCGGGCCCATCACCTTGCAGCCGGTCTTGCCGGCAATTTGCGCCGCCAGCGCCAGCCCCTTCTCGGTGACGGCACTGCCTGTAATCAACAGCAAGGTCTGTTCGCCGCCGCGCAGCACCCTGGCCGCGTGGTCGACGGCCCCAGGGGAGTAGCTCTGGCGCTGCGGCTCCGCCGGGACCTGCGCCACGCCGTCGGCCTCGTTCCAGGCGGTGTCGGCGGGCAGGATCAGGGTTGCGATCTGCGGCGGCGCGCCCCTGGCGGCGGCGATGGCGGCGGCACCGTCACGGGCGACGGATTTCGCGTCCGGCGAGGTGCGCACCCAGGACGACATCGGCCGCGCCAAGCCCTCGATATCCGAGGTCAGCGGCGCGTTGTACTCGATGTGGTAGGTCGCGTGCTGGCCGACGATGTTGACGACGCCGGAACTGGCCTTCTTGGCGTTGTGCAGATTGGCGAGGCCATTGGCGAGGCCGGGGCCGAGATGCAGCAGCGTCGAAGCCGGCGACCCCTTCATGCGGAAATAGCCGTCGGCAGCGCCCGTCACCACGCCCTCGAACAGGCCGAGCACGCAGCGCATGCCCTCGACGCGGTCGAGGGCCGCGACGAAATGCATCTCCGAAGTGCCGGGATTGGCGAAACAGACGTCCACGCCGCCTGCGACCAATGTCCGCACCAGACTTTCCGCACCGTTCATTCGTTCTGCTCCCGTTCGCTTTCGTTTCTTGCAATATCTCCTTGACGATCAATCATTCCCAGTCCGTTTCGTCAAAGGGTTCGCGGACATTGCTGCCATCGCCTGACGGCGCGGTGTTATTTCGGTAACGGCAAGCTGGGAAAATCAGGTGCTCACGGGCTCGTTGCTTGCGAAATCGCCTCGGTTGTGGCCTGTCTTCCGACGAAACCGATTGGTCTGAAGAGGAAGAATTATGATTCGGGCTTTTGCTATGCTGTTTGCTGCGGTGACATTGCTGGCCGGCGCCGGCCATGCCCGCGCCCAGCTCTTCGACATGCGCGACATCATGGGCGGCAGCGACTTCTTTCGCAGCGGCGGCGGCTCGGGCCCGATCTCCCGGCAAACCGTCAGCTTTTCGAGCCAGTACGCGCCGGGCACCATCTACATCAACACCGCCGAGCGGCGGCTTTACCTCGTGCTGGGCAACGGTCAGGCGTTGCGCTACGGCATCGGCGTCGGCCGCGACGGTTTCCGCTGGTCCGGCACCCATCGCATCACGGCGAAAAGGGAATGGCCGAGCTGGACGCCGCCCGCGCAGATGCTGAGGCGGCGGCCCGACCTGCCGCGCCACATGGTCGGCGGCGTCGACAATCCGCTCGGGGCGCGGGCGATGTATCTGGGCTCGACGCTCTATCGCATCCACGGTTCGAACGAGCCGGAAACGATCGGGCAGGCGGTATCCTCCGGCTGCTTCCGCATGACCAATGAGGACGTGACCGACCTCTATAGCCGCGTTTCCGTCGGCACCCCGGTGGTGGTGAGAAACTAGGCGGCGATCTGCCGGGTTCCCGGAGGGCGCGCGATCGCGCCTTGCGCGCCCTCGCCGATTGCTGCAGCGTCGTTGCATGAGCGCCCCTGCCTGGCCTTCGCGTTTGTTTCGGATCGTTGCGGTCGTTCTGGCCGGCATCGCCTTCGAGGCCGTGGTCGGCCCGGCGTTGGCCGCGGTCGAAATTCCGGCGATCGCTTCGCGTCAGCGCGCGGAAAAGAAGGCCTTCACCGACAGCCAGATCTTCGACGGCTTCCTCAAGACCGCGTTCGGCGCCGAATATCAACTCGCCGGACGGGTCGACCGCATCCGGAAGTATCAGAGGCCGGTGCGGGTGTTCGCCGACGGCAAGCGTTCCGACCGAAAAAAGCAGCTCGCGAAAATCGTCGCCGACATCGCCAGACGCATTCAGCACCTCGATATCGGCATGGTTGAAAACCGCGACGACGCCAACGTGCTGGTGACACTGGTGCGCGACCGCGATATCAACCGCACCATCGCCAAATTCTACGGCGCCGCGCGCGCCCGCGAGATCCGCGGCTCGCTCGACCCGCAATGCCTGTCCGGTTTTCGCAAGAACGAGAAATTCGAGATCGAACACTCCGACGTGATCCTGACCGTCGACAACGGCGACTTCACTTTCTTCGACTGCGCCTATGAGGAGCTGTTGCAATCGCTCGGACCGATCAACGATACAATGAGCGTGCCCTGGACCATGTTCAACGACAATGTGTCGATGGGATTTTTCGACATCTACGACCAGTACCTCCTCAACCTGCTCTATGACCCGCGCATCAAGGCCGGCATGACGGCGGCGGAGGTCAAGGAAGTGCTGCCCGCGGTGCTGATCGACGTGCGTGCCTGGGTGACCAAGGTGAACGGCCTGGTGGAATAGGCCCGCAGCGAAGCAATCCATCGCGCCACAAGAAAGAAGAATGGATGGCTCGCTGCGCTGGCAATGACGGTTGACAGGCCTTCACTGACCTCCCTTACGCCGACTTCTCGAACAGCTCCCGTCCGATCAGCATGCGCCGGATCTCGCTGGTACCGGCGCCGATCTCGTAAAGCTTGGCGTCGCGCAACAGCCGCCCGGTCGGATAGTCGTTGATGTAGCCGTTGCCGCCGAGCAGCTGGATGGCGTCGAGCGCGCATTGTGTGGCCTTCTCTGCAGCGTAGAGGATCGCGCCGGCGGCATCCTCGCGCGTCGTCTCGCCGCGGTCGCAGGCTTTCGCCACCGCGTAGACGTAGGCGCGCGAGGCGTTCATCGTGGTGTACATGTCGGCGACCTTGCCCTGCACCAGCTGGAACGTGCCGATCGGCTGGCCGAACTGCTTGCGTTCGTGAATATAGGGCAGCACCACGTCCATGCAGGCCTGCATGATGCCGATCGGGCCTGCCGCCAGCACCGCGCGCTCGTAGTCGAGGCCGGACATCAGCACGTTGACGCCGCGGCCGACCTCGCTGAGCACGTTCTCCTCCGGCACCTCGCAGTCCTCGAACACCAGTTCGCAGGTGTCGGAACCGCGCATGCCGAGCTTGTCGAGCTTCTGCGCGGTGGAAAATCCTTTCATGCCCTTCTCGATGATGAAGGCGGTGATGCCGCGCGAGCCCGCCGCGGCATCGGTCTTGGCATAGACCACCAGCGTATCGGCGACCGGACCGTTGGTGATCCACATCTTGGCTCCGTTGATGACGAAGCGGTCGCCCTTCTTCTCGGCGCGGGTCGCCATCGACACCACGTCGGAGCCGGCATTGGGCTCCGACATCGCCAGCGAGCCGACATGCTCGCCAGAGATCAGTTTCGGAAGATACTTCCGCTTCTGCGCCTCGCTGCCATTGCGGCGGATCTGGTTGACGCAGAGGTTCGAATGCGCGCCGTAGGACAGGCCGACCGCCGCCGACGCCCGCGAAATTTCCTCGACCGCGATGCAGTGCTCGAGATAGCCGAGCCCTGTTCCGCCGTACTCCTCTTCAACGGTAATCCCGTGCAGCCCGAGAGCGCCGATCCTGGGCCAGAGGTCGCGAGGGAATTGATTGCTCTTGTCGATTTCGGCGGCCCGCGGCGCGATCTCGTTGGCCGAGAATTGCTGCACCGTTTCGCGTATGGCGTCCGCGGTTTCGCCGAGATCGAAGTTAAACATCCGATGCGCGTTGGGAATCATGGTCCGGCGGCCTCCAGCTGAATGACGGCTTGTTATGCACAGCCTTATTCTTTGCCAATGAGCTTGTCACGGGCCTAAAGCGCTGAGGAGAGGACTCGGCCTGGACAGCGCTTTCGTACCGCCAAATGGCCAAACTCTCGCTTGCTATGCAGCGCGCGACGGGCTGTAATTCGCCCAAAATGACGCCCTCCGGCAACAACGACGGAGCAAAAAATCAGGGAGCCGACCGATGCACGGAACAATCGATCTCGCCGGGGATTCCCAACACAAGGCCGCTTTCGACCGGGCCTGGTCCATTCCGCTTGACGACATCGACGTCAGCCAGCCCGAACTGTTCAAGACCGATTCCTTCTGGCCCTATTTCGACCGGCTGCGCCAGGAAGCCCCGGTGCACTACTGCAGGGACAGCATGTTCGGGCCGTACTGGTCAGTGACCAAATACAACGACATCATGGACATCGAGACCAATCATTCGGTGTTCTCGTCGGCGGCTTCGCTCGGCGGCATCACCATCCGCGACGTCGCCCCCGACCTGCGCCGCGAAAGCTTCATCGCAATGGACCAGCCACGCCACTCGGCGCAGCGCAAGACCGTCGCGCCGATGTTCACGCCGACGCATCTGGACCAGCTCGCGATCAACATCCGCACACGGTCGGCCGAATGCCTCGACGACCTGCCCAGGAACGAGGTGTTCGACTGGGTCGACAAGGTCTCGATCGAACTGACCACGCAGATGCTCGCCGTGCTGTTCGACTTTCCGTGGGAAGACCGCCGCAAACTGACGCGCTGGTCCGACATTGCCACGACGCTTCCCGGCCCCGGCGGCCTGGTCGCGACCGAGGAAGCCCGGCAGGCCGAACTGCTGGAATGCGCGAGCTATTTTGCAAGGCTTTGGAAGGAGCGTATCAACCAGCCGCCGAAGAGCGACCTGTTGTCGATGATGGCGCACAGCGACGCCACGCGCGACATGGACCCGAAGAATTTCCTCGGCAACCTGATCCTGCTGATCGTCGGCGGCAACGACACCACCCGCAACACCCTGTCGGGCAGTCTCTACGCCTTGAACAAGAATCCGGACCAATACAGGAAGCTGCGCGCCAATCCCGCGCTGATCGACAGTTTCGTGCCGGAGGTCATTCGCTGGCAGACGCCGCTGGCGCATATGCGCCGGACGGCGCTTGAGGACATCGAATTCCGCGGCAAGCAGATTCGGAAAGGCGACAAGGTGGTGATGTGGTACGTCTCGGGCAACCGCGACAACGAGGTCATCGACCGCCCCTACGAATTCATCATCGACCGGGCCCGGCCGCGCACCCACATCTCGTTTGGCTTCGGGATTCACCGCTGCGTCGGGATCCGGCTGGCCGAGCTTCAATTGAAGATCATCTGGGAGGAAATCCTCAAACGCTTCGACGATATTGAGGTGGTCGGCGAGCCCAGGCGGGTGTATTCCAGCTTCGTCAAGGGCTACGAGACCCTGCCGGTGCGCATCGCCGGCTGACGCCGCACCGAATCTAGTTGGGATTGATCAACCATGAACATCCAGAGAGCAGTGAGAGCCGACAAGGCCGAGCTTCAGCGCATGGCACGCGAAGAGGCCTATTCCACGCCACTGAAGGATTTTCACCCGGGCGCGCCGCGGCTGTTCCAGAACGATACGCTGTGGCCCTTCTTCGAGCGGCTGCGCAAGGAGGAGCCGGTGCATTACTGCACCAACGCGCCGATCGAACCCTATTGGTCGGTCACCAAGTACAACGACATCATGCATGTCGACACCAATCACGGCATCTTCTCTTCCGACGTCACGCTCGGCGGCATCTCGATCCGAGACGTGCCGCCCGGCTACGACTATCCGAGCTTCATCGCCATGGACCAGCCGCGGCATTCCGCCCAGCGCAAGACCGTGTCGCCGATGTTCACGCCGACGCATCTGGACGAACTGGCCGTGCTGATCCGCGAGCGCGCCGGCAAGGTGCTCGACGCGCTGCCGCGCAACGAAACCTTCAATTTCGTCGACCGGGTGTCGATCGAACTGACCACCCAGATGCTGGCGACGCTGTTCGATTTCCCCTGGGAGGAACGCCGCAAGCTGACGCGCTGGTCCGACGTCTCGACCGCGCTGCCAAAGAGCGGCGTCGTCGAATCGGCGGAGCAGCGCCGCGCCGAGATGGACGAGTGCGCAGCCTTCTTCACCAGGCTCTGGAACGAGCGCGTCAATGCCCCGCCGCGCAGCGACCTGATCTCTATGATGGCGCATAGCGACGCCACAAGGCACATGGACCCCGACAATCTGATGGGCAACATCATCCTGTTGATTGTCGGCGGCAACGACACGACCCGCAACACCATGAGCGGCTCGGTGCTGGCCTTGAACGAACACCCCGACCAGTACCAGAAGCTGCGCGACAATCCTGCTCTGATCGACAGCATGGTGCCGGAAGTGATCCGCTGGCAGACGCCGCTGGCGCATATGCGGCGTACCGCGCTGGTCGATACCGAGATCGGAGGCAAGAGGATCAGGAAGGGCGACCGGGTCGTGATGTGGTACGTTTCCGGCAACCGCGACGAAGAGGGCATCGAGCGTCCCGACGAGTTCATCATCGACCGCGCCCGGCCCCGCACCCATCTGTCGTTCGGCTTCGGCATCCACCGCTGCGTCGGCATGCGGCTCGCCGAGCTTCAGCTCAAGATCGTCTGGCAGGAGATGCTGAAGCGGTTCGACCGCATCGAGGTGGTCGGTGAGCCGAAGCGGGTCTATTCCAGCTTCGTCAGGGGCATCGAGTCGCTGCCGGTGCGCATCCCAGCGTGACGGCGCTCCTCCTGACGACACGGCGATCCGCGTGACCGGTTTCAATCCGATAGAGCAGCTCGCGGGCATCATGGCGATGTCCGGGTTTCCCCATTCATCCGGCATGCGTATCGTAGCCGCCGAACCGGGCAGGGTTTCGCTGGCCTTGTCGAAGCGGCCGGAGCTTACGCAGTTCTTCGGTCATTTCCACGGAGGAGTGATTACGGGCCTCGCCGACCAGGCCGCCGGCGCCGCCGTAACGACCGCCCTCCCCAGAGGCCGCATCGCCGTGACGGTAGAAATCAAGATCAACTTCCTGGGCCCCGCGGACGGCGAAGAAATCATAGCCCGGGCCGAAGCCATGCAGGTCGGCGGGACGATAGGCGTTGCAAAGGTTGAAGTGATCTCCCAAGAGAAGGGAGTAGAGCGCATCTGTGCGTTCGCCACCGCGACCATGCGCGCGGTCGATTTACCAGCCGAGTTCCGATGACAGCCACCGAACCCCTAGACGAGTTTGCCGATATCCGCGACGCCGTCGCCAAGCTTTGCGCCCAGTTCCCCGGCGAATACTGGCGCAAGCTCGACCGCGAGATGGCCTATCCTTCCGCCTTCGTCGATGCGCTGACCAAGGCCGGCTATCTCTCGGTGTTGATCCCGGAGCAATATGGCGGCGCCGGCCTGAAGCTGTCGGCCGCGGCCGCCATCCTCGAGGAGATCCAGCGCGCCGGCTGCAACGGCGGCGGCTGCCATGCCCAGATGTACACCATGGGCACGCTGCTGCGCCATGGCAGCGACGGGCAGAAGGCGAAATGGCTGCCGAAGGTCGCCACCGGCGAGCTGCGGCTGCAGGCCTTCGGCGTCACCGAGCCGACCAGCGGCACTGACACCTCGTCGCTGAAGACCTTCGCCAGGCGCGACGGCAACGGCGATTACATTGTCAACGGCCAGAAGATCTGGACCAGCCGCGCCGAATATTCCGACCTGATGATCCTGCTGGCGCGCACCACGCCGAAGGATGAGGCCAGGAAGCGCACCGACGGGCTGTCGGTGTTCATCGTCGACATGAAGGCGGCGAAGGGCAACGGGCTCACCATCAGCCCGATCCGCACCATGATGAACCACGCCACCACGGAAGTATTCTTCACCGACATGCGGGTGCCGGCCGAAAACCTGATCGGCGAGGAAGGCAAGGGCTTTCGCTACATCCTGTCCGGCATGAATGCCGAGCGTATCCTGATCGCGTCCGAATGCGTCGGCGACGCCAAATGGTTCATCGCCAAGGCCACCGCTTATGCACGGGAGCGCGTCGTGTTCGGCCGTCCGATCGGCCAGAACCAGGGCATCCAGTTTCCGATCGCCAAATCTTACGCCGCGATGCGCGCGGCCGAGCTGATGGTGCGCGAAGCCACCCGCAAATATGAGGCAGGGCTGGATTGCGGCGCCGAGGCCAACATGGCCAAGATGCTGGCGGCCGACGCCTCCTGGGAAGCGGCGAACGCCTGCGTGCAGACCCATGGCGGGTTCGGCTTTGCGGAGGAATACGACGTCGAACGCAAGTTCCGCGAAACCCGGCTCTATCAGGTGGCGCCGATCTCGACCAATCTCATTCTGTCGTACGTCGCCGAACACGTGCTCGGCATGCCCCGCTCCTATTGAGAACATCAAATATGCTGCCACTCGAGGGATTGACCGTCATTGCCGTGGAACAGGCGGTCGCTGCCCCGTTCTGCAGTTCGCGACTGGCGGACGCCGGCGCCCATGTGATCAAGGTGGAGCGTCCGGAAGGCGACTTTGCCCGCGGCTACGATGCTGCGGCCAAGGGTCAGAGCAGCTACTTTGTCTGGCTCAACCGCGGCAAGGATTCTGCCGTCATCGACCTTGCGACCAAGGAAGGCCGCGCCGCGCTCGAAGAACTGATCGCGGGCGCCGACGTGCTGTTGCAGAATCTAAAGCCGGGGTCGATGGACAAGCTCGGCTTCTCGCTGGAGCGCCTGAAGAAGGACTATCCGAAGCTGATCTGCTGCACCATTTCAGGCTACGGCGACGACGGCCCCTACGCCGATCGCAAGGCCTATGATCTTTTGATCCAGGCCGAGAGCGGGCTGGCATCGATCACTGGCGGGCCGGAGGGACCGTCGCGGGTCGGCATTTCCGTCGTCGACATCGCCACCGGCGCCACCGCGCATGCATCCATCCTCGAGGCGCTGATCGCCCGCGGCCGCACCGGCAAGGGCGCCGACATCCGGATTTCGATGTTCGACGTGATGGCTGACTGGCTCGCGGTGCCGCTGCTCAATTCGGAAGCCGGCAATCCGCCGAAGCGGATGGCGCTGGCACATCCATCGATCGCGCCCTACGGGGTTTTCCAGTCGAAGGACGGCAAGGGAATCCTGATCTCGATCCAGAGCGAGCGCGAATGGAAGAAGCTATGCGCCGACGTGCTGGATAAGCCCAATCTGCCGGGGGATCCGCGCTTCGCCAACATGGTCGAACGCGTCCGCAACCGGCAGCTCACCGACCAGGTCGTCGGCGACAGTTTTGGCACGATGCACCGCGTCGATCTGTTGAAACGCCTGGCCGATGCCGACATTGCGTTTGCCGAGGTCAACACCATGGCCGATCTCGCCGTCCATCCGCATCTGCGGCGCATCGAGGTCGATACGCCGAACGGCAAGGTGAGCTATGCCGCGCCCGCCGCGATTTTCGTCGGTGAGCCGCGTCACTACGGCGCCGTTCCCGGCATCGGCGACTGCCCCGCGGCCGGCAGCACTCCTCACGCCCGGAACAAATCGTCATGACCGAAAAACTCGACCTAGAGCATTTGCGTGGCTGGATCGGAAAAACCACTGAAGCCTCCGACATCGTCACGGCGCAACTCGTCAAAGGGCTGCGCGCCACGCTGTTCCAGGAAATCGGCGAGCCGAAGCCGGGCGATGCCGCGCCGTGGACCGTGCATTGGTGCCTGGCGCAGCCGGTGTTTCCGATGTCGGAGCTGAGCCAGGACGGCCACCCGACACGTGGCGGCTTCCTGCCGCCGGTGCCGCTGCCGCGCCGGATGTGGGCCGGCGGCGAGCTGGAATTTTTCGAGCCGCTGCGGGTCGGCGACGAGGCGAAGCGAACCTCGCGGATATCGGATGTAACGATGAAGGCCGGCAGCACCGGCGTGCTGTGTTTTGTCTCGGTCGAGCACCTGATCACGACGCCGCGCGGCGCCGCGATCCGTGAGCGGCAGGATATCGTCTATCGGGACATGTCGACGACTCAGCCACCCGCCAAGACGCCGCCGCCGCCGCCCGTCGCCAAGCACCGCGAGAGCCACATGGCGGATCCCGTGCTGTTGTTCCGCTATTCGGCGCTGACCTTCAACGGCCATCGCATTCACTACGACCGCGATTACGTCACCAGGGTCGAGGGCTATCCGGGCCTCGTGTTCCACGGTCCGCTGCAGGCGGCCTTCATCGTCGAACTAGCCGCAAAACTTCACGGCGGCACCGCGCCGAAGAAATTCAGCTACCGCGGAGTGCAGCCGCTGTTCGAAGGCAGCGAGTTCTCGATCAACGCCAACGACAGCGGCGCCGGCATGGAATTGTGGACCGCGAATTCACAGGGCCAGCCGACCATGAAGGGGACGGCGAGTTGGTGAGGCCGGTCATTGCGAGCCAACGGGGCCGAAGCAATCCATGTATCGACACATCAAGTATGGATTGCTTCGTCGCAAACGCTCCTCGCAATGACGATGAGGCATTTCGAGTAACCCGAAGGGCACGACATTGTCCCGCAAGCCCGCAAAACCCGCCAGCAAAACACTCAGCGTCAAGCACGCCACGCTCGATCTGCTGCGATCATTCGGCATCAAGAAAGTGTTCGGCAATCCCGGCTCGACCGAGTTGCCGTTTCTCGCCGACTGGCCCGACGATATCGACTACGTGCTCGGCCTGCAGGAAGCCTCCGTCGTGGGCATGGCCGACGGCTACGCGCAGGCCACCCGCAACGCCGGCTTTGTCAATCTGCATTCCGCCGCCGGCGTCGGCAACGCGCTCGGCAATATCTACACCGCACACCGCAACCAGACCCCGCTGCTGATTACCGCGGGCCAGCAGGCGCGTTCGATCCTGCCGCTGCAGGCGTTTCTCTATGCCGAGCGCGCGTCGGAATTTCGGTCGAGCCGGCGCGGGCCGAAGACGTGCCCGCCGCGATCGCGCGTGCCTATTACGTGGCGATGCAGCCGCCCTGCGGCCCGACCTTTGTTTCGGTGCCGATTGACGACTGGAACCATCAGACCCAGCCGGTCGAGGCGCGCCACCTCAGCCGCGAGCTCGGACCGGACGCCGGCGCGATGCAAGCGCTCGCCGGTGCGCTCTCGGCAAGCCAGCGCCCCGCCTTCGTCGTCGGTCCCGGCGTCGATCGCGCCGAAGCCGTCGACCTGATGGTGCGCGTGGCGGAGAGGACGAGAGCGTCGGTCTGGATCAGCCCGTTTTCGGCGCGCTGCAGTTTTCCGGAGTTGCATCCGCAACTCGCGGGCTTCCTGCACGCCTCACCGGGGCAATTGTCGGATGCGCTGCGCGACCATGATCTGGTGGTCGTGATCGGCGCGCCGGTCTTCACCTTCCATGTCGAAGGCCATGCCTCGATCTTCGACGGCGCCACCACGATCTTCCAGATCACCGACGATCCGACGGCGGCGGCGGTCTCGCCATCAGGCACCAGCATCATCGCGACCATGAAGCCGGCTCTGGCGATGCTGCTGGATTTGCTGCCGGAGACAAAGCGCGCGATGCCCACCGGCCGTGTGTTACCGTCAGCACCTAACGCGGGCGAGCCGATTCCGGTGGAATACCTGCTGCACGCGCTCTCCTCGGCCATGCCCGACGACGCCGTGCTGGTGGAGGAAGCCCCGTCGCATCGTCCGGCGATGCAAGGACAGTTTCTACACCATGGCGAGCGGCGGCCTCGGCTATGGTCTGCCGGCCGCGGTCGGCATGGCGCTCGGCCGCCCTGGCTGCCGGACCGTCTGCCTGATCGGCGACGGCTCGGCGATGTATTCGATCCAGGCGCTGTGGACCGCGGCGCAGCGCAAGCTGCCGCTGACGGTCGTGGTCATCAACAACTCGGGCTACGGCGCGATGCGCTCGTTCAGCCAGGTGATGCAGGTGCGCAATGTCCCCGGCCTCGACCTGCCCGGCATCGATTTCGTCAAGATCGCGGAAGGCATGGGTTGCGATGCGGTGCGCGTCGGCACGTCGGCGGAACTGGCGCCCGCGCTCGAGCACGGCCTGGCGCATGACGGCGTCAGCGTGATCGAGGTGATGGTGGATTCGGCGGTGCCGCTGCTGTATGCGAAGAAGGGGTAGCAAAGGCATATCGTATCACGGCGACACTCTCACAACGTCGTTGCAACAGTGAGAGCATTTCCATGCTTGCCGCCCGGAAGACGCTACGACTTGCCGTAAGCTTCCCGCATCTTCGCCTGAATCTTCGCCATGCCGGCAATCCAGCGGTCGTAATTCTCCGTCTTCTTGCGCATGTAGCCGAGCACTTGCGGTTCCTGCTCGAGCCCCTTCAACACATCCTGCGCAACCTGCTCCGGCGAAAGGTCGCCATCGCCGGATTGTGGGCCCTTGGGAATGGACCGGAGCATGTTGGTATCGACGCCCTGCGGGCACAGGATGGATACCTTGATACCGTCGGCCTTGTGCGAGATCGCGAGGTTTTCGGCGAATCCCACCGCGGCATGTTTTGTCGTCGAATAGGCCGGGCTGCCGACCTGCGACAGCAGCCCCGCAGCCGAGATCGTATTGAGAAAATAGCCGCCGCCGCGCGCCTTCATGCGCGGGATCAGGTGCCGCGCCGCGTAGACATGCGCCATCACGTGAATGGCCCAGCTGCGCGCCCACGGCTCGTCAGATGTTCCGCCCGCATTCGCCGATAGCGGATCGAAGCCGCCGCCGATGCCGGCGTTGGAGCAGAACAGCGCGATCGGCCTCGATGAGGTGGCGGATATCGCTCTCCTGCCCGACATCGCATTTGAACGCCGCGCCTCCGACCGATGCGGCGACGGCTTGCGCATTCGCCAGATCGAGATCGGCGACGACGACCTTGGCGGCGCCGGCGCGGTGGAAGGCTTCGCAGAGCGCCCGACCTATGCCGTTGGCGCCTCCGGTGACGACCACGACCTTACCCGCCACCTGCATCGCCACGCTCCGATTGCTGTTAAACGCTTCAGGTCAATACCAGATCGAGCACGGCGGTGTAATGGCAGGCCGCGCCGAGCAGCACGAAACCATGCCAGATCGCATTCTGGAAGCGCAATCGCTGCCACGCATGAAAGATCACGCCGAAACTGTACCACAGCGCCATGGCGGGGAGCGCCGTTGCCGCCGAGTCATAGAGCATGATGCCGCTCCAGCCCATGGCGAGATAGAGTCCGACCGCGACCCTGTCGTAGCGTCCCGGCAACGCCAGCTTCAACACGACCCCGACAATCGCGACGCACCATACCCCGATCAGGAGAGCCACGGCAAAGATGCTGTCTTTCACTTGCATGATGACGGGCGTGTAGGTTGCCGCGATCAGCACATAGATCGCCGAATGATCGAAGCGGCGCAGGATCCATTTGGCGCGCGACACCGGCCACAGATTGTAAATCGCCGAGAGGACCAGCATGGCCAGCAGGCCCGCGACGTAGACCGACACTCCGACGACCTCAAACGCCGTGGCATAGACCGCCGTCAGCACCACCAGTACCGTGGCGGCGATCAATCCGCAGAGTACGCCTACCCCGTGTACGACGCCATCTGCGATCAGTTCGGCCCGATCGTAATTCCAGCGGATTGCCCCGGCGGCGGCATGGGCCGAGGTCGAGGCGAACTGCTTCAGTCTAAAGACGGTCATGTTCGGGTCCAGGATCGTGTTGGCGAATAAGCAGCTTTGGGGAGGTCAACGAAGGGTGCAGTACTCGGTTCCAATCACGCCGGAAGTATGAAACTTGATTTTGCCCCGCCAATCGCCACTTTGCGCAAATCGAGTTGTCTCCTCCCATATGCCCCCCAGCTTTCAAGAGATCGTCGAGGAAGCGCGGCTGTCGGCACGGGCCCTGAAGGATTACGGCGACCAGTTTTTCAATCCCACGGTCCGGCTCGGCGTCACCGGACTGTCGCGCGCCGGCAAGACCGTCTTCATCACAGCGCTGATTCACGGCCTCACCCGCGGCGGCCGCTTTCCGATCTTCGAGCCGTTCGCAACTGGGCGGATCGCCGGCGCCCGGCTGGAGCCGCAGCCCGACGACGCGGTGCCGCGCTTTGCCTATGAGAACCATGTCCGCACCCTGATCGAGGAGCGGTCCTGGCCGAATTCGACGGTCGATATCAGCGAACTCAGGCTCGTGATCGACTACCAGCGCCGGAATGGCGCTGACCGCACGCTGACGCTCGATGTCGTCGATTATCCCGGCGAATGGCTGCTCGACCTGCCGCTGCTCAACAAGAGTTTCGAGCAATGGTCGAGCGAGAGCCTCGCGCTGTCGCGGGAGCCGCTTCGCGCCGGACTCGCAGCGCCATGGCACGGGCACCTCGCGACCCTCAGCGCCGAGGGGCGCGAAGACGAGCAGGCGGCCCTGACGGCGGCCCGGCTGTTCACCGACTATCTGCGCGCCTGCCGCGACGAGCGCTTCGCCATGAGCCTGCTGCCGCCCGGCCGCTTCCTGATGCCCGGCAATCTCGCTGACACCCCGGCGCTGACCTTCGCGCCGCTCGAAGTGCCGGTCGACGGCGCATCGCCCGAGGGCTCGCTGTGGGCGATGATGGTGAGGCGCTACGAGGCCTATAAGGACGTGGTAGTTCGCCCGTTCTTCCGCGATCATTTCTCGCGGCTCGATCGCCAGGTGGTGCTGGTCGATGCGCTCTCCGCGTTCAACGCCGGGCCGGAGGCGCTGGTCGACCTCGAAGCGGCGCTGGCGGGAATTCTGGATTGCTTCAGGATCGGGCGCAGCACCTTCCTCAGCGCCCTGTTCCGGCCGCGGATCGACCGCATCCTGTTTGCCGCGACCAAGGCGGATCATCTGCATCATTCCAGCCATGATCGCCTGGAAGGCGTGCTGCGGCGAATCGTCGGCAGGGCGGCCGCACGGGCCGAGCACACCGGCGCCGAGATCGACGTCGTGGCACTGGCCGCAGTCCGCGCCACCCGCGAGGCGCAGGTGGCGCGCGGCCGTGACAGGCTGCCTTCCATCCTGGGGACGCCCGCGTCAGGCGAGATGGCGAACGGAGAGACCTTCGACGGCAACACCGAGGTCGCGACGTTTCCGGGCGACCTGCCGGCCGATCCGGAAGATCTGTTCAAGGACGAAGCTGCGTTTCGCGGCCTCTCCAGCGCATCGGCCGAGAAGAGTGATTTTCGCTTTCTGCGCTTTCGCCCGCCCCTGCTTGAACACGAAGGCAACGACGCGCCCGCACTGCCTCACATCCGCCTTGACCGCGCCCTCCAGTTCCTGATCGGAGACCGACTGCTATGAGCGAGCGCCCTCATCACCGACGGCCGGCGACCTTCAAGCTCGACGACCCCGGCGTCATCGTGATGGATCCGGACGATTCGAGCCGCCCGTCTCGCGGCACCGTCCACGTCAGGCCGGAAACGGACCCGTCGCTGCTGCCGGTTCCGCTCGAAGCACCCCTCGTCGCCGGGCGGCGCGGTTTTCGCTGGGGCGCGATGTTCTGGAGCGCCGTGGGTGGGTTGGTCACGCTCGGCCTCGGGCTCGGCGTCACTCGCTTGATCGAGGACCTGTTCGCGCGCAGCGAGAGCCTTGGCTATCTCGGGCTTGGCTTTGCCGTCGTCGCGGCGCTGGCGCTTTTGATTGTCATTACGCGCGAAGCGTTGGGATTGGCGCGCCTTGCCACTATCGAAAAGCTGCATCTGCGCGCCAGCGCGGTGCTCACCAGCGACGATCGCGCCGAAAGCCGCGCCGTCGTTCAGGACCTCCTGGGGCTTGCGCACCAGAACCCGCATCTGGCGCGGGCGCGCGCCGCGTTGCAGGGCCATGCCGACGACATCATCGATGGCGCCGACATGATTCGGCTCGCCGAGCGCGAACTGATGACGCCGCTCGATCAGGAAGCGCGCCGGCTGGTCTCGTCGGCCGCGCAGCGCGTCTCGGTCGTTACCGCGGTCAGTCCCCGCGCCGTGATCGACGTCCTCTTCGTGTTCGTGGCTTCGCTGCGCCTGATCCGGCAGCTGGCGCGTCTCTATGGCGCGCGGCCAGGAGCGCTCGGCATGATCAGGCTGATGCGCCATGTCATCGCCCACCTCGCCATCACCGGCGGCATGGCTGCGGGCGACAGCCTGATCCAGCAGATGCTCGGCCACGGCATCGCGGCAAAGCTATCTCAGCGGCTCGGCGAAGGCGTCTTGAACGGGCTGCTCACCGCGCGGCTTGGACTTGCGGCAATCGACGTCACCCGCCCGTTGCCGTTCACTGCCCTGCCGCGTCCCGCGCTCGGCGACCTGGCCAAAGACCTGCTGCGCAAGCGCGCCGGCGAGGAGTGATTATCGAACCGAGACTGCGATGACGAAGCCCCGGCTGCCCCGCAGCACTTCCGGCTCACCCGCCAGCGGGCGCGGACGATAGAGCGGCGAATCCTTCTGTGGCGAAAGCTCCGGTGTCCAGCCGGTGAGTTTTTCCAAGGCATAGGTATCCATCACGATTCCGCGCCAACTGCGGTCAACGCGTTCCAGCGGCTCCCTGATCGCGGTCGTCGATTGCCATAGCGGACTGAGATGATCGGGCTCGCGCCCGACATACAGACCGGCGCGTCCCCTGATCGCAATCATGCCGGGATCGCGAAAATCCTCGAATCTGCCGCGCTCGTTGATCTGAATAACCGGCACGCTATCTCCAAGAAACCAGCGCAGCATGGCGTAGGTCCGGTAATCCGTGGTGGCGATCCAGGTCGCGCCGGTTTTCTGCAGCTGCGCCTGCGCCCGGTCCACCACCTGCTGATAGCCCGCCTCGCCGCCGATCGGATCTGTCCTGCCGATGAAGTTCCATGGACTGACGACATAATAGAGAAAGACCGCAACGACAAAGACGATCCCGAAAGCGATCGCAACCTTGGCCCAGCGAACCGTCGATTGCACCATCCGTGCCGACCACCCTTCGCGCGCCAACATCGCGATGTTGATGGCCGCGGCGGCGAATCCGACCGGCCACATGAACATCGGCCAGGTATCACCGACCCTCAGGCTCAGCGACTTCCAGAAGAAGTAGCCGAAGGGGACGATCACCGCGGTCGATAGCAGAATGGCCACCGCGTCGCCCCGGCGGTAACCTCGCCACGCCGTCAGCGCCACGCCCGACAACACCACCGGCAGCAGGATGAAACCGACCAGCCCGAACTGCAGTCCGATATAGTCCCCGACGGTGCGGAGCGACATTTCATGCGTCGCCGTGGCGCGCACCAGCTGGAAGCGGAATGACGCCCAATCGTGCTGCGAATTCCAGATCAGGACCGGCAGGAACACCACCACCGCGATCAGGGCCGCCGCCCACGGATACGCGCTGGCCAGCCAGCGGCCGCGCCAGCTTGGCGCCAGCATGAAGGCCACAACCGCCGGAAGCAGCATCACGGCCGTGAATTTTGACAGCAGCGCCAGCCCAGCAAAAACGCCGACCGCCAACCACCAACGCGCGTCGTTGCTCTCGTGAAGCCGCACCAGCGCCCACACCATCGCCACCGCAAACGGGATCAGCGCCACATCGGGCGAGACTTTCGACATCAGCAGCCCGTAGTAAAGTGCTGCCTCCGGCATCAGCACGGCGATCAGGGTTACCCGCACGTCATGCGTCACGCGCCGCACGATGTCGGCGAGCAGCAGCTGCATGACCAGCATCGCGACGATGCCGGCAAACCGCACCCCCAGATTGGTGTCGCCGAAAATGGCGGTGCCGAACCGGATGAACCAGGCGATCATCGGCGGATGATCGAGAAAGGACAGCACACTCTCCTTCGACCAGGTCCAGTAATAGGCCTCGTCGGTGCGCAGATCGAGCAGGCTGGCGTAAACGACCCGCATCGCCGTCAGTACGGCGATCACCGCTGCAACGACGAGCCATTGCCGCGAGGCAGTCCCGTTCGGCTTTGCGCTATCTTGCAGGGGCGGGGTAATCGTCACAGCGCTTTCTCCCCGACTCCGATGGGGGTGTCAACTTGCGGTATCCTCGGCATTCACCCATGGCGTCCGGGCCGTTCCCAAACTAACATTGGCAGAACCGCAGGGCATTCCGATCGGACCGCATGGCCTCGCTTTCGCAGCAACAGCTCCCGAAATTCATCAGCGGCATCAGCGTCCGGCAGATCCGGCTGGTCTGCGGACTGGTGCTGTTCGCCTATCTGATCAGCCACTTCCTCAATCACGCGCTCGGCAATGTCTCGATGGAGGCGCTTGCCGGCGGCGTCTATTACCACACCCTGTTCTGGCAGTTTCTCCCGGTTGCTATCGTGTTCTACACAGCCGCGCTGATCCATGCCGGTCTCGGCCTCTGGGCGCTTTACGAGCGCCGGCAATTTCGCTGGAAGGCAATCGAGCCGCTGCAGCTCGTGCTCGGCCTCAGCATTCCAGCGCTGATCATCACTCACGTTGCGGGGGTACGGCTCGGCCAGACGCTGTTCGGACACGAGAAGCTCTATCCGCAGGTGTTTTTCGCGTACTGGATCGTATGGCCGTACAAGATCTGGCTGATGCTGGCGGTCATGACCATTGCCTGGGTCCACGGCTGCATCGGCCTTTATTTCTGGCTGCGCATGAAGGCGTTCTACAAGAGCGCCGCACCATTTCTGCTCGCGGCGGCGGTTCTGATTCCGACGCTGGCCATGCTGGGGCTCTATCAGGGCGGGCGAAGCGTCGTCGACAGCGACAGCAAGGAATGGAGGGCGGAAAATCTCTCGCCACGACAGGTCGGCACCCCGGCCGAACAAGCCGTATTGAAGCGTATCGAGGATTACTTCCTGATCGGTTATCTTGGCCTGTTGGGAATTGTGTTGCTGGCACGAGGCGTGCGCACCCTCAACGAGCGCCGGGCTGGCATGGTCAGCCTGTCCTATGGCAACGGCAAAACCGTTCGCGTGCCGAAGGGTCTCAGCGTGCTCGAGGCGAGCCTGCGCAACAATGTCCCGCATGCGAGCGTGTGCGGCGGCCGCGCCCGCTGCTCCACCTGCCGCATTCGCGTGATCGGCGACTGCGGATCGCTGCCGGAGCCCTCGATGCGCGAAGCATTTGTGCTTAACCGCGTCGGAGCCGGCGCCGACCCCGCGATCCGTCTCGCCTGTCAGCTCCGGCCGGAGACCGACCTGTCCTTCTTCCAGATCTTCCTGCCGCAGACCACGGCGGCGACCTTACGGACCTCGAGTCCCAGCCGCATTGGCGAGGAACGCTATCTCGTCAGCCTGTTCGTCGACATGCGCGGCTCGACCAGGCTCGCGGAGAAGCGGCTGCCCTTCGACACCGTCTTCATCGTCAACCGTTTCCTCGCCGCGGTGTCGCAGGCCGTGATCGAATGCGGCGGCCAGCCCAACCAGTTCGTCGGCGACGGACTGCTGGCGCTGTTCGGGCTCGGCTCGGACCCGCAAACCGCCTGCCGCCAGGCGCTGAAGGCTGCAAGCCTGATCGCCGCCAATGTCGACGCGTTGAACCAATTCCTGAAGCATGACCTGCACGAGC
Source organism: Bradyrhizobiaceae bacterium Ga0074131 (assembly GCA_001464035.1). Taxonomy (GTDB): domain Bacteria; phylum Pseudomonadota; class Alphaproteobacteria; order Rhizobiales; family Xanthobacteraceae; genus Bradyrhizobium. The sequence goes on from LNEC01000005.1 coordinate 26,643, forward strand.
CGATCCGTTTCGGCGTCGGCATTCATGGCGGCGACGTGATCATCGGCGACATCGGCTATCGCGATCACATGGTTTTCACCGCGCTCGGCGACGCCGTCAATGTCGCTGCACGCCTGCAGGACATGACCAAGAGTCTCGCCTGCGAGGTTGTCGTCTCGGACGAAGTGCGGGTCACCGCCGGGCTGGCTCCGGATAGCCTGCCGCAACAGGAAGTCGCGATCCGCGGCCGCGCCGAGCCGATCGTCGTTCGTTCCATTATTGATGCAAGCGCGTTGTCTGCGCTGGTTAACGATCTGGGTGTTGAAGCGCCGCAACTATTGCGCGACGTCGCTGTGTGATGTTTTTCACATCTGAACGATCGTTCAGAAAATTATCCCAAACTTCGAACCGCTTTCTCGAACCGCGCTCCTGAGGAACGCGACTGATGTGCGATGGGTGGAACTGAAATGATCAACCCGCGCCACGGCGCATCCAGGAGAACGACCATGTTTCGCAAATTGACTCTCGCCCTCTTCGCCGCTGCGTCTCTCGGCGCAATGGCGCTGGCTCCCACTGCCGCTTCGGCGGGATGGAAGCATCATCACTACTACCCCCATGGCCATGGCTTGAACTTCATCGTTGGCGGCTACGGCTATGGCGGCGAAGGTTGTTATCGGACCCGCCTCGTGCCGACCAAGTTCGGTTACCGCTACCGCATCGTGAACGTCTGCGCCTGGTGATCGGAACCTTGGTTTGGTCCAAAAGTGCCCGGCCGCCACAAGCGGCCGGGTTTCTTGTTGTTTGGCGGTTTTCAGCGCCCGTCGCCAAACCGGTAAGATTTGAATGATCGGTATTCGTCCCTGCAAAAGACCACCGAACCGGCAAAAAGCGCGAAAGCGCCACGATATCGATCGTTTTTTCTCGAAATCGAGCTGTCGTTTGCGCTATCAAGCGTGCGCCATCCGGCGTATCCTGTGTTTATCGGGTATGGCGGTGTGCGGGGACCGGCGGCTCGTTAATTGTTTTGATCCCGCGGAGACGACGTGATGGCTAAAGGTACTGTGAAGTGGTTCAACGCGACCAAGGGTTTTGGTTTCATTCAGCCTTCGAGCGGCGGCAAGGACGTTTTCGTTCATATTTCGGCGGTCGAGAAGGCCGGCCTTTCCTCGCTCAACGAGGGACAGACGGTCGAGTACGAAGAGGTTGCCAATCGCGGCAAGACCTCGGCTGAAAACCTCAAGGTTTGAGGTTACGAGCGCGGTCTCCGACAGCACACTCTCGGATCTGATCCGGGAGTGGGACTTGCAAGAACATCTCAAAAGAACAGAGTGCAATGGGCAGGAGCGGGCATCGCTCTTGCGCGCATTCGGGCCGGCGCCGAACGAACTGGCTTGATCCTCAATCCTCCTTCACCCATTTTTCGACTGTCATGACGTCCGGTGGCTGCGCGTAGCCGCGCGTCCACATGTCGACGACCCACTCGACCCTGGTAGCATGCTCGACCAGCACAGCGGTGTTGTGCGGCGTCTGCAGTACCAGCGCATTGCCCCTGTAATGCGGGTCCCCTACCCTGTGATGTTTCAGCAGGCCCCATTGCTGCAGCACCAGCAGCAGGCTGGTGGTGTTGCGGGTTGTATCCCAGCAATCGTAATTGTGGCTGTCGTCGAAGTGGCGGAAATCCGCCTTGGCGACGCGCCTGCTGGTTCCGATCATCGGCCCCATGCGGCGATCGAACCAGACCACCGCCTTCTGCACCGCCGCCCGTTCGGCCGCGGCCGATGCGCGGCCCGCCGCCATGACCTGCGCCAGCGCGCTGCGGTCGCTCGGCGTGAAATCCAGTATATGCCGGCGCCGGCAGACGAAGCCGTAGCAAACCGTCATACGCTGCGCCGTGGGAGGAAAGATCGACACCGTGCTGTAGAGCGCTGCGACCGGCGCACTGAGTTCGAGCGCGAGCGCGGGCAACGGAACTGCAATAGATGACAAGGCTGCCAGGGACGCGGCAAAACCGCGAAACGACAGGGTCTTGCTCCGCTCGCCAGATCGTTCCCGCCTGCCCATCAGCGCCATCGGCCAACCGAGTAATCCCGTGGAACGTAGCGTACCGGTTTCGCAGTGCCAAGCTCGACGGCATGATAGAATATGGTGGCTCCACTGGGTAAGTCATGACAACCGAATCCCGACTTCTTCCTTCTTTCCAGGCGACCTACGCAGCCGACGACGGCGCTATCGCCGAACGGCTTCTGGCCACAGCCGGTCTCAGCGCCGAACAGGACGCGCGGATCGACCGCACGGCGGCGCGCCTGATCGGCGCCATCAGGGCCGATGACGACCGGCTCGGCGGCATCGAGGACATGCTGCGCGAATTCGCGCTCTCCACCAAGGAAGGCTTGGCGCTGATGGTGCTGGCGGAAGCGCTGCTGCGCGTGCCGGACGCTCGCACCGCCGACCAGTTCATTGAGGACAAGCTCGGCCAGGGGGATTTCGTCCATCACGAGACCAGGTCCAGTGCCTTCCTCGTCAACGCTTCCGCCTGGGCGTTGGGAATGTCGGCGCGCGTCATCCAACCCGGCGAAACGCCGCAAGGCACGATCGGGCGACTGACAAAGCGGCTCGGCGCACCGGCCGTGCGCGCCGCGACACGGCAGGCGATGCGGCTGATGGGCAGCCATTTCGTGCTCGGCGAAACCATCGAAGCGGCGCTCGAGCGGGCGCATTCGGCCGACGCCAGCCGATACTCTTTCGACATGCTCGGCGAGGGCGCCCGCACCGCCGCCGACGCCGGGCGCTATTTCAATTCCTACGCCAGCGCGATCGAAGCTATCGGCCGCACCGCGGATGATCGGCCGCTGCCCGAGCGACCGGGCATCTCGGTCAAACTCTCCGCGCTGCATCCGCGTTTCGAAGCGGTAAGCCGGGAGCGGGTGATGACGGAACTGGTGCCGCGGCTGCTCGATCTTGCGCGCCGCGCCAGGGCTTTAGAGTTGAATTTCACCGTCGATGCCGAGGAAGCCGACCGGCTGGAACTGTCGCTGGAGGTGATCGCCAGAGCCTTCAGCGACGCATCCCTAAAAGGCTGGGATGGTTTTGGGCTGGCGATCCAGGCCTATCAGAAGCGCGCAGACGCCGTGATCGGCTACTGCGACGAGCTGGCCGGCGCGCTCAACCGGCGGATGATGCTGCGTCTGGTCAAGGGCGCCTACTGGGACACCGAGATCAAGCGCGCGCAGGAGCGCGGCCTCGACGACTATCCGGTGTTCACCCGCAAGGCGATGACCGACCTGAACTACATCGCCTGCGTTCACCAGTTGCTGGCGCGGCGGCCCCGCATCTTCCCGCAATTCGCCACCCACAACGCGCTGACGGTCGCAACGGTTCTCGAGCTTGCGGGTGGGACAAGCGGATTCGAGTTTCAGCGCCTGCATGGCATGGGCGAGGCGCTGTACGCGCAATTGGGCGCGGATCGTCCCGGCGTTGCCTGCCGCACCTATGCGCCGGTCGGCACCCACCGCGATCTGCTGGCATATCTGGTGCGACGCCTGCTGGAAAATGGCGCCAATTCGTCTTTCGTGGCGGCCGCCGCCGACGATACCGTGCCGGTAGCGACGCTGCTGCGGCGGCCGGCCGATATTGTCGGCACCGCCGCCAACGCGCGGCATCCGGACATCCGGTTGCCGCGCGACCTTTATCAGCCACAACGGCAAAATTCGCGAGGCATCGAATTCGGCGAGCGCGCGCCGTTGAGTGAACTGGTCGCGGCGATCGCCGCGGAAACCATCCCTGCGGCGGGAAGCATCCTCGATGCGACGCCCGCCGACGCGAACGCGGCGATCGTCGCGGCGCGCGAGGGTTTCAAGGGCTGGGGCCGGACGCCGGCGCATCGACGCGCGGCAATCCTCGAACACGCCGCCAACCTGCTGGAGCAGCGGCGAGCGCACTTCATCGCGCTGCTGCAGCGCGAGGGCGGCAAGACTCTCGATGATGCACTTTCCGAGGTTCGCGAGGCCGTCGATTTCTGCCGCTACTATGCCGCCGAGGGTCGCAAACTGTTCGGCGATGGCGAGCCGTTGCCCGGGCCGACCGGCGAGAGCAACACTCTGCGGCTGCGCGGCCGCGGCGTCTTCCTTGCGATATCGCCGTGGAATTTTCCGCTGGCGATTTTTTTGGGGCAGGTTGCGGCGGCCCTGATGGCCGGCAATGCGGTGGTGGCAAAGCCCGCCGAGCAGACGCCGCTGACCGCGGCGGCGGCCGTCCGCCTGCTGCACCACGCCGGCGTGCCCGCATCAGCGCTGCATCTGGTGCCCGGCGACGGCAGCATCGGCGCGGCATTGGTCGCGCACCCTGACGTGGCCGGCGTCGTCTTCACCGGCTCGACCGAGGTCGCACGATCGATCAACCGGGCGCTGGCCGCCAAGGACGGCCCGATCGTGCCGCTGATCGCGGAAACTGGCGGCATCAATGCGATGATCGTGGACGCGACCGCACTGCCCGAGCAGGTTGCCGACGACGTCGTGACCTCGGCGTTCCGCTCCGCCGGCCAGCGCTGCTCGGCGCTGCGCCTGTTGTTCGTTCAGGACGATGTCGCCGACCGCATGATCGAGATGATCGCGGGCGCTGCCCGTGAACTTCGGATCGGCGACCCGCGCGACCCTTCCACCCATGTCGGGCCGGTCATCGACCTTGAAGCGAAACAGCGCCTCGAGGCGCATATCGCGCGCATGAAGAAACAGGCCCGCCTGCATTTCGCCGGCGCCGCGCCCGACGGCAACTACGTCGCGCCGCACATCTTCGAGCTCCCGGGCGCCGATCAACTGACCGAAGAAGTATTCGGACCGATCCTGCATGTGGTGCGCTATCCCTCCGACCGGCTCGATCGCGTGCTGCGGTCGATCGGGCGATCCGGCTACGGGCTGACGCTCGGCATTCACTCGCGCATCGACGATACCATCGAGGCCGTGATCGAGCGGCTCGCGGTCGGCAACATCTACGTGAATCGCAACATGATCGGCGCCGTGGTCGGCGTGCAGCCGTTCGGCGGCCATGGCCTGTCCGGAACAGGTCCCAAGGCCGGCGGGCCGCATTATTTGGCGCGCTTCGCGACCGAACAGACCGTAACCGTCAACACCGCCGCCGCCGGCGGCAATGCCGCGCTGATGTCGGATGGGGAGTAGCGAGCGCGCGCCGGCTTTCACCCTGCAGGGGCAAGAAAGCCCCGTTGCATCGCAGGGCCAACATGGGTCAAATGGCCTCTCATCCTGTCGTTCGGCAGCGATAATTCCAGCACGCGGACAAAACCAAGAAAACACGGGAGCGACAGCACTATGGACAAGGGTATCTTCGAGGGCCTCAGGGTTCTGGACTGTGCGAGTTTCATCGCCGCGCCTGCGGCCGCCACCGTGTTGTCGGATTTCGGCGCCGACGTCATCAAGATCGAGCCGCCGGGCCTCGGCGATCCCTACCGGAACCTGCCGAACCTGCCGGGATATCCCGCCAGCCAGCACAATTATTCGTGGATGCTGGAGGCCCGCAACAAGAGGAGCCTCGCGCTCGACCTCTCCGGGGCGGAGGGCCAGGCGGTGCTGCATCGCCTCGCGGCCGAGGCCGACGTCTTCATCACCAATTTTCCGCCGGCGGTGCGCGAACGGCTCGGATTGACCTTTGCCAAACTGGCGCCGCTCAACGAACGCCTGATCTATGCGTCCTTCACCGGCTATGGCGAAAAGGGCGAGGAAGCCAACAAGCCCGGTTTCGACAGCAACGCCTATTGGGCGCGTTCCGGCCTGATGGACCTGGTGCGCGCCGATGAACACACCACACCGGCCCGCTCGATCGCCGGGATGGGCGATCATCCCTGCGCGATGGCGTTTTACGGCGCGATCGTCACCGCGCTGTACAAGCGCGAGCGCACCGGCAAGGGCTCGCATGTCAGCTCCAACCTGATGGCCAACGGCATCTGGGCCGCCTCGGTGCTGGCGCAGGCCAAGCTGTGCGGGGCCAAGTTCCAGGAGCGGCGGCCGCGCGAACACGCGCTGAACGCGGTCACCAACCACTATCAATGCAAGGACGGACGCTGGATCATCCTGTCGCTGCTCAACGAGGAGAAGCAGTGGCCGGCGCTGGCGCGCTGCATCGGCCGCGACGATCTTGTCGCCGACGAGCGCTTCGCCACCAAGGCCGGACGCCACGCGCGGTCGATCGAACTGATCCGGATTTTCGATGAGACCTTTGCCACCAGACCGCTGGCCGAATGGCGCCAGATCCTCGACGGCAACGGCCTGGTGTTCGGCGTGGTCGGCATCCTCGACGACATTCCAACCGACCAGCAGATGCTGGACAACGAGGTGCTGGTGCCGTTCGAGAACGACACCATGCTGACCATCAACAGCCCGATCTGGGTCGACGGCGCCAAAAAGGTGCAGCCGCGCAAGCCGCCCGGGATCGGCGAGCACAGCGACGAGATCCTGCGCAATGCGGGCTACGACGAGGCAGCGATCCAGAAGCTGCGGGCGTCGGGCGCGGTGGCGTGATCGCCGATGCCCGCCTATCGGCTGCATTACTTTCCGGAATCGGGCAACAGCTACAAGCTGGCGCTGATGCTGACGCTGTGCGGCCAGAGCTTCGAGCCGGTCTGGACCGATTACGGCGGCGGCGTCACGCGGACGCCGGAATGGCGGCGCGACATCAACGCGATGGGCGAGATTCCGGTGCTGGAAGTGGACGGCGAACGGCTGACCCAGACCGGGCCGCTGCTGCTGCAACTCGCCGAACGCCATGGCCGATTCGGCGCCGAAACGGCGGACGAGAAATTCGAGCTGCTGCGCTGGCTGTTCTGGGACAATCACAAGCTTACCAGCTACATGGCGACCTACCGGTTCATGCGGACCTTCACGCCGTCGGCTGATCCGCAGGTGCTGAAATATTTCCGCAAGCGGCTCGACGATTTCCTCGACATCCTCGAGCCCCATCTGCAGCGCAACGACTTCGCCATCGGCAAGCGGGTCACCGTCGCTGATTTTTCGATGATGGCCTATCTGCACTATCCCGCCGACGAAACCGGATATGATTTCGCGGCGAGCCACCCCGCCGTAAAAGCCTGGCTCGATCGCATCGCCGGCCTGCCGGGCTGGCGGCCGGCGTATGATCTGCTGCCCGGCAAGCGGCTGCCGCACTACGCGTAGGCTACCTGTTCTGCAACAGCACCCAGCCGACGGCAGCGAGGCCGATCACGACCGCGCCCGCGATCGCCCATACGCTGACCCTGATATCGCCGACCGTCTGCCGCTCGGCCTCGTTCCCGGCGATCTCGCGATTGCGCGCCTTGTTCTCACTGTCGGGGTCGTTCACCGCCTGCTCTCCCTCGATCGAGCGACCTCACCGCTGCAGCGGCGATCCTAGCGGCGATCGCTGACAAAGCACATCCCCATCCGCAATGTCTTGCCGCCACCTGACAGGCGGGCCCTCGGCACAGGTCGACGACCTGAAACTCCTGTCGTTGTCCCTGGCGCTGGCCTTCTGCCTGTAACAATGCGCGCCCAGCCATCGTCACGTTCGGTGGCGGCGGCCTCCATTCAGCCGACGTTTGAAACCGGCGACCGAGCGGATGTTCGCTGGCGTCACGCCGAAATCAGCGGCTTTCCTGAGGGTTTGAAACGATGCCGCTCTCGCTGAACCCCCACCGAGTGCGCTGCGGCGCCCTCGCTGCCAGTATATCCGCATGCCATGAATTTGATTCCGATCAAGCCCGGTACACGAAGACTGACCTAAGCTTCTGTCTGGCGAGCGAAGGCCTATTGCTTCGTAGCGGCTGGCTTGCCTGTGATGCTGTTCAGGAGCAAAGGAATACGGGAATGCCGAACAATCCGAACGGAAAGAAACCGGCGAGCACCGATGCGGACGCGCCGGCTGAGCGCGATACCGCCCGGGAGCACGACGGCGGCCTCGAAGCGGTCAAGCCGCATCTGACGGGAATGATCGGAATGCACATCGATCAGCCTCAAGAGGATGCAGCGACCGGGTCGCCAGGCGCCGATATCGATCGCGATCTGGCCGAGAAGCACTAGCGCCGGCCGCTGTTGCGATGGCGAGTCAGGATGATGCGCGGCGGTGCAAAAAAAAGGCGTGCGTATCGACGCGCTGTCAACCAAACCGGCTGGTGAACCGCTCCGTCCACGCGGCTCCTTCAGCTGCTGCTTGGGTCAAGCGAGAGTAGCACTTGCCGGAGATGGCGGGACGGGAATGTCGGAATACTTCCGTTCCGGTGGCAAAATGAGTCGAAAGACTATCGCCTTCGGTTCTTGCCAAGTTGCCAAAATCCCGCCGCAGCCAACACATTCAACGCGGCCCGGGCTTCCCTTCACCGACGTCGCCTCGGCGACTTCATAAGATGCCCTGCAGGACGGGCAATACAGGTCCGATATCTTCACGGCTGCATTCTGCTCCATTTGGTTGCGGGCTCATTGCGCGAAGTCGGTGCAAACGCAGCGACCCAACGCGGCTGGATAGATGGAAGGCGATCTGCGCCCGTCGACAACACGGCAATACTTGACCAATGGGCGGCGTGGTAATGAGGGTGCAATCTCGTCGCTGACAGTCGAACCGAACTTGGAGCGCCTGTCTGCGCAAAATTGCTCAGATCGCAACAAATCCTTGATGCTACGTGCCAACTCCCAGACGCTGGCTGCGACCGGTTTGCCGCGGCGCCGTCGCAGCGTCGATCCGGCGCTTCGCGGGTAGCCGTGCCATCCGATTCCGGGATCGCCGGCGCGTTATTCCCGGCATGGAGGCTCAATATGGCTGAGAAGTTCAATCCCGTCTGCCTGGCCATGAGAAAGTCCGATGTTGCCTGTCCCACGTGCAAGACCGGCTACCGCGGGATTGAAACGGCCCCCAGGGAGTCCCCGGACCGTTGCCGGCGCTTCGACCAACTACTCGAGACTTTCTAAGGCGCAGTTGAAGTAGCTTTTCGATTCACGGCCAATCTCAAAGATAAAAGATACTGAATGAAAGAGCAACCCGTCTTCAAGCTGATGCCAGTGACCGGGCCGATCAGACGCGGCTACTTTCAAGACCGAATATGCGAGAAAGCTTTACGGAGGATTGCCTTGCAATGTTCCGGCTAACTCAGCCGCCATGCCGAGTTCCTGAACTAAAAACTCTATCACAGCATCTTGTCCGCCATACGCTTCCGCCTTCTGCGGATCCACGTAGATGTCGACCCACCTCACGGCGTCCCGGATTCTTTCTCGATAGCTGCCATCCTCGAAGATGTTCAACAGTCCATACACCTCAGATACAAGTTCGGCGTCATCGCGAACGACCAGCCTGCTCATGAGATATCTTATTCGTTCTTCTACTGTCATGTTTGCGCCGTTCATCTCAAGTAGTAAGCCATACTCCATACTCAATGAACGCAATCTAAGCTTATTGTTGCATGAGTATGCTCCAGTTGCGTGACATGCCGCGTAAGACGGCATCCTTCAACCGAAGCGGCCGGTGATAAACCGCTGCGCGCGTGGATCGCGTGGCGTCACGAACATCTGGCGGACGGTGCCAAAGTCGCCCATCTCGCCCAGATACATAAACCCAGCATAGTCCGAAACCCGCGCCGCTTGCTGAAGGTTGTGAGTTACGATTATGATCGTGTGGTCCCGCTTGAGCTCGTTGATTGTCTGCTCGATTTTTGCTGAAGAGATCGGATCAATGGAGGCGCAGGGCTCGTCGAGAAGAAGGACTTCTGGCCGAATTGCGATGGTGCGTGCGATGCTGAGGCGCTGCTGCTGACCGCCTGACAGATCCAATCCGCTTTTCAAGAGATGGTCCTTCACTTCATCCCAAAGCGCCACGCGCCGCAATGCAACTTCAACCTCTGCATCCATTTGCGCCTTGGTGAGGCTTCGATTGAGGCCAATACCAAAGGCTATGTTATCGTAGATCGACATCGGAAATGGAGTTGGCTTCTGGAACACCATGCCAATTCTGGTTCTCAGAATGGCCATGTCCTGATTCATAGCCAGAATATTCTCGCCATCGAGCAGGACTTCGCCGTCAGCGTGCTGCCCGGGATAGAGGCTGTAGATGCGGTTGAAGACACGAAGCAGGGTCGATTTGCCGCAACCGGAGGGGCCGATGAATGCGGTTACGCGGTTGGCATAGACTGGCACTGACACGTCTTTAAGTGCGTGATTGCCGTCCTGATAGTAAAAATTGAGATGTCGAACGGTGATCTTCTCTTCGACCGGTTCTTGGTCCGGCTTTGACCGGATGACCTTTGCTAGTTGATCGAACGCCCCGACGGATTTTCCCGGGGGGTCGGCGGTGCGGATTCTTCCGATTTCAGGAGTGTCGTTCGCAGACATTGTCATGCGCAATTCGGTCCGTTCGAGGAGGCGTCGTTCAAATAGAAGCGATGATGCCGCTGACACCTTGATCAAGCTCAATAAGCTCGATTAGAAAAACTTGCTTCACGTCACAATACAGTCATTCCATCGTCGTCTTGGCGCTTCGGCGCTGGTGGAACATCGAGCCTTGGCAATCGGTCCATATCGCGCCGAGGAATGACCCGCGAAGTCACTTTCATCGGCTTCCACGAATCGCTCTTGCTAGCGGCTCTTGACGAAGCACATCCCCATCCGCGAGGTCTTGCCCGCGACCTGGCAGGCGAGCCCCTCGGCACAGGTCCACGACTTGAAGCTCCGGTCATTGTCGTTGGCGTTTGGCTTCTGCTGATAACAATGCGCGCCCCAACCATCCTGATATTCGGTGCCAGCGAGTTCGGCGCGGCCGCGCGTTTGTGGCCGGCTGGAGAATCCACGAGAATAATCCGGTTGCCTGCCGTCGCGCGTCGCGGCCAGAATATCGCGTCGCCGGATCTGGTCGCCGAAGAAATGCGGTGACCCCGGCACCACGGTCGTGTTGGACGGGTGGGCTGCCAGCCCGTCGACGCCGGGGAAATGGAAGCCGCCGATTCCGCGCGTCTGGTGGCAACCCGAACAGGTCATGTCGTTGAGCCGGCGCTTGAAACCCGCGACGGAGCGGATGTTCTCGGACGTCACGCCGAAATCAGCGGCTTTCCTGAGCGCTGCAACGATGTCGCTCTCGCTAAACACCGGGTTCGCGGCGGCGCCCTCGCCCTGCACGAGACCGAACGCCGGCTGCAGTTTCGAAGAATCAAAACCGACCGGCGTGGCGGCGATCGCCGCTTTGGCCAGAAACCGCTCGGGTATCAGGATCGTGCCGCGATCGAATTCATTGAGATGGCCAGGATCGAGCAGCCAGGTCTTGAAGTCGCGCCCGAGATCAGGGTCGGCCAGAATGCGCTCGCGGTCGATCTGGTTTTCCAGCGGCGCTTCCTCGTAGGCGCGCGACTTCGGATCGAAGCGAAACACCTTCATGAGGTAATCGGTGCGGAAATCGCGCTTCGCCGATTTCGGCGCATGCGCGATCTGGAGGTTGGTTTCGATGCGGTCGATGTTTTCGGGCCGGATCAGGCCGAGAGGTCCATTTTCGCCGGCCAGTTCCTTCGCAAGCCCGGCGCCGGTCAGCGACAGCTCGCCGGCCGCGAGCCAGCGCCGCGCGATCTCGGCGCAACCGGCGGTGTCACCGTCACCAGCCGTGTTCTCGCTCCTGGCCTTCAGCACGACGTTCAATGTCATCGGCAGGCGCGCCGCCGCGGTGCCATCGCCGGCTGGCGCGGCCGTGCTGCGCGTCAGCCGGTAGATCAACCGGATTTCGCCACAGCTCTCCGGCGAGAGATAGGCGCGATCCATTCGGTTGACGATGCCGGCCAGCACGAACCGGGTTGCGGAGGAATCGAGCAGCGTTCGATCGAACAGCTGAAGGTCGAAGGTCGGTCCGACGCCAATGGTTTCCTGCGGGAGGCCGGATTGGTGCGCCGCCACGTACCGGTCGAACTCGCGATCGAGCGCGCGGCGGACGGGGCCCATCGATGGCAACGCGAACAGGTCGCGGTTGTCGATTGGCGTCCCGTCCGCATTGGCCGGCAGGACAATCCGCTTCAGCCCGATCCTTCCGCCATCGAGTTCGCGCAAGGCCAGCGGGTCGGTGATCGCGGCGCCACGCTCCAGTGCCGCGCCTTCGATGGCGTGCGCAGGCAGGGCGCTGCACAGCAAAACCAGAATGATTGGAAGAAATCGCAAGGCGCGGCCAAAATTCCCGATCAACGCCGACGCGCCGGAGACACCTCGAGGCAGCTCCGCGTGACGGCTTGCAGTTGAGGAAACTAGCCCAAAGACCGACAGGCTGTCTCGCAACAACCGGCAGATCGCTTCACGTCGCGGTGAAGCGATCCGTCGCCTAGCGCGCGACCACCAGGCCCTTGCTGGTCACGACCACCCAGCGGCCGTCCTGTTTGCGGATGGCGTCGACGCGGCCGAGGCCGGGGACGGGATCGCCGGCATATACTTCAAAGATTCCCCGCCGCCCCTCGATCAGGGCGCCGCCATTGTTAACCTCGCGCAGCACCCAGCCTTCGACCGTCGGCAGCCTCGCCACGTCGGGCTTCGGCAGGGGCAACGGAACCGGTTCTGCGACCGCCACCATTGCCGGGGGCGAGATCGAGCCGGTGACATCCTTCGCCGCCGCCGGGGCGGCTAAGACCGGCACCGGAGCCGCCTGCGCGGCCTTCAGCTTCTCGACGGCTTCACTGAGCCGGATGAGTTTGGCGGCCGGCTCCGCTTGCGCCTTCTCGACCCTGTCGAGACGGTCACCGGTCTTGTTGTCTCTGGCGATGCCCGCCCTGGAGGTCTGCTCGAGGCTGGCCTTCAGCGCCAGGATGTCGGCGTCGATGCGGGCAACGGAGGATTCCAGAACGGGGTTGTTCGATACAGCCGACCCTCCGCTGGCGAAATGCATCATACCGGCGGTCGCCAGCGCGCCACCGAGCGCACCTGCCACCGCCGCCAGCGCCACCACGGCCGCCAGCGCAGACAACCGTCGCTTGCCGAACATGCCCTGTGCTGGCTCGGATTCCACTTCCGGCTCGACGCCCTTGTGGTCCCAGCCGCGCTCGCCGGATGACATGATCATGATCGTGCCCGGAGCGAGCCGCGCGTCGGGTTTGGGGGCCTGGGCAGCTTCAGCCTTGGCTTCGTCCGCCTTGGTTGCGCCCGCCTTGGGATCATCGCCCTGCCCGGGAGCCAGATCGGGAGATTCAACCTCCGCCGCGGCTTTCAGGGTTTCTTGTGCCGGCTGGCTTGCCGCATCGGATGAACCGGAAACCGCCGGCCCGGCGCTGCCGGATCCGGTTGCACCGCTGGTGGGCTCGGCCTGTTGTTCGCTCACGTTCGAATTCTCCCCTGAAGGTTCATCATTTGGTAACTTTCATTCCTTGCGAAATCGTTACCGGTGGCGGCCTTTCCAAAATTTTAAGGAACTGACCCGGCCCGGTTTTTCATTCCAGAGGCGGACGCGGCGGCGGCATTGGGCCTCGGTTCATGTTGCTCCGCGGCATCGGCCGGAAAACACCCGGTACCTACTTCGCTCGAAACGCTATAACATCCCGAGCGCGACCAGCCAGAAGGCGGCGGCTCCATGGCCATCGAGAAATGCATCAACGAATTCGATGTTGATGAGGTTATCTTCGAGGAAGGTTCGACCGGGCGCGAACTGTTCGTGGTGCTCGACGGCAAGGTCGAGATCGCCAAGGTCAGCGGCGTCGGCAAGACCGTCATCGTGATCCTCGGCAAGGGCGAATTCTTCGGCGAGATGGCGGTCATCGACGGCTCGTCCCGCTCCGCCACCGCGATATCGGCCGCGCCCAACACCAGGGTGATGCGGATCAATCACGCCCGCTTCGTCTATCTGGTCAGCCAGCAGCCGGCGTTCGCACTGATGATCATGGATGCGCTGAGTAAGCGCCTGAGGGCGTCGAACGCCGTCACCTTCCGTGCGGCCAACCCATGAGCGACCGCAAGCCGAGCCCGTTCCCGGTCCTCCTGACCAACGACGTCTGTTCGCTGATCGAGGCCGCCGAGGACGTCTACCAGATCCGTTTCAAGAACCGCGCCGCCAATGCCTATCTGGTGCGCGGGACAAACCGGACCATCATGATCGACGTCGGGCTCTCCTCCAACTATCCGGCCCTGCTGGAATGCCTCTGTCATCTCGGCTGTCCGCCCGAGACAATCGACATGGTGATTCTCAGCCACGAGCATCTCGATCACATCGGCGCCGCCTGGCATTTCGGCGGCCGCACCCTGATCGCCGCGCATCGCCTGGCCGCCAACAAGATCATGCTGCGCGACGATTTCTCGATGCTGCGCAAGATGTTCAACGAACCGCCGGTGCCGATAAATGTCGATTTCTGGCTGGAAGAAGGCAACCTGATCGATCTCGGCAATTTCCGCCTCCACGTGATGTACACGCCCGGCCACACCTCGGCCTGCATCAGCCTGTTCGATCAGGACCGGGGATTGCTGTTCGCCGCCGACACGCTGATGCCCGGCGGCGTGATGGGCGGCGTGTTCGGATCGGGCAGCATCGCCGACTATATCCAGTCGCTGGAGCGTCTGAAGGGCTTGAACTCCAGAATATTGCTCTCCGGCCACGGCCGGCTGTCCGATACGCCGCAGGACGACGTCCGCATCGCGCTTCAACGGTCACACGCCCTGCTGTCCGATACCGCGCAACTGTTCGAAGCGCTCGACGCGCGCTCGAATTTCGAGCCTATCATGCAGTCGGTGCGCGATCTCAACAAGCTCGACGACGGCTGACCGCCCTTGGTTTGACAAATGGCCCGGCGGTCTGTTCAAAAGCAGCGACAAGGCTGCTGCAATGAAAGCTGGGGAAACAGGTAATGAAACTCTACGACTCGATCGGACCGAATCCGCATATCGTCCGCATGTTCATGGCGGAAAAGGGCATCGACATGCCCCGACAGACCGTCGACCTGCGCAAGGGTGAAAACCGCGAAGCCGAGCACCTGAAGCGCAATCCGCACGGTCAGATGCCGACGCTCGAGCTCGATGACGGCAGCTATCTGTCCGAAATCACCGCGATCTGCGAATATCTCGAAGAGAAGAATCCTGCGCCTGCGCTGATCGGATCGACGCCGGAAGAGCGGGCCGAGTGCCGAATGTGGACCCGCCGTGTCGACCTCAACATCTGCGAACCGCTCGCCAACGGCTATCGCTTCGGCGAGGCGCTGAAGTTTTTCGAGAAGCGGATTCCGGTAGCGCCGGAAGCCTCCCCCGGCCTCAAGATGATCGCCGCGAACCGCCTGAAATGGCTCAACGAGCAGATGCAAGGCAAGGAGTACCTCTGCGGCAAGCGCTTCACGCTGGCGGACATCCTGCTCTACGGCTGGATCAATTTCGGCAATCAGGTCGGCCAGCCGCTCGATGCCGCCAACACCAACATCGCCGCCTGGTTCGCCCGCGTCGGCGCGCGGCCTTCGGCAAAGGCGTAGGGTTCTCGACGTCATTGCGAGGGGCGAAGCGACCAAGCAATCCAGCTTTGCTGCGATCAAGCTGGATTGCTTCGCTTCGCTCACAATGACGTTCTACATCACCACCGGCGTATCCGGCAGCTCGTTGCGACTCGCTCCCTGCTTCGGAAAATGCGCCGCCAGGTGCTGCGACACCGTCTCGATTCCCTTGATCACGCCGCTCTCGAAATGGCCCGCCCTGAACTCGGCCTCCATCGCCTTGCAGATTTCTTCCCAGCCTGCGGCGCCGACTTTCGCGTGGACGCCGCGGTCGGCGACGATCTCGACGTCGCGGTCGGCCAGCAGCAGGTAGATCAGCACGCCGTTGTTGTCAGCGGTGTCCCAGATCCGCAGCTGCGAGAAGATATCCAGCGCGCGCTCCCGCGCCGGCTGGTCCCGGAACAACGGCGCACCGTCGAGCGCGCCTTCCACCACGAAGCGGACCTGGCCGGAATGCGTGGTCTCGCCGGCCTTGATCGCCTGCTCGATCGAGGCCAGCACCGTCGGCGGGAAAATGCGCCGGACCCGCCAGCGATGTTCGATGAGATGCCTGCCGATGCGCCGGATGCCCATGCCTACCATCTCCCCGAAGCGCCGCCGCCGCCGAAACTGCCGCCGCCGCCGCTGAAACCGCCGCCCGAGCTGCCGGAACCACCGCCCCCCGACCATGCGCCGCCTCTGCCGCGTCCTCCGCCCATCGGCATCATGTCGCCAAACAGGGTGAACAAGAACGCAAGCACGCCGACGACCGTCGAGGCTGCGATCGAGCCCACGAACAGCCACGCTACGAACCCGACGAAGCCGCCCGTCGCGGCCGCGCCGAACAGCCGGCCCAGCGTGCTCCGCAGGATGCCGCCGACGATGAATACCGCGGCGATCACGAAGGGATTGAACGGATCGATGCTGTTCAGCAGGCCCGGGCCGCGCCAATGCTCCGGCTCCGGCGCCGGAAGTTTTTCGCCGTCGATCACCCGGATCATCCGGTTGACGCCCGCGGAAATGCCGCCGGCGAAATCGCCGGACTTGAATTTCGGCGTGATGTCTTCATCGATGATGCGCCGGGTGGTGGCGTCGGTGAGCGCGCCCTCGAGACCGTAGCCGACCTCGATGCGAAGCCTGCGGTCGTCCTTGGCAACCACCAGCAGCGCGCCGTCGTCGATCTTCTTTCGGCCGATCTTCCAGGCTTCGGCGACACGTAGCGAGAATTGCTCGATGGATTCCCGGTCGGTGGTCGGCACGACCAGCACCGCGATCTGGCTGCCTTTGCGTGCCTCCAGGTCCGTCAGCGTCTGGGTCAGCACAGCGATGTCGGCGCTGGACAGCGTCCCGGTCTGATCGACTACCCGGCCGGTGAGCGGCGGCACCGCGACGTCGGCCGCGGCTGCGAACGAAAAGCACAGCAGCAGCGCAAGAAAGGCGGCTCTTGCAGCGATCATCGCGGTCAATCGGTTACCGAACTACTTGGCCGGCGCGGCCGGCGCCGGCGCCGGATTGAAATCGACCTTCGGGGCGGTCGAGATCGCCTTCTCGTTCTCGACCGAGAAATTCGGTTTCTCCTTGTACCCGAACAGCATCGCGGTCAGGTTGTTCGGGAAGGTGCGGATGCCCACGTTGTAGTCCTGCACCGCCTTGATGTAGCGGTTGCGCGCCACCGTGATGCGGTTTTCGGTGCCCTCGAGCTGCGACATCAGATCCTTGAACAGCGCGTCGGACTTGAGCTGCGGGTAATTCTCGGTCACCACCAGCAACCGCGACAGCGCGCTGGAGAGTTCGCCCTGGGCGGCGGTGAACTTCTGGAACGCGGCGGGATCGTTGAGCACTTCCGGCGTGGCCTGGATGCTGCCGACCTTGGCGCGGGCGTTGGTGACGCCGAGCAGCACGTCCTTTTCCTGCTGCGCGAATCCCTTCACTGAGTTGACGAGGTTGGGCACCAGATCGGCGCGGCGCTGGTACTGGTTGACGACCTCGGACCAGCCCGACTTGACCTGCTCGTCGGTGGTCTGGATCGCATTATAACCGCAATTGGTGAGGCTCAGCGTGGCCAGCGCCGCCAGCACGGTCCATAATCTGCGCATCGTCATTTTCTCCAGTTGGAAATTGTCCGCAAGCTACCAGAAGCGTGGCGTCAGGTAAGCAACGGAAAGAACGCTTCCGTATCTATTTTCCGGCTGATGGCCCTTGCCTATCATTTGCTGAAACAGGCAACATGGCGAAAACGCGAGGAAACGAGAACCCAATGACCTTACGCGAAACCAGCTACGAGACCATCATCGTGGAACGGCCGGAACCGCGCATCGCGCGGATCGTGATGAACAGGCCCGAAGCGCGCAATGCGCAGAACCTGCAGATGACCTACGATCTCAACGCCGCGTTCGATGCCGCGGTGCAGGACGACGCAATCAAGGTCATCATCCTGGCCGGCCACGGTCCGCATTTTTCGGCCGGGCACGATCTGCGGGCTGGGGTCAAGAACGCCGCCGGGGTGGATTTTCCGCCGGTCGGAAATTGGGGCGGGTTTGCCGAGCCCAACGCCCATGGCCGCTTCGCCCGCGAACAGGAAATCTATCTGCAGATCACCCGCCGCTGGCGCAACCTGGCCAAGCCGACGATCGCGGAGGTTCATGGCAAGTGCATCGCCGGCGGCTTGATGCTGGCCTGGGCCTGCGACCTGATCGTCGCCAGCCAGGATGCGGAGTTCTGCGATCCCGTGGTGACCATGGGCGTGTGCGGCGTCGAATGGTTCGTGCATCCCTGGGAACTCGGCCCGCGCAAGGCCAAGGAACTGCTGTTCACCGCGGACGTCTGGAGCGCAGAGGAAGCGCACCGGCTCGGCATGGTCAATCACGTGGTGCCGCGGCCGGACTTGACGTCATTCGTCATGAAGCTGGCTGAGAGAATCGCCGCCAAACCCTCGTTCGCGCTGAAGATGACAAAAGAAGCGGTCAACCGCTCGGTCGACGTCATGGGCCAGCCCGCGGCGATCGACCAGGCCTTCGCGCTGCATCAGCTGTGTCACGCGCACAATCTTCAGGAATTCGGCATGGTGGTCGATCCCGCGGGGCTGCATCCTTCGGTCAGGAAAGCCGCGCAAGTATAACCGTTCGAGCAAAGCAGATCAGATGGACCTCAACCTCAGCGACGAGCAGCGCCTGTTGCGCGAAAGCGTCGACCGCTTCATCGCGGAAACCTATCACGCCGATCACCGCCGCAAGACCGCGGGCGACCCGCTCGGCTACAGTCCGGCGATCTGGAAGCAGTTTGCCGATCTCGGCTGGCTGGCGCTGCCGATCGCAGAGGAATACGGCGGGCTCGGTGCGGGCCCGGTCGAGACCGGCATCGTGATGGAAGCGTTCGGCCGCGGGCTGGTCGCCGAGCCCTATCTGGCGACCGTGGTGATCGGCGCCGGCCTGATCGCGGAATGCGGCAGCGAGGCGCAGAAGCAGGCCATCCTTCCAAGAGTCGCCGACGGCTCGCTCTGCCTGGCGTTCGCGCATTCGGAACGCGCGGCGCGCTTCGATCTCGCGCATGTCGAGACCATGGCGACGGAAACGGCCGACGGCTGGCGCCTCGACGGCCGCAAGACCGCGGTCATCGACGGCCATGCGGCGGGGCAATTCATCGTCTCGGCCCGCGTCGCCGGCGACGACGCTGCGCCCGGCAAACTGTGCCTGTTCCTCGCGCCCACGGGCAGCGCCGGCCTGACCATGCGGGATTATGCGCGGCTCGGCGGCGGCCGCGCCTGCAATCTCGATCTCGCCAATGTTCACCTTCCGCCAGACGCCCTGCTCGGCGACGGCAGCGACGTTCTGCCGAAGATCGAAGCCGTGGTCGACCGCGCGCTGGCGGCACTCGGCTCCGAGGCGGTTGGCATCATGCAGATCATGTTCGACATGACGCTGGAATACACCAAGGTCCGCCAGCAGTTCGGCCGGCCGCTGTCGGCCAACCAGGTCATCCGCCACCGCCTCGCCGACATGGCGATGCATTGCGACGAGGCGCGCTCGATCGCGCTGCGCGCGGCGGTGATGGCCGACGCCGAGCCGGCGGCGCGCGGCCGTGCCGCGTCCGGCGCGAAGGCAAAAATCGGCAAATGCGCGCGCTTCGTCGCCGAACAGTCGGTGCAGCTGCACGGCGCCATGGGCGTCACCGAAGAGCTCGACATCGGCTCCTACTTCAAGCGCCTGCTCGCCTTCGATACGGTGTTCGGCGGCAGCGCTCATCATTACCGCCGCCACGCCGCGTTGGGCGAGCGGGCACAACCGCAATCCTGAACCCGGAGCGTCAGCATGGATCTCACCTTCAGCGCCGAGGAGCGCGCCTTCGAGAGGGAAGTCCGCGACTTCATCGCGCAAAATCTCACGCCGGAAATGAAACGCGCGACCGCGCTGACGCCGTCGGTGTTCTCCGATCCGGATATCGGAATGGCCTGGCAGCGCGCGTTGCACAAGAAGGGCTGGGGCGCGCCGGGCTGGCCGATGGAACATGGCGGGCCGGACTGGACTCCGGCGCAGCGCTGGATTTTCGAGGCCGAATGCGCCCGCGGCGGCGCGCCCAATGTCAACGTGATGGGCGTCAAGATGGTCGGCCCCGTCATCATCGGCTTCGGCTCGCCCGAGCAGAAGAATTTTTACCTGCCGCGCATCGTCTCGGGCGAGGATTACTGGTGCCAGGGCTATTCCGAGCCGGGCTCCGGCTCCGACCTCGCCTCGCTGAAGACCCGCGCCGTGCGCGACGGCGACGACTACGTCATCAACGGCACCAAGATCTGGACCACCCATGCGCATCATGCCAACCGCATGTTCGCGCTGGTGCGCACCAATGATACCGAGCGCAAGCAGGACGGTATCAGTTTTATCCTGATCGACATGAATAGCCCTGGCATCACGACGCGGCCGATCCTGACCATCGGCGGCGACCACGAAGTCAACCAGGTGTTCTTCGACGACGTCCGCGTGCCCGTCGCCAACCGCGTCGGCGAGGAAGGCAAGGGCTGGACCTACGGCAAGTATTTGCTCGAATTCGAACGCGGCTCCGGCATCGCTTCCGCCAAGTTGCGCGACGCCCTGAAAACCGTCGCGGATCTCGCGCAATCCGACGCCACCGGCCGCGCCATCGATGATCCCGATATTGCGGTGCGGATGTCGGAGATCGAGGTCGACATCGACACGCTGGAAATGACCGAGCTGCGGGTGCTGTCGGCGCTGCAGACCGGGCAGAACCCGGGCGCGGTGTCGTCGCTCTTGAAACTACGGGTCAGCGAAATCCGCCAGGCGGTGACACGACTGGGCGTCGAGGTGATCGGCCATGACGGGCTCTATGTCGAGCCGATGCGGCCGCTCTACCGACTGAACGAAACGCCCGGGATACCCGAGGAGATGCTGCCGGTGGTGCCGGAATATCTCAACGGCCGCGCCTATACGATCTTCGGCGGTTCATCGGAAATCCAGCGCGACATCGTGGCGAAGATGGTGCTGGGATTGTAGCGCTTCCGATAGCAACGACCGCCATCTCCGACTCGTCATGCCCGCGCTCCCCGTCTTCACTCGTCCGCGCAAGGCGGACTGCCACGCCGGTCCAAGACGATGTGGATGGGATCATGTCCAACGGGATTGGTGCAAAACATCGAAAACAACCCCATGCATACTAACCAAGTGTCTGGAAACAAACGTCTTTCCTATTGTCGCGAAAGCCACTTCCTTGTCACTATAATTCATCTTCGCATCCTGAATGACTTATAATTCCTAGATGGCAAAGGGCGCGGACGAGCCCACGTAGTCAACGGCCGTTGGTAGTACCCTCCAAGGGAGGGTGAAGAACGATCGCGCCCGCCGCCTTCGCGTCCCTGATCGCCTGCCAGACCTTCATCGGCGTCAGCGGCGTCGCCAGGTTCTTGATGCCGAACTCGCTCAGGGCGTCGATCACGCCGTTGACGAGGCAGGGCGTGCCGCCGATCGTGCCGGATTCGCCGCAGCCCTTGGCGCCGAGCGGATTGGTCTTGCACGGCGCGCTACCGTCGAGCGCGACCGCGATCGGCGGAATATCGTCGGCGCGCGGCAAGCAGTAGTCCTGATAGCTCGCGGTCAGGAGCTGCCCTTCTGGGTCGTAGCTGACACCCTCGTATAGCGCCTGGCCGATGCCCTGCGCGATGCCGCCGTGAATCTGCCCCGTCACCAGCATCGGATTGACGGCCACGCCGACGTCATCGACCGTGGTGTAGCGCACGATCCTGGTGACGCCGGTCTCGGGATCGATCTCGACCTCGCAGATATGGGTCCCGTTCGGCCAGCTCGGACCGTCGACCTCGCCCTCGCTGTCGACGCTGAGCCGCGCGCCGCTTTCTTTCTTCGCAATCTCGAACAGGCCGATCCGCTTGTCGGTGCCGACCACCGTCAGCATGCCCTCGTGGTATTCGATGTCCTCGACCGAGGCCTCCAGAATATTCGAGGCCTTCTCGCGCGCCTTCGCGATCATGTCGACGGCGGACGCCGCCAGCGCGGTGCCGCCGACGAACAACGAGCGCGAGCCGACGCTGCCGAAGCCGGTGGCCAAGTCGGTATCGCCCTGCACGATGTCGATCCTGTCCATGGGGATGCCGAGCGCATCCGACGCCATCTGGGTAAAGGTGGTCTGCAGCCCCTGCCCCATTGCCATGGTGCCGGAATGCAGGATGATGCGGCCCTCGGCGGTGGCGTGCAGGCTGACCTTCTCGGTATGGGCGCGGCCGCCGGTCCATTCGATATAGCTGGTGAGGCCGCGGCCGTAGAGCAGGCCCTTCTTCTTCGCCGCCTTCTTGCGCGCGGCAAAGCCGTCCCAGTCGGAAAGTTTCGAGGCGCGCTCCAGCATGTGGGCGAACGCGCCGCTGTCGTAAACCTGTCCGACCGGATTGGTGTAGGGCAGCTGCGACGGCTTGATGTAATTCACCTTGCGAATGGCGCGCGGATCCATCCCGATCTGCCGGGCGGCGGCGTCCATCAGCCGCTCCACGATGAAGACGCCCTCGGGGCGGCCCGCGCCGCGGTAGGCGCCGACCGGCGCGGTGTGGGTCATCACCGACTTGACCTCGTAATGCACCAGCGGCAGGTCGTAGACGCCGGACTGCACGAAGGGGCCCAGCACCAACGGGATGATGTTGCCCGCCCCGCTCGAATAGGCGCCGGTGCCGCCGACCGAGCGCACCCGATAGGCCAGCACCCGGCCCTTGGCGTCGAGCGCGAACTCGCCGGTCGAGGTGAGATCGCGGCCATGGGTGCCGCCGACGAATTCGTCGGTGCGGTCACCGCGCCAGCGTACCTTGCGGTTCAGCTTGGTCGCGGCATAGGCCACGATGCCGTCTTCCGGATAGAGGTTGGTCTTCTGGCCGAAGCCGCCGCCGATATCGCCGACCAGCACGCGCACGCTGTCCTTCGGGCGCTTCAGCACGGCCTCGGCGAGCACGTCGCGGGTCGAGCCCGGGGTCTGCGATTGGACATGCAGGATCAGCCGTCCGGTCTTGTTCTCGATCTCGGCAATGGTCGAGCGCGGCTCCATGGCGGAGGGAATCAGCCGCTGGCTGACCAGGTCGAGCAAGACCGTATGCGCCGCGGCTGCGAACGCCGCTTCGACCTTGGCGGCGTCGCCGTAGCTCATGGCGGCGACGATATTGTCCGGCGCCTCGGCCCACACCACCGGCGCGCCGGGTTTGGCCGCCTCGACCGGATCGACCACCGCCGGCAGCACGTCGTAGTCGACCGCGATCGCTTCGGCCGCGGTCTGCGCAACGACCCGCGACACCGCCACCACGGCTGCGACCGGCTCGCCGGCAAAGCGCACGACCTCATGGGCCAGCAGCCGGCGCGGCGGCACCGTCATCGGCTTGCCGTCCGGGCGCATGAACACCGACAGCGTCGGGATGGTGCCGATGTCGTCGGCAACAAGGTCTGCGCCGGTGTAAACCGCCTCGACGCCGGGCATCGCAGCGGCCGCCTGGCTGTCGATCGAACTGATCCTGGCGTGGGCATGCGGCGAGCGCAGCACATAGAGCCACAGCGCGCCGTCTTCCGGCTTGTCGTCGATGAATTGCCCTTTCCCAGTGAGCAATCGCTGGTCTTCAAGACGCTTGACGGGCTGGCCCGCACCGAAACGCAGATTGCCGGGAAGAATATTCATCCGCTTGTCCTTCGAGTCTCTCGTTCGAAGGGCGGGTTTTAGCGGATTTTGCGATCGAAACAACCGACCGCCCCCCGGGGGGTGGCGAAACCGCAGACTCACCGGAGGGGCGCTAGCGCGGTCGGCCGATGTCCACGATGTCGACGTCGAGATTGCGCGACTGTGAGCCCCGTTTCACGGTCAATTTCACCGATCGACCGGTGCCGATCTGCTCGATCTCGTCGGTAAGGTCCGAAAGCTGCCGTACCGGCTTGTTGTTGGCCTCGATAATGACATCCCCGATCGCGCCCGAGGCGAAGTCGACCCCGCGGATCCCCGCCCGTTCCGCCGGACCGGCGGGGACCGTGCGAACGACGATCAACCCTTCGATCCCCAGCCGGGTCGCCACCGCCTCGCTCGCCGCCACGATGCCGATCCCGGGGGTCGGCACGCGTCCGGTCCGAATGAGTTCGGGTACGATGCGGTTGACGATATCGACAGGTACCGCGAAGCCAATTCCGGCGTTGGAGCCGGACGGAGAAATGATCGCGGTGGTGACGCCGATCAATCGCCCGGCGGAGTCCAGCAGCGGTCCGCCGGAATTGCCGGGATTGATCGCGGCATCGGTCTGGATGACATTGGCGATTTCGCGGCCGCTGCTGGTCGGCAGCCGGCGCTTGAGCGCGCTGATGATCCCGCTGGTCATGGACTGATCGAGTCCGAACGGATTGCCGATCGCAAACGCGGACTGCCCGACCTTCAGGTCGGCCGAACTGCCAAGCGCAAAGGGAGGCGGCGGCTGACGGGCATTGCTGATCCGCAGCACGGCGAGGTCATAATTGGGTGCGGCGCCGATGACTTCGGCCTCGGCCACCTCGCCCGACGCAAAGCGAAGCGCGACCGTCTTCGAGTTCTGAACGACGTGATCGTTGGTGACCACATGGCCTTCATTGTCCCAGACGAAGCCGGTACCGGATGATGATGGCCCCTCCTCCATTGCAAGCGGGCTTGTGGCGGAACGTGCGGCAACCTGCACGACCGAGGGGGACACCCGTTCGAAGATTTCAATCGTTCCACGTTCGCCTTCGGAAAGCGCTCCGCGCTGCTCGATCGTTCGCGCCACCGAGCTCGTCGATGGGGTGAACCAGAATTTCGCTCCGGTCAGCGCCAGCACCAGCGCCACGATGCCTGCCAGTGCGAGGGTGTAGCGACGGTCCATCTTTACTCACCTGATTGCAAAATCCAGCCAATGGCAGGGTTGAGGGGTGCTCGGGTCACGCCTTTCCCGCGGCGGAAAGCCTACCGCCTCCAGTGCAAGAACGTCGTCATCGGCCAGAAGTTTCTGTCCGATCTCTGAACCTGCGGCGACGTGCCTTTCCACCAAGAAGGCCTCTCGGCATCCCCATTCGCCCCGAATTTGCATCACGTCCGGCCAGCCCGCAACCCGTCACGATAGACCCCCTCACCCAATCTCCCGCAACACGGTCTCCACCACCTTGCGCTCGTCGGCCGTCAGTGCCGCCTGCGGCGGAACGGGATCGCCGACCTCGTAGCCCTGGATCGAAAGCCCGGCCTTGATGCAGGCGGCGAGGTTGTAGCGCGCGAAGGCCTCGTTGACGCGCCATAATTCGCGCTGCAGCCTCAGCGCGTCGTCCCAGCGCCCGGCCTTGCAGAGATCGTAGAGTTCGACGCTCTGTCTGGGAATGATGCAGGCCGGCCCCGCCATCCAGCCGACCCCGCCGATCAGCATCACGGCGGCCGGGATATGCGCCGATGCGGAAAACACGCGGATCGAGTCGCCGCAGCGATTCATGATCGACAGCAGCCGGCCTGTATTGGTCGAGGCGTCCTTGATGTAGCCGATGCGCGGATGCGCCGCGAGCCGCGCGATGACGTCGAGCGTCAGGTCCGAGCGCTGGAATTGCGGATTGGTGTAGATCACCACGGGAATATCGACCGCATCCGCGATGGCGCGAAAATAGGATTCGACCTGCGCATCGGCGAGCGGGAAGTATGCTTCCAGTATCGCCAGAATACCGTCGGCGCCGAGCTTCTGGCAGGCTCTGGCCTGCGCCACCGCATCCGCCGTCGAGGTCGAGGCGACGCCGGCGACGACAGGCACGCGACCTTTTGCCACTTCGATCGTGGTCTGCACCACGGCAAGGCGCTGCGCATTATTGAGATACGCAAACTCGCCGGTCGAGCCCAGCGGGGTCAGCCCGTGCACGCCCGACTCGATGAGGTCATTGCATAGATGCGCCAGCACGTCGGTGCGGATCTGGCCTGTGGGATCGATCGGGGAGACGAGATAGGGGAAGACGCCGTGGAAATCGGACATGATGCGAACTTTAAGACCCGCTCGTCGTCCGGGTCAAATTTACGCCGAATACCCTGTTACGGTCGCCGTTGAGGTCGACCGGCTTTCGGCCTGGCAGGTCCATCCCTGATGGTGACGGAGAAGCGGATGTTTTCGAGGTTTTCGCGCCGGCATTTTGCCAAGCTCACCGGACTTTCTGCCCTCGGACTGGCGGCGGCGCCCGCGAGTCCGGCGGATGGCGGCGTCGAGCGTGCAACCGAGCGGCACGCGCCGTCTCCTTTTCCGGAGGGCTTCGTCTGGGGCACCGCTACGTCAGCCTATCAGATCGAAGGCGCCGTCCATGAGGACGGCCGCGGCCGCTCGATCTGGGACACGTTCGCCCGCATCCCGGGCAGGATCGAGGATGGCAGCAACGCCGACCACGCCAACGATCACTACCATCGCTACAAGGAAGACGTCGGCCTGATCAGGGACCTCGGCGCCAAGGCCTACCGATTTTCGATCGCGTGGCCGCGGGTGTTTCCGCAGGGCAGCGGCGCGCCGAACCCCAAGGGGCTCGATTTCTACAACCGCCTGCTCGATGAGCTGCTGACGAACGGCATCGAACCCTACGCCACGCTGTATCACTGGGATCTGCCGCAGGCGCTGCAGGACCGTGTCGGCGGCTGGCAATCCAGCGACACCTCGAAGGCGTTCGCGGACTACGCGGGTTACGTGGCCGAACGCCTGAGCGATCGCGTCAAAAACATCTTTACCCTCAACGAAGCCGGACGATTCCTGGACTTCGGCTACGGCTGGGGCATCGACGCGCCCGGCCTCAAGCTGCCATTGGGCGAACTGAACCAGGCCCGTCATCACGTCGTTCTGGCGCACGGGCTCGCCGTGCAGGCGATCCGCGCCAAGGCGCGCGCCGGCACCAGGGTCGGCCCAGCCGAGAACATCGCCGCCTGCGTTCCGGCGTTCGACACGCCGGAACATGTGCGCGCGGCCGAGCTGGCGACGCGCGAATTGAACGCGGGCTTTCTCGGCGTGATGCTGGAGGGCCGATACACCGACGGCTTTCTGGAATATGCCGGGATGGACGCCCCGAAATTCACCGCCGAGGAATTGAAGGTTATCGGCTCGAAAAACGACTTCGTCGGCCTCAATATCTACGCGCCGCAATTCTATATCGCGGCTTCCGACAAGAAGCCCGGCTGGGCCGCGCTGCCGTTCCCCGCCTCGTTCCCGCACATGAATTCCGAATGGCTGCGGGTCGGCCCCGAGGTGATCTACTGGGCGCCGCGGCTGGCCGCCAAGGTCTGGAACATCGAAACCATCTACATCAGCGAGAACGGCACTTCCTCGGAAGACAAGCTTGGCCCCGATGGCCAGATCTACGACCTCGACCGCGTCATGTACCTGCGCAACTACCTGACCCAGCTGCAGCGCGCGACATCGGAGGGCGTGCCGGTACGCGGCTATTTCCTGTGGAGCTTGATGGACAATTTCGAATGGATCTTTGGATTTGAAAAGCGCTTCGGCGTGTATCGGGTGGATTTCGAAACGCAGCAGCGGGTGGCGAAGCTGAGCGCGGCGTTTTATCGGGATGTAGTGAAGCGGAATGGGATCGGAGTGTGAGGCGCAGCGCGTGCCGTTCCGCCAGCGCCTTGCTTGCGCCATACAGCGGTCGGTTCGCGTCGGAGCCGTCTTTTTTCCGCCCTACTATATTAACATCATCCACGCGCTTAATGCGCACTCATGGACTTTGACGAAGCGTACCGCGTGTCCCAGCGTCGACAACTCGAGCCGGTTCGGGCGCGGAGCTCAAGCGGCTGAAAACACCAGCCTGGCAACGGTTCCTTTTTGCCCGGAATAGCTGATCGTTCCGCCGAGCTGTAACGCCAGCCCCTGGACGATGCGCACCCCCAGACTTCTGGTCTTGGAGGGATCGAAGGATTCCGGAAACCCTCGCCCATCGTCCGCCACGGTCAACCTCAGTTGCCTGCCGTCGAGCTGCTCGAGGTTGAGCGAGATGGTCCCTGCCGTTTCAGGTTCGAACGCGTGCTTGAGCGAATTGGTCACCAACTCGACCACGAGCAGCGATAACGTGGTCAGCTGGCTGATATTGAGCCGGATGGCCGGCGCATCGACCACGCAGACGATGTGGCTTGCACCCGAAATTTTCAGGACATCCGCACAGAGCTCCTGCAGATATGAACCGATGCTGAGGTTGATGCGCTGCGGATCGTACAGGCTGCGGTGAATTCGCGAGATCGATTCCAACCTCAGCCGTGCTTCATCCAGCGCATGAAGGGCTTGCGATGGATCGTTGCGCACTTTGCTGGCCTGCAGACTGAGCAGAGCAGCGACAAACTGCATGTTATTGGCGACGCGATGCTGGAGTTCACCAAACATCGTGCGTTGTTCGGAGAGCAGCCGACCGATGAGATCTCGCTCCTTCCCGGACTTGTCCGCCGCCACCTGGACGATATGTATGAGACTGATGTCGACAGCGACGATGAAGACGTAGAATGCCAATGCGAGGATTGTCGATGCGTCTAGCCCGAAGGAATACCGGGGTGGAATGAAGAAGTACCATGCGGCCAATCCGGACAGCACCGCACACACGATTGCCGGCCGGAGGCCGCACACGAAGGCGGCAAGGATCACGGCGGGAAAAAACGTAAGGTACGGAAATCCGGTTGGAAGAAGATCGTCAACCGCGAAGCGTACCGCCAACGCCAGGCCGAACAGGGCGATGCCGGCCAGATCCGCCAGCCATCCCCGGTCGCGCAGGCCCCGGCTCGAAGCCAGCCATGCCAGAAAAGCCGGGAGGGAGGTCCCGGATTCCGACGCGGCGTCTGGATTCATCGGGGGGCCGTCGGCAGGGCTTGAGGCAGCACGCACGCGAGTCATTTTGCTATCTTTTCCGAGTTACCATCTTCCGCTGATACCGATCGGAACATTTAGCAGACCTGTTTCCAGCAATTTGCGCATCGGCAAACATGGTGAACCGTTGGCCTGACCGGGGCAGGCCCCGATGCTTTGCGAAGAACACGCGGGAACTTCATGCTGCCTTCAAAACGCGCATTTTCCCGCGAAAGTTCGGCTTCATCAAGCCGTAGCACGCCAGGTGGCAGCCGAACCTTTTGGCGCTCCCTAGGGGAATCGAACCCCTGTTTCAGCCTTGAGAGAGGCGTAACGCGCACTTTGGCGAACGTCAACGAACGCCAACAAACATAATGATTTCAATTGCTTAGTTCGCTGGTGTACGCTAAGGTATTCCACGATTCACGACCGTCTTTTGAAGAAAAGTTGAAGAAGCCAACCCATCAACATGCCCCGTTCTGCGCGCAACACGTCTCTCGAAACAAGAACCGCGCGAACGCGATTGGGCATTCGCCGTACGCCCTATTTTGCAAAGATCGCGAAGGGTCTGCGGCTCGGCTATTATCGTGGTGCGGTCGCAGGCTCATGGATTGCGGGTCACTACCGGGGTGATGGGATCTACGCAACCGAGGCGATCGGCGCCGCCGATGACACCCTAGAGGCCGACGGGGCAACCGTTCTCGACTATTGGCAGGCGCAAGAGCACGCCAAGCGTTGGGCCGACCGTCAGCGACAGATTGCCGAGGGCAGGCTTCGCGAAGGCCCCTATGCGGTCGCAGACGCGGTCAAGGACTATCTCGGCGAAATAGCCGCTGAGAAGTCGCCGGCCGCCGTGCAGGGCGCAAAGTACGTTTTCGATGCCTGGATCCTGCCAGAGCTCGGCTCCATCCGGATCGAAAAGCTGACCACCGATCGCCTCAACCGTTGGCGCAACAAGATAGCCACTCAGCCCAAACGCGTCCGCAGCAAGCGCACAGCATCCGAGCCGGCAACGCGCGAAACCGCTGATGATGACGACGCCCGCCGCGCTCGTAAGGCAACTGCCAACCGAATTCTCACCATGTTGAAGGCAGCGCTCAACCGGGCCTTTCACGCAGATCGCGTTGCCAGCGATAGCGCCTGGCGAAAGGTCAAGCCATTCAAGCGGGTCGATGAAGCCGTCGTACGCTACATTTCCGTCACCGATTGCCGACGGTTGGTCAACGCATGCTCACGCGACTTCCAGAAACTTGTTCAGGCGGCGTTGCTTACGGGCTGCCGTTACTCCGAGCTTACCCGACTCAAATGCGAAGGTTTCAACCGCGATAGTGGTACGCTTGCGATCCGCCTTAGCAAAGGTAAGGTTCGCCACGTCGTTCTTACCGATGAGGGTAAGGATATCTTTCAGGTTTGGACTGCCGACCGCCTCGGAACTGATAGGATCTTTCTGCGCGACGACGGAAAAACGTGGGGAGCTTCCCATCAGAAACGCCCCCTAACTGAAGCAAGCCGGCAGGCCGGGATCTCACCAGCCGTCAATTTCCACATCTTACGACATACTTATGCGTCACATCTGGCGATGAAGGGTGTTCCGATGGGCGTTATTGCAGCTCAGCTCGGCCATGCAGATACCCGCATGACAGAGAAGCATTATGCGCACCTGTCGCCGAGCTATGTCGCGCAGACCATTCGGGCGAATTTTCCAGTACTCAATCTGACCGAGGAATCCCAAGTTGTTCCTTTGCGGAGGCGCATCGCGACGTGATGTACTGTTAGCAAGGACCTGCGACCCCTGCGTCCCGAACGGAATGGTCTCGGCGAAGATAATTGAATTTGTTGAGTTTCTTGGCGCTGTTTCTTCCTGATCTTCCCTCTTTGTTCACGTTCAATCTTGGGCTTATCTTGGGCTGTAGCCATCAACGTGGTTCGTTCTGCTCGGCCTCGTGGACGCACGCTGATCGCAGGTATAGATCAAGTACGGTTTTGACGCGCCCCCTTGATCAAATCGCTCATAACGGTCTAGTTGCAGGTTCGAGTCCTACCGGGCCCACCAATGACAGTCTCTTTCTGCGTTATTGGCCGGCATTTCCGTTCCGCCTCAGATGGCGCTGAGCGGCAGGCTCGGCCCGGGTCTTGCACCGGTTACACTCAATCTCGAGCCAGGCCAGTCCGCCGTTGAGGCATTGCGCGATCGTCGGGGACGGCTGTGCCGGCCCACCATAGCCCTCTATCCGGACCGACCAATGCGGCCGTAAGCCTCGGCTCGGTCCGCCTCACCGCGGTCACCTTCCTGAAGATGTCCTGACCTGCGAGTCTGGCGGTTGTCATAACCGTTAGGCTTAGAATGGACACAGTGGATAATGCTATCACTAAGCCGGTTCATCGGCTTGAGGTGTTCACCGGTGCAGGTCGTCGGCGAACGTGGAGCGACGAGGACAAGGGACGGATTGTCGCTGAGATCGTAGCGAGCGGCGAGTCTGTCTCTGCCGTAGCCCGACGGCACGGACTGTCGCCGCAGCAGTTATGGCTGGCGCCGGGGATTGCAAGCGTCCCAGACTGCGCTTTCAGATGCTGAAGAGCTGCAGTTCATTCCGGCAGTCCTGGACATGGCACCGTCTTCCCCGTCCGTCCGTCGTCAACGCAAAATGCCGCGGCGTCAGGTTGAGCCCGATGCGGGACTGATCGAGGTCGAGATCGACGACGTGACGGTTCGGGTTGGCCGCGGTGCGGATGCAAAGACCGTGACAGCGGTGCTGCGGGCGTTGAAAGCCACAGCATGATCGGCCCGACCGGCGCGGTCCGCGTGATGGTGGCGACCAAGCCCGTCGACTTCCGCAAGGGTGCCGAGGGATTGGCAGCACTGGTGCGCGAGACAATGGCGGCGGATCCATTCTCCGGGGCGGTCTACGTGTTCAGAGCGAAGCGCGCCGACCGGATCAAGCTGGTGTTCTGGGATGGCACCGGTCTTTGTCTGTTCGCCAAGTGGCTGGAGGACGGCATCTTCCGATGGCCGAAGATCGAGAGCGGCGTGATGAAGTTATCGGCCGCGCAATTGTCTGCGCTGCTGGAAGGGCTGGACTGGCGTCGCGTCCATGAGGCGCGGGAAACAGTGACGCCGACACAGCCGAGCTGATCTTTATCCCTGAAGTGAATTAGCCGCATCGAGGCCGTCGCAAATTGTCGCCGAATATGATCTGATTCGATGATGCCAAGCGACGCATTGCCCGACGATCTTGAGACGCTGAAAGCGATGCTGCTCGCCGAGCAGTGCGAGAGTGAGCGGCTGCGCCAGATCATCAAGGAAATGCAGCGGCACCGTTTTGGCCGCAGGGCCGAGACGCTGCCCGAAGATCAAATGCTGCTCGGCCTCGAAGACGTCGAGCAAATGGCGGCGAGCGATGCGGCGATAGCAGATCAGTCGGCTCCGACTGAGCGAGCCGCGCGCGCCGAGAAGCGACGCACCAACCGCGGCTCGTTGCCGGCGCATTTGCCACGGGTCGATATCGACGACGATATCGACAGCAGGACCTGCCCTTGCTGCCAGGGCGAGTTGCACC
Source organism: Bradyrhizobiaceae bacterium Ga0074131 (assembly GCA_001464035.1). Taxonomy (GTDB): domain Bacteria; phylum Pseudomonadota; class Alphaproteobacteria; order Rhizobiales; family Xanthobacteraceae; genus Bradyrhizobium. Next base: position 58,912 of record LNEC01000005.1, read on the forward strand.
GGATCGGGGAGGACAAGAGCGAGCGGCTGGACATCGTGCCGGCGCAGTTCCGGGTGCTCGTCACCCGCCGCCCGAAATACGCCTGCCGGCGTTGCGAGGATGGTGTTGTGCAGGCCCTCGCGCCCGCGCGACTGATCGAAGGCGGCATGCCGACGGAAGCCACCATCGCCCAGGTCCTGGTGTCGAAATATGCCGATCATCTGCCGCTGTATCGCCAGGCGCAGATCTACGCCCGGCAAGGTATCGAACTGGACCGATCGACGCTGGCGGACTGGGTCGGCCACGCTGCCTGGCACCTGCGCCCGCTGCAGGAGCGGCTGCTGGCGAGGCTGAAGGAGCGCCCCCGCCTGTATGCGGACGAGACGACCGCGCCGGTGCTCGACCCTGGCCGGGGCTGCACCAAGACCGGACAGCTCTGGGCCTATGCCGCCGACGACCGGCCATGGGGCGGCTGTGACCCACCGGGCGTCGTCTATGTCTACGCACCCGATCGTAAGTCGGAGCGGCCAATCACCCATCTGGAGGGCTTCAAGGGCATCCTGCAGGTCGATGGGTATGCCGGCTACCGCAAGCTGGCCGACCGAGGCGACGTCCGCCTTGCATTCTGCTGGTCGCACGTTCGACGTGGGTTCTATGAGCTCGCCGTCTCTGGTCCGGCACCGATCGCCAGCGAAGCGCTCGAACGTATTGCCGGGCTCTATGCCGTCGAGAAAGACGTCCGCGGTCGAAGTCCCGAGGAGCGCCGAGCAGTTCGCTCGCTAAAAAGCCGTCCCCTGATCGCCGCGCTCGAGCCGTGGCTGCGCACAAAACTCGGCCTGATCAGCCAGAAAAGCAAGCTTGCCACGGCCATCCGCTAAGCCCTGTCGCGCTGGCAGGGCCTGACGCGCTTCATTGATGATGGCCGCATCGAACTCGACAACAATACTGTCGAGCGCTCCATCCGCCCGATCGCGCTCAGCCGGAAGAACGCGTTGTTCGCCGGTTCCGACGGAGGCGCCAAGCATTGGGCCACCGTCGCGTCCCTGATCGAGACCTGCAAGTTGAACGACATCGACCCGCTCGCGTATCTGACCGACGTCCTCACGCGCATCGTCAATGGTCACCCCAACCGCGATATCGATCAGTTGCTGCCGTGGGCCTATAGAAAGCAAGAACTCAAAGCCGTGGCCTAGAAACAGCGCTTACCATGCAGCGTGTTCTTGCCGGTATCGATACCAATCGTGCGCGCAATTGTGGTGTCTGCTTTGCTGGGCATGGCGTGTCCTCCTCGTGCTCTTCAAAAGCCCTTCAACCGACTCTGCGAGTCGTTAGGGGCGGGAGCACGGCCGGTCCATCCCATTCGCGACGCCTTGATTGAGCGACCTCAATCCCAAGCTTGAGCAGTTCGCCATGGATACGCGGCACGCCCAAAAGCTGATTTTCGATACTCATCTGCCGACGGACACCATCGTCGAGACTCTCAGTTTGTCTCAAGGGTGCTGACGGTGAATAAACTTTGAAGAGCCCTGCTAGGCGAAGGAAGGCAGCGCTTCTGCGTACTTCTTCAAGTCATTTTTTCTGATCTTGCCGTTTGGAGCAACCGGAAGCTGTGACATCACGATTATCTTCTGAGGTTTTTTGTACCGAGCGAGCTGCTCATCCAGCAGCGCAAATAGTGTGTCTATCTCTATATGGCAGCCAGGAACCGGCTCAACAAAGGCAACAATTTCCTCATTACCTTCGATTGACCGCCCAACGACTGCAGAGTTCAGAACTGCTGGATGCGTATTAAGCGCCGCCTCAATCTCCGGAGGATAAACGTTGAAGCCTGAACGAATGATCAATTCTTTAGTGCGCCCCTGCACTACCATCTCTTGCTTTGAATTAACGCTCACAATATCGCCAGTATTCAAATATCCATCCTTATCGATTACCGCCTCTGTAAGCTCTGGCTGACGAAAATAGCCAAGCATCACGTTAGGTCCACGCACATGCAGCTCTCCTGGAGAGCCATCCATAATCTCGCAGCCATCGGACCCAACAATCTTGATCTCAACGCCAGGAATTGGAGTACCTATGTTGACCTCATTGCTTCCTACCGCATATAGAGTGCGGCTAATAGTAGGCGACGTCTCAGTTAGGCCATAACCGTTGTGAAGTACGACGCCAAGCACCCGCTCGACATTTTGGCGAAGTGATAGATCGAGCGGCGCCGTCCCAGTGTAGGCGTACCGCAACCGATTTGGCATGAGTTGAAGATCAGTTTGGTCAGCATGAGCAACGAGGCGAGCAAATAAAGCCGGCACGGCTGCGAAAAATGTCAGCGTACCATTTTGAATGACTTCGATTGTCTGCGCGAGCGAAAAACGCGACATAATTCGCGAATGACCTCCCGCAAAGAGCAGTCCCTGCATCAGAGCAAGCCCGTACGAATGCGAGATGGGCATGAGGCATAGCGAAACGTCATCCGCCAAAATGGTCTTCGTTAATTTTCCACGGCAGGCAACAAATGCAAGATTACGATGGCTCAGCATCACCCCCTTGGGGCGGCCTGTGGTTCCCGTTGTGTAAATCAGCGTAGCAACCTGCTTTGCGGGATCACTTTCAACACTTTCGGCCATTGTTCCCGCATCCAGGCTTCCAACTTTCACCCTACCGATCTCGTCAAACACCTCCAGAGTTGCGCCATGGCGCCGTGCGTGAGCGTCCGCTTCCGAAGAAATGGTATGGGTGTAGAATACACAGCGGGGACTGCTGTCTTCCTTGATCAAATCAATCTCGCGTGAGCTGAGACGAGCGCTAGTCATCACGCTCCACGCGTCCAACCGACTTGCAGCGTACATCAGCACAATTGCGGCGATCGAATTCTCACAGACCACCATAACACGGTCGCCAGGACGAACACCCAATTCCGCCATTTTTCCGGCAACATCGGCAACAGTGTCGATCAGACGCCGATAGCTCCACTCCGCACCATCTTCATCGGTGAATGCAATTCGGGACGCCCCCTCCTTTGCACCCTCCTCCAATATCATGTGGATTCTAGATGGCAGATTCGACAATAAGTCCGGGGTCATCGATCATCTTTCTCCGCGAGGCATCTCTTTGGGAGCATTCTCAAGAACACAACGACCGCTCAGCACACGGAGCCAAATGTTATATGGCGACACTGGTTGATCACACCCAAGAAGACGCTTGACTTTTGATGCTACCAATCTGGTAGGTCCATTTTTTAACCATGTCAAGAATGAATAGAGCCGGCTCCGCAAACTTGAACAGGACGACAAGTCGAATTTCTGCCTGACAGCGGGCACGCCGATGCCTGCGAATCAGGAGCGACCATGTGCAGACGAGCACGCCGGAACCACACACCAGCCTTCAAGGCAAAGGCGGCTCTAGCCGCCGTCAAGGGTGACCGGACGACAACTCAACTGGCCGAGCAGTTCGACGTTCACCCCAATCAGATCATGACGTGGAAGACTTAGCTTGAAAGCAAGGCCGCCGATGCATTCGGTCCCGGTGGCGGGTCCGGAGCCGAGCAAGCAGCCATCGACGTGAAGTCGCTTCACGCCAAGATCGGAGAGCTCCGTCCCCGTACTACCAAGCCCGAGCCCGAGCAGAATCTCCGCATCGGTGACCGAGCCTCGTAAATTTCAGGAGCGCCTACCGTTTCTTGGGCAAATTTGGCTCGCCAAGCAAGCGCTGCCAATTCTCTATCGTTTGGGATAGATGGTCGCTAATCCTTTGTTCGGCTTGACCGACGCGACGATTTTCGATCGCTTCAAGAATCTTACAATGATCTTCATAAGAGCGACGTCCTCGCCCTTGATCCGCAAAGTAGACGCGCCGCCGCTGTCGGGACATTTCATAGAAGGATTTTACAACACGAAGCAGGATGTCGTTTTTGGTCGCAATAAAAATCCCAAGATGAAAAGCTTCATCTTCGAACTCAATCGTCTGCCTTCTTGCAATGCGCCTCGCAGTGTTTGTTAGAATCGTATGCAGATCACGAATGTTATCGGCTGTTCTGCGGTTGCAAGCCAGCCTGACAGCTTGCACTTCAAGCATACGCCGCACCTCAAATACATCGGCGATCTCATCGGCCTGGAATGGAAGTCCGGATTCGGCGTGAAGGACGAGCGCTTCGATACTACTATCGTCGGAATTTCGAAGATATATGCCGGAGTTGGGACGCCTCTCAACAACGCGCATAGCTTCCAAAGTCGCCAATGCCTCACGAACAGCACCACGGCTGGTGCCAAATTTCTCAGCGAAATCGCGTTCAGACGGAAGGCGCTCCAAAGGTTGGTAGCGACGCTCGCGGATGAATGAGAGAATTTTTCCCACGGCATTTGAAGGTACCATTAATTGATCAGCTCGATCGTTCTCGGTCATTGTTTTGCACTCTTTGTTGTTTGGTCCTGCAAGACGCGTGGTTGCGATTATGGGGATCGCGTTCCAGGCAACCGCGAGAATGCCCAAATCTGCAATACGCCACTTTAATCGATAAGCAGGTGTATTTGAAAGGTTATGTTCTCGTTGAGAAGGATCACGCTGAAAAGCCAACGTCTACAGACGGGTCCGGGGTATTATCGACAGCAGCGGTCATTGAATGGAAAGTGAAATGGTACGAATCTGACGCGGTTCTGCTCGATTTTGTACACTTCACGGATATAGCTGCGGTGCACTAAATTGGTAGGCCCGATCTGGCCCTGAACGACATTCAGGTAACGCGGCCTTCGGCGTGGCGTACAAAGTCCGTTGCCGACCCTCTTGAGGGCATATCGCCGCTCGGACCGATCTGGCTCGATCTTTGTCATCGGCGCAGAATTGGGCGCTTACGCGCGGTCCCGAAATGCAGACGCACTACATATGCGGTGCACTACTTGTAGCAGAATTAGAGTACTAACGGTCTAGAATTTCTACGGACTTCTCGCTGTCTTTTTGTATAAGCGATCCAGTCCCCGGCTTTCTTCAATATGATCAGAAAAGACGCGGTAACAAGCATGATCGTCAACGTTCGAGCGACCAAACAAGTCCCCTATCGGTTGACGTTGAGCCCACGGCAAGCTATTTTGGCCTACCAATATGGTAGCTCCATTTAAGAATTGAAGTCGAGTGCCAAGTTTTGGACCCCGAGCGGGATTGAATAGGTTTGGCTGATACTCTCCCGCGAGTGCTCACTTTCTGCTCAAGAGGACCTGCAAATGAAATCCCTTGCATATGATTACGTCGTTGTTGGCGCAGGTTCGGCTGGATGCGTATTGGCTTCGCGGTTAAGCGAGGATCCTAAGATCAAAGTTTTGCTCATCGAAGCAGGATCGCCCGCATCCTCTGTATTCGTTCATATGCCCGCGGGCATTCGTGTTCTCTACACGAGCAAAAAATACAACTGGCGCTTTTGGACCGAGCCTCAGACCCATCTGAACAATCGGATTATCTACATACCTCGCGGTCGGGTCGTTGGAGGATCGTCCTCCATCAACTCCATGATCGCGATCCGTGGCAATTCATGGGACTACGACTCGTGGGCCGCCCAAGGACTGCCGTCCTGGGGTTACGAGTCTATGCGTCCATATTTTCGGAAAATTGAAGATGCTAGATCGGTCGCAGGCGATCATGATCCTGACCGAGGGTACTCAGGACCTATTCAGCTCTCATATGGCACGCTACAGCATGCAATCTCTAAGGCATTCATTGAAAGCGCCGTATCCGCTGGCTTGCCGAGGAACAATGGCTTTAACGGCACCTCCCAGATTGGTGCAGGCTTCTATGAACTCACCATCGCGAACGGCAAGCGATCTGGGGCTTACAAATATCTTGATCTGGGGAAAGATCGAAGAAACCTCACGATCATGACCGATTGCGCGGTCCGGCGACTAGCGATCGAAGGGTCGCGCGCGCGTGGCGTGGTGATCGAAAGAGGCGGTCGGGAAACGACAATCACGGCAGAGCGGGAAGTGCTACTAGCCGCCGGAGCGCTCGGGTCGCCACAGCTCCTCATGTTGTCGGGGATAGGTCCAGCCGATCATCTCAAATCAGTCGGCATAAAACCTACTTTAGATTCTGTCGGCGTGGGAGAAAATTTGCAAGATCATCTCGACTGCCCGCTTCGTTTCGAAGCGTCCCAGCCAATTACGCTTACTCCTTATCTTGGGCTGTTAAAAGGAAGTCTGGCGGGCGCACAATACATGCTTCGCGGAAACGGTCCCGCCGCATCTCAGGGGGTCGAGGCCGGCGCATTCTGGGGCCCTGACAGTAGTTCTTCCCTGCCCGAATGGCAGGCCCACCTTATCCTGGCGTTGCGAAGCCCCCCGTCCGGCGAGCAAATTGCTCATGGTTTCGCTGTCCGCGTCTGCCAGCTTCGTCCCAAGAGTCGAGGAACGCTCAAACTGCGAACAGCGGATCCGTCAGACGCACCTGCAATTGATCCGCGATTCCTTTCCGAGGAATCAGACCTTGTTAGCATGCAGAGCGGAATCGAGAGTATGTGCGAAATCGCTGAGCAATCGGCGCTGAAACAACATATCGAGCGCAAGCTGGACTGCGACGCGTTTTCTGGTCAGGCATCCCTTAAGAAATGGATACGTGAGCGCGCAGAAACGATTTATCACCCCGTCGGTACTTGCCGCATGGGTAAAGACAATGAAGCTGTTGTTGATCCTCAGTTGAGAGTCCGAGGCATTGATAACCTTAGGGTTATCGACGCCTCCATACTGCCAACTGTGATCAGCGGGAACACAAACTTACCGATTATGGCAATGGCGGAAAAGGCCGCAGATATCATTCGCAACGGCGACTCCGCGCAGTCCATGCGCCAGCATCAGCTGGCCTAGATTTGGGGGGGCTTCACCAACGCCAGGAGCGAACTCACCGCTGGATATAAACTGGGGCAAGGTCACCCATACCTCGCTCGGCAACAGGCGCCGAACGAGTTCGCTCGACAAACTCAGCCAACCCGAGAAATTACCTAGAACTTGGGCCACAAAACGGGGCTGTTCCAAGAGTCGGTCACCGTGGAGCTGAAACTCAACACGCGGCCGATGAAACCACTTGGTGTCATCACGCCCCGCGCTAAGCTTACGCAAGGTGTTGCGTTCACCAGTTGAATCCACCTGGGCCTTTTTGAACGGTTTTGCATTGAGTTCACGCATAGCCGGCGTGGTTGAAGACACCGCGCACGTATAGCCTGCAATCGCATCAGCCGTTCGATCCGGTGCAGACCGCAATCGACACCGTCTGCAAGAAGATCTCGCCAGACCCGCCGTGCACCGTAGGTCCGATCGCCGGCAATAAAGCTTGCCTAGACCTGTTGGCTGACGGCTTCGTCACTTCGCGATCTGGCGCTGGGGGATCGGTTCAGCCAGGCATGGAAGCCCGAACGAGACACGCCCAATGCGTTGCATAGCCATGCCACCGGCCAGATGGCCCGGTGCTTCGCGATGAAGACGAACTTCATGTCGCTTCCCTCGCGAAGTAAGCCGCGGCCTTTTTTAGGATATCCCGCTCAGCCCTCAGTTTGGTCACCTCACGTCGCAGCCGTTCGATCTCCTGCTGCTCCGGCTTCATCGCTTCATCTGGCCATGGCCGGGAAACGCCTGTGCCGGGTCGGAGCCGAACTTCCTGACCCACTTGCGCAGCGCGTTCTCGTGCACGTCCAGATCACGCGCAGCCTGTGCTGCCGATACCCGCACTCCCTGACCAGCTTGACCGCCTCAAGCTTGAACTCTCGAGTGAACCTTCGTCTCTGCATGGTTACCTCCGGCTTCATGAAGCACCCAATCTCGGTGTCCATCAAACCGGCAGCAGCTCAGAGCGACTCTTCAATGCATGAAACTCATTTCGGCACTAACGAATTTTTGCGTAGAAACAAGTGCTGCATTGCTCAGGAGTAAAGGTGACAAGCAACGCTGCTGTTCCCTTCGCTGCGTAGCTCCGGCGCTATCTCGCTGCAGATCGGCATCACGTGGATGCATCGGGTGTGGAAACGACAACCGGATGGTGGCCTCTGCGCACTAGGTATTTCGCCGTCGATAGTCTGGTGTGCTCGGCTCGCTTCAAGAACAGGATTTGGTACTGGAATTGCCGCCATTAATGCCTTGGTATAAGGATGCTTCGGGCTTGCATACAGCTCATCCCTAGATGCGATCTCCACAATCGTTCCGAGATACATCACTGCGACCCTCTGGCTAACATGGCGGACCACCGCGAGATCATGTGCCACAAAAATGGTAGAAAGGCCCAGCTTTTCTTGCAACTCTTGGAACAGATTGACGACCTGTGCTTGGATCGACACATCTAAAGCGGAAACAGGCTCATCGCAGATCAAGAGTCGTGGTTCAACCGCCAGCGCGCGGGCAATGCTTACACGCTGACGCTGACCGCCCGAAAGCTGATGCGGGTAGCGTTCGATCATATCAAGTCGAATCCCAACCATCAGTAACAGCTCAGTAACGCGGTCGCGTCGATCGGCTTTGTTGTTATGCAGACGATGGATTTCAAGCGGCTCGCTAATGATATCGCCGATCGACATTCGCGGATCAAGCGATCCAAAGGGGTCTTGATAAACCATTTGCATACGGCGCCGAATCGGCCGCATCTCATTCTGGTCGAAGTTCGTTATGTCGATGCCTTCGAAGGTGATCTTGCCGCTGGTGACCGGCAACATCCGCAGCACCGCTAAACCTGTCGTGGATTTTCCGCAGCCGCTCTCCCCAACGAGTCCAAGCGTTTCGCCTTCCTGTACAAAAAACGAGACACCGTCCACTGCCCTCACCGGGCCGACTTCGCGCTGTAGAAATCCGCCACGGACAGGGAAATGGACCTTTAACGCCTCGACTTCAATAATGTTGTCAACCATGGGGTACCATCCAGCAAGCGTGTGAATGCCCATCGCCTGCCTTCATGAGATTTGGGGTGTCGCGCCGGCAACGCTCAGCCGCCTCGCTGCAACGCGGATTGAATGCGCAGCCCGGCGGTAATTGTGCTAGATTGGGTGGCTGTCCGATTATCGGCACAAGTCGCACTCCCGCCGGCTGATCAAGCCGCGGGATCGAGGCCATTAAACCACGTGTATAGGGATGCATCGGCCGTTCATAGAGATCGCATGCATCGGCGGTTTCGACGATCTTGCCGCCGTACATTACACAGACACGGTCTGCATACCTTGCGACTACGCCGAGATCGTGCGTAATCAGGATTAATGCCGCCCCGGTTTCGTGTGTGAGTTCTTTCAGAAGTTCAAGAATCTGTGCTTGCACCGTAACATCCAGCGCAGTAGTCGGCTCGTCAGCGATGATCAACTTCGGCTCGCATGCCAGCGCCATCGCAATCATGATACGCTGGCGCATGCCGCCACTAAATTGATGCGGATTGGTGTTAAGTCGGCCTTGCGCATCAGGCATTCGAACTCGTTCTAGCAACTCCTTTGCTTTCTTATAGGCCATATTCCATGGCATTCCTTTGTGTAAATTGACGGGCTCCGCTATCTGTAGGCCAATGGTTAGAGATGGATTCAACGACGTCATGGGTTCCTGGAAAATCATGGCTATACGATTACCACGCACCGCTCGCATCTCCGCGTCGCTGAGCTTTAGAAGGTCAATGCCTTCAAACACAACCTCTCCAGCGACGATATGACCCGGAGGGGTTGGCACAAGGCGAAGAATTGACAGCGCAGTGACGCTTTTGCCAGATCCGCTCTCACCCACGATTGCGACCGTTTCGCCGGCGTTGACGTCAAATGTGATATCGTTAACAGCGGTGAACGCCCCTGCACCACTTCCGAATTGAGTTGTGAGGTTGCGAACCTGAAGAAGAGGTGTACTCGCCAAATCTTTACTCCTAGATACGACAGCAGTGCCTCAAGCACTGCTGTCAATATTAACCTCTGGCCACCTTCAGCACGAACAGCACTTAGTGGCCCATCTTCTTCTTCAAATCCTGGTCAAGCCAGATGCGCGCATAGATTGGACCTGGACGCTCTGCACCCGCACGTAGCTCGCCCTCATAGCCCTTTACCCACGGCCACCAGGCCGTGAACACGTAAGGCGTTGGCAGCCAGATGTATGGTGCCTTGTCGAGAATATCTGTCGTCATTTCGCGGACCATCGCGATGCGCTTGCTCTCGTCCCTCTCCTGGTAAACCTCATCCATCTTAACGTTGAAGGCGGGATCGTTCCATTGTGAGGGGTTCCAGACCTGACCGGCGACGAAGCTCCTGTGCAACGTTCGCGTAGGATTGGATCGACCGTTGCTCATATAATACCCGGCTGCATTAGTCCGTGACGTCATCGCCGATAGGAACGCCGCGTATTCCATCGGCTGGATTTCCATCTTCACACCGATCTGTTCCAGATAGCCCGCGATCACCGGCAACCCATCCATGTGACTGGCAGTGCAGGAGCACACCTGCGTTTTGAACGTGAAGCCATTCGGGTACCCCGCTTCAGCCAACAGCTTTTTAGCCTTCGTGGGATTAAACTTGAATAGCTCCTGCACACTCGCCGGCTGTTTATCGAGACCTTCGTAGTATTCGCCGAACTCCTTGTATTGCGGGAAACCCAGCATCTCGGCATTGCCTTGGTAGTAAGCCTTGATAATCTCTTCCTTGTTGATCGCCATGTTCATCGCTCGGCGAACCCGAACATCGTCGAACGGCTTGGTATCAACACGCATTGCCAAGAATGTTCCGCTGGTAGCTAGCCATCGATTCCATTTGAGATGAGGAGTGCTCTTCTTCAAGCTTTCAGCGTCCTCCCAACCAATAGCCTCAAGTATGTCGAGTTTACCGGTCCGCAGTGCTGTTGTTTGAGTCACCGTATCCTTGATGGATCGCAATACGAGCTTGTCAACGTAAGGGAGTTTGAACTGCTTTCCGTTTATCGTCTCGGCATCCCAATAGATCGGGTTCTTCGCGTAAGTAGTGGAGCTTCCGGACAGATAGTCTGTCAGCGTAAACGGGCCACTACCGTTAACGTTTTTCCAGTTAGCGGCACCTGCATCAACCACCTCCTTAGCGATGATAGCTGAATAGTATCCGTACCCGAACCGGTAAGCCCACTCAGCGTTGTATTCCTTCAAATTGAAAATGACAGTGTATTTGTCCGTCGCTTTCACGCTCGCCACATAGTCATAAATTCCATCCATCTTCTTCGGACTCGAATTTTGCCGATTGAAGGTGTATTGGATGTCATCAGCGGTGAGCTCGCGCGAGACCATAACACCCGGCTTATCCGGGAACATCACTCCCTTGCGCAACGTGATTTTGAGTGCAAGAGGATTCTCCCACTCCCATTTCTCCGCAAGTTCTCCCCGCATGCTTTTATTGGAAATGAAGGCATCAAGGACCAATGAGTCCTTTCCACCGCGACTCCTCGCCTGAGATATATCAGCCGCAAATAGCTGCTCGTAAACCTGGCCGGTGTCGTGATTATGTTTCCATTGCCAGTCATAATTGTCCCAGGAAAGAGCCGGAAGTGCAGTCCAGACGCTTGCGACTTCCAAGGTGCCTCCGTACTTCGGAGTTTCCATCGTTTGAGCGATGGCTGTGTTTGCAAAGAGAAGTAAACCAGTTAGTCCTGCGCCAACCTGCTTACGCCACTCCTGATTTCGCATTATTTCCTCCTTGGGTTTCTAATTTTGTCAACGAGTTCCGCTCATCCGCGGGTCCAGCAGATCACGTAGTGCGTCACCAAACATATTGACGCTAAAGACTACAATCGTCAGGCATATGCCCGGCGCTATCGCCATCCATGGCGCAAGATACATGTAGTTGCGCGCACTTCCCGTTAGCATGCCGCCCCACGTCGGCGTAGGAGGCGGAACGCCTAGCCCTAAAAACGACAATGCGGCCTCTACAAGTATCACCGCGCCAACACGCATCGTGAACAACACAATAATCGGAGGCATGATGTTCGGCAGAATATGACGCCAGATCACACGTGTATTTGATCCACCGATTGACTGAGCAGCATGAATGAAACTCTGCTCACGAACTGATAACACCGCGCTGCGAATGATTCGTGAGCCAGCCACCCCATACAGACAACCAAGTACAAGGATAATTTGGAGCATGCCGGGTCCAACGACCGCCACTACGACAATCAGAATGACGATGTCGGGAAAACTCATCCATGCATCGACGAAGCGTTGAGCAATCATATCGATCTTGCCGCCAAGGTAGCCAGTTATGATGCCAATGACGACCGAGATGATGGTTGCGAGCATTGATGCGGCGAGCGCAATAATGATCGACAACCTCGCGCCATAAAGAACGCGCGAAAATATATCGCGGCCGAGATGGTCGGTACCGAACCAGAATTGCCAGCTCGGTGGCTTCGTCCGATTGCTCGGCATAATCTGGTTGAAGCCGTACGGCGCTAATAGGTCGGCGAAGATAGCGGCGAACAGAAATATTAGACATACAACAGCACCGATCGCACCCAACGGGTTTTCACGGAACAAGCGAACCACAAAGGATCGAAACGAGCTGAGCTTGCGCATCAACTGTGTACCGGAGGGCTTCGAACGATAAGTGATTTCGGTCATCAGCGTGTCCGCACTTTCGGATCAAACCATCCGTAGCTCAAATCGACCAACAAATTGATGATTATGACAGCGATTCCAGTTATTAAAAAGACGCCGGTAATCATTGGATAATCCCTGTTGCCGACAGCCTCCAGCAAAAGAAGCCCCATACCGGGAATTGCGAAAATCTGCTCCATAATGATGGTGCCACCAAACAGCAGAGGAGCTAAAAGACCGATGAGAGTTATGACGGGAATCAATGCATTACGCAGCGCATGACGCGCCATGATTGTCCTAACGGGCAAACCTTTGGCGTAAGCAGTACGGATATAGTCCTGCCGTAATACCTCCAGCATCATTGTTCGGGTCAGCCGCATGATCAGCGCGGAAGACGCCATTGCTAAAATCAGAGCCGGAATCAGTAACTGCACCAGGTGTGCAACGGGATCTTGTAGCAGTGAGACATAGCTGATTGGTGGCGACCAACCCCACCACAAGGCAGGGAGCACCGCTACCAGCGTACCAATCCAAAAGCCCGGAATGGCTAGTGCCAGGATTGAAACGGTACGAAAAATGTAATCGCCGATCGTGTTTTGCCGCAACGCCGTGTAGACCCCAATCGGGACGCCAATTGACAACGAAATGACGAGTGCCATGGCGCCCAATTCAAACGTAACCGGGAGGCGATGGACGACTTCGTCCATGACAGGCGTACCGGTCCAGAGCGAATTTCCCAAGTTACCGTGCAGCAGAAGCGAGCCGAGCCAGCGAAAGTATTGAATGTATATTGGCTGATCGAGACCAAGTGCCGCTTCCAATTGAGCGCGCGGCAATCCGGACGCACTCCCGTCGTTTTGCGACAACATCAGATCAATGACGCTTCCAGGTATGAGCCTAATAGTGAAGAAGACAATCAGGCTGGCAAAGAAGAGTGTGGGAATAAGAGCGAGAATGCGACGCGCGACATATCCCCCTATCACAGCCGCACCTCTGCAAGTTTGGAACGCAAGACACCTGAATTACAAATGGTCGTGCACGCTCCAGTAAGCCTGCAGACTTCAAAATCAGCAACCAACGGAAGGGTTCGATAGCCTGAAACAGTTTTTCGGGCCCGCATGTCGTATCTCCCATAGCCAACGGGCAGCTGCCGCATCTTAACTCCACCCTCTCATGCGCGTGCAGGTGCATGCGCATCCAAAACCATCACACCTGTTGGTGGGCACTCAATAGCCAGTCATGAAAAGCTGCGCCATGCAAAATCGGCCTGTTCCAATTGGTACATCCACTTTGGAATGGCCAATAATGTGTGTGATTGATCGGTATGTCAACAGCGTCGCTTGCCGCTGACCCGGCAGGCGGAACTTTTCTAGGTGAGCCCCCGTAGTAACGTTTACTATCTGCCAGCCCCGTGTCTTGGGCCGACTTCGCGACCACGCGGCGCCTTGACCAGTTGCATCAGGAATTTCCATCCGCGGGCTCGCGAACGTTTCAAGGCCTGCCAGTCGCCCAAGGAGGCAAGATCGCCCGCCGGCTCGTCATAGTGCTGATTTGGACAATGGGGACAGAAGCGCTCTACCACCGTCCGTGCCCCACGAAGCCTGAGCCCCGTCACAAGATCTATCCGTATTTGCCACGCAGCTTGGTGATCACGCGACCGAACCAGGCTTGGGCGATGGACGTCACCCATATTCCGATGGCGCGTGGCTTCGTGTATCTCGCTGTCGTGCTTGACTGGGCAAATCGTCGCTGATGGCGACACCGAGCGTTGGAAACATCTGCCTTATTTGAACCAATCCTTCCGACTCAAGCTGAGCGCATCGCCATTCATGACCGACGTTTAGCCCAAAAAAAAGAGCTCGCCGCTACTTACGGCAAGCTCAGTTTGGGAGATTCACATAGCCCATCGCAACGCTGCTGGTTTAGTCGTCCAGGGACGCAACATCGGCCCCCTACATCGCATTCTTAGCCCAACATCAATAGCGAGGAGGACGTTCCCATCCGCTGCTCACCTGTGCGACAGCAGGTTGTCAGACTTTTTGACCGAACATGTTCTTCCAGGATTCCGTGCCTGGTTTCGCTTCCCACTTTTTCGTGTCGGACATAACAGCCAGCCCCTCCTGCACCGCCGGACGAACCTT
>LNEC01000006.1 GCA_001464035.1 Bradyrhizobiaceae bacterium Ga0074131
AGCTTCTGGTCGCGGATCGGTTCGCCGGCGATGAAAGGCGCGCGCGCGATCGAGCCCGCCACCTGCGTGGTGGCGTCGGGGCGTTCGCCGCGGCGGATGAAGCTGTTGTTGGCCGCGGAGGCCGGCCAGGTCTGCCATTGCAGATCATCGGGCTTGAGCGATTGGCCGAGACCGATGTCGGACTTGGCGACGAGTACGTCGACCGTCGGCATCTGGGCGACCGATTCGGCCGTCGGTCCCTTGTCGGATCCGCTTGCGAGATACGCGGCAATGCTGCCGGCTCCAAGAGCGATGGTCAGGACCACAATGCGGGCGGTATTCATACGCTTTACGATCTACTCTTACGCCGGACGCCTGACCGCAGTGTGATGACGGCGTCATCTGCATCCATCACTAGGCGGTAAAGGTATAAAGGAACTTGAGGGTTGAAGCAGTTTGCCGAAAGGCCTCGGAGATTTATCCTCATGGTGAACGGGGCGTTCATGGTGAAGAAGACGTTACCTTCATGCGAGTCCGCAAGATCATCGGATTTCCGCGGCCATCGCGGATGGTAGCTTCCATGGCAGCGCATGGACATCTCAGTCGCGGATGCGCGGACACCGCATCGCCTGTCGGTCGGCGAAGGATTTCGCTGGATGCCGTCGCGCGCCTGACCGGCTGTTCCCCTTAGCGAGCCAGCTATTTTCGCGGGGGTTCAGGGTGTCGCGCCGGCGGTTCCGGAGGACGAGACAACGGCGGCGGCCGGGACGCCAACGGCTGCCGCGCCGGTTCGGACTCGCGCACCACCATGTCGGCACCTCGCTGCGTGGCCGGGACTGGCCGATATGACCACAAGGGAAGCCGGCGGCGGACTGAGGTTGAGCGGCCGCCGGCGACCCGGTTACGACATCCCTTGAGAAAGAGGCGCGTCGGTTACTTGAGCGAGGTGTTGATCTCACCGAACTTGGTGTTCAGGGTGGTGCCGAGGCCGTTCACCACCGCGATGATCGCGAGTGAAATACCCGCTGCGATCAAACCATACTCGATCGCCGTGGCGCCGGATTCGTCGTTCCAAAACTTCAAAACAAAATTCTTCATGTGATGCTCTTCCTGAGTGTGGCCCCTGCCCGCCAGTGGAACCCTAACTCGGGAGTTTCTAAGCTTGCATGAAGCGAATTGGTGCAAATTCGTTCGAGATTGCGCGGTAGTTGAATAGCAAATTGATGCTTTTTCCCTTAGCGCTGGTATCGACGGTTTCCGGCACCGCGTGGCTCGCGAGGCACCGCCAACGCCGATCGGCATTACAAGCAATATAAAAGGGGCGGCCCCCGGAAGAGCCATATTGACATCGCGGTTCGAAAATTGGCGTAATCTGTCAACTTTTTTGGTTTTGTTTTGCAGGTGATTCATGCTTCGCCGCGCCTTGATTGTCATTGTTGCCGCCGGTCCGGCAGCCCTGCCCGCGGCCTCCCTGGCCTACGATATCAAGCCGAAGACACCGGAGACGGCGTTCTCAAAAAAAAACCGTCCGGATATTCTGGGCATCTCCACGGACTCCTCGGCTGAGACCGCAAAGGCGGCATTTGAATCGTCGTTCAGGGGCCGCGGCAATGCTGATATCCAGCAGGCGAAATTTGGCGGCACCGCCCTCAACTATACCGCTGCGCTGGCTTTCACCCTCCCCTCCGGCCCGAAACAGTCCGGCGAAGTGCTCTCGAGCAGCTTCTCGTCGCCTGCGAGCGCCAACCTCGCTTACTTCGTCAACCGAAATCTCACCTTTGCGCCGGACCAGCAGCCTTCCAAGGCCGAGATGATCAAGCAGGTCATGGATAAATACGGGGTCCCGACCATCGTCGGAAATCAGCAACTCTATTATTTTTACCGCAAGGGTTCGATCATGTCCGTCGGCGCGAAGTACAAGGAAGCGACGGCGCTGGAGGCGATCGACCGGCCGCTCGATCCGAGAACCGCGATCAAGCTGAATGACGGCAATGGCCGGGGCAGTTGCGTGGCCGCCGTGAAACGCGCGCTGGCCAAGGAAAAAACCCTGGCCGCCATGCTGGACGATGCAAAAGGCGCCAATTGCGACGGCGTGCTGAGCGTCGAGCTGACGTCGGGCGCGACGCCGGACCGTGTCGGCAATGCCCAGTTCACGCTGATGGATTTCAAACGCATCATCAGCGCCGCCACCATCGACGGCGACGCCCTTGCCGCGGAACAGGACCAACGAAATCCGTTGCCGAAGGCCAGCGCGCCGAAACTGTAGCGCAGCCGCGCACGACTACGATTGCGCCGCGAGCCACGCCTCGCGCAGCTGCCGCTTCATCACCTTGCCATTGGCATTGCGCGGCAAAGGCTCCAGGGTGAGATCCATCGTCTCAGGCACCTTGTAGTCCGACAGCCGCTCGGCGCACCAGGCGCGCAACGCTTCGGTGCCGACGTCGCCGCTGCGGGTCACGATCACCGCATGCACGCGCTCGCCCAGCACCGGGCACGGCTTGGCGATGATGGCGCTCTCGACCACGCCGGGGTGACAGGCCAGCACGGACTCGACCTCGGCGGAGTAGATCTTCAGGCCACCGCGGTTGATCATATCCTTCTGGCGGTCGAACACGCGCACTAAATTCTCCCGATCGATCGAGCCGAGATCGCCGGAATGCCAGAAGCCGCCGGTGAAACTTTCCGCCGTCGCTTCCGGATTGTTCCAGTAACCCTTGATCACCGAGCCGGAGCGGATCCAGATCTCGCCGATTTCGCCGCGCGGCAGTTCGCGGCCGCCGGCGTCCATGATGATGATATCGGCGCCGGGACATGGCAGGCCGACGCTGTCGATATGGGTGGCGGTCAGTTCGCCGGGCATCATGGTCGAGGGCGACGTGGTCTCCGTCGCGCCATAGCAGTTCACCAGCTTGAGCCCGGGAATCTTGCCATCCAGCTTCTCGATGGTGGCAATCGGCATCGGCGCGCCGCCAAAGCCGCCGATCCGCCAGCTCGACAGGTCGTAGCTATCGAAATCCGGCTGCAACAGGCAGAGATTGTACATCGCCGGCACCATCACGACGTAGGTGACGCGCTCGCGCGCCGCCACCTTCAGGTACTCCGCGGCCTTGAACTCGGCCATGATGATCAGCGCGCCCGCGCAACGGACCATGGTCATGATGTTGGCGACCACGCCGGTGACATGCCCGAGCGGCACGGCGGCGATCGAGCGATCCGCCGCGGTGAGATGCAGGCACGACACGAACACCATGGCCGAATGGATGATGTTGCAATGCGCGAGCATCGCGCCCTTTGGGCGCCCGGTGGTCCCCGAGGTGTAGAGGATCATCGCGGTGTCTTCCTCGCCGACCTCGGCAGGCGCCGGCAGCGGCGCGTGACCGGCGAGCTCGGAAAATTGCGAAGCGCGCGCATCATCGCCGACGGCGATGCGATGGGTGAGATCGGGAACCTCGCTTGCGTCCGGCAGACGGTCGGCCAGGCCGGCTTCATGGATCAGGACCCTAGCGCCGCAGTCGGTCAGCACATAGGCGATCTCGGGCTTCTGCTGGCGGGTGCTGAGCAACACCGTCACCAGGCCAAGATACGCCGCGCCGGATAGCGCCAGCACGAATTCGATGCGGTTGCCGACCAGCAGCGCGACGCGATCGCCGCTCTGCAGACCGAGCTTCTGAAACCCCGCCGCGATCCCTGCCGATTGCCGCGCGACCTCGCGCCAGGTCATCCGCCGCTCGCCGCAGACCAGCGCCTCGCCATCGGGATTCTGCGCGGCCGCTTCCGCGATCATCGCCCAGATGCTGCGCGGCCGCTGGCAGAACGCCGGCACCACGCGGTCGCCGAAGCGCGCCTCGAGCCGCATCGCGGAGATGGTATATTGCGACCAGTCCATCGCGACCTCCGTCTCAGCCTTTCGCCTTCATTCCGTAGACATGCTCCGGAGCCGGGAACGCGCGCGAACGCACGTCGGCGGCATAGCCCTCGATCGCCGCCTCGATCATCGGCCCGAGATTGCCGTAACGGTGGACGAATTTCGGCGTCCGCGCCGACAGGCCCAGCATGTCCTCCAGTACCAGCACCTGGCCGTCGCACGCAGCGCTGGCGCCGATGCCGATGGTGGGGATGGCGATCGTTTCGGTGATCTTCCTGGCCAGGGGTTCGGCGACCGCCTCGATCACGACCGAGAAGGCGCCGGCTTGCGAAATCGCCCGCGCATCGTTCTCGATCGGCTCCCAGCTGCCCTCCTCGCGGCCCTGGGCGCGGAACGAGCCGAGCGTGTTGATCGACTGCGGTGTCAGTCCGATATGGCCCATCACGGGAATGCCGCGCCCGGCCAGAAACGCCACGGTCTCCGCCATCCGCTCGCCGCCTTCGAGCTTGACGGCGCCGCAATGGGTCTCTTTCAGGATCCGCACCGCGGAATGAAACGCCTGCTCCCTGGAGGCTTCATAGCAACCGAAGGGCATGTCGACCACGACCAGCGCATGCTGCGAGCCGCGCATCACCGCATGGCCCTGCAGGATCATCATATCGAGCGTCACCGGCACCGTGGTCTCGAAGCCGTGCATCACATTGCCGAGGGAATCGCCGACCAGGATGACATCGCAATGGCGATCGACCAAAGCGGCGGTATGGGCGTGATACGAGGTCAGCATCACGATCGGTTCGCCGTTCTTGCGGGCGCGGATATCGGGCGCAGTCTTGCGCCTGATGGTGGACTGGACAGACACTTGGTCAAGCTCCTACGACGGCAACGCCGATCACGACGGGATGGAACGCGAACGCCAGCGCCAGATAGGCGATCAGCCCGACCGCCACCGCGATCAGGTCGTTGCCGGGACCGCCGACCGGGATCGGCGGCGCACCGGCATCGGTGCGGCGTTTCAGCGAGATCCGGTCGAACACCGCCCACGCCAGGAACGAGCCGAACAGGATGATCGAGCCGAGATCGCCATTGGACAGAAGATGCGCCGCCGCCCACAGCTTGACGCCCGTCAGCATGGGATGTTTCAGCGTGGTGTAGATTCGGCCGCGGATATAGGAGGCGACAACCATAATGACGGCCGGCAGCATTAGCGCCACGGAGATATGCTTCATCGCGGTCGGCGGCTGCCAAACCTCGATCCAGCCGGTCGCGCGGTATTTGGCAAAACCCCAGACGATCAGCGCGAGGCCCAGCGCCGAAACCAGCGAATAGCCGATCTTGTAGCCGCCCTCGCCCGTCGAGGCGATCAGGCGCGCCCGCAAACTCCGCTGCGTGGTCAGCGTATGGACGCCGAGGAACAGCACGAGGCCCAGGATCATCACCGATAGTCCCATGACGTTTCCTCCGTGACAGGGGCGGTCTTGCAACCATCGGGTACCACTTTAGGGGCGCGGGCCGCAATGCGCCAGAATGAGCGGCGTCTATGCCGTCACGGCTTCTCTGTCTGCCTGCCGAGGTCACGATTGTCGACATAGCGGATAGCGATCGGCCGCCCGGCGATGGCGCCGCCGAGGCCGCTGGTGAATTTCAGCGGCGTGCAGGCGGCGAGCGAGGCGTTGATCGCCTTCAGATAGGTCGCGCGGACCTCCGCAGGCGCCCCCGGCGTGGCGTAAGTCACGCGCGGGCTGGCGATGACCTCGCCCGATCTCCTGAAGCCGAGACGCACCGACATCTGCATCCCCTCCCGCGCGGAGGAAGCCGGCGGCGGCGACCAGCAGGAGCGCAGCGCCGCGAACAAGTCGCCGATGCTGTTGAGGTCGTGGCTGGGTTTTCGATAGTTGGCGGCCGCGCCCGGCGAAGGCGCGCTCTCGACCGTGAGCTGAAGATTCTGGCCATAGGCAAAGTTGATCTCGACAATGCAGGGACCGTCATTGAACACGCTGCAGAACGATGGCGTACAAGGTCTTCCGTCCAGCACGCTGCACGGCGCATGCGAGAACGGCGTTGCATCGAGTTGACGCCGCTGCTGGGCGTTGGCAGCCGTCACGGCAACGAGAGCGATGATGCAGACGATGATGCGCCGGAGCATGGAAAGGCCTCGCGAAGGCAATGTAAGCAAATTGACGGGCGCGGTACGCGGTATCAAGCCTGACGCTGTTCACATCCCCGCGTTTCATGGCCGACAATTCCGTGATCGGCGCCGTTCTCGCCCGGCGGGTGAGCACCACCGCGGCATCGAGGGACAAGACGCCACCCACTCGAACCCGCATCACCTGACGGCATGCTGCGATGGCGGATGCCCAGGTGTGATGGCCCGGCCGCGGCGCAGTGGGTCCCCGGTCAAGCCGGGGGACGACGCGTGTGGAGCAATGCGCAGCACCGCTTACGCCTTCTTCTTCACGTCCTTGATGCTCGAAAAGACGATCCCCTCGGCGCGTTCCCTGGTGTAGCCGAGATAGAACTCGTTCTTGGCCAAAAACACCGGATCGCCGTCGACGTCGTCGGCGACGCCGGAGCCATTGGCGGCAATGAACGCCTCGAGCTTCTTGCGGTCGTCGGACGAAATCCAGCGCGCCAGCTGAAATTCCGAGACCTCGAACTCGACCGGCAGCGAATATTCGGCGTCGAGCCGGGCCTTCAGTACGTCGAGCTGCAGCGGGCCGACCACGCCGACCAGCGCCGGTGCACCGTCGCGTGGCCGGAAAACCTGCACCACGCCTTCCTCCGACATCTGCTGCAGCGCCTCTTTCAGCTTCTTCGCCTTCATCGCATCGGTGAGGCGGACGCGGCGGACAATTTCCGGCGCGAATGACGGCACCCCGACGAAGGTCAGGTCCTCGCCCTCGGTCAGGGTGTCGCCAATCCGCAGCGTGCCGTGATTGGGGATGCCGACGACGTCGCCGGCAAAGGCCTCGTCCGCCACCGAGCGGTCCTGCGCAAAGAAGAACTGCGGACTGGACAGGGTCATGCTCTTGCCGGTGCGCACCAGCTTTGCCTTCATGCCGCGGGTCAGCTTGCCCGAGCACAGCCGGGCGAAGGCGATACGGTCGCGGTGGTTCGGATCCATGTTGGCCTGGATCTTGAAAACAAAGGCGCTCATGCGCGGCTCCGAAGCCTCGACCTTGCGCAGATTGCTCTCCTGCGCGCGCGGCGGCGGCGCGAATTTGCCGAGGCCTTCCAGGAGGTCGCCGACGCCGAAATTGCGCAGTGCGCTGCCGAAATAGACCGGCGTCATGTGGCCTTCGCGGAAGGAATTGAGATCGAACGGCTTGCTGGCTTCCTTCACCAGCGCGAGCTCCTGGGTGATTTCGTTGACGTCGAGATTGGGGTTGCGCCCTGCGAGTTCGGCAACGTCGATGTTTTCGGCAGCGCCGGTCTTGGCGCCGCCGCCTTCGAGCAGGCGGATGCCGCCGGTGGAAATATCGTAGGTGCCCATGAAATCGCGGCCGCGACCAACCGGCCAGGTCATCGGCGTGGTGTCGAGCGCCAGCGTCTTCTCGATTTCGTCGAGCAGCTCGAAGGTATCGAGGCTCTCGCGATCCATCTTGTTGATGAAGGTGATGATCGGAATGTCGCGGAGACGACACACCTCAATCAGCTTCAGCGTCCGCGCCTCGATGCCCTTGGCGGCATCGATCACCATGACGGCGGAATCGACCGCGGTCAGCGTGCGGTAGGTGTCTTCCGAAAAGTCCTCATGGCCCGGCGTGTCCAGCAGGTTGAAGACCAGGTCGTTGAATTCGAACGTCATCACGGAAGTGACCACCGAGATGCCGCGGTCGCGTTCGATCTTCATCCAATCGGAACGGGTGTTGCGCCGTTCACCCTTGGCCTTGACCTGCCCCGCCAGATTGATGGCGCCGCCGAACAGCAGCAATTTCTCGGTCAGCGTGGTCTTGCCGGCGTCCGGATGCGAGATGATGGCAAAGGTCCGCCGGCGCGCCACTTCGGCTGACAGCGGCGAACGGGGCGGCGATTTGGCAGCGAGGGCGAGATCGGACATCAGCGAGCCTGTGACAGGGAAAACGGGCGCAATCAAGGGGCTTTCGCGGGCTGACCACACGGTTGCGCACGGTCCCGCGTGACCTCATATAGGGGTCGGCGAGGACGACCTCCAATCCATCATCATCATGTGCAGGGACGACCCTGCTGGCCGGGAGGCGTCCCATGGCGTGGTTGCTGCTGTTGATCGCGGGTTTGCTGGAAGTCGGCTGGGCGGTCGGCCTCAAATATACCGAGGGCTTTACCCGTCTCGTTCCCTCTGTGCTAACGCTGCTGAGCATGACCGCCAGCATCGGGCTGCTGGCCGTCGCCTTGAAGACGCTGCCGATGGGAACCGCCTATGCGGTGTGGACCGGAATAGGCGCCGTCGGCACCGCGATCCTCGGCATCGTGCTGTTCGGCGATCCCGCCGGTGTCGCGCGGATCGCCTGCATCGGCCTGATCGTCGCGGGGATCGTCGGACTGAAGCTGGTGACGTGACCGTTAAAGGCGGGATGGTCCGGAACGCCCCGCTCAGAGCGAGCGCCGGAGGTAGTGCGCGATTTCGCCGACGATTCCGCGGCGGAACGTCAGCACGCAGACCACGAAAATCACGCCCTGGATCACCGTCACCCATTGTCCGAAACCGGCGAGATACTGCTGCATGGCGATGATGACGAAGGCGCCGACCACCGGCCCGAACATGGTGCCGAGGCCGCCCACCAGCGTGATCAGCACGATCTCCCCCGACATCGTCCAGTGCACGTCGGTCAGCGAGGCATTTTGGGCCACGAACACTTTCAGCGAGCCTGCGAACCCCGCCAGCGTCCCCGACAGAATGAAGGCCAGCAGCTTGTAGTGATCGGTCTTGTAGCCCAGCGAAATCGCGCGCTGCTCGTTTTCGCGGATCGCTTTCAGCACCTCGCCGAACGGCGAGTTGACGGCGCGGAAGACCACGAGAAAGCCGCCGAGGAAACCGGCGAGAATGACGTAGTAAAGCACCGTCGGCTGGGCGAGATTGAAAATTCCGAACAGGTAACCCTGCGGAATGCCCTGGATGCCGTCTTCACCGTGGGTGAAGGGCGCCTGCAGATAGATGAAATACAGAAGCTGCGACAGCGCCAGCGTGATCATCGAGAAGTAGATGCCCTGCCGGCGAATGGCGACGACGCCGGTAATGACGCCAAGCCCGGCCGCCCCGGCGGTGCCGATCAAAATTCCCAGCTCCGGCGTCAGCCCCCATTCCTTCAGCGCATGCGCGGTGAAATAGCCGGCGCTGCCCAGAAACATCGCATGTCCGAACGACAGCAGGCCGCCATAGCCGATCAGCAGGTTGAAGGCGCAGGCCAGCAGCGCAAAGCAGAGCGCTTGCATGACGAAGAACGGGTAGATGCCGGTCAGCGGCACCGACGCCAGCAGCGCGGCCATCACGACGAACACGATCATTTCGTCGCGGATGCTGCGCCGGGTCGCCGGCAAGGTATCGTCTGTCATTACTGTCATGTCGTCGCCCGCCCCGTCAGTCCCGTCGGCTTCACCAGCAGCACCAGCACCATCAGTACAAAGACAACGGTATTGGAGGCTTCGGGATAAAAGTACTTCGTCAGCCCCTCGATCACGCCGAGCGCGAAACCGGTAATGATCGATCCCATGATGGAACCCATGCCGCCGATCACCACCACCGCGAACACCACGATGATCAGGTCGGCGCCCATCAGCGGCCGCACCTGGTTGATCGGTGCCGACAGCACGCCGGCCAGCGCGGCGAGGCCGACGCCGAGCCCGTAGGTCAGCGTGATCATCCTGGGCACGTTGATGCCGAAGGCGCGCACCAGCGTCGGGTTTTCGGTGGCGGCGCGAAGATTGGCGCCGAGCCGCGTCTTTTCGATCAGGTACCAGGTGGCGAGGCACACCACGAGCGAGAACACGACCACCCAGCCGCGATAGATCGGCAGGAACATGAAACCGAGATTTATGCCGCCCTTCAGCTCATCCGGGATCGCATACGGCAATCCCGACGAGCCGAAATAATTCTGGAAAACGCCCTGGATGATCAGCGCAATCCCAAACGTCAGCAGCAGTCCGTAGAGATGATCGAGGCCGGACAGCCATTGCAGCATGGTCCGCTCCAGGATCATGCCGAAAATGCCGACCGCGATCGGGGCGATGATCAGCGCCGGCCAGTAGCCGATGCCCATCACGTTGAGCAGGAAGTAAGCGCAGAATGCGCCCATCATGTAGACCGCGCCGTGGGCGAAATTGATGATGTTGAGCATTCCGAAGATCACGGCGAGCCCAAGACTCAGCAGCGCATAGAACGAGCCGTTGATCAGTCCCACCAGAAGCTGCGCGTAGAGAGCCTGCATCGATCGATCTTTCGAAACTCAAATCTCGGTAAACGGCGGGCAGCCGGTGTTACTTCTTTACAAGCGGACAGGCGCTTTCCGAAAGCGGCCTGAAGGCCTTGTCTCCCGGGGTGGTTCCGATCAGCTTGTAGTAGTCCCAGGGTCCCTTTGACTCCTCGGGCTTCTTGACCTCGAACAGATAGGCCGGGTGAATCTTGCGGCCATCGGCGCGAATCGAGCCGGCGCCGAACAGGGGATCATCGGTCGGCATTTCCTTCATTTTCGCCACCACCTTGGCGCCGTCATGCGGGTTGCCGCCCATCGCTTCGAGCGCCTTGAAGTAGTGGATCAGGCCCGAATAGACGCCGGCCTGCACCATCGACGGCTGGGCCTTGTTCTTCGAGCGCTCGGAGAAGCGCTTCGAGAACGCCCGGGTTCCGTCATTGAGGTCCCAGTAGAAGGTTTCGGTGAAGTTCAGACCTTGGGCCACCTTCAAACCGAGCGAATGGACGTCGGTGATGAACAGGAGAAGGCCGGCAAGTTTCTGGCCCCCCGCGACGATGCCGAATTCCGATGCCTGCTTGATCGTGTTGGTGGTGTCGCCGCCGGCATTGGCCATGCCGATGATCTTGGCCTTGGACGCCTGTGCCTGCAGCAGGAACGAGGAGAAATCCGCGGTGTTCAGCGGATGCTTGACGCCGCCGATCACCTTGCCGCCCGACTTCACCACCACCGCGGTGGTGTCGCGCTCCAGCGCATGGCCGAAGGCATAGTCGGCGGTGAGGAAGTACCAGCTGTCGCCGCCGGCCTTGACCAGCGCCTGACCGGTGCTGTTGGCCAGCATGTAGGTGTCGTAGACCCAATGAATGGTGTTCGGCGAGCATTGCGCATTGGTGAGATCCGACGACGCCGCGCCGGTATTGATCATGATGGCGTTCTTTTCCTTCACCAGATTATTGACGGCCAGGGCAACGCCGGAATTCAGCACGTCCATGAAGATGTCGACCTTGTCGACGTCGATCCATTGCCGCGCGGTGTTGACGGCGATGTCAGGCTTGTTCTGGTGGTCGGCGGAAACGATGTCGATCTTCCAGCCCTTTTTGGCAAGACCGGAATCTTCCACCGCCATCTGGGCCGCCAGCGTGGAGCCGGCTCCACCGAGGTCGGAGTAAAGACCCGAATTGTCAGTCAATACGCCGATCTTGATGGCCTTGTCCTGCGCGAAGGCCGCGCTGCCTGCGCCGAACGCCAGCGCGGTGCCGAGCAAAAATGCCGCGATTCTGTTTTTCATGTGTATCTCCCTGGATCGTGCTTGAGGACGTCGTTCAGACGCCGAGATAGGTGTGAAGCTTGTCCATGTTGGCTTGCAGATCGGAGTTCGCGAAACCGTCGATCACCTTGCCGTGCTCGACGATGTAGTAGCGGTCCGCGACGGTCGCCGCGAACCGAAAGTTCTGTTCGACCAGGAGGATCGTAAAACCCTCTTTCTTGAGGCGCGCGATGGTTTGGCCGATCTGCTGGATGATGACCGGTGCCAGCCCCTCGGTCGGCTCGTCCAGCATCAGGAACCGCGCCCCGGTACGCAGGATACGGGCGATCGCCAGCATCTGCTGCTCGCCGCCCGACAGCTTGGTGCCCTGGCTGTCGAGCCGTTCCTTCAGATTCGGAAACAGATCGAAGATCTGGTCGAGCGACAGCCCGCCCGGGCGCACCACCGGCGGCAGCAGCAGATTCTCACGCACGTCGAGGCTGGCAAAAATCCCGCGCTCCTCAGGGCAGAAGGCGACGCCCATGCGCGCGATCTTGTCCGAAGAGGTGCGGGTTATATCCTGATCGCCGAAACGGATCGATCCGGTGCGCTTGCTGATGATCCCCATCACCGATTTCAACGTGGTGGTCTTGCCCGCGCCGTTGCGCCCGAGCAACGTGACCACCTCGCCGGCGTTCACGTGGAAATTGATCCCGTGGAGGACGTGAGACTCGCCGTACCAGGCTTCCAGGTTCTGAACCGTCAGCACCGGCGTCGCCGCGCCGGACTTTGTCGCGGCGGCATGGGCCATCTTCAAATCAGCCATGACCCGCCCCCAGATACGCTTCCTTGACGCGCTCGTCCTTGGTGAGGTCGGCGTAATTGCCTTCCGCCAGCACCTGTCCGCGCGTCAGCACCGTGATGATATCGGAAAGATTGGCCACCACGCTGAGATTGTGCTCGACCATCAGGATGGTGTGCTTCTTCGAGATCCGTTTGATCAAGGCGGCGATCTTTTCGATGTCTTCATGTCCCATGCCGGCCATAGGCTCGTCGAGCAGCATCATTTCCGGATCGAGCGCCAGCGTCGTCGCAATCTCCAGCGCGCGCTTGCGGCCGTAGGGCATCTCGACCGCGGGCGTGCTGGCAAATTCGCCGAGGCCGACATCGTCGAGCAGATCATGGGCGCGGCCGTTGAAGCGGTCGAGCACACTCTTGGAGCGCCAGAAATCGAAGGAGTGCCCGTGCTGGCGCTGCAGCGCCACCCTGACATTCTCGAGCGCGGTGAGATGCGGGAACACCGCCGAAATCTGGAACGAGCGCACCAGGCCCAGGCGTGCGACATCGGCCGGCGCCATCGCCGTAATATCCTGACCCTTATAGAGTATCCGGCCCGCCGAAGGCTGCAGGAACTTGGTCAGAAGATTAAAGCACGTCGTTTTGCCGGCCCCGTTCGGACCGATCAACGCATGAATGCTGCCACGACGAACCCTTAGATCGACATCGCGAACGGCAAAGAACCCCGCGAATTCCTTGGTCAATCCGTGGGTTTCGAGAATGAACTCATCGGCCAATCAAATTCCCCCAACAGTCATCTGCGCGAAGCACTCTTCGCGCTTGACCCATCCTTGCCACCGGCAGGTTCTCCCAGACGCCTTGGAAAATCCCGTTCCGGACGTGCCGCCTCCGGCCGGAATATGCCGTCAACGGCACGGTTTGCGCAAGGTGGAAAGCTTGGCCACCCGCCGCTGGCCATGTTGTTGCGGGAACCGGATTGCCGTTCGGCGGTCCTTCTCGGCATTCGGCCAGCCCGGCAAGCAACCATTAACGGTGTTTTGACGTGACCACCCCTGTTCATAGAATATTCGTCGCAGGGGCCGATCATCCGGCGTTTTAGACCGAGATCGGATTTCAGCCGTGATTTTTGAAAGCGCCAACCCGTCCGTGGTCAAATCGATCAAGCAGCGGGACCTGCTCAACACCTGGTTGCGGCTTTATGCCCGCGCACGGCTTTTGCCACGCGTCGAGGAGTACCAGCCCGCGCGGCTTGAAGAGGAGCTTCCGGATCTCGTCGAATATACCGTGGATACCACCACGTCGCCGCCGCGCCTGACGATCCAGAGTAACGGCACGCGGATGGCGAGTGCCTATGGCCATACCGGCAAAGGCAAGTTTCTCGACGAATATCTGGGCCCGAGACTGGTACCCGTCGTAATGCCGGTCTACCATGAATGCATCGCCCGCCGGTTGCCCGTCTATACCATTTCCAACATCGACGACAGTTATGGACGAATCGTCGCCTATGAGCGGCTGCTGCTGCCGTTCTCGGATTCTGACAATGTAACCCACGTGGTCGCGTCGCTGAAGACCATCAGCGACGACGGCGGATTCGAAATCCGGAATCTGATGCGCGGAAACGATATGCTGCCGACGGCCAGACTTTGCGCCGTCATCGACCGCGATCTGCTCCATCGCGCACCCGGCCGCATTCCGGCCGGCGACGTGATCGAATTCAACTAGGTTTTTCGCGCCCGCAAACCGGCCGCTGGTTTGACTTCCTTTGCGTAGATTTCCGGCTTGAAGCCGACCAGCAATTTGCCCCCGAGATCGAGCACCGGCCGCTTGATCATCGAGGGCTGCGCCAGCATCAGGGCCAGCGCCCTGCGTTCGTCGAGGCCTTCTTTGTCGCCGTCGGGCAGTTTGCGAAAGGTGGTGCCGGCGCGATTGAGCAACCCTTCCCAGCCGAGCTCGTCGCTCCAGCGCTTCAGCTCGTCCTTGCCGATGCCTGATGTCTTGTAGTCGTGGAAATCATGGGAGACGCCGTGGCTGTCGAGCCAGCCGCGGGCCTTCTTCATGGTGTCGCAGTTCTTGATGCCGTAAATGGTGATGGGCATGTCGATTCTTTCCGGAACGGGCCATTCGACCGGCGATAATAGTGTACTAACGGAAATCTTGCATCGGGGGCGAACATGGAATTCACCGCGCTTTTTCTCGCCGTCACGATCGTGATGCTGGTTGCCTGGCTCGGCCGGCGATCGCTCGCATTGGCATTGTTCGCGGTGGTGTTTCTGGCCTCGATAGCTACCTATCTGCACCACGCGACTGACACGCTGAAACTGTCGTTCTGAGGCGACCGCATGACCCGCGCATTGGCCGTCACCTTCAACGCGCTCAGCCTCTACGCGGTCGCGCTCGTCCTGGCCGCGGCCTTTGCGGCGCAACTTCTGCTGCACGAACTTCCCTGCCCGCTCTGCCTGCTGCAGCGTATCCAGTTCGCGTTGCTCGCCATCGGCCCCATCCTGAACGTCCGCTTCGGACCACGCCCCAGTCATTACGCCTTGTCGCTGCTGGCCGCGGTGGCGGGGGCGGCTTTTTCGACGCGCCAGATTCTGCTGCACATCCTGCCCGGTGATGCCGGCTACGGCACGGCGCTGCTCGGCTATCATTACTACACCTGGGCCCTGATCGGCTTTGCCGCGGCGATCGTCCTGCTCGCGGCCATCCTGCTGTGCGACCGTCAGTTCGAACCGGACACCGCGACAACGCAGGCTCCGCCCGGCGCGTTCGCGACGTCGGCGGTCTGCCTGGTAATCGTCCTGACGGCGCTGAATGTGGTTTCGACCCTGCTGGAATGCGGTTTTGGCCCCTGCGCGGACAATCCGACCGTCTATGAACTGTTGAAGCGCGGGACCTGACGTGTTCACGGCCGTTTCGGAATCTGCAGCCCGCGCAGCACCGCCGGGCGCGCGAGGCCGCGATCGAGCCAGGCCGCGACGTTGCCGAACTGACCGAAGCCGACCAGTTCGCGCGCGCCGTAGAACCCGATCAGGTTGCGCACCCAGCCGAGCGAAGCGATGTCGGCGATCGTATAGTCGTCGTCCATGATCCATTGCCGTCCGGCCAGACGCGTTTCCATCACCGCCAGCAGGCGCCTAGACTCCGCGACATAGCGATCCAGCGGGCGCTTGTCGGCGAACTCCCTGCCGGCGAACTTGTGGAAGAAACCGACCTGGCCGAACATCGGCCCGATCCCGCCGATCTGGAAGTGTACCCACTGGATGGTCTGCCAGCGGCGCGCGGCGTCTGCCGGCAGCAGCTTGCCGGTCTTCTCCGCGAGGTATTGCAGGATCGCACCGGATTCGAACAGGCCGAGCGGCGCACTTCCAGGGCCATCCGGGTCTAGGATGGCCGGAATCTTGCCGTTCGGGTTCAGCGACAGGAACTCCGGCGTCTTCTGATCATCCTTGTCGAAGTCGACCAGATGCACTTCGTAGGGCAGACCGGTCTCCTCGAGCATGATGGAAACCTTGACGCCGTTCGGGGTCGGCAGCGAATAGAGCTGCAGGCGATCGGGATGCCTGGCGGGCCAGCGTGCGGTGATCGGAAAGGCTGACAGATCGGACATGACAACTCGTTTTTGCTTAGGTTTGGTCGTGCGGCTAGAGTACGGGGACTGCCTGACGTGACAAGGGCCGGCACCTCATATGGATGATCAAGCGACCGCCAAACCCGGCCTGACCGACGCGGAGCTTGCGTTGCATCCGACGGTCTACGCCGCCGATGCGCTGAAGGATCAGGTCGTGGTGGTCTCCGGCGGCGCCGGCGGCATCGGCCGCGCGATCGCCTGGCTGTTGGCGCGGCTCGGCGCCCATGTCGTCGTGGTCGGGCGCAACCAGGCCAAACTCGACGCCCTCGTCGCCGATCTGGTGGGCCGCAGCCTCAAGGCTTCCGCCGAGATCGCCGATATCCGGGAGCCGGACGCGGTCGACGCCCTGTTCGACAGGGTTTGGACCGCGCATGGCCGCATCGACGGCCTCATCAACAGCGCCGGCGGACAGTTTCCGCAACCCGCGATCGATTTTTCGGTGAAGGGCTGGAACACGGTCATCAACACCAATCTCAACGGCACCTGGTACATGATGCAGGCCGCCGCAAAGCGCTGGCGCGACCACAGGCATCACGGCAGCATCGTCAACATTGTGGTCGTCACCACCCACGGACTCTACGGCATCGCGCATTCGGTCGCGGCGCGCGCGGGCGTCATCGGGCTGTCGCGGGCCGTCGCGGTCGAATGGGCGCCGCTCAACATCCGCGTCAATTGCGTGGCGCCCGGCGTGATCGAGACCGAGGGCTGGAACGTCTACACGCCACAAGCCCGCGCCGCCTATCCGCGCTCGAACCCGATGATGCGCGCGGGCTCGCCGTGGGACATCGCGGAAGCCTGCGTGTATCTCGTCGGGCCGTCGGGGCGGTTCGTCACGGGGGAGACGCTGACGGTGGACGGCGGCGGGCAGTTGTGGGGCGAGACCTGGACGACGGGGAAGCCGGGGTATTTCGCCGGCGGCGATGAGTGAGCAGATTTTTGGCAGGAAGCTAAGCCGACCCGTTTCACGGGAACGACAGACATGACCGACATGACAGGCAAGGCGCGACTGATCGAACGCAACGGGGTGTTGGGGCCGACGATCGAGCGCCCGATCCCGCAGCCGCGCGCCGGCGAGTTGCTGCTGAAGATTCATGCCACCAGCCTCAACTTTCACGATCTCGTCGGCATCGACGGCGGCATCCGCGGATTGCCCGTTCCGCGCGTCCCCTGCTCCGATGCGTCGGCGACGGTGCTGACGGTCGGCGACGGAATCACGAAGTTCGCTGTCGGCGACGCCGTCATTCCGAACTTCTTCCTGAACTGGAAGAGCGGACCGGTGGCGCGCGATGTGATGTCTCCCGTCCTCGGCGATCAGGTCGACGGCGCGCTGCAGACCCATCTCTGCCTGAAGGCGGCCTCGGTCGTGCGGGCGCCGGCCGGCCTGAACCACGACGAGATCGCGACGCTCGGCTGCGCAGCCCTGACCGCCTGGCGCAGCGTGGTGGTCGAGGCGCAGGTCCAGCCGGGACAAACGGTGGTGCTGCAAGGCACCGGCGGCGTTTCGCTCGCCGCGCTGGCTTTCGCGAAGATGCTGGGCGCCCGGGTCATCCTCACCTCCTCGTCCGACGAGAAGCTGGCCCGCGCCAAGCAACTCGGCGCCGACGTGCTGATCAACTATCGCGCCACGCCGGACTGGCCGGCCGCGGTGATGGCCGCCACCGGCGGCGAAGGCGCCCATCTCGTCGTCGAAGTCGGCGGCGGCGAAACCCTGGCGCACGCGATCAAGGCCACCCGGCTCGGCGGCCACATCTCGGTGATCGGCGTCTTGTCCGGCTATCAGGCGGCGAGCTTCCCGCTGGCGATGGTGATGAGCAAGAACCTCACCGTCAGGGGCATCACAGTCGGCAGCGCCGCGAACCTCGATGCGATGTGCCGGGCGATCGAGCTCAACGGCTACAGGCCGGTCATCGATCAGGTATTCGATCTCGACCACGCGCATGAAGCGGTCGCCGCCATGAAGCAGCAGAAACATTTCGGCAAGATCGTGATCCGCATCGCCTGATCGGCGCGGCTGGCGCGATGTCCATGACGCCGGGCTGCAACCGTTGCTGGATCGTTTCATTATTTCTTCTGCAGCACCGTCACATGCAGGTTGCGCCGGATCTCCATTCCCTGCCGCCGGTACAGCGCGATCGCCGAAGCGTTGCTGGAAAATACGTGCAGAAACGGGATCTCGCCCCGCGCGACGATCTGGCGGGAAATCGCGCCAAGCAGCAGCTGGCCGTAACCGCGGCCGCGGTGCGACGGATCCACGCAGACGGCTGTCATCTCGGTGAAATTGGCAGGCTTCATTCGCTCGCCCGCCATCGCAACCAGCCTGCCATCGATCCGGATTCCGAGAAAGGTTCCCAATTCATGCGTTCGAGCACTGAACGGGCCGGGCCTGGTGAGTTCGGTCAACGCCATCATCGCGGGCACATCATCGGCGCCGAGCGTGACAACTTCCGCGCCGTCGATCGCGCTCTCGGTGGGTGTTCCGATCATCTGCTCGCCGGTTTCGGCCAGCACGGTCTTGAACTCGGCGGGCGCGGTCACGGCGTCAGGCGTGAACAGCACGGCGATTTCGGATCCGGACATGATCGCGCCGAGCGCCGCGAAGCTCTCCGGGGACATATCCACCAAGTCCGCGAAGGGCGCGACCGCAGCGGGATAGCGCAGCGCCCGTGCACCGCCTTCCGCCAACGCCCGCTGCCGGCTCGTCAGCGCGCTCCAGATAGGGCGATCGAGCGGATGGGTCGATGTATCGATAACGGACATGGCGACATCCCGGTCAAGCGCTCATCCCGATCGAATCCTAGTCCGCCTTGCTGTCATCGAGGCTGACGACCACCGCCGCATTGGCAATGATGATGGCATCGCCGCCGCTCTCGGCCGGAATTTCCAGCCCGCCCTTGACCGCGGTGACGGTCACCGTGCCGTAAGGCAGCTCTTTCGCGACCGCCGCGGTGTCGACTGAGTTCGGGTCCGGCACGCCGATGGTGACATCGACGAACATGTCTTGGGAGGTCTTGCCCACCATCCGGAAGAAGCCGAGGCTGGAGTGGCGGATGGCGTCGGAGACCGCGCGCTTGGCGGCCTTTGTGGAATCCTTGCCGTGCACATCCACGCCCATGCCCATTTCGGTGATACAGCGCACGCGTGCCATGAGGTGTTGTCTTTCGTCAGGGGTTGAAAAGATGAGCCGCCTGCAGCCGCGCTGGCCGTCACTCGGCCGCGTCCCGAACCGGGACCCCCTGCTCGATATCGAATTGCAGGACGTCGTTGAAGCGGTTGAACGCGCCGCACAGCGCGATGCGCCAGGTCAGCTCGACAATCTGGGCTTCGGAAAAATGCTCGCGAAGGCGACTGAAAACTTCGTCGCGGGTCTTGTTCCAGTTGCTGGTTACAGCGATGGAATATTCGACCACCAGCCTGTCGACAGCGTCGAGTTCGGGATGATCCTTGTAATCGAGCAGGCGCGCGGCGCCCTGTTCCGAGACGCCCTGGATTCTCAGCTTAGGCGCGTGGTGCGATACGCAATAGTCGCATTGGTTCAACAGCGACACCGTGACCAACGCCAGTTCGAGATGGCGCTTCGACAACACGGCCTCATCGGCCAGATCGACCAGCAACGACCAGATGTGCTTGAAGATCGGCGGCCGGTGCGCCATCCCGCCGGCCTGGTTCTCGAACGCGCCATAGGTGGTCATCTTGTCCCAAAGCGGCCCGAGTTCGGCCGGCAGATCGTCCTTCGACTTGATCGACACGCGTGACATGGGTTCCCCTGACGGCCATCGCGACGCGCCCGCGCCGGAACGCGATGGTGGCATTTTCCGGTTCGATTTTCAAACGGCGTGAGGGTATGGGTTCGTCTTCTCGCCGCATGAGACGCCCGAGGTTTCATGCGGTTGCCCGCAGATTTGACGCCAACCTTGATGCGTCGGGACCACACGACTTTGCCGTCCGCTCGAGCCGCGCTCGTCAATCGCAACTCCCGCGACCACCAAACCCACCGCAACGTTCGTGACGATCGCGAGCCGCCCCTCTCTCGGGTTAGACGCGCAGAGTCAAACCACGGATTTGCCCGGACGGGTTAAGCGAAATATTTTTGCGCGTAGGACGTGACAAGGTTTTCAGAATCGGAGCGCGAGTCATTTGGCGGTTTCACACCGCTCCTCTAGCCCCCTCTGCTTTCTTGCATCGCCGCCCAGGCGCCGACCGCGTCGCGTTGCGGGCCCTGAACGCAGCCCGTCGTCGCAACGCCGCAAAAGCGAAAGACCCGATGCGCGACCTGTTTCTGCCGACCCTGTCCTCTCGCTCCAGATCGGAACCTCTTGACATGCGGCGCTGCTTCGATTTAATTAGACTGACTAGTCGATTAACCTAAGGCTCTATAGCCGGAAGACATCGGAACTCGAATGGCCCGCACCGCGGATCCCCAACGGCATGAAGCCAAACGTCGGGAAATGCTGCACGCGGCGAGGAAGTGTTTCGCGGAGAAAGGCTTTCACAGCACCTCGACCGCAGAAATCTGCCGCATGGCGGGGATGAGCCCGGGCAATCTGTTCCATTATTTTCCGACCAAAGACGCGATCATCCAGGCGATCGCGGAGCAGGATCGACGCGAGACGGCACAGCTCTTCGCCAGCCTCGATCCGGAAGAAGACGCAATCGCATCCGTCATCAACCTAGCGGAACAGACGATGCTGCATCTGACCGATCCGCTCTACGCCAAGCTGAGCCTGGAGCTCGCTGCGGAAGCGATGAGAAACCCGGCGATCGCCGAGATGTTCGCGGTCAACGACCGCGAATCCAGCCAGGCGCTGACGGCCCTGCTCCGACGCGGGGTCGAGCGCGGTGAGATCGATAGCGGTCTGGATCTCGACCGAAGCGCGCTCTGGCTGATCGCACTGGTCGAAGGAGCCATCGGTCGCGCAGCGATGGACCCGGGCTTTGACGCCGGTGCCCACATAGACACGCTGACGAAGCTCATTTCGCGTTTCCTTGCGCCGCGCGCGCCCCAAGCGGCGCACGGCGGTCATGCAGGCTGATGCCGCACAGTCCCAGTGTCTTGGCTCCGCCCACACGGGCGGTTCAGCGCTCTGGGTGGGTGCGATCCGACTGTTGACGCCCGATCTGGACATCACTCCGCCCGGCTTGATGAAGGCGGTTCAGCCGCGCTCGACGTCTCCCGGACCGGGCGACCGCCTGTACGATCCGGAATCCGGCCAAACGCTCGGCGACCTGTCGGTCCAGCGTCTGGGCCAGGCCTTGCGCGCCGCCTGGAGGCGCGTTGCCGCGCCGTCCAGGGCTTGCGCCGGTGCGTGAAGTGGCCCGGTATCGTCGGCAGGCTCCCCTCTTCGGCGTTATCGCCGCTGGCGGCTTTTCACTGCTCGGCAACGCCGTTGCGGGCGTCGCCCTCCCGTGGTTCGTGCTGGGCCTGACCGACAGCGCGGCGTGGACCGGAATCGCCGCCGCGGCAGGCATGGTGCCGCTTGTTCTGGGCGCCTTCTTCGGTGGACCGCTGATCGACTGGTTCGGGGCGCGACGAGTGGCCGTTACAGCGGACCTGATCAGCGCCGCGAGCGTCACGGCCGTTCCCGTTCTCTTTTTGCTCGGCGAGCTGAGCCTTGGGTGGCTCCTGGCCCTGATCGTCATCGGGGCTCTGCTCGACGGTCCTGGCATAACGGCACAGGACGCGCGGCTGCCGGAACTGGCCCGGCTTGCCGGTCTGCCGATCGAGCGCGTCACCGCGATCGACGAACTGCTGGAGAACGCAGCCGTCATCCTGGGTCCACCGGTCGCCGGCCTCGCAATCGTCGCCTTCGGCGTCGAGCGAACCTTGTTCATCACAGCCTTCTGTTCCCTGACGGCAGCGGTTATCAACGGGGTTTCGTTGCCGCGCCACCGGCGAAGAGCGCGCCTTGTCGCCGGATCGGACGGCATCCTGTCGGGCGCACGTTTTCTGTTGGGCGACGCGCTCCTGCGGACGATCCTGATCCTTGCCATGGTCGTCCTTGCCGTATTCGGCGCCCTCAATGCCGTGGTCATGCCTGCCATGCTTCGCGCCGGTGACGGCAGCGCGCTCGATCTCGGCGTATCACTGGCCGCGGCCGGCGGCGGCGCCGCCTGCGCCACCATCACTTTCGCCGTCTGCGGACATCGTGGCGACGTGCGGCTCATCCTGTTGCTAGGGCTCGCCGGCGCAGCAGGGTCCATCGGTGCCTTAGCAGTCGCGACGACGCCGCCACTCATGTGGGTCGCAGCCGGCGCCCTGGGGCTATCGACCGGAGCCCTTGGGCCCCTCGTCAACGCCCTGTTTCTGCGCCGCGCGCCCTCGGCGATCCGCGGGGGCGTATTGGGCATGACCACGGCCGCTGCCTTGGTGGCGACGCCCGTCGCGGTCCTGATGACGGGGCTTGGTGCCGAGGTGGTCGGCCCGCGTCCTTTGCTCGCCGGGCTTTCAGCCGTGCTGGCACTCCTAACAACTTTCGCCGCCTTGAACCCTGTCTTGCGCGCGCTGTCGCAACGCCGTCCGAAAACCCCAGAAACTCACCCCAAGAGGATGGCGTTCCACCGTGCGCGGCGCCGACGGCCGCCGCATGCACGCAATCTCCCTGGATAGGTCGCCCGTGAGCCTTTCCACCGAGACTTTGCAAGGCCTGCATGATGTCCATCTACGCAACGGACTGGCCCCGGATCGAAACGGTCGAACAGGCCAGGCATCAGCGGGATCGATCGGTCGATGCCTTGCGGGGGTTCGCCCTGTTCGGCGTCATCCTCGTCAATGTGCCGTTTTTCGCGTTTCCGATCTATGAGGGTCCGGCCATCATGGGCACCCTCGATCGGTGGGCCTTCGGGGGGTTGACCGCCTTGGCCATCGGCAAATTCTTCCTGATCTTCTCGTTCCTGTTCGGTTTCGGGTTCGCCACCTCCATCTCGGCCGACCAGCGACAGGGTCGCGCCAGCGGCCCACGGTTCGCACGCCGCCTGTCGGGCCTGCTGGCGTTCGGCCTGCTGCACGCCGTGTTCCTGTTCATCGGAGACATTCTGATCCTTTACGCGTTCCTCGGCATCCTCCTGTGGCTGGCGCGCGATCGGGGCCCGCGGACCCTTCTCGCCCTGAGCGCGATCGCCTATCTGGTCGCCATCGCCGCCCAGGCGGCCGCGCTGACATCGACGGATTTCGAGGGCGGAGCTGTGGTGGCGCGCGCCAATGCGGCGTATCTGGGCAGCTTCTGGGACGCCGTGCGATTCCGGCTGTCCGAGGACATCTGGATCGGCCAACCCTTCATACTGATCTTCAACGGCCCCGCGGCGCTGTCGATGTTCCTGGCCGGTCTCGCCTTGGCGAAATCCGGCGGCTTCCCCGGCACACCAGGGCGCCGAGCCCGACCGATGCTCGGATGTAGCCTGCTCGGCATTGGTCTGGCAGTCAGTGTCGCGAGCCTTGCCTGGGTGGGTCCGGACTACACCGCTCCGGTCACCGGCGCGACCGTCGGTCAGTTCATTGCCGCGATGGCCCGTTCGGCCGCTGCGCCGCTTCTTTCTGCGGGTTATGGACTAGTCCTGATCAGCGCTACCGATCGATGGCCCGACGCGCACTGGGTCCGCCTCCTCGCGCTCGCAGGCCAGATGACCCTGACGGGCTACCTGCTGCACTCGGTCATTCTGGCCTTTGTCTTCGGCGGATGGGGGCTCGGCCTCTACGGCCAGGTGTCGGCAGCCCAATGCGTGGCGATCGGCGTCGTCGTCTATCTGTCGCTCGTGGCGCTGTTCTCGCTCTGGAAGCGCCGCTTCCGATACGGGCCTGACGAGTGGCTGCTGCGCTCGTGGATCGAGCTCAAGTCCAAGCCTTTTCGGATTTGATCGGCTCGATCAGCCTGGAGTCTTTCGAAGCTGCGTCAACAATTGGCGAACGAGAACCGAAATTGTCGGGGAAGTCAGGTAGGACCTTGCCCGGTGCGGCCCTTGCGCTGACCGTCGCAGCACTGGCAGTCTTTCATCGCCAGCGGTTCGCCGGAGATTTCATCACGGATCGCGCCGCAGGCGCATCAGGCGCTGTATGCTTCACTCATGTTGTCCCTTTCGGTGGGTTGTTGCGAGGCCGCGAATGTTTTCGAGCGCCTGATCAGGGCCGGTAGACTCCGTTTCGCCGGCTGGCGATCAGCTTCAGCCAGGGCGCCGAATGGAAGGCGCTCATCAGCAGGTACATCGGGACCATTCCGCTCAGCAATGACGCACTTCCGATCGAGCACACCGCATCCGGCGATGCGCCGCCGAGGACACTTGTCAGCAGCGCCATGAGGGCGAAGGTCGGCGCGGCCGCGAGGTAGAGGAAATCGGCGGCGCCTATCGCTGCGGCGTTGCCGTTTTCGCCATCGACCGCGCCGCAACCGCGGCTGCCGATATGTGCCTCGCCCATGTTTATCTCCTGCAACCAAGTGCAATTGCGCCGCCGCGCCTCGCTGGATTACCCTTGGCGTTTCCGCATGGCGGCCTCTCCGGCGTCCGACACCTCGACCCATTTCGGGTCGGGCGCGGCGGCGGCGTAGCTGTCGTGCCAGTTCCACCATTTGTACGGTGGGGTCTGCGGATAGCCTTCGGGAGAGTCCTCCCACGTCTCCTGGCGCCCGAGCGCGGTCATGTCGAGGTAGCTCCAGGTGCTCCCCATCGCCTCGTCGCCGCGGTTGTTGATGAAGTAGATACGGTAAACCTTGTCGCCGTCGCGGATGAACGCGTTGGTGCCGTGCCATTCGTCGACGCCGAAGTCGGTGTCGAAGCCGTCGGTGATAGTGTACCAGGGCATCTGCCATCCCATGCGCGCCTTCAGGCGGGCGATGTCCGTCTGCGGCGCGCGCGAGACGAACGCGAGCGTGGTGTCGCGGGCGTTGAGATGGGCGACGTGGGCGACCTGGTCGGCCAACATGGAGCAGCCGCGGCAGGCCTGTTCGGGCCAGCCATGCACGCCGGGCTCGAAGAAGGCGCGGTAGACGATCAACTGACGGCGGCCGTCGAACAGGTCGGTCAGGCTCGCTTTGCCCTGTGGCCCGTCGAACGCATACGCCTTCTCCACCGCCAGCCACGGCATCCGCCGGCGCTCGGCGGCCAGCGCGTCGCGGGCGCGGGTCATGGCCTTCTCCTTCACCAGCAGCTGCTGGCGCGCGGCTTCCCATTGCTGCGCCGAAACCACGTGAGTCTTCATGGCCAACCTCCTCTGTTTGATGCGATGCGCGCGGCGTTCGGTCAGGCCGGAAGCCGCCGGTCGTATTCGCCATGCAGGCGGCTCCAGCCTTCCCAGAATGGCGCCGGCTCCCTGCCCATGGCGCGGGCGACCAGAATATCGAGATGCATGTGCCAGCCGGCGCTGACCTTCAGCATGGTCGAGCGGTCGGGCAGACGGCGATGGGTGACGGTGAGCAGGACGCCCTCGCCCCGCGGCTGCAGTTCGAAGGTGACGTCGCCGCTGTTGGCCCAGGCGATGGAAAGTTTGCGCGGCGGATCGAGTACGGTGATCCGGCTCTGCATCCGGTGCTCCTCGGGGAAGCCGGCCGGCCGCGCGCTCGGCGGGTCGTTGAGTTCGTCGTTGCGCCAGACCAATTCGAAGGGCGCGCCGACTTTCATCTCCATCTCACCCGCCGCGAGCCATTTGGCGCGCAGTCCGTTGTCGGTGAGATACGCCCAGATGCGCTCGACCGGCCCGGGCAGCAGCCGCTGGACCCTCAACGTCGCGGGTTCGGTCAGCGCGCCCCAGCCGTCGGGTTTTGTCGTTGCATCCATCGCTCTGCTCCTTCACTTTTTCTGCAGCTTTTTTTGCATTTTTTTTGCTGTCGCCCCGTCTTCCGCACGCAGCAGGGCTTCCAGCGTGTCGAGCCTTGCGCTCCAGAACCGCTGATAGCGCCGCAGCCACGCATCGGCTTCCGCCAGCCGCGCCGCCTCGAGCCGGCACAAATGGGTGCGGCCGCGGATCGTCCGCGTCACCAGCCCGGCGTTCTCCAGCACCCGCACATGTTTCGACGCGCCGGCGAAGCTCATGCGAAACGGCGTCGCCAGTTCCCCGATCGTGCGTTCCCGCTCCGCGAGCTGGCCCAGCATCGCCCGCCGCGTCGGATCCGCGAGGGCATGAAAGACGGAATCGAGATGGGCGAATTGTTCAACCATGTGGTTAAGCATAAGCGCCCGGGGCAGATTGTCAACCGATCGGTTTAATTTTGTTGGGCAAGGTTCGCCGACCTGCCGTTGCTGCCACCGTCACGCACGGATCGTTTCCGTAGGCGCTTAACGCCAGCGTCGAAAGGAACTGACAAGGGGTTTCGACGGTCCGGAAATGATTTGCCCGTCGATGCCGAATCCCAGGCACTTTTGGCTTTTTTCGATCGCGAGGTAGCGGCGCGGAAGGTCAACAGCCACTCGGGAACGGCAGCCTTATTCTCTTTTCTATACCATTTGGCGATGCTAGCGTTTCGAAATGGGGAATACGGCTCGTCAAAGAAACCGTTGACGATCCGGAGGGACGTCGCCCGCCAGGGACGCGGCGCGGCACTCGCTTTTTGCGTTCGTCGATTCCTCGCTGGATGAGGCTGGCCCGATCATCGATCGGCCGAAGGCGGAAGGCACACCGACATGAACCTGCATCGTATGCTGCTGGAACGGAAGGCGGCTGGCCGGCCGGTCACGGTCGCCATCATCGGGGCCGGAAAGTTCGGAACGATGTTCCTCTCGCAGGCCCGCAACACCGACGGCATGCACGTCGTCGGCGTCGCCGACCTCAACACCGCGCGCGCCCGCTCGCAATTGAAGCTCGCCTGCTGGCCGCAGGAGCAATATGCGGCGGCCTCGATCGAGGACGCGCTCAAGAACGGCGCGACGCATATCACCGACGATGCCGACAGGCTCCTCACCCATCCCGGGGTCGAGGTCGTCATCGAGGCGACGGGCGATCCCGGCGCCGGCATCCGCTTCGCGCTGAAAGCGATCGAGCACGGCAAGCACATCGTCATGGTCAATGTCGAGGCCGACGCCGTCGCCGGCCCGATCCTGGCCCGCAAGGCGAAAGCGGCCGGCGTGGTCTATTCGCTCGCCTGGGGTGACCAGCCGGCGCTGATCGCGGACCATGTCGACTGGGCGCGCGCGGCGGGCTTCAAGGTGGTGTCGGCCGGCAAGGGCACGCGCTACCACCCGACCTACCACCAATCGACGCCCGATACGGTGTGGGACATCCTCGACAAGTACATGAAGATCAAGGATCGCAACTCGATCAATCCGAAGATGTTCAACAGCTTCGTCGATGGCACCAAGTCGGGCATCGAGATGACCGCCGTCTGCAATGCGACCGGCCTTCATTCGCAGGCCGAGGGCCTTTCCTTTCCGCCGGCGACACGCTTCGAGCATGCCGAGATCTGCAAGCCGAGATCGGACGGCGGCGTTCTGGAGCGCAGCGGCGTGACCGAGGTGACGTCGTCGGTCTATCGCGACGGCACCGATGTTCCCAACAGCCTCGTCATGGGGACCTACGTCGTCTTCGAGAGCGACAGCGCCTATAGCGAGGAGTGTTTTCGCGAGTACAGCATGCTGCCGGACAAGACCGGCAAATATGCCTGCCTGTACCGGCCGATCCACATGATCGGGCTGGAACTCGGCATATCCGTCGCCTCGGCCGCCCTGCGCAACGAGCCGACGGGCGCGCCGATCATGTTCAACTCGGATGTCGTCGCCACCGCCAAGCGCGCGCTCAAGGCCGGCGAGATGCTCGACGGCGAAGGCGGCTTCTGCGTCTGGGGCAAGCAGACGCCCGCCTCGGCCTCGCTCGATGAGGGTTATCTGCCGCTCGGCCTCGCCCACAATGTGAAACTCAAGACCGACATCGCCGAAGGCCAGCGCCTGAAATGGAGCGATGTCGCGTACGATCCCGCCAATCTCGCCGTCAAGGTCCGGCGCGAGATGGAGGCCGCCTTCGCACGCCCCAACACCCGCGCCGCATGAGCGGCTTGATGGCGGGGCGTGCGCCGTTACGCCCCGCCATTGACCCGGAGCCGGAGCAACGGGCCGAACCACAAGCAGGGTGGACAAGAGATGACGACCAAGGGACGAACCATGCCATCCCGCCGCGCCATGCTCGCCGGGCTTGCCGCCGGCGCCGCACTGCTTGGCATGCCCAGCATACTCCGGGCACAGCTCAGCTGGA
The DNA here is from genome assembly GCA_001464035.1 of Bradyrhizobiaceae bacterium Ga0074131. GTDB lineage: Bacteria > Pseudomonadota > Alphaproteobacteria > Rhizobiales > Xanthobacteraceae > Bradyrhizobium. The sequence continues at coordinate 28,063 of LNEC01000006.1, forward strand.
TGGGCGCCGGCTCGTGATGGCGGGTTAGCGTAAGCGTAATCCGACATCACGAGCACGATGCGCCAACGGGATGTGTGGATTACGCCTCCGGCTATTCCACCCTACGAGCTACAACACATCATGTCTTCGCCTCATCCGTCCTTGCAAGAGGCGTGCGGTCAGCTGGCCATACCGCCAGAAAACATTTCGATGATCGCTTGAAAACTGGCGAAGAGTGGTGACGTCAGTGCTGGCGCCAAAATGGCGATCACGCTTTTCACTGCGGACGATGTTCCGAAGTCGAGCTTGTCTCCTGTCGTCGGCTGCAGCATCTCGCGAACGTCCACATACCAACTTGCCAGAGTTCGCATACTTGCAAATTCAATAGGTACAATATACCTTCTTAGGAACCAAGGAACCTCCCGGATGGCGTTGAGCATCAAGGACCCTGAAACCGAGCAGCTGGCACGAGAGCTCGCCCGGCTTACAGGCGAGAACATCACAACGGCGACCAAACGCGCCCTCGAGGAGCAGCTGCGTCGGGTTGGCCGCCATTCCCGCAAGGCCGTCCTGCTGGAGGATCTCGCGGACATCCGCCGGCGCTGGAGCGCTTTGCCGGTGCTGGACGACCGCAGGTCCGAAGACATTCTCGGCTATGACGAACATGGGTTGCCACGCTGATGGTGATCGACACCTCCGTCATCGTGGCGATCGCGCTCAACGAGGCCGATGCGGCGGCGTTCGAGGAACGGATTGCAGATGATCCCGTCCGTCTGATCTCCGCGGCGACCGTGCTCGAAGCTGCCATCGTGCTCGAAACGCGACTGGGAGACGCCGGCGGACGTGAGTTTGATCTTTGGCTGCTGAAGCTTGGAGCGGAGATCGTCCCGGTCGATGCCGAACAGATGGACGCCGCGCGTCGCGCCTGGCGCCGATATGGCAAGGGGCGCCATCCAGCCGCGCTGAATTACGGCGATTGCTTTTCCTACGCGCTGGCGCTGACCCGCGGGGAGCCGCTGCTGTTCAAGGGGGAGGACTTCGCCGGAACCCATGTCAATCAACGCAGCGAAGGCCCGGCTGGATAGAACGACACCGGACAACATCCACGTGACGTCCGCGTGGCCGGCCGACTGCCTGCTTTCGACTCGGGCCAGCGCTTTTTGGCGGTTCAGGCTGCGCAGCCCGTGGCGTCGCGCGACACCAGCGCGTTCACGATCGCCGGCCTGACCGTGATCGATCCTTGGGTAGCGGTCGCGCGCTGATCGTGAACGCAGTGGACGCCGTTGCAGCAACAGCTTGTCTTGCTTTGCTCGATTTCGACTGGTGGAATGTGCTTCGCTATGAATTAGACCGCATCTTCCAGGGGGCAATTAGTGACGTTCGGCGTCTTCATCCACCGGTCGGATTCGATCTACGAGGACAGTCCCGCCGAGCGATACCAGTTTCCCAGCCAATACCTCGCTCGCGTCGAAGCGTGCATTGGGGACTGGATCATCTACTACGAGCCACGGAAAGCGCAGGAAACGCGCGGCTACTTTGCAATTGCCAAAATTCAACAAGTCATCCCCGACCCGGGCACCTCGGGCATGTATATCGCCATCGTCGAACCAGGCAGCTATCTGGATTTCGTCAATCCAGTCCCGTTCCGTGAAGACGACGGACTCATCGAGCGGGGCCTGCTGAACGAACACGGCAAGATTTCCGGGCGCGCTCAATCTGCGGTCCGAACGATTTTTCCGGCGGATTTCAACCGGATCACCGAACTCGGATTCTCCGAGAACACAGCCTTGCTGCCGCGCGTCGATGCGCCCTCCGCCTTGCCAGGCATGCAAGAGGAACAGGCCGTCTTCCAATACGAGCAGGAACGGAGCCGCGTCGAATATTTGACGTCCCGCATCGTCCGGGACCGCATCTTCCGCAGCGTCGTTCTACGTGCCTACGATGCCCGCTGCGCGGTTACTTCCTTGAAGTTGATCAATGGCCGCGGGCGGGCCGAGGTCGATGCCGCGCACATAAGGCCGGTCGAGGCGAATGGACCGGATATCGTCAGCAATGGGCTCGCCCTCTCCGGCACCGCGCATTGGATGTTTGACCGCGGCTTGATCGGCATCGCGGACGATCATGAGATCCTGATCTCGCGTCACGTGAACGATACCGCCGGCGTCCGCGCCATGATCAACAACGCCGGGCGCATTCTGACACCTGCCCGCACCGCCGATCAGCCCCACCCTCATTTCCTGCGGTGGCGTCGCGAGAACTGTTTCAAGGCGTGAAGGGTATTCATTGGTGAACGGCGCAGCGTCTGCTGTCGCCCCGCTATTCCGTTTTTGCGGCAGCCGCGCTCGGTATATCGGTTTGAGCAAAATCGGCGCCCTTGTACAACAACGGCAACCCCCGCACCTTCGCGAGGGCATAGCTGAACACATCGCCGAAGTTCAATCCGGCGGGATGGCCGCTGCCTCTGCCATAGGTCACGAATGCCGCATACGCCGCGTCGGCTTCGGACGCGGCCGGCGCAACCAGTTCGAAGGTCGGCAGCCGCAGCAGGTCGTTGAGAAGAACGACCGCGCGTTCACCGCGCCGGCCATGGACAACCATGCGCGCCTCGACGGCCGAGACGGTGCTGACCAGCGCATTCCCGGCGCGTTCGATTATTCCGATGAAGTCCTGCCGCTCCGGCTCACCCAGCGCGATGGCGACGATGGCCGAGGTATCGACCACGATCACTTCGGCAGTCCGGCCCCGTCCCATTCCAGGGGGTTCTGGGCGTCCACGCGATCGGGGATGCGGTCCAACTGCGCCAGCAACGCCGCCATTTGCCCGGGCCTGGCCGCCGACTGAGTCTGGCTTGCGAGGGCATCGATGGCACGTTCGACGACGGCGGTTTTGGTCAGGCCGGTGGCACGAGCCAGCCGTTCAACCTTTGCAACAATAACGGGATTTGCGATTTGCAATGCCATGACAACCGCGCGAATGTTGATTTAGTTATGATCAATATACATCAACATGCCAGAGTTCAAGGGTTGGCCCTACTCCCACTCGATCGTCCCCGGCGGCTTGCTCGTGATGTCATACACCACCCGGTTGACCCCCTTCACCTCGTTGATGATCCGCGTCGCGGTCTCGCCCAGAAACTTCATGTCGAACGAATAGAAATCCGCGGTCATGCCGTCGGTGGAGGTTACCGCGCGCAGGCCGACGACATATTCATAAGTCCGCCCGTCGCCCATCACGCCGACGGTCTTGACCGGCAGCAGCACGGCAAAGGCCTGCCAGATGGTGTCGTAGAGACCGGCTTTCCGAATCTGGTCGATATAGACGGCGTCCGCATTGCGCAAAATGTCGAGTTTTTCCGGAGTGATTTCGCCGGGGCAGCGGATGGCGAGGCCGGGGCCCGGGAACGGATGGCGGCCGACGAAGATTTCCGGCAGGCCGAGTTCGCGGCCGAGCACGCGGACCTCGTCCTTGAACAGTTCGCGCAGGGGCTCGACCAGCTTCATGTTCATGCGCGCGGGAAGGCCGCCGACATTATGGTGCGACTTGATGGTGACCGAGGGGCCGCCGGTGAAGGAGACGCTCTCGATCACGTCGGGGTAGAGCGTGCCCTGCGCCAGGAAATCGGCGCCGCCGATTTTTTTCGCTTCGGTATCGAACACGTCGATGAACAGGCGGCCGATGGTCTTGCGCTTCAGTTCGGGGTCGGTGACGCCGGCGAGCTCGCCGAGGAAAAGTTTCGAGGCATCAACATGCACCAGCGGGATGTTGTAGTGGTGCCGGAACAGGTCGACCACGGTTTTGGCCTCATCGAGCCGCAGCATGCCGTGATCGACGAACACGCAGGTGAGCTGGTCGCCGACCGCCTCGTGGATCAGCACCGCCGCGACGGCGGAGTCGACGCCGCCGGAGAGGCCGCAGATCACCTTGCCCTTGCCGACCTGCACGCGGATCTTCTCGATCGCCTCCTCTCGGAAGGCTCGCATGGTCCAGTCGCCGGTTAACCCTGCGACCTTGCGAACGAAATTGCGGATCAGTTTGGCGCCGTCGGGCGTGTGCACCACTTCGGGATGGAACATCAGGCCGTAATAGCGGCGCTTCTCGTCCTGGATCACGGCGAACGGCGCGTTGGCGCTGGTGCCGGCGACGGTAAAGCCCGGCGGCATCTTGGTGATACGGTCGCCGTGGCTCATCCAGACCGGATGCTTCTCGCCCATGCCCCAGGTGGAGTCGAACAATTGGCTCACGGCCTTGACCTCGAGGTCGGCGCGGCCGAATTCGCGGTGGTGGCCTCCTTCGACCTCGCCGCCGAGCTGGGCCGCCATGGTCATCTGGCCGTAGCAGATGCCGAGCACCGGCACGCCGGAATCGAAGATCGCCTGCGGCGCGCGCGGCGAGCCTTCCTCATGCACCGATTCCGGGCCGCCGGAGAGGATCACCGCTTTCGGCTTCATTTCCTTGAAGGCGGCCTCGGCCTTCTGGAACGGCACGATTTCGGAATAGACGCCCTCCTCGCGCACCCGCCGCGCGATCAGTTGCGTCACCTGACTGCCGAAATCGACGATCAGAATCTTGTCATGCGCCGAGGCCACCGAAGGCATCGACTTGGCTGCTGGCTGTGGGGCTGTCATGGACAGCAAATACGCGACGGGGGCCGTGCCCGCAACCGCGCAGCGGCTTTGTCCCACATCCTTGTGCAGGCATGGACAGATGAAATTAGGTAAGTATTAGTGACCTAATTTGACGCCCGAATCGATGCCACAAGGGCTTGAAAGCATTGGCATTTTCTACATTGCATGGGGTTGTTTTCGCGATTTTGTGCTGAGGGCCCCTGCGGCGGGCGCCGCATCTTCTTTATTTGTGCTGCGAGATGGATTGCTTCGCTTCGCTCGCAACGACGCATGGAGACCGGCGTCTCTCAGGACGCCGCCTGCCGCTTCAGCACCGACACGAAAAACCCGTCCGTCCCGGTCCGGCGCGGCGTCATCAGCCAGCCTTCCGACGATAGCAGCGCGGCTTCTGCAAATGCCTCGGCCTTGTCCCACAGCACCGTCACCGTCTGTTGCGGCGGCACAACGGCAAATTCGGGATGGCGGGCCACGAAGGCCCTGGCCTGCTCGCCGTTTTCCTGCGGCAACACCGAGCAGGTGATGTAGGCGATCCGGCCGCCCGGTTTTGTCAGCGCGGCGGCGCGGTCGAGCACCGTGACCTGGTCCTTCAGCCGCACCTCGAGCGCGCCGGGGCGCATCCGCCATTTGGCGTCGGGGTTGCGCCGCCAGGTGCCGGTACCGGTACAGGGCGCGTCGATCAGCACGAGGTCGGCCGAGGCGTGGATGTCGGACAGCGTGTCGTTCGGGCCCTTCGGGGTGCGGACGTCGCAATTGTGCACGCCCGCGCGCGACAGCCGCTCGTAGATCGGCGCCAACTGGCGCTTGTCGTGGTCGGTGGCGATCAGCCGGCCCTTGCCCTGCATCATCGCCGCCAGCGCCAGGGTCTTGCCGCCGGCGCCGGCACAGAGGTCGATCACCTGCTCGCCGGGTTTTGCCGCCGACAACAGCGCGGCGAGCTGCGAGCCCTCGTCCTGAACTTCAATGGCGCCCTTGATGAAATCCTCCTCGGCATGGATGCCGGGATTGCGCGCGTCGGCGCCGAGTTCGATGCGCAGGCCGATCGGCGACCACGGCGTCGGCGCCACGCCGAGATGGGCCAGCGACGGCAGCATTTTTTCGCGCGTGGCTTTCAAGGTGTTGACGCGCAGATCAAGCGGCGCCCGGCTCGCCATCGCGGTCGCCTCCGCCACCCGGTCGTCGCCGAAGACCTGCGCCAGATGACCGTCGAGCCATTCCGGATAATCGCCGGCGACATGCGCAGGCGCATCCGCCAGCGAGCGCGAGGTCAGCGCCGCGCGTTCGCTGTCGCTCAGCGGCTCCGGCGCGAAGCGGCCGCCGTCGCACAGGGCCGCGATCGCATCGGTATCGAGCTTGCGCTCCAGCTTCAGCATGCCCAGCACGCGCGCCCGCGGCGTATCGGCGTCCATGATCCAGGCGCTGGAGGCGCGCCGGCGCAGCACGTCCCAGATCAGCCCCGCGATCGCGGCGCGGTCGCCGGAGCCGGCATAGCGGTGCGCGGTGCCCCATTCCTTCAGCGCCTTCGCCGCGGGAACGCGCTCCGCGTCGATGGTGCCGATCAGTTCGATGGCGGCAGAGAGGCGCGCAGCAGGCGTCATTCAAATCTTTCGGCTTATGAGAGGGTTAGCTCAACAACAGCATCTTGAGGGCGAAGTAGAGCCACATCGCAAACAACACGAGGACGCCGGCGAACCACACCAGCGAGCGCTGCCGGACGTCGTTGGAGGTGACGAAGATTCCGGCATGGGCAAAGCGCGCGACGACAAACACCCACGACAGCAGCACGATGACGAGGTCGGCCTTGCGCAAGGGCAGCGCCAGCGCAATCAGGATGTAGAACAGCACCGGCAGCTCGAACTGGTTGCTGAAGGCATTGCCGATCTGGGTGACGCGATCGGGCCAGTTCGGCTGACGCAGCGCGATGTCCTTGAGGCTGACCTGCCGGCCCGTGATCGCGCGGGTTCGCGCCGCGGCCATTCCCAGCAACAGCGCGAAGGCGAGCCCCACCAGCACGAAGACCGGCAGCAAGACCATCTGAACCGACATCGGAAATCCCCCTGGATAGAGCGCAGGCCCCCGCTATAGCGACCGCGCTTCCGCCTGACAATCAATCCCGATCGCCGGTTGAACCACAATCGCACTTGGCGTGACCAACTCCCGTCGGTTCCGTCCGTTTCGGACCGAACCGGCGCCAAGGCGACCTTCGAGATGCTGCCATGAACCTGACCTCGCCCGTTTTCAATGGCGCGGCCGATGTTGCCGAAGCGCCTGGCGGCGCCGTGGCCTCGCTGCTCAAAATCGCCGACGACAGCCCGGACGGCATGCTCGGCATGCTGTTGTCGGGCCTGTCGGGGGTCGCCGCCGCAATGGCGGTGGCGATCGTCCTGACCGTCTATTTCCGGACCGGCTATCGCAGCTCGCGCGACATTCTGAGGCACGGCCTCGCCGCCGCGGTGGCGCTCGCGCTGCTCGCCTTCGTGGCCTGGGACACGCGGCATGCCGCGCAGGCCTATCTCGGCATCAACGCGGCCAAACCCGTGGTCGAATTCGAGATCCGGCTGCCCAGGGCCGCGCTTGCGTCGGTGTCCGACAGCCAGGTCGAGCTCGTCACCGATCGCAACCAGAAGCTGGCCCGGATGCAGGCCGCGCTTGCGTCTGACGGCAATGGCCGCACGGTGATCACGGGTTCCGTGACGCTGGATTACCGAACCACCGACCGAGTCGTGGTACTGAACCTGCGGGGCCAGCCGCAGCGCCAGTTCAAGCTGCGGCTCGCCGCAAACCCCGGTCATTCCGATCAGTTCGGGCCCTGGCACCTCGCCGATCGCGTCGCTTCGTCCGCGGGCGCAGCGGCGCACGAGCCGAACGACGCCTACGCGATCCGCTATCGGGTGCTGTAGCATCTGCCTGTCGTCATGCCCCACGCATGCGGGGGCATCAGTACGTCGCGGCGTACCGGCTCAATCCCTGCTGCCTCTGGATGCTGGATCATCGCTGGAGCCTTTCATCGGGCGGCGCGTTGCGCCGACCCGGTGGCGGATGATGAAGACCCGGGGGGATGTGATTAGATTTCATCATATCGACTTCAGGCTGATCTATATATTTCGCCCGCAAGGACCAAGGCATGCCCGAATTTCGCCTGACCCAGATTTCCGACACCCACCTCACCCGCCGCCACCAGAAGCTCACCGACAATTTTCACCGGCTGAGCGACTACATCGACGCGACGCGGCCCGATCTCGTCGTCAACAGCGGCGACCTCGCCTGGGACGCGCCGACCAACCCGGACGATCTCGAATTTGCCCGCGAGCTGCACGTTGCGCTTCCGGCGCCCTGCCGCACCATTCCCGGCAATCACGATATCGGCGACAATCCGACCAGGATCGGTCCGGCGCCGCCGCAGCCCGTCACCGAGCAAGGCCGGCAGGCGTTCCGCGCGTGCTTCGGCGAGGATCGCTGGTGCTTCGAGGCCGTCGGCTGGCGCTTCATCGGCCTCAATTCAATGGTGATGAGTACAGGCCTTGCGAGCGAGGCCGAACAGTTCGCGTGGCTGGCTTCGCAACTTTCCAGCGCCGGCGGCAGGCCAGTGGCGCTGTTCCTTCACAAGCCGCTCTTTCTGCATTCCCCCGACGATCCGGAACTGGCGGCGACGGTGAGCCGCTACATGCCGATGCCGGCGCGCAGCCGTGTTGTGGAGTTGCTGGATGCCGTCGACCTGCGGCTGGTCGCCAGCGGGCACGTGCACCAGCGCCGCGATTTTACGCATCGCCACGTCCGACACGTCTGGGCCCCATCGGCCGCCTTCATCATTCCCGACCGGAAGCAGGAAGTGATCGGGACCAAGGAGGTCGGGCTGGTGGAGTATCGCTTCCAGCCCGACGCGTTCGAGGTCCGTCACATTAGGGCGCCGGGCCAGATCGATATCGATCTGGATTCCCTCCTCGGCCCCGCCGCCAAGACCTAGCGCCGGCCTCAACCCTCTCTTGTGTTCAATGGGGTTTATTGGGCCCCGGCCGTATTGAAGCGGGAAAGGTCGCAATCGGGCGCGGCATATTGCGTCCGCCGCAGCCCGTCACGGTCTGCAACCACGGTCGGCCGGCAACGCGCCTGCCAGGCGGCGCGGGCCTCCGCGTCGGCCTTCTGTTGCTCCCGCGTCAGCGGCGGTGCGAGGCGAACGACGCCGCCGCCATTGACCTGAAAGTCGGTCGACTGGCTGGGACTGAGCGGAGCGCCGACGGCGATGGCCGCCGACTTGGCCCGTGCCGCCGCGGCCGCCGCATTGGCCGCTGCCGCGGCGGCCGCGGCGTTGCCATGGTCCATGGAAAAATCCGGCGCGCGCTGCGCCGACGCTGTCGAGATACCGGCGGCGACGATCAACAGGACGGTTGGAATGACGCGCATTTCACAAGCCCCAAAATAGCGACGGCAGCATGGGCTGTTGTTACTCGGGGAATGTTGAGAGCCCGTAAAGCGGGCTGGTTACCGCCCGCGCAAGGGAATGCGTGCAATTCCAGTCAAATGCGACTCGGCATCGACGTCGGCTCATCGCGAGCGGGACGCGGTGTCCCGTGCCTTACGCCTTGTCCGGTCCGACCCGCACCAGCTGCTTGCCGAAATTGGCGCCCTTCAGTAGTCCCATGAAGGCGGCGGGCGCGCTGTCGAGACCCTCGGTGACGAACTCCTTGTGCTTGACCTTACCGTCGCGCACCCACTGCGACATGTCGCGCAGGAAGTCGCCGTGCCGCGCGGCGAAATCGCTGACGATGAAGCCGCGAATGGTCAGCCGCTTGGTCAGCACGTTGCGCATAAGCGCCGAGGCCCATTTCGGCGCCGTCGCCTCGGTGTCGTTGTAATGCGCGATCAGGCCGCAGACGGGAATCCGCGCAAACGCGTTGAGCAGCGGAAACACCGCTTCGAACACCGCGCCGCCGACATTCTCGAAATAGACATCGATGCCTTTCGGGCAGGCTTCCTTCAGCTTCGCCGCCAGATCGGGATCGCGGTGATCGAGGCAATCATCGAAGCCGAGTTCCTTCTTGACGTAGTCGCATTTGTCCTTGCCGCCGGCGATACCCACCGCCCGCGCGCCCTTGATCTTCGCGATCTGCCCGACCGCGGAGCCGACCGCGCCGGACGCTGCCGCCACCACGACGGTCTCGCCGGCCTGCGGCTTGCCGATATCGAGGAGGCCGGTATAGGCGGTCATGCCGGGCATGCCTAGCACGCCGACCGCGGTCGAGATCGCGCCGAGCTTCGGATCGATCTTGCTCAGCCCCTTGCCGTCGGACAGCGCGTGGGTCTGCCAACCGGCACGCGACAACACGATGTCGCCCTTGGCGAAGGCGGAATTGTTCGAGGCGATCACCTCGCTCACGGTGCCGCCCTCCATCACGCCGCCGATCGGCACCGGCGCCGCATAGGACGGGCCGTCGGCCATGCGGCCGCGCATATAGGGATCGAGCGACAGCCAGATGGTGCGCAGCAGAACCTCGCCCGCGCCCGGGGTCGGGATCGCGCATTCCTCGACGCGGAAGTCCGACGCCTTGGGCTCGCCGACCGGACGGGAGACGAGAATGACGCGCTTTGCGGATTGAGGCATGATGGTTCCTTGTTTTCTGTTCGTCATTTCGAGCGTAGCCACGCCATCCAGCTATCTTTACCTTGGCGAAATGGATTGCTTAGCTGCGCTCGCGATGACGGTTTGAATTTTCGAGCGTAATCTCAGGCGGTGATTTTCGCCAGCGCCGCGTCGAACGCCGCGGCAGCGCTCGGCAGATCCTTGAAGGCGAGCCCGCTGTCGGCGGATTGCTTCTGCGCCTCGGTCGCGGTCGGGCGAATTTCCGCCACCGGTTTGGCGCCGTCGAGCAAAGCCCGCGGGGCGATCACATGGAATTCATGCGCTTCGACCGGCTGGTCCTTGAGCAGGAAAACACTCAGCGACACGATGTCCTTGCCGCGCCGGTAAGATATATAACGGTCGACCGCGACCGAACCGTCGCGCTGCATGCCGCCGAGTTTGGCGTAACCCTTGGCGTCCAGCAGCTTGTGCGACTTGAAGCCCTTTACGCCCACCGACCTGGCCTTCGCGGTTTCTTCCGACAAATCATACTTCTCGGCCATCGCCTTGCCGACCGTTGCGAGCTGCCCGGACATGTCGTGCTCGAATTCCTTCAACTCGGTGCGCGGCTTCGAAGCCTTGCGGGGCTTCAGCGAATCGCGCTTTTCCATCTCGGCCTTGCATTGCGCGATGACCCCGGCGACGGATTTGCGCTCCGCATTGACGAGCAGATTCTTCAGATCCTGATCTGAAAGCGCGGCAATCCTGTCGTCCGACCAATCGACCATAGTGACCCACTTCTCTTCCGAATGATGCTGATGAATTTCCAGGAACAACACCGCGATCCCGAGCCTAGCGCTAGAGCCGGGAGCCGAAGCCTGACCCTTGGGCAGCGCAGTCGTCCACAGCTCGCACAATAGCGCGTTTCGCCTTATTGTGGTGCTCTATTTGAGCCCGGACTACACCCCGCCGGGGTAATTCGGGCTTTCACGCGTGATGGTAACGTCGTGGACGTGGCTTTCGCGCAGGCCCGCCCCGGTGATGCGCACGAATTGCGCCTTCTCATGGAACTCGGTGAGGTTTCGCGCGCCGACATATCCCATCGCAGCGCGCAGGCCGCCGGCGAGTTGGTGCATGACGTTGCCGACCGGGCCCTTGTAGGGCACCTGCCCTTCGATACCCTCCGGCACCAGCTTGAGTGTGTCCTTGATGTCCTGCTGGAAATAGCGGTCGGCGGATCCGCGAGCCATCGCGCCCACCGAGCCCATGCCGCGGTAGGCCTTGTAGGAGCGACCCTGCCACAGGAACACTTCGCCTGGGGTCTCGTCGGTGCCGGCCAGCAGCGAACCGACCATGGCGATGTCGGCGCCGGCGGCGAGCGCTTTGGCAAGATCGCCGGAATATTTGATACCGCCATCGGCGATCACCGGAATGTCGGATTTCTTGGCAGCCTCGACCGCATCCATGATCGCGGTCAATTGCGGCACGCCGACGCCCGCGACGATTCGGGTCGTGCAGATCGAACCCGGACCGATGCCGACCTTGATGGCGTCGGCGCCCGCATCGATCAGCGCCTGCGCGCCCTCTTGCGTCGCGATGTTGCCGGCGATGACCTGCACGGCATTGGAGAGGCGCTTGATGCGGTTGACGGCCTCCAGCACCCGCGAGGAATGGCCGTGCGCGGTGTCGACCACGATGATATCGACCCCGGCGTCGATCAGCCGCTCGGTGCGCTCGAAACCGCCCTCGCCAACCGTGGTCGCGGCCGCGACGCGCAGGCGGCCCTGCGAATCCTTGCAGGCCAGCGGATGCGCGACCGCCTTTTCCATGTCCTTCACGGTGATCAGACCAACGCAACGATACTGATCGTCGACCACAAGCAGTTTTTCGATGCGATGCTGGTGCAGCATCCGTTTCGCCTCGTCCTGGCTGACGCCTTCGCGCACCGTGACGAGGTTTTCGTGCGTCATCAATTCTGAGATCTTCTGGCGCGGATCCGTCGCAAAGCGCACGTCGCGGTTGGTGAGAATGCCGACCAGTTTTCCGGGCACGCCCTTGGCCGCGCCGGTGACCACTGGAATGCCGGAGAAGCCGTGGTCGGTCATCAGCGCCATCGCATCCGACAGCATGGCGTCGGGACCGATGGTCAGCGGATTGACCACCATGCCGGATTCATACTTCTTGACCTGCCGAACCTGCGCGGCCTGGCCGTCGACGTCGAAATTGCGGTGGATCACGCCGATACCGCCGGCCTGCGCCATCGCGATCGCCATCCGTGCTTCGGTGACGGTGTCCATTGCGGAGGCAATGATCGGGATGTTGAGGGGAATGGCGCGGGTAACGCGGGAGCGGATATCGGCCTCGGAAGGCAGGATGTCCGAAAGGCCCGGCTTCAAAAGCACATCGTCGAACGTATAGGCTTCGCGAATCCCCTGAAGTCCCTGCACCAGCGCCATTTACCAACTCCTTCGGCGGCCCGTTCGCCGCGATTCGACCTAGGGGATGAGCAGGACCTGCGGCGGCGCCATGGCGTCACCGTCGAATCGAAGCCCATCGGCAGGGTTGGCGGTGGTCGATAGCATGGCGGGCCGCCGAATCAAAGCGTTTGCCGGCCATGCACAGGCTTTTGTGAATGAATCTCCTGGGTTTGTGCGCTACCGCCGATAGCCTGGTCTTCACCGCATCAGCGCGGATAACCCGGCGGCGGGCCATGCTGCCGGATCGCCTCCACCACCTCGCGATGCCGGCGATCTTCCCGCTTCATGTGAACCGCGATCAGCGCGTGCGCCGACGGCACCAGCAATAGGACCGGAAAAATCAGCCCGAAAATCACGCAAAGCACGATCAGGACCAGATTGAAAATCGCCGAAAACGGCTGCCCGTTGAGCAGCAGCCCGAGTGGCGGCAGTAGGGCAGCGAGGACATAGATCATCGTCGATTCTCCGGCGGGTTCACGCAGGATTTAGGTGGCATTCCGCTTCAGACAATAGCTGGCCGGCCGATGCGGCCACCTGCCGCAAAGGTGCCGCGAAGAAAGCGGCCGAGGCCGCCGCCGAGACCACGGAGGACGCACGGCATTAGCGGCTGGGGTAGAGGCTGAGAACCAGCGCAATAGCGCCGACCAGAATGAGGCTGAGGGCCCAGGACGTGTCCAGATTGAACCAGCTCCGCGATACGAATTTCAGGCCAAAATAACGATAAACCAGCCACGCAGCTAATCCGCCCGCCATGATCATCGCGGTGGCGTGAACCACGGAAACCAGCACCGCCATGCCAAGATTGGCGTTTATGAGAGTGCCAGCCGCTTGATGGCCTTGGTCGAGGTCCGCTCCCCGGCAGAGCCCGAGATAGATCGGGACGAGCATCAGTCCCGCGCCGTGAGCGATAGCCACGGCGAAGGACCAGAGTCCGAGTTGGGTCGGCCCTATCCGCGCCAATGCCCGCGGATGGCGCCGGCTGGCAAGGCGAAAGATACCGAATCCGATGACGATCAGACTGGCGCCGATCTGAACCTGGCGCTGCCAATCGACGAGAGCGGCCAACAGCGCGAAGGGAAGGATTACGAGGAGCATCGCGAAGAGATGACCGGCTGCCAGCGACCCCAGCGCGGCCGCCAAGGCACGCGGACTTCTTTCCATCAATCCAGCCGAAACGGCGAGCGGCCAACCCATCCCAGGATTTACTCCGTGGTAGAGACCGCTGGCGACGACCGCAGCCCAGAGCCAGGCCGGTGTCCAATCCGCTCCGCTCAAGTTCAAGCCGACGGATAGCAGAACGAATCCGTCGAACAGTCGCCGCCGTCGAGCCGGATTTGGTGCGCCCGGTACCCGTCCGGGAAGCTCACCCAGTAATCTTTTGCGAGTTCAAGGCCACCGCCCGGTTTCGCTATGGCCATCACCTCGGCTGCGGGTATTCCGCCGGGATAGAATTGGTCATCCCACGTCGAGTAGAGCGAGTTGGTCCAGTAAACGCGTCTGCCGTCGCGGCTGATCTCCACCATTTGCGGACCGCCCGCAAAAGCCTTGCCGTTCAGGTGAGGGGTACGGCGCGCGATGCCGCCGATGCGGACCGATCCGGCAAGCCTGGGCTTCCGCGGATCGGTGACGTCGTATTGACGCATCTCGCCGGTGCCCCAGCAGGAGACGTAGAGAAGCTTGTCATCCATCGAGAGGTCGATGTCAGATACCAGCGGTGGCACGGCGCCGAAGCCCTGCAGAAGCGGCGGCAGTTGATCCTTCGGCGCCGGCTCGGCTGGAATTGTCGCCGTCTTCTCGATGTGAAACTTGCCGCCCTCGCGCCACCAAGTCCAGATCGAGCCCTCCAGGTTGGTGGTGTCGACCACAACGCCCAGAAAACCATACTCTCGAACCGGATCATGGGCAGGACGCACTTCCAGCGCCATTTGATGGTTGGCGCCGAGATCGATGGTCTGGACGTTGCGCCGGGCCCGCAGATCCCAGAAGTGTATTCGATGGCCATACTTGTTCGAGAGGAGATCCTCCGGAACGATCCCGTTCTCGAACTGCGGTGGCAACGCCCACTCGCTCGTCACCATGTAATCGCGTGGCAGATTCCACCAGAAATCATAGTGCAGTTTCTGCGGACCACGATCGATCTCCCACTGTCCGAGAATTTCGAACGTCTCGCAATCCATGATGAAGACGCCGGGCGGTCCATCGGTACCATCCTTGCCACCGCCGCCGAGGGTGCTGACGTAGATGCCTTGCGGCCCGCAGTGAACGGTATGGGGCCGTGAGTAACCGGTTTTCTTGAAGATTTCCTCGGGCTCTATGATCTTGTGTATTTTCGCCTGGGTGGGATCCGGCTTGGTGTCTACGATATAGATTCGGGAGGACCGGATGCCAGGGATGATGAGGTAGCGCCGCTCGAGGAAAGCGTGTCCGGCGAGCGGCGATAGAGCCGACGAACAAGCGTTCCAGCCGAAATGGTGAAACTCGTCGCCCTTGTTAGGCATCGTCACCGTGTGGACGACCTGACTGTATGTCGCGGAGCCAGGCCTTACGTCGACAACCGCCAGCGCGTCGGGCTTGGAGAAGTCCGGGCTGAGCAGCAGCGTATAGGCGAAGCTTTCCGGTGGAGCTTCCATAGCAAGCTTCGGCGAGGCGTGAAACGTGGGGTCCGGCCTTATCGTCATCTTACTGCCTCCCTGTTCGCGCGGATTTGCACCAAGTGTCTAGGCGGCACGCAGCAGCACGACATGATCCGGCCGATCGAGGTAGCCTTGCGAGCGCCGTCCGTCAGTTCGAGCTCGGGATGTCGCCGCTCCCAACCCCTCGTTTGATCCTGACAGTAATCTCTTCTGAAACGACCGGCCGATTCAACGGACAGTGACTGGCGGCGCCCAAAACGAGCTGAAGCGCGTGTTTGCCTGGCCGCAATTCGATGCGCCGCCCCTCTGTTTCACCGGGCTCTTGGGATAAAGCGAAGCCGAGCCGTTCCATTTAGTGGCTCTCGCCCCATCTACGCCAATGAGTCGGCTGAATGTGAATGTGGTTCCGGTTCGAAGCTTCGACCCACTCGGCCCCATTCTTGTGACACGGGTACATCAGCGCGTGGACGATTCCGTCGTAACCTATGACACAGACTTCAAGGTCTCCGTCAGACGGCGCGGTCGAAGCGGGTAACCATTCTACCCTATGGGCCATAACGGGCACTCCTCAAAAGATTCAGGTGGCTCGACGGAAAGGGATTGCCGCAGCCGGCGGCCTCTCCCTTAGCGACTCGTCGAATAGACCGGTGACGGGTCGCGGAAATTCGCAGGCGCTGAGCTGTTTATGTCGACCGCCAGTTCCGTGGCGGGCATCATGCCTGGTGCGACAGTGCGCGCGGTCGAAGACGATTGTGACCGCATGGTAATGGCGGCGAAAGCAAGCAGTGCGATCGCCACGAACCCCGCAATTCTCCGATGCCTTGTCATGGGAACCTCCGTTCCCCACCCCTACAGGTGTAGGTCATTGGAACCGCGCAAAGGTTCAGCCGGGTTGGCGCGAAGATGCGTTCGCGGGTTATTGTCGAATGGCGGGTTCCGCCACCACCTGAGGACAAAACCGTCTGGAAACCGCTAGCCGGGATCAGCGTTCAAGACCGCCCATAGCGGTTACGCTTCCCTTGCCCCGAAACCCCATCGCCAGCACGTAGCGCTCCGAGGAATCCTTGCGGCTGGAGGCCGGCTTGACGTGCCTGACGCTGGCAAAATCGTGCTTAAGCTGGGTCATCAGCGTCGCATCGGCGCCGCTTTGAAACACCTTGGCGACGAAAGTACCGCCTGGATTGAGCACATCGGCGGCAAAGGCGGCGGCGCCTTCGACGAGGCCGAGGATGCGCAGCTGATCGGTCTTGCGATGGCCCGTGGTGTTGGCGGCCATATCGGACAGCACCACATCGGCGCGGCCGCCCATCATGGCAAGCAATCTGTCCGGCGCGTCCTCCTTGAGAAAATCAAGCTGCGCGAAGGTGACGCCGGGGATTTCCGGCATCTCCAAGAGATCGATCGCGATCACCTTGCCCCTGCCGTCGGCGGCGCCGACCCGCTTGGCCGCGATCTGGCTCCAGCCGCCCGGTGCGGCGCCGAGATCCACTACCGTGATCCCTTGTTTCAGAAAATGGTACTTGTCGTCGATCTCGATCAGCTTGTAGGCCGCGCGCGAGCGCAGGCCGTCCCGCTTGGCCTGCGCCACATAGGGATCGTTGAGCTGCCGTTCCAGCCAGAGTTTGGAGGACAGTTTTAGCCGGCCGCCGCTTTTGACGGTGACGCGCAGCCGCCCTGTCGTATCCTTTGCCATGGCCGAGGCTCTAGCACACAGGCGGGCCAAACGCCTATCGGCATCCGCTCAGCACCCCATCTTCCCGCATCATATCGACCAGCATGCCCTCGCGCAGACCGCGATCAGCGACCCGCAGCCGCGGCAGCGGAAACGCGCCGCGGATGGCATCGAGGATGGCGCAGCCCGCCAGCACCAGATCGGCGCGCTCGATGCTGATGCAAGTATTACCGGCGCGTTCCTGATAGCTCATCCCCAGCAGGCGCGCGATGGTCGCGGTGAGATCGGCATCGCTCATCCAGACCCCGTCGATGCGGCGGCGATCGTATCGCGCCAGGTTGAGATGCACCCCGGCCAGGGTCGTCACCGTGCCCGAGGTGCCGAGCAGGTGCATCCCGCCGAGGTCCGCGCCATACTCGGCTGCGAACGGGGCAATGTGCTGCGCGACCTTCCGCACCATCGAAGCATAGGATTGCGGCGTGACATCCTTTCCGCCGAAATACTCGGCCAGCGAGACGACGCCGAGCGGAATCGACATCCACGCCCTGATGCGGGGTGCCGCATCCTGCACTTGCGGATCGCGCTCGATCCGAACTAGTTCCGTCGATCCGCCTCCGATGTCGAACAGAAGGGCACCCCGTCCCTTCGGATCGAGCAGCGGCGAACAGCCGGTCACGGCGAGGGCCGCTTCGGTCTCGCGATCGATCACCTCGAGCCGGATTCCGGTCTCGGCAGCAACCCGCTCCATGAAACTGTCGGCGTTCGACGCCGCGCGACAGGCTTCGGTCGCAATCAGCCGCAGGCGTTTGGCCTTCCGGGAAAGGATCTTGTCGCGGCAAACGCTCAAGGCGGCAATGGCGCGGTCGATTGCGGCGTCATTGATGCAGCCGGTCGCCGAGATCCCCTCCCCGAGCCGGATGATCCGCGAGAACGAGTCGATCACGCGAAAGCCGTCGCCCGTCGGACAGGCGATCAGGAGGCGGCAATTGTTGGTGCCGAGGTCCAGCGCGGCATAGACGCCGGTTGCCACCGCCGGGGAATGGCCCGCGCCGGGCGCACCGCCGCTACTACGCGGCGGCCTTTGGCCATCGTCTCCACGCGGCTCAAGGCCCTCGCGAAGCCGCGTGTCTTCGTTCATTCAAAGTGTCTTTCCGCAGCCCCTGCGGGGCCGACGAGGAATTTCCGTTCACGGAAACTTTAGCAGTGCACAGCGGCCGCGCAACAGCCGTTCACATGCAACCATGCCCAATCAGGCGTTGTCGTTCCCATAACGGTGCGTTATCTCAGCAAAACTGCGAAAATCAAGCCGAAGTAAGCATTTCAGGTATTTCAATGCAAGATCAGCCGTCTTCGACTGCTCGGGAGAACGCTATCGCACTGCAAAAATTCGGTGTCGGGCAGCCGGTTCGCCGCAGGGAGGACGACACGCTGGTGCGCGGCAAAGGCAAATATACTGACGACTTTAACTTGCCCGGCCAAGGCTATGCCTGGATCGTGCGCTCCAGCCACGCCCACGGCATCATCCGCGGCATCGACACCAAGGCTGCCAAGGCGATGCCGGGCGTACTCGGCGTGTGGACCGGAACCGATCTCGCGGCCGCCGGCTACGGACCTTTCACCTGCGGCCTGCCGCTGAAGAGCCGCGATGGCACCCCGCTCAAGCAGACCAACCGCACCGCCCTGATGACCGACAAGGTGCGGTTCGTCGGCGATCCCGTCGCTTTCGTGGTAGCCGAGACGCTGGCACAGGCGCGCGAGGCGGGCGAAGCGGTCGAAGTTAATATCGAGCCGCTTCCCGCCGTCACCGATGCCGCCGAAGCCGCCAAGCCTGGCGCCCCCCAGCTCTATGACCATATCCCCAATAACGTGGCCCTCGACTATCACTACGGCGACACCGCCGGGATCGCGACCGCATTCGCCAGCGCGGCGCATGTGACGAAGCTCGACATCGTCAATACGCGCGTTGCCGTGGTGTCGATGGAACCGCGAGTGGCGCTGGCGGCCTATGACAAGACGAGCGAGCGCCACACGCTGCAGGTTCCGACCCAGGGCGTTTCCGGCAACAAGGTGACGCTGGCGAAGATTCTCAACGTGCCGAACGACAAGGTCCGCATCCTGACGCCCAATGTCGGCGGCTCGTTCGGGATGAAGAACGTCAACTACCCCGAATATATCTGCATCCTGCACGCCGCGAAGACGCTCGGCCGCCCGGTGAAATGGACCGATGAACGCTCCACCAGCTTTCTCTCCGACAGCCACGGCCGCTCGCAGCTGATGCATGCCGAACTGGCGCTCGATGCCGACGGCAAGTTCCTCGCCGTTCGGCTCGAAGGCTACGGCAATCTCGGCGCCTATATCACCGGCGTGGCGCCGGGTCCGTTGTCGCTCAACACCGGCAAGAACCTCGCCAGCGTCTACCGCACGCCGCTGCTCGGGGTCGACATCAAGACGGTGCTGACCAACACCACGCTGATGGGCGCCTATCGCGGCGCCGGACGCCCCGAGGCCAATTACTACATGGAGCGCCTGATCGATCGTGCCGCCGCCGAGATGGGCATCAGCCCGCTCACCCTGCGCAAGCGCAATTTCATCAAGCCGGCGCAAATGCCGTTCGCCGCCGCATCCGGCGTCTCCTATGACAGCGGCGATTTCCAAGGCGTGTTCAACAAGGCGCTGGAGATTTCCGATCACGCCAACTTTGCAAGACGCAGGAAAGAGAGCCGCAAGGCCGGCAAGCTGCGCGGCATCGCGGTCGGCTGCTACCTCGAGGTCACCGCGCCGCCGAGCGGCGAGCTCGGCAAGATCACGTTTGAGCCCGACGGCTCGGTGAAACTCACCACCGGCACGCTGGACTATGGTCAGGGCCACGCCACCCCGTTCGCGCAGGTGCTGTCGGCGCAACTCGGCGTGCCCTTCGACAAGATCACGCTCGAACAGAACGACAGCGACCTCGTGCGCTTCGGCAACGGCACCGGCGGCTCGCGCTCGATCACCGCGACCGGCGCGGCCATCGTCGAGTCGTCAGCTCTGGTGATTGCCAAAGGCAAGCAGGCGGCGGCGCATCTGCTGGAGGCCGCCGAGGGCGACATCGAATTTCGCAATGGCCGATTCACCATCGCCGGCACCGACCGCTCGATCGGCATCATGGAACTCGCGCAGCGTCTGCGCGAAGGCAGGAATCCGGAGGGCGTGCCTGATACGCTCGACGTCGATCACGCCACCAAGGATACGCCATCGACCTTCCCCAATGGCTGCCATGTCGCGGAAGTCGAGATCGATCCCGATACCGGCGTGGCGCGCATCGTGCGCTACACCGGCGTCAGCGACTTCGGCACCATCGTCAACCCGATGATCGTCGAAGGCCAGTTGCATGGCGGGGTGGCGCAAGGCATCGGCCAGGCGCTGATGGAGGAATTCAGCTACGATGACAACGGCCAGCCGATCACGGGATCGTTCATGGACTACGCGCTGCCGCGCGCGGAAGACATTCCGCCGATGGTGGTGGGCGACCATCCCTCGCCGGCGAAGTCCAACCCGCTCGGCACCAAGGGCTGCGGCGAGGCAGGCTGCGCCGGCAGCCTGGTCGTGGTCGTCAATGCGGCGCTCGATGCACTGTCCGAATATGGCATCACGCATATCGACATGCCCCTGACCTCGGAACGGGTGTGGCGCGCGATCCAGGAAAAGAAGAAGGCGGCTCGAGGCTTTGCGCTTGGGAGTGTGAAGTAGGCTTCAAAGTACCAAGCCCACTGCCCACCAAACACACAGTCGTCATCGCCCGGCCTTGACCGGGCGATCCAGGGCGGATTCAACCGGTCGTCGTCGCAACACTTCGTGTATGGCCCACACGTAGGATTTCGTCGAGGCTTTCGCGTGAGAATATTATGGGCGGCACGCGCCGCTATCCGGCGCTAGGCCTGCTGCTTTAACGTCCGATCCAGCAGCTCCAGCCGGTCCTGGCCCCAGAAAATCTCGCCCGACGGCAGCACGTAGCTCGGCGCGCCGAACACGCCCGCCGCCAGCGCCTCCTGCGTGTACTGCTCATGCAGCGCGTCGAGTTCGGCATCGGACGGACCGCCGGCGCGCAGCGTCGCGGCGTCGAGACCGGCGCGCCGGGCGGCCGATGCGATGGTCTCGGGATTAGCGAGCGTTTCCTCGCGTTCCCATATGGCGCGCCCAAGCTCCAACGACAGTCTGTGGGCATCCGCACCTCTCAGCTTGGCCGCGATCACCAGCCGCGTCGCCGCGCTGTCATCACAGGGGAAGTATTTCGGCTCGAGGTTCAGCGGAACGCCGCGCACCTCGCGCCAGCGCTTCAACTCCATCATCCGGTAGGCGCGCCGCTGCGGCGAGCGCTTGGGCAGCGGCAGGCCGCCGGTCTGCTCGAAGATAGGTCCGAACTTGCAGGGCTTTATGTTGACGGCCACGTCGTTGCGCCGGGCGATCTCGGCGAACGGCGCGCTGCCGAGATAGGTCCAGGGCGAAGTCAGTGTCATGTAGTAATCGACGGTGACGGTCATCGTCCGGCATTCCCCCAATAGATTGATCTGGACCTACGCCGCAGCCTGCTCGCGCGGCTGGTAGATCGCGATGTGCCGGCAATGCGCCAGCGGCGTTTTGCCATTGGCGACCACCAAAGCGTCGAGCTCGACGAAGCGATGGCCCTTCTTGTCATAATTGCCGGTGACCTTCCCGCGGGCAGACAATTCATCGCCGATACCGGCCGCGGACAGAAGCTGCATCCTTGTGCCGACATGAATCCATGGGCCCATGATGGCGTTGTCGACCAGCACCTTGTTCATGACCCGCGGCAGCAGGCCGGGATGACCTAACCCTTCCCGCATGTAAATCGCATCAGTCTCGCGAATATCCGCCAGATATTCTCTTGCCGCGTCGGCCGCCCAGGCGCGAGGCATGGCGCCGAGCCACTTGCCTGAAGCATAGGACGTCGCGTCTACCGGCTTGCGCTCAGCCACCGCCGCGACCTCGACATAGTCGGAAAGGGAAAATGACGGCGCTGCCGGTGGCAGCGAAGCACTGCCGGTCGCGCAGAGCTCTCCGCGGCTCCCGACCTCAATCGCAAGCACGCCATTGCTTTCTTCGGCGGTGACATCGGCCAGCTCGCCGTCATAGACCGGCTTGATAAAGCGCGCATCGATCAGCCCGCGTTCGAGAAAGGCCCGGCCCCATTTGGCGACCGGTAGATGCATCATGTAAGCCATGACGTCTACGCCGGGCACCAACCCGCCGCTAAAGCCGTAGCGCTTCGCCACCGTATCGTCGTGCATCTTGTTCTCGGAATGCTTTGAAGTGTTGTAGGCCGAGACCCGATACGGCTCGATACGGCTTTTCATGCCTTTTTCCCCTTATTCTGGTTGGCGTTTCTGGCCGCAATCGTACGCGAAGAAAGGGTGGTGGCAAGCATGTTTCTGCCCGCTTTTGCTCGCATTTCCGCTGCTGATGGAGTACCACCCGCATTCTCGTGGGCGCCGCGGCGTTTCCTGTCAAAATCCCAACCGATGACATTGGTCTTGAACCCCACCACCCGCATCTATGTCGACGCCGACGCCTGCCCGGTCAAAGACGAAATCTACCGCGTCGCCGCCCGCCATGGCCTGCCGGTCAGCGTCGTCGCCGGCAATTTCATCCGGGTGCCGCCGGATCCCCTGATTGAGCGGATCGCGGCGGGTTCCGGCATGGATGCCGCCGACGACTGGATTGCGGAACGCGTCGGAAAGGGCGATATCGTCATTACCTCCGATATCCCGCTGGCGAGCCGCTGCGTGAAATCAGGCGCCGAGGTGATCGCGCCGAACGGCAAGCCGTTCACGGAGCAGTCGATCGGGATGACGCTGGCGGTCCGCAACCTGATGACCGATCTGAGATCGTCAGGAGAAGTCACCGGCGGTCCCAAAGGCTTCGCGTCGCGCGACCGCTCGGCATTCCTGTCGGCGCTCGACCAGGCCATTCGGCGCATCCAGCGCCGGCGCGCCGACCACAACGCAAGAACAGAATTGAATTGAGAAGTAATGGCGCCTCCTCTGATCCAGTTGAAAGACATCAAGCTGACCTTCGGCGGCACGCCGCTGCTGTCGGGCGTCGAACTGTCGGTATCCGCCGGGGAGCGCGTCTGCCTGATCGGCCGGAACGGCTCCGGCAAATCGACGCTGCTCAAGATCGCGGCGGGTTCGGTCGAGCCCGACAGCGGCAGCCGCTTCGTGCAGCCCGGCGCCACCATCCGCTATCTGCCGCAGGAGCCGGATTTCGACGGCTTTGCGACCACCCTGGCCTATGTCGAGGCGGGCCTCGGTCCCGGCGACGATCACTATCAGGCCCGCTACGTGCTGGAGCAACTCGGGCTGCACGGCGACGAAGACCCCGCCAATGTCTCCGGCGGCGAAGCCCGCCGCGCTGCGCTGGCGCGCGTGCTGGCGCCCTCGCCCGATATCCTGCTGCTGGACGAGCCCACCAACCATCTCGACCTCACCACCATCGAATGGCTGGAAGGCGAACTCGGCAGCCGCCGCAGCGCCCTGGTCATGATCAGCCATGACCGCCGATTCATGTCCAATCTGTCGCGCTCGACCGCCTGGCTCGATCGCGGCCAGATCAAGCAGATCGACCGCGGCTTCAGCGCATTCGAGGCCTGGCGCGACGAGGTATTGGCCGAGGAAGAGCGCGACCAGCACAAGCTCGACCGTAAAATCGTCATGGAGGAGCATTGGCTGCGCTATGGCGTTTCCGGCCGCCGCAAGCGCAACGTCAAGCGGCTCGGCAATCTGTTTGCGTTGCGCGACCAGCGGCGCGACTATCGCGGCGCCGCAGGCAATGCCAACCTCGCCGCGTCCGAAGCCGACAAATCCGGCAAGCTGATCATCGAAGCCAAGGGCATTGGCCGTACCTATGGCGACCGCAAGATCGTCGACGGCTTCTCGATCCGGGTGCAGCGCGGCGACCGCATCGGCATCGTCGGGCCGAACGGCGCCGGAAAGACCACGCTGATCGAGATGCTGACCGGCGGCAGTCCGCCCGACAGCGGCACCATCCGGTTCGGCGCCAATATCGAAATGGCGACGCTCGACCAGCATCGCGAGAGCCTCGACCCGAAGTCGACGCTGGCCGACGCCCTCACCGGTGGCGGCAGTGACAATGTGATGGTCGGCGGCAAGCCGAAGCACGTGGTCAGCTACATGAAGGACTTCCTGTTCGCACAGGAGCAGATGCGCACGCCGCTCGAAGTGCTTTCCGGCGGCGAGCGCGGCCGGTTGATGCTGGCCCGCGCGCTGGCAAAGCCCTCCAACCTCCTGGTGCTGGACGAGCCGACCAACGACCTCGATCTCGAAACCCTCGACGTGCTCGAGGAAATGCTCGGCGACTACGAGGGCACCGTGATGCTGATCAGCCATGACCGCGACTTTCTCGACCGCGTCGTGACCTCGGTGATCGCGCCCGAGGGCGACGGCCGCTGGGTCGAATATGCCGGCGGCTATACCGACATGCTGGCGCAGCGCGGCGCCGACCTGAAGCGCGAAGCGGTCAAGGCCGACGCCGAGGAGAAAAAAGAAACCAAGGGCGGCGCGCCTTCGACCGCGGCGAAACGCAAGCTCAATTTCAAGGACAAGCACGCGCTGGAGACGCTGCCGAAGACGATTGCCAGGCTGCAGGCGGAGATCGCCAAACAGCAGCGGCATCTTGACGATCCCAATCTTTACAAGAAGGATCGCAAGAAATTCGACCTGTGTTCGGCAGCCCTCTCGACCGCGCAGAAGGAGCTGGAGGCCGCCGAAGATAAGTGGCTGGAGCTCGAAGTGCTGCGCGAAGAGATCGAGCAGGCCTGAGGACAATTCCACCGTCACTGCGAGGCGCCCTTGCGACGAAGCAATCCATTCTTCCTTTCCGGTGCGAAATGGATTGCTTCGCTGCGCTCGCAATGACGAGGAGGCAAAACACGGAGTCTACGCCGATGACCACGCCCCTCGCCGCCAAAATCGCCCGCGAATACGGCACGCCCGCCGCCGTCATCGATATGGACCGGGTCGAGCGCAACATCGCGCGGATCCAGGCCGCCTGCGATGCAGCCGGAGTCGCCAACCGGCCGCACATCAAGACCCATAAGAGCCCGATGCTGGCAAGGATGCAGGTGGCCGCCGGCGCCCGTGGGATCACCTGCCAGAAGCTCGGCGAAGCGGAGGTGATGGCCAACGCCGGCATCGACGACATCCTGATCAGCTACAATCTGATCGGCGACGAAAAGATGGCGCGCCTCGCCGCGCTGCAGGCCAAAGCCAACATGACGGTCGCCGCCGACAATTCGACCGTGATATCAGGCCTGCCGCGAGCGGCGGCCGCTTCCGGTCGTCCACTATCGGTGGTGGTCGAATGCGACACCGGACGCAAGCGCGCCGGGGTCGAAACCCCCGCGGAAGCCGTCGCGCTGGCGCGCGAGATCGCGGCGTCGACGGGATTGCAGTTCGCGGGTTTCATGCTGTATCCGACCGAGACCGGCTGGAGCGACGCGCAGAAGTTCTACGACGAGGCGTTGGCCGGCCTGCGCGCCCACGGACTCGACGCCGCCATGGTTTCGACCGGCGGCACGCCAAATATGAAGAATGTCGGGAAACTCAAGGGCGCCACCGAGCACCGGCCCGGCACTTACATCTACAATGACCGGATGCAGGTCGCTGCCGGCGTCGCTGGCTGGGACGACTGCGCGCTCAGCATCTATTCCACCGTGGTCAGCCGCGCCGGCCCCGATCGCGGCATTCTCGACGCCGGCTCGAAGACGCTGACGTCGGATACCGGCGGACTCGACGGCCACGGCCTGATCCTCGAACACCCCGAAGCCAAGATTGCCCGCTTCGCCGAGGAACACGGCTTTCTCGACCTGACCCGCAGCAACACCCGCCCCCATGTCGGCGACGTCGTGCGGATCGTCCCGAACCATGTCTGCGTCGTCGTCAACATGATGGACGAGGTGGTGATGGTGCGCGGCGAGGAGATCATCGGCACACTCCAGGTGGCGGCGCGGGGGAAGCTGCGGTAGCTCTGATGCCGATTTGTAGGGTGGACAGAGGCGCTGTTGCGCCGTGCCCGCCATCTGTCGGCAAGTCGTGAATGTTGATGGTGGGCAGGCTCCGCTTTAATGGTTGCTACGATTGACGCGCAAGCCACTTCAGCGCTCCACTCCCCGCCACCGCGCCCGTCGCGAACGAGGCCTGCAGCAGATAGCCGCCGGTCGGCGCCTCCCAGTCCAGCATCTCGCCTGAAGCGAACACGCCTGGCAGACGGCGGATCATGAAATCGGCGTCGAGTTCGTCGAAGGCTATCCCACCCGCGGTCGATATCGCGCGCGCGATCGCCGCCACGCCATTCAACTGAACCGGCACGGCGTTGATCAAGCCGGCGAGCTTTTCGGCAGGTAGCGACGACAGCGACGCGCCCGATATCGCAGCCGCCTCCTGCAACAGCCCGATGCCGGCCGGCGACAGACGCGCCGCCTTGCGCAGCCAGTTCGAGAACGACTGCTTGCCCTTTGGCGCCGACAGCCGCGCCGCCAGTTCGTTCATGGGAAGATCGGGCCGCAATGCCAGGTGGAGCATCGCCTGTCCCGAACTCAAGATGGCCTCGCGCAAGTCAGCCGACAGCGAATAGATCGCGCCGCCCTCGATGCCCGTGCGCGTGATGACCGCCTCACCGCGCACGCTTTGTCCGCCGAACGAAAGCGCAATACCCTGCAGTGGGTGGCCCTCGAACCGGTCGCGAAAGATGTCGGACCAGGGAACGGTAAAACCGCAATTGGCCGACCGTAGCGGCGCGATCGTCACGCCCCTCGCAGCGAGTATTCCCGCCCATGCACCATCGGACCCGAGCCTTGGCCAGCTGGCGCCGCCAAGCGCCAGCACGGTTGCGCGTGCTTCGATGGCGCGCTGTCCGTCCGGCGTTTCAAACAGCAGGCGGCCCTGTTCATCATCCCAGCCGGTCCAGCGATGGCGCAGCTTGAGTTGCATGCCCCTCGAATCTAGCCGCCGCAGCCAAGCCCGCAGCAGCGGCGAGGCCTTGAACGCCTCAGGGAACACCCGGCCGCTGGAGCCGACGAACGTCGCCTGGCCCAGTTGCTCGCTCCATTGCCGCAAGGCATCCGGCGGGAATGCCGTTATCGCAGGCGCAAGCCGCGGCATCGCCTCGCGGTAACGCGCGAGAAATTTCGGCAGCTCCTCGCTGTGCGTCAGATTGAGCCCGCCGCGCCCCGCCATCAGAAACTTGCGGCCCGCAGACGGCATCGCGTCATAAACGGTGACACCGGCGCCGCCCTGCGCCAGCACCTCGGCCGCCATCAGCCCGGCGGGGCCGGCGCCGATAACGGCAATTTGGAGTCCAGGCATCGTCATTCCGGCATGCGCCACTTGGCGCAGGCCCGGAATCCATCCTCACCAACATGTTTACGGATTTCGGGCTTGCCCGCTATGCTCGCGCCCCGGAACGACACTTTAGGATGATCCTCTACAGCTTGATCCCCGCCCGCGCCGCGGCCTGTCCGACGTACTTCTGGGTCTGCTGGAACGCGCCTTCCAATGCCCTGGCCTTCGACATATCGCTGATTTCCGCGAAATGAGCCGCGACCGCGTCGGGGGTCCAGTCGGACTCGGCGAGGTTGACGCCCTCGCTCTCCATGATCTTGATCACCGCAAAGGAGCCCGCGCCCGCGCCGATGATAGTGCGGGTAGGAGCATCTTCGCCAAGCAGGAACTCAACCGCCGGCGTGATCGCTTCCGGCCGCATCAGCCCGAGCGCCTGCGGCGGCAGCAACTCTTCGGTCATCCGGGTCGCCGCGGTCGGCGAGATCGTGTTGACCCGGATGTTGTTCTTGCGGCCCTCCTCGGCCAGCACGTTCATCAGCCCGACCAGGCCGGCTTTGGCCGCGCCGTAATTGGCCTGGCCGAAATTGCCGTACAGTCCCGACGACGAGCTGGTGATGACGATGCGGCCGTAATTGCGCTCGCGCATGCCGTCCCACACCGCCTTGCAACAGTAGAAGGTGCCGGTGAGATGGACGTCCATCACCTTGGCGAAGTCGGCCACTTCCATCTTGGAGAACGACTTGTCACGCAAGATGCCGGCATTGGCGCAGAGCAGGTCGACGCTGCCCCACTCCCTGTTGGCGCGGTCGACCATCGCCTTGACCTGCTCGAAGTTCGAAACGTCGGCGCCGTTGGCCATCGCCGTGCCGCCCAATTTACGGATTTCCTCCACCACGGTCTCCGCCGGGGTCAGCGATCCGCCGGTGCCGTCGCGCGCGCCGCCGAAATCATTGACCACGACCCTGGCGCCGTGGCTCGCCAGTCCCAGCGCATGCGCCCGCCCAAGACCATTGCCCGCGCCGGTGACGATGGCGACGCGTCCGTCAAATCTGATTGTCATGATTGCAATTTCCGAATCTTCTCTTGGTCATGCCCGGACTTGATCAGGGCATCCATCAAAACCTAACGGGTTTTCAGTGATGGATTGCCGGGTCAAGCCCACGGCAATGACAGCCGGGAGGTTAAGCGAAATAGATCAAACCGATCCAGTCGGCCACCAGAGCAGGTTTTGTCTCACCCTCGATCTCGACTGATACATTGATCCGCGACAGCAGTTCCGTCGGCTTGCGCAACGTCGCTTCGGTCAGCGTGAAGCGACCGCGGACGCGCGAGCCGGCGCGCACCGGCGAAAGGAAGCGCAGCTTGTCGAAGCCGTAATTGACCCCCATGGTCGTGCCCTCGATCACCGGCATGACCTCGTAGGACATGATCGACATCAGCGACATCGTGAGGAATCCGTGCGCCACCGTGTTGCCGAACGCGGTCTCGCGTTTGGCCCGCTCGGGATCGACATGGATGAACTGATGATCCTCGATCACGTCGGCATAGATATCGATCCGCTTCTGATCGAGCAGATGCCAGGACGACACCCCGACCTCGTGACCGACCATTTTTCGATAGGCATCCAGCGAGATTGGGGGTTTCTTCCAGACTTCATTCATTCTTCAGTTCTCCGACCCGGCTGACCGCACCTTCTGCAGCTCCGGGAAATCCTCTTCGCGGAATTCATCGCCGCGCAACGGGTCGCCGCGATCATTGTCGTGCTCCAGCCGACGCAGCTGGACGCGGCGTATTTTTCCGGAAATCGTCTTGGGCAGCTCCGTCACCAGTTCGATCCGGCGGATCCGCTTGAACGGCGCCAGCCGCCGGTGCAAGTGCAGAAAGATCGACAGCGCGGTTTCCGCCGAACGCTGCTGGCCCGACACCAGCAACACATAGGCTTTCGGGATCGCGAGCCGGATCGGATCGGGGCTGGGAACCACGGCGGCCTCGGCGACCGATTCATGCTCCAGCAGAATGCTTTCGAGTTCGAACGGGCTGATGCGGTAATCGGACGATTTGAAGACGTCGTCGGAGCGGCCGACGAACGTCAGATAGCCTTCGTCGTCTGCGAACACCACGTCGCCGCTGCGATAGAGCTCGCCATCGGCGCCGCTCAGTTTGCCGTCATCGCCTTGATACCCCTGCATCAGGCCGGCGGGCCGCTCGTCGCCGAGCAGCAAGGTCACCTCGCCCTCTTTCGTCACCTGGCCATCGATATCGGTGATCCGCACGCGATAGCCGGGCAGCGGGCGGCCCATCGATCCGATCCTCACCTTCTGTCCCGGCGAATTGCCCGCCAATGCAGTGGTTTCGGTCTGACCATAACCGTCGCGGATGGTCAGCCCCCAGGCGGCGCGCACCTGATCAATTACCTCGGGGTTAAGCGGCTCGCCGGCGCCGCAGACTTCACGCAGGGACACCTTGAAAGTGGCCAGCTTCTCCTGGATGAACAGCCGCCATACCGTCGGCGGCGCGCAAAGAGTCGTCACGCCGCAGCGGCCGATGGTCGCCAGAAGGTCCTTGGCGTCAAAGCGCGGCTGGTTGACCACGAACACGGTGGCGCCGGCATTCCACGGCGCGAAGAAGCAGCTCCAGGCGTGCTTGGCCCAGCCCGGCGAGGAAATATTCAGATGGACATCGCCGGGCTGCAGCCCGAGCCAATACATCGTCGAGAGCGCGCCGACGGAATAGCTGCGCTGGCTGTGCCGCACCAGTTTCGGTTTTGCGGTGGTGCCCGAGGTGAAATAAAGCAGCATCGGATCGTCCGCCTGGGTCGGCCCATCCGGCGCGAAGGCCTCCGGAAACTCCGCGGCTTGTTCATAGGCCAGCCAGCCGTCTTGCTCGGACGACGCGTTGACGACGATACGAACCAGGTCGTTGCCGCGGAGCCCAGAAAATTTCGCGACCTGATCCTGCGTCGCCACCACGATTTTGGCGCGGCCGCGGTCCAGCCGGTCGCGCAACTCGTCCGGCGTCAGGAGCGTGGTGGCGGGGATCACCACCACACCGAGCTTGATTGCCGCCAGCATGGTCTCCCACAGCGGGATGACATTGCCGAGCAACAGCAGCAGGTGATCGCCGCGCCGCAAGCCTTTCGCGCGCAGGAAGTTGGCGACCTGGTTGGAGCGGCGCGACAGCGCCTCGAACGAGAGCTTGGTCTCGCGGTTGCTGTCGGCGTCGACGATCCACAGCGCCGGGCGATCCTTGCTTTGCGGATTGAGAGCCAGTTCCGCATCGAACCAGTCCAGCGCCCAGTTGAACGGCACCGGATCCGGCCAGCGGAAATCCGCGACCGCCTTGTCGTAGTCGGTGCGATGCTCGAGCAGAAAGGCGCGCGCATCCTGGAAGGTCGTCATGTCAGGTCCTGCCCCCGTGTCACCACGTTCACCCCCTCATTCCTGAGGAGCCGCGCCCTTGCGCGGCGTCTCGAAGGATGGGCCGTAACCAACCGAACCAATCATCCTTCGAGGCTCGCAAGGCCTCGCACCTCGGGACGAGGCTTCGATCTACTTCCCAGCCAGGCTGCGCACGTGCTGGATAATCCCGGAAAAATCCACTCCGCCATGTCCCGCTGCGTCGAAAGCCTTGTAGATTTCCTGCGCATGTTTGCCAAGCGGGGTTGCCGCCCCCGTCGCCTTGGCGGCGTCCTGCGCCAGCGTAAGGTCCTTTACCATCAGCACCGAGGCAAAGCCCGGTCTGTATTCGTTGTTGGCGGGCGAGGTCGGCACCGGACCCGGCACCGGACAATAGGATGTCAGCGCCCAGCATTGTCCTGACGAGGTCGAAGCGACGTCGAACAGCGCCTGGTGCGACAGTCCCAATTTCTCGGCGAGTGCAAAGGCCTCCCCGACCGCGATCATGGAGATGCCTAAAATCATGTTGTTGCAGATCTTGGCCGCCTGCCCGGCACCGGCGGCACCGCAATGCACGATCTTCTTGCCCATGTTTTCCAGCACCGGCCTGGCCGCGGCGAAAGCCTTGTCGTCGCCGCCGCACATGAAGGTCAGCGTCGCGCCCCTGGCGCCGCCGGTGCCGCCGGACACCGGCGCATCGACCGAGGCGATGCCATTGCTGGCCGCCAGCGCATGGGCCTGCTTGGCGCTCTCGACGTCGATGGTGGAGCAATCGATGATCAGCGTTCCCTTGGTCATCGCCGGAACGACTTCGTTCCAGACCGAGAGCACATGCTTGCCGGCGGGTAGCATGGTTATCACGACGTCGGCGCCCTTCACCGCGGCCACGGAGCTGTCGGCGATCGCGGCCCCGTCAGCCCGAGCCTGCGCGCGCGATGCCTCGACCAGATCGAACGCGGTCACCTTGTGCCCACCCTTGACCAGGTTGGCCGCCATAGGCCCGCCCATATTGCCGAGACCTATGAACGCGATGTTAGCCATGTCGAATTGCCTCCGCTGGGACGCTTCTATTCTGATGAATTGAACTTCAGTTCGTCGGTACCGATTTCCGCGAAATAAGGCGCCACCATTTCTGGCGTCACATCCTCGATCCGCGGCGGCGACCACTTCGGATTGCGGTCCTTGTCGATCACGGCGGCGCGAACGCCTTCGCGAAAATCGTCGCTGGCGAACACTTCGAGCGCCGCGCGATATTCCCGCACCAGACACTGCTCCAGCGAGGAGGACGCCCGCGCCAGCCGCAGCAGTTTTAGCGCCACTACCATGCCGCGCGGCGACTTCTCGTTCAATGTCTTTAGCGTGCCTTGTGCCAGTTCGGAGCCGTCAGCTTGCAGGGCCGCGATGATATCCTGCATGCGGTCATGGCCAAACCAGCGATCGATCTGCGGCTCGATCGCCGCGACCGGGACGGATGTCTCGCCGGTGGCAAACCCATCGATCAGGACCTCAACTTCCGCTGCTGTTACGCCGCGGCGAAGTCTTGTCAGTGCCTCGCGCAGGGCGGCCAGTTTGCCTGAAGGCACCACCGCATCGGCAAATCCGGCATAGACCGCGTCGGGGCCGTTCATGGTCTGACCGGTCAATCCGAAATAGGTGCCGATCTCTCCTGGGGATCGCGCCAGCAGCCAGGTGCCGCCGACGTCCGGAAAGAAGCCGAGACCGACCTCCGGCATCGCGAGTTTTGTGCGTTCGGTGACGACCCGATGGCTGCTGTGCGCGGACAGGCCGACGCCGCCGCCCATCACGATGCCGTCCATGAAGGACACATAGGGTTTCGGGAACTTGGCGATCCGCGCGTTGAGGATGTACTCCTCGCGCCACAGGATCTTGCCGAGATCGCCCTTCACTTTTGAGCTCTCATACAGCGCCCGGATGTCGCCGCCGGCGCAAAGGCCGCGCTCGCCCGCGCCCTCCAGCAGGATCACGCCGACCGCAGCATCCGCCTCGAACGCGTCGAGCGCCTTGTCGACATCGCGAAACATCTCCAGCGTAACCGCATTGATCGCCTTCGGCCGGTTGAGCCGGATGACACCGGCCGCACCCTCGCGCCGCGCGATCAGGTCGGGCTCCGAGCCCGCAACAGCAGCGGCAGCCGTCATCGTGCGCCCTCGATCAGTTTTCGCGACACGATCAGCCGCATGATCTCGTTGGTGCCTTCCAGAATCTGATGCACGCGCAGGTCGCGCACGATTTTCTCGATGCCGTATTCGCTGAGATAGCCGTAACCGCCATGCAGCTGCAGCGCCTGGTTGGCGACCTCGAATCCGACGTCGGTGCCGAAGCGCTTTGCCATGGCACACAACATGGTGGCGTCGGCATCCTTGCGATCCAGCGCCGCCGCCGCGCGCCACACGAAGGTCCGGGCAGCCTCCAGCTCGGTCGCCATGTCGGCGAGACGAAACTGCAGTGCCTGGAATTCGTCGAGCCGTTTGCCGAATGCCTTGCGCTCCTTCATATAGGCCAGCGACTTGTCGAGCGCGCATTGCGCGCCGCCGAGCGAACAGGCCGCGATATTGATCCGGCCACCATCGAGCCCGGCCATTGCGATCTTGAATCCAATGCCCTCGTCGCCCAAGCGATTGGCGACCGGCACGCGGGCGTTTTCAAAGATCACCGCGCGGGTCGGCTGCGCGTTCCAGCCCATCTTGCGCTCATTGGCGCCGAACGAAAGGCCTGGCGTGTCGCCCTCGATCACCAACGTCGAGATGCCGCCGGGCCCATCGCCGCCGGTCCGCACCATCACCACGTAGAGATCGCCCTTGCCGGCGCCGGAGATGAACTGCTTCTGACCGTTGAGCACATAATAGTCGCCGTCGCGCACCGCGCGGGTGCGCAGCGCCGCGGCGTCCGATCCGGAGCCCGACTCGGTCAGGCAATAGCTCGCCAGCAGCTCCATGGTGCACAGTTTTGGCAGCCATTTGTGGCGCTGGGTGTCGTTGCCATAGGCATCGATCATCCACGAAGCCATATTGTGGATCGATATGAAGGCCGATACCGTCGGACAGCCCTGCGCCAGCGCCTCGAAGATCAGCGCCGCGTCGAACCGCGTCATCGCGGAGCCGCCCACATCGTCGCGGATGTAAACGCCACCGATGCCGAGGCCGGCGGCCTCGCGCATCACATCGACCGGGAAATACTTCTCCTCGTCCCAGCGCACCGCATGCGGCGCGATTTTCTCCGCGGCGAATTCCCTCGCCATATCGCGAACCGCAATCTGGTCCTCGTTGAGAGCGAATTGCATCTGCTGACGGCGCTAATTCATCGTCGGAATCGAGAACTCCGCGCCTTCCTTGACGCCGGAGGGCCAGCGCGCCGTCACCGTCTTGGTCTTGGTATAGAAGCGGATCGAATCCGGGCCGTGCTGGTTGAGATCGCCGAAGCCGGACTTCTTCCAGCCGCCGAAAGTGTAGTAAGCGATCGGCACCGGGATCGGCACATTGATGCCGACCATGCCGACGTTGACCTTGGCGGCGAAATCGCGCGCGGCGTCTCCGTCGCGGGTGAAGATCGCAACCCCATTGCCGTAATCGTGATCGGACGGCAGCGCCAGCGCTTCCTGATAGTCATGGGCACGCACCACTGAGAGCACGGGGCCAAAGATCTCTTCCTTGTAGATCCGCATGTCTTTCGTTACGTTGTCGAACAGGCAGCCGCCCATATAGAAACCGTTCTCATAGCCCTGCATCTTGAAGCCGCGGCCATCGACCGCAAGCGTGGCGCCTTCCTGGATGCCGATCTCGACGTAGTTCTTGACACGGTTGAGCGCCTCTCGGGTGACCAGCGGACCAAAATCCGCCGACGGATCGACCGATGTTCCGATCTTGAGGGACTCGACCCGCGGGATCAGTTTCTCCATCAGGCGGTCGGCGGTGGTCTTGCCGACGGGCACCGCGACGGAGATCGCCATGCAGCGTTCGCCGGCCGAGCCGTAGCCGGCGCCGATCAGGGCGTCGACGGTCTGGTCCATGTCGGCATCCGGCATGATGATGGCGTGGTTCTTGGCCCCGCCGAAGCACTGGGCGCGCTTGCCGGTGGCGGCGGCGCGCTCATAGATATATTGCGCGATCGGCGAGGAGCCGACGAAGCCCACCGCCTTGATATCGGGATCGTCGAGGATGGCGTCCACCGCTTCCTTGTCGCCGTTGACGACATTGAGGATGCCCGGCGGCAGGCCGGCCTCGATCATCAGCGCCGCCAGCGCCATCGGCACGCCTGGATCGCGCTCTGAAGGCTTGAGCACGAACGCATTGCCGCAGGCGATCGCGGGCGCGAACTTCCACATCGGGATCATCGCCGGGAAGTTGAACGGGGTGATGCCGGCGACGACTCCCAGGGGTTGCCGCATCGAATAGATGTCGATGCCGGGGCCGGCGCCCTCGGTGTATTCGCCCTTCATCAGATGCGGAATGCCGCAGGCGAATTCCACGACTTCGAGACCGCGCTGGATGTCGCCCTTGGCGTCGGGAACGGTCTTGCCGTGTTCGCGCGCCAGGAGATCGGCGAGCTTGTCGTAGTCGCGCTGCGCCAGTTCGAGGAACTTCATCATGATTCGGGCGCGGCGCTGGGGGTTGGTGGCGCCCCACTCCACTTGGGCTACTAAAGCGTTCTCGACCGCGGCCCGCATTTCGGCCTTGGAGGCTAGATCGACCTTGGCCTGGACCTCGCCCGTCATCGGCTCGAAAACGTCGGCCGTCCGTCCGGAGGTGCCCTTGACCTCACGGCCGCCAATGAAATGTCCGATTGTGCGCATGCGTTCCTCCAGGGACCCGGTGCAGGTTTTGGCGGCATCTTGCAGTCTTTGGGCGGTTTGGAAAGGGCCTCCGCGCGCGGCCGATTTGCGGAAATGCCGGCCTGCGCCGCCTGACCGGGGCGTTCGACCCATATCGTATGGGAATGCCGGACCGCTGGCTCAGCGCCGGGCTGGAATTGAAGCCCCTCTGACGGGGGCTTTCTTCGCCGCTGACCTGGGCTGCGCCGCACGCCCCAGCGCGGCCTCGCGCCCCGCATCTAGAATTTCGTCGGACAACTGCCCGCTGCCGGCAATGCGGGCCAGCATCAGCGTTCCCACCATGGTCGCGGTCGCGGCCATCGCCTGTTTGCGGGCGGCCTTGCGCGGCAGTTCCGGAATCTGCTCCGCAAGCATGTCGACCATCTGCTCCAGCTTGGCCGCGAATGCCTTTCGGGTCTTCGGGCTCTCGCGGGAGACTTCGGCGCCCAACGCCGTGATGGCGCAGCCATGGCCGGGATCGTCACGATGCAGCGGTGTCAGGTAGTTTTCCACGATGGTCGCCATGCGATCTTTCGGCGGGGTGACCTCGGCCAGCTTGCGCCAGCGCTCGGTCGAGCGATCCATCGCATAGGCAAAGGCCTCGATCACCAGCGCTTCACGCGAGTCAAAATGCGCGTAAAATCCGCCATGGGTCAGGCCGGCCTCCTTCATCAGGTCGGCCACGCCGATGCCATGCGCGCCCTTCTCGCGAAGCCGCACCGAGGCCTTCTTCACGATCCGGGCGTGAGTCTCGAGCTTGTGCTCTTTAGAATAGCGCATCGGCGCTCCATGATATGTCTGCAGTCATATAATAGCAGCTGCGGTTCAGGAAAGCTGCACCTTATTTCTCGCGCGGGGCTTCGCCGACCATCGAAAACGTCGCTGTCGCGTGCACCGCGAGATTGCCGGCCCCGTCGCGCACCCAGCCTTCGGCGTAGCTGGTCTGGCGGCCGAGTTTCATCACCTTTCCTTCCGCCGAGATCGTGCCTGACTTCACCGACAGCGGCCGCAGATAGGTCAGCTTGAGGTCGAGAGTCACCGCGCCCTGCCCCGCCGGCAGCATGGTCGAAATCGCGCAGCCCATGGCGGTGTCGAGCAGCGCCGCGGCGGTCGCGCCATGCAGCAGCCCGATGGTGTTTTCCAGCCCTTCATGCGGCTCGAGTTCCATGACGATCCGGCCGGGTTCGGCGACGCTCAGCCGAAAATCGATCAATCGCGCCATCGGCGGTTCCGGCAGGACGCCGTCGCGAATCGCGCACATGACGTCCAGTCCGGACATCGCGGCGGCGGCCTTCGCCACCGGACCCGGCGCCTGCCAGTCCACCACCCGCTCGCGCCGCGATGCGGCGCCGAACAGGTCCGAGGTTTCCGCGATGGCGTTGCTGTCAGCAACGATCATGTGCCGGCTCCAATATGATGATCGTCATATTATCATGGCCGGCGTCGGCTTCGCAACGGTTGTCCGTCCCCCACACCCCACTTGACAAAGCGGAGCTTTGCCCCGGAAGTGACCCGCCCCACGCGCACTCCAGGGAATTGCGAGACCGTCATGCAGATGCTCAATCCCCATTGCGGCGTCGACCGCGACAGCCGCGGCGTCGTTCGCCTGACCATCTGCAACGCCGGTCCGCTCAACATCCTCGGGACACCTGCGATAAACGGCGTCCGCGAAGGGCTGGAAACGCTCGCGAACGACAAACACATCCGCGTCCTCGTGATCGCGGGTCAGAGCGAAAAGAGCCTGATCGGTGGCGCCGACATCAAGGAAATGGCGAAACTTGATCAGGCCTCGGCGGAAAAATTCATCACCGGCCTGCGCGATCTTTGCGAGGCCGCGCGCGCGTTCCCGGCGCCGGTGATCGCGCGGATGCCCGGCTGGTGCCTCGGCGGCGGCCTCGAATTCGCCGCCGCCTGCGACTTCCGGGTCGCCGCGCATGACGCCCATTTCGGCATGCCCGAGGTCCGGGTCGGCATTCCCTCCGTCATTCACGCCGCGTTGTTGCCGCGGCTGATCGGCTGGGGCCGCGCCCGCTGGCTGGTCATGACGGCGGAAACTATCGACGCGCCCACCGCGCTGGCCTGGGGCCTGATCGACGTGGTCGCGCCGCCTGATGGCCTCGATGCCGCGGTCGAGAAGACCGTGGCGGCGCTGCTTCAATGCGGCCCCGAGGCGCTGCGTGCGCAAAAGGCCCTGCTCCGGCAATGGGAAGAGCTGCCGCTGAAGCAATCCGTCGACCTCTCGATTCCCGTGTTCGGGCAATCATTCCTGACTGGCGAGCCGCAGCGGCTGATGCAGGGATTTATCGACCGGAAGAGATAACGGAAAACCCATGAGACCTGCCGGCAAAGGGCCACTCGATTCGCTCTACTTCCATTATCCGCACTTCCAGGCGCGGCACGTTCCCGAACTGGACGGCAACACAGCGCGGCACCCGGTGGTGATTGTCGGCGCCGGCCCGATCGGCCTGACCGCGGCATTGGTGCTGGCGCGGTACGGAATCCGCTGCGTGCTGCTCGATCGCAAGGACACGTTTAACGACGGCAGCCGCGCGCTGTGCATCGCGCGGCCGAGCATGCATATCCTGGAGCGGATCGGGGCGGTCGCGCCGTTCCTGGACAAGGCGCTGGGTTGGCGGTTCGGCCGCAGCTACTACCTTGGCGAACAGATTTTCCGGCTCGAAATGCCGCATCCCCCGGGCGAAAAATACCTGCCGATGTACAATCTGCAGCAGCAGTACATCGAGCAATATCTGCACGACGCGGTCGCGGCCTGTGAGCTCGTCGACATGCGCTGGCAGAGCGAGCTCACTGGCCTTGATTGCGGCAATGACGGCGTCACGCTCAGCATCGCCTCGCCGGCCGGCGACTATCGCCTCGCGGCCGACTATGTGCTTGCCGCCGACGGCGCGCGCTCGCCGGTTCGCTCGCAGCTCGGTCTGCGCATGAAGGGCCAGAACTACGAAGGCAAATACGTCATCGCCGATATCCGCATGAACCATGATTTCCCGACCGAGCGCCGCGCCTTTTTCGAGCCGAGCGGCAATTCCGGCGGCACCGTGCTGATCCACAAGCAACCCGACAATATCTGGCGGGTGGACTATCAGCTCCGCGAAGGCGAGAGCGAGGACGAGGCCTTGCTCGAAGAAAACATCCGCGACCGGGTCGGCGCCATCCTTGGGGATATCGGCCACGATAAGCCGTGGGAACTGGAGTGGTGGAGCATCTATTCCGCCAACACGCTGTGCCTCGACGACTACCGCCATGGCCGGGTTTTCTTCATCGGCGATGCCGCGCATATTGTGCCGATTTTCGGCGTGCGCGGGCTCAATAACGGCTTGGCGGATGCCGACAATCTCGGTTGGAAGCTCGCGGCCGTGCTCAACGGCGAGGCGGATGAAGCACTGCTCGACAGCTATTCGCCGGAGCGTCGCGGCGCCACGCTCGACGTGTTCGCCAACGCGACCAAGAGCACCCGCTTCATGACCCCGCCGACGCGCGGCTGGCGGCTGGCCCGCGAAGCCGCGCTTTCGCTCAGCCTCAAGCATGAATTTCCGCGCGGCCTCGCCAATCCCCGGCAGATGCAGCCCTACACCTATTCGGAAAGCCCGCTGACGCCCTATCGGGATCGCGACGCCGATTTTACCGGCGGCCCGGCCATCGGCAGCGCCGCACCCAATGCCAGGCTCGGCGACGGCGGCTATCTCCTGGATCGCGCAGGCGACGGCATGACGGCAATACTGTTTTGCGATGGCGAGCCCGACGCCGAGCAGGCCGCGCTGCTGGCGCAGCTCGGCCCGATCGACCGGCGCTTTGTGGCCCTGCTGATTCAGTGCCGCGGTGCTTCGAGCAACGGTTCCGTGCCGACAGCGGCAGCGATCGCCGACGCGGATGGCGAAATCGCCCGCCTGTTCGATGCACAGCCGGGCACGCTCTATCTCTTGCGCCCCGACCTGCACATTGCCGGACGCTGGAAGACCATCGTTTCCCACGAAATCCTGCGAACCGCCGGCCTTTGCCTGGGGAGAGCGATGCCATGAGCACGATGCCCTCCGAAGACTTCGAAGCGGCCTATGAGGCGCTGGCGATGGCGATCGATTCGGCCGGCCCACAGCGCGAAGCGCTGTTTCTGACCCGCCTCGCACTGGTGCTTGGGCATGCAGTCGGCGACATCGCCGCCTTCAGAAACGCGATCAGCATCGCACTCGAAGGTCTTGCGGATTGAGTGCTGTTGGCAAATCAATCACGCCAGATTTCTTCACGAACCCAGCATCGTGGGAACCAGGCATCGTTGAATCATGCGAATCTTCGATATAGGCTGGTACCTTGGGTCGATCCGTGCATCGGAATGGTGCTCACGGCACCCGCGATGTCCTGCAATAGGAAAAAGACCATGGCTAATTGCATCGTTGTCGTTCAGTTCGATTTGCCGAAGCGCACCGAGGAGCAAGCGATCAGTGGCGGGACCTCGAGCGCGCCAACCTATCGCGATCTCGCCCGGCGAGGCTTGATACGCAAGGATTACCTGAATGGCGAAGCCGGCACCGGCGGCGTCTATCTTTGGGACAGTCGTGCATCGGCAGAGGCATGGTTTACGGAGGAGCGGGTCACAGAATTAACCAAGCGATTCGGCGTCCGGCCTCGCCTCACCTGGTACGATACGCACGTAACGGTCGACAACCTGAAGGGCGAAACCCGCATCAACGGCAAGTCGATTGAGATGGCCTGACAATATCGGGCACCATTCGGCATCGACGCGCTCACCCCAAAGGGAGCGGGGGCTACGGCCTGATCGAGAAATTCGCCGGTGGGCCCGGCGTGCGCAGCGGTTCGGCGAGCCGTGCGAAATCGCACAGGAGTGATCGCGTCTTGCGCGGATCGACGACTTCCTCGACCCAGAATCGTTCGGCCGAGCGGAACGGCGAGCGCAGCTTGTTGAGACGATCCTCGATCTCCTGCAGCTTGGCCTTCGGATCGTCCGCGGCGTCGATGTCGGCGCGATAGGCCGCCTCGATGCCGCCTTCCAGCGGCAGCGACCCCCAATAGGCTGACGGCCAGGCGTAACGCATCGAATAGCGGTTGGCGGGCTGATGCACGACGCCGGCGACGCCGAAGGCGTTGCGCACGATGATGGTGCACCAGGGCACGGTAGACTGGTTGACCGCGGCCATGGCGCGCACGCCGTGACGGATGGTAGCCGCCTTCTCGGCGTCGAGCCCGATCATGAAACCCGGACAATCCATTAGATAGACCACCGGCAGGTGGAAGGTCTCGGCGAGGTCGACGAAGCGCACCACCTTCTGGCAAGCTTCCGCCGTCCACGACCCGCCGTAGTGAAAGGGATCGCTAGCCAGCAGCATCACGGCGCGGCCGTCGAGCCGGGCGAAGCCGGCGATGATGGAGCGGCCGAAATTCGCGCCCATCTCGAAGAACGAATCCTTGTCGACCACCGCGTTGATGATGGGCCGCATCTTGTAGACCTGTCGGCGGTTGCGCGGCACCGCCTTCATCAGCGATTCCTCCGCGCGCTCTGGATCATCGTCACAGCCGATCGTCGGCGGCAGATCGAAAACCGACGACGGCAGATAAGAGAGAAAGCGCCTGGTGCAGGCAAACGCTTCCTCCTCGGTATCGACGGCATGATCAACGCCGCCGGCGCGGGTCTGGATATCGGCGCCGCCGAGTTCCCATTTGGTGAGATCCTGGCCGAGGCGCTTGACGACGGGTGGACCCGCGACGAACATCGCCGAACTCTTGGTCATCACCGAATAATGGCTGGCAGCGAGCCGCGCTGCGCCGAGGCCCGCGACCGAACCGAGCCCGAGGCCGACCACCGGCACGCGGGCCATGTTCGCGATCGTGTACCAGTACCAGCGGGTGCCGCCGACGCCGCCGGGCAGATTGGCCGCCCCCTTGGTCTCGATGGTCTTCACCGAGCCGCCGCCGCCGGAGCCCTCGATGACGCGGATGATCGGCAGCCGGAAGTCGTGCGCCATCTCCTCGGCCATCAGCGGTTTCGTCGAGATCGACGCGTCGGCGGAGCCGCCGCGCACCGTGAAATCGTCGCCGACCACGACCACCGGCCGGCCGTCGATCCTGCCGCGGCCGAACACGCAGTTCGCAGGCGTCAAATGGGTAAGTTCTCCGCTTTCGCTGTATTCGGCAACTCCGGAAATCGCGCCGATCTCGTGGAAGCTGTTCTGATCGATCAGTCCGTCGATGCGCTCGCGAACGGTAAGCCGGCCCTGGTCGCGCTGCCGCCTGACCTTGTCAACGCCTCCCATCTCGCGCGCGAACGCTTCGCGCCGGGCGAGCTCGTCGAGTTCCGGCTTCCAGGTCATTGCTTTCCTCCGATTTCAGGATCTTGTTGTTTTGGTTCGACACCGGAAGCGGTTTTCGGTCCAGCCGATTGCTGAAGATGTCGCCCTCGGCGCCCTCGAGCATGCTGCCGACTGCCAAACCGAGATCGATCATTCGCGGGGCAACCTCCTTGTGCAGCCGTTTCTCGTCATACATCGCGGACAACAGGCCGATCGTCACCACCACGAAGGTCTGATACTGCGGCGACCAGATCGGCACCGCGAGACCGTTGATATGCGGGCTCCACAGACCGCAGGCAACGACATAGCCGTGCTCTCCGAGGAAACGCCGGTTGGCTTCGATACGCGGCCGCAACACCTTGGCGCCGGCCGGAATCTCGCGCTCCATTTCGGCCAGCAGCGCGTCGCCGACATCAGCATCGAGCGCCGCCGTATAGGCATGGCCTGCCGCCGTGCTCGCCATCGCAATGCGGCTGCCGGTGCTTTCGTGCAGCCCCAGCGCATTGGCCGCTCGCGCGAACTCAAGATAAACGAGGTGGAAGCGATCGGGAATGACGAAGCCGACGGTGCCGGGCAACTGTTCGGCGACATCCTGCAGCCGCAGCCGGATCAGGTTGCGAAGCTGCAGGCCCCGCATCATCGAAGTGCTCATCGCCACGGCGCTGGGGCCGATGCGGTATTTCTGGTCGCGCGGCAGATAGACCAGCTGGCCCATCCGCGTCAGGGTGTGGGTCAGGCGCGACACCGTCGATCGCGGCAGCCCGCAGCGATTGGATATCTCGAGATTGCCGAGTCGCGCCTCGTGGCCCTCGAAACAGCGCAACACGTCGAACGCGCGCGACACCACCTGGATGACGTCGCCCTCGCCCGCGAGATCGCTGGCGAGCATTCCCTGCTTACTGAGCCGTTCCGAGCGTCTTCCCATGCGTTTTTCCATTCCGTCAGGCGGAATAAAATTCCACTTGCAGAACAAGCTACCCTAGGCAATCTGCGCCCACAACAAAAAGCCGTTCGCAAGGGCATGTGTCCGTCAGACGGTCCCGGGAGAACGGAATGCCAGACATCAAGATTGTGACCGAAGTGGCCGGACGCGTGTGCGCGCTTCCGGTTGAAATCGGCGGCAGCGTCGGCGACGGCGACGACGTTGCATTCGTCGAGGCCATGAAGATGGAAATTCCAGTTGCCTCACCTGCAGCGGGCAAACTTAAACTGATACTCGTCAACATTGACGAGGTGGTCGTCGAAGGCCAGGTGCTCGCGGTGATCGAGACGTAAGCGCGGTCGCGCTTTGATCCGATGGTTCCGCGACAATCCGTTAGCTGCCGCTGAAAAAACCGCTGGACGTTGCCATCGCTATCGGGCGATGACATGATCCGGCCAACAAAAAACATCTTTCGCATAGCGAAAATACTGGAGGAAAACATGATCCATCGCCTGATGGCGCTCGCGCCCGTCGCTTTCGCCGGCATCTCGATGCTGGCGTTGCCTGAGGCCCGAGCTCAGGACGTCAAGCTGCCGCCGACCATGACGTTCACGGCCTACGACACCGGCACCGCCGGTTTCAACATCGCGGTGGCCGTCGGCAAGATGATGAAGGACAAGTACGGCACCGATCTGCGGGTGCTGCCTGCGGGCAACGACGTGGCGCGCCTCTCTCCCTTGCGCGCCGGTCGGGCGATGTCATCGGCGATGGGATCCGGCAGCTATTTCGCGCAGGAAGGCGTGTTCGAATTCGGCGCCAAGGAATGGGGGCCCCAGGCCCTCCAGCTGGTGCTGTCGACGGTCGACTGCAATGGCGCTTCGCTGGGCGTGGCGAAAGACACCGGCGTCAAGGAGGTCAAGGACCTGAAGGGCAAGCGCGTCGGCTTCGTCGTCGGCTCGCCGGCGCTGAACCAGAACTCGCTGGCCATCCTGGCATTCGGCGGTCTCAAGCAGAGCGACGTCAAGTCCGTCGAGTTCTCGAGCTACGGCGCGATGTGGAAGGGCCTCATCAACAACGACGTCGACGCCGCCTTCGCAACCACGATCACCGGCCCCGCCAAGGAAGCCGAGACCTCGCCGCGCGGCCTGGTCTGGCCGCCGCTGCCGCACAGCGACAACGCCGGATGGCAAAGGGTGCAGAAGGTCGGATCGTTCTTCTTCCGCCACATGGCGACCTGCGGCGCCGGCATTCCCAAGGACAAGCCGATCGAAATGGGAACCTATCCGTATCCGATCTTCGTCGTTTACGGCACCCAGCCCGCCGACCAGGTCTATGCCGTCACCAAGGCGATGATCGTGGGCTACGATATGTACAAGGATGCCGCCGCCGGCGCGAGCGGGCTCGCCGCCGACAAGCAGACCAAGAAGTGGGTAATACCGGTTCATCCCGGCGCGGTGAAGGCGCTCAAGGAAGCAGGCCAGTGGAGCGACGACCAGGAGGCGCACAATAACGCGCTGTTCAAGCGACAGGCGGTTCTGGCGGCGGCCTGGGCCGACTTCAACAAGGCGAGCCCGCCTTCCGACGACAAGGAATTCCTCGCGGCCTGGACCAAGGCACGAGGCGCAGCGCTGCAGAAGGCCGGCATGCCGAACGGGTTTGAGGATTGATCCGTTCCGCTTCTCGTTCTCCTTCGCTCAACTTCAATGCCGGCGCGGCAACGCGCCGGCTCACTTGACGGGATAGTTCATGGCTGCCTCAACCTCCGCCGTTTCTGAACGACCGGCGAAACGGATCGAGTTCGCCGATCCGCATGGCAGCCTCGCCAATCTGCAGGAGGCCGAAGTCTCGCGGGCGCGGACCCTGCGGGGCGGCTGGCGCTGGGCGCTGATCGTCGCCACCGCAGCGACGATCCTGTTGTGCATCAACCAGCAATTCGCGCTGCGGTTCTTCGTCGGCTACACCCAGCTCAACACCGAATATTTCTACCTGCTGATCGCGCTGATGCTGCCATTCACCTTCCTGATCTTTCCGGGGTCGGCACGCTCGCCGCTTGAGCGCGTCCCCTGGTACGACGTCCTGCTGTTCGTCGTGACCTTTGCCGCCGCCATCGTGCTGATGAACAGCGTCCGCAAGGCCGCCGAGGCTGGTTGGGAAT
Organism: Bradyrhizobiaceae bacterium Ga0074131; assembly: GCA_001464035.1. Classification (GTDB taxonomy): domain Bacteria; phylum Pseudomonadota; class Alphaproteobacteria; order Rhizobiales; family Xanthobacteraceae; genus Bradyrhizobium. Next base: position 72,978 of record LNEC01000006.1, read on the forward strand.
TCGGCGGCGCGCCGATGCCGGTAATCGTCGCCGGCCTGGTGATGTGGGCCGTGCTGATGGAAGCGCTGCGCCGCACCGGCGGCTGGAGCCTGCTGCTCAGCGTGCTTCCCTTCACCGTTTACCCGCTGTTCGCCGACGAAAAATGGCTCGGCCCTTTCCGCGGCACCCAGTCGACCCTCGAACAGGCAACTTCGTATCATGTGCTGTCGGGCGAGAGCCTGCTCGGCATTCCGATCCAGGCCTTCGCCGACACCGTGATCGGCTTTCTGGTGTTCGGCACCGCGCTGATGATGACCGGCGCCGGCAAGTTCTTCATCAATCTTTCGTTCGCGATGTGCGGTACGTTCCGCGGCGGCGCGGCAAAAGTATGCATCTTCGCCAGCGGCCTGCTCGGCATGATGTCCGGCTCGATCATTTCCAACGTGCTGACTGCCGGCACCATGACCATCCCTGTCATGAAAAAGAGCGGCTTCCGCGCCTCCTATGCCGCCGCGATCGAGGCCTGCGCGTCGACCGGCGCCGTGCTGGCGCCCCCGGTGATGGGCGCGACCGCATTCGTGATCGCGCAATTCCTCAACGTCAGTTACGCCGAAGTCGCGCTGGCCGCGATCATTCCCGCGGCGCTGTTCTATATCGGCCTGTTCATGCAGGTGGACTCCTACGCCGCCCGGCACGGCCTCGAGGGCATTCCGCGGTCCGAGTTGCCGAGATTGATCGATACGATCAAGGACGGCTGGTACTACGTTTTCGTCATCGCGCTGCTGGTCGTCATGCTGCTGTATTTCAAGCGCGAGAGCCACGCGCCGTTCTTCGCCACCGCCCTGCTGCTGGTGCTGAACCAGCTGTTCTCCAAGGAGACCCGCTGGACCCCGACGACGATCAACAAGTTTCTCGAGGTCAACGGCCGTACCTTCGTCGAACTGGTCGGTATCCTCGCCGGCTGCGGCCTGCTGATCGGCGCATTCTCGATGACCGGGGTGGTCTCCAGCCTCGCCAACGACCTGTTGCGCATCGCCGGCGACAACGCCTTCCTGCTGCTCGTGATGTGCGCGTTCACCAGCCTCGTACTCGGCCTCGGGCTGACGACGACCGCCTGCTACATCTTCCTCGCCATCCTGGTGGCGCCGGCGCTGGAAAAGCTCGGTCTCAACAAGATGGCGGTGCACATGTTCATTTTCTACTGGGGCATGCTGTCGTCGATCACGCCACCTGTCGCGATCGCCTCGTTCGCGGCGGCGGGCATAGCCGGCTCGCCGGCAATGCGAACGGGCTGGGAATCGATGTGGGTCGGCAGCATCATCTATTTCATTCCCTTCTTCTTTGTGCTGAACCCGGCACTGGTGCTGCAGGGCGCCAGCCCCTATTTTGAAGGGCTCGGCCTGATGGCGCTGGCCGCGTTCGGCACCCTGTTCATCTGCGGCGGCATCCAGGGCTATCAGGCCTTCGTCGGCGATCTTCGTCGCGCCGGGATGATGGAATGGCCGCTGCGGGTGTTGCTCGTGATCGGCGGTTTTGTCACCGCGACGCCGGGCGGCGGCATCAACCCGCTCTCGCAAATCCAGATCACGAGCCTCGGGTTGGCGATCCTGATCCCGACGGTGCTGGTGGCGGTGCTGCTGATGCGCCGGCAGCCTCTCGCACCGAGCCGGTTGCGCGCGCGCTGATTGCGCGGCAAGACTGGAGGCGATGAAACAGCCGCCTCCTGCCTTTGGCGCCGCGCCTACTTCGTGGGCTGGCCGATGTCTCCGCCGCCGCCCACGAGATAAGCCTGCCGGATTTCGAACGCTTCCGCACGCAGCATCCGAGGGTCGGCGAATGGACCATGCGCAACCTCGCGCGACTGCTGGCCGACCGCCTGATCGTCGCCGATACCAGGGTGGATCTGCTGACGGCTAACTGACCACTTCCGACACCGGCTGCAGATCGATAGCAAACGTTTCCAGGAACTTCGACGTCATGATGTAGAAGCCGACCGAGAGCTGCAGTTCGACCAGCGCTGCCGGCGTCAGTTTTGCGGCGATCGCCTTGAAGGTCGCATCGGTAGGCTTGTGCATCCTGACGATCTCATCGGTAAAGGCGAGCGCGGCGCGTTGCACGTCGTTGAAACAGGTGGCGGATTGCCAGTCTTCCAGCGCTTCGTTCTGCTCGTCGGTCACTCCCACATTCCTGCCGATGCGCTTGTGGGCGACGATTTCATAGGGCGCTTCGCACAGGATTCCGGTGCGCGTGATCGCGAGTTCGCGCACCACCGGATCGAGCTCACCCTTGTGCCGGATCGCGCCGCCGAGCCGGCAATACTGTTCGAAATAGCTCGGCGAGTGCGCCATCATCCGGAAAATATTCGCGTTGCGGTTCTTGCCGAGAATTTCCCTGGTCCGCTCGTTCGATTTCGTGGTGTCGCAATAGTCGATGCGGGCCATGGTCCACCCTGGTGGTTTCGATTTTTTTTCAGGCTGCCCGATCGAGGGCAACTTTCGTCGACACTACCCGCCGTTTGAGGCGGTAGCAACAGTCTGTGCCGTCTCGCAAATCTGCGGCACTGCCAAATCCGTGCCAGGCCGACCACCGATTTTCATCAGCCATCCCGTTTGCAAATCCGGTCACGTTCGAGTCAAAAAGCCGCCGCATTACTGGACGACCTTGGCGCCGTCGATATTCGCTGAGTGGGGACTCAATCTGAAGCGAATACTCGCCGTGGGGTGTTCCGAGTAAGAAATATCTCAACCGTCGAGCCTTCGCGGATAGCGATGACTCGCGCCCGGGTCCAGGAGACAGGCATGAAGGAAGCCACCAAAAGGGCGGCCTCGGAAGCGCTTGCGCAAATGATGGCGGTGACGGCCATGCTGGTCATCGCCAGTTTTATCTTTTACTGGCGGTGATGGCCGTGTCGCCGGTGGTTCTTGCCCTGCCCTGGAGGGCAAGTAACTCGGCTCACTTCACCTTCTCGAAATACGGCACCAGCCGCCCGGCGAACGGCGCGAAATGCGCCGTGACCTTGTCGCCGATGGCAAGCTCATGGTCGCCATGGGCCATCATGCGAAAGCCCTCTATGGTATCGACCAGCACGAGGTTGTAGGGCACATGCGCTCGGGTCTCCGGCGTGGCGGCGCGGCACACCAGTGAGGTCGCGTACACCGTCCCCTGCCCGCTGGCGCGCTTCTCTACCAGATCCGGCGCGCCGCAGGCGACGCAGAAGCTGCGGCGGAAATACTGCAAGGTCCCGCAGGCGGCGCAGGATTGATAGACGATCGCTTCGGTGCCCGTGGTCCAGTCGGCGGGTTTCTCGCTCATCGCACACGCTCCAGGAACATGCTGACATGCGACGACAGCACGCCGCCGTCGCCGTGCAGCAGCGCGACCGAGGCGTCGCGCACCTGGCGCGCTCCCGCCCGTCCCGTCATCTGCAGGTGGGTTTCGACCAGATGCGCCATCGCGCCGCCGACACCGCAATGGCCGTAACTCAGGAGACCGCCATGGGTGTTGAGCGGCATCGCGCCGTCGCGCCCGAAATGTCCTGATCGTACCCGCGCCGCCGCTTCGCCGCGCCCGGCGAGCCCGAGGTCCTCCAGCAGCATCGCCAGCGTGATGGTAAAGCTGTCATAGACCGCGGCATAGCGCACGTCGGATATCGCGACACCGGAGGCCTGCTTTGCGCGCGCGATCGATATCTCCGCGCCGAGTTCGCTCAAGGCAGGAGCCGCGGTGACGTGCTGATGGGTATGCGCCTGGGCGCAGCCCCGCACCCGCACGCCAGCCGCCCCGGTGCGCTCGCGACTGATCACGAACGCCGCACCGCCGTCGGACACCGGACAGCAATCCAGAAGTTTCAAGGGCATCGCCACCGGCTTCGAGGCCATCACGTCGGCGACGGTGATGGCGTCGTGGAATTGCGCGCCCGGATGGGTCAGCGCGTGCGTTCGCATCAGCACCGCAAATTCGGCGAGGTCTTCCTGCGTCACGCTATATTCGTGCATGTAGCGCGAGGCGACGAGGCCGTAATAGGCCGGGATGGTTGGCCCCAGCGGCACCTCGTAGTCGGGATGGCCGACCTGCGCCAGCGCCAGGATCGAGGCGTCGCGGCTCTGCCCGGTCAACCGGTTCTCACCCGACACGACCAGCACATGCCTGACAATCCCGGCCTCGACCAGATGATGCGCCAGCATGGTCATGGCCAACCCCGTGGCGCCGCCGACCTGCACGGCGTGAGCATAGGCCGGCTTGATGCCGAAATGCTCGGCGAACACGGTCGCCAGCATGATGTGCGGCGAAACCGTCGAATAGCCGCAGAGCACGCCGTCGATCTCGCCGCGCTTCAGCCCGGCGTCCGATATCGCCAGCTGCGCCGCCTGGCTCATCAGGTCGAGTGAGGACGAGCCGTCGTGTTTGCCGTATGCCGTGAGGCCAACGCCGGTAATGAAGCTCATGTCAGCCCTTCATCTCAATACGACTTCGGCATGCCCAGCACCTTCTCGGCGATGAAGCTGAGAACGAGCTGCGGGCTGATCGGGGCGATGCGCGGGATCAGAGATTCCCGCAAGTAACGCTCGACATGATACTCCTTGGCATAGCCGAATCCGCCATGGGTCATGACCGCCTGCTCGCAGGCCAGAAAACCGGCTTCCCCGGCGAGGTATTTCGCGGCATTGGCCGCCGGACCGCACGGCAGGCCCTGGTCGTACTGCCAGCCGGCTGACATCACCATCAGCCACGCCGCTTCCAATTCCATCCAGTTCTTCGCCAGGGGATGCTGGATCGCCTGGTTCTTGCCGATCGGACGGTTGAACACGATGCGGCTTTTCGCGTAATCCGTAGCTCGCTTCAGCGCGACCTTGCCGAGCCCGACCGCTTCGGCGGCGATCAGGATGCGCTCCGGATTCATCCCGTGCAGGATGTATTCGAAGCCGCGGCCTTCCTCGCCGATCCTGTCCTCGACCGGTATTTCGAAATTCTCAAAGAACAACTCGTTGGAGTCGACGGCCTTGCGGCCCATCTTCTCGATTTCGTGCACCGCGACGCGTTTCTTGTCGAAGTCGGTGTAGAACAGGCTGAGGCCGTGGGTCGGGTTCTTCACTTCCTCCAGCGGCGTGGTGCGCGCCAGTAGCAATATTTTGCTGGCGACCTGCGCCGTCGAGATCCAGACCTTTTGGCCGTTAACGACGTACTTGTCCCCCGACCGCACCGCACGGGTCTTCAACTGCGTGGTGTTCAGCCCGGTATTCGGTTCAGTAACGGCGAAACAAGACTTGTCGCTCCCATCGACGATCGGCGGCAGCATGCGGTGGCGCTGCTCGTCGGAGCCGAACACCACCACGGGATTGAGTCCGAACACGTTCATATGGACGGCGGAGGCGCCGGACATGCCGGCGCCGGATTCGGCAATTGTCCGCATCATGATCGCGGCATCGGTGATGCCCAGGCCCGAACCGCCATACTCCTCGGGGATGCAGATGCCGAGCCAACCGGATTCCGCCAGCGCCCGATGGAAGTCGCCGGGGTAGCCGCCCTCCTTGTCCTTCTTCAGCCAATAGGCGTCGTCGAAACGGGTGCAGATCTTGCCGATCGCATCGCGGATCGATTCCTGGTTGGCGGTGAGTGCGAAATCCATGGTCTCAACCCCTCGTGGCGCCGGGCGCCGCTATGGTCACGGCATCGCGCACCAACGCGGCGATCTCGTCGGCGGAGAAGCCGGCTTCTTGAAGAATTTCCTCGGCGTGTTCGTTCAGACGCGGCGCCAGCCGCGCCGGTTCCGCTGCCGTGTCCGACCAGGTGGCGGAGACCTTCATGCTGCGGATTTTGCCCTCAGTCGGATGCTCGACCACGGGGAAGAAACCGGTCGCGACCAGATGCGGGTCCTGCAGAATGCTCTCGAGATCGTGCATCGGCATCACGGGCACGTCGGCCTTGACCAGCAACTCGGTCCATTCGGCGGTGGTCCGGGTCTCGAAGACGCGCGCAAGCTCAGCATAAACCGTGTTGATGTTGGTGGCGCGTCCGGCAAACGTCGCGAACTTCGGGTCGTTGCGCAGGTCGTCGCGGCCGGTCGCCTCGAAGAACGCGTTCCATTGCTTGTCGTTGTAGACGATCACGCAGATATAGCCGTCGGAGGTTTTGTATGGCCGCCGGTCGCGCGACAGGTGCCGCGCGTAGCCGCCCTTGTCGAGCGGCGGCTCGTAGGTCAGGCCGCCCATGTGATCGCCCATCACGAATCCCGCCATGGTCTCGAACATCGGAATATCGACCCGCTGGCCGCGGCCGGTGCGGTCGCGATGCACCAGGCTGGCGCAGATCGCGCCGACTGCGGTCAGACCCACGATGCGGTCGACCAGTGCGTTCGGCACATAGCGCGGCGTGTCGTCGCCGCCGACCGCCATCAGATGCGCCAGCGCCGATCCGCCCTGGATCAGGTCGTCATAGGCGGGTTTTGCGGCATAGGGCCCGTCCTGGCCAAAGCCGAACACGCCGGCATAGATCAGCCGCGGATTGATCTCCTCGACCACGTCATAGCCGAGTTGCAACCGCGCCATCGCCTGCGGCCGGACGTTGTAGACCAGCACGTCGGCGGTCGCGATCAAGCGCAGCACGGCGTCGCGTCCCGCCGGCTTCTTCAGATCGAGGCAGATCGAGCGTTTGCTGCGGTTTGTGTTGAGAAATACCGGCCCCATGCCGGGATGCCGGGTCGGGCCGATCTGCCGCGTCACGTCGCCATCGGGTGTTTCGATCTTGATGACGTCGGCGCCGTAGTCGCCGAGCATCTGGGTGGCATAGGGCCCCATCAGCACGGTCGTCATGTCGATGACCTTGATGCCCTCGAGTGGTCCCATGGCGCGGTTTGCTCCCGATGCAACGGTTTTCACCGCGCGATTTCGTTTCTCGGGCCTAGTAACGGCAGCGCGTCGGGAAGATCAAGGGCGTGGCGCGTATGGGCGTATGCGCTGGTGAGCGAAAAGAACTCAGCCGTCATCGTCCGCGAAGGCGAACGATCCAGTAAGCGCTGGCGTCTCAAGGCCGACGGCGACCGCGGAATACTGGGCGGCCTTCGCGGGGCATGACGGTTGCGGTTGCCGCCTCACCCGCAGTTCCGTCGTCAATACCTCGCCGTAAACGTCGCTTACTTCGCAGGTTCCAGCACGGACACGTAATTGGCGACCGCCGCACCGCCCATGTTGAAGATGCCTGCGAGCTTTGCATTCTTGATCTGCATGCCCTCCGGCGCCTGGCCAACCAGCTGCATCGCGGTCATCACATGCATGGAGACGCCGGTGGCGCCGATCGGGTGGCCCTTGGACTTCAGGCCGCCTGACGGATTGACCGGCAGCTTGCCGTCCTTCTGGGTCCAGCCTTCCTTGATGGCGCGGGCGCCCTGCCCGCGCGGCGTCAGGCCCATCGCTTCATACTCGATCAGTTCGGCGACGGTGAAGCAGTCGTGGGTTTCGACAAAGGACAGATCGGACAACTTCACGCCGGCCGACTGCAGCGCGCGCTGCCACGCCACGGTGCAGCCTTCGAACTGCAGGATGTCACGCTTCGACATCGGCAGGAAATCCTGTGCATGGGCGGTGGCGCGGATGCTGACCGCCTTGCCCATCGTCTTGGCGGTCTCGGAATCGGTCAGCACCAGTGCCGCGGCGCCGTCCGACACCAGCGAGCAGTCGGTGCGCTTCAGAGGACCCGCGACGAACGGATTTTTCTCGCTCTCGGAGCGGCAGAACTCGTAGCCAAAATCCTTGCGCATCTGGGCATAGGGATTGGCGACGCCGTTCTTGTGGTTCTTGGCGGCGATCATCGCCAGCGCATCGGACTGGTCGCCATATTTCTGGAAATAGGCCTGCGCGATCTTGCCGAAAACGCCTGCAAAGCCGCCGGGGGTGTCGCCGTCCTCGGGCAGATAGGACGCGCGCAGCAGGTTGCGGCCGATTTCGGCCGGCGGCGTCCGCGTCATCTGTTCGACGCCGACCACCAGCACGATCTTGGCCGCGCCCGCGTCGATCGCCCGGATGCCCTGATGCACCGCGGCCGAACCGGTGGCGCAGGCATTCTCTACCCGCGTCGCCGGCTTGAACCGCAAGGCGGGGTCGGCCTGCAGTACCAGCGAGGCGGTGAAATCCTGCGGCGAGAAGCCGGCGTTGAAATGCCCGAGCACGATTTCATCGACATCGCCAGCGGAAATGCCGGCGTCGGCCAGCGCGTCGGTCGCGACCTTCACCACGAGGCTCTCAACGGTTTCGGTATCGAACTTGCCGAACGGCGTGTGCGCCCATCCGACGATGCTGGCTGTCATGGTCGTTCTCCCTGTCTTGCTCGGAGACTTTGTAGCCCATCGGCGGCCGGACTTCACGCCGGTTTCAGCGATTTCATGGCCCCGATCGCACATGGCCGTTATGCCGGTTCAGTTGACGGACCGATATCGGCGGCCGGGCACAGCCGGGAACTCGCCCGCCGCGAACACGGGCGGTGTCAGCGGTGTTTGTTTCATCCCTTCAGCGGCGGCCCCAAGAACGGTACGCCGCTCGCAATGATGAAGGCAGACTCAGGCGACGAACTTGCCGCCCAGCTCGTCCTCGATGTGAATCCTGATGATGTCATCAAAAGTCTGTTCGGCGGTGGTGAAGCCGAGCTGGCGGGCCCTCTTGGCGTCGAAGTTACGCGGCCAGCCGGCGACAATGCTGATGATGAACGGATCGGGCTCGCGCTTGATCCGCGCCGCCACCTTGTCGCCCGCCACCCGCTTCAGCGCCGCGATCTCCTCGCCGACGGTCGCGGAGAGGCCGGGCATGGTGAGGTTGCGGCGCGCGCCGGCCGCGTCACTGTCCATCGTCGCCGCATGCAGCAGGAAATTCACGGCGGAACGCGGCGAGGCATGCCAGTGGCGGACGTCTTCCGATACCGGCAGGACCGCTTCCTTGCCGGCCAGCGGCTCGCGCAAAATGTTGGAGAAGAACCCCGACGCCGCCTTGTTGGGCAGCCCAGGGCGAATGCAGATGGTCGGCAACCGGATGCCGATGCCGTCCAGGAAGCCGCGGCGCGAATAATCCGCCAGCAGCAGTTCGCCGATCGCCTTCTGGGTGCCGTAGCTTAGCAGCGGTGTGTGGAAGAACTCGTCGCCGATCGCGTCCGGAAACGGTGCGCCGAACACGGCGATCGACGAGGTGAAGACGATGCGGGGCTTGTAGCCGCCGCCAATCAGCCGGACGGCGTCGAACAGCATCCGCGTGCCGTCGAGATTGATGCGGTAGCCCTTGTCGAAATCGAGCTCGGCCTCGCCGGAAACGATCGCCGCGAGATGAAATATCACGTCGGGCCGGTCCGCCACCAGCGGCTCCGCGGCGCCCGGCACGGCGAAGTCGCAAGTGACGGTATCGACCGGAAAGCCAGGGTTCGCGGGCTTTGCCGGAGCGACCACGTCCTGCAGCGTCATGCGTGTGATGTCGCGCTTGCCGAGGCGGCCATCGCGCAGCAGCCGCTCGGTCAGCTTGCGGCCGACCATGCCGGCGGCGCCCAGAACCAGAATGTGCAAAACCCAACTCCTTCTTGTTATTGAAACCTGGACGTAAGCAGGGCCGTATCATCATGGAGCCGAGAAACGCACATGGTTCTCGTTCACGCATCGAGCGCGGTGGTCAAATTGCCGCCTCGGTCTTCGCGTCGAAGAACCGGAGACCTGTTGGCTTGATGCCGAGGCGGATCTTCTGCTGAGGCTTCACCTTGACGGTTGGTTCGACGCTCGCGACCATCGCGCTACCGCCGGCTTTCAAGTCCAGGATGATCTCGGAGCCGAGCTGCTCGGCGACCTCCACCACCGCATCGAACGAAAGGTCTTCCGGATCGGCGCCGGTGGCCATGTGCAGGTCTTCCGGCCGGATGCCGAGCGTCGCGGGCTTGCCCTTGTGCGGGCCCATGCGCGCCGCGATCTGCTCCGGCACGCGGATCCTCATCGTCGGATTGGTGGCGTAGACCGCGTTCCCCGCTTCCTCGATCATGGTGTCGGCGAAATTCATCGCCGGCGAGCCGATGAATCCGGCCACGTACCTGTTGGCCGGGTTGTTGTAGAGTTCGAGCGGCTCGCCCACCTGCTGGATCAGGCCGTCCTTCATCACGACGACCCGGTCACCCAGCGTCATGGCCTCGACCTGGTCATGGGTCACATAGATCGAGGTCGTGGCAAGGCGCTGGTGCAGCTTCTTGATCTCGACCCGCATCTGGACCCGCAGCTTTGCGTCGAGGTTGGACAGCGGCTCGTCGAACAGGAAGACTTGCGGATTGCGCACGATCGCGCGACCGAGCGCGACGCGCTGGCGTTGCCCGCCCGACAGCATACGGGGCTTGCGGCTGAGATGATCCTTGATGTCGAGGATATCGGCGGCGTTGTTGACCCGCTTGGCAATCTCCGCCTTGTCGAATTTCCTCATCTTCAGGCCGAAGGCCATGTTGTCGTAGACCGTCATATGCGGATAGAGCGCATAGTTCTGGAACACCATGGCGATGTCACGGTCCATGGGCGCCAGCTCGTTGACGATCTTGTTGCCAATCATGATGTCGCCCTCGGAGATCGTCTCGAGCCCCGCGATCATGCGCAAAGTGGTGGTCTTGCCGCAGCCCGACGGGCCGACGAGCACGACGAACTCCTTGTCCTTGATCTCGAGCGAGACGCCTTTCACCGCGTGAAAGTCCTCGTAGTGCTTGTGCACTTGACGGATCGTTACATTTGACATTGCCGCTCTCTGTCCCCAGTCGTCCAGTTTTGTTGTGCCTTGGTGGCTTACTCCCCTTGGTAAGGCACTTCGTCCGCTAACCCTTGACGCTCCCTGTCACGCCCGAAACGTATTGTTCGACGAAGAACGAGTAGGCAATGGCCACCGGAATCGAGCCGAACAGCGCGCCGGCCATCAGCGGTCCCCAGAAAAACACGTCGCCGCGCACGAGTTCGGAGATGACGCCGACCGGCACGGTCTTCTGCTCCGGACTCGACAGGAACACGAGGGCATAGATGAACTCGTTCCAACTGAGGGTAAACGCGAAGATCATGGCGGACAGGATGCCCGGCACCGCCACGGGGATAATGATGTACAGCATCGCCTGCCAGCGTGTGGCGCCGTCGATACGCGCGCACTCCTCCAGCTCCTTCGGAACGGATTTGAAGTAGCCCATCATCAACCAGGTGCAGAACGGGATGAGAAAGGTCGGATAGCTCAGGATCAGCGACCAGGGCGTGTCGCCGAGGCTATAGGTGCGGATGATCTCGGACAGCGGAATGAAAAGCAGCGTCTGCGGCACCAGGTAGGTGACGAAAATGGTCGTACCGAGCAGTGCCGCGCCCCTGAAATTCAGCCGCGACAGCGCATAGCCGGCGAGCACGCCGCAAAACAGCGAGATGGCGGTTGCGACCACGGCAATGAACGTGGTGTTCCACATCCAGATCGCGAAAGTGGTTTCGCCGAACAGATACTTGAGGTGCGCCGTGGTTGGATTCCATGTCCAGAACGGCTTGTAATTGGCCCGATACCAGGGGATGTAAAGCTCACCATCCGGCCGGAACGTCGTGATGATCATCCAATAGAACGGGAACAGCAGGAAGATCAGGAAGATCGCCATGGGCAGGCGAAAGAACACCCACCGGCGCCAGATTGCACCTTCGATCATGGGTGGGATTCCAGAAGTGCAAGTGGATGAACGGCTCCCGGGCGGAAAGCCGGAGAGAACGGTGGTGGAGAGATAAAGCGATTGCTCATCACCGCGTCTCCACCCTCCGGATGTACATCAGCTGGAAGATCACGATGCCAAACAGCAGCGGGAACATGGCGAGCGATACGGCGGCGCCTTGACTGAGCAGGCCGGTGCCGACGCCGAGCTGGTAGGCATAGGTCGCGAAAAGGTGAGTCGCATTGGCCGGGCCACCGCCAGTCATGACATAAACGATCTGGAAGTCGGAGAAGGTTTGGATCACCGAGAACAGCACGACGACCATGGTTACCGGCATCAGCAGCGGCCAGGTAATGTACCAGAACCGCTGCAACGGCTTGGCGCCGTCGATCGCAGCGGCCTCACCAAGGTCGGGGCTGATGGTCTGCAGGCCCGCCATCAGCGAAATGGCAAAGAACGGCACGCCGCGCCAGATGTTGACGATCATGATCGACAGCATCGCGAGATCGCCATCGCCGAGCCAGTTGACGCCCGCTCCCGCGGCGACCACCCCAAGCTTGAACAGCATCCAGTTCAGCACCGAGAACGTCGGATCGAACATCCACTTCCAGGCAAAGCATGCGAGCACGGTCGGCACGATGAACGGCAGCAGGATAAAGGCGCGCGTGAATGCCTTGAACTTGAAATCGCGATTGAGTAGCAAAGCGAGCCAGAGACCCAGGATAAGTTTGAACACCGTCGTTACAAACGTGTAGAGGAACGTGTTGTAAACGACGGCGTGGAAAATCGGGTCCTTCAACAGGCGCGCGAAGTTCTCGAAACCGACGAAATCGCCGATTATGCCGACCTTCGAATTGGTAACGGCGAGCAAAATCCCGCGCATGAACGGGTAGGCAATGAACATCAGCAGCAGCGCGATCGTCGGCAACAGGAGGAGCATCGCGAGGTTGCCCTCGCTCTCCAACGGTCGCCATTTCGGCTTGCCGACGATGATACCGCCGTGCGGAACAGATCCTGCAGTCGTCGTCATTACATCAATCCAGGTGCGGACGCATGAAGCCAAGTCCTTTGTCGCCTATGGACGGCGTACAGAGAAAAACGGCAATGCGGCAATGCCCCTGTCACCACGAGCGGCGACAGGGGACGGCTCGCGTTCAGGCGCCGTAGATCGATTTCAGCTGGCCCTCGCACGCCTTAACGGCGTCCTCGGCCGACTGGCCCTTGACGGCCGCCGCAAACATGTTGCCGATCAGGTATTTCGACAACACTTCGGCGGCTTTGGCATTCGACTCGCCGGGGTATCCGGCTGCCAAGCCTGTCTTGCCGATCAACGCGAACGGCGCCATCACCGGGTTAGCCGCCCACATCTTGTGCGACTCCCATCCGGCCGAGGCCGGCGTGTAGAAGCCCTGGCCCGTCTCGAACCACTGCTCGTAGTTGGCCTTGGTGTGCATGAACCGGAGCAGATCCTTGGCAGCCTTCTGGTTCTTCGAATAGGTCGGGATGACGTGCGATTGGACAAGGTGCAGACCAAATGACCCTTTCGGCCCAGCCGGCAACGCCGCATGCAGGATATCGTCCTTGAGCGGCTTGCCGTCGGCCGTCTTGTACTGGTCGGGCTTGCGCGAAGCCTCGATGTAGATCGACGCCCCGTTCAGCGTCGAGCAGATGGTGCTGGCCAGGAAGGCGCGGTTGTTCGACGAGTCGTCCCAGGCGAGACCACCTTCGTCCATCGAGTCCTTCCAGAAGGCGGTCATGTACTTGACGGCCTCAATGGTCTCCTTAGAGTTGATGGCGACCTTGCCCTTGTCGTCGACCTCGGCCCCGCCCATCGACCACAGGAACGGATACGCGAACCCGACCGGATCGCCAAACGACTGGCCGAGCGACTGCCCGATCGGAAAGCCCTTGGCCTTCAATTTCTTGCCCGCGTCGCGATAGGCGTCCCAGGTCTTGGGGAATTCGGTCAGCCCGATATCCTTGAACATCGAGACGCGCCAGGCGTTCAAGCCACCGACATAGTCCATCGGCACGCCGAAGAATTTGCCCTCCGACGAGCAGTTGGCCAATGCGGCCTTGTACCAGTTGCCCTGATCCTTTGAGACTTCCGCCGCGATGTCGGACACGTCGACGAGGCTCGCCTTGTAGAGTTGAGGGTGATTGTTGTTCAGCATGATCACATCGGGGCCGGCGCCGGCCTGAATGCCCGACGTGATGCGTGCCTGCAGATCGTTGGCGTTGACAGTCTCGAACTTGACCTTGATGCCGAGCGCCTTTTCGGCCTCGGGGAACAGCTTGGTCTTGAGAATGGCATCGCAGGCCGGAACGAAGTCATTCCAGCGCAGAATGTGCACTTCCGTCGTGCCCTGCGCGATGGCCGGCATCTTGACGGACGCCAGGACGGCGGCCATGCCGCCCGTGGTCTTCAGGAACTTGCGTCGATTGATCTTGGTCATAGACTCCCCTCCCTGGGAATTAATGGTTAAGCGCTTCCAAATCTGCGGCGTGGCTCTTAAGGCCCGTTGACCGAACAAAGATCGAATTCTGCCGGCGACGCCTGCACGAATGTATACATCGCCAGCCGGAAACTCCATCCAGATCTTGCCGCCAGCGAATGGAATGCCGTCCGGCGATCATTTCAGGCGTTCAGTCGCTTCCCGGTGGCATCGTCGAACAGGTGCACGAGCGCCGGATCAGGTTTCAGCCGGATCTTCTCGCCCGGATTGAATTGATGACGTTCGCGGAACACGGCGACGACCTGCTCGCCGCCGAGTTTGGCGAACACCTGGGTTTCCGAGCCGGTCGGCTCGACCACCACGATCTCGGCCTCGGCGCCATCGTCCGCGATGGTGAAGTGCTCGGGCCGGATGCCGTACACTGCGGGCCGGCCTTCCGAACTGGCGGGCGCCGACGCTAGCGGGAGCTTGACGCCGTTCGGCCCCTCGAAGCCTGCGGCGCCGTTAGACGTCACCTTGCCCTTGAGGAAATTCATCGCCGGCGAGCCGAGGAAGCCCGCCACGAACTGGTTGTCTGGCTTGTCGTAGAGTTCGAGCGGCGTGCCCATCTGTTCGACGATGCCCTCGTGCATCACCACGATCTTGTCGGCCATGGTCATGGCTTCGATCTGGTCGTGGGTGACGTAGACCGTCGTGGTCTTCAGCCGCTGATGCAGTTCCTTGATCCCGGTGCGCATCGCCACACGCAGCTTGGCGTCGAGGTTGGACAAGGGCTCGTCGAACAGGAACACCTGCGGATCGCGCACGATGGCGCGTCCCATCGCCACGCGCTGGCGCTGGCCGCCGGACAATTGCCGGGGATAGCGTTCGAGCAGCGGCGTTAGCGCCAAGATCTCCGCGGCGCGCCTCACCCCGGTGGAGATTTCGTCGGCGCTCGCGCCGCGCAGCTTTAGCGAGAATCCCATATTGTCGGCGACCGTCATATGCGGATAGAGCGCATAATTCTGGAACACCATCGCGATGTCGCGCTCCTTGGGCTGCACATTGTTGACGATGCGGTCGCCGATCGAAATCGTTCCGGAGGTGATGTTTTCGAGCCCCGCGAGCATCCGCAGCAAGGTCGACTTGCCGCAACCGGAGGGACCTACCAGCACCACGAAGGCGCCGTCCTCGATCGGGATCGACACGCCGTGCAGGACCTCGAAGGCGCCAAACGATTTGCGCACGTCGCGAATCTGCACCGACGACATCCGCTCCCTCCCTGTTGCGCGGCACCATTCGGCGGAAGCCGTCGCTGCTTTGTTTCTCAACTTCGTTTGCCGAAGCTGAACTCGATACGGCATTCTCCGCAATCCGACCACCATTATCAATCTTGTGGTAGCGCTGTCAACAGTTGTTCAACTGCCGGAATTGCTGTGATAAGACCGCATCATGGAACGGAAGCGAGCGAAGTCTGGCGAAATCCGGCTTACCGAAGTTGCCAAATTGGCGGGGGTGAGCCCGATCACCGCGTCGCGATTTTTTCGAAATCCGCAAGCGCTGTCGCTGAGCAAACGGGAGCGCGTGGCGAGTGCCGCGAAAGAATTGGGCTATGTGCCGAACCTGGCGGCGCGCGCGCTCGCCTCGCAACGAACCGAAGTGATCGGCGTCCTGATTCCGTCCCTGACCAACAACGTGTTCTCCGACGTGCTGCGCGGCATCTACGATGCCTCGGAGGGAAGCCGCTACAGCATCCAGCTCGCCAATACGCGCTACTCCATCCTGCAAGAAGAGCAGTTGCTGCGCCTGTTCCAGGCCCAGAAGCCGGCCGGACTGATCGTGACCGGCATTGACCAGACCGCGGAATCCCGCGCGGTCATGGAAGCCATGAACTGCCCGATCGCGCAGATCATGGAAATCGGCCCCGATCCGGTCGACATGATGGTGGGATTTTCTCATTATGACGCTGCATTTGCAGCGGTTTCTCATCTTGTTGAGCAAGGGTTCAAACGCATCGGTTTCGTCGGCGCGCAAATGGATCCGCGAATGCAGCGAAGGTTCGGCGGCTACCGCGACGCGATGAAGGCCGCCTCGCTGTTCGCTCCGCGCCTCATTGTGACCACGCCGGTGCCGACCTCCATCACGTTGGGGGGATCCGTATTCTCCGACCTGCTTTCGAAGGCCCCTGACATCGACGCGGTCTGTTGCGGCAACGACGATCTGGCGCTCGGCGTGCTGTTTGAATGCCAGCGGCGGCATTTGTCGGTGCCCGAAGACATGGCGATTGTCGGCTTCAATGATCTCGAATTCATGGCTTCCGCCGTCCCTCCCCTCACCAGTGTGCGAACCAACCGCTATGAGATGGGCCGCAGCGCCGTTACCATGGTAACGGCAGCGATCGAAGGTAATCGTCCACCGCAGCCTGTTCTCGACCTCGGTTTCCAGCTTATGATCCGGGAAAGTTCGTCGCCTCGGCACAACTGACCGCCTGAGGTCCGATCAAATCGGTGTAGCAAAAATTGGTAGCGCTACCTTTTGCACGAGGCTAATACTGAACAGTGCGACGGGGGACCAACCCCGGTCTGCAGAACCAGCATTTCTGAACGTGGCGAAAGCCGTGGCCGCGAGCTAGGCTCACGTGACAAGAAATGCCATGTGGGGGAAACAACAATGAACAAGCCGCTTACCGGCGTCAGCAGGCGCAAGCTTCGCTCCAGCGAATGGTTCAACAACCCGCATAATCCGGGGATGACTGCGCTCTATCTCGAGCGCTACCTCAATTACGGCCTGACCCGGCACGAGCTGCAGTCCGGCAAGCCGATCATCGGCATCGCGCAGACCGGCAACGACTTGTCGCCGTGCAACCGCCATCACCTGGAACTGGCGCACCGGGTGCGCGAAGGTATCCGCGCTGCCGGCGGCATCGCGATGGAATTTCCGGTGCACCCGATCCAGGAAACCGGCAAGCGCCCGACCGCGGCGCTGGACCGCAACCTTGCCTATCTTGGCCTCGTCGAACTCCTGTTCGGCTACCCCCTCGACGGCGTGGTCCTGACCACCGGCTGCGACAAGACCACCCCCGCTTGCCTGATGGCGGCGGCCACCGTCAACATGCCGGCGATCGTGCTGTCGGGCGGCCCAATGCTGAACGGCTGGCACAAGGGCCTGCGCACCGGCTCGGGCACCGTGGTCTGGAAGGCGCGCGAGGAGCTCGCCGCCGGCGATATCGACTACGAGGAGTTCATGAATATCGTGGCCTCGTCGGCGCCCTCGGTCGGCCACTGCAACACCATGGGCACCGCCTCGACCATGAACTCGCTGGCGGAAGCGCTCGGCATGTCGCTGCCGGGCTGCGCGGCGATCCCCGCCCCCTACCGCGAGCGCGGCCAGATCGCCTTTGAAACCGGCACCCGCATCGTCGGCATGGTCTGGGAGGACCTAAAACCCTCCGACATCCTAACCCGCAAGGCGTTCGAAAACTGTATCGTCGTCAATTCGGCAATCGGCGGCTCGACCAACGCGCCGATCCATATCAATGCGCTCGCCCGCCATATCGGCGTCGAGCTCTCGATCGACGACTGGCAGAAATACGGCCACGACGTGCCACTGCTGGTGAACATGCAGCCGGCGGGCTTCTATCTCGGCGAGGAGTATCATCGTGCCGGCGGCGTACCGGCGGTGGTGCGCGAATTGATGGCGCACAAGCGCATCCACGAAGACGCCCTCACCGTCAACGGCCACACCATGGGCGACAACTGCCGCGAGGCGCCGCAGCCGGACGGCGACGTGATTTGGAACTACGACAAGCCGCTGGTGAAGGACGCCGGCTTCCTGGTGCTGCGCGGCAATCTGTTCGATTCCGCGATCATGAAGACCAGCGTGATCTCCAAGGAGTTCCGCGACCGCTATCTGATCAACCCGAAAGACCTCAACGCGTTCGAGGGCCGCGCGATCGTGTTCGAGGGACCGGAGGATTACCACCACCGCATCGACGACGCCTCGCTCGGCATCGACGAGCACTGCATCCTGTTCGTGCGTGGCACCGGGCCGATCGGCTATCCCGGCGGCGCCGAGGTCGTGAACATGCAGCCGCCCGCCGCCCTCATCAAGCGCGGCATCCTGTCCCTGCCCTGCATCGGCGATGGCCGCCAATCCGGCACCTCGGGCTCGCCGTCGATCCTCAACGCCACGCCGGAAGCCGCCGCCGATGGCGGCCTCGCGATCCTCAAGACCGGCGACATGGTTCGTATCGATCTCAACAAGGGCAGCGCGAACATCCTGATCTCCGACGAGGAACTGAAGTCGCGCCGCGCCAAGCTCAAGGCCGATGGCGGCTTCAAATATCCCGCCAACCAGACGCCGTGGCAGGAGCTCTATCGCTCCACCGTCGGCCAGCAGGCCACCGGCGCCTGCATGGAACTCGCGACCCACTACCAGGACATCGCCGGCCGCGTCGGCACGGCGCGCGACAATCATTAGACGCCACCATCATTGCGAGCGCAGCGAAGCGATCCAGCTTTGAGACGACAAGGCAGAAGCTGGATTGCGTCGTCGCTTCGCTCCTCGCAATAAGGAGGTAGGAACCTCATGTTGATTTCCAGGGAGATTTGAATGTCAGACCGCCTCAAGGGCAAGCGCGCCTTTGTCACCGCCGCCGCAGCCGGCATCGGCCGTGCCTCGGCCATCGCATTTGCGCGCGAGGGCGCCAGTGTCGTCGCCACCGACATCGACGAGAAGGGCCTCGTAGCGCTGAAGAGCCAAGGCATCTCTGAGATCGGAAAGCTCGACGCGCGCGACACCGCCGCCGTCAATGAAATGGCAAAACGCGCAGGCAGGATCGACATCCTGCTCAACGCCGCCGGCTTCGTGCACCACGGCACCGTGCTCGACTGCTCCGACGAGGACTGGGATTTTTCCTTCGACCTCAACGTCAAATCAATGCACCGGACCATCCGGGCGTTCCTGCCGGGCATGCTGGAACGCGGCCAGGGGTCGATCGTCAACATTTCCTCCGCCGCCGGCGTGTTCAAGGCGGCTCCCAACCGCTACGTCTACGGGGCGACCAAGGCCGCCGTCGCGGCGCTGACCCGCGCGGTCGCGGTCGACTTCATCACCAAGGGCATCCGCTGCAACTGCATCTGCCCCGGCACCATCGAGACGCCATCGATGCTGAACCGCGCCGCCGCGGCCGGTCCTCAGGGCCGCGAGATGTTCATCAGCCGGCAGCCGATGGGGCGGCTTGGCACCGCGGAGGAGATTGCCGCGCTCGCGGTCTATCTCGCCAGCGACGAAAGCGCATTCACGACCGGCGTCGCCCACATCATCGACGGCGGCTGGACGCTGTAGTAAGAAGGACTCACACCATGAACAAGATCGATCTCAACGGCCGCACCGCCGTGGTCACCGGCGGCGCGCAGGGATTCGGGCGCGCCATCACCGAACGGTTTGTCGCCTCCGGCGCCAGGGTCGCGATCTGGGATCATGACCTGCCGTTCGCCGAGAAGACCGCCAGGGAAATCGGCCCGGCCGTCACCGCGATCAAGGTCGACGTCTCCGATCTCGCCGCGGTCGAGAAGGCGCGCGACGCCACGCTGACAGCCCTCGGCAAGATCGACATTCTCGTCAATAATGCCGGCATCGCCGGCATCAACAAGACGGTGTGGGACACCGATCTCGAAGAATGGCGCAAGGTGTTGCGCATCAATCTCGACGGGCCGTTCATCTGCTGCAAGGCGATCGCGCCCACCATGATCGCCCAGGGCTATGGCCGCATCGTCAACATCGCCTCGATCGCGGGCAAGGAAGGCAACCCCAACGCCGCGCATTACTCGGCCTCGAAGGCCGGCCTGATCGCGCTGACAAAATCGCTCGGCAAGGAACTGGCGCAGCACGACATCCTCGTCAACGCGGTGACGCCGGCGGCAGCCAAGACCGCGATCTTCGACCAGATGACGCAGCAGCACATCGACTTCATGCTGGCGAAAATCCCGAAGGGACGCTTTGTGCTGGTCGAAGAACTCGCGGCGATGGTGGCGTGGCTGGCCTCGGAAGATTGCGCCTTCTCCACCGGCGCGGTGTTCGACATTTCCGGCGGGCGGGCGACGTATTGATGGGGCAGTCGAAGGCCTATCAATTGGCAGCGAAGATGCCATGATTAGAGAAGGCGGATGCCTGTGCGGCGCGGTCCGGTTCCGGTGCGAGGGCGAACCAATCAACGTCCGCATCTGCCATTGCCGCAATTGCCAGAAGGCGATGGGTTCGCCGTTCTTCGCCCGCGCGCTGTTTCCGCAACAGGCGCTGTCGGTTGAAGGCGAAACCGCGCGCTATGCCTCATCGGCAACGATCGACCGGGTGTTCTGCAAGATCTGCGGAACGCGGCTGTTTTCCTGGCGGACCAACGGAACCGGCGCGGGCGTGGCGCTCGCAGCTTTCGACGACCGCAACGCCTTTGTGCCGACCGAACATATCTGGGTCGCCGAGAAGATGGATTGGGTGACCTCGACGACGGGCTGCCGCAGTATCCGCAAACGGTTCCGCAATGATAGGGTATGCAACCAGACCGATCCGGTCGGATGTGGCCTCGTGGTTCGAGACGGCGCAAGCGCGCCTCCGCTCCACGTGGGGCTAACTGAACCGAAACAGGACATCCATTGAATATCTCCTTGTACGACGTCTCGGTCTGGGTCCTGCCGCTGATCATTGCCATCACCTTTCACGAGGCCGCGCACGCGTTCGTCGCGCACCGCCTCGGCGACAACACCGCCTTTGACCTCGGCCGCGTCAGTTTCAATCCGTTCCGGCACATCGACCCCTTCGGCACGGTGCTGCTGCCGGGGATCCTGCTGTTGTCCCACGCCCCGTTCCTGTTCGGCTACGCCAAGCCGGTGCCGGTGAATTTCGGCAATCTGAGTAATCCCCGGCTCGGCATGGTCTGGGTGGCGCTGGCGGGCCCCGCCACCAATATCGCGCTGGCCGTGGTGGCGGCGCTGGCGTTCCACGCCCTGCCCTTCGCGCCCGCCGATGCTGCGAAATGGCTCGCCGACAACCTCAAAAACGTGCTCATCATCAATGTGCTGCTGGCGGTCTTCAACATGCTGCCGATCCCGCCGCTGGACGGCGGGCGGGTCGCGGTCGGGCTGCTGCCGAACGTGCTGGCCTACCCGCTTTCCCGGCTGGAGCCCTGGGGCATGCTGATCCTGATCGCCATTCTGATCGTTCTGCCGCTGGCAGGTTCCCAGTTCGGTCTAAATCTTGATGTTATTTCAGGGATAGTGCGAACATCGACCGGCGCGGTGATCCGTTTGCTTCTCGTTTTGACCGGCAATGTGTAGTCTAAGCTCCGAGAAGACTGCGAAAGAGACCCTGGAAACGCCGACAAAGGCCTGAGGCCAATTTGATCAAAGCTGCGGATATGCTGATCGCGCGACGTGCCGACACCAGGGCGCGCGGCGACTTTGCCACCTGGAAGATGCTGGCCAAGTTGAATGGCACCTCGTCATTGCCCGCGGAAGCCCAGAACTTCCTCGCCGGCTACAAGGCCCTGCTCGAGAAGACGCCGGAACCCGAGGCGTCGGAGGCCACCATCCATCTGATTTACCGCAGCTACTATGGCGAAATGGGCGGAGCGGGCGCACCGCCCGATATCAAGGCCCATTCGAACGGCCCGGTGACGGATAACGTCACGGCCTTCAAACGGCCGGCGCCGCAGCCGGCCAAAGCCGCCGGCGGTCCGCCGGCAAAACCCCGGCTTCCCGTGGCGCTGATTTTCATCTGCCTCGTCGTCGTCTATGCCGGCCTGCGTTACCTCTGGCCCTGAGGCCAACCGATACGCGCCGGCAATTCTCCGTGACACGAAATATTCCCGCCCTGCCGACCCTGATTTCGCGGACGGCTATGCGCCCGGCGGAATGCGCGGCATAGTGCCGGCGCCGCGATGATCTCGCGTGAATTCAAACCTGCTATCGGAGGAATAATGAAGAAGCGATCGATTGCTGCGCTGGTGTTGACCACAAGCCTGGTGCTTACAGGTAGTGCGTTTGCGCAAGCCAAGCTCGACAAGGTCGTCAAGGTCGGCAGCCTCGGCGACCAGTCCGGTCTCTACGCCGACATCGGCGGTCCCGGCTCGTCCGTCGCCGCCCAGATGGCGATCGAAGATTCCGGGCTGCTGGCCAAGGGCTGGAAGATCGACCTGGTCTCGGCCGACCATCAGAACAAGCCCGACGTCGGCGTCAACATCGGCAAGCAGTGGATCGATGTCGACAAGGTCGACGTGTTCGTCGATCTCGCCAGTTCCGGCGTCGGCCTCGCGATCGCCAACCTTGCCAAGGACAAGAACGTCGTCAACCTGAACTCCGGCTCGGCGTCGTCGGATCTCACTGGCGCGCAGTGCTCGCCCAACACGATCCACTGGGTCTACGACACCTGGATGCTCGCCAACGGCACCGGCAAGGCGCTGGTCAAATCCGGCGGCGACAGCTGGTTCTTCCTGACCGCCGACTACGCCTTCGGTCACGCGCTGGAGCGCGATACCGCCGCCGTGGTCACCGCCAATGGCGGCAAGGTGCTTGGTAACGTCCGGCATCCGCTCAACAACGCCGACTTCTCCTCCTTTCTGCTGCAGGCGCAAAGCACCAAAGCCAAGATCATCGGTCTCGCTAATGCCGGCGGCGACACCACCAACTCGATCAAGCAGGCGGCGGAGTTCGGCATCGTCGCCGGCGGCCAGAAGCTCGCGGGCATGCTGTTGTTTATCACCGACATCCATTCGCTCGGACTCAAGGTCGCGCAGGGCCTGAACTTCACCGAGACGTTCTATTGGGACGCCAACGACAAGACCCGCGCCTTCACCAAGCGATTCAACGAGAAATACAAGAAGGGCCCGCCGACCATGGTGCAGGCCGGCGTCTATTCCTCGCTGATCCATTACTTCAAGGCGCTGGAAGCGCTCGGCGGCAACCCGCATGACGGCCGCGCCGTGGTCGCCAAGATGAAGGAAATGCCGACCGACGACGACCTGTTCGGCAAGGGTTCGATCCGCGCCGACGGCCGCAAGATCCACCCGGCCTATCTGTTCGAGGTGAAGAAGCCGGCGGAATCAAAAGCGCCGTGGGACTACTACAAACTGGTGGCCACTATCCCGGCGGAAGAAGCTTTTATTCCGCTGGACAAGAGCGCGTGCCCGCTGGTGAAGAAGTAAGCCGACGTTACGGCGTTATGCGAACAGGATGCCCGGCGAACGATCGCCGGGCATTTCTTGTTTTTGGGGCGGCCGTTGCTACGCGCGGAGAACATGTTCGCGCTATCGTTGAGAGCTGAAAACCTCGTCATTGCGAGCGAAGCGAAGCAATCCATAGCGGTGGTGAGGCATGGATTGCTTCGTCGCAAGCGCTCCTCGCGATGACGAACCCACAGCCCTGCCTCTCCCACCCCGCCCCTCAGCTCTTGCCCTTGACCCGGAAAATCACCGGCAGGGTAAAACTCAAACCCTCGTCGGCAAGCAGCGGCGGCGGTTGCGGTACCGGGTCAGCGCGCTTCAGCATCGCCAACGCGGCTTCGTCGAAGGCGGTGTCGCCCGATCCCTTGACGATGCTGGCCGAGAGCACGCGGCCCATGCGGTCGAGCGCAAAGGAGACCATGATCTCGGCGCTCTTCTGCGAACGCAGCGCCGGATAACGCTTGTGCTTGTTGAGATGGGCCACCAGCTGCTTCTGCCAGGTCGCGCGCACCCGGCGCGCGGTTTCGCCACTGCCAATCGCAGGTGCGACCGAACGCGGCCCTTCCGGGATCGCCTCCGAACTCGGCGTCGCGGTGGCCTCGGAGGCGACCGACTCGGTGGACGCCGACGACTGCACCGCGGCGATTTTCGGATCGTCTTCCCTTGGCTTGTTCGACTCGTTGGGCGTCACCATCCGATCGGCCTCGTCGGTCTCGGTCGGGGTGTCCTTCGGCAGTTCGGTTTCCTTGACCTCGGCCTGCTGCTCGGCCAGCGTCGGCGACGCCACCGACGCATCGGTGTCCGGCCCCGGTGGCAGGTCGGTGGCTTCCCGGCGCAGTGATGCGAATTCGATGCCAACCTCGATCGCATTCGCGCCGAGTGCCTCCTCGGTTTCGGCTTCGCGCAAATGCGCGATCGCCAGCGCGCCGCAGCCAAGGTGAAGCGCAAATGCGGCTACCGCTGCCAGAATCCACAGCCGCGGGGACGGCCTTTGCTCGGTTTCGAGATCGCACATCTCGGCGTCGTTCCCGCCTCAGGGTTTCGGGGCGTCGGCAGCCGCCGGCGGAACGGCGCTGCCGGGAACGCCCTCCAGCGCCACCAGCTTGATCCTGGAATAGCCGCCGGCGCGCAGCAGTTCGAGGACGTCCATCAGTTCGCCATAGGGCACCGCGCGATCGGCGCGCAGGAAGACAAAGCGATCCTTGCTGGCATCCGCCATCGCATCTAGCGAGCGCACCAGGTCGACCCGCTTGACCAGGGTCTCCCCGATCGCCACTGCGAGGTCGGGCCTGATGCTGACATAGGTCGGCTTGTCCGGCTTCTTCTGTGGCGTCGCGGTCGAGGTCGGCAGGTCGATCGGCAGGTCGACGGTCGACAGCGGCGCCGCCACCATGAAGATGATCAACAGAACCAGGATGACGTCGATGAACGGCGTGACGTTGATCTCGTGCGTCTCCGCGAAATCATTGTCGTCGTCGAGTTCGGTGTCGGTGAGCGAAACAGCCATCGCCTACTCCGCCGCGCGCGAATGCGCGCCGCCGACATGGGTGCGGTCGAGGTCGCGCGACAGCAGCCGCGCCGACGCGCCCGACGCGCGGCCGACGAGTTCGAGGTAACCCTTGGTGACGCGTGCGAAGTGATTGTAGATGATCACCGCCGGAATGGCCGCGACCAGGCCGAGCGCGGTGGCGAGCAGCGCTTCGGCGATGCCGGGCGCGACCACGGCGAGGTTGGTGGTCTGCGACTTGGAGATGCCGATGAAACTGTTCATGATGCCCCATACGGTGCCGAACAGCCCGACGAACGGCGAAGTCGCGCCGATGGTGGCGAGCAATCCCATGCCGAGCCTGATCCGCCGCGCCTCGGCGCGCACGATCTCGGCGAAGCTCGATGCCGCCCGTTCCTTGATGCCGGCGTCGCTGGAAATACCCGCCGACAGCCGCGCCTCGCGCATCGCGGCCGCCAGCAGCGACGGCAACACGCCGTCCCTGGCGCCGAGCGCGAACTGCGCCTCGGCCAGCGATCTCGCTTCGCCGATCCGACCGAGCGCGGCGCGAAGCCTGCGCCGGGCCAGCGACAGCTCGATCATCTTGGCGATCAGGATGGTCCAGGTCACGACCGAGGCGAAGGCAAGCCCGATCATCACGGCCTTGACCACCACGTCCGCCGACTGGAACATCGACCACGGCGACATGTCGCGCGGGACCCCCGCCGGATTCAACAATCTGCCCTCGGCCGGAATCGCGATGGCCCCACTCGCTGCAGGCGCGGAGGGAGCAGCCACCGAAGGCGCGGGCGCCTGCACCGGAGGCACCGCCTGCTGTTGCGCCTGACACAACGGCACCGACGCCGTCGCCAATGCAATGGTCACGACAAAAGCGGTTCGAAGGGAGGACATCTTCATGCTTCAGCCCGGCGCAGATAGATTGTGATCAGTACCGGTCGATCATTTGACCGTTTCAGGGTCGTTCGTCCCAGCCACCCGCCAAGATCCTGGACCTCTCTGTCGAGATCGAGGATCGGGCCGCGGGTGTGGGCATGGCGTACCATGCCCTTCAGGCCAAAAAAAGATGCGCGGCGCGACACAATCTGGAACGAACCTCCGGGCGATTGCGAACAGGCGTGATGGCGGCGGAACGAGCCGAGCGCCTTGACTTTGACCGTTCGAGGGCACATCCGAAGAGATGTTCCTCCCGGAGCCCGTTCGGTGAAAATTCCCGCAAAGACTGCGATCTGCGCCGCCATACTGGCGGTGGGAGCGATCGGGCTCAGCCACGCCCAGCAAGCCGCCAAGCCGAAGGCTGCGCCATCCGCGCCAGCAGCGACGCCGGCCACGCCCCAGGTCGATCCCGCACCCGCAACGCCCGCGGCATCGGCGGGTTGGGCCGCCCGATGCACCAGCATGAGCCGCAGCGCGCCGCTCGAATGCGCGATGGAGCAGACGGCGGTTCTCAGCAAGACCGGGCAGTTGATCGTCCTCGTCAACATCCGCATGCCCGCCGACACCCGTGCGCCGGTCGCGCTGGTGCAGTTGCCGCTCGGACTCAATCTGCCGGGCGGTGCGAAACTCCAGGTCGACGACGGCAACGCGACCGACCTGCAGATCCAGACCTGCGAAAACCGGGGCTGCTACGCCGGTTCCCCGATCGCGCCCGACCTGCTCGCCGCCCTGAGATCGGGCAAGCAGCTGAAGGTATCGTTCCAGAACCTCAGCAAGGAAACCATCACCATTCCGATCCCGCTGGCCGATTTCGCCGCGGCTTACGACAAGATCAAGTAGCAGATGGACTTACGTTTGACGCCTATCTCACTGCCTCGCCATTTTGGCGGCTGCCCGACGGTCAGGCGGGCTAACCGGCCTTGACCCCGATGTATACGGTGTTGCTGGCGTCGTGATCCCCGAACGAATTGTCGAAGGTCACGACATGCGCGTCCGACGCTGAAAAGACATCCGCGAGCACCGCGCTGAACGCCGCATCCGGCGCATCGTTCGACCACAGCGCGAACACGCCGCCGGGGTTGAGATGTTCGGCAAGCCTCGCAAGCCCCTCGCGCTGGTACAGCGCAGCGTGGCGCGGATGCAACCAATGTCGCGGGGAGTGATCGATGTCCACCAGCACCGCGTCGAAGCGCCGCCCGGGCGTCGCAGGATCGAAGCCCTCCGCCGAACCCGACATCGCAAAGAAGTCGCCATGGACCAGGCGGCAGCGCCGATCGCCGGTCAGGTGCTGGCCGAGCGGCAGCAACCCCTGCTCGTGCCATTCGATAACCTCGGCCAAGGCGTCGACCACGATGAGCGATTGCACCCGTGGGTTTTCCAGCGCGGCTTGCGCGGTGTAGCCGAGCCCGAGCCCGCCGACGACGACATCGAGATGTTCGCGCGTCAGCGCCGCCAGCCCGAGCCGCGCCAGTTCGATCTCGGCTGATGTGAACCGGCTCGACATCAGGTAGGCGTCGCCGAGCTTGATCTCGTAGATGTCGATGTCGGTGGCGGGCGGCCGGCGGCGTCGCAGGCTGAGCACCCCCATCGGCGTCGGGCGGAAATCCAGCTCTTCGAAATTCACGCTCATTCGGCACCGGCCCTCACTACGGCTCGGGCCGCGCCTCCGAGTAGCCGCGGCTCAGACCGGCCCCCTCGCAACAAGCGCATCGCCGCGCGCTTGCCAAGCCCGTAACCTAGCGGGTAGAAGAACGCAGCCTTCGACGGGACGCGCCTGATCCGTCGCCTGAACTTCAACAATATCTTATAAGCAATTGATTTTATTGGGGAATGGTGTAACGGTAGCACAACAGACTCTGACTCTGTTTGTCTAGGTTCGAATCCTAGTTCCCCAGCCAGCTACGTTGCATGGGGTTGTTTTCGCGATTTTGTAAAGGCGCTGCGCCGCGCCCGGAGGCCGGCCCCTAACGTACCCTCGTATCACCGCGCATTCGCCGGCGCATGGACGTTCCACAGATCCGCGCGCCAGTGCAGGGCGATGGCCAGCATCAGCGCGATGCCGGCGGCGGCGTAGAGCGAGGCGGTGGCGGCAAATCCGATCTCGCCGATCAGGCTGCCGGCGGCCAGAAGGCCGATCGGCAGGCTGTAGATCGCGAGCATGCGCACGCCCATCACGCGGCCGCGGAGATGTTCGCTCGCGGCGCGCATCAGGATGACGGCGACCGAGATCATGGCGAGGCTCTGCATGAAGCCCGCCAGCACAAGGCAGGCGAGCGCGGCCGGCATGCTTTGTATCTGCGCGAACACCAGCAGGGTCGCGAACCACGCGATGGTGGAGCCAATCATCAGCCGCGCCACCCGGATGCCGCCGATCAGGCTCAATGAAACGGACCCGATCAATGAGCCGAGCGCGAAGCTGGCCACCAGGTAGCCAAGCCCGGTCTGGTCGGTGCCGTAGATGTCGCGCGCGACATAGGGCAAGAGGCCGTTGGACAACGGATAGGCGGTCAGGTTGACGAGGAAAGCGACCCAGATCGCGGCGCGCATCCGCGGCGTGGTCCAGACATAGGCGACGCCCTCCTTCAGGTCGCGCAGCGTCGAGCGCAGCGGCGCGCCCTCCGCCAGTTCGGCGACCGGGTGCGGCTTCGAAGGCGGCGCCACGACGCAGAGGGTCAGCAGCGTGGAGACGATGTAAAGGCAGACAATCGCGACATAGGCCGGTCCCATGCCGAGGGCTGCGAACAGGCCGGCGCCGCTCAGCGCGCCCGCGAACCTTGCGGTGTCCATCGTGGTCCTTGAGATGCTGATGGCACCGATCAGCTGATCGTGCGGCATGATGGTGGCGACCAGCGCGCCGCGGACGCCGAGGTCCGACGGCCGGACCAGGCCCATGACCGCCACGATGATAAGGACATAGACCGGCGTGAGATGGCCCGTCAGCGCCAGCGTCATCAGGATGAGCGCCTGTACCGCATAAAAGGCCCGCATCATGGCGAGCAGGTCGCGGTGGCCGATGCGGTCGCCGACCACGCCGAACATCGGGGCAATCAGCGTGCCGACAAAACTGAGCGATGCGAACACCGTCAGCAGCAATACCGAACCGGTCTCGACCAGCACATACCAACCGAGAATCAGCGCCTCCATCTCGAGCGCCCAGGAGGTGAGCAGGTCGGCGGGCCACTGAAAACGGTAATTCCTGATACGGAAGGGTGCGAGCGCGGATGGCCGCGTGAACTCGCTCAAATCCCGGTGCCGCGGTTCATCGCGTTCCACCCTGCCCTGTTTCTTGTTAGTCCGGGGACAGCCGATTTCCCTGGGGCGGAAATCACGTCCTGGAAGTTGGACACAGGGTAGCGTTGCTATCGCCTGTGTCAATCACGCCGAACATTTGCGGCAGGACCTGCCGCCATCTGCATGGAGCTATTTGCCGTCGACCACACGACGGCAGCCGTCGTGGCGACAGGCGACCGCTTCCCGCAGCGCCTTCATAAAGGCGTCGCGATCGACGCGATGCTCGCCGCAGGCGTCGCCCACGGTGTGGAAACAGGCGATCGGGCAACCGACGCATCCCATCCTGAAATCGAGAAAGACACGGATGGTCGCCGGCCGGTCGTTCATGACGTCGTGCACCAAATCGTCGAAACCGATCGGCATGCGTACCTCCATCATGAATCAAGGCCATGGCGGGCCGATTCCGTCTTTGCTCAGGCGCAACCTTCACGGCGATGGGCTGGAACCAGACGCCGCCGGCAGTCACCGCCGGGCCACATGGCGCCTGCTCCACCCCGATTGCGAAGCGGGGCTCCGGCGGAGTTCGCAAGCCTGCGTCTGATGCCTTGGTGAACGAGGTGTTAAGCCGCAAACGCCGCCGACCCCCGGCACGAGCGCGAATAACCTCCATTTTCGTGCACAATCCAGCGATGCGAGCGGGCCGGGCCGGTTCACAAGACGAAATCGTCACCAACATGCCGCGGATTTAATCGACCCGGAATTCCCGACGCTTAACCGTTTCTCCAGCCCGCGATTGCATAGTGACGTCCATATCAGATTCACGACATGCAAGGTTCAAAGACTGTGACATCCTTCGGACGTGTGATTTCGGTGCGCGGATCCCTCGCCCGGGTCGGGTTGCTGGCGTCGAGCCAGCTGGCCGTCTCGGCGGTCAGGGCGACCGTCGGTCGGTTCGTCAGCGTCCGCTGCACCAATTCCACCATCGTCGCCATGATCACGGATGTAACCTGCGAGGACCTCCCGTCCTCCGACTCCTACATCGCCAGCGCCGGCGTCGATCTGCTCGGCGAAATCCTCGGCGGTCCGGAGCGCCCCAAGTTCCAGCGCGGCGTCACCAATTATCCGACCATCGGCGACGCCGTCGACCTGATCACCAATCAGGAGCTTCGCACCGTCTACGCCCCGACCGGATCGGATCAGATCAACGTCGGCACCCTGCAGCAGGATTCGTCGGTCATCGCCTATGTCGATGTCGAGGAAATGCTTTCCAAGCACTTTGCGGTGCTGGGCTCCACCGGCGTCGGCAAATCCAGCGGCGTATCGCTGCTTCTCAACGAAATCCTGAAGTCGCGGCCTACTTTGCGTGTCTTCCTGCTCGACGTTCACAACGAGTATGGCCGCTGTTTCGGCGACCGCGCGCTGGTGCTCAATCCGCGCAACCTGAAGCTGCCGTTCTGGCTGTTCAATTTCGAAGAAATCGTCGATGTGCTGTTCGCCGGCCGGCCCGGGGTGCCCGAGGAACTCGACATCCTCGCCGAGGTCATTCCGATGGCGAAGGGCATCTATACGCAATACCAGAACGCCGACCGGCTCGGACTGAAGCGCATCGATCCCAAGGCGGTGGGCTACACCGTCGACACCCCGGTTCCCTACCGGCTGGTCGACCTGATCTCGCTGATCGACGAACGCATGGGCAAGCTCGAAAACCGCTCGTCGCGCATCATCTATCACAAGCTGATTTCGCGGATCGAGACCGTGCGCAACGATCCACGCTACGCCTTCATGTTCGACAACGCCAATGTCGGCGGCGATACCATGGCGGAAGTGATCAGCCATCTGTTCCGGCTACCAGCCAACGGCCGTCCGATGACCATCATGCAGCTCGCTGGCTTCCCCGCCGAAGTCGTCGATTCCGTGGTGTCGGTGCTGTGCCGGATGGCGTTCGATTTCGGGCTGTGGAGCGACGGCGTCTCGCCGCTGCTGTTCGTCTGCGAAGAGGCGCACCGATATGCGTCCGCCGACCGCAACATCGGTTTCGGCCCGACCCGCAAGGCAGTCTCGCGCATTGCCAAGGAAGGCCGCAAATACGGCGTATATCTCGGCCTCGTTACCCAGCGCCCCGCCGAACTCGACGCCACCATTATTTCCCAGTGCAACACGCTGTTCGCCATGCGGCTCGCCAACGACCGCGACCAGGCGCTGCTGCGCTCGGCGGTCTCGGACGCCGCGGCGAACCTGCTGTCATTCGTGCCCTCGCTCGGCACCCGCGAGGTGCTGGCGTTCGGGGAAGGCGTCGCCCTGCCGACGCGGCTGCGATTCAAGGAAGTGCCGATCCATCAATTGCCGCGCAGCGAAGCCACCATCTCGACGGTGCCCTCGGTCGCCGCCGGCCACGACATGCACTTCGTCAGCGCCGTGCTGGAGCGCTGGCGCGGCGCCACCTCGCATCGCGACGTTCCCAACGATCCCGCCATCAACGACCGTCCGGCCGCCCGCGCCATGGAACCGCGCACGGTGGAAGCGCCGATGCTGCAGCCGTCGATGGGACTCGATCCCGACCGCTTCTCGCTTTTGAAGAAGCCGCTGCGCTGACGCGGTTGCGGCGGCCTGTCGGGACGACGGGCCCTGCCTTGCGCTGACCCAAGCATGCACTATGGTTCCGGCCGACGCGTCTTCCGTGAGCCGAAAGTTCCCCATGACCCAGCCCGCACCAAAGCGCTTCCGCGCTCCCGCCATCGACACCCTGCCCGACGATATCCGCAGCCGCCTGCTCGCAGTGCAAGAAAAATCCGGTTTCGTGCCGAACGTGTTCCTGACGCTGGCTTACCGTCCCGATGAATTCCGGGCGTTCTTTGCCTATCACGACGCGCTGATGGAGAAGGATGGCGGCCTCACCAAGGCCGAGCGCGAGATGATCGTGGTGGCGACCTCCAGCGCCAACCAGTGCCAGTACTGCGTGATCGCGCATGGCGCGATCCTGCGCATCCGCGCCAAAAACCCGCAGCTCGCCGACCAGATCGCGGTCAATTACCGCAAGGCCGACATCACGCCGCGCCAGCGCGCCATGCTCGACTTCGCGATGAAGGTGAGCGCCGAGGCGCACCGGGTTTCGGAAACGGACTTTGAGGCGATCGCAGGCCACGGTTTCAGCGACGACGACATCTGGGATATCGCCGCGATCTCCGCGTTCTTTGCGCTGTCGAACCGGATGGCGAACGTCACCGCGATGCGCCCGAACGACGAGTTCTATTTGATGGGACGGCTGCCGAAATAAATGCTCCCCGGCATGGGCCGCGGACGATCCGCGGCCGGGTTCCAGCGGTGGATTAACGCATCCGTGCCATGTAAAATTTCCTGCCAGCATCTTCTGTGAGAGCCATCGCGGTCGTGCTAAATGGGTCGGCATTTCCCGGAGCTGGCAGCAGTGAAAACCCGGCAGTCCACACCTTCGGATGACGAGCATCGCGTACTCAAGTTCCGGCCGCGCACGCTGGCGCATCCGCCTGGTCCGCGTGGCGAACAGGTCCGGCACGAGGACAACCGGCAGCAGCAGCCGCAGGATCCGGTTCGGGATCTGGCGCGCTTCGAGCGGAGCCGGGAGGAACCGGACGATTTCCGGCATCGCACGCTGGCGAACCTCGCAGCCCTCGCTTTCACCGTCGCGCTGACGGCGATCGGAATATGGCTTGCGATGAGCATTGCCGATGTGCGCAAGACCCAGGATTGCGTGCTGATGGGACGGCGCGACTGCGCCAACATTGCGACGCCGCGCAGCTAGCGTTTTCAGGCGAATCGAGCCGTTTCGCGGGCAAATCCGACACTTTCTGGCGGACCGCCTCCATTGAACTCGGAGGCTCGCTCCGATATACGGGCACTCAACTCCGGCTGGGGGATCAGGCATTCCGGAGCGCTGCGCCCCGATCACGCGCCTCCATCGGACTTATCTCCAATATTTCAAAGGCTTAATGATGTCTTCTACATTCGATCAGATCGCCACGATCATCGCTGAAACCTGCGACATTCCGCGCGACACGATCACGCCGGAGAGCCACGCCATCGACGATCTGGGCATCGACAGCCTCGATTTTCTCGACATCGCGTTTGCCATCGACAAGGCGTTCGGAATCAAGATGCCCCTTGAGAAGTGGACCCAGGAGGTCAACGACGGCAAGGCGACCACCGAGCAGTATTTCGTCCTGAAGAACCTCGCCGCCCGCATCGACGAACTGGTCGCGGCCAAGAACGCGGGCGCCTAATCGCCCGCCATGCAACTTGATTATTTTCAGCTGATTGATCGCATTGTCGACCTCAACCTCGACGAGAAGACGATCACCGTCGAGGCCCAGGTGCCCGAGCGCCACACCATTTTCGAGGGGCACTTCCCGGGCTTCCCGATCATGCCCGGCGTGTTGCTGACCGAAGCGATGGCGCAGAGTTCCGGCTGGCTGTTGCTCGGCGTGACGAAGTTCGAGCGCATGCCATTCCTGGCGATGGTGAAGGAAGCCAAGATGCGGCGGTTCGTCAGTCCCGGCCAGTTGTTGACGATCGATGCGAGGATTGAGCACGAAGGCTCGGGATTTGCCGTTACCTCGGCCAGGGCACGCGTCGGCACCGAACTGAAGTGCAGCGCCGACCTCACCTTCCGCCACGTCCCCTTCCCCGACCCATCCTTGCGCGTCCACATGGACGCGATGGCCCACAAGATCGGCTTCCCGCTGCAGGCCATGACGCCATGACCGAGCCGAAGGAAGCCTGGATCACAGGTATCGGAATCGTATCGTCGCTCGGCGAAGGGCTGGACGAGCATTGGGATGCGCTGAATGCACGTCGCATCAACGTCGATGAGAAGCGCTTTGCACCCTACATCGTCCACCCGCTGGCACCAGTCAGCTTCGACGCGCAGATCCCGAAAAAGGGCGATCAGCGCCAGATGGAAGCCTGGCAGCGCATCGGTACCTATGCCGCCGGGCTCGCGCTGGATTCCGCCGGCGTCAAGGGCAATCAGGAAATCCTCGGCCGGATGGACATGATCGTCGCGGCCGGCGGCGGCGAGCGCGACCTCGCGGTCGACATAG
Organism: Bradyrhizobiaceae bacterium Ga0074131; assembly: GCA_001464035.1. Taxonomy (GTDB): domain Bacteria; phylum Pseudomonadota; class Alphaproteobacteria; order Rhizobiales; family Xanthobacteraceae; genus Bradyrhizobium. Next base: position 107,010 of record LNEC01000006.1, read on the forward strand.
CCATTCTCAATGCCGATGCGAAGGGTAACACCGCGCCCAACTTCCTCAACGAACGGTTGATGAACGACCTGCGGCCGACGCTGTTCCTGGCTCAGCTATCCAACCTGCTGGCCGGCAATATCGCCATCGTTCACGGCGTTTCCGGCACCTCGCGAACGTTCATGGGCGAGGAAGCGGCGAGCATCGACGCGGCGCGGATCGCGCTTGCGCGGATCGCATCGGGTCAGAGCGACATCACCCTGGTCGGCGCCGCTCACAACGGCGAGCGGCAAGACCTGCTAGTGCTGTACGAGTTCGGCGACTTCAACCTGACGGACAAGTTTACGCCGGTGTGGGCGCGGCGCGAGAACAGCGGCTTTGCCCTCGGCTCGGCCGGTGTCTTTCTGGTCATCGAATCCAGGGAGCACGCCGAGGCGCGGGGCGCCACGCCTTACGCGAGGCTGACCAACGTGGTCGCAGACCTCGCGCAACGCAAGCAGCCCGGGGCAGTGACGAAATCGCTGGAAGCGCTGTGGTCGAAACTCGGCCCGCCGGGTGACAATTGCGCCCTGATCACCGGCGCGACGGGTATCGAACCGGTCACGTCGGAGGAACGAGCATTTCTGACTGCGCACGCCGGTTGTGCCGTGCGCGCAACCGGAACGTCGTTCGGCCACACACTGGAGACCCAGTTTCCTTTGGGATTGGCGCTGGCGGCGCTGTCGATCTCGCGCGGCGGGCTGTTCCCACCCAACGACCCTACCGGGCTGGAAGTTGAAATGTCGGGACCTCCGAGCCAAATTGTGGTGGTGGGGGCCGGTCACTGGCAGGGCGAGGGCATGGCGATGGTCGAGGCCATCACGTAGAGACGGCGCGGGATCGACGGGGACATCATGACATCACCACGCGATAAGTTCGGCAGACCGATCGTCGTTGTTACCGGAATGGGCATCGTCACGTCGCTCGGCGCCGGCAAGATCGACAACTGGAAGAGACTGACCGCGGGCGAATCCGGCATCCGGACCGTCACGCGCTTTCCAGTCGACGGCCTGAAGTCGACAATGGCCGGAACGGTCGATTTCGTGAGCGTCGATCCGTTCTCGTCGACCGGCCTCACCGAACGGCTCGCCGATATTGCCGCCGAAGAAGCTCTCGGGCAGTCAGGTATCGGGAGCAAGGGTGATTTCCCGGGACCGCTGTTTCTCGCCGTGGCGCCGGTCGAGGTCGAGTGGCCGCAGCGGCTCGAAGTCGGCCGCGCGGTCGGCAAGCCTGATTTCGATTATCCGGACATCTTGCGCGTCAGCGGCGGCGGAAAATTCGGTCAGTATCATCATCGCTTCATGTTCGGTTCGGTGGCGGGCCACCTGGCCGAGACGTTCGGCACCAAGGGGTCGCCGATTTCGCTTTCGACCGCTTGCGCGTCGGGCGCAACCGCCATTCAGCTTGGCGTCGAAGCCATTCGCCGCGGCGAAACCGACGCTGCGCTGTGCATCGCCACCGATGGCTCGGTCAATCCGGAAGCCCTGGTGCGCTTCTCTCTGCTGTCGGCATTGTCGACCCAGAACGATCCGCCACAGGCGGCATCCAAGCCTTTCTCGAAGAACCGTGACGGGTTCGTGATGGCGGAGGGTGCCGGCGCGCTCGTGCTTGAAAGCTACGAAGCGGCAGTGGCCCGCGGCGCGACGATCCTGGGAGTCGTAGCCGGTTGCGGTGAGTTGACTGATTCGTTTCACCGCACCCGCTCCAGCCCCGACGGCAAACCGATTATCGGCTGCGTGCGCAAGACGCTGGCCGATGCCGGCATGACGCCCGAACAAGTCGATCACATCAATGCGCATGGCACCGCCACGCCGGAAAATGACAAGATGGAGTATCTTGGGATCTCGGCCGTATTCGGCGAGCGTGCCAAGCAGATTCCAGTGTCTTCGAACAAATCGATGATCGGCCATACCATCTCGGCCGCAGGTGCGGTCGAAGCGATCATTTCATTGCTGACGCTCGAGCATCAGCGGATTCCGCCGACCATCAATTACCACATTCCGGACCCCGCGATTCCATTCGACGTGGTTCCGAACGTCGCCCGCGACGCGCGCGTCACCGCCGTGATGTCTAACTCGTTCGGATTCGGCGGCCAGAATGCTTCGCTGATTCTGACGCGTGAACCGATCTAACGGCCGGCCACCTAGTTCCGATGAGCCATTTGGTCCTTCGCACCAAACTTCGCCTCCGCAACTCGGCCAAGGCGCTCGGTGACGCCGCCGTCGGCGCGTTGACAATCGGGATGCTGCGCACCACCCGCTTCTTCGACCCGGTCAAGACCGCGAACAGGTTCGGCCGCGCGTTGCGATTTATCGGACCGCGGCTGCGCGAAGACCGGATCGGCCGCGAAAATCTCATGGCCGCTTTCCCCGAAAAATCCCCGGAGGAGATCGAGAAAATCCTGACGGGCGTCTGGGACAATCTCGGCCGCATCGGCGCCGAATTCGCCCATCTCGACCACATCTGGGATTACGACATCAACTCCCCCGAGAAAAGCCGTGTCGAAATCCCCAAGCGAACCCACGAATTGTTCGCCCAGCTCAAGAATGACGGCAAGCCGGCCCTGATCTTCGCGAGTCATCTCGGCAATTGGGAATTGCCGGCGCTGGCCGCGGTGGCGCATGGGCTGGATGCCGCAATCCTGTTCCGGCGCCCGAACAGCCAGTCCGCCGACCGCGCCATCGAGCGGATCCGCACGGTGAAAATGGGCACACTGATTCCGGCGGGACGCGAGGCGCCGCTGAAGCTGGCCGAGGCCCTGCAAAAGGGCCAGCACGTCGCCATGCTGGTCGACCAGTACCTCACGAATGGCGTCGAGGTCACCTTCTTCGGCCGCAAGACCAGGGCCAACCCGATGCTGGCGCGGTTGCTGCGCCAGGTCGACTGCCCGATCCACGGCACCCGCATCATCCGCCTTCCCGGCAACCGCTTTCGCGCCGAACTCTCCGAAGAGGTAATGCCAGTGCGCGACGCCGCCGGCCAGATCGATATTCAGGGCACAATGCAAGCGGTCACCTCGGTGGTCGAGGGTTGGGTTCGCGAGTATCCGGACCAGTGGCTGTGGCTGCATCGCCGATGGCGCTGACGGTTTAACCTCATGATGAGGAGCTCGTCTTCGCGCGTGTCGAACCTCGAAAATCCGACACGACCCTTCTGGACGGCGGCTACGTGCCTTCGCGGGATGAGGGAAACTACCTCCCCGTCTTCACCCTGGTCCAGAGCCGGTTGATGACGCGCTGGGTCGCCGGATCGCGTGCGGTGATCACGAACAGTTTCCCGATGGTGGCTTCGTCTGGATAGATGTTCTTGTCATTGAAAATCTTCGGGTCGATCAGCTTCTGGCTCGCCAGATTGCCGTTGGCGTAAGACAGGAAATCGGAATTTCGCGCGGCGACCTCGGGCCGGTAGAGATAGTTGATCAACTCATAGGCCTCCGCGACGTTTTTCGCATCGGCAGGAATCGCGAGATTATCGAAGAACATCTGCGCGCCCTCCTTCGGGATCGCATAACCGATCTCGATACCGTTCTTGGCCTCCGCAGCGCGGCTTCGCGCCTGCATGATGTCGCCCGACCATCCCACCACGAAGCAGATTTCGCCGCTGGCCAGCGCGCCGAGATACTCCGAGGAATGAAATTTTCGGACAAGGGGCCTGATTTTGCTGACGAGATCGGCGGCCTTTTCGAGATCGGCACTTTTGGTCGAGTTGGGGTCGAGCCCGAGATAGCCCAGGGCGGCCGGGAGAATATCATCGGCGGAATCCAGCATGTGAATCCCGCAATCCTTGAATTTCGCCAGATTCTCCGGCTTAAAGACGATATCCCAACTGTCGATCTTCGCGTCGGGCCCAAGATGCTTTTGCGCCATCTTGACGTTGTAGCCGATGCCGGTGGTGCCCCACATGTAGTTGGCGCCGTAGCTGTTGTCGGCGTCGTATCTGGCGAGCCGTTCGGTCACCATTGGCCAGGCGTTCGCGAGGTTCGGCAGCTTCGACTTGTCGAGCTTCGCGAAAACTTTCGCCGTGATCTGCCGTTGCAGGAAATAGCCGGTGGGAACGACCACGTCGTAACCGGATTTTCCAGCCAGCAACTTCGTCTCCAGGGTCTCGTTGGCGTCGAAGGTGTCGTAGACGACCTTGATGCCGGTATCCCTGGTGAAGTCCTCGAGCACCCCAGGCGCCATATAGTTCGACCAGTTGTAGAAATTGACGGTGCGCTGCTGCGATTTCGCGGGCAGCGACCACAACGCCAGCGCCGCGGCTATCGCCGCGGCGAACTGAACGCAAGGGCGGTTGCGGTGGCGCATTCCGGCCTTCCCCTTAGCGGCGATGCACAGCATCCGACAGGCGTTCCAGCGCGGTGTCGAGGATTGCATCGTTCTTGGCAAAACAGAACCGCACGACCGAGGTCACGGGATTGTCTTCATAGAAGGCCGACACCGGTATCGCGGCCACCTTGTAGTCGGTGACGATGCGCTTGCAGAACGCCTCGTCGGTCTCGTTGAGTCCCAGCGGCGAAAGGTCGACCGTGAGAAAATACGTGCCCTGCGACTTGAGAACCGGAAAGCCGATGCTTTCCAGGCCACTGGTGAGGCGGTCGCGGCTACGCGCCAGCTCCTTGCGCATCTCGAGAAAATAATCCGCCGGCTTGCCGAGACCGTAGGCGACCGCGACCTGCAGATTGGGCGCGGTGGTGAAGGTGAGAAACTGGTGCACCTTGGCGGCGACGCGCAATAGCGGGGGTGCTGCGCATACAAAACCGATCTTCCAGCCGGTCAGCGAAAAAATCTTGCCGGCGGAGCCGACCTTGATGGTGCGGTCGCGCATGCCCGGAATGGCAATCAGCGGGATGTGTTCGCGGCCGTCGAAGATCACGTGTTCCCAGACCTCGTCGCAGATCGCAACTGTGTCGAACTCCTGACAGAAGCGTGCCAGCAATTCCAGGTCTTCGCGCGGATAGACCACGGCTGCGGGATTGAGCGGGTTGTTGAACAGGACGGCTTTGGTCTTGTGGTTGAAGACGCCCCGCAGCGCCTCTTCGGTCAGCCGCCAATGCGGCGGCTCGAGCCGCACGGGGCGCGGAATACCGCCAGCCTGGCGAATGATCGGCAAATACGAGTCGTACACCGGCTGGAAAACCACCACCTCGTCGCCGGGTTCAACCACGGCCAGAATGGCCGACGTCAGCGCCTCGGTGCCGCCGGAGGTGACCATCACTTCGGTCGCGGGATCCAGGGCAAGGCCGTGCCACCGCCCGTAATGGGCCGCGATCGCCTGCCGCAGTTCCGGAAGGCCCATCATCGACGGATATTGGTTGTAGCCGTCCATCACCGCGTCCGCCGCCGCCCGCCTGATATCCTCAGGTCCCGGATGGTCGGGAAAGCCCTGGCCGAGATTGATGGCGTTGTTGTCGCGGGCCAGCTGCGACATCGCCTCGAAGATCGTGACGGGGAGATTCGCAAATACCTTGTTCATGGACGTCATGGGAAAGGTCAGCCGCCGCTCTTGGTCGGCAATCCCGCGGCCTTCCAGCCCAATATCCCCCCCGCGAGATGCTTGTCGTAGGCAAAACCTGCAGCCTGCGCCGCCATCGAGGCCGTCACCGATCGCTTGCCGGAGCGGCAGGCGAATACCACCTGCTTGCCTCGAGGGTTAGGAATATCCTTGGGATCGAAGGTCGAAAGCGGAACGACAACCGCGCCCGGGTAGGCTTCGGCTGCGATCTCGTTCAGTTCGCGAACGTCGACCAGGAGATAGCGGCCCTCCGCCATTCCCTTCGACACGTCTTCCGGCATCAAATCGCGCACCCGATGACCCTGATCCGCCACTGCAATCCCCCCAAAGTGACCGTTACGAGCGAATTCAGCTGACATCGATCGGTCGCCCCTTCGCACCAAAGTCGCCTCTGGCGCTTCGAAAATCAAGCGCCCGAGGCCATTTTGAGAGAAACCTGAGCTGGACAGGACGAGCTAGATGATGACCTGAGTTCCTACCTCGACCACGCGCCCGGTCGGAATCTGGAAATAGTCGGTGGCATCGTTGGCCGACCGGCTCAGCGCGATGAAAAGGTGATCCTGCCATAGCGGCATTCCGGACTGCGCGGACGGCTTCAGCGAGCGCCGCGAGACGAAGAAGGACGTCGCCATGATATCGAACTGCCAGCCGAGCTTGCGTGCGATCACCAGCGCCTTCGGCACGTTCGGCGACTCCATGAAACCGAAGCGCAGCCGGACGGTCGAGAATTTTTCGCTGATCTTTTCCATCCGGACGCGCTCGGCGACGTCGACGCGCGGTGTCTGCGCGGTCTCGATGGTCAGGATCACATTGTGCTCGTGCAGCACCTTGTTGTGCTTGAGATTATGCAGCAGCGCGGTCGGCACGAAACTGGGGTCGCTGGTGAGAAACACCGCGGTGCCCTTGACGATGTGGGGCGGACGCTTTTCCAGGCTCTTGATCAAGTCATTGAGCGGCACCTCGATGCGCCGCGTCTTCAACACGAGGATCGCGGCGCCGCGACGCCAGGTCCAGATCATGACCGCCATGACAATGCCGAACAGCAGCGGTACCCAGGCACCTTCAAGCAGCTTCAGCAGATTGGCACTGAAAAAAGTCATGTCGACGATAACGAACGGCGCGACCACCGCGGCGGCTGTGGCCGCGCGCCAGTTCCACAACTTCCAGATCACAACGAAACCCATGATGCCGTCGACGACCATGGTCGTGGAGACGGCGATGCCATAGGCTGAGGCCAATCCGCTCGAGCTACGGAACAGCAGCACCAGCATCAATACGCCGATCAGCAACAGCCGGTTCACGCGCGGCAGATAGATTTGCCCGGCGTGGGTCTCTGAGGTGTAGCGGACCTCGAAGCGCGGCAGCAGGCCGAGCTGAACCGCTTGGCGGACCAGCGAAAAGGCCCCCGTGATCACGGCCTGGCTCGCAATGACCGTCGCCGCGGTCGCCAGCACGACCAGCGGTATCAACAGCATTTCCGGAACCAGCCGGTAGAATGAGTTTTCAATCGCGGCAGGATTGGCAAGCACCAATGCTCCTTGGCCGAAGTAGTTGATCAGCAGCGCGGGCAACACGAAGTAGAACCATCCGGCCTGGATCGGCTTGCGCCCAAAGTGCCCAAGATCCGCATACAGCGCCTCGCCGCCGGTCACCGCGAGAAAAACCAGCCCCAGCGTCACCAGGCCGACGGTTCCGTGCGAGAGCATGAATTGGATCGCATACCAGGGATTGATCGCCGCCAGCACCGAGGGATCGTCGCTGATATGGATCAGCCCCAGTACCGCCAGGGTGGCGAACCAGATCACCATGACCGGCCCAAAAGCCGCCGCGACGCGGGCGGTACCGCTGCTTTGAACCGAGAACAGCACGACGAGAATGAAAACCGTCAGCGGCACCACGTAAGGTTCAAGCGCCGGCGCTGCGAGCTTGAGACCTTCGACCGCCGACAATACCGAAATTGCCGGCGTGATCATGCAGTCGCCGAGGAACATCGAAGCGCCGATCACGCCCAGCGCCAGCAATGGCCAGCTTCGGCGGCCGAGCGCACGATGACCCAGCGCCATCAACGAAAGCGTGCCGCCTTCGCCGTTGTTGTCGGCGCGCAGCAACAGCAGCACGTACTTTGCGGTGACGACGATAAACAGCGACCACAAGATCAGCGACAAGACACCGAGCACGATCTCTCGCGTTACCGGTCCGCCATGCGCCGCGGCGTGGACAGCCTCGCGAAACGCATACAGCGGCGAGGTACCGATATCGCCGAACACCACGCCGATACTTCCCAGCGTCAGGGCCCAGAAGCGGGTGGTGGCTGGCGGGGCCTCATGGGCTTCGGATGATGGAACGCTGGAAGCCATGATGCCTGAAAACGCTTTGTCGGTTGAGGTACCCCGGGCCGGCTATCGACGCCTTCTTAGAAAGCTTGTCAACCGATTCACCCCGGAGCTTGTCGGTTGTGACTGAATTGAACCCGGCTCTGGTCATTTGTCCTGACGCGTTCTCTTTACACGAACCCGCATCCGCGTGGTGGAAAACGCTATGGCAGCGCTTGCATGCGGAACCTGGCCGCAACGTAGGAATACGGTATCCTGGTAATCCGGGTGGCTATGGCTTCAGGCCGGGGGGTAGCGGGGGGTCCTCACGCATCAGCGTGATGGTCACGCGGCGGTTTGCCGACAGCGTCGGATCGTCGGGAAACAGCGGCTGACTATCCGCCCTTCCCGAGACGGCAAAGATGTGAGCAGACGGCACGCCTTCCCATTCGAGGATCTGGCGCACGGCGTTGGCACGGTCCGCCGAAAGATCGAACGGCCCATACTCGTTTCGTGACGGCACGAAGCCGGCCGCGGTGTGCCCGACAATCGAGATGCGAAGCGGCGTCGCCTTGAGCGGTCCCGCAAGCTTCTGGATCAGCCGCCGGGTGCGGTCATATGGCGCCTTGGAGCCGTCGGCGAACATCGACCTTCCGTCCTGGTCGACGATTTCCAGGTTAAGGCCTGCATTGGTTTCCTCAAACATGATGTGTTTGGATATTTCGGTCAGCTCCGGCATGTCCTGCAACGCCTGCCGCAGCGAAGCCGAGGCCAGCGCGAATTCGCGGTCGACCTTCAGCTTGGCGCCAGCGATCCGGTTGCGATCCTGCTGGTCCGGGGTCGGCGTATTGGAGGCTTCCTCAGGGGGGATATGCGCGCTGTTCTTCAATTTCGCTCGGGTCGGCAGCCCGTCGGATTCGATGACTCCGGAATAGCGCGCCTCGGTCTGCACGCCGAATGCGTCGCGCATCGAACCGGCGACGATCTTGAGCTTGTCCTGATCCTGATTTGAGAACGCCACCAGCATCACGAAAAATGCCAGCAGCAAGGCCATCAGATCGGCAAAGGTCACGAACCAGCCGTGCCCGCCATGTGCTTCTTCGCGTTTTTTCTTGGCCATGCTATGTCCGCGCCTATATTTCGCTGTCGATCAAGCAGCAACCAGTTCGCCTTCTTCGTGGCGATGTTTTTCGGGCAGATAGGCCAGCAGCATTTCACGCACCAGGGTCGGGCTCTTGGAATCGCGGATCATCAGGATGCCATCGATGATCAACGTGCGGTTGGTTTCCTCGTCGATCAGCTTGCCATGCAGTTTGTCAGCGATCGGCAGGCAGATCAGGTTTGCCACGAGCGCACCGTAAAGCGTCGCCAGCAGAGCCACCGCCATGAAGGGTCCGAGCTTGGAGGGGTCCGACATGTTCGAGAACATCTGCACCATGCCGAGCAGCGTGCCGATCATGCCGAAAGCCGGCGCGCAGTCGCCGATGGCGCGATAGATCTTCGACCCTTCATTCAGATGCAGCAGGAAATTGTCGCGGTCGCGCTCGAGATTGTCGCGGATGAACTCCAGATCGTAGCCGTCGGCCACGTAGCGAATCCCCTTGGCGAGGAACGGCTCAGAGGTTTCGACCTTTTCAAGGCCGACCGGACCCTGCTTGCGCGCGATCTCCGCGATGCGGGCCAGTTCGTCGACCAGGTCGCGCGCCGAGAGACTGCTCAGCGTAAAGGCGAATTTGGCGCCGAGCGGCAGGCCATGGAGCATCGCCGACATCGGGAACCGGATCAGCGTCGCGGCAAACGAGCCGCCGAAGATGATGATGACGGCATGGATGTCATAAAACATCCGAAAGTCGCCGCCCATTAGGATGAGCGTGCACAGTACGATCGCGCCGGCGATCAGGCCAAGCAGGGTGGCGATATCCATCTTATACTCCGACGCGTACGCAAACGACCGGCCATTCTGGGCGGTGGCGCGGCCCATCCGGAGCCGCGCAACACGAACCCTACGTCGCTGCCATTAAAGACGCGTAAAGGATAAGCTCCCGAACGACCGCAATGAAGGAACGGGCCAACCATCAACGCTTTGCTAACCATCATGGCCAGCGCGAGCCCGGACCCCGACTGGCCGCATCGCTGAGCCGGGCCCGCGGCGCGCCGGTCGCCCCTCGCGCGTACCGGTCGGCGCGGCAGTTCCGCCTGCATCATCAGGCCTTGAACCCCGAAGCGCTCTCGAAAAATGAAAAGCGGGCCAGCTTGTATGCCTGGACTTCAGATGCCAAAGACCGGCAAGGCTGGGTTGACAAAATAACCGTCGAGGATCTCGATCAAAACAGGACAGGCGTCATCGCGAGTTCTTCAACGGACGCGATGAACCTTGGACACATCACACAAAGCTGGCCGAGCAACATGGCGCGGCCGCAATTTTAATTGAGTGATGAGGGGCCGCCGGATTTCAGACTCAACAGGCGGCCCCAACCTTAGCTTCTTCCTGATTGATCAGCGCCCCAAAGGTCTGGCGACGACGCGCTTCATCGGTGACCTCTCCAGACGAGCGCGGCACATCGCTATTCTCAAGGAATATCCGATATGTCCGGCGCCCGACTCGAGGAGGTGAATTTGAAGCTGGCCCATTCTTGATCCATATCAATGAACTTCGCGTCACGCGGTGGTGCATTTTTTGATTGGAGCGGGATCGCGCCCCGACGGTTGATCTTGCTCCGGATCAACGCCTGCCCGGTTTGCGGGCATCCTAGTGTACAGGAGGACTTTCCCCATGGCCGAAGTTGCAACCAAATTACCCGTGAAGACCGAGGAAAAGCAAACCGAAGCCAACGCGATCCAGGCATGGCAGCCGTTCGAAAGCCTGCGTCGCGAGGTCGAGCGGCTTTTCGATAGTTTCGACCGGGACCTTTGGCGGTCTCCGTTCAGCCGCTCGGCTTTCGACATCGCGCCGCACTGGCGGCGTGAATTGACGGCGACGAGTCCCGCTATCGACATCGTCGAGAAAGAAAATGCCTACGAAGTCACCGCCGAACTGCCGGGAATGGACGAGAAGAACATCGAGGTAAAGCTCGGCGATGGCGGCTTGACGATCAAGGGCGAGAAACAGGAAGAGAAGGAAGAGAAACGAAAGGGCTATCATCTCCAGGAACGTCGCTTCGGCTCGTTCCAGCGCTACTTCGCCGTACCGGAGAGCGTTGACACCGGCAAGATCGAGGCAAACTTCAAGAAGGGCGTGCTGACGGTGACGCTGCCGAAGAAGCCCGAGGCGCAGAAGCCGGCCAAGAAGATCGACGTCAAGGCAAGTTGAGGCCAACGCGGTCTACCAAATGCTTCCGGGTCGCAGGCATTCACCGGCCCGGAAGCGGCCCTCAAGCGCGGAGCGGCTGAGGCCGGTCGAGCCGGTCAACACCATCTTGCCGTCCGTCCTCATGCCGACGTCGGCAAAGCCGTCAGTGAATTTCCGCCGATCGTTTCAGCGCCGCCTTTAGTTTCTCCAGCGTAAAATCCTTGCTGCGCGCGATCTCAAGAATCGGCGTTTCGCGGCGGGCGCAGAGTTCGCAGGCATCCGGCACCTTGGCGGCGATATCGTGCGGGATCACGATCGCACCGTGACTGTCGGCGTGAATGAGATCGTCGGAGCGCACCGTCATGCCGGCGACGCGGACTTCGCCGCCAAAGCTTTCGGCGTGAACCCAGGCATGCGATGGGCCGATCGAGCCTGCCAGCGCCTGGAAGCCCGGCGCCCACTGCGGGATGTCGCGGATCGATCCGTCGGTGACGACGCCGAGACAGCCTAGCGCCTTGTGCACGTTGCTTTGCACCTCGCCCCAGAAAGCGCCGTATCCGGCGTCGGGGCCGTCAATATCCTGGATCACGGTGATGCGCGGGCCGTGGCCGGTGCCGACATATTCGTAGTAGTCGATGCGCCGTTTGGACTGCTCGTCCGCAGGCAGGCCTGATTTCACGACCGAGCGGATCGTCACCGTGCGGGCATAACCGACCATCGGCGGCAAATCGGGGAACGGACAGACCAGCGGTTTGGTGGTGTAGCCGATCAGGCGGCGTTCGGGTGCGACGATTTCCATCGCATTGCAGATGGTCGGGGTGTCGTAGCGCGCCAGTGCCTCGAGCACGGATGCCGGCAGCGGCGCGGATGCGGATTTCGTCACGTCGTTTCTCTCCAGATTTTGCAGGGCCATATGAAGCAGCCCATTGATCTGCCTATAGCCGAGATTGGAACCGAACCCAACTCGGCGGCTCATGTTAAATGTCCCAACGCGCTTTCCAGCGAAGCAGGGAGCCGATTGGCGGATGGGTACCGGTTCGCCTGCAGGAAACGCGTCGAGCCGGGAGCAGAGAAGTCGCCGACCGCAGGCGGCCGGATCAGTTCAGCCGGGTCGGACGGTCATCCCGATCCGGCTCGGCGACCGGGGATCCGAACGGCGCCGCGGCAGGATCTGACGGGGCGACATCGGCCGGGGGTACTGCCGCCAGCGCCGCCGCGGCGCGTTGATGGCCGCGATACGCCTTCCAACCCCACGGCAGGCTGAGAAGATAAAGCACCGAGCCTGTCGATAGAATATGCCAGGGATAACCGATCAGCAGCGCCACGAAGAAAATCACGGAGACGAAAACCGGCAGCACCATCTCCGGCGGCACCCGCAAACGCACGGTCTTGCCCGAAAACACCGGCAGGCGCGACACCATCAGGATGGCGATCAAAAGCGTATAGGCGGCGGTCAACATCACGGGTGGCGTCGGAACGCCCAAAAATCCGAGGTAGATCGGAAGCAGCACCAGTATCGCACCGGCGGGGGCAGGAACGCCGGTGAAGAAATTCGCCGCAAAGACCGGCTTGTTCGGATCGTCCATGGTGGCGTTGAAGCGCGCCAGCCGCAGCCCGCCCGAGATCGCGAACACCATCGCGGCGATCCAGCCGACATTGTTCAGATCGTGCAGGGTCCAGGAATACAGGATTAGACCCGGGGCGACTCCAAAATTGACGAAATCGGCGAGGCTGTCGAGCTCGGCGCCGAACTTCGACTGTCCCTTGATCATGCGGGCGACGCGGCCATCCACGCCATCGAGCACGGCGGCGAACACGATCGCCGCCACGGCCAGTTCCATTCGCCCTTCAGTGGACAGCCGGATCGCGGTCAGCCCTGCGCAGATCGCGAGCAGTGTGATGACGTTAGGCACCAGCATCCGCACCGGAATCGGGCGAAATCGGCGGCGGCGCAACTCAGGGGATTTGGGATCGACGGGTGTCGGCATCGGTCACATATAGCAAGCGGCAGGCGTCAGCGCCATTGTGGCGGCCGGCCAAGTCAAGCTGCTGGCTGCAACGGTTAATCGGTGCGCCAGGTCCGGCCACCGTCGCCGAGCCTTAAATCGGCCAGGACGGTCTCCCCTGCCACTGCGGTCTGGCCCTCCGCAACCAGCGCCTTGCTGCCCTCAGGCAGATAGACGTCCAACCGCGAGCCGAAGCGGATCAATCCGAACCGCTCACCGGCGCCGATCGACTGCCCTTCTCGGACGAACGAGACGATTCGCCGCGCCACCAGGCCTGCGATCTGGATCACGCCGATGCGGCCGTCCGGGGTCGAGATGACGAGCGAATTGCGCTCATTATCTTCGCTCGCCTTGTCGAGCTCGGCATTGATGAAGGCGCCCGGCCGGTAGGCGATCCGCTCAATCCTGCCGGTCACCGGGCTGCGGTTCACGTGACAGTTGAACACGCTCATGAAGACCGAAATGCGCAGCAGCGGCTTGTCGCCGAGACCGAGTTCGGCCGGCGGCATCACCATCGATATCAAGGACACTCGCCCGTCGGCCGGCGACACCACGACGCCCTCGCGCAGCGGTGTCACCCGCACCGGATCGCGGAAAAACAGCGCACACCAGACGGTCAGCAGCGTGCCTATCCAGCCCAGCGGCGTCCAGATCCAGAACAGCAGCAGGCTTGCAAGGGCAAAGCCGCCGATAAACGGATAGCCCTCGGGATGAATAGGTGGAATCTGAGCGCGGATGGAATTGGCGATGGACATCTATGCGTTCACTGTCGGTTGCCCCTCTCCCGTTGCGGAAGATGGGATCAGATTTCGGTCAGTTCCGGCCTGCCCGGCGTCACCAGCGCGTCGTCGACCGACGGCGGGATACGGTTCGGCGCCTCGTTGTCGTCGGCAATGCGCGCCAGACGTTCCCGCGCCTCCTGGGCTTCGCGCTGCCTGTTCCACATACTGGCATAAAGTCCGCCCGATGCCAAAAGCTGGGAGTGCGTGCCGCGTTCGGCGATGCGGCCCTGATCCAGCACGATGATTTCGTCTGCGCCCACGATGGTGGACAGCCGGTGCGCGATGACCAGCGAGGTGCGGTTGCGCGATACACGCTCCAGCGCATCCTGAATTTCCTGCTCGGTATGGCTGTCGAGCGCCGAGGTCGCCTCGTCGAGCACCAGGATCGGCGGCGCCTTCAGCACCGTGCGTGCGATCGCGACGCGCTGCTTCTCGCCGCCCGACAATTTCAGGCCGCGTTCGCCGACCTGGGTCTCGTACCCCTTCGGCGACATCCGGATGAAGCCGTCGATCTGGGCGAGTTGCGCCGCCTCTTCCACTTCGGCATCGGTGGCGTCCCAGCGGCCGTAGCGGATGTTGTAACGGATGGTGTCGTTGAACAGCACGGTGTCCTGCGGCACCATGCCGATCGAGGCCCGCAGCGAGGACTGCGTGACCTTCCTGATATCCTGGCCGTCGATCAGGATCTTCCCGCCTGAGACGTCGTAGAGCCGGAACAACAGCCTCGAGATGGTCGATTTGCCGGCGCCGGAGGGACCCACGATCGCAACCGTCTTGCCCGCCGGCACCTCGAAGCTCAGTCCCTTGAGTATCTGGCGGTCGGGATCGTAGGAAAACTTCACATCGTCGAAACGCACGCTGCCCGTGGTCACGATCAGCGGCTGGGCGTCGGGAACATCCTTGATCTCGGGATTGCGCGACAGCACGCTGAACATCTTCTCGATGTCGATCACGGCCTGCTTGATCTCGCGATAAACCATGCCCATGAAATTGAGCGGCTGGTAAAGCTGGATCATCATGGCGTTGATCATGACGAAATCGCCGACCGTATTGGTGCCGTTGCGGACCCCGACCGCGCACATCAGCATGGTCGCGGTGAGGCCCGCGGTAAAGATGATTGCCTGTCCGGTATTAAGAACCGCCAGCGAGGTATAGGTCTTCACGCTGTTGCGCTCGTAGCCTTCCATCGAACGGTCGTAGCGGCTGGCCTCGCGCTGCTCGGCGCTGAAATACTTCACCGTCTCGTAGTTCAGGAGCGAGTCGATCGCCTTGGTGTTGGCCTCGGTGTCGGACTCGTTCATCTTGCGGCGGATCTCGATCCGCCATTCGGTCGCGACGTAGGTGTAGTACATGAAGATCACGACGGTGATCATGGTGACCAGCACGTAGCGCCAGTCGAACTGCCACAGCAGCACGGCCATCAGCAGCGCGACCTCGACCACGGTCGGAACCAGTTGCAGGATTACCATCCGCACGATGACTTCGATGCCGGAGCGACCGCGCTCCAGCACCCGCGTCAGCCCGCCGGTCTTGCGCTCCAGGTGAAAGCGCAGCGACAGCTCATGCATGTGGACAAAGGTGAGATAGGCAAGCTTGCGCACCGCATGCATCGCCACCCGCGCGAAGATTCCGTCGCGCCACTGTGTCAGCACCGCCATCAGCACGCGCAACCCGCCGTAGCTGGCGGTCATGATCAGCGGCGAAGCGATCAGCCATAGCATCCAGTTCGAGGCCTGCACCGGCGCGGTATCGGCGCCGGTCAACGCATCGATCGCCCACTTGAAGGTGAACGGCACTGTCAGCGTCGCGAGCTTCGCGACCAGCAGCAGCACCATCGACCAGATCACGCGCATCTTCAGGTCGGCGCGGTCGCCGGGCCAGATGTACGGCCACAGATGCGCCAGCGTCCCCATCAGGGTCGCCTGTTCGATCGACTTGTCTCCGGAAGTTCCGTGGGAGGGCGGCACTGCGCCGGCGCCGGTTTGCGAATCAGCGTGGGCCATCAAGAAAGACCTGAGGCAGAACGCTCCGCCGATTCGTCGTCGCACCTGATTTTTGGTTCTTCTGCATTCTGCGTCATATAGAACAATTGCACGCCGCATGCACCCTCAAGGGCATCAATTCTTTGACGATTTGCCCTGTTTGCGGTTCGATTCCCATCGACCTTGTGAATCCGGGAGGCTTGACGCCCTTACGTTGCAGTGCCACATGCCCGACATGAACACGATCAGAACCGTTTGTGTCTATTGCGGCTCCGGCCCCGGCACAAACCCCCGCTTCGTCGAATCCGCCATCGCATTCGGAAGGACCCTTGCCGAGGACGGCATCCGCCTCGTCTATGGCGGCGGCTCGATCGGGCTAATGGGCGCCGTCGCCAAGTCGGTGCTCGATCACGGCGGCGCAGTGACCGGCATCATACCCGAATTCCTTACCGTCCGTGAGAACGCGCTCAAGCGCGTTCAGGAACTGATCGTCACGCCTGATATGCACGAGCGCAAGCGGCTGATGTTCGAGCGCTCCGACGCCTTCGTGGCGCTACCCGGCGGCATCGGCACGCTGGAGGAACTGGTGGAGCAACTGACCTGGCAGCAACTAGGCCGCCACGCCAAGCCGGTGCTGCTCGCCAACATCGACGGCTTCTGGGAACCGCTGCTCGCCCTGCTCGCGCATATGCGGGAAACCGAATTTATCCGGCCCACTCTGTCGGTCGACATTCTCAAGGCCGAGTGCGTCGAGGATATCCTGCCGCGCCTGCGCGCGGCCGCCGCGCGCGTGCCAGAAGGGGCAGAGGTACTGACGCCCGAGCTGGCAAGAAGGCTTTAGGGCCCGACCGAGCCTCGGTATCGCCTTATGGGAACGTCACTGCCTCGACCCGATTTCCGTCGGGATCGATGATGAACGCCGCGTAGTACTTCACGCGATCGTGCGGACGCAGTCCCGGCGCGCCTTCGGAACGGCCGCCAGCCTGCAGCGCCGCCGCATGGAACGCTTCGACATCGGCGGCCGCCTTAGCGCGGAGGCAGACATGCACGCCGCTTTCCGGCGCGACCTCTGCCATGCCGGCGCGCAGGTTGATCCAGAACTCGGGATAGGACTTGCCGAAGCCGACCGTCGCAGGCCGCGTCACCAGCCGCGAAAGCCCGAGCGGCGCCAGTGCTGCTTCATAGAAGCCCGTGGCGCGTTCGAGATCGCTGACACCGACGGAGATGTGGTCGATCATTGGAAGAACACCTACGCAAACACACCATCATTGCCAGAAACGCATGCGAAGAAGCAATCCAGCTTTCTTCGCGCCAAGCCGCGAGATGGATTGCTTCGCTTCGCTCGCAATGACCACCAACATTATTCGCGCACCCGGCGCTCACACCGGCGCGCCTGATTTCACCAACTTGTAGATCACCGAGTCCATCAGCGCCTGAAACGAGGCGTCGATGATATTGGGCGACACGCCGATCGTGGTCCAGCGCTCGCCCTCCTCGTCTTCGCTCTCGATCAGCACCCGCGTCACCGCCTCGGTGCCGCCATTGAGGATACGCACGCGATAGTCGATCAGCTTGAGGCCTTCGATGTACTTCTGATATTTGCCGAGGTCCTTGCGCAGCGCGACATCGAGCGCATTGACCGGGCCGTTTCCCTCGGCTGCCGAGATCAGCCGCTCGCCCGCGACATCGACCTTCACCACCGCCAGCGCCACCGTGATGCGCTGGCCGTTGGCGTTGTAGCGCTGCTCGACATTGACGTCGAACTGCTCGACCCGGAAGTATTCCGGCACCTTGCCGAGTGTGCGCCGCGCCAGCAGGTCGAACGACGCGTTGGCCGACTCGTAGGCATAGCCGGCAGCCTCGCGCTCCTTCAACTCCTCTACCAGCCGCGCCAGTTTTGGATCGTTCTTTTCGTAGCTGACGCCCGCGCGATCGAGCTCGGCGATCACGTTGGAGCGGCCGGCCTGGTCGGACACCAGCACTTTGCGATGATTGCCGACCGTCTCCGGCGAGACATGTTCGTAGGTGTGCGGATCCTTCAGCACCGCCGAAGCATGAATGCCGGTCTTGGTCACGAATGCGCTTTCGCCGACATAAGGCGCGTGGCGGTTAGGCGCACGATTGAGCATGTCGTCCAGCGTCCGCGACACCTTCATGAGGGTGGCCATTTTTTCGTCGGATACGCCGATCTCGACGGCGTTGGAAAATTCGGACTTCAGCCGCAGCGTCGGGATCAACGAGCACAAATTGGCATTGCCGCAACGCTCGCCGAGCCCGTTCAGCGTCCCCTGAATTTGCCGCACCCCCGCACGCACCGCGGCCAGCGAATTGGCCACGGCCTGCTCGGTGTCGTTATGGGCGTGAATGCCGACATGATCGCCGGGAATCTGTTTCGTCACTTCCGTGACGATGCTTTCGACTTCATGCGGCATGGTGCCGCCATTGGTATCGCACAGCACCACCCACCGCGCGCCGGAGTCATAAGCAGCTCTGGCGCAGGCCAGCGCGAATTCCGGATTCTCCTTGTAGCCGTCGAAAAAATGCTCGCAGTCGAGCATGACCTCGCGGCCGGCGGCCTTCGCCGCCTTCACGCTGTCGCGGATCGAGGCGAGATTTTCCTCATTGGTGGTCTCCAGCGCCACCCGCACCTGATAGGCCGACGCCTTCGCGACAAAGCATATCGCATCCGCCCTGGCTTCCAGCAGCGCCGCCAAACCCGGATCGTTCGAGGCCGAACGGCCGGGACGCCGCGTCATCCCGAAGGCGGTGAATCTTGCGTTTTTGAGCTTGGGCTTCTCGGCAAAAAACTCGGTGTCGGTCGGATTGGCGCCGGGATAGCCGCCCTCGATATAGTCGATGCCGAGTTCGTCCAGCATCTGCGCGATGATCCGCTTGTCATGCAGCGTGAAATCGACGCCATTGGTCTGCGCGCCGTCGCGCAGCGTGGTGTCGAACAGGTAAAGGCGTTCGCGACTCATGGGATAACTCCGGGCGCAGCGCCATCGCCAAGCGGCTTCTGCATCGTTGTGTTGGCCAACCACTCGCCGTTGACGGTCACGGTGTTGCGCTGCTTGCCGACGTAACCGCGCTTCAGGAAGAATTCCATCGCGGTGTCGCTGGCATCGACCGTGAGGCTCTTGGCGCCGCGGCCACCGGCGATTTTTTCGAGCGCCTCGCACAGCATCGAGGCGACGCCCTGCCCGACCGCGCTCGGGTGAACAAAGAGCATGTCGATGTGATCGGCGCCTTTCAGCGACGCGAATCCGACCGGCGAATTCTGGATCGTGGCGATCAGCGTAAGTTCACCGGCCAGTCGCTGGCCGAATTGCTCTTCGTCGTCGGCGGCGCTGGCCCAGGCCTGCCGCTGCGCATCGCTGTAATCGTCTCCGGTCAACTCCTCGATGCTGGCTACAAAGATCGCCGCCAGCACGGGGGTATCTTCAGCCAAGAACGGCCGCAGCGCGGGTTTGGGCAGTGCTTGTCCCATCGAAATTTTCACCACATGCCGTAAAGCTTCAGGACCAATGCCACCGCGCCAGCGATCAGCAGGATCTTCAGCGCGATATAGTATAGCCAGTGTTTGGGGAAAGGCGTATCGGGCTTGCTCATCGGGCGATCTCCCATGTGGTGCCTTCCTTGGAATCCTTGATGACGACGCCCATCGCCGCCAGTTCATCGCGGATCCGATCGGACTCCTTGAAATCCTTTCGCGCGCGGGCAGCTGCACGGTTCGAAATCAGATCATCGATTTGCTTCGCATCGACGCCGCTCGCTCGCTGTTTGCGGCTCTTCCATTCCGCCTTGCTTTCGGACAGGAAACCGAGCAGCCGGAGGGTAGCGGCAAACGCGTCGCGGTGGTTGCCGGAAGCCGCGGCATTCCGCAGGCCGTGCAGTGACGTAATCATCTGCGGCGTGTTCAGATCATCCGAAAGCGCATCGATCACTGCATCGGACGGCTGTCCGGACCTGGCATCCCCGGCAATTGCGTACCAGTCATCCAGCGTCCGCGCGCTCTCTTCGAGAGCCTTGGAGGTCCAGTCGATCGGCGAGCGGTAGTGGGTCTTCAGCATGTTGAGGCGCAGCACCTCACCCGGCCATTCCGCCAGGGATTCCCGGATGGTGATGAAATTGCCTGTCGACTTCGACATCTTCTCGCTTTCGACCTGCAGGAAACCGTTGTGCATCCAGACATTGGCCATGCGGTCGCTGTGAAACGCGCAGGCGCTTTGCGCCAGTTCGTTCTCGTGATGCGGGAACACCAGATCGATGCCGCCGCCATGGATGTCGAACTGCTCGCCGAGATGCTTCCAGGCCATCGCCGAACACTCGATGTGCCAGCCCGGCCGGCCCGGCACGGATATGCCCGACGGCGACTGCCATGACGGTTCGCCCGGCTTGGCGGGCTTCCACAGCACGAAATCGGTGCTGTCGCGCTTGTAGGGCGCGACATCGACGCGGGAGCCGGCGATCATCTCATCCAGCGAGCGGTTGGAAAGCGCGCCGTAGCGCGGCAATACCGATTTCGCGGTATTCATCGCCTGCGGCGAGAACAGCACGTGGTCTTCCGCGACATAGGCAAAACCGCCATGCACCAGTCGCTCGATCAGCTCGCGCATTTCGACGATATGCTCGGTGGCGCGCGGCTCGACCGTAGGCCGCAACGCCCCCAGTGCGTCGACATCCTCATGGAACTGCTTTTCGGTCAGCTCCGTGACCTTGCGGATCGCCTCATTGAGCGGCAGGCCGGGAAAATCCCTCGCCGCGCGGACGTTGATCTTGTCGTCGACGTCGGTGATGTTGCGGACATAGGTGACATGTTTTTCGCCGTAGAGATGCCGCAGCAGCCGGAACAGCACGTCGAACACGATGATCGGACGGGCGTTGCCGATATGGGCGAAGTCATAGACGGTCGGCCCGCAGACATACATGCGCACGTTGGAGGGATCGAGCGGCGTGAACGGCCGTTTCGCCTTGGTCAATGTATCGTAGAGTCGCAATTCCATGGATATCCCGTCCGTTGCGGCCGGGCGTCCAGTGATCTCGTGTGAGAAAAGACGGCCTCAGCCAGCGAATCGCTAGCTCATAATCTCGCGGCAAATACTGCAGATGGCGAGGTGGCCGTTCATGAAAAGTACCATGGGCCAGCCCGGGGGACGGCGTCAAGGCCTCCAAAGCCCCCAATTCGGCCGCCCAACGCGCCTGCCCCGCCATGGTTAATCATTCTTAACTTTTTTGGTTTATCGAATGGGGCGGTCCTCTCTTTCATTGGTGCAACATGCGATTTCCGTCCGGGCTATTGGCCTGTATTTCCCTGCTCCTCGCGACGGCCGCATTGGCCGACAGCCGTGTTTTCATCATCGCCAACCAATCCGACGGCTACGGCGTCGACCAGTGCCTCGCCAGAGGCGAAAAATGCGGTGCCCACGCCGCCCGCTCCTATTGCCAGTCGCGGGAGTTCGCCCAGGCGGTTTCGTATCGACGTGTCGATCCCGATGAAATAACCGGGTCTATTCCCACGGCGGCCGGCGGCAACTGCAACCATTCCGGCTGCAACGAATACGTCGCCATCACCTGCCAGCGCTGACGTCGTTCGGCCTCGGCAAGGGCTGCGGCCGCCTCCGCCACACCGGCGCCCCGGAAACGACGTGACGCTGCCCCGAGAAGCGGGTATGTGGGACCGCGTCGGCCGCGCTATGGGCCTGCGCTGACGTGGCTTCAATGGCTGGATATGGCTGAAACGTTGATTACCCCCCTCTCCCGCCGGGTTCTGGTTGGTGCTGCGCTGCTCGGGGCGATCGTGCTGAGCGTCGGCGCCTCCGCGCAGATGAATCCGGGGCCGCCGCCCTTGCAGGGCGGCGTGGCGGTCAATCCGGTGTGCCCGCGGCTGGAAGCGCAACTGGCGACCATCGACCGCGGCGGCGGCAGCGGCGATCCGGCCAAGGAAGAACAGATCCGCCGCTACCAGGAAGCCGCTTCCAGGCAGCAGGGCGAACTCGATCGCGTCACCTCGCAGGCCAGGCGGATGGGTTGCGACAGCTCGGGATTCTTCTCGCTGTTCTCGGGCCAGTCGGCACAATGCGGTCCGGTGAACAACCAGATCCAGCAGATGCGGGGCAATCTGGACCAGATCACCACCAGCCTCGAGCGGCTGCGCGGCGGCGGCTTCGGCGGCGCCGAGCGCGAAAATCAGCGACGTTCGGTGCTGGCGGCGCTGGCCCAAGCCAATTGCGGGCCGCAGTACGCCAATGCCGCGCGTGGCGGCGGCTTCCTGGAAAATCTGTTCGGCAACAACAGCAATCTCAACGCGCCTCCCAGCGATCTCGGCCCGCCATCCGGAACGTTCCGGACGGTCTGTGTCCGCACCTGCGACGGCGCCTATTTTCCGGTTTCTTTCGCCACCGTCCCGGGCCGGTTCGCGGATGATGAAAGGAGCTGCAAGGCACTTTGCCCGGCGGCGGAAGCCACGCTGTTCGCCTACCGCAATCCCGGCGAGGACATCAACCAGGCGGTCTCGATCAGCGGCCAGCCGTATTCCGCGCTGCCCAATGCCTTCAAATACCGCACCGAGTACAATCCGTCCTGCGGCTGCAAGGCGGTCGGACAGACCTGGTCCGATGCGCTGAAAACCATCGACGACAGGGCCGCCGCCGAACAGCAGGGCGACATCATCGTCACCGAGGAAAGCGCGAAGAAGATGGCGCGGCCGCCGGCGCCGAAGGCGGCCTCGGCCAAGAAGGGTGTCGCACCCGAAGGGACGACGCCGGCAGCCCCCGCCGCCGAACCACCGGCATCGCCAGCCGGTTCCACGGGCGCCAAGGACAGACCGATCCGTTCGGTCGGGCCGACCTTCATCCCCGCGAAGTGATCTAACCCTCGAACGCTTCGGCCGATCCGCGGGCCGCGCGCGACAGCAGTGCCTCGTCAGGTGCTGGAAGCGACTGGCCGGTGTCGCGGAATTTATTGGTGATGGGATAGCGGCGATCGCGCCCGAAATTCTTCTGGGTGACCTTGACGCCCGGGGCCGCCTGCCGCCGCTTGTATTCGGCGATGTTGAGCAGCCGGTCGATCCGCGTCACCACGGCGGGATCGAACCCGGCGGCGATAATGTCGGCCAGCGGCTGCTCGCGCTCGACCAGCCGTTCGAGGATGGCGTCGAGGATGTCGTAGGGCGGCAGTGAATCCTGGTCGGTCTGGTTTTCGCGCAGCTCCGCCGTCGGCGGCCGGGTGATGATGTTGACCGGGATGACTTGCCCGGATGGGCCGAGCGCGCCGTCGGGCTTCCAGGAGTTGCGCAGGGACGAGAGCCGGAACACCTCGGTCTTGTAGATGTCCTTGATCGGGTTGAAGCCGCCGTTCATGTCCCCATAAAGCGTGGCGTAGCCAACCGACATCTCCGACTTGTTGCCGGTGGTGACCACCATGGCGCCGGTCTTGTTGGAGATCGCCATCAGCAGCGTGCCGCGGGTGCGCGCCTGCAAATTCTCCTCGGTGATATCGCGCGGCAGGCCGGCGAAGGTGCCGGACAGGATTTTTTCGAAACCGTTCACCGCATCTGCGATCGGCAGCACCTCGTAGCGGATGCCGAGCGCTTTCGCGAGCTTTGCCGCGTCGTCGAGCGACACCTGCGCGGTGAAGCGGAACGGCAGCATCACGCCGCGCACCCGATCGGCGCCGAGCGCGTCGACCGCGATCGCCGCGCACAGCGCCGAGTCAATGCCGCCGGAGACGCCGAGCAGCACGCCCGGAAATCCGTTCTTGCCGACATAGTCGCGCAGTCCCAGCACGCAGGCCGCGTAGTCGCCCCTGTCGCCGTCGACGATCGGCGCTACCGGTCCGCTGCAGCGCCAGCCGGCGTCGGTCTTGCGCCAGTGCAAGGTCGTGATGTTCTCCTCGAAGGCCGGCAATTGCGCCGCCACCGACAAGTCGGCATTCAGCGCGAACGATGCCCCGTCGAACACCAGTTCGTCCTGGCCGCCGACCTGGTTGAGATAGATCAGCGGCAAGCCGCTTTCGGTGACGCGGGCAACCGCGATCGACAGCCGCAAATCGTTCTTGTCGCGCGCATAGGGCGAACCGTTCGGCACCACCAGGATTTCCGCGCCGGTCTCGGCCAAACATTCGACGACGTTCTCGTAGTCCTCCGACTCCTCCAGCCAGATGTCCTCGCAAATGGGAACGCCGACCCGGATGCCGCGGATCGTCACCGGCCCCGCGGCGGGCCCGCGCGCGAACAGGCGCTTTTCATCGAACACGCCGTAGTTCGGCAGATTGGCCTTGAACCGGATGGCGCTGATCCGCCCGCCATCCAGCAAAGCGCAGGCGTTGTAGAGCTTGCCGTCCTCGACCCAGGGCGTGCCGATCAGCACCGCCGGGCCGCCGTCGGCGGTCTCGCGCGCCAGTTCCTCCACCGCCGCGCGGCAGGCCGCCTGGAAGGCCGGCTTCAGCACCAGGTCTTCCGGCGGATAGCCGGTGATGAACAATTCCGGCAGCACCAGCAGATCACCGCCGTCGGCCCTGGCCTGCGCGCGGGCGGCGCGCGCCATGGCGGCGTTGCCGGCGACGTCGCCGACAGTCGGATTCAACTGCGCCAGGGTAATCTTGAACTGAGGCTCGGTCATTCCGCGATGGTGCCCCGCACAAGCGCAAACTGCAATTGCATGCTTAGATCACGCCCATGCGCTCAGCGATGGCGAACAGCCAGAACAGCCCGGCCGCGACCAGCGCAACTCCGACCGCGGCGGAGCCCATGTCCTTGACGCGGCCGATTTGCGGATCATGGTCGGTGGTGAGGCGGTCAGCGAGTTTTTCGATCGCGGTGTTGAGCAATTCCACCACCAGCACCATCACGACCGTGGCGACCAGTTCGAAGCGGCGCATCGGGGTGACGCCGATCAGCCACGCGAGCGGCAGCGCCAGCGCTAGCGCGACAAGTTCCTCGCGAATGGCCTGCTCCGAGCGGATAGCAAAGGCCAGGCCGTTGCGCGTATTGATCGTGGCCCGCCAGAACCGCAGCAATTCAGAGCCCCGCCGCGGCCGGCATCGGCTGCGCCTTGCCGGCGCGCTCCTGCTTGAGCAATTCCGCGATCAGGAACGCCATGTCGATCGACTGCTCAGCATTGAGACGGGGGTCGCACACGGTGTGGTAGCGGTCGCTGAGATCCTCATGGCTGATGGCGCGCGCGCCGCCGACGCATTCGGTGACGTCCTGCCCGGTCATCTCCAGATGGACGCCGCCGGCGTGGGTGCCTTCGGCGCCGTGGATGGTGAAGAACGACTTCACCTCCGACAGGATGCGGTCGAACGGCCGGGTCTTGTAGCCGGAGTTGGAAGCGATGGTATTGCCATGCATCGGATCGCACGACCACACCACGACGCGGCCCTCGCGCTGCACGGCGCGGATCAGCTGAGGCAGGTGATCGGCGATCTTGTCCGATCCGAAGCGGTTGATCAGCGTCAGCCGCCCGGGCTCGTTGTCGGGATTGAGCACGTCGATCAGCTTCAGCAACTCGTCCGGCTTCAGCGACGGACCGCATTTCAGGCCGATCGGATTCTTGATGCCGCGGAAATACTCGACGTGGCCGTGATCGAGCTGGCGGGTGCGATCGCCGATCCAGATCATGTGACCCGAGGTCGCGTACCAGTCGCCTGTCATGGAATCGACCCGGGTGAAGGCCTGCTCGTAGCCGAGCAGCAGCGCCTCGTGGCTGGTGTAGAAGTCGGTGGCGCGCAGCTCCGGATGGCTTTCGAGATCGAGCCCGCAGGCGCGCATGAAGTTCAGCGCGTCCGAGATTCGGTCGGCCAGTTCCTTGTAACGGCGCGACTGCGGCGAATCCTTGAGAAAACCGAGCATCCACTGATGCACGCTGCCGAGATTGGCAAAACCGCCGGTGGCGAAAGCGCGCAGCAGGTTCAGCGTCGCCGCCGACTGCCGGTAAGCCATCAACTGGCGCTGCGGATCGGGGGTGCGCGATGGCGCGGTGAAGGCGATATCGTTGACGATGTCGCCGCGGTAGCTCGGCAGCTCGACCTCGCCCATTTTCTCCATCGGCGAGGAGCGCGGTTTGGCGAACTGCCCGGCGATGCGGCCGACCTTCACCACCGGCACCGCGCCGGCATAGGTCAGCACGACCGCCATCTGCAGCAGCACGCGGAAGAAATCGCGGATGTTGTTGGCGCCATGCTCGGCAAAGCTTTCGGCGCAGTCGCCGCCCTGCAGCAGGAAGGCCTCGCCTTTGGCGACGCGTCCAAGCGCCTTTTTCAGGTTGCGGGCCTCGCCGGCGAACACCAGCGGCGGAAACGTCGCGAGCTGCGCCTCGACATCCGCCAACGCCTTGGCATCGGGATATTGGGGTATCTGCAGCGACGGCCTGGCGCGCCAGCTATCGGGTGTCCACCGCTCGGACATGGCGTAAACTCCTGAACAAAAACCACTACTTATGGCAGGCAGCGAAGGGCCGGGTTATACACAGGCTGTTGACACACCGCTAGAGCGCGATGGGTTGGGTTGAATCGATTCGCCCTAAGCGCGAAGCCCACCGGTCTCGCTCCAGACGCCGCGCGCGCCCATCGAACGGCCTTCTTCAAAAAATCGCGAAACAACCCCATGCAGCAGCAATTCCTCGACTCGCAGCACCCGTGCCGGGCTGCGTCCGGGCAAGGGAAGAAAATGGTCCGTCGTCGCGCCCGCGTCTATCCTTTTGTTTACGCGCGATCTTTTCGGAGAAGCCGGGACTTCCTTTACGAATCATGAAGCTGGGATTCAACCTTTTCAGACAACCCCTTGCGGCAAAAGCCGAATTCGCATTTGCTGGGTGCGCTCACGAAAGCCGGGGAAAATCGAGAGTGGCTGAGGCTGCGTTGGACGACGTTTTCATCGACGACATCACCTTCCCCGCTGCCGACGGGTATCAGCTTGGCGCGACGCTGTTCTTGCCGCGCGGGGCAAAGCGCCACGCGGTCCTGATCAATTCGGCCGCGGC
Organism: Bradyrhizobiaceae bacterium Ga0074131; assembly: GCA_001464035.1. Taxonomy (GTDB): domain Bacteria; phylum Pseudomonadota; class Alphaproteobacteria; order Rhizobiales; family Xanthobacteraceae; genus Bradyrhizobium. The sequence continues at coordinate 133,889 of LNEC01000006.1, forward strand.
GACCCCGCGCCGGGTCTACAAGGGGTTCGCCGGCTATCTCGCGCGGCGCGGCTGCGCGGTGCTGACCTATGACTATCGCGGCACCGGCGATTCCAGGCAGAAAGCCCTGACCGGCTACAACCAGCCGAGATCGCTGGTCGGATTCAAGGCCACGATGTCGGACTGGGCCGCGCTCGATGCCGTCGCCGCGGTGGCCTGGATGCGCGAGCGCTACACGACCCTGCCGCTCACCTATGTCGGCCATTCCTTCGGCGGCCAGGCCTTGGGACTGCTCGCCAACAACACCGAGATTTCCCGCGCCCTCTTCATCGCCGCCCAGGCCGGCTACTGGAAGCTGATGGCGTCGCCGGAGCGGTATCGCGTCTATGCCATGCTGAATTTCGTCGGCCTGCCGCTGACAAAGCTGCTGGGCTATGCGCCGGGCTGGAGCGGTCTCGGCGAGGACCTGCCCAGGGGCGTGTTCGAGCAATGGGTCGGCTGGGTCATGAGCGAGCGTTATCTGTTCACCGATCCAAGACTGGCCGGCCTGTCGAATTTCGCCAACTACAAGGGCGCGCTGCGCGCGCTATGCCTTGCCGATGATCCCTGGGCGACGCGGCCGGCGGTCGGATTGCTGTGTTCGGGATTTACCGCGATCGAGCCGGAGATCCTGACCATCACACCCGCCGATGCCGGTGTGACAAAGATCGGTCATTTCGGTTTCTTTCGTCCCGAGCATCGCGACACGCTGTGGCGCGGGGCTGCGGAATGGATCCAGGCGGCGGAGTAGGTTCGTCGCCGTCCTGCTCAGGGCCGGGACGACCGGCGTGTTCGTCGTTCGATACAGGGTATGGAGTAGGCTGCGGCCTCCCGGCTGTAGGCCTGCCGTCTCTGAAACACCGGATCGCCCGCCTTCGCGGGCGACAACAGCTGAGAGTGGGAGCGTAGTCGTGCACATCAGGCGACTTCCAGCGTCGGAATTTTCTTGATCATTTCCCCGAGCTCCTGCTGCGCGTGGTGCAGGTCGTACCGCTTCTGCAGATTGAGCCAGAGGTCCGGACCGTTTCCGCACAGCTTCCGAGCCGCAACGCCATGGAAGGGGTGACCGGCTGCTTCTCCGAAAGAATATCGTAAAGCGTCTGACGCGACACGCCGAGTAGTTTAGCGATCTCCGTCTTGGACCGAACAAGCGCCGGCGTCAGATGCCCGACCCCCGCCTACACTCGCCAATCAGAACCGGTTCCCGTTGAACCTTTCCTCTCCCCATGCAGACGGATAGGTACCGGGGGATTGCGTTGTCCGGATTTAGCGCAGCGCCGCCAAGCATTATTCGGCTAGGCGGCGCTGTTGCGTTGGTGGCCCTGATTTCAGAACGAGTTCGCCAGCTCGATCTCCGCCTTCAGCGCCAGGATCCTCCGCTCGGCTTCCCTTGCGGTGAGGTTGTTCTCGAACAGCTTCGGCTGGTAGGCCTCGGCGCTGAGGCTGCGCAGGGTCGCCAGCTGCGGGGATGTCATCGGGGCGTCGATCTGGTCGGGGAGACGGGGCATCGGGACTCCAAAGATTTTTTGTCTGGCCGGAAATCTTAACTTGAAATTTGTTCTTATTTTGTTCTCTATGGGCACCAACCCCGTGAGGCAAGGCAATGAACAACAAACTTGGCGAAATACGTAGAAAAATCAGATTCTTACGTTCTGACATGTTGAGTGCGGAGGCGACCATCCGTCACCAGGTCAACCGCGGCGAGGACTGCGCCGAAGCCTCGCTGCAGCTGATGGCGATGCGCGTGGTCATGCTGAGGCTGATCGCCGAGCGCAACCGGCTCGGCGGCGAGGAACGGCTGCTGGATGTCGACGAGCGGCTGAAGCTGGATTACCGCGCCGTCAGCCGAAAACCCCCGAAAGGCGCGCTCGGCCGCCGTGAGCGATGACCCCGTCGAATGGAAAATCCAGACCCTGCGCGGACAGCTCGTCGGGCTCGGCTCGGCGATCCGCCAGCTCCATCAGTCCGGGCTGGACAGCGCGACGGCGCCGCTCCTGCTCTCGCGCAAGCGGTCGGAACTGGAAGACCTGTTGAAGAGAGGCCGTGCCGATGTCCGAAACGCTCAAATGGTACGACCACAACGCGGATAACCCGTCCTGGATAAAAGCCTTGGCGGAGGTCCGGCGTCGGGCAACCCGGGAGGGTTGGTGTTATCCCCATGTCCGGGCGATCATTGTCTCGATCGACCAGTATGCGGAAGCGGCACTCGGCAATCGGAACTATTTTCTGAACAGGCCGTATGGCATTGGAGACCGCAACGGGCGACGTGCCGTAGCGGCAGCCGTAACAGGCCGCGAATCGCTTCCTGCGGCTATCGGGCGTGCTCAGCGCTTTGGTCGATGCTGGGAGACGATTGCCTTATAGGCATCCGCGACCAGGTCGTCGATGGCCGGAGGCGGCACCCGTCCCATTGCGACGAAGCGGCGGACGGCTGAGAATGGAAGGTCCAGCACCGCGAATGTGGCAACCTGCCGTGCGAAAACCGAGTTCCTTCCGAACAACCGCCGGGTAATCCGCACCAGCGCATTCTCCAGTTGCGCCTTCAATCGCTCGGCTTCCGCTTTCATTTCGGCCGGCCACGATTCGCTGAGGAAATCCTCGCGGCGATGCAACAGCATAACCCGAGCCCCTTTGAAATCCTCGCGGACCGCTCGCGGAAGCGAAAGAGCTGCAGCGAGCCCGGCTTTCTCCGCGTCAGGCTCGTTCAGCGCGGTCGTCCATCGATCCTGGAAAAACGCGGCCTTGTTGAGCCAGAGCCGCCCCAGCAATTCATCGCGCGTGTGAAACCGATGATAGATCGATCCACTCGGGGCACCGATGGCATGGCCGATTTCTGCGATCGTCGCCCCACCGGGCCCCCGCAACGCCACGATGTCGCCCGCGGCTTTCAAGATACTTATTTCATCATATTTGGCGGGACGAGGCATCTTCACCTGTTAAATGCAGCTGTGATCGCGCACAAGGCGAACGCAATCCGGTTATCCGGCCGACGCTCGAATGCGCGGGGGTCTTATACGAGTGACCGATGCAATCCGGAAAGAAACGGGTGCAACCAAAGCAAGGCAAACCATATTACGAAGGCCGCCACCATCCGCCACAGGCCGATTTCACCGAAGGCGAAGGTCTGCCGTCCCGCGGCGATCGCCCAAAACGGCACCAGCGATGTTCTGCGGCTAAAATCCAACCATGCCGCGCCCAGAGCTAGCCGGCGTTTCCGGTCGATGCTCCACATTCCCATCGCCGCCACGGCACCGATCGATCCGAAAAACAGCAGCGCCGCGGAGTCGTGCCGAACCAGCAGATGACTCGCCGACCACAAAAGAATACCCCAGAGAAAGGGATGCCGCGTCACCCTGACCATTCCGCGCACAATGTCCGGCTCATCAACCAAATTCGCCATCCCTGCCGTCGCAGGATTACGAGTGGAAAGGCCGGCGATCGTCAGCAACGTCGCAAAAAGCTGAATAACCGCGACAATACCAACCAGCCACGGAGCCGTGGCGATGCTTGTCGGCTTGACGTTCGCATAGGCGTGGCCCAGGCCCGCAAGACATACAATGGATAAGGCGGCAAAAGACATGCGGTAGGGCCGCTCGCCGATACGTGCCACCAGCCCGCTGCGGAAGGGCCCGCCCGAAATCAGGCGATGGATCAGTATCCACGCCGCCGCCCAGCCAACCAGCCATGCCATCATTGGCCCTCGTCAACGCTGGACGTTTCCGCCCCCGCCCTGCCACCTGCGCTCCACGCATGTCCGCCCGCAAAAATTTCGGCGCCCGGCGCAGGACCCGAATTATTGATCCTGCATTCGACAGGCGGTGTGAGGAAGCCAGTGCAACCGATTGCACGATATTATAATAGATATTAGAGTCAACTCTCTAATTGGAGCAGGTCGATGTCCCTTGCCTTCTGGTGTCTCTTCGCTGGAGGTCTATTGCCTGTCGCAATCGTCTTCATTGCCAAAGCGGATCCGGATCTCGATGTCCACAATCCGCGCGATGTGCACCTCACACAGACGGGCTTGCGCAAGCGCGCCTATGGCGCCCATCTGAACGGCCTGGAGGCCTTTCCGCTATTCGCGGCCGCCGTCATTACAGCGACGCTGCGCGGGGTACCCCAAACATGGCTGGATATCGCGGCCTGCATCTGGCTTGTCGTGCGCGTGCTTTACACCGCCGCTTACCTGGCTGATCTGGCACCGATACGCCCGGTACTATGGGCCCTGAGCGTGCTTGTTTCTGCGACCATTTTCCTTCTGCCGGACTGACGAACCGGCAGTTCCGCCAACACAATGTCCGGCCATCGGCGCAGTGACATCAGCGGTTTCCGCGATCATCCGGGGCGTTCAATCCAGAGCCCTACTCCGCCGCCTCCCGCACATACCTCGCCGTCACCGTCCGCATCGTCACCAGTTCTTCCGCAGCGGTCGGGTGCAGCGCCATCGTCGCGTCGAAGTCCGCCTTGGTCGCCTTCATCTTCACGGCGATGCCGAGCAGTTGCACCATTTCGGCGGCGCCGTCGCCGACGATGTGGCAGCCGACGACGCGATCGGTTGTCCCGTCGACCACCAGCTTCATCAGCACGCGGGTGTCGCGGCCGGACATCGTCGCCTTCATCGGCCGAAAACTGGTCTTGTAGATATCGACGTGGCTGAATTTGGCGCGGGCCTCGGTTTCGGTGAGGCCGACGGTGCCGACCTCGGGCTGGGAAAACACCGCGGTCGGAATGTCCGCATGATCGACCTCGACGGTACGCGGGCCGAACACGGTGTCGGCGAAGGCGTGGCCCTCGCGGATCGCGACCGGCGTCAGGTTGGTGCGATGGGTGACGTCGCCGATGGCGTAGATCGACGGCACCGAGGTTTTGGAAAAGCTGTCGACGGCGATGCCGCCATTGGCGGGATTGATGGCGACCCCGGTGGTCTCGAGCCCGAGATTGGCGACGGCAGGATGCCGGCCGATCGCGAACATCACCTGGTCGGAGGCGATGCTGGAGCCGTTCGACAGATGCGCGGTGAATTCCTCGCCGTGCTTGTCGACCTTGCTGACGGTGCAGCCGGTCAGGATCGTGATGCCGTTCTTCTCCATCTCGGCGCGCACATGGCTGCGGACGTCCTCGTCGAAACCGCGCAGGATGTTGCCGCCGCGATAGACCAGCGTCACGTCGGAACCAAAACCGGCGAAGATGCAGGCGAACTCCAGCGCGATGTAACCGCCGCCCTGGATCACGATGCGCTTTGGCAAGGCGGTGAGGTGAAACACCTCGTTGGAGGAGATGACGTGCTCGATGCCGGGAATCCCGGCGCCATGGTTGGGCGCGCCGCCGGTCGCGATCAGCACGTATCTGGCGGTGACAGCCTCGCCGTTCGCAAGCCGCAGCGTGTGGGGGTCCTCGAACACCGCGCGGGACTTGACCACGCGGGCGCCGGATTTTTCGACGTTCGCGGTATAGGCCGCCTCGAGCCGGGCGATCTCCCGGTCCTTGTTCGCGATCAATGTCGGCCAGTCGAAGGTGGCTGTGGGAATGGTCCAGCCGAAGCCGGCAGCGTCCTCGATCTCGTGCCGGATATGCGAGGAATAGACCAGGAGTTTCTTGGGCACGCAGCCGCGGATCACGCAGGTGCCGCCCATGCGGTATTCTTCGGCGATCATCACTTTGGCGCCATGGCCGGCGGCAATCCGGGCGGCGCGAACCCCGCCGGACCCTCCTCCGATCACGAACAGATCGACGTCGAACTCAGCCATGGTGCTCTCAGTTCACTCGGATGGCGAATAGCGAATGGCGAATCAAATTGCGACGCACCTTATCCTTCGCTACCCCTACTTCAGATCTGCTTGCCGCGCTTGCGCATCTCGGCGCGGAATTCACCGTTGACGGTTTCGGCGAAATTCTGCGCCCAGCCGTTCATGTAGGACATGCTGAACTGAATGGCGCGGGGCTCCGCCGAGAGCAGTTTCTGGCCGAGCGGGGATTTGTAGAAGGCGACGAGGTCCTTCAGTTCCTGCTCGGAAAACTCGTTGGCGTAGACATTGGCCATGCCGTCGCCGATCTCCTTCTCGCGGCCGGCCAGCTTCTGCGCGACCACCACGGCGACCTCGTTGAGATCCTTCTGGTAGTTCAGGTTGGCCTGCAGCAGCGCGTTCTTGGTCTGCTCGACGATGTTGGGAACGGCGCTGGCGTACATCGCGCTGGCGTTCTTCATCGCCAGAATTTCTTTTGCCGCGGCGATCGCCGCCGGCGAACCCTGCTTGAGCGGCACCGCCGTCGCCGCCGGCGCCGGCTGCTTCTGCTGTGCCGCGGCCGGAACGCCCGATAGCGGCAGTCCCAAAGCGAGGCCCAGGGCAAGGCCCGAGACAATGCCCCCCCAGGCGACGCGCGGGCCCGACAAGATTTTCGAAAGAAGCTTCATTCCAACTCTCCTGAGATTGCGGCGTCAGCGCCGTTCAATAACGCGAATTCCCCGGGCACCTGCCAGCACGGCCGTGTCGGCAAGACCGATGAACAGCCCGTGCTCGACAACACCGGGTATCGAGGTCAACAGCCCCGCCAGACGCGGCGCATCGGTTATTCGTCCCAAATGGGCATCGACAATGCAGTGGCCGCCATCGGTGACAAAAACGTGGCCGTCCCTGCCCTTTCGCAGCACCATGTGCCCGGAATTGCCGCTTTGCGCAAATGCCGCGGCCATGGCGCGCTGGGTGGCGGCGCGGCCGAACGGAATGACCTCGACGGGCAGCGCAAAGCGCCCGAGCACATCGACCCATTTGGTGTCGTCGGCGATCACGATCATGCGATCCGAGGCGGCGGCGACGATCTTTTCGCGCAGTAGCGCGCCGCCGCCGCCCTTGATCAGGTTGAGCGCGGGATCGATCTCGTCGGCGCCGTCGACGGTGAGGTCGAGCCGGTCGACCTCGTCGAGCGTGGTCAGCGGCACGCCGCATTGCTCGGCCTGGATGCGGGTGGCTTCCGAGGTCGGCACGCCGACGACCTTCAATCCGGCACGCACCTTTTCGCCGAGCAGGTCGACGAAATGCGCGGCCGTCGAACCGGTGCCGAGCCCGAGCTTCATGCCGTCACGCACGTGATCGAGCGCGCGCGCCGCCGCCTGCCGTTTCAATTCGTCCATGTTCACGCGATAGGCCCTTGGGAGTTGCCGCCGAGGATGCGGCCGGCGCTGGTCTGGCGGGGCATCTTTAGCGTCGTTTCGTGATCAGGGACAGGGCGATGCAGGGCTCCGGCGGCGCTCGCCGGGGCTTGCGCCATGGCGCGGGGACCGCTAGCGATTTCCGCATGAGCTCTCCCCGCATCGTTGTATTCGATCTCGACGGCACGCTGGTGGATACCGCGCCCGACCTGATCAACGCGCTCAACTTCGTGCTTGACCGCGAGGGCTTGCCGCCGGTGCCGCTGCATGCCGCGCGCAATATGATCGGACAAGGCGCCCGAAAGCTGATCGAACGCGGCCTCGAGGTCGATGGCCGCGCCGCCAGCGCCGCTGATATCACCCGGCTGCTTGCCGATTTCATCGATTATTACGCAGCCAATATCGCCGTCGCCTCGCGGCCGTTCGAGGGCCTAGAGAGCGCGCTCGACCAGCTCTCGGCGCGCGGCTTCCGCTTCGCGGTCTGCACCAACAAGCTGGAATGGCTGTCGAAGCTGCTGCTCGACGAGTTGGGCCTGAGCGCGCGATTTGCCGCGATCTGCGGTGCCGACACGTTCGGGGTTTCCAAACCCGACCCGGTCATCCTGCGTGAGACCATCGCGCGCGCCGGCGGGCATCCGTCGGCTGCGATCATGGTGGGGGACGCCGGCCCGGATATCGGCGTCGCCCGCCGCGCTGGCATCCCGGTGATCGGCGTCGAATTCGGCTACACCGAAGTGCCGATCGCCGATCTCGAGCCGGACCTGCTGATCAGCCGCATGCGTGATCTGCCTGATGCCGTCGAGCGCCTGACGAGTCTCCGAAATAGATCATAAGATGTTGATTATAATAGACAATAATGTAGTTAACCATTTCCTAACGAACCCGCCTGGCACGGTTGCGCCGATATCCTGACGCTCCTATGGTCGCCGGCGGGATTGTGGCAGTACGCCGCAGTCAGAGTGACGAACATGCGTCGTGTCATCGCGATTGCCGCAGCCGGTGCCAGCTTGGGCGGGTGTTCTTCGTTTTCGCTGGATTCCTTCCGGCCGACACCGCCCACCGTCCAGGTCCAGCTCGACTCGATTCCGCCCGGCGCCGACGCCAGGACCTCGGCGGGACCGGGCTGCAAGACGCCCTGCTCGGTCGCGATTCCCGCGGCCGATGGCGGTTTCTCGGTCACTTATACGCTGAACAAGTTCCAGCCGGCGACCGTCCAGGTGCAGGTCATCAATATCCCCGGTGATTTCGCGACACCGGCGTCGACCGCTATCGATCCCAACCCGGTGGTCGCGGAACTGCAGCCGGCCGGGCCGCCGCCGAAATCCTCGCGCCGGCCGCCGCCCCCGCCGAAACAGCCGAGGCCCGCGGCCGCCGCCCCGCCCGCGGCATCGCCGTTCCCGTCGCCCCCGCCGCCCGCCCGCTGATCGCGCCCCCTGCAGCTTGAAGAGGTTGCGGATTGTACTGCTATCGCAACTTGCCTAGATTGCGGTGGCGGCGCCGCCGTTGCGGTTGCCCAGCGAAAAGGCACTTTCCGAATGTCGCCACCGAGTTCCATCGCGTCATTATCGCGTGCAATGACCGACCCGTTCGGCCGGACCATCAGCTATCTGCGGGTATCGGTCACCGATCGCTGCGACCTGCGCTGTTTCTACTGCATGTCGGAGGACATGACATTCCTGCCCAAGGCCGACCTGCTCACGCTGGAAGAACTTGACCGCCTGTGCTCGGCCTTCATCGCCAAGGGCGTGAAGAAATTGCGGCTCACCGGCGGCGAGCCGCTGGTGCGGCGCAACGTGATGTCGCTGGTGCGCTCGCTGTCGCGCCACCTCGACTCCGGCGCGCTCGGTGAGCTGACGCTGACCACCAACGGCTCGCAGCTGGCGCGCTTTGCCACCGAACTGCGCGACTGCGGGGTGCGCCGCATCAACGTCTCCCTGGATACGCTGGATCCGGCGAAGTTCAAGGCCATCACCCGCTGGGGCGATCTCGACAAGGTGCTAGCTGGTATTGAGGCGGCACGCGCGGCGGGCCTCGCCGTCAAGATCAATGCGGTGGCACTGAAGAACCTGAACGAGGAGGAGATTCCTTCGCTGATGCAATGGGCCCACGGCAAGGGCATGGCGCTGACGCTGATCGAGGTGATGCCGATGGGCGACATCGGCGAAGGCCGCATCGATCAGTACGTGCCGCTGTCGCTGCTGCGCGCCCGCCTCGCCCAGCAGTTCACGCTGACCGACCTGGCCGACGACACCGGCGGCCCTGCCCGCTATGTTTCCGTCGCCGAGACTGGCGGCAAGCTCGGCTTCATCACGCCGATGACTCACAATTTCTGCGAAACATGCAACCGGGTGCGCATCACCTGCACCGGCACGCTGCATACCTGCCTCGGGCACGAGGATGCCTCCGATTTGCGCAAGCCGTTGCGGGCTTCCGCCGACAACGACCTGCTCTCCGACGCGATCGACCGCGCCATCGGCCTGAAACCCAGGGGTCACGACTTCATCATCGACCGCCGGCACAACCGCCCGAGCGTAAGCCGGCACATGAGCGTCACCGGCGGGTGAGGTGACCGGGCTTGTTGCCGGGCCGTTGCATCGTCGGCTCGCGCCATCGCATGCCCACGCCAGTTTTCATTTTCCAATTGACGCTGCTGCGACGCGCTGAAATGGTGTCCCGCTTTATGCCAGCCCGGCCGGACAGGCCGCTGCGCCCTCGCGGGGCGCGGTCAAGACTGCAAAGGCGCACATCGGGGGGATGATCGTTGCCATCGCAGCCAATAACAAGCCGTGGCGCCGTGCGCGCGAAACGCGGCGGCGAGACCAGATGCGCCAAAACGCCTGACCCGCCCGACCGGCGAGTGCCCGGCCGAACATGATGCGCCCGTTGCTAGCGGTCAGCGCCGGGATCGACCTGCTCAACGAAAAGATCGGCAACGTCTGCAACCTGCTGGTTCTGGCGGCGTGCATGGTCAGCGCCGGCAATGCGATGATCCGCTATGCGTTCGGCTACAGCTCCAATGGCTGGCTCGAGCTGCAGTGGTACATGTTCGCGATCCTGGTGATGTTCGGCGCCTCCTACACCTTCAAGCGCAATGAACATGTGCGGGTCGAGATCCTCTATCTGATGCTCTCCGAGCGCGGTCAGCTCTGGCTCGATCTGATCGGCACGCTGGTGTTCCTGATTCCGGTTTGCCTGCTGCTGTCCTGGCTGTCCTGGCCGTTCTTCATGCAGGCCTACGCCGTCGGCGAGGCGTCGAGCAATGCCGGCGGCCTGCTGCGCTGGCCGATCAAGTTCGTGATTCCGGCGGGCTTCGTGCTGCTGGCGCTGCAGGGCGTATCCGAGGTCATCAAGCGTATCGCGGCGTTGCAGAACCTCGTGACCATCGACGCCAAATACGAGAGACCGATGCAATGATCACGCTGGAGATGATGCCGCCGCTGATGTTCGGCAGCTTGATTCTGGCGATGCTGATCGGTTTTCCGGTGTCGTTCACGCTGGCCGCGTTCGGATTTTCGTTCGGCTTTCTCGCGATCTATCTCGGTTTCTTCGATTTCGTCTTCCTGCAGGCGATCCCGGGCCGGATCTTCGGCAACGTGCTGTCCAACGAGCTGCTGCTCGCAATCCCGTTCTTCACGTTCATGGGCGCGATCCTGGAGCGGTGCGGCCTGGCGGAAGATATGCTGGACTCGATGGGCCAGCTGTTCGGGCCGATCCGCGGCGGTCTCGGCTATTCCGTCATCATCGTCGGCTTCATCCTCGGCGCCATCACCGGGACGGTGGCGGCGCAGGTGATCGCGATGGCGATGATCTCGATGCCGGTGATGATCCGCTACAAATACAACATCCGCTACATCACCGGCGTGCTGGCGGCCTCCGGGACCATCACCCAGCTGGTGCCGCCGTCGCTGGTGCTGATTGTGCTGGCCGACCAGCTCGGCAAGTCGGTCGGCGACATGTATCTCGGCGCCTGGGGCCCGTCGGTCCTGCAGATCATGCTGTTCGCCGGCTACACTTTCGTGCTCGGCCTGATCAAGCCCGACCACGTTCCGCCGGTGCCGCGCGATGAGCTGACCCTGCGAGGCTGGCCGCTGTGGCGCAAATGCCTGATGGGCATCATCCCGTCGGCCGTGCTGATCTTCGTGGTGCTCGGCACCATGATGCTCGGCCTCGCCACCCCGACCGAGGCCGGCGCCATGGGCGCGGTCGGCGCCATCGTACTGGCGGCGATTCACAGCAAGGACTTCAGCACCAAGGGCCGCGCTGTCCTGATCATCGGCGTGATCGCCGGCGGCATCGGCACCATCATCGGTATCTTCCTGGCCCAGGGCCTGCTGTTCAAGCTCGCCTTCGCCGTCGCCTATTTTGCGGTGATCTGGGTTTGCCTCGAGGCCGTGCGCATCCCTGAACTGCGCAGCCTGATCAAGCAGGGCTACGAAAGCACCATGCGCCTGACCACCATGGTGGTGTTCATCCTGATCGGCGCGACCTGTTTCTCGATCGTGTTCCTCGGTGTTTCCGGCGGGGTATGGCTGGAACACATGCTGACGTCCCTACCCGGCGGGGTCTGGGGCTTCCTGGCCTTCATCAATCTATTCATCTTCTTCCTGGCGTTCTTCCTGGATTTCTTCGAGATCGCCTTCATCATCCTGCCGATGGTCGCGCCGATCGCGCAGAAGATTCTGACGCCGGTGGTCGGCGCGGACGCGGCGCTGATCTGGTTCGGCGTCATGCTCTGCGTCAACATGCAGACCTCGTTCCTGCATCCGCCGTTCGGCTTCGCGCTGTTCTACCTGCGCGGCGTGGCGCCCAGGGAGGTCAAGAGCTCGGACATCTACTGGGGCGCGGTACCCTGGATCGGGCTGCAGATCATCATGGTCGTGCTGGTGATCGCCCTCCCCTGGACCGTCACCGCGCTGCTGGACAAGCCGATCAGTGCCGAGGACATCAGCAAAGTCAGGATCGAGATCCCGCAAATGGAGGAACTGCCGCCGGTCGAGTTCAATACGCCGGAAAAGCCGCGGTAGCGGCCCCCACCAACCTCGACCGGAGGTTGAGCGCGCGGGGTCTGCCGCGGCGTTCCGCCGGAGCAATATTCCCCTTCAATATCAACAAACTTCCAATTGACGGCGGCGCCGCGCGCTGGAATGGTGCGGTCGCTTCATGCTAGCAGGGCAGGATAAGCCGCCGTACCCGACGGGGTGCGTTCAAGACGGCAGAGGCGTAACCGGGAGGGGCTTTCGTTGCAATCGCTCTTGAAATTGAGCCGCGCGATCGACGCGTTCACCAAATGGGTGGGCAAGCGTCTGGCATGGCTGATCCTGGTCGCAGTGATCGTCGCCACGGTCAACGCGATCATCCGGAAATCCTTCGACGTCTCGTCGAACTCCTGGCTGGAACTTCAATGGCTGCTGTTCAGCATCGTGTTCCTGTTCTGCGCGCCATGGACCCTGCTCGATAACGAGCACATCCGGATCGACATCATCAGCAACATGATGAAGAAAAAGCTGCGGGACTGGATCGACGTCGTCGGTCACGTCTTCTTCCTGATGCCGCTGTGCATCGTCATGATCATCACCGGCGGCCCGTTCTTCATGCGCTCGGTCGAGGTCAACGAGCAATCGAGCAACGCGGGCGGGCTGCCGCAGTGGCCCGCCAAGTCGCTGATCATCATCGCATTCTTCCTGCTGCTGGTGCAGGGCATATCCGAGCTGATCAAGCGAATTGCCGTGATGCGCGGCCTGATCCCCGATCCGCATGCCACCCAGGTGCACGCTCTCGAGGCCGAGGTCGAGCATCTCATCGAAGCGATCGAAAAACGCTGACCGCAGGATAGGGTCGCAGGGGAATCCAGATGTCAGCTTTCATTATCGCCAATATGGCACCGATCATGTTCGTGTCATTGGTCGTTTTCCTGCTGCTCGGCTATCCGGCGGCCTTCTCGCTCGGCGCGGTGGGCCTGATCTTCGCTTTCGTCGGCATCGAACTCGGCGAGTTCCGGCCGGACTTCCTGCAGGCGCTTCCCGAACGCGTCTATGGCGTGATGAACAACGACACGCTGCTGGCGATTCCGTTCTTTACCTTCATGGGACTGGTGCTCGAACGGTCCGGCATGGCGGAGGACCTGCTCGACACCATCGGGCAGTTGTTCGGCACCATCCGCGGCGGCCTCGCCTATGCGGTGATCTTCGTGGGCGCCTTGCTGGCGGCCACCACCGGCGTCGTGGCGGCTTCGGTGATTTCGATGGGACTGATTTCGCTGCCGATCATGCTGCGTTATGGCTATGACCGGCGCGTGGCATCCGGCGTGATCGCGGCCTCTGGCACGCTGGCGCAGATCATCCCGCCCTCCCTGGTGCTGATCGTGATGGCCGACCAGCTCGGCAAGTCGGTCGGCGACATGTACGAGGGCGCGTTCGTACCGGGGCTGGTGCTCGCCGGTCTCTACGCGTTTTACGCCTTTCTGGTCTCGATGATCTTTCCCAAGGCGGCGCCCGGCCTGCCGCCGGAGGCGATCGGTTTCCGCGAGAAGGATGGCGGCCGCGGATTGCTATCGTTGGGCGTACTCACCGTCGCCAGCGTCGCCTTCGCCTGGTTCGCGATGCGGGGCTCGGCGACGCGGGGCGCGGACTTCGTCGTGCTCAGCATGTTCTTCGGCATCCTGTTCGCCTTCTTCGTGGCGGTGCTGAACTGGATCCTCGACAAGCTCACGGGATACCGCTTCCTGTCGGCCATGGCCCAGCAGACCACGTTCGTCATGGTGCCGCCGCTGTTCCTGATCTTCCTGGTGCTCGGCACCATCTTCATCGGCATCGCGACGCCGACCGAGGGCGGCGCGATGGGCGCTGCCGGCGCGCTGCTGCTCGGCGCCGCCAAGCGGCGGCTGAGCTGGGATCTGATCCGGCAGGCGACTGAATCGACCGCCAAGCTGTCTGCCTTCGTTATTTTCATTTTGATCGGTGCCCGCGTGTTCTCGCTGACTTTCTATGGCGTGAGCGGCCACGTCTGGGTGGAGCATCTCCTTACCTCGCTGCCCGGCGGGCAGGTCGGCTTCCTCATCTTCGTCAACGCGCTGGTGTTCATTCTCGCGTTCTTCCTGGATTTCTTCGAACTGGCGTTCATCATCATCCCGCTGCTGGGACCGGCCGCCGAAAAGCTGGGCATCGACCTGATCTGGTTTGGCGTGATCCTCGGCGTCAACATGCAGACCTCGTTCATGCATCCGCCATTCGGGTTTGCGCTGTTCTACCTGCGCTCGGTCGCCCCGAAGGAATCCTATATCGACCGGGTCACCGGCCTGCGCATGGAGCCCGTCACCACCGGCCAGATCTACTGGGGCGCGGTGCCGTTCGTGGTGATCCAGTGCATCATGGTCGGGCTGGTGATCGCGTTCCCGCAGATGGTGATGCACTACAAGGGAATTGCATCGACGATCGATCCGAACACGATCCAGATCGAGGTCCCGCAATTCGAACCGCCGCCGCTGGACTTCGGTCCGCCGTCGAAGCAGTAGGGATGCGCCAAGTAAAAAACCCCGGAGCTTGCGCTCCGGGGTTGTTCGTTCGTCCGACGCTGCGGGCCGATCAGCCCCTGGAGTGACGCGCCATGAAGTTGTCGTAACCGACTTCCGCGACCTGGAACCACTGATAGCCGTTGTTCGAGAAGGCGGTCAGCGATTCCAGCACCTTCTTGAAGTTCGGATTGCCCGCGGCCGTCTCGGCGTGCAGTTCCCTCGACGCCTTGAGGCAGGCGTCCATGACCGCCGGCGGGAAGGCCTGCAGCTTGGTGCCGCCCGCCAGCAACCGACGCAACGCCGCCGGATTGCCCTGATCGTATTTCGCCATCATCCAGCTGTTGGCATATTGGCCGGCCTGCTCCAGAACGCTCTGGTAATGTTTCGGCAGCGCATTCCACTTGTCGAGATTGACGTAAGCCAGCAGCATCGGGCCGCCTTCCCACCAGCCCGGATAGTAATAGTTCGGCGCCACCTTGTAGAAGCCGAGCTTCTCGTCGTCATAGGGCCCGACCCATTCGGCGCCGTCGATGGTGCCTTTCTCCAGCGCGGGATAGATATCGCCGCCGGCGATCTGCTGCGGCACCGCGCCCAGCTTCTGCAGCACCCGCCCGGCAAAGCCGCCGATGCGGAATTTGAGACCCTTGAGATCGTCGACGGTCTTGATCTCCTTGCGGAACCAGCCACCCATCTGGCAGCCGGTATTGCCCGCGAGCAGCGAGTGCACGTTGAAGCCCTTGTAGAACTCGTTCAACAGCTCCTTGCCGCCGCCCAGCATGTACCAGGCCTGGTTGATGCGCTGGTTGGGGCCGAACGGCACTGCGGAGCCGAAGGTGAAGGTCGGATCCTTGCCGAAGTAATAATACGACGCGGTGTGGCCGCATTCGACGGTGCCGTTCTGCACGGCGTCGAGCACTTGCAGGCCTGGAACGATTTCGCCCGCGGCGAAGATCTGGATCTGGAACTTGTTGTCGGTGGCTTCGGCCACCATCTTGCACATCATCTCGGCGCCGCCGAACAGCGTATCCAGCGACTTCGGCCAGCTCGCCGCCATGCGCCATTTGATCTCCGGCGCCGATTGCGCGATCGCCGGCGCGGCCATGCTTGCTGCGGCACCCGCAACGCCTGCCCCGGTGACCTTGATGAAGTCTCGTCGCTTCATTGATTACTTCCTCCTTGGTTGTGCTTGTGTCCGTGAGCTTCTTGTCGAGGCTTTGGGACCAGAATGGAACATCCAATTGCGGATTGCCATGCCGAACTGGTCTGCCCACGAAAAAAGCCCGGCCCTCTTGTGAAGGCCGGGCTGGCTTCTAAGACTTAAGGCCTAGATGCCCGGAGCCAGGGTACCATGACGAAGCGCTACGGATCAGCCGCGGGTACGCGACCGGATCATGAAGCTGTCGTAAGTGTATTCGGCGACCTGCCACCACAGATACTGGTCGGACCGGTACGCCTGCATCGCGTCGATCGACTTCTTGAAGTCGGCGTTCTTCGCGGAGATTTCGGCCCACAATTCGTTGGTCGCCTTCAGACAGGCTTCCAGTACTTCGTTGGTGAAGGGACGAAGCTGGGTGCCACCGGCCACCAGACGCTTCAAGGCGGCGGGGTTCTGCAGGTCATAGCGCGCCGCCATCCAGCTATTGGCGTTGGCCGTCGCATTGGCGATGACCGCCTGATAGCTCTTCGGCAGCGAATTCCACTTTTCCAGATTGCAGAAGGCGTGAACGGTCGGACCGCCTTCCCAGAAGCCGGGGTAATAGTAGTATTTTGCAACCTTCTGAAACCCGAGTTTCTCGTCGTCATACGGTCCGACCCATTCGGCGGCGTCGATGGTGCCCTTCTCCAGCGCGGGGTAGATTTCGCCGCCGGCGATCTGTTGCGGCACGACGCCGACCTTCTGCAGCACCTGACCGGCGATGCCGCCGATACGGAACTTGAGGCCCGAGAGATCGGCGACGGTCTTTATCTCCTTGCGAAACCAGCCGCCCATTTGGGTGCCGGTATTGCCGCAGGGAAAGCCGATCACGTTATGCTTCTTGAAAAGCTCGTTGGCGAGTTCGTTGCCACCGCCCTGAGAGAGCCAGGAGTTCTGCTGGCGCGCGTTGAGTCCAAACGGCACCGCCGAGAAGATCGCAAAGGTCGGATCCTTACCGACGTAGTAATAGGCGACCGTATGGCTCATCTCGACGGTGTTATTCGAGGTTGCATCCAGCGCCTGCAGGCCCGGGACGACCTCGCCCGCCGCGAACAGCTGAATCTGAAACTTGTTGTCGGTCATTTCCGCAACCTGCTTCACGAAATAATCAGCGCCGCCGTAAATCGTATCGAGCGACTTCGGGAAGCTCGAGGTCATGCGCCACTTGATTTCGGGCGAGGATTGCGCGATCGCCGGCGACGCCACGGCGGTAGCGGCGGCACCAGCCGCGGAAACTTTCAAAAAATCACGACGCTTCATTCAGGCATCTCCTTGTTGGGTGTTTTTTCCCAGATTTCCTGGAGCGGCGACATCGGCGAAGCGGTATTTGCGTCCGCCGAAGGCGCTCTGGCCGGGCGCTTTAACACGGAAGTCCGCTATCGGAAAACACGACAACGGCATGACCGCACCGTTTAGACGAAAGTTGCATGCCGGACCGGAACAACAGGTTCAGGCAGCGGCGATAACGCCTTGAAGTTGTTCCTGAACCTTGGCGCCAATTGCGCGATAGATCGCCGCGTGCGGCCCATCCGGCTCGCTGTCCACGACAGGGGTTCCCGAATCCGAGGTGGCTCGAATCGACATATGCAGCGGGATCTCGCCCAGGAACGGCACGCCGAGCCGTTCCGCCTCCAGCCTCGCGCCGCCGTGCCCGAAAATGTCCGATCGGGTGCCGCATTGCGGACACTGGAAATAGCTCATGTTTTCGACGATGCCGAGAACCGGCACATTGACCTTCTTGAACATCGCCAGCCCACGCCGCGCGTCGATCAGTGACAGATCCTGCGGCGTCGAAATGATCACGGCGCCCCGCAGCGGCACATTCTGCGCCAGCGTGAGCTGCGCGTCGCCGGTGCCGGGGGGCATATCGACCACCAGAATATCGAGGGTGCCCCAGGCGACGTCGCGCAGCATCTGGGTGATGGCCGACATCACCATCGGCCCGCGCCAGATCATCGCGGTTTCCTCCTCGACGAGAAAGCCGATCGACATGATGGCAAGGCCGAAGCGCTGAATCGGAATCATCTTCCGCGCCTCGTTCAACTGCGGTTTCTCGTGAATGCCGGTCAGCCGCGGCACCGACGGCCCATAGATGTCGGCGTCGAGCAGACCGACCCGCAAACCGAGGTCGCGCAGGCCCAATGCAAGGTTGAGCGCTGTGGTCGATTTACCGACACCGCCCTTGCCGGAGGCCACCGCGATGACAGCGGCGATGCCCGGTATCTCCGACTGCTTCGACATCGGGGAAACGGGACTTTGCGGCGGGCGGTGCGCCGAGACCGGTTGCACGCCATGCGAATGCCGCTGCGAGGGCGCGGACGCCGCGGCTCCCGGTGTGCGTTCGGCGGTCAGCGCGACCATGGCGGCGGTGACGCCGGGAATGCCGCGTACCGCCGCCTCCGTCTCAGCCCGGATGCGTTCCCAGGCCCGGGCTTCCGCGGCGTCGACATTGATCGAGAAGAACACCTTGCCGTCGTTCACGGTCACCGCCGACAGCACATTGGCATCGGTCAGGACGACGCCATCCGGCGACTTTACCCTGGTCAAGGCCTCCAGAACCTGTTGCTGCGTCACGCTCACGTCGCATCTCCTCCGAGCCCGTCGGTTCCAATGCCATCAGAACCGGGCTCTTTTCCTGGTCTTCAAGTCTACGGCATCTGCGTAGCTCGATTGCGATGCGAACCGGTATGAACTTCGCTTGAAACCGCTATGCCAATTCTCGGATGCGACCCATAGAGCGATCCCGCCCGAAAGGCTACCTCGCCGCCATGTCTTCCCGGACTTCGGCCGGGGCTGCTGCCACACCTTCTTCCTTGGCGGCCTCGTAGTTCAATTCGATCATCACGCCGTTGGGATCATTGACGAAGATCTGCCAGAGTTCGCCGCCTGGAACCTGTCGGGAGTCGTATTTGAATCCCCTGGATTCCAGCCGCTGCTGCATGCCGGCAAACCCCCGGCTGATGAAGGCGACGTGATGGACCACCCCGGAATCCGGTTTTTGCGGCTCGTCGGTCCTGGAAATATCGACCAGATGCACCACCGCCTTGCCCTCGCTGTACATCCAGGCCCCGGGAAACGCGAAGTTCGGCCGAGGCCCCTTTTCCAGACCCAGAATATCCTCGTAAAACCGGACCGTATCGTCGAGCTTGCGGGTCCGGATGTTGAAATGGTCAAGCACGCCCACGCTCATGCCCATGCGATCTACTCCCCTTGTTGAGACCTTGTTGGAGGCCCGATCCTAGCACGAAACCCGGCCCGCGCGCCAAAACCGAGCCGTTGCCCTCCATGCTGCAGGGTTTATTGTGCGCGTTCCGCATCTTGAAGGGGTCTGGTGCAGGCCCCTCCTCGCTCCCAGACACGGTCCGGCAAATTCAATGCCGGCGAAACCCCAAGGTTGCTCACATGGCTAAAGTCGCTTTTCTCGGTCTCGGCGTCATGGGTTTCCCCATGGCGGGACATCTGGTGGCCAAGGGCGGCCACGAGGTGACGGTCTTCAACCGGTCCCCGGCCAAGGCCAAGACATGGGCCGAAAAATTCGGCGGCAAGACGGCACCCACGCCGAAGGCCGCAGCCGATGGCCAGGACTTCGTCATGTGCTGCGTCGGCAACGACAACGATCTGCGCGCCGTCACGGTCGGCGCCGATGGGGCGTTCGCGGGCATGAAAAAGGGCGCCACCTTCGTCGATCACACCACCGCGTCGGCCGAAGTCGCGCGAGAGCTCGACGCCGCCGCCACCAAGGCCGGCTTCAAGTTCATTGACGCCCCGGTGTCCGGCGGCCAGGCCGGCGCGGAAAACGGCGTGCTGACCGTCATGTGCGGCGGCAGCGCCGACGCCTATGCCGGCGCCGAACCCGTGATCGCGGCCTATGCCCGGATGTGCAAGCTGCTCGGGCCGGCCGGCTCCGGCCAACTGACCAAGATGGTCAACCAGATATGCATCGCCGGCCTGGTCGAGGGCCTTTCTGAAGGCATTCACTTCGCCAAGAAGGCCGGGCTCGACGTCAATGCCGTCATCGACACCATCTCGAAAGGCGCCGCGCAATCCTGGCAGATGGAGAACCGATACAAGACCATGAATGACGGCAAGTTCGACTTCGGTTTTGCGGTGGAGTGGATGCGCAAGGATCTGATGATCTGTCTCGCGGAATCGCGCCGCAACGGCGCCAGCCTTCCGGTCACCGCGCTGGTCAACGAGTTCTATGCCGAGGTCGAGAAGATGGGCGGCAAGCGCTGGGACACGTCGAGCCTGCTGGCGCGGCTGCAGCGCTGACGTCGGAAGACCCATCGCAACGGCCGGACGACGCCGGACGCGGGGCGCTGACAAATTGCTGTGAAAGGGGTGGTTATCCAAGCGCCCTCCATTTCATCGGCGCTCTGCCCTATCCTTCGCCGCGCGCGGCTTCTGGAAGCGCATGGCCATGGCTCGCCGGTAAATCAATAAACAGCGATCGCGACGCAATCCCCTCAGGGCGTCACGGACATCAGCCGCCATGTACCGGGCACACCCTGCAACGCGAACTGACCTCGGTCCACGAAACTGATGTCGGAGCCCGCGACCAGGTCGACGACAATGCTGCTGACGAGGACTTCACCGGCACTTGCGTTTTCAGCCACCCGCGCCGCAGTGTGGACAGCGATGCCGCTGATGTCTGAGCCGCGTTGCTCAATCTCGCCGGTGTGCAACCCGACTCGGACCGGCAGGTTCAGCGCGGCGAGAGCCCTCTTGATGGCGGTCGCACACCGAATGGCGCGCCCGGGCCCGTCGAATGTGGCAAGCAAGCCGTCGCCGGTCGATTTGATGAGACGACCGCGATGCTGTTCGACCACGCGCCGCGCAATGCGATCATGCTCGTCCAGCCGCTCGCGCCAGACGGCGTCGCCCAGGCTGACGGCGCGTTGCGTCGACTCGACGATGTCCGTGAACATGACGGTGGCGAGGATTCGCTCGGTCTCCGTATCCTGCGCACGACGCGTGCCCGTCACGAACTCCTCGATGTCTTCGCAGATGGTCGTCCAGTCATCATGCACGGTAGGAGGCCAATGCTCGCCGGAGGGATAGACAATGAACCGCGCGCCCGGAATATGCTCTGCGTAGTACCGGCCGAGCGCGATCGGCGCCAAGGCGTCGGATTGGCGATGCAGGACCAAAGTGGGCGTACGGATACCGGGCAGGATGTGACGCACGTCCATCGTCGCGTTCATTGTCACAAGAGCGCGCAGGTTGCCGGGACTGCAGGATAGCCGTTCGAACTTGGCACCGAGCTTCACCAGTTCGGGATTGTGCTGCCAGGAGGGCGATGCGTATTTCGTGATGAAGCTCCCGCTGCCCCAGTTCCTGAACATGGTGACCGCTTCAGGCGGAAAGCCGATCGAGAAATCAGGCGTCCGGCTCTGCCGGGGCATGCCGCCATAGAGAACCAGGTGAGAAACGCGATCCGGGAATGTCGCGCCGAAGTAAGCCGCCATCATGGTACCTTCGGAGATCGCCAGCAGCGCGGCGCGGTCTATGCCGACCGCGTCCATCACGGCACGCACGTCGTCGGAGCGTTCCTCCAGCGTGGGCGCGCCTTCGAACCTATCCGACAGACCCTGCCCGCGCTTGTCGAAGGTCGTCACCCGCGCGAATGAAGCAAGCCGCCGCAGGAAAGCGGTGTAGCCCGGAATCTCGTGCATCATCTCGACATGCGAAACCATGCCGGGGATCAGGACGAGGTCGATCGGGCCGTCTCCCATGACCTGATAGGCGATGCTGACCGATCCCGAGCGTGCGAAGCGTGTTTCCGGCAGATCGTCGGCGTTCATCGGACTTCTCCGTGCCGTCTCGCGCTAATTCACCTTGATGCCAGGCATCAAGCTGCCGTTTGGATATCCGGATATGATAGCGGAGGCTGGCTGCCCCGACAATGCAGTGCCTTCAAGGACAGCGTCTTCAGGGGAGACCGGGGACACTTCGCACGCGCGAAAACATGCCGCGTTGTATACCGCCACGGTGTCCCCTTCAGCCAGCCGGGCGAGCGTGAATGGCCGGACCAGCGGACATGACCCGAGGGCACGACACGTTAATTTAACCTCCCGTTAACGTGATTCTTTAGCGCTTTAAGTCAGCTCTTAATGATTTAGCGCCAGAGATAGACGATGCAAAAGCTGGCGCGACCAGCGGGCAGGATTCGTGTTGTTTGATGAGTAACCCCGCAGAAAAGCCCGAAGTCGTGCAGCTTCCTGCCGAACCCGCTGCCGCCGCGCCGGTCAGCAATCGCCGCGCCGCCGCGCAGCGGGTGCGCGAGGCGCGTGACAGGTTAACGTCGACCAGCGGAACCCGCCCCGCCTTCGATCGCGAACTGCTGCGGCAATATGCCCAGACCCGGATATCGGCATCCTACGTCGTCATGCTGCTCGTGGTGGCGACCGGCCTGTTGTTCGGCTTCCGGATGGAGCCGATTTCGGCGGCAGCCTGGACCTGCGGCATGTTCTGCATTCAGGCCGTCATTCTCCGCAATTGCCACAGGTTCCTCGGCGAGCCGGCCTCGCTCACCGCCACCCGCAAGTGGCGGACGCGGTTCGTGCTGCTCGATCTCTTGTACGGCCTGTGCTGGACCGCACTCCTGCTCCACCCGGCGATCCCCGATGCCATCTCGAACACGGTGATGATGTTCTTGATGCTGCTGGTGATCGCGGTATCCAGCATGCTCGCGGCCAGCCTGCCGATCGCGGCGCTGGTGGCGACCGCACCGGTGACGGCGGCAATCGCGGTGAATTTCATGCTGAGCGGCACCCTCGACAATTACGCGCTGGCGTTGCTCGCGCTCGCCGCCGAAGGGTATTTCGCGTTGCTCGCCCACCGCCTGCATTCGACGACGCTGGCGACGCTGGAGGCGCGCGCCGAGAAGGATGCGCTGATCGGCGAACTCGAGCAGGCCAAAGCGATCTCCGACGAGGCGCGGCATCGCGCCGAATCCGCCAACGTGGCGAAGTCGCGATTTCTCGCGCAGATGAGCCACGAGCTGCGGACACCGCTGAACGCGATCCTCGGCTTTTCCGAGGTGATGAAGAGCGAGATCTTCGGCCCGCATGCCGTGCCGGTCTACAAGGAGTATTCCGCCGACATCCACAATTCGGGCGTCCACCTGCTCAACCTGATCAACGAGATTCTCGATCTGTCGCGGATCGAAGCCGGCAGGTACGAGCTCAACGAAGAGGCGGTGTCGCTGGTGCATGTGGTTGCCGACTGCCATCACCTGCTGAAACTGCGCGCTTCCAGCCGCGGCATCGCCATTCACGAGGTGTTCGAGCAGGGTATGCCGCGGATCTGGGGCGACGAGCGCGCCACCCGCCAGATCGTGCTCAACCTGCTGTCGAACTCGATCAAGTTCACGCCGCAGGGCGGCGAGATCTGGCTGAAGGCCGGCTGGACCGCATCCGGCGGACAATATCTCAGCGTCAAGGACACCGGCTCCGGCATCGCGGAGGATGAAATCCCCATCGTGCTGGCGTCGTTCGGCCAGGGCTCCAATTCGATCAAGTCGGCCGAACAGGGCGCCGGCCTCGGCCTGCCGATCGCCAAGAGCCTGATCGACATGCATGGCGGCACCTTCACGCTGAAATCGAAACTTCGCATCGGGACCGAAGTCATCGTCACCTTCCCGCCGGAACGCGTGATGTCGGCGCTGGCGCCGATGGCCGAGGAGGCGCCGCCGCTGCAGCCGGAAACCACCGTGACCGCCGACGACAAGCGGCGGATCCGGAACAAGCCGATCATGAGCGCCGGCACCGGGCTGTAACCGGAGCGCTTGCGCGAATGAAGAAAACCGCATCACTGTTCCTGAATGAGCAAAGAAACGCCGTGCATCGCAGTCTGTATCATCGACCCCCGAAGCAGCCTCTGTTTGGGCTGCGGACGTACCTTGCCGGAGATCGCGCGCTGGCACCGGATGGAATCCGCGGAGCGGCTTGCGGTGATGGCGCTATTGGCCGCGCGCATGGCCGACGCCGGCCTCGCCCTGCCCGCGACGGCGGCCGGCCCGAAGCCGGACTGAAGCACGGCGGCGCTCGCGCCGCTCATCGCACGGGAGGCGCGTTGTGAGCCGCTTTCTGCTGGTTCTTATCATGCTGGGGGTGACCGCCGGCGCCGTGGTCGCCTACAAGGACCCGGAGCAGCTCGCCCGCGCCAGCGACAGCGTGTCCGACCTGCTGCGTCACCGAACCGTATCGCCGGCGCACGCGGTCCAGATCCCGCGCCGCCAGGGCGGCGAATTCGCCCTGCAGGCCAAAATCAACGGCGTCAGCGCCCCGATGGTGATCGACACCGGCGCGACCTCGGTCGTGCTGACCTGGGAAACCGCCAAGGCGATCGGACTGCCGCTGGAAATGCTCGAATACAATGTCGACGTCGAGACCGCCGGCGGCCATACCAGGGCGGCGCGGCTGACGCTGGACCGCCTCGCCGTCGGCAAGCTGGTCGAACGTTCGGTGCCGGCGCTGGTGGTGCCGCGGGGTCAGATGAAGACCAACCTGCTCGGCATGAGCTTTCTGGACCGGCTCGAAAGCTGGGGCGTTCAGGCCGACAGGCTGAAGCTGCATGGCTATCCCGATGTCTCAGGTCGCCAGCGACGCGACCGCGCGGCCGTCAACTAAAGCCCCGGACGCGGCGCAGCGGGGCTTGACAAAAAAATCGCGAAACAACCCCATGCAACGTGGTCGAACCCTACCCTGATACCATCTCCTACGCAAGCGTTATCGCATCGCGCTCTAGTCTAGCTAGAACCGCACGCTGACGCTTTCCTTCACGGCATGGCGCTCGCATCGGCGAACAGCGCGCCGCTGGCTCCCATTCCGCCACCCCCGACCGCGCTGCCGCCGCCTTCCGCCCGGCCGTTGACCAGCGTCAGATCGTTCAGCGTCACCTGCGGCCGCTGCGCGATGATCGAGCCTGCGACAGCAGCGCTTGCCCGCATCGCCTCGTCCACGCCGATGAAGAAGATGCGGCTCTGGCTCTGCGCATCGATGGGGTGGCCGTTGCCGTTGATGGTCAGCGAATTGAACACCGGCAGCGCCAGCACACCGAAATCCGCGCTGCCAACCCAAACATCCCCGGACAAGATAGCCGCCGAAGGCACGCCGCGTTTGACAAATTTGACCGCGACCCGCCGCAGCACACCGCGCGCCGCAATTGCGCGCGCAGGGTGGATATTGCGCCACACCCTCACCCCGTCGTAAGGCGATGAGCCCCCGGACCGGCTGGAAAGCCGGGCGTTCAGACCCACAGGACGAAGTTGCAGCGCTATCTTGATGTCTCAAGCCGCAATCGACGCGGTCGCGCGGTCGTCAACCAGTGAAATTGCATCGCGCAGGACGCTGACGCCCGCGCCTGGCCTGACGCCGTTCTCGGCGAGGTGGCGGCGGAATGCGCGCGCGCCGGGCACGCCGTGATACGCGCCGACGAAATGCCTCGTCATTGCGTGCAGCCGCGTACCCTGCGCGAGTTGGTCGTCGATATAGGGGACCATCGCCTCGAACACGTCCTTCATCGTGGCGAACGGCGCGGCCTCGCCGAACAGTTCGCGATCGGCCGCCAGCAACCGCCAGGGATCGTGATAGGCCGCGCGCCCGAGCATCACGCCATCGACATGCGCAAGGTGCGCCTTCGCTTCGGCGAGATCGGCGATGCCGCCATTGATGATGACGGGCAGACCCGGCATCGCGGCCTTCAGCCGATACACCCTGTCGTAGTCGAGCGGCGGGATGTCGCGGTTTTCCTTCGGCGACAATCCATTGAGCCAGGCCTTGCGGGCGTGGACGATCAGCGCGTCGGCACCGGCGGTCACGACGCCGCGCGCCAGCGCATCGAGGGCGATCTCCGGATCCTGGTCGTCGATGCCGAGCCGGCATTTGACGGTGACGGGAATGCCGACCGCGCGCTTCATGGCCTCGACGCCCGCGGCGACCAGCCCCGGCTCGGCCATCAGGCAGGCGCCGAAGCGGCCGTCCTTTACCCGGTCCGACGGACAGCCGACGTTGAGGTTGATCTCGTCATAACCGAAATCCTCGCCGATCTTCGCAGCGGTGGCGAGATCGCGCGGCTCGGAGCCGCCGAGCTGAAGAGCTACCGGATGCTCGCTGGCATCGAAGCCGAGCAGCCGGGCGCGATCGCCGTGGATGACGGCGCCGGTGGTCAGCATTTCCGTGTAGAGCCGGGCACGCCGCGTCATCAGCCGGTGGAACACGCGGCAGTGCCGGTCGGTCCAGTCCATCATAACATTCTGTTTTGATTTATATTTTTCAACCGAATTCCGTCCAATCGGTTTCGAGCCGACCCTTCGTCACGCGTGGAGAGCTAAAGCATTCTGCTTTCTTTTCAACCATTTTGAGCCGGATGCTATCTCTGCTTGATACGACGGCCCAATCTACCGGGATTTGTGAAATGCGCAGCGCGAACAGCCTGAGCAAAGGCCGCCCAGCCGCTCCGAGCGGGCGGCGTTTCAAGGACAGCAGCCTGCGCAGACGGGGGATTGACTGGTCTGCGCCGGTGGTGGCTCAACCTCCGAGCAATGAAAAGCCAGGGAGACATGCATGCCGGAGAAGGTCGCGGTCATCGGAATGGGGCAGATGGGATCCGGCATGGCGGCACGCCTCCAGGAGTCCGGTGTCGACGTCGCCGGCTATGATATCAGCGCCGATCAGCGTGGGCGCCTGGCGAACGATGGCTTTCAGATGGCGTCCAGCATCGCCGAAGCGCTCGCCGGGCGATCCCTCGTCCTGACCAGCCTGCCCGATCCGAAAGCCGTCACGGCCGCATGGCTCGGCGCCGACGGGATCGTCGCCCACGCCGCCAAGGGTACGCTGTGCGTCGAACTCAGCACCATCGATCCGCAGACGATGCGAGCGATCGCCGAGGCCGCTCTCGCCCGCGGATTGGCGGTGGTCGATTGCCCGGTCAGCGGCAGCCCGAGCGAGGCGCGCAGCGGCAAGCTGATTCTGATCGCCGGCGGCGACATGACGGACGTGGCTCGCGCCGAACCGATCTTCAAACTGCTCGGCGACGACTGGAAATACACCGGCGGCGTCGGAACCGCGAAGGTCGTCAAGATCGTCAACAACATGATGTCGATGGGCAACGTGCTGGTCGCGGCCGAAGCGTTCGCGCTCGGGGTTGCCGCCGGCGTCGAGCCGGACAAGCTCTACGACGTCTTGTCGGTGAGTGGCGGCCGTTCGCATCATTTCACCAAGCGTTTTCCGAATGCGCTCAGGGGTGATTTTTCGCCGGGATTCAAGCTCGAGCTTGGCGAGAAGGACCTGGCGCTCGCGGTCGAACTCGGACGGGCGACCCGCATGCCCACGCCCTCCGCTTCCGCGACGCGCGAACTCTATGCGCTGGCGCTGGCCGAGGGATTTCGCGGCCAGGACATCGTCTCGCTGCTGGCGATGTACCAGAACTGGGCCAAGCCGCCGCAGTCCAGGTAGTTCTCGCGCCGGATCCGGGCATCGTCGGACTCGTGTCATTCAACGACCGCGTCACCTTCGCAACCCATCGTGGCATTTCTCCCGGTGGTTGTGGCCTCAGGTTTCGCCCAACACATCGGCTGCCCAGACCCGTTCGAACCTGGCGTCGGCCTCGCGCTGAACACTGCGAACGCTGGCCGCGTCGGGCGCATCGTACTCGCAGACCATGCGCAGTCGATCGGCTGACCAGTAGCTACGGATCCAGCGGACATTGTAGAGGTCGAGGCAAGGCGCCATTCGCGCTTCCACCGCATCAAGCTCCTTTTGGCTAAGCGGCGTCTCGAAGCTCCGCTCGACGATGACGTGGGGCATGGTTCACCTCCTGTTTTATTCGGCTGCCTTGGACTTATCCGTCCGGCGTGGGAACGGTCGTTGGAATCGCGAGGGGCAACGCCGTCGACCCCCGCAACGCGGTCCGCGCTCTGACGCTGAGGTTGTTCCCGTCCAATGATGCTTGCTCGGTGCCGCCAGGTTGCTTGCCGGACCCTTCCTCACCAGATGGCGCGAGCAGTGCCCGCGCGATAGCGATCTCATTCTTCCTTCCCATCAGTGACGCGACCGTCAGAGCCTCGGCGGCGCAGATTCGCGCCTGCTCGGACCGACCCGCCTGACGATGCAGACGGGCGGCGCCGTTCAAAGCATAGGCAAGGTAGGACTTGTCGTCGACCGCGCGGAGCCGCGCCAAAGCGCGCGCAAGCCCATCGTTCGTGGAATCCGTCTCGGTGGCCAATGCAGCCAGTGCCCGCAACGTCTCCACGAACGGCGTTTCGTCCTCACCCAGCCGGGCCGCGACCGCTTTCAGCTCGTCACAGCGGGCGTCCATCTCGGCATATCGCGCCAGTTCCTGCTCAAGCATCGCCAGCCAGGTCAGACATTTGTATTCGCGCCAGCGATCCTCGTCCCGGCGGGCCACCGTCAGCGCGCGCGAGAGGAAAGCAATGGCCCGGTTCTCGAGGCCATCCCACCGATCCAGGAGCCCGCTCGCCCAGTGCAGCTCGCACAGCTCCAATCCAAGCGAGTTGGCGATGGCGCCGGCCTCAGCGATGAGGTCGCGAGCGCGGTCGATTTCCGTCTCCAGCTCGATGAGGCAGCGCGCGGTATTGGCAAGCTGGTGTGCCCGCGTCGAGTCGTCGGCGGTGCGCCCTGCCTCAGCGGCGCGAAGGGTGCTTCTTTCCGCTCGTCGTGTGTCCCCAGCTTCCTGATGCAGGACGGAAAGCAGGTAATGTCCGGTGGCTGCCGCGGCGTGAAGCTCGAGCTTTTCGGCAGCGTCCGTTGCTTCGGCGATCGTTTCCGCCAGTGGCGGAAGCGGCCGCAGACCGGGGCCCGTCGCAGCAAGGACGCGGATCCTCAGCAACCGGATCCGCCGCTCCGGCTTTGCCGGATCGTCCGGCAACCGCTCGACATGACGGAGTCCCCGCTCGGCAAAGCCGGCCGCCTCGGCGTTCGCGAACTGGCGCAAGGCACGCTCGGCCGCAACGATGCAGGCCCGCACGGCCACCGCGAAATCGCCGGCGAGTGCAGCGTGATGGGCAAGGTCCGCCGCGAGGGCGCCGTCGTGCTCGACGACAGCATCGAGGACACGCGCGATATGACGATGCAGCAGCGTGCGCCGCGGCTGCGAGACCGTGCGATAGGCGGTCTGGCGGATAAGGTCGTGGGTGAAATCGTAGGCGTCGCCGCCGATGGGTCGCACGAGCCCCCGTCGCTCCAATTCGCCAAGCGCTGCGAGAAGTGGGGTGACATCGAGGCGGGCAGCGCGCGCAAGGTCATCCGGCGTGAACGCGCGGCCATGCGCCGCCGCCCAGACGAGTGCCTCGCGCGCCTGATCCGTAAGCTGGGCGAGCTGGCCGGCGATGACCGTCTCGACGGTTCTTCCAGGGCCGGCATCGCCGCGGCGCTGCGCACGAGCGAGCTCCAGCGTGAACAACGGATTGCCTTCACTCCTTTCAAAGATGCGTGCTGCATCCAGCGCGGGATCGATCTCGCGGACGAGCGCCGCGGTCTCCGCGGCACTCAGGGCAGCCAGCTCGATCTCCTCAACGCGACCTTCCCTTCGAAGCGACCGCAATACGCGTGATGCCGCCACGTTGTCTTCGATCTCCCCCGCGCGAGCTGCGCAAGCAATCAACAAGCCGGAGGCGGCATCGACGTGGCGCGCCACGTAGTGCAGAAGGACCGAAGAAGCCTCGTCTATCCACTGGATGTCATCCAGCGTTACCGCCGCCGGCCGCTCCGACGCGACCTGTCGCAAGAGGCCGACGACGGCGTCAAACAGCCGCGCTTGATCTCCCGCCTCCGCCGGCGGCACACCGACCTCGGGGAGAAGTAAACCGAGATGAGGCGAGAGGTTGTCGCGAGGCCGGTCGCGCGCGACCGCCCGCAGGATATCGATCCAGACGCCATAAGGACGCGCCGCTTCGGCTTCGTAGGCCCGCGCTCCGAATGCGTCGCCGCCTGCGACGATCAGGCGTTCGGCGATGCGCGCCAGAAGGTGGCTTTTGCCGATTCCGGCTTCGCCAGTCACCACCAGGATATTCGACCCTATCCTTTGCGCCGTCGCCCCCACCACCTGCTCGATCAACGAGCGTTCGGTTTCGCGGCCGATAAACGAAGCCCGTGCTGGCGGGTGGGAAGATGGTTCCGGCAACGACTCCGGCACACGCGCGCGGGGTTGGACGGAGGCGCGGGCCGGCGCGACACATTGCAGAGCCTGGCGGGCGCGTTCCAACTCTTCCGACGGCGCGACTCCGAGTTCGGTCTTGAGAAGCCGCCTTGCGTGTTCGTAATGGCCGAGCGCTTCCTTGGCTCGTCCTTCGCGCGAAAGCAACCGCACGACCGCCGCATGACCGGATTCCGAGAGCGGATCAGCTGTTGCAAGCGTACGCGCATAAACCAGCGCGTCCGCGGGACAGTCCTGCAGCCGCCCGACCAGAGCGGCGAGCACGGTAAGATGCAGGCGACTCACGGCCTCGCGCTCAGCCATGCACCATTCCTGATAACGATAGCAGAGCGGAAGATCGAGCCCGTCGAGAAATTCACCTCCGAAAAGTGAGGCGACTTCCTTCAATCCATCGGTCGACGTGACCGAGACATCGTTACCGAGCAGAGACCGCGCTGACCGAAGATCGACGGTGGCGCTTCCCAGTTCGATGCCGACTCGTTCGCGGTCAGCCACTAGCCGTGGTCCGCCGTCGTCGCCGAGCACCGATCGGATTTTGCTCAGGCTCCAGCGCAGTTCCGCGCGCGGATCATCAGGCCCATCCCAGAACAGATCGCAGAGCCGCTCACGGCGATGCGGCTGCCCGGTGGCCATCAAATAGCCAAGCAGCGCCCGTGTCTTGCGCGAAGCCGGCAACGCCAAGGCGCGCCCGTCGAAACCGACCAGCTGCAGTTCGCCGAGCAGCCGGATTTTAAGTCGGCTGGGGTGGTCCATGTTCCTTTGCCCCCGCCGCCGTATCCAAACACTTCAATGCTGGTTTCCACGGACACTCCCACGGACATCCGACAGTCTATCGCTCAGGACGGCATTGGCAAATCGGCCGTTTGCAAATGGGAGAACCAAAAATGAAGCCCCTGATCCCCGCTCTTGCCCTCCTGTTGCTGCTGGACGCCGCCTCGACCACTGCCGCGACCCAGCCGGCCCCGGTCGGCCCGGTCGGCCTCAAGCTGACCCCGGTTCTGGAGACCGCCACCACGATTACCGGGCAGCCCATCCGCTTCCCGCACGACGACAACCAGCTCACGGCCGTGCTGGCGGAGGTGGCGCCTGGCGGCCAGGTAGGCCGCCACATGCATCCGGTTCCGCTGTTCGTCTACATGCTCGAAGGAACGCTCTCCATCGAGATGGACGGCCACGGCACGCACACATTCAGCGCCGGCCAAGGCTTCGCCGAAGTGACCAACGCCTGGCACAACGGCCGCAACCTGACGGACAGGCCGGTACGCTTCCTCATCGTGTTCTCCGGTCAGAAGGGCACCCCCAACCTGATTCGTCCGTGACCGCCGCAGGGCACGGCATGTGTCCGCTTCCCCCCAAAAAACACAAGGAGGCTCCCCCATGACCACGACAACAGACCTCAAGCCGTTCGATCCGGTCAAATACAAGGAGACAACCCGCGAGCAATGGCAGTCGGCCGCGCGGTCGTGGAACGACTGGGGTCCGTTGCTGCGCACCTGGCTTGGTCCCGCAACCGAACTCATGCTCGACATGGCGGCCATTGGACCCGGCCACCGCGTCCTCGATGTCGCTGCCGGAGCAGGCGACCAGACACTACTCACCGCCGAGCGCGTCGGGCCCGGCGGCCATGTACTCGCCACCGATATTTCCGCCAACATCCTCGCCTTCGCCGAAGAGAACGCCCGACGGGCCGGACTCGGCAATATCGAGACCAAGGTGCTGGATGGCGAAGATCTGGAAGTCGCAGCCGAAGGGTTCGATGCCGTCATCTCCCGCGTCGGACTGATCTACTTCCCCGATCAGCAAAGGGCGCTGGCGGGCATGAAACGAGCGCTGAAGCCCGGCGGCCGCATCGCTGCCATCGTCTACAGCACGGCGGAGAACAACAAGTTTTTCTCGATTCCGGTTTCGGTGATCCGTCGTCGTGCCAACCTCCCGCCACCCCTGCCCGGCCAGCCCGGCCCGTTCAGCCTCGGCGGTCCCGGCGTCCTGGAGGAAACCTTCCGCAAAGCCGGTTTCCGCGACGTCGAGAGCAGAATCGTGCCGGCGCCGGTGCGAATGAAGAATGCCGCCGAGTGCGTGCGGTTCGAAAAAGAGTCGTTCGGCGCACTGCATCAGATGCTCGCCGGCCTCAACGAAACCGGACGCGAAGCAGCGTGGCAGGAGATCGAACAGGAACTCAGGGCTTTCGAGAGCAAGGCGGGATTCGAAGGCCCATGCGAGATGATTGTCGCCGTAGGCGTCAAGTAGTGGCTCGCAGGCGCTGGTGTTCGCCAATTCGATCCGGCCTACAATAGACCGGGCATCACGGCCGCGCTGGTCGTCTGGCCGTTCGCCCGACCAGCGACAGCGCGGCCTGGGTCGATGCCGGTGAATCTGCCCGGCTGATAAGTCGACGATTGGTCCAGGAAAATTCGAGGCGACTGTGTCCGCCTTGAATCGGAACCATACCGACCACGACTTCGTTTGCCCTCGATCTCTATCACGCGACGTCCGAACTCGCTGCAATTTCAGGGGAACAAGAACATGGCCGAGTACACGCTGAGTGATCTGGCGAAGAGAATGCGCGATATCGACTTTGCGATGCTCTTCACCCGGTCCGACGGCGGCGAACTCGCAGGCCGTCCGATGAGCAACAACGGCGAGGTCGAGTACGACGGGCACGGTTTTTTCTTCGCCTACGAGTCGACGCGCACGGCGCACGACATCACGCGCGAGCCCAAGGTCGGGTTATCCTACCAGGGCTCAGGCGGCTTGCTTGGCGGACCGCCGCTTTTCATCGCCGTCGAAGGCATCGCCTCGCTGATCCGCGACAAGAACGAATTCGCGGCGCGCTGGTCCAAAGACCTCGATCGCTGGTTCCCGCAGGGTATAGACACCCCCGGCCTTGTGATGGTGAAGGTGAGCGCGAACCGAATCCATTATTGGGACGGCGCCGATGAGGGCGAAGTCAAACTACCCCGCTAATCCCGCCGCGTGTCGCGGGCGTGTGCATCGCCTTACCGAGACCGGATCACTACCGGCCTTACTTCATAGGAGCGACTTGATTGCCTTGGCCGGTACGCAAGGCCGGCCCAGCGAAGCTTCGCTGCGGCCCTGAGCCGGCGGTGCAGAGCGGGTTTGCGCCGCGGTTCCTTCGGATCGGTTTGACATCCACCCTTCGAAGATTGTGACACGCCATGTGCCGCGGCCGATTGCCAAGCAATGCCAACGTGTCTTCCTCGGTTGCGCCCACACAATTTCCAGCGTCGGCGGGAACCAAGGTTGACATAGTTCGATCTCTAACTATATAGTTAGATATCGAATTAAAAGGAGTCAGCCTCGTGATTCGCCGAAAGTTTCTGCAAATCCTTGGTGGCGGCATTGTCGTTGCGGCAACTGGCGCGACCGCTTGGGCGATGACGCGCGATCCCGCAAGGGCCCGCGCGCCATGGGCAACCGCCGGTCAGCTGAATGATGATCCCCGGCGCCGGGCACTGTCCTATGCAATTCTCGCCCCCAACCCGCACAATCGCCAACCCTGGCTGGCCGACCTATCGGTTAAGAATCAAATTACCCTGACCTGCGATCTTGCCCGACGGCTGGAACACACCGATCCTTATGACCGTCAGATCACGATCGGCCTTGGCGCCTTTCTTGAACTGCTCCGGATGGCCGCAGCGCAGGACGGTTTTGCCACGGATATCACCCTCTTCCCCAACGGTGAGCCGTCACCACGCCTGGATCAGCGCCCGATCGCGCGCATTGGCTTTGTCGGCGATGCGAATGCGAAGCGCGATCCACTCTTTGCCCATGTGCTCGATCGACGAACCAACCGGAACGCGCATGATCTTTCCATGCCCCTCACCGCAGAACCGATGGCCGCGATGGCCAGAGCCGCAAATTCTGGCCTCGTCGACCATGCGATTGAGCCGGAACGCGTCGCGGCCCTGCGCGATCTGACATGGCAGGCGATGTATGTGGAAATGACAACTTTCAAGGCCTGGAAGGAAAGTGTTGATCTCACCCGGATCGGCAAGGCCGAGATCGAAGCGAACCCGGATGGCATCTCGCTTTCCGGTCCCTTTCTGGAAGGTCTGTCTCTCACCGGCCTTCTGAACAAAGCCGCTATGCTGGACAGGAATTCGACGGCCTTCCAGCAACAGGTGCCGTTTCTGAGGGCACCGTTTGAAGCAACTGCGGCCTTCCTCTGGCTGAAGACGCCTGGAAACTCCCGCACAGACCAGATCAATGCCGGACGCGACTATGTCCGCATCAATCTGGCCGCGACTGCAGCGGGTGTCGCGATGCAACCCCTCAGCCAGGCTTTGCAGGAATACCGGGAGATGGCGCCGCAGTTTGCGGCGATCCGCGGCGCACTTGGCATTGGTGCATCGGAAGGGTTGCAGATGTTGATGCGGGTGGGTTACGCAGAAACGCCAAGAGCGAGCCCACGCTGGCGCTTCGAAACCAGGATCCTTGCAGGTTGACCGAAAAGACCGACAACGCGGAACTCCTGTTTCCGTACCTGAACGAGGTGATGATCCTCGCGCAACTGGTGACCAACACTTTTGAGAGGCTGGTGCCGGAGGGTATGACGATGGCGCAATTCGGTGTGCTCAACCACCTCTGTCGGCTTGGCATATCGCAAGCGCCGACCGAAATCGCCCGCGTCATGCAGGTGCGCAAGAGCACCATGACCAGCACGTTGGGGACGCTCCTGCGAGCGGGTTATATCGTCATTGGTCCGAACCAGAAAGATGGTCGCGCCAAGATCGTTTCGGTAACCGCGAAAGGGAGAGAGGCGCGCGCAACCGCCATTGACCGGTTAAAGCCCGAGCTCATGGCCATCAGCGCACTCTTGCCGGAAGGCATGCTGGCCAGCAGCATGCAGCAGTTACGAAGGCTGCGAAAACTCATGGATGAAAGAAGAGACGCGCTTGTCTAGACGGACATCTACCGAGGGCAAAGCAAGCACCCCGCTCGACAGGCCGCATGAGAATGGCACCCGAGGCCGAGAACAACGCTCAATGCGTCTCGAAAGATGAAGCATTAGAAGTGGCCGTTGCTCCGATCGACCGGGATAGCGTTTGGTCAGCGTCGTCTTGCCGGGGAGAGCCTTTCCTCACCCGAAGCGATGGTCATATCGTGTCATGGCGAGTTCAGCCGTATCGATTTCGGGTTTTCGGCCCGACAGCAGATCCGCCAGCACGCGCCCGGAGCCGCACGCCATAGTCCAGCCCAGCGTGCCGTGACCTGTATTGAGATGCAGGTTGGCGTAACGCGTGGCACCGATCACCGGCGGACCGTCCGGCGTCATCGGCCGCAGCCCGCTCCAGAATGTGGCTTCGGCCGGATTGCCGCCGCGCGGGAACAGGTCGGTCAGCGAATGGTCGAGCGTCGCGCGTCGCGCCGGATGCAGCGTCTCGGAATAGCCTGACACTTCGGCGGTGCCGCCGACGCGGATGCGATCGCCGAGCCGCGTGATCGCCACCTTGTAGCTTTCATCCATCACGGTCGACACCGGCGCCGCATCGGGATCGGCAATCGGCACCGTGATCGAATAACCCTTGACCGGATAGACCGGGATCGCAATGCCGAGCGGCCCGAGCAGCCGCGGCGACCAGCTGCCAAGCGCCACCACATAGGCATCGGCCCGCAACACGCCCGCGCTGGTTGCGACGCCGGTGATTCCGGAGGCATCCGCTGTCAACCGTTCGATCGTCGTCCCAAGGCGGAACTGGACGCCGAGCTTTTCCGCATGAGCGGCGAGTGCCCTGGTGAACATATGGCAGTCGCCGGTCTCATCCTGGGGCAGCCGCAACCCGCCGGCGATTTTTTGCTTCACCGCCGCCAGCGCCGGTTCCGCGCCGGCGCAGCCGTCGCGATCGAGCAACTCGTACGGCACGCCATATTGCTTCAGCACGGCGATATCGTCGGCCGAGCCATCGAGCTGGGCCTGGGTGCGGAACAGCTGAAGCGTGCCCTGGCTGCGTTCGTCATACGCGATCGCGATCTCCGCGCGCAGCGCCCGCAGGCAGTCGCGGCTATATTCGGCGAGCGGGATCATGCGGCTCTTGTTGATCGCATACCGCGCCGAGGTGCAGTTGCGCAGCAGCTTGACGAGCCACACCCACATCGCCGGATCGAGTCTCGGCCGTATCACCAGCGGACCATGCTTCATCAGCAGCCACTTGATCGCCTTGACCGGCACGCCGGGACCGGCCCACGGCGAGGCGTAGCCGGGAGACACCTCGCCGGCGTTGGCAAAGCTGGTTTCGAGCCCGGGCTCCGGCTGGCGGTCGACCACAGTGACCTCGTGCCCGGCGCCGGCGAGATAGTAGGCAGTGGTCACGCCAATGACGCCACCGCCGAGAACCAGCACCTTCACGATCGTCTATGCTCCCGTTGCGGCCGCCGCCCATCGTCACCAAGATATCCGCAACGCACAAGCTCAGGCAAACTTCAGGCCGCCCGCTTCAACGCGTCGCCGAGGATAGCCACAATGTCGTCGATGTGGCTGCGCTCGACGATCAGCGGCGGCGACAGCGCGAGGGCGTCGCCGGAGTTGCGAAGCACGAGGCCGCGGTTGAAGCAGTCGACCATGACATCGTAGCCGCGGGCTCCGATGGCATCCGGCCGCGACGACAGCTCGACAGCCGCGACCAGGCCGATGGCGCGGATGTCGATCACGTTGGGCAGGCCGCGCAGCGAATGCATGGCGTCCTGCCAGTAGTCGGTGAGCGCGGCGCCGCGCGTGAGCAGCCCCTCTTTCTGGTAAATCTCCAGCGTCGCGATGCCGGCCGCGCAGGCCACCGGGTGCGCGGAGTAGGTATAGCCGTGGAAAAGCTCGATCTGGCCGGCCGGGCCGGTCATCAGCGCATCGTGGACCTTGCGGCTCGCAAACACCGCGCCCAGCGGAATCGTGCCGTTGGTGATGCCCTTGGCGGAGGTGATGAGATCGGGCGTGACGCCGAAATAGTGGGTGGCAAATGGCGTGCCAAGGCGGCCGAATCCGGTGATCACCTCATCGAAGATCAGGAGAATGCCGTGCTTGTCGCACAGCGCACGCAGGCGCTGGAGATAACCCTGCGGCGGAACCAGCACGCCGGTCGAGCCCGCGACCGGCTCGATGATGACGGCGGCGATGGTTTCCGCGCCGTGCAGCGCGACCAGGCGCTCGACGTCGTCGGCGAGTTCCGCGCCATGCGCAGGCTGGCCTCTCGAGAATGCGTTGCGGACGAGATCATGGGTATGGCTGATATGATCGACGCCCGGAAGGTGAGCTGCGAACGCCCTGCGGTTGTTGACCATGCCGCCGACCGACATACCGCCGAAACCGACGCCATGGTAACCGCGCTCGCGGCCGATCAGGCGGGTGCGCGTCGGCTGGCCGGCGGCGCGATGATAGGCCAGCGCGATCTTGAGCGCGGTGTCGACCGACTCCGAACCGGAATTGGTGAAGAAGACGCGGTCAAGTCCGGCGGGCGCGATCGCCGCCAGCTTCTCGGCGAAATCGAAGGCGATCGGATGGCCGATCTGAAATGACGGCGCATAGTCCAGCGTCATCAACTGCCGGGAAACCGCGTCCGCGATCTCGCGCCGGCCGTGGCCTGCGTTGACGCACCACAATCCCGCGGAGCCGTCGATCAGCTTGCGGCCATCGACCGACGTGTAATGCATGCCTTCGGCGGAGGCGATCAGTCGAGGCTCGGCCTTGAACTGCCGGTTCGCCGTGAACGGCATCCAGAATGCGTCAAGGCTCAGCGTGTTGGGTATCTGATGAATGGTCATGGGCGGACTCCCTCTGCGGCCGCGATCGACATCATGTTCATGAAACTGCAGCAAGGCCTTTTCTTCTATCACTCAAACCATTGATTTTACTCGGCTCGCTGGATAGTATTCACTCGATCCGCAACACCCTAAACAGCTGGACCTCACACCCCGGGGCGACGATGAGCATCGATGTCGGCGAACGGCTGCGTTTCGTCCGCAGCCGCAGCAAGCTATCGCAGCGCGAATTGGCGAAGCGTTCAGGCGTGACCAACTCGACGATCTCGCTGATCGAATCCAACCAGATGAATCCCTCGGTCGGCGCGCTCAAGCGCATTCTCGATGGCATCCCGATGGGACTGGCGGAATTCTTCGCGCTCGAACCCGACCGGCCACGCAAGGCGTTCTATCGGTCCGACGAGTTGAGCGAGATCGGCAAGGGAGCGATCTCCTTTCTCCAGGTGGGCGATAATCTGTTCGGCCGCACGCTGCAGATCCTGAAGGAGCGGTACGAACCGGGCGGCGACACCGGGCGTATCCCGCTGGTTCACGACGGCGAGGAAGGCGGCATCGTTCTCAGCGGCCGGCTCGAGGTGACCGTGGACAGCGAACGCCGCATCCTCGGGCCCGGCGACGCCTATTATTTCGAGAGCCGCCGGCCGCATCGTTTCCGATGCGTCGGCGCCCAGCCGTGCGAACTGATCAGCGCCTGCACCCCGCCGACGTTCTGACGCACCGCTCACGGCGGCGCTGCGATCGATTTTCGGGTCGCGCGTCAAACAAGCGCGTGACGCGCGATCGAATGCCGTTAAACTTTGAAGCGCGGATCGAGGAAGTCTCGCAGGCTGTCGCCGAACAGGTTGAAGGCGAACACCGCCAGGCTGATCGCGATGCCCGGGAACAGGATCATCCAGGGCGCCTGCCGGTAGAAATCGGCGGCGTTGCCCGAGAGCATCAACCCCCAGGCCGCGGTCGGCTCGGTCACGCCGAGGCCGAGGAAGGACAGCGAGGCTTCCGCCAGGATCGCCTGGGCGATGAAGGCGGTCAGCATGATGAGGTAAGGCGCCACCACGTTCGGCGCCATGTGCCGGAAGATGATGCGGGTGTGCGAATAGCCGACGGCGCGCGCGGCATCGACATAGGGCATCACGCGCACTGACAGCGCGGCCGAGCGCACCACGCGGGCGACGCGCGGCAGGATCGGGATGGCGATGGCGACAATGAGGTTGACGTCGACGCCGCCGACCGTGAACTTGCGGAACGCGGCCACCACCACCAGCGCGAGCACGATCAGCGGAAAGGCCAGCAGGATGTCGACGAAGCGCTGAATCCAGTCGTCGATCCTCCCGCCGAAATAGGCCGAGGCGATACCGAGAATGGCGCCGAGCGTCGAGCCGACGAAGGAAGAGGTGAAGCCGATCACCAGCGCCGTGCGCGAGCCGTAGATGAGGCGCGAGCAGATGTCGCGGCCGTAGGCGTCGGTACCGCACCAATGATCGGCGGACGGCGCCGCCAGCAGCGAAGCGAAATCGATCTCCAGCGGATCGTAAGGCGCCACCAGCGGCGAGAAGATTCCCGCAAACATCATCAGGACGATGATGACGAAGCTCACGGCGCCGAGCGGCTGCTGGCGGCAGAAGTCGACATACACGTTCGGCTGGCGCGGCTTCGCGGCGGGAAGGCTCGGGGAGACGAACGTCATGCGTTGTACCGGATGCGCGGGTCGAACACGGCGTAAAGCAGGTCGATCGCGAGATTGACGAAGACGTAGAAGGCGGCAATCAGCATCACCATGCCCTGGATCAGTGTGAAGTCGTTACGCGACACGCTCTGGACGAACAGCTGGCCGATGCCGTTGAGATTGAACACCTGCTCGGTGACGACCAGGCCGCCGATCAGGAAGGTGAATTCCAGGCCGATGACGGTGATCGCCGGCAGCAGCGCGTTGCGCAGCGCATGGCGCGCGATCACGAGCCGCTCATAGACACCTTTGGCACGCGCGGTGCGGATGTAGTCCTCGTTCATCACTTCGAGCAGCGACGACCGGATCATGCGGGCGACCACGGCGCAGTAGCGGTAGCCGACGGCCAAAGCCGGCCAGATCAATTGTGTGAGGTTGGCGATCGGATCGACATAGATCGGCGTGAAGGTGATCGGTGGCAGCCAGTTGAACAAAGCCAGCAAGGTCAACATGATCAACATGCCGAACCAGAATGACGGAATCGACAGGCCGCCGATGGTCAGGATCCGCACCGTGTAATCGATCCAGCTGTCGCGGAACAGCGCCGCCATGGTCCCCATGGGGATCGCGAGCAGGACCGCGACCACCGTCGCCATGATGGCGACCTGCAACGACAATTCGAGGCGGCCCGCGATCTCGGTGACCACCGGCCGCTCGGTCCACATCGAGTTGCCGAAGTCGAGCGTGGCCATGCCGACCATCCAGCCGCCGAACTGGGTCAGCAGGGGCCGGTCCAGGCCGAGCCGCTTGCGCTCCATGTCGATCGTCTCCTGCGTGACGCTGCCGCCGTCGCCACGCAGCTTGATCTCGACGATATCGCCCGGCACGACGCGCAGCAGGAAGAACACGAGCACCGCCACACCGAGTAAGGTCGGGATCATCAGCAGGACACGATTGACGGTGTAGCGAAGCATGGAATCTCCCTGCGGCCTCTCCCCGCCGGAAGCAGGGAGAGGCAAGTGAGGCTAGTGTCTAAGCATTGATCCAGACATCCTCGAGTTGCTGGCCGAGGTTGTGGCTTGGCGACATCTTCCATCCCATCAGCGTCTTGTGGGTCGGCACGATGCGGTGCCACCACAGCAGTGGCTGCTGATAGGCCTGTTCGAACAGGCGCTTCTCGAATGTCCGGATGATCGCCTTGCGCTTCTCCGGATCACGCTCGCGCATGTGATCGTCATAGAGCTTGTCGAGCGCCTCGTCCTTCGAGCGCGAGCGGTTTTCCGGCGAACGCGTCACCGAGAGGTACTTGGCGAGGCCGAGGCTGGTGTCATCCATGAAAAGGTTGGAGAAGTCGATCGCCACATCGTGGTTGCCCGCATTCATCGTCGCCAGATACGGACCGGTATCCGATTGCTTGTGCTCGACCGTCACGCCGATCTGCCGCCACTGGTCGACCAGGAAGATACCGGCCGGCGTGTAGGGCATGGCAAGATTGCGATTCCAGAGCACGAACGACAGGTTTTCCTGGCCCGCTTCCTTCAACAGCTTTCTGGCTTCCTCGCGTGATTTCTTGATGTCCTTCGAGAACCCCGGCAGTTTCACCAGTTCGGCTTCCGGCGTCGCATAGGGCGAGCCGGGACGGACGACGCCGCCGACCGAACGCAGCGTGGAGATCTTCGCCAGGCCCTGGCTGCCGCCCCAGCGGTCGATCGCCATCAGCAGCGCCTTGCGCACGCGCACGTCGTCGAACGGCTTCTTGTCGACGTTGAAGCACACCAGAAGGTTGAGCGTCCAGCTCGATTCCTCGATCCGGATCTTGTCGCCCATGGTCTGAACCAAGCGGTCGCGCTCCGCCGGCGAGACGCCGCGGAATTCGCCCAGCACCTGACCGCCCTGGACCGCGTTGAGCATGGCGGCGGCCTGGAGGGTGAAGATGCCCTTGAAGCCGTCGAGATAGGGGAAACCCTTCTTGAAGTAGTTGTCATTCTTCTTGCCGGCGACGTGGCTGCCCTTGACGTGCTCGACGAAGACGAACGGCCCGGTGCCGTTGATCTTGGTGCGCGGGAGGGCCGGATTCTCGGCCAGGTCCTTGGCGGTGTAGATCACGTTCCACGGCGAGGCGAAGTGCTCGAGCATCGCCGCGTTAACCGCCTTCATCTTGAAGACGACGGTGAGCGGATCGGGGGTCTCGATCGAGCCGATATCGGCGAAGGTCGCCTTGCGCGTCGACACTACGCCTTGCGGCGGGTTGCCCAGGCGATCGTAGGTCGCTTTGACGTCCGCGGATGTGAGCGTCGAGCCGTCGGCGAATTTGACGTTCGGATGGAGCTTGAAGGTATAGCTCATGAGGTCGGGCGCCACCGTCCAGGACTGCGCCAGATCGCCTTCGAGCGCCGGGAACTTGGACAGGTTGAAGCGCAGCAGCGTCGAATAGAACGGCGCCGCGAAGTGCAGCGTCGCGTAGGTGTCGCTGGCGTGCGGATCGTAGTGCGGCGCTTCCGCGCTGATGGCGAAATTCAGATTGCCGCCGCGCTTGACCGCAGGCGCCTGAGCAGCGGCCCTGGTGAAGTCGAAATTGAACCCGCCCAAGCCGAGGGCAAGTGCTCCGGCCGTTCCCTGCAAGGCCGTCCTTCTCGTTATCTTCATTGTATCCTCCTTGATGATCGTTTTTCTGGTTTGGCGGCGCGGGCCGTCAAACCTTGATGCAGGCCGCAAAGTGCCCTGGTCTCTTTTCTTCGAGGGGCGGAACGATTTCCCGGCATTCCTGGCTGACCTGCGGACAACGCGTACTAAAGACGCATCCGGTCGGCGGCGCCAGATGGCTCGGCAGTTCGCCCTTGATCAGACGCGGCTCGCGCTGCCTTTCGATCGTCGGGTCCGGTACCGGCGCCGCGTCCAATAAGACTTTCGTATAGGGGTGCAGGGATCCCCCGTAGATGACATCGCGATCCGCGACCTCCATGATCCGACCGAAATACATCACGACCACGCGAGCGGAGATGTGGCGCACGACGGCCAGGTCATGGGCGATGAACAGGAATGCGAGCCCGAACTTGCGCTGCAGTTCTTCCAGCAGGTTGATGATCTGGCCCTGGATCGAAACGTCGAGCGCCGATACCGCCTCGTCGCATACGATGAAGGAAGGCTCCATCGCCAGCGCGCGTGCGATTCCGACGCGCTGGCGCTGGCCGCCGGAAAGCTGATGCGGATAGCGTTCGGCCATTTCCGGCCGCAGTCCGACATTCTCCAGCAATTCGGCGACGCGCGTCTCGACCTGGTCGCGACCGTC
Source organism: Bradyrhizobiaceae bacterium Ga0074131 (assembly GCA_001464035.1). Taxonomy (GTDB): domain Bacteria; phylum Pseudomonadota; class Alphaproteobacteria; order Rhizobiales; family Xanthobacteraceae; genus Bradyrhizobium. Next base: position 176,653 of record LNEC01000006.1, read on the forward strand.
GACGATCTTGTAGACGTGCAGCGGCTCGCCGATGATCTGGCCAACGGTCATGCGCGGATTGAGTGAACTGTAGGGATCCTGAAAGATCACCTGCACCTTGCGCCGCATCGCCTTGAGTTCGGCCGGCGAGGCAGTCGACAGATTGACGCCTTCGAAGTGAATCTCGCCGGCGGTGGGCTCTTCCAGGCGAAGGATCAGCCGACCGACGGTGGTCTTGCCGCAGCCGGATTCGCCGACCAGCCCGAGCGTCTCGCCGGGATAGATGTCGAAGGAGACATCCTGCACCGCGCGCACCGTGCCGCCGGCGCGGCGCAGGCCACCGGAGGTGGCGAAGCTTTTGGTCAGATGGCGCACCGACAGCACCGGCACCGTCGTGTTGGCGGCGAAATTCAGTCCGGCACCGCCGTCGGACGACCAGGTGATCTTGCCGGCGGCGATCTCCTCGTGCCGGTGACAGCGCGACAGGCTGCCGGTATCGGTGCGGAACAGCGGCGGCTCCCGGTCGCAGACCGCGACGCGAAAGGGACAGCGCGGGGCGAAACGGCAGGCGGTCGAGGCATCCGCCAGATTCGGTGGCAGGCCCTCGATGGTTTCCAGCTTGCCGCCGCGCGGACGGTCGAGCCGGGGCACCGAGCGCAGCAGACCCATGCTGTAGGGATGACGCGGACGGTGGAACACCGCGTCGGCCGGCCCCTGCTCGGCCACGCGCGCGGCATACATGACGATGACGCGGTCGGCGTAGCGCGCGACCACGCCGAGATTGTGGGTGATGATGACGAGCGCGATATCGAGCCTGCGCGACAGATCCTTCATCAATTCGAGGATCTGCGCCTGAATGGTCACGTCGAGCGCGGTGGTCGGCTCGTCGGCGATGATGAGCTTGGGATTGCAGGCGAGCCCGATGGCGATCATCACGCGCTGGCGCATGCCGCCGGAGAATTGATGCGGATACTGATCGAGCCGGCGCTCGGGATCGGTAATTCCGACAAGCTGCAAGAGTTCGATGGAGCGGGCCTGCGCTTCGCTGTCGGTCATGCCGAGATGGATTTGCAGCGGTTCCTTGATCTGAAGTCCGATCGTCAGGATCGGGTTCAGCGATGTCATCGGCTCCTGGAAAATCATCGAGATGTCGCGGCCGCGGATCTGGCGCATCTGCTCGTCGTCGAGATCGAGCAGCGAGCGGCCGTCGAACATGATCCTGCCTTTCGGAATTTTCCCGGTAAGGCGCGGCAACAGCCGCATGATCGAAAGCGCGGTCACCGACTTGCCCGACCCGGACTCGCCGACAATGGCGACCACCTCGCCGCGGTCGACGGTAAAGCTTACGCCCTCGACCGCCCGAACGATGCCGCGCGCGGTGGAGAACTGGGTATGCAGGTCGTCAACGTCGAGCAGCGGCGCAGCGGCTTGCGGCCGCGTGTCCTGCCGTGCACGCAAGTCGTCACTCGTCTCGGCAACGCTCAACCTTGGTCCCCCCTCGAAAAGCTCGCCGTCAGCGCCATATTCGACACCCGCGCCCCCTCGCCCGCACAACGCAGGATGGGCGCAAATCGCCATGTCAATCGCCATGTCGTTTCGTCGCTGCCGTTGCCCAGGAGCCCTCCCGCGCCTGGGGCGCCGACCGTTGTTGTTCTGGATTATGCCGGCCGAACCAGCATCCTATTGACGACGTTGGGTCAGGGCAAGATTTTTGCAGCCGCGCCGACGGCGGCTCTGTGGCTGCGTGGGGTCAACGCCGTCCGACCGCCGCAGCAGCGACCTTTGGCAAAAGCCCCTCAAGCACAGCCCTGAATCGGATAGGGCCGGCGACCCATCACGCGTACAATCCGGCAACGATCGGCATTCGCGCCGCGCGGATGGCCGGAAACAATCCCCCGACCAAACCGACGATCAGGGCCAGCGCGACGCCCTCGGCGATCAGCCATCCCGTGAGCTTGAAGTCGAACACCACCTGCGTGAAGTTTCCGCCAAGCGTCGACGCCGTGACTCCATCGAAGATCAGATAGGTCGCCGCGGCGCCGAGCAGCCCACCGGTCGCCGCCAACAACAGCGATTCCGCCAGCGTTCCGACAAAGGCAGGAAAGCCGCCAAAACCGATGGCTCGCAGCGTCGCGATTTCCGTCGCGCGGGCTGCCACGGACGAGTACATGGTGTTCAGCGCGCCGGCGAGCGCGCCGAGCGCCATCGCGATCGCCAGCGGCCAGCCGAGCTTCTGGATCAGATCGGAGGTCTGCGACGACTGTTCGGCAAAATAAGCGGCTTCGGATTTGACGTCGAGCTTGAGGCGCGGATCGTTGTCACTGTAGCTCTTGAGCTCGTTCAACGCCGCCGGTCCGGTGAGGCGTGCGCGTACGGTCTGCACGATGTTATTGCGGTTGAACAGGCTCTGCACCACCGGCAGATCCGCCCATATCTCGGATTCGAACACGCTGCCGCCGGCGTCGAACACGCCAACCACGGTCCAGCGTGTCGCACCAAACGAAACCGTACTGCCGAGCTCGAAACCTTCGAATTCCCGCAGCAGCGCCTTGCCGACCACGATCTCGTTGCTGCCGCGGCCGAACATGCGGCCGGAGGTAACGGCAACGCCCTTGCGCAGTGTCGCCCCCTGCTCACCGATCCCGCGCAGCGGCAGGTTGGCCTTGGTCTTGGTGGAACGTTTGAGGCCGTCGACCACGAGATACAGCTCGGGCGAGATCAGCGGTTTGCCGTCACTGTCTCGCGCGATCCCGGGCCCCTCTTCCAGCAGACGGACCTGATCGCGGGTCACCGTGCTGTTGATTTCCGCCTGCGAGCCCGCCCGCAGCACGATGGCGATGTCATCGGCGCTTGCGCCGGCAATCGTGCGCTGGAACCCGTTGGCCATCGCGAGGAACGCGAGCAGCACGATCACCACAAGGGCGATCGCGATCACCGTCGATAGCGATAACCAGCGTCGCTGCGCGATGCTCCTGAGATTGATCGAGGTGACCGCCATAACCTGCAGCAAAAGCGAACGCATGATTATCCCCGTCCGAGCGCCGTTGCGATCTTGAGCCGCATGGCATTGAGAGCCGGAATGATCCCCGTGATCAGGCCGAGCGCGATCATCAGAGCAATTCCCTGCAGTGCGATAACCGGCGACACGGCGAAGGCCGGCGCGATATTGGCCAGGCTCTCGCGCAAGGCCAACGTGATCAGCGCGGCGATCGCCAGCCCCGGCAACCCGCCGAGCAGAGCCAGCAGCACCGATTCACCCAGCACCATTCGCAAAATTCGTCCGCCCGAGAACCCCAGCGTCTTCAGCACGCCGATCTCCCGGGTACGTTCCCGTATCGACAGCGCCATGGTGTTGCCGACGATCATCAGGATGGTGACGAAGGCAGCGCCGACCACCAGAAACACGATCAGGGCAATATTGCCCAACTGTGCCGCGAACGCCTTTCCGAATGCCTTTTCAGTGTCGGTCGAGGTTTCCGCCGTGGAATTGACGAACATCGCATCGATGGTCTTTGCTATGCGGTCGTTATTCCCGGGCGAGGTGGTCTGGAGAATGATCCAGCCGATCGTGTCCTTGCCGAACGAACGGGTCTCATCGAAATAGGCATACTGAAACAGCAGGAAATTGGTGTCGACATGCTCCGCCTTGCCCCTGACGATGCCGGCGATGGTGAAGTCCCAGGTATTCCCGCCGCTGCGCTGGCTGAAGATGTTGCTCGCAACCGGCACGCGATCGCCGACCTTCCAGCCCCACTTCCGCGCCAGCGATTCACCGACCACCGCGCTGCCACGGTCACGAATAAAGGCCTGAAGCTGTTCGGGCGGGATTTCGAACTCGCTTCGATAAACATCGAAATAGGTTGCCGGCTCGATGGCCAGTGACATCAGGAAATTCTTCGGATCCTGATAGTATCCACCGAACCAGTTGGCGAAGGTCACCTCCCGCACCCCGTCCAGGGCGCGGACGCGATTGAAATAGGCTATCGGCAGCGGCTGGGTGAAGTTGATCTTGTTGACGGTGATGAGCCGATCCGCGGCGGCACGATCCTCGCCCGCCGTGAAGGCGCGGTAGAATCCGGCGAGCACGCCGAAGATCATGAACGCGATCAGGATCGATACGATCATTAATGTCGCGCGCAGCTTTCTGCGGAACAGGTTCTTCCGCACCAGGTCGAAGTCGTTCACGCGGCAAGCTCCTGTTCGACAAACTGCCCCTTGTCGAGGTGCAGGGTCCGCTGCGCATAGCGCGCTGCCGCGGGATCGTGCGTAACCATCACGATGGTTTTGCCGAGATCCTCGTTGAGCAGTTGCAGGATCGACAGGATTTCGTCGGCAGAGTGTCGGTCAAGGTCGCCGGTCGGCTCGTCGCACAGCAACATGCTGGGATCGGACACGATGGCGCGTGCGATGGCGACGCGCTGCTGCTGACCGCCCGACATTTCGCGCGGATGATGCTTGACGCGATCGGCCAGGCCGACCACCGACAGCGCGGTGTGGACGCGGCTCGCCCGTTCCTTCTTGCGCAAATTCGTCAGCAACAATGGAAGTTCCACATTCTGCGCAGCCGTGAGCATCGGCATCAGGTTGTAGAACTGGAAAATGAAACCGATATTGGCCGCGCGCCAATTCGCCAGTTGGCCCTCGGACATGGCGTCGATGCGGCTGTCTGCGATGCGGACCTCGCCTCCATCGGCGCGGTCGATTCCGCCGAGCAGGTTGAGCAAAGTGGTCTTGCCCGAGCCGGATGGCCCCATGATCGCGACGAAGTCGCCGCGCGGGATGACGAGGTTGAGATGATCGAAGATCGTGATCGTTTCCTTGCCCTTGACGAAGCGCTTGCTTACGCCGGCGAGACCAACCATTGGATTTTCTGACGCCACGTGTTTCTCCTTGGAGTCCGGTCGAATTCAGTTGGTGGAATCGGTCGCATTCGGCGGCAGCGCACCGGCGTTCGTCTCGCGCATGAATGTCACTTTCACCGCCATATCGGGCAGAATGCGCGGGTCCTTTCGCTCGAACCGGATACGGACCTTGACGGTGGCCTTTTCCCGATTGGCCGTCGGCACGATGGCGATGACGGATGCCGGTATCGGCCAGTCCGGATAGGCATCGAGCACGGCGCTGACCTGACCGCCGGGAACGACACGTCCAATGAACGCCTCGTTGACATCGACTTCGACCTCGATCGAATCCATATCCACGATGGTGCAGATGCCCGTCCTCGTAAAACCGCCGACCGACAGCGGGGAGATCATTTCTCCCGGCTGCGCGCTGCGTTCGATGACGACACCACCGAATGGTGCGCGAATCTTGTACTTGTCGAGTACCGAAGCGCTGCGCTCGGCATCGAGCCTCGCTGTGTCGCGCTGCGATTGCGACTGGCGCAGTTGCGCGGTTAGCACGCCGACGCGTGCCTGAGCCTTTGTCAGCTCGGCTTCAGTCGCAAAATTCTTCTGCGCAAGCGTCTGAACCCGTGAGAGAATCCGGGTCGCGTCCTGCAGATCGGCAGAGATCGCGCCGACCGCGGCATCCGCCGATTCGACGCGCGACCGAGCCAACGCAAGATCCGATTCTGCGAGCACACTGTCGAGCCGCGCCACAACCTGCCCATCAGCGACCGTCATGCCTTCCTCGATCAGGACTTCCACCACCTTACCGGTGATTTCCGCAGCAACGGTTGCCTTGCGGCGGGCAACCACGTAACCGGACGCAGTTAGCGCCACCGCGTCTTTCTTGGCTGCGATTTGCGGTGGCGGTTGTGGCGAGGAAGCCACCGGCGAGTGCGCGGCATCGGAAGCGGTGCCGCGCGAGGCTCGAAGTTCGGGCACGACGAAGACTGCCGCCACAATCCCTGCAACCACGACCACCGCCGCGATCGCCGGCAGCAGCCGACGCGAACGGACGTCCGTTCGGGGAGTCGCGTCGCCGGCACCTCGGTCTATCGCCAGGGATCTCAGCAGTTTGGTCTTTTCGCCTGTCATGGCTTTGATGATCCCAGCGATTCGGAATGCTCGTTTCGCTCGCGCGCTGCGTGATCGGGTTGGCCTGCTCGCTCACGATAGCCCTTTTCGCATGTCGCCTGAATGTCGCGCCACAACTCTACCGGCCCCCATCCTTCCTCGGTGATGCGACGGACGAGGTCGCTGACGAACTCGAGTTCAGCGCTCAACATGGCGAGGCGGTACTCGTTCTCAATTAGAAAGATTGCAGGGAATTTCCGGCCTAATAGGGGCGGAGGCAGTTTCTCCTCCGGTCCGACCATAACCGACAGGTCTTGTGCCGCCATCGTGGCGAGTTGCAGCTTCATCTGCGCGATGGTCTCGGCAAGCCGCGCGGCACGATGGCGCAGCAAAGTCACGGTTTCGTCGGGTGGCAGCACCGGTAATAGGCACAGTCCCGCCTCGAATTGCGGAAACTCCTTCGCCGGTTCGGCGAGAAGTTCGTGCATCCAGTCCCGCAGGCAGGCTCTACCGGAAGACGTGAGGCTGTAGGTCGTCCGTTCGGGTCGGCGACCTCCCCGCGAAGTCTCCACCGGCTCGATGAAGCCCCGCGCGGTCAAGAGATCGATCACCGCATAGAGCGAGCCGTAGCGTAACTTGATGCTTTCATGCTTGTGCCGCTGCTTGAGAATCGCAGCCATTTCATAGGGATGCATCGGCCGCTCGAACAGGAGGGCCAGAACTGCCAAGGCCAGAGGATTAGCGATGGGGGTCTTCATCCGGCCCACATACCCGTACTCGGTATATTCGTCAACGAATATACCGAGGCCACCTCAGATAGGATAGTGCTGCGGGCCGGTTTCGATCGTGATCCATCGCAGCTCGGTGAATTCGGCAATACCCGCTTTGCCGCCGAAACGGCCATAGCCGGATGCCTTGACACCGCCAAACGGCATCTGTGCCTCGTCATGCACGGTCGGCCCGTTGACGTGGCAGATGCCGGACTCGATCCGTTTGGCCACTTCCAGCGCACGCGCAATGTCGCGGCCGAACACCGAGGCCGACAGGCCGTATTCGGTGTCGTTGGCCACCCGCACCGCCTCGTCGACGCCGTTGACGCGGACGATGGAGACCACGGGGCCGAACGATTCCTCGCCATAAATGCGCATGGCCGAGGTGACATGATCGATCACCGTCGCCGACATCAGGGTGCCGTCGACCTTGCCGCCGGCAACGACGCGTGCGCCCTTCCCGATCGCGTCCTGGATCAGACCCTGAATTCGATTGGCCGCCTCGATGCCGATCAGGGACCCCAACGCGGTATTACCCTTGCGCGGATCGCCCGCCACCAGCGTTTCCGCCTTGGCGGCCAGTTTGGCGACAAAGCCATCGGCGACTTTGCCGTCGACCACGATCCGCTCGGTCGACATGCAGATCTGCCCCTGGTTCATGAAGGCGCCGAACGCCGCGGCAGCGACGGCGGCATCGATGTCGGCATCGTCGAGCACCAGCAGCGGCGCCTTGCCGCCGAGTTCGAGCAGGACCGGCTTCAGATACTTTGCGGCGGTCCGGGCGATGATATGCCCGACCCTTGTCGAGCCGGTAAAGTTGATGCGGCGCACGGCGGGATGGGAAATCAGCGCGTCGATCAGCGCCGGCGCATCTTCCAGCGCATTGGTGATGACGTTCAAAACCCCAGGCGGCAGGCCGGCATCGCGCAGGCATTCTGCGATCAGCCGGTGAGTGCCGGGGCAGATTTCCGACGCCTTGAGGACAACCGTATTGCCGCAGGCCAGCGGCAACGCGATCGCGCGCACGCCGAGGATGACGGGCGCGTTCCACGGCGCGATGCTGAGCACGACGCCGGCGGGCTGGCGGATCGCCATCGCGATGCATCCGGGCTTGTCGGAGGGAATTACCTCGCCGGAAATCTGCGTCGTCATCGATGCCGCCTCGCGCAGCATGCCGGCGGCGAGCTGGACATTGAACCCGGCCCAGCCGGCGGTCGAGCCGGTTTCCGCAGCCATCAACTCGATGAATTGCGGCGTCCTGCTCGCCAGTACGTCGGCGGCCTTGAGCAGGATCATGCGGCGCTGGCTCGGTCCGGTCGACGACCATGCCGGAAAAGCCGCCGCGGCTGCGTCGGCCGCACGTTTCACGTCGGCGATTTTCGCCGCCGCCGCGCGGGTGGCGACCTCTCCCGTCATCGGGTTGAGGCGCTCGAAAGTCACCCTATCGATGGCCTCGACGTCCTGGTTTTCAAGCAGCAGGTTGATCTGATTCATGGCGCTTTCCTCTCCGTGATGGTCCGGCCTTTTCGTTGATTGCTGGTGCGGCGCGATCTCGATTCCGCCGAGATAGGCCCGCCGCACCGCGGGGTCCGATTGCAGCGTCCGCGCCGTACCGCCGCCGACGATCCTGCCGTTCTCGATCAGATAGCCGCGATCGGCGAGCGCGAGGCTTTCGCGGGCGTTCTGCTCGACCAGCAGCAGACCGACGCCGGCTGCGCGTACCTGCCCGAGCGCGGCAAACAATTCGCGCACCAACAGCGGCGACAGGCCGAGCGAAGGTTCGTCCAGCAGCAGGATGTCAGGATTCGACATCAGCGCGCGGCCGACCGCCACCATCTGCTGCTCGCCGCCGCTCATGGTGCGAACCATCTGCGGCAATCTTTCGTTGAGACGGGGAAACAGCGACAGCACCTGCCGGCGCCGCGCAGCTTCGCTGTCGCGCGCCCGTTTCGGATTGGCGCCCAGCAGCAGGTTTTCGGCGACCGTCAGCTCGCCGAAAATGCCGCGTCCTTCCGGCACCGACGCGAGACCAGCTTCGACGATCTCGTGGACCGGCAGGCGGGATATATCCCGGCCGGAAAGCGTGACGCGCTTGCCGGGCAGGCTCGGCACGATGCCGGCGATGGCCTTCATCAGCGAGGTCTTGCCCGCGCCGTTGGCGCCGAGGATGACGACGATCTCGCCGCGGCCGACGTTCAGCGCCGCATCGCTCAATGCGCGATGCTGGCCATAGGCGACGCTGACGGCTGACACCTCAAGCATCGGTCGATACCCCAGGCGAAACTCCAAGATAGGCCTCGATGACGGCGGGATCGGCCAGCACCTCGTCCGGCCGGCCTTCGGCGATGCGGCGGCCACTGTTCATGACCACGCAGCGGTCGCAAAGCGAGCGAATTGCGTCCATCACGTGCTCGACCAGCAGGATCGACAGTCCCTCCTCCTTCAACGAGCGGATCAGTTCGATGCCGATCAGCAGCTCCGACGGATTCAACCCAGCGAGCCATTCATCGAGCAGCAGCAGCCGCGGCTTCAGCGCCAGCGCCCGCGCCAGCTCCAGCCGCTTGCAGTCGATGTAGGTGAGCCCCGCCGCCGGGAGCCCGCCACGATCCGACAACCCGACATGCCGCAACAGCCGGTCGACGGATTCGTCGATCTCGCCGCGCGACAGCGGCGGGCGATGGAAAACAAGGCCGGCCTTGACGTTCTCGGCGCAGCTCATGCCTTTGAGCACCCGAACCAGTTGAAACGTGCGGGCGAGGCCGAGACGCGCGATGCGATGAGCCGGCATGCCATTGATGGCCTGCCCGGCAAACCGGATGGTACCGGAGTCCGGACGCAGCACGCCCGAAATCAGATTGAGCGCCGTCGTCTTGCCGGAGCCATTGGGACCGAGCAGCCCGACGATTTCGCCTGAATGCACCGCCAAGTCGATGACATTTACCGCGACCAGCCCGCCGAAGGCGCGGGTCAACGCCGATACTTCCAGCACGGGCGCGGATGACGCGAGGACCGTCATGCCTGCACCGGTGGCGCTGCCGCCCGCCGGCGGCTGACGCGCTCCCACAATCCGGCCACCCCTGTTGGCAGCGCGTAGACGATCAGCAGGAACACGACGCCGATGATCAGGGTCGAGGTAGCGGGAAAGCGCGCCGACAGAAACTCGAACAGCAGCGTCAGCGGGATCGCGCCGACCGCCGGCCCCCACAGCCGATGCGCGCCGCCGAGCAGCGCCATGATCACGACCTGAAACGAAATCGTCGGGTTGAACGCAATCGAAGGTTCGATATAGGTCCAGCGCGGCGCCATGATCGCGCCGACCAGGGTGATGAAGACCGCGCTGATCGCAAACAGCGTCACCTTGGCCAGCGTGACATTGATCCCGCAGTGCTTCGCCACCGTCTCGTCCTCGCCGATGATGCGAAGCGCGAAGCCGAGGCGCGAGCGCGCGATCAGCCAGCCGATCGCGAACACCGCGACCGCGAGCCCGAGCAGCTGCCAGAAGATGTCGTTCTGGGTGATATCGACGAACACATAGCGGCCGAGCACCCGCGTCTTGTTGACCTCGTACCAGATCACAAGCTGACGGACGAGTTCGGCGAGGCCAAAGGTGAAAATCACGAAATGCAGACCGCTCAGCCGCAGCGTCGAAATTCCCACGATCACCGCCATCAGCGCGCCGATCGCAGCCGCGATCAACAGCACGAGCGGCCATGCCAGCACCTCGCCGAGCACCGCCACGATATAGGCGCCGACGCCGAAGAACGCGGTGGTCGCCAGCGATACGTAGCGTGTCGGCCCGGAGAACAACCCCCATGCGGTGGCAAGCACGGTGAATTGCAGCAGGCTGATCGCGAGCGAGAGATAATAGGCATCGGCGTAGCGCGGCAGCAGCGCCAGCACCACGAGGCCTGCGCCAACTGCGATTACCGCTGCGATGTGCGTCGGGCTCACCGCTGTGCCCTTCCGAACAGGCCTGCCGGCTTGACCAGCAGGACGCCGAGAAACAACGCGAAGTTCACCGCCAGCGTCAGCCCGGGATCGACGAAGGTCGCCACCAGGGATTCACTGAGGCCGAGGGCCAATCCTGCGACGAGGCAACCGAGCAGATTGCCGACGCCGCCCATTACCACCACCATCAGCGCCTTCATGGTGAAGATCACGCCCGACGACGCGCTGAAGGTGAGGAACATGCTGACCAGCACGCCGGCCGCGGCCACCATCGCGCCGCCCAGTGCAAAAGCGAAAGCCGACATCGAGGTCACGTCGATCGCCACCAGCCGCGCAGCCTGGGGATCGACCGCCACGGCGCGAATGGCGGTGCCGAACCGGGTGCGGGTCAGCGCAACATACAGCGCCAGCCCGAACAGCACCGCAAGGCCGAAGGCGACCAGCCGGTTCAGCGCCAGGGTCTCGCCGAACAGCGTGACCGGAATGGAAAGGAACGAGTAGCTGAAATAGGCTCCGCCAAACATCGTGAGCATGATGCCCTGAACGATGAACATCATGCCGAAAGTGGCCAGCAGGCTGTCGACTTCCAGTGCGTCGCGTGTGGCCGCCCGGCGCACCAGCGGCGTGAGCAGGAACCGATAAAGAACAATGCTCACGCCGAAGCCGATAGGGACGACGATCGCCAGCCCCAGCAGCGGATTCAATGCCCATCCCGTGAACAGCCAGTAGGAGGCAAAGGACGCCGCGACGAGAAACTCGCCGTACGACAGGTTCATGATGCGCGCCACGCCATACTGCAGCGTCAAGCCCATGGCGATCAGCGCATACATGCCCCCGAGCATGAGACCGGTGAAGATGGCGTTGGTCATTCCTTCATGTCTGCTGCGGCGATCCTGCGATCACGGCGCCTTCCATGCCGGCTTGGGAACGATCGGGGTGCGCGCGCCTTCGTTGCTGGCCGGGCCGACGCCGTAGAAGTCGCCGCCCTGCCACTGTCCAACCCACCAATGCTTGGTCGGCAGGTTGTTCTCCAGTTTGACCTTGCCGATCACGGTGTCGAAGGTCCCGCTCTGCAGGTCCTTGATGACCGCCTCGCGGTCGATCTTGCCGACCCGTTCGATCGCCTGCTGCAGCATCTGCAGACTGGCATAGGTCACCGCACTGGCCCAGCGATCCGGCTCGGCGCCATTGGCCGATGCCGCCTTGTGGCGCACCAGGTAATCCTTGATCGCAGCGCTGTCGCCGCTCCAGCCTCCGATCCCCATCACGCCCTCGGTGTTGGCACCGAACTTCCCCTTGTAGAGCGGAAACGCGGTGCCGACGCCGGTGTAGAAGATTTTCGGGTTGAAACCGGCAATCCTCGCCTGTTCGGTAATCCCGAGCGTATCCGGCGGATAGCTGAATGCGATGAAGACATCGGGGTTCAGCGCCTTGGCCTCGTTGACCAGGGGACTGAGATCCTGGGTGCCGACGGGATAGGTCTTGTCATAGACGAGCTTGAAATTGGCCTTGGTGAGCGCCGGCCGTGCCGCAGCCGAAAGGTCGATGCCGAACCCGTCGGCCACGCTGACCATCGCGACGGTGTCGCCGATCTTGCCCTCACCGCGCAGCTTGACCAGGAGCTCGACCAGCGTGTTGGACGCGCCCGAGCTGGTGCCGAGCAACCAGAAACTGTTGGGCCAGCGCTTGGCCAGTTCAGGCGCCCGGTCGGTGACCGCCGTGGAAGCCAGATGCGGGTAGCCGGCCTTGTTCAGGATCGGTCCGACCGCAAGATTGAGGCCGGTGCCCCAGGGCGGCAGGATGAAATCGACCTTGTCCTGGGTGATCAGCCGGTCCAGCGCCTTGGCCGCCTCTTCCGCGCTGGATCGGTCATCGTACTGCACGACCTCGATCGGCACCCGCTTGTCGCCGAGCTTCAGACCGCCCGCGGCATTTACTTCCTTCACCCACATTTCATAATTGGGCAGCGTCGTCACCGCGGCGCCGCCGGCGTTCGGCCCGGTGCGTGACAGGGCGTAGCCGATCTTGACCGAACTCTGCGCCAGGACCGGCTCGACCGCCGACAAACTGGCAACCCCGGCGATCGCGGCCAATCCCGCTGCCAGGCGTGTGACTGATGAAACCATGTTCTCCTCCCAGAGCACTTTCGTCCGTCGCCTTGAATGGCGTTCGACGCCTGCAGACTAGTCGAGTGGTTCCGACAAGAGATTGGACGTATCCGGGCAAAGATTGTACTATTTCTTCGAACTCCTCCGGTTGCGAGCAACGGATTGTCTCAGGTCGATGGCATGATGCCCGCCTTCCGGCAGGCCGGCTACGTCGAGCAGGCGGGTTCGGCGCTGCATGCGGAAGGTTTTTCCGGCGGGCTCGCTCCCCGCCACTGGGTCATCCAGCAGGATGATAACAAGCGCGCGCATCTGCTCGTCATCGAGACAAGGAGCGGCTCCGCGGTGCTGCGGGGCACCGTCGTGACGTTTGCGGCCCCCGCCGCGCTCTGGTTACCGGGCGAGGCCGAGGGCGGTCTCAGCGTGGAAGCCGGAGCGCAAGGATACTTCGTCGCGCTTTCGGAAGACCTGCTGACGCGAACCGTGGCCGGCAGCCCCGAGGCCCTGCACCTGCGGCGCACCACCGATCGCCTGGTGATGTTAAGCGGCGCGCAGATCGATGGCGCACTCGGCGCGATCACGAACGCCTGCGCGATGCTGGTGCGGGAGCTGCGGGTACCGCAACGCGGCAGCATGACGATGATCGCGTCCCACGTGCTGCAGCTTTGCCTGCATTTATGGCGCTCGGCGGCCCCGGATGAATCCGGCAGCGAAGATGCGCTACGCGGCGACGGACCGCGGCTGGTGGGAAATTTCCTGCAGATGGTGGAGCTGCATTACCGCGATGGGTGGCCGATCTCGCGTTATGCGGCAGCGCTTGGCGTCACCGAGGACAGGCTGCATGCGCATTGCAAACGTGAAAAAGCCCGCAGCCCGCGCGCCATCGTCCACGAACGATTGATTCACGAAGCCTGCACCCGACTGCAACAACTGGATCTGCCGGTTGAGCAGATCGGCTACGGCCTCGGCTTTCGGGATCCGGCCTATTTCAACCGCTTCTTTCGCAAGCACCGCGGCGACTCACCTGGCGTTTATCGGCGCCGCGCCAGGCTGGAGCAGGCAAAACAGGGCCCCTCTTACGCAGCTTGGCCGTAGCGTTCGCTCACCCAAGATGGGCGACCGGCGTCTGTTCGAGGAGGTTTCGGAGGCGGAAGCCGCAGCGGCGGCGCTGTGACAAATGCCTCACACTCCGGCCAGATTGACCCAAAGACCTCAAACGAGGGATATAGCCATACCAGCGGCGATGCCGTTCAAGCCTGCTCTCCTGGAGAACTATCCGATGACCCTGCCCTTTTCCAATGCGCGCACCGGCGGCAAGATCCTGGTCGATCAGCTCCTGATCCACGGCGCGGACATGGCCTTCTGCGTGCCGGGCGAGAGCTATCTGGAAGTGCTGGATGCGCTGTTCGACTTGCGCGACCGCTTCAAGCTCGTCAACGCCCGCCACGAGGCCGGCGCCGCCAACATGGCCGAGGCCTACGGCAAGCTGACCGGCAAGCCCGGAATCTGCATGGTAACGCGCGGCCCGGGCGCCTGCCACGCCGCGGTCGGCGTCCACACCGCCTTCCAGGATTCGACGCCGATGATCATGCTGATCGGCCAGGTCGGCCGCGACATGATGGACCGCGAGGCGTTTCAGGAAATCGATTACCGCCAGATGTTCGGCCCGGTCGCCAAATGGGCGGCGCAGATCGACGTCACCGCGCGGATTCCCGAATACATTGCGCGCGCTTTCCACATCGCGACCTCGGGCCGCCCGGGCCCGGTAGTGCTGGCGCTACCCGAGGACATGCTGACCGAGGTGACGCAGTCCGGCGACGCGGTTTGTTATCGTGCAACGCAACCGTCCCCCCCTGCGCAGGTCTTCCCCCAAATTCGCGAACTGCTCGAGGATGCCAAGAAGCCGATGATCCTGGTCGGAGGTCCTGGCTGGAGCGACCGCGCTTGCGCCCAGTTGCAGGGCTTTGCCGAAGCCAACGGAGTTCCCGTTGCGACCTCGTTCCGCCGGCAGGATATTCTGGACAACCGGTCGTCATGCTTTGCCGGCGATCTCGGCACCTCCGGACCACCCGCCCTGGTGCAGCGCTTCAAGGAAGCCGATCTGTTGTTCGTGATCGGTGCACGGCTCGGCGAAATGACCACCCAGGGCTATAGCATTCTCTCGGCGCCAAGGGCCCGGCCGAAACTGGTCCATGTCCACGCCGACGCCAACGAGCTCGGAAAGGTGTTCACGCCGGATATCGCGGTGCAATCCTCCTCCGACAACTTCATGGCCGGCCTCACCGATGTCAGCTGGTTCGATGCGGACCGCTGGCGCGGCTGGCGCGATTCCGCCCGCGCCGACTATCTCAACGCGGTCGCGCCGCCCGCCTGCAGCCAGGCGCTGGATGTCGCAGCCACGATGATCGAGCTCGGCAAACGGCTCGGCGACGACGCCATCGTCACGCTGGACGCCGGCAATCACACCGGCTGGCCGCAGCGCTATCTGACCTACGCCCGGCCGGGCCGCCAGATCGGGCCCACCAATGGCGCGATGGGCTATTCGGTGCCGGCGGCCGTAGCGGCATCGCTGGTCCATCCGGATCGCACGGTGATCGGCTGCGTCGGCGACGGCGGCTTCATGATGAGCGGACAGGAAATCTCGACCGCTGTGCAGCACGGCGGCAAGCCGATCATCCTGCTGTTCAACAACAACATGTACGGCACCATCCGCATGCATCAGGAGCGCGAGCACCCCTCCCGCGTCGTCGGGACCGACCTCGTCAATCCTGACTTCGTGGCGATGGCGGAGGCGATGGGGGCGCATGCCGAACGCATTACCCGCACCGCGGATTTTGCACCGGCGTTGGAGCGCGCCATCACGGCGGGGCGTCCTGCGCTGATTGAACTGTGCACCGATCCGGAGCAGATTTCGACGCGAACCACCATTACCAAGCTGAGGGTGGCGTCCGAACAGCGGCGCGTACAAGCCGCCGCCGGTGAATAAGGTCAGGACGGAAAATCGGCCTGTTTGACCTGAATTCGATCGGCGTGCAACGACCACTCGTAAAGCGACTGTGTTTCGCAGAATTTCTTCTTCGCCAGTTCCGTGGCGTCGCCTTCATTGGAAGCGTCTACCTCCACGGTGCACTGGCAGACCTCGGATTGTCGGCCGTTCTCGCCGAGCACATCCTTCATGAATCGAACGACAAATCGCGACATGGAACCTTCCCTTCGCGGCTGCAACAAGCAGGTCAAGTATCTCTATCGCAAGGAGAGGGGTGACCGATATCAAAAGCGCGGCATTGGACGCCTGGAAGAGCCTGCGTGCCGGCCGACGCAGGATGGCGGCGATGGCCACATGGATTTGTTGTCGCGTCAACGCAGCTGCGACTCTCTACTAAAAATCTCCCTCGCGCGTACCGGTCCGCCGACCCGGGCCCTTCAGCCCGGCGTAAACCCGAAAGCCCGCTCGAAACGTTTTGAGTAGGCGGGCCATACCTCGGGATTAATCAGGCGCGGCGGCCGCTTGCCGTCGAGTGCGTTGAGCATTTGCTCGGCAGCGATCCGGCCCATATTGGCCCGCGCCTCCTTGGTCACTCCGGCGGTGTGCGGGCTCGCCAGCACGTTGTCGAACTGCAGCAGCGGATGGTTCGGCGGCGGCGGCTCCTTGTCCCAGACATCGAGGCCCGCGCCGGCGATGCGCTTGTCACGCAGCACCTCAAACAGCGCCGCTTCATCATGGATAAAGCCCCTCGCGGTGGTGATGAAATACGCATGCGGCTGCATCAGCGCGAATTCGCGCGCGCCGATCATGCCGCGGCTTGCCTTGGTCAACGGACAATTGATCGAGACGTAATCCGAGCGGCGCATCACTTCGTCGAGTTCGACCTTCTCGCCGCCGCGCGCCGCCATCTCGGTTGCCGACAGGTAGGGGTCGTAGGCCAGCACCTTCATGCCGAGCAGGCCGCTGCAGAGTTCGGCGAGGCGGCCACCGACATTGCCGAGCCCGACGATGCCGATGGTCTTACCCCGCGCCTCGGTGCCGGTCAGGGTGTTGCGGTTGACATTGGGATCGCGCCGCAGCGCGCGGTCGGCTTCAATGATGCGCTTCGACAAGGTGAGCAGCATGCCGAGCGCATGTTCGGCGACGGAGTGGGCGTTGCCGCCGGACTGATTGACCACCAGAACACCCGCTGCCGTGCAGGCCTCGACATCGACGGGATCATAGCCTGCGCCGTTGCTGGAGACGATCAGCAGGTTCGGCGCGCGTTTCAACAGGTCACCGTGAACGTGAAAGTGGCCTGCGAGTTCGTCGCGCGCCGCGCCGACCTGATAGGCATGCGCGTCGGCCAGGATCGGCGCGAACACTTCTTCGGCGGTTTCGTTCTCCAGCCGGTCGAGCCGCACGTCAGGCCGCGCCGCCAGCATTTCGACATAGATCGGATGCGCCAGGTATTTGACGTAGAACACGCGTTTGTTATTCGCGGACATGGTTGATCGGGCCTTCGGTTCGGGAAGCCATGGGTCGCCGCTGCGATCAGCGCATGTTGACAATCCCCGCGATCGCGTCAAGTTTTGCCGCAACGAAACGACGCCGCGATCTCAGAAAGATCGCTTCAAGTTTCGGCACATCGACAGGACGGTCGCGATCACGTCGCGAACCAAAATCGGCGCAAAACAAGGGATAATGAGATGGCGCCTGCCGGGACACCGCCAGTACCACAGCCTGCTCCGGAGAAGAGCTGGCACGACGTGGCGCTGCAAGCGCTCAAGCGCAACGATATCCGACTGGTGCCCTACGTTCCCGACCGCATACTGACGACGCTGATCCGGAATATCCACGCCGATCCGTTTTTCACCACCTTCCCTACCGCGCGGGAGGAAGAAGCGGTCGGCATCGTCGCCGGCGCCTGGATGGCCGGCATGCGCGGCGCCGTGCTGATGCAGACCTCCGGCTTCGCGACGCTGCCAAATGTGCTGGCCTCGCTGGCGATCCCCTACCAGATTCCGCTGATCATGTTCGTCTCGGAGCGTGGCACGCTCGGCGAATTTAATTACGGGCAGTCGCTGGTCGGCCGCACCATGCGGCCGGTGCTGGATTCGCTGGCGATGGAGCATCACACCTGCACCCGGCTCGACGAATTCGAGTTCATCGCCGATCGATCGATCAAGCAGGCCATTACGACGCAAGCGCCGGTGGCGCTGATCCTGTCGCCGCTTCTGACCGGCGGCAAAGTCTTCGACAAGTGAGTGAAGCCATGAGCACGGCCGCCGGCGCCCCAGTCCGCAACACCAAGGTGATGAGCCGGTTCGACCTCACCTCGCGGCTGGTCGCGAAGCTGAAGCACGAGGAAGCCGTGATCGGCGGTATCGGCAATACCAATTTCGACCTGTGGGCCGCCGGCCACCGCCCGCAAAATTTCTACATGCTGGGCAGCATGGGCCTCGGCTTCCCGATCGCGCTCGGCGTGGCGCTGGCGCAGCCGAACCGCCGCGTCTTCGGGCTTGAGGGCGACGGCTCGCTGCTGATGCAGATGGGTTGTCTTTCGACCATCGCGATGCTCAAGCCGAAAAATCTCACCATGATCGTGATGGACAACGGCATCTATCAGATCACCGGCGCGCAACCGACCGCTGCCGCCGCGGCGGCGGACATCGTCGCCATCGCCACCGCGTCCGGTCTTTCCAACAGCGCCTGGGCGGCCGACGAGGAAGATTTCGAGCGCCTGGTCGATCAAGCGCTGTCGGCCTCGGATCCGACGCTGATCGGGGTTCGCATCGACGACAAGCCCGGCGTCGGCGCCACCCGCCGGGATCCCGCGCAGATCAGGGAACGTTTTATGCTCGGACTCGGCGTGCGGGAAGCACTATAGAATTCGGCGTTGACCGCGCGCGAAACTGCCCCGACATGAAAAACCCCGCGGAAACGGGTTTCCGCGGGGATCGGTCGATCGGTATCGCCTGGTTAGTCGATGATCTTGATGATCTTGCGCGTGCGCGGCTCGACGATCACCCGGCGGTCATTGACCACAGCGTAGCGATATTCGGTGTGGCTCGGAACGGTTCGTAATTCCACGCTGGGCGGCAGCGGCTCGCCGACAACGATTCGCTCTCGAACCGTCACGGACGGCGCGCGCTCGCCCTGGATCGACGTGATCACGGCATTGGGGATTTCCAGGCCCAGGCCGACGGCCGCGCCGACCGTCCCGCCGACGGCCTCGCCGACCGGACCCGCGACGGAACCACCAGCCGCCGCTCCGCTGCGGGCGCCCTCTACGGTGGTGGATTGGGCGAACGCGGCGCTCGATGCGAGCAACGACGCGGCAATGATCGAAACGGTTAGACGACTGGTCATCATGTCCTCCAATAGAAATTGACGATGCCAATTCAACCATTCGACGGCAGCGTGGTTCCGACATTCTCATCGGTTGGTCGCCGCCGCTGCGTTGTCGATGCGGCTGCGATAGGTTGGCGGAACCGCGGCAGCTGCGCGGCCCCGCACACCGCCACATTAACGAAAAAGGTCACAGAAGATTCTGCGACCTTTCGCGTTCTCCGGAGTGTGCGTTGCGTTCGGAGATTACCAACGATACCCGCGATGGTGCCACCGCACGTAGCGAGGCCCGCTGTAATACCTTGCTCCGTAATACCGTGGCCCGCCGTAATACGCGTATGCGGGACGGACTACACGCCGGTACCTCGGATAATAGGCCGGCGCGTAGTAGCTTGAGTACCCGCCGTAGTAGGCCGGCGCATACCCGCCGTAATAGGCCGGGGCGTAGCCGCCGTAATAGGCCGGCGCATAGCCGCCATAATAACCGTAACGTGGGCCGTGGGCATAGGCGCTGGACGCAATTCCGCCGATCACCGCCGCGGCAATCAGTCCACCCGCCAGCCCCGGACCGAAACCACCCCCCCGCCAATGCGCTTCCGCCGGTGATGGAGCGGCCAAGGCCGTGAAGCCGATGGTGGCCGCAGTCGCTAACGCCAGTACTGCTTTCTTCATGTTCGAGACCCTTCCAGTTTTCCCGGACCTTCTAACTGGCAAGCCAGAAAAAGGTTTCCCGAGGGCGACCGTTGCACAACGGTCGCCAATAAATTTAATCTTGATGAACGGCGGGTTCAACAATCATGCACCCGGTCAGGCCAGGGGAGACGACACGATGTCGGCATTACCGGAAGTGAGATCGGCGGACGCCAGCGTCCAGGCAAGCGCGATCAGCACCATCGTGCTCGGCTTCGCTACTGACCCCATGACGCGCTGGGTTTGGCCTGATACGTCCGAATACCTCAGAATGATGCCTCGCTTTGTCAAAGCCTTTGGCGGCCGGGCATTCGAGCATGGCACCGCCGACATCACCGAAAACGCTCGCGCAGCGGCCCTGTGGCTGCCACCCGGCGTCGAGCCTGACGACGCGGAAATGGGTGCGGTCATGGAAGGAGCCCTGCGTCCCGAGATCGCCGAGGATATTGGCGCCGTCCTGAAAGGCATGGCCGAGCATCATCCCCGTGAGCCGCACTGGTACCTGCCCCTGATCGCAGCCGATCCGAACTGGATCGGGCAAGGGCTCGGCGCGTTGCTGATGAAGCACGCGCTTCGACGCTGCGACGCGCAGGGCGTCGCGGCTTATCTGGAAAGCTCGAATCCGCGCAACATTTCCCTGTATGAACGCCACGGCTTCCAGATCATCGGCAGGATTCAAAGCGGCTCTTCTCCGGTGTTGACGCCGATGCTGCGGCCCCGATCCTGAGCGTTGCAGCTATCGAAGATTGCAATTGTCCTGATGACAGACCAGTCGCGCGGATGTAGCCTGCGGCAAAACAATAGCACGAGAGGGTGGCATGCCAGACGCAGTCGGCGCAGCATCTTCTTTGAGAGCGGCAAGCGGCGGTACGACGCAACAGGTCGACGTCGCTGTGGTCGGCGCCGGGTTTGCCGGGCTGTACCTGCTGCACCGGTTGCGCAAGGCCGGCTTCACCACGGTGGTTGTGGAGGAGGCCGACGACGTCGGCGGCACCTGGTACTGGAACCGATATCCCGGCGCCCGCTGCGACATTCAGACCATCGACTACAGCTACACGTTCGATCCGGAGCTGGAGAGCGCGTGGCAATGGTCGGAGAAATACGCCACCCAATCCGAAATCCTGCGCTACCTCGGCTTCGTCGCCGACCGCTATGATCTCAGGCGCGACATCCGCTTTGGCAACAGGATCACGGCGGCGACGTGGAATGAGGCCGCGCAACGCTGGCAGCTCGCGACCAATAGCGGCACGACCGTATCTTGCCGCTATTACATCATGGCGACCGGCTGTCTCTCCGCCCCGAAACCGCCGGAGATCGATGGCGTCAAGGACTTCAAGGGCGAGGTCTATTTCACCGGCCGCTGGCCGCATCGGGAGGTCAAACTCGCCGGCAAGCGCGTCGCGGTGATCGGTACGGGATCGTCCGGGATTCAGTCGATCCCGCTGATATCAGAACAGGCGGCGCATCTGACGGTGTTCCAGCGCACGCCCAACTTCGCCCTGCCCGCTCACAATGGTCCAGTGCCATCCGATCGCATTGCCTTGCTGGAAGGTGACCGCGCCGGCTACCGCGAGCAGGCTCGCTGGTCTCTGGCGGGTGTTCCATGGCCGCAGCAAACGGCGGTGAGCTGGCAGTTAAGCGATGCCGAACGCCGCGAGCGGTTCGAGCAGGCGTGGGCCGCCGGCGATCTCGTCTACATATTGACCCAGCTTTGGGCCGACCAGGCCGTCGACATCGACGGCAACGCGCTGGTGTCGGAGCTGATCCGCGAGAAAATCCGTGCCACCGTTACGGACCCGGAAACGGCGGCGGCGCTGAGCCCTCACGACCATCCGTTCGGGGCCAAGCGGCCCTGCCTCGATACCAACTATTACGCCACCTTCAACCGACCCAACGTCACGCTGGTGAACCTGCGGCAGGAGCCGATCGTCTCGATCACCGCGTCCGGTGTCACGACCGCCGCGCGCAGCTTCGACGTCGATGTGATCGTGTTCGCTACCGGCTTCGACGCCATGACCGGCGCGATCATGGCGGTTCATCCGATCACGGGCCGCGGCGGCAAGTCGCTGTCCGAGGTTTGGGCCAATGGCCCGCAGACCTATCTCGGGCTCACCGTGGCCGGCTTCCCCAATCTGTTCATGATCACCGGCCCGGGCAGCCCGTCAGTGCTGTCGAACATGGCGGTGTCGATCGAGCAGCATGTGGACTGGGTCGCCGGCCGCCTGATCGCGATGCGCGAGGCCGGCTTCACCACAGTCGAAGCGACGGACACGGCGCAGGCCGGCTGGACGCAGCACATGGCCGACTGTGCAACGCTGACGCTGCACCGGCTAGCGAATACCTGGTACACCGGCGCCAACGTCCCCGGCAAGGCGCAGGGCGTGATGCCCTATACCGGCGGCGTCGGCCCCTACCGCAGCATCTGCAACGAGGTCGTCAGCCGCGGCATGCTCGGTTTCAGGCTGACCGGCCCCGGCGTTGCCGAGCAGTGCAACGACGGCGAGGTCGTTCGGCTGCAGCCGGACGTGCGGCTGGTGCTGGGCATGCTGGCGGAGATGAACTTGCCGCCTATCGAGTCGCTCGGAGCGCAGGGGTCGCGCGACTTCGTCAATGAGTTCAACAAAGCCCGTCCGGCGGGCCGTCCGGTCGGCGAGGTTGTCGACGGCACCCTGCCTGGCGCCGACGGCCCACTGCCCTACCGGCTCTACCGGCCAGCGACGCCGGGGCCACATCCGGTCGTGGTCTATTTTCATGGCGGTGGCTGGGTGTTCGGCGACCAGCAATCCGACGAGCCGTTCTGCCGTGACCTGTGCCGTCGCAGCGGCATGATTTTCGTCAGCGTCGGTTACCGCCATGCGCCGGAACACCGTTTCCCGGCCGCGGCCGAGGACGCCTACGCCGCGGCGCGGTGGATCGCCGAGCATGCGGCCGAGCTCGGCGGCACAGCGGGATCGGTGATGGTCGCGGGCTGGAGCGCCGGCGGCAACCTCGCCGCCGTCACCTGCCAGCTGGCGCGAGACCGCGGCGGCCCCCAAATCTCCGGCCAGCTGCTGGTGTGCCCGGTGACCGATTGCTCGTTCGAGCGCCCTTCCTATGTCGACAATGCGACGGGCTATTTCCTGACGCGCTCGCTGATGTACTGGTTCTGGGACCTATACTGTTCGCCGGCCGACCGAACCGATCCGCACGTCTCGCCACTGCGCGGCACACTCGAGGGCCTTCCTCCGGCATTAGTGGCGACTTGCGAGTTCGATCCGCTCCGCGACGAGGGCGTGGCTTACGCCGAAGCGCTGGCTGCCGCGGGCGTGCCGGTCGAGCAGCTCAAGGCGCGCGGCCACTTCCACTCGTCCCTGACCATGGTCGATGTCGTCATCACCGGCGCCAGCGGGCGTGTGCAGATGGCCGAGGCGTTGCGCCGGTTCGCCGGGCTTGAACGCCGACAGGATAACGAGGCTGCGAGGTTTGCCTCGCCGCACGAGATCGCGGCAGAGTAATGCCCCCAGCAAAGAACACTTTGGCTGCGTGAAAAGAGAGAGCGGGACCGGGTCGAGTTCACTTCGAGGAAGCGAGGGGACCTGCCATGAAACAGATTGAGGAAATTCCGGGCAAGCTGGTCTTGAGAACAGGCTCGACCACACTGACGCTCGACAAGGATTACGGCAAGGCAACACTGCAGAAAAAACTACTTCTCTGGAACAGGAAGCCCGTCGAGTTCGCGCTCTCCGACATCGACGACATCGCGGTGAAGTCGGAGAAGGACGGCGCGTCTGGCGCGACAATTCATCACAGCGTGATTCACAGGCGTAGTGGTGAGATCACCGTCCTGACCACCGAGGAAGCCAGGGACGCCGCCGAAACGGTGGAAAAGCTGCGCGGATTCGTTGGATTGTAGCGCAGCTGATCCTCGTTCGTCCTGATCCGCCCGAGGGCTGCATCGCGAACGGCGCCACCAGCGCGATTAGTGCGATGGCGAGCAGCAGCGCCGACATCGGGCTTCGCTGCAGCGTCATGGGATCGCCGTTCGTTCAGCCCTTACAGCAGCCCCGCGCCGCGCGCCCACTTGTACTTGGCCCCTAACACCGCGACCGGGATTTCGGTCGAGTAAGCGTAGGCGACGATGCCGTTCTGGTAGAGATAGTCGGCCGCTTCCTCGACTTCGACATCGCCGGCCAGAGAGGCCACGATCGGCTTCTCGATGCCCCTCGCCTTCATCTCGTTCTTCACCTCGACCATGTTCCTTGCAAACACCATCGGCGGGGTGACGATGGTGTGCCAGTAGCCGAGGATCAGCGCGTGGATGCGCGGGTCTTCGAGGCCGAGTTTTACCGTGTTGACATAGGTGATCGGCGGCTCGCCGCCGGTAATGTCGACCGGGTTGCCGGCCGCGCCGAACGGCGGGATGAATTTGCGGAACGCGGCGTCGAGGTCGGGCGGGATCGTCATCAGCGACAATTTGTTGTCGATGCAGGCGTCCGACAACAGCACGCCGGAGCCGCCCGCCCCGGTGATGATGACGATGTTCTCGCCCTTCGGCGTCGGCAGCACCGGAATGCCGCGGGCGAATTCCAGCATGTCGCGCAGCGAACGCGCCCGGATCACGCCGGACTGGTTGAAGACGTCCTCGTAGATCTTGTCGTTGCCGGCCAGCGCCCCGGTATGCGAGCTCGCGGCCTTGGCGCCGGCCGAGGTGCGGCCGGCCTTCAGCACCACGATCGGCTTCTTCTTCGACACCCGTTTTGCCACCTCGGCAAAGGCGCGGCCGTCCTTCAGGTCCTCGCAATGCTGCGCGATGATCTGGGTGTTGTCGTCCTGTTCGAAGAAGGTAAGCAGATCGTCCTCGTCGATATCGGACTTGTTGCCGAGGCCGACGATCGCCGAGACGCCCATCTTGGCGGAGCGCGAGAAGCCGATGATCGCCATGCCGATGCCGCCGGATTGCGACGACAGCGCCGCCGAGCCCTTGACGTCGTAGGCGGTGCAGAACGTCGCGCACAGGTTGGCGTGGGTGTAATAGAAGCCGTAGATGTTCGGCCCCATCAGACGGATGCCGTATTTCTGGCCGATCGCCTGGATTTCCTCCTGGCCTTTCATGTTGCCGGTTTCGGCATAGCCCGAGGGAATCAGGATCGCGCCCACGACTTTCTTCTCGCCGCATTCGACCAGCGCGCCGGCAACGAGGCTCGCCGGAATCGCGAACACCGCGATGTCGACCTCGCCGGGGATGTCCTTGACGGACTTGTAGACCTTCTTGCCCAGGATCTCGTCGGCCTTGGGATGGATCGGATAGATTTCGCCCTTGTAGCCGCCGTTGATGAGGTTCTTCATCACGGAGTTGCCGATCTTGCCGGTCTCGGCGGACGCGCCGATCACCGCCACCGCCTTCGGCTTCATGATCCGGTTCATCTGGCGCACGATATCGTCATGGTTGGGGCGCGGGCGCGGTGGCTTCGGATCGAAGTCGACCACGATGCGGACGTCGGCGGCAATCGCATTGGCCTTGGTGGCGAACACCGGATTGAGATCCATCTCGCTGATTTCGGGGAAATCGGTGATCAGGTTGGAGACGTTGACGATGATGTCGGCGATGGCGTCGCGGTTGGCGGGGTCGCTGCCGCGCACGCCCTTCAGCATCTCGTGGGCCTGGATGCCGTCCAGCATCGACAGCGCGTCCGGTTTGGTCGCCGGAGCGAGGCGGAACGTGATGTCCTTCAACACCTCGACCAGCACGCCACCGAGGCCAAAGGCCACCAGCTTGCCGAACGATCCGTCGGTGACCGCGCCGATAATGACCTCCTGGCCGCCGAGCAGCATCTGCTGGACCTGGATGCCTTCGATCCTGGCGTCGGCTTTGTATTTCTTGGCGTTGGCCAGAATGGTTGCGTAACTCGCCTCGGCGTCGGCGGCAGTCTTGACGCCCACCATCACGCCGCCGGCTTCGGTCTTGTGCAGGATGTCGGGCGAGACGATCTTCATGACCACCGGGAAGCCCATGTCGGCCGCGAGCTTGGCCGCCTCTGCGGCGGATTTGGCGACGCCCTCCTTCGGCACCGGTATGCCGTAGGCATCGCAGACCAGTTTGCCTTCCGGCGCCGTCAGGCTCGTGCGCTTGTCCGCCCTGACCGCATTCAGAATTTTGCGGACCGCATCTTTGGAATTCGACATTGGGGCTTACTCCTTGGAGTTTGTTTTCTTGATTTCACCGGAAGCACACACGAACGCCGACGCCGCGCCTCGCGGCGCCGGTTCGTTCGAGAGATTCCGACGATCGCAAACGCGGGTGCGCGTCCACGGCTGCATTTGTTGCGGCCGCTCTGACCAATTTTGGCATTTGGTATGCCAGTGAAGAGCTTGTCAAGACGAGCTCATGGAAGGAAGTGCTTAAAACACCGACAACTTGACATTCTGGTATTTGGTATGCCAAAAATTGTCGCGACTTCTCCTGTTAAAGTCCGTCTCCGCCACGGAGGAGACTCAGTCATGCCCCCACGGAAACCAACCAAGGCGCCGCCCATCATGGCTGAGGCTGACATCGCGATCGTCCGGATTGCGCCGGAGATCAGCTTCAAGAACAAGGCCTACGAAGCCTTGAAAGAAGCGATCCTCAAGATGGACATCTATGCGACGCCCGAGCAGGTGATGCTCGACGAGCGCGCGCTGTCGGAGCGCCTCGGCGTCAGCCGGACCCCGATCCGCGAGGCCATCGCGATGCTGGAGCAGGATGGCTTCGTCAAGACCGTGCCACGCCGAGGCATTGTGGTCGTGCGCCGCACCAAGACCGAGATCGTCGACATGATCCGCGCCTGGGCCGCGCTCGAAAGCATGGCTGCGCGGCTGATCACCACCACCGCGCGTAAGAAGGACATCTCGGCGCTGCGCGACTTCTTCAAGGATTTCGGCCAGGACCGCCTGCCGCAGGACCACATCGAGGAGTATTCCAAGGCCAACATCGCCTTTCACCAGGCGCTGATCTCGCTCAGCGAGTCGCCGGTGCTGGTCGATATGACGAACGACATCCTGCTGCACGTTCGCGGCTACCGGCAGCTGACCATCGGCCGCGTCGACCGCACCGCAACCTCGCTGCCGGAGCACATGGCCATCATCGAGGCACTCGAGCAGCGTGACACCGAGCTTGCCGAAAAGCGCGCCCGCGACCATACGCTCGGCCTCGCCGCCTATGTCGAAGCCCACGGCCAGGAACTGTTTTAACAGGAGTTGTTCCAGCCAGCACGACGGACCAGTCCGTACAAGAAACCATCATGGAGAAGCGGAATGTCCGCAGTAGTACAAAGCATCGATGTCAACCCCGCGGACGAGCCCGAACAGACCGACGGTTTCAACCTCATCATCGACGCGCTCAAGCTCAACGACCTGAACACGATCTACGGCGTGCCGGGCATTCCGATCACGGATTTCGGCCGCATGGCTCAGGCCGCGGGCATCCGCGTGCTCTCGTTCCGCCACGAGCAGAACGCCGGCTACGCCGCCTCGATTGCCGGCTTCCTGACCCGGAAGCCAGGCATCTGCCTCACGGTCTCGGCGCCCGGCTTCCTCAACGGCCTGACCGCGTTGGCGCACGCCACCACCAACTGTTTTCCGATGATCCTGATCTCGGGCTCGTCCGAGCGCGAGATCGTCGACCTGCAGCAGGGCGATTATGAGGAAATGGATCAGCTCGCCATCGCCAAACCCTTGTGCAAGGCCGCGTTCCGCGTGCTGCATGCGGCCGACATCGGCATCGGCCTCGCCCGCGCCATCCGCGCCGCCGTCTCGGGACGCCCGGGCGGCGTCTATCTCGACCTGCCCGCGAAACTGTTCGGCCAGGTGATGGACGCCGAAGCCGGACGGAGGTCGCTGGTCAAGGTCATCGACGCGGCGCCAGCCCAGATCCCCGCTCCCGACGCCGTGAAGCGCGCGCTCGCCGTGCTGAGATCGGCAAAACGTCCGCTGATCATTCTCGGCAAGGGCGCGGCCTATGCGCAGGCCGACGACGCGGTCCGCAGCCTGATCGAGAAGAGCGGCATTCCGTTCCTCCCCATGAGCATGGCCAAGGGACTCCTGCCCGACACCCATCCGCAATGCGCCGGCGCTGCGCGCTCGACGGTGCTCAAGGACAGCGACGTGGTGATGCTGATCGGCGCGCGCCTCAACTGGCTGCTCTCGCACGGCAAAGGCAAGACCTGGGGCGAGGCGGCGAAGAAATTCATTCAGATCGACATCGAGCCGAAGGAAATGGACTCCAATGTGGAGATCGTCGCTCCCGTGGTCGGGGACATCGGCTCGTGCGTCGCGGCGCTGCTCGAGGGCATGGACGGAAACTGGACAGCTCCGCCGTCGGACTGGACCGGCGCGGTCACCAGGAAGCGCGAAGAGAACGTCGCCAAGATGGCGCCACGCCTGATGAACAACAACTCGCCGATGGACTATCACGGCGCGCTTGGCGTGCTGCGCACCGTCATCAAGGAGCGGCCTGACGCCATCCTCGTCAACGAAGGCGCCAATACACTCGACCTCGCGCGCGGCATCATCGACATGTACCAGCCGCGCAAGCGTCTCGACGTCGGCACATGGGGCATCATGGGCATCGGCATGGGCTATGCCATCGCCGCCGCGATCGAAACCGGAAAGCCGGTGCTCGCCGTGGAAGGCGACTCGGCCTTCGGCTTCTCCGGCATGGAGGTCGAGACCATCTGCCGCTACAAGCTTCCAGTCTGTATCGTCGTCTTCAACAATGACGGCATCTATCGCGGCACCGACGTCAATTCGGCGGGTTCTGATCCCGCGCCCACGGTATTCGTCAAGGGCGCGCGCTACGACAAGATGATCGAAGCCTTCGGCGGCGTCGGCGTCAATGCGACCTCGCCGGACGAACTCAAGCGCGCCGTCAACGCGGCGATGGATTCCGGCCAGCCGACCCTGATCAACGCCGTGCTGGACCCGGCCGCCGGCAGCGAGAGCGGCCGCATCGGCAACCTCAACCCGCAAAGCAAGCTGAAGAAGAAATAGACCGGCCACATCCGGCGGGCCGCCGACAGGGCCCCGCCCCCTCTTCCTTCCCGCGCTCGCGCGGGAGCAGACAGGATACGGAGCAAGACCATGACAAAGGCGCTGAAGGGCGTTCGCATTCTCGATTTCACCCACGTCCAGTCGGGGCCGACCTGCACCCAGTTGCTGGCGTGGTTTGGCGCCGACGTGATCAAGGTCGAGCGCCCCGGCGTCGGCGACATCACCCGCGGTCAATTGCAGGACGTGCCTGATGTCGACAGCCTGTATTTCACCATGCTCAACCACAACAAGCGCTCGATTACGCTCGACACCAAGAATCCCAAGGGCAAGGAGGTCCTGACCGCGCTGATCAAGAGCTGCGACGTGCTGGTGGAGAATTTCGGCCCCGGCGTGCTCGATCGCATGGGGTTTCCCTGGGAGAAGATCCAGAGCATCAATCCGAAAATGATCGTGGCCTCGATCAAGGGCTTTGGCCCCGGCCCTTACGAAGACTGCAAGGTGTACGAGAACGTCGCGCAGTGCACCGGCGGCGCCGCCTCGACTACCGGCTTTCGCGACGGGCTGCCGCTGGTCACCGGCGCGCAGATCGGCGACAGCGGCACCGGTCTGCACCTCGCGCTCGGCATCGTCGCAGCACTTTACCAGCGCACGGTCACCGGCAAGGGACAGAAGGTCACCGCCGCGATGCAGGACGGCGTGCTGAATCTGGCGCGGGTCAAGTTGCGCGATCAGCAGCGGCTCGCCCACGGCCCGCTCAAGGAATACAGTCAATTCGGCGAAGGCATTCCGTTCGGCGACGCGGTGCCGCGCGCCGGCAATGATTCCGGCGGCGGCCAGCCCGGCCGCATCCTGAAGTGCAAGGGCTGGGAGACCGATCCCAACGCCTATATCTACTTCATCACGCAGGCCCCGGTGTGGGAGAAGATCTGCGACGTGATCGGCGAGCCCGGCTGGAAGACCCATCCCGATTACGCCAAGCCCCCGGCGCGGCTGTCGCGCCTCAACGAAATCTTCGCGCGCATCGAACGGTGGACGATGACCAAGACGAAGTTCGAGGCGATGGACATCCTCAACAAGGACGACATCCCCTGCGGCCCGATCCTGTCAATGAAGGAGCTGATCGAGGACCAGTCGCTGCGCGCCACCGGCACCGTGGTCGAGGTCGACCATCCCGAGCGCGGCAAGTACTTCTCGGTGGGCAACCCGATCAAGATGTCGGACAGCCCGACCGAGGTGACGCGTTCGCCGCTGCTCGGCGAACACACCGATGAAATCCTGCGGCAGGTTCTCGGCTTCAGCGATCACCAGGTCGCCGAGATCCGCGATTCCGGCGCGCTCGACCCGCCCCGCAAGGTCGCCGCCGAATAGGCGTTCCCCACGGACCCGCATTTCGAAGGCCGCTGGTCGCTCCGGCGGCCTTTTTTGTCGGTTGCGTTGCAGCGATGAGGGACCCGCAGCGCCTGCCATCGGGGCCCTATAAAAAATCTCGAAAACAACCCCATGCAAAGGGAGGATTCCTGGCTCACAGCCTCCGTGCTGCAGTGCGTTCCTGACAACTGCGACAAATTGGCCTACCATTGATCCAGGAGGACTATTCGTTTGCACTCTGGCATATCGCATACCAAAATGCGGCGGTCGCCAAAAACAAGAACCACAGCACGGGGATGACAAGGCAGCGAGATTCGGGGATGGCTGGTCGGCAGGATGGCCACGTCGACCATCGGGAAGCATGATCATGCGTCGTGCTGCGCTCGGCATCCATGCCGAAAGCTGCCGATGCCACGCGAAATATCCCTCGTACAATTCTAACTGGCAACCGTATCGCAGGACATCCTTGCGGCACGATCGACGGCGACAACATCCGGACCCTTCCGGGATCAATTGATGGCAAAGCCGGCGCAGACCGGCGCGCTGAAACGCATTGGGAGAGAGCAACATGAAACGTTCGTTTTGGCACGTCGCGCTGGCTGCGGTCGCTGTGTTCGGTACCAGCGGCCTTGCCTCTGCCGCCTGGGAACCGGTTCGCCCGGTTGAGTTCATCATCCCCGCCGGCACCGGCGGCGGCGCCGACCAGATGGCGCGCACGATCCAGGGCATCGTCACCAAGCACAATCTGATGAAGCAGCCGATGGTCGTCATCAACAAGTCCGGCGGCGCCGGGGGCGAAGGCTTTCTCGACGTCAAGTCATCGGCGGGCAATCCACACAAGATCATCATCACGCTGTCGAACCTGTTCACGACACCGCTCGCAACCGGAATTCCTTTCAGCTGGAAGGATCTCACGCCCGTCGCCATGCTGGCGCTCGACGAATTCGTGCTCTGGGTCAATGCCGAGAAGCCGTACACCAACGTCAAGGATTACATCGACGCCGTGAAGAAGGCGCCCCCCGGCAGCATCAAGATGGGCGGCACCGGATCGAAGCAGGAAGACCAGATCATCACGGTGGCGGTCGAGAAGGCAACCGGCACCAAGTTCACCTACATTCCCTACAAGGGCGGCGGCGAAGTGGCCGTTCAGCTCGTCGGCAACCACGTCGATTCCACCGTCAACAATCCGATCGAGGCGGTCGCGCAGTGGCGCGGCGGCAAGCTTCGGCCGCTCTGCGTGTTCGACGGCAAGCCGATGGCCTATGACGAGCCGATCGCGGACGGCAAAAGCTGGAAGGATATCCCGACCTGTAAATCGCAGGGTCTCGACATGGAATATCTGATGCTGCGCGGCATCTTCATGTCACCCAAGGCCACCAAGGACCAGGTCGACTATTACATCGAGCTGTTCAAGAAGGTGCGCGCCACTCCCGAATGGCAGGATTTCATGAAAAGCGGCGCCTTCAATACCACCTTCATGACCGGGGCCGACTATGCCAAGTGGGTCGAGGCCGAGGAAAAGCGGCATGAAGTTCTGATGAAAGAGGCCGGTTTCCTCAACACCGGAAACTGATCAAGCAAGAAAACCTATGACTCGGACGGGCGTGTGACGCAGAAGCGGCTGCGAATGCGAAGCTGCGATTCCGCATGGAG
Organism: Bradyrhizobiaceae bacterium Ga0074131; assembly: GCA_001464035.1. Taxonomy (GTDB): domain Bacteria; phylum Pseudomonadota; class Alphaproteobacteria; order Rhizobiales; family Xanthobacteraceae; genus Bradyrhizobium. Next base: position 208,445 of record LNEC01000006.1, read on the forward strand.
CACTCATGACGACCAATAGCTCGCGCGCCGCCGGCCCAAGGCACAAGATGGTCGAAGCCGGCGTCGCGCTGCTGATCGCCCTCTTCGGGATCGTCGTGATCATCGGCAGCGTCAAGGCCGGGATCAACTGGGGCGCGGAAGGTCCGCGCGCCGGTTTCTTCCCGTTCTACATCGGGATCTTCATCGTCGTCTCCAGCGTGATCAATCTCTGGCACGCGCTTCGCGAAGACAATGACGAACCGTTCGCGGAGTGGGGACAGCTTCGCCAGGTCATGAGCGTCGTCGTCCCCACCGCCATCTATGTCGGCGCGATGCCATTCACCGGCCTCTATGTTGCCTCCGTCATCTTCATCGGCTGGTTCATGCGATGGCTCGGCAAGTACAGCTGGCTGACCGTGCTCGGCGTGGCGTTTGGCATGCCGATCGTCACCTATTTCATTTTCGAGCGCTGGTTCCTGGTCCCGCTTCCGAAGGGGCCCCTCGAGGAATGGCTCGGTCTCTAGAGTCAGCGTAGCATCAGCTCACCGTTGCAGGACTTGTCCATGGAAGAAATCGTCAATCTATTTCACGGCTTCGCCGTGGCCCTGCAGCCCTTCAACATCATGGTGATGCTGGTCGGCATCGTGCTCGGCGTCATCATCGGCGTGCTGCCGGGACTGGGCGGCGCCAACGGTGTTGCGATCCTGCTGCCGTTGACCTTCAGCATGCCGCCGACCTCGGCCATCATCATGCTGTCGTGCATCTATTGGGGCGCATTGTTCGGCGGCGCGATCACCTCGATCCTCTTCAACATACCCGGCGAGCCATGGTCGGTGGCGACCACATTCGACGGCTACCCGATGGCGCAGCAGGGCAAGGCCGGCGAGGCCCTGACCGCCGCCTTCACCTCCTCGTTCGTCGGCGCGCTGTTCGCCGTCGTCATGATCACGCTGGTTGCGCCGTTGGTGGCAAGCTTCGCGCTGCAATTCGGCCCTGCGGAGAAATTCGCCGTGTATTTTCTGGCGTTCTGCAGTTTCGTCGGCTTGAGCAAGGAGCCGCCGTTCAAGACCATCGCGGCGATGATGATGGGCTTCGCGCTGGCCGCCGTCGGGCTCGACTCCATCACCGGACAATTGCGCCTGACCTTTGGGTTCACGGAGATGCTCAACGGCTTCGATTTTCTGATCGCCGTCATCGGCCTGTTCGGCATCGGCGAGATCCTCATCACCATGGAGGAAGGGCTGAGCTTCCGCGGCGGCAAGGCGAAGATCGATTTGCGGGTCGTGCTGCAGACCTGGAAGAGCCTGCCCGCCTACTGGATGACGTCGCTGCGCTCCTGCGTCATCGGCTGCTGGATGGGCATCACGCCGGCCGGCGCCACCCCCGCGTCGTTCATGAGCTACGGCATCGCCAAGCGGGTTTCGAAGAACGGCAACAATTTCGGCAAGGGTGAGATCGAAGGCGTGATTGCGCCGGAGACCGCGGCGCATGCCGCCGGTACCGCTGCCCTGCTGCCGATGCTGTCGCTCGGCGTGCCCGGCTCGCCGACCGCCGCGGTTCTTCTCGGCGGCCTCCTGATCTGGGGCCTGCAGCCCGGCCCAATGCTGTTCGTCGAGCAGAAGGAATTCGTCTGGGGTCTAATCGCCTCGATGTATCTCGGCAATCTGTTCGGCCTCATCGTCGTGCTCACCTGCGTGCCGATCTTCGCGGCCATTCTGCGGGTGCCGTTCAGCATCATCGCGCCGCTCATCCTGGTGCTGTGCGCGATCGGCGCCTACTCGGTTCACTCGAGCACCTTCGACGTGATGCTGATGCTGGTGTTCGGCGTCGTCGGTTATCTCCTGAAGAAGTGCAACTATCCCCTCGCCCCGCTGGTGCTGGCCATCGTGCTCGGCGACAAGGCGGAAGAGGCGTTCCGGCAATCGCTGCTGGGATCCTTTTCGAACCCGCTGGTCAGCACGATCATGGTTCTCGGATTGATTGCGCTGTTCTGGTCCGCGATCCAGGAGGGTTTCAGCCGGCTGCGAACCGCCACCGCCTGACACGCGCGTCACAGTGTTCTGCTAGGAAGCGGATGCATCCAATAATGCGCGCCTTGCTTCGCCTGTGGCTCGCCGGATCTGGTATATCTGCGAGGCCTCAGGCGGTGTTGTCGGGCGCGCCAGCAATGGGGTTGCGAGCCGACAGGGCGCGATACGTCAGTAAACCTGCCTGTTGTTGATGTTATTGCATCTGGAGGCGATGCGATGTCCCATTGACAATTGGCATAATGTATACCAACATTAAGGTGTTCGTGGAAATCGAGGCAGCAAGCTCAAGGAGGTTGCGATGCAAGTCGGAGACATCCTGCGCAAGAAGACGGCGCGCGTGGCGACGATTCGGATGAACGAAACCGTCGCCATTGCCGCCCAGCTCATGCGCGCCAGCAACATCAGCGCGCTCGTGGTCAAGGACGTGGTCCGGACCGAGGGCAATACCGCGGTCGGCATGTTTACCGAGCGTGATGTCGTTCGCGCCATTGCCGAGCACGGCGCGGCCGGCGTCAACCTGAAAGTTTCGCAGCTGATCTCGGTGCAGCAACTGGTGTCATGCAGCCCGACCGATACGCTCGAGCACGTACGTCATCTCATGCACAGAAACCATATCCGCCATCTGCCCGTGATCGACAATTACACCCTGATCGGCGTCATCAGCATCCGCGATATTTCCACCGCATTCGATGACGAGGCCATGGCCACGCAAACCGTCTTTGCCGCCTGACGCCTTCCCGTCGGCTTCGATCGCCTTGGCTTTGAGGGCTCGACGCGCGCGGAGGCCGGCGGACCATAGGGAGGAATTGTCCGCCCAGCGGAAACCAGCGCTCCGCTTTTGCATGATTGCGTTGCCTCAACCTCTGCCGCCACAGGTAGACTTTTGCGGTAGCTAACGGCATCCTGTCCCTCGAAATCCAGAAAAAACGCGCGCGGGCAGCCCGCGCCGGGGAAACAGAGGGCAGTTCATGATCAAGACGCGATTTACCGAACTCGTCGGCGTCGAACACCCGATCGTGCAGGGTGGTATGCAGTGGGTGGGGCGCGCGGAACTGGTGGCGGCGGTGGCCAATGCCGGCGCGCTCGGCCTCATCACCGCGCTGACGCAGCCGACGCCCGAGGATCTCGTCAAGGAAATCGCGCGCTGCCGCGGCCTCACCGACAAGCCATTCGGCGTCAACCTCACCATTTTGCCCTCGATCAAGCCGCCGCCCTACGCGGAATACCGTCAGGCCATCATCGAAAGCGGCATCAAGATCGTCGAGACCGCCGGCAACAAGCCGCAGGAACACGTTACCGAATTCAAGAAGCACGGCGTCGTCGTGCTGCACAAATGCACCAGCGTCCGCCACGCGCTGTCGGCGGAGCGGATGGGCGTCGACGCCATCTCGATCGACGGCTTCGAGTGCGCCGGCCACCCCGGCGAGGATGACACCCCTGGCCTGATCCTGATCCCGGCGGCGGCCGACAAGGTGAAAATTCCGATGATCGCCTCGGGCGGCTTCGCCGACGGTCGCGGCCTGGTCGCAGCCCTGGCGCTCGGCGCCGAAGGCATCAACATGGGCACGCGCTTCATGTGCACCAAAGAGAGCCCGATCCATCAACTGGTGAAGGAAAAAATCGTCGCCAATGACGAGCGCGAGACCGAGCTGATCTTCCGCACCATGCGCAACACCTCGCGCGTCGCCAAGAACGCGATCTCGACCAAGGTCGTCGCGATGGAAAAGGCCGGCGCGAAATTCGAGGACGTCCGCGATCTCGTCGCCGGCGCGCGCGGCAAGATGGTTTACGCGTCAGGCGACGCCGACGAGGGCATCTGGTCCGCGGGTCAGGTGCAGGGATTGATCCACGACATCCCGACCTGCGCCGAATTGGTGGGGCGCATCATGCGCGACGCCGAAGCCATCATTCAGAGCCGTTTCGCGGGCATGATGTCAGCCAGCCACCGTCAAGCCGCCGAATAGCGGCTTCGCCCCACGACCAGCAGAGAAGATCGCATGAAGGCCTATGTCTACGGCGCCCATGGCGCTGAAATCACCGATATCGCCAAACCGTCGCCTAAGGGAACCCAGGTGCTGGTCAAGGTCCATGCCTGCGGCCTCAACCGCGCCGATCTCGGCATGACCAAGGGCCATGTGCATGGCTCTGCCGGCGGCGCCGGCACGGTGCTCGGCATGGAATGGGCCGGCGAAGTCGCCGAGCTCGGGCCCGACGCCAAGGGCGTCAGGGTCGGCGACAAGATCATGGGCTCGGGCGGCGCGGCGTTCGCGGAATACACGCTGGCCGACCACGGCCGACTGTTCCGCGCCCCCTCGAACATGAACTTCGAGGAAGCCGCCACCCTCCCCGTCGCGCTCGCCACCATGCACAACGCGGTCGTCACCAACGGTGCACTGCAGGCAGGCCAGGCCGTGCTGATCCAGGGCGCCAGTTCCGGCGTCGGGTTGATGGCGATGCAGATCGCCAAGCTCAAGGGCGCCAAGCTCGTGATCGGCTCGTCCACCGATGCGATGCGCCGCGGCCGGCTGAAGGAATTCGGCGCCGACCTTGCGGTTGATTCCAGCGATCCCGGCTGGGTCGAGCAGGTGCTGAAGGCCACCGGTGGCGAAGGCGTCGACCTGATCGTCGATCAGGTCTCCGGCAAGGTTGCCAACCAGAACCTCGCAGCGACCAGGGTCAAGGGCCGTATCGTCAATGTCGGCCGGCTCGGCGGCACCCACGGCGACTTCAACTTCGACCTGCACGCCGCGCGCCGCATCAGCTACATCGGCGTCACCTTCCGCACCCGCACGATCGAGGAAATCCGCGAGATCTTTGCCGAAGTCCGCAGTGATATCTGGCCCGCCGTCGAGTCGCGAAAACTGCAATTGCCGATCGACAAGGTGTTTTCCTTCGACGACATCGGCAAGGCGTTCGACCACATGGAAGCCAACCGGCATCTCGGCAAGATCGTGGTGACGCTGTAGCGGCAAGTATCCCGCAGCCTTGCAGGCTGTGGGAACAGGTTTGCGGCCGCGGTGGCTGCGAGCAAGGCAACGTCAAATGCCTTGCCGATGGCTCCGCTCAGACTTGCCTCCCCCTACAGATTCCCACGCCGGAACTGGCCCGGCGTGTGGCCGGTCAGGCGCCGGAACGCCGCTGACAGATGGCCTTGGTTCGCGAAGCCCAGTTCTTCAGCGATCTGTTGCACCGGAAGGCTGCTCCGCAGCAGCATCGTCTTGGCCAGTTCGATTCGGGCGCGGAGAATGAACTGGTGCGGCGGCAGGCCGAAGGTTTTCCGGAAGGCGCGGGCGAAATGGAAGCGGCTTAGTTTCGCCAGCGCAGCCAGTTCGCCGAGCGAAATGTCACGGCAGAGATTTTCCGAAATGTACCCGCGCAGCAACCGCTCCTGCGCCAGCGACAATCCGCCGCTGGCCGGGATCTTTCCGAACGCGGCATTGCCCTGAAGGCGTTCGACCTCCAGCGCCGCCAGCAAGGCCAGCGTTTCCGCGTAGAGCGAATTTGCTGGCTGCTCGGCCTTCAGCAGGGTCTCGATCTTGCCGAGCGTCGAACGCAAGCCCCCATCGTCGAAGTACAGCATCGGCCGGCGGCCCTCCGCAGCACGCAAACTCTCCAGCTCTTCCGGAATGACGGCGGGATCGTAGTAGAGCGCGGTAAATGCATTCTGGCGGTTCGATACCCGTGACCAGCCGGATACCGTGCAGCCCATCGGCACGAACGTCATTCTGTTGCGCAGATCAAGCATGCGGAAGTTGCCGACGTCGTCGAGCGATATTTCACCATCCGCCAACTTCAGATCGTGCACCGCGAGGTAATGGGTCGGGCCGACCCACCTATACGAAAGCTCGCTGCCGCCGGGCACCATGACATGTTCGGTGGCAAAGCCCCGCCATGAGAGCTTGCGCCGCCCGTCCCGCGGCGCGGCTTGATCCTTGAATGTGAGCGAAACCTGATTCCTCGAAACCACATTCATCTCCGCTCGCGGTGCTCAGAGTAGCGACTCTTCCGCTTTCCGGTGAAGGCACCTGCGCAGGTTAAACGATCGAAGCCAATTCTGAAACGGAACGGGTTGGGTGGCGAGCTAGTTCCATGGCCCGATCTGGGAAACAGCCGCCGACGTTAGCCGGCAACGCTCGGTTTATCGGCTGGTCGATTTCCAGAATGCAGAGGCCAAGTTTGAGCTTTACGCTCGAGGCCTCCCGCTCACCAATGAACCTGTTTCAGGCGGACAATCGGAGAGTGGCGGCTTTTGGGAAAGTGCCGCCGCCAATTGGCCCAGCAGCAGCCTGGTGTCATACGGCTTGGACACCGTAGGCAGTTTGGCCATCGCCGCCGGCCGCCGAAAGGACTCGGAATATCCGGTGGTCAACACCACTGGAATGCCTCTCTTTTGGATGAGACTGGCGATCGGCCAGGACGGTTTGCCGCTCAAATCGACGTCCAGCAACGCGATGTCGAAATCCTTGTCCTCAGCGGCGCTCAGGCCTTCGGCGAGACGCGCATAGGGGCCAATGACGATGGCGCCCGCCTGCTGGAGAACGTCGGTGACATCGATCGCGATCAGGCCGTCGTCCTCGACGACGAACACTTTCTTCCCGTCCAGCGATAACGCGGACGGTTGCGGTAGCGCCTGACCGTCCCTCCCGACGGGCCTTGAATGGCCGGTGACGACTTTTTCGAAGGGAATGTCGATCGTGCATCTTACGCCGTCGGGTTGCATCGCCAGCACGACCTTGCCGCTGACGTCCTCGGCGAACACCCGCTCCAGCAGCGTGCGGCCGAAACCACGCCGGTTGGTGTTCCGCACCGGCGGACCACCGCTTTCGACCCAGGTGAAGACCAGCCAGTTCGCGCCGTCCTTGACGACCTGATCCCAGCGCAGCGCCACCCTGCCCTCCCCCGAAGACAGGCTGCCATGCTTGATGGCGTTGGTAACCAGTTCATGGAGGACCAGGGCAAAGGACAGCGCGGTACCGGGCTCCAGGGAGAAATCGTCGCCTTCGACGGTGATATTGCCTTCGAGCTGCGAACGCTGGGCGGCAATTTCGTCCTCGACGATGGTTCGCAGCGATGCGCTTTCCCAGCGCGAGGACGACAGCAGGCTGTGCGCCTTCGACATCGACTGCAAGCGCTTCTCGATGGCGGAAGTGAAGGTGGCGAGGTCCCTGGCGCTCTTGCTCGAAAGCCTGACCAGCGACTGGATCGTGGCGATGGTATTCTTCACCCGGTGGTCGAGTTCGCCCATCAGCAGCTCCTGCTGGTGACGCGCTTTCTCCTGCTCGCGCAACGACTGGTCGATGCGATGCAGCACGACCTCGAGCACCGTGGTCCGCAGCAGCCGCGCGGCGTCGATTTCCACCGATCGCCAGGGCCGCGATTGCCCGGTAACGGTCTGTTGCCAGGCGTCAAATGACTTGCGGGGCGTCAGGCGGTCGCCCAACGGTCCCGGCTCGACCGGCTTGCCGGGATCGCCGGCCCAGGTAACGGTGGAAACCAGTTCCGGAAGAAACCACAGCACGTAATCCCTTGGATGACGCGACACCGAGAGCGCCATCAGTCCCGCAGCCCGATCGAGCAGATCCTTGGCCGGCGGAAAAACCTTGGCAAGGTGATCCGTGGCGAACACGCCTTCCGGCTGGTTCTCATTGAGCCACTCGACCAGCGCGTCGATCTGATCGTTGTCGGGCGTGTTGCCGAGCGCGAAATTCTCGCCTTCCACCCTGACCACCACCCCGTCTGCCCCGATGTAGTCGAGCAGGTTGGGACGGGCGCCGATCAAAGCCTCGGCAAGACCGTGCCGGCTCATGGCGCGGGTGAGTTCGTCGTGCACGTCGCGAATGGCGATGCGATCGCTGGAGTCGAGCAGTTCCAGCGTGCTCCCGAGATGGAGCGAGGCAAGCTGCGCGAACACTTCGAGGGCGAGCCGCAGGCGTGAGCTGAGAAAGAGCGGCGCGGCGGCGTGGCACGCGATCAGTCCCCAGAGCCGGCCGCCGACGATCAGCGACAACGACATCGAGGAATGCACGCCCATATTGCGCAGATACTCCAGATGCACGGGGGAAACTGCACGCAGCCGGCTGAAGCTCAGGTCCAAGGGCTGCCCGGTCTTTGGATTGAGCACCGGCAGCAGAGGTTCCGGCGTATAGCTCACATCCGGGATGTAGCGAATCCAGCTCCGGCGGTAGAGTTCGCGCGCCTGTGCCGGAATATCGCTCGCGGGATAATGCAGGTCGAGATAGGACGGCACGTCGTCCGACGCCCTGCTTTCGGCCACGACATGGCCGCTGTCGTCCTCCCGGAAGCGATAGACCATGACGCGGTCATAGCCGGTGACGCCCTGAATCTGACGCGCCAGCGATTGCAGCAGCGCGTCAAGATTGTCGACCGGCGCGAGGTGGCCGATCATCGAATGGACGAGGTCCAGCACATCGTCGGCGGGGTGCGGCCGCTGCGGTTCCAGTTCCAGGATCACCAGCCCGTCGTGCAGATGCGCGGTGGCGTCGATCCTACTGTTGAGGATTTGAACCTCCAGCGCCAGCGAGGGCCGCGGCGCGGCATTGCCATGCGGGCTGGAAAATTGAGCTTCCAGCCGTATCTTGGCGGCGGAGCCGATCTGAGTCTCGAGTTTCTGGCCGATCAGGGCCGGCTTGCCGAGGCTGAAATACTGCTCGGTGGGGCCGGCGACCTGGACGATCTCGAGGGTTTCGGGATCGAGCGCAACCAGCGCGCCATGGGGCTGAATGCAGCCGGGAATCTGGATCGGTTCCCGGTCGCAGCTGGTCAGGTCGGCTTCGCCGAACGCTGGCATCCGGTCGTCCCCATTTTCTTATAATTGCTTACATTGGTCTATCCTTGCGTAATTTGGAAACCGGCGCAACCGTTGAGGTTATAGCCGCTGGCCACCGAACCCCGGAGCGCCCCGCTGGCCCGTTTGGTCGGCAAGAACTCCGATAGCTCCAGGGCACTCGTCAAAAATTTCTGTCAAATTCGACTGGCTGGGAACAATTTTTCATTTCGCCGACCGTTCGGGATGCGTGCTTGAACCGCGGACGGAATTGAGGCAACGCAAGTCCTTCACCTGCACCGACGCATTCGATGTGAGAATTTCCGGTGCTGGCCATCGCTGAACGTGGCGGACTTCGCCGGGCCCGCGGACCAGGCGGTAGCGTCACTCAATTCATAACAGTTCGTAAGAAGCCTTGCTGCGAGTGAGTAGCGGTCGCGCGTCTGATCGACGCTATGCTGTTGCCTGACGTGTGCTAAACACCCGCCATGAACGCAACCGCTCTCAATATCAAGAACGTCAAAACCCGCGTTGCGGCGATTTCAATCTTCGCCAGTGCCGCCATGGCCGCGGCGAAGTTCGCGGTCGGCATCAGCATCGGCTCGCTGGCGCTGATCTCCGACGCGTTGCACAGCGTGATCGACCTGGTGGCCACCATCATCACCTGGGCGGTGGTGCGGGTTTCCGACCGCCCGGCGGACGACGAGCATCACTACGGCCACGGCAAGTTCGAGAGCCTTTCGGCGCTCGGCATCACCGCCCTGCTCTATCTGCTGGCGGGTGGCATTCTGGTCGAAGCCTGGAGCCGCCTGAGTGAAGGCGCGCCGCCGCCGACCGTCTCGGCCATCCCCTTCATCGTCCTCGTGATCGAGATCGCCGTGAACTTTTGGCGCGCCCGGGCACTGCACCGTGCCGCGCGCGAAACTCACAGCCAGGCGCTGGCGGCCGATGCGCTGCATTTCGCTTCCGACCTGTTCGGTTCCTTTGCCGTGATCGCTGGCCTCGTCCTGGCCGGCCTCGGCTTCTGGTGGGGCGATGCGGCTGCGGCCATCGCCGTCGCCCTGATCATCGGCTTCCTCGGCCTGAAGATGACGCGCTCCACCGTGGAGACCCTGCTCGATCGCGCGCCCGCAGGCGTTTCGGAAAAAGCCGCCGCCGCGCTCAGGACAACCCCCGGCGTGGTCGATGTCGAGCGGCTGCGGGTACGGATGGTCGGGTCGACGCACTTCATCGACGCCACCGTGCAGGTGCCGCGCACCTATCCGATCGACCGGATCGAGGAGATCAAGCGAATGGCGCAGCATGCGGTCAGCAAGGCGCTCGGCGACGCCGACCTGACGTTCAACGCCGTGCCGGTGGCGCGCAACAACGAAAGCGTGCGGGAACGCATCATGGTGATCGCGCGCAATTCCGGACTCGCCGTCCACCACGTTACGGTGCACGACCTCGGCGGCAAGCTGACCGTCAGCATCGATCTCGAAGTCGACGGCGATATGCCGCTGACGGCGGCCCACGACATCGCCCATGGACTGGAACGCAGTATCCGCGACGAATTCGGCGAGGACGTCGAGGTCGACACCCACATCGAGCCGCTGGAGCCCGAACTCCCGCTCGGCATCGACGCCGCGCCCGATCGCGTCGAAGCCATCAAGGCCGCGCTGTCGCGCTTTGCCGCCCACGGCGCCATCCACGACGTGCACAATGTGCGGGTGCGCAACACCGACGCCGGCGAAATCGTCAACTTCCACTGCCGCGCCGCGCCCTCGATGAGCGTGATCAAGGTTCATCAGAACGTCGACGAGATCGAGCGGGCGTTGCGCCGCGCCTTCCCCACGGTGAAGCGCGTCATCAGCCACGCCGAGCCGCCGCACGCGCGGTGAATTCCGGAACCGGGCGCGTGTTCTCCTTTCGGACTCACTTTGCCGATAATTTTTCGGGCCGTTCACAGTTCCAATTCAGCGTTGGACAAGATTTATTTCGATTAACAAATCGTTGACTCTCGACAGCACGGCCAAACTGGATTCAAATCGCTGTGATTCGAAAGCGACTGGGGCGCGTTCCGATCACGGTGCAGGAAGTTCTCCGAGGGGGTCAAGGCATGGCGCGCGCACACGCGGCGAGCGCGTGCGTCCAATCCGATTCGATCAAGGGATTGGCGCAATCGATCGCGAAACCAGCCTATCATCGGCTGTTGGTAGCGGAGCCTGTGCTCCGGCGCGCTGTGCCCACCCTGATTATCGCCTTCCTGATCACGATTTGCCTCGGCGCATTCGTCCAGGTGGTCGATCAGAACCGGCAAAAGCGCGGAGCGATCAAGCGCGACCTCGCGGCAGTCGCCGATCTTCTGACCGAACGTCTCGACCGCATCTCGTCTGTCAGGCAGGACCGGGCCGCGATCATCGGCCGCCTGCAGAGCCTGCTGCCCGGCCTCATCCCGTCGTGGGGCGTCGCCGCCGGCCGGCACGTCATCGTCACCGGCGCCGACCAGCGGGTTCTCGCCCGCGTCCCGATCGAAACCGCGCTGGGCGACAGCGCCGGCATCCTCGAGGCCGTCAGCGGCGCCCTGTCGCTGACCGGAGCTGCGCAGCAAGGCACCGTGGCCGACATCGTCCTGCCCAACGGCAAGGGCGCGCTGGCGATCCAGCGCGTCGTCAAGTCGCTGCCCGGCCAGGTCATCATCATCCAGGAAAAGGTCGGCTCGCTCTGGCAATCGGACGCCGCGCTCTCGGTGACGCTTTCCGCCACCACCGGCTTCGTCGTGCTGATCCTGGGCTTCGCATTCCACTGGCAGTCAACCCGCGCCCGCGAGGGCGACCTCATCAATGACGCCGTGCGCGGCCGGATCGATACCGCGCTCAATCGCGGACGCTGCGGATTGTGGGACTGGGACCTGTCGCGCGGCAGGATCTTCTGGTCGCAGTCGATGTTCACGATGCTGGGCCTCGAGACCCGCAACGACCTTTTGACCTTCGGCGAGGTCAACGCGCTGGTGAAATCCGACGACATCGACCTGTTCGCCATCGGCAATCAGCTGATTTGCGGCGAGATCGGCCACATCGACCAGACCTTTCGGATGCAGCACACCGAGGGCCACTGGATCTGGCTGCGGGTTCGCTGCGAACTCAGCCACGGCGAAACCGACGCCGGCCTGCACCTGATCGGCATTGCCGTCGACATCACCGAGCAAAAGAGCCTCGCGGAGAGAACGGTGGAGGCCGATCTGCGGCTCCGCGACGCGATCGAGACGATCCCGGAAGCGTTCGTGCTGTGGGACGCGGAAGACCGCCTGGTGCTCTGCAACTCGCACTTCCAGCGCCTGCACCGGTTGCCGGATTCGGCGGTGACGCCGGGCACCTCCTATGAAACCGTGATCGAAGTCGGCAGCATGCCGGAGGTCCGCACCAGGCTGCATGACTCCGCCAACCTGGCGCCCGGCGCGCGCACCTTCGAGGCGCAGCTCGACGATGGCAACTGGCTGCACATCAGCGAACGCCGCACCAAGGATGGCGGCTATGTTTCGGTCGGCACCGACATCACCCGCATCAAGGAGCACGAGCAGAAGCTGGTCGACAACGACCTCCGCCTGCGCGCCACCGTGATCGATCTCAAACGTTCGCAGTCCGAGCTCGAACGCCAGGCCATCGAACTCGCCGACCTCGCCGAGAAATATTCCGACGAGAAGAACCGCGCCGAGGAAGCCAACCAGACCAAATCCAGATTCCTGGCCAATATGAGCCACGAACTGCGCACGCCGCTCAACGCCATCATCGGGTTTTCCGAGATCATGGAAAGCGGCATGTTCGGCACGCTCGGCTCGGAAAAATATCAGGAGTACTGCCACGACATTCTCACCAGCGGCCACTATCTGCTGGAAGTCATCAACGACATCCTCGATATGTCGAAGATCGAGGCCGGCCGGATGAAGCTCGACATGGAGCAGCTCGACCTGTCGAAGACGCTGGCGGAATCGATGCGGGTGGTGTCCGGGCGGGCCGACGACAAAAACCTGACGCTCGACGCCGATTTCGACGGCAGCATTTCGGTGGTGGCCGATCGCCGCGCGGTCAAGCAGATCATCGTCAACCTGTTATCCAATGCGGTCAAGTTCACGCCCGATGGCGGCAAGGTGGTGGTGCGAAGCCGGCTGCTCGGCGATTCCATCCTGCTCATGATCGCCGACACCGGCATCGGGATCGCGCCGCATTCGCTGCTGCGCCTGGGCCGGCCGTTCGAGCAGGTCGAAAGCCAGCTCAGCAAGACCTATCACGGCTCCGGGCTAGGGCTCGCAATCGCTCGATCGCTGACCAGTCTGCACGGCGGATCGATGCGGCTGCGCTCGAAGCTCGGCACCGGCACCGTGGTCTGCATCTCGCTGCCGCGCGACGCCCGCAAGGCCAGGGCCGGAGTTTCCGCGGCGGCCTAGCCTGCCGTGATAGTCCGTGACCGACCGCGGGCGAAGTGCCGGAAGCCTTAACACGGTTCCAGGATCAACTCCGCCCTTCAACAATATCCCCGAACACCCGGCGCACCTCGGTCTGGGTCTCCTTGACCCGCGCCTCGAGGGCGGAAAAATCCGGGGCGTCGCCGGCCCGCGCCAGCACGCGCAGCAGATCCTCGCCCGAGGTTTCCGGTTTGAACCGTTCGCTGACGCAGAGCCGCAGGATTTGCGTGAGGTCGTGATAAAGCCGGGTCGCCGAACGCAGGGTCTCCGCTGCCGACTGCGGCAGCACGCCGAGCCGCGCGGCGCTGTCGAGCACCTGCAGCGTCGAGACGTCGAGAATTTCCGGTTTGGCGGCGGCGTGGGCCAGCTGAAGATATTGCGCGATGAAGTCGATATCGACCATGCCGCCTGCGGCATATTTCAGGTCCCAGATATCGCCCTCGCCCTTCTCCAGCGCGATGGCGCGACGCATGTCCGCGACGTCGCCGGCAACGCTGGTGCGGTCACGCGGCCGCGTCAGCACGCCGCGAATGATGTTTTCGATGCGGGCGCGAAATTCCGGCGGGGCCGAGATCACGCGCGCACGGGTCAGCGCCATGTGCTCCCAGGTCCAGGCTTCGCGTTCCTGATAGTCGGCGAAGGAATCGATCCGCGAGGCCACCGGTCCCGCCCGCCCCGACGGGCGAAGCCGCATATCGACGTCGTAGAGCACGCCGTAATTGGTCCGCGTCGTGAAAGCGCTGATCAGCCGCTGGGTGAAGCGGGCGAAATACTGGGCGCCGTGCAGCGGCCGTTCGCCGTCGGAGTCCGGATACTCGTGATCGAAGTCATACAGCAGGATCAGATCGAGATCGGAGGAGGCGGTCATCTCGCGGCTGCCCAGCCTGCCCATCGCCAGGATCGCGGTCTGCTGCCCCTTGATCCGGCCGTGCTGGGCCGCGAACCGGTCGGTGACCAGGCCATGCACCGTGTGGACGATGCCCTCGGCGACGTCGGCGAAGGCGACGCTGGCCTGCTGGGCGGAGACCGTGCCGGACAGGATCCGGGTGCCGATCAGGAACAGGCTTTCCTGGCCGAACAAGCGCAGCCGGTCGAGAAATTCCTCGTAGGAATTGGCGTCCTGCAGCGTCGCGGCGAGCCGCGCGGACAATTCACGCTGGTCCGGCATGGCGCCGAAAAATCGCGGATCGATCAGCCCGTCCATGATCTGCGGCTGCCGCGCCAGCATGTCGCCGAGCCGTGGGGCTGCGCCGAGGATCAGCGCCACCAGCGCGACGAGGTCGCGGTTCTGGCTGAGCAGCGAGATCAGCCGCCCGCCGCGCTGCAACGCCCCGAGGAAACGGTCGAACGCCGATACCGCATTGTCCGGCTCTTCCGAATGCGCCAGGCCGTCGATCAATCCCGGGATGAACTCGACGAAAGCGTTACGCGTGGCTTCGACGCGCAGCGCGCGATAGTCGCCGGTCAGCCATTGCTGGACAGTTCCCGCCACCACCACAGGCTTCTTGAAGCCGAGCGAAACCAGATGCTCGATCAACCTGGGATCGTCGGGGCCGGCGCTGAAATCCGCCGCGGGCAGCTGCGCGGTGCCGGCCGGATCGCCCTCGAACAGTTTTCCGTAATGCCCCTGCACGATGTTCAGATGGCCCAGCAGGTCCTCGGCGAACGCGGCGCGGTTCGCATAGCCGAAGAAATTCGCAAAACGCTCCATCGCCTCGGCGTCGTCGGGCAAGGCATGGGTCTGCTCGTCCGCGACCATCTGCAGCCGGTGTTCGACCCGCCGCAGGAAGATATAGGCTGCGGTGAGTTCATCGCGCGCGGCAAAGGTGATCCAGTTGCTGGAGGCCAGCACATCGAGGGCTTCCAGGGTCGGCCGCACCCGCAATTCCGGATGGCGGCCGCCGGCGATCAATTGCTGGGTCTGTGCGAAAAATTCGATCTCGCGGATGCCGCCCCGCCCGACTTTGACATTGTGCCCCTCGACCGCGATCTCGCTCTGGCCGCGAAAGGTCTGCATCTGCCGCTTCATGTCATGCACGTCGGCCAGCGCCGCGAAATCCAGATGCTTGCGCCAGACGAAGGGCGCGATTTCCGCCACCAGCGCCTCGCCGGCTTTGGCGTCGCCGGCGCAGGGCCGCGCCTTGATCATGGCGGCGCGTTCCCAGGTTCGCCCGTCCCGCTCGTAGTAATGCAGCGCCGCGGCCATCGAGATCGCCACCTGGGTCGAGGACGGATCCGGCCGCAGCCGCAGGTCGACCCGGAACACGTAGCCGTCGCCATTGCGCTGTTGCAATATCCGCGCGAGCGCCTGGGTGACGCGCACGAAAAACGTCTGCGGCTCGACGTCGGGCGAAAGCGTCGGCGCCTCGGAATCGAAGAACACGATCAGATCGATGTCGCTGGAATAGTTCAGCTCGCCTGCACCCATCTTGCCCATGGCGAGCACGACGAGGCCGCTGTCGTCCTCGGGGCAATCGAAGCTCGGCGGCGCCAGCCTGCCGCGGCCGGCCTCCTGCCGCAGCAGAAAACGCAGCGCCGCCTGCACCGAAGCGACCGCGAGATCGGTCAGGGCTGCCGTCACACGCATCACCGGCCAGACGCCGCCGATGTCGCACAGCGCGATCAGCAGCGCCGCCTCCGATTTCATGCGGCGAAGCAACTGCATCACGTCGGCTTCGGCGGAGGCGGCCGAGACGTCGCGGCGGGTGTTTTCGATGAGCCGGGCCAGATACAGTTCCGGGTCGCATTCGAGCAACCGGGTCGCCCGCGCGCCATCGGCGCGCAGCAGATCGAACAGATAGGGAGAGGATTCGGCGACGCCGAGAAGGATGGTTTTGGCGCGTGGAAACAGGCCGGTCAGATCGGCGATCGCAGCCGCCTGCGCCGGCGCCAGATCGGTCAGCCAGTCTGCCAGTCGCCGTTCGGCTCTATCGGGAGCGGACACATGCGGTCCGTCCACGAACCGCGCGGCCAGACGATGTTGGTCCGCGTCGCCCTTCGCGGATGAGGTCATGCCGCCTTCTGTGGCACATCCGGCGTTTGAGCCGCAAGCCTGTCGCCGATATCGGTCCGGGCCGGGATCGCCAACGTCGCCGTCAGCCCGGGGTTGTTATCGCCAAGCTTGAGTTCGCCGCCGTGCAACCTCGCCACCGCCGAGGCCAGGC
Organism: Bradyrhizobiaceae bacterium Ga0074131; assembly: GCA_001464035.1. Taxonomy (GTDB): domain Bacteria; phylum Pseudomonadota; class Alphaproteobacteria; order Rhizobiales; family Xanthobacteraceae; genus Bradyrhizobium. The sequence goes on from LNEC01000006.1 coordinate 224,843, forward strand.
TCAAGCCCAGACCGGAGCCGGGCTGGGTGCGACTGGCCTCCAGCCGGACAAACCGCTCCACCGCGTGGCTGCGGTCGGCTTCCGGTATCCCCGGCCCATGGTCGGTGACGCTGAGCAGCACGCAAGCGCCGTCGCGCCGCGCCTCGATCACGATTTCATAGCCATCGGCAGCGGTACCGGCGCTCAACGGCTGGATCGAGGGTAGCGGCCTGCCATACTTGATCGCGTTCTCCACGAGATTGGCCAGCGCCTGGCTGATCAATTCCCGGTTGCCGTGAAGCGGCGCGGGCGAGGTCTTGACGCGCAAGGTCATGCCGCCGTCTTCCGCCACCGGTTCATAGAGCTCCTGAATGCCCCTGGCGACGTCGGCGGCGTCGAAATCATCCATATTGCCGCGGGCCTGACCTGACTCGGCGCGCGCGATCATGAGCAGCGCATTGAAGGTGCGGATCAGACCATCGGATTCCTCGATGGTTCGTTCCAGGGCGCTGCGGTATTCAGCCTCGCTGCCGGACTTCGCCAGCGCCTCTTCGGCGCGATTGCGCAGCCGCGTCAGCGGCGTTTTCAGGTCGTGGGCGATGTTGTCGGAAACTTGCTTCAGCCCCATCATCAGGGCTTCGATCCGCTCCAGCATGGCGTTGAGATTTTCCGCCAGACGGTCGAGTTCGTCGCCGCTGCGCCCGACCGGCAGCCGCCCGGTCAGATCGCCCGCCATGATGCGCTGGGTGGTGCCGGTCATGGCGTCGATGCGCCGCAGCACCCGGCGTGCGACGAAGATACCGCCGCCGAGGCCGAGCACGACGACGACCAGCAGCGACCATTGCGCGGCTTTGACGACGATGCCGAACAGCCGCCGCCGTTCCTCCAGGTCGCGCCCGATCAGCAGCCGGAAACCGCTGGAGAGTTCGCTGACACGCACCAGCGCGCGGTGGTCGCGGGGGATGTCCTGTTCGTCGAGCCGACGGTAGGCGGTCTCCGACCACCCCGAAGTCGCCATCACGCCCGGCGCCAGCGAGCCGACATTGCCGGCGACCGCCTGCCCCGTCGGCGTGGTCACCAGATAGAGATTGGCGCCGGGCCGCAGCGCCCGGTTCTCGATCGTGAACACCAGCCCGCGCAGTCCGCGCCGCGCATAGATCTCGCTGATCTCGCCGGCTTCCGCATTCACGGTGGTGGTGATCTGCTCGGTGATCAGCCGTCGCGTATTCCAGGCGAAATAGCCCAGCAGTGAAGCAGCAAACAGCGCAAACAGCAGCAGATAGACCAGCGTCAGGCGGAACGCCGTGGTGCGGATCAGCTTACCGAATGCCGTCACGGATCATGTATCCCGCGCCGCGGATCGTGTGCAGCAAGGGCCGCTCGAAACCCTTGTCGATCTTGGAGCGCAGCCGCGAAATATGCACGTCGATGACGTTGGTCTGCGGATCAAAATGATAGTCCCAGACGTTTTCCAAGAGCATGGTCCGCGTCACCACCTGCCCCGCATGCTTCATCAGATATTCCAGCAACCGGAACTCGCGCGGCTGCAGCGTCAGTTCGTCCTTGCCGCGGGCGACGCGATGCGACAGCCGGTCGAGTTCGAGATCGCCGACGCGATAACTGGTTTCCTCGGCCGGACCGCCATGGCGCCGCGACAGCACTTCGACGCGCGCCAGCAGCTCGGCAAAGGCATAGGGTTTCGGCAGGTAATCGTCGCCGCCAGCGCGCAGACCCTTGATGCGGTCGTCGACCTGGCCGAGCGCCGAGAGAATCAGCACCGGCGTGCGGTTGCCCTTCTCGCGCAAGCTCCCGATCAGCGAAAGGCCGTCGCGCTTGGGCAGCATGCGGTCGACCACCAGCACGTCATAGTCGCCGGTTTCGGCAAGTGAGAGGCCTTCCTCGCCGTCGCCGGCGAGATCGGCGATGTGCCCGACCTCGCGAAACGCCTTGACCAGATAGTCGGCGGACTCGCGGTCGTCTTCGATGATCAGGAGGCGCATATGGCGATCGTTGGCGGTCGAGGCGGTTGAGCTTTCTGTCACCATGGCGCGGCCGGCATCCTCATGCAAGGCGACCCGTCGCCTCGCGGTTGAGCGAAAAAAGCGGGCGGTGAAGCTGGGGGACTTCACCGCCCTTAGGCCCTTCCGACGGAGGGGGGCGTATTCCACCGGAAGGTAGCGGTAGGGAGCGGGTTTTTAAGGCCCGCCCCCCGGAAAGAGCCGTCGGCGGGGGCGACTGATGCCGGCGACACCCTCCATCTCGCGAAGCTCGATGCTCAGCCCTTGGCCAGCGGCACCGCGACGAAGCGCGACGATCCACCGCTCTTGACCCGCATCAGCACACTGTTCTTGTTCTCGGTGCGCGCTGCATTGATGGCTTCGCGCACGTCTCCGGCATTGGTGACGCTCTTGCCGGCGACCTCGAGAATCACGTCGCCTTCCTTGAAGCCACGCTCTGCCGCAGCACTCTTCGGGACGACCTCGGTCACCACGACGCCGTCCTTGCCGGCGCCGGCAACGCTGTTGGCGGGCGCGAGGGTCAGACCGAGCCTCGGCTCGTCGGTGCCCTTGTTGGCGCTACCCTTGTCCTTGTCGGTGTCGGCCTTGGCTTCCACCGTGTTCGGCAACTGGCCGAGCGTCAGGTTGACGACCTTGTCCTGGCCCTTGCTCAGCACGTTGAGCTTCACCGCTGCGCCGGGCGCCAGGGCGCCGATGGTGCGGGCGAGTTCGCGGGCATCCTTGACCGGCTCGCCATTGACCGCCGTGATCACGTCGCCGGACTGGATGCCGGCCTTCGCGGCCGGACCGTTGGCCTGCGGTTCCGCAACCAGCGCGCCTTCGGCCTTCTTGAGACCGAGGCTGTCGGCGATATCGGCCGTCACCGGCTGGATCTGGACGCCGATCCAGCCGCGGCTGACCGAGCCCTTGTCCTTGAGCTGGGCAATCACGCTCTTCACGGTCGATGCCGGGATCGAGAACGCAATGCCGACGCTGCCGCCGGACGGCGAGTAGATCGCGGTATTGACACCCATCACTTCGCCCTCGGTATTGAAGGCCGGGCCACCCGAATTGCCTTTGTTCACGGGCGCGTCGATCTGGATGAAATCGTCATACGGGCCGTTGCCGATGTCGCGGCCGCTGGCCGAAACGATGCCGGCCGTGACCGAGCCGCCGAGGCCAAAGGGATTGCCAACCGCCAGCACCCAGTCGCCGATCCGGGGCTTGCCGTCGGAAAGCTTGGCGAACGGGAAGTCGGTTCGGCCGTCGACCTTGATCAGCGCGAGATCGGTGCGCTGGTCGGTGCCGATCACCTTGGCGGTGTAGGTCTTGCCGTCGTCCATCGTGACTTCGACTTTGTCGGCGCCATCGACCACGTGGTTGTTGGTCACGGCAAAACCATCGGCCGAGATGAAGAAGCCGGAACCCTGACCCGTCACCGGGCCGCGGCCGCGGGGGCCGCCGCGCAGGCCCGGGGGCAAGCCGTCGGGCCCGCCGAAGCGCTTGAAAAAGCGCTCCATCGGCGAGCCCGGCTGGAACGGTGAGTCGTCGTTGTTATTGTTGGAACTATCGTCCTTACTCGCGCTCTTCTCGGCGATATTGATCCTGACGGAAATCACCGACGGCTTCACGCGCTCGACGATGTCGGCGAAGCCGGTGGGCTTCTCCACCTTGCGGACCTCTGCGCTGACCTGCGCATGCGCTGTGCTGCTGAACACATCAACGGGGCCTTGGGAGGGGCTGAAGCCGTAAACGGCGACGCCGAGGCCGGCCGCGACCGAGGCCATCAGCGCGAATTTGCGAGCTGAGAACAGGCGGTGGCGCGGTGCGCGATACGACGGAAGCGACGAGAAATCGGTGGGTTCGGTCATTGAGCAAATCTCCAAAGCCTGATTCGACGGTGCCGGGGGCGAGCACCTTACGGATCTGAAGATGGGCATCTCAGCCTTACGGCGCGCTGGCGGGGGAATTAAACTTTTGTAATGAAGGGGTGATGCAGCTGCGGCGGAACATCGCACTGCCACAATGGGTTAGCCGCGGGGCTAGACCTGCTCGTCCTTCGCCGTCCTGCCAGATATCAGCGCCTCGACCCGGGCTTCCTCTTCCGCAGTCAATTTGACCAGCGAGTCATCGGCCCGGGCCGAAGATCCGTAGCGGCGCCGGCCATAGGCCCAGAGCGCGAGCCCGCCTCCGGCCAGCGCCAGCGGCGGCAACAGCCACAGCAACAGGGTGCGGGAATTGAGCCGGGGCTTCAGCAGCACGAACTCGCCGTAGCGCGCCACCAGGAAGTCGATCACCTGGGCGTCGCTGTCGCCGGAGGCGATCCGCTCTCGCACCAACAGGCGCAAGTCGCGCGCCAGCGGCGCATCGGAATCGTCGATCGACTGGTTCTGACACACCATGCAGCGCAGTTCACGCGACAACTCCCGTGCCCGGGATTCCTTGCCCGGATCGGACATGATCTCGTCGGGTTGCACGGCGTGCGCACCCGTCGACCCCGCGATCACGGCAATGGCAAGCACGCAGGCGCGGATTTTTTTCAATCGATCACTCCGCCGCCTGCAGTCCGCGCAGGGCCTTCGCGGGCTTCGGCGCCCCGACCCGCAGCCGGCGGTCCGACACCGACAGCAGGCCGCCGAACGCCATCAACATTGGGCCCCACCAGATCAGCAGCACCATCGGCTTGTGATAGATCCGCACCGCGATCGCGCCGTCGGCGGTGGTCTCGCCCAGCGAGATATAAAGCTGGCTCGCGCCGCGCGTCAGCAACGCGGCCTCGGTGGTCGAGGACGCCCGCGCTGTGAAGTTGCGCTTGGACGGCGTCATCTCGCCGAGCCGCCGTCCATCGAGGCTGACCGTGAACTGCGCCTGCATTTCGCGGAAGTTCGGCCCCGGCCGCTGCGTCACGCCGTCGAGTTTCAGTTCGTAGCCGGCAATTTTTGCGACATCGTCGGACCTCATCGTCGCGATATATTCGCTGTTCCAGGTGGTTTCGCAGACGATCCCGATCAGGGCGACGCCGACGCCGGCATGCGCGAACGCCGAGCCCCAGGTCGCACGCGGCAGTCCCCGCGCGCGCCGCGTGGCCGTTGCGAACGGCACCCGGAACAGGCCAGTACGCTCGGCAAGATCGGTCAAGGCACCCGCAATGACGAAGACGGCGAGCCCGATGGCGAGCGGCGCGAAGGCATTGCCGCCGCGCGTCCACGCCCACAGCATGGCGACCGCAAGCAGCGCCGCGATCCCGGCCGCGGTCAGGCGCTGCGCCGCGCCGAGCAGATCGCCGCGCTTCCACGCCAGCAGCGGTCCGAACGGCACCGCGATCATCAAGGGCAGGAACAGCGGCCCGAAGGTCAGATTGAAGAACGGCGCGCCGACCGAAATCTTGTCGCCGGTCAAGACTTCCAGCGCCAGCGGATACAGCGTTCCGATGAACACGGTCGCGCACGCCGCGGTAAGGAACAGGTTGTTGAGCACCAGCGCGCCCTCGCGCGAGATCGGCGCGAACAGCCCGCCCTGCTTCAGCGCCGACGCCCGCCAGGCATAGAGCGAAAGGCTGCCGCCGATGAAGACGCACAGGATCAGAAGGATGAACACGCCCCGGGTCGGATCGGTCGCGAACGCATGCACCGATGTCAGCACGCCGGAGCGCACCAGGAAGGTGCCGAGCAGCGACAACGAGAAGGTCAGGATCGACAACAGGATGGTCCAGACCTTAAGCGCGTTGCGCTTTTCCATCACCACGGCGGAGTGCAGCAGCGCGGTGCCCGCCAGCCACGGCATCAGCGAGGCGTTCTCGACCGGATCCCAGAACCACCAGCCGCCCCAGCCGAGTTCGTAATAGGCCCAGTACGAGCCCATCGCGATGCCGAGAGTGAGGAATATCCACGCCACCAGCGTCCATGGCCGCACCCAGCGCGCCCATGCCGCGTCGATCCGGCCCTCGAGCAGTGCCGCGACGGCGAATGAAAACGAGATCGAGAAGCCGACATAGCCGAGATAGAGCATCGGCGGATGCACCGCGAGGCCGATGTCCTGCAGCACGGGATTGAGGTCGCGACCCTCGATCGGCGGGCTGGCGATGCGAAGGAACGGATTCGAGGTGATCAGGATGAACAGATAGAACGCGCTGGCGACCCAGCCCTGCACCGCCAGAACATACGCGCGTAGCGACAGCGGCAGATTGTTGCCGAACGCGGCGACCAGGCCGCCGAACAGAGCTAGGATAGACACCCACAGCAGCATGGATCCTTCATGATTGCCCCATACGCCGGTGATCTTGTAGAGCAGCGGTTTGGTCGAATGCGAGTTCTCGTAAACGTTGACGACGGAGAAATCGGAAACGATGTACAAGGCAACCAGCGCCGCGAACGATGCCGCCACGAACAGCAGCTGCGCCAGCGCGGTGGCGCGCGCGACATTCATCAGGGCGGGATCGCGCCAGCGCGCGCCGAGAATCGGCACCGTGGACTGGATCAAGGCCAGCGCCAGCGCCAGCACCAGTGCGTAATGTCCTGATTCCGCGATCACTGCGAAACTCCTTGTTTCGCCTGCGACGCGCCCTGCGTGGCGGCAGCGGGTTTGGCGTCGTAAGCCGGCTTCGCGCCGTAATCGTCCTTCCAGTGCCCCTGCTTCTTCAGCGCGTCCGCGACTTCCTTGGGCATGTAGGTCTCATCGTGCTTGGCCAGCACGGTGTCGGCCTTGAACACGCCCGCTGCATCGAGGGCGCCTTCGGCGACTACGCCCTGCCCTTCGCGAAACAGATCGGGCAGAATGCCCTTGAAGGAAACCGGCAGCGCGGCGCTGCCATCGGCAACCTGGAACGTGACCGCAAGATTGTCGCCACGGACCAGCGATCCCGGCTGCACCAGTCCGCCAAGGCGGAAACGCTTGCCGGCGACAACAGGTTTTTCGGCCAGCATCGTAGGCGTCGAAAAGAACACGATCGAATCGCGCATCGCGTTCAGCACCAGGGCCGCCGCGACGGCGAGTACCGCGAGCGAGCCGCCGATCATGGTCAAACGCCGCTGCTTGCGCGTCATGCCGGGCCTCTGGTTTCTCGCGTGATTTCCGGCATCATGATCATCCGTCGAGTCCGAGATTCTTCAGGCCCTCGTTCAGTCGCTGCAACCGCTCGGCGTCATTGGCGACGGCCTGGCGGGCGTTGGCAAGGGCGCTTATCGCCTTGTCGCGATCGCCCATTACCATATAGGCCCGCACCAGCCGCAGCCAACCTTCGACATCGTCGCCGTTTTGCTTCAATCGGGTGGCGAGGCGATCGACCATGCCACGGATCATCTCGTCGCGGTCGGTGTCATTCATGTCCTTGGCCGCGGCCATCGCCTCGTTTGGCAGCGCCGGCGCCGGTGCACCGCCCACCCGGGCCAGCGCGGCCTGCACCAGCGGACGCCATGGCGCTTCCGGCGGCGCCTTTGCCAGCATGGCGCGCCAGATCGAGGCGGCCTCACCGGTGCGGCCGTCCTGCTCGGCGGCCAGTCCGAGGTAGTAACGCGCCTTGACCTCATCGGCGTTCAGCGCGACGGCGCGCTCAAACTCGACCTTCGCCTCCGCGGTGACCACGCCACCCGCGGCCGCAGCCAAGGCTTCGCCCAGGTTGGACCGACGCTCGGGGCTGTCGCCGCTGTAGGTGATGGAATTGCGATAGGCGCGAACCGCTTCATCGTGACGACCGAGTCGCGACAGCACGGGCGCCAGCACGTTCCAGCCCCGGCCGTCGGTCGGATTCTTCTCCAGATGCGCCTCGACCTGCGCCACCAGATTGTCAAACGGCTGGGCGACGTCGGGGGCGCGGGCGCGCTGGGCCAGCGGAAAATCGCCGAGCCTGGGCGATCCCAGCGGGAGGTAGATCGCCACCGCCAAGATCGGAAGCCCCACCAGGGCGAGGATGGCGGCGGATCGGCGCAACCCGGTGTTCGATGCCATCAGCGGGCCGTGCTGACTATCCCTCGCAGCCAGCAGGCGACGACTGATCTCGACGCGCGCCGCTTCGGCTTCTGAGGAACCGATCAGTCCGTTGGCCACGTCGCGCTCAATCTCGCTGAGCTGGTCCTTGTAAACGGCGGCCTCGCTGCCTTCGCTTTGCGCCCGGCCCCCCCGGCTCAACGGCCAGAGCACGGCGAAGATCGCCGCGACCGTCATCAGTGCGAACACGAACCACAGCGTCATCAATCAAGTTCCGGTGAAGCGGCGCCACAGGCAAGGCGCCGATGCGCCGCTTTACACCACGAGCGGCGAACCGGGCAATTGACAATTATCAATAGGCCGGCGCGGCTGGAAAGTCCTGAAAAACCCACCAACAACGACTATCAGCTGACGTGAAACCCGACGCTCTGGGCGACAAAGGCACCGTGCCCGTTCAGCGCCTTCAGATAATAGTCCCCCGGCTTGACCGCGGCCGGCAGCCTGATCCGGAGGGCGCCGACGGGGACCGGAGACGCAATCGTCGTGACGGGATCGGATAATGGCAGGTCGCTGGTCTTGTCGACCAGAACGACCTTGGCGCCGATCATGAGGTTTCGATATGTTGCAGAGACGACGCCGTTGTCAAATTCAACGAAATTAATGACTGGGTTCATATTTCAAATCAATCACTCGATGAAAGGGCACATTAAAAGTGTAGGTCAACAGTGTAGGTCGAAATTGTAGGTCGAAATTGTAGGTCGAAATTGTAGGTCGAAATTGTAGGTCGAAATTGTAGGTCGCGCACGAGATCAGATCAACTAAAAATTGCAGCGGAGGATTTCACTACCATCAACCGGCGCGGGAGGGCTTGCGCTCGCCGGTCAGCGCGTTCTCGGCCGCCCTGCTCATCAGCGACGCATAGTCCTGGCCGAACAATATTTCGCAGAAACGGATTGCCGCCTTGACCTGCATCTGCCGGTAGCCGCGCGTCCTGGCGTCGCCGCCGCGCAGCGATTGCACCAGCGACTCGGTCGACTTCTCGATGTATTGCTGCAGGTCGGAATAGGTCCGCAGCGTGACTTCGTTGATCGCAAGCTCGCTCGCATAGGTGCGGCACACCGCGACGAAATCGATCAAGGCGGCGGCTTCATCGACTTCACCGGCGTCGACCTTGGCGCTGGCGGGAATATCCTTGTCGGCGCGTTGACGCAGCAGGCGACGCACCCGGCCGGGCACGCTGTCGATCTCCGATTGCAGGGCGCCGGAAATATCGGCCCGAATCGACGTCAGCTGCTTGCCCCATGAGGAGTCGTTGCGCAGATCAAGCTCGGTCCGCAAGCCGCGCACACCGTCATGGAGGGTCTTGAGCTGCTCGGCAACGGTGTCGAAATGCCCGCGCTTGATATCCGTCCGCAGACTGGCCGCGAGGAACGACAGATCGTGCAGCGCGATGGTGACGGCAACGCCGTAGGGCGTAGCGGCAACGCGGATTTCATCGTCGGACGCCGCCATCGTGATGGCGAGGCGGATGATCTGCCACGGCGCCGGCAACCGCTGCATCACCAGCGACAGGGCGAACGGCAGCAACTGCGGAGTTTGCAGCGAAGGAACGTTGAGGCATGCCCCTATCGAGGCGACCTGCGAATCCGCGAATACGCGCAGCAAACTGGGCAGCCGGCCGCCGAGGGTATCGAGGGCTTCGCGGGCCTGCAGGACCGAGCCGATCGGCAGCACATCCTCTATCACCTTGGGCGGACCGATGCGCGCCAGCGCCCGCTGATGGTCGCCTCCGGGCAGCGGCGTGGCAATCTTGAGGATCGCATCCGCCGCGATGTGCTGAAACCCGCGGACGGTAACCTCGAGATCGGAGGTCGTTCCGGCTTCCCGCACCCGGGCTAGTGCGGCTTCGAATTCCCGCGCTTGATCGGGCGCACCCTCGCGATTCAGCCATTGCCAAACCGGCAGCAACGACGCGCGGCGGATCCGACCCGGCCGTACCGGAGCATTGCCTTCGACGAGAAACGGCTCGAGCGGGCGGAACAGCAGGCGCGCCGGATCGTCAACGCGCGGCCGCGCCTCCTCATCGGTTCCGCGCACCACCTTGCGCAGTTGTTCGAGCACGAAGGAGGCGACCGAGGTGTCCTCGCCCCTTTCGATGGCGCGTTCGAACTCCCGCATCAGCAGCGCCTGCGCCTGCGGCGGAAGCTGCGCGAGATAATCTCTCAGCCGCTCGATCGATGTCTGGCTCATGCGCCCGGTATGGCTGCGTGTTGCACGGGGACGGTGATAGTTGCCCACCGGTCATCATAAAAGCCCTGGCGTTAAGAAGCCGTTTAGGAATGACGCCGAAAGGTCATGTCCCCGGCGCGCGCCACCTGCTGCGTTGCCTGCGCCGCATTAACGGCGAGACAGCATTCACACTCCCGGCAACACGAGTTCCGCCCGCAGTCCTCCGATCGGCGCGTTGCCAAGGGAAAGACCGCCGCCGTACAGGGCCGCGAGGTCGACCACGATCGAAAGCCCCAGCCCCGATCCCGGCTTGGATTCGTCCAACCGCTGGCCCCGGCGCGAGGCCTGCGCCCGTTCTGCAGCCGGCAACCCGCGCCCGTCGTCGTCAACGATGATCCGCAGCATCGGTCCGCCGCCCGGCTCAAGCGCCGGTTCCACCAGCACCTCGATGGAGACCTGCGCTGCCGCCCATTTGCAGGCATTGTCAACGAGGTTTCCGGCCATCTCCTCGAGGTCCTGCCGTTCGCCGCGAAACTTCGCCCGGGCGTCGGCCCTGACGACGATGGCGATGTCGCGATCGCGGTGGATCTTCTGCATGGTCCGGCGCAACGCCTCGATTGCGGGCGCAACCTCGGTCACGGTGCCGATCACGGTGAGCCGCGCGGCGATCCGGGCGCGCTCCAGATGGTGCGCGACCTGGTCGCGCATCACATCGGCCTGTTCCAGGACCTTGGCCGCGAACGGGTCGGCGCCGCGGGCGGAGGCTTCGTTGACGAGGACCGACAGCGGCGTCTTGATGGCGTGCGCGAGATTGCCGACATGGGTGCGGGCGCGCTCGACGATTTCCCGGTTGGCGTCGATCAGCGCGTTCGTCTCCCGCGCCAACGGCGCGATCTCGACGGGGAACTCGCCCTCTAGCCGTTCGGCGCGGCCGGAGCGGATGTCGGCGATCGACTCCGAGATGCGCTTCAGCGGCGCAAGCCCGAACCGAACCTGAAAGATGGTGGTGAGCACCAGCACGATCGACAATGCCGCAAACGTGCCGCCGAGGTAGTAATCGAAGCTGCGGGTTTCGTCGAAAATCTCGCTGGCATCTCCGGCCACGCTGATCAGAAAGGTGCCGTCGATGCCGAGATCGACCGGACGTTCGACCATCCGCAACGTCTGGCCCTCGGGACCATCGACATAGCCGAGACGGACTCCGGCCGTGGTCAGATCGGCCCCCTGCTCTTCGAGCTTCGGCAGCTTCTTGTCCCACAGCGAGCGCGACGCGCGCAACTCCGGTTTGTCGCCGTCGGCGCGCGTGATCTGCCAGTACCAGCCGGACAAGGGCAGTTCGAACAGCGGTTCGCCAAGCGACTGGAACTGGTCAGGCGTGTTATCAGGCGTCGCCACTTCCGCGATGATGGTGCGGAGATAGAGATTGAGACGGCGGTCGAACGCCCGCTCGGTCGCGCCACGGTAAACCGACGACAGCACTATGCCGGTGATGGCGAGGATGATCACCACCCAGGCGGTCGCCGACAGGAACAGCCGGGTGGCGAGCGAGCTGCCGCGCATCAGGGCGCAATCCCGAAACGCATGGCCGCGGGCCACGAGCCGATCGATCGATGCCTGTTTTCGGACGAGATCATGCCGGAACCAGAGCGCAAGCCGGCGGTTCGATCAACACCTTTGATCAGCCGCCTGGCGATGGGGGCGTCAGCAGATAACCGAGCCCCCGCACGGTCTGGATGATGTCGACGTCCAGCTTCTTGCGGATGCGGCCGACGAACACTTCGATGGTATTGGAGTCGCGGTCGAAGTCCTGATCGTAGAGATGCTCGACCAGTTCGGTGCGCGACACCACGCGCCCGGTATGGTGCATCAGATAGGCCAGCAGGCGGTATTCGTGCGAGGTCATCTTGATCGGGTTGCCCGACACGCTGACCCGGCCCGTCCTGGTATCCAGCGACACCGGCCCGCAGGTCAGTTCGGACTGGGCATGGCCGGCGGAGCGTCGCAGCAGCGCGCGAATCCGGGCCAGGATTTCCTCTAGATGAAACGGTTTGGCCACGTAGTCGTCGGCGCCGGCGTCAAAGCCCTGCACCTTGTCGCTCCAGCGGTCGCGCGCGGTGAGAATCAGAACCGGCATCGCACGGCCGTTTCGCCGCCATGCCTCGAGCACCGAAATGCCGTCCATTTTCGGCAGTCCGATGTCGAGCACGACGGCGTCATAGGGTTCGCTGTCGCCGAGGAAGTGCCCCTCCTCGCCGTCGAAGGCGCGGTCGACCACATAGCCGGCGTCGCTCAGCGCCGTCGTCAGCTGACGGTTGAGATCCGGGTCGTCCTCAACGACGAGCAGGCGCACGGTGGTCTCCGTAGTGTGTCCTGGCAAAATCGCCGCCGACCAAATGAGGCGCCGCGGCGTGAACGCCCGATGAACAGCAATCGATTCGCATCATTACTTTTTCTTCATAACCGGGTCGAGTTCTTCAGCCGCCTCGACGGACCGGCAACAGGCGGGCGTTTCTGAGATCCGACCGCAGAAGACTTCATGCGTCAATATGGCCGTCCAAAGCGAGCTCAATTGACCGGTGGATTCGCAGCGTTGGCGTCAGGCTGATTGCATCATCGAGAGGCCCTTTGGCAATGGCTGGTGACCACTAACATTGCCCCGCCTCCTCGATGAGTATCGCCACGACAAGGACAGGAAACGGCGGGACAAGGCCTTCGCCTCCGATCATGCGCTTGCGGCGCGAGCCATGGGGTCCTGCGATGCACCTCCACTGCGACTTGCCAGCGGGACGACGCTATTCGGCCCGCTCGCGCTTCCTCCCCAACTGCCCGGCAGCACGATGCTGCTGGGCTTTTTTGCGCCCAGCGCCACCCGCGCTTCGACGCAATTGACGCCCCATCAAGTGACGCCCCCGTCAAGCTGCTCAGGTTCGGAAGAAGACGAACCACACCACGCCGAGAATGAGCACCGCGAGTCCGGTCGAAATCGTGAGCAGCGCAAGCACCGACGGACCCGGCTCGGCCTGCCTGGCTTCCGTCGCGGTTTCAACGATCTGATCGTGGCGTCTCGGTGCCATGGCGCTGCCCTCCTCGATGTCGCGAAAATGCCGGTGAATGCAGCGGTTTCATGTCACCAACAACGCCTGATGGCGGATCATGTTCCGGATCGCGGCTTCCGATGCCCGATGCCACCCGTCTCCGCCGGCGCTTGCGCGCGACCCGGCCTCGCCATGCAACCTTGCCGGCCCGCCACGGTTAACGCCATTAGGAGATTTCCATCCCGTCGGCTTGAAACCAGGTTCCCCGGTGGTATTCTCACCCGTCATTTGTTGCGTTTTCGGAGTATCGCATGGCCCCCCGCGCCAACTGGAAAGGCTTCCTGCGCCTTTCGCTCGTGACCTGCCCGGTCGCCCTCTATCCAGCGACGTCGGATACCGAGAAGGTCAGCTTCAACCAAATCAACCGCAAGACCGGCCACCGCATCAAGTATGCCAAGGTCGATGCCGACACCGGGGAGGAAGTGGCCGCCGAAGACATCATGAAGGGCTACAAGGTCGATACCGATACCTACATCGAGGTCTCGAAGGACGAACTCGACGACATCGCGCTGGAATCGACCCGCACCATCGAGATCGACGAGTTCGTGCCGAAGTCCGACATCGACAACCGCTACCTGATCCGTCCCTACTACCTGGTCCCCGATGGCAAGGTCGGCCACGACGCCTTCGCGGTGATCCGCGAGACCATCCGCAGCATGAACAAGGTCGCGATCGGGCGCGTGGTGCTGACCAACCGCGAACACATCATCGCGCTGGAGCCGCTCGACAAGGGCCTGATGGGAACGCTGTTGCGCTACCCCTACGAGGTCCGCGGCGAGAAGGAATACTTCGAGGACATCCAGGATGTGAAAATCACCAAGGACATGCTGGATCTGGCCAAGCATATCGTCGAACAGAAATCCGGCTCGTTCGAACCCGACCAGTTCGAGGATCGCTATGAATCCGCGCTGATCGACCTGATCAACCAGAAGCGCAGCGGCATCAAGACCACGGCGAAATCAGCGCCGAAAACCAGCGGCAACGTCATCAATCTGATGGACGCGCTGAAGCGCAGCCTCGCCAGCGAGAAGCCGTCCGCGCCCGCCGCCAAGGCAAAGGGCAAGAAGCCGCGCAAGGCCGCCGCCGGCCAGCGCGAGATGCTGCTGCCGATCGGCGGCAGCGGCAAGCGGGCGGCCAAGCCAGAGCCGAAGAAGTCCGAGAAGCCGGTGCGGGCGCCGCTCCGGTCGAAAAAAGCCGGCTAGATGCGCAACCGCTCACGCGGCGCGATCGGTTCAGGTCACGAGATGGCAACGTTGCAGCAACCGTTCGCCTGAGATGCCGTGGTCGACGCCGTTCGATGAGCCAATCCGACTACGCGGCGGCGCCAGGCTGACGACGCTGCAACACGCCGCCGATCATGTCATGAGGCTGCCGCAAGAGGTTCAACAGCAGGAACGCTGGCAGGTCGCCGTCGAAAACCTGATCAATGCCGCCGAGATCGGCGGCGGCTGGGTGATGTTCGCGCGGATCGGAATGATGCGGGCGTTGAACGCGGATGCAAGAAGGCCGCTGACAGGGCTTAGCCCGGCCGCTACTTCAGCGATGAATTCACCGAGATGAAGGTGCCGTTGAGGGAGGTGCCGATGCCATTGACGGCGGCGATGATCACGAAGGCGATCCCGGTTGCGATGAGGCAATATTCGATGGCGGTGGCGCCGGATTGGTCGCGCAGGAAACTTGAAAAAAGCTTTTGCACCCGAAACTCCTGCCGACGCGCGATTCTCCCGCGCCCATATCAGGAGACGAAAGCTAGAGTGGATTGGTTGACGGCCCATTGACGAATACGCTGAACGAACGATTAAGTCGGGATCGGCATTTTGCCGGATACGCGGGCGCGGGAGCGACGCCAGCTGCAAATGCAGCGCGCACCGGTATTCATACGGGGCCAGCGCGGGAGGCGAAGTCCAATCAGCTGGTGAAAGAGTATTTCCTGACGACAGCGATGCTGAAACGGCAGCGTGAGACGAGAAGCTGACTCTGCTTCTCGCCTCGCGTTGCACTACCACTTTGACTGCGTCAGCGATCAGAAATTCCGCTGGGCGCGAACCTGCAGCAATACCGTATCCTGGTCCTTGAACTCGTAGAGGGCGTTAGGCTTCGGAGCCGACGCGGTGAAGACCGAACTGCCCGACATCTTCTGGTCGAGGTGGAACCACTGAACTTCGGCCGAGAAGGTCAGGTTCTTGACAGGAGTCCAGCGGGTGATCACGCCGAGCTGCGAGACGTTCAAGTCCGGATTGCAGGTGTAGTTGCCGACCTGGTTTCCGACGACTGCCTGGCCCGGATGGCTTACCCGAAAGGCCGCACAATAGGCTCCCTTGGCGGTGCTGGTTCCAAGCCCGTTGATGTTGTCGTTGGCTCCCCCATCATAGCGGATCGAGGAGTAGCCTCCGAACACGCTGGTTGACCAGTACGGATCCCAGTTGTGGTTGAACGCGCCGCGAATACCCCAGGCCGTCGTGAGCCTGAGACCGCCGGTGCCGGCAGCGCCGGGAACATAGACGGCGTCGGTGGTCGCTCCAAAGCCCACGCTCTGGTAACCGAAACCGCTGCCGCTGAACATGGCGAAGCTCGGCGAGCCACCGCTGGTGCCGATCACGTTCTTGGTGTGACCCTTAGCGTAGGTCGCGTCGATCTTGATGTCGTCGCCTTTACCGGTCGGAAGATTCTTGATCTGCAACGCCGCCATCACCGAACCGCCCCACTTGTCGTCGGGGTGGCCGCTGATTTCGGACAGGTTGTTCGGCACCGATCCGGCTCCCAGCGTATTGTAGGAAGCATTGACCAGGTGCGCCGCACCCGAGATCTGGAACAGGCCCCAGGCCTGATCAACGCGGATTCGGCCGACGATGTCGGGAGCGTGCACGCCGCCATAGGCATTCGATCCGGTTCCATTAGCGCCGATTGCTGACGGGATGCTCAGATTATAGACCACCGTGCGGCCCCACACATTCGGTTCATCGAGACCGATGCTGCCGGACACGCCGTTGCCGAATTCCGCCGTGTACTGGATGTTGTTGACGCCGGTATCGGTAACATGACCGCCCAGCAAGTTCGAGTTGATGTTGCCCGGGGTCCCCTGCCAGGGCGACGCATAGGCCGAAGCCGATTTACCGAAAGTAAAGCCAGCAAACTGGATGAAAAGGAACTCGACCGCGACGTAGCCGCCGCCCGCGGTGGAAAGCAGAGCGTTGTTGAGACCTGATTGGGAGCCGACCGCAAGCCCCGGGTTGGTGCTTCCGAAATTCTGGAACTGGAAATCGCCCTGTCCGAAGGTGCGGACGACGCCGTATTCGGTGGCGGTGCGGGTATCAACCGTCAGCGCCATACGCGAACGGGAAACGAAGTAGTCGCGAAAACGGTTCTGCTGGCCGAGATCGCCGTTCCAGGCCGGCGCTCCGTGAGCACCGCCGTTGAAGGTGGTGTCGACACGCAGATAACCACCGAGCTTGATGCAGGTATCGGTGCCCGGAATATAGAAGAAGCCGGCGCCGTAGAGCGAGCAGATCCTGACATACTCGACCGCTTTTGCCTTGACCGGAAGATCGGCCGCCTGGGCAGCGCCAATGGCGAGAAGACTCGCCGCCGAACCGAGGATGAGTTTTCGATACACAGTCATTCTTGTTCTCCGGTGCAAATTGCAACTGCATTGCAGTATTCGATATGCGGACACGTACCGCGAAATCCGTTAGAGACGATGACAGCGCAGTGACACGGCCCAGTTTCGGCGGGCCTGTGACCTTTGTGCAACGCACTCCCGCGCCTGGGATCGGCGTCAGGCTTCGCACCACGCAACAATCAAGCGTCAACAAGGTTGAGGTGCGCTCGATACCACCATGATTTGGGTCAATCGTGCGCACCCAATCTCGACCATGCTGCAATTCGGTGCTTCAGTCTGCAGGTCTTGGCAAATGATCCCTGATACGTCCCGACCGCCCCTGAAGATTCGAAGCGTCAATCTGGACACCGGACGCGAAAACGTCGTGGTCATCTCACGGCGGTCAAAGGCCTTGCGCCCGGAGATCTTCCGAGGATTCAGCCGGGTCGAGCTGCGCCGCAACTCCAGAGTGCTACTGGCCACTCTGCTGGTGACGGACGACGACGCCCTGGTCGGCCGCGACGAGATCGGTCTTTCCGAACCGGCGTTCCGGCGCTTCGCCGAGCCTGCCGGTAGCCTGGTGACGGTCACCCCCGCGACGCCGCCTGAAAGCCTCGAAGCGGTGCGCGCCAAGATCCGGGGCCGGACCCTGAGCGCCGCGGAAATAACCTCCGTCATCAATGATCTAACCCATTACCGATACTCCGACATGGAAACTGCCGCGTTCCTGATCTCTTCCGCCAGCTTCATGACGAGCGATGAACTCATCGCCCTCACCGGTGCGATGGCACAGGCCGGAACGCAACTGAAATGGACCAACCCGATCGTCGTCGACAAGCATTGCATTGGCGGAATTCCCGGCAACCGAACGTCCATGATCGTGGTGCCGATCGTGGCAGCGCACGGACTCACCATCCCCAAGACCTCCTCGCGGGCCATAACCTCTCCCGCAGGTACGGCGGATACGATGGAAGTCCTGGCGCGGGTCAACGTCGGCGTCGATGAGATGAAGGCCATCGTCGCCGCCTGCAATGGCTGTCTAATCTGGGGCGGACACGTCAACCTGTCTCCGGCGGACGATATCCTGATCTCGGTGCAGCGACCGCTCAGCCTCGACACCCGCGAGCAGATGGTCGCTTCGATCATGTCGAAGAAACTCGCGGCGGGTTCGACCCACCTCCTCATCGACCTGCCGGTCGGCCCCACGGCCAAGCTCACCCACGGCGGGGAGGCGATGCGGCTGCGTAAACTGTTCGAATTCGTCGGCGACCACTTCGGCATATCGGTGGAGGTGATCACAAGCGACGGCAGCCAGCCGATCGGCAACGGCATCGGTCCGGTGCTCGAAGCCCAGGACGTCATGGCCGTCTTGCAGAACGATCACGCCGCGCCTCGGGATTTGCGTGAGAAGTCGCTTCGGCTCGCGGCGCATTTGCTGGAATGCGATCCGAAGCTGCGGGGCGGCGCCGGCTATTCCCGCGCCCGCGAATTGCTCGACAGCGGGGCGGCGTTGAAACAGATGCAGAAAATCATCGTGGCCCAGGGTCCGTCGGACTGCCGCAGCGACCTGGGAAATCTGACCTTCGATGTGATCGCCGACAGTGACGGCGTCGTCTCCGGCATCGACTGCCTGCGGTTGAACCGGCTGGCGCGGATCGCCGGCGCGCCGCTCGACAAGGGAGCCGGCATCAGGCTGTTCAAGAAGATCGGCGACCGCGTCGAAAGCGGCGAACCGCTATACCGGGTGTACGCCTTCGATCGGTCGGAGCTCGATCTGACCGCCGCCGGTGCGAGGAGCGATACCGGCTTCGCGATCGAAGCCATGCCCTCGTCCCACAACACGACCACACCGTGAGCGGTGTCGCCATCCACAGCCTGCCAACCGGCGCCGGCGACGCCCGTCGGCTGGCGGCGCTGCTCGGCCTTCCGCTCCAGGAAATCGCGGTGCATCATTTTCCCGACGGGGAAATGCGGGTCACCGTCGGCCCGGCAGCATCGACCACCATCATCTTTGGCTCGCTTGACCGGCCCAACGACAAACTGCTTGCCATTCTGTTCGCGGCGGAGGCGCTGCGGCGCACCGGCGCCGGGCGGCTGGTCCTGGTCGCGCCGTATCTATGTTACATGCGCCAGGACGCCGCATTCCGCGCGGGCGAAGCAATCAGCCAGAAGGCTGTCGGTCGGCTTATCGCGGGGACGGTGGACCGCGTGATCACGGTCGATGCCCACCTTCATCGCACCCCGGATATCAGGACGGTATTTCCCGGCATCGAGGCCGAGAACCTCTCGGCGATGGCGGTCATTGCGGTCACGCTGCGCAAGACCGGGCTTGATCCAGCAACGGTCGTGATCGGTCCCGATGCTGAGTCTCGGCCCTGGGTGAGCGATCTCGCAAGCCGGCTCGGACTCGCACATACGGTTGCGCAGAAAATTCGCCGCGGCGATCGCGCCGTCGACATCGGGTTTACCGAGGCCGGACTGATCGCCCGCCGGCCGGTTCTGCTGGTCGATGATATCGTCTCGTCGGGCGGCACCTTGATCGCCTGTGCAAAGGCGCTCATCGCCGCCGGCGCGACGACGATCGACGCCGTCATTACACACGCCCTGTTTGCATCCGAAATAGCAACTGCTTTTGCCGAAGCCGGCATACGGTCCGTCCGCTCGACATCCAGCGTGCCTCACCCGACCAACGCGATCCCGCTCGATGACATCCTTGCTGCCGCCTTGCGCCGCGAGATCAATGGCAGGAGCTTTCCGGAGAAAATCCCATGAGTGTGACCGTTCGATTCTGCGGCGCGGCACGCACAGTGACCGGCTCGTGCTACCTCGTCGAAACGAAGTCCGGCCGCTTTCTGATCGACTGCGGTCTGTTTCAGGGCCAAAAGACCCTGAAGGAACTGAACTATCGGGTCTTTCCGTTCCGGCCCGCCGAAATCGACACCGTGCTGCTAACGCATGCGCACATCGACCATAGCGGACTGTTGCCGAAACTGGTGCGCGAAGGTTTTGGCGGCAGGATCCTGGCGACCCGCGGAACCATCGACCTGTGTTCCTACATGCTGCCGGATTCCGGAGGTATCCAGGAATCCGAGGTCGCTGCCCTCAACCGCCGCAACGCGGCGCGCGGGCGGCCGGAGGTCACTCCGATCTATACCCAGGCCGATGCGAAGGCCGCGCTGCAGTCGTTCCAGCCGGTTGGGTACGAGAAATGGATCGACGTGATCCCGGGTGTCCGCGCGCGCTACTGGAATGCTGGCCACCTCCTCGGCTCGGCCTCGATCGAACTCGAGTTTGACGGCGCCGGCTCAGGCGGACAGCCGCTGCGTCTGCTGGCGTCGGGCGATATCGGTCCAGATGCAAAATTGCTGCAGCCTGATCCAAGGGCGCCCGCGGACTTCGACTACGTGATCTCGGAGGCGACCTACGGCGACCGAATTCGCGCGAAAACGACGCCGGAAGAACGCCGCCAGCGTCTTGCCTCCGAGGTTCGCGATGCGGCGACAGCCAGGGGCGCCCTGCTGATTCCCGCCTTTGCCGTTGAACGCACTCAGGAACTGATCGTCGATCTGATCGACCTGATGGAACGCGGCGACATTCCCGCCGCGCCGATCTTTCTCGATTCGCCGCTGGCGATCCACGCCACGGAGGTTTTCCGGGAGCACGCCGAAAGCCTCGATCCGGACATCGACCTCAATCGCCTGTTCAACTCGCCGCATCTGCGGTTCACCGAAACCGTCGACGAAAGCAAGGCGATCGCGAAACTGACCGGCTTTCATATCATCATCGCGGCGAGCGGCATGTGCGACGCCGGCCGTATTCGGCATCACCTGAAGCGCTGGCTGTGGAGCAACCGGGCCACCGTCCTGCTGGTGGGCTTTCAGGCCCACGGCACCCTCGGCCGGTTTCTCCAGGACGGCGCCAGGGCCGTCCGGATCCAGGGCGACGAGATCAAGGTCGCGGCCCGCATCCGCATGATCGACGAGTATTCCGGTCATGCCGATGGCGCCGAGATTGCACGATGGATCGCCGCACGCCGTCCGATCCAGCGGGGCTTATTTCTCGTTCACGGCGAAGAGGAAGCGATCGCGGGGCTCGCCGAGCGCCTCGCGGAGCGGATCGTCCCGGCGGCCAAACTTTTCCAGCCAGTGCTCGACGACATCTACGAGTTGTCGACGCCCGAACCCGCGCTGATGGACGTGGCGCGCCGACGCCGGCTCGCGCCCGAAGCGGTGACACGCCTCGATTGGCATAACGATATGTCGACACTCGTGCTGGACATCAACGATCGGATCGAGGCCGCCGCCGACGATCGCGCCCGCGGCGTCATCATCCGGCGCCTGCGACGCGCGCTGGAAGAGACCCGCTAGGACCCGGCTTCGGGCGCGTCGCGGCGCCAGATGCCGCCGCGACGCATATCAGAGCCTCGCGGGCAAGCCGGCGCCTGCGCTTTACCGAACGAGAAATTCCTGTTCCAACTACCCGTCGCAGGCCGACCTCGCGACATCGGCCACTCCAGGGAGAGAACGACATGAAACTCGGCACCGCCATCGCGGAAATCATGAAGCGGGAGGGTATCGAGATCCTCTGCGGTTATCCGGTCAATCATCTCATCGAGCATGCCGCCGCCGCCGACATCCGACCCGTGATGGTGCGCCAGGAGCGCATCGGTATCCACATGGCCGACGCGATCTCCCGGGTCACCTCGGGGCAAACCATCGGCGCGTTCTGCATGCAGCACGGCCCAGGAGCCGAAAACGCCATGGGCGGGGTCGCGCAATGCTACGGCGAATCCGTGCCGGTGCTGGTGCTGCCGATGGGTTACGCGCGGCGGCTGGCGAATATCGATCCGAACTTTAATTCCAGCCAGGCGATGCGGGCTTTTTCAAAGTCTTCCGAGCCGATCAACATCGCTGCCGAAGTCTGCAACATCTTCCGCCGCGCCTTCACAAAGCTGAAGAACGGTCGCGGCGGACCGGTCATCGTGGAAATTCCGGCTGACATGTGGAACGAGGACGTGCCGGAGCCGCTGAACTACACGCCGGTGCTGCGCACCCGCTACGGCGCCGATCCCGTGCATGTGAAGGAAGCCGCCGCGCTGCTGATCTCAGCCAAGCGGCCGGTGATCTATGCCGGCCAGGGCGTGCATTACGCCCAAGCCTGGCCACAGCTGAAACGGCTGGCAGAGCGGCTCGCCATTCCCGTCACCACCAGTCTCGGCGGCAAATCATCGTTTCCGGAAGACCACCCGTTGTCGCTCGGATCGGGCGGTCTGGCCGTGCCGCGCGCGGTGGCGAAATTCCTGGCTGAGGCCGACTTGATCTTCGGCATCGGTTGCTCGTTTACGGAAACCTCGTTCGGCATCGCCATGCCAAAGGGCAAAACCATCATCCATTCAACGCTGGACCCCGCGCATCTCAACAAGGATGTCGAGGCCAGGATCGGGCTGGTCGGCGACGCAGGTCTGGTGCTCGACGCATTGCTGAACGAGATCAACAACAGCATCAAGGCTGACCGCGATGCGACTGCTATTGCTCGCGAAATCGCCGCCTCGCATAAGGAATGGCTGGCGAAGTGGCTACCGAAGCTGACCCACAATGATGCGCCGCTCAATCCCTATCGCGTGCTGTGGGATTTGCAGCACACCGTCGACATCAAGAACACCATCATCACCCACGACGCCGGCAGTCCGCGCGACCAGCTCTCTCCGTTCTGGAAGGCGGTCGAGCCGCTGTCCTATATCGGCTGGGGCAAGACCACCCAGCTCGGCTACGGGCTGGGCCTCGCCATGGGCGCCAAGCTGGCAAGGCCGGAAAAACTCTGCATCAACGTCTGGGGCGACGCCGCGATCGGTTTCACGGGCATGGATTTCGAGACTGCGGTGCGCGAGCGCATCCCGATCATGTCGATCCTTCTGAACAACTTCAGCATGGCGATCGAATTGAAGGTGATGCCGATCTCGACCGAAAAATACCGCTCGACCGACATCTCCGGCGACTACGCCGCGATGGCGCGGGCCTTCGGCGGGTATGGCGAGCGGGTGACCAATCCGGAGGACATTATCCCTGCGATTCAGCGGGGCATTGCCAAGACCAAGGAGGGCATCCCGGTGCTGCTGGAATTCATCACGTCGAAGGAGACCGAGGTTTCGCGGCCGGGGACCTGAGCGGTGTGTGTCGCCTTCGGCGCCGGCGTTCGGTGGTCCTTACGGCTTGAAGAACGCGGGATCGTTCAGCGCCTTGATCATGGTGTCGACCATATCGGCGGCGGCATGATCTTCGCGCTCTTCGAGGAGTTCCCACATCTTGCGCAAATTTGCCCGCATCGGCGCCTTCAGCGACGGGTCGCGCTCGATCAGGGTTCGCGCGATGCAGAACGCGATGCCCTCGGTGCCCATCTTGGTCTGTTCGATGGTGGCTTTGCTCATGGCGGGCTCCTGTCGAGTTTCAATGTCTGACTGCTGCGGCCGCTGTTAGATGAATTGCCGGCCGATTGATAGCCGCGACGGCGGGAGCTGGCAGAATGCGCGCGGGCGCCCTACTCGGCCATGTCCGCCGGGACCTCGGCCGGGCCGGCCAGCGGTTTTTCTTCCATCAGGGCCATACACAGCAATGCGACGGCGATCAGTACCGTGGCCGCGCCGAATACGTAGCGGAACGCCGTCACCATGTCGGCGGCGGCAATCGAATTCACCGGACCGCGATGCTCGCCGCCAAGAGAGCCGCCAAGAGAAACGTCGGCGCCGAGCGACATCAAAAGGATCGCGCTGAACGCCGCCACCGTGAACGACGCCATCAGCGCGCGAAAGAAATTCATCGCGCCGGTGGCGGTGCCGATCTGCGATCGCATCACCGAATTCTGGATCGATACCACGCTGACTGGAAATACCGTGCCGAGCCCCAGCGCGAACGCCGACAGCAGCGCCAGCAGGGCCCATAACGGCATGGTCGTGAGCGTCAGCGCGCATCCGGCCACCGCCGCACACGCGGTCCCGATGATGGCCACCCGCTTGTAGTGCCTGGCGCGGGCCATGGTCCGGCCCGCGATCGCTGCGCCGACCGTCGAAACGGCCGCCAGCGGAATCAGCGCCAGTCCGGCCTCGCTGGCGCTGAGATGATAGACCACTTCGTAGTACAGCGGCAGATACACGGAGAGCCCGAGCATCGCCCCCATCGCACAACCGCCGGCCGCCATCGCATAGGCACCACCGTTCCGCCCATCAGCGGCAACGGCAGGAAAGGCTCGTCGGCATTTCGGGCATGCCACACGAACGCCAGCGCGAGCGCCACGGATGATCCGATCATCGCCATGATGACGGGCGACAGCCAGGGATAGCGGTTGCCGCCCCATGTCAGCACCAGCATGATCACGACGGCAGAAGCCATCAGCAGCACGCCGCCGAGCCAGTCGACCTTGCGCCTGCGGTGAAACACCGGGATCTTGCCCATCCTCGGCAGCAGCAGCGCCAACGCTCCCAGCGCCAGCGGCACGTTGATCCAGAAGATCATCGACCAGTGCAAATGCTCGGCGAACACGCCGCCGAGGATCGGCCCGCCGATGCCACCGACCACCCATACGCCGCTGAAGTAGGCCTGATACTGGCCGCGTTCGCGTGGACTGACCACGTCGGAAATCACCGTCTGTACGATCGGCATGATGCCGCCGCCGCCGAGCCCCTGCAGGCCGCGCGCCAGGATCAGCACCGGCATGCTCGGCGCCAGCGCGCACAGCACCGAGCCGGCGACGAACAGGCTGAGGGACAAAATGATCATGGCACGGCGGCCGTAGATGTCGCTGAGCGTGCCGAACACCGGCGCCACCGCTGTCGATGCCAGCAGATAGGCCGAGATCACCCAAGACAGGCTGGAGACGTCCTGGAACTGGCGGCCGATGGTCGGCAGCGCGGTGGCGACGATGGTCTGGTCGAGCGCGGCCAGAAACATCGTCAGCATCAGGCTCAGCAGGATGGTGCGGACTTCGCCTTGCGTCAGCGGAACCTGCGGCGCAATCGGCGGCGCATCGCTGAGTTCGATGAGTTCCCCCGGCGATGGCGACTGATCGCTCGCGGTCGGCTCGGGCAATGTCTGCTGATCAGCCGGGAGATGGCTCTGCCGTTCGAACTTGTTCATGCGGCCGTGCGTGATCGGGGGGGGGCGCGGCGGGAGGCCGCGTGGAGTTGCTGTGTGGAGCCTATGTAAAGGGCAATTCGAGGCCGCGGCAGCCAATTACACGCATGGGTGCGTCCCGCGAAGCTGCCATCGCAGCCGCGTGAGGCGGTCCGGACCCGTCCCGAGCCGCCCGCAGCCGGCGTCCGGGGCCTGCCGGCCGCTGGCCTCTCGTTCCACCGGGTCGCGCATCGATCGCGTGCGGCTGACCTTTTCGCCCGCGTCCGCTGCGCTCGCCTCCGCGTCAGACCCCCGAATTGGGATATGGAAATGCCGGCTTCGGCTGCAATGTTGCGTCCACATGCGCCCGCAGCGCGGCGTCGCAGACCGCGTAGCCCCAGTTGATCAGCCGCTCCTGCGTCGTATCGTCGAGCCGTTTCAGCCGCGTCGGCAGCTCCGCAAGCTGCATTGTGCGCGCCAGCGGACAGTCCAGCGCATCGGGCAATGCATAGTCCGCGATATCGGTGCGGATGCCCCAATAGGCTCCCTTCCGCGCCTTCGACTTGAAGGAGTCGATGACCTGGCGTTTGCGCAGCGAGCGCACCTGATTGTCGATTAGGTTCAGCACACGGTAGGAATGCCGCGCCCAGTCGGTCTCCGGCTTTTCTTCCGCCTCGATCTTGCCGCCGGCGTCGCTGACGAACACCGTCTCGTGCCGCTTCCATGCCGTCTCCAGACCGAGATTATCATAGACGCCGCCATCGCTGAGAACGACGCGCGTCGTGAACGGCGGCCGCTGCAGGTCCGTCCCCGAGTTGAGCTCGAAGTCACTGTCGCGGAGGCGCAGTTCGAACGGCGAGAGCACCGGCGGAAAGGCAGACGAGGCCGCGACCGCCTGCGCCAACGCAATGTTCGGTTTCGAAACCTTGCCGACGCGATAGTCCCGCATGTAGGGCTTCATGAAACGCCAGAGCACGCCGGATTGCACGTTGGTCGCGTTGATCACGAAACGCGGCTCATCCGGCATGTCCTGCAGCGTCCTGCCGTGGAACAGGTGCTCGTCATAGGCGCTGGCGATGCGGTCGCCGATGCTGCCCGGCAGCAGCGCGCCCAGAATGACGGATTCCGCGTCGATCGTCACACCGGCAAAGGCACGCAGCGGCGCGACGAATTTCGGGATGAACTCGCTCTTGATGGTGTCCGGCCTGAAACTGAGCTCACGCCATTGCAGCGCCAGCACGCCGGCCGTGATCGACCCCCCTGAAACGCTCGAGATGCGTTTGACGCCGGCCAGCAGCCCGGTCTCGTAGAGGCGCCAGAGCACTCCCACATGAAACACCATGGCGCGATAGCCGCCACCCGACAGGCACAGCGCGGCCGTCGCGTCCAGTCTTTCGATTTCGGGATCAGAGGGGATGCCGACAACGGGGGCGTCAGTCATGCGTGCACCTCAGAGTAAATCGGGCCGCCGAAGAACCAACTACTTACAGATGAAATGCAGGTCGCCACTACCTTCACAGGCTATCGCGCCCTACCTCCGATGTGAAGCCCCGCCGGCGCGCTATCGGACGACAGGTCGCTTCTTGAGGCGCGCCCGCTTGGGCAGCAGCGCCGGCCATTGCACGATGTGATCCTCGAGGTCGGCGTCGGCGATCTCGTTCTCGGTTCCCTGCACCCGCCCGCGCACGGAGACGCCGGCTTCGTGCACGGTATTGGGATCGCCCGAAATCAGCGGATGCCACCAATAGAGATCGCGGCCCTCGGCCACCAGCCTGTAGCCGCAGCTCGGCGGCAGCCAAGTCAGGGTTCGGACATTTTCAGGCGTGAGCCGGACACAGTCCGGCACCTGGTCGGAGCGGTTCGCATAGTCCTTGCAGGCGCATAGTCCAGCATCCAGCAGCTTGCAGGATACATGGGTGAAATAGATCTTGCCGGTATCCTCGTCCTCGAGCTTTTCGAGGCAGCAGCGTGCACAGCCGTCACACAGGCTCTCCCATTCGACGCTAGACATCTCTTCCAACGTCTTGGTTTTCCAAAAGAATCCCTCTTGACCCGAGGGCGGCTTGGGCTGCGCGGTCATGATTCCCTGACTGGGCGTGCTGGGTGGTGTCCCTTCTAGGGGCTGCCGCCTCGCCGGCGCAAGGGACAAGGTGCGACGGGGTGAGAAAGCCGAGCGGCGGCATTAGCTCTGCTGTCTAAAATCGTGAGCCGGACCATTGGTTTATGGCTCCCGCTCGGTTAGATAGGAAACGAGTCTCCGATGGCGTAGAATCGCCTTGGGTTTGCCGCAACATTCCCGCATGACGTCTTGACGGTGCCCAGCGGGGCGCCCTAAGCGCTGCGAATTGACCAAGGGTCCCGGTGCGCCAGATCGTACCACCGCAACTACAGAGGAAAATCCGGCACTGGATGCTGGATTTCGATGCACGCATCGACTCCACGCTGTTCTCCTCCGGCAAGGGCGCACGCGAACTGTACGAACGGTTCTCCATGTTCATGGACCGTTTCTATGTCGGCCGATGGAAACGCTGGGTTTTCATCGAACCGATGTCCGAGGCAGCGACCATCGGGCTCGGCGGTCTGCTGCTGATGCTCGCGCTGGCGGTGCCGGCCTTTCGCGAGACTTCCGACGACGACTGGCTGAAGAAATCCGATCTCGCGGTGACGTTTCTCGACCGCTACGGCAATCCGATCGGCAACCGCGGCATCAAGCACAATGATTCCATACCCTTGGAGGATTTCCCGGACAATCTGATCAAGGCGACGCTCGCCACCGAGGACCGCCGTTTCTACGACCATTTCGGCATCGACATCGCCGGCACCACGCGAGCGCTCGTGACCAACGCGCAGGCCGGCGGCGTGCGGCAGGGCGGATCGTCGATCACCCAGCAGCTGGCGAAAAACCTGTTCCTGAGCAACGAGCGCACCATCGAGCGCAAGGTGAAGGAGGCTTTCCTGGCGATCTGGCTGGAGACGCGCCTCACCAAGAATGAGATTCTGAAGCTCTATCTCGATCGCGCCTATATGGGCGGCGGCACATTCGGCGTCGACGGCGCCGCGCATTTCTACTTCAACAAGTCGGCGCGCGACGTCAACCTCGCGGAATCCGCGATGCTCGCCGGGCTGTTCAAGGCCCCGACCAAATACGCGCCGCATATCAACCTGCCCGCCGCCCGCGCCCGCGCCAACGTGGTGCTCGATAATCTGGTCGATGCCGGCTTCATGACCGAGGGCCAGGTGTTCGGCGCGCGGCGCAACCCGGCCATCGCCGTCGATCGCCGCGACGAGAATTCGCCGAACTACTATCTCGACTGGGCGTTTGACGAGATGCGCCGGCTGGTCGACACCTTTCCCAAATCCTATGCCGAGCGCGTCTTCGTGGTTCGCACCGCGATCGACATGACCGTACAGCGCGCCGCGGAAGCAGCCGTCGAAAACCAGTTGCGCCAGTTCGGCCGCGATTATCACGCGACCCAGGCCGGGACCGTGGTGGCAGACCTCGACGGCGGCGTGCGTGCGATGGTTGGCGGCCGCGACTACGGCGCCAGCCAGTTCAACCGCGCGGTCGATGCGATGCGCCAGCCCGGCTCGTCGTTCAAACCGTACGTTTACACCGCGGCGCTCTTGAACGGCTTCAAGCCGAGTTCGATCGTGGTGGACGGTCCGGTCTGCCTCGGCAACTGGTGTCCGCAGAACTACGGCCATTCCTATTCCGGCTCGGTGACTCTGACGCAGGCGATCACGCGCTCGATCAACGTGGTGCCGGTGAAACTGTCGATTGCGATCGGCAGTAATCCGAAAAACCAGTGGGATGCGGCAAAGCGAGGCCGCGGCAAGATCGTCGAGGTGGCGCGCCGTTTCGGCATCAAGGCGCCGCTTCCGGATACACCGTCTCTGCCGATCGGCTCCGTCGAGGTCTCGGTGCTCGAACACGCCGTGGCTTACGCAACCTTCCCGAACAAGGGCAAGTCGGTCACGCCGCATGCCGTGCTGGAAGTCCGCACCGCCACCGGCGACCTGGTATGGCGGTTCGACCGCGACGGCAGGAAGCCGCTGCAGGCGATACCGGCTTCGGTCGCCGCCGACATGTCGGGCATGATGAGCCACGTCGTCAGCGAAGGCACCGCACGGCGCGCCCGGCTCGACGGCATTCCGACCGCCGGCAAGACCGGCACCACCAATGCCTATCGCGATGCGTGGTTCGTCGGATTTACCGGCAACTTCACCTGCGCGGTCTGGTACGGCAACGACGACTACTCGCCAACCAACCGCATGACCGGCGGCTCGCTGCCGGCGCAGACCTGGCACGACATCATGGTCGTGGCGCACCAGGGCGTTGAGATCAAGGAAATCGCAGGCATCGGTGCCGGCACGAAACTGCCTGCGCCCGCTGCTTCCGCGGCCATGGCCGGCGGCGCGCTGAAGCTTCCGGACATCAAGCCGGGACCGCCGCCGATTCTCACCAAGCGCGGTGCGGATATTCTGGTGCGCGTGGAAAAGCTGCTCGACGAGGCCGGCAAGACCGCAGGAAAAACATCGTCCAGCGAGGCGCCGAAAGCCGTGAAGCCGCTGTCGTCCAGTTCGGTCGCCTTCCCTGACAGCTTTGCGGCGGCAGCGCCGGATGGCGTGACCGCGCCCGCGCCGCGCAAGAACTGACCGTGCGCTTGCTCTTCATCACTCTGCTGGCGTTGGTCCTCGCGACCGTCGTCGGCATCGGCGCGACCTGGATGACGGCGACGCGCGGCACCGATCTCGGCACCTTGACGATCGGCGCGTGGACTGCCCGGCCCAAAACCGGCACCGCCGATGTCGATCCCTATTCGCGCGCCTCGATCGCCCGCAGCGGCGAACTGCCGGTCGGCACCGGCGACGGCGTCGCCTTCTCGGCGACGACGGACGACCGCAACAAGCCGCTCGACGGGCGCTGCGACGTGGTCGTCAGCGGCGTCACCCCGGCGGCGCGGTTCTGGACGCTAACGCTCTACAATACCAAGGGACATCTGGTCCCCAATTCGTTGCAGCGCTACGGTTTCACCAGCCAGGAAATCATTCGCGGCGCCGATGGCGCCTTCGAAATCCGGGTGGCGTCGCGGTCGCGTGCCGGAAATTGGCTCCCCACCGGCGGGATCGAGCGTTACGCGCTGATGCTCCGGCTCTACGATACGCCGGTCGGCGTGGCGACGCGGACGCAACGCGATGCGCCGATGCCGTCGATTGCGACAGTGGGGTGCCCGTGATCCGTCTGCTGTTCACGATCGTCGCGGGTGTGGTGCTGGGCGCCGTCGTGCATCTGGTCAGCGTACTGGCGTTGCCGCGGATCGCGACCCAGGACGCCTATTCGCGCCTCACTCCCATGACAAAACTCAATGCGGTGACGGCGCTGCCGCCGGCAGAACCGAACAATGCGCCACTGCCTTTCATGGATCCGGCATTCGCGATCGCGATCTGCCGCTACGATCTGTCGGGCGGGCCAATCAAGCTCGCCGTTCCGGTCAGTCAGGCCTACACCTCGGTGTCGTTCTACACCCGCAACGAGGTCGCCTATTACGCCATTAACGACCGATCGGCCGGACGCAGGGTGATCGAACTCGATCTGATGACCGAGGCGCAACACGCCGAATTGCCCGAGGACGAGGACATCACCGCGGCCGACCGCCTGATTATCGATTCTCCGACAACGACCGGACTGATCGTGTTGAAGGCGCTGGCGCCTGAGCCCGGCTTGATGATACAGGCGCAAGCCTCGCTCGCGGCTTCAAGCTGCAAGGTGCAGACGGAACCGGCGGTGGCGAAGCAGGCAGAGCCTGCGCCTGCGCCGCCGCCGCGGGCCAAGCGCTGATCCGATCACCGGATCGCAGCAGCGCCTCGGCACGGCGTGAGCAGCAATATGGGTTTGATGAAATTTTCATCACGCGCCCTTGTGTAAGCCTTGCTGACGGAATGCAACGGCTGCCGATGCCCCGCTTTCGCCAAACATTCGAATACAAATATGGAACGCCTTGTGGCGGCGTCCGTCGAACGCGGCCGACTGCACAACAGCCAACAATAAGAAACAGGAGTTGGATGCCTCACAGAAATCCCGGCCAGGCCAGACAGCAGCAACGAATTCCGAAGCGACGGCGGTGAGCGCTCATCCTCGTCGCGCACGTCGGAGCAACCATCAGCAGCTTATCAAGAGCGAGGATCGATCATGATCAAGGTGAAGGTGAACGGCCAGCAAAGAGACTGGGATGGCGATCCCGATCTTCCGCTACTCTGGTATCTCCGCGACGAAATCGGATTGACGGGCACGAAATTCGCCTGCGGCCAGGCGCTCTGCGGTGCCTGCACGGTGATCGTCAACAAACAGGCGATACGCGCGTGCGTCACCTCGGTTTCCGACGTGGTCGACCGAGAGATCACCACGATCGAAGGCCTTCACCCGACGGGCGATCACGCGGTCCAGAAGGCCTGGCGCCAGGTCAACGTCCCGCAATGCGGGTTCTGCCAGACCGGCCAGATTATGCAGGCGGCGGCCCTGCTGATGGAAAACCCGAAACCTAATCACGATCAGATACGTGAAGCGATGGCTGGCAACATCTGCCGCTGCGGCTGCTACCAGCGCATCGAAAATGCGGTCCATCTCGCCTCTACGGGGGTCTGATCATGAATGTCATCACAAATCCGGGCAAGCTTCGCGGCATCGAACGCCGCGTCCAGGTCGAAAAAATTTCCCGCCGCGGCATTCTCAAGGGCCTCGGCATCGCGGGCGGATTCGTGCTGGCCGCGCCGGTGATGACGCGCCAGGCGTTCGCGTATAAGACCGGTGCCGGCGATATGCCGCACGGCACCGTAGCCGATCCGCGCGTGTTCGTCGCAATCGCATCCGACGGCACGGTGACGATCGTGGCGCATCGTGCCGAAATGGGAACGGGTGTGCGGACCAGCCTGCCGATGATCGTGGCCGAGGAAATGGAGGCCGATTGGTCGCGTGTGAAGGTGCAGCAGGCGCACGGTGACGAGGTCAGGTTCGGCAATCAGGATACCGACGGATCGCGCAGCACCCGGCATTATTTGCTGCCGATGCGGCAGATCGGGGCATCGGCGCGCGCCATGCTCGAAGCCGCGGCCGCCAAGCGCTGGGGTGTGCCGGCAGCCGAGGTCAAGGCGGTAAACCACGAGGTGGTTCATTCCGCGACCAGCCGCCGTCTCGGGTTCGGCGAACTCGCCGCGGATGCGGCGAAGGAACCGGTGCCGAACGTCGAGGGACTGAAGCTCAAGAATCCGAAAGATTTCCGCTATCTCGGCAAGGGCCAGATCGGCATCGTCGACCTTCGCGATATCACCGTCGGCGCCGCGCAATATGGTGGCGATGTCACCCTGCCCGGCACCAAGTATGCCGTGATCGCACGCCCGCCAGTGACGGGGGGCAAGCTGAAATCGTTCGACGCAACCGACGCGATGAAGGTTTCCGGCGTCGAGAAGGTGATGGAGGTGCAGGGTTGGCCGTGGCCGTCCAAGTTCCAGCCGGTCGGTGGCGTCGCGGTGATCGCCCGCAATACCGGGGCTGCCATCAAGGGACGCGATGCGCTGAAGATCGTCTGGGATGACGGCGCCAACGGCAAATATGAATCAACCGCCTACCGGACCCAGATCGAGGAAGCTGCGCGCAAGCCGGGGCTGGTCGTGCGCAAGGAGGGCGACGTCGACGCCGCCCTGAAAGGCGCCGACAAGGTCATTGTCGGGGAATACTACCTGCCTCACCTCGCCCATGTCGCCATGGAGCCGCCCGTGGCGCTTGCCAACGTCAAGGACGGCAGGTGCGAAATATGGGCGCCGGTGCAAAGTCCCGGCGGAACGCGGGAAGACGTCGCCAAGACGCTCGGGATTCCCCAGGAGAACGTGACCGTCAACGTCACGCTGCTCGGCGGCGGCTTCGGGCGCAAATCGAAATGCGACTTTGCAATCGAGGCGGCGCTGCTTTCGAAGGCGATCGGTGCGCCGGTGAAGGTGCAATGGACCCGGGAAGATGACATCCGCAACGGCTTTCTCCACACCGTGTCGGCCGAGCGTATCGAAGCCGGCCTCGACAAGAGCGGCAAGGTGGTGGCCTGGCGCCACCGCAGCGTCGCGCCGAGCATCGCCTCGACCTTTGCCCCCAATGCCGTGCACCAGGCGCCGTTCGAGCTCGGCATGGGGCTTATCGACATGCCGTTCGAGATTGCCAACATCCAGTGCGAGAACCCCGAAGCCGCTGCGCATACGCGCACGGGCTGGTTCCGCGCGGTGTCGAATATCCCGCGCGCATTCGCGGTCCAATCGATGGTGGGCGAACTCGCCCATGCCACCAAACGCGATCAAAAGGACATGCTGCTGGAGCTGATCGGCTCGCCGCGGATCGTCAAGCTCGACTCGGTGAAGGACCCCTGGAACTACGGCGAGCCCTACGACAGCTATCCGATCGACACGGCGCGGCTGCGCCGCGTGGTCGAGGTTGTCGCGGACAAAGGCGGCTGGGGACGGGCCATGCCCAAGGGACACGGCCTCGGCATTGCCGCGCATCGCAGCTTCGTCAGCTACATCGCGACAATCGTCGAAGTATCGGTTGGCGCGAAGGGCCAGCTGGTCGTCCACCGGGTCGATACCGCGATCGACTGCGGCACCTTCGTCAATCCGGAGCGGATCGAGTCGCAGATCGAGGGCGCGGCGATCATGGGCCTCAGTCTCGCCAAGTACGGCGAAATCACCTTCAAGGATGGCAAGGTCCAGCAGGGCAATTTCGACGATTTCCCGGTGATCCGGATGGACGAGGCGCCTCTTATCACCCACGTGCACATCGTGCCCGCCGATGCCGATGCGCCGCCCAGCGGCGTCGGCGAACCCGGCGTGCCTCCGTTCGCTCCGGCCCTGATCAACGCCATCTTCGCGGCGACCGGCAAGCGGATCCGGGCATTGCCGATCGGCAAGCAGCTCGAAACTTAACGCGGGCTCGAACGTTTTGCTTCTTTCAAGGGAGCAAAACGATGAACAAGGGAATGACGACGCTCGCGGCGTTGCTGTCGGGCGTCATGGTATGCAATGTCCCGCCGGCGACCGCCCAGGTCAGCCCGCCACCCGACGCCACCGCCACGCGTCCGGCGAAAACACCGCCGGGGCAAACTTCCCTGCCCAACGACGCCGCGCCGGCCACCACAAGCCAGCCAACCGGCGCGACCAACCAGGATGCGACCATCAAGAAAATGAATGAGGACGAAAAGCAGAAGGTCGACACCAAGGGCAAGTAGGGAGCGGTGAGGCGGCCGGGCCGGCCCTCCGGCTCGTTGCGCGCAGGGAACAGAATATCGGCAGGCGCTCCGTCTACGGGCGCATGAACATGAAATCCGTCCCGGGATCGCAGTTGTCGGCGACGAAGCGAAGCTCCGACTGGACGTCGGAGACGCTCCTGTTCTGGAGATATCTGGCGACGACGAGGCCCAGCAGCGACCGGCAGACGCTGTCATCGCCCATTCCGGCGGCTTCCACTTCGGCGATGGCCGCTGAGAAATGACGCTTCGCGATCTCGGCTGCGGACATCCCGGTTTCTCCTTTTTGTCCTTGTCTCATCAAAGCCCCGAACGTGGCTTGATCTGCGTCAGAAAGCTCGCGCGCCTCGTGCTGACATAGCTCCCGTTGCATCCGCTTTGCGCAGCACATTCACCCTATTCGACGACATCCTCGGTTTGTTGACTTGCCGCGCCGCGAAACTAAGGTGGCGCCGCACCGGGGGGAAAATGGTCGCATGACGTTGCCGATGAGCTGGAGCGAATGGGCGCAGCACGACGGTGTGGCGCTGGCGGCGCGCGTCAGGAAGGGCGAACTGACCGCCGGGGAATTGGCAGGTCAGGCGGCCGAGGCAATCACCAGGGTCGACGCCGCGCTGTCGGGCGTGGTCGAGGTCTTCGAGGACGCGGTTCTGGATCCGGCCAAGGGCGGTACCAACCTCGCCGGGCCCCTCGCCGGCCTGCCGTTCCTGATGAAGGATCTGGGCCCGACGATGAAGGGCCGCTTGCAGGAAATGGGCTCGCTGCTGATGCGCGGCAATCGCGCCGGCGCCGACACGTTCCTGACCGCGAAGATGCGCGAGGCGGGACTTAACCTGATCGGCCGGACCACCACGCCGGAGTTCGGCGTTTGCAGTTCGGCAGACAATCCCGCCGTCTACGTAACCCGCAACCCGTGGAACACGGACTACACGACGTGCGGATCATCAGCCGGCAGCGCCGCCATGGTCGCAGCGGGCGTTGTACCGATCGCGCATTCAACTGACGGCGGAGGCTCGATCCGCATTCCGGCCGGGGTCAACGGCAACATCGGCCTGAAGGTTTCACGGGGAGTATTCTCCCTCGCACCGCACCTGTCGGATTTGACGGGGCTGGTATCGATCCAGGGCTGCCAGTCGCGTTCGGTGCGCGATACCGCTGTTTTCGTGGATGCGTGCCGGGGTCCTGCACCAGGCGAATTGATGCCGTTCTGGACCTCACCGGAGCCTTATGTGCACATGATCAAGCGTGATCCGGGACCGCTCAAGATCGCGCTCTCGCATCAATGGGGCGACTATCGGGCCACACCGCAGATCGCATCGCAGCTCGAAAGAGTCGGGCGGTTCCTCGAAGGCCTTGGCCATCGCGTCGATTACGCATTGCCCGCTGTCGATTATCGCGCAGCCTTTGACGCCCAGACAACCTGCTACATCAGCAATTTTGCGGTCGTCATCGGCAACCTGCTGGCGGCACGCGGGCTGGACAGGCCGCCGGCGGATCTTGTCGAGCCTGTCAACATACGGATCTGGGAAACTGGCCGGCACACATCGTTTGCCGAGCGGGCGCGCATGCAGGCGGTCTTCAACACGACCTCCCGCGGCTTTGGCGCGTTTTTCGAGGAGTGGGATATCATCCTGACGCCGATCACCGCGCTGCCGACACCGAAAGTCGGCACCCGCGAATACTTGACGATATCGGACAATCCATCGGTTCTGGATTGGTTCAGCAACCTGTGGCGCAACTTCGCCTTCACGCCGCTCGCCAATTTGTGCGGGATTCCCGCGATCTCGCTGCCGCTGGCGGAACATGAGAATGGGCTGCCGCTCGGCATTCAAGCCCAGGCCAGGCAGGCCAATGATGGGCTGCTGCTTCAGCTCGCGGCACAGATCGAGCGGGCCGTCGGCGGGAAGTGGAATTCCGGACGGACTCCCAGGGTGCATGTCGCGAAGGGCTGAACGAGCGAGGCGTTCTGCCTTTTGCTCACCGCGCAATATGGTCTAGAACGTCGGCATGCCCGGGACATCGATGATGAACACGCCGCTGCCGTTTGACCTGCTAACGGAAGCCATCAGGGCTCGCCGCTCGGTCTATGGTTACATCAGCGGACTTCGGCTCGACCGCGCCGCGCCGGGGGAAGCCTGGTCGAGCCTGCCCTATCGTCCCGTCTTCGTCGGCGACACAGAAACAGGCGTCCTTCACGGCGGCGTCGTGACCGCCATGCTGGACGAGAGCTGCGGCATGGCGGTCCAGCTTGCGCTCGATGGTACGCGCGCGATCGCCACGCTCGACCTGCGTATCGACTATCAGAGGCCCGCAACCCCGGGCCTCGAGATCAAAGCGCATTCCTTCTGCTATCGCGTCACCCGGTCGATCGCGTTCGTGCGATCGACCGCCTACCAGGAATCCGAGGACGATCCGGTCGCCACGGCGACGGCCTGCTTCATGATCGGTGCGAACCGGACCAACATGTTGACGGACCGGCCGATGGAGGATCGCGCCATGCCGACGCTGGATGCGCCGGACGATCCGGCGGGCCCCTTCGCCAACAGCCCGTTCGCGCGCTGTCTTGGCATCCGCATCGGCGGGGATGGCACGCTGGTGATGCCTTTCTCGCCAAGGATCATCGGCAACCCGATCCTGCCCGCCATCCATGGCGGCATGACCGGCGCCTTCCTCGAAACCACCGCGATCGTGGGCGTGACGCGCGAACTCGGCGTGTCGCCGCCGAAGCCGATCGGCCTGACCGTCAATTACCTTCGCTCGGGCCGCGCTCTTGATAGCTATGCCAACGTGTCGATCGTCAAGCAGGGCCGGCGCATCGTCGCCTTCGAGGCACAGGCCTGGCAGGACGACCGGGCGAGGCCCATCGCCTCGGCGTTCGGTCACTTCATGCTGAAGCAAAAACCGGGCGTGGACGAGGAATAGGACAGGAGAAAACAGCATATGGCAGGCATTCTCGACCGCAAGGTGGCGCTGGTGACCGGTGGGGCCTCGGGCATCGGGCGGGCGACCGCGCTGGCGATGTCGCGCGAAGGCGCGCGCGTGGCGGTGGCCGACCGCACCGAGGAGCGCGCGACCGCAACCGTCGCCTTGATCAACGCCGCCGGCGGCCAGGCGATTGCCATCGGTGGCGACGTCACAAAAGAGGACCATGTGGCCGCGATGGTGGCGCGCACGGTGGCCGCCTATGGGCGGATCGACTGCGCGTTCAACAATGCGGGCGTCGCGGGAGGATCCGTCGGGCCGGGGCGTCAGCGGCTGCACGAACTCAGCCAGGCCTCGTTCGACGCCATGCTGGCTATCAATCTCACCGGCGTCTTCCTGTGCATGAAGCACGAGATCGCGCAAATGCTGGGACAAGGCGGCGGCGGAGCCATCGTAAATACCGCCTCGATCGCCGGCCTGATCGGTCTGGCGACATCAGGGCATTACGTGGCGGCGAAACACGGCGTGGTGGGACTGACCAAGACCGCGGCGATCGAATACGCGCAGGACGGCATCCGCGTGAACTGCGTCAATCCCGGCTACGTCACCACCCCGATGACCGAGGAAGTGGTGCAAACGCGCCTCGATGCGGTGATGGCGAAGGTGCCGATGAACCGCATGGGGGTGCCCGACGAGATCGCGGAGGCCGTGGTCTGGATGTGTTCCGACAAGGCGTCGTTCATGACGGGCGCGTCGCAGGTCGTCGACGGCGGATATTACGCGGCGTAGAGCGTTATCGCGCTCAGCCCTTCACCGTGACCGCTTGCCCGATCGCCGGCCGCGCCGCGACCGGCGGATTGGCGGTTTGCGCGGCGAGTTCGCCGATCAGGCGATCGACATCGGCCGCGATGCTGTCGGGCGCCTGGATCACCAGCCGCTCCAGCGCCCAGCGATAGGACGAAATCCGCCGCTCCAGGCTCTGCTGGACCCACTGCACGATCAGCGCGTTCTCTTCCATCCGCGCGACCGCGTCGTCGCGCTCGCGCGGCGACAGTTCCGAGACCAGCCTGAGACTGGCGTTGCGCTTCCGGTCGAGTTCGAGGACCCGCGCGGCCGAGGCGAAAAACGGCTCGAAGCGGGTGATGTCGTTGCGCACATGGTCCATCAGCACGGCATAACGCGAGGTGTGCGAGCGGTGCGGCTCGTCGATCAGCAACCGTCCATAGGCGGTGCGGTCGAAAACCACCGCCTGCCGCCACGGCGACGGCAGCGGCTTGTAATCGCCGAACACACTCTTCCAGGCGGGGCGCGAATGCGGCGGCTCGATCAGGGGATACGCATAATCGCGCAGCTGCCGCTCGCCGTCGGTGAGCTGGAACTGCGACGCCCTGAGGCCGACGCTTGCCGTGGCTTCGGCGCCGAGCCAGCGATGCATGTCGTCGTTGCGCACATCCTGGCGGGTGCGGCCGAAGTCGCCGCCGCTGCAGCCGCCGAGGGCTGCACCGAGCAGCAACGGCATCAGGAGCGGCGACGAGCGCCGGGCCTGCGATCGGGTCCGGATCGGAAGACGCGTCTCCGGCATCTTGAAATGTCCTGCGTCAGCGCCGACGGCGACGGCGGCCGGGGGCGGCCCCCTCCTCCGGTCCGCTGCCACCGCTGGTTTCATCGGTGTTGCGCTCGATCCGGACGGCGGGAAGGATCAGAATGGTTGCCGCGCCCACCCGTGCAGCGCCATCGATGGTTGAGCCCAGCCGCCGCGAAGCCGCATCCGCCGGAAATTCAATGATGGTGCCCATGTTCACTCTCTCTGGTTGCCGCACTGGCACGAGTTCGCCGGCGA
Source organism: Bradyrhizobiaceae bacterium Ga0074131 (assembly GCA_001464035.1). Classification (GTDB taxonomy): domain Bacteria; phylum Pseudomonadota; class Alphaproteobacteria; order Rhizobiales; family Xanthobacteraceae; genus Bradyrhizobium. The sequence goes on from LNEC01000006.1 coordinate 263,808, forward strand.
CACGCCATCATTAAGAACAGGACGTGGTTAACGGCATCTTAATTTCCGCCGACCTGGCCGCAGCCCGCGGAAACACGTCGAATACCACGGGAATCCTTCACCGGTTGTTTTCCTTAACGAGCTGTTAAAGCAAGCCACGTAACCTGGCGGGAGCATTACTCAGTCGCGTATCTTGACATGACCAAACCTGCATTCTTCCCGGGCTTCGACGGCCTGATGACGCTCTCCCGCCGCGAGGGCGTCGACATCCGCCCCACGCTGCTGCGCGTGCTGACCGATCTCTATGTCCAGACCCATGTGCACAGCGACGACGAAGCGCGGCAGTTCGTTGAACTGACCTCCCGCCTGATCGACGAGGTCGACGACACCACGCGCGCGGCGGTGCGGGCGCGTCTTTCGATCTATCCGGCCACACCGCCGGAGGTCCTGCAGCGGCTTGGGCTGAAGCCGCCAAGTCCCGGGTCGCGCGTGCCGGTCGCCGGTCAAATTCCCGCAAACCCCCTCGCGACCCCGCCCGTCAAGCCGCCGAGCGAGGCGCAATTGCGGATGGCGTCGAACCTGTCGATGCAACCGAAGGACGCTGCCGAGATCAACGACATGTTTTTCGCGGCCAGCGCCGGCGAGCGCACCTTGATCTTGCACAATCTTGCGGAAACCCCGTTGCGGGCTTCCGCGCGGATTCCCGCCACGCGCGCGGCGCGCGCCGTCGACGCGCTGGAAATGGCGGCCTGGGTCGGCGATATCGAAAACTTCACGCTGGAGCTTGGCGAAACCCTGATCCTGCCGTCACGCGTCGCAGCCCAGGTGGTCAATGATCCCGGCGGCGAGCCGCTGGCCTGCGCGGCCAGGGCGCTGGACATGCCGGGTCCCGTGTTCGAGCGGGTGACGCTGTTTCTCAACCCGGAATTTGCCTCGGTGAACTACGTCTATCGGCTGTCGCGCCTGTACGACCGCCTCAGCGAACGCTCCGCCCTGATCATGCTGGCAGCCTGGCGCGGCTCGACCATGGCGGTGACCCGCGCCAAGTACCGCCCCGTATTTCATGACGATGAACGCCAGCGCGCGCGCGCGGCGTCAGGTCAGGCGCGTCCCGCCGTGCAGCCGGGCACGGCGCCCGCCGTGCGGACGGGCACCGAACGTTCCGGCCGCTAGCCCCGCGCCAGATCTAGAAAGTGCCGTCCGGCCCGATCCTCGGTCTCGACGATCCAGGCGTCGGGATCGAACCTGATTTCCCTGACCAGGCGCTCTTCCACCGCCGCTTCCGGAACGGGCTGCGGCGAGAGCGGCGTAAAGAAGCGCTCGATCGGCCGGCTGTCGTCATAAACCGTCTGCGGCGCCGGCACGTACAGCATGGCGTTGCCGTCGAGCGTGGCGACTTTGACGAACACCGCGCCGGCCTCCTCGGCGCCACGGCGGCGCACGGCGCCGAATACGCCCTCGGTCTGGCAGCGCCGCAAATAGGCCGCCACCCATATGGCCGACTTCAAGCGAATGTCATAAGTCCTTGATAAATTTCGCAAATCATGGACGGTGACGACAGGTCATCAGTCTTCCCGTACCCCGCCGCGCAGCAGCACGAGTGCTGCCGGCCGAGGCATTGTACTTTGCATGGGGTTGTTTTCGAGATTTTTCTGTAGAGCGCTGCGGCAGGGCCAAGCCGGGTCCGGGGTACCAGAGCGTTGACCGCGCCTACGGCGAATCGCATCAACTCCGGCTATCGCGCCTAGTCGATCGGCCGGCCGATCATCACCGTGAGCTCCTTCACCAGGCGATCGGACATCTGCCCGGTCACCGGCAGCTTGCGCTCGCGTTCGAACTTCTGGATCGCGGCCTGGGTGTCCGAGCCAACCGTGCCGGTCGGCTTCAACTGGCCGTAGCCATATTCTGTGAGCGCGCGCTGGACCGCCGCCACGCGGCGCGCCGCCGGGGTTTGATTGGCGACCATCTCGTTGCGGGAGGAAGCCGGGATCGGCGCCGGCGGCCGCGCAACATTGGAAGGCGCCGGCTGCGGAGCTGCCGTCGCCTTGACCAAATTGGCCATCGGGTCGCTTTTGGCATCGCTCCTGGGATCGGCCCCCCTCGCCTCGGCTGCCCTTGGTTCCGATGACGGGGGATCGGCGACCCGTGCCGCGGCTTCAACCGGGCGTGGACGCGGCAACGGACCGGTGGGCACCGAGGCGGCCGGCATTTTGGTCACCGTGCCGAACATCGGCGACGGATGGCGTCCGGCCTGCAGAAACAGCGCGTTGGCGACGATGGCACTGACCGCGGCAAACGCCAGCGCTCCGGCAACCAAGTCTTTCGGGCTGTGCAGCAGGATGCGCATCGCAAGGCCCCGTTCGTGCGCCGTTTCCGCGACAGCCACCCTCGCGCCGCGACGGCGGCGCGGCATGTCTTCGTGATCGGTATGTCTAGGCACTTTTCTTCACCTGTTGGGATCGCTCTGGGGTTGCGGATCGTCCCGCCGGATTGAGCGTTGCGATATTGCTCGAGGGCTGCTCGGTCCTGGGCGTCAATGTCAGCGGCAACGCGACGGTCACGGAGGTGCCTTCGTCGAGCTTGCTCTGCACGGTCATCTCGCCGGCATGCAGGGCGACCAGGCTCTTGACGATCGACAGCCCCAGGCCGGTGCCTTCGTGCCGCCGCTGATAGGTCGTGCCGGCCTGGAAGAACGGATCGCCGATCCGCTTCAGATCGTCGGCCGAGATGCCGACGCCGGTGTCGGTGAAGCGCAGCATCAGCCGCGACCCCTCGACGTTCGCGGACACTGTCACGCGGCCGCCGCGCTCGGTAAACTTGATGGCGTTGGCGACCAGGTTCAGCACGATCTGCTTGAACGCGCGGGGATCGCCGGTCATCACAGGCAGATCCTCCGGCGCGCGGGTGACGAGATCGACGGCGTTTTCCCGCGCCTTCAGGGCCAGCAGGTTGCAGCAGTTCACCAGCGCGGCGCGCGGCGCGAACGGCTCCGGCGAAATCTCGAAATTGCCCGATTCCATCTTGGACATGTCGAGAATGCCGTTGACCACCGACAACAGATGCTGGCCGGAATCGTTGATCAGCTGCGCATATTCCTTGCGGCGCGCGGCATCGATCATCAGCGCGTCTTCCTGAATGATCATCTCGGAGAATCCGATGATGGCGTTCAAGGGCGTGCGCAGCTCATGGCTCATGGTGGCGAGGAAGCGGGTTTTCGACGCATCCGCCTGCTCGGCGGCAGTGCGCGCGAGGTCGAGCGCCTGCTCCTGGATCTTGCGGTCGGTAACGTCGCGCAGCACCGCGACGACCTCGGCTTCGGGCGAGACGGCCACTTCCGACGTCTGTTCGAGCGGCCGGCAACGCATTTCGACCCAGATGAAGTCGACCTGGCCGTTCTGTCCGCGCGCCGGGCCGCGCGGAGACTCCCGCCGCAGGCGGAATTCGACGCTGCGCACTTCACCGCCGCGGGCCGCATCCGAAAGTGCGGTGAGATAGGCCGGACGATCGGCGACATGAACGCGGTCGAACAGCCCATGCCCGAGCAGTCGCGACACCGGCGTTCCCAGCATCGCCTCCACCGCAGGCGAAATGAACTGCACAGCGCCGTTGCGGCGATGCCGAGTAATCACGTCACTCATGTTGCGCGCCAACAGGCGATAGCGATCCTCCTCGACATAGAGCAGCGCCACGCTGGTGCGGGCCAGCGACTCGGCGCCGAAGGCCAGCCCGGCCGCATAGAGCGCCGCCGACGCTACGCCGAACGCCATGAAGACTCCGCGCGGCACCGAATTGGCATCCGGCGACGGCAACAGGTCGAATTGCCCGAACACGATCAGCAGCGCGGTGCACGACAGCGCCAGCACGGACGCGAACGCCACCACGCGACGCGAAGCCGAGAGTGCGGCCTCCAGGGGAACCACGACCAGCCAGATCGCGGCAAAGGATTCAATGCCGCCGGTGGTCATTGCCATAGTCATGACGAGGCCCGTCAGCGCCAGCGACGACAGTACATGCGCGCCCTCGTAGCGGCCGGTTCGCGACAGAAACCACGACAGCAGGATTGGCGCGACCAGCCAGGAGAATGCCGCGACCTCGAGCGCCGTGGGCGCGCCGCGCATCGCAAGATAGACCGGGAATGCCGCGAAAGCGGCCAGGCTTCCGAGCAGCCGCGGCGCCATGAACGCACGATGACGGGCGCGCGTCAGCGCATCGTATCGCGCAGACGGATGCAGCAACGCGTCGAGGCAATCGTGGATGATATTCAGCACTGTCACGGCTCTCGCGCTGCGGCTCGTTCGTCAAACTGACGGGCCGGAACGCCCCCTTATCGTTGCTTCAACCTGTCAGAGCGAAATTAAGCGAACGCTAAGTTGCGCGCGTCCCAGGCCGAAGTCCGTGCGTTCACGGGGTTTCGCCGAGGTGGCGGCGGCTCATTCGATGCAGATGGTGAACGTCGGGTTTCCAGACCCGGCCGTGTATGGTTTCGAAAGGGTAGACGCGGCCGCTGCATCGGGTCCGGGCGGGACTTTCGCCATCAATCGAAAATTTACACCGAATCAAATCATTCGGATTCTTGGCGAATTTTCGGCGTTTTAAGCTCAACACAAACACTTGCGATTTATCGATGGCTGTTAGTCAGGGTCTGATGGCGCGTCCAGCCGCAGCGGTTGCGGGATCCATCGCGGAAGCCTGCGATGGTCGCAACGGAGACAAGAGAGACGACCGGGATCGCGAGATGTTTTTTCTACTCCGCATGGCATTCTGGCTCGGGCTGGTGCTCGTGCTGCTGCCCCGAGAGAAGACGCCGGATGCGGACAAGCAGCCGCAGATCGGCGCGTCGGAAGCCGTGTCCGCTGCAACCGCGGCAGTGTCGGACATGAGCCAGTTCTGCAAGCGCCAGCCGGCGGCATGTGAAGTCGGCGGCCAGGCCGCGACCGCGATCGGCCAGCGGGCCCAGGAGGGCGCGCGCAAGCTCTATCACATCATCACCGACAAGAAATCACCCGACCATACCGGCTCGATCGCCGACGCCGACGATGCAGACGCTTCGCAGGTGGCGGCAGCGGCGAGCGACACCCTGACGCCGGACGATATGGTACCGGAGTGGCGTGGCCTGCCCTGAGCGAATTGGGCCCGGAACCAGCGGCATTTTCGTTCGACCGTATCGCTTTCGGCGGCCCGTAATCCTATATAGGGCGCTGGGATCGAGTGCGGGACACGATGACGATCGACGAAATCAGGGACAATTTCGCGCTGCTGGACGATTGGGACGACCGCTACAGGTACGTCATCGAACTCGGCCGCACGCTTGCGCCGATGCCGGAAGCCGAGCATTCCGCCGCCAACAAAGTGCTGGGCTGCGCGAGCCAGGTCTGGCTTTCCAGGCAGATCGACCGCAGGAATTCGGGCGAGCCGTCGCTGAACTACCTCGGCGACAGCGACGCGCATATCGTACGCGGGTTGATCGCGATCCTCCTGACGCTCTATTCCGGCCGCACGCCCCAGCAAATTCTGGCAACCGATGCGCTGGCGGTGTTCGACGAATTCGGTTTTCGCGAGCATCTGACGCCGCAGCGCTCCAATGGTCTGCGCGCCATGGTCGAGCGGATTCGTTCCGACGCCCGCGAGGCGCTTGCAGCCACGGCCTGAAGGCCAGGGTTACTTTTTCCGCCGCCGCTGCTGACCGAGCCCCATTTTCTTGGCGAGCGCCGAACGCGCCACCGCGTAATTCGGCGCCACCATCGGATAGTCGGCCGGAAGGCCCCATTTGTCCCGGTATTGTTCCGGCGTCATGTTGTACTGGGTTCGGAGATGCCGTTTTAGTGATTTGAATCGCTTGCCGTCCTCCAGACAGACAAGATAGTCGGGCGTCATCGACTTCTTGACGGACACCGCGGGTTTGGCAGGTTCGAGCGGCGCTTCACTCCGGCCGGTCGAAAGCCGCTGCAAGGCGGTATGAATCTGGCTGATCAAGGCCGGAATTTCCGAAGCCGGCGTCGGATTGTTGCTGAGATAGGCCGATACGATATCGGCGGTCAGGTCGATGAAGCTTTTTCCGGCGCTGTCGGCCATGGCTGAACTTCCAGAGGTCGCAATAGAACGGGGATCTTGCAGCATCGAAACAGGATCCCGCAGCGCCAATACGCGGGTCGGATCTCTCACTACTTGTCGAATATGATCGAATTACTGCAGACGTGACAAGAATGGCGGCGCTTTATTCTTCGATTGGCTTCGCCGGATGTAATGGTTCAGGGCCGTTGGTCGAGATGCGCGCGCAGTTCGTCGATCGACGCGAACCGCATCATGCCTTCGGGCATCTGAGCCTCGATCGAGCCGTCGGAATAGAGCGAGTAGGCCATGCCGTCGACGACGCCTGACTTTAGAACCGTGACCTGATCCTGGTCCTCTCGTACCGGCGGCGGGTAACGATCGGCCTCGGACGCGGCCGGCCCGGGTTCGGCAAAGGTCGAAGGCGCGCGGCCGGCGCGCCGCGGCGACGGATCGGCGGCCCGCGAACGCTCCGGTTTCGGCCAGGCGTCGTCGAACGAAGCGGGCGGCGGTTCGGCCGCTGCGGGAACCGGCTGAGGAGCCGCCGGTTCAAGATGAGGATCGGTCACGGATGGATCGGCGGTTCGCGCCTCGGCGCGCTCGCGCTCCTTGCGGGACGAAGAGGCGAACAACAGGTTGCGCCGCGGCTTGACGGCTGGCGCGGGCTCGGCGGCAGGCCCAAGCGGCCTATCGTCCTGCGCGCGATCGCGCGGCGAGGCCTCCGCTGGCCATGGCGGCGGTGAAGACACCGATGATGGCACTGCGGATTCGGCATCGCCGGCATTTTCCGGATTGGCCGGCAGGGTAGCTGTTGGCGCCCGTTGTGACGGGTTGGCCCCGTGCGATATCAGGGCGGGTCCGGCCCCAAGCCGCTCCGCAATATTCCTGAACTCCCTCGCGGCCGTCCAAAGCCCCAGCAACAGCGTGCCAGTGCAAGCGGCCATGGTGCCGGCCAGGATCAGGGTATTGCCGAAGCCGAATTCGTTGATCGGGATTCCGAACCCGATCGCCACCAGACCAGCCAAGAGAAGGCCGATCCCGGCGACCAACACCACGACCATCATCAAATGTACCCCTTGGCCGCGCCCGAAATGCTCGCAAGCCGACATTGCCACGATAACGTCATATTGTGCGCATCGCCAACCGGCAATTATGGAACCGTTCCCGCAACCAACAACCGGTGCGGCCTGCAGTTCCGGATCGGCTCGCCGCGGCCCTACGAAGGTCTCGCGAAATGACGATTGCTGCATCGCATCAGGAAAATTACGCCACAATTACCAATTACTTGGAAAGGGAACTGCGCTATATGGATGCCGGGGAAAGAGGCTCAAAGCGCCTAGAAGCTGAGCCACAGGGGACACCGGGTTACCAATAGCCATGTCATCCATCACTGCTTCGGCCATCGATACGCCCACGCGGCGCTCGGTGGAACGGACTTGCGACGACCTCGCCATCACGGTGCTGGGGGCGATCGGACTGATCGCGAGCCTGACATTTCGTGATTACGGTCTGGGCTGGGACGACTACACCCATGCCGAATACGCCGATCTCCTGCTTCGCATGTACGGGTCCGGCTTCAAGGATATCGCCGCGCTGTCGTTCGCCAATCTCTACATGTATGGCGGCGGCTTCGACATGGCGGCCGCGCTTCTGCACAAGGTCATCCCGCTGGAGCTGTTCGAAACCCGGCGCCTGCTCGGCGCCGTCGTCGGCCTGATCGGTCTTAGCGTGACGTGGCGGCTCGGCCGCCGTGTCGGCGGTCCGCTGGGCGGGTTGGCCACGCTGCTTCTGCTGGCGCTGTGCCCCACCTTCTACGGTCACATGTTCATGAACCCGAAGGACGCGCCCTTCGCGGTTTCGATGGTGATCCTGATGCTCGGCCTTGTTCGTCTGGCCCAGGAATATCCACAGCCCTCGCCGCGCACCATCCTGATCGTCGGTCTTGGTGCCGGCCTGTCGATCGGTTCGCGCATTCTCGGCGGCATGGCGCTGGTCTATGCCGCGGTCGGTTTCGCGCCGCTGCTGATCGAGGAGATTCGCACGCAGGGCTTGCGTGAATCGGTTCGGCGCTTCGCCCATGTCGTCTACGTACTGCTGCCCGGCATGGTGTTCGGCTATCTCATCATGGGACTGATCTGGCCGTGGTCGATCATGGAGCCGGGCAATCCGTTCCGGGCCCTGACCTATTTCTCGCACTTCTTCGAGAAGCCGTGGAAGGAAATGTTCGACGGCGCGCTGGTGTCGGTACCGGATATGCCGTGGTCGTATCTGCCGACGCTGTTCGCCCTGCAGCTTCCGGAAGTGCTGCTGGGTCTGAGCGTCGCTGCCGTCATCGGCACCTTCATGTCGCTGTCGCGCGCCGATGTGCCGGCCCGACGCAAGACCATCTTCCTGATGTTGACGCTGGCGGCGACGTTGCCGCTGCTGGTGGCGATGGTCAAGCGCCCGGCGTTGTACAACGGCATCCGGCATTTCATCTTCGTCATCCCGCCGATGGCGGTGCTCGCGGGCGCAGCCTTCGCATGGGGAATGAACTGGCTCAAGCACAACCATCGCAGATGGCAGCCCGCCGCCCTGGCCGTCTTCGCCTTCGGCCTGCTGCTGCCGCTCGGCGAAATGATCCGGCTGCATCCCTACCAGTACACTCACTTCAATCAGATCGCCGGCACGGTTCGCAGCGCCAACGATCTGTTCATGCTGGACTACTGGGGCCTCGCGCTGAAGCAGGCCTCCGACGGACTGCGCGAGGAACTGGTCGAGCGCCAGGAATCGCCGCCGAGGGACCGCAAGTGGAAGGTAGCGGTTTGCGGCCCGCAACGCCCTGCCCAGGTCGCGCTCGGCCCCGACTTCACCATCGGCTGGGATTCCAATGCCGCCGACTTCGCCATGACGCTCGGCGAATTCTACTGCAAGGGCCTGACCGCCCCCGTGATGGTGGAAATCAAGCGCGATGACGTAGTGTTCGCGCGGGTCTATGACATCCGCGGCCAAAGCATTTCCAACCTGCTGGCGATTCCCGCGCCATAAAGCGGGCGATCGTCGTCAAGCGGCATAACTGCCACGCCGGGCCCGCGCCTTGCTGCAAAGCATCGGCGGGGATAGGGTGACATCGAAATCAGCAGTTCAGATCATTTCGGAGAACGGTCATGTCGCCAGCGGAAGCTCGCCTGAAGGAAGTGCCGTCTGACATGACGGAGGCGGAATGGGGCCAGCGGGTCAACCTCGCCGCCTGCTATCGCCTGATCGCGCATTATGGCTGGGATGATCTGGTCGATACCCATATCTCCGCCCGGGTGCCGGGACCGGACCATCACTTCCTGATCAATCCCTACGGCCTGATGTTCGATGAAATCACCGCGTCCAGCCTGGTGAAAGTCGACCTCGACGGCAACCAGCTCTCCAAGAGCGCCTACACCATCAACCCGGCGGGCTTTACCATCCATTCGGCGATCCACGAGGTGCGCGACGATGCCGGCTGCGTGCTTCATCTGCATACGCCCGACGGCACCGCAGTGGCGAGTTCGATGGAAGGCCTGCTGCCGCTGAACCAGACCGCGCAGCTCGTGACCCACGATCTCGCCTATCACGACTATGAAGGCATCGCGCTCGATCATGACGAGCGCCCGCGCCTGCAAAAGGACCTCGGCAGCAAGAACCACATGCTGTTGCGCAATCACGGCACGCTGACGGTCGGCCGCTCCGTCGCCTCCGCCTTCGAGCGCATGTTCCATCTGGAGCGCGCCTGCACCATGCAGGTGCGCACCCGCATGCTGGGCCCGACAGCCTATCCGGTCGAACAGGCGGTGGTCGACAAGAACGCGGCCCTGTTCACCAATCCCGATCGGGCGGAACTGCGCTCGACCACCCTGGTATGGCCGGCGCTGCTGCGCAAGGTCGAGCGGCTCGATCCCGGCTACAAGGATTGAGATTTCCAGATTTCCGTGTAGGATCGCGTCCAACAACCTCTGCACTGCGAATCCAAACGCCGCCCAATTCCGGGCGGCGTTTTTTTCACGTAGGGCAGGCAAAGCGCAGCGTGCCCACCGCTGAAGACAACCGACCGGAGAGGTGGTGGGCACGGCGTGCGCGCCTCTGCCAAATCTACGCGCGTTCGCGCGACCCGTTGGTTCGCAATGACGTTGATGGAATTGTGCGCAGTTCGGACTAGCGAAGCTCCACTCTTCCTACGCGACCGCCTTACCGCGGCGCCTCCGCCAGCGCCGCCAGAATCCTTGCCCATGAGCGAATGCCCTTGTGAAAACTCTTCAGGTCATATTTCTCGTTCGGCGAATGGATATTGTCGTCGTCCAGCCCAAAACCCACCAGCACGGTATCGAGCCCGAGGGTGCGCTTGAAATCCGCGACGATCGGGATCGATGCGCCCGAGCCGATCAGCAGCGCTTCCTTGCCCCACTCCTCGGTCAAAGCGCGCCTGGCGGCGGCGAGCGGCTTCATGTTCCAGTCCAGCGCGATGGCCGGCGCGTTGGAATGGTCGATGAATTCGGCCGCGCAATCTGCCGGCAATCGCGCGGTGACGTAATCACGAAACGCTTGTCGAATTCTGTCCGGCTGCTGTCCTTCGACCAGCCTGAACGAGACTTTTGCGGAAGCTTCCGCCGCGATCACCGTCTTGGACCCCTCCCCGGTGTAACCGCCGAGGATGCCGTTGATATCGCAGGTCGGGCGCGACGAGACCTGCTCGATCAGCAGGCGGTCCTTTTCGCCGGCGGGAAGCGAAAGACCGATTGGCTTGAGAAAGGACTCCGGCGTCAGGTTCAGGTTTTTCCATTGCGCCAGGATATCCGGCGGAAGGTCCTTCACGCCATCATAGAAGCCGGGGATCGTGATGCGGCCATTCTCGTCATGCAGGCCGCCGAGAATGCGCGTGAGCACCCGTATCGGGTTTTGCGCCGCGCCGCCGAAAATGCCGGAATGCAGGTCGCGATTGGCCGCCTTGATCTTGACCTCGTCGTAGACCAGCCCGCGCAGCGAGGTAGTGATCGCCGGGGTATCCGGATCCCACATGCCGGTGTCGCAGACCAGCGCGAAGTCGGCCTTGAGGTCATCCTTGTTGGCTTCGAGAAACGGCACGAAATTCTTCGATCCGATTTCCTCTTCACCCTCGATGACGATGGTGATGTCGACCGGCAGCGATCCAGTCACCGATTTCCAGGCGCGGCAGGCTTCGACAAAGGTCATCAGCTGGCCCTTGTCGTCCTCGGCGCCGCGCGCGACGATGATCTTGCGCCCGTCGGCGTGGTCCGTAACCACAGGCTCGAATGGCGGGCGATGCCAGAGATGGAGCGGATCGACCGGCTGCACATCGTAGTGACCATAGAAAAGTACATGCGGCCGTCCACCCCTGCCGCCATTGGCCTTCCCATTGGGCTTGGCGACAATGGCGGGATGACCGGCGGTCGGCCTGACCTCGGTCGCAAAACCGAGCGTCGCGATGTCGGCGGCAAGGTGGTCGGCCGCCGCCCTGCAATCCCCGGCAAAGGCGGGATCGGCCGAGATCGACTTGATCCGCAGCAGGGCAAACAGCCGCTCCAGACTGTTGTCGAAATCGGCATCGATGCGATCGAGAACCGGCTGAAGTTGCGCCGCGTTGGACATTGCGATCTTCCCTGGCTAGCGGGGGTGCACTTGTGGTTCAGGTTGTAGCTCGCCGGCGCCGGGAGGCAAGGCGGCGGCATCCGGCGACGGATGCAGAATATGCCAGACCAGTCCGCCCGTAATCACGGCGGCCGCCGCGAGATTGTTCCCCCAGGCCTGCAGGTCGTTGGGAAACACCGGAAACGACAGGCACATCAGGCCTCCCGCGAACGCCAGCGCTGCCCATGTGCCCGCCCGAACCGCGGCGCGCGGGTCATAGGCCGCCCGATGGATCAGGACGGTGACCGGAAAGAACAGCCACATGAAGTAGTATTGTCGGGCCAGCGGCGACGCCACCGTCATCAGGCAGAACAGGATGCCAAGCTCTTCGGCGTTTGACCGGGGCGTTATCCGCGCGCGCGAAGGCATCACCGCGAGGAATCCGGCCCCGATCAGGAATGATATTGCGAGCACGATCCAGTTGGCTGTCTTGAAACTGACATCGGCAAGATTCATGGTGCGCGGCGGCTTCGTCGGATCATCCTGGTTGTAGTTGACCGGCCGCGTCAGCCGATGCGTCATCGCGATGATGGACTGATTGACCCAGGACCAGTTCTGTTCATCGCGCTGGCCAAATCCCTTCTCCGAACTCGACCCCACCATGGCCTGGTACCACGTCTTCAACTCGGCGACGTTGTGCTGATAGCCGCGGAACGGCGCCGGGAGCACGAACAGGAACAGACCGAGGAACACCACCATGCTCGCGGCGGTCGCCCATTGCCGCCGCCAGATCAGATAGGGAAGCACCGCCACCGGAAACACCTTGATCGCCGTGGCCAGCGCAAACATGCTGCCCGCCATCCACGGCCGGCCATGCTGCAGCAGCCAGAAGGCGAACAGCATCAGCGCCAGCAGCACGAGGTTCGGCTGTCCGAGATCGAACATGTCGAACACAAAGGTAATCGTGACGAAACCCGGCAGTGCGAACAGCCAGGGGCCGGGCGTCCGGCCGGAGCCCGCCATCGCATGCGAGAACTGCGCCGTCATCCACCACGCGATGGCGTTGAGAAGCGACAGGAGCAAATAGAGCGGTATCTTGCCGAAATAACTCGGGATGGCGAGCAGCACCGCCGACAGCGGCGGATAGATGAAATCGAAATAGCCATTGGGATTGCCGGGATAGAGGTCCTTGCCCGCCAGCACCTGCTGTCCGGCCCAGAACCACAGCGGATAGTCCTTGGTCTTGCCGTTGCCCCAGATTTCCGGAACGAGAACGTCGGCCGTCAGCGCGATGCAACAGACCAGAAACAGGATATCGAGCGGCGCTCGCAACGACGGATATCTCAACACACGTAAGCTTTCCTGGAAGATCAGAGGGAGATCGCGTCGCCGCGTCGGATCCTATCGTCGCAGCAGCCCGCCAAGCGCGCCGCGCACCAGCGCGCGACCGACCGAACTGCCCATCGCGCCGCCAAGGGACTTACCGACGCTGGCCGCGACCCCACCGGCCACCTGGTTGGTGACCGTGCGCGCGACGCTTCGCGCGACAACCTGGCCGGTCGACAGTTTCCCCCGCTTGACATTGGTGCCGAAGATCGTCCCGACCATCGCGCCGATCTGCCCGAGAAATCCCCCGCCTTCGCCGCCGCCGGCGCCAGCCGAACCGTCCGCGGGCGCCGCGGTGCCAGCGACACGCTTCTGCAGCATCTCATAGGCGGAATCAGCATCGACCGTGACGTCATATTTTCCCTTCACGGGGCTCTTGCCCATGATCGCCTCGCGTTCCTGCGGCGCAATCGGTCCCATCCGCGCGGTTGGCGGTCGGATCATAACGCGTTCGACCATCGCCGGTGTGCCGTTGCCCTCCAGGAACGATACCAGTGCCTCGCCCTTGCCAAGTTCCGTAATCACCTGGGCGGTGTCGAGCTTCGGATTGGGCCGGAATGTCTTCGCTGCTGCCGCAACCGCCTTCTGGTCGCGCGGGGTGAAGGCCCTTAGCGCATGCTGCACGCGGTTGCCCAGCTGGGCCAGCACCTTGTCCGGCACGTCGATCGGGTTCTGGGTGACGAAATACACTCCGACGCCCTTGGAGCGGATCAGGCGCACGACCTGCTCGATCTTGTCCAGCAGCGCCTTCGGCGCATCGGTGAACAGCAAGTGCGCCTCGTCGAAGAAAAACACGAGCTTCGGCTTCGGCAGATCGCCGACCTCCGGCAGCTCCTCGAACAGTTCCGACAGCATCCACAGCAGGAAGGTTGAATACAGGCGCGGGCTCTGCATCAGTCTGTCGGCGACCAGAATATTGACGATGCCGCGGCCGTCGGCGTCGGTCTTCATGAAATCTTTCAGAATCAGCGCCGGCTCGCCGAAAAATTTGCTCGCGCCCTGGTTCTCCAGCACGAGAAGCTGCCGCTGGATGGTTCCGACCGTCGCCTTGGTCACATTGCCGAAGGCCTGGGCTGCCTTGCGGATCGGCGCCAGCGGATCCTCCTCGCGATCAGCCGCCTTTTTGCCGGTGTCGGGGACGATTGCATCCAGCAGGGACCGCAGATCCTTCAAGTCGATGAGCGTCAGTCCGTTCTCGTCCGCAACGCGGAATGCGACGTTCAACACACCTTCCTGCACGTCGTTGAGGTCGAGCATCCGCGACAACAACAGCGGCCCCATTTCGGTGACCGTGGCGCGCACCGGATGGCCCTGCTCGCCGAACACGTCCCAAAACACCGTTGAAAACTGGTCCGGCTGGTACGCGAGGCTCATTTCCGCGGCCCGCTTGAGGATGAAGTCCTTGGCCTCGCCGACTTCGGCGATGCCCGAGAGGTCACCCTTGATGTCCGCCGCGAACACTGGAACGCCCGCGCGTGCAAATCCCTCAGCCATCACCTGCAGCGAGACCGTCTTGCCAGTTCCGGTGGCACCGGTGACGAGACCGTGGCGGTTGGCGAGCCCCAGCGACAGCCACGCCGGCTGCTCACTCTTTCCAATGAAAAGCTTGTCGCCGGTATCGGCCATCTTGTTCTCGGAGGTAGCCATTTTTTCAGACGTAGCCATTGCATCGCCTCTTCGCGCGCCTACCCAAGAGCTTCAGTCAAGGGTTTCATTCGCCAGACGCCTTATCATACCGCATCTTGCAAGCCGATTGAAACCGGTCAACGGCTTCCGGGGATCGGAAGGCTCCGGCTCTTCTGGACGAAGACCGACCGATCTTGTTCGATCGGTCGACGAAAGTTGCAGTGAAGCTGCTGGACTGGCGGCAAATCCCTAAATTCGCGCACTCACTCTTGCAACGCTGCAACACTCGCGACGCGATCTCGGATGAAACAGGCTTCGAATGCGGGGATCGCTTGTAATTCGCAATGCGGAAGATCAAGATAAATTCACAAGCAAGGGCTCGGCAAGCAACGGGTCGGGGGCGGGGCAATATGGACGAATTGATTGGGCATCTGGCTGCAAAGGCCGGGATCGATGAAGCTGTGGCTGAAAAAACCATCGGCATCATGCTGGGCTTCCTCCGCAGCGAGGGCCCTTCCGACAAGGTTCAGGCATTGATTGACCAGATTCCCGGCGCCGAGGCCGCAATTGCCGCCTCCGGCAACGGCGGCGGTTTCGCGAAGCTGATGGGCGGCGGCCTGATGGCGTTAGGAACCAAGTTGATGGGACTTGGTTTGGGTATGGGTCAAATTCAGAACATCGCGCGTGAACTTTTGAGATTTGGCCGTGACAGAATCGGAGCGGATCAGATGGGCGAGATCATCGCAGGAACGCCGGGCCTCAGTCAGTTCGCTTAAAGCACCTTTTTGATATTGAGTATCATGACATATTCCATCTCCGAGATTGACGGCCTTCCAGCCTTTGCCGCATCGAAACTGAAATCGCTGGGCATACGTACCACAGAAGGGCTGCTTGAAGCCGCGCGCACGGTCAAGGGGCGCAAGGCGCTCGCGGATAAGACCGGCATCAGCGAGCAGCAACTGCTCGAATGGGCCAATGTCTCCGACTACATGCGAATTCCCGGCATGGGCAAGGCAAAGATTGGGCTGGTGCGCGCTGCCGGCGTCACCACGGTTCGCGAACTCGCGCTGCGCAACCCGGCGCGACTGACGCAGAACATGAAAGAGGTGAATACCAAGCGTAAACTCGTCCGGGTCCTGCCTTCGGAGAAGTCGGTGGAGCAGCTGATTGAAAAGGCTCGCAAGCTTCAACCTAAAATCACCTACTGAAAGTGACTTTGTCGGGCCGCCTTGAAGCGGCTCGGGCCGAACGCGCGGCATCTTGACTCCCATGCACGGACCGCGCAAAGCGACCGCATGATCGCGACCACGTCCAGCCCCGCCCCGGCCGCCGCCCCGGCAGATCATCCGGTGCTGAGGACGATGTTATCCAGGCTCCATCCTTTGGTGATGGGGGTCCTCAACATAACCCCGGACTCGTTTTCCGACGGCGGACAATTCGTCGCGCCGGAGCACGCGCTGGCGCAGGCCCGCCGCATGATCGCCGAGGGTGCCGACATCATCGACATCGGGGCGGAATCCACCCGACCCTACGGTGCGCAGCCGGTCACCGCGGAGGAAGAACTGCAGCGCTTGAGGCCGATCCTGGCCGAGGTGGTTTCGCTTGGTGTTCCCGTCTCCATCGACAGCATGAAAGCGGCCGTGGTCGGCTGGGCGCTCGACGCAGGCGCATCTGTCGCCAACGACGTCTGGGGCCTGCAGCGCGATCCGGATATGGCGAGGTTGCTGGCGGAACGCCATTCGCCCGTTATCGTCATGCACAATCGCGATCGCGTCGATGAAGACATCGACATCATGAGGGATATCGCAGCTTTCTTTACGCGCTCACTGGCGATCGCCGACGAGGCCGGGATTTCACGTGAAAAAATCGTGCTCGACCCCGGCATCGGCTTTGGCAAGACCGCGGAGCAGAGCATGACGGCGCTGGCCCGGCTGGACGAACTCGGCGCGTTCCGCCTGCCCCTGCTGGTCGGCGCATCGCGCAAGCGCTTTATCAGTTCGGTCGTCCCTTCGGAGCCCGATCGGCGGCTGGGAGGGTCGATCGCGGCGCATCTCATTGCGGCCAGGGGCGGTGCCCGGATCATTCGGACCCATGACGTGGCGGAAACCGTACAGGCACTGCGGGTGGCCGCGGCGATCGAGGAGAGACGATGACCGATACGATCTTCATCACCGGCGTCGTCATCCATGCCCGCCACGGCGTGATGGAACATGAGACCGAGGTCGGGCAGCGCTTTGTCATCGACCTCGAACTCTCGATAGACCTGTCGGAATCTTCGCGCACGGATCGCCTCGCCGACACCGTGTCCTATTCGAACGTGGTCGCGACCGCGACTGCGGCCTTCAAGCATGCCAATTACAAGCTGCTGGAACGCGCGGCCGGCGCCGTGGCCGAAGCCATCCTGGCGGCGTTTCCCCGCGTCAGCGCGATCAAGGTCACGGTTCACAAGCCGCATGCCCCAATTGCCGCGATTTTCGAGGATGTCGGCGTGGTGCTGACCCGCACGCGGCAAGCGCTGTCGCATGGCTGACGTCCTGATCGCGCTTGGCGGCAATGTCGGTGACGTCCGCGCGACATTTCAGAAGGCGATTGCGAACATCTGCGGCATGACGCAGGCGACGTTGCTGGCGCGTTCGTCCGATTACGCCACGCCACCCTGGGGCGAAGTGCAGCAGGCGCGCTTCATCAACGCCTGTATCGAGATCGAGACCAGTCTCGACCCCCATGCGCTGCTGTTCACGCTGCACAAGATCGAACACAAGTTCGGCCGCGATCGCACCAAGGAGATGCGCTGGGGTCCGCGCGCCCTCGACCTAGACCTGATCGCCTATGACGACCTCTCGATCCAGAAGCCGGAACTGACGCTGCCGCACCCGCGGCTGTTCGAACGCGCTTTTGTGCTGCTGCCGCTGGCGGAGATCGCCCCCGATCGCGTCATTGCCGGTCGCAGCGTGGCGGCGGCGCTGGCCGGGCTGTCCACGGCTGGTATCGAGCAGTTGCCGCCCCTGAACTGACCAAAGGGGCCAAAACAACCGTTTGGCTTGGCCAACGCCACGTGGCATTTTCCAGCCAACAAAGAACGGGCCCGGGAGCGATCTGCGTCAATGGCATCTATAGATGACGACCTGCGGCTGGCGGCGGATTTCGCGCCGGCGACCTACGACGACTGGCGCAAGCTGGTCGATGGCGTGCTGAAGGGCGCGCCGTTCGAGAAGTTGGTCGGCAAGACCTATGACGGCCTGAAGATCGAACCAATCTATCCGCGCGCACGCGGTGCCCCGCCGATCGTAGGACGGCCTCCGGCGGCACCTTGGCAGATCATGCAGCGGATCGACCAGCCGGATGCCGCGCTTGCCAACGCGCAGGCGCTGCACGACCTCGAGAATGGCGCCAACGGGCTGACCCTGGTCTTCGCGGGTGCCAATGGCGCCCATGGTTTTGGGCTGGATCCCTCGGCGGACACGGTCGAGAAGGTCCTGGACGGCGTTTTCATCAATGCCGGGATCGCGATCGAGCTCCAGATCGGCCCGCAGTCGCGGACGGCTGCCATCCACATCGCCGAATATGTCAAGCGTGGGGGCGTGGATCCCGCCGCCTGCGATATCCGTTTCGGTCTCGATCCGATCGGCGCCTGCGCGGTATCGGGATCGAGTCCCCATGCCTGGCCCGAAATCGTGCCCGCGTTCACCGGCGCGATCAAAGACCTCGCAGCCATGGGATTCAAAGGCCCGCTAGCGGCAGCCGACGGACGGGTCATCCACGACGCCGGTGGGTCGGAAGTACAGGAACTGGCCTTCGCGCTGGCGGCCGGCGTGACCTATCTGCGCGCGATCGAGAGCGCCGGCATCGCGCTGGAAGACGCGCAAGGCATGATCTATGCCCGGCTAGCCGCCGATGCCGATCAGTTCCTGACCATGGCGAAATTTCGCGCGCTGCGGCTGTTGTGGGCGAGGGTCGAGCAGGCCAGCGGTCTTGCGCCGAGGCCGTTGTTCATCGCCGCCGATACCGCCTGGCGAATGCTGACCCAGCGCGACGCTTACGTGAACATGCTGCGCGCGACGGTGGCGACATTCTCCGCCGGGCTCGGCGGCGCCGACAGCATCAACGTGCTGCCGCACACCCTGGCGCTGGGACTGCCCGATGCGTTCGCGCGGCGCGCCGCGCGCAACACCCAACTGGTGCTGCTGGAGGAATCCAATCTGGCCAGAGTGTCCGATCCCGCCGCCGGCTCCGGCGGCATCGAGACCCTGACTCAACAGCTTTGCGAAGCGGCGTGGTCATTGTTCCAGGAGATCGAGGAAGCCGGCGGCGTGTTTGCTGCCCTCGAGCAAAACCTGATCCAGCGCAAGGTCGCCGCGACCCGAAAAGCGCGCGAGGCCAACATTGCCAGGCGCCAGGAGGTACTGACGGGCGCCACCGAATTTCCCAACCTGCATGAGGCGCAGGTGGCGGTGCTCGACGCCAAACCGGTTGAGCTCGCGCCCTATGGCGGATCCAGGATAGAATTCGATCCGTTGCCGCCGATGCGGCTGGCGGCGCCGTTCGAACGCCTGCGCGATCGCTCGGATCAGTTC
This sequence comes from Bradyrhizobiaceae bacterium Ga0074131, assembly GCA_001464035.1. Lineage (GTDB taxonomy): Bacteria > Pseudomonadota > Alphaproteobacteria > Rhizobiales > Xanthobacteraceae > Bradyrhizobium. The sequence goes on from LNEC01000006.1 coordinate 283,016, forward strand.
CTGAAAAAATCCGGCGCGCGGCCCAAGGTTTTCCTCGCCAATCTCGGGACAGCAGCCGACTTCACCCCACGCGCCACCTTTGCGAAAAGCTTTTTCGAGACCGGCGGGATCGAAACGGTAGATTCCGAAGGATTTTCGGATCCGACGGACCTCGCCGCAGCTTTCAAGGTGTCCGGCGCGGAGCTGGCCTGTCTGTGCTCGTCGGACAAGGTCTATGCCGCGCGGGCGCCGGCTGCCGCAAGAGCCCTTCAAGGCGCCGGGGCAGGATATATCTATTTGGCAGGACGCCCCGGCGATCTGGAAGCAGCCCTACGCGACGCGGGAGTCGGCGACTTCGTCTTTGCCGGCGGCGACGCGCTGGCGGCGCTACAGGGCGCCTGGCAGCAAATGGAGCGAGCATGACATCGTCGGTAAAACCGGTTCTGACAGGCGGCTGCCAATGCGGCGCGGTTCGCTTTGCGCTGTCGGCGCCGCCCGCCAAGATCAGCATCTGCCATTGCCGGATGTGCCAGAAGGCGTCCGGCGCACCCTTCGCTTCGTTTGCGGATATCGAACACGCCGATTTTGCCTGGACCAAGGGCAAGCCGGCCACGTTCCGCTCCTCCTCGATCGCCGAGCGCGACTTCTGCCGGGATTGCGGCACGCCGCTGAGTTACCGTCTCATCGACGGTCCACGGATCGAGATCATGACCGGCGCCTTCGACCGCCCCGACCGGGTGGTGCCGACGCGGCAGTATGGAACCGAATCCCGGCTCGGCTGGGTTGTGGGTGTTGCCAACCTGCCGAGCCTGACCACGCTGCAGAACTACGGTCCGGAGAAGCTTGGCGGAATCGTCAGCCGCCAGCATCCCGACCATGATTGACAGTGGCGACCCCGGGGGTCGCGCGTGCTATGATGGAGGCCCATGAGCCGTATACCGAACTTCGCGAATATCGCTTTTCAAAAGACGGCCAGCACCGAAGCCGCCGGCGCCGCCGAACCGTGGCTGACGCCCGAAGGCATCCTGGTAAAGCCCGATTATGGCGAAGCCGACCTCGAGGGCATCGATTTCCTGGAAACCTGGCCCGGCATCGCGCCGTACCTGCGCGGCCCCTATCCCACGATGTATGTCAACCAGCCGTGGACCGTCAGGCAGTATGCCGGCTTCTCCACGGCGGAGGATTCCAACGCGTTTTACCGCCGCAACCTCGCTGCCGGCCAAAAGGGCCTCTCGGTCGCATTCGACCTCGCCACCCACCGCGGCTACGACTCAGACCACCCGCGCGTCTCGGGCGACGTCGGGATGGCCGGCGTGGCGATCGATTCGATCTACGACATGCGCACGCTGTTCTCGGGCATTCCGCTCGACCAGATGAGCGTGTCGATGACCATGAACGGCGCGGTGCTGCCGATCCTCGCGCTGTTCGTGGCGGCGGCCGAGGAACAGGGCGTGCCGCCGGAGAAATTGTCGGGCACCATTCAGAACGACATTCTGAAAGAGTTCATGGTGCGCAACACCTACATCTATCCGCCGGCGCCCTCGATGCGGATCATCTCCGACATTTTCGCGTACACTTCGCAGAAGATGCCGAAGTACAACTCCATCTCGATCTCCGGCTATCACATGCAGGAAGCCGGCGCGACCCAGGACCTCGAGCTCGCCTACACGCTGGCCGACGGCGTCGAATATCTCCGCGCCGGCCTTGCCGCCGGGCTCGATGTCGACCGTTTTGCACCCAGGCTGTCGTTCTTCTGGGCCATCGGCATGAATTTTTTCATGGAAGTGGCAAAAATGCGCGCGGCGCGGCTGCTGTGGGCCAAGCTCTTGACGCAGTTCAACCCTGGGGATCCGCGCTCGCTCTCGCTGCGCACGCATTGCCAGACCTCGGGCTGGTCGCTGACCGCGCAGGACGTCTACAACAACGTGATGCGCACCACCATCGAGGCGATGGCGGCGACGCAGGGCCACACCCAGTCGCTGCATACCAATGCGCTCGACGAGGCCCTGGCGCTGCCGACCGATTTCTCCGCCCGGATCGCGCGCAACACGCAATTGTTCCTGCAGCAGGAAAGCGGCACCAACCGCATCATCGATCCCTGGGGCGGCTCCTATTATGTCGAGCGGCTGACCCGCGATCTCGCTGCCAAAGCCTGGGGCCATATCCAGGAAGTCGAAGCGCTCGGCGGCATGGCCAAGGCGATCGAGGCCGGCGTGCCGAAACTGCGGATCGAGGAAGCCTCCGCCAAGACGCAGGCACGGATCGATGCCGGCAAGCAGGCGGTGATCGGTGTCAACAAGTTCAAACCGGTCAATGAAGCGCCGATCGACGTGCTGAAGGTGGAGAATTCCACCGTCCGGCGGTTGCAGATCGACAAGCTGGCGCGGCTGCGATCCGAGCGCAGCCAGAAGGACGTCGACGAGGCGCTGGCGGCGCTGACCCGCAGCGCAGGTGAAGGCAACGGTAACCTGCTGGCGCTGGCGATCGACGCCGCGCGCGCCAAAGCCACCGTCGGCGAAATCTCCGATGCGATGGAGAAGGTGTTCGGCCGGCACCGCGCCGAGATCAAATCCATCACCGGCGTCTACAAGCGGGAGGCGGCCACCATGTCCAACCGGGTCGAAAAAGTGCAGACGCTGATCGACGCCTTCGAGGATGCGGAAGGCCGCCGCCCACGCATCCTGGTGGCAAAGATCGGCCAGGACGGCCACGACCGCGGCCAAAAGGTAATCGCGTCGGCCTTTGCCGACGTCGGCTTCGACGTCGACATCGGGCCGCTGTTCGCCACCGCCGAGGAAGCGGCGCGGCAGGCGGTCGAGAACGACGTGCATATTCTGGGGCTGTCGTCCTTGGCCGCCGCGCATCTTACGGCGGTGCCGGAGCTGAAGGCCGCGCTGAAGAAGCAGGGCCGCGACGACATCATGATCATCATCGGCGGCGTGGTGCCGCCGCAGGATTACGACGCGCTGTACAAGGCCGGCGCCGAGGCGATCTTCCCGCCGGGCACGGTGATCGCGGATGCCGCCGAGGAGTTGATCCATAAGCTCAATGCGCGGCTGGGGCACAGCGAAGCGGCAGAGTAGCACGGCGCTGTCGCTTACTCACCCTCGGTCCAGGCTGATGCCTTGCGACCGCAACGCAAAGCTGGCTAGAATGCTCGCATCATAAGAGCGCCTGACTTCACTCGCGCCACCGGGAGTAACGCCATGCCCAAGATAACCCGCCGCGCATTCGCGGCTTCATCCGCCGCTGCGGCGGCTTTCGCTGCCCTCGGTTCCAGGCCAGCCTTGGCGCAAGCCTATCCGGCGCGCCCGGTGACCGTGATCGTGCCGTGGGGCGCCGGCGGCGGCACCGACGCGACCGCGCGCATCGTCGCGGCACTTCTGGAGAAGGACCTCGGCCAGCCCTTCAACGTGATCAACCGCACCGGCGGTTCCGGAGTCGTCGGGCATTCGGCGATCGCCTCGGCAACGCCCGATGGCTACACCATCGGCATGTTGACGGTGGAAATCTCAATGATGCACTGGCAGGGACTGACCGAACTGGCGCCGAAGAGCTACACACCGCTGGCGCTGATGAACGAAGACCCGCCCGGCATCCAGGTCGGCTCCGCATCGCCCTACAAGACCGTCAAGGAACTCGCCGACGCCATCAAGGCCGCACCGGTCGGCAAGTTCAAGGCCTCGGGCACCGGCCAGGGCGGCATCTGGCATCTCGCGCTGGTCGGCTGGATGCAGGCCATGGGACTTCCCGCCAACCAGGTCGCCTGGGTGCCGTCGAACGGCGCCGCACCGGCGATGCAGGATCTCGCGGCGGGCGGTCTCGACCTCACCACCTGCTCGGTGCCGGAAGCGCGCGCGATCATCGAGGCCGGCAAGGCGCGCAGCCTCGCCATCATGGCGCCGGCGCGCAATCCCGCCTTCCCCAATGTGCCGACGCTGAAGGAGGCGATGGCTATCGACTATTCGACCGGCGCGTGGCGCGGCATCGCGGGGCCGAAGGGCCTCCCCGCCGATGTCGCGACCAGACTCACCGCGTCGCTGAAGAAGGTCTACGACTCCCCAGAGTTCAAGGATTTCATGGGCAATCGCGGTTTCGGAACGGTGTGGGGCGATGCGGCCCAGTTCGCCGCCTTCATGGACAAGGGCGACGCCCAGATGGGCGTGGCGATGAAGGCCGCGGGCCTCTCCAAGGCCTGATCCGTCCCGCCTGCTCACTTCCTCGGACCTCCGTGGGGCCGGTTCATGCGTCTTCCCGATCGCGTCACGGGATCGTTTCTCGTTCTCCTCGGCGGCGCCGCCGCCTATGGCGGCTGGCTGCTGCCGCCGGTGCCCGGCCAGCCGGTCGGCCCCAACGTATTCCCGCTGGTGATCGGGACCGGCCTCGCGCTTTGCGGGCTCGCGATCACGTTCGGCATCGGCAGCACCTTCGAAGAGAAGGAAGAGATCGTTCCGATCGAGGGTGGCGAAGCCAAGGCGCCTCCCGGCAAGTTCTATGGACTGCGCGCCCTGCTGCCGCCCGCGCTGCTGCTGTTCTACGTGGCGGCGGCCGACCGCCTGGGCTTCATCATCACCGCCGCGCTGATCGTCTACGCGACGGCCACCGCGCTCGGCGCCCGGTGGAAGCTTGCGCTGCCGCTCGCGGTGCTGGCGCCGATCGGCATCCATCTGATTTTCAGCAAGCTCTTGCGCGTGCCGCTCCCGATCGGGTTGCTGCCGATGCCGTGGTGATCGATGCTTAACACCCTGATGGATGCGTTCGCCCTGATTTCGACGTGGGAAGTCGTCATCGCGCTGCTGGCGGCATCGGTCTACGGGCTGGTGATCGGATCGCTGCCGGGCCTGTCCGCCACCATGGCGACCGCGCTGCTGGTGCCGGTCACGTTCTACCTTTCCCCGATCGCCGCGATCGCCACCATCGTGGCGGCGTCGACGATGGCGATCTTCGCCGGCGACATCCCCGGCGCGCTGCTGCGCATCCCGGGAACCCCCGCTTCGGCGGCCTATGCCGACGAAGCCTATGCCATGACCCGCAAGGGCGAAGCCGAACTCGCGCTCGGCGCGGGCGTATGGTTCTCCGCCGTCGGCGGCATCGCCGGCACGCTTTCGCTGATGATCCTGGCGCCGCCGCTGGCCGAAGTCGCGCTGTCGTTCTCGACCTTCGAGTATTTCTGGCTCGCCTTCCTCGGCCTGATGTGCGCCACGCTGGTGGCGCGCTCCTCCCCCGTGAAGGCCATCGCCGCGATGTTCATCGGCCTGCTGGTGGCGTGCGTCGGTATCGAGAACCCCGGCGGCGTGCCGCGTTTCACCTTTGGCCTCACCGACCTGTTCGGCGGCATCGAACCGATCCCGGCGCTGGTCGGCGTCTTCGCCGTGGCGCAGGTGATGCGCGCGATGCTGACGCCGGAGCCGCCGCCGATCCCCCGCCGCAAGTTCGGAAGCATCCTGGCGGGCCAGTGGAATCTCACCAAGAAATACAACGTTCAGATGACCCGCGGCAACATCATCGGGATCATCATCGGGGTGCTACCGGGCGCCGGCGCCGACATGGCGGCCTGGGTCAGCTACGCGATGTCCAAGCGCTTCTCGAAGGAGCCCGAGAAATTCGGCACCGGCCATGTCGAGGGCCTGGTCGAGGCCGGCGCCAGCAACAATGCCAGCATCGCCTCGGGCTGGGTGCCGTCGCTGCTGTTCGGCATTCCCGGCGACACCATCGCGGCGATCGCGATCGGCGTGCTCTACATGAAGGGGCTCAATCCCGGACCGACGCTGTTCACCGAGAAAGCGTCGAGCATGTATGCGATCTACCTGATGTTCATCATCGCCAACCTGCTGATGATCCCGCTCGGCATCGTCATGATCCGCCTCGCCAGCCATGTGCTGCGCGCGCCGCGTTCCTCGATCATGCCGGTCATCATGCTCTGCTGCGCGGTCGGCTCGTTTGCGATCGGCAACAACATGTTCGGCGTGGTGACGGTCGCGACCTTCGGGATCATCGGCTACGTCATGGAGGAGAACGGCTATCCGGTCGCCGCCATGGTGCTCGGGATCGTGATGGGCACCATGGTGGAGCAGGCGTTCGTCACCTCGCTGATCAAATCCGACGGCAGCATACTGCCGTTTTTCGAGCGACCGATCTCGGCGATCCTCGCAGCCATGGCGATGGGCGCGGTGATCTGGCCGGTGCTGCTCTGGCTGTGGCAGCGCCTGAAACGCAAATCGCCGGCTCCCAAGCCGGCCGGTTGAGCCGACTTCAAGCCCCCTCGCCTGCCGCGTCCGGCCGTTGTAAACGAAGGCATGACCCTGCCGAAAATTGCCTCCGCCGACATCAAAGCATTGGCCAAAGACCTCCGTGCGGGCAACCGCGCGGCGCTGGCACGCGCCATCACGCTGATCGAAAGCCGGCGCGGCGATCATCAGGCCATGGCGCGCGACCTGGTGCAGGCGCTCCTGCCGGATACCGGCAAGGCGATCCGGGTCGGCATCACCGGCTCGCCCGGGGTCGGCAAATCGACCACCATCGACGTGCTCGGCATGTTCCTGATCGAAAACGGCCACAAGGTCGCGGTGCTCGCGGTTGACCCTTCCTCGGCGCGCACCGGCGGCTCGATCCTCGGTGACAAGACCCGGATGGCGCAGCTCTCCGCCTCCGACCATGCGTTCATCCGGCCTTCGCCGGCCTCCGGCACGCTGGGCGGCGTCGCGGCGAAAACCCGCGAGGCGATGCTGTTGTGCGAGGCCGCGGGCTTCGACGTGGTGCTGGTGGAAACCGTCGGCATCGGCCAATCCGAGACCGCGGTTTGCGACATGACCGATTTCTTCCTGGCGCTGATGCTGCCGGGCGCCGGCGACGAATTGCAGGGCATCAAGAAGGGCCTGGTCGAGCTTGCGGACATGATCGCGGTCAACAAGGCCGATGGCGACAATATCAAGCGCGCCAATCTGGCGGCGGCCGAATATCGTGGCGCGCTGCATATTCTCACCCCGCACTCGGAACACTGGCAGCCGCCGGTGCTGACCTATTCGGCGTTAGCCGGCACCGGCATCGCCGAACTCTGGCAGAAGATCCTCGATCACCGCACCGCGATGAAAGCGTCAGGCGAATTCGCCGAGCGGCGGCGGCGGCAGCAGGTGAAATGGATGTGGTCGATGCTGGAGCAGCGGATGATGGCGCGGCTGCGCGCCGATCCGGCGATCCGTGGCAAAGTGAAGAAGATTGAGGCCGAGGTGGCCGGTGGCCGCATCGCGCCGGCCGTGGCGGCCGAGCAGATCGCGGACTTGCTGAGATAACTGGAGCACCACGGGTTGGGGTGAATCGATTTACTTGACCGCGCGAAGCACCCCGATCCGGCGTCACCGGACACGGCACCACGCCTGCTGCAGAGCTCCAATAAAAAAACACGAAAACAACCCCATGCAACGTAGAATTACCGGTAACAAAATACCGTCACGCTGCATCGCGGCACGAGCGGAAAAGCGATCCGGTGGTCGCGCCGCCCCTGATTCCATCCCGCTTTGGCTCACTATCGGGCATGCTCAGGGCCGCTCGGGCGGCATCAACAACGAGACGGCATCGACGACCTGTTCGGCATCCGCAAGCAAAATGTACTCGCCGCGATGCAGTGTCGTTCCGCTCGCGACGACAACGGCCCGCTTGGGACAGATGCCGAAACAACTGGTCATCACGAGGCGTGGGCGCCGGCCGGGCTGAGCATCGCGCAGGCTCTTCGCCGCCGACTTCAGCGCACGCTTGATTCTGGAGCCGCCCGGAACGCGCTTGAAGCATTTCTTGCAAACCAGGACGGGCTCGCGACGGGAGCGAACGGTGACCGCAGATGCGTTCTTGGTCATCTTTGCTATATAGGTTCGATTGCCGAAATGTCGCCGTCCCCACGGCATTTCTTGCAGGCGGGAAGACCGAGGAACAATTTGAACAGCAAGCTCCGCGTTCTCATCACCGGCTTCGGCCCGTTCCCCGGCGCGCCGTACAATCCGACCCAGCCGCTGGTGGCGCGGCTGCTGCGGCTGCGCCGGCCCGCGTTCAGCGATGTCGAACTGTCCGGCCACATCTTTCCGGTGGCCTACAGAGCGGTCGACCGCGAACTGCCGGAAATGCTTACAAAACACCGGCCGCAGGCGCTGCTGATGTTCGGCCTCGCATCCCGCACGCCTTACGTCCGGATCGAAACCCGCGCCCGCAACGCCGTCACCACGCTGTGGCCCGACGCCGATCAGACCAGGGTGCACAAGGGGTCGATCGCAGGCGGCGCCGACGCCATGATGTTCGGCCCGCACACCGCAAGACTGCTGCGCGCGGCCATCGGCACCGGCGTCGATGCGCGCGCCTCGCGCGATGCCGGAAGCTACCTCTGCAACTATCTGAGCTGGCGCGCGATCGAGGCGACCTGCGGCGACAACGGGCCCCGCCTCGCCGCCTTCGTGCACGTGCCGCCGCTGGCGCGCGATGCAGCCCAGCAACGCAAGGGCGCGCCGTACCGTGTCACGCTGGAACAACTGGTCGACGCCGGCGAGGCGATGCTGCTGGAATTGGTAAGAGTGACGCGGAAGGCGACTGACGCTTCGTAGAGTGGCGCACTTCGCGCCGTGCCGCACCAACTCTACCGACGACTGCGGCCACCGGCACGACTTCAATCTGCTCGCTAACGATTAACCCTACTCCCAACAATCGGCGTCTTCCGCGCTGGCCTTCACCGCGCTCCGCCGCATTTTTGCGTTATCCCAGATGTCGAGGACGCGCGCGACGCGCGCCTGCCGGAGACGCGATCATGGACGTCAATCGCCGCCATCTGATGGGAGTATCCGCCGCCGGCGTGGCCGGCGCGCTGGCGATGTCGCCGGATGCCGCGCGCGCAGCACCACCGACCTCGGCGCTGGGACGCGACGCTACCCAATACGGCGTGCGGCCGGGCAGCCCCGACGATCAGACCAGGGTCTTGCAACGCGCGATCGACGAGGCCGCGCGGGCACAGGCGCCGCTGGCGCTGCCCCCGGGGGTCTATCGCACCGGCATGCTGCGGCTGCAGAGCGGCACCCAACTCGTCGGCGTCCGCGGCGCCACCAAACTGATCTTCAACGGCGGGGCATCGATGCTGCAGGGCGAAGGCGCCGGCGGCATCGGCCTCACCAACATCACGCTCGACGGCGGCGGCATCCCGCTGCCGACCCGGCGTGGCCTCGTGCATTGCATGAGCGCGCGCGACATCCGTATCGTCGACTGCGAGATCACCGGCAGCGGCGGCAACGGCATCTGGTTCGAAAACTGCTCCGGCGAGGTCAGCGGCAACATCATCTCCAAGATTGCCGTCACCGGATTCACCTCATTCGACGCGCAGGGCCTGCTGGTCTCGCGCAACACCATTGTCGACACCAACGACAACGGCATCGAAATCCTGCGCCACGCGATCGGCGACGACGGCACCCTGGTGCTCGACAACCGCATCGAGGACATCAAGGCAGGTCCCGGAGGTTCGGGACAATATGGCAACGCCATCAACGCGTTTCGCGCCGGCAACGTCATCGTGCGTGGCAATCGCATCCGCAACTGCGACTACTCCGCAGTGCGCGGCAATTCGGCCTCCAACATCCAGATCACGGGCAACAGCGTCTCTGGCGTTCGCGAGGTGGCACTGTACAGCGAATTCGCGTTCGAAGGCGCGGTGATTGCGAACAACACCGTCGATGGTGCGGCCGTGGGCGTTTCGGTCTGCAACTTCAACGAGGGCGGACGCATTGCGGTCGTGCAGGGCAACATCATTCGCAACCTGGCGCCGAAACGGCCGATCGGCACGGCTCCGGACGACGACGCCGGCATCGGCGTCTATGTCGAGGCCGATACATCGGTGACCGGCAACGTGATCGAGAACGCGCCATCGTTCGGGATCATCGCCGGCTGGGGCAAGTATCTGCGTGACGTCGTGATATCGGGCAACGTGATCCGCAATGCCTTCGTCGGCGTCGGCGTGTCGGTGACAACAGGCGCGGGCACGGCCCTCGTCAACAACAATATGATCTCGGAAACGCCGCGGGGCGCGGTGGTCGGACTCGATCACGCGCGGCCGATCACGCCGGATCTGTCCGCCGAGGGCGCGCAGCGCTTTGCCCAGCTGGTGGTGGGAAGCAACGCGGTGCGAAGATAAGTGCCTTCGTCTCTGCCGCCCAGGCGGCGGGACCCCTCAGGACGCGACCGCCCTCCGGCGCCGGCGGACCATCAGCACGAATACCACAGCAAGCGCCGACGCCACCGTGTACATCGTGAACGCGTTCAGATAGCCGATCATCACCGACTGCCGCATGATTTCCTTCGCCACCCGGGCGAGGCCCGGCACCGTATCGAAATTCCACGCTCCCGTCATGTCGGGCGTCGTCAGCGCCCGGTTATAGGGCGTGATCATCTCGGTCATCCGGCTGTAATTGGCGCCGGTCGTGCGCACGATCTCGGCGATCGACAGCGAGATGAAGAAGCTTGATCCGATGTTGCGCAGCAAATGGAAGATCGAGGACGCCTCGGCGTAGTCCTTCGCCTCCAGGGTGTCGAACGCCACCACCGTGATCGGGACCCAGACGACGCCGACCGCAAAACCCTGGATGGCGCTGTTGAAGACCAGGATCTCCATCGTCACGTTGAGGTCGAAGGTCAGCATCCACAGTCCGGCCAGGGTTTGCAGGCCAAAGCCGAACGCCATGCTGATGCGCGGATCGATCCGACTCATCAAGCCCGCGGCCAGAAAACCCAACAGCATTCCGAGGCCGCGGCATCCGATCACCTGCCCGACCAGCGCGTCCGAAAATCCGACATGCTGCTGCAGCAGCGGCGGCAGCAGCACCATCGGCGTGAAATTCAGCATGCCGTAGATCGTCACCAGCGCCAGGCCGATCGCGTAATTGCGATCGGTCAGCAGCTTCAGGTTCAGGAACGGCGCGCGGGCGCCGAGGCTGTGCACAATGAACACGTAGAATGCGATTGCCGCGACCAGGCACTCGATCACGATCTCCGTCGAGTTGAACCAGTCCAGCCGCACGCCGCGCGCGAGCACGAGTTGAATGGCGGCAAGCGCTGTGGCGAGCGCGAGGAAGCCGGTCCAGTCGAAGCGAACTTTTTCCAGCTGCACTGTAGACTGCAAGGTCAAGTGCATGCCGATGGTGGCGCAGACGCCGATCGGCACCAGCATATAGAACGACCAGCGCCAACTGTAGATCTCGGCAAGATGACCGCCGAAAACCGGACCGAACACCGGCGCGACCGCAACCGCCATCCCGAAGATCGACATCACCATCGTGTGCTGGTGGCGCGGGAACGTGGCGAACAGGATCGACTGCGACAGCGGTACGACCGGTGCACCCGCGCCGCCCTGAATGATGCGCCACAACACCAGCATTTCGAGCGACTGCGCCATCCCGCACAGCAGGGTTGCGACCGTGAAGCAGGCGATCGAGTACACCACCACGCGCTTGGTGCCGAAGCGGGACACCAGCCAGCCGGTCATCGGCGTCACCACCGCGGTCGCGAGAATGTTGAACGTCATCGCCCAAGCGATCTCGTCCTGGGTCGCCGACATCGCGCCCTGCATCTGCGGCAGGACGGTCGACGTCGTCAGCAACGCCGTGCCATAGAGCGAGGACCCCAGCACCACGGTGGCCAGGGTCAAATAGCGCTGCGCCGCGGTCATGATTATGGCCGGGCTCCCGGGATCGACGCTTGCTGAGCCTGAGGTCATGTCCCCTGCGACGTGAGATGATCGGCGTCATAACCTAGCTTACTATATTATAAACCTAGCTTACTAATTCCCCAACCGCTACAATTGCGGCATGCCAAACACCGACGAGTATATTGGTGTCGTGATTTCCGACGTCGCCCGCCTGCTGCGGACGGAGTTCGATCGCCGCGTGCGCCGGCTCGGGATCACCCGGGCGCAATGGCTGGTGCTGACCCGTCTGCATCGGCATCCGGGCGCTTCGCTATCGGAGCTTGCCGAGATGATGGAGGTGGAAAAGGCGACCGCAGGCCGCATGATCGACCGGCTGGTGGCCAATGGCTGGGTGGCGCGCCGGACCCAGCGTGAGGACCGCCGTGTCAAGCGGGTCTATCTCACGCCGGAAGCCGAGCGCGTGCACAAACGCATCTGGCGCGTCGCCGAAGCAACCGTCGAAGACGCCCTCGCCGGCCTTTCCGCGCCCGAAAGCAAGCAGCTGATTGCGTTGCTGCAGCGCGTCAAGAAAACCCTGGTCTCTGGGGCGGATGTCGCTCCGCCAGGAAGCACCGTCGTTGCCGGCCGGAGACCTACCCCGCGGGTTGCGCGCCGCCACAACGGGAAGGTCGCGCCATGAGCAAGCGCCTGCGGTCATGGGCGCTGATCGGCGTGCCGGCGCTTGTCCTGCTCGGGGCCCTGATGGTCTGGCTGCAGGGTGGCCGGCATGTCTCGACCGAGAACGCGTTCGTCAAGGCTGACATCACCCAGGTCGCGAGCGAGGTGCAGGGGCGAATTGTCGACTTGCGCATTCGCGACCATGCGGTCGTCGCAGCGGGCGACGTGTTGCTGCGCCTCGACCCCGCGACCTACCAGTTGGCCCTCGCCAAGGCCGAGGCCGAGATCGATTCGGCGCGGGCCGCTGTCGAGCAACTCAAGGTGAGCTTGCGCGAGATACGCGCGGAGGCGACCGAGGCCGAGAACAAATTGTCCTATCTTCAAACCCAGGCCAAGCGTCATCGCGACCTGTCAGGCCGCGGCGTCACTTCGACCGCCAGGGTCGAGCAGGCCAACAGCGAGGAACAGGAAGGGCAGGACCGCCTCGCGGTGCTGCACCAGCGCATCGCCCGTGTGGAGGCGGCGCTCGGCGGCGACCCGGACAGGCCGACCGACCAATACGCCGCAGTCCGCGAAAAGCAGGCGCTGCGCGATCGCGCAGCGCTGGATCTTGCCTATACCGAGATCAAGGCGCCGCGCGCTGGCGTGGTCGTCAATTTCAGGCTCCAGCTCGGCGAGCAGGTCAAGGCGCAGACGCCGCTGTTCGCACTCGTTACCGACCGGCGGCCCTGGCTCGAAGCCAACTTCAAGGAAACGGACCTGACCCACGTGACCGTCGGACAGAAGGCGAAAGTCATCCTCGATATGCATCCCGACATCACCTGGGATGCCGAGGTGGAAAGCATCAGCCCGGCGACCGGCGCCGAATTTGCGATCCTGCCGGCGCAGAATGCCTCGGGCAACTGGGTGAAGGTCGTACAACGCCTGCCCGTGAGGCTGCGGCTTATCGAGCGGTCCGGCGAGCCGCCGCTGCGCGCCGGCATGACCGCCTATGTCAGCATCGACACCGGGCGCACGCGCCAGCTCTCGAGCATATTCGGCAACAGCGACGCCATTGCAGCCCGCCCCAATGCGCAAAAGACGACCAAAGCGGAATGATCTGTTTACGCCGCGGCGCCCTATAGCGCATTGCGCAACAGCGGATAGCGTTGCGCAATCGCGTCCGGCGACGGCCGATGACGATCATCCAGGGGTGACGTTTCCGCCAGCGCTGATGGTGCTTCCTCCGAGACGACCTGCTCGGGTTCATCTGGCATCGAAACCTCCAGCGGCATCAATTCGGCAGCTATTTCCACCTGCGGAGGCGGAAGCCGATCGAGTGGATCGCGCACCCTTTCGACACGTGGCAATGTCGTTTGGGTGTGTCCGAGCCAGGCCATATTGAGGGCGGAATGATCGAGCGCCGCCCCGCGCGCCGACAGACTGCGCCAGGTTTCTACCGCGGTCTTGGCCTCCTGAATATTCTCGAGGAACGCAAGTTCACTGTGAAAGCGGCGCCAGCGGCCGGTCTCGAAAAGTTCGGTGAGGTATTCCAGCCGCTGCTCGGCGAGATTGCACCAGCGCGCGACAATGTCGCGGCTATCCGCCACGTCCAATCGATGTGTCATAAACAAGCCCGTAAGGAGAAAAACGGACGCAGACGCAACGGGGACGAAGACGAATCAGTCGAACGTGCCGGAGATATTTTGTGGAAAACTTCGGCGTTGTCCAGCAAGTGACCCTACAAGGCCGCCGGCATCGGAGGAAATCCGTATAAATGCTGGATTTTCCACTTGATCCACTGTCAAGCCACGAACCGGCATGGACGAACTGCGGAGAGCACGAGTTCGCCGACGGTGGACCGACGCCGCTTCCTCGGACCGGTTCGTGAAATGCCCGCAGAAACGAAAGACCCGTCCGGGGGGACAACCGGACGGGTCAAGCCATATGGGCGCTTGGGGTGGATGGGCGCTCGCGCCGAATACAGCCTCGATGGGGAGCGATAAACCGCTCCCACACACATTGGTCGCAGCAGCGCCGGTGCACGTTCAAACGACCGCGGGATTTTTTTGGACTTTTTGCCGGGATTTTTGGAATGACAATCCGGTGTTTCAGTCGGAATCTTATTTCGCGGCGGGACGATGGACTCCTCCGCCAGTAGCCGATCCATCGGAGGCCATGGCGGCTGAGGGCTCGTTCAGGGCCCGTGTTGGAGGGACCTGCTGCCGGCCCGGGGCAGATTCGGCGGCCGGCGTGGCCGAACCCCCGGCGAACGGCGTGGCGACGACGGCCGAGACTGCGGCAAACGCATCGGCCGCGCCGGCGCCGAATTGATCATCGTGACCCGGTTTGCCCAGATCGCGGGCCGTTTTCGTCAGGATGGAGCGAACTTCGCCCGGCTTCAATGCAGGATTGCGCTCCAGCATCAGGGCCGCAATTCCACTGATGAAGGCGGCGGAGAATGAGGTTCCGGACGTCATCTGATATTTTTCCTCCGGAGCAGGCAAGAAGATATCGACGCCGGGAGCCGCGATCGCGACATGGCCGCCGCGGTTCGATGCCGCAAACAGTTTGTCCCTGGCGTCGGTGGCGCTCACCGCGATCACATTGGCGTTGGCGGCGGGATACAGCGGCGGCGATTTCGGGCCGGCGTTGCCGGAGGCCGCGATCATCACCATACCCTTCGCCGCGGCGGCGCCGATACCACGTTCGACCAGCGGATCTTTCGGACCGGCGAAACTCATATTGATGATCTGCGCCCCGTGCAGGGCGGCGTGGTTGAGCGCCTTCAGGATCACGAAAGTCGTGCTTTCCGGACCGTTCGCTGCCGTGCCGAAGGCGCGGATTCCCAGAATCCTGGCCTGTGGGGCGCTCCCCATCAGCCGCGCATGCGCCACGATCACCCCGGCGATACCGGTGCCGTGAACATGCGGACCTTCCTTGCTGCCGAGCGCATCGAAATTGTCCGCAACCGAGTTGACGAGCTCCGGATGCCTGTCGTCGATTCCGGAATCGATCACGGCGATGGTCACGTTGGCGCCGCTGGCCAGCGCGTGGGCCTGCGGCAGCCGAAGTCTGGCAAGCGCGTATTGTGCGGGATCTCCCCCGTGCGCCGCCGCCTTCTGGTCCTGCAGCAGGTAGCGGAAATTCAGCTGCACCGAGCGCACCCTGGTGTCCGCAGCGAATTCGCGACGCACTTTCTCCAGCGGGCGGCGGTCGGTGATCCGGAACAGCCCGATGGTGGCGCCAATCAGCGGAAAATTCTGCGATTGCAGGCGCACGAGGCCGTGACGCCGTGCCAGCGCATCGGCCTGCGCGTCCGACAGCGAACCATCGATCTCGGCCACCAGTTCATTGGGAATTGCGGTCTGGTTGAGCGCCGCCAGCGGCGTCTTGCGGCTCGCGGCGCCGTTATTGCCAATCCTGGCGGACTTGCCGGCGCCGCCGCCATCGGACCTCGCGACCGGCTTCTCCCGGCATTCGCCGCTGCTGTCACGATGGGCGTAGCTGCAGGCCGGCGAAAGGTTCGGCGAAAAGCGCGCATTCGGAAGCGTCGACGACACACCGGGGCGGGGCGTATTGCCGCCGGGCGGCGTTCTGCCAATTCCGACCGCGATGTTCGGATTGATCCGCGTTGTCACGGCCGGATTGATGGTCGGGATTCGCGACTGGATGTTGAGGTTGGGCGAGCGCATGACATTTTGCGCGTGGACCGCCGGGATAGCCGGGTATGCCAACGACAAGGCGGCAGCGGTCAATGCCAACGCCGTGCGTTGCATTCCCGTCAGCCAGTTTGCGCGATCGTTGACCATGACGCCTCGGTTTTGCGGCGCGGTATAGCGGCGCGGCCTACGGCGCAGCCACTGCGAGGCTGACGATCTTCTCGCGCTGCAGCCTGCTCATCAGCCCGGCAACTTCGTCCTTGCTCATCGCGCCATTGCCGAATTGCAGCCGAAACATGCCGCCCCTGGCGCCGTCGGTAACCGTGGCCTGATAGCTGTCGAGCAGTGCCGTGATATCGGCGACGCGCGCGTCCGGCACGAACCGTACCAGCGCGTATGGCGGCGCCGCCGCGCCGAGATCGCGGGTGATGGGTGCATTGGTGCTCAGCGACGCCGTCTGGAACGACGGGGTCCGGTTCTTCACCAGCACCGCGCCGATCACGCCGGCCTGCAGCAACAGCGCCAGCGCGCCCAAACTTGCCGACCAGGCCAGCGTCCGCGGCGACAGGCCAGCAAAAAATTCTGCGACCCGCGCCGAGAAATTGAACGGGGCCGACGGCGCGCGCGCAGGCTCTGCGTCGATCGCGGCGAACAGCTTCGTCATGGCGCGCGCGGACGGCGCGCCGAGACTCTCGTTGAGCGAGATGGTTTCGGCGAACTCTTCCCGGATCACGGCGTATTGCCGAACGAGTTCGGTATCGCGCGCCAGCGCCTCATCGACGCGGCGGGCATCGCGTGCGTTCAGGGTACCGGCCGCATGCCATGGCAACAGCATTTCAACTTCGCTGGGTTCTTGATCCAGCATTTTCTTGCTCGCTGCCATCATGGCCAACCCCGTTCTATGCCGGCCGCCTTCAACAGGTCAGCCAATTTCTTGCGCGCATAAAACAAGCGCGTCTTCACAGTGTTCTCGGGTATCCCGACGATTTCAGCGACCTCTTCCACGGATTTCTCGTGGTAGTAGACGAGATCGACGATCTCCCGATGCTCTGACGAAAGCGCCGCGAGGCACTTGCGTAACGCTGCACTGGTATCTTTCTTCTGCGCCGCCACTTCAGGATCGTCGGACGTATCCTCGATCGCGTTGGCGGCCTCGTCGTCCAGTTCGCCGTCCTTCCTGCGCCGCAGCGCAGACAGGGCCTTGAAGCGTGTGATTGCCAACAGCCAGGTGGAAACGGCGGATCGGCCTTCGAACTTGCCGGCCTGCCGCCATACATCGAGGAAAACCTCGTTGATGAGGTCTTCCGCGACCTGTTCGTCCCGAACGAGCCGAAGCCCGAACCGGAACACCCTGACATGGTGCCTTCCGTACAGCACCTGCATGGCAAGCCGGTCGCCTTGAGCGATCCGAGCGATCAGGACGTCGTCCGTAGCCGCCTGTGTCGCACTCAATGGCCGTCTCGCAATGTTGGTCGGATTGGGCTGGCCGCGGGTTCGATGGGAAAGGCAAGATTCTTGAAATTATCGCAAGTCGGCGATTTCATCTGTGATCTACCCCACAGTCGCGGGCAAAAACGAAAAATTGGTATCATAGTCCTGAATTCTTTCTTCCGCCGCGGCCGGACCTTACCAAGGCTTTGGCGGCAAAACAGCACCCGCTTACCGTTTCCAGGTCAGCGGTCCCTCCCCGACGGTTTGCCCCGATTCAGCCAAGGACCCGGTTCCAGCCGATTTCCCTTGCGAAACGAGGGCAATAACGCCCCGGCGAGCCCGGCTTCGGCTCGAAAGATACCAAACCTAAAGGCTTTACTCCCTAAAGTTCCGCTAACGCATTCCACCAATGGCGGACATGAGCGGCGCAGCTTCATCGCTTCAAGGCCAACGCTCTGACGGCTCGCTGGCGCTCGCCGGTATCCTGTCATCGGACCTGTCGAAGCGTCGTGTCCGCCAGCGACGTCAGATGCTCGCCGTGCAGGGCGCCAGCTATTCGCTCGGCGCGCTCGTCCTGCTGGTCTATTCCTACGCCGGCACAGTCCCCACGATCATTCCAGCCTCCTATTTCCTGGGTGGCCTTTCGCTGACAGGTTTTTTTGTCGTGCTGTCGGAGACTCATGTCAACGACCGGTTCCAAGATCATTATCTCACGATCTTTCAAATGGGCTGCAACGTTGCGCTCCAGCTCGGCTTCCTGCTGGCGGCGCCCGAAATCGGTTATACTTTTCTCAGCGTATTGTTCCTGATCTTCGGATTCGGCGCGCTGCGGATGACCTCACGGCAGGCCATCGCTGTCTGGACGCTGACGACGCTGGGTCTGGCGCTGATTTTTCTGTTGACCGACATTCCGATCGCGATGCCGGTCTCAACGCCACTTGAGCGCGCAGCCGCTATGCTCGCTTTCGTCCTTACCATCGGGCAGTGTGCGTTCGTGGGCCTCTACGGAAGTTCGATGCGGAAGATGCTCTACAACCGCAGCTTTGAACTCAAGGCTGCCAACAAGCGTATCGAAGAACTTGCCGAACTCGACGAACTGACCGGTTCGTTCAACCGCCGCTGCATCATGCGGATTCTGGACGATGAGATTGTCCGCGCGCACCGCAGCAGCACGCCGTGCTCGGTCGCGCTGATCGATCTCGACTGGTTCAAGCGCATCAACGACGCCTACGGCCACCCCACCGGCGACGAGGTGCTACGGACATTTGCCATTACGGTGTTCGCGAACCTGCGCGCGGCCGACAAGTTCGGCCGCTATGGCGGCGAGGAGTTCCTGCTGGTGCTTCCCGACACATCGGGTGAGGCCGCTGCTCGCATCCTCGGCCGGTTGCGTGCAATCATCGCCGACCTCGACTGGAGCGCGTTCTCACCCGGCATGCAGGTAACGATCTCTGCCGGCGTCGCGACACTGAGGCCGGGTGAAACGCCCGACCTCATCCTCGCGCGCGCAGACAGCGCGCTTTACGCAGCCAAGGCACGGGGACGCAATCGCATCGCCAGCGCCTGATCCGACAAATCACGTTTCCGGACGACGAAGAAACCGTCACCGGCCTGAGAACGTCCGAATGCTCCAGGATAGAGTCATGAGTTCAAAGTCCGCTGCCACTACCGAAAGCCTGCTCGACGAGCTGCAGACCACGCTCGCCCACGGCACCGTCGCGCGACGCGTCGAGACCCTGCGCCGGGTGACCGATCTCTTCATCAACGGCGCGGTGGACTATTCAGACGAACAGATCGGGCTGTTCGACGACATCTTCCAGTGCCTGATCATTCACATCGAGGCCTCCGCCAAGGCGCTGCTCGCCACCCGTCTGGCTCCGGTCGACACCGCGCCGCCGCAAACCATCCGCGCGCTCGCTTTCGACGATCTGATCGAAGTCGCGGCTCCCGTGCTGTCGGGATCGGAGCAACTCGACGACGAGGCGCTGGTCGAGACCGCGCGCAACAGAAGCCAGGCGCATCTGCTCGCGATTTCGCTGCGACGGGTGCTGAGCGACGCGGTGACCGACGTACTGGTGCTGCGCGGCAACGACGAGGTGATCCAAAGCACCGTCAACAATCCCGGCGCGGAGTTTTCCGAGCGCGGCTTCACCGGGCTGGTCAACCGTGCCGAGGACGACGACAACCTCGCGACCTGCCTCGGCATGCGTCCCACGCTACCACGTCACCTGTATTTGAAGCTGATCGCCAAGGCTTCCGCCGCGGTCAAGCAGCGCCTCGAGGCCGCCCATCCGAAGCAGGCAGAGGATGTGCCGACCGCCGTGCGTGAGGCGACCCGGCGGGCGCGCTCCGCGCCGGTGGCGATCACCAGGGAAACCGCGATTGCCCACGCGCTGGTCAAATCGCTCTATGAGGACGGTCGGCTCGATGAATTCCAGGTGGCGGCGTTTGCCGAGGCCGGCAAATTCGACGAAACGAACGCGGCGCTCGCCGCCCTCGCCAGCGTGCCGGTGTCGATCGCCGAGAACATGATGCTGGAGACCCGCGCCGAAGGCGTCATGATCCTGGCCAAGGTCGGGTCCATGTCGTGGCCAACCGTGAAGGCGATCGTCAACATGCGCGACGATCTCGCGAAGCTCGAGCCGACCGATTTGGCGGCCTGCAGGGCCACTTATGAGCGGCTGCGGCCCTCGACCGCGCAGCAGGTGCTGCGCTTCCACCGCATGCAGCAAGCCGCTGCACCGGCGCCGGTGGCGTAGAAATTCGATTGTCCTAGAATCGCAGCACCCTCGGTCCCGCCAGCGCGCCGATCGCGGTGACCAGCGCGGTGGCAATGGTGTACCAGGTCGCGACGAACAGCGGCGAATCGTCGGTGCAATGCGACGCGTAAAGCGTTGCCGCCAAGCCTGCCGACAGCAGTCCGGCAAACCCGCCGGCGATTACTGGCCGCGTCGGGGCGCCGTGACGCAAGCCGACCAGCGCCGCACCTAAGAGCGGCAACGCCATCAGTGGAATGGCCGTCAGGCAAACCTGCGCATTGCTGCCCATCAATCGCGTCATCACCGGTAACCGCTGCGGCATCATCATTTCGCCGCCGATTCCGGCGACCAGGAGTCCCGCCGGAATCAACAGCAGCCACCTCCAGCCCCGCAGCGAGGCTTCCGGCCGCGATAGATGCAGGCTGACGGCAACGGCAGAAAACGCCATCGCAAGCGTCACCATAAACTTGAGTTCGAAGAACGGATTATACATCGCGGTCATGATGTCGGGGCGAAAGCCAAACTGGGTGAAGAAAATGGCGACCGAAACGGGCGCCGCCGCCAATAGTGCCAGCGCCAGCACGAACCCTACCGGCCGCGCGCGGTGCGCGTTATCCGCGGCAAGCGTCCGAATGAGCTGATCGGTCTCCATTTTTATTGCCCTCGAAGTTTGGCGGTGAGGCTGGCAAGCCCGCGATGCAGCGCCACGCGCACCGCGCCCTCGCTCATCGCGAATTTTTTCGCCGTATCCTTGATCGACGCGCTGTCGACCGCGACCGACCGCAGCACATCCCGCTGACGTGCCGGCAGCGACTCCAGCTGGGCCGCGACTTCGCCCGCCGGCGCGCTCTCCGCAACCGGCTCACCCGGCAGCGTCTCTGCGAAATCGTCGATGTTGACGAACACCCGCCGGCCACGGCGGCGCAGCGCATCGATCAGCTTGTTGCGGGCGATCGCAAACAGCCATGGCGCGAACGGCGCGCTGGCGTCCCAAGTATGCCGCTTCAGATGCACCGCCAGTAAAATGTCCTGCACGATATCCTCGGATTGATCGACCGGCTGCCCTGCCCGGGTCAGCCCGCGGCGCGCCGCGGCCCGAAGCACCGGCGTGACGGCCCTGAGCAGGCGGTGATACGCCGCGTCATCGCCTGAAATGGCCGACCGCATCAGGCCGGTCCATTCATCCTCACGTTCGCGCACGCACGCTCCTACAGTGCAATTCGGCTGATCTTTCAATTTGTTACCTCGACGGCCTCCGATCACCAAAACGTGATCAGAGTTCCGGTGGCGTTAACCCGTCACACCCCGCTGTCAGAATCGCGACGCCAATTCCGCACCGAAGGCTCATAACATCGATCGGTTCCGCTGACACGCGCCGTAGGGGCCAGGATTTCGAGCAAAAGAATGCGTGCGCCGGCAACGGCAACCCCAACACGGCGAACTGCCCTGCTTTCGCCCGGACTCGCGCGAAGATTCCCTTTTCCCGCCGCGCTGCGGACACGCCATGAGGTCTCATTCCGCCTCCGGTGGATGGCAAATGGGGAGATCGCCAAATGATCATCAAAGCAAGTGGGCGCTCGGCACTGGTCCTGGCAACAGGGCTCTTTGTGTACTTTGCGGGACCATCGCAGGCGGCGCCGGACACTGACACGGCGAGCGCAGGCTCGGAATCCGAACCCGCCGCAGGATCCGAAAAAGCCACGGGAGCGCCGATGGCGCTGAACAGATACGCCAAGCCGCGCCAGTTGAAAAAGAACGCGCAGCGAAAACCCGCGAAGGCGGCGCTGAAATCCTCGCCCGAGAAACAAGCGGCTGATGCCGGCGACGTACATGACGGTTCCGCCACGTTAACGTCATCGGTCGCCAACGCCAATGCGCGACTGGCATCCGCCGAGGCGCCGGCCGCCGACAGCGCCTCGGCGATGTCCGCGAAAGCCAACACGATGCTGATGCCCCCCGCGGACAAGCCTGCTGATATCCAGCCGATCGCCGAGACCGAGGTCGTCGCCGCCGATCAGCTCAACGATGTTGACCGCGTATTGCGGGAAACCAGGTCAGCTGCACCAACCATGGCCCTTGCCTCGGCTGAGGCGCCTGCCGCGCCTGTCGCGCCTGTCGTCGCTACCCGCAAGGAAGATTCCGCCTGGGACCAAACCTCGCTGATCGGGAAGATCTTCATCGCCTTCGGCGCACTGCTGACAATGGCCTCGGCCGCGCGCATGTTCATGGCGTGACCGGCGCGGCAGACATCCTCACCGGACACGGCGCAGCGGTTGTCCCCGCAACCCCACTTGAAGCCCCTCCCGCCAGCGGGCACATTGCCCGTCCAATCAAGCGCCGGGGTGGATCATGGGCATGTTCGAACACATCATCGTCGAAAGCAAAGGCGCGGTCGGCATCATTACGCTGAACCGCCCGAAAATGCTCAACGCGCTTTCGTTCGGGGTATTCCAGGAGATCGCCGCGGCGGTCGACGATCTCGAGGCCGATGACGGAATCGGCTGCATCCTGCTGGCCGGCGGCGAAAAAGCCTTTGCTGCGGGCGCTGACATCAAGGAAATGCAGCCGAAAACCTTTATCGACATGTTCTCCAGTGATTTTACCGCCATCGGCGGTGACCGCGTCGCCAGGTGCCGCAAGCCGACCATAGCCGCCGTCAGCGGCTACGCGCTGGGCGGCGGCTGTGAACTCGCCATGATGTGCGACATCATCATCGCCGCCGACACCGCCAAATTCGGCCAGCCGGAAATAACGCTCGGCACCATTCCCGGCATCGGCGGAACGCAACGCTTGACTCGCGCGGTCGGAAAATCCAAGGCGATGGACCTTTGCCTCACCGGCCGGATGATGGACGCCGCCGAGGCGGAGCGCTCAGGCCTGGTCAGTCGCGTCGTGCCGGCGGACAGTTTGATGGCGGAAGCGCTGGCGGCGGCGGAAAAAATTGCGGCGATGTCGCGTCCTGCGGCTGCGATGGCCAAGGAAGCCATCAACCGCGCGTTCGAGACGCCGCTGTCGGAAGGTATGAACGTCGAACGCAATTTGTTCCACTCGACCTTCGCGCTGGAAGACCGCTCCGAAGGCATGGCCGCGTTCATCGAGAAGCGCAAGCCGGTGAACAAGAACAGATAGCTCCGTCGTCGCGAGCGCAGTGACGACGTTATGCCCCGTCTCAGACGTCACGGCTCCGCGCCAACGCCGCGCTGACCAGCGCGCGGTAGGCGCGTTCCGAAAACGTCGAAGGTTGAGCGAGGCCGAGCCGCGCCAGGCATTCATGATCGGCAGCGTCCGGGGTCCGGGTCAAACCCTGCCACAACAACCCGGGCAATTGCAGCGGCGAGCGTTGCGCCTGCTGCAGCATTTGCAGCGCCGGAATCAGCCGTTGCTCGACATCGGTGAAATCACTGCCGAACGGAAACCACGGCAACAGGCCCGCCTCGCGCGCCGGCTTCAACGCCGCCTTGATGCGCTCCGGGAGATTCTCGCGATGCGCCGCCGGAATTTCAAAATTCTTCGGCAGCTTGCCGGCATCCTTGGCCTGCCGTGTCAGTTCGCCCTGAAAGCGGGAATCCGCAACGGCCAGCATCGCCGCGATGACGTCGGCGTCGGATTTTCCCCTGAGATCGGCAACACCGTATTCGGTGACGGTGATATCGCGCAGGTGGCGCGGAATGGTCTGGTGGCCGTAGGCCCAGCGGATGTTCGAATGCGCCTTAGCCTTGCCCTGCCGGGTCGCTTCGACCGTCAGAATTGCGCGCGCGCCGGCCAGCGCGAATGCCTGGGCCACGAAGTTGTACTGGCCGCCAACGCCGCTGATGACTTGTCCGTCTTCGAGGCCGTCGGAAACGGCAGCTCCCATCAAAGTCGCCATCATCGCATTGTTGATGAAGCGGGCGTCGACGCGGGCGCGCCGCTTGGCGTCCTCGTCGCCATAGAGTTCGTTGGTAAAGGACACCGGCATCATCTGGATTCGGGCGATCCGATCCGGCGGCATCTCCCGCAGCGCGCGATAGAGCGATTTCGGCCCGAGAAAGAACGCGCCGTGCAGCGCCACGCCATCGACGTCGCGCTTGAGAATGCCGGCCTCGATCAGGCCGATGAATGCCTCGGTCAGCATCTCGCTGACGCCGTAGAGTCCCTTGTCGAACGAACCGGCTTCCAGCGCCAGGGACTGTTCCGCCCCGGGCGAAAGCCGCCGCATGATCTCGCGAAACCGCGCAGTGTCGCGGTGACGAACGATCAGACCCTGCGCCAGCGCGTCGCCAATCTGGCCGATGCCGATCTGCAGCGTGCCGCCGTCACGCACCAGACCCGCAGTATGCAGGCCGATGGCGTATTTGGTGTCGCTGACCGGCTCGGCCGGCGGAGCGAACAGCGGAAAATCGGTCTCGGGACCGTCGAGCACCGCGCTGAATTCTTCGGCCGCAAGATCGCCGGCGCCCGGCATGAACGGCAGCTCCGAATTGACCTGCCCGAACACCTTGAACGAGGCGCGCCCCTCGGCGCGGGCGCGTAGCAGATCCAGCGAGGTATCGGTGTTGCAGCTCAGGCTGTAACGGGTCTCGCCATCGACGATCCGTTTCGCCACCAGTTGCGTGACGACGTTGAGCCCGCGCGCCAGGAGATAGGACGACGCATGGGTGTAGTTCGCGGAGATGTAATGCTGCTGCGCGAACGGCGCGTGCAGCCATTTTCCCGCCAGAAAGAAGAATTCGATCACCTTGATATTGGGCGGCAACGCGTCGGCATGCAGCGCGGCGGCATAAGCGAGATCAGGATAGTCACCGAACAGGCGGTCGATGACCGGCGTAATGAAGCGCCGTTCCAGCAGGCTCTTCGGCCTCGGCTTCTCCAGCGTCAGCGCGGTGAAGAAGGTCAGGTTGATGGCGCGGTCGGTCGCGGCGCGCGCGTAGAGCGCATTGGCGATGTGGTTGGCTTTGCCGAGCCCGAGCGGCAACCCGACCACGAGGTTGGTGCCGACATCGCGGATGATGTCTTCTGCTATCGCCCCCGGATCGGTGAATTTCTTTGGCATCTGGATTCCGTCGGTAACAACACCAACCGGCATTGCCAGCCGACTCAAAGATTCGAGCTGTCTGATCCTAGTATATTTCGATCCGTCTATCTTGGCTGCGGACGCATACCGCCCCGCAAGATCTCCTCCATGGCCCTGACATTCGCCGAACCCGCTCCTTTGCGCCAGATCAGGACGGTCTGCGCGCCATTTTCGGTTCGCGCCAGCGGATGCACGCTCAACCGCCTGCGCTCGGGAAACGTCGTCAGCACGCTCTTTGGGATCAGGGATATCCCCATGCCGGCAACAACGCATCCCAGGATTGCATGATAGGACGCGAGCTCGATGGTGCGCTCCGGCATCCCTTGACGCCTTGCATACCAGTCCTCGAGCCGTTTGCGGTGCGGGCAGCCGTGCTCGAACACCAGCACGGTCCGCGGCAGGCCGCCCTTCCTGCCGATCGGCGGATGACTGGCCGGGGCGACGATGACCAGTTCTTCGTCAAAGGCGAACGACTTCTCGAAAGGCGCGTCCGCAATCGGCTCGGCGACCAGGGCGGCGTCGAGATCTCCGGCCAGGATCGCGCCTCCCAACACCAGCGGGTTACCGGTGCGCAGTTCCAGTACGACCCCGGGATGCCGCCGGTGATATTCGCTCAGCAACCCGGGCAGCCTGACCGCCGCCGTGCTCTCCATCGCACCGAGCCGGAACGTGCCGCGCGGTCTTGCGTCCAGCACGGCGCCGCGCGCTTCGTTGGCCAGCGCGAGCAGGCGCTCGGCATAGCCGAGCAATATCTGGCCGGCCGGCGCGAGGTGAAGCCGCTTGCCTTCGCGAATGAACAACGCGACGGACAAATCCTCCTCGAGCTGCCGGATCCGGGTCGTGACGTTGGACTGCACGCGATGCAACCGCTCGGCCGCGCGCGTCACGCTGCCCTCGCGCACCACGGCGCTGAAGATCTGGAGATCCGACAGATCCATACATCTTCTCCGGAGATTGATTGCATCACAATTATTCATTTTATGGAATTGAACATCCCGCGTAAAGATCACCACGGAGACGCGAGGGTTTGGCCACCGCGGTCAACAGGAACCCACTGGAGGAGAACGACATGTCTAGAGCTTATTGGATCGTGCGGGTTTCGGTCCGCGACGAGCAGCGCTATCCCGAATACCTCGCCGCGGCAGGTCCTGCTTTCCAGAATTTCGGGGCCAAATTCGTGGTGCGCGGCGGCGCATTCGAGACCATGGAAGGCAGCGCCCGCGAACGAAACGTCGTGGTCGAGTTCAAGGACCGTGCGACGGCCCTGGCCTGCTATTACAGTCCGGAATACCAGAGCGCGAAGGCGATCCGTCAGAAGTATGCGGCCGCCGATTTCATCATCATCGACGGCACCGCCTGAGACGACTGCACCGCCGACGGCAAACCTGCGCCCTTCAGGGGAAGATCAATATGCTGACACTGTATTACGCCCCGCACACCTGCTCACTGGCGTCCCATATCGTGCTGGAGGATGCCGCCGCGGACTACGGAACCGTGCGGATCAGCTTCGCCGCCGATGAGCAGCGCCAGCTGGAATATCTCGCCGTCAATCCGAAAGGCCGGGTTCCCGCCATGGTGACCGACCGGGGCATCCTGACGGAGACGCCCGCGATACTGGCCTTCATCGCGCAGAGTTTTCCGCTGGCAAGGCTGGCCCCGCTGGAAGATCCGTTCCTGTTTGCACAGGTACAGGCCTTCAACAGCTATCTGTGCTCGACGCTGCACGTGGCCCACTCCCACCGCATGCGCGGCTATCGCTGGGCCGATGATCAGGCGGCTATCGAGGCGATGCAGCGCAAGGTGCCGCAGTCGGTGGCGGCATGCTACGAGTTGATCGAGCATGAGATGCTCGCAGCGCCCTGGGTGATGGGTGAAACCTATACGATCTGCGATCCCTACCTGTTCACCATGGCGCAATGGCTGGAGGGAGACGGCGTGGATCCCTCACGATTTCCCAAAGTGATTGATCACCGCCGCCGGATGTCCGAACGGCCGGAAGTTCAGAGGGCTGTCGCCGAGGAACTTGCCTGATTTTTGGTATGTGACGAACCTGCAACAGCAAAACACTGAATCACGTTTCGGTGCGACTGTTTGCCTGTAGCGGGAGCGGCCTCGACACGGTAAACTTGGATTCGGCGGGGTTGGCCACTGAAATTGTTGTGGGATCATATGGGTGGGCGTACCGCTAAAGTAGGCCACGTAAGGAGACGCGTGGTTCGATCGGGCATTTGTGTGGGCGTAGTGGTGGCCTGTGCTGGATTTGCGGCTTCCGCAGCTCACGGCGAAACCCTCGCCGAGGCCCTGGCCAAGGCCTATCAGACCAATCCGGTGCTCAATTCCGAACGGGCGCGGCAACGCGCCACGGATGAAAATGTGCCGCAGGCGCTGGCCGGCTACCGGCCGCAGATTGTCGCCGGCCTCGGCGCCGGGCTGCAGGCGGTGCGCGACCTGCTACCGGGCAATACGTTCCAATCCGCGAACCTGAAGCCATGGACCGTCGGAGTGACGGTGACGCAGACGCTGTTCAATGGCTTCAAGACCGCCAACAGCGTCCGCGTCGCCGAGTTGCAGGTGCAGGCCGGCCGCGAAGCCCTGCGCAATGTCGGCCAGGGCGTGCTGCTCGACGCCGTCACCGCCTACACCAATGTGCTGGCCAATCAGTCACTGGTGGAGGCGCAGCGCGTCAACGTCGCGTTCCTGCAGGAGACACAGGGCATCGTCCAGAAGCGCCTCGATGCCGGCGACGTGACGCCGACCGATACCGCGCAGGCCGAGGCGCGGCTCAGCCGCGGCCGCGCCGACCTCAATGCCGCGGAGGTCAATCTCGCGATCAGCCAGGCGACCTATGCCCAGGTGATCGGCAATCCGCCGTCGCAGTTGCGACCCGCTGAATCGGTGGACCGCTATTTGCCGCGCAGCCGCGACGACGCCACCAACCTCGCCTACCGCCAGCATCCGGCGGTGCTGGCCGCGACCTTCGACGTCGACGTAGCCTCCACCACGATCCGCGTCGCCGAGAGCAGTCTGCTGCCGACTCTCACCCTACAAGGCAGCGCGAGCCGCAGCCGCGACAACGATCCCACGCTCGGCACGTTCGGGACTGATCAAGCCTCCGTGGTTGGCCAGCTCAACGCGCCGATCTATGACGGCGGCACAGGAGCCTCGCAGACCCGGCAGGCCAAGCAACTGGCGGCGCAAAGCCGCCTCATGCTCGATCACGTCCGCAATCAGGCGCGCACCGCGGCGGTCGGCGCGTGGGTTTCCCATGAAGGCGCCAAGGTGGCGGTGGCCGCTTCCGAAGCCGAAGTACGGGCCGCAACGGTCGCGCTGCAAGGCGTCGGCAGGGAAGCCCAAGGTGGTCAGCGCACGACGCTCGACGTGCTGAACTCGCAGCAGGATCTGACTCTGGCGAAGGCGCGGCTGATCGTAGCCCAACGCGAGCGGGTGATCGCCTCCTACACGCTGCTCAGCGCCATCGGCAAGCTCGACGTCAAGACGCTGTCGCTCAACACCCCCGACTATCTGCCGGAGGTGCATTACCATCAGGTGCGCGACGCCTGGCATGGGCTGCGCACGCCGTCGGGACAGTAGGCCCGAACAGATTTTCAAACCCGCGCCGGCCACTCCGGCGGGTGACTGCCGGGCGGCATCGCCGGACGGGCCCAGAACGCCGGTGTCTTCGACAGAACCGCCGCGTGCTTGACCGATCGCAACCGACCGAAGCCGGAGGGAATTTCCTCGATGAACGGCTGCACGGTTTCGCCCTTCAAGTCTTCGGTCGCAAAGCCGTCGGCCACGCGGCCGAGATTCCACAGCCATTGCCCGGTTCTCGCCAGCGACACCCGAACGTGCCAGCTGCCGCCTTCGCGCGCCTGGCGCGCCTTCGCCATCATGGCGCCGAACGCCATCAGGTATCCGGTGGCGTGATCGAGTATTTGCGCTGGCAATTCCTTCGGGCCGTCGACCCCGGCGGCCTGGCCTTCGGCATGGTTGAAACCGGTCGCGGTCTGCACCAGCGAGTCGAAGCCGCGGCGCTCCGCCCAGGGTCCGGCATTGCCATAGGCCGACAGCGACACGTAGACGATGCCGGGGTTGATGCGGGCCGCCTCCTCTGGCGAAAAGCCGAGACCGGCGATCGCGCGCGGCCGGTAGCCTTGCGAGAAAACATCCGCCTCCGCGAGCAGCCTGCGCAACACGCTTCGTCCCTGCTCGTGCTTGAGCTCGACAAAGCTGGTGAGCTTGCCGCGCCCGGTGTCGATCGTGAGCCAGGGAATGGCCGGAAGGTCGGGGCCCGAGATGAGCAGCACGTCGGCGCCATGCGCGGCGAGCGTTCGCCCGGCGACGGGCCCCGCGATCACGCGCGACAGATCGAGCACGCGAAGCCCGGCCAGCGGCCGGTCGCCGCCCGGAAGGGTTTTTGGCACCGCTTCGCCGACCTTCTCGATCGAGACCAGTGGCAATTGTGTCAGCGCCCTTGCCTGCGGCGTTGCCGACCATTCGTCATGGGAGCGCATGAAGGCGACGACGCCGCCGCCGGCATAGGCCGCGGTTTCGAAAGCCTCGCCGTCCCATTGCATCAGCGCGGCCTGAACGTCCTCGCGCTCCGCCTTGCAGTTCAGCATCTTGCAAACGGCATCGCGATGGCGCGGAAAGTTGGTATGCAGGCGCACGAACCCGTTGTCGCGGGTCTTGTAGACGCCGGCGATGGCGTCCCAGGCCGGCGGCGGCGGTTCGCCATCGACGCGAAGGTAACGCTCGCTGCGGCATTCGACCACGGCATGCCGCATGTCGACGGTGACGTCCTGCGCTTGCCCGCTGCGCATCTGCCAGATTTGCGCGGCAGCCAATGCCGTCGCGGCGACCGAAGCCTGTGCCGCGGCGGCGACACGAAACGACGACGGCAATTGCGGCTCTTCGCCGCTCAGCGTAACGGCATCGAGCGCGGCGGCATCGCCGCCGGCCCGGGTCCAGATCTCGGCGAGGATTTCGCGGGGGCTCTGCATGGCCATCACTCTTGCCTCGCGTTTCCCACCGCTAGCTTGGCATGGAGGAAGATGCAACTCCCGCCATACTCGATCGCCCGCCGTCGCGGGCGTTGGCGTCTGAGGGGGTGGCGCGGACTTTGAAATGTCATTGCGAGCGAAGCGAAGCAATCCATCGCCCTACCGCGGCTCGATGCGCCCGCGTCCCAGACGCGGCCGCAGGGCCTTTACAAAAATCGCGAAAACAACCCCATGCAAAGTAGAATGCCTCGGCTTGCAGCCCCCGCGCTGCGCTGCGTCGGGCACGAGAGAAAAATGGTCGTCGCCGCGCCCCTAACCTGATACCGTCCTCGTCTAGTACAGCCGTCTATCGTCCGCTCCCATTGGCCAGCTTGCCAGTTTGACTTCAGGCGCGTTGGGTACTGCGGACTCTTCGGGGACTGCAAAATTCGCCTGTGTCTGATACTTGGCGGCCTGCGCAAGCCAGTACCATTTTCTTTCAGGCTCATGCTGCGCCCGCTGGCGGCAGTCGGCTTCCAGCTCTCGTAGCTGGGCAATTTCTTTCATCGGAGTAACCCCCGCGAGAAACCACAGGCTTGACACATCGGCAGATTAATTTCCGGCCATGCGCATGACAATTCCAGCATTGAGTTATGATGAATTGGTACAAGTTTAGTCGTGATTTCCATGCATTCGCCAGACGTCATTGAGGCACGGAAGCGCGAAATTCAACCGGCTGCATGACCACGCCGCAGGCCAATGTTCACGCCTCAATGAAAGTCCCTTGACGGCGGCAGGATACGCACGTTGCGCGGATGGCGGATTTTCTGGGCGGGATTGTCGGGATGCTCGCGCCGGTCGTCATTGAGCGGCTCGATCAACGCGGGACCCGCCGGAACCGCATGCTTGCGGCCGAGCGCGTCGTTGGCGAGGCCGACCAGATCATGCGAACGATCGGTGAGCCGTTGCGCGACCAGATGCGTCACCTGTTCCGGGCTGCTCTGGATATAGCCCTCGACCAGGATCAGCCGCGCGCCCATTACTTCCTTGCGGTACTGCTCCATCACCTTCGGCCACACCACGATGTTGGCGATGCCGGTTTCATCCTCCAGCGTCATGAACACCACGCCCTTAGCACTGCCCGGGCGCTGGCGCACCAGCACCACGCCGGCGCAGCGGACGCGCTTTTTGTCGTTGGCATGACAAACCTCCCTGCAGGTGACAACGCGCTCCCGCGCAAACATCGGCCGCAGAAATTCCATCGGATGGCCCTTCAGCGACAGCCGGATGGTCTGGTAATCGGCCACGACCTGCTCCGGCCGCGGCATCTCGGGCAGCGGATGCGCCTGCTCGTCGGGCTGCTCGCGCGCGGCTGATATTTCGAACAGCGGCAGCGGCACGTCGTCGGGCAGCCGCCGCACTGCCCATAGTGCGGCGCGGCGATCGAGCCCGATCGAGCGAAACGCATCGGCATCCGCCAGCAGGATCAGCGCGCGCTTCGGCAAGGCCGTATCGCGGGCGAAATCCTCCAGCGAGGTGAAGGGGCGGCGCGCCCGCGCGGCGACGATGTGCTCGGCCCAGTCTTCTACTCTCGCGTCATTCCGATCACCTCGCCCCGCAAGCGGGGCGAGGTGAATCGGACTCGCATGCCGAGCGCCCCTAGACGACAATTGAATTTGTTTCAACGCCTCCTCGTCCGGATCGGCCCATTTGAACCCGTCGATCTGGCGGAAGCCGAGCCGCACGGCGCAATACTTCCCGTCACCCTCCTCCAGCGTATTCTGCGCATGACTGAACGACACGTCGATCTCGCGCACTTCGACGCCGTTGGCGCGGGCATCGCCGACGATCTGCGCTGGAGCGTAAAAGCCCATCGGCTGCGAGTTCAGAAGCCCGCAGCAGAACGCGTCGGGGTGGAAATGCTTCAGCCATGACGAGACATAGACCAGCTGGGCGAAACTCGCGGCGTGGCTTTCCGGAAAGCCGTAAGAGCCGAATCCCTTGATCTGGTCGAAGCAGTTTTTCGCGAACGTGGGATCGTAGCCACGCGCGATCATGTTGCTGACCATCTTGGATTCGAACTTGCCGATGGTGCCGACATTGCGGAACGTCGCCATCGCGCGGCGCAGGCCGTTGGCTTCCTCGGAGGTGAACTTGGCCGCCTCGATCGCGATCCGCATCGCCTGTTCCTGAAACAGCGGCACGCCGAGGGTCTTGTGCAGGACCCTGCGCAATTCGTCCTTGTCGCCGTGATCCGGCGACGGCGACGGATAACTCACCTTCTCCTGGCCGTTGCGCCGGCGGAGATAGGGATGCACCATGTCGCCCTGGATCGGGCCAGGCCGCACAATGGCGACCTCGATGACGAGATCGTAAAATACCCGCGGCTTCAGCCGCGGCAGCATGTTCATCTGGGCGCGGCTTTCGACCTGGAACACGCCGAGCGACTCGCCACGGCACAGCATGTCGTAGACTTCCGCCACGTCCTGCGGGACCGTCGCCAGCTCGTAACGTTTGCCCTTGTGGTCCGCGATCAGATCAAAACATTTGCGGATGCAGGTCAGCATGCCCAGCGCCAGCACATCGACCTTCATCATGTTCAGGGCATCGACGTCGTCCTTGTCCCATTCGATGAAGGTGCGATCGTCCATTGCGGCGTTGCCGATCGGCACGTAGCTGTCGAGCCGGTCCTGGGTCAGCACGTAGCCGCCGACATGCTGCGACAGATGCCGCGGAAACTCGATCAATTCGGCTGCGAGTTCGACGGCTAACCCGACCATGGGATTTTGCGGATCGAGCCCCGCCTGCCGCACCTGCATTTCGTTGAGGCCCTTGCCCCAGCTGCCCCACACGGTATCGGCCAGCGCGGCGGTGACATCTTCCGTCAGCCCCAGCGCCTTGCCGACGTCGCGGATCGCGCTGCGCGGGCGATAGTGAATGACCGTGGCGATGATCGCGGCGCGGTGGCGGCCATAGCGACGGTAGACATACTGCATTACCTCCTCGCGCCGCGAATGCTCGAAATCGACGTCGATGTCGGGCGGTTCCAGCCGTTCCTTGGAAATGAAGCGCTCGAACAGCAGATCGACCTTGGTCGGATCGACCGAGGTCACGCCGAGCACGTAGCAGACGGCCGAGTTCGCCGCCGATCCGCGGCCCTGGCAGAGAATACCTTGGCTGCGCGCATAAAGCACGATGTCGTGCACGGTGAGGAAGTAATGCGCGTATCTCAACTTCCGGATCAGGCGCAGTTCCTTGTGCAGAACCTTTTTGGTCTTGGGTGAAATCCGGACCGGGAATCGCTGGTGCGCGCCGGCCCACGTCAGGTCTTCCAGATGGCGCTGCGCGGTCTTGCCCGGCGGCACCGGCTCGTCCGGATACTGGTATTTGAGCTGATCGAGCGAAAAATCGATGCGGTCGGTAAACCGCATGGTTTCCGCGAGCGCCTCCGGCGCGTCGCGGAACAGCCGCGCCATTTCGTAGGCCGGCTTGAGATAGCGTTCCGCATTGACTTCGAGCCGCCGGCCGATGGCATCGATGGTGGCCTTCTCGCGAATGCAGGTGAGAACATCCTGCAGCGGACGGCGGGCGGGATGGTGATACAGCACTTCGTTGGTCGCCAGCAGCGGCACCCCGGCGGTTGCCGCGATCCGCTGCAGCAGCGCCAGGCGGCGTTTGTCATCGCCGCGATACAGCAGGCTGGCCGCGAGCCACACGCCATCGGCACGACTGCGCTGCAACCGATCCAGCTGCTGCAGCGCCGCTCCCGGATCGAAACGGTGCGGCAGCGCCAGAACCAGAAGCTGTCCTGCCGTGAACTCGATGAGATCGTCGAGCTGCAGGCGGCATTCGCCCTTTTCAGTCTTGTCGTTGTCGTCGCCGCGCTTGCCGCGGGTCAGCAGCTGGCAGAGCCGGCCGTAAGCCGCGCGGTCGCGAGGATAGACCAGGATATCGGGTGTGCCGTCGATAAAGACGAGCCGCGAACCGATCAGAAGTTTCGGCTTGTATCTGACCTCGGGGTTTTCCAGCTCCTTGTAGGCCCGCACCACCCCGGCCAGGGTGTTGTGATCGGCAATGCCGATGGCGGGCAAACGTAACTCGCTCGCCTCTCGCACGTACTCCTGCGGATGCGATCCGCCACGCAGGAACGAGAAATTCGTGGTGATTCCGATCTCGGCGTAGGCCATGCCCTCAAAATGGCTCATGCGAACAATCCATGCACGAACCAGTTCGGCTGGATGATTTCGCCCGCGGGCTGCGCGATCCCGCGGTCGTACAAACCGTCGCGATACAGCCAGAACCGCAGGCCGGCTTCGTCCTCGACGCGGAAATAATCGCGCGTCAGCATCGCTTTTTGCGATCGCCACCATTCCATGGCGACGCGTTCCGGACCCTCGACCCGTCTCACCGTGTGGGTCGCCCGCCGCCATTGAAACCACGCCGGCGGCCCATCCGGCACTTCCGCGATCACCTTGATCGCTTCGGGCCGCGCGAACAGCCGCAGCGGCCGCAACGGCGGTTCGCTCGTAACCCGCGCCGGCCAGTCCGCCTGCTGGGCCGCGGCCAGATGATGCTGCGCCGGCGCCGCCATCACCGCGCATTCCGGAACATGGGTGTCCTGCGGCAGATACACCACCACGCGCTGTCCGCCGATCCGCGCGGCGATGCGGTCGATCAGATCAGCCAGTTCGTCATTGTCGTGCACATTGGCATCGAGATCGCGCTGCTGCTGCACGACGATTTCAACGCGACTGGCCGACAGGCGAATGAGATCGAAGCCGAAACCGGGATCGAGCGGATCATGCAAAGCATCGAGCCGCTCGCGAAACAGCCGGTCGATCATCTCGGCCCTGGTGACGGGTTGCCCGGTGTCGACCGCGATCGCGCGCACCGCGCCGTCGGTGCGGAAGAAATGGGCTTCCAGCCGCCGCGCGCCCTTGCCCTGCCGGTCCATCGCCGCGACCAGCATGGCGGCCAGCCGGGATAATGTCGCCGATATCACGGCCTCGGTAGCGACCGGTTCGGGAAACCGTTTCTCGACAATGTAATCCGGCAGCGGTTTGCGCGGGCTGATCGGCGCGTCGCCCTGCCCCAGCGCGTGCGCCAGCAAGGTGGTAAAATCATCGCCGAACCGTGCCGTGATCTCGTGGCGCGCGCGCGAAGCCACATCGCCGATGGTTTTCAGCCCGGCGCGGCGCAGGCCGCGGGTGATGGTGTCATCGGCGCCGAGCGCGAACACCGGCAGCGATTTTACCGCCTCGGCCTCGCCGCCATCCGGCACGATGCGGCCGGAGACATGACGCGTCACGGTGCGCGCGCAGATCGATGTGCCCGCAATCGCGGCGCTGACGGCAAAACCCTGCCGCGTCAGCGCGCCGCACACCATCTGCATCAGCCCAGCCTCGCCGCCGAACAGATGGGCGCAGCCGGTAATGTCGAGAAACAGGCCATACGGGGGATCCAGCGCCACCAGCGGCGTGAAGCGGTCGCACCAATCGGCGACGTCGTTCAACACCCCGGCGTCGGCGGCCGTATCGGCATCGAACACCCTTAACCGCGGACAGATCGCGCGGGCGTTGGCGAGCGGCAGACCGATCGCAAGGCCGAGACGCGCGGCGGCGTCATCGAGCGCGAATATCTGCAGCGCATTGTTCTGCTTGGCGACCACGATGCTGGGGTTGGAGTTTTGTTCGGACGCATTTTCTCCACCCGAGCCGGTACCCACTTCGCTCGAAAACGCTTTAGCCGGCGCGGCGCTCTGGCGCGCGAGCTGACGCGTGATGCGGTCGATGGGCAGGCGCGGCAGCCACAGGCTGAGGATACGTCGCCGGTTTCTCGAAAAGGCACTCATCACATTTCCATTCCATGATCCATCGCCCAACGGGGCCATGACGGTTGCGGACGAGTTGCGCGTCGAACACCGGCGCGCCCCACGCGTTCCCAGACGCCGCAGGCCTTGAAGCTGCGGCAGGCGGCGAGTGCGCCGCGCGCACGATCCATCGCGTCTCCGCCGCCGAGGGCGCCGGCTCCGCCGCCACCCGCAGCAACAATCCGGTGACGCCGGACGCCTGCGCCGCCAGCGTCAGCTTGCGGCTGGCGACGAGATCGAACTGCCGGGCTTCGCCCCAGACTTCCAGCACCACCGCGCCAAGCGCATCGCAGGCCAGCGCGTCGGCCGCGGTCCGCAGTGCGGCATCCACATCGGCGGCGCGCACGGTCACCACGCGGCGCGGATCGAGGCCGAGTTCGGCGAGGCCAGCCATCGACAGCGCGCCGGATTCGATCTCGGTGAAATCCTGCCGCACCCACACCAACGGCCGCCGTGCCGCCACCCGTCCCGCAAGGCCCGCGATGAACCCCGTCGCCGCGGCGCTCTGCCTTCCCGCGGCAAACACCTCGTGCACCGCGGCCTGCGCGAGGCCCCCCTGCAGCGTCGCATCGGCATCCGCATGCCCGAGCGCCACGCGCGCCGGTGCGGTGGCGCCCGCATGCGCCTCGATGCGCTCGATGCTGCCGCGCAAATTCGCAAGCGTGTTGGTGCGTGCGCCGGTCATGCGCCGCTCCTTGGGGGTTGGGCCACTGGTTGGAAGAGAACCAGAAGCTGGCTCATTTGTTCATGATATGTTCTAATATAAAACTAACATGGCCAAGAGAGTCAATCAGGATCGGCACTCAGATGATTTCTGAATGGAATCAAGGGGATTAAACGATGAATGTACAACGCAAGCTAGAAATCCTGGCCGATGCTGCCAAATACGATGCATCGTGCGCCTCCAGCGGCACCGAGAAGCGGGATTCCAGCGACGGCAAGGGTCTCGGTTCGACCGCGCCCGGCATGGGCATCTGTCATTCCTACGCGCCCGACGGTCGCTGCATCTCGCTGCTCAAGATCCTTTTGACCAACGCCTGCAACTATGACTGCCTTTATTGCGTCAACCGCGCCTCCAGCAATGTCCCCCGCGCCCGCTTCACGGTCGATGAGGTGGTAAAACTGACGCTCGACTTCTATCGCCGCAACTACATCGAGGGATTGTTTCTCTCCTCCGGCATCATCCGCAGCGCCGACTACACCATGGAGCAGGTGGTCAGCGTCGCGCGCAAGCTGCGCCAGGAGCATCACTTCCGCGGCTATATCCATCTCAAAACCATTCCGGAAGCCGATGACGCGCTGATCGCGGAAGCCGGTCAATATGCCGACCGTCTCAGCATCAACATCGAAGTGCCGGAGGAAGCCAGCCTTGCCAAACTCGCCCCGGAGAAA
This sequence comes from Bradyrhizobiaceae bacterium Ga0074131, assembly GCA_001464035.1. Lineage (GTDB taxonomy): Bacteria > Pseudomonadota > Alphaproteobacteria > Rhizobiales > Xanthobacteraceae > Bradyrhizobium. Next base: position 320,444 of record LNEC01000006.1, read on the forward strand.
GATGTGCGTGCCATCCGCCGCACCATGGGCCGGCTGCGCCTGAAACTCGATGAAGCCGGCGAAGGCCGCAAGCTCACGCCGAAGGGCAACACCGCGCCGAAATTCGCGCCGGCCGGCCAGAGCACCCAGATGATCGTCGGCGCCGATTCCGCCAGCGACCGGACCATTCTCGATACCAGCGCCAATCTCTATGGCTCCTACCGGCTCAAGCGCGTCTATTACTCCGCCTTCAGCCCGATCCCGGATGCCAGCCACGCTTTGCCCCTTTCCGCCCCGCCGCTGGTCCGCGAGCACCGGCTCTATCAGGCCGACTGGCTGATGCGGTTTTACGGTTTCGACGTTGGTGAAATCGTCGATGAAACCGCCGGCATGCTGTCGCTCGATATCGATCCGAAGCTCGCCTGGGCGCTGCGGCATCGCGACCGTTTTCCGCTCGATGTCAACCGCGCCAGCCGCGAGGACCTGCTGCGCGTGCCGGGCTTCGGCACCAAGGCGGTCGACCGCATCATCGCTACCAGGCGGGTGACGTCCATCCGGGCGGCCGATCTCGCCAGGCTGCACATTCCACGGAACAAGGCCCTGCCCTTCATCGTTCTCAGCGATCACCGGCCCTCGCCGCATCTGCTGGACAGCGCCGGATTGGCGGAGCGCTTCAAGCCGAAGGCGACGCAACTCGGATTTGGTTTTTGATGCACATCACCCTCGACAGCGAAACGGATTTCGACGGCTGGCGCCAAGCCGCGAGGCAGCTCGTGCTGAACGACGTGAGGCCACCCGAGGTGACATGGAGCGTGTGGGGCGCCGCGCCCGGATTGTTCGAGCCGCCTGACGACGTGCCGCCGCAGGATACGCCGTCCGGTACCTTCAGCGTACCGGCCAAATTCGTCGACCTCGCGCAATCGGCGATCCTGCACCGCAATCCCGAACGGTTTGCCATTCTCTACCGCCTGCTGTGGCGGCTGCGCAGCAACCATGATCTGCTCGATGTCGCGACCGATCCTGACGTGTCGCAAGCCATGACGATGGCCAAGGCGGTGCATCGCGACGAGCACAAGATGCACGCCTTCGTCCGCTTCCGTGAAATAGGCCGCGAGCAGAAGTCGCATTACGTGGCCTGGTTCGAGCCGGAGCATCACATCGTCGAACTGGCGGCGCCGTTTTTCGCGCGCCGGTTTGCCGACATGGCGTGGTCGATCCTGACGCCGGAGGCTTGCGCGCATTGGGACGGCCGCGCCGTGTCGATCACGCCGGGCGTGCCCAAGGCCGAGGCGCCGACGCAAGACCGGCTGGAGGAAACCTGGCGGCGTTATTATGCCAGCATTTTCAACCCGGCCCGGTTGAAAGTAAAAGCCATGCAGAAGGAAATGCCCAGGAAGTATTGGCGGAACCTGCCGGAGGCCTCGTTGATTAAGCCTCTGATTGAAGGCGCAGAACGCGCCACCGCCGCCATGATCGCCGGCGCCGCCACGACCCCCCACAAGGCCCAGAAGCGGCCGGAACCTGTCATGCCACGAACACCGTCATCCACAGCCGGCGATATCGAATCCATCCGCGAGCAGGCCGCCGCTTGCCGCGCCTGTCCGCTATGGAAAGACGCGACGCAGACCGTGTTCGGAGAAGGTCCGCCGCATGCACCCTTGATGCTGGTCGGCGAGCAGCCCGGCGACAAGGAAGACCTCGCCGGCCGGCCGTTCGTGGGACCGGCGGGCCAGATGCTCGACCGTGCGCTGGAACAAGCCGGCATCCCGCGCGGAAAAGTTTACGTCACCAATGCCGTTAAGCATTTCAAATTCGTGCCGCGCGGAAAAATCCGCCTGCACCAGAAGCCGAACACGTCGGAAATCAGGGCATGCCGGCCATGGTACGAACGCGAGCTGAAGTCGGTCCAGCCCGATCTGGTGGTGGCGATGGGCGCCACCGCCGCGCAAAGCGTGTTCGGCAAGATCATGCCGGTCAACAAGACCCGCGGCCGCCTGATCGATCTCGCGGACGGCCCCAGGGCGCTGGTGACCGTGCACCCGTCCTATCTGTTGCGGCTGCCGGACGCGGAGGCCAAAGCGCGGGAATATCAGCGATTTGTCGACGATCTCAGGATGGCCGCCGATCTCATCCGCAAACCGGCGCGCGCGGACTGAACCGTCGCGGGGCTTCGGCGCAAGAACCTGACAATAATTTGACAATCGTCCGCGCAACCTTTAATTGTGCAGGTCTTAGCGCCGCGCGACGCTCGCGGGGTCGGCGCGCTGCGTGGCAGCCCAGCCCCGGATGCCGCGCAGCGCGCGGGCCTCGCGCCGCGGACGTCTCACGCCGCCAGCGTGTTCTCCACCAGCTTGATCCAATACGAGGTGCCGTAGACGATGGCGTCGTCGTTGAAGTTGTAGGCGGGATGGTGCAGTCCGGCGCTGTCGCCGTTGCCGCAGAAGATAAACGCACCCGGACGCTGCTCCAGCATGTAGGCGAAATCCTCCGCACCCATTAGCGGCGGCATGTCGTGAACATTGGCGTCGCCGGCAATCTGCTTCGCCACCTGGGTTGCAACGTCGGTCTGCGAGGCGTGGTTGACCACCACGGGATACCCGCGCTCGTACACCAGATCGATCCTGGCGCCGGTCATCTGCGCCACGCCAGCGACGACCTCGCGCACCCGCTTCTCCACCAGTTCCCTGACCTCATCCGTCAGGGTGCGAACGGTGCCCCTGAGTTCGGCAGTTTGCGGGATCACGTTGCGCGCGTTGCCGGCGTGGAACTCGCACATCGAAATAACGGCGGATTCCAGGGGATCGACGGTGCGCGAGACGATCGACTGCAAGGCGGTGATCAGTTGCGCGCCGACCAGAACCGAATCGATGCATTTATGCGGCCGCGCCGCGTGGCCGCCGAGTCCCTCGATCTTGATATCAATGGAATCGGTCGCCGCCATGATCGGGCCCGGCCGGATCGCAAACGAACCAATCGGGATGCCGGGGCCATTGTGCATGCCGTAGACCTGATCGATGGCGAAGCGGTCCATCAACCCGTCCTTGATCATCGCGGCGGCGCCGGCGCCGCCTTCCTCCGCCGGCTGGAAGATCACCACCGCATCGCCGGCAAAATTCCGGGTCTCGGCGAGGTAGCGGGCGGCGCCGAGCAGCATCGCGGTGTGCCCGTCATGGCCGCAGGCGTGCATCTTGCCCGGCGTCTTGGAGGCATAGGGCAGATCGGTTTCCTCCTCGATCGGCAGCGCATCCATGTCGGCGCGCAGCCCGATCACCTTGATATCGCCCTTGCCGGCGGGCTTGCGGCCCCTGATGACGCCCACCACGCCGGTGACCCCGAGACCGGTCGCCACCTCGTCGCAGCCGAATTCCCTTAAGCGCTCCGCCACGAAAGCCGCCGTGCGGTGCACGTCGTACAGCAATTCCGGATGCTGATGGATGTCGCGGCGCCAGGCCTGGATGTCGGGTTGCAGATCGGCGACGCGGTTGACGATGGGCATGGAGATCTCGGTCCGGTTTGAGCGATTTTACACTGTCTAGCACGCGTCCGCGATCCGCCCAACAGCCTCCGGCCTGTACAGCGGACGGCTGCAACGGTATGGCCTTGGAGCCCGGGCGGGCGGCATCGTGGTGGCTTATGAAGCGGCTGGAAGGTGATTTCGACTACATCGTCGTCGGCGCGGGCACCGCCGGCTGCATCGTCGCCAACCGGCTGTCGGCCGATCAGAGCAAACGCGTGCTGATCCTGGAGGCCGGCGGCGACGACAACTGGATCTGGTTTCATATCCCGGTCGGCTATCTGTTCGCGATCGGCAACCCCCGCTCGGACTGGATGTTCCGGACCGAACCGGAAGCTGGGCTGAACGGCCGCTCGCTGGCCTATCCCCGCGGCAAGGTAATCGGCGGCTCGTCCGCCATCAATGCGATGATCTCGATGCGCGGACAGGCCGCCGACTACGACCACTGGCGTCAGCTCGGCCTCACCGGCTGGGGCTATGACGACGTGCTGCCGGCGTTCCGGCGGCTGGAGGATCACTTCCTGGGGGACAGCGAGCATCATGGCGCCGGCGGCGGCTGGCGGATCGAGGCGCCGCGATTGTCCTGGGCCATTCTCGACGCGGTCGGCGACGCCGCGGAGCAAATGGGAATCCGGAGGATTCCGGATTTCAACACCGGCGACAATGAGGGCGTCGGCTACTTCCATGTCAACCAAAAGCGCGGACGCCGCTGGTCGTCGGCGCGGGGTTTTCTGAAGCCCGCCTTGACGCGTCCGAACCTGCGCCTCGAAAAGAACGTGCTGGTCGATCGCCTGATCGTTGAGAATGGCCGCGCCGCCGGCGTGCGCTTCATTCAGGGCGGCGAAGTGGTCGAGGCCCGCACAAAAGGCGAAGTGATCCTCTGCGCCGGCTCGATCGGATCGATCCAGGTGCTGCATCGTTCCGGCATCGGGCCTGCCGACTGGCTGGCGCCGCTCGGGATCGCGACCGTGCTCGACAGGCAGGGCGTCGGGCGCAATCTGCAGGACCACCTGCAGCAGCGCGCGATCTACCACGTTGAGGGGGCGCGCACCCTCAACGAAACCTATTACTCGCTGATGCGGCGCGGCCTGATGGGCCTCGACTATGCGTTCCGCCGCCGTGGACCCTTGACCATGGCGCCGTCGCAGCTCGGCATCTTCACCCGCTCGGACGCTACCCGCGAGCGCGCCAACATCCAGTTCCACGTGCAGCCGCTGTCGCTCGACAAGTTCGGCGATCCGCTGCACCGCTTCCCTGCCATCACCGTGAGCGCCTGCAATCTGCAGCCGACCTCGCGCGGCACCGTGCGCATCCGCTCGGCGCAACCGCACGAGGCGCCGGCCATCGCGCCGAATTATCTGTCGACCGGCGACGACCGCGAGGTCGCCGCCGACGCCATCCGCGCCACGCGGCGGCTGATGCAGCAGCCGGCGCTCGCGCCGTACCACCCGCGGGAATATCTGCCGGGGCCGTCGGTCGGCGATGACGATGCGTCGCTGGCGAAAGCCGCCGGCGATATCGGCACCACGATTTTTCACCCCGTCGGCACCGCGAAGATGGGCACGGCGAGCGATCCCCTCGCCGTGGTCGATGAACGGCTGCGGTTTTACGGGCTGGCCGGCCTTCGCGTGGTCGATGCCTCCGTGATGCCGACGATCACCTCCGGCAATACCAACACCCCGACGGCGATGATCGCCGACAAGGGCGCGGCGATGATCCTGGAAGATTCGCGCGTTCGCAACCAATGACGAATCGGCATCGCCTGTGGGTCGAGCATCGCGGCGCATCGCGCTGGCGCGAGGCCAATTCCAGCAAGCGCCTCATCCGTCGCACCAATTATGTTCGGTTTCCGAAAAATCGCTTTGAGGATCCATCCATTGTCATGGCTCTCTAAACTCGGCTTTCCCACGCGATAACGGACTAACATAACAGGGTTGCATGATTACCCCTTACCCCGTGGCAGCGTGCTCTCGGAGCGCCTCCTTCACCCCTGCGGATCACGGCCCGACCGATGCGGCGTGGTTCGCGGCAAGGCGGTGGGCCGAGCACGGGTAGCCCCACCGATTTCTGGGTCTGGCCCATGCTTGAGCATCCGCACGGGGCTGTCGAAACGACGTGGCACCGACCGCACAGCGGACACCGGCCAACATGAAGATGATTTAATTTTCCAGGCTGAAATTTCCGGCGGTTTGCGCCGTAGCTGTTTTGTCGGCGCGCAGCGTCCGGCCGACGCCTCCGCCGGCCAGCGGTCCCACCTCTTTCAGGTCGCCCCGGGGTGGGGCCGTCTGGGGCGTATGTTCATGCAGAATGTGAGAATGGGGAGCCCGAGGGCTCCCCGAAGGTTTCGCCCGAGTTACCAGCGACGGCCGTGATGCCAGCCGCCGTGGCGGTGGTGGTGGCGACCGCCGAAACCGAACCGGGCCACCGGTCCGTAATGGCGGTAGTATCGAGGGGCGGTGCGGAAGCAACGGCCATAGGCATCGCAAACCAGACGAACCTGCTCGACGTTCGACGCGATGCCCGCGTTGGTAGCCAGACCGATCGGCATGGCCGTAGCGGTTCCCGCTGAAAGTGCTGCGCCGCCGAGAGCGGCCAGTCCAACAAGTGCGTATGTAAGTTTCACATTACTCTCCGTGTTAGGTCACCCGCGAGAGTAATGGAGGTTCCTCCCTGAACCTCACCTGAGTGCCGACCACCCGCATCAGGTCCGGAAGAAAACGAAATAGATCACCGCGAACGCCACCACCACCAGCGCAAGACTCCAGACCAGCACGTTGCGCACGGTTGGTCCGCGCTCCGCACCGCGTGCCTCGATCGCTGTTTCGACGATTTGTTCGTTTTCACGTTTAGCCATGGGTCCTCTTTCAACTTGTGAAGCGCGTGATCGTGACGTCAAGCCAGCGAGATACCGACGAGTCGCCCAGACGGTTGCCGCAGTGTTTGCCGATCCCGCCTTCCGGCAGGTCGCCATCGCGTAACGTCGACGCCCCGAGTCACCACGAGCTTGGGCGGCGGCCATCGGCCTCCAACGAGCCCGCCCATTCGAAACCGTCCCGACCCCGGCATCCGAACCTGGGCTAGGCGATCTGAATCTCCGGCACATCCCGAGAATGGCCAGAAATTTCTTGCCATTGAATGCCAAGTTTCGAGGTACGGTTTCGTTCCGGTGATCTCATCGCTATATGACAAGGTTAAACGGAACCTGCTCGACGCAAGAAAGTTCCAGCGCTGAGGCTCGTCAGGGATGCAGCGATAGGCTACGCGTAGTTGCTCCTCCCCAGTGAGTTTCCAGATGGCAGCATTGTCTATTCTCGACCTGGTTCGCGTCACCGTAGCGGTCGATGCGCGCGGCGCGCTCGATAACGCCAGGCATCTCGCAGCGCATGCCGAGGGCTGGGGCTATCGGCGTTTCTGGGTGGCGGAGCATCACAATATGCCCGGCATCGCCAGCGCTGCGACATCGCTCGTCATCGCCCACATCGCCGCGGGCACGCGACACATCCGGGTCGGCGCCGGCGGGATCATGCTGCCCAATCACGCCCCGATCGTCATCGCCGAACAATTCGGAACGCTGGCGCGGCTGTTCCCCGGCCGCATCGATCTCGGCGTCGGCCGGGCGCCGGGTACGGATCAGATGACGGTGCAGGCGCTTCGCCGTACCCTCGGGGGCGTGGACAATTTTCCCCAGGACGTGCTCGAACTGCAGGCGTATTTCGCGGCCGTCGTGCCGGGCCAGCGGGTTCAGGCGGTGCCGGCGGCAGGAACCGACGTCCCGCTTTGGATCCTGGGGTCGAGCACGTACGGCGCGCAACTCGCCGCCGAGCTCGGCCTGCCCTATGCCTTCGCTTCGCATTTTGCCCCTGCCCTGCTGATGCCCGCGCTCGAGATCTATCGCAGCCGCTTCAAGCCTTCCGCTCAGCTTGAGCGGCCCCATGCCATGGTGGGCGTCAATATCATCGCCGCCGACACCGAACGCGAGGCGCGGCGTCTGGCGACGACCCAACAGATGTCGTTCGCGGACATCTTCCGTGGCGCACGCGGTCTCAGCCGTCCCCCGATCGACGACATCGAAAGTTACTGGTCGCCGATGGAAAAATCGCAGGCCATGCAGATGCTGGCCCGCTCGATCATCGGCGCGCGCGATACGGTGCGAACCGGTATCGACGCCCTCATCACCGAAACCGGCGCCGACGAATTGATGATCGTGTCCGATGTGTTCGAGCATGACGCCCGGCTGCATTCCTTCAACCTGATCGCCGAGGCCGGGGGTGCATCGGGAGCGACTTCCGCGATGGGTCGTCAGCTTCGCGTGTAGGGCTACGGCCGGCCGCGCGCAGGGTCGCGGGCGTCATCCGCAGGGCTACCTGGAGCGCCCACATGGCGCAGCGCCCGATCCGCCGGTTGATCAAGGGTCTCTGCTGCGCCGCTAGGCCTGCGGCGGATAGCGATCGAAGGTGGGCAGTTCGTGCGCGCCCTCCATCCAGCGAAGCCGCTCGGCCACCTGAACATGCACCGCGGCCGGAACGGCATCGGGGTCGTCGTACGTCCCGCTCTGAATATCGATGAGCCCGGGCAACATATTCGCATTGATGTAGAAGAGCCCCGTACCGCAGTGGGCGCAAAAGTGCCGCCGGCCATGTTCCGAGGATTGGTAGACCTTCGGCTGCCCCTTCGTCACCTTGACCGCATCCTCGGCGTACATCGTCCAGCCGACCATCGGCGCGCCGGCGTGACGTCTGCAATCCGCGCAGTGACACAGCGCGTGAACGATGGGTTCGCCCTCCACCTGATAGCGGATGGCGCCGCAGTGACATCCGCCGGTGATGTTGCTCATGTGGTTACCCCGATCGATGCGGACCATGCCGCTTGATCCGGTCGATGATTTTCCAGATTTGCGGCTTCAAAGAGGCAATGCCCTGCCACTACTCCTGCTGTCGCATGCTACGCCGACTGCCGCACCGCGTTGTCGACCAGCGTCTTGCCGAGCGACCAGATCGCGCCGGGCACCTTGTGGCTGGCGGCGATCACCGCATCGAACGACGTCTCGATCCACTTGCAGTCTTCTTCGGTGATGGTCAGCGGCGGCAACAGCTTGATGGTGTGGCTGCCATGGCCGGAGACCTGGGTAAGGATCTTGTGTTCCTTGAACAGCGGCACCGTGATGAGCTGGCAGAACAGGCCCTTGTTGGCGCTCTCGAGCAAATTCCACGACGCCTTCAGCTTGAGCGATTTCGGCGGGCCGAACTCGACGCCGATCATCAATCCCTTGCCGCGGACTTCCTTCATCAATTCGTAGCCCGGCACCATCCGGGTCAGCGCCAGCTTGAGTTCGGCGCCGCGCCGGGCGGCCTGCTCGACCAGTTTTTCGGCCTCCATCACTTCGAGCGTCGCGATGCCGGCCGCCATCGCCAGATCGTTCTTCGCAAAGGTCGATCCGTGCACCACGGCGCGATCCATTCGATTGAAAATCTTGTCGAAGATGCTCTTTCGCGTCAGCACCGCGCCGACCGGAACGTGACCGCCCGACAGCGCCTTGGCCAACAGCACCATGTCGGGTTCGACGTTCCAGTGCTCCACCGCGAGAAATTTTCCGGTGCGGCCGATCCCGGTCTGGATCTCGTCGGCAATGAACAAGGTGCCGTATTTACGACACAGCGCGGCCGCGCCCGGCAGGAATTCGTTGCTGGGCAGATTGACGCCCTTGCCCTGGATCGGCTCGACGATGAAGGCCGCCACCTGGCGCGACGCCAGCGCCTGCTCCAGCGCGGCGAGATCGTCGAAGGGGATCGAGGTGCATCCGGGCAGCAGCGGTTCGAAACCGTTGCGGAAGTTCGGATCGTCGGTGAGCGACAGCGCGCCATAGGACAGGCCGTGGTAGGCGTGCGCGCAGTACACGATTCCAGGCCGGCCGGTGGCGCAGCGTGCGAATTTGACCGCCGCCTCGACGGCCTCCGCGCCGGAATTGGCGAAGAACGCCTTGTCCAGCCAGGGGACGTATTTCAGCAGGCGTTCGGCCAGCACGCCCGCCAGCGTCGAGACGTCGAGTTGCACGAGGTTGGGCAGGTCGGCGTCGAGCACGCTCTTCAAGGCCTGGCGCAGCGCCGGGTGATTGCGGCCAATCGCAAAAACGCCAAATCCGCTCAGTAGATCGAGGTAACGTGCCCCGTCCCGATCGAACAAATACTGGCCCTGGCCCTTTTGGAACCCGACGTCATAGCCGATGGTCTTGAGAACCCTGACGAGTTGCTCATTGAGATGGCGCGTATGCATGGAACTGCGTTGCGCCTGGCGGTCCACAAACATCTCGGAAACGTCTAGATTCGAATATACCATTCATTACATACTTCGGTTGATGGGCATTTCGTCAACTGGAAACGCCCAATGCGGCGTTTTGACCTCACTGGATCATCCACTACACAGGTTTTGAAACATGTTGCACTGCCCACAAAAGATCACGCGCGTTGTTGTCTGCTGCGGTCTGGTTTTGGCGGCGGGAATCATCCCGGCGATGGCCGCGGATCCGACCGGCGACTGGAAGGTGGCCGACGGTGTCGCCAACATCCGCGTCGCCGAATGCAACGGCAGCATGTGGGGCGTGGTGTCGTGGGAGAAGACGCCGGGCGGCCGCGACAAGAACAATCCCGATGTCTCGAAACAGAGCAGGCCGACGTTGGGAATGCCGATCCTGATCGACATGAAAAAGAAGAAGCCTTCCGTCGATGCCTGGGAAGGCCAAGTCTACAACGCCAAGGACGGCCAGTTCTACAGCTCGACGATCAAGCCGGTCGGCTCGGATCAGCTGGAGATTAAAGGCTGCGTGCTGGGCTTTCTCTGCGGCGGCGAAACCTGGACCCGGGTCGCCGGTCCGATTCCCTCGAGCCCGGCCAACAGCATGGCCAAGAGCGCGCCAAAGGGAATGGCAGCGCCCGCCAAGGCCGCCGCGCCGACGGCGACACCGACCGCGCCGAAGACCACCGGCGCCGTTAACGCTGCTGCCAAGCCTGCTCAGAAGCAGGCCTCCGGCCAGCCCGGCGACATCGGCGATATCTGCCTACTCCCCGATATCGCGCGGTTTGCCCATTAGCGCCGGCTGGAACAACAGCACCGCGGCCAGCGTGATGACGAACGACAGCGCCAGCAACTTGCCCATGCTCGCCGTGCCCGGATGGCTCGACAGCCACAGGCTTCCGAACGCCGTGGCTGTCGTCAGCGCGCTGAAGAAGATCGCTCGCGTCAGGCTGGTCTGCAGCAGATTGGTCCGGCCTGACCGCCAGGCCGTGACGTAGTAGATTTTGAACGCGACGCCGACGCCGAGCAGCAGCGGCAGGGCGACGATGTTGGCGAAGTTGAGCGGCAACCCAATCAGCACGCAGATTTCCAGCGTCACCGCTCCCGCCACCAGCAGCGGCACCATCGTCATGAGCACGTCAGTGACGCGCCGCAACGCCAGCCAGAGCAGCAGGCTGATCACGACCAGCGCCGCGATGCCGGCGTGGATGAACGCCCTCACAATGGTGTCGCCCGACTTGAGAATCGATACCGGTCCCCCGATCGCATTCGGCTCGGCGGCGAGCACCGCGTTGGCAAATGTGCGCAAGGTTTCGTTGTCGTTCGGATCGCCGCGCGGCAGCGCCTCGACACGGATCAGGCCGTCCTTGGTTTTCCAGCCGGCCACCAGATCGGCCGGCAGGGTCTTGAGGCTGACCGGCTGCGCCTGCAGTGAATTCTCGAGCTGATCGAGCATCACTTTCAGCGGCGTGACGAAAATCGCCTGCGCCTTGTTTCGCACCGCCTCGCTCGATTCAGCAAGTTTCGACAAGGCGTCGGCCAGCCGCCGCGACGCCACGGCACCCGGACCCTTGGCCTCGCCGGCGGCCTTGCGCAGGCTCTCCGCCGATCCCTTCAGGGATGCCACGTTCTCCTCGTCGGAAGGCGCGGCATCGATCGAGTCTGGATTGAGTGCGGGAAGCAGGAGCTTCGCCGCCTGCGCGATCAGTTTAAGCTTGGCCGGCTGGTCCGACGGCACGAAACTGTCCAGTGACATGACGCGAAGGACTTCCGGAACCTTTTCCAGCCTATCTTCGATCTTCCTCGCCTCGGCTTCCGAATTGGTCATCACGTTGATGGCGTTGGCGCCGGTGTTCGGATCCTTGCGCAGATCGAGAAAGGTCGCGATCGATTCGACCTGCGAGTTGCGCAGATTGATCGGATTGAAGTCGAACTTCAGGAAATACAACAACGGCAGGCCGGCAACCGCAATCAGCAGCGTACCGACGATAATGATGACGCGATGCTTTTCCAGGAACTCATCGACCGGCGCGAGGAAGGCGTAGCCCACCGGCTCCATTTCGCCGGGCGGGTTGAGCATTTTCAGCAACGCCGGCAGCACCGTGATGCTGGTCAGGAACGCAATCAGCATCCCAGCGCCGGCGATCTTGCCAAGCTCCGAGATACCCTTGTAGTCGGTCGGCAGGAAGCAGAGGAATCCCGCCGCCGTCGCCATCGCTGCGAGCGAGAGCGGAACCGCCGAGCGTTCCGCGGCACTCGCCAGCGCCTGCGCCAGGTCGTCGTTCTTGAAACGCTCCGAACGGTAGCGGACGCTGAACTGGATGCCAAAATCCACGCCCAGTCCGACGAACAGCACGGCGAAGGCGATCGAGAGCAGGTTGAGCGAACCCACCATCATCAGACCCACTGCCGTGGTGATAGCCAGCCCGATGAACAGATTCAGGAACACGGCGAAGATGATCTTGGACGAATGCAGCGCCATCCATAGAATGACGAGCACGACCAGCACGGTGCCGATGCCGTTGATGATGGCGCCATCCTGAACGGTCGCGAACTCTTCGTTGGCGATCGGAACCGGGCCGGTCAGCCTGACCCTCGCGCCATAGTCGCCCGCGAAATTGAGTTCGGTGGCCGCCTGTCGGATCGCGTCGGTCGCGGCCTTGCCGGGTTCCAGCGCGTTGAAATCGAGGATCGGCTTGAACTCGATGAAGGCGCGGCGATCGGAATCGGTGAGCGGCTTGTCACTCATGAGCTCGCGCCACGAGAATGTCGCAGCGCCTTTGTTCAACACATCCTCGACCGTCTGGGCGATCAGGTTGAAGGGCCGTTCGGTGCTATCGAGCTTGAACTGTCCGCGCTTGATACCGGCAAGGCCGGTTTCCAGCGCCCCGGTCAGGCCGCGAATGCTGGGATCACCGGCCATGATCTCGATCAGGGGGGCCGCGGCGGCGAGCTGGCCGGTCAGCTTGCCGACCTCCTCGACCGGGAGGAACAGCAGCCCGTTCCTCTCGAAAAATGGTCCGGAGCCGAGTGGCTGGACCGTTTCGAAATTCTTGGTATCGCCGGCCAGCTTGCGCGCCAGCGCGGCGCTCGCCGCGCCGGTCAGTTCCGGCGTCGGCGCCTCGATGACGGCCAGGATGGTCCGCTCCCGATCGAACGCCGCGCCGAATTGATTGTCGCGCTTGCGCCAGTCGAGGTCGGGCGAAATCAGGGTGTTGATGTCGGTGTTGATGGCGAAATTGCGGGCGCTGTAGACGCCCGATGCGATCGCGAGAAGAAGTGAGATCAGGACAGTTGGAACGGCAAACCGCGTGCAGGCCTTGACAGTCGAGACGACAAAACTTGTCAGCACATCCATTCTTTCTCAGGTTGAGCGCCTGCCGGAAATGTCCGCTGTCTACCGGAGTTCCGCAGGCCTATCTAATGTTGTTTGTGGGCTTTGGCCTTCGAACCAGGTCAATCAGCGCAAAATGCGCCGAAACTGCGCTGCGGCTGATATAGACCGGCTGATCAGGCGGTAAAGTGACCAAGGCCTGCCCGGGAACCGGGTTTCCTCGGGGGCGGAACAATGTATCATAGTACCTATATTCTCTTAACGCCGTGGCGGTCATTCGCGATACGGCTTTTCTAAACGACTGTTTTTTGCCACAAAGTCCTGTGCCTCCATAGGCTTGGAAGGAAGCCGCCCGATGCGGCAAATGGCGGACAGAGCGAATGAGGTTGGTGCATCTTGCGTAACGGGCATCCCATGGAAGTTTATCTGGCGCAGCCCCGCGGCTTTTGCGCGGGCGTCGTGCGTGCGATCGAGATCGTCGAACGCGCGATCGAAAAGTATGGTCCGCCGGTATATGTCCGCCACGAGATCGTCCACAACAAATACGTGGTCGAAAGCCTGAAGAACAAGGGCGCCATCTTCGTCGAGGATCTGTGCGAGGTGCCGCCGCTGGCGGTCACGGTATTCAGCGCCCATGGCGTCGCCAGGAGCGTCGAGGAGGAAGCCGCGGCCCGCGGCCTGCCGGTGCTCAACGCCACCTGTCCTCTGGTCACCAAGGTCCACAACCAGGGCAAGCGCTATATGTCGAAGGGCCGCGCGCTGATCCTGATTGGCCACGCTGGCCATCCCGAGGTCGAGGGAACCATGGGCCAGGTTCCAGGCCCAGTCACGCTGGTTCAGAACGTCGACGATGTGGGTGCCCTGACGCTGCCGGCCGACACCCCGGTGGCCTATATCACCCAGACCACGCTGAGCGTAGACGACACGAAAGACATCATTTCAGCCCTTCAGGGGCGATTTACGGATATTCAAGGCCCGGACATACGGGATATCTGCTATGCGACACAGAACCGTCAATCTGCGGTAAGGGACCTCAGCAAGCTCGTGGACGTTATCCTGGTGGTCGGGGCCACCAACAGTTCCAACTCGAACAGGCTGCGCGAAATCGGCACCGAGGTTGGGGTCGCGAGTTATCTCATTGCCGACGGCAGCGAGCTGAACCCGGAATGGCTGAAGGACGCCAAGGCCGTCGGCATCACCGCCGGGGCCTCGGCTCCCGAGGTTCTGGTCGACGATGTGATCGAGGCCCTGCGGCGGATCGGACCGGTCAGGGTTTCGGTGCTGCCGGGTCGCGAAGAAAATATCGAATTCCGGCTTCCGGCGGAACTGACTGCGGGCTGATCAAACCTCTCTTCTTCAAGTCCAGAAAGAAACTTCTAATGGCAATACCGTTCTTCAAAGAGTTGCGTATCGGCGGCTACATGATGAAGCAGAAGCTGCTTGGCCGGAAACGCTATCCGCTGGTGCTGATGCTCGAGCCGCTGTTTCGCTGCAACCTTGCCTGCGTCGGCTGTGGCAAGATCGATTATCCGGACGCTATTCTCAACCGCCGAATGTCGGCGCAGGAATGCTGGGATGCCGCCGACGAATGCGGCGCGCCGATGGTGGCGATTCCCGGCGGCGAGCCGCTGATCCACAAGGAAATCGGCGAGATCGTCCGCGGCCTGGTGGCGCGGAAGAAATTCGTGTCGTTGTGCACCAATGCGCTGCTCCTGGAAAAGAAGCTCGATCTGTTCGAGCCCTCGCCCTATCTGTTCTTCTCGGTGCATCTCGACGGCCTGAAAGACCACCACGACAAGGCGGTGTCGCAGAAGGGCGTGTTCGATCGGGCGGTTTCGGCGATCAAGGCGGCCAAGGCCAAGGGGTTTGCGGTCAATGTCAACGCCACCATCTTCGACGGCCACGCCGCCGAAGACATCGCCAAATTTCTCGACTTCACCACCGAGCTGGGGGTCGGCGTCTCGATGTCACCGGGCTACGCCTATGAGCGGGCGCCCGACCAGGAGCACTTCCTCAACCGCACCAAGACCAAGAAGCTGTTCCGCGACGTGTTCGCGCTCGGCAAGGGCAAGAAGTGGAACTTCATGCATTCCGGCCTGTTCCTGGACTTCCTCGCCGGCAATCAGGAATATGAGTGCACCCCGTGGGGCATGCCGGCGCGCAACATTTTCGGCTGGCAGAAGCCGTGCTACCTGCTCGGCGAAGGCTATACCAAGACCTTCAAGGAATTGATGGAGACTACCGACTGGGAAACCTACGGCACCGGCAAGTACGAGAAGTGCGCCGACTGCATGGCCCATTGCGGCTATGAGCCGACCGCCGCGAATGCGGCGCTCAGCAACCCTCTGAAGGCCATGTGGGTTGCGCTGCGCGGCGTCAGGACCACCGGTCCGATGGCGCCCGAGATCAGTCTGGATAACCAGCGTCCGGCGCAGTACATCTTCTCGGCAGAAGTGCAGAAGCGGCTGTCGGATATCCGCCGCGACGAAGCTGCGGCGGCTGCCGCCAAGGCACAGCAGAAGGCTTCAACCGCCGCCTGAATCGATCACGGAGAAAAACGAGGTGGGGCGCGATAAGGATCGCGCCCCGTCTTCGTTGTCGCGGCGTTTCAGCCTCACAGGTCCGCCGTGGCGAGGCCTTCGCTGCCGAGCAGGAAGCCTCGACAGCCGCGCAGGCTCTTCAGAGCACGATTGAAATCGATCCCGGTAGAGACCAGCGCGCGCAGCGTCAGCGGATTGCGCGCCACGCCGCTCAGCACCTTGCGCAGATCGATATCGCCGTTCGGCTTGATCGCGGCCATCGCCAGCGCCGGCAAGGCCCGGCTGGCGGGGTCGCTGATCACCCGCAGGGCTGCGAACGGAAGGCCGGCCTCGGCCGCGTACGCCGCGGCAATATGGCTCTCCATGTCGACCGCCGCCGCCCCGGTCTCCGAGCGCAGCGCGGCTTTGCAGGCGCGGGCGGCAACCACCCGTTCGACGCCGGCCAAGCCGCCCCTGACCACCCGCTGGCGCTTGAGCCCGACGCTGGCGATCAGTTCTTCATTGAGTGCCAAGCCGGCCAGCCAGCGGGTATCGCCGGCCAGCACCTCGGTCGCCACCACGACGTCGCCTGATTTCAAGCTCGGGTCTAACCCGCCGGCGACCCCGAAGCTGATCACGCCCCTGATCGTCGACGGATCGAAAACGGTCAGCAGGGCCCGCAATTGCTGCGGATCGCTACTGCTGCAGATCACGGTCATGCCGGGCCCGGCCGCGATGCGAGCCTCCTGCACCAGTCCAGTCACAATCAGCACCGGCCGCGGATCAATTGGATTGCCCGCGAACGCATCGTCCCCCGCCCCCAAAATCACATTCCGACCCCTACCGCCTTGCTGTTGGTGTTCCTCAGATTCCGGTACCGCGCCAACGCCCAGAGCGGAAAGAACTTTGGATAGCCATGATAGCGCAGATAAAACACCCGAGGAAAGCCCGTTGCCGTGTAGCGTTGCTCATCCCACAGACCTTTTTCGGTCTGTGTGCCTATCAGGTACTCCACGCCACGCGCGACCGCCGGATGCCCGACCTCGCCCGCTGCCATCAGCCCAAGCAAGGCCCATGCCGTTTGCGAGGCGGTGGTGGGAGCGCCCTCGAAACCTTTATAGTCGAGTCGGTAGCTGATGGCATCCTCACCCCAGCCGCCATCCGCGTTCTGTATCGACAGCAGCCAGTTCACGGCCTTGCGCATCGCGGGGTCCTGGTGGTCGACGCCAGCGGCGTTCAGCGCGCACAGCACCGACCAGGTGCCGTAGATGTAGTTGAGTCCCCAGCGGCCATACCACGATCCTTCAGCCAACTGGGTGCGGCGCAAATAGTCGACGCCATCCGCAACGGCCTTGCTGGTTCGCGCGGTCTCACCGAGCTGTGCCAGCATCGAGACGCAGCGGGCGGTGACGTCCTCGGTCGGTGGATCGAGCAGCGCGCCATGATCGGAGAAGGGAATGTTGTTGAGGTAGTATTCGAGATTGTTGACGTCGAATGCGGCCCAGCCGCCGTCGCGGCTCTGCATGCCTTCGATCCATTCGCGGCCGCGGTCGATCGCGATATCGTATTCGTGGCTTTGGCTGGCGCGCCGGGCGCGGTCCATCGCCATCACCACGACCGCGGTGTCGTCGAGGTCGGGATAGTAGGCATTGTTGTACTGGAACGCCCAGCCGCCCGGGCGAACCTCGGGCCGCTTCACGGCCCAGTCGCCCTTGATATCGAGTATCTGCCTTGGCTTGAGCCAATCCAGACCCTGCTTGGCCGGAAGCAACGCCGCTTCGCCGTCGGCTTCGATCAAGGCGTGACAGCTCAGCGCGGTGTCCCACACCGGCGAGACGCAGGGCTGGCAATAGGCCTCGTGCTCGCCGATCACCAGAAGCCTGTCGATCCCCCTGCGCGTGATGGCGCGGGGCGGATAGTCGGCTCCCTTGCCCAGCACCTCGTACATCATCACGGTGTTGGCCATCGGCGGATAGATGGCGCCAAGGCCATCTTCGCCGTTCAGCCGCTCCTCGATGAAGGCGACGGCGGCATCGATAGCGCGGGCACGCAGCTTCTTCGAAAACAGCGGCTCAATCGCCCTCAGAATGCCGTCGAGGCTGCGGAACAGATAGAACCAGCCCGGGCTTTGATGCGGCGCCTTAACAGTCATTCCGATCGAATGCGGTGGCTGAAGGAACAACTCGTCGATCCCGACGCCGCTGACGTTCTTGGCGCGCGGCTTCAGCGCCGCCAGCACCATCAGAGGCACGATGGTGGTCCGAGCCCAGTAGGAGATCTTGTTGAGATGGAACGGCGACCACATCGGCAGCAGCATGATCTCGACCGGCAATACCGGCACGCTACGCCAGGTCAGCACCCCGAACATCGCCAGCATGAAACGCGTAAATACATTGCTGTGGATCGCGCCGCCGCGCGAGCGGATCGCCTCGCGCGCCCGCGCCATGTGCTTGGCATCGGGGGAATCGCCGATCATCTTCAGCGCGAAATAGGACTTCACGCTGGCGCTCATCTCAAAAGCGCCGTCATGCACCAGCGACCAGCCGCCATGGGCACCCTGAACCCGGCGCAGATAATTCGCGATCTTGCCCTCGAGTTCGTGATCGACCGGCTCGCCGAGATAGTGGCGAAGCAACACATATTCCGCCGGGATGGTGCAATCGGCTTCAAGTTCGAACACCAGGTGCCCGTCCGGCTGCCGGTAGCCGAGCAACCCCTGCGTCGCCGAGGCGATGCTCGCCTCCAGGGCGCCACCGCTTTGATTTCCAACTGATCTATTGCCGGAATGCATGTCGCTCGACATCCCTCTATTGCCCTGGGGTCTCGCCGGAGACCACGGTACTGGCGTCCCGGTCAAGCCTGACGCATGGCGAGGACGAGATCGGCGGCGCGGTTGCCCGACCGCACAGATCCCTCGATGGTGGCCGGCAACCCCGTATCAGTCCAGTCGCCGGCAAGGAACAGGTTCTTGTAAGCCGTTACAGCGCCCGGCCGCAGCGCGTTCTGCTCCGGCGTGGCCTCGAACGTGGCGCGGCGCTCGCGCACGATCTGCCAGGGCGGCAAGTCGCCCCCGACGCCCGCGGCCTTGCAGATGTCCCGCCAGATCGCCTGCGCCAGTTCCTCGCGCGGCATATCCACCAGCCGCTCGCCGTTGCTGATGGTGACCGACAGGCGCTGCGGGAACGCGAACAGCCATTCCACCAAGCCGCCGACGACGCCAAGCAGAGCCGGCTGCCCCTTCGGCGGATCGAAGCGGAAATGCGCATTGACGATGGCACGGAATTTCGTAGGCGTTTTCAGGCCAGGCAGCAGCGCGGCGGCCGGGCGTGGCGGAACCGCCAATACCACGGCGTCGCCAGGCTGGATGGCAATGCTGCTGTCACCGAATTTCAATTCACCGAGACGGTCCGCCGACATGGAGAATCCGCGCAGCTCATGGCCAAACGAGATAGTGGCCGCCCTGCACTGCAGCAGTTTGATTGCCGGTTCGACCAGCACCGCGCTGAGGCCATCGCGCGCGATCAGCGGACGGCAGGCCTGACCTCCCGCCAGCAGCGTTTCCCGCACCACAGCGCCGGCGAGGCCTGCCGACCCCTCCGGCGGGTCGACGTTCAACGCTGCGAGCAGCAGCGGTTGCACCAGCCGCTGGTAAAGCGTCCCGTCGCACGGGATCGCGTCGCCTACCCGCTTGCTCTGGGCTGCCCAGATCAACGGCATCAGCGCCAGATAATCGCGCACGCTGGTGTCCGGGACACGGCGCGCTTCGTCAAAGATCCACAGCGGCAGCCGGCTCTCGCCGAGATCAAGTTGCCAGCGCTGCCCGGTCGCGAGATCGACAAAGGGGAATTGCGCGCGCTTCGGGCCGACCAGTCCAGCCTCGGTGCCGATCGACTTGGCGTAATCAACCGCCGCCCGGTTGCCGGAAAGCAGGAGATGGTTGCCGTTGTCGATGGTGAGGTTGGTCGCCGCATCGAAATACGACCGGCATCGGCCGCCGGCCTGCTGCGTGGCCTCGTGCAGGTGCACCCTGCAATTCGCGTTCGCCAGCCGAACGGCGGCGGCCAGGCCCGAAATTCCAGCGCCGATGATATGGATCGTCTTCTGCATCAGATGAACGCGTAGCGAAGGATGATCAGGATGCGGGCCATCTTGTTCAGGCGGACCGGCGCGCGCGGCGCGACGAACCCCCTGATGACCAGCAGTTCGAGAATCGCACGGTAATATTTCGCCATGATCCTGGGCGCGCGCACGAGCCGCCGCGGGTTGCGGCACATGACCTCGTCGGCTTTCTCGAAATGCGCCCGCGCGCGCGCCACCAGCGGCGCGCACACTTTCGGCAGCGACGGATCGGCGGTCACCTTGCTTGGATCGGTCGAGGTGATCCCGGCGTGCAGCAGTCCTTCGCGCGGCAGATAGAGCCGGCCGATGCCGGCATCCTCATCGATGTCTCGCAGGATATTGGTCAATTGCAGCGCGCAGCCCAGATGATGCGCAAGCAGGATGCCGTCGGTCTCGGCGAGACCGAACACCCGGACCGACAGCCGTCCGACCGCGCTGGCGACGCGGTCGCAATACAGATCGAGCGTCGCAAGATCCGGTGCCCTGATATCCTGCGGCACGTCCATCTCCATGCCATCGACGATGGCCAGGAAATCCTCGCGCCTGAGGTCAAACCGCCGAACCGATGGCACGTAGTCACGCAATCGCGCGGGCGGATGACCTTCATACAACGCGTTGATGTCATCGCGCCACTGCTGCAGCGCGGCCAGCCGCACGTCGCGCGGACCATCGGAATCCGCGATATCGTCGACCTGCCGGCAAAAGCTGTAGATCTGAAACATCGCCTCGCGCTGCGCGTGCGGCAGAATGCGCATCGCCGCGTAGAACGAACTGCCGGACGCGGATGTCCCGTAACTGGCGCTGGCGGCCGCGGTCTCGAGCGTCATGCGCCTGCCGCCGGCTTGGACACGGGCCGTCGTCCGACCGCGCGGCGGGTGATCTCACTGACGACCCCGCCGAGACCATGAGCGAGCAATTCCAGCGCGCCGAGATGAACCCTTTCGCTGAGGGGATCGCGCACTTTCAGCAATCCGACGATCTTATCGGCGAACGCCTGGATCACGGAGATTTCGCATCCCAGCCTGACATCCCTCACTTCGGCGCTGAGCGATCTGCTTTCGTCGAGCAGCGCCCCGGTGCGCACCGCGAGCGCATGCAGGCATCGCAGCAGCGGCGGCGATGCCTGCCGCTGTCCAAGCTCCTCGACGGAAGCGCCGGCGGCGTCGAGCGCGTCGCGCGGCAGATAAACCCGGTTGAGATCGCGAAAATCCTTGCCGCAGTCCTGCAGGTGATTGTTGATTTGCAGGCCGGCGCAGAGCGCGTCTGAGGCCGCCCAGGTCGACGTGCTCTCGCCGTGAACGTCGAGCATGAAGCGGCCGACCGGCATCGCCGAGTACCGGCAGTAGTGAAGCACTTCGTCCCAGTTCTCATAGCGTAGCTTGGTCACATCCATCCGGAAGGCGATCAGAACATCGAGCGCGTGGCGCGGGGGCATCGAACGCGCAGCCAGCGCGTGGCGCAGATTGACCGCCTCGGGCTGGGTATCGCCGTTGCCCAGCAATTCCGCCTCGAGCAGATCCAGAAGCCCGAGCTTCTCCTGCGCGGCCAGCGTCGCATGGTCGGCGATGTCATCCGCGGTTCGCACGAAATTGTAGAACGCGAGTATCAGCGCCCGGTGCCGCGGGTGAATGATCCACGACGCCACCGGAAAGTTCTCGTCGCGGTGAGTCTTGCCGGACCGCAATTCGCTCGCGCTGGTCATCAAGGACTGGCTACATTCCTCAGGGCATGGTGACGACGCATGCGCTGGCCGAGGCCGGCTCATGCGCATCGATCGCAAACCCCATATAGGGGAATACGATGCCAAAACCAATGCTATCTGCGATTTCCCGCAAATTCAGAAGGCGTCCTAACGAGCCCCGGCAGCGCCCGCTGCGGCGATGACAGCGGCCGAAAGCCCTTATTGGCCGTTGTTTTTGAGCACCTGATTGCAGGCCGCAGTCAGCTTGGGACGGTTCTGCTGAAGACAGGCCAGGATCGTGAAATCGCCCTGATCGATGACTGGACGGCAGTAGCGCTGAACGTCGCGCGAACAGGCCGCCTGCTCTTGCGGCGTGCCGCTGCGCTGCTGCTGGGCGACGGCGCCGGTCGCAGCCGATACCGACAAGAGCGTGAGAGCCAATAGAAATTTAAGCATCATCTTCCTTCATTGTGACAGTAGGTGATTTCCGATCCAAACCCCGCGGGGCGCAAGATCGAGGCGCAGCGAACTGCGGTTTGCGAGCCGTCAGAAGCACTGCAAAATGCGGCCAAATTTACGGCGACTCCCGCGCTTTGGAGTGGAACTGGGCGATAAGCGCAACTATTTGATACTCCAGACGTTATTTGTTGGACGACCTTTTTCGCTCGACGATGTTGCAGGAGACCCTGGCGGATCGCTACATGGAGTGCGAATCGCGGCGAGAGATTCCGGTGTCGATCTTGCGGATCTGAACAAATGGGGTTCTTCGGCGTTATGATGGTCTTTGCGGGGACTCGGGCCTCGGTGACGGCAGCAGCCGTCCCCCGTCATTTGAACCTAACACACTACGGCGACACTAAATCTTCGATGCGGCGCGACGGCTCTGGTATCAGAACGTCAATTCAAAAACGGGATACTTCGATATGAAACTCTATGATTCCGGCTTGTTCGGACAGGCGATCAAGGCTGCAGGTATCGGCGCTGCGCTGATGTTCTCGGTTTCAGCAGGCCATGCCCAATCGGGGCCTTTTGCCGGCTTTGACGGATCATGGGCGGGCAACGGCACGGTGGCGCTCTCCGACGGAACGATCGAGCGCATCCGATGCAAGGCCGCCTACAAGGTCAACGGCAGCGGAATGGGATTGAAGCAGAATCTCGACTGCGCCAGCGACAGCTACAAATTCAACCTGAGCAGCGACGTCACCAGCAATGGCGACCGAATTTCCGGCAACTGGAGCGAGAAGAGCCGGAACATTTTCGGCAACCTGCAGGGGACTGCCGGCGGTGGCCAGATCGAAGTGTTCGTCGAGGCTTCCGGATTTGCCGCCAACCTGACGTTGAAGACCACCGGTAACAAGCAGACCGTCCAGATCAGCTCGAAGGGTGAAATCAGGGGCGTGAACATCACAATGTCGAAGGGCGGCTAACCGTCCACGGCCAAACTGCTCGCTCCGCGGGCTTCGCGCCATCAGGGCCCGGTGCTGAACTGGGCCCTGTGGCTTGAGATGCTCTTTACAAGGGCGGACCAATCCGCGTTCAGTGCGGGCCGGCTTCGCTTGACCGCTATCGAGTCCCGCGAAGACGCTGCGACAAGTTTATCAGCCACATCGCCGTCGGTCGCAGGATGAAGAGATCCGCGATGAGGGCTGCGACCATCGCAAAGGCGCTGAGCCAGCCGAACAGGCGCAACGACGGCAGGTCGGAAAACACCGTCACGACCAGACCGCAGGCCAGCACCAGCGTGGTCAGAATCAGCGCCGGACCAACCAGCACGGTCGCGCGCTCGACCGCCAGAGCCGGATCGATGTCGGGCGTGGTCTCCATGCGCAACCGGTTGAGGAAGTGAATGGTCGCACTGAGGCCGAGGCCGAACGACACCGTCAGCGCCACTACGCTGGCGAATTGCAGCCCCTCTCCCAGTATCCACAGCACGGTGCCGGAAAGGACCACCGGAAAGATGCCGGGCAGGATGGAAGCCAACATCACGACCCACGAGCGGAACGCAAGACCGATAAAGACCGCGACCAGCGCGAATTCGATGGTCAGTCCTGCGTTGAGCTTCGCGATCATGTTGGCGCTGTTGCGCGCCGCGATCGCCGACAGTCCGGTGACGGCGATCTCAAAGCCCTGATATTTCGCCCGAACGGCATTCAGGGCGCTGTCGAGCTTATCAACCACGGGCAGGATCGCACTCGAATCGAGGTCCGGCACCCTGCCCGAAACTACCACCGCGTCCTGATCGGCCGAGATAAAGCGCCGGACCAGATGCTCCGGGATCACGCCGACATACTCCTTCAAGGTCGCGACATCGGAACTGCCGGCTTTTTCAGCCAGCCAGCGGCGCAGCGTCTCGAGCGACCAGACGTTGCCGACGCCGGCCTGGCTTTCAACCATCGAGTGCACGTCGGCGATGGCATTCAGGGTTTCCGGCGCATACAGCGACGCACCCTTGGGGAACTCTATCAGGATGTCGATCGGATTGGCGCCGGTCAGCTTGGCGTCGAGCCGCCCGCTGGCCGCCACCGCCTGCTGCTTGTCGGGGACCTGATCGGCAAGCCGGTAACGCGGTTCGAGATTTGCATAGATTACGCCGAGACCGCCGACGATCACCACCGCGATCAGGCTGAACAGCCCGGGACGGCTGACCATGCGCACGGCGATCCAGTAGCAAAAGGCGCGCAGTGCGTTGACACCGGCGTCGGCCGCCTGGAACCTGGCGGCAAAAACCTGTTCGTTGCGCACCAGCAGCACCCCGAACACCGGGACCAGCGACAGCACCGCGAGCAACGCGATGACGGTCGCCGCAAGGCCGGCCTCACCGAACGTGCGAATCAAATCCGAATCCGAGAACTGCAGCGCCAGGAAGGAGATTCCCGCGGTGGCATGGGTCAGCACGCAGGCCGGTCCGACAACCAGAACGGCGTTGCGGAAGGCGGAGAACCGGTCTTCGCCGGCGAGCAGCCGATCGCGCGCGGCGAATGTCAGCTGCATCGAATCCGAGAAACTGATCACCATGATCAACGGCGTCATCACGTTCAGGAACATGTTGAGGCTGAATCCCGCCCAGCCGAGGATGCCGAGCGACAGCAGAATGGCGAGCAGCGGCGGAAACGCCGCCACGATCATGAACGACACCTTGCGGAAGAACAGGATCGCGATCAGGCATCCCGCCAGGATGCCGGCGGCGTTGTAGATCAAACCGTCGCGTTCGACCGCGTTGCGGATTTCGAGCTGCATGACCGGAACACCTGACAGTTCCTTGGTCAGCCCGGTATCGGCGAGATCCTCGGCCATCACCTTGCGAATTTCGCCGATGGTGTTTTTCAACCCGTTATTGCCGACAATCGACGGCTCCAGCGAAAGTACAATCAGCGCCAGCGTGCCATCTTCCGAAAGCAGCTTGCCGCGGATAATCTCGTTGGTTTTGACGGTTTCGATGAACTCGTCGTAGTCGGCGCCTTCCGGCAGATCGGCTGGAAACAGCGCGGCGGGCAGCTTGCCCGGTGCCGGCGCCTGACGCGCCGAGAACAGCGAGATCAGGCCCCGCGTGCCTTCGACGAGTTGCAGGTCCGTGACCAGGTTCCGGATTTTTTCCAGATTGTCCCGGCGCAGCAGGGTCTTGCCCTCGACCACGACCAGCACGTCGAATTCGGTCGAGGGGAAGCGCTTGGTGACTTCCTCATACTGCCGGTATTCCTTGGTGTTGGAACGGAACAGTTGGCTGAGCGAATCGTCGATCTTGATACGCTGGATGCCGAACAGAGCCCCGATCACCATCGCAAACAGAATGATGCAGGACAGGATGGGCGCGCGCATGGCGATCAAGCCGATCCGCTCCAGACCAAAAGCGATGCTCAGCGCCGGCTTTCGTGATTTCGTCACTTCCGGGTCGACCGTGTTTCGTTCGAGCATGCCCTGTCCAGTTCTCACATCCGCTCATCTGTCTAGCTTAGATTCGCCGGGCGCGAAGGAGGCTGAATCGGCTACGTCTGGCCGGCACTAGCCGTTGAAATCATGCGATAAATCAGCCGCGAGACGTGTAGCAGGTCTGTCCGGCCCCTCGCAAGCGCACACCCCGCGCCAAATCGGAGCGCAGCGGGCCGTAAAAAGCGGTCAAATCACGGATTTGTCATGCCGGGTCTGGATTCGTTTCGATGCGCGGGAGTGACGGATCGCTGCTTTCGTCCTTCAACGCGACGCCGGTGACCTCCCGGGCCAGGCCCTCGCGGATCAGCCACGCAATCCTGAAAGCCGCATCCTCGTAACCAAGCCCCCCAGCGTGGATGTTCGACACGCAGTTGCGCTCGGCATCGGTGGTGTCAGGTCCGGGCGCAAAGGTCAGATAGGCCCCGAGGCTGTCGGGCGCGGACAGGCCAGGCCGCTCACCGATCAACACCACCGCCATTCGGGCGCCGAGAATGGCGCCGATCTCGTCGCCCAATGCGACCCGCGCGCCGGAGGCGACCACGGCGCAGCCGATTTCGAGTCGCTCCGCCGCCAGTCGTGGAATCAGGCATGCGACCAGCGGCATCGCGTGCGCATTGACCGCCGTCGGCGACAGCCCATCGCCGAACACGATGGCCAGCCGGCACGAGCCGGCTTGGCGGTCCGTCAGCAGCTGCCGCGACGCCTCGTCGAGCTTGCGCCCCAGGTCCGGACGCCTCAGATAAACCTTACGGTCGCGCGCGCAACTGGATACTTCCGGGGCTTCGAGGCCGAGCCGGTCAAGGCCCGCGATCAAGCCTGACACGTCGAAGGCGGCATGAACGGCGTCGCGCGCCCGCGCGTGATCGAGCGTGAATTGAAGCAACGCCCTGGTGGGCAGACCGGCGCCGGTCCGGCCGAGCCCGACACGCGCCGGGGTAAGGTCCCGCAGATCCCGCAGGGACGGCAATCCCGTGTCGTCGTTACTCGGCAGGGACCGATGCCTCCCGCAGCCGGATCGAATAGTTCGAGGCGTTCTGCTGACCGACCGACGCGTCGCGTGCAAACATGATCAGGTGATGGCCGATCATCGCCGACGCGATCAGGCCCTCAATATCGCCCTGGCGCAGACGGCCCAGCGCAAACTTCCAGAACACTCTGCGGTAATCGCCGAGCACGCCGATCTTCCAGAATATATTGCGCAGCATGATCAGCCCGCGCCTGATGTTGGCCCAGCTTTTCCGCTCGGGCGTAACCGGCACCTTGATCCGGTTGGAATAAGTAAAATCGCACTGGTACTGGTAGCGCGCGTATAGCTTTTCAGGCTGATAGGCGACTTCCATGCATTTGCGCCAGGAACTGACGACCTGATCGTACGGCAGGCGGAAATCGACGTTGGAATCGCGGCCGTCATCGTGGATCAGCCGGCCTTCGCGTTCGAGGCGATCCCACAGCGGGGTCTGCGGCAGCGCCTGCAGGAGATTGATCGTTAGCAACGGAATCCGGGATTCATCGACAAAGGCGAGCAATGCGTCGGCGGTCTCCGGCTTGTCGGTGTCGAGCCCCATGATGATGCCGGACACGACCTCCATCCCGTAGCTGTTGATGGTGTGAATGCCCTCCAGGATCGGGACCATCATGTTGTGGTCCTTCTGCATCGCCTTCAGCGCTTCGGGATCGGGGGTCTCGATGCCGCAAAAGATGGTGACGAAGAAGGCCTCGCGCATCCTCTCCAGGATCTCCGGCCGCTTGGCGATGTTGAGCGTCGCCTCGCAGGCGAGCCGCATCACGTAGCCGGTTTTCTTCTGCCACTCGACGAGATGCGGCAGAAGATCGAGCGCAGCCTTGCGGTTGCCGATGAAATTGTCATCGACGAAATACACCGATCCGGTCACGCCGCATTCGAGCAATTTGTCGAGTTCGGCGATGATCTGCTGCGGCGATTTGAGACGCGGATTGCGGCCATAGAGTCCCGGGATATCGCAGAATTCGCACTGGTACGGGCAGCCGCTCGAGTACTGAATGCTGCCGAGGAAATACTTTCTGACCTCGGCAAGCTCGTAGGCCGGAATCGGGAAGTCGGTCATGGCGACGCGATCGGCGGTCTTCAGCACCACCTGCCGCTCCGGCCGCGAGGGGTCACGCGCCAGCTGCGCCAGCAATTCATTGGTGGCATCGCCGAGTTCGCCGACATGGAGATAGTCGAAGGAGGGATAGTATTCCGGGCAGGCGCTGACCGACGGACCGCCGATTGCAACCGCCAGATCGAACGCATGCGCACGTCGGCAGATGTCGTTCATCTGCTGGCGCTGGATGTGCATGCCGCTGACGAACACCGCCTCCGCCCATTCGAAGTCCTCCTTCGAGGCCGGACGGATATTCTCATCGATGAAGCGGACCGGCCAGTGTTCGGGCAGATAGGCCGCGATCAGCAGCAGCCCCTGCGGCGGCATGAAGGCCTGGACGCCGTCCGTCAGTGGGTAGGCGTGTTCGAATGTGCCGAAAGAAGACGTATAGCGCGGGAAGACGCACAGGATGCGCCGAACCGTCTCGATACCTTCAGCCCTCATCAAACTTCCTAACGCTCGCGGAACCCTGCCCGCCGCACCAAGTTTAAGCACGCGGCCCGAGGCTGGGCTACAAATTCTTCAAGATTGTGGCAGCCCATCCCAACCCGCCAGCGGCCAGATGGTTGCGTGGCAACCACGGCGGCGTCTCGCCCACCTCTCAGGCCAGCAACCGCGATGCAAAATCAGGTAGCAGTCCGGTATTCGCGGCGAGCCGGAAGTCGGCATCGGCGAGTCCTGAGCGCAACAGCCAGTCATCGAATTCCGGCGCCCGCTTCAGGCCGAACAGATCGCGGACATAGAGGGCGTCGTGGAACGAGGTGGACTGGTAGTTCAGCATGACGTCGTCGGCCCCGGGCACGCCCATAATGAACGTCACACCGGCGGCGGCGAGCAGCGTCAAGAGGTTGTCCATGTCGTCCTGGTCGGCCTCGGCATGGTTCGTATAGCAAACGTCGACGCCGAGCGGCAGGCCGAGCAGCTTGCCGCAGAAATGATCCTCCAGCCCGGCGCGAATGATCTCCTTGCCGTCATAGAGATACTCCGGGCCGATGAAGCCGACCACGCTGTTCACCAGCAGCGGATCGAACGCGCGCGCCACCGCGTAGGCCCGCGCCTCGCAAGTCTGCTGGTCGACGCCGTGATGGGCGTTGGCTGACAACGCCGAGCCCTGCCCGGTTTCGAAATACATCACATTGCCGCCGACGGTGCCGCGGCGCAGCGAGAGTCCGGCCTGGTGGGCCTGGCGCAGCAGCGCGAGGTCGATGCCGAAACTCCGGTTAGCCGCCTCGGTGCCCGCGATCGACTGAAATACCAGATCGACTGGAAAGCCCCGGTCGATCAGTCCCAGCGTGGTGGTGACATGCGTCAAAACGCAGCCCTGCGTGGGTATCCGCAGCCGCGCGATGATATCGTCGAGTAACCGCAGCAAGGAGCCGATGACCGAAGGATCGTCGCTGGCCGGATTGATGCCGATACAGGCGTCGCCTGATCCCAGCAGGATACCGTCGAGGATGGACGCGGTGATGCCCTTGGCGTCATCGAAGGGATGATTGGGTTGCAGCCGCACACTCATCCGGCCGCGCAGGCCGATGGTGTTGCGAAACGCCGTTGTCACCTGGCATTTTTTCGCCACCAAGATCAGATCCTGGTTGCGCATCAGTTTGGACACCGCCGCGGCCATCTCGGGGGTGATTCCCCGCGACAGTCTCGCGAGAACCGCCGATGTTGCCGCGTCGGACAGCAGCCAGTCGCGGAATGCGCCGACAGTCAGCGAGGAAATGGCGGCGAAGGCCGCGGCGTCGTGGCTGTCGAGGATCAGGCGGGTGACCTCATCGTCCTCATACGGCACTACGGCCTCTTGCAGGAATTGCTTCAAGGGAACGTCTGAAAGCGCGATCCGCGCGGCGATCATCTGCGCGGCACTTTCGGCACCTATTCCCGCGAGGCGGTCACCGGAACGCGGCGGCGTGGCCGTGGCGAGGAGATCGCGCAGATCATCGAAGACGTAGAGGGTGTCGTCGATGGCGTGTCGATAGATCATGAGCGCCCCAGGCCACCGAAGTCTGCATGCGCGGCGGCTGGCCAAAACTATCACCTGCAGCGAAACGAAACATCCCGCGTGGTGGCGAGGAAATTTGACCACCTCAAATGTGAGGCGCTTGTGTGGTGCCGCCCATCTCACCTCAACTAGGCACGTCGTCCAGCAACCCATTGATCCGGCAGGGCTTACGCAGGAAGTGCGTGGTCGGCAATAGCTAGCCTGGGCCTGCCAATCGCGAAAAAGTCTTTTGTCGGGCGGAGGGCAGAAGGACCGCGGCTTCAACCGTGCTGCACTGCACCACTCGAACCCGCTGTGCGCGCGGACCGGTTCAGAAGCGCAGCACCCCGAACATGAAAAAGCAACGCGACAGTCACCACGGCCGAGAGCAGCACCGACCCGAGGCAGCCGAAGCGGTTCGAGAAAATGAAAAACATGGCGCGAACCTCTTTACCGGCTGCCCGATCCGGACTCCGGTCACTATCGACCAGGCCGCAACACGACCTTGATGACACCGTCTTCCTTGTCGCGAAACTTCTTGTACATCTCCGGCGCATCCTCGAGGCTGGCCGGATGCGTGACGACGAAACTCGGATCGATGTCGCCGGCTTCGATCCGCTTCAGTAACGGCCCGGTGTAGGCTTGAACATGGGTCTGCCCGGTCTTGATGGTGAGCCCCTTGTTCATGGCCGCGCCGATCGGGATCTTGTCGCCCATGCCGACATAGACGCCGGGAACCGAGATCGTGCCCGCCTTGCGGCAGCACATGATCGCCTCGCGAAGCACGTGAACCCGGTCGGTCGCCAAAAAGGCTGCGGCTTTCACCTTGTCCAACACGGCGTCGGCCGCGCCGTGACCAGACGCCTCGCAGCCGACCGCGTCGATGCAACTGTCGGGGCCACGTTTATTGGTGCGCTTCATCAACTCGTCATAGACGTCGGTTTTCGAGAAATCGATGGTCTCCGCGCCGCCGGCTTCCGCCATCGCCAGACGCTCGGGCACTTCGTCAATCGCGATGACGCGCCCGGCTCCCAGCAGCAGCGCCGAGCGGATCGCGAACTGTCCGACCGGACCGCAGCCCCAAATCGCAACGGTGTCACCCGGTTCGATCTGCGCGTTGACCGCCGCCATGTAGCCGGTCGGGAAAATGTCCGACAGAAACAGCGCCTGTTCGTCGGTGACGCTGTCGGGCACCTTAATCGGCCCGACGTCGGCCATCGGCACCCGGAGATATTCGGCCTGGCCGCCAGAGTAGCCCCCAAGCATATGACTGAAACCGAACAGACCGGCCGGCGACTGACCCATCGCCTTGGCGGCCATTTCGGCATTGGGGTTGGTCCGGTCGCAGCACGAAAACAGGCCCTTCTGGCAGAACCAGCACTGGCCGCAGCTAATCGTGAAAGGCACGACGACGCGATCGCCGATCCTGAGGTTCTTGACTTCGGAGCCCAGTTCGATCACCTCGCCCATGTTCTCGTGGCCGAGAATGTCGCCGCTCTCCATGGTAGGCTGGTAGCCGTCAAAAAGGTGCAGGTCCGAGCCGCAGATGGCGCAGGCGGTGATCTTGATGATCGCATCGCGGGGATGCTGGATTTCGGGGTCGGGGACCGTGTCTACCCGGACGTCGCCTTTTCCGTGCCAGCATAGCGCGCGCATGAACTATCTCCTGTCAAGATGTGGGCGCCAACCTCCGAGATGACCAAACGTTCCGGCGGCTCCGGCAGGTTCGTTTCTGCCCGAGCGCGTAGCCGACAAAGCCGGCTTTCGCTCCGTCCATCCGCCGGTACCAAATGGTGCACTGGAACCAACCTGAAGGATCGTGGTTTGCTCATGAGAAGGAGCAGGCAATGGACAATCTGAAGATCAATGGCGCGCAAGATCGCTCCAAGATCAACATGCATGAACCCCACGAGGTTCAATACTGGACCAAGCATCTGAAAGTCTCGAAGGAGCAGCTCCAGAAGGCGGTGGACAAGGTCGGCAACGCAGCTGCCGCGGTGCGGAAGGAGCTAACGGTCTAAGCCGTCACAGCGATCGCAGTATACCCAGGCGGGTCGCGGCCAACCAGCCGTTACCATCGCATTTTTCTGGTCGACCGGAACAAGTCAAAGCGCAGGCGGTTCTAACCGGACATTCAAACCGGAGGGCATCATGGCCAAAGAGAAGTTACTGAAAGACCTGTTCCTCGACACGTTGAAGGACATCTACTTCGCGGAGAAAAAGATCCTGTCCGCCCTGCCGAAAATGGCCAGGGCAGCGCAGTCGGCCAAGCTCAAGGCGGCATTCGAGAAGCATATGGGCGAGACCGAGGGCCAGGTCGACCGGCTCGAACAGGTATTTGCCTCGATTGATGAATCGCCGAAGGGCAAGACTTGCGACGCCATCATGGGGATTCTCGACGAGGGCAAGGAGATCATGGAAGAGTATAAGGGGACGGCCGCCCTTGACGCCGGCCTTCTGGCCGCCGCGCAGGCGGTCGAACACTACGAGATTTCCCGCTACGGCACGCTGAAGACCTGGGCCAACGAGCTCGGTTACAAGGAAGCAGCGAAGCTGCTCGACGCCACCCTGAAGGAAGAGAAGACCACCGACAGCACCCTCAGCCAGATTGCCGAGTCGGAAGTCAACCGACATGCGGAAACGGCGCAAGCCGCGTGAATCAGACGAACGCACCCTTTGATGAGAGGCTCCGGTTTACCGGGGCCTTTTTTCTGTCGGCTCCGGCTCGCCACTCGCGCCCTGATCGGACGGCGCCGGAGCTGCCGTTACGTCATATGACGTCGCTGTCGCGCCAGTTGACGGCACTTCATGATCTTCATTTCGAGTTGAACCCGTTCGTTCTGGTAAGCCATCGCGCGCACCCGTACGACGGAATCATGAAAAGCATTCGCTCGCCTCTTTCAACTGCTCTCAACGGAGTCCTCCGCCGTTGCACAAGTTGAAGTGCCAACGAAAATTTCGGAACAGAGTTGCCGCGGGTTTGTTGAAGCGCACTAACCAACTGGAGAACACAATGAAACGCCAATTGTTTTTAGTCGCAGCAACCGCGTTGCTCTTTGCCGGATCGGCTGGCGCGCAAGGCCAGCCTGCGAAGGACGGGCCAAACAACAACGCCGTCAACAGCCCCGGACAGAACAATTCCAACGCACCGGTGGCCGGCCGGAACAGCTTCACCGAAGGCCAGGCCAAGGCGAAGATCGAAGAGGCTGGCTACACCAACGTCACTGCACTGAAAAAGGACGACAACGGCGTTTGGCGAGGCAAGGCCAACAAAGGCAGCGCGTCATCGGACGTGAGCGTCGATTTCCAGGGCAACGTCAACTCGGTTAAATAAGGAACTAGATATGACCGTTACCATCTCTCGACTCTACGACACCTACTCCGACGCCGAGAAGGCCGTCCGCGGCCTGGAAAACGCAGGCGTTCCCCATTCCGATATCAGCATCGTCGCGAACAATTCGGATAGTTGGTGGAACACCGACAAGAAAATCGATCGAGATCGCGACGGTGTCGACGATCGCGCCGAAGGCGCCGGAACGGGTGCCGGCATCGGTGCGGGTATCGGGGGCGCGGCGGGCCTGCTGGCCGGCCTGGGCTTGCTGGCAATACCCGGGCTCGGGCCGGTTGTGGCGGCCGGTTGGCTCGCTTCGACCGCGCTGGGTGCCGCGGCCGGTGCCGCCACCGGTGGCGTCGTCGGCGCCTTGACCGAGGCCGGGGTTTCGAAGGAGGACGCGCCTTTATATGCCGAGGGCGTTCGACGTGGCGGTACACTGGTCACCGCGCGCGTTGCGGACGCGGACCGCGCGCGGTTCGACGCGGTTCTGAACCAGTCGGCCGTCAACCTCCGGGACCGGAGCGCGGCTTGGCAAAAATCCGGATGGAGCACGTTCGATCCGGCAAGCAAGCCATATGGCGCGGAGGAGGTCCGCAAGGAACGTCAGCTATACGGCGCCGGAATGCGCTAAAACGAAAGGACCCGCCGGCGGATGCCGGCGGGTCTTCACTTCTGCCGGAGGGTCTTCACTTCCGAACAAGCTGTCACGCCCAAACGCCCGCACCGCGGGGCTATCCGCTTCGTGGCCCGGCTGCTATCATCCTGGTCGAGAGCCTGAATGGCCCACGACCAGGGGAGATGACGGATGGCAAGAACGTTCGTGACGATGGCCGGCGCTGCCGCGCTGACCGGTGTGATGGCAGCTTTCTCCGCGCCCGCGATGGCGCAATATCCCGACCGCCCCATCAAGATGATCGTGCCATGGGCCGCAGGCGGCGATACCGACAACATCTTCCGGCCGTTCGCCGTCGAATTCCAGAAGCACATCGGTCAACCGGTGGTCATCGCCAATGTCGGCGGCGCATCCGGCACCGTCGGCGCGCGCGAGGCCAAGGCGGCGGCCCCCGACGGCTATACGGTCTACGCGGTGCACGACTATATTCATCTGACATTCTACGCCGGCATCAGCGACGTCAAATACAGCGACTTCGAGCCGATCTGCCTGGTGGGGGCGACGCCCTCGGTGCTGACCGCGAGCGCCAAGACGCCCTGGAAGAACTGGCAGGAGCTCTCCGACGACGCCAAGAAGCGGCCGGGCGAGATCACGGTCGGCGCCACTCTCGGCTCCACCAGCCACATCTTTCCGGCCATGATCGAGAAGGCGGCCGGTCTGAAGTTCAAATACGTGTCCTACGACGGCCTGGCGCCGCGCATGAACGCACTGCTCGGCGGCCACATCAACCTCACCGACTCCAACCTGACGCAGAAGGGCAAGGTCGAAGCCGGTCTTCTGCGCTACATCGCGATCGCCAGCGAGAAGCGCGATCCGGAATCGCCCGACGTGCCAACGCTGAGGGAACTCGGCATGAACATCGTCTATGAAGTGGCGCGTGGCATCCTGGTCCCCAAAGGAACGCCCGCGCCGGTGCGCGCCAAGCTCGAGGAGGGTTGCGCCAAGGCGACACGGGAGCCGAGCTTCGCCCAGGCGATGAAGCTACAAGGCACGCGCGTGGCGTTCCTCAATGCCAATGACTATGCCCAGTTTCTCGCCAGGATCGACAACGAGAACAAGGCCATCATGACCGATCTCGCCTTGATCAAGAAATGAGCATCGGCCGCGACGGAATCGCCGGGCTGATCCTGCTCGCGGTCAGCCTGGTCCTGCTGGTCCAGTCCTTTCAGCTTCCGTCCCTTCCCATCGTTCCGGTCGGGCCGGGCTTCTACCCTTCCATCGTGCTGTCGTTCATGGCGGCTGCAAGCGCGCTGCTGGTGCTGCAGGATCTGCTGAAACGCCGCGGGCTAGCCGCAGCCAGCGCATCCGAAGCGCCGCGACGAAACTATCGGCTGGTCGTGATCACGTTCGGCATCGTCGGGGCCTACGTAGCGCTGCTGCCGCTGCTGGGATTTCGCGTCGCCACCGTCCTTTTCGTCGGCGCGCTGCAGACCGCCCTGGGCCGGCCACGAAAGGTGCGGCAATGGCTGGCGCTCGCCGCGATCGCGCTTGGTACCGCCGCGGCGAGCTATCTCATCTTCGAACGATACCTGCTGGTGCTGCTGCCGCGCGGCGCGTGGACGGGGTTCTGATGCTCGATCTGCTCGCGAACGGCCTCGTCAACATCGCGCAGTGGAAGTATTTGTTGCCGCTATTTGCCGGCACCTTCATCGGCGTAATCGGCGGCTCGCTGCCAGGCGTCACCATCACCATGACGGTGATCGTGGTGCTGCCGTTCACCTACGGGCTCGATCCGCTGGCGGGCCTGGCGGCGATGACCGGCGTCTATGTCGGCGGATCGACCGGCGGCTTGATCACCAGCTGTCTGCTTGGCATCCCCGGCTCGCCGGCCTCGATCGCCACCACCTTCGACGGCTTTCCAATGGCGCGGAACGGCGAGCCGGGCCGTGCCATCTGGCTCGGCGTGTGGGCGTCAGTCTGGGGCGGCCTGATCGGTGCCCTGTTCCTGGTGTTCCTCACCGGGCCGCTGGCGGCGATCGCGCTGGAATTTGGACCGTGGGAATACTTCTCGCTGTTCGTGCTCGCCATGGCGATGGTGGCCGGGCTCACCGAAGCCTCGCTGCTCAAGGGCCTGATCTCGACCGCCATCGGACTGTTGATCACGGTGGTCGGCCACGATCCGATCGGCAGCGTACCGCGCTTCACCTTCGGCTCGGAGTTCATCGGCGGCGGCTTTCCATTTCTCCCGGTGTTGATCGGCATCTTCGCCTTCGCGCAGATCATGACCGACCTGGAGAAGCTGAACCAGCCGCGCGGCCAGGCCGCGGAAGCGCTGGTCGGTGTCAGGCTCGAGCGTTTCTCACACGCCAAGGTGAACTGGGAAATCTTCCGGCAGCCGTTCCTTCTCGCCTGGGCCACGATCGTTGGGCTGATCATCGGTATCCTGCCGGCGATCGGCGGCAGCGCATCGAGCGTCATGGCCTATGACCAAGCCAAGAAATTCTCGAAAACACCCGAGCGTTTCGGCAAGGGTCACCCCGAGGGGATCATCGCGTCGGAGGCCGCGAACAACGCCAATGTCAGCGGTTCGCTGATGACCATCATGGCGTTCGGCATTCCCGGCGACGCCGTCACAGCCGTGATGCTCGGCGCAATGACGATCCACGGCATTCAATCGGGACCGCTGTTCATCTCGCAGAACCCCGACATCGCCTATGGAATCTATGCGGCCTACATTTTGGCGCATCCCTGCATGCTGCTGATCTGCGTCGTGCTGATGCCGCTGATGCTGCGCGTGACCTCGGTGCGGATGGCGGTGTTGGCGCCCGTCGTACTCGTGCTCTGCGTTGTCGGCGCCTACGCGCTCAACAACACCATGCAGAGCGTCTACGTGCTGCTGCTGTTCGGCGTCGTCGGCTACGTATTGGTCAAGCTCGGTTTTCCGCTCGCGCCCCTGATCCTCGGCCTGATCCTCGGTGACCAGATCGAGATCAACCTGGTGCGCGCGATCATGACCGACCCGAGTCCGTGGCTGTTCCTGACCCGGCCGATTTCAGGCGGGCTGCTGGCGGCGGCGGCGGCCTCGGTCGCGCTGGCCATCTGGCAGCATGTGCGCCACCAAAACCGGGTGGCCGAGGAAGCGCCCGATTTTTGAACCGAGGTCCCGATGGCAGATTTGGAGAACAGCATGCGACCTGACTTGCGAATTGCGGTTGTCGGGCTGGGAGCCATCGGCGCCAGGATCGTCGAAGCGCTGGACCACGGCATCGACGGCTTGGTGCTCGCCGCCGTGTCGGTGCAAACTCCTGAAAAGCACCGGAGCCGGCTTGCCGGTCTGACCAAACCGCCTGACGTGCTGCCGATCGAGGCGCTGGTGAATGTCGCGGACATCGTCGTCGAGTGCGCCCCGAGCACGCTTGTCAAGTCCATCGTTGCACCCTTTTTGGGTGCCGGAAAGACCGCCGTCGTGCTCAGCGCAGGCGCCCTGCTCGACCACGAAGACCTCATCGAACTTGCCAAACAGCATGGCGGACAAATCGTGGTGCCCACCGGCGCGCTGATCGGCCTCGACGCCGTCACGGCTGCCGCGGTCGGAACAATCCATTCGGTCCGGATGATCACGCGCAAGCCGGTCCGGGGGCTTGCAGGCGCTCCCTACATCGTCGAGCACAACATCGACATCGAACGGATTGCCGAACCGCTCAAGATATTCGACGGCACGGCACGCGAGGCAGCACGCGGATTTCCGGCCAATGTGAATGTTGCCGCGGCCCTGTCGCTTGCCGGGATTGGTCCCGATCGAACAACGATCGAGATCTGGGCCGATCCCGCCTTGACCCGCAACATCCATCGGATCGACGTGGAATCCGATTCTGCCCGTTTCTCTATGTCGATCGAAAACATCCCGTCCGAAAACCCGAAGACGGGGCTCATCACCGCGCTTTCGGTCATTGCCTGTCTTCGCAAGCTGCGGGCATCGCTTCGCGTCGGAACGTGAGGCGCGCAATCGAGAGCGCGCATCCACCGACCCCGAGACGCGCCCCGGCAAGCGCCAAAGGGCGCGCGCCTCGTCATGAGGAAGCCGCCTCGCCCGCCCCACTAGGCTGCAAGGCAACGTTCCGCGGAACGCAAGCGAAACGGTTTGCCTCCGGGTGGGCGCGGCCCGCCATCTAGATCGCAAAGCGCTTCCAGGATTTCGTCAATGGTCACCGGCTTCTTCAGACCAGCCGGCGCGCGCAGCGCGGGGCAAGAGACGATCGCGCTAGCGTCGGATGCCCATGACGCAAGGATGGCTCGCTTCTCGGTCAGGGTCAGCGAGGGGTGGGACACGACGTCCCTCGGATGATCAAACAGCGTGCCGGGATGGAGCAGCGCGTTGATGTCGAACACGTTGTCGTCGAAAGCGGTCGTCGGCCGCATGGTCTCCTCCATTCATTAGACGAACTTGAGATGCCGCGCGCCGTATGGCGCGCGGCTTCGCCGAAGTGCCTTCTCAGGCCGCTTTGGCTTCGATCTGCTGGACATTGCCGACGGACGACCCGCTGATCGCGATGCGCCGCGGCTTCATGGCCTCGGGGATCTCCCGGACCAGTTCGATCTTCAGCAGTCCGTTGTCAAAAGCCGCGCCCTTGACCTCGACGTGGTCGGCAAGGCTGTACTGTCGCTTGAAGCTGCGGGTCGAGATACCCCGGTACAGGAACTCGCGTTCGTTCTTCTCGGCCTTGTTGCCTTCGATGGTCACCACGTTCTGCTCCGCCGTTACCGAAATTTCGTCCGGCGAGAAGCCCGCGACCGCCAGCGAAATCTGGTAGCGATTCTCGGCCAGCCGTTCGATGTTGTAGGGCGGATAGTTGTCCTCGCCGGCCCGCTGGGCCGCTTCGGCGAGGTCGAACAGGCGGTCGAAGCCAATGGTCGAACGCCAGAGGGGCGAAAAGTCGTAGGTGCGCATAGCCAAATCCTCCAATGAGCAAGTTGGTTACGAGCGGCACCGGACACGTTTCCGGTGCCCGTCTCAGCCCGGGCCCCAAGGGCGCCCGGGTGCCACCTCGCGGTGGCGACAGAAAAATTAGCAAAGCGCGATCAGGTTTCAAGGGAAGTGCAAAAAAATTTTCGCGGGTCGTCGGGGGCGGCCGTGACACCGGCGCCCTCAGCCTGACAGCTTCTCCATCAGGTTCACCGGCACCGGGAAGACGATGACGGACGAGCGTTCGCCAGCGACGTTTTGCAGCGCAGTAAGGTAACGCAGTTGCATGGCCTCCGGACGGGAGGCGAGGATCTCGCCGGCCTGGGCAAGCTTCTCGGCGGCCTGAAACTCGCCCTCGGCATCGATCACCTTGGCGCGCCTGATCCTCTCGGCCTCCGCCTGTTTCGCGATCGCGCGTACCATCGTCTCATTGATGTCGATGTGCTTGATTTCGACGTTTGCAACCTTGATGCCCCACGCATCGGTGCGCTCGTCGAGGATCTGTTGAATATCGCTGTTGAGCTTGGCGCGTTCGGCGAGCATCTGGTCGAGGTCATGCTGGCCCAGCACCGAGCGCAATGTGGTCTGCGCAAGCTGGCTCGTCGCCTCGTAGAATTGCTCGACCTGAATGATCGCTTTCTCGGGGTCTATGACGCGGAAATACAGCACCGCATTGACGCGGACCGAAACGTTGTCGCGCGAAATCACGTCCTGCGGCGGAACGTCGAACACGCGCGTGCGCAGATCGACGCGTATCATCCGCTGGATAACCGGGATGATGATGATGAGACCCGGACCCTTCACCTGCTGCAATCGTCCGAGCAGGAACACGACGCCGCGCTCGTATTCGGGCAGAATTCGAAGCGAATAGGCAAGCAGCGCAACGAGCACGACGATCGGGACGGCGAATCCGGACCAGGCTGGGAATTCGAACCACATGACAGATCTCCATTTCTAGCTGTCAACGATCAATGTCAGCCCGTCCCGCCCGACCACGCGAACGGTGTCGCCAGTCTGCAAGGGACGGGCGGCGCGTGCATTCCAGACCTCGCCCAGGACTCGGATCTGGCCTGTGGCGTCCTGCCACGCGACCACCTGCCCGATACTGCCGATGATCTGCTCGGCGCCGGTCACCGGCACGCGGCGGCGCGCCTCCATGGCGGCCGCGATGACTCCGAAGATCAAAAGGGCGGTGGTGGCCGCCATGCCAATGATCAGCGGCAACGATACTGCGATATCGATGTCGGCGCCGGCGCCCTCGATCAGAAAATACGCGCCGGCGATGAAGGCGGCGAGCCCGCCGATGCCGAGCACACCGATCCCCGGCGTGAATGCCTCGCCGATCATCAAGGCGATCCCGAGCACCAGCAGACCGAGCGATCCGTAATTCACCGGAAGGGCCGACAGCCCGATGAGCGCCAGAATCAGGCTGATCGCGCCCACGACGCCCGGCACGAAGGAGCCGGGGTTCCAGAACTCCAGGATGACCCCGTAAAAACCGATCATCAGCAGGAGAAATGCGACGTTCGGATTGGAGATGACCGACAGCAGCTGCGTACGCAGGTCCGGTTCGATCGTGACGATCTGGGCGCCTTTTGTCGCGAGCACCTTCTCGGCCCCGCCGATCGTCACCTTGCGTCCGTCGAGTTGAGCCAGCAGGTCGTCGATGTCGCCGGCGACGATTTCAACGACGGCTTGCTTGTGTGCTTCCTCGGCGGTCAGGGTCGCGGCATCGCGCACGGCCTTCTCGGCGAACTCAGGGCTGCGGCCGCGCAACTGGGCGAGGCTGCGGAGCAGCGCGACCACATCGTTGATCGCTTTGCGCTCGGCCGCGCTCTGCGACTGCGTGCCGGAGCTGCCCTTGTCATCCTTGTCATCCTTGTCATCTTTCCTGGGCTCGTCGCGACGCGGCTGCGGCACGCCCGGCACACCGCCTATCTCGATCGGCGTGGCAGCCCCGAGATTGGTCCCGGGCGCCATCGCTGCGACATGCGACGCGTAAACCAGAAAGGTGCCGGCGGAGGCGGCCCGCGCGCCGCTCGGAGCGACGTAGACGACGATCGGAATTGGCGAAGCCACGATCTGCTTGATCAATTCGCGCGTGGAGCTCACGAGCCCGCCAGGCGTATCGAGTCGTATGATCAGCGCTTCCGCGCGCTCGGCCTGCGCGCGGCCCGTCGCGAGCGTGAATTGACGGGTCGTCGCGACTCCAATGGCACCCGATACGTCGCTGACGGCGACACGTTTGTCGCTCTCGGCCAGCACGGGCGCCGTCACGGCGATCATCACCAGCAAGGCCGACATCAGCCGACGGGCTTGCCGCAACCATGCCAACTTGTTCCGCTGACGAACCACAGGACAGGCCATGGATTTCTCGCAGCTGTAGCAACGTGCCGAGCTGCCTGGACGCCGGCAGCCGCCCGTCCCTTGGGACATTAGCCGATAGTCCCAACGCTTGCCATGACGCCGTCCACCGCGCTGCTCCACCCAGCCATTGGCGTAAGATGGCCGGACTCTGCCATTTCGCGGCAAAGCCGCGCGCGCCAGCCGGTCGAATTATCCGCGACAAGCCCGGGCATGACGAGCCTTGCCATAAGGCCTCGTTCAATTGGCTGCATTTTGAGTCAGACTCTCAGGATGACGGCGGTGTTATTCTCGGGATAAGGACCGTATGCATTCCGAGCTCTAAACGACCCGCCCCGCCGCGACACCCGACGACCACGCCCATTGAAAATTGAAGCCGCCGAGATGGCCGGTGACATCGACGACTTCGCCGATGAAATGGAGGCCGGGCACCGATCTCGATTCGAACGTCTTCGAGGACAGCTCCGACGTATCGACGCCGCCGAGCGTCACTTCCGCGGTACGGTAACCTTCGGTGCCGTTGGGCCGCACCCGCCACTCCGTGACGTCAGCGGCGACCTTCGTCAGAAGCTTGTCGGAGAAGTCGGCGAGCCGCGCCGGTCCTGCGGCCGCGTCCGCGATGATCCGCGCCAGTCGCTTCGGCACCAGGCCTGAAAGGGCCGTGGCCATCTCCTGCTTCGGATGCTCGCGGCGAATTTGTTTCAGCCCGGCCAGCACATCGGTGCCCGGCGCCATGTCGATGACGATGTCCTGGCCGTCGCGCCA
The DNA here is from genome assembly GCA_001464035.1 of Bradyrhizobiaceae bacterium Ga0074131. GTDB lineage: Bacteria > Pseudomonadota > Alphaproteobacteria > Rhizobiales > Xanthobacteraceae > Bradyrhizobium. Next base: position 361,948 of record LNEC01000006.1, read on the forward strand.
GTAGGACGAGATCTGCAGGATCGCCGGGCCGCTCAGCCCGCGATGGGTAAACAGCAGCGCTTCGTCGAAGCGCGCCTTGCCGCAACTGACGACGGCATCGACCGCGACGCCGGACATCTCCCTGAATTGCTCCAGCAGCGCCGCATCGAAGGTCAGCGGCACCAGTGCGGCGCGCGGCGGCACGATCTTCAGGCCGAACTGCTCGGCGACCTTGTAGCCGAAACCGCTCGATCCCATTTTCGGAATCGAGGGACCGCCGGTGGCGACCACCATCGAGCGAGCGCGAAAGTCGCCTCGATCGGTTACCACGATAAAGTCGCTTCCAGTTTTCGAGATCGCGAAGATGCGCACGCCCAGCCGCAATTGAGCGCGCCCTTTGCGCAGTTCCTCCAGCAGCATGTCGATGATCTGCCGCGACGACCCGTCGCAGAACAACTGCCCGCGGGTCTTCTCGTGCCAGGCAATGCCGTACTGCTCGACCAGCGCGATGAAATCCTGCGGGCTGTAGCTGCTCAGTGCGGAATGGCAGAACCGCGGATTGTCCGACAGGAAGTTCGCCGGGGCCGTGTGCAGGTTGGTGAAATTGCAGCGACCGCCGCCCGAAATACGAATCTTCTCGCCCGGCTGCCGCGCCTGCTCCAGCACCAGCACCGAACGACCGCGCTGGCCGGCGACGCCGGCGCACATCAGGCCCGCGGCGCCGGCGCCGAGTATGATGACGTCATGGACGTCCGGTTTCGGGTTGGGACCTTGCGTCATCCCACCGGCATCACGTCGACGGCCACCGCGAGCTTCTGCTTGCGTGATCCCACGATGATGCCATCGACCGGCGAGACGTCGGAAAAATCCCGCCCCACCGCCAGCACGATGTGATCGTTCTCGACCAGGATGTCGTTGGTCGGATCGAAACCGATCCACCCCAATCCGTCGCCGCACCACAGCGAGACCCAGGCATGGGTCGCATCCGCTCCCTGCAGGCGCGGCCGGCCCGGCGGCGGGATGGTGCGCAGATAGCCCGAGACATAGGCCGCCGGCAGGCCGAGGCCGCGCAGCCCCGCGATCATGACATGGGCGAAATCCTGACAGACACCGTGGCGTTTTTCGAACACTTCCCTAAGTGGCGTGGAGATCACCGTCGCCTTCGAGTCGTACTTGAACTCAGTGCGGATCCGATGCATCAGGTCGACCGCGCCAGCGAGAATTCCGGCCCCCTTCGGAAAACTCTGCGATGCATAGGCCGTCACGGGCTGCTGCAACGGCACCAGCGGACTGCCGAAAACGTAACCGATCGGCGATTCCGGGCCGAGGCTGGTGGATTCGAATGCAACGTCGCGCACCTGCTCCCATGCCCGGCTTCCCTCGCCGCGGGCGGGCACGCTGCGGGAAACCGAAACGCGTGAGCGGGAATCGATCCGCAGGCTGCGGTGCGAGGTTTCGATCACGATGCTCTCGGTGTGGGTGCCAAAAAAATCGCGCCTGATCGTGCGGTCCGCCGGCTTTGGCCGGATATCGACGGTGTGCGAGACCAATTGCTGTCCGTCGCCGCTCTTCGGCTCCAGCCGCAGCGAGCACCGCGAGTAGCTCACCGGGCTTTCGTAGGAGTAGCTGGTGACGTGACGGATATCGTAGATCACGCGAGGCCCGTCAGCTTTTCAGGCCGGCTGGCATTGGGGCCGTGCGGAAAATAGTGCGACCCGATGGCATCGGCCAGCGACAGCAGATCCTGCTCCAGCGCGAACAGCGTCTTGGTGTCGAGGGATGCCGCCTCCGCCGTCGTCAGCGTCGCCTGCAGCGCCACCGCGAGACGCTGCGGCCGCTCGATCAATCCTCCCTCCTTCAGAGTCGGCAGGCTGGCGATGTGTTCATTTAGCGCCGAAGCCTGAAAAGCAACGGAACGGGGATTGTAGGGGTCGAGCACCACGAGGTCGCGCACCGGCGCCAGCAACGGACCGACGAGGTAGCGCGAGCGATAGGTGATCTGGCAGTCGACCAGCGTGAGCAGGATATCGAGATCCTCGCCGCCTGCTTCGTCATATGCGAACTGGCGCGCGAATCGAACGGTGTTGATGGCGCGCTCGGCGCGGCGGCCCATTTCGAGAAAGCGCCAGCCGGCGGCGCGATTCATGTTTTCCTGCGCCAGCCCCGCGAAGCTCGCGAGTTCCTGCAGCGTCAGTTCGGCAGCGATCATCACGCCGTCGTCGTCTTCGACCTCCTGCGCGAGCCGCTCCGACATTTCGGTAATCACCTGCCAGGCGTCAGGCGACAGTCGCTCACGCAGCGACGTCGCGGTTCGCTGCGCCGATCGCACCAGCGACAAGGCCGAGCCGAACTTTTCCTCGCTCTGCAGCGCCTCGGCTACCACCTTCGCGGGCTGCGCGCGCGAGGTTTGCGATACCGCACCCCATGTCACCAGCAGCCGCTGCACCCGCTCGAGCGCCGGCAGCACGGTCGGGGAACCCTTGCCGGCATCACGTTGCATTCCGAGTGCCCGCAACAGGCGCAGCGTCGCCTCGGCGCGCTCAAGATAGCGGCCAAGCCAGAACAGATTGTCGGCCGCCCGGCTCGGCACCACGCCGGCGATACGCCGGATCCGCACGGTGTCGACCGCCGGCAGCAGAGTGGCGGTCGATACCGCCTTGTCGGACACCACCCAGACGTCCGCCGCCCGCGCGCCGTCGCCCATCGATACTGCGCGGGCATCGGGCTGATCGGCGATCCGGCAAAAGCCACCCGGCATGAGAGTCCAGCCGTCGGGCGTCGCGGTCGCGAATACCCGAAGCACGAACGGGCGCGGCGTGATGCGTCCATTGTCCCACACCGGCGTGGTTGACAGCCGGACCAGCTCTTGGCCGACATAGTCGATGCCGCGATCGGCGATCGCCGTCTTCAGCCGTTCGCGCTCGCTGGCCGACAATTCGCCCGCGAGCAGCGGTCCTCGGCCGAATCCGGGAACGCCCCTGCCATACGCGCCCTCAATGGCAAATTCGTCGAGCCGGGACAGCACTTCCTCGCGCGCGGCCTTCTGCCCGCACCACCAGGTCGCGATATGCGGCATCTTCAAGTCTTCGCCCAGGAACCGCCGACTCAAGCTGGGCAAGAACCCCAACAACGCGGGCGCCTCCATCACGCCAGAGCCCGGCATGTTGGCGACCACGACGCCGTTCTTTCTAACCACGTCGATCAGGCCGGGCACGCCGAGTTGCGAGGACGCGTCCAGTTCCAGCGGATCGAGCGAATTGGAATCCACCCGGCGCAGCAGGACGTCGAGCCGCTTCAAACCGGCGACGGTGCGGATGTGAACGCGGTCGCCGCTGACGGCGAGATCGTCGCCCTCGACCAGCAGAAATCCGAGATAGCGCGCCAGCGTGGCGTGCTCGAAATAGGTTTCACTGAAGGTACCCGGCGTCAGCAATCCGATGCGCGGCTCGTCACGATCGGCGCTGGCGCGAAGTGAGTCGCGGAAGGCCTCGAAGAAAGGCGCCACGCGCTCGACGTTCATGGATTTGTAAAGCGAGGTAAAGGCGCGCGAAAGCACCAGCCGGTTTTCCAGCGCATAGCCGGCACCGGACGGCGCCTGGGTGCGGTCCCCCAGCACCCACCAGCGCCCGTCGGGCCCGCGCCCGACATCCGCGGCATAGATGCTGAGATAGCGGCCGCCCGGCGGTTTGACGCCGCACACGGCGCGCAGATATTCGGTACTGCCGGCAACGGCAGCAGCGGGTATCGCGCCCTCGGTGACCAGCCGGCCCTCGCCGTAGAGGTCGCTCAGCACCAGTTCCAGCAATTGCGCACGCTGAACGATTCCGGCAGTCAACTGCTGCCAGTCGGCCTCGTCGATCAGCAGCGGCAGATGGCTGAGCGGCCACAGCCGGTCGGCGGTCTCGCCGGGCGCGCGATAGGTGACGCCGGCTTCCCGCAAGTGCCGGTCGGCGGAGCCGAAACGCCGCTGGATATCGCTGGGGCTCAGGCTCGCGAAGGCATCAAAGAACCGGGTCCAGACCGCGCGCGGCGCGCCATCCTGACCGATATACTCATCGGGAATTCCGGGCAGCCGGACATAGTCGCGCGCCCACTGCGCCACGCGCCGATTGTTCGGGCGGACCTTGGTGCCGGCCCTACTGCCTGCCCCACCGCTTTCCTGGCCGTCGTGTCCCGCCATCCCCGACTCTCTCGCCTGAAGACCATTCTCAATGGAGCAGCGGCGTCCTCAAGTCGAGGGTCAAAGGGAACTCAAATGTGCGTTCTTCGCGGGGCGGGTCGATCTTGCCGGGGGTATGGCCATGGTCCTGGAACCGGGTGAGCCGGCGCGCCTCGGCCTCGTAGGAATTGACCGGTTTGGTTTCGTAACTGCGGCCGCCCGGGTGGACGACGTGGTAGACGCAGCCGCCCAGCGAGCGACCGTTCCAGGTATCGATCAGGTCGAAGGTCAGCGGCGCGTGCACCGGGATGGTCGGGTGCAGCCCCGACGCCGGCTGCCAGGCTTTGAAGCGGACGCCCGCGACTGCCTCACTGGCCCGGCCGGTTTCGGTCATCGGCATCCGCCGGCCATTGCAGGTAACGACGTGGCGGCCCTCGACAAAGCCTGTTGCCTTGACCTGCAGGCGCTCCACCGATGAATCGACGTAGCGGACGGTGCCGCCGGCCGAGCCCTCCTCGCCGAGAACGTGCCAGGGCTCCAGCGCTTGCCGCACTTCGAGTGCTACGCCGCCATGATGGACCCGGCCGAACACGGGAAAACGAAACTCGAGCTGGGCCGCATACCAGTCCGGCGAAAAATCGTAGCCCGATTGGTTCAGTTCGGAGAGCACGCCGAGAAAATCTTCCCAGAGGAAATGCGGCAGCATGAAGCGGTCGTGCAGTGTGGTGCCCCATCGCACGAACTTGCCTTGCTGCGGCTCCCGCCAGAGTTTGGCGATCAGGGCCCGGATCAGCAATTGCTGCGCCAGCGACATGCGCGGATCGGGCGGCATTTCGAGGGCGCGGAATTCGACCAGCCCGAGCCGGCCGGTGGTACCGTCGGGCGAATATAGCTTGTCGATGCAGATTTCGGCGCGGTGGGTATTGCCTGTTATATCGACCAGGATGTGCCGGAACAGGCGGTCGACCAGCCACAGCGGCGCCGGGATACCCGGCGGCGGCACGTGGGCCAGCGCAATCTCCAACTCGTAAAGCCCGTCATGGCGGGCCTCGTCGATGCGCGGCGCCTGGCTGGTCGGCCCGATGAACATGCCGGAGAATAAATAGGACAGGCAGGGATGCCGCTGCCAGTACAGCACGAGGCTCTTCAGCAAATCCGGTCGGCGCAGGAACGGCGAGTCCGCGGGCGTACTGCCGCCGACCACCACATGATTGCCGCCGCCGGTGCCGGTGTGGCGGCCGTCAACGAGGTACTTGTTGGCGCCGAGCCGGGTCTGCGCGGCATCTTCGTAAAGACCGAAGGTGATATCGACAGCCTCGCGCCAGTTCTGCGCCGGCTGGATGTTGATTTCGATCACGCCGGGATCGGGCGTCACCTTGATAACTTCAACCCGCGGGTCGAACGGCGGCGGATAGCCCTCGACATGGACCTGCATCTGCATTTCTTGCGCGGTCGCCTCCACCGCCGTCACCAGTTCGAGATAGTCTTCCAGTTTCTCCACCGGCGGCATGAAGGCGCACAATATGCCGTCGCGGATCTCGATCGACATCGCGGTGCGCACGCCACCGCCCTTGAGCTGCTGCTCCTGCACCTCCTGATGCGGCGCAGCCTCGGCCGGCGCCGCCCCGTCATAGACCGGCAGTTCTCCACGCGGCTCCAGCGGATCCCGCTCCACGGTGTAGGGATAGTCCTCGGCGGGGATATGCGGCAACGAGGCGATCGGCAGCCGCAACCCCAAGGGCGAATCGCCCGGAGTCAGGAACAAATTGCCGCGCCGCAGTTTCCAGCGCTCGCTCTTCCAGCGTGAGGACGATTTGCTGGCATCGGTATTCCAGCGCTGGATCGGCAGCACGAAACCCCTGGGAACGTTCAACCCCTGATCGAACACCCGCGCCATGCGCGCGCGCTCTTCCGGATCGGACAGCTTGGAATCCGAGGGATCGACATTGGGCGGCAGCCCGGCTTCCTTCTGCAGCCAATGCGAAGGGTCCTCGAACGCCGGCAAGACAAATTCGGAATCAACACCGAGTTTTTCGGCGGTGGCTTCGGCGAAGCGCTCGGCGTCTGCGATACTGGCTTTACGCGGCTTCTCGATGGTGGCGATCAGGTCCGAGTTCTTCCAGATCGGCACGCCGTCCTTGCGCCAGTACAGTCCGAACGCCCAGCGCGGCAGGCTTTCGCCGGGATACCATTTGCCCTGCCCGTAGTGCAGCAAGCCGCCCGGCGCGAAGCGCATGCGCAATTTGCGGATCAGATCGTCGGCGAGGCCCCGCTTGGTCGGACCGACCGCGGCGATGTTCCACTCCGGCGATTCCAGATCGTCGACCGAGACAAAGGTCGGCTCGCCCTGCTTTGAGATCGACATCGACCTGTTCGCCGAGCCGGTCGAGCCGCGTCCAGGACTCGTCCGAGAACGGCCGGGTGATGCGCGGCGCTTCGCGGATCCGCTTGACGCTCATCTCGAAGCCGAATTCGACGTTGGCAAATCCGACCGCGCCCGAGATCGGCGCCGCCGAACGGTAATGCGGCGTGGCGGCGACGGGGATGTGCCCCTCGCCGGTCAGCATGCCCGAGGTGACATCGAACCCGATCCACCCCGCGCCCGGAAGATAGACCTCGGCCCAGGCGTGCAAATCCGTAAAATCGCTCTCGACCTCGCGCGGCCCCTCGACCGGATCGATGTCGGGGCGCAGCTGAATGAGATAGCCCGACACGAAGCGCGCGGCGAGCCCGAGATGGCGTAGCGTCTGAATCAGCAGCCACGCGGAATCGCGGCACGATCCCGCGCCCGATTCCAGCGTCTGCTCCGGGGTCTGGATGCCCGGCTCCATCCGGATGATGTAGCGGACCTGATCACGTAGCTTGGCATTGAGATCGACCAGGAAATTGACCGTGCTCGGCGCCTCGCGCGGAATGCTCGCGAGGTACTTTGCAAATAGCGGTCCGGGTTCCATGGTCGCAAGATAGGGAGCAAGCTCGGTCTTGAGATCGTCGGTATAGGCAAACGGAAAACTGTCGGCATAGGGCTCGACGAAGAAGTCGAACGGGTTGATCACGGTCATCTGCGCCGTGAAATCGACCTCGATCTTGAACTCGCTGGCTTTCTCCGGGAATACGAAGCGGGCCAGCCAGTTGCCTTGCGGGTCCTGCTGCCAGTTCACGAAATGATTTGAAGGCGTGACCTTGAGCGAATAGCTCAGGATCGGCGTGCGGGTATGCGGCGCCGGGCGCAGGCGGATGGTTTGCGGGCCGAGGTCGATCGGTCGGTCGTATTTGTAGTGCGTGACGTGATGTAGTGCGACGAAGATCGACAAAGTCTGTGTGCTCCAGCAGCTCCCTTAAGCAGAACACCGGTTCCGGCATGGATCAAGCACTAACAAGGGGCGACGATTGCCCAGGGAGCGGGCGAAGGAGAATAGGGCGTAGCGAACATCGAACAGTTCCATTCGCCGCTCCCGATGGGCTGTTCGCTCACCTACATTGTCGCCCCGAGGACCCAGGGCGCGAACTCCGCGCCGCCGAAATCAAAGCTCTCGCTCTTGGTCGGCTGGCCGGAAGCGGTTTTCAGCATGAGGTCAAAGATGCGCTGGCCACATTGCTGCACCGTTTCCTCGCCGTCGAGGATGGTGCCGCAATTGACGTCCATGTCGTCTTCCATGCGATTGAACATCGCCGAGTTGGTGGCGAGCTTGATCGAGGGTGCGGGCTTGCAGCCGAAAACACTGCCCCGGCCGGTGGTGAAGCAGACGAGGTTGGCGCCACCGGCGACCTGCCCGGTCGCCGCGACCGGGTCGTAACCGGGCGTGTCCATGAAGACAAAACCCTTTTTTGTCACCTCTTCGGCGTAGTTCACGACATCAACCAGATTGGTGCTGCCGGCCTTGGCCATCGCGCCGAGCGATTTTTCCAGGATGGTGGTGAGGCCGCCGGCCTTGTTGCCGGGGCTGGGATTGGCGTTCATCTCGGCGCCCTCACGCTCGGTATATTCCTCCCACCAGCGCATCAGCGCCACCAGCTTTTCGCCGACCTCGCGGCTGACCGCGCGGCGGGTCAAGAGATGTTCGGCGCCGTAGGTCTCCGGGGTCTCCGATAAAATGACCGTGCCGCCGTGACGAACCAGCAGGTCGCTCGCCGCCCCCAGCGCCGGATTGGCCGAGACGCCGGAATAGCCGTCGGAGCCGCCGCATTGCAGCGCCACCGTCAACTCGCTGGCTGCGACCTTCTCGCGCCTGACATTGTTGGCGTCGACCAACGCCTCGCGCACGAAGGCTGCGCCGGCCTCCACGGTCTTGCGGGTGCCGCCGACTTCCTGGATGTCCATTGCGCGCAAGCGGCCCGCTAGTTTCTGCTCCTGCATCAGCCCGCCGATCTGATTCACCTCGCAACCCAGGCCCAGCACGATCACGGCGGAGAAATTCGCGTGCCGCGCATAGCCGCCGAGAGTGCGCCGGAGCAGACGCAGCGGCTCGTCCTGGGTCATGCCACAGCCGGTCTTGTGGGTCAGCGCCACCACTCCGTCGACATTTGGGAAATCGGCCAGCGGATTGTGGCCGGTGAACGGGTTCCTCTTGAAGATATCGGCGACCATGCCCGCGACATGCGCGCTGCAGTTCACCGAGGTGAGAATGCCGATGTAGTTGCGGGTCGCGACGCGGCCGTCGGGACGGCGGATGCCGTCGAAGGTGGCTGGCAGATCGAAATTGGGCGTCGGCGTGACGTCGACGCCATAGGCATAGTCCTTGGCAAAGTCGCCCATGCCGCAATTCTGGGTGTGGACATGCTGGCCCGGCGCGATCGGGATGGTCGCAAAGCCGATGATCTGGCCGTAGCGGCGGATCGGCTCGCCCACCGCGATCGGCCGGATCGCTACCTTGTGGCCCGCGGGAATCCGCTCCACCGTGCTGATCCCCTGGGCCACCACCATGCCGGGCGGCAGGCTTGAGCGCGCGATCAGCACGCCATCATCGGGATGCAGGCGGATGACGGGTGCTGCGGTCATGGGATGTCTCCTTGAAAGGTATTGTGCCCCGGACGCAGTGCAGCGCGCAAGCGGCGCGCTGCCGATCCGGGGCCCATGAGTATCGGTACACTGCTATGGGTCCCGGCTCTGCGGTGCACCGCTGAAGAAGCGCTGCACCGCGTCCGGGACACGGATCCTTAAGCCTTGCCGCCGGAATCCTTGCGGGTCTGGTTCACCTGCATCTTTGCGTAGGTCGCCATCAGGCCGCTTTCGTTCGACAGCGTCACCAGCTTGAAGCCCATGTTGATGGCGCGCGCAGCACCCTCGGCGCCGGAGCAGTGGATGCCGGGATAGAGGTTGCGCTTGCCGCATTCCTTGATGATCTTCTCGTAGATCTTGAGAATTTCCGGCTCGTCGCGGTCGAGTTTCGGCACCAGCCCGTAGGAGAAGCCGAGATCGGAGGGCCCTATATAGACGCCGTCGATGCCCTCGACATCGAGGATCGATTCCATGTTCTCGACCGCGGTCTTGGTCTCCATCATCGGCAGCAGCACGATCTCGTCATTGGCGGTCTGCTGATAGGTGCCGGCGGAGCCGTACATGCCGGAACGGATCGGGCCGTTGGAGCGGGTGCCCTTCGGCGGATATTTCGAGTACTGGACCAGGGCTTCAGCTTCCTGCCTGGTGTTGATCATCGGGCAGATCACGCCATAGGCGCCGCCGTCGAGCACCTTGCCGATGATGCCCGGTTCGTTCCAGGGAACGCGGACCATTGGCGTCACCGGATGGCCGTTCATGGCCTGGAAACACTGCACCATCGACTGGTAGTCCTGCACGCCGTGCTGCATGTCGACGGTGACGCTGTCGAAGCCGCATTGCGCGATCACCTCGGCGGAGAAGCCCGACGGAATCGCCAGCCAGGCGTTGACCACGGCCTTGCCCGAGGCCCAGACTTTCTTGACGTTATTGGTTGCCATTGATCGCGCTTCCTTCTGTGATCGTTGCAATCGGTTTGAAACTCACTGCCGCCTAGCTGGCGGCCTTCTGGATGCTGACTTCGCTGACGCCGACCTCGCGGGCGGTATTGACGATCGCTGCCCAGGTATCGTCCGGCAGGGGCACCCCGTTTGCGGTGCGGTCGGCGCGCATTTTCCGCTCGGTATCGCCCGGGATCAGCACGGAATCGACGCCAGCCACCGGCTTGGTAGCCCGGATGAAGTCGCTGTAGCGCGAGATTTCGCCGTCGAAAAAATTGCCGGTGTCGATCACCTTCGGGTCGATATAGAACGCCAGCATGCCGTTGGCGAAGCGCCGGTCTCCCGAAGTAGCACCCGTACCCGTCAGCGCGCCGCCGAGCAATTCGCAGATGAAGGCGAGGCCCGAGCCCTTGTGCTCGCCGAACGCGCGGATCGCGCCTGATCCCTTGGTGTGGTCGCGCGGTCCATCCGCGCTGTGCGGCCCGTACAGCACCGCCGGATCCTCGCTCAAGGTGCCGTCGGCATCGATCAGCGCGCCCTTCGGCAATTTCTTGCCGCCGCGGCTGGCGACCAGCACCTTGCCTTCGGCGACGATCGAGGTGGCGAAATCGAGCACGATCGGATCCTGTCCAACGCGCGGGATGCCGACGCAATAGGGCGCGGTCGACAGCCGCTTCTCGACGCCGCCATAGGGCGCCACCAGCAGCGAGCCAGCGGCATTGACGAAGTGGATAGAGACCAGCCCTTCGGCTGCCGCCATTTCCGCCCAGTCGCCGACCCGGCCGATGTGCCCGGCATTGCGCAGCGCCACCGCGGACAACCCCGCTTTCTTGCATTTCTCGATGCCGATCCGCACCGCCTGCGGCGTGACGGTTTGTCCGTAACCGAACTTGCCGTCGACCACCGCCAGCGACGGCGTGTCGATGACGACCTCGGCGGTCTGGTTAGGCACTACAGAGCCCATCTTCTTCCAGCGGATATAGACCGGCACCCGGATCACGCCGTGGCTGTCGTGCCCGGTGAGGTTGGCCGTCGTCAGGTAGGTCGCGATGCGTCTGGCTTCTGCGGGCGAGGATTCTGAATGGGCGAAAACTTCGGCAACGAAGTTGATGAGGTTCTGAACTTGTATGGTGACCATGTGCGGATTTTCACCCTGTCCTTGGTTCGGCGCCGGCCGCATCGTCAGCGGCGACCCCTGCTCCCGCGCCGGTTTTCATGACCAGCTTGGCTGCCACTTTGAGCGAAAAATCGCGGGCGTGTCTATGGCTTCCACCGTCTTCGGACCGCGATTGCGTTGATTTGCCCAGCCGCTATGCATCGGGCCGGTAGCATCATGCAAATTTGCGCTTACTGGTCCGCCTCCGCGCTACCTTCCTCCGTCAATTCCATTGCAGCAAGACGATGCTCCAGCACGCCGAGCATGTCTTGCAGTTCGGCGAGCTTGCGGGCGCCGTAACGTCTGGTGATGGCGGCATAGATCGCTTCCGACGACGGCGCGACCGCCTTGATCAGCTCCAGTCCTTTCGCTGAAATTGACACCTCGGTGCGGCGCTGATCGGCTCTCACCACCCGGCGTTCGATCAGGTGCCGCGCTTCCAGGTCCCGCAAGATGCGGGACAGGCTCGGCCCCAGCAAAAACGCGACCCTCGCCAGTTCGGTCACCTCGATGGTCTCGGCCGCGGCCAGCGCACGCAGGATGCGCCATTGCTGCTCAGTCAATCCGTGAAGCCGCAGCGAGGGACGAAACTGCCGCATCACCGCCTCGCGCGCGCGGAGCAGCGACATCGGCAGCGAACGCGAGAAGTCGCGCATCGGCACGCGCCGCGGGGGTGCGCCCGCCGGGCCGGAGCCAGGATTTCCGGACGATTTCTTTTCCGCCATGACCGATCAGGCGTCTCCGTTTTGCGATGCAACAAGCGGCAATTCGGTTGCTCCCGATACATTTAACATGTTAATCATAATCCTGCATCCACTTTTGTCGCCGGTCCCGCATGACAATCTCTGCAGACGACATCCGCATTGCGCGGACCAGACCCGCAAAGGCGACACGATTCAGGCCGACTATGGTCCCTGGGGCACGGTGAGCTGTTACTTCGCCTGAAGCGGATGGAAGAATTGTTGGAGTAACGGGACATGCCGCATTTCACGATCGAATATTCCGCCAATCTCGATGCGCGAGTCGTGATGGCCGAAATCGTCGAGGTGGTACGCAAGGCCGCGGTGGAAACCGGGATTTTTCCACTCGGAGGAATTCGCGTTCGCGCCGTCAAATGCGAGCACTACGCCGTCGCCGACGGCGACCCGCAACACGGCTTTCTCGCCATGGTGCTGCGGCTCGGCGAAGGCCGCGATCTCGCCGCGCGAAAGGAGGCGGGCGAGCATATCTTCCGCACCCTGTCCGACCATCTCAATCCGGTCTTTGCAGCGAGCAAATTCGCGCTGTCGTTCGACATGCAGGTCAACGACAAGGAAACCAGCTGGAAGCGCAACAACATTCACGACACCCTGAAGGCGGAGGCAATCGATGGATAAGGTCACGCCGAAGGATGTGTTTCAGGCCAATCGCGAACGCGCGGGACCGCTGCTGAAGCAACTCCGGGCCGACGGGATCGGACACATGATCGACGGCAGGGTGGTGGCTTCGATCTCGGGCGACAGCTTTGAAACCAGGTCGCCCATCGACGGCGCGGTGCTGGCGACCGTTGCCCGCGGCAAAGTTGAGGACATCGATCGCGCCGCGACGGCGGCGGCGCTGGCGTTCAAGGGCTGGCGCGACATGCCGGCGGCGATGCGGAAGAAATTGCTGCATCGGGTCGCCGACGCCATCGAAGATCGCGCCGACGATATCGCCGTGCTCGAATGCATCGACACCGGTCAGGCCCACCGCTTCATGGCCAAGGCCGCGATTCGGGCGGCGGAAAATTTCCGCTTCTTCGCCGATCGATGCGCCGAAGCGCGCGACGGCCTCAATACGCCGGGTGACGAACACTGGAACATTTCGACGCGGATGCCGATCGGCCCGGTCGGCGTCATCACGCCGTGGAACACGCCATTCATGCTGTCGACCTGGAAGATCGCCCCTGCTCTCGCTGCCGGCTGCACCGTGGTGCACAAGCCTGCCGAATGGTCGCCGGTGACGGCCGATCTGCTGGCCAAGCTTGTAAAGCAGGCAGGAGTGCCCGACGGCGTGCTCAGCACCGTACACGGCATCGGCGAGGAAGCCGGCAAGGCGCTGACCGAGCATCCCGCCATCAAGGCGATCGGCTTCGTCGGCGAAAGCGCGACCGGATCGGCGATCATGGCGCAAGGCGCGCCGACCTTGAAGCGCGTGCATTTCGAGCTCGGCGGCAAGAACCCGGTGATCGTGTTCGACGACGCGGACCTCGATCGCGCGCTCGATGCGGTCGTGTTCATGATCTATTCGCTCAACGGCGAGCGCTGCACGTCGTCGAGCCGGCTCTTGGTCCAGCACGGCATCGCGGACAAGTTCATCGAGAAGCTGACCGCGCGGGTGAAGGCGCTGAAGGTCGGACACCCGCTCGATCCCTCGACCGAAATCGGACCGCTGATCCACGAGCGGCATCTTGCAAAAGTCTGCTCGTATTTCGACGTCGCCCGCAACGACGGCGCAATCATCGCCGTCGGCGGCAAGCCGCATGACGGCCCCGGCGGCGGGCATTATGTGCAGCCGACGCTGGTCACCGGCGCGCACGCCAAGATGCGCATCGCGCAAGAGGAAGTGTTCGGCCCATTCCTGACGGTAATTCCGTTCCGCGACGAGGATGAGGCGATCGAGATCGCCAATGGCGTGCAATACGGCCTGACCGGCTACGTCTGGACCGGCGATATGGGCCGCGCGCTGCGCGTCGCCGACGCGCTGGAGGCCGGCATGATCTGGCTCAATTCGGAAAACGTCCGCCATCTGCCGACCCCGTTCGGCGGCATGAAATCATCCGGCATCGGCCGCGATGGCGGCGACTATTCATTCGACTTCTACATGGAAACCAAGCACGTCTCGCTGGCGCGAGGCACGCACAGGATTCAGAAGCTGGGCTCCACCTCATCCTGAGGAGGGCCGCGCAAGCGCACGTCTCGAAGAATCGGCCACGGGCTCTCATGGTTCGAGACGGCGCTGAAGAAGCGCCTCCTCACCATGAGGAACAACCTATCCACGAACTGGGACAGTTAATATGCCGATTCCAACACACACGTTCGACCCGCCCTTCAACATCATCCGCTCCAGTCACGTCGTGCTCGACGTGACTGACCTCAGCGCCTCCAGGGAATTCTACGAAACCACCGTCGGACTGCATGTCGAGGACCATGACGACAGAGCGGTTTACCTGCGCGGCAGCGAGGAGCATCAGCATCACTCGCTGGTACTGCGCCAGGCGGCGACGGCCGCCTGCAACCGGCTGGGATTCAAGGTCGGCAATGAAGGCGACCTCGACAAGGCCGCGGCGTTTTTCTCCGGGGCCGGCGTCACCTACGCGTTCGCCGAGCAGCCGTTCCAGGGCCGCACCCTGCACTTCACCGATCCCTTCGGCTTTCAGATCGAGCTCTATGCCGCGATGGACAAGCGGCCGCATCTGCTGCGCCGCTACGATCTCTACAAGGGCTGCCATCCGCAGCGGATCGACCATTTCAATGTATTCGCCGCCGAGGTACAGGACACCGTCGATTTCTACGCGCGGCTCGGCTTCCGCCTGACCGAATATGGCGAAGAAGACGGACCGAACGGACGCATCGCCGCGGCGTGGATGCACCGCAAGGGCAATGTGCACGACATGGCCATCACCAACGGCAAAGGCCCTCGCTTGCACCATTTTGCCTATTGGGTGCCGACCGCGATGAACATCCTGCATCTGTGCGACGTGATGGCTTCGAGCGGCTTCCTGCAGAACATCGAGCGCGGGCCGGGCCGCCACGGCATTTCCAATGCCTTCTTCCTCTATGTCCGCGATCCCGACGGCCACCGGCTGGAGCTCTACACCAGCGACTACTTTACGGGGGATCACGACCACGAACCGCTGCGCTGGTCGCTGAAGGATCCGCGCCGGCAGACGCTGTGGGGGGCGCCGGCGCCGCGTTCCTGGTTCGAGCAGGGCTCGCCGTTCGTCGGCCAGGCCGTGCGCGAGCCGCTGTTCGTCGCCGACGTCACCATTGCAGACTAGGTCCGGAAGCCCGATGACCCCTCCCCGCCTCGCCACCTACTCCATCGGCGGCTCGACCCGATACGGCGCGGTGGTCGACGGCGGCATCGTCGATCTCTCCGCTAGATTCGCGAAGGATTATCCGACCCTGCGCGAGGTCATCGCGGCGGGCGCGTTGACAAGACTGGCGGAGGAAGCTGCGCGCCATCAGCCGGATCAAGCGCTGGATGCGGTCACCTGGCTGCCGCCGATCCCGGCGCCGGAAAAGATCATCTGCATCGGCGTGAATTACCCTGATCGTAACGCCGAGTACAAGGACGGCCAGGACGCCCCGAAATATCCCAGCATGTTCATGCGCACGCCGCGCTCCTTTGTCGGCCACGAGACGCCGCTGGTGCGTCCGCGCGCCTCGGCGCAGCTCGACTACGAAGGCGAACTGGTTCTGATCATCAGCAAAGCCGGAAGGCACATTCCGGAGAGCACTGCGCTGGATCACATCGCCGCCGTCACGCTGTGCAACGAAGGCACCATCCGCGACTGGGTCCGGCACGCCAAGTTCAACGTCACCCAGGGCAAGAATTTTGATTCCACCGGCAGCCTCGGCCCGTGGATCGTCCCCTACACCGACGAAACCCAGATTGCCGACATCCGGTTGACCACGCGGGTCAATGGCGAGACGCGGCAGGACGACCGTACCGGCCGGTTGATCTTCGGCGTCCGCTACCTGATCAACTACCTCTCGACCTTCACCACGTTGACAGCAGGCGACGTCATCGTCACGGGCACGCCGACCGGCGCCGGCGCGCGGTTCGATCCGCCGCGTTACCTGAAACCCGGCGATGTTATCGAGGTCGAGGCCGACGGCGTCGGAACCTTGCGCAACGGCGTGATCGACGAGACCCCATGAACTGGTTCGCAAGCGATTGGACAAGACCATGACAGTGAGTTCCGGCGGCGAGGCGATTGTCGGCGGCCTGGTCGCGCACGGCGTCGATACCGTGTTCGGGCTGCCCGGCGCGCAGATCT
This sequence comes from Bradyrhizobiaceae bacterium Ga0074131, assembly GCA_001464035.1. GTDB lineage: Bacteria > Pseudomonadota > Alphaproteobacteria > Rhizobiales > Xanthobacteraceae > Bradyrhizobium. The sequence continues at coordinate 378,202 of LNEC01000006.1, forward strand.
ACGGCCTGTTCGACGGCTTTCACCAGGCGCAACTGAAAGTGATCGGCGCGCGGCACGAGCAGGCCTGCGGCTACATGGCCTTCGGCTATGCCCGCTCGAGCGGCCGGCCCGGCGTGTTCAGCGTGGTGCCCGGCCCCGGCGTGCTCAATGCCGGCGCGGCGCTGCTCACCGCGCTCGGCTGCAACGAACCGGTGCTGTGCCTGACCGGACAGGTGCCCACGAATTTCCTCGGCAAGGGCCGCGGCCATCTGCACGAGATGCCGGATCAGCTGGCGACACTCAGAACCTTCGTGAAGTGGGCCGATCGCATCGAGTATCCCGACGCCGCACCTGCGATGGTATCGCGCGCCTTTCAGGAGATGCTGTCGGGCCGCCGCGGGCCGGCGTCGCTGGAAATGCCCTGGGACGTGTTTACGCAGCGGGCGGAAACCGGGCCGGCAAACGTGTTCGATCGGTTTCCGGCGCCGCTGCCCGATCTCGACCGCATCAAGGCCGCCGCCGCGCTGATCGCCGGCAGCAAGACGCCGATGATTTTTGTCGGCAGCGGCGCCATCGACGCGCGCGACGAAATCCTCGAACTCGCCGAATTGATCGACGCGCCAGTGGTGGCGTTCCGCAGCGGCCGCGGCATCGTCTCCAACGCCCATGAGCTCGGGTTGACGATGGCGGCGGCTTACAGGCTGTGGCCCAGGACCGATCTGATGATCGGGATCGGGACCCGCATGGAATTGCCGGCCTCGGGGTTCCGATGGCCGTTTCAGCCCCCGAGCCTGAAATCGATTCGCATCGATATCGACCCCTCGGAAATGCGCCGCCTGACGCCGGATGCCGCCGTGGTCGCGGACGCGCTGGCCGGCACAAGCGAGCTGCTCGCGGCGGTGAGAAAGGTTGGTTACACGAAAACCAGCGGCCGCCGCGCCGAGATCCGCGACGCCTCGGCAGCAGCGCATAAGGAGATTCAGTCGGTCCAGCCGCAGATGGCGTACCTGAACATCCTGCGCGAGGTGCTGCCGCAGAATGCCATCGTCACCGACGAGCTGTCGCAGGTCGGCTTTGCCTCCTGGTATGGCTTCCCGGTCTACCAGCCGCGCACCTTTATCACCTCGGGCTATCAGGGCACCCTCGGCTCGGGCTTCCCCACCGCACTCGGCGCCAAGGTCGCGCATCCCGACCGGCCGGTGGTCGCGATCACGGGCGACGGCGGCTTCATGTTCGGCGTCCAGGAACTGGCCACCGCCGTGCAGTTCAACATCGGCGTGGTGACGCTGGTGTTCAACAACAACGCCTATGGCAATGTGCGGCGCGATCAACGCGAACGTTTCGAGGGCCGCGTGGTGGCGTCCGACCTGGTCAATCCGGATTTCGTCAAACTCGCGGAGTCCTTCGGCGTCGGCGCCGCGCGCGTCACCTCGCCCGATCATTTCCGCGCCGCGCTGGAAAAGGCGTTGGCGCATGGCGGGCCCTATCTGATCGACATCGAGGTGCCCAGAGATTCCGAGGTCACGCCGTGGACGTTCATTCATCCGGCGAAGCCGTAGCGCCGTTTCTTCTCCCCTCCTCCCGCGGCCCCTCCCCGCACGCGCAAGGTCGCGTGGAGGGAGGGGAATAAAGAACTACACCCGCCGCACCATCATCCCCTGTTGCGCCCGCAGCGCCGCAATCGCCAGCAGGCCTGCGCCGGCGACCGCCCAGCACGCCACCGGCGCCCAGTGCAGCAGCGGCGCATATTCCGGTAGCTTCTGCAGGCCGCCGGCGACCGCTGCCATCCGCGCGAAGGTAGCGAGCGCCAGCGCCGAGAAGACCAGCCCCACCACCTTGCCTTCGGCGCCGCTGTCCCCGATGGCCAGCGCGGCTGCGACCGCGCTCATCAGCATGCAGCCCCACGCCGCGCCTGCGATGAACTGCGCCACAATCAGCATGTTGAGATTGCCGGCGAACTCGGCGCCAACAACCGCAAGGGCGCCCAGCAGACCCGCCGCGCCCATCACGAGCAATCCGCCGCGATGTTTCACGATCACGCTGGCCGGAAACATCGCGATGTTGAAACCGATCCAGAACACCGGCATCAGCCATTGCAGATCGTCAGGTTTCGCAAAGCGCAGGAAGAACGGCGTGCTGTTGATGCTGAAATGCAGCTGATAGCCCAGCGATAGCAGGACCATCGACCCGATGAAGAACATCGGGATCCCGCCGAGCGGCTTTGTCGCGTCGGCCGGCTTGGCCGAAACGGCAGATGCCTGCGCCAAACCGCGCTCGACTCTTGAAAGCGCCAGCGCGGTCATCAGCAGCACGACGCCCGATATCACGAAGGGAATTCGCGCGTCATGGTTGCGCAGCACAACGCCGAGATAGGGTGATACCGCGCCGGCCAGACCGTAACCGAGCATGGCCAGCGCCGATAGATACGGGATCGCAGGTTTTGCGGCGTACTTCCCCAGCAAAGTGAGCGGCGGCGCGCGCAGCGCCGACGACGTGACGACCCAGATCACGATCAGGACGATGAACCAGACCTGCGCGCCCGGGCCGGTGCCCGCCACGTAGGGCAGCGCGATGAAGGCCGCGCAGGAGATGGCCGTCGTTATGCCGACGAGCACGCCGAGCCGGCCGACGAAGGGTGCGATCTTGTCGGCGGCGATGCCCATCGCGGTGTCGGTAATGGTGAAGATCGCCTGGTCCAGCATCAGAATGAGGATGACGGCTGACGGCGCGATCCCGACCTGCGCGGCGAGCTTCGGCAGGTAGACCACATAAATGGTCCACCCCAGCGTAAACACCAGCTGCAGGACGGCGAAATAGACGCCGGTGCGATTGGCGACGCTCGCGCCGGCCGATGCTTTGGTATCGCTCATGGTCGCCTCCCAGCGAGCCAACCATAGACTGGCGGACGCTGTGATGGGAAGGCGGCCTCAGCGCGCCTTGCGGAAAGTCAGGTTGATGCGCTGCCGGCCCAGCAGAGCGTGTCCGCCGTCCGCGAGTGGTGCTACGCCGTGAAAGAACAGCCGTGATGGCCCGCCCCATACCACGACGTCGCCGTGCTGCAGCCGAAACCGGCGCGGTTTGTCGCTGCGCTGCGGTCCGCCGAACAGGAAGACCGCTGATAATCCCAGCGAGACCGAAACGATCGGCGCGCCAAAATCGTGCTCGTCTTTGTCTTGATGCAACGACATGCGGGCGCCGGGCTGATAGCGATTAACTAGGCACGCATCCGGCGAAAATCCGTCAACACCCGCCGCGTCCGCCGCCTGCCCTGCCAGCGCACCAAACGATGGCGGCATCGCCGGCCAAGCCTGGCGGGATTCCGGATCGACACTATCGTAGCGATAGCCGCTGCGATCGGTCACCCAGCCGGCATTGCCGCAATTGGTCATCGCCACCGACATCCGATGGCCACCCGGCGTCACCATGTGGCGAAAGGGCGCCTGCGCCGCGATCTCGTCGATGCCGGCGATCAGATCGGCCTCGACCGGTCTGGCGAAGCCGCGCAGCAAGACGGCGCCCTCCGCCATCGCTTCCCGCGAAGGTTGGATATCGGCAACGCATTCAAACAGATCGGCGGTCAATACGGTCGCACTCACTTCGCATCGTGAAAGATCACGCCAACGGTGTGGCGGTGGCCGGAGCGGATCCGGCTGACGCCGTGGCGCAGACTAACCCGATAGAAGCCGCGCGTCCCCTGCACCGGCCGGTGATGCACAGCAAACACCACCGCATCGCCCTGGGCGAGCGGCACCACTTCGGGACGCGACTGCATGCGCGGCCGCTGCTCGGTCAGCACGAATTCGCCGCCAGTGAAATCGCGGCCGGGCTCCGACAGCAGGATCGCGACCTGCAGCGGGAAAACGTGTTCGCCGTAGAGATCCTGGTGCAGGCAGTTGTAGTCGCCGGCGCCATACTGCAGCAGCAGCGGCGTCGGCCTGACCTGGCCTGCTTCATGGCAGCGCTTCAGGAAGGCATCGTGGCTTCCGGGATAGCGGATATCGATCCCCATCGTCTCGTTCCAGCGATTGGCGACGCCGCGTAGTTTTGCGTATAACGCCGGGCGCAGCCCTGCGATCAGGTCGGGCAAAGGATAGGAGAAGTATTTGTATTCACCGCGGCCAAAGCCGTGGCGGCCCATCACCACCCGGCTGCGAAAATTCTTGTCATCGGGATAGAGGCTCGCAAGTTCACGGCATTGTTCGGGCGCGAGCAAGCCTTTGAGGACGGCGCAGCCCTGGGCGTCGAGGTCGCTGGTTGCCTCAGCCCAGTCGATGGCATCGAGACGGGCGGCGATGTCGGTGGATGGTCGGGCGATTGCTTTGAGTATTGATTTCATGGAGGCAGTTTCGCAGACAGGACCGGCTCCCACCACCCGATTTCCGCGAGGTCTCACCTCTCCCGCTCGCGGGGGAGGTCGACGCGCTCGCAAGAGCGCGGCCGGTGCCTCGACGCGGTCAGTGTATGCTGAGACGCCCCCACCCCGGCCCTCCCCCGCAAGCGGGAGAGGGAGCAGATTCCAGTCTAGCCCAGCACCGGCAGCACCTTCACATCATACGCATGGCGGATGCTGCGCTTGAGAACGGGGTCCTCGAATTCGTACTCGAAGCGATCCGCCGGGCGGATGCCGCCCTTGGCAGCAAAGGTGCCGCCAAACATGGCGCAGCCGTCGGGAAATCCCTTCTCGCCGAAGCCGCGCTGGATCAGTTCCTTGACCGAGAGCATGTGATCGAGCGTGCCTTCCTGGTAGAGCACGCGTTCGCCTGATATCCACGCCCAGGCGCGCAGGATCATCCGATCCCAGTGGCCGATGACGTCTTCCAGGTCCCACAGCACCGGCGCCATCACCTTGTCGCACATCTGCTTCGACACGGTCACGCTATAGGCCTCCACCTTGCGGTCGGTGTGGTCGGAGCCGAGGCCGACGAAGATACGGCCCTGCCAGCCGATCAGCACAAACTCGACCTCGCCGCTGGAATCCGGCCCGCAGACCTCGATGCTGTCCGTGGTGGTTATTCGCCGCGCCGAGACCCGGTAATAGATCGGCGTCGAGGCCGGCCGGGCGATGCCGATCGCTTCCAATTCGGCGATGTGCTTGTCGCGCGCCACTGGATCGCGCCCGGTCCAGCCTGCGATCACGGCCTGGTCGATCGGCAGCGTCAGCGGCGTGCCCGCGCCGCGATCCTGAACGGTGAAAGTGAGATCAACCACGGATGACGCCCTCCATTGCTGCCGCGAGTTCGAAGATCCGGCGGTCCGCCCCGCCCGATGCCGCCAGCATCAGCCCGACCGGCACCTCGCCTTCGCGATGGCAGGGCAGCGATATCGCGCAGCCGTCCATCATGTTGATCAGGGTGCAGTTGCGCAGCGAGAGCAGGTTCGCCCTGGTGAAGGCCTTGTCGTCGGCGAGAGCGGCAATGCGCGGCGGCGTGTTGGCGGTGGTCGGCATGACCAGCGCGTCATAGGGCGCGAGACGGACCGTGGCGCGCGCGATCAGCGACTTGCGCGCGTTGAGGAGATCGACATAGTCGGCAGCGCTGAGGCTTTCGCCGCGCAGGATCCGCAGGGATACGCGGGGATCGTAGACGTTGCCTTTGGCGGCGATCAGATAGCGGTGCCAGGCATAGCTTTCCGCGGCCGCAAAACCGCCCTTGGCGTTCATCACTGCCACATCGAGGAATTCCGGCACTTCGATCCGCTCGATCAGCGCCCCTTGGCGTGACAGCGCCTCCAACGCGCGCTCGAACGTCCCGGCCACTTCATCGTCGAGATCGTCGAGCGCGACCGTGGTCGGCACCGCCAGCCGCATACCCTTGACCGGGCGCGGCTGCAACGGCACGAAGGTTTCGTTGGCAAGCACGGCGTCAAGCGCCGCGCAGCACACGACCGTGCGCGCGAGCGGGCCAATGCTGTCGAGCGTGAATGATAGCGGCACCGCGCCATCGAGCGGCACTCGCCGCTGGGTCGGCTTGAAGCCGACGATGCCGTTATAGGCCGCCGGAATCCGGCAGGAGCCGCCGGTGTCGGTGCCGAGCGCGCCATGCGCCATGCCGTCGACGACCGACACCGCCGCGCCCGACGACGATCCGCCGGGCACGTGGCCGACGTTGCGCTGCCAGACGCCCTTCGGCGTGCCGTAATGTGGATTGATGCCGATCCCGGAATAGGCGAACTCGGTCATGTTGGTACGGCCGATCACCACGAAACCGGCGCGGCGCAACCGCGCCACCGCGGGCGCATCGGCCTCCGCCGCCGGCGAGTCATCGAGCGCGCGCGACCCGGCCCGGGTCACCTGCCCCCTGATGTCGAACAGATCCTTGATCGAGATCGGAATGCCGGCGAAACGCGACGGCGCCGCCTTGACCTCGCGCAGCCGGTCCATCGCCTCGGCGGCCTCGATCGCCGCTTCGGCATCAACGTGAATGAACGCCCGCGCTCCCTCGCCCGAGGTATCGGCGATCCTGGCGAGACACGAATCGACCAGCTTGCGGGCGCTGGTGCGACCACCGGCGAGATCGTCGGCCAGTGCGGCAAGGGTCGGTGTGTTCGGCATGGCTCGTACTCACATCATCCAGGTTGCGATAACGTTATGGAGCACAGCGCGCAGCCGATCAATCCTCGGCGGGAGCGCGCTTTGGCGATGGCAGGCAAATTCGCCGGGAGCTCGATTGTGCGTGTGCCGGAATACGCGCCATGCGGCAGCGCCGCTGGACCGTTGACGGGGAATGGTCAATTGTCGCATCAAGACCGCAACCGGCGGGCCACGCGGCCCGATGCCCAGGGAGGATATGACATTTATGGCCGAGCCAGCGCGCGCGCGACCGAAACCGACACCGGAAACCCAGCATTTCTGGGATGGCACCGCGGCGGGCGAACTGCGCCTGCAGCGCTGCGACGCTTGCGCCAACGTCTACTTTCCGCCGCGCCCGTTCTGCCCGTCCTGCGCCTCGCGCAAGGTCAGCATCTTCAAGGCCAGCGGCAAGGGCACGCTCTACAGCTACGTCATCAACCATAGGCCGGCGGCGCCCGGTTTCACCCCGCCTTATGCCATTGCCGTGGTGGAACTGGAGGAAGGCCCGCGGCTGATGAGCAATATCGTCGACTGCCCGCAGACGCCGGAGGCGCTCGAGCTCGACATGAAGCTGGAAGTCGCGTTCGAGAAGCTCGACGACCAGATCACCCTTCCCTTATTCCGTCCGGCGAAGGGCTGACATCATGCGAAAGAACCAGGTTGCCGTGGTCGGCGCCGCCGAGACCACCGAGCTCGGCGTCATTCCCGACGTCTCGCAGATCCAGCTCCACGCCGACGCCGCGCTCAACGCCATTGCTGACGCCGGCCTGAAACTGTCCGACATCGACGGCATCGCCACCGCGGTGGAAACGCCGCAACAGATCGCGCACTACCTCGGCATCACGCCGACCTGGGTCGACGGCACCTCGGTCGGCGGCTGTTCCTTCATGCTGCATGTCCGCCACGCCGCGGCAGCGATCGAGGCGGGCCTCTGCAAGACCGTGCTGATCACGCACGCCGAGAGCGGCAAGTCGATGATCGGCAAGCTGCCGCGCTCGACCCCACCGGACAGCCTGAATGGTCAGTTCGAGTCGCCGTTCGGCGTGTTTGGGCCGCCGAGCATGTTTCCGATCCCGGTGCTGCGCTATATGAAGACCCACGGCATCACCCATGAGCAGATCGCCATGGTTGCGGTAGTGCAGCGCGAATGGGCCGCCAGGAATCCGCGGGCCATGATGAAGGCGCCGATCACGGTCGAAGACGTCTTGAACTCGAAGATGATCGCCTATCCGTTTCGTATTCTGCAATGCTGCCTCGTCACCGATGGCGGCGGTGCGCTGATCCTGACCAGCGCCGACCGCGCCAGGGATTTTCCGAACAAGCCGGTCTACATCCTCGGCACCGGCGAGAGCGTGGAAACGCCGATGGTCAGCCAGATGCAGACGTTTGACAGTTCGCGCGCGTTCCGGACCGCGGGGCCGCTCGCCTTCAAGGAGGCCGGCATCGCACACAAGGACGTCGATCACCTGATGATCTACGACGCCTTCGCGCATTTGCCGCTCTACGGCCTCGGCGATCTCGGCTTCATGCCACACGAAGAAACCGGCAAGTTCATCGCCGACGGCAACACCCGTCCCGGCGGCAAGCTGCCGCTCAACACCAATGGCGGCGGCCTCAGCTACATGCACTCGGGCATGTACGGCATGTACGCGCTGCAGGAAAGCGTACGGCAGATGCGCGGCATCGCGCCGGCGCAGGTCAAGGACGCCAGGATCTCGGTCTGCCACGGCGTCGGCGGGATGTTCGCGGCGAGCGGCACGATCATCTTTACGAACGAACGCTAACGTCTTTCGTCACTCCGGGATGCGTTCTTGGGCGCAGGCCCGGAATCCATACTCTCGATGGCGGTTATGGATTCCGGGCTCGTCGCTTCGCGCCGGAATGAAGAAAAACAATTCAAACGGAAACAGGAAAGACTCCCCATGACCAAATCACTGCAGGATAAAGTCGTCATCGTCACCGGCGCGGGCCGTGGCATCGGCCGCGAGATCGCGCTGCTCTGCGCCGCCGAAGGCGCCAAGGTCGTGGTCAACGATCCCGGCGTTGCCGCTGACGGTTCTGGCACCAGTGCGGCGCCGGCCGAGGAAGTGGTCGAGGAGATCAAGAAGCGCGGCGGCACCGCAGTCGCCAATTTCGAAACCGTCGCCGAAGCGGTTCCCGCCAGCAAGATCGTCAAGATGGCGGTCGATACCTATGGCAGGCTTGACGGCGTCGTCAACAATGCGGGCATCCTGCGTGACGCCATCTTCCACCGCATGAGCATCGACGCCTTCGAGTCCGTCATCAAGGTTCACCTGATGGGCTCGTTCTACGTCTCGCACGCCGCGGCACGGCTGTTCCGAGAGCAGGAAAGCGGTTCGTTCGTCCATTTCACCTCGACTTCCGGCCTGGTCGGCAATTTCGGCCAGGCCAATTACGCGGCCGCCAAGCTCGGTATCGTCGGCCTGTCGAAGTCGATCGCGCTCGACATGAACCGCTTCAATGTACGCTCGAACTGCGTCTCGCCGTTCGCCTGGAGTCGCCTGATCGGCACCATTCCGACCGAGACCGAGGAAGAGAAGGCGCGCGTCAAGAAGATCCAGGCGATGGGTCCGGAAAAGATAGCGCCGGTGTGCGCATTCCTGTTGTCCGACGCCGCCAGGGACGTCACCGGGCAGATCTTCGCCGTGCGCATGAACGAGATTTTCCTGATGGGTCAGTCGCGCCCGCTGCGCTCGGTGCATCGCGGCGAAGGCTGGACACCGCAGACCATCGCCGAGCACGCCATGCCGGCGCTGAAATCGTCGTTCTACAAGCTCGACCGCTCGGCGGATATTTTCAACTGGGATGCGATCTGAGGGATTGAATCGCCATTCGCGTCCCTACCCGCTATTGCGCAACCCCGCCGAAATGCCGTTGATGGTGAGCTGAATCCCGCGCAGCACCTGCTCGTCGGGATTTTGCGCGCGGTGCTCCTTCAGAAGTTCGACCTGCACGTGGTTGAGCGGATCAAGGTAGGGGAAGCGGTTGCGGATCGAGCGCTCCAGCAAGGGATTACCCTGCAAAAGCCGCTCCTGCCCCATGATGTCCAGCAGCGTCTCGATCGAGAGGTGCCATTCGCGGCGGATGCGCCCGAAGATTGCCTCGCGCAAGGCGGCATCCGGCACCAGTTCGGCGTAGCGCGAGGCGATCGCGATCGAGCTTTTCGCCAGCACCATATCCATGTTCGACAGCAGCGTGCGGAAGAACGGCCATTCGCGGTAAAGCTCTTGCAGGAACGCCATGCCCTTGTCGGGATGCTGCGCGATCCAGCTTTCCACCGCGCTGCCAAAGCCGTACCAGCCGGGCAGCATCAGCCGGCACTGCGCCCAACTGAACACCCAGGGGATGGCGCGCAGGTCCTCGATGGCGCGGGTTTTCTTGCGCGACGCTGGCCGGCTGCCGATGTTCAGCGTCGAGATTTCGGTGATCACGGTGGACGCCCAGAAGTATTCGACGAAACCGTCGGTCTCATAGACCAGGCCCCGATAGGCCTTGAAGGCCAACTGTGACAATTGCTCCATCGTCTCCAGATACTCGGCGCGCGGCGCGCTGTGTTTGGGCTGCAGCAGGCTGGCCTCCAGCGTCGCCGCGGCGAGGATTTCCAGATTGTTGCGGCCGACTTCGGCGTTGGAATATTTGCTGGAGATGATCTCGCCCTGTTCGGTGATGCGGATCTGGCCGTTCACGGCGCCGCCGGGTTGCGCGATGATGGCGTCGTAGCTGGGGCCGCCGCCGCGGCCGACCGAGCCGCCGCGGCCGTGAAACAGCCTTAAGCGCACATGATGACGATCGAACACCTCGACCAGGCCGATCTCGGCCTTGTAAAGCTCCCATCCGGAGGTGACAAAACCGCCATCCTTGTTGCTGTCGGAATAGCCGAGCATCACCTCCTGCACCGCGCCGCAACTATCCACCAGCTTGCGGTAATCGTGCAGCGCCAGCATCCGGTCCATGATGCTGCTCGATGCCTGCAGGTCCTCGATGGTTTCGAACAGCGGCACGATGTTGATCGCACTGCGGCCCGAGGGGCGGATCAGGCCGGCCTCTTTCAGCAGTACCGCGACCTCCAGCATGTCGGAGATTCCCTTGCACATCGAGATGATGCACTGTGGAATCACTTGGCTGCCGAACTTGGCGTGCGCCTCGGCCGCCGCGTGGAAGACGGCGAGTTCGCCCGCGGTCTCGTCGCTGTATTTCACGAAGGCGGAGGTCAGCGGGCGCGCATTGCGCAGTTCGCTTGACAGCAGCGCGATCCGCGCCTCCTCGTTCAGCGCCAGATAGGACATCCCCGGCATCGCCGCGTCGATCAGTTCGGCGACCGTGCGCTCGTGCACGGCGGAGTTCTGCCGGATATCGAGGCTGGCGAGATGTAAACCGAAACAATCCACGGCGCGGCGCAACAGCCGCAGCCGGCCGCGAGCGATCACGCCCGAATTGTTCGAGATCAGCGAGCGATAGAGAACATCGAGATCGGCCTTGAACTCGCCGACATCGGCATAGGCCGCGGCTTCGCCGACCGGCCGCCGGGTAATTCCCACATCCAGTCCCAGCGCGGTCGCGGTCAGCCGCGCGTAGATGCCTGACACCGCCAGCCGGTAAGGCTCACCGCTTCGATGCGGCGACTTGTCGGGCGAGCGTTCGGCGAGATGGCGCAGATCCTTGGAAACGTCGGCCAGGTGAGCTGCGAGCGACAGCTCGGATCCGAGCACGTGTAGTTCTTCGAGATAGAAGCGCAGCACGCGGCTCGACTGCAGCTTGAGCGTTCCGCGCATCACCTCGGCGGTGACGAACGGGTTGCCGTCGCGATCGCCGCCGATCCAGCTTCCCATTCTAAGGAACGACGCCAGTTCGCCGCGCGCGGCGCTGTCGCCCTCGTTCAAGCGATCCTCCAGCGCGCAGTGCAGCCGCGGCACCTCGTGCAGAAAGGTGTAATCATAGAAAGACAGGCCGTTGGCGACTTCGTCGAGCACCGTGAGCTTGGTCCGGCGCAACAGGTTGGTCTGCCACAGCGTCAGCACCTCGCGGCGCAGCTGTTCGTCGCTGGCCTCGCGCTCTTCCGGCGTCAGCTGAACCCGTTCGCGGCGGTCCAGCAGGGCAGCAATCTCCATCTCGCGGTCGATTGTGCTCTTGCGGCGGACTTCGGTCGGGTGCGCGGTCAGAACCGGACCGATCAGGGCTTCCGTGAAGAATTTTCGAAGGTCGGCCGCGCTGAAGCCCGCCGCGCGGGCATGCGCCAGGGTCAGCGGCAGCGTGCCCGGGCTCGGCGTGCCGCCGGCGGTCGAGCGCGCCCGCATCTGCCGGATGTTGTTCTGGTCTTCGGCGATATTGGCCAGATGCGAAAAGTAGCTGAAGGCGCGTACGATGCGCACGGTCTGGCTGATCGACATGCTGTCGAGGATGAGTTCAAGCTCGCGCCGCGCCGGCTTGTCGTCGTCGCGGTGGAACCGGATCGAGGTCTGCCGGATGCGCTCGACCAGATCGAACACGTCGGCGCCTTCCTGATCGCGCACGGTGTCCCCGAGGATACGCCCCAACAGCCGGATGTCTTCACGAAGCCGGGCGTCCGCCTCGATATCCTCGCTGCGGCTCGGACGTATGTCAGGGTCGGAAGGCACGATCTGGGGTGACATGGCGGCTGCTCCAGAAACTGCCCGGCAGCTCTCAGCGTCGCAATTTGTCGGGGCCAGCGCAAGACCAAGAAAAGGGGGAGAATGATTGCACCGGTGGGCCGGCAATTGGCCGCTCCCGGCCACCGGCGCTTTCGCTTTTGCTCCGTCACGCCTCACGCATCCACAGACGACGAAATTCGTCACTTCAGCAGCAATTCACGTATCATTGAGACCCAGATAGCGAGAATGACATCCAGGCGACCGCTGTCCTCCAGCGCTCTCAGCGTCGGGTTTCCGTTGACCTCGATTACCAGGAGGCGCGACAGGTCGCGATTTTCCGAAGTGTCGAACATGTCGACCGCGCCGAGTCGCAGGCCAAGCGCGGCGCATGCACGGCGGGCAAGCATGCCCAGCGGTTCCGGCACTCTGGTATCCAGGACATCGACGCCACCGAGAGCGCTGAGGTTTTGCCGGCCCACAAGTTTCACGGCCTCGCCGTTCCCTGGACGATAATCAAGCGCTAAACCACCAGATGTAATCGCAGAGGCAGGGTAAGGGGATACGCCCGTTCCTTCGAGCGAGGCGTTGATGATGTCGAGCAATTCGGCCAGCGTATGGATACCGTCTCCCAGAAGACGGGGCGCGCTCTTGAGGGCGTAGTAGACGGCCTTGTCGTCATGCACCAGTACACGATACTCGTTTCCGCGGATCACTTCCTCAACCAAGAACACGGCATATGATGGCGGCAGGCGCCTGGTGTATTCGTTCAAGGACCTTGGGCTGCCGATCAACTCGGCGTAGTCGCCGCGGGAGCCCGAGTTGGGTTTGCAGAAGACGGGAAATCCGATCCTGGCCGCGAACTGAAGCGCGTCCCGGGCTTCATGACCGGGATTGCGCAGGGCCGCATGGGTCGACGTGTTGAAGAAGTGTTGTCCTCGTATCGTTGCAATACTGGCATGGCGCAGTATCGATTTGGTGTGAGCCTTATCCCGGGAAATGAGAAAGCTGGACGCATTGTTGATCGGATAACTGCAAACCGAGCCGGCTCCGCTCAAGATGCGCCTGGGTCCGGATTCGATGGCGAAGATGTAACCATTCCCATCGTCGAGATCGATGAATTCGAGCCCGAGTTCTTCGGCGGCAAGGCGGGCATAGCGGGCCTGATCGGGATAGACCATCGAACCTCCACCGCCACCCGGCATAGACGTCGAACGAGCGAACACCTGCATCAGGAAGTCCGTGGGAGAGGCATCAAATCCTTCTTCCCGCCCGCTCCCAATAGGGGTCGCGCAAGCGCCGCTTGAAGATTTTTCCGGAATCCTCGCGCGGCAGGTCTTTCAGGACTTCGACATGTCTTGGCACCTTGTAATCGGCGAGCGAAGCCTTGAGCTGAGTGCGGATATCGGCGGCATCCAGCGCTACACCCGGCTGCGGCTCCACCACCGCCATCAGCGCCTCGCCGAACTCCTCGTCGGGAACGCCGAACACCGCGCAGTCGTACACTCCCGGCACCGCGTGCAGCGCGGCCTCGATCTCTGCCGGATAGATGTTGACGCCGCCAGAGATCACCATGTCCCGCTTGCGGTCGCAAATGAAGACATAGCCATCCTGATCGATGTAACCGACGTCGCCCGAGGTAATGAAGCCGTCGCGATCGATCTCGGCGCGTTTCTCCGGCTTGTTGTGATAGGTGAAATCGGGATTGCCTGATATCCGCGAATAGATCTCGCCAATCTCGCCTTGCGGCAACAATTTGCCGTCGTCGCCGACGAAACGAAGTTCCGCGCCTGGGGCAATCTTGCCGACCGTGCCGGGCTTGTTCAGCGCATCCTCGGAGTTGGCGAAGGTGACCGCACCCGACTCGGTGGAGCCGTAGAACTCGTAGATCACCGGCCCCCACCATTCGATCATCGCGCGCTTGACGTCGGCGGGACAGGGTGCGGCGGCATGGATGATATGGCGGAGCGAGGATATGTCGTATTTCCTGCGCACCGCTTCCGGTAGTTTCATCAGCCGGATGAACATGGTCGGGACCATGAAAATGGTGTCGATCTTCTGGTCCTGGACCAGCCGAAGGAATTGTTCGGGATCGAACCGCGGCATCAGCACCAGCGCGCCGCCGAGACGGCCGGCGCGCAGGCCGAACGAGTTCGGTGCCGAGTGGTACAGCGGACCCGGCAGCAGCGCCCGCGAGCCAGGCTTCAGGCCATAGATCATCGTCCGCATGCCCTCGGCATTGGCCGTCTGTTCCGGCGTCGGCGCATTGCGCCGCACCCCCTTGGGATGACCTGTGGTGCCCGAGGTGTAGATCATGTTCTGCGGCTGCGGCAGCGCCGGGCCGTCATAGCGGGCCTGCCCTTGCACCCAGGATTCGAGATCGGTGGCGAAATCAGGCGTGGCGAGATAAGCCGGATCAATCCGGTAATTGGTGAGGATTTCCGGCGGCGTCGGCACGCCGAGCACGGTGACGCCGGCCGGGATCGCATCGCGCAGCTGATGCAGGAGGTCCGCATGACCTATCAAAACAGCCGTTCCGGAATCCTTCAGGATGTAGTTGATTTCCTCCGGCTTGAAATGCCAGTTGACCGGCACGGCGTAGGCGCCGAGCCGCATCGCGGCATAGGCCGCCTCGATGAAGGCGATGTCGTTGCGCATCAGGATGCAGACGCTGTCGCCCTGTCCGACGCCGAGCTTCCGCAATCCGCCGGCAATGCGGTCGGCACGATCGGCGACGTCGGCGTGACTGCGGCTTCTATCGCCGCTGATGACGCCGAGGAATGGTTGCTTCACTGTCATTGTCTCTTTCCGATCTCAAGTCGGGTTGTAGAGTCCGCACGGTGAGCGCGCTTCACGCGTCTCGAACCATGAGGATTGGATGTGCCTATCCCACGTCCACAAAATGCGGCGCGCGCTTGTCTATGTTGGCGCGAACGGCCTCGAGCTGGTTGGGGCTGCCCATCAGCTTCATCTGCTCGACGGATTCGGCGAGCAGCGCCGGGCCGGGATCGACGGACAGGTTGTTGAGCATGCGCTTGCAGGCACGGATGGCCTCGGGGCTCTTGGCCGCGATCTCGCGTGCCAGATCGAAAGCGGCGGCCCGCGGGTCGTCGCAGATGCGGGTGGCGAGGCCGTAGCTCAGGGCCTCCTGCGCGGAGAATATCCGCCCGGTATAGGTCAGTTCGCGCAGGATATCGTCGCGCACCAGGCTGGCCAGGATCGGCGTCCCCGCCATATCCGGCACAAGCCCCCATTTGATCTCCATGATCGACATGCGGGCATCCGGCGTCAGCAACCGCATGTCGGCACCGAGCGCGAGTTGGAAGCCGCCGCCGAACGCCACGCCCTGAATCGCGGCGATCACGGGTACCGGCAGCTGGCGCCAGCCCCACACCGCCTGCTGCGGGAAATTGGCCAAGCCATGGGTGCGCGCGGAAAGGTCGCGCTTTTCGCCGCCTGCGACGCCGTTACCGCCCTTTTCTTTCATGGCGGTGAATCGGCCCATGTCGAGGCCAGCGCAGAACGCCCGGCCCTCGCCGGACAAGACCACCGCACGGACGCCTTTTTCCACGGCCAGCCGGGCGGAAGTGGCCACCAGCGCCTCAAACATCGCGGCATCGAGTGCGTTCATCTTGTCCGCCCGAACGAGGCGGACATCGGCGACGCCCTTCGAAATCGTGACCTCGACGCGCTTCTCCATCAGAAATCTCCCTGAATGCTCGAATGTGTTCTTGCTGTTGCCGCTTTACAGAAAGGCGTTGTGCGGATTTAGTCAATCAACGAATTAGCAGGCAATCCCTTGGGCGGAAACCAGCCATGTTCACTGAAAAGCTCCTTACTGGACGGCGCATCCTGGTCACCGGCGGCGGCAGCGGGCTCGGCAAAGCCATGGCCGCCCGCTTCCTCGAACTTGGCGCCGAAATTCATATCTGCGGTCGCCGCAAGGGCGTCTGCGACGAAACCGCGACCGAGCTGATGGATCTCTATGGCGGCCGGGTGACGACCCACGGCGTCGATATCCGCAACCCGCTCGCGGTCGACGAGATGATCGAGACCATCTTCACCGAAGGCCCGCTCACCGACCTCATCAACAACGCCGCGGGCAACTTCGTCTCGCGCACCCAGGATCTGACCCCGCGCGGCTTTGACGCGATCGCCAACATCGTCATGCACGGCACGTTCTATGTGACCCACGCCGTGGGGCGGCGCTGGATCGCCGCCAAGCAACCCGGCAACGTAGTGTCGATCACCGTAACTTGGGTCCGCAACGGCAGCCCGTATGTCGTGCCATCGGCGATGAGCAAGTCTGCGATCCACGCCATGACCATGTCGCTGGCGATGGAATGGGGACGCTACGGCATCCGGCTCAATACCATCGCGCCCGGCGAAATCCCGACCGAGGGCATGAGCAAGCGCCTCAACCCCGGCGACGAACCCGGCGCGCGCACTATTGCCAGGAATCCGATGGGTCGCGTCGGTAAGATGGAGGAGCTGCAGAATCTGGCGGTGTTCCTGATTTCCGGCGGCTGCGACTGGATCAACGGCGAGACCATCGCCATGGACGGCGCACAGGCGCTGGCCACCGGCGGAAACTTCTACGAGTTGCGCAGCTGGACCGACGCCGACTGGACCCGGGCCCGCGATTCAATCAAGGCGCAGAACGAAAAGGACCGCGCCCAAAGGGGATGATCCCGCTGCAACCCTTCTTCCCGTATTCAATCAGGACGACATATCGCTACGGACGGGATAGATGGGTTGGGCAGTGGCACAGACGACGGTCATGCGCCCCGACCCCGATAACGATCGTTGCGGCGACTGATCTCGGCAGCAAAGCGGTCGGCAGTGAAAGATACACGTGATGCGGCGAAGGGGCTTCAAATTCACGATGGCATTTGAAGCAAAGGCGCCGGCGATGTATCCGCCACGAACGCAGAGGACCGCCCCGCCGGACCAGGCGGACAAATCCTCAGCGCACGGTCGGCATTCCGCCAAGGCCGTCAAAGGTTTAGCGGGTTACTTTGTCGAGGTTCGGAGGGTTCGCCGAAGGCGATTGCGGCGCGAGTTTCTCGGAAACTCCTTTACCCGCTCCTTCGACGACGCGACTGACCCTTGCCGAGACATTCCCGACCGCGGCTTTAGCATCCTCCATCGTTAATCCCTGACGCCGCGCTTCCTCGCTAACGGCGTCAACAACTTCGCCCGCCACCTTCGCAACACGCTCCGTCTGCTCTGACGCGAACTCCGTGGCCTTTGCTTTCACGAGGTCACTCGATTTACCCAGGTAGGAGGCTTCAGTGTCCGTGGGCGGCAAAGCTGCCGCAATTCCGGCGCCGATGGCCATTCCAACAACACCCAACGCCAAAGGCTGAGCCTTGAAAATATCGGCCATGTTGGACCGTACCGCATCGAACATTTCGGTGCCCGTACCAGGCAGCGCGCTAACATAGGTTGACGCCGCGCCGGCATACTCCCGACCCAGCCGGGTTGCGCCGTCCAGAACGTCGACGCTGCCTTCCCGCAGCGAATCTCGTGCGGAGGCGAACTGACCACTTACCGAATCGACGCCAGACCTGACCGTCGAACGCGCAGCCTCGAATGCGTCACCCGCGGCCTCAGGAATTCGGTCAAATCCACCGCTCCGGGCAAACTCCCCGGCCCGCTCGGCCGCCCGTCCATTGGCGAACAGCCACAACACACCCATTCCGATCAAAGCAGCCGACAATGGATTTTTCCTGGCGGCTTGCCCGAGATCGTGCACAAAACCATTAGCCTTTTGAGAGACATCGTTCATCGTATCATCTCCTTAGCGGCGATCTTGTCACGTTCAACTTGGTCGAGTGTCAGGGACGGCTTGAGAGCATCACCGGATAAGCGACTCAATCCAATCGCAATCAGTGCGCCCGAAACCAGCGCCGCTCCCGCTCCCGTCATGAGATAGGCTACGGGCGCTGAAAAGCCGCTGCTTATGAGCATTGCCGATACCGCCAACAGCAACAGCACCAATGCCGGAATCAGGCAAACGGCGCCCGCTACGATCATTCCAGCGGCGCGACCTGCCTGGCTCGCCTTTTCCGAAACCTCTGCGCGAGCAAGTGCGAATTCGTTGCCAATTAACTTCGCCAACTGCCCGACTGCATCGCTGAACAGGTCGGGTATTGAACGGCTACCGGGTGAAGTCATCGCGATACCCTCTATTGTCGGCGTATGAGCGGTTCGAAGCGTTACTTGCCTGCGAACGGTTCATGCCGTTTTCACCAAACTTTTCACCGCCGCCTTGACGGGATCTCGCTGTCCCCGAGCCGGAATCTTGCGCTGAACTCTTCAAGAAACGCACTACCCCAAACCCCGCGAGGACCGCGATACCGAGGAACGCCGTCGGTTGGCGGCGTGCGAAAGATTGCGCTCCGCGCACGAGGTCAGTGAAGTTACCGGTCTTCATTGTGTCGGCGACACCTTCGACGTGTGACGCAGCCTTGCGAATGTAGGTACCGGCAATAGGGAGATCGCCGTCGAACTCGCGGGCTGCACGTCGCATCGTGTCAGCCAGGCTGCCGACATATTCCGCACCAGCGGTCTTCTGGCCATCGACCGCCTGCTTTAGCTTATCGGTTGCCTGCGAGGCGACATCCTTCGCGGCGTCCACGAATTCGGCGGCGTGATCCTTGATTGCTTCGGTCGAAGAACCAGCCATATCTTTTGTCTTGCCCTTAAGGTCACGGCCCACCGAAAGCGCCTGATCGGCCACACCCTTCGCCGTGCCGGCAGCCTTTTCGAATCCGTGAGCCGAGCCCGAGCCGGCCTTATTCGTACTTCCAAGTGACTGTTCAGCCATGGTCGGTCGCTCCTTGATTGCGTGGTTGATTTGCTTGGTCCGGTTCAAAAGCAGTAGTTACAGCGCTCTCCGCGACACGCCGCACGCGTTGGCCGATGTCTTGTGCCGCCTTGCCGATACCATCGGGGGTCAGGCCTTCCGCCTCAGCCAGCCGCGTTGCTTCGTCGTAGACCTGACCGGCGGCGTTCTTCGTGGCGTTCAAGCCCTGCGATGCGGCATCCTGGGCGCGCAACTTTACGGCGTCGCTGGTTTCCCCGATCAAGTCGTCTTCGATATCGGAGCGGGGAAGCGCACTGGCGATCAGCCCACCGATCAGCAGACCAAAACCAGCTACGACCAGCGGATGCTTTTCAATCGTCTGAAAGACGGTTTTTCCAGCACGGTCGGTTAGATCGGAGGCCGTGTCCCGCACAGTCCTCGCAGCGTCCATTCCCGCATCTGCGGCTATAGTGGCGGCATTGCGGGCGGCAGATGACATGCCGGACGCGATGTCCTGCACGTTATCGCCGGCGGAACCAGCCATCCGGACAGCTTGGTCTCTTAGGTTGCCGGCGCCGCTCGCCATTGTCGCGGGAAGGGATACGGCGGCATCCTGTGCGCTGGCCGCGGCGGAACTGGCGCGATCGAGACGATCGGAAGCGTAGGCTTTTGCTGCCGATGTTGAATGTCCGACTTGATCTCTGAAATCGTGAGCACGCCGGACGAGGTCTTCCGAAAGGTCAGACACTACGTCGGACGCCTTTTGCGTGACCGCCTGTCCGGTTTTTGATCCTGCAAGAAACAGCCCTGCCCCTACCATAAGTACCGGGACCGGGATGGACCGCGCCAGCCGAAGCAAGGGGTACGCCAGGGTTGCCCCTACCGCAACCGCTTGCATGGGGTTCTTGCGCGCAGCAGCGGTCACATCGTTTACCAGTTGCTCCCCCCGGGTCCTGATGTAGTCCGAGACCTCGGCCTTGATCGAGTCAGGACTGATACGCTGGCGAATGTCGCTGGCGGTATCGGAGACGCTTGTCTTAAGCTGTTCGACCGTGGCGGTCAGACCGGCCCGCGCCTGTTCGGTTTCGCGTTTGAGCTGCTGTAACGAGCGGGTGTCGGTCAATGACATGGCGCATTCCTCCTTCGCGAAATAGTCAAGGCTGAACCCATGATGACTAGATTCGTTCCGCGCTATGGCAGCCCCAAGCGCGTTTTAGATTCGCCGCCGAGCCGGCCCTGCTTGTGTCACCTACAGTCGTTCGACCGACCTGCCGGCATTCACTTCTCATCCGATCGTATCTGCATCTCGACAAGGGCCATCGTCTGCAGTGCCCTGGGATCACGTTCCCCATCTCGGGCACATCGAAGAATGCTCTCGGCGATGGTCTGCACGCGCATCGAGCTCACTGGCTCCGGAAGCGTCGCTACCGCCCGCTGCAGCGCTTCATCCATGGTCCGGATTAGATCAGGCGAGAACGACGCATTAGAAAAATCTTTCATCGCGGTTTCCTTTCCTGGGTTGGGAAACTGCAAAAGGTTAATAGGCTCGATCGCCACATGTTCCATTTAGCTTGATGGAACCGGTGCAGCTCTGACGGCAGTTCGACGCCCCCTGGAGCACATGCAGTCGGGCCGGAACCGGCGCAGGCAGCGCATTGCAGAAATACAGACCGCGGCCAGGAACGGTTTCCATTTCTTCCGGTTTGGTCTTCGTCGATTCTCGCAGGAGCGCGCCAATGCCTTTCAGCACCACGTCTTACTTGGCCGGAGTTGGTTCCGTGGTCGCCGCGCTTGCGGTGGGATTTTCCGGCGGCTTTCTCTTGGCGACGCCGACTCAGCATGTGGAGCAAAACCGGCTGCAGCGGGTTACGTCGAGCGCTCCGATCTCGATTCCGGCCCCGCCTACATCTGTTGCGACTAGTGCAACCGAGCCCAAGATCGTCGAGGAAAGCGCCGCTCGGGCGCCTGTGATTGAGCAACCCGGCCAAAGCGCGGCCGTCCCGGTAATGGCGAAAGCGGTCGAACCCCCACCGGCGCAGGTGATACCAAAGCCGCCCGAGCCAAGGGTCGCCGCGCAAGAGATTCGCGCTGCCGAGGCCAAGGCTGCCGAGAGACGACGAGCAAAAGAGCAACGGTTGGCAGAGCAGAGGAAGCAGCGGGAGATAGAACGCGCGACGGTGGTGGTTAAGCGGATGCTCAGGGATCGTGACCAACAGGTCGCCGAGAGAACGGATACGCCGCGGTTCGGCTTTTTTGGCGAGGATTAAGTGAGATACCACGCCATTAAAGTTTGTGCCGCCGCGCTCGTCGCCGCGACCGTTTTGGTACTGTGGCCGATGTCGGCGACGGCCCAAGGAGATGATTGGCGACGCTATCGGGTGCCCGAGACCGGCGCGGGCGTAGACGTACCGCGGCATATCTTCAGCGAAACAACCGGCAAGCCCGAAGCCGGCTACGGAGCGCGTTTCCTGACTGCGGACCGCCGCGCAAATCTTACGGTTCAATCGCTCGGTAACGAGGCCAACGATACACCCGCCACGTTCCTGGCGAAGAAGCGCCCGCCCTCCGACATCGTTTATCGACGGGTCACCCCAAACTTCTTTGTGGTTTCCAGCTTCCGAAACGATCTGATCTGGTACAACCGCTGCAATTTTGGCGGACGATCGATCACCTGCGTCTTGATCAACTACCCCGCTGCCGAAAAGAAGCGTTGGGACGCCGTAGTCACCCGCATCAGCAATTCGCTCTCGAAACGCTGACACGGCTCGAACCGGCCCCCGGTTCGAATGCCTTTTCGGACATCGTCGCGATAGGACCTTCGCACTCCCGTATTGTTTTTGGCGCGCAACGACGCCAGTATCACGGCAATCTACGACAAGACCACGGGAGAGACATGTCCGCCTCAGAGGAACCGGCCAATCTTGCCGACATGGTGCGCGCACGGGGGAAGACCCGCAGCGACGCCATAGCCTACGAATTCGAGGGACGTCAGACCACATTCGCCGAATTCGACATCCACACCAACCGGGTCGCCAACGCCCTGATCGCGCTCGGCGTCAAACCGCGCGAGCGCATCGCCTATCTCGGCAAGAACAGCGACATCTACTTTGAACTGCTGATGGGTGCGATGAAGGCCAATGTGGTGATGGCGCCGGTGAACTGGCGGCTGGCCGGGCCGGAGGTCGCCTTCATCGTCGATGACTGCAAGGCGCCGGTGCTGTTCGTCGGGCCCGAATTCATCACCCAGGTAAACAACATCCAGCCGCAACTGCCGAGCGTTCGCCACGTCATCACGACCGAAGGCGGCGCGCCGGAATGGCAGGATTTTACGGCGTGGCGCGACGCCCAGAGTGGCGGCGACCCCAAGGTCCCGATCGACCGCAAGGACATCGCGATCCAGCTCTACACGTCAGGCACCACCGGCAAGCCCAAGGGCGCGATGCTGTCGCATGCCAATTTTCTCAACCTGGTCGAAACCGGCCGGGACCAGAAGCCAGACTGGAACAGATGGTCGGTCGACGATGTCTCGCTGGTGGCGATGCCGATCTTTCATATCGGCGGTTCCGGCTGGGGGGTGATGGGGCTCTATCATGGCGCCAAGGGCGTGATCGCGAGGGAATTCGATCCGACGAAGGTGCTGGATTTCTTCGAGCGGTCCGGCATTACCAAACTGTTCATGGTGCCGGCCGCGATGCAGTTCGTGGTGCGGCAGCCCCGCGCCCGGCAGGTCGATTTCTCGAAGCTCAAATACATGCTCTATGGCGCCTCACCGATTCCGGCGGCGCTGTTGAAGGAATGCATCGAGGTGTTCGGCTGCGGCTTCGTACAGATGTACGGCATGACGGAAACCACCGGCACCATCGTGGCGCTGCCGCCGGAAGACCATATCGACGGACTGGACCGGATGCGGTCGGCCGGCAAGGCCCTGCCCGGCATTGAACTCGCGATCCTCGACGCCGACGGCAAGAGATTGCCGCCAGGCGAGGTCGGCGAGATCGCTACCCGTTCGGGCTCCAACATGGTCGGCTACTGGAACCTGCCGGAAGCCACCGCCAAAACGCTCGACAGCGAAGGCTGGCTGCGCACCGGCGACGCCGGCTACATGGACAGCGACGGCTACCTCTACATCCACGACCGCATCAAGGACATGATCATCTCCGGTGGCGAGAACATCTATCCCGCCGAAGTCGAGAGCGCGATCTGCGACCATCCCGACGTCGCCGAAGTCGCGGTGGTCGGTGTGCCCGACGACAAATGGGGCGAAGCGGTCAAGGCGATCGTGGTGATGAAGCCGGGCAAGAAGGCGACGGCGTCGGACATCGTCAATTTTACCCGCGAGCGCATCGCCGGTTTCAAGACGCCGAAGACGGTCGATTTCATCGAGGCGCTGCCGCGCAACGCGTCGGGCAAGATCCTGCGCCGGCATCTGCGCGATCCCTATTGGGCGGGGAAGGACCGGCAGGTGAATTGAACCAGCCGTCATGGCGAGTTCGGTACCGGCCTCGGGGTCGCCCGCCTCACCAACACCGTCGTTGCGGGCAGCGAAGATTCCATCTTCTTTGCTTTGTCAAAATGGATTGCTTCGCTCGCGCTCGCAATGACGGTGTTGGATCTTGCCGTATCCTCCACGCTACGCTGGCTGCGACAAATTAACCCGACGGGCAAATTTTCGCTTAACGCGTCGGGCAAATCAGTTCTATCGATTCGCCCGTCCCGGCCCCTTGGAGGGGCGTATCATGATCGTCACGAACGTTGGGCATGGGATGCGGTGGACGCTGCAGCGTCAGGCGTGTGACGGGGTTGCAGGGCGGGCGCTTAGGGGCCTGTGAGCGATCGGACGGCACGCTGACGACGGCGCTGAAGCGTACGGTGAAGTCGTGTGGTCCTGACAGCCTCTGGGTTGGCGTCAAGTCCCTAAGGAGGTGAAGCCGGCCCGACCGGGCGTCAGGCCAGCCATCAATCCGCGGGGGCGACGGTGACAAACAAATCCTGATCGCCGGGGAGAGCGCGAAGTAAGCCGTA
>LNEC01000007.1 GCA_001464035.1 Bradyrhizobiaceae bacterium Ga0074131
CTCGTGTGCGTGTTTTTTGCACAGTTTTGCACACGAGACCGCGGGTGCAGCGCGCATCCGGCATTCCCTGCTCCCTCTTTTCTTTCGAGGGACAACGACACGCAAACCTCGGGCGCATCCCGCCGCGAGATGCCGACGTGTATCCGCTGTTTGACAGTCAAATCGGAAAGCAAGCCTCGTCTTCCCGGACAAGCGAGCATAGCGAGCGCTGATCCGGGACCCATACGCCGCGGCGGTCATTATTCGGCACGCGGGTGGACAGCTTTATCTCAACAACCCGAGCCGGTGATTAAGAATCCCGGCTCGGAGGCCGGGCCGACGTGGTGAGAGAGCGGTGCAATTCGTCCCTCTAATGCTTCCCCGCCCCCATGTAGCCGAACAGAAATCCCGCCACTTTCCGCTTCTGGATTTCCTCGCTGCCTTCGGTGATGCGGTAGCGCCGATGGTGGCGGTAAATGTGCTCGAACGGCTTGTGGCGGGAGTAGCCCATGCCGCCATGCACCTGCATGGCGCGGTCAGCCGCTTCGCAGCACAGCCGGTTGGCCCAGAAATTACACATCGAGACCCGGTCGGACAGCGTGTGCTCGACCTGCGCCTGGGTCAGTCGGTCCATTTCCCAGGCGGTCTTGCGGATCAGCAGCCGCAGCATCTCGGCCTGCGTGGCGAGTTCGACCAGCGGCCACTGGATCGCCTGATTCTCGGCCAGCGCCTTACCGAAGGGTTTTCGTTCGCGCGCGTATTTGACGCTCTCGTTGATGCAATAGACCGCGGCACCCAGCGAGCTTGCAGCCTGCCGAATCCGGTTTTCGTGCACAAAACACTGCGCCAGCGACAGGCCGCGGCCGACCTCGCCGAACAGCGCGTCCTCGGGCACGAACACGTCGGTAAAGCTGACCCGCGGGTGGTCGGTCGGCATGTTGAAGGTCCACATATACTCCTCGACCTTCACGCCTTCTGCTTTCGCCGGCACCAGGAAACAGGTGATGCCGCGGGCGTCACCGTCATTGCCCGAGGTGCGGGCGAACAGCGCGCAATGGGTCGCGACGTGCATGCCAGTGGTCCACATCTTCTCGCCGTTGATCACCCAGCCCTTGACGCCGTCGCGGGTCGCCTGCACCGCGCGGGTCTCCATGTGGGTGGCGTCCGAGCCGTGCTCGGGCTCGGTGAGACCGAAGGTGATGCGGAATTTGCCGGTGATCGAGCCCTCGATCATCGCTTTCTGGTCGTCACGGCCATAACGGTCGAGCATGGTAACCAGCGGCAAATTGCCGACGATCGAATGTTCGTTCTGCAGGTCGTTGTGCAGGCCCAGTCCCTTGGCCGCGAAATGCTCGCGGATCACCGCCATCCAGAGGTTGGAGCCGGCCTTACCGCCATATTGTTTCGGAATCGCGAAGCGGAGGTGACCGGCGGCGTCGGCGAGATTCTTAACCTTGCGCAGCAGTGCTTCCCATTCATGCCGCGGCAAGCCGCCATTGTCGAAATCGGTGCGCGCCCATTCGCGACGGTGATCGAAGAAGCGGATATTGTCGTCGGCCGCTTCGATCGGCTTGATCTCGCGCGCGATGAACTGGTCGAGTTCGTCGAGATAAGCGACCAGATCGGCTGGCAGACTGAAATCCACGGCGGTCTCTCCCAAACACATCGTTATTATCGTTTTAAGGCGCCGCGCGCCCCCGCTTAGGATCGATTAAGGTTAGAAGACCGCGCCCAAGTCAACCCAACTCAAGCAACCGGATAGCGCTTGGCACGCGCAGGCGCCGTGCGTAATTGGATGGTATCCGATGGCGGGCACGCGCTACTATCCCGCCCAGCATTCCGCGCCACAGAAAAAATCACGGGAGAAAACATGGAACTGAAATTTTCCAAGGTGACACGCAAGGGCCCGATCACGATCGTGACGCTGTCCCGGCCGGAAGTGTACAACGCGCTGCATACCGATGCGCATTTCGAGTTGAACAAGGTGTTCGACAATTTCTCCACCGATCCGGAGCAGTGGGTGGCGATCGTCACCGGGGCGGGTGACAAGGCGTTCTGCGCCGGCAACGACCTGAAATGGCAGGCGGCGGGCGGCAAGCGCGGCTGGGACACCGGTGGCTTTGCCGGGCTCACCTCGCGCTTCGACTGCGACAAGCCGATCATCGCCGCGGTCAACGGCGTCGCCATGGGCGGCGGCTTTGAAATCGCGCTGGCCTGCGACCTCATCATCGCCGCGGAAAACGCCACCTTCGCACTGCCCGAGCCGCGCGTCGGGCTCGCGGCCCTGGCCGGCGGCGTGCACCGGCTGCCGCGCCAGATCGGGCTGAAGCGCGCCATGGGCATGATCCTGACCGCGCGCCATGTCAGCGCGGCGGAAGGCAAGGAACTCGGCTTCGTCAATGAAGTGGTGCCGCAAGGCGAGGCGCTGGCCGCCGCCGAGCGCTGGGCCGAGACCATCTGCAAGAACTCGCCGATGTCGATCCGTGCCTCCAAGCAGGCGGTCCAGAAAGGGCTTGCGGTCTCGCTCGAACAAGCGATATCCGAGCAGCGCGATTATCCCGCGGTGAAAGCGATGGCGGCGTCGCAGGATTACATCGAGGGTCCAAAGGCGTTCTCGGAGAAGCGCCCGCCGAATTGGGTGGGGAAGTAAGTCCTTCCCTGTTCCGGACGCGGTGCAGCGTTTCTGAAACGACGCCGCGCATCGTCCCCCCGTCGAAAGTGATGTCGCGGCTCAACGCATCAGTTCGAGAGCATCGGAGAAGAATTCCGTGCCGCCGAAATTGCCCGATTTCAGGGCAAGCAGCATCGCGCCATTGGCCGCGCCGACAGCGCGCAGAACCGGCACGCCAGCAGCGATTTCTGCGCCGACCAGAAAACCTGGAATGCCCAGGCGGTCGACCACCGCGCCCGACGTCTCACCGCCGGCAATCACCAATCGACGCACGCCTGACGCGACCAGTCCTTCGGCGACGTCTGCCATGGCCTGCTCGATCGCATGCCCAACTTCATCGCGGCCGTGTCGTGATTGCAGAGCTGCGACCTGATCCGGCGTCGAACTGCTGGCAATCAGGACCGGGCCGTCGCCGAGGCGCCCCTTCGCCCAGGCCAGCGCACGCCGGGCTTCCCCCTTGCCGGCCATGATCTGCTCCGGATCGAGGTGCAGCACCGGCATCACCTGCTCGGCGCTGTCGATCTGCCGCAATGTCGCCTGCGAGCAACTGCCGGCCAGGCACGCCGCCGGTCCGCCGACGATCGCATTGGAAGGCGGCTTCGTCGCACTCGATTCGACCTTTCCCGAGGCGAGCAGCGCGCGGGCAAGGCCGAGCCCGATGCCAGATGCGCCGACCGACAGCCGGTGCTCCAGGGCCACCGCGCCGATGGTTTCGAGATCGCGGTCGAACACCGCATCGGCGATGGCGGCGCCAAAGCCCTTGCCGGAGAGATCGGCAAGCCGGGCGCGAACCGCGTCCGGCCCGCGCGCGATGTCGGCGAGGCCGACCAGTCCCACGTGGGTCTGGCTCTGCCGCGCCAGCACCCGCACCAGATTGGAATCGTGCATTGGGTTGAGCGGATGGTCCTTCAAGGGGCTTTCATTGAGCGGCACCGAGCCTACGAACAGATTCCCCTGATAGACGGTGCGGCCGGTTGCGGGAAACGCCGGCGTCACCAGTACGATCGTATCGCCGGAATCGGCACGCAGCGCATCCATGACCGGGCCGATGTTGCCGGCGTCGGTGGAATCGAAGGTCGAGCAGATCTTGAACAGCACATGGCCGGCGCCGTGTCCGCGCAGCCATTTTTCGGCGGCGCGCGAGCGCGACACCGCGAGGCCGGCTTCGATCGACCGGCTCTTCAGCGACACCACCACGGCATCGAGCTCGGGAAGTTCAAGATCACCTGCGGGCACGCCGATGGTTTGTACCGTGCGCAGCCCGCAGCGGGTCAGCGTGTTGGCGAGGTCGGAGGCGCCGGTGTAGTCGTCGGCGATGCAGCCAAGAGATATTCTTCTGGCCAGCGTCACGGCTTTGCTCCGGCGTAGGGTTGAAACCAGCCGAGGCCGTCGGTGGTCTTGCCGCGCGGGTTATACTCGCAGCCGACAAAACCCGTGTAGCCGAGCCGGTCGAGTTCGGCGAACAGGAACGGATAGTTCAGCTCTTCACCGTCGGGCTCGTTGCGCGAAGGGATGCTGGCGATCTGCACATGACCGATGATGGGCATCATCTCGCGCAACCGCATGGTGACGTCGCCATGGATGATCTGGCAGTGATAGATATCGAACTGCAATTTCAGATTGGGGATTTTCAGCTCATGGATCAGGTCGCGCGCGAACCCAAAATCGTTGAGGAAGTAGCCGGGCACGTTGCGCGGGTTGATCGGCTCGATCACGACATCGAGGCCGTGCGGCGCGAAAAACTCCGCCGCCCAGGTCACCGATTTGTAGAACGCCTCCACTGCCAGCCGATCGGCCCGGCTGGCGATGCCGGCCATCAGATGCAGCCGCTTGACGCCCGTCGCCTGCGCATATGGAAGGGCCGTTCGCAGGCTCTGCTCCAGGTCGGCGAAGCGCTCCGGCAGCGCCGCAAATCCCTTTTCGCCGGCGTCCCAATTGCCCGGCGGCAGGTTGAACAAGGCCTGGGCCAAGCCGTTGGCCTGCAGCCGCTTGCCGACCTCTTCGGCCGCATGGTCATAGGGAAACAGGAACTCGACGGCGGTGAATCCCGCTTGCGCCGCCGCCTCGAAGCGGTCGAGGAACGGAACTTCGGTGAACATCATCGAGAGATTGGCGGCGAAGCGGGGCATCGACTGTCCTCTTGTTCCTGGATTGTTACGCAGGCTCACCGGGCAGATGCGTGCCGGTGACGCGGGCATACATTCGCGCCACCGAAGCATCGTCGTCGCGGCCCATGCCGGAGGCCGATGTCATCAGGAACATCTGCAGCGCCGCGGCCGACACCGGCACCGGAAACTTCGCGGTTCGCGCCATGTCCTGGATGATGCCGAGATCCTTGACGAAAATGTCCACCGCACTTCGCGGGGCATAGTCGCCGTCGAGCACATGCGGCATGCGGTTCTCGAACATCCAGGAATTGCCGGCGGATGCCGTGATCACTTCGTAGACCTTGCGAATATCGAGGCCTTGCCTGGCGGCGAAGGCGATCGCTTCCGAGGCCGCGGCGATGTGCACGCCGGCCAGCAACTGGTTGATCATCTTGAACGCGGCGCCCTGCCCCGCCGCGTCGCCGAGTTCGTAGAGTTTGGCCGCCATCGCATCGAGAGCGGGCCTCGCTTTGGCGAAGGCGACCGGACTGCCGGATGCCAGAATGGTGAGTTCGCCTTGCGCCGCGCGTTGCGCGCCACCGCTGATCGGCGCGTCGAGATAGTGCCGGCCGGTGGCCTCCAACTGCTTCGCCAGCCGCCGCGCCACGTCCGGGTCCATGGTGGCGGAGGAGATGAACACCGCATTGTCCGCCAGCGTTTCGGCGACGCTGTCCATGCCGAACAGGATGGCCTCGGTCTGTGCGGCGTTGACGACCACGCTGACGACGATGTCGGCGCCCCCGGCGGCCTGCGCCGGCGTCCTGGCGCCGCCGCCGCCCTCGGCCACGAACCTCGCCACCGCGTCATCGGAGACGTCGCAGCCGGTCACGTCAAAACCCGCGCGCCGCAGCGAGGTCGCCATGCCAAAGCCCATCGAGCCGAGCCCAATGACGGCCACGCGCGGTTTTTGCAATGCGGATTCAGGCATGGACTCTCCCCGGGTTTATTACAGCCGCATTTCGCAAGCCGCAGCTTTGTCTCTGGGTATCACGGCTTGGCCGCGCTGCCAAAGCATGAGACAAGGCGGCAAACAGGGATGCAGGACACCGCCATGACCGAAGCTGGGCTACGCGAGGAAATCTGCCGGCTCGGCCGCTCGCTGTTCGAGCGCGGGCTGACGCCGGGCTCCTCGGGCAATATCAGCGCCAGGGTGGACGACGGCGGCTGGCTGGTGACGCCGACCAATGCCTCGCTCGGCTCGCTCGATCCGGTGCGACTGTCGCGACTCGACGCCGACGGCCGGCTGGTGTCCGGCGATGCCCCGACCAAGGAAGTGCCGCTGCATACCGCGCTGTACCAGACGCGCGGCTCTGCGCGCGCGGTGGTACACCTGCATTCCACCCATTCGGTAGCGCTGTCGATGCTGCCGGAAATCAATCCGCGCGCCACCCTGCCGCCGATGACCGCGTATTACCTGATGAAATGCGGCGCGACCGCGCTGGTGCCGTATTATCGGCCGGGTGATCCTGATGTCGCGGACGCCATCAAGGGGCTGGCCGGAAAATATTCATCCGTGCTGCTTGCCAATCATGGCCCGGTGGTGTCAGGCGACACGCTGGAAGCCGCCGTCTTTGCGATCGAGGAACTTGAAGAGACCGCCAAGCTCTATCTGCTGCTGCGCGGGCTGAACCCGCGTTTTCTCACCCCGGCGCAGGTGGCGGATTTGACCAAGACGTTCGGGCTGGTGTTGCCGGAGCATGGGCACGACCATACGTAGGCAGCAACAGGCGCACCGCTCCCTCCACGTCATTGCGAGCGAAGCGAAGCATGGTAGGCGGTCACACTCTACAGCACCGCGAGCTGCTTGTTCCGCAAGTCCGTCACCAGCATCAATCCCGGCGCATGCGTGATGGCGAACGGCAATTTGGCGGCCGCGATCACCGCCTGCGGAGTGACGCCGCAGGCCCAGAACACCGGGATCTCGTCGGCTTCCACCGGCACCGGGTCGCCATAATCCGGCTTCGCGATGTCCTTGATCCCGATCGACTGGGGATGGCCGAGATGAACCGGCGCGCCATGCACGGCGGGAAAGCGCGAGGTGATCTGCACCGCGCGGATCGCGTCCGCCGGCCTGAACGGCCGCATCGACACCACCATCGGCCCGGCGAACGGCCCCGAAGGACTGCAGGGGATATTGGTGCGGTACATCGGCACCCGCACGTTGCGCTCGATATGACGGATCGGCAGATCGTCGGCCAGCAGCGCTTCTTCAAACGAGAACGAGCAGCCGATCACGAACGCGACCAGATCGTCCCGCCAATGCGCCATGATATCGGTCGGCTCCTCCGCCACCTCCCCGTCGCGCCAGACCCGGTAGCGCGGAACATCGGTGCGGACATCGAGGTTAAGGCCGAGCGAAGGAATGCGGGGGTCGCCGACGTCCGACATGCCGATGATCGGACATGGTTTCGGGTTGAGCTGACAGAACCGGTGGAACGCCCCGGCGAGCTTTTCCGGCAGAATCGCGAGATTGCCCTGGACAAAACCGTTGGCGACGCCCGCCGTGGTGGTGGCCATGCCGGCGCGGCACGCCAGCCGTGCCTGCACGCTCGGCAGCATCGGCGCGCTGCGGCCACCCTGCTCTTTCTTCGTCAGACCGACGTTCATCCAAGCGCTCCATGCCTCGACAGGTGGTGCCGGATGATCCTACCATGCAACCCGAAAGTACACACACCTGTTTTCCGGAACACTGAATGACCAAAATCGCATCCAACCTGCAAATCGATTCCGCCCGCCTCTGGGACACCATCCACGAAACCGCGAAATTCGGCGCCACGCCAAAAGGCGGGGTACGGCGGCTGACGCTCGGCCCCGAGGACAAGCAGGTCCGCGACTGGTTCCGTGGGGCGTGCGAGGCCGCCGGCCTCGAGGTTCATGTCGACGCGCTCGGTTCGATGTTCGGGCTGCGCAAGGGGCGCGACATGTCGAAGCCGCCGGTCGGCCTCGGCTCGCATCTCGATACCCAGCCGACCGGGGGCAAGTTCGACGGTGTGCTCGGCACGCTGGCGGCGCTCGAAGTGGTGCGCACGCTCAATGACGCCGGGATCGAAACCGAAACCCCGATCTGCATCGTCAACTGGACCAACGAGGAGGGTTCGCGCTTCGCCCCGGCGACGATGGCGTCGGCTGCCTATGCCGGCGACTACACCACCGAGGACATTCTCGGCCGCAAGGATTTGGCCGGCGTCAGCGTCGGCGAGGCGCTCGACAGCATCGGCTATCGTGGCGACGAGGCGGTGGGCTTGCGCAAATTCGGCGCCTTCGTCGAACTGCATATCGAGCAGGGACCGCTGCTGGAGGCCGAGAACAAGACGATCGGCGTGGTCGACCGCGGCCAGGGCATCGTCTGGTATGACGGCAAGATCACCGGATTCGAAAGCCACGCCGGCACCACGCCGATGCCGCTGCGCCGCGACGCACTGGCGACATTGTCGGAAATCGTGCTGGCAGTGGAGCGGACCGCGAAGGCACATGGCCCCAACGCGGTCGGCACGGTTGGCGAAGCCGTCATTGCCGCGCCTTCGCGCAACGTGATTCCCGGCGAGATCGCCTTTACCGTCGATATCCGCAGCCCCGATGCCAAAACCCTCGACGCCATCGACCGCGATTTGCGCAGCGCGATCGCCGAGATCGGATCGCGGCGCAGGGCCGAGATCACCTTCGATGCGATCTGGCGCAAGCCGCCCACCGTGTTTAATGCAAAGCTGGTCGACGCCATCGAGAATGCGACGAAAGCGCTCGGCTACAGCCACCGCCGCATCACCTCCGGCGCCGGCCACGATGCCTGCAACCTCGCGAATGTGGTGCCGTCGGCGATGGTATTCGTGCCCTGCAAGGACGGCGTCAGCCACAACGAGCTCGAGGACGCGACGCAGGTCGACTGCACGGCGGGGGCCAATGTTCTGTTGCATACCGTACTCGCGATCGCCGGCGTCGCATCCTGACCGCTGGCTTAGCATCCCGACATAAGGAGAGTTCAGTGCGCGGAGTTTTTGTCGACGCCAACGAATCGCTGGCGGTCATTTTCGAGCGGCTGGCAAAGCCCGGAGATCCCGAAGTTCGTATCCATCGCGATCCCGACATCACGCCGGAACAATACCCCGAAGTGCTCGACGGCGCCGCGATCGCCATCGTCGATCACACCGCGCTGCCGACCGAGATCGCCAAGGAATGCGCAGGCCTGAAGCACGTGGTTTTTCTTGGCACCGGCGCGCGCAGCTACATGAATCCGGAAGAGCTCGCCGAGCTCGGCATCGAAGTGCACCTGATCAAGGGCTACGGTGACACCGCCGTGGCCGAAGCGGCGATCGCGCTGATGTGGGCCGCCGCGCGCGGGATCGCGGAAATGGACCGCGAGATGCGCGCCGGCAACTGGCTGCGCGAGGACGGCATGCAGTTGACCGGCAAGACGCTTGGTCTGATCGGATTCGGCGGCATCGCCGCGGAAGTCGCGCGGATCGCGCTGGGCAGCGGCATGCGCGTCATCGCCTGGAACCGGACGCCGAAGACGTATCCCGGCGTCCAGTTCGTAAGCCTCGAAAAGCTGCTCGCCGACAGCCACGTGGTCTCGCTGCATTTGCTGCTGAACGACGAAACGCGTGGCTTTCTGTCACGCGATCGGATCGCGGCGATGAGGCCGGGCATGATCCTGGTCAACACCGCGCGCGCCGCAGTGGTGGACGAAGCCGCGATGATCGATGCGCTGAAATCGGGTCACATCCGGCATGCCGGGCTCGACGTCTTCAACACCGAGCCGCTGCCCGGAGATCATCCGCTGACAAAACTGCGCAACGTGACGCTGTCAGCCCATTCGGCGTTCCGTACGCCCGAGGCGAGCGAGAATCTGATCGAAGCGTCGTTGCAGCATTGCCGAAGGATCGTGAAGGGGTGACGCAACTCTTCCTTCTCCCCTTGCGGGAGAAGGAAGAAGATTCCCTACTCCACCATCTCCGCCACCGCCCTGCCGCACGCCGTGGTGTCGGCGTTGCCGCCGAGATCGCGGGTGCGCAGGGTGCGTTCACCCAGCGTGCGCTCGATCGCAGCCACGATCGATGCCGCCGCCGTCTTTTCCCCGAGATGCTCCAGCATCATCGCACCGGACCAGATCATGCCGATCGGGTTGGCGATGCCCTGCCCTGCGATGTCGGGCGCCGAGCCGTGCACGGGCTCGAACACCGACGGAAACAGGCCGGGCGGATTAATGTTGCCCGACGGCGCGATACCGATGGTGCCGGTGCAGGCAGGGCCAAGATCGCTGAGGATGTCGCCGAACAGGTTGGAGCCCACCACGACGTCGAACCAGTCGGGATGCAGGACAAAATTCGCGGTGAGAATATCGATGTGGTACTTGTCCCACTTTACCCCGGGATAATTCTTCGCCATCGCTTCCACGCGCTCGTCCCAGTACGGCATGGTAATGGAAATGCCGTTGGATTTGGTCGCCGAGGTCAGGTGCTTCTTGGGCCGCGACTGCGCCAACTCGAACGCGAACTTCAGAATGCGGTCGACGCCGATCCGGGTCATCACGGTCTGCTGCGTGACGAACTCGCGGTCGGTGTCGGGAAACATGCGGCCGCCGACGGAAGAATACTCGCCTTCGGTGTTCTCACGCACCACCCAGAAATCGATGTCGCCGGGCTTGCGGTTGGCGAGCGGCGACGGCACGCCGGGCATCAGCCGAACCGGGCGCAGGTTGACGTACTGGTCGAACTCCCGGCGGAATTTGATCAGCGATCCCCACAGCGAAATGTGATCGGGGATTTTCGCCGGCCAGCCGACCGCGCCGAAATAGATCGCGTCATGCTTGCCGATCTTCGTCTTCCAGTCCTCCGGCATCATCTCGCCGTGCTTTTCGTAATAGTCCCACGAGGCGAAATCGAAATGGTCGAAATGCAGGGATACTCCATGCTTCTTGGCGGCCACCTCCAGCACGCGCAGCCCTTCCGGCACCACTTCCTTGCCGATACCGTCGCCGGGAATGACCGCGATCCGGTATTGCTTCTTCTCGTTGCCCATCGGGAGAATCCTTGATGCCTTTGAAGATATCTTGAGCGCCGATAACGCCGCTGATCGGAACGGATGGCAATGCACCAAACTCGGCCGCGGTGCAACGCTGCAGTGCAATGTTGACCGCGTGATCGGTGGCGGCCTAACTATCCATACCGTCTGCCCCCCTTGTCGCCCTCCCCATCAAGCGAGAAATCCCATGGATCTGCATTTGCGCGGCAAGCGCGTCCTGATTACGGGCGCATCGAAGGGCATAGGCGCCGCGGCCGCCGAAGCCTTTGCCGAAGAAGGCTGCCACCTCGTTCTCGCGGCCCGCAGCGGCGATGCGCTGAAGGCGCTGGCCGAGCGGTTGCGCTCGGCGCATCAGATCGACGCCACTATTGCCGTCGTCGACCTGCGCAAGCCTGAGGATACCGCGAGGCTGGTGAGGGACGCCGGCGATATCGATATCCTCGTCAACAATGCCGGCGATATTCCGGGCGGCTCGATCGACAAGATCGACGAATCGACCTGGCGCCATGCGTGGGAACTGAAAGTATTCGGCTACATCAACCTCACCCGCTTGATCTATGCGCAGATGAAGGCGCGCGGCCATGGCGTCATCGTCAACGACATTGGTGCCGCCGGCGAAAAATTCGACGCCAATTACATCTGCGGCAGCGCCGGCAACGCGGCACTGATGGCGTTCACGCGCGCTCTCGGCGGCAAGAGCCTCGCCGACAACATCCGCGTGGTCGGCATCAATCCCGGCCCTGTCGGTACCGACCGCCACGTCACCCTGTTGAAAACCCGCGCGAAAAGTCAGTTCGGCGACGAAAGCCGCTACCGGGAATTTCAGAAGGGCTTTCCGCTTGGCCGTCCCGCGCATGCCCGCGAGATTGGCGACCTGATGGCGTTTCTGGCCTCGGACCGCTCGGGATATACATCAGGGGTGATCTTTACCGTCGATGGCGGGCTCACGGCGGGCTGGGCGTAGCGGCGTAACTACAACTCACCCTCATCCTGATGAGGAGCCGCGCCTTGCCTGGCGCGGCGTCTCGAAGGATGGGCTGCGAGCACCAATCCTCTCATCCATCGAGACGCCGCGCGAAGACCCAGGACTACGGCCTCAACACATTGATCGTTGAGCAGGGCGCGACCTCCGTGATCAACCGCGGCTACACTTACTGGTACGACGATTTCAATATCTCCAACGTCTGGGACAATATCGTCACGGCGCGAAACGAAAACT
Organism: Bradyrhizobiaceae bacterium Ga0074131; assembly: GCA_001464035.1. GTDB lineage: Bacteria > Pseudomonadota > Alphaproteobacteria > Rhizobiales > Xanthobacteraceae > Bradyrhizobium. The sequence goes on from LNEC01000007.1 coordinate 12,035, forward strand.
ACGTCTAGGAAAGCCGCCGACAGGTTCAAAGCCGATTCCGCCTCCTGGGCCGCCAAGGCCTCCCACCAGGAGGTGAACCGTGATATTATGACATCAAATTGGGACGCGCCGACACCTCGGCGCGTCCCACAACAGTCGGGCGCGCCAAACATCCAGGATGGCTACTGAGAAGATGATGGAGAAAATATCGCTTGAAGAATACCGGGCGCGCACCGGCCTGTTGGATACTGAAGCGCAATTCGAATTAGCTTGGGAGTATTTCAGAGGGCGGGGAGTTCCGAAAGACCTCCATATGGCCATTGCGTTGCTCCGGCAGCTGGAACAGAAATTGCCAGAGCTCGCCAGGTACAACATCGCCAAAATGAAGTGTCTTGTAGATGATCCGTCCTTTGCAGAGGATATACGAGCGGATTGTGATGCAGGGTATGGGCCTGCTCTCTATTTGGTGGGAGTCTCCTCGAAAAAGAAAGGAACTCAGATAGGGGCAAGTGAGGCGATTCGGTATTTTCAGGCAGGTTCGCAAAGTGGCCACCTACCGTCCAAGATGCTGTTATGGAGAGTTTCTAAACTTGGCTTCTGGCGGCGCCTCGCGTCAGCCCCCGCATACTTACTATTGGTGTTTCGATCCATTAAGCTTGCTTCCCGCAATAGGAACGATGTCCGTGTCTTGATATGAGAATACGGTCGCTCCGAGGAGAAATCCGTGATCGTGGCTTCCATGCTGACATGCGGGTCTCGCCGGACTCGCCTTGGGACTGACCGTCTTTCGGTTGGTCTGCAGCAACATCGTCGCAATCCGGGCCGAGCCCGAAGGAAATAATTGCTCTTTCAAGAAAACCAAAAAGCATCCAAAAAGATTTTCATTTTGAGGGACCAACCGCGAAATACCGTGGATAAGGTCACGGACGAATTTGCCGAAGCCTATTATGCGCCGATATCAAGCATTTCCCAATGAAAGTGACCTACTGAGCCACCGCTCTCGCGAGATACGCAAACTGATAAACTTCTCGGTAAAATCTCAGGAGTGCGAATTGGCGCCGTGCTAGTCATGGCACTCCATATGCATCATTGCGCAAATGTCATTATCGGTCGAACACTCTCACTTGCACCGACTGGTAAGGTTTCTACGAAAAGCTTATCAGTGAGTTGAGAATTGGAATATCGGCGTTCGTTCCGTTGGCGGATAAATCGCGCGGATCGGCTAATGTCGTCATGTTGGGCGCGGCTCCTCTGGATGAGGGCGATGGGATGATGTCACCCCGCCGTCCGGTCGAACAATTGCCGGATCAGCGTGGTGATCCGCCCCGCCGGCGACGCCATCTCGTTCATGATGGTGAAATGGTTGGCGCCGGGAACTTCTTCATACGTCACCGGCAATCCATATCTGGCGCGGTGTCCGGCGAAATCCGCGGTCTGCTTGCGCAGCAGCGGCAGTTCGGCGTCGCCGACCACCAGCGACAGCGGTTTTAGCGCGCCGCCGCTTTGCATCATTGGCGAGTTGCGGCGCGAGGTCGCTTCGTCGAGCCGGAGCTTGACGTTGAGATAGCTGTGGCGGATCGGCTCGAGATCGTAGATGCCGGATATCGCCATCCCTGCTCGCACATTCGGGTTCGACAGCGCCATCGAGGTGAGATGGCCGCCGGCGGACCAGCCGGCCACCACGATGTGACCGCCGTCGCCGCCGAGCGCCGGCAATTGTCCGGCGAGATAATCGATCCCGGCATGGATTTCGCCGACAATCTCATCGAGCGTCGCGTCCGGCGCCAGCGTATAGCCGATCAGCGCGACATTGATGCCATGCGCCATGGGGCCCTCGGCAAACAACGCAAAGGTCTCCTTGGCGCGCGTTTGCCAATAACCGCCGTGGACGAAGAGAAGCGTCGGTGCCTGTTGAGCGGCCTTGAAGAAATCGATCCGGTTGCGCTCGCGTGGACCATATCGGAGGTCGAGATGATCGGCATGGTGCGCCCGCTTTGCCTGGGAACGCCGGTCCCAGCCGGCGACAAGGTCGGCGCTTGCGGGCACGTGAACGCCATTGTTGAGGCCAAGGTCGCGCTCCTCCTGGCTCATGCTGCGCCAGTCGGGCGTATCTGATGGCGTCAACATTCTGAGACTCCAGGGCAGCCGGCGACATTTCCACTTTGCCGGAAAATGTTTTACAGCACCAGGCAATCCGTGACATCGAGGCGGAATGACCGGGAGATATGCGATTTGGCTGATCAGGGACTGATAAGAGCGACCGCGTGCGCCATCGTCGATCAACTGAACAGGGGCGAAGTCACGCCGCTCGACCTGCTCGACGTACTGGAAAAACGGATCGCAGAAGTCGACGGTAAGGTCAATGCGCTGCCGACATTGTGCTTCGACCGTGCCCGGGCCCATGCCCGGGAGCTGATGAAAAGGCCGGCCAGCAGCCGCGGCCTGCTGGCGGGTATGCCGGTGCCGATCAAGGACCTCACCAACGTGCAGGGCGTGCGGACCACGCAGGGCTCGCCGATCTATCGGAACAATATCCCCGCCCGCTCCGATATCCTGGTCGAGCATCTCGAAAACAACGGCGGGGTGATCTACGCAAAGTCCAACACGCCTGAATTCGGCGCCGGCGCCAACACGTTCAACGAGGTGTTCGGCGCGACCCGCAATCCCTGGGATACTTCGCGCTCCGCCGCGGGTTCCTCCGGAGGTGCCGCCGTGGCGCTCGCCACCGGGATGGCGTGGCTCGCGCACGGCTCCGACATGGGCGGCTCGCTGCGGAATCCTGCGAGCTTCTGCGGCATCGTCGGCATGCGGCCGAGCATCGGCCGCGTCGCGCATACGCCGGCCGCCGCGATCGACCGCAATCTCGGCGTGCAGGGCCCGATGGCGCGCAATGTCGAGGATCTCGCGCTGTTGCTCGACGCCATGAGCGGCGAGCATCCGGCCGATCCGCTGTCGCTGCCGCTGCTGCCGAATTCGTTCCTGTCGGCCGCGCGTTCCGGCAACAAACCGAAGCGCGTCGCCTACTCGCCCGATCTCGGCATCACCCCGGTCGATCCCGAGGTGGCCGCCATCACCCGGAAAGCGGCGCAGCGTTTCGTCGAAGCCGGCGCCATCGTCGAGGAAGCGCATCCGGACCTGAGCGAATCCCATGAATGCTTCCATGTGCTGCGCGCGTTCGACTTCGCGCTCAGCAAGGCGGCGCTGCTGCGCGAAAAGCGCAGTCAGCTCAAGCCCGAGGTGATCTGGAACATCGAGGAGGGCCTTAAGCTGACCGTCGAACAACTGGAGCGCGCCGAAGCCCAGCGGGTGGCGATGACCGCGCGCACGCTGGAATTCTTCGGGACGTACGATCTCTTGCTGACGCCCGCGACCATCGTGGCGCCGTTTCCGGTCGAGAACCGTTACGTCGCCGAATGCGCCGGCAGGAAATTCGACAACTATGTCGAATGGCTCGGCATCGTCTATGCGATCACACTGGTGTGCTGCCCGGCCCTATCGCTCCCCTGCGGCTTCACGGCCTCGGGCTTGCCGGTCGGGCTGCAGATGGTGGCAGCTCCACGCGGCGAAGCGCAGCTTCTCGCCGGCGCCAGAGTGCTGGAGGATATTCTGGGTATCAGCGGCGCCACGCCGATCGACCCGAGGCCGCCGAAGTAGGACAAGCCGACAGTCCTAACCGGTCGCGCCGGCCGCCTTGATCGCGACCGACAGCGCCAGTTTGCTTTGCTCCACGATCTCCTCGACCAGTTCCTCGCGGCTGATCTGGGCAACCTGGCCGGTGAGCAGCCCCTGCTCGGCCAGCATGACCACGCCGTGCAGCGCGGCCCAGATTTTCAGAGCCTGCCGCTCGCGCAGCAATCCGATGGCGGGAGCTTCCAGCGCTTCCAGCAACAGGCCGAAGGTTTCCATGGCCGCGTTGTGGAGTTCGCCACCTTTCGGCGAGCAGGCCATCGTGCGCGACGCAAACATCAAGCGGTAGATGCCGTTGCGGCGGAGACCGAACGCCAAAGCGGCTTGAGCGAGGCGCGACAGCTTCGATTGCTTCGATGGCCGGCCGATCGACTGGCGGAGGACCGCGTTGAACTGGCGGAAGGCTTTGGCGGTAACCGCCTCCAGCAGTGCCTCACGGTCGGCAAAATGCCGGTAGGGAGCCGGCTGCGAGACGCCGAGTTGCTTTGCCAAAGCCTTGATGCTGATGGACTCCGGGCCGCCCTGCTCCGCTTCGGCGAGAGCTGCGTCAACCAGGGCATCGCGAAGATCCCCGTGGTGATAGGTATTGACCGGCTTGCGGGCTAATCGAGGCGGCATCAGCAATCCCGGAATTTTCACTTGACACTATCAGGGCGGCGCTAATGTAATATGCTATAATTTCGAGGTGTGGCAACAAGGCCCACACCACCAGCAGACAGGGTCGGAAACGCCCACCACGCCGCCATGCCGCGCGTGATCCAGGGGAAGCGCTCGATGTCCGGAAAACTGAAGATACACGTCGACCAGGACAAGTGTCAGGGCCATGCGCGCTGCAAGGCTCTGGCGCCCGAACTGTTCGAGCTCGACGAATTCGGCAATGCGCACGAAGCCGGCGACGGCTCCGTTCCGGCGGATCTCGAGGACAAGGCCTGGCTCGCCAAGTCGAACTGCCCGGAGATCGCAATCGAAATCACCGAAGTGTGAACCGGCACGCCAGCGCCGCCGGTCTTAAGTGGTGACCGGTTGTGAGCGCCATCAAGGACCAAGCGAACGAACCGGAGGAATACCGTGATGTCCGATCCCGCCCGCGCTATTCCCGATTCCGCCCCCGCGACGCCCGATCATCCACCCGTCACCGACTGGGTGCACGATTTCGACCATACCGATCCGCGGTGGACGGAAGATCCGTTTCCGATCTGGGAGACGTTGCGGAAGGCATCGCCGGTGGTTCATACCGACCGCTTTCTGGGCTGCTACATGCCGACCACCTACCAGGCGGTGAAGGAGATCGCCTATGACACCGAGCATTTCTCCTCGCGCCGGGTCATCGTACGCGACGTCAGGCCTGAGATCGTCAATACCGCGCCGCCGATCACCTCCGATCCGCCGGAGCACAAGCCGGCGAAGCAACTGCTGCTTCCGCCGTTCACCCCTGACGCCATGAAGAAGCTGGAGCCCCGGGTCCGCGCGATCTGCAACGAACTGATTGACGGATTCATCTCAGACCGCCAATGCGACGCCGCGGCGCGCTATACCAAGCACATTCCGGTGCGCGCCATCGCCCACATGCTCGGCATCCCGGAAGAGGACGGCGAACTCTTCATCAAATGGATTCACGAGATCCTCGAGCTCGGCATCAAGGACGACGCCACCATGATGCGCGCAATTCACGAGATGACCGGCTACTTCCACGGCCACATCGAGGCGCGCAAAAGAAACCCAACCGACGACCTGATCACGACGATGATGAATGCGCGCGACAAGAGCGGCCAGCCGCTGTCCGACGGACACGTGCTGGGCTCGCTACGGCTGCTGCTGATCGCCGGCATCGATACTACCTGGAGCGCGATCGGCGCTTCATTGTGGCACCTGGCCAAGACGCCGGCGGATCGCGACCGCCTGATCGCCGAGCCGGAGCTGATGCCGACAGCGATCGAGGAATTGCTGCGCGCCTATGCGCCCGTGACGATGGCGCGTGAGGTGATGAAGGACACCATGATCAGCGGCTGCCCGGTCAAGTCAGGCAACATGGTGCTGCTGTCGTTTCCCGCCGCCAACCGCGATCCCGCCATGTTTCCCGACGCCGACAAGGTCGTGCTCGACCGCAAGGAGAACCGCCACGCCGCTTTCGGCCTCGGCATTCACCGCTGCGTCGGCTCGAACCTCGCGCGCATGGAAATGACCGTCGCGATCGAGGAATGGCTGAAGCGGATTCCGGACTTCAGGCTCGACCCGGCCGGCAAGGTCACCTGGTCGGAGGGCACCGTGCGCGGGCCGCGGCAGCTTCCGGTGCTGTTCGGCAAATCGGCCTGAAGCGTTCGCCTCTCCTCGTTCCCATGCCGGACCTTCCGGCCCTGACTAATCGGAACCGAAGGTCGAGCATGTCCACACCAGACGATCCGCCTGCAGACTCAAAGCTGACACGCAGCAAGCGGCGCTGGGCGCAGGAGGCGCGCTTCCTCACCGGCAGGACTTCCCGCCCCGGGGAGCAGCGCCTGCCGCCGGGACAGCATCTGACGCGGGACTGGCCCACCCTCGACCTCGGCCTGACGCCGGATATCTCCCGCGAGCGCTGGCGCCTCGACGTCTATGGCGCGGTCGAGCAGCCGCTGTTCTGGAATTTTTCGCAGTTCACCGGCCGGCCGCAGGCAAATTTCACCTCCGACATCCATTGCGTCACGACCTGGTCGCGCTACGACAACCAATGGGAGGGTCTTTCGACCCGGGACCTGCTTGGCGCCTGCCGGCCGCGCGACGAGGCTCGTTTCGTGTTGCTGCATTCGCACGACGGCTACACCACCAACCTGGCGCTGGAGGATTTCGCCGCCGAGGACGCCCTGCTCGCGCACTCATGGTCGGGCGCGCCGTTGGAAGCGGAGCACGGCGGCCCGGTGCGCCTCGTGGTGCCACATCTCTATTTCTGGAAGAGCGCGAAGTGGCTGCAGAGCATCGAATTCCTCGCCGAGGACGCGCCGGGCTACTGGGAAGTGCGCGGCTATCACAACCGCGGCGATCCGTGGTTGGAGCAGCGTTATTCCGGCGACTAGCCTTGGCGCCAGCGTTCAATATCACCTCTCCCTTTGGGAGAGGTCGGATTTCGAGCATTGCGAGAAATCCGGGCGACGGGTTACGGTCTGTCGAGAGAGCTTAACCCCTCACCCCGGCGCTTCGCGCCGACCTCTCCCAAAGGGAGAGGTGGAGGGCAGCATCATCATGGAGAACGCCGTGCCGACTGAACGTTTCCAATTCACCAGCGAAGGCGGCCATCAGCTCGCCGCCGCGCTGGATTTGCCCGAGGGAACGCCAATGGCCTATGCGCTGTTTGCGCACTGCTTCACCTGCGGCAAGGATGGGCTGGCCGCCAAACGCATTGCATTGGCGCTGACAGCGAAGGGCATCGCTGTGCTGCGATTCGATTTTACGGGCCTCGGCTCCAGCGAAGGTGAATTCGCCAATTCCACATTCTCCTCCAACGTCGCCGACCTGGTGCGGGCCGCCGACCATTTGCGCGAAACCCGCCAGGGCCCGGCGATCCTGATCGGCCACAGCCTCGGCGGCGCGGCCATCCTCGCCGCCGCGGGCAGAATTCCGGATGCGAAGGCCGTCGTCACCATCGCCGCCCCGTCCGATCCCGTCCATGTCACCGGCCTGTTCAAAGATCGCATCGAAGACATCCGCCAGCACGGCCAGGTCGAAGTCCAACTCGCCGGCCGGCCGTTCCACATCAGCAACGAATTTCTAGACGACATCGCCGAGCAAAGCCTGATGGCGCAGGCGACGAAACTGCACAAGGCGCTGCTGGTCATGCATTCGCCGACCGACGACACCGTCGGCATCGACAACGCCACGCATATTTTCGTGGCGGCAAAACATCCGAAGAGTTTCGTCTCGCTGGCGGGCGCCGATCACCTGCTGAGCAACAAGCGCGACGCGTCCTATGTCGCCGGTGTCATCGCCGCCTGGGCGGAGCGCTATCTCGGTCCCGTCCAGCCCGTCGCTCCAGGCGACGCGCCGCGCAAGGTGGTGGTTGCCGAGACCAGCAACGGCAAATTCCAGCAGACCATTTCCCTTGGGCCGCATCGGCTGGTAGCCGACGAGCCCGTCGCCGTCGGCGGCGACGACACCGGACCCGGACCCTATGATCTGGTGCTCGCCGGCCTTGGCGCCTGCACCGCGATGACCATGCGGATGTACGCCGAGCGCAAGTCGCTGCCGCTGGAGCGCGTCACGGTGACGCTGGACCACCGCAAGATTCACGCGGAGGATTGCGCCGAATGCGAAACCAGGGTCGGCATGCTCGACCAGTTCGACCGGATTATATCCATGGAAGGCGCGCTCGATGCCGGACAGCGCAAGAAATTGATGGAGATCGCCGACAAGTGCCCGGTGCACCGCACCCTCACCTCGGAAATCCGCATTGTGACATCAGCGGCGGATTGACGAACATGTGAGCGGGCGTATCATCCACAGCGTTTTCAAGCGAAGTGGGGACCGGTTCGCGCAAAGAAAACGCGTCGAACAACACCCGTGAAGGAACCATCCATGCCCATGGTGGCACGCGTCGACCCCAAGACGATTTTTTCGCCGGAGGAATGGAGCCGGCTGACGTCGCGCAGCTCGCTACGCGGCATGTGGCTGGTGGTCCACGTTTGGGGCACGATCGCCTTGGCCATCGCGCTGGTGGCGCTGTGGCCCAATCCGCTGACATGGCTGATCGCGGTGATGGTCGTGGGCACGCGCCAGTTGGGCCTCGCGATCCTGATGCATGAGGCCGCCCATGGCGGGCTTCACCACAACAAGGCGATCAACGAATGGGTCGGCCAATGGCTGTGCGCGGTGCCCGTCGGCTCCGACCTCGCCAGCTACCGTTCCTATCATCTGCAGCACCATAAATTCACCCAGCAGCCGGAAGACCCCGATCTGTCGCTGTCGGCGCCGTTTCCGATCACCAAAGAGAGCTACACCCGCAAGGCCATCCGCGATCTCACCGGACAGACATTCGTCAAACAAAGGCTGCCGCTGTTCCTGTCGCTGTTTCGGCGCAACGACGGCGACGGCACCGTGTCGCACGAAAGCTTCGTCGCCAGCGGCGCCGACAAGATGGCGCGTTTTCTTGGCGTGAACGCGTTGATGTTCTGGCTGTTCTGGCTTGCGGGCGCGGGCATCTGGTACTGGGCGGTGTGGGTGGTCGGGATGGCGACATGGCTGCCGCTGGTGACGCGGATCCGCAACATCGCCGAGCACGCCTGCACCTCGACCGGCGACGATCCGTTCAGCCACGCCCGCACCACATTGGCCAACCCCGTCGAGCGGCTGCTGATCGCGCCTTACTGGGTGAACTACCACGCCGAACATCATCTCTTCATGTATCTGCCGTGCTACCGGCTGCCGGAAGCGCATCGGCTGCTGCTGAAGAAGGGCCTGATCAAACGGATGGAAGTCCGGCCCGGATATCTCGACGTGATGCGGCTGGCGACCTCACGCGCGCGGGCGTGACTCCTGCGCCGGCACCAGCGGCTGAACCCGCAGCACGCCCCGCAATCCCGCGGCGGTGCCAAGCAGTATTCCGGCGACGGCAACGAACGACGCCAGCGCCAGCGTCGACAGGCCGGTCAGGCCCTGCCCGATCGAGCAGCCATAGGCCATCGCACCCCCCGCGCCCATCAGCGCTGCGCCGCCGATCGAGCGCAGCATGTGCCGCGGCGATGAAAAACCTTCCCAGTGGAAACGGCGCGTGATCAGCGCCGTCAGCAGGCTTCCGCCGAACACGCCGGCCACCATGGCGATGCCGAAGTTCAGCGTCAGCCCGGTCGACAGCATGACGTACTGCACGCTGTCGGCGATCGGCGCGATGAAGGTCAGCGACGTCACGGCGGCGGGATTGAAATCGTCGGCGCCGAGATAGCCGGTCGCGAACCAGCCGGCGGCAGCCAGCAGGCCGACCGCGAGCCCTGCGGCGATTTGGCCCCAGGCGCGCTGGAACGGCGCGTGTGCAAACGCAAAGATGATCAGGGCTCCCGATATCGCCGAAGCCGCGAGCATGCGGGCATATGTCTCGGCGATACCCAAGTTCGACAACAGCGCCGGCAATGACACGAAGTTCGGCGCGCTCTGCGTCATCTGCAGCGCCGCGACGCGGGGCGGTGCCATCAGACCCTTCAACGTCATCTGCGCGGCGATGCCGAGCACGATCACCACGACGAACGAGCGCAGATTGCCGCGCCCGAGCAGCACCAGCGCGCGCGAACCGCAGCCGTTCGACAGCACCATGCCGTAGCCGAACAGCAATCCGCCGGCAAACATCAGCGGCGCGGAAAACGACGGCTGCAGATAGATCGACTTGCCGAGATCGACGACGCTGCAGGCGGCGAGAAGCTGCGCGGCTGCGATCGCAACCCCCAGCGCCAGCGCGTAGGTCCGGATCAGGCGGCTGTCTCCGTCAGCCCACCAGCCCCGCAGGCTACTGAGCAGACAGAAGCCGCTCAGCAATCCGACGGCACCATAGGCGAGGCCGATCGCCAGCCCGCTCACTACGACAATGTTGTCAACGCCCTGCACTGCTTTTTCCCTTGCTCGCGGCTGTATTGGCCGGCACGGCTCAAACAGGATGCAAGCACTGCCTGCTATATCGTCTGTCATGCAGGCCAGTCCACGGCCCGCAAAAACAAAGAATGAAGTTGTCGTGCATCGGGTCGCGCGGAGAATAACGCCTCCGTTCCCAATCGAAACGCGAATGGTTTCGTTTCTGCCGCAGGCAGGTAGAATGCTGGAATCGGGCGGCTTATGCCGGCCGCAGGATCACGCGGTCGCGCGAGGAACCGGCGACCGCGAGGAAGGCGGCCTTCGCCTGCTCCAGCGGATAGATCGCCCTCGGCAGAATCGGGAACGGCTTCAAATGCCCGCTCGCGAAACCCGAACCGATTTCCCTGAGCACCGCCCCTGTGGCGACCGATGACAGCCCCAGCGTATCAACCCCGACATAGGTGTGCTGGCCGCGATAGAACTCCAGGATGTTGAACGGCACGATGCGGTCGATGGCGGCGATCAGGATCTGACGTCCCCGTAGCGCCAGCGACTGGTGCGCCGCCTGAAAGTAGGGATCGCCGACGGTATTGAAGACGATATCGGCGCCCTGGCCGTCCGTGAGTTCGCGAACACGCGCTGCGACATCCGTCACCGAGGCATCGATCACATCGACCCTGCCATTGGCGTGACCTTGATAGGGTTCGCTCTTGCGCACGACGCCGATCACGCGCGCGCCGTGCCAGCTTGCGATCTGTACCGCGGCCTGGCCGACCTTGCCGTTGACCCCCATCACCAGCACGATATCGCCCGGCTTCGGCATGCCGGCGCGGCGAAGACCTTCCATCGCGGTGACGAACGGCACGCCGATCGCGGCGGCCTCTTCCCACGACAGGTTTCGAGGCTTCGCCACCACCGCTTCGGTTTCCACGGCGAGATGCGTGGCGTGGGTGCCGTCGCGCCGTATTCCGAGATCACCTGATGAGCCGAACACCTCGCGCCCGATCCAGTCGGCCGGCCCGTCGATGACGAAGCCGGCGTAGTCGCGGCCGGGCGTGCGCGGAAACACCGCATAGGCCATCAGGCCGGTGGCGGCTTTCACGTCGGACGGATTGACCGCCGCCGCCTTGACCTCGATCAGCAGTTCATTCGCGGCGCGCGACAGCCGCCGACGCTCGACCCTGGGGGCGAGCGAAGCCGGATCGCCGGCCTTCGCCAAAAGGCGCACGCAACGCGCCTCGACGGCAACCGGCGGACCATTTGGTTTGGGGGGCGCAGGTATCACGGATGTCCCCGACTTATGGCGATTTCAAGCGATTTGACGCCCGCAGGGATCGTTGACACCATGGTGGCTTCGCATCATGACTATCCGACTGATCGGTTAGTTCAAGAGGCTTGTTTCGACAGGTCCGCACCGACCCGGGAGAGCGCATTTGCATCCGGTCACCGCCGCGGGGAGACCAACGTGAACGTCAAGGCGACGCTGTCGGCGGACGACCTCGCACGCGCCTGCGCCGATGCGATGTGGCAGGAAGACGACGCCAGCAAGGGTCTCGGCATGGAGATCATCGACGTCAGGCCGGGCCAGGCGACCCTGACCATGACGGTCGCGCCGCAGATGGTCAACGGGCAGCGCATCGCGCATGGCGGCTTCATCTTCTTGCTGGCGGATTCGGCCTTCGCGTTTGCCTGCAATTCCCGTAACGAACGCGCCGTCGCGGCGCAGTGCGATATCACCTTCATCAAACCCGGCAAGCTCGGCGATCGTCTGGTGGCGACGGCGCGGGAGATTTCGCGCAGCGGGCGTTCCGGCATCTACGACGTGCGCGTCACCGTCGGCGATGTCGTGATTGCCGAGTTTCGCGGCCATTCCCGCACCGTCGGCGGCAGCTGGCTGGCGACTGAGGTCGATGCCAGGTCGAAACAAGTGGTTGACTGAGAGAACACGCCAGGAAATACGCGATGGCTTTGACCAATCCGCAATCCAGCAAGAACGGTTACAGCCCCGAGATGGACACGGCCGAGCGGGCGTCCCGCGACGAAATCACGGCGCTGCAGACCGGGCGCATGGCGTGGACGCTGGCGCACGCCTACGACAACGTCGCGCACTACAGGATGGCTTTCGACAAGGCCGGCGTGCAGCCTGCGGATTTCCGGCAGCTGGCAGACCTTGCGAAATTCCCGTTCACCGTCAAGTCCGACCTGCGCGACAATTACCCGTTCAACATGTTCGCGGTGCCGCGCGAAAAACTCGTCCGCGTCCACGCCTCCTCCGGCACGACGGGCAAGCCGATCGTGGTTGGCTACACCCAGGCCGATATCGACATGTGGTCCGATGTGATGGCGCGCTCGATCCGCGCCGCGGGCGGCCGCACCGGCATGATCATCCACAACGCCTACGGCTATGGCCTGTTCACCGGCGGACTCGGAGTACACTACGGCGCGGAAAAGCTCGGCTGCACCGTCGTGCCGGTCTCCGGCGGCATGACCGAGCGGCAGGTGCAGTTGATCAACGACTTCAAGCCCGACATCATCACGGTGACGCCGAGCTACATGCTGGCGATATCAGACGAATTCAAACGCCAGGGCCTCGACCCGCGGAAGTCGTCCCTGAAGATCGGCATCTTCGGCGCCGAACCCTGGACCAACGCGATGCGCGCCGAGATCGAAGCGTCGTTCGACATGGACGCGACCGATATTTACGGATTGTCCGAGGTGATCGGCCCCGGGGTCGCTCAGGAATGCATCGAAACCAAAGATGGCCTGCATATCTGGGAGGATCATTTCTACCCTGAAGTGATCGACCCCGACACCGGCGCCGTGCTGCCCGACGGCGAACAGGGCGAGCTGGTTTTCACCTCGCTGACCAAGCAGGCGTTTCCCATTATCCGCTACCGCACCCGCGACCTGACCCGGCTGCTGCCGGGCACGGCGCGGCCGGGCATGCGGCGGATGGAGAAGGTCACGGGGCGTTCCGACGACATGATCATCCTGCGCGGCGTCAACGTCTTCCCGACCCAGATCGAGGAAGTCCTTCTGGCCACCGCGTGGTGCGGCGGCCATTTCATCATCGAACTGACCCGCGAGGGGCGGATGGACGAGATGACGGTGCATGCCGAGGCGCGCCCGGAGCACTGGGACGATGGCGGGCTGGTCGAGCACACCGAGCGGGTCACCGCCCTCATCAAGAATACCATAGGCATCACCGCGCGCGTCCGCGCGGTGCCGCCGGAGACACTGGAGCGCTCGCTGGGCAAGGCCAAACGCGTCCACGACAAGCGACCGAAGGATTAGGCGAAGGACGCGGCGCAGCGCCCGCCGCAACGTCCCAGCAAGAAATCTGGAAAACAACCCCATGCACTGTAAGGACGCCTGTATCTAGATACCGTTCCACGTCCCAGGGCGACGGCTGGAGCCTAAACGTGGTCGTAATCCACCACCACCCTGTCCGAGGTCGGCTTCGCCTGACAGGTCAGGATAAACCCTGCCTTGAGCTCCCACGGCTCCAGCGAATAATTGACCTCCATCTCGGCGCTGCCCTCGATCAGCTTGGCACGGCAGGTCGAGCACATGCCGCCCTTGCAGGCGAACGGCAGATCCATACCCGCACGTAACGCCGCATCGAGAACGGCTTCGCCGTCGGCGACCGGCACCTCGCGGCGCTTGCCGTCGATGATCAGCGACGCCATCGCCTTGGGTGGCGCGCCCGCCGCGATCACGGCCTTGGGTCGCGGCTTGCCACCGAATTCCGAAACGAACCGCTCGACGTGAATGCGATCGGCGGCAATGCCGACATCCCGGCAGGTCGCCTCGATGTCGTCGCTCATCCCGGTGGGGCCGCAGATGAAGACGTGATCGACATCCGACGCCGGGACCAGTGAGCGCAGCAGTACTCTCACCTTCTCGCCGTCGAGCCGCCCGTGCAGGATCGGGATGTCCTGCTCTTCGCCCGAGATCACGTGGAAGACCGAGAGCCGCTGCATGAAGCGGTCTTTCAGCTCCTCCAGCGCCTCGCGAAACAGCATGCCCGATGTCGAGCGGTTGCCGTAAAACAGAAAGAACCGGCTGTCCGGCTCGCGCGCCAACACGCCCCTCGCGATCGACAGGATCGGCGTGATACCGGAACCGGCAGCGAAGCCGACATGGACCCGCGCTTCCTCCGGCGCCGCTGCGACGCCGAATCGGCCGGTCGGAGTCATGACGTCGAGCTGGTCGCCGGCCTTCAATTCGTCCGCGGCCCAGCTCGAGAACGCGCCGCCGTCGACCTTCTTTACCGCGATGCGCAGCTCGCCATCGTCGGGGCCGGAGCAGATCGAATAGGAGCGGCGAACTTCCTCACCATCCATGGTGGTGCGCAGGGTCAGATATTGGCCGGGAGCGAAACGGTAATCGTCGGCGAGTTCGCGCGGAATCGAAAACGTCATCGACACTGCGTCCATGGACTCGCGGCGCAAGTCGTTGACGGCGAGCTTATGGAATCTAGGTGCGTGTGACATCGAAAGTTTAGCTTTCAATCCATCAACGTCGTTGCGAGCGGTCAATGACATTTGAAATAATCGAACGGCTCCCGGCAGCTCTTGCAGCGCCACAGCGCCTTGCAGGAGGTGGAGCCGAACTCCGACAGCACCTCCGTATCTTCCGAGCCGCATTGCGGACAGGTCACTTGCTGCACGCCGAACAGCGCGCGGCGGGAGCCGGCCGCCTGGGGCGGCGCGATGCCGTATTCCCTGAGCTTGCGGCGGCCCTCTTGGCTCATCCAGTCGGTGGTCCAGGCCGGCGACAGCACGGTGCGCACCTTCGAGTTTCGAAACCCCTCGCGCTCCAGCGCCAGCTCGATCTCGAGGCCGATCATGTTCATCGCGGGGCAGCCGGAATAAGTCGGCGTGATCGCGACCTCGACCTGGCCATCCCTGATCGTGACATCGCGGAGCACGCCGAGATCGGCGATGGTCAGCACCGGAATTTCCGGGTCGACCACGGTCGCGGCGGTATTCCACGCATGCTGCCGCAGCTCCGCATCGCTGAATAGCGCGGTCACCACACAGCCCCCGGAAACGTTCGTTGCATCGACTGCAACTCGCTGAGCAGATGCCCGAGATGCTCGCTGTGCCGGCCGTCGCGGCCGCCCTGCTGCATCCAGCCGCTGCTGGGCAGATCAAGCGTCGCTTCTCCCACGACATCGGCAACGGTCCGGAGCCATTGCGAACGCAGGCTTGCCGGATCGACTGATATGCCGGCGTCAACCAAACCGCGCTCGCCGGCGTCGGTACAGAACATTTCGCCCGTAAAGGCCCAGAGATGATCGATCGCGGCCTGCGCGCGGGCATGGCTTTCCGCGGTGCCGTCGCCGAGCCGGACCATCCATTCCGACGAATGCCGCAAGTGATAGGCGCTTTCCTTTTCGGATTTCGCCGCGACTGCGGCCAGCGTCGCGTCGCCGGATTTCATCATCGCGCGCCAGTAAAGATCGGCGAATGCCGAGTAGAAGAACTGCCGCGCCATGGTTTGCGCGAAATCGCCGTTCGGCTGCTCCAGCAGCAACAGATTGCGATACTGCCTGACATCGCGCAAATAGGCGAGTTTGTCCTCGTCGTTGCCCTTGGCTTCGACCTTCGCCGCGTAAGAATACAGCTCGCGCGCCTGGCCGAGCAGGTCGAGCCCCATATTGGCGAGCGCCATGTCCTCTTCCAGAATCGGCGCGTGCCCGCACCATTCCGACAGCCGGTGCCCGAGTATCAGCGCGTCGTCGGCGAGGCGCAGCGTGTACAGCACCAGCGGCGTTTCGGAGACGGAGATGGAAGCGACTGCCATGTTCGATAACCTGTCCGTTCGATTTCCGACCTCATCCTGAGGAGCGCGCCCCTCTTGGGCGCGCGTCTCGAAGGATGGCCGCGACTCATTTTTCTCGCCGCCATCCTTCGAGACGCCCCGCAAAGATGCGGGGCTCCTCAGGATGAGGGCTGTTTTTGCTGCACGCCGCTATCCCGCTTCTCACATATGCCCGACTTCATCCGGAACATCGTAAAACGTCGGATGCCGATAGATCTTGGATTCCGCCGGCTCGAACATCATGCCCTTGTCGGAGGGATCGGACGCCGTGATCGCGCTTGACGGCACCACCCAGATCGACAGCCCCTCGCCGCGGCGGGTGTAGAGGTCGCGCGCGGCCTGCACGGCCATCGTCGCGTCAAAGGCATGCAGCGAACCGACATGCTTGTGCGCGAGCCCGTTACGGCTGCGGATGAAGACTTCCCAAAGCGGCGTATTCGGTGTGGCCATAACGGTTTCCTCAACCCTATTCAGCAGCCTGCGCGACTTGCCGGTGCTTGCGTTTCTCGGCATAGGCCTGAGCTGCCTCGCGCACCCAGGCGCCATCGTCATGCGCCTTGCGGCGCGCCGCCAGCCGGTCGCGGTTGCACGGGCCGTTGCCGGCCAGTACCTGCTTGAATTCGTCCCAGTCGATCGCGCTGTATTCCCAGTGCCCATCCGCATTCTGCTTCATGCCGGGGTCGGGAATGGTCAGGCCGAGATACTGCGCCTGCGGCACCGTCGCATCGACGAATTTCTGGCGCAGTTCATCATTGGAGAAACGCTTGATCTTCCACATGGTCGAAGTGTCGCTGTGCTGGCTGGCCTGGTCGGGCGGACCGAACATCATCAGCACCGGCCACCACCAGCGGTCCAGCGCGTCCTGCGCCATCGCCTTCTGCTCTTCGGAGCCGCGGGCCAGCGTCAGCATGATCTCGTAACCCTGGCGCTGGTGAAAAGATTCCTCCTTGCAGACCCGGATCATGGCGCGCGCATAGGGACCGTAGGAGCAGCGGCACAGCGGAATCTGGTTCATGATCGCCGCGCCATCGACCAGCCAGCCGATCACGCCGATATCGGCCCAGGTCAGGGTCGGATAATTGAAGATCGAGGAATACTTTGCCTTGCCTGCCAGCATCAGGTCGACCAGCTCCTCGCGCGAGGCGCCGAGCGTTTCGGCGGCGGCGTACAGATAGAGCCCATGGCCGCATTCGTCCTGCACCTTGGCGAGCAGCGCGGCCTTGCGGCGCAGCGACGGCGCGCGGGTGATCCAGTTGCCTTCCGGAAGCATGCCGACGATCTCGGAATGGGCGTGCTGCGAGATCTGCCGCGTCAGCGTCTTGCGATAGGCCGCCGGCATCCAGTCGTTCGGCTCGATGCGCTCTTCGGCATCGATGCGCGCCTGAAACGCCGCCGCCCGGCCGGCATCCTCAATATGGCGGTCATCAGCGTCGGACGTGTTGAGCGCCTGCGTGTACATGGCCGATCTCCCTGGAACGCTTCTAACATATATCAGAATGCGATAAACTCAATATTTTCTTGTAACATAATTACGTATCCGAGAACCGGCGCGCCAGTTCCTCGCCGGCCGCCGGCAGCGGCCCGCCGGGATTGACGCCGTGGCGGTCGAGCCACTGTTCGGATGCCGGAAGCACCCCGCGATAAATCTCGGCGCAAAGCTCGCGGGCGGCCCGGCCCGGCCAATCCGCCGGGAGCAAGGCCATCGGCAATAGCGGGTCGCGCAGCACCACCCGACGGTAATGATGGATCAGCAGGATCCGCGCGGTGAAGGCGTCGGTATCCGACAGACGCTCGCGGCGGGAGAGCCAGCGACGCAGCGGCTCGAAGGTTTTCATGAATTTCAGATAGGCGTCGGCGGTGCGGGCAAGCGGCCAGCTCTCGCTGAGCAGGCGTCGGCCGCTGTCGTCCTCGGCCGAGACTTCCAGGCGGATCGCTGAGGCGGCTTCCTCCGGAATAGGCACGCCCGATGGCGCCACCCATACGCCCGGCAGGGGGCTGCCGAAACCGGCATTCTTGAGCGCCTCGCGGGAGGCGTCACGGTCCTCCCCGTTGCCGATCAGCAGCAGTTCAAAGCGTCCGGTCCATTCGGCGGGCCGTGGATCATAGATGTGAAGCGTCGCGGCATCGAAGGTATGCCGCCCCTTCCCCGCCAGCCGGTAAAAGCTGTTGCGGCCGACCTTGTGGCGTTCCAGCCAGCCGTCGATGGCGAGCCGCGACATCGCGGTGCGAACCACGCCGCTGTCGATGTCGAGCGCCTTGAAGAATTCGAGCAGCGTGCCGAGCCAGACCGAGCCGCCGCGCGGCACGATGGCGTCGCCGAACACCGTGATGACGATGGAACCGGTGCGCGAGGGTTCGCGCTTGAGCTGTTCGACGATTCGGGCAAGCGGCTGCGGCATGCGCAACGCATACCGCGTTTTCGGAAGCTGCGACAACGCTCGTCAGTGCTCAGCTCACCTCGCCCCGCTTGCGGGGAGACGTGAGGAAAGCCCTTACCGATGCGGATCGGGATAGACGAGGCTGCGCCAGCCGGTGCGCTCGAACGGCGCCCACTGGCCTTCCGCCTGCGCTAGACGATCGGCCACGGCGTACACCGCCGCAGGGTGATGTCCCATGCCGCAATGGCTGCTCTCGACCTCGATGCTTTCCGATGTCGCCGAGGTCTTTTCCATGCAGCCCTGCCACGCGCAGATGCCGTCGGTGCGGCTGAAGATCGCGGTGGTCGGCACCGGTGGCGCTTCCGAAAGCGATCCGCCGAATGCGTGATCTTCCTCTTCGGCGCTGCGGCCGCTCGCGATCTCATAGACCCGCCAGGCATTGGTCGCCTTCGGGCCTCCGGCGAACGGACTGCCGAGCGTGACCACCGAGCGGACCCGGTCCGGCACCATCTTGGCGAGCTGCCGCGCATAGAGGCCACCGAGGCTCCAGCCGACAAGGCTGACCTTGCGCCCGTGGGTGTCGTTGAGCTCATGCACGAGATCGACCATCGCCTGCTGCACGCCATCGCGCAGGCCGAGATTGCGGCCCTGGCGCCAGCCGCTGACCGCATAGCCCCGGTTGCTCAGGAAGCTGCGCAGCGGCCGCGTTGAGGTGTCCGAAGCAACCAGCCCGGGCAACACCAGCACCGGATGCCCGTCGCCGCGCGGCGCCAGGCTGAGTAGCGGCAGGGCACCGAGGAAGGCGCCAAACTCGTGAAGGGCGCGCCCCTCCATGAACATCAGGGTTTTGGACGGCGCGCGTAGCGTCTGGGTCGTCGCGGACATGACAGCTCCTCTCTGAGCCGGCCCCTTTCAATCTGGCAGCCGGCCAATGGACCATAGGAAGACGCAAACCTCGCAAAATCGTTCCGCAACGCAACATCACTTGGATCAAGTTAGGGCGCTGATTCCGTCATTCAAGCGGGTGACCAGCCTTCGGACAATAGGTCGCCGCACTTAAACGGAACCGAGTGATCTAAAAGTCACAGCAGCCGCAGCAGGTATTCCAGCGTGTAGAGCGACA
Organism: Bradyrhizobiaceae bacterium Ga0074131; assembly: GCA_001464035.1. Classification (GTDB taxonomy): domain Bacteria; phylum Pseudomonadota; class Alphaproteobacteria; order Rhizobiales; family Xanthobacteraceae; genus Bradyrhizobium. Next base: position 31,553 of record LNEC01000007.1, read on the forward strand.
GTCCCGCCAGCCCGCCGATCAGCGCGCCGTTGAAGCGGATGTATTGCAGGTCCTTGCCGATGTTGATCTCGATCAGCGCAATCAGCTGCCCCATATCCCAGGCCTTGACCTGATCGGCGATGAAGCTCGACACGCCACTCTTCTGGTCGGCGATGAAACTCCGGAGCACGGCGACCAGACCCTGATTGATCTCGGCGCGCAGTTCGGAATCGGCCGCGAGCGCCTCGCCGGCTTTCACGAACATTCCCGCCAGATGCTGCTGCAGCACCTGGGTCTCACCCGAGGCACTGCGCTCGATGAAGGATCGGGTGTTCGACCAGATGTTGCGGGCGAGGTCGCCGAGTTCGGGACGCGCCAGCAGCTCGCGCTTCAGTCCGTCGAGGCGATCGGCGAAGGCCCGATCGCTGCCGAGCCGGTCGACGAACGACAGCAGCATACCATTGAATTCGCCGCGGAACGGATGCTGCGGATCGTTGCGCACTTCCTCGAAGAACGTGGTTGCGGACGCGACGATTCGATTCACCAGAAACTTGTCGGCACGGTAAAGTTTCAGCAGCGTCGGCAGTTCGTCGCGTATCTTCTCGCGGATCACCGCCATCGTTTCCGGCTGGGTCAGCGACTGATGCACCACGCGCAGGATATCGTCGAGCAGGCCCTGATGCCTTTTCTCCTCCACGAAACCGCGCAGCGTGCCGGCGGCGAGCGGAGCCAGATTGATCTCCTGCAGCTGGGTGGTAATCCGCCGGGTGATGAACGTCATCAGGCCGGAGGTTTCCGTCGCCGACAAGGCTTCCGGTAGCAGCCGCAGCGCGAAGCGGGCGAGATCGTCGCTGCGCTTGCGGTCGCGCAGCCAGTCGGCGACGAACGAGCCGAAATCGATCTGGCGCAGTTTTGCCTCGACCGGCGCGGCCTCTAGAAAATGCACCTCGATGAACTCGCCGAGTTTTTCGGCGATGCGGTGCTGGTTGCTCTGGATAATCGCGGTGTGCGGGATCGGCAGTCCCAGCGGCCGCTTGAACAGCGCCACCACGGCGTACCAGTCGGCGAGACCGCCGATCGTCGCCGCCTCCGCGAACGCCGCGACGAAGCCGAAGGCGGGGTGCACATGCAGCAACGCCTTCGCCGTTACGAACAGCGCCAGCGTGCCCGCCAGCACCAGGGTCGCCAGCGCCTTGACCCGCCGCAGTTCGGCCGCGCGTGCGGCATCGCCGGGAGCGTCGATTGAGAAAGTGCCGGTGGAAGTCATGATGGCTTTCGCAGGCGTGCTGTGTACATAGGTGCTACTCACACCGCCGTCATCCTGACCGGGGCAAGGTCGTGTCCCGGACGCGGTGCAGCGTTCTTCACGCTGCTCCGCAGAGCCGGGGCCCAGGCGCCAAGCGATGGACCCCGGCTCTGCAGCGCACCGCTGCGCGCTGCAGAGCCGGGGAACGCAAAGTACCGCCCAAAAAGAAGGCCCGCGCAAGCGGGCCTTCGAATGATCGGCTGGTCGAAACGCGATCAGGCGGTCTTGGTGTAGGCTTTCGAGAAGTTGTCCTGAGCGGTCCTGGCGCCGTCGGCGACGAGCTTGCCGAGATACTCGGTCGAGGCCTTCGCCCGCGACATGAGCACTTCGCCGCGTGCGCGGACCATGTCGGACTGGATCTGGACCGCTTCGTTGAACGACTTGGCGGAAGCCAGCCTGTCGATGCCGGCGAAGAATGCCTCGGCGTCCTGGTAGAGCGCGTCCTGGATGTTGCGGCTGATCTTGGCGGCCTCGGAAACCGAACCGGCAACGGCGGTCTCGATCGCGGCGGTCACCTTCTCGGAACCGGCATGGATGTCGGCGGCGCGAACCTTGGCGGTCTCGGCCTGCTTCTTCACAAACTCTCGGGCTGCTTCAGGAACTTCCATATTCTGCAGCTTGGTGAACGCTTCGGTGACGGGCGCGAAGGCGTCCTTGACGGTGTTCAGCACGGAATTGGTTTCGGTATTCATTTGGGCTTCTCCATCCTCAGATTTGAGCTATGGGCTCACCCCGTCCGGATTGGCCCGGGGCAATCTCTATATGGCACAGCTGATGGTGCATCGCAACATCAATGGTGCGATGCGATATCACGATCCCGTGATTAGCTCGGCGATTGGGCGGATTGCCCGCTAAACCGGCGCTGCGGCTGCCTAATGCTGGACAGCCGCCGGCAGTCCATAGGCTTCCAGCTGGGCCCGCACTTGCGCCACATTGTGCCCGAGCACGACAATATCGTGGTTCCTGCCGTCCTTGTCCTTCACATGATCGCGCAACAGCGCCTCGGCCTTGAAGCCGAGGCCCTCGAAGATGGCGATGGCGCCGGATTGATCGACGGTCATCTGCACCATCAGCTTCTCCAGACCGGCGCCCAGGGCGAGGGCAAATGTCTCCTGCGACAGCGCCCGGCCGACCCCCTGCCCCCGCACGTCCGATGAGACCACGTTGCGGATTTCGCCGACATGCGGCGACCACGACCAGGGATCGCGCACCAGGGTGCCGCACCCGACCACCCTCCCCGCCTTCACCGCCAGGATGCTGGTGATGACGCCGCGCTCGATCTCCTTGATCCAGGCCGAGAGCACCTTGGGCTCGCTGATGTTGCGCGGCAGGAACAGCAGATCGTGCACCGGCAGCTTCTGGGCGAAGTCGAGCACGGCGGCCTCGTCGGCCGGCGACATCAGGCGAAACTCGATCTCGCCGGCTTCGGTCTGGACGCGTCGAGGATAGGTTCTGCTATCGCTGCTCATATCGATCTCTCGCATAGCCATGAATCGAGTTTCGGCCACAGCCGCTTGATGGCGTTGGCGCCGGCGACGACGCTGACATGGCCGCCCTTCAGGATCACTTCTTCCTTGTCGGTCGAGCCGACCTTCGTGATCAAATGCCTGGCAGCGTCATAGGGCACGATGTGATCGTGCTCGGCCACCGCGTGCAGGATCGGTATCTTGATCCTTGAAATATCCGCCGCGCGTCCGCCGACGGACATGGTGCCGTTGAACAGCTTGTTGTCCCACATCAGGTCCTTGGTGATGGCGCGGAAATACTCGCCGGCCAGCGGCAAGGTGTCCGTGCCCCAGCGATCCATCATCCGGTAGGCTTTGACGTATTCGTCGTTCCAGATGTTTTCCCACAGTTGCACCTGGCTGGCGGCGCGCGACGCCGGCCGCAGCATCTCGAACGATGACAGGATCATCTCCGGCGGCACGTTGCCGATACTGTCCACCAGCCGGTCGACGTCGAAATAGCGGCGGTCCGAAAAATTCGAGAACAGCTTCATCTCGCGGAAATCGATCGGCGTGGTGAAACAGATCAGGTTTTTCATCGGCCCGTCGTTGAAGATCGAACCATACAGCAGCGACAGCACGCCGCCGAAGCAATAGCCGATCACGGTGACGTCGGTTTCGCCGGAATCCAGTTGCACGCGGCGGACGCAATCCGGGATGAAGTCGAGGACGTAGTCCTCCATCCGCAGGCTTTTCTCTTCCGGCTTCGGCGCGCTCCAGTCCAGCATGTAGACGTCGTACCCGCGCTTGAGCAGAAATTCGATGAAGCTCTGGCCCGGCACCATGTCGAGGATATAGCCGCGATTGGTGGTCGCCATCACGATCAGGATCGGCACCCGGTAGATCTCGTCCGCGACCGGCCGGTAGTGATAGAGGTTCATGGTGCCGCGCGCCGCCAGGATGTCCTTCGGCGTCGACCCCAGCGACGGGCCGGATGAAGCGATATACTCGACCCCCTTGATGCTGCGCTGGATCGCGCGCTGCACCTCGGACTGGATCCGGTCCGGGATCAAAGCCAGATCGAGGCCCGCGACATTGAGGCCGGCACTGGCGTTCATTTTGGCTCTCCGGCGGCCGACGGCGGCCGTTTGGTGCGCGGCGGCTTTGGGGCGCCGGCATAGCCGCCTGCGGACGCGGCGGCATTGCTGTTCATCGCGTTCAGCATCGCCTTGATCTCGTTCAACTGGCCTTCGATCGACTGCAGCCGCTCGGCCATCGAGACCATCTGCGCCCGGCTCGGCAGGTTCATGCCGACGAGATATTTCTCCATGAGATCACCGAGCTGCTTCTGCGCGCCCGCAGTCACCCCGCCGACCTGATTGACAGCCTTGGAAAATTCCGGCGACGCCATGGCCTGATTGGCGAAGGAGTTGAACCCCTTCTCCATCTCGCCGATCATGTTCTGCCACATCGCGACCGGATCGTTGGCCTTGTCTGCCATAGGCGCCCTCCAGCGTGTTCACGAAGCCAGACATCTTGCGCGTATTCTGGTCGCAAAAACCGGCATCCACTCTTGCGCCAGCGTCCCGCCTGTTTCGGCTCATACCACACTGTTGCGCGGGGACGGTCAACATCGCGGGCGTCGATTTGTCAGCTTCCCTGCTGCACGGGAGCCTTCTGCAGCGCGAAAAACCGTGCCATAGAGTCCCTGCCTGCTTGCCATCGAGGAGCCCATCCGTGAATTCGCCACTCCATCAGCCGCCGCAGATCGCGCGGGCCAACGGCATCGACATCTGTTACGAAGTCTTCGGTGACGCCGGCGCGGAGCCGATGCTGATGATCATGGGGCTCGGGGCCCAGATGATCCTGTGGGACGACGAATTCTGCCGCGAGCTGGCAAACCGCGGATTTCGCGTCATCCGCTTCGATAACCGCGACATCGGCAAATCCGGCAGGATGAGCGGCGGCAAGCGCCTGACGCTGCTGGAACTGCTCAAGCTGCGGTTCCTGAAAATCCCGGTTGCTGCACCCTACAGGCTCCGCGACATGGCCGAAGACACCACCGGGCTGATGGACGCCCTCGGCATCAAGTCGGCCCACATCGTCGGCGCCTCCATGGGCGGCATGATCGCTCAGGAAATCGCGATCTCGTTTCCGCAGCGGGTGCGCTCACTGACCTCGATCATGTCGACGACAGGCAATCCGAAGGTGCCGCCGCCGACCCGCGAGGCAGCGGCGATGCTGATGGCACCGCCCCCGACCACCAGGGAAGAATATCTCAAGCGCTTCGCGCAGACCTGGAAGGTATTGCGCGTCGGCAGCTTTCCGCTCGACGAAGCCAAGGACCTCGAACGCGCCGAGCGCACCTTCGAGCGCGGCCTCAATCCCAACGGCGTCGGCCGCCAGCTCCGCGCCATTCTGGCCTCGGGCAGCCGCAAGGCTCGGCTGCACGCGGTGAAGGCGCCGACGCTGGTCATTCACGGCACCGTCGATCCGCTGGTGCGTCCCGAGGGCGGCAAGGACACCGCGGCCTCGATTCCGGGCGCCAAGCTGTTGATGATCGAGGGCATGGGCCACGCGATACCGATCCCGATGTGGCCGCAGATCATCGACGCGATCGCCAAGCATGCCCATGGGGCGGTCGCCAAGGCGGCGTAACCAGCATCCCCGCGTGACACGCTCCCGACGGCTGTATGCGCGGCGAAATCCTATCCTCCCGCCCAGACATCCAGCACGTAGCGGTTCTTGGTGCCCATCTCGTCGATCCAGCGCAGCCCCGCCTCCGCATCGGCACCCTTGCGTTCCCGATAGATCGCAACCAGTGCCGCCTTGACGTCCGGCTCCATCTTGCCGCCATCGCCGCAGACGTAGACGATCGCGCCCTGTTCGATCAGGCCCCAGATCCGGTCTTTCTGCGCCGCCACCAGATGCTGCACATAGGTCTTCGGACCTTCGGCGCGCGAAAACGCGGTGTGTAGTTCGGCGATGCCGGCGGCCGCGCACGCCTTCAGTTCGTCGGCGTAGAGAAAGTCCTGGTCGGGATGCCGGCAGCCGAAGAACAGCATGGCGGGACCGAGGCTGGCGCCCCGGGCCTTGCGCGCCTCGCGCTCCTGCAGGAAGCCGCGGAACGGCGCCAAGCCGGTGCCGGGTCCGATCATGATGATGGGCACGGACGCGTCGTCGGGCAGCCGGAAGCCGGCCTTGGTCTCGCGCACCGTGGCGTGGATGGTCTCGCCGGCGCGGCGGCTGGCGAGATAGTTCGAACAGATGCCCCTGTAGACGCCGCGCCCCGAACTCGCGGGGCCTTCCACCACCGCGACGGTGACGCTGCAGCGCGACGGATCGACCGACGGCGACGACGAGATCGAATAATAGCGCGGGGCCAGCAGCGACAGCATTTCGAGATAGGCATGGAACGGCAATTCGCAGGCCGGATGTTCCTCCAGCAGGTCAAATACCGATTTGCGCCTGGTCAGGATCTCCGCGCGGTAGCGCTCGGTGGCTGCTTCGTCGTCGCCGACATAGGCCAGCAGCTTCGGCTTGGTCACCGGGCAGCGCGTGTGTTCCGACATGATCTGGAGCTGCTTGCGGGTCGCGACCTGCTGCAGCTCGACGAATTCGGAGAGCAGGCGCCCGACCGACACCACGTCGCCGACCGGCAATTGCGCGCGGCGGCCTTCCGCCACCTGCAGGCGGATTTGATCCCCGGGGAGGAATCCGAAGCGGCGCGCGACCGAATCCACCAGCGCCGGATCGTTGCGCGGCACCACGCTGAGATGATCGCCGACCCGGTAGGCAACACCGGCCGGCAATTCCACCTCGATATGCCGGGTCGACCGATCCGAGGCGTGAGCGCCGGCCCTGTTCTGCAACTCGGTGTTGGCAAGCACCTTCATCGCCGCGACGCCGCCGAGCGCCACGATCGCATTGACCGCCGATGGCGCCACCGGCTCGATCCGGTACAGCGGCTCGTCGTCGGCGCTGCGGCTGAAGCTCGAATCGACGCCGAACTCCTTCATCGCCAGCGGTGCCGCCTTGGCGAACCAGCTTTCGAACTGGCCGTCGAGGTCGCTGCGGGCATCGCCCTCGCCGCGCATGTACACGGCGCGCGCGCCGTGGGCCGCCAGTTGCTCGTCGATCAACCGCGGGATCGACTGATAGGTCGCAGCCCAGTCGCTGTTGCCGCAGCCGAACACGGCATAGCGCACCTTGGCGAAGGCATCCTTCCGCAAGTCGCCGCCGAGCCATTTGACGAAGTGCGTGGCGTTGTCGGGTGCGGCGCCATTGTAGGAGGCGCAGAAGATCAGCACCCCGCCCTGCTCCGGCAGCTTGCCGACGAAATCATCGAGCGGCGCGAGTTTGGTGGCAAAGCCGTTGACCTCGGCGAGATCGGCGACGCGGATCGCCAACTCCTCGGCGGTTCCGAGGTTCGATCCGTACAGCACCAACAGCGGCGTGTTGTGGCCCGGACGCGTGCGAGCCCGTGGCGCTGCTCCCGTGGATAGCGCCGCCGTGGTCGTGGCGCGGCCGGCGAAGGCGCCGCGCTCCTTGTCGGTGCGCGGCCGCACCTTGATCTTGAATCCGTCCGGCTTGATGGTCAGCGTTTCCTTCAGCACCATCTGGTAGCGGTTGACGTCAATCAGCTTGAAGCGCTGCAGGATCATGCCGATCGCCAGCGCCGCCTCATGCATGGCAAAGCCGCGGCCGATGCAGGCGCGCTGGCCGTTACCGAACGGCTTCCAGGCGTTGACGGGACGCGCCGCCTCGGCCTCGCGGCTGAAATTCTCCGGATCAAACGCGTCGGGATTGGGTCCCCACACGCTGGGATCCCGGTGCAGCGCCATCACCAGCACGGTGATAAACGTGTTTTTCCTGAGCTGGTATTTGCCGCCGATGGTTTCGTCCTTCAGCGGTGAGATGCCATAGGCCGGCGCCGGCGGCCACAACCGCAAGGCCTCCTTGAGAATCTGGGTGATGTAGGTGAGCTGGGTGACCTGCTGGTAGGTCGGCCGTGCATCGGTATCGGGGCCGAGCACCCGATCGACCTCCTCATAGGCCTTCTTGAGCACCTCGGGATGCTTCAGCAGCGCATAGATCGTGCAGGACAACAGGCCGCTGGTGGTCTCGTGGCCCGCGATCAGGAAGGTATTGATCTGGTAGCGGATGTTGACGTCGTCGAGCTGCTCGCCGGTGGCGCGGTCCACGCCCGTCATCATGGCGCCGAGCATGTCCTTCTTGGTCTCGGCGGCCGCGACATTCTTGCGGCGCTCGGCAACGATCTCGTCGACCATCCTGTTCATGAAGGCGACGTCGGCGGCGAGATCGCGGCGCCGCTTCTGCAGCCACAGATTCTCCAGCGGAATGCCGCGGGTCATCATGATGGTCTCGAGCGAGCGCACCAGCGATTCCACGAAGGGGTGGTAGTCGCGCCGGTAGAACGAATTGAACCGGTAGTCGAAGCCGCACAGGCCGATGGTGTCTAGCGTCAGCGCCGTCATGTCGTGAACGACGTCGATCTCCTCGTCGCCGTTCAGCCGCTCCCACTTCTTCACCAGCTGTTCGGCGATGTCGACCATGCTCGGGTGGTAGGACTGCATGGCGCGGTTGCCGAACGGCGTCAGCAGGATGTTGTGCGCCTTGCTCCAGTTCGGCTCCGTGGTGTCGGCCGTGAACAGGCCGTCGCCGCCCACGGCGCGCACCCGGCGCAGCGCGCCGCGAACCGCCTTGTCGAAGCGTTTTTCGTCGCTGAGTTCGTCGATCAGGTCGTGACCGGCAACGATGACCAGCGGCGCGCCCATCATGTCGAGCCAGAAGATCGGCCCGAGCTCCCGGGCCAGCCGCACCAGATGCTGCACCGGCGCATTGGCGTCCAGCGACAGCATGTTGCCGACCACCGGCTTCTTCGGCGGATGCGGGATCGGGCTCAGTTTATTGATCGACGCCATCGCGAGATTGTCCCCTGCTAATTTCGTCCGATGACCTCATCCTGAGGAGCCGCGCGTCTTCCGCGCGGCGTCTCGAAGGATGGGCCGATTGTCCCCTCTGTCGCATCCTTCGAGGCTCGCCGAAGAGGCTCGCACCTCAGGATGAGGTCACGGGTGTTTCTCAATATATCCCTACCCAAACCGCTTCCGGCGCCATTCGATCAGCTTGGCGCTGACCTCCTCCGGCTTCTCCTGCTGCGTCCAGTGGCCGCTGTCGCGAACCAGATATTTCTCCAGATCGGGGATGATCTTCTCCATGCCGTCGGCCGCGGACGGCGGCAGCACGTGGTCGTTCTCGGCCATGATCATCAGCGACGGCACCCGCACGGTGTGGTCGATATCGGCCGAGCGCTGCCAGTTGCGCGACATGTTGCGGTACCAGTTGATGCCGCCGGTGAAGCCGGATTCTGTAAATGTGTCGACAAAGACTTTTTTCTCTTCCGGCGAAAGGATCGGCGTCCGCGGGTCGTGCTTGGCGTCGTAGGCCGCAATCATCTGCGGGAAGGCCAGATTGAGCCGCGGCGAGGCGCCGACGCCGGCGACTACCTGTTCCGCCGGCGCGTTACCGCGCGGCACCGGCTTGCGCATGAAGGCGTCGAAGGTCTGCTCGACCCGGCTGCCGAAGATCCTGTCAGGCTCGCGCGCGGGGTCCTGGAACTGGACGATATACATGTGCTCGCCGAAACGCTTGCGCAAGAGTTCGATCGGGTCGGCCGGCGCCCGGTCGGTGTGCGGCGTATTGATTCCGACCACGCCGGCGACGCGGTCGATGTGCCGCAGCGGCATCTGCCAGACGATGAAGCCGCCCCAGTCGTGGCCGACGAAGATCGCCTTGTCGATCTTGAGGTGATCGAGCAGGCCGACCAGATCGCCGGTCAGGTGCTCGATGTCGTAGGATTCGACCGGCTCAGGCCGGTCGGTCGCGCCGTAGCCGCGCTGATCGGGCGCGATCACGCGAATCCCGGCCTCGCTCAGCGCCTTGATCTGGTGGCGCCACGAAAACGCGATCTCCGGCCAGCCGTGGCAGAGAATGACCGGCGGCCTGTCGGTTTTCGGGCCGGCTTCGTAATAGCCCATCCGAATGCCGTTCGTCTGGGCGAATTGCAGCGGCGGCATCTCGATCATGACTGTGTCCCACTCTGACTGGTCTCGACTAACTCGCTGCGCTCTTGAGGTCGGCCGGCGGCGCGAAGGCGGCCTCGAGGGCGGTGAATTCGGCCGGCAGCATGTCGCACAGAATCTGGACGTGGGGAATGATGTTGGCGCCGGCAATGAAGCCGAAATCGAGCTGGTCACGGTAGCTCTGCACGGTGATGTTGAGCGCCAGCCCATGGGTCGAGATCGACACCGGGAAGATGTGCAGCAATTCCGCCCCCGCCGCATACAGCGTCTGCCGCGGCCCGGGCACGTTGGACACCGTGATGTTGGCCGCCGGTGGCAGCACGTCCGACAGGTTGGAGCGGCTGTACAGCAGCGCCAGGATCTGGACCAGGATCGGCGCGCCGAGCATCGAGATGTTCGACACCTGCGGCATCAGCGCGCGCAGCGGATGCGACATCTCCTTCGACTTGGTGGATTGCGCGATGATCGCCTCCAGCCGTGCCTTGGGATCCTCGATGTTGGTGGCGATCGAGCAGATCATCCCGAACACCTGATTGTTGGCGTCGGTGTTGCCCTCTTCGCGCAGCGAGATCGGCACCGCGGCCGTCATCGACTTGGTCGGCAGCGCGCCCTGCTCCAGCAGATAGCGCCGCACCACGCCGGATGACAGCGCCAGCACGACGTCGTTGAGCTTGCCGCCGGATTGCTTGGCCAGCGCCTTCGCCCGGGTCAGCGAGATCGAGACGCCGGCGAAGCTGCGCTCCGACGAGATCGCCTTGTTCAGGATGCTTGAGGGCGACACCATGCTGGCCATGCTGTCGCGCGACTTCGGATCGGAAATCTTGCCGACCACGTCGGAGACGCTTTTCATCATGGCGGGAATGCTGCCGGCGAATTTCACCGCGCTCTCGATCTGGAACATGGCGTTGTCGAACAGGATCGATCCGAGATCGCTTTTTCCTGAGCGCGGCAGGTCGATGCTCTTCGGCGCCGCAGAGGCGTCGAACGGCTGGCGCCAGAGCGCCTGGTAGGAATCGATCAGATTGGCGGCGATGTCGCGCGGCTCCTGGCCGACCTTGGCCCGCGCCGTCGGCGGATCGATTTTCCGCGGGATCGGCGTCACGTCGTAAATCATGTTGGTCAGCGCCGCCCCTGCGCCGCCGTCGATACAGGCGTGATGCATCTTGGAATAGAGCCCGATTTCGTTGTCCTTCATGCCCTCGAAGACGTAGAATTCCCAGAGCGGACGGGCGCGGTTGAGCAGCTTGGCATGGATCCAGCCGACGAGACGCTCCAGCGTGGCGCGGTCGTGCGGCGCCGGCAGGCTGCCGCGAAAGATATGGCGGTCGATATCGAACTGGTCGTCCTCCACCCAGGACGGATGATCGATGTCGAGCGGCGCTTTCTCCAGGCGGGCTTTCAGGATCGGCGCGACATGCAGCCGCGAGGCGATCATCGCCTTGAAGTCCTCGAAGAAGTCGCCCTTGTAGTCCTGGGGCAGCCGGAAGATCGCCATGCTCCCGACATGCATCGGCATCTCAGGCGTTTCCAGGTACAGAAACGACGCGTCCATTGAGGACAGCTTTTTGGCGTCACTCATGTTTTCCTCCCGTGGATCATGCGGCGCCTTGCTGGCGCTTCTTTCCGTTCAGGCGGCCCTGTTGCCGGGACACTGGTCAGGATTGTGCATTTTCCGGAGGCGCATATGCAATGGCAAACGGCCCCGATCGGTCAAATTGCCGAAATTCGCCCTCGGGCTGGGCCAGGCGATCGGCGACCGCCCACAAGGCGGCCGGATTGACTCCGAGCCCGATGTGGCTGGCGAAGTGGATCTCGATGTTCTCGGCGGTATCGGAGGGGCGCAGCAGGCAGGTGCGCCAGTTCACGACGCCGTCGGTGCGCGAATAGATCGAACTGGTCGGTACCGGCAGATCGCCTGCTATCGCCGCCCGAAGCTCCGGATTGTCGTCCGCGCCTTCGCCCGACAGCGCCTCATAGAGCCGCGTCGCGTTGGTCGCCCTGACGTCGTTAGCGAAGGGACTTCCGAGTGTCGCGACGTAACGCACCATGTCAGGCGCCTGCAGCGCCAGATCGCGCGCATAGACGCCGCCCAGGCTCCACCCGACGATGCTGACCTTGCGGCCGGTGGCGGCATGGATCCCGGTCAACCGGTCGCGCAGCGCGGCCCGCATCCGCGACACGCCGCCGGTGTTGCGGCCCATCCTCCAGGCGTGGGCGTCGTAGCCGAGCTCCCTGAGATATCGGCGCATCGGCGCCATCGACAGATCGCTGGCGAGGAAACCCGGGAGCATCAGCACCGGATGGCCATCGCCCCTTGGCGCCCGCATCAACAGCGGCGACAGCAGCAGGCTGGCGTTGAACTCGAATAATGCCCTCGCCTCGGCCAGCAGCAGGCCGAGACCGGGCGGGCGAAGCCGGCCCGGTGGGGGTGCATCGCTGCGGACGATCGGCACGCTACTTCTTGTCGGGCGCGCGCGAGCCGCCGAGGCCAGCCATGGTCACGAACATTTCGCCAAAGCGCTCGGCGATCTTCGGATCGAAGGTGAACCAGCTCTGCATCAGCGCTTCCGGCGAAACCTTTTCGATGTTGGCCAGCATCTGGTGCTGAAGCTTGTCCATGACAGCCGTTTGCATCGGCTGCACATCCGGAAGCCCGAAAAACTGCCGGGCTTCAAGCGGCGTGCAATCTACTTCGACGTTTACCTTCATGTCGGCTCCTGATCGCTGTTCGACAGCTGGCTGTAGTATCGCCACGACGGGCGGCGCGGCGCAAGCGGCCTGACCGGACCGGACAGGTCCCGTGGGCGTCATTCGACCGTTATGGTCAACCGAACCGCTCGACGGCGAAGGGCGTCGGGTCGGCGAACGGCGTCTCGCCGGTCATCAGCTCCGCCAGCAGACGGCCGGTCGCGGGACCGAGCGTCAGGCCGTGGTGCTGGTGTCCGAAATCGAACCACAGGCCGGCATGGCGGGGCGCCCTCCCGATCACCGGCAGCATATCGGGCAGGCACGGCCGCGCGCCCATCCAGGGTTTTGCATCGATGGCATCGCCCAGCGGAAACAACGCATGCGCCCGCGGCAGCGCGCGCTCGATCTGAAGGGGAGTGGCCGGCGCATCGCGGCGGGCGAACTCCACCCCGGTGGTAAGCCGAATGCCGCGGTTCATCGGCGCCAGCACAAAACCCTGGTCCGCATCGAGCACCGGATGATGGAGCACGGCATTGCCGCGCGCCGCCAGGTGCAGGTGATAGCCGCGTTTGACGCCGAGCGGGATGTCATAGCCGAGCGGGCGAAACACCAGATCGGACCAAGGTCCCAGCGCCACCACGACGTCGCGGGCGACCGCCGCGCCACCGAGCCCCGCAATACGCCAGCCCCCGGCCGCCTGTTCGAGGGTTTTCGCATCGCCGACCATGACGCGTCCGCCCTTGCGCTTGAACAGGGCCGCATAGGCCTTGGCCAGTCCGCCCGGATCCGGAACAAATCCGGGTGCGGGAAAATGAATCCCGCCCGCGAAGCCGTCAGACAGGTTGGGCTCGCGGGCGGCAATGGCCTTGCCATCGAGCACATCGCCCTCGACGCCATACGCCCTGGCCCGCTCGAAGTCGCGCAGCGCGTTCGCCAGCGTCGCGTCCGAGCGGTACAGCTTGATCCAGCCGGTGCGCCGCAGCAGTTCCGGCACGCCGGCCTCTGATATCAGCGCCTCATGCTCGATCAGGCTGCGGCGGATCAGCGGCAGTTCGGCCATCGCGCTGTGCAGCGCCCGCTGCGGCGAGGAGGCGAAATAATAGCGCATGATCCAAGGCAGCCAGACCGGAAGATCGGCGACGCTGTAGCGCACCTGTGGCGCCTTGTTCAAAGCGTATCGCAGGATCTGGCCGAAATCCCGCGGAAACATGTAGGGAAACACCGACGCGCACTCGATCATTCCCGCATTGCCGAAACTGGTTTCCTCCCCGGCCCATTCGTGCCGGTCGACCAGGATAACGTCGCGCCCGCGCTGCTGCAGGTGCAGGGCGGCGCCGACGCCGACCATGCCCGCGCCCAGCACGAGAACATCGGCCCTTAACTCCGCCATCACGGCACTCCGAAAGCTGGATGTTGCGTTGTCGTTTCCGCTGTCTGCAGCGAAGCTAGCTGCTGGGGCAGCCGCGCGCAAACCGACCTGTCCCGGGAAATCGCGCTTGCGCGACGGCCAAACTCTGGCAACAATGGGTTCAACCTTGGCTGCCGCAACAGCGGCAATACAGCGTGCAACAGCGGAGAACCCTGACAAATGTCGGTACGTCGAACCTTGTTCGCAACGACCACCTTATCGATCGTCGCTGCTGCGATGGCCCCGGCATCGGCCCAGACCTTGCGCTATGCCAACCAGGGCGACCTCAAGTCACTCGACCCCTACACCCTCAACGAAAGCACGACGCACGCCCACAACGGACATGTCTATGAAGGCCTGATCGCGCGCGACAAGGATCTCACGATCATTCCCGGCCTCGCCGAGAAGTGGGAAACGCCCGAGCCGACACGCTGGCGCTTCCACCTGCGCAAGAACGTCAAGTTCCAGAACGGCAACCCCTTCACCGCCGACGACGTGGTGTTCTCGGCCGACCGCGTCAGGGCGGCCGGCTCCAACCTGCAGACCCGCCTTGCCAAGGACGCGAAGGTCGTCAAGATCGACGATCACACCGTGGATTTCGTGCTGACCTCGCCCAATCCCATCCTGCATTCGCAATGGGATACCTGGTACATCATGGACAAGGAATGGTCCGAGGCGAACAACGCTGCCGCCCCGACCCCTGCCGCGGCGACCTCGCCGAGTTTTGCTTCGCTCAACGCCAACGGCACCGGCGCCTTCACCATCGAAAGCCACCAGCCCGGCGTCAAGACCGTGTTCAAGGCGAACCCGAACTGGTGGCGCAAGCCCGAACACAATCTGAAAGAGATCGTCTTCACGCCGATCGCGTCCGACGCCACCCGCGTGGCGGCCTTGCTGTCCGGTGAGGTCGACGTCATCGAGCCGGTTCCGACGCAGGACATCGCGCGCCTCGACTCCAGTCCGAACGCCCAGGTGTTGAAGGGCCCCGAGCTTCGCACCATCTTCCTCGGCATGGACCAGGTCCGCGACGAACTCCTGTATTCGAACATCAAGGGCAAGAATCCGTTCAAGGACATCAAGGTGCGCGAAGCGTTCTTCAAGGCTGTGGATGTCGAGCTGATCAAGACCCGCGTGATGCGCGGCCTCGCGACGCCGTCGGCCCTGATGATTGCGCCGCAGCTGTTCCCGCTTTCCAAGGACTTTACCCGTCCGAAGTTCGATCCCGACGGCGCCAAGAAGCTTTTGACCGAGGCCGGCTATCCCGACGGTTTCGAAGTCACGATGGACTGCCCGAACGACCGCTACGTCAACGACGCCGCGATATGCCAGGCGGTGGTCGGCATGCTGGCCCGCATCGGCGTCAAGGTGAACCTGCTGGCGCAGCCCAAGGCGCAGTATTTCGCCAAGGTGCTGAAGCCCGGCGGGTACCAGACATCGTTCTATCTGCTCGGCTGGACGCCCGGCACTTCGGACGCGCACAACGTCCTGCACGATATCATGGGCTGCCGCGACAATCCGAACTCAAACCGCGGCGAAGCCAATCTCGGCGGCTACTGCAACAAGAACCTGGATGCGATCGCCGACAAGGTGCTGCTGGAGACGGATACGACCAAGCGCGATCTCATGATCAAGGAAGCGTTCGAGATCGGCGCCAGGGATTTCGGCTACATCCCGTTGCATCAGCAGGCGCTGGCGTGGGGCGTGTCGAAGAAGGTGAAGCTGACGCAGCGCGCCGACAATCAGGTTCTGCTGTATTGGGCGACCAAACAGGAGTAAGCAGCCTTGAGGCTCATGGTCCCGGTGGCTCCACGCTCCCGGGACCGTTCGTTTTGGGCTGACGCCCGCCCGCCGCACGTTAAGTGAAAGGATCCCATGCTCGCTTTCACGCTTCGCCGCGCCATCCAGGCCATCGGAGTCATGATCGCGGTCGGGATCATCTCGTTCTCGATGTTCCGCTTCGCGGGCGATCCGGTCAACCAGATCGTCTCGCTGGATACCCCGGCCGCCGAGCGCGAAGCGGTGCGCAAGTCGCTCGGGCTCGACGATCCGGTGCCGCTGCAGTTCGCCCGCTATTTCGCCAACGCCGCGCAGTTCAAGTTCGGCGTCTCCTATCAGTTCCGCCAGCCGGTTTCGAGTCTCCTGATGGAGCGGATGCCGGCAACGCTGGAACTCGCCGCCTGTGCCACCATCTTCGCGATGGTATTCGGCATCCTGATGGGAGTTTACTCCGCGCTGAAACGCGACACGTTCCTGGCCAAGATATTCCAGGCGGTGTCGTTGATCGGAATTTCGCTGCCGACGTTCCTGATCGGTATCCTGCTGATCTATTTGTTCGCCGTGGTGCTCGGCTGGCTGCCGTCGTTCGGTCGCGGCGAGGTGGTGCGGCTGGGCTGGTGGACCACCGGCCTGCTCACGGTCTCCGGCCTCAAGGCCCTGATCATGCCCTCGGTGACGCTCGGCCTGTTCCAGATGACGTTGATCATGCGGCTGGTAAGGGCCGAGATGCTCGAAGTGCTGCGCACCGACTACATCCGCTTTGCGCGGGCGCGCGGCCTGACGACGCGGGCGATCCATTTCGGCCACGCGCTCAGGAACACGCTGGTGCCCGTGCTCACCATCGCCGGCCTGCAGTTTGGCGCGGTCATTGCATTTGCAATCATTACCGAAACCGTCTTCCAGTGGCCGGGCATGGGGCTGTTGTTCGTGCAAGCCGTGCAGAACGTCGATATTCCGATCATGGCCGCCTACCTCCTGATGGTGTCCCTGATCTTCGTCACCATCAATCTCGTGGTCGACATTCTCTATACGGTCGTCGATCCGCGCCTGCGCTCGACCTTGCGTCGCCCGACGTGAGCCCGGGATCCCCTTGATGACAGACACCGTCGTGCCGCACCCAGCCGAACCGAGCACGCCGCGGCCGCATGCCGGCAGCGGCTGGTTCCGACGCGCCCTCGACAGCGACGTGTTCTATTCGTTCCGCCGCTCGAAGATGACGATGGTCGCAGGCGCCGTGACCTTGCTGTTTTTCCTGCTGGCGATCCTGGCGCCGTTTCTGGCGGTGCAGAACCCGTTCGATCCGGCGCAGCTTCAGCTGATGAATTCGCGGATATCGCCGATTTGGACCGCGGACGGCCAGAGCCCGTTCCTGCTCGGCACCGACGAACAGGGCCGCGACGTGTTTTCCGCCATTCTCTACGGCTTGCGGATTTCGCTCACGGTCGGCGTTCTCGGCGTGCTGTTCTCCGGCACGCTCGGCATCGTCCTCGGACTGATCGCCGGCTATGTCGGCGGCGCCGTCGACGGCCTGATCATGCGGATCGCCGACGTGCAGCTCACCTTTCCCGCCATCCTGATCGCGCTGCTGATCAACGGCGTGGCCAAGTCGGTGTTCGGCAACAGCCTCGACGCCATGAGCACGCTCGGCGTGCTGGTGTTCGCCATCGGGCTGAGCTTCTGGGTGCAGTATGCCCGCACCGTGCGGGGCTCGGTCATGGTGGAGAAGTCCAAGGACTACGTCGCGGCGGCGCAGCTGATCGGCCTGCCCGCCCCCGTGATCATGCTGCGTCACGTGCTGCCCAATGCGATGGGCCCGATCCTGGTGATCGCCACCATCAACCTCGCGCTCGCCGTCATCACGGAGGCGACGCTATCGTTTCTGGGAGCCGGCATGCCCGACACCATGCCCTCGCTCGGCACCCTGATCCGGATCGGAAACAACTATCTGTTCGCGGGCGAATGGTGGATCGTGGCCTTCCCGGGTCTTGCGCTGGCGTCGTTGATCCTCGCGATCAACCTGCTCGGCGACTGGCTGCGCGACGCGCTCAACCCGAAACTCCGATGAGCAGCCCCGCCATCACCATGCCCGTGATCGCATGACCGAACCCGTACTCTCCGTGCGCAATCTCCGGGTGGAGTTCGTCACCCGCCGCAGCACCTTGCGCGCCATCGACGGGGTATCGTTCGACATCGCCAAGGGCGAGGTGCTGGGCGTGGTCGGCGAATCCGGCGCCGGAAAATCCGTTACCGGCCTTGCGGTGATCGGCCTGATCGATCGGCCCGGCCGCATTGCCGGCGGCGAGATCTTTCTGTCGGGCATGCGGATCGACAACCTGCCGCCGGAAGAACTGCGCCGGATCCGCGGCAAGCGGATCGGCATGATTTTCCAGGATCCGCTCACCAGCCTCAATCCGTTGTACCGGATCGGCGACCAGCTCGTCGAAACCATCAAGACCCATCTCAATCTGTCGGAAACGGCGGCGCGCAAGCGCGCCATCGACCTGCTCGCCGAGGTCGGCATTCCCGCCCCGGAAAAGCGCATCGACGCCTACCCGCACGAATTCTCCGGCGGCATGCGCCAGCGCGTCGTGATCGCGCTGGCGATCTGCGCCGAACCCGAACTGATCATCGCCGACGAGCCGACCACCGCGCTGGACGTCTCGGTGCAAGCCCAGATCATCTCGCTGATAAAACGCCTCGGACGCGATCACGGCACCGCCGTGATGCTGGTCACCCACGACATGGGCGTGATCGCCGAAACCTCGGACCGCGTCGCGGTGATGTATTCCGGCCGCATCGCCGAAATCGGCCCGGTGCAGGACGTCATCCAGAACCCGCTGCATCCCTACGCCAAGGGATTGATGGGCGCGATCCCGACGCTCGCCGGCGACGCCGACCGCCTGGTCCAGATCCCCGGCTCCATGCCACGGCTATCGGCAATCCCGCAGGGCTGCGCGTTCAACCCGCGCTGCGATTTCGCGTTCGACCGCTGCCGGGTCGAGCGGCCCGAACCGATGCGGCAAGGCAGCCGGGCCGTGGCCTGCCACCTCTACGGCGCCGCCGCGACGGAAACCGCGGCGTGACCTCAGCCCCCTTCATCGACGTCAAGAATCTGCGCCGCGTGTTCGACGTCTCGAAACCCTGGCTCAACCGGGTGATCGAGGGCGGCCACCTTGAATTTCTGAAGGCGGTGGACGGGGTCACCTTCGACATCAGGAAGGGCGAGACCTTTGCCCTGGTCGGCGAATCCGGCTCCGGCAAGACCACCGTCGCCCGCATGGTGGTCGGACTGCTGCCGCCGACCTCGGGCGAGGTCATCATCGACGGGGTGTCGATGAGCAATGCCAGGCAATTGCAGGCGCGCCAGCAGTTGCGCCGCCGCATCCAGATGATCTTCCAGGACCCCTATGCCAGCCTCAATCCGCGCTTCCGGGTCGACGCCATCGTCGCCGAACCGATCCGCGCCTTCGACCTGATCGAGGGCGAGCGCAACATCCAGGCGCGGGTCGGCGAACTTCTGTCACTCGTCGGCCTGCATGCCGACGACGGCTGGAAATATCCGCACGAATTTTCCGGCGGGCAGCGGCAACGCATCGCCATCGCCCGCGCGCTGGCGTCGGAAGCCGAGTTCATCGTCTGTGACGAGCCGACCTCCGCGCTCGATGTCTCCGTGCAGGCGCAGATCCTCAATCTGATGCGCGACCTGCAGGACAAGTTCGGCCTCACCTACCTCTTCATCAGCCATAACCTCGCGGTGGTACGGCACATGGCCAACCGCATCGGCGTGATGTATCTCGGCCGCATCGTCGAGATCGCCGAAGGGCGCGAACTCTTCAGCAATCCGCGAATGCCCTACACCCGGATGCTGCTGGGCGCGGTTCCCGATCTCGCGATGTCCGGCCGCCAGCGGATTCCGGTGCAGGGCGAAATCCCCAACCCGATCGATCCGCCGCCCGGCTGCGCCTTCAACCCGCGCTGTCCGCTGGTGTTCGACCTGTGCCGCAGGGAAGCGCCTGCGTTGATCGGCGGCGTCGCCTGCCATGCCGTCAACGATCCGGCTCGCGCCGCGGCCGCATCGGTCTGATCACGGGATGGGCGCGCCACGCGTTCGGCGCCGGTTGGCAGGCCGCCATGGCTGTGGTCAAGTGCGCAGCCGCGGCCTTCGCAACGATGGATCCCCATGAGCAACATCAACCCCGATCCCTTCACCACCCGGCCGGAGATCGAAGGCACCTTCGGGGTCGTGACCTCCACGCACTGGATCGCCACCGCGGTCGGGATGGCGACGCTGGAAAAAGGCGGCAATGCGTTCGACGCCGGCGTCGCCACTGCCTTCACGCTGCAGGTGGTGGAACCGCATCTGAACGGTCCGGGCGGCGACGTCCCCATCATCGTGCACGACGTCAAGCGCGGCCGCACCGAGGTGATTTGCGGCCAGGGCCCTGCCCCCGCGGGCGCCACCATCGCGCATTATCGCAGCGAAGGTCTCGAAATGGTCCCCGGCACCGGGTTGCTGGCCGCCTGCGTGCCCGGCACCTTCGAATCCTGGATGCTGTTGTTGCGCGACTACGGCAGCTTGCGGCTGCGCGACGTGCTGGAGCCCGCCATCGCCTATGCCCGCGACGGTTACCCGCTGGTCGAGCGCGCTGCCGCCACCATCCAGACCGTCGAGAAAATGTTTCGCACGCACTGGAAGACTTCCGCGGCGGTCTATCTGCCGAACAACGAAGTGCCAAGACCCGGCACGCTCTTCACCAACAAGACGCTGTCGGAAACCTATGCCCGCATCCTGAGCGAAGCCGAAAGCGCAGGCGGCGACCGCGTCGTGCAGATCGAGGCGGCGCGCAGAGCGTGGTCGAAAGGTTTCGTGGCCGAGGCGATCGACAAGTTCTGCCGCACGCAAGCCATCATGGACGTCAGCGGTTCGCCGCATAAGGGCGTGCTCCGCGCCGACGACATGGCGCGCTGGCAGCCGTCGGTCGAAGCGCCGCTGACCTACGATTATGGCCGCTATACAGTCTGCAAGCCCGGTGTCTGGAGCCAGGGCCCGGTCATGCTGCAGCAGCTGGCGCTGCTGAAGGGATTTGAACTTGACGGGCTCGACCCCGCAGGTCCCGAATTCATTCATTTGCAGGTCGAATGCGCCAAGCTGGCCTTCGCCGACCGCGAGAAGTTTTACGGCGATCCGGACTTCAGCGAGATCCCGATCGCGACGCTGCTGTCGGACGCCTACAATGACGAGCGCCGCAAGCTCATCTCGAAAGACAAGGCGTCGCTCGATTTCCTGCCCGGCTCGGTCGAAGGCTTCGGGTCCGTCGTCAAACTGCGCCGGCAGGAAGGTAGCCGCGAGGCGGTCGGCGCCATGGGCGCGGGCGAGCCGACCGTCGGCCGCTTCGGCGAGGTGCGCGGCGACACCGTGCATTTCGACATCATCGACCAGGCCGGCAACATGATCTCGGCGACGCCGTCCGGTGGCTGGCTGCAGTCATCGCCCGTCATTCCCGAACTCGGTTTCTGCCTCGGCAGCCGCGCCCAGATGTTCTGGCTCGAGGAAGATCACCCCGCCGCACTGGCGCCGGGCAAGCGGCCGCGCACTACGCTTTCGCCCACCATGTGTTTGCGGGACGGCGAGCCGTACATGGCCTGGGGTTCGCCCGGCGGCGACCAGCAGGACCAGTGGACCACGCAGTTCTTCCTGCGCCACGTCCACGCCGGCATGAACCTGCAGGAAGCGATCGACGCGCCGGCATGGCATTCGGAGCATTTCCCGATCTCGTTCTGGCCGCGCACCTCGCGGCCCGGCGTGCTGGTGGTCGAGAACCGCGTGCCGAAGGCAACCGTCGATACGCTCGAGAGCCGCGGCCATATCGTCGAAACCGGCCCGGACTGGTCGGAAGGCCGGCTCACCGCCGCCTCGAAGCTCGGCCGCCGCCGCCGCGCCGCCGCCAATCCCAGGGGCATGCAGGGCTACGCGGCGGGACGGTGATGACTTGGTCGATCATCGTCCGCGATGTCTCCACCGGTCTTTGCGACGCGCGCGATCCCGCGTGAACGGTGACATCTCAGCGAGCACGCTGCGCCCCTCTCCCGCCCTTGCGGGGGAGGTTGGGGTGGGGGCTCTCTCGACAACGGGATTCGCGGAGGCAACCCCCACCCGCAAGGGCGGGAGAGGGAAGAAAGGCTCAGATCACCGTCTCCCGCAACACCCTTCGGCAATCCATCTCGTATTCGAGGTCGATCACCGGCGGTCTCGCGAAATGCCAGATCAGGCCGGATCGCATCACGCCGCGGCGGACCATTTCGTCGGCGATGACCGGATGGAAGTCTTGCACGGTGTAAGCCTGCGCCGCGGTGGTGTCCTTCCAGCCGAACCCGAAGGCGCCGAGACGGGCTTCCATCGATCCGACGGTGAAGCGGACTTTTTCCTTTAGACCGTCCGGGCTGAGGTCGCGGTAGCGCACGGTGCGCTCCGGATAGCTTCCGGGTCCTTCGCGGGATTCGGCGCCGCCGGCGATGACGAAACTCGGGCCGGGGTTGCCGCTCGGGCGGGTGAACGAGAACGCGAAGAACGACGGCTCGGCGGGCGGATCGATTTCCGGACAGACATTGCTGCGCGCCACCGGATTTATCGTTCCGTCGAACAGGCCCCATTCCGCCAGCGTCTTGACGTAGTGCCGGTTGAATTTCAGGAAGCCGTCCTCGGTGAACGCCGACGGCGACCGCAGCTCGCATGCGCAGAACGAGGTCAGCGGCCTTCCCGCGTCCTCGATGTATTTCCTGATCAGCGCAAAGCCTTCGGCGAGCGGAGGCATCTTGTCGAAGCGCACGCGCTCAACCTCATAGCCGGGGCTGGCGGCCGCGCCGCTCGAATACTGAAACACCGCCGGAATGAAACGGTAATTGCCGGCCGGAAAATCACGCGTCATGTTCTGATGCCCCTTCGGTGCCTCGTTTGCGCTGCGAGCGGACGCCTTTTGGCGCCGCTAAAAGCATGGGCAAGATAGCACGGGGCAAAACGAAAGCGACAGCGGGGGTTCAATCCGCCGTCACCGGAAACATGACCCTGGTTCAGGTCGTCTTCAGCGCCTTCAGATCGAAATCCTCGATCTCCCGGGTACGCTCGGATTCGGCGCCGGCGCGGTGATTGGTGGCGATCGCGACATAGACCGCAGGCAGCACGAACAGCGTGAACAGCGTGCCGATCATCATGCCGGACACCACGACAAGACCGATCGAGAAGCGGCTCGCAGCGCCGGCGCCGCTCGCCGTCAGGAGCGGCAGCAAGCCCGTCACCATCGCCGCGGTGGTCATCAGGATGGGACGAAGCCGGACCCGCGCCGCCATCTCGATCGCCGAACGCTTGTCGAGACCTTCCCTGAGCT
The DNA here is from genome assembly GCA_001464035.1 of Bradyrhizobiaceae bacterium Ga0074131. Taxonomy (GTDB): domain Bacteria; phylum Pseudomonadota; class Alphaproteobacteria; order Rhizobiales; family Xanthobacteraceae; genus Bradyrhizobium. The sequence continues at coordinate 54,643 of LNEC01000007.1, forward strand.
GCAGCTCGTTGGCGAACTCGACCATCAGGATGCCGTGCTTGCTGATCAGTCCGATCAGGGTCAGCAACCCGACCTGGGTATAGATGTTGATGGTCGCAAGTCCGAAGAACAGCGGAACCAATGCGCCAGAGATCGCCATCGGCACACTGATCAGGATCACGAGCGGGTCGCGCAGGCTTTCGAATTGCGCCGCCAGCACCAGGAAAATGATAATCAGCGCGAAGCCGAATGCGATGGCGAGCTGGTTGCCCTCCTGCACATATTGCCGGGAATCCGCCAGATAGGAATGGCTGTAGCCGGCCGGCAGGTTCTTGGCCGCGCCCTCGAGGAAGTTCACCGCCTGTCCGACGGTGACGCCCGGCATCGGCACCGCCTGGAAGGTGGAGGCGTTCAACTGGTTATAGCGCGTGAGCGCGTTGGGATCGGTCGCGGTTTCGATCGATACCACCGTCGACAGCGGCACCTGCTGACCCGTGCTGGTCGGCACGTAGAAATTCTCAAGCGATTCCGGCGATAGTCGTAGGCCGCGCGGCACCTGCGGAATCACCTGGTACGATCGCCCTTCGAGATTGAAGCGGTTGGTGAAATTGCCGCCGAGCAGCGTCGCCAGCGTACTGCCGACCTGCGCCATGGTGATGCCGAGATCATTGGCCTTGGAGCGGTCGATCTTCACCCGAACCACCGGCTGGTTGAAGTCGAGATCGCTGTCGGCGACGATGAACAGGCCGCTCTTGCGCGCGGCGTCCTTCAGCTTCAGCATCTCCTCGTAGATCGCCTGGTATCCGCTGGTGGAGTTGATCACCATCTGGATCGGCAAGCCGCCCGGACCGCCCGGCAGCGGCGGCAGGTTGAACGCGAACGCGTTGACGCCCTCGATCTTGCCCAGTTCCGCCTGCACCAGCGGCTTCAGCTTGATCGAGGAACGCTCGCGCTCGTCCCACGGCTTCAGCAGCATGCCGGCGATCCCGTTGCTGGGGCCGGCGGTGCCGTTGATGATGAAGCGCAGGTCGGTTTCCGGAAACTTGGCGAACGCCTTGTCCATCTTCTCGGTGTAGAAATCGGTGTAGTCGATATTGGCGTATTTCGGCGCCTTCACCACCGCGAACACGATGCCCTGATCCTCCTCGGGGGCCAGCTCCTTCGGGGTGTTCTGATAGAGAAACACCACGAGGCCGAGGATGGTCAGTGCAAACATCGCCGTGATCGGGCGATAGTCGAGCGAACGATCGAGCTGCCTTCCATACCAGCGCGTGGTGGCGCCGAACACCGTGTCGACCTTTCGGGCGAACCAGCCGCCCTGCCCGTGCTTGAGCAGCACCGAGCACATCATCGGCGACAGGGTCAGCGCGATGACGCCCGAGACGATGACCGATCCGGCCAGGGTGAAGGCGAATTCACGGAACAGCGAGCCGGTGAGACCACCGAGGAATCCGATCGGCGCATAGACCGCGGCCAGCGTGATGGTCATCGAAATCACCGGGCCGACGATCTCGCGCGCGCCCTGCAACGACGCCTGCACCGGCGACTTGCCCTCCTCGAGATGGCGGTGGATATTTTCCACGACCACGATGGCGTCGTCGACCACGAGCCCGATCGCCAGCACCATGGCCAGCAGCGTCAGCAGATTGATGCTGAAGCCCATCACCAGCATCAGGCTGCAGACGCCGATCAGCGACAGCGGAATCGTGACGACCGGAATGATCACGGAGCGGAACGAGGCAAGGAACAGGAAGATGACGACGACCACGATGCCGACCGCCTCGATCAAGGTCATTTGCACCTCCTCGATCGAGGAACGGATGAACTTGGTGGAGTCGTAGGCAACTTTCATCTTGAGCGACGGCGGCAGATTGCGCTCGATTTCCGGAAACAGCTTGCGCACGCCGGTGACGATGTTGAGCGGATTGCCTTGCGGCGTCGCCTGCACGCCGATGAAGATCGCGCGCTCGCCTGAAAAGGCGACGCTGGCGTCGGTGCTTTGCGCCGACAGCTCGACGGTGGCGACGTCCTCCAGCCGCACGAAGCCGCCGTCCTTGGCCTTGACGGTCATGCGCCTGAACTGGTCGACGTTTTGCAGGTCGGTATTGGCCGTCACGTTGGAGACGACGAAATAGCCCTTGGCCTGCCCGGCGGCGGCCTGGAAGTTGTTGGCCCGGATCGCGGCCGCGATGTCGTCGGCCGACACGCCGCGTCCCGCCATCCGCGCCGGGTCGAGCCAGATGCGCATCGCGAAGGTCTGTCCGCCGAGAATGTCGGCCGACGCCACACCATCGACGGTCGACAGGATCGGCTGCACCACGCGCGTCAGATAATCCGATATCGCGGACCCCGAGAGTTCCTCGCTGGAAAATCCGAGATACATCACGGCGGTGGTCTGGCCGGTCGACTTCAGGATGACCGGATCATTGGCCTCTCTCGGAATCAGGTATCTGACCGAGTTCACCTTCGACATCACTTCGGTCAGCGCCTGGTTGGGATCGAAGTCGAGCTTGACGTATACCGAAATCAGGCTCTGGCCCTGGGTCGAGGACGAGGTGATGTAGTCGACGCCTTCGGCGGCCGACACCGCCTGCTCGATCGGCGTGGTAATGAAGCCCTGCATCAATTGAGGCGACGCGCCGGGATACACCGTCGTCACCGTGATCACGGTGTTCGACAGTTTCGGATATTGCCGGATCGGCAGCGAGGTCGCGGCCTTGAAGCCGATCAGAAGGATCAGCAGGCTGACGACCAGCGCCAGTACCGGGCGCTTGATGAAGATATCGGTAAAGGCCATGAAAGGCGCTCCGTCGTCGTTTTATCGCGGTATCGCGGCGTCCCCGCGCAGGGTCGCTTAGCTGCGCGGCGCCTTGGCCGGTATCGGTGGCGGCGGATCGGTCGAGATGGCTACCGCCGCGCCGGACTGCAACTTGAGCTGTCCGACCGCCACCACCCGGTCGCCCGGCTTCAGGCCGCTGGAGATGACGGCGCGCCCGTCATGGCGGTCGCCGGTGCGGACAAAGGTGCGGACCGCGGTCAGGCTCACCGTGCCGTCATCCGCCTTCTTCTCCGTGATCACGTAAACAGAATCGCCATAGAGCGTGTAATCGACAGCCGTTTCCGGCACCGTGACCACCGCAGGTTTGTCCGGCAGAACCACGGTCGTGGTGGCGAACATGCCGGGCTTCAGGATGCGATCGGGATTGGCGAGGGTGGCCTGAACCCGGATGTTGCGGGTGTCGCTGCTGATCTGCGGCTCGATGGTGGTGATTTTGCCCTCGAACGTCCTGCCGGGATAGGCATCGACCACGACGCGCACCGTCTGCCCGACCTTGAGCAGCGCGCTGTCCTTTTCCGTCGTGGTGAAATTGGCAAAGAGCATCGACAGATCGGTCAGCGAGACGATCTGCGTCCCCGCGGTCAGGAACTGGCCGACCTCGACCATTCGGACGCCGAGTTCGCCGTCGAACGGCGCGCGTACCAGCTTCTGCGAAATGATCGCCTGGGTCTTTGCGATACCGGCCTGGGCCTGGTCATAGGCCGCCTGCGCGGAATCCACCGTCGCCTGCGGACCGAACTGACGCGAGGCCAGCTGCTTGGCGCGCTCCAGCGACAGCTGCGCCACGGTGGCCTGCGCCTTGAAGCTTGCCAGATCGGCCTGCTCGGGGCCGTCGAACAGTTGCACCAGCGGCGCGCCGGCCTTCACCGTGGAGCCCGCCGTGAACATGATCTCGGTGATGCGCCCGCTGACGTCGGACGTGATGTTGACCTGATGCACGGCAGCGAGATCGCCGACCGCCTTCAACAGGTTGGGGATCACCTCCGATTTGGCCTCGGCGACCGTGACCGTCACCGGCGGCGGCTTGTTGTTGGCGAAGAACTGCGCGATCATCTTATTGCGGAAGGCATTGAAGCCGACAATGCCGCCGACCAGAACCGCCAGCAGCAGCCCGACGATGATGAACCAGCGCATCATGCGGACCGGACGCTTGCGCGGCTTGTCGGCGATCGGCTTGCCGGCGATGTGGGGTTCGGTCACGATGTTCATGTCATGCACTTTCTGCATTGACCGATTGCCCCGGAGCCGGCGACAGATCGCGGTCCAGATGTGAGGCAATTGCGGCTTCGTTAAGTCCAATTCCACGAAGGATGAATTCGCTAATTTGCCGTTCGAGATCGGCCGCATGGCCGTAAGTGAGACAAGGGACGGCCGGAAGCCGCGTCAGCGCGGCCATCAGCACCGTGTGATGCGCGAACCAGAACAGATTGAGCGATTGGCTTCCGATCCGCGACGCCTCGCCCGCCGCCACGGCGCGCTCCAGCGACGCGGTGAATACCGGCCCGATCAGGTCGCCGACCTTGCCATAGAGCAGCCGGGCGAATTCGCCGTCGTCGAGATGGCTGGTGGTCATGAGCCGAAGGCGCTGCGCTTCCAGCTCGTCGACGGTGATCTGCATGAAGTGCCGGACCATGCCCCGGACCAGGACGACCAGGGTCGCGGTCGACGGCTCCAGCCCCAGCAGATGAGTGAGATCGGGATCGGCCTCGCACTCTTCCGCCAGGATCTCCGCATACAGCGCGGCCTTGGACGGAAAGTGCTTGAACAGCAGTCCCTCCGAGACGGCGGCGGCCGCGGCGACGCTTTTGGTCGTCGTCCCGGCAAAGCCGTGGCGGGCAAAGCAGCGCTTGGCGGCGCTCAATATCAGCTGCCGCCGCAGATCGCTGGTCATGCGCAAGGGTGTACTCATCTTGTGAGTAAGCACTCACCTCCGCGAATGTCAAGTATTTTGCTGCGGTGCACGCAGCTGGGCCGGCTTGGACCCACCTTTGCATGGGGTTGAATTACAAAAAAATGCCGAGGATGCGGGATTTTACCAGAGAGCGAAAACGGCATATCTGTCCGCCAAAGGATGGCAGCATGAATGCCGATACGCGCGAACTGGCGGCGAATTTCGATATCGAGAAACTGACGCCGGAGTTCTATGTCGATCCCTACCCGACCTATCGTGCCCTGCGAGAGCATGAACCGGTCAAGCGCATGCCGAACGGCTCCTGGTTTCTGACGCGTTATGACGACCTCGTCAGCGCTTACAAGAGCACGAGGGTCTTCTCGTCCGACAAGAAGAAGGAATTTTTCCCGAAATACGGCGATTCGCCGCTCTACGAACACCACACCACCAGCCTCGTCTTCAACGACCCGCCCGCCCACACCAGGGTGCGGCGGCTGATCATGGGCGCGCTGTCGCCGCGCGCCATCGCCGGGATGGAGCCGGACCTGATCGCGCTGGTGGACCGGCTGATTGCCGCGCTCGCTGCGAAAGGCAGCGTGGATCTGATCGACGACTTTGCCGCCGCGATCCCGATCGAGGTGATCGGCAATCTGCTGGATGTGCCGCAGGAGGAACGCGCCCCCCTGCGCGGCTGGTCACTGGCGATTTTGGGGGCGCTCGAGCCGGTGATCAGTCCGGACGTTTTTGCCCGCGGCAACAAGGCGGTGACGGAATTTCTCGGCTATCTGGAGATCCTGGTGGCGCGGCGCCGTGCGAAACCGGGCAACCCCGAGCGCGACGTGCTGACCCGCCTCATTCAGGGCGAGGACAATGGCGAGCGACTGACCGAGAAAGAACTGCTGCACAACTGCATCTTCCTGCTCAACGCCGGTCATGAGACCACCACCAACCTGATCGGCAACGGGCTGGTGGCGCTGTCAGGCAACCCTGCGCAGAAAAGGCGGCTGATCGAACATCCCGATCTGATCAAGTCTGCGATCGAGGAAATCCTGCGCTTCGAAAGCTCGAACCAGCTCGGCAACCGCATGACCACCGAGCCGGTCGAACTCGGCGGGGTGCGGCTTCCCCCCGGTACACCGGTGACGCTTTGCATCGGGGCGGCCAACCGCGATCCGCAGCAATTCGCCGATCCGGAATCCCTCGATATCGCCCGCACCCCGAACCGGCATCTCGCCTTCGCCACCGGCGCGCATCAATGCGCCGGCATGGCGCTGGCGCGGCTCGAAGGCGCGATCGCGATCTCGCGATTCCTCGCCCGGTTTCCGGATTATGCACTGAACGGCGAACCGGTGCGCGGCGGCCGCGCTCGATTTCGCGGGTTTTTGCGCGTGCCGGGTACGGTCGGTTGAGAGGAAAGCACGCGCGGTCCTAACCCGCGCCCTCCTCTTCCCGCTTCTCTGACGCCGAAACATGACGATCGTAGAAGCTCCTGCTTTGGCACATCCACGACCTTTCGGTTCGCACCCCGGGTCGAACGCGCGCGCCCAATGCGTCGTTGGTCGTCCTGAAAAAGCTGGCTGACGCTGTCCGTGAGTGGCAAAATGACCGCTTCCAGCCCGATTGAGCCAATTCATGCGAAATCAAGTTCATGTGAGCCTGGTGGTGTTTCCCGAATGCGATCCCTCGATCGTTTACGGCGTATTCGACACGCTGTGGGCCGCGGGTCGCGATTTCAGCCACAAGGAAGACCATCCGATCTTCGTCCCTCGAATCGTATCGAGCTCGAAACAAGTCCTGCAGCTCGTGACCGGCGTCAGCATCCTCCCCCAGGACAGCATCGATGACGTCGGCCGGACCGACATCGTGTTCGTTCCGAACGTCATGGTCAAATCGATCGAAGACCTGAAGGCGCTGAATCGCGAACTGCTCGACTGGATCAAGGCCATGCATCGACAAGGCGCAGCACTTTATGCGGCCTGCGGTGGCTCGCTCGTCCTCGCGGAAGCCGGACTTCTCGAGGGTGAAGCGGCGACCACGCACTGGAGCTACGCACCGCTGTTCAAACGGTACTACCCCGGCGTGACGCTGCACGCAGACCGTCTGATCGTTCAGAGCGGCGATGGCCACAGCGTCGTTTGTTCCGGTGGCGCATCGTCATGGCAGGATCTGGCGCTGCTGCTGGTAGCCAAATTCGCCGGCACCGCGGAAGCCATCCGCCTGTCCAAACTATTCCTCTATCAGTGGCACCGCGACGGGCAATTGCCGTATGCGTGCATGATCCAGAATGTGAACCATGGCGACGCGAAGATCGAAAGCGCACAGCAATGGATCGCCCTGAACTACGACAGGGCGGATGTCGTGGCCGAGGTGGTCCGGCAATGCGGCCTGCCGAAGCGGACATTCGACAGGCGGTTCAGAACAGCGACCGGCTATTCTCCCCTGGCCTACATCCAGGCTTTGCGCGTCGAGGAGGCCAAGCAACTGCTCGAAACTACCGGCCTCGGAATCGAGGCCATCGGCCGCGAGATCGGATATGAAGATGCATCGTCCTTTCGCCGGCTTTTCCGGCGGCTGGCCGGTATTGGCCCCGCGAAATACCGGCGGAAGTTACAGCCACCCACAATGGTCAGGGGATACGACCGCGTCGGTCGCCGTTCGGGATCGCCGGTATCCAGCTAACTGCCTTTGCTTTCCAACTCCCGCTTGTACGACCCGTAGTTCGGCTGATCGACCGCGAGCTTGTCCATCGTGGTTTGCCAGAGATGGTCAGACAGCCCGGGTGTCCGCAGATCGGCCTCGCCGCGGGCAATACGATCGGCGAGCATGCGGTTGAGCTCGACGAGCGAGCCTTCCTGGCCGAGCAATTGCGACAGTCGCCCTGCTTCGGCGGCATCACTGTTCTGCTCCAGCCTGAGCTGGCGCGTCACCAGATCGAGCGCGTTGATCGCAACCCGCAACTTGAAGGCGGTATGGCCGCTGAGGACAGGCGTGACGTCGTTGCGCAGGAAGTCTGCGACGGCCCTGGTGAGTTCTTCCGGTGTGGGTTCGTCTTGCATCATTTCCCTCGCGGAGCCAACAATCGCAGCAGATCGATCTCGGTTTCCGACGAGCGGCGCCCGATCATGGCGCGCTCGATGGAATGCTCGGGGCCGATGCGAAAGCGCTGCATCATGCCGCAGCACATCACGCCCCAGCGCAGCGTTCCCATCACTTCCCAGAATTTGACGCGATCGGGATCGACGCGGCGGCCGGCCTCTTCGTAGCCGGCAAACAACTGCTCCCGGGTGCCGAAGCCACCGACCGGCTTGTCAATCTCGCCGAAACGCCATGAATTGACGCAGACCCAGCCGAGGTCTTCCATGGGATCGCCGGTATGCGCGAGCTCCCAGTCCAGCACCGCGCGCACGCCGTCCGGACCGACGATCAGATTGCCGTGGCGGAAATCACCATGCACCAGCGTCACCTGCTGGGAGGGGCCGGGATCACGCTCGCGCAGCCAGCGCAGCGCCAGTTCGAACACCGGCCGCGGCCAGTCGAAACCGCGGTAGTCCCGCTCCAGCTCGTCGATCTCTTTCGTCGCCGTCATGCGCCGAAGGTCTGGCAGCTGCTCGACGTCAATTCCGTGGATTGCGGCGAGTATACTGCCGATCTGGCGCGCCAGCTTCGGGCGGGCCTCGGCAAACTGCGCGTCGCGCAAAATCTTGCGCGGGATGGTTTCACCCTCGACCCGCGCCATGATGAAGCCGGTGCCGAGTTCGTCCTGCGGCCGCAGCACATGCAGCACGCACGGCGACGGCACGCCGGCGTCATACGCCCGCTGCATCAGGATGGCCTCGGCATCGAGCCCGGCGGCGCGCGAGGGCGCCGCGCCATAGCCCGGCGGCGCCCGGCGCAGGATCGCGCCGATGTTGCCGCCGGGATGGACGATGTCGAACGACCATGTCTCCTGGCTGGCGCCGCCGGACAGGCGCGCCGCGTTGGTGACGCCGGTCGCGCCCGAAAACCACGACACGACGCAGCGCCGGAGCGCTTCCTGCATCATCTGCCCTTGAATTTCGCGGGACGCTTCTCGAGGAACGCGGTGACGCCTTCCTTGAAATCATCCGCCGAACCCGCCAGCCGCTGTGATTCGAATTCGAGGTTGAGCTGATCCTCGAACGAGTTCTCCGGGCTCTCCCAGTACAGTTTGCGGATCAGCGACAGCGCGACGGTCGGACCGTTGGCGAGCTCATGGGCGAGCTTCATCGTCTCGTCCATCAGGACGGCATCGTCATAAACCCGGTTGACCAGCCCCCATTCCAGCGCCTTTTCGGCCGGCAGCTTTTCGCCCATCAGCGACAGCTCCACCGAGCGCGCCTTGCCGATCAGACGCGGCAGCAGCCAGGTCGAGCCGCAATCCGGCACCAGGCCGATGCGTCGGAAAGCCTGCAGGAAATACGACGAACGCGCGCACAGGATCATGTCACCCATCAGCGCGAAACTCATGCCGGCACCGGCCGCCGGACCGTTGACGGAGGTGACAACAGGGCAATGCAGGTTGCGCAGCCGGCGCAGGAAAGGATGAAAGCCGACTTCGAGCGAGGTGCCGGCGTTGCTCTTGCCCGGCTTCGGGTTGTTGCGGCCCTGCAGGTTGGCGCCGGTGCAGAAGGCGCGTCCCGCCCCCGTCAGCACCACGCAGCGAATTTCGGCTCTTTTTTCGTCAATGGTATCGAGCGCCTCGGCAAGACCACCCAGCATGTCCATCGACACCGCGTTCATCACCTCCTGGTGGTCCAGCTTCAGGATGGCAACCGGACCGTCGATATCGAGCGTGACGTGCTTGAACTGCATCTGTTTCCTCGTGAGTTGGGATCCGCATTATTTCGCCCTGCGGTACAAAGGGTTTTGATTTCGAAGCCATATTTGATTTTCCTGATGGCCTTGTCCATGGTTGGACCAGGACATCTGCCCGCCATCGGACGCACATCCAAAGTGGGCCAATTCTTACGGAAAAATCCGAAAAACACCCCAGCGGGAAACGACCATGAGCATTTTCGACCTCACCGGCCGCGTCGCCGTCATCACCGGGGGTAATGGCGGCATCGGACTCGGCATCGCGCAGGCGCTCACCGCCGCCGGCTGCAGCGTCTCGATCTGGGGCCGCAACGCCGACAAGAACAAGGCCGCCGCGGCCACCATGGCGGGCGCCAAGGGCAAGACCGACAGCCGAATTTGCGACGTCAGCGATCCCAACTCGGTCAAGGCGGCGATGGCCGCCACGCTGGAGGCCTTCGGCCGGGTCGACGGCTGTTTCGCCAATGCCGGCATCGGCGGCGGCGGCCGGCGCGCCTTCATCGACCGCACCGAAGAGGAATGGCGGAAAATGTTCGCCACCAATCTCGACGGCGTATTCCACGTGTTCCAGGCCGCCGCCCGGCACATGACCGAACGCGCGGCGGCAGGCGATCCGTTCGGCCGCCTGGTCGCCACCTCGAGCCTGGCGTCGATTTTCGGCACGGCGCGCAACGAGCATTACGCCGCGACCAAGGCCGCCATCAATGCGCTGTGCCGCGCGCTCGCCGTCGAACTGGCACGCCAGGGCGTCACCGCCAACGCCATCCTGCCCGGCTGGATCAAGAGCGACATGACGGCCGGTATCATGGCCAATGATAAATTCGTCGCCAATGTGATGCCGCGAATTCCGGTGCGGCGGTTCGGCGAGCCGGAGGATTTCGGCGGCATCGCGGTCTATCTGATGAGCCGGGCGTCGTCCTACCACACCGCCGATTGCTTTGTGATCGACGGCGGCTATACAGCGTTCTGACACTGCAACGGAAACAAGGCACGAAGCGGCATCAGCCGTTCGGCAAAACTGGGAGGAAATGCACGATGTTTTCACACGTGATGATCGGAACCAACGACCTGGAGAAAGCCCAGTCGTTCTATGACGCGTTGCTCGGCACGCTCGGCGTTCCCCCCGGGAGAGTGGACCGCCATCGGATTTTCTACCGAACCAAGACCGGCGTGTTTGGAGTGTCGAAGCCGATCAATGGCAAGCCCGCGGTGGCGGCCAATGGCGGTACCATCGGTTTTGCCGCCAGTTCGCCTGAGCAGGCCGACGCCTGGCATGCGGCCGGCATCGCCAATGGCGGAACGAGCTGCGAAGACCCGCCGGGCGTGCGCGAAGGCGCCGCCGGGAAACTCTACCTCGCCTACCTGCGCGATCCCGACGGCAATAAAATCTGCGCCATGCACCGCATGGCCTGACCGGCCGCGGTCGAACATTGTTTGAAACAGCAATTATTCGACGCCCATGATCAAATAGCGCCAGACTTCGGCCTGGCGCCGCTGTAAAGCTGCCATCCGGGAGGATCAAGAACATGAACAGGAACGTCAGCGTGCCCACGAGCTATGCCATGGACCCCGGCGACGAGTTGAACGACCTGCGCATGTCGGAGAAAGCGCGGCCGCTGTTCGACCATGTCAACAAGTTCATCCGGGAAACCGTCGAACCGATGTCGGTCGAGTTTTACCGGCTCGGCGAGAAGAAAGTGGATCGCTGGGGCTTTGCGCCCGGCCAGCTCGACGTATTGCAGAAAGCCAAGGACAAGGCCAAGGCCGAAGGGCTCTGGAACTTCTTCCTGCCGGACGCCGAGACCGGCGAAGGGCTCAGCAACCTCGATTACGCCTATATCGCGGCCGAACTCGGCAAGAATCCGCTGGCCTCGGAGTCGATGAACTGCTCGGCGCCCGACACCGGCAACATGGAAGTGCTGGAACGTGTCGGCACCCGCGAACAGAAGGAAAAGTGGCTGAAGCCGCTGCTCGCCGGCGAGATCCGGTCCGCCTACGCCATGACCGAACCGAACGTCGCATCCTCCGACGCCAAGAACATTTCGACCACCGCGAAGCTGGTCGGGGACGAATGGGTCATCAACGGCGAAAAATATTACATTTCCGGCGCCGGCGATCCGCGCTGCAAGATCATGATCACGATGGTCAAGACCAATCCCGACGCGCCACCAAAGAACCAGCAGTCCCAGATCCTGGTGCCGATTGACACGCCCGGTGTGGAAATTCTCGGCCCAATGACGGTGTTCGGTCACGACCACGCCCCGCGCGGCCACATGCACATCCGTTTCGACAATGTGCGGGTGCCCAAGGAAAACATCCTGCTCGGCGAAGGCCGCGGCTTCGAAATCTCGCAGGTCCGCCTCGGTCCGGGCCGCATCCACCACTGCATGCGCACTATCGGCAAGGCGGAAAAGGCGCTCGACCTCATGGTCAAGCGCGGCCTCACCCGCGAGGCCTTTGGCAAGAAGCTGGTGCAGCTTGGCGGCAATCTGCAGATCATCGCGCAGGCGCGCTGCGAAATCGAGGCCATGCGGCTGATGGTGCTGAAGGCCGCCAAGGCGATGGACGTGCTCGGCAACAAGGAGGCGCGCGTCTGGGTCAGCATGGTCAAGGCCATGGTGCCCGAGCGCACCTGCCGCATTATCGACCAGGCGATCCAGATGCACGGCGCCACGGGTATTTCGCAATGGTCGCCGCTGTCGGAAATGTACACCGACGTGCGCCACCTGCGCTTCGCCGACGGCCCCGACGAAGTGCACTGGATGGTGGTGGGTCGCCACGAGTTGCAGCAGCACTGAGATCGGTCAACGATCACCTGACGTCATGGCCGGGCTTGTCCCGGCCATCCACGTCTTGGCGGCATCAAGAGTAGGACGTGGATGCCCGGGTCAAGCCCGGGCACGACGAGTGAATGCGTCCTTTAAGCGAACGCCGGCCTATGCGCGCGGAGGAAGGAACGGATCTGGCGCACCGCCAGCGGTATCCGCTCCCTGGGCTCTTTCCACGGGAACATGCTCACTTCGGCGTTCGGCGCCAGCATCGCCGTCTCCATGGCGACGGCATAGGGATGGGCCGGGATATCGTCCGGCAGGATCAGCACCGGCGTTTGGCAAAGGCGCACGAAATCGCGCGTCACGGTAAACACGAAGTCCGGGTTGCTGCGGTACATTTTGGTGAGAAACTTCTCGGCCATCTCCATGGTGAGGTCGGGCCGGCGTTTGATCAGCTCCGGAGCCCAGCCTTTCATGTTGTTGTCGTAGAACAGGTCGCGCATCTCGGGGCGCGACCCTGAAGGCATCGCCAGCACGCCGGCCACGACGCGCTCCGGCGCGCGCTTCAGTAGATTCCAGATGAAGGGACCGCCGATGCAGAAGCCCAGCACCATGAACCTGTCGATACCCAGATGATCCATCAGGCCGAGCTGGTCGTCAGTGTGGGAATCCCAGGGACGGTCGATCTCGAGCGGACCAGAAGACTGGCCGGGAGGGGCGTTGCGGAGGTCGAAGGCGATGCAGCGGTACTCGTCCTTGAACTCCTCGATCGCGTTGAAGGGCGGATAACTGCCGGTGATGCCCGATATGCTCGAATTCAGTCCGCCGCCGGCGATCAGCAGCAGCGGAAAGCCGGCCCCGGCCTCCTCGTAGTGAATGCGAACGTTGCCTTTTTCATAAGTGCCCATGGCAGCTTCTCCCGGCCCGACCTCTAGAGACTTGACAATCAGGAAGGCGGCAAGGCGCGGATCGAGGCGATCCGCCATGCGCCGTCTTGCGCCAGCATGACGAACAGGATCGATCCCTCGACCGGCCTCGTCTCGGAGTCGGCGGGAATCCGCACGCCGGTCATGCGGTAGGTGGCATCCACCAAGGCGACATCCGACCTCACCAGCCGGATCGCACGGATCTCCGTCGCGGTGATGGTGGCATCCTCATATGATGGCTGCCGCTTCTGCTCCGCGGACAAGGCGATGAGCGCGTCGCGTCCGGCGGATTTCCTTCCCGTAGCGCTGACGACATCGGCATCCTCGGTCAAAAGTTTTCGATAGGTCTCGAAGTCGCCGGAATTCCAAGCGATACGGCGCGTTTCCAGCACGCCTGCGATCGCCGCCTCCGCTGCTTCTTGATCGTCAGCCATCGCGACAATCAGGACGCGGCCCGCTTGAGCGGTTCGGCTGCTTCCATGTTGAAGCCTTCATAGCCCTTCGCAGCGACGTCGTTGCAGATCTGACGATAGACTCCGACGCCGCCGATATAGGGCATGAAGATCTGCGGCTTGCCCGGAATGTTGGCTCCCATGTACCAGGAATTGGCCTGCGGATAGAGCGTGCCCTGGGCGACCTCGTTGACATGCGACACCCACTTGTCCTCGGCGTCCTGCTTCGCCTCCATGGAATCGAGGCCGCGGTCGCGCATCCAGGCGATGCAGTCGGTAATCCAGTCGACATGCTGCTCGATCGACACGATCATGTTTGACAGCACCGACGGACTGCCGGGGCCGGTGATGATGAACAGGTTGGGAAATCCCGCGCTCATCAGGCCAAGATAGGTCCTGGGCCCTTCCGCCCATTTCTGATTGAGCGTCTGCCCGTGGCGTCCGCGAATATCGATTTTTGCAACCGAACCCGTCATCGCATCGAAACCGGTCGCCAGCACCAGCGCGTCGACTTCGATCTCCCTGCCCGCGGTGCGTACGGCGTGCGGCAGGATTTCCTGGATCGGATCAGACTTGATGTCGGCCAGCGTCACGTTCGGGCGATTGAAGGTGGCGAAATAATCGGTATCGATGCAAATGCGCTTCGAGCCGATCGGATGATTGTTCGGCTGCAGCAGCTTGGCCGTTTGCGGATCCTCGACGATCTCGGCGATCTTGTCACGAACGAAATCGGCGGCGGTGTCGTTGGCGGCCTTGTCGAGCGCGAGGTTGTTGTAAGCCGCCATGAAGGTGAGGCCGCCGCGGTTCCAGCGCGCCTCGTATTTGGCGCGGCGTTCGTTGTCGCCATCGTCGAGCGCGCCACGATCGGGCAGTTCGGTATAGATGCCGTTGCGCGCCTCTTCGCGCGCGAAACGCCTGATCTCCGGATACTTCTTGCGAAACGCTTCCCGTTCCTCCGCGGTCAGCGCGGCGTTGCGGGCGGGGATGGAGAAATTCGCGGTGCGCTGAAACACGGTGAGGTGGCTGGCCTGCTCGGCGATCACGGGCACCGCCTGTATCCCCGAAGATCCGGTGCCTATCACGGCGACGCGCTGGCCGGTGAAATCGACCGGCTCATGTGGCCAGTGCCCGGTGTGATAGACCTTGCCCTTGAAACCGGCGAGGCCCTTGATGTCGGGCACCCGCGCGTTCGAAAGACACCCGGTGGCAAGCGCGACGTATCTGGCCGTCACCGTCTTGCCGTCGGAAGTGGCGACAGACCAACTCTTGGCGTTGTCATCGAAGACGGCCCGATCGACTCGGGTGTTGAACTGGATATCGCTGCGGAGCTGATAGCGGTCGGCGACGTGGCCGGCGTATTTCAGAATCTCGGGCTGCGGCGCGTAGCGCTCGCTCCAGTCCCATTCCTGTTGCAGCTCGTCATCGAATGAATAGGAATACTGCATGCTCTCGACGTCACAGCGCGCCCCCGGATACCGGTTCCAGTACCAGGTGCCGCCGACATCGCCGCCCTGCTCATAGACCCGCGCCGACAAGCCCTGCCCGCGCAGCCGGTGCAGCATGTACATGCCGGCAAAACCCGCGCCGACCACGACGACGTCGTAAGCCTCGGTGGCTGCGGGCTGGCCTTTACCTGACACCGATTGGAAGGCGGACATTCGAACTCCCTCATATCTTTCTCGTGTTCGGGTCAGCATTCTACCCGCGGCGCCAAAGCGCAAGGGCCAAATCGGCGGTTCCGGGCGGCATATTTTGCCACATGGAATGCGTGGTCGCGGCATCGCAAACCCCGGCGTTTCAACGCAAGGCGCGGCCCCGGAAACCGGCTTGGCTTCGACGCCCCTGATGCGCTAGCGTCGTCCGCGCATCCGCCGTTCCAACGAAACGAGCAGCGCTACAAGCCGCCGCAGGGAGTGAGCACAACCATGAAATCGCCGATCTGCGACATGCTGGGCATCGAATTTCCCCTGCTCGCCTTCAGCCATTGCCGCGACGTGGTCGCAGCGGTCAGCCGCGCCGGCGGTTTTGGCGTGCTCGGCGCGACAGCACATTCGCCCGAAACGATCGAGCAGGAGCTGAAATGGATCGACGACCACGTCGACGGCAAACCTTACGGGCTCGACGTGCTGATCCCCGAGAATATCTCGACGGCGGGTGAGAAGGACGTCACCTGGAAGAGCCTGGAGGCGCGGATTTCGCCGGAACATCGCGCATTCACCAGAAACCTCCTGAAGAAACACGGCATCGAACTGACCACCACCAATGTCGCGGACAACCAGCCGCAGCCGTTCGACGCGCAGCGCGCGCTGGAACTGCTCGAAGTGTCGTTCAATCATCCGATCAAGCTGATCGCCAACGCGCTGGGCGTGCCGCCGAAGGCGATGATCGAGATGGGCAAGCATCACGGCGTGCCGGTGGCCGCGCTGGTCGGCGCCAAGGAACATGCGCTGCGCCAAGTCGCGGCCGGTGTCGATATTTTGGTGGTGCAGGGCACCGAGGCCGGCGGCCATTGCGGCGAGGTGTCCACCATGGTGCTGGTGCCCGAGGTCATCAAGGCCATCAAGCCGATTCGCGACGTACCGGTATTGGCCGCCGGCGGCATCATGACCGGACGCCAGATGGCGGCCTGCATGGCGATGGGCGCGGCCGGGGTGTGGACCGGCTCGGTGTGGCTCGCCACCGTCGAATCCGAGACATCGGAAATTTTTCGCGAAAAAATGATCGCCGCCTCGTCGCGCGACGCGGTCCGTTCCAAGGGCCGCACCGGCAAACCGGCACGGCAGCTGCGCTCGGTCTGGACCGATGCCTGGGACCGCGGGCCCGACAGCCCCGGCGCGCTGCCGATGCCGCTGCAGAGCATCATCAGCCGCGACGCCTTCAACTCGATCGATCGATCCGCGGCATCCGGCAACGCCCAGGCGCGCGACCTCGTCAGCTATTTCGTCGGCCAGGGCGTCGGCCTGATCGACAGTGTGAAGTCCGCCGGCGCCGTGGTGCAAGAGTTCAAGGAAGATTTTGCCGAGGCGGTCGAACACATGAACGCGCTGGTGGCGGAATAGCTTTTCCGTCATTGCGAGCAGCACTTGCGACGAATCAATCCACTCTTCTCGCTGCCGCTAGATGGATTGCTTCGCTCGCTCGCAATGACGGAGAATGCCGCGCCACCGGCAATTTGATTGTCCAGAATAGAGAAACAAGAAAATGCAAAACCCCTCCCCCATCTCCGAAGACCGCATCCCCGTCATTGTCGGCGTCGGCGAAATCACCGACCGGCCGAAGGAGATCGCCGACGGGCTGGAGCCGCTCGCGCTGCTGGAACAGGCGCTGCGGCGCGCGGAAGCGGACTCCGGCGGCAAATTGCTCGGCCAAATCGGCTCGCTCGACATCGTCAATTTCCTGAGCTGGCGCTACCGCGATCCGGAGAAGCAATTGGCCGGCCGGCTCGGCATCCAACCGGCGCATCTGTATTACGGCCCGGTCGGCGGCGAGAGTCCGATCCGCTACCTGCACGAGGCGGCGCAGCGCATCGCGCGCGGCGAATGCAGCGTGGCGGCGGTCTGCGGCGCCGAGGCGCAGTCGACCGCGACCAAGGCGGAACGCGCCGGGATCGATCTGCCGTGGACGCCGTTCGCCCATGACGTGGAAGAACCGAAGCGCGGCGCCGCGTTTCAGAAACCGATGGCGGTCAAACTCGGGGTGTTCAGGCCGATCACCGTCTATCCCCTATATGAGACCGCGACTTCGGCGCATTGGGGCCAGACCCCGCGCGAAGCTATGGCGGAATCCGGCGACCTGTGGTCGACCTATTCGAACGTCGCGTCACAAAATCCCAACGCCTGGCTGAAACGGCGGTTTACGCCGGAGGAGATCACGACGCCAACGCCGGAGAACCGACTGATCGCCTGGCCCTACAACAAGCTGATGGTGGCCAATCCGACCGTTAATATGGGCGCGGCGGTACTGTTGACCAGCCTGGCCAAGGCGAAGGCCGCCGGCATTCCCGAGGATCGCATCGTTCACATCTGGGGCGGCGCCTCGGCGGAAGAACCGCGGGATTACCTGGTCCGCGACCAGTTTCACGAAAGCCATCCGCAAAACGCCGTGCTCGAGGCAGTGATGGATCTCGCCGGCGGCGACGGCAAGGCGTTCGACGCGATCGAACTCTACAGCTGCTTTCCCTGCGTGCCTAAAATGGCGCGGCGAACGCTGGGGCTCGGCCCCCACGTGCAGCCGACGGTGACCGGCGGCCTCACCTTCTTCGGCGCGCCGCTCAACACCTACATGACGCACGCGGCCTGCGCGATGGTGCGCCGGCTACGCGGCGGCGCCAAACTCGGTCTGCTGTATGGCCAGGGCGGTTTCGTGACCAAGCATCATGGGCTGGTGCTGTCGCGGCAGGCGCCGCGGCACGCGCTGGCACAGGACACCAGCGTGCAGGCCGAGGCGGACAGCCATCGCGGCGCGGTGCCCGAGTTCGTTACCGAGGCCAGCGGCAAGGGCAAGGTTGAGAGTTTCACGGTGCTCTACGGTCGCGGCGGCGAGGTCGAGCATGGCGTGGTAATGCTGCGGACAACGGCCGACGCCCGCGCGCTGGCGCGGGTGCCAATCCATGACAGCGCGACGCTGGCGTATCTCACCAACATGGACCGCACGCCGGTGGGAACGCTGGGCGATATCGCCACGGCAGCGGATGGCGTCCTGGAGTGGCGGGTGGCTGGCTAGAAAATTCTGTGCCGTGGCCGCACCGAAGACCTTCTGGCCTAAACCGCCGCCTAATCGCGAGCCAGCTCCTCGAAAACGCGCTGGCATTATCAATCATGCCCCCGCCGCCGCCTGACCGGCCTCAACCTTATCCTGCGTCTTGGTATCGAAATCATCGGCATCATGTCGTTCGTGCAACTGGCTCGCGGGCTCGCCCCAGATGCGGTTGACCATGCGTCCGCGCCTGACGGCCGGGCGCGCCGCGATGACGTCGGTCCAGCGCTGCACATTCTTGTACGCCTGCACATCAAGAAATTCGCCCGCGCCATACAGCACGCCCTTTGCCAGACTTCCATACCAGGGCCAGACCGCGATGTCGGCGATCGTATAGTCCTTGCCTGCGAGATACTCGCTCTCCGCAAGGCGCCGGTCGAGCACGTCGAGTTGGCGTTTCACCTCCATCGCGAAGCGGTCGATGGCGTATTCGATCCTGATCGGCGCGTAGGCGTAGAAGTGGCCGAAGCCGCCGCCCAGATAGGGCGCAGCTCCCATCTGCCAGAACAGCCATGACAGGCATTCCGCGCGATCAGCGGTGTCTGTCGGCAGCAGCGCTCCGAATTTTTCCGCCAGATGCACCAGGATGGCGCCGGATTCGAACACCCGGATCGGCTTGGGCCCGCTGCGGTCCATCAGCGCGGGTATCTTGGAATTCGGGTTGACGGCCACGAATCCGCTGCCGAACTGATTGCCGTCGATCTTGATCAGCCACGCATCGTACTCCGCGCCGCTGTGGCCGAGCGCCAACAGCTCTTCCAGCATCACCGTGACCTTGACGCCGTTCGGCGTCGCCAGCGAATAGAGCTGCAGCGGATGGCGTCCGACCGGCAGTTCCTTGTCGTGAGTCGGCCCTGCGACCGGACGGTTGATGTTGGCGAATTTTCCGCCGCTCTCCTTGTTCCAGGTCCAGACCTTCGGCGGGGTGTACTCGGGTGAGTCGGTCATGGGTTGGGCTCCGGACGTCTGGCGGGTGCGTTGGCGGCCGCCATATCAACAGGGTTCGGATCGATCCCGCAAGGGCCCAACGAGGTTTGCGGCGGTAACGCCGCAATGCAGAATGAGGCTAGCTTACACCACCGAGCGGTGGCGTTCGATACAGGTCCGCAGCACCTGGTCGATTGGCTTTTCCCACCAGTCGTTGGAAAAGATCTCGATCTCGGAATAGCCGGCAAACCCTTGGGCCTCAACCGCATGGCGCACAGATTTGATATCGATCACGCCGTCCCCCATCATGCCGCGGTCATTGAGGATGTCCCCGGTCGGCACCAGCCAGTCGCAGACATGAAACGCCAGAAGCCGGTCCGTTCCGGCGCGTTCGATCTGCGGCAGCAGTTCCGGATCCCACCAGATGTGATAGACGTCCAGCGCGACGCCGAGCGCGCCCGAGCGTTGCGGATCGAGCCGGTCGCAGATATCGAGCGCCTGCTTCGTCGTATTGACGCAGGCGCGGTCGGCGGCATAGGCCGGATGCAAAGGCTCGATCGCCAGCGGCATGTTCGCCTCTCTGGCGTATGCCATCATCTCTGCGATGGCGTCTTCGACCTGCGAGCGCGCCGCGGCGATGTCTCTCGAAACCGCACTGCCCGGCCGCGAATATTGCGGCAAGCCGCCGGCCACCAGCACGATGCAGGGGGCGCCGAGAGCTTTTGCCTCGTCGACGGCGCGGCGGTTGTCGTCGCGCGCCGCGATGCGATGGGCAGCATCCGCCGTGAACATGCCGCCGCGGCAATAGCCCGACAGGTCCAGCCCGGCGTCGCGCACCGCACGCGCCGCGCGGTCTAGACCGACCGCCGCGACCTGGTCGCGCCAGGGATCGATGGCGCGAATACCATGGCGCGCGCAGGCGTCGATGATCTCCAGGAGATCGCCTTGCTTGCGGACCGTCGCCGTGTTCAGCGACAGCCAGCGATGATCGGCGGAAAAATCCCGCATCACGCCTCGATGCCGCGCAGTGCCAGCACCGCCTTCATGCGCCGCGTCGCCATTTCAGGGTTGGAAAGCAACCCCGCTTTGTCCGCGAGCCGGAACAGTTCGGCCAGATGCAGCGTGGAGCGCGTGCTCTCCTGCCCGCCGACCATCGTAAAGTGGTCCTGATGGCCGTTGAGATAGGCCATGAACACGATGCCGGTCTTGTAGAAGCGGGTCGGCGCCTTGAAGATGTGGCGCGACAGCGGCACCGTCGGCCCCAGCACGTCGTGGAACCCGCCCGCGTCACCCGCCGCCAACCGCGACAGCGCGTAGGACGCCGCCGGCGCGATGGCATCGAAGATGCCGAGCAGCGCGTGGGAAAAACCCTTGTCGTCGCCGGCGATCAGTTCGGCGTAATCGAAGTCGTCCCCGGTATACATCTTCACGGATTTGTCGAGCCGGCGGCGCATGTCGATTTCGCGCTGCTTGTCGAGCAGCGAGACTTTCACGCCGTCGACCCTGGCGGCGTTGGCATTGATGATGCCGACCGCGATATCCATCGCCCGATCGAGGCTGTCGATGCCCCAGTAATTCGCCAGCGCCGGATCGAACATGTCGCCGAGCCAATGGATGATGACGGGCTCTGCCACCTGCGACAACACGCGGTCGTATACCCGGGCGTAGTCGTCGGCGCCGCGGCCGATTTTGGCGAGCGCGCGCGACGCCATCAGGATGATGCGCCCGCCGGCCTTCTCGATTGCCGCGATCTGTTTTTCGTAGGCGCGGATCACGTCATCAATGGTTTTTGCATCCTCCACCGCGAGGTGATCGGTGCCGGCGCCGGAAAACACCAGCGCGCCTCCCCTCGCCTTGGCCGCGCCCACCGAGCGCTGGATCAGTTCCAGCGACGTCGGCCAGTCCAGTCCCATGCCGCGCTGCGCGGTGTCCATCGCTTCGGCGACGCCGAGGCCGAGGTCCCAGACATGCTCCCGGAAGGCGATGGTTCGGTCCCAGTCGATGGCGGCAGTCAGCCAGGGATCGCCATCGGCGAGCGGATCGGCCACCACATGCGCCGCCGAAAACGCCACGCGGTTCAGTGTGCCCTCGAGTTTCGCCGGAAACGTTCGCGACGCCGCGAGCCGATAAGTCTCTATCGAACCGCCGGCGACGGGAAGCTTCAGCTGATACGACGAGACGGGCATAAGCGGTTTGTTCATGATCCTCTCCTCACACCTTGATCGGCGCGACGTCGATCCAGCGCCGCTCGCGCCAACTCTGCAGCGCGCATTCGGCGAGTTGCACGCCCTTGGCGCCTTCCAGCAACGTATACTTGTAGGGCGCGTCCTCGCAGACATGGCGGATGAACATTTCCCATTGCTCTCTGAAACCGTTTTCGTAGGAGGTGTTTTCGGGCAGCGTCTGCCAGTCGGCATAGAAATCGTGGGTGCGCTTCTCGTCCGGATTCCAAACCGGGCGCGGCGTCGCCTGGCGGGCCTGAATCACGCAATCGGAAAGCCCCGCCACCGCAGAGCCGTTGACGCCGTCGACCTGGAAGGTGACGAGATCATCGCGGTAGACCCGCGTTACCCAGGACATGTTGATATGCGCGATCACGCCGCCCTTGAGACGGAAGGTCGCATAGGCGGAATCATCCGCTGTCGCCTTGTACTTTCCGCCTCTCTCGTCCCAACGGTCGGGAATGTCGGTGGTGCCGACACAGCTGACGCTTTCGACCTCGCCGAACAGGTTGTCGAGCACGTAGCGCCAGTGACAGACCATGTCGAGAATGATGCCGCCGCCGTCCTCGCTGCGATAATTCCACGACGGCCGCTGCGCCTCCTGCCAGTCGCCCTCGAACACCCAGTAGCCGAATTCGCCGCGGACCGCGGTGATGCGGCCGAAGAAGCCGGAGTCGCGCAGGAACGCGAGCTTCTTCAGGCCCGGCAGGAACAGCTTGTCCTGCACGGTGCCATGCTTGACGCCCTTCGTTGCAGCCAGCTTCAGCACCGCCACCGCTTCATCGAGGTTGGTCGCGATCGGCTTCTCGCAATAGACGTGCTTCCCGGCATGGATCGCTTTGGTCAGCAGCGACGGCCGCGCCTGCGTGGTCGCGGCGTCGAAGAAGATGGTATCGCTCTCGTCCTTCAGGGCGCCGTCGAGGTCGGTGGTCCAGCGCGCCACATCGAAGCGTTTGGCGAGCCCTTCGATCTTTTCCGCGTCACGGCCCACCAGAATCGGATCCGGCATCATGCGGTCGCCGTTGGCGAGCAGCACC
Organism: Bradyrhizobiaceae bacterium Ga0074131; assembly: GCA_001464035.1. Taxonomy (GTDB): domain Bacteria; phylum Pseudomonadota; class Alphaproteobacteria; order Rhizobiales; family Xanthobacteraceae; genus Bradyrhizobium. Next base: position 77,275 of record LNEC01000007.1, read on the forward strand.
CCGCCGGAATCCCGGATCGCGACGATCGAGCGGATCAGATGCTGGTTCAGCCCCATCCGGCCGGTGACACCGTTCATGATCACGCCGAGGCGGTGCGTCGTCATGTCTTTTGCTCCTGCAGGATTCTTGCTCTTGGTTGTTGAAGCGGCGACAGCACCGTCCAGTCCGGGTGAGCGCCCGTTGCATAGCCCGGCCCCGTCAGCGATCCCGTCAGGAGGTCGCCGTCATGGATCGACAGCCTGATCTTTTCGCCGTCGCGAATGTAGAGATCGGGATGCGCAGCGAGGAAAGCCTGCGCCTCGGCCGCCGGGGTGTCGGCAAAGCCGTCGACGTAGTGATGGCCGTTGCGCTCGGCATGGGTGACGCCGATCAGGGCGCCGAGCGCCAGATCCTGCTGCACGCCGAGGCCGGCCTGGCAGGTGAGGTCCTCGCCCGAGATGAAGTACCGTTCGCCATCCACGCTCCATTTAGCAGCGCGGGTGGCGTTGACGATCGATTTGTAGACGCCCTTGCAGGATTTCGAGGAAATGCCGCGATAGCCGAGCGCGCGGGCGGCCGGGAAGGCACCATAGCAATCGTCGGCCTCATCGATGATGATGTCGCGCCGCGAAAGCCGGCCGAGCGGGGATTCCCGAAAGCTGTCGCGCGGCATCGGCTGCTCGATGTACAGTAGCTTTGCCGCGATCGGCTCTAGCGCGGCATCGCGGTCAAGGCGCTCGACCAGCGCGCCAAGCGCGGCGAGATCGGCATATTGCTCGTTGGCATCGAGAGTGACGCTGTAGTCGTGCGGCAGCGTGGCCAGTTCGTTGCCGATGCGGATCAGCCGCGCCGCGTCGGCATCGGGGTCTCCGTTGAGCTTGAGCTTGAAATAACGGGCGCCGGCGTTTTCGCGTGTATCGGCAACGCCGCCCTCGCCTTCGATCTTATCGTCCATGCCAACGGTATGCCGGATCGCGACCCGCTCCAGCCGCTGGCTTCGTCCAAGAAATTGCGCGATGTCGCTGTCCCCGAGGTCCGGCGACAACCGCGCATCGATCCCAGCGACATTCTGCGCCATGCCGATGAAAAAATCAGTTTCCAGCGCGCGCAGCAGCGCATCCAGGATCGCCTTGTCGATTTCGGCCGGCCCGAAGCCGGCCGCAAGCGGCGGGATGTCCTCCTTCGCGCAGGCCTCGACCTGTGCAGCGACGACGGCGGCATGCGTGGCGAACGCCGTATCAAACCCCGGTCGCGCGAGATAGAGATCGCGCGCGATCACAAGCGAGCGGCGCAATTCCTCGACGGTCTGTGGCGGGGTCAGGTGCGCGCGCTTGTCGAACCACTTCGATGCCATCAGTTCGGCGCTGGCGCCGGCCGATCGGCCCGCGCCCTCGACCTCAATCTCGACGCGCACGAAGGCCTGGGCTGAAGCGGTGATAACCACCGAGCCGAACCGAAACGGTTTGGCGAACGGAACCGGCCGTTCAAAGAATGAAATATCCCGCACGGCGATACGTGGCGGCATGGTATCCCCCTGCCCTCAGTCCAGCGTGCTTTGGGTGAAGAAATGCTTGCGAATGCGCTGCACCAGTTCGGTGAAGACCGGATCGGCCATGGCGTCGAGCGAGCGCGGCCGCGGCAGCGGCACGTCATAGATCGCGGCGATCGAGCCCGGCCGTTCGGTCATGACCAGGACGCGGTCGGCGAGGAACACCGCTTCCGGGATCGAATGCGTGATCAAGAGCACGGTCTTGCCGGTCTCGCGCTGGATCCGCATCAGCTCGACATTCATGCGCTCGCGCGTCATGGCGTCGAGCGCGCCGAACGGCTCGTCCATCAGCATGATCTTGGGATCGTGCACCAGCGCCCGGCAGATCGACGCCCGCTGCTGCATGCCGCCGGACAGTTGCCACGGCAGCTTTTTTTCGAAACCTTCGAGACCGACCAGCTTCAAGAGGTCCTTGGCGCGCGGCAGGTATTTTTCGCGCGGCAGGCCTTTCATGTCGATCGGCAGCATGACATTGGCCAGGATGTTGCGCCATGGCAGCAGCAGCGAATTCTGAAACACGATGCCGACATTGCCATGCGGCTTTGTCACCGCTTCGCCCTCGACGAAGATTTCTCCGGTCGAGGGCGACAGCAGGCCAGAGATCATTTTCAGCAAGGTAGACTTGCCGCAGCCGGACGGCCCGACGACGACAAAGAACTCGCCGGCATGGATGTGGAAATCCAGCGGCCGCAGCGACGGCACGTCGCCGTCGCGCGAGCGGTAGGTCTTCGACACGCCGGCGAGGGTGATGCCCGGCGCGCCGGCAGCGCGATCGGACACGACGCGAAGATGCGCGACTGATGGATTGGGACCGGTGGGATTGGTCGCGGCGCTCATTCAGCAAGGTCCGTTCGAGATTGTGGCACCGTCATTCCGGGGCGATGCGAAGCATCGAACCCGGAATCTCGAGATTCCGGGTCTGGTCCTTCGGACCACCCCGGAATGACGACGGATCACTTCGGCAGATAGTCGTTGGTATAAAACGCCTTCGGATTGTCCTTGGCCTTGGCTTCGAGGCCGCCATATTCGACCATCAGGTTGACGGTGTCGGTCATGTTGGCATCGGTAACCTGGAACGGCCGCTTGCCCTTGGTTTCCGCCGTGCGGTACAGCGGGATGGTCAGTTCGAAGCCCTGCGTCAGCGTCTCGATCTTGCCGCCCTTCGGATTGGCGTCGAGGATCGCCTGCGCCGCGCCCTTCGGGTCCTTTTCCGCAGCCTCGACCGCCTTGGTCGAGGCCGACATGAAACGCTTCACCAGATCGGCATTGGCCTTGACGTAATCGGTATTGGCGACCAGGCCCGAACAAACCATGTTGATGCCGTAGTCCGCGAACTTGATCGGATAGACGTCCTTGCCGGTGGCGTCCTTGATCTTCATCGACTGGTCCATGACATAGCCGAGCAAGAGATCGGCCTGCCCGTTGATCACGGCGTTCAGCTTGGTCTGGCCGTCGCCGGCCACCGTCTTGAAGTCGGCTTCCTTCAGCCCGGTCTTCTTCAGGAACAGCGGCCATATCTGGGTCATGGAATCAGCAGGCGTAATCGCGACCGTCTTGCCTTTGATGTCCTCGGGCTTCTTGATGTTCTTCTCGACAAAGCCCATCGCCGACATCGGGCTGGTCTGCAACAGCACGCCGGTGGAAACGATCGGCGCGCCCTTGACCGCCGCGCGCATCATGGTGGGGACGTCGACATAGCCGAAGTTGGCGGTCTTGGCCGCGACCGCCTGGGTGGTCGCAGCCGAGCCTCGGCCTTCCTGGATTTCGAGATCGATGCCCTCGGCGGCGTAGATGCCCTTGGCCTTGCCGTAATAGAACGGCGCGTGCTCGCCATAGACGTACCAGTTCAGCATCAGCACCACCTTGTCGGCCGCGACGGCGGGAGCCGCCGCAAGCGCCGTCCAGATCAGGGCCGCAGAAAACGCTACGATAAATCGAACCATGTCATTCCTCCCGTTGCCTCGTTCTTTCGTCGTTGCAAGAAGCGACAGCAACGGAGCAATCCATACTTCGTCGATCAGATGGATTGCTTCGCTGCGCTCGCCAATGACCGTCTACCTTCCCATCACGCCGCAAACAAGAAGTCGTCGCGCTGGCTGACATGCCAGGGAATCACAAAACGCTCGATCCGGTCGACGATCCAGAACAGGACCACGCCGAGCAACGCCAGAATCACCAGCGCCGCGAACATGGTCGGAAGATCGAAGGTGCCGATCGAGCGCTGCAGCACGTAGCCGATGCCGGAATTGGAGCCGACGAATTCACCGACCACCGCGCCGACCACCGCCAAGGTCACCGAAACCTTCAGACCGGAAAAAATTGCCGGCATCGCATGCGGCAGGTTGACCGCGCAAAACACCTTAAAGCGGCTGCCCTGCATCGCCCGCGCCAGATCGACCATGTCAGGATCTACGGACTTGAAGCCCTGCACCGCCGACACCACCACCGGAAAAAATCCAAGCAGGAACGCCGAGATGACCTTCGGGATGATGCCGAAGCCGAACCAGACCACAAACAACGGCGCGATGGCGATCTTCGGCACCGACTGCGAGAACACCAGCAGGGGATAGATGTAGCTTTCCACCGTCTTCGATCCCGCGATCAGCATCGCGACGGGAATACCGAACACCGCCGACAACAGAAAGCCGCAGATCGTCGCGTAAGTGGTCGGCCACGCCTGCCGCAGCAGTTCCGGCCAGTCGGTCCACAGCACCACCAGGACATCGCCGGGAGCCGGGATCTGATACGGCGGAATCCGGAACAGGCGGATGGTCAGATCCCAGGCCACCACGATGAACAACAGGAACAGAACCGGCCGAACCCACGCCGCATTCAGCGTCTTCGACACCGCTCCCGGGGCTTTCAGCTCCGCCACGCCTCGCTCCCTGGCCACCTCGTTCTTGTCGAACAAATTAACTCGTTGGATAAATACTGTCTAGGGGGTTTTGGACGGGATTTGGGCAAGTTTAGACGATAGGCGCGGCGAGATCGCGCAGCAGGTCTGCGGTTTGAAGTTGAGATCAAACTCTCACAACGTCATTGCGAGGAGCGCTTGCGACGAAGCAATCCAGCTTTCTCTTTCAATGCTTCAGGCAAGTTGGATTGCTTCGCTTCGCTCGCAATGACGTTGATAGATTCGCGCAAGAAGTGCGCCGCTAGTAGCAGCGCATGATATTGACGCTCCGCTCCTTGCCGTTGCGTCCCGGAACGATCACGGTCTCCGCGGGGCAACTCTGCACATAGGGACGGTCGGAAGGAGCGACCAACGGCGGAAAGCGATGCGGCCAATCCCAGGGAACATCCTGGGTATAGGTGTAACGGATGTCGCCCGTGATCGACTGGTTGACATCGGTTGCGATGGGTTCGCCATAGGACGGCCCAGAGAAGAAGCTACCGGTTGCCGGCCAGAACGTTCGCGGATGGTTACGCCGGTGATGCCCGACCGCTGGCGGTCGCGGCATCGAATGCGTCGAGGCCATTCCTGCGCGAGGTGCTGCTTGCGCCACCTGGGCGGATGTTTCGCTTGCCGCAAGCAACAGCACTGCGACGCCGAGGGGGGCGATAAACGCCCTATACATTCGATACGCCATGGCACGCACCCATTCGTTGGTTACTGAGCAGGCCCCCAAGCCACGCTAGGCCGGGGCTCCCGCACCCACAAATACATAATTAACTATTGGTTAAGACGTAAGATTAACAGAGGAGACCGTTCCCGCTCCCGGCACCACGGCCATTCACGCCGGTTGCTGCGCCGCCGCACGCCGTTTCGGCGCCTTGGCGCTGCCTAGGCTCGCCGTCGTCTTCCCCGTCAACGCCGCCAGCACCAGCGCCACCATATGCGCCAGCCGCTCGTTCTTGGCTTCCTGCTTGAGCAGGTCGCGGCCGAAGATCACGCTCAGCGTCGCGCCGTTTGAGAGATAGAAGAAACACAGCGCCGCGATCGAGATGTAGAGCTGCACCGGATCGACCGCGACCTTGAAGTCGCCGCTTTCGACGCCGCGCGTCACCACGGTACGGATCATCTCGACGAACGGCGAATGCATCGATTTGACTTTGGTCGATCGCTTCAGATGACGCGCCTTGGCGAGGTTTTCGGTGTTCAGGAGCGCGAGGAATTCCGGGTTGCGGATGAAATAATTCCAGGTGAAGCCGATCAGCCGCTCGATCGCTTCGGGAGGATCGAGATGCTCCAGATCGAGCCCGCGCTCCTCGGCCCGGATCTGCTCGTAGGCGCCTTCGAGCACCGCGAGATAGAGGTCATCCTTCTTGCCGACGTGGTAATACAGCATGCGCTTGTTGGCGCCGGCCTTGGCGGCGATCCGGTCGACCCGCGCGCCGGCAAGGCCATGGGCGGCGAATTCCTGCTTGGCGGCCTCGAGAATGCGAAGCCGCATGCCCGCGGGGTCGCGCTGCCATTTCGGAATTCGCTTTGCCTTGACCAAGTCGGGTGCCCGGTGAGAGTGCGGATTCGGATGTAGCACGCGAAGCGCTGATTGAGAATGAAGCAGTTGTTCTCTCGTTGCCCTGCTCTCGGGAGAGTGGAGAGATCAGGCCCTCGCCGTCCGCTCCACCAGCAGCGTGGGGATGCCGCAGGTGCCGCTGCGCACCGTGAGCACCCGCGTGCCCGGCTTGCGGCCGGTGCGCACGTCAGACACCTCGACGCCAGCGACTGCGAGCCGGGTCCGCGTCGCGTCAGCGTCGGCGACGCGCCAGCTCAGGCCCCACAACCTGTCGCGCGCCACATCGTGGTCCTTGCCGGGCCGGTGTACGACCTCCACGACGAGGTCGCCGCAGCGGAAGAACATCAGCCGGCCCCAGTCCGGATGCGAACGGTCGAACCGCATGTCGAGCCCGAGCCGTGCGCCGTACAGTGCGGCCGTCCGCTCGGGATCTCCGGTCGCCAACACGACATGGTCCATCGCGGTGATCGAGGCGACTTCGGTGCGCACCGACAGCGGGCGCTCTTTGGCGAGTTCGAGGAAGAACAGCCGGACGCCGCGCGTGGCCTCCGTCGCCGCTCGCGTCCGCCGCCAGGACAATGTCGCGCCGGTCTCGGCATCCTGGCTCGTGGTCTCCGTGACCGGCTCGGGCTTGAGCGACAGCCGTTCCAGCCGGCGATGCATCTTGCCGATATCATTGGTGCGGAAGCACAGGCTCGCCAGTCCCTCGCCCTGCTCCGCGATGACGGCACGGATCCGGTTGGCAGGGGCGCCATCGCCGGAGGGCGCCATCAGTTCCAGCGTCATGTTGTCGAGCGTGAACAGCACCCGCTCGGCGCCGTCGCCGCTGCTCCGCCACGCTGGCTTACGAGCGAACAACGTCTGGTAGGCTGCGGAGGCGGCGGCAAGATCGCTCACCAGCACGACGACGTGGTCGAGCCCGCTGATCACGGGAAAAGCCCGCGCGTATTCTTGGCGGCGCGAACCTTCTCGACGCCGATCGCCATGGCGGCGGTTCGGTGCGGGATATTGTCGGCCCTGGAGCGCGCCACCATCGCCTCGAAGGCACGGTCGAGGATGTGATATTCGCGCCGCGTCACCTCCTCTTCTTCCCAGAACAGCTGTTGCAGGTCCTGCACCCATTCGAAATAGCTGACCACGACGCCGCCGGAATTGCAGAGGATGTCCGGAATCAGGAAGACCTCGTCCTGGCGCTTCTGCAGCACGAGGTCGGCGTCCGGCGTGGTCGGCCCGTTGGCGCCTTCCGCCAGCACCCGGCATTTCAGGTTTTCCGCGACCTTGGCGTCGATCACGCGCTCCATCGCCGCCGGCACCAGCACGTCGCAGGCCAGCGTCAGGATCTGCGCGGGGTCGAATTGCAGCTGGCTGGAGAAACCGGCGATGCTGCCGTGCTCGCTCGCGTGCCGCATCAGTGCCGGGATGTCGAGGCCGGCTGGATCGTGCAGCGCGCCGGTGTGATCGCTGACCGCGATCACCCTGAGGCCGAAACGATGCAACTCCGACGCTGCGTAGGAGCCGACATTGCCGAACCCCTGAATCACGGCGGTGGCGCTGCCGAGGCTGATCGACAATTCGTTCAGCACCCGCTTGGCGAGATGCGCGACGCCGCGCCCGGTGGCCTCCCTTCTCCCCAGCGTGCCGCCGGAGGCCACCGGTTTGCCGGTGACGATCTCGGTCACGGTGCGGCCCTGATACATCGAATAGGTGTCCATGAACCAGGCCATCACCTGCTCGTTGGTGCCCATGTCCGGCGCCATCACGTCGGTATGCGGACCGACGAACGGGATCATTTCCTGCATGTAGCGGCGTGACAGCGACTCCAGTTCGCGCTTCGAAATGGTGGAGAGATCGACCCGGACGCCCCCCTTGGCGCCGCCATAGGGCAGGCCTACCAGCGCGCATTTCCAGCTCATCCAGATGGCCAGCGCCGCCACCTCGCCGATATCGACGCTCGGGGCAAACCGGGTACCGCCCTTGGTCGGTCCGAGCGTAAGGTGATGCTGAACCCGGTAGCCTTCGAACACCGAGATCGAACCGTCATCGCGATGGATCGGACAGGAGATGATGACCGCCCGCTTGGGCAGCAGCAGGCGGTCGCGCTCGTCCATCGGGATCGACAGATGATTGGCGATCACCCCGAACTGGTTGACCGCCATCTCGAACACCGGACCCGAATAGACGGTCATCGTTTCCTCCCCTTTTGTCCTGCAAACAGGAACCCGGAGCCGGCACCGGCCGTTAGCAAGCTGCGCACCACACTTGGGATGGTCGTAGTCCGGTCACATCGTGATCTCAAGCCATTAAGGCGACAGGCTTGCGAATAATTTCAGCGAATCATTCGCCATAAGCGGTGCTAATGTATCGTCGCCGGCCGGGACCACCCCTTAGCCCATCACGGACAGATTTATGCAGGCGCTCTTCATCGGACAGACCTATATCGACGTCACTTTCATCACCGACCACATGCCGACCGGCGATGAGAAGCACGTCGCTTCCGCTTATGCCGTCTCGTTCGGCGGCAACGCCGTCACCGCGGCATTCTGCTGCGCCAAGCTGGGCATCGTGCCCGACCTGATCGCCACCGTCGCCAATGATTGGCTGGGGCGGATGTTTCAGGATATGAGCGCGAAGTACGGAATCTCGATACATCCGCGCAAAGTCAATTCCTCGTCGCTCTCCTTCATCATGCCGAAGGACGGCAAGCGGGCGATCGTGCGCTGCCGTGACGACGAACATATCCACCCCTTCCCCATGCTCAACCTCAAGGGCTGCCGCGCGCTGCATGTCGACGGTCACCAGCCGGACGCCGCGATCCACTACGCCAGGCTGGGCCGCGAGGCCGGCATCCTGACGTCGCTCGACGGCGGTGGACTGCGCACCAATACCCACGAACTGCTGGAATTCATCGACGTCGCCATCGTTGCCGAGCGGCTGTGCGAGCAGATGAACCTGACGCCGGCAACGATGCTGGATTATCTCAAGAGTCGCGGCTGTCGCGTCGGCGGCGTCACCCTGGGCGAGAAGGGCCTGCTCTGGTACGACGAGGCCGGCGCCGTTCACACCCTTCCCGCGCTGCCGATCCCGCCCGAGCGCGTGCTCGATACCAACGGCGCCGGCGACGTGTTCCACGGTGCCTATGTCTATTCCTACCTCGCCCATCCCGGCCGGAGCTGGCGGGACCACTTTGAGTTTGCGCGCGCGGCATCGACGTACAAGATTCAACGCCTGGGCAACGAAGCGGGACTGCCGACGGTCGCCGACATCGAGGCCGTCCGGCGGGAGTTCGAAGTCGCGGCCTAGCTAGCCGACTTTATTGGGAATGAAGCATGGGCCGCGTGTTCGTTGCCGGCAGCATCAACATGGTCTTGCACCCGAGACGCCGTCGGCGGGTCCTCGGCCGGCAACGTCGTCGATATGAATACCTATGCAAGTAGCGGCAAAGCCGGCCTAGGTCAGGGCCGCCTTCAGGTCGAAGCTCAAATCCGCCGCCTGTTCCGGCTCGATCGAACGGTTCAGCGCCAGGATGCGACGCCCGAACACATGATCCGATGCACGGTTGATGGACTCGACCCCGACGAGCATCCCGGATCTATAGCAGAAGGCCGAGAACGATCGTTGCGCAGCGTCGCCGCGCACCACTACACGATCGTATCCGGTGGTCAGGCCGGCGATCTGCAGCTTGTCATCGCCCTGGTCGCTCCAGAACCATGGCAGCCCGTCGTAGGTCCTGGCGTCGCCAGTCAGCCGCGCCGCCACGCAGCGCGCCTGATCGGTAGCGTTCTGCACCGACTCCAGCCGCAACGAGGCGCCGAAGCGCCGGCTTTCGAACAACGCGCAGTCGCCTATCGCCGAGATATCGGGATCCGGCGTCAGCAATTGCTCGTCGACGACGATGCCCGACGCCACCGGCAGGCCGGCCTCACCCGCCAGCTCGACATTGGGTAGGACACCCACACCGACCACGACCAGGTCTGCCGGCACATGGCGGCCGTCGCTGAGGCTGACGCCGGTAACGCGACCGTTCTCGCCCTCGATCGCGGTCGCCTGCACGCCGAGATGGATGCGGATGCCGGCCGCGGTGTGCCGTTGATGAAAATACTCCGAGATCTCTGCAGTCACCGCGCGCGCCATAACGCGGGCGCCGAGTTCGACCACATCCACGTCCAGGCCCTTGATCCGAGCAGTAGCGGCGAATTCCAGCCCGATGAAGCCGGCGCCGATCACCACGGCGCGCCGATCCGACGCGATCCGCCTGCGCAACGCCTCGCTTTCATCGAGCGTGCGCAGATAGCGCACGTCTTCAAGACTTGCGTTGGGAATATCGAGCAGGCGATTGCGCGCACCGGTCGCCAGGACCAGGTGCCAGTAATCGAGCGAGGAGCCGGATGCGAGCTTGAGCGTGCGCGCGCCGCGATCAATCGAGACGGCGCGGTCGGCGATCAGTTCGATGTTCTGGTCACGGTAGAATTTGTCCGGCCGAAACATCAGGCTGTCGGGGCGGCCTTCGCCTTTCAGATAGGCCTTCGACAGAGGCGGCCGCTGATACGGCAGATGGGCCTCATCGTTGAGCAAGCAGACGCGCCCGGCAAAACCATGCTGGCGCAACGACGCTGCCACCTGAAAACCCGCATGGCCGGCGCCGACGATGACGACCGTTCCCTGCGTCATCGGGACAGCCCGACTGGAAGGGCACAGGGATTACCCATGTCGTCTCCTCGTCTTCGACGATTTGGTGCTTGCCTACCTCATCCCGAGTAGCGGCGCTCGTGGTCGCATCTTCAGGATGGGAGCATCACTGGACCTCGTGGTTCGAGGCGGCGCAAGCGCGTCTCCCAACCGTGAGGGGATGAACCGAGTCTTGCAGACTTCGCCGGGATTGTCACCTGTCCCCTTCTGCGATCTAAATACCAGCTCCTTCAACCCCCGAGGTACCCTGCAATGCCGACACCCGATCCGACCACCGCCGCCCTATCCGACGATCCGGCGCTGCTCAGGATCGACGGACCGATCGCCACCATCACCCTCAACCGCCCCGGCGCCTTCAATTCGATCGACCTTTCGATAGCGAGAAAGCTCGAACGCCTCGGCGCCGAGGTCGAGGCCAACGACAGGATTCGCGTGCTGGTGATCGAGGGCGAAGGCCGCGCCTTCAGCGCCGGCGGCGACCTGCAGACCATCGGAGCGGCCGCCGAGGCAGACACCATTGCGCCGGTGGTCGGCGAACTGCTCAAGCACTATCACGCCTTTATCGAGACCCTGAGGCGGATGCCGAAGATCGTGCTGTCTAGCGTCCACGGCTCGGCGGCCGGCGCCGGCATGGGCCTCGCCTTCGTCGCCGACCTCTGCATCGCAGCCGATACCGCCCGCTTCACGCCGGCCTATTCCAGGATCGGCGTGTCGCCGGATGGCGGCAGCACCGTCGGCATGGTCGGTACCGTCGGCGTCCGTCGCGCCCTGCAGATATTTCTGGCCGAAGACAGCTTCTCCGCGCAGCAGGCCTATGATTGGGGTCTGGTCGCCAAAGTCGTTCCGGCAGCAGAGCTGAAAGCGGAAACGCGAAAATTCGCGGAGCGGCTGGCACAGAATCCGCCGGCCGCGATCGCCGGCACCAAGTCGCTGGTCTATCAGGCCGCGGTCACCCCGACCAAACAGCAACTCGACGCCGAAGAAACCAAGATTATCGACGCCATGCACACCGATGAATTCCGTGCCGCTGTGAAGAAGTTCACGAGCAAGTCGAAGACGTGAAACCGTTCGCGACGCCGTCGCGGTCGTTTCTCTGCGTACGCCATGGCCTCACTGACTGGAACCGGCAGGGCCGGTTTCAGGGCCGAACCGATATTTCCTTGAATGACGAGGGCATCTCGCAGGCGCAGGCGGCCGCCTGGCGGCTGCGCAATGTTCAGTTCGACACCGTCGTCAGCAGCCCGCTGATCCGTGCGGTGAAGACCGCCGAGATCATCGCCGCCGCGTCGGGCAAGACAATCGCGATCGACGCCGGTCTGATCGAATGCGATTTCGGCAGCTTCGAGGGACGGCCGATATCCGAGGTGATGGACGAACATGGCATTACCGCGGTGGAAGCGCTCGCCACCATCCTGCCTGCGGACGGCGAGCCGTGGGCGTCGGTGTCGGTTCGCTCGCTGCATTGCGTTGGACAATGGCTCGATCGTCATCCGCAGGCCACCATCCTGTTCGTCTGCCATGACGCCGTGATGCAGTCGATGTCGGAGGCGTTGTGCCGGAGCTGGTTCGAAAACCGCCATGGCACGCCGTTCAGGTTTGCGCGGACGGGCGCATCGTGGACGCTCGAGGAGTTATAGTAACTCCCGCCTACCCCTCGCCCCGGCCGCGCATGAAATCGAAATCGCAGCCTTCATCGGCCTGCAGGATGGTTTCATGGAACAGATGCGCGTAGCCGCGCTTCGCCCATTCCGGCGTCGTCGCGGGCGCCAGCGCCGCCTGGCGCTTTGCAAGTTCGGTGGCGTCGACCAATAGATCGATGCTGCGTTTGGCGACGTCGAGCCGGATCATGTCGCCGTTCCGCACCAGGGCCAGCGGACCGCCGACCGCGGATTCCGGCGTGATGTGGAGCACGATGGTGCCGAAGGCGGTGCCGCTCATGCGCGCATCGGAGATCCGCACCATGTCCTTGACGCCGCCGCGCGCCAGCTTCTTCGGGATCGGCAGATAGCCCGCTTCCGGCATGCCCGGCGCGCCCTTGGGGCCGGCATTGCGCAGCACCAGTACGTCGTCGGCATTGACGTCGAGTATGGGATCATCGACCCGCAGCGTCATGTCTTCGACGGATTCGAACACCACGGCGCGGCCGGTGTGCTGCAGCAGTGTCGGACTCGCCGCCGAATGTTTGATCACGGCGCCGCGCGGCGCGAGATTGCCATGCAGCACCGCCATCGCGCCCTCCGGCTTGATCGGGCTTTTTTGCGAGCGGATGACATCCTGTCCCGGCACATCCTCGGCGGCGGCGACGACATCGCGCAACGTCGCGCCGGTAATGGTTTTGGCGTCGAGATCGATGAGATCGCCGAGCTGCGCCATCAGCTTTGGCAGGCCGCCGGCATGGTGGAAGTGCTCCATGTAGTGTTCGCCCGACGGTTTCAGGTCGATCAGAACGGGTACCTCGCGGCCGAGCTTGTCGAAAGCCTCTAGGTCGATGCGGTGCTCGGTACGGTTGGCGATCGCGGTCAGGTGAATGAGGCCGTTGGTCGATCCGCCGATCGCCTGCAGCACCACCTGCGCATTGCGGAACGAGGCCTCGGTCAGGAATTCGCTCGGCTTCGGTCCCTTTGCCTTGGCCATCTCGGCGGCCACCTTGCCGCTGGCTTCGGCGGAGCGAAAGCGCTCGGCATGCGGCGCCGGAATCGTCGCACTCATCGGCAGCGACAGCCCCAGCGCTTCGGTGATGCAGGCCATGGTGGAGGCGGTGCCCATCACCATGCAGGTGCCTACCGACGGCGCGAGCCGGCCGTTGACCGCCTCGATCTCGACGTCGTCGATTTCGCCGGCGCGGTATTTCCCCCACAGCCGCCGGCAATCGGTGCAGGCGCCCAGCACCTCGCCCTTGTGATGCCCGACCACCATCGGCCCCACCGGAATCACCACTGTGGGCAGATCGGCACTGACCGCGGCCATGATCTGCGCCGGCAGGGTCTTGTCGCAGCCGCCGATCACGACAACGGAGTCCATCGGCTGGGCGCGGATCATCTCCTCAGTATCCATCGCCATCAGGTTGCGCAGATACATCGAGGTCGGATGGGCAAAACTCTCGGCGATCGAGATGGTCGGGAATACCATCGGCATGGCGCCCGCCAGCATCACGCCGCGCTTCACCGCCTCGATGATGGCAGGCACGTTGCCGTGGCAAGGATTGTAGTCGCTATGGGTGTTGGTGATGCCGACAATGGGACGGTTCAGCGCGTCGTCCGAATAGCCCATCGCCTTGATGAAGGCCTTGCGCAGGAACAGTGAAAATCCCGCGTCGCCGTAACTGGTCAAACCCTTGCGCAGCCCGTCCGCCATCGTGCCTGTTCCTGGATGTTTCGTTCACTTATGAGGTCCGCAGAATTATTGTCAATGTTGGATAATTGACCTCGATTGCGATCGTCAAACACCATAGGAACGCCGTCATTATTGACAATGAACGCCGTGCTATGTTGACGTCAGTGACGATACCAAGCGAGTGCCCATGAAAGCACAGGCTGCGTCTCCGGAAACGACCCCGCCTTCGCGCGAGGAAGAACAGGCCGACGTCATTCGCCGGCTGGAAGAGGACATCATCTTCGGCCGCTTCGCGCCCGGCTCGCGGCTGGTCGAAGATACCCTGATGGCGCGCTACGGCGCCAGCCGGCATTTCGTTCGTCAGGGGCTGTTCCAGCTGGAGCGGCAGGGTATCGTGCTGCGCGAAAAGAACATCGGCGCCACCGTGCGGTTCTATTCCAGCGAAGAGGTCAGGCAGATCTACGAGGTGCGGGAAATGCTGACGCGGCAGGCGGCGCTGATGATCGCCCTGCCCGCGCCTTCGAGCCTGATCGAGCAGCTGACCGAGTTGCAGCGGCAATACTGCACCAAGGCCGACGCGCAGGACCTGCGCGGCATCCATGAGGCCAACGACGCCTTTCACGTCGCGCTGTTCTCCGCCTGCGGCAACCCCTACCTGGTGCGCTCGCTGCAGGACTACATGAACCTGACCCTGCCGATGCGGGCGAAAAATCTCGCAGACGCCGAAGGCCTGGCGCTGTCGCGCCGCCAGCATGAATTCATGATCGAACTGCTGCGCGGCCGCGACGGCTGGGCATTCGCGCAGCTCTGCGTCGACCACATGCAGTTCAGCAAGTCGGATTATCTCGAGCGGATCGCCGAGGGTGGGGACGCGCGCTAGTCCCAATAATGGCTTGTGCCGCTGATTTGCCCGAGGTGTCAAATGACCTTGCAGACTGTGCAATCATACCGGCAACCATGGGCTACCTGACTGTGCATGGGGTTGTTTTCGATATTTTTGCTGTAGCGTCCCAGAAGCCCGGTTACGAGGGCGCCCCCTGGGGCTTGGTCCAGTCGACAATCCTGCTCATGTCCCCATCGAACTCCATGCCGCAGAACGCGCCGCCCTGATAGAAATCTCCGACAGGATCGGGCTTGAGCTTGGCCTGTTCGGCCATCGCATGCTCGCGGAAGTCTTCAGCCCTGCCGGTCGGGCGATAGCCGAGATCATAGGCGCGGTGGTTATCCCACCACGAGCGCTCGTTGTAGGACGCGCCGTAGAAAATTTCGAAATGGATGTCGGGATGGTCGAGCCCGATCCGGCAGAGTTGCACCAGGTCCTCCGGCTTCAGCCAGATCGACAACCGGCGGTGATCCAATGGTTTGTCGCCAAAATTGCCGATGCGCAGGCAGGTGACGCCAAGCCCGTGCTTGTCGGCGTAGAGCGCGCCGACCGCCTCGCCAAACACCTTGCTGACGCCGTAGCGGCTGTCCGGCCGCGCGGTTACATCGGTGCCGATGCGGTGGTGGCGCGGATAGAAACCGACCGCATGGTTCGACGACGCGAACACGACTCGCTTGACGCCCTTCTTGCGCGCCGCTTCGAACAGATTGTAGCAGCCGATGATATTGGACTGCAGGATGTTGTCCCAGGGCCCCTCGACCGAAAATCCGCCAAAATGCAGGATGCCGTCGACGCCTTGGCAGATCGCCTCGACCTGCGCGAGGTCGGACAGGTCGGCGGCCTTGAATGTCTCGCCGGCGCCGAGATCGGCGGGCGTCTTCAGGTCGCTCAGCAGCAGGTCGGGATAGATCGGCGGCAGCAATTTTCGCAACGATGTACCGATCCCGCCGGCGGCGCCAGTCATCAGTATGCGTGGCATTTTTTTTCCTCGTTCTTATGGTTTGAGACGAGTATGGCGCGGTGACTGCGATGCAGCAAGGTTCTCTCAACGTCATTGCGAGGAGCGCTTGCGACGAAGCAATCCAATTTCCTTTCCTGTGGCGCGATGGATTGCTTCGCTGCGCTCGCAATGATGGGTGAGGCACCGGTTGCTTGCTGCCAGACCGCACGAATGATAGCAAATGCACCTACGAGGAAATCCAAAACAACCAACGAGAACAGCAAATGTCCGAGGCAGCACCCCGCGCCGGCTGGCAGCCGGCGACCCATTATCCCGATCCCGCCATTCACGCGCTCGATCCGCGGTTCGAGAAATACTGGTGGAAACTGTCGGCGGTAGAGCGGTTGACCACGGGGCTGCGCTGGGCCGAAGGCCCGGTGTGGTTCGGCGACGGCCGCTATCTCCTATGCAGCGACATTCCCAATCAGCGCATCATCAAGTGGGAGGAGGAAACAGGCTCCGTTAGCATTTTTCGCAAGCCGTCGAACTTCGCCAACGGCAACACCCGCGACCGCCAGGGCCGCCTGGTCACCTGCGAGCATGGCGGCCGCCGCGTCGTGCGAACCGAGTATGACGGCGCTATCACAGTGCTGATGGACTCTTTTGAGGGCAAGCGGCTGAACTCGCCGAACGACGTCGTGGTGAAATCCGACGGCTCGATCTGGTTCACCGATCCGGTGTTCGGCCTGCTCGGCAATTACGAGGGCTACAAAGCCGAGTCCGAGATCGACATGAACGTCTACCGGATCGACGGCGCGACGGGAAAATCCAGCATCGTCGCCGAAGGCATATTGGGTCCCAACGGGCTGTGCTTCTCGCCGGATGAAAAAATTCTTTACATCATCGAATCGCGCGGCGTGCCGACCCGCAAGATTCTAGCCTACGACGTCGCGGCCGGCGGCGGCAGGCTTTCCAACAAGCGCGTGTTCGTCGATGCCGGCCCGGGCACTCCCGACGGCATGCGCGCCGACATCGACGGCAATCTGTGGTGCGGCTGGGGCATGGGTGATCCCGAACTCGACGGCGTCGTGGTATTCGCGCCCGACGGCGTCATGATCGGCCGCATCGCCCTGCCCGAGCGTTGCGCCAACCTGTGTTTCGGCGGCCTGCAGCGCAACCGGCTGTTCATGGCCGCGAGCCAGTCGATCTACGCGCTGTACGTCAACACGCAAGGCGCGCCGGGGGGATAACGTCGAAATCGTAGGGTGGGCAAAGCGAAGCGTGCCCACCATGTTGCATCCGCGCTTGGGTGGTGGGCACGGCGCGAGCGCGCCTTTGCCCACCCTACGCAAACAACGCCGGGGCGGAATGATCCGCCCCGGCGTTGCAACCTCGTCTCGTACAAAACTTACGCGGCGTTGTAGCCGGCGACTGCCTTGACCTCAAGATATTCCTCGAGGCCGTACTGGCCCCACTCGCGGCCGTTGCCGGACTGCTTGTAGCCGCCGAACGGCGCGGTGCGGTCGTTGGGGGCGCCCTGCAGATTGACGTTGCCGGCGCGGATGCGGCGGCCGACCCGGCGGGCACTCTCGACCGTATCGGCAGAGACGTAACCGGCCAGACCATACGGCGTGTCGTTGGCGATCTTCACCGCGTCTTCCTCGTCCTTGGCGCCGAGGATAGTGAGAACGGGTCCGAAGATCTCCTCGCGGGCGATCGTCATGTCGTTGGTGACGTCAGCAAAAATAGTCGGGCGCACATAGAAACCCTTGTTGACGCCCTCCGGCAGGCCGGGGCCGCCCGCCACCAAAGTGGCGCCCTCCTCGATACCCTTCTGGATCAGGGTCTGGATCTTGTCCCACTGGATGCGGGACACGACCGGACCGATGGTGGTGCCTTCGGCGCGGGGATCGCCGGCCTTGGTCTTGTCGGCCACGGCCTTGGCGATGGCGGCGACTTCCTTCATCTTCGACAGCGGCACGATCATCCGGGACGGCGCGTTGCAGGACTGCCCAGAATTGTTGAACATGTGCATCACGCCGCCGGTGACGGCCTTGGCGAGATCGGCGCCTTCCAGAATGACGTTCGGCGACTTGCCGCCGAGTTCCTGGCTGACACGCTTGACCGTCGGGGCGGCACGCTTGGCGACATCGACGCCGGCGCGGGTCGAGCCGGTGAACGAGATCATGTCAATGTCGGGATGCTCGCTCATGGCGGCGCCGACCTCGGGGCCGAGACCGTTGATCAAGTTGAACACGCCCTTCGGCACGCCGGCTTCGTGGAGGATTTCCGCGAAGATCAGTGCCGATGTCGGGGTGAATTCCGACGGCTTCAGGATCATGGTGCAGCCGGCGGCGAGCGCAGGCGCGACCTTGCAGGCGATCTGGTTGAGCGGCCAGTTCCACGGCGTAATCATGCCGATGACGCCGACCGGCTCGCGCACCACCATGGCGGAGCCCAACGGCTCCTCGAAATGATAGTTCTTCAGCACTTCCAGCGTGGAGGCGATATGGCCGAGGCCGGCACCAGCCTGCAGCTTCTCCGCCATCGGCAGCGGCGCGCCCATCTCATCGGACACGGCGGCGCCGATATCCTTCATGCGGGTCTTGTAGACTTCCATGACCCTGGTGAGGAGCGCGACGCGCTCTTCGCGGCTCGTCTGCGAATAGGTTTCGAAGGCGCGTCTGGCGGCCGCGACAGCCTTGTCGACATCGGCCTTGGAGCCGAGCGCAACCTCATACATCGCCTCTTCGGTCGCCGGGTTGACGACCGGGGTGGACTTCTTGACGACGGGATCGACCCAGGCGCCATCGATGTAGAATTGCATGCGGTTGACCATCGGAAACCTCTTTAATTCGGAGCGAATGGAGGGGGAACGGAGCGTTCCGCAGGCATCCTTGCACGAAAGCCGGGGGAATTGAACCCGCCATATGCGGGACGCCGCCTTGCGGTGGGCGCGCGGAATATAGGGTCAGGTTCGTGAAGCAAGCAAGACGGCCGGCTCACACCGCCATCTTGCGGTGCCGCACCGGCGCGCCGGCCGTGAGGCTTTCGGCCGCATCGATGATGGCGTTGGCGTCCATACCGTGGTGGCGGTAGAGTTCGCCGATCGAGCCGGTCTGCCCGAAGTGCTCGACGCCGAGCGCCTCGACGCGGTGGCCGCGCACGCTGCCGAGCCAGCCGAGGGTCGCCGGGTGGCCGTCGATCACGGTGACGATGCCGCAATCGCGCGGCAGCGGCGCCAGTAACTTTTCGATGAGGCTGAGATGCGCCGCGCCGCGGCGGTCGCGGCGCAGTTGTCGCGCGGCCGTCCAGCCGGCATGCAGCCGGTCGGCCGAAGTGATCGCAAGCAGGCCGACATCACGGCGGCTTTCGCCGATCAGGCCGATCGCCTCGATCGCCTCCGGCGCCACTGCGCCGGTATAGGCGACCACGGCTTCGCAGTTCTCGCCGGGCTTGCGCAGCCAATAGGCGCCGTCGACAATGCCGCGTTGCAGCTCCGGCGTCATGATCCGATGCGGTTGGTCTATTGTGCGGGTCGAGAGCCGCAAATAGACCGAGCCGCCCTCGCCCGCTGCTTCGCGCTGCATGTGCTGGAAGCCCCAACCCATGATCACGGAGAGTTCATCGACGAAGGCTGGCTCGAACGAAGCGAGGCCATCCTGCGCCATGCCGATCAGGGGCGTCGCGATCGACTGATGCGCGCCGCCTTCCGGCGCGAGCGTAATGCCCGACGGCGTCGCCGCCACCATGAAGCGCGCGTCCTGGTAGCAGGCGTAATTTAGCGCATCGAGGCCGCGCTGGATGAAGGGATCGTACAGGGTGGCGACCGGCAGCAGCCGTTCGCCGTTGACGGCGTGCGACAACCCCAGCGCCGACATCAGAATGAACAAATTCATCTCGGCTATGCCAAGCTCGATGTGTTGCCCGTTGGGCGAAAAGTCCCAGTTGAAGGTCGACGGAATTTTCTCGCTGCGGAACAAATCGGCCTTCTCGGCGCGCGCGAACAGCCCGCGCCGGTTGACCCAGGCGCCGAGATTGGTCGACACCGTGACATCGGGCGACGCGGTGACGATACGCGCGGCCAGCTCGCTGTCGCCGCGCGCGAGTTCGTTGAGCACCAGCCCAAACCCTTGTTGCGTCGACATCTGCGCCGATGGCTTGAAGGATAGCCGCTCCGGCACGTCGATCACGGGTGCGGTCAGGCGGCGGCGTCCGTCGCGGTTGAACGGCGCATCGGCCAGAAATGCCTCCAGCACGGCCGGCTCCTGCGACAGTCCCTCGAACTTCTCCCATTCATGGCCGGGCCGGATGTTCTGCGCCGCGCGCCATTTCTCCATCTGGGTGACCGTCATCAGGCCTGCATGGTTGTCCTTGTGGCCCTGGAACGGCAGGCCAATGCCCTTGATGGTGTAGGCGATGAAGCAAACGGGGCGGTCATGGTCGATCGATTCGAATGCCTCGATCATGCTGGCCATGTCGTGGCCGCCGAGATTGGACATCAGCGCCAGCAACTCGTCGTCGCTGCGCCGCCCGATCAGTTGCGACACCGCGCCCTGATCGCCAATCTCGTCGTCGAGATGCTTGCGGAACGCCGCTCCGCCTTGGAAACACAGCGCCGCATACATCGCGTTCGGGCAGGCATCGATCCAGCGTTTCAAGGCCTCGCCGCCGGGCTCGGCGAATGCCGCCTGCATCAAGCGCCCGTATTTCACGATCACCACGTCCCAGCCGAAATTGCGGAACATGGATTCGAATTTTTCCCATAGTCCTTCGCGCACCACGGCGTCGAGGCTCTGCCGGTTGTAATCGACCACCCACCAGGTATTGCGCAGCCCGTGCTTCCAGCCCTCCAGCAGCGCCTCGAAAATGTTGCCCTCATCCATTTCGGCATCGCCGACCAGCGCGATCATCCGCCCTTCCGGGCGGTCCTTCATCCATCCATGCGCCTTGACGTAGTCCTGCACCAGCGAGGAAAACAGCGTCTGCGCCACACCCAAGCCGACCGATCCGGTGGAGAAGTCGACGTCGTCAGTATCCTTGGTGCGCGACGGATAGGATTGCGCCCCCTTGAATCCGCGAAAATTCTCCAGCTTCTCGCGACTCTGGTGCCCGAACAGATACTGAATAGCGTGGAACACGGGGCTGGCATGCGGCTTCACCGCGACGCGGTCTTCCGGCCGCAACACCGAGAAATACAGCGCTGACATGATGGTGGCGAGCGAGGCGGAGGAAGCCTGGTGGCCGCCGACCTTCAACCCATCGGCATTCGGCCTGACGTGGTTGGCGTGATGGATGGTCCACGACGACAGCCACAGCACCTTGCGGGCCAGCGCGGACAGCAGTGCGAGGCGTGCGGGCTCGATCGGCATGGCAGTACTCCCGGCACAGTGAAATATCCGTAATGTTAACCCTTCACCCCTCGTCAAAAATCTCAAATTCCCGCGACATACCCGACAATATTGGGATAAAAACCCGCTCCGAAGCCCAACACAACGAGTTTGTCCCAATGCATACCCTTGATGCCATCGACCGCAAGATTCTCAGCCTGCTGCAGTCTGACGGCCGCACCACCATGCAGGAGCTCGCCGACAAGGTCGGGCTGTCGGTGTCGCCGTGCCATCGCCGGGTCAAGCTCTTGGAAGAACGTGGCGTCATCACCCGCTATATCGCCACCGTCGACCAGAAATCGCTTGGCCTGCATGTCAGCGTCTTCATCTCGATCAAGCTGGCGCGGCAGAAGGAAGAGGACCTCAACCGCTTCGCGAAAGCGATCTCGAAATGGGACGAGGTGCTGGAGTGCTATCTGATGACCGGCAACCGCGATTACCTGCTGCGCGTGGTCGCCGCGGATCTGTCGTCGTACGAAGCGTTCCTGAAAAACAAGCTGACCCGGCTCGACGGCATCGCCTCGATCGAGTCGAGCTTTGCCTTGAGCCAGGTGAAATATTCGATCGCGCTGCCGGTATGAGGGTGCTCCATCATTGCGAGCCAACGGGTCGCGCGAATGCGAGCCCGATGACAGGCTACGCCAAGCAAGCCGTGGCGCGGAAAGGCAAGAGTGGGTTGCTTCGCTTCGCTCGCAATGACGATTAGGCAACTTCCGGAAGCCGCCACAAGCCGAGGCTCTTGTCGCGCCAGCCGCCGCCCGCCTCCGGGCAATTCTCGTTGAGCAATTCAACCGGCGGCCTCCAATTGAACGGAGCGCGCTCGAAATTCAGCGCGCGCCAGTCGCCGTCCTCGCAATCGGCATTGGTCCGCCAGTCCGGGAACGTGGTCGCAATCAGCCACACCGCGCCGGACCCGTGGAAGTTCGCGATCGCGCGTTCGATGTTCGCGAACGACAGATGCACGAGGCAATCGCGGCACAGAATCGCGTCGCATCGCGGCAACGGACCTGCCGTGATATCGGCCAGACGGTACTCGCCGTTGATTCCCCCGGCGGCCGCACGGCTTTGCAGGCCTTCGATCAGCGCCGGGACGATGTCGACCCCGACATAGCGCACGCCGAGATCGGCTCGGTTGATCCAGCCGGCGTCACCACAGGACGCATCGAGCAGCGAGCTCACGCCGAGTTTCTTGAGAAGGCGCGGCAGTTCGGCGCGCAGCACCGCGGTGGCGTCTAGCTCCGAGCCCAGTCCTGAGGTGGATGCCGCCGCGCCCCACAGATTGGTGTCGTAAATGCGCCGGAAACGCTGCTGCAGATCGAGGCCCGCGAAGGACTCCCTGTCATCAACAAAACGCTGATGGGCGAGAACGGGCGGACGATCGGAATCATCAGGGAGCATAGTACATCATAGCCCACCGGCCTCATCCTGGGGAACGGCCTCTTGGCGATATCCAAGGATGGGAGAGATGCGGGGCTCTCATGGTTCAACGCGAACGATTTGTCGGTGCGGATGCCGAGTTCCGAGCGCAATGCCGTGACATCCTTGGCGGCATAGTTCAGTGCGAAGGTGTTGGCGCCCGACAGCACCTGCTCGGCATAGGCCGGCAACTGGTAGGCGGTGAACTGGCCGGCGGCTTACGGCGTGACGCCCATCCACGAAGTGACAAAGCGGTAGCCGCCTTCGATGCGGCCGGACCATGCATTGGCGTTGAACTGCGCGCGCAGGCGGTCGACGCCGGCGACGGTCACCGTGCGCTCGGTAGTGACATCCTGCCAGCCATAGGCGAGCGCGCCCGTGACATAGGCCCGGCCGGCTGCGTGGCGCACGAAGGCCCCGGCCTGGAACATGTCGGATCGCCCGGAGCCAAAGCCGCTGACGGCAAATTGGGTGCCGCCGCCAGCCGGCGCAAAACCGGCCAGCGTCGCCGGCGAAATCCGGTAGTCCGCACCGGCCGCAAAGCCGAAGGCACGCGCGGTCGAGTCGTTCGATCCCAGCGCCGTGTTGCCGTCCGTAGAGCTGGCGCCGCCATAGGCCGCGCCCCACACGCTCCAGCGCGGATCGAACAGGTCGTTGCGCGCCACATCGGCCTTGGTTGAAACCTTGGCGAAGGCGTCGCGCGCGACATTCTTCTTGTTCGCGGCATAGGCACTTGCGCTGTCACTCTCCGCGGCGAACGGCGTCGGGCCTGCGCTCCTACCCAATCCGGCACCACGTCCATTGATGAACGGATCGGTCAACAGGCCCAGAAACAGGTTCATCGCATCGAAGGTGGCCTGCTGCGTTCCGGTGGCGGTCTCGCCGGAGGCCTGGGACAGGCCCGTCGGGCTCAGCGCGCCGAACGCGAGGGGGTAGGCAACTCTCACGCGGGGGTCGCATTCAGCGCGAGATCGCCCGGACGAAATCATGCGTTGGGCGACGGCTCGCCCGGCATCGCCAGCAGCTGCGAACGCCGTACGCGCTCCCGGTGCGCGGTGTAGAGGCCGCTGCCGACGATGAACATGGCGCCGGTCACGGTCCAAACGTCAGGCACTTCACCGAACACCATGAAGCCGAGGAGGCTGACCCACAGCAACTGGGTGTAGGAAAACGGCGCCAGCACCGAGGCGTCGGCGTAACGAAACGCCAGCACCACGATCCACTGCCCCGCCGTCGACGCGACGCCGATGAAAACGCCGAAGGCGATATCGTGCCAGCTCGGAGTGACCCAAACGAACGGGACCAGCACCGAGAGAAGGCCGAGGCCCACGATCGACGAGTAGGTCATGGTGGTAAGCACATGTTCCCGTCCGCTCATCATCCGCGTCAGGATAAGGGTGCAGGCCCACGCCATGGCCGAGACCAGCGGAAAGAACGCCGCAGGATGAAACGCCGACGTACCCGGCCGCAGGATGATCAGCACGCCGATCAGCCCGACCGCGGTCGCAAGCCAGCGCCGTACGCCGACCTTCTCGGAAAGAAAGACGATCGACAGCGCGGTGACGAACAGCGGCGCCACGAAGCCGGTGGCGGAGGCTTCGGCGATGGGAAGAAACCGCAGGCCGGAGATGAAGAACAGCGATGAACCAACCAGTGCCACGCCACGAAGCAACTGCAAGCCGAGGCGCTCGGTGCGCAAGGCGAACAGCGGCGAACCCGGCAACATCGCCGGCAACATGATCAGCGCGAACGTCAGAAACCTGATCCAGGCGATCTCGATCGAGGGCAGCGTCGCCGACAGATACTTTGCGGTAACATCCGAGGCTCCGAGAAAGACGGTCGAGGCGAGGATCAGCGCGATGCCCTTGAACGGATGATCGGCGCGCGCAGATGCCTTGCGCGCGCCTGGCTTGTTCTCGGGCAGCGGCGACGGAGCCTTGTCCAGCCTGGCGGCTGCGGCGGGTGGCGGTGTCACGGGCAATCTCGAAGGCAGCGGATAATCGAATCGGGCGAACCTCCAAAAACGCCAATTGGGGGGAACAGACAAGGCACGAAACTGGGACACCGATATGCACAAGCCGCCGCAACGGCCTCCGTCTCGCCTCATCCCTCGTGATGGAACCAGACCTACAGCATTGGTAGACCGCACGGTTGTGAACCGCGTGGAAAGGCCTTGTCGAGGGCTGCGATCTGGCTATCGCCGAGCACGAGCGTGCCAGCGGCGGCATTGTCGACGGCATGCTCCGGCGCTCCGGCTTTCGGAATCGCAAACACGGATGGCTGGCGCGTCAGAAACGCCAACGCGATCTGGCGCGGCGAAGCGCCATGCGCGTCGGCGATGGCCTGCAGCAGCTCGCCCGCCTTGCTGCGCGGCGAGGGAAAAGCATTGTGACCGAACGGCGAATAGGCCACCACTGCGACGCCGTGCTGCACGCACCACGGGATGACCGCGTGCTCGATGGCACGCTCCTGCAAATGATAGAGCACCTGGTTGCAGGCGATTTTTGCTTTGCCGGCGACCGCCAGCAATTCGTCGAGATCGTCGGTGTCGAAATTGCTGACGCCCCAGCTGCGGATCTTGCCGGCAGCTACCAGCTCATCGAACGCCGCGACCGCTTCATCGAGCGGATACGCTCCGCGCCAATGCAGCAGGTAACAGTCGAGCCGGTCGGTCCTCAACCGCGCCAGCGAACGCTCGCAGGCGGTGATGGTGCCGCGGCGCGACGCATTGCCTGGCAGCACCTTCGAGACCAGGAAAACCTCGTCGCGCCGCCCGGCAACCGCTTCGGCGACCACGGGTTCGGCATCGCCATACATCTCGGCGGTGTCGATGTGGCTCATGCCGAGGTCGAGGCCGCGGCGCAAGGCTGCGACCGCACTCTTGCGGTCGCCGCGGTCGATGTACCAGGTGCCCTGCCCGATCACGGACACGTCGGGACCGCTGCCGCCGAATTTGGTCTTTCGCAAGATCGCCTCGCTCGCGGGGAAGAAGCCGTGCGGACCTTACCTTAGCCGAACTCGCAAAAGGTGTCTTCTCGGAACCGACCATCCCGCAGCTTGACGAGTTCAGGTCAGTGTCAGTCGGCGGCGGCCGTCAACTGGCTCCGTTCGGGACCCGCGCCGACGACGCTCGTCTGTGCGATCAGCCGCTTCATCTCCGGAATGCACGAGCCGCAATTGGTGCCCGCCTTCAGCTGCGCGCCGATGTCTTCCGCCGTGCCTGCACCCGCGGCGATGGCGTCGCAAATTGTGGTGCGGCCGACCCCGAAACAGGCGCAGACGATCGGACCGGCGCTAGCCATGCCGTCCATCGATCGGCCCGACAGCAGCATGCGCCGCTGGTCGTCGCTCAACGCGCCGGCGGCGAACAGCTGCTTGATCACGTTCCAGTCGCCGGCATCCTGCGCAGGTCCGATGAAAAGACAGGCCTCGATCCGATCGACGGCAAAAGCGGCAGCGCGGTAAACGCCACCGCCAAAATCCTTGTATTCGGCAAGATCGTCGCCGGCCACGGTCCGCAGCCAAGACCGCCATCCCGACAAATCGGCATTGTCGGCCAGCAGATAACCGTAGCCCCCGGGAACCGCGACGCGCGCCCACCAGGCATGGTCGGGCAAGACAAGCGGCGTACGCGACAGCGCAAAACCCCGGAAAACGTATTCGTATGGCGTAAGCGACGCCGGCGTCGCCTTGTTCTCGGGCTGGCCGGAAGCCGCATCGGTGAACGGCGCCACCAGTGCGCCGACCCGCGAGCGGGTTGCCATCGCGTCGCTCCAGTGGATTGGCGCGAACAGCATGCCGCGCTGCTGTCGTTCGCTGACGACGACCTTGAGCGTGCATTGGCCGTAATCGGTGGTGACGCGCGCGAAGCTGTCATCGGTCACGCTGTATTTCAGCGCGTCATCGGGATGAACTTCGACGAACGGCTCGGGCAGATGCTGGCCTAACCGCGGGCTCTGGCCGCTACGGGTCATGGTGTGCCACTGGTCCCGGATGCGGCCGGTGTTCAGCCGCAACGGCCGTCCCGCCGTCGTCAGACTGCGCAGCGCCGGTATTTCCGGCGCGACGAAGCGTGCCTTGAAGTCGTTGGTAAAGAACCCTCCATCGGCAAAGAACCGCCGTTGCGGCTGGCTGCTGTCCAGGCGCGTCGGCCACTGCACCGGCGCCAGCGCGTCAAACGCCTCATCCGACAGCGACTGCAGCGCGCCGATATCGAAATCGCGGCCGCCCTCGTTCTCGAACGCCGAGAGCGCCGCGTGCTCGCGGAACACGTCGGCCGCCGAGCCGAAATCGAACGCCGCGCCGAAGCCAAGCCGTTTTGCCACCTCGCTGACGATCCACCAATCCGGCTTGGCCTCTCCGGGGGGCTTGAGAAACGCGCGCTGCCGCGAGATGCGCCGTTCCGAATTGGTCACCGTGCCGGATTTCTCCCCCCAGGCCTGCGCCGGCAGCAGCACATGCGCGCCGGCATTCACCGTGTCGTTGGAACGTACGTTCTCCGAGACCACGAACAGCTCGAGCTTCTTCAGGGCCGCCCGCGCCGCGTCGGCGTCAGGCAGCGACACCGCCGGATTGGTGCCGATCACCCACAGCGCCTTGATCTCGCGGCGCGCGATCGCCTCGAACAGCTGGACCGCCTTCAGCCCTTCGTGCGTGACGATCCGCGGCGCCTGCCAGAACCGGCGCACCCGGTCGATGTCGGGCGGCGTGAAGCCCATATGGGCGGCGAGCTGGTTGGCGAGCCCGCCAACCTCGCGTCCGCCCATCGCATTGGGTTGCCCGGTCAGCGAGAACGGCGACGCGCCGGGCTTGCCGATTCGTCCCGTGGCCAGATGGCAATTGATGATGGCATTGACCTTGTCGGTGCCCTGCGCCGACTGGTTGACGCCCTGCGAATACAGCGTCACCACGCGCGACATGGTGGCGAACATCCGGAAGAAGTCGGCAACGTCCCGCTCGTCAAGACCGGTCGCCAATGCAGTCGCTCCGACACTGCCGGCGATGATCCGCGCCCGCGCCAGCGCCTCGCCGAAGCCAGTGGTGTGCCGTTCGATATAGTCGGAATCGAGCGCGCCATGGTCGGCCAGATGCGCCATCAACCCGCAGAACAATGCGGTGTCGGTCCCCGGTTTCAGGCCCAGGAACAGGTCTGCATCTCCTGCTGTATCGGTCCGGCGCGGATCGATCACCACCATCCGCGCGCCGCGCCTCTGCTTGTTGGCGAGCATACGCTGGTACAGCACCGGATGGCACCACGCCGCGTTGGAGCCCACCAGCACCAAAAGGTCGGCCTGATCGAGATCGTCATAGCAACCGGGCACGGTGTCGGCGCCGAAGGCGCGGCGATGGCCTGCGACCGAAGAGGCCATGCACAGCCGCGAATTGGTATCGACGTTGGCGCTGCCGATGAATCCCTTCATCAGCTTGTTGGCGACGTAATAGTCCTCGGTCAGAAGCTGCCCGGACAGATAGAACGCGACCGCGTCCGGACCGTCGCGCTTGACGATGTGGGCGAAGCGATGCGCGACATGGTCGAGCGCGTCATTCCAGGCCACGCGCTCCATGATGCCCTTGCTGCAGCGGATCATCGGGTAGAGCAGCCGGTCCTCGATCCCGAGGGTTTCGCCGAGCGCCGAGCCCTTCGAGCACAGCCGGCCGAAATTGGCGGGATGCCCGGGATCGCCCGAGATCGCCGCACCACCGCTGCCGTCGGGCGTCGCCACGATGCCGCATCCGACACCGCAGTAGGCGCAGGTCGTGCGGACGGCCCGGAGCGCGGGATCGACGGCGGTCATCTCGGCAATCGGGTCACGCCGCCTCCGAGGCAAGCGCGAGCGAGCGGCCGAACATCATCTGGCAGCGAATGCCTGCGATGGGTTGGCGATCCCTGATCAATTCGAGGTACCAGAGCGCGTTGGCGACATCGCCCACCAGCACCGCGCCGGTGAGCCGGCCAGCTGCTATCACCAGCTTCTTGTAGGTGCCCCGCCTGATATCGTCGAGCACGAGGGCTTCGCTGCCTTCCGCGCCCATGAAGTCGCCGGCCGAAAACACGTTGACGCCGGAGACCTTCAGATTGGTCGCGACCACGCTGCCGTCATAGCTGTCTGACCCGCCCGCCAGATGCTGCGCCAGAACGCGCGCCTGCTGGTAGGCCGGCTCAACCAGACCGTAGCAAATCCCGCGATGCTCGGCGCATTCGCCGAGCGCGAAAATACCGGGCGCGCCTGTCTGCATGACATCGTCGACCAAGACGCCGCGATTGACGGGAATGCCCACTGCTTTCGCCAGCGCGATGCTGGGCCGGATGCCCGCCGCGACGATCACCGCATCGGCGTCGATCCGGCGGCCGTCCGTCAGTTCGACGCCTTGGACGCAGGTCTCGCCAAGAAAGCGCGCGGTGTTGGCATTGAGCACAATTCGGATGTTTTTCAGTTCCACCAGCGACTTCAAGAGTTCGGCCGCCGGCGCATCGAGTTGACGCTCCATCAACCGGTCCATCAGATGAACCAGGGTCACCGGGGAGCCGGCCTTGGCGAGGCCATAAGCCGCTTCCAGCCCGAGCAGTCCGCCGCCGATCACGACGACGCGTTTCTTCCGGGCGGCCAGCGTCAGCAACAGATCCACGTCCCGGCTGTCGCGAAAGGTATGCACGCCGGCGAGTTCGGCACCGGGCACGTCCAGCCGCAACGGCGTCGAGCCGGTGGCGAGCACCAGCTTCGAAAACACGATGCTCTCGTCGTTCTCGATCTTGAGTTCGCGGCGGCCGACGTCGATCCCGGTGGCGGTGCAGCCGTACTTCAGGGTAACCCCGCGGTCACGCCACCAGGACGCCGGCTTGAGTTCGATGTCATGCGAGGCGGTCTCGCCGGCCAGCACCGACGACAGCAGCACGCGGTTATAGGCCAACCGCGGCTCTTCCCCGATCACCGCGATGGCGTAGCGCCCGAGGGCTGCTTTCGACAGTTCGTCGACCAGACGCACGGCAGCCATTCCATTGCCGACGATGACCAGCGGTTCGCTCACATCGCGTCCTTGCTCAAGAATTACGCCGCATCGACAAAACGATGCCGCTCATAGAGGAATTCGAGCACGCGCTGACGGCATTTCAGGTAGCCTGCGTTGGTGGCGAGTTCGAGCCGCTTGCGCGGGCGCGCCAGCGGCACGTCGAGCACTTCGCCGATCCGCGCGCTCGGCCCGTTGGTCATCATCACGATGCGGTCCGACAGCAGCACCGCCTCATCGACGTCGTGGGTGATCATCAGGATGGTGTTACCGAGCTTCTGGTGCAGCGCCATCACCGAATCCTGCAGATGGGCGCGGGTCAGCGCGTCGAGCGCGCCGAACGGCTCGTCCAGCAGCAGCACTTTCGGCTCCATCGCCAGCGCACGCGCGATGCCGACGCGCTGCTTCATGCCGCCGGAGATTTCCGAAGGGCGCTTGTCCCCGGCGTGCGCCATCTGCACCAGGTTGAGATTGTGCATGGTCCAGGCGTCGCGCTCGCTCCGGGTCTTGCTGGACGCGAACACCTTGTCGACGCCGAGCCGGACGTTTTCGTAGACCGTGAGCCACGGCAGCAGGCTGTGGTTCTGGAACACCACCGCGCGATCGGGACCCGGCGAGTTGACCTCGCGGTTTTCCAGCAGCACGCCGCCCATCGTGGCGGTGGTGAGACCGGCGACGATGTTGAGCAGCGTGGACTTGCCGCAGCCGGAGTGCCCGATGATCGAGACGTACTCGCCCTTGTCGATGGTCAGGTTGATGTCCTTCAGCACCTCGGTCGAGGCGTTGCCCCGGGTGAAGACCTTGTCGATGTGGTCGAGCTTCAGATAGGGATGCATGATATGTCCTTCAGTTCAGCGCGGTGCCGCGGGTGACGACCTTCGCCATTCCTGCGATCATGCGGTCGAGCACGAAGCCAATGATGCCGACGTAGAACAGCGCCAGAATGATTTCGCTGATATGCGACGAGTTCCAGGCGTCCCAGATGAAGAAGCCAATGCCGACGCCGCCGATCAGCATTTCCGCCGCCACGATGGCGAGCCAGGACAGGCCGATGCCGATGCGCAAGCCGGTGAAAATATAGGGCGCCGCCGCCGGGATCATGATCTTCCAGAAGAATTCCAGCGGGTTGAGCTGGACGACCGCAGCGACGTTGCGGTAATCCTGCGGAATGTTGCGGATACCGACCGCGGTGTTGATGATGATCGGCCAGATCGAGGTGATGAAGATCACGAAGATCGCGGAGGGCTGGCCGTCACGAAATGCCGCCAGCGACAGCGGCAGCCATGCCAGCGGCGGAATGGTGCGCAGCACCTGGAAGATCGGGTCGAGCCCGCGCATCGCCCAGACCGACTGGCCGACCAAGGTGCCGAGCGCGATGCCGGCGACCGCCGCCAGCGAATAGCCGAGCGCGACGCGCTGCAGGCTCGCGGACAGATGCCAGAACAGGCCCTTGTCGATGCCGCCGCGATCGAAGAACGGATCGAAGATCAGCTCCTTGGTTTCCTTGAACACCCGCGAGGGCGGCGGCAGGGTCGAACCGGCGCGCTGGCACACCAATTCCCAGAACAGCATGCCCAGCGCCAGCACGATCAGCGGCGGCACGACGCGCACCGCGGTCTCCCTGGCCATCTTGGCGAATTTCTCGGCGCGCGGCGGCCGCTTCGGCGTCATCGCGACAACCGGCGCCGCGGCCGTCACGACGGCCACCGTTTCCACCACCGTATCGGGCTCGGCCTTCAGGGCATGCATGTTCATCGGGAGTATGTCTCCGTGTTTCGATTAAGCGGACCGCACGCAAGCGTGCGGTCCTGCCTGGATCAGACGTCAGCACGCTTGATGGACAGAGACTTCAGATAGGCCGCCGGATTTTCCGGATCGAACACCTTGCCGTCGAAGAACGTCTCCTTGCCGCGCGACTTGGAGGCCGGGATGTCGGACGCGGCAACGCCAAGCGCCTTGGCGGCGTCGCGCCAGATATCCTCGCGGTTGACCCTGGCGATCAGCGCCTTTGAATCAAAGCCAGGCTCGAATTTGCCCCAGCGGATGTCCTCGGTCATGAACCAGAGATCGTGGCTCTGAAACGGATAGGAGGCGTGATCGCTCCAGTACTTCATCACATGCGGGCTGTTCTCCACGACCCGGCCGGTGCCGTAGTCGAACTTGCCCTTGGTGCGATCGAGAATGTCCTCGACCGGGCAGTTGATCCACTGCCGCTTGGCCATGATGGTCGCGAGTTCTTCCTTGTTCTCGGCCTTGTCGGCCCACTGCTGAGCCTCCTGGACCGCCATGGTGATGGCCCCCGCGGCCCTAGGATTCTTGTCGACCCAGGCGGCGCGCATCGCGAAGGATTTTTCCGGATGCTTGTTCCAGATTTCGCCGGTATTGACGGCGGTGTAGCCGATGTTCTGATGGACCAACTGCAGGTTCCACGGCTCGCCAACGCAGAAGCAGTCCATGGTTCCGACCTTCATGTTGGCGACCATCTGCGGCGGCGGCACAACGATGGTTTCAATATCCTTGTCGGGATCGATACCGCCAGCGGCGAGCCAGTAACGCAGCCACAGATCGTGGGTACCGCCCGGAAAGGTCATCGCGGCCTTGATCGATTTGCCGGCGGCTTTTTTCTTGTCGAGCGCTACCTTGAACGGCGCGGTGTCGACGCCGAGCTTGAGGTCGGCATATTCCTTGGAGACCGAGATGCATTGCGCGTCGAGATTGAGCCGCGCCAGGATGTACATCGGCGTCGGCTGGTTGTTCTGCGTTACCTTGCCGGAGGAGATCAAATACGGCATCGGGGTGAGGATATGTGCGCCATCGATGCCGTTGCCTTCCGAGCCGAGCACGAGGTTGTCGCGCGTGGTGCCCCACGACGCCTGCTTCAGCACCTCCACGTCGGGCATGCCATGCTTGGCGAACAGGCCCTTGTCCTTGGCCACAAACAGCGGACCGGCATCGCTGAGCGCGATGAAGCCGAGCTTCACGCCCTTCACTTCCGGGCCCGCACCCTGCGCGAACGCGCCGGCCGGGAAATTCAGCCTGGCGGCGGCGAGCAGCGCCGCTGTTCCCGCGGTACCCTTGAGAAGTTGACGGCGGCTGACGCCGCGGCGGCAGGTCTGGTCGGTAAGCTTGGTCATGAGCGCTGGCGTCCTTTGCGTCGGTTGGCCGTCCGTCCGGTGTCATCGCCAAAGGCGCATGGCGGCGTGCACCGGGGCGGCCCGGTCTGGCGGTGTCACAATTCGGATGATTGGTTTTCGAGGGACGGCTTCAATGGCGTCGGCACCAGCTATTCAAGCTTCGTGCCAACTTGCCGAGGCGCAAAAAAGTATAGTTTATATGATGTTGCCGTTTGACCTCGGTGCGTCGTGATGGGGGCGCCGCATCCGAAATTTGCGATTCGCTTATTCCTTGTGCGCCGCACAAAAAATGAGCAAGCGTTCGAGCGGAGGTTTATCAGGCGTCTTCGGTGACGGTCAGCATCGGCTTCGGCGCTGTTCCCTTGCCCGGCCTCATGCGAAAATCATAGCTCATCAGATGCCAGGGCGCCGATGCCGGTTTGCCATCCGGCATCAGCGCATCCGTCCGCTTTTCGATTTTTGCGACCAGTTCGTCCTTCACCCCGAACACCACGTCGGTATCGAGATATCTGTCGCCCTCGATGAAGACATGGGTGACCAGCGGCTCGTAGCCGGGCGCGTCGACCAGGAAATGCACATGCGCCGGCCGCATCGGATGGCGGCGGGTCTGCAGGATCATTTCCCCGACCGGCCCGTCGGTCGGAATCGGATAGCTGCACGGCAGAATGGTGCGAAAGAAAAACCGGCCATCGGCGTCGGTGATGAAGCGCGCCCGCGATGACGGGCCCCGCGTCTCGTAGTTTGGCTTTTGCGAATCATAGAAGCCGTCATCGTCGGCATGCCAGATGTCGACCGGGACGCCGGCCAACGGTTGGCCCTTCAGATCGGTGACGCGGCTCTGCACGAACATACTTTCGCCCGACAGGCCCGGGGAAACATCGGTGCCGTGCGGCATCGGCTTGTGTTCCCCGACATAGAACGGCCCGAGCACCGTGGTCTCGGTCGCGCCCTCGCGCTCGCGATGATTGACGGCGTCCACCAGCATCGAAACCCCGAGCACATCGGAGAGCAGGATGAATTCCTGCCGGCTCGAAGTGCACTTCTGGCCGGTGCGGGTCAGAACATCGATCGCGTAGGTCCATTCGTCGAAAGTCAGGTCGGTCTTGCGCACATATTCGTGCAGCGACTTCACCAGTTCTTCCATCAGGAATTTGACCCGCGGATCCGGCGTCTCCTCGAAACTCTTGATGACGGCGGCGGTCAGTTCGGTGTCGTTGAATTGGGGCATGTCGAATGTCCTGCGGGGGTCGCGATCCCCTGCAAGCCTATACCAGCCGCCGCCCCCGGGTAAGCATGCGGCGGTTGGAACGTGGCGCCGTTTTCAGCTATCAAGGCGGACCTCGACAGACCCGGAGACCAGTCCCGATGCTCGCCCCGACCCCCGCCTCCCCTGAATCCGCCGGCATGTCCAAGGCCGCCCTGGACCGAGTCGATGCGCATCTGAAGCAGCGCTATATCGATTCCGGGCGCTTTCCCGGAACCCAGCTTCTGGTCTACCGCCGCGGCAAGGTGGTCCACAGCGCGGTGCAGGGCTTTGCCGACCTCGAGCGCAAGGCGCCGGTCAAGGACGACACCATTTTCCGCATCTATTCGATGACCAAGCCGATCACCTCAGTGGCGTTCATGATGCTGGTCGAGGAAGGCCGTGTCGCACTCGACGAGCCCGTCCACAAATACATCCCCGAATGGAAGAACCTCGGGGTTTTTCAGGCCGGCACTGCGCCGGCCTTCCTGGCAAGGCCGCCGTCGCGGCCGATGCTGATCGTCGACCTGCTGCGACACACGTCCGGACTGACCTACGGCTTCCAGCAACGCTCCAATGTCGACGCCGCCTACCGCGAGATGAAGATCGGCGAAGTCGTCAAGGCCGGCACGCTACAGTCGATGATCGAGGACCTCGCCGGAATTCCGCTGGAGTTCTCCCCCGGTGAGGCCTGGAATTATTCCGTTTCCACCGATGTGATCGGCTATCTCGTCGGCAAGATCAGCGGCCAGTCGTTCGAACAGTTCCTGAAGGAGCGCATCTTCGATCCGCTCGGCATGAGCGACACCGACTTTTTCGTGCCTGCCGAAAAGGCGCATCGCTTCGCGGCCTGCTACTCGGCCGATCCGAAGGGCGGCATGACGTTCCACGCCACCGACCGCAAGGGCGGGCTTACGCTGCAGGACGATCCCGCCACCAGTTCGTTCCTGTCGCCGCCGTCGTTCGTTTCCGGTGGCGGCGGGCTGTGCTCGACGGTTGCCGACTATCTCACCTTCTGCCGTGCGCTGCTGGGGGGCGGCGAACTTGGCGGCATCCGGCTGCTCGGTCCGAAAACGCTGGCGCTGATGACATCCAATCATCTGCCCGGCGGATGCGACCTACCGGCGATGTCGCGGTCGCTGTTCTCCGAAGCGACGTATAACGGCATCGGCTTCGGCCTCGGCTTTTCCGTCACGATGAACCCGGCACAGACATTGATCCCCGGCAGCGCCGGCGAATATTCCTGGGGCGGTGCGGCGACCACATCGTTCTGGATCGATCCCGCGGAAGAACTGATCGCCATCTTCATGACCCAGGTACTGCCCTCGAGCGCCTATCCGATCCGGCGCGAGCTGCGGACCATGGTGTATTCAGCGATCACCGACAGCAATCTTTCGTAACAGGCCGGGTTTCCGCGCGCGGGAGCATGTTTTTGGTGCTTCCGCGGCATTGCTACGGGCTTCTCGATCAGCACGGCAGCGGCGGCATCTTGCTGGTCCGGGCGCGTCGTGACGGCGCGCCGACCGAGAAAGCGGGTGAATCCGGGGAACAAAATCCGGGATGACCGACTTATCTTCTGATGTGTTCCAAAGCCGGGAGATTTTCTATGAGAATGGCAAGGACGGTTTTGGTGGGTTCGATGCTGGCGATGATCCCTTCGATGGCGGTGGCCCAGCCAGCGCCGCCCGCAGCACCAGCGCCGCTTACGGGAACGGTCACGATGGTCAATCGGATCAGCGCGACCATCACCATTCAACCGACGCAAAGTGGCACCGTCGGAGCGAATATCGGGGCCGCCGAGCAATACAAGATACAGGGCAGCATGCTGAACACCTTGCATGCCGGCGACAGAGTCACCTTTTCGGTCAGCGAAATGGGCGGCTCGAAGACCATCACGAAGATTGACAAGCAGTAGCTCTTCGGAAGCAGGAGCGCGCAGTCAGAAACTGGTTGTCGCGGCCAGTGAGACGCTCTCATAACTCGTTCGAGGGGGGAGCCCTCGCAAGCCTTGGCCGTATTGTTTTTCTTCGGGAGCTCGCCCTGTAGTCGATAAGGGATTTCGACGCATAGCATGCTGATGGCGCCGACTATGTCGTCGTCCCCGCCATTGGCCGCGACGACGACCCGGCCGCGCTGAAACCGGCAAAAGCGCCGACTAGGCGCTGCTCACCATGGAGGCCCGGCGGAAGCCCATGTCGTCGCCATGCAACTCGAATCCAGGCACGGGCGCCGGATTGAAGGATGCTTCATCCGCGGAGCAGCGCCGATCGGTGGCGGGATCTTGCTTCGCCCGACCCGGGATAATTGATATCATTCTATGAGATGTACAACGCAGACGATCCCAAGGCTCCGGTGTGCCGGCTTCAGCGGGTCACGAAGCTGTGTCCGGCCGCCGGAGGTCCGGAGGTAACGGGCGCCATTGTGGTTCGTATCATGCTCTAGCAACCCGCCATCGGACACTCGGAATGCGTATCGGAATTCGCGGCGCTATTTCGGGCCTCGTGCTGGCATCTATCGTCGTCAGCGCAGTCGGCGTGCATCTCTTGTGGTGGCGCACCGCCCAGCAAGTCAGCCAGACCCTGGCTGACACCATCAACGACCAGATCGTCTCGGCGGTCGGCGACCAATTGCAGTCGATTACGACGGAAGCGCGATCCGCCTTGATCGCGGTGAGGACGCTGTTCGCCGAAAGCGTTCTGGATCCCGGCGACGCCAGAAAACGCGATTTCGTATTCCTTTCCCAGCTGCAGGCCCAGCCTACCATTTCATGGATCGCGTTTGGACGGCCGGACGGATCGCTCTTTGCGGGACACAAGCTCGGCGATGCTGCCATCGAAATGCTTGAGATCACCGGCGGCGAACCAAAGCTGCGGATCGACCAGTATGAATACGATGGCAACGATATCCGGCTCAGGGAGCGCCGTATCGTGGAGACCTCCTATTCGGTCACCGATCAGGACTGGTATACCGGAGCCGACCGTTCCAATGAGGAGCGCTGGTCCACGCTGAGCAAGCATCCCGCCGGGGAGCGGGCCGCCGTGGCGTTTGCGGCGCCGATCGACATCGATCAGAAGCGCGCCGGCGTGCTCGCCATCATTATCGAACTGACGCGCGTCTCGAATTTCCTATCGCAACTGACGGTCGGAAAGTCGGCCGGCGCTTTCATCCTGGACCGCGACGGCGCGGCGATCGCGGCGCCGGATTCGAACGCGGACGAGGTGACCGCGCTGAAAACCGATCATCCGTTGTTTCCGGCCGCAGTCGATGCGATCAGACAAGCTGGCGATCGTTATGAAACCGACAAGGGTCAGGCATTTTCCACCGCGGTGACCAGAGACGGCAAGACCTTCAAGGCGGTACTGACACCGATCTCGTTTCCGGGTTGGTCGCTCGTGACGGTGGTTCCGGAGTCGGAGTTTCTCGGGCCGGTACAGACGACGATCCGCAACTTGCTGATCGGGCTGGCGATCATGATCGTGATGGCGGGGCTGCTGTCGGCCTGGCTCGCCCAGCGCCTGATCGCCGCGCCCCTGATCAAGGTCGTCAACGAGATCAGGCATGTCGAGCGCTTTGACCTCGACAAGGTCGTGCGACATCCGTCGAAACTGACCGAAATCGAAAACCTCTCCGGGGCGATCGCGGATATGGCGCTGGGGCTCGCCGCCTTCCGGAAATACATTCCGGCCGACCTCGTCAGGCGGCTGATCAGCGACGGCAACGGGGCGCGGCTCGGCGGCGCGGTGCGGCCGATGACGGTGATGTTCGTCGATCTCGCCGGCTTTACCGGAATGTCGGAACGCATGAGCGACCGGATCATCCCGTTGATCTCGCGCTATTTCGACCTTGTGTCGACGCAGGTTCAGGGCCACGGTGGCACCATCGACAAGTTCATCGGCGATGCGGTGATGGCGTTCTGGGGCGCCCCGGCGCTCAACCCCGATCATGCCGTCGACTGTTGCCGGAGCGCGCTGGCGTGCCTGCGCGCCGTCGCGGACTCCGGACTGGTCGACGATCAGGGCCAACCGATCTACATCCGCATCGGCATCAATTCAGGCGATATGCTGGTCGGCAATATCGGATCCGAAGTTCGATTGAACTACACGGTCATCGGCGACGCCGTGAATATCGCAAGCCGACTGGAGAGCACCAACAAAGTCTACGGATCGCAGATCATCATCGGCCCCGAGACTCGCCGGCTCGCGGGCGACCGCATACTCGTTCGCGAGCTTGATCGGCTGGCCGTCTACGGACGAGCGGGCGGACTGCAGATCTACGAGCTGCTGGGCATGTCCGACGAAGCCGGCGCGCCGCCGGACTGGATAGCACCCTACGAAGCCGGCCTTGCATCCTACCGTGCGCGGGATTTCACCGCTGCCATCGGGCACTTCGAGAAAGCGACAAAACGGCGGGAGCACGATCAGGCGTCCTTGATCATGATCGAGCGCTGCAAACGCCAGTTGGAGGCGCCGGTTGGAGACGACTGGGATGATACCGCGATCGCCCGCACGAAATAATTCGCGCGCTATCCGGCGGGAGGCTTGGTGATGGCGGCGCGGATCGCCGCAAGCGGCGCCGTGTCGTCGAAATCGAGGATTCCGTTCTGCAGCCTCAATCCGAGGTCACGCCACAAGCCTGCTATATCCGGAGTAACGGCTTTCGCCCCCATCTCGTCGTGAAGATGCGTGAGCACATTCACGCCGATTGCCTGATCGGCGGTTGCAAGAACCCGCTCGATCGGCCAGACAACCTCATGGTTGCCGCCCGCAGCGATCACGGCGCGCATGGCATCCTGCAGGCCCATGCGGTTGTTGGTCCGCTTGCGGATTTCGATATCGGCTAGCAGGCAGAACATCGCTCCGCCCCAATACTTCCGGCCCCAGCTGTCGGTATTGTCGAGGCCGCGATCGCCGGCTTGCGGCAGGCCCTGGGGCATATCGCGCATCATCGCGCGCCAGGCCTCGCTCGCGGTCAAATCTCCGGCCTGCACTCGCGCAACCGGCTCGACGTAAACCGCGAGCCCCTCCGAAAGCCAGGCGTGGCGCGGCGCAATCTCGGGCAGAGCCAGATGAACCATCTCGTGGACCATCACCCAATCGCGCCGCAGATCGTCCTCGCCGGACTCGCGACCCAGCAGCACGCGAATGGCCGCGCCGCGATGACCCCAGGTCGTGCCTCCCCTCACGCGCGCACCGTCCACGGGCACCAGCAGAAGTTTCAGGGAGCCGACGGGAAACCGGCCGTAATAGGTCGAAACGGCCCGGGCCGACGCCCTGATCCAGTCCAACACCTTGTCCCTCGGCAATGCGACATCGCCGGGCGCGAACGCCACCTCAATCGCACCCCCGGAAACATCGATGCCGGTCTTGGCCAACCTGTCGAAGGCAGCGTAGGGCATTCGGTCGCCGCGCATCGACTCCGATTGCGCGTTGGCGTGGTGCGAAACCGCACCCTGCGACGCCAGCGCCATGAAGACGAACATGACCAGCCAGCGAATTCCTGGGTTGCCTGTCATCGGGAACATTTCATCGGGACACGCTGCGGGTCACGCCCGGCGCCTTGTTGACCCTCTCCGCAACGAAGGCCGCGGCCTGTTCATTCAGATCATCGATCATGGCCGCGAGCAGGACGTCGCCTTTGGCGCGTGTCGCCAGCGTCGGATCGCCGTAGCTGCCGGAACGGCTGTAGTTTGGCGAGGCCGCATCCGACGGCGTCAGCCGGCCCCTCACCTCTCGCGTCACCGCCGGGCTCGCCTCGGCGCGCGCCATGTCGACCAGATGCGGCGCGAGCGCGAGCATCAGGGATGTCTCGAGTTCGTCGGCGTGGCTGCCGTGACTTTGCCCGGCCAGTTCACTTGCGGCGCGGCGATATCGCGGCCCCTGGTGGATCCGCAAGTGCAGCACGTCGCCGCTATCGAGGCTTGCCAGGGCGCGCTCGACCGGGGCGAGCGTACTGATCCCGGTATCGAGCACGAGTACCGCGCGGCACCGGTGGTTGACGATCCCCGCGACGATCTCATGCACCATGGCCTGGAACAGCGCCTCAGTCAGGCTTGCGCTTCCCGCATATTCGACGAAGGCGGGATAGTGTCCGTAAGTCACCGTCGGCCAGATCAGTGCGTCGATATGATCCGCGATTCGGTCTGCCAGCCACTCGGCTTGAACACGGTCGGTGCCGAGAGGCAAATGCAATCCGTGTTGCTTGGCCGCGGAGCCGATCGGCAGAATGGCGCCCGCGCCACCGCCGATGCGCAGCGCCACTTCGTGCCACGTCATGCGCTCGATGGAATTGCGGTTGATGTGGGTGTCCATGCGTTCGGCTCCTAACCGCCGACGGATACGCCCGACAGCAGGCCCGATGTGATCCAGCCGTGCAGATAGCCGGCGCCGCGCGCCGCCGCGCCGTCGGGGTCGTCATAGGTCGCCAGCATCGAGCAGAGTACGCCGAATGGGATCCCGGCCGCCGCCTCGTCCCACATCATCGCCTCTTCGGTCGACAGATCCCGGAACATCGGCGTCACATCCTGGCGCCATGCCAGCAAGCGAGCAGGCTCTTTCAGAGTGATCGCGTCCGGCGGATCCTCCTCCTTCCTGAGCGCCAGCCAGATCGCCGAGGCGTTGGTGACAAGGTCGAGCCGGCTCGCGGTGGGATGGGGCGAGAACGTGAGATCGTTCCATATCTCCGGTGCAAAACCGGCCATGTCCGTGAGTTCGACCACCGGACCGTCCGCGGCGTCGAACGCGTCGTTGAGCGCCTTTTCCAGCGCGGCGAGATCAGACAGCACCGGATGGTCGCTATAAGGCGCGGTCGTCCTCAAAAAATCCGGCAGCCCCTGCGAAAACCAGCGCAGGTTCGGATGGCTCGACGGCTTCGCCTTGACGTAGGCGTGCCCCATCTCGTCGAACATCTCGTCGCCGAGATAGCTGTGGAGCAGCGCGTGATCGTTGCGCATCGCCTCCACCAGCCGCGAGCCATAGGCAAAGCGATAGACCCCGTACAACGTCTCGCGCTTTTCGCTGGGGCCGTCGAGAATCTCGGCCAGAACGGTGTCGTCGCCCGCCAGGATGCCGCGCTGGAAATCACTTTGCTGCCGCGCGAAGTCGCTCATTCCGCATCCGCGCCCGCGGCCGGCAGCACCGCCTGCGCGATTTCGCGGGTCCGGTTGACCTCGACGATGAGTTCATCGAGCGGCGGGATGTTGTCGTCGCGCTCGATCATGGTCGAGACCCGACCGAAGCGCTTCAGGGCCGCGATGTAAAGGTTCCAGACGTCCTCGCACACCGGATGATCGTGGGTGTCGATGATGTGGGTGCCCATGTGGCTGTGGCCGGCCATATGAAACTGCACCACCCGGTCCGCCGGAATGCCATTGAGGAATGTGTGCGGGTCGTAGCCGTGATTGAACGCGCTCACATAGACGTTGTTGACGTCGAACAGCAGCCAGCACCCGGAGCGGCGCGAGAGCTCGGCCAGGAATTCCCATTCCGTCATTTCGGAATTGTTGAACTGGACATAGGTCGAGACATTTTCCAGCACGATGGCGCGGCCGAGGAAATCCTGCACCAGAAGAACCCGGCTGACGACGTGATCGAGCGCTTCCTGCGTGTAGGGGATCGGCAGGAGGTCGTGCAGATTCTTGCCGTGCACGCCGGTCCAGCACAGATGGTCTGAAACCCATTTCGGCTCGACGCGGCGGGCGAGGTCTTTCAGTCCCTGCAGATACTCGAAATTGGGCGGTGCGGTCGATGCGATCGACAGCGAGACGCCGTGCATGACCACCGGGTAGCGCTCGCGGATCCGGTCGAGCACCCGCAACGGCTGGCCGCCCGGCACCATGTAATTTTCACTGATGACCTCGAACCAGTCCACCGGGGGATTTCCGTCGAGAATCGCGTCGTAATGCTGCGCGCGAAGTCCCAGTCCGAAACCAAGGAAGGGCGGCTTGCCCGAGTTGACCGCGCGGCCGGCCGTGACCGCCGCCGGGAGCTTTGGCATTCTGCTTGCGACGTTCATTTCGTCTCCGCTCGAACTGGACCGCAAGCTGGCGCCGCACTCGGCTCCGAGGCCGAAGTCCCCGGCCAAATTATCATTGAATTGGGGCCCGGCATACTGCCGGGCCACCTTTTGCGGATCGAGCCCGGTCAGGAAGATTGGAACTTGCCCTTGGCGGCGGCGCACTTTTCCTTGGTCATCGACGAGAAGCCCTTGCCCTTGCAAGCATTCTGTCCCTTGCAGGCGTTCGAGGCGCTCTTGCAGGCGCTCTGGCCCTTGCAGGAATTGGCGCCGACGCATTGGCCTTCGCCGGCCGCGTAGGCAACGGTCGACATGGTAGCACCGGCCAGGAACAGGGTGGCTGCGGCGGCGGCAAGCGTGGCGCCGGACTTGGAAACTATCTTCATGAACATCTCCTCCAGAAGGGTTTGACGGTGCAACGCCCGAAGCCTCGAAATTCTCGACCCTCGGATGCACCCGACGATAATTACGCTGCGAATTCGATTAGGTTACGCGGCCGATCAGGTTTATTTGCCGGCCGGCTGATTTTATCGAGGCCCGGCAGATTCACGCCGGGCCCCGCTCGCTGCGATCGGGAAAGTTAGCTCTTGACGAACTTGCCGCCGACCGACGCGCATTTCTTGTCGGACATCACGGAAAAGCCCTGGCCCTTGCAGGCGTTCAGGCCCTTGCAGGCATTCGACGCGCTCTTGCAGGCGCTCTGGCCCTTGCAAGCGTTGGCGTTAAGGCATTGCCCGGAGGCGGCATTCGCGCCGGTCGATATCGTCGACGCTGCAGCCCCTGCCAGGAACAGGGCGGCGGCGGCGGCGGCAAGCGTGGCACCGGATTTGGATTGCAACTTCATGACGGTCTCCTCGGTGGCGGTTGGAAATTCTACGCCGCGAGCATCCGGCGATCGCGTGATCAGCGAACGGCACGAAGCGCTGAAGTATTGGATACCCATCCGATCGCGGCGGCTTCGCAGCAGCCCTCAGCTGCCGCGATCGGAATGCTTATCCACATCAGGTACGGGTTACCGAGCGATTTGGTTACGGCGTATCAAAACTATATTTTGCTTGCTTCAGCGCGCTCAGGCTCGATCGTCAGGTCGACTCGTCGCGATGACCGGCCGCGTTGACCAGCAGCCGGTCCAGCGAGGCCGCGCCGGGGCCTGCGATGGCCAGCCACATGAAGGCGGCGAAGTAAGTGGCTTCCTCGAATCCGAGCATCGTCTCCAGCGAATCGACGGCCCCCCATTTCGCAGCCTTGATGGCGACGACCATGACCACAGCCAGCATCGCCGCGGGAATTCGGGCGAACAGGCCCAGGATCAGCATGGCGCCGCCCAAACATTCCACAGCCGAGACGAAGGGCGTCAGGATCTGCGGAAAGGGAATGCCCCATTCGGCGAAGTTCTCGATCATCATCGGCAGGTTGTTGAGCTTGGTCCAGCCCGTCAACATGAAGACGTAGCCGACGATCAAGCGCATGATCAGGGGACCGACCCAGGCGAAGTGAGAAGCAAGGCGCGCCGGCAAGAGGACGAGTAGATCGACGACGAAGTTCATGGTATGCCCCCTTTGGATATGGCGGTTACGGCACGAATGCTCGGCAACTTCATCAAGCCGGGCGCGCGGCAGCGCAGGCCGCGGGGCGGAATTCCCGCACCCAAACCACGGAAGTTTCGTTACGGCAGGAACTGTTGTTACGCCGCCCTAGCCGAAATTCTGCAGGCTCGGAAACGTCTCCAGCAGCCAGATGCTGACGCCCGTGACCGCGCCGGTGAGAAAGCCGATGCCGGTGATGACCAGCAGCACGCCCATCGCCCGCTCGACGCCGGGCAGATACCGCTTCATCCGCGCAAACAGCGACGAGAACTGTTCGACCATGAACGCCGCGAGCAGGAAGGGAATCCCGAGCCCGGCGGAATAGACCGCGAGCAGGCCTGCTCCCTTCGCCACCGTCGCCTCGGCGGCCGCGACCGACAGGATGGCGGCGAGGATCGGGCCGATGCAGGGCGTCCAGCCGAACGCAAAGGCCAATCCCATCACGTAGGCGCCCCACAGACCCACCGGCTTCGGAATCGGCAGCCGCCCCTCCCGCATCAGGAAGCCGATCCGGGTCAGCCCGAGAAAATGCAGCCCCATGACGATGATGACGACGCCGGCGACGATCGACAGCTCCGCCGACCAGGCGCGGATCAGGCCGCCGATCAGCGAGGCGCTGGCGCCGAGCGCCACGAACACGGTGGAGAAGCCGAGCACGAACATGCCGGCCGAAATCATCACGGCGCGCCTGGAGGCCGATTTCGTCTCGTCATTGGCGACATGCTCGATGGTCGCGCCGGTGAGATAGATCAGATAGGGCGGCACCAGCGGCAGCACGCAGGGCGACAGGAAGCTGACCAGACCGGCCAGCAGCGCCGCGGGGATCGAAACATCGTGAATCATGCCGTCATCGCCATCATGGTTGATAGGCCGGAGCGAGGTTCCAGCCCTGGTCCCGGTTCATTGCGTGCGGCTCCCGCGGCAGCGATCGCCGCGGCGGCGAAGGAAACCGGTCCATGTCTAGCATCTCTGTGAGCGCTGCAAGCACCCGAACGCCGCTGTGCCACTCACTTTTCGGTCAGGACGCGAAAATTCTCGATCAGCCGCAGCAGAACGCGCGCGCCGGCGTCGACGTCGGCAGGATCGACATGCTCGTCCGGATGATGGCTGATGCCGCCGCGGCACCGCACGAATAACATAGCGACGTCGGCGACGTCGATCATCGCCATCCC
The DNA here is from genome assembly GCA_001464035.1 of Bradyrhizobiaceae bacterium Ga0074131. Lineage (GTDB taxonomy): Bacteria > Pseudomonadota > Alphaproteobacteria > Rhizobiales > Xanthobacteraceae > Bradyrhizobium. The sequence goes on from LNEC01000007.1 coordinate 122,061, forward strand.
GTCATGGCCAGCCCCGCTGGGCAGTTCGAAGACGCGGTAGCCTTCGCCGGCGATGGCGTCCGCCACCTGGCGCTTGAGCCACGGCGCGCACGGCACAGTGCGGTTCTCATGGGTGACGTCGAGTTGCAGTAACAGCTTGCGGCGGTTGGCGATGCTTTCGATTCGCCGGACGGTATCGGCGACGGCGAGGTTGCGGTGCGCATCGGTGGGCGCGCGAATATCGATGGTGAACGACACCTGGCCGGGGATGACATTGGTGGCGCCGGGCGTCGCATGGATGCACCCGACCGTCCCGACCAGTCCGCCGTCGTCGGTCCGGCAAGACGCCTCGATGGCGGAAATGCATTCCGCTGCGCCGGCCAGCGCGTCCCGCCGCAGCAGCATCGGCACCGTGCCGGCATGGCCAGCCACCCCGGTCAGGCTAGCCGCGAGCCGTGTCGCGCCCGTGATCGCGGTCACGACTCCGACCGGCAGGCCCTCGGATTCCAGCACCGGGCCCTGCTCGATGTGGAGTTCGACATAGGCCAGCAATTCGTTGCGGGCCCGTGCGGCCGTCCCGATCTGGTCGGGGTCGAGACCGAATTCCGTAAGCGCATCGCGCATCGGCAGTCCGGCGCTGTCCCTGACACCGAGCACGCCTTGGTCGAACCTGCCTGCGATCGCACGGCTGCCCAGCAGGGTCGACGCGAACCGCACGCCTTCCTCATCGGCAAACCCGGTCACCTCGACCGCGAACGGCAGTCTCTTGCCGCGCCGGTGCAAATCCGCGACGCAGCAAATCGCCGTGATGAGGCCGAGCGGCCCGTCCCATCTGCCGGCGTCGCGCACGGTGTCGTAGTGCGAGCCTAGCATCAGGCAGGGCAGGCCCTCATTCTGGCCTTCGTAACGTCCGCAGACGTTGCCGATGGCGTCGAGATGGGCGGCCATGCCGGCGTCCCGCATCCACGACAGCAGCAGATCGGCCGCGGCACGGTGCTCGGGGCTGAGAAAGGTCCGCGTCAGGTGACCCGGGGCCTCGGAGATGGCGCCGAGCGCGTCGATCCGGCGGACGATTTCCCGTCCAAGGTCGCTGACGCCAGCGGCTCCCGGCCCGATCACGGCGAGCCGATGTAGGGCGCGCCATCGGCGAGATGCGCCAGATTGGCGTGCCAGTGCTGCGCGATCTGCAGCCGGGTCGGCACCCACACCCTGTCGTGGCTTGAAATGTAATCGAGGAAGCGCAGCAGCGAGGCCGCCCTTCCCGGCCGGCCGGCAATCCGGCAGTGCAGGCCTACCGACATCATCTTCGGCGAGTTAGCGCCCTCGGCGTAGAGCACGTCAAAGCTGTCCCTGAGATAGGTGAAAAACTGATCACCGTCCCCGAACCCCTGGGCGTTGACGAAACGCATATCGTTGGCGTCGAGGCTGTAGGGAATGACGAGATGCGGCCCCGCCGCGCCATTGACCCAATAAGGCAGATCGTCGGCGTAGGAGTCGCAGGAATACAGGAAACCGCCCGCCTCCATCACCAGCCGCAGCGTGTTGATGGAGGACCGTCCGGTGTACCAGCCGAATGGCCGCTGCCCAGTGACATCGGTGTGAATGCGGATCGCCTCCGCAATGGTCGCCCGCTCCTCCGCCTCCGGCATATCCCTGTGCTCGATCCATTTCAGACTGTGGCTGGCGATGTCCCATTGGGCCTCGTTCATCGCCGCGACGATTTCGGGGGTACGACGCAGCGCGGTCGCGACCCCGAACACGGTGGCCGGCACGCCGCGCTCGGTAAACATCCGCCACAGCCGCCAGAAGCCGGCGCGGGAGCCATATTCGAACATCGACTCGATGTTGGCGTGGCGCTGTCCCGGCCAGGGCTGCGCGCCGAGCACATCGGACAGAAAGGCTTCCGAGGCCGGATCGCCATGGAGGATATTGTTCTCGCCGCCCTCCTCGAAATTAACCACGAACTGCACCGCTATCCGGGCGCCGTCAGGCCATAGGGGATTCGGCGGGTGGCGGCCATAGCCGCCGAGATCGCGGGGATATTCGGCGTTCGCCATTCAAGCCACCTCGAACCGAACCTTCTGCGCACCGTTCCAGAGCACGGTCTTGCCGAGCTCCGGCAACCGATCGAGCCCGGAGGTCAATGTCATAAAGTGGTTTCCGGCGAGCTGGCCCATCTTGCTGGCGAAGTGCACCCCGCCATAGGCCAGCAGAATCTCGGTTTCGCTGATGCCGCCGGGGTAAAGGATGACCTGGCCCGGCGCGGGATAGCTAGTGTGGTTCTCATAGCCGACGCCGAAATCGAGATCGCCAAGGGGAAGCCAGACCGCCTCGCCGCTCCAGCGGACATGAACCATCTGGCCCTCGAACGGCATCGTGCGGCGGAACGCGGCGCAGGTCTTGGGCGCCAGGTGATCTTCGAAACGAGCCTCGAAAGTGAAGTCGCCGGCGCGGACAATGAGTTGGCTCATCAATGGCTTCCCTGTTCCTCATGCTGAGGATCAGATTGCAGCCACCGGGCGATCAGGCAAGATTATTCTGGTCGCGCGCGGAATAACCGCCCCGCAAACCGCAATGCTACTTGACCAACTTCAGCACGGCGCGCTTTCGCGGGCCCCGGGGGGAGTTCGGATCGTTCGACCTTGCCGCAGGCCCTTGCGCGGGCGGCGTCATCGCATCGCACAGCGATTTCAGGTCTGTATCAGGGATTTTGCCGAGGTCGATCCGAAGATCCAGGACAGCCAGCGATACCAGCTTGGCAGTCTCTAGACGGGCTTCCTTGACCAGAGCCGCGCGGCAGTGCTCGAGGGTTGCGAGAATCGAGCGAAGTCGTTCCTCCGAGTTAGCCACCAGCGTGCTTTCCGTTACTGAGCTTGCGAGGTAGAGTGGAAGCGATCCATTCGGTGGTTTCATATACGTCTCCGTACCGTCCGGAAATTCTCGATACAGCCCGGCGGACGTCGTCCGAGAACAAGAATAGCGATCGGGACGCTGGAGGAGTTGGCGAAGGTCCGGAGCCTTACGACTGACGACAATTCAAGCCCCTTTTCGAGCCCGGCGCCGTAGCGGCTCGCATCCAAACGCGCCGGGGCATCCCGCGGGTTCAGCCGCAGGGTAAGTATAACCGTCGGAATCCCCAGCCCCTGAACCCGCAGTGGTTGTAGTTTTCACCATATTCTGCCAAGTTTAGCGGACAGAAGGGAGTCTGTATGCCTCTGGTCGTGGAAAGGGGCGTTCCTCAGGAGGAACGCCAAAAGGTCGCCGTCGGCAGTCTCACCGATTGGGACGCCGCCAGGGTTTTCCTGGAAGTGGTCCGTTGCGGCAGTTTCAGGTCCGCGGCGGAGCGGCTGGACCTGTCCATCAACGGCGTACGGCGGCGCATCGACGATTTCGAGCGGCAGATCGGCGCCACCTTGTTCACCCGCGACGTCCACGGCACGAGACTGACCGACGAAGGCTCGCAGGTGGTGTCGGCGGTGGAACGCATGGAGGCCGCTTCGTTCGACCTGCTGCGGGCCAGCAATTCCGTCACCAATACGCTGTCCGGCGAAGTCCGGGTCGCGGTGACCGAGGGCTTGGGGACATTCTGGCTGGCCCCTCGCCTCGTCGAGTTCCAGCAATCGTTTCCCAACATCCTGGTCGACCTGCACTGCGCGATGCGTTCCGCCGACGTATCGCGTCATGAAGCCGACATTGCGATCCACTTGTCGCGGCCGACCGCGCTCGACGTCAAGCTGGTGCGGCTCGGCCGCATGCATCTGATGTTTTTCGCCAGCGAGAAGTACATCGAGACCCACGGCGCGCCTAAAACGACGGAAGAGCTGGTCAAGCATCGGCTGGTGATGCAGATCGCCGATGAGATCGCCGCCAAGGAAACGTTCGACAGCTGGTTTCCCGGCTATTCCCAGCGAGATCTGCTTGTCATGAAAAACAACGTCAGCAGCGCCCATTACTGGGCCATCGCCAACGGCGCCGGCATCGGCGTGCTTCCGACCTATGGCTGGGCGCTCGGCGGCAAGATCGTGCCGCTGGAGATTCCGTTGCGCCAGCCTTTCGATATCTGGCTTTCCTATCACCCCGGTAGCGGCCGCATCCCCCGGGTGCGGCGCATGATCGACTGGCTGGTGGAGGCGTTTAATCCGGTAAAATTCCCGTGGTTCAAGGACGAATTCGTCCATCCCAGCGAATTTGAAGCGGTATATATGGGTGAACCCCTGACCCATTTATTCGGGGGTTTTTCGACCGAAGGACGGCAAAAGGCAGAATGATGAAAGCAGCAGCGAAGAAAATGAAGCAGCGCAGTGCCGGCAAACCCGACATTGAATTGGGCAAGCGAATCCGGCTGCGGCGCGTCGAACAGAAGATCTCGCAGGCCGAGCTCGGCGACAAACTCGGCGTCAGCTTCCAGCAGGTGCAGAAGTACGAGAAGGGCGTCAACCGGGTCGGCGCCGCCCGTCTTCAGTCCATCGCTACCGCGCTCGATGTGCCCGTCACGTTCTTCTATGACGGCGACGGCAAGGCGCGGGAAGTCGAGAGCCTGCTGTTCCTCGACAGCGCATTCAGCCTCAGATTGTTGCGCGCCTATAGCAAGATCAAGGACCAGACCGTTCAGCGTCAGCTGGTTTCCTTGATGGAGTCGATCGCCGCGAACGAAGACTGACCGTTGCGCGCCCCCTTGGGTTCGCGCCTCGAACTTTCAGTTCGCAGCCCCGCGGACAAGATCGATCAGCGCAAGCGGATCGGGCGGTAAACGATCGCCGCGCCAGGCCACATGCTGGTCCGGGCGCGACAGAACGAGCCCGATGCCATAGGGGGCGGCAGTACGCGGCCGCTCGATGTCGAGAATTGCCAGCGGCACCCCCCGGTGGCGGGCCGCGGCCTTGAGCGCCGCCACATTGGCGGCGGGATCGAACCGCAGCAACGTGAACTCGGGCGCCATGGCGTCGTAGAGCGACGTTCCGTCGGGAAGCCACAGATGCGGCGTCCGGCAGCCGGGAACAGTCGAGGGGGTGTAGCTGTTCATCGTATAGGACGGATGTTCCGACCCGTCATAGGCGATGATCGGCGAGCGATCGTAATAGGTGCCGAAGTTGAGACCGGCGCAGGCGTATTGCTGGACATTGATCTCGTAGGCGAGGCGTCCGACTTCCCGGCGCGCCTGCTCTCCCTGCGCCCCCGCATCCTCGATTTCATCGGGTATCGTGCCGCGGCGGCGAATTTCGGCTTCCGCATGTGACATCGCAAATCGCGACACCTGGCTGGTGATCGGCCAGCGCTCCGCCTCATAGGCGTCGAGGATGGAAGCGGGCGCCCAGCCGTTGAGATGCGCAGCAAGCAGCCACGACAGGTTCATGGCGTCGGCCATGCCGGCGTTCATGCCGTAGCCGGCATAGGGAACCCAGATATGGGCGGCGTCGCCGGCGATGAAGACGCAGCGGTTGCGAAATTTGTCGGCGATCAGCCGGCGTCCGTACCAGTCCTCCTTCGAGATGATGTCGTATTCGAAATCGGCTCCGACCCCCAGGATGGTCCGGATACAGGCGTCGCGATCCACCTGGTCGAAATCGTCCTCGCCGGGCTTCATGTAATTGTGCACCAGCCAGCGCTCGCGGCCGTCGATGGCATAGACCATGCCTGAGCGCCTCGGATTGATCGCACCCGTGCCCCAGGCGGATGCGTGGCTCTGGCGATCGATCAGGCCGGGGGCGCTGATATAGGTCGACTGAACGCGCTGCACGACGGCGTCGCCGGAGAGCTCGGCGCCGATGGCCTTGCGGACCACCGAGCGCGCGCCGTCACAGCCGATCAGGTAGCGGCAGCTCAACCGCCCGACCATTCCGGTGTCGAGATCGCGCAGGCTGACGGTAGCCGAACGATCCTCGATGATCACATCTTCAACCGACGTGCGATTGATGATGCGGATGCGCGGTTGCGACGCCGCATGCTCGAACAGGATCGGCTCGAGAAATATCTGGTTGATGCGATGCGGCGGCTCCGGCGTCGGCCAGTCGCAGTCGGGGCCGCCCTTCGCGGTGAACCGGTCGCGGCGGCAGGGAATCGGAATCCGCGTCAGCTCCTGCCCGGTGAAGCTCGTGCGATAGGAAATGTCGTGCGGATAATCCGCCGGCAATCCGGCGTTGCGCACCTTTTCCGCAAGACCGAGCCGCCGAAAGATTTCCATGGTACGGGCGGCGACATGGTTGCATTTCGGTTCCGGCGGTGCGGCCCGGGCGCGGGTTTCCACGACGGTGACATCGATGCCCCGCCACGCCAGATCGATCGCGAGCGTCAGCCCGACCGGTCCGGCGCCAACGATCAGCACTTCAGACCCGGTTTCAGGCATCGGACGCGCTTCGTGCGGGAGCGTTCGCGCAAGGCATCGCGACCGTCATTCCGGCTCGGCGCCCGAACTCTTGACGATCGCGGCCCAGCGGTCGATCTCGGTCCCGACATAGGCCGCAAAGCTGTCCGGCGTCGATCCGGGCAGCGGCTCCAGCGCAATCGCCGTCAGCTTGTCGCGCGTGGCGGGCTCGGCCATCAGCTTCCCGATCTGCGCCGCCAGCTGCTCGACGATCGGCCGCGGCAGCCCGGCCGGCGCCACCACGCCCTGCCAGGCCACCAGTTCGAAGCCGGGAAGGCCAGCTTCGGCCAGCGTCGGGATCTCGGGGGCTGCGGCAACCCGCTTCGGCGTGGTCACGCCGAGGCACCTCACCTTGCCCTCGCGGATCTGCTGCATCGCAGGTTGCAGATCCACTACCATGAAGGGGACGTGTCCTGCGATCACGTCGAGCATCGCCGGCACGCTGCCGCGATACGGCACGTGGCGGATGTCGATGCCGGCCGCGGCCTTCAGCATTTCGGCGCCGAGGTGCTGCGGGCTGCCATTGCCAGCCGAGCCATAAGCCAGTCCCGGCTTGGACTTGGCGTAAGCAATGAATTCGACCAGGGTCTTCGCCGGAATCTGGGGATTGACGATCAGCGCGAAAGGAACGCCGGCCACCAGCGCGATCGGGGTGAAATCCTTGACGGGATCGTAGGGCAGCTTCTTGTAGAGCGACTTGTTGATGGCGAGCGTGGTCGAGGTCGCCATCAGCAGCGTATGGCCGTCCGGCTCGGACCTGGCCACCTGTTCGGCGCCGAGCGCGGTCGCGGCTCCCGGCTTGTTCTCGACGACGACGGTCGCGCCGAGACCGACTTTGAACTGGTCGGCGACCAGGCGGCCGAGAAAATCGGTGGTGCCGCCCGCCGGATAGGGCACGATCATCTTGATGGTGCGGTTGGGATAGGCCGCCTGGGCAAGGGCTGGCCGCCCCGCCAGCAGGGCTGCGCCGCATCCGGCCATCGCTTCTCGGCGCGTCAATGCCATGGTTTTCTCCCAGCCATCATTCCTGGTCGCGTGCGGGCGCGGCGTAAGCGCCTGCCGCGGGACCTTTACCAAAAATTTTGAAAACAACCCCATGCAAAGTAGAATGCCTCGACTCGCAGCACTCGTGCTGCACTGCGTCCGGGCGTGCGAAGAACAATGGTCCGTCGTCGCGCCCGCGACCTGATCCCATCCCGCTGTAGCTGCTCCCCCTCACCCGACTTATGAAAGAGGGGATGTAAGTCCAATCGGCACAAGCAGATTTTACGGCCTTGCAATAACCTCGACAACAACTTCACCCAAGATGAGAACGCGATCCCGCGGGTCGCGGGAATGTGGAGCCGGCCACCTGCCATGTCCGGCCGACGGTCATTGCCGCAGGATCGCAGCAATGCTTCAGTCCAACCCACGTCGGACCTCATTCACGAAAGCGCGCGCGATGCTGGACGTCCCCAAAAAATCAGAAAAGTCCTTTGCCGGCGGCAAAATCCTCAAAGGGATCGCTGAGGGTGTCGGCGTCATCACCTTCAACAACCCGGAAAAGCGCAACGCCATGTCGCTCGAGATGTGGGAGGGGCTCGGCCATGCCCTGGTCGAACTGCGCGACGATCCGGAGGTGCGCGTCGTGGTCATGGTCGGCGCCGGCGACAAGGCCTTTGTCTCCGGCGCGGATATCAGCCAGTTCGAAAAAACCCGCCACAACGCCGAGGCGTCGGAGGAATATTCGAAGAAGAGCGCCGCGCAGCGCGCCCTGCTGGCGGACTACCCGAAACCGACCATCGCCTGCATCCGCGGCTTTTGCCTCGGCGGCGGCATGCAGGTCGCCATGCTGGCGGACATCCGCATCGCCTCGGACACCAGCCAGTTCGGCATTCCCGCCGCCAAACTCGGCATCGCCTATGGCTATGACGGATTGAAGCACCTGGTGTCGCTGGTCGGCCCTTCCTGGGCGCGGCTGTTAATGTACACGGGCATGCGGATCGACTCCGCGGAAGCGGTGCGGATCGGCCTGGTCGATCGCGTGGTGCCCGATGCGGAACTCTGGGACGCGACCACGGAGATCGCCCGCAATATCTCCGGCAACGCGCCGCTCGCCATTCAGGCCGCCAAGATCACGATCGCCCAGGTCCTGAAGGACGAAAGCCAGCGCGATATGGCCGCGATCAGGGATATCGGCACCGCCTGCATGGATTCGGAGGATTTTCGCGAGGGCCGGCAGGCCTTCATGGAAAAGCGAAAGCCGCACTTCAAGGGAAGGTAACGGCGGCTGGCGACGCCCCCTGCTCCTCATGCGCCGAACCTTGCCTACAGCGCCTCGATCACCGCCTTCGCGATATCCGCGGTGCCGTTGCTGCCGCCGAACTCCATCGGCTTGATCCCGTCCGCATAGACCTTGTCGACCGCGCGCTCGATGCGCTCGCCTGCCTCCGCGGCGCCTTCGATTCCGTGCTTGTCGGCGAGCCAGTCCAGCATCATGGCGGTGGAGAGGATCATGGCGGTCGGGTTGGCCTTGCCCTGCCCCATGATGTCGGGCGCGGTGCCGTGGCAGGGCTGGAACACGGCGTGGCGGTCGCCGATGTCGGCCGACGGCGCCATGCCCATGCCGCCGATCAGGCCGGCGGTCATGTCGGAGAGAATGTCGCCGAACATGTTCTCCATCACCATGACATCGAAGTCCCACGGACGTTTGACCAGCAGCGCCGAGCAGGCGTCGACATAAAGTCGGTCGGCTTTGACCTCAGGATGACGTTTAGCGGCTTCGTCGAACATCTCGCGAAAGAACGCAAACGCCTTGAATACATTAGCCTTGTCGACGCAGGTCAGTTGACCGGGCTTGCCGCGCGCCTTGCGGCGTTCGGCGAGACGGAAGGAAAATTCGAACAGCCGCTCCGAGGTCTTGCGCGTAATCACCAGCGTCTCGCGCGCCTCGCTGTCGGTGACGACGCCCTTGCCCATCGAGGCGAACAGGCCCTCGGTGGATTCCCTGATGACGATGAGGTCGATGCCGCGTGCATCGGCGCCGACGATCGGGCTCGGCACGCCCGGTATGAGCCGCGCCGGCCGCACCCCGGCATAGAGATCGAAGTGAAAGCGCAGCTCGACCTGCGGCATGATCTCGGTGTTATCGGGGTAGCGCACCGACGGCAGGCCGCAGGCGCCGAGCAGGATGGCGTCGGCCTCGTCGCACAGCCGAACCGTGCTTTCCGGCATCGACTTGCCGGTCTCGCGATAATTGTTGGCGCCGGCCGGCGCGTCCGTGAAGCGAAATTTCAGCTCGGTCGTCGCCTCGATCTTGCGCAGCACTTCAAGGGCCGGCGCCATTACCTCGGGGCCGATGCCGTCGCCGCCGAGCACGGCGATGTGGAGAGTGTTGTTGGCAGACATGGGGAATTCCTAACGAGGGAAGGAAGCAATCAACTAACAACGTCATCGCGAGCGCAATCCTACGGCGTCAGCACCGCGCGGCCGACCAGTTTGCCCTTCTGCAGATCGAGCAGCGCCTGGTTGGCCTGGGCCAGCGGCATCGTCGTCACCGGGATCGGCGCGATCTTCTTGCTCCGCACCAGATCGAGCAGCTCCTTGGTCTCGCGCAGATTGCCGACATAGCTGCCCTGGATGGTGATCGCCTTGATCGGGATCAGCGGCAGCGCCCATGGCGCGCCGCCGCCGAACAGGCCGACAATCACGAGCTTGCCGCCCTTGGCAAGACAGTCGAAGCCGAGCTGGGCGGTCGCGGCATTGCCGACCAGATCGATCACGGCGCGGATCGGGCCGCCGGCGGCCTTGGACAGCTGCTCCAGCGCGTCGGGAGCCTTGCCGTCGACGGTCGCGAGCGCGCCCGCCGCCATCGCGGCTTCGCGTTTGCGCGCATCGATATCGACGACGATGGCGCCCTTGCCGCCCATCGCCTTCAGCAGCGAGAGCGCCATCAGGCCAAGGCCGCCGGCGCCGAAGATCACGATCGGGGTGTTGAAATCCTTCTCGACCTTCTTCAGCGCGCTGTAGGTGGTGACGCCCGAGCAGGCATAGGGCGCCGCAGTGACGGGATCGAGGCCATCGAGGTTGATCAGGTATTTCGGGTGCGGCACCGTCATGTGATCGGCATAGCCGCCGTCGCAATAAACGCCGATCGCGTTCGGCTTGATGGCGCACATGTTCTCGTCGCCGCCGAGGCAGGTCTCGCATTTGCCACAGCCGAGCCAGGGATAGACCAGCACTACGTCGCCGACCTTGAGACCGGCGGTGTCCTTGGCATCCGGCCCGAATGCCAGCACTTCGCCGACGCTCTCATGGCCCATGGTGCGCGGTAGCGACACGCCGCGGTCCTTCAGGGAAAGCGGCTTCCTGCCATGACCGAGGTCGTAGCCGCCTTCCCAGATGTGCAGGTCGCTGTGGCAGACGCCGGCCGCCTTGACCTTGAGCAACACCTGGGTGCCGCTCGGCTGCGGCGTCGGCGCATTCACTTCCTTCAAGGGGGCGTTGAAATCGGCAACCTGGAAACTCTTCATCGCTTCTCTCCCGATAGTTCTTGCTTTTGGTTGGACAGCATGCCGTCAAATCGAGCGGCTCTCGCCGTTGTTAGACGCTTGGCCCGCCCCGATCAATGGATGATGGCAGGCGGCGAACTGCTCCGGCGCCACCTCGCGAAGCTCCGGCATTTCGTCGCTGCAGCGCTGGTCCGCGCGCGGGCAGCGGGTGCGAAAGCGGCAGCCGGAGGGTGGCGCGATCGGCGACGGCGGCTCGCCCACCGCCACGCTTTCGGCCGGCCGCACGTCCGGGTCCGGCACCGGGATCGCCTCGATCAGCAGCGCCGTATAGGGATGGGCGGGCTGCGCGAACAGCTGCTCGGATGGACCGACCTCGCAGAGCCGGCCGAGATACATCACGGCGACGCGGTCGCTGACCGCCTTCACGACAGCCAGATCGTGGGCGATGAACAGCAGCGTCAGCCCATAACGCGTCTTCATCTCTTCCAGCAGATTGAGGATCTGGGCGCGGATCGAGACATCGAGCGCCGAAACCGGCTCGTCGCAGATGATGAATTCGGGGCTTAGCACCAGCGCGCGCGCAATGCAGATGCGCTGGCACTGGCCGCCGGAAAACTCGTGCGGCAATCGTCCCATCACCAGCTCGGGGTCGAGCCCGACCGCGCCGAGCACGTCATGGACCAGTTGCTCGCGCTCCTTCGGATCCCGGACGCCGGAAATCACCAGCGGTTCGGCGATGATATCGCCGATCCGCCGCCGCGGGTTCAGCGAGGCGATCGGATCCTGGAAGATCAGCTGCACGCGCCGGCGCATCCGCCGCAGCGTATCGCCCTGCATCGCCGTGAGGTCGTGGCCGTCGAACAGCACCTTGCCCGACACCGGCCTGCGCAATTGCAGTACCGCCCGGCCGAGCGTCGATTTTCCGCAGCCGGATTCCCCGACCAGGCCCAGCGTCTCGCCGCGCGCAATCTCGAGGCTGACGCTGGACACCGCATGGACGATCTTGTTGCCAACAGGATATTCGACGACGAGGTTTTCCACCCTCAGCAGGGGAGCGCCGGCGACGGATGGCGAAACGGGCTGCATCATGCGGGAACGCCGGCCGCGGTGTTGATCGGACGGAAGCAGGCAAACTGGTGCCCGGGCGAACCCGCCTCCTCCAGCCGCGGCTTCTCGCCGTGGCATTGCGCCCACGCATAACGGCAGCGCGGCGCAAACGAACATCCCGTTGTCGGCCGGGTCGGATCGGGCGGACGTCCCGAAATCGCCGGCAGCGGCGTATGCGGCCTCGCGTCGATCTTGGGGATCGCTGCCAGCAGCGCCTCGGTGTAGGGCATGTGCATCTTCTTGAACAGATCAGGCGTCGGCGCGCGTTCGACGACGCGGCCGGCATACATCACCGCCACCTCGTCGGTGCGGCCGGCGACGACGCCGAGGTCGTGGGTGATGATGATCATCGCCATGTGGCGGCGGCGCTGTTCGCGCGCCAGGAGATCGAGGATCTGCGCCTGGATCGTCACGTCGAGCGCGGTGGTCGGCTCGTCGGCAATCAGCAGTTTTGGTTCGCAAGACAGCGCGATCGCGATCGCGACCCGCTGCCGCATGCCGCCGGAAAGCTGATGCGGGTATTGCATCAACCGCTGCTCCGGCGCGGGAATGCCGACCGCCGCCAGCAACTCCACGCTGCGCATCCGTGCGGCCTGGCCATCGAGTTCGAGGTGCTCCTGCAGCGTCTCGATCAGCTGGGTGCCGATCGTCAACACCGGATTGAGCGAGGTCATTGGGTCCTGGAACACGACGGCGAGCGAACGGCCGCGCAGCTTGCGCAGCCGTTCGGGTTCGAGATGCACGAGATCCTGGCCATCGAACATGACGCGGCCGGACAGCTTCGCCTTCTTGGGCAGCAGCTGCAGGATCGCGCGCGACAGCATGGTCTTGCCGCAACCGGATTCGCCGACGATGCCCAGCGTGCGGCCGGCGCCGATGCTCAGGTCGACCTGATCCACCGCGCGAAGATTGCCGCGCGGCGTCGGCAGATCGACCGATACCCCCTCGACGGAAAGCAGTGCGGGCTCCGTCACAGCGCGCCCTGACGCGGGTCGGTGAGGGCCCGCAGCGTATCGCCGACCAGGTTGAAGGAAAGCACGGTCAGGAACATCGTGACCGCGGGAATGAAGGCGAGCCGCGGCGCGATCTCCAGGCTCTCGCGTCCTTCGCCGATCATGATGCCCCAGCTCGAGATCGGCGGCGGCACACCGAGCCCGAGGAAGGACAGCGCGCCCTCGACGACGATGGTGACGGCGACGCCGAGCAGGAAGAACGCGAACAGCGGCAGGAAGACGTTGGGCAGCAGTTCGCGCAGCAGGATGCGCATGTGGTTCGCCCCCAGCGCCTGGGCCGCGATCACGAATTCGCGCTGCGCCAGCGTCAGCGTCGTAGCCCGCGCCACCCGCATGAACGCCGGGATTCCGAGCACGCCGAGAATGGCGGTCAGGTTGACCAGCGACTGGCCGAGATAGGCGGTGACGGCCAGCGCCAGGATCAGCGGCGGAAACGCCAGTAGCACATCCATGCTGCCGACCACCAGCGTCTCGAAGCGGCCGCGAAAATAGCCGGCGAGTATGCCGAGCGCGCCGCCGATCGTGAGGCCAATGACGGGCGCGCAAAGGCCGACGATCAGCGAAATGCGCGCGCCGTAGATCAGCCGCGACAGCACGTCCCGCCCGAGGCCGTCGGTACCGAGCCAGTGCTCGGCCGAGATCGGCGCACGGCGCTCCAGCATGTCCATGTCGAAAGGGCTCGGCAATGGCAGCAGGTCGGCGAATGCGGCCAGCGCGAACACGAAGGTCATCCATCCGATCGCGATCCAGAACAGCGGCCCGAGTCGGCGCGCCCGCCGGACCGGGCTCGCGACGACGTCCTGGTCGATGCCGAGATCAAGCGTGGCCATGACGAATCCTGGGATCGAGCACGGCGTAGAGCATGTCGACGATGAAATTGATCAGCACGTAGCCAAGCGCGACGATCAGCACCACGCCCTGCAGGATGATCAGGTCGCGGGTAAAGATGGCGCTGAGCAGCAGCCGGCCGATCCCCGGCAGCGCGAAGATCGATTCGACGATCACGGTGCCGCCGATCAGGCGGCCGATATTGATGCCGGTGACGGTAACCAACGTCAGCGACGAGGGCTTCAAGGCATGCACCAGCAGGATGCGCGACGGCTTCAGGCCCTTGGCGCGCGCCATCGCGATGTAATCCTCCTGCAGGGTCGCGATCATGTCGGAACGCAGCACGCGCATCAGCACCGGCCACTCGCCGAGCGCCAAGGTCAGGGCCGGCAGCAGGAAACTCCGCAGATTTCCGATCGGGTCCTCGTGGAACGGCACATAGCCGGTCGCCGGCAGCCACCGCAGCTCGACCGCGAACAGATAGATGAGGAGGATGGCCGAGAGAAACGCCGGCACCGAGAGCATGCTGAAGGCGCTGCCGGTCATGAAACGGTCGAAGGCGCTGCCGCTGCGCACCGCGCAGGCGATCGCCAAGGGAATGCCGATCGCCAATGCGCCGAGCTGGGCCAGCAGCATCAGCTCCAGCGACACCGGCAGCCGTTCCGCCACCGCCTGCAGCACGGTTTGCCCGGTGCGGAACGACCTTCCGAAATCGCCCTGCAGCACATGACCGAGCCAGGACAGGTAACGCCACCAGATCGGCTGGTCGAGCCCCATGTCATGGCGCAGCGCCGCCACCTTCTCAGGCGTCGCCTGGTCGCCGAGGATGGTGTAGGCGAGATCGCCCGGCAGCAGCGACGCGATGAGAAATGTCAGCAACGATACCGCGAGCAGGACCGGCACGAGATAGAGGAGCCTTCGAGCGAAAAAACCCAGCATCGAGAGCTATTCCAGCCAGACGCCCGATACGTCGATCACCCCGCTATACATCTTTGGCAGGCCTTTGACCTTCGCGCTGGATAACGCGTAATAGGTGTTCTGGAAGGTCCAGAACCAGATCGCTTCCTTGTTCACGAGTCGGCTGACGGCACAATAATCCTCGATCCGCTTGGCCTGGTCCGCCGTGACCCGCGCCCGCTCCAGCAGCATGTCGAGTTCGGGATTCGAATAATTGGCGAGCGCCACCGGGCTGCCGGTGCGGAAATTGGCGTACATCTGCGCATCGGGATCGGCGAGATCGACGATCCGCCACGGCGTCAACTGGAACTGGCGCATGAAGGCGCGCGGCACGACGGTGGCCTGATCGACCTGCTCGATCTCCATGTTGGCGCCGACCTGCTTCCAGAATTGCTGCAGGACCTGACCGACCGTGCGCCCGCGCGGCGTCGCGGTGACGATCATCTTGAAATCAACCGGCTTGCCGTAATCCTTGATCAGCGCCTTGGCCTTCTCGATATCGAAAGGCAGCGCGCCATCGTCCTTGCATTTGACCCACGAACCGTCGCCGAAAGGATTGCTGGCCGGCCGGGCCAGACCATTGGTGATCGCCTGCGACATCTTCTTGCGGTCGAGCGCCATCACCAGGGCCTGGCGCACCCGCACATCGTCGAACGGCGCGACCTTGGTGTTGAAGGCGTAGACCTGAGCGCCGGAGCCGACATAGGTATGGACCTTGAATTTGGGGTCCTTCTGGGCCTTCTGAATGTTGTCAGCGTCGTATTCATCGTCCCAGATCACATCGGCTTCGCCCGATTGCAGGCTGGCGAAGCGCGACTGCGCATCCGGCAACGGCTTCAGCACGAGACGATCGAGATAGGGACGCCCCTTGTTCCAGTAGTCAGGATTGCGTTCGAGAACCATTCGATCGCCGGCGGCCCATGACTTCAATACATAAGGGCCGGTGCCGACGGGATTTCGGTTGTATTCGTCGCCCTTGGTCTTCCAAGCCGTCGGTGACTGCATGACCCAGTTCGAACTTGGAATAGTGATGATCGCCGGGAAGTTTACCGACGGATCGTTCAGATTATACACCAGGGTCAGTTCGTCCGGCGCCTGCGCATCCTTGATACCGGAGATGTAGAAGGCGCAGCGGCACTTGTTGGCCGGATCCTTCTGCCGGTCGAAGTTCGCTTTGGCTGCCGCGGCATTGAAGGGCGTGCCGTCGTGGAATTTGACGCCGGGCCGCAGCTTGAAGGTCCAGGTCTTGAAATCTTCCGACGACGACCAGGACAGCGCGAGCTTCGGCTGCGCCACGCCCTTGTCATCGAGATAGGTCAGCGTGTCGAAAATCGCCGCAGCCGCCGTGCTCGCTGCCGTATCGAACACCCCGACCTTCAGTGGGTCGAAACCGGGAATATCGGCCTCGAGGCCGACGGTGATGCTGCCGCCCTGCTTTTGGGCGCCGGCGGGGCTTGCGATCAAGGCAATGCCGAATACCGCCACACAAAATATCCGCGCAAGCGCGCGCGAGCGGGTTGCCGCTTTCATGGATGCTTCCTCCGATAGACCTGTCGTCCGGTATTCCGGATCGTCGACGACTGTCCGTCAGATTGGCTGGAATCGCGCGCCCGGGCAAGGCCGCAAGATAGGCGCCGGATGAAAAGCCGAGGGCCTTGCGGCGGGCGCTTCGTCAGCCCGGCGCCGCCACCATCCGCTTTCCCGTGAAGGCTGCTATTTCCTCGTCCGAAAGACCGGTTTCCCGGAGATACGCGACCGTGTGTTGGCCCAGGGTCGCCATCCGCTTGGCCGCCGAGACATTGGCCCCGGACATGCGGAACGGCAGGTTGAGAACCTTGAACGTGCCGCCGCCATCTTCCACCTCGGCGAGCGCGCCACGATGGGCGATCTGCGGATCGCCCATCGCCTGCGCCACCGTGCGGTAGGCCGAACTGGGGACACCCTCGGCATTGAGCGCGCTGAGACATTTTTCGGTCGTCATCGCGCGCGACCAGGCTTCAACGCCGTCCATCAAGTCAGCCCAGTTGTCGCGGCGATCGGCATAAACCGCGAAACGCGGATCGCTGACCCATTCCGGGCGCCCGATCACCTTCATCAGGCCCTGAAAAGTTTTCTCGCTGGCGATGGCGACCATCACAAATCCATCGGCCGTTGCGATCGGCCCGAACATCGGACGCTGGGTCGGCTTCACCTCGAATTGCGACCATTGCATTTCATTGAGCGTCAGGCTGAGCATCGATTCCAGCATCGAGACGTCGATGTGCTGGCCCAGCTCGGTGCCGTGGCGCTGATACAGCGCCGCCGAGATGGCGCCGAAGGCATAGACGCCGGTGAGCACGTCGGCGTGATAGATGCCGCAATAGTCCGGTCGGCTTCGGCCGGGCTGGTAGGCCAGATGCGCCATGTCGTAGCCGGAGGCGGCGTGGATGACAGGCGCATAGGCCGGCAATTCCGCCGATGGCCCGGTCTGGCCGTATCCGGAGATCGAGCAGTAGATCAGCTTCGGATTGAGTTCCTTCAGCGCGCCGTAGTCGAGCTTGAGCCGGCGCATCACGCCGGGGCGAAAATTCTCGACCAGGACATCGGTGCTTGCGGTCAGCCGGCGAATGACCTCGATCCCTTCTGATGATTTCAGATCGAGCACCAGACTGTTCTTGCCGACATTGAGCTGGCCGAACGCGGTGCTGCAATGGTTGCGGACCGGCGGACGCGTCCGCATCGTCTCACCTTCGGTGGTCTCGATCTTGATGACCTCCGCCCCCATGTCGGCCAGCATCCGCGTGCAATGCGGCCCGGCAATGGTGGTCGAAAAATCGAGCACGCGCAGGCCTTCGAAACTCTTTGTCAAATTACCCTCATCGTTGTCAGCTACCTTCTTGCTCCCCGGACGCCTGATCCGGCGCGGCGAACCCTAAATTGCGCAGCTCAACCTGGGAAGCGTTTCTCCCGTCACCCGCCCTTTGAGCCGCGCCGATGCCCTCGGCCGATGCACTCGAAAGCGAAACTGGAACCATTCTTGCATAGCCTGAGTTGGCGCGAGGGCGTTTCTTGAAAGTATTGTTCGTTACCACGGAAATGGATGATTTCGTCCGGGTGGGCGGGCTCGCGGCCGTTTCAGCGGCGCTGCCGCGGGCACTACGCTCCCTCAGCGACGTCAGGATCATCCTCCCCGGCTACCGCGACGTGGTCGAACAATTCCTGCACATCGAGATCGTCGGTCAATGCCCTGCGCTGGCAGACATGCCGGCCTGCTCGCTCGGGCTGACGGCGACCAGGGACGGGCTGCCGGTTTACGTTCTGCTCTGCCCGCAACTTTATGACCGCCCGGGCAATCCGTATGGCGACACCTCGGGCCGGGACTGGCCCGACAACGACGTACGCTTCGGACGATTTGCCTCCGCCGCTGCCCAATTGGCGGCCGGCACTCTGGACAAAAATTGGGCAGCGGACCTGGTTCACGCCAATGACTGGCAGGCCGCGTTGGTGCCGGCCTACCTCGCCTGGCGCGCGGTCAGAATCCCCACCATCCTGACCATCCATAACCTCGCCTATCAGGGCCTGTTTCCGAGGGAGTCGCTGCGCCGGATCGGCGCGCCCGAAGCCTCCTTCCATATCGATGGCCTCGAATTCTACGACAAACTGTCTTTTCTCAAGGGCGGCATCGTCTACGCGTCCCATCTCACCACCGTGAGCGAAACCTATGCGAAGGAGATCACCACGTCGGAGTTCGGCTGCGGGCTCGAGGGCCTGCTTCGCCAGCGCTCCGACGCAGCACGGCTCACCGGAATCCTGAACGGCATCGACGAGAGCTGGGATCCCCGGGTCTGCGCCCAGCTGGCGCAGCCGTTCGGCGCGGGGGACTGGGACGGCAAGCAGGCGAACTCGGATTACGTCCGCCAGCAGTTCGGCCTCGCGCTGTCGCGCGGCCCGATTTTCGGGCTGGTCGCGCGTCTGGTGCACCAGAAGGGCGTCGATCTCGTGCTGGCGGCCGCGGACGAGATCATCGCGTCCGGCGGCCAGATCATCGTGACCGGCAGCGGCGAGCCTGTCATCGAGCAAGCGCTGGTCGATGCGCACCGCCGCCGGCCGGATGCGATCGGCGTCGCCATCGGTTTCAATGACGGACAGGCCCGCCGGATCTTTGCCGGCAGCGACTTTACCCTGATGCCGTCGCGGTTCGAGCCCTGCGGCCTGAGCCAGATGTATGCGCAAAGGTTCGGATCGCTGCCGATCGGCCACCAGACCGGCGGCCTCGCCGAAACCATCACCGACGGCGAAACCGGATTTCTGTTCAAGCAGCCATCGACCGAATCGTTCCTCGGCGGCGTCCGCCGCGCCTTTTCGGCCTTCAATGCCAAGGATCGCCTCGACTCGATGCGGCGCAGCGCGATGTCTCGGTCGTTCAGCTGGGGCACTTCGGCCGCCTGTTACGACGCGCTGTACCGGAAAACCATGTTTTCCTAAAGCGTCACGTCACTCCGCAGCGACCGGTATCAATTCGGTCTGCTCGTGGAGAACGACGCCTGAGAGAGGATCGAACTCACCCATCCAGGGCGCGCGATCGAGCACCGACCTGGTATGGGCGTAACCGGCGTCCCAACGCTGCATGATCCCGGACCGGCTGAAGTCGATATCCTTGGTGTGATTCTCGCGATCGAGTTGCGGCGCCAGCAAGCGCACCACATGCATTTGCGTCGGGCAACCGTAGCCGGCCAATTCCTTCACCGCTTCGCTGTTGCGCTCGGCCTCCGGTATCCGGGCCGCGAGCTGATTGATGACATGACGCAAGCGGTGGGCCTGTTGCTGGCGGGTAATATGGCTGGCGATCCGGCTCGAATATTGCACGTCCTTATGCCGGTTGAGCACTTCCGCCATCGTCGTCGGCTCGGCGCCCACGGGATTCCACAGGTGGACCGCGAAGATCAGGGAGTTCTTGCGCGGGTTGTCGTCGAACACCGCTTCGGTCGGGGTGTTCGACAGGATGCCGCCGTCCCAATATAGCTCGCCGTCGATCCGAACAGCGGGGAACGCCGGCGGCAATGCCCCGGACGCCATGATGTGTTTGACGCCGAGTTCACCATCGCGGCTGTCAAAGTATCGCATCTGGCTGCTGCGTACATGGGCGGCGCCGACGGTCAGCCGTGGCCGGCAATCGTTCACCAGATCGAAATCGACGAGTTCGCCGAGCGTCTGCTCCAGCGGCTCGGTCGAGTAATACCCGGCCCGCTCGGCACTGAGGGGATAGTCATTGCCGGCATGCGCCAGTGGATTGGGCCTGAAGAATCCGGCGATTCCGTTCGTCACCGTCGACCAGTAGGAAAGCTTTTCGTTGAAGCCGGGAAACGCACCGGGGAAACTCCAGACCGGGCGCTGCTCCATCCGCTTCCAGAATTCCTGCAGGCGCGCCAGGCGATTTTCCGGCCTGTTGCCGGCGATCAGGCTCGCGTTGATGGCGCCGATCGACGTGCCGATGATCCAGTCCGGCTCGATGCCGGCTTCTTGCAGCGCCTGATAGACGCCGGCCTGGTAGGATCCCAGCGCGCCGCCGCCCTGCAGCACCAGCACGACCTGGCCGGGCGGCGTCTTGCCCGGCGACTTCGAATTCGGCGGTGACCGGTTGTCCTGGGCGTCTTTCATGTCTCACTCCCGTTGGATGATGCCAGCCGCGTCCAATGATGTTTGCCAGGGATTCGCTGGACGTTGACTGTCGTGTTTCAGTGCGCGGTCCAGCCTCCATCGACCGGCAGCGCGGCGCCGGTGATCGAGCCAGCCGCGTCGCTGGCGAGAAACACCGTGAGTGCGCCGAGTTCTTCGACCGTGGCAAAACGCTTGTTGGGCTGTTGCGCCAGCAGCACATCGTGGATGACCTGCGCGCGGGAAATTCCGTGTGCCTTGGCCTGGCCGTCGATCTGCGCCTCGACCAGCGGGGTATACACGTAGCCCGGACAGATCGCGTTACAGGTGATGCCCAGTTCTGCGGTTTCCAGCGCCGCGACCTTGGTGAGACCGACGATGCCGTGCTTGGCGGCGACATAGGCCGCCTTGAACGGCGACGCGACAAGCCCGTGTGCGGAGGCGATGTTGATGATGCGCCCGAACCTGTTCTGGCGCATCGCGGGCAGCGCCAGCCGCATGGTATGAAACGCCGATGACAGGTTGATCGACAGGATCGCATCCCATTTGTCGACCGGAAACTGATCGAGCGGCGCGACATATTGAATGCCGGCATTGTTGACCAGCACGTCGAGCCGGCCATGCTCGGCGAGCGTGGCCGCGATCATCTCGGCTATCGCCTCCGGCCTGGACATGTCGGCGGTAGAATAACTTACCTTCACGCCGTAATCCGCAGCGATCTGGTCCTTGGTCGTGGCTATCTCGGTGGCCAGGCCAAAACCGTTCAGCACCACGGCCGAGCCGGCCTCGGCGAGCGCGCGGGCAATACCGAGCCCGATGCCGCTGGTGGAGCCGGTGACCAGCGAGACCTTCCCGATGAGCGGCCGCGCGGCCGACGAGGTCTGTGTTTTCAACTGGATGTTCATGACCGAACCTTTCGCCGTAACGCTGAAGCCTTCACAGGCGTATACTGCTGTGTGAATCTGCGGCACGGCGGCGGTTTCCGGAAATGCCGTTTGGCTTCCGAAACCATAGGCTGGCGCTATTGCGGTTCTGACTTCATTGCCGGTCGCAATCGGCTAATCTGCTGCGCGATCAAAATCGGGGTACGATCATGGAAATGCACCAGGTTCGCTACTTCCTTGCCGTCGCCCGTGTGCTCAACTTCACGCGCGCGGCCGACGAGTGCAACGTCACCCAGCCTTCCCTGACGCGGGCGATCAAGCAGCTCGAGGCTGAACTCGGCGGCGATTTATTCCGGCGCGAGCGCCCTGCCGCACAATTGACCGAGCTCGGCCTGCGGATGCATCCCCTGCTCAAGCAGTGCTATGAAGCCGCGACCGGCGCCCGCCAGCTGGCCTCGTCGTTCAAGAGCGGAGAAGTCGGCGCGCTCAGGATCGCCCTCACCCATTCCGTTGATCTGACCTTGCTGATTCCGCATCTCGATCAGATCAAGCGGCTGTTCAACCGTCTGGAGTTCCGCTTCTTGCGCGGCACCAGCCGGGAGGTCGGGGAATTCCTCAAGAAGGGCGAAGCCGAGCTCGGCATCGCCGCCGAAATCGACGAGGACTGGGACCGGCTCGATGCCTGGCCGTTGTTTACCGAGAGCTTTCAGCTCGTCATGAACAAGCAGCGCCCGCTGGCAGGCCGCGACCATATCGAATTCGAGGATCTGCGGGCCGAGCAGTTGCTGGCGCGAAAGTATTGCGAGCATGAGGAGCGGTTAAGTGCTTCGCTTCGCAGTCACGGCGTCGACGTCGATCACAGCCACGAAGTCTCGTCGGAGCGCGACCTGATCGAATTGCTCGAAGCCGATATCGGCATTGCCGTCATGCCGGACACCGCTTCGATTCCGCGGACGCTGACGCGTTCAACGGTCGATGGACTAGATGCGCGCCGTACGCTTCACCTCTACGGCGTCGCCGGGCGTGAACGCACCGCGGTGGCATCCGCCGTGATGCGGCTGCTGCGCGGCGCGGACTGGCAGCAGGTTCTGAACCGGAGCGCAGGCTCCTGACGGTATCGGCCGATGGGCTGGATTCTCCTGATGCCGTTCAGGGTAGCTCCAAACATGACCTATGATCGTAAGGTAGCCGCGATGAGGGTCGACTGCAACGTTTCGAACAAGCGGTTCTAGGCTTCCTCGCCCGCGCTCTTGAACGCGGCGATCAGGTCGTCGATTTCCATGCGCTTGCGGAAGTCGGGATCGACGAAGCGCGCTTTCACCAGGCCGTCGCGGCCGACCACGAATGTCGCGGGTATCGGCAGCACCCAGCCGTCGTTGCCGTGAAAATGCTTCATGTCCTGATACGACAACAGCCGCTGGATTTCCGCGCCGAGCCAGATCGCGAGATTCAGCGACAGCGCATAGCCGTTGTCGAGATCGGTCAGAACCGGAAACGGCGCGTCGGCCTCGGACCTGAATTTCTCGGCGAATTGCTGCACCTCGGGCATGATCGCGACCACGTCGCCGCCCAGCGCCCTGATCCGATCCAGCGCCTGGGTCACGGCCCTGACGTTCAGACGGCAATACGGACACCAGTGACCGCGATAAAACATCACGGCGACCGGTCCTGTTTCCAGCAGCGATTTCAGGCTGACGAGCTTGCCGGTCACGTCGGGCAGGATAAAGGGCGGCATCGGATCGCCGGGCCGCGGCGCGTTTTCGCCGCCGCCGTTTTCGTGGATCCGCGCCACCAGGCGATCGACCGCCTCGCCATAGGCCGGAAATATCTCGCGTCCCGCGGCGGCATAGGCCTCAAGCTGTTCGTTCAACGTCCCTTCCATGTCGCGGCAGGCCTGGAAGGCCAGCTTGAGACGCGCGGCATCGGCTGATGATAGGAACGTCATGTCCTGCTCCGGGTGGATTGGAGTTCAGTTTCCACTCGTGTACGCGCCCGCATCGGGCGCGATGATGATGATATTGGCCTGCGCAGGCCGCCCGCAAGGGGCGGCCCTGGTGTCCGCAACCGGACGCCGGCTAACCCGGCCACGGCTCAGGGCCGATAGAAATTGCCGGTCGGATCGAGCGTTCCGGAGACCATGTACATCTGTCCGCCGCTCATGAAGAACACCGTATTGTTCGGCACCTTTTTGGCGCCTTTCATCATGGCGTCGTGGTTCTTGGACCCGGACGCCATCGCCATCTGAACCATCTTTCCCCCGCTGAACATGATGGCCATGCCCGGGTTGAACTCGGTAGTGACCTGCGAGAAGGCCGAGGTCGTGATGGCCGCGAATGCCGCCGCAGCGATAAAGGTCTTGGACAGGGTGGTCATTGGAAGCTCCTCCTTAGGCGTGGACGCCCGCCGGTCGGGCGTTGGCCGCATCAGAGGCCGGATGACCGGGAACTAGAAATGCCATTGCACCATGGGTTTGATAGCCGGCGAGCATCGTGGGGCCGGCGATAGCGCGCGGCTATCGACTTCAGAGCGAGATCGTATTTCAGCCGGCGGCCGGGTGCGGTCATGCTGAGTTCGAAGCCATGCCCCCGGCATGCGTCAACGGACAGGAGACGCCATATGAATACCCGCATCGTGAATCTTGCCACATCGCTGACGCTGGTGCTGCTGCTGATATCGGCCGCCTCCCCCGTCAGGGCCGACAGCGATGACGGCGTCGTCCGTGTCAAGAGCGCGGTCCCGATGGCGGAGGCGATCACCCGCATCAAGGCCGATATCGCAGCCAAGGGCATCAGGTTCTTCTCGGAGATCGATCAATCGAAACTGGCGGCCGACGCCGGGATCAAGCTGCGGCCTTCGACGCTGCTGGTATTCGGCAATCCACCGCTCGGAACCCAGTTCATCACATCGAACCCGAATGCCGGTCTCGACTGGCCGGTCCGCCTGCTGCTGACGGAGGACGACAATGGCGACGTCTGGGCGGTCTGGACCGATTTCGAATGGATTGCGAGGCGCCATAACATCAAGGATCGCGTTCCGCAGTTCGAGATGGCGACGTCTGTGGTCGGCTCGATCACGTCGACCATCACCACCAGGTAACGATTCCCGCGCGTCGGGCGCAATGCCGCAGGCCGCGGCTGATCGATCGGCGATAGACGGGGTAGCCCGATGAGGACAGAGACGTTCGACGTGGTGATCCTGGGCGGCGGCAATGCCGGCATCGGCGTGACCGGTCCGGTCAGGCGGGCGGGCATGTCGGTCGCGATGATCGAATCGCACGATCTTGGCGGCACCTGCCCGAACCGCGGTTGCACGCCGAAGAAAGTTCTGGTCGCTGCCGGGCACGCGCTGCACGAGATCGAGCGCGCCGCCATCCACCATATCGTCGTCGGGAAACCAAAGCTCGACTGGGCCGCGCTTATCGATCGCGAAAAGGATATGATCAAGGATATCCCCGCCAACCTCGCCCGCTCGATGGCGCATCGCAATGTCGAGGTGATCAGGGGCCACGCCGTGTTCGCCGGTCCCAGCACCATCCGCGTCGGCGACCGTCTTCTCGAGGCCAAACACATCGTAATCGCTACCGGATCGAAGCCGCGCCCGCTGCCGATTCCAGGTGCGGGGCACATGATCACGTCAGACACGATGCTGAGCGAAAGAGAGTTGCCCGAGATGGTGACCTTCGTCGGCGGCGGCGTGATATCGCTGGAGTTCGGCCATGTCTACGCGCGAGCCGGCGCCGACGTGACGATCCTGGAGGCGCTGCCGCAGCTATTGCCTGCGATGGATGCCGACGCGGTGGCGCGCCTCCAGACCGAGAGCGAGCGCATCGGAATTCGCATCAAGACCAGCGTCAGGGTGAATCGTATCGAGCCGGCGAATGGCCGGCTTCGGGTGATCTTCACCCACGACGGAAAAGAACATGCCGCCGAAGCCGACCGCGTCGTCAACGGCGCCGGCCGCGTGGCCAACGTGGACATGCTGGATCTGACTGCGGGAAACGTCGATCACAGCCACGGCCGGGTCGCGGTGGATTCCCATTTGCGCTCGACCTCCAATCCGCTGGTCTATATCTGCGGCGACGCCGTGCCGATCTCTCCCCAATTGTCGCCGATCGCGACTTACGAGGGCGATATCGTCGGCCGCAATATCGTCGAGGGGCCGAAATACAGTCCCGACTACGGCAGCATGGCGACTTCGGTTTACACCGTCCCGGCCCTCGCCGCGGTCGGCCTGACCGAGGCCGCCGCGAGGCAACAGGGGCTCGCAATCAGGGTGCACAGCAACGACATGCACGACTGGTTCTCCGCCCGCACCTATGCGGAGACGGTCGCCTGGTCCAAGATCATCGTCGACGAGGCCACCGACCGCATTCTTGGCGCGCATTTCGTCGGGCATGCCGGCCAGGAACTCGTCAACCTGTTCGGGCTGGCGATGCGCTTCGGCATCACCGCCAGCCAGGTCAAGGACAACGTCTACGCCTATCCGACGTTTTCCTCCGACATCAAGCACATGCTCTGAGGTTTCAGCACATAGCACCGCGCTATGGATTCAACAGCCAATGGGCATTTCCTCCGCCACAGGATTTCAACGATGCTTAGCGCATAGCCGGCCAGTCATTCGGGGCCGCGGCACAACAGAGGAGACAACCAAATGTTCAAGCAGTCAGCCAAATCGCGCACGCTCCGGCACGGCCTTGCTGTCGCCTGCATGATCGCCGGTTCGGCCGGCGTGACGACGTCCGCCCTTGCCGGCGAATGCCCGGCCGACCAGATCAAGGTCAACGCCCGCGAGAAGGTCGACTTCAAGCCGGTCGGCGTCACCGACGTCACCCTGGGCTCGATCAATCTCGAGAGGGAGCCCGCGAACATCAAGGGCCGCGAGCTGCGGTTCCGCAAGCTGACGATCGCGCCCGGCGGCGTCGTGCCGTGGCACAGCCACGACGACCGGCCCGCGCTGATTTTCGTGCAGCAGGGCGAAATCGTCGAATACGCCAGCAACTGCGCCGCACCGATCCTGCACAAGGCCGGTGAAATCAGGCCCGAGATTTCCGGCACCTCGCACTGGTGGAAGAATCTCGGTACCGAAACCGTCATTCTCTATGTCGGCGACGTACGCAAGGATCCGGACGACCACCACATGTAACTATCGACTTGTAACGAGCGCCCCAAGCCTCGTTGCCGGATGTGACGTCCTGGAGCCCCCCGTGTTGCCCCGCACGGCCAGGCGTCACATCCCCTTGTTTTGGTCCGAGGAGCACCGTGTCGTGACCGACGTCCCTGCTGGCATGAGATCCCGGAACATGGAAATGCACGGTCACTCGCCGGGCGTGGTGCTGCGATCATTGGTCATCGGCCTCACCGCGTTCCTCACCGTGGTCGACCTGTTCGCGACGCAGGCCATCCTTCCCTCATTGACGAAACACTACAATGTGGCGCCGGCGGCCATGGGTCTTGCCGTCAATGCCGCCACCATGGGAATGGCGATCGCCGGGCTCGTGGTCGGCCTGCTCAGCCCGCACATCGACCGGCGGCTCGGCATCCTGCTCAGCCTGGCGCTGCTTGCGGTGCCGACCGCCCTGCTCGCCGTCGCACCGAACCTTACCGTCTTCACGATGCTGCGGGTCGCGCAGGGTTTGTGCATGGCATCGGCGTTCGCGCTGACGCTGGCCTATCTCGGCGAACAATGCAGCGCGACGGATTCCGGCGGCGCGTTTGCGGCCTATATTACCGGCAACGTCGCCAGCAATCTGATCGGCCGGCTGGCTTCGGCCGGTGTCGTCGATACCTTCGGGCTGGCGTCGAATTTCTACTTCTTCGCGGTGCTCAATCTGGCGGGGGCGGCTCTTGTATATTTCACCGTCCAGCGCGTTCAGCCGATGCATGCGACGCCGATGTTGCAACCGCCCTTCGCCGCGATGCTCGCGCACTGGCGCAACCCGGCGCTGCGCGCGGCCTTCGGCGTCGGCTTCTGCATCCTGTTCGCCTTTATCGGGACCTTCACCTACGTCAATTTTGTGCTGGTGGCGCCGCCGCTGTCGCTCGGGCGGATGGAGCTGGGATTCGTCTATTTCGTCTTCCTGCCCTCCGTCGTCACGACCTTGCTGGCAGGTCGTGCCGTCACGCGCTTCGGTACCCGGCGGGCGATCTGGGGCGCGCTGGCGGTGACGGCATTGGGCCTGCCGCTGTTGTTGTCGTCGCATCTCGCCGCCGTGCTGACCGGGATGGTGCTGGTTGGCGTCGGAACGTTTTTCGCGCAGGCCGTCGCGACCGGCTTTGTCGGCCGGGCGACGCTCGCGAACCGCGGCGTCGCCAGCGGGACCTATCTTGCCTGTTACTTTCTCGGCGGCCTCGTCGGCAGCGCAGTGCTCGGCCAGTTGTTCGACCGCTTCGGGTGGACCGCTTGCGTCGCCGGCGTCGGCGCGACCCTGATCGTCGCCGGCGCGCTGGCGGCGCGGCTGAGGCTTCCGCCGGAATCCAGCTGAAGCCGCCGCCTATTCGCGGATGACGACCAGCCGGCCGTCTTCCAGGCCGGCAACCAGACCCGGACGTCCCCCGATACTGATTGGTCCGATATTCGTTGCGACACGAGCCGGCAGCGCAATCCGGGCGATATCGCGAACCCTTGGTACGAAGGCGATGAGGCGAAGCGATCGTCGGTCGAGACTCGGCACCGCCAGGTCGGAGTGGCCGTCGGCATCGAAATCCGCTGTCCAGTTCATGCCAAGCGCCTTCGACCCGATGAAATGATTGGAAACATCCGGCACCTCGGCGACCTTCTTCAGCTGTTGATCTTGCCAGGACCACAGTTGCAGGAGACCGACGACGTGGGGTTGGCGCACGACGGCAATATCGGTGGTGCCATTGCCGTCGAAATCGGCAATACCAGCCGGATTCAACCACGCATTCGCGTGACCGATCGGCGGCGTCTCCGCCATTACTTTCATGGACTCCGCATTGATGATCGCCAGCGCCGAACCGCGATGAAGGTACGACTTCACCACCACGATTCGATCGACACCATCCAGGGCCGCAATGCGTGGCAGGAGGTCTTCGAACACCGCGTTCGAGCCTGAAGCTACGGTGGCGATCCGTCCATCGTTTCGCTCGACGACCACGCTCCCGGCTTCGATGGCATCGCCGAGAACACCATGGCGGTAGCGGTCGGTCGGGTGAGCAAGCCAGGCACGAGCGATCGCTCCGTCACTGCTTGCGACCCGTCCATCCGAAAGACCGCCCGGAGGCACGGCGGGAAAGCCCGGCGCTTGCGCAGGGATTAGCGCACCGGTCGCTGGGGCCATCCGGTACCAGTTCGGCCCGATCGCAATGTGCGTATCCGTGCCCCGGACCTCGATCGAGGTCACGGGGCCCGGCGCCGCCACCGTTTCGGAGCGCCATTCCGCGGCGGCCGGTCCGGCAAGGGCCAGCCACGAGACCAACGAGATCAGGAGCAATATCATCCCACCCAACAATCACCTCCGGGCAGGATTGTCACTGAGTATGGCGAACACAATTGCGTTCGCTGCAAGTAGCGCGAAGATTTAGGGGAATGCGAAGCAGGAATAGCAGGACCTGCTATGCAGGTCGCACTGTCGAGGACTTCACCTCCACCGCCGGCGGCTCCCGCGCCGGCTCGTCATCGGCGATGGCGCGCCAGGCCGCGCCCTCGAGATCGTCGTACTGTCCGCTCTTCAGCGACCAGAGAAAACCGGCCAGGCCGAGCAGCCCGAGCGCCAGCGCCAGCGGCACGAGAAAGACGAGCACCTCCATCAGGACCTCCTGTCCGCGACGCGGCGGGCGCGCAGCGCATTGAGCATCACCAGGATGGAGGAGCCCGACATCGCCGCCGCGGCGATCAGGGGCGTCACCACCCCGCTGATGGCAATCGGGACCGCCAGGAAATTGTAGACGATCGCGAGCCAGAGGTTTTGGCGCATCAGCAGCAGCGCCTTGCGCGAATAATCGATCGCCGCCACCACCGGGGCCAATGGCTTGCCGAGAAAGACCAGATCGGCGGTCGCCTGGCTCAGATGCGCGGCGCTGATCGGCGACATCGAGACATGCGCCGCCGCCAGCGACGGCGCGTCGTTCAGGCCGTCGCCGACCATCATCACCTTGCACCCCCCGCTTTTCAGTTCCTCGATACGCGCGATTTTGTCGGCCGGGGTGAGGCCCGCGCGCCAGTCTTCGATTCCGAGAGCACGCGCCGCGGCGCGAACCGCGGGTTCGCGATCGCCCGAGAGAATCTCGACCCTGATGTTGCGCTGCTGCAGCGCTGCAATCACAGCCTGCGCATCCGGGCGCAGCCCCTGCCGGACGCAGAACACGTAGCTTTTTGCGCCATCGCTGAACGCCACGATCGAGGCCTCGGGATCGAGGTCCTGACGGTCGCTGGCCAGTTGCTCGGCCGCGCAGAACGACGGCCGTCCGAGCCGCAGCTCTTCGCCGTCCAGACAGGCGCGCACCCCCTGCCCGGGCTCTTCCACGGCGCCCGCCAGCGGCGCCTTCGCGTTCGAGGCCCGCGCCAAAGCGGCTGCGACCGGATGGTGGCTGGCCAGCGCCAGCTGACCGGCGAGCCGGAACACGTCCTCGGGAATGCCGGATGCGTTGACGACTTCCAGATCGGGCAGCGTCAGCGTCCCCGTCTTGTCGAAGATGATGTGATCGACCTCGGCGAGCCGCTCGATCGAATCGCCGGAATTGAGCAGCACGCCGGCCCTGAACATCGCCCCGGACGCCACCGTCTGCACCGTCGGGATGGCAAGGCCGAGCGCGCAGGGACAGGTGATGATGAGAACGGCGACCCCTGTCACGATGGCGTCGTGCCAGCTCGCGCCCGCCAGCACCCAGCCGAGAATCGTCAGCAGCGCGGTGGCATGCACCACCGGCGCGTAGAGCCGGGATGCCCGGTCGGCGAGGCGCACATAGCGGGAGCGGGCCTGAAGCGCGTTGTCGAGCAGCCGGGTGATCTCCGCCAGCAGCGTGCCTTCGGACGCTGCGGAGACGCGAACCCGCAAGGTACCCGTCAGGTTGAGCGAGCCGGCATAGACCGCGGTGCCCTGCCCGGCCGCGACGTGGCGGGTTTCGCCGGTAATAAGACTCTGGTCGATCTCGGATCGCCCCTCGATCACGGTGCCATCGACCGCGCAACGCTCGCCCGGCCGCAGCAGCACGATGTCGCCGGGGTCGATCGCCGCTACCGGCACGACGGAGATCTCGTCGGGCCCGACAAATTTGGAGGCGGTCTCGGCCTTCAGCGCGGCAAGGTTCCCGGCCACCGCCCGGGTCCGCCGCCGCATGCTCTGGTCGAGATAGCGCCCGACCAGCAGGAAGGTCAGCAACATGATCGCCGCGTCGAAATAGGCATGTTCGGCGTGGTTGATGGTTTCCACCAGCGACATGCCGAGCGCGAGGATGACGCCGATCGAGATCGGTACGTCCATGTTGACGTTGCGCGTGGTCAGCGCGCGCCAGGCCGAGCGGAAGAACGGCTGGCCGGCATAGGCCGCGGCCGGCAGCGCGATCAGCGCCGACAGCCAGTGAAAGAAATCGCGCTGTTCGGGGATCATGTCGCTGATGTTGCCGGACCACACCGGAATCGAAAGCATCATCACGTTCATGGTGGCGAACGCCGCGACACCGAGACAGCGCAGCAGAAAGCGCGATTGTTCTGCCTCGGCGGCTTCCGCGTCAGCGGTTTCGAATGGATAGGCCTTGTACCCGAGTTCGGCGAGGCGGTCGATGAAGCGGGCGGGATCGAGCGCGCCCCGCTTCCATTCCAGCGCCACGCGGCGGTCGGTCAGGTTGACCCGCGCCAACGTGACATCGGGTATCGCCGAAAGCCCGCGCTCGATTTTCGACATGCATCCGGCGCAACTGACGCCCTCGACCGCCAGATCGATATGCGAAAGGCCGGCGCCCGCGTCCCTGACGTAGTGCGAAAAATCCCGTGTCGCCTGCATGATGCGGCCTCTCCGTCAAAACCAACGATTCAATTCAGCAACACACGGTTCTTCGACAGGAACATCCGCCGTCCCGCCGCGACACCCTCGATCACCAGGTCCCATTGCCCGGGGGCGACCAGCGGCGCGCTGCCGCGATAGATGCCGATTCCCATCTCCGCCAGTTCCACCGGCTGATCCGCGCGCCGGTCGGTCGGACGTTCGAGGCGGCCCTGAAACTTCAGGCCGGACATCGGCTGGCCGTTACTGTCCCTGGCCTCGACTTGCAGCGTCGCGCCGCCGTCCGCACCGCGCCGGATCCGGGCGTCGACCTTCCAGTTGCGCGCGTTCTGGTCATGGGCGGCCACGATCTCCTTCTCGTAGGCGAGGCTCGCGGTGTAGGCGCTGTCGACCTCGGTGCCGGGCAGCGTCTGGATTGCAAACTTCATCATGATCAGGTTGACCCCGATCACGACGCCGAAGAAGGCGACCAGCATGGCGAGTACCTTGCCACCGGTCAGCGGTTTGGGCGAAACGGGCGGTCTGCTCATGCGGGTTCCTGTACGCTCATGGAGAGACGAAGTTGTCGGTCGCCGACGCGACCTCGCCGAGGCCGATATCGGTGACGCGGAATCGCACCGGGATCGATTTCTGCGGGTTGCTCTCCCCGGGAGCGGTGACCAGAAGCCGGAGTTCGGTGGTCTGGTCCCGTCCGAGCACGATCATGGGACGGTCCGGCGTGACGGAATCGGCGCCGACGACATGAACGGTCGCGTTGACCGGCCCGTCGATGTCGATCGCGATGACGCGATCGAAGCCGCGCTTGTTCAGCAGGCGGACGGTGTAGGCGTTGCGAATCGATCCGTCGCTCAGTTTCACCGCGACCGGATTGCGGTCATGCAATACGTTGATGTCGAGCAGTGACCGCGTCATCAGCGCGTACAGCATGATCGCGCCGACCGCGGCGATCAGGACGGTGTAGACGATGGTGCGCGGCCTCACGATGCGGTAGATCGGCGGCTTGCCGGCCTGACGCCGCTGGATGTTAATGTCGTTGTCGTAGCCGATCAGGCGCGGCTCCCGGCCGATTTTCGCCATCACGGTATCGCAGGCATCGATGCAGAGGCCGCATTGGATGCAACCGAGCTGCGAACCGTCGCGGATGTCGATGCCGGTCGGGCAGACCGCGACGCATTGATAGCAATCGATGCAGTCGCCGGCGGTTACGCCGGACGCCCGCAATTCGTTTGCCTTCTTCAGCGAGGTGCGCTTCTCGCCACGGTCGTATTTGTAGGTGACGTTGAGCGCCCATTCGTCGGTCAGTGCCGCCTGGATCCGCGGCCATGGGCACATGTAGACGCAGACCTGCTCGCGCATGAAGCCGGCCAGCAGGTAGGTCGTCGCGGTCAGGATCGCGATCCAGATATAGGCCAGCATCGGCGCCTGGAAGGTGACGAGCTGTTTCACCAGCGTGGGCGCATCGTTGAAATACAAAACCCAGGCGCCGCCGGTCCACCAGGCGATCATCAGCCAGATCGAGTGCTTTAGGACGATTTCGGCAAAGCGCTGCAGCTTCCTGGTGCCGCGCGCAGCATCCTTGCGCATGCGCTCGCGGCGATCGCCCTCGACCCAGCGTTCGACAGCGTAGAACAGGTCCGTCCACACCGTTTGCGGGCAGAGATAGCCGCACCAGATGCGGCCTCCCACCGAATTCATCAGGAACAGGGTCAGGGCGGCGACGATCAGCAGGCCGGTAAAGTAGTAGACCTCCTGCGGCCACAATTCGATGAAGAAGAAATAGAAGCGGCTGTTGGGCAGATCGACCAGCACGGCCTGGTCCGGTGCGCCCACCCCGCGGTTCCAGCGCACGAACGGCAGCAGATAGTAGACCCCGAGGCAGACCGCCATCAGGCCCCATTTGATGCGGCGGAACGTGCCCTGGACGCTCTGCGGATAGACTTTCTTCTGGGCCACGTAAAGCGGCCCATCGTCGTCGAATTGCAGCTCGATCGGTGCGGATTTGGTCATCGGAGGGATTGATCTCGCATTCGCGGTCGAACCTAGGCTCAACTCCGCAAGCGTAGTTGATCCACCTCAAACAGACCCCGGGTTCCCGCGTCCGTTCCGCGGCTTACTTGCCTCCGCCGAGCGAATGGACATAGACCGCCAGCGCCTTGAGGGTGGCGGGGTCGAGACGCTCCACCCATGCGGGCATCACGCCGGCACGGCCGTTGCTGACGGTTTCGATCAGGGTGGCTTCGTCGGAACCGTAGAGCCAGATCTTGTCCGTGAGGTCGGGCGCGCCGAGTTCCTGATTACCCTTGCCGGCGTCGCCGTGACACGACGCGCAATTGTCGGCGAAGATCTTGGCGCCCTCGGCGGCGTTGAACCCCTTGCCGGTGGGCAGGCCCGCCAGCGACCGGACGTGATTGGCGACGGTGACGATCTGATCCTTCTTCAGGACGCCTTCCTTGCCGAACGCCAGCATGGCGCTTTCATGGCTTTTCGCATGCCCCGAGCGCACGCCGAACTGGATCGTCTGCAGGATCTGGTCGAGCGAGCCGCCCCACAGCCATTCGTCATCGTTGAGGTTGGGATAGCCCTTGGCGCCGGCGCCGCCGCTGCCGTGGCACGGCGCGCAATTGTCGCCGAACACGGTCTTGCCACGGGCGCGCGCCAGCGCCAGCAGCGCCGGATCCCTCTCGATTTCCGCCAGTGGTGCGGCCCCGAGCTTCACCATCTTGTCGCCGCGTAGCTTTTCCAGATTGGCGAGTTCGACGGCGACGTCGGCGCGGGTCGAGTACCCGAACAGGCCGGTCGTGTGGGTCGTCAGCAGCGGCCATGACGGATATACGATCCAGTATCCGACCGCCCACACGATGGTGATGTAGAAGGTGATGACCCACCAGCGCGGCAGCGGGGTGTTCAGTTCCTTGATGCCGTCCCACTGGTGACCCGTGGTCGTGGTACCGGTGACCTGATCGATCTCGTGGTGCTCAGCCATGATTCCTCATTCCTCCCGCAACGGCATTCTCGACGCCTCGTCGAACGTCGCCTGGTTGCGGGGCCAAAGGGCGTAAGCCACGATGGCGAGAAATATTCCGACGAAGATCGGCGTCCAGAAACTCGTGACGAAATCCGAGGTGATATTCTGGACCGTTAGGACTGCTTTCATCGTATGCGCCTTCTCAGCGGAGATTTGCTTTTTCGTTGTAGAGCTTAAAATCGACCAGCGTGCCGAGCATCTGCAGGTAGGCGACCAGCGCATCCATCTCGGTCGGAAGGCCGGCTTTGCCGTCGAAGTTGCGCGCCACCGCCTTCGGATAGCGTTTCGTAAAGGCCTCCACCCCGGCATTGTCCGGATCGGCCTGCGCCTTCAGATCAGCGACGGCGTTGGCGATCTGGTCGTCCGAATAGGGCACGCCGACGGTACGGCTGGTGCGCAGATGGTTCGCCATCCCCGCGAGGTCAACTTCGGTGCGGGCCAGGAACGGGTATCCCGGCATCACCGACTGCGGAACGATGGCACGCGGATTGACCAGATGCGTGACGTGCCATTCGTCGGAATACTTGGCGCCGACCCGCGCCAGATCGGGCCCGGTCCGCTTCGATCCCCACTGGAACGGGTGGTCGTACATGCTTTCGGCGGCGAGCGAGAAATGCCCGTATCGTTCGACCTCGTCGCGCAGCGGGCGGATCATCTGCGAGTGGCAGAGATAGCAGCCCTCGCGGACATAGATGTTGCGGCCGGTCAGCTCCAGCGGCGTATATGGCCTCATGCCGTCGACCGCCTCGATGGTGCTCTTGAGGTAGAACAATGGGGTAATCTCGACCAGACCGCCAATCGAGATGACCAAGAGAATTCCAGCGATCAGGACGATCGAGTTCTTCTCGAAAATTTGATGCCGTTTCCAGAAAGACATTTGATCGCTCCTCATTCCGCCGGCTGAAGAGCGACAGGCGACGGCACTTCCGCCTCGCTGGCGCGCACGGTCATCCAGAGATTGTAGGCCATGATCAGCGCGCCGATCAGGAACAGCGCCCCGCCCGCAGCGCGGATGATGTAGAATGGATGCATTGCCTCGACGGATTCGATGAAGGAATATTCGAGGAAACCGAGCGAGGTGTAGGCGCGCCACATCAGGCCCTGCAGGATCCCGGACACCCACATCGCGGAGATGTAGAGGACGATCCCCAAGGTCGCGATCCAGAAGTGCCAGTTGACGAGCTTGAGGCTGTAAAGCCCCTTGCGGTCCCACAACCAGGGGACCAGGCAATAGAGCGCGCCGAACGAGACGAATCCGACCCAGCCGAGCGCGCCGGCATGAACGTGGCCGATGGTCCAGTCGGTGTAGTGGCTGAGCGAATTCACCACCTTGATCGACATCAGCGGGCCTTCGAAGGTGGCCATGCCATAAAACGCCACCGACACCACCAGCATGCGCAATACCGGATCGGTGCGAAGCTTGTCCCACGCGCCCGACAGTGTCATCAGCCCGTTGATCATGCCGCCCCAGGACGGCATCCACAGCATGATGGAGAAAGTCATGCCCAGCGTCTGCGCCCAGTCCGGCAACGCCGTGTAGTGCAGATGATGCGGGCCGGCCCAGATATAGAGAAAGATGATCGCCCAGAAATGAATGATCGACAGCCGGTACGAATAGATCGGCCGCTCGGCGCGCTTCGGAATGAAGTAGTACATGATGGCGAGGAAGCCCGTGGTCAGGAAGAAGCCGACCGCGTTGTGTCCGTACCACCACTGGAACATCGCGTCCTGCACGCCGCCCCAGGCGATGTACGACTTGGACCCGAACACCGACACCGGCAAAGCGGGATTATTGCCGAGATGCAGCACGGCGATGGTGACGATGAAGGACAGATAGAACCAGTTGGCGACGAAGATGTGCGGTTCCTTGCGCTTCACCAGCGTCATCAGGAACACCAGCAGATAAATGACCCAGACGATCGTCAGCCAGAAATCGGCATACCATTCCGGCT
The DNA here is from genome assembly GCA_001464035.1 of Bradyrhizobiaceae bacterium Ga0074131. Lineage (GTDB taxonomy): Bacteria > Pseudomonadota > Alphaproteobacteria > Rhizobiales > Xanthobacteraceae > Bradyrhizobium. Next base: position 158,249 of record LNEC01000007.1, read on the forward strand.
CGGCATATTCCTTCGACTGCGTCACGCCGAGCAGATAGCCGGTGCCCGCGATCACGATGAAGAAGTTGTAGCCGAGCACGACGAACCACGGCGCAAGCTCGCCGGCGAGGCGGGCCCGGCAGGTCTTCTGCACCACATAGAACGAGGTCGCGATCAGCACGTTGCCGCCGAACGCGAAGATCACGGCCGACGTATGCAGCGGCCGCAACCGGCCGAAGCTGGTCCACGGCAGATCGAAGTTGAGCGCGGGCCACGCCAGCTGGCAGGCAATCAGCAGCCCGACGATGAACCCGGCGATGCCCCAGAACATCGACATCACGGCAGCGAACTTGATCGGGCCCATATTGTAGTTGGGCCGGCCGTTGATTTCCTGCGGCGGCAGAGACGCCGGGCGGTCGAAATACCGGTTCAGAATCATGAAAACCGCCGCGAGACTGGCGGCGGCGCCGAGCGAGGCATGAAATGCGAAGGCAGTATCGAGCGCTTTCGCAGCTGCTACCATGCACAGGAAGGCGCTCGCTGCGAACAGCAGCGTCAAGCCACTTTCACCGATGGTCATGGTCTTGGCGTCAAGGGCCTGGCTCATATGGAATCTCTCGTGAGGACACGAACCCAACAACCACAACCCGGCGCGGCGCGATTTGATCGAGATCAACCCCGTTCGGTCAGCGCAGTTGCCGTCAGCACGAACGGCCGCGCGCGGCAGCGGTTCATCGAAAAATCAAGACCCACGGTGGGCATTGCCTCATCATTAGGCAGCCCGGGGGAAGCGCGGAGGCTGCGCTTGCAGACCTGGCGCGATCAGCCGGCGTCGCGCCCGACACAGGCCTCGAGCGCGCTGAGGATATCCTCGCGTGCGATGATGCCCGCCAATCGATGGCCGCCGTCGATCACGGGAACGCTGCGAAAACGATGTTCGACCATCAGCTGCAGCACCCGCGTCAGCCGGGTGTCGGAACGAACGTAGATGAACTCCGAGGTCATGACGTCGGCGACGGTTCGTTTCATCAGATCATCGTAGCGCGGAACCATCTGATTGGGCGTAAAGGCAAAGCACCGCAGAAGGTCGAACTTGGTGACGAGGCCGACGACCTGTCCATCGTCCTCGACCGGGTAGGCGTTGAAGTCGTCACGCTCGAACATCTCGCCCAGTTCGCGCATGGTGAGCCCGCGTGTCACTGTCTTGACGGTGCGCGTCATGTGGCCGGCGACGGTTTGCTCGAGAAACTGGTACACGGCGCGATCCTGTCAATTCTCGTTGTTGCGGTAACGCCGGCTAGTGCGACAGCAGCACGCAGCGGGCGTTCTGGGTAATGAGGTGCTGGGTCATGCCGCCCAGAATCAGTTCGCGGAACCGCGAGTGCCCAAAGGCGCCCGCGACAACGACGCCGGCACCGACGTCGGCGGCGATGCGATCCAGTTGAGCCGCCGCGTCCCGGTCGCCGTTCTTCTCCGGCACCAATTCGCGGGCGGCGACCCCGTGACGCGAAAGCCAGGCCACGACATCGCGAACCCGCGAAACCGCCGCCGGCCGGCTGTCGCCCGTTTCCACGATCTCGGCGATGGTGACGTCCTGTGCCTTGCGCAGCAGGGGCAGCGCATCGACGATCGCCCGCCTCGCCTCCGTGCTGTCCTTCCACGCCACCAGAATGCTGCGCAGGTCGAGCCAGCTTACGGTATCGGGAACGACGAGCAGCGGCCGGCCCGCCTGCATCACCAGATCTTTCGGACTGGCCCGCACGAAGGGATCCGAAAACGCATCACTGTGTCCGCCGCTGACGATGATGTCGGCGCAGCGCGCATGGCTCAGAATGTATCGCGCCGGAAAGTCGATCGCGCTGCGCCATTCGACTGACCTGGCCCGCTTCTTGATCGCCCCGAGGAATTGCGTCTCGAGTTCGGACAAGCGCGCCTGCAGCGCGGCCTGACTTTGGTCGATCAGATTTTGCGCCTGCTCGCCCGAGGTGAAATAGAGCGGCGGGCTGAACTGCGCCGCCGCGATCCCGACAATGCCAGCGTCGAATCGTTCGGCGATCTGGCAGGCGCCTTCGAGACGGGCCTCGTTCGGCTGGTCAAGCGCCAGACTGACCATGACGGTCGCGTAGCTCATCCAATCACTCCATTGCCCCCCAAAGGCCGGCACCTTGTAGGCTCGGGGAGCGAACCGCGAGATGAGATAGATCAAGGTCCGTCAATGGACGGGGGCAGGGATTTGGCAAGGCACAAGGAAGAATATACGGTGGGCCGCGCCTCCGGCGTGAGGCTGGATCGATGGAAGGCGAAGACCGAAGCGTGACCGGCATAACTCAATCGCCATCGGACGATCCGCCCCGCAATGAGCATTTTCGGCTCAAAATCGAGGGATTCGGCGTCGGAACGTGGGATCTCAATCTGGCAACCCGCGAGCTGGAATGGTCCGAGACGACCCGGAGTCTTTTCGGAATCCTCCGTGACGCGCCTGTCGGCTACGATCACTTTCTTGCTCTGCTCGAACCGGAGGATCGCGAGCGCACCGAACGCGAGATAGCACGGGTGACCCGGTTCGGCGGTAATCTCGACGTCTCCTTCAGGGTCGGCGCGGCGTCCGGACGCGGTCAATGGATCCGCGCACGCGGCGGCCTGGTCATGGACGAAGCCGGTGTCGCACGCCATCTGAGCGGCATCGCTTTCGATATCAACGAGGAAAAGCACCTCGAAGAGGCGTTGAGAACCCGGGAAAACCACCTGCGCTCGATCCTCGATACGGTGCCGGACGCCATGATCGTCATCGACGGACGCGGCATCATGCAATTCTTCAGCACCGCCGCGGAGAGATTGTTCGGCTATGCCGAACATGAGGCCATCGGCCGGAACGTCAAGGAACTGATGCCGGAGCCGGACCGGTCGCGTCACGACGGCTACCTCTCGCGCTATCGATCCACCGGCGAGCGGCACATCATCGGAATTGGGCGGATCGTGACCGGCCAACGCCGGGACGGAACGACCTTTCCGATGCATCTGTCGGTCGGCGAAATGCAATCCGGCGGCGAGCCCTATTTCACCGGCTTCGTGCGCGATCTGACCGAGCATCAGCAAACCCAGGCGCAACTGCAGGAGCTGCAGTCCGAACTGGTTCACGTTTCCCGGCTGAGCGCGATGGGAGAGATGGCGTCGGCGCTCGCGCACGAGCTCAACCAGCCGCTCGCCGCCATCAGCAATTACATGAAGGGCTCGCGCCGGCTGCTGGCGGGCAGCGCCGATCCCAACACGCTGAAAATTGAAAGCGCGATGGACCGGGCAGCCGAACAGGCGCAGCGCGCCGGCCAGATCATACGGCGTCTGCGCGACTTCGTTTCGCGCGGCGAATCCGAAAAGCGCGTCGAAAGCCTCTCGAAGCTGATCGAAGAGGCCGGGGCGCTCGGTCTGGCGGGCGCCCGCGAGCAGAACGTGCAGCTCCGTTTCAGTCTCGACCCGGAGTTCGACCTGGTTCTAGCGGATCGGGTCCAGATTCAGCAGGTGCTGGTGAATCTGTTTCGCAATGCGTTGGAGGCGATGGCGCAATCGCAGCGGCGCGACCTGATCGTCACGAACGCCAGCGTGGCCGACGACATGGTCGAAGTCGAGGTGTCCGACACCGGCACGGGATTCCCCGACGACGTCAAACCCAATTTGTTCCAGACTTTCTTTACGACAAAAGATACCGGCATGGGGGTGGGACTTTCCATCAGCCGGTCCATCATCGAAGCCCATGGCGGCCGGATGTGGGCCGAAAACAATGCCGCGGGAGGCGCGACGTTCCGCTTTACGCTGCCTGCGGCAGTCAACGAGAGCTGACAGATGTCGAACAAGGGCAGAGTTTATGTCATCGACGACGACGAGGCGGTGCGGGATTCGCTCGGCTTCTTGCTGAATTCCGCCGGCTTGAGCGTGACCCTGTTCGAGACCGCCCAGAACTTCCTGGATGCGCTCCCTGGCCTCGCGTTCGGCTGCGTCGTTTCCGACGTGCGCATGCCGGGCATTGACGGAATCGAACTGCTGAAGCGCATGAAGGCAGGCCACAGCGCGTTTCCGATCCTGATCATGACCGGTCATGGCGATGTCCCGCTGGCCGTCGAGGCGATGAAGCTCGGCGCAGTCGATTTTCTCGAGAAACCCTTCGAGGACGACCGGCTGATCGGCATGATAGAGGCGGCGATCCGGCAGGCCGAGCCGGCGGTCAGGAGCGAGGCGGTCACTCACGAGATCGCGGCACGGGTGGCGACGCTCAGCCCGCGCGAGCGTCAGGTCATGGAAGGCCTGATCGCCGGGCTTTCCAACAAGCTGATTGCCCGCGACTACGACATCAGCCCCCGCACCATCGAGGTCTACCGGGCCAACGTCATGACCAAGATGCAGGCCAACAGCCTGTCGGAACTGGTACGGCTGGCGATGCGGGCCGGCCTGCTGAACGATTGAGCTAAATCAAGCCGCTGCGCCGGCAACGGGCGTTAACTGTCATAATGAATCAATCGGATTTGAAGTCGGCAGGCGCGGTTTTGATGACGTCGGTATCCCCAAAAGCTACGATCTACGTCGTCGATGACGACGCTGACGTGCTCGGCTCGCTGCGGTTCCTGCTTGAGACGGACGGCTTCAACGTCCGGACCTTCAGGAACGGCGCGGCGCTGCTGGATGCCGTCCGCTCAACCGGCGTCGACTGCTTCGTGATCGACTACAAGATGCCCGACATGAACGGCATCGATCTGGCCCGGCGCCTGCGCAACCGCGACATGGCGGCGCCGATCATCCTCATCACCGGCTACCCCGACGAGAACATCTCGGCCAGGGCGGCTGCCGCGGGGGTGCATGACGTTCTGCTGAAACCCCTGCTCGATGAGAGCCTGGTGGCACGTATCCGGGGAGCAATCCAGGACGGCCAAGGAGCCAGTGGCCGCGGACAGTGACCTCCGGCATTATACGTAGGTGAACGTCCTTAAGATATCGCACGAATTTCCAGCCTCGAAGATCCCGCGTAGCAATTGGCCATCCGCCGCAAGGAGATGACCATGCTCACCCAATCCCCCACCAGTTCCGCCATCGCCAGCCGCGTCAGTCAGGTTCCCCACGCCGCCCTTGATCAGTTTGGCGCCGTCACCGGCCATGCCGGCCTGATCGCCACCGAGTTCAGCTACAGGAAGGATGAGGAGATTTACGGCGAGGATGAGCCGGCGGAATATGTCTACCAGGTGATTTCCGGCGCGGTGCGCAGCTACAAGCTGCTTTCCGACGGGCGCCGCCAGATCGGCGCGTTCCATCTGCCCGGCGACGTCTTCGGGCTCGAATCCGGCACCGTGCACCGGCTGGCCGCCGAAGCCATCATCGATACCACCGTGCGTCTGGTCAAGCGCCGCAGCCTCGAACAGGCGGCCGGCATCGACGTCAAGGTCGCGCGCAACCTCTGGACCATGACCGCCGGCGACCTTCGGCACGCCGAGGATCACATGCTGCTGCTCGGCCGCAAGACCGCGATGGAGCGCGTCGCCACCTTCCTGCTGGAAATGGACCGCCGGCTGGCCGTCGCGGGCATGATGGCGTTGCCGATGTGCCGTCGGGACATCGGCGACTATCTCGGCCTGACGCTGGAAACCGTCTCGCGAGCGCTTTCGCAGCTCCAGTCCCAGGGCGTGCTGGGATTTTCCGGCGCGCGCCAGATCGTGCTGCGCAACCGCCAGCGCCTGCACAACATGGACGCCTGAGCGTGGGTCTCGGCTGGAGATTCGCCCAATTTGGCCGCAAGCCGTGCGATCAGGGCGTGGCGCAGATAGGGTCCGCGGGAAGCATGACGTAACGTCCCGCGCGGCTCCTAATGCGTGAGCACGATAGATACCTGAATCTGGCCACGGGTGCGCAGGACTTCCAGCGAGATCTCCTCGCCGTGACGACGAACCCGAAGATCGACGCTCGACGGACCGAGTTGCAGATCGCGCAACACCACTTCATTGAGGAAGGCCGGCAGCCGCGGGTCGCGCAGGCGGATCTCACCGCGTCCAACATCGAATTCGAGACCGAGCGCCGCCTCCAGCAGCGTGAACGGCGTAGCGCTCGCCCAGGCCTGCGGCGCGCAGGCGACGGGATAGAGCGTCGGCCCGCGCCGACGCTCGCGCTGAAATCCGCAGAAGAGTTCCGGAAGCCGCCGCAAATCCATGTAGCTCGCGGCGTCGAACAGACCCTTGAACAGATGTTCGACCGAGTGCTTCAAACCATAGCGCGCAAGCCCGAGCGCTATCAGGGCATTGTCGTGAGGCCAGATCGAGCCGTCGTGGTAGGACATCGGGTTGTAGCGGGCTTCCCCCCGCGCCACGGTGCGGATGCCCCAGCCGGTGAAAAAGTGCGGCCGCATCAGGTCGGCGGCAACCTTGCGGGCGCGGTCCTGGCGCGCGATGCCGGTGAACAGCAACTGCCCCGCATTGGAGGTTCGCACCTTGCACGGCCGCTTGGCGCCATCGAGCGCGAGCGCATAGGTGCCCAATTCCTCGCACCAGAACGCTGCTTCGAACCGGGCGGCGAGCGCCTGCGCCTCGGTGACGAGTTGGCCGGCCTTCTCCACGAGCCCCATGCGCAGGGCGCAGCGCGCGGCCAGCTGCTTGGCGGCAAACACATAACCCTGCACTTCGGCCAGCGCGATGTAGCCCTCGGCGAGTTGTCCGTCGGCATGAAAGATCGCGTCGTAGGAATCCTTCCAGCCTTGATTGGCGAGACCCTGCTCGGAGGCACGCTGGTACTCGACAAAACCGTCCCGGTCCGGATCGCCCGCGCCGTCGATCCAGTGCAGCGCGGCTTCGATCGCGGGCCACAACTCGGCCAGCGTTTCCTCGTCGCCGGTGCGTTCAACATAAAGACCGGCCAGCAGCACGAACAGCGGCGTCGAATCGACGCTGCCGTAATACTGCGCAAACGGCACCTCGCGCAGCGCCGCCATCTCGCCGCCGCGCATTTCATGAAGGATTTTGCCGGGCTCGGCGTCGGCGAGCGGGTCGACGGCGGTGGCCTGAAAGGCGGCCAGCCGCTTCAGGACGCCGCGGGCTATGCGTGGATCGACCCAAAGCATTTGCAGCGCGGTGATCAGGCCGTCGCGGCCGAATGTCGTCGAGTACCAGGGAATTCCCGCATAGGGATATCTGCCCTGCGGCGTTTCCGTCATCAGCATATTGAGGTCCGCCGTCGCCCGGCACAGCACCTCGTTGAAGATGTGGTTGGAGGTCTCGATGCTGGTGGTGCCGGCGCTCGACTGCCGCATCGCGCGGCGGTGCGCCAGCAATCCACGAAAGAACGTGGCTTTTTGCGGCGAGGTCGACTTGTTGCAGGAGACCGTGACGAACAGCGCGGTCGTTTGCTGCGGCGCCAGCTCGAGGTGGTAGGTCGCCGCGTTCATCGTAAGCAGCGTCGGCCGCGGATCGAACTGCAGCGTCGTGGTTCGCGACCTGCCGTCCAGCCCGCGATAGTCGAGCAAGACACCGGCTGGGCCGTCAACTTTGGTGGAACTCGTGCCCCGTCGGGGACGGCGTTCGCCACGCACCTCGAACAGATCGGCGAAATCACTGTCGAACAGCAAGGTGGCATCGAAACTCGCCGGCCGGTCGCCATGGTTCTGAATCCCGATCCGCTGATAGGCCGATCCGCGCCACAGAAAGATGGTGCGGACGATGTGCAGCAGGTCTTTCTGCAGAACGATCCGGCCGCTTCGATAGACGTCGGGATTGGTGAGGTCGACCGTCAATGCCGAGTTGTCGTCCCGTAGGTTGGAACCGAGCAGCAACGGCTGCACCTCGTCCAGCAGAAGTTCGAGCCGGGCCAGATAACGGGTGTCGGCATTGAACAGGCCGTCCGGCCCGCCGGCGGAAGCGCCGATATCCCCATGGCTGTCGAGCACGATGAAGGTATCGTCATGCTTGAGCGACCGCCGCGGCCTCGCCGCGGGCCCGGTCATGGGAATATAAAACGGTGATTCCTGAACCGCTTCCGCGCGAATCTTTGGTATGCGATTCACACCTTTGATTGCCATGGGTTGCCCTTAGCTGTTGGTCTGTTGCGCGTTTCCCGCGAAAGGTTCGCCAATCGGAACAAATTCTGACTCCAGGGATGCATGGATGCAAAAGGCCGGCGCGCGGGTCCTGAACGACTGTCCATATGATTTTGCATGATTCTGCAAACCTCTTGGAGTGGCATCAAAATTTCGGGGCGATTGCGCCGGACTTTGTGAAGAGCATTCACCCGACGTGCCGACGCGGGAATCGTGGCGCAACGGCAGCATGAGGCGGAATTCTGATGTGACCCGGATGGCAGCAGCAAGGCCGCAGGCCCGGTTAGTTCGCTTGCAGGAAGGAACTTCGCAGGTGCGAGGGCGTTCCCCATATGGGAGAAATTCCCGATGGAGGCGTTGTTCATCCATCTGCATCAGGAGGCGATAGATGCGCATCGCGCAGGTTGCTCCGCTGACCGAGGCGGTTCCACCCAAGCTTTACGGCGGCACAGAGCGGGTGGTGCATTGGCTGACCGAGGAACTGGTAGCGCTCGGGAACGACGTCACGCTGTTCGCCAGCGGCGATTCCCGGACCTCGGCAAAGCTCGACGCGACCTGGCCGAAGGCGCTGCGCCTCGACGGATCGGTCAGCGACCCTAATGCCTTGCACATGGTGATGCTGGAGCGGGTTCGGCAGAAATGCGATGACGAGGAATTCGACTTCCTGCATTTCCATCTCGACTATTATCCGTTCTCGCTGTTCTCGCGGCAGCCCACCCCGTTTCTGACCACCCTGCACGGCCGGCTGGATCTGCCCGAGCATCAGCCGGTGTTCACCACCTTCTCGTCGGTTCCCGTAATTTCGATCTCGAACGCCCAGCGCCGCCCGGTGCCGCAAGCCAACTGGATTCGCACCATCCATCACGGTCTGCCCGAGGCGCTGCTCACCCCGCGGCCGGTGACACCCTCCTATCTCGCCGTGCTCGGGAGAATTGCGCCGGAAAAGGGCGTCGACCGGGCGATCAAGATCGCGACCCGATGCGGCATTCCCTTGAAGATTGCCGCCAAAGTGGATCGCGCCGACCGGGACTACTACGACGAAGTCATTCGCCCGCTGATGGACCACCCGCTTGTCGAATACATCGGCGAGATCGGCGACCACGAAAAATCAGATTATCTGAGCGGAGCGATCGGACTGCTGGTCCCGATTGACTGGCCGGAGCCGTTCGGCCTCGTGATGATCGAGGCGATGGCGTGCGGAACGCCTGTCATCGCCTATAATCGCGGCTCGGTGCCTGAAATCATCGATCACGGCCTGACCGGTTTCATCGTCGAAGACGAAACCAGCGCCGTCGCCGCCGTTGCCCTTCTCTCCAAATTGGACCGCGGCGCGATCCGCAAGCAGTTCGAGGCGCGCTTCACCGCACGGCGCATGGCGCTCGATTATCTCGCCGCCTATCACAGCCTGATGGAAGTCCCCGAGCCACGGATCAAGCTGGTGAGCGGCGCTGACTAATGGCGGCGCAGGTGGCGTGCAGTTTTTAGGGTGGCAAAGCGCAGCTTGCCCACCATTCGCTGTGGATGGAGGGTGGGCACGGCGCCAAGAGCGCCTTTGCCGACACTTCGCTTCTGCGCCTCAGCTCACCGCCACCCGCTTCGGCTCCACAATCTCGAACATGCGCGGAAACTCGTCCATCAGCGCCATCAATTCGCCGAGTCTCATCGGATTGCCACTGAATTTGATCACGCCGCTGCCGACGGCTTGGTCAAACGTCGTCTGGCTGGCGATGATTTCGTCCAGCGTGCCGCGTGCCAGCGTGAAGCCGGCGTCGGCGGTGGCCGCCTGCGCGCCCGCGACATAGGTCAGCGCGCAGTTCTCCAGCGTCAGAATGAATGTCTCGCCGGTATCGGTGAAACTCCAGTTGAGCACGATATGCTTGCCTTCGGCCCTGGGGCCGTTGAGCCGGACACCGAGCACGTCCCACAATTGCTCGGTGCGCAAGGCCGCCAGCGTTTCGCGCGGCATGCCCGCGCGCGGCGGCAACTTGGGCATGCCGTGCCGCAACTCCTGCGCGCCGAACAGATAGGCGTTACGCCAGGTCGCGCTCTCCGCGGCATAGCCGAGCTGCTCGAAGGTGTCGGCCAGCAGCGCGCGGGCGGGCTGATTGTCGGGATCCGCGAAAACCAGATGGCCGACGGCCTGCGCGACGAAGCGAAACTCGCCTCTTGCAAAATCCTTCGCGGCGCGCCCGAGGATCACCTCGGCGCCGCCCATGTATTCCACATATTTCCTGCCGCCCTCGACCGGTGGCAGCGGATCGAGATTGACGGGATTGGCGTCGTACCAGCCGAGATACTTCTGGTAGATCGCCTTTACATTATGCCGGATATGACCGTAGTAGCCCCGCGCATGCCAAGCGCCGTCGAGACTGTCAGGCAGCTTGATCGTTTCGGCGATCTCCGCGGCAGTGAGGCCGTGGTTCATCAGGCGGATGGTCTGGTCATGGGCGAACTTGTAGAGGTCGCGCTGCTGGCGGATCATGGTCTCGATGCGCTCTTTTCCCCACACCGGCCAATGGTGCTGGCCGCACATCGCCTCCGCCTTGCCGCCCCACATCTGCAGCGCTTCGCCGAGATATTTCGACCAGGCCAGCGCGTCGCGCACGTCGGCGCCGCGGAACGGCAGCAGATTGTGGAAATTGTGCGTGCAGTTCTCCGCCAGGTTCAGGAGCTTGTAGCGCGGAATGAAGAAATGCATTTCCGCCGGCGCCTCGGAGTTGGGCGCCATCTGGAATTCGAAGCCGACCCCGTCGATGCTGCGCTTGTCGCCGGTCGCCATGATCAGATCGGTGGGGCGCACCAGCGACACCGAGCCCACCGCCATCGACTTGCCGAGGCCGCAATCGACCTGCCCGCGCGGCCCCTTGGCCAGCAGCGGCCCGAACTGGTACTGCGCGCGCCGCAGCATCGCCGGGCCGGCGATGATGTTTTCCGAAACCGCGTGCTCCATGAAAAGGTTGGGCGCTATTACAGGGACCTTGCCGCCTGCCAGCGCGTCCTCGTCGAGCACGCCGCGCGCACCCCCCCAATGGTCGGTATGGGTGTGGGTAAAGATCACGGCGGCCACCGGCCGTTGGCCCCGATGCCGGAAATACAGCTGCATCGCCGCCCGCGCGCCTTCAACCGAGGTCAGCGCATCCACCACGACCACGCCGCTATCGCCCTCGATCAGCGTCATGTTGGCGATGTCGAGGCCGCGCACCTGGTAGACGCCGGGCACGACTTCGAACAGTCCGTGATGCATGTTGAGGCGCGATTGCCGCCACAGGCTGGGGTCGACCGTCGGCGGCGCCTCGGCTTTGGACAGGAAGCCATACGGCTCGAGACTCCAGACCACCCTGCCCTGCGCCGAGGTGATCCGCGCATTCTCCACCGTGCCGAGAAAGCCGCGCGCGGCTTCGTCGAAATCGCGCGTGTCAGAGAATGGCAACGCTTTCAGCGTGGCCGCATGCAGGGCCATCACCGGAGCTGAGGCGTCTTTGGGCATTTCGTGGGCGGCTTCGCCGGTGCCTGTTGGGGTCATCTTGTTGTCCTCGCTGAAGCGTGGTGCAAGCACTTCTCCCTCGCCCCGCTTGCAGGGAGAGGTTGGATTTAGATCACGCCGGATGCGCCGCGAGATACGGCGAGTCCGCGATTCCCCAGAGCGGCATCGCTTCCATCCGGAAGATCTGCCGCAGGTGCACCTCGTCGGGTCCGTCGCCGATCCGCAGCAGGCGTCCCCAGGCCAGCGCCTGATGGATCGGGGTATCGTCGGATCCGCCCATCGCACCGAACACCTGCATGGCGCGGTCGGCGATCCGCTGCAGCATGGCGGGAACGGCGACCTTGATCAGCGAGACATCGCGCCAATTCTTGGTTGAAGAACTTGCGCCTTGGTGGCCGGACTGGTCGAGCCGCCACGCGCAGCGATAGGCCAGCAGCCGCGCCTGCTCGAGCTCGACCCGGGATTCGGCGATCCAGCGCTGCACGGTGTCGTATTGAATGATGGGCCGCCCGAAGGCCGAACGCTCGGCCGATCGCACCATCATCAGCTCGATCAGCAGTTCGCACAGCCCGATCGAGCGCATGCAATGATGAATGCGCGCCGGACCCAGCCGAATCTGCGCAACCTTGAAACCCTCGCCTTCCGCGCCCAGCAGATTTTCGGTGGGCACACGGACATTTTCAAGCACGAGCTCGCCGATCGGCGCGGTGTGATCCTCGCAGCCCATCCAGCGCAGCCGCCGCACCAGGCGAATGCCCGGCGTCGCCATCGGCACGATGATGCAGGAGTGGCGGCGGGTGCGGTCGGCCTCCGCATTGGTCACGCCCATCACGATCAGGAAACTGCAGCGCGGATGCGCAGCCCCGGTGATGAACCATTTGCGCCCGTTGATGACGTAGTCGTCGCCATCGCGGACCATTCGGGTGGCGACGTTGGTGGCGTCGGATGAGGCGACGTCGGGTTCGGTCATGCCGAAGGCCGACCGGGTCTTGGCCTCGAGCAACGGCCGCAGCCAGCGCGCCTTCTGGTCCGGCGTGGCGCAGTTCTGCAGCGCAATCATGTTGGGCACGTCGGGCGCCTGGCAGTTGAAGACTTCGGAGGCCCAGAACAGCCGGCCCATGATCTCGGCTGATGGAGCATAGTCGAGGTTGGACAACCGCGTCCCCGGTTCGTCATCGGCGAGTTCGGGCAGGCCGAGATTCCACAATCCCGCCTGCCGCGCCTTCTGCTGCAGTTCAGCCATGAAGGACGGTGTCTCGCAGCTTTGGGCGACGTGACCGAGCCAGCCGCGGTGACGCGGCAGCACTTCCCTATCGAAGAAAGACTGCAGCTTCCGTCGCCACGCTTCCGACCGTTCGGATGCCTCGAAGTCCATGCTGCCCCCCCCCCGCGCGGCGATCTAAACCGATACCGACACGAATAGCAAATTCGTTTCGTTATATTGACAAGATGGTTAGTTCTGTCCACTATTTCGCATGGCCTCGACATCCCCCCTCACAGAATCCGCGGTTAGCCGCCCAAAACCTGTGGCCGATCAAAGCGATCCGTCATTCGCGACGACGCTGGCGCACGGCCTCGACGTGCTGGCCGCGTTCCGCAACAGCCGCGGATCGCTGTCGAACGCCGATCTCGCCGCCAGCACCGGCCTGTCGCGGCCGACGGTGTCGCGACTGACGCATACGCTGGCGCAACTCGGCTATCTCAAGCGCGACGCCAAGGGGCGTTTCGAACTCGGGCTCGGCATCCTGGCGGCGGCCTATCCCGTGCTGTCGCCCCTGAAGGTTCGGCAACTGGCGCGGCCGTTGATGCGCGACTTCGCGGCCTACACCGGCGGTACGGTATCCATCGCGATGCCGTTCGGCCTCGACTTCATCTATGTCGAGACGCTGCGCACCACCGATGCGGTGCCGCATGTGCCCGACGTCGGCTTTACGGGCACGATGGCGACCACCGCGGTCGGTCGCTCGCTGCTGTCGCTAGCCACCAGCGACGAGCTCGACGGTTACGTGAAAACCGTGAAGGCGGAGCGTCCGGAAGAGCTGAAGTATGTGCAGACGCGGACGCTGCCCGACATTGAGTTGTGCAAGGAACGCGGATTTGCGGTTTCACTCGGTGAATGGCGGCGCGAAATCTTCGGAGTCGCAGCGCCGCTCTACCGCACGCCGGCCGGCGACTGTCTTTCGGTGAATTGCGGCATTCCCTCGTTTCGCTTCAGCGCCGAGCAGATCGAGCGCGAATGCGGGCCGCGCATCCTCGGCCTCGCGCGCAGCATCCGCTCGCTGGTCGCCAACGAATAGGGGTCTTATCGCTTCATTCGAATAAAACAAACACATCGCTCGAACGATGCTGCATACAGGGGAGGAAAAAATGAGGGGTATCCGGGCCTTTGGCGCCACGGCGGCGATCGCATTGGTAATTGGCAGTGCATCGAGCGCGTCCGCGCAAGGCAACTGGCCCAACCGGGCTATCCATATCGTGGTGCCCTACCCCGCCGGCGGTATCGTCGACATCGTCGCCCGCACGGTGATCGACCAGGTCGGCCGCGACCTCAAGCAGCCGATCGTCGTGGAGGCCCGGCCCGGCGGCAACAGCAACATAGGTACTGCGGCGGTCGCCCGAAGCGACCCCGACGGCTACACCTGGCTGATCACCGGGCCCGCGGTGCTGGTCAACCCCACGCTCTACCAGGACGCCGGCTGGGAGCCGATGCAGGGATTCAAATGCGTCGGGCTCGCGATCTGGAATCAGAGCGTCGCCGTCGTCAACGCCTCGATGCCGGCCAACACGCTCACGGAATTTCTCGAGCTGGCACGGAGCAAGCCCGGCCACTACAATTTCGGTAATCCCGGCACCGGCTCCTCGATCGACCTGACCGCGCAGAAACTGTTCCAGACCGCCGGTGTCAAGCTGACCAATGTCGGCTACAAGGGCCAGCCGCCGGCGCTAATCGACCTGATTACCAACCTTATGCATTTTGAAATTGTTTCGCTGGCGCTGGCATTGCCGCATATCAGGCAAGGCACGATCAAGCCGCTTGCGGTATTCACGGAAAAGCGCATCGCGGACCTGCGCGACGTGCCGACCATCGCCGAGGCCGGATACCCCGGAGCTTCCTACGTTTCCTGGTACGGCATCTACGTGCCCGCGGCGACGCCGGGGCCGATTGCCGAGAAAATCAACCAGGCCATCAACAGGGCGCTGTCCAATCCCGAGGTCCAGCGCCAGCTGGCGGTGGCGGACATCCCGGGCAAGCCGATGTCGCTGCAGGAACTCGCCACCTTGATGAAGGCCGACCACGACAAGCTAACCGCGGTGGTCAAGGAGTCCGGGATGAAGGCGCAGTGATGTGTTTTCGCGTCACGGCGGCACAATGCCGCGTATGAGCCCCAATAGAGAAACGTCATTGCGAGCGCAGCGAAGCAATCCAGCTCTTGGGAGGCAGAAGAAAGCTCGATTGCTTCGTCGCGAAGTGCGTCTCGCAATGACGTTGAGAGAGTTCCTCCCTTATCTCACTTCTTCACCTTGCTCGCATCCATCTTCACGGCCGGATCAAGCAGCTTGGTCGTGAACGCGGTTTCCACCGCGAACGGCTTTTCCATACCGAGATAGGTCTGCACCAGTTCGTAATCCTTCTTCATCCGCTCGGCGTCGATCCACCCCAGCGCCTTGGTGGTCGTAAAGTCGTCGGTCATCAGAAACTTGATCCGTTCCCACTGGCGCACCTGGTTTTCGAGGTCGAGACCCGAGGCTTGGGCAAGCAGCGCCTTCAGGCAGGGGGCGACATCGGTGACGCAGGCGGCAAATGCCTTCTGGCTGATCTTGACGAAATCCTCGGCCAACTTCGGATTCTTCTGTAGGAACGCGCCGTTGATAACAAGGGAGTTGCCGTAGGGATTCAGTCCGATGTCCTTCCAGTTGACAAAACCGAGGTCGCCGCCGAATTCGATGACCTTCAGATCGTGCTCGTTGTAGAAATCGCTGATGATATCGACGGTATGACTCTTCAGCGCCGCGATTTTGGCGGTGGGCCCGACGTTGACGAAGTTCACGGCATCCGGCGCAATCCCCGCCGCCTTGGCAAAGGCCGGCCACATCACGCGCGAAGCGTCGCCCGGCGGGTTGCCAATCTTCTTGCCGGGAAAGTCCTTGGCGCCGTTAACGCCGTAGCTCTTCAACCAATAGAAAGTCTGCCCGGTATTGGCGTAGATGCTCATCAGCGCCAAGACATCGGCGCCCTTGCTCCTCGCCACCAGCATGGTGGCGAGATCGGCGATGCCGAACGGCGAGCCGCCGGAGCCGACCTTCAGCGATGAGACGCCGGAGCCCTTCCCGACCTCGATGGTGAGATCGATGCCGGCCTTCTCGTACCAGCCTTGCGCCTTGGCGTAATAAAACGGCGAATGGTCCGCGGTCGGCGTCCAGTTCAGGATCAAATTGACGGACTCGGCGGCGCCCACGGGAACGGCCGGGGCAACAAGGGCCAGCACCAGTCCGGCAATCCCTAGACATTTCATGGCAACTCTCCCTGTCTGCGGCCCACGGCCTTGTCGTCAAGCTCCGGCAATGCAACAAGGGACGTACCGAGTTGTCAACTATCTGGTTGGAAATGCCCAAAATAAAATCAGACGACATCAGGCCGCAGCGGCGGGACCCCGCCGCCACGCGAAAGAAGCTCCTGACGGCGGCTCGGCGCGAATTCGCGCAGAACGGCCTTGCCGGCGCGCGGGTCGACGAGATCGCCGCCCGCGCCGGCGTCAACAAGCAGCTGGTCTATCATTACTTCGGCGACAAGGACGCGCTCTACCTCGCCGTGCTGGAATGGGTCTACGAGGAGATCCGGACCCAGGAGCGCAAGCTCAATCTGGAAGGACTGCCGCCCGAGCGGGCGATCAAGAAGCTGATCGAAAGCTCGTTCGACCACCTCGCCGCCCATCCCGACTTCATCGTGCTGCTGAACGACGAGAACCGCGGCGGCGCGCGCCATGTGCGCGGCTCGCGCAAGCTCGAGGCAATGCATTCGCCGCTGGTCAGCATGGTCTCCCACATTCTGGCCGACGGCGTCCGCGCAGGAGTTTTCCGCAAGAGCATCAATGCGGTGCATCTCTACATCTCGATCGCCGGCCTCAGCTATTTCTTCTTTTCCAATACGCCGACGCTGTCGGCGATCTTCGGCAAGGACCTGAGCAGCCCGTCCGAGCGGCGCGCCCGGCGGAAGCACGTCGTCGATCTCGTTATGCAGTCGTTGCGGCCGTGAGTTCCTCCCCCGTTTGCGAGCGAAGCGAAGCAATCCAGCCCTGCCGCAGCAAGCGGGATTGCTTCGTCGCTTCGCTCCTCGTCATGACGATCTCGGCTAATCAACCGAATGGTTGAAAGGAGCGCCGAGCCGCTATAGGATCAACTCATTCCGCCTTACGGCGGAACGCCCAGGGAGCACGCCGTGTCCAGCGACGGAATTCGATCGGCCCGCTCGGTTGCGATCATCCTGGTCGTGCACCTCGCCGTGATCGTGCTGTGGCAGGTGCTGGTCGACGCCTTTGAGGTGCCGAAATTCGTGCTGCCCTCGCCGCTGGCCACCCTGGCGACGCTGACATCGGCGAAGTATGCGTGGCTTTCCAACATCGCAGTGACCGCGGCCGAAATCCTCGGCGGCTTCGCGCTCGGCGCCTTCGTCGGCGTCACGCTGGCGGTGCTGTTCTGCTGGTCGCCGCTGCTGAGCCTTTCGCTGCTGCCGCTGTTCGTAACGCTGAACATGATCCCGAAGGTGGCGCTGGGCCCGCTGTTCATCGTCTGGTTCAGCTACGGCATCTTTCCGAATATCCTGATCGCCTTCAGCATCTGCTTCTTTCCGATCCTGCTCACCACCGCGCGGGGCTTGAGCGAAGTCGAGCCGGATCTGCTGGATCTGGTGAAATCGCTGCGCGGATCGCGCTGGACGCTGTTCCGCAAGATCCAGCTGCCCGGCGCGTTGCCTTACGTGTTCTCCGGCATGAAGGTCGGCGCCATTCTGGCGGTCGCCGGCGCCATCGTCGGCGAGTTCATCGCCTCCGAGCGCGGGCTGGGCTACCTGATGATCCAGGTGCAGTCCTCGCTCGACACTCCTGCCATGGTAATGGCGGTCGTGCTCTTGACCCTGATTGGGGTGGCGCTTTACGGCTTCGTGCTGGGCCTCGAACGGCTGTTCGTGGTCAAGGACGTGCGGCTGCAATGAGAGGGATCAGGGAAGAAACATGCTGCTGACGCGCGACGGTTTGCCGGCAACAATTCCCGATATCGCCGCCCTCGACGAGCTGCTGTGCCGGCCGAGCCAGGCGCTGATCGACGACCTTGCGAAGGTCGATGGCGACATCATGGTGCTCGGCGTCGCCGGCAAGATGGGCCCGACGCTCGCAGGATTGGCAAGGGCGGCCTCGCCCGGCCGCCGCGTCATCGGCGTCGCCCGCTTCAGCGACGCGAGCGTGAAGGCATGGCTGGAGGCGCGTGATATCGAGACGCTCAACTGCGATCTGCTCGACGAGACCGCCGTCCAGGCGTTGCCGAAAGTCCGGAACATCGTGTTCATGGCCGGACGCAAGTTCGGCGCGGAAGGCGATCTGTCGCTGACCTGGGCCATGAATACCCACGTCCCCGCCCTCGTGGCGCAGGCCTTTCCGAATTCACGGATCGTGGCGTTCTCGACCGGCTGCGTCTATCCGTTCGTGCCAGTCGACGGCAAGGGCGCCGACGAGAGCGTTTCGCCCAATCCGCCCGGCGAATACGCCCAGTCCTGCGTCGGGCGTGAGCGCATGTTCGAATATTTCTCGCGCCGGTTCTCGACACCCGGCCGCCTGTTCCGACTCAATTACGCGATCGACATGCGCTACGGGGTACTGCACGACATCGCCACGAAAATCCTGCAGGGCAGGCCGATCGACGTCAGCCTCGGCCACGTCAATTTCATCTGGCAGGGCGATGCCGCCGCGCAGGCGCTGCGCTGTCTCGCGCATTGCGACACGCCGACCTCGCCGATCAATGTCACCGGCCACGAGATCCTGCGGGTGCGCGATCTCGCTACCAAACTCGGCACCCGGCTCGGGCGCGAGCCGGTCATGGTGGGCAAGGAGGAGCCGACAGCCTGGCTCACCGACACCTCGCAAGCGACCAAACTGTTCGGGCTGCCAGTCGTCGACACCGGGCAATTGATCGCCTGGACCGCGGACTGGGTTGCACGCGCGATGCCTAGCCTCGGCAAGCCGACCAAATATGAGGTGCGCGATGGGCGATACTGACGACATCGCCATTGTGCGACTCGATCCGGATGATGCACCTCACGGACTCGTACTGTCGACGGAAGCGCACTGGAATCAGAACGAGGCCGACTGGCGCTTTTTCCTGACACGGGGAAGCGTGTTCGGCATGCGCGTCAAGGGCGGCCAGCTCGTCGCAACCGCCGCGTTACTGCCCTACTCCGCCGGCAACGCCTGGATCAGCATGGTGCTGGTGACTGAAAGCTGGCGCCGCCGCGGTCTCGCAACGAAATTGGTCGATGCCTGTCTCGATGACGCAGCCAGGGAAGACCTGACCTGCTGGCTCGACGCCACTCCGGCCGGCGCCGGGGTTTACGGTCCACTCGGTTTCACGCCCACCCTGGAACTGCGGCGGCTGCGGCTGGAGAATTCACGGCTTCCGGTGGCTCACGCAGCTGCATCGCTCGCGACCGGCGACCTCGCGCGATTGACCGCGCGCGACATCGACGCAATGGGATTCGATCGCGGCACGCTGCTGGCGGAGTTCGCCGGACGTCCCGGTTCCGGGCTCCTGTCGAATGGCGACGCGATTGCGCTGGTCCGCGACGGGCGGACAGCCCGGCATATCGGCCCGCTGTTCGCAAACGGCGCGGACCGCGCGCTGGCCCTGGTCGACGCGATTGTTCAATCCGGGACCGGCCCTTTGCTGATCGATGCCGTCCACACCCAGGCAGCATTTGTAGAAGGCCTCACCGCCTCCGGCTGGACCATCGAACGGCCGTTTCAGCGCATGAGGTTCGGCCGCGCTACGGCCAAACCGGCGGAACTGCCGTTCGCCGTCGCCGGCCCGGAATTTGGATAAGGACTTAGCGCCATGCATCACAGCCAGATGAAATCCGAGGTGCGGCGCCTGATTGCCGACGGCACGGTGATCCCGGCGCATCCGCTGGCGCTCGACGAGGACCGCGCGCTCGACGCCATCCATCAGCGCGCGCTGACGCGCTATTACATCGACGCGGGCGCCGGCGGCCTTGCGGTCGGCGTCCATACCACGCAGTTCGCGATCCGCGAGGTCGGCCTCTACCGGCCGGTACTGGAATTGGCGGCGGAGACGGCGGCGGCGTGGACCACGCGACCGCTGGCGCTGGTTGCGGGTCTTGCCGGCCCGACCCGGCAGGCCGTCGCCGAGGCGAATACCGCGCTGGGTATCGGTTATCACGCGGGATTGCTCAGTCTCGCCGCGATGAGATCAGCTTCCGAAGACGACATCATCGCCCATTGCGAGGCGGTGGCGCGCGAGATTCCGCTGGTCGGCTTTTATCTGCAGCCGGCGGTCGGCGGCGTGATCCTGAGTTCTGATTTTTGGCGGCGCTTTGCCGGCATCGACAACGTCATCGCGATCAAGATCGCGCCGTTCAACCGCTACCGCACGCTCGACGTGCTGCGCGGCGTTTGCGCCGCCGGCGCGCTCGACCGCGTTACGCTCTATACCGGCAATGACGATCATATCCTGCTCGACCTCACCTTGCCGTTCGACCTGCGCGACAAGGGCGTCACGACCCGCACGTATTTCCGCGGCGGCCTCCTCGGCCACTGGTCGGTATGGACCGCCAGCGCGATCAAACAATTCGAGATGTGCCGGGCCGCGCGGGGCAAGAACACCGTGCCGTCGGACCTGCTGGCGCTCGATGCCCGCGTCACCGACTGCAACAGCGCGCTGTTCGACGTCGCCAACAATTTTCACGGCTGCATCGCCGGCTGCCACGAAATCCTGCGGCGGCAGGGACTGATGCGGGGCATCTGGTGTCTCGATCCGGCCGAGGGCCTTAGTCGGGGCCAGATGCAGGAGATCGACCGCGTCTGCAACGATCACGCCGACCTTTCGGACGATGCCTTCGTTGGCGTCAACCTGCAGAAATGGCTGGCATGACGGCGGAGCCCTTCATTCAGCTGCGCAACGTCCGCAAGGTCTACCGTTCGAAAGGCGTGGAATTTCTCGCCGTCTCCGACGTCACCATGGATGTGGCGGAAGGCGAGCTGATCTCGCTGGTCGGCCCGTCCGGCTGCGGCAAGACGACCGTGCTGAAGATCCTGGCCGGGCTGCACGAAGCCGATGGCGGCACCATCAAGATCGGCAATGCGCAGACGCCGTTCGAC
Organism: Bradyrhizobiaceae bacterium Ga0074131; assembly: GCA_001464035.1. Taxonomy (GTDB): domain Bacteria; phylum Pseudomonadota; class Alphaproteobacteria; order Rhizobiales; family Xanthobacteraceae; genus Bradyrhizobium. Next base: position 179,151 of record LNEC01000007.1, read on the forward strand.
CCCGCCCGCGACATCGGCATGGTGTTTCAGCAGGCGCTGCTGCTGAAATGGCGGACCATCCTCGACAACGTGTTGCTGCCGGCGGAGATCGTCGGCCTGCCGATGAAGGCGGCGCGGGCCCGGGCGCGCGATCTGCTCCATCTGGTCGGGTTGGCCGGACATGAAGGCAAGTATCCGCAGCAATTGTCCGGCGGCATGCAGCAGCGCACGGCGATTGCCCGTGCCCTCATCCATGACCCGAAACTGATCCTGATGGACGAGCCGTTCGGCGCGCTCGACGCGCTGACCCGCGAGCAGATGAACCTCGAGATGCTGCGGATCTGGCGCGAGAGCGGCAAGACCATCATCTTCGTCACGCACAGCATCCAGGAGGCGGTGTTCCTGGCCTCGCACTGCGCGGTGCTCACCGCGGGACCTGCGCGAATGGCGGAGTACTTCCCGATTCAACTGCCGTTCCCGCGCGCGCTCCCGATCAAGACCACGGATGAGTTCGGCGCGTACGCGCGGCGCATTTACGCGAGCTTGGGGCTTGGACCGAATACCTAGAGCATGATGAGTTGGAGTTGAACCGACCAGCCGCAAGCCCGTGGCACCGCCGATCTCGTGCCCCGGGCGCGGCGCAGCGCCCGCCGCGGGCCTTTACAAAAAAATCTCGAAAACAACCCCATGCAATCCCATGTCAAGTAGCCGGCGGACTATTCGTAACTCGACGCCCCGGTATCCCGATACGCCCAGCAACCCTCGCGCGGCAGCGAAACCGTCGTCTCGACCCCGACCTGGTGGCGGGCGGCGGTGCCGAGTTCGAGCGCCTCCAGCCGCCGACCGAACAGATCGACGTCGTAGACGGTCTGGGTGCCCTGATAGCGGCGATCGACCACCCGCGCCGGAAACAGGTTGCCGCCGTCGTTTCTGCCGAGCCCGATGGTTTCCGGCCGCAACGCGATCCGCACCTTGTCGCCGAGATCGAGTGCCTGCAGCAGCGCCGCCTCGCCACGACGTCCGTCGCCGAAGTCGATCACGCCAAACTCGCCGCTGCGCCCGACCAGCGTGCCGGTGAGCTCGTTGGTGGCGCCGGTGAAATTGGCGACGAACAGATCCGCCGGCCGGTTGTAGATCTGGTCCGGCGTGCCGATTTGCAGCAGCTTGCCATCGCGCATCACCCCGATCCGGTCACCCAGCACGACCGCCTCGGCCTGGTCGTGGGTAACGTAGAGCGCGGTCATGCCGGTCTGCTTGAGGATGACCCGGAGATCGTCGCGTAGCCGCAGCCGCAATTTCGCATCGAGGTTAGATAGCGGCTCGTCGAGCAGCAATAGCTGCGGCCGGTACACGATGCTGCGCGCCAACGCGACGCGCTGCATCTGGCCGCCCGACAGCGCCACCACCGGCCGGTCGGCGTATTCGGTCAGGCCAACCAGTTCCAGCACCTCGTCGACCTTGCGGCGGGCTTCGGCGCGCGCGACCTTGCGATGCTTCAGCGGATAGATCACGTTCTGCCGCACGGTCATGTGCGGCCACACCGCGTAGGACTGAAAAACCATGCCGAGGTCGCGCGACCGCGGCGGCACCAGGATGCCGCGCTCGGGCGACGACACCAGACGCCCCGCAATGCTGATATCGCCCGAGGTCGGATGCTCGAGCCCGGCAACGCAGCGCAGGGTCGTGGTCTTGCCGCAGCCGGAGGGACCGAGCAGCACGACGATCTCGCCGGCCGGCACGGCGAAGCTGACGCCGTCGATGGCCGGCCGGCCGATCGCAAACTGCTTGCGCAGGTCGGAGACGTCGAGTGTCGCGGTCATGATTTCATCAGTTTCAAAAACGTGACGATCACTGGCGATATCCGAACGTCTTGTCCCATTCCGCCACCCACGGCTCGTGCAGCTTGACGTATTCGTCGAATTTCGGAAACCAGACCTTGACCACCTTGGGATCGAAGCCCTCCGGGTAGACCGGGGCCACCTTGAGCGACGTCAGGTTGCCGAGCTCCTTGATCATGAAGGTCTGGCCCTCCTTCGACAGGCACCAGTTGAGGAACAGTTTCGCGGCGTTGGGATTGGCGGCGGTCTTCGGAATTCCAGTGGCGTAGGGATTGACCGGCGTCCCCTCCGGCGGGAAGAAAATCTTGATCGGCGCGCCGTCCTTCTGCTTCGGGTAGATCGCATTGTAGAGCAGCGGACCCATCGCGACTTCGCCGCGCACCATCGAGTCCGACATCGGCGCGCCCGACGGGTAGAGGATCGGATGGGTCGAGGCCTGCTTGGCCCAATAGTCCTCCCCCAGCACCTGTCGCTCGAACATGATGCGGGTCCAGGTAGTGCCGCCGGACCGTGCGAACACCTGCCCCGTCATCTTGTCGTATTCCGGTTTTGTCAGGTCCATCCAGCTCTTCGGCGGGTTCTTCACCAGCTCGGTGTTGTAGGCGATCGACCAGACCAGCGTGACGCGCGGCCACAGATTGGGGGCAATCTGCGCATCGGGATTGTAGTCGGCGGCGTTCGGCGGCGCGTAATCCTGGAACATGTCGGCCAAAGGCTGCATCAATGCGCGGTCAGAGTGATCGACCACGTCGGCGATCAGCTTGCCGGCCGCGGCCTCGGTCTTGACGCGGGTAATGAGCTGACCGCCGGGCGCGCGCACCATTTCGATCTTGATCTCGGGAAACCGCTTCTGAAACTCCTTGATCACCCGTTGTTCGACTTCGGCGAAATTCGCGGTGTAGTAGACCAGCTTGCCTTCCTTCTTCGCCGCCGCAATCAGTTCGGGCGAGCCGAATTCCTGTGCCTGCGCCGGCAGCGCGCCCGGCGCGAGCCCAAGGCCGAGGCCAAGACCGGCGGCGCCGGCCAGAGTGACGATCTTGGTAGCGATCCTGGCAACGATTTTTCTATTCATGGCCGATCCTCCCTTGGTTTCAACTTTTATCCCGCGCGGGCGACGCTGCCCTGAGCCTGGCCGCGCGACAGCCAGTTGGCGCCTCCGATGAGAACACCGAGCAACACCGTTTGCACCAGGCTGAAGGCGGCGGTCTTGCCGAGATTGCCGCCTTCGTAATAGTCCAGCAGCAGCACCGACATCACCATGGTGTTGCTGGTATAGAGAAACAGCGAAGAGCCCAGCTCGCGGATTGCCAGCACGAACAGCAGTGTCATCGCGGCGAGCACGCCCGGCCGCGCCAACGGCAACACGATCGTCCTGATGGTGCCGAGCATGCCCTTGCCGCAGACCCAGGCGGCCTCCTCGAGCTCACGATGGATTTGCAGGAACGAGGTCGACAGCGCCTTGACCGTATCCGGCATGAAGCGTGCGATGAAAGCCAGCGCCAGGATCCAGATGGTGCCGTAGAGCCCGCCGGGAATGCCGATCCAGGCCCACAGATAGGCGACGCCGACCACGAGGCCGGGGATTGCCACCGGCAAGGTCGATATCAGATCGATCGAGCGCCGCCCCGGCACTTTGGTGCGATGGATGGTGTAGCCGATCGCAAAGGCCAGCGCGCCGCCGACCACCGCGGTAGTGACGCCGACCTCGACCGCATTGTAGATCGAGCGCAGCGTCAGGGGATTGTCGAAGATGCTATGGAAATGCATCAGCGAATATTGCCGCATGTCGAACAGGCTGGCGGCGTCGCGGATAAACATGAACTTGCGAAACGCCGCCACGATCAGGGCCAGGCTCGGCAGGATCACGACCACCACCAGATACACCATGCCGAGGCCGAAAGTGAACCAGCGCCACGGCCCGAGATCGAGATTGCGCGGCCGGTAGGCTTTGCCGGCCACCGTGGTGTAGCTGCGTCCGCTCATCACCCGCTGCTGCAGGAACACCAGCGCGCCGGTCACCACCATCAGGATGATCGCGACCGCGGCGGCGGTGTTATAGAGCGGCGGCGACCAGTTGGTGAGCTTGAAAATATAGGTGGTCAGCATGCTGATGTTGGTCGGCGCGCCCAATACCGCGGGGATGCCGTAGATGCCGAGCATGACGATGAAGGACAGCAGCATGCCGGAGACGATCGCCGGCATGATCAGCGGGAACGTCACCGAGAACACGGTCGCGAACGCGCTGGCACCGGAAATCTCCGCGGCCTCTTCCAGACTCGGGTCCATGTTGCGCAGCGCCGACGAGGTAAACATGTAGACATAGGGCGCGTAGTAGATGCCGAACACGAACACCAGGCCCCACATCGAATAGAAATCGACACGCCAGTCGAGACCGACCCATTTGAACAGGGTGTTGATCAGCCCGGTCTTCGGCGAGCCGAGGATGGCCCACGCCACGCCCGCGACCAAAGGCGGCGCGAACAGCGGCAGGATGCTGGCCGCCGCGATGAATCCCTTGAACGGCGTGTTGGTGCGCACCACGATCCAGGAAAACGCCAGCCCGATCACGACCGCGATCAGGGTGCCGCCACCGCAGGCGATCAGCGTATTGATCAGCGCCTCGGCGACGTTCGGGTTGGCGAGCACGACGAGGAAATTGGTGATCGACAGATGGCTGAGACTGAATCCGTCGACCACCGGATTGGTGTCGGTCAGCGCGCCCAGCAGCAAGGTGAGCAGCGGATAGATCACCAAAAAGCCGAGGATCGCCAGCAACAGCGCGACCCAGGAGCCGGCCAGGATGCGCCGACGCACACCCTCGCCGCCGCTGCGCGTCACCTCGGTGCGCCGGCCCGCCTGCCCGTTCAAAGCGTTCTTCCCCTTGGCCTGCGCACGGCCTTCCTTATTCTTGTGGCGCCAAGCCTAGTCGAAGGCGCGGCCGGCGGGAAGTGGCAGAAAGTCGCTCGGGGCTGATTATCGAGCCCGCCGGGGGGATTGGGCCATGAAACCCATAAATCCTTAAAGGCGTACCGCTTGGTCTTCAGCCTTATCTTTGTGGTCATCAATCACGCCAAATTCCGTAACTGGCATGATCCAATATACGAGGCTCGTCCCTGCGAACGCCGTCTTGAGCCGAGCCAGCAATTGCGCGGCATGCTGCCTTTCCAAAATTATCCGCACCAGCACCTCGTCGGCGTGACCCTTGACCTGCTCGGTCGTGGTCTGCAGCCGTACCGTCGGGCCGTGACCGGCACCATCGGATGCCGTGAAGCCGGATACAAGATCGCGCTGCTCGCTGAGACAATCGAACAGCTCCTCGCGAAGCTTGCGAGCAGCGATCAGCGTCAGGCATACAAGTTCAACCGTCATCTGGCCGCCTCCGCAACGCTGCCGAATCGGCGATAAAGGATCGGCAGAAGTATCAGAGTCAACAGCGTCGACGACAGCAATCCGCCGATTACCACGATGGCCAGCGGCTTCTGAATTTCCGATCCGGGACCGGAAGCGAACAGCAAAGGGACAAGCCCGAGCGCAGTTATACTTGCGGTCATCAGCACCGGCCGAAGCCGGCGCCTGGCGCCCTCCACGACAATGCGATCCTCCGGGACGCCGTGAGCGCGCAGCTGATTGAAGTAGGAGACCAGCACGACGCCGTTCAGCACGGCAATGCCGAGCAGCGCGATGAATCCGACCGAAGCCGGAACCGACAGGTACTCGCCCGTCAGGACGAGCGCAAAGACACCGCCGATGAGTGCGAAGGGGATGTTGACCAGCACCATCAGCGCCTGGCGGATTGAGCCAAAGGTGGTGAAAAGCAGAACGAAGATAAGTCCAATGGCGACCGGCACGACGACCGACAGGCGCGCGGCGGCGCGTTGCTGGTTCTCGAACTGACCACCCCAGGTGAGCCGATAACCCTGCGGCAGCGCAAGATCTGTCGCCACCTCCTGTTGCGCAGCCTCGACGAAGCCCACCATGTCGCGTCCTCGAACGTTGGTCCGAACCACGCTCATCCGGGAACCGTCCTCGCGGTCTATCTTGACGGGACCGTCAACCCGATGAATGCGGGCAACCTGAGAGAGCGCCACGTGCTGCCCCGACGCAAGCGTCAGAGGCAGGTTGGCTAGTAAAGTAGGCGCCTCACGGGTCGTTTCGCTTCCACGGAGCAGTATCGGGGTGCGGCGTCCCTCTTCCAAAGCCGTGCCGATCGTCCGGCCCTCGATCTGGGTGCGCAGCGAGGCGGCAATCGTGTCCACCCCCAGACCTAGACGACCCGCCTCCAGCCGATTCACCGCGACCGTATAATACTGCGCGCCTTCGTTGAGCGTCGTGTACACATCCTCGGCGCCATCGATGCCGGACAACATCGCAGACAGCTTGTTTGCGATCTCATTGAGCTTCGCGATGTCAGGACCGAAGATTTTCACCGCGACGTCGCCGCGCACGCCGCTGATCATCTCTTGGACACGCATGTCGATCGGCTGCGTGAAGCCGAGTGACAGTCCCGGGAAGTCGGCGAGCACTTGACGGAGCTGCTGAAGGAGGGCGGACTTGTCGGCCGTCTTTCTCTCCTCCGGCGGCTTCAAGACCAGAAACGTGTCGGTCTGATTGAGCCCCATCGGATCGAGGCCGAGTTCGTCCGATCCGGTGCGAGCAACGATTCCCGCGACGTCAGGTACGCGCGCGAGAATGGCAGCCTGAAGCCTGGTATTGATCGCATTTGCCTGATCGAGATTGACCGACGGAATGGCCTCGACGCTGACGATAATGTCGCCTTCGTCCATGGTCGGCATGAATGTCTTGCCGAGCTGGGTGTAGGCAAAGCCCGCCGCAATGAGGGCCGCCACTGCCGCGATCATCACCTTGCGCTCATTGGCTAGTGCCCAGCCAAGTGCGGGCGCGTAGCCTCGCGAAGCAAGGCGGATCAGCCAGGGCTCCCGGTGCGGGGCCGCCTTGAGCAGAAACGAGGTCGCTACCGGAACAACCATGAGCGCCAGCAGCAGCGAGGCGGCCAGGGCAAAGATGATGGCGAGCGCTACGGGGATGAACAGCTTTCCCTCGAGGCCCTGCAGCGCAAGCAGCGGCACGAAAACGATGATAATGATGAGCACGCCCGTTGAAACTGGCTCCAGCACCTCGCAGACCGACCGGAACACGATATGGACGAGCGGCGTCGTCTTTCCTTCTTGATTCTTGCTGAGATTTCCCACGATGTTTTCGACGACGACCACAAGAGCGTCGATCAGCATGCCGATGGCGATCGCAAGGCCACCCAGACTCATCAGATTGGCCGACATGCCGACCGCGCGCATCACGATCAGCGCGATCATGATCGCAAGCGGCAGGCTGAGCGCGATCACCAGCGAGGCTCGCCAGTTGCCGAGAAACAGCAGCAGTAGGACAATGACCAGAACCGTGGCCTCAGCCAGCGCCCGGACCACGGTTCCGACGGCGCGACCGACCAGCCGGCTCCGGTCGTAAAAAACGTTGATGGAAACGCTCTTCGGCAGCGAAGGCTGCAGCTCCTGCAGGCGCTGGCGGACGTCGCGTACCAGCTGGCCGGCATTGGCGCCGCGCAAGCCAAGCACAAGTCCTTCGACCGTCTCGCCGCGACCGTCGATCGTGACGGCGCCATAGCGCGTCAGCGAACCCACCTGGACGCGGGCAATATCGTTGACCCGGATCGGAATGCCGTCCCGGGTGTCGACCACGATGGCCTTGATGTCGTCAATCGATCGGATGCTGCCCTCGATGCGGACGAGGGCGCTGTCTTCGCCCTGGTTGACGCGGCCGGCGCCGTCGTTGCGGCTATTGGTCTCGATCGCCCGTCGAAACAGGTCATACGAAATACCGCGTGCCGCGAGCGCATCGCTGATCGGCACGATCTCGAAGGCTCGGACATGACCGCCAAGCGAGTTGACGTCGGCGACCCCCCGAACGGTTCGCAGCGCCGGGCGGATCACCCAATCGAGCAGGCTTCGCCGCTCCGCCAGCGAGAGATCCGGACTGTCGATCGTGAACATGAACATTTCGCCGAGGGGGCTGGTGATCGGAGCAAGGCCGCCGGTCACGCCTTCCGGAAGATCGCGCGCGATATTGGACAGGCGTTCCGAGACCTGGTTGCGCCCCCAGTAGATATCGGTGCCGTCCTCGAAATCGACGGTGATGTCGGCGAGCGCGTATTTTGTCGTCGAGCGAAGGATCTTCTTATTCGGCAATCCAAGCAATTCAAGCTCGATCGGAACCGTGATTCGCTGTTCGACTTCCTCCGGGGTGAGACCCGGCGCTTTCATGATGACTTTCACCTGAACCGGCGAGACGTCGGGAAACGCATCGATCGGCAGGCTTGGCAGAACAACGACGCCCGCGCCGATAAGCAGAAGGACGCTCAGGGCGACGAACATGCGCTGCGAAAGCGCGAACGCAACGAGACGCTCGAGCATCACTCGCCGGCTCCGAGCCGCAGCAGGATCCCTCGCAGGGCAGAGATGCCGCTGACGGCCACTTCGTCCTTGTCCGTGATCGCGCCGGAAACCACGACATGTTCCTGATCCTCGGCCAGAAGCGTCACGGGTGCGAGACGAAACCCGCCCTCGATTGCAACAAAGACCAACGTCGCTTCGCCGCGTCGGACAAGCGCGCTGTAGGGGATTTCCCAGGCACTTTCACCGGAGGAAAGAAAATTGATCCGTACCGCGGCGGTTTGCCCGGGGCGCAGTTCACCGGAATTCGGCACCTCTGCCCGGACCAAAATGGTTTGGGTCGCCGCATCGGTTGTTTCCGAAACCAGTACGACCTGGCCCGGGGTCGCGTAGCCGTCGATTTCCACTCTCGCCCCCGGCCGGATGGCGCGGACGCTCGATGCCGGAATCGCAATCTCGGCCCATAAGGGCGACAATCGTGCGAGCTTGACGAGAGGTGCCGATTGCTCCACCCGCTGGCCCGGGGAAACCACGATCTCAATCGCCGTTGCCGGCTGCGGCGAGGCGACCGAAAGTGTTGCCGCAATCGCAGTCTCGCTGGCCAAGCGCGAAATTGCCGCGTCCGAAAGTCCGCTCAGCCGAAGCATTTGCCGTCGTTCCGACACCGCGATGCTCGCGTGCCGGGCTTCGGCCTGACTGGTCTCCAGCACGCGTAGCGGCACCGCATTCCCTTGGAACAGCTCAGTGTTCCGCTTGAGCTGCTGAGCGGCAAGTACGTCCTGCGCGAAGGCTTGCAGGTAGTCACGTTGAAGCGACACGAAGCTGGGGCTCTCGAGCCTGACCAGCGGCTGGCCGGAGTTAACCCGGTCGCCTCGCGCAACCGACAGATTGCTGACCATGCCGGCCACGGGAGCGCTCACGACCCACAATTGGGGAGTGGGGATAACGATCTGGGCGGGATAGGGCAGTGTCTGATCGGTTCGGCTCGATACGGGATGGACGACGCGAATGCCCAGGGTCTGTGCCTGCGCGGAACTGACCTTCACCTCGTCCGCGGCTAACGACATGGATGCGGGGCCAATCAAGGCGAGTGCAAGCAAAGCCCAAGGCAACCTGCGCCATGAGCAAAGACTTCGGATCGCCTGAGCGAGATTCATCGGCAAGAAACCATATGATCCAGTGGCGCCGCGAATTCGCGCGTTCGTTCGCTTCCACTTCATTACCCCATGGAGGCTCTCGTGCCTTGACATGTATCAAGCGATAGATGTGGTCGGTGATCCGTCCGAATATCGGCTGTTGAGGGACCATAATCAGGTGGATTCATTGATCTCGATTCAGAGTGTGTGCAATTTCGAGATGTTCGCGTTTGGGAGATCGAAACTATTTCCCGGTTGATTTGCATCAATCACCTCCCCGCGATGCGTGCGAGAATTCAACATAAACGCAGCGCCCTGCGTTGGTCGATTGCGCAAGAGAGCGGCCGTAAACTTCGGATCGGCGAAAGCTCGCATTTGTGGAAAGCGTCTTGGGTGCTGGTTGCGGGAGATTGCAATGAACCTCACAGGGTCGGCCACCAATAGTCCCGACTCCGTCAGGCCGATACCAAGCCTACGATGTGTGGGATGCTCCTACGCGGTGGTTCCATTGGATCAACGCGCTCACCGTGCTCGGTTTGAGCATCGTTGGAGTTATCCTGCTCAATGACGACGCACTGGGGCTCTCCGCCAGCGGCAAAATTCTTCTCAAGCAAATCCATGTTGTGCTCGGCTATATCATGGGACTGAACCTGATCTGGCGGTTGGTTTGGGCGTTTTTTGGCAACCGCTATGCGAGATGGAGCGCGATGTTGCCTTATGGATTCGGCTTTTGGGGCAAACTGCGCGCTTACGGCCACGCTTTTCTTAGCGGAGAGCCGCAAGAATATATCGGACATAATCCCGCGGCGCGCCTCGCTATCGCAGCTCTTCTGCTGCTGCTTGTTCTGCAAACGGTGACGGGTGCGATCCTGGCGGGTACCGATCTATTCTGGCCGCCGTTCGGAAGATGGTTTGCCGGTTGGGTTGTCGCCGCTGGTATTGATCCAGCGACGGTTTCCCCTCTTGCCGCTAACACGTTGGACCAAACGGCCTACAACGCGATGCGAGCGTTTCGAAGCCCTATCGTGATGATCCATCTCTATGCGTTCTATGTGCTCACGGGCGCTATCCTGATGCATTTGATTGCGGTGATCGTGACCGAAATTCACGAGGGTGGAAGCATTACGTCAGCAATGTTCACTGGTCGCAAGATCTTCAACCGGCCGCCGGAGGACCGGTAAAACGTGAAACCAGACGCGCCAGAAGGTTTGATCAATCAGCAGCCTTCACAGCGAGAGCCACCTTGCACGGGAAGACAGACCTCGATCCCGGATCTGCCCTTTGGCTAAAACATCGGAACCTTTGCGTGCGACAAGGCGTTATCTCGCAGAGGCAAGATGGCGTGAGTTTTAAGGATGAAGCCCCGATTGCCGAAATGCCCTAACTGCTCTCGACCGATGAGGGTCGCCCGCACTATATTGGCCAAGGTCAGGGCCGGCGCGCCAGAGGTTAACGTGTACGAATGCAGGCCGTGTAGAGTCTCGTACATAACAGAAGACCACTTATCCATAGCAGGTACTCACCCCCTACGGTAACTACGCATAGACAATTCTTGTGAGCGGCCGGCGCAGATCCCCGCACCACTGAATCTCCATCAAGCGCAAGCACGGCTAACGGCCATGCGGCTTGGCCCTGTCTCAATTGGCGCCGCGCGGTTGCAAGGCGGCCAGAGGAACGTCGAGTTCGTAGATGACGCCCTCCGGCTCGAATCTCAATCGAACATGACCATGAAGCTGATCGGCAAGGCGGTTGATGAGGCGTGTCCCGAAACTGCGCCGAGTCGGCTCCCGGACCACCGGTCCCCCACTCTCGGTCCATGTCAGCTTCAACCTTTGCGCTTCGTCATCGACCATCGATGTGATGTTGATGCGTCCCATCGCGTTGGACAGCGCGCCGTATTTAACCGCATTCGTGCATAGTTCGTTGAGAGACATGGTGAGCGGCAGGACCGCGTCCGAACCGATCTCGACGTGAGTGTCTTGAACGACAAACCGTCGGGCATCCGGGTTATCGAATGGTGCGGTTGCGTCATGAATGACGTCGCTCAATTTCGCGCCAGCTCGGTTTGATTCCAGCAACAGATCATGCGCCCTGCCTAGGGCAACCAATCGGCTTTCGACGGCCAATCGACCCTCTTCCAGGCTCCGCGCAGATCCCAGGCTCTGCGAGGTAATCGCAACCACCGTCGCCAGCATGTTCTTCACCCGATGATGCAACTCCTTCAACAGCAGATCCTGAAATCGCGTGGCAACCTCGATGTCCCGTATCGCGGCGACCACGACGAGTCCGTCGGGGGTACGATGCGGGCTCAGGCTGATCTCGACCTGGAATTCGCTGCCGTCCTTGCGAAGGGCGCGCAATTCCAACCCAATGCCCATCATGCGTGGCGTGGGGTCGACCATGAAACGATCCAGATGACCCGCATGAAGGTCCCTGTACCGCTCAGGAATAAGGACGCCAAGCGGTTTGCCGGCCAGTTCGTCGGGGGGGTAACCGAACATGGCCTCGATGCGCCTACTAGCGAAATTAATGCGGCTGGTCTTGTCGATGATGATTACGGCATCCGGACTTTCCTCCAGGAAGCCGTGGAACTCGTCCTCGCTGCCGAGCCTGGCGTTCGCGACGGCGAGCCAATCCGTCCGATCGCTACACCGGACCGGAGTGTCGGTGATTTTGGGCGGGGCGCACATTGAAGTTGTCGCTTTCGTCTTCTTCAAGGCGCAACTCTCGTCATTTGATGACGAATAGGCGCAGCGTTTCCACAAAATCAACGCGCTAGGGCGCTTCAGGCCAGCAAACCTAAACTTACGTACGATTGAGACGGTGGAAATTGATCTTGATCAACTTGGATGCGCGGCGCCAGCGCCTGCACTCACTGCACAACCCAAAATATTTGTCCTCGGCGTCGGCCGGCACCCTGCAGCATACGCAGGAGCCGAATTGTTGGAATGCGGTGGGACGCGGACGCGAAGCCGGGTGGTCCTGGCGCCTCGACGCCGGCGTCAAGTTCGCGGTGGCACCTTCTGACAGACATGAGCCTGACAAAAGAATGCCCATCCTGCATTGGACGCTCACCCCAGAGCCTTGAACGCGGCTCTCGCAGCCGGAGCCGGATCGGATTAGCCTTGCCGCCGCCCGGGCCGGATCAACCGGCCGGCGCATGACTTGGGAGGATGTGATGACACGCGAAATTCGCGCTCCGGGATCAGCGATTTCACGACGAACGCTCGTCCATGGCCTGGCGGTATCAGCCGGCGCCGCCGTGGCCGGGGCCAGCGGCGCGCTGGCCCAGCAGGGCGGCGAGCTGGGGCCACCATCGACGATCACCACCCCGCCGCGCGATTTCGGCCCTCGCGGCGCCCCGACCACCTATTTTTGGGATCCCGATATCATCGCGGTCGATCCGTCGTTCAACAACCTCGCGCAGCCCAATGCGCCGATCCAGCGTCTCCATACCGGATTGCTGTGGGCCGAAGGCCCGGCCTGGAGTTCACAGGGCCGCTATCTCTTGTGGAGTGACATTCCCAATAATCGGCAGATGAGATGGTCGGAGGACGACGGTCGCGTCACCGTGTTCCGCTTTCCGTCCAACAACTCGAACGGCAACTCGTTCGATTTCCAGGGCCGCCAGCTGTCCTGCGAGCACCTCACCCGCCGTGTCGTGCGCTACGAGCATGACGGCACGGCGACCGTACTCGCCGACAATTTCAACGGCAAGAAGCTCAACTCGCCCAACGACGTCGTCGCCCATCCGGATGGCAGCTACTGGTTCACCGACCCGCCCTATGGCGGTCAGCTCTACGAGGGCGAGCCCGACGCTCCGGGCGGCCCCAGCAATGCAGGCGGCAAGCTCAATCCGCGAATCGGTCAGCCGGCCGGCTTCGTGCCGGGCCGGCGCGAGCTGCCGACCAACTGCTATCGCATCGATCCCGGCGGCCGGATCGACCTCGTGGTGAGCGAGGATCAGGTTCCGGATCCGAACGGCCTCGCTTTCTCGCCGGACTACAAGAAGCTTTACGTCGCCAGCACCGGCAAAGGGCCCGGCGACACCGGACCGGGCGGCAAGGGCGACATGTCCGTGTTCGATGTCGGCGCCGACAATAAGCTCACCAACCAGAAGCGGTTCAGCGACTTCATGATCGACGGCGTGAAGTGCGGGCCGGACGGGGTGCGCTGCGATGTCGAAGGCAATGTCTGGTGCTCGAGCAATGCCGGCCGCCGCGTCGGCTATAGCGGCGTGACGATATGGAATCCGGACGGCAAGCTGATCGGCCGGATTCGCCTGCCCGAGGTGTGCGGCAACATCTGTTTCGGCGGCCCCAAGCGCAACCGCCTGTTCATGGCCGCGAGCCAGTCGCTCTACGCCGTCTACACCGCCACGCAAGGCGCAGGACCGGGCTGACCGGTTCGGCCCTCTGGATACGGCGAAGGGGGCGCCGGCGTGACCCACCGGCGCTGCTTCGTGCGTAGCCTGTGGAAGTCCAGCTTCGCCGCCTAGTTGACCGGCCCACCGCGACCGAAGGTTTCCATGTCCGGGTCCACCGGCTTCACCCCGGTCGCCCGGTTGATCATGACCGTGACGAACCAGAGAACGATGCCGACCGCGAGCAGGACACCGGCGACGCGGTACTGAACGAAGTCACGCCCCGTCCAGGGACCAGCCAGGAAAGCGCAAAACGCAGCGCCCAGGATCGGCAAAATGGTCGGCGTGCGAAAATGCTGGTGTTCGACCGGATCGCGGCGAAGCACCAGGACCGCAACATTCACCACCGTAAAGACGCATAACAACAGCAGCGCCGTGGTGCCGCCGAGGGCCGGCACGCCGCCGACGAAGGTAATCAGTGCAAATGCCAGCAGCGTGGTGAAACCAATGGCGACATAGGGCGTGCGCCGCGTCTTGTGCACTTTGCCGAGGGCGGCCGGAAGGACATGCTCGCGGCTCATGCCATAGACGAGGCGGCTGGCCATCAGCATGTTGATGAGCGCGCTGTTGGCCACGGCGAACATGGTGATGAAGCCGAAGATCCAGAGCGGAAAATTCGGCGCGCCTTTCTGCACCACTTGCAGCAGGGGTGTCTCGCCCTCGCCCAGTTGCTCCGGCGCCACCAGCGTGATCGCCGAAATCGAGACCAGAACATAGATGACCCCGGTAATCGCGAGACCCGTAAGCAGCACCTTCGGGAAGTGACGGGTCGGATCCTTGCATTCTTCGGCCATGTTGACCGAATCCTCGAAGCCCACCATCGCAAAGAAGGCGAGCGTGGTCGCCGCAATCACCGGCCAGAACATGCCGCCGTCCGGGGTCGAACGAAACTGCAGCACGCGCGATACGTCGCCCTCCCCAAGTCCGATCGCCCACAGCCCGATCACGATAATGATCAGCAGGCCCGTCAACTCCACGCAGGTGAGAATTACGTTGGCCCTCAAGCTTTCGCCGACGCCGCGAAAATTGACCGCGGCAACGATGGCCATGAAAGCGAGACCCGTGACCGTAATGCCGAAAGCCGAAAGGTTGAGCCCCATCGCATTCGACATGTTCGCGGCGAACGCCCGGGAAGCCGTCGATGCCGAGGTGATACCCGAGCACATCACCGCGAACGCAACGATGAACGTGATGAAATGGATGCCAAAGGCTTTATGCGTATAAAGGGCGGCGCCCGCTGCCTTCGGGTATTTGGTGACCAGTTCGAGGTAACTGAACGCGGTGACGAGCGCGACTACGAAGGCAACAACAAACGGCAGCCAAACGACACCCCCCACCTGCTTCGCCACCTGCCCGGTGAGCGCATAAATTCCGGTGCCCAGTATGTCGCCGACGATAAACAGCAGAAGCAGCCAGGGCCCCATGACCCTGTGAAGACTTGGTTCGGCGGCGTTGGATGGAGCGCCGGCGCTGACGGGAACATCGGTCATCGAAGGTCCTCTTGCACAGGCCGTTGAGTGTATCGGCAGTCAAATGCATGCCGCAATAGCCGGCTCCGCCGAATGATGTTCGCATGCCGCGGCCAGCCGACGTCGACGATCGCGACCATCAACCCCGCTGGGTCGACCGGCGTTAGCGTAGTCCAGCTGGCCGCGCGCCGCCTATCGGGCATTCGTGTCCAGCCGTATGATTACGGAGCGCCGGAACCGGTCGAGCTGGAGCTCTATTTGATGTCGCTTGCCCGCGGGATACCGATCGAGAGCCGACGGTTCGGCCGAAATCCCGACTCATTGTGGTCGCATGCCGTTCATGCTGGCTCTGTAATACACGCCCGCAAGCAACGCACCGAGGCAGCCATGAACGCGGAATTCGACTACGACCTGACTCGGGATCAATGGGAAGCGTTGAAGGGGCTTCGTCTGCCCGCCGTCGAACGCCGTATCGTAGATCGGTTGGTTGCCGAGAGCCTGACGGCCCTTGGACTGGTGGCCATGACCGGCAATGGCCCGGTCATTACGCCGAAAGGACGCAGCGTGCTGCTGCGCGGTTCACCGCAGCTTTGGGACGTGGCGGCATGACGCGCGCGCCTAGCGCGGCAGCAGCTTTGCATCGCGATATCGGTTCAACTGATCGCGGATCATGGCGATGGTATCGACGCAGGCATTGAACCCTGCGCGCCGCAGCCGGCCGTTATCGGTCAGGAGGTCCCATTCCTTCTCGAACACGAAATCCGCGAACTCCCATGACGCGAGGCTTTCGAGCGAACGCGGCTCCAGTCCATGCCGCCCCACGATCCGGTCCCATACCGGCCCCTTGTCAGCCATCCACTTGGCGAGCTTGATCCGGCGCGGCACGCCGCAGGGAATCCCGAACCATTGCGCCAGCAGCGGCCAGACCCGACACCAGCGAAAGCTGTCGCCGTTGGTGACATTGAACGCCGCATTTTTCCCTGCCTCATGCGTCGCGACATGGATGATCGCCTCCGCCAGACAGTTTGCGTCCGACAGTTCCGAAAGCACGGAATAACCGGCGGCGCTTCCGGGAAAGTCCAGTGGCACATGGAGCTCCCGGCAAACCGACGCATATGCGCCGAGCACCGTGATCAGATTTCTGGGGCGATGGGGCGCGAAGTCGCAGATATAGGAGGGCCGAGAGGCCGACCAGTTCCAGCGCGCACCGGCCGCTCGCGCGCTCAACAGGTCCTGCTGGTCGTAATAGAAGTTCGGTGGCAAATGCCGCGGGTCATCTTCGCGCGAAGGTGTCGAGTATGGACCGAGATGCATGCCGTACCACTTGGTGCCTTGCAGCAGATGAACGTGCTCAAGGGCGTCGCTGCGCAACGCGAGTGCATCAAGTGTCGCCGCCAGCATCGCTACATTGCCCTCGACATCCTCAACGCCGCCCTCCCGAAACGGCGCGCGAGCGGCGAAAAACGCATGGGTCACCGGTTCGATGGCCGCCAGCGCCCGCCGGCACGACGCGGGATCGGTCAGGTCGGCGACGACATGCGTGAACGGCGCCTCGCCTGAGGGTGCCGTGCGCGACATGCCGTAAACGCGCCATCCCGGCCGACGCCCCAGCGCGGCTGCGATGGGACCGCCCGTCGCGCCGGTAGGTCCGATGACAAGGGCGACCTGATCAGGCATGTGAGCTAAACCCCGCTTGTTGGAAAAGCCTGCAGCGATCGGCGATGCAGGTATCCGGTGAACATGAAGTCGCTTCCAGCATCGTCACCTCCGTACATCCTTTCTTTTTCGTCGTGATGCAATGCGCAGGCCCGCCACGCCGCCGGGTAAATCCGAAGCCGGTTTGACATGTTATAACATTTGGGTAATGTCCTAACTTAACCGGCGGCAAGCCGGGGTACAGGTTACAGGGAGGACGAGGAAATGAAGTCTTTTGCGCCGACGCGACGCACATTCCTTAAGGCCGGCACGGCCGCAACGGCCCTGCTCGGTCTCGCACCATCGGTGATGCGGCAGGCCGCAGCGCAGGAAGCCGATCTCGCACCGTACAAATCCGCCAAGATCGACTGGCAGCAGGCCTCCGGCGAAACCATCACGATCGCGGTGATTCCGGCGAGCTATTTTGAGAACCTGATTTCGCTGGCGCCGCAGTTCAAGGCGCTGACCGGGATCGACGTCCGCTTCGAGAAAATTCCGCCGGCGCAGATCCGGCAGAAGAGCGTGATCGACCTCACCTCGAAGACCGGCACCTACGCCACCCACGCCGCCGACCCGATGTATTATTCGCTCTACGCCGCCAACAAATGGGTCGAGCCGCTCGACAGCTACCTCGCCGACAAATCGCTGACCGACGCCGACTGGTTCAAATTCGACGACATCATCCCGGCCTGGCGCGCCGCCGACAGCGTCGACGGCAAGCAGTATGGCGTGCCCTATGACGGGGAAGTCACGATTCAGGTCTACCGGAAGGACCTGTACGACGCCAAGGGGTTGAAGCCGGCCGACGATCTCGAAACGTTCGTCAAGAACGCCGCGGCGCTGAACGCGCCGAACGACCGCATCTGGGGTACCGCGCTGCGCGGCGTCGCCGGCGCCGGCCAGAACATGTACATCTATCCCTCGATCTTCCGCGAATTCGGCGGCCAATGGTTCAAGGGCGGCAAGCTCACGGTCAACGGCCCCGAAGCCGAAGCGGCGCTGGCCTGGTATATCGACGTGATGCGCAAATACGCACCGACGGCGGCAGCCAACTGGAACTGGCCCGACATCGCCGATGCGTTCTCGCAAGGCACCGTCGCCTCCTACATCGACGCGCATTCGTCGGCGTCGGTGATCAACAATCCCGAAAAATCAAAAGTCATCGGCAAGGTCGGCTATGCGCGCTGGCCCAAGGGTCCCACCGGCAAGCGCGTGAGTTCGATCTGGAATTGGGGCTTTCCGATCAACGCCGCGCAGACCGACAAGAAAAAGAAGGCGACGTGGCTGTTCATCCAGTGGGCCGCCAGCGCCGAGACCCAGGCCCGCACCGCGCATCGGTTTGCCGGCCCGGCCAAACGCTCCGGCGTCAACCGCTCCTCGATCTGGAAGGATCCGGACTACGTCAAGCTGATGAACGGCTTTGGCGACAATTTCGTCGAAGCCACGATGGCGACGCTGCAGAGTGACACCGACGTCGACTGGCGTCCGCGCGTGCCGCAATGGCCTGCGATCGGCGACACCATGGCGACCGCCATCCAGTCCGCGCTGTCGGGCCAGGCCACCATCAAGGCGGCGCTGGACGACGCCCAGCGTCGCGTCGAGCCGATGATGCGCGGCTGAGTTGGCAAAGCCGGCGACGATAGCGATGCCCGACAACGCGGCCGCGATTCCCACCTCGGGCAATCTCGGCCGCGTGCTGGCGCGGCGCGAGCGCCGCTTCGCCGCGGCCCTGCTCGCGCCGGCGTTCCTGGCGCTGTTGGCAACCACGACCTTCCCGCTGCTGTTCCTGGTCGGAACCAGCACGTTCCGGATGGATCTGGCGATGCCGTTTGCCGACGGCTTCGTCGGATTCGAAAACTACCGCACGCTGCTAGCGGATGACCGGTTCTGGTCTTCGCTGCTGGTCAGTCTGATCTACACCGGCTCGACGGTGGTGCTGCAGGTAGCACTGGGTCTGGCACTGGCCTTGCTGGTGATGGACATGAAGCGCGGTCAGGGCTGGTTCCGCGTCATCGCGATCCTGCCGGTGGTGCTGTCGCCCGCCGTGGTCGGCATGATCTGGCGAACCTTCATGCTGGCGCCCGAATTCGGCATCGTCGACTACCTCGCCATCAACGCCGGCCTCGGCAGCAAGAATTGGCTCGGCGATCCGCTGCTGGCAATGGTGTCGGTGATCGTCATCCACACCTGGCAATGGACGCCCTTCGCATTCATGGTACTGCTGGCGAGTCTCGCCTCGCTGCCGGAAGATATTTACGAGGCCGCGCGGCTCGACCGCGCCAGCGCATGGCAGCGCTTTCGCCGCATCACCCTGCCTTTGCTGCGGCCCGCGATCGTGATGGTGGTGATCATGCGCACCATGGTGGCGCTGACGGCATTCGCCGCAATCTTCACCGTCACCGGCGGCGGCCCGGGCACCGCGACCGAAATCCTCAATCTCTATGCCTACCGCAAGTCCTTCACCGAGCTGTCGATCGGCTACGGGTCGGCGCTGGCGGTGGCGCTGCTGGTGGTGACCATCCTGATCTCGGGCGTATTGTTCGCGCTGCGGAGGGCGAAGTGACCGCCCGGCGCTTTCGCATCATCGCCACGCTCGCGATCACGCTGCTGTTCCTGCTGGCGTGGGCGTTCCCGATTCTATGGAGCGTGCTCAATTCGCTCAAGACCGATTCCGACGTGCTGGCCTATCCGCCCAAACTGTTCTTCACCCCGACGCTGGAGCCCTATCGCGACGTGCTGTTCGGCTCGGCCTCGATCCTGCCGAACCTCGTCTCCAGCTTCGTCATCTCGATCGGCACCACCATCATCACCATGCTGATGGCGGTGCCGGCCGCCTATGCGCTGGCGCGGCTGCGCTTTCGCGGCAAGAAATTCGCGGGCTTCTACGTGCTGGCGACGCAAATGCTGCCGCCGGTTGGCATCATCATCCCATACTTCCTGATCCTGCGGAATATCGGGTGGATCGATACATACCAGGGCATCATCCTGATCTATCTGTCGTTCTCGCTGCCGTTCGCGATCTGGCTGCTGGTATCCTATTTCGAGGATATCCCGTTCGAGATGGAGGAAGCCGCCTATCTCGACGGCGCCAGCCGGATGAAGACGCTGCGGCGAATCATCATCCCGCAGGTGCGGGGCGGCATCGCCGTCACCGTCGTATTCGTGTTCCTCAATGCATGGAACGAATTCCTGTTCGCTGTCGTGCTCAGCGGCAACACGGTGCGGCCGGTGACGGTCGCGATGTTCAACTTCGTCTCCGTCGAACAGACGCTGTGGGCCAAGCTGGCGGCGGTCTCAGTGCTGGCAATGCTTCCCGTCGTCATCCTCGGCGTTGTCGCCCAAAAGAATATTGTCAAGGGCCTCACCGTCGGCGCGGTCAAGGGCGGAGGTCGCCGATGAGCGGTCGCGGTCAGGTGCGCTTCGATGGCATCGTCAAGATGCATGGCGAGTTCGCCGCGCTGAAGGGCGTGACCTTCGATATCGAGCCCGGCGAGTTCTTTGCCCTGCTCGGCCCGTCCGGTTCCGGCAAGAGCACCACCTTGCGCATCCTCGCCGGCCTCGACGCGCCGAGCGCGGGCCGGGTGTTCATCGACGGTCAGGACATCACGGCGGCGGATGCGTGCGACCGCGACATCGCCATGGTGTTCCAGAGCTACGCGCTCTATCCGCACATGACGGTGTACGAGAACATCGCCTTTCCGCTCGAAATGGCCAAGATGTCCAAGGCCGAGATTGCTCCGGCGGTGCGGGAAGCCGCGCGGAAAGTCGCGATCGAACATCTGCTGGAACGCAAGCCCGGCCAGTTGTCGGGCGGCCAGCAGCAGCGCTGCGCGCTCGCCCGCGCTATCGTCCGCAAGGCGCGGCTGTTCTTGCTCGACGAGCCCTTGTCCAATCTCGACGCCAAGCTGCGGCTGGAAACCCGTACCGAACTGAAGAAGCTGCAGCGCTCGCTCGGCGTCACCGCGGTCTACGTCACCCACGACCAGGAGGAAGCCATGACGCTGGCCGACCGCATGGCGGTGTTCATGGCCGGCGAGATCCAGCAGATCGGCCGGCCCGCCGACGTGTTTGCCAAGCCGAATTCGATCGATGTCGCGGCCTTCATCGGCAGCCCGCCGATGAACCTGATCCCGGCCCGCTACAAAGACGGCGGCGTCGAGATCGCGGGCCGCCGCCTCGAAACCGGCCTGAAGGAAGCCGGCGAACGCAACGTGGTGGCGGGCATCCGCCCCGGCGCGGTCAGGATCGCTGCCGGCGGCATTCCGGCTGTGGTCGAACTGGTCGAGGATCTCGGCGATACCGCGATCCTCGATCTCGATTGCTCGGGCATCTCGATTCGGGCGCGCGTCAGCGACGGCGATGTGCCTTCCGAGGGCGCGGCGCTGTCAATTACCGCCCGCCCCGCCGACATTCACCTGTTCGATGCAACCACCCGCAGGCGGCTGTGATGACCGCCGCCGCACGTTTACGCTACCGAAAGGGCATGGCCGACAACATGACTACCGCGCAGTCGCCGGAAGGAGCCAGTTCCACGCCGCTGCACATTCAGGTGCGCGAAACCATCCGGCGTCAGGTTAAGGCCGGCGAACTCATCGACAAGACCGGCCGGCTGATGACGGAAGCCGAACTCGGCAAGCATTTCGGCGTCAGCCGCATTACCATCCGCAACGCCATCAAGCCGCTGGTGGACGAAGGCATGTTCGAGCGCGAGCGCGGCCGCGGCACCTTCCTGCGCACCAACCAGCCGGAAAACTGGGTCGGACGTTTGATGGGATTCTCCGAAACCATCAAGGACGCCGGCTACCAGCCCGGCGCCAAGGTGCTGTTGCAGGGCATGACCAACCGGCACGACGCCGATGTCCGCAAACAGTTGCGGGAGCGCGCGGTCTGGCAGCTCAAGCGCGTCCGCTTCGCCGACGAAATTCCGATCGCCATCGAACATGCGTTCTATCCGCCCGACATCGGGCTGGAACTCGACAAGCGCGACCTCACCTCGATCGTGATGTACTGCGTATTCGAAAGCGAACTAGGCTTCGATATCAAGGAAGCGACACAGACCATCAGCGCCTCGCTCGCGGATGCGACCAGCGCCACGCTGCTCGGCGTCAAGACCGGCAGCCCGCTGTTGTCGATCGAGCGCCTCACCGTGAACACTGACGGAAGGCCGCTGGAACTGCTGCGGTCGATCTACCTGCCCGGCTATTTCCAGCTCAGCATCAATCTGACGCGACGTCATCCCTGACGTCGTTGTTGCAAGTACGCCCAGGGATCAAGAAGGACCACAACCATGGCAAATGGTGGCAAAGCGCAGAGCAGCCCCAACATCATGATCATTCTTAACGATGACATGGGATTCTCCGACATCGGCTGCTACGGCGGCGAAATCGAAACACCCAACCTGGACCGCCTCGCCGCCAACGGGCTGCGTTACTCGCAGTTCTACAATACCGCCCGCTGCAGTCCGTCGCGTGCCTCGCTGCTGACCGGCCTGCATCCGCACCAGACCGGGGTGGGCATCCTCACCTACAACAACGGCCCGGAGGGCTATGCCGGCAATCTGAACAAGAGCTGCGTCACCGTGGCCGAAGTGCTCAAACAGAAGAACTACCGGACCTATCTCAGCGGCAAGTGGCATGTGTCGTCGAACCTGACCGAGCCCACCGATTCCTGGCCGCTGCAGCGCGGCTTCGATTATTTCTTCGGCACCATCATCGGCGCCGGCAGTTTTTACAACCCGAACACGCTGACGCGCGGCAACGACAATATCGAGCACGAGGCGGAGAACGATCCTTCCTTCTTCTATACCGACGCGATCAGCGACCAGGTGGTCGCCTATGTGCGCCAGCACAAGCAGCAGAACCCCGACACCCCGTTCTTTCAATATGTCGCCTACACGGCGCCGCACTGGCCGCTGCATGCCCATGACGAGGACATCGCCAAGTACAAGGGCCGGTTCGACGCCGGATGGGACATCTTGCGCGAACGGCGGCTGCAAAAGCTGGTCGAGGACGGCATCATCCATCCGAGCTGGAAGCTGACCGACCGCGACCCGACCCAGCCGCCGTGGACCGAGGCCGAGAACCGCGAATGGACGCTGCGCTGCATGGAAGTGTATGCCGCCCAAATCGACCGCATGGATCAGGGCATCGGCCGCATCCTCGCCGCTCTCGAAGAGACCAGCCAGCTGGATAACACCCTCATCATCTTTCTCTCGGACAACGGCGCCTGCGCCGAGGATATTCCTGATGGCGTCACCGCGCGCGAGCTGGTCGACCAGCTGATGATCGCCAAAGCCAAGACACGCACCGGCAAACCGGTTCGCCTCGGCAACGATCCGTCGCTGATGCCCGGCGGCGAAGACACCTATCAGAGCTACGGCACCGCCTGGGCCAATTTGTCAAATTCGCCGTTCAGGCTTTACAAGCACTGGATCCACGAAGGCGGCATCGCCACGCCCTTTATCGTGCACTGGCCGCGCGGCATCCAGGAGAAGGGCGGGCTGCGGCACAATCCGAGCCAGCTGACGGATATCATGGCGACCATCGTCGACGTGACAGGCGCAACCTATCCGAAGGAATACAACGGCAACCCGATCCTGCCCTGCGAGGGCGAAAGCCTGGTGCCGTCTTTCGCGGCGGCCTATGGCGGCCGTGGCCCGCTGTTCTGGGAGCACGAAGGCAACGCGGCGGTTCGCATCGGCAAATGGAAGCTGGTGCGAAAATATCCGGGGCCGTGGGAGCTCTACGACATGGAAGCGGACCGCACCGAGATGCACGACCTTGCCGGGCAGCATGCGGATCGCGTCAGCGCCATGAGCGAGCAGTACGCCGCCTGGGCCAGCCGCTGCGGGGTGATCCCGCGCGAGAAGATCCTGGAGCTGATGAAGGCGGAAGGCGGCACGGCGTTCTGGGAGGAAGAACGCCAGCCGTAACCGTCCTGTATGGCCGCGAATGAATGCACGGAGCGCGATACACATCGCAGACCTGACATGACCGAAGATTCTCCCCCCTGCTGCGCGAGCAGCCGTGCTGACGAGGCGCAGCCGGCATCGGGGAAAGCTGCAGCGGCGCGCGGCAAGATGGAACCGAGCCGGACCAGCATCCCCCGCCGCTGGAGCGCGCCGATCGGCGGCAGCTTCGCGATGGGATCGAACGACCGGCGATTTCCGGCCGACGGCGAAGGGCCGGTCCGCCGGGTAACGGTCAGCGAGTTCGCCATCGCCTGCCACGCCGTCAGCAACATCCAGTTCGGCGACTTCGTTCGTGCCACCGGATACACCACGGATGCCGAGCGATATGGCTGGAGCTTCGTGTTCGAAGCGCTTCTGCCTGAGGATACCAGGCGTGCGATCGGCAGCCGGGTGGCCGATACGCCGTGGTGGGTGCCGGTACCGCATGCCTGGTGGGCGCAGCCCGAGGGACCGCCGAGCACGATCCTCGACCGGCTCGATCATCCCGTGGTGCACGTCTCCTGGAACGACGCCATGGCCTATTGTCAATGGTCGGGGACGCGGCTGCCGAGCGAAGCGGAATGGGAGATCGCCGCGCGCGGCGGGCTCGAACAGGCGAACTATCCCTGGGGCAATGAGCTGACACCCGCGGGCGAACACCGCTGCAACATCTGGCAGGGCCGGTTTCCCGATCACAACAGCGCCGAAGACGGCCATTTCGGAACCGCTCCCGTGCACGCCTTCAAGCCGAACGGCTATGGCCTGCACAACATGGCGGGCAATGTCTGGGAATGGTGCCAGGATTACTTCGCGCCCGACTATCACCGCATCACCGCCGCCACGGATCCGCGACAGGCTACGCCCGCCGCTAGCCGTTCACTGCGGGGAGGATCGTTTCTCTGTCATGAATCTTACTGCAACCGCTACCGCGTTGCGGCGCGCAGCGCGAATAGCCAGCACAGCGCTTCCAGCAACATCGGATTTCGCGTTGTTAAGGCGCCGTCAAACGACCTCTAGATGTGGGATGGGATCAAGCTGGGGGCGACGCTGGACCATTATCTTCCCGTGCTCGGACGCAGCGCCGCACGCCTGCCGCGACTCGCGGCGTTCCACTTTGCATGGGGTTGTTTTCGCGATTTTTCGTAGACGCCCTGCGCCGTCTCGATGGACGAGAGCGGCACAGCTTTCTTGCGAAAGGAGCACCGATCATCACACCGGCCGGCTGCGCTCGATAATCTCCGCCGCGCCCTTGTTCAACAGCTCGAGCCCCACGGCGCGCCCGAGTTCGCGCGGGCGGTCGGCCGGGCCGACGCGGGTGACTTCGATGAAGTGGCCGCCGGCTTCGTCCAGCACGGAGGCGGTCAGCGACATCTCCACGCCGTCGATGGTCGAATATCCCGCGATCGGCGAGTTGCAGTGGCCGTTGAGCACCCACAGCACCTCGCGCTCGGCGTCGCAGCTCAGATGCGCCCGGGGATCGTCGATCAGGGAGAGATAGCGCCGCGTCGGCCAGTCGCTGGCGGCGCATTCCACCGCGACGATACCCTGCCCCACCGCCGGAAGCATTTCCCGCGGCGAGAACTCATGGGCGATCCGGTTGGCAAGGCCGACGCGTTCCAGCCCGGAGCGCGCCATGATCAACGCGTCCGCCGGACCGACCTCGCCGCCGCCGGGCAACCGCTGCAGCTCGCGGCGCTCGAGCTTGCGCACCCGCGTGTCGGCGGCGCCGCGAAAGTGAATCACCTCGATCTCCGGAAACAGCCGCCGCGCATAGGCGGCACGTCGCACCGCATTGGTGCCGATCCGAAAGCCCTTGCCGCCGCAGCGGCGAATCTCGTCGAATGAAACCCCGGGGCGCAGCACCAGCGCGTCGGTCGGCGGATCGCGCGCCAGGGTCGCGCCGATCACGAGGCCCGGCGTGTCCTCGTTGCCCGGCATGTCCTTGAGCGAATGCATCGCGGCATGCAATCGGCCTGCTCGCACGGCGGCGCGGATTTCTGCGACGAAGGCGCCGCCCTTGCCGCCATGCATCAGCAACTTGCTGGTCTGGTCGGTATCCCCCACGGTCTCGAATTTGACGATTTCGACGCCAAGATCGGGCGCCGCGGCCTGCAGCCGCCGGGCAATTTCCTCGGTTTGGGCCAGCGCCATAGTGCTCTTGCGCGTGCCGATACGCATTGAAACTGCCACCAGAAGCTCCATTCGATAATCGCGAAAACCATCGACGCCGGCCTGTTCTAGCCGCAAATCCCCGGGGTCACAAATCGCGATCGTCTGCCAGCCGCCGCTGACAATCAGGTCCGGCGCTGCCGTCAGACCGGCCGCCCGCCTTGGGCGAGAATTTTCTCGGCAGCGCGAAGGTGCGGCTTGTCGATCATCTTGCCGTCGATCTTCACCACCCCGGAGTTCGGGTTGTCGTCGAACGCCTTGACGACCTTCTGCGACCAGGCGATCTCCTCTGATGTCGGCATGAACGCCGCATTGACGACATCGACATGCTTGGGATGGATCACGGCCTTCGACAGGAAGCCGTCCTGCCGGGCGGCGATCGCCTCTTCCCTCAACCCTGCGAGATCGTCGATATCGGTGGCGATGGTATCAATCGCCACCGCCCCGACGGCGGCAGCGCTGATCAGGCAGAGATCGCGCGCCAGCAGAAAAGGTCCGTGAAAACGGCCGGCGGTTCGGTTGCGCGAAGCGCCGAGCGAAGCCGCGAGATCCTCGGCGCCCCACATCATACCCCACAACCGCGGGCTTGCACCCTCGAAGTCGAGCAGTTTTGTCACCGCCCGAGCGGTCTCGGTCGCGACCACGACGATGCGCGTGTTTCCCTGTTCAATACTGGAGGCCGCCTCGAAGGCGTCGAGATACAGCGCCAAATGATTGACGTCGGCGGCGCCTTCGCATTTCGGCAGCACGATGCCGTCGGGCCGGCCCGGCATCACGGCGGCGAGGTCGCCGAGGGTCATCCCGGTGTCGAGCGCGTTGACGCGGATATACATCTTCTGGTTCGGATTTCGGGCATCCAGCATGCCGCGGGTGATGCCGCGCGCGGCCAATTTCTGGTCCGGCGCGATCGAATCTTCGAGATCGAGGATCAGCGCGTCCGCCGCGGTCTTCTTCGCGCTTTCGAATTTCCGGATGCTGTCGCCGGGAACGAACAGGAATGATCGCATCGATTCACGCTTTCGGTTTTGGTTTGCAATGCATCAGGCCGGTGCGGCGGCAGCTTGCCACCACCTCGCCGCGCTGGTTCGTCGCGGTATGCTCGAATTCGACGATGCCCTGGGTCGGGCGCGACTGGCTGATGCGCTTGGAAACAATTCTGGTATGCGCCTTCAGCGTGTCGCCGTGGAACACCGGTTTCGGGAATTTGACGTCGGTCATGCCGAGATTGCCGATCGTGGTGCCCAGCGTGGTGTCGTAGACGCTCATGCCGATCATGATGCCGAGCGTGTAAAGACTGTTGAACAACCGCTGGCCGAACTCGGTATTTTCCGAGAAATGGGCATCGAGATGCAGCGGCTGCGGATTCATCGTCATCAGGCTGAACATGGTGTTGTCCATTTCGGTGACAGTCCGGCTGAACTCATGATGATATTCCCGACCGACCTCGAATTCCTCGAAATACAATCCTGCCATGGTCTCCCCCTTTCCAGGTGTTGATCTGCGTCAATAGCTAGCGCCCGGAGGTACGGACAATGCGGGCGCCGATCAGACTGTCGACGGCGTCCGAATCGAATCCGGCGTCGAGCAGGATTTCGCGACTGTCGGCGCCGATATCCGGCGCGGGCCGCAGGTCGTCCTCGGACAACCCCATAAAGCCCGGTGTGCGCGCGGCATACACCTTGCCGACGCCGGGCGTGTCCTGACAGACCGCGGCCCTGGTCGCCTCGACGTGGACATTGTGAAGCCAGTCGCCGGGAGTGAGGATGCGCTCGGCGATGACATCGGCCGCATGAAGGCGGCCGAGCCAGGTTTCGTTGGATTGCGACTGGAACACATCGCGCAACTGCGCCGTCAGCGCGTCGGCCGAGTCGGCGCGTTTTGCAAAATCCGCAAAGCGCGGATCGCTGGCGAGATCCTCCCGCGCGATCGCGGTGCACAGACGCTTGTACTGTGCCTCATTCACCAAGGTAACCATCATCCAGCCATCGCTGGTCTGGTAGGAGCCGGCCGGCACGTTGAGCGCACGGGGCGTGCCGCCCTCCAGGACATATTCGGCCGCCTTGTGGCCGAGCAGTGCTGCCGTCGATTGCGCGAGATTGACATCGATCCAGCGGCCGGTGCCCACGGTAGCGCGGGCGAACAGCGCGGTCGAGATGGCCTGGAACGCATACACGCCTGTCGCGACGTCGGAGATGGTGGTTCCGACCGGTGCGGAATCTTGTCGTTACCGACATTGACCGAGACCAGGCCGGAAAAGGCCTGCGCCACCGAATCCGAGCCCGGACGCCTTGAGTAGGGACCGTCCTGTCCGAAGCCGCTGACCGAGAGATAGATCAGGCCCGGATTGTCGCGCGATAGTTCCTCGAAGCCGATCCCCAGCCGGGCGGCGACGCCAGGCCGAAAGCCCTCGATCAGCACGTCGCAATCCCCGGCGAGCCGTTTGGCGATGGCGATACCCTGCTCGTGCTTGAGATCGAGGCACAGGCTGCGCTTGCCTCGGTTATAGACCGCCGACAGCGCCGTGTGGCTTCCATAGGTGGTCCCGAGGTAACGCGACCAGTCGCCCTCGGGCGGTTCCACCTTGATGACCTCGGCCCCGTAAACGCCAAGCAACATCGCGCAATAGGGCGACGCGATGCCTTGCCCGAAGTCCAGCACGCGCAAGCCGCGATAGGGCGCTTCATGCGTCGGCGGCATTTTCCGTTCGGCTGCCATCTTCTTGTTTCCCGGCAAGAGGGGTATCCGCTCATGGCGGCCCGGCAAACAGAAGAGGATGGCAATCGGTGAGTCAAGCAGACGCCGAATTCCGCACCGCGGCACGGATGAGAGGCTTGACCTTTCTCAACATCGCCCAGATCCGGCCTGATCTACTGGCGCAATGGCAAGATACATCAGGTCGTTTCTCGAACTCGGATTGAACGACGTCGGGCTGGTCGGCGGCAAGACCGCCTCGCTTGGCGAACTGTATTCGACGCTGGCCTCAGAGGGGATCGCCGTCCCCAATGGATTTGCGATCACGGCCGACGCCTATCGCGATGCGCTGTCGCAGCCTGGCGTCGCGGAGGAGTTGCATCGGCTGCTCGACGGTCTCGACAAGCGCAAGATCAGGCAGTTGGCGGCTACCGCCGCCAGGGCGCGCGCAGTCGTCTACAGGACGATGGATACCACGCCGATCCGCGACCAGATCATGGAAGCCTACAGGCAGCTGGAACGGGAGGCCGGAAAAGGCGTCGCCGTCGCGGTGCGGAGTTCGGCAACGGCGGAAGACCTGCCGACCGCGAGCTTTGCCGGCCAGCACGAAAGCTTCCTCAATGTACGCGGCCCTAAGGATCTGTTCGAAGCCTGCCGGCGCTGCTTTGCCTCGATTTTCACCGATCGCGCGATTTCCTACCGCATCGACAACGGCTTCGACCATTTCAAGGTCTTCCTCTCCGTCGCCGTGATGAAAATGGTCCGTTCGGATATCGGTGCCAGCGGCGTCATCTTCACGCTCGATACCGAATCCGGATTTCGCGATGTCGTTTTCGTCACGGGATGCTACGGCCTTGGCGAAACCATCGTCCAGGGTCAGGTCGACCCTGACGAGTTCTACGTCCACAAGCCGACCCTGGCCCAAGGCTTTCGCCGTGTTCTGCGGCGCCGGCTCGGCGGCAAGCAGATCCGCATGATCTACGGCAAGCGCGGCGGCAGCCATGCGACGCTGAAGCGGACCGTGCCGGAAGCTGAGCGTCGAATGTTCTGCATTTCCGATGCGGACGTGCTGGGCCTGGCCGACATGGCCGTGCGGATCGAAGCGCACTACTCCAAGCATGCGGGCACTGCCATGCCGATGGATATCGAGTGGGCCAGGGACGGCGTCGATGGCAAGCTCTATATCATTCAGGCGCGGCCCGAGACCGTGGCTTCGCAGCGTTCAGCTGACGTGTTCGAGACCTACAATCTCAAGGGAAAAGGATCAGTCATCGTCACCGGCCGCGCGGTCGGTGAAAAAATCGCTTCCGGCCGCACCCGCCGCATCGCCACAGCGCGGGACCTCTCGGCTTTCAAGCCGGGCGAAATCCTGGTCGCGCCGTCGACCAGTCCCGATTGGGAACCGATCATGAAAATCGCCGCTGGCATCATCACCGACAAGGGTGGCCGGACCTGCCACGCCGCAATTGTGGCGCGAGAACTGGGAATACCCGCCGTGGTGGGCGCGACACACGCGACCGAGAAGCTGAAGACCGGGACCAATGTCACGATCTCCTGCGCCGAAGGCGATGTCGGGAAGGTCTATCAGGGCGAGGTGGCTTTCGACGTTGCGCGAACGCCCGTCAGCGAGCTCAGGGTGCCGCGCACGCCGATCATGGTCAATGTCGGCACTCCCGAAATGGCATTCCGGACAGCGATGCAGCCGCAATCAGGCGTGGGCCTCGCCCGCATGGAGTTCATCATCAGCGAGCATATCGGGGTACACCCGATGGCGCTGCTCAAGCCGGACAAGATCGCCTCGGCGAAGGCGAAGGCCGCGATCGCCCGTCTGGTTCAGGGCCACAAGACGCCAGCCGATTTCTTCATCCAGAGGCTTTCGGAAGGCGTCGGCACCATCGCCGCGGCGTTCTATCCCAAGCCGGTGATCGTGCGGCTCTCCGACTTCAAGACGAACGAATACGCCAATTTGCTCGGCGGCGAGGCGTTCGAGCCGAAAGAAGAGAATCCGATGCTGGGATTCCGGGGGGCTTCCCGTTACAGCCATCCGGCCTACGCGGAAGGCTTTGCGCTGGAATGCGCGGCGCTGCGCCGGGTGCGCGAGGAAATGGGTCTCTCCAATCTGCGCGTCATGGTGCCGTTCTGTCGAACCGTCGAGGAAGGCAAGCGCGTGATCGCGACGATGGCGGCCAATGGGCTCAAGCGCGGCGACAACGGGCTCGAGATCTACGTGATGTGCGAGATCCCGAACAACGTCATCCAGATCGATGCGTTTTCGCAGCTGTTCGACGGCTTTTCGATCGGCTCCAACGATCTCACCCAGCTGACCCTGGGGGTCGACCGTGATTCCGATATCGTCGCCTTCGATTTCGACGAACGCGATCCCGGCATGCTCGAGATGTTCAGATTGGCGGTGACAGGCGCCAGGCGCAATGGGCGGCATGTCGGCATCTGCGGCGAAGCGCCGGCGAATTACCCTGAGATTGCGCGCTATCTGACCCATCTCGATATCGACTCGATCAGCGTCAATCCGTCGAGCGTGTTCCGCACCATGGCCGCGGTGCTCGAGGCTGAGGCCAATCCGGCGCAGACATGACGGCGATGGCTGCTAGGCGATGCGAACGACGTTCGCGTGAAGTTGTTCCGCCGCGGCATTGACCCTGGTCATTGCCTCGGTCAGCTCAGCATAGGGATCGTCTTCGATCGTCACGATGCCGTAATTCGAATTTTCACCGTCGAACCGCCCCTCCGTCGGCTGATCAGCATGTTCGAACCAGTGATAGCCGACAACAGCCGGGTTGCGCAGGGCTGCCGTTACGTAGTGCTCGAAACTTTGTGCGCGCTCGGTTTGGCTGGCGACCCGCGGACCGGCGCCGTGGGTATTGGGCAGGCCGGAATCATCACCGCGGAAGGAAAATTCGGAGATCAGGCACGGCTTGCCACCGGCGGCATAAGCATGGATCTGCGCGCTTGCATCGAGTTCGTAGCAATTGAATGAGGTTACATCGACATAGCGGGCCGCCGCGGCGATCACGCTTGATTGCGCCTGGTAGCCAAAGCGGGAGCCGATCACGAGGTGATTGCGATCGGCGGCCCTGATGGCCGAGACGGAGACCTCGAAGTACCGATCGGCGACGATGGCCAGAAAGGCGTCGCAGTCCGCGGAAAATGCCGCGCGGGCGGGGCTGGCGAGGTTGGCCTTGAGCTCGAGCGCATCGTTCAGGCCGCCCGGGGGCATTCTGAAGAACGGCGCTTCGATACGTCCCATGGTGGCGAGCTCCTGCCATGATCTCGCTGGCGTACGCCAGACCGCATTGAACTGCGAGAATTCCCGATAATGCTCCTGCAACCTCGCGATGGCCGCGTTGCGGCCGGGGCGGTGCGACGGCAGGTTGAGAAACAGCGTCAGGAGTTCGTCAGCCCCGCGCCAGTCGGGCGACCAGTACAACTCGTTGTCGATGAAGGTGCCGAGCAGTCCGACGTCGTGACATCGTCTTGCGCAGTGATCGTTGGCTCGTTCCCGGATGTGGGCCGCATAGGCAGGATCGAACACATCGGGAAAGATCTGATCACGCCGGTGCAGCTTGAAAGAGGCGCCAAGGGCATTGGTGGGCGCAGTTGCAAGCAGCGACCTCCCCGCAGTGGCGACCAGTTCATCAGACCAGCAGCCGAGTGTGTTGAACTTCCAGCTCGCCAGCCGGTCTGCCGCCGCCGCGCGCCAGACGTGCTGGCTGCCGTACTTTCGCCGGCACGCATCGGCGTAGGGCACGCGAGCGGTATTGCCGACGTGATCGGCATCCAAGCGGACATTGTTCACGCCCTTGGACAGAAAGCGGCCGCCATCGGGGTCGACAAACCAGAACACGCCGCCGTGTTCGTCAACTCGAAAGAAGCCGCTCCCGCGGAAGTGGCCATCGGCAATTCCACCCCATTTGGTCCTTTGCAAGCGGATACCCCAACGGCAGAGTAAAGACGATCCATTTGTCGCATCGGCCGGTGCCAAACTCTTGATGTATCTCAAGATCGTCCGGCTATCGGCGGGATTATTGATATGGTGCCCGGCATCTGGCCGCGGCGAAAGGGAAGCTGTGAGTTCGAACCGTCCCACACCGGCGCCGCAGCTGCCTCTCTTGGCCAGCCTGCGACCGGACTTCACCTGGGGCGTCTCAACCTCGAGCTTCCAGATCGAGGGCGGTGCCAGGGAAGACGGCCGTGGACTTAGTATCTGGGACGTGTACTGCCAAAGCGGTGAGATCAAGAACCACGACACCGGCGATATCGCGTGCGATCACTATCATCGCTACCGCGAGGATGTCGCGCTGATGCAGCGGCTGGGCGTTCAGGCTTACCGGTTCTCGGTCGGTTGGCCGCGTGTGCTGCCGCTGGGACGAGGGCTGGCGAATGAACCCGGCCTCGCCTTCTACGACCGGCTGGTCGACGAACTCCTGGCCGCCAACATCGAACCATGGCTGTGCCTCTATCACTGGGATCTGCCTCAGGCGCTGGAGGATTTAGGTGGATGGCAGAACCGGGAGTCGGTGGCATGGTTTGCCGACTACGCGGCGCTGATTGCCACCCGCTTCGGCGATCGCGTCAAGCGGTTTGCAACCTTCAACGAGCCGTCGATCTTCAATCTGTTCAGCCGCTCGTTGGGCAGGCGCGACCGCGCCAGCGAGGCTGGCCTCTACCGGGCGACACACCAAGTCAATCTTTCCCATGGCGCGGCCGTGGATGTGCTCCGCGAGAAAATTCGGGGCGCCTCGATCGGGTGCATTCATAATCTTCAGCCATGCTGGCCTTCCAGCGCGAGCGAAGCCGACGCCGCGGCAGCCGCGCGGGTCGCTGTCTACTGGAACTACGCCTTTCCCGACCCGCAATGCCGCGGCGAGTACCCGCCCGAGATGCGGGCTGCTATCGAGCCCCACCTGCAACCGGGCGACCTCGCCCGCATTTGCCGTCCGCTCGACTGGTTCGGATTGAACCACTACAGCCCGGTCTATGTGAAGGCGCAGGCTGATGCGATGCTGGGCTACGACTTCGGCGAGAAACCGGCCGATGTTGCCCTGACCCAGATCGGATGGCCGATCAATCCGGAAGTCTTCGACGAGACGCTGCGGCTGGCCCATCAGCGTTACGGTTTGCCGATCTACGTGCTGGAGAACGGATATGGCGGGATCGACAAGCCCGACGAGACCGGCGCGGTGATCGATCCGGAGCGGGTCGATTTCCTGCGCGGCTATATCGGCGCGATGAATTCCGCTTCCGCCAGTGGAGTCGACGTCAGAGGTTACTTTGTCTGGTCGCTCCTCGACAATTTCGAATGGGCCTCCGGTTACAGCAATCGGTTCGGCCTGAACTATGTCGATTACCTCTCGTTGCAACGCATTCCGAAGTCCTCTTTCCACTGGTACGCGGATCTGATTAGGGCGGCACGCCAATGATGACGGCAGCCTCGACGCATCGAATCAGCCGGAAGGTGTTGCTTGCCGACATCGGCGGGACCAATGCGCGCTTCGCGCTTCTGACCGGAAGATCGGTTGGCATGATTGCCCATATGGCGGTCGGCGACTACGGCAGCTTTCACGAAGCCCTCGGCGCTTATCTTGCTGGTTTGCCGGAGGCTGAAACGATCAGCGCCGCCATTCTTGCCGTTGCCGGCGTGGTACGGAACGGTCGCTGCAACCTCACCAACAATTCATGGGTGGTTGACGCCGCGGAGTTGCGCAATTCTTATGGATTTTCCACCGTGCGCATGCTCAACGACTTCGAAGCGGTGGCGTGGTCCCTGTCCGGTCTTCCCCCAGAAAAGCTACTCGCTCTGGGCGGCGGACGACCGGTCGCGGGGGCTCCGCTTGCGGCGCTCGGCCCGGGCACAGGCCTTGGAATGGCGGCCTGCATCCCGCACGCAGCCGGGCGCCTCGTGCTGTCGAGCGAGGGCGGTCATTCGACCATGGCCGGCAGTACGTCGCGCGAGGACGCCGTCATCGCCTGGCTACGACGGCGGCTCGGGCATGTCTCGGCCGAACACGTTCTGTCCGGCAGCGGGCTGGAGCATCTCCACGAGGCTTTGGCCGCGCTGGACCACGTCGCGCTGCCGAGGCGCCGCGCCGCCGAGATCACCCGGGCCGGGGTCGAAGGGACATGTCCGACAAGCCGCGCCGCCATCGATCTGTTCTGCGCAATGCTTGGAACGGTTGCCGGCAATCTCGCGCTGACGCTCGGCGCGAGAGGTGGAGTGTTTATTGCCGGAGGGATTCTGCGTCACATGCCTGAATACCTCGTCGGCTCGCAGTTTCGTGCACGCTTCGACGACAAAGGGCGGCTTCGCGGATATCTCGAACCTATTCCGATCTGGCTGATTCTGGACCAGGATGCTGCATTCGTCGGATTGCACGCACTGGCGGAGGTCGAAGGCATTGGCTGAAATTTCGCGGACGGGGATTGTCACCCTTACCATCAATCCCGCCGTCGATGCCTCGACGTCGGTAAAGAAGATGATGCCCTTCACCAAGATGCGCTGCGCGCAGGCCCGCCGCGATCCCGGCGGAGGTGGGATCAACGTGGCGAGGGTCCTCAAGCGGCTGGGAGTCGACGTGTCCGCTGTTTACCCGGCGGGCGGCGCAGCCGGAAAACTGCTCAGCACCCTGGTCGAACGCGAAGGCGTGAGGAGCGTGCTCATTCCGGCGGAGAACGAGACGCGAGAGGATCTGACAGTATTCGACAGGACGACCCGCGAGCAATTTCGCTTCGTCTTTCCGGGAGCGCCACTCAGCGAAATCGAATGGACGGAATGCCTGGAAACGATTGCACGCATCAGGCCGCGGCCCGCGTTTGTCATTGCCAGCGGCAGCCTGCCGGACGGCGTGCCGGACGATTTTTACGGTAGGTTGGCGCAGGCTTCAAAGCAGCATAGCAAGGTCATCGTGGATACATCCGGCAGGTTCCTGCAGGCGGCCCTTGAGCACGGCGTCTATCTCATCAAGCCCAACCTTCGCGAGTTTCAGGAATTGACTGGCATTACCGCCTCGGACGATGCCGCGCTGATCAAGGCGGGGCGGCGGTTGATTGATCGCGGCCAGGTAGAAGTCATCGCGCTCTCGATGGGCCCGGGCGGCGCGCTTCTGATCACGCGCGACCAGGCGATACGCGCCGATGGTCTCCCGGTCGAGCCGGTCAGCGTGTCCGGCGCCGGCGACAGTTTTCTGGCGGCAATGGTGTGGAGCCTTTCCAGCGACGGCAGTCTCGGAACCGCCCTGCGCTACGGCGTTGCCGGCGGTTCCGCCGCGCTGCTCAGTCCGGGGACCGACCTTTGCCGACCTCAGGACATGCATCGCCTGTTCGCGGAGGTGATGGCCAGGCCGATCATTGTGCAAGCCGCTATCCCCGACCCACCGCATGAGTAACGACAGCTACATGGCTCCCAGCGAGGAACGCCTGCTCTCCCGCTTCTGGCAGGCTGCACGCGATTTTTGGAGCGGCGCTTCAGCCCGGTGGGCATGGCTGCTGACGATGCTGCTGATCGCAACCGTGCTGCTGCAGCTGTTGACCCAGTACTTGCTGAATTTCTGGAACCGCGACTTCTTCAATGCCGTCGAACGCAAGGATGGCGCGGAACTGCTGACGCAGGCGTGGCGATTTTTGCCGCTGGCCTCGGCCAGCCTTGCACTCGCCGTGTTCTCGGTCTGGGGCCGCATGACCCTGCAAAGGAAGTGGCGCGAATGGCTGAGCAACCGTCTCTACGAATATTGGCTGGAGCGCGATCACTATGTTCGGCTCAGATTCATGCCCGGAGAGCATCAAGCCCCGGAGTATCGAATCGCCGAGGACGCCAGGATTGCCACCGACCTGCCCGTCGACCTCGTGCTCGGACTTTTCTCCTCGCTCATCACCGGAATCACCTTTATCGGGATCCTCTGGACGGTGGGAGGCAGTTCGACCATCGACGTGTTCGGCGTGGTGCTGACCATTCCCGGCTACCTCGTAGTGGCGGTGATCGTCTACTCGATCATTGTTGCGGCTGCGATGTTGCTGATTGGAAGCCGCCTGACCCACGTCGTGGAAGATAACAAGCGAACTGAAGCCGAGTTGCGGGCGATAGGAACCCATATCCGCGAAAGCGGAGAAGGCAAGACGTTGCCCGATAATATCAAGGACCGACTTCATACTGTACGCGCAGCGCTGCGGGCGGTGATTGCCGCGTGGCTGGATTATTGCTGGCAACTGATGCGCCTAACCGTGGTCACACACAGCAATTCGTTGTTGGCGCCGGTGGTCGGTCTGCTGCTCTGCATGCCGAAATATGTCGCCGGCACGATGCTGCTCGGCGAGGTGGTTCAGGCGGCGGCGGCCTTTGTCGTGGTGCAGGGTGCCTGCAACTGGTTCACCGACAACTACGCGCGTCTGGCGGACTGGGCCGCGTCCGCTAACCGCGTCGCATCTTTGCTCCTGGCGCTGGACCGGATTGACCAACCGGGCGCAAACCCAGCATAAGTGCTTGGGCTGGCGGACGCGCGCAACGGCGGTCGACGATCAGTCATGATCGGAGTTGCCCACAAGAATTTCCCCGAACCCATCGAATAGACCACGATCCGCGTATTGCCGGCACCTTCGTCGCCTCAAGGGAGTCAAACAATGAACATCGATCTCACTGGAAAGCTCGCGCTCGTCACCGGCTCGACGCGCGGCATCGGGCTCGCGACCGCCATCGGGCTGGCGCGAATGGGGGCCGGAGTCATCGTCAATGGCCGGGAGGCCGCCGCAGTTACCGAGGCGATCGCGAAGATCAAACAGACGGCGCCGTCCGCCCATGCGCACGCGGCGGTGTTCGATCTCGGCCGCGCCGAAGGCTGCGCCGGGCTGGTGGCGCAATTTCCACACGTCGACATCCTCGTCAACAATCTCGGCATCTACGAGCCGAAGGCCTTTTTCGATATCGAGGATGACGACTGGACCAGGATGTTCGACGTCAACGTCATGAGCGGGGTGCGGTTGACCCGGCATTATTTGAAGCGAATGCTCGATGCCAGCGACTGGGGCCGGGTCGTATTCGTCTCTAGTGAATCGGCGATCTTCGTGCCGAAGGAGATGGTGCATTACGGGTTCTCGAAAGCTGCCCAGCTGTATATCGCGCGCGGTGCCGCCGAACAGACCAGGGCCACCAACATCACCGTCAATTCGGTATTGCCCGGCCCGACCTGGGTCGAGATGGCGTCGGTCCGCCTTGCCGCACGCGCCAAGAGCCTCGGAACGACGGCCGACGAACTTGCCGCCAAGACCTTCACCGAACGCCGGCCGGCCTCGCTGCTGCAGCGTTACGCCACGCCGGAGGAAGTCGCCAACCTGATCTGCTATGTCTGCTCGAAGGCGGCCAGCGCGACCAATGGCGCGGCGTTGCGTGCCGACGGAGGCATCGTCACCAACCCGTTCTGATTTCAGGTTGCTACTCTTGCAGAACTACCGCCCTCGACCGCGTCGGCCAGAGCCGTTGTGACTAAAGTGCCAGATAGCGCTGGCGAATGTTTGCATTGGCCTTAAGTTCCTCGATCGTTGCCGTATAGACGATCTGGCCTTTGTCAATGACGGTCGCATGGCTCGCTAATCCAAGGCAGAAATGCATGTTCTGCTCGGCGATCAGCACCGTCGCGCCAGTGCCGCGCAACTGCCGCAGCAATTCGCCGATCCGCTGCACGATGATCGGCGCGAGGCCCTCGCTGGGCTCATCCAGCAGCAGCAGCGCCGGGTTGCCCATCAGGGTGCGGGCGATCGCAAGCATCTGCTGTTCGCCGCCTGACAGCCGGCCGGCAATCCGGTAACGCAACGGCTCCAGCAACGGAAATATGTCATAGATGCGCTTGATCGGCCATTCATCCTGGCCTTCGGGACCTCTCTTGTGTCCGATCACGAGATTGTCTTCAACGGTGTGCTCAGGGAAGATCTGGCGGTCTTCCGGCACGAAGCCGAGGCCGGCGCGCGCGATGTGATAGGGCATCCAGCCGGTGACGTTGCGGCCGCGCAGCGTTACTTTCCCGCGCCGCGCCGGGGCCAGGCCCATGATCGCCTTCATGGTGGTCGACTTGCCGGCGCCGTTACGGCCAAGCAGCGCCATGGTCTCGCCGGGCCGCACCGAGAGGCCGACGCCAAACAGGATCTGGCTGGTTCCGTAATAGACATCGAGATCCTCGACCTGAACGACCGGCTCCATGCTCATATGGCCTCGGCGTGGTGGTCGGTGCCAAGATAGGCCTCGATCACAGCGGGATTCTGCCGGATCGCATCCGGGGTGCCAGTGGCGAGGATGCGGCCATAGCAAAGCACCACAATCTCCGGCGCGATCTTGAAGACGATGTCCATGTCGTGCTCGATGAAGACGACCGAGATCTTCTCGCGCTCCCAGAGTTCCCGGACCTTGTCGATCATCCGCCAGCGTTCTTCGGTGCCCATGCCGGCGGTCGGCTCGTCGAGCAACAGCAGCTGCGGGTCGAGTACCAGAGCCAGCGCTATGTCGAGCAGCTTCTGGTCTCCATGCGACAGTGTCGCCGCGGTGCGATTGCGCTTGTTGGCGAGGCCCAGCAACTCCATGGCATATTCAGCGCGGTCGCGGGTTTCAGCGAGCGGAAAGCGCCGGTGCAGTATCCCGGCGCGGCGCTGATCGGCGCCCACCGCCGCCAGCATCGTTTCATGCACCGTGAGCGAGGGAAAGATACTCGCGACCTGAAAGGCGCGGCCGATTCCATGACGCGCGATGTCCGGCGGCGACCTTCCGACCATATCGACGCCGTCGAGCAGGATGCGGCCGGAGTCAGGCTTCAGCGCGCCCGTGATCAGATTGAAGAACGTGCTCTTGCCGGCCCCATTGGGGCCGATCACCGCGGTCAGCGAACCATCAGTAAAATTCAACGTGATGTCATCGGCGGCCTTAACGCCGCCGAACGATTTGCAAAGGTTCTGTACTTCGAGCATGGCTAGACGTTCGCCTCCCGCAGGCCGCCATAGGTGCTCCACGAGGTGCCGGCCAGCCAGCCGCAATCGACTGGCACGTTCGCACCCGTCATCGCGGAGGCAGCATCGGAGAGCAGAAACGCCACCACGCGGGCGATTTCGGCGGGATCCACCAGCCGGCGCAACGCCGCATTGGCCGTCAGTGCCGAGGCGTCGCGCTCGCCCCGGTCGATCGCGTTCTTCAGCGCCGGTGTCAGCGTGTAGCCGGGCGATACCGCGTTGACGCGCACCGCGGAGGGTCCCCATTCCGCGGCGAGGCATTCGGTAATGGCGATCACGGCGGCTTTGGCCGGCGCATAGGCGTGCAGCGGCATCGAGCGCATGCCGGCAATCGACGCAATGTTGACGATGCTGCCGCGTCGACGCGCGATCATGCCTCGCGCAAAGGCGACACACGCCACATAGGTCCCGCGCTGATCGACCCGGACGACGTCGTCCCAGGTGGTCATGGGCAGATCGTGCGGCCGCACCGGCACCTGGATGATGCCAGCACTGTTGACGAGAACGTCGACCGCACCGCACTCGCGTTCGATAGCCGCAGCACAAGCCTCGACGCCCTGCTCGTCTCCGACATCGACAGCATAGGCGCGTCCGCCGAATTCCGCCGCGACGGCTTGCGCCTTTGCCAGGTCACGGTCGGCTACCACGACCAGATCGCCGGCGCCCGCGAGTTCGCGTACGCAGGCTGCACCGATGCCGCTGGCTCCGCCGGTCACTACACTGACACGTTTGCCGGGACCACTCATGGCGCGCGCTCCTTGTC
Source organism: Bradyrhizobiaceae bacterium Ga0074131 (assembly GCA_001464035.1). GTDB lineage: Bacteria > Pseudomonadota > Alphaproteobacteria > Rhizobiales > Xanthobacteraceae > Bradyrhizobium. Next base: position 219,680 of record LNEC01000007.1, read on the forward strand.
GCCTCGCCGGGCCTCGTACCATTCGACGGCGAAATCCATCAGACCCTTTCGCAGTCCAATGGCGAAAAACAGGATAACGATACCGAGCACGATTCCATAATGCTCGGTCAGCCGGGTGACGGTGTCGTTGAGGGTCAACAGCAACACGGTGCCGACCATTGGGCCGAGGAAAGTGGTGACGCCGCCCAGCAGGTTGATGAAGATGCCCTCGCCCGATATCGTCCAGTAGGCGAATTCGGGATAGGCGCCCGACACGAACAGGCACATGATGATGCCACCAGTGGAGGCAAACAGCGACGACAGTACGAATATGGTCAATTTGGCGCGCCAGACGTCGATGCCGATGAAGCTGGCCCGGCTCGCATTGTCGCGGATCATGCGCAAGGTGTAGCCGAACGGCGATTGCGCGATCTGACGCATCAGCAGCAGTCCGATCACCAGCAGCGCGCAACTCATGATGTACAGATGAATATGGTTGGTCGGATCGATGCCAAGAAACTTCGGGCGCGGAATACCGCCGCGCAAGCCCTGATCGCCGCCGGTCAGCGAAACCCACGACAGGATGATGCTGTGGATCAGCATCTGAAACGCCAGCGTGACGAAGGCGAAGTAGATTTCCTTCAGCCGCACGCAGATGGCGCCGATGGCGGTGGCAACGACGGCCGTGAGCACGAGCGTGCCGAGGAAGGCAACCGGGACCGGCACGCCGGTGCGCTGCATGATCAGGCCGAAGCCGTAAGCGCCGAGCCCGAAGAACATGCCGTGCCCGAATGAGATCATGCCGGTATAGCCGACCAGCAGGTTGAGCGAGGTGGCAAACAGGCCGAACGCCGCGCAGCGGATCACGAAATCAAGCAGCGCTTTGCTGCTGAACAGGAACGGCAGGCTCGCCAGCACGGCAAAGGCGGCGATCGCGATCAGCAGATCGATATAGCGCAGACGCTTCGATTTCACGTCGATCGGCGGCGCGCTCAGGTCTCCGCCACGTTCGGCCTGCAGTTCGGTCATGCCACTTCCTTGCCGAACAGGCCGGTGGGTCGGGCGACCAGAACGATCACCATGAACAGGTACATCAGCCCTTCGGTGAATAGCGGGAACCCAAGCGACCCAAACGACCGAATCAGGCCGATCAGCAGCGCGCCGATCAACGCTCCGAGGATCGAGCCCATGCCGCCGATCACGGTGACGATGAAGGATTCGATCAAGACCGAGAATCCCATGCCCGGCGTCAGCGATCGCACCGGTGCGGCAAGCGCACCGGCGAGGCCGGCCAGCATGCCCCCTAGCGCAAACACCCCGCCATAGATCAGCCCGGTGTTGATGCCGAGCGCCGACACCATGCCCGGATTATGCGCGGCGGCCCTGATCACCTTGCCGACCCTGGTGCGGGCAAGGCTGAACCCGAGGACGGCTGCGACTGCGAGCGCCACCCCGATCAGCAGCAGATAATACGGCGGCACCACGCCGCCGGCGATGAACAGCGGCGGGATCTGGAAGGCGGTGGGCATTCCCATCGAGCGGAATTCCGGTCCCCACACGATCTTCACGACGTCGTCGAAGATCAGAACGAAGGCGTAGCAGACCAGAAGTTGCATCAGCACGTCGTTGCCGTAGACCCGGCTCATGAACACGCGCTCGAAGATGAGACCAAGGATCGCGGTGCCGGCAGCACCGCACAGCATCGCCAGTGCGAAGCTGCCGCTGAGCTGATACGCCGTCATCGCGAAATAGGCGCCGAACATGTAGAACGCGCCGTGGCTGAAGTTTACCACCTTGAGCACGCCGAAGATCAGCGTCAGCCCGACCGCCACCAGAAAGAGCAACATTCCGATGATGAGGCCGCTGGTGGTTTGCGTCACCAGGCAGGCGGCGCTGGCGAAGCATCCGGTGAGCGCGTCGATATCCAAGGAAACTGTCCGTTAGGGCTGGCCGGATGGCGTCAACGAGAAAACTGTCCGATGGAGCGCGGAGGCCGCGATGCAGCCTCCGGCTCTTCGCGAACCCGTCAGGTGTAACCCTTGGTCTTCTTCCATTCAGCTTCAAGCGCCAGAATCTGCTTCCAGTCGCCGCTCTTCACCTCGGGAACGTAGGGCTCGACGGGAATCGTAGTGCCCCAGCCGATGGCGTAGCCGATCAGGGTATGGTCCTCCGCCCGCATCGTCACCGTGCCGTCGGCGCCGAAGGGCGACTTGATGGTCAGGCCCTTCATCGCCTCTGCCAGTTTCTTACCGTCGGCCGAGTTGGCTTTTTTCGAGGCTGCCGCAATCAGCATCATCGCGGTCGCGTTTTCCCACGACCAGTTGGTTGGGTACTCATTGAACTTTGCCTTGTAGGCATCACCCCAGGCGGCGTTTTCTGCCGTCGCCGGATAGGTCTTGATATAGCGGTTGCCGGAATGAATGCCCTTCGGCAGATTCTTGACCACGGTCAGCGCGGTGTAGTCGGCCATATTGACGGCAAACACTTCCATCTGGGTGAACAGCGCGTAGATGTTGGCTTGGTCGATGTAGGAGGTGAGATCACCGCCCCACAGCGCCGAATACAGCGCCTGCGGCTTGGCCTGCAGGATCTTGGTCACGACCTCGGTATAGTCGGGCTGGAACAGCTTTGGCCAAGCTTCGCTGATGATTTCGACATCAGGCGCGAACTGCTTGAGGTAGTAGACGAACTCGCCGGTGGTGTCGCGGCCGTAGGCATAGTCAGGCGAACAGGTCGCCCATTTCTTCAACCCCTTGGCCTTGGCGATGGCCGCGGCGTAGCCGCCGCCGACGATCGAATCGTGTACCCCCTGCCGCGCAGTGCGGAACGCGTTGGGAATGTGCTGCTTCGGATCGGCCGTCAGCGACGACGTTTCGGAGTTGGTGTGAACGCAGAAAACCCCAAGATCGCGCGCGACCTCGTGCACGGCGAATGCGCCCGAGGAAGCTTCCGCGTCGATCAGGATTTCGCAGCCATCCGTATTGACGAGTTCGCGCGCCACGCGGGCCGCTTCCTGCGGCTGCCCCTTGGAGTCGCGGATTACCATTTCAATCGGGCGGCCGGCCAATCCCCCGGCGGCGTTGACTTTATCGACCTCGATCATGATGCCGTTGCGCGACGAGGTTCCGAGTTGCGCGACGCGGCCTGACAGGATGGTCGGCATTCCAACCTTGATGGTCTTGGCCTGCGCACCTGCCACCCATGGTGTCGCGAACGTCACCGCGGTACCGCCCATCAGCGCCAGCGCCGAACGCCGGCTGATGCCTGGTTTGCGGGATTTCGTCATTATTCCCTCCTCGTGGGTTTGCGTCTTCTCAATCCCTGGCGGGGATCTGTTGTCCCCATAGGATCAGAATTCAGAGAAAACGGGATGACGTCAAGGCATAAATGAATTACGAGTCAGAATTCACCACTGCCAGGTGAGCAGTTCCGGACGATCTATGATCAATTTATCCAGCTTCATCGCATTTCACGCGCGGCGGACGCCGGAGCGCTGTGCGCTGAAATATCGCGGCGAAGAGATCAGCTACGCCGCCTTTGACAGACGGATTCGATCGGTCGGCGGGTGGCTCTCATCGGTTGGAATCGGTCCGAACGACGTGGTCGCGGTGTTGATGAAGAATAGCCCGGCGTTTCTCGACATCGCGTTCGCGGCGAGCCACATCGGCGCAATCTTTCTGCCAATCAACTACCGGCTGGCATCGGACGAGATCGCCTACATCGTCGACAACGCCGGTGCGCACGTTCTCATCGCCGACGAAGAACTCGGGGCGACCGCGGCGGGACCTGCACCCATCGTCTTGGTCAACATCGCCGCGCAAGCTGACGCCACCCGACTTGCAACCAACGCCACGCCGGCAACGGCGAAACGCCGGCTTCCCTCGGACCTGATGCGGCTGATGTACACCTCCGGCACCACCGACCGGCCGAAAGGCGTGATGCTGACTTACGAGAATTTCTACTGGAAATCGGCCGATCAAGTGTTGGTGTTAGGCCTTAGCCGCGACACCCGGTTGCTGGTGGCCGGCCCGCTCTATCATGTCGGAGCGCTCGATCTGCCGGGCATTGCCGTCCTGTGGCAGGGTGGAATGCTCTCCATCGAGCGCGATTTCGACCCGGCGCAATGCCTGGCAACGATTGAAGCCGACCGCCTGAATGCGGCGTGGCTGGCACCGGTCATGACGACCGCAATCCTCACCTGGCCCGATCGCGAACGCTATAACGTCTCAAGCCTGCGATGGGCGATAGGAGGCGGTGAAAGGACCCCAGAAGCGCGCATCCGTACTTTCTCGCAATATTTCACCAATGCCCGCTACATCGATGCCTACGGACTGACGGAAACCGTCGGCGGTGATACTTTCATGGAGCCCGGGCTGGAAATCACAAAGATCGGATCGACCGGTCGACCGGTCGCCCATGTCGAGATCGAGATCCGCGACGATGCGGGACATCGCGTTGCGCCTGGCGAAAATGGCGAAATATGTCTGCGCGGCCCAAAGGTCACACCCGGTTACTGGAAGGATCCCGAGAAGACAGCGGCGGCATTCTTCGGCGACGACTGGTTCCGCAGTGGCGATGTCGGCTACCTCGACGGCGATGGCTTCCTCTACATCACCGACCGAAAGAAGGACATGATCATTTCGGGCGGCGAGAATATCGCATCATCCGAAGTCGAGCGTGTCATCCATGAATTGCCGCAGGTGCGCGAGGTAGCTGTCATCGGCATGCCCGACGAGCGCTGGGGCGAACGGCCGGTTGCGGTGGTGGTCCTTGCGGATCGTGCGGCACTGGAACTGTCTGACCTGACTGATCATTGCCGCCGACACCTTGCGGCCTTCAAGGTGCCCAAACAACTCGTCATTCGTGCGGGCCTGCCACGCAACCCATCGGGGAAAGTGCTCAAGCGCGTGCTGCGCGCCGAACTTGGGACCAGCGCATGACGCAAGCACCTGCAACCGCGGCAGTGAAAGTTGCGAAGCTCAATCGGGTCGAACGCAACGCGTGGACCAAGCGCAAGATTTTCGACGCCGCCACCAAGGTCGTGGGCAGGTTCGGCTATGCGGAAGCGTCTGTAGCCAGGATCACCGAGGAAGCCGGCGTCGCACAGGGTACGTTCTACAATCACTTTGAAAATCGGCAGGAACTGCTGGATCAATTGCTGCCGAAGATCGGGATGGACATGGTGAGGTTCATCCGGGACCGGACCGGTACGGCCGACGCGGCGAGACAGGAGATCAAACGGTTTGGCGCCTTCTTCGACTTCATTCGCGAGGTCCCGGAATTCCTCCGCATCCTCAATGAGGCCGAGTTTTTCGCGCCGATCGGCTACCAGAAGCACCTAGACAACATTTCGACGGCCTATGTCCGTATCATGAGACGCGCGCGCCATGCGGGCGCGATCGAGGACTTCAGCGACGAGGAATTCGAGGCCATCGTTCACATGTTCATGGGCGCGCGCGGGTACCTCAGCCGACGGTACTCATACGCCAACGGCGCCGTGACTGCCGTTCCTGTTCATGTGATCTCGGCCTACGAGAAGCTGATTACTCGCGGACTGTTCGGACCGCGCAACGAGAACCAGCAACCATAACCGCGAAAGACGGTTCCTCCAGCCGACGCGGAGCTGTTGCTGGGTCGATATGGGACGAGCAAGACGAATGGCCGGCGGGAACACAAGTCGGGAAACCAGACCATGAATATCGAGACGCCGCGCAAGAAACTTGATCTGTCGTCGGCCATCGCCGAGGGCGATATCCGCGTTCTGTTGATGGTGCTGGTTCATATGACCGGCGACCTCCGCTGGCTGGAACCCCCTTACACGCCCAAGCGCGACGTCCGCCTGATCCCCGATCCCCAGGCGGGGGTACCGGAAGCAATTCAGGACGAAATCCGCGCCGCCGTCCTCAAACTGTTCGCGAACGGTGAACCCAGGCCTGCGATCGCCGATCCCGGCGATGAACTGATGCTGCGAATGATGCGCGCATGCCTGGGCGAGAACGTTGCGCCGGAGTATGCGCCGCTGATGCGCGAGGAAATGGGATTCGTTCCGCGCGACGTACGCTGGAAGACGACGCCGGCAGGCGAACGGCTCCAGAAGGATCACGTTCTGATTGTCGGCGCAGGCGTCTGCGCCATCGCCCTCGGCGTGGCGCTCGGCCGTCTGGATATCCCCTACACGATCGTTGAAAAAAACGCCGAGCTTGGTGGCACCTGGTACATCAACCGGTATCCCGGCTGCGGCGTCGATACGCCGAATCACTCCTACTCGTTCTCCTTCGGAGCAAGAAACCAGTGGACCCGATACTTCGCGCAACGCGAAGAACTGCTCGACTATCTCAAGAAGGTCGCACTCGAATATGACGTGCGGAGCCATATCCGCTTCAACACGAAACTGACGTCGTCGCGGTGGGACGAGACCAAACGACGCTGGATCTCGACTCTGGAGACCGGCAACGGCACCGAAGCTTTCGAAGCCGCCATCCTTGTTAGCGCGATCGGCCAACTCAATGACCCATCGCCCGTCCATTTCAAGGGCGAGGACGACTTCGCCGGAACAGTATTCCATTCAGCATTGTGGTCCGACGACGTCAAGGTCAATGGCAAACACGTCGCCGTCATCGGCACCGGCGCGACCGCAATGCAGCTTGTACCTTCGATAGCCGATCGCGTGGGGTCGGTCACCGTCTACCAGCGCTCCGCGCAATGGGCGCGTCCGGTCGCGGGCTATTCCGATCCTATCACCGAAGGCGCGCGATGGTTGCTCGCGCATTTGCCATTTTACGTGCAGTGGTACCGCTTCAACATGTTCTGGCGCTACGGTGATGGCCTGCTTCCGTTCCTGCGCAAGGATCCGGACTGGCCGCATCCCGAGCGCGCCGTCAACAAGGGTAACGACCGGCATCGCGAGGAGCTTACCGACTTCATTCTGTCCGAACTGAAGGACCGCCCTGACCTGATCGAGAAATGCCTGCCGACCTATCCGCCCTATGGCAAGCGTATCCTGCTCGACAACGGCTGGTTTCGAACGCTGACCAAGCCAAACGTTGAACTTGTCACCGACCCGATCGACCACTTTACGCGCGAGGGCATCGTCACTTCGGACGGAGAATTGCGGCCTGCCGACATCATCATCGTCTCGACCGGCTTCAAGGTTACGGAGATGGCGGCGCGCCTCAACATTACCGGGCGCGACGGCAAGCGTCTGGCTGATGTCTGGGCCGGCGACAATCCGACCGCGTATCTCGGCCTTACCGTGCCTGATTTTCCGAATTTCTTCTGCATGCTCGGTCCCAATTCCGGCCCAGCGCATGGCGGCAGCGTGATATTCCAATCCGAATGTCAGAGCCGCTACATCACGGCGTGTCTCGTCGACATGGTCGAGCGCGGTATCGCGGCCATCGACATTCGCCAGGAGGTTCATGATCGCTATATCCGTGAGGTCGATCGCGAGCACGAGCAGATGATCTGGACCCATCCGGGCATGACGACCTACTACCGGAACAGCCGGGGTCGGGTTTTTTCCGCGATGCCGTGGCGATTCGTGGATTATTGGAAAATGACCCACGAAGCGGACCTGAGCCTGTATCGCCAGACCCCGGCCTAACGATTTGGGTGACTGCCTCTGAGAGCACGCGCGAATGAACCACTCAAGGACAGGAAGCGAAGAAGTGCCCCTTTCGGCCGACTACGCGGCCGAAGGTACCTATCCGGCTGATACCTGCGTCCTGCGCTATGCGCTGGAACGGAACGCCCGCGCCAAACCGGACGATGTCTTCGCGGCCTTCGAAGGCGGCGAGTGCTGGACGTTTGCGCAAACCCTCCAGCAAGTTGAAAGCCTCGCCGGCAATCTCCACGAACTTGGCGTCCGTCAAGGTGACCACGTTGTCCTGGTGCTGCCGACATCTCCACTGGCATTGCGGGCGATGTTCGCCATCAACTATCTGGGCGCGGTCTACGTTCCGATCAATCCAGCCTTGAAGGGGTCGTCACTCGAGCATGTTCTGCACAATGCCGGCGCGGCTCTCGCCATCGTCAATGAAAGCGTGCTCGACCGTGTCGTTGCTGCGGCACCCCCAGGCCTCACCACGATCGTCCGTTCGTCCGACGCTGCCGTGCCGGCACCGCCGGGACGCTTCACGATCTACGGCGTCTCCGCGCTGACCAAGGCCGCTGCGGCGCCGCCAGCCCCGCCAAGACCGATTCGGCCGTTCGATCTGCAATCGATCATCTACACCTCCGGCACGACCGGCCGGTCGAAGGGCGTGCTGTCGTCCTACATGCACAGCTATTCCTGCGTGGGGCCAGACGCCTGGACCTGTTTGACGGCCGACGACCGGCAGTTGCTACACATGCCGATCTTTCATATCGGCGGTGCGTTTATTGCGTGCGTATCGCTTTGCGTCGGAAGTTCGATCGCAGTGGTAAGCCATTTTCGCACCGACGCCTTCTGGGACCAGATCCGCGAGCTGGAAGTAACGTCTGCATTTCTGCTCGGGGCGATGGCAACATTTCTGCTCAAGCAGCCACCGCACCGCAGAGATCGCGATCACCGCTTGCGCATGGTGTTCATCGTTCCGCTCGGCCAGAGCGGGCCGGCGTTCCGCGAGCGCTTTGGTGTCGATGTGTTCACGCTGTTCAATATGACTGAAATCTGCACACCGCTGATCTCCCGGGCCAATCCGTCAAAGCACGGCATTTGCGGGCGTCCCCGTGCCGGCGTCGAAGTCCGGCTTGTGGATGAAAATGACTGCAGCGTCGGAGTCGGCGAAGTCGGCCAAATGATCCTTCGCACCGAGGCGCCGTGGGCGATGAATCACGGCTACAACAATGATCCACAGGCCACCGCCGATGCCTGGCGTAACGGCTGGTTCCATACTGGCGACGCCTTCATCCGAGATGCCGACGGAGATTACCGCTTTGTCGACCGGCTGAAGGACGCCATCCGCCGCCGGGGCGAAAACATTTCGTCGTATGAGATCGAATTGGAATTGCTGGGTCATCCGTCTATTCGTGAGGCAGCGGCAATACCAGTGCCCAGCGAATTCTCCGAGGATGAAGTGCTCGTGGTGCTGGCGCCCGCCGCCGGTGCGTCGCTGGACCCAGAGGAAGTCATCCAGCATCTGCTGCCAAGGATGGCACATCACATGATACCGCGCTTCATCCGCATCGTCGATGAGCTGCCCAAGACCCCGACCGCCAAGGTCGAAAAGCACATTCTGAGGGCCGAGGGCGTGACTGTCGACACGTGGGACCGGGAACATGCCGGCATGCCGATCCGGCGGGAGATTATCTGATCTGACGAAAGCAGAAGCCGCAATGGAAAAGCCCCGCGTGCGCGTTTACAGCGACTACAAGAGCCCTTACGCCTTCGTCGCGAACAAGCGGCTGTTCGAACTGGAGGAGAAGCACGGTGTCGAGCTGGAATGGCTGCCCTATACGCTGCGTGTTGCCGAATTCATGGGGACGGTGGAGGAGCGCACGCCGCATTTCTGGCGAAAGGTGCGGTACGCCTATATGGATGCGCGCCGCTACGCCAACGCGCAGGGGCTCACCATGAAGGGGCCGCGTCGAATCTACGATGCCTTCTACTCCAGCGCCGGCATGCTTTTCGCGCAACGCCATGGCTTGTTCCGCCCCTACCATGACACAGTGTTCCGACGCTTCTGGAGTCACGACCTCGAAATCGACGAGCTCTCGGAAATCTCCGGCGTGATTGCTTCGATCGGAGGATCGGCAGGGGATTTTGAGGACTATGTCCATGGTCCGGCGCGCCAGGAGCACGACCGCATAATCGACGAGGCCGAATCGATCGGCGTGTTCGGCGTACCCTCCATGGTGTTCAATGGCGAGCTGTTCTGGGGCGGCGATCGCATCGACATGTTAATCGAACGCATCAAGAACCCGGATTCAATCGCGGCCGCACTGGGAAGCCGGCACCGGAAATAACGGCGCATCCGCCCGGCTTGACGCCACTATCTCGCGATCAGGTGCGCCCAGCAGCCCGTGCGTTCCAGGAGCGGTTTCAGCGCGGTCTGATTTTCCACGTCGAGCGCGGCAAATTTGTCGCGCAGCAGACCGAGACATTTGACCTGGTACTTGAACGGGGAAATCGCATAGGACAGCCCCCAGACATTGATCTCCAGACGCTCCATGCCGTTCGCGAAGGCTTGCGCATTGGCGGCGAGAAACGGCATATAGAGTTCGCCGGCAATGCTGAGCAGCGCCTCGCTCATTCCGGACAGCGCCTTCTCGCGCGGATACCACGCCCCGTCGACACCGGAGGCGTCATCCAGCCGCCGTACCCAATGATCGGTGAAAGGGGCTTCCTGCCGCATGATCTGCATCGGCGTCGGATCGGTCGCGAGCTCGCTGAGTTGACCGAACCAGGCGAAATCCGCCAGCGATGGCCGGCTCCCGAACAGATACTTTGTCATGCCGACATGCGGTTCGAACGCCGCCAGAATGCGATGGTAGCTTTCCTCGAGCAAAGGCTTGTTTTCAGCGGTGGCGCCCAGAATCGGCATCCGGGAAATCTGCCTGCGTCGGAACTGCTCGATTTCCTCGGCGCTACCGGGCTCCGCGTCTGAGGTTGACCATTCTTCGCCCGCCCATCGCGAGACGTAGTCCTGATCTTCCGCATCCCACCACCGATACAGAAATAGCGGCTTCACGGCCCATTCGTCGGCGAGGTCTTCCAGAAGATCGCACACGAATGCGACGGCTTTGTCTTCGGGAATGACGGAGCGCTGCGAATGCCGGGCCTCGAGATCATAAGCCAGCGTCGTGGTTTCGCCGTGAAAGGTTCCGTCCGGGTATTGAAGAACCGGAATCAGGTTCGGACGCAAGTGCCTGGTCTGCTTCCGCAGCGCCCTGGTCATGATGACCCAATCGAATGGAATCCTTCGATAACGCAACAGCGCCCGTAGCTTGATCGCATAGGGCGAGGCGGTGGATCCAATAAGCCGATAGCGTTCAGTCACGTTCGTTCCAATTTCCAGCTCAGGGTCGTTTTCGTAGCGATAGACCGCTATGCTGCAAACGACTTCTCACGCAATGGCCCGCGCAAACTAACAGGGAAAATCACTAGAAGAAGTGGGAATTTACAAGCAAGAACAGGGAATTTCAGGGCGACGGAACGGCGGAAGAACATGCAAGGACTGCTGGCGTCCTCGCCCGACCGAAATCCGATCAGCGCCTCTCGTAGCAGTGGAACCCACCGTAAATCCCCGACCGGTCCTGCGCGAAACCGACAGCGCTTCGTTTCTCGTCGCGACGCCAGATCTGCCGCAGCGCCGCGAGTTCCGCGTTCTCCAGCGGTGAGTCCTTGCCGGCGGTGCGAAAGATCACTCGAACGTTCTCGCTGCCGGTACGATCGATGGCATTCCAGAGCGCGCGGATCTCCTCGGATGCCATCCAGTCCTGCGAGTCCAGCAGCACCACCGCATCGACCTCCCGCGCCGGAAGCCCCTCCAGAAACTGCCGGAGATTGGCGTGCACCGGAATGATCAATCCCGCACCGTCGCGCATACGTTCGAACTGGCTGCGCTGCAGGTAGGGCGGCAGGCAGGCATCGCCCGGACCCCGGTAGCCGCGATGCAGCGCCTGCCATGCGAAATAATTGGTCGCGTTGGGGTGGCCGTTGATCAGACGCAGCAACCGCTCGTAAAGCACTTCGTTGAGCGGCGCGTCGGCCCCGAGCAGCGCCCGCTGCTGGGGCGGAATGCCGAGGCTGAACAGCAGTGCGGGCGTTCCGGTGATCAGGCGAACCAGCGGCGAGTGAAACAGGCGATTCAGCCGATCCAGCGCCTGAACGCGGTCGGGACAATCCGTCTTGCCGTTCAGCAGCGCCTCAAGATCGATTCGCGCCAATCTCGCCAGCAGGTGGGCAAGGCCAATGAAGCGGCCGAGCATGCCATGGCGGTAGAACCCGTCGGTGAAATAGGCATGCCGCGGCCGTCCGATGATGTTCAGCTTGTCCCAGTAAGCGCGCGTAGCCGCGTCCAGCACGGGACGGAGCCGCTCGCGATAGAGCCTTGAGTTGGAAATCGAGGCGGCTTCGCCAAAGAACTGCCAGAATTCAGCGTAGCTGGAGAAAGTGCGGAGCCCTGCTAGCTTGAGCTGAAGCAGAGAGAGGTGCGCCTCGTTGAGGTCGACGGCATACACCTGCGCCGGCCGCGCCGTGAGATAGGACAGCGCGTTGCATCCGCCGGATGAGATAGTGACGATGGTCGACCCGATCGGCAACCCAAGCGCGGCGAGATCGGCTTCCGGGTCTTCCCAGATCTGGGTGTAGACCAAGCGGCGAAACCAGACCGCGAAAAGCCGGTCCCAGACGGTGGCTTCATCGTCACCCCTGCTGTTGCGGACCGCGTCTGCGATGAGGTGCGAATTCATCCATCCTCCGAATCAACCATCCGGTCACGCTATCGCGGGCGCGCTGCAGTTTTGCGACACCAGGGAGCAGCGAGAGCGGGTGCAGCCGTTCGCTGTCACACCCCTGTCGCGCGAACATCGCAAGGAATGAAACGATCAACGGCGAGACGAGGTGCAGGATGCCAGTCTATTCCCGCGACGTCGGGGCGGAGACCTCATGGTCGGTCGAGGCCACCACCCGCATGAACCGGATGTATCGCAGGCAACGGCACATTTACGACGGCACACGCCGATACTACCTGCTCGGCAGGGATCGACTGATCGCCGACCTCAGGCCCGCCGCGGGCGCTACCGTGCTGGAAATCGGCTGCGGCACCGGCCGAAACCTGGTTCACGCCGCCCGGCTCTACCCCGAAGCACGATTTTTTGGCATCGATGTTTCCACGGAGATGCTGACGTCGGCCATATCGGCCATTTCGCGACGCGGACTGGCGTCCCGAATTCGTGTTACGCACGGCGATGCAACGACGTTCGATCCGCGCCCCCTGTTTGGCACCCCGTCGTTCGACCATGTAATGATTTCCTATAGCCTGTCGATGATCCCGGACTGGCGCCATAGTCTCAGGGTTGCCGCCGGCCGGCTCAAGCCCGGAGGAAGCCTGCACATCGTTGACTTCGGCGATCAGGAGCGGTGGCCCGAATTGACCCGAATGCTGCTCAAACGATGGCTTGCGATCTTCGACGTTACACCGCGCGACGAACTCGAACGCGAACTGTCGGCGATCGCCGACGCTGCCGGCGCCGATCTCACGTTCGAACGCCCGTTCGGCGGTTATGCGCAGTACGGCGTCTTGAAGCTTCCGCAGGGGTTCCCAAAACCGTGAGCGGCTGGCTTGCATTGCTGGCGGCAGGCCTGCTCGAGATCGCCTGGGCATTCGGTCTGAAATACTCGGACGGCCTCACCCGGTTCTGGCCAACCGCAGCGACCCTGGTGGCGATCATGCTGAGCTTCGGACTGATGGCGGTCGCCCTCAAATCGCTGCCGTTCGGCACGGCCTACGCGGTGTGGACCGGCATCGGCGCCACCGGCAGCATCATTGTCGGGATGTTGATCTACAGCGAGCCGGCCGATCCGGTTCGATTGCTGTGCCTGACGCTGATCGTGGCGGGAATGGTCGGCCTCAAGCTCAACTCGCCGGTGTGAGAGGCGGCCTCGCAAGACGGATGGGGATGGGTCCCTGTCCAGTGGGATGGCGCAAAAACATCGAAAACAACCCCATGCATAGTAACCAAGCGTCTGGAAACACACGCCTTTCTTATATCGCCAAGGCCGACTTAAACTACCTCTTTTGTCACTATAATTCATGTTTGGATGATATGGATGACTTATAATTCCAGGCAGACGCCATGTCGCCAAGGGTGATGCGGATGGGTCGATATCGGCCGTTGGTACAACACAGCGACAGCCGCCTGCGCCCCGGCCAGCACCAGCAGACTTCTTGGGTCGACCCGCTGGAAATCCAGTTCTGGTCCCCGGCGATCGCCTCCAGTTGCCCGATCGTTGCTGTCGTCGACGTCTCTCAAGCGCGCCTGATGGCCCGCAATAATTCACGCGCGTGATCTTCGGCTCTACCGACGTTGCTGATCGTGACGTCCACGGTGGCCGCAGCATCATCATTGACGACGCGGCGAAGCCGGTCCGCGACGCGTCCGTCACTGCCGCGCGCCCGTGCCGCGAGCCGCGCAGCGAGAACTTCAGGCGGCGCCGTGATCGAGACCACAGTGACATCGAGATAGGCGCGGCGCGTGGTCTCCACGACCGTGCGCGATACATTGGCAACCACCGTGCGCCCGGCCCTGACTTCATCGGCGATGGCGCGGCGCACTCCGTAGCAGTGGCCATGCGCTTCCCAGTGGATGGCAAACTCGTCGTGCGCCCGAGCCTGCCGGAAGGCTTCAGGGCTGACCTGCTCGTTATCTTCAGAGGGTGAGGGTTGCCGCGTCACCACGCGGCGCGGAAATACGATTGCGTGGTCGCCGACACAGGCGGCTCGGGCCAACCCGATCAAGGTATCCTTGCCGGCCCCGCTCGGGCCGACCACCAGAACCAGCCGGCCGGGCCCGATCCCCACGGCGGCCGCGTGGCCGGATATCTTCGGCGAGTCCGTCACGCCACCCGGTGTCCTTCACGCCAGACGCTGCGCACCACAGGAATGTCGCGGGCGACATGGACGCGGATCAGGTCGGCGCGCTTGCCCACGGCGATCTCGCCGCGGTCGGCGAGACCGACCGCTTCGGCAGGCGTCTTGGTGACCGTGCGGACCGCGGACGCCAGATCGATGTCGGGCACACGCTGTGGTAGCTGCAGCGCCGCCATCAAGAGGCTGGAGGGAATGTAGTCGGACGACAGGATATCCAATAACCCCTCACGGGCGAGATCGACCGCAGCGATGTTGCCCGAATGCGAGCCGCCGCGCACCACGTTCGGCGCTCCCATCAGGATGCCGATGCCGGCCTGATGCAGTCCACGCGCGGCCTGCATGGTGGTCGGAAACTCCGCCACCGAAACGCGGTCCTTGATGGCATCGCTAACGTTCTCGTCGGTGGTGTCGTCGTGGCTGGCGAGCGGTATGTGATACTGATGCGCCAGCGCCACGATCTCGCGCATGTTGGTCGCGGCATAGGCCTTCTGATAGGCAAAACGCCGTTCGAACAGCGTGTCCAGTTCGGCGTCGGTCTTGCCGGAGCCCTTGCCGCGGTAATAGTCGCGCAGCTTGCCTTCGTCGCGAAACTGGCGCTGTCCCGGCGTGTGGTCCATCAGGGACATCAGACGGATGTCCGGCCTCCCGATCAACTCCTTGGCCTCCTCGACCACATCGGGCATCGGGATCTCACAGCGCAGATGCAGGAAATGATCTGCGCGGAGCAGGTTGGAATCGCGTGCGGCCGAAATCGCCTCGGCCAATATGCCCGCCCTGCCGTCGACATCCTCGGCGCCGTCCTCGCGCCAGACCCTTAAGGAATCCAGCACGGTGGTGATGCCCGACGTCGCCAGCTGCCCGTCATAGGACACCACAGCGGCGATCGGATCCCAGAACACTTTTGGACGCGGAACGTAATGCGCTTCCAGATGATCGGTGTGCAGCTCGATGAGGCCGGGCATGATCATGTCGCCGGCCGCGTCCTCGCTGCCCGCGGGACCGTTCCCCTCGCCAACTTCAACGATCTGGCCGTTGGCAAAAGCAATCCAGCCGCGCTCGATCACGCGATCCACCAGCACAATTCTGGCGTTGCCAATAACGGTTTCCGACCCGGTCGAAGTCATGTCAAATCTCTTTCTTCACGCCGCTGATGCGAACGACGTCACGTCGACGATGCGGTCGGCGATCCGATGGCGTATCTCGTCATCATGGACGATCGCGACCATGGCGACACCGGCACGTTTCTTTCGATCGATCAATTCTACCACGACAGCACGGTTCGCCGCATCGAGCGAGGCCGTCGGCTCATCCAGCAGCAGAATCGGCAACTCGGAGATAAAGCCCCGCGCGATATTGACGCGCTGCTGCTCGCCGCCCGAGAAGGTCGACGGCGGCAGTGTCCACAGCCGCTCCGGAATATTGAGACGGCGCAGCAGCTGCCCTGCCCGCTCTTGCGCCTCCGGACGTGCCATTCCGTTGGCGATCAGGGGCTCGGCCACCACATCGATGGTGGCGACCCGCGGCACCGCCCGGAGGAACTGGCTGACATAGCCGATCGTAGCGCGGCGCACGCTGAGGATTTGCCGCGGTTCGGCGCTGGCGAGATCGACCAGCGCGCCCTGGTGGCGGATGCCGATGCAGCCGCCATCGCAGCGATAATTGCCGAAGATCATTTTCAGAATCGAGGATTTGCCGGCGCCCGAGGGCCCGGACAGCACCACGCATTCGCCGGGCTCGACGTGAAAGGTGACGCCGCGCACGACCGGCAGCTCGATCCCACCCTGCAAATGCATGATGAAGGTCTTTTCCGCCTGGCGGATATCGATCATCGGGGTCATCGGCATGCTCATGCTGGCAAGATCGAGGAGACGAGCAACTGGGTATAGGGCTCGCGGGGATCATCCAGCACCTGGTCGGTCAACCCGGTCTCGATGACGCGGCCACCCTTCATCACCATCACCCGGTGCGACAATAGCCGCGCCACCGCGAGGTCATGGGTGACCACAATGGCGGCAAGGCCGAGTTCGCTGACGAGATTGCGCATCAGATCGAGCAGCCGCGCCTGCACCGACACGTCGAGCCCGCCGGTCGGCTCATCCATGAACACCAGGCGCGGTTCGGTGACCAGATTGCGCGCGATCTGCAACCGCTGCCGCATGCCGCCGGAATAGGTCCGCGGCGCATCGTCGATGCGCCCGACGTCGATCTCGACGCGTTCCAGCCACGATGTTGCGGTGTGGCGGATGCGGCCATAGTGATTCGCGCCCACCGCCATCAGCCGCTCGCCGACATTGGCGCCGGCCGACACGGCCATCCGCAGTCCCAGCACGGGATCCTGATGCACATAGCCCCAGTCGGTACGAAACAGGAAGCGGCGCTCGGCCTCGCCCAGCGCGGCCAGATCGCGCATCACCCCGTCGCGCATCCGGTACGACACGTTGCCGGCGCTCGGCGCCAGTTGGGCCGACAACAGCTGCAGCAAGGTCGATTTGCCCGATCCGGATTCGCCGACGATCGCCAGCACTTCTCCGGGATAGAGCGCAAAGGACACCTCGCGGCAGGCGGCCAGCCGGCCATAGGTCTTGCTCAATCCCTCGGCCATCAGCAACGGCTGGTCGTTGTCCTGCACAGCGGTTAGGCTTTCAGCCATGCGGCCTCTCCTTGTGCGGAGCCACGCTTTCGCTGCCGCGATGGCCTTGCGCTTGCCGGCTCTCGCAATAGTCGGTATCGGAGCAAACGAACATCCGGCTGCCCTGGTCGTCGGTGACGATTTCATCGAGATAGGATTCCTCGGCGCCGCACAGCGCGCAGGGCGCGTCGAAGCGGTAGCGCGTGAACGGATGATCCTCGAAATCGAGCGACACCACCGAAGTGTAGGGGGGGATCGCGTAGATGCGCTTCTCGCGGCCGGCGCCGAACAGCTGCAGCGCCGGGCAATTGTCCATCTTCGGATTGTCGAACTTCGGCGTCGGTGACGGGTCCATCACATAACGGGCGTTGACCTTCACCGGATAGGCATAGGAGGTGGCGATGTGGCCGAAGCGGGCAATGTCTTCATAGAGCTTGACGTGCATCAGCCCATACTCGCCGAGCGCATGCATGCGCCGGGTCTCGGTCTCGCGCGGCTCGAGGAAGCGCAGCGGTTCGGGGATCGGCACCTGATAGACCAGCACCTGCCCGCCATGCAGCCGCGCCTCGGGAATACGGTGCCGGGTCTGGATCACGGTCGCATCCGTGGTCGAAGTCGTGGTGGCAACACCGGCGGTCCTGGCGAAGAATTTTCGGATCGAGATCGCGTTGGTGGTGTCGTCGGACCCCTGATCGATCACCTTCAGCACATCGTCAGGCCCGAGGATCGCCGCGGTTACCTGCACGCCGCCGGTGCCCCAGCCATAGGGCATCGGCATTTCGCGGCTGGCGAACGGCACCTGATAGCCGGGAATCGCGATCGCCTTGAGGATGGCGCGGCGGATCATCCGTTTGGTTTGTTCGTCCAGATAGGCAAAATTGTAGACCGGCGCCCTCATTCCGCGGCCTCCTGCATCGGCTCTGGCGTCTCCGCCGCCGCCTCCGAAAACTCCTTGCGCAGCTGGCGCAATAGGCCGAGTTCGGACTGGAAGTCGACATAATGCGGCAGCTTGAGATGCTCGACGAAACCGGTAGCCTGCACATTGTCGGAATGCGACATCACGAACTCCTCGTCCTGGGCCGGAGCGATGATCTCCTCACCCAGTTCGCGGGCACGCAGGCTGCGGTCGACCAGGGCCATCGACATGGTCTTGCGTTCCGACTGCCCGAAGGCGAGACCATAGCCCCGCGTAAAACACGGGGCTTCCGTCGCCGAGCCCTTGAACTGGTTGACCATCTGGCACTCGGTCAGCGTGACCGCGCCGAGCGGCACGGCGAAGCCGACATCCTCGGCCATGAACTCCACCTCGACCTCGCCGAGCCGAATTTCGCCGGCGAACGGATGGCTGCGGCCGTAACCGCGCTGAGTCGAATAGCCGAGCGCCAGCAAAAAGCCCTCGTCGGCGCGCGCCAGGTTCTGCAGTCGCAGGTCCCGATCGGCGGGAAAGCCGAGCGGTTCACGCGTGAGGTCGCCCACCGGTGAACCGGCGTCCGCCAGCGGCGAAGGTTCGATCAGGCCGTCGCGGCCGAGAATGTCGGTAACGCGCGGCATGGTCGCGTTCGATGCTTCCGCGGTTGCAGGCGCCTCGGCCTTTGAGTCTTCAGCCAACTGCGGATCCAGCAGGCGGTGGGTGTAATCGAAGGTCGGCCCGAGAATCTGGCCTCCCGGGATATCCTTGAAGGTCGAGGAAATCCGGCGGCGCACCCGCATGGTGCCGGTATCGACCGGCTCGGTCGCGCCGAAGCGCGGCAGGGTAGCGCGGAAGGCGCGGACCAGGAAGATCGCCTCGATCATGTCGCCGCGTGCCTGCTTCAGCGCGAGCGACGCCAGTTCGCGATCATACAGCGAACCCTCGGTCATGACGCGGTCGACGCCAAGGCTGAGTTGCTCGGAGATCTGGTCGAGCGAAAGTTCGGGAACATCGCGATCGCCGCGACGCTCATGCGCCAGCAGGCGATGGGCGTTCTCGATGGCGCGTTCGCCTCCCTTGACGGCGACATACATGCTTAATCTCCCTTCGCGACAACCCGCGTGGTGCGCGGAACCGCGACAACTTCATCGTCATGGACCAGTACAACATCGATGCCGCGCGGAAAAAGCGTGGCGTTGATGGCAAGCCGTTCGAACAGATCCGCCGGCTGGAGCGTCGCCCGCAATACGGCGGCGCCATCGATGCCGGGACCGCGCAGTTCGAAAGCGTCACCTCGCGTCAGGCTCTCGACCTGCAGAATGACCGTCGTCGAACGATCGGGATAGTCGTTGGTGCCAAAGGCAAAACGGTCGAGCGCCGGAAGGGCTCGCGCGTCACCAATGACCGCAAAGCTGCAGACTGACGAGTCTGTGATCACCGGGGCGCTGGTGTGGAACTTGAGCCATTTGGCGATATCAGATGTTTCGGACATCAGCGGGTCGAGCCAAACCGCCGTATCGTGGTCGAACAATGTGAGGGCGATGGCGGCGGTGCCGCGCATCATGTTGGCGGGCGCGCCGGATGCGGCCGCGACGCGCTGAACGCTGCCCGGGCGCGCCATCGCATCCATCACCGAACGGAAGGTCGTCTGCGCGGACAATACCTTATCCGCAAACCCGGCAGGCAGCTCGGCAACCGTCGTCATCGTTCAGCCCTCTCCGCGCACCAGCGTGTAGAAATCGACCCGCGTCGCCGCGGTCTCCGCAGCCGCGCGGTCTCGTTCGGAGATCATCGCCGAACGCAGCGGCGCCAGCACGCCTTTCTCGATCGCCTCCGCGAACTCGTCCGACTGCAGCAATGCATCGCACAGCGCGATCATCTGCGCCTTCCGCCGGTCGCGTCCGAGCACATATCCGAAGCCGACCTCGCCGGTCGCAAGCCGCACCGCGGCGCGCGAAACCGTCGCCTCGCCGAGATTGAATGGCGCGCCGTCCCCGCCGATGCGGCCGCGCAGCATCACCAGGCCGTTCTCCGGCTCGCGCAGGTTTTCATAAGCCGGCACCGCGATCGGTTCGAGACAACGTGCGATTTCCAACGCATCGGAATGCGCCAGCACTGCCATGGCCGCCTTGCGTTGCGCCTGCTTGCCGTTTCTGTCAGCGACGGTCATGTCGGCCCTTGCCGGAATCAAGTTGTCTATGTTAATAGACAACTTGATAGCGAAGCGCCATGACTGTTTCGTGACATCGGGATGATTTTCAGATGCCCCTCCCCGGCTTTTTCGCGCCATGAGCATGCAGGACGCGGCCTCCGGCGTCGCTCTGTGGCGGCAGGTCGCCGACGGCATCGAGCGCGGCATCGCGGATGGCCGCTTTACCGCGGGCGAGCGGCTGCCGGGCGAAACCGAGATCGCCGAAACCTATCGCGTCAACCGCCACACCGTGCGGCGGGCGCTGGCGACGCTGGCCGAACGCGGGCTGGTGCGCGCCGAGCGCGGCAGCGGCACCTATGTGGAAGCACCGCGTATTGCCTATCCCCTGCGTTCGCGGACGCGGTTTTCCGAGATCGTCGGCGCCGGGGGCCGGGAGCCGCGCGGCCAGTTGATCGGCGCATCCGAAGAGCCGGCGACCGGTGAATTGGCGCGGCAGTTGGACCTGAAGGCCGGAACGTTAGTGGTGCGGATCGAAGCGCTGCGGCTGGCCGACCGCACCCCGATCTGCATCGGCACCACGTGGCTCGCCGCGGCGCGCTTTCCCGACGCGGGGCGGATCTACGAGCGTGCGCGATCGACGACAAAATTGCTGGCGCATTACGGCGTCCGCGACTACCGCCGGGCCTCGACCCGCGTCACCGCCGCCATCGTCGAGGCCACCGACGCGATCCGGCTCGACCTTGCGCTCGGGCGCCCGGTCCTGGTGGTCGACAGCACCGATGTCGATACCGACGGAACTCCGCTGCTGACCACCCGCGCGCGCTTTGCCGCCGAGCGGGTCGAATTCCTGGTCGAGAACGGCTAGCAGCGACTAGATGACGGCGCGGCGCCCAATGATCGCGAAGCGAAGCCTCGACGAACACCAGTCGATGATCGCTACCGTGATGAGTATCATAATGATGAGGAAGGCGACGCGGTCCCAATTTTGCTGGCTGATCTCGTTGGAAAGGTAAAGGCCGATTCCCCCTGCCCCGACAATGCCGATGACAGTCGCGGAGCGCGTGTTCGATTCGAAATAATAGAGCACCTGACTGAGGATCACCGGCAGCACCTGAGGAACAATGCCAAATCGTATCTGATGCAGCGTCGAACCCCCGGTCGAGGTCACGCCGTCAATCGGCTTGGTGTCGGCCGTCTCGATGGCCTCCGAAAACAGCTTGCCGAATGAACCGATGTCGGACATCGCGACCGCCAGGATTCCGGCGAAGGGTCCTAGCCCGACCACATTGATGAAGATCAGCGCCCAGATCAATGTGTCGACGCCGCGTATCGTATCGAGAAAACGGCGCGACAGGAAATGAATGGCTCGCTGCGCGACAACGTTCTTGGCGGCGATGAAGGCCAGCGGGAACGCAACCACCGCCGCGAGCATGGTGCCGAGGAGAGCGATCGCCAGGGTCTCGGCGAGGCCTTTTAGATACAGCGGCAACAAGTGTCCGGGGGTCGGTGGAAACATCAGGCCGATGATGACGCCAAGACGGCTTATTCCGGTTGCGAGCTTTTCGAACGAGAATCCGAGCCACATCATGCCGAACAGGAATAGCCCCACCAGCGCCGCGACGATTGCAACCGTTTGCATCCGCTTCAGGGGCGACCGCTTGAAGATATCGGGATAAGTCTGCTCGAGCCGGGCCTTGTCAACGCTGGCGAGGGGTGACGATTGCGACATCAACGACGTCCTTCAATACCGAGAAGGTGGTGGCGCAGGCGCTCGGTAAGCAAGTCGATAATGACCACGGTCGCAATGATCATCAGGAGAATGGCACTGACGTCCGAGTAGTAGAATTGCCGGATCGAACCCAATAATTCCTTGCCGATTCCTCCGGCGCCGACAAAACCCATCACCGAAGCGCCCCGCACGTTGATTTCGAAGCGTAAAAGCGTGTAGCTGACGACGTTTGAGAGCACTTGCGGCACTACCGCGAACCGGATTTGCTCCACCCAGCTGCCGCCGGTTGCGCGGACGCCCTCAACGGGATTCATGTCGATATTTTCGACCACCTCGGCGTACTGCTTGCCGAGCGCGCCCACCGTATGGATTGCGATGGCGAGAACACCAGGTACCGGACCGAGACCCAGCGCGTAGACGAACAGCAGCGCGAACACAATTTCCGGTACGGTGCGGCAGAATTCAAGCGAGCGGCGCACCAAGGCGCGCGCCACTGCATTCTTCATCAGGTTGGCACTCGCAAAGAAACAGAGAACGAACCCGATGGTCGCCCCGAGAAACGTTCCGACATAGGCGACGAGAAGCGTTTCGGCCAGCAGCCAGAGCCATCCGTCCCAGTTCCAGAACCACTCGGCGAAGTCAGCGCCGAAATGCGAAAGCCGCAGCTTCGGGAGAATGTCGTAGAGGTAGCTCCAAAACCGCGGAAGCCCATCAGACAATTTTTGCAGATCAACCTCGCCCCCCCAAGCCGCGAGCGCGGTACACAGCGCGAGGGCAACTGCGAACAACAAGGCACGACGGCGCTTTGCGGCTACAGCCGCGCCGTAATGGCTGAGAAGAGCAGCGGTCTGTTCGTCGGGAAGGCGGTAAATATGACTAGTCAAGTTCAGCTCGCTCGCGCATGCGGCGGATATGGGCAAACAAATGGCGGCGGCCCTGCATCTGGAGCCGCCGCCGATGAGCTTGATCTCAGGACGCTTTTTTCTTGCGTTGCTGGTCGAGCCAGAGGTTCATCTTGACCGACTCTTGGTAGTCCTTCTCGGTCACTTCGACGAAGCCGAGATCCTTGCCGTCGGACAGCTTGGCAAACGCATCCTTGTCCTTCTGCGGCGCTTCAACGAAAGCCTTGGTGATCGCCTTCTTCATGTCATCGGGCATGTCGGCCAGATAGGCAAAGGGCGACCCCGGCAGCAGCGGCGATTTCCAGGCAATGCGGAAGTCCTCCTTTTTCATCAGCGACCCATCCGGCTTCTTCACCATGCCCTTGTGGAGCATGCGAGTCAGGTTGGAGTCGTCTTCCGAATTCCACCAGTTGACGGCGCCGTCGACCGTTCCGGCTGCAAGCGCCAGCACGGCGTTTTCGTGACTGCCGGTGGTCTGCGCGACCTTGAAGTGCTTGTCGATCGGGAAGCCCTGCTCGGTCAGGAAGAAATTCGGGGCCTTGAAGCCGGAGGTGGATTCCACATCGACGAAGCCGAGCTTGGCTCCCTTCAAATCTTCAATGGATTTATAGGCACTGTCGGCCCGAACATACATCACCGAATAATAGCCGATCGAGCCATCGCTGTTCTTCGTCGTGACGAACGGAACCACATTGCCGCCCGAGACGGTGTTGGCGCGCGCGTACGATCCGGGGCCGTAAAAGCCGATGTGGATTTGCTTGTTTTTCTGGCCTTCGATCACCGCGGTGTAGTCGCTGGCAACCCGCATGGTGACTTTCACGCCCAGTTCCCTGGTGAGGTAGTTCACGAACGGAGTATAGCGATCGAGCGTCCCGGTGGCATTTTCGGCAGGAACAAGCGCCAGAACCAGTTCGGGGTATTTGTCCTTCCAGGACTGGGCCGGGGCCTGGGTCGTCATAGCAAGACCGATCGTCAAAACGATAAGGCTGCGACGCGTAATCATCTGTTTTTCTCCCTCTGAGATTCGCTGAAACTTCGGCGGATTGAATGACGATTCGATGACGTGCGGTCAGTTGCCCCGGTGCTTTCGTTGCGCGTCCAGCCACAAGTTCATCTTGACGGATTCAACGTAGTCGTCCTTCGACACGCGGGCGAAGTTCTCGACCTTGCCGTCGGTCAAGGCGTCGAATGCAGCCTTGTTCTTCTTCGGAGCATCGACAAACGCCTGGATGATGGCCGCTTTCAACTCTTCAGGCATATCGGCGAGAAGCGCGAAGGGAGAGCCGGGCAGCAGTGGCGACTTCCAGACGATCCGGAAATCAGATGCCGCCATCGGAGATCCGTCCGCTTTCTTCAACATCCCTTTGGTAAGCATGCGTCTCAGGTTCGAGTCGTCTTCGGCATTCCACCAATTGACCGCTGCATCAACCGTTCCGGTAGCCAGCGCAAATATCGCGTTCTCATGGCTGCCTGTCGGCTGCGTTAGCTTGAAGTGCTTTTCGATCGGAAAGCCCTGCTCCGACAGAAAAAAGGTCGGGGCCTTGAAGCCGGATGTGGACTCCACATCCACAAGTCCAAGGATCTTGCCTTTGAGGTCGGCGACCGACTTGTACTCACTGTCGGCGCGCACATACATCACAGAATAGTATCCGATGACGCCGCCGGAATTGCGCAGTGTCACGAAGGGAACAACGTTGCCTTTCGACACGGCATTGGCCCGGGCGTAGGAGCCCGGCCCATACTGTCCGATGTGGATCTGGCGGTTCTTCTGACCTTCGATAACGGCGGTGTAATCGTTGGCGACCCGCAGGGTCACCTTCACACCAAGCTCACGGGTCAAGTACTCGGCAAATGGCCCAACGCGCGCCAGAACGCCTGTGGCGTTTTCGGCCGGCACCAGAGCCATCACCAGTTCCGGATAGTTTGTTTTCCATTCCTGCGCGGACGCGGCGGATGCATTGAACGCGAGCGCCGCAACAGCACCGGCGAGAATGAGGCGGCGATTGATCATGAGGTCACCTGCATTGTTGGGGCAGCACTCGCTGCGCCCTTACGGACGCCGGCACTCAGGCCGCGGCAGCGGTGCCGAGAGCCGGTGTTTCTGATCCCGCCGGATGCTGCCCGGGCGCCACGCCCATGACTTCGTCCGCCTCGAGATCGTAAAGCTCGCGCGCGATGCGATCTGTCAGCGCCGCCGGCGCGCCGTCGAATACGATCCGCCCCGAAGCCATGGCGATCAGGCGGTCGCAGTAGCTGCGCGCCAGATCGAGCGAATGCAGGTTACAGATCACGGTGATGCCGAAGTGCTTGTTGATACGCAGCAACGCGTCCATCACGATCCGGGTATTGCGGGGATCGAGCGAGGCGATCGGCTCGTCGGCGAGGATCATCGCGGGCTGCTGAACCAGCGCGCGCGCAATTGCGACGCGTTGCTGCTGACCGCCCGATAGCTGATCGGCGCGCTGCGCTGCAATCGAGGCCATATCGAATTGCTCGAGGGCCGACAACGCAATCGCCTTGTCCTCGTCGGGCCACAGCTGCGCCAGCGAACGCCATGTCGGCACCGTGGCAAGCCGCCCCATCAGCACGTTGGTCAGCACATCCAGGCGGCCGACCAGATTGAACTGCTGAAAGATCATTGCCGACCGCGCGCGCCACCGCCGCAGCTCCCTGCCGCGCAGCGCCGTCACATCGACGCCTTCGAACAGGATGCGTCCTTCGGAGGGCTCGGCGAGGCGATTGATCATCCGCAGCAGGGTCGACTTGCCGGCGCCCGAACGGCCGATCACGCCGACGAAGGCGCCGGGAGCAATCGAAAACGAGGCATTGTCGACCGCGGCTTTCGTGCCGAAACGGCACGTCAAACCCTCAACCACCAGCATGCATTGCTCCAATGCTCTTGACCGGGACCATCGCTAGCGTCTGGATTCGACAGTCGTGTGACAGTCACGCTGCAGCGCGGTCGCCATCCACAGCCGTATTGGCTGTCATTCGTTCGTCATGATGCTGTCATCAAGCCCACTGATGACGTGCGGGCTTATCGGTCCATCTGCATCGGCCTCTGGAATTCGGATGACTGGCAAAATGCTTTCGGTTGAACCAACGATCGATCCCACGGCGACGCTGCATGAGACAAAGCTCGGAGCCTACTGCGAAGTGGGTGCCCGCACGATGCTGCATGAAGTGACGGTGGGCGACTATTCCTACGTCGTGAACGACGCCCAGATCACCTACACCACGATCGGAAAGTTCTGCTCGATCGCGGCGATGACCAGGATCAATCCGGGCAATCACCCCATGCAGCGGGCTTCGCAGGCCCACTTCACCTATCGCGCCAGCGTCTATTTCCCGGGCGAAGGCGACGAAGCCGAATTTTTCGAATGGCGCCGCCTGCATCACGTCCACATCGGTCATGACGTCTGGATCGGGCACGGCGCCGTCGTGCTGCCGGGCCGCAGCATCGGCACCGGCGCCGTCGTCGCGGCGGGCGCCATCGTGACCAAGGACGTGCCGGCCTACACCATCGTCGCTGGAAATCCAGCGCGGATCGTCAAGCGGCGATTCCCGGAAGACATAACCAACCGGCTCGCCGCGCTGGCGTGGTGGGACTGGGACCATGAAACGCTGCGCCGCGCCCTGCCCGATTTCCGCAAACTGACGGTCGAGGATTTTCTCGACAAGCACGAGACTGCTGCCATCCCCGGGCGTTCGCCCACCAAGCGAGCCGTGCCGTGACGGATATTGCGATCAAGGGTGGCGAGACCCTTCTCGACGGCGAATTTCATGAAACCTCGCTGCGGATCGCCGGACGTGACATCGTCGCCGTGGGTTCAGAGCAGGAACGAGCTTCGTTCGGCATCGATGCCGGCGGCCTGAAGGTGCTGCCGGGCATCGTCGATTTGCACGGCGACGCGTTCGAGCGGCAGATGATGCCTCGCGCCGGCGTCGATTTTCCCGTCGATGTGGCGCTGGTCGACAGCGATCGGCAGGCGATCGCCAACGGCATCACCACGGTGTTTCACGCCACCACCTGGTCGTGGGAGCCGGGACTGCGCAGCGCGGAAAATGCGCGGCAGCTGCTCGAGGCGATCGAGGCGCTGCGGCCGCAACTGGCGGCGGATACCCGCTTCCACCTGCGCCACGAAACCTACAATCTCGATGCCGAAACCGGAATCGCCCGATGGTTGGCCGAGGGGCGCATCGATCTGTTCGCGTTCAACGACCACATGGATTCCACGGTCGCCGATCTTGCCAAGCCGCACAAACGCAGCCGCATGGTGGAACGCACCGGTCTTTGCAGCGAGGCGTTCGATGATCTCGTGGCGAGCGTCGTTTGCCGCGGTCACGACGTCCCGGCATCGATTGCCCGGCTGGCCAACGCCGCGCGGGCGGCCGGCGTCCGCATGCTGTCGCACGACGATGACAGTCCCGCGATGCGAAAGGCGTTTCGGGATCAAGGCGTCGGCATCGCCGAGTTTCCGGTCAACGAGGAAACCGCACGCGAGGCCGCCGCGGCCGGCGATTTCATCGTGTTCGGTGCGCCCAATGTCGTGCGCGGCGGCAGCCATACCGGCTGGACCAGGGCGGCCGACATGATTGCCAAGGGCCTGTGTTCGGTTCTGGCGTCGGATTACTATTATCCCGCGCCATTGCTGGCGGCGTTCCGCCTCGCCGCCGATGGTGTGCTGCCGCTCGCTCGAGCCTGGGACTTGATATCGGCGGCGCCCGCCAGGGCCGCCGGTTTCGCCGATCGCGGCGTTCTCGCGGAAGGCCGGCGCGCCGACATCCTGCTTGTCGACGACGTCGTACCGCTGCGGCCGCGGATCATCGGCGTCATCGCCGCGGGACGTCTGGTACATCTGACCGATGCTGATCGCCTGATCCGGTTCGCAGCCACGTCGCGCGAAACTGTTGCGGCCGCTTAACGCGGCTCTATGGTGCTGGTATGGCCGACGATCCGCGCTACGCGATCTACTATGTCCCGCCACCCGGAAGCGAACTCGATCGCTTCGGTGCGCAGCTGCTCGGCTATGACGCTTTCAGCGGCGACGACCTGCCGTTCTCGGACGGCATCCTGCGGGCGGCGCCGGACTGGCATGATCTGACCAGGGATCCACGCAAATACGGGTTTCACGCCACGCTGAAGGCGCCGATGTCTCTGGCGCACGGCAAAACCGAGATCGAGCTTCTCGCCGCATGTGCCGCATTCGCGGCAACGCCCCGGGCAATTCCGGTGATCCGGCCGGTCGTCGGCTCGATCAGCGGCTTCATTGCGGTCGTCCCGTCGGAGCCGCCACCGGAACTGATCCATCTCGCGGCCGATTGCGTCCGCGAGTTCGACTTGTTCCGCGCACCGCTCACCGAAGCGGATCGTGCGCGGCGCAATCCCTCACAATTGACGCCATCGCAGCGCGATAATCTGGATCGCTGGGGATATCCCTATGTGATGGACGACTTCCGTTTTCACATGACGCTGACGGGTCGGCTGGGCGCCGAGCGCCGCGACTGCTTGTTGAAGATGCTGGCGAACCGCTTTGCCGCTCTGGATCTGCCGACGCTTCCGATCGACCGGATTGCCGTTTTCCGTCAGGAGAACGGCGCTTCCCGCTTCCACATCGTCGCGCAATACGCCCTCGTGCAAGCATCCGAATAGTGCGCTCGCTGTTGCTTTGTGCCGGCACCGTCAGAAACGTTGGGACAGCCTTCGCGCAGGCCGGGCGTCCGGCTGCGGCTCGATATCGACCGACCACAAATCGCGATTATCGACATCCTTCAGGGTCACCGTCATGACTTCCGACCGGCCGTCGATATCGACGCGGCCGAAGAACTGCAGTCCGAAACACGGCGCGAGGTTTTCACCCTGCTCCGCGCTGCAGCCCTTCTGAAACGCCACCGTCGGACCGAAGGTATTGTCCAGCGGGGCGGGTCCCCATGTCCCGGCGTGCAGCGGGCCGGAGACGAACTCCCAGAACGGCTCGAAATCCTGGAAGACGGCGCGATTCGGATCGTACCGATGCGCGGCCGTATAATGCATGTCGGCGGTCAGCCAGACCGTGTTCCTGATGCCGGCGCGCTTCATGTGAGATAGCAGATCGGCGATCTCGCATTCGCGCCGTTCCGGCGGACCATCGCCGAGCGCAATGCCGTCTTCGCTGACCAGGCCGATCGGCATGTCCGCGGCAATGACCTTCCAGGTCGCGTCGGACGCCGCGAGTTCACGCTTCAGCCAGGCCGACTGGATCAGTCCGAGGATGCAGGCGTCGTTGCCGTCGCCGCGCTGGTTCCAGGTCGAATCGCGATAGCTGCGCATGTCCAGCAGAAACACGTCGAGCAGCGGCCCGTAGCCGACCCTGCGATAGATCCGGCCGGCCTGCGCCGGCAGGCTGCGAATCGGCATGAATTCGTGAAATGCGCGGGCCGCCCGCGCCACCAGGCGAGATCTGCCGTCCGCGGCGTAGCGGGTCTCGTCCGCGGTGCCGAGCGGCGACCAGTCGTTGGTCACTTCATGGTCGTCCCACTGCGCGAGCATCGGCACCTGGGCATTGAAGGCACGCAGATTCTCGTCGAGCAGGTTGTATTTGTAGTTGCCGCGGAACTGCGCGATGCTTTTCGCGACAACGGATTTTTCTTCCGAGACCAAGTTCCGCCAGAGGCTGCCGTCGGGCAGTTTCAATTCCGCCTCGATCGGACAGTCGGCGTAGATGTGATCGCCGCAATGGATGAAGAAATCGGGGCGGTTCTCGAGCATGGTGGCGTAGGTGCGCATGCCACCGCGGCTGGCATCGATACCCCATCCCTGTCCGGCGGTGTCGCCCGACCAGACAAACGATACTGACTGCTGATCGGCCGGCGCGGTGCGGAAATGCCCGACGAGCGTTTCTCCCGAGATCCCGGCGTCGGCGACATCCTCGAACCGCACCCGGTAGAAAACATCCTGCCCGGACGGCAGGCCTTCCAGCACCAGTTTCGAGGTGAAATCGCTGTCCGGCAGCGCTCGCGCCGATGCGGCGCGAAAAATCGTCTTGAAGCTCTCGACGGTGGAGCATTCCACCTGCATGCGCGCCGGCCGATCGGCGCGCGCCCATATCACGGCGGAGTCGGCAGAGACATCGCCTGACGCGATCCCGCTGGTGATCCGTGGCCGGTCCGCGGCGCGGCTCAGATATGGCTTGGCTAGACCTCCGATCCCTGCCATGGCGACCGTCGCTGCCGACCTGACCAGCAACTGCCGCCTGGTCAGACCCGGCGTCGCGCGTATCGCAATCGGCATTCCCGGCACCCTCGTCGAATCATGACGAAGGGTGCCCGCCCAACTTGACTCTGCGCCGAAGGATTTGCGACAGGCGGATGAATCAGTTCACGTGGGCCGCACGACTCCGGCCCGCCGCATCAAGGGTTGACCGGCATTGATCCGCGCGGAGTCCACCACATTGTCGCAGAACTCGAAATGGTTCGGCGCCAGCACGATGATCGTCGATCCGTGCTCGAACCATCCGAGTTCTTCGCCTTTGCGCACGATTGCATCGCAGGGAAAGATCGTCGGCCCGCGGCTTTGCGCATTGAGCGTGAGATCGAGAAAGTGCAGCCGCAGGCTCGCGACCAGGATCGCCGCCACCGGAACCAGGGTCAGCGTTTCGCCCGTTGCCAGCCGCATTTGAAGTACCGCCCGTACGTTCCTGCAGAACAGCCGCTCGACCCGCTTCAGCGCAATCGGATTGACGTTCCACACATCGCCATGGACGAAAGTGACCCGCTCGATCCGGCCATCATGCGGCGCGTGGAAGCGATGGTACATGCTGGACATCAAACGCAGGGTGATGAACCGGCCATTGCGGTGCGGCTCGACCAGCGCGGGATCGCCGAGCAGGTCCAGCAGAGAGTAAGGCGCGCCCTTGATCTGAAACAGCTCGGTATCCTCGATCCGGCCGTGCGCGCCGATGATGGCGTCGCACGGACTGACCACCACAGCCGGATCGGGGTCGACCGGCCGCAGCCCGGGGCGGAGCTCGCGGATGAAGCAATCGTGCATGCTCTTGAAGCTGGTCTTGCGCGCCTCGCTGAGGTCGAGATCGGAGAACAGCCGCCAGCACATGATCGACATATCCCGGATCAGCGGGTTTTCGATCTTGCTGAACCAGCCCATGAACCGCGTCAGCGCCGCCCGCGGTATCCGGTTGGTCAGCAGGAAGTTGAGGTTTTCCTGCTGTGTCAGCGCCGAGATCAGGCTTCGAACTGTCATGATCCTGTCAGCTCGACTGTTTAGCGCTGGTGGCATGGATTCGCCTCTTCCGATTCTGGCACTGTCCGCCGCTGCGATAACCGGCGCCGCAACCATCTTTCCCAAGTTGCACGCCCGACTGGCGCTGTCGCGTGCCAAACACCGCTCGCTGACAGGACATTCCAAGATGTCCCGCCTGGTCGCGCGGCTTGTGCCGTTTTATGAATTCGACATCGATGAATTCTTTCGCTCGGACGGTGCGCCGGCTGAAATCGGCCTGCAACGCCAGGACGGCTTTTTCAAACTTGCGGCCCTTTACAAAGACCGATACCCGATAGGGCGGCAGATGACGCAGCAGGCCGCGGAAAAAATATCCGACCTGCAATTCACCGAAGCCTACCGGGTGCCGTTCCAGTACAGCCGGCTGGTCCGCGAGCATCTCGGAACCGGCGCATTCATGGTGTCGTCGGCGGGAGTCACCGTTTCCGATCCCGACGGAAACGTGTTCCACGACCTGACCGGCTCGTACGGCGTCAATATCTTCGGCAACGATTTCTACAAGGAATGCATCGCCAACGCCGCGGCGCGCACCCACGCGCTCGGTCCTGTGCTGGGGCCCTATCATCCTGTCATCACCGACAACGTCACGCGGCTGTGCGCGATTTCTGGCCTCGACGAAGTCTCGTTCCACATGTCGGGCACCGAAGCCGTGATGCAAGCGGTGCGGCTGGCCCGTTATCACACCGGCCGATCGCATCTCGTGCGCTTTTCCGGGGCCTATCACGGTTGGTGGGGAGACGTGCAGCCCGGTGTCGGCAATCCGATTTCCCCGCACGAGACCTATACGCTGGCCGACATGTCGGAGCGGACGCTGCATGTGCTGAAAACGCGACGCGATATCGCCTGCGTGCTCGTCAACCCGCTGCAGGCACTTCACCCCAACGCCGGAGCGGCCGCCGATTCCGCGCTGGTCGACAGCTCGCGAGCCGGCCATTTTGACCGCGCGGCGTATAGCGAGTGGCTCAAATCGCTGCGGCAAGTCTGTACCGAGCGCGGCATCGTCCTGATCTTCGACGAGGTGTTCGTCGGCTTCAGGCTCGCCGCCGGCGGCGCGCAGCAATACTTCGGCATCCGCGCCGACATGGTGACCTACGGCAAGAGCCTGGCGGGAGGACTCCCGGTCGGCGTGGTTTGCGGGCGCAAGGACCTGATGCGCCGCTACCGGGATGATCGCCCTGTGGACATCTGCTTCGCGCGGGGCACTTTCAATTCGCACCCTTACGTCATGACAGCAATGGACGAATTCCTCAGCCGGCTCGCCGATCCAGCCTTCCGTGCGATCTATGACGGGCTCGACGACAGCTGGGACAATCGGGCGCGGCAGCTCAACGACAAGCTGGCCGCGCTGGACCTGCCGGTCCGGGTCTCCAACCTGTCTTCGATCTGGATGGTGCAATATACCGAGCCGTCACGTTACAACTGGATGCTTCAATACTACCTGCGGGCGGAGCAGCTGGCATTGAGCTGGGTCGGGACCGGCCGCCTGATCTTCAGTCTGAACTATTCCGACGCGGATTTTGCCGAAGTCGCCGCGCGCTTTGTAACCGCGGTGGAGAAAATGAAGCAGGACGGCTGGTGGTGGCGCAACGCTGCGCTCACCAACAAGGCGATCCGTCGGCAGATCCTGAAAGAGATGATCGCGCGACGACGGTCGCGGTGAGCCAGCGGCCGTCGTCCGGATCATTCGCTGTCAGGCTTGCTTGACGTGCTTTTCGAGGCCGGGATCGATCAACTCGCCCTTCATCAAATACAGCGGCGCCTTGTAGTAGAGTTTGAGATCGCTAAAGGGATCGGTCAGGATCTTGGTCATCCACACTAGGCCAGTCTCAACGTCGCGGATAAAGAACAGGTGCACGGTCCGGAACAGCAGGCCGCCAATTCCGATCGCCAGCCAGACCTTGGCTACGTGACGCATGAAGTCAGGCAGCGAACTCCAGGGTGCAAATATCCCGAAAAGGGTCGGATCGAGGAACAGCACCAGCGGGGAAAGCGCCCAGATCGTCATCAAGACGATCTTGCGGTTCAGATTATAGCCGACCTTGATCTCTTCCTTGTGATCGTGGGTCGCCTCGTTGACGTGATCGTAGCCCCTGGGCTCAAAGAAGAAGTGCCCCGCCTGGCGGGTGGTCATCGAGACCAGCCAGCCGATCAGCGCGGCGGCGACCGGATCGACGAACAGCAGCGCATAGGCGACCAGAAAGCTCGCGGCACTGACGAAGTGCAGGCTCTGGTTGATTCGGCTGTGATGGTAGTAGCGGTGGTCATCCCAGCGTTGCGTGCGCAGCTGTTCGCGGAAGTTCCTGATCATTGTCTCCCCCAAAGTAGGTCGAGTTCATTTAACGAGATTCGATGTCCGCCATATGACGACATCATATTGACATGCGCTGCTTTGGGACGAGGCCGTCGGTGACCTGCCCGTGCCAGCTCAAGCGGCGGCCGCAACGGCAGCGGTCTTGCGGAAACGGATCAGCGAGAAATGGCCGAAGGGCGGTACCGGGCGGCGCTCGATCAATTCCATTCCGCGCGCACCCGCCAGCCACTGCGCATAGCGCGACCAGGCGAATTCGGTTCGCCAGCCGAGTTGACGCACCACCGGCTGAAGCCGCTGCTCGATGAAGCGACGCATCCCGGCGTCCGCGCTGACGCGACTCAGGAGGATAAGCTCGCCGCCGGGCCGCAAAACCCGGGCGAACTCGTCCAGCGCGACTTCCGGGTTTGG
Organism: Bradyrhizobiaceae bacterium Ga0074131; assembly: GCA_001464035.1. GTDB lineage: Bacteria > Pseudomonadota > Alphaproteobacteria > Rhizobiales > Xanthobacteraceae > Bradyrhizobium. The sequence continues at coordinate 253,551 of LNEC01000007.1, forward strand.
CACCGCGGTCACTACATACTGCGCCATTACGACATCGAACGAGCAATCGGAGAACTCGAGCTTCTCCGCGTCCATCACCGCGAGACCCTCGACGTTCTTCAGGCGAAGATCGTCCACCCGCGCCTGCGCCTTGCGCAGCATGGCTTCCGATATATCGGTCCCGAAGATGCGAAGGTGGGACGCGTATTGCGGCAACGAGATGCCGGTGCCGACACCGACCTCCAGCACGCGGCCGCCGATGCTGTTGGTGGCCAGGATCGCGGCGCGCCGACCCTTGCTGAACACGCCGCCGAACACGAGGTCATAGACCGGAGCCCAGCGGTCATAGGCCTGTTCGACCGTCTCGCGGTCGAAGTCCAATTGCCTGGTACCGTCAAGTTTGATGATTTCTGCCATGGTAACTCCAAACCGTTTGTTGTGATCGGTCGATTAGCCCTGAACCGCGCTTCGGCCCGCCATGCGGCGGGCGGGTCGCAGCGAACGGCTCGACTGCGACGCGCTCAGATTGCCGATGAATTGCCTTGTGCTGTTTTCCCAGGAGCGCTCGAGCGCAAAACTCCGGCACGCCTCACGCGACAGGCTCAGCGCGCCGATGCAGGCACGGCGCAGGTCCATATTCAGCGCGCCGACCGGGTGATCTGCAATTACGTCCAGCGGACCTGTGACCGGAAACGCCGCAACGGGCGTGCCACAGGCCAGCGCCTCGAGTTGCACGACGCCGAAGGTATCGGTGAGGCTCGGGAATACAAAAACGTCTGCCGCCGCCAGATGAGCGGTCAAATCCGCACCGGTTTTTTCGCCGAGGAATCTGGTCTTCGGGTAGCGGCGCTCCAGGATCGCCCTTTGCGGCCCATCCCCGATCACGACCTTCGACCCCGGCAGGTTCAGCGTGAGAAACGCATCCAGGTTTTTTTCGACCGCAACGCGGCCCACCGTCATGAAAATGGGTCTGGGCAAATCAAGCTCGGCCGGATCGTCGGGCCGGAAAAGATCGGTGTCGACCCCGCGCGTCCAGCTGCCGAGCTTCCGGAACCCTTTTGCGCCAAGTTCCTGCCTGAGCGACGACGTAGCGACCATCGTCATGGCGGCCGCGGCGTGAAAATGCCGTAGCACCGCATAGCTCAGCCATGCCGGAATGATCGAGCGCACTGCGATGTATTCCGGAAAGCGCGTCGTATAGGACGTCGTGAACGCCAGCCTGCGGCGGCGGCAATAGGCGCGAACCGCCCACCCGATCGGCCCCTCGGTCGCGATATGAATGGCGTCCGGCGATGCCGCTTCGATCCTGCGAGCAATCTCGCGCCGATCCGGCCACGCCACTCGTAACCCCGGATAGGTCGGCACCGCAAACGACTGAAATCCGTCGGGAGTGAGGAAATCGATATCGACCCCCAGGGTCGAAGCACTGCGGGCCAGCGACGTCAACGTTCTGACGACGCCGTTTACCTGCGGGTGCCAGGCGTCGGTCGCAATTAAGATCCGCATGACGGGGAACCTGAGCGCTTCGATGATTCTCGCTTACCGACGTTCGGCCAAGGATATTTCAGGCGTGTGACGTCACAGCCAAGTTGGCTACTCCTTTTGCGCGGAAGGATATTTCAGGCGTGCGAGGGGAGCCGGTTCGAAGATCGCGATTTGGTACTCTTCGATGAAGTGGCGGCTTCGAATATGACGTTTCCATGAATGATCTAGCGCAATGAAACTGTCGCCGATGCAGGGCATATCAATGTCGCAAGTTGGATTGGCGGGGCCATGAAATCACAAATTATCGAACAGCTCGGACAAGCTGACATTCTGTTGCCCTCGCTCGTCGCGGAGGGTCTGGCCGCGAATGATCGTATCAAGGTTCGCATGAGCGCGCTTCAAGCAGCATCGAACCATGCGCAGCAGCCGGATCGCCCGGCCACCGACCTGCACGTCGAATGTCCGGCCGCTGGACTCGCGCCCGCGGCGCTGGCGACGCTGATCGGTGGCGCTCATCTTGCCGGCGATGGCCGAATGGCCGCGCCCAATCTTGCCAAATTGATGAAAGAAATCCACGACGACGTCACGGCGATGATCCGGGCCGTAAGCGCCGGCAAATCCTCCGAGGGCGAAACCATGAGTGCGCGGCTCGCGGCGATTCGCAATGCCGGCGCGCTTGAGGCGTCGAATGAAATCGAGATCGCGCGTATCGCAAAATTGACCGGCGTGGCCCAGGACGGAACCGACAGCTTGCATCGGCTGGTGATGGATCTGCACAAGGCGCTCAACCGGCTCGCCGCAGACTGCTCCGAGGAAATTTTGGCGGGCGCCCATGTCTTCGGCTTGCAGCAGGAAGATCGTGCGCCGGTGGGAAGCTTCATGAAGGGGCTCAACGAGACGCGCGCCCTGAAGTTCAACCATCCGGGCCTGGAGACGATGGCGACCAGGTCGGGCAGCCGATTGCTGATCCAAAACGACATCGGAACTACCGACGCCCATGTGGTGGTCATTGCGGTCGAGAAGAATTCCGTGACGGTGACCTATACCGACGTGCATCGGGCGCGGGCGAAGTTCTTCATCGGCTTGTTCGATAAATTCCAGGCGAAATGGAGCGGGCTCGATCGTCACACCGCGGTGGGTCTTGGCGACGATGATGCCTTCTTTCTGGTCACCGGGCAGTACAAGGCCGAGAGCTCCGAGGATCGTAACGCCTTCCTGGCCGCGCTAGGTGCCGCAGTGGTATTCCTGATCGATTGGAACAAGGCGCGCAAGTTGCTGCGCAGCTGGGTCGCCAAGGACGATGCGGCCCGCATTCTTGAATGGGCTGCCCGGCAGCGGATCGGCCACCGCGCCTTTCTGGAGCTCGGCGGCAATGAATTGATCGGCACAGCGGTGCGCAATGCGGCGCCAACGCGAATTGGCTTCGGCGAGCGGCTGGATCAGGCGCTCGGACGCAACGCCGCGGTCGATTTCCTCAAAACCGCGATGCGCGCTTCGACCGAGGCGCTGAGTGGGGGCCGATCGGTCAGGCTGGTCCGCGACCAGATCGAAGCCGATCTAGTCAGGCATCTTGAACGCGTCGACAGCGCCCTGCTCGGTATCGTACTGCGCCAGGTTGGATTGGCCCACGACGTCGCCGCTGCGATCGCCCAGCACATTGCCGCGCTGCAGGGAGGCAGGCCGGCCGACGGCGCGCTGCTGACCGCCCGTGCCGGCCGCATCGAACGCAAGGCCGACCGCATTGCCATCGAAGCCCGTAAGGAAGCGACTCGCCTCGACGCAGGCCCGATCATTGAACAACTGGTGGATCGCGTCGAGGAAGCCGTCGACGAACTGGAACAGGCCGCCTTTATCGCCTCGGTGGCGCCTGCCGGGATCGATCCTTCGCTGCTGACGGCACTTGCCGGGTTGTGTGCAATCGCCACGACAGCGACGGAAGCCGCGGCTTCGGGCCTCGCCGCCGCCATCGAGGTGCCGGAGGGACGCCGCGCCGACTCTGAAGACGCGCTGGACGCCATTGCTCGCCTGATAGACGCCGAACATGCGGCGGATTCGCGGGAACGCGACGTCACCGCGCGGGTATTCGCCGGCGGTTTCAACGTGGCGACGTCGCTCTCCGTTCTCGAACTGGCCCGCGCCATCGAGCGCGCCACCGACCGGCTGGCGGGCTTCGGACACCTATTGCGACGGCACATCATGACCGAACTATCAGCTTAGGAAGGACTCTAGCCTATGCATATCGTGCGTATCGGCGGTGGATCGACCGAACAACACTCCGCCGACGCAGTCGGCGCCAAAGCCGCCAACCTGGCGCGGATGGCGGCTCTCGGTCTGCCGGTGCCGCCGGCCTTCGTGCTCCCGGTCAAGCTCTGCGCTTCGATCTTGGAGGGGGACGGTCATGCGGAGCACCACCTGCGCGATGGGCTGAAGGACGGCATCGAGTTCCTGGAGAACGCGACCGGAAAACGCTTCGGCGATCGTCGGCAACCGCTGCTGGTATCGGTACGCTCGGGAGCGGCGCGGTCGATGCCGGGCATGCTGGAAACCGTCCTCAACGTCGGCTGCACGTCGAGTGCCGTGCAGGGTCTGATCCGGGCCACTGGCCGGCCGCGGCTGGCGTGGGATTGCCGGCGGCGCTTTCTCGAGAGCTATGGCGAAGCGGTGCTGGGCCTCGATCCCGAACCGTTCGCGGCGCGCCTCGCCGAGCTGACCGCCAGCGAAAGTGTCGCCAACGATCGCGAGCTGGATAGTGAAGCGCTGGAACGTCTCGCCGCAGATGAGCAGGCTTTGATCGAAGCTCACGACGACGACTGGCTCGAGGATGCGACGGCGCAGCTCGACTGCGCTGCAAGAGCCGTCTACCAGTCGTGGATGAGCGCGCGGGCGCAGGCCTACCGCCGCATCGAGAAACTCGACCATCTCCGTGGCACCGCGGTCACGGTTCAGGCCATGGTATTCGGCAATGGCGGGCCATCATCCGGAGCCGGCGTGGCATTTTCGCGGGATCCCTCAACCGGCAAGCCTCAGCCGATGATCGACCTCGTGCTGGACGCCCAGGGCGAAGACGTCGTCTCGGGCCGCCGAACGCCCGACACGGAAGAAACCTTCGCTCGCTCGCTGCCAGCGGTCGCGGCCGAACTCGGAGAGACTCTCAAGCGTCTGGAACGGGAATTCGGCGATGTGCAGGATGTTGAGTTTACGATCGAGGACGGCAAATTGTGGATTCTGCAGACGCGCTCCGCAAAGCGGACCCCTCGCGCGGCGCTCCGGATCGCCATCGACCTCGTTCACGAAGGACTGATCACGAGGCCCGAAGGAGTGCAGCGGCTCGACGGCATCGATCCCGCGGCCCTCGTCCAGGTCTCGCTGGCGTCGGCAGATGATCCGGTCACCGCCGGAATCGGCGCGTCAGGCGGCATCGCGGTGGGACGCTCGGCGTTCTGCTCCGAAAGCGCCCAACGCCTGGCAGCCGCGGGGGAGCCGGTGATCCTGATGCGACCGGATACCAGCACCGCCGATGTCGCGGGCTTTGCCGTCGCGGCAGGCATCGTGACATCAATCGGCGCCCGCACCGCGCATGCCGCGCTGGTCGCGCGCCAGATGGCGAAGCCCTGCGTCGTCGGATGCAGCGCGATGACGATCGACGCCGCGGCCGACCGGGCACAGCTCGCAGGCACAACTATATCGGGAGGCGATTGGATCACCATCGACGGCGACAGCGGCAATCTCTACCTCGGACAACGCGAAGTGATCGTGAAGCAGCCCGACGCCGAGCTTGACGAAGTCAAGCGGTGGCGCGACGAAGCCGATCGAGAGCGTCCCCGCAAGCGGAACCCGCAGCACGGGAGTTCGGCCGGTTGAAGCCGTGATCCCTTGTCGTGACAGCCGAGACGTCAGAGCAAGGGCGCCCGGATTGCCACTCCCTCATCGTTTCCTGATCGCTGATCCAGATCAAGCAGTCTGAGCAGAGAATATCCCAAGCTTGAAATGATCACCCTGCCTCCTACGAATGGAAGATCACATGAAAGCCCTCATCTACCTCGGCCCCGGCGCGAAAGCTGTTGAAGACCGTCCCAAGCCGGAACTTCAGCTGCCGGGCGATGCCATCGTCAGGGTCACCAAGACTACGATCTGCGGAACCGACTTGCACATTCTAAAGGGTGACGTCGCGACCTGCGCACCGGGACGAATTCTGGGGCATGAAGGGGTCGGCATCATCGACGCCGTCGGCGTCGGTGTGACCGCGTTCCGCCCTGGCGACCACGTGCTGATCTCCTGCATATCATCGTGCGGCAAATGCGAATATTGCCGGCGTGGCATGTATTCTCATTGCACTACCGGCGGCTGGATTCTTGGCAACCGCATCGACGGCACGCAGGCGGAATTCGTTCGGATTCCCCATGCCGATACCAGCCTCTATCGGATCCCCGAAGGCGCTGACGAAGAAGCGCTGGTCATGCTGAGCGACATTCTCCCGACCGGATTCGAATGCGGCGTGCTCAACGGCAAGGTCGCCCCGGGATCTACGGTGGCGATCGTCGGCACGGGCCCCATCGGTCTCGCCGCCCTGCTCACGGCTCAGTTCTATTCGCCGGCACAGATCATCATGATCGACCTCGACGACAACCGTCTCGAGGTCGCGCGCCGCTTCGGCGCAACCCACACCGTCAATAGCACCGACGGCAAGGCGGTCGAGAAGGTCATGGAACTCACGGACGGCATCGGCGTCGATACAGCGATCGAGGCGGTCGGCATTCCCGCAACCTTCGTTCTCTGTGAGGATTTGATCGCGCCTGGCGGCGTGATCGCCAATGTCGGCGTCCACGGCACCAAGGCCGACCTGCATCTTGAGCGGCTGTGGTCGCAGAACATCACAATCACTACCCGACTGGTCGATACAGTGACGACCCCGATGCTGCTGAAGACCGTGCAATCCAAGAAAATCGATCCTCAGCTCCTGATCACGCATCGCTTCAAGTTCCATCAGATTCTCGATGCCTACGAAACCTTTGGACACGCCGCCGGCACGCGGGCGCTCAAGGTCATCATCTCGGCGTAGGCTTTCCGAACCGTGATCCGCCTCTCGCCGCAAGGCCGCGAACCGATCGAATGTCAACTGCAGGGCATCATCGGCGTCCTGCGATCAGGTAGCTACTGCACCACAACGATAGCGCCCTAGTTCGCGCCTTGCGGCAACAAATGGCGTGAATGAAAGAACAGTTCCACGAGTTTTCCCTTCGCGCCAAGCAGCGCGAAAATATACTCGGGGACTTCAGCGTCCATTTCCGACACCACGACCTTTGCGATCCGGTCGACGCGGCTCGAGCCGTGCTCCCAGATAAATCCGATGCCGAGCCGGTTCGCCACGGCTTCCAGCATGCCCTCGCGGGTATTCACGACGATGGCTGGCTCTAGCCGCAGTCCGGCGGTCCGGAAAGCCTTGTCCACGACGCGCTGGGTGGAGGAATTGCGGGTGCGAAACACCAGCGGATATTGGATCAGCTCGACGACCGAAACCCGGCCCAGCTGATTCAGGGCATGTCCGGGATGACAGATCGCCACGACGCGCTGGTGTAGACAGACCTCGCACCGAAACCGACGATCCTGAGGCACCTCCGGGAGCACGGCAACGTCGACGCGCCGGTCGATAACGGCAGCCATGATGTCCGACCAGTTGCCGATCTCCACGCAAATCTGGATTTTCGGATAGAGCGCCTTGAATGCAGAAATCAGCGCCATTCCAGGCATCGAATTGCCCAGCCCCACGCGCAGTTCGCCTCCGGCCAGTTCCTCGCGCTGCTCGAGAATCGCGACCGCGTCGGCTTCCATCGCCTGGATTCGGCTGGTCGCGGCATAAAGCTGGCGGCATAGCGGGGTGGCCACCAGGCTGTGGCCATGCCGATCAAACAGCCTGACATTGAACTCGGACTCCAGCTCGCGAACCAATTGGGCGATCGAAGGCTGCGTCACACCGAGACGTCTTGCCGCGGCGGAAAAATTGCCAGCTTCAAACACCGCGTTCACGGCTCGCACCCGCGAAGACGTCAAAGCCATATGAATTCAAGCCTCCAGCGCCAGTCAACTCCCAGGGATGCCCGAGAAGGGAAATCCTTGGTTGAGAATAGGCAGATCCTTTGAACGTTATGTGACTGTCAAGCGCCGCTCCTAATCATCGCCCAATGCTGCATGGCAGTTGGGGGCAACGGCGAATGGCGAAGATCGAATTGAACGGCGTCCGCAAGACATTCGACTCGGCGGAAATCATAAAGGGAATCGATCTGGCGATCGAAGACGGCGAGTTTATCGCGCTGATCGGCCCCTCCGGCTGCGGCAAGTCGACATTGCTGCGCATCATTGCGGGCCTGGAGCCCCAGAGCTCTGGCGAGGTGCGCATCGACAGCATTCCGGTCGACGGGATTCGCGCCAGCGCGCGCAACCTCGCGATGGTATTTCAGTCCTACGCGCTGTATCCGCATCTGAACGTGTTCGACAATATTGCCGTGCCGCTGCGGATGCGGCGCCATTCCGCCCTTGCGCGCATACCGCTGGTTGGCCGGCTGCTCCCCGAACGCGCCCGCACCGAACGTGGCATCAGGGAAGATGTCGAGCGGGTTGCCGCCCAGCTCGAACTCTCAGGCCTGCTCAAGCGCAAACCGGGGCAGCTATCCGGCGGCCAGCGGCAGCGCGTCGCGGTCGGCCGCGCCATCGTGCGCCAGCCGGTCGGCTTTCTGTTCGACGAGCCGCTGTCAAATCTTGACGCCAAGCTGCGGGTGCACATGCGCGCGGAGCTGGCCCAGTTGCATCGCCAGCTAAAGGCCACCTTTGTCTACGTGACCCACGACCAGGCCGAAGCGATGACGATGTCCAGCCGTATCGCCGTCATGATCGAGGGCAACATCGTCCAGATCGGCACGCCGGCCGAAGTCTACGAAAACCCGCGTGACATCCGCGTCGCGGAATTCGTCGGCAGTCCCAAGATCAATGTCATGCCAGGCCTCGTGCGCGCGGACGGCGGCCTGGAGGTATTGGGCCGGTCACTCGGCCTGGACACCCCGGCCCCGGCGGGCCGTTGTTCGATCTGCGTACGGCCGGAGCGCATCGAGCCCGATGCCGGTACCGGCGCCATCTCCGGCACGGTGGTGCATCTTGAAAATCTCGGCGCGGAAGCCTTCGTTCACGTCAGGGTCGATCGCGTCGAGCTGCCCTTGGTCGCGCGCGTCAACCACGACCGCCGGTTGCCGGCGATCGGAAGCGCCATCGACCTCGCCTTTCCGGCCAGCGCGGTCAGGGCATTCGACGCAGCCGGAAGACGCATCGAGGCAACGGCTCCGGTTCGCAGCGGGCGCGTGCGGGAGAAGGCCCTTGGCTGACACCCTCACCGCCGTGGCGATGCCGGCCGAACGCGATACGGTGGCAGCCAGGCCGTCACAAACGCGGAGCCACAACCGCACACGCCCTGCGCTGGCGATGGTGGCGCCCGCCTTCGTCCTGATGTGCCTACTGCTGCTCGGGCCGCTGCTCGGCGTCATTGCCCTGTCGTTCACCGACTACCAGCTCGGAAGTCCCTCATTCTCGTGGATCGGCCTTGCCAATTATCAGGACATGCTGGCCGACAGGGTGTTCTGGATCTCGCTGCGCAATACGCTGACCTATGTCGCAATCGTGGTGCCTTCGGCGGTGGCGCTGGGACTGGCTGTAGCACTCCTGATCGAAAGCGGCGGCAGCCTGCGGGCGTGGTATCGCACCATCTATTTCCTGCCTGTCATGGCGACGCTGATCGCGACGTCGATCGTTTGGGAATTCATGCTGCATCCGCAGTTTGGCCTGATCAACGGGCTGCTGCACGGCATCGGGTTCGAGGGCTTTAGCTGGCTGCAGGACCGCCGCACGGCGCTCTATGCGCTCTGCGTGATCGGCATCTGGCAGGCGCTTGGCTTCAATATGGTGCTGTTTCTCGCCGGCCTCGTCTCGATCCCCCGGCAGCTCTACGACGCCGCCGAGATCGATGGCGCGCATGGCGCCTGGGCCCGGTTCCGGCTGGTGACATGGCCGATGCTGGGACCGACCACCGTGTTCGTGGTCGTCATCACCGGAATCCGCTCGTTTCAGGTTTTCGACACCGTCCACGTCCTGACCAAGGGCGGCCCCTCGAAATCTTCCGAAGTGCTGATCCACACCATGTATATCGAGAGTTTTGAATTTTTCCGCTCCGGCTACGGCGCGGCGTTGACTGTGGTCTTTTTGGTATTCGTGCTGCTGCTGACGCTGGTCAAATCGGCGCTGGCGAACCGCGGAGTGCATTACGCATGACGCCGCGCCATCGCTCCATCGTCTGGTCCGTGGCCCGGCATGCGCTGCTGCTGAGCGGCGCCGCGCTCGTTCTGCTGCCGTTTCTCTGGATGATTTCGACGGCATCGAAACCGCAAACCGAGATCTTCACCAAGAGCATTCACTTCATCCCGTACAGTTTCGCGCTGTGGGACAATTTCGCGACAGCGTTTGACAAGGCGACTCTTTGGCGATTCCTGCTCAACGGCGGCGTGGTCACGGCGTCGATCTTTGCGCTGCAGGTGCTGATCGCGCTGCCCGCCGCCTATGCGCTGGCCAAGCTGCGGTTCGTCGGTCGCGAAGTGCTGTTCGCGCTGGTCTTGTTCTGCATCCTGATTCCGCCGCAGGCCACCGCGATCCCGGTGTTCCTGCTGTTTCACAAGCTCGGAATTCTCGACAGCTATGCCGCGCTGATCGTGCCGTTCACGATTTCGGCGTTCGGCATTTTCCTGATGCGGCAATTCTTCAAGACCATGCCGGACGACCTGATCGAAGCCGCTCGCATGGACGGGATTTCCGAATTCGGCATTGTCTGGCGGGTGATGCTGCCGACCGCGATCCCGGCGCTGACCGCGTTCGGCATCTTCTCGGTGGTGGCGCACTGGAACGACTATTTCTGGCCGCTGATCGTACTAAACAGCGAGCATCTGCGCACCCCGCCGCTCGGCGTCGCCAGCTTCCGCAACGAGGAAGCCGGCACCAATTACGGCCCGCTGATGGCGGCCGCCATCGTCATTATCGCGCCGCTCGTCGTCGCGTTCCTGCTCGCCCAACGCCGGTTCATCGAGGGCATCACGCTGACCGGTATCAAATAGACCCCAGGTGCAATCGTAACGAAGGAGATATCGATGTTGAAGAGAATGATGGTCGCTGCGCTGGCGGTGGTTGCCAGCGTCGCCGGCGCCCACGCCCAGAACCAGACCGAAGTGGTGCTGCAGTATCCCTATCCGGAACTGTTCACCGAAACCCACAAGAAGATCACGGAAGAGTTCGCCAAGGTCAGGCCCGACATCAAGGTGACCATGCGCGCTCCCTACGAGTCCTACGAGGACGGCACCCAGCGCGTGCTGCGCGAGGCCGTTACCGGCCAGATGCCCGATGTCAGCTTCCAGGGCCTCAACCGCATCCGCGTTCTCGTCGACAAGAACATTCCCGCCCCGCTGGATGGCTACATCGCCGCGGAAAAGGATTTCGACAAGCAGGGCTTCCACCAGGCGATGTTCGATATCGGAACCTCAAGTGGCAAGGTTTACGCGCTGCCGTTCGCAATCTCGCTGCCGGTCGTCTATGTCAATCTCGACCTCGCCAGGAAGGCCGGCGCCGATCCGGAAAATCTGCCGGTGACCTGGGACGGCATCATCGATCTGGCCAAGAAGATCAAGGCCAGCGCGCCCGACGTCAACGGCATCACCTACGCCTGGGACATCACCGGCAACTGGCTGTGGCAGGCGCCGGTGTTCGCGCGCGGCGGCTCGATGTTAAATGCCGACGAGACCAAGGTGGCGTTCGACGGACCGGAAGGCCAGTTCGCGATCCGGATGCTGGCCCGCCTCGTCACCGACGGCGGCATGCCCAACCTCGATCAGCCCTCGATGCGTGCGGCATTCGCTGCCGGCAAGACCGGCATCCACATCACCTCGACGTCCGATCTGAACAAGGTGACTCAGATGATCGGCGACAAGTTCACGCTGAAGACACACACCTTTCCCGACCTCGTAGCCACCAAGGGCCGGCTCCCGGCCGGCGGCAACGTGGTGATGATTCTCGCCAAGGATAAGGCCAAGCGCGACGCCTCCTGGGAGGTCGTAAAGTTCTGGACCGGCGCGAAAGGTGCGGCGATCATGGCCGAAACCACCGGCTATATGCCCCCCAACAAGATCGCCAACGAGGTCTATCTGAAGGACTTCTACGTCAAGAACCCGAACAACTACACCGCGGTCAAGCAACTGCCGCTCCTGACCAAGTGGTACGCGTTTCCCGGTGACAACGGCCTGAAGATCACCGACGTCATCAAGGACCACCTCAACACCATCGTGAGCGGCACGCGCACCAAGGAGCCCGATGCCGTTCTCGCCGACATGACCGCCGATGTGCAGAAGCTGCTGCCGAAATCGGTCGGCTCGGCGCGCTGATCTCGGCAGGTCCGGGCATCGCGCCCGTCTTACCTCACGGCGGGGCGCCACGGCGCCCTGCTACTCATACAAACGAGGTTGGGCATGAAACTCATCCATATGAGCGATATCCATCTTACCGCACCCGGCAACACCATCGGCGGCCGCGATCCCCGGCATAATTTCGAGCGGGCGCTCGACCACGTCCTGGCGGACCACAGCGACGCCGAGCTGATGGTGATCACGGGCGATCTCTCCGACTGGGGCGACCGGGTGGACTACAAATGGCTGCGGAGCCGGTTGGACAGTTTTCCGCTTCCGGTCCGGCTCTGCATCGGCAATCACGATAATCGCTCGGCCTTCTTCGGTGTGTTTCCGGAATACGCCGAGCCCGACGGTTTCGCGCAAGGCGTGTACGACACTGCTTCCGGCCGCTGCCTGTTGCTTGATACCACCGAGCCCCGGACCCATGCCGGCCGCTATTGCACGCCGCGGCGGGATTGGCTCGAGCGGCAGCTGTCCGAACATGAAGGGCCGTTTCTGTTGTTCATGCATCATAATCCGATGCCGACCCATCTCGGTCCGATGGACCAGATCCGGCTGCTGGACGATGCAGCGTTCCGGCAGATCATCGGACGGCACCGGGAAAAGATCCGTCATATCTTCTTCGGCCATTGCCATTTGCCGCTGGGCGGCTCGGTCGCAGGCGTCCCCGCCACCTCGCTGCGCGGCACCAACCATGCGAGCTATCCCTTGTTTTCCGAGAAACTCATGCTGAGCGCGTCCGACCTGCCCGAATCCTATGGCGTGGCGTTCGTCGGGCCTGACTACATCACGGTGCATATGGTCGAGTTCGGCTATCGCGGCGCGATCCGGAGCGAGGGATCGCCGGATTACGCCATGTGGGACCGGGAGACCATGCAGCGATGAAGTTCGCCGTTCTCACGGATACCCATTTCGTGCCGCGCGGCGGGAAGCTCTACGGGCTCGATCCGGCAGAGCGCCTTGCGGTCGCTGTCGAGAAGATCAATGCGACGCACAGGGATATTTCCTTCGTCATCTTGTCAGGTGACCTCGCGCATTGGGGTGAACAGCCGGCCTATGCCAGCCTCGCCAGCGTGTTGGCCGGACTTCACGCGCCCGCCATCCTGATGATGGGAAACCACGACAAACGCGGTGCATTCCGGTCCGAGTTTGCCGGCGCCGACCGCGATGCCCACGGCTTCGTGCAGGGGGTGCACGTATTCGATGCCGCGACCATCGTCACGCTGGACACGCTGAACGAAGAGACGCCAGACCATGCCGGCATCCTGTGCGAAGCGCGCCTGGGCTTTCTCGCCGAGGCGCTCGGCACGGCGCCAGCCGACCGGCCGCTATTGCTGTTCCAGCATCATCCGCCGTTCGACAGCGGCCTACGCTACATGGACACCATCAAGCTCACCAATGGCGAGGCCGAATGGGACATCATCGCCGGCTCGCGAAAACCCGATTACATGTTCATGGGCCATCTGCACCGGCCGATCGCCGGCACCTGGCATGGCATACCATTCCATATCCAGCGAGCGCTGACCCATCAGGTCGCGTTCGATTTCGAAACCGAGGGGCATATTCCGGGAACGCATGAGTCGCCGGACTATTCCCTCGTGAGCGTGGCCGAGGGAAACATCGCCATCCACCAGTGCTCGTTTCTCTACGACGGCCCGACCTTTTCGCTGCACGACCCCAAGGCACTACGCTCTCAGTCGTCGCGCGAACTGGCCGAAGTTACTGCCTAGAGCAACCCTTTCCCGCGGTTCCTCCCGTGGAGCAAGCGTCGGTCATGGAACCGGCCTTCGAACGGCTGCTGCAACCGCCCGGGCGACCAGACCCTCGATCCCAGCGACGTTGCCTATGACGCCGGCATAGACGACATCATGGCGCTTCAGGTCCGCGACCAGCCTCGGGGCATCGCCGGCACCGTGCATGCCTTCGCCGGAGAACATCCCGACCACGATGGCAGGTCCCTGAACAAGTGCGGCGGCCTCATCCATAAAGGGCCGCTCTTCCAGCAGGGCGATGCCGACGCTTCGGAAGCCCGCGCGACCTTCGATCGCTCGCGCTACCTGTTCGGTGGCCTCGCGCGAGGCCGAATTACGGCGCGAGCCATGGGCCAACAGGATAACGGTCGACGCCTCAAGCGCGAAACCGTTCGCACGCGCGACCCTGGTTGCGCGATCGAGCACGAGATCGGGCAGACCGGGATCGAGGCCGAGCGGCGGCAGCACTTCGACATGGCGGCCCCTGTCATTGGCCTCGTCGAGCAATTGCACCAGCCGGTCGCGGGTGAAATAGCCGCTGGAGGCGAACAGCGGATAGACGATGACCCTGGGCGCGGTCAGCGCCGCGAACGCCTTGCCGATACCAGGCGTGCCGTTGATGAAGCCGACGCCAATCTCCGCAACAAGCCTATGGGCGGACACGGCTTGCGCGATCCGCCTGACGCCGTCGTTGGTTGCATCCGGGCTCCGTTCGCCATGCGCCGCGATCAGCAACGCGACCCCGGCTGCTTCGTCAAGCGGACTCAATGGCTGGTCCCGTCGGAGAAATTGATCTTGTTCCATACATTGTACTTGCCCGATGGCCGCGACATCGGAATGCGCTTGACTTCGGCGAAGGTCGCGGCATCGTAAATCACCAGCGCGCCCTCGTTCTCCCAGATCGAAACCAGCGCGTGGCGCCCGTCCTTGTCGAACTCAACATGCGCCGCGATCTTGCCCGGCGCCGGCGTCACGCTGCGGACGATCTCCAGAGTTCGCTTGTCGATGACCGACATCGTATCCTTCTTCGGCCCCATCATGGCATCGGTCCAGGCATAGGGTGAATTTTCATGGCTGCGCATGAAGAAACCCGGCCCCGGCGTTTCGATTACCTTGATCACCGACCAGTCCTGCATATCCAGCACACTGACCTTGCCTTCCTTTAAATGCGGGGTCGCCATCACCGGCCGCCCGTTCCAGGTCCAGGAAATTCCCGAGCCGAGATGCGGCAGACCGGGCAAGGCCAGTTGCTTGATGTCACGCCCGACGGTGAGATTGACGACGATCGCCTTGCCCTCCCGGGCAGAGCCGACCAGGTTACGGTAGGACGGATCGAAAAAGAAATCGTCGAGCGGCTCGAGGGTTTCAATCCGGCGAAGCGCGAACAGCCCCTGCGACGAGGGTAATGCCTCGACCATGCCCTTCTCGTGCGAATGCACCAAGCCCGGGTAGACCGGCGGCGCGTTCGGATCGGTCGCGATCTCCCAGATCTCCGGAACGTCCTTCAGCGCCGCGATGAAGCTGTCACGCGGCCGGGCCTGGTACACCGCCGACACCCGCGAGGAATTTCCCTTCTTGTCCTTGGCCTCGAAAATCTTCTCGACCGACAGATCGTCGGTCGAAAGCATCACGAGGGTGCGCGGCAGATAATTCGCGATCGCGATATGCTTGCCGTCGCGGGAAATCGCGATATTGCGCGAATTGATGCCGGCGCGCACCTCCGACAGCATGGTCAGGGACCACAGATCGTATTTGCTGACCCAGCCGTCGCGCGACATGAAGAAAACATAGCGGCCATCGGGAGTGAATTTCGGGCCGCCGTGCAGCGCAAAGCGGGTCGGAAACCGCGCCAAGGACTCGAAGCGGTCGCCGTCGAGGACGGTGGCATGATGGTCGCCGGTTTCAACGACGACGAACAGGTTCAAGGGATCGGCCTCGAACCGCGGCCGCTCGAGCGCCGGCGCTGCGGCATGGATGATGCGGCTCGCCGCTATCTCGGCGCTGCCCCATGACGGCACCTGCTTTAGCGGCGTAGCTATATAGGCGGCCAGCGCCGCGATCTCGTCCTTGTCCAGCTTGTCACCGAAGCCCGGCATCTGGGTCGCAGTACGGCCATCGGCGATGACCGCGGTGGCGCGCGGGCCCATCAGGCGTCCGAGGTTTTCCGGCAGCAGCGCCGGCCCCTGCCCGCCGAGCCGGTCCGCGCCGTGACACGCAGCGCAGTGGTCGGCGTAGAGCTTGATTGCGTCCGGGTCCGCCAGAACCGGCGCGGCCCATCCGATAACGGCCAACAACGCGCCGGTGAACTTAGAGAGAAAGCGGCGCTTCATGGCGTGCTCCGCGGTAGGCGCTGACCGTGACGCGTTGCACCGGCTGGGCCAGACCGATCTCGGCATCACCGAGATAGCAGCCGGGATCTTCGGCCCAGGGATCGCCGGTGACGCGCATCGCCCGCACCCTGGTGTTGCCGTTGCACACGTCGAAATAGGCGCACTGGCCGCAGCGTCCGCCGATCACGCGTGGCTTCTGTTTCAGCCCCGCCATGATCGGATCGGACAGGTCGGTCCAGATTGCCGAGAACGGACGCGCCTTGACGTTGCCGAGGGTGTAGTGCCACCACATCGTGTCTGGATGCACATTGCCGAGGTTGTCGATATTGGCGACGTTGACGCCGGACGAATTGCCGCCCCACTGCACGAGGCGCGCGCGCAAGCCCGCCACCGCCTGCGGCATGGTGCGCTCGGCCCAGTGCAGCAGATACACCGCGTCGGCGTCGTTGTTGCCGGTGACGATCTCCATCTCGCTGCCGCTTTGCGCCCAGCGCCAGGCCCGGTCGATCACCATGTCCATGGTGTCGCGGGTGGTCTGCCACATCGCGTCGTCGCCGCGGTTGTTGTTGCCGCGGCCGGCATAGACGAGATGCGACAGATAGAACTTATGAAAGCCCTCGCGCTCCACCAAATCGAGCATGTCAGGCAGTTCCGCGGCATTGTCTTCCGTCATCGTGAAACGGACACCGACCTTGATGCCGCGGTCGCGCAGCAGCCGCAATCCGCCCAGCGCCTCGTCATAGGCGCCCACCTTGCGGCGGAAGCGGTCATGGGTGTCGCCGATGCCGTCGAGCGAGATCCCGACATAGTCGTAGCCGATATCGCGGATGCGGTCGGCGAGCGGAGCATCGACCAAAGTGCCGTTGCTGGAGAGGCCGACATAGAACTTCATGGCCTTGGCGCGTTCCGAGATCTCGAAGATGTCGCGCCGCATCAGCGGCTCGCCGCCGGACAGGATCAGCACCGGCACGCGAAACGCCTTGAGGTCGTCCATGACGCGAAAAACTTCCGGCGTCGACAGTTCACCGGGAAAATCGATATCGCCCGAAATCGAGTAGCAATGCTTGCAGGTCAGGTTGCAGCGCCGGATCAGGTTCCAGATGACCACCGGTCCCGGCGGCTGGCGCGCCGGGCCGAGCGGCGTCGGCCGACGCAATTCGTGCAGATAGTGGCTGAGGCGAAACATGGTTCGGCGCTCCCTTGCGTCCCTTGGCGTTCACGCAGCGATGCGCAACCCGGTTTTCTTCAAAATCCGGGTGGAAAACAGCACGTCATGCGCACGCGCGGCGGGACCGATCAATCGAGCAATGCGTTCGACCTTGGCCCTGACCTCCTCCCGGGTATGGCCATGCACCATGGCGAACAGATTATAGGGCCATAGCGGCAGATGGCGCGGCCGCTCGTAGCAATGCGTCACCTCATCGAGCGCGCCGATCCTCGCGCCGATGTCGGCGACCGCCTTGTCCGCGACGTCCCACACCGACATGCCGTTGGCGGTCAAGCCAAGCGCATAGTGATTGGGGATCGCGCCGATCCGCCGGATCGCGCCCTCGTCGAGCAACCTCCTCAGGCGCGCGATGATTTCAGCCTGATCGAGGTCGAGTTTTTCGGCGACCGCCCGATAGGGCTCGCGCACCAGCGGAAGACCGGCCTGGGTAGCCGCCACGATCCTGCGGTCGATCGAGTCGAGCATCTCTATACCTCCACCCGGAAGCCGACGAAGAACTCCTTCACCTTCGGCATGGCATGCACGCTAAGGCCGGTTTCAGCTTCGATTTCCGCTATCACTTCCGCGATGCGGCGCGGATCGTCCGCCGAAACCACGAACCACATGTTGAGCGCATGGGTGCGCTCGTAGTTATGGGCAATCTCGGGATGGGCATTGACCTGTTCGGCGACCTCGTCGAACCGCTCCGGCGGCACCGCGATGGCCGCGAGGCAAACGTCGCCGCCGAGCAATTCCGCGTTCCATAACGGGCCGAAGCGGCTCAACTGCCCCGCCCCGACGAGATCGCGAACGCCATTGATCAGCTCGCCCTCGCTCAATCCGAGTTCCGCGCCGGCATCGCGAAACGGCCGCGGCGTCAGCGGGAACCCGCCCTGCAGGCCGTTGATGATCGCCTTCTCCGTGGGATCGATGACAGGCATCAGTTCAACCCCTTGCCGGCATTGGAGAACACCGCGCCGCGCTGCTTGAAGCAACGCGTCGAGAACAGCACCGCCTGCTTGTTCAGGCCGGTATCGGCCAGCAGATTGATCTCGTCGATCACCGCGTAGGCCTGTTGCCGCGCCTTGGCGTGAACCATGCAAAAAACGTTGTAGGGCCACAACGGCAGATGCCGTGGCCTGCGGTAGCACAGCGTGACGTGCGGATTGCGGATGAAGCTGGCCGCGACGAAATCGACCATGTCGTCCGGCACGTCCCACACCGCCATGGCGTTCGAGTTGAAGCCGAGCTTGTCATGGCGAACGACGCAGCCAAACCGCGTCACGATGCCGGCACCGGTAAGATGGTCGAGCCGGTCGATGATTTCGGCCTGATCGAGATCGAGTTGCTCGGCGACCGCCCGGTAGGGCTGCTCGACCAGCGGCAGGCCGTTCTCGATCGCCGCCAGGATGCTCCGATCGCGCGGATCGGGGCGGTAGTGGCCGCACGGGACGGCCATCTCCCGCTTAGCGGGGGGCGCGGTCAGCGAAAAGCCGAGACCGAGATGGTAGGCCCTGAGCATCGGCAGATCGATCGCTTCCAGCCCGGTCTGCAGCATGATGCTCTCGATGGTCGCGGCGATCATTTCGGCATCGGCGCCGGCGATCACGAACCACAGATTGAGCGGGTGGGTGCGCTCGTAATTGTGGGTGACCAGCGGCTCGCGGCTGACGATCGCCGCCACCTCTTCGAGCCGTTCTGGCGGAACCTGCAACGCAGCCAGCGTGCTGGCGCCGACGGTGTTCGGCCGCACTACCGCCCCGATCCGCGAGATTACCCCGATCTCGTGCAGTCGGCGAAAAACCCCGATGGTTTCGCGCTCGTTGAGCGCAGCGGCGCGGCCGATAACCTCGAAGGGTTTGGCGACCAGCGGGAAGTTATGCTGCCAGCGGTCAACCAGTGTCAGTTCGGCGGGATCCGGGCTCATTGTCCAATCCTCGTTGCACGAGCGGTGAAGAAAATGCCCGACGGCTTTTGCGCGGAGATCTGCCCCTTTTTCGCGAAGGTCGCGGCGTCGTAGATGTCGACGCGATCGGCGTCGCGCACCGACACCCAGACCTCGTTGCCGCGCGGGGTAAACTCCATGTGCAGCACGGCCGGTCCCGGCGCGAAACGGTGGATCACCTTCAGCGTGAGGGTGTCGACGATATCGATGGTGTCGTTGAGCGGATGGGCGAAATTGACCCAGACGTGGCGGCCGCCCGGGCGCGCCACCGCGAACACGGGCTGACCGTGCGTGGCGACGCGGCCCGCCTCGGCGAAGCTTCGCGTATCCACTGCGATCAGTTCATGGCGGCCGACAGCCGGGAGCAACAGCCTGTCGCCGATCGCCGCCCAGCCTTCGAGGTGCGGCATCTTGTAGACCGGCAGCGGCTCCTCGCCGTGCCCATAGCGATCGAGGATGCGCGCGGCCTTCAGCGGTGACTGCCACATGTCGACATGCACGACGCCGTCCTCGCCGAACAGGCCGGCCAGATAATGACGGCCATCCGGCGTGACGTTGCCGTCATAGGGCAGCTTGCCGACCCCGGTCAGCCTGGTGACCGCCGGGGTTTCGGCGTTCGAAAGATCGGCGATCCAGATCTCGCCGGCGTTGTAGAGCGCAAAGGCAAAGCGGCGCCCCGGCAGATCGACAAGGCCGACCGTTTTCGAGGCCTTGCCCTCCGCTCCGAGGGCGGGAATGTCCGCGACCAGCGCCAGCGTCCTGGCATCGAACACACGTACCCCGCCCGGCTCGTAGTTCGAGACCGCGATCAGTTCTCCGTCGTCGGAAATGGCGCCACCGATCGAGTTACCCGCCTGAACGAAGCGCCCGACGATCGACGCCGTCAGCAGGTCGATCCTGGTCAACCCGCCGTCGCGCCCGAACAGATAGCCATAGCGCTGGTCCGGCGAGAACACCACCGAGGCATGCGACAGATCGCCGAGACCTTCGACGCGGCCGATCGTCTGCCGGGCGCCGGTATCGACGATCAGGACGGAGCCTGTCGCACGCTCGATGACGAGGCCGAGATTGCCGGTGCCGCGCAGTCCCTCGGCAAGCCCGGTTGCCGGGATCGCCAACCACAACAGCGCGGCCAACCATCGCACAGCGAACATCATGGCAGATTTCCTTGCTTGAGCCGGTCGGCGATCCAGCGCGCATCGCGCTCGGTGAGCAGCGGACGCCACGGCGGCATCGGCGTGCCCGGGATACCATCGAGAATGATGTGGACGAGTTGGTCGCGATCCCAGGGACCGAGTTGCTCCACGGTCAAGGGTTTTCCGAGCCCGCCCTTCAGGGTCAGCCCGTGGCATGAACCGCAATCCTGCCGCACCAGATTCGTCAGTTTGACCGGATCGGGCGCGGCCTCTCCGGCCGATGCCGGCGCCATCGACACGATCAGCCCCAATACCGCATTAGGCCACAACCGAGATCGCCCGGGCATCTGTTGCATCGTCGTGCTCATTGCGCTGCATGGCGATCGCTGCGACCCGACCGATGATGAACAGGACGGGACCGGCAAAGCCTGCCTCCTTGGCCGCCGCGGAAAGCGCGGCAAGCCACGTGCATATTCGCCGCTCCTGCGGGGTCGTGCCTTGACACACCGCAAGGACCGGGGTGTCCGGCGACAATCCGTTGGCGATGAGGTTGCCGGCGATTTCCTCGATATTCGCCAACCCCATGTAGACGACGAGCGTGGTTTCGGGATCGGCCAGCGTCGTCCAGTCCAGATCCAGCGGCTCGTTCGCCTTGCGATGACCGGTAACGTAGCGGACGCCGGTCGCAAGCCCGCGATGTGTCAGCGGAATTCGCGCCGACGCGGCGCAGCCTTGCGCCGCCGTGATGCCCGGGATGACCTCGTAGGGAATACCGGCGCGCTCGAGTTCGGCCGCCTCCTCGGAGCCGCGCCCGAAAATGAAGGGATCGCCGCCCTTCAGCCGCACCACGGTTCGGCCGGCGCGGCCGAGCCGAACCAGCATCTCGTTGATTTCCGCCTGCGGGACTGGGTGAAAGCTCGCCTGCTTGCCGACGTTGATCCGGGCTGCGCCATCCCCGATCGTGGCGAGGATGCTGTCCGGCACGAGGCGGTCATACACGACGACGTCGGCCTCCCGGATCACCCGCGCCGCCTTCAAGGTGAGCAGTTCCGGATCGCCCGGGCCCGCCCCGACCAAGTAGACTTTTCCAACGCTCATAGCGCGCTCCGCCCGGTTTGGCCTGTGCATTCTGGTTGTTCGTCAAGGCGGCGCGACAAGCCCGGTTGCAGCGCCGCCTCGTTGTCTTCAGGTCCTCAATAGACGTCGTTACGCGTGTTGAAGACGTTGAACTTGCCGGTCGGCGTCACGATCCGCTTGTCGCGGATGACCGTCTTTAGCTTCAGTGTCTTGTCATCGACCACCACGATCGCCGATTCCTGGGCCTTGTTGTTCCAGACCGAGAACCAGACTTCGTTGCCGTCCTTGTTGTACTCGCCCTGCACAACACGACGCGCCCCTTCGGAAATCCCGGACCATTGGCCGATCGGAAGCACCTGGTATTCGGGCTTCTCCTTGGTCAGATCCTTGATCTTGAACACGGCAACCGAAGAGGAGATTTCGGCGTCGGTGTTGAGAGGCGTATCGACGTAAAGGTGCTCCGACTTCGGGTGGGTCTTGATGAACAAAGACCCGCCGCCCTGGCCGGCGATTTTCTGGACGACCTTCCAGGCATGCGCCTTGTTCTTCTCCGGATCCGTCCCGATGAAGGAAACAGTCTCGTCGCCGAGATGGCTGGTCGCCCAGACCGGACCGTACTTTGGGTGAAGCAGATTGGCGCCACGTCCCGGATGCGGCGTCTGCCCTCCGGAATCGATCACACCGATCAGCTTGTCTTCCTTGGTGTCGATAACCGCAACCCGATGCCGGGCGTTCGCCGCCACCAGGAAGTAGCGCCCGGTCTTGTCGAAACCGCCGTCATGCAGGAAACGCTCAGCCTCGATCGCCGTCACCTTCAGGTTCTTGATGTCCTTGTAGTTGACGAGCAGGATCTGTCCGGTCTCCTTGACGTTGACGATGAATTCCGGGTTGTAGTGCGAGGCCGCGATCGAAGCGACGCGCGGCTCCGGGTGATACTCCTGGGTGTCGTAGGTCATGCCCCGAGTGGAGACGACCTTGAGCGGTTCGAGTGTCGCCCCGTCCATGACAACGTATTGCGGAGGCCAATAAGCGCCGGCGATCGCATACTTGTCCTCGTAGCCCTTGAACTTGGACGTCTCGACCGAGCGCGCCTCGGAGCCGACTTTGAGTTCGGCCACGGTCTGCGGCGGATCCATCCAGAGATCGACCAGATTGATCTTGGCGTCGCGCCCTATCGTGAACAGGTAGCGTCCGGAAGCCGACATCCGCGAGATATGCACCGCATAGCCCGACTTCAGGATCTGCTCGATCTTCTTGGTGGCGCCGTCGATCAGGGCGACTTCGCCTGCGTCGCGCAACGTCACCGCGAACAGGTTATCGATATCGAGCTTGTTCATTTTTTTGGTCGGCCGTTGCGCGACCGGAACCAGGACCTTCCAGCTCTCCTTGATTTCCTTCAGACCGAACTCCGGCGGCTGCGCTGCATCGTTGAGCAGATAGCGCGCCATCAACTCGATGTCGGCCTGCTGAAGGTCGCCGGAGGTACCCCAGTTCGGCATGCCGCCGGGAGACCCGTAGGTGATGAAGTCGCGCAGATAGTCGAAACCGAGCTTCTTGGTGAGGTCGGGTGTCAGCGGCTTTCCGGTCGCGCCTTTGCGCAGCACCCCGTGACAGCCGGCGCAGCGTTCGAAATAGATTTGATTGGCCTTGTCGAACTCCGCCTTGCTGAGCACGGGATCGCCGGGCTTGGCCCCGGGCTGTTCGGTAGCCTTGCCGCCGAGCGTATCGAGGCTCGGCTGGTACTGCCCTCCCGGCGTCGTCTTGTGTTTCTCGATATCGGCAGGGGCCGGCTTGGCGGGCTGCGCTTGCGCCTGTCCAGGCGCGGCCGAGCCAAAATAGAAAATGCTCGCGGCGACGATGCCGCCCGTGAGCATTGCATGCACATAAGCGTGACGTCGCATCGCATCCCCTCCAGCTTGAATCTCGATGTCTCGCTTATGCCCCATGCTGCGGGTGCGTTGCCTTGACCGCGGTTAAGGACGCGGTTTGACGCAGTTTGACATAGCTCAATGCGCACCCGGTCGAAGCCTGCCTCATCCGAACCCATGCGGAGCAACGTCATTGTGAACCGGATCGCTAAAGCGCGCTGGGTGTTGCGCCTTTTGGCGTTGCTGATGCTGACGGCGGGCGACGGCGCACAGGCCGCCGACCTCGGGATCGCCCGGGAATTTTTTCCATCGGAAAGTTCTGCAACGATCGAGCCGCCGCAGGGAAAGCCGCCGGCCGCCACCGTCCGGGCCGCCGATGGCCGCATCCTCGGTTATGCGTTGTCAACCTACGAGGTTACAGGTTCGGTCGGCTACGCCGGCCGGCCGCTCGACATCGTCGCCGCCGTGACCCCCGAGGGGGTCATTGCCGGCGCCCGGATCGTGGCGCACGAAGAGCCGATTCTCGTGATCGGCATTCCGCGCGAAGCGCTCGCGGCCTATGTGGCGGCCTTCAAGGGCTTCGATATCCGCACCGGCGCCGCGCCCAAGCAAATCAATGACCTTGCCCGCGGCCCGCACGCCGTGGCGGGCGCGACGATCACCAGCACCGTCATCCGCGATGCCATCGTCCGTTCGGCCCGGGTGGTATGGCGCAGCCGAAGCGCCGTGGCGGAAAATGTGACGCGGCTCGACCGCGAAACCCTGCGCCGGTCCTCCTGGCACTCCCTGCTCGCGGAGGGAGCGGTGCAGCGGCTGCTGGTTTCCCGCGGCGAAGCGGCGAAATTGCTCGGCACTCAGGATAGTGAACCGGACAAGCCGTTCATCGATCTCTGGCTGGCGATCGCCACCCCGCCGCCGATCGGCGAAAGCCTGTTGGGGCAACGCATCTACGAGAACGAACTGGCCAAGATCGGCCCCGAGGACGATCTCCTCCTGATCGGTGCGAGCGGACTCTACTCGTTCAAGGGCACCGAATGGCGTCGGTCCGACTCATTCGACCGCATCGAACTCGTCCAAGGCGGCCGCACGATTCGCCTGAAGCCGGCCGATCATACCCAGGTCGAAGCGCTGCGGGCGGCGGGCGCCCCCGAACTGCGCGAGATCGCGGTGTTTCGTATCGCGCGGACAAGCAGCTTCGATTCGACCAAGCCGTTCCGGCTCGATCTCGTTCTCGGACCTGCGGCATCCGCGGCTGGCCCCGCGGTGGTGTCGCTGGAATACCGCATACCGGACCGTTATCTGACCGGGCCGGCGGTTGCGCCGGCGACGCCACTACCCGACAAGGCCGAACAGTCCGCGGCGCCCGCACCCGGCCAGGCGCCGCTGTGGCAGGATATCTGGTGGGCCCGCAGCTACGAAATCGCAGTGCTCGGCGCCATGCTCGCCGTTCTCGCCGGCATCCTGATCTTCCAGGACACGGTGACCGCGCATGGCCGCTTCTATTACCGGCTGCGCACCTTCTATCTGCTGCTGACCTTCGTCTTCCTTGGGCTGATCGCCAACGCGCAATTGTCAGTGGTCCATGTCCTGACCTTTATTCATGCCTTACTGTCGGGATTCCGATGGGAGCTGTTCCTGCTCGATCCCATGGTGTTCCTGCTCTGGAGCTTTGTTGCGATCAGCATGCTGTTCTGGGGGCGCGGTGTATTCTGCGGCTGGCTCTGCCCCTTCGGGACCCTGCAGGAACTCATCAACCAGGCTGCGCAGCGGCTCGGCATCAAGCAGATCGAAATCCCCTTCGGGCTGCACGAGCGGCTCTGGATGATCAAGTATGTGGCTTTCGTCGGCATCCTCGCGATCTCGCTGCGTTCGATCATCACGGCCTTCCAGTTCGCCGAAGTAGAGCCGTTCAAGACTGCGATTACGATGAAATTCCTGCGCGAGTGGCCGTTCGTGCTCTACGCGGGGATTCTGCTGTTTGCCGGGCTCTTCATCGAGCGGTTCTACTGCCGCTACCTTTGCCCTCTCGGCGCCGCGCTGGCCATACCGGCGCGCATGCGCATGTTCGAGTGGCTCAAGCGTTACCGCGAATGCGGCGCCGAATGCCACGTCTGCGCGCGGACCTGCACCGTTCAGGCGATTCATCCACTCGGGCAAATCAACCCCAACGAATGCATCTATTGCCTGAAATGCCAGGCCAATTATTTCGACCATGACGTCTGCCTGCATCTGAAGAGGCGCGCGGCGCGGCGCCAGCCGCTTCCGGCCGCGCCGGTGCCGGGCAACGCTGGCGCACGACCCACAGGAGCCGGCGATGCGACCTGACGCTCCGACCCGCCGCCGCGCTATCACGATTCTTGCGGCAGCCGCGGCCAGCGCCGTGACCGGCGGCGCTGCCCGGCCCCGTGAGGCCGACTACGAATGGCGCGGCGTTGCGATGGGCGCAGACGCCACCATCCTGTTCAACGGGATCGAACCGCAAACCGCCCGAAGCGCGATCGCCGCCGCAGTCGCGGAAATCGACCGTCTCGAGCATGCGTTGAGCCTGTTCCGTGATAGTTCGGAGCTTCGACGCCTGAACCGTGACAAGGTGCTGCATTCTCCCAGCAGCGACATGCGCCGTGCGCTAGCACTGGGGCTCGATATCGCCGACCGCAGCGGCGGGCTGTTCGACCCGAGCGTGCAAGCGCTCTGGGAAGCGCATGTGGATTGGTTTGCCGTGGCACCCGAAGCCGGTCTGCCCCCCGAGGGGGTCATCGCCCAAGCGCGCGCGGCGGTCGACTGGCGGCGGATTCGGATCGGGCCTGATACAATCCGCGCCGGAGGGGATCAACGCCTCACGCTCAACGGCCTCGGCCAGGGTTATGTCACCGACCGGGTCGCGGACCTGCTGCACTTCCGGGGCTTTAAGCATATCCTCGTCGATCTCGGAGAACAGCGCGCTGTCGGGCCACGTCGGGGCGGCGCGCCATGGCTGGTCGCCCGCGCCAACGCCGCGCCGTTCGCACTGACCGGCGGCGCGCTCGCGACCTCGGAGGGCGCGGGCTGTATGCTCGGCGCTTCCGGAACGGCGCACCATCTGTTCGACCCGCGTAGCGGCCGCAGCGCCGCACACTGGAAGAGAATAACGGTGCACCATCGCTCCGCAGCCGTCGCCGACGCGCTATCGACAGCACTCTATGCCGCCTCTGCCGGCGAAATAGAAGCCCTGTTGCCGCGCTTTAAGGGAACGGCGATCTGGGGCACTGACCACGACAACCGCGAACGGCGATGGATTTCGCCGCCAGTCGATGTGACCCTGCGCTGAAATCTCCCCTCGACCCCGGCCGCAAGAACCGGGAAGCGATTTGGTTACTTGGTTTTTCCCTCTGCGTCGTACTGCTTGAGATAGGCCCAGAGATTCTTGGCTTCGGCTTCATTTTTGATGCCGGCGAACACCATCTTGGTGTTCGGGATCTTGGCCTTGGGGTCCTTGATGTAGTCCAGGAAGACGGCCTCGTTCCAGGTGATGCCGGAATTCTTGTTGGCTTCGGAGTAATTGTAGGCAGCCACGGTTCCGGACTTGCGGCCATCAAGACCGTTCAGTGCCGGACCGACCTTGTTCTTCGCGGTCGGCCCCACATCGTGACAGGCAGCGCACTTCTTGTACGAAGTCGCACCTGCTGCCAGGTCTTGCGCCATCGCGCCACTCGCCGATACCATCGATACCGTCACCGCCGTAATCAATTTCTTCATAACCGCCGTCTCCTTCTGCTGGATGTCGTCTCGATCGACCAGGAATCGTAAAAACTCTGTTTCACTCCGGATGCGTTCCGAGGGCGTTGTGCAGCCTCGCGTCATGGGTCTCGAAGTGGCGGGAGAACCACGCATCGAGCCGCTGCGCAAGGATCCGTTCCTCGAAGTGGTCGCTGGCATCAAAATCCTCCATGATGTCGCGGATCTCGTCCAGCAGGCGCTCGTGGTCGTTCTTGTGCTGGCTCAACTGGTCATAGCCGCGCTCGCGCATGAAACGTTCTTCGAGCGCAAAATGCGCCGAGACCGCCTTGAACAGGTCACCGAAGAAATCGAGCACGGCGTCCTTCGACCCCTGCATTGTTGCCTTGTCGTAAAGGCGATTGACGAGTTCGACGAGTTCCCGGTGCTCATGATCGACGGCGTCGATTCCGACGCTGTAGCGGCTTTCCCAATGCAGCAGGCCCATGATGTTGTCCTCAGCGAAAGATGAACTCGCCGCTCTCCGGCCGATAGTCGATGACGAACATTTGGCTCGGTGCGAAGTCCACAGTACCGCGGCGCTCGTGATCGAAGCCCTCGGCACGCGCGGTATCCCGCATGCGCACCGCGACATCGTATTTTCCGGCCGGCATCACAAAGCGCTGATAGACCCGTGACGGGCCGTCGCCCGCAATCCCGGTCGGCTTCAGGTCCGCAGAATAGACCCTGCGGCCATCGATATCGAGTTCGACATAGAGGGACCGGCGTACCCGCGGACAATCCTGCACCCGGCGCATGTTCGGCGCCAGCCTGGCGATCTCCTCCGGGCTCAGCCTGCGGCATTCGCCCTTACGGTCCGCACCGTGCACGAAGGTCAGCATCATCATGGCGGAACCCTCGGGAATTTTCCGGTAGACCGGCCGGTCGGACAGCCATGCCACGCCGGCGAAAAGCGCGCCAATGACCACGAACTGTCCTGCCAGCCGCAACCCCCGCTTCATGAATCCCCCTTCAGCTCGGCGGCCTCGGGAGTCCTGGCGGCCCGGGACATCGGGCTGACCGGCAGCGGTGAACGCAGACGAAGCGGCGGCAGGCCAGCGATATAGGCCGCGAACGCCGCGATGGCGGAATGAGCCCTCGTGACCTCGAGCGCGGAGGCCCAGATGGTGGCAATCCGGTCGCGCGGAACCCGCGCGCGCAAATAGGGATCGCGCTGCCCGGCAAGGCGCTGCTCCGTCCACCGGATACCGAGGCGGTTGTAGCAGGCGCTTTCCGAACAGCCCGCGACCACCACGCCGTCGGCGAGGTCGCGGCTGAGGACAAAGTCGATCAGTGACGGCGGCATCATCGCGACACAGGGCATGACCACCGTTCCATCGAGGCGGCCGGCGGCGGCGCCGTGCTCGCAGGCGAGCACCAGCACGCGTCCCGGCTTGGTCAAAGTAGCGGCGGCGGCGATGACCCGCTCGCGCAGTTCCTTCAGCGAGTATTCGGGCAAATCGATCCCGGTCTTGAGATCCTCGGAGCGGCGGAACGGCGTCGAGGAAGGACAAGCGCCAACGCAGATACCACAGGACACGCAGAGCGAGGGATTGACCTCGGCCTGGGTCGGAAACGGCAGGTCATCGGTGCGACGCACCATGCGAATAGCTTCGTAAGGGCAATCCTCGGCACATCGCGCGCAGCCGTTGCAATGCTCAAGATCGATCTGCGCCGCCTTGGCCCGCCGCAGCGGCGGCAGCCAGGGCATCAGCCCGATCATCAGCGAGAAGGCGCCGAGAAATGCCCAGACCGCGCCGTTGCCCCAGATGTCGGTCAGGGGATAGAGCGGCAGGTAGAACCAGTCGAGACCGACTTCCGCCGGCACCTTCGCCAGATCGGCAGGGCCCTGTGACAGCGCGGGCTTCCAGATCGACACCGCGAGCAGCGCCGACAGCGACAGCAGCGCCAGCGTACGCGGCGGGTTCATCTTCGGCCGAGAGATATGGAGGATATGGATCCACATGACGAAGAGCAGGAACAGCGGTACCGCCACATGCATGAACACCATCAGCGAGAAGAAGCGGCTGGTGAGCGTGCCGGTGGAAATGAAATTGCGCGCAATCGGCTCCCCGAAGATCGGCAGCCAGTCCAGCAGTTCCGACGAGACGATCGCGACATACTGGGCAAGCTTGTCCCACACCAGCCAGTAGCCGGTGATCCCCGAGGCGTAGAGCAGCCAGATGATCGGTAGGCCGGTGATCCAGGAGAACCATCGGACGCCGCGATAGTGATCCAGCGAAAATTCACGGAGCAGATGAACCCCCACCATCACGACCATCAGATCCGAGGCATAGCGGTGAAAACTGCGCATGATTCCGGCATGCAGCCAGTAGTCATGCGTCATATGCTCGACCGATTGATAGGCCCGATCGATGCCGGTGTCGAAGAAGATGAACAGGTAGATCCCGCTCACCGCAACGATCCAGAAAAAGAAGAATCCGAGCGCGCCGAGCTGCGCGAGCGGATTGAGCTGCGGCGTGAACAGGCGCTCGAACGGCCGCTCGATCAGCGAAAATCCCGCCCGGAGCACACTGCGGATGGCGCCGATCACATTGCTCTCCGTATCATGCTGCCCCGGCCGTTCATGCGTGCGCCGAGCGAATCCATTCGCGCAGGATGAGGCCACCCAGCACGAGGAGGGAGAACGCCGCGATCACGCTGCCGAACACCAGCCCGTAATCGATGCGGTAGCGGCCGGCGCCGGGGTCGTAGGCCGTGCAGATGAACTTGATGCGATCCACGATTCCGCTGAACGTGAAAGGCGTCGTGGTGCCATATACGACGTCCTTCAGCGGCTCCATGAACATCGGCAGCGGAAAATTCTCCCCATAAACGTGCCGGTATATCCTGCCCTCGCCATCGATGATCGTGGTCTGCGTCAAATGATCGAAGCCGCCGGCCACGGCGCGGTAGCTGAAACCGAGGTCGCCGAGCAGCGCCTCGATGGTTGCGGGATCGGCGCTCGCCACCCGCCAGTTGGGCGATTTGATGCCATGGGTCGATGCGAACTGGGTCAACCGTGCCGGCGTGTCGTTGCGCGCGTCGAAACCGACCGTGAGCACGTTGAAGCGGTCCAGTCCGATCATCCGTCCCGCCTCGTTCACGGCGTCGATGACATGCTGGGTAGTCGGCGGGCAAACCGAACTGCAGGCGGTGTAGACCAGGCTGATCACCAGCGGCTTGCCGCGATAATCCCGCAGCGCGAGCGACGCTCCGTTCATGTCGACCAGCGTATAGCCGCCGATCAGGCGTCCCAGCGCCTGCGTTCCCTTGGCGACGCTGGCCGCGGGATCGAGCTGCGGCGACGCCAGGCTTGCGGAAGGCAACACCACGAGCATATGAGCAAGCATGATCGCCGCGCATGCTGCGCGACCCATGATCATGACCAGTGCCTGACGGCACTGGAGAGCAGCGCTCCGGCGATCAAGAGCGCCAACTGCACCAGCGAAGCTAGAAAGTTCGCCATTGCATTTTCCTTGGAGGGGACGCGATACAGCTTCAGGCTCTTCCAGACGAAGTAACCGCCACCGATTCCGGCGCCGAGCCCATAGAGGATTCCTTCGCCGAACCAGAGCGGCACCAGCGAGACGACCGCCAGCGCAACCGAGTGGACCAAGATCGCCAATGTCCAGGCATAGGCGGGCACCACCACCGGCAGCATCGGGATGCCGGCCCTGGCGTAGTCCTGCCCCTTGGCCGCCGCGAGGCTCCAGAAGTGCGGCGGCGTCCACAGGAACAGCGCGACCGCCAGCACGGTCGGAATCGCCTGCGGCGACGGATCGACGGCCGCAGCGCCAGCGAGGACCGCGAAACTTCCGGCGAGGCCGCCGATCACGATGTTCCAGGTGCTGCGGCGCTTCAGCCAGACGGTATAGACAATGCCGTAGGTGAAGGCGCCGAGGAACACATAGGCGGCCGCCGTATTGCCCGCGGAGACTGTCGCCAGCCCGAGCGACGCCGCCAGCAGCCCGACAAATCCAACCAGCCACCACGGGCTCGGCTTGAACGCTCCGCTCGCGAACGGACGCGCGCAGGTGCGCCGCATGAGCCGGTCGACGTCACGCTCATAGTAGTGATTGAAGGCACCTGCCGCCCCCGAGGCACCCAGGACCGCCAAAGCGAGGCCCGCGATCTGCCACCATGCCAGCCCCGGTCCGCTTGCCACGGCGATTCCGGCCAGCGCGCTCGCCGCGATCGCGACGCCGATCCTGAGTTTCAGGAGCGAAATCGTCAGCCCGACTGCGGCGCGCATGGGGTGTCCTCCGTATTATGGGGTCGACGGCAATCAGCGGAACAGCCAGAGTTCCGACAGATATTTCCAGTTGATGAAGTAGTAGAGGACGAAGCAGACGAAGAAGATCGCGACCAGGATCATCGTGCCCGGCAGCTTCGGAGCCTTCTCGCTGCCGTAGTGCGAGGCCGCGGCAGCACCGCCGGCATGCAGCGGGAAGGTCAGTTTGTGACCGCGCTTGATCTTTTCGCCGAAGAATACCGTGCCCACGACAACCAGGACGAAGATGATGCCACCGATCGCGGCGATGATCGCGAAGATGCCGTTGAGACCCATCATGAGAAACGCGCCGGCGGAGTGGGCGAACCCCAGATTGGCATCGCTGAAGGTGATGTCCCAATGCCGGCGCGCGACGCCGAGCGTGCCGGCTCCCATCATGAACAGCGAGATGCCGGCCGCGCCGATTCCGAACAAATAGGGCTGCATCTTGGCGAGCTTGGGCCAGACGATTTCGCGCTCGAACACCAGAGGCAGCACGAGGTACGTCGCTCCCATGAAGGCGAGCGTCGTTCCGGCGACCACGGTGCCGTGGAAGTGGCCCGGCACGTAGATCGTATTGTGCATCAGTACGTTGAGCTGCTCGGTGCCCAGCACGACTCCGGAAATGCCGCCAATGAACCCAAAGAACACCAGCGACAGGAACATCCCGGCGAAGGCCGGATGACCCCATGGTGCCTTCCGCAGCCATTCGAACACGCCGCGATTATAGCCGTTTCTGCGCTGCGCCGCCTCGATCGCGCCGGGCACTGTCAGGCCGTGAACCATCGAGCCAAGCACGGCCAGATACATCATATAGCTGGTGTTGACGATCTTCCAGCTCGCATCCAGTGCAGGGTCGGCCAGCAGATGGTGCGCCGAGGCGAGTTGCAGAAACAGGATGTACATGAAGAATGCGGTGCGGCTGACTTTCTCGCTCAGGGGCTTGGCGCCGACCAGGAGTGCCGCAGTCAGGTACCAAAGCGAGACATGCGCCGAGACGTTGATCTGCTGCGAGGAATGACCCATCGCCCACCACACCACCTTGTACATCAGGGGATCGATGTCGTTGATCAAGCCGAGCGACCACAGCCAGGTCGGAACCAGGATGATCGCCCCCGAGGCGATCGTGAACACCGCGATGATCGCGGCGGTGAGCGCGCCGAAGGTCACCAGCGGAATCGACCCATCGTAGGTCTTTTCTTCCTTCGCGATGACCAGCGTCGCGAAGAACAGCGCGGTGCCGATCAGGGCGCCGACCGCGAACAGGATCAGGCCGAGATAGAAGTGCGGCTGGGCTTTCATCGGCGGGTACGACGTGAACATCACGCTGGAATCGCCCTGCAGCACCGCGACATTGGTCGCGATCGCGCCGACGACCATCATCACAAAGCCGACCCAGCCCAGCTTTGGCGCCGCCAGCCGCGAATTGAGCAGGATCGCGGACGCGAAATAGAGCACCGCGATTTCGAAGAAGATGATCCAGAACAGAAGCACGTTGGCCCCGTGCCCGGTCAGGATCAGATAGAACCAGTCGGCTGGAAGCAGATGCACCGCCGGCCAGCGCGTCAGCGCTACCAAGAGACCCATCAGCCCGCCAATGGCGAGAAACACCACCGCAGCCACGGCATTTGCCTTGATCAGCGCCTGCGCCGCGGTATCGACCTTGAGGCCGGTATACTGGCAGGTGCGAAACTCTGCCCGAGCGGGGACGGCGCCAATGACGGTTTCTGCGGTCATGAGTCTACCTCCCCTCGGCGAGGCGCGGTTCGGCCCCGGCCCGCTTCTGGTCTGTGACGTAAATCTTTCCGGTCATGGTGTGATGACCGATCCCGCAAAACTCGTTGCAGATGACGGCGAACTCGCCGGTCTCGGTCGGCGTCAGCGAAATCACATGCTCGTAGCCCGGATGAACGGAAATGTTGATATTGGTGGGCTGCAGCGAGAAGCCATGCTGCCAGTCGACCGACGACAGATGGATGCGGTAACTGACGCCCTTCTCCAGTTCGAGAATGGGCCACCACTGCCACAACCGGCCGAGCATGTAGACGTCGGCTCCCGCTTGAGGTTTGACCACCGGTATACCTTTCTCCTCGCGCACCTGGAATTTCTTGGCGAATTCGTCGACCTTGGCCTCAAAGGCCGACGGCGCGATGCGGTAGGCTTCCTTGCTGAGATTCTGCTGGCCTATGAAGTGCCAAGCGATCATGAAGCCGAACATGAACAGGCCCCAGAGGAAGGCGATCACGATCCAGACCAGTTCGACCCTCTCGATAGGCTCGTTCCACCAAATTCGTCGTTCGGGCGGTGTGACGGCCATGTCGATCTCCCCTTTTAAAAAAATTCGAGCTTCCAGCGCGGAACAGGTGCAGCTTGCAGTCTTCATTTCGCCAGGGGAACCGAAGCGATTTCCATCACACCCCAGATCAGATACAGGACCGTCGGAAGCGTGACGCCGAGGAACAGCAGCAGGAAGGGACTGTCGAGAATCCGCTGCATCGTCGGCACGCGCTCGGAGCTCTGAGGCTGTTCGGTAGGCGGCATGGCGGGACCCCTGGACCTTCCATTGAAGAATTCAAATCTATCTGGCTGGCAGGTGCAGCATCCTTGACCGCGGTCAAGGATGCCCGGACCGGCAACAGAAATAATTCGTCATGTCTGGGATTCGGCTCATCGTTCAACCGGCGCGCCGTTCTACGAGCTTTCGCCGAACGCTCGTCGGCGCGGGTATCGCCGTTGCGATCGCAGCGATTGCGATGACGGTGTGGACGAGCCACGCCGCACGGCCCGCGCGCGACTCAGAGATCCTGCTGCTGTATGTCGGCGCGGAGGATTGCGCGCCCTGCCGAGCCTGGCAAAACAGCGAAAGGGCGGCATTTGTTGCATCCCCCGACTTCCCGCGCATTACCTATCGGGAGATCAAGTCGCCGCATCTCCAGGATGTCCTGAAGGACGAAAACTGGCCGGAGGATATCCGCTTCTATCGGAGCCGCCTCCGGCGCAGTGACGGCGTGCCACTGTGGCTTGTCGTCTCCAACAACGAGATCGTGGCGCAGCGCTTCGGTGCGGCGGCGTGGCGCGCCAGCATCCTGCCGAAAATCAAATCCCTGCTACGCTGAGGGAAGATCGGCCGGGGCGGACGCCAGCCTTCGATCCTTCAAGTGCCTGTCGTGGAAAGCACTGCGTGCCCTGATTCGATCGCTTGCGACGAGGCTGCGAAGCTGCGCGACTTCGCTCACCACGACATCGGACGCGCGAACGTCCACTCCGACCAATCGAAGCTTTGCAAATACCCGCGACAGCGATTCCGGCTTGAGCCCAAGTCGCCCCGCAATCAACGACTTGTCGTAGGGCAGCGAAATTGTGCAGGAGCCATCCATGCTCGGACACAGGCTGGCGAGAAACTCGGCCACCCGCTGCAAACCACTTTGCGCCGAGAGCTGCTCGACGCGCTGGACCAGACGATGAAGGTGCTGCGATGTCGAGGCGATCATCGCGATCGCGATGTCCGGCATCTCACGGATGCAGGACATCACGTGATGGGCAGGTATCAGGACAACCCGGGAATCTGTAGCGGCGGAAGCCGTGGCGGGATACCGGCCGCCCGCGAAGGCGACCGCTTCGGCAAAACTCTCGCCCTTGGTCAGGACGTGAAGGACGGCTTCGTCGCCGGCGGGTGTGATCCGATATAGCTTGATCCAGCCCTGGATGACAATGAAGAAGGCCGCGGCGTCTTCTCCCTGACGAAACAGGGCATCGCCGGGTTCGAGATCGACGACAGTCGCCTGGGCAAGAAGGATCTTCACCGTCCGCGGGTTGAGACCGCTGAGCACGGCGGTCTGTGAGGCGGTTTTCAGATCGTCCGATGTCGGAGCTGTCATGGATTCAATCCCTATGTAGTAGACCTCCGCCTGCTTCGTTGCCTGCACCCTAAGACTACCGACAGCTCAGAAAACGATTTGACCTAGATCAATTTTGCATGGGTTAAGTGCAGGATTTCTGAGCATGCAACCTCTAATGTGATGCAACGGCTTCGCGTAGCGCCTTCAGAAATGTGTCGGGATCGACGTGGTGCGCACCGCACGCGTCGTCCACGGTGTGGAAACACGCGACAGGACAGCCGACATACCCCATCCTGAAATCGAGAAAGACCCGGATATTTGCCGGCCAGTCGTTCATGACGCCATGCACCAAATCATCGAAGCCGATCGGCATCAAATTGATCCACGACATGCCGCCGTCATTGTCGAAGCACAACCTTCACGGCGATTCCGTCCCGCGATGGCGCGCGGCGCAGGCCCCACACGCACTTCGAATTCCCAGCTCCGGATTTGTTCGGCGACGAGAACCTGAGCGACCCGCACAAG
This sequence comes from Bradyrhizobiaceae bacterium Ga0074131, assembly GCA_001464035.1. Classification (GTDB taxonomy): domain Bacteria; phylum Pseudomonadota; class Alphaproteobacteria; order Rhizobiales; family Xanthobacteraceae; genus Bradyrhizobium. The sequence continues at coordinate 289,203 of LNEC01000007.1, forward strand.
CCCGAGCCTCTCCCAGACCTCGACAAGGGCTTCGAAAAGGCGATCGATCAGTGCATCCCAGTGATATGGCGACGGCGTGACCCGCAGGGCGACGTTTTTCGTACGCACAGGCATCGATTTGGAATCACCTGTTCATGCCGTCAGCGGCCGAGCACCGTTATGCAAGCCACCGCCTCTTCGATGCCGTGGATGCCGCCACCGTTCTCGGCGATCGCAATCCGCGCATCAGTGACCTGCCTAGGGCCCGCTTCGCCACGCAGTTGCAAAACGAGCTCGTAGATCTGACCAAGGCCGGTCGCACCGATCGGATGTCCTTTCGACTCGAGCCCGCCCGATGGATTGACCGGGATGCGGCCGCCGATCCGGGTCTCGCCGCGCGCGGAGAATGGGCCACCGTCGCCGAAGGCGCAGAAGCCAAGATTTTCGACCTGGATGATTTCCCCCATGGCTGTCGCATCGTGCACTTCGGCGACAGAAACATCCTTGGGGCTAACCCCGGCAATCTCGTATGCGCGCTTCGCCGCCAGGGCGGAGACGTGCTTATCGACCTCCTCCGGCTCACGGTCACTGCCCGATTGTACAACCGAGGCCAGAACCCGAACCGCACGCCGCGCGTCCAGTCCCAGACGATTCAGGGCGCTCTTGTTGCAGATCACCGCAGACGCCGCGCCATCCGAAATCGGCGCGCACATTGGCAACGTCAGCGGATAGGCGATCGGAGGTGCCGCCAGCACCTCTTCTACAGAGTAGCCATTCCTGTACTGCGATTGCGGATTGTGGATCGAATGATTGTGGTTCTTGGCGGCGACGGCCGCCAGCTGTGCTCTGGTTGTGCCAAACCGCTTCATGTGAAAGCGGCTGAAGGCGGCATAGACGTCCATGAAAACGCTGTAGGGCTTGTTCGACATCGTGCCGTCGGGCACGTCGACGCCCTCCCCCATCTTCGCCAACCGGGCAACGGTTTCGTCCCGCGTGCTGACATCCCATCCACTGTCGAACACCGAGAACATCAGGTCGCGGTCGCGCGAATACATTTTCTCTGCCCCGATCGCCAGGGCGACGTCGCCTTGGCCGGCCTTGACGAAGTTCACCGCCGAGTTGAAGGCCGAGCTGCCACTGGCGCAGGCGTTTTCGACATTGATCACCGGGATGCCGCCGATCCCCATGCTGCGGAGCGCGATTTCACCCCGGATCATGTGCTGCCGCTCCATGTGCCCCTGCGACACGTTGGCGAAATAAGCCGCGTTGAGATCGGACTTCTCAATCCCCGCGTCGCCCAGCGCCGCTTCGGTGGCCTGCCGCGTCATGGTCTTGAGGTCTACGTCGAGCATCCGCCCGAACGGCGTCATGCCGACGCCGACGATGAATATGTCTTGCATGGCAATCACTCCCAGGCAGCCAAGCCAAACGGCCAGCAACCATTAACCATTCGCCAGTCGTTTCAAACCGGTGCAAAATGCACAGGCGCCATGCGCCACGCGCGGTCGGCAAGCCGTCTTACATCCGCAAGACTCTACGGCGATCAGCGCCAAAGGACCATCCATGCCCGACACGATCCGCCTTCCGAGCTTCCGTCTCGATGACCGTGTGGCGATGGTCACCGGATCCGGCGCCGGATTAGGCGCCGGAATCGCAGCCGGACTGGCCGAAGCGGGGGCAGATCTGGTGCTCGTGGGCCGCACTTCTGACTCCCTCGAAGCCACCGCCCGGCGGGTCGAGAGTCTCGGCCGCAAAGCAACCATCGTAGTTTGCGATTTGACCGATCGAACCGAGCTGCGGCGCCACATCGCGAGTCTGGAGCGCCTTGATATTTTGATCAACAATGCCGGTACGAGTATTCCGGAACCGATCCTAGAGGTCGCCGATACCAGCCTCGATACGATGGTCGGTCTCAACGTCACCGCGCTGTTCGTCGCCTCACAGGCCGCTGCCCGGAAAATGCTCGAAACACCCGATCGCAAGCAGCGGGGCGGCGCAATCATCAATATCTCATCGCAGATGGGCCATGTTGGAGCCGCCAATCGCACCGTCTACTGTATGACCAAACACGCCGTAGAAGGCTTGACCAAGGCCATGGCGATCGAGCTTGCGCCACATCGGATCAGGGTCAACAGCGTTGCCCCGACGCTCGTCGACACGCCGCTTGCCCGCCGCATCGTGGATACGCCGGAGAAGCGCGCCTATTTCGAATCCCGCATCCCGCTTGGTACATTGGCCAGCATCGAGGATATTATGGCGGCGACCGTTTATCTCGCATCACCGGCAGCGGCCATGGTGACGGGCGCGCATCTTCTGGTCGACGGCGGCTGGACCGCGCAGTAGCCCGACGTCGCGTCAATTCATATAGTGCCGGAACACATCTGCATCGTTGCGAAGCTCGGCTGCTGGTGCGTGATGAACGATGGCACCGTTTTTGAGAACATAGGCGCGGTCGGCGATCTGCAGCGCGCTCGTCTTCTGCTCGACCATCAGAACCGCCATGCCGGTTCTCGCGAGCCCGCCGAGAGCCACGAGAATGCGCTGCAAGGCCTGCGGCGCGAGACCTAGCGATGGCTCGTCGAGCATCAGCAGCTTTGGTGCCATCATCAGGCCCCGCGACACCGCCAGCATCTGCTGTTCGCCGCCGGAGAGGGAGCCACCGAGAATATGGCGCCTCGTCTTCAGGACTGGAAACCGCTCATACTCCGCATCCATGCGGCGTGCGATTTCGTCCCGGCCAAGGCCTGATAGATGCTCGGCGCCGATCGCAAGGTTCTCCTCCACAGTCAAGGCCGGAATGATCTGCCGCCCCTGCGGTACGTGAACGAGGCCGGAGCGCGCCAGCTCGTGCGCTTTCGCGCCTTTGTTTGTCTTGCCGTCGAACTCGATCGTGCCGCCGCGGACCTGGACCAATCCAGAAATCGTGCGCAGCAACGTCGTCTTGCCTGCGCCGTTGGCGCCGAGCACGACCACGAGTTCGCCGGCCGTGACGGCCAGGTCGATATCATGCAGGATATCGACGCTTCCGATGCCAGAGCAGACCTTTACGAGTCGGATCATTGGGCCGCCTGCGCAGGTGTGCCGACAGCATCGGCCGCCGTCCCGAGGTAGGCTGCGACGACGCGCGGGTCCCGCTGTACTTCTGCGGGTGTGCCCTCGGCGATCTTCTCCCCGTAGTCAAGCACACTGACCCGGTCGGACAGCCGCATGACGAACTCCATGTTGTGCTCCACCAAAAGGATGGTGGTGCCGCTATTTCGAATCGTGCCAATCACCTCAGCAATCTCTTGCGCCTCCGCATCGTTGAGACCGGCGATTGGCTCGTCGAGCAGCATTACGAGCGGCTCCTCGGCCATCGCTCGTGCGAGCTCGGAAAGCTTGCGATGGCCATACGGCAGGTCAGCCGGTCGCGCTTCGGACAGGTGGCCGAGGTTGAAGGCCGCAAGTAGTTCGTAGGCGCGGCGGCGCTCTACGGCGTCGAACTGTGGGGAGAAGAGCCAGGCGACAAAATCGCGTGGCCAGGAACGCTGCGAGCGCACGCCCAGCATGACGTTCTCAATCACCGTCAAACTCGGCACCAACTGAAGGTTCTGGAACGTCCTCGCCATACCAAGGCGGGCGCGGACGTGCGCGGGCTCGTCTGTCACGTCGCGACCGCCCAGCTTCACGCAGCCACTGTCGGCCGAATAGAGGCCCGACACGCAGTTGATCAGTGTCGACTTGCCGGCGCCGTTGGGTCCGATCAATGCATGCACGGTTCCTGGCGCGACGCTGATACTGATATCGCGCAGCGCCTTTACACCGGAGTAGCTCTTGGACAGGCCCTCGATCTCCAGCACCGCTCCGCCGCCGCTCCGGGCTGGCGGTACTGGTGTCGCTGCCGCCAGAGGCATGTCGGAGCCCGAGATATCCTGACGTGTGGTTGGCCGTCGCGCTTCAAGGCCGACCATGATACCTATCCGCCGCATGATCCCGATCGCCCCTTCCGGCACGAGCAGCAGCACCACCAGCAAGATCGAGCCGTAAACCAGCAGCGAGATATCGTAGAGCGAGGCGATGAACTCGGCGATCGCCAGTGTAATTATAGTGCCGATCAATGGTCCATAGGAGGTGCCAAGACCCCCTATGACGGTTGCCACCAGCAAGCTGAGCGTCAAATTTAGTGTGAACGCATCGCTGTTGATATAGGCGTTCTGGTGAGTGAAGAAGACGCCGGCGATACCCGCTGCCGCGGCACTGAGTGCGAACACCGCCGTCCGCCAAACCGGCACATTAAAGCCAGCGGTTCGAGCCGCGCTCTCGTTTTCCTTGATAGCCAGCAGCACGCGGTAGTAGCGCGACGAGAACACGTAGTCGCTGAGGATCTGTACCATGAGATAGACCGCCCCGGCGACCCACATGAAATAAACGCCGCCCATCTTGCGCGAGCCGAAATCCAGGCTCGGAATGCCGAGCACACCCATCGTTCCTCCGGTCAGATCCGTCCAACGCTGCACTGTGATCTCGACAATAAAGCCGAATGCCAGCGTCGCCATTGTCAGATAGATGCCGCGCGTCCGCAGTGCCACGAGTCCCACGACCACGCCGAGGAGGCCGGCAATCGCCACACCGGCAGCCATGGAGTAGCCGAGCGGCCAGCCCAACCTGGCCGACAACAGGGCCGATCCGTAGGCTCCGGCGGCATAGAACCCGGCTTGGCCGAGCGACATCTGTCCGGACAGCCCGAGCAGGATGTTCAGGCCGATGACGGCGACCGCCGTGTAGCAGAGCGTCTGCGC
>LNEC01000008.1 GCA_001464035.1 Bradyrhizobiaceae bacterium Ga0074131
AGAAGGAAAACAACAGCGTCCACATGGATAGCAGCACCAGGGGCATCAAATAATAGGGTGTCGAGATCGAGTGAGTGAGAAAGAATCCGAAGTTCAAACCAACGTTGACAGCGACGATCGACGCGGCGGTCTTGCTCACGTTGGCAGCGAGAGCGAGAATGGACCAAGTCGCGATCAACAAAATCAGCGCGCCCTGCATATCGCTGAAGTACTCCCGAGCGATGCTAAAGCTAAAATCTGGCGGCGTCGCGTCGACCGGGCTATAGGTCGTCGCAAGAATGCTTCCGGCGTTAATGGCATTGGAAACCAACGTGGGCACTAGCCCTACCAAGAATGCGGCTCCGAACGAAGCCAACCGCACAATGTCATCTGACTTTCTCGACCGTGCGGCCAGCGCCAACAGCACCACGAAGTAGCCCGCTGACAGTAGGAGATTTGGAAGTCTGAACGAGACGGCCAATCCCAGAATTAGGCCGGCGAAGCCAGCCGCGATGTTTCGGCGCGAAGACCTCGGATCGTTCGCTAAGACGGCCGTTAGAAACCCGACAACGGCGCAAACGATCATGGTCGGAGCCATCGAGTAGCTGGCTTTCGAGGGGTTGACCATGAAGTAGATCGCGGCCGCGCCAACGATGCCTGAACCAACAATCGCAAGAGGCGGCCGGGTGGACCAGATGGCGAGGATTGCCGCCAAAAAGACCACTATGTTCGCAGCTGCGTAGAGGGGCACTCTCTGGAATCCGGCCGGGAAGATCGACAGAGCCAGGCCAGTGCCGGGCGGATACTGGATGACATGCTTTTCCCCTATGTGGGTGTGGCACGGCGCACGGGTCGGATCGCTCCAGGCTTCATATCCAATCTCCCGCGCCAACGTCGCAAAATACCGATCATCGTCACGGGTGATGTTGGTGTCAAAGCCGCCGAGACCGAAACGCTGAAAGAGGTGCGCCTGCCGCAGGTAACAGATATCATCATAGACGCCGGTTCGTTCGGTCCAGTTGCGCATGGTCCAGAAATTCGACCCAAGGACGCCCAAACAAAGGAAACTGAATACTAGCTTTAGCACGAGGGATTTGGGCATCACGCGATTTAGCCTCAGCTTCCAGACCGGCAGATTTCCAATTGTCGCTTTGTGTGAGGTCAGGTCAACAGCGAGGTGGTCTGGTTGCGCTCGATACGAGGACCTGGCCTGATCGCCACCCCTCAAACATCGCTGGCATCTGCCCTGGTTTGAGTGCAAAATTCCAGTGCTGAGAATAGCTGGGTGTCGACCGATGGCAAAGTCCCTGGTCGTGCGTCGCGCAGAGTTGACGAAATTCGGAGGCGAACTCGCCCAGCGCGCCGCCCAACACGGTGTACAATCGCGAGTCGAACCCGCTGCGCGGAGGAAAAATCAAGAACCCGCCAAACCTGTGGATCAGAACCAGAGGTTCGATCGCACCCGCAGTCGACCGCAATGTTTTTCTCCGCGCTCAAAGACGCTTGACGCTTCAATGGCTGCATCTCACTGACGACGAATTACTGCTCCGATTGAAGTCGCTGCTGGAGAGAGAAGGGCGGCTCAGCGAAGCGATCATCAACAACACATTGGGTGTTCCCAGGATCAAGGTTTACAATGAACGGTTTGGTAGCCTCCGAAACGCTTACCGACGCATTGGTTATGAGCTCAAATGGGATTTCGACTGGATTGACCGGAGTAGTGAATTCAACACGCTTATCGGGGACACGGCAGCCGATCTTGCCGCCCGGTTGAAAAAAGCCGGCTCGGTAGCCTGTTTCGTGCAAGGGATAGACGTACTGACCGTCAACGATCGGTTTGCGATTTCACTTCGCCTCGCGCGGTCTTGGGGGAGTTCGGATAGAAAGCCAATCTGGACGATCAATCGTCGCGCCGTATTGCCTGCGGGCCATATCATCGCGATCAGGCTTGACGAGGGCAACAACAGCGTTCTCGATTACTTCCTGTTGCCGACCAAGGCGATGACTGGATCGAAGATTCGCTTCATGGAAGCGGGGCTATACCGATTTGAGGGCTGTCGCTTCCGAACTCCCGCTCAGCTTACAAATGCAATCACCCATCAAATTGTTGGTTCCGCACGCACAGGCGAAACAAGGCAAGCTAAGCTGCCTTCTACATCGCCAGGACATTGATCCCGACGGTCATTGATCCCTCCGTAATTGTCGCCGGCCCCAGTGGGGATCCTTGCGATCGGTGAATTGTCGCACATGGTGGCGATTGAGGGCCTGCAGTGTCGCGATGCGCGCAAATTCGGTGGGCGCGCCGCGCTCGGCCGCCAACGTCAACAGCTCGGCCGCGGTGACAACCGCCGGCATGTCAAGATCGGATTTCGGGATAACCTTGCGAGGTGCGCAACGGCCTCTCGCAAGGTGGCCAGCTTGGCGCCATCGGGCAGCACGATCGGCTAGTCAAAACGTTGGCACCAGGACACGACGCAACTCCGCAACAGAACCGGGATTCAAGCGGCGGTCGAAGTTGCCTGCGCCGAAGCGATTCGCGCACGGGTTTGCTCAAATCAGATCGCGTCACTAAGTTTTTTGAGTACCTTGACTGGGTCAGCTGCGATCATCCGACAAATCGCAATAAATTCGACAACATCGATCCGCCGTTCCCCGCCCTCGTATTTGGCGACAAAGGACTGCGGCCGGCGCAGACGCTTGGCGAGGTCATGCTGCGTCAGGCCTGCGGCTTTGCGCGCCTTGATCATTAACTCACAGAAGGCGGTTTGCTCCGCGGAATGGACCGATTTGTCGAGTTTGCGCGCGCGGTTGGCCATTGGCGCGGGAGACTGATCCGATCATCGGATTATCCCAAAAAAGGATATATTTTAACTCTGTTGCTGCATTCTCTGTTGTTCCGGTGGACTTCCTCGGCAGGGGAAGCGAATTGCCCTCACGGCCGATTCGGAAGGCAGGCAGATGACGCAAATAGATGAACCGAAGGAGACACAGCCACAGGACCCATCGCATTATGCGGAATCCAGCGCCCGCGAAAACCTGGTCGAGCACGTGTTCCTCGGCGAGCTATTGCGGGGACTTTGGCGCAGGAACGTCCGCGATCTGGAGGTCTTGAGGCCCGAAGTCGACAGCGGCGGCTATGATCTGGCGCTGGAATTCAAGGGGCTAACCCGTCACGTGCAGCTCAAGTCGAGTTTTGCGGGGGCGCGCCGATCGGACGTGACGGCAAGCGTGAAGCTGCTCGACCGGCCCTCCGCCTGTATCCTCTGGATATTTTTCGATCCGGATACTCTGCTGCTTGGGCCGTTTCTTTGGTTTGGCGGCGCGGCCGGCGAAAAAATCCCGCCATTGGGAGACAAAATAGCGAGACACACCAGACCCAACGCAAAGCTTGAGAAGGCTGATCGTCCGACGCATCGCGTCATCCCCAAGAGCCGCTTCGCAAAACTTGAGACGATTGACGCCGTCATCCAGAAACTGATTGGGGTCTAGATTGGCGCCCCCTGAGCGGGCAGGCGCCCGAAGCTCCCGACCGGCTGGAACTCCGCGGCGCATTGACGGAAAAGAGCGAGAGCCCGCTTGAATGCCCAGGGAAGCCTGCTTGTGCGATTTGCATCGCAGCGGCACCTGGACAGGGTCGGAATCCCATATATCTACCGTTCAAATGGAAATGTTCTGCTCAGGCTCAAGAGCCCGACTCAATATTCCAACTGTTTCAACTGCTTACAAATCCATTGAAGATTGACCGCTCTGGACCACGATTCAACCCATCATTCCGCGTGTCGTTCGCTGAACAAGAGGGCTCTTCCACGCCTCGCGCCGCCAGGCGAGACCCTGCGAGAGCGCATCGACCTGATCGTCGTGCCGGCCGGGAAATGACAACAGCTCGGAAACAAACGCGTCTAGCCAGGGGGCGTCCTTCGGTAGCAAAACCGAACCGCCCTCGAACAGGTCGATCTGAGAAATGAGGCGGGACTGCTTGTCGCGATCGGGCTTTATATCGACGACATTAATGTGCTTTTCCCGCAGCGACTGGATCAGGCCGTGGCTAATGGGAGATTCCTCGATCACAAGAGAAGCCGCCCTCCCGTAACGCTCTTTCACCTCGATAATCTTTTGCTTCAGTTGGTCGAACGGAAACTTGCCGCGAACGACTTCAAGCACGTAATACAAATCGCCACGGTTGAGCAGCACGACACAGGCGGAATAATCGGCGGCTTCCTGCTCGCTTAGCGCGATGTCCCAGCTCAGAACAATGCGGTCGGTCGGCCTGCGTTCGACGGCGGAATAGTACCGCAGCATTTTCCGCTTGATGATCTTGCCGCCGGCGGGTTCGGGCGCCTGCTGGTACTGGGCCGAAAACAGCATGGACCCCATGCTCTTCTTGATCTCCCGGAGCACTTCAGCGGGCTCATGGGCGGGATGCAGAAGGTCTCCCTTTTCCCGGATATGGGTGCGGCCACCGCCGAGGTCGTGGGTGGTAGTCGATTGCGCAATTGATGGCAGACTCAGCACGTCAAAGCCAGCTTCGTTCTCCAGTAGATAGCCAACGAGGTCCTCTACATGAATCCGCTGCATTACCACCATGATGCGGGCGGCCTGCTTGTCGTCAGGTCGCGTCACCAGCGTATTGCGGTACCATTCAATGACGCGCTCGCGGCTCACTTCGGAGATGGCGTCGCCCGGCTTGAGCGGATCGTCGACGATAAAGAGATTGCCGCCGCGGCCGGTCAGCGTCCCCTGGATTGAGGTGGCATAACGCCGTCCGCGCAGCGTGGTGTGAATTTCGCTGTCGGTCTCGCGTGCAAGGACCATTTTTGGAAACACCGCCTGATAGGTCGGATCCGTGACCACGCGGCGGAAGTCGTTGGCGTGGGTCTTTGCCAAATCGGCCGAATAGGAAACGCAAACCACGCGCTCCGATGGGTTGTGGCCGAGATACCAGGCCGGCAACGCGACGGAAGCGATAATCGACTTCAGATGGCGTGGCGGCACGGTGATGATCAGCCGCTTCACCTCACCGGAGGCCACCTGAGCGGCCTTGTGGGCCATCGCGTCGATGTGCCAGTTCGGTTTGAACGGGATTCCCGGGCGAAGTAGAGCGAACACATAGTCGACAAACGCCCTGAAATCCGTGGCCAGGATGGCTTGGAATATCCGTGCCGGCGAGGCATTTTCCGGGGAGGGAGGACGAACGGGAGCGTTCATGACTCACCCTGGTTTTTCTTTTGCTGCGCCAGATTGCGTTCACGCTCCGCGCGGATATGCGCAATGTCGCTGACGTCCAGCTTAGGTTTCCCAGCGCGCTCGGGTCCAACGGGCTGTTTTGCCGACATACCCGGCTGAGGGGAGGTGGCGGGCATTTCGTTCGATTCCGGCTTGGTGACGTCGTCGTCAACCAGGTCGGGTGGTGCCTTGACATGGTCGCCCGGCTCCGGCTCCGGAGATGGCTGCTGCTGGCGTCGCTGAAAGGCAGCATCGACGATGGCCTGATCGTTGATTCCCAGGGCCTCCGTGATGAGATCCTTGGCATGCAGATCCACGCCTAACTGAGCGGCGTACTGAAACAGATCGCGGCGGGCGTGGCGGTCGCCCTTGGCGAACTGATTGACGAGCTGCTGAATACCAAGCGCGGCCTTGGTCAGCACGATCTCCTTTTTGTCCTTAGTGATCACCACCTTCTCGTTGAGAGCAGCCTCGAGTGCTTTCTTGAGGTCGGGCTTCATAGAAAGGACTTTCTTGGGCCTTCCCGTCGGATGGGGCGACGGACCGCCCTTCTTCCATGTGAATTGCTTCGGCGGACGCCCCGGGCCGACCTTGTATGTGTCTTCGTCGGATGGACCGGGCTTTTGTTCGGCCTCCATCTTGTCACCCTCATAAAAGGGATGGGTCGGGTCCTCGGTTGGGTCGTAGAGGGGATGGCTTGTGTCAGTGGGATCGCGGGGCTCGCCCGGCTTGTCGGTCATTGCGGCGACTCCTCGGCGCGACCAACGGGTGGCAGGGACGTCGCACCACGGCTGGCCGGAGAAGATGCCCGCGCGCTCTCAAAATCCTCGAAGGTGAGGTCGGTCCCTTCGAACATGGCGGCCTTGCCCGTGTAGGCCTGCCAGCGCCGCACGATCACGTCGCAATATTTGGGCTCATACTCGATGCACCGCGCCTGGCGGCCGGTCTTCTCGGCGGCGATCAGCGTGCTGCCGCTGCCGGCAAACGGATCGAGCACGATCGCGCCCCGCTTGGTGACGTCCCAGATCGCGTCCGCCATCATGGCGACGGGCTTGACGGTCGGATGCATTGCCAGTTCGTCAAGGCGTCCGGTGCGGAAGGTGTTTACTCCCGCATATTCCCAGACGTTGGTGCGGTAGCGGCCGTGCTGGCCGAGCTCAAAGGTATTGGTGTGAGCTGCGTCCCCGTTCTTGAAAACAAACACCAGTTCGTGCCTGGAACGGTAGAACGTCCCCATGCCGGCATTGTCCTTCGCCCACACAATCAGGTTCTTGGCAGCCAAACCCTGCTCGCGGCCGGCACATGTCAGTTCGAACAGGTGACGCCAGTCCATGAACACGAACAGGATAGCGCCGTCCCTGGAATGTGCCTTTGCACAGCCGAGGAACGTCGACAGGAACGCGGTGAACTCGACTTCCGACATCTCGCCGGACGCCATCGCGAACTCCGCGTGACGGACCTTGCCAAGGCCGGACACATTGCCGTCAATGCGGCAGTTGAAGGGAGGATCGGTCAGGACCAGATCGGCGATTTCCCCCTCAAGCAACCGAGCGTAATCCGCGTCGGAGCGGGCGTCCCCGCACAGCAGACGGTGCGAGCCAAGGATCCAGAGATCGCCCTTTCGCGAAACCGGCGCCGCGACGACAGGAGGAAGAAGGTCTTCCGGCCCCGGTTCGACCGGCTTCTTCTCGGAGGCCTCGTCGAGGATCATATCGATCTCGCCCAGTGAGAAGCCGGTGACCTCAATGTCCTCAAATTGCAGGTCATGCAGACCCTGATATTCGATCGCCAGGATGTCGCGGTCCCAGCCGGCAAGTTCGGCGATCCTGTTGTCGGCAATGATGAGGGCCTTTTTGTCGGCCTCAGACAGCGAACTGAGTGCGACCACCGGTACGAGCTGCATTCCCAGTGATTTGGCAGCCTGCAGGCGGCCGTGGCCCGCGACCACCTCGAAATCGTTGGTGACGAGGATGGGATTGGTGAAGCCGAAGCGCTTGATCGAATCCGCGATCAGCTTGAGCTGCTTGCGGGAATGCGACCGCGCATTGCCGGGGTAGGGCCGCAACCGATCGAGCGAGACGTACTGGATTTCGAGGTTTGGCATTGCAGGCGTCCTGTACCAATGAACAAGTCATCCGTATAGGCGCTTCCTGAAAAGTAACAATGTTTCATTTAAAGTATCATTAACAGTCCTCGCTCCGGTTTATTTGAAAGCAATTTCAGCCACTTACCCCCTTATGAGAATATCGATCGCCTCCGCAGGTACTCCAAAGTGGAGCGCCAGACCCGCCTTAGCTTCGGCAATCGTCAGCGCTCCGGGTTTTGGACGATCCGGCGGGGGAGGCGGTGTCAGGATCTTGGTGGGAGCCGGCATCGGCGTGAACTTGAGCTTCTTTGGGTCGATGCCAAGCTCCTCCAGCGTGGTGTATTTGACGGGGTTGCGCCACTCGCCCCATTTATCGGGATAGTCAGTAAGGGCATATTCGCTGATCTTGATAATCCAGCGTTGCATGCCTTTTTTATCGAATCCATGAGGCTGAAGATCGCTGATTCGCCCAATCAAAAAAGCCGTCCCGTGGGGCTCGTGGTCGTGAAAAGTCACATCTCGAGCGTTACGGATGCAGACTAGGAATTCCCGTCGGCGCGCCTGCTTTTCCGCGACGACCCACGAAACCGACCCCCCGACCTCCAGGATCTCGGCGACGCTGTTGGCTGTGAATACGGCGATGGCAGAGTGGGGCACGGCACGAATCCCGGAGCGAGCGATAAGACCTCATTAGGGGAACCAGCGCCGTATAGCAACTAGGGCGGTGGCAGCATTTGGTAATCAAGGCTTCAAAGCTGCGCGCCCCCTTGAATCGCGGCTGTTCCTCAGCACACTCAACAGGTGTCGAGCGCGCCAGATTTAGGATGTGCCAGGCGGCCTGGACTGTGGCGGCAAATCTTCGAGCCGAGGCAGTTTCCGCATTTATACGTTAGTTCGACCGCCCGGAAACCCGGCGTTCGAATTGAACGGGCACGCGACGACCATTGCTTGTAGATTACTTCCGCTTTCGCGGTATAGCGGACATGGCCGGGCTGCTGCTGGCCCGACTCAGGCGCAATCAACCCGAAGGGGACAGTGGACCCTGTGCAAATCCTCACTGCCCGCGCGCCGTCAGGAGTTGTTCTAGATTTCTGACCTGCCTACATAGCCAGACGGCTGCTGGCCTGTTCGCCCCTATGCCTGTAAGGAAAAGCAATGTCAGTTGATAAGGCCAAAGACACTTCGCCTAAAAAGCCGATCACCGAGAACAAGATTGTCGAAGCCAAGCCGGAATCCTCGACCAAGACTGAAAACAAGGCGGACGCTACACCGAAAAAGCAAGGTATGGGCGAGGGTCAGAAGGCGGTATCCAAAGCCTATAAGGACAACTGGAACGAGATTTTTGGGAAGAAGAAAAAGCGATAGCGCCTCGTCTACTGCATGGGGGGCCCTAGGCAGCCGCAGCAGTTCTTCGAGTCCGTTCTAAGTGGTTGAACGCATGCCAACGTAGAAGGCCCGGCATTGCTGCCGGACCTCTCTTATTGTTGAGCTTGGAACGGTTGACTTAGAAATCCATACCGCCCATGCCGCCCATGCCGCCGCCACCCTGAGGCATGCCGCCGCCAGCGTTCTTCTTCGGCACTTCGGCAACCATGGCTTCGGTGGTGATCAGGAGTGCCGCGACCGAAGCCGCGTTCTGGATCGCCACACGAACGACCTTGGTCGGATCGATGATGCCCTTGGAGATCAGGTTGACGTATTCGCCGGTCTGCGAATCGAACCCGTAGGCATATTGATCCTTTTCGAGGATCTTGCCGATGATCACCGAACCGTCTTCGCCTGCGTTGATCGCGATCTGGCGCGCGGGCCAGGACAGCGCCTTGCGGACGATCTCGACGCCGGTCTTCTGGTCGTCGTTCTTGGTGCGCAGCCCCTTCAGATGCTGAGAGGCGCGCAGCAGAGCGACGCCGCCGCCCGGCACGATGCCCTCTTCAACCGCCGCACGGGTCGCATGCATCGCGTCATCAACGCGATCCTTGCGCTCCTTCACTTCGGTTTCGGTCGCGCCGCCGACGCGGATCACCGCGACGCCGCCTGCGAGCTTGGCCAGACGCTCCTGCAGCTTCTCACGGTCGTAGTCCGAGGTGGTTTCCTCGATCTGCGCCTTGATCTGATTGACGCGTGCTTCGATGTCGGTCCTCTTGCCCGCGCCGCTCACGATCGTGGTGTTCTCCTTGTCGATCATCACCTTTTTGGCGCGACCGAGCATAGCGAGCGTGACGTTCTCCATCTTGATGCCGAGATCTTCCGAGATCGCCTGACCGCCGGTCAACACTGCGATGTCCTGCAGCATGGCCTTGCGGCGATCGCCGAAGCCCGGAGCCTTCACAGCGGCAACCTTGAGGCCACCACGGAGACGGTTGACGACGAGAGTGGCGAGAGCTTCGCCTTCGACGTCTTCCGCAATAATCACAAGCGGCTTCCCGCTTTGAACCACGGCTTCCAACAAGGGAAGCAATTCATTCAACTGAGACAGCTTCTTTTCATTGATGAGGATGTAGGCATCTTCCATTTCAACGCGCATCTTGTCGGCGTTGGTGACGAAGTAGGGTGAGATATAACCGCGGTCGAACTGCATGCCCTCGACGACCTCGAGTTCGGTCTCGAGCGACTTGGCTTCCTCAACCGTGATGACGCCCGTTGCCGACCTTCTTCATGGCGTCGGCGAGGAACTTGCCTATTTCCACGTCCCCGTTGGAGGAGATGGTGCCGACCTGGGCGATTTCCTCGTTCGAAGTGACCTTTTTGGAGTTCTTGACAAGGTCGGCGACCACGGCGTCCACTGCCAGATCGATACCGCGCTTCAGATCCATCGGGTTCATGCCGGCGGCAACCGACTTAGCGCCTTCCCTAATAATGGCGGCGGCCAGCACGGTCGCCGTGGTGGTGCCGTCGCCAGCAGCATCCGCCGACTTCGAGGCCACTTCGCGCACCATCTGGGCGCCCATGTTCTCGAACTTGTCCTCAAGCTCGATTTCCTTGGCGACGGTGACGCCGTCCTTGGTGATGCGGGGTGCGCCGAACGACTTGTCGAGCACGACATTGCGGCCCTTGGGGCCAAGCGTGACCTTGACGGCGTTGTTGAGAATGTCGACGCCGCGCAGCATCTTGTCCCGCGCGTCAACGCCAAATTTAACTTCTTTACTAGCCATGATGTGTTCCTTGAAATGTTAGGGGATTAAGCGCTTACGCGGCCTTCTTCTTGGCGGCAGGCATATCGGTGAGAACGCCCATGATGTCGCTCTCCTTCATGATCAGCAGCTCCTGGCCGTCGAGCTTGACCTCGGTGCCGGACCACTTTCCGAACAGCACGCGTCAGCTTGCCGGCTTCGTCGCGGCCACCCGGGCCGACGGCGGTAATTTCGCCCTGCGAAGGCTTTTCCTTGGCACTGTCCGGAATGATGATGCCGCCAGAGGTCTTCTCTTCGGCGTCGATGCGCTTGACCACAACGCGGTCGTGAAGCGGACGGAATTTCATGCAGTCCTCCTTGGCTTTTGTGATTATTTTCTGGATTAGCAGTCGCAATGAGCGAGTGCTAGCCACCTGTATAAGCCTGTAAGACCGAGATACAAGGCGTCTCCTACAGAGACGTGGGCCCTTTGACTGCCGGAATAGCGCTCCCGCACTGCTAACCGGCTAAGGCCGATGCTGCTAGCCCCTTGATTACAATCACCTATTGAACGTTTTAAGATTCGGGGAGTTGTGCACGACGATGTCGCCGAGCCTCAGATCGCTCCGGCGCAGGAGATTCGTCGGCGTCGACCAGGACGAGTTCTCCCTCGACAGGGTCCCGGCCATAGTCATCGGCGCGGATGCGCACATGGCAGCCGAGCGGCGGATCCCCGGTCGAACGGGTTGTAGGCGCGCGGCGTTGTCGGTTGCGCCGCGGCGGCGACGTCCCAGGCTTCCGCGGACCTCATCGGCGACGAGGTGCCATAACCAAAGGCGCGCATGGCGCGCCATCCCGTCGGTGAGGGTCCCCGGTCGGCGTCCTGCCATGTTTTGACGGAGCTGTTTCACGTCCTGAGAATCTGAGACGCGGTGCTTAAAAAAGCGGTTAGTTAGCCCCCCTAAAAGGCATAGGGAAGCCCGTGTAGGCGATATGCATCGCGCAGGCACCTGGACAGGGTCGGAATCCTTTATATTTTTCGTTTCCAACTAAAAATTTGCGATGTCGGTGCCAGAGCAACTTGATGCCTCCGACCTCCTGTATTTCTACCTTCCCGGACAACTCTCTCGGTGATGCTGAGCGATCACGCTCCCTGTTACTCCCTGATATCCAAATTTGCGAATGTTGAAGAAGCGACTGTGCCGCAGGGCTTTTTGGCGTTTTGGCGGGCCAGATCGCTGTTTATTTCGAAAATCACCCTGATAATGGCCAAATAACAGGGAGACGGGTTCGTATCTGACTGCGCACACCACCATCCAATCCACGATTTGGGATGATTTCCGACCGGTCGGGCGGCAGATCCCGCGGGCCACCCGGCCTGCGGTCTGCCCAACTCAGCTGGCCAGGCTAAGATCGAAGTGTCGGTCGTGTACTGGCGGCAGAGCTTCATCCCTGACGATGATGGTAACGTCCCATCCTTCGCTGGCCCATACCCGCGCCTTGGCAATCGCTATCAGCGAGCTGTTCCGTTGCATGGTCACGGTTGCGCTGTCTCTCTTCGCCACGATTTCAAACGCCATGTTACTCCCCTGCACTAAACACGAGGATACGGTGGTTCAGGCGTTTGACTGCAATTCGCCGGGACGGTGTTGATTTGGAGGCGAGGCTGGACCCGAATCGGGCAGGCGGAGGGCGGGTCGGCATCGACCATCGTCCGCGTCTTACGCCCGCGCGGCGATACGGCGCGGGGTCTCGTGCACCACCATTTGTCCCGCCGGGCAAATTTGCGCCTTGATCCGCTCCACGACCTTGCGCGGGTCCATCTGCGGATTGCACAACAGAATATCGACCAGCAACAGCTTGAATTCCGGCCACGTCGTCAGCACGATATGAGACTCGCCGAGAAAAATCGCGATGGTGAGACCGTGCGGGACGTAGCGGACTTCGTACTCGCCGACGATGGTGGCGCCGACCGACCCCGCCGCGCGCTTGGCGGCTTCCGCGAGCGCAGTCGCGTCGTCGATAATCTCGGGACACTCGTACAGTTCCGCGAGGACATGGGTCATCAGCATCGAGACGCTCCTTCGGTCCGGACCGATCCGAATGCTCAGGCCCAACTCGCATTTGATGCGGGTGTGTGCTAGTTAACCGAATTGCCAACGAGATCAAGACGTAATGGCCGCGACGTCGATTCTGGACCTGATAGCGCAGGCGACGCGTTTGCGTGAGGGATCCTCCGGTGTCTCGGCCCTGCTGCGCGCGGTCTACCGCGCGGGCTCGCTGCGCCTGCAGGATGCCGCGCGCGAAGCGCGGCTGCCGTTGCCGGTGGCGAGCGCGGTGCGGCGCGAACTGGAAAAGGCCGGGCTGCTCGAACGCAGGCAGGGGCTGACGCTCACCGGCGACGGCCGCGAATTCGTCGAGCGCGATCTCGGCATGCGAACGCCGCTCGACATCACCTGCGCGACCTGCGCCGGACATGGCATCGTCATCCCGGACTCCGTTAACGCCGAGGTCGAACGTCTCGCGCAGATCATCACTGGCGCGCCGTCGGTCGATGTCACGCTCGATCAGGCGCCCTGCAGCCCCGACACCGCGATGCGCCGGGCGCTGTTGATGCTGCAGAACGGCGCGCTCGAGGGCAAGCGCGTGCTGCTGCTCGGCGACGACGATTCGGTGTCGATCGCGATCGGCCTGCTCGGCCGCGCGCTGCGCCAGGGCGATCCGACCAAAGCCGGCCTCACCCGAGGCGTCACCGTTGTTGATGCCGACGAGCGGCGGCTGTCGTTCCTGCGCGAGACCGCCGCGCGCGAAGAACTGGCGCTCGAGACCGTCCATCACGATCTGCGCCGGCCGTTGCCGGCGCGTTTGCTCGGTTCGTTCGACGTGATCGAGACCGATCCGCCCTATACGCTGGAAGGCGCGCGGCTGTTTCTGGCCCGCGGCTGCGAAGCGCTGGCGGCAGGTGCGGACGGCCATTGCTTCTTCTCGTTCACGCACTGGCCCGCTTCGCAGATGCTCGAACTGCAGAAGTTGTTTGTCGAACTCGGCCTCGCGGTGCGCGCGGTGTGGCCGAATTTCAACCGCTATGCCGGCGCCAGCGTGCTCGGCAATCTCGGCCAGTTGATCGAACTCGTCCACGTCGGCGGAGCGGCAGCCGAGTTGCCGGATTTCAGCGGCCCGCTCTATACCGCCGAGGTCAATCCGCGCCTGCGCGTCTATGCCTGCGCCGATTGCGGCAAGGAGATCGTGCTCGGGCAGGACGCGATACCGGCTACCATCGAGGAGGCCAAGGTTCCGGGATGCCGCTCTTGCGGCGGGCATGTGTTCCGGCGGCAGTCCGCTCGGCCGTCATGAAGCGCGCGCCGTCCGCCGCTTGAGCGCGGCGCCGTCGTGCCAATGGATATCACTCGCATGGATACCGAAAATGTCTGAAAAAACGAACTTCCGCCTGCGACCGCTCGAGGAGAGGGATCTCGAGACCGTCGCCGGGTTCGAGGCCGAGATCGCCAAGATTTCGTTTCCCGACGATCCGATCACCGATACCCGTTTCTACGTCAAGAAGCTCAAGCAGCTGATGGCCAACAAGGACGCCGCCGCCTTCGTCGCCGAGAGCGGCGTGGAACTGGTCGGCTGGGCCAATGTCAGCCAGCGGCAGAATTTCATCACCAAGGAAAAATACGCCGACTTCCACAGCATCTATGTCGCGCCCTCGCAGCGCGGCGGCGGCGTCGTGGCGGCCCTGGTCGAGGCGGTGTTCGACCACTGCCGGCGGCAGAACATGGGCAAGGTGGTGTTCCGCACCCGCGCGGACAACGAGCGCATGAAGTCGGTGCTGGCGCGGGTCGGCTTTGCGCCGACCCAGATCTATTACGAGAAGACGTTCGGCGAGGAGAAGGACGGAGAATAGGCGGCGGGGTTCTTCTCCTCGCCCCGCTTGCGAGAGAGGGTCGGGGGAGTCTCCGCGAGCGCGGTCTGGTGAGAGTCCCCCTCACCCGCCGCGCTTTGCGCGTCGACCTCTCCCCGCAAGCGGGGCGAGGTGAGTAAAACGTCAGCCAAAGCCGCCGTGCTCGTTCTACCGCGGCGGTATCATGAAGACGTCGTAACGAACCGTCTTGCCGGTGATCGAATGGGAAGGCTTGCGCACTCCATCCAGCGGCTTTGCCCGCAGCGGCCATTTCAGCACCACGCGCCTGCAGTCGGCGGCCAGCGCCGCCTGCATCAGTTCGAGCGCGTCCGGATCGGTCCCGACCAGCTCGCGCAGCAGCCGCATCTCCTGCTTCACGATCGCGCTGTTGGTGCGCGGCGGGTGCATCGGGTCGACGATCACGGCATCAGCGCGCAGGCCGGGCAGCAGCTCGCGCGCGTCGCCTGATATCAGCGTCATCCGGGCCACCACGGCGGCGAGGTCGGGGCTCTCGGCCGCCGCCCGCGCCAGCGCATCCCGCAACAGGTCATGAACTGGCCGGGAGCGCTCCAGCAAGGTCACCTGCGCGCCGCTGCAGGCCAGCAGAAACGCGTCGCGGCCGAGCCCCGCGGTGGCGTCGACGATGGTCGGAATGTGGCCCCTGGCGAAGCCGGCGGCCCGCGCCAGCGCATGCTTGCGCGAAGCGCCGGACCTGAATCGATAGCCGACGGGGCCGTCGACGAAGTCGAATGCGGATTGCAGTTGACTCGTGCTCAAGGAAACGCAACCTCGGTGTGCCTGACCCTGCGGCCCCTCCGGCATAGCAGCCCGCTTAACAAACTCCCAACAAATTTCGGCAAGTTGCGTCGGCCGCTAACCTTCATAAGTTAGGTTAAATTCAGAGCGCGATTGCGGTCGTTGCGTGGCGCTGTATGGATCGTGGCATGTCCAATTCGTTTCACAACGCCGACAAGGGCACGCACCGCCGGGTCATGCTGGTGGGCCTGATGTTCTGCGCGGCCTTTGTCGCCTTCTCCTTCTTTGCCCGCGAGCAGCCCGAGAACAACTACGTTCTCCAGAAGGCCGACAGGCTGGTCCAAACCGCCGGCTCACCGCCGCTCGCGAATTAAGCGGGATCATACGTCGGGTTGAATTGTTAGGCGTCGGTCATGGCGCCGCCGCGCGGCCCGCGCTGCACCGGCCCCTCACCGCGAAGCGGACGCCGCGGCGATATTGCGCAGGCCCGCCAGCCGCACGATGGATTGCGCGGCCAGTTTCTGCGCGAGCTCCATGCTGCCCTGGTCGTCGGCGCTGTCCGCGTCGTCCAGATAGATGTTCGACAGTTGTTCGGCGCGTCGCAGCGCGCGGCGCTTGATCGCTTCGATGTCTCCGGACGGGGGTTCGATGCCGCCCGCGCCGGATGGCGTCAGGAAATTCGGCGGCAGGCGCGAGGGATCCATGGCCCGGAGCTGATCGCGCTGCGCGGGGGTCAGCGCCTGCGACCACGCGATGATGTCCTTGAGCAGCAGGCTTTCCAGGAGCGCGGCCGATGCCGATTCGTCGGAAGCCGCCATCTCGCCGGCCGCGGTCTTCCGCTCGGTTCTCCAGGCCAGCCGGCGCTCGCGGCGCCACCAATTGCCGTCGGCGAGGGCTTGCCGAGCCAGGTTCTCCGCCGTGAGCCGAACCATCGGATCTTCGGCCAGCGCGATGACGTAGGTCCAGAACACGAAGGCGCGCTGGCGGTGGCGGGCCGCCAGCGCCCACGCGGCGTAAGGCGTCGCGAGGCTGGAGTTCCCGATGTCGGCG
Source organism: Bradyrhizobiaceae bacterium Ga0074131 (assembly GCA_001464035.1). Classification (GTDB taxonomy): domain Bacteria; phylum Pseudomonadota; class Alphaproteobacteria; order Rhizobiales; family Xanthobacteraceae; genus Bradyrhizobium. The sequence goes on from LNEC01000008.1 coordinate 16,109, forward strand.
ATTTCGGTCGCAGCCACGAGATCGATCGGCGCCCAGCGCAGATCGGACGCATCGGGCGGTTTGCCGCAGGCGGCAAGGCAGGCCGTGGACAGGCTGTTGCAGCGGTCGCGCTCGCTTGCCGCGAGCACCTCGAACACGGCGCGCAGCGACGGCGATCGTTGCTCCGTCGGCGTGGCCAGCGCGCCGTATCGCTGCGCGGCCTTCTGTGCCTGATCGAACGCGATTGCATAGAGTTCGCTGAGGCTTGCCACCGGAACCGGCGGCACGGCGGTCAGGAGCGGCTCTTTGCGCATGTCGGACCCCCTCGCTTATCGCAACTTCGTACCATTCGGATGCTGGTTGTTTGATCCAGCGCAAGTGGCAATGCTGCTACCTGCTCTAGATGAACTTTCCAAAGCCTGCGATCCAGAACAACGGCGTTCTGCTGAAATCTGGAAGACGCCTTTTGCGAAAACCCGTCAAAATCTATGTCCTTTTTGGGGTACTTGCTCTCTGCAGCTGGATTACCGTGCCTGGAGAGGCGTGCGCTGCGGGTCGTCTGGGCGAATACCTTGGCAAGGCTGAGCCGGCGGAACTGGTTGCCGGTGCCAATCGCTTCGGGCCGCCGCAGGGCGATCCCGCGATTGTGCCCGCGCTCAAGGGCGATCAGCTGCTCGGATTCGTCTACCTCAACTCCGACTTTGCCAATGCGACCGGCTATTCCGGCAAGCCGATCCAGCTTCTGGTTGGCATCACGCCGAAAGGCGTAGTGACCGGCCTCAAGATGGTCGAGCACAAGGAGCCGATCGTTCTGCTCGGGATTCCTGAAAAGCGCGTTGTGGATGCCGTCAACAAGTTGATCGGCGCCGACATGGATAGCGTGGCGCGCGGAACCGCGCCCGCGCCTCAGGTCGACATCGTCAGCGGCGCGACGGTCACCGTGCTGGTGATGGGCGACAGCATCGTCCGCTCTGCGACCAAGCTCATCAAGGGTGGCCGCCTCGGCGGTCAGGGCAGCGTCGTCGCCAGTGCGGCGCCGCAAGTGAAGAAGGCAATCGATCCCGGCAAAGGCGAGATTCGCGACTGGGAGACCCTGGTCGGTGACGGATCCGTGCGCCGGCTGGTGCTTTCCGTCGACGACGTCAACAAGGCGTTCGAGAAAGCCGGCAACGCGGCAGCCGTCGCGCATCCGGAAGAGGGCGAACCTAACGACACCTTCATCGATCTTTATGTCGCCGACGTCGCCGTACCGGCCATCGGCCGCAGCCTGCTCGGCGACGACGGTTTCAATCGGCTGGCGGCCCGGCTCAAGCCCGGCCAGCAAGCCATCATCGTCGCCGGATCTGGACGCTACTCGTTCAAGGGGGCTGCCTATGTCCGCGGCGGTATCTTCGATCGCGTCGAACTGATCCAGGACACCAACAGCATCCGTTTCCGCGACCGCGATCACACCCGGCTGGGGGATCTCGCAGCCGAGGGCGCGCCACACTTTCCCGAAATCGCGCTGTTCGTGCTGCCGCCGGATTTCAGCTTCGATCCGACCGAACCCTGGGTGCTGCAGTTACTGGTCCAGCGCGTGGTCGGCGCCAAGGACAAGGCCTGGATCACCTTCGATCTCGGCTACACGCTGCCGGACCTCCATATCAAGCGCGAGCCGGCAGCGCCGGCGCAGCAGCAGGCTGCAGCGCCAGCCGCATCGACGCCTACAACGCCGGCGGCCGCGTCGCGCGAGCCCGCGGCATCGTTCGTTGGCGAAGACGAGCCGCTGTGGATGAAGATCTGGCGCGGCAACGTCGTCAGTATCGGCATCACGATCGCCGCGCTCGGTGCGTTGACGCTGATTTTCTTTTTCCAGAATAGCCTGGTCCGGCGTCCCCAGGTCTATGTCTGGGTCCGCCGCCTCTATCTGCTTTTCATTCTGGTGTGGCTCGGCTGGTATGCCAATGCCCAGCTCTCGGTGGTCAACGTCCTGACCTTCGCCAATTCGCTGCTGACCGGCTTCAGCTGGGAATACTTCCTGTCGGCGCCGCTGATCTTCCTGCTCTGGGCCTCGATCGCGGCGGGATTGCTGTTCTGGGGGCGCGGACCGTTCTGCGGCTGGCTCTGCCCGTTCGGCGCGCTGCAGGAATTACTCAACAACATCGCCCAGGCGGTGAAAATCCCGCAATACCGGCTGCCATGGGGCCTGCACGAACGGTTGTGGCCGATCAAATATATCATATTCCTCGGCCTTTTCGGCATGTCGCTGTACTCGACCGCGTTCGCCGAGCAGCTGGCCGAGGTCGAGCCCTTCAAAACCGCGATCGTGTTGAAGTTCGCGCGCGAATGGCCCTACGTCATCTACGCCCTGACCACGCTTTCCGCCGGCCTGTTCGTCGAGCGGTTCTTCTGCCGCTATATGTGCCCGCTCGGCGCCGCGCTGGCGATTCCCGGACGCATCCGGATGTTCGAGTGGCTGCGGCGCTGGCCGGAATGCGGCACGCCCTGCCAGCGCTGCGCCAAGGAATGCCCGGTGCAGGCGATCCACCCCGAGGGTCATATCAACGTCAATGAGTGCATCTACTGCATGCATTGTCAGGAACTGTATTTCGACGATCACCGCTGCCCGCACATGATCCAGGTGCGGCTGAAGCGCGAGAAACGCGACGCGCTGTCGTCGCCCTCGATGCGCAGCGGCGGCAAGGGCCCCAACACCATCATCACCGCCGGAGGCAAGCCGATCAACCTGCCGCCCGTCGGCGACGTCTCACCACCTGCAACCTGAAGCCTAGGAGGCTATTATGAGCGACAACGAAAGTGAAAAGGGAAGAGGCGTCAGCCGGCGTACTCTGCTTGGAACGACCGCTGCGGCGGCGGGTATCGGTCTGGCCGGCGGTGTCGCGCTCGGCACCGACGGAAAGGGCGTTGTCGGCTCTGCCGATGCGCAGACCAAGACCGCCGCGCCGAAGGCGCCGGCCGCGCGGCCCGCGGTTCTGCACAAGGCGGAAGTGGCCCCCGGCGAGCTCGATGAATACTATACCTTCTTCTCCAGCGGCCAGTCCGGCGAACTGCGTATCGTCGGCTTGCCGTCGATGCGCGAGTTGATGCGCGTTCCCGTGTTTAACCGCTGCAGCGCCACCGGTTGGGGCCAGACCAACGAAAGCCTCAAGGTGCTGACCGAGGGGCTGCTGCCCGAGACCCGCGAGTTCCTCAAGAGCCGCGGCGGCACCTACATGAATGGCGACCTGCACCATCCGCACCTCACCTTCACCGACGGCACCTATGACGGCCGCTACGCCTTCATGAACGACAAGGCCAATACCCGCGTCGCGCGGGTGCGTCTCGACGTCATGAAGTGTGACAAGATCATCCAGCTGCCGAACCAGCACACCGTGCATGGTCTCCGCCTGCAGAAATACCCGCGTACCGGCTATGTATTCGCCAATGGCGAGGACGGCGTGCCGATCCCGAACGACGGCAAGATCCTCGATGATCCCAAGCAGTATCACTCGATCTTCAGCGCGATCGACGCCGACACCATGAAGGTGGCCTGGCAGGTGATGGTGGACGGCAATCTCGACAACGTCGATGCCGACTACCAGGGCAAGTACGCCTTCTCCACCTGCTACAATTCGGAAGAAGGCGTCACGCTCGCCGAGATGACCGCCAAGGAGCAGGACTGGGTCACCATCTTCAACATCAAGCGCATCGAGGAGGCGGTGAAGAAGGGCGATTTCAAGGAAATGAACGGCGTGCCCGTCATCGACGGCCGCAAGGGCTCGAAGTACACGCGCTATGTCCCGGTTGCCAACAGCCCGCACGGCATGAACACCGCGCCCGACGGCATCCACGTCGTGGCGGCCGGAAAGCTCTCGCCGACCGTCACCGTGATGGACGTCCGGCTGTTCGACCAGCTGTTCGACGACAAGATCAAGCCGCGCGACGTCGTGGTCGCCGAGCCCGAACTCGGCCTCGGCCCGTTGCACACCGCCTATGACGGCAAGGGCAACGCCTATACGACGCTGTTCCTCGACAGCCAGGTGGTCAAATGGAACATCGATCTCGCCAGGCGTGCCTTCAAGGGCGAGAAGGTCGATCCGATCATCCAGAAGCTCGACGTGCATTACCAGCCCGGGCACAACCATTCCTCGATGGGGCAAACCAAGGAGGCGGACGGAAAATGGCTGATCTCGCTCAACAAGTTTTCCAAGGACCGCTTCCTCAATGTCGGTCCCCTGAAGCCCGAGAACGACCAGCTGATCGACATCTCAGGCGACAAGATGAAGCTGGTGCATGACGGTCCGAGCTTCGCCGAACCCCATGACGCCACCATCGTCCACCGTTCCAAGATCAATCCGGTTTCGATCTGGGATCGCGCCGATCCGTTCTTTGCCGATGCGGTAAAGCAGGCCAAGGCCGACGGGATCAATCTCGAGGCCGATTCCAAGGTGGTCAGGGACGGCAACAAGGTTCGCGTCTACATGACCTCCACCGCGCCGGCGTTCGGGCTGGAGCAATTCCAGGTCAAGCAGGGCGACGAGGTCACCGTTTACGTCACCAATATCGACGCGGTGGAGGACCTGACGCATGGCTTCTGCATCGTGAACTACGGCGTCGCCATGGAGGTGGCGCCGATGGCCACGGCCTCGGTGACGTTCAAGGCGGACACCGCCGGCGTCTATTGGTACTATTGTCAGTGGTTCTGTCACGCCATGCACATGGAAATGAAGGGCCGCATGTTCGTCGAGCCCAAGACGGCTTGAGGCGGGACGTGTTCTTCCTCTGGCGCATGCTTCCGGCGGCGATCCTCGCCGCCGGAGTTCCGGGCTTCGCGGTTGCGGAGACGATCAAGGCTGTTCCCGAACAGCCGCTGCAGGTTGTGCTCGACCGGGCCAAGGACGGCGACGTCATCGAGCTCGCGCCGGGCGAATACAGGGGCGCGATCAGGATCGAGCAGCGCGTGGTATTGAGCGGACGGCCGGGCGCGGTGCTCGACGGCGGCGGGATCGGCAACGTCGTCACGGTGACGGCCGCGGATGTCACCATCCGCGGCCTAACAATCCGGGGATCGGGCCACGATCTGGAGAAGATGGATTCCGGCGTGTTCCTGGAGAAGACCGCGCAACGCGCGCTGGTCGAAAACAATCGCTTCGAAGGTAATTTGTACGGGGTCTATGTCCATGGCGCGACAGGGTCGCGCGTGCTGCGCAACATCGTCGACGGCATTCAGGGAGGGCGCCGCAACGAGGCCGGCAACGGCGTCTCGGTCTGGAACGCCCCGGATGTCACCATTGCCGAGAACAGCTTTCGCTACGGGCGCGACGGCATCTTCACGATCTCCAGCCGCAAGGACCGCTTTCTCGACAACCGCTTCGAGCAGGTGCGGTTCGCGGTGCACTACATGTACACCAACGACAGCGAGGTCAGCGGCAACGTGTCCATCGGCAATCACGTCGGCTTTGCCATCATGTTTTCGAACCGGCTGATCATCCGCAACAATATCAGCGATCGCGACCGCGACTACGGCATGCTGTTCAACTACGCCAATTACGCCGAGATCGACGGCAACTGGGTCAACGGCGGCTCGCTCGACAACATTGCGGGCAGCCGGGACGAAGGCCCGGCCGAGGAGCGTGGCATGCTGCCGGAGCCGAAGCCGGAACCGGGCCTGCGCAGCGGGCCTGGAAAATGTGTCTTCATCTACAACACCAACCACAACAAGTTCCGCAACAATTGGTTCGAGCGCTGCGGCATCGGCGTGCATTTCACGGCCGGCTCCGAGGGCAACGAGATCACCGGCAACGCCTTTGTCGCCAACCGGAACCAGGTGAAGTATGTCGGCACCCGCGACCTCGACTGGTCGAAGGGCGGCCGCGGCAATTACTGGAGCGACAATCCGGCGTTCGATCTCAACGGCGACGGCATCGCCGACACCGCCTACCGCCCCAACGATCTGGTCGACCGGGTGTTGTGGACCGCGCCGTCGGCGAAGGTGCTGATCAACAGTCCCGCGGTGCAGGTGCTGCGCTGGGCGCAGGCGCAGTTTCCAGCACTCTATCCTGGCGGAGTCGTCGATAGCCGTCCCCTGATCGCGCCGCCGCCGAAACCCTCAGCGACCCGGAGCCTGCGATGAACGTTACGGTCGCCATCAAGGGCGTGGAGAAGAGCTACGGCGCGGTCAAGGCGCTGCGCAACGTCTCGTTCGACCTCGGCCCCGGACGGCTGAGCGCGCTGGTCGGCCACAACGGCGCCGGCAAGACCACGCTGATCAAGCTGATGCTCGGCCTCATTCACGCCGAGCGTGGTGCGGTCCGCGTGCTGGACGAGGATCCGGGGGCCGGCGAGTTCTCGGCGCGCCGCCAGCTCGGCTATCTGCCGGAGAATGTCGCATTCAACGCCGCCTTAACCGGGCGCGAAACGCTGGGGTTCTACGCGCGGCTGAAGCAGATCAAGGCCGCCTCGGCATGGCCGCTGCTTGACCGCGTCGGTCTGATGCATGCCGCCGATCGCAGGGTCGGGACCTACTCCAAGGGCATGCGCCAACGCCTCGGCCTGGCCCAGGCGCTGCTGGGGCGGCCGCGCGTGTTGCTGCTGGACGAGCCGACCACGGGGCTCGATCCCGCGCTGCGCCAGACCTTTTACGAGATCCTTGGCGAATTGCGCGACGACGGCGCCACCGTCCTGATCTCCTCGCACGCGCTCAATGAGCTCGAGGATCGCGCCGAGCATGTCCTGATCATGAACCGGGGGCTTCTGGTCGCGCAGGGGACGCTCTCGGAACTGCGCTCGATCTCGCAACTGCCGATCCGGGTTTCCCTGGATCTGGCGCCCGCCGACAATGGCGCGCCGCCGGCGTGGATGAACGGGGCGAGTGTCGCGAGCCCGCACGGCCGCATCATGCTGGTGCCCGACGAGGCCAGCAAGATGGAGCTGCTGCGCGTCGCGGCCAATGACCCCCGCGTCACCAATATCGAGATCGCGGCGCCGACGCTCGACGATCTCTATGCCCATTTTCTCCGGGAGAATGCCGCGTGAGGAACATCGTCATCATAGCGGCCAAGGAAATCAGGGAAGGGCTGCGCAACCGCTGGGTGCTCGCGACGACGCTGCTGCTGGCCGCACTGTCGCTGTCGCTGACCTTCCTCGGCAGCGCGCCGACCGGCAATGTCGGCGCCGGCGCGCTCGACGTCGTGGTGGTCAGCCTGTCCAGTCTCACCATCTTTCTGCTGCCCTTGATTGCGCTTTTGATTTCGCATGACGCGGTGGTCGGCGAGATGGAGCGCGGCACCATGATCCTGCTGCTCAGCTATCCGGTCGGCCGTTACCAGGTCATCCTCGGGAAATTCTGCGGGCACGTGCTGATCCTCGCCTTCGCCACGGTGATCGGCTATGGCTCGGCGGCGGCGGCCCTCGCCATGTCGGGCGCCTCGGTGCTGGCGGCGAGTTGGTACGCCTTCGCCTCCATGCTCGGGACCTCGATCCTGCTCGGCGCGGTGTTTGTCGCGCTTGGATATCTGATCAGCAGCCTGGTGCGCGATCGCGGCACCGCTGCAGGCATTTCGGTCGGCATCTGGCTGTTGATGGTGCTGGTGTTCGACATGGCGCTGCTCGGCATCCTGGTAGTCGATCAGGGGCGCATCGTCACGTCGTCCGTGCTCGAGGCGCTGCTGTTCCTCAATCCCACCGATCTCTATCGCCTGACCAACCTGACTGGCTTCAACGTCAGCCAGTTCTCCGGCATGGCCGGATTGGCGGGCACCGCGAGCACGGGCATCGGCGCGTTGCTGTTGGGGCTTTTGGTCTGGATCGCCGCTCCGCTGGGGCTCGCCACCGCATTCTTCGCGCGGAGGGAGTTATGACCCTGCGAATCCTCGTCGCCTTTCTCGCCGCCATCCTTCTCGCGGGATGCAATCAGGACGCGGCCAAGTCGGTCGTGCCGCCGCCGGTGGCGCTCAACAGCGACGCCATGGGCGTGTTCTGCGGCATGAACCTGCTCGAACATCCCGGACCGAAAGGCCAGATCATCACGGCGGGCCGGATCGATCCGTTCTGGTTCACTTCGGTCCGCGACTCCGTGGCCTTCACCTTGATGCCCGACCAGCCCCGCGATATCCGGGCGATCTATGTGTCGGACATGGCGCGGGCGACAAGCTGGGAAGATCCGGGCGCCACCAACTGGGTCGACGCGCGCAAGGCATTCTTCGTGATTGAAAGCCGCAAGCAGGGCGGCATGGGTGCCGCCGAGGCGGTGCCGTTTGGAAATCGCGAGGCCGCCGACGCCTTTGCCGCCGCCAATGGCGGCAGGGTGGTGACGTTGACGGAAATTCCCGATGCCTATGTGCTCGGCAGCGACGCGCCCGGCGACCAGAGCCGGCATGACCGTCCGGATGTGCGGACCAACTGACGGGACCAGCAGATGCTCGAGCAAAAACTCACCCGCCGGCGCATGATCGTCATTGCCGCGAGCGCGGCCGGTTCGGCGCTCCTCGCTGGCAGCCGCTTCGCGCGCGCCAATGCACCCGTACGCTGGCGCGGCTCGGCGCTCGGCGCCCAGGTGTCGATCGAGATTCATCACCCCGACAGGGCCGAGGCCGAACGGCTGGTCGAGCGATCTGTGCTGGATGTGCGTCGGCTGGAGCAGCAGTTCAGCCTGTATCGCGCGGATTCGGCGATTTGCGCCCTCAACCGCACCGGCATCCTTGTGGCTCCCGACACGGATATGGTGACGCTGCTGCAGGCATCTTTGTCGTTTGCGGGGATCACCGGGGGCGCGTTCGATCCGACGGTGCAGCCACTGTGGCGGCTCCATGCGGATCATTTTGCGCCGGGGCGGCCGGACAGCGACGGGCCGTCGCCGCATGCGTTGGCCGAAGCGCTGGCGAAAGTGGGATACACTGGCCTGCGGGTCGGCGCGGACCGCATCGCTCTGGCGCGGCGCGGCGCGGCAATCACGCTGAACGGCATCGCGCAGGGCTACGCCACCGATCGCGTCGTCGAGCGGCTGCGCCAGGCGGGCCTGTCGACCACCCTGGTCGATATGGGCGAGATACGGGCGATCGGTGCGAGACCTGAGGGGACGCCGTGGCGCGTCGGCCTCGGCGATCCCGAGCGGCCGGGCACGATCACCGAAACCGTCGACCTGGTCGACCGCGCCATCGCGACGTCGGCGGGCGCCGGCTTCCGGTTCGATCCCAGCGGCCGCTTTACGCATCTGTTCGATCCGGCGACCGGGCGCAGTCCGCAGCTCTACAGTACGGTAAGTGTGGTAGCGCCGACCGCCACCGAAGCGGATGCGCTGTCGACCGCATTCAGCCTGATGCCGTGGCCCGATATCGCAGACATCGTGGCCGTCAGGCCCAACGTGCAGGCGCGCATTGTCGACGCGGGCGGAACTTTGATGGTATGTGGGGCTTGAGAGATGTCGGTTGGCCGGCCATCCGAAAGTCGGATCGACAGCGTGGCCCTGGCCGGCCAGGGATTTTCGGCTCCCAAAGGGCCATCAAACAGGAGAACAGGATGCGAGGGTTTGTTTTCGTTGCACTTTTGGCGGTCGCCGGCGCTGGCGAAGTCAGAGCTCAGGATGCCGCGGCTGGCGAGAAGGTGTTCGGCGTATGCAAGGCCTGCCACCAGATCGGCGAGACCGCGAAGAACAGCGTTGGGCCGCAGCTCAACGGCATCATCGGCCGTCCGGCCGGCACCGTCCCCGGCTACAACTATACGGCCGCCAACAAGAATTCCGGACTCACCTGGGACGAGGCCACCTTCCGCGAATACATCAAGGACCCCAAGGCGAAGATCCCGGGCACCAAGATGATCTATGCCGGCCTGAAGGACGAGCAACGAACCAACGACCTGATCGCCTATCTCAAGCAGTTTGATGCAGACGGGAAGAAGAAATAGGACCTCACTTCGCGAACGGGTTCTGCCAGCCGCCACGGGCGGCTGGCGCTCGCGGCGGATATACCCTTTCGAGATAGTCCAGCACCGTCGCGCGATCCTTGTCGTCGAGCGCGGGCATGTTGTGACGCCGGATCATCAGGTTGATGGAATCGTCCCATTGCGCGCGCGTCATGCCCTGCTGCGCCACCAGCTTGAAGCCATGGCAGGCGGTGCAGGCATAGAAGGTTTCATCGCGGCCGGCGCCGGCCGGAAAATCCTCCGGGTTCTCGTCGCGAGGCGTGAAGGTAGATTGCGCCGTCGCGGGCGCCATCCACAGCAGGCCCGCCATCAACGCCAGCGCTAAACGGAACATCAACCCACCAGCACCGCGATGCGATGCATGGCGTTGCCGCCGTAACCTTGCGGATTCCAGAAGCCGGCCAGATGCGGCTGCGCAACGCCCTTGGAATCGGTGGCGCGCGCCCAGATCTCGAAATAGCCGTCGGTCGGCAATTTCAACGTCGCGGTCCAGCGCTGCCAGTCGAATTTGTTCTTCGGCTTCTCCAATTTGGCGCGCTGCCAGCTGGCGCCGAAGTCAGTGGAGACGTCGACCTGCTTGACGGTGAGATCGCCGGCCCATGACGCGCCACGCAGTTTCAGCTCCTTGGTGCCGGCCGCGAATTTGGCGCCGTTGGCCGGATTGGTGATAATCGAACGCACCGGCATCGATTCCATGATCCGGAAATTCGCAGGGTCTCCCTTGTCGCCGGGTACCATCGGCTTGATGGCGAGGCGGTAGGAAAATTCGGTCATGCCCGGGCCGTCATGCTCCTTGTCGCGGATGGTGATCTTGGTCAGCCATTTCTGCGACGCCGAGCCGGGCCAGCCCGGCACTATCAGGCGCACCGGCCCGCCATGGATGTTCGGCAGCGGCTGGCCGTTCATGGCCCACACGAGCATGGTGTGGGGGTCCATCGCCTTCTCGATCCGTACGCCGCGCGAGATGGTCGGCTTGGAAGCGTCACCCGACAGATGCAGGTCGGCGGCATAATGCGCGGTGTATTTGGCGCTCTTCTTCAAGCCGGCGGTCTTCAGCACCTCGGCCAGCGGTACGCCGGTCCATTCGGCGCAGCCTGCACCGCCATTGGTCCACTGGTTGCCGCGCGCAGGCGGCGAGAACGCCGCGCGTCCGTTGCCGCCGCATTCCAGCACCATGCGGCGTGTCACCGCCTTGTATTTCGATTTCAGCTCGCCGACCGTGATCTCGAGCTTGTTGTTGACCTCGCCGTCGATGGTGATCTTCCAGGCGTCGGGATTTTTGGTCTCGTCGGGCAGTTGGCCGTTGTTGCGGATGAAGAATTTATCGATCGGCGTGGTGTCGTCGTCGAGCAGGCTTTCCGGCGTCTCAGCGACCAGCGGCTTCTCGCCGAGCACCACGAGCTTGTCGTTCTTGCCGGGGAACTTCAGATATTGCGGCCCCTTGGGTGCTGCGGGCGCGGCAGCGGCTCCGGCTTGCGCATGCGCGGCCGGAATGCCGCCGCCGTCCGGTGACAGCGGCATCACGCCGCCGATGATCGCGCCCATGGCGGCCAGACCCGTGCCGCCCAGCAATCCGCGCCGGCTGGTGTTGAAGCTGCTGCCGCCCTCGGCCGCATCGCCGGTTTCATGCGCCATGATGGTCTCCCGTTGGCTCAGTTCGTTGCGGGTCCGATCGCCCCGCGACCCCTTGCGGTTCGGCCCAAGTATTGGCGTTTTGTGGCTTTGCCGCAAGACCGGTCTCGGGCCTGAGCCCCGGGGTCGATCGGCGCGGGCCGCGACTTTTCCGGTGCATATCGAGTGCAGCTACGTCATGATCGAGACCTGAGCCGCACCACTCCCCCTTTTCTCGTCATCTTACCCCACGGAGCCCATCCATGACGCATGCCATCCGCTTTCACAAAACCGGCGGTCCCGAAGTTCTGGTCTGGGAAGAAGTCCAGGTCGGCAAGCCCGGTCCGGGCGAGGCGCGCATCCGCCACACCGCGGTCGGATTGAACTTCGTCGACATCTACAACCGCTCGGGGCTTTATCCGGTGCAACTGCCGAGTGGGCTGGGCAGCGAGGGAGCCGGCGTGGTCGAGGAAGTCGGCCCCGGCGTGACCGACCTCAAGCCCGGTGATCGCGTCGCCTACGGCGCCTCGCCGCTCGGCGCCTATGCCGAGGCGCGGCTGATTCCGGCTGATCGTCTGTTGAAGCTGCCGGATGGCATCGACGACAGGACCGCCGCGGCGATGATGCTGAAGGGTCTCACCACCCAGTACCTGATCCGCCAGACCTATCGCGTCAAATCCGGCGATACCATTCTATTGCATGCCGCCGCCGGCGGCGTCGGCACGATCCTCAGCCAGTGGGCCAAACATCTCGGCGCCACGGTGATCGGCACCGTCGGCAGCGATGAGAAGGCAAAACTCGCGCAGGCCCATGGCTGCGCCCACACCATCGTCTACACCCGCGAGGACTTCGTCAAACGCGTCGACGAGATCACCGGCGGCAACAAGGTGCCGGTGGTCTATGATTCCGTCGGCAAGGACACCTTTCTGAAATCGCTCGATTGCCTCGCGCCGCTCGGCGTCGCCGCCTTGTTCGGTCAGTCCTCCGGCAGCGTCGAGCCGCTCAACCTCGGCCTCCTGGCGCAAAAAGGCTCGCTTTACGTCACCCGCCCGACGCTCTTCACCTACGCCGCCAAACGCGAAAATCTGGTTGCGATGGCGAACGAGCTGTTCGACGTGGTGAAGTCGGGCGCGGTCAAGATCGAGGTGCATCAGACCTATCCGCTGAAGGACGCGGCCAGGGCGCATGCCGATCTCGCAGCGCGCAAGACCACGGGCTCGACGGTTCTGACGGTGTGAGGAACTGACGGCGCGCGCGATCTGAGCCGCGGCCTTATGCCGTCCCGTCTCGCAAAAGCGAGGCGGGTGCGGTAAACCTGCTTCTGCAACATCACAGGTGGAAGCGGATGGACAAGCAGGCGATGCGCGAGGAGGCCGAGCGCCTGATCCGCGAAACCATGGAACGCAAGGCGCTGGTCGTGAAGCAGGGCAACACCCGCATCGAAACCACCTGCGGGAAATGTGGCGCGCCGAACCGCGTCTCGGCGGAAAAGGGCGCGACGCGGGTGAAGTTTGCCTGCAAGCACTGCGGACACAAGCAAGAGACGCTGTAATAAAGAGCCTACCGCCGCCGTCATTGCTTGGCTCGCTCGCAATGAGGTGATGGATTGGGATCGCGGGTTTCATTTGCGGCAGTGACGAATTTCACTCCCCCGCCACGAACCGCGAAAACGCATCGGCATAGTCAGGATGCCAGCGCGACAGCGCGGGGCGGTTTTCGACGATGTCGCCGGCGGCCCAGAGGATGCGCCGCTCGTCGAGGCGGCGCGGCACGTCGTTGTCGGGGCAGAGAACATAGAAGTCGCCGGCCGCCACGCGCTCGATCATGAAGTCGACGGTCTGCTCGGGCGTCCAGGCGCTATCCGGCTTCTCGGTGCGGCCGCGCGCGGTGAGGGCGGTGAAGACGTGGCCGGGAATGAAAAGATGCGCGCTGACCTTGGAGTCCGCCGTGTTGCGCAGTTCGTGCTGCAGCGCCTCGGTGAAGGCTTTCACGCCGGCCTTGGATACATTGTAGGCGGGATCGCCGGGCGGCGTGGTGATGCCCTGTTTGGAGCCGGTGTTGATGATCAGGCCCGGCCGGCCGCGCGCGATCATCCGGGGCGCGAACACCTGCGAGCCATGGATGATGCCCCACAGATTGACGCCGAGAACGCGCTGCCAGTTTTCCAGCGGGCCGAACATCGTGCTGCCCGGCTGAATGCCGGCATTGTTCATCAGGACGTCAGCGCCGCCGAACCGTTGTCGCACGGCGGCTTCCAGTTCCGCCACCTGCTCGATGCGGCTGACGTCGACGGCGACGGCCATGATATCGGCGGCGCCGCCCCGTGCTGCCGATGCCAGCTTGGCTTCGGCCTCTCCGAGCCGGTCGCCGCCGAGGTCGGCGATGCAGACCTTCATGCCGAGGCCGGCAAGGCGCATAGCGGCGGCAAGCCCGATGCCGGATGCGCCACCGGTGATGACGGCGACGTTGTCGGGAGCCATGGCTGGATGGGACACGCGTTTCTCCTGGGCTGTCAGCACGGCGTCGCCGATGATGGCACGCCGCCGCCTACCATGCACGAAACCGCATGGGAGGTCTTCGTATCAGGCGATTTCCCCTGGTCAGCCTTTTGCGGGCAGCGGGAACCGGTTACACAGCGATATCAAGCGTCACCAACCGGGGCCAGCATGAGATTTCCGTCGCTGTTTTCACCATTCACCATCGGGCCGTACCAGCTTAAGCATCGCGTCGTGATGGCGCCGCTGACGCGGATGCGGGCGGAAAAGCCCTCGCTCGCGCCCCGGCCGCTGAATGTGGAATATTACGCGCAGCGCACGACGCAGGGCGGCCTCATCATCGCCGAAGCCTCGCCGGTCGCGGCGACCGCGTTCGGAAGCCCCGGCGTCCCCGGCATCTATTCGGAGGCGCAGATCAAGGGCTGGCGCGACGTCGTCGATGCCGTTCACGCCAGGGGCGGCGTGATCTTCCTGCAGCTCTGGCATGTCGGCCGCGTGTCGCATTCCTCGTTCCAGCCCGGCGGCGTATTGCCGGTGGCGCCTTCGGCGGTGCCGATTCCTGAATTGAAGACGGCAACGGCGGCCGGCAAGTCGACGGCCTATGAAACGCCGCGGGCGCTGGAAACCTCCGAGATAGCCGGCGTGGTCCACGCCTTCCGGCAGGCTGCCGCCAACGCCAAGGCGGCGGGCTTCGACGGCGTCGAGATCCACGGCGCCAACGGCTATCTGGTCGAGCAGTTCCTGCAGTCGCACACCAACCTGCGCACCGACCAGTATGGCGGTTCGATCGAGAACCGTGCGCGGTTCCTGATGGAAGTCACGCAGGCCGCGATCGAGGTATGGGGCGCCGACCGCGTCGGCGTGCGGCTGTCGCCCTATGGCGTCGCCAATGGCAGCGGCGAGCCCGATCCGATGCCGCTCTACAGCCACGTCATCAGGGCGCTCGATCCGCTCGGCCTCGCCTATCTGCATTTCGTCGAGCCGCGCTCGAGCGGCGCCGGCCGCGCCGAGGTCAACCACCAGAACGTGCCGTCGGCGATGGGGTTGTTCAGGCCGATGTGGAGCGGAGTGCTGATCTCGGCCGGCGGCTTTACCGGCGAAACCGCGGATGCGGCCATTGCCGCGGGCCATGCCGACGCCATCGCGTTCGGACGCATCTTCATTTCCAACCCCGATCTGCCGCGCCGCCTGCGCGAAGGCTTGCCGCTGACGCCTTACAACCGCGCGACGTTCTATGGCGGAGATGTCGCGGGGTATACCGATTACCCCGCGTACGGCGAGCTGGAAAAGGCGTGAGAACGGCAAATGACAAGAGCAGCGCCAGCGGCTGGCGTAGCGAAAGGCGAATGCCTGTGCCGCAAGGTCGCCTTCGAAATCGACACCCCGGCGCGCTGGGCCTGGCACGATCATTCGGCCGCATCGCGGCGCGCCCATGGCGCGGCCTACGCGACCTATGTCGGCAGCTGGCGCAAGCGGTTTCGGGTGACGAAAGGCAAGGCCGCCATCACCCGCTTCGAGGACAAGGCGACAAAAACCGTGCGCAGCTTCTGCGCGCGTTGCGGCACGCCATTGATCTATGAGCGCCCGCGTTCGCCGCACATGGTCAACATCCCGCGCGCGCTGTTTTCCGGCCGCACCGGCCGGCAGCCGCTCTATCATATCGCGATCGAACAATTGCAGGAGTGGACCTGGACCGGCGAGCCGCTGGTGCCGCTGAAGGGTTTTCCGGGCGTGGTCTGGCAGCGCTTGAAAAAGAAGAAGCGCGCCGAGCATGACGGGATGTTCTGACGTGGAACAGCCGGCGCGATGTCGAGTCCCGCGGCGCAGGGCAGCCATGACCGCGCTCCATTTGCGCGCCTGCTTGCGGATCGGCCATGATGACAAGACCCGACGGTAACGGCCGCGGCGAGGAGGAGACATTTGATGAATCGTATCACCGGGCGCTCGGCGTTCCTGGCGCTGCTCAAGGACGAGGGCATCACCCATCTGTTCGGCAATCCCGGCACCACCGAATTGCCGGTCATGCATGCGCTGAAGGAGCATCCCGACCTCACTTATGTCATGGCGATGCAGGAGAGCCTGGTGGTCGCCATCGCCGACGGTTACAGCCGCGCCTCGGGTAAGCTCGTCGCCTGCAACGTCCATGTCGCGCCCGGGCTCGGCAACGCCATGGGTTCGCTGTTCAACGCCAGCTTCACGGGCACGCCGATGATCCTGACCGCGGGCCAGCAGGAGCAGGGCCACGGGCTGATGGAGCCGGTGCTGTACGGGCCGCTGGTGCAGATGGCGGAACCGCTGGTGAAATGGGCGGTCGAGGTGACGCGGCTGGAAGACCTGCCGCGGATCGTGCGCCGCGCCGCCAAGATCGCAACCACGCCGCCGACCGGGCCGGTGTTCATCTCGCTGCCCGGCGATATCCTCAATGCCGAGGCCGGCATCGAACTGGGCCGCTCCACCCGCGTCGATACGCGGGTCAAACCTTCCGATGAGTCCCTGCAGGCGCTGGCGCAGCGGATTCTGAAAGCCCAGAATCCGGTCATCATCGCCGGCGATGAAATCGTCAAGAGCGATGCGCTCCGGGAGGCAGCTTCGCTGGCCGAGACGCTGGGCTGTGCCGCCTACCAGTGTTCGACGCCTTATGGCGCGCATTTTCTGTCGGAAAGCCCGTGCTTCATGGGCGCGCTGTCGCGGCTGCAGAAGCAGGTCCGCGAGGTGTTGTCGCCCTACGACCTCATGATCGTGCTCGGCGCCGATCCCCTGCGGATGTCGGTCTACAGCGAGGTCGATCCCAAGCCGGAGGGCATGCCGATCGTGCAGATAGGACTGGTCGACTGGGATCTCGCCAAGAACTACGCCGCCGAAATCGCGCTGAAGGCCGATGTGAAGGAAACCCTGCGCGTGCTGATCCCGGCGCTGAAGGCCGGCGGCGGCGCTGCACTGGAGAGCCGGGCGAAGCAGGGGATTGCGGCGCTGACGTCGAAGAACTGGACCGCCAAGCGCAAGACGCTGGTCGAGCAGATATCGAAAGCCGGCGATCGTTCGCCGATCGACCCGGACTGGCTGGCCCTGCAGGTGGTCGAAGCGATGCCCCAAAATGCCATCCTGGTCGACGAGGGGCTGACGTCGTCGCGCCATATGCTGGCGCTGCGTCCGCACCGCGACCGCTACGGCTATCATGCGCTGGCCTCCGGTGGCATCGGCTGGGGCCTGCCGGCCTCGGTCGGCGTCAGCATCGCCAATCCGGACCGGCCGGTGGTGTGCTTCTCCGGCGACGGCAGCGCGATGTATTCGATCCAGGCGCTGTGGACCGCCGCGCATCACAAGCTGCCGCTGACGGTGGTGATCGTCAACAATGGCGGCTACCGCATCATCAAGCAAAGGTTGCTCGCCTTTCACGGCGACGATCACTACGTCGGCATGGATTTTATCGATCCCAAGGTGGATTTTACGGCGCTGGCAAAGTCGCTGGGGCTCGAGGCGATGCGGATCACCGCGGCAGAGGATGTCGCGGCCGCGCTGAAATCGGCGTTCGGCCGGCCCGGTGCGAAAGTGATCGAAGTGCTGGTGGATGGCACGGTGTGATTCACTCCGCCGCCTTCGCCCGCAGATGAGGCCGATGCTGAACGGCCGGATGCGGCGCCGACAGCCGCGCGCGGCCGGCGCCGAACAGTTTTTCGCGCAGCGTGCCCTCGGCGTAGGCCCGCTTGTAGCGCCCGCGCCGGGTCAGTTCCGGCACCAGCAGATCGGCGATATCCTCGAAATCGCCAGGCGAGACCGCGAACGGCACGTTGAGGCCGTCGACGTCGGTCTGCTCGAACCAGGCTTCGATGGCATCGGCGACTGTTTCCGGCGTGCCGACCGCGACCGGCCCGGCGCCGCCGATGCCGACATGCTGGGCGACTTCGCGCACGGTCCAGACCCGGTCCGGATCGGCGCGGGTGATGTTGTCCATCGCACTGCGGCCGGCGTCGTTCTCGACATGGCGAACCTGCTGGTCGAGGTCGTAGGTCGAAAAATCGACCCCGGTCCAGCCGGACATCAGCGTCAGCGCGCCCTCCGGATTGATGTGGCTGCGGTAGTCGGCGTATTTGGCCTTCGCCTCCGCTTCTGTTCGCCCGAGAATGACGGTGAACATGCTGAACATCAGGATCTCGGCCGGGTTGCGACCGCCCTTGGCCGCGAGTTCGCGAATCGCTGCCACACGCGGCGCGATGATTTTTGCCGACGGCCCCGACATGAACACGCATTCGGCGTGATCAGCCGCGAATTGACGTCCGCGCGGCGAGGTGCCGGCCTGATACAGCACGGGGGTGCGCTGCGGCGACGGCTCGCTGAGGTGAATGGCGTCGACGCGGTAGTTGGCCCCCGCATGCTGCACCCGATGCACCTTGGCAGGGTCCGCGAATATGCCGCGCGCGCGGTCGCGCAGCGCCGCGTCGTCCTCCCAGCTGCCTTCCCAGAGCTTGTAGACCACCTCCATATATTCGTCGGCGACGTCGTAACGGTCGTCATGCGAGGTCTGCTTGTCCTTGCCGGCGCCTTTCGCCGCGCTGTCGAGATAGCCGGTCACCACGTTCCAGCCGATCCGCCCCTCGGTCAGATGGTCGAGCGTCGACATCCGCCGCGCGAACGTATAGGGCGGCTCGTAGGACAGGTTGGAGGTCACCCCGAAACCGAGATGTTCGGTGACGGCGGCCATCGCCGGGATCAGCAGCAGGGGATCGTTGGCCGGCGTCTGCGCGGCGTTGCGCAATGCCGCGTCCGGACTGCCGCCGAACACGTCGTAGACGCCGAGCACGTCGGCGAGAAACAATCCGTCGAACCGCCCGCGTTCCAGTGTTCTCGCCAGGTCGATCCAGTACGGCAGCCGGTTGTATTCGGTGGTGCGGTCGCGCGGATGGGTCCAGAGGCCCGGCGACTGATGCGCGACGCAGTTCATGGCGAAGGCGTTGAGCCGGATTTGTTTCTTCATGATCGACATGCCCTCAGGCGCCTCGCGGGATCCGTGTTATTTGCCCGGCCTGAACGCCGGGCAGCGAGCGAAACTGTCGCATTCCCCCTGTTCCTAGCAAAGCAAATTGTCCGCCCTGTGCCCACTTCCGGCGGACACCGCTTCTCGATAGCTTGGCCGAAGACCGCAAGATCCGTGGCTGCAAAAGAGAAGACATGACCAGAGCCGATGCCATCGCCGGAGCGCGCCGGCAGCTCCATTCGGGCGAGTTTCTCACCGAACTCGGCCGCAGGGTCGCCTATCGGACCGAAAGCCAGAACCCAGGCAGTCGCGATGCGCTGCGCGCCTATCTCGACGACGAACTGCAGCCGGCATTTGCGCAGCTCGATTTCTCTTCGCGATTGATCGAATCCCCGACCGGAAAGGGTCCTTATCTGATTGCGGAGTATCGCGAGGAGGCGTCGGCGCCGACCGTTCTGATGTACGGCCACGGCGATGTCGTCGGCGGCATGGAAGGCGAATGGCGCGACAATCTCGATCCTTGGCGGACCACCGTGTCAGGCAATCGGGTCTACGGCCGCGGCACCGCCGACAACAAGGGCCAGCACAGCATCAACCTCTCGGCACTTCGGGCGGTGCGGGAGGCGCGTGGCGGCAAGCTCGGTTTCAATGCCAAATTCATCATCGAGACCAACGAGGAGATCGGTTCGCCGGATTTGCGCCAGGTCTGCGAGGCGCTCCGCGAGGAGCTCAGGGCCGATCTGTTTCTGGCATCCGACGGGCCGCGGCTTTCCGCCGATCGCCCGACCATCTTCCTAGGCTGCCGAGGTGGTTTGAGGATTCATCTTGACGTGAAGCTGCGCGACGGCGCGCATCATTCCGGCAATTGGGGCGGCGTGCTGGCCAATGCCGCGACCATTCTGTCGGGCGCGATCGCCTCCCTGGTCGACCACAACGGACGCCTGCAACTGGATCAGCTGAAGCCGCCGCGCATTTCCAACGCGATTCGCGCGGTGCTGGCCGACGTGAAGGTCGAGCCGACGGTGGGTGAGCCGGCGCTATCGCCGGGCTGGGGCGAGGAGGGACTGTCGGCCGCCGAGCGGCTCTACGCCTGGAACACGCTCGAAGTGCTGGCGATGTCGGCAGGCAACATCGCCAGCCCCGCCAATGCCATTCCCGGTGAGGCGCATGCGGTGCTGCAGTTGCGCTTCGTCGTCGGAACCCGGATCGGCCAGGTCGTTGACGCGGTGCGGGCGCATCTGCACAACAACGGGTTTCCGATGGTCGAGGTGCGCGCGGCCCAGAGCTTTGCCGCGTCACGTACCGATTTCGATAGCCCCTGGGTCAGCTGGGCCGCGGCGTCGATCGAGCGAACCACCGGAAAGGCGCCGGCGATCCTGCCGAATTTCGGGGGATCGCTGCCCAACGACGTGTTTTCCGAAGGGCTCGGCCTGCCGACGATCTGGGTCCCGCACTCCTATCCGGGCTGCTCGCAGCACGCGCCCGATGAGCACATTCTGCTCAGCGTGACCGAAGAGGCGCTGGGCATCATGGCGGGCCTGTTCTGGGATCTGGGCGAGATGCCGTGCGATCGGCAATGAGTACCGCGCGCCCATCGACGATGCGGCGCGGCTGGAACCTTCGAGGTGGATTGACTTTGCCGGCGCCGCTGAACAACGGTAATGCGATGTGCAGGGTATCAAGATCGGAAACACGGCTGAAGGCGACGTTCCGGGTCAAGTTGAACGGCGAGACCGTTGCGATCGAGACTGTCGGCGAGGCTTACGACTTCATCACCAGCCTCAATTCGGTCGAGTGGATGGAGTTTCAATCGCTCCACCGCGATGCCAAGGCCGCGCTTGAGGCCGCGGCCGACGATGGCATGCTGATCGTGCAGGCGACCAACGCGCTCCGCGCTCTGTTCGCGCGCGCAAAGCTGCTCTGAAACCTTAGAGGCTGCCGTGAACCTGGCTAGACGCCTTCGTCCAGAGCCACCAGTTCGCGCTTCTTGCGCAGCGACGGCAGCAGCGGGCCGACGAGAAGCACCACCGCAATCGCCAGGCATACCGCCGAGATCGGGCGCTCCACGAACGTGAAGAGGTCGCCCTGCGACAGTATCAGCGATTTGCGCAGGTTGTTTTCCAGCATCGGCCCCAGCACGAAGGCCAGCACCAGCGGCGCAGGCTCGTAGCCGAGCTTGCGCATGAAATAGCCGATCAAGCCGAAGGCGATCATCACATAGACGTCGAACACGTTGTTGCTGGAACAATAGACGCCGATGATGGTGAACAGAATGATCAGCGGGAACAGGATATTGTACGGCAGCTTCAACAGCTGGACCCACATCCCGATCAGCGGCAGGTTGAGTACCAGCAGCATCGCGTTGCCGATATACATGCTGGCGACGATGCCCCAGAACAGGCCGGGGTTCTGCGTGATCATCAGCGGGCCAGGCTGCACCCCGTGGACGATGAAGGCGCCGAGCAGCAGGGCCATGACCACGTTGGGCGGAATGCCGAGCGTCATCAGCGGAATGAAAGCGCCGCCCGCGGCGGCATTGTTGGCGGCTTCCGGGCCTGCGACGCCCTCGATCGCACCATTGCCGAACCGCTCCGGCGTCTTCGACAACCGCTTCTCCAGCGCGTAGGACGCGAACGAGGAGATCACGGAGCCGCCGCCCGGCAGAATTCCCAGAAAGAATCCAAGGATGGTGCCGCGACCGATCGGTCCGGCGCTGGCCTTCCAGTCGGCCTTGTTCGGCAGCAAATGCGTGATTTTGGCATTGATGACGTCGCGCTTGATGATTTGCTCGGTATTGATCAGGACCTCGGCGACGCCGAACAGGCCCATTACCACGGGCACCAGACCGATGCCGTCGATCAATTCCAGGCGGCCGAAGGTCAGGCGAGGCTGCGCCGTGATGCTGTCGAGCCCGACCAGTCCGAGCACGATGCCGATGCAGGCCATCAGCAGCGCCTTCGCCATCGAGCCCTGGGTGAGGAAGGTCAACACCACCAGGCCCAGAACCATCAGGCTGAAATACTCCGCCGGCCCGAACGCGATCGCCACGCTGGCCAGCGACGGCGCCACCAGCATCAGCGCGACCAGCGCGAACGTGCCAGCGATGAACGAACCCAGCGCCGAGATGCCGAGCGCCGGACCGGCGCGGCCCTGCTTCGCCATCTGATGGCCGTCGATGCAGGTCACCACCGAAGCGGCTTCGCCGGGGATGTTGACCAGGATGGAAGTGGTGGAGCCGCCATACATCGAGCCGTAATAGATGCCGGCCATCATGATGATGCCGGACTCCGGCGTTCCCGACAGCGTGATCGGCAACAGCAGCGACATCGCCGAGATCGGACCGATGCCCGGCAGCACGCCCACCAGCGTGCCGATGAACACCCCGATGAAGCAGTAGAGCAGGTTGATCGGCAAAAGCGCGACGCCGAAGCCTTGCCCGACGTTGAGAAGGGTTTCCATGTTTTCGGTCCAGTCAGCCGATCTCGAAGATGCCCGCGGGCAACTGGATCAGGAGCAAGCGTTTCAGCACCCACCACACCCCGAGCGGGGCGAGGAGGGCGATCGGAATGGCCAGCGACCAGCGTACCGGATCGATCAGGCGCAGCAGCAGCAACATCAGCGGGATGGTGGAGAGCAGAAATCCGAGCCTGTCGAGCGCCAGCGCAAACGCGATGAGGCATGCGATGACCACCAGCGGCTTGGTCCAGCGTGCGCCGGTCCAGCGCGAGCCGAAAGTCGCGCCACCCTCGGTCACTGCCGCAATAATGATCGTGACGGCGAACAGGCACATCAGGATGCCCGTGTAGAACATCACATAGCCGGAGCCGGGATCATTGATCGTGCCGAGCTTGAGCTTGAGGCCCGACCAGACGACGAAGACGCCGAGCACGAGGCCGATCAGCCCGCCCCAAAGCTCGGAATTGTTGACGCGGAGTTTGACGTTGGTTGGATCGCTCATCGATTTCCTCTCAGGCGTTCCCCGGACGCACGCAGCGGCTTTGCCGGAGCGCTGCAGAGCCGGGGGTCCACGGAGCAAGTATAGGTCCCGGCTCTGCGGCGCAGCGCTGAAGGAGCGCTGCACCGCGTCCGGGACCCGAAGGCGGTCAGTTCTTCTTCTTCGCCAGCCCGAGTGTCTCGATCACCTTGAGTTCGGAATTGGTGACCTCGGTGACGAATTTCTTGTAGTCCTCGGTATTCTTGTAGTTCGGGACCATGTCGAATTTGGCCAGCGTCGTAACCACGGCGGGATCGTCGAGCGCCTTCTTGAAGGCGTCATGCAGCTTGGCGACGATCTTCGGGTCCATGCCCTTGGGTCCGGCGATGCCGAACGGAGAATCGTAGACCATCGGATAGCCGAGTTCCTTGAGCGTCGGCACGTCAGGGAAATTCGGCGACCGCGCCGAGGTCCACACCATCAGAAGCCGAAGCTTGCCGGCGTCGACCAGGGGGCGCCAGCCGGTCGAATCGGCCTGCAGCATGGTGTGCTGACCGAGCACGGCGGCATTGGTTTCCGCGCCGCCCTTGAACGGCACCTGCGTCAGCTTGATTCCCGCCAGCGCGGCGATCTGTTCCATGCCGATGTGCAGCGAGGTTCCGGCCCCGGGGGTGGCATAGGTCACCTTACCGGGATTGGCCTTGGCGTAGTCGACCACGTCCTTCCAGGTCTTGAACTGGGACTCGGCGCTGGTGGTGACGCCGAAGGTGTAGCCGGTGAGATGAATGATGTAGCTGAAATCCTTGGCCGGATCCCACGATACTTCCTGCATCAAGGGCAGGCGAAACACCGTGATCGGGATCTGCGCGATGGTATAGCCGTCCGGCTTGGCGCTGGCCACCATGGTAGCCGGACCGACGGTGCCGCTGCCGCCGGCCTTGTTGTCGATCGTGATCGGCTGGCCGAGGATCTTGGATGCGCTGTCTGCGATCGCGCGCATCGAGATGTCGGTCGATCCTCCGGCCGGCCATGGAACGATCAGGGTGATCGGCTTGGTCGGGTAGTCCTGCGCACCGGCGCCGGCAGACATCAGCACGCCGATCGCGGCCAGCGCGATCATCAAACGACCAGATTGGAACATTCAGTTTCTCCCTGCGGCCCCGCTCACGCGAAACCGGAATTGTTATGGTTACTGCATTCAATCTTCTCCGAAAACGATGGGGAAGAAAAGCACCCAATCGCTGTATTGACCGCATTCCGCCCGGATTTGGCGCGTGCGACAACAAGCCTGCCGCAGGACGGAAGATTCGTGCCGGGCCGGCACGAGCTTGCACATCGATGGGTCGTCCTCCAAACGGCCCATTGCGATGGCCTGACGTTCGGGTCATAGATATGCGGAACCGGACCGCCTTGTTCCGTTCATCTGCCAATTTCTGCATTGCAGGGAAACGCCTGCTTGAAGCGCATGACGCCATCCCCGACCGCCTCCGACGCCGCCGTGATAGAGGCGTTTGCCGGGATTCCCGGGTTGCTCGAGCGGGCGCCTGCACTGATCGCGCGCGGCCGCGCCCTCGACTGTGAATGCCTGTTGGGAACTCTCGATCACCCGTTTCATATCTCGATCCGCAGCGGCAGGATTGTCGACCTGACGCCGGCGCCGGTGCTGATGCGGTCCTGGCGCTTCTCCTATCGCGCGACGGCCGCGGCCTGGTTGGAGTATTGGAAACCCGCACCAAAACCGGGCTGGCACGATCTGCTGGCCTTGACCAAATTGGAACAAGCCGCCCTCGAAGGCGACCTGCATCCGTTCATGACTCATCTGCAGTACTTCAAGGACGTGCTGGCGCTGCCCCGGCGGCATGGATCGGCGGTGCCGGCATGACCGGCCATATCGAGCCGATGGTCGGCCGCTACGTCCACGTCGACATCGATGGCGAGATGCATCGCATCTACTTCGAAGAGAACGGCGCCGGCATTCCGCTGGTGTGCCTGCATACGGCCGGCTCCGATGGGCGGCAATGGCGGCATCTGCTTGGCGACGAGGAATTCTCAAAAAGATTCCGGATCATTGCGTTCGATATGCCCTGGCACGGCAAATCCAATCCGCCCTCCAGCTGGACCGGCGAGGAGTACCGGCTGACGACCGCCCGCTACACCGCGACGATCCGCGCCTTCTGCCATGCGCTGGGACTGCAGAAGCCCGTCGTCATGGGATGCTCGATCGGCGGGCGCATCGTTCTCAATCTGGCGATCGATCATGCGCGTGAATTTCGCGCGTTGATCGGGCTGGAAGCCGCCGATTTTCAGGCGCCGTGGTACGATACTTCCTGGTTGCATCGTCCCGACGTTCACGGCGGTGAGATCTGCGCCGCGCTGGTGTCCGGCCTGATCGCACCGCAAGGCCCGGAAGTCTCGCGCCGCGAAACATTGTGGAGCTACATGCAGGGCGGACCGGGCGTATTCAAGGGCGACCTCCATTTCTATCGGGTCGACGGCGACCTGCGCGGCCGGGTGGGGAAGATCGATACCGGTGTTTGCCCGCTCTATTTGCTGACCGGCGAGTATGATTTCTCCTGTACGCCCGAGGACACCAGGCGAACCGCGGCCGCGATCGGCGGCGCCAGCGTCACCATCATGGAACAGCTCGGTCATTTCCCGATGAGCGAGAATCCCGGTCAGTTTCGCCGCTATATCGCGCCGGTCCTGAGCGAAATCCTCAAGCAGTCGACGACATCAACCAAGCAAGGAGCACACGTATGAAACGCAATGCTATGATCGGCTACACGCTCGCCGCCGCGCTGTGCGCAGGACCGGCGATGGCGCAGGAACTCACGGGGACGCTGAAAAACATCAAGCAAACCGGCGCCATCACCCTCGGCTTCCGCGACTCGTCGATTCCGTTCTCCTATCTAGACGACAACCAGAAGCCGATCGGCTACGCGATGGACATCTGCTACAAGATCGTCGATGCCGTGAAGAAGGAGCTCAAGCTCGACAAGCTCGAGGTCAAGCTCAATCCGGTGACGTCATCGACCCGTATTCCGCTGTTGGCCAATGGCACGATCGATCTCGAATGCGGCTCGACGACCAACAATGTCGAGCGGCAGAAGCAGATCTCCTACACCAACACTCATTTTTTGACCGCAAGCCGCTACGTCTCCAAGAAGGCCAGCAAGATCGGTTCGATCGACGACCTCAAGGGCAAGTCGGTGGTCTCGACGTCGGGCACCACCAACATCAAGCAGCTCACCGAGGCCAACGCCGAACGCAAGCTCGGCATCAATATCATTCCCGCCAAGGATCACGCGGAAGCGTTCCTGATGGTGGAGACCGACCGGGCCGTCGCTTTCGTGATGGATGACATTCTGCTGGCGAGCCTGGTTGCCGGCTCGAAGGCGCCGGGGGATTACGTCATCTCGAAGGACGCGTTTTCCAAGCCGGAGCCATACGGCATCATGCTGCGCAAGGACGACCCGGCCTTCAAGAAGGTGGTCGATGCGGCGACCGCGGCTCTCTATACAAGCTCCGAAGGTCAGAAGATCTACGACAAGTGGTTTACGCAGAAAATCCCGCCCAAAGGATTGAACCTCAACGCGCCGATCAGCGCGGAGCTGAAGAACCAGTTCGCCAAGCCTTCCGATTCCCCTGATCCTGATTCCTACAAGTAGACGGCTCGGTCCACAGCGCATTGATCATGCTCCCGCCCATGCAATTGGCCCGGCCATTGCATGGGCAAGGTCCGGCGGCGTAGCGAACGGTAGGTTTCGGTGAGTTACAACTGGAATTGGAGCATTTTCTTCGAACCGGCCCCGGGCGGGACCGGCACTTATTTCGACATGCTGCTGTCGGGCCTTTGGCTTACCATCCAGACCGGCGTTTTCGCCTGGATCATCGCGCTGGTGTTCGGCTCTGTCATCGGCGTGCTGCGCACGCTGCCGTCGATGACCGCCTCCTGGGTCGGATTCGCCTACGTCGAGTTCTTCCGCAACATGCCGCTGCTGGTGCAGCTTTTCCTGTGGTTCTTCGTGCTGCCCGAGTTGTTGCCGCGAAGCTGGGGATTGTGGTTGAAGCAGCTGCCGAACGCGCCGTTCTACACGGCCGCAATCGGCGTTGGACTTTTCATGTCGGCGCGCGTCGCGGTGCAACTGGCCGCCGGCATCGCTTCGCTGCCGCGCGGGCAAAAGCAGGCCGCGACCGCGCTCGGGCTGACCACGTCGCAGGCCTACCGCTACGTGCTGTTGCCGATCGCGTATCGCATCATCATGCCGCCGCTGACCTCCGAGTTCCTCAATACCATCAAGAACACCGCGGTCGCGATCACCATCGGCCTGATCGAACTGACCGGCCAGGCGCGGTCGATGCAGGAATTCTCGTTCCAGGTGTTCGAGGCTTTCACAGCCGCCACCGTGATGTATCTGTTGATCAACATCGTCGTCGTCACCGGCATGCGTTTCCTTGAGCGCAGGTTGGCGATCCCCGGCTACATCACGGGGAAATAGCACAACATGTTCGCCACTTTCGATTTCGACGTCATCCGCCGCTCGCTCGGCTACCTCTTCCTCGAGGGCATGACGTTCACGCTGACCTTGACCGCGCTTTCCGCCGTCGGCGGCATAATCTTCGGCACCCTGATCGCACTGATGCGGCTGTCCGGCTACAAGCTGCTTGGCCGCATCGCCGGACTTTACGTGGACTTCATGCGGTCATTGCCGCTGGTGCTGGTGATCTTCTGGTTCTATTTCCTGGTGCCCTACGTCGGTCAATGGGTCACAGGCGCATCGCGCCCGGTCAGTGTCGGCGCGTTCACCTCCGCGCTCGTCACCTTCATCATGTTCGAAGCGGCTTATTTTTCCGAGATCATGCGCGCAGGCATCCAGTCGATCTCCAAAGGCCAGCCCGCCGCAGCCAATGCGCTCGGCCTGACCTACGCCCAGACCATGCGCTATGTCGTGCTACCCCAGGCGTTCCGAAACATGCTGCCGGTGCTGCTGACCCAGACCATCGTGCTGTTTCAGGACACCTCGTTGGTTTACGTGCTGTCGATGCCTGACTTCCTCGGTGCGGCGAGCAAAGTCGCGCAGCGTGACGGCCGGCTGGTCGAAATGTACCTGTTCGCGGCGGTGGTCTATTTCACGATTTCCTGCGTCGCTTCATTCGGTGTCCGGCGTCTGCAGGCGCGTATCAGCATTGTCCGGTAGGGAGCGCGCATGATCGAGATCAGGCATGTCGACAAGTGGTATGGGCCCAGTTTTCAAGCGCTGAAGGATTGCACCACCGCCGTTGCCAAGGGCGAGGTGGTGGTGGTCTGCGGTCCCTCCGGTTCGGGAAAATCGACGCTTATCAAATGCGTCAACGCGCTGGAGCCGTTCCAGAGCGGCGAAATCATCCTCGATGGCATCAAGGTCAACGATCCCAGGACCGACCTGCCGAAACTGCGCGCCCGCGTCGGCATGGTGTTCCAACATTTTGAACTGTTCCCGCATTTGAAGATCATCGAGAATCTGTGCCTGGCGCAGGAAAAGGTATTGGGACGGTCGCATGATGAGGCCGTCGCGAAGGCGGAGAAGCTGCTCGACCGGGTCGGGCTGCAGGAGCATGCGCGCAAGTACCCCGCCGAACTGTCCGGCGGACAGCAGCAGCGCGTCGCGATCGCCCGGGCGCTGGCGATGGACCCGATCGCCATGTTGTTCGACGAGCCGACCTCGGCGCTCGACCCCGAAATGATCTCCGAGGTGCTCGACGTCATGGTGGATCTGGCCCGCGAGGGCATGACCATGATGGTTGTCACCCATGAAATGGGTTTTGCCAGCAAAGTCGCACACCGGGTCATTTTCATGGACAAGGGCGAAATCGTCGAGGATGCGCTGAGGGAAGACTTTTTCGGCAGCCCCCGCAGCGACCGTGCGCAGAAGTTTCTGTCGAAGATTTTATCGCATTAGAGATTCGCATATAATATGCGAAGCTGCCGCTTTGCAGCTTGCAGGAGAACTCGCTTGGAACAGATCGCTTACGTCAACGGTTCGTTTGTGCCGATGTCAGAGGCCAAGGTCTCGATACTCGACCGCGGCTTTCTGTTCGCCGATGGCATCTACGAAGTTGCCGCGGTGCTCGACGGCAAGCTGATCGACAACGCCTCGCATCTGGCGCGGCTGGAGCGCTCGGTCGGCGAGATCGCGCTGGCATTGCCGGAAACGACCGATCGCATCCAGGAAATCCAGCGGGAACTGGTCGCGCGCAATCATCTCGTCAACGGCATGGTCTATCTGGAGGTGACGCGCGGCGCCGATTCCGGGCGCGATTTCGCGTTTCCCAAAGGAGCCGTCAAGCCGACGTTGGTCATGTTTACCTCGGTCAAGGACATCGTGAATGCGGAATCGGCCAGGACCGGCATCGGCGTGATCACCGTGCCCGACATTCGCTGGGTCCGGCGCGATATCAAGAGCGTGGCGCTGCTGGCGCAGGTCCTGGCAAAGCAGGCCGCGGCGGAAGCCGGCGCCGGCGAGGCCTGGATGATCGAGGACGGCAAGGTGACCGAGGGCGGCTCGTCGTCCTGCTTCATCCTGACCCAGGACGACGTGATCGTGACGCGGCAGAATGGTAGCGCGATTTTGCCGGGCTGCACCCGCAAGGCGGTGGTCGCGCTGGCCGAGGAGCGCCAGTTGCGCGTCGAGGAGCGGCCGTTCACGATCGAGGAAGCGCTGGCCGCCAAGGAGGCCTTCATCACCAGCGCCACCGTCTTCGTGCAGGCAGTGGTGACGATCGACGGCAGGACGGTGGCCAATGGCAGGCCGGGGCCGATGACCAACCGCTTGCGCGAGATCTATGTCGATTTCGCCAAGGCTACCGCGGTGTGAGGCTTCGCCCGGGTGCCGCGACAACGTGCTGTCTGGATCGGGTGGCAGCAGGGTCATAACCTCGCTCCCGCTCCTTCGCTTCGCCGTCAGGTCACGCATCATCCTGTCCCGCGCGGAATCGAATTCATGCTGCAAAAGATCGACGGAAACAGTCAAGCGACGTTGGCGCCGCAACGGGTCGCGCCGCTCGATCGCGCGCGGACGCTGGTCATATTGTTGGTGCTTCTGCACCACTCCGTCGTCAACTATACGTATTTCGGCAACGGCGACCGCATGCGGTGGCTCGGCTTCGACCTTGTCGTGCTGTTCAACGACAGCTTCTTCATGGCCTTCATGTTCTTTATTTCCGGACTGTTCGTCCGGGATAGCCTGGCGCGAAAGGGATCGGCGGTGTTCGTGCGTGATCGCGCCTGGCGGCTGGGGGTACCGTTCCTGCTGTCGGTCTTCGTGCTGGTGCCGATCGCCTACTATCCGACCTTCCTGCGCTACCACCTGCCAGGAACCACCGACTTCAATTTCCTGCACTTCTGGTGGCGCACGCTCACGGTGGGGCCATGGCCTTCCGGGCCGGCCTGGTTCTTGTGGGTGCTGCTGGCGCTGGACGTGGTGGCCGCCGCGGTCTGGCTCGCGGTGCCGCGTGGCATCGCGACGCTGGGCCAGATCGTGCTTGCGGTGCGCCACCGGCCGGTCGCGGCCTTCGTGGCATTCCTGATGTTTTCGATCGCGGTCTATTTGCCGATGCGGCTGATCTTTGGCGACGGAAGCTGGCTCGAGCCCGGCGGCTACCCGCTTCCGATCCAGACCAGCCGCATTCTGCTTTACGCCGGTTACTTCTTTGCCGGCATCGGCGTCGGCGCGGCCGGCCTCCGGGCCGGCCTGCTCGCGGAAGACGGCGAACTGGCGAAACGCTGGCCGCTCTGGCTCGGCTGGGCGCTGCTGTTCTATGCCGCGATCCTCGTTCTGGTCTATGCCAAATACAACTTGATCGATCTCGGAATGCCGCCGCTCATATGGCGGACCAGTTACGGCCTCGCCTTTGCGATGTTCAGTGCTGCGATGGTATTCGCCGTGACGGCCGCCCTGCTGCGCTTCGCCAAATCCGGCTGGGGACTGCTCGACATGCTGCGGCCGTCGGCCTATGGCATCTATCTCCTGCACTATATTTTCATCATCTGGCTGCAATACGCCGTCTACGACTATTCCTGGCCGGCCTTCGCAAAGTTTGCGATTGTATTCGTCGGGACGCTGTCGATGAGCTGGGCACTGACGGTGGCGTTGCGGCGAATTCCCGTCGTGGCGAGAATGATCTGAGGCGCCCGAGGATGTTCTCGAGGCGGCTCATGCTTTGGCGCTGCCAGGCCGCTTCTCCTTGACAAACCTGTTACGCAGCGTGCCGATGCCGGTAATTTCGATCTCGACCACGTCACCGGCCTTGATGTCGGGCGAGGCGCCGTCGGTGCCCATCCAGATCACGTCGCCCGGCCACAGCGTGAAATACTTGGTCAGCTCGACGATGAACGGCACGACACCAAAGATCATGTCGTTGGTACGGAAGCGGCCGGTCTCCCTGCCGTTTACCTTGACGATGGTTTGCATGGCGTCGAGGTCGACATCAGTCTCGATCCACGGTCCCATCGGCTTGAAGGTGTCGGCGTTCTTGGCGCGCCACAGCCCGCGATCGGCCTTCTGCCAGCTGCGCTCACTGACGTCGTTGCCGATGGTGTAGCCGAACACGCAGGACATCGCGTCGGCTTCAGAAAGATGCTTTGCCTTCCTGCCGATCACCACGACCAGTTCCCCCTCGTAGTGGACTTTCTCGGTGGCGGTCGCCGGGATCACCACGTCCTCGTCATGCGCGATCAGCGCGTTCTGGGCGCGATAGCCGATCTCGGGTCGATCGGGCACGTTCGGAACCGTGCCAGCCTTGTCGGCAGCTTCCTTGAGATGCTGGAGGTAATTGAGGCCGACGCAATAGAAGGTGCGCGGCATCACCGGCAGTTCGATCTTCACGTCCGCGAGCGCATGGATGTGCGGTGTGCGCTGCCATTCACCGAAGGGGTCGCCGCTGACCGCGATGACGCGGTTACCTTCCACGATGCCCCAGGATGTCTGCCCCGCAGCGGTGAATTTGAGCCAGCGCATGATCTATCCTTCTTGCTCCGCCGCGATCCGCGGTCGGGTTTTCCATGCGCCGGCGGCCGGACGCCGCAGGCCGAGATTTTCGCGCAGCGTCTTGCCGGCGTAATCTTTGTGAAACAGCCCGCGGCGCTGCAATTCCGGGACGACGTGTCGGACGAAGTCCGTGTAGGAGCCGGGCACGTAAGTGGCCGCGATGACGAAGCCGTCGCAGCCGCCGCCGGTAAACATTTGCTCGAGCGTATCGGCGATTTCCCTGGGCCCGCCGACGATCGCATCCGCGGTCTGGCCGCGACCGCTGAAGGTGACGAAATCCCGCGCGCTGGGATTGGTCTTGCCCGAGGTTTTCAGCACGCCATCGCGGATGCCGAGAATGCCCTGCATGCCCTGCAGTTCCTCCGTGGTCAGCGGCTCGTCGATGCCCTTGGAGGCAAAATCGTAGTTCAGCCCTTCCGACAGCAGCGACAGCGCATCGATCTCCAGCGGCAGCTTTTCGATCAGCGCCATTTTGTCTTCGGCCTCGGCTTTGGTCGCGCCGCATACCGGCGTCGTCAGATTGCAGAGGAAGATCTGCTCGGGATCGCGGCCGGCCCTGGCGGCCTCGTTCTTGATGGCGTCGTAGCCCTGTTTGGCGCCGGCCATATTGCGCGCCGCCGTGAAAATCACCTCGCCCCAGCGCCCCGCGAAGCGCTGTCCGCGGCCGCTGGCGCCGGCCTGAATGAGAACGGGATGGCCTTGGGCCGAGCGCGGCACCGTGAACGGCCCGCGCGACTTGAAGAACCGGCCCCTGTGATCGAGCCGCTTGACCTTGTCGGGATCGGCAAACCGGCCGCTGGCCTTGTCGACGATCAGCGCACCGTCCTCCCAGGAATCCCAGTGGCCGAGCACCACCTCCATGAACTCGTCGGCGCGGTCGTAGCGGAAATCGTGGTCGAGATGGGCGTCCTTCCCCATATTGTGGGCTTCGCCGTCGTTCACGGAGGTAACGACGTTCCAGGCGGCGCGACCGTCGGTCATCAAGTCGAGGGTCGCGAACCTGCGGGCGACGTCGAACGGTTCATAATAGGTGGTCGAGCAGGTCGATGCGAGGCCGAGCTTCTCGGTCGCCATGCCCATGGCTGTCAACACCACGATCGGATCCATCTTGACGCAGCGGATGCCGTACTCGACGGTGTGGGCGTGGTCGTTGCCGTAGCGGTCCGGCATCGCCAGCCGATCGTCGAAGAACGCCATATGGAATTTGCCGGATTCCAGTATCCGGCCGATCTCCTGATAGTAGTCCGCCGACATCGAATCGTCGCGCGATTCCGGATGTCGCCACGAGCTCGGCAGATTGGTGCAGTTCTGCGCCTGCAGGAATCCGACCATCACCATTTGCCGTGTCATGCCGTTCTCCCTGTGCCGGATGAAGCAGATCTCATGCGAGATCGAGCTCGGCGGCCAGTTTGTAGTCGCCCGCCAGCGCGCGCAATTTTTCCCACGTGGCGTCCTCGATTTCGATACCGGCGACCTTGCGCTGCTGCTCCCGGATGTACTCGACCTCGCCCGGATAGAACACGCCGTTGGAGCCTTCGGCAGGTGGCGTCGCCTTGAGATAGTGCGCGAACTCGGCGACTTCCTTCCTGAAATCCTTCAGCGGACGGAACGCCGCGACGTTGAACACCGCCATGAAGCAACCGTCATTATGCCGCCCGGTCGGCTCGACGCCGAAGCCGAGGCCGGTGAGCAGTCCGCACAACACCTCGACCATCGCAGCCAGGCCCGACCCCTTGTAGCCTTCGGTGCCGCCGAGCGGCAGCAGCGCGCCGCCGTTGCGGAACTGGGTGGGATCGGTGGTCTGCCGTCCTTCGCCATCGATGATCCAGCCGGTCGGAATTTCTTCGCCGCGCACGGCGGCGAGCTGGATCTTTCCGGCCGCCACCGCCGAGGTCGCCATATCCAGGTAGAACGGCGCCTCCAGGTCCGAGGGCACCGCGATCGAGATCGGGTTGGTGCCGAGCCTGGCCTCGCGACCGCCGAACGGAACAACGTGTTTGGGCGAACGGCCGGAATCGGCGGTGGCAAGTCCGATCATGCCCTCCCGCATCGCCATCATGGGATAGGCGGCGAGCCGGCCGACATGGCTCTGGCGGACCACGGTGCAGGCGGCTACGTTGGCGGTTTTCGCCTTTTCAATGGTCAGGGCCATCGCCCTGGCGTTGACGTGAAATCCAAAACCCCAATGGCCATCGATCACCGTCGTGGTCGGCGATTGCTGTATAATGGTCCATTTCGCACCGGGGACGATATGCCCGGCCCTGATGCGGTCGATATAGGTCGGAATCGCGATCACGCCGTGCGAGTCGTGGCCGGCCAGGTTGGCGTTGACGCAGCCGATCGCCACCGCGTCGGCTTCCTCGTCCGACGCGCCGGCGGCCTTGAGCAGCGCGGCAGCGATGCGCGCCAGACGGTCGGCTTGGACGATCGGCATGGATCCTCTTAGACGCCCGCGCGAGGCGGTTCTTGGTTGTTGTCGGACCGCATGGTTTCAAAGTGATCGCGCGATGGCAATGACCCACCCTGAACTCTTGCGATGACCAGTTTCTGAACTGGAAGAAGTTATTAGGTGCAATGCAACGTAAGCTGCCCGTCGTTTCGCGGTTTATCTGCAGGCGGCTGCCGCGGCAGCCGGTGAGCATCGCGAAGCCCGGCCGACGTCGAGACGAGCCTATGGCGGATCGGAATTCACGGGTTTGCGTGGGAAATGATCGGGCCACGGCAGCGCGGTCTGGCCCGCGAGGGATTCGAGAAAAACCCTTGCGCCATCGCCGTAGGTGGCGCCGGCCGGCAGCCCCAGACTAGTGCGACACGCGTCCGGCAGCGGGTCTTGCAGGCAGAGCACCTCGAATGCCGGACCCCACCACCAGCCCGGTGCCGCCGATCGCTCGTCTTCGGGCACCCCGCGCCAGCGGACGAACTCATCCACGATGCGGGCGAACTGCAGGTTAGCGGCTCGAAGCACGGCTCCCCCTGATCGCGATGGTCTCTCGATGGCTGAGACGATTGGTCATTGGCGCCCGTGCTCCCAATGCGCGGTGACGTCCGCTCCGGACCTGTTCAGATGCACGTGCTGATCGACATGATCCACCCACGATACCGGAATGAAGTGATGGTGCTGTCCATCCGGCGAGCTTTGCTTGGTCAGCTTGATCTTGTCAGTGCCTTCGAGATGATCGACTTTGCCGACGGTCTTCTTGTCGGAGGAAATCACGTCCATGTGCTCCTTGATCTGCGAGGTGTCGGTCATCTCTCATCTCCCGGCGTGAATGAAGAGTTGAGAACGCCCCACCTTGCATAAAGTTGCTTCAGCGACCTGAGTTCACTTCGCAGGAACGAACTGTCTTCGGCGGATGAGCCTTGCGATGCCACGCCCATGCGGTCCGTATGATGGTTGGCAGATCCGAATGCGCGGTGCGGAATTTCAACGTCTGGCGGGCCGCGGTGGGGTCGGCGACCAGATAGGTCGGATCGCCTGATCGCCGCGGCCTGACGACCTGGGGCACGGCGCGGCCGGTTTCGGCCGCGATCGCGCCGAGAACCTCGCGCACCGAATAGCCGGTGCCGGTGCCGAGGTTGAAGACGCCGCCGCCATGCCCCTGCAGCAGCAGCTGGAGCGCCTGGACATGGGCGGCGGCAAGATCGGTGACGTGGATGTAGTCGCGGATCGCGGTGCCGTCGGGCGTGTCGTAATCGTCGCCGAACACCGCAAAATCGGGCACGTGGCCCTGCAGCGCCATCATGGCGCGGGGAATGAGATGGGTTTCGTTGTCGCGCAGTTCGCCGATGCCGCCGGAGGGGTCGGCGCCGCTGGCATTGAAATAGCGCAGCGCGAACGAGCCAAGTCCATAAGCGCCGCGATAGTCGGCGAGCACGCGCTCGACCATCAACTTCGAGGCGCCGTAGGGATTGATCGGCGCGCAGGCGTAGCTTTCGGGCAGGGCCTTGCTGTCGGCGTTGCCGTAGACCGCGCCGGTCGAGGAGAATACCAGGCGATTGCAGCCGGCGTCGCGCATCGTTTGCAGCAGCGACAGCGTGCCGGCCAGATTGTTGGCGTAGTATTTCTGCGGATCGACGACGGACTCTCCGACCAGGCTCGATGCTGCGAAGTGCATCACCGCGACGATCTCGTGCTGCGCGAAGGCCTGCGCCAGCTTTGCCTTGTCGGCGAGGTCGCCGGTCACGAGCGAGCCGGTGACGAAATCGCGATGGCCGGTGGAAAAATTGTCGAAAACCACAGGGTGATATCCCGCCGCCGCCAGCGCCCTGCAGCAATGCGAGCCGATGTAGCCCGCGCCGCCAGTCACCAGGATGGCCGGACCGTCGTTCATTTCAGCGTCCCGGCGTCCGGCTGTTGTTGAACAGGAGATAGAGGGCGCGCGGGTTGGTGGTGAGATAGCGCCAAAACAGCCGGCGCGGTTCCAGCCAGATCCGCCAGGCCCATTCGAGTCCCATCTTCTGCATCCATTGCGGCGCGCGTGCCCGGCTGCCCGACAGGAAGTTGAACAGTCCGCCCGAGGTCTTGATGACGCCGACGTTGAACAGCCGCGGCGTGAATTCCTCGACAAATGCCTGCTCGTAGGGAACGCCGAGTGCGACCCACAGATAATCCGGCGCCAGGGCGTTGATCTCGTCGACCTTGTCCCGCAGCGCGTCGCCTTTCAGGTAGCCGTGGGAATTCCCGACGATCTGCAGGTCCGGGTACGTTTTCCGGACATTGGCGACGGCGGCGGCGTTTTCGGCTTCATCGGCGCCGAACAGATAGAAGGTCAGCCGCGCCGCGGCGGCCTTGCGGGCCACCGTATGAAAAAGA
Organism: Bradyrhizobiaceae bacterium Ga0074131; assembly: GCA_001464035.1. Lineage (GTDB taxonomy): Bacteria > Pseudomonadota > Alphaproteobacteria > Rhizobiales > Xanthobacteraceae > Bradyrhizobium. Next base: position 52,836 of record LNEC01000008.1, read on the forward strand.
TCGGTGGTTGCGACCCGCTCCGGCAGCGGCATCGGCGACTTGAAGCGCGACACGGTGACCAGCGGCTGGCCGTCGGCGTTGATCAGGTCGGCGGCGCGGAACAGCCGGTCGGTCATCGGTTCGGTCGAACAGCGCGCCAGCACCTCGCCATTGGCCGAGGTCAGATACAGCGGACGATCGAGCCGGCGTTGCGGAAACACCATCTCGATCATGAAGTTCGCGGTCTGCTCGATGTCGAGGACGGCGAGCCGCAGCCCGCCCAGCGAGATCCGCGGCACGCCCGCGGTGGCGGCCCTTCCCGCGGGATTTACACGGCGCTCAAGCATATTGTTTGTCCCGCTGACGGTTGACCACCGTGGGTCGGAGCTCACTCAGGACGACGCCGACCAGCTTGCGCTCGGTGTCGCCGAGCGCCGTGATGATGTCTTCCATGACCTCGTTGATGTCGAGGCTGACCGGCAGGATGGCGACGAAGCTGTCGGCGATGTCGAACAGCCTGCGGTCGGCCCCGCTCCAGGGCATCGCCGGTCCGTCGAGGATCACCAGGTCGTAGCCGCCGGCGGAGCGCGCCTGCGCGATCGCCTTGCGGATGGCATCGCAGGCCTTGACGTCGGAAGTCCTTACGCCGGAACCCTGGATGACGGGCAGGATCGAGATGGCGTTCGCGGTCTTGATCGCACGGGAAGCCTTGCTGCCGATACTGAGCCAGCCGAGACGGCTGGGCTCGCTCTTGCCGAGGCCGTTCATCTTGTCCGAGATGGTGTGGGTTGCGTGGTCGGCATCGATCACCAGCACGCTGGCGCCGTCGCGCGCGGCGGCGAGCGCAATGTTCAGTGCGGCGATGCTGCGGTCCTCGCCGGCCCCGGCGCCGATCACGCCGATCACGGGCATTGCCGGGGTGGACGATCGCCGCGCCGCGATCGCGCGAATGTCGCGCATGGTTTCGAGGAACGCGGTCGACGGGAGGCCGGCGCGCAAGGTCGGCCAGCCGATCCGGGCCAGGTCAGGAATGCCGCCGACGGCGAGGATTCCGCCGAGTGTCCGCATCACGTCGGACTCCTGCAGGCGCGCGATCAATGGTTTCTCGACCGCCGTAACGGTCGCCGGCTCCTGCTGCTGCCGGGTCGGGTTGCTCGTCGCCGGACTTGCTGGCGGCGCCGGCGCGATGGTCTCGGAACGCGCCGGCTGCGGTTCGCTTGCGTCGGGCGAAAGCCGGTCGGCCGCGACGGTCCAGGCCGAGGCGGCGAACGCGCCGAGCATGAAGCCTGCGATCGCGATCATGCTCATGGCGGGCGGAAAGGTACGCCGCTGCGGCACGGTGGCCTCGCCGATGATGCGGGCGCTCGAGGTGTTCAGGCTTTCCTGCTCCTCGGTTTCGCGCGAGCGTTTGAGGAAGGATTGATAGACGTCGCGGCTGGCTTCCACCTCGCGCTCGAGCTCGCGAAGCCGCACCGAGGCCTGGCTAAGCTGTACGCTCTGGCGCTTCTGCGTCTCCAGCGCCTTGTTCAGCGCGGTTTCGTAGTCGCGGGCGCGGGTCAGGTCGTTCCTGGCCGACTGGGCGAAGCGCTCGACTTCTTCGTTGATGTTGCGGCGCAGGTCCTCGACCTGCTTCTCCATCTGGCGCAGGGCTGGATGCCGCGGCCCCAACTCGCCGGTGAGCTCGGCCTGACGTTTGCGTGCATCGGCATATTGCGCGCGCAGGTTGGCGATGGTCGGCGACTGCAGCGCCTCGGGAATGGCGCCGGCGTCGGTCGAGGCGCGGCGACTGGCCTGAATCTGGTCGTATTTGGCCTGCGCGTCGAGCGCCAGCGCCCGTGCCGCGGCGAGCCGCTGGTTGCTGGCGGAAAGCTGCTGGTCGGAGATCAGCGTGTCCTGGGTGCCGACGAAATTGTTCTGCGCCTTGTAGGTTGCCAGCGCGTTCTCGGCGTTGCGCAGCCGTTCCTGCAGTTCCTTGAGCCGACCGGACAGATCGGTGGTCGCCCGCCGCGCGGCGGTCGCCTGTGAATTCTTGGATTCGGCGAGATAGGCCCGGGAAATCGCATTGGCGAGCATCGCCGCCTTGGCCGCGTCATATGACCATACGTCGATGTCGACGATGAAGGTGCGGTCGGTCTTCTTGACATTGATGTGCCGAAGCAAGGCCTCCAGCGCCGCCATCTGGCCGAGCTTGGCGTCGCCGGCAGATTTCCCGTCGATTCCGATCAGGCCGAGCAGCGAGGTCAGCGCGCCCCTCGCGTTGCTGCCGCCGAACTCCGGATCCGTGTCGAGCCTGGTGTCCTGGATCACCTGCAGCAGCACGCTGTTCGAGGTGATCAGTCGCGCCTGGCTTTCCACCACCATGGCGAGGCCGGACACGTCCTGGGCGCGCGGTGTCAGTTCGCGTTCGACCAGCTGCAACTCCCTGGGGTCGACGTAGAGCTGGGCGGTCGCCGAGTATTTAGGCGTCAGGCTTTTGCCGATCATGACGGCCGCGCAGGCGCAGATCAGGCCCGCGCTCACGATCGCGACCTTGCGCTGCCACAGCAGGCGGGCGAGCTCCAGCACGCTGAAGCCGGCCAGCATTCGCGGCGGCGTCGGTCCGGCGCCGGGTTCGGCCCGGTCTATCGGTCGGTCATAGGCAAGCATGGTCCCCAGCTTTCATTGGAACGGCCGCACGCACCGGCTGAGGGGCTAGCCTTCGCGTCACGCAAAGCGCGCGGGGGCTGGCCGCGGAAAAAACGCGACAGGAATTAACCATACTCATTGAGGGACTATTCGCTGAAATGGCAAAAAAAGCGTTTAAATGCCCGCGCATGGCAGCGCCTCCACGATGTTCAGGACCGGGATTTTCCGGCAAATGCGTCGCCAGCCGGTGGCTGATTCTCGCTTTGGCTTCGGACCACATCGCGTTCATGGCTCAGATCTTTCGCAGGATCACGTGATAATCGCCGCGCCTTACGTCGAACTTGCCGGGAAGCAGCAGATTGACGACTGAGGCTGCGGCATCGATCAGGGCAGCGAAGGTCGGCTTGCGTGCCCGCATCTCCGGATAGCGCGGGCTTTCGTACTCGTTCCGGTAGATCATTTGCAGGCCGTGGGCCTCGGCGAAGGCCTCCAGTCTCGAAAGCGTGACCAGCGGGTGGAAGAAGGTCGGGAACGGCGCCTGGCCGGGCAACCCGGCCTTCTTGTCGCCGCGCACATGGCGGTAGAACCAGACGTGGAACCAGTGCGGCGAGTATTTGGTGACGACGCCTGAAAGCGATTTCGGGTTCGGTGCGCCGATCAGGATCAGGCCTCCCTGCTTCACTGACTCGCAGAACCGGAGCAAAGCCGCCTCGACGTCGCGGAGGTGCTCGATCACATTGTAGCAGATCACGAGGTCGAAGCTGCGGGGGGCGAAGCGGTGGCTCTGGACGTCGCCGAGGATGGTTTCATGGGCGTAGTCGTTGGTGCGAAGCTGCTCCGCGTCGATATCGACCACGGTGACGTGGGCTCGGCGCAGCACGTCGAGCGGCAGAAAGCTGGTCGAACCGCCGCCGGCCTCATAGATTGCAAGCGGGCTCGTCGGCAGGCTGGCGCCGAGAATGGCGTGAACCGCGAGCAGGCTTTCGCGGGCCTCGCCGGGCGGCAGATCGAGCAGTGACTGCGGATGTGCGGGCGTGCTGGCACGGGCAGTGGCGGCTTGAGCGAAATCGATGGTGACTGTCTTGTTCACGGGCTGCTATCCAATCGTGATGCTTACGAATTTGGTTCTGAGAAAAGCCAGCGCCCGTTTCAGACGACCGCGGGCACGTGAGATGTCGAGCACCCAGCACAGGACCGCGTAGCTGGCGATTCCGACCCCCGACAGGACAAGGCACGCGGTCAGATCCGAAAGCTGCAGGTATTTGTCGACTGCCGCGACCAGCAGCGCCATGAGCAGCGCGGCGATCGTCGCCGGTGCAATCCGCCGGAGCGGGAACGGGATCGGAAAGGCCTTGCGGCTGAGGACCAGGGCGCAGACGAACCCGAACAGGTCCGCACCAAGCCGTGCCCACGCGGCGCCGATCGTGCCGTAGGCGCTGATCAAGGCATATGACAGAATCACATTGACCACGATGATCGACGCCGTGTTGATCAGATAGAAGGAGCTGCGTCCCGACAGCAGAAAGCTCGTATGCAGATACTGTTGGGTCAGGATCTGGAAGATCACGGCGCCGGCCACGATCGGCATCGTCTCCGCGGCGATCGCGCGGAAGTCGGCGCCGAGCACCACGTTGGCGATGTGGGCGGAAATGACCGCGAAGCCCAGGCATGCCGGCAGCGTAACGCATATCAGCAATTCGATGCATTCGCCGAGATGCGATCGCACCGCGGCGGTTCCCTGATTGGCATGGATCCGGATCGCCAGCGGAACAAAGGCGGCGGCGATGCTGACCGCCGGCATCATCAGGGTTTGCCGGACCAGATCGAGACCCGCCATATACTTCCCGGCGTCTGCGGTGCTGACCAGATTGGCGATGATGAACCGGTCGGCGACGCTGGAGATCGCGAGCAAAGTAAGCGACAGCGTCAGCGGCAGGCCCTGCCTCGCCGCGGCCAGCAGGCCGGCGCCGTCGAACCTGAGAACCGTTCCCCGCCAGGCCGACCGCTGGACCATGACGGCGAGCAGATAGGCCAGTGTCGATGTCACCAGCAGGAGGATACCGGTTCGGCCGAGGAAGGCCGCGGCAACCCCCAGGCAGAGGGCCGCGCCCGCGCGAACCAGGGTGGCCTTCATGGCCGTGACGACCATCAGCCGCGCGCGGACCAGCTCCTGCGTCAGCTCGAACACCCCGATCGCCACCGCCAGCACGACCGCGGCCAGGGCCTCCATGGGATCAAGGCCAATCAGGCGGCCCAACCCGTAGGCCGCCGGTGCGGCGAGGCAGCCGACGAGATAGCCGCTCACGACGAGGCCGCGAACATCGGTGCCGTCGTCCCGGGCGTGCCGACTCATGATGAGATTTCGAAACCATCCCGCGAGGAACACGCTGACGACCGACGCGAAAGCCAGTCCGAGCAGATAGACGCCATAATCATGAGGCGAGAACAGCCTCGTGAAAATGAACACGCTCAACAGTCCCAGCAGTGCCGAGAGGATGTTGGCGGACAGATTGATGCTGGCCTGCCCGATCAGCATGGTGCGGCCAGCTCCGCAGCTTCACGGGGCAGGGCGACAGATGCGCGGAAGGCGGCATGCTCCTCGACCGCGGCGCGGATGGTTTCCACCGGCGTGCCGGAAAAGGACGCGACCGAGAACGCGACGTCATCCGTGTCGGCGCCGCGCAACAGCTGGTTCAATTGGCTGCGGCTGAGCTTCGGCTGGTCCCAATAGCTGACGCACTGGGTGCGGGCGGTGCGCGTGTGGCGGGCCGAGAAGCCTGCGTCGTTCTCGACGAAATAGCCGTAGAGCATGTATTCCGAAAATTCGCGGATCCTGCACAGCGCCTCGATCCAATTCAGCTTTGTAACCGTCTCGATTCGCTTGGCCATCGCCTGGGTCGTCTGCTGGTCCCAAAACACGATGTGGCCGATGAAATCCGACGCCGGAAGCGGCGGCGCCGGCAGGCCGAGAAGCTCATGGCTGGTCGCGACCCAGCGAGCGTGGTGGAACTGGTCCTGCGTGACCTCATCACGCATGTTCAGAAGCGGAATTGAGTTCGGATATCTGAATCGCGACAGATCGAAGTCGCGAAAGAACACGACGTCGGAATCGAGGATGCAGTATCGCTGGTGCGGCAGGGATATCGCCGCGGCAATCTTGACGAGCTGCTGTACATGCCAGCCGCTTACCGGCTTTGCGCGAAACGACCACCAGAATTGACGACGCTTGCGCTGGATCGCCCGCGGCAGCGGCCGCAGCCATTTCGGCAGAAATTTCGACGCCGGAAGCACGATCCTGCGCTCGCTTTCGAAGTGCGCGAATAGCGACAGGTCGCAGTCCGGAACCAGCAGATAGTGCTTCGAGAACGATTTGAGGTGAAGGTCGATACTCTCGCAGAGCAAGGTACACAGTTCCAGATCACGCCCGTAGGTGGGGGTCAACAGCGCTACAGGGTTCATCGCGTAGGTCTCTCTGGCAGTGACATTGGCTCGTGCAGGGTTCCCGGCCATTGAGGGGCCGGTATCCTGAATATCGCATGAGCAAGATCGGTGCCGAACGGGTCCTTGGGTTTCCGCGGCGTTTCATCCTGGTTAATTCGTGTGCGGTAACCATCGCCGATGCATCCATCGCCGCACCGCTTGGTGTGGACCGGCTCTTGCAGTGACGGTTGCGCAACGTTGAATTCTCGCACCAGGCGCCTCGACGCATGACGGAACCGGCCGATTTGCGACATCGATTTCCCGCTGACGCGGCCGACGCCGCGGCGCCTGACCATTTCGGCACAGCCCGGCTGTCCGGAATGTCCGCATTTGCGACACGCGTCATGACAGGAGTTTCAGACAGCAGGAGGCCGGTTGATGAAAGCCTCTGAGATGACGCTCTCCACCCCGCGCGCGCTGGCGGCGGCGTCGCCGGCTCTCGATCGTTCGGTCGGGGTCGTGGTCTGCATTCCCAGTTTCCGCCGTCCGCAGCATCTGCGGCTGACGCTGGAATCGATCGCCGGGCAGCGCACCGATCGCCGCTTCGCGGTGGTCATCGTCGAGAACGATGCCGCCGGCTGCGGGAGCGTGCCCGTGGCCGCCGAATTTCTGCGGGCCGGCAAAGTCCCCGGGTTGTGCGTGATCGAGCCGAGGCAAGGAAATTGCCAGGCGATCAATGCCGCGTTCGAGACCGCGTTGGCAACGTTTCCCGAAGCACTTCATTTCCTGATGATCGACGACGACGAGATTGCCTCGATGGATTGGCTCGAACTGATGGTGCGCAGCGCCGAAGCCTCCGGCGCCGATCTGGTCGGCGGGCCGGTACAGCCCCATTTCGACGACGCCAGCAAGCGCGGGCTTCGCCGCCACCCGGCATTTCGTCCCGCCTACGACCACAGCGGCGCAGTGCCGGTCATCTACGGATGCGGCAACTGCTTGATCACGCGCGCGGTATTCGAGAAACTCGGCGATCCCGCTTTCGATCTGCGGTTCAATTTCCTCGGCGGTGGCGATACCGACTACTTCGTGCGCTGCCGTCAGGCCGGAATGAAATTCCACTGGGCGGCCGAAGCCCTGATCACCGAGACCGTGCCGCAGAGCCGGACCAGCCCCGGGTGGCTGGCGCTGCGCGGCCTTCGCATCGGCGCGATCAACTACCACATCGAGGTCAAGGCGGCGCGAACGCCTTGGGCGCGCTTGAAAGTAGTGGCCAAACTGCTGGCGATGCTGCCGTTGTCGTTGTTTCGTGCCGGCCGTTTGGCGGTTACCGAGCAACAGGCGTTGATCGCGCTGCATCCGATCACGGTGGCCGCCGGCAGCGTGCTGGCCGCGATCGGCATCGAACCTCATCAGTACAAGGCCTCGAAGATCGTGCCCTGAACCCTGGCGCCGCTATACCAGTTGCGCGCGCACCGCCTGAGCCACGTCCTGCCACCAACCGTCGAAATCGAATCGTGCCTGGATCGTGGGCCATTTCAGCGCGGAGGCGATACGGGCGGCGTAGACCTCGTCCTCGGATCCTCGCGCCACCAGCACGATGGCGCCGCGGTCGATCAATTCCCTGAAGCGCGGGTGATGGTCGAACTCGTCTGTCAGGGCGGGGCCGGTCACGATCAGCGGCCGGCCGGCCTGCACGCAGGTGAGGATGCTGGAGCGCCGCGCGGTGAGGCCTTCATCGAGCGGATAGCAGAAAGCATGGACCTCGCTGAACAGGCCGAACACTTCATGGTCGGATGCGACGTAGCCGCTGACCACGACGTCGTCGATCAGGTCGAGCTCGGCGGCGCGGGTGTAGAAACTCTCTTCCACCGTGTCGACGCCGCGGATGAACGACCCGACATAGACGATCAGCGGCTTCAGGCCGCGCTCTTTCAGGATGGCGCCGATCCGGAGCAGCGCGTTGGGTTGCTTGCCCGGATAGATCGATCCGAAATGACCGATCACCAGCCGTCCCTCTTCCCGCGCGGCGGCAAGCCGCTCCCGCAATCTGGAATCCGCGATCCCTGCGGGAGCCTCGATGTTCGGCGGCAGCGGCGCCAGGACGCATTTGCGCGCGATCCAGCCGACCACGGCGTCGTCGGCCAGCTCGCTGCGCACCAACGGCGAGAACATCACGATGGTATCGGCGAGCAGCAAAGCAGGAATATAGGTGATGCGGCGCAGCCAGTGCAGCCCGCCCCATTCGTGCTGAATCAGGACGACGCGCCGCCGCCTCAGCCGGGCAATGGCCAGCGCCAGCAGGGGCCTGACTATCACGCGCTTCCAGGCCACGATCGGGAAGTTGCACACCACGTTCTGCGCCGAGCCGACGGCGCGCCAGATGTCGGCGGCCGAGGCCTCCGAGCGTGTCAGGGTTAACGACGCGCAACTGCCGGGCTCGAGTTTTTCGATCGCCTCCTGCAGCAGCCGGGTGAAGTGGCCGACGCCGCACTGCATGTGAGGTCCCGCGCCGAGAAAGAGCGCCTGATAGGCTGGTTCTGAGGTCATCGTGCCGCGCCGGCGCCTTTTCCAATCGTCGACGTCAGCCATACAGCGCAGACATTATCGTCCCGTAAGCGGTCGGGGAGCGGAACTCGTCCGGCTGTTTGCGGGATCGACAACGTTAATATCTGCATAAAGCTTCCGCGCACGGCCGCCCCGCATCGCCGGGCATGATCCTTGCTAAATGCTAGCTAGTCGCAGGATGCAGCACCCGGGACGGTCCAAAGCGGGACACGGCTCGGTCAGCTGCTTCATGTCGGCACACAGGTTTCGAAGAGTTGCCAAGGGTCGCCAAGACCGGCGCGGGAGACAGTGAATGAGCAAGGACACCGTACTGATCAACTGGGACGAAACCCATTCGTCCCTCTGGGGGCATAAGCCGATCCGGATCGCCCATACCCTTCACAGATCGCCGCTGTTTTCCATGGACACGCTGGCGAGATTGATCGAGCGGTATCCCCGCGAGCACTACAACCTGGTACAGACCGGTGCGCGCGAAAGCCGGCGGGTCTGGCGCGAAGGCGATTTCGGCAACCTGTCCGGCAGGCAGGTAATCGACGCCATCGCGGCCGGGACGCTCTGGCTCAATCTGCGCAATGTGACGGATGTCGATCAGGGCTATCGCGCCGTGGTGACGAAGCTGTTTGAGGAGGTCGCCGCCGTGGTTCCCGGGTTCGAGATGCCGGAGCACACGGCCGGTATTCTGATCTCGTCACCGAAGGCGCAGGTCTATTATCATTCCGATCTTCCCGGGCAGGGCCTTATTCAGCTGGTCGGACGCAAGCGGGTCTACGTCTATCCGGCGACTCCGCCGTTCGTCACTCCGGAATACCTCGAGGACATCGCCCTGTTTGGCGTCGAGGTCGATATGCCCTACGCGGAATGGTACGACCGACATGCGGTTGTCTACGATCTGGAACCCGGGCAGATGCTGCACTGGCCGTTGAACGCGCCCCACCGCGTGGAGAACCTCGACAGCGTCAACATCTCGATGACGATTTCCTATACGGATGAAGCGATACGGCGCCTCCAGATGGTGAATTTCACCAACGGCCTCATTCGCCACCAGTTCGGGTACCGCGCGAAAAGCCGGGCGATCGCCGGACCGTCGTTCCTGGGCAAGCGGATACTGCAGAAACTGCTGCGTAACAGCGCCTGGATCAAACGCGAACGCAAGGCGCGGCAATCCGTGGATTTCAGGCTCGACGATCGCAGGCCGGGCGACATCGTCGACCTGCCGCGAGCCGCCTGAAGATGCCAGCACTCGCCGTCCAGGGATCGATCCCGCATGTCCGATCCGGCGATCCGGATTTTCGGGTTGAACTGATGCACGACTGGGACGTCGCTGCGGCGCTGCTGGCAGGCGCCATGGCGCTAGGCCGGGCAACGCCGTTCCAGAATCGGCATTGGCTGGGCGCGTGGTATAGCTGCTTCGCCGCGAATGAATCAGCCAGACCGCTGATCGTTGTCGTCAGCGACGCGGCCACGCGCGACGTCGTTGCAATTCTGCCGCTCCACGTTCGCATGCAATGGGGGCTGCGTATTGCCGAATTCGCGGGAGCGGCCGATTACAACGCGCCGATTCTTGGTCCCGCGGCGACCGGGAGTCCGGCAGAAGCGGCCGCGTGGTGGCGTCATCTGTGCCGCGAATTGACCCGCCTGCCTGATGGCTGCGATCTGGTTCGCTTCCGCAAGATGCCGGCGGCGATGGCGGGCGGGGTAAATCCGCTGGCCGCGCTTGCCGGCGTGCAGCCGAGCGCATTGACCGGACATGTCGTGCAGGTCGGCGACGATTATGACGCGTATCGTTATTCGCTGGAAAAAACCGTGCGGAAGGAGCTGGAGCGAAGCTGGCGCGTCTTCGCCAAGCATGACCGGGCCGAGTTCAGGCAGATCAGCGATATCGATGAAGCTTTGCAGACATTCGCCGCTCTGGAAGCCCAGCAAAGCGCGCGCATGCTCGATCTCGGACAATCCTATTCGCTCGATGACGAGAGCAGCGCGGGGTTCCACCGCGAGTTGATCGTCCGTGGATTGAATGACGGCTATGTCGTTCTCACCGCGCTGACGTCAGGCGAGGAGATTGTCGCGACGTTGCTGGGTATCAGAACCGGATCGCACTATGTGATGGTGCGGATCAGCAATGCAGGCAAGGCGTGGTCGAACTGCTCGCCCGGACGGCTTGTCATCGAGCGGACGATGGCGATGCTTCACGCCGACGGCGTCAGGACCTTCGATTTCAGCGTCGGCAGCTATGACTACAAGCGCCGGTTCGGGGTCGGCGATGTTGCGCTGGTCGATCTCACCGCGGCGCTGAGCTGGCGCGGCTGGCCGGTGATCATCAGGGAAAAATTGATGCGTTGGAAGCGGCGTTCCTGATCGCGCGACCTTCTTCACGCTTCCTTCAGATGAATGACTTCGATCTTGCCGTCCTCAATCAGGATTTCGCTCGGTAGCGGATGGCTTAGAAAACCGACAGGGCTGGCCGTCCTGCCGTAGGCGCCCGACTGCAGCACCGCGATGAGGTCGCCTGCACTCAAGTTCGGCATCTCGACCTTCCGGGCCAGCGTATCGAGCGGCGTGCACAGCGGGCCGACGATCGTCGCCGACGATGCTTCCGTGGCATTCATGTGAGCAGGCGCCAGAATCGGATAATCCCGTTTGATGATCTGCCCGAGGTTTCCCGAGGCTGCGAGATGGTGATGCATGCCGCCGTCGGTGATCAGGAAGCGGGCGCCGCGCGAGACTTTCGCGGCATTGATTGCGACGACGTAGATTCCAGCCGGCCCGGCGAGAAAGCGGCCGGGCTCCACCACAAGGCGGGCGTCGGCAAGCCGCGGGTCGGACTTCAATTGCTGGCGGAGCCCGGGCAATCCGGCCGACAGCTTTGCCAGATCGAGCTGACCGTCGCCTGCGAAATAGGGAATGCCCAATCCGCCGCCGAGATCGATGGTCTTCAACGGTTGCCCGGCGATGGCGGCCACGCGTCCGGCCACGTCGATGCCGTGCCGCCATTGCGCCAGCAGCACGGCCTCATCGAGAATTTGCGTTCCGGCAAAAAGATGCACGCCACGCAGATCGAGTTGAGGTGCGGACAGCACCTTGCCGACGACCTCGCTGATGGTTTCCTCGTCGAAACCGAACGGCGCGGGCTTGCCGCCCATGCGCATGGCGCCGCCTTGCGCCGAGGCCACCGGATTGACGCGGATCGAGACGGGAACCGTGACGTTCAGGCGCGCCGCGATTGCCGTCAGTCTCGCGATTTCCTCAAAACTCTCGAGGTGAATCTCGCCGATGCCGCCGGCCACGACGATCTCGAGTTCGCGAGCTCCCTTGGCCGGTCCGGCGAACAGAATATCCTCGGGCTTGACACCCGCGGCTTGCGCCACGCGGTATTCGCCGAGGGATGCGATCTCGACGCCCGCGCCTTCATCGCAAAACAGGCGGATGATCGCCGCGGTGGGGTTGGCCTTGACCGAATAGTGAATCCTGGCGAAGCCCGACAGCGCTTCGGCCAGCGCTCGGTAACTGCGGCGCATAACGCTGCCGTCATAGATGAACAAGGGCGTGCCGTAGCGCGCCGCCAGCTCGCGCACCGGGATGTCGCCGATCCTGAGGTCCGCGCCGGCGATAGCGAAGTGGCTGGTGGCGAGATCCCTGGCGAATGATTTCTCAGGCGGCGGCATGCTGGCTCCGCTGCCGCGCCAGAAGCGGGTAGTCGAGCTTGCCGTTCGGCGTCGTCGGCAGCGCATCGACAAGTTCGATCATGCGCGGCACCATGAAGGCCGGCAGCTGACTGGAGACGGTTTTCATGATGTCATGAACGCCCGTGTTTTCCTTCGTGAGGGGCACCGCGATGGCATGAACCTTCTGTCCGGCCAGAGGGTCAGGCAGTCCGATCACCGCGACCTGCCGGAACGCGCCGGTCGCCATCAGGACCTCCTCGACCTCGGTCGGGCTGATGCGATAGCCCGACGATTTGATCATGGCGTCGGCGCGGCCGACGAAGCTGAAAAACCCGTCCTCGTCTTCCACCACGAGGTCGCCGGAATAGCACACGATCTCGCCGCCCTGAGTCGCAGGTCGGAAGGGGTGCTGGCGCAGCACCGCGGCCGTGTCCTCGGGCCGGTTCCAGTATCCCAGGGAAACCGTGGGTCCGCGATGAACGAGAATTCCAGGCTCGCCCGGTTTGGCTCGCTGTCCGTCGGGCGTGACGGCGAACACCTCGCATTCGGGGATGGCCTTGCCGATCGACGTCGGCCGCCGATCGATTTCATCGGGAGGCAGATAAGTGGAGCGAAAAGCCTCGGTCAGGCCGTACATCAGGAATATGCGCGTGTCGCCCAGCATCTCGCGCAACCGCCGTACCGTCTCCGAGGGGACTGCGCCGCCGGAGTTGGTGATGTAGCGCAGGGTCGGAAGCCGGGTCTTGCGCAGCAAGGGCGACATCCTGGTCAGGATGGCCCAGATGGTAGGGACGCCCGCAAGCCCGGTGATGGCGTGATCGCGAATGGCGCGGACGATTTCATCGCCGAGCTGAAACGTGAACAGGACGGTGAGGGCGCGTTGCTGAATCGCGGTCAGCAATTGATTGAGGCCGTAGTCGAAGCTGAACGGCAGGATCGACAGGATCCGGTCACGTTCGGTGATACCGAGATACTTGATGACGATCCGCGAGCCCGCCAGCAGATTGCGGTGGCTCAGCATCACGCCTTTCGGCTTACCAGTGGAGCCGGACGTATAGAGGATGGCGGCGAGATCTTCGCCGATCGCCGTATCGCTTCCGATAGAATCCGTGGTTCCGGCGCTGCCGTCGGCGATTGCTTCGGTGCACAGGATCGTCAGGTGATCGAGATCCGCCAACGCGGCCGATGTCGCTTCGAACAGCGTTCCCGAACAGATCACGATCCGCGCGCCGGAATCTTCCACGATGTGACGAATCTGCTGGGCGCGCAGAACGCTGTTGACCGGCACGAAGACGCCCGACGCCCGGCTGACGCCGAGGATGGCCCAGCACTCCTCGATGCATTTCGGCAGCACGATGGCGACCCGGTCGCCCCGCGACAGGCCGTTTGCCAGCAACGAAGAGGCGCAGCGCGCGACGAGCTGAGAGAAGGCGTGGTAGCTGACCGACCGCTCGCCATCGATCAGCGCGATCCTGTCGGCGTCGCCCTCGCGAGGGTCGAGCAGGTGATGAACGAGGTAGGGCGTCGTGGTCACAGCTTGCGCTCGACAAAGTCAGCCAGTCTGCCGGCGGTTTCGAGGTTGGAAGCGTCGAAATCCTCGTCTTCGAGGACAATGCCGAACTCGTCGCTCAGGAAGGTCATCAGTTCCAGGAACCCCAGGGAATCGATCGCCCCGCTTTGCAGCAGGGGCGTCGTCGCATCCACGTCCGCCAGTGCCGGAAACCTGTCGCGCAGGTAGTCGCGGATCGTGCGCAGAATGTCGGTCTTCTCCAGGATCACGGCAGTGTCGTTGTTCACGTCAGACTCCATTGGCTCAGGATGTCGGTGGGGAATGTCCTATCCGAGAAAGATCAATTCCGAGTAAGTGTGATCGATCCGGTTTCGATCGGCTGCGCCCTTGACATAGGTCGGCGCCGACCACCGCGAGATGCTGCTGCCGGCCGTTGCATCGGCGCGGTTGGCGTCCATCTGCAGGAAAAGCATGCCGTTTCGGAGCAGAAACCGCGAAATGACCGCGAGGTGGTCGACGATCAAGGTCTTGCTGTCGGCCAGGATCACCCGGGCGCCCGGAAGGTGTCTGCGGGTCATTCTGGAGAAGATGAGAGGATGGTGATCCGCGCCGTTCCGCAGAACGGTGACGACGCACCCCAGTCTGGCGTGCCGGTCGAGCGTTGCGCGCGTATCGTCGTCCAGCTCGGCTTCCTCAAGCGGAATCACGCGGGCCTGCTTGCGTGGTCGCAGCGCGGTCCACGGCAGCGGGAAAACGCGGAAGCCTTCGTTGAGAATTCGGAATCCGAGGCGTTCGTTAATCTGCTGCGCGGCGGCGCTCGGCGTCAAATCCGTGAAAACCGCCGTTGCCGGCGCGACGACCTTCTGGAGCATCCGCGGCGCCAACCAGCGATGAGGTTCATCGACATACCAGGCCGCCAGATTGAACACGTCTCGGGTGCCGTCGGGCCCCCGCCGCTCGCTGGGAATGGTCAGGACGATGCCGACATCCGCGCCGCCGATCGTCATCAGGAATCCGATCGGTTCGGCATCGCGCCGGCTCGGCGAGGACAGTATCTTTTGTAGGCCATCGGCCCAGAACGATTCGGTCTTCTCCGGAAAGCCTCGCTTCAATACCGCGAGCGCGTCACCGGAATTGCAATCGTCGATGGGGCGAAGTTCCATGATGGCCAGGCACTGGTCGATCGGCGAGACGACGCCCGTCGCGCCGAGCGTCGGTCTTAAACCGAATGCGCCCGTTCCGGTAGATCGGGCGTTCTGCCGCGAACCAGTTGCTGGTGTTAACGTAAAGGAATGCGCGGCAATTCTTCAAGAGAGATGCGCGCCTGCAATCACGCTCGCCGGAGTTCAGGAAGGGTTAACGGATCGTTAATGCCGCGCGGGTGATTTGGGAGGCGCTCGCAGGCCGCCCGCGGCGCGCGTTAGATCTGCCGCACCACGCCGGGCTCGCCCGGCGCGCATTCCAGCGCATCGCGGTCCCATTGCGCGGCGTCGGCCGCGGCCTCGTAGCTGCTCTGCAGGAATTCGAGCAAGGCCTGGTCCGGATTGGCGGCGGTACGCACGGCGTCATAGGGCAGGATGAATTCGCCGAGCGCCTCGCTGAAGAATACGGCGCCGGGGCGAACCCTGGCCGTGCGAAAGCCCGCCGGCTCGGGATAGGCGTAGCAGTAGAACGCGGGGTAATCGACCGCGCCGGAGCCCGGCCAGAAACCGGCGCTGCTGACCTCGTGCGAATAGGCTTCGCAGGCGACGTCATCTGAAAGATAAGGCACGCCGCCGGGATGGCGCGGTGCGCGGCGGCCGGAAAAGCGCGTTACCGCGAGATCGAAACTGCCCCAGAAGAAATGCACCGGGCTGGCCTTGCCGAGGAAGCCGGTACGGAATTGCTTGAACACCCGGTCTATGTTGACCAGGATCCGGAAGAAGCGAGCCACTGCTTCGGGATCGTAGGACGCATGCTGCTTGTCCTGCGAGAATCGCACCGGGTCCGGCAGTTCGTTGGGCATCTCGTCGATGGTGACGGCAATGCCGAGCTCGGCGAGATCAGCCATCACGCCGGCATAGAAACTCGCGACCGACTGCCCGGCCAGGGCAAACTGCCGCTGCGCGCCGTCGCTGGTGGAAACGCGCAAGGCATGGTCGATGAAATCGAGATCGATCTGGAATGTCCTGACGCCGTCGGGGATGGGCGAGGTCGTCAGCCCGCGCGAACTGACGTAAAGCGCGACATGCCAGGAATGGTTCAGCCAGGGCGAGCGCGCCAGCCTGATCTTGCCGATCACCTGCGTCCACAGATGCAGCGTCGCGTAGGTCTCGCGCCACGCCGCGGTGGGCAATTCCGGCCAGTAGGTCTGCGGGGCTTGGTTCATGAGCGAGCTCGATGAGATGTTCAGTGTCGATGCCGTGACGACATGAGGCATCACGAATCATCACGTCGTTTCACGAATCGGTGCAGCCCGGGCATTGCTGCCGTCCCTGCGACGCGCAGAGCGGACTGCGACAATACCAGCGGCGCGCAAGCGCCTGCAGCGGATCACGAACCAACTGATAGATAAAAAGGATTTCGATCATGGCAATGTCCTTCTATCCCCGTGATCGAGATAGGGCGGCATTCCCAAAAGGGAATACCGCCCCGAATCAACCATGCAGCTTTTTCGCGGTCTCCGCGGTGACGCGTCCTTGATAACGCGCGCCCGCCAGTTCGTTTGCGCTGGGCGCGCGGCTGCCGTCCCCGCCGGCAATGGTGGTGGCGCCATAGGGCGAACCGCCGGTGACTTCGTCGAGTTTCATCTGGCCGGCAAAACCGTAGTTGAGGCCGACGATGGTCATGCCGAAATGCAAGAGGTTGGTGATCACGGAGAACAGCGTGGTTTCCTGCCCGCCGTGCTGGGTCGCGGTCGAGGTGAAGGCGCCGCCCACCTTGCCGTGCAGCGCCCCCTTGGCCCATAGGCCGCCGGCCTGGTCGAGGAAATTCGCCATCTGCGACGCCATTCGGCCGAAGCGGGTGCCGGTGCCGACGATGATGGCATCGTAATTGACGAGATCTTCGATCTTGGCCAGCGGTGCCGCCTGATCGAGTTTGTAATGCGAGGCCTTGGCGACGGCGTCGGGGACCAGTTCCGGCACCCGCTTGATGTCGACCGAGGCGCCGGCCGCACGCGCGCCTTCGGCTACAGCGTTCGCCATGGTCTCGATGTGGCCGTAGGCGGAATAATAGAGAACGAGAACTTTTGTCATGGTGGTGCTCCGTGAACTGTCTGTTTGACGTAAGGTGTTTGAAGCAAATTCGGCCGTCATGGCCGGGCTTGACCCGGCCATCCACGTCTTGTTCGTCAAGGAAGTCGTGGATGCCCGGCATAAGGCCGGGCATGACGACTGAGGGATAGGCTTCAGGCAGCGTCGACCAGCACCAGCTCCGAATCCTCCAGCGCGGTGATCTTTAAGCGCGCCTCGTCCGAGATCGCGACGCCGTCTCGGGCGTTGACGCGCACGCCGTTGACCTCGACGCGGCCCGCCGCCGGCACCAGATAGAGGTGGCGGGCCTTGTCGGGCGAATATTCCGTGCTCTCGCCCGCCTTCAGCGTGGTGGCGAGCACCCGCGCATCGGCGCGGATCGGCAGCGCATCATTGTCGGCCGCAAAGCCGCTGGCGATGGTGACGAATTTTCCTGTTCGGTCCGACTTCGGAAACGGC
Source organism: Bradyrhizobiaceae bacterium Ga0074131 (assembly GCA_001464035.1). Classification (GTDB taxonomy): domain Bacteria; phylum Pseudomonadota; class Alphaproteobacteria; order Rhizobiales; family Xanthobacteraceae; genus Bradyrhizobium. Next base: position 70,289 of record LNEC01000008.1, read on the forward strand.
TTGGCGCCCCAGGTCGGCTGGCCGCCTTGCGTGGCCGGCTCGATCCAGATCTGGAAGATTCGCGTCAACGTCGGCTCCAGATTGTATTCGGAATGGCGCACGCCGCTTCCCGCGCTCATCACCTGCACGTCGCCCGCCTCGGTGCGGCCCTCGTTGCCGAGGCTGTCCCGGTGGGTGATCGCGCCCTCGCGGACATAGGTGATGATCTCCATATTGGCATGGGGATGCGCGGGAAAGCCGCTGTTCGGCGCGATCTCGTCGTCGTTCCACACCCGCAAGCTGCCATGACCCATGTTATTGGGGTCATAGTGGCTGCCGAACGAGAAATGGTGTTTGGCCTTCAGCCAGCCGTGGTCGGCGCCGCCGAGTTTCGCAAAAGGTCTGAGTTCGATCATGGGATATTCCTGCGACTTGAGTTCGATTTGACGTCTGGATATGCCTTTCCTGCTGGATTATAAATAGAAACTATCGAAACGTATTGTTTCTATTACTGTCATAATAGAATGGCCCGCATGGCAAAACTCCCTGACTTCGAAGGCCTCGCGATTTTCGCAAAAGTCGTGGAGCTACGGTCGTTTGCGGCTACCGCGGCCGAGCTCGCGCTATCCAAGGCGACGGTATCCAAGGCGGTGACCCGGCTGGAGGTACGGCTCGGCGCCCGGCTGTTCAACCGCACCTCGCGGCGGCTCGCCTTGACCGACGCAGGGCAAAAACTGGCCGAGCGCGCCGCGCGACTGTTGTCCGATGGCGAGGCGGCGGAGAACGAGGCGCTGGCGCAGTCGGCGACGCCGCGCGGGCTGGTGCGACTGGCGGTGCCCATGACCTTCGGGGTGCGAACCGTGGCGCCGCTATTGCCGGAATTCCTGGCTGCCTATCCCGAGGTCTCGATCGATCTGCATCTCAGCGATGCCACTGTCGATCTGATCGGCGAAGGTTTCGACGCCGGCTTGCGCATCGCGCGGCTGCCGGATTCCTCGCTGATCGCGCGCCGGTTATGCGCGATGCCGCGCTACACCGTGGCGACGCCGTCCTATCTCGATCGCCGCGGCCGGCCGACGCATCCGATGCATCTCGCAGAGCACAGGTGTTTCGGCTACGCCTATCTCTCGACGCCCGGCGTTTGGCACTACACCCGTGCGAATGGCGAACAGGCGAGCGTGCGCCCTGCGGGACAGTTGCGGGTCAACAACGGCGAAGCTCTCATGCCCGCCCTGCTCGCCGGATTGGGCATCGCCGACTTGCCGGAGTTCATCGTCGGCGACGCCATCGCGTCCGGCGAGGTCGAGGTGATCCTGAAGGGCTGGAAACAGCCCGAAGGCGCGGTGCATCTGGTGATGCCATCAGGCGGCCCGCGCCCCGCCCGCGTCGAGGTATTGGCGGATTTTCTCGCCAAGCGATTGGCCAAGGGGAGGGCGAAAATTTCGTAGGGTGGGCAAAGGCGCACTCTTCGCGCCGTGCCCACCATGACCGCCCATGATATAATTGGTTATGCCGCAATATCGTCGGGCCAGAATTTTACGGTCGTTCTGGCAGAACGGCCGAGCGACCTTCTATTCACAGAGATCGAACGCTTTCGGCGAACGTATCGAACCGTTCAGCAACGTCGTCCTTTTGAAACCATCGCGATTTGTGTTTTGCTGGATCACGTTCACGCCCTTTGGGCACTGCCGGAGGGCGATGCCGATTTTTCGATACGCTGGAATTTGATCAAGAGCGGCTTTTCGCGAGGTCTTGAGCCGAGCATGTCACGATCAGCGAGCAAGGTTGCCAAGCGGGAAAAAGGTGTTTGGCAACGCCGCTATTGGGAACACACCATTCGCAATGACGCGGATCTGGAGCGTCATATCGATTACATTCATTTCAACCCCGTCAAACACGGACACGTCACGCGGGCTGTAGATTGGCCGCACAGCAGTTTCCATCGTTACGTCGAACGCGGATTGTTGGCCTTGGATTGGGGAGGCGATATCGAGGAAACTCAGGGAGCGTTTTGGCGAATGAAGGGTGGGCACGGCGCGAAGAGCGCCTTTGCCCACCCTACGGGTTTCGGGTTACGCTGCACCCACAAAACAAAATCTTGGGGGAGACACCGCCGATGAACCGACGCGAGCTCTTGAAGGCCGCCGCCGCGCTGTCGCTGGGCCAGACCGCGCTGTCGCAGACCGGCTTCGCCCAAGCGCCATGGCCGGCGCGCAATATCACTATGATCGTGCCGTTCCCGGCCGGCGGCCAGGCCGATCTCGCCGCGAGGCCGGTGGCGATGGCGCTGGAGAAAATTCTCGGCAAGCCCGTCATCGTCGACAACCGCGCCGGAGGCGGCGGCGGTTCGGTCGGCAACGCCGCCGCCGCGCGCGCCGAGCCGGACGGCTACACCTTGCTGATGACGCTGTCGTCGCTGGCGGTGCTGCCGGAAGCCGACCGGCTGTTCGACCGTCCCGTGGCCTACGAGGTCTCGCAATTCGCGCCGGTCGCGCGCGTGCTCGCCGATCCCACGCTGCTGGCGGTGCCGGCGTCCGCGCCGTGGAAGACCTTGCAGGATTTCGTCGACGACGCCAAGAAGCGTCCCGGCCAGATTCCCTACGGCTCGTCGGGTCCCTACGGGACGCTGCATGTGGCGATGGAAATGTTCGCGACGTCCGCCGGCATCAAGCTGCTGCATGTGCCGTTCCGCGGCGCGGGTCCGGCGCTGACGGCGCTGCTGAGCGGCACGGTGCAGGCGATGGCGTCGGCGCCGGGCACGCTGAAGCAGCAGGTCGACGACGGCAAGATGCGCGTGCTGGCGAACTGGGGCGCGCAGCGCGTCGCCAGCTTCCCCGATCTGCCGACCTTTCGGGAACTCGGCTACAGGGACGTCGAGTTCTACATCTGGGCCGGGCTGTTCGCGCCAAGCGCGCTGCCGGCGCCGATCATGACGCGGCTGCGCGAGGCGATGGCGCAGGCGGCGAAGAGTCCCGAGGTGATAAAAACCTTCGAGACCGCGGGCAGCCCGGTCGCCTACCTGGACGCGCCGGAGTTCGCAAAATTCGTCGCGGAGGATTCCGCGCGCCTGATCGCGGCGGTGAAGAAGATCGGCAAGGTGGAGTAGGCGCGACCGCGGCTTACGCTGGCGCCTGGCACACATCGATCCATTCGGCGCCGGTCAGTTCCGCCATCCGCGCCGGGGCGATGCGGACCGCGCTGTGGGTCGAGCCCGCCGCCGGCACCACCTCGTCGAACGCTCGCAGCGACACGTCGCAATAGACCGGCAGCGGCGCCTTGAGCCCGAACGGGCAGACCCCGCCGACCTCGTGCCCGGTGATGTCGGCGACTTCGTCGACGCCGAGCATCTTCGGCTTGCCGCCGAATTGCGCCTTGACCTTCCTGTTGTCCATCCGCGAAGTGCCGGCGGCGACGATCAGCACCACGCGGTCGCCGATCCGCAAACTCAGGGTTTTCGCAATCCGCGCCGGCTCGACGCCATAGGCTTCGGCGGCAAGCGTCACCGTGGCCGAACTCAGGGGCGATTCGATCACGGCGATATCGGGGGCTTTTTCGGCGAAGAACGCCCGGACGGATTCAAGGCTCATGCAACGGCAATTTCCGTGGGGGTCAGGCGGCCGGGCGTCGTTCGTGTCGTTACATCCCGCAAAAGCAGGGAAAAGTGAAGAGATTTGATGGAGCGGTGGAACGCTTTGGGAATTGGGCGGTTCTATCCCCGAAGTAAACAGGATCGCTCGCTGTGAACAACGGCGCCGGACGCGGATAGCCAATAGCGGTCAGGTCTTCAACGAGCAGGCAGTTTGGAGGAAACTCCGGAATTGCCTGCTCGTTTTTTGTTTGTCGGATCCCGAGCAGCTTGCGCGCACGGGGCTTCAATACTGCTGATCTCGCCGCGGGCCGCGAAGCCCGGCAGCTATTGCGTGCTTCGATCGCTGGCATCGGCAAGGAAAGTTTCAAGCATGTTTGCCGCGCCGTCTGGCATCGCGAGGCCATGACGGGGATAAATCTGCTTCGCGACGTACTCGCCTGAATTATAGGTCAGCCAGACCTTATCCTGATCGTCTTGCCAGATCAGCGCTTTCATCGGAAGATCAATCGCGAGCGTCGCGTTCTTGGCCATCAAGGGGGTGCCGCCCTTCGGATTCCCGAAGACGATCACCGTTCGCGCCCGCATTTCCAGTCCGGCTTCCCTGGCCGCGGCGGCGTGATCGATTCGGCTGAAGACGATCCATCCGGCCGGCCCCTTCGACTTGACGGCGGATTCGAATTTCTCGACGGTTTCCAGCACGGAGTATTTGCTTGGCTTGGTAATCAGGCCGCTGTCGGCGAATGCCTGCGAGGGCGTCATCGCGAACAGAATTCCTGCAATAGCCGCGTTGCGTAAAATCATGTCGATGATCCTCCTTGGGCGCAGCTGAAGCGCGGACGGCCCGACGTCTGCGTGCATGGTATCAGTCCGGGCGTCACATCATTCTGACGATTAGTTGATGGCGCCGACAATTACCTCGTGATCTTTCCGGCTTTGCCGTCTGTGTTCAGGTGAACGACTTCAGAAGTCCGGGCAGTTCGGACAACGCCTTGATGCGGATGTCCGGCTCCAGCCCGAGTTCATCCATCTGTGTGCGAATCGCCTTGAACATCGTCAGCGGCGCCACGAGATCATTCCTGGCGCAGGCCAGCGCCATCGCCTCCGGCGTCACCCGCTCTATCCAGGCGACGTTGAGGCCGTACGCCTTGGCGCCGCAGGCGTCCCACGGATTCGACGATACGAACAGCACCTCCGCCGGAGCGACTCCAAGCCTCGTTTCGATCAGGCTGTAGGCGTCCGGCGCGGGCTTGAATATCTTCTGTGAGTCGATGCTGATGGTGGCGTCCAGCACGCGGTCGAGCCCGCTGTTGGCGACCAGCGCGGTCAGCATGGCGGTGCTGCCGTTGGAGAGAATGGCCAGCTTGCGATCTTTCATCGCCGCAAGGGCCGCGTCTGCATCAGGGTAAAGATCGAGATGCAGATACTTTTCCATGATGCGCTCGATCGCGCCTTCGTCGTATCGCAGGCCGAGTACCCGGAGTGTGTAGGCTAGCGCATCCCTCGTGATGATCGAGAAGTCCTCGTAGCGCCGCATCAGCGATCGCAGCCAGGTGTATTCGAGCTGCTTGATACGCCAGATCTGCGTGATCATCTCGCCATGGCCGGGAAACGCCGCCTCGGTGACGGCGGCCACCGACTGGATATCGTACAACGTGCCGTAGGCGTCGAAGACGATGGCTTTGATGGTCATGCGTCACCTTGGCGGGTGGGAAGTGGCGCGGCGGCGCGTGGAGATCTGCGCTAGATTCCCAACAGCTTCCGCGCATTGGCTTTCAATACCTTCGGCCTGATCTCGTCCCGGATGTCGAGTTTGGCAAAATCCGCCATCCAGCGGTCGGGCGTGATCACCGGCCAGTCCGAGCCGAACAGCATCTTGTCCTGCAGGATCGAGTTGATGTAGCGCACCAGGATCGGCGGGAAATATTTCGGCGACCAGCCGGAGAGGTCGATATGGACGTTCGGCTTGTGGGTCGCGACCGACAGCGCCTCTTCCTGCCACGGAAATGACGGGTGCGCGAGAATGATTTTCAGGTCGGGGAAATCCGCCGCCACGTCGTCCAGGTACATCGGGTTGGAGTATTTCAGCCGCATCCCCATGCCGCCGGGCATGCCGCTGCCGACGCCGGTCTGGCCGGTGTGAAACAGCGCGATCGCGCCGCCGTCGTTGATGGCTTCGTACAGTGGATAGGCCATGCGGTCGTTGGGATAAAAGCCCTGCATGGTTGGGTGGAATTTGAAGCCGCGGACGCCGTATTCCTCGATCAGCCTCTTCGCCTCGCGGACCCCGAGCTTGCCCTTGTGCGGGTCGATGCTGACGAAGGGGATCAGCACGTCGGAATTTTCCGCGGCGATCTCCAGCATCTCGTCATTGTTGTAGCGGCGGAAGCCGGTCTCGCGCTCGGCGTCGACCGGGAAGATCACGGCGGCGATCTTCTTGGACCGGTAATACGCCGCGGTTTCCTGAACGGTCGGCGGGTGCTTGTTGGGCGACTTGAAATAGTCGGCCATTTTCGCCTGGAAATCGTCATAGCCGTCGTCGCCATGCATGCCGCAGGGCTCCTCGGCATGGGTGTGGATGTCGATCGCCACGACGTCTTCGAGGTTGGGCAGCTTCAAGTTGGACATCTGGTTTCCCCCGGCAGGGCCGCCTGATTTTACACCGTCGTGAATTGATTATACCATATAACAAATTCCGCAAGACGGCATAACGATCGACCACGATCGAGGCGGCCAAGGGAGGATACGATGGTGCAGGCGGAAGCCTTCGAAACCGATTTCTGGAAACACGCCAATCTGCGCAAGGTCTGGGACGACATCGTCCCCGGCGAGCCGCGCCAGACCATCCCCTACACCCTGACGCGGGACGCCATCGAGCTGTACTGCGCTTCGGTCGGCGAGGACCACCCGATCTATTTCGACGAAGCCTACGCCAGAACCACGCGGTATGGCGGGCTGATCGCACCGCCCTCGATTCATATCCTCCTGATGTTCGCCTGCACGCCGGCCGACGACTGGATGCGCTCGCCGGGCACGGTCAATGCCGGGCAGTCCTGGAGCTACAATATTCCGGCGCGACCCGGCGACGTCATCACGTTGCAGGCCCGCGCGCTCGACAAGTTCATCAAGCGCGAACGGCTGTTCGTGGTGCACGACAATGTCTTCTTCAACCAGCGCGACGAAGTGATCTGCTCCGGCCGCGGCTGGACCATCCGGCCGGAATGACCGGCAAGCGAGGGAAAATCATGACAACGACGTTTGAAAACCTCGGCGAAGGCGACAGCATCGACGGGCCGAAATTCGAGGTCAGCCGCGAATCCATTCGTCTGTTCTGCGACGCCTCGCTCGACTACAACCCGCTGCATCTCGACGACGAATACATGAAGGGCAGTTTCGGCAAGACCCATTTCGGCGGCGTCATCATGCACGGCATGAACAATTTCGGGCTGATCTCGCGGATGATCACCGACTGGGCCTATCCCGCCGGCGCCATCCACCGCCGCCTGGAGACCCGCTGGGTCAAGCCGGTGCGGCCGGGCGACACCATCCAGCCTGCCGGCATCGTGAAGTCGAAGCAGGTCACCGCCAATTCGCGCTGGGTCCTGATCGACGTCATGGTGCGCAACCAGGCCGGCGAGAAGGTCGCGACCGGCGAGGCGATGGTGGAGTTTCCGGGCTGACGGGCGGATGAGGCGTGTTCACGTCGAATCTCGGGCACGCGCATCGGAAGCGACAGGTGGGCCCTGGAGTTTCTTCCCCGGGGGGAGCCGGGCTGCGAAACCGTAGGTGACCCGGAATGGACCCGAGCCAGCGGTCCCGATCAACTCTTTCGCTCTTTCATCCTCTCCACGAGAAGCTGCGCAACGCGAAGGCCCGAGGGCGTCATATTTCTGGTTGCAAGCTGCACCAGCGTCACCTGCGTCGCTTCCAGACGTTTGTCGCGCAACGGCACCGCGACCAGCGTGCCTGCGAGTAGCTCGGGCATCGCCGAGTCGCGTGGCAGAAAGGTTCCGATACCGGTTTTCATGGCGATCGTGCGGAGGAAGGCAATCGAGTTTGTCTCGCTGTAGAGATCGAGCTCGACATTGGCCTTGGCGCACGCGCGGTCTATTTCCTGACGGATACCGAACGATGGATCCGGCAGGATCACGCGCAGGCCCGCGAGGTCTTTTATCGCGCAATACTCCCTGACGGCCATCGGATGATCGGGTGCGACCATGAGGCACAATGACTGACGCATGCGCGCCAGCTCGATCAGGTCGCGCCGCGGCGCGCGGCCGAAAACGAGACCGAGATCGACCTCTTGCCGTCCGACCTTTTCGGCGACGCCGCTGGTACCCGCCGTCGTGACCGTGATCGAGATGCCGGGATAGTCTTTTGAAAGGTCGACGACGAAATCGGACACAAAGCTCGCGAGCAGGCCCTCAACGGTTGCAAGTTTCACGTGGCCGCGCTGCAGCGAGTCGAATTCCTCGACCTGGCCGCGAATGCGATCGAGCTTGTCCTGGCTCTCGACGGCATAGCGATAGAGCAGGTGGCCGGCGCCGGTCAGGCTCATGCCCCGTGCACCTCGCTCGAACAGCTTCGCCGACAGCTCGTCCTCGAGCCCTTGCACCTGCCGGCTGATCGCGCTGGGCGCGATACGCAGGGATTCAGCCGCCCGCTTGATGGACCCGCGTAGCGTTACTTCCCGAAAGTACTTGAGGGCCGTTGATTCAATCATTTCGCGTCCGAAGGCCCTTCATCGCTTGCCCGGAATGGATGCAGATGGTGCATAGCGTTCGAATTCTTAGACCGCTCGGTTCGAATTTCAATGCTTTTATTCGATCCCCCGATTTGTCATGCTTTCGGCCAGGTTGCGCTCTCGGTCCCCTGATGGAGAAACCAGATGGCTCGTTCCCGGCTTACGTCGCGTCGCTTGAATTCGCTTCTTCTCGCCGTCTGTTTTGGTTTGTCAGCCTCTGCGGCGCTGGCGCAGGATGTCGTCAAATTCGGAGCGCCGCTCCCGCTGACGGGTCCGCTGGCGCCTGAAGCCATCAAGCAGCAGCAGGGATACGATCTCTGGGCCGAGCAGGCCAACAAGGCCGGCGGCATCTCGGTCGGCGGCAAGAAGTACAGGGTCGAGATCGTCTACGCCGACTATCAGTCGAACACGCCGCGCGCGGTTCAGACCACCGAGCAGATGATCACCCAGAACAACGTCAATTTCCTGTTCGGCCCGTTCGGTTCGGGCGCCACCAAGGCCGGCAGCAGCGTATCCGAGAAATACAAGGTGCCAACCATTGCGTCGACCGCATCCTCCGCGCAGGTCTATGACCAGGGTTACAAGTATTTGTTCGGTACCTTTACCCCGAACGACACGCTGACCACGCCGCTCACCCAAATCGTCAAGGCCAAGGCGCCGGATGTGAAGAAGGTTGCCATTCTGGCGCGCAACGATCTCTTCCCGCTGGCGATCGCACAGGAGATGGAGAAGTCGGCCAAGGCCAACGGCCTCGAAGTCGTGTATTTCGAGAAATACGCGATCAACACGCTGGATCACTCGGCAACGCTGTCGCAGATCAAATCGCTGGCGCCGCAATGGATTTTCGTGACCGGCTACATCAATGACCTGCTGCTCGTTCGCAAGCAGATGGCCGATCAGCAGATCAAGGCCGGCGTGCTGTCGATGGTCGCGGGTCCCGCTTATCAGGAGTTCATCGATGCCGCGGGTGCAAGCGGCGAGAACATCACCAGCGCCGCCTGGTGGCATCCGGCCGCGCAGTACTCCGGCAAGGACATTTTCGGCACGACCGCCAACTACGTGAAGCTGTTCCGCGAAAAGTACAAGTCGGATCCCGATTACGCGCAGGCCTCGGCGTCAGTTTCGGGAGCGCTGTTCCAGATGGCCATTGAGCGCGCGGGGTCGCTGGACCGCGACAAGGTGCGCGACGAGCTCGCCAAGATGAACGAGATGACGTTCTGGGGACCGGTGAAGTTCGGGCCGACCGGTCAGATCGACTCGCTGGAGCCGCCAGTGCTTCAGCTTCAGGGTGGAAAAGCCGTGGTTCTCTCGCCTGCGCTCATCAAGCAGGGCGAATTCAGGCTCGGCGTGAACTAGCCACTATCGGTCGAAGGAAGGCGGAAGCCCGACATGCTGGCGGCTCAGGTTCTGATCAATGCATTGGTGTTGGGTTGCCTTTATGCGTGCATCGCGACCGGCTTCTCGCTGGTCTGGGGCGTTCTGAATGTCATCAATCTGATCCACGGCTCGTTCATCGTTCTTGGCGCCTATCTGGCGTGGGGACTCTATCAGTCGCTTCAAATCTCGCCGTGGTATGCGTTGGGCATCGCGGCTCCGGCGTTTTTCGCACTCGGTTACGTCATTCAGCGTCTAATTCTCAACCGTGTGATCACGGCGCCCGTTCTGGTCACGCTGACTTTGACCTTCGGGCTCGATCTGATTCTCAACAACGCGATGATCTACTACTTCAAGGCGGATTACCGGAAGCTGACATTGACGCCGCCGATGGGTTCGGTCTCGCTGTTCGACGTCGTTGTGCCGATTGACCGTTTGATCGCAACCGCATCTGCGCTGGCGCTGACCGGCGTCCTCTATTTGATCCTGCGGCGGCTGCGCGTCGGGCGAGCTATCATCGCGGTCAGGCTCGACCGTGATGCGGCCAGGTTGATGGGCGTCGATGTCAATTCGATCTATGCGATTGCGTTCGGTCTCGGTGCTGCGCTGGCCGGCTGCGCCGGGGTGCTGATGGCGCTGATCTTTCCAATCTCCCCGCTGACATCCACCGCCTATCTGGGGAAAGCCTTCGTGGTCTGCGTGCTCGGCGGCCTTGGCAGCGTGTCGGGCGCGCTAGCGGGCGGCATTCTGCTTGCGTTGATTGAAGGGATTGGTTCGGCGCTGATCGGTCCCGCGCATGCAACGACGTTGTCGTTCGCGCTGCTGATAGTATTTCTGATCGTGCGTCCCCAAGGCCTGCTCGGCCGAAAGGGTTTTGAATGACGCGATCGAACCTTATCCTGCTGGCGCTGGTCGTCGGTATCGCCGCGTTGCCCATGGTCGGCGGCTCCTACGCGCTACGACTCGGCACCATCGCCTGCATGTACGGTATTCTCGCGTTATCGTGGAACGTCGTCGGCGGTTTGGCAGGCTATCCGTCGTTTGCGACCGCTGCGTTCTTCGGTTTCGGCGCTTACACGGCGGGTGTCCTGCTCGGCAAAGGCGTGCCGTTGGTGGTTTCGGTTCCCGCAGCGGGGGTGGCCTCCTTTGTGCTGGCGTGTCTGCTTGGCGCGGCGCTGCTTCGCCTGCGCGGCCACTACTTTGCAATCGCCAGCCTGTCGCTGATCGAGGTGTTCCGTGAACTCGTCAACAATGCCACCGATCTCACCGGCGGCGGCATGGGATTGAACATCCCGCTGACCTCGACGGCCGGCGTGATGGCGGATGCGACGTTCTTCTTCTACGTGATGTGGGGACTGCTGGTCGGCACCGCGTTGATGGTCGTTGTGGTCGCAGGTTCCAAGCTCGGTTTCGGCCTCGCATGTATCCGGCAGAACGAAACCGCCGCCAATATGATCGGGCTTAACACCACGCTCTACAAGAGCGTCGCGTTCGGGCTATCCGCTGGCTTTGTCGGCGCTGCGGGTGGGGTTTACGCAGCGTGGGTTCATTACATTGATCCGTCCGATGTGTTCGACATTCTTTACTCGGTGAAGCCGATCGTGATGGCGTTGATCGGAGGGCTCGGCTCGCCGCTCGGCGTCCTCATCGGGGCCTTCGTGTATCTCGGGCTGGAGGAGGTGGTCTGGCGCAACTACATCCAGATCCACAGCGGCGTGCTCGGCATTCTGATCGTCGTTCTGTTGCTGTTCCTGCCACACGGATTGATGTCGCTACGGTCTCAGCTTCTTGCATGGAGGCCGAAGCGTGTCTGAAATCCTCCAGCTCCACTCCATCTCGCGGAATTTCAGCGGCTTGAAAGCGCTGCGCGATGTCTCGCTCGGTATCAGCAAAGGCGAGGTTCTCGGCCTCATCGGCCCGAACGGCGCGGGGAAGACGACGCTTGTCAACGTGGTTACAGGCGTCACACCGGCAAGCTCGGGCACGGTGATGTTCCTGGGGCAGGATATCACACGTGTGAAGACCTACCAGTCCGCGCGTCTCGGCCTGTCGCGTACGTTCCAGGTCGTGCAGCCGTTCGCGGAATTCAGTGCGCTGGATAATGTCGCTGCGGCGGCGTTGTTCTCGCAACCCGGCGAGAGCATCAAATCGGCGCGGGAGGAAGCGCGCGCGCATCTGGCGTTCGTCGGCCTTGAAGCGCAGTCGGATCAACCCGCAGCGACGCTGACCCTGGCGATGCGCAAGCGCCTTGAACTCGCAAAGGCGCTCGCGATGAAGCCGAAGCTGCTGTTCCTTGACGAAGTCAATGCAGGCCTCAACAGCGCGGAAGTCGAACGCGCGACGCGACTTATCCATCAGCTTGCAGAAAACGGCATCACCATCGTGATGATCGAGCATCTGATGAAGGTCGTGCTGAATGTCTGTACGCGGATCGCGGTGTTGCACAATGGACAGTTGATCGCCGACGGCGCTCCGCGGGATGTCATCAAGAATCCGGCCGTCGTTGAGGCCTATCTCGGTCAGCAGTATGCGCAAAGGGCCGGCGCCCGTGGCTGATGCACCCATCATCGAGTTGCAAAGCTTGCGCGCGGGCTATGGCGAGGTTCAGGTGCTGTGGGGCATCGATCTTGTCGTCCGAAGCGGGGAGATCACGGCACTGATCGGTTCCAACGGTGCGGGCAAGACGACGCTGATGCGCGCTTTGTCGGGACTGATTCCGATCCAGTCGGGAAGCTATCGCTTCGACGGCGTGGATCTCGTCGATGCGACCGCAGCCGCGATCCTTTCGCACGGCATCGTTCACGTGCCGGAGGGCCGGCGGCTGTTCGGCGCCATGAGCATCGAAGACAATCTCTTGATGGGGGCCTATTCGCGCACGTCCGGACGGGCCGAGATCAGCCGCGATATGGACCGCGTCTATGCGACGTTCCCGAAACTGTTCGAGCGCCGCAATCAGGCGGCGGCGACACTGTCGGGCGGCGAGCAACAGATGTGCGCGATCGGGCGCGGGCTGATGAGCGCGCCGAACCTGTTGATGATCGATGAATTGTCGCTCGGACTGTCGCCGCTGCTGGTGGAGCAGCTTGTTGCCGCGCTTCGTGCGCTTAACGCCGAAGGCATGTCGATCCTGTTGGTCGAGCAGGATGTGACGACGGCGCTCGACCTGTGTCATGCGGCTTACGTCATGGACATGGGCCGGATCGTGCGGTCGGGGTCCGGCGCGGAGCTGCTGGCTGATCCGATCATTCGCGACGCCTATCTCGGCGTGCTCGAAGAATAACTTGAATGCACTGGCAAAGAAATTTCTGCAGCATGAAGAGGCAACATGATCGAGACTGTCGAAGCAGCGAAAGGCGGTTACAGGTTCATGCCCGGCGTCAGCCAGTATTCCGCCGGAGTCGCGGCGCTGCCGGGATTCACCCTGGAGCGGGTGCGGTTCACCAAGCCGGTGCCGCTGCGTCAGGGTTTTGATCGCATAGCGCAGATTCTGAAGGATGCCGGCAGACCGCCGGGCGCGTTCGCGGCCTGCGAATTGCGCTCGCCTGCGCCGTTCACGGAAAGCGGCTTCGCGAAGTTCAATGAAGTGTACACCGGCACCCTGAAAGCATGGGGGTTGCTTCCGGACGGGGTGAATCCCGTCTCGCGCAGCAATGTGTGCCCGAAGATCGATCCGCCGGCGGAACCAGGCTTCCATGCGTTTACATATGCCGTGCCCGCTGCAAACGCGCCGACGTCGTTCGTCGTCGCCGGTAGCGGTGAGGCGCCGGAAGGCAAGGGCAGCTATCGCGACCATGCCGTTCGGCTCGGTGACGTCAGCCCGGCGGCGATGCTTGAGAAGGCGCAGTGGGTCCTGGGTGAGATGGAGCGTCGCATGAGCGCATTCGGCGGCGACTGGAGCAAGGTTACCGCGACGCAGCTTTATACCGTTCACGATATCTACCCCTTCATCGAAAGCGAGCTCGGCAAGCGTGGCATTTTCGGGCAGGGTTTGACCTGGTATCTCAATCGTCCGCCGGTGCAGGACCTGGAATATGAAATGGACTGCCGCCGCGTGCATATCGAGCGCGTAATCGAGAGTTAGGGCGCCGGCACTCGCATTGTTGATCCTTGCGATCGCATCGTACCGCCAGTGGTGGGGCTTTATACAAATGTGCCGTCGCCTGGCGACGTATCCATCACCCGCCTGCGCTCAAGCATCTCCATGGCGAAGTCATCTGCTCCGGTCCGGCCGTGGCTGGACCATCCGGCCGGAATGACCGGCGAGCGAGTGAGATCATGACAACGACGGTTGAAAACCTCGGCGAAGGCGACACCATCAACGGGTCGAAATTCGAGGTCAGCCGAGAAACCATCCGCCTGTTCTGCGACGCTTCCCTCGACCCGTGAAATTGTCCGAGGCCGGCAATCAGCGTTCGTTCATGGAATATCCGATTATTTCTCGCCTTAGCCTTAGCTAAATTAGCCGCAGGTTACTATTCTGCACCACATCCATTCCGGCTCCTAGTGGGCGAAGCGGCGCCGCCGAAGCTCGGCGGAGAGCCGGACCGAAGTATCCTCCGGCCCGTCGAGACCTTCGCGCGCGCAGCGGATGCGCCACAAGCTCCCCGTGATCGGGGTCGCCTCCAACTCGCGGGGGATCCCGGAGCGACCGAGCCTGGCTCGACACGTCAGGCTATATCGAGCCCGCCGTTTGTAGCACCGGTCATGAAGCGCGCGCACGCGACGCCAGTAATGCCAGGACGTCAGCAAGTCGGCAGGGCTGGCCACGGGGCGAGCGCCAGCGCCATGCCGTTCTTGCTGGCCGAGCAGCGGACCCCCAGGAGGTGCCGCGCACCGATGGCGACGAGAAGTTGAGGATTGCGCCCTTGGTGCCGTCTGCGACCACCTTGCGGGCAACCGCCTGAGCAAAGAGGAAACTGCCCTTTGACGTTGACGTCGAACACACGGTCCCATTAAGTTGACCGATAAGGCCGAAAACAAAAAGCCAATGGGAGGAATCAGATGTCTGATGAAGCGAACAAAGGCGTAGCCGCAGCCGAGCCCGCCGCGAGCCCCCAGTCCGGTGCCGAAGATTCCGGCTCAAGGAAGGCGCTGAACCGGCGCACTTATCTTAAAGCCGCAGCCGTGGGCGTCGGTGCCGGCGCACTCGGCTTTCCCGCGATCGCAAAGGCGCAGAACAAGACCTGGAAGCTCAAGCTGCAAAGCAACTGGACGGGTATCGGCATCGAATCGCAGGATCGTGCGGCGAATCTCTTCGTCGAGCGTGTCAAAACGTTGTCCGGCGGCCGCATTGAGATAACGAACTTCAATGCCGAGGTGCTGCTCGGCATCGGCGAGACCTTCCGCGGCGTCGGCACCGGCGTTGCGGACCTCGCGATTACTTCGTCCGTCTACCACCGTGGTACCGTACCGGTAGCTGAGTATCTTTGGGCGGTGCCGTTCTTTCCTTTCACGAATGTCGAGTTCTACGAGTACATCTATCAGTTCATGGGCATCAAGGAGCTGTGGCGCGAGGCGTACAAGCCGCACGGCGTGATGCACCTCAGCTACGAGTGCTCGGACGAGTGGGGCAGCATGGTGTCGACTCGGCCGATCGCAAAATACGCCGACTTCAAAGGCATGAAGGTGCGTGCGTTCGGCATCTGGGCCGATTGGCTCGTGCACAACGGCGCATCCATCGTCACGGTGCCGGGTGGCGAGGTCTATACGGCGATCCAGACCAAGATCCTGGATGCGGCAGCGTTCGGCTCACCAGACGCCTGGGCGGGCATGAAGCTGCACGAAGTTTGCAAGTACTTCATCAACCCCTCGGTAGTGCCGTACGACGTCTGTGAACTCATCATGAATTTGAAGACCTTCAACGAGATGCCTCCGGATCTCCAGGAGGTGATGCTGTCTGCGACTCGCGTACACAACCTCGATCTTTCGGCTTTGACCATCCCGACCGACGTGCGCGGGCGCAAGACTCTCGCTGCGGGCGGCATGCAAACGATGATGATGCCCGATGAAGAGCTGACCAAGGCCGCCGAGTGGTGTTGGAATCGCTTTGTCAGCTTGCGGGGCAAGGTTCCGCACATCGACAAAATGATCGATATCTACACTGAGGCGAGAGAGCTGCACAAAAACTACTACGGGCCAAAGCGACTGCCGGCCTGAGGCTCGCATTCGGTCGCGCTGAGCGCCGGAGAATTCCGAGGTACGATATCACGCAATGCGTCGTACTTTTCGCACCGTTGCGCCCGGACCTGGGCCGGCGGTGCTTGGGCGCTCAGGCTGAACTTCTCGAGACAAGCCACAAACTGACGCCGGTAGCGGTCAGACGAGCAACGCGCAATAGGCATTGACACGATGATGAGATCTTTTAGGCGCTTGCGAACCGGCCTTTCCAGCCGAGATGGGGGGTGCCGGTGAAAGCGATCGAGTCCTATCTGCGCTTCACGGACTGGCTGAATGCCAAGTTTGCCTGGATTGTGGCATTTCTGATATGCCCGATGCTCCTCATCATGATCTGGGAGATCGTGATGAGGTACTTCTTCAATTCACCTTCGCAGTGGGCCTACGAGATTTCCCTGTTCTTGTACGGCAGCTACATCGTGCTCGGCGGGGCGTACACGCATCTGGCCGACGGTCACGTAAATGTCGACATCATCTGGGGTCAGCTCCCGCTTCGAGGACGCGCGCTGCTCGACGTCCTCACCAGCGGCTTCACGTTTCTCTTTCTCGGCGTGCTGTTCTGGGTATCGCTAAAGCTCACGATCAACTCGTGGCAGATCGGCGAGACCACGATGTCACATTGGAAGCCTATCTACTATCCTCTGCGTACGACGCTCCCGGTGGGATGCTTCCTCTTCTTGATGCAAGCTCTGGCCAAGCTCATCCGCGACGTAATGATCGTCATCAAGGGTGAGGATGTCTTTCCCGTGCGGGTGCAGGTGCCATTTACCACGTCCGTTCACGGCTCATCCGTTTAGCCACAGCGCGTCGATCACCACGCGACGTCGACAATGCCCCAGGAGGACGTGCATGCTCACCCTTGGCCCAGAATGGCTGACGATCATACTGTTCGGCAGCCTCGTCCTTCTCCTGCTTCTAGGGCTGCCGCTGGTTTTCGCGATCGGCGGTGTCGCGACGCTGTTCATCATCCTGTTGTGGGGGCCGCACGCGCTGCCGATTCTCGCAAATCGAACCTACATGGCCATGGACATGTTCCTGCTCGTGGCCGTGCCCATGTTCATTTTCATGGGCGCCATGTTGCAACGATGCGGCATCGCCGAGGATATGTACGACTTGATGTACCACTGGATGGGCGGGCTCCGCGGCGGGCTCGCCGCCGGGACGGTGCTTATCTGCACGATGTTTGCGGCGATGGTCGGCATCAGCGGTGCTGCCACCACGTCGATGGGCCTGATCGCACTGCCCTCGATGCTCAAGCGCGGCTACAAGAAGGATATTGCGATCGGTTGCATTTCGGCCGGCGGTTCGCTTGGGATACTGATTCCGCCGAGCGTGCTGATGATCATCCTCGCTCTGACATCGAGGCTTTCGGTCGGCCAAATGTTCATTGCCGGCGTTCTGCCGGGGCTGCTGCTCAGTTCATTGTTTGTCGCGTATATCCTCATCCGTTGCTACATCCAGAAGGATCTGGGACCGAGCGTGCCTCCGGATGACAGGCTTCCGTCGCGCGAGAGGATCAAACTGTTGGGAGCGTTGTTGCTTCCCATCGGCCTGATCTTTGCAGTGATGGGGTCGATGTTCTTCGGCGTCGCAACGCCGAGCGAGGCTTCGGCAATCGGCGCCCTCGGTGCGATTGTCAGCGCGATGATCAAGCGCACGTTCACCTGGAGGAACTTCACCTCGGCGCTGTTCATCACCCTGCGCCTGAGCGCGATGGTGATCTGGATTGTGTTCGCGGCCTCGGTGTTTACCGCGCTTTATGCCGTGACCGGTGCGGCATCAATTATCGGCGGCGCGATAAAGGGAGTAGGCGACCCCTGGATGGTGATTATCACCATGCAACTCATCCTCTTCGTGCTCGGGATGTTCTTCGATCCGACGGGCATCGTGCTGCTGACCGCCCCGATCTTTTTCCCGTTGGTGGTTTCGCTCGGCTTCGATCCGCTGTGGTTCGCAATACTGTTCGTCATCAACATGGAAATGGCCTATCTGACTCCGCCGTTCGGCTTCAATCTGTTCTACATGAAGGCGGTCGTGCCACCGGGCATCACGATGATGGATATCTACAAATCGTCGATGCCGTTCGTCTTGCTCATGATATTGGGCCTCATCCTCTGCATGATATTCCCCGGGATCATTACCTGGCTGCCGAGCCTGATGAGAACTTGACGCCCCCCGGGACGGTCTCGGCTTCAATGCGGCACGCAGCGCCGTCGGTGATCACCAACCGTACCAATGGAGTTCGAATGGTCTTGCCGACCGACCATGCTGCGCCCGGCGGATTTCTGGGTTCACGCCCAATTCAATTGTCGGAATTCTTGGCCTGCAATCGCATCGGAAGCCGTTCGGCGGGGCCACGAGCAGTCTTGAGTTGCGCGATATTGGAATAATGCCGGTGATTTGCCCGACGTGTCAAATGTCTTGGCGTGAAACGTACTCACGCCGGCGACCCCTGGGTGACTTTGCATGGGGTTGTTTTCGATATTTTTGTTTGAGCCCCCTCGGCCCCGTGGCCGGGCCTCTACTCGGCCGGCACGCCGTTCGAGCCGCGCGTGATCAGCCTGGCCTTGGCCGCCTGTGCCCTGAGGTGCGCGCTCGGCGCCACCACGTCGGTGGCCAGGCCGATCCGTTCCAGGAATCGAATGGTCAGCCAGGTATTGTCCATTTCCCACCAGCGGTGGCCGTGGCGCGCCGAGCGCGGATCGGCGTGGTGGTTGTTGTGCCAGCCTTCGCCGTTGGAGATCAGGCCGACCACGATGTTGTTGCGGCTGTCCTCGTCGGTGTCGTAGCTGCGGTAGCCCCACACATGGGTCACCGAATTCACCGCCCAGGTAATGTGCCAGACCAGCACCGTGCGGACGAAGACGCCGAACATCAGGATGCTGAGCCCGGCCTGCGTGGCGGCTTCGGGCGATTGGCCCAGCAGCCATGCCGCGGCAAAGCCGGCGGCGAAGAACAGCGGCATCTGGATCAGATTGATCCAGACCAGCCAGCCATAGCGCTCCAGCGCGACGTAGAAGCGATCGCGCAGGATGTCCTTGGCATAGCGTTCGTAGATTCCGAGCCGGGAGAGCTCGGGCTGGTGCACCAGGATCCAGCCGATATGGCTCCAGAAGAAACTGGCGAGCGGGCTGTGCGGGTCCGGCTGCTCGTCGGCGAATTGATGGTGCCGGCGGTGGATCGCGACCCAGCGCGCCGGCGTTTCCTGCAGGCAGGACATCGCGACGATCACCATGGAATGCTCCAGCCACTTCGGACATTTCAGGCCGCGATGGGTGAGCAGGCGGTGATAGCAAAGGTTGATGCCGAACAGCCCGCACAGGTGGGTGAGGAGCATGGCGAGGATCAGGCCGCTCCAGCTGAAATAGCCGGGCAGGAACGCCAGCAGCGCCACGACATGGTAGCCGGCGATCACGATGATATAGGGCCAGTTGAGTTGAAACGGCCGCACGCCCGCGGGCAGCGATAGCCGGCCGCTGGCCGTCACCGGAGCGGCATAGTCCGCAACGGGCAGGGCCGCGGCCTTTGAGGTGGGCACTCGAGCAGTCGTCATCGCGAGATCAATTCCTCTTTCTGCGTGTGGCGCAGCTGTCGGCCGAATGGATTGATTGCTGATATACGATTCAGCCCTGCCGTGGGTGCAAACCTTTGAGCAGATTTGTTTATTTTTCGTGGACCTTATGCGTCCGGGTTCCCGGGCGCCGCGCACGAACTGCACCCGGCTGGATTGACATCAACCCGTTCCATGGCTTAGAAACCGCCGTCCCGGGCGGGTTGGCCGCTGGCGGGATCGTTGTCATTTTGCCACTTTCGGCCTGTCGAAACGCGGCCTTTCAAAGCATCAGGATTGTCTCATGAAGGTCCGTAACTCGCTCAAGTCGCTGCGTGGCCGCCACCGCAACAACCGTCTGGTCCGCCGCAAGGGCCGGGTCTACGTGATCAACAAGGTCCAGCGCCGTTTCAAGGCGCGCCAGGGTTGAATCGCGGTTGATTCGAGGGCCGTACCGCGCCTGACTTCGGCTATCGGCCGTCGCGAAAATTCCTGATATCACGGCTCTTTGACGACTTGCCGCTTTGCAAGCGGGTTTTGCTGCGTCTAGACTTTGGAGATGGCAATGACACTCCGAGGCCCGCGCCGCCTATTCGCACTTCTGCTCGCCACGGCGATGGCCGGGTGGACGGTTCCCGTGTTGGCGCAGGATGCGCGGCCCGCGCCGCCCAAAAACCACAAAAAGCTGCCGGAGGCGCCGAGCAAGCTGCCGAAGGTCAGCGCCGACAAGACGCGCGGACTGGACTTTCTGTTCGGCGCGCTGAAGGCGGCGCCCGATGAGGCCAGCGCCAAGCACGTCGAGGCCCGGATCTGGGCGGTGTGGCTGCAGACCCCGAGCGATACCGCCGCGCTGCTGATGACGCGCGCCAAGGCCGCGATGGACGCCAAGCAGGTGGATGTGGCGCTGAAGCTGCTCGATGCCGTGGTCAGGCTGCGTCCCGACTATGTCGAGGGCTGGAACCGGCGCGCGACGCTGTATTACCTCAAGAACGATTACGTGCATTCGCTGCAGGATATCGAGCAGGTACTGGTCCGCGAACCCCGCCATTTCGGCGCACTGGCCGGGCTCGGCATGATCATGCAGGACCTCGGCGACGAAAAGCGCGCGCTCGACGCCTTTCGCAAGGCGCTCGCGGTCAATCCGCATCTGGAGAAGATCCCGGAACTGGTCAAGACCCTGAGCGAAAAGGTCGAAGGCCGCGACATCTGATCGCCGGTATTGTGATCGGTTCGCGCCCGCCCTGTAGCAAAGACGTCCGGCACGACTATATGAAGCGGCATCCGACGTCCGCATGAATTCGCCCCGCCGAAATTTCCGCAACTTGAGAAAAACCGTGATCATCTTTCTGGTTCTGCTGGTCGCCCCGATCACGATTTCGGCGGTGAAATACCTGCTCGGCGATCGCTCCGTCGATTGGCAGATCGCCGACAGCTCCAGCGCCGGTCTGCTGCCCTCGGTGCGAGAACAGCCCGAGGCACTGGTTCGCGTCTATGCCGCGCGCACGGTTCGTTGGCGCGGCATCTTCGCGGTCCACAGTTGGATCGTCGTCAAGGAGCGCGGTGCGTCGCGCTACACGCGCTACGACTATACGGCCTGGGGCGAGCCGATCCGGATCAACGGATTTGCCGCCGACGGGCGGTGGTTCGGTGGCACCCCGGAGACCATCGCGGCTGCGGACGGCGAAGCCGCGCAGCAAATGATTCCCAGAATCCGCGCCGCGGTCGAAGGTTATGGACTGAGATCCTACGGCGATTATCGGGCCTGGCCCGGACCGAACTCCAATACGTTCGTGACCGCTGTCATGGCGGCGGTGCCGGAACTTGAGGCCACGTTGCCGCCAACCGCCATCGGCAAGGATTTTCCCTACAATGGCGACATGTTTGGACCGACGCCGTCCGGGACCGGCGTCCGTCTCACCCTGGGCGGCTATCTGGGGCTGGCTGTCGGCTGGGTCGAAGGTATCGAGATCAATCTTCTCGGCGCCGTCTACGGCATCGATCTGCGGCGGCCGGCCGTGAAGCTGCCCGGGCTGGGGCGTGTGGGTTTCAGCGTTTGACGGATTTGATCTGGCCCTGAAACCCGGATGCCGTAAAATCGTAACTTGCTGGTGCCCAGGATCATCCGGATAGTCTTAATGATATTCACAGGCGTGGTTGCGGCGTTGGCGATCCTGGCCCTGGTCACCCAGGCTGGCGTCATCGTGCTGGAGCGCACTTATCCCGCGCAAGGCTTGATGGTCGAAGTGGCGGGTGGTGCCCTCCACGTCGTCGAGATCGGGCGTCGCGATGCAGCCGGCCCTCCCATCGTGATGATCCACGGTGCCAGCTCCAATCTCGAAGGCATGCGCCGGCCGCTTGGCGACAGTCTTGCGGAAAATCATCGGGTAATCCTGATCGATCGACCCGGCCACGGCTGGAGCACGCGCGCGCGTGCGGAGGATTCGACGCCGGCGACCCAGGGGCGAATGATCGAAGAGGCGCTCGGGAAGCTCGGCATCGACAGCGCGGTTTTCGTGGTCCACTCCTGGGCCGGCGCGCTCGGCGCGCGGATAGCGCTCGATTATCCGCAACGCGTCGCGGGTCTCGTGATGCTGGCGCCGGTGGCCTATCCGTGGCCGGGTGGGGTCGGCCGATACAACAGGATCATCAGCACACCGGTGCTCGGTCCGCTGCTGGCCTACACGATCACGCTGCCGCTCGGCTACTTCCTGACGGAAACCGGCGCCCGCGGCGTCTTCCTGCCGCAAGCGATGCCGGACGGATTTGTACAGGACTCGGCGACGTCCTTGCTGCTGCGGCCACGCGAGTTCATCGCCAATGCGCATGATCTGGTGACGCTGAAGGAAGCGGTCAGGGAGCAGGCGCCGCGCTACGCCGATATCAAGGCGCCGGTGGTGGTGATTTCGGGAGACGGTGCCGACAGGACCGTATCGACCCGCATCCATTCGCGCCCCTTCGTGGCCACCGTGCCGAACGCGAAACTGATCGTGCTGCCGGATGTCGGCCACATGGTGCAGCACGCGGCACCCGAGCTGGTGCTCTCCGAGATCGCAACGATGGTCGGCGCAATCGCTCGCGGCAAGGCTTCCGCCGCCGCCGATTAGGCCTATTGCGGCGCGTTGTCGCGGCGAACGCCGCCGGCCGATTCCTCGCGCTTGACCTCGGGAAACAGCCACATCGCAAAGATCATGAAGAGGCCGAGGAAGGCGACCACGTACTGGATGCGATCGTGTCCCAGCGCGTTCTGGTAATAGGCCGCGATGGCCGTCACCAGCACGACGACCAGGGACAGGCCGAGTTTTATCTTCACAGGCATCGCACTAGTCTCCGACCCGGTTCACGACAGGTTCCAGAACGGCGCCGCGACTTTCGCCAGCGTCGCGAGCGCCAGTATTTGAATTCCAACCAGTACTACAAGTCCGGTCCGCCCATCGCGCAACGACGCGGGCCAGACTTCAAACAGCCCCGGCGTAAACAGAACGACCAGTCCGGCCACGACAACCATGGTGCTCCAGCGGAGTTCGGCGTAGCCGTAAAACCCGGTCGCCGCCAAAAGCACTGCCAGCAGGATGGCGTTGCCTCCCACCAGCAGCGTCGCGACGTTCGATCGTGCCGAATCCGGGCGGGCGCGCAGCGGAAACATGCCGGCGACGACGAGGAAGGCGAGGGTGCAGATGGTCGCAAAGGCAGCGAACCACAGCGAAGAAACCCAGTTCGGCTCAATCGCCTGCATTGATCCTCCCTCTGCCTTGGCGCGCCGAAATCAACCCAGCTATTCGGCGGGCGTAGCGAACCCCGTCGACGACCGCGCCATGTCCGGCTTCGGCGTGCGCGAGGTCTTGCGCATGTTGGTCTTCACGAAGCGGGTGTCATAGCCGTTCAGCAGATGACCGATCAGCCCGCGATCGAGATCCGAGGTGCCGAACAGCCAGTCCATCACCGGGAAGGTCAGGTTCATATTGCGCTCCATCATGATCGACTGGTTGTGATGGGCGGTATGATGACGTCGGATGGTGTTGACGAAGGGTACGTTGCGCACGAACCAGTTTTCATCGACGTGGCAGCAGAAGTGCATGAATTCGTAGATCAGGTACATCGATGTCGTGGTCGATATCAGCAGCCAGCCGACATTGGGCGAGACCAGCCAGCCCAGCGCCAGCGCCGGCGGGATCGACATCATGGTGAAGGTGACCAGCGCGTAGGGCGGAAAGAACGTGACGCGCCAGTCGTTATGATCGGCGAAGCGCATCTCCTGCTCGGTGAAGAACTGGTGATGCATCAAAGTATGCCGGTTGTAGATCGCGCGAAACGCCTTGACCTGCGACGGGCGGTGCATGACGAAGCGGTGGATCCACCACTCGAAGAAATTGGCGGCGAGGAACGTTACCGGGACGATCAACAGCTCCCACCAGCGTATGGAACTGATATTGGCGAAATAGACCCACAGCGCGGTGAATCCGATCACATAGATCACGAAGGCGTGGAGCCAACCATTGTACCAGCCTGCGATGCGGTGCCGGTACGTCGCCCGGTAATTCCGCTGCCGCTCGGTCATCGGGCTTGACGATAATTCCATGTCGCGGTCTCCGTCTGTCGCAGGGCTATCATCTAATATATCACCAGCCTATCAGCGGGGCAACGAACTTTATCGCAGCTTTTCGGGCCCTCGCCCGAAAAAACCGCTTGATGCGATGTCGCTGATATATTTATGGTATGCCAACGGCGCGTGCCAAATGCGCAACGATAACGGGAGGCAACCATGAAGCTCACGCGTCGCGATTTTTCCAAGCTCGCAGGTACAGGCATCCTGGCCGCGGCTGCTCCGCGGATTTTTTCGCCCGCGCTGGCGCAGGACAAGCCGCTCAGGATCGGAATTATCGCGCCGCGCTCCGGCGTCGCCGGGACCGCCGGCGAGTGCGGCATTCGCGCGGTGCAGTGGGCCACCGAGCGCATGAACAAGGAGGGTGGCATTGCCGGACGCAAATTCGAGCTGGTGATCGAGGAAGAGACCAACCCGAAGGACACCATCGAACGGCTTCGGCGCCTGATCCTGCAGGAAAAGGTCGATACCATCCACGGCCTGATCTCGACCGGGGTCAGTTTGGGAGTAGCGCCGGTGGCGGAGGAAGAACAGGTGCTGACCGTGATGTGGGACGGCACCACCCAGGACGGCGTCAAGGAGATGATGCCGAATTCGAAGTATGTTTTCCGATCCACCGACAATGAATGCGAAGCGGTGATGGGGTCGCTGCTGGCGGTCAAGCATTTCAAGGGCAAGTTCAAGCGGGTGGCCGGCATTAATCCCGACTACTCCTACGGCCGCAACAATTGGGAAGCGTTCAAGCAGATCCTGGCGCGCTACGGCGTCGAGGCCGAGTTCGTCGCGGAACAATGGCCGAAGGTCGGCACCATGGACCTGACGTCGCATATCGCCGCGCTCAACGCCGCCAAGCCGGATCTGATCTTCTCCTCGATGCTATTCGCCGATCTGCCCGTGTTCATGAAACAGGGACACGCGGCGGGCCTGTTCGAGGGCGTCAAGCTGGTGCTGCCGGCCGCCGGCTGGCAGCTCAACCAGCTCAAGAAGGAATTCATGCCGGAAGGCATCATCTTCGGCCACAACACGCTGTACTTCGACCACCCCCAGGCGTCGGCGCTGCAGAAGGCATTCGTTGCGGATTACATGGACAAGTACAAGGAAGCGCCGCACTGGGAAGCCGATCGCGCCTATTTTGCCCTTGCCACCTACAAGGCCGGCGTCGAGGCCGCGCAAAAAGCCCTGAAGAAGTGGCCGACGCCCGAGCAGGTCGCCGAGGCGATGCCCGGGCTCGAGGTCGAAAGCCTCGGCGGCAAGGGCCGCTTCCGTAAGGACAAGATCGCCGAACAGGTGTTCTATCAGGGCCCGTCGACCAACAAGAACAAGTACGACTTCCCGACGCTGGCCTCGGTCGACACCTTCACGGCGGAACAGCTGCAAAAGCCGCCCGGTATGGATTTCTGGCAGTGGATCAAGACCGCCAAGATGCCGGTCTGAGGCATGACTGAGCTTGTGGACGTCGTCCTTGGCGGCACCTTCCACGCCGCCGTGCTGTTTCTCGTGGCGGCCGGACTGCAGCTGGTGTTCGGCGTGCAGAAGATCGTCAACCTGGCCTGCGGTTCGTTCTACGCGCTCGGCGCCTATTTCGGTATTACCGCCGTCGGCATTGCCATCAAACTCGGCATGCCGCCGGTGCTGTTCCTGCCCGTCCTGATCATGGCCGGTCTTGCCATCGGCATCGTCGGGCTGCCGATCGAGCGCGTGCTGCGCACGGTCTATCGGCGCGATGAAAGTTATCAGCTGCTGATCACCTTCGGCTTGCTGCTGATGTTCCAGGATGTGTTTCGCTTCCTGTGGGGCGCGACGCCGCGCACCATGGACAACGTCTACATGGCCTACGGCACGGCCAACTTTCTGGGAGTGAGGGTGCCGACCTACAATCTGCTGGTGATCGCCGCCAGTCTTGCGATCGCGGCCGGGCTCGGCCTGTTTCTCGAACGCACCAAGACCGGCCGCATCGTGCGCGCGACCGCCGAGAACCGCGACATGGCGGAAGGGCTCGGCGTCAATGCCTCGAAGATCTTCGCGCTGGTGTTCACCGTCGGCTGCATGCTGGGCACGGTCGGCGGCGCGCTGGTGGTGCCGTCGGGCGCGGCGTCGCTCGATATGGCGGTCGAACTCGTGGTGGAATCCTTCGCGGTCGTCGTGATCGGCGGGCTCGGCAGCATGCGCGGCGCGCTGGTCGGCGCGCTCGTGGTCGGATGGATGCGCGCGGCGGCCATCTCGCTGGTGCCCGAGATGGAAATGCTGTCGGTTTATCTCGTCGTCGTCATCGTGCTGATCGTGCGGCCGGCCGGCCTGTTCGGGAAGGCCACGGCGTGAGCACCCCCTCGATCGACATTGCTTCGGACACGCCGGTGCGGCGCATCGCACCGCGCATCAACGGGCTGTGGGTTCTGCTCGGGCTGATTGCGATCATGGCGCTGCTGCCCATGGTTGCGTCGCCCTATGCCTTGATGCTGATGTTGCCGTTCGTCGGCTACGGCATCGCGCTGTTGGGATTCAACCTGCTGTTCGGCACCACCGGGCTGTTGTCGTTCGGGCACGCGATGTTTCTCGGTGTCGGCGCCTACACCGCCGCGGCGCTGACCTCGAAATTCGGAATCCTGAGTTTTGAGCTGTTGCTGATCACGGCGGCGCTGGTGTCTGGGCTGATGTCGCTGGTGATCGGTGCGCTCTGCGTTCGCTACACCCGGATCTTCTTCGGCATGCTGACGCTGGCCTTCGGCATGCTGTTTCACTCCTTCCTGTTCAAGTTCTACGGCATCACCGGCGGCGACCAGGGCATGCGGGTGCTGCGACCGCTGCTGCTCGGCATGGAATGGCGCGGCGGCAAGACTGCGTTCCTGACCGGGCCGTTCTACTACTATTCGCTGGTGCTGTTTGCGCTGCTCGGTCTGGCGATGTGGCGCATTACCCAGTCGCCGTTCGGCCTGCATCTGCGGGCGATCCGCGAGAATGCCGGCAAGGCCGCCTATGTCGGCGTGCAGATTTTCCGCATGCGGCTGACCGCCTTCGTGATCTCGGCTGTTTATGGCGGCATTGGCGGAACCATCCTCGCCGTCACCACCGGACTGGCCGACCCCGAATTGGCGTACTGGACCCATTCCGGCAATCTGGTCTTCATGGCGGTGCTTGGCGGCAGCGGCACCTTCGCCGGCCCTGCGATCGGCGCGCTGGTGTTCGTGCTCCTGCAGGATTTTGTGATGTCGGTCACGCAATATTGGCGGTTCGTGATGGGCAGCGTGCTAGTGCTGCTGGTGGTGTTCATGCCGCAGGGCCTGTCGGGCACCGTCGAGGCGATGGCCAACCGGCGCAAGGGAGGCAAGTGAGATGCAGCCAGTTCCCGCATCCGCAGCCGCTCCGCTGTTCGAGACCATCAACGTCACCAAGGCCTTTGGCGTGTTCAAGGCGCTCAGCGATGTCTCGTTCTCGGTCAGCGACGGCGAGTTCGTCTCGATCGTCGGACCCAACGGGGCCGGCAAGACGACGCTGGTCAATGTCGTCACCGGGCTGCTGCGGCCGACGGTGGGAGCGGTTCGCTTCATGGGGCAGGACATCGCCGGCATCGGGCCGGTCGAGCTCGCACGACGCGGCATGTCGCGCGCCTTCCAGCTGGTCAATATCTTCCCGGCACTGACGGTGCGGGAAACGCTGGCGGTGGCGGTAGCCTCCCGGTTGCGCCGGGTCGGCAATCCGTTTCGCTCGCTCGGGCGCGACGACGTGCTGCAGGCCGATGCCGAGCGCGTCGCGGAAGTGCTGGGCTTGCGCGCCCGCCTCGAAACCGTAGCCTCGACGCTGTCGCAGGGCGAGAAGAAACTGCTCGATATCGCCAGCGCCTTCGCGCTCAATCCGAGCGTGATCCTGCTGGACGAGCCGACCAGCGGCGTTTCGTCCGGCGAAAAGCATGCGATCATGGAGGTTCTCGTCACCGCTGCGAAGGCCGCGGGCGTGCGTGCCATCGTCCAGGTCGAGCACGACATGGATCTGGTCGAGCGCTATTCGCACCGCATCGTGGCTTTGCAGGAAGGCGCCGTGCTGGCCGACATGGCGCCCGATGCCTTCTTCAAGGATCCGGCCATGATTTCGGCCGTGGTGGGAACGCGTCCGCAAACCCTGAGAAAGATGCAATGATGCTCGATCTCTCGAACCTCAAGGTCGACATCGAGGGTAGCCGCATCCTCAACGGCATCAGCCTGTCGGTGGCCGCGGGCGAACTGGTCTGTCTGGTCGGGCGCAACGGCGCCGGCAAGACCACGACCTTCCGCAGCATCATGGGTTATCGCCGTGCGCAATCCGGCAGCATCAGTTTTGACGGCGCAGACCTGACCAGGCTGCCGACCTGGCAGATCGCCCAAAGCGGTATCGGGTTCTCACCGGAAGAGTCCGAAGTCTATGCGGACCTGACCGTAGCCGAGAATATCGAACTCTCGACCTGGACGCGGCCGTCCGGCCGCGCGGCCGCCGTGCGAATCGAGGAGGCCTACACGGTATTCCCGAAGCTACGGCAATATCTGGCGCGCGGCGGCGCGCAACTGTCCGGTGGCGAGCGCAAGATGGTGTCGATCGCCCGGGCGTTGACGCTCGACCCAAAACTGCTGCTGCTCGACGAACCCTTCGAGGGCCTGTCGCCGGCGATCATTCCCCTGATAGCCGAGGGCGTCGCCTCGATCCGCGCCATGGGCAAGGGTGTGTTGATCGCCGAATCCAACGTCCACCACATTCCCGATTACGTCGACCGGATCTATGTTCTGGAGCGCGGCGAAGTGATGTTCTCAGGCACCCTGGCGCAGGCCTATGGGGACCGCGACGTGATGCGGGTGATCGCGGGCCAGATCGAGGTCGCCTCGTGACCGGGGCAAGCATTCGGGTCGAAGCGGGAGACTGACATGAAGCGCTATGCGGGAGACCGGACCATCGATGGCGTCAAGGTCATCGTTGACGGCGCGCCACTCGACCCCGGCGTCGATGTGGTCGAGTTCACCATGAACGGATTCGAGTGGAGCTATGAAGGTCCGGAGCCGCGCCAGCTCGCGCTGGCGCTGCTGCTCGATCATCTCGGCGACAGAGACAAGGCACGGGCCCTGGTCGAGCCGTTCATGGCGGCGGTGGTGGCGAATTTCGACAATGAATGGGAACTGACTTCGGCCGACATCGATCAGGCGCTTGCGGCGCTTTCCGGCAAGGCGGTCGCCTGATGGCCTTGCAGTATCGCGCTGCGGTGCTGCATGCCGCGCAAACGCCGATGTCGATCGAGACCATCACCGCGGCGGCGCTGAAGCCGACCGACGTGTTGGTCCGGATTCGCGCCGCCGGGCTGTGTCATACCGATCTTGAAGTGATCGAGGGATCGCTGCGCTATCCGCTGCCGATCGTGCTGGGCCACGAGGCCGCCGGCATCGTGGAGCAGATTGGTCCCGCGGCGCGCGGCGTCAAGGTCGGGGACCACGTGGTGTTGTCGTGGAACCCGCATTGCGGACATTGCTTTTACTGCGACCGCGACGCGCCGATCCTGTGCGAGGAATATCTCGGGCTGGGCCCGAAGGCCGTGGCGTTCGACGGCGCAATTCGCGGCACGTTGGCCGATGGCCGCGGTGTCCAGCAATTGATGTTCCTGGGATCGTTCGGCGAGTACTCCATCGTGCCCGACCAGCAGGCGATACCTGTTCCGAAGGAAATACCCTTCGACCGGGCCTGCTTGATCGGCTGCGGCGTCATGACCGGCGCGGGCGCCGCGCTCAATTTGGGGGCGATCGCGCATGGCGACACCGTCATGGTGATCGGCTGCGGCGCGGTCGGCCTCGCCGCGGTGCAGGGTGCGCGGCTGGCGGGCGCCGGCGCCATCATCGCTGTTGATGTCAATCCGGCCAAACTGCTGCTTGCCGCGAAGATGGGCGCCACCCATGGCGTCGATGCGTCGAAGGACGATGCGATTGCTGTCGGAAAACGCCAGACCAACGGCCGCGGCGTCGACGTCGTGATCGAATCCGCCGGCAGCGTGTCGGCGTTTCGGGTGACCTCCGAAGCGGTGCGGCCCGGCGGGCAGATCATCTGGCTCGGCAAGATCGACGTCGACAAGGACGTCTCGTTCCGATGGGGCTCGCTGATGCAAGAGAAGCGCATCCGTCGCGTCAGCTACGGCAACGCCCGTCCGCGCCGCGATTTTCCGCTGCTGGCGCGGGCCTATCTCGACGGTTCGCTGATGCTGGACGAGTTGATCACCCGCCGCATCAGGCTCGACGAGATCAACGACGGTTTTGCGGCGCTGAAGCGCGGCGAAGCCATCCGCAGCGTGATTACGTTTGATTGATGCGGCGGAATCCTCTCCCTCTCCCGCTTGCGGGGGAGGGCCGGGGTGGGGGACTATCCGCACACGCCGATGCCATTGGAGAGAATTCCCCCACCCGCCGCGCTCCGCGCGGCGACCTCCCCCGCAAGCGGGAGAGGTAAGTGGCCCCTCACGCATCGAGTGTCTTGCGCGCAAAGTCCTCGATGTAATCGATCAGCCGGTCCGACGCGGTCGCAGCCGCCTTGGCTTTCTTCTGCGAAACCGCCTCGGCGACCGCGGCATGCAGCTTTGCCGCCAGCGGCAGGTCCGCGACTTCCTGATAGTGCTGGTACCAGAACCGGCGCGACAGCGCGTTCATCAGTCCCATCGAGCGCCGCGCGAATTCATTGCGGGCGGCGGTCGCAATCAGGATGTTGAAGCGCTGGTCGAGCCGCATGAAGGCAATGTCGTCGGATTTCGCGGCGGCGGCCAGCATGGATTCGGCGACCTCGGCGAATTCGCGGCGCTCGTCGGGTGTGGCGCGCTCGGCCGCCAGACTCGCCATCAGCCGCTCGAGTTCGCGCCGCACCTCGAGCAGTCGCAGTTGCAGCCGCAGATTGATCTCGGAGACCATGATACCGCGCCGCGGCATGATCACCACCAGCCCGTCCCGCGCGAGGCGCTGCAAGGCTTCGCGGATCGGGGTCCGGCCGATCTTCAGGCGCACCGCAAGCGCCTGCTCCGACAATACCGTTCCCGGCGACAATTGCAGCGTGACGATCATCTCCTCGAGTTCGCGGTACGCACGATCGGTCAGCGTGCCGTCCTCGCCTTTGGCGACGCGAGATCGGCTTTTCCTTGGCGTTTTCGGCTTCAAATCGTCCCCCGCATCGGCCGCCGGAAGGCGAGCGCTGGCGCCTCCGCCCATCCCAAGCATATATTTCCCGTATATCATAAGACAGCGCAGCAGGGCAGGCCGAAGCGTTGGACAGCCGGCAACTTGCGGGGCCGGATTCAAAAAAACAAAGCAGCGCGGCGGTCACCCGTCGCGCTGCTGGTTTTTTTCCGACGCCGGCTAATGGCGGATCTCGACAAGCCTCAACTGTAGATTTCGAACAGGCCGGCGCCGCCCTGGCCGCCGCCGATGCACATGGTCACGACGCCCCACTTGGCCTTGCGCCGGCGTCCCTCTTGCAGGATGTGGCCGGTCAGCCGCGCGCCGGTCATGCCGAAGGGATGGCCGATGGCGATGGAGCCGCCGTTGACGTTGTACTTTTCGGGATCGATGCCGAGCTGGTCGCGGGAATACAGGCACTGGCTGGCGAACGCCTCGTTGAGTTCCCAGAGGTCGATGTCCTCGACCTTGAGGCCGTGGCGCTTCAACAGCTTCGGCACCGCGAACACCGGACCGATGCCCATCTCGTCGGGCTCGCAGCCCGCCGCCGCCCAGGCGACGAAGCGGCCGAGCGGCTGCAGGCCGCGCTTTTCCGCGTCCTTGGCTTCCATCAGCACGACGGCTGCGGCGCCGTCCGACAGCTGGCTGGCGTTGCCGGCGGTGACGTACTTGCCGGGGCCCTTGACGGGCTCGAGCTTGGCAAGGCCTTCCATCGTGGTTTCGGGGCGGTTGCACTCGTCGCGGTCGACCGTGTAGTCGACGATGCTCTCGGCCTTGGTCGCCTTGTCGACCACCTTCATTTTGGTCTTCATCGGGACGATTTCGTCCTTGAACTTGTTGGCCTGCTGCGCGGCCGCCATGCGGCGCTGGGATTCCAGCGAGTACTCATCCTGGTATTCGCGGCTGAGCTTGTAGCGCTCGGCCACGATATCGGCGGTGTCGATCATCGCCATGAAGATATCGGGCGCCGCCTTCAGCAGGTCCGGATCAATCGATTCCTTCGGCGCGCCGCCGCCCGGGATCGAGATGCTTTCGACGCCGCCGGCCACGATGCAATCGGCGCCGTCCGAGCGGATGCTGTTGGCCGCCATCGCGATGGTCTGCAGTCCTGACGAGCAGAAACGGTTGACCGACACACCGGCCGTCGACTTCGGCATGCCCGCGAGCAGCGCGGCCTGACGGCCGATATTGGGGGCGCCATGGGCGCAATTACCGAGATAGCAATCCTCGACGTAATCCTTGTCGACGCCGGCGCGCGCCACGGCGTGCTTGATGGCGTGGGCCGCCATCGACATCGGCGGGGTGATGTTGAACCCGCCGCGGCCGGACTTCGCCAGCCCGGTTCGCGCATAAGAAACAATGACCGCTTCACGCATTTTCCTGATCTCCCTTTGAAGCGGCCAGTATGCCCCGCAATAGATTGCGAGCGTAGAGAAATTTCGCTTGAGGCGGCAAAATATCTCCTGTTGCGGCCCTCGGATTCCCCGCCTGTTCCGCTGTGCGGAAAGATCGCGTGGCGCGCCGGACAAGCCTGGACATGCATTCCGCGATGGTCGGCTTGCTTCGGGGCCGGACCTTTGCATGGGGTTGTTTTGCGATTTTTTGTAGAGGCGCTGCGCCGCGTCCAGAGGCGCGAGATCGTTGCCGCCCCGCGCTTGCGGCGGATCGATCCAACTCCAACCGCGAGGCTCTGGCGGCGGCGCTTTCGGGTCTTGACGCGCGTGGACGGTCGGTCGTGCCGGAATAGCCGGCATTCCGGCGGTACATGCTTTGGCGATCTACCCAAAGCGCTCCAGACGTGCTTGATTTCCCAATGAAAAACCTGCGGGCGCGAAATGCCGGCGCCCGCTTCTGGCATGGGAGACCCACCGATGACCATCAGGATGCCCGCGTCCGATCAGGCGGTGCTGGCGCGCCGCGACGACATCGTGGCGGCGCTGCGGGCGATCGTGCCGGGCGAGGGCGTGATCGACAGCGCGGCCGAGATGGTCCCTTACGAGTCCGACGGGTTGATGGCCTATCGTCAGCCGCCGATGGTGGTGGTGCTGCCGGGCACCACCGAACAGGTGTCGCAGGTTCTGAAATACTGCTTCGAGCAGGGCATCAAGGTGGTGCCGCGCGGTTCCGGCACCTCGCTGTCCGGCGGCGCGCTGCCGCTGGCCGACGGCGTCTTGCTGGGCCTCGGCAAATTCAAGCGGATCCGCGAGATCGATTTCGACAATCGTGTGGTGGTGACCGAGCCGGGGGTTACCAATCTTGCCATCAGCCAGGCGGTCGCGCACGCCGGGTTCTATTATGCGCCCGATCCGTCGTCGCAAATCGCCTGCTCGATCGGCGGCAATGTCGCGGAAAACTCCGGCGGCGTCCATTGTCTGAAATACGGCATGACCACCAACAACGTACTGGGCTGCGAAATCGTGCTGATCACAGGCGAAATCATCAAGGTCGGCGGCAAGTCCGCCGAAACCTCGGGCTACGACCTGATGGGCATCATCACGGGGTCGGAAGGCCTGCTCGGCGTCATCACCGAGGTCACGGTGCGGATTCTGCAGAAGCCGGAAACCGCCCGCGCCCTGATGGTCGGTTTCGCCGAAGTCGAGGCCGCCGGCGAATGCGTGGCGCGGATCATCGGCGCCGGCATCATTCCGGGCGGCATGGAAATGATGGACCGGCCGGCGATCCACGCCGCTGAAGCCTTTGTGCATGCCGGCTATCCGCTCGACGTCGAGGCGCTCCTGATCATCGAACTCGATGGTCCCGGCATCGAGGTCGATGAGCTGATCAGCCGCGTCGAAGCGATCGCGCGAGGCTGCGGCTCCACCACCCTGCAGATTTCCACTTCCGAGGTGGAACGCAATCTGTTCTGGGCCGGCCGCAAGGCGGCATTTCCGGCGGTGGGGCGGATTTCACCCGATTATCTCTGCATGGACGGCACCATCCCGCGCGGCAAACTGCCGGAAGCGCTGGCGCGAATCCGCGGCCTTTCCGAGAGATACGGTCTCCGCGTCGCCAATGTGTTTCATGCCGGCGACGGCAATCTGCATCCCTTGATCCTGTACGATGCCAACAAGCCCGGCGAGATGGACAAGGCCGAGGCTTTCGGCGCCGATATCCTCAGGGTCTGCGTCGAACTCGGCGGCGTGCTGACCGGCGAGCACGGCGTCGGCGTCGAGAAACGCGACCTTATGCCGGAAATGTTCTCGGAGATCGATCTCAACCAGCAGCAGCGGCTGAAATGCGCGTTCGATGCCCAGGGCCTGCTCAATCCGGGCAAGGTGTTTCCGACCCTGCATCGCTGCGCCGAGCTCGGCCGCGTGCACGTGCACGGCGGCAAGCTCGCCTTTCCCGATCTTCCGCGGTTTTGACGGGCGGGCACGTGGAAACCTCCAAGATACGTGATGCTGGGGATGTCGAGCAGGCGGTGCGCGCGGCGATCGCCAGCGAGCAGCCGCTGGAAATCGTCGGCCACGGCTCGAAGCGGCTGATCGGCCAGCCGATGACGACCAATGCGCTGCTCGATCTGTCGGAGCTGAACGCGGTCGTGGCCTACGAGCCGAACGAGCTGATCATCACCGTGCAGGCGGGCGCCCCGCTGGCCGATGTGCTCAGCCTGATCGATTCCAAGAATCAGCAGTTTGCGTTCGAGCCGATCAATACGTCGGCGCTGCTGGGCACCCCTGATATCGGAACCATCGGCGGCATGATCGGCGCCGGGCTCGCGGGTCCGCGCCGCATCCGGGCGGGCGGCGCGCGCGACCATCTGCTGGGCGCGCACGCGGTGTCGGGTTTCGGCGACAGCTTCAAGGCCGGCGGCAAGGTCGTGAAGAACGTCACCGGCTACGACCTCTGCAAATTGCTGGCGGGGTCGTGGGGCACGCTCGCGGTCATGACGGAAGTGACCTTGAAGGTGATGCCGAGGCCCGAAAGCGAGCGCACGCTGCTGCTGCGCGGTCTCGATGATGCGACCGCCAACCGGGCGATGACGGCGGCGCTGGGTTCGCCATTCGACGTATCGGGGGCGGCGCACCTGCCCGCGTCGGCGTTTCGGGCTGATATCAGCGGGCTTGCCGACATCGGGCCGGCAGGGCAGGCGATCACCTTGCTGCGGCTGGAAGGTATCACCGCCTCTGCGGTGCATCGCGCGGCCGCGCTGGCTGCGCTGCTGGCGCCGTTTGGCGCGGCGGATACTGTGCAGGATACCGGCTCGGCGGCGATCTGGCGTTCGATTCGCGATGTCAAACCGTTTGCGGCCGCCGGCGCGCTGGGCGCTTGGCCGGTGTGGCGGATCGTCTGTCCGCCGGCCGCCGGCGGCGCACTCGGCCAGGCGCTGTCGCGGGGCACCGGCGGCGACGTGGTCTACGACTGGGGCGGTGGCCTGATCTGGGCGGCGCTGCCGCCGAAACCGGACGCGCAAGCGGCCGTGGTGCGCGCGCAGGTCGACGCCGCCGGCGGCCATGCCACACTGATACGCGCGTCCGAACAAGTCAGGCGCAACGTCGATGTGTTCCATCCCCAGCCAGGCGGCCTGGCGCGGTTGAGTGAACGCGTCCGCCACGGCTTCGATCCGAAGAACATCCTCAATCGCGGCCGGATGACCAGAGGGGCTGCAACATGAAGACCGAATTCAGCCTGGCGCAACTCGCCGATCCCGATGTCGCGGAGGCCGACAGGATCTTGCGCGCCTGCGTGCACTGCGGGTTCTGCACTGCGACGTGCCCAACCTACGTGCTGCTCGGCGACGAACTCGACAGCCCGCGCGGGCGGATCTACCTGATCAAGGAAATGCTGGAAAAGAACCGGCCGCCGACCCGGGAGGTGGTCAAGCACATCGACCGCTGCCTCTCCTGTCTCGCCTGCATGACCACCTGTCCGTCGGGCGTGAACTACATGCATCTGGTCGACCAGGCGCGGGTGAGAATTGAAAAGGACTATACCAGGCCGCTGACCGAGCGCGCGCTCCGCGCGGTGCTCGCCTTTGTGCTGCCGCGGCCTCAACTGTTCCGCTGGAGCATGATTCTGGCCCGGCTCGGCCGGCCGCTCGGCGCCTTGCTGCCGACCCCCGAGGCGGCCCCGGCATCGCCGGGTTTGTTGCGGCGAATCAAGGCGATGCTGGCGCTGGCGCCGGGCAGGCTGCCGCCATCAGGACCTGCCGGAGGC
This sequence comes from Bradyrhizobiaceae bacterium Ga0074131, assembly GCA_001464035.1. Lineage (GTDB taxonomy): Bacteria > Pseudomonadota > Alphaproteobacteria > Rhizobiales > Xanthobacteraceae > Bradyrhizobium. The sequence continues at coordinate 106,613 of LNEC01000008.1, forward strand.
AGCGTTTTTCCGGCGATCGGCGAACGGCGCGGGCGCGTCGCGCTGCTGCAGGGCTGCGCCCAGCAGGTGCTGGCGCCGCGCATCAATCAGGCCGCCGTCAGTCTGCTGACGCGTCACGGCATCGAGGTCGTGCTGGTCAAGGACGAGCAATGTTGCGGCGCGCTGACCCACCATCTCGGACGCGACGGCGACGCGCTGGCGCGTGCCCGCGCCAACATCGGCGTCTGGCTCGGGGAGGCCGAGCGGGGCGGCCTCGACGCCATTCTGGTGACGGCATCGGGTTGCGGCACAGTCATCAAGGACTATGGCTTCATGCTACGCGAGGACCGCGATTTCGCCGGTCCAGCCGCCACGGTTTCCGCGTTGACCAAGGATATTACCGAGTATGTCAGCGGCATCGAACTGCAGCCAGCGCAGCAACGCGGCGACATTATCATCGCCTATCACTCCGCATGTTCGCTGCAGCACGGACAGAAAATCACGCAGGCCCCGAAAGAATTGCTTTCCAAGAACGGTTTCGTGGTGAAAGATGTGCCTGAGAGCCATTTGTGTTGCGGTTCGGCGGGGACTTACAACATTCTCCAGCCTGACATTGCGAGCAGGTTGCGCGATCGAAAGGTCGCCAATATTGCGACAGTGAAGCCGGACATGATTGCAGCGGGCAATATTGGGTGCATGGTTCAGATTGCCGGCGGCACGTCAGTTCCTGTGGTGCACACGATTGAGCTTCTCGATTGGGCGACAGGCGGTCCCCGGCCAGGATTGAACTGAATCGACTGGCCCCGCGCGGAAGCGGACGACTTGCCTGATAGACATTTGATCGCGGCAACAGGAGGTTCACGATGGCTAAAGGGAAGAAGAGCAAAAAGGGTAAGAAGGCTAAAAAAGCCAGGAAAAGTCTGGTGACGGCCAAGAAGAGATCCGCGAAGAAGTCGGCAAAGAAGGCCAGTAAGTCCGCGAAGAAAGGCGGCAAGAAATCCGCCAAGAAATCGGCTCCGAAAAAATCGGCCAAGAAATCCGCCAAGAAATCAGCCAAGAAATCCGCCGGGAAGACCAGCGCCAGAAAGAGCCCAGCCAAGAAGGCGGCCGCCAAGCCCACCGCCCCCATGCCCGCAGCCCCCAAACCTGCCGCGCGCAAACGTGCCGCACCCAAGCCCGCGGCGGCTCCGGCTCCGGAGCCGATGGCTGTCCCGACGCCTCAGCCCGCGGCTGCAAGCTGGGCGTCTCCCAGCCCCGCGGCCTCGAGCCCGGTGCCTTCATGGGGCGCGCCCTCCAGCGGGGACGACGATACGTAGCACACTCCGGTAGCAGCAGATCACGTTCAGGCCGCAGCGTTAGCCGCTGCGGCCTTTCGCGATTTCGGGCGAACGCGTGTTGACCATGCACGTGGTTTGATTCGCGGGATCGTTGCGGCGGCGACGACCTTGTTCGTGCGGCAAACGCCCTCCAATGCACATTAACCGCGAGAAGCCCGAAGTTGTTGTCCGAATGCAACACCCGCCTATAACATTTCCGAAAAACGTCGTAAGCGCCCAAAAAGGCGGCATATGCCGGTCTTTTTTGCTTCACGCCACCCCGGGCAAGTTCCAGATTGCATTCAGGTTAGGAATTTCACTGCAGTCGGTTGCCGTTCGTCCCTGGGACCCCGGAACCGGATTGTCTTAACGGTAATGGGGATTGTCATGAAGAAGTTGGCTTTGTTGGCAACGGCGCTGACAATGATATCGGGTTCGGCTCTCGCGGCGGACATGCGCGTCAAGGCCTACAAGGCGCCGCCGCCGGTGGTGTTCGATCCCTGGGATATCGCCTTCGGCGGCGCGATCATGAGCAATTACGTCTTCCGCGGCATCACCCAATCCAACAACAAGCCCTCGGTCGCAGCCTACTTCGAGCCGCGCTACAACGTCAGCAAGGACTTGCAGCTCTACGTCGGCCTGGCAGGTGCGAGCATCTCGTTCCCGAACCGCGCGGCAGCTGAAATCGACATCTATGGCGGCATCCGTCCCACCTTTGGCATGTTCGCCTTCGACTTTGGCGTTTGGGGTTATCTGTATCCGGGCGGCACCTGCCACTACGGCGCACCCTTCGATACGGCGGGCGTACCGCTCGGCAACGAATGCGCCACCAATGTGCTTTTCAACGGTAACGTCATCAAGAGGAACCTGAGTTTCTTCGAGGCCTACGCCAAGGTCAACGTGACCCTCAACGACATGTTCGCGATCGGCGCCACCGAATACTACACGCCGAGCTTCCTGGGGTCCGGCGCCTGGGGCAACTACGCATCGATCACCGGCAAGTTCACGGCGCCCAGCTCCACATTCGGGAGCAGCGGCGTCGGCATGTACATCTCCGGCGAGTTCGGCCGGCAGTGGCTTGGAACCTCCGATTCCTTCTACGGAACGGGCTTTACCAATCCCGGCTTTGCGGGGCCGTTCCCGAATGGCATCAACTATGCCGACTACAATACCTGGAACATCGGCGTCGGCTTCACTTACAAGGTGTTCACGCTGGATGTTCGCTACTCCGACACCAACCTGTCGAAGGGAGATTGCAACGCGTTCACGAGCGATTTCGCAGCCCGCGGAAACATCACCGCAACGTCTGGAACATCGATAACGGCGATCAATCCATCTGGCGTCGGGTCCAATTGGTGCGGCGCGACCGGCATCGTCAAGCTTTCGGCTGACCTGACCGCGATGACCAACTTGAAGTAACTTCTTTTCTCGGGACGTTGGGGGCGGCAGAGCGATCTGCCGCCCTTCTTCTTGAAGTAAGACGGATGAACGTAGGCGCCGGCAGCATCCCCGGCGCCTGTCGTTATGACGGCGTTGGCTGTTCGCCGGCGTCCCGGAGCTCAAATCCATCTCCGTCGCGGAGCAGCACGACATTGCGCTTGTGGAAGGCGTCAAGCGTCGAGCGATGGCCGATCGAAACGATGGTGGTGGCCGGCAGTTTCTCCCTGAGCAAGCCATACAGCGCCGCCTCGGAGGGTTCATCAAGCGAGGCGGTTGCCTCATCGAGGAAGAGGTATTGCGGCGCATGCAACAGCGCGCGCGCGAGCGCAAGGCGCTGTTGCTCGCCGAGCGACAGCGTCCGGTTCCAGTGACCGTGCTCGGCGAGCATCAGAGCCAGCTTCGGCAATCCCACCGCCTCGAGCGCCTGGGCGATTTGAGCGGCCGTGAACGTCCCCTCCTTGCCGGGGTACTCGACCGCCGCGTGCAGCGCGCCGACCGGGAAATAGGGTCGCTGCGGCAGCATCATCAAGGTCGCGTTCGCCGGAATGGCGATGGAACCCGTCCCGAACGGCCAGATGCCGGCGATCGCCCGGAACAGCGTCGACTTGCCCGAACCCGACGGCCCGGTCACCAATGTGCGTTCGTCCTGGCGCAAGCGGAATCCGTCCGCGTTCACCAGCGGCGTTCCGTTCGGCAAACGTACCGCCAGCCCCTTGAGGTCGATGGCGCCGTCGCCGGCGGCCTGGATGACGTGAATCCTGTTGTCGCCGTTCGCCAGTTCGGTCGCCGCAGCAATCCCCATCTCAAATCCGTCGAGACGGTTCACGACCGCCTGCCATTCCGCCAGTTGGCGGTAGATGGTGATGAAGAACGACAGCGCGCCCTGGACGCTCGAAAAGGCGGATCCGGTCTGCATCATGCCGCCGAGCTGAATTTTTCCCGCGAAGTAGGCGGGAGCCACCAGTATGTAGGGAAAGATCACCGAAGCCTGCGAGTAACTGGCGGTGAACGCCGTCAGCTTCTTGGTGCGGGACATGATGGCGAGCCAGTTCTCGACCACGCGTCCGAAGCGAACCAGCAGGCGTTCGCGCTCGGCTTCATCGCCGCGCAGCAACGCAATCTGCTCCGAATTTTCCCGAACCCGTATCAGGTTGAAACGGAAATCAGCCTCGTACTGCTGCTGGCGGAAATCGATCCCGACCAGCGGCCAGCCGATCATATGGGTCAGGATGGTGCCGAGAACCGAATAGATCAACGCGCCCCAGACCAGATAGCCGGGAATCGCGAAATCCTGCCCGAACAGGTGCAGCGGCGCGGCGTTGGAAAGCCCCCACAGGATGACGACGAAGGACGCCAGCGTGACGATTGAGCTCAGCAGGCCGACCCCGATGTTGAGCGTCCGTTCGACAAACAGCTTGACGTCGTCGGTCATGCGCTGGTCCGGATTGTCGGCGGCGTCGCCCTGAAGCTGCATCCGGTAATGGTTGGCCTGATGCAGCCATTGGCCGAGATACTGCGCGGTCATCCAGCGACGCCAGCGGATCTGCAGCCATTGATTGAGGTAGAGCTGGTACACCGCGATGACCGTGTAGATGGCGGCAAGCACGCAGAAATAGATGATCTCGGTGACGAAGGTGTCCCAGTTTCGCTCCTGCAGCGCGTTGTAGAAGCGGCTGTTCCACTGATTGATCAGGACGGTGATGCCGACAATGGCAAGCTCGGCGGTGATCACCGCCGCCAGCAGCGCGCGGCCGGCCCACTTGTCCTCGGAGCGAAAATAGGGAGCGGCGATCCGCCAAACGGCCGCGAGCGTCGAGCGGATATTGTTCACAGATCAACGTCTCCGGGGAATGGCCCTGACGGCCTGAGATGAAAGGCAGGATCAAGATATGCTGGACCAAAGTCTCAGGTTTCCGCCAGTCGCGGTCAACCCTAGCTAGCATGGACTCCGGGGGCGAGGGGCGGGGAGTGCTGTGGCTTCGCGAGGTTGTGAGCGGATCTGGCATCGGGCGCCCGAGCGACGATTGGCGGCAGCTCTGGCCAACGCCGCGCGCATTCCTTAGAACGACGCGGGATCCACGTGCAGCGACATTTCGAGAGGCTTTATGATTTCTATGCCCAGGTTCTCGACGCGCGCCGCCGCATTGGCGCTGGTGCTGGCTGCCGCGGCCTTCGATCCCGGCCCGGCTCGCGCCGATGAGGGCTTTCCGTTCGGGCTCGAAATGACCCTGGATGCGGCGCGGCAACCCGGATCCAAGCGGATACCGTCGCTGGATATCGGCGACGCCGGCGAGGTGATTCTCGAACTTTGGTGCAAGAGCGGCACGGGCCAGTTTTCGGTGGCGGGCAACACGGTGATTTTCGTCTCGGGGCCGCTGCAGGATCGTTCCTGCCCGCCGGGGCGGGCGCAGGCCGATGACGAACTGGTCGCCGCCCTGAGCGAGGCAGCGACCTGGAGGCGGCAGGGCGATGTTGTCTCGTTCGTCGGTCCGAGAACGCTGCGCTTCCGCCTCAATACCAACTAGACTAGCCGCAGCGTTTCGAAGCACTCCGGGGATCGGGTGAATCTGGTTACTTCCAGCCGTTCGTGTCGCCGTCCCAGCGCTGGCCCTTGAACTCCCTGGCCAGCGCCTCGACCGAGCCGTTGTCGTCCTTCAACTCACCTTCCTCGTCGAGGCTGGACTCGTCCGCCAGATTGAGTTTGGGGCCTGACGCCTCGTCCGAAGTCGAAATGGCGGGGCTCCCGATCCACAGCATCAGCCGGTCGGTCGCGCCGGGCTTGTCCGGCGCCACCAGGGCGGTGACCTCGATTGTCTCGGTGAGGCCCAGTGCCGGAAATATCCGGCTCGGCCGCTTCAACGTGATCTTCAGCTTTCCGGTATTGGCGTCCCAGGCCGACGCCGACGCTTTCGCCGCCAGCGTTTTTGCCAGCACGCCGGAAACCGTTGCCGCCAGCCGGTCCCTGTTGAGCCTGTCGCCGTCGCGCCAGTCGGCGGCAGCGAAACGGATCGTGCGATCCATCTCCACGCCGCCGCTGGTCCAGCCGGCGGCGACCACGCCTGGCGACGACTTGGCTTTCGCAACCAGCGCTGCGGCGCGCTCCGGATCGATATTGACGTGGATGGTTTGCTCGCCGGCGCGCATCGCGTCGCAGGAGACGCTGAGGCTGCTCAGGGAAACCTCGAGATCCTGCCCCTTCAACCCCTTTAGGAAATCCAGCACCGCGTCCAGCTTGACCCGCACGCCGATCGATTCCGGCGACACTTCGGTGAAATCCTTCGGGTCGGCCGCAATGCCGTCATCGGTGGTCTGGCTTTCCTGGAATTCCTTTTCGCTGAGGTCGGAATTGTCCGTCGAGATCACATCCGTCACGGCCTGGCCGACGCTGATCTGACCCCGGAATTCAAAGCTGTCGCCCGTCGGCTTGCGGACGAGTCGTATCGTGACCGGCAGTTTGTCACCGAGACTCTGCGTCGTGCCGGTCAGGGTCTGGCCGTTGACCGTGAGGTTGGCAACGAAGCGGTCTTTGCGGTCGGCGCCCTTCTCTGCGGGATAGCAGACATCAAGCACCGCCGCGGTGACGGTTTTGCCCTGGCGGGTTTCCTTGAGCACGACGTCGGCATTGCCGGCCATCAACCCGTCGATCGCCGTGAAATACCGGACTTCGCCGGCGTTCGGCGCCGCCTTGGTCGGGAGCTTCATCTGGGCCAGCGCGAGATCCGGCGAAGCCGTCATCAGACCGAGCAGACAGAGCAGAAGCGTGCGCATATGCAGGTTTCCTCAGGAGGGCGGAATCGGGCGTTACCGTAGAGCCTTTATGCCGAAAAAGAAGGCCGCCAGGAGGCGGCCTTCATTGATCGGTAGGTCGGCGTCGGGCAGTCTCAGAAGCCCATTCCGCCCATTCCACCCATTCCGCCGCCACCGCCGCCCGGCATCGGCGGCGGCGCATCCTTTGGCAGCTCGGCGACCATGGCTTCCGTTGTCACCAGCAGCGCGGCCACCGACGACGCGTCCTGCAGCGCGGCGCGTACCACTTTGGCCGGATCGATGATGCCCTTGGCGACCATGTCGACATATTCCTCGGTCTGCGCATCGAAGCCGAACGTCTCCGACTTGTTTTCGAGGATCTTGCCGACCACGATCGAGCCCTCGACGCCGGCGTTTTCGGCGATCTGGCGGACCGGGGCCTCCAGCGCCTTCAGCACGATATTGATGCCGGCCTGCACGTCGGAATTGTCGTGGTGGATACGGCCGACGGCCTTCTTGGCGCGCAGCAGCGCGACGCCGCCCCCGGGCACGATGCCTTCCTGCACCGCCGCGCGCGTCGCGTTGAGGGCGTCCTCGACGCGATCCTTCTTCTCCTTCACCTCGATCTCGGTGGCGCCGCCGACGCGGATTACCGCAACGCCGCCGGCGAGTTTGGCCAGCCGCTCCTGAAGCTTCTCGCGGTCGTAGTCCGAAGTGGTTTCCTCGATCTGCGACTTGATCTGCGTGACGCGGGCTTCGATGTCCTTTTTCTTGCCGGCGCCTTTGACGATCGTGGTGTTTTCCTTGTCGATCACGACCTTGCCGGCGCGGCCGAGCATGCTGACCGTGACGCTTTCGAGCTTCATGCCGAGCTCATCGGAGATCAACTGACCGCCGGTCAGGATCGCGATGTCTTCCAGCATCGCCTTGCGACGGTCGCCGAAGCCCGGGGCCTTGACGGCGGCCACCTTGAGGCCGCCACGCAGGCGGTTGACCACCAGGGTGGCGAGGGCTTCGCCTTCGACGTCTTCGGCGATGATCAGGAGCGGGCGGCCCGACTGCACCACGGCTTCCAGCACCGGCAGCATCGACTGCAGCCCGGACAGCTTCTTCTCGTGCAGCAGCACGTAGACGTCCTCGAGTTCCGCGGTCATTTTTTCGGCGTTGGTGATGAAATAGGGGCTGAGATAGCCGCGGTCGAATTTCATGCCCTCGACGATGTCGACTTCGGTCTCCAGCGACTTGTTTTCCTCGACGGTGATGACGCCTTCATTACCGACCTTCTGCATCGCCTGCGCGATCATCTTGCCGATCGCGGCGTCGCCGTTGGAAGAGACGGTCCCGATCTGGGCTACTTCAGCCGACGAGGCGACCGGCTTGGCGCGCTTTTCGAGGTCCTTGACCACGGCATGCACGGCGATCTCGATGCCGCGCTTCAGGTCCATTGGGTTCATGCCGGCGGCCACCGATTTGGCGCCTTCCCGCACGATCGCCTGCGCCAGCACGGTCGCGGTGGTGGTGCCGTCGCCGGCGGTGTCGTTGGTCTTGGAGGCGACTTCGCGCAGCATCTGCGCGCCCATATTTTCGAACTTGTCCTCGAGCTCGATTTCCTTGGCGACGGTAACGCCGTCCTTGGTGATGCGCGGCGCGCCGAAGCTTTTCTCGATGACGACGTTGCGGCCTTTGGGGCCGAGCGTGACCTTCACCGCATTGGCGAGAATATCGACACCGCGCAGCATCCGATCGCGCGCGTCTCCGGAAAATTTGACGTCCTTGGCAGCCATTTGAATTTACTCCTGGAATGAATAGTACAGTGGTTCTTCGCGCTCCCTTGTGGTCATTGCCGGACTTGACCCGGCAATCCATCGCTTTGCGAGATTCTTTCGAAAAACGATGGATGCCGGGGTCACCGAGCGCGAAGGCGCGCTTCGCGCTTTTGCCCGGGTGTGACGACCAGTACGTGGCGGCTCCGGCGTCGCCGTTAGCTCAACACGCCCATGATGTCGCTCTCCTTCATGATCAACAGTTCCTCGCCGTCGAGCTTGACCTCGGTGCCCGACCATTTCCCGAACAGCACGCGGTCGCCGACCTTGAGGTCGATCGGGATCAGCTTGCCGGCTTCGTCACGGCCACCCGGGCCTACGGCGGTGATTTCGCCCTGCGAGGGTTTTTCCTTGGCACTGTCGGGAATGATGATGCCGCCCTTGGTCTTTTCTTCGGCGTCGATGCGCTTGACCACGACACGGTCATGCAGGGGACGAAATTTTGATTTAGCCATGACGGTTCCTTGTGAAGGCTCGGGTTCAGGTCTGGTTCGCCATCGAAAGTGGCTCTGAAGACGGGCGTATTCGGCCGTGCCAGGGCAGGGCCCGGTATCCTTAGCAATCGCGATATCGGAGTGCTAAGGGTGTCCCCGGGAATATGGCTTGGAACCAATCCTGTCAAGCAACGGGGTTAAACCCTTGGTGAGGCTGATATAGGATGATTCGGAAACCATATCGGGGCTGCAGCGTAGTTAAGTGGGACGTCATTGCTCCGAAAGGAGTTTTGAGCTTGGCTGCGGGACGGGTGCGGCCGCGAATTTGTTCGGGGGAATACCATGGTCAGGTCATGTAGCGTGCGGACGGTCGCCAATCTCGGGATCGCTTCGGCGCTGACGATATTGCTGGGGGCGTGCGGGGGCGGCATGAGCCTGCCGTCATTCTCATCGGGGCCTTCGGCGCCTCCCGAACCCGCGGTGGCGCCGGACATGCCCGCCAGCATTCGCGCCGACGAGATCGTCGGCCGCTGGGGTCTCGCTTCATATCAAAACCCCAATGACCGCGCGCGCACCGAAGCCGCCGCCCGCTCGCAGTGCAAGCAGCCTTACGTGATCACCGCCGGTGCTACAGGCGGCGTCGTCATGCATCTGGCCGATCAGGCGACCCCGCAGGAACTGCGCCTCAAGGGCAGCCCGAGCGGCAAGAACTACATCGGTCCGCCCGGGCCGACCCCCGGAGAGCAGGATCGCGAGATTGTTTCCTTCGACGGTCGCGTGCTGGTCACCCGTTTCGTCGAGAAGGATGCGGCGGTTCGCTACGGCAACATGGTCTATATCCGCTGCGCGCCACGCGCCTGATCAGCCGCCCGCTGATCCGGAAGCAAAAACGCCGGCCCGGGGCCGGCGTCTTGTTGATCGGGTGAAACCGGGGTTCAGTCGAACAGGGCGTCGATGTCGTTCTGTGAAGCATGGCCGGCGTCGCCGTCCAGCCTCGGCCCGTTCAGCAGCTTGGCGTCGCCCTCGCGGTCATCGACGATCGGGGGCGCGTGCGCCCGGATGGCATCGACGCCACCCCAGATGTCCATCATGACGGTGATATGGTTTTCGATGAATTTCATCGTGCTCATCACCTTGCTGATGCGCTGACCGGTGAGATCCTGGAAATTGCAGGCCTCGAAGATGGCGACGACGCGCTCACTGATTTCCTCGCTCAGGATCTTTTGCTGATCGGCCGAGTTCACCTTGCTCAATGCGCTGGCGGCCTGATCGATCGCCTCGGCGGCTTCCAGGATCTGCTGGGTCGCTTCCTCGGTGCCGCCGACCACGGCGCCGAGTTCGCCGGTTACCTTGGACATTTCATTGCCGTCGAAGCTCTTGCCGTGCAGAACCGCGATTTCCCGCTTGGTGCGGTTGATGGCATCGTAAATCAGATCGAGCTCGACCTTGAGCTTCTCACATTGCTCGATCTGGGCGCGATAGGTCTCGAGCAACGCCTGCGCCGCGGCAACTTGCTGCGTTGCCGGTTCGGCAGTCGCGCTCGCAGCCGGACCGTGGCCCGGCGCGGCCATCTGGGCGCGGATCGAACGAAGTTCGTTCATGATCTCGCGATGCATCGGGCCGGCCTCGCCGTCCATCGCTGCGGGCATCGGCATGTCGCCGACAAAGGCCTGTTCGATTCGAAAACGTCTGCGATTGACCGGCATGAGATTTTCCCTGACTGCACTCGTAACGTTTTAGGCAGATGCGATTTAACGTCAGGTTCACGCCGGAACTTGCCGGCGAGGCGTGCGGCTCGTGCCGCACACCAACGATTAACCATGCATCGCCTGCGTTCATCGAAAATAAACGCTACCGTCCAAAACCGCGTGGAATTCCCGACGTGGTGAATCGAAACGGCGTTTCCGTTTACCAAACCGAGGCGGTTTTGTTTTTAGTTGGTCACGTGCAACGGCGCCGATCCAGGCGCTCCCACGACGAAACAGTACAGAGTACGTCGATGCTGAAAAAAATGTCTATTCCGCTGCTTGCCGGCGCGTCCTTTCTGGCTGGCGTCAATCAGGCCACCGCGATCGAAGCCGGGCGGCCCACTGAACCCACCGTGATCTATGCCGGGCAGCCCGGGCAGCGGCCGGTCGCCGCGGTGCGAATGGCTTACGCCGAGCGCGCCAGCATGGGCGGCGGCTTCATCGAGTTTCTGTTCGGCGACGGACCTCCGCAGGGAGGCCGCTACCAGCAGCAACCCGGCTATCAGCCCTCCTACGAACCTCGGCGCGCGCTGTTGCCTCCGATTGGCGCGGAGCAGGCCATGCGCCGGCAGGAGGATGTCGGCGAACCCGCGCGCCCGGCGTTCGATCCGAAATACGAGAAGCAACTGGTCGAATATCACGGGAAGGAAGGCCCCGGCACGATCATCGTCGACACGCCCAACAAGTTCCTGTTTCTGGTTCAGGGCGACGGCAAGGCATTGCGCTACGGCATCGGTGTCGGCCGCCCCGGATTCACCTGGTCGGGCGTCAAGCAGATTTCCGCGAAGAAGGAATGGCCGGCGTGGACGCCGCCGCCGGAAATGCTGGCGCGCCGCCCGGATCTGCCGCGGCACATGGAAGGCGGACCGCAAAATCCGCTCGGTGCCCGCGCGATGTATCTGGGATCGTCGCTCTACCGCATCCACGGTTCGAACGAGCCCTGGACCATCGGCACCAACGTCTCGTCCGGCTGCTTCCGGATGCGCAATGAGGACGTGATCGACCTGTATGAACGCGTCAGAGTCGGCGCCAGGGTCATCGTCATCTGATTCTACTATCCGGCTCGAAACGACAACGGCCGCCCGGTGGGGCGGCCGTCCTGCATGATGCCGTCGGACAATCCTCAGGCGTAATCGCCGTCGCCGTCGCCGCCGTCAAAACCATCCGAATCCAGATCCATGTCGTCCGCGTCCTCGTCGGCCGACGCGGAATCGAACAAGCCGGTGCGCGACGAACCGTCGTTGCTCTCGGCGTGGCGTCCGGACGAACCGATGTCGTTGACCCCGGCTTCCTTGGCCAGTTCGCCGCCGGACTGATCGCCCCACGGCCTGCGGTCTTCGACACTGCCGCGATGGCCCGCGCCGTCGCCCGCGCTCGCGGTATCGCCGAAGCTCTGCTGGTTGCCGCCGCCCATCATCGAGCGGATGCTGCCAAGCAGCAGCGAACCACCAACCACGCCGGCGGCGGCGGCGGCCGCGGTTCCGAGAAACGAGCCGCCGGCACCCATCGGCGCCTGCTGGGCGCTATAGGCCGGCGCCTGACCGTATTGTCCTTGGCCCTGTGCCTGCGGCATCACCTGACCGCTGTTCCACGTCGGGCGGCCGGGAAGTTCGGGCGGCCGCACGTTCGGCACCGAGCCCCGCTGCGGAGCTTGCCCGAAAATGGTTTCGCGCATCGAATCGAGAAAACCGCCGGATTGCTGCGCTTCGCCTTCGCCCTCCAGTTCCTGGATGCGGCTGTTGGCGCGCTTCAGCGCCTCGTCCTGAACCAGCACGGTCTGTACCAGCGCGTAAAGGGCGTTGGGCGCCTGGCGCAGGCCTCGCGCGATCGCCGCCGCGGCATCCGGATCGCGCGGCGCGCTCTCCACCTTCGAGAGCCGGTCGAAAAGATCGTCAACCAGTTGGCGTTCTTGCGGTGTCATGGCGTTCTCCATTGCGACAAAGCGCGCAGCAGATGTAGGGGTGGTTTGTGTCGCAAGTAGTGCCTCGGCGAATTAAATTTCCGTATGAGCCACGGCGCCCGGCGGAATTCCCGACCGATATCAACCCAGTGTAACTTTGTTCGCCGCCAGCAATTGCGGGAATTGCTCGCCGCCGAGAAACGCGTGCTCGTGTTCGCGTTGCACGGTCAGCGGATCGAGGCTGAGGAGTACTTCGTCGACAAAGCCGGGATGACACATGATGAGGCCGCCCTCCGGCAGCGTATTGAGGAATTGCCGCATCAGCGCGCCGAAATCCGGCTGCCGCGAAAAATCATAGGCGCCGGCGAATCCGGCGTTGAAGCCGATACCGGCGCGCGAGGCGCGGCGCCGAAACTGCGCGCTCAGCACGTCGAGCACCAGCGCCTTGGGGGCGCCGAGCCGCCGGGCCAAAGGCAGGTTGCGTCCGCCCTGCCGAACCCAGGCGCCGGGTGCGGCCTGCTTCACCGCCGCCAGAAAGGCGTCACGCACCCCTGGAAACAGCTGCGCGTGCTGATGGCCGTCGACAAAGTCCGGCGCGCGGCCGAACAATTCGCCGAACGCCGCGAACTGCACCGTCAATTCCGCACGGATCATCTCGGGATCGAGCCGCCGCAGCAGGCCGGCGCGCAGCAGTTTCGGGAAAGGCAGGAACATGCCGCCGTCGATCGGCCGAAAGTGCATCGTCAGCGGACTGAAGGGCGCCGTCAGGGTGACGTGCAGGCCGATGGCGCAACGCGGACTGCCGGCAGCGGCGGCCTCGAGCGCGCGGACTTCGTCGCGGCCGATCGAGGGCCCGACCACCATCACCGAGGTGGCGTTGAGGCGGCCGCGCGCGATCAGGTCGCGGATCGCGCGGTTGACGCCGGGGCTGAGACCGTAATCGTCGGCGCACAGCCAGATCCGGCGTGGCGGCGCGGCGTCGTTCATTCCGCGGCGGTCCGTTCGCCGATGCCGGCGCCGGTGTCGGCCTCAACCCGCTTCACGCTGTGCTCGGCCACGAAATAGATCGGCCGCGCCTTCAGCTCCGACAGAATCTTCCCGATATACTCGCCGACAATGCCGATCATGATGAGCTGCACGCCGCCGATGGTCATCAGGCCGACCACCAGCGAGGGATAGCCGGGAACGGATTTTCCGCTCACCCAGGTTTCCCAGAGGATGGACAGGCCGAACAGGAAGGCAACGGTTGCGAGCAGGACGCCGAGCAGGCTGGCGAGGCGCAGCGGCGCCACCGAGAAAGATGTCAGGCCTTCGATCGAAAGTCCGACCAGCCGGCCGGGGCTGAAGCTGGTGACGCCATGCGCGCGGGCCGCCGGCTCGTAGCCGACGCGGATCTGCCGGAAGCCGATCCAGCTCGCCAGTCCCTTGAAGAAGCGATTGCGCTCGGGAAGCTGGCGCAACGCGGCCGCGGCCCGCGGCGACAGCAGGCGGAAGTCGCCGGCATCTTCAGGGATTTTCTGCCGCGCGCCCCAATTGATTAGAGCGTAAAAGCCCTGCACGGCGATGCGCCGCAGCAGGGATTCGTTGTCGCGGTGCGCTTTGGCGGTATAGACCACATCAAAGCCGCCCTCGATCCAATGGCTGACCAGTTGCTCGACCAAAGCGGGCGGATGCTGGCCGTCGCCGTCCATGAACAGGACCGCGCCACGCCGGGCATGGTCCAGCCCCGCCATGAGGGCGGCTTCCTTGCCGAAATTGCGCGACAGCGACACCACCTGAACGTCCAGTCCGTCGGGGCCGAGCCCGCGGGCAATGTCGAGCGTCGCGTCAGCGCTGCCGTCGTCGACATAGACGACCTCGCAGCCAAGGCCGTAGCGCTGCCGCAGGGTCTTCGCCAGCGCGCCGAGCCGCTGGTGCAGGAAGGCCAGCCCGGCGGCCTCATTGTAAAGGGGGACGACGATCGACATCCCCTGCGCCGCGGCGGTGGCCGCGGTGGTCGACAGATCAGAAACGTCGGTACCCAGCATCATCGATCAGGTCCAGAACCTATTGCGGGACAGCATAGGATACTCGCCGCCGGCTGTCGCTACGATGAACGGAACGGGATTCCGCCTCACCGCCGCAGGAATATCTCGAGCCTGGCGAACAGCGGATTGTCCCGGTCGAGCACATAGTCGAGCGAAGCCACCGACACCGTCTCGGCGCCATGGTTGCGAAGAAAGCTGCCGAGCGCGTAAAGCTGCGCCGGCGGGCAGTGCAGCGTGACCATCCCCGACGACGTCGGGCCGCCGAACGGCGAGACCACGCCGAAGCGATGATGGGCGTCCGCCAGCAGCGCCGCGTCGCAGCCGGCAAAGCGGGTGCGGACTTCCCGGTACTGGCTGGCCCGCGCCCGTGCCGCGATGTGATCCAGGATCACGCGCGCGGTCTCGCGGGCATCGTCCGACCAGTCGGCGTCCCTTGATGCCACGAGGTTGGCCTGGCTGCGCAGGATCACGCCGTCATCGAGCACCTTGAGGCCGTTGGCGGCGAGCGTCGCGCCCGTCGTGGTGATGTCGACGATCATTTCCGCGGTGCCGACGGCGGGCGCGCCCTCGGTCGCGCCGGCGCTCTCGACGATGCGGTAATCGACCACGCCATGCGAGGCAAAGAAGGTCCGGGTCAGGTTGATGTACTTGGTCGCCACCCTCATCCGCCGGTTATGCTGGGCGCGAAAACCGGTGGTGACGTCGTCGAGGTCGGCCATGGTGCGGACATCGATCCAGGCTTGCGGCACCGCCACCACGACGTTGGCGCTGCCGAAGCCGAGGCTGTCGATCAGCAGGACGCGCTTGTCGGCGTCAGCAATGCTTTCGCGCACCAGATCTTCGCCGGTGACGCCGAGATGGACCATGCCACGCGCGAGCTGCGAGGCGATCTCGCTCGCCGACAGATAGGCGATCTCGACATCGTCGAGCCCGGAGATGGTACCGCGATAGTCGCGGGCGCCGCCAGGCTTCGCCAGCGACAGTCCGGCGCGGGTGAAGAAGGCTTCGGCCTGCTCCTGCAGCCGGCCTTTCGAGGGAACGGCGAGAACGAACGGCGCGGTCATGTTGCGCTCCCGCTCGCGGCGGGCTTGCGGCCCGCCTGCGTCAAGGATTCGACCCAGATCGAAAATCCGACCGCCGGGATCGGCGTCGCCGAACCAAGCTGGGTCATCAGTCCGTCGTAGCGCCCGCCCGCCACCAGCGGCTCGGTGCCGTTATCCTTCGCATGCAGCTCGAACTCGAAGCCGGTGTAATAGTCGAGGCCGCGTCCGAACGAGGTGGAGAACCGCGTCCTGGCAGTATCGATGCCGCGCGCGGCCATGAAGCCGACCCGGCTTTCGAACTGGTCGATCGCGGCTGATATATCGACTTTCGCATCGGCGGCGAGCGCGCGCAATTGTGCGATCGCCTGCTCCGGCCCGCCCGCAATGGCGAGAAAGCGCTTGATGGTGCCGAGCGCGTCGCGCGGCAGCGCGCCGGCCTTCAAGGTCGATTGCTCGAGAAAGCGGTCGGCGATCTCGGCGACGGTGCGGCCGCCGACATTGGTGGTGCCGGCGATCGACATCAGGTCGGTCACCAGCGCCAGCGCCGCCTTGCGGTCGGAGCCGGCAAGGGCCGCGAGCACGCCTTCATATTCGTTGCGGCCGGGTGCGGTCGCCAGCGTCAGCCGCTCGATGTCTTCCGTCAGGTTGATCTTGCGGTTGAAATCCTTGATCAGCCGCCGCCGCCATACCGGGTAGAGATCGAGCGCATCGATCAGCGCGTTGAACAGCGCCACGTCGCCGGTGCGGATCTCGACCTCGTTCAGCCCGAACGCGCTGGTGGCCTCCAGCGCCAGCGCCAGCATTTCGGCATCCGCCGCGGCGCGGTCCCGGCGCCCGAAGGATTCGATGCCGGCCTGCAGGAATTCGCTCGGCCGGCCCCCGCGATGGCGAAACACCGGCCCGAGATAGCAGAAGCCCGCGGGCCGGCCGGCGCCGGAAGAGGCGAGATAATCCCGCGCCACCGGAATGGTGAGGTCGGGGCGGAGGCACAGTTCCTCGCCGCTGCGGTCGGTGGTCAGATAGAGGCTCTTGCGGATGTCCTCGCCCGACAGATCCAGAAACGGCTCTGACGGCTGCAGGATATCCGGTTTGGCCCGCATGTAGCCGGCCTGCGCGAACGACAATAGCAGGTCGTCCGCCCATGCGGCGGGTCCGGTCGCACCTGGGGCGGCGGTCATGGTCATCGCGAAGTCCAAATAACCCGAAAAAGTGGGAGCCGGAGGTCAGGGCGCAGCCCTTAGCATGGCCCGGCCGTGGTTTCGACCGGGAATAGCCAAGGGGCTTAACGGCCGGCCAACAAGGGTCCGGACGGCTGCCCGCCGCCGGACCCGACCCAGTCGCCCAGCGCTGCCTGTACCAGCGCCAGCGCGGCTACGCCGGCGGTGTCGGCCCGCAGGATCCGCGGCCCCAGGGATAGCCGCAGGATTCGCGGCTGCTGGAGCAATTTGGCGCGCTCGTCTTCGGCGAAGCCGCCTTCGGGACCGATCAGGACATCGATGCCGTGGAACCCCGCCGGTCCGCTTTGCAGCGCCCGCAGGGGGCTTGCGGCATCCGCGGCCTCGTCGCAGAACACCAGCAGGCGCGGGCCGTCGCGCTGGCTCAAATAGCGATCGAGTGGCACCGGCTCCGTAACATCGGCCAGGCTCAGGATACCGCACTGTTCGGCCGCCTCGATGACGTTGGCGCGCATCCGTTCGCCGTTGACCCGCGAGACCTGGGTGAAGCGGGTCAGCACCGGCCGCAGTGCCGAAGCCCCCATCTCGACCGCCTTCTGCACCATGTAGTCGAGCCGGGCGTGCTTCAGGGGCGCGAAGACGTAGGCAATATCGGGCAGGCTGTCCTGCGGCCGGGTTTGGGTCGCTATGGTCAGGCTGTCAGGCCGTTTGCGGCCGGCGATCGCCGCCCGCCATTCGCCGTCACGCCCGTTGAACGCGAGAATCGAGTCGCCGGCGGCAAGCCGCAGCACGTTGCCGAGGTAATTGCTCTGATTGCGCTCCAGCGCGACTGTTTCGCCCGATGCCAGCGCGGCGTCTACAAACAGCCTGGGGCTGCGAAAATCGGGTTGAGGCATGGTCAAGGTTCCAATCGGCATGCCTTTTAGCCCAAATCACCCAAATCAATGCAAATATTGCCGCCCAGCGCGGCTCTACGCCGCGCTGTTGCCAAAATCGGCGGGTTGTTAAGGCGTGGCAGGAATCGTAAAAGGCCCTGGTCGAGATCGCTCTTCTATCGGGAAGACGTTGGGGACCGTTCGACCTTGCCGGAGGAACAGCTTTGATCATCCGTCGCTTGATTGTGCCGCTCACCCTTGCCTTTGTTGCGGGCCATGCCGGCCAGGGCTTTGCGCAAAGCGCATTCCCGGCGCCGCTGCCCGGGCAGGCCGGGCCGAGCAACGCTTCGCCGTTTCCGCCGGTCAATGGCGCGGCTCCGTCCGCTTCGGTCGGCGCGGCTCCCAGTCCGTTTCCGGCGACGGGGGCGGCGCCGATTTCCGGCAACGCGTTCGAGCGCCCACCTGCGCCTCCCTCCCAGGCAGGCGGTCCGCCCGACGAATGCATGAAGAAGTTCCTGCCGTTGCGCGAGGAGGCGGAGAAGCGCGGCAAGCTGATCAAGGCCGCCGGCGAACGCAAGGCGACCCCGGAAGAGGCCTGCAAGCTGATCGGCAGTTTCGGCCAGGCCGAGATCAAGATGATCAAATATGTCGAAACCAATGCGGCCAAATGCGGGATACCGCAGCAGATCGCCGACCAGATGAAAAACGGTCACAAGAACACCGAGGCCATGCAGAAAAAAGTCTGCGCGGTGGCGCAGCAGGCGCAGCAAAGAGGTCCGACCGGCCCGAGCCTGAGCGAAGTGCTGGGCTCTTCGGCCGCGGCACCGGAGGCAACCGCCGTGAAAAAAGGCGGCAGCACCTTCGACACCCTGAACGGCAACGTCCTCACGCGATGACCTGTATCCGATGACCTGTATCCGATGAGCGGCGACGCGGCGCGCGTTGCCGACGCCACCGGCAACTGGGTCGACACGATCGCGCCGCCATGGTCGCGGCCTTATTTGCGGCTTTCCCGTCTCGACCGGCCGATCGGATCCTGGCTCCTGCTGATGCCGTGCTGGTGGTCGGCGGCGCTCGCCGCCGGCGTCACCGGCCATATCGGCCAATTGCCGCTGATCCTCGCGCTGTTCTTTCTCGGCGCGTTCGCCATGCGCGGCGCCGGCTGCACCTGGAACGACATTACCGACCGCGATCTCGACGCCCGCGTCGAACGGACGCGGTCGCGGCCGATCCCGGCGGGACAGGTGAGCGTGCCGCAGGCGGCGGTCTTTCTGGTCGCGCAAGCCCTGATCGGACTAGTGGTGCTGCTGCAGTTCAACCGCTTCGCGGTCATCACCGGCATCGCCTCGCTGGCCATCGTCGCGGTCTATCCGTTCATGAAGCGGATTACCTGGTGGCCGCAGGTCGTGCTCGGCCTCGCGTTTTCCTGGGGCGCGCTGATGGGATTTGCGGTGACGCTGGGACGGATCGATGCGACCGCGCTGCTGCTCTATGCCGGCTCGATCGCCTGGGTGATCGGCTACGACACCATCTACGCCCATCAGGACGCCGAGGACGACGCGCTGATCGGAGTGAAATCGACCGCGCGCCTGTTCGGCGCGCGCACCGATCGGGCCCTGGTGATTTTTTATGGTCTGGCGGTGGTCCTCATTGGCGCAGCGCTGGCGCTGGCCGGCGCCGGCTTCCCGGCCTGGATCGGGCTGGTTGCGTTCGCCGCGCATCTGGTCTGGCAAATGCGGCGGCTTGAGATTTCCGATCCAGCGCTATGCCTGCGGCTGTTCAAATCGAATCGGGATGCGGGGCTGTTGCTGTTTACCGGATTGCTGGTGGATGCGGTGATGCGGGCCGGTTAGCGGCCGTCACTCCTCCTCGGACGACCTACTCCACTTCCTCAGGGTGGAGCGCGTCGGCAGCGCCCCGGGCGCGCGTCTCGAACCATCTGACATTCTTTCCTGCTGTGATCCTTCGAGACCCGCGCGAAGCGAGCGCGGCTCCTCGTCAGGATGAGGGCTCGCTCAATCCCTTGCGATGATCTCGCGCTCGCCCTGATGGATGTTGGCCGGATTGAGCGGATCTCCGGCGCGTCGCCGCACCAGGAATTTCGGACGCCGGGCCCGGATCGCATTGTGACGCCGGCGCCGCGGCGCGGGCTCGCGGGTCTTGTCTTCCCGCAATTGCGGAAGCGCGAAGATCTCGCTCCACATCTGCCAGGCTTCCGCGATTTCCTCGCGGTCGGAACTGACGCACAACGGAATCGCCAGTGACGGATCGCGATGGACCAGCACCAGCATTTGCGAATCGTCGATGCCGCGCAGCGCGACGCCGAGAAAATCGCGCACGCGAACGTTGATCGCCATCTGCATGCCGCTGATGGCACGGCGCAGCACGACGCGCTCGCGGTGAAGTTCGATATTGCGCACGCCCCCGTCGGCGCGGGTGTCGTGCGCATCGAAGCGGACGGGCAGGGAAAGTGGGTCGAGCCGCAGGGCGCGGCTCGACCCGGCGGGATTGATCCCGCCTGTTGCTGTTTGACGCCTCACGGCTTTATCTCCCCGCCGGGATTATGCTCCCGGTCGATGGGTGAGACCGTAGCCGAGCCGGGACCGAAATCGCTTAAAAAGGCTGGTTAATCCGGCGTCACCCGTCCGCATGATTGACAAGACCTTGGCCCACATGATTGACGAGACCTTGCGGGCAAGCCGAAATCTTTCGCTTTCCCGTGCAACAAATGCTTGAAATCCCTGTGAATCAGGCACATCTGAAGGGTCTTCTGATTTGCTTCGGGCCTCTTCAGCGCCCCTTGAATCCACCTTCAATCCCAAGGGATTTTGTTCGTGATCTCTTCACCATCAGCCGCTTCGGTGCTTTCCTCGAAAGCGGCCGCTTCCGACATGTTCGATCAATCGGCGCTGAGCACGCTGGCGCAACGCCTCGTCGAGGCGGCCAAACGCGCAGGCGCGGACGCGGCCGACGCGGTGGCGGTGCGCGGCATTTCGCAAGGTGTCGAGGTGCGCGAAGGGCGCGTCGAGGAATCCGAACGCTCCGAGGGCGACGATGTCGGATTGCGCGTGCTGGTCGGACAGCGCCAGGCAGTGGTCTCGACCAACGACGTCAGCGGCGATGGTGTCGCGAGACTGGCCGAGCGCGCCGTCGCAATGGCGCGGGTGGCGCCCGACGACAAATATGTCGGCCTCGCCGATCCGTCCTTGCTGGCGCGCGAATTCCCCGATCTCGATCTGCTCGACCCCACGGTTCCATCGACATCGGAACTCGAACGCCGCGCCTGCGAAGCCGAAGCCGCCGCGCTCGCGGTCAAGGGCGTCAGCAAATCGGGCGGAGCGTCGGCCTCGACCGGCATCGGTGGCATGGTGTTGGTGACCTCGACCGGCTTCCACGGCTCCTATTTGCGCTCGAGCCAGGGCATCTCGATGACCGCGATATCGGGTGACGGCACCGGCATGGAGCGCGACTACGACTACACGTCAGCGCCGCACGCTGCCGATCTCGCCTCGCCCGACAGCGTCGGCCGCAAGGCCGGCGAGCGCGCCGTCGCGCGCGCCAATCCGCGCAAGGTCGAAACCTGCAAGGTGCCCGTGGTGTTCGACCCCCGGGTTTCCGGCTCGCTGGTCGGCCATCTCGTCGGCGCCGTGAACGGCGCCTCGATCGCGCGCAAGACCTCTTTCCTGAAGGATCGGCTCGGCCAGCAATTGTTTGCGAAGAACATCCGCATCATCGACGATCCCTTGCGGGTGCGCGGGCTGCGCTCGCAGACGTTCGACGCCGAGGGCGTCAAGGTGAAGAAACTCGCCATCATCGACGAGGGCGTGCTGACCTCGTGGCTGTTGGATTGCGCGACCGCGCGCGAACTCGGGCTCGTCACCACCGGACATGCCCACCGCGGCGTGTCGTCGTCGCCGTCGCCGGGATCCTACAACCTGCATCTCGAGGCGGGCGAGCCCACGCCGGCCGAGTTGATCGCCGACATCAAGCAGGGATTTTACGTGACCGACCTGATCGGCTCCGGCGTCAATGGCGTCACCGGCGACTACAGCCGCGGCGCCTCCGGCTTCTGGATCGAGAATGGCGAGATCACCTATGCGGTGAGCGAGGTGACGATCGCCGGACATCTGCTGGAGATTTTCAAGTCGATAATGCCGGCCAACGATCTGGAATTCCGTTACGGCGTCAATGCGCCGACGGTTCGTATCGAGGGATTGACGCTTGGTGGACGTTAGCGCCGAGCGCCTGCACGACAGGATTTCAAGGCGCGATGCAAGGCGCGACGCGGCCTTGCTCACCGATGCCGTGCGGGAAGCCGGCGCGCTGGCGCTGTCGCTGTTCCGCACCGAATTGAAGAACTGGACCAAGGGCGCGTCGTCGCCGGTGTCGGAGGCCGATATCAGGGTCAACGACCTGCTCGAGAGCAAATTGCGTTCGGCCACGCCGGACTACGGCTGGCTCTCGGAAGAAAGCGTCGACGACGAGCAGCGCCTCGGCAAACGGCTGACCTGGATCGTCGATCCAATCGACGGCACCCGCGGCTATCTCGCGGGCCGCGAAGACTGGTGCGTGAGCGTGGCGCTGGTCGAGGATGCGACGCCGATGCTGGCGGCGGTGTTTGTGCCCGCCAGCGACGAATTTTTCTTCGCGATGCGCGGCCAAGGCGCGGTACGCAACGATGTCGCTCTCTGCGCGGCGCCCGGCCATGAGCTGGACTTCTCTCGCGTGGCGGGCCCGAAGCCGCTGGTCGAACGGCTCAACCCTTCAGCGAGCGAGATTGTGCTTCACCCCCGAATCGGATCGCTGGCGCTTCGGCTGTGCCGGGTCGCGCAGGGAAGCCTGGAGGCTGCTTTTGCCGGAGGCCAAAGCCGCGACTGGGACCTTGCTGCCGCCAATTTGATCGTGCAGGAAGCGAATGGTAACATGACCGCGCTCTCGGGGGATGCGATCCTCTACAATCGCCGGGAGGTGACGCACGGGGTGCTGGTGGCAGCGGGACGCGATCGTCATGCGCGCATTGTCGAGCATTTTCGCGGTCGCCCGCTGCCCTGAGCGTTCTCGATACGCGTCGCGACGGCTGCTGCTTTGCCAGGCACCGCGCTAGGAAAAAGAAACATGCCAGATAGTGCCCAGCAGCAACTGCTGCATCTCGTCATCGGCGGCGAACTGACCGACCTCGAACATACCACGTTCAAGGATCTCGATGCCGTCGAGATCGTCGGCGTATTCCCCAACTACGCCACCGCGCACGCCGCCTGGAAAGCGAAAGCGCAGCAGACCGTGGACAACGCCCATATGCGCTACTTCGTCGTCCATCTCCACCGGCTGCTCGATCCAGGTCAAGACACGAAGCCTGCCCGTTGAAAAGGCTGTTTCGCAATGTGCTGCGTAGCAGCCTGGTTCAGCGCGCGGTGGGGGTTCTCGCGGCCGAGTATCTGCGGCTGGTCTGGCTGACCAACAAGTTCAGCTACGATCCGGCCGATGTCTATGAACTGGTCGAGCCGAAGCAGCCGGCGATCTTCGCGTTCTGGCACGGCCAGCATTTTCTGACGCCGTTCATCAAGACCAAGGAGAGCCATCGCGCCAAGGTGCTGATCTCGCGGCATCGCGACGGCGAATTCAATGCCATCGCGGCCGAGCGGCTCGGCATCGAGACCATCCGCGGCTCCGGCGACCATGGCGGCGCGTTTCACCGCAAGGGCGGCGTCGGCGCGTTCAGGGAAATGGTGCAGGCGCTCGCGGACGGATACAACGTCGCGTCGACCGCCGACGTGCCGAAGCGTTCGCGGGTCGCCGGCCTCGGCATCATCATGCTGGCGCGGGAGTCCGGGCGGCCGATCCTGCCCTTCGCCATGGTCACCAGCCGCTTCAGCCGGTTGAACAATTGGGACCGTACCACCATCAATTTGCCATTCGGCCGAGGCGCCGTGGTAGGAATCGACACGATTTCCGTGCCCCCCGATGCCGATGCCGAAACCATGGAAAAGCTCCGCCTTCAGCTCGAGGCCTATCTCAACGAAGCGACCCGCCGCGCCTATGCCCAGGTCGGGCGTCCGGAGGCAGCGCTTGACTGATTCCCTGCCGATGACGCTGCGGGTCTACCGGAGGCTGTCTTCCGCCGTGCTGCCGCTGGCGCCGGTGCTGATCAAGCGGCGGCTGAGGCAGGGCAAGGAGGATCCGGCGCGGGTCGACGAGCGCCGCGGCATGAGCACCGATGTCCGGCCGCACGGGCCGCTGGTCTGGATTCACGGCGCCAGCGTCGGTGAAGTGCTGGCGGCGGCCGCCCTGATCGAAAGTCTGCGCGCGCTCAATCTCCGCATCCTGCTGACGTCGGGCACGGTGACCTCGGCGGCGATCGTCGCCAGGCGTTTTCCCGCCGACATCATCCATCAGTATGTGCCCTACGATTCGCCGCGCTATGTCGCGCGCTTTCTCGATCACTGGCGGCCTTCGCTGGCGCTGTTCATCGAATCGGATCTGTGGCCCAATTTGATCCTGTCGAGCGCAGCGCGGCGCCTGCCGATGGTGCTGATCAACGGCCGGATGTCGCAGCGCTCGTTTCCGCGCTGGAGCCGGATGAGCGGCACGATCTCGGCATTGCTCGGCAAGTTTGAGGTGTGCCTTGCCCAGTCGAAGGTCGACGCCGAACGCTTCATGGCGCTCGGCAGCCGCAACATCGTCACCACCGGAAACCTGAAACTGGACGTGCCGGCACCGCCCGCCGACCCCGCCAGGCTGGAACGGCTGATGTCGGTGACGCGCGGCCGCCCGATCATCGTCGCGGCGTCGACCCATCCCGGCGAGGAGGAAATCCTGCTCGAAGCGCATCGGACGCTGGCGGGATTCTTTCCATCGCTCCTGACCGTGATCGTGCCGCGGCATCCCGATCGCGGCGAGGCGATCGCCCGGACGGTCGCGGCGTCCGGCCTGCACGCAGGCTTGCGTTCGCACGAGGATTTGCCGACCGCGACCACCGATATCTATGTCGCGGACACCATGGGCGAACTCGGATTGTTCTATCGGCTGGCGCCGATCGTGTTCATGGGCGGTTCGCTGGTCCCTCACGGCGGGCAGAATCCGATCGAGGCGGTCAAGCTCGGCGCGTCGATCGTTCATGGCCCTCACGTCTTCAACTTCGCCGATGTTTACGAGGCGCTCGATCGCGCCGGCGGCGCCAGGCGGGCCGACAACAAGGAAGCGCTGGTTAAGCAATTGGGTCAGTTGCTGGCCGATCCCGAGGCGCGCGACGTGGCGGTGGCGGCCTCGACGCGCGTCGTCGAGCAACTCGGCGGCGCGCTCAAGCGCACGCTCACGGCGCTTGAACCTTATCTCTTGCAGTTGCGGCTCGAAATGGGAGCCGGCAATGCGTGAGCCGGCCTTCTGGCACCGGCCCCCGTCCTGGAGTTCGCGTTTGCTGATGCCGCTTGGCGCGCTTTATGGCGCGGTGGCGGGCCTCCGCATGCAGCGTCAGGGTCTCGATGCCGGCATCCCGGTAGTGTGCGTCGGCAATTATCACACCGGCGGCGCCGGCAAGACCCCGGCCGTGCTCGCCCTCACCAAACTGCTGCGCGATCTCGACGAGACGCCGGTCGTGCTCAGCCGCGGCTATGGCGGCCGATTGCGCGGTCCGATCATGGTCGATCCCAAGCGGCACGCCGCCGCCGATGTCGGCGATGAACCGCTGATGCTGGCGCGAACGGTTCCTGTAGTGGTCGCGCGCGACCGCCGCGGCGGCGTCGCCCTGGCGCGCTCGCAGGGCGCCAGCGTGATCCTGATGGATGACGGGTTTCAGAACCCCGCGATCGCCAAGGATGCTTCGCTGATCGTGATCGACAGCAGCCGTGGACTGGGCAACGCCTGCGTGTTTCCCGCGGGACCTTTGCGCGCGCCGCTGGATCAGCAGCTCGCCCGCACCGACGCGCTGATCGTCATCGGCGATGGCGCCGCGGCCAAAGCGGTCGCCGCCGGCATCGCCACCCGGGGCCGGCCGGTGCTGTCAGCGCACCTGAAGCCGAACGACGCCTCGCTCGACGCGCTCGCCGGCAAGCGCGTCCTGGCCTTCGCCGGGATCGGCGATCCCGCTCGCTTTTTCAGGACGCTGCGAACTGGCGGAATCGAGGTCGTCCGGGCGCGCGCCTTCGCCGATCACCATCCGTTTTCGCACGGCGAGATCGAGACCCTGATCGCCGAGGCTACACGGGAGGCGCTGACCCTGGTGACGACAGAAAAGGATCTGGCGCGGCTGCGCCAGGGTGGAGAACTTCCGTCATGGGCGAAAGCGATCGTGCCGTTCGCGGTGACGCTGGAGTTCGATGATGCGGCGGGATTGCGGAAGTTCGTGACCGAGCGGCTGTTTCAGGCGAGAGAGAAGAAGTATCGCGCCAATCCGTAGGGTGGGCACGGCGCGACGAGCGCCTTTGCCCCCTACGATTTCTGCGATCTCAGCCCTTCACCGCGGCCGGAAAATGTCGCTGCAAGACCGCGGTCGGGATCGCGTAGGCCTCCTGCAGGTCGACGCTCCAGTATTTCAACTCGTCGAGCGGTATCCGCGCATCGGTCACTGCGCAGCGCACATAGGTTCCCGGCGAGATCACGCGGAAATCGCCATCCAGATATTGCACCTGGGCTTCGCCATGGCCCGAGGGGCCGTATTTATTCAGCACGGTTGAATTTTCTCCGACCAGTGCCCGACGATTCGGGCTGAGGCTGTATGCTTTCCAAAATGCGATCTACCATAGATAGGTCGTGCTGTCCGCCCGTCAAACCCACCGATTTGTGACGATTTTCGGCTTTTGACGCAAAGCCCGGCCATGACGGCGAGTGCTAAAACAAACTGCCCTGCCCAACCGGCTTGACCACGCGCTTCGGCGTGGCGGCGCCCTTCGGCTCGCCGGCCACCGGCTTCACCGGACGCGTCGCCACCGGCCGGTCCGCATCCGCGGTGGCGCCGACGCGGCCATCGGCGAATTCGATGTCGAGATAGGCGCCCGGTCCGATCTCGGCCGCGGCGTGCACGGGCTGGCCATGTTCGTCGCGCACCAGGGCAAAACCGCGCGCGAGCACGCCGCGATAGGACAGCGCCGACAGCAGCTGTCCGCTATGCGCGACCCGCGCATCGAGCCGCTGCATCACGGTGGCGACCGCGCGCCGTGCGCGCTCGGCCAGCCGCAGGGTGCGCTCGCGCTGGCGGGCGATGGTCTGGCGCTGCGCCTGCGCGTTGGAGAGTTTTGAGGTTTTCAGGCGAACCTCGAGGCCCGCGAAGCGATCACGGCGGCGGCGCACCAGCGCGCGCGCGCCATGGCTCAACCGTTCGCTGTTGATGGTGAGCCGCTGCGCGGCGTGACTGACCTGCGCGTGCAGCACCCGCAACGTCAGTTTGGCGCTGCTCGCCGCAAAACGACGGAAATGCGCATGGGTATTGGCCTTCAATCCGCGGGGCAGGGCGGCGGCCGCGCCGTCCAGCCGCTGCCGCGGGATCGCCAGCAACTCGCCGGCGGCGGGCAGCGCCCGCGCAGCTGCGCGCAGCTCGCTGCGACGGCCTTCCTGGGCGCGCTGCCAGCACAGCATGGTGCGCCGCGCCAGCGCGGACACCTCGACGAACAGTTCGGCGCGCACGGGGACCGCCATTTCGGCCGCCGCCGTCGGCGTCGGCGCGCGCTTGTCGGCGGCGAAGTCGATCAGCGTGATGTCGGTCTCGTGGCCGACCGCGGAGATCAGCGGGATCATGCTTTCGGCGGCGGCGCGGACCACGATCTCCTCGTTGAACGACCAGAGGTCCTCGAGCGAGCCGCCGCCGCGCGCGACGATCAGCAGATCCGGTCGCGGAATTCGGCCGCCTTCGGGCAGCGCATTGAAACCGCGGATCGCCGCCGCGACCTGTTCGGCCGAGCCTTCGCCCTGTACCTTGACCGGCCACACCAGCACGCGGCGCGGAAACCGATCCTGCAGCCGATGCAGGATGTCGCGGATCACGGCGCCGGTGGGCGAGGTGACGACGCCGATCACTTCCGGCAGCCATGGCAGCAACTGCTTGCGCGCCTCGTCGAACAGGCCCTCGGCGGCGAGCTTGCGCTTGCGCTCTTCCATCAGCGCCATCAGCGCGCCGATCCCGGCGGGCTCGATCGCTTCGATCACGATCTGGTATTTCGACGAGCCGGGATAGGTCGTGAGCTTGCCGGTGGCGATGACCTCGAGGCCCTCCTGCGGCTTGAACCGCATCCGGCTGTGCACACCCTTCCAGATCACCGCCTCGATCTTGGCGCTCTCGTCCTTCAGCGCGAAATAGCAATGCCCGGAGGAATGCGGCCCGCGGAAGCCGGAGATTTCACCGCGCACCCGGACATGCCCGTAGGTGTCCTCCACCGTCCGCTTCAGCGCGGACGACAATTCGGACACCGTGAATTCCGGCGCGTTGATCAGGGCTTCGGCTGGTGGCATTTGAGGGATAGAATCGGGCTTTTTGGGCGCTTGCGCAAGGGCTTGGCGCAACTGTCTGCGCGGGCAGGCACATATCCACACCTGATCGGGGTCTTTGTTGCGGCGCGCCGACGCCGTGCTAAACCGTACGCCTCGACGCGCGACACCCTCATCCGGCTGCATCCATGAACATTCTCCTGCTCGGTTCCGGCGGCCGCGAACACGCTTTGGCGTGGAAGATCGCAGCCTCGCCGCTGGTGACGAAACTCTGGTGCGCGCCGGGCAATGCCGGCATCGCGCGGGAGGCCGAATGCGCAGCGATAGATATCGCCGACCACGCCGCGGTAATCGGCTTCTGCCAGATGAACCGTATCGACTTCGTCGTGGTGGGGCCGGATGCGCCGATCGCGGCCGGGATCGTCGACGATCTCAATGCCGCCGGCTTCAAGGCGTTCGGCCCGACCAGGGCGGCCGGGCAGCTCGAGAGTTCAAAGAGCTTCACCAAGGCGCTGTGCCGCGCCAACCGGATTCCAACCGCGGCCTATGAGCACTTCACCGATGCGGACAAGGCAAAAGCCTATATCCGCGCGCAGGGCGCGCCGATCGTGGTCAAGGCCGACGGCCTTGCCGCGGGCAAGGGCGTCGTGGTGGCGATGACCGAGGAAGAAGCGCTTGCCGCGGTCGACATGATGTTCGGCGGCGGTTTGGGCGAGGCCGGCGCCGAGGTCGTGGTCGAAGAGTTCATGACAGGCGAGGAGGCCTCGTTCTTCGCGCTGTGCGACGGCGAGCACGCGCTGCCGCTCGCGACCGCGCAGGACCACAAGCGCGCCTTCGACGGCGACCAGGGGCCGAACACCGGCGGCATGGGGGCCTATTCGCCGGCGCCGGTGATGACGCAGGCGATCTGCGCGCGGGTGATGGAGGAGATGATCTATCCGACGCTGCGCGCGCTCGCCGCCATGGGCTCGCCCTACAAGGGCGTGCTCTATGCCGGAATCATGGTCACGAAGGATGGGCCGAAACTCGTCGAATACAACGCCCGCTTCGGCGACCCGGAATGCCAGGTGCTGATGCTGCGGATGATGTCGGACCTCGTGCCGGCGTTGATCGCCTGCGCCGACGGACAATTGAAGAATTTCAGCCTGCGCTGGTTCGACGACGTGGCGCTGACGGTGATCATGGCCACCAGGGGTTATCCCGGCGACTACGGCAAGGGGTTTGTCATTGAAGGCCTCGAAGAAGCGGCCGGGGTCGAGGGCGTCGAGATCTTCCATGCCGGCACCAAAGCCAGTGGCGGAAAGATCCTCAGCAATGGCGGGCGGGTGCTGAACATCTGCGCCACGGGCAAGACCGTTACCGAGGCGCAGCAGCGCGCCTACGAGGCGGTCGACCGCATCAAATGGCCGGAAGGTTTCTGCCGCCGCGACATCGGCTGGCAGGCGGTGATTCGGGAAACCTCGGCAAACTGACACCGTAGCGGCCGCCCCTGGCAGACCGGCTTGGACGATCTTGCCCGGCCTTGCCCGGTTCGGTACAAACACCCGGTTCCGGGGAGGCCACGCGTTGCTGCAAATCGATTTCGCCGACGCCCAAACGAACGCCGATCCGTTTCCGCTCTTTGCCGAACTGCGCGAGCATGACCCCGTCCATTGGTCGGAGCCGATGAAGGCGTGGATCATCACGCGCTACGATGACGTCAAGTCCGTTGCCCTGAATAATGCCGGCATCTCGGCCGATCGGCTCTCGCCGTTCTTCGCGGCGGCGCCCGAGGCGAGGCGCGGCGGCTTCGCCAACCTTATGACATATCTCGGCAACTGGATGGTGTTCCGCGACCCGCCGCAGCATACGCGCCTGCGGCGGTTGTTCACGAAGGCTTTCACACCGCGCTCCGTGGAGCTCCTGACCCCCGGCATCGAGCGCATCGTAACGATTCTGCTCGACCAACTCGCCGCCAAGCAGTGGGCAGGCGAACCGATCGACTGGATCGCGGATTTCTCCTATGCGCTGCCGGCCACCGTCATCATGGATCTGCTCGGCGTTCCCCGAAGCGACCTTGGTCGCGTCAAGATCTGGTCCGACGAAGTGGCACTGTTTATCGGCACGTCTCGCGCATCGGATGACAAATATGCGCGCGCGGAGGTCGGCGCCAGGGCCCTGGCCGACTACTTCCGGGGCATCGTCGCGGAACGGACGGCGGAGCCGCGCCAGGACTTCATCAGCGAGCTGGTCGTGGCCCGCGATGAACGGGAAGCGCTGACCGCGGACGAGGTGATCGCGACGTGCATCCTGTTGTTGTTCGCCGGTCACGAGACCACGACCAACATGCTCGGCAACGGCCTCTATCATTCGATGCGGTTTCGCGAGCAGTGGGAAAGGCTGACCGGCGACCTCACGCTGGTCGAGCCGGCGGTCGAGGAATGGCTCAGGTATGACGGCCCGAGCGGCGCGCTGGCGCGGGTCGTGGCCGCCGATATGGAGTTTGGCGGACGTGCTTTGCGCAAGGGACAGCGCGCGTTCGCGTTCACCAGCGCCGCAAATCGCGACGGCAGGCAGTTTCCGAACCCCGACACTTTCGACATCGGCCGCGCGCCGAACCCGCATTTAACGTTTGGCCACGGCATTCATTTCTGCCTGGGCGCGCCGCTGGCGCGGCTGGAGGGACAGATTGCCGTGAGACGGCTGGCGGAGCGGTTTCCCGGCATCTGCCTCGCAAGTGACGCGGCGCCGAACTGGACCGACTCCGTCATTCTGCGCGGCTTGGCGGCCTTGCCCGTCAAGCTGGCCTGAGGTTCGACCGGGAGATTTCGATGACAGATATCATGCTGGCGGCCGGCGCGCGTACGCCCTTTGGCGACTTCGGAAAATCGCTGCGTCAGGTGCCGTTGACCGATCTCGCCGCGCATGCGGCGAAGGCGTCCATCCAGCGTTCCGGGCTGAAGGCAGACGATATCGACCATTTTGTTTTCGGCAGCACGCTGTTTCCGGATCGCGATAGCCTGTTCGGCGGTCGCGTCATCGGCATCAAGGCCGGGCTGCCGGAACAGGTGCCGGCGCTCAATGTGATCCGGGCGTGCGGGACCGGCTTGCAGGCGCTGATCTCCGCGAGTCAGCAGATCAAGGAGGGCCAGAGCAGTATCGCGCTCGCCGGCGGCGGAGAGAATTACAGCCGGATGCCGCACGTCGTTACGACCGCGCGGTACGGCACGCAACGCGGTGCGATGACGCTCGAGGATCAGCTCGACTGGGCGTACCGCTGCCCCTTCAGCCAGGAATATATGGGCGAGACGGCCGAGAATCTCGCCGACGATTTCCAGTACGAGCGCGAGCCGATGGATGACTGGGGCTACATGAGCCAGCAACGTGCGGCAGCGGCGATCAAGTCGGGCTTCCTCGCGCGGCAAATCGCGCCGATCGAGGTACCGGACGGCAAGGGCCGGCGGCTCTTCGCCGTCGATGAATTTCCGCGGCCCGACGTCAGCCGCGAGAAGTTGCGCAACCTCAAGCCGGCCTTTCGCGACCGCGGTCGGGTGACGGCGGGCTCGTCATCCGGCGTCACCGACGGAGCCGCGTTCATGATCGTGGCGGATCGGGCGCAAGCCGAGGCGAAGGGTCTCGAAGGCGAGGCGCTGCTCAAAGACTGGACCGCGGTCGGCGTGCCGCCGCGGATCATGGGGGCGGGGCCTGTGCCGGCGATCGACAAGCTTCTCAAGCGCAACGATCTCAGGGTTTCCGATGTCGACTATTTCGAGATCAACGAGGCGTTTGCGGTAGTCAATCTGCATGCGGAAAAGCAACTGGGCATTTCGCGGGAGCGTACGAACCTTTATGGCGGCGGCATTTCGATCGGTCATCCGCCCGGCGCGACGGGCGGACGCATGACGATCACGGCGATGCATCACCTGGCGGCATCGCGTGGACGGTACGGCGTGATATCGATGTGCCTCGGCGGCGGCCAAGGGATGGCGATGCTGATCGAGAACCTGAAGCGGTGATCCCCGCAAGGAGGGCTACCCGATCTCTGGAGACACGCGCAAGGCAACGGCGGCATTGCGCCGCCGATCGCTCCCCGGGATGAGGCTCGATGGTCCCACAGCGTCATTGCGAGGAGCGCTTGCGACGAAGCAATCCAGCTTTCTTCGTTATCTCACAAAAGCTGGATTGCTTCGCGGAGCCTGTCATCGGGCGCGCGTTCGCGCGACCCGTTGGCTCGCAAGGACGCGTTCGCTACAGCAAGTCCCCGCCCGCCGCGCTCGCCGTGGTGCCGTGCTCGCGGAACGCCTTGATGACGTTCTTGCCGATCTTCCACTTGTGCACCTCGTCGGGACCGTCGACCAGCCGCTGCGAACGCACCTGGGTGTACCATTTCGCCAGCGGCGTATCCTGACTGAAGCCAAGCGCGCCGTGCAGCTGGATCGCGGTGTCGATCACCTTGTGCACCATGTGGGCATGAAAGATCTTCGCGATCGAGTTCTCCTGCCGGATGTCCAGGCCTTTCTCCGCCTTGTAGGCGATGTGCAGCAGCATCAGCCGGCCGATATAGAGTTCGCTGGCGCAATCGGCCAACATGAATTGCACGCCCTGGCGGTCTGATAGCAGCGATCCGAAGGTGGAGCGCGTGGTGACATGGGCCACCGCCATGTCGAGCGCGCGCTGCGCCTTGGCGACGTTGTGCATGCCATGACGAAGCCGTCCATAGGCGAGACGGTGTTGGCCCATATTAAAACCGTTGCCTTCGCCGCCGAGCAGATTGTCGGCCGGTACCTTGAGATCCCTGATATCGATCTCGGAGTGGCCGCCGTGCAGGATGTCGTCATGCGGTCCCTCGATCGCCATGTTCGCGACGTTGCGCTTGATGATATAGCCGGGGTTCGGCAGTTCGACGATGAAGGTCGAATGCTGCTTGTGGCGCGGCGCGTTCGGATCGGTCCTGGCGACCACCAGCGCCATGTCGGCCACGCTGGCGGAGGACGAGAACCATTTTTCGCCGTTGAGGATGTAGTTCTCGTTGCCGTCCTTCACGGCGGTGGTCTGCATGCCGGTGGCGTCGGCGCCGGCCGCCTTCTCGGTCATCGAGAAGCAGATGCGCTTGTCGCCGTTGAGCAGCGGCTTCAGGAACTTTTCCTTCTGGTATTCCGTGCCATGGGCGAGGATCGTCATCATCGAGGCGTCATCGGGCCCCTGCGTGTTCATCGACAGCGCGCCGAGCATGCTTTCGCCGAGCTCCATCTGCACCAGCGCATTGGCGAGCGGGCCGAGGCCCATGCCGCCGTACTCCTTCGGCACCCACGGGCACCACAGACCCTGGGCGCGGGCCTTTTTCCGCAGCGGACCCAGCACTTCGTCGAGCGGCTTGGTGTCGAGTTCCTTCTCCGCAGGAATGCACTCGTCATGCACCCATTTGCGGACCTTCTCGCGGATCGCCTTGGCTTCGGCCGGAATCTCGAAATCGATCGACATGGCATTTCCTCAGTCGGGTTTATTGTGGGTCGGGCTTTATGATTGGAAGGGCTTGCCGATGGCATATATCCGCCGCGCGCCAGCGGCAACGGCAAACAATGTTTGAAGCAGCGGCCCTGCTGCCATACCTCGCCAATGGGTCGCGCGGATGCGCGCCTGATGACAGGCTCCGGCGGGGTATCCAGTACGCTGGCGTCTGTTGTAGACGGAGATGCCGGTGTTTACTGGATCATCCGCATTGGCTGATGACGACAGAGGTGCCTGATGCCCGATCTCGCCGACTTGTTTCCCGGTTATTCCGCCGAATGGATCAACACACGATCGGGCCGCATCTTCGCCCGCGTCGGCGGCAAGGGGCCGCCGCTGCTGCTGTTGCACGGATTTTCGCAGACCCATGTGATGTGGCACCGCGTCGCGCCGCAGCTCTCGGACAAATTCACGCTGATCATCGCCGACCTGCCGGGCTACGGCTGGTCCGACATGCCCGAAAGCGACCGCGAGCACACGCCGTACAC
Organism: Bradyrhizobiaceae bacterium Ga0074131; assembly: GCA_001464035.1. GTDB lineage: Bacteria > Pseudomonadota > Alphaproteobacteria > Rhizobiales > Xanthobacteraceae > Bradyrhizobium. The sequence continues at coordinate 140,508 of LNEC01000008.1, forward strand.
CAAGCGCGCGATGGCCGGGACCATGATCGAGGCGATGGAAAAGCTGGGCCATGTGCATTTCGCGCTCGCCGGCCACGACCGCGGCGGCCGCGTCGCCTATCGCCTCGCGCTGGATCATCCCGGCCGGCTGTCGAAGCTGGCGGTGCTCGATATCCTGCCGACCCTCGATTACTGGGAGCGGATGGACCGGCTCTACGCGCTGAAGATCTATCACTGGACCTTTTTGGCGCAGCCGTTCCCGCTGCCGGAAACCCTGATCGGCAGCAATCCGGATTTCTTCCTGAAGCAGAAGATGGCGAGCCAGACCAAGTCGAAGAATCTCGATGCGATCGATCGGCGCGCGCTGGAGCATTACCTCGCGCCGTTCCGCGATCCCTCGCGGCTGCACGCGATGTGCGAGGATTACCGCGCCGGCGCCTATGCCGATTTCGAGATCGACAAGGCCGATCGCGATGCGGGGAAGAAGATCACCATCCCGATGCTGGCGCTCTGGGGCGACGCCGGCATCGCCAGATCAGCGGCGACGCCGCTCGATACCTGGAAGAACTGGGCGACCAATGTGCAGGGAGCGCCGGTCGATAGCGGTCACTTCCTGACGGAAGAAAATCCGGACGCGACGGCGAGAATGTTGCGGGAGTTTTTCACGGCGGGATGACTGTGTAGCCCTCCCCCTGAGGGGCATCGCGCAGCGATGCCCCTCGAATGCACACCACACTCTTGGTATTCCTCTCGTCATAGTTCCTCGCGCGGAACACTATCACGCTCTGGCTTCACTCTGAGTTTCATCCAGCGATAAGTAGTAGTGGCATGACAACCCGTCTACGGGTTGCAAGCCCCTCTTGCCGGCGGGCGCTTGGGGCGCGTGGGAACTTGCCTGATCAAATGATTCAGAACATGCGGCCAGTTGTCTAATTTCGCCTACAGGATAGCTCCTAACGGTGTAGAGCTATTCCAGATTAGAGATTGCTCGCCGCTCGGCATCAAGATCCGTCGACACGAAGCGACAATCGCCGTGCTTGTCCCAATGGTTGATGGGAAATAATAATTGCGATGATGCGCATACAATTTTCTGCAAAGGCATTTCAAATCGAATGTCGTGCAGATTTCATTTGCAACCTCCGAGAGAAAAGGCATAGGGTCAACCTCAGGTCGATGAATCAAGTTTGGCCATCGATTCGTGGAAGGGCTGTTCCGCTATGGCTGGGGTGAGGCGAGCGCGTCGGGCCGTCGCGGCAAGTTGCGGCCGGCGGGTTCCAAAGCATGTGGCGACGTTGTTATGGCGTTCCCTGTTCGCGCGCGAACTATCGATTCCCAAATCTCATCTCGATGATCAGCGTAAGGCCGCGCGTTCTGTCGCTGTGGTACGTGATCTTGCTGCGAGCGCATTCGCACCGAAATTTGCTGCGTCCCGCGGAGTAGTCAGGATGCGCCGGATGAAGTTCCTTGCAGTAGGTGGCGCAATCATTGCCCGGATCAGGTCGCACGAGCGGGCCCGGAGGGTCCCATCGTGAAGGGCTTTCTGGTCTTGTTCAGCAGTGCATTGTTGCTGGCGTCGGGATGGATACTCCAGCGCGCAGACGCGGATGCGCGCAAATACTATCCGCGTCAATTCGCCGATGAACTTTCGTCGCGATACTACATGCTGAGCGTGCTGTCCAATCGGACGATACCCCTGGAAATTCGGCGGCGGTTCGCGGTTTCCTCGGCGCTAGCGATGGCGGCCTTCGCGGGCTTCGCTGCGGTGGCCTATCTCTCCAACAATGCCGTCATCGCTGTACTGTTGCTACTGATTTGCGGCTACGGGGTCGCGAACGTCATTTGTCAGTGGCGCAGCGCGAGGCGGTAGCGGATCTCCGAAACAGATATGTCAATCCAGGGAGCGTCCCATGGCTGCAGGCTGGTATAGTGGAGTTATCGTGGCGCCACTCGGGGCCGGGGGATTTGGGATAGGCCTATACGCCGACAATTACGGCAACGTGTACGGTCAGATCTATTACGGCACGCCGAGGGCGAGCGCCTCGGCCGGATATACCAACGATCTCGATGCCTACCTCACTGGCGCGTCGATATCCGCAAGCCTCGGCACACAGTCTGTCAATTATAATTTGGGGACCAATGGCGCCGCTCTGGCCATGGGAGCTGGCACGCCCGGCGTTGGGGTCACTTACGGTTTTGGGCCTTACAGGCCCAGCGATCTGCCGGGTTGGCTTGGCCCCTTGTTACCGCCGCCGCCCGGGCCGGGGCCCAACGGGCTGGGCGACCCCGGCAATCCCGGCGGTCCCTTCGGTTCCGAAAATCCCACGCCCACCGGCGACCCAAACAATCCAGGCAATACACCGCCGCCCGGACTTCCCGGCGCCCCGCCGACGCCCGGTGACCCACTGGTGCTCGATCTGACGGGAGCCGGCATCGACCTCTCGGGCCTTGCGGGATCGACGGCGTATTTCGACTTCACCGGTTCGGGCTTTGCCAGACATACAGGCTGGATCCAGCCTGGCGACGGGCTACTGGTGCTCAATCCGCCCAGCGGCTCGACGATCACGTCGGCCGAGTTGCTCGGCGCCGAAAGCGGAAATGGATTCCGGGATCTCGCGGCGCTCGATGCCAACAGTGACGGGATCATCGATGCGAGTGATGCGGGATTCGTGAACCTCAGGGTCTGGGTCGATGCGGATGTGAATGGTCAAGGGACTTCCGGCGAACTCTACACGCTGGCCGATCTCGGCATCACCTCCATAAGCCTTACCGTCAACCAGTCCGGTCAAGTTATCAACGGCAACACTGTGGTCGAGACGGCGACCTTCACGGTGAATACCGCCAACGGCCCGGTCGTGCAGACGATCGCGGAAGTGAACTTCGCGACCAGTCCGATGCAAACGATCTATCAGCCGCCGGAGGGGTTCACCTATACGGCGGAGGCGAGGCTGCTGCCGCAGCTCGTCGGCTACGGCACCATGCCGGATCTCTGGATCGCGATGTCGCTGAACTTGGCTTTGCTGGATGACGTGCAGGACCTCATCCTAGACTCCGGGACGCTATCCGGCGCGGAGTTCGACGCGGCCTTCCAAGACATCGTGGGAGCGTGGGCAGGCGTCTCCGCGATCGATCCGGCGAGCAAAGGCCCGCATGTGAATGCGCAGCATCTTGCCGTGGTCTATGCCTTCTACGGCATCGATCCGGTGGAGCAACCACGCTATGCGAACGATCCGAACGCCTCCGCGGGCGCGCGTTACGAGTCGATTTACGGCCTTATCGTCGACGAGCTCAAGGCGCGCTTCGTCAGCCAGGTCTCGATGGCACTGGTGCTGAACGCCCCCGACCTCGAGACCGTCGCGTCGAGCCCATTCCTACCGTTCATGCGGATCGCGTTCAATCCGGAGACGGATCGCATCAGCGTCGACTTCGACACGCTGATCAAGACGCTCTCCGCCGTCGCGCCTGCGGACGTGACGCAGGCGGCGGCCTATTGGAACCAGGTGCTGCCGATCGTCAAGGCATTGCGGGTCGATCTGTTCGACGCCAATTCGGTCGAGACGGCTTCACAATTCATCATGGCGGCTGAGAAGGCCGGGCTCGCAGAGAGCGTCGAGGCCCTGTTCCTAGATATGCTGTCCATCACGTGTGTCGATCAAGGATCGACGACGGGCACCATTACGGGCTTGCCCTCAAATGCGATCATCTACCTCGGCGAGGGCGACAAGAGCATCTCAGATGGAAGCAACAACACCTTCGTGTATGCGCCGGAAGGCGGAAACGTCACAATCGCAGCGAGCGGACCCTCGTCTCGCCTAGTCATGCGCGATATCGACTCCGGCGACGTGACGCTCCAGCGGCCCGGCCATGGCGACGATCTCATCATCGTCAACAACGTGACCGGCAAGACCGTGACAATCACGGGTTATTTCTCGGGCGCGTCGCTCGCCACGATTCTGTTCGCGGATGATGGCGTGGCGCTCTCGACGGGCGGCGTCGGGGACACGCTGCGGGCTCAGGCGCTGGAATATCTGAATGCGCCGGCCCATGCCGGCGACACCCCCGGGGAACGGGCCGCGCAGCTGTCCTTTTATGGCTTCATATCGCTCATCGACAGCGGCGGCTCGCCCGGGACTCTGAGCGGAACGACCGCCGAGGACGTCATGTTCGGGAGCTCCGGCGCCGACATCATCTATGGCCAGCAGGGCGGCGACATTCTGTTTGGCTGGGCCGGCAATGACACTCTGAGCGGCGGCGACGGCGACGATACCTATATTCGTGGTGGGGCGGGGGACGACACACTCGACGGCGGCGCGGGGGACGACACCTACTTCTACGCCCGCGGCGACGGCAACGACGTTATTATCGAGGGCACGTCGGGCAACTTCAGCACCATCGATAGCCTGGTTCTGGAGGGGATTAATCCGGCGGATGTCAGCCTGGTACGCAACGGCGGCGACGTCACCCTGATGATTGGCGAAAGCGCACCGGGAGCAGGCGACGGCGGCTCCATTCTGCTCAAGGATGGATTCGAGGACTGGTTCAGCCAAGGCGTCGAGAATGTCGTCTTTGCAGACGGCACGATCTGGACCCAGGTCGCCATTCGGGAAATGCTGATTGCATCTGCCGGAACCGCAGGCAACGATATCATCCTTGGCTCCAGCGCGTCCGATCTGATGGTGGGTAGAGGGGGCGACGACGCGCTCAATGGCGGCGCTGGAGACGACACTTACGTCTATACCCGCGGTGACGGCGATGACGTGATTACCGAGGGCACCGTAGGCAATTTCAGCTCGTATGACACGCTGATCCTGCACGAAGTAGCGTCCGCCGACGTGCAGTTCGTTCGCGACGGTAACAGCGTCACCTTGACGATCGCGGAAAGCGTCGTGGGCGCCGGTGACGCAGGATCGATCCGGCTTGTGGATGGCCTCGACGGCTGGTTCAGCCGTGGCGTCGAGCAGATCGTCTTCGACAACGGCACGGTCTGGACCCAGGCCGACATGCGGGCGGCGTTGCTGGTTCAGGCTGCAACGGCCGGCGATGATCTGATCCATGGCTTCCCAGGCGACGACGTCATCGCCGGTGGCCATGGCGACGACATCGTTCTCGGTGGCGGCGGAAGCGATACCTACGTTTACGCCAGCGGGGACGGCAAAGACATCATCGACAACCAGACTTCGTCGGGTCCGAACAAGCTCGTCCTTCACGGTATTGCCGTGGCCGACGTGACCGTGGTGCGAAACGCCGGAAATGCCATTATGTTGTTCGGAGCGGGCGGTATCGATGGCCGCATCACGATCAAGGAACAGTTTGGGTCCGGCGGCAAGATTACGACCGTTGAATTCGACGACGGGACGGTCTGGACCGACCAGACCATCCTGGCAAATGCGGTCGCGAGCGATGGTTCGATCGTGACGCATTACGGCACCACCGGCGCCGATGACATCGCCGGAACGGTTGAGAACGATGTGATCGATGGACGCGGCGGCGCCGATATCTTGCAGGGCGGCAATGGCAACGACACCTATCATTATGGTGCGGGTTCCGGCGACGACACGATCGTGGAAGGAAGCGGCAGCGCGGGCAGCGGCGACCGCGTCAAGCTGGCCGGCCTGAATGCCTCGGACGTCGAGTTCACCCGCTTGGGCAACGATCTCTTTTTGAAAATTCTGTCGAACGGCGACACCCTGAAGGTCAAAGATCAGTTCAATGGCGACATCGGCGTCGAGCAGATCACGTTCGCCGACAACACCGTCTGGGATCGCAGCCAGATAGGTGCCGCATCGTGGATTCGCGGCACGGCGGGTGACGATACGATATCGGGCGGCGGCGGTGATGAGAACATCGATGGCGGCGCCGGCAATGATACGCTCTCCGGCGGCGTCGGTAGCGACACCTATTTGTTCGGCGTCGGTTCCGGCAACGACACGATTACGGAGGCCTGGTTCAATAGCGGAAGCGACGCCGTCAGACTGAAGAACCTGCTGCCGGCGGACGTCCAGTTCGGTCAGGACGGAAACGATCTGGTTATCCTGATCATTTCATCGGGCGAGCAGCTCAGGGTAACAGATCAGTTCAACGGCAGCGCTGCCTATGGCATCGAGCAGGTACAGTTTTCCGATCATTCGACCTGGGATCGTAGCCAGATTGTCGCGGCATCATGGATGCTCGGCACCTCCGGCGACGACATCATCAATGGTACCGGCGGCGACGACAAGATCGATGGCGGTGCCGGCAATGATACCCTGTCGGGCAACTCCGGCAGCGATAGCTATGTGTTCGGCGTCGGGTCCGGCAACGATACGATCAATGAGGCGTGGCACGGCGGCGGTACCGACGTGGTGAAGCTCCGGAATCTGTTGCCAGCGGATGTTCTGTTCTCCCAAGAGGGAGGCGATCTGGTCATCCGGATTATTTCCTCGGGCGAGCAGCTCAGGGTTGCCAACCAACTCGACATTAGTGCGCCGTACGGCGTCGAACAGGTCACATTCGCTGACAATACGACGTGGAATCGCAGTCAGATCGCCGAGGCATCCTGGATTCGCGGCACAGCCGGCAACGACACGATGACGGGCGGAGGTGGCGTCGAAAAGATCGACGGCGGGGGCGGAAACGACATCCTCGCTGGCCGCGGCGGCGGCGACATTTATCTGTACGGAATCGGCTCCGGCAACGATACGATCAACGAAGTCTGGTATGACGGCGGCACCGATACCGTCAGATTGGCAGGACTTCTGCCGGTTCGGACCTGATCATCGAAATCGTCTCGACGGGCGAGCAGCTCAAAATCACCAACCAGCTTGGCGGGGAAGGCGTCGAGCAGCTGCTGTTTGCTGACAATACGACGTGGAATCGCAGTCAGATTGCCGAGGCATCCTGGATTCGCGGCACAGCCGGCAACGACACGATTACAGGTGGAGGTGGCGTCGAAAAGATCGACGGCGGCGGCGGAAACGATACCCTCGCTGGTCGCGACGGCGGCGACACTTATCTGTACGGAATCGGCTCCGGCAACGATACGATCAACGAAGTCTGGTATGACGGCGGCACCGATACCGTCAGATTGGCAGGACTTCTGCCGGGCGGACCTCATTATCGAGATCGTTTCAACGGGCGAGCAGCTCAAGATCACCAACCAGCTTGGTGGAGAAGGTGTCGAGCAGGTCGTCTTTTCCGACAATACCTCGTGGAGCCGCGCGCAGATCCAGTCCGAAACCTGGATCAGGGGAACGTCGGGGGCCGACACGATCGTTGGCGGCAACAACGCCGACCAGATCGACGGCCGGGCCGGCAACGATACGCTGTCGGGTGGCGCCGGAAACGATACGTTCGCATTCCGCACAAACCTCGGCCAGGATACCATCACCGACTTCGTTGCCGGCCAGGATGTCCTCAGATTCGAAGGCGGAATATTCGCAGATGCGGCAGCGGCGCTGGCGGCTGCGACTGCATCGGGCAATCATACGATCGTTACGATCGATGCAAATAACAGCGTGCTCCTGCAGAACGTGGCTCTCGCCAATTTGCACGTCGGGGATTTTCAGATTGTATGAATTGATGGTGTTGAAGGATTCGAACCTGGTCCGGCAGGCGAGATAGGAGGCCGCTTCGGGTGGGGTGCCTCAGCGTACGCCGGCGCCAGAGGAGAGAGCTTCCCCCCATCCGCCGCGCGCGTCGCGCGCGTCGACCTCCCCCGCAAGCGGGAGAGGTAAGAAGAGCCTTCACCTCCGTACCTTGAAAAAATCCTTCAGCAGCGTCGCCGCCTCGGTCTCGCCCACCGCCCCATAAACCTCCGGCACGTGATGGCAGGTCGGCGAAGCAAAAAACCGCACGCCGGATTCCACGGCACCGCCCTTGGGATCGGCGGCGCCGTAATACAGCCGCCGGATCCGCGCCAGCGAGATTGCGCCGGCGCACATCGTGCACGGCTCCAGCGTGACGTAGAGGTCGCAATCGACCAGCCGCTCGGTGCCGATCGCGTCGGCGGCCTGCCGCAGCGCCAGGATTTCGGCGTGCGCGGTCGGATCGCGGTCGGTCAGGGTGCGGTTGGCCGCGGTGGCGATCACCTCGTACCCTCGGACTATCACGCAGCCGATCGGGACTTCGCCGGCCTTTCCGGCGTTTTTGGCGGTTTTCAGCGCCAAATCCATGAAAGAAGGGACGGTCATGCCTCGTATCATCGGAAGAAACCTGCTATGAGAACCGCATTCAGCAAAAGTGGATGCCGGTTTTGCGTGACCATGCGCCTTGAGCCAAGCGCGCGCGCGTACTCGCTATGACAGCCCGTCCACATCCGCCTGACCGCATTTCAGTGATACGAGAGACCATTCATGCCCCGCGACAACGACAAAAACAACGATTCCCGCGGCCGGCGCGACCGCCCTTCCGGCGGCAAGGGCCGCTCCGGTGCTATCAGAGGACCTGAGAAGAAGTTCGCCAAGCGCGGCTTCGCCGGCAAGAGCGACGGTGGCAAGCCCGAGGACGAGCGGCGGCCGTATGCGGGAAAACCCGACGGCGCCAAATCCTACGGCAAGAAGCCCTATTCCGGTCCGGGCAAGCCCTACGCCGGCAAGCGCGAAGGCCCGCCGCCGCGCCGTGACGGCGATGCGCCGCGCCCCCGCTTTAACCGCGATGATCGCGCCGGTGGCGGCGAGAAGCGTCCGTACAGCCCGCGCGGCGATCGCCCCAGCTTCAACCGCGATGATCGTCCCCGCGGCGATGGCGAGAAGCGCCCCTACACCCCGCGCGGCGATCGTGGTGACCGCGGCGATGCCCGGCCGGCCGCGCGTTTCTCCGACCGGAAATTCGGCGACAAGAAGCCTTATGCCCCGCGCGAGGGTGGGGCTGAGAAGCGGCCCTATACGCCGCGCGGCGACAGGCCGCAGGGCGATCGTCCCACCAGCGCGCGGCCATCACGCGATGGCGATCGTCCGCGTGGCGACCGTCCGGAGCGAAAATTCGGCGGCGACAAGAAGTTTTCCCGCGGCGCGCCTGACCGGGGTCCGCGCAAGGACTTTGGTAGCCGCGACCGGGACCGCAAGAGCGGCCCGGGAGACCGTGGCTCGGATCGCGGCGAGTCGAAGCCGTGGCAGAAGCGCGATGCGTCTTCGCCCGACCATGCCGGCCGCAACTCGCGACCGTCCCGCGATGGCGCGCGCAACTTCGACAAGCCCCGTTTCGACAAGCCGCGCGAGGAGCGCGGCGGTGCGGAACGTCCGCGCTTTTCGCGTCCGCGCGAGGATCGTCCCCACGGTGACCGTCCGCAAGGAGACCGCCCGTTTCGTGACCGTCCGAAATTCGATCGCCCGCGCGAGGGCAGCTCCTGGCAGGAGCATCCACGCAGCGAGGCGCCGGGAGAGCGACCGCGCCGCGACAATGAGGACGACAGCAGGGTATTCGCAAAACGTCCAGCGTTCGGCGGCCGCGGCGAATACCGCGAGCGCAAGCCTGAATTCGAAAAGCGCGCCGCCCGTCCGCCGCGCGAAAAGAAATCCGGCGAGCGCATCGCCAAGGTGCTGTCGCGCGCCGGCCTCGCCTCGCGCCGCGACGCCGAGGAATGGATCGTGCAGGGCCGCGTCACCGTCAACGGCCGCGTGATCAATTCGCCGGCGCTCGACGTCACCGCGAACGATGCGATCACGATCGACGGCAAGCCGTTGCCGCCGCGCGAGCGCACGCGTCTGTTCATGTTCCACAAGCCGCGCGGCCTGATGACCACCCATGCCGATCCGGAAGGACGGCCGACGGTGTTCGACAATCTGCCGGAAGGCCTGCCGCGGCTGATCTCGATCGGCCGGCTCGATTTCAACACCGAGGGCCTGCTGCTGCTGACCAATGATGGCGGCCTGGCGCGCGCGCTGGAACTGCCCGATACCGGCTGGCTGCGGCGCTACCGCGTCCGCGCCCATGGCGAGGTGACGCAGGGGCAGCTCGACGCGCTGAAAAAAGGAGTCGAGGTCGACGGCGTCAAATACGGTCCGATCGATGCGACGCTGGAGCGCGACCAGGGCGCCAATGTCTGGCTGGTGTTCGCGATCCGCGAAGGCAAGAACCGCGAAGTCCGCAACGTGATGGCGCATCTCGGGCTCGAGGTGAACCGCTTGATCCGGATCTCCTACGGTCCATTCCAGCTCGGCGAACTGCCCGAGGGCGAGGTCGAGGAGGTCAAGACCCGGGTGCTGCGCGAGCAGCTCGGCGAGAAGGTCGCCGCATTGGCGGGCGCGGACTTCAAGCGGCCGATGCCGGGCGAGGCCACCGCCAAGCCTGATGACGACGAAGACGCGCCGCGCGGCAAGAAGCCGTTCAAGCCTGCGGGCAAGAGCGGCCTGATCGCCGACCGCAAGGGCCGCCGCGTGCTGGTGCAGCGCACCGGCAGCGACGAAGCCCGCGCCCGCAACGAGGCCGAAGCCGGCGGCTACGGCCCGCCGCGCCGTCCGCAGCGCGGCTACCACGGCAAGCGCGACCTGAAGCCGCGGGACGAGTAAGAGTTCGATGGCTGATTTGTTGCCGCCGAATAGAAAGCCGTCATGGCCGGGCTTGACCCGGCCATCCACGTATTCCTTGTGTCGAAGGCTTCAAGACGTGGATGCCCGGGTCAAGCCCGGGCATGACGAGGCCTTGTGATGCGTGTCGTCGGTGGACGGCTGAAGGGTCGCAACCTCGCGTCGCCGTCGTCGAACGATATCCGGCCGACGGCGGACCGCCTGCGCGAGTCGCTGTTCAATATCCTGATCCATGCCTATGACGATCCGGTTCAGGACGCGCGCGTGCTCGACCTGTTCGCCGGCACCGGCGCGCTCGGCATCGAGGCGGTCTCGCGCGGTGCGGCGTTCACGCTGTTCGTCGACAACGGTGCCGAAGCGCGGGCGCTGTTGCGCAACAATGTCGAGGCGCTGGGGCTGGGCGGCGTCACGAAAGTGTATCGCCGCGACGCCACCAATCTCGGACCCGCGCACCCGATGGAGCCGTTCTCGCTGGTGTTTCTCGATCCGCCCTACCGCATGAAGCTCGCCGAGAAGGCGCTGGCGTCGCTGCGCGACGGCGGCTGGCTGACACCGGGCGCACTCCTGGTGGTGGAAGAGCATAAGGCGGCGGCGTTTGCCGCGCCGGAGGGCTTCGAGGAATTGGCGCGGCGGGAGTATGATGATACCGTTTTTACGTTTTTACGCCCTCGATAACCGTGTGTTCCACCTTACCTTTTTCCTTTGCCTGGGGTTGTTTTCGTCTTTTTTGTTGAGGCGCGCGGCGGACGTCGCGCCTCACCGGCGCCCGAAAAGCCTCTCGATATCGCTCAGCCTCAATTCCACATAGGTCGGCCGGCCGTGGTTGCATTGCCCTGAGTTCGGCGTGTCTTCCATTTCGCGCAGCAGTGCGTTCATCTCCTCCGGCTTGAGGATGCGGCCCGCGCGCACCGAGCCGTGGCAGGCCATGGTGGCCGCGACATGCATCAGGCGGCGTTCCAGCGGCAAGGCTTCATCCCATTCCGCCATGTGCTCGGCGAGGTCGCGCAGCAGCGAGGCGGCATTGGTCTTGCCGAGCAGCGACGGCGTCTCGCGCACCGCGACCGCGCCCGGTCCGAAGGATTCGATCGCCAGCCCGAACGAGGCCAGTTCCTCGGCGCGCGCCAGCAGCTGTTCGACGGTGGCCTCGTCCAGTTCGACGATTTCCGGAATCAGCAGGATCTGCCGCGGCACCCCGTTGCGCGCCAATGAGGCCTTGAGCTTTTCATAGACGATGCGCTCATGCGCGGCGTGCTGGTCCACGACGACCAATCCGTCGCGGGTCTGCGACACGATATAGGTCTCGTGAACTTGCGTCCGCGCCGCACCCAGCGGGCGGTCGAGCAAATCGGCGGATGGCGATTCCTGAAACCGCACGTCCGCGGTGGGCGTGCCGACATCGAAAGCGGCCTGGCCCGGTTCGGCAAATGCCGCGGCCGATCCCTTGAAGGCCGGTATCGGCCCTGCGGGATAGGCCGGCGAGCGCCGCCAGTCCCAATTGCCCGGACGCGGCGCCAATGACGGGCGGAACGAGGCCAGCGCCGCGCCGTCGCTGTTGGCCGCGGTGCGTTTGCCTTCGCGGGCAAGGCCCTCCTTCAGCGCGTGCACGATCAGCGCGCGGACGAGGCCCGCATTGCGGAAGCGCACCTCGGTCTTGGCCGGATGCACGTTGGCGTCGACCTCCTGGGTGTCGAGCGTCACGAACAGCGCCACCACGGGATGGCGGTCGCGCGGCAAATAGTCGGAATAGGCCGCACGCACCGCGCCGATGATCAGCTTGTCGCGCACCGGGCGGCCGTTGACGAACAGATACTGCCCGAGCGCGTTGGCCCGGGTCAGCGATGGGGCAGCGGCAAAGCCTTCGACCACCACGCCGTCACGCTCGCTGCGCACCTCGATGGCGCTGGCGCGAAAATCTGCGCCCAGGATATCGCCGAGCCGCGTCAGCCTGCCGGCGGCGCCGGGCAGGGCGGCGGTCCAGGTCACAGGCGCGCGTTCTTCGCCTGATAGCGTGAAGGCGATATCGGGCCGCGCCATCGCGAGGCGGCGGACCACTTCGCGGATCGCTTCGGCCTCGGTGCGGTCGGTCTTGAGGAATTTCAGCCGCGCCGGCGTCGCATAGAAGAGATCGCTGACCTCGACGCGGGTGCCCTGACTCAGCGCCGCCGGCATGATGGCGGATTTCGCGCCGCCCTCCACCGCCAGCGACCAGGCATGCGGCTCGTCGAGGTGACGGGTGGTGATGCCGAGTCTGGCCACGGCGCCGATCGAGGGCAGCGCCTCGCCGCGAAACCCGAGCGTGCGGATCCGCAACAGATCCTCATCGTCGAGCTTGGAGGTGGCGTGGCGATCGACCGAGAGCGCCAGATCGCCATAGCTCATGCCGCTGCCGTCGTCGGTGATGCCGATCCGCCGCCTTCCGCCGCCATCGGTGAAGACGTCGATTCGGCTGGCGCCGGCGTCGATGGCGTTTTCCACCAGCTCCTTGACCACGCTGGCGGGACGTTCGACCACTTCGCCGGCGGCGATGCGGTTGACGACCTGTTCGGGGAGCTGGCGGACGGGCATGGGCACCTTGTAACCGATTCACGATATCGATGGGATTGCAACTGGAGCAATGCCTGCCCCGAGGGTACCCGAACGCGGGACCGAATAAAATCGCCGTCCCGCCGATCCCCCAAACCGGCCGCCGCATATGCCGCATATAAGGTCGGTCCGTGGCCAAGGTTTCGCGAAATGGCCCCGAATTTTCTAAACGATGACCACACCGCGCGGCTTGCATGGCGAATGCGCCGTCCGTGACACGTCTGGTCGTGCGATGGGCAGGTTCGGTACCGACGGCGCGAGCATCCGCCGAACCCTCCATCGCGAATTGAACCCAGGAGAAGTGCATGAAGTTAGTGAAAGCCTCGGCGATCGTGTTTGTCATGTCGGCCATGTTGGCCGGTCCCGTACTCGCGCAAGGCGCCTCGCCTGACAGCCAAATTCGCGGCGGCGCGCAAGGTCGAAGCAATATGCAGGGCGGGGGGTCTGGCAGCGTCGATGAGGACATGGACGTGCGGGCTGGCGCGCCCGGTGAAAAGTCTGGCATCAATGCGAAGAGCGGCGCGAAAGGCACTGTCGGGACCGGCAGCGGAACGCCAAGAAGCACCGGCGGTGCGGCGGGCGATCCCGCGAGCGGCGGCAAACGCTACTAGCCAGAGGGCGATCCTTCGACCGGTTCGCTCCCTTCAAGAATCAAGACTCCGGCCGCGCGGCGGCCGGAGTTCTTCAGGTGACATGATCGGAAGGCTTCAGTCGTCCAGCCCGCCCGAGCCGCGCTTCGCCTTGACGTCGCTGCGACGCTTCTTGCCTTCGAGGCGGCGCTGCTTTGATCCGAAGGTCGGCTTGGTGGCGCGGCGCGGGACCGGCCGCACCATCGCCTCGCGCAACAGTTCGAGCAGCCGGTCGATAGCGTCGGCACGGTTGCGCTCCTGGGTGCGGAAGCGCTGAGCGTGGATCACGATCACGCCGTCCTTGGTCATGCGCTGGCCCGCCAGCCGGTTCAGCCGCAGCGCGGCATCTTCCGGCAGCGTGATCCGGCGCGTATCGAAACGCAGTTGCGCTGCGGTCGAGAGCTTGTTGACGTTCTGCCCGCCTGGGCCGGAGGCGCGAACGAAGGCGATGTCGATGTCGTTCTCGTCGATCGAAAGGTCGCGGGAAATCCGCAGCATGGCGTCACCGGAGACCCCGACATTCCCTGATGGAATCGGGCAAACAGCAGGATACCGGTTTTTCCGCGCGCTTGTCTTCCGGGGCGCGCGTCAGTTCTTCGCCGTGGGCGGCGTCGCCGCCGCCGGCTGGGCTGCGGCTTGCGGGGCGCGGCCGACGATCACGGTGAGCAGGCCTTGCCCCCACAACCGCCGGGAGACTTTCCTGGCGTCCTCCAGCGTCACGGCATCGACGATGGCGTTGCGCCTGTCGATGTAGTCGATCGGCAGCTTGTCGAGCTGGTACTGCAGCAGCGCCGAAGCCAGCTTCGAGGAGGTGTCCAGCGCCAGCATCTGCGAGCCCTTGAGATAGGACTTGGCCTCGTCCAGTTCCTGCTGGCTCGGACCATCCTCGGCGATGCGGCTGATTTCCTTTTCGATGGCGTCGACGGTCTCGCCGGCGCGGTCGGCGCGGGTGCCGGTGGTCCCGATAAAGATCGCGGAATGATTCATCCACAACAGCGATTCATTGACCGAATAGGCCAGGCCGCGCTTCTCGCGGACCTCCCGGTAGAGCCGCGACGACAGCCCGCCGCCGCCGAGAATGTGGTTGACGACATAGCCGGCCATGAAATTCGGGTCGTTGCGCTTGATGCCGGGGCCGCCGAACGTCACCACCGTCTGCGGCACGTCGAGCGGAATGAAGGCGCGCTGCGGCGGCCCGGCGGCCTCGACATCGGCGACCGGCGTCAGGCTTGCCTTGGCCGGCAATCCGCCGAAGGTCTTGTCGAGCAGCTGGCCCAGCGTGGCCGGGTCGACATCGCCGACCACGGCAATCCGCAGCGTATCCTTCGCCAACACGCGGCGGACGTAATCCTTCATGTCGGCGGTATCGATCCGCGGCACGCTTTCGAGCGTGCCGTTGGCCTGGCGGCCATAGGGATGGTCGCCGAAGGCAACCTGCAGGAACTTGCGGCTGGCGAGCGCCGTCGGATTGGATGTCTCCCGCCGCAAGCCCGAAAGGACCTGGGCGCGAATACGTTCGACGTCGGCGCTCTCGAAACGCGGTGCGGTCACCGCCTTGCGCAGCAGATCGAAGGCCTCGTCCCTGTTGTCCTTGAGCATGCGCAACGAGCCGCGGAAGTGATCCCGGTTCGACGTGAAGCTCAGTTCGATGGCGCGACGATCGAGCCGCTCGTGGAATGTCTTGGAGTCCAGGTCTTCCGCCCCCTCGTCGAGCAGGCTGGCGACCATGTTGCCGACGCCGGACTTGTCGGCCGGGTCCTGCGTCGCGCCGCCGCCGAAGGCATATTCCATCGCGATCAGCGGCACGGTGGCGTCCTGCACGAACCAGGCCTCGATGCCTCCTGGCGAAATCAGATGCTGGACCTTAGCCGCGGCTTGCGAAGGCATCGGTGCCAGCGCAAGGCAGGCTGCAGCCGCGAATGCAATGCGCCGCGCGGAAATCCTGAGCGAAGTCCCGAAATGGTTCACGAACGCTTCTCCTCGCGTCTCGGCGCGGTATCCTTGATCAGATAGCCCGTCACCGATCGCTTCTTGTCGAGCCATTTCTGCGCGGCGTCGCGGACCTGTTCGGCAGTGACGGCGCGAATGCGATCAGGCCAGCTTCGGATGTCGTCGATGCTGAGGCCGGAGGTGAGTGCAGCGCCGTACCAGCGCGCCAAGGTCGCCTGATTGTCCTGGGCGTAGATCGCCTGCGCGATCAGCTGGGTCTTGACGCGTTCGAGATCCTCCGCCCGAGCCGGGTTTTGTCCGACATCCGCGATCACGCTGTCGATCACCTGCTCGATCTGCGAGAACTCCACCCCCGGCTTCGGCGAGACCGAGATCACGAACTGCGTCGCATCGAGCGCGGTGCCCTGGTAGCCGGCGCCGGCGCTGACCGCGAGCTGCCGGTCGATCACCAGCGCGCGATACAGATAGGAGTTGGAGCCGCTGCCCATCAATTGCGCGAGGACGTCGAGCGCCGGGCTCTCGCCTGTCGCGGCGGTGTTGGCGGAGGGCACGAGATAATAGCGCCGCACGCTGGTCTGTTCGACCCGGGGGTCGGACAGCGTCACGGTGCGCGGGGCCGCCGGCACCGGCTCCTGCGGCCGGACCCGGTGGGCCGAAATCGACGGCTGCGCCGGGATTCCGCCATAGGTCCGCTCCACCATCGGGCGGATATCGGTGGGCTCGACGTCGCCCGCGATGATGAGGATGGCGTTGTTGGGCGCGTAAAAGCGCTTGTAGAAGGCCAGCGCGTCCTCGCGGTCCAGCTTCTCGATTTCCTGGCGCCAGCCGATCACGGGGCGGCCGTAGGGATGATTGAGATACAGCGCCGCCAGGACCTGCTCGCTCAGCCGCGCATCCGGGTTGTTGGCGACCCGCATGTTGAATTCTTCCAGCACGACGTCGCGCTCCGGCAACACGTTTTCGTCCTTCAGGATCAGGCCGGTCATGCGATCGGCCTCGAATTCCATCATCTTGCCGAGCTGCTCGCGCGGCACGCGCTGGAAATAGCCGGTGTAGTCGGTCGAGGTGAAGGCGTTCTCGTTGCCGCCGATCCGGAGCACGGTCTTGGAGAATTCACCGGCCGGATGCTTGGCGGTGCCCTTGAACATCAAATGCTCGAGGAAGTGGGCGAGGCCGGACTTGCCAGGCGTCTCGTCGGCGGAGCCGACCTTGTACCAGATCATCTGGGTAACGACCGGGGTGCGGCGATCCGGGATCACCACAACCTGCAGGCCGTTGGGGAGCGTGAACGTGGTCGGGCGCTCCGAAGTCACCGTGGTCTGGGCGGGAACGCTACTTGCGGAAAATGCCAGGGTAAGGAGTAGCGCGGCGGAAAGCGAAACGGCGAAACGGGGTGAGGACATCATGACCTGTCTGGCGCGTATTCCGCAAAACCGGGCACCGGTCTTGCGACAATATGCGTGCGAATGAGTAACTTTCCGCCCGAACAAAATTTTTCGGGATACGCAGCGGCATCGTACAACGGGACAGAACCGGCGAGCGTCACGAAGCCGAGAGATTACGATAGATTAAGGAAGCGCCTATTCGCCATACTTGCCGGCGGCCGGGTTGTATTCCTTGTTCATCGTTTCCTTCGGTCCTGTGCCGTAGGCGAAGGCCGGCGACGGCGTCTGATAACCGCTCGGCGGTTGCGTTAGGGATTCCCGGGTTGGCTCACCCTTGAACGGCGCGGTCTCGGACTTGTTGCCGCCGAACAGGCCGCTGAAGCCGCCTTTATATCCAAGCTGCGACGGGCTCAGGATCGGATTGTTGAAGGAATTGCCCGGTTGGACCGGGTCATTGTTGGTGCGGGCGGGCGCGGCGGTCTTGCCGACGGCAAGTTCGGCCGGGGTTAGTATACGGGCGGCTTCCCGGGGATCCTTGTTCTCTTTCTTGCGGGCGGCGATCGCCGCCTTGCGCCGCTGGGCGTCGGGGTCCTTCGGCCAGTTCGGCGCGGGGGCCGCAGCCGCCGCGGAAGCCGGCGGCGGCAGATCGAGCTTGGGGGGGACCACCAGCGGCGACCGCTCGCGATACTCGATGCCGCGGTTCTCCATGTTGGTGCCGCCGATGCCGGCCATGATGCCTTCGATGATCTTCTCTTCGAAGGTCTTGTCATCCTCGTCGTCGTCGTCAGCGGCGTGGGCGGGACCTGCAGTCATCACGAGGCCGATGCCGAGCAGGGCGACGGCGAGCTTGAGCCCCTGCCAGGGGGCCCGCCGAGAGATCGGCAATGGGTTCTGCACAATCCAGAAGCTGGCTTCGGTGTCGCGCATCACGCTGTTCCTGTTCAAATTCTTCCGCTGGCGATCTGAGGCACGCAACTCCGCTCCGTAAGCAGGGCTCGTATCAGCCGGGATCAGGGCGCTTTTGCGGCGGGTACCCCCAGGAAGGAATCATACAGCAGGGCCGCTACCCCGGCAACAATCGCCACGTCGGCAAGGTTAAACACGTACCAATTGAAGGTTTTTCCTCCGATCTGGAGGTAGAACAGGGCAAAATCGACCACCGCACCATAGGCGAAACGGTCGATGGCGTTGCCGATGGCGCCGCCGATGATCAGGCCGAGGGCGATCGTGGCCAGCCGGGTTTGCGACCGCGCCATCCAGATCGCCAAAACCACCACCGCCACCGCCTTGATCGCCATCAGGATGATCTGGACGAAGGGGCTGTCGCTCTGGAACCAGCCGAAGCTGATCCCGACGTTCCAGGCCAGCACCAGGTCGAAGAACGGGGTGACCTTGACCGCGCCGCGGCGGGCGATGTCGAACACGAACAGCAACCAGAGCTTCGAGGCCTGATCGAGCACCAGGGCCGTGACGGCTGCGATCACGCCGTGGCGGAGATAGGAGTTCATGGCGTGGTCGCCGCAGGACAACACGCCGTCGTCCCGGCGAACGCCGGGACCCATACTCCGTGCCATCGATAGTTTGAAAGACTCTTAGTCATTTTCCTTTGTCTGTTTCAGATACCGGGATTATGGGTCCCTGCGTTCGCACGGACGACGATTGTGCATTACGACGATATCAAACCGTCACCCCCAGCGCCTTCCATTCACGCAGCGCCCTGGCGTCGCGCGGCGAAACATCGGGGTATTCGGCATCCTCGCCGACGTCTGGCAGGATCTTCCACGATCGCGCGCATTTGATCCCGACGGCTTTCTCGACCACGACGGCGACGCCCGGCACCTCGTTCAGCCGGAACGCATGGGCCGGGGCGTCGTCATTGGTCGCCATCGCATTCGAGGTGATGAAGACCTCGGCCAGATCGACGTCGAACAGCGTGTTGAAGATGTTCTTGTCGGAAACATAGACCAGCGGCGAAGCCTCTAGTGACGAGCCGATGGTCTTGGCGGCGCGCTCGACCTCCAGCGCCCCGGTAACGACGCGGCGGACGTCGCGGATGGTCTCCCATTTCGCGGCCAGCGTGCCGTCGCGGAACGTCTCAAACTGGGTCGGGAACAGCGTCAGATGCACCGAGGGCTCGGCGTCGGGCCTGTACATCCGCCACGCCTCTTCGGTGGTGAAACTCAGCACCGGCGCCAGCCATTTCAGGATCGCGTCGCAGATGATGTCGATCGCGGTCAGCGCCGCCTTGCGCGCCGGCGACGACGGCGGGTCGCAATACAGCGTATCCTTGCGGATATCGAAATAGAACGCCGACAATTCGGTGTTCATGAATGCCGAGAGGCTCGCGACCACGGTCTTGTAGTCGAATTCGGCATAGGCCTGGCGCACGATCGCCGCCTGGCCCGCGAGTTGATGCAGCATCAGCCGCTCCAGTTCGGGCATGTCGGCGTGCGCGACCCGGTCGCCGGGCGAAAAATGCGCGAGCGTGCCGAGCATCCAGCGCATCGAGTTGCGCAGCTTGCGGTAGGTCTCGACAGTGTTCTTCAGGATTTCCGGGCCGATGCGCTGGTCGTCGACATAGTCGGTGGCGCAGACCCACAGCCGCAGGATATCGGCGCCGGAATCCTTCATCACCTTTTGCGGCTCGATGGTGTTGCCGAGCGACTTCGACATCTTGCGGCCGTTCTCGTCGAGCGTGAAGCCGTGGGTCAGCACCACGTCGTAGGGCGCGCGGCCGCGGGTGCCGCAGCTTTCCAGCAGCGACGACTGGAACCAGCCGCGATGCTGGTCGCTGCCCTCCAGATACATCACGGTATCGGCGCCGCCATCGACCTTGCGGACGATGTCGCCGAGTTGGGGAAAATGCTGGCGGTCTTCCAGCACGAAGGCGTGGGTCGAGCCGGAATCGAACCAAACGTCGCAGATGTCGTCGACCTTCTTCCAATCCTCGCCGGCGCGAGGCCCGAGAAAGCGTTCGCGCGCGCCGTCCATGTACCAGGCGTCGGCGCCTTCTTCCATGAAGGCTTCGGCGATGCGCTGGTTGACGATCTCGTCCTGCAGGATTTCTGCAGAGCCATCGCCTTTCTCGCGCACGAACACCGCGATCGGGACGCCCCAGGCGCGCTGGCGCGAGATCACCCAATCAGGCTTGCTATCGATCATGCCGTTGATGCGGTTGCGGCCCGACGGCGGCACCCATTGCGTCACCGAGATCGCCTGCATCGCGCGGGCGCGCAGCGTGTCGCCCGGCTTCGCCCTGCCGCCATCCGCGATATCTTGGTCCATCGCGATGAACCATTGCGGCGTGTTGCGGAAGATCACCGGCTTCTTCGAGCGCCAGGAATGCGGATACTGATGCTTGAGCCGGCCGCGCGCGATGATGTTCCCGGCCTCGGATAATGCCTTGATGACAGCCTCGTTGGCGTCGCCTTTTTCGCCCTTGTCGTTGATCACACGTTTGCCGGTGAAGCCCGGCGCGTGATCGGTGAAGGCGCCGTTCTCATCGACGGTGTAGGGGATGGTGGCGTTGATGCCGCGCGCCGCCAGACCGCGTGCGTTCGCGGTCCAGACCTCGAAATCCTCTCGGCCATGGCCGGGCGCGGTGTGAACGAACCCGGTGCCGGTGTCATCGGTGACGTGTTCGCCTTCGAGCAACGGCACGGTGAATTCGTAGTTGCCGCCACCCTTCAGCGGATGGGCGCATTCCACCGCATCGAGCGTGTCGGCCGGCAAGTCGCGCATCTTCTCGTAGGCTGCCACCCGCGCCTGCTTGAACACGGCGTCCGCCAGTGCATCCGCCAAGATCAGCAGATCGCCGTTCCGGGCCCAGTTTTCGCGGGGCGCGTCGGTGACCTTGTAGAGGCCATAGGAAATTTTCGGCGAGAAGCTGATGGCGCGGTTGCCGGGCAGCGTCCATGGCGTGGTGGTCCAGATCACGACACTGGCGGTGGCGAGCACGTCATGTGCCGGCGACGTGACTGGAAACTTCACCCACACCGTATCGCTCGTATAGTCCTCGTATTCGATTTCGGCTTCCGCCAGCGCGGTCTTTTCCACCACGCTCCACATCACGGGCTTGGAGCCGCGATACAGCAGGCCGTTGGCGGCGAACTTCATCAGTTCGCGCGCGATCTGCGCTTCGGCGGCATAATCCATCGTGGCGTAGGGGTGGTCCCAGTCGCCGATGATGCCGAGCCGCTTGAATTCCTCGCGCTGCACGTTGAGCCAGTGCGTCGCATAGGCGCGGCATTCCCGGCGGAACGCCACCATCGCGGTGGAGTCCTTGAAGTCCGGCTTCTGTTTGCCCTTGGAGCGGTAGTTCTCTTCCTCGATCTTCCATTCGATCGGCAGGCCGTGGCAGTCCCAGCCCGGCACGTAATTGGAATCGAAGCCGAGCATCTGCTGGCTCTTGGTCACCACGTCCTTGAGGATCTTGTTGAGGGAGTGGCCGATATGGATGTTGCCGTTGGCGTAAGGCGGGCCGTCATGCAGGACGAATTTGGCCCGGCCGGCGGCGGCCTCGCGGAGCTTGCCGTAGAGGCCGATCTCGTTCCAGCGCTTGAGGATTTCCGGCTCGCGCTGCGGCAGGCCGGCGCGCATCGGGAATTCCGTCTGCGGCAGGAACAGGGTTCTGGAATAGTCGGTAACGTCGGATCTTTGCGGCTTCTCGGACATGAATGCTCTGGTTTGGCTCAAGGGCGCGAGATACGCGATGCATCGCGGGTGAATGGATGAGGTCCCGGTCTTGCGCCGCAGATCGCTCAGGCGGAAGCCGGGCCGCTAATGCTGATGGTGCGCCGCGCAAACATGGGGCTTCCATAGCAGCCGGGTGGGGGAATCGCAAAGCCCGCCTCATATCGGCCGTTAGTCCTTGGATAACGGTTTCGAGCGATGGGGGCGGGCCGGATTGCCGGTTACGGTCTGGTCGGCCTCGACATCCCGCGTCACCACGCTGCCGGCCCCGATCACGGCGCCGTCGCCAATCGTCACGCCGGGCAGGATGATGGCGCCACCGCCGATCCAGACGTCGCTCCCGATTTGCACCGGGCGTCCGAATTCGAGGCCTTCGCGGCGCATCCCGGCGTCCCGGGGATGATCCGCGGCGTAGATCTGAACCGCCGGCCCAATCTGGGTGCGGTCGCCGATTCTGACCTCGACGACATCCAGGATGACGCAGTTGAAGTTCATGAAGACGCCGTCGCCGAGGCGGATATTATAGCCGAAATCACAAAAGAACGGCGGGCGGATCACGGCGCCGCCGCCGACATGCGCGAGCCGCTCGGATAGCAGCGCATGCCGCTCCGATACTGGCTGCGCCAGCGCCGCGTTGTAGCGCACCAGCCAGGCCTTGGTCACCGCCTGGTCGGCTGCAATATCGGCGTCGGGGCGATAGAGTTCGCCGGCCAGCATCTTTTGCTTTTCGGTTTTGCTCAATCGATTTCTCCAAGCTTCGGAAACGCGTCCGGCGCCGCCGCCAGCGCCGCGCGCGCCTTGGCGCTGTCGTCATCCATCTGGCGCACCAGCGCTTCGACGCCGTCGAACTTCACTTCGTCGCGGATGAAGGCGACAAAGGCGACGTCCAGCGACGTCCCATACAGGTCGCCCTTGAAATCGAACAGGAAGACTTCCAGTAGCGGCGCGCCGTTGTCGAAGGTGGGGCGGCGGCCGAAGCTGGCGACGCCATCGAGGCGCGCATGATCTCGTGCGTCCCCGCGGCCGACCCGCACCGCATAGATGCCGTGCTTGAGTCCGCAATTTCTGTCGAGGCGGATATTGGCGGTCGGGTAGCCGAGATCGCGGCCGCGCTTCTCGCCATGGATCACCGTGCCGGCCACGAACCACGGGCCGCCGAGCATCGCGGTGGCGTCGTCGATCTGCCCTTCCGCCAGCGCCATCCGGATCGCGCTTGAGGAGACCGGCCGCTCGTCGATGTCGACATGGGCCTGGACATCGACCTCGATTCCGAGCCGGGGCGCTTCGCTGACCAGCAGGCTCGGCGAGCCGACCCGGCCCTTGCCGAAATGAAAGTCGTAGCCGACCGCGATTCCGCTGATTCCGAGCCGTTCGATCAGGTCATGGCGAATGAAGTCCTGCGCCGTGGTCCCGGCCCGGCCCTTGTCGAAGGTCATCACCACGGCGCCGGAAAGCCCGGTCCCGGCCAGAAGCCTCAGCTTGCTGACCTCGTCGGTGAGCCGGAACTGGGGGGTGTTCGGACTGAAGAAGCTGCGGGGATGAGGCTCGAAGGTCACCGCCAGCGCCGGCCGGCCATGGGCCTGGCCCATCTGCAGGGCGGCCGCGATGACAGCGCGGTGGCCGAGATGGACGCCATCGAAATTGCCCATCGCCACCACCGCCCCCTTGGGAATGGCCGCCGCGGGCGTGGTGTCGCGAATCACAACAAAACCGGACGTCATTTCAGGGGTTCTTCGGGTCAAAGCAGTAAATAGGGTGGCGGAGGGACCGTGACGCGGCGGCTGCAACGAAGTCAAGCCGGGCCGGATCGACCGCAAAACGGGTGTTGTGGCCCGGTTTCCCGCAGGGATCGGTTAACGGGCTGTTTAACGGCTGGTGCTACTGGTGGCGGGCGGACTGCGGGGCTTTGGCCTGGCGCAGGCTCGTTGATGGCTTGTAGCGTTGCGAGGGGAATCAAGATGGCGGTTGATTTGTCGATGTCGGTTCTGGTGGTGGACGACTACAACACCATGATCCGTATCATCCGAAATCTCCTGAAGCAGCTCGGCTTCGAAAACATCGATGACGCCAGCGACGGATCGGCGGCGCTGAACAAGATGCGCGGCAAGAAATACGGGCTGGTGATCTCAGACTGGAACATGGAGCCGATGACCGGCTACGATCTGTTGCGCGAGGTTCGCGCCGACCCCAATCTCGCCACCACGCCGTTCATCATGATCACGGCGGAATCCAAAACCGAAAACGTGATTGCCGCGAAGAAGGCCGGCGTCAACAACTACATCGTCAAGCCGTTCAATGCCGCCACGCTGAAGACCAAGATCGAGGCGGTCTTTCCCGATATGGCCAGCGCGTAAGCTCTTCACCTCGCCCCGCTTGCGGCGAGGGGTCGAAATTCGCGGTAGCGAATTTCGGGTGAGGCATCCTCTTCACCACCTCAACTCCCGCATCAGCGCCTTGGGCGGGTGCCCAAACAGTTCCTTCACCGAAGCGGAGTCGAACTGATCGAGCCCCTCGAACTCTTCGGAGTGGATGCCGCGGGTCACGAACAGGCAGTCGATGCCGAAGCCATGCGCGCCGGCGAGATCGGTCCGCACGGAATCTCCGATCGCCAGCACGCGATTGAGTTCGATGACATGGCTCTGGCGTTCGGCCGCGAGCTCGATGGCGCGCTCATAGATAGGCCGGTGCGGCTTGCCGTAAAAGATCACCTCGCCGCCGAGCTCGCGATAGAGCTCGGCGATCGCGCCCGCGCAATAGATCAGGCGGTCGCCGCGCTCGACCACGATGTCGGGGTTGGCGCAGATCAGCGTCAGTTGGCGCTCGCGCGCCTTCAGCAACATGCTGCGGTAGTCCTCCGCGGATTCGGTTTCGTCGTCGAACAGGCCGGTGCAGACGATGTAATCGGCGGCTTCCAGCGGCGCGGACGGTGCATCCAGGCCGCGATAGATCGAATTGTCGCGCTCGGGGCCGAGCCAAAACATTTTCTTGCCCGGATGGTCGGCGACGAAATGCCGGGTCAGGTCGCCCGAACTGACGATGGCGTCATAGGTCTCGTCGGCGATGCCGAGCTTGCGCAATTGCCGTTGCACCGAATCGGCGGGCCGCGGCGCGTTGGTAATGAGGATCACCGTGCCGCCCTGGGAGCGGAAACCTTGAAGCGCGTCGCAGGCGTCGGGGAATGCCACGAGGCCGTTGTGAACCACGCCCCAGATGTCGGAGAGCACGACATCGACGCCAGCGACGAGATCGCGCAGCCGCTCGGCAAAACGGAGTCCGGTCATGGCGGGGATGGCCGGTCAGCCCGGCCCGGCGGCACGACGCGCCAGCGCGGCATTGCCGGTCGTCCGCGCCGGAGGCTCGATGGCCGGACTTTGCAGGGGAGCCTTCTTGCTGGAGCCATTGGGTTCCTGGGCCTGGTTCGGAGGGGCCTCGCCGGTAGCAGATGCCCCCTCGGGCCGCAACGGCCGGGGCGGCGCGAACAGGAATCCCTGCCCGAACCGCACGTCATAATCGAGCAGATCGACCACGGCGCGCTCGCCCTCGATCCGTTCAGCGATCAGGTCGATGCCGAAGCGGCCGAGCAGATCGGAAAGATCCGATGGGTGAATGTCGGTGTTGGAACTCTGCCGCTGGTCGAGCAGCAGGGCGGCGGGTACCTTGATGAAGCGGACGCCGCGGTCGGCCAGTTCCCGCGGCTCAATCCGGAGATCGGTGACGTGGTCGATCGAGAAGCGGTAGCCGCGCTGCGCCAGCGCTGCCAGATGCTCGGTCTCGGTCGGGCCAAGGTTGCGAAACGTCGCCTGCTTGAATTCAAGCACAAAGGACGGCGCCAGCGCGCGATTGGCCTCGAGGAAATCGAGGCATTGCGCAAAGGTGGTGGGATTGCCGAGCGTCGCCGCGGCGACGTTGCAGAAGATCCCGACGTCCTTGTTGCGAACCATCAGGCGGCGCAGCACCTGCACGCAGCGCAGCATCACCATGTGATCGATTCGCCCGATCAGCCCGGCGGCTTCCGCGACCGCGATGAAATCCTCGGCGGCGATGACTTCGTCCTTGTCGTCGCGCAGCCGCGTGACCGCCTCGTAGAAGCGCACCTTGCGCTGCGGCAGGCTAACCATCGGCTGCAGATAGATGTCGATGCGGTTGTCCTCGACCGCGCCCTTCACGGCGCCGAGGATCTGCGCCTGGCTGCGCGAGGCCGCCGTTTTGGCGGGGGTGGCAGGGGGTGCCGCAACAGTGGGCAGCGCCGCGGCAGGCGTTGCCGCGGCGGGCGCGAGAGCGCTGCCCGTTGCCTCGTCGACATCAGACGGTTCGCTCTGAGCGGCGCCATCCGGCGGGCTCACAGGCTGAGGCGGCGCGGCGGCCGCGCCCGACGCCAGCATGTCGTCGTGGCTGGCAACCGAGGCTGCGAGCTGCTTGACCAGCACGCCGAGTTCGTTGATCTCGCCGGTCACGGTCTGGATACGGTCGGCGGCGGCCGAGTTCGCCGACACCACCCGGCCCTCGACGGCGGCGAGGCGGCGCCCGAATTCGGCGACCTGGCGGGCAAGGTCGGCGGTGCCGCGCGACAGATCCGCGATCTGGCCACCGACATCGCTGCGGTCCCGCAGCCGCATCGACACGGCGTTGTAGAGGATCAGGAAGGTCAGCGCGGTGAGCGCCACGATCGCGGATTCCGAACCGCTGATGCCCAGCACCGAATACAGGATCAGGCCGAGCGAGGCCGCGACCAGCACCATGCAGATGGCGATGAAAACCGTGGAAATGCGAATCATGCCGCGCGCGACGCCCTCAGGTCCAGACTGCCCCGCCGGGAGGAACGGAAAGCCGCACGCATCGTCCGTATCCTGCGCTCCTCCGGGCGCCGCGAGCTTAGCATCAATGTTGATTCGAAGAGCTACTGTTCTTTTGGTCAGCTCGGAATCGCCGGTCCCACCTGGTCGGCCATCACAGCGCCGCGTTCGCCGAGCGGCTTGGGCCGTCCCACCGTCGTATCCCGCGCCGTCTGGTGCTCGATTTCCGAGTTCAGTTCAGCGCCGCACAGCACCATGACGGCGGACATCCACATCCACATCATGAGGCCGATGGCGGCGCCGAGCGAGCCGTAGGTCGCGTCGTAGTTTCCGAAGTTCGACAGATACCAGGACAGCAGCGAGGAGCCCGCGATCCAGAGCAGGGCCGCCACCAGCGTCCCGATGCTGAGCCACTCCCATTGCGCCGCCCGGCGGCTCGGTCCGAACCGGTAGAGCACGGCGAGCGCCGCCAGCAGGATCGCGAACATCACCGGCCATCGCGCCAGGCTGACGATGATCTTGCTTTCTTGCGCGAGGCCGAGATGGTCGAGCGCGAGCGGCAGCGCCACCACTGCGCTCGCCATCACCATCAGGGCAATGATTCCGCCGGTCGTGAAGGCCAGTGAAAGCAGGTTGAGCCGGAAGAATCCGCGTTTCTCGCGCTCGCCATAGACCACATTCAAGGCCTCGATCACGGCCTTGACGCCGGCATTGGCGCTCCAGATCGCGAGCCCGAGGCCGAACAGGAACGTGACGCCGAGCGTGGCATCGCCCTTGGCTAGCACCCGCGCGATCTGGTCCTCCACGATCTGGAACGAGCCCTGCGGCAGCATGACGGCCAGGGTTTGCAGGTTGGCTCCGATGGTGGAGGGATCAGCGAACAATCCATAGGACGATACCAGCGCCGTGATGGCGGGAAACACCGCCAGCAGACCGAAGAACACCACACCTGCAGCGGTGGCGAGCAGACGATCCTCGCCGATCTGCTGATAGGTACGCCACAGGATATCCTTCCAGCCCGCCCAGGGAATATGGAACGGGCTGCTGGAAAGCCGGCCGCGGCCATGTTGTGAGATTTCAGGCACGGGAGAATCGCCCAGCGCGATAACTGGTTCCAGCACCGGCTTGGGCGATGATATCGCTTGCAGATAGCGCTGAGCGGTCAGGACGAAGATAGCCGTGGCTGCGATCAGCAAGAGATTGTCGGTGGCGTCGGGGCGACGGCTGCGTATCATGCTTGCGTTCGCCGTACCTGTTGGCGTCGTAGAGCCGCCCAACCTAGCAGCGAAGCTGCCAATATCAGGCCGGCCTGCATCTTCCTGGTGTCCCCGACCGATTGCGGGCGGGATGTCGCCCGTCCAGGGCTGGCGCCGCTCACCGGGGTGGCCGACGCCCGCAGGATCGCCGCCGCGGTATCGCTGGCGGCCTCAGCTCGCGCCGGTTTCATCGGATTGGCCTTGAGGGCGACACGCAGGCGGCTGGCTAGAGAGGGGAAGTGAGGCGTGGATCGCTTCAGCCGGGTGGCGGCCACTCCCGCACAGATCGCCGCGATCGCCACCAGCAAGCCGCCGATGGCGCCGAACGCCTGAAATAGTCCGTAGTTAATTTCGATCCAACGAAACAGCGCGGTGACGCCGACCAGGAGCGCCGCGATCAGGAAAACGCCCGCGGCGGCGAACATCCCGGCGGCAACGGCATAGGATGTGACCGTGTTGGTCGCCTGACTGGTGCGGTCGCGCAGATACGATTGCGTCGCCCGCGTGATATAGCCCAGTTTGAGCGCTAACCCCGCTCGCAGCAAGCCGCTGGAGAGCATGTCCGTGATTCCTTCGCCGCAGCGCCGCCCATCAGCGTTGCGGTGATTGAACGTGGAGAGGTTTCGAAGGTTCCGGTGATGCCGAGTGTCCCGGGGGGGTGCGGCGTAAAACGCCGTTTCGCGAAACCGAGACCTGTCGCGTCGATTCGAGCGTGCATACTTGAGGTCCGGCTCTGCCGCGCACCGACGCAGCGCGTCGAAGGCGCGCGTGCAGGGCGCTGCACCGCGTCGGGGACGGAAGAGCGGCGTCCTTACGCCACCGCGCGGATCACCTTGGCGACCTTGTCAACGATTTCGCCGATCTGGTCTTCGGTGACGATCAGTGGCGGGGTAAGCGCCAGGGTGTCACCGGCCACGCGCAGCATCAGGTCGTTGTCGTGGAACGCACTGTTGAGCCCGTCGAAGCCGCGCTTGCCCGGCAGGTCCGGATGCGACGAAAGGTCGATGCCCGCCGTCAGGCCGATGGTGCGGATGTCCACCACGTTGGGCTCGTTCCGCAGCGACATCACGGCGTCGGCGAACTTCGGTTCGAGCATCTTCGCGCGCTCGAACAGCTTTTCGTCGCGATAGATGTCGAGCGTCGCCAGCGCGGCGGCGCAGGCGATCGGGTGCGCCGAATAGGTATAGCCGTGGGTCAGTTCGACGACATGTTCCGGGCCGCTCATGAAGGCGTCGTGGATGGTGTCACGCACTAGCACGCCGCCCATGGGCGCAGCACCATTGGTGATGCCTTTTGCAAAAGTCAGCATGTCCGGCAGCACGCCGTAGCGCTCGGCGGCGAACGCAAAGCCGAGCCGGCCGTAACCGGTGATGACCTCGTCGAAGATCAGGAGAATGCCGTGCTTCTGGGTGATCTCGCGCAGCCGCTTGAGATAACCCTTCGGCGCCGGCAGCACGCCGGTCGATCCCGCCATCGGTTCGACGATGACGGCGGCGATGGTGTTGGCGCCGTGCAAATTGACCAGCCGCTCCACATCGTCGGCGAAATGCGCGCCATATTCCGGCTCGCCCTTGGTGAAGGCCTGCTTCTCTCGGTCATAGGTGTGGGAAATATGATCGACGCCCGACAACAGCGAGCCGTATATCTTGCGGTTACCAACGATGCCGCCGACGGACGTGCCGCCGAAGCCGACGCCGTGATAGCCACGCTCGCGGCCGATCAGCCTGACACGGCCGCCCTGACCGCTGATCTGGTGATAGGCCAGCGCGATTTTCAGCGCGGTATCGGCAGCCTCAGAACCGGAATTGCAGAAGAACACGTGATCGAGCCCGGCCGGCGCCAGATCGGCGATGCGGCTGGCGAGCTCGAAAGCCTGCGGAATGCCGAACTGGAACGGCGGCGCGTAGTCCAGTGCCGCGGCCTGCTTGCCGATCGCCTCGGCAATCTGGCTGCGGCCGTGGCCGGCGTTGCAGCACCACATGCCGGCGGCAGCGTCGATGATCTTGCGACCGTCGACGGTAACGTAATGCATGTCCTTGGCGCCGGCGAGCAGCCGCGGGTTCTTCTTGAACGCCCGGTTAGCGGTGAAGGGCATCCAATGCGCGGCGAGATCGTTCGGTACGTTGACGGCGGCAGGGCGTGGGCTCTTATCCAGCATGGGGGCCTCTTCATAGTTTCGGGACGCGGGCGGCTGCCCGCGCAAGCTATCAGCTTCGTCGCGCCACGGGAACGCCAATGCAGCGCAATATTTCGGCTCAATCGGGCGGATTGAGGACGGCGGGCTCGCTCACAGATCGGCGGCGCCGATCCAGAACACCTCGCCGTCGGATTCCTCGGTATCGAGCCAGAGCAGCGGCAGATGCGGGTAAGCGGCCTCCAGCGCGGGCCGGCAACGGCCGATCTCGCACAGCAGCCCGCCCCGCGGCGTCAAGTGCCGCCCGGCCTCGTCGAGGATGCGGCGGACGACGTCGAGTCCGTCGCTCCCCCCGTCGAAAGCGAGTTTCGGCTCGGCGCGGCATTCCCGCGGCAGGTCGGCCATGCCCTGCGCGTCGACATAGGGCGGATTGGAAATGATCAGGTCGTAGCGCCGGCCGCCGACCGGCTTGAACAGGTCGCCCCGATGCAGGGTCACCCGGTCATCGAGACCGTAGCCGGCAATGTTGCGCGCGGCAACGGCGAGGGCGTCTTTGGAAAGGTCGACGGCGTCGATCCGGGCATTGGGGAAATTCCGGCTCGCGAGCACGGCGAGGCACCCCGAGCCGGTGCAGAGGTCGAGCACGTTTTCGACATCTGCGGGGTCCTCGATCAGCGAGCCGCCGGCCTCGTCATCCTCGCCTCCGAAATGCGTATCCAGCAATTCCCCGATGAACGAACGCGGCACGATGGTGCGCTCGTCGACATAGAAAGGCAAACCCCGCATGTAGATTTTGTGGACCAGATAGGCGGCGGGTTTCCGCGTGGCGACGCGGCGGGCGATCAAGTCGAGGATCGCCTTGGCCTCGCTTGCTGTAACCCGCGCTGCCGCAAAGGTCTCGAATTGGTCGGGATGCAAATGCAGGGTTTCGCAGACCAGGAAGGCGGCCTCCGCCACCGGGTCGGTAGTGCCGTGCGCGAACACCAGTTCTGCTTCGACGAAACGGCTCGTCGCATAGCGCACGAAATCGAGCAGGGTTTCGAGTTCGCCGGGAGCGACGTTCGGCAATCTTGTTGCGGCCGGCCGCTTGACCGCCGGCTTTGCGTGCTTGGCCATCAGGACTTGGTCCAGCGCGCAGCGGCGACATCGTCGTCACTGTGGGCGTTGACCCAGTTGGCTCCGGTGGGCTTTTCCTCGCGCTTCCAAAACGGCGCATTGGCCTTCAGATAATCCATCAGGAATTCCGCTGCCTGGAATGCCGCCTGCCGGTGGGCCGAGGCCGCCAGCACCAGGACGATGTTTTCGCCTGCCGTGATGCGGCCGACGCGATGGATCACCGTCAGCCCGGTCAGCGGCCAGCGCGACATCGCTGCTTCGGCGTGGCGCGCGATTTCGGCCTCCGCCATATCAGGGTAATGCTCCAGCGTCAGCGCCGCGATGGCCTCGCCGCCCTCGGAGCCGCGGCAGATCCCGGAAAACGTCACGATGGCACCGATATCGGTGCGCCCCTGGGTGAGTAATGCGATCTCGCGGCCGATGTCGAAATCGGCTTGCTGGATCCGGATGGTTACCTTGGCGGCCATCAGGGGCTCAGCCGCCGGTCATCGGTGGAAAAAAAGCGATCTCGCGTGCGCCGGCGATGGCCGTATCCGGTTTGACGTGGGCGTGGTCGATCGCGGCGCGAATCACCCGCGGCGTTTCGAAGGCATGGGCGTAGGCCTCGCCCTGTCCCGCCAGCCACGTGATCAGGTCGTCTACGGTGCGAACGCTGGGCGGCGGCTCGACCGTTTCCTCGGCTTTGCCGACCCGTTCGCGTACCCAGGCGAAATACTTCACCTTCATCCCTCATCCTCCTTGATGAGATGATGAATGCCGGCGCGGAAATAGTCCCAGCCGGTGTAGATCGTGAAAATCGCCGACAACCATAGCAAGACGATGCCGATCAGCGTGGTCGCCGGCAAGACTTGCTCGCCGGCTTCTCCGGCGATCAAAAAGCCGATCGCAACCAGCTGGATGGTGGTTTTCCATTTCGCGAGCTTGGTGACGGGCACGCTGACCCGCAACGCGGCGAGATATTCGCGCAGGCCTGAGACCAGGATTTCGCGGCACAGGATGACGATGGCGGCCCACAGCGTCCAGCCATGAATACTGCTGTCCGCCGCCAGCATCAGGAGGCAGGATGCTACCAGCAGCTTGTCCGCGATCGGATCCAGCATCCGGCCGAACGCCGACTGCTGATCCCATATTCGCGCATAGTAGCCATCGAGATAATCGGTGATCGCGGCCGCGATGAAGACCGCCAGCGCCACCCAGCGCAGCCACAACGGGTAGGACATGATGGATTGCAGGAAGACGCAGCCGACCACCACCGGAATCGCTGCGATCCGGCCGTAGGTCAGGATGTTCGGCAGGGACAGCGAGCTTCTGGCCGATCCCTTTGTCGTGGCGATGTTCATCCGTCTTACCAATACCGCCGCAGCCCGGAGGTCAACCGTGCGGAGCACCTGATCCGTTGCAGGCGGCCCCTGTGTGACGCGAATTACCCCGGCTGCGCGTGGAAAAACTCGAAAATCTTGCGGGCACTTTCGGCGCTGACCCCCGGAACCTTGCCGAGATCGGCGATCGAGGCCCGTTCGATTTCCTTCAAGGTTCCGAAATGGTGCAGCAAGGCACGTTTCCGTGACGGACCGATGCCGGGGATCTCCTGCAGGCCGGCCTCGCGAATGTCCTTCTTGCGCAGCTTGCGGTGCGAGCCGATTACGAAGCGATGCGCCTCGTCGCGCAGTCGCTGGATGAAATACAGCACTGGATCTCGCGGCTCCAGCTTGATCGCCTCGCGGTCCGGCATGAACAGGGTTTCGCGGCCGGCGTCGCGGTCCGGTCCCTTGGCCACCGCCAGCAGCGCGACCTGCGTCAGCCCAAGGCCGGCGAAAATCTCCCTCACGGCGTTGAGTTGGCCGCGGCCGCCGTCGATGACGACGAGGTCGGGCCATTGCGGAAACGAATCGTCGTCCGCTTTGGCTATCGCGGCATCGCCTTCCGCAGCCGGCGCCAGCAGGCGTTTGAAGCGGCGCTGCAGCACCTCGCGCATCATCGCATAGTCGTCGCCCGGCGTGAGACCTTCGGACCGGATGTTGAACTTGCGATACTGGTTCTTGATGAAGCCGTCCGGCCCGGCCACGATCATGGCGCCGACCGCGTTGGTGCCCTGGATGTGGCTGTTGTCGTAGACTTCGATCCGCTTCGGCAGATGCGGCAAACCGAGCGTGCCGACCAGCCCTTGCAGCAGCCGGCTCTGGGTCGCGGTATCCGCCAGCTTGCGGCCCAGCGCCTCGCGCGCATTGGTGAGCGCGTGCGCGATCATCTCCTTCTTCTCGCCACGCCGGGGCGTCGTCACCTCCACCTTGAATCCGGCCTTGATCGACAGCGCATCGGCCAGCAGTTCGCATTCCTCGATGGCGTGGGACAGCAGAATGAGCTTCGGCGGCGGCTTGTCGTCGTAGAACTGGGCGAGGAAGGAGGCAAGCACCTCCTCCGGGGTGAAGGATTTCTCGGCGCGGGGAAAATAGGCGCGGTTGCCCCAGTTCTGTCCGGTGCGAAAGAAGAACACCTCGATGCAGGAATAGCCGCCCTCCTGATGGATGGCGAATACGTCGGCTTCCTCCACGGTGCGCGGATTGATGCCCTGCTGCGACTGGATCGCGGACAATGCCGCGAGCCGGTCGCGGTACAGGGCGGCGGTCTCGAAGGCGAGTTCTGCCGAGGCCTTTTCCATTTCGCCGGCGAGCTGTTGTTTCACCGCGCGGCTGCGGCCGGACAGAAAATCCGTCGCCTCGTGCACCAGTTCGGTATAGCCGGGGAAATCGATCTCGCCGGTACAGGGCCCCGAACAGCGCCGGATTTGGTAAAGCAGGCAGGGCCGGGTACGGCTTTCGAAGAACGCGTCGGTGCAGGAGCGCACCAGAAAGGCGCGCTGCAGCGCCGTGATGGTGCGGCCGACCGCGCCCGCCGAGGCGAACGGTCCGAAGTACCGCCCAGGGCGCGACTGCGCGCCGCGATGTTTCAGGATCTGCGGCGCCCAATGGTCGCCGGTGATCAGGATATAGGGAAACGATTTGTCGTCGCGCAGCTGCACGTTGAAGCGCGGCCGCAGCTGCTTGATCAAATTGGCTTCCAGCAGCAGCGCTTCGGTTTCGGTCGTGGTCGACACGATCTCGACCGTCGCGGTGGCCGCGATCATGCGCAGAATGCGCGCCGGCTGGGGCGCCGCGACGCGGGCATAGGAGGAGAGCCGCTTGCGGACGTTTTTCGCCTTGCCGACATAGAGTACGTCGCTGGCGGCGTTCAGCATGCGGTAGACGCCGGGAGACGTCGGGGCATGGCGCACCGCCTGCTCGATCGCGGCGTGGCCGGATGCCAGCCGGCCTTCCGGCAGCGATTCGCCTGCCTCGTCCGGGATCTCCGGTAGTCGCGCCTCGTCGTCCTCTTCGGCGCCTGACGTCGCGGGGTCGATATCCTCCGGCGCCGAGTCCTGCCGCGGCAGATCCACATGCCCGGAGTCCTGCCCGGGACCGCTGCGCGTCGTCCGCGGGGCTGCAACCTTGGGATTGTCGGTCGAATCGTGATCCATCGGCCGAATACTTAAGCGCTGGGGCCGTGCGTCGCTAGCGGGGTGGCGGGGACGGCAGCCTCCGTCGCCACCGATGCCGATCCGCGCCTCGAACCCCGACCGTAACACTTCCTTAAGAATGCTGAGCGGGCGGTAACCGATCTTAACAACCCTTTAACCTAAAACTCTCGATAAATCTCATCAGAAAAAGAGCGAGTTCCGTAACCATGACTCGCGTCGCGCCCGCCTCTGGCGAAGCGAGGGTCACGGCAGTTGCGTCGGAGAGTACGATGAAAAAGATTGCATCGGGCGCGGTGGTGCTGGTCGCCCTGGGTTGGACCGGTTCCGCGCACGGCGCCGACATGAATTACGGCGCGCGCGCTCCCTATACCGTCAACCAGCCGTGGAACGGTGCCTATCTCGGCGTCAACCTCGGCTACGCCTGGGGATATGTCCACAACAATCCGACCGAGCCGTCGGGGCTCGCAGGCGGCGTGCAGGCCGGATACAATTGGCAGACCGGACCGTGGGTGTTCGGCGCCGAGGGCGACATCCAGGTGACCGGCGCCAATGATACCTTCGCGCCCTGGAAATTCTCCAATCCGTGGTTCGGCACGGTGCGCGGCCGGGTCGGCTACGCCTTCGACAACATCATGTTGTTCGGCACTGGCGGTCTGGCATTCGGCGAACTGCGCGGCGAGACCTTCGGGCTCTCGGAAAGCCATACCAGGGCCGGCTGGACCGTAGGCGCCGGCACCGAATTCGGCCTGACCGAGAAGTGGAGCGCCAAGGTCGAATATCTCTATGTCGATCTCGCCGACTCCAACTTCACCATCACCGGCGCGCCGAACGGCTACCGGTTCGGCGTGCTGCGCGCCGGCCTGAACTATCGCTTTTGAGAACAAGAAGCTTCTGAGAACAAAAAACGCTACTGCAACCTCCCGGCCGTTTCGCGGCCGGGATTTTTTTTGGTGCGCTGTCATCAAGCGCGGCCTTGACGATGAACGAAACTTTTCAGGAAGAAATCACCAGATTGACCGCCTTCGGCCCCTTGCCTTTCTTGTCGGGTTCGACCTCGAAGGCGATGCGCTGTCCTTCGGTCAGATCCTTCAACCCGGCACGCTCCACAGCGGTGATGTGGACGAACACATCGCGGCCGCCATCATCGGGTTTGATAAAGCCGTAGCCCCGTTCTCCGTTGAAGAACTTGACGATCCCAGTCATGGCCATCGGGAAACTCCTCCCCCGTACTGCACCGCCGCTACGCGCCGCCAGCGCGTATCAGCCCGACCGGACATTCGCTGCCGGAAAGCAGGGCCACTGTGCGGATTAGGCTGCACCGCCGATCCGTCTTGAAATTATCCGAGGCCTCGTCACTCCGCCGCTACCATACGGAAGCGGAACGTAAAGCCAGTCCCAATGATACCAAGCATAATATAGTTCCCGGCAGATTGCCTACCGTTCAAATTGCACGTTGCGACGCGTCAAACCGGCGGAGGTTCTGGACGCTAGGGTCTGGGCGCCTCGAGCCTGAACCGGCCGGCGCCGCCCTGGCCGAGCGGCTTTTCCAGTTCCGGAAGGATAGCCTTCAACTCGCCGATCAGCGTCCATGGCGGGTTAACGATCAGAAGACCGGCCGAGATCAGGCCGGGGGATGCGGCCTGTGGCGCGACGCTGAATTCGAGCCGCAGGCATTTCGCCAGCGGCGTGGCGCCGCCGGCCACCTCGGCGACATGCCGCGCCAGACCGTCGGTGGCGCGCCGGCTTTTCACCGGGTACCACAGCAAATAGCTGCCGGTCGGCCACTTCGCGAAGGCTTCGGCAAAGCCTGCGGCCATCCGTTCGAACTCGTCCTTCTGCTCGAACGAAGGATCGATCAGGACCAGGCCGCGCCGCTCCTTCGGCGGCACGAAGGCCGGCAGTGCGGTCCAGCCGTCGAGGTCGACCACCCGGGCCTGGGTATCGCGTCGCAGCGCGTCGATCAGGCGCTTGCGTGCCTTCGCCTCGACCTCGCAGGCGGTAAGGCGATCCTGCGGCCGCAGCAGCGCCCGCGCGATCAGCGGCGACCCCGGATAGGCCACGAGCGCGGGCTGTGGATTGAAGGCCCTGACAATATCGAGATAGGGTCTTAGCAGCAGCTCGGTTTTTTCCGAGAACCGCGCCTGCATGATGCGGGCGATGCCGGTCAGCCATTCGCCGCCCCGGCGCGCTTCCTCGGAGGTCAGGTCGTAGACCCCGGCGCCGGCATGGGTGTCGATGACGCGAAACGCCGCCGGTTTTTCCTGCAGATAGGTGAGCATCCGCACCAGGACGATGTGCTTGATGACATCGGCGAAGCCGCCGGCGTGAAAGGCGTGACGGTAATTCATTGAGCAGGACTTGAGGCCAGTTCGAGAAGACGCCCACGTCTTCTACGCGTCATGGCCGGGCTTGTCCCTGCCACCCACGTCTTTGACGGCAGAGCCCGGATGAGCCCTGGATATCCGGGGCGCCTCAAGTTTACACCGTTAGCGTAGCCATGCCCGGGCATGAGGCCCGGAATCAGCCGCCCCGCATCGGCGGCATCACCACCTCTTCGCGCCGGCAGGCGCGGCGGTCGGTTTCCTCGCAGGCGCGGAACTGGAGATCCTTGCTGAGGCAGATCCGCACTTCGCTGAGCCGCTTCCTGCCGCAGACCACCGCGATCGCCGAGGCGCTCAGACCGGGATTGACCTTGATGAAGGCTTCCTCGATCTCGGCCGGCGCAACGGTCTTTTCGGCGGACAATTCGAGATATTCCGGCGGAATTTTCACCGCGGCGCGCGCCTTGCGGGTGGTTTCGAAATAGGCCCGGGCGCCGAGCCCGGAGCAGGTGCCGTGCTTGTCCCATTCGGCAAAGATCAGCCCGGGCGCCGGCATCAGATCCAGCATCGACGTCATGATATTGCGATCGAGCCGCGGCGACGGCCGCTGGCAATAATTGGGAAAGCCGCGCTCATATTGCGGCCACAAGCCGTGGACCACGAAGGAATAGGGCCGGCCGCACTGGATCTGCTGCGAACGCCCGTTATTGCCGCGCTCCGCCGCCTCCTCGCAGTAGGAAGGCGACCACGACAACGCGAGTACGTAAAAATCGAACTCGCCAGGGGCATTCTGCCGGTGATCCTGCGCCGATGCGGTCCCCGCCAACCCCGTCAGGGCGGCCGCGGCAAGCAGACCCACAGAAATCACAACCCGCGAAATCCAGACCCGTGAAAAACGCAACATGACAAGGCCCCCATGGATCGGCCCGCAGTATACCAGGAAATCGGAACATTTCAAGAACAAAATATGAAGGTTGATAACGAGATCAAGCCCGGACCCGTCGTGGCGTCCCTCGGCGGTGCACGGCAGAGTCTGGGCAAAAATCGCGAAAACAACCCCATGCAAAGATAGACCCGGCCGCCGCACCCATGCCGCTGCGTCCGGTAAGAGACGAAAAATGCTACGTTTTCACGGTTCCAACCAAATCTCGTCCCGCTTCTGGGGAGGCCAGATGTGGGACGATCGTCCAAAAAACTAAAGGGGACAGTTCAGGGCCGGGCGGCCTTGCAGCCGGGATTGTAGGCCCAGTTGCGGTCGAGCCCGGTGACGCACCATTCGACGCCCTGGCCGAAGCCGGCAAAGCCGCCGTCCTCGATCAGCGAATAGTGCACCTGGCGCATCTTGCCGTCGCTCAGCAGCACGTCGGCGCTGCAATAGCGGCGCGGGATGCTGTCGGACTGCCAGGGCCGGAACGCGGTTTCGCGGATCGCGCCGTAGGCGGTGATCTTGAGCGAGGAATTCCAGTAGGTGCTCTCTTTTTCCCAGAACTGGTTGGTGATGGTACCGAGCGCCGCTTCGCACTCCCTGAGCCGACCGTCATAGCGGGGACCGGACAGCCAGAAATTCAGTTCCAACGGACTGGCGGCCTGCGCCGGCTGGCCTAACGCCGACAGCCCCAGGATAGCGCCAAGCGCGGCGCCGGCGGGTCGTTTCAGGGATTTGAAAAAGTCGCGCATGGGTCATCCGCCGGGTGTTCCAACGTGGGGACGGTGCCGTGAAGCCCGCATGAGGTCAAGTGCAGCGCGGCAACACCTGGCGATAACTCGGCCGTCGGCCGTCGGCCGTTCTTTTCACAGCGGCCGGTCCGCCTTAAGGTGCCGCCAGCCAAGGGAGTCTGCGATGCGAATGATTGGGGCTGCGAGCCTGGTTGCGATCTACGGAATGCTGGCGTGCGCGCCGGCGCAGGCCCAATGGGGCGTGCCGCCGTTCAAGGGCAACGACACCGGCGGCATCATCGCCTATTCGCTGGCGACGCGGGCCGACATCCGCGCCATGGCGATCGATCACTGCGCGGGTTACGGCAAGGTGGTGAAATTCCTTGGCGTGCAGCCCCACGATGGCGGCTACATTTCGTTCGCCTGCCGCTGGGTGCCGTATGGCGCGGTGGACCGGCCGCTGCGCACGCTCTACTGAACCGGCCGGTCCCGCCTGTCGGCAGTCGTTAACAGGGAGTGCGCAGCATGATGCGGCAGTCCGTTTCATTCGCAACGATCGCTTGTCTGATGGTCGCCGTTCCGGCGCCCGATGCCGGCGCGGTGGAACTGCCGGTGCGCAAGGCGGGTCTCTGGGAAATGAGGACGATGCAGGCGGGTTCGGCGACGCCCGAGATGACGATGCAGCAATGCACCGACGCGACCACCGACAAGGAAATGAGCACGTCCTTCTCGCCGGCCTCGCAAGAGATGTGTTCCAAGCAGGACATCCAGAAGACCGCGACCGGCTATGTCACGGATTCCGTATGCTCCGTGGCGGGCATGTCGATTACGTCGCATTCCGAGATCACGGGCGATTTTAATTCCGCCTACACCGTCAAATCGACATCGAACACAAAGGGCGGTCCAGCCGGCATGGCGCGCGATTCAACCACGGTCATCGAGGCGAAGTGGCTGGGGGCCTGCAAGTCCGGTCAGAAGCCCGGCGACATCGTGATGCCCGGCGGCATCAAGATGAACATCAAGGACATGGAGAAGCTGAAAGGCATGATGCCGAAGCAGCTGCCGAGGTAGGTCGCTTTTCTTACCTCTCCCGCTTGCGCGCGCAGCGCGGGTGGGGGCTCCATCCGCGAGTCCGAGTGTGAGTGGCCCCCACCATAGCCGATGCTTCGCATCGGCGTTCTCTCGTCAAGAACTGCGGCCGCAGGCCGCCTATGCTCTCCCCCGCACTGACCTACACCGGTATCCGCACCGCGGCACGCAGCCCGCCCATCGGGCTGTCGGCGAGCGTGATGTCGCCGCCGTGCGAACGGGCGATGTCGCGGGCGATCGCCAGCCCCAGGCCGGTGCCACCCTCGTCCTGATTGCGGGCGTCGTCGAGCCGCAGGAAAGGCTTGAACACCTCCTCGCGCATGTGGGCGGGAATGCCCGGGCCGTCGTCGTCGATCGTGACCGTGAGATAGCGGTGGTCGCGGTGGCCGGTGATCGAGATCGCGTTGGCGTGCCGCGCCGCGTTGGAGACGAGGTTGGCGAGGCAGCGCTTGAACGATGCCGGCTTCACCGTCACGACAGGCAGGCCGTGGAATGTCACGGTCGCAGCGTGGCCGTTGCGCTCGGCGTCGCTGCGCAATTCCTCCAGCGCCAGCGTCATGTCGGTCGGCTGCGCATGCTCGCCGCTGTCGCCCCGCGCGAACGCCAGATAGGCCTCGAGCATGCCGGCCATCTCGTCGACGTCCTTGCGCATGCCGTCGACCTCGGGGCTGTCGCCGATCAACGCCAGCTCCAGCTTGAAGCGCGTGAGAATCGTGCGCAGATCGTGGCTGACGCCTGCCAGCATTGCGGTGCGCTGTTCGATCGAACGCTCGATGCGCGCCTTCATCTCGAGGAAGGCGTGGGCGGCGCGGCGCACTTCGCGTGCGCCGCGGGGGCGGAAATTCGGCACCTCGCGGCCCTTGCCGAAACTTTCCGCGGCGTCGGCCAGCCGCAGGATCGGCTTGATCTGGTTGCGCAGGAACAGCACCATGACGATGAGCAGGATCGACGAGGTCCCCAGCATCCAGAAAATGAAGATCTCCGAATTCGACGCATAGGCCGCGCTGCGCTTCGCGAACACCCGCATCACCGCATCGTCGAGCCGGATGCGGATTTCCACCAGATTGGAGCGGCCGACGGTGTCGATCCAGAACGGTCTCGCGATCTGGCGGCCGAGCTGCACCGACAGCGTCTGGTCGAGCAGCGAGAAAAACGGTTTCGGGCCGGGCGGCGGCAGGTCGCCGACGGGGAGGAAATCCACCACCAGCCCAAGCCGCTGGTCGGCGATGCGACGCAGCTGCGTGCGGTCCTTGTCCTGCGGATACACCTTGTAGACGTCGATAAGGGTGGCGACATCGGCCACCACGGCGGCGGACAACCGCCGCGTCACCGTGTTCCAGTGCCTCTCCATGAACACGAATGCCACCACCGACTGCAGCACCACCATGGGCACGATCATGATCAGCAGCGCGCGGGCGTAGAGCCCGGTCGGCATCCAGCTCTTGAAGGCGTTGCCCATCCAGCCATTGGCGGCGGAGACGCGCCCAGCGGCGGAGCGGATCAGCGTGAGGCCGGTGTCGAGCGTGCTCATACAGGTTTGCTCAAGGCGAGGCGACCAGGCGATAGCCGACGCCGCGCACCGCCTGCAGGAACAGGGGATTGGCGGGATCCTTTTCGATCTTGCGCCGCAGCCGGTTGATCTGCACGTCGACCGCGCGCTCGTTGACGGAGCCGTCGCCGGCGAGTGCGCTGCGCGGCACGGTTTCGCCCGGCGCCACCGCGAGAATCCGCAGCATCTCTCGCTCGCGGTCGGTGAGATGGATGGTCTCCTCGCCCTGGCGCAGTTCGCCGCGGTCGAGATGATAGACATAGGGCCCGAACGCGACCTGCTCCAGCGTCTCCACCGGCGGCGGCGCGGTGCGCTTGAGGATATTGCCGATTCGCAACACCAGCTCGCGCGGCTCGAACGGTTTGGCGACGTAGTCGTCGGCGCCGATCTGCAGGCCCTCGATGCGGGCTTCGGCCTCGTGGCGCGCCGTCAGCATGATGATCGGCACCGAGGACGAGGCGCGGATGAAGCGCGCGAGATCGAACCCGGTCTCGCCGGGCATCATGACGTCGAGAATCAGGAGGTCGAAATGCAGGCCGAGCAGCTTCGCGCGGGCGTCGGAGGCGCTCGCCGCCGTGGTGACGCGGTAGCCTTCGCCGCACAGAAAGCGTGACAGCAGATCGCGGATGCGGCGGTCGTCATCGACCAGCAGCAGATGCGGGGCATCGTCGGCCGGTTGCGGCGGGGTCCGTGCGAGGGTGGCAGCCTGGATCACGCTCTAGTCCTTTGCGGTTGCGCTGCCGGTGGCGAGAATGGTCGCCAGCACTTTGTCGGGATCGTCGCGATCGATCATCGCGCGCAGGAACCGGCGGACGGTATCGGCGCCGTCAGGCCCGATATCGCCGAGCGCGCGGGTGATCCGGTCGGTCTGCAGACCGGCGAGCTTGCCCACCAGCGCCTCGCCCTTGGGGGTGGCGAACAGCAGTCGCTGCCGGCGGTCGTCATTGCCGGTCCGCTGCAGGATATAGCCTTCGTCGAGCAGTTGCTTGAGGACCCGTCCGAGCGACTGCTTGGTGATGCGCAGCACGTCCAGCAGGTCGGCGACTTTCAGCCCGGGATAACGGTGGACGAAATGCAGCACCCGGTGATGCGCCCGCCCGAATCCGAAGGCCTCCAATTCGTGATCGGCATCGCCAACGAAGTCCCGGTAGGCGAAGAACAACAGCTCGATGATATCCCAACGCAAATCGGCGTGAGCAGGGTCGTTGGCCCGCGCATCAGCCGCCCTCGAATCAGGTTCGGGGGACGAGGTTGAGAAATTTATGTCAGTCATATTGACATATCTTGGGTTCAATGTTACAAAAATGCCGGCCACAGCGAAACATTAAGTCGTGTTGCTCGCGGTCTAGTTCCAAGGTGCGTGAGGCAGCGGCCACCGCTGCGAATTTGTTAACCGTACGATTGTCGAGCGGCATTTCGGCAAACATACTGGACTTCCGCATTCCGCAAAAGCATGTCCTTGAGGACGCGCCGGCGGGGAAGCCGGCCGAAGGCCGGGCAGGGGAAGGCCAGGCGTCACCAACCGCGCTGCGGCGCAGACGCGCCAACCGCGTCAGTCCGGGAGAGAGTCCATGGCAGTTTCGTTCGAGCAAGCCCGCAGAGAAAGGCCCGCGCCGGAAATCGCGCCGGTTGCGACGGCGGGAAGCAAGGCCATGAGCCTGAAGTTCGACATTCAGCCCGCGACGAATCCGGCGCCCGAGAAGGAGCGCGCGGCAAGGCTGGTGGACCCGGGCTTCGGCCGGGTCTTCACCGATCACATGGCTGTGGTCCGCTACGATCAGGCGCAGGGCTGGCATGATGCGCGCGTGGAATCCCGTGCGAATTTCCCGCTCGATCCGGCCACGGCCGTCCTGCACTATGCGCAGGAGATTTTCGAAGGCCTCAAGGCGTACCAGCGCGACGATGGCGGCGTGAATCTGTTCCGGCCCGACGCCAATGCCAGGCGCTTCCGAAACTCGGCCGAGCGCATGGCCATGGCGCCGCTCCCCGAGCCGGTGTTCATCGAAGCGGTCGAGCAGCTCGTGCGCATCGACCGCGCCTGGATCCCGGGCGGTGAGGGCAGTCTTTACCTGCGGCCCTTCATGATCGCGAGCGAGGTCTTCCTCGGCGTCAAGCCGTCGGCGGAATACATCTTCGCCGTCATCGCCTCGCCGGTCGGCTCCTATTTCAAGGGCGGACCTGCGCCGGTGTCGATCTGGGTGTCGGAGAATTACACGCGCGCCGCGGTCGGCGGCACCGGCGCGGTTAAATGCGGCGGCAACTACGCCGCCAGCCTGCGCGCGCAGGCCGAGGCCATCGATCACGGCTGCGACCAGGTGGTCTTCCTCGATGCGATCGAGCGCCGCTACATCGAGGAACTCGGCGGCATGAACGTGTTCTTCGCGTTCGACGACGGTTCGCTCTCGACGCCGCCGCTTGGCACCATCCTGCCGGGCATCACCCGTGATTCGATCATCGCGCTGGCGAAGAATTCCGGCACGCGCGTGCGCGAGGAGGCCTACACGATCGAGCAGTGGCGCACGGATGCCGCCAGCGGCAAGCTGAAGGAGGCCTTCGCCTGCGGCACGGCGGCCGTGATCTCGCCGATCGGCAAGGTGTGTTCGGCGAGCGGCGATTTTCTGATCGGCGGCGGCGCCGCCGGCCCGGTCGCCATGGGATTTCGCAAGCAGCTGATCGACATCCAGTACGGCCGCGCCGCCGACCCGCACGACTGGATCAAGAAGGTGCTGTGACTCTTCTCCCTCGCCCCGCGCTTGCGGGGTCGAGACGAGCGAAGCTCGCTCTTAGAGGGTCGGGGTGAGGGGCTCTCTCAACCAGTACGACTCGCGGATAGTCCCCCTCACCGGGCGCTTCGCGCCGACCTCTCCCCGCAAGCGGGGCGAGGTAAGGAAGAACCCCGGTTGCCGCATCGCATCCCGGCTGGTACCAACGCCGGCCATGGCCGACAAACCCAAAAAACCGCAAAAATTGAGAGCCCGCCTGCCGCGCGGCCTCGCCGATCGCGGCCCCGCCGAGATCGCGGCGACCCGCGCGATGGTGGCGAAAATCCGCGAGGTCTAC
The DNA here is from genome assembly GCA_001464035.1 of Bradyrhizobiaceae bacterium Ga0074131. GTDB lineage: Bacteria > Pseudomonadota > Alphaproteobacteria > Rhizobiales > Xanthobacteraceae > Bradyrhizobium. The sequence goes on from LNEC01000008.1 coordinate 184,713, forward strand.
CAGCGCTACGGTTTCGAGCCGGTGGAGACGCCGGCGATGGAATATACCGACGCGCTCGGCAAATTCCTGCCGGACCAGGACCGGCCCAATGAGGGCGTGTTCTCGTTCCAGGACGACGACGAGCAGTGGATCAGCCTGCGCTACGACCTGACCGCGCCGCTGGCGCGCTACGTCGCGGAACATTTCGATTCACTGCCAAAACCCTATCGCAGCTACCGCGAGGGCTATGTCTATCGTAACGAGAAACCCGGCCCCGGCCGCTTTCGCCAGTTCATGCAGTTCGACGCGGATACCGTGGGCAGCGCCTCGCCGGCGGCCGACGCCGAGATGTGCATGATGGCGGCCGACACGATGGAAGCGCTGGGCATCCCGCGCGGCAGCTATGTGGTGAAGGTGAACAACCGCAAGGTGCTCGATGGGGTGCTTGTGTGGATTGGGCTCGGTGGGGAAGCGAACGCAGGACGCAGGCTTACGGTGCTTCGGGCCATCGATAAGCTTGATAAGTTTGAGCCCAAAGAAGTCCGTTTCTTGCTCGGAGAAGGGCGCAAAGATGAGAGCGGGGACTTCACTAAAGGCGCAAATCTTGATGAGGAACAAATCGAAGCTGTCTTTCAGTCTCTAAAATACAAAGTCGAATTTGAAGCGAGTGATGACGGGATTGAAAGGCAATCCCTCGTCGGTGAAGTGCCGGGACGGTTTTTGATGCAGAAGGAAGGCGGAGACCTTCTTCGTCAAGGCAGGTCAGAATTAGTTGAGATTAGCAAGCTCGTGACAGCGTCGGGTTACGGCCCCGACCGCATCCGTATCGACCCCTCCGTCGTCCGCGGCCTCGAATACTACACCGGTCCGGTCTACGAAGTCGAACTCATGCTCGAAACCAGGGACGACAAAGGCCGTCCCGTGCGGTTCGGCTCGGTCGGCGGCGGCGGGCGGTACGACGGCCTCGTCTCGCGCTTTCGCGGCGAGCCGGTGCCGGCGACCGGTTTTTCGATCGGCGTGTCGCGGCTGCAGGCCGCGCTCACCATGCTGGGTAAGCTCGATACCAAACCAGCCTTCGGCCCGGTGGTCGTCACCGTGTTCGGCGGCGAGATCGCTGACTATCAGAAGATGGTCGCCACCTTGCGCAACGCCGATATTCGCGCCGAGCTCTATCTCGGCAATCCCAAGCACAGCCTCGGCCAGCAGATGAAATATGCCGACCGGCGCAACGCGCCGTGTGCGATCATTCAGGGATCGGACGAGAAGGCCAATGGCAAGATCCAGATCAAGGATCTCATCCTCGGCGCGGGCTTAACCGAGATCAAGGACCGCGAAGAATATCTGAAGAAGCAGTCCGAGGCCCAATACGAGGTCGATGAGAGCCGGATTGTCGAAGCCGTGCGCGAGGTGCTGGCGCGGCATGATGTGAAGTGGGGATAGGTAGTTGAGGTTGTCATGCCCGCGAAGGCGGGCATCCAGTACGCCGCGCAGTTGGCGTTGAACGCAGACTGGCGCGGAATACTGGATCATCCGCCTTCGCGGATGATGACGGATGCAAGATGCGCGGTGCCTCGGAACGAGGGTCGTGTGGTGACGAAGTAGCAACAACAAAGGGAGCGACAACAATGCCTGAAATTACCGTGAGCATGGCCGCCGGCCGCACCGACGAACAGAAGGCCGGCATGATGCGCGACATCACGCAGGCGCTGGTGAAGAACCTCGGCGTCGACGCCGACGCCGTCGTGATCCAGATCAACGAGGCGCCGCTGGCGCACAAGATGAAGGGCGGCAAGACGTTCGTGGAGCGCGCCGCCGCGGCGAAGAAGTAGCGCTCTCCATCTCCCCATGGACGCACGCGACATCATCAAGGTCGGCTTCAGCGCAGAGCGTACGCTCGTGGTGCCGCCGGAACAGACCGTCGGACATTTTGTTCGGGGCATGCCGATGGTCTATGCGACGCCGATGATGATCCTGGAAATGGAGCTGACGTCCGGCGACGCCATCCGGGACCTGCTCGAGACAGGCTGGGTCACGGTCGGCACCGAGGTCGATATCCGGCATCTCGCCGCCACGCCGGTCGGCGCGACGGTGCGGACCACCGCGAAGGTGGTCGCGGTGGAGCGCCGCGTGATCCGCTTCGAGGTCGAAGCTTACGAAGGCGAGCGCAAGATCGGCGACGGCCGCCACGCCCGCGGCCTCGTCAATCTCGCGAGTTTCAACAAGCGGCTGGCAGCGAAGTAGGGCGCAGCAGTGGCGTGACTACTTCGCCAACTCGATCGAACGCTTCGTCGCCGCCGCGACCGCGCGGATCAGCAGCGGCCGCAGGCCGCCGTCGCCCATCAGCACTTCCAGGGCCGCAGCGGTGGTGCCGCCGGGCGAGGTGACGTTCTGGCGCAGCGTCGCGGATGAATCTGGCGAGCGGTGCAGCAATTCGCCAGAGCCGGCGACGGTTTCGCGCGCCAGTCTGGTCGCGAGCTCCACCGGCAATCCGGCTTCGACACCGGCGCGCGCAAGTTCTTCCGCAAGCAGGAAAACGTAAGCAGGGCCGGAGCCGGACACGGCGGTCACCGCGTCCATTAGTTTCTCGTCATCGACCCATTCGACCGGGCCGGTGGCGCGCAGCAGCGCGTCGGCGACCGCGCGCTGCGCGGCGCTGACGTTGCTCGCCGCCACCGCCACCGTGATGCCGCGGCCGATCGCCGCCGGCGTGTTCGGCATGGCGCGCACCACGCTGCCGCCGCAGACTCGTTGCAGCAAGGCGATGGGAGTGCCCGCCATAATCGAGACCACCAGCGTGGAAGACCCGACGAATTGTTTCAGCGCCGGCCCGGCCTCGCGGAACATCTGCGGTTTTACGGCGACCACCAATGTCGCGACGGTGCCGGCATCTTTTGCGGATGGATTGAGACGGATTCCCTTCGTCGCCAGCGCGCTGATGGCGCCGGTCGGATGCGGCTCAACCACCGCAACCCGCGTGGGATCAAGCCCGCCCGCCAGCCAGCCGGTCAGCATCGCGCCGCCCATCTTGCCGGCGCCGGCGAGCACGATGGTGCCGGTGATGTCTTGTAAGTCGTTAGCTGTGTTCGAAGCTGTCACAACAGAGACCCCTGTCGTCCCTGCGAACGCAGGGACCCATAACCACAGGTGGTTCTATTGAAAGGCAGAATAGGCGACAAGCACTTTACTTGACCGCGGGCGTCACGCCGTATGGGTCCCGGCTCGGAGGCGGGGACGGCAGCGAGTATGTTGCAGCGCCTGCGTTTGAGGCTTCAAGCCTCGCCCGCGGTGTCGAACATCGCGGCACTCATGGCTTCCGCCGCATTCTTGCCGGCCCAGACCACGAACTGGAACGCCGGATAGTAGCGCTCGCAGGCGTGGATGGCGCCGACCAGCATGCTCTCGCATTGCGCGGTGGAGGCGGTGAGCCCGCCCGGCAGAACCAGCGCCTGCCGGTACATGACCATGCCGGTGTGGGTCCAGATGTCGAAATGCCCGATCCACAATTGCTCGTTGATGGCTGCGATCAGCCGCTGCACTTCGGCGCGGCGGGCAGGAGGAATCTTCATGTCGAAGGCGCAGGCCAGATGCAGCGCCTCGATCTCACCCATCCAGGTAAAAGAAAGCTGATAGTCGGTCCAGTCGCCCGTGGAGACGATCGTGACCTCGTCCTCGCCGGAGCGCTCGAACGACCAGTTGTTATCGGCGGCGATGTCCTCGACCACCGCGAGCGGGTTGTTCCGGGAATCGATGATGCCTTCGAGGAGGGACATGCCGTCTCGACCTTACCTTTATATCGAAGATACGATGGTTGATACGCACGCAGCAGGCCGACACGCGCTGACATGACGCGTCGCTGCCGGATGCAATCCCTTGGTTCCCCCCGGGGCTTGCCGGGATCAAGTGATGTGATTTGCGGAATCCGCGCAACCGCACGGGGAGTCCGTCCACAGGCAAAAGCAGCGCTCATCCACAGCTCTTCGCGCGCGCGCAGTCGGCGTCATGAGAACAAAACGGAATCGGACGCCCGGTTGCCCGGTCCGGGCACCGGATCGACGCATGCCCGCCGTTTCGGCGCCTCAATCGTTAACGTTTGTGAGCCGGTCGATCGCGTTCGGCGCGGGAAAGTGCCATGCGCGGACTGCTTGTCGAGGGAGCTGATTCAGCGGTGGCGCGCCGTGACGATGACACAGCCGCCGCCGGCCGTCGGCATCAGGACATCGCGGGCGCCGTCGCGCGTTTCCACGACCGGCAGCATCTGCAACGTGCCGATGGTGCGGCCGACGCTGATGAGCCGGGCCTGCACGGTGCTGCAGGGCTGCGCCGTGGGGATCACCTGCACGCTGCCGCCTCCGCATTTGTCCGTGCTCATGGGGGCGGCGAAAATCACCGCGACGCCGTTGGGCGCGATCTTGGAGGGATAGCTGAGGCCAATGACGGACTGAAACGGATGATCGTTGGGGGCGGCCTGCGCCAAAGGCCGAAGCAAAGGCGCCGGCCGCTGACGCCGATGCGCCAAAGGCCGAACTGTCGGCGCCGGAGGCGATCGCGCCTTGCCCGGTTGCCGTGGCGTTGGTGTTGGAGGCGAGGGCGCCCTGGCCCAGCGCGGTGGCATTGCTGGCCGTGGCCTGCGCGGCGTTGCCGATGGCCGTTGCGTTGTCGCCGCTGGCAATTACCGACGCGCCGACGGCGGTGCTGTTGATGCCCGTAGCGCTCGCAAATGCGCCAAGCGCGGTGGTATTGTTCGCCGACGCGTTTGCCCCCGGCCAACCGCGGTGGAGGTTCCCGTGATGGCATTGGCGCCATTGCCGATGGCGATGGCGTTGGCGTCTGCCGCCGTCGCGGCCAAGCCGCCGCCCGCACCGGTGATGGATCCGCCGCCGAACGCAATGCCAGCCTGGGTGCCGCCGATGGTCAGTGTCGTGACCGCGGCATTGCCGCCGACCAGCAGATTGCCGGCAACCCCGAGATTGCTGTTATAAATGGAATCGCCGGTGACGTTGGTGCCGCCCGCCGTGACCTTAACCGTGCCGGTAAAGGTCTCGTCGCACTGCGGCAGGCCGGATTGCAGATGAGTCCCCCAAGTTGGGTGGCGAGCGCACCAGCCTGGGCCGTTTGAATGCCGATCCTCAGATCGTTGGGTTCTTGAGCTGCTGCTGACAGGTCGCGCTTGGCGGGTTGGTGGTCTGGATGATGCTCGGCGTCACCGCCGGCGGTGTCGGCACCACAATGGGATCCGCCTGGGCCGCGCCGAAGTTAACGGCGACGGCAGCCGCTCCGCTCAAGAAACTCAAACGCCAAGCATACCCGTACATTGGACTGCCCGTGGTTTTCGAAGCCACGTATTGCGCGGCGTTGCGGCGTGCCGGGCCTCCGAAATTGGCGTGCGGCCTGCGCGCAGAGTAACGAACCCTGTCAGCTTGGCCACCGCTCGCGGTCATGGCGATGATGGTCCCGTCTCATGACGGACTCATGATGGTCCTTGCCGTCCCGACGAGGCTTGGGCATAATTTGGCAAGGCCGCTCATACCGGGCGGCCGATGTTCTCAGGGCGGGGTGAAAGTCCCCACCGGCGGTAAGGGTGGACAAGCCCAAGCCCGCGAGCGCCTTTTTTCTCCGGAATTCCTTGGGTGGAATCGCTTGAGCAAGAAGGGTCAGCAGATTCGGTGTGACTCCGAAGCCGACGGTTAAAGTCCGGATGAAAGAGAACGGTCGCGACAGCCGCATCGCGCGCGGCGCGTCGTTCCGTATGCCCTGATTCTGGTCCCGAAAGAGGAAAGCCATGAATCAGATGTTGCAAGAACCCGAAGTCAAATCCCCGGAAACCAACGATCGTCCACCTGCGTCAGCGCATCCGCGGTTCGCCAAGCCGCAGCGGGTCGCCTTCGTGCAATCGTCCTGGCACCGCGAGGTGGTGGAGGAATGCCGGATCGCCTTCCTTGGCGAGATCGCGGCGCGCCACATCACCAATGTCGATCTGTTCGAGGTGCCCGGTTCGTTCGAAATCCCGCTGCATGCGCAGATCCTGGCCAAGACGCGGCGCTATACCGCGATCGTTGCCGCGGGGCTGGTGGTCGATGGCGGCATCTACCGCCATGAGTTCGTCGCCGACACCGTGATCAAGGCGCTGATGGATGTGCAGCTGCGCACCGAGGTGCCAATCTTCTCGGCGGTGCTGACGCCGCAGCAGTTTCACGAGAGCGTCGCGCATTTCGAGTTCTTCCGCCGGCATTTCGCCACCAAGGGCGTCGAGGTCGCGGAAGCCTGCGCCAACACGCTGCTCAGCCTGGAACGGCTGCGCGGCCAGGTCGCGGCAGGAATTACGTAGATTTATCTCTGCCGTAGGGTAGGCAGAGTGCCGTGTGCCCACCGCCAAACGACGAAAAACGGTGGGCACGGCGCAAGCGCGCCTTTGCCCACCCCACGGATTCCGGTCATGCTATCGTGTCGCCCGCTCGGAGCCATCGACCATGACCGAACCAACCCCCTCCGACTGGCTCGGCCTGGCCGGCCGCGTCTGCGTGGTGACGGGCGGCGGCGGCGGCATCGGCCGTGCGGTCGCGTTGAGCCTCGCCCGCGCAGGCGCCCGAGTCGCCGCGATCGATCTCGACGCGCGCGGCCTCGAGGCGACACGAACGGCGCTGCATGAAATGTCCAGCGATGCCCTCGTGGCCCGCTGCGACACCGCGAGCGTCGACAGCATTACCGCCGCATCCGAAACCATCGCGAAGGCGCTGGGACCCTGCGGCGTGCTGGTCAACACCGCCGCGGTGTTGCGACCGGGCGGGCTCGACAACCTGCCGCTGGCGGAATGGAATGCGGTGCTGTCGGTCAACCTGACCGGCTACTTCCTCTGCGCCCAGATTTTCGGTCGGCAGATGCACGCGCTCGGGCGCGGCAGCCTGGTTCATGTCTCCTCTATCGCCGGCAGCCACGCCCAGGGACAGAGCGGCGCCTACAGCGTCAGCAAGGCCGGGGTGATCATGCTGTCGCGCCAGCTCGCCGCCGAATGGGGACCTCAGGGCATCCGCAGCAACGTCGTCAGCCCCGGCATGGTGATCACGCCGATGAGCCAGTCGTTCTACGATACGCCGGGCGTCACCGAGCGCCGCACCGCGGTGGTGCCGTCGCGGCGGATCGGCATGCCGCAGGACATCGCCGACGCCGTCCTGTATCTCGCCAGCGACCGTTCGTCCTATGTGAACGGCGACGAGATCACCGTAGATGGCGGATATGCCAACATGCTGATGAATATGGTGCCGCGTCCCGGCTTTGACTGAAGCGCGGCTAAACGCGGCAGCGCGCCTGCGGCATGATGGCCGCGTGATATCGAACGGCACGGCGTGGGATGGCGTCAGCCCCGGGCGCGCGGCCCTCAGGTTGACGTCGTTTCGCAGAGACGGAACCGCCTGGCCAGCTGGGATGTTGTTGTCGGTCGACGCTCGGGCGGAATTCAGGCGTAATGGCAGGCCCCAAAGCCTATATTCCACGCCCATATTCACCGACAAGTGCGAGGTCCCTTGGACGCCAGGATCAATCCGCCTCAGCTGCAGCCCGCCCGCCATGGCAGCGAGCCCGGTCTCGTCGCCGCGAGCGTGTATGCCGGTGGGCGTCGCGTCAAAGAGATTGCAGTGGAGGAAGCCGGCGAGTGGGCCAGGCGGCCCGGTCATGTCGTCTGGATCGGCCTGTTCGAGCCAAGCCCCGACCTGTTGGCGCGCGTGCAGTCGCAACTCGGCCTGCACGATCTCGCCATCGAGGACGCCGGCAAGGCGCACCAGCACCCGAAAATCGAGCAATATGGCGACGCGCTGTTCATTGTTGCCCGAACCGCGCAGCGGATCGATGGCCGCATCGCGTTCGGCGAAACCCATCTGTTCGTCGGCACCGGGTATGTTGTCTCGGTGCGGCACGGCGCTTCGATATCCTACGCAACCGTACGACAGCACTGCGAGTCCTGTCCTATCCCGCTTGCGAACGGCGCCGACTACATCCTCTATGCGATCCTCGACTTCATCGTCGACAATTACCTGCCGGTACTGGAAGCGCTCAACGCCGAAGTCGAAGAGATCGAGGACGGTGTCTTTGCCCAGCCCGCCGGACAGCTCGACGTCCATCGGCTTCATTTGCTGCGCCGCGAACTGCTGCGGCTGCGCAACGCCGTGGTGCCGCTGATCGAAGTCTGCCGGCGGCTGGAGCATGCCGAGGTCATGCCGATTGACCCCGCCATGCAGCCGCTGTTCCGCGACGTCACCGATCACGTGCTGCGTCTGCGGGAAGGCATCGACGGGTTGCGCGAAGTGCTGGCCTTCGCGTTCGAGGCCAGGCTGATGACGGGTCAGGCGGAGCAGACGGAAATTACCCGCAGGCTTGCCGCCTGGGCGGCCATCCTGGCGGTGCCGACCGCGATCGCGGGCATCTACGGCATGAATTTCGAGCACATGCCGGAGCTGAAATGGCAATACGGATATTTCCTGATCCTGGGCGTCGTCGCGTTGACCTGCGGCTGGCTCTATTGGCGGTTCCGGACAAACGGCTGGATTTAGTTGGCTCGCACCCGGAACCTCAGGCGATCCGGTCGACTGCCTCGAGTCGGCCGGACGCTGTTGAGCCATGATCGCATCAGTATGATGAGCGGCGTCTTCAAGACAAGTCGCGGCTCAGGCCTTGCGCGGCTTCAGCCGCGCGCGCATCTCGTCGCTGGGCCTGACGTCCTGCGAGCGGCTGTAGATGGCCACCGCGACGATCAGCACCGCGGTGAGCACGCCGAACAGCGCGCGGTAGGCGGTTTCGGAACGGGCCCCGTCGGCCAGCGGCTCGAACGCGCCGAGGATGATGCCGGACAGGCTTTGCATGCAGGCGACGCCGAGCATCACGGCGGTGTTGAGGGTGGTCATGCCGCGCCCGATCAGCCGGTCCGGGATGATGCCGCGGCCATGCGTCAGCACCATGGTGCTGGCGGCCGAAAAGAAGCCCATGACGAGGATAGCGGCGACCGGCACCCAGACCGGCGGCTGCGACGCCAACGCCAGGGTGGCGAGCAGCGAGATGGTCACCAGATTGCCGCCGACTGCGATCCATTTGCGGGTGTCGAGCAGCCGGTCCAGCGGACCGAAGGCGAGCATGCCAAACTGGTAGGCGATCACGGCGCCGAGCAGCACGTTGCCGGCGGCGATCGCGCTCATGCCGTACACCTCGCGCAGGAACGGACCGCCCCACAGGCCCTGCACGGTGAAGGTGCAGGCATAGCTGCAGAAATTCAGCGCCAGGATCGGCCGCAGCCGCGGGTTGCGCAGCACCTCCATCAGGCCCTGCAGCATCTGGCGCGGCAGCTCCGGCGTGCGGTCGAGGAACGGATGGCCCGATGGCGCGTCGCGCACCACCAGCCAGACCGCGATGGCGGCGAGCCCGGTGAACGCCACCGCGATGCCGAACACCGCGCGCCAGCCGATCGCCTCCGAGGCCCAGGCCAGCGGCGTGGTGGCGACCAGGTTGCCGAGCAGGCCGATCGACAGCACCATGGCGGTGAGGGTGGAGAAGCGGTCCGGCGGGAACCAGCGCGAAATCACCACCATGCTGCCGATCAGCATGGCGCCGAAGCCGGCCCCCATCAGCGCGCGGCCGGCGAGCAGCATTGGCCAGTTCGGCGCCAGCGTGAAGACGACGCCGCCGATGGTGGCGAGGATCAGCATGCCGAACACGGTGCGGCGTGGGCCGTAATGGTCGAGCAGGAAGCCGCAGGGGATCTGCATCGCGGCAAAGCCGAAGAAGAACGCCCCGGTCAGCGCGCCCAGCGCTTCCGGACCGATCGCGAGGTCGCGCATCAGGTCAAGGCCGATGGTGACGTTGGAGGCGCGGAAGAAATGGCTGGCGACATAGGCGGTGGCCAGTGTCGTGACGATGACCAGGCCCCGGCGGTGGGGGAAGGGGCGCCGCTGGGCAGACCGCATCGATGGTTTGTTCCCGCTTCTTGTTGCAGTGCTTGGCAGGGGTTCTCGGAGCGAAGCCTATGCGCCCCGGGTGAACGGTTCAATGGGCTGCCGGCCGATGGGGTGCCGGTGCGTTTAACCGATCCAATCAACGGGATCGGGTCACGGCGGCAGGGCTGAGCGCCACGACGTCGGTGGCCATGAACCCGCGAGCCAGCGGCAAGACTGGCAAGAAAAAGGGCCCCACCGGGGTGGGGCCCAAATTCAGATTCTCAAAGCTCGGACGGCTTAGTTGTAGTCCGAATATTTGAACTGCGGCATCGCCTTCAGCTGCTCCTTGGTGCCGCTCATCACGGCATGATCAGGCGTCCAGTCGTTCGCATCCGCGGTGCGCGCGGTGGTCGTGGTGGTGGTCGTCGTGGTCGCAGTGTTGGCCGGCGCCGTGGTGGTCGGCGTCGTGGTCGTGCCGGTGCCGGTCGTGGTCGTGCGTGCCGTACCGGCGGGCGCGGTCGAGCTGGTGCGGACTGCCTCTTCCACGAATTTCAGCTTGTCCATCGTTACGGCGATGTCATGCTCGCCCATGCCCAGGAAACCGCCGACGCCGATCACCACGGCAGACACCTTGCCATCCTTGCCCAGGATCAACTCATTGATGTCGCCGAGTTTTTCATTGGCCTCATTGTAGACGTCGAGGCCCATGAGCTTGGATGCGCGCCAGTTGCCCTTGAGCATCATGTTGGAACCGGCATTGGTGGTCGCGGCCGGAGCGGCACGGTCAGCGGGCTGGGCGGTCTGCGCATAAGCGGGGCCACCGAAGACGGCAACGCTGAGCAGAGCGGTGGCAACGAAATTCCTCATTGTATCCTCCAGAAATAAGTGATCGATTTCTCTAGAACGGAACATGCAGGCGATTGTTCCACTGTCTGATGGACTTTCACAGCACAGCTCGGTCATCTGGATTGCGCGACATCGGGGCAGCTTCGGGCGCAACATGCGCACGCCCGGGATTTCATTCGATTCGAGGTTCCTCAGCGCCTTTTTCCGCTTTATCCATCAGTTCTCGTTCTGCCTGGTGATAGAATTCCTGGTCCTTGCCCTCTGGTTTCCCTGCAAGTTCCCACAGCTCGTAGGCACGTCGTACAATGTCCATTGAGGTCGGTTTTCCCATAGCATGCCCGTTTTTCGTTATGTGATGACGGGGTGAACGAAGTCAGCCGAACAAATGTTCCTCGCTCAGACCCGGACGGTCGGTCCGGTAGTGCCCCCTCGGAAAACCGACGACGTCTTTGCTTTTCCTGAAGCCGCTGAACGCGGCTCGAGTCTGCCGTGTGGCGAGACGTTGAGGTCGCGCGAGTTCGACGCCTGATGCAAATGCTCCGATCTTTTCTGATTCTTTAAGGGGTTGGGCTGCAGAATCGTCGCGGAGGCGGGAACCGACTTTGAAGTTTGAGAACGGGACAATTGGCAGCATTCGGTCGATCAGCCAGCGCGGCCTGGCGTCCTGCTGGGCTCGACTGGCCCAACGACGTTTGCCCTCCTTCGATGAGTTTGATCCCGGCTCCCGCGTTCACGATCCGAAACAGCTCGCCGCATGGAAGGTCGAAGCTACCAGTGCTGGTCTGGAGTTTCGGGCGTTGTATCGGGGAAAGCTACTCGATGAAGCATTCAATGAAGGCTGGGCCGGAAAGACCCTCACCGAAATAACGCCGCCGTCGTTGCAGTCCGTCATCATCGGCGCGTCCTCTCACTGCGCCAGTTCGGGGTGCGCCGTCTACACGGTTCTCAGGACAAGTGATGGGGCAGGACACGCCCTCGACCTCGAGCGCCTTCTGCTGCCCTTCGGCGATAATGGTCGGGTCCAGGTCATCCTAGCATCGCTGCAACTGGTCAGCCTCGAGGGGATGGTCGAACGCCGCAGCGCCGCCCGCAAGTTCGAGGCGCAATCGCAAGCCGTGCTTGCCGTGCGAATATCGGCAGCAAACGCCGGTAAATAGCCTTGTCCGGCGCTCGGTGGACCCGACCTCTACCGGTTCCTTTTCTGGTTCCAGGTGAGAGTCTATTAGCTAAAAGGACCATTGGTCCAAGGTTGGAGGGTCGATTTACGAGCGCTTAAGAACAATCGCGCACCGTCGATCCATGATCACAAGCGAAGGCAATGGGTTGCCGAGGCATGCGCGACAGCGATTCGCGCGTCGGTCCACTGCGGCACCAGATTGTCCCGGCCAACAGTGCCTGCGTGAACCGTCTCGTACCGAGACTCAATACCGAGCTACCTCTGTCCGTTATTCGTTGAAGTAGTCGTTGGCGTACCATGGGCGGCGAAACACTTACTGCGGCCGTATCGGTCGACAAGTTTCTCAAGCAGCGTGCCGTCAGCATCATCGTACGCGGAAACTATGTGTTTCCGAACTGGTATGACCATCGGGGAAAGCTTCGCACATTTGCCTGCCGAACCACCCGGGTCTCTCCCTTTCGAATGATGGTCGAAGTGCCGGTGGTCGGCAAGAAAGGCGACCGCCTGACCTCCTATTTCCCCGACTTCGGCAAGTTTGAGGGCCATATTTCAGATATCAGGACTGGTGAATTCCTGCTCGAGCTCGAGATGACCCGATCCATGCGCGAGCGGTTTGCCAGCAAGCTCACCTGGCTCGAGCAGCGACAGAAAAACCCTGCCATTCGCGACGGCAGGAAGGATGCCCGCATCATTCCTGTCAGTCCCCATTCGACGCTGACATTGGCAGACGGCTCCGTGCATCCGTGCTTCCTGATCGATATGTCGGCCTCCGGGGCCGCCATCTCCGCCGAACTCCAGCCGCCGGTGGGCACCCCGTTGGCCGTCGGGGCGTGCATCGGCCGCGTGGTCCGGCTGTTGCCCGAAGGGTTCGCCGTCCGGTTTGTCTCGATGCAGAACCGTCAGGAACTCGATCGGCTGCTTTGCCGATCCCGGCCAAAAAGCTGAAGCTGACGCCCAGTTCTCGAGCGATGGCGATACGCCTGTCCCGCCTACAGGAACGGCTTGCCCCCGGTGACCGCGATCGTCGCGCCCGATACGTAACTCGAGAGCGGGTCGGCCAGCATCACGTAAGCGGTTGCAAGTTCGACCGGCTGACCCGGCCGCTTCCAGCATTTGAGCCAGCCCCGCGGTGAAGTTATGGACGGCACCTTTGGTTGTCGCGTAGGCGAGCAGGGTCGGATTGGGAGCATCGGAGTTGATCGATGCGGTATTGATGATGCAGCCGCCGGCCTTCATGTGAGGAACGGCGGCCTTGGTGAGATAGAACATCGCATGAATGTTGACCTTGAAGGTCAATTCCCATTCCTCGTCCGAAATATCCTCGATCGATTTGAAGCTGGCTTGGTGCGCGGCGTTGTTGACGAGGATGTCGATGCCGTCGAATTCGGACACCGCCTTTGCGATCACCGCGCGGCAGTGATCGGGGGCCTGCAAATCGCCAGCAACAAGGACGGCCTTCCTTCCGGCTTGCTCGACGTGACGCGCGGTGTCGCGGGCGTCGCCATCTTCGTTGAGATATGAGATCAGGACGTCGGCGCCTTCCCTGGCATAGGCAATCGCCACGGCGCGGCCAATGCCGCTGTCGCCGCCCGTGATGACGGCCTTCTTGCCCGCCAGACGGCCACTGCCCTTGTAAGAGGTCTCGCCGTGATCGGGCACCGGCGTCATGGCGTCGGTCATGCCCGGCATCGGTAGTTGCTGATCCGGGAAGGGCGGCTTGGGATAATTCATCACTCGCTCCACTTTGGATTTGCAAATCCGGTCGTGCTGAACTCAAAAACCCGATCGTGGAGTGATCGTTCCACAGCTGGTCCGGCCGGGGAAAAGGGCAGATGCGGAGCATCCTGCGCTGGAACAGTTCCGCCGTCGCGCGCGTTTCTGTGCAAAGGAGGATTGCATGGGTGTCGCTGACTACAAGATCATTTCGAAGGGAAACGGGTGGAGCGTGCTTCACGACGGAGTTGCCGCAAACGATTATGCGAGCAAGGAGGCCGCATTCGAATCCGCCGTGGCTGCTGCCTCGCTGGCGATGCGTGAGGGTCACGAGGTGCGGGTCAGCGTGCCCGGGAGTGAGGCAGGACATGGCACCGCACCTGGCATCGAAGACCAATGACGCTGCACTCGTCGAGGTAACGGCGGACCCGCTGGCGCCTTCCGCTGGGCCAGCAGGCAAGGCGGTGCCAGCATGCAGGAACGATAGAGAAGCGATGACACGCGTCCGGCTCAATGCGCAACAAGTCGCAACTGACGCGCCTGTTGCGTCGGCTGAGGATCGGCAATGATGACCCTAGTCAAGAATACCGTCCAGCCGATCGCCGATGCGGTGCACATTTGCGTCGATATGCAAAACATCTTCGCCAAAGGCGGTGTATGGGAGACGCCCTGGATGGATCGGGTTCTTCCTGCCATCGTCGCCCTGACCGCGGCCAAGGCCGAACGAACGGTTTTTACCAGGTTCATCACGCCGGAAACGGCGGACAAGCGGCCAGGCCGGTGGCAACAATATTTCCGCCGGTGGGCTCAAGCGACGCGCGCCCATCTTGCGCCCGGGCAGCTTGAACTCGTGCCCGAGCTCGAACGCTTTGTCCCGCCCGCGCTCGTTGTCGATAAGCCGGGATACTCCGCGTTCTCGTCACCGCGGCTCTACCCTCTACTGGTGCAGCGAAATGTTGGCACGGTTGTCCTTTCCGGCACCGAAACGGATGTGTGCGTGCTCGCCACGGCCCTCGGTGCGGTTGATTTTGGGTTCCGGGTGGTGATCGTGGAGGACGCGCTGTGCAGTTCTCTGGATGCCGGCCATGACGCGTTGATGACGCTCTACCGAAATCGGTTCAGTGAGCAAATTGATGTTGTGACGCTGGACGAGTTAAAGGTGCTCTGGCCAGATGAAGACGCGCGCCGCATGGCCGCTTCGCGTTGATGAGGAGGAAGCCGGACCCCTGAGCAAATCCCTGGATTGAGGAGAAACATCCACGTCGAAGTCAAAATTCGGAGTGAACGGCGCCACCGCCCCCTGGTGACGCCGTCACTCGGTCATGCGACAAGGAACGAGCGGGCAGATTCGCTCAACGAACGATGATGTCCCAGTCCATCTCGTAGATGCCGTCGTGGCCACGGAACTCGGCCGTACCGAAGGCGTTGGCCGGAACGTTTCCCGGTGCCGTTGATGCATCGATCTTCACCTTGATGGCCACCGGCGCGAAGAACTTGTCCTTGGACCAGTCGATCAGAGCGCCGATCGCGGCACCTGCGAACTTCACCGAATAGAGCGCGACCGCCGTGATCAGGGCGCCGATGAAAGCATCGCCAACGGTCTCGCCGACCGGTTTGGTGGTGTCGGCTTCGAGAGTGGCGACGTCGCCTTCCTGGTGAGCGGCGAAGGCGGCCGTGTCACCCGCATCCATTAGCGTCGGTCGACCGACCACGCTCGGTCGACCGACGCCGGTCGTCGGACGCCGCTTGGCGGCATATCGCCCTGCGTCGGGACGCGACAGGTAGCCTGGCTGGGCCACCGCTCGCGCGCGAGCGACCGTCATCTGCGCCTTCCCGAGCTTGTCCTTCAACGACTCTTCATAGATTTTGACGAAGGCCTCGAAGGCTTTCTTGAGGCCGTCGCCTTCCCTCAACTGCGATTCGATCAGTACCACCGAAAACCCCAGTTCCACCTCGCTGGTCGCACCGGCCAGATCGAGGGTGACGACCTCCTTGGGGGGATTGAAGGTCTTGACGTCGCCGTCATCGAAATCGTCGTAGATGTGGACGCGTCCGCTGTTCTTCGTCGAACCGCGCAAATCCGCGGAGAACACGGCGCATCTGATTTCGTCGTTACCGAACTTCTCGCGGAAACTCCCGCCCATTTCGTCCCGGCACTTGACGCGGCGGATCCTGAACGTTGCAGTGTTAGCCATGATACGCTCCATTTTTGGTTGTGTGGTCGCGCCTCCTTATTTTCACGGTAACGGGCCATAGCCTGTGATCCAATTCACACAACTCGATCACAGCTGAGAGAGGCGGCGTTATCGTTGCGACGAGATCGACAATTTCGTCAGAACTAAAATTAAGCCGGGTCATCTGCTGGCAAAGGAAGCGGCCTACGCTCCCAACCTGCACCACATGGATGATTTTCGAAAAGCCCGAGACGTCGAAAAGACTACCCTGCTTCAACGCCTCAGGATTCACGCAACCGGAGCCGTATCTGCTTCAAGATCCGGCAGAGCCCGGTTCGGCGTATTTGCGGTGCTGTTTGGCCAGGAAGCCGGCGGGAATGACATGCGCCACCGCCGACTGCACCTTGTTCTTGAAGCCGCTGACGATGTCGCCGTCGCCGCGCATCATGGCGTCGAAGCCGGCCCTCGCCACATCCGCCGGACTGTCCTTTTTCGAGACACCGACGCTGGTGTCGAGCATCCCGGCGCGTTCGAAGAACCTGGTTTCGGTGGCGCCCGGCATCAGGCAGGTCACCGTGACCCTGGTGCCGCGCAGCTCCTCGCGAAGCGCGAAAGAAAACGAATCCAGAAATGCCTTGGTGCCGTTGTAGACGGCCTGGAAGCTGCCCGGGACGAAACCGGCGATCGAGCCGACGATCATGATGCGGCCGGCGTTGCGGCGGCGCATGTCGTTGCCGACCCGGTGCACCAGGTAGACGGTCCCGGTGATGTTGGTGTCGATCACGTGCCTTGCTCGCGCAAAATCCTGGTCGAGAAATCCGTGACCGAGGCCGCGACCGGCATTGGCCAGCAGCGCATCGACCGATCGGCCGATCCGTTTCGCGGCGTCGACCAGCAGGTCGACGCCCTCGATGGTCGCGAGGTCCGCCTGCACCGTCTCGACCATGGCACCCAGCCCGCGAACTTCGTCCGCCGCCCGCTCGATTTGCGGCTCGTCGGCGGCGATCAACAGATCGAAGCCTTCCCGCGCGCAGACCTTCGCCAACTCAAGACCGATGCCGCTGGACGCGCCGGTGACGATCGCAAACTGTCGGCTGACGGCCATTAAAACACCCCCTGGATTGGAACCCGTTCGAAAACACAACCGCCGTCAATGCCTCTCGTTCCATACGCCAGTTGTTGCCCATGACCGAGGAAACCATCTGCCGCGGCGTCTTCCGGTTCGGTCCACAATCGAAAAAATCAGGGCGCCGAGGCTCGCTGACCGCATCGCCTTCCCATTTCACCATTCTGGCGGGCAATGCTCATCTCGGCGACGCGGCTATCGGGGCCGCCAGCGTTCTGACCCGGGCGAGGAAAGCCGCACGGAACTGCGGCGCTTCCAGAAAGTTGAGGTGCAGGAGATACCTGATGACCGAGCCGTTGCCCATCCTCATGGAAAAATCAATTCTGATTGCCTGGGACTATCTGGAGCGCAGCGGCGAACTCGGTGAGCCGGAAGTGGCCAGCCGGTTCCTGCTGGACAAGGTCGAAACGATGGTTCGTCGCGGAGAGCGCCGTCAGCTGGTTCTCTCAAACAGGGCGATCGACGCCTACAAACGCTTTCGGACCGAGCGCGCCCGACTTTCCCTGGTGTCGTGACACGCGCCACCCACTATCGCCGCAAGCGGGCGAGGCGGCCTGCTAGCACCCCCTGCAGATCCCGTTCAATTTGGAGTCGACTTTTGCTTTCTCGGCACTGATCTCGGCATCCCCTGGAACGGCAGGCCCCGGGTTGGTAACACGATCGATGCGGCGGCCGGCACTGATGCCTTGGCCGGCGCGACTGCCTGCCGAACCCGTGGTGACGCTTCCAGATGACGGGGCGCCGGATGAGGCTGCCGTTCCCGCCGAATTGGTGCCGGGCGCCGTTGGCGATTTTGCAGCATTGCCCGCACCGCTCGGGTCATTTGCTGAATTGTTCAGACCGCCGGCATTGGCCGGACCGTTCGGGACGCCACTGACGGCGGCGGTGCCTGCGCCCGCAGCACCCGCATTTGGCGAACCTACCGCGCTGCCGGTTCCAGCCGAGGGGCCACTCGCCGCGCTCCCGGCGGATGCCCCGCCGGCGCCGCCGCCTGAACTCTGCGCATAGGCCGCCAGCGGGCACATCAGCGCGATCACCATGAATGATTTAAGCGGGTTCAGAATCTGCATCGGCGTTCCCTTCGTGAGTACCTCTCATGTCAATGCTGGGCACGATTATCTTGTTCCAGCCGTGCCGACCGAAACCGTCCATCCGTTTTAGTTCGGGATTGCGGTGTCGGGCGTGCTGTGGAGGCGGTCGACGGCGCTATGCGCTGACGGGGCGCTCTGCCCTGCTGACACATGCCGCCGCGCGGCGCCGTGCAAGCGGGACTTCGCTACCGTACCCAGCCGTTCAGTCGAACAGGCTCGATACCGACTCTTCCGCGGCGGTGCGGCCGATGGCCTCTCCGATCAGCCCGGCGATCGACAGGGTGCGGATGTTGGCCGCCTTAGTGACCGCCTCGGTCGGCAGGATCGAGTCGGTGATGACGAGCTCCTTTAGCCTGGAGCCGGCGATACGGGCCGCGGCGCCGCCGGACAGCACGCCATGGGTGATGTAGGCGTAGACGTCCCTGGCGCCGTTGGCGAGCAGCGCATCGGCGGCGTTCACCAGCGTGCCGCCGGAATCCACGATGTCGTCGATCAGGATGCAGGTGTAGCCGGCGGTATCGCCGATCACGTTCATGACTTCGGATTCGCCGGCGCGTTCGCGGCGCTTGTCGATGATCGCCAAGGGCGCGTTGATGCGCTTGGCGAGGCCGCGCGCACGCACCACGCCGCCGACGTCGGGCGACACCACCATGAGGTTGGCGAGGTCGAAGCGTTCGCGGATATCGCGCACCATGACGGGCGAGGCAAAGAGATTGTCGGTCGGAATGTCGAAGAAGCCCTGGATCTGCGCGGCGTGCAAATCGAGCGTCATGACGCGGTCGACGCCGGCGCGAGTGATCACATTGGCCACCAGCTTGGCCGAAATCGGCGAGCGCGAACCGGCCTTGCGGTCCTGTCGGGCGTAGCCGAAATAGGGGATCACGGCGGTGATGCGGCGCGCGGACGCCCGGCGCAGCGCATCGGTGATGATCAGGAGTTCCATCAGATGGTCGTTGGCCGGAAACGACGTCGACTGGATCACGTAGACATCGGAGCCGCGGACGTTCTCATGGATCTCGACGAAGATTTCCATGTCGGCGAAGCGCCGGACCACGGCCTTGGTCAGCGGCAGGCCCAGTTGCAGGGCGATTTCCTGGGCCAGGATGGGGTTGGAATTGCCCGCGACGAGCTTGATGGAGCCGTTCTTGGCCGACATCAGGGCTTCTCCCCGCGCCTTGCTGGATACAATGTTCAGCATCTCGGAATACCCACGGAACCGGCGCGTTTCGACGATCGAGGTGATATCAAGGCGGGTGTCGGGCTGGCAACCCGTGGAATCGGGTTTTCCTGCAAAATCAGGTCCCGCGGCCTTTTTCGTTAACGGCCGCTGAAACTCAGGGCGCCCTCGCTGCCGAGGGCGCTGACGGTAAACCCCTGCGAAACCGGCGCGGGAGCGCTCGCAACCGCCGGCCCGCGCCGTGCAGGGGCCGGGACAGGCGGGGGCGCCTCCGCCGGCGCCGTTCCATTGACCATGGCCGACAGGCCGCTCAACCCGGCTTGCGCGATCCGCCGCAGCAGAAGATCGTCGGCCGCGGCCCAGGCGTCGCGTCCGGCTTTGCCGGCCGGCTCCTCGCCGGAAAGACGCAGCGCGCGCTGCTGGTCCTGGTGATAGACATCCCACACCCAGGCAATGGTGGTACGGCCGCGGCTGACCTGGGCGGCGAGATAGCTGCGCACCCGGTAGGAAGCCGAGCCCTCGCGGGAGACGATCTGCAGGTTGCGCAGCTTCGATTCACTGTCGAGCACATCCACCATCCGCTCGAACACCTGCGGCGGCGGGCCGTCGATCGATTCGAACGCCACCGTGGGTCCACTGCCGGCCATCGCGAAGGAGGCCCCGCCCGGGGCTCCGCCGCTGGCGCAGCCGCCGAGGCCGCAGCCGAGCGCAAACAGCGCCACCGCGAGCGCGGCGCGCGAAGCGGTCCACTGGCCAGCGGCGGCCCTGACCACGGGTGCGGAGATGTCCCTCATGACGCCAGAGCGATATCGTTAAAATCGGTTAAGGTCTAGGGCGGCGGCGCGGTCGCTTCGTATGGGCGTTGCAGACTACAGCGGCTTCCTGCGCAGCAGCGATTTAAGGGTGCGCTCGGCGAGCGGGCCGTAAGGCGGTCTCATCAGGCTGGTCACGTTCAGTCGCGACTGTCGAAAGACCGGCCTCTCGTGGGTGAATGCATCGAAGCCGGCGCGACCGTGGTATCGCCCCATCCCTGACGCACCTACGCCGCCGAGGGGAATCGCCGAAATGCCGGCGTGGATCACCGTTTCGTTGATTGAAACTGCGCCGCTGGAAGTCGAGCGGATAACCTGCTCCATGCGCGCATTGGCGTCTCCGAACCAATAGATCACCAGCGCCGGCGGCAGGCGCTTCACCGTGGCGATCGCGTCCTCTATCTTCTGGTAACCGATCAGGGGAAGCAGCGGTCCGAAAATCTCTTCGCGCATGATTTCGCTGTCGGCCGCAGGTGCCAGCACCAGCTTCGGCTGGTAGAATGGCGCCTGCAGCGGCTGCCGGAACAGCGCGACGGTCTTGTGATCCGCCTCCAGGCGCTTGAGACGGACGGCGGCGGCATCAGACAGCACCGCCGTGTAGTCTCCAGACATCGGATCGGGATACAGAGAGCCTGCGGCGCGCTGGAGCTTTTCGACGAATTCCTCGAATTTGTCCTGGGGCACCAGAACATAGTCCGGTGCAACACAGGTTTGTCCCGCATTCAACAACTTGCCGCGGATGA
The DNA here is from genome assembly GCA_001464035.1 of Bradyrhizobiaceae bacterium Ga0074131. Taxonomy (GTDB): domain Bacteria; phylum Pseudomonadota; class Alphaproteobacteria; order Rhizobiales; family Xanthobacteraceae; genus Bradyrhizobium. The sequence goes on from LNEC01000008.1 coordinate 205,465, forward strand.
TGGTGGCCGCGCTGCGCGCCAGATCGCTGGTGCTGTCGACGATCACGGGCGACTTGCCGCCGAGTTCCAGCAGCACCGGCGTCAAATTGTTCGCCGCGGCGGCCGCCACCTTCATGCCGATCCGATGCGATCCAGTGAACAGCAGGACATCCAATGGCAGTTCGGCCAGCGATGCCGCAACCTGCGGGCCGCCGCAGACGACGGCGACGATCTCGGGATCGACCGCGTCGTTGAGCATCGATCGCAACAAGATGGCGGTCTGCGGCGCCGCCTCCGACGGCTTGACGATCGTCCTGCAGCCGGCGGATAGCGCACTGATTAGCGGCATGATGGCCAGTTGAAGCGGATAATTGCTCGGCCCTATGATGCCGGCGACGCCCCGCGCGCATTTGCGAAGCCGCGCCGCGGCAAGCCAATGCGGCCACTCCAGCGCTATTCGCTGTGGCCGCGCCCAGCGCTGTATGCGCGCAAGCGTATAGTCGATCGCCGATACCACGAGCGCGACTTCGGTCAGCAGCGTCTCGTGGCGCGACCGGCCCCGGAAGTCATCATTCAAAGTCGCGGCAAATGCGTCGGCACGGTCAATCAAGGCGTTGCGCAGGGCGACCAGCGTCCGGCGCCTAGACGACAGATCGATCTCGCCGTCGCGATCCCAGGCCGAGCGCAGTCGGTTATAATGCACATGCAATTCTGACGCTGAAGGATCAGATGGTTGGAGCATAGGATCGGCCTCGCCATTCCACCCGGCGGCCCCGCAGGCCATCAACCAGCGCGCGCCACTGGATCGCCAGCGTCAGCAACACGCCAAGCGGATGCAGCACGACCGCCTGCCAGGGCTCGCCGCATTTGACGGCCTGCAAGACGCGCGCAGCCAGCAACAATCCTGCCGAGGATATCGCGGCGCCGCCGGCGAGGGTGGCACCGGCGCCCGAGATGTAAACGAAAGGCAGCGTGACGAGGGGAAGCAAATGGCCGCCTGCCAGCAGCACGGTCCATACCGGCAGGGCGACCGGTCGCGCCATGCCCTCGGTGGCGTTCTTCGCGAAGCCGTCAAATACCGCCTTCGCGCCATGATACATGCGGCATTCCGCCAGCGCCGCACCGTGGACGAGGTCGGTGCGGAAGCCGTTTCGCCTGAACGACTTCGCAAGCTGCATCCCGTCATGCATGAAGCCCGCGATGGCTCCGTGCCCGCCGACCTCGCGATACACGGAGGCACGGACCATCATCATCTGGCCGCACGCGGCGGTGAGCGACTCCTGCGGCAGCCGACGCATCAGCCCGACCGGGAGATAGCCGAAGATCAGGTTGTTGATCATCGGAATGATGGAGGTCTCGACCAGACCTCTGACCTGCTGGCGCGGTACCGCACTGACGAGGTCGATCCCTTCCGGCGGGACAAGTCGCGCAGCCGCCGTGGGCGTCAGGCGCACGTCTGAATCGACGAACAGCAGATAAGGGCGATCGGTCAGCCCCGACAGGACCTGGCAGGCATGCGGCTTGCCCTTCCAGCCTTCGGGCAGCGGCGGCGCCGAAGCCAGCCTGAGGCGGGGATCCAGCTGGGCGCGCTGCTCGACGATCTGTCGCGTGCGGTCGCTGGAGCCGTCGTCGAGCACGATGACTTCGATGTCGGCGCCGATGCTGGCCAGTGCCGCGTCAACACAGGTGCCGATCGTGGCCTCCTCGTCGCGCGCGGGAATCAGGATAGCGACGCGCGTCATGCGCCGCGGCATTGCCGGCGTCTGCAGAAGCCTGGCGTTGACGAAGGTGTTGATCGCCGGAAGCAGCGCGAGCGCAGCCGCGATGAGGACGAGCGTCGTCATGGCGGGGCGCCATGGCTGGCGCTATAGGCCCGCCCCGTCAGCAACGCGATGCCGCGGCGCCACAGATCGTAGACAGGGTTGATGCCGCCCTTTCCGGCGACGAGAACGTCGAACGCCGCGGCATCGCGGGCCATGGAGTGGCGGGCCAAGCTATCCATCGTCGCGGTCAAGGCCTGCTCCAGCAGTGCGAGCCGCGGCGGCAACCGCATGGCGGCGAGTTCGTTGCCCGATATCGGCTCGCCGAACCGCAGCAGCAGTTCGGGCTGTTTTTCTTGCCAGTGAATATATTCGATGGCGAGCGGGAGATAGGTGGTCTCTGCCGCGATATCGACGATGTGGGCGATTCCCGGGTCGAGCTTCAGCGGCCGCTGGCGGAAATCTGCAAATCGGCCTTGCGCCGTGATCAGAAGCACGTTGCCGGCTTGCGCGAAGATGAGGCGACAGGCCTCCAAAAAGTGGAGCGCCCCCTCCGGCTTATGCTGCTCCACCCCAAAGGCGCCGACGCGTCCGACGAACCCGTAGCGCTCCAGCATCGCAGCGTCGATCGGCGTGTATACGGCGCGGCCGGGCAACAGCCGATCCGCGAGATAGAGAAACGTCACGCCGTCCCACCATGAGGGATGATTGCTGTAGATCACCAGCCGCGGCGATTGCAAGATCGACGCAGCCGGTCGGTTGGCGACCCGCACTGCATGAAAGCCCTTCCTCAGCGTGCGCTCGAAGATGCGCGCGAACACCCGGAACAAGACCGGCGACCGCGCATCGAGCCGACGCTGCATGGTCCGTGCGGCGCGCTCTCTGCGATCCGACATATCAGGAGGCGACCTTCACCGCCCGATCATCCGCATCCATCGCATCAGCGGCGATCCACCCGGACATCATCACCATCGGCATGCCCGGGCCGGGATGCGCGGCGCCGCCGGCCAGATAGAGGCCCTTGACGAAGCGGCTCCGGTTGCCGGGTTTGAACGCGCCGGTGAACTTGCCATGGCTGGCCAGTCCGTAAATCGCGCCCTTCAGCACCTTGTACCTGTCGTGAATATCCTGCGGCGTCAGATAACGGTCCACCACGATGCGGTCTTCAATGTCGGTCAGCCCGGCGGTCTTCTTGAGTTTCTCGATGATCGTCTTGCGATAGGCGGGGTACATTTTCGACCAGTCGTGATGGTCGCGAAGATATGGCGTGTGCACCAGGACGTAAAGCGCCTCGCCGCCATCCGGGGCCACCGATGGATCGGTCCGCGACGGCGCCGCGACATAGCATGTCGGATCGTCCGCAGGCTCGCCGCGGTCGTAGATCTGGCCGAACTCCTTCTCCGCATTGTCGGAGAACACGAAATTGTGGTGTTCGAGATGGTCGTAGCGCCTGGAAAGTCCGAGATACAGCACGACGCCCGAACAGGCGGGCTCGAAACCCGATCGGCTGTAATGCCGCCCGGCGGCGCCGCCGATCAACTCCTCATAGGTGCGGATGGAATCCATGTTGGAGATGACGGCCGATGCCGGCATCCGCGAACCGTCGACCATGGCGACGCCGGTGACCGTGTCATTCTCCATGATGAGCCGCGCTGCCTCGCGGCCGGTATGATATTCGACGCCAAGCTTCTTGCCCAGTTCGCGCAAGGCTTCGGCGACGGCGCGCGTTCCTCCAACCGGATACCAGACGCCCTGGCTTGTCTGCATATGGGCGATCGAACACAACACGGCCGGCGAGGCAAACGGCGAGGAGCCGACATATTGCACGAAGTGATCGAGCATCTGCGCGACGCGATCGTCGTGCACCAGGCCGCGGATGGTGCCGGCAACGGAACGCCCCATGCGCAACGAGAGCACGTCGCGCAGCGTCGAAGGATTCATGTTCTCACGAATATTCATGGTGTCGCGAATATCCTCGATCGAGCGCCAGAAGAAGAATCGCTCGGAGACGCCGTGCAGGTGCTCTGATATCCGCAGGAATTTTCGGTAGCCTTCCGCCACTCCGTTCTTGCCGGAGAAGGCTTCAGCGCTTTCCGCCATGTTGTCGGTGTTCTCGACGAGATCGAGGGTCTCGCCCTTGTTGAAAAAACAGCGCCATTGCGGATCGAGCCGGATGAGTTCGAGCCAATCGCTCATCTTCTCGCCGGCCTCGGCAAAGATACGTTCGAGTACGCTCGGCACGGTGAGAATCGTCGGTCCCATATCGAAGCGAAAGCCGCCCTCGTTGAGAACCGCGGCTTTGCCGCCAAGCCATTCGTTCTTGTCGATGACAGAGACCTTGTGGCCCCGCGCCGCGGCCACCGCGGCCGCCGCCAGTCCACCCAGGCCGCTTCCGATCACAACGACGGGCGATTCGTTCTTCATGTCACAGTCCCTGTCTGCCCGGCGAACGGCGCGCGGATGCCGGCACGGGCGCAGGACGGCAATCCTGAACGCTTCGGCTCACGTTCCTGACCCGGGCGCCAGCGAGGGCGTTGGTGCCATCGCAGCCGGATCTTCGCTGCGCACCGGAACGCGGGCAATTCCGAGATCGGCGAGCACCAGGTCGGCGCTGATGCGGGCGCCTTCGTAGATGACCGGCAAGCCCGAGCCCGGATGGGTGCCGCCCCCGACCAGATAAACGCCGTCAACGTCCTGCAGCCTGTTGTGCGGCCTGAAATAGAGCATCTGGTCGAGACCATGTGCGAGATTGAACGTTGCGCCCAGATAGATCGACGACTGGTCGCGCCAATCGTCAGGAGTGAGTATCTTTTCGTAGCGAACGCGCTGCCGCAGTTCGCTAAAGCCCAGCACTTCGAGCCGGTGGAGCACGGTATTGCGAAACGATTGTTTTTCCTTTTGCCAGTCGATCTTGCCGCAGTGGCCGACCGGCACCAGCACGTAGATCGACGAAGTCCCGTTTTGAGCGAATGCCGGGTCGGTGCGGCCGGGGTTGGCCACGTACATCGACGGCTCGGTCGGAACCATCTCGCCGCTCTCGATCTCAGCGATGTTCTGTTGGTAATTGCGGGACAGGAATATGTTGTGATGATCAACGTCGTAGCTGCCCTCGACGCCCAGATACAGCATGAAGGTCGAGCAGGAGTACTTCATTTCCGCGACGCGCTTGTCGGACCATTTCCTGCGCAGGCGTGCCGGAATGAGGTTCGTGACTGCATGTGCGAAATCGGCGTTCACGACGACCGCGTCCGCCGTCGTGACGCCGCTGGCGGTGCGAACGCCGGTCGCACGGCGTCCGTTGAATTCGATGCCCTCGACGGGCTCGTCCAACCTGATGTCGACACCCAGGTCGCGGGCCGCCCGTGCCATTCCGTCGCTCACCGCGCCGCATCCCCCGCGAGGGTGCCAGACGCCGAACTCGTATTCGAGAAAAGCCAGGAAGGTAAACAGGTTGGGGCAGCGGAACGGCGACATTCCGAGATATTTGGTCTGGAAGGAAAAGGCGAGCCGAACGCGCGGATCGCTGAAGTAACGGCTGAGTTCCTGATCGACCGACGACAGCGGGACGATATGCCGAAAGGCTTTCAGCACTGACGGCGCCAGATAATCGACCATGCTGGTGAACGATCGCTGCAACACCGGCGTGAAATCCGCAAGCTTGCGCCTGTTGACGTCGATGAAGCGACGTATCTGCCTGGCATCGTTGGCATCGATCTTGGAAATTTCGCGTTCAAGCTCGTCGAGATCGCCGCTGATTCGCACCTGCGGTCCATCTTCGAATGCGAGGCGATAGCTCGGATCAACCCGCGTAAGCTCGACATAGTCCGACATCGCGAGGCCGCATCGCGAAAAGATCGATTCGAGTATCTGCGGATACAGAAAGAATGTCGGTCCCATATCAAAACGGAAGCCGCCATCGTCCAGGATTTTCGTGCGCCCACCAACGCGCTTGTCTTTCTCGAAAAGCGTAACGTCGAACCCGTCTTTGGCCAGAAGCATTGCCGCGGCAAGCCCGCCAGGTCCGGCCCCGATAACAGTCGCGCTCTTTCGGCTCACAGCAGCCATCGGTCTACGGCCTCGTTCAAAAATCTTTTCATCTCGGACGTTTCAACGTACGGTTTCCAAAAGGGTAGCAGGCTCTTGTTTGAGCGCCTATAGGGAATGACGGGCGCGACAATTTGTCGGCTCGTGTCGAAATTCGAAGGGATACATGTACGGTGAAAGCAAGAAGCGGTTTCATGTCCGTGGTGTTTTTTTTCGCAGGCATCTGCAGCGCATCGGCAGGGGATGTTTCCGTCGTGGTGAGCGGCATCATGCCGAACGGGACTAATGTCTATGTCGCGCTCTGTTCGGGTGCGCTGGAGCCAAGTGCTTGCAGTTACGGACAGAACAAGCCGGCGCAGGCTTCCACGATGAAGTTCGTGCTGCGTGATGTGGCGCCGGCCCGCTACGCGGTCGCCGCATTTCAGGACATGGACGGCAGCGGCAGCATGGAGCGGTCGCAACTCGGCATTCCGCTTGAACCCTATGCCTTCAGCAACGATGCCGGCCGGTCCAGAAAGCCCACCTTCGAAGTCGCCGCCATTGCGATTGGCCCAGCCGGACGCGATCTTCAGCTGCGTCTGCGCGGCATCAAATCGACACATTCTCAGTAGGAAATTCCGGTCAGCCGGAAATTTCGCTCAGCAATGCATTCCGCTCAATAAGACATCCGGCGCGCTGAGAGCCAGCTCGCAACGACGGTGCTGATTGCCGCGATCGCTACCAACACGCCCCATGGCAGGCTGAGCTCGCTGAGACCCGCGGCAGGCTGTACGGCCAATTCAAACGCGTTGATGATCCAGGCGTTCGGGGTGAGCCAGCCAAACTCCCGAAACCATGGCGGCATCAGGTAACGAGGCACCATGCTGCCACCGATCGCCGACAGCAGGAGTACGCCGAACGTCGTCAGCGTTTCCGCCTGCTTCCGGCTTCTACAGGCAGCGCACATCAGCAAAGCCAGCGCGCTGGCCGCCGTTGCCGCCAGTATGCAGGTCGCGAACCAGGCGCCGATCCTCGCTGGATCGAATGACGCTCCATAGATGGCGTACGCCGTCGCATAGACGATCGTCGCCTGCACCGTCCCCTGCGCCGCAAGATAGCCGAGCTTGCCGGCGACGGTAGGATCGAACGCACCACCGCCGATCGCGAGACGCTCGGCCACCCCGTTGGCGCGCTCATCCAGCAGCGTAAGCGCGCCATGGACTCCCGCGAACAGCAGAAACACGGCGACCACGGCGCCGGCATAGTTCAGCAGGTTGCCGTTTTTCATTCTGCCGTCCTGTGCGATTTCGGTCCGCGCGATGACATTTGAAAAACTGAACGATGCCCCTTCCGCCGCATGGGTGCGGAAGGCATTGTTGAGAAATTCCCGTTCGTCGGCGCCGATGGCGCCGGACGCCTCGACGTCGGCCAGCACTCTGCTCAATGCGATGTCCGGAAGTTTCTCGTTGAGGGTCCGCATCACCTGACCGAACGCAATGGACGCGGCCAGAGGTCGCGCGGTATCCTCGATCAGCAGCAGCGGCGGCGGCCCCTCGTCCGGCCTTCGTGCGGGATCGCCGCGAATCAGCAGCCCCACGTCAGCCATTCCGCGCCTGACGAAATCGGACAAGGCGGCCTCGTCGCCGGATTTCAGGACGATGAAGCGGAAGCTCGGTTCGGCCTCGAGCGCGCGCACGAGCCGGGTGCTGCCGGTGCTCCCGACGGAATCGATAACGCCGACCTTGAGCTTGAGGTCGCTTCCGGATGTTCCGGAGAAGATCGCGGCAAATACCATGAACAGCAGCGGCGGAAGCACGAACGACATCAGGAGCGCTGCCCGATCGCGGAGCGTCGATAACAGCATGATCCATGCCGAGGCCAGTATCATCTCGCGTCGCCGCCGCCGAGGTGGGTGTAGAGTGCGCCCAATCCGGGGTCGCTGATCTTGATTTCCTTGATCGGAAGCTCCGTTTCACCCAGCATCGAGACGTAGTCGGCCTGCCTGCCGCGGACATCCTGAAAGCTCGTCCATATCATGGCGTTTCGAGTCGGAACGGCGCCGAGCAGGCGGAGCCGGCCTTGTTCCCTTTCATCGGGCGCCGACGCGAGCACGATTTCGATACGCTTGTTTTTTCCGAAGGCAGCCGAAAGAAGATCGCGAGGCGCGCCAACCTCCACCAAGCGTCCCTCGAACAGAAAACCCGCGCGATCGGCAATCGCATCCGCATCGTCGAAGTCGTGGGTGACGATCAGGACCGCAATGCCGGTCTGCTTCAGTTCACGGATTGTCTGCATGATCGCGGCTTTCGCATCGGCGTCGATGCCGACGGTAGGCTCGTCGAGGATGAGAAGGCCAGGATGGCCCACGAGCGCGACCGCAATGTTGACCCGCCGACGAAATCCGCCGGACAGTCCTCCGACCAGCCTGTACGCCACATCACGGCAGCGAGCGAGATCCAGCGCGTGGTCGGCGCGAGTTGCAGCCTCGCGCCAGCCCATGCCCGCCATTTTTGCAAAGGCGATGCAGTTTTCGCGGGCGCTCATCAACGGAAACAGGGCGATATCCTGCGGCACGAGGCGAACCGCGGCATCACCGTTCCCGGACTCGGACGAACCGTTGATGGCCACATGCCCCGCGCTGGGTTTGAGACGTCCGGTCAGAATTCGGACCAGTGTGGTCTTGCCCGCACCGTTCGGGCCCATGAGTACAAAGATTTCCGATGGCCTTAGCGTCAGCGACAGATCGTCAAGCACACGGGTCTGACGATAACCGGCATCGACATTGCGCAGATCGGCGATGAACACCGTCTCGGACATTGATTGCTGCCGGTCGCTATTAATCTTCAGACGATTTCGTTTTTCTACAGATCGCAACAGATTTGAAGCGGGTTTCCTGGAGTCTGCATTTGCGCGTGATTTTCGTTCACCCCTCGGAACGAGCAGGCGATGGCACCCGTAGAGTGAAGTTTAGCCCTGCGCCAATGATCCAGCAACACGCGATGCTTTCAACCTTCCAGCACGATCGCATGGACATGCCGGCCATAGTCCGGTTCCTTTCGATGCACCGAGCGGCGATAGCTGAAGAAGCGGTGGTCGGAATAGGTATCGATGCCGGTGTCGTCGATCACGAGCACGCCTGCCTTTTCAAGCCGCATCCGGATGAAGCCGGCAAGATCGAACATCGAATGGCCATCGCGCGCGGCGGGAATGAAGAACAGTCCATTCTCGGCATCGGCCTCGATGAAGCGTTCGACGAATTCGCCGCCCACCTCGTAAGAAGGCTGGCGGATCAGCGGGCCGATTGCGGTGACGATGCCGCTTCGTTGGGCGCCCAGTTTCTCCATCGCCGCGATGGTGGACTCCAGAATGCCTGATAGCGCCCCCTTCCAGCCGGCATGCGCCGCACCGATCACGCGCGCGCCTGGATCGACGAACAGGATCGGCCCGCAGTCGGCGGCGGTGGCGCCGATGGCGAGGCCTTCGGTACGGGTGACGATGGCGTCGGCGCGCGGCCGCGATGCGCCTTGCCAGGGTGCCGACGCCTCCACGACGTCGGGCGAATGGGTCTGCCAGAGGGTGAGAAAATGTGCAGGGCTCACGCCCAGCTGTTCCGCCATCCGGCGCCGGTTTTCCTCGACGTGAGCGGGATCGTCGTTCGAGCCAACGCCGCCGTTGAGGCTGCCATAGATGCCGCCGGAAACGCCGCCCTCGCGGGTGAAAAAGGCGTGGCGCAGGCCGGGAACGGCCGAGAGCAGCGGCGATTCCAGCGTCATGGCTCCGCCGTCCTTGTGCCCTTGTTGATATCCTTTTCGTCGTGGAATCCGGCCACGTCGGCGAGGCGGGGCTGGGAAATCCCAAGCACCTTGAACATCGATCCCATGCCGCCGCGGCCGCCGCCGACCAGCCGTTTCAGCGCGCCCGAGATGTCCTCGGAAACCTCGCTGGTGGCTTTCGCCATCAGGGTGACGGCGCGGGTTTCGATGCCGAGCCGGGTGAGAAAATCGCCCTGCGGCACCGGGCCGTGGACCCGCGTGCCGAGGTCCTCGGCGGCGCGCACCAGCGCCTGGAAATCGACATGCGCCGTCACGTCGGCCTGACCCGGATTCTTCAGGGGGTCTGCAAAACTGTGGCGGGCGATGGCCTGAAAGGTATCGCCGGCGTCGCTGCGCAGATGACCATAGTCGATGATCAGCGCCGCGCCATCCTGGTCGCGCACCCGGGTCGCGATCTTCATGATCTCCGCGTCGGGCCGCCACTCGAACACCGCGCCGACCGGAGCGGCGCGCAGCAGCGGCGGCAGCAGCATCTCGAAGCGCGGTGTCGGTTCAGGCGCGGCGCCGAACGCGAGATTGCCGTGGTCGTCGATCTCCACCGTGCGTTCGTGCCAGCCGGTTTCGCGCTTCATCATCTGATGGATCGGCAGCACGTCGAAATACTCATTGGCGAAAATCACCGCGGGCCCCTCGGGCACGTCGTCGATGCTCTGGTGCCAGAAGATATTGCGCACGCCCGACAGTGTCGCCTTCTGCTTGTCGCGCAGCACCGGATTGATCTCGACCAGATGGATGTTCAAGGACTGGTAGAGCGGCGGCAGCACCCGCAGCGCACGCAGGGCATCCGCCATCATGGTGCCGCGGCCGGGTCCGAGTTCGATCAGCCGCAGCAGCGGCGGCGAACCGATCGCCTTCCACACCGAGGCGGCCCACAGCCCGAGCAGTTCGCCGAACATCTGGCTGACTTCGGGGGCGGTGGTGAAATCGCCCTCGCGCCCCAGGGGATCGCGCGAGACATAATAGCCATGTTTGGGATGGGTCAGGCACAGCTCCATGTAGCGCCAGACCGGCATCGGGCCGGACGACTTGATCAGTTTCCTGATCTCGGACTGCAGCGGCGAAAATTCGGTCACGACGTCCCTTGGCTGGCCAATTGGTTCGGCGGCATTCGGCGCCATGCCACCACGATCAGGATCGCGCCGGCAATGATCATCGGCACCGACAGCAGCATACCCATGGTCAGCCCGCCCCACAAAAATCCGAGCTGCGGGTCGGGCTCGCGGAAAAACTCGGCGGCGATGCGGGCAAAAGCGTAAATCGCAATGAAACTGCCGAGGATCAGGCCCGGCCGCTTCAGCGCGCCGAAGCGGATCATCACCGCCAGGATGATGAACAGCAGGAGACCCTCGAGCCCCGCCTCGTAAAGCTGGCTGGGGTGGCGCGGCAGCGGCCCGCCATTGGGAAACACCACCGCCCAGGGCACGCTGGAATCCGCCGGCCGGCCCCACAGCTCGCTGTTGATGAAATTGGCGAGGCGGCCGAGCAAGAGGCCGATCGGCGCGACCGCGGTGGTGATATCGCCGAGCGACAGGATCGGAATGCCGTTCCTGCGGGCGAACCACATCACCGCGGCGACGCAGCCGAGAAAGCCGCCGTGAAACGACATGCCGCCGTTCCACAGTTCGAAGATTTGGAGGGGATGCTGGATGAAGAAGGGCAGATTGTAGAACAGCACGTAGCCGGCGCGGCCGCCGAGGATGATGCCGACCGTCACCCAGAGAATGAAATCGTCCATCTGCGGCAGCGTGATCGGCGCCGGCCCGCCCCATAGCTTCTCGTTCTTGATCAGCGCGCGGGCGTAGAGCCAGCCCAGCACGATGCCGCCGATATAGGCCAGCGCATACCAGCGGATCGCGATCGGCCCGATCGCGATGGCGACGGGATCGAACACCGGAAAGGCGATGGTGAGCAAGGACATTGAGCCTGCGGCTTATTTCGCGAGGTTGCGGCGATACAGCGCCAGCAGCCGCTCCCAGTGCCGCTCCGCCGCGTCGCGGTGGTAGACCGGCCGCTTCGGAAACGCAAAACCGTGATGGGTGCCGGGATAGACCTCGACCTCGGCATTGGCGTCCTTCACGGCCGCCGTCACCTTGTCGATGATCTCCTGCGGCGCGTAGATGTCGGTTTCGGCGCAGGCGAAATAGAGCTCGGCTTTGGTCTTCTGCCCGGCGAGGTGCGGGCTGTCGGGCTGGTCGGTGGCCAGATGCGTGCCATAGATCGAGGCCGCCGCCTTGACCCTGTCGGGAAAATGCGTCGCCGCGTTGATGGCGTAGCGGCCGCTCATGCAATAGCCGACGGCGCCGACGATGGTCGCATTCGCCGCCGGCTGCCGGTCGGCATAGGCGAGCAGGGCGGTGGTGTCTTCCATCACCATGGGGATGTTGATCGAGTTCATGTATCCGAACATCGCCTTGCGCTCGGGCGCTTCCGGGTCGGGCGGGATCGGCCCCAGTTCCATGACGCCGGAGCGGTAGTACAGGTTCGGCAGCATCACGTAATAGCCTGATGTCGCGAGCCGGCGCGCCATGTCGCGCAGTTCCTCGCGGATCGCCGGCGCGTCCATGTAGAAGAGGATGACGGGAAACGGGCCGTCGCGCTCGGGATGGCTGATGAAGGTGGTGGTGCGGCCGTCTTTGGTCGGAATCTCGATCTGCTGGTCGATCATGGGACGTCTATTCTCTTCCGGTGGGCGGTTGTCTTATTCTGGCAATGCGGCACGATTGCAAGGAAACCGGGTCATGACAAGGCAACTTGACCCGTATTGGGCTTGAACCTCGCCGTTGGGATCGCCATTGTCATGGCAAGCGTGTTCCTTCGCAGCCGACCGGAGATTTTTCAGAGATGACCCAGACCAGCAATCGGTTTTTCGACGAGATCGGGCGTCTGATGAACGACGCCGCGGGCGCCGCCCAGGGTGTCAAGCGCGAGGTCGACACGGTGGTCCGCAACCAGGCCGAGAAAATCCTGAACGACCTCGACATCGTCAAGCGCGAGGAGTTCGAGGCCGTCAAGGACATGGCGCGGCTGGCGCGCGAGGAGAACGAGGCCCTGAAGGCGCGCATCGCCGCGCTGGAGGCCAGGCTCGGCGGCGCCGCCGCATCGCCGGAGGCCGGCGGCCCGAACACGGCTGGTAGCGCCATCTGAGCGCAATGATGCCGTGACATGGCTTCGCGATCTCGCGGCGGCATTGGCCCGAGGTTTGGCATCAACTTGCCACCCTCTCCAGTCAGAGGGCGCAGGGAAAGCCGGATGCGCGCTGCACCCGCGGTCT
>LNEC01000009.1 GCA_001464035.1 Bradyrhizobiaceae bacterium Ga0074131
CAATTACGTCCGCGAGACCGCGGCCGAGAACGGCATCGACAGGAAAATCCGCTTTCATCACCGGGTCAAGCGCGCGTCGTGGTCGACGCCGGAGGCGCGCTGGACCGTGGAGGCCGAGCGCACCTCGGGCGAGGGCGGCATCGAGATCGTGCGTTTCACCTGCAATTTCCTGTTCATGTGCTCGGGCTATTACCGATACGAGGAAGGTTACACGCCGGAATTTTCGGGCCGCGACACGTTCGCCGGCCGCATCGTGCATCCGCAGAAGTGGACCGACGACATCGACTACGCCGGCAAGCGGGTGGTGGTGATCGGCTCCGGCGCAACGGCGGTGACGCTGGTGCCGGAAATGGCGAAACAGGCGGCGCATGTCACCATGCTGCAGCGCTCGCCGACCTATGTGGTGGCGCGGCCGGCGGAGGATCCGGTCGCCAACAAACTGCGCGCACGGCTGCCGACCAAGCTTGCCTATCATCTGATCCGCTGGCGCAACGTGTTTTGGGGTATGTTCTTCTTCCAGCTCTCCAGGCGCAAGCCGGCCAAGGTCAAGCAACTGATCCTCGGCGGCGTGAGAATGGCGCTCGGGCCCGACTACGACATCGCCACCCATTTCACGCCGCGCTACAATCCGTGGGACCAGCGGCTGTGCCTGGTGCCCGACGGCGATCTGTTCAAGGCGATCCGGGACAAGCGCGCTTCCGTCGTCACCAGCGAGATCGAGCGCTTTACGAAGAGCGGCATCAAACTGAAAGACGGCAGCGAGCTCGAGGCCGACATCGTCGTCACTGCCACCGGGCTGGTGCTGCAGGTGCTCGGCGGCATCGAGGTCAATGTCGATGGCCGCGTGGTCGATTTCGCGAGAACGCTGAACTACAAGGGCATGATGTATTCCGACGTGCCCAACCTGGCGTCGGCCTTCGGCTACACCAATGCCTCGTGGACGCTCAAATGCGACCTGACCTGCGAGTATGTCTGCCGCCTGATCAACTACATGGATCGGCACGGCTACCGGCAGTGCGTGGCGCATAATGTCGACCCCGGCGTCACCGAACTGCCGTCGCTGGATTTCACGTCCGGCTATGTGCAGCGTTCGATCGCGAAGATGCCGAAGCAGGGCTCGAAGCGGCCGTGGCGGCTCTATCAGAACTACGCGCTCGACATCGTCACGCTGCGCTACGGCAAGGTCGATGACGGCGTGATGCGGTATTCGTGAGCAGCGTCCGATAGCCGATAGGCGATGTTCACCCGTTCGCGCGTCGGGCGCATAAGCCATCATTTCATTAGCGCCCGGAGAATTGCCGCGACCGGCTGTGACTGCGATGGGATCACAGCTGTCATCCGCGGGCTTGCAGGAGCTCGGCCCGGGCTGGCGCCGCAACGCTTCTCCGTAAACAACAACGGTCAGGGAAGGATCAAATGACTCAACTGCATTTCAGCCAAAAAGACGTTTGGAAGCGTCATGTCGCTCACCGACGTGGTGATCGACCGCAGTTGATCTGCTTGCGCGTCATCCAGACCACCCACCCATGGCTTGCCGTTTACATCAGACAGCCAGACAAGTTTGTCGCCACTGCCGGCATTCCCGATGGTGTCGCTTTGAGCAAAAGATTCGGGAATGCCGATTACTCCGTCACCGTTCAGATCCTGCTGGAAACCGGTCTCCGCGGATTTCAGTGCTGTGCTGCTCCCCGAAGTGACGGGAGTGAAAGAGGTCTCGTTGCCGCTGTTGTCCGTAGTCCAGATGTTATACTGATCCGCGCCGGTATTTTTCCAGGCTACCTGATACCCGGTTGCCGTCTGCTCCGCGCCGATCGGCGCCCATTCGCCATACTGCCCCGGCACCACGACCGCACCGCCATATTTCAACGCCGGGCCAGACACGCTGCTGTTGCTATTGAGATAGAAAATATTGCCAACCTGGACCAGGCTGGTCGATCCGGATGACTCGATCACGGTGCTTGAGGCTGTGGACATACCGATTACTCCGTCACCGTTCAGATCCTGCTGGAAACTGGTCTCTGCGGATCTCAGCGCGGTGCTGCTCCCCGATGTGACGGAAGTGAAAGAGGTCTCGTTTCCGCTGCTGTCCGTAGTCCAGATGTTGTACTGATCCGCGCCGGTGTTTTTCCAGGCTACCTGATACCCGGTTGCCGTCTGCTCCGCGCCGATCGGCGCCCATTCGCCATACTGCCCCGGCGCTACGGCCGCACCGCCATATTTCAACGCCGGGCCAGACCCGCTGCTGTTGCTATTGAGATAAAAATTATTGCCAACTTGGACCAGGCTGGTCGATCCAAATGACTCGATCACGGTGCCGGAGGCAGTGGGAATGCCGATTACTCCGTCACCGTTCAGATCCTGCTGGAAACCGGTCTCCGCGGATTTCAGCGCTGTGCTGCTCCCCGAAGTGACGGGGGTGAAAGAGGTCTCGTTGCCGCTGTTGTCCGTAGTCCAGATGTTATATTGATCCGCGCCGGTATTTTTCCAGGCTACCTGATACCCGGTTGCCGTCTGCTCCGCGCCGATCGGCGCCCATTCGCCATACTGCCCCGGCACCACGGCCGCACCGCCATATTTCAACGCAGGGCCAGACCCGCTGCTGTTGCTATTGAGATAGAAAATATTGCCAACCTGGACCAGGCTGGTCGATCCGGATGACTCGATCACGGCGTCGGGGGCACTGGGCATGCCGATTACTCCGGAACCGTTCAGATCCTGCTGGAAACTGGTCTCCGCGAATTTCAGCGCGTTGCTGGTCCCCGATGTGACGGAAGTGAAAGAGGTTTCGTTGCCGCTGTTGTCCGTAGTCCAGATGTTATACTGATCCGCGCCGGTGTTTTTCCAGGCTACCTGATACCCGGTTGCCGTCTGCTCCGCGCCGATCGGCGCCCATGTGCCATACTGCCCCGGCGCTACGGCCGCACCGCCATATTTCAACGCCGGGCCAGACCCGCTGCTATTGCTACTAAGGTAATAACTGCCTCCAACCTGGACCAGGCTGGTCGATCCGAACGCCTCGATGATGACGGGAGGAGTGACGGTCGCCCCGATGAAATCGCTGGAGCTCAGGATAACATTCCCGGCGAGGTCGATGGCGAAGTCGGCTACCCGGTCGCCGTTGGTGTCGCCCTGAACGACGGTGACTGCGAGCGAGCTGTTGTAGAAGTAATTGAGTTCCCCGGCAGCGCCGCTGAAGGCGGAGGTGCCGATGAAGCGAAACAGGTCGTAGCTTCCGGATGCCACGACGGCGTCGATGCCGCTGAGGTCGATCCGGTCGACGCCGGCGATGAAGCCGTTGATCCGGTCGTGCTGGCCGCTTGCCGCGGAGCTGTCGCCGAAGACGAAGACGAAGCTGTCGGCGCCGCCGCCGCCGCTGAGCGTATCGACGCCGGTGCCGCCAAACAGCCGATCGATGCCGGCGCCCCCGATAATGGTATCGTTGCCGCCGCCTCCGGTAAGGGTACAGCTCGAATCATTGGCAATCAGCGTGTCGTTTCCGCTGCCGCCGATCGCATTCTCGATACTTGCGTTGAGCGCGATTCCGATATTGTAGGTCAGTCCGCCCACCGAGGAGAAAGCGCCGGCACGAAGATCGATCGTTTGCGCCGTCGAATAACCGGAGCAATTGAGCGTGTCGTTGCCGCCGCTGTCGTAGATGGTCAGCGCGGGCGCCTGGCTATAGCTGCTGAAGCTGAAGATCGATCCCGCGGTGTTGTTGAAACCATATACCGTATCGCCGGTGCGGGTGGTCGCCGCGCCGTAGATCGCCTGGATCGCGTAAATGTCGGCCATTTGCGGCGTGATGACGTAGCGGTACGAGCCGCCATAATTGGGCTGCGAAAAGTACGACATGACGGAATATTGCCAGGTGTCGTCGGCATAGATCGCGTTGGCCGAATACGTCGCGCTGCCATTGTAGGGACCCTGATGCCCGAGGCCGAGCGCGTGACCGATCTCGTGAATGTAGGTCTGGTAGCCGTAGCTGTCGATTCCCGTCCGGCCGTCATAGGCGCCGCCGTTGTTGGTGATCCAGTCGGCGCTGATGTTGATGGTCGCCGAGCTGATGATTCCGGAACCGTTGTAATAGCTGGATGCATAGGCGGTCATGGTACCGTTATGCGTGAACGTGATGTCCGCGGCACCCGTGGTCTGAACGAAGGTCAGGTTGGCGACCTCATGCCAGGCGTTCAGCGCCGACTGCGCGAGCATTTGCTCGTTCGCATTCAGCCCGTTGACGTTGTAGGTGATGGTCGAGCTGCCGAAGTGATGGGCAATCGTGTTGTTGTATTGCCAGAAGCCGTTGACCAGGTAATCGGCGAGCTGCGGGATCGTCGCGACCGGTTTGGCTGCGCTGGTGACCGTGCCTGTCGAGCCGGCTTCCACCGCCGCGGGAGCGAGCGGGAACGAGTCGTCTTCCTCACGGTCGGCGAACGCAGTCTGGAACCTCTTCGAAGCGCTGATCACGTGACGATCGATCTCCGGATGCTGGGCGCCGAAGCTGTCGGCCGAATCGGGCCCAGCTTTTTGCCAGCCACCATACGAATGATTTTTCGTTTAGAAACCCTTACGGCAAAGGCGTCAATTGCTCGCGACACCCATTCCAGCCATCCCGTGGTGCATTTAAGCAGGATGTTCCGCGTGGGATCCATCCCGGGCGTGCCCTAGCGGCTCCGGGTGCAGCGACACCCGTAGTTCTCCGGAGATCAGGAGGCCAGGAATTGAAGCCTGCCGCCTCGGCCGGCGCCGGGCTACGCCGCCGCCGCAATCGATTTCAGGAAACCGTCGATTTCGGCCTGCAGGCTCGCGGTGGAATCCGACAATTGCTTGGCCGAGGACAGCAACTGACTTGAGGCCGCGCCGGTCTGGTTGGCGCCATGGCTTACCTCGGCAATGGTGCCGGCGACCTGCGAGGTGCCCGCCGCGGTTCGCTGAATGTTGCCGGAAATTTCCTGGGTGGCGGCGCCCTGTTCCTCGATCGCCGAGGATATCGCGCTGGTGATCTCCGAAATCCTGCCGATGGTCGAAGAGATCATCTTGATCGAGCCGACCGCCTCCTGGGTCGCGGTCTGCATGCCCGCTATCTGGGTGCTGATCTCGTCGGTGGCCTTGGCGGTCTGGCTGGCGAGCGCCTTGACTTCCTGTGCCACCACGGCGAAGCCGCGACCGGCGTCACCGGCGCGCGCCGCCTCGATCGTGGCATTGAGCGCGAGAAGGTTGGTCTGCTCGGCCACCGAGGTGATCAGCTTGACGACGTCGCCGATCCGGCTGGCGGCCTGCGACAGCGCGTTGATGCGCGCGTCGGTTTCGTCGGCCTGCTGCACCGCGCTCAAGGCGATGCGGCTGGATTGTTGCACCTGTGCCGAAATCTCGCGTACCGAACCGGCCAATTCTTCCGTCGCCGACGCCACCGACTGCACATTGCTGGAGGCATCCTGGGAGGCATTGGCGACCACGGTGGCAAGCCGCGTGGTGTTGCCGGCGTTGTCGCTCAGCGCGCGCGCGGTGCTTTCCAATTCGCCCGATGCCGTCGACAGCGAGGTGATGATGGCGCGGAATCGCGCGCTGGCGTCGGCAATCGCATCTTTGCGTATCTGGCGGTTGGATCCGAAATAGACCGCGACCACGTTTTCGGTGTCGAACATCACGGCTCTGGCGATGACGTTTTGCATCAACGTCCTCCTGTCACGCGCGGCGGCCTGGGCGGCGCGCCCGTAGCTGGGCACCGGAACTTCGGCTTCGACCGCCTTCATCAGCAGGTCGGCGATGAACATCAGCCGGCAGCCGACATACCATTGCGGCGCGACGCCGGCGCGCTGGCTGAATTCGCAAAAGCGTGCAACCGAACTGATATAGGGCAGGCTGAAATCGGCCGCAGTTGCAGGCGGATGGCCTCTTGCATCGCTCCGTCCTTGAAGATGCCGGAGGCGGGATCGTACTGCCGGACCTTGTCGTAGAACCGCGCCAGAATGCCGGGCAGAGATCTTGCGAAGAACGGCCGCATCTCGCGCAACGTCGTCCGCATTGGCTCGTCAATATCCAGCAAATCGAGGCGGATGGCGTTCCAGTCGGGGGTCATTGGCGGCTCCAGCGCGCGCATCGTGGCGGCCAGCCATTTCTACTGCGAATTCGTCCGTAGTTCTACCGGGAAAGCCTAAATCCGGACGCGAAAAAGGGCTCTCGAGCGGTCCGGAGCCCTGATTTTCGCGTCGGAGTGCCCGCTATGCCGCAGGCGGGCCGATCGCCACCTTCAGGGTGCCGACGCCGTCGACGCCGCATTCGATCCTGTCGCCGGGCGAGAGTGCGGAGACGCCGGCCGGTGTACCCGTCATGATGATGTCGCCGGCGGCTAGTGCGACCTGCTGCGACAGCTGCCAGATGATCTCGGGCACGCTCCAGATCAATTCGGTGAGGTCGCCCTTCTGCTGCTCGGTGCCGTTCACGGCGAGCCAGATCCTGCCCTTGGCGGGATGACCGATCTTGGCTGCGGGCTGCAGGGCCGAGCAGGGCGCCGAATGGTCGAAGGATTTGCCGACCTCCCATGGCCGCTCCTTCTTGCGCGAGGCGATCTGCAGGTCGCGGCGGGTGAGGTCGATGCCGACGCCGTAGCCGTAGACGTGGTCCAGCGCCTTGTCGGCGGGAATGTTCAGGCCGCCGCTCTTCATCGCGACGATCAGTTCGACCTCGTGATGCAGATCCTTGGTCAGCGGCGGATAGGGGATGGTAGCGCCGTCCGCGACCAGCATGTCGGCGTGCTTGGCGAAGAAGAACGGCGGCGCCCGCTCGTCATTGCCCATCTCGCGGATATGCTCGAGATAATTGCGACCAACGCACCAGATGCGGCGGACCGGGTAGCGCTTCGACTCGCCGGCGACGGGGAGCGAGGGCTGCGCGGGAGCAGGAATAACGTAGGATGTGGTGTTCATGACGGTCTCGGCGGGGTTACGGGTATAGAGGGTGTGTCGGCGGACAGCTTTACGCGGTAGCGCTGATCGGCGCCAGCGTCAGGGGGCCCGCATCGCGATGCTGCAGGCGGAAGAACGACGCGTAGCGTCCGCCGCGGCGGAGCAGATCGTCATGCCGTCCCCGCTCGACGATCTCGCCGCCTTCGACCACCAGGATGGCGTCGGCGTGCATGATCGTGTGCAGCCGGTGCGCGATGACGATGGTGGTGCGGTCCTGGCAAAGATGTTCGATCGCTTCCTGCACCTGCTTTTCGGATTCCGAATCCAGCGCGGCGGTCGCCTCGTCGAGCAGGATGATCGGCGCATTCTTGATCAGCGCGCGCGCCACCGCAATACGCTGGCGCTGGCCGCCGGACAATTGCGTGCCGTGCTCGCCCACCGGCGTGTCGTAGCCGAGAGGAAATCCCTTGATGA
Organism: Bradyrhizobiaceae bacterium Ga0074131; assembly: GCA_001464035.1. Classification (GTDB taxonomy): domain Bacteria; phylum Pseudomonadota; class Alphaproteobacteria; order Rhizobiales; family Xanthobacteraceae; genus Bradyrhizobium. Next base: position 7,377 of record LNEC01000009.1, read on the forward strand.
ACTCGTGGGCGCAGGCGGCCTTGGCGGCGGCCTCGATCTCGTCCTGCGTCGCGCCGACCTTGCCGAACGCGATGTTGGCGCCGATTGAGTCGCGGAACAGATAGACATCCTGCCCGACATAGGCGGTCTGCCGGCGCAGCGACT
>LNEC01000010.1 GCA_001464035.1 Bradyrhizobiaceae bacterium Ga0074131
GCTACAATTGGCACCGGCCTCACGGCGGGATAAAGTCTCAAACACCGATCAGCAGACTCGGTCTAACCGGGAACAACCTGTTGAGGCTCCACACCTAGAGAGCCTGCAGGGTTCGGATTTCAAGGGTCTTTGCGCGACTGCCTATTCAGCTTCGATGTCTTCGAGATGGATCCCGTGTCCCGCACGCAAACTGTCGCGGGCCTGCTCGATCCGCCGCGGATCATTTTCGCCCCGATAATCGAACCAATCCTCCTCCGATTCGAAACCGATCAGAATCCCGGCCGGCTTGCCGTGACGCGCAATGACGATCTCCTCCGTCTCGGCCTCGCGAAAAATACCGGGACAAATCGTCCTTGATCTCCGAGCGCGGAACTTGCTTCATTGGTGAAGCAGATTCAGGCCAACATCGCGACCACCTTTTTCAGCAATGATACCCGGACAAATGGCCTGGGCTGGATGGCAAACGAGGGATGGCGTCAGACCGTGGCAATTGTTCTCGAACAAGGCATCCTGATAAAGCCGATCAATCTCGGATCGTTTCCTGCCGCCAGGGCACCGTTGCGGTAGTGATGACCCCACGGGGTCGAAGACCTCTGCATGCGCGCGCCCTTTTCGGGGAACGATTTGCGCGATGTGCGCGAAGTCGTGTTCGGCATTTCGATGACCAGTATCGAGGACTACGCCGATGACCTGCGCGCAGCCGGCTTCGTTGCCGTTACCGCCACGGACCTGACCGGCGACTGGGCTCCGTACGCCGCGGATCGACTGGTGGAATGGCGCGCCAACCACGCGGCCTACGCGCGGGTGCATGGCGAAGCAGCCTATGCTGCGCAGGAGAAATTCTACGCCGTGATTTCGCGCCTCTATCAAAGCGGCAGCCTTGGCGGGGTTCGCCTGATTGCGCAGGTCGCTTGAGGCACCGGCGCTGCGGAACAAGGTCCCTCCGAGACGGCGTCCCACAGGTTGGATTGCGTCAGCGCCTGGATTTCGAGTTTCCGGGGTTGCCGGACGCCGACGGCTTGGCATCGCGGTTGCGAGGCCCGGCCTGGACGCCGGCCATGCCTTAGGCAAAAGGCTGTTACTGCAGCGTCGGCTTGCGGCGAGGAGCCATGGATTTGACGCCGAATCCCGGGAGCCGGTTGTTCGTGGCTCGAAAACCGCCCGTATTTCCTTGCTTCCCGCCAAAATCCCGCTATATAGCGGCCCATCTCACACGGAAGCATGGCTCAAAAGGCCGTCCGGTGGCAGCCGGGCCGCAAGGCTCGTTTGCTCACACGCTTCCGGAGGAACCAACCGGAGAACTAGACTATGGCGCTTCCCGATTTTTCTATGCGTCAGCTGCTTGAAGCTGGCGTTCACTTCGGCCACCAATCGCACCGCTGGAATCCTAAGATGGCGGATTACATCTTCGGTGCCCGCAACAACATCCACATCATCGATCTCGCCCAGACCGTGCCGCTGCTGCATCGCGCGCTCCAGGCGGTCAGCGATACCGTCGCCAAGGGCGGCCGTATCCTGTTCGTCGGAACCAAGCGGCAGGCGCAGGACGGCGTGGCCGAGGCTGCCAAGCGTTCGGCCCAGTATTTCGTCAATTCGCGCTGGCTCGGCGGCACGCTGACCAACTGGAAGACGATTTCCGGTTCGATCAAGCGGTTGCGGCATCTCGAGGAAGTGCTCAATTCGGGCGATGCCAACGCCTACACCAAGAAGGAGCGTCTGACGCTGCAGCGCGAGCGCGACAAGCTCGACCGTTCGCTCGGCGGCATCAAGGACATGGGCGGCCTGCCCGACCTGATCTTCGTGATCGACACCAACAAGGAAGACATCGCGATTCAGGAGGCCCAGCGGCTCAACATTCCCGTCGCCGCGATCGTCGATACCAATTCGGACCCCAAGGGCATCACCTATGTCGTGCCGGGCAACGACGACGCCGGCCGCGCCATCACGCTGTATTGCGACCTGATCGCGCGCGCCGTGATCGACGGCATCTCGCGCGCGCAGGGCGATTCGGGCATGGATATCGGCGCCTCGGTGCAGCCCGTCCGCGAAGAAATTCCTGAAGCTCCGCAGCCGGCCGGTTTCCAGGGCCTGGCCGGGCCGCGCGGTACCGCCGACGACCTCAAGAAGCTCACCGGCGTGTCCGGCGCGATCGAGAAGAAGTTCAACGATCTCGGCATCTTCCATTACTGGCAGCTCGCCGAACTCGATCACGACACCGCGCACAAGATCGGCGAAGAGGTCGGGCTTCCGTCCCGCGCCGATGGCTGGGTCGCCCAGGCCAAGGCGATGACCGCAGAAGCGGAATAACGCGAAAACGCGTGGCCGGAATTTCCCGGCCACCGCTTCGGTTGCAAATACGACATTCCCTGGTGGTGGAAGGCGGCGAGGCGGCAACAGCCGCGCCGCGGTCGCCCTGACAGGCAAGAAGGATTCTTCAACGATGGCAACGATTACAGCAGCGATGGTCAAGGACCTGCGCGAGACCACCGGCGTCGGCATGATGGATTGCAAGCAGGCGCTTGCCGAGAACGATGGCAACATGGAAGCCGCGATCGACTGGCTGCGCAAAAAGGGCCTGTCGAAGGCCGCCAAGAAGTCCGGCCGCATCGCGGCGGAAGGCCTGATCGGCGCGCTGACCCAGGCTACCAAGGGTGTGGTGGTCGAGGTCAATTCCGAGACCGACTTCGTCGCGCGCAACGAACAGTTCCAGGGCTTGGTCAAGATGATCGCCCAGGTCGCGCTCAAGGTCGGCGCCGACGTCGAGAAGATCAAGGCGGCGCCGGTCGGCGACGTCACCGTCGAGCGCGCGATTCAGGATGCGATTGCCACCATCGGCGAGAACATGACGCTGCGCCGCGCGGCTTCGCTCGAAGTGGCCCAGGGCGTCGTGTCGAGCTATGTGCACAACGCCGTGGTCGAAGGCGCCGGCAAGATGGGCGTTATCGTGGCGCTGGAATCCGCCGGCAAGACCGACGAGCTCACCGCGCTCGGCCGCCAGATTGCGATGCATGTGGCGGCGACCAACCCTCAGGCGTTGGATCCGGCGGGGCTCGATCCCGCGGCCGTGACGCGCGAGAAGGACGTGCTGGCCGACAAGTACCGTCAACAGGGCAAGCCCGAGAACGTGATCGAGAAGATCGTCGAGTCCGGCCTGAAGACCTACTACAAGGAGGTCTGCCTGCTGGAGCAGGCCTTCATCCACGACAATGCCAAATCGGTCGCCCAAGCGGTCAAGGAAGCTGAGGGCAAGATCGGCGCCCCTGTGAAGATCACGGGATTTGTGCGCTATGCTCTGGGCGAGGGAATCGACAGGCAGGAATCGGACTTCGCGGCCGAAGTCGCCGCCGCCAGCGGCAAGAAATAATCGCCGGAAGAGTTCTTCCGGTGTGTTCGCGCCGGCAACGGCAAGGCTGCCTAAAGAACGGCTGGCCCAAGGGAACCCAAGGGAAAGCGAACAGCAATGGCTGAGCCGGTCTATCGTCGGGTGGTGATCAAGCTCTCGGGCGAATATTTTGCCGGCGCGAATTCGCTCGGCATGGATCAGCCGACCATCGACCGGATCGCCGGTGACCTGATCGCCGCCAGGCAGCTCGGCGTCGAAGTCGCCGTCGTCGTCGGCGGCGGCAACATGGTGCGCGGCGTCGAGGTGTCCTCTCGCGGCGTCTCGCGTCCGACCGGCGACACCATGGGCATGCTCGCCACGGTGATGAACTGCCTTGCGCTGGAGGCCGCGATCGAGCGGCGCGGTACCCCGGCGCGGACCCTGTCGGCCTTCGTCATGCCGCAGGTCTGCGAACTCTTCACCCGCGGTGCAACGCACAAATATCTTTCCGAAGGCCGCATCGTGTTGCTCGGCGGAGGAACCGGCAACCCGTTCTTCACCACCGATACCACGGCGGTGTTGCGGGCGGCCGAGATCGGCGCCCAGGCGGTGCTGAAGGCCACCAATGTCGATGGCGTTTACAGCGCCGATCCCAAAAAGGACCCGTCCGCGAAGCGCTTTGATCGCTTGACGCATTCGCAGGCGATTGAGGGCGGCTACAAGGTGATGGACGCGACCGCATTCGCGCTTGCCCGCGAGACGTCGCTGCCTATCATCGTGTTCTCGATCGCCGAACCGGGCTCGATAGGTGCGATCCTGCGCGGCGCCGGCCACGGCACCATCGTCGCCGGCTGACAGTCTGGCGCCGCATCCGGCGCGTGTCTGAGGGGCTCGGCGATCAGTTTTCAGGAGGGGAGAGCGTTATGCCTACGGGTAGTTTCGACATCAACGATTTGAAGCGCCGCATGCAGGGCGCCATCGCCGCGCTCAAGCACGAGCTCGGCGGCCTGCGCACCGGGCGCGCCGCCGCCTCGATGCTGGAGCCGGTGCAGGTCGACGCCTACGGCACCCACATGCCGCTCAACCAGCTCGCGACCATCAGCGTGCCCGAGCCGCGTCTGCTCTCGGTCCAGGTATGGGACAAGTCGATGGTCAAGGCGGTCGAGAAAGCGATCGTCGATTCCAATCTCGGCTTGAGCCCGGCGACCGAAGGCCAGGTGCTCCGGTTGCGAATTCCCGAACTCAACGAGGAACGCCGCAAGGAACTGGTGAAAGTGGCGCACAAATATGCCGAGGCGGCCAAGGTTGCGGTGCGGCATGTCCGTCGCGACGGTCTCGACACCGTCAAGAAGCTGGAGAAAAACCACGAGATTTCCGAGGACGACCAGGAGCGTCTCGCCAATGATGTGCAGAAGGCGACCGACGGCGTGATTTTGGAAATAGATCAATTGCTTGCGGCGAAGGAAAAGGAAATCCTCACCGTTTAACGCGCCAGGATCAGCCGATGTCGAACGCCGCCGCCCCCGCAACCGAAGCCCCGGATCCCTCCGGCGCGCCGTTGCATGTGGCGATCATCATGGACGGCAACGGACGCTGGGCCGCCGCCCGCGGGCTTCCGCGCGCGGAGGGCCATCGCCGCGGCGTCGAGGCGTTGCGGCGGGTGGTTCGCGCGGCCCACGAACTCGGCATTCAGTATCTGACGATTTTTTCCTTCAGCTCGGAAAACTGGTCGCGTCCGGCGAGCGAAATCGGCGATCTGTTCGGCCTGCTGCGGCGCTTCATCCGCAACGACCTCGCGACCCTGCACGGCGATGGCGTTCGGGTCCGGGTGATCGGCGAGCGCGCCGGACTGGAGCCGGATATCTGCGCGCTGCTGAACGAGGCGCAGGAACTGACCAAGGGCAACACCGGGCTCAATCTCGTGGTTGCGTTCAACTACGGCTCGCGCCAGGAAATTGCCAACGCCGCCCAGCGGCTGGCCCGCGAGGTTGCCGAGGGCAGGCGTGACCCATCCTCGATCGATGTCGACACCCTTGGCCGATACCTCGATGCGCCGGATATTCCCGATCCCGATCTGATCATTCGCACCAGCGGGGAGCAGCGGCTGTCCAATTTCCTGATGTGGCAGGCCGCCTACAGCGAACTGGTGTTCGTGCCGATCCACTGGCCGGATTTCGACAAGGCCGCGCTGGAAGAGGCGATCGCCGAATATGCCAGGCGGGAGCGCCGGTTCGGCGGTCTGGCCGCGAAAACCGGATCGTGACCGAGCGGGAAGCCGCAGCGGCGGCGGATGCGGGGCAGGGGTCGCGCAATCTGATGATGCGGGTGCTCGCCGCGCTGGTGCTGGCACCGGCGGCCATTGCCATCGCTTATGCCGGCGGCTGGCTGTGGGCCGCGCTGGTGACCCTGGCCGCGATCGGCCTCTATGTCGAATGGCTGATGGTCGTCGGCGCGGCGCGCGTGGCGCGCGTGATGGCCTCGGGTATTGCCGCCCTTGCGGTTGGCGGGGTTTGCCTTGCATCGGGGCGGATCGATGCCGCGCTCGTCGTGCTGGCCGTCGGCCTGGCCGCCGTGGCGTTGCTCTCGGCCGAACGCCGCGTCTGGACCTCGACCGGATTTGCCTACGCCGCCGCCGCCGAGATCGCATCGGTGGTGGTGCGCCTCGATCCGGTCCAGGGATTCGCCGCGCTGATGCTGATCTTCCTGATCGTCTGGGTCACCGACATCGGCGGCTACTTCGCCGGCCGCGGCATCGGCGGACCCAAGCTCTGGCCGCGCGTCAGTCCCAAGAAGACCTGGGCGGGCGCGATCGGGGGGTTTGGCGCGAGCCTTGCCGTGGCCGGCGGCTTTGCAGCCCTCGGGTATGGCAAGGCCGGCCCGCTATTGCTGCTTGCCGCGGTCCTTTCGGTGGCTTCGCAACTCGGGGATCTCTTTGAATCCGCGGTGAAACGGCGTTTCGGCGTCAAGGATTCCAGTCACATCATTCCCGGGCATGGCGGGCTGATGGATCGACTCGACGGCTTTGTCGCCGCAGTCTTGCTCGCTGCGATTTTCGGCCTTTTGCGGGGTGGCGCCGATGGCGTCGGCCGCGGTCTTATGGTTTGGTGAAAACATGAGCGCTGTTCCGTTGCGTAACAACAAGGCCGCGGCATCCGCCGTGCGCTCGGTCACCGTGCTGGGAGCCACCGGCTCGATCGGCGACAGCACGATGGATTTGCTGCGGGCCTCGCGCGACCGCTACCAGGTCGAGGCCTTGACCGCGAACACCAATGTCGAGGGGCTGGCCAAGCTGGCCCGCGAATTCGGCGCGCGGTTCGCAGCCGTCGCCGATCCGGATCGCCTCGGCGAGCTGAAGGACGCCCTGGCCGGCACGCGCATCGAATGCGGCGCCGGCGAAGGCGCAATCATCGAGGCCGCGGCCCGCCCGGCAGACTGGGTGATGGCCGCCGTCAGCGGTGCGGCCGGACTGAAGCCTGCGCTCGCCGCAGTGGACCGCGGCGCCACAGTCGCGCTGGCCAACAAGGAATGCCTGGTCTGCGCCGGCGACTTCTTCATGCAGCGCGCGTTGAAAGCGGGGGCCTGCATCCTGCCCGCGGATTCCGAACACAACGCGCTGTTTCAGGCGCTCGGTTCCGGCAACCGCGAAGAGCTGGTTCGCGTCATCATCACCGCATCGGGCGGGCCGTTCCGGACCTGGGCGGTCGCCGACATCGAGCAGGCGACGCTGGCGCAGGCCCTGAAACATCCGAACTGGAGCATGGGGCAGAAAATCACGATCGATTCCGCGTCGATGATGAACAAGGGGCTCGAGGTCATCGAGGCCTCGTATCTGTTCGCGCTGGCGCCGGACGAGATCGACGTCCTGGTGCATCCGCAATCCATCATCCACGGCATGGTGGAATTTTCCGATCGTTCGGTCGTGGCGCAGCTCGGCGCGCCCGACATGCGCACGCCGATCGCCCATTGCCTCGGATGGCCCGACCGGATCGTCGGACCCGCCGCCAAGCTCGACCTCGCCAGGATCGGCCAGCTGACTTTCGAGGCGCCGGATTTCGACCGGTTCCCGGCGCTGCGGCTGGCTTACGATTCACTCCGAACGGGACGCGGCGCGACCACGGTGTACAACGCTGCCAATGAAGTCGCCGTGGCAGCGTTTATCGGCGGCAAGATCAGGTTCGGCGCCATCGCCCGGCTGGTCGAAGCCACCCTGAACGACTGGATCCGCTCCGGGAACCTGGCCCCTTTGAGCTCCGCGGACGATGCGATTTCCGTTGACCATGCTGCACGAAATAAAGCTGCCTCCCTCTTGCCTCAAATTGCCTTAAAGGCATCCTAGAGGGTTGGGGACAGGGCCTGCGGCCCTGCTTGAGGGGAATTGGATGTCCGATCTTTTTTTCAATAGTTTCAATACGCTGAGCCAAGGGTTCATCGGCTACATCATCCCTTTTCTGTTTGTGCTCACCATCGTCGTGTTCTTTCATGAACTCGGCCACTTCCTGGTGGCCCGCTGGAACGGCGTGAAGGTGTTGACGTTCTCGCTCGGTTTCGGGCCGGAACTCGCCGGCTTCAACGATCGGCACGGCACCCGCTGGAAGATTTCCGCCATTCCGCTCGGCGGCTATGTCAAGTTCTTCGGCGACGAGAGCGAGGCCTCGACGCCTTCGTCCGAAACGCTCGCCGGCATGACCGCGGAAGAGCGCGCCGGAAGCTTTCACCACAAGACGGTCGGAGCGCGCGCGGCGATCGTGGCGGCCGGTCCGATCGCCAATTTCCTGCTGGCGATCGTGATCTTCACCTGCCTGTTCACGTTCTTCGGCAAGCCGAGCACGACGGCGCGCGTCGACAAGGTGGAGGCGGGCAGTGCGGCGGACAAGGCCGGCTTTCAGTCCGGCGACGTCGTAACCTCGATCGACGGCAAGGCGATCGGAAGTTTCTCCGAGATGCAGCGCATTGTCGGAACCCGCGCCGGCGAGCAGCTGTCGTTCACCATCAAGCGCGGCGATTCCAGCCTGCAGCTGCAGGGCACGCCGCAACTGCGGGAAGTGAAGGATTCGTTCGGCAACGTTCACCGGCTGGGCGTGCTGGGCATCACCCGCGCGACCAATCCCGGCGACGTCGTGACCGAGCGGGTGAATCCCGCCACCGCAGCCTGGCTCGGCGTCAAGGAAACCTGGTTCGTGATCGAGCGCACGATGTCCTATATCGGCGGGGTTTTCACGGGACGCGAAGCGGCCGATCAGGTCGGCGGGCCGATACGAATCGCCCAGATCTCGGGCCAGGTCGCCACCATCGGTGTCGCCGCCCTGGTGCATCTGGCCGCGGTGCTTTCGATCTCGATCGGACTGCTCAACCTGTTCCCGGTACCGCTGCTCGACGGTGGTCACCTTCTGTTCTATGCGGTCGAAGCCGTGCGGGGTCGTCCGCTGTCGGAGCGGGCCCAGGAAATGGGCTTCCGGATCGGGCTTGGCCTGGTGCTGATGCTGATGGTGTTTGCGACCTATAACGACATTCTGCACCTGGCTTCATCCTGAGGCGGCTTTTTTGTGACGTGGCCGATAGGCAACGTCTTGGAATGAAAATGAAATCGCACAGCGATAGGGCGTTTGCCGCCCCGGCAAAATTGGCTACAAGCACGGCAGCAAATGGGAATCTGCCGGCCCGTGGGGTGCGAGTCGGCCGTGGAATGACAAGGGCGCTTGGCGCATGAATGTTGGAATGCGATTGCGGGGAGGCACCTTAGCCACCCTGATCATGTTCGCGATGCCGGTCGCCGCGACGCTGGCCGCCATGCTCGTGTCGTCTGCGGCCGTTGCCCAGACCGCGGCTTCGATTCAGGTAGAGGGGAACCGGCGCGTCGATGTCGAGACGGTCCGCTCTTACTTCAAGCCGGGACCCGGCGGGCGCCTCGACCAGGCGCGAATCGATGATGGCCTGAAAGCGCTGATCGAGACCGGCCTGTTCCAGGACGTGCGAATCAACCAGGCGGGCGGGCGTCTTGTGGTGACCGTGGTGGAAAACCCCGTCATCGGCCGCATTGCCTTCGAAGGTAACAAGAAGATCAAGGACGAACAGCTTACGACGGAAATCCAGTCCAAGCCGCGCGGTACGCTGTCCCGTCCGATGGTGCAGTCCGACGCCCTGCGCATTGCCGAAATCTATCGCCGCTCCGGCCGCTATGACGTGCGCGTCACTCCTGAAATCATCGAGCAGCCCAACAACCGGGTCGATCTGATCTTCACCGTGACCGAGGGTTCGAAAACCGGCGTCAAATCGATCGAATTCGTCGGCAACAACGCCTATTCGTCGTATCGCCTCAAGGATGTCATCAAGACCCGCGAATCGAACCTGCTGAGCTTCCTCGGCGGGGCCGACGTCTACGATCCGGACCGCGTCGAAGCCGACCGCGACCTGATCCGCCGTTATTATCTGAAGAACGGCTATGCCGACGTTCAGGTCGTGGCTGCGCTCACCGAATACGATCCCGAGCGCAAGGGCTTCCTCGTGACCTTCAAGATCGACGAGGGCCAGCAGTACCGGGTTGCCCAGGTCAACTTCGCCTCCAGCATCGGCACGCTGGACGGGAATGCGCTCCGCAGCTTCTCGCGCGTCCGTGTCGGCTCGCTCTATAACGCCGAGGCGCTGGAGAAATCCGTCGAGGAAATGCAGATCGAGGCTTCGCGGCGCGGCTACGCCTTTGCGATCGTGCGCCCGCGCGGCGATCGCAATTTCGAGGCGCATACCGTCTCGATCACCTTTGCCATCGATGAAGGCCCGCGCACCTATATCGAGCGCATCAATGTGCGCGGCAACACCCGCACCCGCGACTACGTGATCCGCCGCGAATTCGATCTGTCGGAAGGCGACGCCTACAACCGCGCGCTGGTCGATCGCGCCGAGCGCCGCCTGAAGAATCTCGATTTCTTCAAGTCGGTGAAAATCTCGAGCGAGCCCGGGTCTTCCAGCGATCGTGTGATCCTCGTGGTCGATCTCGAGGAGAAATCCACCGGCGACTTCTCGGTGTCGGGTGGCTATTCGACGACCGACGGCGCGCTTGCCGAGGTCAGCATTTCCGAACGCAACTTCCTCGGCCGCGGTCTCTACGCGAAGGCGGCGGTGACCTATGGCCAGTTCGCGCGCGGGTACTCGCTGTCCTTCGTGGAGCCCTATCTGCTGGACTATCGCGTGGCGCTCGGGCTCGACCTGTTCCAGCGCGAGCAGCTCGCCAACCGCTTTATTTCGTACGGCACCAGCACGATCGGCTTCAGTCCGAGGCTCGGCTTCAGCCTGCGCGAGGATCTGTCGCTGCAGGTCCGCTACTCGATCTATCAGCAGAAGATTTCGCTGCCGGATAACCTGCGGAACTGTAACAATGATATTACGAATCCGAACTTCAATCCCAGCCCGGCTTTCTTCGCACCAGCTCAATTCAGCCCTGTCAATGGCTCCGAGCTGGGCTGCTATGTCGATGGCGAAGCGTCGCTGCCGGTCCGCAGGGAACTGGAGACGGGCAAGACGCTGACCTCGTCGATCGGCTATTCGCTGAACTACAACACGCTGGACAACAACAAGAACCCCACCGACGGCCTGCTGGTCGATTTCAAGCAGGACTTTGCCGGCATCGGTGGCGATGTGAGCTACCTCAAGACCGCGATCGACGCGAAATACTATGCGCCGCTGGTGACCGACATCGTCGGACTCCTCCGCGTCCAGGCCGGCATGCTCAACCAGATCGGGAATACCGACCTGCGAATGCTCGATCATTTCCAGATGGGTCCCAACCTCGTCCGCGGCTTTGCGCCCAACGGCATCGGTCCGCGCGACATCAATCCCTTTGGAACCCGCGACTCGCTCGGCGGCACCAAATATTGGGGCGTGTCGGCGGAGTTGCAGATGCCGTTCTGGTTCCTGCCGAAGGAAGTCGGACTCAAGGGCTCGGTCTATGCCGATGCCGGCGGATTGTACGATTACAAGGGACCGACTTCCTGGGCGTTCACCAATGAAGCCAATGCGCCCGGTTGTATTCCCGGAACAACAAACCCTGTTACGAGCGGGACCTGCACTGGGCTGCAGTTCGACAGTGGTAACGTCGTCCGTACTTCGGTCGGTGTCGGCCTGATCTGGGCGTCGCCGTTCGGGCCGCTGCGCATCGACTATGCGGTGCCGTTGACCAAGGGTCAGTTCGACCGCGTGCAGGAATTCAAGTTCGGCGGCGCGACATCGTTCTAGGGCGTTTTCGAGCGAAGCGGATTTCCGGTCCGCGTGAAGAAAGCGCGTCAAAACAGAGACAGACCCCGGTTGTGATCGATCAGAACCGGGGCTCTCGTTCGATCACCGGCCGGACCGCGACGGGTGGAATGGCGCAGCCGACCTTCTCCAAGCAACCGCCATCCTCGACGCTGGCCGAGCTTGCCGCGTTGACGAACGCGCATTTGGTCGATCCGTCCCGCGGCGGCCAGCAAGTCAGGGGGCTGGCGTCGCTCGACGAAGCCGGGCCGATGCACTTGGCGTTCTTCGACAATCTCAAATATGCCGACCAACTGGCTTCGACCAAGGCGGGAGCCTGCCTGGTCAGCGCCCGTTTCGAGGCCAGCGTGCCCGCCCATGTCGCGGTTCTGCGCGCGGCGCAGCCGTTCCGCGAATTCGTGACCATCGCCCGCGAGCTTTACCGCGATGCCCTTCGCCCGCAATCCTGGGTCGGCAATGCCGGCATCGCCCCCTCCGCCGTGATCGATCCGACGGCGCATCTGGAAGACGGCGTGATCGTCGATCCGCTGGCGGTGATCGGCCCGAACGTCGAAATCGGCGCCGGTACGGTGGTCGGTTCGGCGGCAGTGATCGGCGCCGATGTCCGGATCGGCCGCGACTGCAATGTCGGCGCGCATACGGCGATCCAGTCTGCGCTGATCGGCGACAACGTCCTGATCCATCCCGGCTGCAGTATCGGGCAGGACGGCTTCGGTTTCGTGTTCTTCGGTCCGGATGGCCACCTGAAGGTGCCTCAGACGGGCCGTGTCGTGATCCAGAACGACGTCGAAATCGGCGCCGGGACCACCATCGATCGCGGCAGCCTGCGCGACACCGTGATCGGCGAAGGCACGAAAATCGACAATCAGGTCCAGATCGGCCACAATGTGACGATCGGCAGGCATTGCCTGCTGGCCGCCCAGATCGGGCTGGCGGGCAGCTTGACGATTGGCGACAATGTGGCACTGGGCGCGAAGGTGGGGATCAACAACCACCTCAAGATCGGCGACGGCGCCCAGGTTACGGCCATGAGCGCGGTCAAGGATGACATTCCGGCCAACGGGCGCTGGGGTGGCCATTTTGCCAAGCCGACGCGGCAATGGTTCCGGGAGATCGTGGCGGTAGAGCGTCTGGTGCGCGATGCCTCAGCCGATCCGAAGGGCGAAGGGCGGGAGTGATGGAGGAGGCAGCGGTCAAGTTTGCGCTCGTGGATATCAATGAGATCCTCAAGACGCTGCCGCATCGTTTTCCGATGCTGCTGATCGACCGGGTAATCAATATCCGGACCGATTACTCCGGAACCGGCATCAAGAACGTCACCTTCAACGAGCCGCCGTTTCAGGGGCATTTTCCCGATCGCCCGGTCTATCCGGGGGTGATGATGATCGAGGCCATGGCGCAGACCGCCGGCGTGATCGGCATCAAGTCGGTCGAAGGCACCGAGAAGCCGCGCGCGGTTTATTTTCTCACCATCGACAAGTGCAAGTTCCGCAAGCCGGTGATGCCCGGCGATACCGTCGAATACCACATGCGCAGCATCGGCCGCCGCAAGGCCATGTGGTGGTTTCACGGCGACGCCATCGTCGACGGTGTGACGGTGGCCGAGGCCGACATTGGCGCTATGCTGACCGACTGATGAGGGACCGATGGGTTTGATCGATCCCACCGCGCGGGTGGAGGACGGCGCCGTGATCGGCGAGGGCACCTCGATCGGGCCCTATTGCGTGGTCGGGCCCGACGTCGTGATCGGCGCCGACTGCAGGCTGGTCGCGCACGTCTACGTCACCGCGCAGACCACGATCGGCGACGGCTGCACGATCTATCCGTTCGTCTCCTTGGGCACTCCGCCGCAATCGCTCGCCTATCGCGGCGAGCCCACCAAGCTCCAGATCGGTCAGGGCTGCACCATCCGGGAGCAGTCGACCATGAGCGCCGGCACGGTGGCCGGCGGCGGCATCACCCGCGTCGGGGATCGCGGTTACTTCATGAATTGCAGCCATGTCGGGCATGACTGCGTGGTCGGAAACGACGTGATCTTTGCGACCTCGGCGACGCTCGGCGGCCACTGCGAGGTCGGCGATTTCGTTTTCATGGGCGGCCTGTCGGCGGTGCATCAGTTCGGCCGCGTGGGTTCGCAGGTCATGGTCGGCGCGCTCACCGGCGTGCGCAGCGATGTCATCCCGTTCGCGCTTGTCAGCGGCCAGTACGCCGCGCTGACCGGCCTCAACGTCATCGGCATGAAGCGCCGCAAGTTCAGCCGCGAACGCCTTGCGGCGGTCCGATCGTTCTATCGAAAACTGTTTCACGGTCCCGGCGTGTTCGCCGAGCGCCTCAACGAGGTGCGATCTCTGGCGGGCACCGATCCCGCAATCGCGGAAATCCTCAATTTCATCGATGCCGGAAAACATCGCGAACTGTGCCAGCCGCTGCAGGGCGGCAACGCGCCTTGATCCTGAAGTCGTCGGGGCCAACCATGACAGACGAGGTTCTGCGGATTTCATCGCCGGTCGGCTTGATCGCGGCCGGCGGCGTCATGCCGTTCGCGGTGGCGGACTCGCTGATCGCGCGCGGCATCGATCCGGTCGTGTTCGCGCTGAAGGGCGCCTGCGATCCGCAGGCCGTGGCGCGTTTTCGCCACCACTGGATTTCGGTCGGCCAGGTCGGCCGCGCCATGAAACTGTTTCGCAGCGAAAACTGCCGCGACCTGGTGTTCATCGGCACGCTGGTGCGCCCGGCGCTGTCGGAAATACGGCTGGACTGGACCACGATTCGCGTGCTCGGCCGGGTGTGGGCGGCGTTCCGCGGCGGCGACGATCACCTGCTGTCCGGCATCGGCCGCATTCTCGAACAGGACGGTTTCCGCATGGTCGGGATCAAGGATGTCGCCCCTGACCTGCTGATGCCCGAGGGATGCGTCACCCGGACCGCGCCCGATGACAATGCCGCCGCCGACATCGCCCGCGGACGCGACGTGCTGCGGGCCCTGAGCCCGTTCGACATCGGTCAGGCCGCTATCGTGATCGAAGGCCACGTGGTCGCGGTGGAAGACATCGAGGGCACTGACGGGCTGCTGGCGCGGGTCGCGCGCCTTCGCGGCGAGGGCCGCATCCGCGCCAAAGCGCCGCGCGGCGTGCTGGTGAAGGCGCCGAAGAGCGGTCAGGATCTGCGCTTCGATTTGCCGACCATCGGGCCGCGAACCGTCGAGGGTGCGGTTAAGGCCGGACTGGCCGGGATCGCCATCGTCGCCGGCCATACCATTGTGGTCGAACCGCAGCCGATGATCGAGGCCGCCGACGCCGCCGGGCTGTTCGTGACGGGTCTGCCCGCGTGACCCCCGCGCGTTCAACCGCCGACGTTGCGCGCAAGATATTCCTGATCGCGACCGAGGAATCCGGCGACAGGCTCGGCGCCAGCCTGATGAAGGTGTTGCGCCAACGGCTCGGCGATGCGGTCCGTTTTGAAGGCGTCGGCGGCCAGGCGATGGCGCGCGAAGGGCTGACGTCGCTGTTTCCGATCGAGGAATTGTCGATCATGGGGCTGGCGGCCGTGGTGAAGCAGCTGCCGATGATTCTGCGGCGTATCCGCGAAACCGCCGCTGCGGTGACACAGGCATCGCCTGACGTGCTGGTCATCATCGACAGCCCCGATTTCACCCATCGCGTGGCGCGGCGGGTCCGGGCCAGCGACCCCGCGATCCCGATCGTCGATTACGTATCGCCCTCGGTCTGGGCCTGGCGGCCCGGCCGGGCGCGCGCGATGCGCGGCTATGTCGATCATGTGCTGGCGTTGCTGCCGTTCGAGCCCGGGGAATATGTGAAGCTGCGCGGCCCGCCCTGCAGCTATGTCGGCCACCCCCTGACCGAACAGATCGCAAGCTTGCGGCCCGCAGCCTGCGAGCAGAAGCGCCGCGCCGAGGCGCCGCCGGTGCTGCTGGTGCTGCCGGGAAGCCGCCGCAGCGAGATCAGGCATCACATGGCGGTGTTCGGCGCGACGCTCGGCCTGCTGCGGGAGGAGGGGGTGGCATTTGAGTTGGTTCTGCCGACCATGCCGCATCTGGTCGATGCGGTGCGGGAGGGTGTTGCGAACTGGCCGGTGCAGCCCCGCGTGGTGATCGGTGAGCCCGAGAAGCGGGCGGCGTTCCGGATCGCCCGCGCGGCGCTGGCCAAGTCCGGCACCGTGACGCTCGAGCTGGCACTGGCCGGGGTGCCGATGGTGACGGCCTATCGAACCGGCGCGATCGAGGCCTGGATCATGCTGCGTCTGATCAACGTCCCCTCGGTGATCCTGGCCAACCTCGTGGTCGGCGACAATGTCGTGCCGGAGTTTCTGCAGCAGGATTGCACGCCGCCAAAGCTGTCGACCTCGCTGCGCGAGGTGCTTGAAGACTCTCCACTGCGGCGGCGGCAGCTCGACGCCTTTGCCAAGCTCGACGGCATCATGTCGACCGGCCACGCGACGCCGAGCACGCGCGCGGCGGATATCGTGCTGGCGACAATGCGGAAGGCGCGGGGCGCGGGTTAGCGGCAGCGTGTCGCGCAGGCACGATTGCAATGGTCCTGGCGCGGCGGATAGCGTCGGAGACTGCCGTCGGGCCGTGCCTTGCGCGAACCGGTTGGGCTCACAATCCGCCCCACGGCTGCCGCATCAAGCTGCCGCAGGCCGGATGTGGCTTTAGTTAGGTGTGGATTTCGCCGCATTTGCCAAGGCTGCGACCAAGATCGCAGCTATCCTTGCGCGATCAGCGGAGCCAGTATCATGAGCCGAGCCCAGCCAAAGTCCTCGCCAACCGATGAGTACGCGAAACGGATCGCGCAGGCCATCGCCAAGGGGCGGCCGCCGCCATTCAACGCCGCTTTCGAACGGTACTGCGAAAGCTCCCCACGCGAAATCTTCGCCGCTTTCGCGGGCGCGGCTCGCCACATGCCCCCGGCGGGCAAGGATGCACCGCTTGCTTTTGGTTATATGTTTCTGCTGCAGAGGCTGCTGGAGCATCTGCGTTACCGCACCGAGCAAGGTTATGCGGACGCAGCCAACCTGATCGCGGATTTTCAGGCCGACATCGCCGCGCAGACTGAGACCGGACACGTCGAAGCGGGCATGCTCGCCCTCGTGGCAGGGGCCCTGCACCAGTCGGAAATTCCTGCATCGCCGGAGTTTGCCGCGGCGTTGGAAAAGCAACCCGTCGATCTGAATGAGGACGGACCGCTTCCGGCCGACGTCCACGCCGCGCTCGCCGGCATTCTCGAAGCCTGCCACGGCGATCCGTTCATGGCGGTCGGTTCGCTGATCGAAACCGGTCATTCCATGCCGGTAGAGGCCTGGGGCGCGCTGGCAAGCGCCTTGGCGCTGGCAAATATTCCCGCAGCGCGTGGCGCGGCGGTTTTGTTTCTGCTCGATCCAAATTCAGCGGTGCGCCGCGAGGTTGCAAATGCGCTATCGGAGGTAGCCGCCTCGCTGACCCCGATCGAGGTTCGGCGGCTGATCGCGATGCGCAACTGGCGACCCGAGAACGAGCGAGCCGGACTCGACACGATCATCCGCAAGGCGCGGGCGGCCGGGATCGGTTGCGCGCCATGGGAAGCTGGCAGGATAGAGTCAATTGTCGCCACGGCCGTCGACGGCGCCGCAGCGCAAGGATTCCTGCTGATATCGCCAGCAGGACGGAAAAAGCGGATCTCGTCACTCCTGATCAAAGGCGGGATTGCCGATGCCTGGAGCGGCGAGCCGGAATCGCGCCGCCGGATCGAGATGAGCCTCGCCGCCGCCGGGATGGACACCCCTAAACTTGCCGTCTCCCGTTCATATCTCGACCGGACCGTAGCGCACCACTTGGCGATCAGCATCGAGAACGTGGGAGCGCCTCCGTTCGGCCTGCTCCAGGTCGCCGAGACGATCGGCGGTGCCGACTGGCAGCCTGCGCGTTTGGACTTCGGTGAGGCGCTCGCCGAGCTGATCGGCGAACTGCCGAAGGCGATGTGCGAGCCCGCCGCGCTCGCATCGGTATTGCGGAAGAGCGACGAATTGGACGATCTCGAAGCCGTTGTACAATCGTGGTTTGAGGACGACCCGCAGATCGCTGAAGCGGTGGAGAGCGCGCGTGGCCGTGATCGCGCGAAACTTGCTACCTATCTTTTGCAGAGCGTCATTGCACGCCGTCGTGACCGATGGGCCGACATTGTCTTGCGCACGGCTCTATGGATGCGCGAGGCTCCTCCGGAGGCCGATCTGTGCTGGCGCGAACTCGCGATCGTCGCAAAGGCGCTCGCCGACGGACGGGATATGACCGAGATCGGGTTGATGCGCGATATCGCATTGCGGACGATCGCGGCGCTCGAGGACGCGGGGCGGATGAACCGGGCGTTTCACGCCGACCGGGCGTAGGTAGCGCCGTAGCGAGCGGCTTGCTTGGAGGGCAGACCAGCGCCCGTTACCCATCCACGATTCGGAATCAGAAAGCCGGATGCGGTGAACGCATCCGGCTTTCAAATGCTCGCTACGCTCGCGTGCTTACTTTCGCTTGTCGATCGCGACGTAGTCGCGACGGGCGACGCCGGTGTAGAGCTGGCGCGGTCGGCCGATCTTCTGCTGCGGGTCCTCGATCATCTCGCTCCACTGGCTGATCCAGCCGACGGTGCGCGCGACCGCGAACAGCACGGTGAACATCGAGGTCGGGAAACCCATCGCCTTCAGCGTGATACCGGAATAGAAATCCACGTTCGGATAAAGCTTGCGGTCGATGAAATACTGGTCGCTGAGCGCGATCCTTTCCAGTTCCAGCGCGACCTTCAGCATCGGATCGTCGCCGTGCCCGGTTTCCGCCAGCACCGCGTGACACATCTTCTGCATGATCTTGGCGCGCGGATCGTAGTTCTTGTAGACGCGGTGGCCGAAACCCATCAGGCGGACTTCGCTGTTCTTGTCCTTCACCCGCTTGATGAAGTCGGGAATCTTGTCGACGGTGCCGATGTCGGCCAGCATCGCCAGCGCGGCTTCATTGGCGCCGCCATGCGCCGGGCCCCACAGGCAGGCGATGCCGGCGGCGATGCAGGCGAACGGATTGGCGCCGGAGGAGCCGGCGATGCGTACCGTCGAGGTCGAGGCGTTCTGCTCGTGGTCGGCATGCAGGATGAAGATCTTGTCGAGCGCATCCGCCAGAACCGGATTGATCTGGTAATCCTCGCACGGCACGGCGAAACACATATGCAGGAAGTTCTCGGCGAAGGAGAGCGAGTTCTTGGGATACATGAAGGGCTGACCGATGGTGTATTTGAAGGCCATCGCCGCCAGCGTCGGAATCTTGGCGATCATGCGCATCGAGGCGATCATGCGCTGCCGCGGATCGTTGATGTCGGTGGAGTCGTGATAGAACGCCGCCAGCGCGCCGACCGCCGCCACCATGATCGCCATCGGATGAGCATCGCGGCGAAAGCCCTGGAAGAAGCGGGCCATCTGCTCGTGAACCATGGTGTGATGGATCACGCGGTTGTCGAAATCCGCCTTCTGCGCCGCGTTCGGCAGATCGCCGTAGAGCAGCAGGTAGCAGGTTTCCAGGAAGTCGCCTTTTTCCGCCAGTTGCTCGATGGGATAGCCGCGGTACTCGAGGATGCCGGCGTCGCCGTCGATATAGGTAATCTTGGACTGGCAGCTGCCGGTCGAGGTGAAGCCGGGATCATAGGTGAACATGCCGGCCTGGGCGTAGAGCTTGGCGATGTCGATGACATCGGGTCCAACCGTGCCGCTCAAGATCGGAAAATCATAGGTCTTGTTGCCGACCGTCAGCGTGGCAGTTTTCTTGTTGGATGTTGCGTCCATCGTGTCGTCCCCGATGAGATCGTTGCGAAAACCGGCGGCCGGGGGCGCCAAAACACGTTGGCTGGCGCTGGAAACCGGGATTCTGGAGTACCTCGGAAATGGGTAGCTTATTGCCGTTTGCACTGCAAGACGGCCACGGCGAGCCTGCATACCACCTTATGCGGGGGCCTGGTCGTCGAGCCGGGCAAGGCATTCCTGCCGTCCCAGCACCGCCAGCACGTCGAAAATTCCCGGCGATGTGGCACGGCCGGTCAATGCCGCCCGAAGCGGCTGGGCCACCGCGCCAAGCTTGAGGTTGTTGGCTTCCGCGAATGCGCGCATCGCAGCTTCTGTGGTTTGCGAAGTCCACGGCGAAACCGGCTCGAGCGCGAGCTTGAGCTTGCCGATCAGCACGCGGTTTTCCGGCGTCAGCAGCGCCGCCGCTCTGGACTCGATCTCAAGCGGGCGGTCGGCGAAGATGAAATAGGCGCTGTCGATCAATTCGATCAGCGTCTTGGCGCGCTCCTTCAGGCTCGGCATCGCCTGCAGCAACTGCGCCCGCGTGGTGTCGTTGAGCTTGGCCTTGAGATTGGAGCGGTCCGGCACATGGTCCAGCACGTCCTCGAACATGGCGACCAGCGCGGAATCGTCGGCGTGGCGGATATAATGACCGTTGAGGTTTTCCAGCTTGGCGAGGTCGAACCGCGCCGCCGATCGCCCGATCCCCTGGAGGTCGAAGGCGTCGATCATTTCCTGCGTCGAGAATATCTCCTGGTCGCCGTGGCTCCAGCCGAGCCGAACAAGGTAATTGCGCAGCGCCGCCGGCAGGTATCCGAGCGAGCGGTAGGCTTCCACCCCCAGCGCGCCGTGGCGTTTTGAAAGCTTCGAGCCATCGGGGCCATGGATCAGGGGAATATGGGACATGCTCGGAAGGTCCCATTCCAGCGCGTCGTAGATCTGCTTCTGGCGCGCGGCGTTGATCAGGTGATCGTCGCCCCGGATCACGTGGGTGACGCCCATGTCGTGATCGTCGACCACCACCGCGAGCATATAGGTCGGGTTGCCGTCGCCGCGCAGCAGGACGAGGTCGTCGAGGTTCTCGTTCTGCCAGACCACGCGGCCCTGGACCTGGTCCTCGATCACGGTTTCGCCCGCCTGCGGCGCCTTCAGCCGGATGGTCGGCTTCATGCCGGGGGGCGCATCCTTCGGGTCGCGGTCGCGCCACAGCCCGTCATAGAGCCGGGTGCGGCCCTCGGCGCGGGCTTTCTCGCGCATCGCGGTCAGTTCGTCCGAGCTCGCGTAGCAGTGATAGGCCTTGCCGCTGGCAAGCAGCTGTTCCGCCACCTCGCGGTGGCGCGCGGCCCTGGTGAACTGGTAGATGACGTCGCCGTCCCAATCGAGCCCCAACCATTTCAGCCCGTCCAGAATCGCCTTGATCGCAGGCTCGGTCGAGCGCTCCCGGTCGGTATCCTCGATCCGCAGCAGCATCCTGCCGCCGTGTTTCCTGGCGTAAAGCCAGTTGAACAGCGCCGTGCGGGCGCCTCCGATGTGGAGAAAGCCGGTCGGCGAGGGGGCAAAGCGGGTGACCACGGAATCGGGCATTACATCTGCAATTCGGGGACGATAAGGGGTTGCGCGAGGCGCGGTGGTGTATAGCAGGAACCGGGCATAACTAAAGCCTTCCCTGAAGCCTGCCTTGAGGCCTTCCTCGGCGCCGGTGGATTTGGCAGAAGGTCCACTGATTCCGAACGGGAACGAGCATGACAGCAGAAACCGCAGCGGCAGAGACTGGCCGCGATTTCATTCGCGACATCGTCCAGGCCGACCTCGACACCGGGAAATACCGCGAGATTGTCACGCGCTTTCCACCGGAGCCGAACGGCTATCTGCATATCGGCCATGCCAAGTCGATCGCACTCAATTTCGGCATCGCGCAGGAATTCGCAGGCCGCTGCCACCTCAGGTTCGACGACACCAATCCGACCAGGGAAGAGCAGGAATACATCGATTCGATTCAGGCCGACGTGCGCTGGCTCGGTTACGACTGGGGAACCGACCTCTATTACGCCTCTGATTATTTCGAGCGGCTGTACCAGTGGGCCGAGGGCCTGATCCGGGACGGCCACGCCTATGTCGACGACCAGTCGCAGGAGGAGATACGGCTGGCACGGGGTACCCTGACCGAGCCCGGCAGGAACAGTCCGTTTCGCGACCGCTCGATCGAGGAGAACCTCGATCTGTTCCGCCGCATGAAGGCCGGCGAATTCCCCAACGGCGCGCGGGTGCTGCGCGCCAGGATCGACATGTCGTCCGGCAATATCAACCTGCGCGACCCCGTGCTCTACCGCATCCTGCACGCCACCCATCCGCGCACCGGCGACGCCTGGTCGATCTATCCGAGCTACGACTACGCGCACGGGCAGTCCGACGCGATCGAGGGCATCACCCATTCGATCTGCACGCTGGAATTCGAGGACCACCGGCCGCTCTACGAGTGGCTGCTCGACCGGCTGCCGGTGCCCTCCAAGCCGCGGCAGTATGAATTCGCCCGGCTGAACCTGACCTATACGCTGCTGTCGAAGCGGGTGCTGACCGAGCTTGTGCGCGGCGGCCATGTCGCCGGCTGGGACGACCCGCGGATGCCGACCATCGCCGGATTGAAGCGGCGCGGGGTGCCGCCGGCGGCGATCCGCGAATTCGTCAAGCGCATCGGCGTCGCCAAGGCCAACAGTGTGGTTGACGTCGGCATGCTGGAATTCTGCATCCGCGAGCTGCTCAACAAGTCGTCGCTGCGCCGCATGGCGGTGCTGCGGCCCTTGAAGGTCGTGATCGAGAACTATCCCGATGGCCGGAGCGAGGAACTGGATGCCGTCAATCACCCGGACGATCCGGCGGCGGGCACCCGAAAGATCGCGTTCGGCCGCGAACTCTATATCGAGCGTGACGACTTCATGGAGAATCCGCCGAAGAAGTTCTTTCGGCTCTCGCCCGGCACCGAAGTGCGCTTGCGCTACGCCTATTTCATCAAGTGCACCGGCGTGATCAAGGACGCGGCCGGCGAGGTCGTCGAACTGCGCTGCAGCTACGATCCCGCCACCCGCGGCGGCAACGCGCCAGACGGCCGCAAGGTCAAGGCGACCATGCATTGGTTGTCGGCCGCGCAGTCGCTGCCGGCGGAAATCCGCATCTACCATCCGCTGTTCGCAAAGCCCAATCCAGACGCCGCCAACTTCGTCGCGGACCTCAATCCGCAGTCGCTGGAAGTGCTGGCCGATGCGCGGATCGAGCCCGCGATCGCGGCGACCAATTCTTCCGACGTGGTGCAGTTCGAGCGTCAGGGCTATTTTGTCCGTGACGCGGATTCGACGCCAGATCATCCGGTGTTCACCCGCACGATCGGGCTGCGCGATACTTTTGCCAAGGAAGTCGGCGGCAAGGGCTGACGCGAACTGATCGAGGGAACGTCCGAATGCCAAGCGCTGCCGACGACATTGCGTCCGACATCATGTCGAGATGGGCCGATACCTTCAGCAAATTCGATCCGGAGGCGCAGGCGTCACTCTATTCGAGGCACGCATTGTTCTTCGGCTCGAACCCGACGCTGTATCACGGCCGGGACGGTGTGGCGGCGTATTTCAAGGGCCTGCCGAAATGGAATTCACGCGCCGTCCGCTTTACGGGCGTCCGCACGGCGCAGGTCAATCCTGACCTGATCAATTTTGCGGCCATCGCCGCGTTCGATGTCGATGGCGCCCCGAAGCTTTCGGTCAAGCTCACCTGGGTGATCGTCCGCGAAGACGGCGACTGGAAAATCGTCAGCCACCACGTTTCATCGAAGGCGGCGCTGATCTAGCGGCAGATGCACGCGCTCGAAAATCTCAGCAATAGCCGTAGAACCCGCAGACATAGGGCAGACGCGGGCCATCGAGACCATAAGGGCCGCCGTAATATGGGCCGGGATAGTAGAATGACCACGACGAGCCGTAATTGTAGTTGCCCCGGTTCCATGGCGGATTGGGCAACAGATTGTAGGGAACGATCGGGGGCTCGTCCCGGACCGTCTGGTAGACGATCCGGGGCGCCACCACCACGGGCTCCGCGAAGATCGCGCCGAGCCGACTGTGGGTCGACAGATCGGCGGCATCGGCGGGCCACGCGCTGGCCGCGAGCGCGACGGTGACGGAAGCGAAAAGCATGATGCTGTGCGACATGGCCGGGCCCCGTTTGATTCGGCAATTCTAGCGCCGCGGCGGTTAGCAAAGGTTAAGGATTCTGCATCCGTTCCGGTTCCCGGCCGGCCTCTGCGTCCGGTAGCCTCACGGTTTCCGCGGGGGCAGGCTGCCAACGTCGGGATCGCAAGGTGTGCCGATGGCGGAGCGGGGCCGGGCTCGGACGCAGGGTTTTGCCGGCACCTGGCCGCCGCGCGGGGCGGCGCAGGCGGGCGGCCTTGCGCCGTCAGGTTTTGCTGCGTGGCCGTCCGTTGTCGAAAAGCTCCGCGCCTGGATCCGCGCTGAGGCCGGCGCCGGGCGTCTGTTGCCCTGGGTGCCCGTCGCCTTCGGCACCGGGATCGCCTGCTATTTTGCCGCGGAACGCGAGCCGGTGCTGCCGGTTGCCGCGGTCGCGGCGATCGTGCTGTGCCTCGCTGCGTTCCTGCTGCGGCGGCACCGAGTGTTTCCGGTCATCATGATGGTCGCCACCGTCGCCGCCGGCTTTGCGGTGGCGACCTGGAAGACCGCGCGGGTCACGCATGGCGTATTGGCGAGGCCGATGTATGCCGTGTCGATGTCGGGCTTCGTCGAAACCCGCGACATCCGCGAGCGCACCGACCGCTTCGTCCTGCGCGTCACCTCGATGGAGAGCCCGCGCGGGCTGACAAGACTGGAGCGGGTGCGGCTGTCGGTGCGCAAGGGCACCGCGCCGGCGGTCGGCAGCTTCGTCGAACTGAAGGCGCGGCTGCAGCCACCGCCGGCGCCGCTGCGGCCGGGCGCCTACGATTTCGGCCGCGACATGTATTTTGCCGGCATCGGCGCCTCGGGTTTCGTGATGGGCGCGATCAGGACGGCGCAGCCGCCGGACGGCGGCGGGCTGTCACTGCGCTACGCCGCTTTCATGCAGGGTTTGCGCGATGCGATCGATGCGCGTGTCCGAACAGTACTCGATGGCGACCGCCGCGCCATCGCCACCGCCCTGCTGACGGGGCGCCGCGACGCCATCTCGCCGCCGGTCAACGATGCGATGTTCGTCTCCGGACTCGGCCACGTGCTTTCGATTTCCGGTTACCACATGGCTGTCGTCGCCGGCGTGGTGTTCTTCGCGGTCCGCGCGCTGCTGGCGCTGATCCCGCACCTCGCCACCGGCTTTCCGATCAAGAAATGGTCGGCCGCCGCAGCTCTTGTGGCCGCCGCGTTCTATCTGCTGCTGTCCGGCGCCGAGGTCGCCACCCAACGCTCGTTCTTCATGACCGCGGTGGTGCTGATCGCCATCATGGTCGACCGCCGCGCCGTGACCTTCCGCACCCTCGCGGTGGCGGCGATGATCGTGCTCACGATTGCGCCGGAATCGCTGGTGCATCCGAGCTTCCAGATGTCGTTCGCGGCGACGCTGGGGCTGGTGGCGCTGATCCAGATCGGCATGCCTCATCTGTTCGCCGCGCCCGACAACTCCGCGACCGCGCGGGCGGCGCTGTGGGGCGGCCGCGAAATCGCGATGCTGGCGCTGGCCTCGCTGGTGGCGGGGCTCGCGACCATGCCCTATGCCGCCTTTCACTTTCACCGGGTGACCCCCTATGGCGTACTGGCCAATCTGGCGGCGATGCCGGTGGTGTCGGCGTTGGTGATGCCGGCGGGCCTGCTTGGGCTGGTCGCGATGCCGTTCGGATTCGACGGCGCCTTCTGGCACCTGATGGGGTGGGGCATTGGCTGGATGGTCGCGGTCGCGCAATGGGTCGCCGCGTTGCCCGGCGCGGTCGGCCGCATCGCCGCGTTCGGGACCGGGCCGCTGGTCGCGGCCAGTCTTGGCATCATTCTGCTCGGCCTGCTGCGCACGCCGCTGCGCTGGAGCGGGGCGGCAGCGCTGGTGCTGGCGGTCGTCTGGGCGCTGGTGACGCCGCAACCGGACATCCTGATATCCGCGGACGGCCACAACGTCGGCGTCCGCGGCCGGGACGGGCGTCTGCATCTGATCCGCACCTCCACAAGCGGTACAAGGGACAGTTTTCTCTTCAGAGGATGGCTTGCGGCCGACGCCGACGGCCGGCAGCCGGCCGATCCCTCGCTGTCGCAGGGCGTATCATGCGATCGGACCGGCTGCGTGGCGCCGATGGGGGACGGCGGGCTGGTCGCGCTGGCGCTGCGCCCGGACGCTCTGGGAGACGATTGCGAGCGCGCGGCGCTGCTGGTGACGGCGCGGCCGGTGCCGCCGGTCTGCGGCGCGCTCGTGGTCGACCAGGATCGTCTGCGAAGGCAGGGCGCGCTTGCGCTGCGGCGAAGCGGTGACGGCTTTAAAGTCGACGCCGTCCGGCCCCGCGGCATCGACCGGCCATGGTCGCCGGCGGCGGCTGCCGATGCCGAAGACGGGCCAAGCCTGGCCCGCCCGGCGGAGCCGCGCGCGGTCGATGCGACGCCGGCGGAAGCCGACTGGCCCGCGGAAGAATGAGGGCAAGCCGCATCAGCCGCCGAGCGATGGATGGTCGTCGGGATCACCGGGATCAAAGGCCCCGAGGTGAAATTCGTCCTCGCCGTCCGCAGTCAGCATCCTGACCAGCGCAAACGACGCGTCGGGGAACTGCTTCCAGATCGCGAGATCTTCCGCTGAAATGTTGACCCAGCCGAACGTGAACATGTAGCGACCGGGTTCGGTGACCCGTCCGACCCTTTGCCATGTGACCTTGCCGATCAATTACGTCCCCCTTGGCGAGCGGTCGCCGCCGGGCCGTCACCCGGCGGATGTCGGCATGACGTTCAACCGGTCAACCGGCGGAGATCGGCGTCGCGGTCGGCGTCTCGATCGCCGGACGGACATGTGCCGGCCCCTGCTGCGCCACCGGCAATTGCAACACGGTCACGCGCTGGCCCTCACAGAGCTGTGTCACGAGCACATGACTCCCATCCGGGAACTCGATCGCGTCATGGTGACGTTGCGAAACACTCGGTTCTATTACGCCGAGTTTCCCCACCCGGAAATCGGTGGATTTGGTCCAAATCCATCGATTGTCGTATTTGACGTTTTCGGCGAACGCAAGTTCGGTTCCGGGAAGCATGCAGACCGCTACCGCGGGCTCGCTTTCCGACGCGAAACCCCGCGTCGAGGTACCTCGGAAGGTCGTCGTGATCAGCGTCTCCCCAACTTTGGCGGGGCGCGACGCCACTGCGTGCAGACTGTAGTCACACATCGGATTGCTCCTCGTTTGAGATAGCCAACCCGCGCCGCTGAGAGGCGCAGGCCTCTATCAGAGTGGACGTTGGAAGGGTTTGCCCAGTTGTGGGCAATTCTGCGGCCTCGGCCGATGGGCCCGATCACAAATGCGTTTGAGAAGGTTGAGAAGGTCCTGTGAGACGTCTTTGGCTGAACGTTCGCGCGCGCCGTCCGGCGCGACCATGGGAACCGCGGTCGCCATTGGCTGACGCGCGCCCCGATCGGAGCAGCCATCACAATCAACCAAGCAGGTCGAGGGGCCGCTGTTCCGGAAAGTGTGCCCGGTCAATACTTCCGGTACAGCCCGATCAGCTTGCCCTGAATGCGCACCCGGTTGGGCGGCAGGATGCGGACTTCGTAAGAGGTGTTGGCGGGCTCCAGCGCGATCGAGGCGCCGCGGCGGCGGAAGCGCTTCAGCGTGGCTTCCTCCTCGTCGATCAGCGCCACCACGATGTCGCCGGTCTCGGCGGTCTCGTTGCGCTGGATCAGCGCCATGTCGCCGTCGAGAATGCCGGCATCCACCATCGAATCGCCGCGCACCTCGAGTGCGTAATGTTCGCCCGAACCAAGCATGTCGGGCGGTACGCTGATGGTGTGGCTGCGGGTTTGCAGCGCCTCGATCGGCGTGCCCGCGGCGATGCGGCCCATGACAGGTACCGCGACCGGACGCTCGCCGTCATTCTCGGAACTGGCGCTGCGGACCTTGCCGAGCGTGCCTTCGATGACGCTGGGCGTAAAGCCGCGGCGGCCGTTGCCGGCGCCGCCGCCCGAAAGCTCGGGCATCTTGATGACCTCGATGGCGCGGGCGCGATTGGGCAGGCGGCGAATGAAGCCGCGCTCTTCCAGCGCCGTGATGAGGCGATGTATGCCGGACTTCGAGCGCAGATCCAGCGCGTCCTTCATCTCGTCGAAGGAGGGCGGGACGCCGGCTTCCTTCAGACGTTCGCTGATGAATCGCAGCAGTTCGTATTGTTTGCGCGTGAGCATCTCGACCAATCCCCAGTTTGATAGCGTCGTTCGATTCCGAGCGACGGTGTTCTCAGCAGCTCCAAGGAGTCCGGAATTCCGATTTGTCTGCCGTAATCCTCGAAACAAATCATGAACGAACACTATATGTTCCATATGTGTTCCGCAACCACTTAATTTCCCGTCAACGAACCGTCCTGGCAGGACAGTTTCTCGACGGCTCAGTCGGGGAGCCGCAGGATCTCGCCGGCGGTGCCGGCGGCGGCTGCCGGTGCGAACGGGGTACGCACAATGAGGGCCTGTGCCGCAGCGAGATTTCCAAGCAGCGAGCTATCCTGATGGTTGACCGGGGTGGCGACCAGGACGCCGTTGGCGCGCCTGTCGAGCCGGGCGCGCAGATAGTCTTCACGCAGATCATTGGCGGCGACATCGCGTCCCAGCAGCGCGGTTTCGCGGACGTGATGAACGGCCGTGCGCCCGGACAATGCGCGAATCAGCGGCGCCAAGAACAGGAAGCCGCAGACATAGGACGACACCGGATTGCCGGGCAGGCCGATCACCCGCATCGCGCCCAGCCGGCCGTGCATCATCGGTTTGCCCGGACGCATCGCGATCCGCCAGAACGTCATGGCGACGCCCTCGGCCTCCAACGAGCGCTTGACCAGATCATGGTCGCCGACCGAGGCGCCGCCCATGGTGATGAGGATGTCGGCGCCGCAGTCGCGGGCGCGGCGGATACCATCCGTGGTGGCCTCGATGGTGTCGGCGGCGATGCCCAGATCGATGGTCTCGGCGCCTTCATGCCGGGCCAGCGCCCGCAGCGCATAGCCGTTGGAATAGACGATCTGTCCGGGGCCGGGGGTTGCGCCCGGCATCACCAGTTCGTCGCCCGTGGCGAGCATCGCCACTTTGGGCCGGCGGCGCACCGGAATTTCGGGATGGTTCATGCCCGCGGCGAGCGAGAGATCGCGGTCGGTGAGGCGCGTCCCGCGCGCCAGCAGTACGTCGCCCTCACAGAAGTCGATGCCGGCGGGACGGATATGCCGTCCCGGGCGAGCGGCCTCGGTGATGGTGATGCCCCCGCCCTCGACCACGGTATCTTCCTGGATGATGACGGCGTCGGCCCCGTCGGGGATCACGCCGCCCGTAAAGATCCGCACCGCTTCGCCGGCGCCTACCGGTCTGTCGAACGGCCGGCCGGCCGCGACCTCGCCGATCACCTTGAGCCGAGCCGCCACTTGGGCAGCGTCGGCCGAGCGCACCGCATAGCCGTCCATCGCCGACATCGCCCGCGGCGGCTGGGTGCGCAAGGCCGCGACATCGCGCGCCAGCACGCGGTGATGGCCTGAGTCCAGCGCGACCATCTCCTCGGGCAGCGGCTCGGCACCGGCCAGTATGGCGGCAAGGGCGTCGGCGACCGGCATCAGCGCCACGATAAGAGCTCCTAAATCCCGAGCGCAGCCAGCGCTTTTGCCACATCGTTCGTCGACGTCACGTGAACCGCGGTCAGGCCTCGCGCTCTTGCGCCGTCGATATTCTCGGTCAGGTCGTCGAAAAACACGATACGCTGTGCCGGCACGCCGATCGCCCTTACCACGTGATCATAGGCTGCGGCGTCCGGTTTCCGAAGCCCGATCGTGGACGACAGAAACATTTCGCGGAAATGGCCGAGCACATCGGCGTAAGCGACCGGAAAATACTCGACATGGGCGTTGTTGGTGTTGGAAAAGGCGTAGAGTGGCAGGCGTTGCGAGGCGCGTGACAGCAGAGCGGCGATCCCGGGCATTTCTCCGACGAAGATCGCATTCCATCCTTGCAGCAGTTGCGAGTCGGACAGCTTGACGCCGAGCGACTGGCGCAGGCTTTCGAAATACGCCGCATCGCCGATTTCGCCGACTTCATGGTGCCGATAGGCTTCCGCGCGGACAAAGCGCGCGGCGAGGTCGGCAGTCGCACAGCCGACGTGACCGGCCCAGCAGGCGAGCGCCTTGTTGAAGTCGATATCGAGCACCACACGGCCGAGATCGAACAGCAGCGCATCGGCGGACGCGGGGGGGAGCGGGAATGAGGTCATGGCAGTGGTCTACGAAAAACCGGCGAAGCGGGCAACGGCCGTCATTGATCTCCCGGGATCGGTGCGGGACTGTCGATGGCATGTCGAACTACTTCTGCAAGACGTGACAGTCGGTAAGGTTTTTCGAGAAGCAGTATCCCCGCGTCTGAGCCGAGCCGTTCTGAGCTGACATCGGAATACCCGGTCGTATAGATCACCCTGGTCCCAGGTCGCATCTGCAAGATGAGCTCGGCCAGTTTCCAGCCGTCCATCGATCCAGGCATCACGATGTCCGTGAACACCAGATCGATCGGGGGTCCACTGCGCACCTCTTCCAATGCCTCCGTCGCGTTGCTTACGGCGATTGTCTGGTATCCCAGCGCCTGAAGTTGCTGTGTGACAAAATCCCGAACGATGGCATCGTCTTCGACGCAGAGGATCGTCTCGTGGCCGCGAGGAAGCCGTTTTCGCAAATTGTCGGAAGCAAGCGAGGGCGGATGCTCGGATGTCGGAAGATACAGCCTGAACGTCGTTCCCTTGCCCTCAACGGTTTCGAAGTCGATGTGGCCGCCAGACTGCTTGACGAATCCGTACACCATGCTGAGACCCAGCCCGGTGCCTTCGCCGATACCTTTGGTGCTGAAAAAGGGTTCGTAGATCTTGCTCTGAATGGCTTTGTCGATGCCGGTTCCCGTATCCGTGATGCTGATGGCAACATAACCACCGGCAGAAAGGTCCCGGAGGGCAGCCTCGTCCTGATCGATCGCAACCGTATCGGCATCGATCGTCAATCGGCCTCCGTTTGGCATGGCATCGCGCGCGTTTATACCCAGATTGACCAGTGCCGACGACAGCTGATCCGGATCGACGAACACGGTACCGACATAGCCTCGCTTGATATAATTGATCTCGATCTGGCGGCCGAGCACCGACGTGAGCAGGTCGCTCGTCGTCGCGATCAGCGCCTCGACGTCTGTGCTGCGGGGCCGCAGCGGCTGCTTTCGTGCGAACGCAAGTAGATTCGAGGTCAGTTTGGCGCCACGGTCGGCGGCCGATCCGATCATTTGAACGATCGCCGCCAACTGCGGGCGGTCGGCAACGCCCTCCGCAAGCGTGTCGATCGACCCCGTGATGACCGTCAGCAGGTTGTTGAAGTCATGAGCAACTCCGCCTGTGAATTCGCCGATCGATCGAATTTTCTGCGCATGCGCCAGCTTGATCTGCGCAGCTTCCCTGGCTGCAACCTCTTGCTCGACACGCTGCTCCAGCGTCCGCGTCAATTCGCGCAAGTCATCTTCAAGTTTCCGGCGCTCGGTTATGTCCATGTTGATTCCGATCAGACGCGTCGGCTTTCCCGGTTCACGAACGATCTGTCCGCGACTGTAGATCCAGCGCACTCCGTTCGGGCCCCTGATGCGATGCTCGAGTTCCCCGGACCCTCCTGTTTCGATGATGTCAGCGAGCCTTTGCTCGATAACGGGCAGGTCATCGGGGTGCATCAGGTTGCGCCATTCATCGATCGAAATCGACCGCGCCCCGGATGGCTCGATGCCGTGCAGGCGGCATTGCTCGTCGGACCACAGATTGGGGCCGCCGCCGATATCCCAGTCGTAGCTTCCGATATGGCCCGCTTCCTGACTGAGGCGCAGCAGCGATTCACTGGCTGCAAGCCTCTCCGCGGACTCGTTGGGGGCCGTGACTATCTCCATCGCAAGCACTGCGCCGCCGACACTTCGATCCGGCTGGCGCCATGGCTGCATATGCCAGCGCATCCAGGTCACCGTTCCATCGGAGCGTCGAAAGCAAAAATCGCTCTTGGTGATTGTCTCGCCTGAAAGCACGCGGTGATTGGTTTCCCGGGCCTTGTCGGTCGCGCTGCGGAAATCAAAAACAGAGCGACCGACAATCGACTGCTGTGTTTCTCCCTCGATCTCATTGTCGATCAGGAATCGAGGGCTCACGGCAAGATAGCGCATCTGCGTATCGAACATCGCCATGCAAGACGGCGTAGTTTCGATGAAGTCTTTCAGGGACCAGGCCGATAAATCGGAACTCGCCGGATCCGATGGAGCGTTGCCCGATTGCAGCCCGGTAGCAAACGTAGTCATGTTCCGTGTCCATCGAGAAAAGCCGCAGGTGATTTTCGGCGTTAGATTAGGCAGCAGCTCCAAATTCCATACTGCACGCGGGGTTCTCCCCAACGTCCTCGAAATTCTCGGCATTCGCGATCGCTTGATCAGACGGGCTTAGCGTAACTCCGGGCAGCGCAGGTGTCATGCGGCATTATACTTGGGCGGGCGTTCCCCGCCCTCGGGGCGCGAAGCCGACATGGCGCTATGTCAAGTTGCGGGTCTGCAGGGCGTCCGATAGCGGACCTGGCGCTCGGGCTATCGGGCGTATCGCGCCGCCAGCGCGGATGTTTTGTGAAATCGGTCTGGCTGTCTGAAAATGGAATCGGGAGAATACTCCGCCCCGACGGTGCGAAGTGGCCAAGCCATGCTTCAAGCCTCTTCCGGCGGCTTGGTGTGCCGGAACATCCGCAGCAGCGCCAGATCGTAGCCGATCTTGAGGCAGCCGCACACCACCAGCGGCAGGCCCGCAAACGGCCCGGCCAGCATGAAGCCGGCGATGGCGGGGCTGATTGACGAGGCGAGGCTGCGCGGCACCGCGGTGACGCTGGCCGCCGCGGTGCGCTCGGCCGGCGTCACCACGGCCATGACGTAGGACGACCGCGTCGGCACGTCCATCTGCGACAGCGCCGACCGCACCAGCAGCAGCGTCAGTACCACGGTCAGGTCCGACGAAAACGCCGCCGCGATCAGGCAGAGGCTGGAGGGGATGTGGGTGAAAACCATGGTGTTGATCAGGCCGATGCGCCCTGCGAGCCAGGCGGCTACCGGAAACGAGATCGCACCGAGCAGGCTCGAGGCGAAGAAGTAGACGCTCGCCGCCTCCAGAGACAGGTTGAAACGCTGGAACAGCCACAGCGCCAGCAGCGACTGCACGACAAAGCCGCCCGCAAAAGCGTCCAGGCTGAACAGTGCCGCGAGCCGGTAGACGATGCCTTTCGATGGCCCCAGCGCGGTCTTCGGCGCGCTGGCGACATGGCTGTGGTCGCGCGGAAGCCTGCGGTAGAGCAACGCCGCTGCCAGGCCCAGCGCGGCATACAGATAGAACATCGACTTGATGGCTGACAGCCTCGACCAGCCCAAGGAGGCGAGGTGCTCCGGCAGGGCCGCCGCCAGCGATCCGACCGCGGCGGTCAGCGCGCCGATCAGGCTGTAGCGGGCGAAGCTGGCAGTGCGGTCGCGGGCGGCGGTCTCCCGGGTCAGCAGCGCGTGTTCGAGCGGAACCAGCATGCCGGAATCGCCGCCGGAAGGATTGATGCTGCCGATGAAGGCGATGAGCAGCACAAACGCAATGGTCTCGGCCGCCGGAAACACCAGGCCGGTGAAAACCATCAGGCCTGCGCCGGCAAGAAACAGACTTCGCAGCTCGAACCGGGGCGCGATGAAGCCGGTGAGCAATGTCAGGACGGCGGTTCCCAGCAGCGACGCGCTGGCGACGATGCCGATCGCCTGCGGACTGAAGCCGACCGCCGTCAGGTAAACCGGCAGGATGATGATCGCAAAGCCGTCGCCGAAGCCGCGCAGCGCGCGGGCGGCGTACAGACAGAGAATATCCGGAGGAGTTTTCATCGAGCCGCTGACCATGTCTCAGCTCCGCCGACGGAGCGAGACAACACTTGGCTGCGCGCAGCTGACCGGGCGGTTGCCGATGACCCGGTATCGATGCAGATAATCACGCGAAGCCGGGGTGTTCAAGAGGAGACGCTTTCGATCCCCACTGCGCGCATGTATGCTCCCGTGAACAAAAGCACTCCGGGGGGAATCCGTTGCGTCCCAATCCATTGAAGCCGCGACTGGCGGCTGGCGGCTGTGCGTTCGGCACGATGGCGTTCGAGTTCTTCACATCAGGCTATCCCGCGATCTGCCGGGAGGCCGGCGCCGAATTCATTCTCTATGACATGGAGCATTCGGGCGTCGGCTTCGAGACGATGAAGGCACAGTTTGCGTGCTGCCGCGGGCTCGACCTCGTGCCTCTCGTGCGCGTTCCCTCGGACGCCTATCACCACATCGCACGTGCGCTCGACATCGGCGCGATGGGTATCATGGTGCCGATGGTTGAGACGGCCGAGCAGGCGAAGGCGATCGTGGACTGCACGAGATATCCGCCGGCCGGGCGTCGCGGCGCGGCGTTCAGTGTCGCGGCACACGATGACTATTCGGGTGGCGCCGTGACCGACAAGATCGCCGAGGCCAACGCGCGCACGATGGTGATCGTGCTGGTCGAGACTGCGAAGGGCATCGAGAACGTCGATGCGATCGCGGCGGTCGAAGGCGTCGACGTGGTCTGGCTCGGCCACTTCGACCTGACGAATTTCCTGGGTATCCCGGGGCAGTTCGACAATCCCAAATTCCATGCGGCCGTCGATACCCTGGTCAAAGCCTGCAAGAAACACGGCAAGACGCCAGGCTTTCTCGCCGGCGACGAGAAGTGGGCGCGCGACTTCCGTGCCAAGGGCTTTCGCATGATCGCCTATGGCGTCGACACGCTGCTGATGCAAGGCGCGCTCGCGGCGGGCATCAAGCTGCTGCAAGAGACGGTCAAGAAGTAGGGCCAAGACGAGGCTTTGCCGCCCGCTGCAAGCGGGTATATCCTTAGACCGCCAAGAACACCGCCAGCTCCAGCCGGAAAAATCCGACCGAGGAATTGCTTCATGTCCGAAACGCTGCTGTTTTCACCGCTGACCATCCGCGGTGTCGAGCTGAAGAACCGCATCGTGGTGCCGCCAATGCACCAGTACTCCGCCATCAAGGGATTTCCGACTGACTGGCATCTGATGAATGCCGGTAAATTCGCGGCCGGCGGCGCCGGGCTTGTCATCGTGGAGTCGACCAAGGTGGAGCGGCGGGGCTGCGGCACGGTCGGCGATCTCGGCATCTGGGACGACAAGTTCGTCGAGCCGCTCGGACGTCTCGTCAAGTTCATCAAGCAGCAGAACGCCGTGGCCGGCATCCAGCTCGGCCATTCCGGCCGCAAGGCGCGCGCCACCCGGCCGTGGGAAGGCGACCGGCCGCTGCAGCGCACGCCCGAGATCGACGACTGGGACGAATGGACGCCGGTGGCGCCGAGCGCTATCGCGCATAGCGAGAAATGGCCGGCGCCCCGCGCGCTGGAGCGGCACGAGGTGAAGGACCTGGTGCAGGCCTGGGGCGAAGCGGCGCGGCGCGCCGATGCGGCCGGCTTCGACGTGCTGGAGCTGCACGGCGCGCACGGCTATCTCGTGCACGAATTTCTCTCGGAGAAATCCAACCAGCGTTCGGACGAATATGGCGGTTCCGAACTGAACCGGATGCGTTTTGTCACGGAGGTGACGGAAGCGGTGCGGGTGCACTGGCCCGACCACAAGCCTTTGTTTGTCCGCCTTTCCGTGGAGGACAATGCTGGCTGGGGTCCTGAACAGAGCGCGCATCTGGCAAGGATTCTGAAGCCAAAGGGAGTCGACGTGATCGACTGCTCGTCCGGCGGCATCACCGACGTGGCGCCGATCCTGGGCAAGG
Organism: Bradyrhizobiaceae bacterium Ga0074131; assembly: GCA_001464035.1. Taxonomy (GTDB): domain Bacteria; phylum Pseudomonadota; class Alphaproteobacteria; order Rhizobiales; family Xanthobacteraceae; genus Bradyrhizobium. Next base: position 35,414 of record LNEC01000010.1, read on the forward strand.
AAATCAGGTACAGCTATCAGGTGCCGCTGTCGGAGTATGTGAAACGCCACGCCGGAATCATGACCATGGCGGTCGGCCTGATCATCCACGGTGATCAGGCCGAGCAGATCTTGCGCGATGGACAGGCCGACCTGATCGCAGTCGGCCGCGAGATCCTCAACAACCCGAACTGGCCGATGGACGCCGCGCTGAAACTGGGCGTCGAGGGACCTTTCCGCAACGTACCGCCGCAGTTCGGCTACTGGCTCGGCGCACGCGATAAACGCGGCTTCGGCACCCGGCCATCGACCTGGCAGAACGGCCTGCGCGATCCCGGCAAGGTATCCTGAAGCAGGACGGGCCGGCGCGTGGTCGCCAGCTCAGGCGACGGCGACGGATTTTTCGCGGTGCGAGAAGAGCTGCCGGATGTCGGCGGCAGTCCTGGCCGCGCTGAACAGCCAGCCCTGCATTTCAGAGCAGCCGAGGGCGCGCAGAATTTCGCGCTGCTGCTCGGTCTCGACGCCTTCCGCGGTGGTGATCATGTTGCGCGCCGCGGCAATATCGACCACGGCCTTCACGATGCTGGCGGATCCGCCGGACTCGGCGATGTCGTTGATGAAGCAGCGGTCGATCTTGATCTTGTCGAATGGGAACCTGTGCAGGTAGCTCAGCGAGGAATAGCCGGTGCCGAAATCGTCGAGCGCGATGCGCACACCGACGGCGCGCAACTGATGCAGGATGGCGAGCGCCGCCTCGTCATCGCGAATGAGGACCGCCTCGGTGATCTCCAGCTCGAGCCGGTTCGCAGGCAGGCCGGAGGCAGTCAACATGCTGAGGATACTCAGCGCGAACGTGCCGCTCCTGAACTGCACCGGCGAGACGTTGACCGCGAGGCTGATGTGGTCGGGCCAGGTCGCGGCTTCAGCGCAGGCCGTGGCTAGGACAAACTCGCCGAGCTGAATGATCAGCCCGGTGTCTTCCGCGATCGGAATGAACTCGGTTGGTGAGATCAAGCCGCGCTCGGGGTGGCGCCAGCGCAACAGTGCCTCGCAGCCGGTTATCCGGTCGTCGCGAAGGCTGACGCAGGGTTGATATTGAACCTCGAACCCGCCGCCGCCATTGATCGCCTGACGCAGGTCCATTTCCAGGCTGCGACGCGCCCTGGCCCTGGCGTCCATCTCGGGCTCGAAGAACCGATGAGTGCGGCGTCCGGCGGCTTTGGCGGCATACATCGCGAGGTCCGCGTTCTTCAGGATCTGGTCGAAATCGCCGCCGTGCTGCGGCGCCACGGCAATGCCGATGCTGGCGTCCGTGCTGACCCGGTGATCGAGGCATTCGCGGGGCGCCCGGATCGCCTCGGACACCCTGGTCGCGAGGTCGGTCACGTCGGCCATGGTCTTGACCGCGGTCTGAATGATCGCGAATTCGTCGCCGCCGAGGCGCGCGACGAAGTTTGCCGGCCCGATACATTGCCGCAGGGTGTCGGCCACCGATTTCAGCAGTTCGTCGCCGATCAGGTGTCCGAGCGAATCGTTGACGCTCTTGAATTCGTCGATGTCGAGATAGAGCACGGCGAATTGTGCGCCTGACGTGAGTGTTGCGAATTCGCTTTTCAGGCGGTCATGGAACAGGGCGCGGTTGGGCAGATCGGTCAGCGCGTCATAATGCGCCAGGTGGGTGATGCGCGCCTCGGTGCGCTTTCGCTCGGTGATGTCTTCGTGCGTCGCCACCCACCCGCCGTCGACCAGCGGCTCGTTGGCGATCTCGATCGACCGCCCATCGGGCGTTTCGATGACCATGGACTGTCGCAGTCCGACGTCGCGCAGGACACGGGTGCAAAACGCGTCGACGTCGCCCGCGAAGGATCCGGTGGCCCTTCGATGGGCGATCACGTCTCGGAAGTTGCAGCCGGGTTTCACCACTTCCCGCGACAGGCCGTACATTTCGATGTAGCGCTGGTTGCAGATCACGAGCCGCTGCGACGAATCGAACAGCAGCAGGCCCTGCGTCATGTTGTTGACGGCGGTATCCAGCCGCTGCTTTTCCAGTTGGAGCCGCTGCTGCGACACTAGATGCTGCTGCGACAGCTTGCGCACCACCAGGAACAACAGGGCAGCGATCACCAGCATGCATAGTCCGGTCACGGTGATCAGGAAACCAAGTTGCTCCCGCCAGTCGGTCAGCGCCGCCGCCACCGTTGTCGACGCGATGATCACGATGGGAAAATTGACCAGGGCGCGGGCCGACACCAGCCGGTCGCGGCCGTCCACGGGACTGGTGAGCCGGGTGGAGCCGTGCTCCATGTCGAACAGTGCCTGCTGACGCGCTGGACCTGTCTTGAAATTCCGGCCGATCATCTCCTCGACATGAGGATGGCGCGCCAGCAACGTGCCGTCCCGATGGTGCATCGCAATTGCCGCATCCTGTCCGAGCGCCACCGATGCGAAGAATTTCGCGAAGCTGGCGGGCTCGATTCCGCGTCCGATGGCGCCCAGGAATTCGCCGTCCTTGCCGACCATCTTGCGGGCGAGCACGGTGGTCCAAGCACCGGTGACGCGGCTGTGCACCGGTTCGACCAGCAGCAGGGGAGAGTTGGGGTCGGACTTGAATCTCCTGAAATAGGCTCGGTCGGCGACGCTGACGGGCCGCGTCGGCCAGGCGCTGGAGGAGTTGATCAGCGTGCCGTCCGCGTCGAACACGTTGACGCTGCCCACATAGGACAATGCGTCGATCTTGTTCTTGAGCATCAGATGAATGTCGGCACTGGACATTCTGCGCTTGTAGTGTTCGCTGGTCTCGATGCCCGCCGACTGCACGAAAGCGGCGACGTCGTGCTGTATGGCCGCGAAATCCAGCATTTGCTGATCGAAATGGCGGGCCAGCAAAATCACGGTGTTTTCGAGCTCACGGACGCTGCTGCTCAGCGCACGTTCGCGAAAATGGCCCGCCATGACCGTGGCGCCGATCGCTATGGCGGCGATCAGCAATCCCCCGCCGACGACGAGCCAGCGGATCGGGTTGCCGCTGACCCGGCGCGCAAGGTTCAGCGAGGAGGTCGGTTGTTCCGTCATCGTTCTGGATCGCTGTCACGGCTCGACGCCGAAAGCAGCTCTCATGCCCGGCTCGGGACATCAGTACGCGGCCGTTATGGAAACGGTGTTAGGAAGTTGAGTTAATGAAGGATTACTACCGACGCGGAACAGGCGCGGTACTCATCCCGACCGCCGGGGCCGCGGTTCCGCGGCACTGGACGTGGCGGTGGCATGCGCGATGGGACCGAGGCAGCGCGCCACCTTCGTTGCGGCCTGCAACTGCTGCAGGCTCGTCGCTACTGCAAGCGCGTGGCAGCCGAACCGGAACGGTGATTTCGCGATTTCTTTCCGGCCGTACCGACGGTTTCGCCACCCGACCACATCCGGTCGTTCAGCGCTGCGCCGCGCTGGTATCTGGGATCGGTATAGGGATTGCCGGGCCCCTTGTTCTGGCAATTCGCATTGGGATAGAAAAACGCGCAATATCCGGGTTCGTAGATCACCTGCTGGGCCGCCGCCGGTGTGGCGATCGTAGCCGACAGCAGCGCCACCGCGCCAAGAAGTCTGAAAGTCTGCATTGCGTTTCTCCGGTTTGGTTGCTGCGCCGGGCGCACCGGAAGAATAACACTGAAACCGACGCGCGCTCCATTCCTGCCGATCACTCCACCGTGAAGGGGCAGGCGAGAGAGACGCCGATCCTCAGGCGCGGTAGTGCCCGGACTTGCCGCCCTTTTTCTCGACGAGATGAATGCCCTCGATGCGGACGCCGCGCTCGACCGCCTTGATCATGTCGTAAATCGTCAGGCACGCGACCGAGACCCCGGTCAGCGCCTCCATCTCGACGCCGGTCGGGCCGGTGACCTTGACCGTGGCGCGGACGACACAGCCGGGCAGCTTGCTGTCGGTGCTGATATCCAGCGTGACTTTCGACAGCGCCAGTGGATGGCACAGCGGGATCAGATCCGAGGTGCGCTTGGCCGCCATGATGCCGGCGACGCGCGCGGTGCCCAGCACGTCGCCCTTCTTGGCGTTCCCCGAAACGATCAGCGCGAGCGTCGCCTTGCTCATGACGACCCGGCCTTCGGCTACCGCGACGCGTTCGGTCGCCGGCTTTTCGGAGACATCGACCATCCGTGCTTCACCCTTCGCATCGATGTGGGTGAGAGCCGGACCCGACTTGGAGGATTTTGGCGCCATGCGTCAGCGCGTCCCGGTGGCGCGAGGGGCGTCGCTGCGCGCCATCAGCGCGCGCGTAGCGGCGGTGACGTCGGCCTGACGCATCAGGCTCTCGCCGACCAGGAAGGCCGACATGCCGACCCGCGCCAGCCGCGCCAGGTCTGCGGGCTCGAAGATGCCGCTTTCCCCGACCATCAGCCGTTCCTTCGGAATCAGCGGCGCCAGCGCCTCGCTGGTCGCAAGCGTGGTCTCGAAGGTCCTCAAATTGCGGTTGTTGACCCCGATCATCGACGAACGAAGCTTCAGGGCGCGATCGAGTTCGGCATGTTCATGGATCTCGATCAGCACATCCATGCCGTGCGCCAGCGCTGCATCCTCAATGTCTCGGGCGGCGGCGTCATCCAGCGCCGCCATGATAATCAGGATGCAGTCGGCGCCGTAAGCGCGAGCCTCGACCACCTGATAGGTGTCGTAGATAAAATCCTTGCGCAGCACCGGCAGTTGGGTGGCGGCGCGGGCGGCCACCATGAAATCGAGATGGCCCTGAAACGAGGGCGTGTCAGTCAGCACCGAGAGACATGCGGCGCCGCCGGCCTCGTAGGCCCGGGCCAGGGCGGGCGGATCGAAGTCGGCGCGAATGAGCCCCTTGGAGGGCGACGCCTTCTTCACCTCGGCAATCAGCGCATACTCTCCCTGGGCGAGCTTGTGGCGGATCGCGCCGACAAAGCCGCGCGGCGCGGAGGCGGCCTTCGCCAGCGCCTCGACGCTTGCCAACGGATGCGTGCGCTTGGCGGCGGCGATCTCCTCGCGCTTGTAAGCCTCGATCTTGGTCAGGATGTCGGACATCGATGGCCCTCTCGGTCAGCCGTTGGAGGTCGCGATCAATTGCCTCAGCCGCGCCAATGCCGCGCCGCTGTCGATCGACCGGGTGCCGAGACCGACGCCTTCCTTCAGGCTGTTGGCGCGGCCGGCCACGACCAGCGCCGCCGCGGCATTGAGCAGCGCCACATCCCGATAGGGGCTCGGCACACCGTCGAGCACGCCTTGCAGCGCGATCGCGTTGGCGGCGGCATCGCCGCCCTTCAAGGCGTCGCCGCCGACACGGGCGAGACCGGCTTCCTCCGGCGTCACCTCGAAAATGCGGATATTGCCGTTCTCCAGCGCCGCGACGAAGGTCGGGCCGGAGAGGGTGATTTCATCGAGGCCGTCCGAGCCGTGCACCACCCAAACGGCTTCGGCGCCGAGATTCTTCAACACCTGCGCCAGCGGCTGCACCCATTGCCGCGAAAACACCCCGACCATCTGGCGCTTGACGCCGGCCGGATTGGACAACGGACCCAGCAGATTGAAGATCGTGCGGGTCGCCAGCTCGACGCGGGTCGGGCCGACGTTCTTCATCGCGGGATGATGCGATGGCGCGAACATGAAACCGATGCCGGCCTCGGCCACGCAGCGGCCGACGCGCTCCGGTGTGATGTCGATCTTGACGCCGAGCGCGGACAGCACGTCGGCTGCGCCGGATCGCGACGACAGCGCGCGATTGCCGTGTTTTGCCACCGGCACGCCGCAGCCTGCGACGATGAAAGCGGCGCAGGTCGACACGTTGACCGAACCGGAGCCGTCGCCGCCGGTGCCGACGACGTCGATCGCATCGGCGGGTGCCGTGACGCGCAGCATCTTGCTCCGCATCGCCGAGACCGCGCCGGTGATCTCGTCGACAGTTTCGCCGCGGACGCGAAGCGCCATCAGCAGTCCGCCCATCTGCGAGGGCGTAGCCTCGCCCGACATCATGCTGTCGAAGGCGGACGCCGACTCCTCGCGCGACAGCGTCGCGCCGGTGGCGACTTTTCCGATGATAGATTTGAGGTCGTCCATCGCGTGCTTTCGGAGGCGCTAGTTATTCGCGCCCGTTATCTGTGCGAAGGCGGCCTGATTGATGGTGGTACCGATCGTCTTTTCGATCTTGGTGACGTATTGCGCGACCTGTTCGTCGGTCAGCCCGCGCTGAAGGGTTTCCTTCAGTTTCTTGATGTCGTCCGACGCCAGGTCCACCGGCGGAACGCTGATGTCGGTCACGCGGAATACGATCCATTCGTTGCCACCGGCACCCGCGGTTTGCCCAACCGCGTCCTTGGGCGTCCGGAATGCCGCCGTGATGGCGCTCGTGGGCAGGACGGGCAGGGAGGCATCGCGCCGCACACCGCTGGCGGTCTCGACTTTCGATCCGGCCGCCGCCGCCTCGTCGGCGAGCTTGCCGCCGTTCTCAAGCTTCTGCACCATCTCGGTCGCCTTGGTTCGCAGCCGACTGGTGATCTGGTCGTCACGCCACTTCGCCTCGACCTGGTCCCTGACTTCGTCGAGGTTGCGTTCGCGTGACGGAATGACGTCCAGCACGTCATACCAGACGTAGCCGCCGTCGAACTGGATCGGTTCGTTGTCGACGCCGACCGCGCTGTTGAAGGCCTGCGACACGACGTCGAGACCGCGGGGGATGTTGGCGACCAACTGGCCGTTGGGGAGGCGGCCGGAGTGATCGACGGCGTCGATGGTCACGGCAGAAAGCCCCAGCTTCTGCGCGGCTTCGATGACACCGGCTCCGCCGCCGCGCTCGTCTTCCATCTTGTTGTGGAGATCCGAGACCTTGGCGCGCGCACGCTCGGTGGCGATTTCCTTCTTCAGGGTGGCGGCCACGCTGTCATAGACAGGCTCGGCCCCGGGCTCGATCTTGCCGATCTTGATCAGGGCAACGCCAAACCGGCCCGGCACGGGCTGGCTCACCTCGCCGGACGGCAGCGAGAAAGCTGCTTCCGCGATCGCCGCATCGATGATTCCTGACTTTGCGATCATGCCGAGGTCGACGTCGGTCGAGTTGAGCCCGCGCTCCTTGGCGAGATCCTCGAACGACATGCCCGACGCGATGCGCCCACGCGCCGCCGCAGCTTCTTCTGCGTTGGGAAACACGATCTGCGACACCTGGCGCTGTTCCGGCATGCCGAGCTTGCCGCGGCGCTGCTCGAAGATTTTTTTGGCGTCCTCATCGGAGACGTCGGACCATTTGCCGATTTCTTCCGGCGTGACCGCGACGAAGGATATCTTGCGGTATTCAGGAGCGCGGAACTGGGTCTTGCGATCGTCGAAGTAGGCGGCCAGTGCTTCCGGCGCCGGCGGATCGATGGTGCCCGCCTGGGCGGCGTCGAGTTTGACGTATTCAATGGTGCGCTGTTCGTTCTGGAAGCGGCTGAGCGCCTCGATCAGGACTTTTGGCGGTTCGAGGCCGGCCGAGACCGTGCCGGCGATCTGCCGCCGCAGCGATACTCGTCGCTGTTCGGCGATGTATTTCTGCTCGGTGAAGCCGAATTGCCGGATCGTGGCCTGAAAACGCGCCGGATCGAAATTGCCGGAAACTCCCTTGAAATTCGGATCGCTGTAGATCATCCGCATGATCTCGGCGTCGGACTGCCCGAGCCCCATCCGACGCGCTTCTTCGTCCAGCGCAGCCTCGGCGATGGTTTGCTGCAGAACCTGGCGATCGAGACCGAAGGCGCGGGCCTGATCCATCGTCAGCGGGCGGCCGAACTGGCGGCCTAGCTGCTGCAGTCTCTCGGTGTAGAGCTGGCGAAATTGCTCGGTCGAAATCTCGGTCTTGCCGATCTTCGCCAGCGTCGACTGTCCGAATCCCTTGAAGATGTCCGCTATGCCCCACACCGCAAAGCTGAGGATCAGAACCCCCATGACGACGCTCATGACAACTTTGCCGAGCCAATTTGATGAGGCCTTGCGAATTCCTCGAAGCATGAGTCCAACTTGTGTTTACAGGAGGGAACCGGGTCGCGCCCAGAAGGATTCGATTAAATTCCGTAAAAGGGCGTCACCGAGTTGATCAAACATCATAAAGTGGCAAGCGCGCCGTCGCAACCTTGCGCGGCGGGCCGATTGAAGCGGCCGGTGGCCTGGGAGCGACATAACCGCTATCTGGAACCGGACGCCGGGCTCTGCTAGCCCGTTTGGGCATTAATATTCGGTAGGAAACCCGATATGACCAACGCGATCCGGCCACTGATGGCCGGTAACTGGAAAATGAACGGCCTCAGGACTTCCGCAGCCGAATTCAAGGCTATGCTTGCGGGCGCAGCCGAGGTTGGCGCCAGGGCTGATCTTCTGGTCTGCCCGCCGGCGACGCTGGTCGCGGCTTTCGCCGAGCAGGCGCGCGGCTCAGAAAACCTCGCGATCGGGGCGCAGGATTGCCACCCCAACGCGTCGGGAGCCCATACAGGCGATATTTCAGCCGAAATGCTGGCGGATGCCGGCGCCAGCGCCATTATTGTCGGCCATTCCGAACGGCGCACCGATCACGGCGAAAGCGATGTGTTGGTGCGGCAGAAGGCCGAAGCGGCCTGGCGTGCCGGCCTCACCGCGATCGTTTGCATCGGCGAGACCCGGCATCAGCGCGATACCGGCCAAACCCTCGATATCTGCCGCGAACAGCTCAATACCTCGCTGCCGGACAATGCCACGGCCGGTAATCTGGTGGTGGCCTACGAACCGGTCTGGGCGATCGGTAGCGGGCTCACCCCGACCGTTCAAGATGTCGAGCAAGTTCATACCTTTATCCGGAAACTCCTGACCGCAAGATTTAACGCGGAGGGTATGAGAATACGGATTCTCTACGGGGGTTCGGTAAAACCCTCGAACGCCAGGGAATTGATGGCCGTCGCCAACGTCAATGGTGCGCTGATTGGCGGGGCCAGTCTCAAAGCAAGCGACTTTCTTGCGATTGCGGGCAGTTATGCCTAACTAGCGGAGGCGGTGCCGGGGAATCTCCCCGGGGGTGACAATGCCCCTTGCAATCGTGTAACACCGCGCGACTTCAAACACCGCAAACCCTGATCTGCAGCCGGATGCCGGCGCTCCTGGTTTGCGACGGAAGGTAGAGATGCAGACTGTCGTTATCGTCATTCACCTCATGATCGTCGCGACGTTGATCGGCGCGGTGCTGTTGCAGAAATCCGAAGGCGGCGGCCTCGGCATGGGGGGCGGCGCCGGATTCATGTCGGGCCGCGGCACCGCCAACCTCTTGACGCGCACGACGGGAATTCTAGCGGTCGGCTTCTTCATCACCTCCCTGTTGTTGTCCTGGCTCGCCAGCTACGACCGCAAGCCGAGCTCCATTATCAATGCCAATCCGGCTTCGCAGTCGCAGCCGGCAGGGCCCGCGACGCCGATATCGCCGCCGACCGCCGGCGGCATTCTGGATTCGCTGAAGAAGGCGGATGAGCAGCAGAACCAGCCGGCCCCGCCCGGCCCGCAGGCGCCGCGTTCGCAATAAAGCAGGGTGGCCATGCAGGATGGCGGCTTCCGTCCTGCATCAGAAGCGGCCATCAACATGCTGACATTTCTCTGGATTTCACGTCACCCACAGCCAAAGCGAAACTTCGCCTCGGGCTGTGATTCGTTTGGCGAATCGGGCGGATAGCCTTAAAGGTTGGGTCCCATGGCGCGGTATATATTCATCACCGGCGGCGTGGTTTCTTCGCTCGGAAAGGGTCTGGCTTCCGCGGCACTCGGTGCCCTGCTGCAGGCGCGCGGCTATCAGGTTCGTTTACGCAAACTCGATCCCTATCTCAATCTCGATCCCGGAACGATGTCGCCGTATCAGCACGGCGAGGTGTTCGTGACCGATGACGGCGCCGAGACCGATCTCGATCTCGGTCATTACGAGCGCTTCACCGGCCGTCCCGCCACCAAGGCCGACAATATCACTACCGGCCGCATCTATCAGGACATCCTCACCAAGGAGCGGCGCGGCGATTATCTCGGCGCCACCATTCAGGTGATCCCGCACGTCACCAATGCGATCAAGGATTTCATCCTCGACAGCAACGACGCCTATGATTTCGTGCTGTGCGAGATCGGCGGTACCGTCGGCGACATCGAGGGCCTGCCGTTCTTCGAGGCGATCCGGCAGATCAAGAACGACCTGCCGCGCGAACACGCCATCTACATCCATCTGACGCTGCTGCCGTTCATCCCGAGCGCGGGCGAACTGAAGACGAAGCCGACCCAGCATTCGGTAAAGGAACTGCGTTCGATCGGCATCCAGCCGGATATCCTGCTGTGCCGCACCGACCGGCCGATCCCCAAGGAAGAGCGGCGCAAGCTCGGACTGTTCTGCAACGTACGCGAAACCGCCGTGATAGAGGCGCGCGACGTCGACAACATCTATGCCGTGCCGGAGGCCTATCACGCCGCCGGCCTCGACGACGAGGTGCTGGCGGCATTCGGCATCGTGCCGAAGATTCCGCCGGCGCTGCAAAGCTGGCACGTGATCAACGAGCGGGTGCGCAATCCCGAAGGCAACGTCACCATCGCCATCGTCGGCAAATACACCGGCATGAAGGACGCCTACAAATCGCTGACCGAGGCGCTGTCGCATGGCGGCATCGCCAACAAGGTGAAGGTCAATCTCGACTGGATCGAGAGCGAGGTGTTCGAGAACGAGGACCCCACTCCGTTTCTCGAGCACGTCAACGGCATTCTGGTGCCCGGCGGTTTTGGCCAGCGCGGCGCGGAAGGCAAGATCCGCGCGGCGCAATTCGCCCGGGAGCGCGACGTGCCGTATTTCGGCATCTGCTTCGGGATGCAGATGGCCGTGATCGAGGCCGCGCGCAATCTGTGCGGCATCGAGGCGGCGAACTCCACCGAGTTTGGTCCGACGGACGAACCGCTGGTCGGCCTGATGACCGAATGGCTGCGCGGCAACGAATTGGAGAAGCGGTCGAAAGCCGGCGATCTCGGCGGCACCATGCGTCTCGGGGCATACCCCGCGGTACTCAGGCGCGGCAGCCGGGTGTCGGAGGTCTATGGCGGCGCCACGGAGATTTCCGAACGGCACCGCCACCGCTACGAGGTCAACACCGCCTACAAGGACCGGCTGGAGCAGCACGGTTTGAAATTCTCGGGCCTTTCACCTGACGGCGTGCTGCCGGAGATCGTCGAATACGAGGACCACCCCTGGTTCATCGGGGTGCAGTTCCACCCCGAATTGAAATCGCGCCCGTTCGAACCGCATCCCCTGTTCGCGTCCTTCATCCAGGCGGCGATGGTGCAGAGCAGGCTGGTTTGATGCCATCGGCCGGCGGCCTTTGACGAACGTGCGGATTGTTGCGACAAATCAGGCTCGCAAACGCAACAACAACCGAACAGGGAGTTTGAGTCGATGATCTACGAAACCCGGGTATATCGCTGCCTGCCGGGCCGGCTGCCGGCGCTGTTGAAGCGCTTCGAGACCACCACGCTGAAACTGTGGGAGAAGCACGGCATCAAGCAGGCCGGGTTCTTCACCACGCTGGTCGGCGAATCCAACCAGGAGCTGACCTACATTCTGGCATGGGAATCCATGGCCGACCGCGAGAAGAAATGGAACGCGTTTGCGACCGACCCGGATTGGCTCGCGGCCCGGGCGAAGACCGAGGAGGATGGCCAGATCGTCGGCAACATCGTCAACCAGCTGCTGCAGCCCACCGCCTTCTCGGCGATGAAGTAGCAGGCGTCCGCGGATCGCTTGCGGTCCGGCCGAATTCACGGGAAACTCTTTCGGTGCGCCGGCTTTACCGTCGGCGCGCGCAACCGGTATCAGCCAGATGTCGCCATGATCCGCTTGCGGCTGCACGGCATCGTCGCGCCGATCACAAGGAAATTGCCTTGAACGCCAATATGCCAGCTGCGCCAATCGTCGCCGCCGGATCGGTCGAATTCGGCAATGATCTGCCGATTTCGATCATCGCGGGCCCGTGCCAGCTCGAGAGCCGTGCGCATGCGCTGGAGGTTGCCGCCGCGTTGAAGGAGATCGCGGCGCGGCTCAGGGTTGGGATCGTCTACAAGACCTCGTTCGACAAGGCCAACCGCACCAGCGTCTCGGCGGCCCGCGGCATCGGCCTGCAACAGGCGCTGCCGATCTTTGCCGAGATCCGTTCGTCGCTGGGGATGCCGGTTCTGACCGACGTTCACGAAGCCTCGCAATGCGCCGAGGTCGCGCAGGCTGTCGACGTGCTGCAGATTCCGGCGTTCCTGTGCCGGCAGACCGATCTCCTGGTGGCGGCAGCCGCCACGGGCAAAGTCGTCAATGTCAAGAAGGGCCAGTTCCTGGCGCCCTGGGACATGGCCAATGTCGTCGCCAAGATCATCGGCGCCGGCAACCGCCAGGTGCTGGTCACCGAGCGCGGCGTCTCGTTCGGCTACAACACGCTGGTGTCGGACATGCGCTCGCTGCCGATCCTGGCGCGCACCACGGGCGCGCCGGTGATCTTCGACGCCACCCATTCGGTGCAGCAGCCGGGCGGCAAGGGCACCTCGTCGGGCGGCGAGCGCGAATTCGTTCCCGTGCTGGCGCGCGCCGCGGTCGCGGTCGGCGTCGCCGGCGTGTTCATCGAAACGCATCCCGATCCGGACAACGCGCCGTCGGATGGTCCCAACATGGTGCCGCTGCGCGATTTAGAGGGCCTCGTGCGGACGCTGATGGCGTTCGACGCGCTGGCCAAGAGCGCGCCGCGCTGATGCCATCGGGGCAGGGAGCACCGCCGCACGACCAGCGTATTCCCTCGGTAATCTACGTGATTGCGCTGGCGACTTTTTCCGCCGCCCTGTCGGCGCGTGCGCTCGATCCGGTGTTGCCGCATGTCGCCGAGGATTTCGGCATCACCATCGCGACAGCGGCAGGATTCTCGGCGGCGTTCGCCTTCACCTTCGCCGTCATACAGCCGGTATTGGGGGCTGCCGCTGATTTGTTCGGCAAGACGCGGCTGATGGTGATCTGCCTGATGCTGCTGGGATTTGCCAACATTCTCGGCGCGTTCTCGACATCTTTTCCGATGCTGTTTGCCTCACGCATCCTCGCAGGTATCGGCTCCGGTGGCGTCTTTCCGGTGGCGCTCAGCCTGACCAGCGACCTGGTGGGCCCGGAAAAGCGGCAGGTCGCGATCGGGCGAACGCTGGCCGGCGCCATGACCGGCAATCTCCTTGGCGCGTCCCTCTCGGGCCTGATCGGCGACCTCTTGGGCTGGCGAGGCGTGCTCGCGGTGCTCGGCGTGCTGGTGATCGTGGCTCCGGTCGCCGTGGCTTTCGGTTTTCGCGGCGCGGCGCTGACGCGGCCACCGAAGACGAACCTGTCGACGCTCAGGCACGGCTATCGGACGATCTTTGCCAATCCCAACGCCCGCATCTGCTACGCCGCCGTCTTCATCGAAGGCTGCTGTGTGCTCGGATTATTTCCATTCGTGGCGGCATTCCTGTTCGAACTCGGCGAAACCAGGCTGTCGATTGCGGGGATCGTGATCGCGTGTTTTGCGGTCGGGGGCCTGTTCTACACCATGAGCGTTTCGCGGTTCCTGCCGCGGCTCGGCGTCAGGGGCATGATGATCGCGGGCGCAGCATTGGTCGGCCTGCAGCTTGCCGTGGTGGCGTTCGGCCCGAGCTGGAAAGTTCAGGCCTTCAGCCTGCTGCTGATGGGCTGGGGTTTCTACATGATTCACGGTTCCCTGCAGGTGTTTTCCAGCGAGCTTTCAGTGGAAGCCCGCGCCAGCGCGCTGTCGCTGCACGCATTTTTCTTTTTCATGGGGCAGACCGTCGGTCCGATCGCGTATGGATTTGGCATCGAGAATCTCGGCAAGGTTCCGACCTTGCTGACATCAGCGGTCGTGATGGTCGCCCTCGGCCTCGCCTGCGCGCGGCTGCTGCGACAGACCAGACCGGCGGATGCGGGCGCGACGTAGCGGCTTCGAGCTTGCCAAGTCCCGGTATTGTGCAAGAATGGAACCCGGGCCGGGTTAGTCTCCCGATGCCGCTGGCTTGGTCGAGCGCAATCGTTTCGAAGGGAGGTTTGCTTGAGCGAGCCGCTTCATCCGAGCGCCCCCCATCATCTACCTGGCTTCATCACCGGCCCGGGTGATACCGACGTCCTGATGATCGTCGTCGGCATCTTGCTCATTGGCGCCGTTCTGGGCGTCGGCAACCTATATCTGCATTTGCATACCTTGCCGGAGCGAATGGCGCACAAGTCGCAAAAACTGCAATTCGAAATCGTGGCGGTGCTGGGCTTGCTGGCACTCTTTACGCACAACCACCTGTTCTGGGTGATCGGGCTGTTTCTTGCCATGGTCGACTTGCCGGATTTCGGCACGCCGCTGCGCAGGATTGCGGGATCGGTCGAAAAGATGGCCGGCGTTCCGCCTGAACCAGACCCGGCCGAAATGCCGAATGAAACTGTGACCCACGCGACCGGCGACGCCGCCAAGAGCGAGGTACAGCGTCATGCTTGAGATCATCCTCTGCTCGCTCGTGACGATATTGCCGGACTATCTTTATCGCCGCTATGCCCAGGGCAAGCGCCTCGGCCGCGAGATCACGTTGTTCTCCGTCTGGTATGAGCTGCGATTCGGCATCATCACCTGCCTCATGCTCGCCGTCGCCCTGATCACGATGATCTTCTACTTTCATCCCTCCACCACGTCAGCGACATTGTTCTATCGCACCGTTCCGATCGTTCCGGAGACGGCCGGGCGGGTGGCGGAGGTTCATCGTGATTTCAGCGCTCTTGTCAAAAAGGGCGACGTGATCTTCAGGCTGGACAGCGCAAAGCAGGAAGCGGCGATGGAAACCGCCCGGCGCAAAATCGCCGAAGTCGATGCCGCTCTGTTGGCGGCGCAAGCCGATATCCTCAAAGCGGAGGGCCAGCTTCAGGAGGCCAAGGGAGCGTATCAGCAAACTTCGGACGAACTGGACGTCAAACGCGAACTGCAGCGGCGCAGTCCCGGGGTCGTCCCGCAGCGCGACATCGAAAAGCTCGAGGTGTTGCTCGCCGGCCGTCAAGGCTCGGTCGACGCCGCAACCGCGTCAAAACAATCCGCGATGATCCGCGTGACGGCGCTGCTGCCTGCCGAGAAAGCCAGCGCGCAGGCGATGCTCGCCGAAGCGCAAGTAGATCTGGACAGGACCACTATTCGGGCCGGTGTCGACGGGCGCGTCGAGCAATTCGGATTGCGGGTGGGAGATGTCGTCAATCCGATGATCCGGTCCGCTGGCATCCTGATTCCGGAGGGGGCGGGCCAGCGCGCCCTGGCGGCGGGGTTTGGACAGATCGAAGGGCAGGTCATGAAGGTCGGAATGGTGGCCGAGGCCACCTGCATCTCCAAGCCGTGGACGATCATTCCGATGGTGGTGACGAGCGTGCAAAATTACATTGCGGCGGGCCAGTTCAGGGGCGGCGAGCAACTGGTCGATACCCAGCAGGTGGCGCGTCCGGGTACGATTCTCGTCTTGATGGAGCCGATCTACAAGGGCGGCCTCAAGGGCGTCACACCCGGCAGCAGCTGCATCGCCAACGCCTACACCAGCAACCATGAACGGATCGCCGCAAAGGAGACCGGCGCCTTCAAGGGCTTTGCGCTGCACGTGGTCGACGCCGTTGGAATCGTCCACGCCATGCTGCTGCGGATTCAAGCGGTGCTGCTGCCCATCAAGACCTTGGTGCTGAGCGGGCATTGAGACGGCCGGGAGTATCAGCCCCGACCTCGGTAGGCTGCCACGCCCTGATCCGGAATCCACATACCCTTTGGCAACTTGCCGGTCTGCCAGAACACGTCGATCGGGATACCGCCGCGCGGATACCAGTAGCCGCCGATGCGCAGCCATTTCGGTTTGATCTCGGCTGATATCCGTTTGCCGATGGCCACCGTGCAGTCCTCGTGGAACGCCCCGTGGTTGCGAAAACTCGCGACGTAGAGTTTTAGGGACTTCGACTCCAGAAGCCACGGGCCCGGCACATAGTCGATCACCAGATGCGCGAAATCCGGCTGGCCCGTGATCGGGCAGAGCGAGGTGAATTCCGGCGCGGTGAACCGCACCACGTAATTGGTGTCGTTCTGCGGATTGGGCACGCGGTCGAGCTTTGCCTGATCGGGCGTCTTCGGCCATTGCACGGCGCGGCCGAGTTGCAGGCCACCTGAATCCGGGGTTTTTCCGGGCTTTTTTGACATCATGGTCTCCCTTGCCGCGTTATTAGACAATTCGTCCGGCGGCGTCACGCTGTCATGCGGTGGCCTTTTCGGCCTGCATGCCTTGCTGTAGAAGCAGCATCAACCGTTCCATCCCGACATTTCCAGCCAGGCATCCATATGACAGCCATCGTCGACATCATCGGCCGCGAAATTCTCGATAGCCGCGGCAATCCGACGATCGAAGTCGACGTCGTGCTGGAGGACGGGTCGCTCGGCCGTGCGGCGGTGCCATCGGGTGCTTCCACTGGCGCCCATGAGGCGGTCGAGCTGCGCGACGGCGACAAGGCGCGCTATCTCGGCAAGGGCGTGCAGAAGGCCGTCGAAGCTGTCAACGGCGAGATTTTCGAGGCGCTGAGCGACATGGCGGTCGAGGAACAGGTCCAGATCGACCAGATCATGATCGATCTCGACGGCACCCCGAACAAGAGCCGGCTGGGGGCCAACGCCATTCTGGGCGTGTCGCTCGCCTGCGCCAGGGCGGCGGCGGAATCCTTCGACATGCCGCTCTACCGTTATGTCGGCGGCACCTCGGCGCGGACCTTGCCGGTGCCGATGATGAACATCATCAATGGCGGCGTGCATGCCGACAATCCGATCGATTTCCAGGAATTCATGATCATGCCGGTCGGTGCCGCCACCTTCGCGGACGCGCTGCGCTGCGGCTCGGAAATCTTCCACACCCTGAAATCGGAACTGAAGAAGGCCGGCCACAACACCAATGTCGGCGACGAGGGCGGTTTTGCGCCGAACCTGCCGTCGGCCGATGCAGCCCTCGAGTTCGTGATGGCCGCGATCGGCAAGGCGGGCTACAAGGCAGGTTCCGAAGTGATGCTGGCGCTGGATTGCGCCGCCACCGAATTCTTCAAGGACGGCCACTACGTTTACGGCGGCGAGAACAAGACGCGCTCGCGTTCCGAGCAGGCCAGATATCTCGCCGACCTTGCATCACGCTATCCGATCGTCTCGATCGAGGACGGCATGTCGGAAGACGACATGGACGGCTGGAAGGAAGTCACCGATCTGATCGGCGGCAAATGTCAGCTGGTCGGCGACGATCTGTTCGTCACCAATGTGACGCGGTTGGCCGACGGCATCAGATGCGGCCGCGCCAACTCCATCCTGATCAAGGTCAACCAGATCGGCACGCTGACGGAAACGCTCAGCGCGGTCGAGATGGCCTACAAGGCCGGCTATACCGCCGTGATGTCGCACCGCTCCGGCGAAACCGAGGATTCCACCATCGCCGACCTCGCGGTCGCCACCAATTGCGGCCAGATCAAAACCGGCTCGCTGGCGCGCTCCGACCGCACCGCCAAATACAACCAGTTGCTGCGTATCGAGCAGGAACTTGGCGGCCAGGCGAAATATGCGGGCAGGGCGGCGCTGAAGGCGCTGGCGTAGCGCCCCTCGGAAAATCGTCAGATCGTTCGCCCCTTCGACGATCTTGCGACGACGGGCCGCTTCGCCGCGGACGGTTTGACGTGCGCGGCCTGCCGCTGCTTCTTCACATCCGCGCCCGCGACCTTCGTTCTGCCCCGGCGAGAGGCGTATTCCGGGCCGTCGATCGGCCCGACATGCGGGGGGTCGAAGGCGAGATACGGTCGGCCGATCCCGAACTGCTTCCCGTTGGCATCCACCCATTTCCAGAGGGCTTCGGTCGAAACCCATCGCTTCGCCCGGGTCGAGCCATTGACGCTCACGATGTCAGCCGCCAATCCGCGGCCATAACCGCCGCGAAGGCTGCCGCCGTGGTACGACCTGTTGCTCGCTGCCTTCAGGCCGCTTGCGATGCCTTGACGATAATCGTCGCGGAACGCGCTGGTGATGCCCGGTTGCAGTCCGGCGGCCTCCGCGGCGTACAGCATATGAAACAGTTTCACTTTGAAGCCGCGATCCATGCCGCCGATCACGTAATCCATCATCGACATGCCGACGCGCTCGGCAGCCTTGGGATCCTTCCACGTGAAATCGTTCTCGACGAGTTTGGTGAAGGTTCTGGTGACAGTCACGAGCTTGCCCTTCCTCTTGACCGTCACCTTCCGCTTCTCACGCTCCTTGCTGGTGTCTTCCTTGGGCGTCCGCTGGTAGAGCGCCCAGAGGAACTGGTCGATGCAGGGCTCTGCCACCAGGCACTCCCCGACAATCTCGATGCGGCCGGCCGGTATCGCGGTGTCCTGAGGCGACACGTCGGCCGCGCTGGCGGTTGGCGCCTGCGCGGGCGGGACTTCGGGCGGCAGAATTTCCAACGGGTCGGTCAGCGCGGCCACCACGACGGGTTGCGGCTGGTCGGACGCTGTCGTCGTATCGAGGATCGGCCCGGCCAGGAACTCGGCGGCTGTCGCTACTTCGTCGTTACCGACCGCGGCGTAGCCGATGGCGGCTGTCTGCGGAGCGGCCGCCGGTTCGAGGTTGGTGGTCGGAGACGCCGCGAGACGATCCAACGCGTGCGCCGCATCGGAGGCCTCGACATGAGGCGAACCGATGCCGGCAAGACCGACGACAATCCAAGCGGCAATGACGACGGCTGGAAAAAACGCCGCTGCCAGTAGTGCTGATCGTCGCGGGTTCATGGTTCCAGCCAGAGGCTCAGGTGAGCCAGGTTGCACAGCCAAGCTTCCGACACCCTGATGTTTCGGGTTACCGTGTGGACGCGCAAGGGCGAATTCAGCAGATCGAGCCTGTTTCCGGGAATGTGTTGCCGGAGTGCAACGGCTGGACATCGTTGCCGATCGAGACAATATCGCCAATGGTTCTGGGTGAGCCAAGCACGGATCGGCCATAGGATGCTGACCGCAGTCAGGGAGCACGCGAGTATGGGTGACACCACAAACGGGCTGCAACTTCGCTCACTGATCAGGAAGAGTGGCGAACTCGAAATTTCCCTCGTCAGCGTGCCGGTGTCCGAACCCGGCCCGGATGACGTCGTGGTCCGTGTCGAGGCCTCGCCGATCAATCCGTCCGACCTCGGCCTGCTGGTCGGCGCCGCCGACATGACGACGGCGAAAACATCCGGCACAAAAGATGCGCCTGTCATCACGGCAAAGGTGCCGGAAGCGGCGATGAAAGCCATGGCGGGCAGGCTCGATGAATCGATGCCGGTCGGCAATGAGGGCGCGGGCGTGGTGGTCAAGACCGGATCGTCCGACGCGGCAAAGGCGCTGATGGGCAAGACCGTGGCGATGATCGGCGGCGCGATGTATGCGCAATATCGCACGCTGAAGGCCAGGGATGTGCTCGAACTGCCCGCCGGCACTACGCCGGCCGAAGGCGCGTCCTGCTTCGTCAATCCGTTGACGTCGCTCGGCATGGTCGAAACCATGCGGCGCGAAGGTCACAAGGCGCTGGTGCATACCGCGGCCGCCTCCAACCTCGGCCAGATGCTGAACAAGATCTGTCTCAAGGACGGCATCGACCTCGTCAACATCGTGCGCAGCAAGGAGCAGGCCGACCTCCTGCGCAAGATCGGCGCCAAACATGTCGTCGATTCCAGCGTACCGACTTTCATGGATGATCTGACCAACGCACTGGTGGAAACCGGCGCGACGATCGCGTTCGACGCCATCGGCGGCGGCAAGCTCGCCGGCCAGATCCTGACCTGCATGGAAGCCGCCATCAACAAGACTGCCAAGGTCTATAGCCGCTACGGATCAAGCGTGCACAAGCAGGTCTACATCTATGGCGGCCTCGATATGCGTCCGACTGAACTCAACCGGTCGTTCGGAATGACCTGGGGCGTCGGCGGCTGGCTGCTGTTTCCGTTCCTGCAGAAAATCGGACCGGCCGAGGGCGCCAGGCTGCGCGCGCGCGTGGTCGCCGAACTCAAGACGACGTTTGCCAGCCATTACACCCAGGTGGTGTCGCTGCAGGAAGCGCTGCAGCTCAGCCATATTGCCGCCTACAACAAGCGCGCGACCGGTGAGAAGTACCTGATCAATCCCAACAAGGGTGCCTGACAGACGGTGCCGCCGCCGCTTCGAAGTTTCATGCACTTGCATCTTTTTCTGGGGCGGCTAGGTTGCGGCCGAGCCGTTCCCGGCACCCCACCGCAAAAGGAAATCCCATGGCCCACAGCATCGCCGTGATCGTCGGCAGCCTGCGCAAGCAGAGTTTTACGCTCAAGGTCGCCAACGCGCTGGCCAAGCTTGCGCCCGCGACGTTGAAGCTCGATGTCATCACGTTGCACGAGATTTCGTTCTTCAACCAGGACCTCGAAGCGGCCCCGCCGGCCGACTGGATGGCGTTCCGCGAAAAGCTGCAGAAGGCGAACGGCGTGCTGTTCGTGACACCCGAATACAACCGGTCGATTCCGGGCGTCCTGAAGAACGCCATCGACGTCGGCTCGCGCCCCTATGGCAAGAGCTCGTTTCTCGGCAAGCCGATCGGCATTGTCGGCAATTCGCCGGGCGCGCTCGGCGCCGTCAACGCCGTCAAACACCTGCAGAACATCATGCCGGGCATTGCCGGCCCGATCCTGGGCCAACCGGAAATCTATCTCAACGGCGTCGGCGACGCCTTCGACGACAAGGGCCAGCTCACCAAGGAACCGGTGCAGAAGGTGCTGCAGCAGTACATCGACGCCTTTGCCGCGTTTGTCGAAAAGCAGAACAAATAGCCCGAAGAACCTGCTGGCGGTCCGGCCGTTAGGATGGTGTTAACCGGGCCGTCGCATCGTCGAGGCATGGTTTCGCGCGCCCGACTCAAATCCCTGCTCACCGGGCTCGCCCTCTATACCATGGCGGCGGCGATGGTCGGCTATTTCGGGGTCAACGCCTACACCGGCAAGTATGGGCTGAACGCGCGGCAGGAACTCGACCAGGAGATCATTGCGCTGACATCGGAACTGGCGCGGCTCAAGCGCGAGCGCCTCGAGGGCGAGCAGCGGGTGTCGCTGCTCAGGTCCGACCGGGTCGACCCCGACATGCTGGACGAGCGCGCGCGCTACCAGCTCGAATACGCCAACCCCCGCGATCTGGTCCGGATCGTCAAGCCGAAGTAGATCCGGCCGAACGGACCGATCGGTGCGGTATTTCAAAAACCCGTGAAATCGATTTCGATAATGTCCCTGGGTTGCGGTGCGGCATAGCCGAAATTTCGGCGCTGCACGCAATCCTTTCATGGCGGTATGAGTTGGGTTAGAGAGAGTTATTCGTTCTCTCATCCGGAATTGCCATGGCCGCAGCGAAAAAAAGCGTCACAAAGGAAACGGGACGGGAAGAGGGTAACGGCTCGCACGATATTCCGGAGTTCACCCGGGAACAGGAATTGAGCGCGTTGCGCGACATGCTGCTGATCCGGCGCTTCGAGGAAAAGGCCGGCCAGCTCTACGGCATGGGCGCGATCGGCGGCTTCTGCCATCTCTACATCGGTCAGGAAGCCATCGTGGTCGGCATGCAGATGGCCCTGAAACAGGGCGATCAGGTCATAACGGGATACCGTGACCATGGGCACATGCTGGCCTGCGGGATGGAAGCCAAGGGCGTGATGGCCGAACTCACCGGACGCCGTGGCGGCTATTCCAAGGGCAAGGGCGGCTCCATGCACATGTTCAGCAAGGAGAAGAATTTCTTCGGCGGCCACGGCATCGTCGGCGCCCAGGTGTCGCTGGGCACGGGCCTCGCCTTCGCCAATCGCTACCGCGGCAACGATTTCGTCAGCCTGGCCTATTTCGGCGACGGCGCCTCCAACCAGGGCCAGGTCTATGAAAGTTTCAATATGGCGGAGCTGTGGAAGCTGCCCGTCGTCTACATCATCGAGAACAACCGGTATGCCATGGGCACGTCGGTGACCCGCTCCTCGGCGCAGACCGATTTTTCCAAGCGCGGCATCTCCTTCAACATTCCCGGCGAACAGATCGACGGCATGGATGTCCGCGCGGTGAAGGCCGCCGGCGACCGGGCGGTCGCGTGGTGCCGCGCCGGCAAGGGGCCGTTCATCCTGGAAATGCAGACCTACCGCTACCGCGGTCATTCGATGTCGGACCCGGCGAAGTATCGCACCCGCGAGGAGGTCGACAAGGTCCGGCACGATCAGGATCCGATCGAGCAGGTTCGCAATCGCCTGCTGGCGGCCAACGTCAGCGAACAGGAGCTGAAGGCGATCGACGCCGAGGTGCGCGAGATTGTCAACGCGTCGGCGGATTTTGCGCAGAACGATCCCGAGCCGGATGCGTCCGAGCTTTATACCGACGTCTATCGCTGAGCGCAGGGCGCGCCTTCCAGCCTGAAGAGTGAATTTCTGGAGCTACCATGCCAATTCAAGTGCTGATGCCCGCGCTGTCGCCGACCATGGAGAAGGGCAACCTTTCGAAATGGCTGAAGAAGGAGGGCGAGGCGATCAAGTCGGGCGACGTCATCGCCGAGATCGAAACCGACAAGGCGACGATGGAGGTCGAGGCCACCGATGAGGGCACCCTCGGCAAGATCCTGATTCCGGAAGGCACGGCCGACGTCGCGGTCAACACGCCGATCGCCACCATCCTGTCGGACGGCGAAAGTGCCGGCGATCTCGGCAAGCCTCCGAAGGCCGCCGTCGCGCCAGACGTCGCCCAGGAAGTCGCGGAGTCGCGCTCGCCGGTCGGCGAAGGCAAGCCGATGATCTCGGCGCCGGCGGCGCCGGCGGCCCCCAAAACCGTTGCCGAACCCGATCCCGACGTGCCTGAGGGCACCGAGATGGTGACCATGACCATCCGCGAGGCGCTACGCGACGCCATGGCCGAGGAGATGCGCAGGGATCCGGACGTGTTCGTGATGGGCGAAGAGGTCGCTGAATACCAGGGCGCCTACAAGGTCACGCAGGGTCTGCTGCAGGAATTCGGCGCCAGGCGCGTGATCGATACGCCGATAACCGAACATGGCTTTGCCGGCATCGGCGTAGGGGCCGCGATGGCCGGCCTGAAGCCGATCGTCGAATTCATGACCTTCAACTTCGCCATGCAGGCGATGGACCAGATCATCAATTCCGCGGCCAAGACGCTGTATATGTCGGGCGGACAGATGGGCTGCTCCATCGTGTTCCGCGGTCCGAACGGCGCCGCCGCCCGCGTCGCGGCCCAGCACAGCCAGGACTACTCGGCCTGGTACTCGCAGGTTCCCGGCCTCAAGGTGATCTCACCGTTTTCGGCCGCCGACCACAAGGGTCTCCTGAAGGCGGCGATCCGCGATCCCAATCCGGTGATCTTCCTCGAAAACGAGATGCTGTACGGCCATTCCGGCGACGTGCCGAAACTCGACGACTACGTGATTCCGATCGGCAAGGCGCGGATTGTGCGGTCCGGCGGTCACGTCACCATGGTGTCGTGGTCGAATGGCATGTCCTACGCGCTGAAAGCCGCCGACGAACTGGCGAAGGAGGGCATCGAGGCCGAGGTGATCGACCTGCGCACGCTGCGCCCGATGGACACCGACACCATCATCGCCTCCGTGAAGAAGACCGGCCGCGCCGTGACGGTGGAGGAAGGCTGGCAGCAGAACGGCGTCGGCGCCGAAATCGCCGCCCGCATCATGGAGCACGCCTTCGACTATCTCGACGCGCCGGTCGCGCGCGTGTCGGGCAAGGACGTGCCGATGCCCTATGCGGCCAATCTCGAAAAGCTCGCTTTGCCCTCGGTGGCGGAGGTTGTCGCCGCCGCCAAAGCCGTCTGTTATCGGTGAGCCATGGCCGGTCCCAACGAGCAGCCATTGCCGCCGGACGTGGTGGGTCGCGAAGACGCCACGGAGGTGCTGCGGGCCTTCGTCGTCGACGGCGGATTGTCGATCGCGTTTCAGCGCGCGTTCGAGGAGCCGGATATGTGGGGCCTGCTGCTGGTCGACATCGCGCGCCATGCCGCCCGCGTCTATGCGCGCGAGGGTGACTTCACCGAGGAGGATGCGCTGATGCGCATCGTCGACATGTTCGAGTCCGAAATCGCGCGGCCGACCGACCTCGGCGACACCACGCCGCGGTCGCAACAGGGTCACTGACAATGCCGATCAACATTCTGATGCCCGCGCTTTCGCCGACGATGGAAAAGGGCAATCTTGCCAAGTGGCTCAAGAAAGAGGGCGACAGGGTCAAGTCCGGCGACGTCATCGCGGAGATCGAGACCGACAAGGCGACCATGGAAGTCGAGGCGGTCGACGAAGGCACCATTGCGAAGATTTTGGTGCCCGAGGGCACCCAGGATGTCGCCGTCAACGACGTGATCGCGGTGCTGGCCGGCGATGGCGAGGACGTCAAGGCGGCGGGGGCGGGGGCTGCAGGCGCGCCCAAAGCCGAGAAGGCTGCGCCGGCTGCTGAAGCGCCCGCGGCTGCGAAGCCCGCTCCGACCCTTTCACCCGCTGTAGTCCCGGCGGCGAAGGCTGCGGCACCGGCGGCGTCCCCTCCTGCGCCGCAGCCAGCGCCCGCGCAGCAAACCAACGGCCATGCCCGCACATTCTCGTCGCCGCTGGCCCGCCGTCTGGCCAAGGAGGCCGGCATCGAGCTCGCGCGCATCAATGGCTCAGGCCCGCACGGCCGCGTCATCGCGCGCGACGTGGAAGAGGCAAAATCCGGCAAAGGGCTGAAGGCGCCTTCCGCCGCGCCCGCCGGTGCGCCGGGCATCGCCCCGTCAATGTCGGACAAGCAGATCCTCGCGCTGTTCGAACCCGGCAGCTACGAGGTGATCCCGCACGACGGCATGCGCCGCACCATTGCGCAGCGGCTCACCGCCTCGGTGCAGACCGTCCCGCATTTCTATCTCACGATGGACTGCGACATCGGCAAACTGCTCGCCGCGCGCGAGGAGATCAATGCGTCGGCGCCGAAGGACAAGGAAAAGAAGCCGCTCTACAAGCTCTCGGTCAACGATTTCGTCATCAAGGCGATGGCGGTCGCATTGCAGCGGATTCCGAACGCCAATGTCAGCTGGACCGAAAGCGGCATGCTGAAACACAGGCATTCCGACATCGGCGTCGCCGTCGCGATGCCGGGCGGCCTGATCACGCCGATCATCCGCAAGGCCGAGACCAAATCGCTGTCGACCATCTCGGCCGAGATGAAGGACTATGCCGCCCGCGCCCGCGCGCGAAAACTGAAGCCGGAGGAATACCAGGGCGGCACCACGGCGGTGTCCAACCTCGGCATGTACGGCATCAAGGATTTTACCGCCGTGATCAACCCGCCGCACGCCACCATTCTCGCGGTCGGCACCAGCGAGGAGCGCGCGGTGGTGCGGGGCGGCAGGATCGAGGCCGCGCACATCATGAGCGTGACGCTGTCCTGCGATCACCGCGCCGTCGACGGCGCGCTCGGCGCCGAACTGATCGGCGCGTTCAAGATCCTGATCGAAAATCCTGTCATGATGATGGTGTGAGGGGCCGACGTCATTGCGAGCGCAACGGAGCAATCCATTTCACCAGCGACAAGGTGGATTACTTCGTCGCGAGGGCTCCTCGCAATGACGGGTATGGATCGCTGATTGTGCCACGATGAAAACGAGCAAGTAGTATGGCCGACACTTCCTTCGACGTCATCATCATCGGCGCAGGGCCCGGCGGCTACGTCACGGCGATCCGCGCGGCGCAGCTAGGGCTGAAGACGGCCGTGGTCGAGAAGGCCTATTTCGGCGGCATCTGCAACAATTGGGGGTGCATTCCGACCAAGGCGCTGCTGCGCTCGGCAGAGGTGTATCACCTGATGCAGCACGCCAAAGACTATGGTCTTGCGGCGGAGAAGATCTCGTTCGACCTGCAGGCGGTGGTGCAGCGCTCGCGCGGCGTGGTGAAGCGGTTGAACGACGGCGTCGGCTATCTCTTCAACAAGAACAAGGTCACGGTGATCTGGGGCGAGGCGACGCTGGACGCACCCGGCAAATTGACCGTGAAGAAATCCGCGGTCGAGGCGCCGAAGGGCGCGCTGGGCGAGGGCACTTATCAGGCCAAACACATCATCGTTGCGACCGGTGCGCGGCCTCGCGTCTTGCCGGGGCTGGAGCCCGACAAGAAGCTGGTCTGGACCTATTTTGAGGCGATGGTGCCGGACAAGATGCCCGGGTCGTTGCTGGTGGTCGGCTCCGGCGCGATCGGCATTGAATTCGCTTCGTTCTTCCGCACCATGGGCGCGGAAGTGACCGTAGTCGAGGTGCTGCCGCAGATCCTGCCGGTGGAAGATGCCGAGATTTCGAAGTTCGCGCACAAGGCGTTCGAAAAGCAGGGCATCAAGCTTCTCACCAATACCAAAGTGACAAAACTGGAAAAGAAGAGCGACAGCGTGGTCGCCACCATCGACGATGGCAAGAAGCCGCAAACGGTCGAGTTCGACCGGGTGATTTCCGCCGTCGGCGTGGTCGGCAATATCGAAAACCTCGGGCTGGAAAAGTTAGGCGTCAAGACCGAGCGCGGCTGCATCGTGATCGACGGCTACGGCAAGACCAATATCCCCGGCATCTACGCCATCGGCGACGTCGCGGGCCCGCCGATGCTGGCGCACAAGGCCGAGCATGAAGGCGTGATCTGCGTCGAGGCGATCAAGGGCCTGCATCCGCATCCCATGGACAAGAACCTCATTCCCGGCTGCACCTACTGCCATCCGCAGGTCGCATCCGTCGGTCTCACCGAGGCCAGGGCGAAAGAGGGCGGCCGTGACATCCGCGTCGGGCGTTTTCCTTTCGTCGGCAACGGCAAGGCCATTGCGCTGGGCGAAGACCAGGGCTTGGTCAAGGTGATCTTCGACAAGAAGACCGGCCAGCTGCTCGGTGCGCACATGATCGGCGCCGAGGTCACCGAACTTATCCAGGGCTATGTGGTGGCGATGAACCTGGAAACCACAGAGGAAGAACTGATGCACACGATCTTCCCGCATCCGACCCTGTCGGAGATGATGAAGGAAGCGGTGCTGGATGCCCATGGCCGCGTTCTGAACATGTAGGGCACAGTCCCGGTAAGTCTGACCCAACCAACAAGCGAGAGATCAACCGTGAAAGACAACGACAATCTGACGATCGAGCGGCCGACCTTCGTGACCCATCTCGAATGCGCCATGGAAGGCGACCACTATCCGGCCGACCAGGTCCACAATCTCTCCAAGGCCGGCAAGCCGCTATTGGTCCGTTACGACCTCGCCGGCGTGAAGAAGGCTTTGACAAAAGACGCGCTGGCGCAGCGGCCGGCCGACCTCTGGCGTTACCGCGAGATGCTGCCGGTGCGGAAAGTCGCCGACATCGTCAGCCTCGGCGAGATCACCACGCCGCTGATCCGTCTGCCAAAACTTTCGAAGAAAATCGGCGGCGGCGAAATCATCGTCAAGGACGAGGGCCGGTTGCCGACCGGTTCGTTCAAGGCGCGCGGCCTCGTGATGGCGGTGTCGATGGGCAAGGCCCTCGGCATCAGGCACATGGCGATGCCGACCAACGGCAATGCCGGTGCTGCGCTGGCGGCCTACGCCACCAGTTGCGGCATCAGGACCACGATCTTCTGTCCAGCCGATACGCCGGAGGTGAATGTCAGCGAGATCGAGCTGCAGGGCGCCACCGTCTACCGCGTCAACGGATTGATCGACGATTGCGGCAAGATCGTCGGCGAGGGAAAGACCAAAGCCGGCTGGTTCGATACCTCGACGCTGAAGGAGCCCTACCGGATCGAGGGCAAGAAGACGATGGGGCTGGAGCTCGCCGAGCAGCTCGGCTGGGACGTCCCTGACGTGATCTTCTATCCGACCGGGGGCGGCACCGGCCTGATCGGCATGTGGAAGGCGTTCGCCGAACTCGAAGCCATCGGCTTCATCGGTTCGAAGCGCCCGCGCATGATCGCGGTGCAGGCTTCGGGCTGCGCGCCGATGGTGCGGGCTTTTGAAGCCGGCGCCGAGCACGCGCCGCGCTGGGAGGACGCCCACACCATCGCGTCGGGAATCCGGGTACCGCAGGCGATCGGAGATTTCCTGATCCTGCGCGCGGTGCGCGAGAGCAAGGGATTCGCCATTGCAGTGGATGACGAGAAGATTTCTGCTGCGCTGAGCGAAGTCGCGCGCGCAGAAGGCTTGCTCTTGTGCCCGGAGGGCGCGGCGACCTATGCTGCCTACAAGGAAAGCCTGGCCGACGGCCGCGTGACCAAGAGCGACCGGGTGATGCTGTTCAACTGCGCGACGGGACTCAAGTATCCGCTGCCGCCGGTCACGCGTACGCTCGATCGTCACCAGCCGATCGACTATGCTAATCTGTAATTGTGCTCGTCATTGCGAGCGCAGCGAAGCAATCCGGCTTTTTCGAGCAAGCTGGAGTGCTTCGTCGCAAGTGCTCCGTTGCGGAAATGCTTCGCGTTTTCGCAGGCAATGACGGTAGTGACGCTTTAATGGAGGGTGTGATGCGAAGAATGGTCCTGGCCGCGTTGACTGCATTGCTGGCATTCGGCAGCACCGCGCTTGCGGAAAAGTTTCCCTCACGCCCGATCACCATTGTGGTGCCGTTCGCCGCCGGCGGGCCGTCCGACGTGATGGCACGAATCCTGGCCGAGCGCATGAAAACGACGCTCGGCGAAACCCTGCTGGTCGAGAATGTGACCGGCGCGGGCGGGTCGATCGGGGTCGGACGGGCATTGCGCTCGCCGCCCGACGGCTACACCGTCAGTTTCGGTCATCTCGGCACCCACGTCGCCAACGGCGCGGTCTACAAGCTCGGCTACGACCTCGTGGCCGACCTCGAGCCGGTGGCGCTGCTGCCGAGCAATCCAATGATCATCGTCAGCAAGAACGCGGTTCCGGCCAAAACGCTCGCGGAATTGATCGCGTGGCTGAAGGCGAGGCCAACCCCGGCCGCCGCCGGCACGGCGGGAGCCGGTTCGGGAAGTCACATCGCCGGGCTGTACCTGGAGAACGTCACCGGCACCAAGCTGCAATATGTGCCGTACCGCGGCACCGGCCCCGCGATGAACGATCTCGTCGCCGGACAGATCGATCTCATGGTCGATCAGCTCTCCAACTCCATCAACCAGGTGCGCGCCGGCAACATCCGTGGCTATGCCGTGACCGACACCAAACGTGCCGCGTCGGCGCCGGACATTCCGACTACCGACGAAGCGGGATTGTCAGGATTTCACATGACGCTGTGGTCCGGCATGTGGGTCCCGAAGGGCACGCCCGGGGACATCGTGGCAAAGCTCAACGCCGCGACGGTCGATGCGCTGAACGATCCCGCCGTGCGAAAACAGCTGGAAAATCTGGGCCTGCAGATGCCGCCGACGGACCAATTGCCGCCGCAGGCGCTGGGCGCCTGGCAGAAGGCCGAGATCGCCAAATGGTGGCCGATGATCAAGGCCGCCAACGTCAAGGTGGATTGAGCGGCGGGCCTGACCGAAGTGAGCCGCGAAGACCGGCGCACCATGACCTTCTGCAGCTGGCGCGAACAGTCGATACGCGTGGTCAGAGATTGGAGACCTGCAAGAGCCTGCGGTCACCGATCCAGACTTTGGCAAGGTCCGCCTCGGCCTTGCGCGCCGCGGTCGTATTGCCGCGTGACTTATGCAATTCCGCCAGTCCGTAGTACGACCAGCCGTTGGACGGCGCCCGGCTGAGGGCACGCTGGAACTGTCGCTCCGCCTCAGCGTAGCGGCCAGCCTGCAGCAGGGCCGCGGCAAGGGACTGCCGAACGGGATAGTACCAATAGGGTGGCTCAGTGTAGGGCAGCGCGTCCTGCAACGCAGCCGCCCGTTCGAAGCGCACGACGGCGGTGCGGTGGTCGCCTTTGGCCTGGGCCATGCGCGCCAGGACGATGGTGCGCGCAATGCGAAGCACCTCCCGCGCGGGGACGTTGGACTCCTTCAGCAACTTGAAATCCGAGGTCCGCTCCAGCGTCTCGATTGCATTGGCCGCCGTCGCCGCGCCCGCGAAGTCACGGCGAGCCGCCAGCGCCACGCCGCGCATGTAAAGCCACATCGCCTTGACGTAAGGAATGGCGTCGCCGGGGTCGGGCAGTGCCAGGATGGTATCGGGCGTGCTGAACTGCGCGTGTGCGAAATAAGGCGCCGCCTTGACTGGCTGCACCATCGCAATGCCGCGGGCAAGCTCATCGGGAATAAGCTCGCGCAGCTTCTCTGCGGCGGCGATCACGGTCTGGCCGTCGCCGGCCATCTGCGCCGACGCCATTACAAAGTGTACATTATGCGGATAATAGCCGAGCCGATAGACCCCCATCGGCGCGTTGGTGTCGGCCAGGTATTTTTCATCGACCTTGACCGCAGCCTTGTTGTCTTCCAGTGCGTCGAGATAGCGGCCTACCCGGTAGTAGATGTGGCTCGGCATGTGCACGAGGTGGCCGGCAGCGGGGATCGCACCGCGCAACCGGTCGGCGTAGGCCTCGGCGCGCCTGGGCCGATCCGACGCTTCGACGGCATGGATGTAAAAGTGAATTGCACCGGCATGATCGGGATTGCGAGCCAGCACGCGCTCCAGTGTCGGCACGATGGGCGCGCTCTGCGGGTTGGGCTCGCGGCCGCCGGGTTTCCAGTAGTCCCAGGGGCTGAGGTCCATAACCGCCTCGGCATAGAGCGTGGCGATTTCATCGTCGTCCGGAAACTGCGTTGCAGCCTTCGCCATTTCGATCGCGTAGGCGTTGTCGAAAGGCGGGCGGGCGGCTTTCGGGTCGCTGCCGTAGCGCGTCGCGAGAGCGGCGATCAGCACCTGTTCGCGTGGGCGTGCCTTGCCGGCAAGCGTCTTCGCCTTCTGCACGGCAGCGTAAGCGGGCGCGACCGCGTCCTCCGGCATCGGAAGATTGATGTTGGGGCCCAGCACCAGCGCCTCGCCCCAGAAGCACATGGCGCAGTCGGGATCGAGCTTCTGCGCCATGCGGAAGGCGCGCTGCGCCTCGCCGTGGTTGAACGCGTAGGCGAGACGCAGGCCCTGATCGAAATAAGCCTGCGCGCGCTCGTTCGCGGTCGTGATCTTGTATGTGATAGAGCCCAGGCCGGTCCACAGCGGCGGCTCGGTTTCGGCGAACGCCGGCGCGGAGCTGGCTGCGCTCATCTCGGCGCGTGGCACCTCGGTCTGTGCGAGGCGGAGCATCATGTTCGGAGAGCGGGTTGCGGCCGGCGTGCGGCAGACCGCAGAATCCGGACCGACCGATGGCGGCGACGTTTCCGCGGCAGTTGCGCCGGCACCCGCATGGGTAACGATGTTCGCCGCCAGCAGCGTCACCAGTGCAGCGCCGCCGAGTCCCGCAGCTCCCGCGGAAACCAGTAGCCTTTGCGATCGGGTGAACGTGGCCATGTCGTCCTCCAAAATCGGGCGAAGTTCTGCCGAGTCTGAGATCCAACGGGTCGCACCGAGCCAGGATCCAAAAAAAGACCCCCTGAGGTGAATTTTGAGACTTTTCCGGCCGCTCTGCAAGACGGCTGTTCGTACGTTTCGAAGCATCTTCGGCTATCTGCGCGGAACTGGCGTTGGAGCTTTGTAGCCAGACCGGTGGCTCCGACGGATACCGATTGTGATGAGCCGGGAGCGCAGTCTCTGGGTCGACGATCGACCCGCGCCCTCTGGCGGATCATGGGAGCGCGCGCTTGTCCCAACGGGTCGGGGCCGTATCGAAACAGGGAACTGAGATTACCTCTGTGGTATGCTAGTGTGTGCGTTAGGAGTGTCTCGCGATGCAAAGCTCTCCAGCAGTCGTCGTCGTTTTGATTGCCGCGATGCTTGGCTTGCCCGCACTCGTCAGCGGCGCGCGGGCACAATTCCCGCCGAACGAGACAATCAACGTGCCGTCGCTCACGCTGACGGACGAGCAGTTCCTCAATGGTGATACGGCGAACGGTATCCCCGTGACGCTCAAAGGCGATCTCCAGTTTCCGAGTTGGGATGAGCATATGCCGGTCGTCGTGCTGCTCCATGGCTCTGATGGCCCCAGGAGCAGCGCGGCCTCCCAATGGCGCGGGTTTCTCAACCGCATGGGAATCGCCACGCTGCGCCTCGACAGCTTTGGCGGGCGCGGCATAAACCAAGTCCAGACGGATCAGTCCCGGCTAAGTGTTTTCGCACAGATCTACGATGCCTATCGCGCCGTCGAAGTGCTCGCGGCCCGTCCGCGCATCGATCCGTCGCGCATCGCAGTGATGGGCTTCTCGCGCGGAGGCTCCGCAGCGCTCTACACCAGCATGAGGCGCTTTCAGCGCCTCCACGGGCCTCGCGGGGCTCGGATTGCGGCACATCTTCCGTTCTATCCATCGTGCAACATTCAGCTTGTCGGCGAACTCGACATTGCAGACGCACCGGTCCGCGAATTCCATGGAGCGTCGGACGACTGGACACTGGCCGGGCCCTGCCGCGATTACATTGCAAGACTTAAGGCTGCTGGCAAAGACGCCGCTATGACCGAATATCCGGGCGTGTCCCACGCATTCGATAACCCTCATGCGCGGCCTGGAAATCCTATTCGAAGCGCCCAAACGTCGCGCAACTGCCGGCGCCGCGAGCAAGGCGGGACGGTAATTAATGTCGAGACCGGTAAGCCCTTCACCTATAGTGATGTCTGCGTGGTGTTCGGGCCGACTGTAGGATACAACAAAGCGGCGACAGAAGCTGCCCAAGCAGCGGTGAAGGACTTCCTGACCATCGTATTTCGGCTCAACTGATTCATGTCCCGGCCAACTTGTCGCTTTCGCGACTTGGAGGGAAAGTGCGAGTGTGGCGGCACGGCGGAAGGCTATCTCCTGCGGACTGCGCCGCGGCCCGGGTCCGGTGCTACTTCCATTCAAATCGATCGGCTGGCTCAAGTCTCTCCCGGAATTTTCCGCGCAGTGCGGCCCTGGCCGCCTCGTTCCCCTTTAAATAGGCGTCAAAGAACAATCCTGCTCCCTCTTCGACCGCACGCGTATAACGGGTCAGCTTTTCGGGGCCATGCGCGTGCGGTCCGTACTCGAGCCCGGAAAATGCATTGTGATCGGCGCCATCAAGCACGAGCAGATACTGATCTGCAATTTCCAGTGTCTGGTAGGGCAGGGTTCGCTGTATGGGGTCGAACTCCTTGTTCCCCGGGACCGCATTGCCGTCCTGCGTGCCCGTTATGTGAAAGAGCGGGATTTCGATGTCGCGATAGAGCTCGACGAGGTTGCCGCGCTGAATGGGTACGTTGGGACTCATCACCACGCCAGCCCGGATCCTGGGCTCCTTGTATGACCATTGTCCGCTGGGACCCATTCTCTGGCCTGCGGCAACCATGGTCGAGACGCCACCATAGGAGTGGCCGGCCATCCCAATGCGATCGAGATTTAGGTGCCCTGCCAGTGACCCTTCGCCGTTCAGGCGGGCAAGCTCTCGCAGAACGAAAGGCACGTCGCCAAATCGCCGCTGAGCGGCTCCTCCATCCCACATGGCATCGCGCAATGCGCGATAGACCTCGGGGAGGGAGGTTGCATGTTGCCAAACCGAACTGTCCGAGCCCGGGTGCTGCAAGTGCACCGCCACATACCCGCTTTGGGCGAGCCATCGTCCGAGGTACGGCATCGAGTCGCGCGAACCGCCAACTCCATGGGAGACAATGATTACCGGATAGGCGCCATCGAGCGAAGCGGGAACGTAGAGCCGATAAGGTACGGTGCGGTTGCGCAATTCGTCACGAAATATGCCGTCAGCCACCGTGTATCCCGAAGCCGGAGCCATGGGTTCAGTCTGGCCGTAACCTGCACGGGTGGAGGCGTTTGTAACAATCGATGGTTCGCTCAATTCCCTGACCTTGACCAGTTCGAGTGCAGGCCCTAAAGCTAGTACTATTGCGATACACAGCCAGACCATCCATTACTTACCGAGCTCGTGTTATGGATTATGGTGTTTGAAACAAGCGCTCACTATTATCGCTTTTTTGCCAACGAGTCTCGCCGTGGCGGGTCGCCTCTTTATGAAAAGCTGTCGCTTGGAATAGCCGACAGTCCAGAGCTTCAACGTCTGACGCGCGGCAAGAAAAAAGGTCAACCGTCGGCTAACCTGATCTTTGGCGCCGTGCAGTATGTTCTGCTAGGCGGCCTCGACGACCCACTCAAGGAATATTATCCGAGCTTGGGAGGCACGCGACCTGCGGACGACCGGGCCTTCGATCTGTTCGCCGCCTTCTGCCGAGCGCACGAAGCCGTACTGGTGGACATCATCGCGAAGCGTGCCACCAACACGAATGAGGCGGGGCGCAGCTCTCTCTTGTTGCCGGCATTCGATCTGATTGCGCGAAACACGGGGGCCCCACTCGGGATCGTGGAAATTGGATCCAGCGCCGGCCTCAATCTGAACTTCGACCGTTACGGCTATCGATACATGGGTGAGCAAGGCACACCCAAGCTCGAGCGGTGGACCGATGCGCCCTTTGTCTTGTCCTGCATGCTGGAGGGACCGGGCGTACCCGATCTGGGAGCGACGCCGCCGCCTGTTGCATCGCGCGTCGGCCTCGAGCTCTACCCGACCGACATCAGTGACGAGAATGAGCGGCGCTGGCTGAAGGCGCTCGTATGGCCCGAGCGCCTCGATCGCCTCGGAAAACTGGATGGGGCGCTGAAGGTCGCTGCTCTTTACCCACCGCCGGCGATCCGAGGCGGTGACGCCGTTTCGAATTTGGCCGCTGCGCTGGCGGCCATTCCTTCCGGTCAGACTCGGTGCGTCTATCACACGGTCATGAGCTATCAACTCTCAGGCGAGCAGCTCAAGCGGATCAACGAGATCCTGTTCGAGGCTAGCAAAATTGTGCCTATCTGGCGCGTTACGGTTGAGGGTGAGGTGGCACACCCGAACCCGACCGAGACCTTCAACCCCCTCAAGGTGAGCCGTTATCTCAATGGAACTCGTCAGGTGCAGACTCTGGCAGTCTGCGACCCTCACGGGCTCTCCATGGAATGGAAGCTCGGCTCGGCCTAGGTATTTTCGCGCTTTCTCTGGCGCCTGAGACTGTAGGTCAAAACGTGCCCGACCAGCTCTTCATACTTGATCCCATGCAATGCGGCCGCGCGGTAGATCGCCGATGCCGGGGCCATGTTGCAGGCGATGTTAAGCTCGATGAAGACCGCCCGGTCTGTTCCGGGATCGTAGCGATAGTCAAATCGTGCGTAGTCGAACGGAGATATCTCCGCCGCCATCCGCGCGGTAGCCTCCATAATTTTCTGGGCCCCGGGCCCCTCATAGGGGCCTGAGTTGTAGGTCTTGTCGAGGCCCCGTTTTCCTTCATTCGTCAGAACATTATCGCCGGGCCGACCGGTCTCCTCGAAGGCGACGAACGAACCGGCAGGAAAGCCCTCGACCACGGGGACGGTCACGTTAAGGCCTGGCACGAACTCCTCGGCAATGAACTCACGCCCTTCGTGGCGTGGGTCCTGTATTGCCGCGAGCGCGTTCCGCCAGTCGGCTTCATTGTCAACTTTCATGACCGCGTCGGAGGCGATGCCACCTCGTGGCTTGATGATCCATGAGCCAGCCAGACCGAAGTTCTTACTCTGGAGATCGGACGGCCTTATCACCCGATGCTTGGCCACGTCGATTCCAAGTGAGGCCGCCACGTGCTTGGCGAGCACCTTGTCTTCCGAAATCGCCCGGGTTGTCGCCGACGCGCCAAGACACGGAACGCCTCGATAGCCCGCTATCGCCGGCGCGAGCAATTCGTGTCCGTCGAATATCGCGTGGGAGTGAATGGCATAGAGGAAATTGAACTTCAGCCGTCCGAACAGCACCTGATGGTCAGCCGCCGGCGTAACCCTTAGACCGAGGCCACGGAGAGCCTCGAGCAGCAGGGCATGATAGACGACGTGGTAGCCATATTTCGCCCGGCGTTCCGGACTGGAGTCGAGCGCATGCTTCGCGAGATATAAAACATGTGTCCCGGCTCGTTCTTCCCGAGACGGACTCAACAAATGCTTCGAGATCTGCATTCCAGCTACCGACTGCTTCCGCGACTACAAAGCAAAGTGACCCGGGGGAACCCGCTCATCCGGGTGCACCGATGTATTCTTCGCTTGCGAAAGATAGAAAACGGCTGACATTGTCGCAGAAATGACCCATGGCGACCGTTGCAGCCGATTTGTCCCTGCTCCACGAAGGATGAGTACCATCAATGGATACCCCGCGCAATCCTGTCTCCGGGATCAGGACGCATGAGCCGGTTTGGGTTCACCGGCTCAGAGCTTTTGGAGGCACTGTGCGGGGGATTCCGGCAAGGGCTCCGTGAGGTCCGTGGTCGATGTGCTGGAAGCTGTCGAGGATAGGATTGATGGCATCGACGGCGGCTTTCCCAGCCGTTCCGCAAGACGGCGACGGCTGCTCTTTGGTTGTCGAAGCTTTTGGTGTCAACGGCAGCCGTGTCGGGTATCTTGGTGGGATATCCAGTGACGAGAAGATGGCTTTCCTCTGAACTCCTCCAACTAATTCACCAGCTGTGCGGTGCAGGAAACGCCGATGACCGCATATGCAGACTTCGTCAGCCAGGACTATTTCCGAGATCCGGCCGCCGCGATCGCGAAGCTTCGTTCCATGGGCCCCGTGGTTCAGGTGCGCTTTCCCATCATCGGCAAGGTCTGGGCGACGACGACCGAGGCGCTGGCCGATCGGGTGCTGAAGGACACGGCCACCTTCACCATTCGCAGGGACGACGGCAATGTCGCGGGATTGCACTGGTGGATGCCGGGCATCGTGCGCACGCTCGCCAACAGCATGCTGTCGATGGACGACCCGGATCACAGGAGGCTGCGCGATATCGTGGACGAGGCATTCCGCCGCCGGGCGGTGCTCGACATGGAGCCGGGCATTGAGGCCGTCGCCGACGAACTCGCCGATCAGCTGTTTGTGGAAGGCAGCCCTGCCGATCTCGTTGAACGCTATGCACGCCAGCTGCCGCTCTCGGTGATCTGCGAATTGCTCGGGCTGCCGCTGGCCGATCGGCCAAAATTCACGGCCTGGGCCAGCGGCTTCACCCGTTTCACCGGCGCGCTCGGTTTCCTCAGCATGATGCCGAACATCCTTGCGATGAAGCGCTACGTCGAACGGCATCTGGAGATTGTCCGCCGGGAGGGCGGCGAAGGGTTGATCGCCGAGATCGTGCGCGTCGAGCAAGACGGCGGCCGGATCAGCCCGGACGAAATCGTTTCGATGGTTTTCCTGCTGCTGTTCGCGGGTCACGAAACCACCACGCATCTGATCAGCGGATCGGTATTCGAGCTCCTGAAAAATCCCGGCCTGCGGGACTGGCTGAAAGAAGACTGGAGTCGGCTGGATATTGCGGTCGAGGAATTCCTGCGCTTCATCACCCCGGTGCAATTTACAAAACCGCGCTATTTGCGTCGCGATATCGAACTGGACGGCGTTGTCCTGAGGAAGGGCGACCGCATCATGGCCATGCTCGCCGCCGCCAACATGGATCCCGAGGCCAATCCGCATCCGGATATGCTCGATCTGCAGCGCAAGCCGAACCGGCATATCGCCTTCGGCACCGGGGTCCATTTCTGCCTCGGGCACCAGCTCGCGCGGATCGAGGGCAAATGCGCACTGAAATCTCTGTTTCGGCGCTGGCCCGAACTGGCGCTCGCGGTGGATCCATCCGACGTCACATGGCGCAAGCGACCCGGCCTCAGGGCGATTGACCGGCTGCCGGTCCTTGCGGCGTAGCGGGTAGTTCAGCAACACCTCCGCAGCCTGAGCGGGTGCGGGATCACCCGCAATAGTGATGGTTGCCGAAGCGCCACGGTTGTTGCTCGATCGCAACACCCTGTGAACATTTAACTGTTGTCGCAGCAGGCTCTTGCGCGCGCCGCTATTTGGCCACACCCCTCCATGAATCATCCTTCGTAGGCTACAGCCACGGCGCTCGCGAAGGCGAAGGGAACCTCTTTCGATTTCCCGGGTCTAACAAGGGTGGCTGGGGAACAGGTTCGCGATGGACGCCAAGACGAGCATCAAGGGCAGGCTGCCGAGCCGTCACGTGACGGAGGGCCCGGAACGGGCACCGCATCGTTCGTATCTCTACGCCATGGGGCTGACCACCCAGCAGATTCACCAGCCCTTCGTCGGCGTGGCGTCCTGCTGGAACGAGGCCGCGCCCTGCAACATCTCGCTGATGCGCCAGGCCCAGGCGGTCAAGAAGGGCGTTGCTTCCGCCGGCGGCACCCCGCGCGAATTCTGCACCATCACCGTCACCGATGGCATCGCCATGGGCCATGACGGCATGCGCTCGTCGCTGCCATCAAGGGAATGCATCGCCGATTCCGTCGAATTGACGATGCGGGGCCATGCCTACGACGCCCTGGTCGGGCTCGCCGGCTGCGACAAGTCGCTGCCGGGCATGATGATGGCGATGGTCCGGCTCAACGTGCCCTCGATCTTCATCTATGGCGGCTCGATCCTTCCCGGCAATTTCCGCGGCCAGCAGGTCACGGTGCAGGACATGTTCGAAGCAGTCGGCAAGCATTCGGTCGGCGAGATGTCGGACGCCGACCTCGACGAAATCGAGCGGGTGGCTTGCCCATCGGCCGGAGCGTGCGGCGCACAATTCACCGCCAATACCATGGCGACGGTTTCCGAGGCCATCGGGCTCGCGCTGCCATACTCGGCCGGAGCGCCGGCGCCTTACGAAATCCGTGACTCGTTCTGCATGATGGCCGGCGAAAAGGTGATGGAGCTGATCGCCCTCAATATCCGGCCGCGCGACATCGTCACGCGCCAGGCGTTGGAGAACGCCGCAGCGGTGGTGGCCGCCTCCGGCGGATCGACCAATGCTGCCCTGCATCTGCCGGCAATCGCCCATGAATGCGGTATCAAGTTCGATCTGTTCGACGTGGCGGAAATCTTCAAAAAAACACCCTATGTCGCGGATTTGAAACCGGGTGGCCGTTATGTCGCCAAAGACATGTTCGAGGTTGGCGGCATACCGCTTCTGATGAAGACGCTGCTCGATAATGGCTACCTGCACGGGAATTGCCTGACCGTGACCGGCCGGACGATCGCCGAAAACCTCAAAAGCGTGAAATGGAATCCGCACCAGGACGTGGTGCGGCCGGCCGATAAGCCGATCACCGTCACGGGCGGTGTCGTCGGCTTGAAGGGGAATCTTGCGCCCGAGGGCGCGATCGTGAAGGTCGCGGGCATGTCGAACTTGAAATTTACCGGTCCCGCCCGCTGCTTCGACCGCGAAGAGGACGCCTTCGAGTCGGTACAGAAGAAAACCTACAAAGAGGGCGAGGTCATTGTGATCCGCTATGAGGGCCCGCGCGGCGGTCCTGGCATGCGGGAAATGCTGTCGACCACGGCGGCGCTGACCGGGCAAGGCATGGGCGGCAAGATCGCCCTCATCACCGATGGCCGGTTCTCCGGCGCGACCCGCGGCTTCTGTATCGGCCATGTCGGGCCGGAGGCGGCGATAGGTGGGCCGATCGCATTGCTGCGGGATGGCGATATCATCGAAATCGACGCCGACGTCGGGACTCTTAACGTAAAGTTGACCGACGCGGAGCTGGCCGAACGTAAGACCGAATGGAAGCCCAGAGCGACCAATCATACATCGGGAGCACTCTGGAAATATGCCCAGCAGGTCGGGCCGGCGGTGGATGGCGCAGTAACCCATCCGGGTGGCGCGTACGAGAAACAGTGTTATGCGGACATCTAGGCGTATCATTTTTGCGTTGATTTTGGGGGCCGCCCCGGTGGCGGCTCCGGCACTCGGATTCGACGGTGCCCCGGTCAACGCGGATGCGGCTATTCCGCTGGTTTCGGCTCAGCCCGGTGCCGCGGCGACCGTAAAGAAGGCGGTTTCGCCGGCTGCCTCGGCCACCTCGCTGACCTCGCTGCAATATGCCGCCGAGGGCGGCCATCCGATCGCGCAATGGAAACTGGGCCGGATGTATGCCGATGGCGAAGGCGTCGCCCAGGACGACCTGCGCGCCTTCGACTATTTCAGTCGTATCGCCAACCAGCACGCGGAAGACAGCCCGTCGGCGCCGCAAGCCGGCGTCGTCGCCAACGCCTTTGTGGCGCTGGGCCGCTATTACCTCAAGGGCATTCCCAATTCGAAGATCAAGTCCGATCCGGACCGGGCACGGGAGATGTTCTCCTATGCCGCGTCCTATTTCGGCAACGCCGATGCGCAGTACGATCTGGCCCGGCTCTATCTCAAGGGCGCCGGCTCGTCGCGGGATGACTTCCGCTACGGCGCCCGCTGGCTCGGCCTCGCCGCCCAGAAGGGCCAGCATCAGGCCCAAGCCATGCTCGGCCAGATGCTGTTCAATGGTGATCAGATGCCGCCTCAGCGCGCCCGCGGACTGATGTGGCTGACGCTGGCGCGCGACAGTGCCGGACCCGACGAGATCTGGATCAGGGAAAGCTACAACAAGGCGATCGCCAAGGCGTCCGAAAACGACCGGGCGATGGCGCTGCAGATGCTCGAGCACTGGGTGCAGGGCCGCAAGGACTGATTGAAGCGGCAGCGCAGTCAGGCCGTCTCCAGGTCTAGATCGATCCAGACCGGCACGTGATCCGACGGCTTTTCCCAAGCCCGCACGTAGCTGTCGATGCCAACCCGGACCAGCCGGTCGCCGGCCTGCGGCGACAGCAGCAGATGGTCGATGCGTAAACCGTGGTTCTTCTGCCAGGCGCCGGCCTGATAGTCCCAAAAGGTGTACTGACCGGGCGCATCGGTAACCGCGCGCAGCGCGTCGGTGAGCCCGAGGCCGAGCAGCGACTGAAAGCTTTCCCGTGTGGCGGGGCGGAACAGAGCGTCGTTGACCCATGCCGCCGGATTGTGGACGTCGCGGGCCGCCGGAATGACATTGAAGTCGCCTGCCAGCACCAGCGGCCCCTCCGCTTTAAGTTGCTGCTTCGAGTACTCAAAAAGACGCGACATCCATTTGAGTTTATAGGGGTATTTCTCAGTTTCCGGCGGGTTGCCGTTGGGCAGGTAAAGACAGGCAATCCGGAGTACGCCGCGCTTCAGCGTGACCACCCCTTCCAAGAACCGGGCGTGGGCATCCTCGTCGTCGCCGGCCAGACCCGATTTGGTTTCGTCGAACGGCAGCCTGGAGAGCAGCGCGACGCCATTGAAGGTCTTCTGACCGTGGGTGACGACGTTGTAGCCGAGCGCCTCGATTTCCAACCGCGGAAACGCCTCGTCGACGCATTTGATCTCCTGCAGGCAGACAATGTCGGGCGTGCAATCCTTCAGCCAGACCAGCAGATGATCGATCCGTTGCCGGACCGAATTGACGTTCCAGGTGGCGATACGCATCAAGGGGTTCCGTCAGCTTACCACAAATTTAGTTTAGCTGGCATACCATGCGCCGCCGCGCTGTGATAATCGTTTTGCCCAAGGCTCAAAAGCCACCATTGAGGGGGCAGGAACCGGACCGTCCCGGTCGTTGTGGACCGGCTGGCGTGAAATGCGATGAAAAAACGCAACCTCATGATTCTGGCAGGCGCGTTGGCTGTTGCAGCGCTGACCGCCTACGGAACTCGCGCTTCTTGGCTGGGCGGCGCCGCCAATGTCCAGGGACCGCCGCGGGCGCGGGTGGTCTCGGTCGAACTGGCCAAGGCCGAGCGCAGGCCGGTGCCGGTCGATGTCGATTCGATCGGAACGGTGACGCCGATTTCCAGTGTGGCCCTGAAATCGCGAGTTGAAACGACCATCGTCTCGGTGCACTTCGAAGACGGCGCCAGGGTGAACCAGGGCGACCTGCTCTTTACGCTCGACGCCCGCCAGATCGACGCGCAGATTGAGCAGGCCGAAGGTGTGCTGGCCAGGGCCCGCGCCCAGCTCGAGGCAGCGCAACGCGACGTCCGGCGGTTCAGCGATCTGATCGGCAAGGGCGCGACCACGCAAGTTAACGTCGACAACGCCAAAACCCAGTCCGATATCCTGACCGGCACCATCAAGGCAGACCAGTCCGCCCTGGACAATCTGAAGGTCCAGAAGAGCTTCACGACCATCCGAGCGCCATTTTCGGGGCGGATCAGCGTCGCCAATGTGAAGGTTGGTAACTTCGTGCGGCCCGCCGATACCGCGCCGCTCGCCGTCATCAACCAGATGGCCCCGGTCTATGTGACCTTCGCCATTCCGCAGCGTGTCCTGGTCGATTTGCGCGACGCCATGGCGACCGGCGACCCCAAGGTGATCGCGACCATCCCTGGCCATCAGAGGTCCGAGACCGGCAAGGTGGCGATGGTCGAAAACACCGTTGATGCCGCCACCGGCATGGTCACCGTGCGCGGTATCATGGACAATGAGAGCGAAACCCTGTGGCCGGGGACGCTGGTGAACACCAGGTTGATCATCCGGACCGAGAATTCGGTGGTCGTTCCAACAGTGGCGGTGCAGCGCAGCCAGAGCGGCAACTTCATATTCGTGGTGAAGGATGGCGTGGCGAAGGTTCAAGCGGTGAAGGTCGAACGTACCTTGCAGGGCCTTTCGGTCATCGCTGAAGGGCTAACAGGCAATGAGGACGTCGTCGTCGACGGACAATTGCTGCTATCTGACGGATCGAGGGTCGAGCCTCGCGCCCGCAAGGCCGGAGCCTGAACGATGACGCTGTCGGAGTTGTGCATTCGCCGGCCGGTGATGACGACGCTGATCACGGCGTCGATCATCGCGTTCGGCGTGTTCGGCTTCCGGCTGCTGCCGGTTTCGGCGCTGCCGCGGGTCGATTTTCCGACCATCGCCGTGACCGCCACCCTGCCGGGCGCCAGCGCGGATACCATGGCGTCATCGGTGGCCGGCATCATCGAGCGCCAGCTCTCGACCATCGCCGGCATCTCGTCGATGTCGTCGAACTCGTCGCAGGGCACCAGCGTCATCACCATCCAGTTCGATCTCAATCGCCAGATCGATGCCGCTGCGCTAGACGTTCAGACCGCGCTGGCCATTGCGCAGCGCCGGTTACCGGTCGAGATGACGATCCCGCCGAGTTTCCGCAAGGTGAATCCGGCAGATTTCCCGGTGCTGTTCGTCGTGCTCGGTTCATCGACATTGCCGCTGTCGGCGGTCAACGAGTATGGCGAGATCACCATCGGCCAGGCCTTGTCGCAGCTTCCGGGCGTGGCGCAGGTCAGCATCTACGGCGCGCAGAAATTCGCCATTCGCGTCCAGGCCGACCCGGAAGCGGCGGCGGCGCGGGGGTTGTCGCTCGAGGACATCAGGGTCGCTGTGGCGCGCGCCAACTCCTCTACGCCGGTCGGCACGCTCAACGGACCGAAACAGGACGTCGCCCTTCAGGCTTCCGGCCAGATGGACAAGGCGATTGATTACCGCCAGGTGGTGGTGAGCTACAAGAACGGTTCGCCGATAAAGCTTGAGGAAGTAGCGCGGATTTACGACAGCGTCGAGAACGACAAGATCGCGAGCTGGCTCAACGGCGATCGTT
Source organism: Bradyrhizobiaceae bacterium Ga0074131 (assembly GCA_001464035.1). Taxonomy (GTDB): domain Bacteria; phylum Pseudomonadota; class Alphaproteobacteria; order Rhizobiales; family Xanthobacteraceae; genus Bradyrhizobium. The sequence continues at coordinate 78,947 of LNEC01000010.1, forward strand.
CCATCGTTCTCGGCATTCAGAAGCAACCTGACGCCAACACGGTGGCGGTCGTGGATTCCATCCTGGCAAAATTGCCGGCGTTGCGCGCGCAGATCCCGCCGTCGGTCTCGATCAACGTCTTGATGGATCGCTCGATTTCGGTCCGTCAGGCGGTCGCCGACGTTGAGGAAACCCTGCTGATCGCCGTGGCCTTGGTCATTATGGTGATCTTCCTGTTCCTGCGCTCGGCATCCGCCACCTTCATTCCCGCGCTTGCGGTTCCAATTTCCTTGTTCGGAACCTGCGCCGTGATGTATGCGCTGGATTATTCAATTAACAACATGACGCTGCTGGCGCTCACCTTGTCGGTCGGCTTCGTGGTCGACGACGCCATCGTCATGCTGGAGAATATCGTTCGCCACATCGAACAGGGCATGCGCCCTTATGAGGCGGCGCTGAAGGGTGCGCGGGAGATCGGCTTTACCATCATCTCGATTACGTTCTCGCTGATTGCGGTGTTCATACCGGTGCTGCTGATGGGCGGCATCGTCGGGCGTGTGTTCCGGGAGTTCGCGGTTACGGTTTCGGTCGCGATTCTGGTCTCCGGTTTTGTATCGCTGACGCTGACGCCGATGCTTTGCGCCCGCCTGCTCAAGGCGCATGACCCCGCCAAAAAGCCGAACATCGTGCTCCGCGCCTTCGAACGGGTGTTCGACTCGTGGCTTCGCGTTTATGAATGGACGCTGGACTGGGTGCTGGCGAGGAAAGCGCTGATGCTGCTGGTCACACTGGCGACCCTGGGCGGGACGGTCTTTCTGTATATCGTCGTACCGAAAGGCTTCTTTCCGCAGGAGGACACCGGCTTTCTGATCGGCGTGACCGAAGCTGCCACCGATACGTCGTTCGATGCCATGACTGTACGGCAGCAGGCACTGGTGGACGTCCTCAAGTCTGATCCGGCGATAGACTACATCAACAGCACGGTCGGTTCGGGCGGACCCAATCCGACGGCGAACTACGGCCGCTTGTTCATCGCGCTGAAACCGCAGAAGAGCCGCGACAAGCTTGCGACCGTCATCGGACGCCTCCGCCAGAAGGCCCGGGAGATTCCGGGCATGCAGGCTTTCTTTCAGCCCATTCAAAATCTCAATATCGGCGGCCGGATTTCGAAGAGCCAGTACCAGTACGTCCTGCAAAGCGGCGATACCGAGTCGCTCTACCGGTTTGCGCCCGAAATGCGCGACAAGATCGAAAAGCTCCCGGGGCTGCTCGACGTCACCACCGACCTCTACATCAAGAATCCGCAGATGACGGTCGAGATCGACCGCGAGAAGGCCGCGGTTTACGGCGTCACCGTCGAGCAGGTCCGCAACCAGCTTTACAACGCCTATGGCGGGCGGCAGGTCGGCACGATCTATACGCCATCCAACGACTACAAGATCATCCTGGAGGCGCAGCCGGAATTCCGAGTCGATCCGTCCAATCTCTCCAAGCTCTACATGAAGACGGAGCGCGGCCAGACTATTCCGCTCGATGCGGTCGCCAGGCTGGTGCCGTCGGTAGGCCCGCTGCAGATCAACCACCAGGGCCAGCAGCCGGCGGTGACGATTTCGTTCAATCTCGCGCCCGGCTATGCGCTGGGCGACGCGGTGGACAAGATCACCACGCTTGAGGCGGCATCCAATCTTCCGGCGACCATTGCGACCGGGTTCTCCGGCACCGCGCAGGTGTTTCAGGATTCGTTGCGCGGGCAGGGCGTCCTGATCCTGGCTGCGGTGTTCGCGGCCTTCGTGATCCTCGGCGTTCTCTACGAGAGCTTCATCCACCCCATTACCATCATCTCCGGCCTGCCGTCGGCGGGCATCGGCGCGATCCTGGCGCTGATGGCATTCAATATGGAGCTGTCGGTCATCGCCATGATCGGCATCGTGATGCTCGTCGGCATCGTCAAGAAGAACGCCATCATGATGGTGGATTTCGCGCTGGAGCGCCGCCGCGTCGGGTTGAGCGCCGAGCATGCGATTCGCGAAGCCGCTTTGCTGCGGTTTCGCCCGATCATGATGACCACCTTCGCGGCGATTTTCGGCACGCTGCCGATCGCGCTTGGCACCGGCGCTGGCGCCGAGCTGCGCCAGCCGCTCGGCATTGCCGTTGTAGGCGGTCTCATGGTTTCGCAATTGCTGACGCTTTTCATTACGCCCGTGATCTACATCTATCTCGACCGCATCGACCGCCGGCTCAAACGCCGGCTCGAACCGCAGGCCGACGAGGGCAACAATGTCGAGCGGCCGCAGGTCGTCGCGGCGGAGTAATGGGACCGGACTCGGCATGAAGTTCCGCCGCAGACACGTCGCAGCCATGGTCGCCGCTTGCCTGCTGGCCGCTATCAGTCATCGCACGCGCGCCGACGAGCCTATCGAAATCTTCGACGCGCATCTGCACTACAATTGGGAGCCGAACCCGTTCTACCAGTTGGATGAAGTGCTGGCGCTGTTCAAGAAACACCGCGTGACCGGCATCCTCGCGACCAGCCGTCCCAACAGCGGCACCCATGCCCTGGTCGACGCGAAAGCGGACGGCCTGCAGGTCGTGCCCTTCATCCGGCCTTATCGGGTCCGTCCCGATATTCAGACCTGGTTCAAGGACCCCGTCATTTTCGATCTGGTGCAGGAGGAATTCAGACGCGGATATTATCGCGGCATCGGCGAATTTCATCTGACCGGCGAGGCCGCCGACACTGAATGGGTCAAGAAGACCGTCGACTTTGCCGTGGCGAACAATCTCTATCTGCACGCCCATGCCGATGAGACCGCGGTTGAAATCCTGATGCGGCATAATCCAGGTGCGCAGATCATCTGGGCCCATACCGGGTTCGGGCTCTCCAGCGACCGCGTCGCCGCGCTGCTCGCCAAATATCCCAAACTTTGGGGTGAGTTGTCGTATCGCAGCGGCATCACGGAGGGGGTGGGAAAGCTGACGCCGGAATGGCGGGCCTTGTTCGAGCGGTACCCCGATCGGTTCCTGCTCGGTTCGGACACCTGGGTGCCGGAGCGCTGGGCGAGCTATGGTGAAATCATGGCTGGCTATCGCGCCTGGCTGGCGCAGTTGCCGCCAAAGGTCGCCGCACAGATCGCGCATGGCAATGCAAAGGCGTTGTTCGGGACCGCGCCTTGATCCGGCTCTCGGCCGCAGCCGGCCAAGGTCTCAGATCGAAAAACTGGTGCCGCAGCCGCAGGAGGCGGTGGCGTTGGGGTTGACCACCCGGAACGAGGCGCCGATCAGATCGTCGACGAAATCCACCTCGGAGCCGGCCAGAAACGGCACCGAGGCCGGATCGACCAGCACCACGGCACTGTCGCGCGCGATCACGAGGTCATCCTCCGCCTGGGCGCGCTCGACGTCGAACTTGTACTGGAAGCCGGAGCAACCGCCGCCCTCGACGCTGATCCGCAGCATGGCGCCGTCGCCTTCGGTCTTGAGTATCTCCCCGATGCGGCGGGCAGCCCGCTCGCTGATGGTGACGGCTGTCGTCATGTGAAGTCTCCGGTCGCCGCTGCCACAACCAAATTATTTGGTATCCGGCACCCCCCATAGTTAAGTGCGCAGGCCTGTGGAATCAATCGGATAAGGATCAAGACGCCGTGTCAGTCGGAATGGCAGCGCCTCGCTCGATCTATGCCTGCGACCCCGATCGCAGCCGCGGACGGCTGGTTGCGGAGCCGCCGAGCAAGACCCGCAGCCCGTTCCGCAGGGATTGCGACCGGGTGATCCATTCCAACGCCTTTCGCCGCCTCAAGCATAAGACCCAGGTGTTCGTGTTCCATGAGGGCGATCATTACCGAACCAGGCTCACGCACAGCCTCGAAGTGGCGCAGATCGCCAGGGCGCTGGCCCGGCAACTCGGGCTCGACGAGGATCTGACGGAAACCTTGGCGCTGGCGCATGATCTCGGCCATCCGCCGTTCGGCCATGCCGGCGAACGGGCGCTGGACGCCTGTCTGCGGGCCCATGGCGGCTTCGACCACAATGCCCAGACCCTGCGCGTGGTGACCGCGCTGGAACATCGCTATCCCGCGTTCGACGGGCTCAATCTGACCTGGGAATCGCTGGAAGGCATCGTCAAGCACAATGGCCCGCTGACCGAGCGCAGCGGCGCCGCGACGGGGCGCTATCGCGACCACGGAATTCCTGTCGGCATATCCGACTATATGGCGACCTATGACCTGGAACTGTGGAGCTTCGCGTCGCTGGAGGCTCAGGTCGCAGCGATCGCCGACGACATCGCCTATGACGCGCATGACATCGACGATGGCCTGCGGGCCGGCCTGTTTGGGGTCGACGATCTCAAGGCGATGCCGCTGACCGCCGAAATGATTGCGGAGATCGCAAGGCACTATCCCGATCTCGACGACGGCAGGCGCGGCGCGGAACTGATACGCGAACTGATTTCTTACCTGATCGGCGCGGTGGTAGAGGAAGCGCGCCGGCGGCTCGACATCGCCGGACCCAAGTCGGTCGAGGATGTGCGCAATCTCGGCAACGTCCTGATCTGTTTTCCTGCGGCGGTGGCGCAGGCGGAATCCGAAATCAAGGCGTTCCTGAAGGCCAGGATGTACCGTCACCCGCGGGTGATGCGGGTGATGGGCGAGGCCGAACAGATCCTGTTCGACCTGTTCGCGCGGTACCAGCAGAGCCCGGGCGACCTGCCGGCGGAATGGTTGTCGCGCGACGGCGGCGATCACGACACCGAAACCGAGCGCGCGCGCCGCATCTGCAACTTTATCGCCGGGATGACCGACCGTTTCGCCATCACCGAGCACCAACGGCTTTTTGACTCGACCCCGGATTTGCGTTAGGCGGCGGCCTAGCCGCCTGCGGCATCATCCCCGGTCCAGTTACGCCCATGGTCGATTTCAGACAGCCGCAGCATCTTTTCGCCGACGTGCTGGCGCGCGTCCAGGCGGTGTGCAGCGCGCTCGCGTCCGAAGGCGGCTGGTCCGCCGGTATCGGCCTATCGCGGGTCGTGGTCGAGCCGCCGCGCGAGGCGGCGCATGGTGACATGGCGACCAATGCCGCGATGGTGCTGGCCAAGGAGGCCAGGGCAAAACCGCGCGATCTCGCCGAAGCGATCGCGGCGAAACTACGCGCCGACGACCTGATCGCATCGGTCGACGTCGCTGGCCCCGGCTTCATCAATCTGACTTTGAAATCTTCTGCCTGGTCGGACGCGTTGCGGGCCGTGCTGCGCGAGGGCGCCGACTATGGCAAGAGTCCGATAGGCGCGGCCGAGAAGGTCAATGTCGAATACGTTTCCGCCAACCCTACCGGGCCGATGCACGTCGGTCATTGCCGGGGGGCGGTATTCGGCGATGCGTTGTGCAGCCTGCTGCAGTTCGCCGGCTACGACGTCACCCGGGAATATTACATCAACGATGCCGGCGCTCAGGTCGATGTATTGGCGCGCTCGGCGTTCCTGCGTTATCGCGAGGCGCTCGGCGAAAGCGTCGGCGAGATGCCGGAAGGGCTGTATCCCGGCGACTATCTGAAACCGGTGGGAGCGGCGCTGGCCGCCGAATATGGCGACAAGCTCAAGGCGATGCCGGAAGGCGCCTGGCTGCCGCTCGTGCGGACGAGGGCCATCGCCATGATGCTGGACATGATCAAGTCCGATCTCGCCGCGCTGCATATCAAGCACGACGTGTTTTTCTCCGAGCGGTCGCTGATCGAAACCGGCAACAACAAGGTCAGCGAGACCATCGACTTTCTCCGCTCCAAGGGCGACGTTTACGAAGGCCGTTTGCCGCCGCCCAAGGGCGGCGCGCCGGTGGAGGATTACGAGGATCGCGAGCAGACGCTGTTTCGCGCCACCGCCTATGGCGACGACGTCGATCGCCCGCTGATGAAGTCCGACGGCAGCTATACCTATTTCGCTTCGGACATAGCCAACCACAAGAACAAGTTCGACCGCGGTTTCGCCAATCTGATCGACGTGTTCGGCGCCGATCACGGCGGCTACATCAAGCGCATGCAGGCGGCCGTCAAAGCCGTCACCGCCGGCAAGGCCACGCTCGACGTGAAAGTCGTGCAGCTGGTCCGGCTGCTGCGCCACGGCGAGCCAGTGAAGATGTCGAAACGCTCCGGTGAGTTCGTTACCTTGCGCGAGGTGGTCGACGAGGTCGGCTCCGACGCGGTTCGGTTCATGATGTTGTTCCGCAAGAACGACGCGGTACTGGATTTCGACCTCGCCAAGGTGATCGAGCAGTCCAAGGACAATGCGGTGTTCTACGTGCAGTACGGCCACGCCCGCTGCCATTCGATCTTCAAGAACGCCCGGGAGCTGGTTCCGGACTTGCCGGAGCAGTCCGAAGCGCGGTCGGCCTTCCTGGGCGATGCGGCGGTGGACCGGTTGACCGATCCTGCGGAACTCAGCCTGCTCAGGCTGCTGGCGCTCTATCCCCGGATGATCGAGGCGGCGGCGGTGGCGCACGAGCCGCATCGAATCGCGTTTTATCTGTATGATCTCGCCAGCGAATTTCACGCGCTTTGGACCAGGGGGCGCGATTTGCCCTATTTACGCTTCATTATCAATAATGATGCACAGATGACCAAGGCGCGGCTGGCGTTGGTCCAGGGCGTCGTCTCGGTTCTGGCATCTGGGCTCGCCATTCTCGGCGTGCATGCTCCGGACGAGATGCGGTAGGCGGGGGGCGAAGCCCATCACAAGGGACCTGTGAGGGCATCCGGCAGGGGCTGGTTCGTTTATATGGGCGGGTTGGCAGCTTTCCCGAAGGGGACGCATCATCACCATGGCTGATCGATATCAGGACAGACCTTTTCCCTCCGACGATGGCTATGATCGTGGCGGAGAACCTCATGTACCGGCGAGGGTGGAGAACGATCCGCTTGCGGAGCTTGCGCGCCTGATCGGTCAAACCGAACCGTTCGAGATGGGCAGGGCCAATCAGCAGGTACAGCCGCGCGGCAGCGGGCGCGAGCAGTATCAGCCGCCGGTCCCTGAGGCCGACGAGCCGGTCTCGGGCCCGCCGCCGTGGATGCGTCGAGCGGCCCCACGGGCCGCCCCGGCCCCCCAGCAGGACGACTACGAGCAGGATTACCCGAGCGCCGTGCACCCGCTTCATCGGTACGCGGCGTCGCTTGCCGCGCCGGAGCCCGACCATCACCAGACCCCGTCATACGCCGACGCCGGTCACGAGCCCGATCCGTCGCGCTATGATGACGCGCTGTATGGCCAGCCCGACAGGGGTGGGCAGCAACCGCCGCACGATCCGGCCTATGCGGATGACCCGTACGCCTACCAGGACGGCTATGGCGAGGATGCGGAAGAGCCGGTCAAGAAGCGCGGTGGCCTGATGGCCGTTGCCGTGGTGCTTGCGCTGGCTGTGGTCGGGACGGGCGCGGCCTTTGCCTATCGCGCCTATACCGGTTCGTCCCGCAGCGGCGAGCCGCCGATCATCAAGGCCGACAATAGCCCGACCAAGATCATGCCGGCGCCCTCGGACGGTTCGGTCAAGGTGCCTGACCGCATGGCGACAGGCGACGGCAAGGAAAAGATCGTTCCGCGCGAGGAAGCGCCTGTCGACGTCAGTGCCAGGACCGGTCCGCGCGTGGTCTTTCCGCCGCTTAACCCGAATAGCAATCCGCCTTCCGCCGCGAGCGTTGCCACAGCCGGCCCGGCCCCCGGAGGCGCGGGCAACGGCACGCTGCCGGGCAACGGCACTGAGCCGCGCAGGATCAAGACCCTTGCCGTCCGCGGCGATCAGGCTGACGCTGCTGCGGTGCCGGTCAATGCGCCGCCGCCGGCGAAACCGGCAAAAGCGGCCGCAGCACCTGCCCCGGCCGCGCCTGCCAACCGCAACTCGCCCTCATCGGCCAATGCGAATGCCAGCGCGCCGCTGGCCTTGACGCCACAGGGCGATCCACCGGCTCCGGCTCCGGGGACCCGAGTCGCTGCCACCAACCCCGCGCCGGCCGCGTCTTCGGGTGGCGGCGGAGGATTCATGGTCCAGGTCGCCTCTCAAAAGAACGAGGCCGATGCGCAGGCCTCCTACCGGGCGCTGCAAGGCAAGTATTCGTCCGTCCTCGGATCGCGTTCGCCGGTCATCAAACGGGCCGACCTTGGCGACAAAGGCGTCTACTACCGTGCGATGATCGGACCGTTTGGGTCCGCCGATGAAGCAACGCAGTTCTGCGGCAGCCTGAAAACGGCCGGCGGCCAGTGCGTCGTCCAAAGGAATTAGCCGCCGTTTCCTTGACCCACGGGCGGTCAGCGGGCTAATCGGCCCCATGAATAGCCGCGCATTCATCACGGGTGTCTCCGGATTGGAACTCAGCGCCGCCGAGCGCGAGTTCATCCGTTTGGAGCGGCCGTGGGGATTTATTCTATTCAAGCGCAATATTGATACGCCTAAGCAAGTCATTCATCTCGTTCAAGAGTTGCGAAATGCTGTTGGTGGCGCTGATGCGCCGGTCCTGATCGACCAGGAGGGCGGCCGGGTCCAGCGCCTCGGTCCGCCGCACTGGCCGGTCTATCCGGCAGGAGCCAGGTTCGGCGCACTATACGATATCGACCAGGCGGCTGGCCTGTCCGCGGCACGCCTGAGTGCCCGGCTGATCGCAGCTGACTTGCTGGACCTCGGGATCACGGTGGATTGCCTGCCGCTGGCGGACCTGCCGGTCCCCGGCGCCGACGCGGTGATCGGTAACCGGGCCTATGGCACCGAGCCGGCCAAGGTGGCCGCGATCGCCCGCGCGGTGACCAAGGGGCTGGAGCAGGGTGGCGTATTGCCGGTTCTCAAGCACATTCCAGGCCATGGACGGGCTACGGCGGACACCCATTTCAGGCTTCCGGAGGTCGATACGCCACGGCCGGAGCTGGAAAGGACCGATTTCGCAGCGTTCCGACCGCTGGCGGATCTGCCAATGGCCATGACCGCACATGTTGTGTTTAGCGCGTTGGACCCCGCCCATCCGGCGACGACTTCTGCGACAATCATCGAACAGGTGATTCGCGGCGTGATCGGGTTCCAAGGCTTGCTGATGAGTGATGATGTGTCCATGAACGCTTTGGCGGGATCGATTGCCGAGCGGACCCGAGCCATCGTCACGGCCGGCTGCGACATGGTTCTGCATTGCAACGGGGATCTCGATGAGATGCGGGCCGTGGCCCGCGAGACGCCTGAATTGTCGGGCGAGGCACTGCAGCGCGCCATGCGCGCGCTGGCGTCGCGGAAAGCCCCCCAACAGCTCGATCGGCTGACGGCGCGGGCAGAACTCGATGCGTTGATCAATCGGACAGGGATGCCAGACGCATGAGCGCGGAGATTCTATCGTTTGAAACCGGACGGCCCGCCGAATTGGCCGACGACGAGCCGGCGCTGGTCGTCGACGTCGAAGGTTACGAGGGCCCGCTCGATTTGCTGCTGGCGCTGGCGCGGCAGCAAAAGGTCGATCTGCACAAGATCTCCATTCTGGCGCTGGCGGACCAGTACCTGGTGTTCATCGAAGCGGCCCGCAAGATCCGGCTCGAACTCGCCGCCGACTATCTGGTGATGGCGGCGTGGCTGGCGTTTCTGAAGTCGCGGTTGCTGCTGCCGGAACCGGCAACCCCCGACGGACCGAGCGCCGAGGAAATGGCGACGGCGCTGGCCAACCGGCTGCGTCGCCTCGAGGCCATTCGCGAGGCGTCGAACCGGCTGATGAACCGCCCGCAATTGCAGCGCGACATTTTTCCGCGCGGCAATCCGGAATCGATCGCCGAGATCAAGCACCCCAAATTTACCGCGACACTGTTCGATCTGCTCACCGCCTATGCCGCGCAGCGCCAGCAGCGGGTGCTGGCCACGGTGCATCTGGCAAGGCGCACGGTGTGGTCGCTGACCGAGGCCCGGGCCTCGCTGGAGCGTCTGGTCGGAATGGCCGAGGACTGGAGCCGACTCGACGAATACCTGCTCAATTACGTCGTCGACCCCTCCCAAAAAGCCACGGTATTCGCATCGAGCTTCGCAGCCGCCTTGGAACTGGTTCGCGAAGGCGCCGTCGAACTGCACCAGAAAGAGGCGTTCGCGCCGCTGTATTTTCGAAAGCGTCCGCCGCACGCAGCCGACGCGATGACCGCGCCGGATCTGCCGGCGGAGTAAGTGGAAGAAGGAGACCGAGCCATGGCAAGCCTGGCGGAAAAACGTATCGCGGATGTCGAAGAGCCTTCAGTGGATCCGCAAGCGCGGCCGGAGGAATTGCGGCTGCTGGAAGCGCTGCTGTTCGCCTCCACCGAGCCGCTCGATCAGGCGGCCCTTGCCAAGCGGATGCCCGATGGCGTCGATATCAAGGTAGCTCTGGCTCAGCTGCAGGCGGATTATGCCTCGCGTGGCGTCAATCTGGTTCGCGTCGCCAACAAATGGACCTTCCGCACCGCGGGCGACCTGTCGTGGCTGATGACGCGGGAGAGCACCGAGACCCGGCGGCTGTCGCGTGCGGCGATCGAGATGCTTGCGATCATCGCCTATCACCAGCCGGTGACGCGCGCGGAGATCGAGGATATCCGCGGGGTCATTACCTCCAAGGGGACGCTCGATGTGTTGCTGGAGACCGGCTGGATTCGTCCGCGCGGCCGTCGCAAGACGCCTGGCCGTCCGCTGACCTTCGGAACCACGGAAGCGTTCCTGTCGCAATTCAGCTTGGAGGCGCTGGGCGATCTGCCGGGCCTCGAGGAGTTGAAGGGGACGGGTTTGCTGGATTCGCGGCTGCCCTCCGGCTTCAGCGTTCCTGTGCCCTCCGATGACCCGACCTTGCGCGATGACGAGGATCCGCTTGACATTGATGACCTGGAACTCGCTCTGGCCCCCGCCGTGGAGCCGGAGGCAGGCGAGGGAAGCTGATCGGCACGGCCGGCGACAGCGCGCGACCCCCGCTGCCGATGCGGGTTAACGGTAGTGCGTTAACGCCGATTTGACGCGGGCTAAGTCCTTGTTTTTGACACCTCCCGAGCCTACTTTCCGGAAAGATGGGACCGGGTCGCCGGCCGCGTGTTTGGAGGGATGCAGGATGGGTTCGTTTAGCATTTGGCACTGGATCGTCGTGATCGCAGTCGTCCTGCTGTTGTTCGGCCGCGGCAAGATTTCGGACCTGATGGGAGACGTCGCGCAAGGCATCAAGTCCTTCAAGAAGGGCTTGCAAGACGATGAGAAGACGGCTGAAAAGCCGCCGGAGCCCGTCAAGACGATCGACCACAACGCGGCGCCATCCACGGCAGCTCGCTCGGATGTCGGCAGCAAGGCTGTCTGAACATTCTGCGCCAGGATATTCTGCGTCAGGTCGGTCGCGCGTTGACCTTGCAGCGGGAGTGCGGCAGGACCTGCGAGGAGAAGTCGAGGGGCGGCCCCCAATCCTGTTGGCAAGCATTGGGGTGATATCGCCTCGCGCGAGCGGAAGTTTTCATGTTGGACATCGGGTGGAGTGAACTGGTCGTCATCGCGGTTGTCGCGCTGATTGCCATCGGCCCGAAGGAATTGCCGGGCGTGCTGCGCATGGTCGGCCAATGGATGGGCAAGGCGCGCAAGATGGCCGGCGAATTCCAGGGCCAGTTCCAGGAGGCCATGCGCGAGGCCGAAATGGCCGACCTCAAGAAGACTTTCGACGAAGTCAAGGATACCGCCACCGGGTTTGCCAGCAACAACGTCATGACCTCGCTGCAGAAGGACGTCAGCGAGTCCTTGCGGATCGATGACTTCAATGCGCCGGCGACGGACGCGCTGGCGACGTCCAAGATCGACGCGCTGGAGCCGCCGACCCCGGAAACGTTTGTGGAGGCCGATGCGCGCGCGGCGACGGAGCCGCTGGTCATCACGCGTGAGACAACGGCTCAGCCGGCGCCGCAGGACATCACGCCCTCGGCGGCCGATATACTCAAGGACGCCAAAGCGTCATGAGCGCCGAGGACATCGAGGCCAGCAAAGCGCCGCTGATGGATCACCTGATCGAGTTGCGCTCGCGGCTGATCAAGGCGCTGCTCGCGTTCGGCATTGCCTTCATTCTGTGTTTCTTCTTCGCCAAGCAGATCTACAACGTGCTGGTGTGGCCGTTCGTCTGGATCGCGGGGCCGGAAAACTCCAAGTTCATCTACACCGCGCTGCTGGAGTATTTCCTGACCCAGCTGAAGCTGGCGCTGTTCGGCGCCGCCTTCATCTCGTTCCCGATCGTGGCGACGCAAATCTACAAGTTCGTAGCGCCCGGCCTGTACAAGCACGAGCGCGGCGCGTTCCTACCCTATCTGGTCGCGACCCCGTTCTTCTTCGTGCTGGGGTCGCTGCTGGTGTATTTCGTGGTGCTGCCGATGCTGGTGCGGTTCTCGCTCGGCATGCAGCAGACCGGCAGCGACGAGACTGCGCAGATCCAGCTGCTGCCCAAGGTCGGCGAGTATCTGTCGCTGATGATGTCGCTTATCTTCGCCTTCGGCGTCGCCTTCCAGCTGCCGGTAATACTGACGTTGCTGGGCCGCATCGGCATCCTTACCGCGAAACAGCTGCGCGAGAAGCGCCGCTATTTCATCGTGGGCGCCTTCGTCATCGCCGCCATCCTGACGCCGCCCGACGTCATCAGCCAGGCCTCGCTGGCGCTGCCCCTGATGGTGCTCTACGAAGGCTCGATCTTCGCGGTGCTGATGGTGGAGAAACGCGCGGCCGCTGCCAAGGCAACCGCTGCCAAGGCAAGCGCTGCCACGGCACCGCCTCCCGCCACCCCGCCGCCGCCCGAGGCCAATCCGGCGGAGTAGGGCGCGAGCGGCGTTCGCTGGCCGATTTGGGATTGTCATCCCCGCCAAAGCAAGGGGCCAGTACGCCGGGGCCTCGCGGTCCCACCAAGACTGCTCTGGATACTGGATCACCCGCTTTTGCGGGGGACGATGGATGTGGTACGGGAAGCCCACCGTTAAATGTCAACGTAGTGCGTTGATGTCTACGGTGCTGCGACTCGGGGGCCGAACGACCATGCACGACATCAAATCGATCCGTGACGATCCGCAGGCTTTCGACGCCGCGCTGAAGCGGCGAGGATTGGCGCCGCTGTCGGCGTCGCTGCTGGCGATCGACGAGAATCGCCGCTCGGCGATCCTCAGGTCGGAGCAGGCGCAGGCGCGGCGCAATTCCGCATCGAAGGAAATCGGCGAAGCCAAGAAGGCGAAAGACGACGCGCGCGCCAGCGCCCTGATGACTGAGGTCGCCGAACTAAAGGGCACGATGCCGCAGCTTGAAGCTGCGACCAAGGCGGCCGAGGATGAACTGGGCAGGGAACTTGCGGCGATACCGAACCTGCCGCTGGGCGAAGTGCCCGAAGGTGTCGACGAGCACGGCAACGTGCAACGCCATGTGTTCGGCAAGGTACGCAACTATGCGTTCGTGCCAAAGCCGCATGACGATCTAGGCGGCGCGCTGGGCTTCATGGATTTCGAGACCGCAGCGAAGCTGAGTGGTGCGCGCTTTGTCGTGTTAAAGAAAGGACTCGCGCGCCTGGAGCGCGCGATCGGGCAATTTATGCTGGATCTCCACACAGGCGAGCACGGCTACATCGAGGTCAATCCACCGCTGCTGGTGCGCGATCACGTCATGTTCGGCACGGGGCAGTTGCCGAAGTTTGAGGACGATCAGTTTTGGGCGGTCAAAGGAGAGTTACTGGCCACCGCTGACGACAAAGGCGTTGGCACACTCAGGAGCGAACGGCTCGGGCTCATCCCGACCGCCGAAGTGCCACTGACAAACTTCGTTCGCGAGTCCATTCTCGACGAGAAGGAGTTGCCGATGCGCCTGACGGCGCTGACGCCGTGCTTTCGCGCCGAGGCCGGGGCGGCCGGACGGGACACCCGCGGCATGATCCGCCAGCATCAATTCACAAAAGTCGAACTGGTCTCGATCACAACGCCGGAGAACGGCAAGGACGAACACGAGCGCATGCTGGCCTGCGCCGAGGAGGTGCTGCGGCGGCTCGACCTGCATTACCGCGTGATGACGCTCTGTGCCGGCGACATGGGTTTTTCGGCGCAGAAGACCTACGACATCGAGGTCTGGATGCCGGGCCAGGGTGAAGGCGGCGCCTACCGCGAAATCTCGAGCTGCTCGCTGTGCGGCGATTTCCAGGCGAGGCGCATGGACGCGCGCTATCGCAGCGCTGACGGCAAGCCGCGCTTCGTGCACACGCTGAACGGGTCTGGCACCGCCGTCGGCCGCGCGCTGATCGCCGTGATGGAAACCTATCAGCAGGAAGACGGCTCGATCGCCGTGCCCGAAGTGCTGCAGCCCTATATGGGCGGGGTGAAGGTCATTGCCCGCGACCGATAGGCTCGGTTCGAATTGTGACGCCCATCCGCGCGGCCTGTGCCGCCATCCGTCACAGCCGGCATTTGAATCGCAGTATTGCGAGGCGCCGTCCAATTCGTTCACCCTTACGCTCCCAATGTTTGTCAAAGTGAGCGGTTTTGACCACAGCTTCCCCAGAGGGAGAGGACATTGTTGGCCATCGCCATCTGCTATCTGGCAGAGTCGGCAACAGCTCGACCGAGGTGCGTCATGCCCGAATACCAGCCGGTATCGTCAGCGCATATTTCGGCGATCGAGCGACCGCGCTGCCCGAATTGCCGGCATAACCGCATGTTGCTTTCAAAGCTCGAGCAGGGACCTGCCGGCTTCGATTACCGCAGCTTCGAGTGCCAGAGGTGCGGTCGCGTTGAAACGACGGTCGTCGAGAGTGACCCCATGACCTCGGACGCGCTGGGCTGGCTTGCGGGCGAACTCAAACCACCAACGTGAAGTCCGGCTCTGCGGCCAATCTTGCTTATCGCCGTCATCGCCATAGTTGCCGAGATTGATTTTTTCGCCGTTCCACCTGGAACAATCGGGGGTTTTTCAGCTTAGACATGTGTCGATCCCCCGACACAAACTTGTTGACGGCCCCAGCGCTCCCCCGCCTGGGGCCTTTTTCTGGGGGGATTTGACCTTTTCCGGCGGAAAACCGGCGTTTTGTCGCGCTTTTGGCAATATCTGCATAGCTTTCCATTTCCGGTTGCGATTTATGTCGATTACCGAACATAACGGGGCTACAATAAGCGATCACCGCACCGTCCCAGGCTTTCGCCGGTGACTGAGAGTGTTGCGCTCCCGCCCGACGGATCAGCATCATGCTCACCGCACCGCACATTCGAGCTTCCCAAGGCAACTTCGATCCGAAGGTTTTTCTTGGCCGGGCCGAGCCGGGCCGAGCGATCGAGAGGTACAGCAGAAATCAGAAGATCTTCAGCCAGGGCGACGTCGCCGGGTCGGTCTTTTTTATTCAGAAGGGCAAGGTCAAGGTGACGGTCTTGTCCGAGCACGGCAAGGAAGCGGTGGTCGGTATTTTCTCGGAGGGGCAGTTCTTCGGCGAGGCGTGTCTTGAGGGGGTGGCAATGCGCACCACGACGAGTCACGCCATGGAGGATTGCCTGATCACGTCGATCACCAAGCAAGCGATGCTCGCGGCGCTCACGTCGGAGCCGAAGTTTGCGACGTTCTTCATCGCCTATCTGGTGTCGCGGAACAGCCGGATCGAAGACGACTTGATCGACCAGCTGTTCAATTCCAGCGAGAGGCGACTGGCGCGCTTGCTGCTGCTGCTCGCCAATTTCGGCGAAGATGGCGGCGCGCAGCCGATCGCGATCAACCTCAGTCAGGAGACTCTGGCGGAAATGATCGGCACCACCCGATCCCGCGTCAGTTTCTTCATGAACCAATTCAGAAAAAAGGGGTATATCGACTACAACGGCAAGATCGAAGTTCACCGTTCGCTGCTGGACGCGGTGCTGCGCGACAAGCCGCAAATCAGGCAGGACGAGTAGGCCCGACGCTTTCAGACGAGACCATCGCCCTGTGGCACCGTCGTTGATGGAGCGGCGGCTCAGTCCAGACCGATCGCGCCTCGAACGACGCCGCTTCATTCAGCGTTTGGCCGAACGCGAAATCCCGGAAGAAAAATTGCCAGATGACGGCGTCCGAAGCGGTTGGACGCACGAACGATCGGGATTGCGGTCCGATTGCCCACGGTTTGCCTCGGCGGCGATAGCCGGATAAGAGGGCGTGTCAAGCGATGCGAAAAGGGCTTCCAGGCGGATGCGAATTCTGTGCACCAACGACGACGGTATCCATGCGCCGGGCCTGAAGATCGTCGAGCAAATCGCCCGTGTGCTGTCCGAAGACGTCTGGGTGGTGGCGCCAGAGCTCGATCAGTCTGGCGTATCGCATTCGCTGTCGCTGAACGATCCGTTGCGGCTGCGCGAAGTCGGCCCGCGGCATTTCGCGGTGCGGGGCACGCCGACCGACTGCGTGATCATGGGCGCGCGCCATATCCTCGGCGAAACCATGCCGGACCTCGTTCTGTCGGGCGTCAACAAGGGCCGCAACGTCGCCGAGGATGTCGTGTATTCCGGTACGATCGCGGGCGCCCTGGAAGGCACCATCCTGGGACTGCCGTCGTTCGCGCTCAGCCAGGAGTTCAGCCTGGAGACGCGCGACAAGCCGCTGTGGGAGACCGCCCTGAAGTTCGGTCCGCAGATATTGCGCAAGGTGATCGACGCCGGCGTGCCCAAGAACACGGTGATCAACGTCAACTTCCCCGCCTGCGCGCCGGAGGAGGTAAGGGGCGTCCGCGTGACCCGGCAGGGCAAGCGCAATCTCGGCTTTCTCAAAGTCGACAAGCGCCTCGACGGGCGCGGCAACCCTTACTTCTGGATCGGTTTCGAACGCGCGGCCATGCTGGACACCCCGGCCGAGGGCACCGATCTGGCCGCTCTGGCGGGGCGCTATGTGTCAGTCACGCCGCTGCGGCTGAATCGCACCGACGATGAATTCTCTCAGGCGCTGACCGCGACGCTGAAATAACGCCAGCGACATGCCCCAAGTGGGCTATCCGATACGCGCCGGTTTACGTGCGGGCCCCTCTGTATGGGCCTTGGTCCTAAACCGTCGCGCCCTTCAGCGCGGTGTCGATCATTTTGGCCAGGGCTTCCAGCTGAAAGGGCTTTTGCAGCGCAGGGCGGTCGCGATATTCCTCGGGAACACCGGACGAGCCGTAGCCGGTCGCGAAGATGAACGGGCGGTTGCGTGCCTTGATCAGTTCCGCAACCGGTGAAATCACCTTACCGTTGACGTTGACGTCGAGGATGGCGAGGTCGAAATGGGCCGATTGCGCCAGCCTCATTGCCTCATTGATCTCACCGGCCTCCGCCGCGATGCTGAAGCCCAGCTCCTCCAGCATGTCGGCGACCATCATTCGGATCATCACCTCGTCTTCGACGAGGAACACAGAACCCCGCGGCAGCCGCGTCGCCGTCATGATGATGTCCTTGCCCGTTCCAACGTTAGGCTCGCAAATAACGCTATCCGGCGTAATGTCAACGTGTCCAGCGCTACCCGCGCCGTTGCCGGCCCGGACTGGATCGATTGCCCGGAGCCTTAACGCGGGGTATCAGGATGGGTTCCCCGGGCGGAACCTGGATTCCTCGAGAACCAGCGTCCGATATTGCGTCAACTGTCGGGCCGAGGCGCGCTAGGGTGTCTTGGTAGAGCCTGTGAGACCGAGATGCCCGCCGTGCAACATCCGCCGGAAAAGATGATGTTTCAGCTCAACCTGCGGCGGCGCGGGATCAGCGATCAGGCGGTGCTGCGCGCCATGGAAGAGATTCCACGCGATCTATTCGTTGAGCCGGCCGATCGAACCGATGCCTACCGCGACAGCGCGCTTCCCATCGCCTGCGGACAAACCATCAGCCAGCCGTTCGTGGTGGCGTACATGACCGAGCAGTTGCAACTGCAGAAGCATCATCGCGTGCTGGAGATCGGCACCGGCTCGGGCTACCAGGCTGCCATCCTTTCGCGGCTCTGTGGCCATGTCCTGTCGATCGAACGGTATCGGACGCTTGCCGATAGCGCCCGGCGGCGGCTGCAGAAGGCCGGATGCGAGAATGTCGAGGTGATGCTGGGAGACGGCTTCGACATCCCCGCCGGCGCCGGCGATTTCGACCGGATCATCGTGACGGCGGCGATGGAGAAAATTCCCGAAACGTTAACGCAGCGGCTCGAGCCCGGCGGCATTCTGATCGCCCCGGTCGGTCCGCACCAGGGCACCCAGACCTTGATCCGCCTGACCAGGACCGCGGCCGGCTTCGAGCGCAAGGCGCTGGTAGACGTGCGTTTCGTGCCGGCGCTGCCCGGAATCGCCCGCGAACTCTAGGGACGCGGATCGCCCGATCCGCCAAGGTCTTATTCCCAGGGTTAAGCGGTTGTTTACTGGCGACGTGTTTACTCAAATCAGTAATTTGTTGCGTATGAGTGAGTAACCATGTCCCGGGTCGTTGAGTTGCTTTACTCGCGTCGCGTGCCGCACATTGCGGCGCTGGCGCTGATGTCATTTGGGTTTGCCGGCTGCAGCGCCGACATGTCGACGCGGCTCTCGCAAAATTCCTTCTCCAATCCCTTTGCGTCGCAATCGGAAGCCACAGGCTCCGTGCGGACCCCCGCGGTCGAGCGCCGCGAACTGCCGCAATATTCCCGCCCGCAAGCGCAATACCAGTCACAGGCGCTGCCGCCACCGATCGCTGCTGCACCGCAATCGTACCCGTCCGCGCATTCCGCTGTGTCCGGGGGCGGGCGCGGACTAGCCTCTTATGCGCCGCCGACGCATCAGCCGCTGGAGACCACGGCCACCGTCGCGCCGCGCTCGGTCGCGGCCGTCCGCCCGCCGGCTCAGGCCGGCACGACGATCATCGTCGGCACCAGCGATACGCTGGAGACGTTGGCGCGCCGCTACAACGTTTCCTCCGCTGCGATCCTGCAGGCCAATGGCTACAAGGGGCCACGGGCCCTATCGCCTGGCCAGCAACTGATCATTCCCCGTCAAACCGAGGCCGTCGCGGCGCCGGCCGTGGCGGCGCCTGCCAGCAAGCCCGTTGCGGTTGCCGCGCCGACAGTTCATGTCGTCAATCGCGGCGACACTTTGCTCAGCATCGCACGTCGCAACCAGTTGACCGCAGCCAATCTCGCCAAAGCCAATGGCCTCGATTCATCGTCCACACTCAAGCTCGGCCAGAGACTGAACGTGCCCGGCCCAAAGACCGCGGCACCCGCTGCCCAGCCGGTCGCGGTTGCTGCTCAGCCGGCCGCCGCGCTGGCGGCTCCGGCCACCCGAACGGCCGCCGTGGCCAGCGTGCCGCCGCAAAGCGCGCGGCTTGCCCAGGCCACTACCAAGGTGGAAGAAGCGCCCGCAGCCGAAGCGCCGGTGAAGGCCAGCGAAGCCACCGGCGCGCTGCCGACGTTCCGCTGGCCCGTGCGCGGCAAAGTGATCACGAGCTATGGCGCCAAGACCAACGGCAAGTCGAACGACGGCATCAATCTGGCGGTGCCCGAAGGCACTCCCGTCAAGGCGGCCGAGGATGGCGTGGTCGCCTATTCCGGCAATGAACTCAAGGGTTACGGCAACCTGATCCTGGTTCGGCACTCCAACGGTTACGTCACCGCATATGCCCATGCGAGTGAACTGCTGGTGAAGCGCGGCGACACCATCAAGCGCGGCCAGATCATTGCCAAGTCGGGTCAGTCCGGCGAAGTGGCGTCGCCGCAGCTTCACTTCGAGATCCGCAAGGGATCGTCACCGGTTGACCCGCTTCAATTCCTCAACGGAGCATGAGCGATCAGGCTCGCGTGACGGCCCGCCTCTCGCCCAGTACCCTTCGCCTCGCTTGGTATCTGCGGTCAACGATCAGTCCGGCTTGAGGCGCACCCCGAGCCGTCCCGCCAGCTCTTGCGTGAACTGCCAGGCGACGCGCCCCGATCGCGAGCCGCGCGTGGTCGACCATTCCAGCGCTTCGCGCTCGAGTTCGGCTTCCGCAAGCTTGATGCCGAAATGGCCGCAATAGCCCTTCACCATCGCAAGGTACTCATCCTGGCTGCAGCGGTGAAAGCCGAGCCAAAGACCGAAACGGTCCGACAGTGAGACTTTTTCCTCAACCGCCTCGCCGGGATTGATCGCGGTCGAGCGCTCGTTCTCGATCATCTCGCGCGCCAGCAGATGGCGGCGGTTTGAGGTCGCATAAAGGATCACGTTGTCGGGACGACCCTCGATGCCACCCTCCAGCACGGCCTTCAGCGACTTATAGGAGGCGTCATTGCCGTCGAACGACAGGTCGTCGCAGAACACGATGAAGCGGAAGTCCGAGCGGCGCAGCCGATCCATCAGCGCCGGCAGGCTCTCGATGTCCTCGCGGTGGATCTCGATCAGTTTCAGGCGCTCAGCCGGCTTGCGGCTGGTGTTGAGGTCGGCATGGGCGGCCTTCACCAGTGATGATTTGCCCATGCCACGTGCGCCCCACAGCAGGGCGTTGTTGGCGGGCAAGCCGTTGGCGAAGCGTTCGGTGTTTTCGATCAGGATGTCGCGCATTCGGTCGATGCCCTTGAGCAGACCGAGAGCGACCCGGCTGACGCGCGGCACCGGCGCCAGCCGTCCGTTCGGGTGCCACACGAAGGCGTCGGCGCTGCCAAGAGAGCTGGCTGCATCAGGCGGTGGTGAGGTGGCGGACAAATGGGAGACAATGGCTTCCAGCGCGTCTGCGATCCGCTTATCTGCCCTTGGTCTGGCGGCGGTTGCCGGACGTTTTGTCGCGGCTGGCTTTGATATCCGCTGAGCGGCTCTTGAGGCGGCGCGAGGTGTTGTTTTTCGAGGCTTTTTCGACATCGATCGGGTTCCTGACAGCGCACCCATATCGGGCCTTTCCAAGAGCCGCAAGCGGCGCAAATGAGCGGTCTGCCAGCGTTGCAATTGGAGCGCTGGCCGCTATAGTCCGCGCGAATTTGACCGAACCGGCCTGACGCCGATGGGTCGCCGGTTTACCCCCGTTTCACGAGGATTGTCCGAATGCTGATTACTCCTGCGTTTGCCCAGGCCGCGGCCGGCGGCGACACCAACAGCATGTTGATGTCACTGCTGCCGTTCGCGCTGATCTTCGTGATCATGTACTTCCTGATTCTGCGGCCGCAGCAGAAGAAGGTGAAGGATCACGCCGAACTGGTAAAGAACATCCGCCGCGGCGACACCGTGGTGACGTCGGGCGGCCTCGTCGGCAGGGTGACCAAAGTGGTCGACGACGACCAGATCGAATTCGAGATCTCCGATGGCGTCCGGGTGCGGCAAATGCGGCAGATGATTTCGGGCGTCCGCGCCAAGGGCGAACCGGCGAAGGAAAAGAGCGAGCCCGCCAAGGACGAGACGTCCGCGAGCTAGCTTCTAAGCGCGCCGCATTTCCCAAGATCTGACGGGTCAACTCGATGTTGTATTTCTCGCGGTGGAAGGCGCTGGCGACCATCCTCACGGCGCTGGTGGTGTGCCTTTTTGCCGTTCCGAACTTCTTCCCCGAATCGACCGTGAAGGGCTGGCCGAAATGGGCCCAGCGCCATCTCGTGCTGGGCCTCGATCTGCAGGGCGGTTCGCACATCCTGCTCGAGGTCGATTCCAACTCGGTCAGGAAAGACAAGCTCGATCAGGTTCGCGACGACGTTCGCCGCACGTTGCGCGACGCCAAGATCCCCTATACCGGCCTCGCCGTGCGCAACGACACGGTGGAAGTGCGCATTACCAAGGACACCGATTTGCCGGCCGCGCTGACGAAACTGCGCGAGCTGTCGCAGCCGCTCGGCGGCCTGCTCGGCTCCAGCGGCCAGCGCAGCCTTGAAATCACCGACGCCACCGGCGGACTGATTCGGCTCACCGTTCCTACCGCTGCGATTACCGAACGCGTACGCCAGTCGGTCGAGCAGTCGATCCAGATCGTCGAGCGCCGCGTCAACGAGCTCGGCACCGTCGAACCGTTGATCCAGCGTCAGGGACTGGACCGGATTTTGGTGCAGGTGCCCGGCCTGCAGGATCCGACCCGGCTGAAGGAACTGCTCGGCAAGACCGCCAAGCTTGATTTTCGCATGGTCGATCAGACGGTGCCGGCAGACCAGGCCGGGCAGGGCAGGACGCCGCCGGACTCCGACGTGCTGATGAGTTCTACCGCGCCGAAAGTACCTTATGTCATCAAGAAACAGGTGCTGGTTTCCGGCGGCGATCTGACCGACGCCCAGCCGGGTTTCGACCAGCGCACGGGCGAGCCCATCGTCAGCTTCCGATTCAACACCTCAGGCTCGCGCAAATTCGCCCAGGCGACCACTGAGAATGTCGGGCAGCCTTTTGCGATCGTACTGGACAATGAGGTAATTTCCGCGCCCGTTATCCGTGAGCCGATTACCGGCGGCTCCGGACAGATCTCCGGCAGTTTTACGGTGCAGGCTGCCAACGATCTGGCCATTCTGCTTCGTGCCGGAGCGCTGCCGGCACCGCTGACGATCATCGAGGAACGCACCGTCGGCCCCGGACTCGGCCAAGACTCGATCGAGAAGGGCGAACTCGCCGCCTATGTCGGCTCGATCATGGTTATTGTATTCATGCTGCTGACCTACCGGCTGTTCGGCGTGTTCGCCAATATCGCGGTCGCCATCAACGTGGCGATGATCTTCGGCATATTGTCGCTGCTGAATGCCACGCTCACGCTGCCCGGTATCGCCGGCATCGTTCTGACGGTCGGCATCGCCGTGGACTCCAACGTGCTGATCTACGAGCGCATCCGTGAGGAATTGCGCGGGGGTCGCAACGCGATTTCCGCAATCGACGCTGGCTTCAAACGGGCGCTATCGACAATTCTTGATTCCAACATCACCACCTTCATCGCCGCCGCCGTGCTGTTCTATATCGGAACCGGTCCGGTGCGCGGCTTCGCCGTGACCCTCGGCATCGGCATCATCACCACGGTTTTCACCGCGTTTACGCTCACCCGCCTCATCGTCGCGACCTGGGTGAGATGGAAGCGGCCGCAGACCGTGCCGATCTAGGGAATCAAACGTCCGTGACAAATTCCGTCCTCATCGGGCTCGCCGTCCTGGTTGCCATTCTGACGGTCGTGGCCTGCTTCGGCTGGCTGCCGTCGCTGCGAATCGTGCCGGACGATACCAAGTTCGATTTTACCCGTTTCCGCCGCATCAGTTTTCCGATTTCGGCGCTGCTCTCGATTGTCGCGATCGTCCTGTTCTTTACCCATGGACTGAATTTCGGCATCGACTTCAAGGGCGGTACGCTGCTCGAAGTGCAGGCCAAAACCGGCGCCGCCGACATTCCCGCGATGCGGGCGACGCTGAACGGGCTGGGCTTGGGGGACGTGCAGTTGCAGCAGTTCGGCGGGCCCGCCGACGTGCTGATCAGGGTGGCCGAACAGCCCGGCGGCGATGCGGCGCAGCAGGCGGCGGTGCAGAAGGTTCGCGGCGCGCTGGGCGATGCCGTCGAATACCGCCGCGTCGAAGTGGTCGGGCCGCGCGTCTCCAGCGAACTGCTGGCCTATGGCATGCTGGGGTTGATACTCGCGATCTTCGGTATCCTGATCTATCTCTGGTTCCGGTTCGAATGGCAGTTCGCGCTCGGCGCTATGATCTCCAACGTCCATGACATCGTTCTCACCATCGGCTTCATGTCGATCACACAGGTCGATTTCGATCTGACCAGTATAGCGGCGCTCTTGACCATTCTCGGCTATTCGTTGAACGACACCGTCGTGATATACGATCGGATCAGGGAAATGCTGCGGCGTTACAAGAAGATGCCGATGCCGGAATTGCTCAACGAGTCCATCAACTCGACGCTGTCGCGCTCGATCATCACCCACGTCACGGTGACGCTGGCCCTGCTGGCGCTGTTCATATTCGGCGGTCATGCCATCCACAGTTTCACCGCCGTGATGATGTTCGGTGTGGTGCTGGTCGGCACCTACACCTCGATCTTCATCGCCGCGCCGATCCTGATCTATCTCGGCGTCGGCATTAACCGAGATGCGCCGGAAAAGCCGTCGAGGAAGTGACGATGTCGGGCCCGTCGGACGCTCCGCATCTTCCGAGATCGGCGCCAATCGAGGCTTATGGCAGGGGCGGCTTCGCCTTCGCCGAGATGTCGCATCGCGGTTCGCTGCTGTGTCTGCCGGAGGCGATCTGGGCCTGGCCGGTTACCCGGCCGGAAGATATCGACGAGGCCTCGCTGCAGCGGGTGTTCGCCGCGGCGGAAAGCATCGACACGCTGATCATCGGAACCGGCACCGAGGTCTGGCTGCCGTCACCCGGCCTGCGCGCGGCATTGCGGGCCGTGAAAGTGGTGCTGGATCCGATGCAAACCGGTCCTGCGATCCGCACCTACAATATCATGATCGGCGAGCGCCGACGCGTCGCGGCGGCGTTGATTGCGGTGCCATGAGCTGCGTGGAAGGCAACCGGGATTCCGCTGCCTTCTGCGCGGAACTGGTGCGCAGACACGACTTCGCCCGCTACGCTGCCACGCTGTTCATGCCGTCGGACCAGCGCCGCGCGCTGCTGGCGATCTACGCTTTCAATGTCGAGATTTCCCGGGTGCGCGAGCAGGTGAGCCAACCGCTGCCCGGCGAAGTCCGCATGCAATGGTGGACCGACATGCTGGCGGGCGCCGGCCATGGCGGCGTCGAGGGCAATCCGGTGGCGGCGGAACTGTTGCTGGCGATCCGCGGGTGCCAGCTTCCGGTCGAGCGGCTGTCGCGGCTGATCGACGAGCACCAGTTCGATCTCTACAACGATCCGATGCCGACCATGGCGGCGCTGGAGGGTTACATCACCGATACCGCGTGCGCCCTGTTTTCGCTCGGCGCCGGAATCTGTGGCCGTCAATCCGATGAGATCGAGCACCTCGTGCGCCATGCCGGTCTCGCGCAAGGCATTGCCCAGGTGGTCGCGGCGCTGCCATTTGATGCCGCGCGGCGTCAATTGTTCGTGCCGCTGCAGCTGCTGGAACGCCATGGCAGCGGGATGGAAGAGGTGTTCGCCGGCAAGGAAACGCCGAAAGTGCGCGCGGCGCTGGATCAGCTGACCGCAGAGGCGTGCGGACATTTGAAGACGGCGTTTAAGTTGCTGGCCGGCGTGCCGCCGGAAGCAAGGCCGGTATTCCTGCCGCTGGCGCTGGTTCGCCGGGATCTGCAGCGGATGTCGCGCGCGGACAACGATCCGTTCGTACCCCATGTCACGTCTCGCTTGCGGATCTTGTGGACGTTGTGGCGGGCATCGCGGTCGGTGGATTTTTCCTAGGAAGAAGTAGGCGCTCGAAGTTGCGTTACCCCCGGTCGTAAGGCCGGCCCCGGCGTCTCCGGGATGATGGATCATCGGCGTTCGCGCGTGATGATCTCCTTTGATTGTGGCGACGTCTGCGCCAAATCGCTCGTCTCGAAATTGAACCGGTCGCGCAAATTCTTCCGGGACTCCAGAATGCTCTTTACGAAGGCGCGGTCGGCATCACTCGTCATCATCGGCTCTATCAGATCGAGCTGGTTCATCGCCACCAGTTGCAAGATCTCGGTGCGAGGCTTTCCGGCGGCGTCGCGCGGCAGCGCCTGCACGACCTGGATATGCTCCGGCGGTTTTGGACCCCTCGCCGCGGTGAGGTCGTTGCGCAATTGCGCCTCGAGCGCGGGTTGATCGGCTTCGACAAACGCATAAAGCCCGACGCCGGTGCGACGGTCGGCGAAGGCGACGATGGCGATGTCCCGAACATCTGGATTTTTCCGGATCAGGTCGAGCAGAATCGGGGCGTCGTTGACCAGGCGCCGGCCGCCGCCTTCGCGGTCGGTAAAGTCGAACAGTCCGCGGGTGATGGCGCGGTAGACCTTCTTGCCGGTCATCAGCCAGAGGCTGGCGACCGCCGATTTGCGCGCGAGGATCTTGCGCTCTGTCGCCGTCAACGCGTCCGGCGCATAGCTTCGCTTGTGCTTCAGCAGATGCCGCAGATCCTCGTAGGCTGCGATCCGGAACAACTTGCTGCGTGACTTGAAGCAGGCTGCGAGCTGAAAATCCGTGACATAGGCGCGACCATCGATGCCACGCAGCCAGTTTTGTTCCTTGGCGAGATCATTGTGGCAGATGCCGGCGCGATGCATTTTGCGCAATGCCAGCTTGGCGGAACGAAAATAGGCGGCGTCGCCATGCGGCTTTGCCATTTGCAGGGCTACGCCATTGATAAAACCGCGCACCAGCGCCTGCCGGCCCGCCCACAGCAGCTCCGGCCCGACGTGCAGGTCGCGCGCCAGCGCCAGCGCTCGGGCCTCGCGCCCGAACAAATGCCGTGCCGGGAGCCAGGACCACCACGGTACCTGATCGAGACGGCGCAGCACGGCATCAACCTCGCCGGCATCGCTCCGAAAGCGACCGCGCTCCACCGTCGAAAACACGTCGCGCTTCAAGAGCACGCCTTCGGTCCATCGCGCCGACAGCACGGCGGCGTCGTCTTTGGGGAGACTCATGGAATGCTCACGCCGCCGCCGCCGCAACGCGCAAGTGATCGGCAATCCAGCGATCTAGATCCGACAGCGCTCTGGCGCTCATCGCCTGTTTCTTCGCAACGGTCTTTTCATTGCCGCGCAGCCGCGTGCCGTCGGGCTTCCTGGTGGGCGGGCTGGCCAGCGGCGGAAACAATCCGAAATTGACGTTCATCGGCTGGAACGAGCGCGGGCCGGCATCGATGGTTTCGATATGGCCGCCGGTGATATGGCCGAGCAGCGATCCCAGTGCCGTGGTCGAAGGCGGCGGCGTAAGCGAAGCCGAGCGGACGTCCGCGGCGGCATAGAGGCCGGCCATCAATCCGATGCTGGCGGATTCCACATAGCCTTCGCAGCCGGTCATTTGGCCGGCGAAGCGCAGCCGCGGCTGCGCGCGCAACCGCAGCTGCGTGTCCAGAAGCTTCGGCGAATTCAGGAAGGTGTTGCGGTGCAGTCCGCCGAGCCTGGCGAATTCGGCGTTCTCGAGCCCGGGAATGGTGCGGAACACGCGCTGCTGGACGCCGTGCTTCAGCTTGGTCTGGAAGCCGACCAGATTGTAGAGTGTGCCGAGCTTGTTGTCCTGGCGCAACTGCACAATGGCATAGGGCTTCACGGTCGGATCGTGCGGATTGGTGAGCCCGACCGGCTTCATCGGTCCGTGGCGCAGGGTTTCGCGGCCGCGCTCGGCCATCACCTCGATCGGCAGGCAGCCGTCGAAGTAGGGGGTGTTGGTTTCCCACTCCTTGAAGTCGGTCTTTTCGCCTGCGATCAGCGCATCAACGAACGCGTCGTACTGCTCCTTGTTGATGGGGCAGTTGATGTAGTCGGCGCCGGTGCCGCCGGGTCCTACCTTGTCGTAGCGCGACTGAAACCAGGCCGCTGACATGTCGATGGAATCCCTGTGCACGATCGGGGCGATGGCGTCGAAGAACGCCAACGCGTCCTCACCCGAGAGTTCGCGGATGGCTTCGGCGAGCGGGGCGGAGGTAAGGGGTCCCGTCGCCACGATGACATTGCCCCAATCCGCCGGCGGCAGGCCGGCGACCTCGGTGCGGTCGATGTCGATCAGGGGGTGATCGGTGAGGGCTTTGGTGACGGCAGCCGAAAATCCATCACGGTCTACTGCTAGGGCGCCGCCGGCCGGTACCTGATTGGCGTCGGCAGCCCGCATGATCAGCGAGCCCAGCCGGCGCATTTCGGCATGCAGCAGCCCGACGGCATTGTTGGCGGCGTCGTCGGACCGAAACGAATTGGAGCAGACCAGCTCGGCGAGGCCGTCGGTGCGGTGCGCCTCGGTCATCCTGATCGGGCGCATCTCGTGCAGGACCACGGCAACGCCGGCACTGGCGACCTGCCAAGCCGCTTCCGAACCGGCCAGTCCGGCGCCGACGACATGGACGGTTTCAGAGGAAGATTTGCTGGCGTTCATGGCCGAAAGAGGTAGCGCGTTTTCCGTCCCGGTGGAATGCACAGCAGATACGATAACGCCCGCAGCGAGGCGGGCGTTATCCGGTTCGTCAGTCCGCTGGGACCCGAATCAGCCCTTATAGGTACCGGCTGCAACGCGGGGAATGTCTGAACGATCAAGGCCGATATCGGTCAGTTCGCGATCGCTGAGCTGAGACAATTCGCTGACATTGCGATGATAGTCCCGGAACGCCTGGATCATGCGGATGAGCGAGAGCAACATGGGTAGTCTCCTTGAATATTCGATTCAGCTCTTGGAAGAAGCTGTATCGTTGAAATGAATATAGAAGATCACACCGCAGTGCGGAAGTTCCTATGTTGCGATGCAGCTAGACCCATAGTGCATGACTACGATAAGAATTGATTAATCTTTTTCAATGCGTGGAGCGGTACGTCCGCTGGCAAAAAGCGGGAATAGCCACGAAATCATCGCAAAAGTGGCATAACGCCTGATGGTTTCACCATGCGCCCGGAGGGCTTGAGGGCCCCTATATAGCTATCAGAGCGTGATCGTCGCTACCCGCACCTGCGTGATTCGCATGCATAACGCTTTAATTTATGAATATATAATCATTATTTAGACGTGAATTACCCTGTCACACCCCCGGTGGTCAAATGACGACGGTTAGGCCCGGCGGGCCTGCGCGCATTACCTGTCGTTCTTGCGCCGCCACGGGAATAAGTTGGCCGGAAAATCCGCCGCCGGGCGTCGCTCACGCTGCGGGCGGGAAGGCTGCGGCTGCGGATTGAGCTCGGGCACGACGACCTCCCGATAGAGATGCCAGGTGGCATGGCCGAGCAGCGGGATGACGATGGCGAGGCCCAGGAAGAACGGCAGCGACCCCGCAGCCAGCAGCACGGCGACAATCAATCCCCATGCCGCCATCGGCAGCGGGTTTCGAGCCACCACGCGGAGCGATGTCACCATGGCGTCGGCGGCGCCGGCATGGCGGTCAAGCATCAACGGGAACGACACCACGCTGACGCACAGCGCCACCACGGCGAACAGGAAGCCGGCGCTGCATCCAGCAGCGATCAGCCACCATCCTTGCGGCGTCGTCAGCACGCGCCTGGCGAAATCCGGAATGCCCGCCGCGGCTTCGTAACCGAACGCCGCGACATAGATCGCCTGCGCGGTAGCAACCCAGATCACGAACAGCGCCAGCAGCAGCGTCCCCAGCCCGAGCATCGCCCCGAACGAAGGCGAGCGCAGCACGTCGATCGCATCCCACGCTGAGGCCTGATCGCCACGCTCCCTGCGGCGGCTGAGTTCGTAAAGGCCGAGGGCTGCGAACGGACCCAGCAGGGCAAAGCCCGCCGCCAGCGGAAACAACAGCGGCAGCACCGAGTAGCCGAGCACGGTCCGCGCCAGCACCAGTCCGAGCACCGGATAGATCACGCAGAGAATGATGGCATGGCTAGGCACCGCCTTGAAATCCTCCCAGCCAAGCCGCAGCGCCCTGTGCAGATCGGAGAGACCGATGGTTCGGATGACAGGTGCGCTATGTTGTGCCGGTTGACCGAGCGGCGTGGCATCACCGGAAGCATTTCCTGGGTATGGCGTGGCCATGGTCATCGTCTCCCTTTGCGTGCGATCGAATTTCATACCGTTGCGGGCGCAAGCGAACCGTCGTCGAAGCGATCACGGTCGGGGCCAGACGCGAAGACAGGAACCCGAAGCTGGCCGTGTCGCGAACTGAACCGCCAGCGTACTCCCAATCAGCAACGCCGTCGCTCACGCTTCGGTGAATGCTGCATTGGCAAGCCTCGGAAGGAGCGCTAAGGTCACGCCGGGCTGTACGAACGTCGATCTGGAGAAATAGATGAGCATTTTTGGACGAATCATGGGAGCGATCTTCGGCACGAAGGCCGATGCGGCTCCTGCCGGTGGCGGTACGGCTGCCGGATCAGGCGGATCTTCGGCCGCGCCCGCCGCAACCGTCGATGTAGCGCCGATCCTGGACGCGGCCGTCAAGGCCAAAGGCGAAAAGCTGGAATGGCGCACTTCGATCGTCGACTTGATGAAGGCGCTCGACATCGATTCCAGCTTCACCGCGCGAAAGGAGCTTGCGAAGGAGCTTGGTTACACCGGCGACAGCAATGATTCCGCCAGCATGAACATCTGGCTGCACAAGCAGGTGATGACGAAATTCGCCGCAAACGGCGGCAAGCTGCCGCCCGAGATCAAGCACTAGGGTCAGGCCAGCGGCGGATCGCCGGACGAAATCAAAAGGCCCGCCAGCTGCGGGCCTTTTTTGCGAGCGACCGAACCAGTGATGGCTGCCGTGCGCGGCCATCCAGGCTCGTCAGCCCGCCAGATCGGCAAATTCCGGATGTTTGCGCAGGTAGTCCGCCACAAAACCGCAACCGGGAATCACTTTCAATCCATCGGTGCGGATGAGCTGCAGCGCGCCATGCACCAGCTCGGACGCGATGCCACGGCCGCGCAGCGCGCGCGGCGTTTCGGTATGGGTGATGACGACGGCCGACGGCGTCAGGCGATAATTCGCGAACGCCAGCGTTCCCTCGACATCGAGTTCGAATCGGCTTTGCGCCTTGTTGTCGCGAACGGATGCTGCCGTCATACTTTCAATCTCCGAAAACGATAGGCCTGTCAGGTCATTTAAGCGCCTGCACCCGCCGTTGCAAACTCTCGACCGGGCACGGGCGCATGCGGCACGCGAAAATGCTCATTTCAGCCGCTTCGACCGTTTGCGGCAGGCCGGCCCGTCCGATGCAACGAACCCGCGTCCGGTGGTTGGTTGTCCTCGATCACGTCAGATCGGGCTATAAGGGGACGGCGCGCGGGTCATTTTGCCGTCGATCGCAGCGCTGCTGGTCTGGAGAACGTCATGACGAGCCAAAAGGGCCCCAACATCAAGAAGAAGCAGAAATGCAAGAACTGCGAGGGCAAGGGCTTGCTGAAGAAGGGCGACAAGGTGGTGAAATGCCAACGCTGCGGCGGGACCGGGGTGCGCTAACTGGCCGCTACGGGACCACCGCCGTTATCGCCGCTTGCGAACGTGAATGTTGATGTCGAGATCGATCCGGCTGACGCAGGTCTGTTTCCTACAGTGCGATCCGCCCTCGTACCAGCTCCCGTCGCGGACCCGGGCATTTCCGACATTGGCAAGCCGCAGGCATCGCCATTGCGGCAGCGGGCCGCTGCTTTGGCCGCCGAACTGCCATGCCAGCACGACTTCCTCGCCATTCTTGTTGACACCGATGATGTGCGGACATAGCTCGCGAACCCGGCCGCTGTAGCTGCACACCACCTGCCGCTCGGCGAGAATGGCGCTGCGGAACAGGGCATAGGTCGCACTGGGCATTTTGGCGCCGTCGCGGGCTTCATTCGACTCGTTTCATGGAGGCTAAGTATGCCCTTCGTCGGGAATATTCAGCACGATGCCGCACGCCTTGCAATGCACGGCGTCGCTGTCGTGGCGCTGTAGGCCGCAGCTCGGGCAGGGAAATCGGACCTTGTTCGGGTTCAGCAGCGCGCGGGCGAGATTGAAGAACAGGGTCACGCCGAAAATCATGATAACGACAGAGATGAGCCGGCCGAGCGTGCCGGGCAGGGTAATGTCGCCAAAGCCGGTGGTCGTCAGCGCGGTGACCGTGAAGTACAGCGCGTCGGCATAGTTCGTGATCTGGTCGTTGTGGAACTTCTGGGTTTCGTAAACGATCGCGGTCATTACGAAAATGAACACCGCGAGATTGGTGACGGCAAAGATAACCTCTTCATGGCGCCGGAAGAACGAGCTGTCGGCGCGCAGGCGCATCAGCATCTGGTAGTCGCGCAGGAGCCGCAATGTTCGCAGAATGCGAAGAAAGCCGCCGGCTTCCCCGGCCAGCGGCGCGAGGAATGAGACGATCGCCACCACATCGGTCCACGTCGAGAAGCGGGTAAATTCGCGCAGCCGATTCCGGCTGACGAGCAGCCGGGCCGAAAAGTCGGCAAGGATGCCGATCCCGAACAGCACGTCGAGCGTCTCGATGGTCTGGCTGTTGGGCAGGAACGAGGTCGCGATGATGAACAGCACCGTGACGATATCGAACGCCAGCAGGGCATATCGGAAGCGGACGCCACGCGGCGTCGCGCCTTCGTACAGCCGACGAATACTTCTTTTCAGGGAATGGAAGGTCATGGCGACATCTACATCCGTTTGGGCGTATTATTGCAATCATTGATCGGCGCACCATCGTCTCAATTCCGGAGCCATCCACGTGATCGATAGCGTTACCGCGGCCGCGCCCCCCGGCGGCATCCTGCGGATGTCCCGCCGGGTCATGAACCTCGCTCATATGCTGACGCAAAATGCCCGCCGTCACGGCGACCGCCCGGGCCTGGTCTGGGGCGACAGGTCCTGGAACTGGCGCGAGATCGATAGCCACGTCTCGGCGCTGGCGGCGGCACTCGCCGCTCACGGCATCGTCAAGGGCGACCGCATCCTGGTGCATTCTCGGAACTGCGACGAGATGTTCTGGTCGATGTTCGCCGCCTTTCGGCTCGGTGCGGTCTGGGTTCCCACCAATTTCAGATTGATGCCGGACGAGGTGGCGTATCTCGCGACAGCCTCCGGCGCCAAGGGCTTCCTGTGCCACGGCGATTTCCCGGAGCATGCTGCCGCGGTCGCAGCCGCGAGCCCGGTGCTGGCTTTCACGTGGCGGATCGGCGAAGGCGTCGTCGCCGGGAAACCAGTGAGCGAGGTGATCGCTGCCCACGACGGCGCGAAGTTCGAAAACGCCGCCGTCGACTACGACGACCCCTGCTGGTTCTTCTTCACGTCAGGCACCACCGGGCGATCGAAAGCGGCGGTGCTGACCCATGGCCAGATGGCGTTCGTGGTGACCAATCACCTGGCGGACCTGATGCCCGGCACCACGGAAATTGACGCCTCGCTGGTGGTGGCGCCGCTGTCGCACGGCGCCGGCGTGCATCAGCTGGTGCAGGCTGCGCGTGGCGTGCCGACCATCCTGCTGCCATCGGAGCGTTTCGATATCAACGAGGCGTTCCGGCTGATCGAGACCCGCCGCGTCACCAATATCTTCACCGTGCCGACCATCCTGAAGATGATGGTGGAGCACCCCGCGATCGACCGCTACGACCATTCCTCGCTGCGCTACATCATCTATGCCGGCGCGCCGATGTACCGCGAGGACCAGAAGGCGGCGTTGAAGAAACTCGGCAAGGTGCTGGTGCAGTATTTCGGGCTCGGCGAGGTCACCGGCAACATCACGGTGCTGCCCCCGGAGCTGCACGACCCCGAGGACGGGCCGCAGGCGCGGATCGGCTCGTGCGGCTATGAGCGCACCGGTATGCAGGTGTCGATCCAGGGCGACGATGGCCGCGAACTCAAACCGTTCGAGACCGGCGAGATCTGCGTGATCGGTCCTGCCGTGTTCGCCGGCTACTACGACAATCCGGAAGCCAACGCCAAGGCGTTCCGCGACGGCTGGTTCCGCACCGGCGATCTCGGCCATGTCGATGAGCAGGGGTTCGTCTACATCACCGGCCGCGCCTCGGACATGTACATCTCGGGTGGATCCAACATCTATCCGCGCGAGGTGGAGGAGAAGATTCTGACGCATCCCGCGATCGGCGAGGTGGCGATCGTCGGCGTCCCCGACCCGGTCTGGGGCGAGGTCGGCATCGCCGTCTGCGTGGCGCGCGAGGGGGCGGCCGAAGTGAGCGAACTCGAGCTGGCCACGTTTCTTGCCGCGAAGGTGCCGCGTTACAAGATGCCGAAACGCTTCTTCTTCTGGGACGCGTTGCCGAAATCCGGCTACGGCAAGATTCCAAAGCGGCTGGTGCGCGACGAGCTCGAGGCCCGCGGGCTGCTCGAGGGCAACAAGCCAGCCGACGCCGGTCGCTGAGAGATGCGAAGCATCAAGCAGCCCGGTCCACCCGCTCCCGAGCGCATCCAGTGGGTGGAGGCGAGGGGACGCGGCTTCACCCTGAAGCTGGAAGCCGGCCTGCCGCTGCTGGAGGCTACCCGCCGCGGCTTTGCGGCTGAAGGATTCGCCGGTGGCGCGGTGAACATGCGGGCAGGGGCGCTCGGTCCGTTCGCCTATGTGATGCCGGCGCTGTCGAAGACCGGCGACAACGCCGCGTTCTACAGCGACACTTTTCGGCCCGCCGGCGTGACGCGACTGCAGATCGGCGCGATGACCCTGGGTAGCCGCGACGGCGCGCCGTTCTTCCATTGCCACGCGCTGTGGCGCGAGGCCGACGGCCGGTTCGGCGGCGGCCATATCCTGCCGGAAGAGACGTTTGTCGCCGAGCCCTTTGCGGTGGAAGCGTTCGGCATCGACGGCGCGGTGTTCGCGGCGGAGCCCGATCCCGAGACCAATTTCAAACTGTTCGGGCCGGTTGCCTGTGCGGCCTCTACGGCCAGGGCAACCAGCCGCGCCTTCGCGCTGCGGCTGCGGCCGAACCAGGATTTTGCCGGCGCGCTGGAGACGTTCTGCCGTGAACGCGGAATCTCGCGCGCAAGATTTCACGGCGGCGTCGGCAGCACCATCGGCGTGCGCTTCGCGGACGGCCGCATCGTCGAACCGTTCGCGACCGAACTGGCGATCCGCGCGGGAATCATCGCGGCGAACGCAGGCGGCGCGCTCGAAGCGGAGCTGGACATTGCCGTCGTCGACTACACCGGCGGCCTCGCCGAGGGCCGGCTCAAGCGCGGCGACAATCCGGTGTTGATGACGATGGAATTGGTGCTGGAGGTGCCTGGCGACGGTTTGTAGCGGGATCGAAACAGCGGCTGCCGTCGCGGCGCTCGCGCCCCACCAAAATATCGAAAACAACCCCATGCAACGCTAGAATGTTGGTGCACTACGGTAATATAATACCGCAAAGAGCGCTCCCGGGCACGCAAGAACCTGACTTCCAAAGCAACTGTGTTCCTGTTATGTTCCTAGATGCTTTTGGAGTGGAACGATGGCCTCCAGACGAAACCGCCCGATCAACCTGCCGGCGCCCTACCTCCGGCGCGTCTGGCTGGAGCCATCGCGCATCGCCGACCGCGCCGCCTATCCATTCTGCCTGCCATTCCTGAGCGATGATTTCGAGCTGAGCTTCGATCGATCCATCACCATCATCGTCGGCGAAAACGGCACCGGCAAATCCACTCTGCTCGAAGGCGTCGCCGTGCTTGCCGGCTACGACGAAGCCGGCGGCGGCAAGGGGTATCGGTCGGTCGATCACTCCAACGCCGTCGAGGCGATGGGTGGCCAGCTGTCCAGCGCGTTTCGTGCGAGCTGGCTGCCGAAGGTCACCAACGGCTGGTTCTTCCGGGCCGAAAGCTTCTTTTCCGTCGCCAGGTATCTCGACCAGGCCGGGAGCCCTTATGCGGACTTCCTCTCCCATTCGCACGGCGAGGGCTTTATGCGTTTCTTCAAGGAGCGCTGCCAGCGCCAGGGCATCTACATCTTCGACGAACCGGAATCGGCGCTGTCGCCGGCGCGCCAGATGGAATTTTTGAAGCTGATGCGGCGGATGGAAAATTCCGGCCATTGCCAGATCATCATGGCGACGCATTCGCCGATGCTGATGGCGTATCCCAACGCGCGGCTGTTGCGACTGACGAAATACGGGCTGGAGCCGGTGACCGTGAAGGAGACTGACCACTACAAGGTCATGCGGGAGTTCTGCGAGGATCCGGCAGGGTTTGTGGAGGCGGTGGTGGAGGAGTGAAAACTTGGCGGGCGCAGAGCGAAGAAGCGAACCGTATTGCGTCGGAATCCGCTGCGCCATACCACCCCGCCCAGTTTGTCACGGGTCGGCCGCGTCCAAACAATTATTTCGCGGCGACGGGAGTCAGCTCGAAAATGCGGCCGTACTTAGCGGCCTCAACGATATCCCCGTGGCGCAATGCCAACCTCACGGCGTCGAGCTTGCGGGCGTCGTCGGGCGAAAGATAGGGCGACCACGTGGTGTCGTCTTCGATCAGGTCGACGGACACTTCAGCGGCATACTTCCCCTCGTGGATAAGCTCTTTCGATTTTCGGGTCATCGCTGCTTCCGCTTCATAAAGTCTTCCGACCAGAGCTCAGCTGCTGGCCGATACGCTGTCACCAGAATCGCAGGCGTTCCCTCGGTCTTTGGAATGCCGCACATTACATGTACCGGACGACTTTCGCGGTCGTGCTGCAATACCAACACGGCCGGTTCCTTGCGCGAGTCCGGATAACTTTCGACGACCACGGCATGCGCGACTCCGGTCAGTACGTCCTCAGTCAAGATATCATCTGCCAGCAGTTCGCGAAACCCATGCCGTGATATCAGGT
The DNA here is from genome assembly GCA_001464035.1 of Bradyrhizobiaceae bacterium Ga0074131. GTDB lineage: Bacteria > Pseudomonadota > Alphaproteobacteria > Rhizobiales > Xanthobacteraceae > Bradyrhizobium. Next base: position 115,119 of record LNEC01000010.1, read on the forward strand.
ATTCGTCGCGGGCGACTAACGCCTGGACGCGGTGCAGGATTTCACTCACGGCCGCGCATTCCTCGCCCAATTACATCAAAAGTTTGTGGGAGGCGGACAGATAGTCTCTACTCCGCCGCCTCGACCCCGCGCTTCCGCTTGCCGCCATCCGCCTTCGCCAGCACCGGCCCCAGGAACTTCCCCGTATAGCTACGCGGCGCTTTCACAATGTCCTCCGGCGGGCCCCAGGCGACGATTTCGCCGCCGCCGTCGCCGCCTTCGGGGCCGAGGTCGATCACCCAGTCGGCGGTTTTGATCACCTCGAGATTGTGCTCGATCACCACCACGGTGTTGCCCTGCGACACCAGCTCGTGCAGCACTTCCAGCAGCTTCTTGACGTCGTGGAAATGCAGGCCCGTGGTCGGCTCGTCCAGGATGTAGAGCGTGCGGCCGGTGGCGCGCTTCGACAGCTCTTTTGCCAATTTGACTCGCTGGGCTTCGCCACCCGACAGCGTGGTGGCCTGCTGACCGACATGGATGTAATCCAAGCCGACGCGGTGCAATGTCTTGAATGTTTCGCGGACGCGGGGGACGGCCTTGAAGAAGTCGGCGGCTTCCTCGACGGTCATGTCGAGCACGTCGGCGATGCTCTTGCCCTTGAACAGCACTTCCAGCGTTTCGCGGTTGTAGCGCTTGCCTTTGCAGACGTCGCAGGTGACGTAGACGTCGGGCAGAAAGTGCATCTCGATCTTGATGACGCCGTCGCCCTGGCAGGCCTCGCAGCGGCCGCCCTTGACGTTGAACGAGAAACGGCCGGGCTCGTAGCCGCGCGCCTTGGCTTCGGGCAGGCCGGCGAACCATTCGCGGATCGGCGTGAAGGCGCCGGTATAGGTGGCCGGATTGGAGCGCGGGGTGCGGCCGATCGGCGACTGGTCGATGTCGATGATCTTGTCGATATGCTCGAGGCCCTCGATGCGGTCGTGCGGGGCGGCGCCCTCGCTGGCGTTGTTGAGTTTGCGGGCGATCGCCTTGTAAAGGGTGTCGATCAGCAGCGTCGACTTGCCGCCGCCGGAGACGCCGGTGACGCAGGTGAACAACCCCAGCGGGATTTCCGCCGAGACATTCTTCAGGTTGTTGCCGCGGGCGTTGATCACCTTGATGGTTCGGCGATGGTTCGGCGGCTTGCGCTCGGGAATTTCCACCGACAATTCGCCGGTGAGATATTTGCCGGTAAGCGATTTCGGATTGTTCATGACGTCGGCGGGCGAACCCTGCGCGACGATATTGCCGCCATGGACGCCGGCGCCGGGGCCGACGTCGACGACATGGTCGGCGAGGCGGATGGCGTCCTCGTCATGCTCGACCACGATCACGGTATTGCCGAGGTCGCGCAGCCGCTTCAGGGTTTCCAGCAGCCGCGCATTGTCGCGCTGGTGCAGGCCGATCGACGGCTCGTCCAGTACGTAGAGCACGCCTGTCAGCCCAGAGCCGATCTGGGACGCCAGCCGGATGCGCTGGCTTTCGCCGCCGGAAAGGGTGCCGGAGGCGCGCGCCAAGGTCAGGTAATTGAGGCCGACGTCGAGCAGAAACGACAGCCGCTCGCGGATTTCCTTCAGCACGCGCGCGGCGATCTCGTTCTGCTGGGCGTTGAGCGCCTTCGGCACGGTCTCGAACCACTCCCCGGCACGGCGCACCGACAGTTCGGAGATTTCGCCGATATGCTTGCCGCCGATCTTGACGCACAGCGCCTCGGGCTTGAGCCGGTAGCCGTGGCAGCCTTCGCAGGGGATGTCAGAGAAATACTTGCCGAGTTCCTCGCGCGCCCATTCGCTTTCGGTCTCGCGATAGCGGCGGTCGATATTGGTGACCACGCCCTCGAACGGTTTCCTGGTGTCGTAGGAGCGCACGCCGTCTTCATAGGAGAACTTGATCTCGTCGTCGCCGGAGCCGTGCAGCAGCGCCTGCTGCACCTTCTTCGGCAGATCCTTCCACCTGGTGTCGAGCGTAAACTTGTAGAATTTTCCGAGCGCGGTCAGGGTCTGGATGTAATAGGGCGAGGAGGATTTCGCCCATGGCGCGATCGCGCCCTTGCGCAAGGTCAGTTCCTTGTCGGGAATGACCAGGTCCTCGTCGATGTGCTGTTCGACGCCGAGGCCGCCGCAGGCCGGGCAGGCGCCATAGGGATTGTTGAACGAGAACAGCCGGGGCTCGATTTCCGGAATGGTGAAGCCGGACACCGGGCAGGCGAACTTTTCGGAGAACAGGATTCGCTCCGCGCCGCTCTTGTCGTGGATTTTTGCGGTCTTCTTGTCGGACTTCTTCTCGTTGGCGGCGGCAGGCGGCGCGTCGGCATATTCGATCACCGCCAGGCCCTCGGCGAGCTTCAGGGCCGTTTCAAAGCTTTCCGCCAGACGCTGGCCGATGTCGGGGCGCACCACGATGCGGTCCACCACCACGTCGATGTCGTGCGGGAATTTCTTGTCGAGCACAGGGGCTTCCGAAAGCTCGTGGAAGGCGCCGTCGATCTTGACCCGCTGGAATCCCTTCTTGAGGTACTCGGCGAGCTCTTTGCGGTATTCGCCCTTGCGGCCGCGCACCACAGGCGCCAGCAGATATAGCCGGGTGCCCTCAGGCAGCGCCAGCACGCGGTCGACCATCTGCGAGACGATCTGGCTCTCGATCGGAAGACCCGTCGCGGGCGAATAGGGCACGCCGACCCGCGCCCACAACAGCCGCATGTAGTCGTAGATCTCGGTCACGGTGCCGACGGTCGAGCGCGGATTCTTCGAGGTGGTCTTCTGCTCGATCGAGATCGCCGGCGACAGCCCGTCGATCTGGTCGACGTCGGGCTTCTGCATCATCTCGAGGAACTGGCGCGCATAGGCCGACAGCGATTCGACGTAGCGCCTCTGACCCTCGGCATAAATGGTGTCAAAGGCGAGCGAGGATTTGCCGGAGCCTGACAGTCCGGTGAAGACCACGAGCTTGTCGCGCGGGATCTCCAGGTCGACGTTCTTGAGATTGTGCTCGCGCGCGCCGCGAATCGTGATCGCGCGCATACCGGAGCCCGAGGTCGATTGGCGCTTCGCCCTGATCACTTCATCCATAACAGGCTTTTCCTGCTGCGCCAGGCGCGCAGCGCGTTCGGGCGCGCTCGCCGGGGATGCCGGGATCGGTCGCCATGGGTGAGTTCGGAACATAGGAAGAACGGCAGGAAATTTCCAGTCCACGCGGCGAATCATCAACGGTTTGTTTTGGCCGCGGTTGCGATGGCGGCAGATGGAAGTGCCGCACAACAAAAAGGCCGGCGAGAGGGCCGGCCTTTCGTAACTCTATTGAGATCAGGTCGAGGAGATCAGTACCTCGCGACGACCGGGCCACCCCAGCGGTAGTTGATGCGCGCGGTGATCAGATCGACGTCCTGGCTGATGCGATTGGTGCCGAACAGGGTACCAGGCGCGCCGGCAACGCCGTTGTTGGTGAAGGTGTAGGTCCTGTCGTCCATGAACAAGTGATCGTATTCGACCGCAAACGACCAGTTCGGGGCGAAGCCATATTCCAGACCGACGCCGACCACGGCACCCCAACGGGTGTCGTCGATGGTGTTGGAAGCCTGAATGCCAGTGCCGTTGACGAAGGAGCGATAGCGATCGGAGGTCACCGCGGCGCCGCCCTTGACGTAAAGCAGGGCGTTGTTCATGGCGTAGCCGATCTGGCCCGTGAAGAGGCCGAAGGCGTCGACGCGGCTTTCGTTTCTGTAGACGTTACCAGGAAGCAGGCTCACATTGCTGCCACGGAAATCAGCCCAGTTGCCCTGCGCTTCCAGGCCGAACACCCACTGCGAAGCCTGCCAGCGATAGCCGATCTGTCCGCCGACGGTGCCGCCGTCTGCATCATGGCAGCCCTCGGCAGCGACGAACGCGCCGCCCGGAGTGGTGAAGTCCCAGCACTTGCTGCTCCAGCCGTATCCGCCGTTGATACCGATGTACATGCCGCTCCAGTCATAGATCGCGGCGACCATCGGGGGCGGCGCCTTGGTGTAAGGACGCGCGCGCATATCGGCGGCCGATGCGGGAGCCGACAGGCTCAGCGCAACCAGACCAACAGTACCCATCAAGAACTTTTTCATTTCGGTCTCTCCAGTTGATCCGCTTCCTTTGGTCCCGAAGCGGTTTTGAATTTCGGTGCGAGCGTCCAGTCCGATCTCTATTTCCGAGAGTGACCATAACCGATTCAACGGAAAAAGCCGTCTCCGATATGCAACACTCGTCCGCGAAGTGAGGGAGCAGAAACTAATGATTTGTTTACCGAAATCGGGAACTCGACTGGAACCGGATGGAACTTGCTTGCCGAGTCGCAGCTTCGGCCGATGATCCAGCCGGCAATTCCAAGGCGTTGGGCCACGCCGGATCAGGCTGCGCATCCGCGCAGAAGCCGTGATCGGGCGTAAATGGGCAGCTTCGGGACGCAGGAAAGATGCCGAGGTCTGCCAGTGCGCGGAGCAAGCCATTAAACGTTTGCCCGATGGAGCTCCGGGGCCGAAACAGAGATGCCTTCGTAAAGCAGAAAGGCCGGCGCGAGGCCGGCCTTTCAATACGTCGAGAAAGTCAGGACTGATGACAATCAGTACCTCGCGACCGGCGGACCGCCCCAGCGATAATTGATTCGGGCCGTGACCAGATCGACGTCCTGATTGATGCTGTTGGTTGTTGCCACACCGATCGGCGAAGCCGCGAAACTGAGCGTGTCGCGACCGATGAACAGATGGTCGTAGGCGACTCCGACCGACCAGTTCGGGGCAAAGCCGACTTCCAGGCCGACACCGACGGTTGCACCCCAACGTGTGTTATCCGTCGAATTGAACAGGACATTAGTCCCCGCGAGAGTGTGGAAGTGGCGGCTATCGACGACCGCGGCACCGCCCTTTGCATAAAGCAGTACGTTGTTCCACGCATAGCCGACTTGTCCCGTGAATAGGCCGAACGCCTGCACCCGGGAATTGGTGTCGACAACGCCGGCAAGAGTCGGCGTCGAGGCGCTGCCGCCTTCGAGGTCTGCCCAATTGCCCTGGGCTTCCAGGCCGAACACAAACTGATTGCTCTGCCAGCGATAGCCGATCTGTCCGCCTGCTACGGCACCGTCGGCGTCGTGACAGCCTTGGCCGCCCGTGAACGGTACACCCGCGAGACTTACGAAATCCCAGCAATTGCGGCTCCAGCCGTAACCGCCATTGGCGCCGATGTAGAGACCGCCCCAGTTATAGATCGGAGCGACGATCGGGGGCGGCGCCTTGGTGTAGGGACGAGCGCGCATATCGGCAGCCGATGCGGGGGCCGACAGGCTCAGCGCAACCAGACCAACGGTACCCATCAAGAACTTCTTCATTTCATTCTCTCCAGTTAGTCCGGCTGATCAGCTTCTTCAAATCCCGAAGCGATATCGAATTCCCGGTCCGAGCACTTCAACTTCCGGGAGCGATAATATTCGATTCAACGGAAAAGGCAGTCTCCGAAATGCAACACTCGTCGGCGAAATGAGGGCGCAGAAGCGGATGATTTGTCTACCGAATTCGAAATCGCGGTCATGGGGCCGGCCCCTGCCGCACCGACATACCGCAGCGCCGACCAGTCCCTATCGGGATCTCAGAACAAAACTGGAACATTCTGCGCTGGAATGCTATAATGTGGATAACCGAGGGATCGCTCGGCGCGCGGCATTCTTGAGCGTATACGGTCGGTCAAGCTGGTTCCCAGCGCAGTTGCGGATTTCCTCCGGCGGCTGAATAGGGATCCGGATGGTTCAGTACATTTCAGGAGTGGAGAGCGGCGATGGCGGGAAGCGTGAACAAGGTGATTCTGGTCGGGAATCTGGGCAAGGATCCGGAAATCCGGCGGACCCAGGACGGGCGGCCGATCGCCAATCTGAGCGTTGCGACCTCCGAGACCTGGCGCGACAAGGCCACCGGCGAACGCAAGGAAAAGACCGAGTGGCACCGGGTGGTGATCTTCTCCGAGCCGCTCTGCAAGATCGTCGAGCAGTATCTCAAGAAGGGCGCCAAGGTTTACATCGAAGGCGCGCTGCAGACCCGCAAATGGACCGACCAGGCCGGCGTCGAGAAATACTCGACCGAGGTGGTGCTGCAGGGATTCAATTCCACGCTGACCATGCTTGACGGCCGCAGCGGCGCCGGTGGCGGCGGCAGTTTCGGGCCGGACGAGTCCGGCGGCGATTTCGGCTCCAGCGGTCCCTCCAGCGCGGCACCGCGCCGCGCGGTGGCGGCCGGCGCCGGCGGCGCGCGCAACAGCGACATGGACGACGACATTCCGTTCTGATCGCGGCCCTGATCGCACCGGGAGTTCGGTTGGAAATGCAGTTGCTGCTGCCTGCCGGGGCCGTTGATGCTGGCGCCCCGCCGGCTCATGCGCCAGGTCCTGCTTGGCTCGTGAAGGCCGCCAAAAGAGGCGCTCTGGGCCGCTGGTGTTTCGGTCGCTTCGGACGGCCGGATTCGCCGACCTGCCGGGCTGCATCAGCCCTCCCTTAAGTCCATGAAAAAACGAAGGGAAAAACCACTGGCGAAGATCAGTTAGGGGTGGTTAGAAAGGCCTCGATACGCTATATGATTCTGAGCCAGAACTGACCGGATTTCCCCTTTGTCTGACCCTGAAGATGAGAAGCCCGGCGAGCCGCCGGCGCCCTCGGATATTCGCCCTATATCCATCCTCGACGAGATGAAGCGCAGCTATCTCGATTACGCCATGAGCGTGATCGTGGCGCGGGCGCTGCCGGATGCGCGCGACGGGTTGAAGCCGGTGCATCGCCGCATTCTCTATTCGATGTACGAGCAGGGGCACACGCCCGACAAGAAATACGTGAAGTCGGCGCGTGTCGTCGGCGACGTGATCGGCAAATATCATCCCCACGGCGACCAGTCGATTTACGATGCGATGGTCCGCATGGCGCAGGATTTCTCCATGCGCCTTCCGCTCATCGACGGGCAGGGCAATTTCGGCTCGGTCGATGGAGATCCGCCGGCGGCCTATCGATATACCGAGGCGCGTCTGACCAGATCGGCTCTCGCGGTCCTCGGAGATATCGACAAGGACACCGTCGATTTCCAGCCGAACTACGATAATTCCGAGACGGAACCTCGGGTTCTTCCGGCCAAATTCCCCAATTTGCTGGTCAATGGCGCCGGCGGCATCGCTGTCGGCATGGCGACCAACATCCCGCCGCATAATCTCGGCGAAGTGGTCGACGCCTGCGTGGCGCTGATCGAAAATCCGGCACTTTCGATCGACGAACTGATCAACATCATCCCCGGACCGGATTTTCCGACCGGGGGCATCATCCTCGGACGCCAGGGCATCCGCTCGGCCTATCATCTCGGCCGCGGCTCGATCGTGATGCGCGGCAAGGTGAGAATCGAGGCCTGGGGCAAGGACCGCGAGGCCATCATCATCTCGGAAATTCCCTACCAGGTGAACAAGGCCTCCATGGTCGCGCGCATCGACGAGCTGAATCGCGAGAAGAAAATCGAGGGTATTTCGGCGCTGCGGGACGAATCCGACCGTGATGGCTACCGCGTCGTGGTCGAAATAAAGCGCGATGCCATGGCGGAAGTGGTGCTGAATCAGCTTTATCGCTTCACACCGCTGCAAACGAACTTTCCGGCGAACATGCTGGCGCTCGATTCGGGACGGCCGCAGGTGATGAACCTGAAGGACTTCCTCACGCTGTTCATCGCCTTCCGTGAGCAGGTGATCACCCGCCGCACCAAATTCCTGCTCAACAAGGCCCGCGACCGTGCCCATATCCTGGTCGGTCTCGCGATCGCGGTGGCGAATATCGACGAGATCATCCGCGTGATCAGGACCTCGCCGGACCCCACCACCGCGCGCGATACCCTGATGTCGCGCGACTGGCAGGCGAAGGACGTGGCTGCGATGATCACGCTGATCGACGATCCGCGCCATCGCCTGGCCGAGGACGGCACCGCGCGGCTGTCGTTCGAACAGGCCAAGGCCATTCTCGAACTGCGGCTGGCGCGCCTTACCGCGCTTGGCCGTGAGGAAATCTCCGAAGAGCTCGATAAACTGGCGGTTGAAATCGCCGATTACCTCGAGATCCTGCGCTCGCGCGCGCGGGTGCAGTCCATCATCAAGGAAGAACTCGCCGCGGTGAAGTCGGAATTCGCTACGCCGCGCAAGACCGAAATCATCGAGCATGAGGATGAGGTCGAGGACGAGGACCTGATCCAGCGCGAGGACATGGTGGTTACCGTCTCGCACGCCGGCTACGTCAAGCGCGTGCCGCTGTCGGCCTATCGCGCGCAGCGCCGCGGCGGCAAGGGCCGTTCCGGCATGTCGACCCGCGACGAGGACTTCGTCAGCCGGCTGTTCGTGGCCTCGACCCATACGCCGGTGCTGTTCTTCTCGTCGCGCGGTCAGGTCTACAAGGAAAAGGTCTGGCGCCTGCCGGTGGCGGCGCCGAATGGCCGCGGCAAGGCGCTGATCAACATCCTGCCGCTGGAACAGGGCGAGCGCATCACCACCATCATGCCGCTGCCCGAGGACGAATCCTCCTGGGGTAATCTCGACGTGATGTTCGCCACCACAGGCGGCAATGTCCGCCGCAACAAGCTGTCGGATTTCGTCGACGTCAGGCGTTCCGGCATCATCGCCATGAAGCTCGATCCCGACGAGGCGATCGTCGACGTTCAGATCTGCACCGAGCGCGACGACGTGCTGCTGACCGCCGCCGGCGGCCAGTGCATCCGCTTCCCCGTCACCGACGTGCGGGTGTTTTCCGGCCGCACCTCGATGGGCGTGCGCGGCATCGCGCTGCCCAAGGACGACCGGCTGATTTCGCTCTCGATCCTGCGGCATGTCGAGGCGACGTCGGACGAGCGGACAGCCTATCTGAAGATGCGCCGCGCCGTGGCCGGCGAAGCCGCGGCGGAAGAGGGCGCGGAAGCCGAGGGCGAGGATACTTCCAGCGCGGTCCAGCTCAGTTCCGAGCGATACGTCGAGATGTCGGCCCAGGAACAGGTCGTGCTCACGGTGTCGGTCAATGGCTACGGCAAGCGCACGTCGTCATTCGAATACCGGACCACCGGCCGCGGCGGCAAAGGCATCGTCGCGATGTCGGTCAATAACCGCAACGGCAAGCTGGTGGCCTCGTTCCCGGTCGAGGAAAGCGACCAGATCATGCTGGTCACCGACAAGGGGCAGCTGATCCGCTGCCCGGTCGAAGGCATCCGCATCGCCGGCCGCTCCACCCAGGGTGTCATCGTGTTCGACACCGCCGAGGACGAGCATGTGGTGTCGGTCGAGCACATCGGCGAGGACGCCGAGAACGGCAATGGAAACGCAAACGGCGAGTAGCGTGTGGCGAGAGGGACCCTGTTCGCCCGTCACTCGCCATTCGCAACGTCCCATTCGCCCGCTCTTGATCTGGCGCTCGGTGCCGACGCGACAACCGGCCGTCCCCGGAATCAAGGAGGTCCCCGGGGGGCATCCCGGGGACCTCAGACCAGAGCAACCTGGCAGGACTCGAAGGTAAAATGGGTAATGACTGCGCCGTTACGGGGTACGGTCGGCAGTCACCAGCCGGGCTTCCCGGATCATGGTCTTCTTGCCGGCGATGCGCAGGCAGGCCGCCTCGAAGTTCGGCCAGGCCTGCTGCGAGCAGTTGGGGCCGATCTGCTTGATGTCCAGACGGTCGCCCTTGGCGAGGGCTACCGGGACGCTGGCTTCGACCTGCGGGGCAAAGCCGGGCAGAATGGTGAGCGCGCCTGCAATGAACGCGGCGATGGCGATGGCTGAAAGAGTCTTGATCATGACGGTCCCCTGTCATCGGGCCTGTTGGCCCGCCGTTTCGTTGGTCGATGGATACAAAGCGCCGGTTTCCGGATGTCTTCGCGCCCCCGCGAAATGGTTTCGTCCCGGCGGAGTTTTGTTTCGTGGGCCGCTCCCGCCGCGAAACATTGCCTGCCTGCCGAGAAGACGCCGTGACCCCTCAAGTGGTTCAGGGCCAGGCGCAATATAAAAACTGGGCGATTGCCTCCGGGGCGAGGAACCAACCCGGCTTGCGGGTCCGCCCGGGGCGGGGTAGAGGGGTTCATGCCCCGCATCGCGCTGTATCCCGGCTCATTCGACCCCGTCACCAATGGACATCTGGATGTGGTCCGGCACGCCGTCGGGCTCTGCGACCGGCTGATCGTCGCCATTGGGGTTGCTCCCGGCAAGAAGCCGCTGTTCTCGACCGAGGAACGGCTGGAAATGGTCGAGCGGGTGTTTGCCCCCGTGGCCGCCGCGGCGCACTGCGCGTTCGATTGCACCACCTATGACAACCTGACCGTCGCGGCGGCGCAGAAGGCCGGGGCCACCATCATGATTCGCGGCCTGCGCGACGGCACCGATCTCGACTACGAGATGCAGATCGCGGGCATGAACGAGACCATGGCGCCCGGGGTGCATACCGTGTTCCTGCCGGCGTCGGTGGCGGTCCGCCCGATCACCGCCACACTGGTGCGGCAGATCGCTGCCATGGGCGGCGATGTCTCGGCGTTCGTGCCGCCGGCGGTTGCCGCCAGCCTCAAGACCAAATTCGCTACCTGACCCGCTTTCTCTGATCCGGAGTTAACATGATCCGAATTCTTGGCCTGCTCGCCGCGCTGATCTGTGCGGCCCCCGCGATCGCCCAGCCGCTGCCCGCGGCTCTCGACAAGGCGAACGCGATCGTCATCGACAGCACCAAGGGCCGCATCGTGTTCAAGCTTCGCACCGACATCGCGCCGCAGCATGCCGAGCGGATCAAACAGCTGGCGCGCGAGGGATTCTACAACAACGTGCCGTTCCACCGCGTGATGGACGGCTTCATGGCACAGACCGGCGACGGCCAGAATTTCAACGGCACCGGCGGCTCGAAATATCCGAACCTGAAGCAGGAATTTTCCAAGGTGCCGTTCACGCGCGGCGTGGTCGGCATGGCCAGGCGCGGCGACAGCGTCGACACCGCCAACTCGCAATTTTTCTTCATGTTCGCCGACGGCGCGAGCCTCAACGGCCAGTACACCGTGATCGGCGAAGTGGTGTCCGGAATGGACGTGGTCGACAAGTTGAAGAAGGCGCCGCCGGGCTCGCGCGGCGGTGAGGTGACCGACCCCGACAAGATGGTGAAGGTGCAAGTCGCATCCGACATCAAGTGAGCGAAGTTAGGCGCCGCGCCGCAAATCGGCCCTTCGGTTCGCCGCGCGGCTTGATGCTGCAGCAATGGACCGCGCTCCGGTAGCGGGGCGTTGCGACGCTGCACGCTGTTGCCATCTACCGAGCACCGGGCGGCGCCATCGCCGGCCCCCGCCGCGGTCCCATTGAGATCTCGCTGGAAATTCCCACCCAAACCGACAGAGTAAAGAGCATGGCTGATACCGAAAATACCTTGATCCTCGAAACCACCCAGGGCCCCGTCAAGATCGAGATGCGTCCCGACCTTGCGCCCGGTCATGTCGCCCGCATCCAGGAACTGGTGCGCGAGGGCTTTTACGACGGCATCGTGTTCCATCGCGTGATCGATGGCTTCATGGCGCAGACCGGATGCCCGCAGGGCACCGGCACCGGCGGTTCCGGCAAGAAGCTGAAGGCGGAATTCAACAAGGAGCCGCATGTGCGCGGCACCACCTCGATGGCGCGCGCCGCCAGCCCGGATTCCGGCGACAGCCAGTTCTTCATCTGCTTCGACGACGCCTCGTTCCTCAACAACCAATACACCGTGTGGGGCAAGGTGACCGAGGGCATGGACAACGTCGACAAGATCAAGCGCGGCGAGCCGGTGCAGAACCCGGACAAGATCGTCAAGGCCCGCATGGCGCTGGACGCGGCGTAATCTCCGGCCGTTGAATTCTTCACCTCTCCCCGCAGGGGAGGTCGCGAGCGAAGCGAGCGGGTGAGGGGGCTTTGCTCTCACTTGATCCGGGCGCCCTCACCCGGAGCCTTCGCTTACGCTCAGTCTCCGACCTCTCCCCGACGAGGAGAGGTGAAGAGGGCCGTGCCTCATGGCCCGGCTATGAGCCCGAACCGCATGCGCACCGATCTGTTCGACTTCGAACTTCCCGCCGACAACATCGCGCTGCGGCCGGCGAGCCCACGCGATTCTGCGAGGATGCTGGTGGTGCGTCCCGACGGGAGCCTGCTCGACCGCATCGTCGGGGAGCTGCCGCAATGGCTCGAGCCCGGTGACCAGCTGGTGGTCAACGACACCAAGGTGATCCCGGCCCAGCTCACGGGACGTCGCATCGGCCGCGACACCGAGCCGAAGATCGAGGCGACGCTGATCAAGCGGCTCGACGGCTCGCGCTGGCAGGCGCTGGTCAAGCCGGCAAAGAAACTGGCGCCGGGCGACGTGGTCCGGTTCGGTCATGAGGGCAGGGTGTGCCTGCTCGGCCACCTCGATGCAGAGGTCGAGCACAAGGGCGATGACGGCGAGGTCGTGCTGTCCTTTACCTTCCACGGGCCGGCGCTGGATCAGGCGATTGCCGATCTCGGCAGCCCGCCGCTGCCGCCTTACATCGCCTCCAGGCGCTCCCCCGACGCGCGCGACGCCGCCGACTACCAGACCATGTTCGCGGCCATTGAGGGCGCGGTCGCAGCACCCACGGCGGGACTGCATTTTACCGCCGCGCTGGAAGCGGCACTGCGCGAACGCGGTGTCGGGATTCATCGCGTCACCCTGCATGTCGGGGCAGGGACCTTCCTGCCGGTCAAGGTGGAGGACACGTCAGGGCACAGGATGCACGCGGAATGGGGTTCCATTTCCCGGGAGACCGCCGACGCGCTGAACGCAGCCCGGGCCAATGGCGGTCGCATCGTCGCGGTCGGCACCACCTCGCTGCGGCTGCTGGAAAGCGCCGCCGCCGAAGACGGCACTATCCTGCCGTTCGAAGGTGACACCGCGATCTTCATCACGCCGAGCTATCGCTTCCGCGCAGTCGACATCCTGCTGACGAATTTCCATCTGCCGCGCTCGACCCTGTTCATGCTGGTGTCGGCCTTCTCGGGGCTCGACACCATGAAGCAGGCCTACGCCCATGCAATCAGCAGCGGCTATCGGTTTTATTCGTATGGCGACGCGTGCCTGCTGTTTCGCGGATGATGCGTCGGTGGGCAAGGCGGGCATGGCGCAAGAGCGCCTTCGCCCGCCCTTCGGCAGGCGCCACGCCACGGCGCGGCTATTTCACTTCGATCTTGCCCTTCATCTGTGGATGCAGGCCGCAGATGTATTCGTAGCTGCCGGGTTCGGCGATGCTGAGCTGGGCGGTCTGTCCCTTGAGGATGACCGCACTGCGTTGAACCTTGGCACCGCGGATGGTGACCTGATGCGGCGAGCCGTCGGTGTTGTGCCAGGTGATCGGCGCGTTGGCCGCGACCGTCACGCTTTCGGGGCCGAAAAGGAAATTCGCAATGCTCACGACGCCCGGGCCCGGCGGCGGAGCGGCGGCCATATGTCCCGGCACGGTGCCCTTGAGGCCCGCGAGCGAGATCACAAAATCCTGTCCCTCATGCGGCTTGTGACACTGGAAGCATGCGGCGAGATTGGCCTTGTCATTGACCTTCTTGTCGGAGGTGAAAGCCTGATACTCCCATTCGCCGTTGCGAAGATCCGCGGGATATTCCGCCCCCCAGCCGGTGCGCTTTTCCATCACGGTATAGGCGATGAGATCACCCTTGATGAAACGGCCCTTGTCGTCCTTGGTTGGATTTCCGGCCGCGTCGAGCTGCGCCTTGTATTGCACCAGCGTGAGCACCGTGCCGCTCGGGATCGGCTCGCCCTTTCGTGCGGCCTCAACCGCGGCGGGCGTCGACCACAATTCGCGATACTGCTTCACGTCGTAACGATCGACCGTGCTGTAAAGAACGCCCTTGTCCCAGTTATCGGGAAACACGACTTTGTCGCCCCCGGCGAATGCGGACAGGCCGAGAGTCAGCCCTGACGCCAAGCCGAGCGTGGCAGCGATTATCGCAAGTCTGGAATTGGTCATCGAGCCCTCCCAACGCTAATGAATTCACATGGCCTTTGCATGGTGATGATTAGTCGAGGCGCGGCATTCCTCCCCTGGGTTTAAAACGCGGGGAAGTATACTGGAACGGATCATGAGTTCACCTCCTAAAAGGGGACGTTTCGACTCAAGCCATGATGCGCTGCGGCAGCAATTCCGCGATCTGGATCGCATTCAGCGCGGCGCCCTTCAGCAGCTGATCCGCCGAGACGAATATCGAGATCGAATGTCCGGTGGGATCACTGAGATCCCCGCGGATGCGGCCGACCAGCACGTCATCCTGGCCCGACGCATCGATCGGCATCGGGAAATAGTTCTTCACTCGATCGTCGACGATCCTCACGCCCGGCGCGCCCGACAGAATCTCACGCACCTCGGCTTCCGTGATCGGATTTTCGCATTCGAAGGTGATCGCCGCGCAATGCGCACGCAATACCGGCACCCGAACGCAGGTCACGCCGACGGCGATCCGTTGGTCTTCGAAGATCTTTCGGGTTTCCTGGATGACCTTGGTCTCCTCCTCATTGTAGCCGGTCGCGGGGTCGATCGCCGTGTTGTGGTTGAACAGGTTGAAGGCGCAGGGGTGCGGCAGCACCTTCTGCCGGTAGGCCTCCTGGTTGAGGCTGGCGCGCGTCGACTCCACCAGTTCTTCCATGGCAGCCGCGCCGGCGCCGCTGGCCGCCTGATAGGTCGAGATGATCACGCGCTTGATCCGGTTGACTCGGTGGATCGGCCACAGCGGCACCAGCGCGGTGATCGCGGCGCAATTCGGATTGGCGATGATGCCCCTGTGCTCACCAATACGGTAGGCGTTGATCTCGGGGATCACCAGCGGCACGTCGGGGTCCATGCGGAAGGCGGAGGAGTTGTCGACCACGACGGCGCCGGCCTTCACCGCGACCGGCACGAACTTGCGGGATATTCCGCCGCCGGCCGAAAACAGCGCGACGTCGACGCCGTCGAAGGAGTGCTCGGTGAGTTCCTCGATGACGATGCGCCGGCCGCGGAAGTCGATTGACTTGCCCGCGGAGCGCGCGCTGGACAGCGCCTTGAGCTTTCCGACGCGAAAGCCGCGCCGGTCCATGGTGGCGATAAATTCGGCGCCGACGGCGCCCGTGACGCCGGCAATGGCGACAACGGGATCGTTCTTCACTCTGGTCTCCATTCATTCGAGCCGGATCGTCCGAGGCAACAAAAAAGCCCCGGACCTTTTCAGGCGGGGCTTCGGTTCCAAGATGATGCGGGTTGTCCGACTACGCGCGCAAATCTCCCGAAGCCCGGCAGGGCTTGGCGGTTTTCGCGTTGCGTTTAGCGTTCGTCGTCATGGCGCGGGCTTATGCGGGAGATTTTTACCGGCGTCAACGGGTTTTGGAGCGAAAATCCGATGCAACGAGGTTGAACAGGACGCCGTTGTCACGCCATAAGCTGAACCATGAGCCTTCCCAATCACTTCGATCTGGTCGCCACCGACGGCGCCGCGCGTTGCGGACGGCTGGCGACGCCGCACGGTGTGGTGCGTACGCCGGCCTTCATGCCGGTCGGCACATCGGGTGCCATGAAGGGCATGCATTGGCGCGAGGTGCGCGGTGCCGGCGCCGATATCGTGCTCGGCAATACCTATCACTTGATGCTGCGGCCCGGCGCCGAGCGCATCGCCGCCCTCGGCGGCTTGCAGCGATTCACCGGCTGGAATGGCCCCATGCTGACCGACTCCGGCGGTTTCCAGGTGATGTCGCTGTCCGAGCTTCGCAAGGTCACAGAGAACGCGGTCACCTTTCGCTCGCATCTCGACGGCGCGAAGGTCGAACTGTCGCCGGAACGTTCCATCGAAGTGCAGCGGCTGCTGGGCTCCGACATCGCGATGCAGATGGACGAATGCATCCGCCTTCCCGCGGAGCGCGCCGATATCGAGCGCGCCATGCAGCTCTCGCTACGTTGGGCCGAGCGCAGCAAGCGCGCCTTCGAGCGTGCGCCAGCCGGATATATGCTGTTCGGCATCGCCCAAGGCGGCGATGTGCCCCAATTGCGGCACGCCAGCGCCAGGGGGCTCGTCGAGATCGGGTTTCACGGCTATGCGATCGGCGGCCTTGCGGTCGGCGAGCCGCAGGCGGTGATGCTGGCTATGATCGGGGAGGTGGCGCCGATCCTGCCGACGGACCGCCCGCGATATCTGATGGGCGTCGGCACGCCCGAGGACATGCTGGAGGCGGTGGCGCGTGGTATCGACATGTTCGATTGCGTGATGCCGACCCGCAACGGGCGCCACGGCGTGGCGTTCACGCGGTTCGGCCAGGTCAATTTGCGCAACGCCCGCCACGCCGACGATCCGCGGCCGCTGGACGAGACAAGCGAATGGCCGTCGACGCGCGATTGCGCGCGCGCTTACTTGCATCACCTGGTCAAGTCGGGCGAGACGCTGGGCGCGATGCTGCTTTCGGAAATCAATGTCGCCTATTACCAGCGCCTGATGCAGGACATCCGCGACGCGATTTCAAAGGGCACGTTTGCAAGTTTTCGCGAGCGCACCCGCGCCGATTGGGCGAAGGGCGACATCGCGCCGCGCTGAAAGCCGCCGAAGATCTCAGTTGGAAGGTCTCAGCTACAGGAGAACCGCTTCACCGAATGCTTGGTGACAAAACCGTAGCCGCAGGTATCGCAGGTCCAGAGATAGCTGATGACGTTTTCCGACAGATAGGCGGAGCCCTCCGCGGCAACCATGGAATCGGCGCAAACGGGGCAGCTCGGTAGATCGCATCCACGCGGGTCGGGGTGACGAGCGACGGTCGACAGGACTTCAGCAACTGCTGGCATCGTGACCTCCTTGCGATCTGGACGAACGTTAGCATACCCCAATTCGTTTGACGTTGCCGCAACACAAATGCGTTGCTTTTGCGATATCTGGCGACGTGCTCCGTGTCGCAATGCAGCGAAATTGCAGCGCCGGATTTCGGCTTGCGCACGGCAGCAACCTGTCCGTATTGAAGGGGGAGGTTAGAACTTTTCACACGTTGCTGCCACAGGAGTTTTTGTCATGGACGCGCCGTCACCCACGAGTGCAGTGCACCGTCCCGGCCGGGGCCGGGTTTTCGACTCGATCGTCGACGCCATTGGCGATACGCCGATCGTGCGTTTGCGCAAACTGCCGCAAACGCACGGGGTGCAGGCGACCATCCTGGCTAAGCTGGAGTACTTCAATCCGGCCGCCAGCGTGAAGGACCGGATCGGGGCGGCGATGATCATCGCCATGGAAAAGGCCGGACTGATCAATGCCGATTCCGTGCTGATCGAGCCCACCTCCGGAAATACCGGGATCGCGCTGGCCTTCGTAGCCGCTGCCCGCGGTTACCGGCTGAAGCTGGTGATGCCGGAATCGATGTCGATCGAACGGCGCAAGATGCTGGCGTTCCTCGGCGCCGAAATCATCCTGACGCCGGCGGCGCAGGGCATGAAGGGCGCGATCGCGACCGCGGAGGAGCTGGTGCGAACCACGCCCAACGCCGTGATGCCGCAGCAGTTCAAGAACCTCGCCAACCCCGAAATTCACCGCCGCACCACCGCGGAGGAAATCTGGAACGACACCGGCGGCAGTATCGACTACTTCGTCGCCGGCGTCGGCACCGGCGGCACCATCACCGGCGTCGGGCAGGTGCTCAAGCCCCGCAAGCCTTCGCTGCGCATCGTCGCCGTGGAGCCGGAGGAAAGCCCGGTGCTGTCGGGCGGCCAGCATACCCCACACAAGATCCAGGGCATAGGCGCCGGATTCATTCCCGATATTCTCGACCGATCGGTGATCGACGAGATCGTCAAGGTCGATGGGCCCACCGCTATCGAGACCTCGCGCGCGCTAGCGCGCAACGAGGGCATCGCCGGGGGAATTTCCTCCGGCGCCGCGATCGCGGCGGCGCTGCAGATCGGCAAGCGGCCGGAGGCCGTGGGCAAGACCATTCTGGCGATTGTGCCGTCGTTCTCGGAGCGATATCTGTCGACGGCGCTGTTCGAGGGAATCTAGCCATGGCGGATCAACCGAGACGGCCGCGAACGCTGAACGACGCACGCACAGAGGCCGAAGCGGCCTTCAAGAAGACAACCACCAAGGTTATGGAGGCGCCGCCGAAGCCGGCCGTGCTCCCGGGTGTGAAGGAGCTGGTTTCGCTGCGGATCGATCAGGATGTGCTCGAACATTTTCAGGAAGGCGGCCCCGGCTGGCAGGACCGGATCAACGAAGCCTTGCGGAAAGCGGCGGGCAAATAGGCCGCAGATCGCAAAGTTGGGAAGCCCGGCGCGAGCCGGGCTTCTTGCTGGATTCGATGTCGTCGACCAGACAATCAGCGGCGGAACATGCCGCCCATCATGCCACCGACCACGCCGCCGACGAAGGCTGCGCCGGCGGGATCCCCGCCGCTTCGCTGCGGCTGCTGCTGTTGTCGCTGTGGCTGTTGCTGTTGCGCGCGGCGCACCGGCTTTTTCTCCTCGGACTCGGTCGAGGCGGTCGGGGCGGTCGCGACGATTTCCGTCAGCAACGCCTTGTGCTGCAGCCTGTTGAGGTAGCCGCTCTGGGGATAGCCGCGCGCGGCCTGCCAGCGCGTGATCACCGAACGGGTAGCCTCGTTGAACGTGCCGGTCACCTTGGTGTCGAAACCGAGGCCGTTGAGGCGGCGCTGCACGTCGCGGCGCTGTCCCTTGTCGAGGCCGATCTGGTCTTCCGTGGTCTGGTTGGCTTCCGCGTCAAACGTCTTGGGATCGATCCCGGAGGTCAGATTGCGGGTCGCCGCCGCGGCACCATCCTGCAGCGAGGCAATCCGGGCCTGCGCCAGCGACCTGAACTGACCGTTCGGGTAGGTGGCGAGATAAGCGTTGAGCTCCTCGGGCTTGTTGGATTCCCGCACCGAGCGCCAGAACTCGACCTCGACCTCCGAACCCTGGGATGCCGATGCAACGACCGGGCCAGAGCCCGCAGGCCCCGCAACAGCCGCCGCAGGGGCCGCGGCCGGATTGAGATAGACCGTGCCGATCAGGTTGGTGTGTCCCCAGGGCAATTGCCCCTTGTTGGTTTCCTCGTTGACCTGGGCGCGGACCTTGGTCATGGCCTGCTGGATCTCGACGCCTGGTGTCGTGATGTTGGCAATCAGCGCGCGCGTAAACGGGCTGTTGGTGCCTTCCTTGCCGTCAAGCGCGGTCTGCCCGGGTCCGGTAGCGAAGGCGATCAGGGTGCCTTCGCCGGATTTCATTTCCGCAAGGCCGGTCTGCACGTTGACGCTGCGGGTCGCGGCATTCGACTTGATCTTGGCCGCGAATGGGTTGTCGCGGCAGGCGTCGAGGAAGACCAGCTTGACCTTGGCGTCGCCCATGGTCTGCTCGAGCGTCAGGTCGATATTGATTGCGGAGCCGAGCTTGACATCCATCTCGGATTTTATGTCGGCGTCGACCGGCAACAGATAGTTCGTGCCGCTGATGGCGATGCCGTGGCCGGCGTAGAAAAACAACGCGACGTCGGCGCCTTGCGCCTTCTTGCCGAATTCGAGCAGCCGTTCGGTCATCTTGTCGCGCGTCAGATTGGTGCCTTCGACGACCTCGAAGCCGACGTTGCGAAGCACGCTCGCCATCGATTTGGCATCGATCGCAGGGTTGGGAAGCGGCTGAACGTTCTTGTAGGTGCCGTTGCCGACGACAAAGGCGACACGGCGGTCAGCCTTGGCCGAATGGACGGAAAATGCCATGCAAATCAGCGAAAGAACAATGGTGAGATAGCGCATCTGAAATCCCCCGGTGGAATCGCGCGACGTTGGGAGCAACGCATTGGAACAGACTATACGAAAAAACCACGCTTCGTGTCGAAAATCGGGACGTCATCCGATTTGAGCGCCCCCGTCGCCGATAGGTCACAGTAATCAAGTGGCCGACCGCCTTGCGTGATCTAGATCACAATCTGACCCGGCCAAGAAAATTGTCCACTCCGGTTGTGGCCGGTCAGGACCGAACCGGCGCGACACCCGGACCCGCCGTCTTCAGATTCAAGAGATTGCCGGCGAGGATCAGTGACGCACCCAGCACGGTGAACATGTCCAGCCGCTCCGAATAGATCAGCCAGCCGGCGGCGGCGGTCAGCGGAACGCGGAGAAAATCCATCGGGATCACGACCGTCGCATCGGCATGCAGCATCGCGCGGGCCATGCAGTAATGGGAAAACGTGCCGCAGAAGGCGATCACGACGATCCAGCCCCAGGCCCAGGCCGACGGCCAGACCCACACATAGATCGCAGGAAAAAATCCGGCCGCGGACTGTACCACCAGCATCCAGAAGATGATCGCCAGGGTATTTTCGGTGCGGGTCAGCGACTTCACCATGGCGATGGAGATGCCAAATCCGACCGCTGCCGCCAGCGCGATCAACTGGCCCGGATTGATCTCGCCAGTCGAGGGACGAACGATGACGACGACACCGACCAGCCCGAGCACGATCGCGGTGATCTTCCACCCCGTCATGCGCTCGCCGAGAAAGGCGACGGCCAGGATCGCGGTCCAGATCGGCATGGTGAACTCGATCGATACCACCTGGCCGAGCGGAATCAGCGTCAGCGCGAAGAACCAGCCGAGCTGGGCGCCATAGTGAATGAGGTTGCGCGAAACATGCTGCAGCGGCCGCGAGGTCTTCATCGCCGCGAAGCCGCCGTTGATCCGGATCAGCGGGTACAGCATGCAGAAGCCGAGGATCGAGCGCACCTCCATGATCTGAAAGACGTTGAGCTCGCGCGTCGTCTCGCGCCCGGCCACCGCCACGATCAGCATCAGGGCGAGCCAGCCCGCCATCCACAGTGCGGCCCTTGGTATGGAAGGCGTTCGGTCCATCTTCAATTGATTGCCAGGCCTGCCGCGCCTGTGTCGAGCGCCATACGGAGAGGGCAGGCCGGTATCGACGACCCCGGCCCGGTTTGCAACGCGCAAATATGCCGGGGCAGTCCTGCGCCGCGCCAGGAGAATCGGGGTGGGAGAGCCGGCGCGATCGGTGCTAAGGATCGTCGGAAATCATTCCAAAGGAACCCGCTGATGCTCACTTTGCAACCGGCCGAATGGTCGAAACCACGCGGCTTTTCGCACGGCGTCGCGGTCGATGGCCCCGGCCGCTGGGTCGTGCTGGCCGGTCAGACCGGCGGCGACGAGAAGGGCGACTATGCGCCCGACATGGCCGCGCAGACCGGCACGGCGCTGCGCAGGGTCGTCAAGCTGCTCGGCGAAGCCGGAGCCGGACCAGAGCATATCGTTCGCCTGACCTGGTATCTGACCAGCCGAGATGAATACCAGGCTGCGGGCGCGGGTATCGGCGCCGCCTGGAAGGAGACCCTCGGGCGAAACTTCCCGCCCTCGACGCTGCTATATGTCTCAGGCCTGGTCGATACGCGCGCCAAGGTCGAAATCGAAGTCACCGCGTTCGTACCGAAGGCCTGAGGAATCCGACGATGACCAAACGATCCACGTCCGCGGATTTTGTGACGGCTTTCGCCACTGGCTGGCCCGAGAACCAGCCCGATATCATGGTGCTCTCGCTGACCACCCAGAACGGCGTTCAGGATTTCGCGCTCAACAAGGACCAGGCCCTGCTGATCGCCAAGACCATGACCGAGACGGCCGCCCGGTTGGCCAAGCCCACGACCAGCTAGCGAGACGGGTTGGCAGTCCGTCAGGCCGGCCGATCGCAGCGGCGTGCTCAAATGCGGGTCAGCGAAATGGATGTGACCCGGAATGCGCCTTCGGATCTGATCACGACCGTCTGCTTGTTGCCGCGCGTGGTCAACGCGATATTCGCGGTGAACGTGGCCGCGCTGGCGACCACCTGAAAACTGCCGGCGCTGCCTCGCCCCTCGAGGTTTCCGCTGACGTTGCGGGTGGCTTCGCTCCAGGTTCCGGACAGCGATTTGCCTTGCGCGATGACATTGCTCGCGAGATTAAATTTGTAGCTGTCGCTGGCGCAGGTGAGGGTCTGGTTGAGGCCATTGCCGTCAACGCGGACAGCATAGGTGGCGCGGCATCGGATCCGTTCACTGGAGCCGTCGTCCAGCGTGATGGTGCCTCCACCGGACCAGTTGCCGGCCATGCCCGTGAAAGCCCCCGACTGCGCATGGCTCGCACTCCCGGGGATTAAGGCTATAAAAAACGCGACAGCTGCGAATAGCAGCGGTCGCGCTTTGACGAAGATGGCTGCCGTTGGATCTGGTCTACTGACGCGATGCTTCCCATCGACCACTGCACGGAACGCCTGCGGATGCACCATTCCACTTCCCCGAACCAGTCTTGCCGTTGAGCTGACCGTTCGCATATGCACCATTGATGGATACCCGCACAAGTCCCTCTCGTCCGACCTTGCCGGAGACGGGAGCGCCACCGGCCGATACCTTGCCGTCCGTCACCACCAGGGTGGAACTCGTGGTCGGCTGGCAATCGCCGGATTTTGTCACGACCGTCACATTCCAGAGCCCGTCATAGGCATTGGTGTCGGCGGAGGCGGGTGCCGCGGCCAGAGCGCCTGCAGCGGTGAAAGCGAAAGCGAAAAGCGCGGTACCAATGCGGTTGGGGCGCATGAATCAGATCCTCGATATGTGTGATGATGCGGCTTATTCAGCGACAATGTGTTCAAAGTGTGCTGCGCTGCGACAACACGAAATGTTCCCTCCTTGTCAAACACTTGCTCATCGATCGGTTCCAGGCGCGGAACGCGCAAATTGAATAAAATCGAGGCAGCACAGCCCCGCCGGTATCATATTACTTCGGCAGATGGGGCGCGCTGGTGGCAAATTGCTCGTCCTGCGGCTTGGCTGGCAGCGAATGATGGGCTTTGGCATAGTCGATGACCTCACCGAGCAGCTTCTGGCCGAGCGGGGCCAGCACGCGCTCCCACAACTCCCGTGCGGTTTCGCCCTTTCTGACGAAGCACCATTCCTGAGCGGCGATCGCACCGGCATCCATGCGGTCGGCGAGATGGTAGACCGATCCGCCGGCGATCGGATCGCCTTCGCGGATGGTCCATTCCACCGCCGCGATGCCGCGGTGCCGGGGCAGCAGCGATGGGTGGTAGCCGATACCCCCGAGTTTGGCGGCTGCCAGCGCGTCCCTGCCGATGCGAGCATGGCTATGCGCGGTCACGATCAGGTCGGTGCCCTCAGCGATTTCCGGGGCGGCGACGAGCTTTGGATCGGCCTGCACGGCGACCGCGATGCCCGCGTCACGGGCGGCTGCGGCGAGCCGGTCCTCGGCGTCGGCGACGACGACCCGTGCGACTTCGACGCCGCGCTGGCGCAGCATGTTGAGTGTCGTCACGCCGAAATGGCGTGAGCCGACCAAGGTGATCCGCATGATGTTTGATCCGTCTCGAGCAAGGCCTCCCGTCGATAACACTTCGCTGCCGTCTGTCACGCCGGCCGCACCGGTGCGACCGGGTTATCAACAGGACGAGCAGCGGCTGTGTCATGGAAGCGGGTCGCAAAAAGACCATTGAAGGCGGCTTGCATGGTGCGATGCCCCGGGATTACGCTGTCCGCATTGCAGACAGGGCAGCATTTGGAGTTTTTCATGCAAAGACTTTCCTTGATCGCGGCGACCATTGCCATGATGTCCATGCCGGCTGGCCTTGTGCTGGCCCAGACCACGCCAAGCGGCGGGGCGGCGCCGGCCACCCCAGCGCCGGCGGCCACGGCTCCGGCGGCGACGCCGCCGGCCGCAACCACCTCCACGGCGCCTGCCGCGAAGACGGACACGTCCCCGACCGAAACGGCGAAGCCCTCGAAAAAGAAGGCCGCGAAGAAGATGACCCGGCAGCAGGAGATCGACAAATCGATCGACAGCGGCACTGTGCCCGCGCGCTATCGAAGCTCAGTGCCGAAGGAGTACCACCATTTAATACCGTTTGATAAGCGGTAGCCCGCACGTTCAGGCGCGGGCTCGCGGCCGCCTGTCATTCGGAAGTTGCGGAACCTGGGGATAGGTGGCTGCACTTTGTAACAAGGCTGTCGAAATGCCGAAAAAGGGAATCACCGGCCACGACGACTGGGTCGTCACCGAAGCGCTGGCAACCGCACTGGTGGCGCTGGAGCAACTGCCGCCTGCGAGCCAGCCGCGGCCGCACATGGAGGACATCAGGAAGCTCTTGCTCGCCGGATGCCAGCAAGGGACCGTCACCGTGCATCTGGCCCAGGCCAAGTGCCGGCTGTTTCCCGACCGCGATCCGCTGGCCATCTATCGGGAATACGGTCTGGAAGACGGGCAAGCCTGAACCAGTCCGCCGCGTCGCAGCGCCTGTCCGTTCCACTGCTGCGCGTGCGGTTCTGGACCAGCCTGAGTAAGCCAGAGCTCAGTTCGGGGAATCGCGGGCCGGCAGAGCAGCCTTCAATCGTTTCCAGGCCGGAGCCAGTACAAATCCAGTGATTGGAATGCAGGCCGCGCCAACCAACAATCCGATGACCCCTGATATGGCTGCATGAGCGATCCATTCGAGCACGCCGGAAGCCGCTGGCAGTACATGAGCCGCAGCCTCGGTCGCGGCGTGGACGGCGAGGCCGACCGAAGGCGGGCCGTAGATCTCCAGGCCATGCAGGACGATGCCGCCACCAACCCAGATCATGGCCGCGGTGCCGACCGCGCTGAGCAACGTCAGGAACACGGGCATACCGCGAACGAGGCCGCGTCCGAGTGCCCGGCTCGCAGCGCCAAAGGCCGAGGCGCCATCGTTCGTTGCAAGCGCCACGCCGACGTCGTCGGCTTTGACGATCAGAGCTACCACGCCGTACACCGCCACGGTGATCCCGATCCCCACCAGCGCCAACACCAGTGACTGTGTCAGAAGGGTCCCCGCGGGAAGCGCCGCCAATGTGATCGCCATGATCTCCGCCGACAGGATAAAGTCGGTTTTGATGGCGCTCGCGACCTTTTCGTCCTCGAGCGTGCGCGCATTCAACGCGACCGTTTCAAGTTGGGCTTCATGCTGATGGGCATGATGTGGCAGCAGGGCCTCGAGCAGTTTTTCCACCCCTTCGTAGCAGAGATAGGCGCCGCCGAACATCAGAAGCGGCGTAATCGCTGCTGGGAGGAAGTAGCTGAGGGCCAAGGCGGCGGGAAGCAGGATCAGGAGCTTGTTGCGAAGCGATCCCGCCGCGATCTTGCCCACGATCGGCAATTCGCGTTTGGCGGCGAAACCGATCACGTAACCTGGAGTGACGGCGGTATCGTCGATGACGACGCCTGCCGCCTTGACCCCCGCTTTGGCGGCCTGGCCGGCGATATCGTCCAGGGAAGCTGCCGCCACCTTTGCGATCGCCGCGATATCGTCGAGCAGGGCGATCAGTCCGATGCTCATGTATGGTTTCCCTTCGTTGTCAGCAGGAGTCACGCCGACCCAACCGTCGTAACGGCGACCGAATGTCCGCCCTCCGGGAAGTGCGGACATCTTTGTTCGCATCAGCTATAACCCGGTCACGGGCCAAAGACACTCGTCGGCGACAAGCCCCACGAAAGATCATGAGTTTCTTCGAGCGACTAAAGAGAGCCGCATCGGCCGAGTGGCGGGCCTACAGCGAACACCCCTTCACGAACGCCTTGGCGGACGGCTCGCTCAACGCGGCGGCGTTTCGTCACTACCTCGTTCAGGACTATCTGTTCCTGATCGAGTTTGCCCGCGCCTACGCGCTTGCCGTCTACAAGTCGCCCAGACTTTCGGACATGCGTGAAGCGGCTGCCGGCATGTCGGCCATTCTCGATGTCGAGATGAACCTTCATGTGAAGCTCTGCGCGGGCTGGGGGCTTGCGCCAGGCGATCTCGAACGGGCCCCTCCGGCGGTCGAGATGTTGGCCTATACACGCTATGTGCTCGACGCGGGAATGCGCGGTGATCTCCTGGCGCTCAAGGTGGCGCTGGCTCCCTGCGTGATCGGCTACGCAGAGATCGCCGCGCGGCTCGCCGCGCGCCCCAACGCGCTCGCTGCAACCAATCCGTATCGCGTATGGATCGACGAGTATGCCGGTGCAACCTACCAGCTGGTCGCCGCGAACGCGCGGGCGCAGCTGGACGATCTTGCCGATCGGTACGCCACGCCGGCCCGCGAGGCGGATCTGATCGGAATCTTCAAGGAGGCGACCCGGCTCGAAGCCGACTTCTGGGAGATGGCCTGGCGCGTGCGGGGCCACGACATGCCGGCCGGATAGGGTACCGAGGAACCGAGTCGGTCTTGCGATGTTTTCCCCGATGACGTGAGTTCGCATGACCAGATCAAGAACGGCGCGCTGCTGCGTAGCGATCAACCATGGGAGTTCCTGCAATGGCCAAGGATGAAAAACCGCTCGAGCCGGAAGACTTTCCAGTTCGTGCCGAGCAAAAGAAAATCCTCAAGAACGATGGCGAGGCGATTGCCGAAGCGCGCGACGAGAGAACCGCGGACGAGGTGGCGGAACGCCTGAACGCGGAAGAGAATATCCGGGAAGAGGATCGCTGGTCGGCTTGACGACCCCCGATTAGTTTTCCGGGAGTGGATGTGCCGGCTGAACCCGCTTGGGGCCCGGCGGCGTTGGTTCGACTGCCAGTTTGGGCTGCGTGGGTGTGACTTTGGCGCCGGCGGCTTGCGCCGCGGCCTTGGTAGCTGCCTTATCCGGTGCCTCCCGGTTCCAAGGGCCGAATTCAGCGGCCAGGAAGGCCGCCGTACTGATGAAGGCGACGGCCGATGCGATCAACAACGGCCGACCGATATTTCTCTCGCGCACAGTCATTATGTACCTTGGTGATTCATGAAGGAAAGCGTGCAGGCAGGCGCAAGTTCCGGCCATATTGCGCGGCAGAAGGCCGCACAATGAGGCGGTGTCGATCGGCTGATCAGTTCCAGCGGCGGATGAGTCAGAATTTCGGGCCGGGCAGTCGCACATTGGTGAGCGCGGAGGGACTCGAACCCTCGACCCCATGATTAAAAGTCACGTGCTCTACCACCTGAGCTACGCGCTCACTCGCCGCGCTGTGTAGGGGGCGGCTTGGTGCGGGTCAATAGCGCGGCTGAGGACGGCCGGGATTTCCGAGATGATGCCGACGGTTAGCGGTAGTTCTTCGCGCGCGCAGGGAGTCCGAGAAAGCCCCTATGCGCGGTCAGCTGGCCTCGCGGCGTACCTCCGACGCCACCGGCTGCTGGCTGCCGACCACCGTCGGCATCGTGACCGGGCGCAGCCCGATCAGTTCGGCGCTGCGGACGCCGGCATTGCGCCAGAACGAAAACGAATTAATGCGGGAGCTTTCGAGAATGGCGATCGCCACCGCTGACAGGAACGGCAGGCTCTGCAGCACCAGCACCCCGGCGAAGATGTAGATTTCGCGCACTTCCTTCTGGCCGTTGGTGACCACGAGGACGGCGGCGCCGATCAGCAGCAGGACGCCGATCAGCGCCTCCCAGAACGCCTGGAACTCGATCGACATCCTGGACAGGCCGCCCTTGGAGGTGCGGGCAAACGGCAGATGTTCGGTGATCAGGCCGTTGGCCACCGCGCGAGAGACGGTCCATTGCACCGACATCGCGGCGACCATGGCGCCCAGCATCTGCCCCCATTTCACCGGCACCCGCAGGCGGTACAGGATGATGAAATGCAGCAGCGAAACCACGAAGGCGGCAGCAATCGGCAGCGTCAGGATCTTGTCGGGAACGGCGATGTCGGCGAAGGCGACGATCGGCACCCAGATCAGATTGAGGATCGCGACCACCACGCCGAGGCTTTCGGCGCCGAGCCAGTTCAGCCAGCCCAGCGCGAATTCGCGGCGCTGATCCGGCGACAGCCGGCTGGCGCCGGGAAGAAACCGACGCCAATGCTTCTTGACGATCTGGAAGCCGCCATAGGCCCAGCGATGGCGCTGTTTCTTGAAGGCCTCGTAGGTATCCGGCAGCAGGCCGTGGCCGTAGCGGTGGTTCGTGTAATGCGTCAGCCAGCCATGCTCGATGATGGCGAGGCCGAGATCGGTGTCCTCGCAGATGGTGTCGCCGGCCCAGCCGCCGGCCATGTCCATCGCCGCGCGCCGGATCAGGCACATGGTGCCGTGCACGATGATGGCGTTGACCTCGTTGCGCTGGACCATGCCGATGTCGAAGAAGCCGGCATATTCGCCGTTCATGATGTAGTGCATCAGCGAGGTGTCGCCGTCCCGATGGTCCTGCGGCGCCTGCACCAGGCCGACACGGGGATCGGCGAATACCGGCACCAGATCCTTCAGCCAGTCCGGCTGCACGACATAGTCGGCGTCGATGATGCCGATGATCTCGGCGTCGACGGCGGTGCGCTCCATCGCGAGGCGCAGCGCGCCGGCCTTGAAGCCCTCGACCTTCTCGGCATTGATGAATTTGAAGCGCTCGCCCAGCGCGCGGCAGTGATCCTGGATCGGCTGCCAGAATTCGGGATCAGGCGTGTTGTTGATGATCACCACGCATTCGAAATTGGGATAGTCCAGCCGCGCCACCGCATCAAGGGTCTGCTTCAGCATGTCCGGCGGTTCGAAATAGGCGGGGACGTGGATCGAAACCTTGGGGAAGGCGACGGCCTCGCCGATGGTGGCCGGCGCCAGCGAAGCACCCTTGACGATCAGCCGCCGCGGCTTGCGGCCGAAGGCGATGGAGGCGATTTCATCGATCCGCGCCATCGCGATCAGCACCAGCGGAACCAGCAGGATCAGCCCCAGCGTCAGGGCGAAGGCCGAGCCGAACACGAAGTAGTGGCCCTCCCAGTAGGCGAATACAGTGGCGGCCCAGGTTCCAACACCAGCGGCCGCCGCGGACAGCACCAGCGACTGCATGACCGTCGGGCGGGTGAGGCGCACGATCGGCAGCGACAGCAGGATGCCGACGAGAACGGCGATGGTCGCGAGCTTCCAGTAATTCTCGTTCACGATCGGCCCGGTCCAGGCGAATTTCGGTTCGCGGGCCGCGTTGAGGATGCCCCAATAGGGCCCGACGCCACCTTCGAAGAATTTCCAGGGCTGATCGATCGCTTCGACGATGTTGTATTCCATGCCGATGGCTTCGGCGCGGGTGACGAAGTTGCGCAGCACCGCGGCCTGCTCGAAGGTGCCCGGCTCGGCGTTCTTGAGGTTGTAGCCGGCGCTCGGCCAGCCGAATTCGGCGATCACGATCCGCTTGCCGGGAAATTTTTCGCGCAGCAATTGGTAGAGATAGACGGCCTGGTCCACCGCCTGCTTGTCGGTGAAGTTTTCCCAGTACGGCAGCACGTGCGCGGCGATGAAGTCGACGGACGAGGCGAGTTCCGGATTGTCGCGCCAGATATTCCAGATTTCGCCTGTCGTCACAGGAACGTTGACCGATTTTTTGACCTGCTTGATAAGTTCGATCAGGTCTTCAACCTTCTGCTCGGCGCGATAGATCGTCTCGTTGCCGACGACGATGCCGTTCACGTTGCTGTTGCGCTTGGCCAGGCTGATGGCCGCCTGGATCTCGCGCTCGTTGCGCTCGGTGTTCTTGTCGATCCAGGCGCCGACGGTAACCTTCAAGCCGAATTCCGCGGCGATCGGCGGAACCAGTTCGACGCCGCCGGTCGATGAATAAAGCCGGATCGCCTTGGTCAGCGGCGCCAGGATCTTGAGGTCGGCGCGGATTTTTTCAACGCTGGGAATGTTGTCGACGTCGGGATGGCCGCTGCCTTCGAACGGTGCGTAGGACACGCTGGGCAGGATACCCCTGAAGTCGGGGGCCTGCTGTTTTTCGCGCAGTACGCCCCATAGGGCGGCGTGAGCGGCAGTCACACACACGAGAACGGCGACGACGGCGCGCATCGGGACTAAACCATATGGGGCCAATATGGCAGGGAAGCGGATCCGTCCCCGAGATCCGACCAAGTCAGCGGCAAACCGAGCATATCTCTGCCACGCGATTTAACAACTCTTATGACGCCGTGGCGTTTTGAGGGCGCAAACAATCCGAACCGAAAATTTCGGCAGCCCAAGCGGTCGGGTCGGATTACTTGGCGGCAGGCGCCGGAGGGGGGGCGACGGCAGGCGAAGGCGCCGCAGCGGGGTTCGGCGCAGCGCTGCCGGCCGTCGCGGCCGGCGGCGGTGCCGCGGCCGTCTGCGGCTGCGCCGCCGGATTGATCCAGCAGGCGTGAATGCGGCCGCTCAGCGTGTCCGCCACCTTGGGATCGATCTCGCCGCCAAAACGGGTCAGGCAGCGGAACGTGGCCTGCACGTGCCCGCCGGGGCAGCCAAAACGGTCGTACAGATCGAGATGCCGAAAGGCGGTGTCGAGATCGTCGAGCCACATCAGGCGGACCACGCGGCGGCCGAGCCAGACGCATTCCGGGTTTCCGGCCGGGCCGTTGATGGCCTGCGAGGCCTCAAGGAATTGGTCGGTCTTGCGCTGATTGTCCCTGGCGGCATCGGCGGGACTCGTCGTCGCCGGCTTGCCTGACGGGTCTTGCGCGCGGGGATCGCCGCTTTGGGCAAAGGCGCCGCCGATCCCGATGAAAAAGGCCAGCCCGGAAACGGCGAGATGGCGCCAGAGCGCACGCTGAGACTGAAGCACCCGTCGACGCATGGATTCCCCGATGTGTTGCGCGTCCCGAGGCCAGCCCGGACACGCTGGTTTGATGCCGTCCAAATGGGTCCCCAATGCGGCGGCGGCCACAGCGAATTCCCAGGGGATTCCCATGGCGGACATTTCGGATTTTGTCCAGCAAAGCCACAACTTTATCACGTCGTGGTAAAGCCAGCGCCGGGGTGCGGACGGGATTGTGACTGTCCTGCTCTTGGCAGAAGGCCAGTGACAAGCTAATCGACGTTCCTCGCCCGGAGGATGGAACCGATTTCTCTTCGTACGCCGCTGGCGCTTCTCCTGATATCCCTGAGTGCGATTGCCGCGGCGTGGTGGTGGCTGGCCACGCCCATCAGCTTGGCGCGCGCGCCGATCGACCCCAACGCCAAGCTGCAATGCGTGTCCTACGCGCCGTTCCGCGGCGACCAGACGCCGCTGGTGCAGACCACCCAGATCGCCGCGGAACAGATCGCCGAAGATATGGCTCAACTCGCCAAGATCTCCGACTGCGTGCGTACCTATTCCATCGAAAACGGCCTAGACCAGGTCCCCGCGCTCGCCGCCAAGGTCGGGCTGAAAGTCATTCAGGGGATCTGGCTCGGCAGCAACCGCCAGAAAAACCTGGCGCAGATTTCGACCGCGGTCGGCCTTACCAGGGAATATCCCGGCGTCATCACTTCGGTGGTGGTCGGCAACGAGGTGCTGTTGCGCGGCGAGATGACGGCTTCCGACCTCGCGGCCCACATCCGCTCAGTCAAGTCGCAGATCACCATTCCCGTCACCTACGCCGATGTGTGGGAGTTCTGGCTGCGCCATCGCGAGGTCTATGACGCCGTCGACTTCGTCACCATTCACATCCTGCCGTATTGGGAGGACTTCCCGATCCGCGCCAGACACGCCGCCTCCCATGTCGACGCCATCCGCAAACGGATGGCGGTGGCGTTTCCGGGCAAGGAAATCCTGATCGGCGAAACCGGCTGGCCGAGCGCGGGACGGATGCGCGAGGGGGCGCTGCCGTCGCGCGCCAATCAAGCGAAGGTGGTGTCGGAAATTCTCGCGCTGGCGAAGCGGGAGAACTTTCGCGTCAATCTGATCGAAGCCTACGACCAGCCTTGGAAGCGCCAGCTCGAGGGAACCGTCGGCGGGTATTGGGGCCTGATCGATGCGGGCAAACGTGCCGTGAAATATCCGCCGAACGAGGCCATCAGCAATTATCCGTTCTGGAAGCTGCAGATGGGGGCGGGCATGGGCCTGAGCATCCTCGTTTTCGGTGCGGCCTGGTTGACGCTGCGGCGCCGGCCCTGGACGCCGCGGCCGGCAGCCTGGGTCGCGGTCGGCCTCTCCGCGACCGCCGCCGGCATCCTGCTCGGCGTCGCCGTCGACAAGATGCTCTATGAAAGCTACGGGATCGGCGGCTGGCTGAAGTGGGGCGGGTTGCTGACGGCCGGGATCGTTTCGCCCATACTCAGCGCCAATGCCTTGATGTCCGGCCGCTCGCTGCCGACATTTCTGGAATTGCTGGGCCCGCGCGAGCTGCGGACGCGATCGGTCCTGACCTTCCTACTGGGAACGGTGCTGATGGCAACCACCCTGATCGGCGCGGAGACGGCACTCGGCTTCGTGTTCGATCCGCGTTACAAGGATTTCCCCTATGCGGCGCTGACCATGGCGGTGCTGCCGTTCGGGACACTGATGCTGCTGAACCGCCCGCAAGAGGGTGCGCGCCCGATCGCCGAGGCGGTATTTGCCGGCGTGCTGGCGGCCGCAGCGCTCTACACCGGGTTCAACGAAGGCAAGGACAACTGGCAGTCACTGTGGACCTGCGCGGTGTTTGTCCTGCTGGCCGTTACGCTGTGGCGGGCGCGGGCCGTGCAAACCCCAAAATAAGCAGGCCGATCGCCAGCCCCGACAGGCCGATATTGTAGAGCACGATGCCAAAGCCGGCGGCTATCAGCCCGCCGGTGAGCAGCACGATCGACGGCCGCAGCACATGAAGCGTCGCGATGATGAGCGCGACGATGCCGAACACCGAGTTGCGAAACAACGACGTCGCGAAAGCGCGGGTCTTGCACAGCATGGTCTGCAGGCCGCCATCGCAGGCCAGCGCCACGCTCGAAAACTCGATCGCCAGGTAGCGCAGATAGAGTGCATAGCCGACGGTGACGAAACCGACGACCAGGAGCCATTGCACTTGATAGGGCGTCAACCGGAAGGGAGTTTTCTTCATCTGTCGAATATGGTCGGTATTTCGGGGCCGGACAACCCGGCGCCGAAGACGAGCCGGTCAGATCTCTGAAGGCACATCCGAAAACATCTCCAAGACGTTGCGCCTGCGGGGCTTTTACCAGCGGCCTCCGTCTCTGCCTCCGCTGCGCTTGCCCGCTTTCGCGAAGCGCTTAGTCCCCGTCAACGGCGTTGGTGTAAAATATCGAAAACAACCCCATGCAAAGGAGCAAGGGGTGCGGCATTCCGGCGGTATTATTGGCTGCGCTTGCCGAACAGCGACGAGAGTCGGGAGGCGGCCGAATTGGAGGCCTCGGGCTTTTTGGACGGCTCCTCCGCCGCCGCCGGTCGCCTGGCGTTGTTGCGCTTGCGCGGAGCCGGCTTGACTTCCGCGGGCGGAGCGTCGCCCTGCAGGGACAGACGCTGGCCGTCGAAGATCGTGGTCTCGCACGTTCGCTGGCTCTCGACCAGCGTGGCGCAGAGTTTCGCCGCCGCCGCCGCATCGCTGAACGGCCCCGCGACCAGCCGCAGCTGCAGGCCGAGCCCGCCGCTGCCTTCCTTCACCACAATGATCGGCCGCAAGGCCGCAAGCGGCGCATTCGACTTCGATTTCAGCAGGCCGCGCCACAGCGCGCGCAGGCCGGCGACCGAATTCGCGCCGCCGACATCGACGCCGAATTCGGTTCGGTGCAGTTTGGGAGCGATCGCCTCCGCCGCGTCGAGGCCCGTTGACGCGAGGACGTCCGGCATCGGCCCCGACGTGAAGGCCTTCGCCGGCATGTCCGGCTCGATCAGTCGACCGGCCGCGGCATCGGGCGGCGCCATCATCGATCGCTCCGGCATCAGCGGCGTTGCCGGGCTCGCCGCCAGTGGCTTTTGCGGTGGTGCAACCGATGAAACCGTAGCTAGCGCCGGCTCGGCCGCCCCGGTTGCCGCTGGCGGCGGATCGGCAGTTGCAGCGGACGTCGCCGCGACCGGACCGATAACCGGGGGCGGGCCTGCCACCACGGCGGCGGTCTCGGCCACCGGCCAGGCCGGAACCGGCTGCCGCGACGCCGTGGCAACGGATTGGCGGGCGATGGCGCCGGTCACGGAATCCAGCCCCTGTTCCAGCACGGTGACGCGGGAAAACAGCCGGTCGCGATCGCCGTTCAGCGTATCGATCGCAGCGGCCAGCCGCTTGGCCTCGCTGTGGTTGTCCCTGGCGACGGATTGAAGCTGCTGCGCCTGGCGCGTCAGATCGGCGGCCGCGACCTGGTCGCGCCGCCAGCCGGCCGACGACTGGTTGGCCAGCACCGCCAGCACCACCGCCGCGACGGAGGCAACGCCCCACGATCCGAGCCGCCACAGCGCGCGGCGGTCCAATTCGTCTTCCTCCGCCAAAAAGCCGGTCAGCACGCCGCCGGTATTCTCGGTTTCGAAATCGCCAGCCAGATGGTCGGTATTCCTAGCCATACGAAATTGCCGGCCCTCCCGCGGCCCGTCCGAATCACGCCGCAAACATTAACAGGAAAAGCCGCCTCGACTTGAATCGGGAACACTCGCCTTGCCGTTCTGCGTACCGTCCCGCTGGGGCGAATCGGGTTTCCATGCGGGGCCAAAACCCTCTAAGAGGGCGGCGGCACAAGACGGCGGCCAGCAGGCTGCCAACACGCCCCTCTGACCGCGACAACCCAGGGAATCGAATGTCCGCTCGATCCAGCCTCACCATCGTTCTCGCCGCCGGTGAGGGCACACGCATGCAATCGTCCGTCCCGAAGGTGCTGCATGCCGTGGCGGGCCAGTCGCTGCTGGCGCATGTGCTTGGCGCCGCCCCGAACGGCGCTGATGCGTCGCTGGCCGTCGTGATCGGACCCGACCACCGGGCGGTCGCCGACGAGGCCAGGCGCATCCGCCCCGACGCCGCCAGCTTCATCCAGCGCGAGCGGCTCGGCACCGCGCATGCGGTGCTGGCGGCCCGCGAAGCCATTGTCCGCGGCGCCGACGACCTGCTGGTCGTATTCGGCGATACCCCGCTGATTTCGGCCGAAACGTTTGCGCGGCTGCGCGCGCCGCTGCGGTCCGGCGCAGCGCTTGCGGTGCTGGGCTTTCGCGCCGCCGATCCCACCGGCTATGGCCGCCTGCTGGTCGAAGGAGACCGGTTGGTCGAGATCCGCGAGCATGCCGACGCCACGCCGGCGCAGCGCGCGACAAAACTCTGCAACGCCGGGGTGATGGCGTTCGACGGCCGCAAGGCGCTGCGGATCATCGACGCGATCGGCAACGCCAACAGCAAGGGTGAGTATTATCTGACCGACGCTGTCGGTGTCGTTCGGGACCTGGGATGGGAGGCTGTCGTGATCGAAACCAGCGAGGATGAAGTGCGGGGCATCAACACCAAGACCCAACTCGCCGAGGCCGAAGCGGTTATGCAGGCGCGCCTGCGCAAGGCGGCGCTGGAGGCCGGCGTGACGCTGATTGCGCCCGAGACGGTCTATCTCGCCGCCGACACGTCCTTCGGAAAGGACGTCACGATCGAGCCGTTCGTGGTGATCGGTCCCGGCGTCGCCATCGCCGACGGCGCGGTGATCCACTCGTTCTCCCACATCGTGCAGGCCTCGATCGGCAGACATGCGTCGGTCGGCCCCTATGCGCGGTTGCGGCCGGGGACCTCGCTCGGCGACGGTGCGCGGATCGGCAATTTCGTCGAGGTCAAGGCGGCCACGCTGGAAGCCGGCGTCAAGGTCAATCACCTCAGCTATATCGGCGACGCCCATGTCGGCGCCAACTCCAACATCGGCGCCGGCACCATCACCTGCAACTATGACGGTTTTTCCAAGCACAGGACCACGATCGGCGAGGGCGCCTTCGTCGGCACCAATTCCTCGCTGGTGGCGCCGGTGAAAATCGGCAACGGCGCCTATATCGGCTCTGGCTCGGTGATCACCAAGGACGTACCCGATGATGCCATGGCGGTGGAGCGCAGCCCGCAGGCCAACCGCGAGGGCGGCGCGAAGCGGTACCGCGAGCTGAAGACGCGGGAGAAGTCGCCGAAGGGAAGCTGATGCCAGACAGCGTTAAGCTTTCCGCTTAACGCTGTCTCAATCGGCAATAATTATTGAGTATCTGAAACTCCGCGAGTCTCGTTAAGAGATGCGGGCACCTTGTCGTTAATTTTGGGGATATTGAACCGCATGTGCGGCATTGTCGGCATTCTCGGGCGGGCTCCGGTGGCGGAGCAACTGGTGGATTCGCTGAAGCGGCTCGAATACCGCGGTTACGATTCCGCAGGGGTCGCCACACTGGAGGGCGATCATCTCGAGCGCCGCCGCGCCGAGGGCAAGCTGAAAAACCTCGAACTGCGCTTGCGCGCCGAGCCGCTGGCCGGCCATGCCGGCATCGGGCACACCCGCTGGGCCACCCACGGCAAGCCGACCGAGAACAACGCCCATCCGCACGCCACCGACAATGTCGCGGTGGTCCACAACGGCATCATCGAGAATTTCCGCGACCTGCGGCTGATGCTGGAACAGCAGGGCGCGACATTTACCAGCGAAACCGATACCGAAGTCGTCGCCCATCTGGTCAATTCCTACATGATCAAGGGCGCCTCGCCGCAGGAAGCCGTGAAGGCATCGCTGCCGCAGTTGCGCGGCGCGTTCGCGCTGGCGTTCCTGTTCCGCGGCCATGGCGATCTGATGATCGGCGCCCGCAAGGGATCGCCGCTGGCGATCGGCCATGGCGATGGCGAGATGTATCTCGGCTCGGACGCGATCGCGCTGGCGCCCTTTACCGACACCATCAGCTATCTCGAGGACGGCGACTGGGTGGTGCTGAGCCGCGACGTCGGCGTGATCTATGACGAGCACAATATGGAGGTGAAGCGCGAGGTGCTGAAATCAGGCGCATCGTCGTTCCTGGTCGACAAGGCCAATTACCGCCACTTCATGGCCAAGGAGATTCACGAGCAGCCGGAGGTGGTGGGACACACGCTGGCGCGTTACGTCGACATGGCGACCGAGCGCGTTGCGCTGCCGCTAAAGCTGCCGTTCGACTTCAGGGATATCCAGCGCATCTCGATCGTCGCCTGCGGCACCGCGAGCTATGCGGGCTTCATCGCCAAGTACTGGTTCGAGCGCCTCGGCCGCGTCCCGGTCGAGCTCGATGTCGCGTCCGAATTCCGCTACCGCGAGGCGCCGCTGCGCAAGGGCGATCTCGCGATCTTCATCTCGCAGTCCGGCGAGACCGCCGACACGCTGGCGGCGCTGCGCTATGCGAAAGAGCAGGGCGTGCACACGCTCTCGGTGGTCAATGTGCCGAGTTCGACCATCGCGCGCGAGAGCGAAACCGTGCTGCCGACGCTGGCCGGCCCGGAAATCGGCGTCGCCTCGACCAAGGCGTTCACCTGTCAGCTGATGGTGCTGGCCGCGGTCGCGGTGGCCGCCGGCCAGGCGCGCGGCGAATTGTCGGACGCGGACGGGATCAAGCTGGTGCGCGGCCTGGTCGAAATTCCGCGGTTGATGGCGGCGGCGCTCGCGACCGAACCGCAGATCGAAAAACTCGCGCGCGAGATCGCCAAGCATAAGGACGTGCTCTATCTCGGCCGCGGCACCAGCTATCCGCTGGCGCTGGAGGGCGCGCTGAAGCTGAAGGAAATTTCCTACATCCACGCCGAAGGCTACGCCGCCGGCGAACTCAAGCACGGCCCGATCGCCCTGATCGACGAGCACATGCCGGTGGTGGTGATCGCGCCCTACGACCGGGTGTTCGAAAAGACCGTCTCCAACATGCAGGAAGTCGCGGCCCGCGGCGGCAGTATCATTCTCATGACCGACGCCAAGGGCGCAGCGGAAGCGAGCATCGAGTCGCTGGTGACGATCGTGCTGCCCGACATGGCCGCCACCTTCACGCCGATGGTCTATGCCGTTCCCGTGCAACTGCTGGCCTATCATACCGCCGTTGTCATGGGCACCGACGTCGACCAGCCGCGCAATCTGGCGAAATCGGTGACGGTGGAATAAGTGTCACATATCAGGCGGTGGCCGAAGTCTACCAAAGTCTGCTAGGATGGCGTAGCTGGCATAGTACCATACCAGCTGCGACCGACCTGGAACCCTGATGCAATCTGACGATTTGCCGCCGCTCGCGCCCCCGGCCGAAGTCCCGCCAGAGGCCCATAGCGGGTTTATGGCCCGATTCCGGAACTATTTTCTGACCGGCCTGATCGTCGCGGGTCCGATCGCCATCACCTTCTATTTGACCTGGTGGTTCGTCACCTGGGTCGACGGCATCGTCCGGCCGTTCGTGCCCATGGCCTACCGGCCGGAAACCTATCTGCCGTTCGGGCTGCCGGGCTCCGGGCTGATCGTCGCGGTGTTCGCGCTGACGCTGCTGGGCTTCCTCGCCGCCAACTTGATCGGCCGGACCCTGGTCGACCTCGGCGAGCGGCTGCTCGGCCGCATGCCGGTGGTGCGCGCGATCTATCGCGGCCTGAAGCAGGTGTTCGAGACGCTGTTCTCGGGACAGGGCTCGAGCTTTCGCCGCGTCGGCCTGGTCGAATTCCCCGCGCCTGGAATGTGGTCGATCGTGCTGATCTCGCAGGCGCCGAGCGTGGAGATCGCCAACAAGCTGCCGGGTCAGGAGGAGCACATCTCGGTGTTCCTGCCGTGCGCGCCCAACCCGACCACCGGGTTCTTCTTCTACGTGCCCAAGAGCAAGATCGTCGAAGTCCAGATGAGCGCCGAGGACGCTGCCACCCTAATCATGTCCTGCGGCGTGGTGCAGCCGGGCTCCGACGGGCAGAAGAAGATCGCCGCGCTGGCGGAGATGGCGAACGCGGCGCGGGTGGCGAACGGCGCGCGGCTGCAGGAACCGGCGAAGGTGGAGTGAGGGGCGTCGCTGGATCGAGATGACGTCGTTTGAGAAGGGGCGCATTCGCGCCCCTCCGCCATGGCGAGCGCAGCGAAGCAATCCATTCTTTCTTTGCTCGGATGGATTGTTTCGCTGCGATCGCAATGACGGGAGGAACTACCCCGCCCCGATCAGCGGCACCGCCTCGTCGCGCTCGAAAAGATAGAGCAGCACCCGCAGCGCCTCGCCGCGCTCGCCCTTCAGCTTCGGATCCTCCTTCATGATGCGCAGCGCCTCGTCGCGGGCTTGCGTAATGAGCTGGCCATGCACCTCGGAGCGCGCGATGCGGTAGCCGGGCAGGCCGCTTTGTCGTGTGCCAAGCACGTCGCCTTCGCCGCGCAGTTTCAAGTCCTCCTCGGCGATGCGAAAACCGTCGGTGGTTTCCCGGATCACCTTCAGCCGCGCCGTCGACATTTCGTTGAGCGGCTCCTGGTAGAGCAGCAGGCAGGTCGATGCTTCCGAGCCGCGGCCGATCCGGCCGCGCAGCTGATGCAATTGCGCCAGGCCAAAGCGTTCGGCGTTCTCGATCACCATGATGGTGGCGGCGGGCACGTCGACGCCGACCTCGACCACGGTGGTGGCGATCAGGAGCCCGATCTCGCCGGCGGCGAACTGCGCCATCACGCGGTCTTTCTCGGCGCCCTTCATCTGGCCATGCACCAGACCGACGCGCTCGCCGAAGCGCTCTCGCAGGCTCGCGAACCGCTCGGTCGCGTTGGTCAGATGCTCGATGCCTTCGGATTCGGATTCTTCGACCAGCGGGCAGATCCAATAGACCAGCTTGCCCTTGTCGAGCGCGCGGCCGACCGCCTCCATCACCTCGCCGAGGCGGCTGTTCGGCACCGTGCGGGTATCGATCGGCTGGCGCCCCGCCGGCTTCTCGCGCAGTTCCGAAACGTCCATGTCGCCGAAATAGGTCAGCACCAGCGTGCGCGGGATCGGCGTCGCGCTCAGTACCAGCACGTCGACGGCCTCGCCCTTGGCGGTGAGCGCCAGCCGTTCGCGCACTCCGAAGCGGTGCTGCTCATCGACCACGGCCAGCGCCAGCGATTTGAACACCACGTCGTCCTGGATCAGCGCGTGGGTGCCGACCAGCAGGTCGATCTCCCCGGCTGCCAGTCGCGCCAGCAATTCGCGCCGCTCCTTGCCCTTTTCGCGTCCGGTCAGGATCGCCACCCGAAGCCCGGCGCGTTCGGCCAGTGGTGTGATAGTCTTGACGTGCTGGCGCGCCAGGATTTCGGTCGGGGCCATCAGCGCGGCCTGCTTGCCGACTTCGGTGACGGCGGCGGCCGCCAGCAGGGCCACCACGGTCTTGCCGGATCCGACGTCGCCCTGCAGCAGCCGCAGCATCCGCACCGGCTGGCGTAGATCGTCGGTGATCGCGGCGACCGCGTCGCGCTGGGATTTTGTCAATGCATAGGGCAGCGCGTCGATGATCCGGCCGCGCAGATGGCCGTCGCCGGCGTGGCGGTCGCCGGCCGGGCGGCGCAACTGCGCCCGCACCAGCGCCAGCGCCAGTTGGCCCGCCAGCAATTCGTCGAACGCCAGCCGCGACCAGAACGGGCCGGCCGGCAGGATGTCCGTGAGCTCGACCGGCACGTGCACGCGGTGGAGCGCTTCGGCGACCGCGGGAAAGTTGCAGCGCCGGATCACCTCCGGGCTGATCCATTCCGGCAGCTTGGGCAGCTTCTGCAGCGCCTGCGCCATCGCGCGGCGCAACGAGCCCAGCGCCAGCCCCTCGGTCAGGGGATAGACGGGATCGATGCCCGACAGTTTTGCAAAGCCCGCCTCATCCACCACGCGGTCGGGATGCGTGATCTGCAGGGTGCCGTCATACATCTGGGCGGTGCCGGAGACATAGCGCCGTGCGCCGACGGGCAGAAGTTTCTCGACGTAGCCGGGCTGGGCGCGAAAATAGGTCAGCACCACGTCGCCGGTGTCGTCGCTGGCATAGACCAGATGAGGCGCGCGATGGTTGCGCGCGGGCGTCGGGCGGTGACGGTCGACCGTGACCTCCAGCGTGACCACGGTTCCCGGCACGACGTCGCGGATTTTCGGCCGTGCCCGGCGGTCGATCACGCTCGCCGGCAGATGCAGCAGCAGATCCACCAGCCGCGGCGTGTCATCGCGACCGAGCAGATAGCGGAACAGTTTATCCTGCTTCGGTCCGACGCCGGCGAGGGTCGTGACCGGCGCAAACAGCGGATTGAGCAGAGGAGGGCGCATCGGCAAGACCTAAAACCGTTCCGGCCCGTCTTGCCCGGCTTTATGCCGGTCATCCACGGCTTTTTTCGTGCCGGCCTCGAAGCGACATGAGGATTCGAATCATGTCTTGCCTTGCCGGGGCCGGGAAAACCTCGAATATCCAGGCTGGTTCGCGGCTCATCTGGGAAATCGCGCTTCATGAAGCGATGGAGAATGGAAGGTTTGATGCGGCGGCGCGGCCTTGCTTCGACGCTTTCGGCGCTGGTTTTCGCCATCGCGGCCGGGTGGACGGGGAGCGGCGGCGCGCAGACGGCGCCGCCCGGCAATTTCTCGCAGGAACGGCTGGAACGCGTCGGTGATTTCATCCGCAGCGAAATCGCGGCCGGCACCATGCCCGGCGCCGTCATTCTGATTCAGCAGCACGGTCGCCCGGTCTATTTCGAAAGTTTTGGGGTGCGCGACGTCAAAAGTGGACTTCCGATGACGCCCGACACCATCTTTCGGATCTATTCGATGTCGAAGCCGATCACGTCGGTGGCGGCGATGATGCTGGTCGAGGACGGCAAGCTTTCACTCGACGATCCCCTCGCCAAATACATTCCGGCCTTTGCCAATGTGAAGGTCGGCGTTGAAAAGACCGATGAAAGCGGCAAGCGGCAGCTTTCGCTCGGACCCCTGAACCGCCCGATCACCATCGAAGACCTGCTGCGCCATACTTCCGGGCTGACCTATGGCTTCTACGGCGAGACCGCGGTGCGGAAGCTCTACGCTCGCTCCGACATCTACGAGGGCGATTTCGACAACGCCACGTTCGTCGAGCGCCTGGCGAGACTGCCGCTCGCCGACCAGCCGGGAACGCGCTGGGATTACGGCCACTCGACCGACGTTCTCGGCCGGGTCATCGAGGTGGTTTCGGGGCAAACGCTGTTCGAGTTCGAGAAGCAGCGGCTGCTCGATCCGCTCGGGATGTCCGAGACCGCATTCTCGATCGCCGATCCCGCACAGCGGTCGCGCGTCGCCGAACCGATGCCGCACGACCGTATTGCCCGTCCGGTCGCAGGGATCAAGGATCCGATCCTGCGACTGCGCTGGGAGTCCGGCGGCGCGGGCATGATCGGCACGATCGGCGACTATGCGCGTTTCGCGCAGATGCTGGTGAACGGCGGCACGCTGGACGGCAGACGCTACCTCAGGCCCGAGACCATCGCCCACATGGCGACCGACCATATCGGGCCGGAGACCGGGATCATTCACGACCCGTTCTATTTTCCCGGCGAAACTTCGGGCTTCGGGCTCGGCTTTGCCGTGCGCACCGCGGTGCCCGCGAATACCAGGTGGGCGCTCGACGAATATCGCTGGGACGGCGCCGCCGGCACCTCCTTCTTCGTCGATCCGCGCGACGACATGTTCACGATCTTCATGGTGCAGGCGCCGTCGCAGGGCGGACGGCTTCAGACGGCCTTGAGGACGCTGATCTACGATGCATTTGAACGGAAGAATTGACGGTATCCGGGACCTGCGGGACGCATCCGGGAAGGGCGGTAACCTGGAAAGCAGGCCCCCCGCGCGTCCCGTCAAACCACGGCGTTTTGCGCGATAATCTCGCGATAGAACGATGCGCTCAGCTTTGGCGTGCGACGCTGGGTATTGAAGTCGACCCGGTAGAGCCCGAAGCGCTTTTCAAATCCGTCGGTCCATTCGAAATTGTCCATCAGGCTCCACAGGAAATAGCCCAGCACCGGCACGCCCTCGGACGTCGCGCGCTGCAGCTGAGTCAGATAGTTGCGCAGATACATGATCCGGTCCACGTCGTAGACGTTGCCGGCCGTGTCAGGCTGGTCTGCCGCCGACGTTCCGTTCTCGGTGATGTAGATCGACTTGACGTCCCAAAGCTTCGCGACATGACGCGGCCCCCAATACATCGCCTCGGGACCGATCTTGAGCCAGGCCGAGTCCATATGTGGAAACGAGTCGGGAAACGGCAGCGGCGCAAAGCCCTGGGCGTTATCGGCTGCAACGACGTAATGTTCGGGCATGTAAACGTTCAGGCCAACAAAATCGATCGGGGACGAAATGATGTCGAGATCCTCTGCAGTGAATTGCGGCGCATCCTTGCCGGCATCTGCCAGAAAGGCGTCGGTGTATTTGCCTTCCAGCATCACGGTCAGATAGCCGGCATTGAGTTCGCGTGTGGCGATTTCTGCAGCGCGAATATTCGCGGGCGTCTCGATGGCGGGGACGCAGGTGACGATGTTCTCTGCCGGTCCAACCCTGGTTCCGGCTCGACCCTGCGTCCGGATCGACCGCACTGCGAGACCGTGCCCCAGCGCGACGTTGTGACGAACCTGGTTCAGCTCTGCCCGGGATAATTTGAGGCCGGGGGCGTCCGAGCCGTGACCATGACCCAAATTTACGAACCTGGAGCATTCATTGATGGTGAAGAAGTGCTTCACCCGGTCGCTGAGGCGCTTCGCGACATGGCCCGCATAATGCGCAAATGCCTCGGAGGTTTCGCGCGACAGCCAGCCGCCGTGACGATC
This sequence comes from Bradyrhizobiaceae bacterium Ga0074131, assembly GCA_001464035.1. Classification (GTDB taxonomy): domain Bacteria; phylum Pseudomonadota; class Alphaproteobacteria; order Rhizobiales; family Xanthobacteraceae; genus Bradyrhizobium. The sequence goes on from LNEC01000010.1 coordinate 158,552, forward strand.
CTGCAGCGCCAGAGGCAGATCCCAATGATACAGGGTTGCAAACGGCTCAATGCCGCTCGCCAGCAGCTCGTCCAGAAGCCGATCGTAGAAATCGAGACCCTTCGGGTTTGGCGCCCCTGCGCCTGCCGGGAAAACACGCGGCCACGCGATCGAAAAGCGATAGGCCTTGGCTCCCAGCGCTTTCATCAACTGAACGTCATCCTTGTACAGATGAAAATGGTCGTTCGCGACGTCCGCATTGCCGTTGTTCAGGATGTTCCCGATTTTGTGGGCGTGACGGTCCCAAATCGACGGACCTCGCTCGTCCTCGTTGACGGCCCCTTCGATCTGATAGGCCGATGTGGCCGTTCCCCACAGAAAGCCGCTCGGGAAGCCGGGACGGAGACTACGGTTCGGCAAGCTGTTCTCCTTGCTCGCGTTGGCCAAGCCGGACTCGGCCGACATGGCCGGCATTCCAAGCGCCGACCATGCTGCAATGCTGGCAAAATGGCGCCTGGAAAGTCCGTCGAATGACATCGGTTCACTTGCACGGGGCTGAGACAAATCTGCAGTCGAAACAAAGCTCAACCGCTACCCCCATCGCTTGAGGCAGGTCAATACCGCAACCTGCGAAGCCGATTTGACTGCGCTGGCCGGTCAAATCGACACGTCCACGGAGGGCAGGAGCCATTCCCTTTCGCACGCCGCTGGCGCTTCTCGTGATCTCCCTCGGCATGATTGCCGCGGTCTGGTGGTGGCTGGCCACGCCAGTCACCTTGACCGGCGCGCAGAGCGATCCCGCGGCAAAACTGGATTGCGTGGCTTATGCGCCGTTCCGGGGCGCGCAGACGCCGTGGACCCCGGGACTGATCATCAGCCCGGAACAGATCGCCCAGGATCTCGCCGCGCTTGCCAAGATATCCCGCTGTGTCCGCACCTACTCGGTCGACAACGGATTGGACAAGGTGCCCGAGATCGCGGCCAAGGTCGGGCTGAAGCTGCTTCTCGGCGTCTGGATTGGACGCGACCGCCTTAAAAACGCGCTGCTGATCGACACCGCGATCTCGCTCGCCAGGGATTACCCAGAGGTGATTACGGCGATCGTCGTTGGCAACGAGGTGTTGTTGCGGGGAGAAATGACCGCGCTCGACCTTCGGGAAATCATCCGCTCGGTCAAGACGCGCGTGAATGTCCCGGTGACCTACGCCGACGTCTGGGAGTTCTGGCTGCGCCACCGGGAAGTCGCTCAAGAAGTCGATTTCGTTGCGGTACACATGTTGCCCTATTGGGAAGACGCTCCGCCCCGCGCCGAAGACGCCGCTGATCATGTCGATGCCATCCGGAAGCGGATGGCCAGCGCCTTTCCCGGCAAGGAGATCCTGATCGCCGAGACCGGTTGGCCGAGCAGGGGGCGGATGCGCCACGGCGCGCTTCCATCGCGCATCAATCAGGCGCGATTCATTTCGGAGATTCTCGATCGGGCGAAGCAGGAAGACTTTCGCGTCATTCCGTTCGAGGCCTATGACGAGCCATGGAAGCGCCAGTGGGAAGGAACCGTGGGCGGCTATTGGGGCCTGTTCGACGGCGAGCGCCGCACGATGAAATATCCGCCCGGCATGGCCATCGGCAACTTTCCGTTCTGGAAGCTGCAGCTGGGATGCGGGCTGGCTCTGAGCATTGCCGTATTCGGCGCAGCACTTCTGGCGTCGAGGCGGCGACCATCGCCGCGAACGACGTGCTGGGCTGCCGTGGCGGCATCCGCCACGGTCGGCGGGGTTCTGCTCGGAGTAGGTATAGATGACCTGCTTTACCAGAGTTACGGGTTCGGGGGCTGGCTGCGCCGGGGCCTGCTGCTGGCCGTGGGAATAGCGGCGCCGCTGCTGTGCTCGCATGCGGTGATGACGGGATGTACGCTGCCGACTTTTCTTGAACTGATAGGGCCGCGCGAGACCAGAAGCCGTTCGTTCGCAACCATGGTTCTCGGACTGACATTGATGGCAGCCACTCTGATTGCGGTGGAGACTGCGCTGAGCCTGGTGTTCGATCCGCGCTGGCGAGACTTCCCGTTTGCCGGCCTGACCATGGCCGTGGTGCCGTTCTGGACGCTGACGCTGATCAATCGTCCGAAATCGGGCGCGCGCCCGCTCGCCGAGTCCGTATTCGCCGGCCTGTTCGCCGTTGCAGCGCTGTACATCGCCATCAATGAAGGTCACCACAACTGGCAAGCCATGTGGACCGCTGCGGCATATCTTCTGCTCGGCACCACGCTATGGCAGGGAAGTCCCGTCGCCGTTGAGGAAGTGGCCCCGGCTGCATCGGCGGATTTGCGCCTAGCGGCCAATCCGTCCGACGCCTAGACGGGATTCACGGTGCAACACAGCCTCGTGCCAGGATGAGCGAAGCGAAATCCGGCATGCCTGTATCAGCGATAATTCACGGTATACTGGGGCTGACATTCATCGATACCGTCGCTATATCAACCCCGCCCGGCACGTCCGGGCTTTTGGCGTTCGGATGGGAATCTTCAATGACGGGATCGACACGATCGAGCGACGGCCTGGACGACCGCCGCAAGCGGCTGTTGTTTCGCTGCTGGCATCGCGGCACCCGGGAGATGGATCTCATCCTCGGCCGGTTTGCCGATGCCGAGATCGCCGCCCTGGGCGACGATGAATTGGCCCAACTCGAACATCTGATCGAGTTGCCCGATCCGGATCTGTACGCGGCGCTGACCGGCGACAAGCCGCTTTCGCTGGAATATGCCAGCGCGCTGTTCGACCGTGTCAAGTCGCGTCGCGCAGCGGACCATGACGCATGAAATCGCCGACACGATCGCCCGCCGAATTGCTGGCGCCCGGCCGGGCGCTGACCTTTGCCAATGTTACCGAAGGCGCCGAAGGTCTTGTGGTCTCCGACCTCGCGCGCGCGGTGGCGGCGCGGCCGAAGCCGCCGGCGGTCAGCCTTGCGGTAATCTGCCGCGACGGTCCGCGCATGCAGCAACTGGCCCGCGCGCTGGAATTCTTCGCGCCCGATCTGCCGGTCATGCAGTTCCCGGCCTGGGACTGCCAGCCCTATGACCGGGTGTCGCCGCATGGCGGCATTTTGGCGCAACGGTTGACAACGCTGGCAAGATTGTCGCGGCTGGCCGGCAGCGACAAGCCGCTGATCGTGCTGACCACGGTCAACGCCATGGTGCAGCGGGTGCCCGCGCGCGAAACTGTCGCAGCCCAGGCGCTGTCGGTGGCGCCAGGACATGTCGTGCCGATGGCCTCGATCATGTCTTGGCTGGAGCACAACGGCTACAACCGCTCGTCCACGGTGCGCGAGCCCGGCGAATACGCCGTGCGCGGCGGCATTCTCGACCTGTTTCCGGCCGGGCTCGACCAGCCCGTGCGGTTCGATTTCTTCGGCGACAGCCTGGAATCGATCCGGAGTTTCGACGCGGAGACCCAGCGCACGCTGCTGCCGATGCGCTCGCTCGACCTGGTGCCGATCTCGGAATTTCAACTGGTCACTGAAACCATCCGCCGCTTCCGCATGGGTTACGTCGCAGCCTTCGGCGCGCCGGGTCGCGACGATCTGTTGTACGAAGCCGTCAGCGAAGGCCGCCGCCATCCGGGCATGGAGCACTGGCTGCCGCTGTTCCAGGACCGGATGGACACGCTGTTCGATTATCTCGACGGCGCGCCGGTCGCGATCGAGCCGCAGAGCGAGGATGCCGCGCACGAGCGCTTCAAGCAGATCGCGGACTACTATGAGGCGCGGCGGGAGGCGCTGGAACATCCCGGTGGCGGCGCGATCTACAAACCGTTGCCGCCTGACCGTCTGTATCTGAGCGAAGATGAGTGGGCCAAACGGCTGAATCAAACGGCGCTGGCGCGACTGAGCCCGTTCGCGGTGCCCGACGGCAGCGCCGACACGGTCGATGCCGGCGCCCGGCAGGGCCGCAATTTTGCACCGGAGCGTTCCGATACCTCCGTCAACGTGTTCGAGGCCGTGGTCGCGCACGTCCAGGCGCTACACGCCCAGCGCAAGAAGGTGGTGATCGCGCTGTGGAGCGAAGGCTCGCGCGATCGCATGGGCAGCATGCTGAAAGACCACAAGCTCGGCCACCTCACCAGCGTCAACAGCTGGCGCACGGTGCAGGCGACGCCGCGCAACGAGGCCATGCTGGCGGTGGTCGGCATGGAATCCGGTTTCGAGACCGAGCATGTCGCCGTCATCAGCGAGCAGGATATCCTCGGCGACCGGCTGGTGCGGCCGCGCAAGGCCAGCCGCAAGCTCGATAATTTCATCTCGGAAGTCACCAGCCTCAGTGCGGGCGATCTGGTGGTGCATGTCGAGCACGGCATCGGCCGCTTTATCGGGTTGCAGACGCTCGAGGTCGGCGGCGCGCCGCATGACTGTCTCGAGCTGCACTACGCCGCCGACACTAAACTGTTTCTTCCCGTCGAGAATATCGAACTGCTGTCGCGCTACGGTTCCGATCACGCCAGTGTCGAACTGGACCGGCTCGGCGGCAGCGGCTGGCAGGCACGCAAGGCCAAGCTCAAGAACCGCATTCGCGAAATCGCCGGCGAACTGATCAAGATCGCCGCCGCGCGGCACCTGCATGAAGCGCCGAAAATGTCGGTGCAGCCGCATCTCTACGACGAGTTCTGCGCGCGCTTCCCCTACGAGGAAACCGAAGACCAGCTCGGCGCCATCAACGCCACGCTAAAGGACCTCGAAAGCGGGCGTCCGATGGACCGGCTGATCTGCGGCGACGTCGGCTTCGGCAAGACCGAGGTAGCGTTGCGGGCGGCTTTCGCCGTCGCGCTCGACGGCAAGCAGGTCGCCGTCGTGGTGCCGACCACGCTGCTGGCGCGGCAGCACACCAGGACGTTCACCGAGCGTTTCCGTGGCTTTCCCGTCAACGTCGCGCAGGCCTCGCGTCTGATCGCCGCGAAGGAGCTGACGCAAATCAAGGCCGGGCTGACCGACGGCAGCGTCGACATCGTGATCGGCACCCATGCGCTGCTCGGCAAGGCGATCAAGTTCAGGGATCTCGGCCTCTTGATCGTCGACGAAGAGCAGCATTTCGGCGTCAGCCACAAGGAGCGGCTGAAGCAGCTGCGGGCCCAGGTGCATGTGCTGACGCTGAGTGCCACGCCGATCCCGCGCACGCTGCAGCTGGCGCTCACGGGGGTGCGGGACCTGTCGATCATTGCCTCGCCGCCGGTCGACCGGCTGGCGGTCCGAACCTTCGTGGCGCCGCACGATCCCTTGATGATCCGCGAGGCGCTGCTGCGCGAGCGCTATCGCGGCGGACAGGCGTTTTATGTGGTGCCGCGGATCGAGGACCTCGCGGGAGTGAAGGATTTCCTCGACAAGAATGTGCCGGAGATGAAGGTCGCGGTCGCGCATGGCCAGATGCCGCCGACCGTGATCGAGGACATCATGTCGGCTTTCTATGACGGGAAATACGATATCCTGCTGTCGACCACCATTATCGAGTCCGGCCTCGATATCCCGACCGCCAACACCCTGATCGTGCACCGCGCCGACATGTTCGGCCTGGCGCAGCTCTACCAGCTGCGCGGCCGGGTGGGGCGCTCCAAGCTGCGCGCCTATTCGCTGTTCACGCTGCCGGCGCAGGCGAAGATCACGGCGCAGGCCGAGCGGCGCCTGAAGGTGCTGCAATCGCTGGAGACGCTCGGCGCCGGATTCCAGCTGGCGTCGCACGACCTGGACATTCGCGGCGCCGGCAATCTGCTCGGCGAGGAACAGTCCGGCCATATCAAGGAAGTCGGCTTCGAGCTGTACCAGTCGATGCTGGAGGAGGCGATCCTCAACCTCAAGGCCGGCGTGGTAGAGCCCGCGGCGGACCGCTGGTCGCCGCAGATCACCGTCGGCATGCCCGTGCTGATTCCCGAGGAATATGTCAACGACCTCGCCGTGCGGCTGTCGCTGTACCGGCGGCTGGCCGATCTCGACACCGACGACGAGATCGACAATTTTGCCGCCGAGTTGCGCGACCGTTTCGGGGTGCTGCCGGACGAGGTGCGCTATCTCTTCAAGATCGCCGCGATCAAGGGCTATTGCCGAAGGGCCAATGTGGAGAAGGTCGATGCCGGGCCGAAGGGCGCGGTCATCACCTTCCGCGACAACAAGTTCGCGCAGCCGGATCGCCTGGTCTACTTCATCCGCCAGCACGGCAACGCCGCGAAGGTGCGCCCGGACATGAAGGTGGTGTTCCTGCAGGATTGGGAGACGCCGGAGGAGCGCCTGTACGGCACCACCGAGATCCTGCGCCAGCTCGCCAACCTCGCGGAGAACAAGAAGGCGGCGTGACGTCAGGACGCGGCGCGGCGCGCTTCGTCGGTGAGCCGGGCCAGCAGCGTCTTCGCTGAATCGTTCGGCAGCATGGTCGCCACCGTCACTGATGGCTCGCAGCGGGTGTCGCGCTTGCCGTGGCTGGTATGGCGCATCACGCTGGAGAGCCGCCGTGCGATCAGGTGGCCATTACGCAGATCGGTGTCGGCGAACGCCACGGTGACCGATCCGTCGTCCTGCGCCGCGCCGAAATCCATTTGCCGCATCAGCCGGCTGATAATCCGGGCGCCGTCGAGCTGGGCCCGGGGGTGGGCGGGATCGAAGGCGAAGCGCGCCACCGTCAATCCGCCGCCGCGCGACAGCGTTTGATAGACCGCCGTGGCAAAGTCGCGATTGAAGGCCGCCGGCGTCAGGAGACCGGTCCTGACATCGAGCAGGCCCTCGGCGTCGATCGATCTGAGAGTTCGGGTCAGATGGACCTCGAAGGCATGCTGGCGGATCAGCGGCAGCGCATTGGCGGCGATGTGTGCCGGCTCGCCGGAGATGATTTCGAGGTTCGGCAGATCGTAGGCCGGCGCCAGCGCATCCGACGTCATCACGACCGGCAGGTTGCGGAAGCGCGCGTCCTCGGCCAGCACCGTCAGGAAGGCATCCACCACGCGTGGACTGAAACCTTCGCCGAGCACGATGCCGTCGATGTCGCGGGTGTTCAGATGCTTCGCCGCCGCCTCGATCGAGAGCGCACCGACCACCCCGAGTCGCTCGCCGAGCGCGACCGAAAGCGCAGGATAGGCGGCGCCGCGGCCGATCAGCAGCACGGTGGCATCGCGGGCAGGATCGAAGTCGGGCGGTGCGGTTCGCGCCAGTTGCTCGCCGTCCAGGCGGCGCATGACCGTGATGTCCAGCGTCCGAACCCGCAGGCTTGCGCGCAGCCGCGCTGCCAGGCGATCGAAGCTGCCGCTGGTTTGGGAAAACGGAATGGCGTTGTCGGGCAGTGATGTGGTGGGGTCGACCGTGATCAGCGGCAGATACGGCCGCTGCGCCGCGATCTGTCTGGCGAGGGCTGCAAGAGCGGGTTCGGCCGCCGCTTCCATCGCGACCAGAACGGCGGCCGGCTGCAGTTGCGCGACGGCGCGCGGTGCATCCGCCCAGCTGGCGTCGATCATCGGGAACAGCTTCGCGTCGTCGAGCGTGCTGGCGAATGACGGCCGCCCGGCGGTCGATACGACGATGAGCGGGCCTTGCTGGGACATCGGACACTCAGATCACGCGTTGGATGGTACGCGCGAACCGTAGTTCCCCGGCCTTAATGTCTCGTCAACGGGGCCATTGGATCTGACTCAAGCCTGATTTGCCCGGTCGCGAAACGCTTCGACCATCAGCGGATTGAGTCCGAGTTCGGCCAGCGCCTCCCGGGCGCGGGCATTGTCCTGGGCCCGTCCGGCAAGCCGGTGACCGCTCAGCCGGTCCGGCAATGCCGTCAGTAGCGCGCCCTGTCCGAGCCGCCGGGCCCATTCCTGCAGATCTTGCGACAGGAACCGATAGCCGCCGACCGCCATGACGCCCGAGGGCGGGGCGGTAATGCAGATCGCGCCGGTCGCCCGATCGATCCGGGCGGCATAGTCGGTATCGACGTAATCGCGCTGCGGCTGTGCGATCAGGGTGTCGCTCGGCGGCGGCGGCGGAGCGTAGGGCGCCGCGGAAACCATCGGCCCCCGCAACGCCAGCGTTCCTCTCGGCGTCAGAAAGATTTCGCCCGATATCGACGAGCCCGGAACTTCGCGCGGAGTGCCATGCGGTCCCGGCCGGATCGCCGCCGGCGCGCCATCGGCCGCGGTGCGGCGGGCCCCGAACAGGCCGGCTTCACCGAACAGATAGACATCCGTCAGCGTCGCCTGTTGCGATGTCCAGGCCTCGCTCGACGCGACCTGCTCCGGCGCGCGCCAGAGGCCGATGACATGGCGCAAGGTCGGCAGACGCGACGCCATGTCGATCTCAGCGAGCCGCAATGCCAGCTGCGCGGGCGCGATCAGCGTATCGCAGCGGTTATGGCTGATCTGTTGCTCGAGCACGTCGTCGTCGAACGGATGATGCAGCGCCAGCGTTCCGCCCGACAGCAGCCACATTACCAGCGACGAGGTCAGGCCCGCGAACGACGACGGCGCGAATGCCGACATGATCGTCGAGCCCTGCGGCACGTCGCTTTCGAGCGACAATGCGAGACCGCCGGCGATCAAGTTCAGATGCGTGCGCGGCACCGGCCGAAAGCCGTCGCCGGTGACGTCGAACGAGATGATCGCCGCCTTGCGGCCGTCCTGCACGACGGGGCGCGAGGTGGTGGAGTTGGCCGACAGGGCCAGATCGAGCGGCGCCATGCCTTCCGGCAGGTCGCTGCCGAAACCGCAAACGTGCCGGATCGAGAACGCTTCGGCCGCCGCGTTCATGGCGAGATCGGAATGCAGAACGCCGTCGATCCTGCTCGTGGTCACGATCGCCCGCGCGCCGGTGCGATTGAGCGCGACCGTCAATTCCGCCTGCCGCCACAGCAGCGGAAACAACGCGACCACCAGCCCGGCGCGATGCGCGGCCAGCACCGTCAACACCAGTTCGACGGTATTGGGCAACTGCACCGCGATCACGGAATTGGAAGGCAACCCGGATTCGATGAAATGCGCCGACAGCGCCGTGATCGCCCGGTCGGCCTGCGCGAAAGTCAGGTTTTGCGGCGGCTGGCCGGTGATCCGCTGCTTGTTGAGCGGATCGAGCAGGGCCGGCCCATCCGGCTTGCGGGCCAGGATCCGCTTGAACAATCCGTCGAGCGTCGGCGATGTATGGGTCTGGATCACGGGATCACTTCGGTTGGGCGTCGGGCCGCTGCCACCAGGTTTCCGGCAGGTAACCCGTCAGGGCGGTAGCGCCAGGCCGTTCTATCCGATTCCAGCGCGCGATCCATTGCTCTTGAACGTTAAACAGCGGAATAGCGTAGAAGCCGGACATCAGGGTCCGGTCCAGCGCCCGCACCGCCGAGACAAAGGCGTCATGTTCTCGCGCCTCCAGCAATGCCGCGATCAGAACGTCGATGGCGGGATCCTTGGCGCCCATGTAGTTTCGCGTGCCCTGAATTCCCGCGGCCTCGCTGCCCCAGTAGAAGGACTGCTCGTTGCCGGGCGACAGCGATTGATCCCAGCGGTTCTGGAGCATGTCGAAATCGAAGGCGAGACGGCGCTGGTCGAACTGAACGGCGTCGACCGCACGCACCGATGCCTCGACGCCGGCGCGTTTCAGGTCGCGCTGATAGGCCAGCGCGATTCGCTCCTGATCGCGCGTCGTCACCAGGATTTCAAACGCGAGCGGAGCCCTGGTCGAACGTTGTCGCAACACCGAGCCGTCGAGTTGGTAGCCGGCCTCCGACAACAGTGTCAGCGCGCTGCGCAGCGTGGCGCGATCGCGGCCGGAACCGTCGGTGACGGGAAGGCGGAAACTGCCGTCCAGAATGTCGGGCGGAATACGCGACGCGAAGGGCTTGAGGAGTTCCCGCTCGCGGTCGTCCGCCGCGCGGCCGTAGGCCGACAACACGGAGCCAGCGAAGAAGCTCGCGGTGCGGGCATAGAGCCCGAAGAAGTAATTGCGATTGATCCATTCGAAATCGAACAGCAGCGTCAAGGCCTGGCGCACGCGGATATCCGAGAATGTCGGCCGCCGGGTGTTGAACACCAGGAATTCGGCAGGTTGCGGCATCCCGGTCCTGATGGAGTCGCGGATCACCTCGCCGCTGCGGGCTGCCGCGAAATCATATCCGTCGTGCCAGCGCAGCGGCTCGGTCTCGACGCGAAAATCGTAGAGGCCGCGCTTGAACGCCTCGAACGCGCCGTTGGCCTCGCGATAGAAATCCAGCCTGATCTCATCGAAATTCCACAGGCCGCGATTGACCGGCCGGTCGCGGCCCCAATAATCGGAATTGCGGGTCAGCGTGACGCTGGCGCCGGGCTTGATCGCGGTGACGCGGTAGGGGCCGGAACCAATGGGCGCCGTCATCGAGGTCTCTTCGAACGTCGCGACGTCGACGGCATGCTTGGGCAATACCGGCATCAGGCCGAGGATCAGCGGCAGCTCGCGGTCGTTGGCGCCGGCGAGGTCGAACCGCACGGTGAGCGAATCTGTTGCTTCGGCCTTGGCGACTTTCGAATAATACTGCCGATGATTGGGACGCCCCTTGTCGCGGAGCAGGGCCCACGAAAACAGCACATCCTCGGCGAGCACGGGCTTGCCGTCCGAGAAACGCGCGTCGGGGTCCAGCTGGAAAGCGACATAACTTCTGGTGTCGTCGGTCTCCACGCGCTGGGCCAGCAGGCCGTAAAGCGCGAAGGGCTCGTCATGGCCCCGCGCCATCAGGCTTTCGACCACAAAACCCCTGACCTGCTGCACGGCGAGGCCCCGGACGATCAGCGGATTGAGGCTGTCGAAGGTACCGAGGATGCCCTGCACCAGTCGGCCGCCTTTCGGCGCGTCCGGATTGGCATAGGGCATGTGGGTGAAATCGGCCGGCAGGGCCGGGGCGCCGTGCATCGCGATGGCATGGCGCGCTTCGGCCGCGCGGCAGGTGTTGACCGCGAGCCCAAAACCGCCGGCCAAAGTGAGGAAAGCGCAGACCATGGCGCGAACGCGCGCGTACCGGGAAATCTGCAACGCCGCGCGTGGATTTGATTCGATATTGTTCACCGGCGGCTTTTACCACAGCCGACATACCGGGTCCCGGCAGGTGGCAAAGATGCCTGTCGGCATTGATCTTTTCGCCTGCCGCTGTATTGAAGGCGGGCAATTGACCAAGCTGGCAGGGCCTGTCACGTATCCGCCTCATTTGGCAAAGAGACAGCCGCCCGACGGCTAGGTATCGGTGCCTGCAGCGTTTTCTGCCGCTCCCGTTCAGAAAGGGTTCTCCGCAATGAATTTCCGTATCCTGGCCGCGCCGGTCTGGCCGCGTGGGCGAGTTGTCGCCCTGATGGCGGCGACCGCACTGTCCGCCTCGCTGCTGGCCGGCGCGCAGGCCCAGCAGCCGGCCCCAGCGCCCGCCGCGCCGCCTCCCGCGGCCGCGCCCAAGGCCGCGCCCGCACCGGCTCCAAAGGCCGCGCCGAAAGCTGCCCCGAAGGCCCCGGCTCCGTCAGCGCAGCAGCCCGGCGCGCCGCCGCCGGCAGGGGCCCCCGCCGCGGGTGCCCAGCCCCCCGACCAGCAGGTGCAGCTGATCTATGCGCCCTGGACCAAGTTCTGCCTGAAGGGCCAGGATGCCGGCGCCAAGCAGGTCTGCTTCACCGGCAAGGATGGCCGCATCGAGTCCGGCCAGCCCGTCATCGCGGCCGTCATCATCGAGCCGGAAGGTGAGCCGAAAAAGATCCTTCGCGTCACGCTTCCGCTGGGCATGCAACTGGTCCACGGAACCCGGGTCATCGTCGACGCCAATCCCCCGATGCAGAGCCAATACGTGATCTGCTTCGCCAATGGTTGCATGTCGGATTACGACGTTACCCCGGAACTGCTCGCCAGCATGAAGAAGGGGCAGAATCTGGTGGTACAGGCGATCAACTCCAACGGCGCACCGCTGACGCTGCCGCTGCCGCTCGGCGAATTCGCCAAGGCCTATGACGGCCCGCCGACCGATCCGAAGGTGTTCGAGGAAACCCAGAAGAAGCTGCAGGAAGAGCTGCAGAAGCGCGCGGAAGATGCTCGCAAGAAACTCGAAGCCAATCCGCCCGCCGGTTCGCCCGCGGCCAATCCGGCGACGAAGTAACAAATAGGGCGAACCTGCCGACGAACAAAGGGCGCCCGGACCGGGCGCCCTTTCCATTTTGATGGGGAATTGGCGGCAGAGCTAATTCAGTGAGGGATTGCGCGGGCGGTAGCCACCCGATTTATCCTTTACGAAAATCTCGGCCACCTGCGAGTGCCGGATCGGCTCTCCTGAATCGTCGGGCAGCAGATTCTGCTCGGAAACATAGGCGACGTATTCGGATTCGGAGTTCTCGGCCAGCAAATGATAGAATGGCTGATCCTTGTGAGGGCGGACCTCCTCGGGGATCGACAGCCACCATTCCTCGGTGTTGTCGAACACCGGATCGATATCGAAGATCACGCCCCGGAACGAAAAGATCCGGTGCCGGACGATTTGTCCGATCTGAAATTTGGCGGTCCGCGCTTTTATCATGCCTCGTCGAATAGACCATGATTGTGGCCGATGCTAGAGGCAAACAGCCGAATTAACCTTTGCCGTGCCCGTCCGCCCAGGCAGTCGATCGGGGCCGACCAAGTTGAAAAAGACCTGTCCGGATGATCGACATTCTCAATCTTGCGTTACCGTATTTCGGCTTGATTTTCATCGGGTTCGCCTGCGGCAAGGCGAAGGCCATTCCCGAGGAGGGGCTGGCGTGGATGAACTTCTTCCTGCTCTATGTTTCGCTGCCGGCGCTGCTGTTTGGAATCATGGCCAAGACGCCGTTCGCGGAGCTGAATAATCCACCATTCCTGATCGCGACCACCTTCGGTACGGCCAGCGCCTTCTTCCTCGCCATGTTTACAAGCCAGCTGATAGGCAGGCTTTCGGTCCGGGAATCCACGCTGGCGGGCCTTGCCGGCGGCTATGGCAATATCGGTTACATGGGCCCCGGCCTGGCGCTGGCCGTGTTCGGCTCGAAGGCCGCTGCGCCGACCGCATTGATCTTCTGCTGCGACGCCATTTTTCTGTTCACGGTCGTTCCGCTGCTGATTGCGCTCACCGACCGCGAACACCAGTCCCTGCCGCGCACGCTCGGCATGGTGGCGCGGCAGATCGTCTTGAACCCATTGATCATGTCGGCATGCGCCGGTGCGCTCGCCGCCGCGCTTCATGTTCGCCCGCCGGCGGCGATCGACAATACGCTGCTCTTTTTGCAGAACGCCGCCGCGCCGGTCGCGTTGTTCGTGCTGGGCGTGACGGTTGCACTGCGCCCGTTGGCCGGGGTGCCCTGGGAAGTGCCCGGCGCCGTCGCGATCAAGCTCTTGATCCATCCGCTGATCGTGTTCGGATTGATGCTGGAATTCGGGCCGTTCCCGCAGCCTTGGGCGGCGACCGCGGTGCTGATGGCAGCGCTGCCGCCGGCACTGAGCGTGTTCGTCATCGCCCGGCAACACGACACCTGGGTCGAGCCCGCGTCGGTCGCCGTATTGATCGGAACATTCGCCTCCGTCGTCACGCTGACCAGCGTGATGTGGTTCATTCAGTCCGGCCGGCTGGTGTTTCCATGACCCCGCGACCGCCGCCACGAAGGCGCCAGCCCCTCGCGCATGGCCAGCCGGCGGATCGCGCCGACCGAGCCGATCAAATGCATGCCGGCCGCGCGCAGCGACTGGATCGGCAGGAGGTCGCTGAGCAACGAACGGTTCGCCAGATCGATCGCGAAGGTCCGGCTGGCGACATCGCTGCGCCGCGCCGAGTCGTAACGCTCGAGCACCTGCGGCGCGCCGGGGTCTTCACCTGACCGCATCGCGCCGCGCACGATATCGGCGATGTCGGCGGCGTCGCGAAGTCCGAGGTTCAGGCCCTGTGCGCCGATCGGCGGCAGCACATGCGCGGCTTCGCCGACCAGCGCGATGCGAGCCCTGGCGAATTGCCGGGGCTGCTCGATGCCGAGCGGAAACAGATGCCGTCCAGCCTCGACGGCGACGCGACCGAGGATGGAATGCGATTGCCTTTCGGCGGCCTCCGACAATTCCTGATCGCTCAACGCGATCAGCCGTTCGGCTTCCCTGGGTGCGGCGACCCATACCACGCTGCTGCGGTCGCCGGGCAGGGGGACGAATACGCACGGCCCTTGCGGGGTGTGAAACTCCGTTGAGATGTTCCGGTGCGGCCGCGAATGGCCGATGTTGAAGGTCAATGCCGCCTGGTTGAGGCCGCGGCGGCTGACCTCGATGCCGGCTGCCTGACGGCACAGCGACTGTCGCCCGTCCGCGCCGACCACGAGGCGGGCCGCCAGTGACATGCCGTCGCGGGTGCGGACGGCGACATCGGCGTCTTCGGGGCTGATGGTAGCAGCCTCATCGTCGTACCGCGTCAGACCGGCGAGCCCGGCTGCGCGTTGCTCCAGCGCTTCGATCAGCGCGCGGTTCTCGATGTTGTAGCCGAACACGTCGAGACCGATTTCGTCGCAGGAGAACCGGACCTCGGGCGCCCGGATCAGGCGGCCGGTATCGTCGACCAGCCGCATGACCCGCAATGCCGCCGCCTGGTCCCTGCAGCGCGGCCAGACCTCCAGTCGCTCGAGCAGATCGACGGAGTCACCCAGCAGCGCCGTGGTGCGGTTGTCGGCATACGGTTGGCGGCGGGCGACCAGCGCCGTGCGCGCACCGGTTTCCGCCAGGGCGATCGCAGTTACTAGTCCCGCGGGGCCGCCACCGATCACCGCGACGTCGTAGATACCGGATCCATCATTCATATCGGGACAATCGACGTTCCTCGCGGCATTTTCAAGTCTGCACGACCTGGTCAATTGCTCCCGGCAATTGGCGCCGCCGAACGCCGCAAGCCGGGTGTGCAAATCGCGGCGATTCCTGATAGCAGTGCGGGCCGATGGACAAGTTGAACCAGCCAGTTTCTTCGCCGCAAGCCTCGCCGGGAGCGCGGGCGGCGGCATTCTCGGTGCATATCTTCACGGCGATGGGGGCAGGCATCGGGCTCATCGCGCTGCTGGAGGCGGTGCGCGAGCACTGGGCTGCGATGTTCGCCTGGCTAGGGCTGGCGCTGGTGGTCGATGCGCTCGACGGTCCGATCGCGCGGCGGTTCGATGTCGTGCGCCTGCAGCCGAACTGGTCGGGCGAGGTGCTCGATCTCGTGGTGGATTTCGTCACTTACGTTTTCGTGCCGGCCTATGCGATCACGGCAAGCGGCCTGCTGCTGCCGCTGGCGGCGCCGCTGCTCGGCGCCGGCATCGTGGTGTCCGGCGCGCTGTATTTCGCGGATCGCCGCATGAAAACCGACGACAATCATTTCCGCGGTTTTCCGGCGCTGTGGAACGCCGCGGCATTCTATCTGTTCCTGCTGCATCCGCAGCCGTGGCTGTCGAGCCTGATGATCGCGGTTCTGATCGTGCTGACGTTCGTTCCCTTGAACGTGATGCATCCGGTCCGCGTCGTGCGGCTGCGCGGCCTGACTTTGTCGCTGATGGGCGTCTGGGCGGTGCTCGCCATCATCGTGCTGGCCAGGGACTTCGATGTAAGTCTGCCCGTAACCGCCGGCCTCTGTTCGATTGCCCTTTATGTCGTGGCGAGCGACGCAGCGATCCGGATCCTGAGGATGTTCAAGGCTTGATAGATCGCGGACACCTCGCGGCCGTGCCGAGTTGACAACGCGGTTGCGATGGCTTTCGGTCGACGTCGGAAATGCCGAGGGAGAACTTGATATGATCAAGGCGGTGCGCGTGCACAAGGTGGGAGGCCCGGAAGCCCTGGTTTATGAAGCCGTCGACCTGCCCGCGCCCGGCCCCGGCGAGGTGCGTATCCGCCAGCATGCCATCGGTCTGAACTTCATCGACGTTTATTACCGCACCGGTCTCTACAAGGCGCCGGGGCTGCCGTTCATCGCCGGCAATGAAGCCGCCGGCGAGGTTCTGGCGGTGGGGCCGGGGGTGACCCATTTTCATCCCGGCGACCGCGTCGCCTATTATTTCAATCTCGGCGGCTACGCCACCGAGCGAAACATTCCTTGGGACAAGCTGGTGAAGCTGCCCGACCACATCACCTACGAGCAGGGCGCGGTGCTGATGCTCAAGGGGCTGACGGTCTGGTATCTCCTGCACAAGACCTTCAAGGTCGAGCCGCACCATCGGGTGCTGATTCATGCCGCGGCGGGTGGCATTGGCCTCTTGGCGTGCCAATGGGCGAGGGCGATGGGCGCGCATGTCATCGGCACCGTCGGCACCCAGGCGAAGGCCGATCTCGCGCTCGCCAATGGCTGCGAGCACGTCATCCTCTACAATGAGGAGGATTTCGTCGCCCGCGTGAAGCAGATCAGCCGCAACGAACTCTGCGACGTGGTCTATGACGGCGTCGGCAAGACCACCTTTCCGGGATCGCTGTCCTGCCTGAAGCCGCGCGGATTGTTCGTGAGTTTCGGCAACGCGTCGGGTCCGGTGCCGCCGTTCGCGATTGCCGAACTCAACAACCACGGCTCGCTGTTCGCGACCCGTCCGAAACTCAACGATTACATCGCCAAACGCTCGGATCTGCTGGAAGGCGCCGACACCCTGTTCTCGGCCGTCATCAACGGCAAGCTGCATGTGCCGATCAACCATGCCTATGCTCTGAAGGATGCCGCGAGGGCGCATAGCGAACTGGAGAGCCGGGCCACGACAGGTGCGTCGATATTGAAGCCGTAAAGGCGCCTCAACGTCATTGCGAGGAGCGCTTGCGACGAAGCAATCCATGCCTGCGCGGAAAGCAAGAATGGATTGCTTCGCTGCGCTCGCGATGGCGGGACGCGCGTTCGCGCGACCCGTTGGATCGCAATGACGTTGCTACGCCACTCGCCGCGCCGCTCCCACCCGGGTCAGGATCGCGTCGAGGCCTTCGATCATCTCGGAAATCTCCTCGCGTGAAACGTTGAGCGCCGGCATGAAGCGCAGCGCGTCCGGCTGCGGCGAATTCAGCAGCAAGCCGTCGGCCAGCGCCTGTGCGACAACAGACGCGCCGATCGGATGCTTGAGGTCGAGCGCCAGCAACAGCCCGCGGCCGCGGACATCACCGAGTCCGTGCCGCGCCGAAATTCGCTGCAGCTCGCTTTCCAGAAACAATCCGGTTTCGACAACCGATTTCAGGAACGTTGGCTTGCGGACCTCTGCCAGAACAGCAAGCCCGGCCGCGCACATGAGCGGATTGCCATTGAAGGTACCGCCCTGGTCGCCATGCTCGAAGCAAGAGGCCTTGTCCGTCGCCAGCAAGGCCGCCAGCGGCACGCCGCCGCCGATGCCCTTGCCGAGCGTCATGATGTCGGGTTCGATCCCGGCATGCTCATGGTGAAACAGCTTTCCGGTGCGGCCCATGCCGGTCTGGATCTCGTCTGATATCAGCAACAGACCGTGCGCCTCGGTCAGCGCGCGCAACTGCCGCAGGAATTCGTCGGTCGCCGGCCAGACGCCGGCTTCGCCCTGGATCGGCTCCAGCATGACGCCGATGGTCTTGTCCGTGATCAACCGCTTCACCGAGTCGAGATCGTTCAGTCTTGCCTTGGGGAAGCCGGACACCTTCGGTTCGAACAATGGTTCAAAAGCCTTCTTGCCGGATGCCGACATCGTCGCCAGCGTGCGGCCGTGAAAGCCGCCTGCGAAGGTGATGATCTCGTAAGCGCCGTTCTTGTGCAGCGAGCTGTATTTGCGCGCGAGCTTGATCGCCCCTTCATTGGCTTCCGCGCCGGAATTGGCGAAGAACACCTGGTCGAAGCAGCTGTGATCGGTGAGTGCCTTCGCCAGCGCGAGGCTGGGGCCGTTGTAGAACGCCGGGCTCGGCGTCAGCAGCATTTTGGCCTGCGCCGCGAGCGCATCGGCAATGACCGGCGGCGAGTGACCGAGGCAGTTGACCGCCCAGCCCTGGATGAAGTCGAGGTAGCGCTTGCCGCTGTCGTCCCACAGGAACGAGCCGTCGCCGCGGACGAAAACCGTCGGCGGTCGGGCGGTGATCTCCATCAGCGCATCGAACGGATGTGTGGCGATGTTCATGTCGAACTCCTCAGCGGGTGGGGTGAACAGGCGGGCCGAAACGCAGGAAGGCCGCACGTTGCGGGTGCGGCCTTCTCGAAAACGTTGCTGATCTAGGATTTCAGCGTTGTCGTCGGACACGGCGCGACCCATCATCGTCGACAGAGCGACGACGGAAAGTGGCGCGGGTGTGGGTCCGGTTCAGGATCATGGGGCAGGGCCATACAGCCGAATGGCGAGCGCTGTCAATAGGCTCAGAACCCCGCGACGCTGCCGTGCAGGTCGTATTGATCGGATCGTTCAATCTTCGCAGTAACGATTTCGCCGACCCGCAGCGGGCGGCGGCTCGACAAATAGACCGCGCCGTCGATCTCGGGCGCGTCGGACCTGGAGCGGCCCTTCGAGACGGTCGGGCCGACCTCGTCGATGATGATCTGCTGCCGTGTGCCGACCTTTTTCTTCAGCCGCCGGGCGGAAATCTTCTGCTGCCGCGCCATCAGCGCGTTCCAGCGCTCCTGCTTGATTTCTGGCGGTACGTGGTTGCCGAGCGCATTCGAGGTCGCGCCTGCGACCGGCTCGTATTTGAAACATCCGGCGCGATCGATCTCGGCTTCCTCGAGCCAGTCGAGCAGATACGCAAAGTCGGAGTCGGTCTCGCCGGGAAAGCCGACGATGAAGGTGGAGCGCAGCGTCAGCTCTGGGCATTGCTCGCGCCACTTTTTGATCCGCGCCAGCGTCTTGTCCTGCGCGGCGGGGCGCTTCATGGCTTTCAGGATTGCCGGACTGGCGTGCTGGAAGGGGATGTCGAGATAGGGCAGCACCTTGCCTTGCGTCATCAGGCCGATGACTTCGTCGACATGCGGATACGGGTAGACGTATTGCAGCCGGACCCAGGCGCCGAGTTCGCCGAGCTCTTTGGCCAGATCGAAGAATTTGGCGCGGACCTGGCGATCCTTCCAGGGGCTGTCGGCATATTTGATATCCACGCCGTAGGCCGAGGTGTCCTGCGAGATCACCAGCAATTCCCGGACGCCGGCCGTGACCAGTTTTTCGGCCTCGCGCAGCACCTCGCCCGCCGGCCGCGACACCAGATCGCCGCGCAATTTCGGAATGATGCAGAAGCTGCAGCGGTTGTTGCAACCTTCGGAAATCTTCAGGTACGCGTAATGCCGCGGCGTCAGCTTGATGCCCTGCGGCGGCACCAGATCGAGGTGCGGATTATGCATCGGCGGCAGCGCGCGGTGCACGGCATCGAGCACGCTTTCATATTGCTGCGGGCCTGTTATCGACAGCACGCCGGGGTAGGCGGCCTCGATCTGCTCGGGTTCCGCGCCCATGCAGCCGGTGACGATCACCTTGCCGTTCTCGGCCATCGCCTGGCCGATGGCGCCAAGCGATTCCTGCTTGGCGCTGTCGAGAAAACCGCAGGTATTGACGATGACCAGATCGGCGCCATCATGCTTGCGGGCCAGCTCATAGCCCTCGGCGCGCAGCCGGGTGATGATCCGCTCGGAATCCACCAGCGCCTTGGGACATCCCAGGGAAACAAAGCTGACTTTGGGCGCGGCGGCCTGGTGCATGTCTGGGGTGCCTGATTGATTGGCAGGAGCTAGTCCCAATTGCCCATAATTACAAGGCTTTGAGCCGGCTTCCGGCGTGCTAAGAGATGCTTTGCCGAATGCGGGTTAATCGATGGGCTCCGAGACCTCCCCCAGGATCGTCATCGTTGACGAAAGCCCGATCCGCGCCGCCATCCTCGAGGAGGGGCTGCGCGAGGCGGGCTTTACCGGCGTCACGCATATCAGCGAGATGCACAATCTGCTGGCCAGGATCTACGCGCTGGATCCCGACGTCATCCTGATCGACCTGGAAAATCCCAGCCGCGACGTTCTGGAACAGATGTTCCAGGTCAGCCGCGCGGTGCGCCGGCCGATCGCGATGTTCGTCGACCAGAGCGACTCAGCCTCGATCCAGGCCTCAGTCGACGCCGGCGTCTCCGCCTATATCGTCGACGGCCTGAAGAAGGAGCGCATCAAGCCGATCCTCGACCTCTGCATCTCGCGCTTCAACGCCTTCTCCAAGCTGCAGGACGAACTTGACCGCGCCAGATCCGCGCTCGAGGACCGCAAGGTGATCGACCGCGCCAAGGGCATCCTGATGAAGCTGAAAGGCCTCACCGAAGACGAGGCCTACGTGCTGCTGCGCTCCACCGCGATGCGCGAAAAAAAGAAAATCGGCGAGATCGCACAATCGATCCTGACCGCTTCGGAGTTGCTGAAATGACCACACCGCTGCGCATAGGCTTCATTCCGCTGGTCGACGCCGCGGCCCTGATCGTCGCCGTCGACAAGGGGTTTTGCGTGGCCGAAGGGCTCGACGTTGCGCTGGTCCGGGAGGTGTCGTGGTCGAACATCCGCGACAAGCTCAACATCGGCCTGTTCGACTCTGCGCATCTGCTGGCGCCGGTGGCGATCGCATCCAGCCTCGGGCTCGGGCACGTCAAGGTTCCGATCGTCGCCCCGTTCAATCTCGGCCTCAACGGCAATGCCATCACGGTATCGCCGGCGCTGCATGCGGCCATCATGAGCGAAATGGAAGGCGATCCGTTCGATCCGATGGCGACCGCGCTGGCGCTGGCCCGCGTGGTCGCGGCGCGGCGCAGGAGCGGCGCCGAACCGCTGACCTTCGGCATGACCTTTCCGTTCTCGACCCACAATTACCAGCTGCGGTTCTGGATGGCCGCCGGCGGCGTCGATCCCGATGAGGACGTTCGCCTGGTGGTGTTGCCGCCGCCGTACATGGTGGACAGTCTGGCCAACGGTCATGTTGATGCCTTCTGCGTCGGCGCGCCCTGGAACTCGGTCGCGGTCGATCTCGGGGTCGGCCATATCCTGCATTTCGTCGCCGACATTCTGGTTCGCGCGGTCGAAAAGGTGCTGGCGATCAGGCAGGATTGGTCGGAGAAAAACCCGGACGTGCTGACCGCCTTGATTCGGGCGCACGATCGCGCCGCCGAATTCATCGAGCAGCCGCATAACCGCGTCGAGGTGGCGCGCATCCTGAGTTCACCTGAGCGCATCGGTGTCGATGCCGAGGTGATCCAGCGAACGCTCGACGGCCGCCTCAAGATTTCTCCCGATGGAACGATGCGCGAGAGCAGCCGCTATCTGCTGGTGGGGCGGCAGGGCGCGGCGCGGCCCGATCCCGCGCAGGCCGCCTGGCTCTACGCGCAGATGGTGCGGTGGGGGCAGACCTCGTTCAGCCCGCAAGCTCTGAAAGTGGCCATGGCGGTGTTCCGGCCCGACCTGTACGACGCTGCACTGGGGCGTGAAGCGAAGCCAATTGAGGCCTCCGACGCGATCGGCGCGTTCGCCGGACCGGCGTTCGATGCCAACGACATTGCCGGCCATCTCGCGGCATTCGAGATCGGCCGCCCAAAACCCTGAAACGCTCCATGAAGCGACCTTGGGCACCCCGTCCCGACCGTCTACTTATTAGGCTATCTGCTTGAAATCAGCGGTGGCGCCGGCCAACAGGTTTCCATTGGAAAACGTAACTCATTGAATGTCTTAATTATTTCTTCGAATTTCGGGTGGCACACAACTTGAATGTTGCAGTGCAGCCAGCCGCCACAGATGCCTGCTGGCCTACGTCCAAGTGGATCTCCGCAGCAACGAAGCTGGTCGGCCGGTTCGGGTGATGTGAACGCGGTCGCATTGCGTTTCCGTTGAGGCCACCGGTCGTGGCGCAGGAGCTTCGTCGCATCCATGAAATTCGAAACGCTCTCAGTCGACTTTACCGACGAGCAGAAACGCTACCTCGAAGGTTTCACCACCGGGCTGCAGATCAGCCGGGTCGGGCGCGGTCTCGGTGGCGCGGCCTCCGGCAAGAGCAGCCCTGAGCCTGTGGGACCTGACGCGGTGCATTTCAAGGCGCAGGACAGGGTCGTCGCGGCGGGCAAGAAGCTCGCCGACCAGGAAAAGTTCAAACGGGAAGAGCATCCGTTCGACGCCTATCCGCGGCTGAAACAACAGGCGCTCGAAAACGTCCCGCCGTCCGCGGCGGACAATTTCCGCTGGCGCTATTACGGACTGTTCCATGTCGCGCCGGCGGAAGATTCCTACATGTGCCGGCTGCGAATCCCGAACGGGATCATGAAGCACTGGCAGTTCGCGGGGTTGGCCGATCTGATCGAACCGCTATGCGGCCCGTTCGCCAACGTCACCACCCGCGCCAATCTGCAGGTGCGCGAGATCCCGCCGAAGCACGCCGTGATGCTGATCGAGGGCATCCAGGACCTCGGCCTGTGCTCGCGCGGCTCGGGCGCCGACAATATCCGCAACGTCACAGGCACGCCGACCGCCGGCATCGATCCGCAAGAGTTGCTCGATACCCGCCAATACGCCCGGGAATGGCACTACCACATCCTCAACGACCGCTCGCTGACGGGGCTGCCGCGCAAATTCAATGTCGCCTTCGATGGCGCCGGCAAGATCGCTGTGCTCGAGGACACCAACGACA
This sequence comes from Bradyrhizobiaceae bacterium Ga0074131, assembly GCA_001464035.1. Taxonomy (GTDB): domain Bacteria; phylum Pseudomonadota; class Alphaproteobacteria; order Rhizobiales; family Xanthobacteraceae; genus Bradyrhizobium. Next base: position 181,081 of record LNEC01000010.1, read on the forward strand.
TTGCGTTCGCGGCCGTCCAGGTGAAGGACGGTTTTGAGGTCGAGCCTGGCGTCTGGTTCAAGCTCGGCATCGGCGGCATTACCGGCCATAGGGATTTCGCTGCTGATCCCGGTATCGTCGTCAGGCCTGATAATGCGACCAAGGTCGCCGACGCCATTGTCCGTGTCTTCATCGATCTCGGCGACCGCACCAACCGGCTGAAGGCCCGCCTGAAATACGTCATCGACGGCATGGGCATGGAAAAATTCCTCGTCCTGGTCGAGGAAAAGCTCGGCCACGCCTTCACCCGGGTGCCTCCGGACGCCGTCGCGGCCCGTCCGGCGTTCGACCGCGCCGCGCATATTGGCGTGCGCCAACAGAAGCAGGACGGCCTGAACTGGATCGGGGTCGCGCTGCCGCTGGGCAAGGTGACGTGCGCACAGATGCGCGGCCTCGCCAGCATCGCGCAAGACCTCGGCGACGGCGATATCCGCCTCACGGTCTGGCAGAACCTTCTGATATCAGGCGTCGCCGACGACAAGGTGGCACTGGCCACGGCCGCGATCGAAGCGATCGGGCTTGCGATCAGGACCTCGGAAATCCGGGCCGGGCTGATCGCGTGCACCGGTCGCGCCGGCTGCAAGTTCGGCAATGCCGATACCAAGCGCACCGCCGCCCGGATCGCGGACTGGTGCGACGCAAGGGTGTCGATCGAGACGCCGATCAACATCCATCTCACCGGCTGCCATCATTCCTGCGCGCAGCACTACATCAGCGACATCGGCATGATCGGCGCGCGCATCGCGGTCGGCGATGGCGACGACACCGTCGACGGCTTTCACGTCTTCACCGGGGGCGGGTTCGGTCCCGACGCCGAGCTCGGGCAGGAGGTGTTTCACGACCTCACGGCGGAGGATGCACCCGTCCACGTCGAGCGGTTGCTGAAAGCCTACGTCTCCCATCGTACCTCACCTGACGAGACGTTCCTCGCATTCGCGCGCCGCCATGACGGCGAAACGCTGCGCAAACTGGCCGATGCCGAGGCTTCCACATGAACCAGATGACACCGCCTCCCAAGATCGAAATCATTCCCGCGAGCGCGCCATTTTCCGATGCGCAGCGCTCCTGGCTGAACGGCTTCTTTGCCGGGCTGCTGACGGATCGCGGTCCGACGCCGCTGTCGGCGGAGCAGGGCGCTGCCGTATTGCAGGGTGGCGACGACGGCGAGGCGCCCTGGCACGACCAGACCATGCCGATTGCCGATCGCATGAAGCTCGCCGAAGGCCGGCCGTTGCGCCGGCGCATGATGGCGGCGATGGCGCAGCAGGATTGCGGCCAGTGCGGCTACAATTGCCACGACTATTCGGACGCGATCGCGAACAAGACGGAGGCGCGTCTCAACCTGTGCGTTCCCGGCGGCAAGGAGACTGCCCGGATGCTGAAGGCGCTGAACGAGGAACTGGAAAAGGCGCCGGCCCCGGTCGTCCCGGCGGCGGCGTCCGTTACGGCAGGCCTCGCGATCGCGACGGAGCCCGGACGCTCACGCGACTATCCGGTCGCAGCCACCTTCGTGTCGCGCCGCCTGCTCAACAAGGCCGGATCGGAAAAGGAAACCTGGCATGTCGATTTCGATCTCTCCGGCGCCGGCCTCGACTATGTCGTCGGCGACTCCTTCGGCATCTTCGCCCGCAACGATCTCGGCGATGTCGACCAGATCATTGCCCTGCTCGGCGCGTCGCACACCACCAAGGTGAGAGGCAAGACGCTGCGCGAGGTATTGACATCAGAGGCCTCGCTGGCGCCGGCCCCGGACAGCCTGTTCGAACTGTTCTCCTACCTCACCGGCGGCGCGCAGCGCGAGAGGGCGCGCGCCCTGGCGCAAGGCGAGGACCCCGATGGCGACGCCGCGACGCTCGATGTGATGGCGGCGCTGCAGAAATTCTCCGGGGTGCGTCCGCATCCCGAAGCCTTCGTCGAGGCGCTGGAGCCGCTGCAGCCGCGGCTCTATTCGATTTCCTCGTCGCACAATGCGACGCCGGGCAAACTGTCGCTGACGGTGGACTGCGTGCGCTACGTGGTCGGCAAGCGCAAGCGCCTCGGCCTCGCCTCGACATTCCTCGCCGAGCGTATCAATCCTGGCGACGAAGTCAGGGTCTATGTGCAGAAGGCCCATGGCTTCGCGCTGCCGCAGGATCCGAAGGTGCCGATCATCATGGTCGGGCCGGGGACCGGTGTCGCACCGTTCCGCGCCTTCCTGCTCGACCGCAAGGCAACCGGCGCGCCCGGCAGGAACTGGCTGTTCTTCGGCCATCAGCGCAGCGACTGCGATTTCTTCTACGCCGATGAATTGAACGCCTTGAAAACGTCAGGGGTGCTGACGCGGCTGTCGCTGGCCTGGTCGCGCGACGGCGACAAAAAATTCTACGTGCAGGACCGCATGCGCGAACTTGGCCGCGAAATATGGACATGGCTTGCCGAGGGCGCCAGTCTCTACATCTGCGGCGACGCCAAGCGGATGGCGAAGGACGTCGAGCGCGCACTGGTCGATATCGTTGCCCAGTTCGGCGCGCGTTCGACCGACGAAGCGGTGCTGTTCGTGGCGGACCTCAAGAAAAAGGGCCGGTTCCAGCAGGACGTCTACTGACGGAACCGGTTCATCCGCTTCTAACCGCAACGAATAATATTCTCGCCGGAATTCCCGGTAGAGAATTTTTGGCTGCAGCCGGACTCTCATCGGACGCCGCCATCTTTATTTCGTCCGAGATCTTGCATCCCCCGGTGAACCGCCCTTCATTATGGCCGATGCTGCGTTGGAGATCGACCATGCGTGAACTATCGGCGGAAGCCCGCCTGCACCTTTACGCGCGCCAGCTTTCGAGACAGACCGGAAGCGGATTCCATACCGTTGCGCTCTATGGCTCGCTGGCGCTGATCGCGGCGATCGTATTCGGCTCGCTGTCGGTTCACCCGTTCTGAGGTCATAGGGTGGGCAAAGCGAAGCGTGCCCATCATTTGGCGTGATGGACAGGGATGGTGGGCACCGCGCAAGCGCGCCTTTCCCCACTCTACGATTCAATTCACCTTGAACGGCGCCACTTCGATCTTGGCGCCCTTCAACGCCTGTCGTACGCCACGCGCGATCTCGACGGCACCCGGGGTATCGCCGTGAATGCACACGGTGTCGGTGCGCATCTTGATCACCTTGCCAGTGACCGAAACCACGGCGCCGTCCTGCACCATCCGCACCACGCGCCCGGCGATCTTGCCGGCGTCGTGCAGCACCGCGCCGGGCTTGCGGCGCGACACCAGCGAGCCGTCGTCTTCATACGCGCGATCGGCGAACACTTCATGCACCATCGGCAAATTGGCGGCTTCGCCGGCCTGCACCAGCTTTGAATTGGCGAGCACGACGAAAACCAGGTTGGGGTCGACCGCCTTGATGGCGGAGGCGATGGCTTTCGCGGTCATGTTATCCTCGCACGCGACGTTGGAGAGCGCGCCATGCGCCTTGACATGCGTCACCTTGTGACCGGCCGCCGTCGCGATCGCCTGCAGCGCGCCGATCTGGTAGGCGACGAGGTTCTCGATTTCCGACGTTTTCATTCCAGGAAACGGCCGGCGGCCGAAGCCGTGCAGGTCGCGATACCCCGGATGCGCCCCGATGCTGACGCCGCGGGCCTTCGCAAGCTCCACCGTCCTGCGCATGATGTCGGCATCGCCGGCATGGAATCCGCAGGCGATGTTGACGGAGGTGGCGAGCTCGATCATGGCGGCATCGTTGCCCATTTCCCAGGCGCCAAAGCCTTCACCGAGATCGCAATTCAGATCGATGGTCTGCATGTCGTTGTCCCCTTGGGCCAATGGATCTTCAGCAGCCCGGCGCGTCTGCCGACGGAGCATGCCACGTTTCGGCATCGACGGCGCTGACGGCGGCGCCGGCGACGTTGGCATCATGCAGCGCCTCGATGTTGAGATCAAAGTTTTCGATCGGCCGCAGCCGGTCGGGCAGGGTGCGGAGCAATTCGGCCGATCTCTTAACCTCCGCCTGCGCTTCGGCCATGCCGACGGCCTTGAACCGGAACGGCTTTCCTGCCGGTAGCTGTGCGAACCGCCCGAGATCAGCCGAAATCACGGTGGCGATCTTGGGGTAGCCGCCGCTGGTGCCGCGGTCCGGCATCAGCACGATGGGTGCGCCATTGCCGGGCACCTGGATGCTGCCGTTGACGGTGCCGTCGGAGACGATGTTGTGGCCGTACAAATGCTTGATCACGGGGCCTTCCAGCCGGTAACCCATGCGGTCGCTGGTCGCCGATATCTTCCACTCGCTGTCGAGAAACCGCTGTTTTTCAGCGTCGCCAAATTCGTCGTCCTGCGGGCCCATCAGCACGCGGATCGGAGCGTCCGTCATCGCGGGAAGGTCGATCCGAAGTTCGGCCGCACCGCTGGCGGCCACCGTCGGCAATTCGTCGCCGGCCCGTAGCGGGCGCGGATAGGGACTGCCGAGGCCCGCGCGGGCATTGACCGCGAGGCTGCCAAACATCGGCTCGCCCGCAATACCACCCTCGATCGCGAGGTAGCTGAACGATCCGGCGCGCGCAAAGCCCAGCGTCAGCGTCTCGCCGTCCGCGACTGTCATGGAGGTATCGCAGACAGCCGCCCGGCCGGCAACGTCGGCAAGGCGCGAAGCGCCGGCCAGGGCGACACGGACTGCCCCGCCGCACGCGGTAAACGCAGCACCAAACGGCCCGATTTCGATCGCCGCCGCCAATGGCGCGTTTCCAACAAGAACGTTCGCGATCGCCAGCGCGAGCCGGTCCATCGCGCCGCTTGGCGTCAGACCGTAGCGCTGGGCGCCGTGCCGTCCGCCGTCCTGCACCGAACTCGCGGGGCCGATGGCTGCAATGACGAGTTTGGTCATGCGGCGATCAGTTCCGCGACGATCTCGCCATGCTCGGCGGCGCGGTCCTGCTCGTCGAAGGTCTTTGCATCGATAGCGGCAAACGTCACGGCATCGCCCGGTTCCAGCAGGAAGATCGGATCGCGGTGCAACTGATAGGTGCGCACCGGCGTCCGTCCCAGCAGATGCCAGCCGCTCGGCCCGGCGAGACACTGCACCCCGGTCTGCACGCCGCCGATCGAGACCGTACCGGCCGGCGTTAGCAGGCGCGGGTTTTGCCGCCGCGGCATATGCAAGGAGGGATCAAGGCCGCTGAGATAGGACCAGCCCGGCGTAAAGCCGATCATGGCGACGCGGTAGTGGCCGGCGACATGCCGCGCCACGATCTCGTCAGGCGTGGCACCAAGCGCCCGGGCGACGTCCTCGAGATCGATACCGTGCTCGCCGCCATAAACCACGGGGATACGCCAGCGCCGCGTCGTCGCCGTCGGCGGCACGGGCCGCAGCGCCAGCGCAACCAGCTTGGCGCTCAGGGCGTCGAAGCCGATCACCTCGGGATCGTAATGCACCAGCAGCGATCGATAGGTCGGCACGGTCTCGGTGATGCCGGCGATCGTGTCGCGCGCCAGCAGGCGATCCAGCGCCAGCACGCGCTGGTTCGCGGCGTCATCGATATTGCGGCTGAACTCCACCGTGATGGCGCTGTCGCCACTTGGCAAGAGGCGGGGCGGGGGGAGCGTCGCGGACATGGTCTCATGACTCTTCGGCGGATCGTATGCTGTAGCGCGTTTTGAGCCGGAGTGGAATTCGCTTGGCGAAGATCAGCCTGCAAGTTCAACAAACCAATACGAATAATCGTGCTAGAGGATGCCATCGAGCCGGCATTGCAGCCTGCTGTGCAACGCCCCTTGACGGGATGGCCGCGCCCCGCATGATGGCGCCGCCAATCAATCCCGACCGGAGCTGAGTTTTCGATGTCCCTGACACCACAAGCGACTGCGACGCTGTCCCGCGTATCCACCGCGACCATCACCACGGTTCTGCTCAAGAAGGGCCTGCGAAACGTCTGGATGCGGGGCTCGCGACCGCTGCGGCCAGGGCAGCCCCGGCTGGTCGGACCGGCGTTTACGCTTCGTTTCGTGCCGGCGCGGGAGGATCTGGCGACGCCGGAATCCTGGTCGTCGCCGATCTCGACCCGGACCGCGATCGAAGCCATGCCGCAGGGCTGCATCGCCGTGGTCGATGCCATGGGCGTGACCGACGCCGGCATCTTCGGCGACATATTGTGCGCCCGCATGATGAAGCGCGGCGTGGCGGCGCTGGTGACCGACGGCGTGGTGCGCGATCTCGAGGGTGTGCTCGGCACCGGCCTGCCGGTGTGGTGCGACGGCTTTGCCGCGCCGCCCTCGGTGGCCGGTCTGACGTTTGTCGGCTGGGGCGAGCCGATCGGTTGCGGCGGAGTGGCGATCTTCCCGAACGACATAATCGTCGCCGATCAGGACGGCGCGGTGGTGATCCCGGCGGCGTTCCTCGACTTCATTCTCGCTGAAGGCGTCGAGCAGGAGCGCATGGAAGCCTGGATCGTCGATCAGGTGAACAGCGGCGCGGTGCTGCCGGGTCTCTACCCCATGAACGCCGAGACCAAGGCGCGTTACGCCGCCTCGAAGAAATAGCAACGCGCATCGATGCAGCGTCTGCAGTGAAGGAGGACTCCATGGATATGCATCTCGCCGGATCGCGGCCGTCACGCCGGGCGCCAAAAGAGTATTTTGTCGGCACGGTCTGGCAGGATCCGATCATCGCCACCGAGGCGCCGGCGCGGCTTGTCTCGACCCGCGTGTCGTTCGAGCCGGGCGCCAGAACAAACTGGCATTCGCATCCGCTCGGCCAGACGCTTTACGTCATTTCGGGCGTGGGGCGGGTCCAGACCGTGGGCCAGCCGGTCCACGAGATCAGGCCGGGCGATGTGGTCTGGATTCCGCCGGGCGAGAAGCATTGGCATGGCGGCTCGCCCGGCAATGGGATGGTCCACATCGCAATGCAGGAAGCGTTGAATGGCAGTTATGCTACCTGGATGGAGCCGGTGAGCGACGCCGACTACGCAGCAAAAGTGGGAGACTAGCCGCCCGCGCAGCGCCGGTTAGATCCGCTGCGCGGTCCATGTGCCCGAGCACAGCGCGCCGCGCCAGGTGCCCGATCCTGTGGTGGCGGTGAGTTGACCCGAACCGACGGCCCGCTTCATGCCGCTGGTCATCGTCACACTGACGTTGCCGGCGCCGGCGACCCGGCCCGATGCGGTCATCAACGCGTTGCTCGACGCGATCTGCCCGTTGTTGATCCCGATCGAGACGGTGGTGCCGCTGCCGCAAGCCGCGTTGGTCGAGACGATCTGCACATTCCATGCGCCATCGAACGTCGCAGCCGCGGCGGGCGTTGAAGTCATCGAGGCCGCGAGCATCAGGATGCGGCTGGCGACAAGCATGCTGCGAAAGCGTTCCATGGCAGGTCATCTCTGGTTGGACGCTGTCATGGTCACACATCCGCACGCCGCGGTATGTGATGGCAATCACGCCTCAGTTCAGCCGGCTCCATGTCTGGCCGCCACAGAACATGCCGCCAAACGCGCAGCCCTGAACGCGTAGCCTGTCGGAGCCCTTCAAAGCGATCGTGGAATCATAGGTGCTGCCGCTGTTCGGATCGAGAATCCGCCCGCTCCATTTGGCGTCCTTGCCGGGCTTCATGTTGATCAGAACCTGCTCGCCGTTCTCGTTCGACCTGGCGTCCACCGAATATCCGCAGAGGTTGGGGCCGCACTGTTCGATCCGAACCTTGCCCTCTTTCTCTTCGGTCAACCATACCCCGAGCGGTGAATTCGCCGCGGCAGCAGGGACCGCCGCCTGCGGTTTCGGAGCCGCGGCCGGCGCGGACGCGGCGGGAGCGGCCGCCGCAGTTGCCGGTGCAGCAGCTGCTGGCGGAGGCTCGGTCGGCGCTGCCGCGGGCGCCGGGGACTGTTGGGTTGCCGCGGGTGCGGCCACGGGCGTCTGCGGATCGTTCTTTGGATCGTTTTTGGCCTGCTGCGGCGTCTGTTTGCGCGGGCGGTCGCTGTCCTGATCGTCGCGCGAGCGTTTCGCTTTCTTGCCGGTGTTGTCGTAGACGCCCGGAATCGAAACGGTTCCGCGATCGGGATCGATGGTGATGGTGCGTCCGCCGTAATCGAAGGTGTACTGAGCCTGTGCGGCGGTGCTCGCCAGCAAAAACGCGGCGATCGCAAGAAACGTTCTCATATGACCTCCCGAGCAGGCGAAATCTCAGTCTTCACCATACGTTGCGACAGTGCCGTACAACGTGACCTACATCACTTTCGTGGGCATGAGTCGTCGGTTACCAAGTTTGGTTCAAATCGTCAGTGAAGGGCCAGTGTATTTCAGGACGCCAGACGCGGTCAATTTCGGCGGGGCGCCGGTCATGCGGAGGTGGCCTCCATCGTGTCCCGCAAAACTACATTTCGCCGGCATGGTTGCGGACCAACTTCGCGGCCGCGGCCCGTCCGGTCATTTCGCTTTTGATCTGCTCGAATCGCTCCCGCGCCTCGCCGGCACGCTCATCGACCAGCCTGATCGCCTCATCCGGAGCCAACGGGCCGCTGACCACCGGCGTGGAATTCTCGCCGATCGTCTCGTCCACGAAATACTCGCCATTGGCCTCGCGGCGAACCGTCCATCTGAAGCGGATCGCAGCCATCGGGCCGGGACCCATTTTCGAGTAACCCTCGGCCTCGATCACCTCGGGCGCCGCGGGCTGCTCCTCAACCGGCGGTTTCTGCGGCTCGCGCTGGGTTTCGGGATGGTCGAGAATGCTGGCGATGGCCGCAAGCGCATGATCGGTCGGGTCGTTTTGGGTCAAGATCTGAAACCTCCGGGCACGACACAACAGGCCACCAAGCGAACTTCGCGGCCAGGGCCGGGTTCCCTTCCTCGCTCCTGAATAAGGCTGAGTTTTGTCAGTTTACGCGCAAACTGGCGGCAATTTGTCCTTCCACGGACGCGCCTGCTCGAGCTGAGCCGCCAGGCGGAACAAGGTGGCCTCGTCGCCGAACCGTGCGGAAAACATCATGCCAAGCGGCAACCCGGCCGCGTTCCATGCCAGCGGCACCGACATCGCGGGCTGGCCGGACATGTTGAACATGGCAGTCGCCGGCATGTAGCGCCGAAGGACGGGGGCGATATGCGACAGATCTTCCGACATCGTGTTGAGCTCGCCGATCCGCAGCGGCGGCGAACACAACGTCGGGCACAGCAACACGTCGCAGCTCTCGAAGAAAGCGGCGAGGGCGCGCGAAATCTGGAACGCGCCGAGTTGCGCGGCGACGTAGTCGGTCGCGGTCGACTTTTGCGCGTTACGTGCGCTTGCCAGCGTCAGGGCCTCGAAATCGTTATCCGTCATCGTGCGGCCGAAGCGCTGCTCGGCAAGCCGCACATTCAGCGCGGTGTTGGCGGCCACGATGGTCGACATCACCACCGCGGGATCGGCGGCCAACATCGGCGCGCGCTCCTCGACATGATGGCCGAGGCCCGCGAGCAGGACGGCAATCTCGCGGGTCGCCGCGGCCACTTCCGGATCGATGGCTTCGCCATAGGGCGACTTGTCGGTGAAGGCGATGCGCAAGCGGCCGGGCTCGCGACCGACTTCCTCCAGAAAGGGCCGCTGCGGCGGCGGCGCGACATAGGGGCTCGATGGCTCCGGTCCGTGGATCGCGTCCAGCATCGCGGCGCTGTCGCGCACGCTGATGCTGACGACGTGGCCGCAGGAAAACCCGCCCCAGCCTTCGCCGCGATCGGGTCCAAGCGGGGTGCGCGCGCGGGTCGGTTTCAATCCGAACACGCCGGATGCGGAGGCCGGAATGCGGATCGAACCGCCGCCGTCGCTGGCATGCGCGACAGGCAGGATGCGCGCCGCTACGGCCGCGGCCGCGCCGCCGGAGGAGCCGCCCGACGAATGCGCCAGATTCCACGGATTTCGGGTCGGGCCGAACAGGCGGGACTCGGTGGTCGGCATCAAGCCGAATTCGGGGCTGGAGCTCTTTCCGAAGATCGTGAGGCCGGCATCCAGGAAACGCTGGGCGAGGGTGCCGCTATGGTCGGCGACATTGTCCTCGTAGACGCTGGCGCCGAAGGTCGTCCGCGTACCCTTTAGGATTTCAAGATCCTTCAGCAGAAACGGCACGCCGGTGAAGGGACCATCGGCAAGTCCCTTGTCGATTTGCTGCTTCGCGAAGTCGTCATGCCTCACGACGACGGCGTTGATCTGCGGATCGACCCTGGCGGTGCGGGCGATCGCTTCGTCCAGCAACTCCCCGGCGCTGACCAGCTTTCTCCGGACGAGATCGGCAAGGCCGATCCCGTCATAGCTGCCGTATTCCTTGAAAGCCATGCTGATACCCGTGGAGTCGCTGACGTGGCGAAGCGATCAATTCAGGCCGGGCGCTGTCGCAGCCGGCTCAGCCCAGCACGTCCTGGTTGATGACGTTGTGGCGCAGCGGCTGTCCGTCGAGCGCGCTCAGGATATTGCGCGCCGTTTGCTCGCTCATCCGGTCGACCGCTTCCCGCGTCACGCCGGCCACGTGCGGCGCCATGATGACGTTGGGAAGTGCGAACAGCGAATGGCCCGACGGCGGCGGCTCCTGCTCGAACACGTCGAGACCCGCGCCCGCAAGCCTGCCGGACGAGAGCGCGTCATACAGCGCCGGCTCGTCGATGATGCCGCCGCGGGCGGTGTTGATCAGATAGGCGGTCGGCTTCATGCGCTGCAGCCGCGCGGCGTTGAACATTCCGACGGTCTCGGCATTCTTCGGGCAGTGGATACTGACGAAATCGGCGCGCGGCAGCGCCGCGTCGAGATCGGCGACCGGCTCGCAGCCGGCGGCCGTGATCTCGGCGGCGGGCTTGTAGGGGTCGTAGATCAGCACGTTCATTTCCATGGCGAGACAGCGCTTGGCGGTGCGCGTGCCGATGCGCCCGAAGCCGACGATCAGCACGGTCTTGCCGTAGAGGTCGTAGGGCAGCATGCCGAGCCGGCTGGACCATTGGCCATCCTTGACGATCGAATGCATTTCGACCGCGCGCTTGGCCAGCATCAGCATCATGAACATGGCCTGTTCGGCGACCGACGGCGAGTTCGCGGTGCCCGCGACCATCAGCGGGACCTTGCGGCGGCTCAACGCGGGAACGTCGACGGCGTCGAAACCGACGCCAATCCTGGTCACCACCTTCATATCGACGGAGGCTTCCAGCTCCGGTTCGCCGAAACGGGTGGCCCCGAGCGCCACGCCATGAACCGGCGCGTGCTCCCTGAGCTTGGCCTCGAAATCGCCAGCGGAGATCATATTCGGGAATTCGACAAGGTCGAGATCGTCCCGCTCCTGCAGCAGCGCTCTTCCGGATTGCGAGAACGATTCAGTGATGAAGATCTTCTTCTTGTTGGTGGTCATTCCCGCGCCCCTGCTGCGTTTCTCGTTGTGAGGCCGTCAAATGACGGCGCCAGTGGCCTCATTTAGCAGGTGCATATTGTTGAGGTCTATCGCCAATCGCATCGGGGCCCCCGCGCGCGCGTCGGCATTGGGATTGACCCGTCCGCAGATCTCGGCGCCATCTATGATGAAATAAATCATCGTCTCCATGCCCATCGGTTCGATCACATCAAGTACCGCATCGAAGTTCTCGACTCCGGGCTCCGCGTGGGGACTGGCTTCCGTGATGTGTTCGGGGCGCAGGCCAAGCTGCAGCTTGTCGGTTCGCGACACGGTCTTGTAGCGCTCGGCGCGGGCCGGCGGCAGCGGGAAGACAATACGGTCGGTCAGGCGGATGTGCATCTTGCCACCGATCTCCTCCAGCCGGCACGACATGAAGTTCATGGCCGGCGAGCCGATGAAGCCCGCCACGAAACGCGTGGCCGGATTGTGATAAAGTTCGTTCGGGGTGCCGATCTGTTCGATACGACCATTGTTCATGACCACGACCCGGTCGGCGAGCGTCATCGCCTCGACCTGGTCATGGGTGACGTAGACGGTGGTGGTGCGGACCTTCTGATGCACCTTCTTGATTTCGATCCGCATCTGCACCCTCAGCTTGGCGTCGAGATTCGACAACGGCTCGTCGAACAGGAACACCTTGGGGTTTCGCACGATGGCGCGGCCCATGGCGACGCGCTGGCGCTGGCCGCCGGACAGTTGCTTCGGCTTGCGGTCGACCAACTCGACGATATCCAGCATGCGGGCGGCTTCGTCGACCCGGGTCTTGATCTCGGCTTTCGGATAGCGCTTCAACCGCAGCCCGAACGACATGTTCTCCGCCACCGTCATGTGCGGATAGAGCGCGTAGTTCTGGAACACCATGGCGATGTCGCGGTCCTTCGGCGGCACGTCGTTGACGACGTCGCCTCCGATCATGATATCGCCGTCGGTGATATCCTCAAGCCCCGCGATCATCCGCAGCGTGGTCGACTTCCCGCAGCCCGAGGGGCCCACCAGCACGACGAATTCATGGTCGGCGATGTCGAGATCGATGCCGCGCACCGCCTCGACCTCGTCGTAACGCTTGACAACCTTGCGCAACGTGACGTCAGCCATTGAGTTCAACCCTTTGTCGCACCGGCGGTCAGGCCGGCAATGTAATAGTCCATCAGGAAGGCGTAGATGATCAGCGGCGGCGCGGCGCCGAGCAGGGCACCGGTCATGATCTGTCCCCAGGCGAATACGTCGCCCTTGATCAGGGTTGTGATGATGCCGACCGGCAGCACCAGCTGCTCGGTCGACGTCGTGAATACCAGCGGGTAGAGGAATTGCGCCCATGACACCGTGAAGGCGAAAATGGTCGCGGCGATCAGGCCGGGCAGGGCGACCGGAATGAAGATCCGCGTCAACGTCTGGAACCAAGTTGCGCCGTCGATGATAGCGGCCTCGTCGAGCTCCTTGGGAATCGAAGCGAAGTAGCCGATCATGATCCAGGTGCAGAACGGCACGGTCAGCGTCGGATAGACGATCAACAGCACATACCATTTGTTGATCAGCTGGATCCCGGTCAGTTCGCCGAATACCACGAACATCTTGAACAAGGGCAGAAACAGCAGCGTCTCGGGGATCAGGTAGGTCAGGAAAACGCCGGTCGCGAGTGTTGCCGAGCCCCAGAACCGCATCCGCGCGAGGGCGAAGGCCGCAGGCACACTGATCAGCATGGTGATCGTCACCACGAAGATCGAAACCAGCGCCGAATTGCGAAAGAAGGTCAGAAACTGGTTCGAAGTCAGCAACTCGACGTAGTTGGACAATGTGGGGTGGTAAACCCACCACGGATTCGTCGCCGCTGATATTTCGGCGCTGGTTTTCAGCGACGTAATCAGCATGTAGAGCGGCGGTATCAGTGCGAAGATCGCGAACAGCGTGAGGAAGAAGTACGACCATCTCAGCGCCCAGGTGCGGTCGCGGCTCATGCTGCGCAGTTTGACGGCACGGGTCGGTGCTGCCTTGTCGATTACGGCGGTGCTGGTCATCAGGCTTCATTCCCACGTTTGTTGATATCGCGCAGGATAAAGACCGCCGCGATTGCGAGGATCGGTATCATGAACAGCGAGACGCTGGCGCCCAGTGGGATGTCACCACCCTCGATACCAATGCGGAACGCCCAGGTCGCGAAAATATGGGTGCGATCGAGCGGGCCTCCGGCAGTCAGGATACGCACGATATCGAAGTTGGCGAAGGTGACGATCAGGGAGAACAGCGTCGTGATCGCGATGATATTGCGCATCATCGGCAGCGTCACGTACCAGATGCGCTGCCACCAGTTGGCGCCATCGATGGCCGCGGCTTCATAGAGCTGATCGGGCACCGACTTCAGCGAAGCCAGATACATGATCATGAAGAACGGAGCGCCGACCCAGATATTCACCAGGATGACCGAGAACCGGGCCCAGCCGGTCTCGCCGGTCCAGGGAATCCGGTCAACACCGATGCCCGCCAGCAGGTAGTTGAAGGCGCTGTAGGATGGATCGAACAGCCACAACCATGCCAGCGTGCTCATGGCGGGCGGGATGACCCACGGCACCAGCAGCATTCCGCGCCACTTGCGCTGGCCCTTGGCCGGTATGTTGTGGACGAAGTGGGCGACGACGAACCCGATCAGTGCCTTGAAGATCACGGCCGTAATCGCGAAAATGCAGGATTGCTGGACCACCAGCCAGAACGTTTCGCGGGTGAAGAGGAACTGGAAATTTCCAAGTCCGACGAAGCGTTGCATCGACTTGTTCAGCGTCGCCAGATGCAGCGAATAAAACGCGGGATAGATGACCAGCAGCGAAATCAGCAGGATCAACGGCAGCGTCATGAGAAATGCCGCGGTGGATTTCCGCTTCAACGCAGTTCGCAAACTGGCGCGCTTGCGCGCCGCGCGCGGAGGGGCGGAGTCTTTCCGCTCGATCGCGACATCAGCCATGATGTATCTTCCTCGCGAGTGTCATTTCAGAATGTGAAGGTTTCGGCATCGGAAGCCGGCGCACGGCCGGCTTCCGATCGTTCCAACAGGCGGATGCGCGCCGTCACGGCTCGAGATCCGACGGACCGTGCGGCGGAACCGCTCAGCTCCGCATGAAGCCTTCGAGTTCGCCTTGCGCCCAGGAAAGCGTCGCCTCCATGGATTCGCCCCGGTAGTAGCGCACGCACATCTTGGTCAGGGTCGCCTGCGTGTAGATCTGCTGGGCAATCTTCGGCGGCGCTCCCGCTGCCGAGATCGAAAGGTTCTGGTGGTTGTGCGGATTCGGATAGTGGTAAAGCGTCCCCTTCGGCGGACTTTCCTCCGCCCAGGTCTTCAGCGTGGTGAGTTTCTCGAACGCCGGCAAGTCGTAGCCGCCGCTCGCCGCCACCAGTTTCTCCACCGCGGCCGGTTGCGAAAGATGCGTCAAAAGGCTCTTGGCGGCCGGCTTGTTCTTGCCGAAGTTCCAGACGCTCCAGAAATACGGAAGGAAAGGCGCAAACCGGCCTTTCGGACCGATCGGAAAACCGTGAGTCCAGCATTGCTCGGCGATCTGCGGCGCATCGCGCTTGGCCACCGCCCATGCGCTCGGCGGGTTCATGATCAGCGCGCCCTTGCCCGAGACCAGCCACCTGTTGTTGGAGCCATCGTCCCACGCCGGCGCGTCCGACGGCAGAAATGCCATCAGCTTCTTGTAGAATTCGAGAACCTGACGCACGTTGTCATTCTTCACGACGACGTTGCCCTTGGCATCGACGACCTCTGCGCCGAAGGCCAGGAAGAACGCGCCGACGGTGTCGACGGAGTCGCTCGTTTCGCCGAGACCGATGCCGAAGGGAACGCCGCCCTTGTGGCAGGCCTCGGCGGCTTTCAGGAAGGTGTCCGTGGTCCAGCCATCCGCCTTCGGCGGCTGCCCGGCAGGGTACATGGCCTGGACGTCGATGTTGGCGTGCTGCTTCATCAGATCGATGCGGGAGCAGGGGCCCTTGATCTGGCTGCCGATGCAGGCCGGCACGGCCAGCCACTTGTCGCCGGATTTGCCGAGATACTTGACGGTCCCGTTGACTTCGCCGTTCTGCTTGATGAGCGCTTCGACGACATCATTCATGGGCTCGAGCAAATCCGCCTGCGCATGCGGCCACCATGTCGGCATCGCCAGAATGTCGTGGCCGGACTTCGCCTGGGCTTCGGCGGCGATGGTCAGGAGGTTCTTGTTGCCCTGGCTCGGGATGTAATCGATCGTAACCTCGACCTTCTCCTTGGCGGCCCATTCGTTGACCAGTTCGGTGGAGGCCTTGTTCGCTCCGGGCACCCAATGGTCCCAGAAACCGATGTTGAGCTTGCCGGCCGCATTGGCTGATCGAATGTACGGCGCGGTTATCAGTGCTGCCGATGACATGGCGGTAGCAGCTACGAATTGTCGTCGAGAAAGCTTGTTGCGTGGCATTACGTTCTCTCCCTGGTGAACCAATCGCGTTGCGGTGAAGTCCCGCTTTTGTTTTTCATTCGCCGCCGGGCAGGCCGAGGAGGGCATTGCAAGACGTCGCAGAGACTTCGTTATTGACGATCAGAGCAGAATTGCCGGCGCATGTCGAGAAATCTGGCGCCCTTATCCTTAGAACCAACGTTGCGCCCAATCGGCGGCGGAGGATTGTCGATGATCGGGCGATCATCAATAGCCCCGCGGCGCGCTCCCTGCGCGAACGGGCGGTCATATTGCGCCGCACACAGGGCCCGCGCCCGCAAGGCTGCGCAACAGCGCCGCGGGTTCCAAGGCGGTCGAGTTAACGCGCTTCTGTGTCGGCTGTTTCTCATCAGGCCGGCGCTTTGCGGCGTAGACTGGGCTGATGCGAAAACGATAATGTCCGACTCAGCTCGAAGCGCTGCGAGACCCGCGCCGGCGCATCGAAGTCACCATGGAGAACCACGAATGATCACCCCGACACCCGCAGCGCGTGCGCGGTTCAGATTGCACCTTGTGCTAGGCGCAGCTGTTGCGCTGCTGCTCGTCGTCGCTCCGCCGGCGGATGCACAGGTGGTTGAGGGCGTTCAGAAGGGAGCCCGCGAGGGCAACAAGGCCGCCGGACCGGTCGGGGGCGTGTTGGGCGGTGCGATCGGCGGCGTGGTCGGCGTGTTTACCGGTGTCCTTGGCGCCGGAAAGAACGCATCGACGCCGCAAGCCGGCGACAAGCAAGGCAGCCCGGCAAAATCCGCGAGGGGTTCCAAGGGGAAAAAGGGCGCCAAGCAGCCTTCGGTGCTGACCCAGGACGGTGCTCCGCAATTGACCGCCGAGCAGATCGTCGCCAACAGCGATGCGAACATCGAACGGATCAAGACGGAATTGAAACTGACGCCCGAGCAGGAGAAACATTGGGCCGGATTCAACAGCGCGATGCACTACCTCGGTCACAACGGTGCCGACCGCCTCAACCTGCGAATAGCACGCGCCAAGCGTGACCCGCCGGACGACATCATCGAGCAGATGCGCAATGAAGCCCAGTTCCTCAATGACCGCGCGGTCGACCAGCGCAACGTCGCCGACGCGGCCGAGCCGCTGTTCGCAAGCCTCGACGACAAGCAGAAGGCGCGGTTCATCGAGGAAATGGTACGGCTGAGCCGGGAGCGCGGGCTGGACTAGCGCGTATCGGTGCGCTCAATCAGTTTTTTCCTGAATGCACTTTGACGGCGCCGCCTGCGAATAGCCGGGCACTCGTGCCCCTGGGGTAGGATTGAAGGCGCGGCACCCGGCTATCCTGCCGCAGCGGCGCGGCGCTTCATCTCGTCATGCAAATTTTGCGGAAACACGGACGGATTCATGCCCGAGAGATGGCCGACTCGGGGCGTTGTCGGGAACCAGCCGCGAAAAACCACGATCTGAAGTTTTTGAGCGGCCCATGTGTCGGGCGAGCAACACTGCTGCTCTAGGTTTTCGGGAAATTCAGCTCCACGCCGACGCCGTCGGGGTCGTACAGGAAGAACTGCGTATCGCCGGTACGCGGCACGATGCTCTCGCGGAATTTGACGCCTTTCGACTGCAGGCGTTTGCGCACGGCATCGGGATCGGTCGCGGCAAAAGCGATATGATCGAGCCGGCCGGTATCCTCGTATTTCCTGTCGGTGCCGCGCACCACGATGCCTTCGCGCGGCTTGCGTGTGCCCATCAGATGCACCGTGGCGACGCCGCCGGAATACAGCCAGTAGCCGGGGAAGTCGAGCGGCGGGCGTTCGCCGTTCTCGAGCCCGAGCACGTCGCAATAGAACTCCCGGGTGCGTTCCAGATTCTGGGGTTCGATGGTGTAATGCTGCAGTCCGCCGAGTGGCATGGTTGTTCTCCTTGAGACCTGCACCAGGTCGGGATGAGCCCATCATCCAACGCCGACGGACGGGACGAAAGCCGGCCGTACGCAGGGCAGATGCGCACGATGCGCTGCAGCGTGCTTGCCCAAGCCGGCCTGGCGGACGCAATTTTGGATCGTAGTGCTGCTCCAGCTCGCGCTTGAATAGGCTCATCGCGAGGGCTGAAGCAGGCGGGCGCGCGACCGAGCTAATTGTTTAGGGTTCGGTGGTAACCTTGGCGGCAGATGCCAAGCCAGGGCCGACGTCGATGGAAGAAAAACGAAAGCACCCGCGCACCGAAATCAACGAACCGGCTTACGTCTCGTCGGGCGGCTCGGTCATGAGCTGCGTGGTCCGGAATATCTCGGCCGAGGGCGCCGCTATCGATATCGAGAACCCGGCCTTCGTACCCCAGCGCTTTCGCCTGGTAATGGCCCACGACTCGTCGGTTCGCGAGTGTCAGGTGGCCTGGATCCAGCGTAACCGGATCGGCCTGACCTTCGTCGAGGTAACGTCAACGTAGCGCCGTCGCCGAGGTCCGGATCGACTCGGTTCGCGGCGGTCATTCGATCCTCAGATTGGCATCGCGCACCACCTTGCCCCATTTTCCGATCTCCAGCTTGATGCGCGCCCCGAACTCCTCCGATGTATTGCCTACACCCCTGAAGCCGAGTGCGGCGAGGCGTTCGTTGACTTCCGGTCGTGCAACGCTTCTGGCGATCTCGCGCGAAAGCAGATCGACGATCTCTTTCGGCGTGCCTGCCGGCGCCACGATGCCGGTCAGCGTATCGGCCTCCTGGTCCTGTACGCCTTGTTCGGCGAAGGTCGGCACGTCCGGTATCCCGCCCGCCCGTCCGGTCGCCGCCACGCCCAACGCGCGCACTTGCCCGGCCTGGATGGCTGAAAGGGAGGAGGGCAATGCCGTGAAGGCGATCGGGGTGTGGCCGCCGACCGTGGCTTGCACGGCTGGCGCAGCACCCGTAAAGGGGACGTGGACCAGGTCGAGCTTGAAAGCCAGCCGGAACAGTTCGCCACCGAGATGTGGGGTCGAGCCGACGCCGGGGCCGGCAAAACTGTACTTGCCTGGATTATCCCGGATCAGTTGCACCAGTTCCGGCAGCGTCCTGGCCGGCACCGACGGATTGACCACCACGACGTTCGGTGAAACCGCGACCAGTGAAACCGCCGTGAAATCCTTCACCGGATCGTAGGGCACCTTGGCGTAGAGGCTGGGGTTGACCACGAAGCCGGTGCTGATCGCCATGATGGTGTAACCGTCGGCGGGGACGCGCGCGACCTGACCGGCCGCGGTGTTGCCTCCCGCGCCGCCGATGTTCTCGACAAAGAACTGCTGACCGAGACTGTCTGAGAGTTTTTGCGCCACGATGCGGGCGATGACGTCGGTCGGACCGCCCGGTGGGAACCCTACCACCACGCGCACCGGCCGGTTCGGATAGCCCTGCGCCAGGGATGGCGCCGCGCTCCCGGTCAACAATGCGGCCGCGAATAATATTCGCAAAACGGACGCCATGACGCGCTCCCCGATGTGTTCTCGTTGGCGCCATCATCGGCGAGAGCCTCGCACCGAACAAGAGCAAAGCGATCTGGCCGGTCTGCCGCTACTCCTTCAGCAGCGGCTTGATCTTTTCTTCCAGCTCCTCGAACGACATGGCGCCCTTGAGCCTTTCGCCATTGACGAAGAACGTCGGCGTCGAATCCACCCTGATGACCTCATGGGCAAATCGCTGGTCGGCGACAAGCTTGTCGAGCAGGTTTTGATCCCTCCCGCAGGCCTCGACAGCCTGTTCGCTCATCCCGGCCTGCGTGCCAATCAACCTCAAGGTCATGTTGGTCTGCTCCATCAGCTGCCGCTGTTGCTGGAACAGTAGTTGGACGATACCAAAGAATTTCTCGGCATCGCCATTGGCGACGCAACGTGCAAGCATCGATGCCGCCGCGGCCTTGATGTCGAGCGGGAACTCGCGGAACACGAAACGCACCTTGCCGGTATCGATGTATTTCGCCCGCAGCATCGGAAACACGTTCTCGCCGAACGCCGCGCAATGCGGGCAACTCATCGATGAGTATTCGGTGATGGTCACCGGCGCGTCGGCGGGACCGAGCGCCATGTCCGGCAGCGATACCGGCTGTGTCACTAGTGCGGCGGTGGCGAGCTGCGCGACGGCGCCGCCGGCCGGATGTAGCAAGATCAGCCCGAGCAGAGCGGCTAACCCCGCCCGCGAAAGCGCGGTGGCAAGGGCCCGGTAAACAGCGATCGACCGACGGATCGCTTGCAATTCAGGTCCTGGACGTGCCGAGAATGCCGGCGACGGCCTTCGCCGTGATCGCAAGCCGCTCGGAGGTGGTGTGGGTTCGCAGCCGTTCTTTGGCGTGTTCCTCGATCAATAGCTCGATGAAGGCCATCCGGCTGGGCTCGTCGACCGCTTCGGCCAGCAGGGTCCGATAGCGGTGGTAATCAAATCCCGTATCCTGCTTGCTCATCTCACGCCCCGCGCACTTTTTCTCAGGTCGAATTCTTTATCAACCTACGGAGCAGCGCAATAGGCTGTTGCGAGCATGCCTCCCGTGCAGCGTTTTGCTCCCGCCGCCGCCACCCCCAAGCAATGGGGCCCGCGAAAAACTACTTGGCTTGTTCGGTCTTCGGCCTGGCGGCTTCCTGGGCCCGCGCCGCCATCCACGCGTCATATTCAGACGTGCCGCGCCGCGGCGGTACTCCAGGAGGCATGCCGCCCATCCAGTGCGGCATGTCCGCGATCTGTTCGCCCACGGTCTTACCGGCGCAGGATGACAGGACGACGCAAGCGAGGCACAGGAAGGCGCAACTGAATATTGGGCGGAAGAGATTCATCCCAAGCGCATGCCAATCCATTGTGGCAATAGCGATGCGTAATCAAGGCCGAGAGGGGACGATATCGGTTCCCGGGGCTAGGTTTCCGCGGACCTTTGCGGTGTTGACGAAATCCGTTGCACTCAGCCGGCGGGTTGGACGACCGGGCGGGCTCGAGGGGTAGTGCCAACGTCCCGGGCTGCGATCCACGGCACCTTATCTGGATATCGCGTGGATCGAGCGTGCATCTACTGATTTGGCCCGACGCGGTAGTCAGCGCAATCGGCAGACCAAAGCAACTAGCTCGCCCTGCCTGTGCGTTTTTGTCTTATGGAATGTCGACTTTAGATGAGACCGGGCAGTTTCCAGTGCAATTCCAAGTTCGGACGCTGCTTCTTCAAGCGACTTGCCTCTGGCCAGGAACACCGCAATTCCCGCTTCCGATGGCGTCAGACGGAATGCCTGGCAAAGCACGTTCCGTTGCACTTCTTCTGCTTCGTCGAAATCGGAGAGAATGAGAATAGCCCGTGCGCCGAGAAACGGGCTTCGCGCCGCGTCATCAACCGGGAGCACACGGATGACGATCGGCCGCTTCTGTGCGCGCCGAATCACAATGGGCGGGACGCCAAGTGGCGCGATGTCGGCGGTCGCTCCTAGTTGGTTCAGGAGATCATCAAATGCAGTTCTTGTCCGCCAGTTGCGAATGACCAACCGGCGATTCATAACATATACGTCGTCGTCGAAGATTGCTTCAGCACAGGCGTTGGTGTCAATTACCGCCCCAAACCGGTCAAGGGAAATCGCAGCTTTCTTAATAAAGTCCAAGGCGTTTGTAATATTGGACAACACGGCCATTCCCACGGCCCTGCCCAAGGTCGCTGTTTCCGTCAATCGGCGTGACAACTCGGCGAGGGCTAGCTTTTCGGATTGCTCGAAGGCTCCGTCATGCGCTGTTCTCTGTAACGATAGTCCCCACAACGCCGATCCTGCAAAAAATCCAACTGCAGCAAACCAACGCAGGCCATAACTATCTAAGTGCGCATAGAGAGGATCGCGAAGCATTTCAGTTTCAGACGAGAAGATGTCTTGGTCGCTGACCACCGAACAGCCAGCCATCAGCAGCGGGACGCCTCGCATCGCACGAACATCATTTACGTCGTAGTGATCGTTGAAATAGGCCTTGAAATACTCTTTCATTGAAGGCGTCATGGGCACATCGGGTGTTCGAACATCACTTTGAAGCAGACCGGCTCCGAACGCGCCCGTAGCGCTGCAAATCTCCTCCATCAAAAGTGGCCACATCGCCGGATCCAGCACGGCCTCACCCAACCGATTGCTGACGGACTGCAGTCGGCCCACATCTACCTTCGTCACCATCGCCCCAATCCCCCTCGATTGACGGTTAGCGGGAACCTCCGTCACTTTCGTATAGAGATCGTTATCGAGGATATCGATCTTGGGTCAAACTGCAACGTTTGGGGATACGTTCATTCCCGAAGTTTGCCCCCCGCACGGTCTGGTCGGGTTTTGAACTGGAGCCTGAAGGGAGGATATCCAGTCGCAGCGCAAGCGGTTTAAGGAAGAACCGTTCATCGAGGGAGACGCTACGCGCGGTAACGGCCCACTACCTTTGGGTGAGCATGAATGATGACAACAACCGTCAGGTTTTCGTCGCTACCGGCGCAATTGCAGAGGCAACGTCCTGGGTACCGGCAATGACGTTCCGCTGACAAATCGACTTCAAACTAACCCGTTTGGGTGAGATGAAAGAATACTTTCGGATCTTTAACAGCTTGACGCGGTCGTTCCGCCCAGAAACACTCTCAGAAATTGTTCGAACACTATCGATTTACAGTATGCCTTTTCTCCTGACTCGACGACGAGTTGGGCATTTCACGAAGTCCAGCGATGTTTCCTACCGTGGGCTGACGGCTATCACATCGCTTCATATCAGAGATCAGGGGGCTGAAAATGAGCGATCAGACAACGTTGCGTGCGACATTCGTTTCTGAGTCAGCTGGATATCGAAATACCTTCGGTTGGTACAACAGCGTCACCGGCTTGGGCGGTATTCTGTTTGCCAGCGTCGAAGCTGAGGGAAGTAACCCCACGGTAGTCGGCGGAGTTTCTTACGCTGATTTCACGGTCAACACCACCGACGTTGCAAACATTCAATTCTTTCTCATTTCCAATGGTGCCGTTCTGAATAAGAACGACTCCGATGATCTCACCGGACCAATCAAGGTCATCCAACTTTCAAACGGAACATGGGCCGTCGCGGACGTTGATTCAGATGGCAACGTGATCACCAAGAATGGCAAGCCCGACCTCCTGATGGGGGCCGGCGTCAATGCGCTGTTCACCGAAACGTCGAAGAATGCGGGCAACGTCGACTATGCGTCGTCTGTCGTCGGAGCGCAGCAAACCGCATCAACGCTGGCTGGCGATACGGCTGATGGAGCCACTGGAACGATTGCGTGGGAGGACCTAGCGGCAAAGAAGAAGTCGCATGGAACGTATGCCAAGCCGGGCGATGCCGATTACAATGACGCGGTCTTCCAGATTTCCATTGTCGCCGCGAACAACAATCCACCTGTGGCCAACGCCGATGCGGTGACCATCGGTGAGGATGACGCACCGACGACCGTCAATGTGCTTGCCAACGATGCCGTACCCAATGCTGGCGATATGCTGCATATCATCGCGGTCGACGCTACTGGATCGCTTGGCACGGTCACGATAGCGGCTGACGGCCTCAGTGTCAGTTACGTTCCGGCGGCCGCGTTCCAGTCGCTTGGAGCAGGGCAGACTGCTACGGAAACCTTTACGTATACCGTCGTCAATGGCTCGGGGACGACATCGTCCGCTACCACGACCGTTACCGTTCTGGGGGTTAACGACGCCGCGCTGATTGGCATGCCGACGGTCCGCAATGTCACAGAGGATGCCGGCGTTTCGGGCGCTGGCAATTTGACGGCTACGGGAATTCTTGCGATCTCCGACGTCGACCAAGGGCAAGCCTCATTCCAGGCCACGGTCGGCACGGTTGCGGGCAATCTCGGCAGCCTGACGATCGCCAGCAACGGGGCTTACAGCTATGCGGTCGCCAACAGCGCGACGCAGTACCTCGGCGCCAACGAGAGCAGGACCGACATTTTCACCGTTTCGTCCCTGGACGGAACGACGCAACAGGTCAGCTTTGCGATCCACGGCTCTCAAGATGCACCGAATCTCCTCGTGGGACCGGCAGCCTCCGGACTGAGCGACGCAAACATAGATCTGTCGATCGGGGCTTCACTTATCGACGCCACCAGCACGCTGCGAATTGTGATCGATGGGGTTCCTTCCGCATATACATTGAACCATGGCATCCCCATCGAAGAGGGTCGCTGGCTGCTGTCGGCAACCGAATTGCCAATGCTTACGCTTGTTCCGAATGGCGGCGTGGGCGCATCAGGTGTCTTCAACCTTCACATCACGGCAACTTCCGATGACGGGACGAACCAGGCGACGACATCGGCAGATATAGCAGTTACGGTTTCTGCCAGCGCGACTGAAACGAACGGCAGCCTGATCGATGGCTATATCGCCGGAGCGACCGTGTTCGCCGACGCCAACAGCAATGGCATACTTGACGCCGGCGAGGCACACACCACCACCAACGCCAACGGCAGTTTCACGCTCACGAACGCCGTCGGCCCGCTTGTCAGTTTTGGTGGGACGGATCTGTCTACTGGGCTGCAATTCACTGGTGTACTCAGGGCGCCTGAAGGATCTACGGTTATCACGCCATTGACCACGCTTATTTCGGCGCTTGTAAGCTCGACCGCGGACGACCTCCATCCTTTGACGGTGGCCGAGGCAGCCAGTGCGGTTGCAACCGCCTTCAATCTCGATCCTACCATCAATCTGCAAACATTTGATCCGGTGCCGGGCGCAGTCAGCGGCAATGACCCGGCGGCGACCGCAATCCTCTCAGCGGCCATTCAAGTCCAGAGCACGGTAGTTCAGGTCTCGTCGGTCGCCGGTGCTGCTTCATCGGCGGGCGTCTTCACCGCTATCGCCGACGCGATCACGGCCGCCCAGGCCGATCCCGTGAATACGCCCGTGTTCGATCTGACGTCATCGAGCACGGTTGAAAGCGTGGCATCCGGCGCCGGCGTCTCGAACGATGCTCTTGCCGCCGTAGTTGACGTCGTCAGCGCAGCCAACACCAGTATTGATTCCGCGACCAGCGTGACCGAGCTCGCGCAGGCCGGGCAGGTTGCGCAAGGGGCCGCGGCACAGCAACTGGCCAACACCGATTTTACCGATCCATCGGCAGTTTCCGCGCTTCAGCAAGCCTTTGTAACCGATCTGGGCACGCAGGTTGCCGCCGCGGTTGTCGGCGATGTCGATGGCGCCCAACTGGGGACGCTCGGCAACGACGTGCTGGTTGGTGGCAACGGCAACGATTCCATCGATGGGCTCGATGGCAACGATCAGATCAGCGGCGGAGCGGGTAACGATTTCCTGTTTGGCGGCGACGCCAGGGATTATCTGACAGGCGGATCCGGCAGCGACCAACTCGGTGGCGGATCGGGCTTTGACCGGGCGGTCTACTCCGATGCCACGGGCGGCATTGCTGTCAGTCTTGCGGTGGGCACAGCCTCCGGCGCCGGCGTTGGTACCGATACTCTCGCTAGTATCGAAGGCATCGTTGGCAGCGATTTCGCGGATACATTCGATGCGGCGGGGTTTTTGGGGGATAGCGTCCTTCCCGGCACTCCGATCGGCTTCAACGAATTCGAGGGCAGAGGCGGCGACGACATCATTGTCAGTAATGTCAATAGCCAAGGCGCTCAACTGACCCGGGTTTCCTATGTCAGTGCGACGGCTGCGGTGACGGTCGATATCTCGGCGGGGACGGCAGACGGCGATGCGTCCGTTGGTCACGACACGTTTGTCGGTTCGGGCATTATTGGCGCCTGGGGCTCGGCGTTCAACGATACACTCATGGGCAGCAACAATGGATTCGGCACAGCGGAAGTATTTGCCGGTTTCGCCGGCAATGACACCATCAATGGCCGGGGTGGTTTCGACCGCGCGGATTACAACAACGATCCGGCAGTTGCGGCGGGCATCAATGTCAATGTCGCCGCTGGCATTGTGACAGGCGATGCCTCGATCGGTACCGACACCCTTCTGTCGGTGGAAGCCGTGCGCGGCACCAACTTCGCCGATACATACGATGCGACCGGTTTCAGCGGCAGCAGTGCCAATGCCGGTTCGCTCGGTACCTTCAATGAGTTCACCGGCAATGGTGGCGACGACACCATCATTGGCAACGGCAACACGCGCCTTGGCTTTAACAATGCGACCGCGGGGATCACCGTCGATCTAGTCGCGGGCACCGCTACCGGTGATGGGTCGGTCGGGAATGACAATTTTACGGGCGTCAATGCGGTCCAGGCGTCGATGTTCAACGATACGGTGCGGGGCGGCGCGACCAACGATACCATCACAGGACTTGCCGGCGACGATCTGATCGACGGTCGTGGCGGCTTTGACACCGCAAGTTACAACAACACGTTTTTTACCACGGGCTCGGTGACCGTTAATCTGGCGGCCGGCACCGCGACCGGCGATGCCTCAATCGGCAACGACACGCTGCGCAACATCGAAGGCGTCCAGGGCACCAATTTTGCCGACACGTTCAACGCCGTCGGCTATGGCCTCGCCGGCGCTCTCAACGTCAGCAGCAGCAACGGCACCTTCAACCAGTTCGAGGGGCTGGCTGGCGACGACATCATCACCGGCAACGGCAATACCCGTCTTGGCTATTTCAACGCCACGGCTGGTGTCACAATTGACATGCAGGCGGGCTCGGCCAGCGGTAATGCATCAGTGGGCCACGATACGTTCATCGGCGTCAACAGCGCTACCGGCAGCAATTTCGCCGATGTCTATGATGCCACCGGCTTCACCGGCGTCAGCGCAGCAGGTTCGTTCGGCACCTTCAACGGCTTCCAGGGCCAGGGCGGCGACGACATCATCACCGGCAACGGCAACACGCAGGTCCAGTACAACAACGCCACCGCAGGCGTGGCCGTCGATCTCGCCACCGGCCACGTCAATGGCGACGCCTCGGTCGGTCACGACACCATCACCGGCGGCGTCAACAGCGTCCAGGGCAGCAACTTCAACGACACGATCTCGGGCGGAACCGGCAACGAGAATTTGAGCGGAAATGTTGGCGACGACATTATCAATGGCGGAGGCGGCAACGACTTCCTGACCGGCGGCGCTGGTGCGGACAGGTTCATTCATGCGGCTGGCGGGGGGGCAGACTTTGTCCAGGACTTCAACCGCGGTCAGGGCGACCGGATCGACGTCATCGGGGTGACAGGCATCTACGGCCTGGCGGATATCCAGTCGCGCGCCACGCAAGTCGGTGCGAATACCGTCATCGACTTCGGCAGCGGCGATACCATCACCTTGCAGAACATCACTATAGGAAGCCTCGTTGCCAGCGACTTCGTGTTCCCCAATACCATCAGCGGCACCCCAGCCGCGGAGACCCTCGTTGGAACGGGACAGGCGGATGCAATTTTTGGCCTTGCCGGCAACGACCGGCTGCAGGGTCTGGCCGGCAACGACCTGCTCGATGGCGGGCTCGGATTCGATCGGGCGATCTACACCGAAACGACCGGCGGCATCACCGTCAATCTTGCGGCGGGCACGGCGTCCGGCTCGGGCGTCGGCGCCGACACCCTCATCGCCATAGAAGGCGCGGTCGGCAGCGATTTTGCCGACACCTACAGCGCGGCGGGGTTCACGGGATCGAATGGCATCCCTGGTTCAAGTCTCGGCACCAACGAGTTCGAGGGCCGAGGTGGCGACGATACCATCATCGGGGCCATCAATGCGCTGGGACAGACGCTGACCCGAATAGCCTATGTCAGTGCGACGGCCGCGGTCACGGTGGACATCGCTGCCGGCGCGGCGGACGGCGATGCCTCGGTCGGCCATGACTCGATCTCGAATATCTCCACGGTCTGGGGATCGGCTTCCAATGACACCTTGCGTGGCAGCAACAACGCCTTTGGCACCTTTGAATCATATGAAGGCCGCGGCGGCGATGACTTCATCGATGGCCGCGGCGGCTACGACCAGGCGACCTACAACAACGATACCACTACCACATCGGGCATTACCGTTCAGCTTGCCGCGGGAACCGTGACCGGGGATGCCACGGTTGGCACCGACACGCTCCGTGCGGTGGAAGCGGTGCGCGGCACCCACTTCGACGACGTCTATGACGCGACCGGCTTCGGCAGCGTCGGCGCGGTCAATATCGGCTCATCCGGGACCTTCAATGACTTCGGCGGTGCGGGCGGCAACGATACGGTCATCGGTAACGGATTTACTCGGCTCAATTACCAGCTCGCAATCGGGGCCATCACGGTCGACCTCGAGACCAGCGTCATCGGCACGACCACCGCGACAACCGTCGTCGGTACCGCCACGGGCGCCGGCGAGGGGACCGACAGCCTGACCGGCGTCAACGCGGTCCAGGGCTCGACCTTCGCCGACACCCTGCTGGGCAGCAGCTTTGGTAACAACTTTACCGGCCTCGGCGGCGACGACTTCATCGATGGCCGCGGCGGCTTCGACACTGCGATCTACAACAGCCTCACCACCACGACCGGCGGGGTCAGCGTCAACCTTGCCGCCGGCACCGCCACCGGCGACCCCTCGATCGGCGCCGACACGCTGCGCTCGATCGAGGGCGTCCAGGGAACCGGCTTCGCCGACAGCTTCGTGGCGACCGGCTATGGCATTGCAGGCGCTTTCAACGCCGGCAACAACGGCAACTTCAACCAGTTCGAAGGGCTGGGCGGCGACGACAGCATCACCGGCAACGGCAATACGCGGCTCATTTATACCAATGCGACAGCGGGAGTGAGCGTCGATCTCATCGGCGGCACGGCAGCCGGCGATGCCTCGGTCGGTACCGATACATTTACCCTGGTGAACAGCGTCCAGGGCAGCAATTTTGCCGATACTTACGTGGCGACCGGGTTCGTCGGATTCAACTCGTTCACGGGGCTGGGTGGCGATGACAGCATCACCGGCAACGGCAATACGCAGATCTTCTTCAACAACGCCACCGCTGGTGTGACCGTCGACCTCGCCACCGGCCACATCAATGGCGATGCGTCGGTCGGCCACGACACCATCACCGGTGGGGTCAACAACGTCCAGGGCACCAACTTCAGCGACACGATCACGGGCGGCAGCGGCAACGATTTTATCAACGGCAACGGCGGCAACGACACCATCAATGGCGGAGGCGGCGACGACACGCTGATCGGTAGTGGCGGCAACGACAATTTCGTCTTCAACGCGAATTTTGGAACCGACACGGTCACCGACTTTCAGCATGGCGCCGATCACCTCGATTTCTCCGCGGCCCTGTTCACGAGCCAGCAGGATGTGCTCGATCATGCGACCCAGTCCGGTACCAGCGTTGTAGTCACATCCAATTCAGACACGGTGACCCTACTGAACACTTCGCTTGCAAATCTGAACGCGAGCGATTTCCTGCTGCACTAGTTGTGGACCCGCAACCAGTTGTCCTACGGTAAATCTCTCATTCTGGGTGCAGGTCCCGCGCTTAATCAACGATCGCCTGATAGGCTGACGTCCAGAAGTCCAGCAGGACAGGCGGCAGGCGCAACGCTCCTGGACGGCATTGCGCCATCAGGATACCGACCATGTCCTCGTGGGGGTCCATGTACAACGATGTGCTGAACACGCCGTCCCAGCCATAGCGTCCGGGCACGCTTGCCACGTCGTCGCGCCGGGTCACCATCGAGACGCCCAGCCCCCAGCCGCGGGAGTCCCAAAAATTTTCGAAGAAGGGCGATGCCGCCTTCTGCTCGGCCGTCAACTGGTCCGTAGCCATGGCCTCGATCGACAATCGCGACAGGATCCGCTCATTGCCATAGGCGCCCCCGTTCAACATCATCCGTCCGAAGGAGAGCATATCGTCAGCGGTCGAGACGAACTGGTCCCCGGCGCCCGACTCAAACGAGCAGGGCTGCGCGAGAAGCTCGGTGCGAGCTTCGTCGAGCAGCGTGATCTCGCCGGTCACGAAATCCTTCTGGTAACAGGTCGCAACCCGGTCGAGCTTTGCTTGCGGAACGGTGAACCCGCTGTCCTTCATGCCCAGCGGCTCGAAAATGCGCTTGCACATGAAGGCCGAAAGCGGCGTGCCGGAAACGCGCGCGATCAACACCCCCAGGATCTCGGCGCTCATGTGATACAGCCAGCGCTCGCCGGGCTGGTTGGCGAGCGGCAGGCGACCGAGCGCCTGAAGATACTGGTCGGGAGTTCCCGGATAATAGTATGTGCTGAGCGGCAGGCGGGATTCCGTCATCGCCTTCTGCAGGGGAGAGGTTGGTGAAAGGAAACCGACTTCGCCGTAGCCCGAGCGGTAGGTCAGCAAGTCCCGCACCGTGATCGGGCGTCTGGCCGGCACGGTGTCGTCAAGTTCGCTGTCGATCGTCCGCAGGACCTTGCGGTTCGCCAGCTCCGGCAGCAATTCGTCGACCGGATCGTCCAGCCTCAGCCTGCATTCCTCGACCAGGATCATGGCCGCAACCGCGGTGACCACCTTCGTCACCGAGGCCATGCGAAAGATCGTGTCGCGCTGCATCGGCGCCGTGCGGTCGAACCCCAACGTGCCGATGGCGTTGACGTGCTCCGATCCCCGCCGACCGATCACCGCCACGAGGCCAGGCAATTGACCGCCGTCGACATGGCGACGCAGGGTGTCGTGCAGCCGTCTCAACCGCGCGGGGGACAGTCCACTCGTCTTTGCTGGAGGCGTGGCGGACGGTTGTGCTGCCTTGGATGAAGTGCCGGTTTCGAGCGTGTGGGATACCATGTTCTGCTCCTGCCTTGCCCGCTATCACCGGGCCGGGACGGGACCGGCGCGCAACCCTCTCGACTCTACACGCCGTTCTTTCCAGTTTAAGCCTTACAGACGCGAGGCTCGTTGATCAAAATCAAGCAATAATGACGCAGCGAAACAATCGCTGGCACTGCGATCTGGCTGGCTCCTTGATCGGGAGCACCTTGACCCGACGCTGATCGAGAGCGCAGAAGCATAAACGACGCGATCATTGATTTTTCCGCATTTTCGTTCGAGATTGATCCGTTCTGGTGAGATCGTTTCTGGTGCGGTACGCTTGGGACGTCTTAAGGGGTCATGAATCTGGTCATGAGGACGAACGCGAACGTTGAACTCGACGCCGGCACCAAGACATTTGCCTCGGGGCTCCTGCCGGATCTGATAGCCGCGCTTCGCCGCAGCCGTAAGGGCGATCTCGTGGCCGTGATCAGCGGCGATCCAAGCATCGGCCCCGAGCTCGAGGCGTGGTGTCGCTTCACCCGCAACAGTTTGGTCGACACAGGGGTCGAGGAA
The DNA here is from genome assembly GCA_001464035.1 of Bradyrhizobiaceae bacterium Ga0074131. GTDB lineage: Bacteria > Pseudomonadota > Alphaproteobacteria > Rhizobiales > Xanthobacteraceae > Bradyrhizobium. Next base: position 212,133 of record LNEC01000010.1, read on the forward strand.
GGTCGCACCCGTTGGGTGCTCCGGAACGGCGAGGCTCGTGAGAATGTCGAAGAAGATCGGCCTGTCGGCTCTCGCCTGTGGCTTTACACCAACTTCGATTGCAATTTGAGCTGCGACTATTGTTGCGTGCGTTCGTCACCCAAAGCTCCGCGCCGGGCTCTTGGTATCGAGCGGGTGCGACGGATCGCCATCGAGGCGGCGGAGCTCGGAGTGACCGAAATTTTTGTGACCGGCGGTGAGCCATTCATGCTGCCGGACATTGGCGAGATCCTTGCCGCGTGCGCTGCGGCGGTACCGGTCACGGTCCTCACCAACGGCATGCTGTTTGCCGGACGTCGACTGGAAACGCTGCGCTCGCTGCCGCGCGACCGCATCACTTTGCAGATCAGCCTCGATAGTCCGACACCGGAGCGCCACGACAGCCATCGTGGAAAGGGGACATGGGCACGCGCTTGGAAGGGAATTGCGTACGCCAGGGCTGAGGGTTTCCGGGTTCGCTTGGCGGCCACGGTATCAACTGACGCGGAGGCCGCCGAGTTTCGCAGCTTCCTAGACGCCCATCACATCAGCGAGGAGAATCGGGTGATCAGGCGAATTGCCCTGCGCGGCTCCGCCACCGAGGGCATCGCATTGGCAAGGGCGGACCTGGTCCCCGAGGTGACGATTACGGCGGAAGGCGTATTCTGGCACCCGGTTGGAGCCGAGGATAACGACCTGCTGGTCAGCCGCGCAATCTTTCCACTCGCCGAATCCTTCGCGGAGGTGCGCCGCGCCTTCGATCGCGAGTATGAGCATCAGCGCCGGTTGGCAATGATCTTCAATTGCGCATGAAAAGGGTCGAGAGAGCGTTTGGCGCGAGTTGCATCTTCGAACTCTAAGCCAAAGGCCTTCGAAGAAAGCCTTGTTGTGCGGACGCTTCCCGCAGCTCGGCATACGCTTCAAGCTGCGGCGCCAACCACTGGCGCAGTCCTTCCGCCTCAAGCACTGGACGATGCGTCGGGTTATCGTAGCTCATCCCGAAGAGCGCTTCGGTAAACTGCTGCTCCAGCGATGCGTCCAGATCGGATCGAGCCGTGAACATGCAGTGATTATAGGGTCGCGAAGTCCAGATCTCGGTCAGCGCACCCTCTGGGACCAGACGCTCGGTACGCAGAGCGTTCCAGAATGGGCTGCCGATTGCACCGGCATCGGCGCTGCCATCGAGGATCGCCCGAATGACACTGGACTCACTGGTACCGGTGTCTCCGTGCTTTCCGACATCGCTGTTAAAGCGCAGCGTTCGGTAGTCCTTCTGCTCGAACAGGCCCTCGCGCTCCAGAAAGTAAACCGGGAGGATTGCCGCATGGCCGCTGTCGCGGCTGCCGAGGGCGAGGGTGCGGTTTCTAAGATCAGCAACCGTAGCGACCGGCCCGCCGGTCACCGCGACGATCTTGGTCGTCCAGCCCACGTCGGTATCGCGCATCGCGACAGGTCGGCAACGCTGGTCGCTCCAGGCGTCGGCCTGAATATAAGCGAGATTGGTATTCCATGCGATGTCAATGCGCGGCAGCGGATCGCCAGGTGAGGCCAGCAGGGCAGCGACCTGCGCCTCGTAGCTCTGAAATAGCACCACCTCGACCGGTAGATGGGCTTCCTCGTGAAAATACCGCCGCATGCCCTCCCAGATACCGACCACCTTCGGATCATATGCGACCGCACCCACCCAAATCGTCCGGCTCATGATTGCTGCTCGTGTGCAAGTTAGTGTTGAAATACGATTATTGCCAAGGGCAACTGTCGCGCTCAGAATAGAGGGATTCCCAGAATGGCCTTGCCGATGAAGTCGCGGAGAACGTCGCCGGTCGGTGCCATGACGGCGCCCGCATGGGCATCGCGGAACAGTCGCTCGATGGCCAGATGTTTGGAAAACGCAGCGCCTCCGCACACCCGCATCGCCGCTGAGGTGACTGCGATAGCAACATCACCTGCCGCCGCCTTGCATTCGAGCACGCGCAGCATGGTAGTCTCTCGGGGCCGCTCAAGGTGATCGACGAGATCGTCGATGCGCGCCGCAAGCCCGTCCGTATCGATCTGCATCGACGCAAGCTGCGCACGAAGCGTCGGCAGGCTCTCTCCTAGGGTCTGGCCCAAATGCTCGAAGCGCGCCCCGTTGAGATGCGCCGCGGTCCCGGCCACCGCGGCCCGGCAAAGACCCAGCGCGACCGCTGACGTTCCGAGGCTGAACAGCGGAAGCACGACCTCCAGCATCGCCTTGAAGCCGACGCCGTCGTCGGTCAGTTGGAGACCGGGCGCGACCTCGCAATCTTCAAGAATCATCGGCGCGGAAGCGTTGGCGCGCATCCCGAGACCATCCCATGGGCCCGCGACCGACAGTCCGGGCGTACCGCTGGCGACAAGATAAAGGGTGGTATCCGTTGGACCCTTGCCTTCAGGAGCCAGCGCCGAGACAACATAGCTTTGCGCGTAACCGGCGCTCGTCACCCATGATTTCTTGGCCGTGAGGTGCACATTTGCAGCGTTGCGCTTCGCTCGCGAGACGGGCGCCCAGAAGTGGCTGCGCGACCCGGCTTCGCTGAATGCCAGGGTCGTCAGGTGTTTTCCGGTCGAAATGTCCTTTAGCGTCTGCGCGACCGTGGCACATGGACGGGCCGCCGCGATGGTTACGGTAGCGCTCACGTGCATCAAGTAAACCATCGCGGCGGATGCGTCGGCTTCCGCGAGCGTCGCGATGACGGCAGCCAGGGTTCGCGGTCCCAAGGCCGAGCCGCCCACCGCTGAGGGCAGCATGATCCCCAGCAATCCGGATTGGCCAAGGGCGGCGATCGCCTCCGAAGAGAAGCGAGCTTCCTTGTCGTTTTGCCTGGCCGCCGGCGCAAGAATGCGATCGGCGATTCCCTTGGCATTCGAAACCGCGGCATCGTGATCCATAAAGCCCTCGATAACTAGTGCTGCCAGCCACGTCCGGAAATACCGAACTCGCCCCTCCACGACTGATGCTACGCAAACCACGCCATCGGATCAACACGGCTACTCCGGGCATGGCAAACTGTCGCCGTACCAGTAGCTGGTGCGGCCATTGGGTCATCGATTATCAGTAGCTACGCCTTCAAAGTCCTCTTGTTACACCACTCGAAGTTTATTTTGTCGTGAGTCCGTCCGACTGCAGCTTTTCTGTTCCGCGCCGCGGCAAGCGGGCAGCGCTTGCTCGCTGTCGAGGAGAACGCTACCAATGACCGGCAGCAGCACAAAGAGGCTTGTCTGGTGATGGCGGTCAAAGAGGGCGGGGTGCCGCCCATCCTCGCGCAACAACACTACACGCAGCGATCCGCATTTGCGCCGGAAAATTTGCTGCGCGAAGCATGCGGGCAACAGCAGATCACGCGCTCCGGCATCCCGGATATCCGCGTCCTCGATCATGACGGCGGACGCGTCGAAAACGATTTCAAAAAGGGCGAACTGGACGGTAACCGTTACGCGCTGCAGTTGATTGTGACCGCCGCGGATCTCCGGCGGTCCCGGCTCTCGCCATGAGTGTTGCGGCGATCGGGATCATCTGCAAGGCGCCGCAGCCTGGTCGCACAAAGACACGGCTTGCGACGGCCATTGGCGCGGTTGCCGCCTCGGAGCTCTCGGCGTGCTTTTTGCGTGACGTCGCCGCAGCCGTCGACGCGGTCCCAGAGACACTCGGCAGGCGCTGCTATGGCGTCTATGCGCCGGCGGGAGGCGAACACATTATGCGGGGGCTTCTTCCCGCAACCTTCGAACTTCTGCTGCAGGCTGGCGACGACCTCGGCGACGTGCTGTTCGGTGCCGCGCGCGATCTCCTGATCGACGGACATGACTGTGTTTTGCTCGTCAATGGCGACAGCCCAACCCTTCCTGCCGGTTTCCTGGTGCAGGCGATTGAAGCCCTGCGCGCGCCGGGGGACAGGATGGTGCTGGGGCCGGCGAGCGATGGCGGCTACTATCTCATCGGTTTGAAACACCCGCACCGGCAGCTATTCACGCGGATCGCCTGGGGAACGGAAACCGTGGCTCGCAGCACACGCGAGCGCGCTGCCGAAATCGGGCTTGCGACGACGCTGCTTCCGGAATGGTACGATATCGACGACATTGAAACGCTAGGTTGGCTTAAGGACGAACTGGCCGGCAAGTCGGCGCGGTTTCGCGGCGGTGGCCTTGCCCCGGTGAGCCGGGCTTTTCTCAATGGCGCGCTGCGGATAGATCCATGAAGCCAATGCCGGAGGCGACCGCGGGTCAATTCCGTCGACTGGCGCGCTCCGTCAACAACGTGCCTCCGCTTCATCTGTTGGCCGGCATCGGGGTGGTGCTCGGCTGTCTGACCGTTGCGACCCCCTTTGCCTTCGAGGCCGGCGGTGACAATGCCTTCATGGCTCTCACCATCCCTGCGGGCCTGCTCGCTATTGCAGCGACCCGCCTGGCCGAGCGTGCGCCAGCACATCGCGCGCTCTGGCTCATCTTTGGCCTTGGGATCATGCTGAGAGCCTATGCGCTGCTATTCGATCCGTTTCTGTCCAGTGACATCTATCGCTATGTCTGGGACGGCAGAGTTCAGGCCGCCGGCATCAATCCCTATCGCTACCTTCCGGCCGATGAAACGCTGGCGTTTCTGCGCGACGGCACCATCTTTCCCCACATCAACCGGGTCGATACGGCCGTCACCATCTATCCTCCGGTGGCGCAGTTCTTCTTCTTCATTGTCACGCGGATCGGTGAAAGCGTCACGACGATGCGTCTCGCACTGCTGGGGTGCGAGGCCGTTACCGTTACGCTGATCATGCTCCTGCTGCGGCGCATGAACCGTCCGGTGACGCGCGTGGTAGCCTATCTCTGGCATCCGCTCCCCCTGTGGGAGATTGCCAACAATGGCCATGTCGACGCGCTGATGGTCGCGCTGATGCTGCTGGGTCTGTGGATTGCCTTGACCGGCCATGCGCTCCGAGGAGCCGTCCTGATTGCGTTTTCGGTGCTGGTCAAGCCATTTGCCGCGCCGGTTTTGGCCGGGATCTGGCGCCCGTGGGACTTTAAATTGCCACTCGTCGTGATCGCCGCCGTAGCGCTCTGTTATCTTCCCTATTTATCGGTCGGTTGGGGGGTTCTCGGATTCCTGACCAAAGGCTATCTGACGGAACAGGGTATCAGTGCCGGCTACGAGCTCTGGCTATTGTCGCTCTGGCGGCTTGTGTTCGGCGCGCATCAAGGAGATGTCGTCGGCTACGCCGTGCTGGCCGCGCTGGTCCTCATGTTCAAGGGGCTCTCGGTGGCCCGCAAATCGGATCGCACCATCGCCTCCAGCCTTGCCGACATCAACATGCTGTTACTCCTCGCTCTGCTGTTGTTGTCGCCGAACTATCCCTGGTATTTTCTCGTGATTACGCCCTTTGTAGCCTTGGGTGGCTCCGCGCCGACGTGGTTCGTCTCGATTGGAGCGTTGTTGCTGTCCGAACAACTCGACTGGGATTTCTACATCCCCAGAACGGTGAGCAAATCAATTCTGTTCGGAGGGTTGTTGCTGGCTTGGGCCTTCGTGGCCTGGAGGACGCGGATGCGGCGGACCACAGAGGCAGGGATGGTACCATGAGCCTTTCTCGCGAAGCGCAAGGCACGCACGCGCCGTTCGATCCGCGCCGCTATCATGAATCGGTTACGGGCGAGCGCACCGAGGTCGCCCAGCGACCGCCGGTCTGCCTTTATTTGGAAGTGACCAACCGCTGCAATCTGCTGTGCACCACCTGTCCTCGCACCTACGAGGAGCTCGAGCCTCCGGCAGACATGAGCTGGGAGCTGTTCGTGTCGATTGTCGACCAGGTTCCCGATCTCGCGCGGGCGGTTCTGCACGGCGTCGGCGAGCCGATGCTGGTCGCCAACCTGCCCCGGATGGTCAGATACCTGAAGGATCGCAGCGTTCACGTCCTGTTCAACACCAATGGAACGGTCCTTGGCGAGCGCAACGGCCGCGCGCTGATCGACGCCGGGCTTGATGAGCTGCGCGTATCGCTCGACGCGTCAAACCGCGAGAGCTTCAAGGCAATCCGTGGCCGGGATTATTTCGGCCGCATCCTCCGCAACGTGCGCGCGTTTCGCGAGTTGCAGGAGCGGGAGGGACACGCTGCACCGCGGGTTTCGATCTGGCTTACCGGCCTGAGAGAGACTGTCGAGCAACTTCCCGCATTCGTGCAAGTTGCAGCCGAGATCGGTGTCAAAGAGGTCTACCTGCAACGGCTGGTGTTTTTCGCCGAATCCGCCATTGGCAAGGCCCAGCCGGATCAGGCCCTGTTCGAGCGCCTGACTCAGGAAGAAACCGCCTGTCTTAATCAGGCCGAGGATCTGGCGCGCTCCCTTGGCGTGACCTTCAGCGCGTCGGGCGCGGCGTCCGAGCCGGGGTTAAGCCTGAAGGGCAGCGGTAACGGTTCGCCGTGGGCGCTTTGCCGGCGGCCGTGGTCGTTGATGTATTTCACGGCCAATGGCCGCGCCCTGCCGTGCTGTATCGCGCCGTTTTCGCAGCACGGTTACGACAATTATACGCTTGGCCATGCAGGCCAGCAGTCCTTGCCGGAGATCTGGAACGGGCCTGCGTATCGGGACTTCCGTTCGGCGCTGCTCTCGGACAAGCCGCCCAAGAGCTGCGCCAATTGCGGCCTGCGCTGGAGCCTGTGAAGAGGTGACCCACGAGATCTGCGGCAAGCCGCCTGCGTCGCGCCGCGCGCCCGTCGTTTCGGCGATCATTCCATGCCTCGACGAGGAAGCGGCCATTAGTCAGGTCGTCACCGCGGTGTTGGCGCAGGATGTGAGCGAAGTCATCGTTGTCGACGGGGCCTCGCGGGACCGTACCGCGGAGCGGGCAAGGGCCGCCGGAGCTCGCGTGGTTGTCGAGCCGCGACCGGGCTACGGTCGCGCGATCCAGGCCGGCATCGCCGCTGTGCGCGATGACGCCGATATTGTGGTCTTCCTCGACGGCGACGGCAGCGATCCCGCGGAATTCATTCCTGATCTGGTGTCGCCGATCGTCGCCGGGCAGGCCATGTTCGTCCTCGGCTCGCGCGTTCGCGGTGTACGCGAGTCCGGCAGCCTGGCGCCACAGCAGCTCCTCGCCGCCCATGTCGGCGGGCTGCTCCTGCGCCTCGTCTATGGCGCAAGCTTCACCGACCTGTCGCCGTTTCGTGCCATCGGGCGAGATGAACTCAGGCGTCTCGGCATGAAAGAGGAGACATATGCCTGGAATCTGGAAATGCTGATGCGGGTCGCGGCCGCCCGTTTGCCGGCACGGGAGATCGCCGTCGGGCAGCGGCGCCGGATTGGCGGGGTATCGAAGGTCTCCGGCAATCTCATCGCCGGCGTCAAGGCGGCCTGGTCCATTTCGGCGACCTTCGTTCGCCTCGCGCTTGAACTGCGACACCAGCGGCTTCCTGCAGACGGCAGTGGTTAGGAGCGGGATCAGCGAGCGCCGGCACGATCCCCACAAGCCACGATATCCCGGGGAGATTTTCGACTCGCTTGGTCCGGTGGGGAGAATACCGCCAGGTATCCGCCATCGCCGGCGAGCTGATATGCGGCGATCTCGCGATAGCCAACGGCGGTCAGTTCGCAACGCAAGGGCTCGATTGGCGTGCCATGCTCCGACATCGGCCGCTCGAGGTCGACAATTCCGACCCGCGCGCCCGGCTTCAAGGCGGGCGCGAGATTGTAGAGGAAGGCATAGGGTTGGGCGATCTCGTGATACATGTGCACCAGGATGGCGGCATCCAGCGAGGAGGCGGGCAGGCGTGGGTCGTGTGGTTCGCCCAGCGCGAACACGACGTTTGTCAGCTTCAGGCGTTTCGTTCGCCGGGCGAGTTCGACGAGGTATTTCCGCGTGACGTCTTGGGCGACGACGGAGCCGCTGGGCCCGACGAGGCGTGAGAGACGGACCGTGTGGTAGCCGCTGCCTGCACCGATGTCGCCGACCGTCATGCCTGGCTTCAGTTCGAGAAGACGGGCGATCTCACCGGCCTCATTGAGGGTGTCACGATGCTTCTCGGTGGAGCGGCTAGGGCTGACGATCGGCGCAACGGTACGCTGAGGTGAGGGAAGCTCCGTTGCAGGGACTCCGGGCAGGGCCAGATAACCGATGTCAGCGGCGTAGGCGCGAGTTGCGCCCAGCGCCGCAACAAGCGTCGCGGCGCAGACCAGCATTAGCATGTGCCTGCCGGGCACGAGGCGCGGCCGTCCGGTTTTGGCGAATCCAGGGGATGGTCCCGGTATCATCTCTCTCCTGCGAAAAAACGATAGCCACTAGCCCGCGACGTGCAGGAACCGGCCGACAAGGCCCTTCCCGTCGCGCACGGCAGGGACTTGGCGGCGCAACCAGGCGTCAAGGCCGAGACTGCGGCCAGCGCTCTCGATCGCCAACAGGAACATCAGCATGGCCAGAAACATGTACGTCCACGGCCATTCGGACGGATTGGAATAGAAGCCGAGCCAGAGTTGCAGCGCAAAGGCGATGGCCAGCACGCCCACGAGTCGCACCGCAAGCCCGAGCATCATCGATGCCGCGAACGCCAGCTCGGCAAGAAAGACAATCGGCCCAAAGAACCTCATGTTGGGCAACACGACATCCTTCATGAAGGTGCGGTGAAACTCGAACGCCGCGTGGGTCGTTTCCTGTTCGGTCCAGTATTGCAGACCGTCGGATACGGGTAGCGGCAATTTCCACAACATGCCCTGGAACCACATGCAGCCGATCAGGGTTCGGGCCAGCCAGATTCCAAGATGTCGGCCGCTACGTTGCTCCGGACTCTCTCGCCAGTTCTGGAAGGCGATGGCAATGCCGGCCAGCAGCAGGGCCCAGAACAGAGCCAGGACCAGAAAGCGCCAGTTTCCCAGCTTGAGATAATCACCAGTAGTCGCGGTCAGGAACTGCCAGACGTTGGTAAAGGGATTGGGGGGCATGTGGCGGGCTCCGAAGAATTGGATAGTTACCCTACGTACAGGTCGATTGAATCGTTACTCTAATGTGCATCGGTTAGCTGACAAGGCGCACCCGCCGCGCCCGGTCGAGGTGCGCTATCCAGGCTACTACGCAGCCGGACGCGCGGTCGTTACGCTGAAGAACTTCGGCATCAAGAGCTTCGAGGAGGCGCATACCCATTCCGGCGGTGTGACTGGATCGAAGCCTCGACTGATCTGTTCAACACAGTTGGTTACTCGAATGAACCTTTCCGATGTTCATTGCGCGCTGATCCAGTTCTCTGATCCTGTCACGTTAACCCATCTTGCATCGGCGGGCCACGCTCGACGAAGATGACCACTATGTCTACGCCATACCGCTATGATGGCTCACGGTCAGGCGAGGACGTTATGACACCCGAAGCGAACAAACGGACGGCCCAAGCCTTCTATGAGCTGATGTTCAACCAGTGCCGGCCGCGAGCGGCGGTCGAGCAGTACGTGGGCGACCGCTACATCCAGCACAATCCTGTCGTTCCGGACGGCAAGGACGGCTTCATCGCCTATTTTGAGCGGATGGCGAGGGACTATCCCGGGAAGCGGGTCGAATTCGTTCGCGTGCTGGCGGAGTGTGACTTCGTCGTCCTTCACACCCGCCAGGAATGGCCGGGGGACACCGACTGGGCGGGCATAGACATCTTCCGTTTCGAGCGCGGCAGGATCGTCGAGCACTGGGACGTTCTTCAGCGGGTTCCGGCCGATACGGCGAACGCCAACACCATGTTCTAACGCCTCTTGCACCAGCACGCACGTATCGCCGCGAACACCTGCGCGGCTGCCCCAGCGCGTCGAGGTCGCGGACGGCGAAGTCCGTATCATGGGATCGAAGAGCGATCTACTGAATGCTGGCCTCGGAAGGCAGCGTAAAATCGGCGGCTGGCGGGGTGCCCAGCCTTGTTCCGATCTGGCGGAAGGGGTGGGATTCGAACCCACGGTACCCTTGCAGGCACGCCGGTTTTCAAGACCGGTGCCTTAAACCGCTCGGCCACCCTTCCGTCTCCGGCTTCAGCGACTTAGCAGGGGCATGCGTTGGGGGAAAGTATCAATTGCGGGCATCAAGCGGGGGCACGGCGCTGATCGGCGCACGAACGCGGCAGCGCTGGCTTGGACCTCAATTTTTGGCGCCGCGATTGGCCCGCCATCAGCCTAGGCGAACGCGAAGGCGAGCAAGCTCGAGCACAGCAGCACGAAGCCGGCTGCAGTCAAGGCGAGGAAACCGTCGGACACCAAGTCATGATTACGCATGTTGCACCTGCTACTCTCGAAGCTGGTCCGAATTGATTAAAACTTTCGGAATCGGCTTGTCTGAAACAGGTGGTTGTCGCGCAAGGTCACGCCCTCGAGCGAAAACCCTCAAATGCATGGGCAATAAAAATACCGGCGCTGAACAGGCCCAAAAACGCTGTAACGGTCTCAATCATCGCAATAATCCTTCACGCCCCGGCACCGACACAACGCCAAGCCGCCGCGCACAGTCAAAAGGATTCCATGCCGGGACTGAAGATCCCGCCCGAGTGATGCTTTGTCACAACAGTTTCGCCGGGACGGGGACGACTTTGCCATGCGGCGGTTGTCCGATCAGGCGCGCCACGGCAACGATTGATTCACTACCCCGGCGCTCTCCCCATTTCCGCCGTCTTCCGAATGCGGTATCTTCATATCTTGATGCGGAGGTGGGCTGCATCGAAGCGTGGGACCGGCGCGCGCCGCAAGCAGGCGCGCCGCCGACGGAATGGTAGTTGGGGCGCATGGGGATTCGACAGTCAGATCAGGCGACCAGGCTGGCGCGAGGCGCGCTCGCCGTGGCCGCGTGCCTCGTTCTCGCCAACTGCGCCTCGTCGGGCAAGTTCGCCAGCCGGGTCGATCCGAAATATGGCGTTTCCTCCAGCCCGCGGGTGGTCGCCATGGGCGACCCCGTGCCGAAAGGCGGCGGCACCTACCGTGTCGGCAAGCCCTATACCGTCGCGGGGCGGGTCTATGTGCCGGAGGATGATCCCAACTACCGCGCCGAAGGCATGGCCTCCTGGTACGGTGACGATTTTCACGGCCGGCTGACCGCCAATGGCGAAGTGTTCGACATGATGTCGCTCACCGCCGCCCATCCGACGCTGCCGATTCCCAGTTACGCACGGGTGACCAACCTCTCCAACGGAAAGTCGCTCATCGTCCGGGTCAACGACCGCGGGCCATACCACGGCAACCGGCTGATCGATGTCTCGAACAGAGCTTCCGAACTGCTTGAATTCAAAGGCAAAGGCGTGGCGCGCGTGCGCGTCGAATATGTCGGCCGGGCGCCGCTCGAGGGTTCCGACGACCGCCAGCTCGTAGCAACTTTGCGCACCGGCATCCCGGCGCCATCGCCGTCGCTGGTCCGGGTTGCTTCAGCCCGTCCGTTCGTTCCGGAGGCCACGGCCCGCGCCATCCGTGGCGACGTTCCGATGCCGGAAGGCAGGCCCTACAGCCTCGGCCATACCTCCCAGGACCTGGCTTCGATCAATGCGACATCCGAGATGTCCGCCTCCAGCCGTGCCCGGCCATCTTCACGTGATCGGGATGTCGATAATGCCCGCGCGGTGTCATATGAATATGACGCGCGCTACGCTCCCGGCGTCAGGCCAGTCAGCGCCTATGCACCGGTCGACCCGCGCGGCCCCAGCGAAGTTCTCAACGGACGCGGGCTCTATTGAGCCGGCCGGCTAGCCCGCATTCGCTTTGAGAAAAGCGATCAGGGCCGCGTTGACCTCGCCGGCGCGTTCCTGCTGGATCCAGTGGCCGGCGCCCTCGATGATGAGCTTCTGACGCAATCCCGGCAGAACCCGCTCCATGTCGGCCACCCGCTTGGCGCCGATCAGGCCGGTGATGACGGAATCCTTCGATCCCGCGATGAACAACGACGGCTGGCGGATCTGCGCGCCCTGCCACGGCGCGGTCAGTTCCCAATTGCGGTCGATGTTGCGGTACCAGTTCAATCCGCCGCGGAAGCCGGATTGCCGGAAGGCCTCGCTGAAATATGCAAGATCGGCTTCGCTGAGCCAATCCGGCAACGGCAGGTCGGCGCGCGGATGGCCGAGAAATCCCTTGCCGTCCTCGACGAACATCGAGGCGAAGGGATCGGAAAATCCGCGTCCCAGCAGGGTACGCATCGACAGGGCGATATCACGCTCGAATTCGGCTTCGGCAACACCGGGCGTCTGGAAGTACTGCCAGTAGAAATTGGTGATGCCGCTGTCGCGCAAGGTATCGAGCGGCCTGCCGCGTCCCCGGAGCGGCGGGGGTACGCTGAGGCCCGCAACGGCGGTGAACATATCGGGCCGGAACATCGCCGCGTGCCAGGCGACCGGCGCGCCCCAGTCATGGCCGACGATGACCGCCTGCTCTTCGCCGAGCGCGTGCACCAGCGCGACCATGTCGCCGACATGGTCGAAAATGCTGTAGGCGTCGATATCGGCGGGCGCGCTGGTCTTGCCGAAACCGCGCATGTCGGGGGCCGCGACCCGAAAGCCGGCCGCCGCAATCGCCGGAATCTGGTGCCGCCAGGAATAGGATAGTTCCGGCCAGCCGTGGCACAGCACGACGAGCGGACCCTCGCCCTGTTCGCGCATAAAGATCTCGATGCCATTGGCCAAGAGAGTGCGCGTGGATGGCATCGCTTTTCCGCCTTGTTTCGGGGATTTGGTTGAGCAAACCGCAGCGCCGCAGGGTAAGGTCGTTTGATAACCGCCGCAATCGGACCGGCGCCGCGGCATGGGGCGAAACCCGTGTTGTTTGCGGTACTTCCTACTGGTAGAACGCCGGCTTCAGGGCATCCCGATGGCAGTCGAAACACCAACCTCGCGCAAACCGGGCTCCGCCACAGCACGCCGGTGGCGCAGCGTGACGATGGCTCTGCTGGCCCTGGCGGTCGGGTGGGGCGGGGTGGTCTACGCCGCCAACAACAGCGTGCAGGGCGCCAAGAAGGAGGTGGAGGGCGGCTTCGACGGCGACGCGCCGACCGCGATCCTGATCGAGGCCTCCAGCGGCAGCGTGTTGTTCGAGAAGAACGCCGACGAGTTGCGCGCCCCCTCCAGCATGCTGAAACTGATGACCGCCGAAGTGGTCTTCAACGCCATCAAAAAGGGCGAGGTCAAGCTCACGGACGAATATCGCGTCAGCGAAAATGCCTGGCGCAGGGGCGGCGCGCCTTCGGGCGGCTCGACGATGTTCGCGGCGATCCACAGCAAGATCCCGGTGGATGACCTGCTGCGCGGCGCCATCATCCAGAGCGGCAACGACGCCTGCATGGTCCTGGCGGAGGCCATCGCCGGCAATGAGCGTACGTTTGCCACCGAGATGATGACCAAGCGCGCGCGCGAACTCGGCCTGACGAAGTCAACCTTCGGCAATTCGACCGGGCTGCCCGACCCCGCCAACAAGATGACGGCGCGCGAGCTTGCCAGGCTCGCGCGCCACATCATCCAGACCTATCCCGACTTCTACAAACTGTTCGGCGAGCGCGAATACACCTGGAACAAGATCCGGCAGCAGAACCGCAATCCGCTGTTGAACTCCCTCGAGGGCGCCGACGGCCTGAAGACCGGCCATACCAAGGACGGCGGCTACGGCCTGGTCGGCTCGGCGGTGCAAAACGGTCTGCGGCTGATCGTGGTCGTCAACGGCCTCGACGATCCCGACGACCGCGCTTCCGAAGCCAGGAAGATGCTGGAATGGGGATTTCGCAACTTCGAAGCCCGCACGCTGTTCGCAGCCCAGCAGTCGGTCGGCTGGGCCAAGGTGTTTGGCGGCGAGAGCCGCTCGGTCAAGCTCACCAGCGCCGAACCGATCAAGGTTATGGTGCAGAAAAACGGCACCGATAAATTGATCGCGCGAGTCGTCTATAATGGCCCGGTGCGGGCCCCGATCGAAACCGGCCAGCGGATAGGGTCCGTCAAGGTCTGGCGCGGCGCCAACCTTGCCATGGAAGCGCCGCTCATCGCGGCCGAACCGGTTGCCAGGGGATCGACGATGCGGCGGGCGATCGACGGCGCGAGCGAACTGGTCATCGGGATGTTTCGCGCCGGCGCCGAGAAACTCTGACAATGGCCGAGGCAGCGGTCAAACGCCCTATCGGGCGCGGACGATTCATCACCTTCGAGGGCGGCGAGGGATCTGGCAAATCCACCCAGATCAAGGCGCTGGCGGAACGCCTTGAAGCGGCGAAGCTGCGCACCCTCGTCACCCGCGAGCCGGGCGGATCGCCGGGCGCCGAGATCATCCGGCATCTGGTGCTGTCAGGCATGGGCAAGCTGCTCGGCCCCGACGCCGAGACGCTGCTGTTTGCGGCCGCGCGCGACGACCATGTGCGCACGGTGATCGAGCCTGCGCTCACCAGGGGCATATGGGTGCTCTGCGACCGGTTTTCGGATTCGACACGCGTCTATCAGGGCAGGCTGGGGCAGGTGGCTCCGGCCTTCCTCGACGCGATGCAACGGGTCACAATCGGCGACCTCAAGCCGGATCTGACGCTCATTCTCGACGTTCCCGTGGAGGTCGGCCTGAAGCGCGCGGCGATCCGGCGCGGCGCCGGCGCGCCGGACCGGTTCGAGTCGGAAGATCTCAAGTTTCACCAGGACCTTCGCGAGGCGTACCGGCAGATTGCCGCCGACGAACCGCGGCGCTGCGTCCTGATCGACGCCAATGCGGACACCGCTACCGTCGCCGCCAATGTGTGGGCCGTCTTGCGCGACCGCTTCTTCAAAGCCGATATCGGCAACGTGGCCAATCTCGCATGAGTGCCCGCAAGGTCGAGCAGGACATCGCGGCGCCTCATCCGCGCGAAACCACCGTCTGGTTCGGCCATCGCGATGCCGAGATGGCGCTGCTGGAGGCGTATCGCGGCGGGCGCATCCCGCACGCCTGGCTGATCGGCGGCGCGCAGGGCATCGGCAAGGCGACACTGGCCTATCGAATGGCGCGCTTCGTGCTAGCCCATCGCGATCCGCTGGCGCCGTCGGTGCAGCGCGCCGAAACGCTGCAGATCGAGCCCACGGATCCGGTCGCGCGCCATGTCGCGGCCGGTGCCCATGGGGGCCTGCTTACGCTGGAGCGCACCCTCAACGACAAGGGTGTGATGCGCACCGTGATCACCGTCGACGAGACCCGGGAGACGATCGGGTTTTTCGGCTCGACCGCGGCGGTGGAGGGCTGGCGGGTCTGCATCGTCGATACCGTCGATGAACTCAATCCCAATGCCGCCAACGCGCTGTTGAAGATTCTCGAGGAGCCGCCGCGGCAATCGCTGTTCCTTCTGGTCAGCCACGCTCCCGCGCGGGTGCTGCCGACGATCCAGTCGCGCTGCCGCAAGCTGCCGTTGCGGCCGCTCGCTACCTCCGACGTCGTCGCCGCCGCCGCGGCGGCTGCCGACATCGCGGTCGACGATCCCGCCCTCGGCGAGGCCGCGGAAGCGGCGGAGGGCAGCGTGGCGCGGGCGCTGACGCTGCTCGGCGGCGACGCCCTGAAATTGCATCAGCGGACCGCGGCGCTGTTGGCGACCCTGCCGCGAGTCGACCCGCGCGAACTGCATGCGCTCGGCGACGCGCTCGGCGGCAGCGACCGGGTGGCGCTGGCGGCGTTCATCGACAGCGTCGAACGCTGGATCAGCGCGCGGCTGCGCGCCGACGACGCCAATGCCAACGCCAACCTGCCCCGCCTTGCACGGCTGGCGGAGGTGTGGGAAAAGATCAGCCGCGCCGCGCGCGACACCGAATCATACAATCTTGAGCGAAAACCACTGGTTTTCTCGGTGTTCGGGATGCTTGCGGAAGCAATGCGATAGGCACTCGTCGCTATCACCTCCCGGCAATCCGGTTCGACCGATAAAGGAAATTGTGGTGGCGACAGCTAAGAAGGCTTCCAGGAAAACAAGGACGAAGAAGGTCCGCAAGGCCCCCCGAGGCCGCGCCAGCAAGGTGGCGGCCACGAAAAAGCGCGCCGGGCGCGTGGTGAGGAAAGCCAAGAAGCGGACCAGGAAAACGGCCAAGAGAACAATAAAGAGAACGGCAAAGAAGACGACGAAGCGCACGCCAAAGCCGGTTGCCAAGAAGGCCGCTCACCAGAAGATCGCCAGCAAGAAAGCCGCCGGCAAGCCGGCGAAAAAATCCGCCGGCACCGCGAGATCGAACAGGACGGTTTCAGCGCCGAAACCAGCGCCCGTTGCCAAGACAGCGCGAAAGCGTGTGAGACAGGTTGCTGCGATGGCGACCGCGCCAGCGTCGGTCGACAACAAGTTTTATATCACCACTGCGATCGCTTACCCGAACGGCGTGCCGCATATCGGCCACGCCTATGAGGCGATCGCGACCGATGCGCTGGCTCGCTTTCAGCGGCTCGACGGCAAGGACGTGTTTTTTCTCACCGGAACGGACGAGCATGGCCTGAAGATGGTCCAGACCGCGGAAGCCGAGAAGCTGCCGACGCTGGACGTCGCGACCCGCAATGCCGAGCGATTCAGGGACATGGACGAGCGTCTCAACGTCTCGTTCGACCGCTTCATCCGCACGACCGAAGAACAGCATCACCGCTCCAGCCAGGAAATCTGGAAGCGGATGGCGGCCAACGGCGACATCTATCTCGACAGCTATGCCGGCTGGTACTCAGTGCGTGACGAGGCCTATTACGCCGAGGACGAAACCGTTGTCGGCGAAGACAATGTGCGGCGCGGGCCGCAGGGCACGCCGGTCGAGTGGGTCGAGGAGGAGAGCTATTTCTTCAAACTGTCGGCCTATCAGGACAGGTTGCTGAAGCTCTACGACACGCAACCGGATTTCATCGGACCGGACTCGCGCAAGAACGAAGTGGTCAGCTTCGTCAAAAGCGGATTGCGGGACCTGTCGATTTCGCGAACCACGTTCGACTGGGGTGTCAAGGTTCCCGGCGACCCCGAACATGTCATGTATGTCTGGGTCGACGCCCTGACCAACTATATCACCGGCGTCGGCTTTCCCGACGAGGGCGACGCCCACTGGCGCTACTGGCCGGCCGACCTTCATGTCATCGGCAAGGACATCATCCGTTTCCACGCGGTGTACTGGCCGGCGTTCCTGATGTCGGCTGGAATTCCGTTGCAGAAGCGCGTCTATGCCCACGGCTTCCTGTTCAGCCGCGGCGAGAAAATGTCGAAGTCGCTCGGCAACGTCGTCGACCCGTTCAACCTCGCCGACCAGTACGGCGTCGATCAGGTGCGCTACTTCTTCCTGCGCGAGGTGCCGTTCGGGCAGGACGGCAACTATAATCACGAAGCGATCGTCGCCCGCATCAATGCCGACCTCGCCAACGATCTCGGCAATCTGGCGCAGCGCTCGCTGTCGATGATTGCGAAGCAGCTTGACGGCGTATTGCCGGAGCCCGCCGAGTTCAGCGCCAGCGACAGCGCGATCCTGGCTCAGGCCGACGGCATGCTGGAGCTCGCGCGCACGGCAATGGCGACCCAGCAGATTCATCAGGCGCTCAACGCGGTCTGGGCCGTGGTGGCCGAAGCCAACCGCTATTTCGCGGGCGAGGCGCCCTGGGCGCTGGCGAAAACCGATCCGGCGCGTCAGCGCACGGTGTTGTACGTCACCGCCGAAGTGGTCCGCCAGGTCGCCATTCTGACGCAACCTGTGATGCCGGCCTCTTCGGCGAAGATGCTCGATAGCCTCGGCATTCCCGGTGCGACCAGCTCGCGTAACTTTGCGGCACTTGGTACGCGGATCAAGGCAGGCACCAAGCTGCCGGCGCCGACCGGAATCTTTCCGCGCTACGTCGAACCGACCGCCGGCTGAACGGTTCAATTGCCATGCTCGTCGACAGCCACTGCCATCTCGATTTCCCAGATTTCGCCGACGATCTCGACGGCATCGTCGCGCGCGCGGAAACCGCGGGTATCGGACGCATCGTCACCATCTCCACGCGGGTGCGGCGTCTGGCTGGATTGATCGCGATCGCGGAGCGGTTTCCGAGCGTCTATTGCTCGGTCGGCACCCATCCGCATCACGCCGACGAGGAGGACGGGATTGCCGCGGCCGAACTGATCGAGCTGACCAGGCATCCCAAGGTCGTGGCGCTGGGCGAGGCGGGCCTCGACAATTTCTACGACAACGGCTCGCCGGAAGCGCAGGAGCGCGGCTTTCGCGCCCACATCGCCGCCGCCCGCGCCACCGGCCTGCCGCTGGTGATCCATACCCCGCGTTCTCGAGGATGAAATGGCCAAAGGCCGCTTTCGCGCGGTGCTGCATTGTTACACCGGCGGACGCGAACTCGCGCTGAAAGCGATCGCGCTCGGGCTGTCGGTTTCCTTCACGGGTATTCTGACCTTCAAGAAGTCACAGGCCTTGCGCGATCTCGCGGCCGAGCTTCCGGCCGATCGCATCATGGTGGAAACCGACGCGCCCTATCTGGCGCCCGGCAAATTCCGGGGCAAGCGCAACGAGCCGTCTTACGTCGTCGAAATCGCCAAGGTGCTGGCGGAGACCCGCGGCGTTTCGCTGGATGAGATTTCGCGCCAGACCACGGAGAATTTCTTCCGCCTGTTCAGCAAGGTGCCGCCTCCGAAAGCTGTGGCATGACGCTGACGCTGACAGTCCTCGGCTGCGGATCCTCGGCCGGCGTTCCGCGTCCCGCACTCGGTTGGGGCGCTTGCGATCCCAACAATCCGAAGAACCGCCGCCGCCGCTGCTCGCTGCTGGTCGAACGCGCCGGGGAGGGCGGCATCACCCGGATCGTGATCGACACCTCGCCTGACCTGCGCGAGCAGTTGATCGACGCCGGTGTCGATCATATCGACGCGGTATTCCTGACGCATGAGCACGCCGACCAGACCCATGGGATCGACGACCTCCGTTCGGTCGTGATGCACCAGCGCCGTCGCATTCCGGTCTATCTCAACCAGTCGACGGCCGACCATATCCTGTTGCGGTTCTCTTATTGTTTCGTCAGGCCGCCGGGCAGCGAGTATCCGCCGATTCTGGAACATCACGCCATCGAGTCTGGCGAGAGCCGCACGATCGAAGGGAAGGGCGGTCCCGTGACGATCTCCGCGTTCCTGCTCCGGCACGGCAATATTACGGCGCTCGGCTACCGCATCGGCGACGCCGCCTACACGCCCGATCTCAGCGACATCCCCGATGCGAGCTGGCCACAGCTAAAGGATCTCAAGCTCTGGATCATCGACGGGCTGCGCTATGCCGGGCACCCCAGCCATTTCAGCGTCAACGACGCACTGGCATGGATCGACCGCTTCAAGCCGCGCAGGGCCATCATCACCAACATGCATGCCGATCTGGATTACGAGGTGCTGCGACAAAGCCTGCCAAGGGGGGTGATACCGGCGTTCGACGGCATGCAGCTGACGCTGGAGCAGGCGGGATAGGCTGGTACTGGCTATGTGAAATACGTGAGTTGGTGGCTGCCCATGCTTCGAGACGCTCGCGCCGCTCGCTCCTCAGCATGATGGTGTTGTGTTTCAGCACGTTGAACCTCATCCTCTGTGATTCCAGGGCTGAAGGGGCTGCCGGCCACAATGGCACAATACTTGCTCAAGACTGCTTTTGTATAACCACCATGTTGGTTTAACGTACCAAACCGGTTGCGGCGCGAGAATGGGGGACTGATTGACACAGCGTGCTGACGACCTGCCGGCTGCGGGATTCCTTAGGCGTGCTCTTGACGGTCTCTATCTTGGCGCCGGCTACGCGGCCGGCATTTTCCTTCTCCTGATCTTTGCGATCATGATGGTGATGTCGGTCGGGCGGCAGTTCGCGCTCAATATTCCTGCGGGCGATGATTTTGCATCCTGGTGCATGGCCGCGATGTCGTTTCTCGGTCTCGCCCACACCTTCAAGCGCGGGGAAATGATCCGCGTCGGCATGCTGCTGGAACGGCTGCGCGGGCGAGCGAAGCAGATCGCCGAGATCGTTGCGCTCACCATCGCGGCGGGCTTCGTGCTCTACTTTACACGCCACGCGGTGCAAATGACCTACGACTCCTGGCGCTTCAACGACATGGCGCAGGGCGTCGTCGCGCTTCCCCTGTGGATACCGCAACTGGGCTTTGCCGGCGGTCTCGCGATCCTGTCGATCGCGCTGATCGACGAACTGGTCAACGTCATCAGGGGCGGGCGGCCGAGCTACGAGAAGGGTTCGCCGGACGAGACCCCGGACGAATTCCTCGAACGCATCGCGCAGGGCGGCGGAGGTTGAGCATGTACAACCTCGGCATGGTGGAGCTGGCGTTCGTCCTGCTCGGCGTGATGGTCGTGCTGCTGGCCAGCGGCGTCTGGATCGCCGTTGCGCTCGGGCTGGTCGGTTTCGCAGCGATGGCGCTCACCACGAATGTCCCGCTGGGCACCGTGCTTGCCACCACGACCTGGAGTTCCAGCGCATCCTGGACGCTGGCCGCGCTGCCGTTGTTCATCTGGATGGGGGAGATCCTGTTCCGCACCAAACTTTCGGAAGAGATGTTTCGCGGGCTGTCGCCCTGGGTGCAATGGCTGCCCGGGCGGCTGACGCATGTGAACGTCATCGGCTGCGGCATCTTCGCGGCGGTATCGGGCTCCTCGGCCGCGACGTGCGCGACCATCGGCAAGATTGCTTTACCCGAACTCGACAAGCGCGGTTACGACAAGAACCTCAGTCTCGGCTCGCTGGCCGGTTCAGGTACGCTTGGCCTGCTGATCCCGCCATCGATCCCGATGGTGGTCTATGCGGTGACTGCGAACGTGTCGGTGCTCCAGGTATTCCTTGGCGGATTCCTGCCGGGCCTGCTCGTGATGGCGCTTTATTCCGGCTACATCATCGTCTGGTCGCTCCTTAATCCCGGTAAGGTTCCGCCGCGCGATCCTCCGATGTCGTTCCGCCTGAAAATGCGGGAATCCGCCAAGCTGTTTCCCTGCCTCCTGCTCATCTTCGCGGTGTTTCTTTCGCTGGTACTCGGCTTCGCGACTGCGACCGAATGCGCGGCGTGGGGCGTTTCCGGCGCGCTCCTGCTGGCGTGGTGGAGCGGCACGCTGACCCGCAAGAATTTCTTCGACAGCGTGATGAGCGCGACCCGCCTGACCTGCATGATCATGCTGATCCTGGCCGGCGCGGCCTACACCACGGCGGCGATGGCTTACACCGGCATACCGGCGGGGCTCGCCCAATGGGTGAAGGGGCAAGACCTGACGCCGAGCATGCTGGCACTGTATCTCAGCGTCATGTACATCATTCTCGGATGTTTGATCGACGGCATCTCGATGATTGTTCTCACCGCCGTTATTGTGCTGCCGATGGTCAAGGAGGCCGGATTCGATCTGATCTGGTTCGGCATCTATCTCATCATCCATGTCGAGATGGCGCAGATCACGCCGCCGGTCGGGTTCAACTTGTTCGTGCTGCAGAATATGAGCGGGCGCGACACCCTCACGGTCGCGCGGGCGGCATTTCCGTTTTTTGTTCTGCTGCTTGCGACCGTATTCATCATCACCGAGTATCCCCAGATCGTGCTGTATCTGCCCAAGCTCGCTTTTCCCGACTGAACCCGCTAGTCTTTCCCGATCATCCTCGAGGAGTAGTTCGATGAAGTCCCGTTTAACTGGCTTATGTCTCGTTGCCGGTCTCGCCCTGGCCGCAGCGCCGGCCCTGGCGCAAACGAAATGGAACCTGCCGGCCGCGTACGCCCCCGACAATCCGCACTCGGAAAATCTCGTGGCCTTCGCCAAGGACGTCGATGCCGCCACATCGGGAAAACTCCAGATTACGGTCCACCCGGCCGCGTCGCTGTTCAAGGCGCCCGATATCAAGCGCGCGGTGGCGACCGGACAGGCGCAGATGGGCGAGGTGTTGCTCTCGATCCACGAGAACGAGGACCCGATATTCGGTCTCGATGTCGTGCCGTTTCTCTCCACCAGCTACCCGGCGGCGATGAAACTGTATCAGGCGTCGAAAGCGACCATCGCCAAGAAGCTGGAAGCCCAGGGCCTTATGCTGCTGTTCGCCGTGCCATGGGCGCCGCAAGGCGTTTACGCCAACAAGCCGCTCGCCACCATCGAGGATCTCAAGGGCATGAAGTGGCGCGCCTACAATGTCGGCACGACACGAATCGGCGAACTGGTCGGCGCACAACCGGTCACGGTGCAGGCGGCCGAGCTGCCGCAGGCGCTCGCCACCGGCGTGGTGAATGCTTTCATTACTTCCGGCGGCACCGGTTACGACTCGAAGGTGTGGGAGTCCCTGAAGTATTTCTATGATGTACAGGCATGGCTTCCGAAGAACTTCACTTTCGTCAACAAGGCCGCGTTCGACGCGCTCGACAAGCCGACTCAGGAAGCCATCCTGAAGGCGGCTGCGACCGCGGAGACACGCGGCTGGAAAGCGTGGGAAGCCAAGAGCAACTGGTATCTCGATCAGCTCAAGGCCAAGGGCATGACGGTCGAGCCGCCGGGCCCGGCGCTGAAGGCGGGTTTCCAGAAGATCGGCGAACAGCTGACCGCCGACTGGCTGAAGAAGGCGGGAGCCGAGGGCCAAGCCCTGGTCGAGGCCTACAAGAAGATGTGAGGAGGGCGGCCCACGTCCTCGGCGCGTCGTCCCGGCGGAAAGCCGGGACGACGAACTAAGCCGTTATCGCCTTGGCCGAGTCCACCTGATTGCGCAGCATGAACTTTTGAATCTTGCCCGTGGACGTCTTCGGTATCGGCCCGAACACCACCGCCTTCGGCGTCTTGAAGCCGGACATCTGGCTGCGGCAGAACGCGATGATCTCGGCCTCGGTGGCGCGCGCGTTTTCCTTCAATTCGACGAACGCACAGGGCACTTCGCCCCATTTGGAATCGGGCTTTGCCACCACCGCCGCGAACAGCACGGCGGGGTGTTTGTACAACACGTCCTCGACCTCGACCGAACTGATGTTCTCTCCGCCTGAGATGATAATGTCCTTGGAGCGGTCCTTGATGATGACATAGCCGTGCTCGTCGAGCACGCCGAGATCGCCGGTGTGGAACCAGCCGCCGGCAAAGGCTTCCTGAGTGGCCTTCTCGTTCTTCAGGTACCCCTTCATCACGATATTGCCGCGAAACATCACTTCGCCGATGGTCTCGCCGTCGCGCGGCACCTCGCGCATGGTTTGGGGGTCGAGCACGGTGACGGCTTCCTGCAGCGGGTAGGGCACGCCCTGCCGGCGCTTCAGCTGCGCGCGCTGGTCGGCCGGGAGATCATCCCAGCCCGGCTGCTCCGCGCAGACCGACGCCGGGCCATAGACCTCGGTCAGGCCGTAGACATGGGTCAGCTTGATGCCGATGCTTTCGGCGCCTTCCAGCACTGCCACCGGAGGTGCGGCGCCCGCGATCAGGCCGACAACCGGCCGCGCGACTCTGTCCCTCGGTGCGCCCGGCGCGTTGATGAGCGTATTGTAGACGATCGGCGCGCCGGCCATGTGGGTGACGCCGTGCCTTTTGATCAGCTCGAAGATCTTGCCTGGATCGACCTTGCGCAGGCAGACGTTGATGCCGGCCGAAGCCGCGATGGTCCAGGGAAAGCACCAGCCGTTGCAGTGGAACATCGGCAGGGTCCAGAGATAGACCGGATGCTGGCCGAGCTCGCCTGCGAGGATGTTGCTGACGGCGTTAAGGTAGGCGCCGCGGTGGTGGGTCACCACGCCCTTGGGGTTGCCTGTGGTGCCCGAAGTATAGCTGAGCGCGATGGCGTCCCATTCGTCGGCCGGCAGCCGTGCGACGAAGTTTTCGTCGCCCTGCGCCAACGCGGCCTCGTATTCGAGTTCGCCGATCCGCTGGCCGCCGGCGAACGCCGCATCGTCGACGTCGAGGACGAGGGGTCTTGGGCCCTTCATCTGGGGAAGCGCTTCGCGGATGACGCCGGCGAATTCCGGATCGACCAGGATGATTTTGGCGCCGCCATGATCGAGCTGGAAGGCGATCGAGGACGCATCGAGCCGGATGTTGAGCGCGTTGAGTACGGCGCCGGCCATCGGCACCGCGAAATGCAGCTCGTTCATCGCGGGGATGTTCGGCAACATCGCCGCGACCGTGTCGCCGTTGCCGATGCCTCGGTCCGCGAGGTACGAGGCAAAACGCCGGCAGCGCGCATGGGTCTGCGACCAGGTGAAGCTGCGGCCTTCATAGACGGCGCTGACGTGATCGGGATAGACGGCGGCGGTGCGCCGAATAAAACTCAGCGGCGTCAGCGCCACGTAGTTGGCGGGCTTCTTGTCCAGACCGACGCTGTATTGGCCTTCGGTGCTCATCTTTCTTGCCTCCCGTCACTTCGTTCTGGTCGTTCTGCGCAGCTTATTCCAGCAGCGTCGCCGAGCCAGAAGTTTCCGGCCCAATGCCGCTGAAACCCCGTTTGCCGAAGGACCGTTGTCACATCGATTATCGAAAAACAGGAGAAATCTCATCTAAGTATCTGCAAAAACTTGTGTAAATTGATATTCCATAATATACCTTATGCGAATCTGAGATATGGGTGTTCACAGCAGTTGATGAAGCATCGGCCGGTGCCATTCTTACTATGCATGGGGTTGTTTTCGCGATTTTTGATTCAGGGCTGCTCTACCGCCCCCTGAACGTCGGCTTGCGCCGCCCCAGGAACGCTGCGACGCCCTCCTTGTGGTCCTCGCTGAGACTGGCCAGCGCGAACTGGTCGATGTCCATGTGGCTGGCGAGGTCGTCGAGTGCATGGGCCAGCCGGTTGACCGTTAGCTTGGTCATGGCGACCGACAGCGGCGGCTGGGCAGCGACCTTGGCGGCAAGCCGCATCGCGGCGTCGAAGGCGCTGCCGGGATCGGCCACCTCCTCCACCAGGCCCCAGTCAAGGGCCTCGGCGGCCGAGATGCGCTGGTCGGCCAGGATCACCGCCTGCTTGGTGCGGGCCGGTCCGATCAGATGCAGCATGCGTGGCACGCTCTGCCAGCTCATGTTCATGCCGAGGCCGATCTCGGGCACCCGGAGATGACCGTCGCGGGCCATGACGCGAAAGTCCAACGCCACCGCCAGCGCCACGCCGCCGCCGATGCAAAACCCCTCGATGGCGCCGATCGTGATCTGCTCCATCTCCTGCCAGGCCCTGGTCAGCCGCGGTCCCAGTTTCAGGTGCCGCCGCAGCGCCCCCAGATCCATCGTGGCGCGCGACCGGCCTTCCGGGTCCTTGAGATCGAACCCGGCGGTGAACGCCTTGGCGCCGCCGGTCAGCACCACGACCGAGGTTTCGCCGTCGTCCTCGAAACTCCGCGCGGCGTCGGTGAGTTGACGCAGCGCCTCCGGCGACAGCGCGTTGATGCCGTCGCCGCGGTCGAAGCGCACCACGGCGATGCGCCCCTCGGGCCCCAGGCCCTTCTCGATGGTTACAAAGCCAGCCACGTCCGCGTCTCCCTGCCCGTCATGTCCTTGACGGCGTTGTCCTTGCGCCGAATGTTTGCCGAGTTTCCTACACCCGGGTGCGCTTCGCAAATCAGTGAAGTCCCTCGGGCCTCGACATACCCAGATTCTTGCGTATCTTCTGGATATGAGCAGCCATGACCACGACCACCATCACCACGATCACGACCATTCGGAATTGTCCGATACCGAGCTGCGGGTGCGCGCGCTCGAGACCATCCTGACCGAAAAAGGCTATGTCGATCCGGCCGCGCTCGATCTGTTGATCGAGACCTACGAGACCAAGGTCGGACCGCGCAACGGGGCGCGCGTGGTGGCTCGGGCATGGTCCGATCCGGCGTTTCGCGCCCGCCTGCTCTCGGACGCCACGCCGGCGATCTCTGAGCTCGGCTATGCCGGCCGCCAGGGCGAGCACATCGTAGCGGTCGAGAACACCCCTCACCTTCACAACATGGTCGTCTGCACGCTCTGCTCCTGCTATCCGTGGCCGGTGCTCGGACTGCCGCCGGTATGGTACAAGTCCGCGCCCTACCGCTCCAAGGCGGTCAAGGATCCGCGCGGCGTGCTCGCCGATTTCGGTTTTGACCTGCCTGACGGCACCGACATTCGTGTCTGGGATTCGACCGCGGAAATTCGCTATCTGGTGTTGCCGATGCGCCCGGCCGGCACCGAGGGTTGGAGCGAGCAGCGCCTCGCCGACCTCGTCACCCGCGACAGCATGATCGGCACCGGGCTACCGAAGCAACCGCACGAGGTCGCCTGATGGAGGGCGCGCACGATATGGGCGGCGTGGCCTGGTCCGGGCCGGTTCACCCCGAACCTGACGAGCCGGTGTTTCATGCCGAATGGGAGCGGCGCGCGTTCGCGATTACGCTGGCGATGGCCATGCCCGGCGGCTGGAACATCGACATGTCGCGCTTTGCCCGCGAGAACCGGCCGCCCGAGGACTATCTAAGCAAGAGCTATTACGAGATCTGGCTCGCGGGCCTCGAGCGGCTGATGCTGGAACGCGGGCTGGTCGCGGCGGACGAGATCGAGACCGGCAAGCCGCTGCATCCGACAAAACCGGTGGCGAGGACGCTGTCGCCTGACGGTGTCGCGGCGATGTTGCATCGGGGCGGACCGACCGAGCGCGAGGCCAAGAGCCCTGCCCTGTTCGCGGTCGGCGACCGCGTCCGCGCCAGGATGATCCATCCGCCGACCCATACGCGGCTGCCGCGTTACGTACGCGGGCATGTCGGCACCGTCGAATTGCTGCACGGCGTCCACGTGTTCCCGGACAGCAATTCGATGGGCCAGGAGAACCCGCAGTGGCTCTACACCGTGACCTTCGACGGGCGCGAATTGTGGGGACCCGATGGCGACGCCACGGTGAAGACGTCGGTCGATGCCTGGGAATCCTATCTGGAGCCCGCCTGATGCCGCTCGATCCCAGAGCCACCATCGATGCTACCCGCGCCGTGCCGGGCATACCCCGCGACGCCGATGGCCCGGTGTTTCGCGAACCTTGGGAAGCGCAGGCCTTCGCCATGGCGCTGGCGCTGCATGCCCGCGGCCTGTTCAGCTGGAATGAATGGGCGGCCGCGCTGGCGGACGAGATCAAGCGCGCGCAGGCCGCCGGCGATGCCGATACCGGCGATACCTATTACCGCCACTGGCTGGCAACGCTGGAAAGGCTGATCGCCGACAAGGGCGTCGCGACCCCGGCGACCCTGCACCGCTACCGCGACGCCTGGGACCACGCCGCCGACCGTACCCCGCACGGCTCGCCGATCGTATTGATGCCGGAAGATTTCGTCGGCTAGGCGGTCGCGCCCACATACTCCCGCCAGCCCCTGGCGCGCAGCGCGCAGGCCGGGCATTCGCCGCAACCATAACCCCATTCATGCCGCGCGCCGCGTTCGCCGAGATAGCAGGTGTGGGAATGCTCGCGGATCAGGTCGACGAGCCCTGCCCCGCCGATGTCATGGGCCAGTTTCCATGTGCTGGCCTTGTCGAGCCACATCAGCGGCGTATGCAGTTCGAACGTCTTGTGCATGCCGAGGTTGAGCGCGGTCTGCAACGCCTTGATGGTCTCGTCGCGGCAGTCCGGATAGCCGGAATAATCGGTCTCGCACATGCCGCCGATGATATGGCTGATGCCGCGCCGGTAGGCCAAAGCTGCGGCGAATGTCAGGAACACCAGGTTGCGGCCGGGCACGAAGGTGTTGGGCAGGCCGTCTGCGCCCATGGCGATCGCGACATCGCGCGTGAGCGCAGTGTCGGAGATGTCGGCCAGGGTGGGAATATCAAGCGTATGGCTATCGCCGAGCTTTTCTGCCCAAGCCGGGCGCAGTGATCTCATGCCGTCGAGCAGGCGGCTACGGCATTCCAGCTCGATGGCGTGACGCTGCCCGTAGTCGAAGCCGAGCATTTCGACGCGTTCGAAGCGCTGCAGCGCCCAGGCAAGGCACGTGGCGGAATCCTGCCCGCCGGAAAACAACACCAGCGCGGTCTCGGTTCGGAGTGGGTCGCTCATGGCGTGCCCATAGCACTCATCGACCCCCGGGCCAATCGGTGGAAGGAGCGACCTGCCCGGCTCGTTTCGCTGGGATCGACGCCGCGGTTGCGGCATAAGGCCTGATCCTCTCTCCGGCTTTTGGTAGCGCCATGACCCCTTCCCGCCATATTTCACGCCTGCTCGACATCATGGCGGCGCTGCGAACGCCCGGCAGCGGCTGTCCGTGGGATCTCGAACAGAGTTTTGCGACCATCGCGCCCTACACCATCGAGGAAGCCTACGAGGTTGCCGACGCCATCGCGCGCGGCGATCTCGACGATCTCAAGGACGAACTCGGCGATCTCCTGCTGCAGGTGGTGTATCACGCCCGCATGGCCGAGGAGCAGGATGCGTTCGCGTTCGGCGACGTGGTCGAGGCGGTCACGCGCAAGATGATCCGACGGCATCCGCACGTCTTCGCCGACAAGGATGGTCGGCTGGCGCCGGTCGGCGTCAAGAGCGCGTGGGACCGCATCAAGGCCGAAGAGAGAGCCGAACGTGCCGCGCGGCGTACCGCCGGAGAGAATTCGCACACGTCCCTGCTGTCGGGCGTCAAGGCGGGGCTACCGGCGTTGTCGCGCGCGATGGAATT
The DNA here is from genome assembly GCA_001464035.1 of Bradyrhizobiaceae bacterium Ga0074131. Taxonomy (GTDB): domain Bacteria; phylum Pseudomonadota; class Alphaproteobacteria; order Rhizobiales; family Xanthobacteraceae; genus Bradyrhizobium. Next base: position 240,648 of record LNEC01000010.1, read on the forward strand.
GCAACGCAAGGCGTCCAGCGTCGGCTTCGACTGGAACGATCCCCGCGAAGTGCTGCGAAAAATCCGCGAGGAAGCCGACGAGATCGAGGCCGCGCTCGATGGCGGCGACGCCAAGCAACTTGCCGAGGAAACCGGCGATCTCTTATTCGCGCTGGTCAATCTGGCGCGGCATGTCGGCGCCGATCCCGATCTGGCGCTGCGCGGCACCAACGCCAAGTTCGAACGCCGTTTCGGCTACATCGAGCACACCTTGGCGGCCCGCGGGCGTTCGCTGGAGGAGGCCTCGCTTGCGGAGATGGATGCGTTGTGGAACGAGGCCAAAGGCCAGGAATAACCATCTCGGGACGCGATCTCAGCGTTACCGGGGACGAAAGCTACATCGGGTGCGGCACCGCGTCGAAACGGTTCACCACCATGTCGCGTTTCGTCTCATCGACTCGAACGGTCATCTCGAAACGCCCGTCGCGCAGCGTCTTGGCGAGCACTTCCGCATTGCGATGCAGCCAGCTGATGCCGGCTCCGTCGGAGGCGTCGATCGACAGGTCCAGCGTCATCCGGGTTGCCGCCAGCCGATCCTCGATCGCCGTCAATAGCGCATCTATCCCCTCGCCGGTCTCGGCCGAGACCAGGAAGCATGCACGCTCCGGCGGACGGCGGGCAGCTATGTTTTGCAGATTTTCCCGCATCTGGGGGTCGAAGCGATCAATCTTGTTCCAGACTTCGAGAATGCGACCGGCATCCGGGTCAATGCCGAGTTGGCGCAGCACGGTATCGACGTCGCGCTGCTGGGCTTCGGCATCCCCATGTGAGATATCGCGGACGTGCAGAATCACGTCGGCTTCCAGCACTTCCTCCAGCGTTGCTCGAAACGCCGCCACCAGTTGCGTCGGCAAATTGGAGATGAAGCCCACGGTATCCGACAGCATCGCCTTGCCGCCATGCGGCAGCTCAAGTGCGCGCAAGGTCGGATCCAGTGTCGCGAACAGCATGTCAACCGCCTGCACGTCGGCGCGGGTCAGGCGGTTGAACAGCGTCGACTTTCCGGCGTTGGTGTAGCCGACCAACGCTACGACGCGATACGGCACCCGCTTGCGTCCCTCGCGATGCAGCCGCCGCGTCGCCTGAACTTTCCGGAGTTCGCTCTCGAGCCGAGTTATGCGATCGCCGATCAAACGCCGGTCGGCTTCAATCTGCGTTTCACCGGGCCCCCCCATGAATCCAAAACCGCCGCGCTGGCGCTCCAGATGGGTCCAGGAGCGCACCAGCCGGCTGCGCTGATAGTTTAAATGCGCAAGTTCGACCTGCAACGCGCCTTCCTTGGTCTTGGCGCGGCGGCCGAAGATTTCGAGGATAAGGCCGGTACGGTCGAGCACCTTGGTGTTCCAGGCCTTTTCGAGATTGCGTTGCTGGATCGGCGACAGCGCGCAATCCATCACCACGAGTTCGATTTCGTGCCCGGTGATAAGCCCGACGATCTCCTCGACCTTTCCCTTGCCGAGATAGGTCGCAGGCCTGATCTGGCTGACCGGGGCGATCAGCGCGTCCGCGATCGCAAGGTCAATGGCGCGCGCCAGGCCGACGGCTTCCTCCAACCGCGCCTCGGAATTGCGCATGGCATGCGAAACCGCCGATGCGTCCGGTTCACCGCGACGCACACGCAGATAGGGGCCGATGACGACCACCCGCCCTGAGTCTTTACCCCCTGCCGACCGCGGACGGTCGGCGCCCCCTTCAGAATTTCGGGGTTCCAATCAGATCACTCTCAAGCCGGAGCATCCTCGCCGCCCTCGAACAGCTGGATCGGAGCGCCCGGCATGATGGTCGAAATCGCGTGCTTGTAGACAAGCTGCGAATGACCGTCGCGTCGCAGCAGCAGGCAGAAATTGTCGAACCAGGTGACAATGCCCTGCAGCTTCACTCCATTGACCAGAAAAATCGTGAGGGGCGTCTTGGTCTTACGAACGTGATTAAGGAAGGTGTCCTGTAGATTTTGTGCGCGGTCTGCCGCCATTGTTTTTGTCCCGCAGTCTTGTTTGCTTCTTTTTATTGAACCGATGGCTGCTCTCTCGCGGAGCTGTCCCCCGGTTGCCGGCTTCCCCTGAGATCCCCCTCCGAGGGCGCGGCAGTATGATTAGAAGGCAGGTGCGCTTTTTAGGCAAGTCAGTTCGCGCGTCCGACGGCCAGAACACCGGTGCATTTCCGGGTAAAAGCCAGGAAAGGGGCGACATTTCTCAAGCAAATGCATGGAATGAACACGCCAGGCGTCCTAGCCGACACCTAGCGCCTTGAGCTTGCGATGCAGCGCCGAACGCTCCATGCCGACGAATTCCGCCGTGCGAGAGATGTTGCCAGAGAAACGGCTGATCTGCGCGATCAAATAGTCACGCTCGAACACTTCCCGCGCCTCCCGCAGCGGCAGACCCATGATGTGTTCGCCATTGTTGCTGGTCGGCATCGCCGGCACCATCGAGCCCACATCCTGCGGCAGCATGTCGGCCGTGATGATGACCTCCGGACCTCCGCTCGCCAGAATCATCACCCGTTCGACGTTGTTGCGAAGCTGGCGCACGTTTCCGGGCCAGACATGCGACTGCAGTACCGCCATCGCATCCTGGCCGATCTGGCGTTTCGGCAATCCGGTCGCGGCCGAGATCTGATCCATGAAATAGTCGATCAGTTCGGGGATATCCTCGCGCCGCTCCGAAAGCGGCGGCACCCGGATCGGCACCACCGACAACCGGTGATAGAGATCCTCGCGGAACCGGCCTTCCGCGATCTCTTCCTCTAGGTTCCGCGCCGTCGATGAAATGATACGCACGTCGACATGGACCTTGGCGGTGCCGCCCGAACGCTGGAAGGTCTGGTCGACGAGCACGCGCAGGATCTTGTTCTGGGTCTCCCGCGGCATGTCGCCGATTTCGTCGATGAACAGGGTGCCGCCATGGGCCTCCTCCAGTGCACCCGCCTTGCGCTGCTGCTCGCCGTTGGACTGCTCGATGCCGAATAGTTCGACTTCCATGCGCTCCGGCGTGATCGCCGCGGCGTTGATGACGACGAACGGTCCCTCGGTACGGGCCGATGCGTTGTGCAGCGTACGCGCCGCCAGTTCCTTGCCGGCGCCGGATGGGCCGACGATCAGGATGCGGCTGTTGGCCTTGGCGGCCCGCTCGATGGTCTGGCGCAGCTGGTTCATGCAGGCCGAGCGTCCTGTCAGCACACTGGCGGCCGGCGCCAGCTGCTTGAGTTCCTTCACCTCGCGCTTCAGCCGCGAGGTCTCCAGGGCCCGCGTCGCCACCAGAATCAACCGGTCCGACTTGAAGGGTTTTTCGATGAAGTCGTAGGCGCCGCGCTTGATCGCCGCCACCGCGGTCTCGATGTTTCCGTGCCCCGAGATCATCACCACCGGCACGTCGGCGTGATCCTTCTTGATCTGCTCGAGCAACTGCAGGCCGTCGAGCTTGCTGCCCTGCAGCCAGATGTCGAGAAACACCAGGTTCGGCCGCCGATTGGCGATTTCCGCCAGTGCCGAATCGCTGTCGCGCGCGGTCCGGGTGGTGAAACCTTCATCGTCGAGAATGCCTGCAACCAGATCGCGAATATCGGCTTCGTCATCGACAATTAAAATGTCATTGGCCATGGATCGCCCCTGTCTCGTCAGTTGCCCGTTGCGGCTTCGATTTTTGTTTCATTGTCCGTCGTGTCCGGATTGGTCGGTTCGCGGGCCCCGATGGTTTCAGAGACCGGCTGCCTTGTTTCCGCCGCCGGCTCCCTGGTCTCGGCCTTCGGCGCCTGGCCCGATATGGCGAACCGCAGCCGCATCCAGGCGCCGCGCTGACCCGGCCTGATATCCGCGGCATCGTGGAGCTCGATCTTGCCGCCGTGGTCTTCCAGAACCCGGCCAACGATGGCCAGGCCAAGTCCTGTGCCCTTTTCCCGCGTCGTAACGTACGGTTCGAGCAGGCGCGCCCGGCTCACCTTCGGCAGCCCGATGCCGTTGTCGATGACGTCGATGACGATGTCGTCGCCCTCGCGGGCGGCGATCACCTCGATACGCCCCTTGCCCAGCTCCTCCGCCGGTACGGCTTCGATGGCCTCGGCGGCGTTCTTGATGATGTTGGTCAGTGCCTGCGAAATCAGCCGCCGATCGAACTGCGCCCGCATCGGGGTTTCCTTGATCTCGGCTTCGAGATCGATGTCGGGATGCCCGACCCGCATCAGGAACACGGCCTGCCGCACGGTGTCGGCGACGTCCTCGCCCTCCATGACGGGTTTCGGCATTCGTGCGAAGCGCGAGAATTCATCCACCATCCGCCTGATATCGTCGACTTGGCGCACGATAGTGTCGGTGCATTGTTCGAAGATCGCCTTGTCCTCGGTGATGACCTTGCCGAATTTGCGGCGGATGCGTTCAGCCGAAAGCTGGATCGGCGTCAGCGGATTCTTGATTTCGTGCGCGATGCGGCGAGCCACGTCGCCCCATGCCGAAGTCCGCTGCGCTGAAACCAGCTCGGTTATGTCGTCGAGCGTGATGATGTAGCTGTCGCGCGAATGGCTGGTCTGCTCGGCGCTGACCCGCACCGAAAGATTGCGCTCATGGCCGTCGCGGAGAAGCGTGATCTGGCCCTGTACCAGCCGCTGGGTGCCCTCGCGCGCGGCCTTCATCATGTCGTCGAGTTCGGGCAGCACATCCGACAGCGGGTGGTCAAGCGTCTCCGATTCCGCATGACCGATAAGCTTTTCGGCGGAGCGATTGAGAATGCCGACGTTGCCCGCGGCATCGACGCCGATGATGCCGGCGCTCGCCGACGACAATACCGCCTCGATGAACCGGCGGCGGCTGTCGATCAGGTCGCTGGCGCTAACCAGCTCGTCGCGCTGGGTGCGGAGCTCCTGCGTCATCTTGTTGAACGTTTCGCCGAGCTGGGCGAGATCACCCTCCGATTTGTGGACCGGCACCTGAACATGCAGATCGCCGGTCGAGACGATGTTGGCGGCGCTCATCAGCCGCCGGATCGGCGCGACCAGCCAATTGGCGAAATTCAACCCGATCAGAACCGAGGCCATCAGGATGGTCAGCGCGATCACCGCGAACATCAGCGCGAACGCCACCTGAATGCCTAGCTTGCGCGATTCCATTTGGGCGTATTCGGCGACGCTGGCCTGCGTCTGCCTGAGCTGCGCGACCACGCGGGGATCGAGCAGTCGGGCGACATAGAGGAAGGTGTCGTTGAAGGAGCGCAGCCGGATCACGGCGGCGACGTAATTCGCTTCGGTGAACACCGCGATCTGCGGCTCGGTTTCATCGACGCCGCTGAGGAATTCCGGGGCCGGCGTCGTGAAGGCCTGCTCGATGCCGGTTTGCGCCGTCTCCAGGATATTGCGGTCCTTGTCGATCAGCATGGCGCCCGGCAGGTTGCGCGAGGCCGCACTTGCGGTCAAAAGCCGGCGAAAGGTTCCGCGGTCCTGGTCGAACAGCGGCCGGGCGTTGGCTATATCGTTGGCCATTCCCAGAATATCGCCGCGGATGGCCTGCGCGTGTTCGTGCAGATAGGCGTTGGCCACGATGAGCGAATTCTGGATCACCTCGCGCGTCGGACCTGAAAACAACCGGTCGAGACCGCGGTCGATGGTGATGTTGGCGACGACCGCCACCAGCACGGCTGGCAACACGGCGATGACGGAGAACAGGCTGACGATCTGAACGTGCAATCGCGCCGCTGCCCGACCGCGGCGGCGGGCCTGGACCACCTGCCAGACCTCGCGGACGATGATGCCGACCAGCAGCAGGATGGTCGCCGCATTGATCAGCAGGAACGAATAGACCACCTCGCGCGTCGGTTCGATCGGGGTCAGGCCGGTCAGCACGACGAAGGTCAGGAAGGCCGACAACAGCGCAATGGCGACCGCGAACGGTGCCAGCCACCTCCGCAGGGACGATCCCCTGGGTTCGGCAAGCGACGGATCGAGCGATGGGGCCGCGGTGTCTACGCTGGTCATTCCGGCAAGGTGAGCTGAAGGCCTTACGTCCGCCGGCAGCGGACTGATGCATTCATATCACATTGTTGCCGAATTGCGACAATTCCGCGGCGCACCTTGCCGTGGACATGCGCAGGTTCGACTTATGAGCGTATTCCGGATCGCGAAACCGCTAGCTCCCGCTCCGATAGACCTGAATGTCGAGGTCCCTGATTTTCTTGCGCAGCGTATTGCGGTTGAGGCCCAGCAGATCGGCGGCGCGGATCTGATTGCCGCGCGTTGCAGCCAAGGCGGCGGTGAGCAGCGGTATCTCGATTTCCTTGAGGATCCGGTGATAGAGCCCAGGCGGCGGCACGCCGTTGGGGAAGCCTGAGAAATGCGACGACAGATAGGCCTCGACCGCGCCGCCGAGATTGTCGATGCCGTGCTGAACGCTGCCGCCGGAGGTCACCGCCGGCGGCGCCAGTTCGCCGTCGATGACCGAACCGGTGATCACTTCCTGCGGATACAATGCCGCCAACCGGCGCGCGAGGTTCTCCAGTTCGCGCACGTTGCCGGGCCAGCGATGCTGCTTCAGGCGTTCCAGCGCCAGGCTATCGAGTTTCTTCGGCGGCAATCCGTCTTTCTCGGCCAGCGAGAAGAAATGCCGAATCAAATCGGGCAAATCTTCGATTCGCTCGCGCAGCGGCGGCAGACGCAGCGGCACGACGTTGAGGCGGAAGAACAGGTCCTCGCGGAACAGGCCCTGCTGAATCAGGATACGCAGGTCCTTGTTGCTCGCCGCGACAATGCGCACGTCGGTCTTGATCGGCGTACGGCCGCCGACGGTGGTGTATTCGCCCTGCTGCAGCACGCGCAGCAAGCGGGTCTGCGCTTCCATCGGCATGTCGCCGATTTCGTCAAGGAACAAGGTCCCGCCTTCGGCCTGCTCGAACCGGCCTGAGGCCCGGGTATTGGCGCCGGTGAACGCGCCGCGTTCATGCCCGAACAATTCCGATTCGATGAGATCGCGCGGGATCGCCGCCATGTTGACCGCGACGAACGGGCCGTTGCGCCGCTTGCCGTAATCGTGCAGCGCGCGGGCGACCAGTTCCTTGCCGGTCCCGGACTCGCCGGAGATCATCACGGTGAGGTCGGTCTGCATCAGCCGCGCCAGCACCCGGTAGATTTCCTGCATCGCGGGCGAGCGGCCGATCAGCGGAATCGAATCGAACTCGTTGTCGTCGGGACGGCTCGCCACCCGCTCCTTGGGCTCCGCCAGCGCGCGCCCGACGATGGTGATCAATTCCTTGAGGTCGAACGGCTTGGGCAGATATTCATAGGCGCCGCGCTCCGAAGCGCGAATAGCCGTCATGAAGGTGTTTTGCGCGCTCATCACGATAACCGGCAGATTGGGCCGCATCTTCTTGATCCGCGGCAGCAGATCGAAGGCGTTCTCGTCCGGCATCACCACGTCGGTAATGACGAGATCCCCCTCGCCCTGGCTCACCCAGCGCCACAGCGTCGCCGCGTTCCCGGTCAGTCGCACCTCATATCCGGCGCGCGAGAGAGCCTGGTTCAGAACCGTGCGGATGGCGGTGTCATCGTCGGCTACGAGTATGCTACCTGCGGGCATTGTCATTCCTCATCTGGAGTCCTGTGAGGCATGCGACGGCGTCCCCGTAACGCCATCGCGGTTGCTTTGGTCGAAATGCTGTTTGGTCGGATTGAACATTGGCAGCAGCACCCGGAAGGTGGTTTTCCGCGGCTGCGATTCGCATTCGATGATGCCGCCGTGATCACCGACGATCTTGGCCACCAGCGCAAGACCAAGGCCGCTGCCGGTCGGCTTGGTCGTGACGAACGGATCGAACAAGTTCGGAAGCAGGTCATCCGGCACGCCCGCGCCATTATCCCTGACGCAGAATTCGAGCGGCAGCGACACCCGCGATTTCTTGCCGGGCACCGAAAGGCGCACGCCGGGCCGGAACGCGGTGGTGAGTTGAATCTCTGCATCGCTGCCGAGATCGACCACGGCCTCGGCGGCGTTTTTCACCAGATTGAGAAAAACCTGGACCAGCTGGTCCTGGTTGGCCAGCACCGGCGGCAGCGACGGATCGTAATCCTCGACGAAGCGGATATTGCGCGCGAAGCCCGACTGGGCGAGCCGCTTGACGTGATCCAGCACGCTGTGAATGTTAACCGGACCGCGCGCCACCGGCCGGTCGTCGCCGAACACTTCCATGCGATCGACCAGCGTCACGATGCGGTCCGCCTCGTCGCAGATCAGCCGCGTCAGCATGCGGTCTTCCGACGAGGCCGCCTGCTCGAGCAGCTGCGCCGCGCCGCGAATGCCGGACAGCGGGTTCTTGATTTCGTGCGCCAGCATCGCGGCCAGCGCGATCACCGAACGCGCGGCACTTCGATGCGTCAATTGCCGGTCCATCTTGTCGGCGATCGTGCGTTCTTGCAGCATCACGACGATGTAACCGGGCCGCTCGGTCAGCGGCGCGACGTGCAGATCGACCTGACGATCGCCGCCGATCCGCGGCGTGCCGAGATCCACCTTGTATTCATTGACAGGTGAGGCACTGCTGCGCACCTGGTCGATCAGCGCCAGCAACGGACTGCCGAACGGCACCAGCTCCTTCAGCGACTGGCGGCGCAGAAACTGGGTCGAAATCTCGAAAAACGATTCCGCCGCCATGTTGGCATCGATAATCTTGCCGTCGGGTGCGATCAGCAGCACCGGGTTCGGCAGGGCGTTGAGGATGGCCTCGGCGTCCGGCACCGATCGGTGATGTTCGGCGGCTAAACTCATGCAGCAGCACTCCATGCAAAGTCATCGAAGGCAGCTCCAAGGGATCGGTGAACAAGGTGCGGATCGTCTGTGGTCAGTATCTCTTGCCGCCAGGTCTTGAGCGTCGCCGCCGGCGCGCGGCTGGTTTGCGATGCGACGTCCAGCGCCCAGCCGAGATGTTTTCGGGCATGGCGAAGTCCGATGCGGAGGCCATACAGGCCGCACACATCGTCGTACAGCGCGCGGACATAGTCGAGTTGCTGCGCCAGGGACGGCGCGGATTCGGCGATGCCTGACTCGAGCCGGCGTCCGATCTGGCCGGGCAACCATGGCCGGCCCTGCGCGCCGCGCCCCATCATGATCGCGTCGGCGCCGGACATTTCGAGCGCGGTTACCGCCTTCTCGAAGGAAGTGATATCGCCGTTGACGACAAGCGGAATTGCAATCGCATCCCTGACGGCGCGCACCGCGCCCCAATCGGCCTCGCCCTTGTAGAACTGGCAGCGGGTGCGGCCATGCACCGAGATCATCCGCACGCCGGAGGCTTCGGCCCGGCGCGCCAGTTCCGGTGCGTTCAGGGAACGGTCGTCCCAGCCGAGTCGCATCTTCAACGTAACCGGTACCTTCACTGCCGAGATCGTGGCCTCGATCAGCGTCACGGCGTGATCGAGATCGCGCATCAGCGCAGACCCGGACTGGCCCCCCGTAACGTGACGTGCTGGGCAGCCCATATTGATATCGATGATGTCGGCGCCGGCAGCCTCGGCGATCCGCGCGCCCTCCGCCATCCAGTGCGCCTGACAGCCCGCGAGTTGAACGACGTGCGGGCCGATGCCGGTCGCCTCGCAGCGCAGCAGCGACATCGGGCGGCGGTTAACGAGATCATCGCTGGCGGTCATCTCGGAGACGACGAGGCCCGCCCCAAGGGTCGCGGTCAGCCGCCGAAACGGGGCATCGGTGACGCCCGACATCGGCGCGAGAATTACCCGGGCGGCGACTTCAATATCGCCTATCCTCAATGGTTTGCGCTGTGAGCTTTCCGAGCCGGTCACGGACTTCTCATTTTTTGGCAGGCGCAGCATCGCGACGGCCGGGGGACATTTTGCGCACAAATCTTGTGCAGTCAAGCTGCATGCCTACACTTTAGACAGTTCTCGAAATTGTGCAAGTGCACCGCAGCATAATATGCTTTCCCCACAGTGTCCGGAAACGCGCTGTTCTCGCGGGCTCGGCGTGATAAGGGCATGCGCCAACGGCCCCAGGTCCTCTTTCAACCCCGAATCATCAGTAGATAACTCAAATGCCCACATCGGAACGGACTGCAGCCATCCTTGTCGCAGCCGGGCGCGGGCTTCGCGCCGGCTCGGGAGGCCCGAAGCAGTATCGCTCGATCGGCGGGCAGACCGTGATTTTCCGGGCGATGGAGCCGTTCTGCCGCCATCCCCAGGTGTTTGCGGTGCAGCCGGTGTTGAATCCCGACGACATGGCGATGTTCATTGATGCCGTCAGCGAACTGCGTCACGCGCCGCCTGCCAACGGCGGCGCGACCCGGCAGGCCTCGGTTCATGCCGGCCTGGAAGCGCTCGCCGGGCAGAGGCCGGACGTCGTTCTGATCCACGATGCGGCACGTCCGTTCGTTACAGCGGCACTGATTTCGCGCGCCATCGACGCCGCGGGCCATACCGGCGCAGCGGTGCCGGCGATACCGGTGACCGACACCATCAAGCTCGTCGACGGCAGCGGAAACGTCGAAGCGACGCCCGAGCGTGCGCGGCTGCGGATCGCACAAACGCCGCAGGCTTTCCGCTTCGATGTCATTCTCGACGCCCATCGCCGCGCCGCGCGCGAGGGCCGCAGCGATTTCACCGACGACGCCGCGCTGGCGGAATGGGCGGGATTGACGGTGGCGACCTTTGAAGGCGATCCTGCGAACATGAAACTGACGACCCCTGAGGATTTCGTCCGCGAGGAAGCCCGGCTCGCCAGCTTGCTCGGCGATATCAGGACCGGCACCGGCTACGACGTGCACGCCTTTGGCGACGGCGATCATCTGATGATCTGCGGCGTGCGCGTGCCCCACACAAGCGGCTTTCTCGCCCATTCCGACGGCGACGTCGGCCTGCACGCGCTGGTCGACGCCATCCTCGGCGCGCTGGCGGACGGCGACATCGGTTCGCATTTCCCGCCCAGCGATCCCGAATGGAAGGGCGCTGCGTCGGACCGCTTCCTGAAATACGCGGTCGACCGCGTCGCGGCGCGCGGCGGACGCATTGCCAATCTCGAGGTCACGCTGATCTGCGAGCGGCCGAAGATCGGACCGCTGCGCGACACCATGCGGGGGCGGATCGCCGACATCACCGGACTCGACATCTCGCGGGTCGCCGTCAAGGCCACCACCAGCGAGCGGCTCGGCTTCACGGGCCGCGAGGAAGGCATCGCCGCCACCGCAAGCGCCACCATCCGCCTGCCCTGGAGCACGTAGCATGAGCGGCAGCGACGCCCGCGCCCTCTCCCGCTCGCTGCTCGACCTGTGCCGGATGCGCAAGCTGACCATTGCCACTGCTGAATCCTGCACCGGCGGCATGGTTGCCGCAGCGCTGACCGACATTCCCGGCTCCTCCGACGTGATCGACCGCGGTTTCGTCACCTATTCCAACGCTGCCAAGCGCGCGATGCTCGGCGTCAAGACTACGACCCTCGCCACCTTCGGCGCGGTCAGCAAGGAGACCGCGACCGCGATGGCGATCGGCGCGCTCGAGAAAGCCGGCGTCGATCTCGCCGTGTCAATCACCGGCATTGCCGGCCCCGGCGGTGCGACGCCGGGCAAGCCGGTCGGCCTGGTCCATCTCGCCGTGGCCGCACGCGACGGTCGAATCCTGCACCGCGAATGCCGGTTCGGCGCGATCGGCCGCAGCGCGGTGCGCCAGCGCTCGGTGGTCGAGGCGCTGCGCATGCTGACGGAGCTCGCCCGCGGCCCGCAGGCGCCGACAAAACCGCGGCGCCAAACCATGAGCCGGTTGCGTCCCCGCGTGGCGCGCACGCCGCGCCGCAGCGCCGTCAAGCGGCGCCGGCCGCCGCGGGCGTAGCGCTGCCGCTCAAGGCGCTTTGCCGTAGATCACATCCGCGCGCTTCTCGAACGCCGCGGCGAAGCGCTGGAACGCGGTGTCGAACATGGTGCCCATCAGGATCGCCAGCATCCGGCTCTTGAACTCGTAGGACAGGAAGAAGCCGACATCGCAAGCGGTCTCGGACCTGGGCTCGAACGTCCAGCGGTTCTCCAGATTGCTGAACGGCCCCTTGAGATATTCCACCATGATCCTCAGGTTGGGACGGTCCAGCGTTACCCGGCTGGTGAAGGCCTCGCGCACCAGCTTGAACGACACCGTCATGTCGGCGATGACGATTTCGGTGCCGTCCGGCCCGGGCGTGCGCTGCCTGATCTTGAGCGCGTGGCACAGCGGCACGAATTCCGGATAGCGCTCGACATCGGCGACGAGGTCGAACATCTGCGGCGCGCTGTGGAGAACCCGGCGCTTGCTGGAGAATCTCGGCATCTTCGAGAACTCAGCGGGTTCGCGCCGCGCGCGCCGCCCGGAGCTTCGCGAAATCGTCGCCGGCGTGATGCGACGAGCGGGTCAAGGGACTCGCCGACACCATCAGGAAACCCTTGGTGTACGCCACCTTCTCGTAGCCAGCGAACTCATCGGGGGTGACATAGCGCATCACGGCGTGATGCTTGCGGGTCGGCTGCAGATACTGCCCGATGGTGAGAAAATCCACCTCTGCCGAGCGCAGGTCGTCCATCACCTGCAGCACTTCGTGACGCTCCTCACCGAGACCGACCATGATGCCGGATTTGGTGAAAATGGCGGGATCGATTTCCTTGACCCGCTGCAGCAGCCGGATCGAATGGAAATAGCGCGCGCCCGGGCGTACCGTGAGATAGCGCGACGGCACCGTTTCCAGATTGTGGTTGAACACGTCAGGTTTTGCCTTCGCCACCACTTCCAGCGCGCCTTCCTTGCGCAGGAAGTCCGGCGTCAGGATCTCGATCGTGGTGGACGGGCAGCGCGCGCGGATGGCGCGAATGGTCTGCGCAAAATGTTCGGCGCCGCCGTCGGCGAGATCGTCACGATCGACCGAGGTGACCACGATATGGGCCAGCCCGAGCTTGAAGGTGGCTTCCGCGACATGTTCCGGCTCGGCAGCGTCGAGCGCACCTGGCATGCCGGTTTTGACGTTGCAGAAGGCGCAGGCCCGCGTGCAGGTATCGCCCATGATCATGAAGGTGGCGTGCTTCTTGTCCCAGCATTCGCCGATATTCGGGCAGCCCGCCTCTTCGCACACCGTGACCAGGCCGTTTTCCTTGACGATGGCGCGGGTGTCGGCATAGCCGCGGGTATTCGGGGCGCGCACCCTGATCCAGGCCGGCTTCGGGGGCGAGAAAGAATCCGGCCGGTTCACCTTTTCGGGGTGGCGCGGGCGCAGCGGCGTGGCGGAGATGGTATCGACGACGACGACCATGGAATGTTGATATCCCTTCGAGGCTTAGCTAATCCGCTTGAAGGGGAATCGCAACCGCCCGGCTTGTTAGCAGCCATGCTATAGCATATTGCCAGCCCCGACGCATTCCGCCCGCCCAGCCCCGATTTGCCGGCCCGATTTTGAATGGCTCGAAGCCGTAATCCCCCTGCCTCGACCGCCGCCGATTTGGGCAGGCCGCTCAAGCGCGCATTCTTTGCCCGCAGCGTGCACGAGGTCGCGCCCGAACTGATCGGCGCCACGCTGCTGGTGGACGGCGTCGGCGGCGTCATCGTCGAAGTCGAGGCCTATCACCACACCGACCCGGCCGCGCATTCCTTCCGCGGCCCGACAAAACGCAACCTCGTGATGTTCGGTCCGCCGGGTTTTGCCTATGTCTATCGTTCCTACGGTATTCACTGGTGCGCCAATTTCGTCTGCGAAAAAGAGGGCTCGGCCAGCGCGGTACTGATCCGCGCGCTGGAGCCGACCCACGGGTTCGCCGCGATGCGTAGGCGGCGCGGGCTGCAAGATGAACGCGCTCTGTGTTCGGGACCGGGCAAGCTGACCGAAGCGCTCGGGATTACCGCTGCGCATAATGGGCTTGCGCTCGACGCGCCGCCGATTGCCCTGCTTGCGCGGACGAAGAAGCCGGAGATCATTGCGGGTGTGCGGATCGGCATTACAAAAGCAGTCGAACTGCCGTGGCGATATGGGTTGAAGGGTTCGAGGTTTCTCAGCAAGGGGTTTTGAAATCGAGCTGTCATTTCCTGTGCCGTGAGGGCAATGAGGGACGACGCAATCGATGTCGCAGCACCAAGCTCGCAATCACGGTCTCCAGACATGCGTTTCAATCTCGCGGCGGCATTGGCCCGAGGTTTGGCATCAACTTGCCACCCTCTCCAGTCAGAGGGCGCAGGGAAAGCCGGATGCGCGCTGCACCCGCGGTCT
>LNEC01000011.1 GCA_001464035.1 Bradyrhizobiaceae bacterium Ga0074131
CAGCGGAGGCAATCCGACTTTCCCTGCGCGATGGGTTACGGCTTATACGTGCTCTCCTCGGTGAGCCCTGCACTTTTGCCACCGTCGCCCGCGCGCGTGAGCGCGAACTTGACACCAGCGTGAGGGTGTCAGGACCACACGATTTCGCCGTCCGCTTCGGGCGCCCTCGTCAGGTGCGCCATCCGCGTCCACCGCGTCCCCGCCCCGCGCCGGTACGTTGCGCAACGCCCCTCTGGTTGGGACGGGATGGCTACTGATATAGCCTGATCTGAAATTCTGGAAAACAGAAATATTTTTGTGCGAGGGGCTTGACGAGGTTTCTGATAAACCGAAGTGATTTGCCCGTCGCATAGTCGCGTCAGCTCACACCATCGTCCGCGACAGGCAGCAGCCGGACCAGCTCGGCCTGACGGTTGGTGCCTGTCTTGCGGTAGATCGAGGCCAGATGCCAGCGCGCGGTCCCCGTCTTTGCGTGCAGGAGCGTTCCGCGACGAGCGTTCCGCCGCCGTGAACCCTGGCGCTATTCCTCACGGCGCAGGATCATGCCGCCGTGATGCAGTACCCGGTCGATGAAGTCGCCGTCAGCGGTAAAGCCGGTGTCGTCCCAATAGTCGATGTGGTTGCCATGAACTTCGTAACGTCCCTGATAGGCGCTTTTTCTGCCGCCCCGGGCCTCGTCATAGCGCCCGTTGGGCAGAAGTTCGTGACGAACACGGCCGTCGGTCGTCACCCACATTCCTGCAAACTCGTGCGCAGGCATGACGTCATTTCCTTTTGCCTTGATCTCGGCGGGCAACGTGCCCTTCTGAAGCTGCGCGATGGATATTCCCGTCAGCGCACAGTCGAACATCGCCGTGGCGAGCAGTCCAGCGCCGGCGCGAACCAACCTCCGCCTCGCCCATCCAAGTTTGCTCATTTCGTGCCTCCAGCCTGCGGCTCGCGTTCCCTGAAGAGCTCGGCGAGGGTCTGCGCCGCCTCGATGGCACGGGGAAATCCGGCATGCACGGTCGTCAGATAGACGACTTCCTTCAATTCCTGGGCGGTGACGCCGAGGTTCAGGGCATAGCCAGCGTGAATTTTCATGAAGGGCCGGTGCCCGAGCGCCGCGAACGCTGCGACCGCCGCAATCTGTCGCGTGCGATCGTCGAGACCCGGTCGGCCCCAGACGTCGCCCAGCGCATAGCCGGTTATCGCGTCGGCCAAGAAAGGAAAATCGCGGCGAATACCTTCGAGCGTCGGTTGTGCGTTCCCTGCGTTCAGCGTCCGCATGACCTCCTCACCTCGCTGCAGACGATCGGATGGCGATTGCTGTGCCAGTACCATGCCGCTGCTGACGAGCGTCAGCACGCAGGCGGCAGCTATTCTTGCAACAGTGGTCGGGCGTGTCGTCATTGGGATTTTCCTGTTGGCTGGTTATGGGTTCGAACACCTCAGTTTGGACTGGCGGTCGGACGAACGATGATCTCGCTGATGTCTACGTCGCGGGGTTATGCGATCGCGAACGCAATGGCTCGGGCGATAGAGTCCGGCGCAATCGCGATGCGGCGATAGTCCTGAATGAGTTCGGCCGTGGCGGCATCGGAGATGGTGTCTGCAAGTTCCGACTCGACGACGCCAGGCGAGATGACCGTCATACGCAGGTCGTTGTTCTCCTGACGCAAGCCCTCCGAAAGCGCCCATACCGCATATTTCGTGGCGCAATAGACTGCGGCCGTCGGAACGACCACATGGGCGCCGATGGAGGCCACGTTGACGATATGGCCTTCGCCGCGCGCCTTCATCTCCGGCAATACAGCGGCGATCCCGTGGAGGACGCCCCGGATATTGACGTCGATCATCCGGTCCCATTCCTCGACGTTGACAGCAGCCAGCGGGGAAAGGGGCATTGCGCCAGCGTTATTGACGAGCACGTCGACCCGACCGAATTCGGCTTGGGCATAATCGACGAGAGCCTGCACATCCGCCCGCTTCGTGACGTCGGTTGCGCGGAAGCGGGCCGAACCACCACCCTTCGTAATGTCATCGACCAGCGTGCCGAGACGCTCCGTGCGGCGGGCTCCCACGACGACACTGGCGCCACTGCTGGCGAGCTGACGCGCAGTGGCCTCGCCAATGCCGCTGGACGCGCCAGTGATCACGACAACCTTACCCTCGATATCTGGCATGGATTCCTCTCTCGCATTCGGGTTTGACCGGCTTGGTCGAAAAGGAAAATGCGCGCACCGGCTGCGAGGCGGTAGACCAGACCTCGCCTCTCCTTGCCCAGTCCTCCGGAACAGACGGTGCGGCCTCGGCAGGAAGCAAAGGCTGGTCTATAGTGGCGACGGCGGCTTATTCGCTAAAGGTGGAACTTGTTGCAGATTTCCGACGACCGAAGCCTGTCCGCAGCCAGCGAGCTCGGCGGCTTGATTGAACAATTCACCGGAACGGACGGCGTCCATGCCACGTCGATGCCCCGTGTCTTCCTGATCCGCTCGTCGTTTCCGACCGAGCAACTTCATGCCGTCCAGGAGCCAGCCGTATGTATCGTGGCGCAGGGCCGCAAGCAGGTCATGGCCGGAACGTCGGTCTATCTTTACGATCGCGCCAAGTACCTGATTGCCTCGGTCGACATCCCCATCGTCGGCCAGATCCTGGAAGCCAGTACTGCGGATCCTTATCTGTGTCTGCGACTTGACCTAGATCCGTCGTTGATTGGCGCGCTGATGCTCGAGGCGGACGTCCCGAAGACAGCGAGCGATACGCCCGAGCCGGCCTTGTCGCTCAGCACCGTCACGCCCGAGCTTCTGGACGCCGCCGTCCGACTGGTGCGGCTGCTGGCCGCTCCGCGCGACATCCCGATCCTCGCGCCGCTCGCGGAACGGGAGATCCTGTATCGGCTGCTGCTGGGTGATCAGTCATCGAAATTGCGGCAGATCGCCGTGGCCGAAAGCAAGCTGCAGCAAATCAACCGCGCGATCGGATGGATCAAGCGTAATTATCGCGATTCGTTCAGGATCGAGGCCGTGGCGGCCGAAGCTCGCATGAGCCAGTCGACGCTGCACGAGCATTTCAAGGCCGTGACCTCGATGAGCCCCCTGCAGTACCAGAAGCAGTTACGGCTGCAGGAGGCCCGGCGTCTCATTCTGTCGCGCTCGCTCGACGCGGCGACGGCCGGTCACGCGGTGGGTTATGAAAGTCCTTCACAATTCAATAGGGAGTACAAGCGAACCTTCGGCGCTCCCCCTGCCCGCGACATCGCCCGTCTGCGCGCCTCACCGGACTGGCAGCAGATGCTGTGATGGCCCGACGGTAACATCGCTGCCATGAGAGAAATCGAATGCGCTTTCCAGCTCACACCGCGTGGTGGCAGACGGCTTCGATCCGGTTGCCGTCGGGATCCCTGAGGAACGCCGCGTAATAGGACGCATGATATTCGCGCAGACCGGGCGCGCCGTCGTCGCTGCCGCCGGCGGCGATCCCGGCATCCCAGAACGCGTCGACCTGCGTCCGCCATTTCGCCTTGAAACACCAGTGGCGGCCGGGAGCGTTGTCGGGCTTCTCGCCCTTGCGGATCGAGAGGTAGACGCGCTCGGGGTAAGCCGCGCGTGCCCGCTCGCCATAACCGAGCCAGTCCTCGCGGCGGCCGACCTTGACCACCCCAAGCTCCTTCATGATCGCGTCGTAGAAGGGCTCGGCGGCGGAGATGTCCGCCACGGTGATGGAGATATGGTCCAGCATCCAGCCGCCTCGCTACGCCGCGTTCTTGAGCCGCTCCAGCGCCTCGAGGATTTTCACCTTTCGCGCCACCGCGGCCTCGCGCTTTTCCTTTTCTTCCTCGACGATTTCTTCCGGCGCGTTGGCGACGAATTTCTCGTTGCCGAGCTTGGCGTCCACGCGCTTGATGTCGGCCTCGGCCTTCGCCAGTTCCTTGTCGAGCCGCGTCTTTTCTGCGGCAAGATCGATTACGCCCTTGAGCGGCAGGGCCGCGACCTCGCCGCGCACCAGGAGCTGCACCGCGCCTTCCGGGGCGCGGTCGGCGAAGGAGATATCGCCGAGCCGCGCCATCCGCCTGACCACGTCGTTCCAGCGTTGCGCACGCTCTCTGGTCTCGGCCGACGCGCCGGCCAGCACCAGCGGCGTCAGCGTCGCCGGCGTGATGTTCATTTCCGCGCGCACCGAGCGGATCGCGGTGACGAGATCGACCACCCAGCCGATCTCGGCTTCGGCGGCGGGATCGCTGAAATCGCCGGCATCGAGCGCAAGAAGGACCGGCGGAAGCAGCCCATCGTTCGGGCTCGTGGTCGCCATCAGGACCGCCTGTTCCGGCGTCAGCCCACCCGCCTTGCGCGGCCATTCCGTCAACACCAGCAGGCTGTCGCGTTTGGCCGTCACCGCCCACAATTCCTCTGAAATGAACGGCATGAACGGATGCAGCAGTTTGAGGATTTCGTCACGCGCCCACGCCACCATTGCGAGGGTTTCCGACTTCGCCGCACTCTCCTCGCCCATCAGGACGGGTTTTGCGAGTTCGAGATACCAGTCGCAGTAGACGTTCCACACGAAGCGGTAGATTGACGTTGCGGCGTCGTTGAAGCGGTAGGCCTCGATCGCCTCGGTGACCTCGCGTGTGGTGCGCGCGGTCTCGTGCGCGATCCAGCGGTTCAGCGTTTGCCTGGCCTGGGTGGGGTCGAACTCGGCCGGCAGCGCGCAGCCGTTCATCTCGGCGAAGCGGCAGGCATTCCACAGCTTGGTCGCGAAATTGCGGTAGCCCTCGACGCGCTGGGGGGCGAGCTTGATGTCGCGGCCCTGCGCCGCCATCGCCGCCAGCGTGAAGCGCAGCGCGTCGGCGCCGTAGTCGTCGATAAGATGCAGGGGATCGATGACGTTGCCCTTCGACTTCGACATCTTGGCGCCCTTCTCGTCGCGGACGAGGGCGTGGATGTAGACGACAGGGAACGGAACGTCCTTCATGAAATGAAGGCCCATCATCATCATGCGGGCGACCCAGAAGAAGATGATGTCAAAGCCGGTGACGAGCACGTCGGTCGGATAGTGGCGGCTCAGGTCGGTCTCGTCGTCGGGCCAGCCCAGCGTCGAGAACGGCCATAGCGCCGAGGAGAACCAGGTGTCGAGCACGTCCTCGTCGCGGGTGATGAAACCCTCGCGTTTGGCGGGATCTAGTGCCATCTCCCTGCCCTGCTCGGGCGTGATGACTTCCTGCTCGGCATAATAGCCGAGCGCATTGCCGACCGCTTCCGCTTCGGTCTCGGCGACGAACACCTTGCCGTCGGGCCCGTACCAGGCCGGTATCTGATGGCCCCACCAGAGCTGGCGCGAGATGCACCAGGGCTGGATGTTCTCCATCCATTCGAAATAGGTCTTTTCCCAGTTCTTCGGCACGAACGCGGTCGCGCCACTGCGCACCGCTGCGATGGCGGGCTGCGCCATGGTCTTCGCGTCGACATACCACTGGTCGGTGAGATAAGGCTCAATCACGACGCCGGAGCGGTCACCATGCGGCACCATGTGCGTGTTCGGCTCGATCCGCTCCAGGAAACCGAAGTCCTCCAGCCGCGCCACGATCAGCTTGCGCGCGGCGAAACGGTCGACGTTGTGCAATTCCTCCGCGAACAGCCCGGCGCCTTCCGGAAGGCCGCGCAGATAATCCTCGTTGTCTACCAGGGCGAGGCGGCCCTCCTGGTCGAGCACGCTGATCTGCGGCAGGTTGTGCCGGCGGCCGACCTCGAAATCGTTGAAGTCATGCGCCGGCGTGACTTTGACCGCGCCCGAACCTTTCTCCGGATCGGAATATTCGTCGGCGACAATCGGAATCCTGCGTCCCACCAGCGGCAGGACCACGTATGTGCCGACCAGATCGGCGTACCGCTCATCGTCCGGGTTAACCGCGACCGCCGTATCGCCCAACATCGTCTCCGGGCGGGTGGTGGCGACCACGATGAAGGTCGCAGGATCATCCTGATTGAAACTCCTGCCTTCCAGAGGGTAGCGCAGATACCAAAGGCTTGCCTTGACCTCGATCTGCTGCACCTCGAGATCCGAAATCGCGGTCAGCAGTTTCGGATCCCAGTTCACCAGCCGCTTGTCCTTGTAGATCAGTCCTTCGCGATGCAACTCGACGAAAACTTTGACAACCGCGCGCGACAGGCCCTCGTCCATCGTAAAACGCTCGCGCGACCAGTCGCAGGACGCGCCCAGACGCTTCAGCTGGTTGACGATGACGCCGCCGCTCTCGGCTTTCCACTGCCAGACCCGCTCGAGGAATTTGGCGCGGCCGATGTCGCGGCGGCCCGGCTCCTGCCGCTCCATCAATTGCCGCTCGACCACCATCTGGGTCGCGATGCCCGCGTGATCGGTGCCGGGTTGCCACAGCACGTCGCGTCCGCGCATGCGCTCGAAGCGGCAGAGAATGTCCTGCAGGGTGTTGTTGAGCGCGTGTCCCATATGCAGCGAGCCGGTCACGTTCGGCGGCGGGATCACGACAGTGAAGGGCCTGGCATCGCGGCGCTCGGGGCGACCGGCCTTGAACGCGCCGGCCTCGTCCCAGCGTCGAGCCATTCGGGTTTCGATATCGGCGGGCTGATAGTTCTTCTCGATCATCGGATGCAATCTCGAGGCTGTGGAACGGCTAGAAAGCCGCCGGAGCGCGCCAAGTCAACACGACAGGCACGCCGAACGCTCGATCGGGCGGATCCGGAACCTAACGGAGGGCCGTTCGGCCGGCCGGTGGCGGGCAAGGCGCCGCCCCCAATCGAACGGAAAAGCCCTAGCGCCCGCGGGAAACCCGCTCGATTTCGGCTTTCACGATGCGCTCGACGAGGCCCGGCAGATTGTCATCGAGCCAGGACTTCAGCATCGGCCGAAGCATTTCCTTGACGAGGTCTTCCAGCGTGCGGGCGTTGTTGCTCAGCACGGTGTTGGCGAGCGAGTTGAAAGCGGATTCCACGGCAGACACTGTCGTGTGCGACAGGATCTGCTGGACCGGCGGCGCGGCGCTTTCAAACGGTGGCGGCTCGAAGGCGGGCTGCCGAGGCGCCGTACGGGCGGCGGTCTCGGCAAATTCCAGGTCGTCCGGCGGTTCGACCTTCTGGAACGCAGATTGCGGCGACGGCGGCTCCGGCAGCGCCATGTCGTCGGTGAGTTCGAACACATCGCCATCGGGCAAGGGAGGGCGTATCTCCTCCGGCGAGGTCGCCTCGTCGAGGCCGTTGAGCAAAGCGTCGATGTCGTCCTGGCTGTTGGATACGGCGGGCGCGGCTGGCGGGGGTGCGGGCTTCCCGGCAGCGGTCGGCGCGGCGGAAATCGCCGACGGCGGAATATCGGTCATGACCGCAGGCTTGGCCGCGGGCGGCTTGTCGGCCTTCGCAGGGGCAGACGGACCGGCGGGCTTTTCGGCAACCGGCGGCTTGGCCTCGTCGTCGGCGATGATGCGACGGATCGACGCCAGAATCTCCTCCATCGAGGGCTCTTGGACCTTTGCAGGTTGCGTCATCTCCGACTCCACATCATCAACGCCCTCCAGGGCAT
The DNA here is from genome assembly GCA_001464035.1 of Bradyrhizobiaceae bacterium Ga0074131. Classification (GTDB taxonomy): domain Bacteria; phylum Pseudomonadota; class Alphaproteobacteria; order Rhizobiales; family Xanthobacteraceae; genus Bradyrhizobium. The sequence goes on from LNEC01000011.1 coordinate 7,528, forward strand.
TTTACACCAAGCCAGACAGGATTTGCCGGTTCCGGAAAAATAGGCCGGGATTTTCACGGCACCAGCCTGACTTGTCCCCAGATCAAGCGCCGCTCGACACATCCTTCGCGGATCCCCGCCCTGCTCTGCTCCGGGCACCAGCGTCGCGGCCAGGTGCTGCGAGACCAAGTGCTGCGAGATCATGTGTCAGATCAGTCTTGCCAGATCATGTGCCGCCAGATGTGACGCGAATCGCCCTGTTGCGTTGGAGAACGGTACGTCATGGCCACAATTGATTGCAAGCAACGCGCCATTCCATCCACGCCTGCGAGCGCAGTCGAAGCGGCCTGTGGGGCATGCAGCCCGTGGCGTGACGATCAGCGGCCGTCGGGAGTCCGAACACCGATCCAGCTGTCGCGGACCTGGTGATAATGCACACTGGGGTCGTAGACGGTGGTGGGAAGCTTGAGCACCACCGGCGACAACCGACCCACGGCGTTCAGAACCGCATAAGACGCGACCACGCGATCACGCTGCGCGGTGACCAGCGCAACGCGGGCGTTGACCAGTGCCTGCTGGGCGTTCAGCACGTCGAGCGTGGTGCGCTGTCCGGCCTTGGCTTCTTCGCGCACGCCATTGAGCGCGATCTCGGACGCCGCCACCTGCGCTTGGGCGGACTGGACCTGCGCCTTGCCCGCCACCAGCTGTCCCCACGCCGTCACCACATTGGCGCGGGCCTGGTCGCGAACCTGTTCGAGATTGAGGCGTTGCTGCGCCACGCTTTCCTTGGACTGGCGGATCAACGCATACTCGGCGCCGCCCTGATAGATCGGGACCGACAACTGCGCGACGGCGGAAGCGCCGAACGAGCGCTGGATCGTCATGGTCTGTTCGTAGGACTGCTGCACCGAGGCCTGCAGCGTCACCGTGGGCAGCAGCGCACCTTCGTTAACCTTGACCTGGAGATAGCTGACGTCGATGCCGAACATCGCAGCCGTCACGTTGGGATTTTGCGTCAACCCCAGATCGACCGCGGAGGGCAGCGTTCCCGGCAGAAAGCGGTCCACCGGCGAACCCGGCGCGAGGGCCTGCGGCTCGTTACCGATGATGCGGCGGAAGTTCGATCGCGTCGTGTTCAGATTGGCTTCGGCCGTCAGCAACTGGGTCTTGCCGGCGGCGAGTTGCGCCTCGGACTGCGCGACGTCGGTGCGGGTGACCTCGCCGACGTTGAAGCGGTCCTTGGTCTGCTTCAGCGTCTGCTCGAGAACACGGACGTTGCTCCGCTGAACCTCGACGATCGCGGAGTCGCGCAGATAGTCCATGTAGATCGTGGCGGCCTGCAGCAGGACCGTCTGTTCGAGCACCCTCAACGCTTCGCGCGCGCCCGAAACCTGGCTCTCCGCCGCGCGCGTCCGGTTGGCGGTCTGCTGTCCATTGAACAGCGTCTGCGAAACCGTGAGGCCGGCGCTGCGCGGCGCATTGGCGCCGTTAATTCCCGTCCTGACGAGGGTGGTGGGCGTGCCACCGGCGGTGGTGAGCGTATCGGTGTACTGGTAGCCGGCGCTGCCGGTGAGCGCGATGCGCGGGCGATAGCCGGACAATGCCTGCGGTACGTTCTCATCGGTCGCCCTCACCGAGGCGCGCTGGGCGTTGAGCTGCGGATTGCTCTGATAGGCGCGCACCAGCGCAGCCTCGATGGTGTCGGCCAAGGCCGGCGCCGGGACCATGAACGCTACGAGAAGGACCGTAGCCGCAGCTCCGGTAAAAGCCTTCACACCACCCATCCCTGGAAATCCATTCGCTCAACTAGCCGGCCTAAAGGATAGGCCGGAGGTGTTTCAGCCCAGTAAATCCCGACTCACCTTATTCCCCCGATGGGCGCGACGGAACCACCCTGCAGCCCCCGGCAGCGGAAACTCTCGACGTGGGGCATCTGGGCCACACTTCTGATTCGGAAAGGGATTTTGCCAGTCGCCGGGGTACGCCGAAGGGCCGGCCAGCGCCGGAAACGGCCCTAGAAGACGAAGGTGGGAAGCCGCTCCAGGCCGGGGAGAACCGGAACTACGGCATCGAACAGCGCCCGGTCTCCGAAATCGTCATGCGAATGCGTCACAATGGTAGCCCGTGGCGGCTTCGTCGTGGCGAAGACGCCGACCAGCCGGCCGCCCTCCCTGAGCTGCCGATACAGCCGATCTGGCACGACCTCGGTCGCGCCATTGAGCACGATCACATCATAGGGCGCGTGAGCCGGATCGCCGTCGGCGGCGGCCGCCGTCACGACCGTCACCCTCGCGAGGCCAAGCCCGGCCAGAACATCCCTCGCCTTCGCGGCGAGCAACGGGTCGCTTTCGGTCGCCGTCACCTGCCCCCCCAGATGCGCCGTAATCGCCGCCGCATAGCCCGTCGCGCAGCCCACCACCAGGACGTTGTCGCCCTCCTTGATCTCGGCCGCCTGCAGCAACTTGGCCGTGACCACAGGCTTGATCAGGAAGCGTTTCGCCGAAGCTTCGCTGACATCGAGATCGAGGTCGAGATAGGCCAGCGCGCGCTGATTTGGCGGGACAAAGGCCTCCCGCGGCACCGCCAGCATCGCGTCGAGGATTCTGATATCGGTGACGTCGCTGGGGCGAACCTGGCCATCGACCATCTTCTGGCGCGCGGTCGAAAAACCGGACATGAGCGAACCTTGAAAGCGGTGCGGGCGCGAGCCCGCGGAAAGGGCGAAACTACGCCATCTTTGGTGCAAGGATCGTCAAAACGCAACATGTGGGAGGCCGCAGCCGGCCAACCGCCTGCCCTTGCCTCGGTTCCGCCGCGGGCTCTGCCGCCTATTCGATGGTCACCGCGAGCCGCCCGATCAACCTCACCACCTCGTCCAGACGGTCGGAATCGTGCTCGTCGATGGCCCGGGCCAGTCGCAACAGGCACTCGTCATCGCTCAGCGCGGGGATGTCGCTTGGAACGATCGACGGCGCCGGCCCTGCAAGATCTCTCGGAAGGATTGGCATCGAATCACCTCAGGCTTTGCCCGGCAGCGGCAAAGATCGTGGGCGAATAGGTCGTTTTGGCGGCTGGTCCATGTCAATGGTGGATGCGGAACGCGCCGACCAAGCTCGGATGGGCGCCCTGCGGCGGCCCAAAGTGGCAACAATTCGTTCTCGCGCGGGCAGTTTGCCAGCGCTCTTGATGCCGCGCCAAAAGCGGCTATTTCGTCCTTTGCAAGCCCGGAAGGCTTTGTTATACGCAGCCGGCTTGCGAACGATTGTTTCGCCTGTTCCTCGGTAGCTCAGCGGTAGAGCATTCGACTGTTAATCGAATGGTCGCTGGTTCGAATCCAGCCCGGGGAGCCAAACAGTTTTCCGCGTGTATCCAAGATCACCCCGGCGCGGTCGGCGGCGCGGCGATCTTTTCCTTCAACAGGGTGCAGGTCTTGCGGACCTCCGCTGTCATTAGTGTGCAGTTCTCAATCTGAAGGAAGATGCGCTTGGCCTCTTCGCGGTAGCGCGCGGCGGTGTCTCTCATCTCCTGGGTCGCCGAGAGCGCATCGCGGGTCATTGCCTCGCAATCCTTCACGCGGTTGATCAGTTCCGCGCCCATCTCCTCGATTTGTTTCGCCGCCGATTCGTATTCGCGGACAACCGCTTCAGCCGACAGCTTGCCGATCTCCGTGGCCCCCTCGCAATGCTCGACATAGTCAGGCATTGGTTGGCTCGGTGCGGGCCGCTGCGGCGCGAGCGTGGGAGGACGTTGTTCGCGCAGCGGGGGATTATTACGAACTTGATCCTCAATCTCGCGTTCCAGATCAATAATGTCCAACACCCGTGATGTTCTTGGTTGAGCCATCCCTAATACTCCATTGGTTACGCGTCAGTCCTTTTCATCGGAGTTGAATAGTCCGATGTCGTTCTCAAGACTTCATGGCGTGTATTCTTCACACCTCGCCACGATCATCCTTATATCCTATGTCAAGGCGTCGGGTTTCCACGTGTCCTCACGCCTTTTCACAATAGCGTGACCTTGGGGGGCCATCAGCAGCCCCCCCCCCCCCGGCAGGCTGGCGCCGCCTGCACCCCGTCGATATCGGTCTGACGTCCGGATCGGCACGGCTTTGGCGCTGCGCATCGACACCCGCATCGGCGGTTCGAGCCGCGCGTCATCCCTTCACTGCTCGAACTTCGCCTTACGCGCCTCGCTGAGGCGCGCCCTTCTGGCGCCGCAGGCAGTTGGGGATGGCCCGGGCGTCGGGAGTTTCCCCGGTGCCGAGGCGGTCGGCCTCCGGCGTGCAGGCCCGGCGCTGCTCCGGCTTCGCCAGCGCCGCCGCCGCGGAATGCGAAGCCGACAGCGCCAGCAGGACGCCTACCGAAGCGGCAAGATTGGCGCGGCTCGCCTTGGCCCAGGTGCGTTCAAACCTCGCGGTCATCGCCGTACTCCCTGTTGAAGGCTCTCTGGAGCCTTGGTCGCCTGGGAGTACGTCAGAACTTTTCAACCAAATGTGATTTGTTGCACAAACCCCGCGAGCGGAACCGCCTCGTATTCGCGCGGGTCGTAAGACATCCGTAACCAAGACGGCCGGGATCGCTCGATCGATAAAATTCGAGCGATCGGTTCAATCTGGAACCAAAACACTTTTGGGATGGTGCGCTCTCGAACGAGGGAGAGCGTCATGAGCGAAGTTGAATACAACCGATTGCTGGAGAGCGTCAGGATGGCGATTGAACCCGCGCCCGGGGGCGATTTCCTGGCCGGACTGCCGATGCTCGGCGAACCGCCGCATGCCGCCAATGACAACCAGATGGCCTGGCCGCTGGTGCCTTTTCCGGAAGGCTGGTACGCCGCCTGCTGAAAGGCGTACGGCTTTCCATTTTTTCCTGAGATAGTCAGCGCAATGTGTTGATTATGTTGCTGGAGGCCACGACCAGAATTGAACTGGTGTACACGGTTTTGCAGACCGTTGCGTAACCACTCCGCCACGTGGCCCCTTGGGGCGAACTCATATACGGCCTTCCCCGCCTAGGCAACCAAGAGGCTTGTAAGGCGCCTTCACCCGGCGCGCGCGCTCTGCGCGAACCGGTTTGCTCAGGCTCGCTTGCGCCGGCGGTAATCCTTCTTCCTTGGTTTGGGCGCGAGCTCCGGCATCGTGTCCTGCACTTCGCGATACTTCGCCAACATCCGCTCGAAACTCGCGTGCAATGTCTCGGCGATATCAGGCCGCTTCTCGAGGCCGGAAAGCAGCATCGCCGCCGCCTCGATGGTGGACAAGCCGTCGCCACGCGGCTCTTTGCGCAGCTTGCCGTAACGCGACGGCTGCGCAGGGCCGAGGATGACGCGCTGGCATTTCAGCATCCAGGCATTGCGCCACCACAACGCCTTGGCCTGGCTCCAGGTGCCGTCGAGCAGCACGATACCTTCAATGTCTTTCAGGATCGCCCGCTGGTTTTCCTCAATCGCGCCCTTGCGGTCGATGGCCACGATATCGCGGTCGGTTTCCAACTCGGCGACCTTGGCGGAACCGAGATAGAGCACGGCCCAGCGCGAGGGATCGTGCACCCGGCGTCCCAACGCCTTGGAAAGGCTCGGCCACGACAGGCCGATCTTGAGCACCGCGTCGGCAAAATGCAGCGCCGTCAGCCGCGCGGTGCCGAGCGCCCTGTCCTGCTCCTGCGGGTGCTGCAGGATCAGGAGCGCGACCTTGTTCTTGATCGGGGTGATGCTGTCGCAAATGCACAATGGCATCGGCTTTTGACAAAGAGGACAGTCTGGCGTCGCCCCCGCGGCTTCCGCTTGTTCTGACATAGGCCCGCTATACGCCTCGCGGCCGATAATTCAACCAGAGCCATCGATTCCAATGGAAGCAAAGCCGGCCCCAGGTCCGGTGTTCCGACGCGCTCGAGCCTTTGCCGGACCGGTGGAACGTCAAGCCGCAGCGGCGCAAGCGGTTTGAGGGGATGGAACCGCGCGGAAACCGATACCGTGGCGAGTCCGGATTCGATCATCGCTTCTCGTCCCGTCGCCGCCGGGTCACGGCTTGATCGAGCTCTGTCGGCCAATGTCACCGCGCGCAAGCGCCGCCGCATGCTCCACCGGGATACCGTGTACCAGCGGGTCAGCATGCCGGTGCGCAAGGTGCCATTCACCGCCTTCCCGGAGAAATGCCAGCGTAACGCGCAGCGGCCATTCCTGCTTGGCCAGGCCGCCAACCTCGACGGACTGGCGCTCAATCGTTACGAGCACGGCGACATCGCCCGAACTGATGACCTGGATCACTTCCTGCTTGTAGTCACCGTTCTTGAAGAAGGCACCGAGGCTTGCAACGTGGTCCGGCGACGGATCGAAGCCGTGCACGACTTTGCCGCCAAACGGTTGCATCAGCGTGAAGTCACAGCTGTGCTTCATGATCGCTGCATATGTTACCGCATCGCCCTTCATCAGGGCCGTATTGGCGCGGCTAGACATCGCAACGAGATCGGCGGTGCTCTCGCTGGCCGTTGCGTGACGCGGTGAAGCTGCCACAGCGGCGGCGCCCGCGAGGATTTCGCGTCTGGTCATTTTCAATTGCTCCATCCTGTTGATGGCGATGATCTGTCCCTGATATTGCAACGATGCCAGCGATACGAATTCATGATGATGCTGAATGCGATTCAACCCGCCCGGATTTGTGTCGTTTGATGCCCTTCCGCACCTTTGGTTGCCGCTTGGCCTCTGTCACGCTTTGGCCGAGGCAGCGTGCGATTGCCTCAAACATCCACGCAATGCCGGCATCAGCCATGGCAGCCTTTGATGCGACGACGCGCACTGGGTCCTTGCGCCAGGGCAGCGGAACAGGAGCCACCACGAGGCCGAAACGCGCCGCATGACGCATGACGAGATGCCGCGGCAGGGTTGAGATGAGATCGGTTTCGGCAACCTGCGCCAGCGCCATCATGAAATTGGGAACCGTGAGCGCGACGCGGCGCGACAGGCCTTTCTCCGCCAATCTCTGATCGACAACGCCATGCGCGTCGCCGATGGCAGAGACGAGCATATGACGCATGGCGAGATAGGATTTCAGGCTTGGATCTCTCGCGAAGGCGTGTCCGCGGCGCATCGCGACGACGAAATCCTCTTCGAACAGCAGTCTTTCGGCAAAACGCGGCGTCAGCGGCCCGATCGGCAGGACGACAAGATCGAGCCGCTGCGCATCCAGTTCAGCCAGCATCGAATGCCAGACCTGGCCGGTCGGCTTGCCGTGATGCTGCGGCATAAGCTGCAAGATGCGGATATCAATGCCCGGCGCCTCGCGCGCCAGAAGCTCGAGAAGCGGCGTCATGAAGATCGTCGAAATGGCGTCAGGCGCGCCGATGGTAAAGCGCCGCTCGGCGCTCTTCGGATCGAATGGACCGCCGGTCGAGATCACATTGTCGATCCGCACCAGGATTTCAGCGATGGGCGCAACGAGCGCGAGCGCGCGTTCGGTCGGCTTCACACCCTTGGGCGTCTTGAGGAACAGGGGATCCTGCATCAGCCGCCGCAGGCGATTGAGTCCATGACTGACGGCGGAGGGGGTCAGATTGAGTTTTTCGGCCGCGCGCGCGACATGACGCTCTTCGATCACGGTGCTGAACAGCACCAGGAGACGTAGATCGATCCTAAGAAGCTGAGCGGCGTTCAGCATGGTTCTGAAACATTATCACTGGTTTCACGACAAAAATAGGACCACTTCCACGCGGGAGCAAGCGGGGCGTCACTAGCCTGTTGCTTTGCCCGCTAGGAACAAGATGATGCATGACCTTCAACTCTACACCTTCAAACTCTGCCCCTACGCACATCGCGTGCGCCTGGCGCTCGCCGAAAAGGGCCAGATGGCGGAGCAGATCGAAATCGACCTGAAGAACAAGCCGGCCGATTTCACAACCCTCTCACCGCACGGGCGTGTTCCGCTGCTGGTCCACGGAGGGTTAAAGCTGTGGGAATCGGCCGTCATCCTCGAATATCTCGATGAGGCCTTTCCTGAGCATCCGTTGATGCCGTCACAACCGGCGGACAGGGCCAATGCGCGCCTGTGGATCGACTTTGCCAACAGCCGGCTCTTTGCCGCGACCCATCGCTTGATCTTCGCGACCGACGAGGCAATCCGGCGCGAACTCATTGCTGAAATAGTCGAGAATGTCCGTTTCCTCGAACATGCGGCGGTTAGGCGGCGGGAGGGCGGCCCATATCTTCTGGGCACGCAATTCACGCTGGCCGATATCGCGCTCTATCCCTGGTTTGAGCAGGCCGCGGCACTTGCGCATTTCAGCGCGTTCAAGATTCCGACGGACTGCTCAGGTGTCGCAAGATGGTGCGATGCGGTTGCAACGCGGCCAGCCGTACAAGGCTGCGCCCGCTCCGACGATTGGTACGTCGAGGGTTACCAGCGTTATCTCGGGGCCTGATCTGCGCCCCATGACCGCGCAAGCTAAGACGGTTGCGCAAGCAGGCTTGGTTCGAAACCGCCTATTCCGCGGCCGCCGCCACCGCCGCCACCGTGGCGGGCCGGGATCGCCGCCGCAGCCGGTCAATCAGGAGATAGATCACCGGCGTCGTGTAAAGGGTCAGGACCTGCGAGACCAGCAGCCCGCCGATGATGGTGATGCCGAGGGGACGGCGCAGTTCGGTGCCGGGGCCGGTGGCGATGACCAGCGGAATGCCAGCGAACAGCGCCGCCAGCGTCGTCATCAGGATGGGACGGAACCGGGCGCTGCAGGCCTCGAAAATGGCGTCGGCCGACGACAGGCCGCGGTGGCGCTCGGCGTCGAGCGCGAAGTCCACCATCATGATCCCGTTCTTCTTGACGATGCCGATCAGCAGAATGATGCCGACGAAGGCGATCACGGTCAGCGGCGTATTCGTCACCTGCAGCGCCAGCAGCGCCCCCAGCCCGGCTGAAGGAAGCGTCGAAATGATGGTCAGGGGGTGGACGAGGCTCTCATAGAGCACCCCGAGAACGATATACATCGCCACCAGCGCGCCGAGGATCAGCAGCGGCTGCCGCCCGCTGGTCTTGTTGAAGTCGCCGGCATTGCCGTCGAAACTGCCTCTGATGCCCTCCGGCATATGCAGTTCGTCCACCGCGCGCTGGATGTTTGTGGTAGCCGTCTCCAGCGGCACATCGGGCAACAGGTTGAAAGACACCGTGGTCGAGGGAAACGACTGCGAGTGAAAGACCGCGAGCGGCGATAATCCGCGGCTATAGCGCGCCACCGCCGAAAGCGGCACCTGCGCGCCATTGGCGCCGGCGACGAAGATTTGCTCGAGGTTGGACGGATCGGCCTGGAATTTGGGATCGGTCTCCAGCACCACCATGTACTGGTTGCGCTGGGTATAGATGATGGAGATCTGCCGCTGCGAGAACGCGTTGTTGAGCGCGTTATCGATGTCCTGGACGCGAACCCCGAGGCTGGACGCGGTCTTGCGGTCGATCGCCAGCGTCAATTGCAACCCGCCGGGATCGCGGTCGCTGGAAACGTCGGTGATTCCCTCGACGCTCTCCATGCGCTTGCCGACGATCGGCGCCCATTTCTGCAACAGATCGAGGTCGGTGCTGGTCAGCGTGTACTGGTAATCGGAATCGCTCTGCCGGCCGCCGGCGCGGATATCCTGCGCCGCGAACATGAACAGCCGGACACCGGCCACGCGGTAAAGATCCTTGCGCAGCCGGTCGATGACCATCTGGGTCGACAGGCCAGCCCGCTCCTCCGGCGGCTTGAGGCTGATGAACATGGTGCCGCGACTGGCGCCGCCGCCGCCGGGGCCGCCGCCTCCCCCCAGCGTCGACCCGATCCCCGCCACCGCCGGATCGGCCATCACGATATCGGCGAGTTGCTGCTGCAGCTTCAGCATGGCCTGGAACGAGGTATCGGCCGACGCCCGGGTCGCACCGATCACGAAGCCGGAATCATCGGCAGGAAAGTATCCCTTGGGGGTCTTGATATAGAGCACCACTGTCAGCGCGATGGTGGCGAAGAACACGATCAAGGTCAGGACCGGGAAGCCCAGCACGACCCGCAGGGTTCGCGTATAGAAGGCGACGATGCGCGACAGCGTGCCTTCGACGGCGCGGTCGAACCAGGTGGCGCTGCGGGAGGTCGCCGAGCTGATGTAATGCGCGCAGATCATCGGCGTGACCGTGAGCGACACCACGGTGGAAACCACAATGGCGAACGTCAGCGTCAGCGAGAATTCGCGCAGCAGCCGGCCGACGATCCCGTCCATGAAAATCAGCGGCGTGAAGGCGGCGATCAGCGACAGGCTGATCGACAGCACCGTGAAGCCGATCTGTCTGGCGCCCTCGATAGCCGCCTGATACGGCTTCATGCCCTGCTCGAGATTGCGGTACATGTTCTCGATCATGACGATGGCGTCGTCGACCACGAATCCGACCGAGATCGCCAGCGCCATCAGCGTCAGGTTGTTGACGGAGAAGCCGGCGAGCCACATCCCGGCGCAAGTGCCGGCCAGCGCCAGCGGCACCGCCACGCCGGCCGCAATGGTCGGCGTGATCCGGCGCAAGAAGGCGAACACCACCACCATGACCAGAAATGCGGTCGCCAGCAGCGTCCACTGCATGTCCAGCACGCTGGCGCGGATGGTGCCGGTGCGGTCGACCAGGGTCGAGATTTCGACCCCGGCGGGGATCCATTGCTTCAGTTCGGGGATCAGCGCCTTCACCCGATCGACGGTGTCGATGACGTTGGCATCGCTCTGCCTGGTGATCTGTATCAACACCGCCGGCTGCTTGTTGAACCAGGCGATAGAGCGGCTGTTGCGCACGGAGTCCTCGACCTCGGCCACATCGGACAGCCGGACGTAATTGCCGTTCGAACTCTTGATCAGGATATCGCGGAATTCGGCCGCGGTCCGAATCTGCCGGTTGGTCGACAGGGTCTCGCTCTGGCGGTCGCCGTTGAAGATTCCGACTGGCCCGAGCGGATTGGCGGCGACGATCGCAAGCCTTACGGCGTCGGTTGCAATCCCGGCATTGGAGAGCGCGATCGGGTTGAGCGCGATGCGCACCGCGGGCTGATCGGCGCCGCTTACGGTCACCTCGCCCACACCAGGTACCTGCGAGATGCGCTGCGCGATCACCGTGTCGGCCACGTCGTACATCGCGCTCGAGGCGATGGTCTTCGACGTCAGCGCCAGCACGAATACCGGCGCCGCCGCGAGATTGGCCTTGCGGAAGCGCGGCAATGACGGCAGATCGGTCGGCAGATCCGCCAGCGAGGCGTTGATGGCGGCCTGCACGTCGCGCGCGGCGCGATCGATGTTGCGGCCGATGGCGAATTGCAGCTGGATGCTGGTGGTGCCGAGCGAACTGGTCGAGGTGATCTGGGTGACGCCGGCGATTTCGCCGAGCCGGCGTTCCAGCGGCGCCGCCACGGTCGCCGCCATGATCGCAGGGTCGGCGCCCGGACGCGACGCCGACACCCGGATCATCGGGAAGTCTACATTGGGGACCGCGGCCACCGGCAGGAACACATAGGCGACCATGCCGACCAGAAACAGCCCGATGGCCAGAAGCGTGGTGCCCACAGGACGGCGGATGAACGGCGCCGAGATCGATGCCATTACTGCATCCCCTCGGTGGCTCCGGCGACCGGCGGCGACGGCAGTTCGGGCGCCGGCGGCGGCACCGCCTTCTCGATCCGGCGATTGAGCCGGTCGAGCGCGAGGTAGATCACCGGCGTCGTATACAGCGTCAAAAGCTGGCTCAGCAGCAGGCCGCCGATGATGGAAATGCCGAGCGGAAATCGCAGTTCGGCGCCGGTGCCGCTTTCCACCGCCAGCGGCAGCGCGCCGAACAGGGCGGCCAGCGTCGTCATCATGATCGGCCGGAACCGGAGCAGGCAGGCCTGCACGATCGCATCGGTCGGCGACATGCCCTGCTGCCGTTCCGCGTCGAGCGCGAAGTCGATCATCATGATAGCGTTCTTCTTGACGATGCCCATCAAGAGAATGATGCCGATCAGGCCGATCACCGACAGGTCCTGCCCGAACAGCATCAGCGCAAGGATGGCGCCGACGCCCGCCGACGGCAGCGTCGAGAGAATGGTGATCGGGTGAATGTAGCTCTCATAGAGCACGCCGAGCACGATGTAGATGGTGACGAGCGCCGCCAGGATCAGCCACGGTTGTCCGGCCAGCGACTTGGAAAACTCGGCGGCGTCGCCGGCATAGACCCCGACGATGCTGCCGGGTAGGCCGATGCGCTGCTCGATGGATTTGACGGCGTTGACGGCATCGCCGAGGGCTGCACCCGGCGCCAGGTTGAAGCTGAGCGAGACGGCGGGAAATTGCGCCTGATGCGAAATCGCCAGCGGCGCGGTGGTGCGGGTCAGGGTCGCCACCGCCGACAGCGGCACCTGCGCGCCGGCGACCCCCGGCAGATAGAGCTTCGAGAGGATCGAAGGATCGCGCTGGTAGATCGGCAACGCCTCCAGCACCACCCGGTACTGGTTGGCCTGCCCGTAGATGGTGGAGATCTGGCGCTGCGCGAAGGCGTCGTTCAAGGCGTCGTTGACGGCCTGGATGCTGACGCCGAGCTGACCCGCGCGCTGGCGGTCGATGTCGAGCGCCGCGCGCAGGCCGCCCTCCTGGGCCTCCGACGAGACGTCGCGGAACAGGGGATCGCGGCGCAGTTCGGCCACCAGGTTTCTGGCCCACAGGCTCACCAGCGCTGCATCCGTCCCGGTCAAGGTGTACTGATACTGCGAGCGACTCGACCGGGTCGAGATCTGCACATCCTGCACCGGCTGAAAATAAATCGTCATGCCCGGGATCGACGCCGTCAGCGCCTTCAGGCGCACGATCACGGCGGAGACGTCGTCGCGGCGCTCGCCGCGCGGCTTCAGAGTCATCACCAGGCGACCAACATTGGTGGTCGGGTTGACCGAACCAGCGCCGATCACCGAGGCGACGCCGGTCACGTCGGGATCCGCCTTGATCGCCTCGGCAGCCATGCTCTGCCGGCTCTGCATTTCCGCGAACGACACGTCGGGACCGGCCTCGGTTACCGCTGTGATCGATGCGGTGTCCTGCAACGGCAGGAAGCCCTTGGGTACGATCACGTAGAGAATCAGGGTGGCGGCGATGGTCGCGAAAGTGAGCAGCAGCGTCGCGCGCTGGCGCTGCAGCACCCACAGCAGCGTGCGGTGATAGAACTCTGCCGTGCGGTCGATGCCTCGGGAGACCGCGGCGAGGCCGGGGACCTCGAACTCCTCGTGAACATGCCTCAACAGCCGCGAGCACATCATCGGAGTCAGCGTCAGCGACACCACCGCCGATGTCACCACCGCGATCGTCAGCGTCAGCGCGAACTCGCGGAACATGCGCCCGATCAATCCCGACATGAACAGCATCGGGATGAACACGGCGATCAGCGAGACCGTCAGCGAAATCACCGTGAAGCCGATTTCCCTGGCGCCCCGGAGCGAGGCCTCCATCGGGGATTCGCCGTTCTCCATGTGACGGACGATGTTCTCGATCATCACGATGGCGTCGTCGACCACGAAGCCGGTGCCGATCGTCAACGCCATCAGCGACAGATTGTCGAGGCTGAAACCTGCGAAATACATGATGCCGAAGGAAGTGATCAGCGACAGCGGCAGCGCCACGCCGGCGATCAGCGTGGCGCGCAGCGAGCGCAGGAACAACAGGACCACCAGCGTCACCAGCACCACGCTCAGGATCAGTGTGAACTGCACGTCGCGCACCGAGGCGCGGATGGTAACGGTGCGGTCGCTGACCACGGTCAGGTTGACGCCGGCCGGGATCGCGCGCTGCATTTTGGGAATTTCTTCGCGGATCTGGCGCACCACCTCGATCACATTGGCGCCGGGTTGCCGCTGGATGTCGATGATGACCGCCGGCGTGCCCTGGTACCAGCCGCCGGTGCGGTTGTTTTCCAGCCCGTCGACGATGATGGCGACGTCGCCGATGGTGACCGGCGCGCCGTTGCGGTAGGCAATGATGATCGGCTTGTAGGCCTCGGCCGCCGCGATCTGGTCGTTGGCGGCGATGGTGTAGGCCTGCTGGGCGCCGTCGAGCGATCCCTTCGGTCCGGAGACGTTGGCGCCCGCGATCGCAAGGCGCAAATCCTCCATCGAGATGCCGTAGGCGGCGAGCCGCGCCAGGTCCGCCTGCACCCGCACCGCCGGCTTCAGGCCGCCCAGCACCGCGACGCGTCCGACCCCGGAAATCTGGCTGAGGCGTTGCGCCAGAATGGTGTCGGCGAGATCGCTCATGGCGCGCAACGAACTCGTATCCGACGTCAGCGCCAGCGTCATGACCGGCGCGTCGGCGGGATTGACCTTGGCATAAACCGGCGGATACGGCAGATTCCGCGGCAGGATTCCCGCGGCGGCGTTGATCGCGGCCTGAACATCCTGCGTCGCGCCGTCGATGTCGCGGTTGAGATCGAACTGCAGCGAAATCTGGCTGACGCCGAACGAGCTGGTCGATTGCATCGAGGTCAGCGACGGGATCTGGCCAAGCTGGCGCTCCAGCGGCGCGGTGATCAGCGAGGCGATCACGTCGGGGCTGGCCCCCGGCAATTGGGTCGTCACCTGCACCGTCGGGAAGTCGACCTGCGGCAGCGCCGATACCGGCAGCGCCCAGTAACCGAGCGAGCCGCCGATCAGCAGCGCGATCCCCAGCAGGGAGGTCGCGATCGGCCGGCGAATGAAGGGTTCCGAGACGCTCATGGCGGCGACTTCGCTGCATCCCCTGACGCCGCGCCCCCGGATGCCGGTCCGGTCTGGCCCTTTTGATCGCCCTCGGCCTTGTTGCCGCGGCGCTCGCCCGCGCCGTCCTTGCCTTGGGCGTCCGGCGTCCGCGTTCGCTTGCGCGGCGCGAGATCGACGGACGGCGTCTGGTCGCCCCTGCCGATGAAGACCTTGGCGCCGTCGGACAGGTTGGCAAAGCCTGTGGTCACCACGCGATCGGAAGCCGACAGGCCGCTCGCGATCACCGCTTCGGCTTCGTTCTGCTGCGTCACCACGACCGGCTTTGCCGTGGCGATGTTGTCCGCACCGATCACATAGCTGAAGGTCCCGGCCGGACCGCGCTGCACCGCAGAGGTCGGCACCACCAACGCCCTGGAAAGCGTCTCCACCTTCAGCCGTATATTGACAAATTGCCCCGGCCACAGCTGGAAGTTCGCGTTGGGGAATTCGGCCCTGAGTTTCAGCGTTCCAGTGGTCGGATCGACCTGGTTGTCGATACCTTTCAGCGTGCCGCTGTCGATCACCGTGACGCCGTCATTGCCAAACACGTCGACCGCCAGCGGCCCCCGGGCCGAAGCGGCGTTGACCCGCACGATCTGCTGCTGCGGCAGGCTGAACTGCACGACGATCGGCTGCAACTGGGTGACGATGACGAGACCGGTCGGGTCGGAAGCGCGGATGATGTTACCTTGATCCACCTGCCGCAGCCCGGCGCGGCCCGAGAGTGGCGCGATGATCTTGGTGTAGCCGAGTGTCGCCGCGGCATTGTCGATCGCGGCCTGGTCGGCCTTGACCAACGCCTCCTGCTGCGCGACCACGGCGCGCTGGGTATCGGCCTGCTGTCTGGAGCCGGCGTTGGAGGCGGCGAGCTGCTGATAGCGCGCCAGGTCCAGGCGCATATTGGCAAGCTGCGCCTCATCCTGCGCCTTCTTGGCGACGGCCTGATCGTATTGTGCCTTGTAGATCACGGGATCGATCTCGCCGAGCACGTCGCCCTTCTTGACGTCCTGCCCCTCGGTGAAATTGACCGAAATCAGTTTGCCGTCGACCTGGGCGCGCACGATGACATTGTTGAGCGCGCGGACCGAGCCGACGCCGTCGAGATAGACCGGCACGTCCTGAATGCGCGGGGTCGCCGCCAGCACCGGCACCGGCAGATCGCGCGGCATGGCGCCGCCGCGGCCGGCGGTCTGCCTTTGCTGCAGGGCTGTCCAGCCGATGTAACCAAGGCCGCCGAGGATCAAGAGCGTGATCGCAATCGAAACCATGCGACGGCCCGCGCTGCGCGCGACGCCCCTGCCGGCGGTCTTCGCGGTGTCCAAATCCGGCTTAAAGAGCATCGACCGGCCTTTCCATCCTAGGCTCCCAGCCGCCCCCCAGCGCCTGATACAGGCTCACGATTGCCAGCAGCCGGGCCAATTGGGCCTGCGACAGCGAATCTTCCGCCTGAAACAGCGTCAATTGCGTGTTTAGCACAGTTACGATGTCCGCCGTGCCGGCGCGAAGCTGCTGTTCGGACAGCTGAAACGCCCTTCGCGAGGCCGCCAGCACCTCGCGCTGCAGCCGCAGCCGGTTGGTGGTCTCGCGGATCGCCACCAGCGCATTGTCGACATCGGCAAACGACTGAACCACCGTCTTGCGGTAGGTCTGCAGGAGTTCATCCTGTCTCGCCTTGGTGAATTCGAAATTGCCCAGAATTCGTCCGCCATCGAAGATCGGCTGCGTCAGGCTGCCGACGACGTTGAAGAACGCGGCCTGTGGCTGGAACAGCGACACCAGCGACGAACTCTGATAGCCGCCCGCCCCGGTCAGCTGGATGCTCGGAAAGAACTGCGCGCGGGCGCTGCCGACATTCGCGGTGGCAGCGGCGAGCTGGGCTTCCTGACGCCTTATATCCGGACGCTGCGTGAGCAGTTCCGACGGCAGGCCCGGGCTCACGCGCGGCGAGGCAATCCGGTTGAGCGAGCCTCCGACGACGCGCACGCTTTCCGGCGGCCGCGCCACCAGCGTGGCCAGCGCGTTGACGTTCTGCGCCAGCGTCTGGCGCAGCGTCGGCACCGCGGCGCGCTGGTTGGCGAGCACGGCTTCCTGCTGGGCGACGTCGAGGTCGGTTCCGGTGCCGGCCTGCAGCCGCTGCTTGATGGCGTCGAGGATGCGCTGCGCGCTGGCGATGTTGCGCTCGGCGGTTCGAATCCGGTCCTGTGACGCCAATACCTGGAAATAGGCGTTGGCGACGCTGACCAGCGCCGTCAGCCCCACCACATCGCGATCGAAGCGGCTGGCAATGGCGGTTTCCTCCGCCGCCTGCGCGGCGTCGCGGTTCTTGCCCCAGAAATCCAGCTCGTAGCTGGCGCTGAGCGAGGCCTGATAGTTGACGACTTCGCGGCCCCCTGTGGTCAGGCCGCTCGAGCTGGAACCGGAAATGCGGGAATAGGTCTGCTGACCGGCGCCGCTGAGGCTCGGCAGCAGGGCGGCGCCCGCCACCCGCGCCTGCGCGTCCGCCTGGATGAAGCGCGCGGTCGCCGCCGCGATGTCGAGATTGACGGTCTGCGCCTCCTCCATCAGCGCGGTCAATTCCGGCGAACGGAAGCCGCGCCACCAGTCCAGCGTCGGTGGGGCGTCCCGGTGGTTCAAGCGCGCAGCTTTGTATCCTTCCGGAATGTCCAGCGCCGGGTCGGGAAGATCCTTGGTCAGAATGCAGCCGGCGGAGCTGACCACCAGGCAAAGCGCGGCAAGCCACCGTGCGACACGATCGCCGCTGGGAATGGCCGCCAGCAAGCTGTCCACGACCACGTCAGCGCTTCGTTTCACGTCCGACCTCCGCCGGCACGACGCCCGGCATCCGACGACGCGAGAGACACCCGACCGCTTCGCTGATCACGCTTGTGGAGACGGCCTGCGACACGGTCACGGCTGCGATGCTACCTCTGGGAACCCGGGTGCCATCCTAGCCGGGCGATGCCGGGGCGGACAGTCCCGTTCCGCTCCCGATGACGCCGCGCCGCGGGCGGACATCCCGCGCGCTCATACGAAAACCCGCACGTTGTCCTTATTCCACAGGCATTTCTGGCAGTCGAACCGGCGCCAACCGACGGCAGCTTTCTTACCAAGATTTCATGTGTCTCGCGTTGATCGGCCGATTCGCGGGAGCAGGCGATCGGCCAGCCCTGCTGAAACTTCGGCCGCCCTGCCCCGTAACTCCTATGGCAACAAGTGGGGGCATGAATGCGAGTCGCGGTGATCGGAACGGGAATTGCTGGCAACGCCGCTGCCTGGACCCTGTCGAAACGCTATCCGGTCACAGTCTACGATCGCGAAATAAGGCCAGGCGGACACAGCCACACCGTGACCATCGACTACGACGGGACCCAATTGGCGGTCGATACCGGCTTCATCGTCTACAATGAACTGAACTATCCCGATCTGACCGAGCTGTTTGCCCATTTGGGCATCGAGACCGTGCAAAGCTGCATGAGTTTTGCGGTCACGGCGGATGCCGGCCGGTTCGAGTGGAAGGGCGGCGGCAATAGCTGGGGCGAGACCGCCCGGGGATTGTTTGCGCAGCCGCGAAACCTGTTGTCGCCGTCCTACCTGTGGATGCTGCGCGACATCCTGACCTTCAACACCAAGAGCACCGAAGACTACAGGGCCGGCAGATTGGCCGGATTGACGCTCGGCCAGTATTTTCGCCAGAACCACTTTGCGCCACGGCTCCTGACCGACTACCTGGCGCCGATGGGAGCGGCGATCTGGTCCGCTCCGGCGAACGAAATGCTGGACTTCCCCGCCGAGAATTTTGTGGCGTTCTTCAGCAACCACCGCCTGCTGCAATACGATCGCCCGGTCTGGCGGACGGTCAAGGGCGGCAGCCGGCATTATGTCGAGAAGCTGACCTCGGCATTCCGAGACCGGCTGCGACTCGGTTGCGCCGTAACATCGGTCGAGCGGACGCCACATGGCGTCGTCGTCAACGACAGTCACGGCCGAAGCGATATCTACGATCACCTCGTCATTGCCTCGCACAGCGATCAGGCGCTGGCGATGCTGTCCGACGCCGACGATTCCGAACGCGCCATCCTCGGTGCCATCGGCTATTCTCCCAACACCGTCTACCTGCATCGCGACGCCAGACTGATGCCGAAGCGCAAGCGGGCCTGGGCGTCATGGAATTTCCTGCGCTGGCAGCGCGAGGGGGCGGCCGACAACGACGTCGCCGTGACCTACTGGATGAACCGGCTGCAGGCCATCGACGACGACAAGCCGCTGTTCGTCAGCCTCAACCCGCCATTCGCCCCGGCGCCGGAGCTGACATTCGGCAAATACATGTGCGAGCATCCGCAGTATAATGCCGCCGCGTTTGCCGCCCAGAAGCGCCTGAACGAAATTCAAGGCCGGCGTCATACCTGGTTCTGCGGCGCCTGGACCGGTTACGGTTTCCACGAGGATGGATTGCGGTCCGGCCTCGCGGTCGCCGAAGCGCTGGGCGCCGTGGCGCCGTGGCGCGAGCCGCCGCCCGAACTGGCGCAGGCCGCGGAGTGATGATGAGCGAGACCACCGCCCCTTGCCCGCCGCCGGCCGATGCCCCGGCCGTGCTATACTTTGGCAAGGTGATGCATGCGCGCCTGAAGCCGATCGGCCACCGCTTCAGCTATCGCGTCATGAACCTGCTGATCGATCTCGACCGGCTCGAGGCTGCGGACCGGCAGTCGCTGTTGTTCGGCATCAACCGGGCTGCCCTCTACGGCTTCCATGAGGCCGATCACGGCAGGCGCGACGGATCATCCTTGCGCGGCTACGCGCAGGCCTGCGCGGCGGAGCGCGGCGTCGATCTCGCCGGCGGGCGTGTGCTGCTGTTGTGCTATCCCCGGCTGCTCGGTTTCACGTTCAATCCGCTGTCGGTCTATTTCTGCCATTCCGCCGACGGCGAACTGGCGCTTGTCATCTACGAGGTCCGCAACACCTTTGGGGACATCCACGCCTACGTGCTGCCGGTGAAGCCGGGCGAGCTCAGCCAGGCCGGCGTACGGCAGCAACAGGAAAAGCTGCTTTACGTCTCTCCTTTCGTCGAGATGGCGATGCGCTATCATTTCCGGGTCTCGCCGCCGGGCGACGTCGTCAAATTGCGGATCCTGGAGACCGACCGCGACGGCCCCCTCCTCTCGGCGACCTTCAGCGGCCGCCGCCGCGCCCTGACCACGCCGGCGCTGCTGCGTTCGTTCTTCGCGCTGCCGCTCGTGACCCTGAAGATCGTCGCGGCGATCCATTGGGAAGCCTTGCGGCTGTGGTTCAAGGGTGTGCGTCTGGTGCCGCGGCCGACCGCTGCGGCGACAACGGGCGCCTGCGATAAAACCTCCAATGAAACCTCCAATGAAACCTCCAATGAAACCTTGGCGACTCCCGAGCGGAGCGACTATACTCGCTCGACGTTGCCTGCGGTCGGGCGCAAGCCCGACCTGCGGGAAGGCGCTCTGGTTCAGTGAGGCTGGCATTTGACTGGACGCAGGGCCGCATCGATCGATGGGGCTGGCCATGTCTGCGTTGATTCGTGTAACCCCCGACACCGTGGACACGGTCGTTCCGGACTTGCCCAAAGTGGTCCGGCTGGCGCTGGGCTTCGGCTCACGACTAAGACGGGGTACGCTGGACGTCACCCTGCCCGACGGCCGCGCGTTGCGGCTCGGCGGCATCGAGCCGGGACCTGCAGCGTCCATGACGCTCTACAATTACGGCTTTGCATCGCGGCTGCTCAACGGCGGCGACATCGGCATCGCTGAGGCCTATCTGCGGGGCGAATGGGACACGCCCGACCTGACGCAATTTCTCTACCTCTGGTGCGTCAATCACGATCTCATGCAGCAGATGCTCGATGACAACCCGCTGATGCGCTACCTGCAGATGGCCCGCCACTGGTTCAATCGAAATACCAAGCGACAGGCGCGCAAGAACATCTACGCGCATTACGACATCGGGAACGCATTCTATTCGGCTTGGCTCGATCCAAGCATGACCTATTCCTCGGCGTTGTTCGAGGACGGCACCGTCGATCTGACCGCCGCGCAAAACAACAAGTACCGCCGGCTGGCCGAAGCGATCGATCTGCAGCCCGGTCAGCGGTTGCTGGAAATCGGCTGCGGCTGGGGCGGCTTTGCCGAATATGCCGCCAAGACCTTCGGCGCCAAAATCATCGGACTCACCATCAGCAAGGAACAGCGCGATTTTGCCCAGGCGCGGATCCAGAGCGCCGGTCTCAACGATCAGGTCGAGATCCGCCTGCAGGACTATCGCGACGAGCGCGATCAGTATGACCGGATCGCGTCGATCGAGATGATCGAGGCGGTCGGCGAGCAATTCTGGCCGAAATACTTTTCACAGTTGCGCGACCGCCTGCTGCCCGGCGGGCTCGCCGGCATTCAGGCCATCACCATCCAGGACAGCCTGTTCCAGACCTATCGCAGGGAGGTCGACTTCATCCAGCGCTATGTATTTCCCGGCGGCATGCTGCCCTCGCCGCAGGTGCTGAAATCGCTCGGCGATCGATTCGGCGTTCCCGTTATTCGCGAACGCATTTTCGGGCAAGATTATGCCAAGACCCTGGTGATCTGGCGAAGCAATTTCCGTGCAGCCTGGCCGCATTTGATGCCGTCGGGCTTCGACGATCGTTTCCGGCGGCTGTGGGAGTACTACCTCGCCTATTGCGAGGCGGGATTTCTGTCGGGAAATATCGACGTGCGCCAGGTGGTGTTCGCGAAATCGGGCTAGCGGAAGCGTCATGCCGTCAGCTTGTGCCGCCCGCCGCGGTCCTCTAGGGTCGCCGGCGGTGAAAAACAACTGGCATTCTTCAGAACATGACCATCTACAACGACGTCGTTCAGGCGATCGGCAACACGCCGCTCATCAGGCTGAACCGCGCCTCGGAGGCGACCGGCTGCACCATCCTCGGCAAGGCCGAGTTCATGAACCCCGGCCAGTCGGTGAAGGACCGCGCCGGCAAATGGATGATCCTGGAAGCTGAAAAGCGCGGCGACCTCAAGCCCGGCGGCCTGGTGCTGGAAGCGACCGCGGGCAATACCGGTATCGGTCTTGCCGTGGTAGCGAGCGCGCGCGGGTACCGGACCTTGATCCTTATCCCGGAAACCCAGAGCCAGGAAAAGAAGGACATGCTTCGGCTCTGCGGCGCGGAGCTGATCGAAGTACCGGCGCTCCCTTACAGCAATCCGAATAACTATCAGCATGTCGGCAAGAGGCTGGCCGCACAATTGCGCAAGACGGAGCCGAACGGCGTGCTGTTCGCCGATCAGTGGAACAATCTGGATAACGCCAAGGCGCATTACGATTCGACCGGCCCCGAGATCTGGGAACAGACCGGGGGCAAGATCGACGGCTTCATCTGTTCGGTCGGGACCGGCGGTACGCTGGCCGGCGTCAGTACGTTCCTGAAGGAGAAGAGCAAGGACATCGTGATCGGTTGCGCCGACCCGCGCGGTGCTGCGATGTACGAGCTGTTCAAGAACGGTGAAGCCAAGGCGACGCCGGGCGGATCGATCACCGAAGGCATCGGGCTCGGGCGCGTCACGCCCGTCATCAAGACCGCGAAAGTCGATGACGCCTGGCTTATTCCAGACGAAGAAGCCGTGCCGATCATTTACGATCTGCTCGAGCACGAGGGCCTCTGCCTCGGTGGCTCCTCCGGCATCAACGTCGCCGGCGCGATTCGCCTCGCCCGCCAGATCGGACCGGGCCATACCATCGTGACCATCCTGTGCGATTCCGGCAACCGCTATCAGTCGAAGCTGTTCAATCCGGACTTCATGCGCTCGAAGAACCTGCCGGTGCCGGCGTGGCTGGAAACGCGCAGCCAGATCGAGGTGCCGTTCGAGAAGGTGTGAGCAAGGGAACTGACCTCATCCTGAGAGCCGCGCCGTTGCGCGCACGTCTCGAAGGATGAGAGATCAGGGGCTCTCATGGTTCTAGACGCGCGCGCAAGGGCGCGCGCTCCTCACCATCAGGAAGACGTTTCAGCGCAAAATCTGGCTGAGAAACAACTGTGTCCGCGCGTGCTGCGGGTTGACGAAGAAATTCACCGGGGTGTTGGACTCGATGATCTGTCCGGCGTCCATGAACACGATGCGGTTGGCGACTTCCTTGGCAAAGCCCATTTCGTGGGTCACCACCAGCATCGTCATGCCTTCCTCGGCGAGGTCGACCATGGTGTCGAGCACTTCCTTGACCATTTCGGGATCCAGCGCCGAGGTCGGCTCGTCGAACAGCATCACCTTCGGGCTCATGGTGAGCGCACGTGCGATCGCGACGCGCTGCTGCTGGCCGCCCGACATCTGGCCGGGGAATTTGTTGGCCTGATGCGGAATCTTCACCCGTTCCAGATATTTCATCGCAATAGCTTCGGCATCCTTTTTCGGGATGTTGCGCACCCAGATCGGCGCCAGCGTGCAGTTATCCAGCACGGTCAGATGGGGAAACAGGTTAAAGCTCTGGAACACCATACCGACTTCGCGGCGGACTTCGTCGACGCGCCTCAGGTTCGGTCCGAGTTCGATGCCGTCGACGACGATCTGGCCTTCCTGGAATTCCTCCAGCGCATTGATGCAGCGGATCAGGGTGGACTTGCCGGAGCCCGACGGACCGCAGATCACGATGCGCTCGCCCTTGGCGACATCGAGGTTGATGTCGCGCAGCACGTGAAAATCGCCGAACCATTTGTTGAGGCCGTTGATGGTGACAATCGAGTTCGCGGTCATTTGACTACTCAGTTACGGCGGTGTGCATTGAGCCTGCTCTCGACGAACAGCGAATAGCGCGACATTCCGAAGCAGAAGGCGAAGTAGATCAGACCGGTGAAGGCGAAGCCCGTGAACAATGTCGTGGGCGTGGACCAGGACGGGTCGGCGAAGGCTGCCCGCAACTGTCCGAGTAAATCGAACAGCGCGACGATCGAGACCAGCGAGGTATCCTTGAACAGCGCGATGAAGCTGTTGACCAGACCGGGGATGACGTGACGCAAAGCCTGCGGCATCACGATCAGCCCAGTGGTCTTCCAATAGGACAGACCGAGGGCGCTTGCCGCCTCGACCTGGCCGCGCGGGATCGCCTGCAGGCCTCCCCGGATGACCTCCGCCTGATAGGCCCCGGCAAACAGCGCGATGCCGATCAGGGCGCGCGCCAGTCCGTCGATGGTGAAGCCTGCCGGAACGAACAGCGGCAGCATATAGGTCGCGAAGAACAGCACCGTGATCAGCGGCACCCCGCGCCAGAACTCGATAAATGCGATCGAGAATATCCGGATCAGTGGAATCGTCGAGCGCCGGCCCAGTGCGAGCGCGATGCCAACCGGCATCGACGCGACGATACCGACGACCGACACCACCAGCGTGACCAGCAAGCCGCCCCAAAGCCTGGTGTCGACGACAGGCAGTCCGCCGCGGTCCAGCCCCATCACCGATACCACCAGCCCGATGCCGGCGAAGACCGCCAGGCTGGCGGCCAGCGCGCGCCAGCCGGTGCGGACACCGCCGTTCAGGAAGAACAGCAGCAGCGAAACGATCGCAGCCGTGGCGGCGAAGTCGGCCCAAACCGGGCTGACGGACGCCTGGATCTGATCACGCAGCCGGGCCAGTGGCCAGAGCACGTAGGAAATGCCCGTGCTGAGCAGGACCAGAAATTCACCGAGCAGCCAGAGTACCGGTCCGAGCACCGGCACTGTCTGGCTGACATTCGCCAGCTTTCCGCCGCCGTCGGCGATGCTATCGTTGAATCCCGCCAGCAGCCCGGCCGTCCAGCTCACGCCGAAACCGCGCAATCCACCGCCGTGCAGCAGGAAAAATGCAACGATGGGGAGCCCGATGAAGAACAGGCCCGCGTTGAGACCCTTGGCCGGCAGCCGCGGGATCAGGAGCGGCACCAGCAGCAGTGCTGCGAGGATGAAGGTAAGGTCGACCCGCCACCGCTCGGCCTCCGGATAGAAGCCGTAGATAAACTGACTGAATTTCGCCTGCACGAATGGCCAGCATGCACCGACCGTGTGCCCCGCATTCTCTGCAAGGCAAGCGGTGCGGTCCTTTCCGGTCCAGACCGCGTCGATGAGCAGGAATTTTACCGCGGGAACGACGGTGAACCACAAGAGCAGGATGCTGCCGATGGTGAGCAGGATGTTGGTCGGCGAATTGAAAAGCCGGGTACGAAAAAGCCCGACCAGGCCGGTGGTCTTGATCGGCGCCGTGCGCTCGGCAACGAGTTCCTGGCGGACGAAAGCCCGGGTCGAGAGTTCGCTCTCCATCTCGCTCATGGCCCAGGATTCTTCATTGACTAAGGCTCCGTCCAAGCCGCCATCCATAAAAGCTCATGATCGCACTGGTCACCAGCGAGATCAGCAGGTAGACGCCCATGGTGAGGGCGATGATCTCGATCGCCTGCCCGGTTTGGCTCAGCGTCGTGCCTGCGAATACCGAGACCAGGTCAGGATATCCGATCGCGACCGCCAACGATGAATTCTTGGTGAGGTTGAGATACTGGTTGGTGAGCGGCGGCAGGATCACTCGCATCGCCTGCGGCACCACAATCAGGCGCAAGGTCGAACCGCGCTGCAGCCCGAGCGATGAGCCCGCCTCCATCTGTCCCTTGTGCACAGACTGAATGCCGGCGCGCACGATCTCGGCGATGAAAGCCGCGGTATAGGTCGCCAGCGCCACAGCCAACGCCACGAATTCCGGAATGACGCGCGAGCCGCCGGCGAAGTTGAAACCCCTAAGTTCGGGGATCTCGAACCTGACCGGTGCGCCAAATACGAGCGAACTCACCAGCGGCAGGCCGATCAGCATACCCAGCACATACGGCCAGATCCGGATCATCCGACCGTGGTCGAACAGTTGCTTGCGGGCATAACGCTGCAGCAACAGCGAGCCGACGACCGCAACTACAATCGCGAAAGCGAAAGGCTCGAAGCCGGGACTGCCGATCGGCTTTGGAACCACGAAACCGCGATTGCTGAGGAAGAAGCTGCCAAACAGCGAGACGCTTTGCCGCGGACCGGGCAGCGCGGCCAACACCGCGAGATACCAGAACAGGATCTGGAACAAGAGCGGCAGATTGCGGATCAGCTCGACATAGCCGCCGGCGATCCGCGCCAGCAGCCAGTTCGGCGACAATCGGCCCAGCGCCACCAGAAATCCGAGAATGGTGGCGAAGAAGATGCCGACAACCGAGACCGCCAGGGTGTTGAACAAGCCCACCAGAAAGACGCGGGTATAGGAATCGGATCCGGAATACGGGATCAGGTTCTGGTTGACGTCAAAACCGGCGGTGTTCGCCATGAAGCCGAAGCCGGCGGTGATCCGCTGCGCCTGCAAATTGGCGCGGGCATTGGCGACGATTTCGTAAGCGATCCAGGCAAGCGCGGCAACGAACAGGATCTGGACGACGAATCCCCCCCATCCCGCTCGGCCACCCAACGCGCGCTGCAGTCTGGCGACAAACTGCGGCGGAGGTTTTCGGGGTTCGATGGCCATCGCCGCGAGCTGTTGGCTGGCGATCAGCGGATCGGCGGCGCGTACTGAATTCCGCCCTTGGTCCAGAGCGCGTTGATGCCCCGGGCAATGCCAAGCTTCGAGCCGGCGCCGACATTGCGGTCGAAGGCTTCACCGTAGTTGCCGACCGCCTTCACGATGCGCGAAACCCAATCCTTGGTAAGGCCGAGCTGTTCACCGAGATTGCCATCGGTCCCGAACACCCGCTTCATCTCCGGTTTGGTCGATTTAGCCATTTCGTCGACGTTCTTCTGGGTTATGCCGAGTTCTTCGGCGGTAATCATCGCGTAAAGCGTCCATTTCACGATATCGAACCACTGGTCGTCGCCGTGCCGCACCATCGGGCCGAGCGGCTCCTTCGAAATAACTTCCGGAAGCACGACATGATCGGCTGCGTTTGCAAGCTTCAAGCGATCCGCATAGAGCCCGGACACATCCGTGGTGAAGACGTCACAGCGTCCCGACTCGTAGGCCTTGACGGCTTCGTCGTTTGTACCGAACGCGATCACCTCGTACTTCATGTTGTTGCCCTTGAAGTAGTCGGCCAGATTCTGCTCCGTTGTGGTGCCGGTCTGCACACAAACTGAAGCGCTGTTCAATTCCAGCGCGGAATTGACCTTGAGGGATTTTTTCACCATGAAGCCCTGGCCGTCGTAATAGGTGACGCCGGTAAAATTGGCGCCGAGCGACGTATCGCGGGAAAGCGTCCATGTCGTATTGCGCGACAGCACATCGATTTCGCCCGATTGAAGCGCGGTGAAGCGGTCCTTGGCCGACAGCGGCACGAACTTGATCTTGCTCGGATCGTTGAACACCGCCGCGGCGATCGCTCGGCAGATATCTACGTCGAAGCCGGTCCAGTTGCCCTTGTCGTCGGGAGAAGAGAAGCCGGGCAGGCCCTGGCTGACGCCGCAGGATAACATGCCCCGGTCCTTGACCGTCTTGAGCGTTTGCGCAGTGGCAGCCTGGCTTGAAAAAGCGGCGGCGAAAGCAAGGGTGAAAACCAGGGATACGCGTTTCATGGCAAGGCCTTTCAAGGGTCGTCCGGAACGTTTGCCTATCCTCACTCACGCCGATGGGCCGATCCGGCAATCCATCCCTGCAAACGGCATACCTAACAGGCAGCTTGATACGCCGTCGGGTCGGGCGATGGATAGACGGTCGCGACAGGCCCCTCAACGTGCAGCGACTGAATAGCTCGCCGGCATCACAGAACGACTGGCGAGCCGGGTCAAGGGGTTGACGGCCGTCTTCCCTGTCCTGTTATTAGCAAACCGACCCGAACCCGCCGTCCGGCGGGGCGTTCGAAGGTCGCGGCCGGGTAAATGATCTCTTGGTGGTAACGGGCGTATGAGCTTTTCAAGGGATGGCGGGCCAACGAACCCGCAAAAGGCCGAAACCCTGCTGGTGACGGCGGGCCGCGACACCAAGGCGCAGAAGGGTTTCGTCAATCCGCCGGTGGTTCACGGGTCGACCGTGCTCTATCCGAACGCAGCGGACCTGCATGCCCATCGCGGCGAATTCCAGTATGGCCGACGCGGAACCCCGACCACCAAGGCGCTGCAGGAAGCGCTCATGGCGCTGGAAGGCCCGCAATGCGCCGGCGTCGGGATCGCACCCTCGGGCCTGGCCGCCATCACCACCACTCTGCTGGCAGTGCTCAAGGCCGGCGATCATCTGCTGGTCTGCGACAATGCCTACCGTCCGACCCGCAATTTCTGCAACGGCTTCCTGGCCCGCTACGGCGTCGAGACCAGCTACTTCGATCCCCTCGTTGGCGCCGGCATCGCCAGCCTGTTCAAACCCAATACAAGGGCGGTGGTGGTCGAGGCGCCGGGCTCGCAATCGTTCGAAATGCCCGACATTCCCGCGATAGCAGCGGTCGCGCATGCGCGCGGCGCGCTCGTGATCGACGACAACACCTGGGCGACGGCGCTGTATCACCGCTCGCTGGAGCAGGGCGTCGATATCAGCATGCAGGCCGCGACCAAATACATCGGCGGTCATTCCGACATCATGTTCGGCACGATTGCGGCGAATGCCGCGGCATGGCCGCTGGTGGCTGAGGCGATCCAGCTGCTTGGCGTCTGCGCCGGACCCGATGATGTGTTCCTGGCGTTGCGCGGGTTGCGCACGCTGTCGGTTCGGCTGGCGCAGCATCACAAGTCGGCGCTGGAGGTGGCGCACTGGCTTGCCGATCGGCCGGAGGTGGTCAGCGTATTGCACCCGGCACTGGAGAGTCATCCCGGCCATGCGATCTGGAAACGGGATTTTACCGGCGCGTCCGGCCTGTTCAGCATCGTGCTGCAGCCGAAGCCGCAAGCCGCCGTCGATGCGCTGCTCGACACCTTGAAGCTGTTCGGCATGGGTTATTCCTGGGGCGGCTTCGAGAGCCTCGCCATTCCCTTCGACTGCGCGCCCTATCGTACGGTCACAACATGGGCCCCGGGCGGGCCGACGCTGCGGATTCATATCGGGCTGGAGAATGTCGAGGATCTCAAGGCCGATCTCGATCGCGGGTTTGCGGCGTTCGACGCCGCCTGAGGCTGCGCAAATCGAACGTGGGGTGCTCGATGTCGGCTATCGACCGGCCGTGCGACCGCATCGCTTCAATAGACGTTGCGAGGGCGCCGGTGACGCGGTCCCGCAGGCGCGCTCGCAAAATAAGGATTCGTGATGCACTGGGCGGCGCGGCCCCCTGCCGACTGCGCGCACTGCGCCAGCGAGGTGTAGCCGCATTGGATCGAGCCACCACCTATGCTGTAGGTCTGCAGGCAGACCGGATACTTCGGATCATATGTCTGGGCCCGAGCCGGCGCCGCAGTGAACGCCCCAGCGACAATTAAACTCGCCAAAACAGCAATGTGCATCGCTGGATTCCCGCCCTGTCCGCCATAACAGCTGCTCAGGTTGGGCACCCTAGCCCATCAAGCCAGTTCCCTGAACTAACATCATGGTGACGGCGGGCAGCCCTCGGCCCTGACGCCGACCGATGCCTCCTGCTGCGTTAGTGACGTTTCCTTAACCGGTCGTCTGAACAGATTGCGCGGACTCCGTTCGTTCTCCGTGAACAGAAGGAGTCCATGGAACCGCGCCGCAGTGATCGAGAACCGTCGGCCGCGGTCGTCTGAAAACCTCAAGGCTTTCGTGCGCCAAAAGCGACTTGCACCCTGTCGGAACCAGCAGAGTCCGGCCGGTACGGGCCGTCCCGGACGCTGCTTTGCCGCTTGCAATTTCGCGCCCCTGTCCTACCGTCGAACAGCATCGAGGAGCCCGTGTATATGCTGAACGATCGAGAAAAGATTCTGACCGCGCTCCGCGAAAAACCGCTCAAGATCTACGAGGTCATGAAACGCGCCAACCTTCCCAATGAGGAAGCTTGCCAGTCGCTGCTGATGAAGATGCGCGACGAAGGCTTGGTCAAGTTCGACATTCACAAGGGCCGATGGCTGATCGGCTGATCGATGAAATTGTGCGCGAGCGGCGCAGCCCCGTCATGCCAAAGCGACATTACTGATACGCCGCAACGATGTCCGACACCGCCCGCTCCAGCTGTTTGGCGGTGGAGCACTGGCGCACCACGCTGCAGAACGCGGCATAGCGCGGCATTTCGGAATCGCCCCAGCCCCAGGCCATCCGTCCTTCCGGGTTGAGCCAGACCAGCCGCTTGGATCGCTCCGAGATGGTGCGCAAGATGTCGGCGCGCGGATCGAGGTTGTTGGTGCGGGCGTCGCCGAGCACGATCACCGTGGTCTTCGGCGTCACGCTGCGGAGAAAACTCTTTTCGAAGTCGACGAAGGAGCCGCCATAGTCGGACGACCCAAAACCGACCTTGGACATGATTTCACTCATGGCCTCCTCCGGCGACTTGATGTCGAGGATGTCGGAAACTTCGATCAAATGGCCGGAGAACGCAAACGAGCGCACGTCGTCGACCACCTCGTGCAGGCTGTGGATCAGCAGCAGGAAGAAATCGGATACCTGCGCCACCGACCCCGAGACGTCGCAGATCGCCACGATCTTCGGCCGGTCGCGGTGACGGCGCTTCCAGGAGG
The DNA here is from genome assembly GCA_001464035.1 of Bradyrhizobiaceae bacterium Ga0074131. Classification (GTDB taxonomy): domain Bacteria; phylum Pseudomonadota; class Alphaproteobacteria; order Rhizobiales; family Xanthobacteraceae; genus Bradyrhizobium. The sequence goes on from LNEC01000011.1 coordinate 37,840, forward strand.
TGAGGAACGGCACGCCGCCCCAGGCGGCGTTGCGCCGCAGCGTCTTGCGGGTGTCGAGATGGCCGCGCCGCTGCCGCTTGCGCGGCTTGGAGTAGCGCTCGCGCAGCCGCCGCGCGATGGCGCGGATCAGGGCCTTCATCTGTTCGACCTGTCGGCGTTCGAGCCGGGCCAGCGGCGCGTTGCGCAGAATTTCGTTGCGCAGATTTTCCGTCTCCTCGCGGCCGTAGAGCACCAGCGCCTGGTTGACGACCTCCCGCACGTTTTCGCGCAATGCCTCGAGCGCCGCCGCCAGCCGCTCGGCGTCGCCGGGATTGGTCGCCGTCAGCGCGTCGAGATCGTCGCGCAGGCGCTCGATCCCGAGTTCCTGGAGAATACGCGACGAAAAGATGCCGCGCTGGGTAAAATAGCGGATGTCGGACAGCGCGGCGGCATTCGAGGCCGCCGCCATCGCGGCCGCGATCGCATTGCGGTCCCGCGACATCAGCATCTGCGCGAGATCGCCGAGCTGCGGAGTTGGCCGATCGGCGTCGTCGCCCGGCTCGTTTTGCCCTGGCGCCGGCGCACCCTGGCTGTCGGCGGCGTCGTCCGGCACTGTCTCTTCCGGTATCGCCGGCTGGCTGAAGAACAGATCAAAGCAATCGCCGAGCGCCTGCTTTTCGTCCTGACTCTTGGCCAGCGTCAGCAGCAGGGTGTCGCGCAGGATGCCGCGCTCGGCAAACCCGACATCGGCCACCGCCTTCATCGCATCGATGCTTTCCGCAGGGCTTACCCGCACGCCGGCGCCGCGCGCTGCCCGGAAGAAGCGATGCAGTTCCTCGCGCATCAGCCGAACACGCCGGGGCGGCCGGCCTTGGCGACGAAGCCCGTCACCTGCGGCATCGTGGTCTCGATGTCGGCCTCGTACTTCAACAGCACATTGAGCGTGTCCTTGACGGTCTCATGATCGAGTTCGCTCGATTGCAGCAGCACCAGCACGCGGGCCCAGTCGATGGTTTCGCTGACCGACGGCAGTTTCTTCAGGTCGAGCGCGCGGACCTGGTTGATGAAGCCGACGATCTGCTTGCGCAGCGTCGCGGAGATGTCGGGGACGCGGCTCTCGACGATACGTTCCTCCAGCTTCTGCTCGGGAAAGCCGATATGGAGATGCAGGCATCGACGCTTCAGCGCATCGGAGAGGTCGCGCTCGCCGTTGGAGGTCAGTATGACCGTCGGCTTCACAATCGCCGTCACGGTGCCGAGTTCGGGGATCGAGACCTGGTAATCGCTGAGGATTTCCAAAAGCAGGGATTCGAATTCGGCGTCCGACTTGTCGATCTCGTCGACCAGCAGCACGCAGCCGCGGGGCTGCTCCAGCGCCTGCAGCAGCGGGCGCGGCTCGACGAACTCCTTGGAGAAGAACACGTCGCCGAAATCGTGCAGCTTGCCGAGTGCGGCCGCCAGCGTGTCGGCGCCGCCCAGCACTTCGCCGAGCTTGTCCTTCAGGATCTGGGTGTAGAGCAGCTGCTTGGCGTATTTCCATTCGTACAGCGCCTTGGCCTCGTCGAGCCCTTCATAGCACTGCATCCGGATCATCTTGAGCCCGCGCCAGGCCGCCAGCGCCTTGGCGAGCTCGGTCTTGCCGACGCCGGCCGGGCCTTCCACCAGGATCGGCTTCTCGATCTTTTCAGCGAGATAGACCGCGGTCGCGATCTGCTTGCTGGCGATATAGCCGGCAGATGCCAGCCCGCGTGTGACGGCTTCGATCGAATGGGCCGGCAGATGGGTATTCATTCTTGTTTCTCGCTTCCGATTGAATTTCCAAGCCTTATCTGGCGCGCCTTGCGCGGCTCGCGCGCCACCTGGGCCAGCATGTCGAACGCGGCCAGTGCCCGGGCGGTCGGGTCGTCGGCCTGTGCGGCCTGCCCCAGCAGTTCGCGGATTTCGCCGACGATATCCCGCGCCAGCAGCCTTACGCCGATCACCCGCGCCGGAACATCATCTCCGTCGCCATCGAGCGCCGCCACCGCGAGCCGGCTCGCTGCCTGCACCAGCGACACCAGACCCGCGATGCGGCCGAGCCGCAGGACATTGTCCTCGGTTCGCTCGACATGCCCGGCGGCCTTCTCGAGCAGCCAGCTCAGCAGACCCGAAACATTGGCCGTTCCGACCGTGTCCTCGATGTCGCGAAACGGCAAGGCCATGGCCGGATAGGCGTCGGGCATATCGCCCAGGCGCGCCGAGGCCGGGACTTTGCATCCGTCGAGCTCCAACTCGCAATGCGTCGCCGGCGCCAGCGCGCCCAGCGCCTTCATCGGTACAATTTTGAAACCGGCGGTGTCCTTCGGGACCAGAAACAGCCCATATCTCTTGCGTCCGGCCTCGACCCCGATCACCGCCAGTACCAGGAACAGATCGGCCACCGGGCCATTGGTGACCCAGGCCTTGCGGCCGCGAATGACAAAGCCGGGGCCATCGGATTCCGCCGTCGTCTGCAGATGCTTCGGATGCGCGCCGGCGCCGGGCTCGGAGATCGCAATCGCGGTACAGACCTCACCGGCGGCAATGCGCGGCAACCATGTGCCGCGTTGATCGCCATCGGCAAAACCCGCGATGAAAAACCGCGCCGTCATCTGCCGTGCGGCAAAGGCGCTGGCCAGCCCCAGCAGTCCGGTCTTCCCGGCAATCGCCTGCTCGGCGGCCGCGATCGCCCGGTAGCTGTCGAGCGCTGCACCCGCGCCGGGCAAGCCGACCTGGAACAGGCCGGCCCTCGCCATCGGTCCGAACGGGTCGGCCGAGACATTGCCTTTCGCACTCTCCCACCAGCCGTCGACACGGCGAGCGACTTCCAGGCTCGAATCTTGCGGCATTCAATCAAGGACCCGGATTCCGACGCACGCCCCTTGCGGCATCGCCACGCTTTTAGAGCACGGAGCTGCCGGTCGCGAGGCCATTCTTGCGACGATCGCCGTCGTGGCAGGCATGCGTTCCCGCCACTGCTGCAGGCATGCCGTTACCGGTTCAGCGGAAGTCCGGGGTTCAACCGCGATGGACAAAAAAGCCTTCGCAATGGTGCGAGCAGCGGGCGCGCGGCCCGGCCCGCCGCCCACCGCGCTAGCGGCACTGGGTCGGAAAAATCCTCGGCAAAGGCCTTGATCCGGCGGGCTCCACGCAAGACCCTGACAATGTCGCGGCGGTTGTGATGCTGGTTGGAAACCAGGGATTTTGCATAGGCCATGGTCCACAGCCACCCGATTCCGTCGGGATAGTCCGTCGCAACGCGCGGCGTGTCGCCGGTGAAGGCCCTGTAGAGCGCGGTCGGGATGTCCATGCCGATCACGGTCGAAAGACTGGTGGCGCGAACCGGACGCGGCTCCATTTTCATCAGATAAAGCGCGCCGGTACGCGAATCGCGCCGAAATTCCACGGTGATCTGCCCGGTATACCGAAACAGTTTCACGAGCTCGCGGGCCGCGTCCAGTGCTTCATTGTCATGCACCGTTTCGCACCAGACCACGGAGCCGAGTTCATAGGGATGCACGTAACCGGCGTCGAGCCGGTAGCTGGCGAGCCGCAGCCGCCGGACACAGTAAGCCAGAATGATTTCTCCCTTCGGGGATATCACCATCGTAACCCCAATGGCGCTGTCGGCTGCCCCGGGCGTGACCTGCTGGATCATGGGAAATTCGCCGGTTCGACGTCCGAACTCTTCGCACGCTGTCAATATGTCCTTCCGAAGCTTCGGCGCCGCCTTGGTCAGCCGGACCGTCGTCTCGTCGGCTGGCGTGCCGAGGATGGACCGTGTCTTGATGATGTAGTCGCAAGTCTGCGGTTCCAGTGCGGCAACGATGGCCTGCATTTCCGCATCGGAGTTTGGGCACCAGTATCGCGGCACCTTGATTCCGATCGATGCCGCCTTGGCGTAACAGGTTGCTCTGTCGAAGATCGCTCCCACGATCTCCCAGTCCGGTACCGGAACGATGAAATGCTCCGACAGGCGTTTCCGATGCCGGGACACCAGCGCGACGTAGTCGTCGTTGGCCGGCACAACGACTCCACCGGCTTCGCGACCGAATTTCTCTAGATAATGAAGCTGCTTCTCCTCGTTCGCCTCCACTTCGTGAAACCCGGCGAGATGTCGCGAAAACTGATAGACGCTGCGTTCGGTGTGAACCGCATGCACGGCGACTCCAATACCGGCGAGCGATTTTACAAACGCTGTCTGCCGGGGATGACCAAGTCCCATGATCAATGCCGGGACCGGCCGCGCGGCTCCTGTTCTGGCTTTCATGTCGGCGTTCTAACCTGAAATGCGTTTCGACAGAAATTTAGCGGCCCGCTGCGACGCATGCAACGCTCAATCCGGCACCGAGGACTGCCGGCCGTTGACAATGATGAAATACAGATTACGAAAATAGACCACGAGGCCGAACGCCTGCCCTGCGATGAAAACCGGATCGCGTCGGTACAGCGCATAGACCAGCAGCAGCATGCCGCCGCCGATCGAGAAGAACCAGAACGCCACCGGGATCACGCTCCTGCGCGCCCGCTCGGAAGCGATCCATTGCACCACGAAGCGCATGGTGAATAATCCCTGCGCCACGAATCCCAGAATGACCCAGCCATCGAACTTGATGACGAAGACATCGTGCAGATAGGTGGCGAGCATGTCGAACAGGTCAGTCATGACATGTCACCTCGGTGGCAACGGGCGTCGGCTTCTTGCGGCGGATCAGCCACCACACCCCGGCGAGATCCATGATCCCGATCCATAGTCGATCGAAAAAGCCATAATTTGACACGCCGGAATGACGCGGCCGGTCGATGACGTCGACATAGACAATGTCAAAGCCCTCGCGGCGCACCAGCGCCGGCAGAAAGCGATGCAGCCCGTCGAAATACGGCATCATCAGGAATACCTCGCGCCGGAACGCCTTCAGGCCGCAGCCGGTGTCGCGGGTGCCGTCACGCAGGATGGCGTTGCGCACCCCGTTGGCGGTGCGCGACTGCAGTTTCTTGAAACCGGTATCCTGGCGTCCGACCCGCTGGCCGGCGGCGAGGCCGACGCGGTCGCCGCCGCGCTCGATCGCCGAAATCAGATCCGGCAGGAAGACCGGATTGTTCTGGCCGTCGCCGTCGAGCGTCGCCACCACGGCGCCGCGCGCGGCACGGACACCACTGCGCACCGCGGCCGATTGCCCCGATGAGGTCGCATGCTGGATCTGGCGCAGGTTGGCGCGTTGCTTCATCAGGGTTGCGAGCCGCTCGCCGGTCGCATCGGTGGAGCCGTCATTGACATAGATGACCTCATACGCCCATCGGCCGTCGAGTGCCGCGGCGATTTCCGCAATCAGCGGCGCCACGTTCCCGGCTTCGTTGCGCACGGGAACAACGATGGAAACGGCCACGACTGTCGGCTCGGATGAAGGCAAATCAACGCTCGTCGTTTGAGTTGGTCTGCAGCCGGAACCGCTGCGCCCCCGCCTTATGGCGTCCGCTTCTTATGGGGCCGACGCCCCGCGGGCAACCCTTTTGACGTGCCCCAGCGAGGGTCCCGGAAGCGGCACGATGGTGCCGTCATGGCGGATTGCGAAGCCGAGGCGGCGCGCGGCAAACCAGTAGCGCACCGCCATCGCGCCGATCACGCCAACCAGTGCGCCTGCGACCACGTCACTCGGATGATGCGCCAGCAGCACCAGACGGCTGAGCGCGATCGCGACGGCGTATACGATCATCACGGGGCGAGCCTGCGGCCAAAGCGAGGATACCGCGAAGGCCAGCGCAAAGGCGGTGTTGGCATGGCCGGACGGAAAGCTTGCAAAGGATTCCGTGCCGACGAAATGTCTGAAGTCGAAAACGTTGCCTTCGCCGCCGACGAACGGCCTGCCGCGCCCGATCATCCACTTCAGCAGTTCGCCCGTCATCGACGGCAACAATACGGCGAGGAACATGAACTGCAGTCGGGTCCCCAGGCCCAGCAGCAGGGACCGCGACGTCCCACGCAATCCGGGTGAGACCAGTGCGACGGCGATCAGCATCGCCGCCAGGGTCCACAGCACATACTTGGATTTTCCGAAGTCGGTCAGGATCCGGATCGGCCACAGGCTCGGCGTGCCGCGCGTTGGCATCCAGCCGATCCCGGTCGCGTCCAGCAGATACATCAGCGCGATGATGGCGACGCCGAGGATGGCGGTGAGTTGCAGGACGTGGCGCGCCGATCGCCGCGCCGCCTCGGCGCGGCGCGAATGCGACGGTGAGCGCACCAGTTGCGCCGCCGACTGGCGCAGAATCGCCAGAAGGGTGGAGAAATAATTCGATGCGCCGCCGGGTTGGGGGGACATCTATTCGGTGCCCTCGGAGCGGAAGATCGCGATCGAAATCGCCTTGCCTTGCGAAAAGTTGTAGCCGTCGATGCGGGCGGCAACGTTGTAGCGCAGCCCGATGGCTTCGGCGCGCGCGGCAAAGCCGCGTTCCGAGCGCCCTTCCACCAGCGCAAACCTGCAACTGCCCTGCCCCAGGAAATCCGCCGCACCCGATCCGTCCGTCAGCAGCGTCGAAGTGCCGGTCATGAAAACCAGGCTGGGCTCGTGAAAGCCCGCGGCGGCGGCTTTCGGACCGGCGCAGACGACGTTACGCAGCGCCCGTGCGATTTCGGGGCTCGGAAACAGCGGCGTCAGCGAGGGCAACACGATGCCGTAGACCGCGACCGCCAGGAACATCGCCGAGACCACCGCGTTCAGCAGCGAGCGTTCGGCGCGGCCGTCCTCGTAGAGCCACCACGCGAACAGCCCGAAGATCAGCGCCGCCGCGATGAAGGGCCAGGCCAGAAACACCGGCTGGCGCGTCAGCGCGATCGCGCCGACCACGACCAGCACGGAAGCCCCGGCTGGAATCACGAACCACCAGGCAGCGCCCCGCATCAGCCACGATCGCGACAGCACGCGACGCTCCAGCGCGCCGACTGTGAGGATCGCAATCGCCGGATAGAGCGGCAGCACGTAATGCGGCAGTTTCGTCATCACCAGTTCGAACATGATCCATGACGGCACCAGCCACGCCAGCAGATATTGCGCGCCGGGCTCGCGCCGTGCCCGCCACACAGCCGGCGCCGCCATTCCCGCCAGCGCCGCGCCCGGCCAGAACGTCACCCAGAACAGCAGCAAATAGAACCCCGGCGGCGCGCCATGGGATTCCTGCGCAGCGAATTTTGCCAGCATGTCGCCGCCCACGGATGTGGTGAAGAACGTATCGCCGGCGCGCCAGAAGATCGCGACGAACCACGGCAGCACCAGAACCAGCAGCCACATCAGGCCCCAGACCGGACGCAGCCGCCACAGCCATGCCGCCGACCGGTCGAGGATCGCCAGCGAGATGATGGTGAGCGCGACGAACACCAGGATGAGCGGCCCCTTGAGCAGGATGCCGCCGGCCAGCGCGGTCCAGAAGATCGCCGGCCAGGACCATGGCGGGCGCACCGGGTCCTCGCCGCGCTGCCACGACAGATAGACCCGCGCCATGGCACCCATCGCCGCGACGACGGTGAGCAGCAGCATGGCATCGGTTTTCGCCAGCCGCGCTTCGACGCCGAGCAAGACCGAACTGCACATGATCAGCCCGGCCAGGATGGCGCCCCGCCGGGTCACGAACGCCAGCGCCGTCCAGTAGGTCAAAAGCACCGCCCCGATCGCGCCGATCAGCGAGGGAATTCGATACAGCCAGATACGGACCTCCGCCCGCGGCAGGCCCAGCGCCGAGGCGGTCTCGACCGCGACCGCCTGCAGCCAGTAGATGCCGACCGGCTTCTTGTAGCGGACATCGTCCTGGAAGCGGATATCGACGAAATCGCCGCTCTCGACCATTTGCTTGGTCGCCTGCGCGAATCTTGCCTCGTCGCGATCGATCGGCGGAATATTGAAGAAGCCGGGCAGGAACAGCACAAGCCCGCAGACAATCAGGAACAGCGCCGCCCGGGCATGGCTGACCGCCACAAGGTCAAGCAGCCGGGCAAGCCGGCTACCCGGATTGATCCGGTTTTTCGGCTCGCGCGGCTCTCCAAATCGGGGGCGGGCATAGGTTTCGACCATTGGCTCCGCTTACGCCGAAGCCGCCATTCCGACAACCGGTTAGGTCCCCACTATTGAAATCTGATAACAACTGTGTCCGCGACGCCCACGGCGTCGATAACGGTCAGTCTGGCAAAGCCCGGACCGGGTGGCTCGACCAGCCGCTGGCGGCGGTCGTCGATTTCACCGACCGACACGCCGTTCACGAGCATGGTGATCGGGAGCACGCCGCCGGCGACTTTGACAGGCATCGCGGAAAACTGCCCTCCATTGCCGCGATCGACGTCGATCCGTGCGCCATTTGGCGGAAACTGGATGCGTGGCGCCTTTTCACTGCCTGTACCGACCAGCTCCCCCGCCGGGCGGAACCGGCGCAGCGGCAAAGGAAGCTTAGCATTGCTTGCCAGCAAGGCACCCTTTGGCGGCTTCGGCAGCGCCGTCGGCAGCTTTCCGGTGCGCGCGAAAGCATCGAACAGAATGGGGGCCGCTGCGATGCGCCCGACCAGCCCCGGTACCGGCGCGCCGTCGGGCCGTCCGACCCAGACCCCGATGGTGAGGCGGCCGTCGAAGCCGACCGACCAGGCGTCGCGATAGCCGTAGCTCGTCCCCGTCTTGAACGCGATCCGGTTATGCGCGGCATTCTCCGGCGGCGGCGTGCCCATCAGCACATTGCCGACCTGCCAGGCCGCGACCTGATCCATCAGCCGCAGCGACTCGCGCGGATCGTCCGTCGCCGTCGCGATTTCACGCAGCGGTCGCGTAGTGCCGAGCCGAGCCAGCCCGGAATAGAGCTGCACCAGATCCCGCAGCGTGATGCCGACGCCGCCGAGACCCATCGCGAGGCCCGGCGCCTCGTCCTTCGGCAGCACCGGATTGGCGCCGGCCTGCTTCAGCCGCGACGACAGTCGGCTCGAACCGACGCGATCGAGCAGCGCGATCGCCGGCACGTTGAGGGACAGTTGCAGCGCCTTGCGCACCGCCACCGTACCCTGAAACGTCATGTCGAAGTTTTCCGGCGCGTAACTGCCGAAACGGACCGGCCGGTCGTCGATCAGGCTTTCCGGATGAACGAAACCGTCCTCAAAGGCGAGACCGTAGATGAACGGCTTCAGGGTCGAACCCGGCGAGCGTACCGCGCGGGTCATATCGACCTGCCCGGCGCGCCGCTCGTCGAAGTAATCGGGTGAGCCGACGTGCGACAGCACGTCGCCGCTTTCATTGTCGACCGCGACAATCGCCACGGAAATATCGGGACCCAGCGCGGTCGCGCGGTCGCGCGCCAGCCCCTCCAGGGTTTTCTGCAGGCCCGAATCCAGCGTCAGCCGGATCACCGGTCCATCCCTCGCGGTTGCAAGGGCCTGATCGGCGGAATGCGGAGCGAGAATGGGCATGGGCTGGCGCAGCCGCGGCACCACAACCGCCTTGGCCTGAACCGCGTCTTCGACAGAAACCCGGCCGTCTTCGACCATGCGATTGACCACGCGGTCGCGGGCGATGCGCGCGACGTCGGGATGACGATCGAGCCGGCGGGTTTCGGGCGATTGCGGCAAGGCCACCAGCAATGCCGATTCCGCCAGTGACAGCCGCTTCGGCTCCTTGCCGAAATAGGCGATCGAGGCGGCGCGAACCCCCTCGAGATTGCCGCCGAACGGCGCCAACGCCAGATAGAGATCGAGGATCTGCGCCTTGGTCAGTTGCCGCTCGATCTGGATCGCGCGGACAATCTGGCGCAGCTTGGCCTGGAGCGAGCGCTCGCGCCGCGGCTCCATCAGGCGCGCCACTTGCATCGTGATGGTGGATCCGCCGGACACGATGCGACCGCTCGCGGCCAACTGCAGCGCGGCGCGGACCAGCGCCCGCGGATCAACGCCATGGTGGGAATAAAACCGCCGGTCTTCGTAAGCCAGCAGCAGCCTCAGATATGAGGGATCGACGCCGGTTCGCGCATTCACCGGCAGCCGCCAGCGGCCGTCGCCCATTGCATAGGCACGCAACAGCTTGCCGTTGCGGTCGACGATGGTGGTGGAGATTTGGCGGGCCTGCTCGAAAGGCAGCGGGCCGAGCGAGGTGACCCAGGCCGTGAACGCAAGCGTGACGAAGGCCAGGGCTGCAAACGCTATGGCGGCCAAACGAAAGACACGCCGCTTTCTCAGCCTTTCATGCCCGGGCTTGACCCGGGCATCCACGTCTTGCTTTTCGGCAAAGGAAGTCGTGGATGGCCGGGTCAAGCCCGGCCATGACGAAGGAGAGATCTTGCGGCCCGATGCACTCATTTCGCTGCACGCACCTCGACCGTACCGGTGCCGGTGCGGCCATAGCGCGAGGGATTGTACATGTCCTCGACATAGGCCTGCGGCAGCACGTACTTGCCGGGCGAAACCGCGCGCGCCACATAAGCCACCGAAAACACCGCCGTGTCGTCGCTGGCCCGATCGATCGCCGCGGTGAAGCGGTCGTCGCGGAACTCGGTGTTTTCCGGCTCCTCGCCGTCCTCGATCCAGTCCAGCGTGCCGGTGTCACCGGATGAAACGAGACGAGGATTGTCGATCTCGAGGCCGGCGGGGAGATAATCCGACACCATGATGTGACCGTATTCCGGTTTTGCTTCCGTGATCTTCAGCACCACGGCAAACCGGTCGTTCTGCTTCGCCTTCGACACGTCAGCCGGCTTGCCGTCGAGCGTGAAATAATTGCGCTCGATCTTGAAGCCGTTCGACGCCGCAGGTTCCGGCGTGATCGGCGAGCCCGAAACCGAGACCACCGCCTGCACCGGCGCGTCGCCGGTGTTGGTGATCTTGAGCGGCTGGCCCGCCATTTCGGCGGCCTTGTAGCTGCGATAGAGCGCGGTCTTCACCGAAGCGCCGTTGACATCGAGCGTCAGCGTCTCCTTCGCCAGCGCCCGCGCCGCCAGCACCAGCCAGGCATTTTCCTGGGTCGAGGTGTAGGGCGTCAGTCCCCGCGCCGCTTCGACGCGCTGCACCGCCTGCGTCAGCGTCGCCCGCGGCGCATTGCCTTCGCTCGCCAGCGAAACCAGCGCCGCGGCATCGCGCAAGGCGCTGCCATAGTCGACCCGGCCGAACTCCAGCACCGGCTTCGGTGCGAGGCTTTCGAGCGCCGCGGCATAGACCCGCTCCGCCCTGCCCTTGTCGCCGACCAGCGCCAGCGCCGCCGCCAGTTGCGCCCTGGCGATTGGCGTCGCCAGATTGCCGAGCTTGGTGTCGGCGAGATATCGCAGGTCGCCGATCGGTGCGGAGCCGTTGCGGGCGAGCACGTAGAGGCCGTAGGCCAGATCGCGGCCGCCGTCCTTTTCCGGCTCGTTGGCGTTCACCACGGAATTGCGGATTCGGTCGAGCGCACTCTTGAACAAGCTATCCGGCACCGCAAATCCCTTTTCGCGGGCGCGGGTCAAGAAGTCCGTGACGTAAGCGTCGAGCCAGGAATCGTCACCGCCGGACGACCACAGCCCGAACGAGCCGTTCGAACCTTGCCGCGCCAGCAGCCGGTCGATCGCATCCCGGATGCGCTGGTCGACCGCGGTATCCATGGCTAGGTGCGCGCCCGCCGCCAGATCGTTGACATAGAGCAGCGGCATGGCGCGGCTGGCGATCTGTTCCGAACAGCCGTGCGGATAACGGTCGAGCGCCTTCAGGATGGTCGCGGCGTCGAGCGCGGTGGACAGGCTGACCGACAGCGAGACGCCGCCGGTGCCCGGCACCAGATCCGAGAACATGTCGGAGGTCAGCGTCAGGCTCTCGCCTTTGGCCAGGGTCCGGATCGAGCGGCGCGCCAAAATCTGCGTCGCCGCCTTGACGTCGAGCGCGTAGTGCCGCGCCAGCGTCAGCCCGTTCGGTCCCTTGATGTCGACATCGAGCTTCGCGGTGCCGGCGCCGCCGGCATCGAGCGCCAGCGACATCGAGGTGCGCTGCTTGGCCGCGAGTTTGACCGTGGTGGCCAAATTACCCGCCACCTTCAAGGGCCCTGTGGCCTTGACGCTGATGGTGTAGTCGCCGGCCGCGCCTTCTACATTGTCCAGATCGAAACTCATGGTGCCCCTGTCACCATTGAGGAGAAAGCGTGGCAATGTCGCGGTCAGCACGACGGGATCGCGGATCGCGACGTCGGTCGTCGCGCGGCCGAGTTTTGTGGACGTCCAGGCCACCGCCATCACCCGCGCGGTGCCGGCGAATTCCGGAATGTCGAAGTCGATGGTGGCGGTGCCGTCGGCAGCGACCGCGACAATCCCGGAATACAGCGCCAGCGGCTTTTGCGTGGGCGGACTGCCCTGCAGCTCGGCGCCGGCGGCGTCACCACCGGTCCTGATCTGGCCGCGCGTGCCCTGCATGCCGTCGATCAGCTGCCCGTAGAGATCGCGGATTTCCGAGGTCATGCGGCGCTGGCCGAGATAGTAGTCGTCCGGCGCCGGCGGCTTGTAGTTGGTCAGATTGAGAATCCCGACATCGACGGCGGCGACGACAATCCTGGCGTCTTCGCCGGGATTGAGGCCGCCGAGCTTGACGGGAATCTTCAGCGCGGTTCCGGGGCGCACCAGGGCCGGCGGCGACAGGTTGACCTGAAGCGTGCGGGACTTCTTGTCGATGCCGAACCACTTCAGGCCGATAGCCCGGCCGGGCATCCGCAAAGCCGCGGCATCGAGCGGCCGGCGCAGCGTCGCCACCACATAGGCGCCGGTACCCCAATCCTTGCCGACGGGAATTTTGACCTGCGCGGTGCCTTCCTTGACGTTGATGGATTGCGTGGTCAGCAGCCGGTCGCCCAGCACGTTGATGGTCAGCCTGCCGGCCGAGCGGGCATTGACCGACACCACCATGGTGTCGCCGGCCTGGTACTCCGGCCTGTCGATCGAGGTTTCCAGCAAATCCGGCGTGTCGGCGCTGCCGTCGGAATACCAGCCGACATCGAACTGCACCGAGGTCAGCGGACCATCGGCCTCGGTCGTTTTGACGTCGAAGCGGTAGCGGCCGGGCTGCGGCGACAGCGTGATCCGGGACGGCTTGTCGGCGGCGACCGCGAGATCGCCGTCGGCAACCCGCTTGGTCGACTTGACCGGCTCGTATTCCCAGGACGAGTTCTGTCGATACCACTGATAGCGGGATTCGATTTTCAGCAGCTCATAGCGCAGGTCATCCCGCGCCAATTGCGTGCCCTCGGGGCTCACGAGCACGACATCGAATCCGGCCTTGTCACCTTCTGCGACGCTCTTGTCGGTGAATAGCGGTTTAACGCCGATCATGGGTGCCGAGGGCGCGACCGGCAAGACCAGCTTGCGTTCGACCGAACGGCCGCCGGCTTCCGCCATGCGGATGAAGATCTGGGCTTCCTGCGGGCGTGTGGAAGACGGCGGTTTCCCGAGTCTGACCGGGAAGGTCGCGACGCCCTTGGCGTCGGCTTCCGGCAGATTTTCGAGCGGCGTACGCTCGTTGCTGCCGGTTTCCTCGTCGGCAACGCCGAACTGGTAACCGGCGAATCCCGGCCGATCGGCGGCCGGCGCCACCAGCATATCGCCCTCCAGCTGCAGGCCCGAGGCCGGCGCGCCGTAGAGGAAACGGCCATCGACCTTCAGCTCTACCGGAACATCAGCTTGGATCTGTTTGTCTTTCGCCGCTAGCTCGAATTCGATCCGCTCGGGGATGTAATCCTCGACCATGAAGGTGGTTTCGCCGACCGACGAGCCCTTGGGATCGGTGAAGGCCCGTGCCCGCCAGGTCCCGGTCGGAACTGCGGAGTTGAGGGTCAGCGCCATGCTCCTGCCGCCCGCGCCCTGATCCGGCAGGACGGCGCGGCGGAATTCGACGCCGTCGGGACGCTCGATCACCAGCGTCAACGGCCCGCCGGCCACGGCATGGCCCTGGCCGTCACGCAGCAGCGCGGTGAGATAGACCGTCTCGCTGGAGCGGTAGACGCCGCGTTCGGCATAGACGAAGGCATCGGCGCCGGCCGGCACCGCCCGACCGGAAACGCCGCGATCCGAGAGGTCGAAGGCGTTGGATTTCAGGCTGAGGAAGGCGTAGTCGGTTTTCTCGCCGGATACCGTCAACATCGCCGGCGACAGGCCGCCCTCGCCCCGCGCCAGCCCCGCCTCGAACAGCACATGGCCGGAATCGCCGGTCTTGCGGGTCGCGAGAATTTCGTTGTTGCGCGCCACTAGCCGCACCTCGACCTTGCCGACCGGTTCGGTCGACGCCAGCGAATTGACGAACACATGGATGCCGTCATTGCCCGAGAAGGCCGTCAGCCCGAGGTCGGAAACGATGAACCACTGCGTCGCCAGCGAACCGTCGCTGTCGCTGCCCGGGCCCTTGGCTTCAGCGGTCATGACGTAGACCCCAGGCTGCAGGTCGCCGAGGGCCTGATCGACGGGAAACGCGGTGGTGACGTCCTGGTTGAGCGTGGTCGCGGTGGCGAGTTCCCCGGACCAGACCTTGACGCCGCGTTCGTCGCCGAGGCCGGAAAGCTCGTACTTGCTCAAGGCCTGCTGAAAATCGCTGCCTACAACCGTATTGATAAGGTTGCGGTCGCCGATCCGAAAGACATTGACCGACACCGAGGGGGTATTCACGCTGACCAGGGGAATGCCGCGCTGGCCGGTTCGCGGCAGCACATAGGCCCGCCCCGTAAAGCGCACAAACGGCTTGCGGTCGCGCACGTAGATGTTGAATTCAGCCGATTTCGGCAGGCTTTCCTTCACCGTGGACGGCAGTCCGGCGCGCAAATTGACGTTATAGCGCTCGCCGTGCTTGAGGCCGTCGATGCAAAGCTGCTTGCCTTCCGATGTCAGCGCCGGCTTGTCACTGCCCGCCAGCGCCACGAATGGCGCAAAGTCGACGCGCCTGGCGAGGTCCTCGGAGAACTGGAAGCAGGCGCGCGGCGACGCCGGGTCGGAATCCACGGTATAGTCGAGCAGCCGAAAGCCATGCTGATCGCGCAGTTTCTCGTATTGGCCGCGCACCTCGGCGACTTCGCGCAAGTCGAGCGACAGCCGCAGGCTATCCAGCGCCGGACGCCACAGCTTGCGGTCGGCCATCGCGCGGCCGAGCACGGCCAGCGCGTCCGCCTCTTCGCCAGAATTGCCGGCGCGCTGGTAGGCGATATACGCCGCGGTCGAGGCGCGCTCCAAGAGGAAGGTCTGTTCGCTAGAGTTCTTCGTTGATATCTGGAAGATCGCGCGCGCCAGCCGCAGCCAGTTGCCGCTGTCTTCGGGGGTCATGGCTGCGATCTGCCCGAGAATCTGCAGGCCGGTACGGAAATCGCTGCGCTTGAAGGCAGCGTCGGCATCGGTTTTCAAGGTGGCGCCGGATTTCGCCACCGCGCCGGCTTCGCTCTTGATCTGGGCCTCCAGCTTGATCGCGGAATCCTGGAGATCGTCGCGTTTGAAGGCCTTGTCCGCGGCCTGCGCCGTGAAGAGGCCGAGCGCCATCATTGCGCAAAGGGCGGCCGCGCGAAAGAAACCAACCATCTTGGAGCTCCCTGGGACGCGGTCAGTCGCCGCGTTTCGATCAGAACTGCGCGAAAAAGTGACGGCCTCGCGGCCTCAAAGCCGGGTAGCGAAAAAGTCGCGTGCAACATATGACGAAGCGAGCCCCTGACTTCACCCGGCAGCCAGCCGCGGCGCAGCATTGACTTGGGCACGGACAAACGCAACGGCCCACCGTTTCGATATGTCGCCGGGAAACGAAAAAGGGTTCGGAAAGTGCTTGGCCGGGCAGCGGATTTTTCATATTGGCAGTGCTATGAAGGCAAGCCGCCGTGAAGCTACGGTCCCATAGCTCAACTGGATAGAGTAACGGATTTCTACTCCGTGGGTTGCAGGTTCGAATCCTGCTGGGATCGCCAGTGACGTTCTGCTTCTTTGCCGCGCTGTTGGGCATGCCGGAGCCCCGGTCCCGGTCCGCGCTAGGCACGCGTTGCTAAGCCCTGAAGGTTGTCCGAGCGGCAAACCGGCACATCCATCGGAGCAAAAGCCACGGATCGCTCCGGGGCCTCTCCGTTTGACCGTGCCTTGTTTTCGCCACAATAGCGAAGACGTGGATGCCCGCGCGACCCCTCGCTCCGTTGCATGGGGTTGTTTTCGATATTTTTGTGCCGGCGCAGGCCGCGGGTGTCAGTACCCGCAGGTGCTGCAGCGCGGCGGCGTCGCCATGTAGTATTCGCGGGCGGGCGCGACCATTTCGACGCGCTGGCGGGTCGCGTATTGCGGCGGCGTCCGCTCGTACTGGACGCCTTCCGGCGCCACCATCACGGTCTGCGGCACCATCACGGTGCGGTATTGCGCCGGGGTGCGATGGGCGATGACGCCGCCGGGCGCGACCATCACGGTTTCCTCGACGGTACGGTACTGCGGCGGCACGACCTGGCGCTGATAGCAGGTGACGCAAGGCTGCGGCGGCGGTATGTAGCAGCCTTGGCATTGCGCGGAGGCAGCGTTCGGAAGCGCCATGACCGTAACGGCTGAAGCGATCAGTACTGCACATGTGCGTGACATCGTCATGGTGGTCCCGTCCCCGTGTGGTTTGAAAAACTGCGATCAGCAAAAGGTTTGCGGTTGCGCATCGTGGGCGCGATAGGCAAATTTCCCTTTAAGGGAGATCATTAACGCAAGGTTTCGGATGTGATCTCCAGCTTCCGTTTGGTGCGCAGGACATGACTCCCATCACGCGTCGCATTCTGCAGATATCGGCGGCTGGACTTGTCCTGTCGTGCAGCCTTGCCGCGGCGCAGACTCCGCTCAGGACCCAACCCAATCTGAAGGAAAAGCAGAAGCTCGCCGGTCAGATCGCCTCCGACGGGCTTAATTGCCCCGTCGTCGGCATCGTTGACGACGCCGGCAAGGACGAGCGCGGCGTGATGATCCGCGTCCAATGCCGTTCGCTGAACGGGTCCGCCAGATGGGACGTCCGCGGCATCGCCGCCAAGGGGGCCGCCGAACTTCGCTTCGAGGCCTGGTGATGCCGCTCGGTCGCGACCACACGGCGCGGCTGGTTTTTGCTGGCCGGGAGCTCAATTCCGAGGTGTTCGGCACCTTGCCGGTGGGCGGCCGCAGCATCAGTTTCGCGCCACCTCGCGCCGGCTGGCCGATTAAACGGTGGCGTCGCGGCCCGCGCGGCTGTAAACCGCTCCCAATCGCGCCGGGCGCGCCGAGTGTCCTGCCAAAGGCGATAACCCCACAACCCAAATGAAAGCGACAAGGCCGTTTCAATGAGTGGATTCAAGGAACCTAGCTTCGCGGACCGACAGAAGGCGGCGCAGGAAGCAAGGAAGAGCATCCTGGAGAAGTTTCGCGCCAAGCCGGGGCTCAACGATCCTGCGGTCCTGCAGCGGCAGGCCGAGCGCGAGGCGCAGGCGGCCGAACGGGCCAAGGCCAAACTGGTGCGCGAGGCCGCCAAGGCCGAGCAGAAGGCGCGCGAGGCCGAGGCGGCTGCGGAAGCCCTGGCCCTCGTCGCGCGCGAAAAGGAAGAGGCAGCCGCCCGGGAAGCAGCGCTCGAGGCCGAGCGCAAGGCAGCGCGCGACGCGCGCTATGCCGCCCGCAAGGGCAAGGGCAAGAAGAAATAGCGCGGCCGTTGAGGGCGAGACGCACCGTGCAGGACGGTCCCGCCCCCTGACGGAGGGGAGCTCGCGCGACGCCAAAGCGACGGGCTCTTGAAGTCGCCGCGGCTTGCACCGTTCGCCGCCGCATGATGCTTGTTCCACGACCGGATCAAGCCGACCGGGCGCGCGCCTTGGCGTTCAATGCCGCCGCCACCCGGCTGACCGGCGGCCGGCCGATCAGCCGGCTGATGGCGTTGGTCGCCGCCACCAGCTTCGGCATGTCGACGCCGGTGGCGATGCCCATGCCCTCCAGCATGTAGACCACGTCCTCGGTCGCGACGTTGCCGGTGGCGCCGGGCGCATAGGGGCAGCCGCCGAGACCGCCGGCCGCGGCGTCGATCACGCGGCAGCCCTCCTCCATACCTGCGTAGAGATTGGCCAGCGCCTGGCCATAGGTATCGTGAAAATGCATTGCCAGATGAGCCATCGGCACGCTGCCCGCCACCGCGCGCAACAGATGCCTAGCCTTCAGCGGCGTGCCGACGCCGATGGTGTCGCCGAGCGAGACCTCGTAGCAGCCGAGCTCCGATAGCGTCCGCGCCACGTCGACCACGGCCTGCGGCCTGACCTCGCCGTCGAAGGGGCAGCCGAGTACGCAGGAGATATAGCCGCGTACCTTGATGCCGTCGGACCTGGCGCGAGCCACCACCGGCTTGAAGCGCTCGATGGATTCCGCGACCGTGCAATTGATATTGGCGCGGGAGAAGCCTTCCGAGGCCGAGGCGAAGACGGCGATTACCCTGGCGCCGGCCGCGCGCGCCGCCTCGTAGCCCTTTTCGTTCGGCACCAGCACGTGGAATTCGCTGTCCGGATGATGATCGACCCCGCGCAGCACGGCATCGGAGTTCACCATTTGCGGGATCGCCTTCGGCGACACGAAGGCGCCGACCTCGACGGTGCGCAGCCCGGCGCCAAGTAGCGACTCGACGAAGGCAATGCGGTCCCCGACACCGACAGGCGTCTTCTCGTTCTGCAGGCCGTCGCGAGGACCTACTTCGACGATGCGGACGGAATCGCTCATGCTGCTCTCACGCGGCCGTCGGTTCGACCACGGCGAGTTCGTCGCCCTCGCCGACGATATCGCCGACCTTGCACTTTATGGCCTTCAGGACGCCCGCAAACGGCGCGCGCAGAGTCTGCTCCATCTTCATCACTTCGAGCGTGAGGATGGGTGCGCCCTTCTCCAGCACGGCGCCGACTTCCGCCAGCAACGCCACCACCGTGCCCGGCAACGGCGCCACGATCTTGTCTTCACCGACGTGCTCTTCCTCATCGCCGCCGAAAGGATCGACCCAATGCAGGTCGAAGCGGCCGTTGCGGGTGCGAAGATAGAGTTCGTGGCCTTCAACCACGGCAAGTACATGAGATTTAATGCCGTGCAGCCTCAGATCGAAGCCGCCAGCCGCCTCGGGCGCGGTGGTGAAGGCCAGGGCGCGTTCGCCGATCGACAGCGTCGCGGGGCCATTGCCATAGGTCAGGGTCACCCTGTGTTCGCCCCCCTCCCCGTGCCGGAACGTGAACACCCGCTGCCGTCGGCCGACTGGCATCCAGCCCGCCGTCTGCCAAGGCGAATGCGTCTCCGCGCCGGCGCGCTCGGTTTCTTCACGGAGGATAGCGACCACTGCCGCGCACAGCTCGAGATCATGCGGCGCCGGCGCCTCCGGCGTCAGATTCTTCAACTCGCGTTCGATAAAGCCGGTATCGATGGTATTGGCGCGCACCTGCGGATGCGTCACCAGCGCCGACAGGAAGGGAATGTTGCTGACGATGCCCCGGACATCGGTCTCCCCGAGGCCCCGGTTGAGTCGCTCGATCGCGAGATCACGGGTCGGTGCCCATGCAATCACCTTGGCCAGCATGGCATCGTAGTGCGGCGAGACCGCGTCGCCTGCACGATAGCCGGCGTCGATCCGCAGGCCGTTCTGTTCCGCGGGCATCCGCCAGGTCCTGATGCGGCCGACCGACGGCATGAAGTTCTTGTGCGGATTCTCTGCATAGACCCGCGCCTCGATGGCATGGCCATCGAGCATGATCTGGTCCTGCGTCAGCGGCAATTTTTCGCCGAACGCCACCCGCAATTGCCATTCCACGAGATCGATGCCCGTGATCAGTTCGGTGACGGGATGCTCAACCTGCAGCCGCGTGTTCATCTCGATGAAGAACACGTCCTTGCCGTCCGAGACGAACTCGATGGTGCCGGCGCCGACGTAGTTGACCGCGGCCGCGGCCTTGCGCGCGGCGGCGCATACCGTCTCGCGCTGGGCCGCATTCAGCGTCGGCGAAGGCGCTTCCTCGATCACCTTCTGGTGCCGCCGCTGCAGCGTGCATTCGCGCTCGAACAGCGACAACAGATTGCCGTGGCTGTCGCCGATGACCTGCACCTCGATGTGGCGCGGATTCTGCACGAATTTTTCGATCAGCATGCGATCGTCGCCGAACGCGGCCTTGGCCTCGCGCTTGGCGCTGACAATGGCCGCGGCCAGTTCTTCGGCCGCCCGCACCACCCGCATGCCGCGGCCGCCGCCGCCGGCGGAAGCCTTGACCAGCACCGGAAATCCGACCTTGTCGGCTGCCGCGGCCAGGGTCGCGTCGTCCTGCGCCTCGCCGTGATAGCCGGGCACCAACGGAACGCCGGCCTGCTCCATCAGGAATTTTGAGCCGGACTTCGAACCCATCGCCCTCATCATCGCGGCCGTGGGACCGACGAACACCAGCCCCGCTACCAGGCATGCCTCGGCGAATTCGGCATTCTCCGACAGAAAGCCATAGCCGGGATGCACGGCTTCGGCGCCGGTCTTTTTCGCCACTTCGATCACGCGCTCGATGTTGAGATAGCTGTCACGCGCCCGCGCCGGGCCGAGCAGCACGGCCTCATCGGCCATGGCGACATGCATGGAATCGGCGTCGGCCTCGGAATAGACCGCCACCGTGCGCAGGCCCATGGCCCGCGCGGTGCGGATCACGCGGCAGGCGATCTCGCCGCGGTTGGCGATCAGGAGGGTGCGAAATCGCCGGTACTGGGCTTGGCCTTTCATTATCACATCCTGAACAGGCCGAAGCGGGTCGGCTCGATCGGCGCGTTGGCCGCCGCCGAAAGCCCGAGGCCGAGCACCAGCCTGGTATCGGCGGGATCGATCACGCCGTCATCCCAGAGCCGCGCCGTGGCGTAGTAGGGACTGCCCTGGCTCTCATACTGGGCGCGAATAGGCGCACGAAACTTGTCGTCCTCTTCGGCCGACCAGGTATCGCCCTTGGCCTCGATGCTGTCGCGCCGCACCTGCGCCAATACCATCGAGGCTTGCTCGCCGCCCATCACGGAGATGCGGGCGTTCGGCCACATCCAGAGGAAACGCGGGCTGTAGGCGCGGCCGCACATACCGTAATTGCCGGCGCCGTACGAGCCCCCGATCACGACAGTGAATTTCGGCACGCCGGCGGTGGCCACCGCCGTCACCAGCTTGGCGCCGTCGCGGGCGATGCCGCCGGCCTCGTATTTCTTGCCAACCATGAATCCGGTGATGTTCTGTAGGAATACCAGCGGGATATTGCGCTGGCAGCACAGTTCGATGAAATGCGCGCCTTTCAGCGAACTCTCGCTGAACAGGATGCCGTTGTTGGCGATGATGCCGACCGGATAGCCCCAGATATGGGCGAAGCCGCAGATCAGGGTCTGGCCGTACAGCTTCTTGAATTCGTCGAAATCCGAGCCGTCGACCAGCCGCGCGATGATGTCATGCACGTCGAACGGCTTGCGGCCGTCCGCGGAGACCACGCCATAGATTTCCTGGGGCGCAAACAGCGGCTCGCGCGGCGCATGCATGTTGAGCGCGGCGCGGCTGGCCGGCTTCAGCGTGGCGACGATGCGCCGGGCGATGCCGATCGCGTGGCTGTCGTTCTGCGCATAATGATCGGTGACGCCGGATTGCCGCGAGTGCACGTCGGCGCCGCCGAGTTCTTCCGCCGTCACGACCTCGCCGGTGGCGGCCTTCACCAGCGGCGGCCCGCCGAGAAAAATCGTGCCCTGGTTGCGCACGATGATGCTTTCGTCCGACATTGCCGGGACATAGGCGCCGCCGGCGGTGCAGGAGCCCATCACGATGGCGATCTGCGGGATGCCCTGCGCCGACATCTGGGCCTGGTTGTAAAAGATGCGGCCGAAATGCCGCTCGTCGGGAAAAATCTCGTCTTGCATTGGCAGAAAGGCGCCGCCGGAATCGACCATATAGACGCAGGGCAGATTGTTCTGCCGCGCGATATCCTGTGCGCGCAGGTGCTTCTTGACCGTCATCGGATAATAGGTGCCGCCCTTGATGGTGGCATCGTTGGCGACGACAACGCATTCGCGCCCCGATATCCGCCCGACCCCGGTGATGACGCTCGCCGAATGCACGTCGCCGCCATAGAGCCCATGGGCCGCCAGCGGCGACAGTTCGAGGAAGGCCGTGCCGGGATCGATCAGGAGGTCGACGCGCTCGCGGGCCAGCATCTTGCCGCGCGAGGTATGCCGGGCGCGCGAGACCTTGCCGCCGCCGCCGGCCACCTGGTCGAGTTTATCTCGCAGTTCGGCGACGAGCGCGCGCATCGCCTCGGCGTTGCGGGCGAAATCGGACGAGGTGGTATCAATGCTGGAATGAAGCGGCATGTTGTTCCGCGGTTGGGGTGCGCCGCAATCCGGCGTTTGGCCTGCGTCAAGATGTCATTGAGCCGTTGTCTGGCGCAACCTCAACTTGACGAAGAGGCGTCGCCCGAGACGACATTAGCGCTATTCGGGCAAAATGCCTCTCTGAAATGTCCTTTTCCCGACATCCCCTCCGGCCATCATGGTCTCGCCAGACGACCTGTTTCCTAGTGGGTCCAGGGTTCGCCGCGCCGGAAGGCGAAATTATCGGCATAGGCGGCTTGCCGGCGCGCCGGCTCCTTTGGCTCGATCACCTGGTAGGGAATACCCTCGCGTTCGCAATAAGCGACAGCGTCCTCTCTTGTATCGAAGTGAAGCGTGATCTGCTGCTTCATGTCGCCGGACGAGGTCCACCCCATCAGGGGCTCGATCGCCCGCGGCTGCTCCGGCTCGTAATCCAGCTGCCATTCCCTGGTCTTGGCGGTCCCCGATTGCATCGCGTTTTTGGCGGGCTTGAAGATGCGTGCGGTCATGGATGTCGAAGCCCCGTGAGATCTGCGGCATGGAAGCGCGTGGTTAAAGCAGCCGGGATAGTATAGGAACACCTTTCAGGAAGTTGATCGGTGATTCTCGGCCCAAATGTTACATTTTCTGCGATCGGTATAGTCACTATGCTGCGCTGTGACAATCTTGGCCGGCCGAACGGCTGAGGTTGCGTCGGCTGCGGCCCGCCATTGTCGAAAGCATCACTTCGAAACGGGACTCATGAAAATCAACGCAACACTGCCTGAAAAGGGACGCGATCTCCGGCTCGATCTGTTTCGCGGCGTCGCCAACTGGGCGATTTACCTCGATCACATCCCCGACAACGTTGTGAACTGGATCACCACCCGGAATTACGGCTTCAGCGATGCAGCGGATCTGTTCGTTTTCATTTCAGGATATACGGCATCGTTCGTCTACGCCCGGATGATGCTGGAACGGGGCTTTATCGTGGGCGCTACCCGCCTCACCAAGCGGGTATGGCAGCTCTACGTCGCCCATATCATCCTGTTCGTCATCTACATCGTCGCGATCGGGTACGTCGCGCTGCGCTTCAGCGATCCGGAGATCATCCACGAATTCAACCTGGCTGGCCTCACCGGCGACCAGGCGATCGAAACCCTGCGCCAGGGCCTGCTGCTCAAGTTCAAGCCGGTCAACATGGACGTGCTTCCGCTTTACATCGTGCTGATGGGGCTGTTTCCGCCCGTGCTGTGGCTGATGCTGCGCCAGCCCGACCTGACCCTGCTGGCTTCGATCGGGCTGTGGCTGGTGGCCCGTCAGTTCGATTGGAACCTGAGGGCCTATCCGGCCGGGGCATGGTACTTCAACCCGTACTGCTGGCAGGTACTGTTCGTGTTCGGCTCGTGGTGCGCACTCGGCGGCGCCAAACGGGCGCGATGGATCGTCGATCTCCCCATTACGCCATATCTGTGTGTCGCCTATCTAGTCTTCGCGCTCGTCATGACGATGGCCGGCAGGTTTGCGGATTTCGGCGCGCTGTTCCCGCAGTGGCTCTACTCGGCTTTCAATCCCAACGACAAGACCGACCTCGCCCCCTATCGCTTCCTGCATTTCGTGGTGATCGCGATCATGATCGTCAGGTTCGTGCCGAAGGAGTGGCCAGGCCTGGAATGGAGGATATTCGATCCCCTCGTGGTCTGCGGTCAGCAGTCGCTCGCGGTATTCTGCGTCGGCGTATTCCTGTCCTTCGTCGGACATTTCCTGCTGATCATGAGTTCGGGCTCGCTGCTCTCCCAGATTTTCGTCAGCGTGAGCGGGTTCGCGATCATGACGCTCGTCGCCTACTACATCTCCTGGTCGAAGCGGCAGGACAAACCGCTGCCCAAGCCTGCAGCGGCCAAAGCCTGATACTATCAGGCTAGATCTCAGCCTCGAACGGTGCGCTGTCAGGCGCGGTGTCGGTCGTCGGATAACGTTAAACGGCGTCGGATCGACAGCTTCCGTCGGTTTCTATCGCGCGGCCGCGGGACGGCCCCGGGAATTGCGAAACTCGCCCGAGCCCTGCCGCTGGCTCGGGAGAACTTTCTTCTCACCGTCTCAACCAGTGTCGAACATGACCTTGACCAGGCCGTGGGAGTGCACCGCGAGCAGATGTCATGAACATGGTGACGGTGGCACCGATCGGAGCGATGCCATGAGGGCCGTTCGTGCGCTCTGCGATGATCCAAAGCTGAGGAAGCCGACGCGTTGCGATGAAGCCTGGCCCGAGCGGCCATGCCCTGCTGCGTTTTGGACATCAGCGTGATCGACTCTTCGGCTTCGTTCCCTCGTCGTATTTCGGGAGACACTGGAACTGCTATCCCAGGCGTTTTCGATGTCCGCGGCCAACACTCGTTCAGTCCGTATTCAGATAGATTTCCCTAGGCTCGCGTATCGAAGTTCCCAACGGGAGGAAACATGTCGCGAAAGTTCATTCTACTCACTGTACTCGGCGCCTGCCTCGCGCTCGGCTTCAACGCCCCCGCCAGCCACGCCGCCCCGCTCGCACCCACGCCGATCGTCGCCGAACATCCGCTGGTGCAGGTGCACTATCGCCACCATCATCGGCGCCACCACCACCATTATCATCGCCGCCATCATCACTTCATCCCATACGTTCACGTGGTTCCGCGCTACCACCACTATCGCTGGCGCCATCACCATCATCATAGGCACCATCACCACCGGCGCCATCACCATCATCACTAGGTGGTGCGGCCGCAGGTCGTAGATTTGAACTAGACAGTCCGAGTTGGCGGCGTTGAAAGGACCCGGGAGATCCCGGTTGTTTGAACAGAAATTGGGCGAGCCGGTCAGCCGGCGCGCCCGAGTTTTTGTATCGTTCCCATGAGATAGATCAAACACGCTTCAGTCGTATGCGGGCATGGTAGCACTTGGTGCAGTCAGGCTCGCAACCCCGGAGCGTTCGATCATGCTGAACGATATCGCCGTCCTTCTGCCGGTCGACCGGCCTGCCGGCTACCTCATTGATTGCGCCGCTGCCGTTGCCCATCTGTTCGAGGCCCATCTCGATGGCATCGCCTGCGCCTATCAGGCCGTCAATCCCATGTTCGCCTTCGAGGCGTCCGCCGTCGTCATGGCCGCCCAATACGAAACCGGCCTGGAAAAGGCCGCCGCCATGCTCGACCAGTTCGAGATCGCGACAAGGCGCCTGAACATTGCACACGATGCCAAGAGCACGTTCAATGTTTCCTACGCCGCGACTCGCACCGTCACGGAGATGTCACGGCTCTACGATCTGAACATCGTCGCTCAGCCGGACAGTTCCAAACCGAGCCAGACCGATTTTCTGTCCGAGGCGGTGCTGTTCGGCTCCGGGCGGCCCATGCTGATGATTCCTTACATCAACCGCGGGACTTTCAAGTCGGATCGCGTGATGATCTGCTGGGACGGCAAGGCGCCGGCGGCGCGGGCTGTCCACAACGCTGCGCCGTTCCTTCGCAAGGCCAAGGCAATCGACGTCGTTGCGATCAACGAGGACGAAGATGCTATTGGCGAAGCATCGCTGGCGGCATTGATCGCCCATCTCGCCCGGCGCGATCTGCCCGCAACCCCTCACCGGCTGACGGCTGATAGCTCCAACGTCCACAATGCCATCCTGTCGCTGGCTGCCGACAACGACACTGACTTGATCGTGATGGGGGGCTTCGGTCACTCCAGACTGCGGGAGTTCATCCTGGGGGGAGTGACGCGAGGCATGTTCGAAACGCTCACCGTCCCGGCATTGATCTCCCACTGATTTGAACGGCAGCGTGACATACAAGACCGTCATGGTGCATCTCGATCTCGACCAATACAGCGAGTCCGCCCTGCGCGTGACGCGCGAACTGGCTGACCGGTTCAAGTCGCGCGTGATCGGCGTCACCGCCGGGCTCCCCAACGCGCCGATTCACGCGGACGGCATGATCGCGACGAGCGTGCTCGAAGTCGATTATGAACAACTGAACCAGGCGATCGGCCGCGGTGAAGTTCATTTTCGATCAGCGCTGATGGGTGTTGCCGGCGCGCTGGAATGGCGCGCGGACATCGCCTACCCCGCGGACTTCCTCGCCCAGGAAGCGCGCGCTGCGGATCTGCTGGTGGTCGGCCGCGCGGAAGATTACGCCAGGTTCGGTGTGCGGCATCTGCTCGAGATCGGCGATGTTGTCATGCGGGCGGGCAGGCCAGTTCTCGTCGTTCCGCCTCGCTGCACCAGCCTCGCCCTCAATCGCATTCTGGTTGCCTGGAAGGATTCTACCGAGGCACGCCGTACGCTTCCGGCGGCGCTTCCGCTGCTCAGGCAAGCCACCGAACTGACGGTTGTCGAGATCGTGTCCGGCGAAATCGAGAGAGCGGCGGCGAACGATCGGCTTGCTGACGTGGTCAGATGGCTTCAGCGCCACGCTATCCCTGCGTCGGCACGGGTCGAGCTGTCTGCCGGCGACGTCGGCAGCCAACTCGAGGCTATCGCGTCTGAAGCGAGAATCGATCTGATCGTGGCCGGGGCGTACGGACACACACGCGTCAGCGAATGGATATTCGGCGGGGTAACACGCCACGTCCTCCAACACAGCGCGATATGCGCATTTTTGATGCACTGAATGGGCCTGCTTCGATTGACCTGAATCAATCGGCCAATGCGCCTTGGCGGTAGTCATTCCCAGTTGGCGGCGGGCCGCGCATCGAGCCATACTTGGCCAAATGGCGGAACGGTGCCCATAAAGGATACGACCATGCCGACTCACTTCCATGCCATGGTCTGGATCGATCGCTCCCAGGCCAAGATGTTCCACGACGGACGATCGGGCGGCGACGAGATCGTGATGCACCCGCACTTGCCCAGGCAACACCTCCGCCACGGCGAAATCGTGATCATCGGTCCCGCCAGCGCCAAGACGGAACTTGCCAAGTCTCGGCACGAGCAACACATCAAGATCGGGGGTAGCATCGTCGCCGGCGAGGCCGCCCATCATCCGATCGATCGCGGGATCGTCGTGTATGCCCAGCAGTATTTCAGAATCGCTTCCGTCAGGGCGGCCGGCGGACTTTTCCTTGGCTGACGGGTCGCGCCGCAACATCGATCTTGGTCAATCATGGATATGAGGGTTGCGCCAACCGAAACGAAGGAAGCTGTAACCCGGCCAGCTGCGGCCGGCCGGCGTCGGAATTCATGGAAGCTGCCCGCGGCCGTACTGCTGGTCGCCGCGCTGGCGGCGATTGCGTGGTGGCTGTCGCGTGGGCCGGCCATTACGGTCGTCCGGATCACGCGCGGCGGCGCCGCCGAAATCGTTTACGCAACCGGCTCGGTCGAGCCCGAAACATGGTCTCGCTCGACGCCGCTGGTGCGCGGCCGCATCATCGAGCGTTGCCGGTGCGAGGGCAAGAGCGTCAAGAAGGGCGATGTTCTGGCGCGCCTCGACGACAGGGAGGCGCTGGCCACGCTGAACGATCTGCGCGCCCTGGAGGAATTCCAGCGCCACGAATTCGACCGCCAGTCGCAATTGCTGGCGCGCGGGGTTTCGACCTCGCAAGCGTACCAGCGCGCCGAAAGCGACCTTGCGCGTATCCGGGCGCAGATCGCCGCCCAGGGCCAGCGACTGGAGTATTTCAAGTTGGTTTCGCCGATGGACGGCATCGTGCTCAAGGAGGACGGCGAAGTCGGCGACATGGTGGACCCCGGTACGGTTCTCTACCGCATCGGCCTGGAGAAACCGTTGTGGGTCGTCGCCGACGTCAACGAGGAGGACATCCCCCGCGTCAAGGCCGGCCAGAAAGCGCTGCTGCGCACCGATGCGTTTCCCAACCAGGTGCTGCCGGGCGTCGTCAAGCAGATCACGCCGGCCGGCGATCCCGTCTCCAAGACCTTCCGCGTCCGGATCGGTTTGCCCGACGACACGCCGTTGCGGGTGGGCATGAGCGTGGAGGCCAATATCGTCAGCAAGGAGAAGCAGGACGTGCTTCTGGTTCCCGCCAATGCCGTCGTCAACAACAGCCTGCTGACGATCGAAAACGATCGCGCCCGGTCCCGCAAGGTCGAGACCGGCATTCGCGGCACAGGCCGCGTGGAAATCGTGAGCGGCGCCAGCGAGGGTGAACTGGTCGCCTCTCCCGCCACGACCAACATCAAGGACGGATCGCGGGTCCGGCCGACGCTCGCGGAACCGGCCGCGCCATGAACCTGATCCTGACGATCGCATGGACCCATGTCCGCCACCGCGCCCGCCAGACGCTGGTGGCAATCGCCGGCGTGATGACCGGCGTCGGATTTTCGGTAATGATGGCGGCGATGATGGAGGGATCGCAGGACGATTTTATCAGGACCCTGGTCGATGCGCTGCCGCATATCTCCATCACCGATGAACTGCGCGAACCGACGCGGCAGCCCGCCGACACGGTCTATAAAGCCGCCGAGTTCCATGGCCTTACGCCTGATGTCCGACGCCCTGGCATCAAGAATCCGATGGCCACTATCGCATCGCTGCAAACGTGGGTGCCCGGCGCGCTGACCCCGTCGGTGCAGTCGAAAGCGGTGCTGCGGTTCGCGGGACGGAACCTGACCACCTCGATCATCGGCATCGATCCTCGCACCGAGGCGGATGTGTCCAATCTCGCGACTCACATGAAGCAGGGAACGCTGAACTCGCTGTATCGTGCCTCCAACGCCGTCCTGCTCGGTGACCGCCTCGCCAACAAGATCGGGGCGCGGGTCAACTCCAACATCACGCTGGCCTCCGCCGAAGGCGTCAGCATGAACGCCACCGTGGTCGGCACCTTCCACACCGGTTTTCGCATGACCGACGAGACCACCGGCTATGTGCTGCTCAAGACCGCGCAGATTCTCGAAAGGCAGACCGGCATCGTCAACGAGATTCGCGTTCGCACCCGAGATCCCATGGCGGCCCGCCTAATCTCGGAGCGGATCGGCGAACAGACCGGCTATAAATCGATCTCCTGGCAGGAAGCGCAGGAGGATCTGTTGTCCGCGATCACGCTACGCAACGTGCTGATGTACACCATCGTCGGCGCCATCCTGCTGGTCGCGAGTTTCGGCACCTACAACATCATCTCCACCATCACCCATGAGAAAACCCGCGACATCGCCATCCTGAAATCGCTGGGCTTCCGGGACCAAACCATCCGGGCCGTCTTCATCGTCGAGGCGCTGCTGGTCGGTCTGGTCGGCGCGGTGCTGGGCTGGATCTTCGGCTATCTCCTGACTCGCGGGCTCGCCTCACTGGAGTTCAAAACCCCGTTCTCCGACAACAACCATCTGCCCGTGCTGTACTCGGTGAACCACTATTTGCTCGCAACCAGCGTCGCATTGCTCTCAAGCCTGGTAGCCGGCTATTTCCCGGCCCGATCCGCGGCGCGGCTGCACCCGGTCGATATCATCCGGGGCGCGACATGAGATCCACGCTAATCGAGGCGCGCGGCGTCACCAAAGTCCTCGGTGGAATCGTGCCGGTCACGCTGGTGGAGGACATCAACCTTGCCATCATGCCGCGCGAATTCATCGCCATCACCGGCCCGTCCGGTTCCGGCAAATCGTCGCTGCTGTATCTCCTGGGGCTGCTCGATCTTCCGAGCGGCGGCGAGGTCCTGATCGAAGGGCAATCCACCGCTGTCATGACCGAGGACGAACGGGCGGAAGTACGGCTCACCCGCCTCGGCTTCGTGTTCCAGTTTCATTTTCTGCTGCCGGAATTCTCGATCACCGAAAACGTTGCGCTGCCGATGCGAGCGCTAGGAAACCTGCCGCCCCGCGCCATCACTGCGCGCGCCGAGGAACTGCTGGAATCGTTTGGCCTAGCCGATCATCGACACAAGACCCCGGATCAATTGTCCGGCGGCCAGCGCCAGCGCGTGGCGGTGGCGCGAGCGCTGGCCAACGACCCCCCGGTCATTCTAGCGGACGAACCAACCGGAAGCCTCGATTCCGCTTCCACCGCGCAGGTGTTCGGCATCCTGCGCGACCTGGTGGCGCTGCGCGGGAAAACCGTGGTCGCCGTCACCCACGATCTCAATCTCGCATCGCAGATGCATCGCAGGATTCACATCGTCGACGGCCGGCTGGCGAAGCACGACGAATTCGTTGGGCCGGCATGATCCACCGAAGTCGAACGGATGCAGCCGCCACAGGGCCCTTCAATCCTCGAACACCGGCGGGTCGGGCCGTTGGTGCGGCTCGGCGCCCTCAATCGGCTCGTCGTGATCCGTGGGGATTCCACGCTCGACGTCGACCTGGTCGTTTTCGATCAAGCGTCGCGCTTCATCGGTTTGTTCCAAGGGAGGGCTCTTTCGCGGAGGCGATCCCGTTCCGGAAGTCTGGCTTGTGCTCAGGTACTGCATTGACCCTCCGCCGGCCGGCACCATGCCTCAATGCGAGCCAGCATCGCCGGTCAGATGCTTTTCGATTTCCCAGACCGGATGCCTGGTTAGATCCTTGTTGATCTCCGCAATGATGCAGGCCTTGACGTCGGGGTGGAACGCGTCCCGCAAGTCGGCCAGCGTCCTTGGCGGCGCCACCACCACGAGGGCTTTCACCTTGCGCGTTCGAATCACCTCCTCCATCGCGGCCGCGACCTTGCGAGCGAAATGATGCTCCTCGATGTCATGCCAGTCGGTTGGCTCGACGGTGCTGCGATGCCCGGTTTGCGAACCCTTGCTGAAGCGGCCCGGCCGTTCGCTGCCCTGCACATGGCTCGGCGGATTGTCGTCCTGAAACACCGTTTCGATTCTGAGATTCGGAAATTTGTCGTCGCCGTCGTTGCGCAGGAACAGGGCTTTGCGGCCGTCGCCAACAAACACGAATGCATCATGCGGGATCTTGAGCTTGTTCATTGTGGTCCTCGTATCGATCGGTTTTCGCGGAA
Source organism: Bradyrhizobiaceae bacterium Ga0074131 (assembly GCA_001464035.1). GTDB lineage: Bacteria > Pseudomonadota > Alphaproteobacteria > Rhizobiales > Xanthobacteraceae > Bradyrhizobium. The sequence continues at coordinate 69,018 of LNEC01000011.1, forward strand.
TCTTCCCGTCGCTATGGTGATGATTCAAGCGGTGCAAATGGCGCAGGAAACATCCCGGCAGTACGAATTCTACACCCCGAACGGATAGGTATCCGGCAGCCCCTTGATTTCGGCGGTTTCGAGCGGCGTAACGGCACGGGTTTCGTCGAACCAGACATATTCGTCGAACTGGCCGGGCAATTCAGCCTGAAAGTAATGGCTCTCGCGTTCGGTTTCGGGACGGTATATCACCCCGATCGCCCGCTCCAGGCGTTCCCTGCCAAGTCCTTTCGGCCCGCACAAATCACCGCGGTCGCGCAGGCCAAGCATGAAACGCGCATGGCCCGTGGCATGACACAGTTGCTCATAGCTGTTGGCAAGCGCAGGCTGGACCTTCTTGACTTCCATCGGGCCACCCCATTCCGATGCCGCGGCGACCGTGCCGCTGTGGGTTCCGAAGCCGACCAGATAGGCCAGTTCGCCGAACTGCTTGCGACAAAGTTGCCCGATATTGTGTTCGCCGCGCAGGGCCATCTCGGTCGCGGCGGCGTTGCCGACGTGCGAGTTGTGGGCCCAGACGACCGCCTTGCTGTCGGCGCCGTGAAACGCCAGCAGGTTCTTCAGCGTCTCGAACATGTGGCCGTCGCGCAGGTTCCACGACGCGCGCGAACCGTAGTACATGATCCGGTAATAGCGCTCGGCATTGGCGATCAGACGGGCATTTTGCTCGGCGTCGAGAAAGCGCTCGCCGTCGTGTTCGGCGTATGCCCGGCGTTTTGCCAGCAGATCGCTGAGTGCGCGCACCACGTCGGTTTCGCAGGTCGGATAGGATCCCGTCAGCGCGGCATGACCATAGGTTGCGGGATCGCGCTGCCACGGCGTCAGACAGCCGTAGCGTTCGCGGGCCACCTTCGCCGATTCGGGATCGACCTCATCGAGATAGTGCAGGACCGACCGGATCGAATCATAGAGGCTGTAGAGATCGAGACCATGAAACGCGACGCGCTCGTCCTTCGCCGCCGCGCCGTTGTGTTCGCGCAGCCAGCTGACGAAATCGCGCACCTCGGTGTTGCGCCACATCCAGGTCGGAAACCGCGCAAACGCGGTCCACTCCGACGGCGGATACTGGAAATGCCGTACGTAATGGTCGACCCGCGCGGCATCCGGCCAGTCCGCCTCGATGGCGACGAAACAAAAGCCCTTTTTGACGATCAGTTCCCGGGTGATGCGCTCGCGCATCCGGTAGAACTCGGATGTGCCGTGGGTGGCCTCGCCGAGCAGCACGATACGCGCCGATCCGATCCGCGCCAGCAGCGGATTGAGATCGGCCGCATCGATCGATGGAAAGGCTTCTGCGGCGTCGGCAAGGTTTCGAACCAGCGCTTCGTCGCCCGGCGAAACCGCACGACGTGGCGGCAACCGTCCCCGCGCCTCGGGTTGCCTGACGGGCCCCCACCCCTCCTCGCCGATCAGGGGCACGAAGCGGACATCGGCAATGTCTTCACTGCGATATTCCGTCTCCGAGATCCTGACGATGCGAACCAGCTCCTGGCTGCGCTGGTCGGCTCCTACCGGAATCACCAGCCGGCCGCCGATCTTCAGCTGCTTCTTGAGGGACTCCGGAACCTCCGGTCCTCCGGCGGCGACGACGATGGCATCGTAGGGCGCGTGTTCGGGCCATCCCCTGGTGCCGTCGCCGTGCCGGACATGCACATTGTGGTAACCGAGGTCGCTCAGTGTCGCCGCCGCCTTCTCCGCCAGCGGGCCAAGACGTTCAACTGTGTAGACGTTGGCGGCGATCTCCGCCAGCACCGCGGCGGCATAGCCGGAACCGGTGCCGATCTCGAGTACCTTCTCGCCGCCCTTTAGCAGCAAGGCCTCCACCATGAACGCGACGATATAGGGCTGGGAAATCGTCTGCTCCCCGGCGATCGGAAGCGGCGAATCCTCATAGGCGAATTCGCGAAGCGCCTTCGGCAGGAACAGCTCGCGCGGCACATTGAGCATCGCTTCAAGGACGCGTTCGTCCCGCACCCCGCGTGCGGCGATATGGCGTTCCACCATTTGCCTGCGAAGCAAGGCAAACGGCCTCACTTCATCCGAACGGGCTTGCCTCGACGCCGGAGACCGCATGACATAGAACTCCTTGCTGGAACGCTATGCCCTTTGCTGGGATCTCGATTTGATCGACATCAAATAAACGCGCGGGCGTTCCGATTTGGCCTGCGCCGATAAAACCAGACTTTGGCTCCCTCTGTTGCAGCAACATAGCCCGCGACGATCGCGATAGCCGTGCCCATTTCGAGCCACGACAGCGGTACGAACCCGAACATTGCGCTCAGCGGGCCGAGGAACGGAATCGCGAGGGTCGCGCCGGCGACGGCGAGCGTGGTCCAGAACAACAAGGGAGCGGGACGGCTGCGAAAAGCGGACCTGTGCGTCCGCAAGACGAGCAGGACGGCGAGTTCCGTCAACAGCGAAACGATGAACCAGAACGTTTGAAACGTAGGCTGGTCGACATGGAAGACCAGCAGCAACACCGCGAATGTCAGGATGTCGAACGCCGAGCTGATCAGCCCAAAGACCACCATGAAACGCTGGATCTCCCTGATATTCCAGCGCTGGGGCCGACGGACGCGGTCGGGATCGACGCTGTCGCTCGAGATCGCGATCGACGGCAGGTCGGAAAGAAAATTGTTCAGCAGGATCTGCTTGGCCGCCAGCGGCAGGAACGGCAGCACCGGCGTCGCCAGCGCCATGCTCAGCATGTTTCCGAAGTTCGCGCTGGTGGTTATCGAGATGTATTTGAGCGTATTGGCGAAGGTCCGCCTTCCGTCCTCGACGCCACTGCGCAGGACGTCGAGATCGCGGCTCAGCAGGATAATGTCGGCGCTTTCGCGGGCGACGTCCACGGCCTCCTCGACCGAGATGCCGACATCGGCCGCATGCAGGGCAGGCGCGTCGTTGATGCCATCGCCGAGATATCCAACCGAATGCCCGGTTTTCTGCAAGGCGCGGACAATCCGCTCCTTTTGCTGAGGATCGATTTCAACGAACAGATCGGTGCGCGGCGCGAGGTGCCACAAGGCCTCATCCCTGAGTTTCGCCAGTTCGCCGCCGGTGAGGATCGATTTCGCATTGAGACCCACGGCTGCCGCCAGGTGAGCCGTGACATGGCGGTTGTCTCCGCTTATGACCTTGATGCGGATGCCCAGCCGCGCAAGATCCTCGATCGTACGTCGGGCTTCCAGCTTGGGTGGATCCAGGAAGACGAGAAACCCGCGAAACGTCATGCCATCTTCGTCATCGCGACCATAGCGCGGCTTGGCTGCGATCCTGCGGGTCGCCACAGCCAGCACCCGGAACCCCTCTGCCCCCTTGGCCTGAAAGACCGCGTCGAGTTGCGTGCGCAATTCAGCCGTGAGCGGGATCTCGCCGGCATCGCGTTCCAGCGAGGAACAGCTGTCGAGCACGTTTGAGAATGCGCCCTTGGTAACGATCAGATGCTGCGTCTGATTGCCGTCTTCCGCCACGACGATGGTGAGCCGGCGGCGAAGGAAGTCATAGGGGATTTCGCCGATCTTGGTGAAGCCGTGCGTGGTCAGGCCCCTGCTCCTGCCGGCGGCTATGATCGCGGCATCGAGCGGATTTTCGATCCCTGCCTCGAATGCCGCATTGAGAAAGGCAAGCCGACCGATTTCGCCGGATGGCCGATTCCCGGCATCGAGCGCAGCGCTGAGCACGATGGCGCCCTCGGTCAGCGTGCCGGTCTTGTCGGTGCACAGAATATCCATGCTGCCGAGGCTCTCGATGGCTTCCAGGCGACGGACGATTACGCCGCGCTGGCCCATGGCCCGAGCGCCGGCGGACAGCGTGACGCTGACGATCGCCGGCAACAACTCGGGCGACAGCCCGACCGCAAGCGCAACGGCGAACAGCAGGGACTCGATCACCGGCCGGCCGAGCAGCAGATTCACGGTCAGGACGAAGATCACGATGACGACCATCGCGCGGATCAGCAGGTACCCGAACTGGCGCACGCCGCGTCCAAAATCCGTCTCGGGCTCGCGGCTTCTGAGCCGGGCCGCGATGGCCCCAAACGCAGTCTGGAGACCGGTTTCGACGACAAGGACCTTCGCCGTCCCGCTTTGGACCGAGGCGCCGAGGAAGACCGCATTGGTCCGAGCAGAAACGGCCGCCTCCGGCTTTACGATCCCGGGCTGTTTCTCGACGGGAAATGACTCGCCCGTCATGCTCGCTTCGTTGACCAGGAAGTCCACCGCCTCGATCACGAGGCCATCGGCCGGGATCAGGTTTCCTGCCGACAGCAGGATGAGGTCGCCGGGCACGACCGTGCTGACAGGCACCAACAGCTCGACGCCGTCCCGCACGACGCGGCATGTCAGCGCCAACCGGTGTTTCAATTCCTCGACCGCCTTCGAGGCCCGGTACTCCTGAAAGAAGCCGAGCAGCGTGCTTCCGAGTACGATCGCCAGGATGATCGCCGAATCCACCCACTGCTGCAGCATCAGCGAGATCACAGCGGCGAATATGAGAATGAGAACGAGCGGGCTTTCGAACTGCCGCAGAAACAAACGCAGCGCGCTCAGCTGCGATGCTTCTTCAACGCTGTTAGGGCCGACCAGGCGAAGCTTCGCGCTGGCTGTCTCCGACGAAAGGCCTCCAGGGCCCGACCCCAGGGCGGCGCTCAGCGCGGTGGCATCCTGGCTCCAATAGGGGAGATCAGGGCCTGGACTACTCATTTGTGATTCCAATCCCGGATCGAGAGCTGGCCGCCATTGCCTAGCAATTCCAGTTGCGCGAGGCCCGTCGCGTATCAAACAGGCGCCTTCTCGACTCCACCTGCGGCAACCGAGCGCAGCGGCGCGAACTCCTCCGCCGTCAGCGTCTCCCTTGCGATCAGCAGTTCCACGCCGGCATCGAGATCGCTCCGGCGCCTTTCGAGAATGTCACGCGCGCAGGCGGAGCCGGCCTCGATCAGATCGCGCACCGCCAGATCGATCTCACGCCCCGTCTCCTCCGCAGCGCCAACGACCGTATCCTGCAGGGATGGCAGGAAGGCCTGCGGCCGGGGCGCATAAGTCCTTTGCCCGACTTTGGCGTCCATACCGTATTTGGTGACCATCTCGACGGCAATTTCGGTCGCCCGCTGCAGGTCGTCGGCCGCACCGGTCGAGACATCGCCGTCGAAGATCAGCCGCTCGGAGGCGCGGCCTCCCATCAGCACTGCAATGCGGTTCTTGAGTTCGCTCGTCGCCAGTAGAAACCGGTCTTCGGTCGGCCGCTGCATAGTATAGCCAAGCGCGCCGACGCCGCGGGGAATGATCGACACTTTCTGCACGGGATCGACGCCCGGGAGGCTCGCGGCGACCAGCGCGTGGCCCATCTCATGATACGCGACCCTGCGGCGCTCTTCCTTGCTGAGCACCCTGCTCTTCTTCTCGATCCCGGCAACGATCCGCTCGATCGCGATCGTGAAGTCGTCAAACGAAACCTCGGCGGCGTCTCGCCTGGTCGCGGCGATGGCCGCCTCATTGATCAGGTTGGCCAGATCGGCGCCGGTGAAGCCGGTGGTGAGAGCCGCGACCTTGTCCAGATCGACATCCCCGCCGACCCGGATTTTGCGAACGTGCACCTTGAGGATGGCGACACGGCCGCCCTTGTCGGGACGGTCCACCAGCACCTGCCGATCGAACCGCCCTGCCCGCAGCAGCGCCGGATCGAGGATTTCGGGCCGGTTGGTGGCGGCCAGCAGGATGACACCGGCTGACGGGTCGAAGCCGTCGAGCTCGGAAAGCAGCTGGTTCAGGGTCTGCTCCTTTTCATCGTATCCGCCGAATGCGCCGGGCGAACGGCTGCGTCCGAGCGCATCGAGCTCATCGATGAAGATGATGCATGGCGCGGCCTTGCGCGCCTGCTCGAACAGATCGCGGACCCGGGCGGCGCCGACGCCGACGAACATCTCCACAAACTCGGAGCCTGAGATGGAAAAGAATGCGACCCCGGCCTCGCCGGCCACGGCGCGAGCGAGCAAGGTCTTGCCAGTGCCGGGCGGCCCTACCAGCAGGATTCCCTTGGGCACATGGGCTCCGAGCCGGCCGTAGCTCTTGGGGTCCTTGAGGAAGGAAACGACTTCCTGCAGTTCGAACTTGGCCTCATCGACGCCGGCAACGTCGGCGAAGGTGACCTTGGTGTCCTTTTCGACATAGACCTTGGCCCGCGACTTTCCGATCGACATCAATCCGCCAAAGCCCTGGCGGTCCGCCAGCCGGCGTCCGAGGAAGACCCAGATCAGATAGAACATCAGCCCGGGCACGATCCACGACAGAATGGTCTGGAACAGCCCGCCCGAGGGAACGCCGGTTACCACGACGCCCTTCGCCGCCAGCTTCGCCGCCAGCGCCGCATCGACCCGTGCCGTGATGAAGGCCGACTTGCCGCTCGGCAGCTTGTCCTTCAGCTTTCCCTGGATGGTTTCCTGGCCGACGGCGACCTCGGTGACATGGCCCTCGGCGACGAGCTGTTCGAATTCGCTGTAGGGAATGGTGTCGATGGTATTGTAGGTCGCCAGCACCCATTGCAGCAGCAACATGCCGATGCTGGCTGCGAAAATATAGCCGATGACGACGGACTGCTTACGTGACGAGGAATCCGACTCCATTTCATTCTCCGGCCGAATCCGAACCATGCGATGACCGACCGAACTGCGGCCCGTCCCGAAAATCCCTAACAGCCGAGGAGCGTGAGCGCTTGCTCTGGATCAATTAGCATCCGGCACGCAGGTTCTATACATGCGTCGGACGGTGTGGCCGGAGCTGGCCTTGCATCTGAGGTCTGGAGGGTTGTCGCTTGCCCTATTCGTCGATCGAAGACCTTCCCAATTCGATCCAGACGCACCTGCCTCTGCATGCGCAGGAAATCTACCTTGGCGCGTTCAACAGCGCCTGGACGCAGTATGCCCATCGCAGCTCTGAACAGCGCGAGAGCACCGCGCACCGCGTCGCCTGGGCGGCCGTGAAACGCAAGTACCAGAAATCGGGAGACCGCTGGATTCCGCTTGAGCCAACGCGGCGGGTCGGCCGCAGCTGAATGCCGGTTCGGCGCTAGTTCTCGCTGCGGCCGACAATTGACAATCTTGTCCACACTCCCACATGAGCCACGCAGGTTTACCGCGAATTGCGCCCGTCACTCCTTTCGGTACATTCCACCTATCGCTGCCGCGCCCGGCCTTTCCGAGACCTAATCTTTGACCAGACTCCGATCTGGCGGGAGACATAAGATGCCCCCCAAGGACCCCATCAACTGGATGCTGTCCGATGCGATCGAGACGCTGGCGCGCGCCGAACGCATGCAGCAGCAGTTCCTCAGCCTGCGGCCCCTTGCTGGATCGCGCGAGCCGAGCTGGGAGCCGCCGATCGACGTGCTGGAGACGGAACGCGAGGTTCTGATCTTTATCGCCTTGCCCGGCGTCAATGCTGATGAGGTCGAAGCGGTGATCGATCAGGGAGTCCTTGTCGTCAGCGGACATCGGGTGTTGCCCCCGGAACTCCGCAACGCGCGAATCCTTCGCCTCGAGCTGCCGCAGGGGCGGTTCGAACGGCGCATCAAGTTGCCGCTGGGCCGCTACACCATCAGCCGTTTCGCTACCAACGGCTGCGTCGGCTTGCGGCTCGCCAAGTCCAGTTGAGGAATGTTCATGTCGTCGGTCAACGATACCACTACGTCGAGCCCATCCCCCGACTCATCCTCCGGACAGTCGGTTTCAATTCCGGCGGATGCCCTCATCATCGTGCCAGTGCGCAATACCGTTCTGTTTCCGGGTGTGGTGTTCCCGATCACGATCGGCCGGCCGCAGTCGATCGCCGCCGCCCAGCAGGCCGTACGCGAGCAGCGGCCGATCGGCCTGCTGCTGCAACGCGATCCTGAACAGGGCGAACCGGGACCCGAAGATGTCCATCGTGTTGGCACGCTCGCCAATATCGTACGTTACCTTACCGGACCCGACGACACCCATCATGTCGTCTGCCAAGGTGTCCAGCGCATCCGGGTGCTCGATTTCCTGCCGGGGACGCCATTTCTGGCCGCCCGCGTACTGAACATACCGGAGCCCACCACGAGTTCGCCGGAAATCGAGGCCCGCTTCCTGAATCTGCAACGGCAGGCCATTGAAGCCGCGGAGTTGCTGCCGCAGGCGCCGCAGGAATTGATCGCGGTCCTGCAGGGCACTACCTCGCCGTCGACACTGGCCGATCTTGCGACCTCCTACATGGATATCAAGCCACAGGAGAAACAGGAGATTCTCGAAACCGTCGATCTCTCGCTTCGCATGGACAAGGTTTCGCGGCATCTGGCCGAGCGCATAGAGGTGCTACGGCTCAGCAACGAAATCGGCAAACAGACCAGAGCCACGTTCGACGAACGACAGCGCGAGGCTATTCTGCGCGAGCAAATGGCGACCATCCAGCGCCAGCTGGGCGAAGGCGACGGCAAAGCGCAGGAAGTAGCGGAACTAAACGCGGCCATCGCCAAGGCCAATATGCCCGCCGAGGCGGAAAGCCAGGCGCGAAGGGAAGTTCGCCGCTACGAACGCATGCCCGAGGGCGCCGCCGAGGCCGGCATGGTCCGCAGCTATCTCGACTGGCTGATTGAACTGCCCTGGAGCCTGCCCGAAGAAAAGCCAATCGACATCGCCGAGGCGCGGCGCATCCTCGACGAGGATCACTACGGCCTGGAGAAGATCAAGAGCCGGATCATCGAGTATCTCGCGGTCAGGAAGCTGGCTCCACAGGGCAAGGCACCGATCCTGTGTTTCGTCGGCCCGCCCGGCGTCGGCAAGACCTCGCTGGGGCAATCCATCGCCCGCGCGATGGAGCGGCCGTTCGTGCGTGTCAGCCTCGGCGGCGTTCATGACGAGGCGGAAATCCGCGGCCACCGCCGCACCTATATCGGCGCGTTGCCCGGCAATATCATTCAGGCCATCAAGAAGGCGGGATCGCGCAATTGCGTCATGATGCTCGACGAGCTCGACAAGATGGGGCGCGGAATACAGGGCGATCCTTCGGCCGCGATGCTGGAGGTGCTCGACCCCGAGCAGAATGCCACGTTCCGCGACAACTATCTCGGCGTCCCGTTCGATCTCTCGCGCGTGGTGTTCGTGGCCACCGCCAACATGCTCGACAGCATTCCCGGTCCGCTCCTGGACCGGATGGAGATCATCAGTCTCGCCGGCTACACGGAAGAGGAGAAACTGGAGATCGCGCGGCGTTATCTGGTCCGCCGACAGCTCGAGGCCAACGGCCTGAAGCCGGAGCAGGTCGAGATCGATGCGGACGCGCTCAGGCTCATCATCAAGGGATATACCCGGGAAGCGGGCGTCCGTAGTCTGGAACGGGAGATCGGCAAGGCGTTCCGCAATGTTGCGGTCCAGGTCGCTGAAGGCAGCGCAAGCCGGGTTGTCCTCACTCCCAAGGAAATCGCGCCTGTTCTTGGCCAGCCCCGATTCGAAAACGAAATCGCGATGCGCACCAGTGTGCCCGGCGTTGCCACCGGGCTCGCCTGGACACCGGTCGGCGGCGACATTCTCTTTATCGAAGCGACGCGCACAGCAGGCAAAGGCACGCTGATCCTGACCGGCCAGCTTGGCGAGGTGATGCGCGAAAGCGTGCAGGCTGCGCTGACCCTGGTAAAGAGCCGCGCGTCGCAGCTCGGTATCGACCCTGCTCTGTTCGAAAAGAGCGACATCCACGTTCATGTCCCCGCCGGCGCCACGCCAAAGGACGGACCAAGCGCGGGTGTCGCCATGTTCACCGCCCTCACCTCCCTGCTCACCGATCGCAACGCCAGAAGCGATACCGCCATGACCGGCGAAATCTCGCTGCGCGGCCTGGTACTTCCGGTCGGCGGCATCAAGGAAAAGGTCGTTGCCGCCGCCGCCGCCGGACTGACCCGCGTGATGTTGCCCGCGCGCAACCGGCGCGACTTCGACGACATTCCATTGAGCGCCCGCAATCGGCTGGAGTTCATTTGGCTCGAGCGGGTCGACGACGCGGTCGCTGCGGCGCTGGAGCCAAAGGCCGCGCCGGCGACCGCGGCTTGACCTGAATCAACGACAGATGCGGGATCCAGGCGCTTAGCTAGAATTTCAATGATGGAGAGATTTGCCATGCAAGCCCGCGATGTCATGGTTGCGCCCGTCGTCACCGTCAAACCCACCGCTACCGTCCAGGAGGTCGCAAGGCAGTTTCTCGAAAGGCAGATCAGCGCGGCGCCCGTAATTGACGACCAGGGCAAGCTTGTCGGTATTGTCAGCGAAGGCGATCTGCTGCACCGTATAGAGGCCGGGACGGAACGACGTCGCTCCTGGTTGCTGCGTGCATTTACAGAGGCCGACACGCTCGCCGCCGAATATGTCAAGTCTCACGGCCGCAGGGTCTCGGATGTCATGACTCGCAGCGTCATCACCGCCGCTGTCGACACCCCCCTCCACGAGATCGCGACCATACTGGAGAAGAACGCTATCAAGCGGGTGCCGATCATGGAGAACGGCCAACTGGTCGGCGTCGTCAGCCGGGCCAATCTCCTCCAGGCGGTCGCGAGCGCGCGCCCGTTGCTCGAAATAACGCCTTCCGACCAGGCGATCCGCGACCGAATCCTCGCCAGTCTCAGGGCGGAACCTTGGGCTCACACGGGATTGTTGAACGTCACCGTCTCCGACGGCGTCGTCGACCTCTGGGGGCTAGCGGAATCCAAAGCCGAGCGGAAAGCCATCAAGGTCGCGGCGGAAACCACGCCCGGTGTTCGAGTCGTGAATGACAACATGGTGACTTTCTCCGGCGGCGGATGGGCGTAAGTCGCGCCGACGGCAGCTAACTCGGCCTTCGGCGATCACGGAGGACCGTCGAACAAGTTCACACGATCAACTTCGTTGCCGCTATGCGTGCGTCCCTCAAAGCGCTGGTATCCTCGATCCCGCGCAGGTCGTTCGTACTGCATTGGCAAATGCAGTCCCGGTTGCCAGCGTGCTGCTGCTCACGAAGGCCGCGAGGGCGGAGATTCATGCCGCAGAGCTGCAGGTCCATGGACCCGATCGTCACCGCGGTCATGGTGGCGCTGGTTGCTTCGCCCGCCCATGCAGTCTCCCCTGAAGAGGCCTTCACGGCCGGGTGCGGCGGCTGTCACGCTTCGGACGCGAAGATTCTCCGCAAGATCCCCGACGGCTCCGAGGCCGTCAGGCGCGCATGGATCTTGAACTTCATGGCTGGCCACCCCAATGAAAGGGACGCGGTAAAAGCTGAAATCGTCGAATACCTCGTGGCAAAGAGTGCGACTTCGAAGAGCTGGTGGCAATTCTGGTGACTTGCGGCTTTGGCCGGATCGGCAATCGCGAAGCCGCCTGCAACGCATTTTGTTCGGGCGCGACTGATCCAAACAGACGGCAGAGTCGTAGGAATCGACAAGGCGAGGCTGTTATCAGCGTTCCGATATCGATAATTGAGATCGCTGTGCCGCGGATATGTGGCACTAGCGCGAGGCGGGTTTGGCAGGCGCGCTACCTGGCTGAATGGAGACGGTGTGTGCAATATCACAGGCAATCATTGACGGTATATTTCGACGGCGCCTGCCCGCTCTGTCAGGCTGAGATAAGTCACTACCGCAAGCAGGAAGGTGCCGACGCCATCTGCTTCCTGGATGTGTCTCGATCCGAGGAAACTGTTGCGGTGGATCTGACAAGACAGCAGGCCATGAAGCGGTTTCACGTCCGCGGCAGCGATGGATTGTTGTTGGCCGGCGCGCCGGCGTTCGTTGCTGTTTGGAGCACCCTGCCGCGGTGGCGTCTGGCTGCGCGTCTGGCGACACTACCCGGAATTCTAACGATTCTTGAAGTCGCATACCGCTTGTTTCTGCCAGTGCGACCGGCCGTGTCAAAACTGTTCAGGCTCGTGCAGGCCTGGCATCAGCCGGACAAGGCGGCGTTGGCGGACATGGCAGGCCGCAGCGACCTCCCTCGCAAATCTGATGAAAAATCGCCCTCACGGGGTCCCCTTGGCCGTGGCAGGATGAAATACTGAGGTTGCCCAAACGCGGAACCCATGATCCCGCACTCTTCATTCGTTCAGGCTTGAAGGTATGCTGGATGAAAACAACCCGTCAAATTTTACCTGACCGAAAGTTGAGTGCTTGCAAATGACTTACGAGGAACGAGTGGAACAAGCGATCGCAGCCAACGATATTGAGACGCTGGTCAAGTTCACTTATGGCTACCCTTGCAAGTGCACAACAATAGAGGGCGAGCCAATGTGCATCTGCAAGATGCTGGAAAAAGCAGCCCGCGCAAAAGTCATTCCGCTACCTCTGTTTAGTGGAAAAATCGAGCGGGTCTGAGCGCAGCCGAGCATTTTCAGCGGACCATTTGTTTCCGAGGTCTGGACTCGAACTGTCATTACCAAGCTTTCGTTGCCGCTGACTTCGACCGGCACGGGCACCGAGGGATCTGTGGTTGAGACGGCCTAAACAGCGCCGGAACGCATCGCACGCTTGGTGGCGACCCGTGGCGACTTCATCGAATCGAAGCAGATCCCCTCAAGAAGAGGTCCGATGATACAAACAACAGTAAAGATGAGTTAGTTGGTCGGGGCAGCTGGATTCGAACCAACGACCTGCAGTACCCAAAACTGCCGATTGGCTAGGAAAACCTGTCGTTACACGCTTCAAGCGCCGCCAGCAAGGCGGCTGGCGGCCGCTCATCGGCCCTTGAACAGGGGATGGGCGACCCGGTCACCGGGCGCGATGCCGTATTTCTGCGCGGTGCCGGCGATCACCTCAAGCACCCCTTTGGCCAGCCCCCCCGAGGAGATGATCTTGGTGGATTGCGGCTCGGTATTCTCCGCGATGCGCAGGATGCGGCCGTCGGCGCGGATGAAGATCATGTCGAGCGGGATGTAGGTGTTCTTCATCCACATCGATATCTGCTGTTCCGGCGAGAAGTCGAACAGCATTCCCTTCCCGTCCGGCAATTCCTTGCGGTACATCAGGCCGGTTTGCTTCTCCTCTTCCGTCGTCGCCATCTCGACCGAGAAAACATGTACGCCGTTCTTGGTAACGATTTCGAGCGGCTGGAAGCTCGCCGCCCGCGCCCCCACGGCCGTCAGTGCGCAAAGCGCGAGCGCCGCCGCCATAGATATCCAGAACCGGGCGCGGCCGCTGCGTCGATCGACACTCGAATCAAAACTCATCAACAACGCTCACCAAGGCCGTGGAGAATCCCCGAATGCTAGCCCAATGATCGTGGCAAATGCCAGACCCTCGGCGACGGCGGACGGGTATTTTCGCGCAGCCGGCGCACGCCGATGTCAACGGCCTGGAACGATGTCGCGTCTTGGAGCGCGCGCTAGTGCGACGACAGTCCCGGCGCGCCGGCTTCCGGCTGGATTTCAGCCGCCATCATCCCCTTCGAGCCGGGCCCGAACCGTACCAGCACGTACTGGCCAGGGCGTAGCTCGGTCATCCCGAAGCGGCGCAGGGTTTCCATATGCACGAAGATGTCGGGCGTCCCCTCTCCGCAGGTCAGGAAGCCGAAGCCACGCAGCCGGTTGAACCATTTGACCTGCGCCCGCTCCAAGCCGCTGGTCGGGGTGACGCTGACATGGGTCCGCGGCGGCAGCATCTGCGCCGGATGGATCGCGGTGGATTCGTCCATCGAAAGAATCCGGAACGCCTGATGGCCCTTCTGGCGCTGCACGCATTCACAGACTATCCGCGCGCCTTCATAGGCGGTTTGATAGCCGTCGCGCCTAAGCACGGTGACGTGCAGAAGCACGTCCGGCCAGCCATTGTCAGGCACGATGAAGCCGTAGCCCTTTGAAGCATCAAACCATTTGATGACGCCGGAGATTTCGACCAGGCTGGCGGCGCTCTCGCCAAGCCCCGTCAGCGCATCGATCGCGGGATCGCGCCCGGCGTTGCCTGCAAATTCGTTCGGCCCAAGCCGGTCCGGTCCCGTTCCGCCTGATGGCGGACCCCCGAGCTTCTTGGACTCAAATCCGTCCGACCCCATGACCCCGGACCCCACCCCATCATCGACGACCCATACCGCTGCGGTGTCGTCGGAATTCGCGCCCATCCATGAGATTTCATGATGACGCCACGCGAATCTCTCGAATCAAAGATAACACTCCCGCTTGCGGCGCATAGATAAAAAACCATTCTGCCCCGAGCTATGAACAGCTTGCGCGGCCTCGAATCACTCGGTCGTCAATTGCCGACGAACGGCCCAAGCGTCTCGCCGATGTCGTGTCTGATCACGAGGTCGGCAATGTCGTCCTGTTCGGTGGGCTCGTTGTTGATGATCACCAGCCTCGCGCCGCAGTTCTTGGCCAGCATCGGAAACCCTGCCGCCGGCCACACCACCAGCGACGAGCCGATTGCGATGAACAGGTCGCAGTGTTGGGCCAGTTCGGTGGCGCGGCGCATGGCGTCTTCCGGCATCGCCTGCCCGAACGAGATGGTCGCGGTCTTGACCGGCTCGTGGCATGACGCGCAGCCGGGTGCGCCACCGGTTTCCTCGAAGCGCAGCCTTACCCACGCCAGATCGTAGGCTAGCCCGCAGCCGATGCAGCGGGCATAGGTGGTGTTGCCGTGGAGCTCGACGACATGTTCGGCGGCGAAGCCGGACATCTGGTGCAGATTGTCGATGTTCTGGGTGACGATGGCGGGGATCTTGCCGGCCTTGTAAAGCGAGGCGAGCGCGCGGTGACCGCGCCCCGGCCGCGCGGCGGCGAAGGTCGGCTCCATCGCAAAGCGCCGTCGCCATGACTCGTCGCGGGCGTCTGGACTGGCAACGAATTCATCGAACGGGATCGGCCGGTTGCGGGTCCACAATCCGCCTGGCGAGCGGAAATCGGGAATGCCGCTTTCCGTTGAAATGCCGGCGCCGGTGAAGGGAACGATGGTGGACGCCTCGGCGATCATGTCGCCGAGTTGTTCCACGCCGCTGCGAAGATCGGTTGCGATCATGGGATGATATCCGAAATACATGGCCGCGTTGACTATAGCACGGCTGGTCGGATTGCCAGGTCAACCGCAGAGTCGATCGCGCTGTTCGATCGCGCCTGCCGACGTGAATTACCCGAGGACAATCAGGATCCCGAAACTTCCTGTCCCAATGAAGCCCCAATCGCCGACACCAATGGGCCAGGGACAAGAATCAGAGAGACATCGGCATGATCGAACGGCAGAACAACGCCGCGCGCGAGCGGGAAGAAATTGCAAACCGCGTTGCACGCTTCAAAGCCACGCAGGAAAGATTTGAACGCGAGCGTGCGGAGTACTTTGTCACCACGCTGCAGCATGCCCGCAACGGATCGGAGCGACAGTGAGCGGCCCGGTACCCCGCTCGACGCGGTGATCCAGGCTCGGTGATGCAATGGGTGCATGGAACTGGTTCGCCAGCGCATTGGAACCCAGTCGGCATGGAACGTCTTCGGGGCCGCAGCGTTTGCCGCTCAATGGAGTTGCTCATGCCCTACGCACTGTTCGAGAAAGAATACCGGCTCAGCCGGACCTTCCCCACCGCAACCGACGTCTGGCGCTGCGCGGAGGATTGCGGACTGGTGATTGACAACGTCGATGGCGGACAACGCCTCGATGATGGCTATGCGATCAGGCCTTGCGCGCCCGACGGCACGGAAGCTTTGGGATCGACATCGGACCGGATCACGCAAAAAGTCTGACCTGAGCCGGAACGAAACCATCGATTCGAGGCTGTCGTCAGGGCGCCGATCTGTTCACATGCAACGTGGCGCCGCCCGCGACCCCGGGCGCTACTTGCCGAGGATCTCGCGACCCCGGAGCCTCGGCCCGGGATTGCGTCGCCTGAGCGATATATCAACCTGACGAAGCCGTCGTAGTGCCGCCCCAACGCTGAAGGCGATCAGCACTTGATGGTGCCGCAACCCCTTGCCGCCCTTCACGAGGCCGAGGTCCCGTATCAGGCAGTAGCGGCCGCTGCTCATGCGGGCAAGCCGCCAATTCTTCCATCCAACCATGCCGCGAGCATGCACCGCGGCGCGATTCCGTCAATTCCTGACACGGATCGATTCCGTTTTGTTCACGCTGGAACGAACAGGGGGTGCGCTTTCACGTTCAGACAAAGCTTAACAAATGAGCCCTGATACCAGCGGCGGCCGCAATCCCGGACTCGTCATGCCCGCGCTCCCCGCCCTCGCGCGCCCGCGCAAGGACGACCATGCCGCGCCCAAGGTGATGTGGATGGTCTCCGTGTCCAGCTCGTTGGTGCAAAAACTTCGAAAACAACCCCATGCATCGTAACTAAGTGTCTGGAAATAAACGTCTTTCCTATATCCCGAAAGCCAACCGAAACCGCCTCTTCTGTTACTATAATTCATCTTTGAATGACATGATGACTTATAATTTCTGATGGGCTGGGAGTCCGGACAAGTCCACGTGGTCCGTCAGGCAGACACCATGCCCGGCCAAGGCGATGTGGATGGTTGATGTCAACGGCCGTTGGTATTCAGAACCGCAAACGCCGCCCGACTGCTGCGCGGAGCCGCTGCCATTGTCTCGCCCGGCAGGCCAAGCGCTTCACCGGAGCATGCCTGCTGGATCTCGCCGCGGCGTAAGATGCCCGAATAGCGCTACACGAGACCACGCCTCGGCGGCATCACGAAGCCTGCGCGACGGAGAGACGTAGGCGGCTCAGATTCGCGCCTGGCACTGCAGGCCCCTGCGCTGGTCAAGAGGTCATCAGGTGCGAATCCTGTGTGAGTATTCCCTCGTAAGCCCCTCATAGGCTTCTAGGGGCGGGAACTCGTCAAAGCTATGGACCGCCCCGGTGGAGGTCCATGGAAATTTCCGGCAGACGTAGGTTTCAATAAACGGTTCGAACCAGCCGTGGTCAGCGAACATGGTTGGTCTCACATTGACGAACCAATCCATTCCTTCCGAACGCGTAAACATCCAGCTCTTGCAATGCGGGCAAAAGTGATGACCGGCGGAACCGTGAATACCGCCGATCACGGGTTCACCCCGGATCACGGAAAAATTCCGCGCCGGGAACGCCGCGCTCAATGAGAACGCACTCGCGCTCATGCGCTGGCACCCGGTACAATGACAAGCCATTGTCAGAAGTGGCGCAGCCGACGCTCGTATTTGAATTTCTCCGCAGCGGCATTGACCGTCGAGATTCCAAGAACGCATTTTCAAGCTCCCGGGCTTACAAAAAAGCCCTCATGGGGCGGATTTTCCGTACTTGCGGAGGGATCTCACGCTGCCGCGAAGACCGGCGGTTGCTCCCGATTCGCCGCTGACAGGGGTCAGGCGGCATGGGACTCTTGTTCGGCGAGCGCTTTCTCAATCTGGCGACGCACGGCCCCGGTAGGGCGGCCCTGCCGTTCGAGAAGGCGCAGCTGATTCCATAAGCGGATGATCTGTCGCTCTTTGCCGACGTCCATGACGTACCCCTTGCTGGCACCACCAATGTGAACGAAGCACGAACAAATTTCAAGCTGCCACCGTCGGTTTCTTGCCGTGGAACACCGCAATGGTCGAAAGCTATTAGCAGGACGACAAAGGCGGAAAAACAGGCCGCGCAGTCCCGGTGGCTGCCGGGCTGGCGACGGGTCCCGTCGTGGCGCGTGATGACGTCGTTGGCGGATCCGTTCCGCGCTAAGGGCCCCGCAGCACGGCTGCCGTAGTGAAGTCGGCCGCACGGAGAAACGTCGCAGCACGGGTTCTCTTCTGCAGAAAAAACCTGCATAACACCTCATGGCAAAAGCAAAAGTGACCTTCAAAATCATCCGGAACGCCGAGGACGACTGGAGCATCCAGGCCGATTACCCGGGTGCCGAGCCTCGTCTGATTACGGGACTGAAAAGCAAGGCCGACGCCGACGACTGGATGAACGGCGAGCGCCGCATCGGCTGGCTGCGTTCGCAGGGTTACGCCAAGTAACCGCCGCCTGCCCTGCACGCGTCGGCATTTTGCTGCTATTGACCCCCCGGACCCCCAAGACAGTCTGTTCAATCCAAGGGAGCAGGAAGCCATGCGTTACCTCCACACCATGCTGCGCGTGCGCAATCTCGATGCCGCGCTGAAATTCTACCGGGATGCGCTGGGGCTGAAGGAGGTCCGCCGCATCGACAACGACAAGGCGAAGTTCACGCTGGTGTTCCTGTGTGCCGCCGAAGACGAGGCGCTTTTGAAGAATACCCCGAAGACGCGCGGCGCGCCGCTGGTGGAGCTCACCTACAACTGGGACGAGGAGAAATACGGCGAGGATCGCTATTTCGGCCACCTCGCCTACGAGGTCGACGACATTTACGCCACCTGCGATCGCCTGATGAAGATGGGCGTCACCATCAACCGCCCGCCCCGCGACGGCAACATGGCCTTCGTGCGCTCGCCCGACCTGCACTCGATCGAGCTGTTGCAGAAAGGCGATCCAAGGCCGCCGGCGGAGCCGTGGCTGTCGATGCCGAACACCGGCCATTGGTAAGCCAGGCACCGTCGGGCCCCCACGTGTCACGGTGGCGTCCCTCCTGTGCCGGCACATCAGAAGCCTTCACGGTCGGTGAACCTTTTGGCCTCAGGTTTGACCCAGGATTCGAGGTGTCACATGAGCCAGGCGCAGCACTATCAGTTCCAGGCCGACCAGGCCAAGCGCCTGGCCCGCCAGGTTACCAGTGCTGAGGTCCGCGAGCGGCTGCTGGAAATGGCTGGCGAATACAGCCGCTACGCTGAGCTGATGGAAGCGCGCGAACGGCCCAGCGAACAGGCCTCGGCCTGAGCAGCCCCGGCGTTGGGCAGGGCGCGGGCCGGCTGAATAAGCCTCGACAACATGAGTCGCTATCGCAGACCCGGTGAAAGCTGGCGCCGTGCATCGGTGTTCCGCTCGCCGGAACCTGTCATTCTCTCCTGCGTTCTTGATCCATGACCAACGCATGGAGGCGATGATGGGAAAAGGAATTCTGCTCTGGCTGATCGGCGTGCCGATACCGGTGATCCTCCTCTTGTGGCTGATCTTCTGACGCTGAGGGCAAACTAAGCTCCAACGCGGGGCAGATTTGCGCTGTGGGGGTGGCCCGGGGGCGGGGAGCCTTTTTCGTTGTTTTCCGCTATGAACGGCACCAGCCGATCGGCGGGAGAACAGCGCGTGCCAAACGAAAAACAGCTAACGATCTGGGGCCGGGCCAATTCGGTCAATGTGCAAAAAGTACTGTGGTGCCTGAGCGAACTCGGTCTCGCTTTCCGGCGTATCGATGCCGGCATGGCGTTCGGCAAGAACGACCAGCCCGAATATCTCGCGATGAATCCCAATGGGCGGGTGCCGACGCTGGTGGACGGCGACTATGTGCTATGGGAGTCCAATTCGATCATGCGCTACCTCCACCTCGCCTACGGCAACGGATCTCAGATCTACCCCGAGGCGCCGAAGGCGCGCGCCGGCGTCGACCGCTGGCTGGACTGGACGCTGTCGACGCTGCAGCCGGTCGATCGCCCGGTGTTCTGGGCGCTGGTGCGCACTCCGATCGAACAACGCGACATGGTCGCGATCCAGAAGGACGCCGACGCCGAAGCCGCGCAATGGCGGATCGTCGAGGCGCAGCTGGCGACGCGGCGTTTCATCGAAGGCGACGACTTCACCATCGCAGATATCGCGCTCGGAGCCTATGCGCGGCGCTGGTTCGGGGTCGAGGGCATCACCAGGCCCGGGCTGCCCCACCTGGAACGCTGGTTCGCCGAGTTGGCCACCCGTCCCGGGTTTGCGCAGTTCGTCGCGCCGCCGATGTCGTAGCGCTGGCGACAAGAAGATGCGCAGGCAGAGGTCTACGGCGACGAGACCGATCGCTCGAACAGCACCACGACGATGACCACGACCAGCGTGACCGCCGCCACCGCGAGCCGCGTGTTCCAGGTCATGCCGCCGCTGACCCACCACAGCAGCGCGCAGCCCATGAGCACGGGAACGATGATATCGAGCTGCAAGTCATTCCTCGTAGCTGTTGACTGCGCCCCGCCCTATCGGCGGCCGCCGACTCCGACGCTGATGGCGCCGCCGATCTTCACACAGGTCCGCGTGCCGTCAACCCTGACGAAGCCAGCACCATACACCGCGCAGGAATGGTCGGTACCGGCGCCTTTCAGCGGGAGTTGCCGGCCGGTGGAACTGGACTTGTCGGATTTGTGAGCCCGCGGCTGCTCCACGGCGGCCGACGAGGCCGGCCACAACGCAGCAACGGCGATCACAACGAGGGCGTTTCGCATGCCGCCTTTTATCGACCGCGAGCGGGAGGGACAAGATGCCATGGTGCCAGCGTGCGAGGAGACCTGGCTGGGAGCACTAATCCTGAGCTGACCCTCTTTTGGTCAGCGTGATTTGTGTCTGGCACGCCACTCACGCCAAGTGATGACAACAACCGTCAACACGCACAGCGGTAGGACGATGGTCCCGAGAACCAAGCCATAGGTCGATAGGGCGTCGTGCTGTTGAGCTGCCATCGCCAGATAGACGGTGTAACCGACATAAAGCGCCAGAAACACCGCGCCTTCCCAGCGAGCGATGAGGTTCCCGGTGAAAAAGATCGGCAGGCAAGCAATCGCCACGGCAATCATCACGGGAATATCAAACGCCAATATTGCTGGCGCAATGGAGAGGCCGCTTGGCGCCACCGCCGAGGAAACTCCGAGGACGCCGAGGATATTGAAAATGTTGCTGCCCACCACATTGCCAACCGCAATGTCGCGCTCACCGCGGATCGCCGCCGTGATCGAGGTCGCAATCTCTGGGAGGGAGGTACCCACCGCGACAATGGTGAGACCAATCACCATTTCGCTGACACCGAGCAGTTTTGCAAAAGTCACGGCCGCCTGAACCAGCCAGTTCGCGCCGAACACCAGCAAGACCAAACCGGCAATGATCAGCGCAATTTGCACTGGCAGTTTCGAGTTCCAACCCGAGCCAGCTTCGGCAATCGACTGCGCATCCGAGGATTTTTCCTGACGACGGCTCTGGACGATCAGAAATGCAATATAGGCAGCCAGCAAGCACGCCATGATCAACCCGTCGATGCGCGACAAAGTGCCATCCCATGCCAGTACGGCCAGGAGCAAAGAGGTTCCGACCATGATCGGGACCTCCTGGCGGATCAACTGTCGCCGGATGATCAGCGGCGTGATGAGCGCCGACAACCCGAGGATGAAGAGCACATTCAGAATATTGCTGCCAACGACGTTGCCGACCGCAATGTCGGCCTGGTCCGACATCGCCGCCTGCACCGAGACCGCTACCTCCGGAGCGCTGGTTCCCAAACTCACTACGGTCAGCCCCACCACGAGCGGCGATATTCCGAACGTGAGCGCCAGTTTCGAGGCCCCTCGGACCAGGAGTTCCGCCCCGATAACGAGGGCTGCAAGCCCCAACAGAAAACTGAGCAGCGCCACCATTTTTCCTTACTCGTTAGCGGATGACAGGTCGACGGAGACCCTACCCTACTCGCCGACAGCTATTGCGAAAGTTGGTGGCGTCGGAAATCGGAAAGGGCATCGCCCGCCCGCGACCTGCGCTAGCGGACGAACTTGACGCCGACGGTCTTGCCGCGCCGCCAGACCACCTCGCAGCGCCGCCCCGTCCGAGCGTCGCGCGAAAACGCCAGCCGCAGCTTCCCCGGCAGCGCGTTGGGATCGTCCACCGTGACCTTGGCGCCCGTCGAGGACAAATCCTGCACCACGCAGGGCCGCGCGGCAAAGCCGCCGTCCAGCGTGATCCACCCGGGCTGCTGGACGGATTTGCGGGTTTCCCGCTTCTTGGCAGCTGCGGCCATCTCGGTTGCTCCTGAAACCCCATCCCTACGTGACCAAGCTTTAGAAACCGTTGCGCGAAATGAGTATTCGCCGGAATGCGGCTGCCGGGAACGCATCGGACTCGCCGCAAAAACGAGATCTCCGGTGGCTTGCCCGGCCGCGCAAACGCCACTATACGTTCGCCCGCCGCCCCGGTCGCGTCACTGCGGTCCGGCTTGCGGCACGGCCCAGCGCCCCTTCAAGGCGTTGGTTTTCCGGGACTAATTGTTACATTTCTGCAGCGAGACGGCAGCACTGCGACCGGGTCGGTCACGGCGAGGCCGGGATTTCGCTCCCTTCGTCTATCGGTTAGGACGCCACCCTTTCACGGTGGAGAGAGCGGTTCGATTCCGCTAGGGAGCGCCAAGGTCCATCCTGGATCGGCCCTGCGATGGTCCTGCAGCATTTTCTCACCGGATGAGAGCCAGCATTGCCTGACAAACCCTCGCACTTTAACGGCGGCCGAGTCCTTGGCGATCTCAATGACCTTCGTGGCATCGGCGCCTACAAGACCGGCGTTCACAAGCCGACCTTCTCCGAGCCGCATATGCGCTCGCTGCAGTGGCTGGCGCAGCGGCTTCCCGAGGCAGGGCTCAGCGCCGAGATCGACGGCATCGGCAACGTCATCGGTGCCAGCACGAGATCCGGTCCGAAACTGCTGGCGGGCTCCCATCTCGAGAGCCAGAACTATGCCGGCTGGCTCGACGGGCCGCTTGGCGTCGTCTACGCCCTCGAAGCCGCCCGCGTGATCAACGCCGATTCGAGCACCAACGGTGCGGTCGAAGTCGCGGCCTGGTGCGATGAGGAAGGACATTTCGGCTCCTTCCTCGGCTCCAGGTCCTATGTCGGTGCACTGACCGAGGATGACATCGACGCCGCGCGCGACCGCAGCAGCGGCCGAACCATGCGGGACGCCCTGCGCGAGGCGGGGCTTGCCGGCCGGCCCCGTGCCCGGGCTGAGCCGGGCCGGCATATCGGTTATCTCGAGGCCCATATCGAGCAGGGCCAGACGCTCGAGAGCGGCGAACTCAAGATCGGCGTCGTCACCTCCATTGTCGGCATCTGGCAATACAGGGTCACCTTCAGCGGCGAACAAAATCACGCCGGCACCACGAGGATGAGCGCTCGCAAGGATGCCGGCGTGGCGCTGGCGCGATTATGCGTTGCCGTCGACGACCGTTTCCCGGCGTCATGCGGACCGCGCACGGTGTGGACCACCGGCCGCATCGTGCTCGATCCCGGCGCGCCCAGCATCATTCCCGGACGCGCGGAAATGCTGTTCCAGATTCGCGACGATGATCCCGATGTGATCGTTCGCCTGGAGACCCTGCTGCGGGACCTGGCCGCCGAGGCCGCCACGCATGGCCGCTGCACGGTGGCCGTGGAACGGCTTCGTACCGGCGCTCCCGCGCTGATGAATGCGGCATTCCAGCAGGCCATCGAGGCTGCCAGCGCAGTCTTTGCCGGCGGCAGATCGGTTCGCATGCCCTCGGGCGCCGGCCATGACGCCCAGGTGCTCGCCACCATCATGCCGGCTGGCATGCTGTTCGTGCCGTCGATCGGCGGCGTCAGCCATCACTGGAGCGAGAACACCGACGACGCCGACATCGTCACCGGTGCCGAGGTCTTCGTGGACGCCTGCCGCCGCCTGCTGGCGCGATAAGCCTACCAGCTTCACCCGAACCGGATACGCTACGATCAATGCGCGCCCCGGCCCCACGCGATCGACGCCCAGACGCGCTCGTGGGCGTAATACCAGGCGATCTTGGTGGCGAATTCGAGGGCGGCGATCGAACCTGCCAGTGCGACCTTGCCGGTCAACAACCAGCTGATGACAAACGTGTCGAGCGTCCCCAGGATCCGCCAACTGACCGCTTTCAGAACCGACCTCTTATGAGTCTCTGCTCCGCTGAATAAAGCCACCCGTGTGCCCCTTGCTTGACGATGCCAGACCCTATCATGCCGGCGCACACCGGCGGCTTCCACCCGCCCGCATCGAAATCACCAATGGACACGCGCGCGATTACGTGCATCTGCTGAAGTTATTCGGAAAACTCTCTGATTTGACTGAACGATCGCCGTTCTCGGGAGCGCCGACAATTCCTGGCCGGACCCCCTCGCCGAAAAAGGTGTTCAAATGCGATTCATTGCCATCTTCGCCGCGATTTGCGCGTTGTCGCAAACCGCCACCGCCCAGCCCGGTCAATGCAAACTGATCGCCGACGGCACCGCGCGGCTGGCCTGCTACGACAAGGCCGCGCCGCGCGCCGCGCCCGCGGACAAAGCGGCCGTCGCAGGGCCGATCCCCGCGGCCCCGGCCAAACTCCAGGCGTCGAAGCCTGACGACGGACGATACATCGACACGATCAGCGCCGAAGACGCCCGGATGAACGCGCGGCTGAGAAACATCTGTCGCGGCTGCTGAGCGGCCAGACTTGGGCCCCGGGGCTCGGGAAGGCTGAGGCCTGCTGCTTGCTGTCGCACTTGCATATATCCGCGGGCGGATCGCTCGGAAAAATGGCATACCTGCCCGCCAGATGCTTCTCCTCCAATCCCTTCCTACCGTTATCGGCACCGCGGCCATCGCGCCGGCGCTTCTGATCCTGTGGCTTGTGATCGCCGCCGGCGAGCGGCCCGGGCCGCCCGCCAGGGTCTGGACCGCGTTCCTGCTTGGCGCCGCCAGCGTTTCGCTGCTCGGCGTCGTGCGAAAGCCGCTGACGTCGCTGTTCGCGGTTCCAGACCACCCCTGGGTGGCGCAGGCGCTGCATTCGATCCTCGGGATCGCGGGGCCTGAGGAGATCGTCAAGATACTCGTCATCGTCGCGGTCTCGACGCGGCGCCGGCCAGGTGCGGATCCGATGGACACGGTGGTCTATGGCGCCGCCGCCGGCCTCGGCTTCGCCGCCTATGAAAATCTGGCCTACCTCGTGCAGCACCAGGAGATATGGAAGTCGCTGGCGGCGCTGCGCAGCGTTCTCACCGTACCGTTCCATGGCGCGCTGGGCATCATCGCCGGCGCCTATCTCGCGATCGCGCGATCCGGCACGGCGCTCGGCGCGAACCGGCACAACCGCGACTGGGCGCGGATGTCCAGCTGGGCGCTGGTGTTGCTGGCGCCGATCGCCCTGCACGCCGCTTTCGATTTTCCGCTCCTCATGCTGCAACAAAATCCGGACATGGCATCTTCCTCCCGCCTTATGCTGGGCACCACGAGCGGGCTGATCGGCTTCGGCACGATCGGCCTGGCGGTGCGGCTGGTGCGGCGGGTCGGCCGCCACCACGCGCCCCGCACCGAGCTCGCACGTGAGCGGCTCAGCCAGCTTCGCCGAATGTGGGCGCTGCTGGTGGCGGGAGGCGGCGCCGGATTCGCCGGCCTCGCCTTCGTGCTGACGTCGATCCACCACTGGTTCGCCAACCCTGATCGCAACGTGGGGGTGGTTCTGGTCCCGATCGGACTTACGTCGATCCTGATCGGTGCGGCCCTGCTGGTGGCGACGACCGCGGTCTATATCCTCAGCCGCAATCGCATGCGCACGACCGCGGAAGGGTTTACGTCCTTGCCGAGCCAGGGTTGAGCGAAGGCCGAGCAGGACTGTGATGGTGGCCGTCCTTGATCTCGCGCAAGCGGCGCCCCCAACAAATCTGATCCCGTGTCGGTGGCGCATGCCATAGTGCCCGCGTCACTTCGACGTGGCCGGCATCGGAGACTTCCAATGACCCTCCCCCCTGACATCGCCAGGCTGCAATCCGAAATGAGCGCCGCGGTTCGCGCGCACTGGAAGGCCTTTCTGGTCGAAGGCATTCTGCTGGCGATCCTGGGCTTGGCCGCAATCATCGTGCCGCCACTGGCGAGCCTCGCGGTCACGATTTTCCTCGGCTGGATGTTTTTGATCGCCGGCGTCGCAGGCCTCGCGCTGACGTTCTGGACCCGGCAGATGCCGGGCTTCTGGTGGTCGCTGATTTCGGCAACGCTGGCGGTAGGCGCCGGCATCATCCTGCTGGCGAAGCCGGAGCAGGGCATTCTCACCCTTACCATCGTGGTCGGCGCCTATTTCCTGGCCGAAGGCGTCGCCACCATCATGTATGCGCTGGAGCATCGGCGCGAATTGTCGGAGCGCTGGAGCTGGATGCTGTTCTCCGGCGTGCTGGACATCCTGATATCAGCCATGATCATCATGGGATGGCCGGGTTCGGCGGAATGGGCGATCGGAGTTCTGGTCGGCATCAACCTGCTGTTCGGCGGGGCTTCGTTGATCGCGATGGCGCTCGCGGCGCGCAAGAGCTGATCAGGGGGCTGATCAGGGCCGGATCGCCTCCCGCGGTCCGGCTTTTTGGGATGACAAGACACCAGGTATGCGCTATGAGAGCCGCCATGATCACCATCGCCTCCAGCAACTATTGGTATTTTAGCTTCGACAGCTTGCTGGCGGCGGCAGGATCACGCTCAATCTGAAGAATTGCAGCAAGAAGTCCGAACAGCCGCCGCCCGATCTGGCGGCTTTTGTTTGGCCGGCAGGTCCCTTGAGAACAGGAGCCACAGCCGTGTTGAGCACGACAGACGACCTTCGCATCGAAGAAATAAAAGAGCTGAGTACGCCGCAAGAGGTCATGCGCGAGATACCGCGCACACTGACCGCGACGCGCGTGGTGACGGCGGCGCGTAACGCCATCCACGCCATTCTGAACGGTACCGACGATCGCCTTCTGGTCGTCGCCGGCCCCTGTTCGGTGCACGATCCCGTCGCCGCTGTGGAGTACGCCACACGCCTCGCCGCCGTGCGCGACCGGCTTTCCGACCGGCTTGAGATCGTGATGCGCGTCTATTTCGAGAAGCCGCGCACTACGGTGGGCTGGAAGGGGCTGATCAACGATCCGGACCTCGATGGCAGCTTCAACATCAACAAGGGCCTGCGTCTCGCTCGCAACGTGCTTTCAGCTGTGAACAATCTCGGCCTGCCGGCGGGGACCGAGTTCCTCGACCTCACGACGCCGCAATACATCGCCGACCTGGTGGCGTGGGCGGCGATCGGCGCGCGCACCACGGAAAGCCAGATTCATCGCGAGCTCGCTTCCGGATTGTCCTGTCCGGTGGGGTTCAAGAACGGCACCGACGGCAACGTGCGCATCGCCGCCGACGCGGTGAAGTCGGCATCGCATCCCCACCATTTCATGGCGGTCACCAAGCGTGGACGCTCGGCGATCGCCGCGACATCGGGCAATGAGGACTGCCATATCATTCTGCGCGGCGGCAGTCGGCCGAACTACGACCAGGCCAGCGTCGCTTCCGCCTCGGTCGAACTCGCACGCTCAGGCGTGGCGCCGCGGATCATGATCGATGCCAGTCATGCCAACAGTGGCAAGAAGCCGGAGAACCAGCCGCTGGTCGTCGCCGACATCGCCGGCCAGGTCGCCGGCGGCGAGCATCGCATCGTCGGGGTCATGATCGAGAGCAATCTGGTCGCGGGCCGCCAGGATGTGTTGCCGGGCACAGCGCCGACCTATGGGCAGAGCATTACCGACGGCTGCATCGATTGGCAAACCACGGTGCCGGCGCTGAACCTGCTGGCCGACGCGGTCGCAGCGCGAAGGGACGCCCGACGGCGCCAGTTTCGGGAACGTTCGGCTTAGCCGGTCAAGCCGGCCGATCGTGAACCGGGCGCGTCACATCGCGTTATGTCGCCAACTCCGCCGCCGGCTGCCTAGCAGCCGCGGCAGATGCCCTTGATCTTGCGGTCGAGGATGGCGTTTTCCTTGCTGACCGGATCGTTCGGATCGTTCAAATTTCTCTCCGGGGGCACGTCGCTGGCGCGCGGCTGGCGGTGGCCGATCGGGGCCTGGGGAATCCCCTGATTTTTCACCGCGGTGGATGATCCGCCGCTATTGCCGGTTTGTGCGATAACCGCCGGCGCGCCGATCAAGAGCAGCAGCGCCATTGTCGCGAACAATCTTCTCATCCTGCTTCTCCTGTCTCCGAGAACCGCATCCATCGCGCAAAACCCGAGCAGCGCAACGCACTCGGCGTCGCGGTTGCGCCCGCCGCCATCCCGCCGCCATCCAATCACGGCTCCGGCGGATAGAGATGAACATCGCCGCAATAGTCGACCACACGATAGCGCGTTTCGGCGCCCGGTTCACCTTCCGATGCGGGAACTGCCTGCGACAAGTAGCTCGGCCCGGCCGGCGCCTTGCCGTGGCCGCCGGGAATATCGAGCACGTATTCCGGCTGGCATAGTCCGGACACCCGTCCCCTTAACGTGCGCATCAAGTGCTGACCGTGCTCGAGCGTGGTGCGCAGATGCGCCGTGCCGGGCGCCAGATCGCCGTGGTGCAGGTAATAAGGCTTAATACGGCACTCGACGAAGGCCCGCATCAGCGCTTCCAGCGTCGCGGCGTCGTCGTTGACGCCGCGCAGCAACACGGTCTGGCTCACCATCGGAATGCCGGCGTCGACGATCCCGGCGCAGACCGCCCGCGCCTTGGCAGTCAGTTCGCGCGGATGGTTGGCGTGCAGCGCGACCCAGGTCGTTGCGCCCTCGACCTGCAGCGCAGCGACCATTTCCTCGCTGATGCGCTGGGGTTCGGCGACCGGCACCCTGGTGTGAATGCGGATGATGCGGACGTGATCGATCACGGCCAGATCCGCCATGATCTGGGCAAGGCGCCGCGGCGACAGCATCAGCGGATCGCCGCCCGTCAGGATCACTTCCCAGATTTCGGAATGCGCGCGGATATAGGCCAGCGCATTGTCGTAGGCGCCTTGCGAGAGCGCGCTTGCCTTGCCAGGCCCGACCATTTCGCGGCGAAAACAGAAGCGGCAATACACCGCGCAGACGTGCACGAGCTTGAACAGCACCCGGTCGGGATGGCGATGCACGATGCCCGAAACCGGCGAATGCGCATGATCGCCGATCGGATCGGCGCTCTCGTTCGCCTGCACCACCAGTTCCTCGACGCTCGGGATGTATTGCCGCGCGATCGGATCGTCGGGATCGTCGGGGTCGATCAGGGCGGCGATTTCCGGCGTCACCGCCACCGCGTAGCGCGCCGCGACCTTTTCCAGATCGGCGAGATTCTCGACCGGCACGAGGCCCTGGGCGACCAGTTCCGTGGGCTCGCGCAAGGTCCCGGTCGGCTTGAAATTGATTGTGTTCATGCCTCACCTGCCGGCGTCCACACCACCTGATCGATCCTCAGCGCTCCGCTTGCCAGCATCACCAGCCGGTCGAAGCCGAGCGCGACGCCGCTGGCTTGCGGCATCTGTCCGACCGCGGCGAGGAAATCCTCATCCAGCGGATAGCGCTCGCCATAGCGCCGCTGCTTTTCGTCCATCGCTTCGGTGAAACGATGGCGCTGCTCGCGGGCGTCGGTCAATTCGCCAAATCCGTTGGCGAGCTCGACACCGCAGGCATAGATTTCAAACCGTTCGGCGACGCGCGGATCGGACGGTTTGGTGCGCGCCAGCGCCGCCTCGGGCGCAGGGTATTCGAACAGGATGGTCAACCGCCCCTGCCCCAATTTCGGTTCGACATGCTCGACCAAGACCTTGCTGAAGATGTCGGACCAGGTGTCGTCAACCGATATCCGCACTCGCCCGGTCGCCGCGGCCGCAAGCGTTGCGCGATCGCCGCGACCGTCCACGATGCTGGCAAGCAGATCGATGCCGGCAAAACGTTCGAACGCCTCGGCGACGGTCAGCAGTTCAGGGTCGACAAAGGGATCGGCGAACTTGCCGCGAAACGAAAACTGCCCGATGCCGGTGGCCCGCGCAGCATGCGCCATGATGACGACGCTGTCCGCCATCACGGCTTCATAGCCGGCATTGGCCCGGTACCACTCCAGCATGGTGAATTCGGGCAGATGCAGGTCGCCGCGCTCGCGGTCACGGAATACCCGCGCCAGCTCGAAAATTTTCATCTCGCCGGCCGCCAGTAATTTCTTGCAGGCGAATTCCGGCGAGGTCCGCAGGTAGCGGCTGGCGCGTCCGCCATCGGCGCGCGTGAGTTCGGTGCGCGGTGCATGCAGGTGGGTCTCATTGCCCGGCGAAACCTGCAAAATTCCGGTTTCGACCTCCGCAAAACCCTGCTCGTCGAACCATGCCCGAACGGCCCGGGTGATCGCGCTTCGCGCCGTCAGAAACGGCCTGACGTCGGCGTGCCGCGCGGGCGTCCACCAGGGCGAAATCCGGTCGATTTCGGCCATCAGCGGGCCGCCTGGTTCGGCCGCAAATTGCTGGCATCGACCGGCAAAATCAGTATGTTGCAGCCCGAAACCGCCTCTACGGCCCCGGGACGCCCTTGTCCGGATCGGGCCGGGGCCAGAATATCAGGAAAATCAGCCTTGAAAGTCATCGCCAGTTCTATTCGCAAGGGCAACGTCATCGAGCAAGACGGCAAGCTTTACGTGGTTTTGACCGCCGAGAACATCCACCCCGGGAAGGGAACTCCGGTCAGCCAGATCGAAATGCGCCGAATCAGCGATGGGGTGAAGATCTCCGAGCGTTACAAGACCACGGACCAGGTGGAGAAGGCGACCATCGAGGACCACAACTACAACTACCTCTATGAAGACGCCGACGGTTTTCACTTCATGAATACTGACAATTACGATCAGGTTCAGGTGCCGAAGGACGTCATCGGCAATGCTTCGTCGTTCCTGCAGGAAAATATGACCGTCAAGCTTTCGCTTCACGGCGTGGTTCCGGTGGCGATCCAGATGCCGCAGCGCGCCACGCTGGAAGTGGTGGAAACCGAACCTGTTACCAAGGGCCAGACCGCGTCGTCTTCCTACAAGCCTGCCATCCTCTCCAACGGTCTGCGCACCAACGTGCCGCCGCATATCGGCGTCGGGACTCGCATTGTCGTCATGACCGAGGATGGATCCTACGTCGAACGTGCCAAGGATTAGGCGCCTCGATACGACCGGGCGCCGGGGGACGACGCATTGGTTACGAAGGCTGTCAGGGTCGTCGCGCATGGGCTGGCATGTTTCGCTTTGCTGCTGGCCGGCATCGCCGTTGCCATCGCCCATGAGTTCCGGACGCCGGCGGTGACAGCGGTGCGCGTTGAATGGCGCGCGGCTATCGATCAGCTGAGAACCGAGGTCGACACCCGGCCGGCGGTCACATCCGCCTTCACTTTTTCCGGCCACCGGCGGCTCCCGGCTTACGATCCGCGCACCATGCCTGCGCTGGTGCAACTGAACGCGGTGACCTCGCAGATCTTTAATGGTATCGGGCGCAGCCCCGTGCCCGTCCTGCTGCCGTTCGACACCGCAGCTTTTCTCGATGCCCGGA
Organism: Bradyrhizobiaceae bacterium Ga0074131; assembly: GCA_001464035.1. GTDB lineage: Bacteria > Pseudomonadota > Alphaproteobacteria > Rhizobiales > Xanthobacteraceae > Bradyrhizobium. Next base: position 100,168 of record LNEC01000011.1, read on the forward strand.
TGAACAGCGCGCCGTCGGGCCTGCCGCTGGCGCGCTACCAGGCGGACTTCCGTCCCGCCGACCTGTTCGACGCCGGACCCGCCGGCTACGACGCCGTGTTTTCGCTCGAGCCCGGCGCCGGGGACGGCATGCCGCGGCGGATTTTTGCCGAGCCGGTCGAAGTGCAGATCACCGGCTCAGCCCTGATCTACGACATCAGCGACCCCCTCGGCGGCAAGGGCGAGCCGGTCAAGGCGCTGATGGCGCAATTTCCCGACCTCCGCCGTTTCATCAGGGAAGGCTATGTGCGCTATGCCTTCACGCGCTTCGGCGTTCCCTATGTCGTATCGATCCAGTGCCTCGACTCGACACCCCGCGCACGGCGGCTGGCCTGCCGCGAGGCCTATCCCGTCGCCGAACGCTTCCTGAGAGCCCTGCGGGTCACCGGCGGCCAGCCATCGCGGCCGCGCATGGACGTACCCGCCGGTTTCGCCGAACGGCCGGCGCAACGCTCCCTCGATTTCAGCTATCGCCCGGCCGGCGACATCATCGCCAATTCCGGCTTTCGCAAGCAGCGCGGCCGCGCCGACTACACGGCCTATTCGCAAATTCGCTTTCCGCTGGCGAGGACACCGGCCTTTGTCGGCTCGCAGTCGTTCGGCCGGCGCGACAAATCGGATCAGCCCGGCGGCCGCCCCTGGCGGGACAATTTTTGCGAGGCCCGCAGTTTCGGCGTCGGCCAATGCGCCAGCGGCTTCGGTCACCAGGGCCAGGATATCCGCCCCGGCGACTGCCCGGCCGCCAGCCAACGCGGCGACAAATGCGATCCCAAGCAACAGGCCGTGGTTGCGGTCCGCGACAGCGTCGTGATCCGATCGCCGAGACAGCAGGCGGCGACGCTGCAAATCAACAGCCGCACCGAACATATCCGCTTTCGATACATGCACATGAACCCGGCGAGCCTCGATGCCGACGGCGTGCTGAACGGACGCATCGTCGCCGAAGGCGAAAAAATCGGCGTGGTCTCGAATTACCTGGACTATCCCAACGGCACCAGCCGCCACCTTCACTTCGACGTGCAGGTGTTCACCCGCGACGGCTGGCTCTGGGTCAATCCCTACGTCACCCTGATCTCGGCCTATGAACGCCTGATCGGCGGGCGCGGCCGCGAGGTCCGACCGGAGGTCACCGGGTCGCCCGCGGTGGCGCGGGTCCGGCCGGAGGATACAACCCATCCCGCTCGGGAAGGCAGCGAGAACTGATCGCTACGACGCCGCGGTCCGCGGCGCCGGCTGCCGCGCCGGCGGCGTCCAGCGATAGGTGGCGCCGAACCGGTTCCAGACATTGATCGACGCGATTGCGGACGTCAGGTAGATCAGTTCCTTCTCGGAAAACTCTGCACCCGCCTGCGCGTAGACTTCGTCGCTCACGCCGCCGGCCAGCAGAGTCAACGCCTCGGTCCACGCCAAAGCCGCGCGCTCGCGTGGCGAAAACAGCGGCGCCTCGCGCCAGACCACGACGAGGTTGAGCTTGTCGGCAGAAAGGCCGAGGCGCTCGCCCTGCAGGATGTGATACTGCACGCAGAAAGCGCAGCCGTTGATCTGCGACGCGCGCAGCTTGATCAGTTCGAGCAGCTGCTGGTCGAGACCGGCCTTGGCGGCGAACTGGCCGAGTGCCAGCACCGCCTCAAAGACATCCGGCGCCAGCGTCTTGAAGTCTGCGTATTCGCTGCGGGCATGTGACATTTTCATCATCTCGTGTTGTCAGTGCTTCGATTTGTTATTAGAGCATTTATGGTATAGCCGTGGAACGACGGCTGATGGCGGGGCTTGGCGTCAGGGCGCAAACCTCTGTGCTCGGTTGGTTGTCCAGAATTGCCGCAAACCTGCCGCAGTATGGCTAGCTCAAGCAACGCCTTGACCTCTGCCGAACCCCTGGCAGCGCTGCTAGACTGAACCTATGAAACCATCTGATTCCCTGACCATGCCGACGCGCCGCGCTTTGCTGCGCTCGACCCTTGGCGCCGGCGCCCTGCTCGCGCATCCCCTCGCCGCCTTCGCGGCCGCGCCGCCCGGCTTCGACCAGTGGCGCGACGGCTTTCGCGCGAGGGCTCTCGCAAAGGGCGTTTCGGATGCGACCTATACCCGCGTGATGGGCCGCATCGAGCCCGACATGTCCGTGTTCAAGCAGATGGCGAAGCAGCCCGAATTCCACGAGCAGATCTGGCAATACGTCAATCGCCGCGCCTCCGACTGGCGGATCACCGCCGGCAAGGAAGCGCTGCGCAAGAACGAGGGGCTGTTCGCCCGTATCGAACAGGATTTCGGCGTCGAGCGAGGCACGCTGCTGGCGCTGTGGGGCGTCGAGTCCGCCTACGGCGATCCCTTGGTGCAGCAGAACCATATGCGGCCGATATTTCCGTCGCTGGCGGCGCTGGCCTGGAACGAGCCGCGCCGCCGCGCCTATTGGGAAACCGAGCTGATCAACGCGCTGAAGATCGTCGATCGCGGCTGGGGCACGCCAGAGGAGATGCGCGGATCATGGGCCGGCGCGATGGGCCATACCCAGTGGATGCCGGAAGTCTGGCTCAACGTCGGGACCGATTACGACCGCGACGGCAAGGTATCGCCGTTCGGCAAGCCCGACGATGCGCTCGGCTCCAGCGCGCGCTATTTGCTCAATCGCGGCAGATATCGCCGCGGCGAACATTGGGGCTATGAGGTGCGGGCATCGGGCGCGTCCTCCGTCGGCAACCGCAGCTATGCGGCGTGGGCCGGCGCCGGGGTGACGCGAGCCGACGGCCAGCCGTTCCCGCAGCCGAATGCGTCGGCCCAGATGTGGGTGCCGGTCGCGGGCGGTCCCGCGTTCCTGCTCGGTCCGAATTTTTATGCGGTGCGCAGCTACAATCCATCGATGAACTACGCGCTGGCGATCTGCCATCTCGGCGACCGCATTCTCGGCGGCCCGCCCTTCATCCAGCCGTTCCCGGGCTCCGAGCGTGTCATGACGCTCGCCGAAGTGCAGGAATTGCAGACCCGCTTGACGAAGGCGGGCTTCGACACCGGCGGCACCGACGGCCGCGTCGGCAACGACACCATGAAAGCGGTCAAGGCCTATCAGACCAAAGTGGGGTTGCTGCCGGCCGACGGCTACGGCGGTTTGAAGGTGCTGGCGCGGTTGCGGCAGGGCGGATAGGCCCGACACCGTCCTGGTCACGGATTAACCCTGCCGCACCGCACCGCCCGCGTTCATGCCGCCGTCGATAACCAACTCCGTTCCGGTCACGTAGCGCGACGCATCCGACGCCAGATACAACACGCCGCTGGCGATTTCGATGGCGTGGCCGGCGCGTCCGAGCGGCGTGGCCAGTCGCGCGCGTTCGTCCGGATCAATCGGAGCATTTTGTCCGCTGCCGGTCGCTTCGGTCGGAATCTTGCCCCAGATCGGCGTATCGATGATACCGGGATGCACCGAATTGACCCGGATACCATCGCCAAAGGACGCGCATTCCATCGCGATCGCCTTGGCGAACAGCCGCACGCCGCCCTTGGTCGCGCAATAGCCGGCCAGGGTTTGCGCGCCGCGCAGGCCCGCCAGCGACGACATCATGATGATCGAGCCGCCGCCGGTCCGGCGCATCAGCGGCAGGCAGTGCTTCACCGAAAGGAACACGCCGTCGAGGTTGATCGCGGTCTGCCGGCGCCAGTCTTCCAGCGACATGTGGACGATCGACGGCACCGATATTCCGATGCCGGCATTGGAGACCATGATGTCGAGCCGGCCGTAACGGTGTCCGACATCAGCGACGACTTCCGCCCAGCGCGGCTCGCTGGTGACGTCCTGGTGCAGGAACACCGCGTCGTGGCCCGCCTTCTTGATGCCGGCGACGATTTCGGGGCCTTTGAGGTCATCGATATCGGTCACCACAACCTTGGCGCCTTCGCGCGCCAGCAACTCGGCGACCGCCGCACCGATACCGGACGAACCGCCGGTGACCAGCGCCACCTTGCCTGCAACCTGCCCCGTCATTTCCGCTCCCACTGTCAGTGTGTTGTCGGTTTTACCTGATCACCGCCGGGCCCTGATCGGGCACCGCGACATCGATCACGCGAAACTGCACCCGTTCGGTGCCCTGCCAGCGATCGACCGCAAGCGATCCCGCCACATGCAAGGGCTGCCCGCGATGCTGGGTCAGCGCGTTACCGAGCTTTTGCCCGATCGACCGAAAGGCGATGCCGTTGACGATGGCGCCATCGCCGGACTTGAACCGCAGCCGCAGATGCGCCTGGCCGACTTCGTCGGCATACACCAGCTGGTGCGACGGCAGCGCCACCACAGGCTCCGGATTGCCGCTGCCGAACGGGCCGGCGCGATTTAGCGTGGCGGCGAAATCCGGCGTCACGCTGCGTGCGCTCACGGCGCCGTCGATGAACAGTTCGTTGTCGTGCCGCGAATTGGCGACGTCGGCGGCCAGCGCGCTTTCCATATAGGCGCGGAATTCCGCCAGCCTCTCCTTGCGCAGCGTCACGCCGGCCGCCATGGCATGACCGCCGCCCTTCATCAGCAGCCCGTCCTTCACTGCCTGCCGCACCACCCTGCCAAGGTCGACCCCGGAGATCGAGCGGCCCGATCCGGTACCGATGCCGCCCGGCTCCAGCGCGATCGCAAAGGCCGGCCGCGAGAACTTTTCCTTGAGCCGAGAAGCGACCAGACCGACCACGCCGGGATGCCAGCCCTCCGAGGCCGTGATGATCACGGCGCCCTTGTCCTCCAGCCCGAGCGAGGCCAGCGCTTCGGCTTCAGCCTGCGCCTCCGCCATCTGCTCGATGACGCGGCGCTCGGTATTGAGCCGATCGAGTTCGGCGGCGATCCTTGCGGCTTCGGAGACGTCGCCTTCCAGCAGCAGCCGCACGCCGAGATCGGCGCGCCCGATCCGCCCTCCGGCATTGATGCGCGGCCCCAGCATGAAACCGAGATGCCAGGCCTCAGGCGGGCCGTTCAGCCGCGACACATCCATCAGCGCGGTGTGGCCGACATGGTCGCGGCGGCGCATCGCGATCAGCCCTTTGGCCACGAAAGCGCGGTTGAGACCGGTCAGCGGCGCCACATCGGCGACGGTGCCGAGCGCGACGTGGTGCAGCATGCCGAGCAGATCCGGCTCGGGCATTTCGGCGCTCCAGAAACCGCGGCTGCGCAATTCCCGGTTGACCGCGACCAGCGTGATCAGCACGAGGCCTACGGCGGCGAGATGGCCGAGACCGGAGATATCGTCGGGCCGGTTCGGGTTCACCAGCGCGTCGACCCCGGGCAGCTCTTCGCCGCATTGATGATGATCAATCACGACCACCGACATGCCGAGCCGCCGCGCCTCCGCCAGCGGCTCGAGGCTGGTGGTGCCGCAGTCCACCGTCACCAGCAGCGTAGCGCCCTTGCCGGCCAGCATGCGGATCGCCTCGGCATTAGGGCCGTAGCCCTCAAAAATCCGGTCGGGAATATGAATCAGCGGATCGAGCCCGCAATGGCGCAGATGCCACGCCAGCAGCGCGGCCGAGGTGGCGCCGTCGACATCGTAATCGCCGAAGATCGCGACCTGCTCGCGGCCCACCGCGGCATCCGCGATGCGTTGAGCGGCGGCTTCCATCTGGGTCACGGTGCGGGGATCGGGCATCAATTTGCGAATGGTAGGATCGAGAAAATCCTCGACTGCGTCGAGCTCGACGTCACGCCCCGCCAACACCCGCGCCAGCATTTCCGGCAGTTGATAACGCTGCGCGATCGCCAGCGCCCGCGCCGCCCCGCGCGCATCGAGCCGGTCGCGCCACAGTTTTCCCGTCGCCGAGCGTGCGACGCCGAGAAACGCCGGCGGCGCTTCGACGCGCAATGCGGATGCGGGGAGCGTCATGATACCTTCAGGAGATACGGATTTGACGCGGCTTCACCAAGTATCGTGCCCCCGAGGCTGCGCAGCACGCAAGCGGTGCACAGCCTAAGCCGGGGCCCATGCGACGTTCGTGGATCAAGGTTCTGCGGAGCGGCGCAAGGGACCCACACCGCATGCGGCACGCAATCCTCAACATCCCATCCTATCGGCTATCCCGCCGAAGTCTTTGGCCACGATATCCCAGTCGCCGGTCGCCTCAAGATCGTATTTCTGCAGCGGGCCGTATTCGGTCGGCCGCACCACGAAGGCGGTCTTCAATCCGAGTTTCTGCGCGGCCTTCAAATCCTGGTTGTGCGCGGCCACCATCATCACCTGCTCCGGCGCCAGACCAAGCAGTTTTGCGGCGCCCAGGTAGGTTTCCGGATCAGGCTTGTAGTGCTCGAACAGTTCGGCCGACAGCACGAGGTCCCAGGGCAATCCGGCGAACTTGGCCATGTTGGTCAGGAGCGCGACATTGCCGTTGGAGAGCGGGGCGATGATGTACTTTGTCTTGAGCCGGGCCAGGCCTGCGACGCTGTCCGGCCAGGGGTGCAGCCGGTGCCATCCCCTGGTGAGGTATTGCAGGTCGGCTTCGGTCAATCCCGAAATGCCGAGCTGCGCAACCAGCTTCTCCAGCGACTGCCGGTGCAGCGTGTCCAGGATCATGTAGCCGCGCTCCGGATGCTTGCGCACCTCGTCCATCGAGGCGGCATAGACCGCGCGCCACCCATCGACCAAGGCGGTCCAGTCGGCCTTGATGCCGCGCGTCTTCGACCACCTGGTGAAATCCGCGATCAGGCTGGTGCGCCAGTCCACCACGGTGCCGAACACATCGAACACCAGTGCCTTCACTGCCGAAACATCAGACATGCTCACTCCCTGTCATTGCTCTTGATCGGTGCGCCGCGTCTAGAGCACCTTGCGGTATTGGATGAATCCGAGGTTGTCGGCAACTCCGTCGTACAGCGCGCGCGCCTGCGCATTGTCGGCTTGCGTGAGCCAGTAGACACGGCTCGCGCCGGCCGCCCGGGCCTCGTCGTAAACCGTCTCGATCAGCGCCCGTCCCAACCCCCGGCCCCGTGCCCTTTCCGCGACAAATAGATCTTCCAGATAGCAGTATCGGTGCGGAGCCCAGGTCGAACGATGAAACAAATAGTGGGCAAACCCTGCCAACTGGCCATCGACATAGCCGCCAAGCGCGAACATCGGTTCGTCCGCGTCGTGAAACCTGGTCCATGTGAGGTCGCTGACGTCCCGCGCCAACGCCGTCCTGTAAAAGGCGAGATAACTCGCCCATAGCGGGTTCCACGCCTCGCGCTCGTCTTCACCAACCGGTCGTATCAGCACTGCGCCGGACATGCTTGCGCTCAGTCGAGGTGGAATTTTTCCAGTTGCCGGTGCTCGGCCTTGATGTAACGCACGGTGCCGGTGACCGAACGCATCACCACGGTTTCGGTTTCGATCACGCCCTTGCGGAATTTCACGCCGGAGAGCAGCGAACCGGTCGTCACCCCCGTCGCGGCGAACAGGCAGTCGCCCTTCGCCATGTCCTCGATGCCGTAGATCATGCGCGGATCGATTACGCCCATCTTGTGGGCGCGTTCGCGCTTCTCCTCGCTGTCGAGAATGAGACGGCACTGCATCTGGCCACCGATGCAGCGCAACGCCGCCGCCGCCAGCACGCCCTCGGGCGCGCCGCCGGTGCCGATATACATGTCGACGCCGGTATTGTCGGGATCGGCACAATGAATCACGCCCGCCACGTCGCCATCGGTGATCAGGCGCACCGCCGCACCGGTGCCGCGGATGGCGGCAATAATATCGGCGTGGCGTGGACGGTCGAGCACCAGCACCGTGATGGCGGCAGCATCGACGCCTTTCGCCTTGGCCAGCCGGCGAACGTTGTCGGCGGGCGACGCGTCGAGTTCGACGACGCCCCTGGCGTAACCGGGGCCGACCGCGATCTTCTGCATGTATACGTCGGGCGCATGAAGCAGCGTGCCGCCGTCGGCCATCGCCATGGTCGCGATCGCGCCCGGCATGTTCTTGGCGCACAGCGTCGTGCCCTCGAGCGGGTCGACCGCAATATCGACCTGCGGGCCGGCATTCATGCCGACCTTCTCGCCGATGAACAGCATCGGCGCCTCGTCGCGCTCGCCCTCGCCGATCACGACGGTGCCTTCGATCGGCAGCTTGTTGAGTTCGCGGCGCATGGCATCGACGGCAGCCTGGTCGGCCTCCTTCTCTTTGCCGTGGCCGCGCAGCCTCGCCGCCGACACCGCGGCGCGCTCCGTCACCCGGACGATCTCGAGCGTCAGAATGCGTTCCAGCAACAACTGCGGCGGAACGGAAATATGAGTCGACATCGGCAAACTCCCTGGGACGTCACTGCGGATCTGGCGACCCGCATACAAGCGTTTCGCACGCGGGCCATGCGGACCGCGCGCTAGTTTTTTTCGATCCGTATCACCTGCGGCCGGCCGCTGATCACCTTGTCGCGCTGTACCGCCTGCAGCGCGCGATAGACCGCGTCCTCGCTGGTGGCATAGGTAATCAGGATAACCGGCACCGGCGAAGCCTTCTTCGTCTCGCCGTTCGCGTCAACACCATCGGGATGTCGCTGAACGATCGACTCCAGCGAAATCTTCTGCTCGGCAAGGCGGGTGGCGATGGTGGCGGCGGTGCCGGCGAGATCCCGCGCCATCAGCCGGATATAGTAGCCGCCTTCATGGCGCTCCATCGGCGCCTTGACGATCGCGCGCAATTTCTTGACCGGACGCCCGAACGGATTGGCGCGGATGCCGCGCGCGACATCGGCGATGTCGGCAACCACGGCCGACGCGGTCGCAGCCCCTCCGGCGCCCGGGCCGACCAGCGTGATCGGCGGAATGCCCTCGCCGTCAATGGTCACCGCGTTGGTGACGCCCATCACCTGAGCGATCGAGGACGATTTCGGCACCATGGTCGGATGCACGCGCTGCTCGATGCCCTTGGCGGTTCGCACCGCTACCCCGAGCAGTTTGACCCGGTAGCCCAATTCCTCTGCGGCGCGCAGATCTTCCGGCGCGATCGACGAGATGCCTTCGACATAGACCGCGCTCTGCGCCACCTTGGTGCCGAAGGCGAGGCTGGCCAGAATGGCGAGCTTCTGCGCGGTGTCGTGGCCGTCGACGTCGAACGACGGATTGGCCTCGGCGTAACCGAGACGCTGCGCGTCCTTCAGGCATTCGGCGAACGACAGGCCCTCCTGTTCCATCCTGGTGAGGATGTAATTGCAGGTGCCGTTGAGAATGCCGTAGACCCGGTTGATGCCAGTGCCGGCCAAACCTTCGCGCAGGGTTTTTATCACCGGAATGGCGGCGCCGACCGCCGCCTCAAAATTCAGTGCGCCGCCATGTTTTTCGGCCGCCTTCGCCAGCCGCAATCCGTGCCTTGCGATCAGTGCCTTGTTGGCGGTGACCACCGACTTGCCGGATTTCAGCGCCGCCTCGATCGCCGCCAGCGCGGGATCGCCCGACCCGCCCATCAACTCGACGAAGCAATCGATGCCGGGATCGTTGGCCAACGCCAGCGGGCTCCTGGCCCATTCGATGCCGCGCAGGTCGAGGCTGCGCTTCTTCACCTTCGAGCGGGCGGTAACCGCGACCACGCGCACGCCGCGCCCGCAGCGCGCCGACAAAGCGCGGCCTTGCTGCTCGATAAGGCGGACGACGTCGGCGCCAACAGTGCCGAGCCCCGCAATACCCACTTTCAAGGGTGCGACCATGACCAGGGGAACCTGAAAGAGAAACTCAAACTAGGCATGACGTGATCCGAAAACCGGAAGTCCGCTTTTCGGGGTCATACTTATCGCCGGTTGGCGAGAGGAACCACGTTGTGCAACGTTTCGAGCCCGCTTTCAAGGAAGCGGCGCACGCCGCGAGCGGCCTGGCGGATCCGTTGCTCGTTTTCCACCATCGCGATGCGGACATAGCCCTCGCCGTGCTCGCCGAAGGCCACCCCAGGCGACACCACCACGCCTGATTTCTCGACCATCAGGGTCGCGAATTGCATGCTACCGACGTCGCGGAACGCCTTGGGCAGCGGCGCCCAGGCGAACATCGAGGCTTCCGGCGCGGGAATCTCCCAGCCGGCGCGGCCGAAGGAATCCACCAGCGCGTCGCGGCGCTTGCGGTAGGTGTCGCGCATCTCGCGAATGCAGTCGTCCGGGCCGTTCAGCGCGGCGGTCGCTGCGACCTGGATCGGCGTGAATGCACCATAATCAAGGTAGGATTTGACCCGCGCCAGCGCGGCGATGATGCGGTCGTTGCCGACGGCAAAGCCCATGCGCCAGCCGGCCATCGAGAACGTCTTCGACATCGAGGTGAATTCGACGGTGACGTCGATCGCGCCGGGAACCTGGAGCACCGAGGGTGGGGGATTGTTTTCGTCGAAGAAAACCTCGGCATAAGCGAGATCCGAGAGGATAAAGATCTCGTGCTTCTTCGCGAAAGCCACCAGATCCTTGTAGAAATCGAGACTCGCAACATAGGCGGTCGGGTTGGAGGGATAGCAGACCACCAACGCCAGCGGCTTCGGAATCGAGTGGATGATGGCGCGCTCCACCGCTTCGAAGAATTGCGGCGTCGGTTCGGAAGGAACCGAACGGATGACGCCGCCGGCCATCAAGAATCCGAACGCATGGATCGGGTAGCTCGGATTGGGACACAGGACGACGTCGCCCGGTGCCGTGATCGCCTGCGCCACATTCGCAAAACCCTCCTTCGAGCCCAGCGTGGCAACGATCTGGGTCTCCGGATTGAGCTTCACCCCAAAGCGCCGGCCGTAATAGGCCGCTTGCGCCTTGCGCAAGCCGGTGATTCCGCGCGAGGCCGAATAACGGTCCGTCCGCGGCTTGCCCAGGGTTTCCTTGAGTTTTTCGATGACATGGGGCGGCGTGGGCAGGTCGGGATTGCCCATGCCCAGATCGATGATATCGGCCCCGGCATTCCGTGCCGCCGCCTTGGCCCGATTGACCTGTTCGAACACGTAAGGCGGCAGACGGCGGATGCGGTAGAATTCTTCCATCGGTCTCATAGCTCCGGAACCGGTCGCGGCAGGGATCGCCATGGCTTCCAGCACAGCGAACTCGATTCCGCGCAGAAAGCCTGCTCGATCAGTGATTTAGAGCGAATTTTGCGCCAAACCGCTAAATCGGGATTGTTTTATCACGCAGACCCGGCCGCGCCAGCCGTAATAGCGCGCAGGGGTCACTTTGCGGCGGAGTTTTTGGCGGCGGCGGAAGCCTGCCGGTCCCGGGCGGCAGCCAATTCGCGCAGGGCCTGCGCCTGCTCCGCCGGCGCCATCGCGGCAGCTTCGCGATCGGGCGGAAGGTCATGAACCGGAAGGTAGGCGCCGGCCTCCTTCGGCCGCGCCGGGGCATCGGCCGGCGTACCGACCAACGGCAGATCCGCGATCGATGTCGCGCAGCCGCCGAGCGTCAGCGCCGACAGCAAGAGTGCCGCCGCCGGGATTGCCCTGATGTGCCGATCGATCGCCATCCGCTGAAAAATCCTCACATCGCCTGACGCTGGTATGACCCTTGCAAAATACGGAAATACAAACGTCCAATTCTTCTGATCCGGTTCAATCGTTCAACCATTATCGTCCGGCCCGCGTAAAGCCGAAACAGCAAAGCCGAGCGTTGGGGCCTGATTATGTCGGAACCAAGAAACTTTATCGCAGTGCAGCAGGTGCGATGCGAAAGATCGATCCTGAAGCATTCCGCGCCGATTCAAGGCGGTGACGAACTGGGAATGAACCTATAGTGTCCGATCATGAGTGAAGTCACCACCGAAACCCAGGTCGCGAAAAAATTCGATCCCGAAGCCTTCGCGATGAACCTGGCGAAGGCGATGGAGAGCAGCGGCCAGGCGCTTGCGGCCTATCTGAAGCCGCGCGAGCACGGCGAAGCCCGGGACAAGCCGCCTAACGAACTCGGCGAGGTGGTGAAGACTTTCACGGCGGTGGCGGAATACTGGCTTTCGGACAGCCAGCGAGCGGCCGAGTTGCAGGCCAAGATCGCCAAGGCCTATGTCGATCTATGGGGCTCATCGGCGCGTCGGCTTGCCGGCGAAGCCGCACGGCCGGCGATCGAGCCCTCGCCCCGCGACAAGCGGTTCAAGGACCCGGAGTGGAAATCGAACCAGTTCTTCGACTTCGTGATGCAGCTTTATCTGCTCACCACGCAGTGGGCGCAGGACCTGGTACGCGACGCCGAAGGGCTCGACGAACACACGCGCAAGAAGGCGGAATTCTACGTGCTGCAGATCAGCAATGCGCTGGCGCCGTCGAATTTCGTCCTTACCAATCCGGAAGTGCTGCGTGAGACGCTGGCCTCCAGCGGCGACAACCTGGTTCGCGGCATGAAGATGCTGGCGGAGGATGTCGAGGCCGGGCACGGGACGCTGCGGATCCGTCAGTCGGACCCCGCCAATCTCGTGGTCGGCGTCAACATGGCGACGACGCCGGGCAAGGTGATCTTCCAGAACGAATTGATGCAGCTGATCCAGTACACACCATCGACGGAAACCGTGCTGCGCACGCCGCTTCTGATCGTGCCGCCCTGGATCAACAAGTTCTACATACTCGATCTCAAGCCGGAAAAATCCTACATCAAGTGGTGCGTCGATCAGGGCGTCACCGTGTTCGTGATCTCCTGGGTCAACCCGGACAAGAGCCTCGGCAAGAAGACTTTCGAAGATTACATGAAGCAGGGCCCGCTCGCCGCGATGGACGTCATCGAACAGGTGACCGGCGAGATGAAGGTTCACACCGCTGGCTATTGCGTCGGCGGCACCCTGCTCGCCTCAACGCTGGCGTGGCTTGCGGAAAAGCGCCGTCAGCGCGTGACATCCGCCACCTTCTTCGCCGCCCAGGTCGACTTTACCCACGCCGGCGACCTGCTGGTGTTCGTCGATGAAGACCAGATCTCGGCGCTGGAACGCGACATGCAGGCGTCCGGCGTGCTCGAAGGCGGCAAGATGGCGATGGCCTTCAACATGCTGCGCTCCAACGACCTGATCTGGTCCTACGTGGTCAGCAACTACCTGAAGGGACAACCTCCCTCCTCGTTCGATCTACTGCACTGGAATTCGGATGCGACGCGGATGCCGGCGGCGAACCATTCCTACTATTTGCGCAACTGCTATCTGGAGAACCGGCTGTCCACCGGCAGCATGGTGCTGGACAATACGCTGCTCGACCTGTCGAAGGTGAAGGTGCCGGTCTACAATCTGGCCACCCGCGAGGATCACATCGCGCCGGCGGATTCGGTGCTGTACGGCTCGCAGTTCTTCGGCGGCCCGGTGAAATACGTGCTGTCGGGGTCCGGCCATATCGCCGGCGTGGTCAACCCGCCGGCATCGGGAAAATACCAGTACTGGACCAACGATAACATCAAGGACACCACGCTGGCGGACTGGCTCAAGGGCGCGCAGGAGCACAAGGGCTCGTGGTGGCCGGACTGGCGCGAATGGCTTGAAGGCATCGACGCCGAGAGGGTGCCGGCACGGCCGGTCGGCACCGAGGCGATGCCGCCGATCGAAGACGCGCCCGGCAGTTACGTCCGGGTTCGCGCGTAGCGCTACCGTCCGCAATCAGGCTATAACCATCAGGCCCACCGGGCCGGATTCGAAATTGAGTGAGGGGAACCTATGACGCGCGAACTGTTCTGGCTGACGCTGACGGTGATTCTGACGGGACTGATGTGGATCCCCTACGTGCTGAACCGCTGTCAGATTCGTGGCCTCGCCGGTGCGATGGCCAATCCGTCGCGCAACGACAAGCCGCATGCGGAATGGGCCAATCGCCTGATGTTCGCACATGACAATGCGGTCGAGAATCTCATCATCTTCGCGCCGCTGGTGCTGATCCTCGCCCAGATCGATTATTCGACCAAATGGACCGTTCTGGCCTGCGCGGTGTATTTCTGGTCCCGCGTCGCGCATCTGATCGTCTACACGCTCGGCCTGCCGGTGTTCCGCACGCTCGCTTTCACCGTCGGCTTCTTTGCCCAAGCCGCGCTGGCGCTGGCGATCTTCAAGATCGTTTGATTTCGTGTAACCGACGCGGCGCAGCGCCCGCCGCCGGCCTTGCAGAAAACGCGAAAACAACCCCATGCAAAGTAAAATGCCTCGACCTCGCAGCAGCCGCGCTGCGCTGCGTCGGGGCACGGACTCACAGGCTTTTCCGGGCCACGACGAACAGCATCTCGGCCCATTCGTCGTCGAAACCTCTGACTTCGCCCCTCTCGATTGCCAGTGAACTCCAGCCGCCGGCGCTGGCATAGGTGTCGCGCAGCCATTCCGGCGACGGATAATTGTAGTAGCGGTTGAGCATATCCCGGCCGTCCTGCTCGCCGGCCTTGAAGCTGCCGTAGAAATGGCCGCCGGGCCTCAGCGCCCGCCGGATCAGCGCCAGCACCTGCGCCAACTCCGCTCTCGGGACGTGCAGCAGGCAGGCGTTGGCCCAGACGGCGTCATAGGCTTCGACCTCGTCGAGATCATGAAACAGCAGCGTCTCGACCGGCCGGCCGAGCCGGCGGGATGCCTCCGCGGCCAATTCTGGCGAGCCGTCGGTGGGGCGAACATCGAATCCCGCCGCCCGCATTTGCGCGGAATCGGCGCCGGCGCCGCATCCGAGTTCGAGAATGCTTGCTCCCGGAGACAGCAGGGCGAGGAAGCGGGTCAGCCGCGCGTGTTTCGCGATCTCGCGCGCGGCATAGGCCCGCGCGTTGCTGCGGTAGAACTCAAGGGTGTCTTCGTCCACGGCGGCTCCTAGGCTTTACGGAAACAGCGCGATCTGCTCCAGCCCGGCGGCTTCCGGAAGCCCGAACATCAGATTCATGTTCTGGATCGCCTGCCCCGCCGAGCCCTTCACCAGATTGTCGAGCACAGAAATGACGATGGCGCGGTTCTTGATGCGGTCGGCGAATACGCCGATCTGTACGTAATTCGAACCGCGCACGTTCTGGGTCTGCGGCAGCACGCCCTTTTTCGCGACATGCACGAACGGTTCGTCCTTGTAAGCGGCCGTCAGCGCCGCCCGCAGATCGTCCGGGCTGGCGCCGTCGAGCTTGACATAGGAGGTGCAGAGTTCACCCCGGCTCATCGGTATCAGATGCGGCGTGAAATTGACCGTCACCGCAGAGCCCGCGGCGACGCCGATCTCCTGCTCGATCTCCGGCGCGTGCCGATGCGTCCCGATCGAATAGGGCGACAACCCCTCGCCGGCTTCGCTGAACAGCGTGTTCTGCTTGAGGCCGCGGCCGGCGCCGGTGACGCCCGATTTGGCGTCGATGACAATGTCGTCGACGTCGATCAGCCGTGCTTTCGCCAGCGGCACCAGCGCCAGCAGCGCAGCGGTCGGATAGCAGCCGGGACAGGCGACCAGCCGCGCCGCCGAAATCTTCTCGCGGTAGAATTCGGTGAGGCCGTAGACCGCCTCGCCCTGCAGCTTCGGCGCGCGGTGCTCATGGCCGTACCATTGGGCATAGGTGTTCATGTCGCGCAGCCGGAAATCCGCCGACATGTCGAGGATCTTGATGGCGGGATTGGCTGCCAGTACCGCCGCGATGATCTCCTGCGTAGTGCCGTGCGGGAGCCCGCACAACACCGCGTCGAGCCCGGTCCAGTCGACCTTTTCCCATGCCACCAGTTTCGGCAGGTCCAGCATGAAGAAATGCGGAAACACCTCGTCCATTGCCTTGCCGGCATGGGTATTGGCTGTGAGCGCCGTGATTTCGACATTGGGATGCCGCGCCAGCAGGCGCACCGCGTCGGCGCCGGTGTAGCCGGACGCGCCCAGAATGCCGATCCTCTTCCTCGTGCTCATTACATTGCTCCTTCTGACGTGGTCTTAGCATTCGATTGTGTCGCCTGACCCGCGAACAAGTGCGGGCGCAAGCCGCGCATTTCGCTCGCCAGAACCTGGCCGGCGGCCTCCTTCTGCCTCGCCAGCGCGGTCGCGATGGCGACGTGATCGACATCGGATTTGTGCTGGTTGAGCTTCAAGCTGCCCTCGACGGCTTCGACCGTCATGACCAGACCCACGATGGCCTTCTTCATCGCGTCCAGCCGGCCCGCCGTCATCTTCGACGACAGCCATGGCGGTTTCGGCGCCAGCCAGCTCTCGAACTTCGCGCTCAGCGCGTCGAGATGCCGGCCCAGTTCGTTGTCGGACTGTTTTCGCACGGGGCCTGTGAGGTGTACGGCCTGATACAGCCAGGTCGGCACCTGGTCCGGCGAGGCATACCAGTCCGGGGAAACATAGGCGTCGGCGCCGTTGACGGCCAACAGCCAGGACGACGTGCCGTCGGCAAGGCTCGCCAGCGCATTGTGGCGCGCGACATGATACGCCGCCAGCGGCGTGCCATCGTCGGCATAGTCCAGGTAGAAAGGCAACGATGACGCGATCGGCTTGTTGCCGTCCCACGCGCAGACCGTGCCGAATCCGCGTGCCTCCGCAAAGGCGAGGCTTGCGGCGCGATCGGTCTTGAACATCGGGGGCGTATACATTTTCGAACTCCGGCTTGATGGTGGAGCTGCCGGGGTCAGATCACGCTGCAGGAAGGGAAATGCCGCGGATCGAATCCGGCGGCAGGGACGACAATCTCAGACGCAGACGTCCGCCCATACCGCTGAGATGCGGCGGCGGCGAACGATTGACATGGTCACGGCGTGGATCATGGGCGCGGGCTATAAGGCCCGGCGCCGTTTCCGTCAAGATGTACACGTCATTCCAGGGATGGTCCGAAGGACCAGACCCCAGGTGCGCAATTGCGCACCTGGGCATCTCGAGATTCGGGCTCGATGCTGCGCATGGGCCCGGAATGACGAATGTCAGATCACCGGGCTCCACGGCGCCGGCACCAGCCGGTAGCCGTTGCCATCCTTCTCGACAAAGCCATTGGCCGGGAACGGATAGTGGAAGCCCTGGACTCGCATCCTGTCGGCCACCAGCATGTCGTAGACCTTGCGGCGGGTGGCTTCCGCCATCGCCGGATCCTGGTCGAACATCAGGTGCCAGCCCGGATTGGCGACGAACACCGCGGGGTGATTGGTTACGTCGGACTGGATGAACACCTTGTCGGAACCGGACGACAGAATGAACGAGCTGTGGCCCGGCGTGTGGCCGAGGGAAGCCACCGCCTGCAGTCCCGGCGCGACATCCTTGCCCGCTTCATAGGGCGTCACCTTCTTCTTGAGGCCCGCGTCGAAAACGCGGCGGGCGTTCGCGAACACGCCCTTCATGCGGTCCGTGGCCTGACGGCTCATCTCGCCATCGTCCATGAAGTATTTCCATTCCGCCGCCGGCACCAGCACCTCGGCGTGGGGGAATGCCAGCACGTTGTCCGCGGTCAGCAAGCCGTTGATATGGTCGCCATGGAAGTGTGAGATCACCACCATGTCGACGGCTTTCGGGTCGATTCCCGCGGCCGCCATGTTGCTGGCGAATTGGCCGACATTGCCCTTGCTCGACGCGAACGCACCGGGCCCATTACCGGTATCGACCACCACCAGCTTGCCGCCGGTGTTGATCACCAGCGGCGCGAAGTGGATGCTCACCTTGTCTTTCGGCAGAAACGCCTTTTCCAGCGCGGCGTTGACTTCATCCTTCTTGGCGTTGAGCACGAAGGTTTCGGGCAGCGCAAACGTGTTCACGCCGTCGGAGATGGCGGTAACCTGCGCGTCGCCAACCCTGTAGCGGTAATAGCTCGGCGCCTGCTTGTCGGCGAGCGGGGCCCCCGCCCTGACGGGCGCGGCCGGCAGCATGGGTGAGACCGCGATTGCCGCGGCTCCGGCGAGTGCGTGACGTCGTGTTAATTCCATGTGATGTCCTTCTTGTGAGAAAACCCGATGAAGTGCGGCATGCCCGCGCCTTGGCATGGTGTCCGGCCGGCCTGACCAGTCCTTCAATCGCGACGAGATGGTTCCGGCGCGGCGCCGGTGCGACGCACGTATTCAAGAGCCAACCCCCTCACACGCGGCTTATTCCGGCCGGGTGGAATGGGCCCTAGACGGTCCGCCACAGCCATCCGGCAACGAGTGCGATCACGTCGCCGAATAGCAGCAGCACCGCCGACCAGACCAGCGCAGAGGAAAAATTGGCGACCTGGAAACGCCAATACGGCATCTCGAAGATCCCGGCGGCAAGCGGCACCGATGCCCGCAACGGGCCGAAAAACCGGCCAATGAAAATGCTGGGTACACCCCAGTCCTTCACGAAGGCTTCGCCGCGCGCCAATATTTCGGGGTACCGCGACAGCGGCCATATCTCGGCGACATGTTCCTTGTACTTGAACCCGAACCAGTAGGAGACCCAGTCGCCAAGTGCCGCGCCCAGAGCGCCGGCCAGCCACACCGGCCAGAAGCTGATGCCGCTGACGCCGATCAGCGCCCCGATCGCGACCAGCGCCCCCCAGGCCGGGACCAGCAGCGATACGAAAGCGATCGATTCACCGAAAGCCAGCACCAGCACGATGGGAGCGGCCCAGGCTTGATGGTCGCGCACGAAATCAGTCAAGGCGCGCGCAAAATCTTCCATGCTTGGAAAGCCTTCCCCGGGGTGCCGGCCTGTTGGAGCGGGCATGGAACTTTTGTACGATTCCAGTGCAAGAACAGGTAAACCAACCCCTTCGGCGACATCAAGTCACAAAGGCGGGGACGATCCTTAGCTCTGCGGCGCCGGCGGCCGTCTTGGCGGGCGCGGCTTCGCGGGGCGCAGGGTTGGCGCTGCGGCCGGTTGCAAGGTCACGATGACGGGGTTCGGCTTGTGGTCCGTCGCTGCCCCGGTGGCCGCGTCCACGCCCATGCCAATCAACCCGCCCACCAGAAGGTTGCCGGCGAAACCGGCAGCGCCAGTGCCTGGAACTTCCTTGGTCAGCGGGATCACCTGCGGTTCGTAGCCCTCCTTGTTGATGGTCACGGTGATGTCAGCGCTGCGCTTTACCACGACGACGCAGGGCGTGAGGCAGGAGGTGGGATTGTCCAGCCCTGATAACTCCGCGGTAGCGCCCGGTGGCGTGCTGGAAATGGAAATGTTCTCGGTCGTGCCGCGCGTAACCGACGCACAGCCGCAACATGGCGCGGCGATTGCCGCTGCCAACAGAAGTCTGATCATTTTGAATTGCCCCCCTGCCGGCCAAAACTTTCACGCAACCCCTGAGCGAAAGCAAGAGGAACTCGCTACCTCCTTGAGGTCTTGTATCGGTGCTAGCGCTTTGTTGGGTAGTGCCGGAGAGCCCGGATCGGAACCGCCGGCCACCGGTTGTGCTGCGCCCGTCACGTTTTAAGCTCATCCATGGCATAGTCAGGGAGATCGATTCGCTGCGCCGCTGGTGCGCGCAACCTCTGAAGAGCTATGAATAAATCATTGAAATCAGCTGCAAAAACCAAAACCGGTGGTGACCTGTTCGGGGACACGGAGCCGAAGGGCCGCGCGCCCCTCAAGGCCGCATCGCGCGCCGTCAGCGCCGAAGCCGGCTACACCGCAGCAGATATTGAGGTGCTCGAGGGCCTCGAGCCGGTGCGACGCCGGCCGGGCATGTATATCGGCGGTACCGACGAGAAGGCGCTGCACCACCTATTCGCCGAAGTCATCGACAACTCCATGGACGAGGCGCTGGCGGGCCACGCCACTTTCATCGAAGTCGAACTCGGCGCCGACGGCTTCCTAACCGTGTCGGACAATGGCCGCGGCATTCCGGTCGACCCGCATCCGAAATTTCCGAAGAAATCCGCGCTCGAAGTCATCATGTGCACGCTGCATTCCGGCGGCAAATTTGATTCCAAGGTCTATGAGACCTCCGGAGGCCTGCATGGGGTCGGCGTGTCCGTGGTCAATGCGCTGTCCTCGCGGCTTGAGGTCGAGGTCGCGCGAAGCCAGAAGCTCTACCGCATGGCGTTCGAGCGCGGCCATCCCAAGGGCAAGCTCGAAGACCTCGGCAAGATCAACAACCGTCGCGGCACCCGGATCCGATTCAAGCCGGACACCGACATTTTCGGCGCCAAGGCCGCCTTCAAGCCGCAGCGGCTGTTCAAGATGGCCCGTTCCAAGGCCTATCTGTTCGGCGGGGTCGAAATCCGCTGGCGCTGCGATCCGTCCCTGTTGAAGGGCCTTGAGGATGTGCCGGCCGAGGACACCTTTCACTTCGCCGGCGGATTGAAGGACTATCTGGCTGCGGCCGTGCATGCCGACACCCTGGTGCACCCGGATATCTTCTCCGGCAAATCCGGCCGGGTCGGCGCCCACGGCGCCTGCGAATGGGCTGTGGCCTGGACCGCCGACGCCGACGGTTTCCTGTCCTCCTATTGCAACACGGTGCCGACGCAGGATGGCGGCACCCATGAATCCGGCATGCGCAGCGCGCTGCTGCGCGGCCTGAAGGATCACGCCGAACGCGTCGGCCAGGGCAAGCGCGCCGCCGGCATCGTCTCGGAAGACGTCATGGTGGGGGCTGCGGTGATGCTCTCGGTGTTCGTGCGCGAGCCGGAATTCCAGGGCCAGACCAAGGATCGCCTCGCCACCGCCGAAGCCCAGCGCATCGTCGAGCAGGCAATCAAGGACCCGTTCGACCACTGGCTGTCGGGCAATCCCTTGCAGGCCAACAAGCTGCTGGACTTCGTCGTCGAGCGCGCCGACGAGCGGCTGCGCCGGCGTGCCGAGAAGGAAATCTCGCGCAAGACCGCGGTGAAGAAGCTGCGGCTGCCGGGAAAACTCGCCGACTGCACCAATACCGCCGCCGAAGGCTCCGAGCTTTTCATCGTCGAGGGCGACTCGGCCGGCGGCAGCGCCAAGCAGGCGCGCGACCGCAAGACCCAGGCCATCCTCCCGCTGCGCGGAAAAATCCTCAACGTCGCCTCCGCGACCAAAGACAAGCTCACCGCCAACGCGCAACTCGCCGACCTGATGCAGGCAATCGGCTGCGGCACCGGCGCGCATTACCGCGAGGAGGATTTGCGGTATTCGCGCATCATCATCATGACCGATGCCGACGTCGACGGCGCGCACATCGCCTCCCTCCTGATAACGTTCTTTTACCGGCAGACGCCACGGCTGATCGACGAAGGCCATCTCTACCTCGCGGTGCCGCCGCTCTATCGGCTGACCCACGGCGCGAAGACGATCTACGCCCGCGACGACGCTCACAAGGACCAGCTCCTGAAGAGCGAATTCAACGCCAATGCCAAGGTCGATGTCGGCCGCTTCAAGGGGCTGGGCGAAATGATGCCAGCGCAGTTGAAGGAAACCACCATGGACCCGGCCAGGCGCACCATGCTGCGCGTGGTTCTGCTGGCCGATGACCGCGAGGGCACCGCCGATTCGGTCGAACGCCTGATGGGCACCAAGGCGGAAGCCCGTTTCGCCTTCATTTCAGACAAGGCCGAATTTGCCAGCGAGGATTTGCTGGACGTCTAGGGCCCGGCCGCGCCGAAAACGGTCCGATTGCGTCTTCCGGGCGGTGATACCGCCGCTTTTTTGGGCTTTTCCCCCTTCATCGTTTTCCAGCAGGTGTGTTTCACCCGCAACAGTATTCTGGACAGAACGGGTTATAGTTTTTTGGACAGTTTGAGATTCTGGGAATCGAAATTAACGCTGGTCATGTTCGAGCGCTGGCTAACTGAGGAAATTGACATGAAGAAACTCGTCGTCGCCCTGACTGCGCTGGCAGCATTCACCGGATCGGCGCTCGCCGCTGATATGCCGGCCCGTTACGCCAAGGCTCCGGCCCCCGTGATGCCGGTTTACAACTGGACCGGCTTCTACATCTTCGGCGGCGGCGGCGGCGGCTTGTGGGCAGCCGACAGCAACGTCGAGACCTTCCCGGGAGCCCCCGTTGCACTTACCCGCGACCAGCGCCTGGGTGGCAGTGGCTGGTTTGGAACCGTGGGCGCCGGTTACGACATGCAGTTCGGCGGCAGGTGGGTGGCAGGTATTTTCGGCGACGCGCAGTTCGGCGATATCCGCGGTTCGCTCAGTGACCCCTTCTTCTTCACGGAAGGTCGGCAGAAGCTCGAAACCAGCTATGCGGGCGGCGTGAGATTGGGCTACCTCGTTGCGCCGAACGTGTTGTCCTACGTCAATGGCGGTTATTCCGGGTCGGAGTGGTCGGGCACCACCCAGTCGTTTCTGACCCCCGGCGGCGCCGCAGTTGCCACGACCCCGTCCTTCAATCGTAATGGCTTCTTCATCGGCGGCGGTGTCGAGCACAATCTGGACATTTTCGGAATTAGTGCTCCCGGCTGGTTCATGAAAACCGAATACCGTTCGGCATTCTATGATCGCATTTCACTCCCGCAGACTTTTGTCGGCGGCGTGCCCACCGGCACAGCAATTACGTTCGAGCCTTGGGTCCAGACCGTCAGCACCTCGCTGGTCTACCGCTTCAACTGGGGTCGCTAAGTACTGATCTCTCCCGAACTGACCAACTCGAAAGCCCCGGCATCTGCCGGGGCTTTTTTGTGCGGTGGCGAATGGTGCGTTCGAAGTGACGGAAGTCGTCCTCCCGGCCCCTTGCCCTCTCTGCGCCGGCACCGCACTGTGTTGACGGTCGATACCCCGCGGCCAACAAGGAGCGACACGGATGCGCAAACCACTCATGATCGCCGGATTGCTCGCCCTCTCGATCGGGGTGCTATGGATCGGTCAGGGCACCGGCGTGATCGCCTGGCCGCAGTCGAGCTTCATGATCCGTCAGACCCAATGGGCCTGGTATGGCGCCGCACTGGCCGCGCTCGGGATGATCCTGATCTGGCGCAGCAAGCGTTGACATCGCATCGTGGCCGGGCTTGTCCCGGCCATGACGGAAGAAAGGACAACACATGGCAACCACAGCGTTCGATCTCTCCGGCAAGGTGGCGATCGTTACCGGCGGCAATGGCGGCATCGGGCTCGGCATGGCGCAGGGGCTGGCGGAAGCTGGCGCCGACATCGCGGTGGTCGGACGCAACCAGGCAAAATCCGACGTTGCGGCCGCACAACTCAGGCAACACGGCGTCAAGGCAATCTCGGTCGCAGCCGACGTCACCGACAAATCGGCGGTCAATGGCATGGTCGAACGGACGGTGCGCGAGCTCGGCCGCATCGACATTCTCGTCAACAACGCCGGCATCAACATCCGCAAGCCTCCGCACGCGCTCGAACTCGAGGAATGGGACAGCGTTATCAGCACCAACCTCACCAGCGCGTTCCTGTGTTCGAAGGCGGTCCACCCCGCCATGAAGGCGGCGGGCGGCGGCAAGATCATCAATATCGGCTCGATGATGTCGATCTTCGGCGCCAGCTTCGCGCCGGCCTATGCCGCCAGCAAAGGCGGCATCGTGCAGTTCACCCGCTCCTGCGCGGTGGCCTGGGCCGCCGACAACATCCAGGCCAACGCCATCCTGCCGGGCTGGATCGACACCGACCTGACCAAACGCGCCCGCGAGCAGATCGACGGGCTGCACGACAAGGTGCTGGCGCGCACGCCAGCGGCGCGATGGGGAGACATCGCCGACTTCGCGGGGATCGCCGTGTTCCTGTCATCGGGTGCCTCCGACTTCGTCACAGGCACCGCGATTCCGGTCGACGGCGGTTTTTCCGTGATGGGCTAAGCAAGCGCGCGAACCGCCGACGACTTGGTGCGCCGGGCGCGGCGCGGCGCCCACCGCAGGGCCTCACCAGAAAATCGCGAAAACAACCCCATGCAAAGAATGTCTCGCCGGTGTCAGCGGTGCGGAGATACCGGGGAATGCACATTCTCCGGCCTCACCCCGAGGCCGACGAGCCGCGCGGTGATGCCCTGCAACCATGGCACCGCGTTGATGAGCCGCACCGGCAGCGGCGGCCTGAGCGGCTCGTTGCCGGGCTTCAACGCGGCGCTGATCAGGTTGTTCTGCACCACCACCTGCATGACCTGTGTCATCCGCACCGGAAAGGCGCGCCGCCGCCGCACTGCATCCAGTTCGTCCTCAGCCGGACAGCCGTTCACCAGTTTTGCCGCCAGCAGGTTCGCCGTCGCCACCGCATCCTGCACCGCGAGATTGACGCCGACGCCGCCGACCGGCGACATCGCATGCGCGGCGTCGCCGATGCAGAGCAGGCCCGCACGGGTCCACCGTTTCAGGCGATTGATCGTCACCGTCAAAAGCTTGACGTCATCCCAGCTTTTTACATCGGCCATGCCCGACTTCAGAATCGGCGCCATACCGACGATGGCGTCGCGGAAGGCGTCGAGCCCGCGCAGCCTCACCGCTTTATACTGTCCCTTCGCGATCACATAGGCGCATTGCCAGTAATCGCCGCGGTCGAAGGTCACCATCATCTTGCCGGGATCGAGCCGCGCAAACAGGTTTTCGTTCTCGTCGCCGCGCTTGCCGGCGCGAAACCACAGCACGTCCATCGGCGCACCGATTTCCTCGACTTCGAGACCGGCGCGCTGCCGCACGATCGAATGCCGGCCGTCGCAGCCGATGGTGAGGTCAGCGCGGATCTCGACAGCTCCCGCGGCCGTATTGGCCTTCACGCCGGTAACCGTATCGCCCGACCGGATCAGGTCGGTCGCCTCGGCATCCATCATCACCCTGAGCGAGGCAAACCGTCTGCCGCTCTCGCGCAGAAAATTGAGAAAATCCCATTGCGGCATGAAGGCGATGAAGGGGTATTTTACCTTCAAGCGGCTGAGGTCCGCGATGCGGATCGACGCCTCGCCGAACTTGCCGTCCATCGTCTGCAGCCGCTGGTGCGGAAGTTTCAGGAATCCGTCGATCAGGCCGAGTTCATCCATCACCTGCAGCGTCGAGGGATGCACCGTGTCGCCGCGAAAATCCCGGAAGAAGTCGGCGTGTTTTTCCAGCACCAGCGTCTCTATGCCGGCGCGTCCGAGCAGATATCCGAGCATCATGCCGGCGGGACCGCCGCCGACGATGCAGCATCGCGTGGTGAGGGTGCGCGGCGACGAACGTTCCTGGGAAGTGCCGGCGTCCATGATCTGCTTCCCGTTTGGAGTACCCTGCTGCTGTTATGTGAGATCGGCGCTTGCTGCCCATGCTTCGAGACGCTCGCGCCGCTCGCTCCTCCCGACTGAACGCGAAGCGTTCATCCGGGCATGAGGTTGTTATGTTTCAGCAAATTAAACCTCATCCTGAGGAGGCCGCGAAGTGGCCGTCTCGAAGGATGGTCAGCGATACCGATTTGTAATTCCAGGCACTAGGACGTGGACTCATTGGGGCGCAGCCATAGCCTGATTGACGCGAGTTGAACGAAGGCAAGATAGTTGGCGGCAAGCCTGTCGTACCGCGTCGCCACGCGGCGACATTGTTTGATCCTGTTGAAGAACCGCTCGACCCGGTTGCGAGCGCGGTAGAGATACGGGCTGAAGCAGATCGGATCGTTGCGATTGCTTTTCGGCGGGATGTTGGCCCGCGCGCCCTTTTTTATAGCAAGCTCTCTGATCCAATCAGCGTCGTAGCCACGATCGGCATCGTCCTGCGGGCTCATGACGGCAGCTCTTTCCGCAGGCTGATGGCATAGTCCCGATAACCCAGTTCCGTGTACAAACGATGCACCCGGTCGCTTCCGGCCAGGACGCCGATCCCCATCCGTTTTAGCCCGCGAGCGCGCGCTGCATCCTCCATCGCCAGCATGAGGCGACGCCCGATGCCACGGCCGCGCTGACCCTGGGTGACGACGAGCTCTGCGATCAGGAAGTATCGATCACGCAGCTCGGGCTCCTGGTCTGGAAAGCCCGCGGCGAACGCGCAGAGCGCACCATTCGACGTGGCGACTAGGAGTAATCCGTCGTTATCGTCAATAACGCGCAGCAGGCGCTCGATGTACCACGCCGCGAACTCACGATCCGCAACGGCTCGCTCGGTGAACTGCTGCTCGAATTCCTGCAGTTCGATCATGAGCGCCATTAGCGCCTCGAGATCCGCTGCGATAGAAGTCCGAATGACGATGTCCGTGACCGACATGTTTGGCTCCCGTAGCGTGCCCGCAATACTGTCAGGATGGGCCGACGAAGTCGTTAGCATAGTGTCCGGTTCTGGCCCATCGCGTCATTTGCTGCGATTGCACAAAGGCGGTCGATATCGGAGCGAAGCGGACGTTGACAAAGATTTATGAGTACGCGCCCTAGCTCAGCGCCGGAAACTCTTGATCTCCGACACGCTGCCGTCGCGATAGGTCAATTCCACCGAGACCGACTTGGTCGCGGGCGCCAGCTTCAGATTGGGCTGCGCCTCGCGCGACGATCCAGCGCGGTCTGCCGCGGCCCAGCCGAAAACACCGAAAACACGCCCTCCGGCAATTGCGTCATCGGCGCCAGACCGCCGCCGCCGGCAACCGCGCGGGTGCCCGCGCGTTCGAACGGGTTGTTGCGGCAAGCGTCGAACACCAGGATAGCCGTGCGCGCTCCCCTGTTCTGCAATCGCTCAATGATGCGGTCGGCGAGAACGGAGGCGTCGCGCACCAGTTCTTCCTGGCCTTCGGTCGCGGCCGGCACGTCGGTCGGCAGCAAGGAGTTCTGTCCCGCAATCTCAAAACCATGGCCGGCGTAAAAGAAGAAGGCCGTGTCGCCTCTCTGAACCGACTTGTCGAAAGCCAGCAAGCTTTCGCTGAACGCCTGTCGCGTCTGATTTTCCGCAACCATCACGGAAAAGCCGAGCCGCTTCAGCGTATCGCCCATGGTGCGGGCGTCGTTGACCGCCTTCTGCAGTTTGGGGACGTTCCGGCAGTCGTCATTGCCAACCACAAGGGCGACACGCCTTTCCGCATGCGCGGGAACGGCCAGCGCCAGCCACGATGCAGCAAGACACCACGACAGCGCGGCCCTGAACGACACCCAGTTATTCATCGGTATCCCCCGCCCACACGAATCATCCGCGGCTCGTGCATCCCGCTCCCGTGCCGTAGTCGGCAGCCGGCCGGCATCGGCTCAATCTGGCCATTTATGCAAGAACATTAAGCTTTTTCAGACCTTCCCGCGGCTGCTCCATTGACTTTAGCCAATTCGGCCCTATGTTCCGGCCTGACGCGGCCCGGTATCGAAACGCGATATCTTGAGCAAGCCGCCTGTCTGCGTATCCGAAAATCCCGTGCAAATCTGCGTGCCGTTCCGGGGTTGAGCGCGACAGTCATTTTCCGAGATTCCAAGCGGCGGTTTCGACCAGAGGCTCAATGTCTTTTTCCCATCTCGGCTTGTCCGACAAGGTGCTCGCCGCCGTCGCGGCCAGCGGTTACACCACACCTACCCCCATCCAGGAACAGGCGATTCCCCATGTTCTGGCTCGCCGGGACGTGCTCGGCATCGCCCAGACCGGCACCGGCAAGACCGCGGCCTTCGTCCTTCCGATGCTCACCATGCTGGAAAAGGGGCGCGCGCGGGCGCGAATGCCCCGCACCCTGATCCTGGAACCGACCCGCGAACTCGCCGCCCAGGTCAAGGAACAGTTCGATAAATACGGCGTCGGCCAGAAGCTCAACGTTGCGCTCCTGATCGGCGGCGTTTCCTTCGGCGACCAGGACATCAAGCTGACGCGCGGCGTCGACGTGCTGATCGCGACCCCCGGACGGCTGCTCGACCACACCGAGCGCGGCGGCCTGCTGCTCACCGGCGTGGAACTTCTGGTCATCGACGAAGCCGACCGCATGCTGGACATGGGCTTCATTCCCGACATCGAACGGATCTGCAAGATGATCCCGTTCACCCGCCAGACGCTGTTCTTCACCGCAACGATGCCGCCGGAGATCCGCCGCATCACCGAAACCTTCCTGCACAATCCCGAGAAGATCGAGGTCTCCCGGCCCGCCACCACCGCCGTCGGCGTGTCCCAATTCCAGGTACCGGTCGGACGCGAGCCGCATGACAAGCGCGATACGCTGCGCCGCCTGCTGCGCGACGCCAAGGACCTGCAGAACGCGATTATCTTCTGCAATCGCAAGCGTGAAGTGGCGTTGCTTTACAAGTCGCTGCAGAAGCACGGCTTCAGCGTCGGCGCCCTGCACGGCGACATGGAGCAATCGGCGCGCACCGCGGCCCTCGATCAATTCCGCAAGGGCGAAATTCCGCTGCTGGTCGCCTCCGACGTCGCGGCCCGCGGCCTCGACATTCCCACCACCAGCCACGTCTTCAACTTCGACGTCCCGCATCATGCCGACGATTACGTTCATCGCATCGGGCGCACCGGCCGCGCCGGCCGCGCCGGCACCGCGATCTCCCTGGTCACGCCGCTCGATCAAAAATCGATGGTCGCGATAGAAAAGCTGATTGGACAAAGCATTCCCCACGTCGAGGGCGGCACGGCCGAGCCGGTCGAAATCACGACAGCGGCCTCCGGCGGCGAAACCGCCGAGCCCGCGCGGCGCAGCCGTGCCAGGGAAGGCTCCCGGGAAGGTTCACGAGAGGGCTCGCGCGGCGGCCGCAAGCCGCGCAGGGAACGCGAACCTCGGCGCCCGGGCGGCGAACGCGGTTCCACGGCAAAGCCGGAGCAGCCCCCCGCGGCGGCGTTCACACCGCCATCGGCGCCTCCGCCCTCGCGCACGCCGTCAATCGGTCGGGCCGCTGCACCGCATACCCAGCCTGAACCCGCCTCCGAGCCCGCCGATCACTCGCATCTCCCGGCATTCCTGCTGCGACCGGTCCGCGCCCGGGTGTGAGCCCTGTGGAGCCGGACGGAACCATTTACCGGTCGTTCATCATCCTCCCATAACTTGGCGGCGATAATTCAACTTATTGCCGCCGAAAAGCTGGCTTTGCTGCCCGCTGCATTGGGGACGTGATCCGTGATCAAGGTGCTCGACGAACACGAACGCACGATGGCCTTCGGCGAAGTCGCGCTTGGCCAGATCAAATCGCTCCGCCAGACTGCCGTGCCCCGCAACTACGAAATCTGGTACGTCTACGCCACCGGCTACAATTCGCCGCTGAACAAGATCATCAACGAGACGCTGGCGCGCAACGGCAAGCTGACCGAAGCCGACCTCGAGCAGATCTACGAGACCTATCTTTCCCAGATCAAGGCCACCGACCGCATCGACACGGTGGGCGCGCGCGTAATCGGCGAAATCGACGACGTGATGACCCTGATCTCCGACGCCCTCGGGATGTCCGCGAGTTACGGCGAAAGCCTGTCCGGCGCGACTCAGGAACTCGCGATCGCGCGCGACCGCGAGCAGATCAAGGTGATCGTCGAAAAGCTGGTGGAATCCACCCGCGCAATGCGCGACACCAACAAGACTCTGGAAGACCGCCTGTCACTGTCGAAGAACCAGATCAGCAATCTGCAGCAGAGCCTCGAGGCGATCAGGGCGGAGAGCCTGACCGATCCCCTCACCGGCCTCGGCAACCGAAAGTACTTCGACCGCTCGATCGATACGGCGGTACAGAACGCGCTGGCCAATGGCGAGCCGCTTTCACTGCTGATGTTCGATATCGACCACTTCAAGTCGTTCAACGATTCCTACGGTCACCTCACCGGCGATCAGGTGCTGCGGCTGGTCGGCATGTCGTTGAAGCAGACCATCAAGGGCCAGGACATCACCGCCCGCTACGGCGGCGAGGAATTCGTTGTCGTGCTACCCAATACAGCGCTGCGCCAAGCGCTAACGGTGGCCGATCACATCCGGCGCGCGATCATGGCCAAGGAACTGAAGAAGAAATCCACCGGCGAAATCCTGGGGCGCGTCACCATCTCGGTCGGCGTCTCCATGCTGAAACCAGGCGACGACACCGACTCGCTGATCGAACGCGCCGATGCCTGCCTCTATGCCGCCAAGCGCAACGGCCGCAACCGCGTGATCTGCGAAGTCGATCCGGAATACGCCGCCGAGTATCACGGCCAGGTAGCGTGACGCCGTTGCATCGCGTCCGCCAGCGACCGCCTTTTGGCGAGCAGCGCCGCCGGGCAGCGTGCTTGCGCTATCCAGTGCGCGTCTCGAACCATCTGGCACATGGCCTGCTGCCATCCTTCGAGACGCCGCGCGAAACGCGCGCGGCTCCTCAGGATGAGGTCGGAATTCATTGACAGGCTCTCAGGATAAGGGATTTGCCAGTCATGACTTCGCTTTCTTTTTGATCGCCATCTTCGCTTTGGCCGCAACCTTCTTCGCCTTCGGGCGCTTGCGCAGCGCCGCGCGCTGGGCCGCGACCAGCGCCGCCCTCACCCATTCCGTGAATTCTGCCGGATCGTCGTAGAGACGCTCCGGCACTTGCCAGTACGAGTTCACCGTGACGGTCCTGGCCCGCGTTTGATACGAGAACGGGCTGGATCGCTCCGCCTCGAACCGCGGAATGGTTTCTTCGTCGGCGCGGAAGTAGAGACCGGCGCGCAGCGCCAGAGCGAAGTTGGTGCCGTCGGCAGAAATGCCGAAGCCGGAAAACATCGGGCGGATCGTCACCGGGCCAAAGTCGGAAAACAGATCGATCAGGAAATCGCGGTCCATCGTGCTGATCCATCGCGAGTACGGCTCAGCTCCCACAACATCATTGCGGGCGTCTCGATGACGTCTAGCCGACCGCCTTCGCAGCCGTCAGTTGCACCGACTCGCCGCAGCCGCAGGCGCCGGTCTGGTTCGGATTGTTGAAGATGAACTGCGCCGACATCTTGTCGGCCTTGTAGTCCATCTCGGTGCCGAGCAGGAACAGCACCGCCTTGGGATCCACCAGGATCTTGACGCCCTTGTCCTCGACCACCTCGTCTGTGGGACGGACCTCGTGGGCATATTCGACCGTGTAGGACTGTCCGGCGCAGCCGCCGTTCTTGATCCCGACCCGAAGTCCGACAATGTCGGAATCGGCGCGTTTGGTCAGTTCGGTAATCCGAAGCGCCGCGGCTTCGGTCAGCTTCATGACCTGCGGACGCGGACGCGGCTTCGGCTTTGCAGCCGGCGTTGATGAGGTGGGTGTCATGTCAGTCATGTGGTCAATCCCAGCGGCAAATCAATGCCGTCATTCTTCCGTTGAGGAGCTCGAGACCCATCGCGCCAACGCTTCACCACATATTGAGGACGAGGCGAGCCTCGTCGGTCATGCGATCCGGCGTCCAGGCCGGATCCCACACCAGATTGACATTGACTACGCCGACGCCGGGAACGCTGGCGACCGCGTTCTCCACCATCTGCGGCAATTCTCCCGCCGCCGGACAGTTCGGCGTCGTCAGGGTCATCATGACGTCGACAGAGCGGTCGTCCTTGATATCGACCTTGTAGATCAGGCCGAGTTCATAGATGTCGGCCGGGATTTCCGGATCGAACACGGTTTTCAGCGCGGCCACGATCTCGCCGCCGAGACGCTCGGTTTCCTCCGGCGGCAGCGCCGAATTGGTTTCCATATTGCTGGTTTTGTCTTCCAGATTCTTGGCTTCGATAGTCTCGGTCATGAAAACAATTCCCGCGCCTTGATCAGCGCCTGCGCCAGATGGTCGACTTCTTCACGCGTATTATACATGCCGAACGAGGCACGGCACGTCGCCGTCACGTTGAACCGCTCTAAAAGCGGCATCGCGCAGTGGGTGCCGGCGCGCAGCGCAATGCCCTGGCGGTCGATCACGGTAGCGACATCGTGGGGATGGGCGCCCTTCATCTCGAACGAGATGACCGGGCCCTTGCCGCGCGCGGTGCCGATCAGCCGCAGCGAATTGATTTCGCGCAGCCGTCCTTCGGCATAGGTCAAGAGATCGTGCTCGTGCGCGGCGATGCGCTCCTTGCCGATCGAATTGACGTAGTCGATCGCCGCGCCCAGCCCGATCGATTCCACGATCGGAGGGGTGCCGGCCTCGAATTTGTGCGGCGGGTCGCCATAGGTCACCCCGTCCTGCGTGACCTCGCGGATCATCTCGCCGCCGCCGTTGTAGGGCCGCATCGCCACCAGGTGCTCGTGCTTGGCGTAGAGTACGCCGATGCCGGTCGGACCATACAGCTTGTGGCCGGTGAAGACGTAGAAATCGGCGTCGATATCCTGCACGTCGATGGCGAGGTGAACGGCGGCCTGGCTGCCGTCGACCAGCACCTTGATGCCGCGGGCATGCGCGAGCTTTACCACTTCCTTGACCGGAACGATGGTGCCGAGCGCATTCGACATCTGCGTGATCGCGACCAGCCTGGTCCGTTCGGTCAGCAGCTTTTCGAATTCGTCGATCAGAAAATTGCCTTCGTCGTCCACCGGCGCCCATTTGATCACCGCGCCGTGACGCTCCCGGAGGAAATGCCACGGCACGATGTTGGAATGGTGCTCCATGATCGAGAGCACGATCTCGTCGCCGGCCTTGATGTTGGGCTCGCCCCAGGACGAGGCCACGAGGTTGATCGCCTCGGTGGCGTTGCGGGTGAAGATGATCTCTTCGGTGCGGCCCGCGTTGAGAAACCTGGCGACCTTTTCGCGGCCGCCCTCGTAGGCTTCGGTCGCGGCATTGGCGAGGTAGTGCAGCCCGCGATGCACGTTGGCGTATTCGCTTCTGTAGGCTTGCGTCATGCGGTCGAGCACCGCATTGGGCTTCTGCGCGGAAGCCGCGTTGTCGAGATAGACCAGGGGCTTGCCATAGACCTTGAGCGCCAGCGCGGGAAAATCCTCCCGCACCCTCGCGACATCGTATGAACCGTTCGAGACCGCAGGATGCATGGTCATCCCCGTGCCGCCAGCCAGCGCTGCGCCGCCAATACCGCGAGTTCGCGCAAGGCGTCGTTGGCGATCTGCTCGATCGCCTCGCCGACGAACGCCTGGATCAGCAGCGCCTGGGCTTCCTTTTCGGAAAGCCCGCGCGCACGCAGGTAGAACAGCAGGCTGTCATCGAGCGCGCCGGCGGTTGCGCCATGGCCGCAGGTGACGTCGTCGGCAAAGATTTCCAGTTCCGGCTTGTTGTCGGCCTCGGCCTCGTCGGACAGCAGTAGCGCCCGCGTCATCATTCTGGCGTCGGTCTTCTGCGCCTTGGGGCGGACGATGATCCGGCCCTGAAACACCGAATGGCCGCGGTCATCGACCACGGCGCGGAAGATCTCGCGGCTCGAACAGTTCGGCACCGCATGATCGAGAAACAGCGTGGTGTCGGCGTGCTGGCGACCATTGAGCAGGTTGACGCCGTTGGTCTCGACCCGGGAGCCCTCGCCCGCGACCGCGATGACGGCCTGATAGCGGCTGACCAACGAACCGGTGTTCATCCCGAAGGTGTTGAAATGCGCGTTGGCGC
This sequence comes from Bradyrhizobiaceae bacterium Ga0074131, assembly GCA_001464035.1. Taxonomy (GTDB): domain Bacteria; phylum Pseudomonadota; class Alphaproteobacteria; order Rhizobiales; family Xanthobacteraceae; genus Bradyrhizobium. The sequence goes on from LNEC01000011.1 coordinate 133,267, forward strand.
CCAGCGTCACGACCGCGGAAGAGATATTGAAGGCCTCACGGCTATCCTCGATCAGGCGAACATGGTCGAGCCGCGCGCCGTCGCCGATCGCCACGACCAGGGAGTCATGGACCTGATAGGCTTTCGTGCCTTCGGCGCCGATATAGCTTTCCACCAGGGTCGCGGTGGTGTGCTTGCCGACACGGATCAGGGAGCGCGTGAACATCGCCGCAGGTATCATACCGCTGGCGATATGAACGATATGCAGGGGCTGCTCAAGCACTGCGCCATCGGCGATTTCGATCACGACGCCGTCCGTCATCATCGCGCTGTTGAGCGCCACCATGGCATCGGAACTATCAGGTGAGAACAGTTGGGCAAGCAGCGCGGCATCGCCGGCCTCCAGCGCTTCGCGCAACGTGCGGATGCCGAGGCCTTTTTCAAGACCGGCCGTCTCGGACAGTGTCGGCGCGAATACGCCATCCACCAGCACCAGGGGGCGGACGCCCGCGATGGCGTGAAGCTTCAACGCGGTGGCCGCGCGCTTCATTGCCGCGGCATCCGGCGCCGCCGCCAGCGGCAGCACCTCGCGCATCAGCACGCGCAGGTCGGTGTATTTCCAGTCCTCGATCCGCCGGTAAGGCAGGCCCAGCCGCGCGTAGGCTTCGAACGCCTGTCGCCTGGTATCTGCGACCTTGCCTGCGCCGGGCAGCCGGTCACGCGCGACGGCGAGCATATCGCTCTGGGCGTGGGCGGTTTCGGTTTTGGCCAGTACTACGTTCATCACTAAATCCGCATCTCGCTCAGGCCGCGTCTTCGAACTGGGCGTAACCGGAAGCTTCCAGCTCCAGCGCCAGTTCCTTGCCGCCGCTTTTCACCACACGGCCCTTCGACATCACGTGAACGAAATCGGGCACGATGTAATTCAGCAGCCGCTGATAATGGGTGATCACCACCATGGCGCGCTCGGGCGACCGCAGCGCGTTGACGCCGTCAGCGGCGACCCGCAGTGCGTCGATGTCGAGGCCGGAATCCATCTCGTCGAGGATGCACAGGCTGGGCTCGAACAGCGCCATCTGCAGGATCTCATTGCGCTTCTTCTCGCCGCCGGAGAACCCGACATTGACGCCACGGCGCAGCATGTCCTGTGGAATGTTGAGGGAAGCCGCGACGCTGCGCACCTTCTTGAGAAAGTCCGGAGTGGAGAATTCGCTCTCACCGCGCGCCTTGCGCTGTGCATTCAGCGCGGTGCGCAGGAAGGTCATGGTGGCGACGCCGGGGATTTCCACCGGATACTGGAACGCGAGGAAAACGCCCTTGGCGGAACGCTGGTCCGGCGACATCTCCAGCAGGTCCTCGCCCTTGAACAGGATCTCGCCGCCGGTGACGTCATAGCCCGGCTTGCCGGCGATGACGTGCGACAGCGTCGATTTGCCGGAGCCGTTCGGCCCCATGATGGCGTGCACTTCGCCCGGGTTCACGGTGAGCGACAGCCCGTGGAGAATTTCACGCTCCTCGACACGCACCTGGAGGTTTTTGACTTCGAGTAGTGACATAGAACTGTCCTTAAAAAACCGACTTGGAGAGTTTCGTCATTGCGAGGAGCTCTTGCGACGAAGTAATCCAGCTTTTTTCGCGCTATGGATTGCTTCGCTGCGCTCGCAATGACGGCATCAAAACCGTCACCCCACGCTGCCTTCCAGCGAGATCGAGATCAGCTTCTGCGCCTCAACCGCGAATTCCATCGGCAGCTGCTGCAGCACGTCCTTGACGAAACCGTTGACCACGAGGCCGACGGCTTCCTCCTGGCTCAGCCCGCGCTGCACGCAGTAGAACAGCACGTCCTCGGAAATCTTCGACGTGGTGGCCTCATGCTCGAAAAGCGCGGACGAATTCTTCGCCTCGATGTAGGGCACGGTATGCGCACCGCACTTGTCGCCGATCAGCAAGGAATCACACGCCGTAAAATTGCGGGCGCCGGTGGCCTTGCGGTGGGCGGTGACGAGGCCGCGATAGGTGTTCTGCGAGACGCCGGCGGCGATGCCCTTGGAGATGATCCGGCTCGTCGTATTCTTGCCGAGATGGATCATCTTGGTGCCGGAATCGACCTGCTGATGGCCATTCGATATCGCGATCGAATAGAACTCGCCGCGCGAATTATCGCCGCGCAGGATGCAGCTCGGATATTTCCAGGTGATGGCCGAACCGGTCTCGACCTGGGTCCAGGAAATCTTCGAGTTGTTGCCGCGGCAATCGCCTCGCTTGGTGACGAAATTGTAGATGCCGCCCAGGCCCTCGGAATTGCCGGGATACCAGTTCTGCACTGTCGAATACTTGATCTCGGCGTCGTCGAGCGTGACCAGCTCGACCACGGCGGCATGCAGCTGGTTCTCGTCGCGCTGAGGTGCCGTGCAGCCTTCGAGATAGCTGACGTAGGCGCCCTTGTCGGCGATGATCAGCGTGCGCTCGAACTGGCCGGTGTTGCGCTCGTTAATGCGGAAATAGGTCGACAGCTCCATCGGGCAGCGCACGCCCGGCGGCACGTATACGAACGAGCCGTCTGAGAACACCGCGGAATTCAGCGTCGCAAAGTAATTGTCCGAGGTCGGCACCACCGTGCCGAGATATTTCCGCACCAGTTCGGGATGCTCGCGGATCGCCTCCGAGATCGGCATGAAGATCACGCCGGCCTGCTTCAGCTCTTTCTGGAACGTGGTCGCCACCGAAACCGAGTCGAACACGGCATCGACGGCGATGCGACGCTCGCCTTCCGGGCGCACGACGCCTTCCAGTACCTCGACCTCGCGAAGGGGAATGCCGAGCTTCTCGTAGGTCTTCAGGATTTCCGGATCGATCTCGTCGAGCGAGCCGATCTGCTTCTTCGGCTTAGGCGCTGAGTAATAGTACAAATCCTGATAATCGATCTTGGGATAATGGACCCGGGCCCATGTCGGCTCGGTCATGGTCAGCCAGCGGCGATACGCCTCCAGACGCCATTCCAGCATCCAGGCCGGTTCGTTCTTCTTGGCCGAGATGAAGCGGACGGTGTCTTCCGAAAGCCCTTTGGGGGCCTTGTCCGACTCGATGAGCGTCTCGAATCCATAGCGATATTGATCGACGTCGATCCGGCGAACCCGATCAACGGTCTCTTGTACGGCCGCCATTCCATCCTCCGCTCGCGGTTTCAAGGACCGCGGTGTGGATCACTTCTGAAACTTTACAATGTTTCTTCGAGGAAATCACCTGCCTTAGAACCGTTCAAGCAGTGTTTCGTCGCACCCTCTAAGTAGTGTACCGGTGAGCTTTCGCCAAGCCTCCAGGCAGCGATCAATGTCCTGGGATGTCGTGGACCAGCCAAGACTGAGCCGCACGGCTCCCTGGGCGAGGTCAGGGCCGAATCCCATGGCTTCCAGCACGTGGGACGGCTGAACCTTGCCCGAGGAACAGGCGGAACCCGAGGATACGGCGATACCGGCGAGGTCGAACCCAATCACGGCCGTCTCCGCCCTCAGGCCGGGAACCGTGAACAGGGTCGTATTGGGCAGTCGCCGAACTTCATCGGAAAAGATGACGACCCCGGGGGTCCGCCGCAATCCGGTTTCAAGCTGGCTTCGCAGGGCTTCGAAACGAGCGGCGTCACGTCCCTGCGCCGAAATGGCGGCCTTCGCAGCCGCACCGAACCCCGCGATTCCCGCAACATTCTCGGTCCCGGCCCGGCGGCCGAGTTCCTGACCGCCACCGCGGAGCGCAGACTCAAACCCAAGCAGGCCGTCAGCCAAGACCAGGGCGCCGGCACCCTTGGGACCACCTATCTTGTGCGCAGAAAGCGACACCAGATCGGCACCCAAAGCATTGATATCGAATGGTATCTTTCCAAGGGCCTGGATCGCGTCGACATGCATCAATCCGCCCGCTTGATGTATGATCGCAGCGGCCTCACCTACCGGCTGAATTGCGCCGGTTTCGTTGTTGGCCAACATCACTGAGACCAGCGCCGGGGGGCCGGCCGCCAGCAGCGCCCGAAGCTGATCGAGATCGAGCACGCCTGAACCGGTGACACCGACGCGTTCGATGGCATCAACCTGAAATCGCCCGCCTGACAGAACCGAAGCATGCTCGACCGCTGAAACCAGCAATCTTTCGACCGCAAGCCCCGCCCCTCGCCTCAACCCGGGCTGCAGCGCCGAGGCATTCGCCTCTGTCCCACCCGACGTAAACACCAGGTTGCGCGGCGAGGCACCGACTGCGCCCGCGATCGAGGCCCTCGCCTCCTCGACCAGCCGGCGAGCCCGACGGCCCTCGGCGTGAACAGATGAGGGGTTTCCGCTGATTTCCCACGCCGCGGCCATCGCCTCCCTGGCCTCAGGGCGCAGCGGCGTCGTGGCGTTCCAGTCGAGATAGGTCCGGTCAGGCATCTAGTATGATATTACCTTGGAGGCAGGCGCAGCGGCAACAGGCGAGCCCACCCGGGCAACCTTGTCTCAAGTGGGGATCAAGCCGTCGCCAGGCAATCGCAAGAGCTAACGCTTTGAACGCGCTGCGGGATGCTCAAGATGCTTGCTTTTGGCCCCTCGCCTCATGCTAGAACGCGGCCTCCAGTTCACCGAGCGCCGTTCGCATCGCGCCAAACGACGCCTGATCCGCCCCTTTAACTCTGCGAGGCTTCACCCGCGAACGCGCCGGATGAGGCCGCTCAAAGGCGGTTGATTTGCCAAGGAATCAAAATGCCTGAAGTCATTTTCACCGGCCCCGCAGGCCGTCTTGAAGGCCGTTATCATCCGGCCAAGCAGAAGAACGCGCCGATCGCGATGGTGCTGCATCCGCATCCGCAATTCCACGGCACGATGAATCACCAGATCATCTACCAGTGCTACTACGCCTTCGCGCATCGTGGCTTCTCGGTGCTGCGCTTCAACTTTCGCGGCGTCGGCCGCAGCCAGGGCTCGTTCGATCACGGCACCGGCGAACTCTCCGATGCCGCGTCCGCGCTCGACTGGGCGCAGACCATCAATCCCGAGGCTCGCGCGTGCTGGGTCGCGGGTTTTTCGTTCGGCGCCTGGATCGGCATGCAGCTGCTGATGCGCCGGCCCGAGGTCGAAGGATTCATCTCGATCGCGCCACCCGCCAATCTTTACGACTTCTCGTTCCTCGCGCCCTGCCCGTCCTCGGGGCTCATCGTGCATGGCGAGAAGGATGCGGTGGTGCCGCCGAAGGACGTCAACACCCTGGTCGAGAAGCTCAAGACCCAGAAGGGCATCGTGATCGATCAGCAGATCATCCCGGGCGCCAACCATTTCTTCGACGGCAAGCTGCAGCCGTTGATGGAGACGGTGACGGGCTATCTCGACATGCGGCTCGCCAACGTTCGCTGAGGCTGCGTGCGCGTTCGTCGCGCTTCGGCGTGGGGTATCTAGCGTGGTCGCGTAGGGTGGACAAAGATTCCGCCGTAGCTCGAAGAGCGAAGGGGGAAGCGTGCCCACCATCTTTCTTGATTCACATGCAAAGGTGGGCACGGCGCGAAGAGCGCGCCTTTGCCCACCCTACGACTGCCGGCGCTACGCGGCCAGTTTCAGTAGATGCGCGTCATGGCGGACGAGAAACGCACGCAGCAGTTCGGGATAATCGGGTCCGACCGCAGCCTGAACGCTTGGCCGCTTCGCGAGCGCCGCTCGCCACATCAGCACCTTCGGCGTTTTCACGAATACGGCGAGATCGATAAGCTCATCGAAAACGTCGAAATAGCGAAAGATCGGCGCAAACACCGCGTCCACGAGACCAAAGCCCTCACCTGCGAAGAACGGGCCTGCGCCAAGCGCCGCCTCGACACGCGCAAACTTCGCGGCGACCGCCTCGCGCTTACTTTCGAATATCACGGCATCGGTGGTGGTTTCGAGACCCCATAAGTCGGTCAGGATGGCGGAGCCGAACTCCATCCATGCCCGGTGCTGGGCGCGCTGCAGCGGATCCTGCGGATGCAGGCTTGGCCCACCTTGGGTCTCCTCGATGTACTCGCAAATGACATTGCTCTCGAACAGCGCCGCCTCGCCGTGATCGGAGGCGACGGTAAGCACGGGCACCTTGCCGAGCGGCGAGACTTTCGAGAACCAGTCCGGCTTGTTGGCGAGATCTATGTCGATCCGCTCGAACGGCACACCCTTCTCGTTGAGTGCGATCACCGCGCGTTGCACGTACGGACAGAGTTTGTGACTGATCAATTTTATTCGAGCGGCCATGGCATATCTCGCAGCTTGATGCAGATGCATGTATCTACATGCACGTGCATTAAACTGTCAAGGTCGATGCGTCAGCATCGTCATCACGGCCGAGCGATCACCCCGCCGGTCATCGGGATCGGCACGCCCGTGGTGGCGGGATAGCTCAGCGGCAGGCCCTTGAGGCCGCGCGCGGCCAAAAAGCCAAAGGCCTGCGCCTCGATCGCGTCGGCCGACCAGCCCAGCGCGTCGGCGGACTCCACGGTGGCCGGCGCGAGACGCTCGCGCAGCATCCGCAGCATGGTGAGGTTGCGGGCACCGCCGCCGGCGACGATCCAACTCCCGGGCTCCTTCGGCAGCAGCGGCACGATGCGGGCGATGGCTTCCGCCGTGAACGCCGTCAGAGTGGCCGCGCCGTCGGCGGGCGGCATCTCGCGCAGCGCCAGCGAGGCGAAGTCGTTGCGGTCAAGCGATTTCGGCGGCGGCATTGCAAAGAACGGATGCTCCAGTGCCCGGATCACCCATGCCACATCGACGACACCCTGGGCCGCCATGCGGCCCTCGCAATCGAACGGCTGGCCCATCTTGCGGAACATGTAATCGTCGAGCAGCGCGTTGCCGGGCCCGGTATCGCAGGCGATCAGGACATCTGACCCGTCGATATAGGTGATGTTGGAGACGCCGCCGATATTGACAACAACGATCGGGCCCTCGCGCTCCAGCGATTGCGCCAGCGCGCGGTGATAGACCGGCACGAACGGCGCGCCCTGCCCGCCGGCAGCGACATCGGCCGCGCGGAAATCATGCATGACCGGGATATGGATGGCGCGCGCAAGCGCCGCGGCATCGCCGATCTGCACGGTCATTTTCTGCGCCGGCCGGTGCAGCACGGTCTGGCCGTGAAAGCCGACGATATCGATATTCTCTCTGACGATGCGGTGCTGCGACGTGAAGCTGGCGACCGCCTCGGCATGGGCCTGCGTTACGGCGCGCTCGGCTTCGCCCAGGATGCCCGGGCGGGCGTCGCGCTGCGACAGGTTGACGGCCTCGGCAAGCGCCTGGCGCAACAGCCCGCGCTCGTGGTCGGTGTAGGCCCGGTAGCCGGACGGGCCGAACGACTTCACCCGCTTGCCATCGGTTTCGATCAAGGCGACGTCGACCCCGTCGAGCGAGGTGCCGCTCATCAGACCGACTGCCGTCAGCATCATTGCATCGTGCCTTCCGAGGCGCCCCTGCCCGTGAAGCCCTGCTTGTGTCGAACCAGCACATCTTATAATGCCACAGCGCGCACGCCAGCGGCAGCCTGTTCCGCCCGGGTTCCGCGAACTGCTACAATTACCGTGAAGCAAGAATGATCAAAGTTGCACACAAATGACTGCTTTTAAATCTGATTTTCTGCACATCCTGCAGCAACGTGGCTTCGTCCACCAATGCTCCGATTTTGAAGGCCTCGACGCGCTCGCCGCGAAAGGCCAGGCGACGGCCTATGTCGGCTATGACTGTACCGCGCCGTCACTGCATATCGGCAATTTCCTCACCATGATGATGCTGTACTGGCTGCAGCAGAGCGGCAACAAGCCGATCACCCTGATGGGCGGCGGCACCACCATGGTGGGCGACCCCTCCGGCAAGGACGAATCGCGCGCGCTACGCACCATCCACGAGATCGAGGCCAATAAGGCGAGCATCCGCGGCGTGTTCGCCAAGGTGCTGCGCTATGGCTCCGGCCCCGGCGACGCCGTCATGCTCGACAATGCCGAATGGCTGACCAAGCTGAACTGGATCGAGATGCTGCGCGACATCGGCCGGCATTTTTCGGTCAACCGCATGCTGACGATGGACTCGGTGCGGCTGCGTCTCGAGCGCGAGCAGGAGATGAGTTTCATCGAATTCAACTACATGGTCTGCCAGGCCTATGATTTCGTCGAACTGTCCCGGCGGGTCGACTGCCGGCTGCAGATGGGCGGATCGGACCAGTGGGGCAACATCGTCAATGGCGTCGACCTCGGCCGCCGCATGGGAACGCCGCAATTGTTCGCGCTGACCACGCCGCTGCTGACGACGGCGTCGGGCGAAAAGATGGGCAAGACCGCCCAGGGCGCGGTCTGGCTCAATGCCGACCAGTTCAGCCCCTACGATTTCTGGCAGTACTGGCGCAACGCCGAAGACGCCGATGTGATGAAATTTCTCAAGCTGTTCACGATCCTGCCGATGGACGAGATCGCGCGGCTGGCGGCCCTGAAGGGCGCCGAGATCAACGAAGCCAAGAAGGTTCTTGCCACCGAGGCAACCGCGCTGCTGCACGGCCGCGACGCCGCCAACGCCGCTTCCGAGACCGCGCGGCAGACGTTCGAGGAGGGCTCGATCGCCGAGAACCTGCCGACGATCGAGATTTCGCGCGGTGAACTCGAAGCCGGGTTTGGGGTGCTGGCGGCGTTCGTCAAGACGGGCCTCGTCGCTTCGAACGGCGAGGCGCGGCGCCAGATCAAGGGCGGCGGCCTGCGCGTCAACGATGCCGCCGTCAGCGACGACAAGATGATGCTGAGGTCAGCAGACCTCACCCCGGAAGGCGTCATCAAGCTGTCGTTGGGCCGCAAGCGCCACGTCCTGCTCAGGCCTGCATAGGCGCATTCGCTTTACGCGCTTGCTCCTGAGCGCGGAAACGCGCTCCCTTCCCTTCCATGGATCAGAATACGCCGCGGGAGGACACGTCGACAAAGCCGCTGAAGCCGGCGCGCGTGGCGCTCAACGTGCTCGCGCTGTGCTTTGCACTATCGGTCCTCGGCCGCGGCCTAGGCGAGAGTTTTACGGTGTTCCTCAAGCCGATCTCGGAGGATTTCGGCTGGGACCGTGCGCAGGTGGTTTCGGTCTATTCGCTGACCTGGCTGGCGGGAGGCCTGACCGCGCCGCTGGTCGGCCGCCTTTTCGATCGCTCCGGGCCGCGCACGGTATACTCGCTCGGACTGTTTCTGATCGGCGCGGCCTTTCTGATCGCGGCGAACGCGCGGGAGCTCTGGCAATTGCAGCTGAGCGTCGGCCTCTGCGTCGGTCTCGGCATCGCCCTGACCGGCAACGTGCCGAACTCGATCCTGCTCGGCCGCTGGTTTGGCCCGCGGCTGCCGACCGCGATGGCGATCCTGTATTCGGCGACCGGCGCCGGCATCCTGGTGCTGTTGCCGGCGTCGCAGCTACTGATCGACCGGATCGGCTGGCGCGACGCCTACCAGCTGTTCGGTATTGTGGCGCTGGGCCTGATGCTGCCGCTGCTGGTGCTGCCGTGGCGGCTGTTCGCCACCGGCTCGCCGCACATCGCCGGCAAGACCGACGCCGGTTTCGTCGACAATGGCTGGACGCTCCGGAGCGCGATGCGCCACCACGCCTTCTGGGCGCTGTTCTGCACCTTCTTCTTCACCGCGGTGGCGATGTACGCGATCACCGCGCAGATCGTCGCTTATCTGATCGACGCCGGATTTCCGCCCTTGCAGGCGGCGACCGCCTGGGGCTTTTCCGGCATCCTGACGCTGGTCGGCATGCTCGGCATCTCCACGCTCGACGGCGTCATCGGCCGCCGGCCGTCGGTGCTGTTCAGCTACGGCGTCTCGATCGTCGGCATCATCCTGCTCTGGCTGCTGCAATACTATCCGAACTACTGGCTGCTGACCGGTTTTGTCATCTGCTTCGGCAGCATGATCGGTTCGCGCGGGCCGCTGATCACGGCGACCGCGCTCAACATCTTCCGCGGCGAGCGGGTCGGGACCATTTTCGGCACGATCTCGATCGGCAGCGGGCTCGGCTCCGGACTGGGTTCCTGGGCCGGCGGCCTGATCCATGACTGGACCCAAAGCTACAATTGGCTGTTCGTGTTCGCGCTGGTCAATGTCGTGCTGGGATTGATCCCATTCCTGGTGGTGCCGGCGCTGAGGCGCTAGCGAACCGCGAAACCGACGATCAATTGTTCGGCGGAAACTCGACCGGCCTGTTCTCCTTGCCGGTGCCGAATTCGAAGATCTTACGGAGCACGCCTGGCGCCATCGCCGAGATCGGATTGATGCGAAGCACAGGCTGGCCGGGCGTGCCGACCACCTCGTAGGTGACGCCGATCAGGCCCTCATTGCTGCCGCCGCCGAGCAGCAGGCCGACGATGGGAATCTGGCCGAACATGTTGTTCAGCCCGTACATCGGCACGAAGGTGCCGCTCATGCGCACCTGATTGCCGGGGTAGTCGATGCTGCCCTCGATGGTGGCGCCGATAATCGGCCCTTTCACGACGCCCTCACGGACCGTGAGCTGTCCATTCTGGCGGGTAAACTCCGCTCGCAGCCGGGAGAAGCTGACGCTGCTCTGGGCCCCGCCCGGCCCGCCGGCCGCCGCGCGCTCGAGGGCGGCTTCCCCCTTGACGGAGAAATCGCGGACGTTGATCAGGCCCTCCTTCGCGCTGGGCTCAGCCGTCGGCGGATCCATCGCCAAAGTGAGCTGCCCGCCGACCACTTTGGAATAGGTGTCGGTGAAGCGGAGGAAGGCGCCGGCGTCGTTGGTCTCGAGATAAATCACCTCACGACCCTGCGTGCGGCCGCGCAAATCCGCCGTCAGCGGCGTATCGCGGCCAAGCTTGCCGCTCAATGCAAAGCTCTTCATGGCGCCGTTGCGCCGCGACAGTTTGACGTCGACGCTGCGCACCGCCTCGCCATTGAAGCCGGCCACCGCACCAAGCTTGAGATCGACATCGAAATCGATGCTCCTGGCCTTGCTCTTGGAGTCGGCCTCCTTGCCCGAAATGGCGGACTTGAGAAAACCGCGACCGTCGAACACGTCGCCGCGCATCGTCACCTTCAGCGCGCCATCCGGGGCGCGCTCGGCCTTCAGCGAGCTCTTGTCGCCGTCGGACGGCGAATAGGTGGGGAAGTGGGCGTTGATCAGGTCGCCGTTCTGATCGACCTCGAGCGCCCCCTTGATCGAGACGCCGCCGCCATCAATGACGATGTCCTCGAGCCGGGTGGATTGCTGCTTCTGCACCACGTTGAAGACGGCGCGGCTCGACCGGCCCGGCAGCTTGACCCAGCCCGGCAGGATATTATCGAGCTTCAGCGCGGTCAGATCGGCCTCGATGCCCATGCGGCTGGTTTCGCCGATCTTGCCCGACAGCTTCAGCGGAATGGCGCCGCTGACCGCGGGTCCGAGATCGAACCCGAACCGCGCGCGGCTGGCGTCGTCGAGCGTGGCCTGCAGTTTGATGTCGGCATCGCCCTCGTTGGGCTTGCGATAATCCAGCGAGGCCGATTGCCCGTTGATCTTGACCTCGCCCTTGACCTGATAGCCTGCATTGTTGGCGGTGACCCTCAGGCTGTTGGATTCGAGCTTCTGGTTCATCACCAGTTTGTCGGCGGCAAACCCGCTGAGATCGGCGATGATGGAGAACGTCGTGTCGGCCTTGGTCAGCTCTCGCTTGATCGGCAGGCCGAGCGAGACCACGGCGGACATCGTGCCCCTGCTCGTGTTGGGGTCGATCAGCGTGCCGGAAAATTCACTGAGGCGCTCGGAGGCGAGAATCTCGGCCGCGGCCGGCACCGGACCGTCGATCCGGAATTTGACCCGGGCCGGCGAGGGTTTCGGCGCCATATCCGGCACCTCGAATACCAGATCCGAGATGGTGAGCTTACGCCCGGTGGGCGTATCCGACACCGCCTGCCCGATGGTCACGATCGCGGTGCGGCCGGTGACCCGGGCCTTGAGATCGGCATCGCGCACCAGCGGCAGTTCGTCGACCGGCCGCAGGGTCACGCCAGACGCGACGATGCTGACGGCAAGACCGTCATCCGGGATCGGCGGGCCGCGCCGGGACAGATTTCGCACCGGCGAGTTGACGCCGACCTCGATGCGCTGCAGCGAGCCGCGTTCGATCCGCTCGATCACCCATTCGCGGACTTCGGGCACGATCAGGATCGGCCACATCCGCTTCAGCGCCGACGCCGACATCGGCGTTCCCGCAAAACCCAGTGTCAGGCGCGGCTCGCCCGAATATTCGACGCTGCCGGTCCCGGCAATGCCGATCTCACCGTTGCTGATATCCGCCTGGGTCAGCAGCACGCGCTTCCGGTCGGTATCGAAGCGCAGGCCGATGGCGATGCGATTGAAGATCAGGGGTTGCTCGTTGTCGGCCCCGGCGAGCACGATGGTGCCGCCGGAGAATCCCAGCTGCCATTCGGCGGTGCTGCCGTTGGGCGGCTCGAGATGGGCCAAAAGCGTGACCCGGTTCGAACCGGAAATGATCTTGAAGGGCGCCACCAGCACGCGCCGTCCGGAGTCCCATTCGACACTGATATCGGCTGAATCGATCGCCATCGGATAATCAGGCGTATCGCTGTCGATGATATGCCCGGCCCCCGCTGCGATCTTGCCGCGGAAATAAGTCGGCAGGCCGTCGCGGCCGAGTTCGCCTTTCAGTTCGCCGGTCAGCGGCAGGTCCGCGCTGTAGGTCAGGTCCTTCAACCGCATTGCCAGCAGGATATTGGCCGTCGGGACCTTGTCGGCGCGGATGTCGACCGAGCGCACGCCATTGGCGGGAGGTCCGACCACGACGCGAAGCGACCAGGCGCGGCTGCCTTCTTCGCCGAGACTGAGGGCCACCCCGCCACCGCTCGGCCGGCGCAGACTGAGGCTGATGTTTTCGAACGTCCATCTGTTGCCGCGTTGCTGGTCGTCGACGACAAGGTTGCCGTTCTTGAGACCGATCTCGTTGAGGTTTTGCCCGTCGAGTCCGGTCAGGCTCAGGCTGTCGAGCCAGTCGAGGCCGGCGAGCAGACCGCTCTGTCCGCTGTCGGGAACTGGCGCAGGAGCGGATGCGGTGCCGGGCGAAGATGGCGCGGCTGGCGGCGTCACGGGGATCTGGCGTGGGAACGTCGGCGCCAGCCCTGCGTCCTTTTTCGAAGCCACACCGGTGGCGATCGGTTTGGCGGTGTCGCCGGCGGAAACCGTGACAGTGCCATCCGGCGTGATACGAACGGCAAGTTCGGCGTCGACCAGATTGAGACTCTCGGCGCGAAGCCGTCCCATCAATAGCGCGGTGCCGGAAAGCTTCACCTCGGCCTTCGGCGCGCTGGCGACGATGACGCGGTCCTGGTCCCTGACCACGATATCGCGGATGCGCACGGCGATGCGGATTCGTCCGGCCCGCTCGATCTGGGTGCCGCCGATTTCAACGGTATTGCCGTGGCCGATGTTCTCCTCGATAGCCGACGCCAGCCAGGGCGTGGCCATATCCAGATTGATCGGGCCGGCGCCGAGCCGCCACCACAGGCCGCCGAAACAGACGGTGAAGATCACCATCAGAACCGCGCTTGCGACGGCGACGCGCTTTACCCAGCGTTCCCCGGAAACCCAGCGGCGCAAGCGTCCGAAACGATCGCCCAGCCGGTGAAAGCCGGAGTTCGACCGCGACAACAGCCGGCGCGCGCGATGGCCGGCCGCCTCGTCATGGTCCTGATCCCAATCGGCATCATCCCACGGCGAAGGTTCGACGTCAGCACGCGGACTGGACCCTCTGGACCCCTGGGGCGACGTTTGCCTTGCCATTGCCTCTCGGTGCTGGCGCTGATTGTTAGATGGATCGCCGTCAAGGCCGCGCCCGTCCGCATGGTACGAGCGTTCCCGTGCCGGCATTGCTGCCAATCCTCGATTATTACTGTTACTCGTCATCGGGCCCAAGGAGCACATTCAACGAGCGGCCGGAGGTTGCGTCGAATTCCCTGTCACCATACTCCGGGGTCACCAGATTTGCCCAATTGCGGCACCCGGTCCCGCATCCCGGCGCAAGACCCGCAATACCGCCCATGATTGATCCGCCGAAAGCGACGAAAGGAAGGCGTATGTCCAAGAAAACGCGCAAGAAATCCCCCAACACCCCCGCCGGGAAGCCGGCCCGCCCCAAGTCCGAGAGGAAGCCCAAGAAAGCGTCCAGTAAATCGGCCAGCCGGCCGGCCAAGACATCAGCGAAAGCCCGCAAGCCTGCGGCAAAGAAATCAGCCAAGCGCGCCAGCAATAGACCCGGCAACGCTCCTGCCAAAGCATCGCATAGGGCTCCATCGAAAGCGTTAAAGCCGTCCGGCCCGGACGAATCGGTTGCGCAGGCGGCTGCGCCCGGAGCGCCGGCCGCGAAGTCGCCGGCGTTGAAGAAGCCGACGATGCACCCAGCCTCGAGCCCTAAAACTGGCGCGGCAGCGCCGCGTCCGCTGGGCCTCAGCGAGGGCGCCACGGCGCCGGACTTCCAGCTGCCCCGCGACGACGGCGACACCGTCTCGCTCGACGACTTCAAGGGCAGGAAACTGGTGCTGTTTTTTTATCCGCGCGCGGACACGCCAGGCTGCACCAAGGAGGCCATCGACTTTAGCCGGCTGTCGGCGGCGTTCGCCGAAAACCAGACCGCCGTGCTGGGCGTATCGGCCGACCCGCCGAAGGTCCAGCAGGCCTTTCGTGACAAGCATCTACTCGTCACCCCTCTCGTTTCAGACGAGCAACATGAGATGCTGGATGCATATGGTGTCTGGGGCGAAAAAACGATGTATGGCAGGATCTTCCAAGGCATTCTTCGCACCACGGTTCTCGTGGGTGCGGATCGGCGGATCCTCCGAACATGGCGCAATGTGAAGGTCGATGGCCATGCCGAGGAGGTACTCGCGGCGGTGCGCGCCCTTTAAACTAGTCCGGTTCCATTCGCTAAAAATTAACCATGGGCCGGTCAAATCACCCCCGCCAATTCAGCCGTTCGGAGCTCCTGTCCGATCGGCGCGGGAGTGCCGATGTCGAACCGTTCCGGACATTATTCCGAGTATTCCCAGCACCACTCACATGACCATGGCAGGACGCCCCCTCGCCGCGCGGCGTCGAACCGAGCGGCGGCGCTGACCCCGTCACCCCGGGAGCAAGACGGCTATACTCTGGTTCATGCCGGCAAGCAGGTCCGCTTCGGGCCGGTGGCGTTCTGGATCGTAGTCGGCACGGTAACCGTGCTCGGGATGTGGTCGGCGGCCACGGCGACTTATTTCGCTTTCCGCGACGACGTTCTCACCCGCCTGATCGCGCGCCAGGCCGAGATGCAGTACGCCTATGAAGACCGGATCGCCGAACTGCGCGCGAAGGTCGACCGCACCACCAGCCGCCAGTTGCTCGATCAGGAACAGTTCGACCAGAAGCTCGACCAGATCATGCGCCGCCAGACTACGCTGGAGTCGCGCGCCACCGCGCTCGGCGCCATTCCCGACGCCTCCGTTACCGGATCGATCCGCACGCCGTCGCGCGGCGCCACGGCAGGCGATGCGGCAACTCAGCTCACGCCGAAACCGTCGCCGATCAGCGATACCGTGATCTTCGTGGCGCCGCCGGACCGCGAAGCGCGGCTGGAATCGCGTGCGCCGGTCGTCGCCAAGGTCCAACCGAACCAGTTCGCCAAGATCCAGGGTTTTGACAACGTGCTGCTCCGCCTGCAGTCGTCGCTCGACAAGGTCGAGGGCCGCCAGATGGCCGCGCTCAGCTCGGTCGAGGAGAGCGTCGAATCGCGCATGCGCCGGATGCGTGGCGTTATCACCGATCTGGGCCTCGATATGGCGCAACTGGAGGCCGCGACCCCGCGCGCCGGCGTCGGCGGCCCGTTCGTTGCGGTCAAGCTTCCGCCCGATGCCAGCACGTTCGAACGCCAGCTCTCCCGGATCAACATCGCCCGCGCCCAGGTCGAGCGTCTCAACCGCACGCTGGCGCTGGTGCCGTACCGCAAGCCGGTGATCGGCGCGGTCGAGTTCAGCTCAGGCTTCGGGATTCGAAGCGATCCGTTCCTCGGCCGCCCCGCGATGCATACCGGTCTCGATTTCCGCGCCGCATCGGGCGACCCGGTGCGCGCGACCGCGAACGGCAAAGTGATTACGTCGGGCTGGATGGGCGGCTACGGCCGCATGGTGGAAATCGACCACGGCAATGGGCTGTCGACCCGCTACGGCCACCTGTCGGAAATCAACGTCAAGGTCGGTGACCTCATCAAGATCGGCCAAGTGATCGGCGCCGTCGGCTCAACCGGGCGATCGACCGGCCCACATCTGCATTACGAAACCCGGATCGACGGCGACCCAGTCGATCCGCAGAAATTCCTGCGCGCCGGCGTGCGGTTGAGTTCCGGCTAGAATCCGGCATCTCTTCTCCTCCTCAGCGCTGCTCATTCCGCCCGCTGTTGGTCACCTGAAGCGCCGAAAGATTCTTGGCTCCGATGTCGGCGGTCGGGGATATCAGACGTCCTCGTACCAGAAGCTGAGCCAAGCCAAATCCACGCGCGCCGCTCGGCTAGCCAGGGAGTGCCAACATCATGTCCGGAAATACCGTCCGTCTGCATCGCGTCCTCGCCACCAAGCCGGAGAAGGTTTTTCGCGCCTTCCTCGATGCGGATGCGATGGCCAAATGGCTGCCGCCCCACGGCTTCACGTGCAAGGTCCACCATCTGGACGCCAAGGTCGGCGGCACCTTTCGGATGTCGTTCACCAACTTCACGACAAAGGCGGGCCATTCGTTCGGCGGCGAATATCTGGAGATCGTGCCCAATGAGCGTATCCGCTACACGGACCGCTTCGATGATCCCAATCTACCTGGGGTCATCGAGGTCACCGTGATCCTGAAGCCGGTTTCCGTCGGAACCGAAATCAACATCGAACAGTCAAACCTGCCGGTGGCGATTCCGGTCGAAGCCTGCTATCTGGGCTGGCAACAGTCACTCACTCAGCTCGCATCGCTCGTGGAGCCGGAAATTCCCGAATAGTCGGTACAGCGACCGCCGAACCTCATCCTGAGGAGCCGCGCGCGCTTCGCGCGGCGTCTCAAGAATGGAAGAAGAATGTGCCAGATGGTTCGAGACGCGCGCCCGGCAGCGCTGGTGCGCAGCGGGTGCGCTCTTCACCATGAGGGAGTTGAGCATATCGCGCGAGTAGTAGCGATCGCCGTCAGTGCCCGACCTCAGCGGCGATGATGTCGCCGAACAATTCCCAGCCCGACGCCAGTGAATTTCATGGGCTGCATCTGCTCGATCGGAAAGAAATCGTTCGGACCGGTATTGATCCTGATCCCCGGCAACAGCACGTCGCTGGAAAAGTGCTTCAGGCTGGCGGCTTGCGCACGCAAGCGCCGGCATATTCCGCCGCATGAAACAGGCATTGTTGCGCCGCTGCAATTGTGATTGATGCGACCACGCAACGATTCCGATCCCCCTGCGCCCCGAGGCACCGCCCGTTGAATCCACCGAACAGGCGAATTGGTCCAAGACATCCGCGGCTCGGCGCGGCCGGCTTCCGCGCCGCGCGCTGGCTCAGCGCGCGGCTTTTCGCGGCCGCGGGCTTTCATCAGATCGGCGCGGAGTTTGCCACCCAGCGGATTGCGCATGTCCGCGACAAACTGCAACGCGGCGAGACCGTGTATCTGGCCGGGCTGGGTCCGCCCGGCACCCACAATTCGGGCGTGGCGCTGGTCGAGGTGACGCAGGCGAACGGACCGCGCCTGATCGTCAACAACGAGGAAGAACGCTTTTCCGGCAACAAGCACACGACGGAATATCCGAAGGATTCGATCAACGCCATGGTGGCGACGCTGCGCGGCATCGGCCGCGATATCGGGGACATCGACGCCTGGCTCACCAGTTGGGATTACCCTGTTTTGGCCGGCACCATCGCCCGCTCGGTGCTGGAGGAAGCGCCGCAAAGCTTGAGGCTGTTGCGCACGACGGAAGCCGCAGGATTCGACGGCCGCCGCCTCGACCAGATGACCCGCACGCCAAAGATCCTGGCCCGGCAGCTCGGACTTGCCGAGCGGGTGCCGCTGATCTGCCTGCCGCACCATGATAATCACGCCTGGTTTTCGTTCGCGGCATCGCCGTTCACCGATAACGGCGAGCCCGTCGCCATCGCTGTGCTCGACGGCACCGGCGATAAGGGATCGATCTCGCTTTACGTTGCTGACGATGGCGCGATGCGGCAGCTTAGTTGCAACGACAGCATGTTCGACTCGCTCGGCGCCTTCTACAGCGTGATTTCATCGACGCAAGGAGGCTGGACATGGCTGTCCAGCGAGGGCCGCTACATGGGGGCCGCCGCGTGGGGCGACATGAACCGCGCCAGCAATCCATACTACGCGCGGCTAAGGGAACTGCTGGATTTGGGCGAAGATGGCGAAGTGCGGCTCAACCGCGCGCTTGCCAATTGGTACTGCGACCCGTTCGATCATCCTTACAAGGCCGCGCTGATCGACATCCTCGGGCCTCCGCTAAAGCCCCACCAGCTCTGGAATCCCGACGCGGTGCTGCGGGTCGAGGACATCCGGCACCGGCCCGATACGCAAGACCGGCTCGACAAAGCCGCCGCGACGCAGCTGGTGTTCGAAGACGCCATGATCCATGTCGTCAACCATCTCCTGCGCTTGACCGGCGCCAGCCGGCTGGTGCTGACCGGCGGGGTGGCGCTGAACGCGGTCGGCAACATGCGGCTGCTGGAGCATTTCGACGAGGCGTGGTTTGCGAACAACCAGCATCGCAAGGCCCGACTGCATCTCTGGGTGCCGCCAACGCCGGGCGATCCCGGCGTCACGATCGGTGCGGCCTGGTTGTTCGCGCATCTCGCCGGCGCGCCGCGCGGCGCCCCGATGACCCATGCCTTTTATTGTGGTCTACCGCCGGCGCCTGACGAGATCGCTTCCGCGCTGCAGGCTGCCGATATCGCATCAACGCGGATCGGCGATATCTCGACGGCTGAGGGACGCGACGCGGTGGCCGATCTGATGGCCTATCTGGTGGCACGCAACGGCATCATCGCGTTGTATCAGGGCGCCGCCGAAACCGGGCCGCGGGCACTCGGGCATCGCTCGATTTTTGCCAACCCCTGCGACGTCCAGGCGCGCGAACGGCTCAACGAGCGGGTAAAATACCGCGAGGCGATCCGCCCGCTGGCGCCCATGGCCACGCTGGAAGCGGCCATGCAATGCTTCGATCTGCACGAGGGCGCCTCCGACGCGAACTACAACGCCTACAACTACATGGTGCTGACGGCGCCGTCGAAGCCGGGCGCACGAGAAAGAATTCCGGCGGTGATCCACGCCGACGGCACCGGCCGAATCCAGATCGTGCGCGCGGAGGACGATCCCCTCACCTACGCGTATCTGAAGGCGCTTGGGCGGCATATCGGCGTCGAGATGTCCGTCAACACCTCGTTCAACGTCGCCGGTCCGATCGCGCAGACCCCTCGCCAGGCGATCGATACCCTGCGCCGCTCGAAGGGTCTCGACGCGGTCCTGCTGGTGGCCAATGACGGCGCGGTCACCGCGGCATGGCCCGGCGGCGGGCGTGACAGCGGCCGATTTACGGGGTGGCTTTCGGAATGGAGAAAACGCCCCTGATGAGGCTGAACACCCGGCCGTCGATCACCAGCAGCGCGCTGCCGATCACCAGCGCGCCTGCGATCTCGGCAAGCGTGATGCGTTCGCCCAGCACGAGACAACCGAGCAGGATGGCGGTGACGGGAATCAGCAGCGTCACCAGCATGACATTGGTCGAGCCCGATCGTCGCAGGATCTGAAAAGAACACGATATAGGCCAGCGCGGTCGACAGAACGGCCAGACCGAGCAGCGCCAGCCAGGTCATCAGGCCTGGCATCGGCAACTGCCAAGGCCGCTCGAACACGCCGGCGATGACAACCATCATCACGCTCGATGCCAGCATCTGAAACGTCGCCGTCGCCAGCGGCGGCGAGTCCGACAGCTTTCGTCGCGCATAGAGCGCGGATAATCCGTAGCTGAAGGCGGCGGCGAGGCAGAGCAGGATACCAAGTCCCTGGCCGCTGCCGAAGCCAAGGTACTGTCCGTGCAGGATGGCCACGCCGATCAACCCAATGACGACGCCGGCGACGCGGCGCGCATGCAGTTTTTCGTCACCGGCCGCCGCCATCACCAGAACGGTGAACAGCGGCGTGGTGGCGTTGAGGATCGAGGCCAGCCCGCTCGAGATATAGGTCTGTCCGGTGACGATGAGCGAGAACGGCAGGACGTTGTTGAGCAGCGCGATGGCGAAGAAGGGTCGCCAGTTCGCCAGTCCCCTCGGGAAACCTATTCGATAGGCCCATAGCACCGGCAGAAGAATAATCGCCGCGAGCGTCACCCGCAGCAGGACCACGGTCAGTGGCGGTAGTTCCCGGATCACGAAGCCGACGAAGAAGAACGAGCCGCCCCACAGCAGCGAAAGCAGCGCCAGCAGCCACCAGTCCCTGGTGTCAATCCGATGGTCGCTGGACGTCATTTGCGGCTCTGCAATTCAGGGTCGCGCCGACGCGTACCGCCAAGGGCGACTGCTCGCCACCCGATTCCTGAAATGAGTCGCGCCCGCGCAGGTTCCACCCATGCCCGTCGCTCGGCGGAGCGCGGTACCCTGGAGTCAGGTCCTCACTTCCGCATGCAGAGGCCTACGGTCGGTGGGGTCGAACATTTGGTCCCGTCCGGCGCGCCACCGCCCGGACAGAACACCGACACCAGAATCTCGTTCGCATCGCAGCTTGCCGCGCCGTCCCCCTGGACCACCTTGAGGGCGGGAGCGGCGGCATCACCCCTATCGCCTTTTTCGCCCTTATCGCCCTTCTCTCCCTTGTCACCCTTTTCGCCAGGGGCGCCCTGAGGCCCCTGCGGGCCTTGCGCGCCCGCCTGTCCCTGAGGGCCAGCTACACCCTGAATGCCTTGCGCGCCCTGCGGGCCGGCCGGCCCCTGTGCGCCCGGCTCGCCCTTAGGACCGGGATCTTTGCCGCAACCGCCAAGCGAAAGGGCAATACCAATGAAGAGTATGGGCAAAATTCTCATCACAATCCCCGCAACGGAGTTAACTGAACACCAGCCGAAAGAAGCCGGCATCAAGACAAGGCCTTCAAACCAACGGAGTTCCATGATGATGCCGGAGCGCAGCGATACATTCAAGCGCGCTATTTGCCGTCCATCGGCCGCGACACGGTTCGATCAACCTGCCTTCAACGCCATACCGCGACGGTAGGCCGGCATCGAGATAGCGGCCGGCCAGGCCACGGCCCCAAACCGACGAACGGGACTTGGGCCCTTGGCTAGTCGACATCTTCCACTGCTGCGGGCGCGGTACCGAAGGCGCGCTGTGCCAACGTCGCTGCCATGAATTCGTCGAGATCGCCGTCGAGCACGCCCGAGGTGTCCGAGGTCTGCACGCCGGTGCGCAGGTCCTTCACCATCTGATAGGGCTGCAGCACGTAGGAGCGGATTTGGTGGCCCCAGCCGATATCGGTCTTGGCGGCCTGGTCGGCGGCGGCCTGCGCCTCGCGCTTCTTCAACTCGATTTCGTAAAGCCGCGCGCGCAGCATGTCCCAGGCCTGCGCCTTGTTCTTGTGCTGGGACCGGCCGGCTTGGCAGACCACCGCCACCCCGGTCGGGATGTGCGTGAGCCGTACCGCGGATTCGGTCTTGTTGACGTGCTGGCCGCCGGCGCCGCCCGAGCGCATGGTATCGACGCGAACGTCGGACTCGGCGATGTCGATCTTGATGCTGTTGTCGACCACGGGAAAGATCGCAACCGACGAGAACGAGGTGTGCCGCCGCGCGTTGGAATCGAACGGCGAGATCCGCACCAGCCGGTGCACGCCGGCTTCGGTCTTCAGCCAGCCATAGGCGTTGTGGCCGCTGATCTGGATGGTGGCGGACTTGATGCCGGCTTCTTCGCCCTGGGTCTCCTCGAGATATTCGATCTTGAAGCCGTGCTTCTCGGCCCAGCGCGTGTACATGCGCAGCAGCATCGAGGCCCAGTCCTGGCTTTCGGTGCCGCCGGCGCCGGCGTGAACTTCGAGATAGGAGTCGAAGCGGTCGGCTTCGCCGCCGAGCAGCGCTTCGAGCTCGCGCCGCGCGACTTCCTTCTTGAGGGCTTTGAGCGCTGCTTCGGCCTCCGCCACCACGGCTTCGTCGTTCTCCGCCTCGCCGAGTTCGATCATCCCGATCTGGTCCTCGAGCTCGCGCTCGACCTTGCCGATGCCCTGAAGCGAATCCTCCAGCGAGGTGCGCTCCTGCATCAGCTTCTGCGCCTTCTGCGGATCGTTCCAGAGATTGGGGTCCTCGGCGAGCTTGTTCAGCTCCGCGAGGCGCGCGGTGGATGCATCGACGTCAAAGATGCCTCCTCAGCAGCCCGACTGACTGCTTGATCTCTTCAACGAGGCGTTCGACTTCAGCGCGCATGGGATCTCTGCTCTGCGGTGCAAGGCCGCTATTCGAGGCTGCGGGGGATTTAGCGGAGGGCGCAGCAAAGCGCAATCGGCTTGCGGTTCGGGCTTGGTGTTCGCGAACGGCCTAGTAAAGCCTGCCGGTGCCCGAGCCCATGAAGTTGCGGTCGGGGTCCGGCGGCATCATCATGGATCGCCCGTCGGTATCGGCAACGCCGATGACCGAGTAATTATCCGGCGGCGCCGTGCCCGGCTTGAAGGCTTCCAGTATCGAGCGGCCGCCGTCGCCGGGACCCGTGCGCATGCCGGACTTGGCGTCGACGCGGATCAGCTTGATTCCGGCGGGGACCTTGAACGGGATCGCCGGCTTGTCGGCGAGCGCGAGCTTGAGGAATTCCTTGGCAATGGGCGCCGCCAGATGGCCGCCGGTGGCGCCCTTGCCGAGCGCGCGCGGTTTGTCGTAGCCGACATAGATGCCGATCACGATGTCCGGCGAGAAGCCGATGAACCAGGCGTCCTTCTCGTCGTTGGTGGTGCCGGTCTTGCCGGCGATCGGTTTGCCGACTTCCTTCAGCACGGTGGCCGTGCCGCCCTGCACCACATCCTCCATCATCGAGGTGATCTGGTAGGCCGTCATCGCATCCAGCACCTGCTCGCGGCGGTCGACCAGTTGAGGTTCGGGTTGACTTTTCCAGCCGCCGGGGGCGTCGCAGCCCCGGCACTCGCGCGCGTCGTGCCGGAAGATGGTGCGGCCGTAGCGGTCCTGGATACGGTCGATCAGGGTGGATTTCACGCGCCGGCCGCCATTGGCGAACATCGAATAGGCCGTCACCATGCGCATCACCGTGGTCTCGCCGGCGCCGAGCGCATACGACAGGTAATTCGGCAATTCGTCATAGACCCCGAAGCGCTTGGAGTACTCGCCGATCAGGGGCATGCCGACATCCTGGGCCAGGCGCACGGTCACCGTGTTGAGCGACCGCTTCAGCGCATTGCGCAGCGTGGTCGGACCTTGATATTTGCCTGACGAGTAGTTTTCCGGGCGCCAGACTCCCACCCCCTGCCCCTGGTCGATTTCGATCGGCGCATCGACCACGATGGTGGAAGGCGTATAGCCATTGTCCATTGCCGCCGAATAGACCAGCGGCTTGAACGACGAACCCGGCTGCCGATAGGCCTGGGTGGCGCGGTTGAACTGGCTCTGATCGAACGAGAATCCACCGACCATCGCCAGCACGCGACCGGTCCAGGGATCCATCACCACCATCGCGCCGGACACTTCCGGCAGCTGGCGCAGCCGGAACTGGCCCTCGACGATCGTGCCTTCCTTGGCGATCAACGGGTCGGCATAGATGATGTCGCCGGGAGCGAGCACCTGCGCCACGCTGGTCGGCGTCTTGAAGCGGGCCGGTCCGGAGGCCGGCTTGGCCCAGCGCACGCCATCAAGCGTGACGATGCCAGTCTGGCGTTCCTTGGCAACCGCGCCTCCGAGCTCACGGCCGGGCTGAAAACCGATTCGTGCCGACTGATCGCTGGTCTCCAGCACCACGGCCATCCGCCAGGGCGAGATGTCCGACAGCGATTTGACGTCGGCGAGCTTGACACCCCAGTCGCCGGATATATCGAGCTTGCTGACCGCGCCGCGATACCCGGTCGCCTCGTCGAACTTCACGAGCCCGGCGGTCATGGTCCTGCGCGCAATCACCTGGAGCTTCGGATCGAGCGTCGTCCGCACCGACAGGCCGCCCTCATAGAGCTTCTTCTCGCCGTAGCGTTCGAACACGTCGCGGCGGACTTCCTCGGCAAAGTACTCGCCGGCGAAGGTATGCGCGGCATTGCTCCGGCTGGTCACCGCCATCGGATCCTTGCGCGCTGCGTCGGCGTCGGCCTGTTTGATCCAGCCGTTTTCCAGCATGCGGTCGACCACGTAGTTGCGGCGCTCGACGGCGCGGTCGCGATTTCGCACCGGATGCAGCGCCGCCGGCGCCTTCGGCAACGCGGCGAGATAGGATGCCTCGGCGATGGTGAGCTCGTTCACCGACTTGTCGAAATAGACCAGCGACGCCGCGGCGACGCCGTAGGCGCCGAGGCCGAGATAGATTTCGTTGAGATAGAGCTCGAGGATCTTGTCCTTGGAATAGGCGCGCTCGATCCGCATCGCCAGCAACGCTTCCTTGATCTTGCGGGTGAACGACACTTCGTTGGTAAGCAGAAAGTTCTTCGCGACCTGCTGGGTGATGGTGGAGGCGCCCTGCGGCCGCTTGTTGGAGCCGTAATTCTGCGCATACAGCGCTGCCGCGCGCGCCATGCCGGTGAAGTCGATGCCGCCATGCTCGTAGAAGTTCTTGTCCTCGGCGGCCAGGAACGCGTTGATGACCATTTTCGGCACGGCCTGGATCGGCAGGTACAGCCGGCGCTCCTTGGAATACTCGCCGAGCAGCGCTCCATCCGACGCATGGACGCGCGTCATCACCGGCGGCTCATAATCCTGCAGCTGCGAATAGTCCGGCAAATCCTTGGAATAGTGCCAGATCAGTCCGGCCGCGGCCGCGACGCCCACCAGGAACACGACGGTTCCGGCGGCGAACAAGAAACCCATGAACCGAACCAGCAAGCGCATTATCCAAGTTCCGTTCCCGCCTTACGCCGCCAAGGCCGGCGCTTCCTCAGCAAAGTCTCCGCGCGGCGATCGGCCGTCGCGCGCGGGCGCAAAAAATAATCCGTTGACCGGGAGCGAACTCAACTCGATTCCGACATCCGCGCGGTCATTTTTATAATGCGCCCGCTGTGGCCAAACTAGGGCTTCCGGCGCCGCAAGGCTCCCTTTTCAGTTGGCGGTCCCGGCCGTTGCCAGCCGTTTGGCCAGAAACGCGTCGATCGCCTTTGCCATGGCCCCGGCGGTGCGATTCCGCCATTGCTCGGAGACCAGGTGTTCGAGGTCGCCCTTGTTCGAGACATATCCGAGTTCGACCAGAACCGACGGCACGTCGGGCGCCTTGAGCACCTTGAAACCCGCTGACTTCAGCGGGTGCTTGTGCATCCGCACGGTGGTCTTCATTTCGCCAATCAAGACACGGGCGAAACGGTTCGAGAATTTGCGGGTCTCGCGCTGCGCGAGTTCAATCAGAATGTCGGCGACCTCGACCGGCTCCTCGGTCAGGTTAACGCCGCCGATCGCGTCGGCCTTGTTTTCCGTTTCTGCGAGCCGCTCCGCCTCGGCATCGGAGGCGCGGTCCGAAAGCGTGTAGATGGTGGCTCCCTGGGCATCCCCCTCATTCCGCGGCAAGGCATCGGCATGGATCGACACGAACAGTGCCGCCGACTGGTTGCGGGCGACCTTGACCCGATCGGCCAGCGGAATGAAGGTATCATCGGTGCGGGTCATGACGACGCGGTATTTGCCTGACTTCTCGAGGCGATCGCGCAGCGCCAGCCCGAATACCAGCACCAGTTCCTTTTCATTGGTGCCTCCGGCCTGAGTGCCGTTGTCGAGGCCGCCATGCCCCGGGTCGATCACGACCACAGGCCGGACATCCGCAGGCGCGGCAGGCCGGGCTGTAGCGCTCGACTCAACGTGGACCGCCGCCACCGGCGTGTCCGAGAGCGCGGGCTTCAACTCGGGCCGGCTTTCGGCGGCAAGTGATTCAACCTGGCCGGTGCGGTCGACCTGTTCCAGTTCGAGCACCAGCCGCGGCGGCTGGCCGTTGGCAGCCTCCAGCACGTAGGAGTTCGTGATCCTGGCCGGACCGGTCAGATCGAACACGATGCGCGACCGGCCGGGCATGACGAGGCCATAACGAAAGGTCTTGATCAGACCGCGCCCGGCGTTACCGGTCCCGGCCTTGAGCTGAAAACTGATCTGGGGAACATCCACGACCACCCGAGACGGATCGGTCAGCGTAAAGGCGCGAAACTGGATCGGCCTGGTGAGGTCTAGGACGAAGCGAGTCTGCTTGGCATCGCCGGCCAGCCGGACCTCGGAAGCGACCGGAAAGTCCGACGCTTCGACCCGATTCGGCGTCTCAGCCCCTGCCGTTCCACCGATCGCGGCGCCTGAACACGCCAATGCTGCAGCGCACAAAAGCACCCAACCCCGTAGAATGCGATGATTTGTGCGGCTCGCCAATGGAATCCGTGCCTCCGAGCAGCCCTCTTAACGCAATAGAGCTGCAGGGTTAACGAGAGCTTACGATGCCTACAACGAAAAAACACGCAGTGTTGCCGTGGCGCGACGGCCCCTTCACTTCCCTTGCACCCCGGCCCCAATCCACGTATGAACAAAGGGCTGACGGCTAAAACTCCCGGTTGTGTCGCGTTCAGCCTCCCGGTGCAGCGCCGGAAACCTCCGAAACCAGGGGATTCCAGCGTCTTTCCGATCTCTCCACAGCCAGCGCAGCGCGCGGCTGACACGGAGGGCGGTTTCGAGCCCGAGCGGCGTCCGGTCCCAGGTTACCATCTTTTCCCGGGACGGCTCCAGACACGGCATAACTGATTATCCGGGTCCGACCAGGCCCGATATGCGATGGCCGGCGAGCGCTTTGGCGCCGCGCCGGGTCTTCAGCGATCGACAAGGCGGCGATTCTTGCCGCCAACGTGTTCAGACGGGCCGACGCCTTGATGCGCCAGACTGTGTTGCCGACCATGATCCACGGTACAATCGCGCCGCCGCGAAGCGAAAGCTCCGCGCGTCGTCTTGCTCCGACGGGATCCCGTTCGGCCCGGCGCCCCGGGTTACGTTTTGGCCTTCCCCTCACCCCCGAATCAGGTGGACCGTCGCGTCACCCGGCGGCGCGATATGCGCCCATGGTCATACGCGCCCGCCGCCGTCATGAGTTGCAAAATGCCCAACAAGATGTTGATCGATGCTACCCACCCGGAAGAGACCCGGGTCGTTGTAATCCGCGGCAACCGCGTCGAGGAATTTGATTTCGAGACCGCCCAGCGCAAGCAGCTGCGCGGCAATATCTATCTCGCCAAGGTCACGCGCGTGGAGCCGTCGCTGCAGGCCGCCTTCATCGAATATGGCGGCAACCGCCATGGCTTCCTGGCCTTCAGCGAAATCCATCCCGACTACTATCAAATCCCGGTCGCCGACCGTCAGGCGCTGATCGAAGCCGACGAGCGCGCCCATCGCGAGGCCGAGGAAGAGAGCGAGAACCGCTCCAGCAACCGTGGCCGCCGACCGCGCCACCGCAACCAGCGCCGCCGCGGCAGCGGCGAGCGGGTGCAGAGCGATGTCGTCGAGAACGCCAGCCCCGACCTGATGCAGGTCGCCCAGCCGCAAGAGGGCCAGGAAAGGCCGGAAAACCTCCACGCCGACGACGCCCACCCCTACGCGCCCGACACCGAACATCATTCCGCCGATGCCGGTCAGCATGACCATCCTGGTCATGATCATTCGCTTGACCCCGCGCACGTGCATGAACCTGACGACCACGGTCATGCGCATGACGGTCACGGCGAGGCTCAGGCCAGCGAGACATTGGCGGCGGTGACCCTGCCCGATACGGCCGCCGCGGAGGCATCTGCCGCGATGCCCGCCGATACGGTGGGATCTCACGACGACCGCTCCCATGACGAGCGTTTACACGCGGAGCACGCGGAAGAGAACGCCGCTCATGCCGAGGACGCGGCGCGCGCCGAACAGGCCGGCGAAGAGCACGCCGCCTCGCCCCAGGGCGAGCATGCCATGCAGCCGAAGGGCGACGAGCACCATGATGATGAAGAGGAAGAAGATGACGACGCCGAGGAGGAAGTCGTCGAATCGGTCGGCGGCGACGACGTCATGGAAGAGGTGCCGGAGCGCGCCTTCCGTCCACGCCGCCAGTACAAGATCCAGGAAGTCATCAAGCGCCGCCAGGTAATGCTGGTGCAGGTCGTCAAGGAAGAGCGCGGCAACAAGGGCGCGGCGCTGACCACCTACCTCTCGCTGGCCGGCCGCTACGCCGTGCTGATGCCGAACACCGCACGCGGTGGCGGAATCAGCCGCAAGATCACCTCGGCGCAGGACCGTTCGCGGCTCAAGGACGTGGTGCAGGATCTCGACGTGCCCGAAGGCATGGGCATCATCCTGCGTACCGCGGGCGCATCGCGCACCAAGCCGGAAATCAAGCGCGACTTCGAATATCTGATCCGGATGTGGGAAACCGTGCGGGACATGACCCTGAAGTCGCAGGCCCCTACCCTGGTCTACGAAGAGGGATCGCTGATCAAGCGATCGCTGCGGGACCTCTACAACAAGGAAATCGACGAAATCCAGGTCGCCGGCGAAGCCGGCTACCAGGAAGCCCGCGACTTCATGAAAATGCTGATGCCCAGCAACGTGCGGGCGGTGAAGCAGTATCGCGACGGCCAGCCGCTGTTCTCGCGTATGGGCGTCGAGAGCCAACTCGACGCGATGTTTTCGCCGACGGTGCAATTGCGGTCAGGCGGTTACATCGTGATCAACCAGACCGAGGCTCTGGTTTCGATCGACGTCAACTCCGGACGCTCGACCCGCGAACACCACATCGAGGACACCGCGCTCAAGACCAACCTCGAGGCATCGGAAGAAGTCGCGCGCCAGCTCAGGCTGCGCGACCTAGCGGGGCTGATCGTCATCGACTTCATCGATATGGACGAGAAGCGCAACAACCGTTCGGTCGAACGCAAGCTCTCGGATTGCCTGCGGCAGGACCGCGCGCGGATCCAGGTCGGACGCATCTCGCATTTCGGCCTGCTCGAGATGTCGCGCCAGCGCATTCGCGCCAGCGTGCTGGAAAGCTCGACCGAGCCCTGTCCGCAATGTGGCGGCAGCGGTCATGTCCGTTCGGTGTCGTCGGTGGCGCTGCAGCTGCTGCGCGGACTTGAGGAAATATTGATGAAGGGCGCGACCCACAATCTGGTGGTGCGCACCCGGACCGATGTCGCGCTCTACGTCCTCAATCACAAGCGTGGACATCTGCGCGATCTCGAAAGCAGTTTCAAGGTGACGCTGGCCGTGATCGCCGACGCCACCGTCAGCGCCCAGCAGTCGTTCGTCATCGACCGCGGCGAACAGGTGCATACGCTGGAAGCGGCCAAGGCACTGCTGGCGGCGCAGGTTGCCGCCTTCCCGCCGCAGGTCGAGGAAGCCTATGGCGACGAAGAGCCGTTCGACATCGAAATCGAGTCGGAGGTTGAAACCGACGAGACCGAAGGGTTGACCGAGGAGACTGCGGCCAGCGAGGAAGCCGGGGGCGAAACCGATGCCGAGGGCCATAAGCGCAAGCGACGGCGGAGGCGGCGTGGCCGTGCCGGCGAGCCGCGCGAGGGCGGCACCGCCCGCGACAGCACGGACGCCCCGCGCATTGCGCCCGATCAGGTGGCGGTCGCCGGCGCTGCCGAGGAAGGCGACGAAGACGAGTCCGAGGAACTGCCAGGTACGGTTGGGGCCGAACCGACGCCGGATGGCGAGCGGCGGCCCCGCCGTCGCGGGCGTCGCGGCGGGCGCCGCCGGCGCGGCGGGCCGGAGGATGGTCTGGTCGGATCGATCGCCGACGAACTCGGACCGACACCGGCGCCGGAGGTAACCAGCGCGGTTGCCGATTTCGACGGCTATTCGGCCGAGCCAGCCCCGACGGTGGTTGAGCCCGAACGGCTGGCGGCACCGCCGGAGCCGCCGCACAACGCCGATGAGGCTCGACCGGAACCGGCGCGAGCGTCGATTGAAACGGAAACCGCTCAGGAGGCTGAAAGAGCCGCCGCGCGCCGGCGCTCAACCGTGCGGGAAAAGGTGAGCTTTCTGGTCAACACCGAGTCCGAAGCACCGGCGCCCGCACCCGTCACGCTCAACCCACCTGAGCCGCCGGTATCGGTCCCGGCCCACACCGCTTCCGAGACCACGGCCGACACCCAGCCGCGCAGGGCCGGTTGGTGGTCGCGGCGCTTCGGCAACGGCGAATAGGAAATCCGGTTTACACGACGAAGAACCGCCCGGGAAACCGGGCGGTTTGTTTTGTCGGAGCTTCGACTGGTTGCTGCCCTGGGCGATTTCGCGATCGGTCGCAAGCCGTCTTCTGGCCTCTCAGCCGATCCTGTTGAGGGTGCCTCGTATCGTCGTGAATATCCCGCCGATATCCTTTCGCATCGAATCGAGTTTTGCGAAATGGTCAAACACCTGGCTAATTCGCTCGTCGATCTCGCGCTTGCTGTTGGAGAGCGCTTCGACGCGCGAGCCAAGCCTGCTATCACCGTTCGATTCTATCTCGCCTAGGGTTTTCGTTACGAGATCGCGAATGGCATGCACCTCCCCGATCAAGGCCTCGATCCCGAATACCGGCGCCTGCAGGGGCACGAGGTCCGCCTGTGACTTTGCCAGTTCCTCCTTGAAGCGGGTCAACGTCGCGGACGAATCCTGAAGTGTTCTGAGACGCAAGCGGGACTGTATGACGAACTCGTTCAATGCGTTCTGGCGATCCGTGAGACTCTTGCCGTTCGGATCCGTTTCCACTTCCGCAAGTGAGTGCTCCAGCTGCAGTTGGCGTTCGGCGAGCTCTTCGAAATCCAGGCGTATCGTACCCAGAATATTGAAGCAGTCATCGAGGTGCGCGACTCTTTGCCCGATTTCGATCTTGTTCTTGGAGAGCGCTTCTACCCGCGAACTAATCGGTTCATCGCCGCTCGCTTCAAATTCATCGAGAGTCCTGGTCAGTTGATCGCGACTGACGCGCAATTCATCGATCAGGGCGTGGATTCCAGCCTCCGGCGACCGCAAGGGCACAAGTTCGGCCTGCGCCTTGGTCAATTCCTCCTTGAATCGGTTCAGCGTCGCGAGTGATTCCTGTAACGAGCCCAGCCGCGCACGGATCAGCGATACGTCGTCATCCAGCTCCTTCAACCGAAGGCCAACATCGTTCTTGTTGTCGTCGACTTCCAGTTCCGAAAGCGATCTCTCGAGCTGACGCTGACGATCCCTGAGTTCACCGAATACCGGTTCCATGGTCCGCCGTTTCTCGGCCACCTCGCCCAGCATCTCCCGGAGGGCATGTTGGCGGCGCCGGATGTCGTCCACCCGATCCGGCAAATCGGCCGCTTCGTTCCGGCTGCGCTGCAAGACGGATCTTTGCTCGGTATCCGACAACTTTTTCTCCAGCGAAGAGAGCGCCTCCTCGGGGTCGCTGTCGACGAGGTGCTGGACGGCCGTATCGAATTGGTTTTGCGAGCCGAGCGCGGCCACCGTGTCCTGTCGGGCGCCTTTGAGGCGTCCGCGCAAGAGTTTCAGGTGCCTGTGCTGGCGCGAGAGGCTGTATGCCTGAATCATGGTTGCCACGATCAGAGATACTGCCATGAGGACGAGAGCGCCGGTCGCGAGCCGCTGCGTGGCGGGCAACGCGTAGAAGAGAGCCGATATCCGCTCCAGGTCATAACCGAATGCCTGCTGCGTAAAGATCGCCAACACGGCCAACAAGCATAGCCAGGCAAGCACGAAAAACAGCCACATCATCAATACCTCGGTTCAGCAATGTCGTTCGCCATCGCCTTCACTTCGGCTATGGCCCGGATTCTGACGGCCAGGCCAAACGTATTACAACCGGCGATTGCAGTCAGGGTCACCTACTCCGGTTAGCCGGCCCTGCAAAGAGACACGGTTCCCGTCCCTAGCCAAGATCATCTGGATCAAGGAAGTCAATGGCCGGGACGCTTGGCCGAAACTACCGTAACCATTCCGTGATGCGGGCGACGGCTTCGCGCATCTCATCGGCAGAGCCCGCGTAGGCAAACCGGACGAACTGGCGGCCGTGGACCGGATCGAAGTCGACCCCGGGGGTCGCCGCGACGCGAGCTCTTTCCAGCATCTCGCCGGCAAAGGCAAAGCTGTCGGAGGTGAATTTGGAAACGTCGGCGTAGAGGTAGAACGCGCCGTCCGCGGGCAGGAAGCTGTCGAGGCCGGCTTGCGGCAGACCATCGATCAGAATGCGGCGGTTCTCCTGATAGCCGCGCTTGATCTCTTCCATCTCCGCACGGCCTTCGAAAGCGGCCTCGGCGGCAATCTGCGACAGTGTCGGCACCGAGATCGAAAGGTTCTGCTGCAGCCGCTCGATCGGCCGCACGATCGATTCCGGCACCACCATCCAGCCGACCCGCCAGCCGGTCATGCAGAAGTATTTCGAGAACGAATTGATCACCAGCGCATCCGGCGACAGCTCCGCCGCGGTGACCGCGGGAAATGCATAATCGAGGCCGTGATAGATTTCGTCGGAGATGAACCGGATGCCTGCGCCCTCCGCCGCCGCCATCAGGCCGGTGAGCGCTTCGCGGGACATCATCGTCCCCGTAGGATTGGCCGGACTTCCGACCAACACGCCCTGCAACGGCGCGCTGCGATGGGCCGCGAGCAAGGCGTCGCCGGTCAGCACGTGACGGGTTTCGCTGGAGGTTTCGATCAGCACCGGCTCGCAGCCGAGCGCGGTGAGGATGTGGCGGTATGGCGGATAGCCGGGAACGGTCACGGCGACGCGGTCGCCCGGCTCGAACAGAGCGAGAAAGCCCAGGATGAACGCCCCCGAGGATCCCGTCGTGATCACCACCCGCTCGGCCTCCACCGCACAGCCGTAGGTTTCGCGGTAATGCCTGGCGATACGCGCGCGAAGCGAGGGAATGCCGAGCGCCGAGGTATAATCGATTCGCCCCAATCCGAGGGCCGCGCGGGCGGCCGCGATCGCAGGCTTCGGGGCGGAGGCCGACGGTTGCCCTACTTCCATGTGAATGACATGGCCGCCGGCCGCCTCGATGCGCGCCGCCGCCGCCATCACGTCCATCACCATGAAGGGCGGAACATTGCTTCGCCCCGACGCCGTCAGCAGGCGCCTGGCACGGTCTCTCACTGTCGCGTCAAGCATCGATCTCTGCTATTCGAACCCAGGAAAGCGGGGCTTTAACGCCCCAGACAAGCCGCATTCGGCGGTTTGTTAGGGCATATAACGTATCCGGTCCGCCGCCAATCCCTGAAGAAAGCCATGTTGCTTCGCATCGCCCTGCGCCAGAACATATTGAGACTGACCGCCGTCACCATGGCGGTTGCGCTCGCCGTGGCGCCAATGCCGGCGCTGGCGCAGCAAAGGGGGCTGCCTGTTCTCCGCGATACCGAGTCCGAGCAATTGCTGCGGGACTACACCCGCCCGATCCTGCGAGCGGCGGGAATGGAAAAGCAGAACATCCAGATGGTGATCATCAACCAGGCAGCGTTCAACGCCGTCGTCGCGGATGGCCGGCGCATTTTCGTGAACTACGGCGCCATGATGCAGTCCGACACCCCGAACCAGATCATCGGGGTGCTGGCGCACGAAACCGGCCACCTTGCCGGCGGCCATCTCTCCAAGCTTCGCGAACAACTGGCGGCGGCGCAGACCCAGATGATCATCGCCATGCTGCTCGGCGCCGGCGCGCTGGTGGCGGGCGCGAGAGGCGGCAACGCCAATAGCGGCCTCGCCAATGTCGGCGCGGCGGCGATGTCAGCGCCGCAGGAAGTGATCCGCCGCTCCCTGCTTTCCTATGTACGACAGCAGGAGGAAAATGCCGACCGCGCCGGCGTCAAGTTCCTGAACGCCACCGGCCAGTCCGCCAAGGGCATGTACGAGACCTTCAAGCGCTTTACCGGCGAGAGCCTGTTTGCCGCGCGCGGCGCCGACCCCTACGTGATGTCACATCCGATGCCGGCCGAGCGCGTCGCCGCGCTGGAGGAGCTGGCGCGTTCGAGCCCGCATTGGGACAAGAAGGACGAACCTGCCCTGCAATTGCGCCACGACATGGTACGCGCGAAGATCTCGGCCTTCATGGAACGGCAGGACACGGTCTACCGGCGCTATCCGCTGTCCAGCGACAGCCTGCCCGCCCGCTATGCCCGCGCCATCGCCACCTATCGGCATGGCGATCTGCGCAGCGCGATCGCGCAGATCGACGCGCTGATCCAGCTGCAACCCGCCAACCCGTATTTTCATGAGTTGCGCGGTCAGGCGCTGCTGGAAGGCGGCAAGCCGGCGGAAGCCATCGGACCGCTGCGCAAGGCGGTGCAGCTGTCGAATCATGCGCCGCTCATCGAGATGTTACTTGGGCAGGCGCTGGTAGCGACTAATAGTAACGCCCACACGGAAGAAGCGATCGCGATTCTGCGCGCGGCGGTGGCGCGCGAAACCGAGGCGCCACTCGGCTATACCCAGCTCGCAATGGCCTATGGCCGAAAAGGAGATCTTGCGCAGGCCGACCTCGCATCCGCACAGGCGGCCTATCTGCGCGGCGACGGCAAGACCGCGCGCGATCTGGCCTCGCGGGCAAAGACCCGGTTCGCGATCGGCACGCCCGGCTGGGTCAAGGCCGACGACATCGTGTCCGCCAAGCCGCTGCCCGGCCAGAAGAGCAACTAGAAATCAACGAGCCGCCCTTGAAGTTTCGCGAACCGGCTCCAGCAACAACCTGCCCCGTCAATTCGTCCAAGAGGATTTGCCAATGCCCCCGTTCCGCCTGATCGCCCCTGCCCTGTTCGCGCTCGCACTCTGCGGGGCGCCGTCGGCAGCCTCCGCGCAGGGCTTTTCCGACATCCAGCGCGGCGATATCGAAGTCATCGTCCGGAATTATCTGCTGAAGAATCCGGAGGTGCTGGAAGAAGCGATGGCCGAACTCAGCAAGCGCCAGAGCGCCGCCGAGGCTGAAAAGCATGCGGCGGGCGTGGCCAAGAATGCGGAAGCGATATTCAATTCGCCGCGCGGCGTCACCGTCGGAGCCAGGGATGGCGATGTCACCATGGTGGAGTTCTTCGACTACAATTGCGGTTACTGCAAACGCGCCATGATGGACATGATGGAATTGATGAAGTCCGACCCGAAGCTGAAAGTGGTGCTGAAGGAATTTCCGGTGCTCGGCCCCGGCTCCGTCGAAGCCGCCCAGGTTGGCGTCGCGGTGCGGATGCAGGACCCCAGCGGCAAGAAGTATCTCGACTTTCACCAGAGGCTTCTGAACGGCAAGGGCCAGGCCGACAAGGCGCGGTCGATGGCGGCCGCCAAGGAAGCCGGCCTCGACATGGCCAGGCTCGAAAAAGACCTCGCAAGCCCGGAAGTGCGCGCCACGCTCGAGGAGAGTTTCAAGCTCGCCGAAGCAATGGGCATGAACGGCACGCCGAGCTACGTGATCGGCAAGCAGGTGGTGATCGGTGCGGTCGGCGTCGAAACCCTCCGGGAAAAAATCAGCGTCGCGCGCTGCGGCAAGGCGACCTGCTGATCCCGCCTCGTCGGCAACTGGTTTGCCGCGTTGAAGAACCGAGCCGGCCTTGTTTTGCGCCGGCTCCAAGCCGGCCATTCATCACGCGTTCATCAAACAAAATCGATGGAACCAAGTATCTGGTGGAACCTCGGGGGTTCACTGCCGTTGTCGGCGCGGGCAATGCAAACACCTGAGGAGATAGTCTATGACTAATCGCTTGATGATTTCTGTCGCAGCCGCAGCGTTGATCGCCGGCAGCGGATTGGCTTTCGCGCAGGGCACCGGCGGCGCTCCAGCCGGCGGCGCGGGTTCCCCGGCTCAGCAGACCGCCCCGCCCTCTTCGGAGCGAGGCTCGCCGTCGGCGGCTCCCATGAATCGCGACTCCGGCGGGGCTCCCGGCGGTATGGCCAAGGATGGCACGAAGGATGCGCAGTCCAAGGACGGAATGAGCAAGGATGGCACCAAGAATGTGCAGTCCAAGGACGGCATGGCCAAGGACGGCATGAAGGATGCGCAGTCCAAGGATGGCATGAGCAAGGATGGCACCAAGAACGTGCAGTCCAAGGACGGCATGGCCAAGGACGGCATGAAGGATGCGCAGTCCAAGGATGGCATGAGCAAGGACGGCAAGGCCGGCGCCACCACCGGAAACGCCGCGACGTCGGCAACCGCGGCCCCGCCGCCCGAAAAGCGCACCCAGATCGTCTCCGCCATCAAGTCGGAGACGAGCATCAAGGAAACCACCAACGTCAACTTCAATATCTCGGTCGGCACGCGGGTCCCAAGCTCGGTCACCTTCTATCCGCTGCCCCCGCGGATTGTCGAGATCTATCCGGAATGGCGCGGTTATCAGGTCATCCTGGTCAAAGGCCGCTACGTAATTGTTCGGCCCGAGACCTACGAGATCGTCTACGTCATCGAAGGCTAACGATCTCCTTGCCAAACAAACCCCGCCGAGCAATCGGCGGGGTTTTTCGTTGCG
Organism: Bradyrhizobiaceae bacterium Ga0074131; assembly: GCA_001464035.1. Taxonomy (GTDB): domain Bacteria; phylum Pseudomonadota; class Alphaproteobacteria; order Rhizobiales; family Xanthobacteraceae; genus Bradyrhizobium. The sequence continues at coordinate 169,876 of LNEC01000011.1, forward strand.
TCCATCTGTCGTCCGCCTGATCCAAACGCAATCGCAGCTCCGGCCTCGGCCGCGGTTGGCCAGGCATGGCATGGCCGAAATCCTGGTTCACGAATGGTTTCCACAGGTTCCACGCGTCTTTTTACAAGCGGAGTGAGCCATTTGCAGATGCTGCAGGGCGTCCTAAAGACTTCCCCTTGGGCCTGATGTTACCTATAACCCCGCCACAACAGCAGCATTTACGGGATCTGGATGGCCGAGAGACCTGCCGAGACGATTTATGTGCTCAACGGCCCGAACCTCAACCTGTTGGGGACCCGCGAGCCCGACACCTACGGCCACGCCCGGCTCGCCGATGTCGAGCAACTCTGTGCACAAACCGCCGCCCAGTTCGGCCTCCAGGCCGACTGCCGGCAGTCCAACCGCGAAGGCGAACTGATCGATTTCATCCACGAGGCGCACGCGAAGAAGGTCTCGGGGATCGTCATCAATGCCGGGGGCTATTCGCACACGTCGATCGCGCTGCATGACGCGCTGATGGCGGTAAGAATTCCGACCGTCGAAGTTCACATCAGCAATATCCACGCCCGCGAGGATTTCCGCCATCATTCCTTCACCGCCCGGGCCGCGTTCGCAACGCTTTGCGGCTTCGGCATTGACGGGTACCGGCTGGCGATCAATGGCCTTGCCGCCAAAATCGGCATCAAGGCAACAGCCTGACGCCTATCGCCCGTCACCACCCAGAAAGCTCCGGATCAAGATCATGGCGCGCCAGCCTGACGATACCAAAGCCGCGAAATTCAAGAGCGACGACAACGCGCTGATTCGCGAACTCGCACTGCTGCTCGACGAGACCAGCCTCACCGAGATCGAGATCGAACGCGCGGGCCTGCGGGTGCGGGTCGCACGCAACATCAGCATCGCCACATCCTTGCCGGCGAACTTGCAGCAGGCTTCATCGGGGACCGCGGTGAGCATTACACCGGCGGCTGTCGCCGATCTGGCAAAGCATCCCGGCGTGGTGCCCTCGCCGATGGTCGGCACCGCCTATTGGGCATCCGAGCCCGGCGCCAAGCCGTTCATCGAAGTCGGCTCCAAGGTAGCGGTCGGACAGACGCTCCTGATCATCGAAGCGATGAAGACGATGAACCAGATTCCGTCGACCCGCGCCGGCACCGTGACGCAGATCCTCGTCGAGGACGGACAGCCGGTCGAATTCGGCGAACCGCTGGTAATTATTGAGTAAGAGGCGGGTGGCGAATAGCCGATAGAGTTCGCTGCTACGATTCGCTATTTGCCATTCACTATTCGCCACTTAGGACAACATGTTCGACAAAATTCTCATAGCCAATCGTGGCGAGATCGCACTGCGCATCCTGCGCGCGTGCAAGGAGCTGGGCATTGCCACGGTCGCGGTGCATTCCACCGCCGATGCCGACGCCATGCATGTGCGGCTCGCCGACGAGAGCGTCTGCATCGGCCCGCCGCCGTCGAAGGACAGCTATCTCAACGTGCCGGCGCTGCTGGCGGCCTGCGAGATCACCGGCGCTGATGCGGTACATCCAGGTTACGGGTTTCTGTCGGAGAACGCCCGCTTCGCCGAAATCCTCGCCGATCACAATCTGCATTTCATCGGACCGAAGGCCGAGCACATCCGCCTGATGGGCGACAAGATCGAGGCCAAGAAGACCGCCAGCAGCCTCGGCATTCCCGTGGTACCCGGATCCGACGGCGCCGTCGGCGCCGAGGATGACGCGTTGGCGATCGCCGAGTCCATCGGCTTTCCGGTGCTGGTCAAGGCGGCTTCCGGCGGCGGTGGCCGGGGCATGAAGGTCGCGCAGACGGCCGACGACCTGATGCTGGCGCTGTCGACGGCGTCCAACGAGGCCAAATCGGCGTTCGGCGACGCCTCGGTCTATCTGGAAAAATACCTGCAGAAGCCGCGCCACATCCGCGGCGGCGCCATCCATCTCGGGGAGCGCGATTGCTCGCTGCAGCGGCGCCATCAGAAAATCTGGGAGGAAGGTCCCTCGCCCGTGCTCTCCGCCGCGGCGCGCGCCAGGATCGGGGCGACCTGCGCCAAGGCGATGCAGGACATGAAGTATCTCGGCGTCGGCACCATCGAGTTCCTGTACGAGGACGGCGAGTTCTACTTCATCGAAATGAACACCCGTATCCAGGTCGAGCATCCCGTCACCGAGTCGATCACCGATATCGACCTCGTGCTGGAACAGATCCGCATCGCCGCGGGCGGCGAACTGCCGGCGACCCAGGACGAGATCCAGATCATCGGCCATGCCATCGAGTGCCGCGTCAACGCGGAAAATCCGCAAACCTTCCGGCCCTCACCAGGCAAGATCCTGCAATACCATCCGCCGGGCGGCCTCGGCGTGCGGATCGATTCCGCCGTCTATCAGGGCTATGTCATTCCGCCCTATTACGACTCGCTGGTCGGCAAGCTGATCGTCCATGGCAAGACCCGGGGCGAGTGCCTGATGCGGCTGCGCCGCGCGCTGGACGAAATGGTGGTCGAAGGTATCGAGACCACGCTGCCACTGTTCCGCGCCCTGGTGCGGGAGCCCGCCATCATCGACGGCGACTATCACATCCACTGGCTCGAACAGTACCTGGCCGGAAAGCCTGTTGGATGAGCCGATCACGGCGGTGCGGAACCAATCGTCAGGACCGGCGTTCTGGCCGCTGGGGAGGCCTTTCGGGGGACCGCAGCATTCCTTGCTCCATGATTCGAGACTGCCGTGACGCCTGACGCCACGCGTCGCCGCGCGATTGGCCAGATTCTGCTGCTTGCGGCGGGGTTCTTGGTGCTGGTCGCGATCAGCACGGCGTCCGTCCTCCTCGTCAACAAGGCCCGCAAGGACAGTGCCCTGGTCGTGCACACCGTGGAGGTCGAGAATCGGATCAACAACTTGTTGCTGGACATCCGCCGTGCCGAAAGCGCCGCGCGCGGCTATCTGCTGACCCGCGGACCGGAGTTCCTGAAAGACCATCAGTCGGCGATTGCGACCATCATTCCGGGCGTCAACGAGTTGGCGCAGTCGATATCCGACAACCCTCGTCAGGTCGACAACCTCGGGAGATTTCGGGCGGCGGTCGAAACCCGGCTTGAACAGTTCAGGCAACAAATGATGCTTGTCGCGCGCAACCAGCCCGAGAGCGCCGTGGCGCTGGTTCAAGCCGCCGCCGCCGACAACATCGGCGGGTCGATCCGCCAACTGGCGGCCGTCATGAGCACCGAAGAAGCGCGCTTGTTCGCTTTGCGAACCGCCGACGCCGACCGCAGCCAGCAACTGGCGGCGATCGTGACCATCGCCGGCTCCGGCCTGGTGATCGCGCTGGCCGGCGTTTCCATTTTTCTGGTGCGGCGCTCGGCAGGCGCGCGCGACGACGCCGAAGCCATGTTGCGCGACAACAACCTCAATCTGGAGACCACCGTCGACCAGCGCACCGCCGATCTGCGCGAGGCCAATGAGGAGATTCAGCGCTTCGCCTATATCGTCAGCCACGATCTGCGTTCGCCGCTGGTCAATATCATGGGTTTCACCAGCGAACTCGAGGAATTGCGCGGCGACATCTTCCGGCGGATCGCATCGCTGGCCCGCGCCGGATCTTCCGCGCCGCCGGCGCCCGACAACGCCACCGACACCGCCGAGCCCCTCCTCGAAGGCGCCGACAAGCAGCTCTCGCAGGATTTTTCCGAGGCGCTCGGGTTCATCAAGTCGTCGATCGCCAAGATGGACCGGCTGATCACGGCGATCCTCAACCTTACCCGCGAGGGGCGGCGCGAGTTTCAGCCGGTGCGGATCGATACGCGCGAACTGGTCGAGACCATCGTGACCACCATGGCGCATCAGGCCGCCGAGGCCGAGGCCGAAATCCGGATCGAACCGCTGCCCGAAATCGTCAGCGACCGCCTCTCGATGGAGCAGATTTTTTCCAACCTGATCGACAACGCGCTAAAATATCTCAAGCCGGGAGTTCCCGGCGAGATCTCGGTCCGGGGCCGGACCAAGCTCGGCTTTGCGATTTTCGAGGTCACCGACAACGGCCGCGGCATCGATCCCAAGGACCACCAGCGGATCTTCGACCTGTTCCGACGCGCCGGCACCCAGGACAGACCAGGACAGGGAATAGGCCTCGCCCATGTCCGGGCCCTGGTGCGACGTCTCGGCGGAACCATGTCGGTGTCGTCGGAACTCAACGCCGGCAGTACCTTCACCATCACGCTGCCCATTCGCTGGGCAGCCAGTAACCGGAACAGGGATTCATGAGCAGTCCAGTCACCATCATCATGATCGAGGACGACGAGGGACACGCCCGTCTGATCGAACGCAATATCCGGCGCTCCGGCGTCAACAACGCGATCGTGCCGTTCACCAACGGTACAGATGCTGTGAATTACCTGTTCGGCGGCGACGGCAGCGGCATCGACCACAAGGGGAGTGCGCTGCTGATTTTGCTCGATCTGAATTTGCCCGATATGACCGGCATCGACATCTTGCGGCGGGTCAAGGAAAACAGTTACCTCAAATGCGCGCCGGTGGTGGTGCTCACCACGACCGACGATTCCCAGGAGATCAAGCGCTGCTACGACCTCGGCGCCAACGTCTACATCACCAAGCCGGTGAACTACGAAAGTTTCGCCAACGCCATTCGCCAGCTAGGCCTGTTCTTCTCCGTCATTCAGGTACCGCCAGCCGCCACATGACCGCGACCATGCCTACGCTGCTCTACATCGACGACGACACGGCGCTGGCCCGGCTGGTTGACCGCGGCCTGACGCGGCTAGGCTTCAAGGTGTTCCATGCCGAGGGCGGCGCGGCGGGCCTGGACCGGCTGCATCAGGGCGACATCGACGTCGTCGCGCTCGATCAGTACATGCCCGGCCTCGACGGCCTCGAGACGCTGGAGCGAATCCTGGCAATCCCGAACGCGCCGCCGGTGGTTTTCGTCACGGCCTCGCAGGATTCCGCGATCGCGGTCACCGCGCTGAAGGCCGGTGCCGCCGATTATCTGGTCAAGGACGTCCAGGGCGATTTCATCCCCCTGCTCCACGTCGCTGTCGACAGTGCGATCAAGCAGGCGATGGTTCGCAAGGCCCGCGATGAGGCCGAGGCCGAGGTCCACGCCTCGCGCGACCGCTATGCCGCGCTCGCCGCCGAACGCGAGGTGCTGCTGCGCGAGGTCAACCATCGCGTCGGCAACTCTCTGCAGATCATCGCCTCGCTGCTGCACCTGCAGGCCAATTCGAGCAACCAGGACGACGTCAAGGCGGCGCTGACCAATGCCATGGGGCGGGTCGCCGCGGTGGCGCAGGTGCACCGCCGGCTCTACACCTCGCACGACCTCAAGAGCGTGCTGCTGAACCAATATCTCGAAGCCCTGCTCGAGGACCTGAGGCGGTCCGCCGAGGGCAACAAGATGTCGCGGCTGACCTTGAAGGCCGAACCGGTAGAGATTGATCCCGATCGCGCGGTGGCGATCGGCATCATCGTCAACGAGTTGGTGATGAACGCGGTGAAATATGCTTATCCCGACGGCGCCGGGCCGATCCACGTCACCCTCGACGCCGACGGCGACGATCTCGAACTGGCGATCTGCGACGACGGTGTTGGGCTCAATGTCAAGATCGATCCGCGCTCCACCGGCATGGGACAGCGCATCGTATCCGCGATGGCGTCGAAACTGGAAGCCAGCGTCGAACGCGATCCAGCCCATCCCGGCACCCGGATCGTCATGCGATTTCGCCGCGCCAACAAGCCGGCGGTAAAACCCGGCTGTGCGGCGGCGAGCTAGCCGCTAGCCAGATTGACGGAGCGCGGGACCGCGACTCGTCGAGCGCGGAGCAATGCGTGGACATTTCTCGCGCTGCTGGCTGATGGCCACCTTCGATATCGCGCCCGCCAAATCACTTGTACTGAGAGGTCCGCCTGCCGATGCTTTACCGGGAACGCTTAACGAAGTCCGAGAAAGCCGGCGACAAGGAGGATCACGACGATGACGCCGATGATGTAGAAAATGTTCATGGTGCACTCCAGGTTGATGTATGCGCGATTTCGGCATGAAAGCGCGTCCATCAGGAACGTTTTCGTCTGCAAGGAGGTTCCCCCGGAATGGCGCATTGCAAGCCTGGTCGCGAACAAAGAGCTGTAAGCGACGACTTTTTCGATATGGTCAAAATTGCTCAGATTTTCTTTCGAATCCGGGCGACCTTTCGGCGGGCGTCGCGTTTGAGAACTGCGACGCCGCATGGGAGTTCTAGCCCCAGGACTCTGAACTTCAGAGGGGCGGGCTGCGCGGCCGCGGGCTAGCAGCGCGTGCCCCCGGGCTGCTATCCTGCCGTCCATGACGTCGCGCGACTCCGCCTTTTTCGACATCACGCCCGAAGTGCTGCTGCGCGCCTACGCCTGCGGCATCTTTCCGATGGCCGAGAGTGCCGACGATCCGACCTTGTTCTGGGTCGAGCCGGAAATGCGCGGCGTCATTCCGCTCGACGGCTTTCGCATCGCCTCGCGCCTGGCGCGCACCGTGCGCTCCGACGCCTTCACCGTCACCGTCGACACCGCCTTCAAGGCGGTGATCGCCGGCTGCGCCGCGCCGCAGGCCGGCCGCGACGACACCTGGATCAACAAGCGCATCCGCGATCTCTATCTCGGGCTGCACGGGCTCGGGCACTGCCACAGCGTCGAGGTCTGGCGGAATAACGACCTGGTCGGCGGGTTGTACGGGGTCAGCCTCGGTCGCGCGTTTTTCGGCGAAAGCATGTTTCATCGTGCACGTGACGCCTCCAAGGTGGCGCTGGTGCATCTCGTAGCACGGCTGATCGCGGGCGGTTTCGAGCTGCTCGACACACAATATGTCACCGAGCATTTGCGTAGCTTCGGAGCGGTCGAAATTCCGCGGCGGCGCTACACGGCTCTGCTCGACAAGGCGGTCAATGGTCCCGCCGCCGATTTCGTCCGGTTGCCGGTCGAACGTCCGATCAGCGGGGCGCGGGCGCTGGAGATCATTGCGCAGCGCGGATAGGTGTCGACGGACGCGGCGACGCCACAAGCGCCTGCAAGGCCCGTGTCTGCAAGGCTAGTTGACGTCGAGCACTGCCGAATCCATTCTCGGCATCCATCGGGAGGCTCAAAGCGATGGCAGACCATGAAGACTGGGTTGATCTGGGCAGGGCGGATGATCTGTCCGGCATCCCACTGCAGCGTGTCGCTGCCAGGTCCCGGCAGCTTGCAATATCCTGCAAGGACGGGACGTTCGGGGTAGTCTCGAATGCGTGCAATCATGTCGGCGGCCCGCTCGGCGACGGGCGGCTCGACGGCGACTACATCGTTTGCCCGTGGCACAATTGGAAATTCCATCGCTGCAGTGGCGTCGGCGAGCCGGGGTACGAGCAGGACCGCGTGCCGGCCTATCCGGTGAAAGTCGAGAACGAACGCGTTTTCGTCAATCTCGCCGGCGCCACCAAGCGCCACAAAAGTCCGCATCAACCACACCCGCTTGAGCGAAAGGTCGAGCGTGCCTCCGGACCGTTACGCCTGGTCGGAATAGCGACGACTGCGATGGATGCCGCCAACCCGCGTTTCTCAGGGTCGGACCATCTGCTCAACCATGTGCTCGAGGCGGCGCGCGGGCTCGGCGCCGAGGCGAAACTGATCAGGCTGAACAGTCTCGCGTTTCGCAATTGTGAAGGCTACTACTCGAAAGCCGCACGCGCCTGTACGTGGCCATGCTCGATTACGCAAATGGATCCGTCAGACCAGATGGATCAGATCTATGAAGCGTTGGTGCATTGGGCGGATGCCGTCATTGTATCGTCGCCGATCCGATGGGGCGCGGCCTCGTCCCTCTATTTCAAAATGGCGGAACGGCTCAATTGCGTGCAGAACGCGGTTACCGTCCACAACCGGGTGCTGATTCGAAACAAGGTCGCCGGATTTATCATTGTTGGCGGTCAGGACAATATTCAGGCGGTGGCCGGCCAGATGCTTGGCTTTTTCGCCGAACTGGGTTTCATCTTTCCGCAGTTTCCCTATGTCGCTCATTCGCGCGGCTGGTCGCACGAGGACATGGAAAACAACGTTGCAATCGTGCGCGACTCCCGCGATCTCGCCGAAGGCGCCGCCAAACTCACGAAACGATGCCTGGATCTGGCAACCGCGCTGATAGCCCGAGACGTGGCCCCTGCGTCGATCGAGCGTGGCGGCCGCAAGGCGCACCCGATCTAGTTGCCGAAGATGCCACCAAACAGGCCGCCGGGACGCTGCTGCTGTGGGGGCGGCGGTGGCGGCGGTTGCTGTGGCTGGAATTGCGGCTGCGGCGGCGGCGCCGAACGCGGCACCGCCTGCTTCTGCGGCGGTGGCCGCTTTTGCGCCGGCGGCGCCGGCTTCGGCGGCTCGGACGGAGCGGCGGTGACGATGGTGGTTTCCGGGCCTTTGCAGTCGGTCAGCCAGATATCGTAGATCGGATGTTCGACGCCGTGCAGTCCCGGACTCGCCGCAAACATCCAGCCGGAAAATATCCGCTTCACCTCGCCCTGCAGCGTGATCTCGTCGACCTCGACGAAGGCGTCGGTATTGGCCGCCTCCGTGGCGGGACGCGTGTAGCAGGCACTGGTCTTGACCCGCAGCGCCCCGAACTGGACGGTCTCGCCGATATCCTCGTCGAAATTGATGATGCGCCCGGTGATCTTGTCCAGGCCGGAAAAGCTCGCCTTCCTGTTGACGATCTTCTGCGCCGGCGGCTCGGAAACCACCTCGTCGCCGGGCTGAAGGCTGGCGGGCGTCTGCGGCACGCCCGCTCCACCCCTGGGCTGGCGCTGTCCCGGCGGCAACCCCGGCAGCGGACCGGCGCCCGGCGGCGCCACCGCGATGCCAGGCTGGGTATTTTGCGGAATGACGGTGGTTCCGGGCGGCGGCGCCAGCGGCTGCGTCTGCACCGAACCCGGTGGCGGCACGCCCTGCCCCGGCGGCGGGCGGTTGGGCGTCGGCAGCAGGCGGCCCCTCGGCAGTTCCGGCACTTCCTCGTCGTCCTCGAACTGCGGCGGCTGGTTACCGCGCGGAATGGCGCCGGGCGGCCGCAGCGGCGGATCGGAAAATATGTTGCCGATCTGCGCGCGCGCCGGCGGCGCAAGCGACATCGTCGTGGCGGCCATGAGGGCCGCAATACCGGTCAGGGCAATGGTTCGAAGCATCTCGCGGCTTTGACAGGCGAATCGGGCTTGCGACATTGTACAGACTTATCCGCCGCTCGCAGGCTGACCGGTTAACACGGCGAATACGGCGGGGAAAGGGCGGTTTGCCCCCGCCCCGCCTACTGGTCAGCCCCCGCCGCAAATGAAATAGTCGTGCGCGCTCAAGGTTCGCGTGGGCACCGAACCACAGGACATCCGGGGCAACCGGAGCAACAGGGGAAACAGGGGAAACAGGGCAATGACCGATCGGATTCGTCTCGATGGCCGGGTCGCCGTCGTCACCGGGGCTGCCGGCGTCATCGGCAGTGCGACCATGCGGCTGTTGGCCGAGCGCGGCGCCCGCCTCGTCGCGGTCGATCGCAGGGAGCAGGACCTCAAGGCCGCGATCAAGGACCTGCCGGCCTCGGCGCAGGCGCTGGCCGTTGCCGCCGACGTCACCGATGAGGACGAGGTCGCGGGCTATGTCCGCGGCGCCGTCGACAAGTTCGGCACCATCGACGCCTTCTACAACAACGCCGGCATCGAGGGCGACATCAAGCCGATCACCGAATATTCGCTCGAGATGTTCCGCCGCGTGCTCGACGTCAACGTGGTCGGGGTGTTTTTGGGGATGAAGCACGTGCTGCCGGTCATGTTGAAGCAGAACAAGGGCAGCATCATCAACACCGCATCGATCGCCGGCTTGATGGGATCGCCGCTGATTGCGGTATACAGCGCCAGCAAGCATGCGGTGATCGGGCTTACCAAGACTGCAGCCTGGGAATGCACCGGCACGGGCGTGCGCGTCAATTGCGTCTGCCCCGGCCTGATCGACAGCCGGATGCTGAGCACCATCCTGCAAGGCCGAAGCCCCGGCAACGCGCCACCCCCCAACGACAAGATCGTCGAGCGGATTCCGGCGCGGCGGCTGGGACAGGCGTCCGAAGTCGCCTCCATCGTCGCGTTCCTGGCGTCCGACGAAGCGAGCTATGTCTCGGGCTCCGCCTACACCGTCGATGGCGGACGAACCGCCGCCTGATCATTTCGTCGCGGTCAACATTAAACCCACGCAAAGGTCTCGCCAACATGCCCGTGACTCTCGATGCCGATGCCGCTGCCGTATTCAAGGCGTTTCAGGAGGCCGGACGGCCGCCTTATGAGACGGTGACGCCGGCCGAAGCGCGCCAGCTCTATCTGGCCGGCCGCGTCGTCTCCAACCCCGAACCGCCCGAGCTCGAATCGGCCATACCGCTGGCGATCCCCGCCCCGCACGGCTCGATCCCTGCGCGCGTCTACACGCCGAAGAACCCGCGAACGAACGACGGTCTGGCGCCGGCGCTGGTGTTCTTTCATGGCGGCGGCTGGGTGATCGGCGATCTCGACTCCCATGACGTGGTGTGCCGCAAGCTTGCCGACGAAGGCCGGCTGCTCGTGATCTCGGTCGATTATCGCCTCGCGCCCGAACACAAATTCCCCGCCGCGGTCGATGACGCCATCGCCGCGACCCAATGGATCGCCGGGAATGCAAGACAGCTCGGCATCGACGCCGCGCGGCTGATGGTCGGCGGCGACAGCGCCGGCGGCAACCTTGCCGCGGTGGTCGCGATATCAGCCCGCGACGGCAACGGACCCGCGATCGCGGGCCAGGTGCTGATCTATCCGGCGACCGATTTTTCCATGACGCATCCCTCGCACAGCGAGCCGGAAACCAGCATTTTGCTGACGCACTCGGTGATCAAGTGGTTTCGCGATCACTATCTGAACGGCGCCGCCGACATCAACGACTGGCGCGCCTCGCCCGCGCGCGCCAAAACCTTGATAGGCCTGCCGCCCGCCTATGTGTTGACCGCCGGCGCCGATCCCTTGCGCGACGAAGGCGACGAATACGCCGCGCGCCTGAAGGCGGCCGGCGTGGCCGTCACGTACCGGCACTTTCCCGGCCAGTTCCACGGCTTCTTCACCATGGGCAAGCTGCTGCAGCAGGCCAATGTCGCGGCAGCGGAGATCGGCGCCTGGCTGAAAGCGCTGAAATAGCAAACAACGCGGGCGGCCCCGCATGACACGGGACGGCGCGCCGTGCGCCGCATCGCGGTTTCGGTTCCGCAATCCATTCATGTTCGAACGATTAAATCCTGCGCGTTTTCGCGCGCGAGCGTGAGTTCGCGCACAGTCGCCCGCGCCGGCTTTATTCATCCTTGCGCGTGTTCGCTGGTCGGGTGCCGACATGGTGTCGTCACATCAGCAACAGCAACGCAAAGGAGAAATGTCATGAAGAGCATCGTTCTTGCTTCGCTGGCTCTCGCCATTACGTGCGGAACCAGCTTCGCTGGCACGCCCCTGATCAACGCGCGCCAGAACGTCCAGGCACACCGTATCTTCCACGGCGTGCAGTCGGGCCGCCTCACCTTCAATGAAACCCAGAAGCTGCTGCAGGGGCAGGCCCGTGTGCAGAACCTGGAGAACCAGGCCAAGGCCGACGGGGTCGTCACGCCGCTCGAGCGCGCGCGCATCCATACCGTGCAATCGGTCCAGAGCGCCCGCATCTTCATCAAGAAGCACAATTGAGCAACCGCGCGGGCGTGAGCCCGCGCATCAAAGTGACGGCCGGCATGTCGTCGGCCGTCGTGCATGAAGCAGCGGCATTTGTCTTGAGCTACCCCGCCCGCGCCGCGCGCCGCAACGATTGCGGCGGCTGGCCGAAGGCGCGGATGAAGGCGCGGCGCATCCGCTCCGGATCGCGAAAGCCGGTGGACTCGGCGACGCGCTCGATCGCCTCGGAGGAGGATTGCACGCGCTGCCGCGCCACCTCGATCCGCAGGCGCTCGACCGCCTTGGACGGCGTGGTCCCGGTCTCGGCAATGAAGGCACGGGCAAAATGCCGCGAACTCATGCCGGCCTGCTCGGCCATGTCATCGACCGTCAGCGGCGCATCGAGATGCTCGCGCGCCCAGGCCAGCAGCGGTCCGAAGCGTCCCGTCGGCGCCTTCAGTTCCAGGAGCGATGAAAACTGCGACTGGCCGCCACTGCGGCGATGGTAGAGCACGAGCTGGCGCGCGGTCTGTTGCGCAACCTCGTCGCCGTAATCCTCGGCAACAAGCGCCAGCGCCAGATCGATGCCGGCACTGATGCCGGCCGAACTCCAGATATTGCCGTCGCGCACGAAAATCCGGTCCGGCTCCAGTCTTATCTTCGGAAAGGTCTTCAGAAAATGCCGGGTGCGCTGCCAGTGCGTGGTGGCGCGGCGGCCGTCGAGCACGCCGGCTTCCGCCAGGATGTAGGCGCCGGAGCAGACGCTGGCGACGCGGACGCCGCGTCTTGCGAGTGCCCGCACAAAGCCAATCGTCGTCTTGCAAGCCGCCGCAATACGCACGCCCTCGCCGCCGGCCACGATCAGTGTGGTGATCGCAGCCGATGGTTTGAGGCCGCGCGCCAGTAGTTCGACGCCGGAAGAACTGCGAGCCGGACCCGGCTTCACCGCCAGCACCTTGATCGAGGGCGTCAGCCCGGCGAAGCGGGCGGCGATCTCGAACGCCGAAATCGGCCCTGCGGCGTCCAGCAACTGGAAATCCGGAAACACGAGCACGCCGATCATGATGTTGGCCCTGTCCTGAAATGAGGGAAATATGGCATTTCGGACGCAACGCCACCATGGCAGAATCGGCCGGTCAAGCAGAACTTCGCAAGCCGGACATCTCAGGCAGAAACTTCAAAGGCTCTCACCATGTCCCCGCTCCAGATCGGCATCGTCGTGTTCCCACGGGTGACCCAACTCGACTTCACCGGGCCGCTGCAGGTGTTCTCCAGCGTGCCCGGCGCCGAGGTGCATCTGATCTGGAAACGGATCGAGCCGGTGGCCAGTGACTCGGTGCTGACGATCACGCCGACCGTCAGCTTCGCGGATTGCCCGCAACTCGACGTGATCTGCGTGCCCGGCGGGTTCGGCACCGACGACATGATCAATGACGAGGAGATGCTGGCGTTCCTGCGCAAGCAGGCGGCGGAAGCCAAATACATCACCTCGGTATGCACGGGATCGCTGGTGCTGGGCGCCGCCGGACTGCTGCGGGGTTTTCGCGCGGCGACGCACTGGACGGCGATGGATTTTCTTTCGGCCTTCGGGGCGACGCCAACCAGGACCCGGGTCTGCGTCGACCGCAACCGGGTCACCGGCGGCGGCGTGACCGCGGGGATCGACTTTGCGCTGACGCTGGTGTCGCTGCTGGTGGACCGCCGCACCGCGGAAGCGATCCAGCTGCGGCTCGAATACAATCCGGCGCCGCCGTTCAATGCCGGCTCGCCCGACACCGCGCCGCCGGAAGTTCTGGCTCTCATGAAAGAGAAGATCGCGGCGTCGCAACTGCGCCGTGGTGAGATGATCGCCCGCGCCGCCGCGCGAACCAAGTCAGCACACGCGACCCCATCGCCCTGAATGGCGCCTTGACCGTTTAGCGATGGCGGCGGGCGTGAACGAAGTCACGTGCGTGCCTGAACCGCAGCATCATCATCGGCGCCACCAGCCAGGACAGCAGGGGTGAGAGCAACAAGCTGGCCACGATCACCGCGGGGATCCAGAACGATGCCTGCGCCGCCAGCGTCGGAATGCTCAGGATCGCGACGATGCCGATGCCGAAAACGACGGCATTGACCATCGAAAAAATCAGCGCCGCGACTCGCACCCGCGCACGGGTATTTTCGGTCATCTGACGGCCTTTCGTGGACGCTTGAAGTCTGCCCGCTAACGCGCCGGGTGGGCTCGGGTTCCCGCGGCGACGGCCCTCGGCGGCATGGCTCCATGACCGCTGCGACGCCGTGGCCGCCAAACAACGGCTCGCTCGAAGGCACACAAGAAAAAGGCCGCCCGGTTTCCCGGACGGCCTTTCCTTATCCTACGGCGGCTCCACATTGACGGGCGATTTCAGGATCTCAGCGCCGGGGGCCTATTTCCCAGCCACATCCTGATCGGCAGCCGCTGCATATCGGGGCAGTCGCGAACTGTTGCCCGAACCGACGCGATGGTCCTCCATCTCCGTAAGATGGTGAATTGAGCCATGAGTGCGGCTTGGGCTCAAGGATGCGATGACAGATGTCCCCGCTGTTCCCGTTATTCACAGGCTGCGGCGCGAGTGGCTCGTAAAGGCTCAGTTCCCGGGCGTCCAGGGCTGGTAGTCGCCGGTGGCCGGGGGACGGCGGCCGCTGGCCAGCGTCGAGCCCGACGGACGGTAGGCCGCCGGTGTCCCCGTCAGGTTGGGGAGGTGCGGCTTTTCCCACTCGCGGGGGCTGTAGCTCTCCTCGGTCGGCGCGACGTCGACGGTGTGATGCAGCCAGCCGTGCCAGGACGGCGGCACCCGGGTGGCCTCGGCATAGCCATTATAGATCACCCAGCGCCGCTCGAAGCCGAGCGATGGATCGATCTTGCGGCCCTTGGTGCGGTAATAGAGGTTGCCCTGCTCGTCACTGCCGACGAGTTCGCCGAACCGCCAGGTCCACAATTGCGTGCCGAAGGTCTGGCCGTTCCACCATGTGAAGAGCTTGAGCAGAAACAGTTTCATGCGCTGGGCCGGTTCGAGATCACTGGGGCTCTGATGCCATCCGACGGCCGGATTGTCCAGTTCAGGCCCGGGGCTGGGGCCAGCCCGCCAACGAACCGGAATGGCAACAACTTTGTGTGATCTGCCGTCGCGGAATGGTTGCAATCCGTTCATTCCACCTACAGTTCCGTGCTGACAGTGTTGGCCGCGCGCAAATGGGGCGGGGCTCGGGAACGTCCGCCCTGTCAGAGGGTTCTAGAACCAGTCCCGTAAATGGAGCCAATCGATAATGACCAGTCTTAAAGTTTTGAGTGCTGCCGCTGCGATAGCCCTGATGCTGCCTCTGGCAGCGCCCACCGCGAGCTTTGCCCAGATGGGCACTAAGTTGGGTGGCGGTGGTGGCGGCGGCGGCGGTGGAGTCGCCGTAGGTGGCGGCGGCGGAGGCATGGGCGGCGGTGCCGCGATCGGCGGCGGCGGTGGCGGTTTCCGCGCCGGCGGCGGCGGTGGTGGTTTTGCCGGCGGCGGCGGTGGCGTCGGCACCAAGCTCGGCGGTGGCGGTGGCGGATTTGTCGGCGGCGTAGCCCCCGGACCGCGCTACAGCGGCGGCGGAAACTGGCAGGGCGGCGGCCGGCAGTGGCACGGCGGCGGCTACGGCCACCGGCGCCATTATCGCGGCGGCGGCTTTGTCCCCGGCCTGGTGGCCGGTGGGATCATCGGTGGCGCCTTCGCGTCGCAGAACTACGGCTATTACGGAACGCCGTACGGCTATTATGACGACGGCTATTACGATGAGCCCGTTGTCGCGGTGGCCCCGGGCGGCGACGATGTCGAGTACTGCAGGCGGCGTTTTCGCTCGTACGATGTGCGGTCAGGAACGTATCTGGGTTATGACGGCCAGCGGCACCCCTGCCCGTAACGCATTCGGTAGCAGAGAAACAATACAAGGGACGGCGCATTCCGGTGCGCCGTCCTTTTTCGTCACGAGCGCAGCGCCATGGTGACGCCGCCGAGCGTGACCACCAGCGCGGTGATCTCGCGCACGCCGAGCGGCTCGTGCAGCATCGCGCCGGCGGCGAGCACGCCGATGACGGGCACCAGCAGCGTGCCGATCGAGGCGGTCGCCGCCGGCAATCGCTCCAGGGCTGCGAACCAGCAGACGTAGCACAGGCAAAACTGGATCAGCGTCATGTACAGCATCGACGCCCAGCCGACGGCGGAGAGCGCCGCGACATGCGGCTGCTCGACCGCGAGCCCCACGATGGCGATCGGTAGGCAGCCGATGCCGATCTGCCACGCCGCCAGCGACAGCGGCGGCATCGCCAGCGGAAAATGCTTGGTCAGCACGGTGCCGAGCGCGACGCAGACCGCGCCGGCCAGCGCGAACAGGAGGCCCGGCAGCTTCTCGAGGCTGGCCTCGAGGCCGTTGCCGCCGATCAGGACCGTGATGCCGGCAAGCGCCACCGCCAGCGAGATCGCGCGCGCCGGCGACAGCCGCTCGCCCAGGATCGGCCATGCCAGCAGCGCCACCCACACCGGAATCGAAATCCCGAGCACCGCGGCCTCGCTGGCATTGAGCCACAGCAGCGCCAGCCCCATGAAGGCGACCCAGCCGCCGATCGTCAGCATCGATACCAGCAGCAGCCGCGACCACATCGGCCGCGGCACCGCCAGACTCTGCCGCCGCGCCAGCGCAAACAGCGCCAGCGCCGCGGCGCCGATGATGCCGCACAGCCCGCGCGACGACAGCGGCGGCCACTCCGAGAGCAGGTTCTTCATGATCGGGAAGTTCAGTCCCCAGCCCACCGAGGTGACGGCGAGGAAGGTCAGGCCGAGCGGCGAGATGCCGAACACCGCGCGCCTCGTTGGCAGAGCTTTCATGACCGCGTCGCCAGCACCACGCCGGCCAGCGTGAACACCAGCGCGGCGATCTGGCCGAGGCCGAGCGGCTCCCCCAAGGCCACCGCGGATGCCGCGACGCCGATCACCGGCACCGCCATGGTGCCGATCGCCGCCACCGAGGCCGGCAGCCGGGCGAGTGCGGCGAACCAGGCCACATAGGCCACGCAGAACTGGATGACGGTCGAATAGAACAGCAGGATCCAGCCGAGATGGGACAGCGCCATGATGTCGGTGGTCTCGACCAGCCAGCCGACGATGGCGACCGGCAGGCAGCCGATCCCGATCTGCCAGGCGGCAGCCGACAGCGGCGGCAGATCGAGCGGCAGCTTCTTCGCCAGCACCGTGCCGACGGCAAAGCCGACGGCGCCGCCGAGCGCCATGACGATTCCCGGCCATTTTTCCACGCTGGCCGCCAGACCATTGCCGCCCATGATCGAGGCGAGGCCGGCGAACGCCATCACAAGCGAAATCACCCGCAACAGATTGGGCCGCTCGCCGAGCACCGGCCAGGCCAGGATCGAGGCCCAGATCGGCATGGTGTAGGCGATCAGCGCGGCCTCGCTGGCCGGCAGCCACAGCAATGCCAGCCCCATCAGCGCCATCCACAGCGCGACGTTGAGCATCGCCGCCAGCACCAGCCGCGGCCACATCGCGCGGGGCACGCGCAGGCTCTGGCCGGAGAACAGCGCCAGCAGCGCCAGCAGGCCGGCGCCGATCACGCCTGTCGTGCCGCGCATGGTCAGCGGCGGCAGCTCGTTCAGCAGGTATTTGGTCACTGGCCAGTTGAATCCCCAGCCGACCGAGGTGATGGCGAGGAACATCAGGCCCGCCGGCGTGATCGGCGCACGCGCGCCGGTCGGCTCTGCATCTGTCATGGGTAAATGGGACCAGAGGAATCGGCGGCACCATGCCGGTTATCCCGGCGTGAAGCCATGCGCCGGCGGGCATGCCTGCCCGGACATCCCAAGGCGGACGTGAGTCTTCCCGGAGCAACCCCAAACACGCCTCGAGGGCGCAAAATATAGTTGCCCTGTGAACAGCGGGGTGAAGCCCGATCCGCCTCGCCCCGGAAGATTTTTTCGCTTGGGAATCTCTGAGGACTCACTGATACTTGGGCCCATCAGAGCGGCCGGGCGGCCTCTGGTTTTCCCCAATTTGCACCATATTTAGTGTTTGATTCAGGAACTCGTACTAATCCTTGACGGGCGCGATGGAGTCGGCCTAGTTTTGGATCGTTCGGTGCCGGGTGGTTTTCAGTCCCGCCGAACGCTCCCTGACAGGGTTCCAGAATGACCATTCCGATCGCCCTGGGGGGCGCGGGGGATGGGTTTTCTTGCCCTGAATTCCCGGGAATTCTTCGGAAGAATTCAGGGGCTTTCAGGGCGACAAAAACCGGCCAAAATGGCCGGGGGGTGACGAAGCGGGGCGTTGAGACGACAGGATCGGTGTTCGCATCGATCCTGCGCGGAGAGAGCAGAGAGAACAGGCTGGATCCACCGGCCGCTGGCGGACGATCGAACCACCGAGGTGGCCGACGGTTCGCTCAAGGAAACAAGCCGGCGCCGCGGTGCAACGCGGTCCGGTCAACTCGAACGGGGCACGACCATGCGAATCGAACGACGCAACACCACCCAGGGCCAGTCACCCTATGCCGGCATTGATTTCAGATTGACGACATCCGAGATCCGCAACCCCGACGGCTCCGTGGTGTTCCGCCTGGAAAACGTCGAGGTGCCGGAGTTCTGGTCGCAGGTCGCCTCCGATGTCCTGGCCCAGAAGTATTTCCGCAAGGCGGGCGTCGCGGCCCGCCTGAAGAAGGTCGAGGAGGAGACCGTGCCGTCCTGGCTGTGGCGCTCGGTGCCTGACACCGAGGCGCTGGCCACCCTGCCCGAGGCCGAGCGCTATGTCAGCGAACTCTCGGCCCGGCAGGTGTTCGACCGCCTCGCCGGCTGCTGGACCTATTGGGGCTGGAAGGGCGGCTATTTTGCCAATTCCGAGGAGGACGCCCAGGCCTTCTTCGACGAGCTGCGCTTCATGCTCGCCAAGCAGATGGTGGCGCCGAATTCGCCGCAGTGGTTCAACACCGGCCTGCACTGGGCCTACGGCGTCGACGGCCCCGGCCAGGGCCACTACTACGTCGATCCCTTCACCGGCAAGCTGACGAAGTCGAAATCGGCCTACGAGCATCCGCAGCCGCACGCCTGCTTCATCCAGGGCGTCAATGACGACCTCGTCAACGAGGGCGGCATCATGGACCTGTGGGTGCGCGAGGCGCGCCTGTTCAAATACGGCTCCGGCACCGGCTCCAACTTCTCGCGGCTGCGCGGCGAAGGCGAACGGCTGTCCGGCGGGGGCCGCTCCTCGGGCCTGATGAGCTTTCTCAAGATCGGCGACCGCGCCGCCGGCGCCATCAAGTCGGGCGGCACCACCCGCCGCGCCGCCAAGATGGTGGTGGTCGACGCCGATCACCCCGACATCGAGACCTATATCGACTGGAAGGTGAAGGAAGAGCAGAAGGTCGCCGCCCTCGTCACCGGCTCCAAGCTGAACCAGCGGCATCTGAAGGCCGTGCTGAAGGCCTGCGTCAACTGCGAGGGAAGCGGCGACGACTGCTTCGACCCCGAGAAGAACCCTGCCCTGCGCCGCGAAATCAAACTCGCGCGCCGCGCCATGGTCGCCGACGGCATGATCAAGCGCGTCATCCAGTTCGCCAAGCAGGGCTACAAGGAGATCGATTTCCCGGTCTACGACACCGACTGGGATTCCGAGGCCTACCTCACCGTATCAGGTCAGAACTCCAACAACTCGGTATCCTTGAAGGACGATTTCCTCCGCGCGGTCGAGACCGACGGCGACTGGAACCTGATCGGACGCACCAGCAAGAAGATCACGAAAACTCTCAAGGCCCGCGACCTCTGGGAAAAAATCGGCCACGCCGCCTGGGCCAGCGCCGATCCCGGCCTGCACTTCAACACCACCATGAACGACTGGCACACCTGCAAGGCGTCGGGCGATATCCGCGCGTCCAATCCGTGCTCGGAATACATGTTCCTGGACGACACCGCCTGCAACCTGGCCTCCGCCAACCTCATCACCTTCTACAACACCACGACCAAGCTGTTCGACGTCGCAGCTTACGAGCACCTCTGCCGGCTCTGGACCGTAGTGCTCGAAATCTCCGTGATGATGGCGCAGTTTCCATCGAAGGCGATCGCGGAGCTGTCCTACGAATTCCGCACCCTCGGCCTCGGTTTTGC
The DNA here is from genome assembly GCA_001464035.1 of Bradyrhizobiaceae bacterium Ga0074131. Taxonomy (GTDB): domain Bacteria; phylum Pseudomonadota; class Alphaproteobacteria; order Rhizobiales; family Xanthobacteraceae; genus Bradyrhizobium. The sequence continues at coordinate 189,729 of LNEC01000011.1, forward strand.
GAACATCGGCGGCCTCTTGATGACCATGGGTCTGTCCTACGACTCCAAGGAAGGCCGCGCGCTGTGCGGCGCGCTGAGCGCGATCATGACCGGCACCAGCTACGCCACCTCGGCGGAGATGGCGAAAGAGCTCGGCCCCTTCCCCGGCTACAAGAAGAACGCCGGCCACATGCTGCGGGTGATCCGCAACCACCGCCGCGCCGCGCACGGCGAATCGCGCGGTTACGAGGCGCTAGCCGTCTCGCCGGTGCCGCTGGATTACGCCAGCGTGCCGCAGACCGAAATCGTCGAGCGCGCCAAGCACGCCTGGGACAGAGCGCTGGAACTGGGCGAGCTGCACGGCTACCGCAATGCGCAGACGACCGTGGTGGCGCCGACCGGCACCATTGGTCTCGTGATGGATTGCGACACCACCGGCATCGAGCCTGATTTCGCGCTGGTGAAATTCAAGAAGCTGGCCGGCGGCGGCTACTGGAAGATCATCAACCGCGCTGTCCCAGAGGCGCTGCGCGCGCTCGGCTACCGCGAGAGCGACATCGCCGAGATCGAGGCCTATGCCGTCGGCCACGGCTCGCTCTCCAACGCGCCGGCGATCAACGTTTCCACCTTGAAAGCCAAGGGTTTTACGGACGAAGCCCTGGCCAAGGTGGAAGCCGCCCTCCCCACCGCGTTCGACATCAAGTTCGCCTTCAACAAGTGGACGTTTGGCGAGGATTTCCTGCGCACAACGCTGAACATCGCCCCGGAAGCCATTGCCGCCCCCGGCTTTGACCTGCTCGCCGCGGTCGGCTTCTCCAAGCGCGAGATCGAGGCCGCCAACGTGCACATCTGCGGCGCGATGACGGTGGAAGGCGCCCCCCATCTGAAGGCCGAGCACTACAGCGTGTTCGACTGCGCCAATCCCTGCGGCAAGATCGGCAAGCGCTACCTCTCGGTGGAAAGCCACATCCGCATGATGGCGGCGTCGCAGCCGTTCATCTCGGGCGCGATCTCCAAGACCATCAACATGCCGAACGACGCCACGGTGGAGGACTGCAAGTCCGCCTATCTCCTGTCCTGGAAACTCGCGCTGAAGGCCAACGCGCTCTACCGCGACGGCTCGAAGCTGTCGCAGCCGCTGAACTCGCAGCTGATCAGCGACGACGACGAGGAAGAGGATGCCGTCGAAGCCTTCTACGACAAGCCGATGGCCGCGCGCACCGCGCAGCTCTCGGAAAAGGTCGTGGAGCGGCTGGTCGAGCGCATCATCGTGATGCGCGAACGCGAGAAGATGCCGGACCGCCGCAAGGGCTATACCCAGAAGGCGGTGGTCGGCGGCCACAAGGTCTACTTGCGCACCGGCGAATATGACGACGGCCGGATCGGCGAGATCTTCATCGACATGCACAAGGAAGGCGCGGCGCTGCGCTCCTTCATCAACAATTTTGCCATCGCGGTGTCGCTCGGCCTGCAATACGGCGTGCCGCTGGAGGAGTATGTCGACGCCTTCACCTTCACCCGCTTCGAACCCGCGGGCCCGGTGCAGGGCAACGACTCAATCAAATACGCGACCTCGATCCTCGACTACGTGTTCCGCGAACTCGCGGTCAGCTACATGGGCCGCTTCGACCTCGCCCATGTCGATCCCAGCGAGTCCAATTTCGACGCCATGGGCAAGGGCGTCGAGGAAGGCAAGCCGCCGGAGCAGCCCAACAACAAGTACCTGTCGAAGGGCCTGACCCGCTCGCGCACCGACAACCTCGTGGTGATGCGCAGCTCTTCACCCTCCCCTGCAGGGGGAGGGTCGGCGAGCGACGCGAGCCGGGGTGGGGTGACTTCTTCCATCACCTCCCTCTCCTCCCACGGCCCGACCAGCCGCGCCTCCGACGCGGTGGAAGGCGCAGTGGCGCTGAAGCAGGAAGTAAGCCACGACCTGTCGCCGACGGAAAAACTGGAAGCGCTGCAATGGAGCAAGGCGGGCGCCGCCGCCCAGGCCGCGCCGTCCAAGGCCGAACGCCGGGCGGAGGCGAAGGCCAAGGGCTATGAGGGCGAGATGTGCGGCGAATGCGGGCATTTCTCGCTGGTGCGGAACGGGACGTGCATGAAGTGCGATACGTGCGGGAGCACGACTGGGTGTTCGTGAGTTGACGCGAGGTAATCGTAAAGCGACGCTCTAATATAGAGTGTCGTGACGTCGCCGCTCGGACGAAGGCTTATTACGGCAATGACAGGCGATGGCCCCTAGACATCCGAAAAATTCTGAGATCAGGGAAGCTTCCAACTCTCTACGGAGAGCGAGTCTTGATCTATGAGGTCGTTGACGACCACATACTCGACGACAAGGATGCAACGACCGAGCTTGTGAATGGCGCGGTCAAGATAACGGCAAAACGGTCCGTCGACCAGAAGGCAAGTTGGGGTGACGGTCGGGCTCGAATGACCCTTGCGCATGAACTTGGTCATGGAGTGATGCACGCCACCGAGGGCGTCATCGACAACCGCGTCACCGGCATAGGAGGAACAACCGAAATTTCGAAGACTCGCGCTTCAGAGTCGGCTGAGCATCAGGCAAAAGTTTTTGCATCTGAATTTCTTATCGATTTTGAAAGAGCACTGGAACTCGAGTCTCCCGAGGATATCTCTATGGAGTTCCTAATAAGCTCTGAAGCCGCAGAAATTTGTTTTGAACGCGTACAATCTCAAATCGAGAGAACAGCGGCCGTAGCCCGGGTAAAGACTCTCAACGACGAATTTCAAAAGTCCATGCGGCCTCATCGCAGAAAACCAAGCTTTCTCGATATCCCCTGCGTGGCATGCAAAGAAGCTACCCTGATTCCTCTAGGGATAAAGGTACTGTGCGATTCATGCGGTTATGTCGGAGATCACCCTCAAAGTGGCGACCCCTCCAGCGACGCATGCTAAGGACAATCGCTCCTCGCGCCGAAATATTTGATCTTAAGTCGAAATTCGCGACCACATAAGTCGAGGTTCTGCATCTTAGTACGGCTCATTTTCTGCGCTCGAAATATCAAACGTGAGACACGTAAATGCCGACGAATACTAAGACGGAATCGAAGCGAGATAAGGTAAAACTCTCCACGTTGGACATCCTGAAAAGCGTGTCTGTCGCCCTGCTAATTGCATTCCTACTTTATTGGTTTCCAATTCTAGCCGAACAGATCCTTCTGTCACCAGTCGAAATCAGCTATCGATATACGAGCCTATATAAGAATAATGGCTATTTGTTTTCAATAAAGAATTTCTCACGACGCCCAATCGATGAAGTCTCAATCTTCGTCGATTCATCCGACGGAGTTGGTGCCATTTCGCAAGATGGCGCCGTTGCTTTTGAAATTCTAAACACTTCTCGAACAAGTCAAATCAAGCTGAAGACCATCCCGCCTGCCAAAGAGACGATTGTGTTCTTGGAGGTTCGAGCTCAGCTGTTTAGGGATCAAATTCGCACAAGTTCCAGCTCTACGATAACGTCCTTCAAAGATACAACATCCGCTGAGCGCCAATTTTGGGACCTTACCACATTTTTCAATTCTATTTTTACGGCTCTCGTCTATCTCGCATTCGCACTTACAATGACGGTCCAACGAAAGCAGCTCGCTTCCGAGACCGAAGCACTCAGGGCGAAAGTAGAGGACCTTCAGAAAACCGCTCTGAGCGGTGTGGAGGACCTAAGAGCCCGATTGATGCGCACGCGTGTATATATGCAGAGACGCATAATTGTTTTAAACGAAGAGGTCGAAACATGGCGCCGCTTTTTTCGCGCAATTTATTCATCTGTATTTTCGGGTAAGAACGAGTCCGAATATGCTCTTGAAGCAATCTTAAAGGCGTCAGGAGTAAAGATGACAAAGAGACTTCGGGAGTACAGCGAAAATGAGTTTCTCGAAATTCTGGATGCTAACGAAATTGCGTCTAAAAAAAATCTGTAGCCCGTGGGATGGGTGGAGCGAAGCGATACCCATCAATCGGTGTTCTAGCCTCGATGGGTTTCGCAAAGGGCTGAACCCATCCTACTGTCCTTTTCCGCAGCCGGCGCAAATGCTATGTTGCCGACATGACCACCGCCGAAGACATCGAGAACGCCGTCGAGCAGCTTGCGCCGCGCGAGCTGGTGCGATTTCGTGCCTGGTTCGAGGCCTTCGACGCCCGGCAATTCGACGCCGCGATTGAGCGGGACATCGGCGCCGGCAAGCGGGATGCCCATGCGGAAGAGGCTCTCGCCGCACATCGCGCCGGGCGCTCGCGCGATTTGTGAGGCATTCCACTTCACCAAAATTCTGGGCCGCCTACGAGGCTTTGTCGCTTCCGGTTCGAAAGCTGGCCGACGCGAATTTTGAGCTTCTGAAACGCGATCCGCGCTATCCATCTCTGCAGTTCAAGAAAGTCGGACGTTACTGGTCGGTTCGGGTCGGCTAGGCTACGGTGCCCTCGCCGTTGAAACGGATGGCGGTTATGTCTGGCTCTCGATCGTCGAGCGCCCTTTCGAACAGGCCGGCCTGATGCAGCCGCAGGTCCCTGGGCGCCTGGGGCATGAGGATCACGAGACCCGGATGAACTGCCAGGTTGGCGTGCTGCTTGAGAAAGTCCCGGCGGTTGAGGGTGACGATGATGTAGTCGTTCTCGACCGCGAAGGGCACCAGATTCCAGTCCTGCCAGCCGCCCTTGCCGATATGCGGGACGTAGTCGGCCTCATGGCCGCGCGCCTTCGCGGTCGCGACAAGATCGCCACTGAGACACTCGTCGATGAGAAAGCGATCCTTCAATGGTGGGGGGCCGGCACGTCCGCCGACTTCCACTCAGGCCCGTAAGTGGTCTCGGCCCAGCGGGCAACGGCATCGATCCCGTCGACGGGCAGGCTGGGGTAGTCCCTGAAAATCTGCTCGGCGGAACATCCGGATCGGAGGTAGCTCAGGATCGTCGCCGCCAGGATGCGCGTGCCGCGTACGACAGGCTCTCCGCTCATGACGGTGGGGTCGCTGACGACTTCGACCCCTACCGCCGCCGTTCGCCTCGGTGCTGCCATTTCCCTCTCCATCGCGCGCGTCTTCTCTATCCATATCGGCCTTCATCCGTCACGACGCAACGAAACCACCGGCCTCTTGACCGAACCGAAGGCCCCCCCGACTCCGCCCCTGGAATACGCAGCGTATAGCACAAGAATGGATACCAGTCCGGTTCTGGATCGGCTCGCATGCCGAATGCGATGGATGGATCGGCTAAAGGTCGCAAATCCCTAACGCGAATGAGCGTAAGCGTAATCCGCCCTATCACACAATTCGGTCGGCGCAATACGCCGAGTTTATCATCGGGCGCGCATTCGCGCGACCCGCTGGCTATCACGCCCTACCCAGCTGCGCGTTAGCTTGCGTCCGCGCCGGCTGTCGGCGCTGGATTCAGCGGAGCGCCTCCTACCGAAACAGGACCGGCAGGCTTGGGAAGTGGCGGAAGAGTTGGAGGAAGAACCGGAGGGACTACTTTTCGTGACGCCTGGACGACCCGCGCGCGAGGATTCCGACGCGGGATGCTGGAAGTCACCGACGGCAGGATGCCGGAAGCCGCCGACGGCAGGATGCTGGAAGTCGTCAGCGGCGGCGTCACCGGGTTCTGCAGGGAGCTCACCTGCGCCGTCAGCACGGCGAGCTGACGGGTTATTCTTTTCAAGTCCGCCTGCTGGATGGCGGCGCTCTGCGTCAGCGCCAGCAACGCATCGGCGTTTTGCTGCTGCGACATCTGAATGTCCCGCAGTCCCGCCCTGACAACCGGATCCGGTACGAGGACCGGAACCGGGTCAGGCGGAGGCGGTGCGGCGACGCGATTGAAATTCGGCGGGGAGAAGCGGCTGAAGTCCGGCAGGGAGAGTTGATCGACGCCTGGCAAAGCGACCTGATGGAAGTCCGGCAGAGAGAAGCCGCCGAAATTCGGCAGGGAATTGGCGGTGGCGGCGCCGATGACGGCCAGGGCGGCCAGCGACACCGCGATCATCGGCACCCGGCTCGAGGCCACCTGCGGCGCGGCCTCGGGCTGTGTATCCGCTTGCGTTTCCCTGTCCGGTGCTTCGGTCACCTGCGTTCCCTGCGTCTAAAGCCCAGTCGCGAGATCTTTCCCATCTCCGGTCAGCAGAATAAAAGAGCCATCGCGGTGACAAACCAGCCATGGCTCGCGCTTGCCCACCCGAATTCGCCTCAAATCATGGGCTCGTATGGTTAATGATCGGTTAGTCCTGGTGCGCGTAGGTGGATTAGCGCAGCGTCATCCGCCGATACCGGAGTTCAACCAATGCGGCGGGTCAGCTTTCGGCGTGGATAATCTTGCAATTCGGCCTCGCCTCCAATCTTACTTCTATCTTACCGGAAGAAGCTGTCATGTCCGCCAAGCAGAAGCTGACCACCATCGTATCGACCAAGGGCCAGGTGATATTGCCCAAGGCGATCAGGGAGCGACTGCGCTGGCCCGCCGGAACGGAACTGACGGTGGAGGATACCATCGAGGGCGTGCTGCTGAAGGCGAAGCACGTCTTTGCGCCCACCCGGCCGAAAGACGTATTCGGCTCCCTGCCCCATAAGGGGCCGGCCAAGTCGATAGCGGACATGACGGCGGGGATCGCCGCCGAGGCGAAGCGGCGGCATGCTCGCAATCGATACTGATCTCATCGTCCGCTATCTCGTGGCAGACGATCCCGCACAGGCTGCCCGGGCGCGCAGGCTGATCGATAATGATGACGTCTTCGTCTGCACCACGGTCCTGCTGGAGACCGCGTCGGTGTTGCGGAGCGTCTATGGATTTTCTGTTGCCCGGTGCGCCAGGGCCCTTTCCGATTTTGCCGGGCTGCCGCGCGTCAGCATGGAAGATGCCGCCGCCGCGGCGAAGGCGTTGACCTGGATGCGGCAGGACATGAACTTTGCGGATGGCCTGCATCTGGCCGGCGCGGAAGGCTGTGAGGCCTTCATCAGCTTCGACCAGGATTTCGCCAAGGCCGCCAACGCTCTCGGCGGCATCAAGGTGCGGGCGCCCTGACACCGCCGCGCGGCAACCCACAGAGTTGGAGTTCATCGCGCACGCAGGCGCCCATTCGCCATGCGGTCATTCCCGAAAGGTGCCGGATTCCAGTCCTGCCATGTCGGGCTACGCTATAGTGCCCTCGCCGTGGAAATCCTCCTCTGGTTCTCACTCTGCTCGCATGACGACTACGACACATGGATAGGCTGAAAGCCGGAGCGTGTTCCCGCGCCCCGAAGTGTTGCCGGCCGGATCGGGTCGATCTAGGGTCACGCCATGGAAGACGCAGTTACGGAGGCGGTCAGGCAGCAGTACGAGGCGTACAGCTATCCGCCGCCAATTGACGACGCCGGGGAATTCCTGAAACGATGGGGACCGCTGACCTGTGACCCCAGATTTGCGGGCGTTCAGTTGTGGCCCGAGGGCCGGCCCCGGCAGGACCTGCGCATCCTGTGCGCCGGTTGCGGCTCTTCCCAGGCGGCTCTGATCGCGCTCAACAACCCCGATTGTTCCGTCGTCGGCATCGATCTTTCCGAGGCCAGCCTCGCGCATTCGAACCGTCATCGCGAGCGGCACCGCCTCACCAACCTCGAACTTCGGCAAATGAGCCTGCTGGACGTCGGCGCGATGAATCGCGCCTTCGACCTGATCATTTGCACCGGCGTGCTGCATCACCTGCCCGATCCCGACGCTGGACTGAAGGCACTCGCCGATGTGCTCGATCCCTCGGGCAGCATGGCCATCATGCTGTACGGCAAGGCCGGGCGCGCCGGCGTCTATCTGGTCCAGGATATCCTGCGGCGGCTGGGCGCCGGCCCCGATGCCAAGGGGCTCGGGATCGCCCGTGAGCTTCTGAAGTTCGTCCCGTCGTACCATTACCTGATCTCGCCGACCGGCAAACTGCCCAATGACCTCGCCGACGATGCGGGCATCGTGGACATGCTGCTTCACCCGCAGGATCGGGCCTACGCGGTGCCGGAGATCATGCAGTTCATTGAAACGGCCGGGCTGGTTTTCTTCGGCTGGAGCGACAACGCCCTCTACTGCGCCGATCGGTATTTTGGCGGAGCGATGCTGGAACGGGTCTTGGCGCTGCCGGCGGCGGAGCAGTGGGCCGTCGTCGACAATCTCACCCTGATCAACTCACGGCACGACTTTTTCGTCAGAAAGCCCGAAAGCGCGCGCTTCCTGACCCGTTTCGATACCGACGATTACCTGTCCTATGTCCCGCTCATACGCGCCGGCACCAGGCTTGGCGGTGACGCCAACGCATTGATCCTGACGCGCCCCTCGCCGCACGGGGACGTGGTGACCCCGATATCGCGATCGGAAGCCTTGCTGCTGGAGCAGGCCGACGGCAACAGGAGCATCTCCGAAATTCTGTCCCACGCCATGTTCACGCCGATGGCGCCCGAACAACGGACGAAATTCGCCGGCGCCGTCTGCGAGCGCATGTGGCGATCGGGGCATGTGCTGTTCGGCAGATCCGGATCCTAGTCTAGCCCGCGCCGAGAAGCGGGCCCGCGGCGGTGGCGAACCAGCCGTCAGACGCGAAATGCGGTACCATAGCACCGATAGGACTCCTTTGCATGGGGTTGTTTTCGATATTTTTGTTTTTAGGGCCGCCCGAGGCGACTTGCCCTTCTTCCTGGAACGGGCGCATTCGCGCCCCTTCGTCATTGCGAGCGAAGCGAAGCAATCCATTCTTGCTTCGCTGGGCAAAATGGATTGCTTCGCGGAGCTCGCAATGACGTTGATGGTTCAGGTGCGCGCGGCGGAGGCGGATAGCACCGCCCTGAAGCCATGCTCCGCCGCATCCAGCGCTTCGTCGATATCGGCAGCGCGATGCGCTGATGACAAGAACATATTGTGCTGCGGATGAAAGAACGCGCCGTGGCGCAGCGCCGCCGAGCAGAACGCGCGGCCCTTGCGGACCTCCGGATCATCATCGAACAGCATCAACGGCATCTGCGGCGGGCCGCTCTGCCGGATGGCGATGCCGTGCCGGTCGGCCAGCGTCGCCAGCCCCTCGCGCAGCCGCAGGCCCATCGCGTGGATATGCCCGGGCACGTCGGTGTCGCGCGCGATCCGCAGCGTGGCGCGGGCCGCCGCCATCGCCACGGCGCCGCACCAGAACGAGCCGGTGACGAAGACTTTTGCCGCGGCGTCGCGAAACTTGTCGTTGCCGGTGACGGCCGCCAGCGCATGGCCGTTGGCGATCGCCTTGCTCCAGGCGGCGAGGTCCGGGCGCACGCCGAGCGCCTCCCAGCTCCCTTTGATATCGAGCCGCAGGCCGGCACGGACTTCATCGATGATCAGCGCGGCGCCGGCTTCGTCGCAGGCCGCGCGCGCGGCTTTCGCAAACTCCGCCGTCGGCCATTCGAGGTCGCGGCCCATGTCGTGGCGGAAGGCGGTCACCAGGATGGCGGCGAGATCGTTGCCCGCCGCAGCGACGGCGGCATGCAGGCTCGCCACGTCGTTGTAGTGGAAGTGGAGCAAGTGCGCGCGGTCCTCGCTGGTGACGCCGGCCACGCTTGGCGAACACCAGGGCAGCGCGCCGTGATAGGAGCCGCGCGCCACCAGCACCTTGCGCCGGCCGGTGCCGGCGCGGGCGATGGTCACGCAGGCCGTGGTGGCATCGCCGCCGTTCTTCTGGAACATGGCCCAGTCCGCATGCGGTACCATGGCCACGAAGTCCTCCGCCAGATCCACCATGACCTCGCCGGGGCCGTTCAAGCAGTCGCCCCGCGCCGCCTGCGCCTGCGCCGCCGCCTCGACCTCGGGATGGCGGTGGCCGAGCAGCACCGGCCCCCAGCTGCACATGAAATCGATATATTCGCGCCCGTCGACGTCGCGGATACGGCACCCCTCCGCCGAGGCGAAGAATTGCGGATAGCCGTCCGGCAACCGCGCCGCGTTGAGATGACCCCACATCCCGCCGGGCACCACGAGGGCCGCCCGCGCCCGCAAGGCCGCGTCCGCCGTCTGCGTTTCGCTCGGCACCGCCGCTGCCTGTCTGGTCATGACCGTCCCCATGTCGATTCACCGCAAGCGTAGCGCATCGCCCGCGATTTGGCCCCTACGTTCCCGGCTCCGGCGATGCCCGCCGCGATGCGGCGAGGATCTCCCAGGTCACCATGAACATCGCTGCGATCAGCGGTCCAATGAGAAAACCGTTGAGGCCGAACACCTGGATGCCGCCCAGCGTCGAAATCAGCACCACATAGTCCGGCAGCCTGGTGTCCTTGCCGATCAGGTACGGACGCAGCAGATTGTCCACCAGCCCGATCACCAGCACCCCGTAAACGATCAGGCTGACGCCCTGCCACACCGCGCCGGTGGCCAGCAGGTAGATCGCCACGGGCAGCCAGACCAGCCCTGCTCCGATCGCCGGCACCAGCGACAGGAAGGCCATCAAGACCCCCCACAGCAATGCGGCATGAATTCCCAGGAACCAGAACGCCAGCCCTCCCAGCGCGCCCTGCGCGATCGCGACCAGGATGCTGCCCTTGACCGTGGCGCGAACCACATCGGCGAACCTGCCGAACAAGGCGGACTTCTGACCGGCGCGCAGCGGAACGACATCCTTGATGCGTTCAGCCAGGCCCTTGCCGTCGCGCAACAGGAAGAACAGCAAATACAGCATGATGCCGAGGCCGATCACGAAGTCGAACGTGTTCAGGCCGATGCTGAGCGCCTGCGGAGCCACCGCCTGCCCGCCCTTCACCAGCCCGGCTGCCAGGCTGTCGCGAACCTTGGACAGGTCGGTCAGGTTGAAGCGATCCAGCAGGCCGGTCGCCCAGGCCGGCAGGGCGTCGAACACCCGCTGGGTGTAGCGGGTAAAGTTGAGCTCCCCGGACTGCACCTTGGCGTAGAGGCCGGAGGCTTCCTGCAGCAGCGACGCCGCGATCATGGCCAGCGGCAGAATGACCATCGCAATCACGATCAGCACCGTCGCCGCGGCGGCGACATTCGGCCGACCGCCGAACCTGCCCTGCAATCTCCGGTCCAGCGGCGCAAAAATGACGGCGACGACGATGGCCCAGAGAATGGCACCATAGAACGGCGCCAGAATCCAGCCAAAGGCCAGCGTGACGGCGACCAGCAACAGCAGAAAACCCTGATCCTCGAGCCTGCGCACCGCGGCATCTCCTTCTGTGTGGTGGTCACATGCCGTTCCCAATGAACTCGGCGGCGCTTGGTTCAAATCAGGCGCTTGTTCGGCGATCAGCCAGCCGGCCCCTCACCGCCGGCCCGCAGCGCCGTCAATCCCTCCCGGTAGGTCGGGTAGCGCAGCACGACGCCGAGCTCGCTGCGGATCAGGGCGCTGCGAACGCGCTTGTTCTCGCCATAGAAACTCCGCGCCATCGGCGACAGATCGGCGGTCTCGAACGGAACTTCCGGCGGCGGTGGCACACCGCACAGGCGGGCGGCGAAGCCGACGACGTCCTGGGGCGGCGCCGGTTCGTCGTCGCCGACATTGTAGATCGCGCCGGCGCGCGGCCGCTTCAGCGACGCCTCGATCACGGCGGCAATGTCCGCGACATGAATGCGGTTGAACACCTGGCTGGGCTTGACGATGCGCCGGGCGCTTCCCGACGCCAGCTGCGCCAGCTGGTTGCGTCCGGGACCGTAGATGCCGGGAAGCCTGAAAATGTGCACGGCGACGCCGCGCGCCGCGCCGAATGCCAGCCACGCCTGCTCGGCACGCGCCCTCGCCTGCGAACGCGGCTCGCCCGGTGCCGCCGGCGTCGTCTCGTCGACCCAGGCGCCGGCATGATCGCCATAGACGCCGACGGTCGAGAGATAGCCGATCCAGCGCAATGTCGGCGCCGCGGCCATGGCGTCGGAAAAGGCTGCGAGCACAGGATCGCCCGAAGCATCCGGCGGGATCGACACCAGAATGGCCTCGCTGTCGGCGATAGCCTCGGCGATCGCGGAATCGCGATGTTCGGGCGAGAACACGTTGGCGCGGATGCCGCTGCGTCTCAGCATGTCGGCCTTGGCCGGCGTGCGGACGGTTCCAGCAATCTCCGCGCCGCCCGGCCGCAGCCGTTCGGCGACGTGATGGGCGGTGTAGCCAAATCCGAACACCACCAGCTTCATGCCGGCGGCGCTCACGCCTTCAGCTTCAGCCGGCCCATGAAGTCGCGCTTGCCGAGCGGCGCGCCCTTGTGGCGCAGGATGTCGTAGGCCGTGGTGGCGTGGAAAAAGAAGTTCGGCAGCGAGAACGACATCAAGAAACCTTCCGCCGTGAACGGCAGCGCCCGCTCGCCGAGCTTGAACGTCACGTCGCGGCCAACCAGCGCGTTGACCGCATCGGGTGCCAGGGCCTGCAGTTCGTTGCGCGCGTCGCTCACCAGCGCCTGCAGCGCCGGATAATCGAGGTCCGGCTTGCCCGATGACGGGACGAACAGGCCGTTCTGGGCCGCCTCCATGGCGCCACGCGAATGATGCGCCACCGAAACCACCTGGAAGCGTAACGGCAGCATGTCGGCGGCCAGCCGCGCCTCGACCACCTCGGCGGGATCGATGCCCTTCTCATGGAAATAAGCCAAGCTCTTGGTCAGGAGACCGTCGACGGCGCCGAGAATCTGCAAATAGTTGGCGACGGTGGCGTCGTAGAGCGAGAACGTCATGGCGTCGGTTTCCCCATCGGTCGTCTGGTACCTCGTCCGCGACACAATTCCCGGAATCGCCACCAATTGCAATCGGCAGCCCGCCTTGCACGGCCTCATGCTGTCGGGCCGTCGCAACCGGCCGCGGAATTGCGGCATCGCTTCGCATCAGCTACTGCGAACGGCGTCAGCGAATGCGGGAGACAGGCATGCAAGTCGCGGTAATCGGGGCCGGAGCCGTCGGATGCTATTATGGCGGCTTGCTGCTGCGGGCCGGGCACGCCGTGACCTTTATCGGCAGGCAGCCGCATGTCGACGCCATCAACGCGGATGGCCTGCTGCTGGACATGCAAGGTTTCAGGGGCCACCTGCCCGCAAAGGCCGCCACCGAGGCGAGCTCCCTCGCTCCACCCGACCTCGTGCTGTTTTGCGTCAAGTCGGCCGATACCGAGCAGGCCGGCCGGTCGCTGGCCGAACGCCTGCGCACCGATACGTTGGTCCTCAGCCTGCAGAACGGCGTCGACAATGCGCAGCGTCTGCAAGCGGTCACGGGCCACCCGGTCATTCCCGCGGTGGTCTATGTCGGCAGCGAAATGGCCGGGCCCGGCCATATCAGGCATCACGGCGGCGGCGACCTTGTGATCGGCGCTTCGTCCGCAAGCGAAGCGCTGGCGCGGACGCTGACCGCGGCCGGCATCCGGACCGCGATCGCCGACGACATCGAAACCACGCAGTGGACCAAGTTGATCACCAACTGCGCCTTCAACGCCTTGTCCGCGGTGGCGGGCATTGCCTACGGACCGATGATGCAGGTCGAGGGCGCCGAGGATGTCATCGCGAGCGCGATCGAGGAAGCCGCCACGGTCGCCCGCGCCTGCGGCGTCGCGATGCCGCAGGACCTCGCGGCGCAGATCCTGAAAATTCCCGCGGCGATGCCGAACCAGATGTCGTCCACCGCGCAGGACCTCTTGCGCGGCAAACCCAGCGAGATCGACTTTCTCAACGGCCATGTGGTGCGCAAGGGCGCCGAGCTGGGCATTCCCGTTCCCACCAATCATGCCCTGCAGGTCATGGTAAAGCTGGCTGAACGCGGCAAGCAGCTAGCCGGAAAACGGGATTAGCCAGCCGCAGGGCGCGATTGACTTCCGACGATGCTATGACAAACTTCGCCAGAGTCCAGGGAGAGCGATCCCGATGGCGAACCTCGTGGCCCGAAATCACGTCGAGCGCGTGCTGTCGGTTATCCAAAATGAGGCGGCGGCCGTTGGCGAGCCGGGCATCGCCAATTCCTGGAGGCGCTGCCTCGTCGATCACAAGCTGGATCCGGCGCGACGCGGACCGCCGCGCACGCTGACGAAATCCGAGCTGAAGCGGCACGTCGAACCGATCGACGAGCTGATCCACCTCGCCACGCCCGAGCTGGAAGACCTCTACCGTGCCCTGCGCGGCAGCGGCTATTGCGTCAACCTCGCCGATACCAATGCGGCGATCCTGTTCAGCCGCCTGCCCGACGGCGAGGCGGCAACTATCCTGCGACAGTGGAAGGTCTATACCGGCTCGATCTTCTCCGAGGCCGTCGAAGGCACCAACGGTCTCGGCACCGCGCTCGCCGAGCAGCGTCCGGTTCTGGTGCATCGCGACGAGCATTTCCGCGAGCAATGGTCGATGTTCACCTGCGCGGTGGTGCCGGTGTTCGACCATGCCGGGCAGCTCGCCGGCGCGGTGAACATCACCTCGTGCCGCGGCGACCTCGATCGCGCCGCGCATCAGATTGCGCTCGCCGTCACCGCGCAGGCGGTGCGGCGCATCGAGGAAGCGATTTTCCGGTCGCACTTCCACCGCGGCTGGATCGCCAAACTGCCCGGCGACGACGCCGGCGGCAGCGCCATGATTGCCTTCGACGACGACCAGCGGATGCTCGGCGCCAGCCGCGCCGCGCGCCAGGGCCTCGGCCTGTCGGATGCGATGATCGACGCGGGAACGCCACTATCGCAATTCATCCGGCTCGACGACGGCTTCATGCGGCGGTGCGACGCGCCGCAATGGCTGCGCGACCGCGACGGCAAGCGCCTCGGACGGGGCGATGTCTCGGGCCCGCTGCGCGCCAGGCCGACGACACCGGCGCCGTCCGCGCCCATGACAAGAGCGCCGGAGCGCCGCTACACCACGCTGACGCGGCTTGCCGGCGCCGACCCAGCGCTGCAGCGGAGCGTCAAGCGGCTGATGATGGTCGCCGACGAGGATATCCCCGTGCTGCTGCTCGGCGAAACCGGCAGCGGCAAGGACGTGTTCGCGCGCGCCATTCACGCCGCCAGCGGGCGCGCCGGCGGCCGCTACGTCGCGCTGAACTGCGCGGCGATGCCGGAAAGCCTGATCGACGCCGAATTGTTCGGCTATGAACCCGGCGCGTTTACCGGCGCGCGGCGCGACGGCTCCCGGGGCCTGATCGCGCAAGCCAACGGCGGCACCCTGTTTCTCGACGAGATCGGCGACATGCCGCTAACTCTGCAGACGCGGCTGCTGCGGGTTCTGGAAAACCGTGAAGTCTGGCCGCTCGGCGCGCTGAAGCCGCTGCCCGTCGATATCCGCCTCATCAGCGCCACCCATCGCGATCTGGAAGCCATGGTCGCGGACCGCGGCTTCCGCGCAGACCTCTATTATCGCCTGCGCGGCCTGCAGGTCGAACTGCCGGCGCTGCGAGCACGCCGTGACAAGGCCGAGGTGATCGCGCAGATCGCCGCCGAGGAGGCGCCGCGGGCGCGCCTATCATCCGGCGCGCTGGAAATGCTGCTGGCGCACTCGTTCCCCGGCAACATGCGGCAATTGCGGCACGTGCTGCGGCTTGCCGCCTGCACCGCCGCGAACGGCGTCATCACCGAGGCCGACCTCGACCTGCCGCCGTCCGACACCCGCAGCACGCTGCCCGATCTCGAAACTGCGGAGCGCCATGTCATCACGGAAACCCTGAGGAAGCATGGCGGCCGCGTGGACGACGCCGCGCTGGCGCTAAAAGTCAGCCGCGCCACGCTCTACCGCAAGATCGCAGCCTTGAAGATCACCGCGCCGGGGAAATAAATCGGTTCGCGCTTTCACGAGAAGCTGCTCCAGCTCAGCTTTCGTGCCTTGATATCGCCGAGCGACATGGCATCTCGCAGGGCCTGCACGCCGTGGAACGCGCCGCGCAGATAGACCAGCGGCTGCGCCTCGCATCGGATGCCGACGTGGCGGACCTCGCCGACGAATACGGAATGAGTTCTGGTTTCGAACTCCTGCCGCAGATCGCAGTCGAACGAAACGATCGCATCCTGAAGGACCGGTGCTCGGGTAACCCGCGTCGTCCAGTGTCCGAAGCCAAACCGATCGTCGCCCTCGACCCCTTTCTGACCGCTGAATGTCAGCGCCAGCGGCACCTGCTCCTCGCTGAGGAAGCTGACGCCGAAACACCGTTCCTCGCGAATGCGGGGGTGCGCGCTCGCGCTTCGGTTGACACACACCAGCAGGGAGGGCGGATCGTCCGATAGCGAGCACACCGCTGTCGCCGTTAACCCGGTCCTGCGGCCATCCTCGCGGCCGACGGTGACCAGCGCCACCGCGCCGGCGCTGTGACGCATCGCCTTCTTGAAATCGCCTGGCTCCATATTCAGCATCCCCGGTGTGTTCGACATGTGCGCCCGCGCCGGAATGCGCGAATAATGTCTGCATCTCTCCCCGCGTGCAGGAAGAGATGCAGATCCAGCGCTCAGGCGGCCTGGCCGATGCCCGGCTTCAGATGCCCGAGACGCGGCAGAACCTCCTGCTTCAACAGCCGCATTGAGTTGTACCAGGCCTCCGGCTTGTGCTTGTAGTCGAAGCCGAACACCAGCAGCGTGCCGAAGCCGCCGACTTCGTTGTAGATCTTCTCGATCTTCTCGGCCGCGGTCGCCGGCGAGCCGACGATCCAGTTGTGTTTTGCGCAATACTCGACGGTGACGTCGCTATCCGGCACATCCGGCTGGTGTTTGAGGTAGTCCTTGAAACCGAAATGACCGAGCAGCTGCAGGAAGTATTCGCCCATCATCCGGCCCATCATGTCACCGACCGACAATCGCCAGGCTTCCTCGTCGGTATCGGCAATAAACACCTCACGCACCATCCGCCAGTCCTGCCGGTTGGGCTTGCGTCCGGTCTTGGCCGCGCCGATCTCCACCGACTCCCAATGGCTCGACACGTAGGCCGGGTTGAGGTTGAGACTCATCGGAATGTAGCCGCGCTCGCCGGCCAACTTCAGCGTGTCGGACCCCTTGCTCAGGCCCGCCACCCCGATGGGCGGATGCGGCGCCTGCAACGGCTTGAGGTGAGGCTTCAGGAAATCGAACATCACGTCGGGCTTGGACACCGTCCAGAACTTGCCGTTGTATGTCCACGGCGCGTCCTCGGTCCACATCTTCAGGATGATCTCCAGCGCCTCACGGGTCATGTCCCGATTCTGACCGGACATGCCGTCGACGTTGAACATCGCCCAGTCGCTCGGCAGGCCCGAGGCGGCGACGCCGAAATTGAGCCGGCCTTCGGAGAGATGGTCGAGCATTGCGACCCGGTTGGCGAGTTCGGCGGGATGATGATACGGCAGCAGGAAGCCGCCGGGTCCAAGGCGGATGTTCTTGGTCTGCAGAAATGCCTGCGCCAGCAGCAGATCCGGCGACGGGTGCGGCTCCCAGGGGGCGGTGTGATGCTCGCCGATCCAGGCTTCCTGATAGCCGAGTTCGTCGGCCCAGCGCAGCACCTGCAGATCCCAGTCATGGCCTTCTTTCAGGCCGCACTCCGGCGGGTGCGAAGGCATGGTGAAATAGCCGATCTCCATGGTGTTCCTCTCCTATGGTCGTTTTACTGCAACGCGTCTTCCGCGCGTCGAGCCAGGACAACAGCGAGGGCGACAGCAAGCGCCGTGCCATCGCAAGAACCAACTCCCGCGCCGGACTTTCCATGCAATTTCCGCGGTGTTCTCACCTGTTTCACCTTGGCGTGACGAAGCGGTTCCGACCAACTTCTCATTTCTGCGAAAGGCATTTCGCAAATCCGAGACGCGGCAACTCTATTTCTGCGGCCCGGAAAGCGAAACTTCCTGTTCGGCGCGGAACACATTGGCGTAGAGGCTCGAGATCCACTGCCGTCCGCTCGACGTCATGTTGAGATAGCGGATCTCTGTCTGGATATGAGGCGCCACGCTGTTCCAGTAGAATTGCGGGTAGCGATTGACGATGTCGGCGGGTGAATCATAGCCGAGCTGGCGGTTGATGCCCACTTCCTCGAACTCGTGGTAAAGCGCGTTGGCTTTCCGGATGTAGTTGGGATCGCCGAGTTGTCCGATGAAGTCCGCCGCGCGGACGATCGAGGCCACCTCGTCATATTGCTGATCCGGCAGCGGCGGAAACCGTGTGCCTTCGATCGCCTCTGCGATGCGTTGCTTGTTAAGCGGAGCGATGCCTTCGATCCGTCGCATCACGTAGAGCTTGGAGCGGTCGACGTGGTGGGGCATCAGGCCGGCGTCGGATGACCCCCGCGGCAGAGTGACCTTGCTGCCGGCGATATCGACCACGAAGCCGTCGGCATCGTCGTCCCTGAACAGCCCGCGTACATAGCCGATGTCATGCGCGAGACAGGCGATGATGACATGTGCGTAATCATCGGCGGTCATATGCTTGTGCAACGCGCGGCCGCGCAGGATTTCATGGCCCGCCAGCGTGACCAGCAGCGTATGTTCGACATTGTGGTAAAGCGCGTCGCTGTTGCCGATGCATTCGAGTGCGATGCGGGCGGCCGCCGGCACGATCTCCACGAGGGCCTGCGAAGCGCCAAAGCGGCGGCACATATAGGACCGGAGAAATTCCTCCAGAGCGTCTGCCGCCAGTTCCGGTAAGGTCATCATGGAATGCCGCCCCCCGCTTGGCTAACCTTCTCGCGCCTGCTCCCGAATTCTCGTTCTTGCCGGTTAGCTGCCAGCATAGCGCATCTCGGGTCCGGTAACCAAACGGCTGATGCCCCGCCCGGGAGAAAAACGCTAATGTGTTGCGATGCCGTCGCACCATGCGACGCCGGACCCGCGCGGCCACGTTCTGTCTCGCTGACATCACGGCAGGGTCATTTGAACGGCCATGCCGGGCGCGCTATCAATCCGGCGCGGATTGGTGTTGTCCCTCAAACTGCCGGAGCGTGTCCATGGCATCCATTACCCGCCGTTGCTTCGTGTCGCTGGCGGCCGCCGTCGTTCCTGGCGCTGCGCTCGCCCATCACGGCTGGGGCGGCTACGACACCTCGAAGTCGTTCACCGTCACCGGCAAGATCCTGAAATCGGCCTTTGAGAATCCGCATTGCGAGATCGAAATGGAGGTCGACGGCAAGCACTGGCACTTCGTGCTGGCGCCGCCATCCCGCATGCAGGCGCGCGGCATCACGGCGGACATGATCGCGCCGGGCAAGACCTGCACCGTGTTCGGCTATCCCCATACCAGCAAGCCGGACGAGGCGCGCATCGAATACGTCATTCTCGACGGCAAACGCGTCGAATTGCGGTAGGCCGGAGTGGAACAGCAGCCGGTCGCGCCGATCTTCCTGGCCCTGCAGGAAAGCGCGCTGGGTCACGCTATGCGCTCCTCGCCCCCGCTTTATCCCGCGGTCGAGATCCTGCACATCATCGGCTTCGTTGTGCTGGTAGGTTCGATCCTGGCGCTCGATCTGAGGCTGCTAGGACTGGGGCGCGCGATTCCGATTGCGCCGATGGCGCAGTTGCTGCTGCCGATGTCGCGCGCCGGTTTCCTGCTCGCGATCAGCATGGGCTTCCTCCTGTTCAGCGCCGATGCGGCGCATGTGGTGCGCAATCCCGCGTTCCAAATGAAACTGCTGCTGATCGCTGCGGCGCTGCTCAACATCGTGATCGCGCATCTGGGCCCGTGGCGTCGCATGGCGCAATGGGGCGCCGAGGCGCCCGGCGGCGCCAGGGTCACGGCGCTGGCCTCGTTGGCGCTGTGGCTCGGCGTGGTCTGCGCCGGGCGTCTCATCGCTTACATGTAACGAGGTCCCATGCGCCGCATCCGCTTTGCCATCCTCACCATCCTGCTCGGGCTCTGCAGCGCGGCGGATATCGCCGCCGGCGGCGACGCCGAGGCCTGGTCCGCGCTGCGCGCCGGCCGGCATGTCGCCCTGATGCGCCACGCCGATGCGCCAGGCGGCTTCGGCGACCCGCCGGGCTTTAAGGTCGATGACTGCGCCACCCAGCGCAACCTCTCAGCCAAGGGACGCGCGGACGCCTCGAGGATCGGCGCGCGGCTCCGGTCGGAAGGGATCACGGTCGAGAAGCTCCTTTCTTCGCCATGGTGCCGCTGCACCGACACCGCAACGTTGCTGCAGCTTGGACCGGTCGAAGCCGAGCCGACATTCGGCAATGTGGTCGTGCTGAGGAATCAACGAGAGTCCCTGACATCAGGCGCACGCGCCGTGATCGACCAATGGAGAGGCAACGGAACCCTCCTCGTCGTGACGCACGGTGCCAACATTCAAGCCCTCACCGGCATCCAGCCGGCGAGCGGCGAGATCGTCGTGGTCCGCGGCGGCAGCGGCGGCGGCCGCGAGCCTGTTGGTCGCCTGATGCTGGATTGACGCGGAACGCCGGTCGGATCCGATATCCGCCGCATGACGGCATCCCAGCCGGTTCGGGTTCCCGCGATGCTGTGAGCGGCGGCCTCACACTCTTCACGCTGTCGCCTTGCTTTCGTCAAACCTGATGGGACTGTGGGGCCGGGCAAGGGATCGTCGACGTCGCCTGAACCGCCGGGCACCCCGCGGGTGAGTCTGACCGAGCACGGAGCGCCAATGCATTCCACACTGAAGCACAGAGATTCCGATCCCCACGACGTCTTTGCGATCGCGCCCGACGTCGTCCCGGCTGCATGGGCCGATAAGGTGCTCGCCGACATCCAGCGCGACGCCAGGAGCGATGCTGACGTCACGAGCCCTGACGTCACGAGCCTTGACGTCAAGTACCCTGACGCCGACAGCCCAGCTTCGGATCAACTGCCACCGTCGGCATCCAACTTCGCCGCGCCGGCGCCGACAGTCGATACCACGTTTCGCGCCACTGCCACCGACGACCACCTGGTTCCAGCCGCAAGGTCGTCGACCAACCGGTGGACGAAAAGCGCGATCGTCGCCTTCATGTTTGCGCTGTGCAGCGCGCTCGCTGCCGCCGCGTGGGAGCACTACGGCGATGCCGCCCAACAGGTGATCGCGAATTGGACGCCACCATTCGCCCTCACCTCGTCGCCGCCGGAAGCGTCGCCAGCCGGTCAGGCCGATACGCCGCCAGGGGTACAGGCATCGGCCGCAGATCGGACGGCCCCGCACGCAGCACTTCCGGCCCAGCCCGCGGAAAGCATCGGCTCCTCCGCCGCTTCCTCTCCCGATCCCGCGCAGTTGCACTCGATGGCGGGCGATCTCGCGGCCATGGCGCAGCAGGTCGACCAACTCAGGGCCAGCATCGCCGAACTCAAGGCGAGCCAGCAAGCGATCGCCCGCGACCTCGCCAAAGCCGGCGAAGCCAAAGCTTCGATGCAGACACCGCGACCAAGGGTATCACCGCCGCCGCGATCCGCCGCGGCGCCCCCGCGCGGAACGCTGCCGGCCAATCCGCCTGCGCCGGCCGCCGCGCCGTTGACGCAAACGGTTTTACCTCCGGCCTCCGCGATGCCGGCGCCGCCACCACCGCAGGCAACGGCCCGGTCGGAGGACGAGCCGATCGTCCGGCCGCCAATGCCGCTGCGTTAGCAGCATGAGCCCCCAGGTTTCGCAGAACCAAATTCAGGTCACCGCGTTATCTTAGGCACACTCCGGGTGACAACCGGCCATAACGGGGAAGATGGACGCAGAGCTATTTTGCCGGTTTCTGCCTGCGACATCAACGCATCGGTACGCGCTAACATCTAACCTGTTCCCGGGGTGTGCGCCCTCCGGGAGGCTATGAAAACCCCACATCGGCCAGCACCGGCAGATGGTCCGAATACGCCCGCGCGGCGTGGTCGGTCCATGCTTTGACGATGTTGCCGTCGGGCGTGGCGTAGATGCGATCGAGCCGCAGCACCGGCAGCCGTGAGGGAAACGTCCGCAACCGCGTCCGCACCGGACAGCGCGCAGCCAGTACCCGCCGGACCGACATTACCCAGAGCCAGTCGTTGAAGTCGCCGACCACGATGGTCCTTGGCGCATCGGCCAGCGCGGCGAGCGCCCGCGCCTGGGCGTAGCGCTCGTGCATGCTGAGGCCGAGATGGGTGGCGACCACGCGCACCTCGCCGATCGGCGAGCGTATCACTGCCGAGATCGCCCGGCGCGGCTCCCGCTCCTGATAAGACACGTCGGTCACCGTGGGCTCGGCGGCGAACGGCCAGCGGCTGATCAGCACCTGGCCATAGTCGCCATCCTCGGTGACGATGGAGCGGGCCGCGACGCGGTGCTCGCCGACGACATCCGCCAGCAATCCGAACACGTCGTCGCTCCGCCCGCGCGAGTCGACCTCCTGCAGGGCGACGACGTCGGGCGACCATCTGTGGATGATCGACGAGACGCCTTCGAGGTCGAAATCCGGATTGAGGCTGAACGTGCCGTGCACGTTCCAGGTCATGACGCGGATCGTTTCCGTCACCTGCGGCGTCCGCTCCACCACGTCACCACGAACTGCACCGCGAGACAGACTGCGAGCCACAACAAGATGGTGAGGCCGAGCGGCACGGCGTTCGACCACGAGGCGTTCTTGGCGAAGTCCGCGATTTGCGCGCCCAGCGCAGCCATCACGACGATGCCGGGCGCCATGCCCAGCACGGTGCCGGCGAGAAAATCGGTCAGCTTCAACTGGCTGGCGCCGGCCAACACGTTGACGACCGAGAACGGCGCGACCGGCACCATCCTGATCATCGCCACCGCGAGCACGCCCTTGCCGACGATGCGGCGCTGCACCCGCAAGGCGCGGGCGCCGAGCAGCGATTGCAGCCGCTTGTGGCCGAGAAAGCGGCCGATCATGAACAGCACCAGCGCACTTGCGAGCACACCGGCCGTGGCGCTCAAGGCGCCCATCCAGGGCCCCAGCGCCGCCGCCGTCGCGGCGATCAGGACGACCACCGGAAACACGACCAGTCCGCCGAGCACGAAAGCCGTCACCACGAACAGCGGCGCCAATGCCGACTGTGAATATCTAGAGATCACCGACGCGACATAACCGACGTCGGTATAGTCGCTCAGCGACGTAGCGTACCATGCCAGCGCCAGGCCGGCGAGCGCGGTCGCGGTGCCGGCCACCGCCAGCACGGTTCGCGGGGTCCACATCCGCCGCGCCGCGCGCTGCAGATTGAGCGGCTGCCGCGGATCCGCGATCGGCTGGATAATGCCGGTCACAGCGCCGAGCGGCGTCGCTTCGCAATCGATCGGCAGCAGGGCCCTGCCCGTGCCGGCAGCCGCGTGGCGATCGATGAATCCGAGCATGTCGTCCTCGTTGTCGGCGATCGTGTCTTCCTGAACCCCGCAAAAATGTCCAATCAGCCGGCGCCGCAGGCCGCGGATGAACTCACGGTGCTCCTCGCAGCCCGCCTCGAACGCCAGATCGCATTCGGTGTCCGCCCCCATCGAACGGTTATTGATGTTGGCCGAACCGACCCGCAGGAATCCGTCGTCGATGATCATGACCTTGCTGTGAATCATCACCGCAGCCGACGACTCCCCATCACGGACGGCCGGATAGAGAATGCGCAGGCGGTCGGCGACCCCGGCCGCGGCAAACGGGTCGATGAAGCCGCCGCGGCCGCCATGCATCGCCTGCGATTCCAGCCACGACGAATGCGCCTTCGGCGTCACGATGAGGACGCGCAGCGCCGGCACGTCGGCCATCCGCCGCGCCAGCATCTCGGCGATCTCGGTGGCGCTGGTGAACTGATTTTCGATGTAAATGAAGCGGCTCGCCGTGTTGATCGAGGCTTCGAACAAGCGCGCCACTTCGTCGGCGCCGCTGCACCCGGCGGTCTTCAACTCGGTCCGCGCGATGCCGGCCTGTATCTGCCTCGTCCCTTCCGGCGCAGAAGTGGGCCAGCGATTGCCCGCGACCGCTTCGCAAGCCTCCACCGTGCAGCCGGCCGCGTGCCACCGCGCCGTCGCGATCTCGCCGAGCGCGGCCGCGGCCTCACCCTCCACTATGCATTGCACGTCGTGGAACGGCGGATAGGACTTGCCGTCGGGGTCGCGGCGCATGGGATGGTCGAGAAGATGCTCGCTGGTATCCCACCGCCGGATCGTCAGGTCGAGCCCGCCGGAGAAGGCAACCGCGTTGTCGATCACGACAATCTTCTGATGCTGGGAGGATCCCAGCGGAAGGCTGGAGTCGAGGCCAAACTGAATTCGGCCGTCGCTTCCCGCCAGGAACTTTTCGCCGGAGTTCCACTCGCGCTCGACGGCATACAGCGCCGCGAAATCCCAGATCAGGATGTTGATCCGCAAGTCCGGCTTGAGCGCGAGCAACCCGGTCAGGAAAGGGCCGAGCGCGACCGGCAATCCGTCGTCGGCACGGCCGGACGGGCCGACCAAAGGCGTTTCGGAGTGGATGTCCCACCCAATGATGTGAACCTGCCGCTCCGCCAGCAGCAGCGCGTCCCTCAGCGCGCCGAAATACTCGGCAGCGTCGTTCAGGACGGCTATCCGGCTCGCTTGGCATCTCTTCCAGACGGTCTGGCCGGGGACAAGAATCGATGAACTCTGGAGCAGGTGTCACCTCTGCGCAAACCGTGTCGGGGTATAGCCCCAAACGCATGGGAACCCGCCGGGTTCCCCCCATCCGTCATTCTAGACTAGGCCTGATCACCCTTCAGAAGCTCGATGTACCGGGTCGCCGATCGCTCCAGCGCCGTCGCGCCACCGCTCATCACCTGGCGTCCCGGAAAGGCGCCGTAGATCCGGTCGAACTTCCAGGGCGCGAGGGTGTCGGCGATGCGGCGGACCGTCATGGCCGACAACGGCATCATGTTGGGATAGCTCCAGAGGAACGAGACCCGGCCGGGATCCGCCGCCACCTGCACGATATCGCCGCTCAGGATGGCGCCGCGTCCCCCTGCACCGCCAGCCCAATGCAGCACGGTCCCGCCAGCGAAATGACCGCCGATCCTGAGCAGCGTCACGCCATCGGCGATTGCCATGGTCTCGGCATGCCAGTGACGAATCGCGGGATCGGGACGCATGATCCACTCCGAATCCGCGGCATGCAGATGGATCGGGCAGTCGAAGCGGCGCGCCCAATCCTGCATGCATGTATAATAATGGGGGTGCGAGATGGCGATCGCACGCAATCCGCCCAATGAATCGATCAGTGCCCCGCTCGCATCGTCCAGCAACGCGATGCAGTCCCACAGGATGTTGCCGTCGTCGGTGCGCAGTAGCAGCGCGCGCTGGCCGATGGCGAATTGCGGATGGGTGTGAATTTCAAACAGGCCGGTTTCGAGCTGCCGCCAGGCATTGACGTGTCCGCCGCCGAGGCTTTGCGGCGTAGTCCAGGTCTGTCCACGTGATGGGACGAACTGGCGTTCGTCCTCGCAGATCGGGCAGCGCCGCGGCGGCTCGGCGGCATCCGGGTAGGAGGTGCCGCAGGCGCTGCAGATGTGAATCGGCATCGAGCGTACTGCCCCTTTTAGAGATCACCGAGATCAGGCGGCTCGAACCAGTTCATCAGCGACAGACCGCCGTCGATCACGACGGCGGCCCCTGTGACATAGGCCGAAACCTTGTTCGACAGCACGGCCAGCGCCATTGGAGCGAGGTCTGTGGCCCGGCCGAGGCGGCCGAGCGGAATGTGTTTGGCCAGCGCCGGATCGGCCACGAATCCACCGGCGGCGACGGCGCCTGGCACCAGCGCGTTGACGCGGATTCCGTTGCGGCCCCACGTCCTGGCCAATTCCTTCACCAGCATGGCGAGCGCCGCCTTCGACGTCGAATAATGCGGCAGGTTGCGCGGTGTGCCCGCGTGAAGCGAGGTGACGAACAGAAACGAGCCGGGCCGTTTGGCGGCGATCAGCGGACGCGCCAGTTCGCGCGCGAGATAGAAACCGGCATCGACGTTGACCGCGCGCATCTGCGTCCACGTTTCGTCGCTGACGGCCATGACGTGGTCGGCCTCGCGCCGCGGCGGTGACGCGCTGTGAACGAAATGCGTCACCCGCCCGACTACGGACTGCGCGTGGGCCAGCAGCGCGTCGCGCGCGGCGTGATCCGCGAGGTCGCCGACGAAGGGAAACGCCAGTTCCGGCCGCCGCGAGGTCTTGATCGCATCCGCGACCGTATCCGGGTTGACGTCGGCGAACACGGTTCGCACGCCCTCCCCGATCAGGGCTTGCGCAATGGCACGGCCGATGCCGTTGCCCGCGCCGGTGACCAGCGCCGCGTCGCGGGCGGGATCGAAGGGATCATTCAAGAGGCTCATGCTACCAGGGACTCCCAAAAGGATTGCGATGAAATTCTAACCTGTTCCCGCGGTGTGCGCTCTCGAAAATGCGATTGCTCCCGGTGGCGCCGTGAAGACACCCGCTACTGTCAAGGCCCGGCCCAGCGCCCGCCGAGCCACAGAAGCCGAGATAATGGGAAAAAGGCGTCGCCACCGAGATGCGGCCGTCGATCAGCAGCGTCACGGGCGTCGAGCCGGCGGCTGGCGGCCCGCCCCGGTTCCCATGCGGTTACGGCTTACCGCGCGGCGTAAACACCTGGTTGCTGAAGGGCGACGCCTCAGGCACCCGCATCACGATGAAGCCGTGCTTGATCAACTGGTGGCAGGCGTTACACCCCGCGGTGAGTTCGCCGAATGTCCTGGCAAAGCGCCTACTGTCTCCAGCCGCGACGGCATCGCCGACCGCCTCCAGCGGCTTGACCATCGTGGTAACGTTGTCGACGGGAAGGTCCCCGTAAAGCGAGGCGGCTTCCACGAGACTGGCCTTGAGCAGGCGAAGTTCGTAGTTGGCGAGCTCCCAGTTGCGCGTCTGGCCGGCGAACCACAGCTTCATGTGCCGCATCTGCGCTGCGTTCATGATGTCGCCGAGCCGCGGAACGTACTGCCCATTCGCCGGCGGCTTGGCCCCGGATTGGGCGCTGGAGGCCAGCGGGAATGCGCAAACCATGAGAACCCCGATCAATCCGCTTAATCTCATTGGACGGTCCAGCCTCGCTATTGATTTGGCCTTGTAGCGATTCGCTGCCTGCGCCCTATTGATGTCCATCAATGTCCGCGCGGCTGGCCGAATCGACGGAAGGACATCGTGAGAGAATTTTCCTCTATGTGCTTGTGCTCGGAAAGAGCGGGCGCTCAAATGCAATGATCCGCCATAGCGCTCGGAGGCTGTGGCGGATCATGATGCGGCCCGCACGCCCCGCATCCGGGTCGAAAAACCAACGCTCAGGCCGCGGCCGCCTTGGCGGTGGGAACCGAAGCGATGGTCTTCAGGATCTGCGAAGCGATCTGGTAGGGGTCGCCTTGCGAGTTCGGCCGGCGATCTTCCAGATAGCCTCTGTAGCCGTTGTTGGCGAAGCTGTGCGGAACGCGGATCGAGGCGCCGCGGTCCGCGATGCCGTAGCTGAAGGTATCGATCGACGCCGTCTCGTGTTTGCCGGTCAGGCGCAGATGGTTGTCCGGTCCGTAAACCGCGATGTGATCGGCGCGGCTGGTCCTGAAGGCCTCCATCAGCTTCTCGAAATACTCCTTGCCGCCGACTTCGCGCATGTAAGCGGTGGAGAAGTTGGCGTGCATGCCGGAGCCGTTCCAGTCGGTGTCGCCAAGCGGCTTGCAGTGATACTCGATGTCGATGCCATACGCCTCGGTCAACCGCTGCAACAGATAGCGAGCGATCCACATTTCGTCGGCAGCCTTCCGCGAGCCCTTGCCGAAGATCTGGAATTCCCACTGGCCCTTCGCGACTTCGGCGTTGATGCCCTCGTGGTTGATGCCGGCGGCAAGGCAGAGATCGAGATGCTTCTCGACGATCTCGCGGGCGACCGAACCGACATTCGAATAGCCGACGCCGGTGTAGTACGGCCCCTGGGGTGCCGGATAGCCTGATGTCGGAAAGCCCAGCGGACGGCCGTCCTTGTAGAAGAAATACTCCTGCTCGAAACCGAACCAGGCGCCTCCGTCGTCGAGAATGGTGGCGCGCTTGTTGGTGGCATGCGGGGTCTTGCCGTCGGGCATCATGACTTCGCACATCACCAGCGCGCCGTTGCTGCGCGCGGCATCCGGATAGACGGCGACCGGCTTGAGCACGCAATCCGAACTATGGCCTTCGGCCTGCAGGGTCGAGCTCCCGTCGAAGCCCCACAGCGGAAGCTGCTCCAGTGTCGGAAACGAATCGAATGGCTTGATCTGGGTCTTGCCGCGCAGATTCGGCGTCGGGGTGTATCCGTCGAGCCATATATACTCGAGCTTATACTTGGTCATCGAGCTCTCTCATGTTGATGATACGAAGGTGCGGAAACAGAAACCCTGTTGGTCGCCACACGCATATCCGGCCGCCATCGGCCGTGAATTGCAAAGCAATTAAAGTGCCAGTCGCTTGATGCCGAGCGCTGCCCGGGCCGGTAAATCTTTCCCGCACCGGTCGGAAGATCAAAGATTTCGGGTGCGTCAAAGCCGCGCGCTCGCCGTTGCCGTCCAGGCTCCAGTGGGCCGACTAAAGGCCGGAAATCCGCCTGACAACGGAGCAGCCGGAGTTTCACCCCGCATCCGGACTAATTCTGCGCCATCCGTGGGCAACATCGACTGCGAACGATTCCCCTCGTTCGGACCTTTGCCGACGGCTGATGCGTTAGCTACCCGGCCTCTGCTTTCCAGAGGGCAAAGCCACAGATGCCCAAAAACTATACAGCAAGTGATTTTCTTTTGATCATGTTGCACCTGCCGAGGGCACCAACGATATCAGGATCAATAACCAATCCGGAACGAGTCGGGCGCACCATTGCTCGCCGCGCCGTGCACCAGGAGACAAACCAAGATGAATACAAACTCGAATCACGGGTCCGCCAGGATCTACCGATTCCCTGCCGGCGGCCGCTCGGCGCTCGGAGCACGGCATGAGGCCAAGGCCGTCACCGACCTTGCTCCGTCGCCCGCCAGCGAAGTGGCCGTCGGCGGCGCCTGGTACCACGACGCAGCGATCCAGGACTCCAAGCCTGTGCGAGAGCGCTAATTCCGCGTGCAGATGCGATGCTGACGTACCCGGCTATCCGTCAATTGAGCTTGCAGGCCGTCACCGGCCGTTTGGCGTGCTTGAGCCGGGTCCCGGCCTGGCCGATCGTCAACGTGACGCCGCCGCCGGAATAACGCGAGCCCGACACAGCGAGGCGCCTGCCGAGCGTCACCGCTTTGCCATCGATCTGCAGATGCGCGCGCTTGTCATACTGGAAAAACCCGAACATCAACTGAGAGCCGTCGGCGCAGCGATAGTTCTGAAAGGTGGTCTGCGCCAGCACGGGGGAGCCGCCGACCGTCGCAAACCATGATGCCGTACCGAAAACAATGATCCTGCGCCGATTCATCCCGGCCCCCCGCAACACCTGATTATTGACGAGCCGCTTCCCGTCGGGCGATAGGCCTGTTCCATCTTTTCTCCACCGCATGGGATGGCCTAGGCTGATACGATGTCAGATTCCCCTGCCCGCCACCTCAACCTCGCCGGCGCCAGCAATTTTCGCGACCTCGGCGGCTATCCTGCCAGGGACGGCCGCGCCGTGCGCTGGCGGCAGATTTTCCGCTCCAATCATCTCGGCCACCTCACCGAAGCCGATATCAGGGTGCTTCGCAGCCTCGGTGTCCGGCGTGCATTCGATTTCCGCGGTACGGAGGAGCGCGTCGCCACGATCTGCGACGTTGAGGACATTGCGGTCCATTCGCTGCCGGTCGAGCCGACCGTGGTCGCGGCGCTGCGCGCGCGGCTCGCGACCGGCGTCCCGCTGTCATCGACCGACGCCCTGGAGGTGATGCGCGATTCCTACCGCAACTACGTGCGTCGGAACACGCCGAGCTTTCGCGCGCTGTTCGCCCATCTGGTCGGGGACCACGCGCCGCTGGTGATTCACTGCACCGCCGGCAAGGATCGCACCGGTTTCGCCTGTGCGCTGATCCTGCATGCGCTTGATGTGCCTGACCATCTGATCTCGGAGGATTATCTGCTCACCAACCGCTTCTACCGGCGCGACCCCTCCGCCAGCAGCGATCTCCCGGAGGAGGTCAGGCAGGTGCTGGCGTCGGTGCACACGTCATTCCTCGCCGCCGCGTTCGAGGCGATCGGCGACGACTATGGCAATCTCGAAAACTACTTCAGCGAGGGATTGCGGCTCGGTGCGGCGGAACGCACCGAGTTGAAGGCACGCTATCTCGAATCATGATTCGAGATGCCTCGTATTTGGTTGCGCGGTGACAGCTTGGCGCGTTTCCGCTAGGCTGCGGCTTCCATTTCCGCTTCGGCGTCGAGGTCGGCGATGACGTCCTCGAACGCCGAAATGGCCTGCTGGACCGCTGCGATCTGCATCAGCTCCCAACTATTGACCGGGCCGGTGCGATTTTGCAGCGCGACAACCAAATCCCGGCGTTGCTCCTTAAGCTGAACAAGCGGTAAACCGTGGTCGGGTAGATTTCTCATCGCAGCATGCCCCTGCCCTGTGATTGAACCTTCCCGAGCCTAGCGCGATGTTTCTGCCGTCCGCTTACAGAACTTCGACAAATTTTACCGATCAGCCACCGTAGCAATACGGGGCGAGACCGTGGCACCACGAAGACAGTGGGGATCCGATCCCCTGACCGGAGAGCCATTATGGACGGAAAAGTCGTTATCGTGACCGGCGCGTCGGGTGCGCTTGGCAGCGTGGTTACAGAGGCGGCCGTTGCGCGGCGCGCGCGCGTGGCAGGCCTTGATCATGCGGCAGCGAAGATACCGGCGACAGCGAACCGGATCGAACTCGGCGGCGTCGATCTTTGCGATGCGACCGAAGCCAAAAAGGCGATTGACGCCGTCGTATCGCGTTTCGGCAGGCTCGATGCGCTCGTGAATATCGCCGGCGGCTTTGCGTTCGAAGCGATCGCCGAGGGGGATCCGAGCACCTGGCAGCGCATGTATGCCCTCAATGTTCTCACCGCGTTGAATGCGTCGCGGGCCGCGATACCTCATTTGGCCGCCTCGGGTTCGGCGCGCATCGTCAATATCGGCGCGATCGGCGCACGGCAGGCCGGCCCCGGCATGGGCGCCTATGCCGCCTCCAAGGCGGGCGTGCACCGCCTCACCGAGGCGCTTGCCGCCGAATGGAAGGGCAAGATCACCGTCAACGCCGTGCTGCCGTCGATCATCGACACCGCCGCCAACCGTGCCAGCATGCCGAACGCGGATTTCGAAAAATGGGTGACGCCGCAGGAACTCGCCGAAGTTATCCTGTTTCTCATCAGCGATGCCGCCAGCGCCGTTACCGGCGCGTTGCTGCCGGTGAGCGGGCGGATGTAACCCTCAAGCCTCGGCCAATTTCTTCAGCACCGCGCTGAAGCGGACGCTGCGCTTGCCGGCAAGCGCGGTGGCTTCCCCGACCGCACCGTCGTCGTTGTAGGTGCCGGAAAAGCCGATACCGACCTCGTAGCCGCCGAACACCGGCCGCTCGCCCTGGCTCGGCGTATGCTCATGGTTGATCAGTTCGCCTTTCCACCTGCCGTTGGCGCTGGTGTAGGAGCCGATGCACGCGAAGAAGGTGTCGCCGCCGCGGATCCGGCCGTTGTGCAGCACCATGACACCGGTATTTCCGCCGTCGATGCCGTCGAGCATCCGTATATGAAGCGAATAAAGACCGTTGCCGATGCCGCCCGGTCCCGCCGCAAACACCGGCGGCGCGGCCGCCTCGCTGATCGGTGTCATCACCGAGTTGAAGATAACGCCGGGCATTTGCGTCGAGCCGCCCTCGAAAAAATACTGCTCGCCCCGCTGCCTTCCCTTCAGCGAGAGCGTGACGGTGTCGGTCCTGAACAGCGGCTGAAAACTCGGATCATCGTTGTGGCGCATGGACGAGATGTCGACCGTCACCTCTCCGCCGTCGGACTCCCGGTAGGTGCCGATGAATGCGAACGCCGAATTGCCGCCCATCATCTTGCCTTCATAGACATAGAGCACGCCACGGCGCGAGCCATGGACCGTATGCATCTCGACCTTGTAGAGTCCCTGCAGCACTACCTGTGGCCTCGACGATTGCAGCACGACCCGCGAATCCCGTGGATTCGCAGGCCAGCTTTCCGACGCTACCTGCCTTGTCCCACGAACATGCTACCCGCTCGCCCGTCCTTTGAGCAAATCCCCAATACGCAATCCGGGCTAGACTGTATCCACTGAGTCGCGCAGGCGACATCGGCGGCCTGCATTGGAGGTCCCTTGGAAACCGCGCTCTATCTGCCCGTCAAACGCTTCCTCGAAAACCTCGGCTTCACCGTCAAGGGCGAGGTTGGCGGCTGCGACCTGGTCGCACTGAGCGGCGACGAACCTCCGATCGTGGTGATCGGCGAACTGAAGCTTTCCTTTAATCTCGAGCTGGTCCTCCAGGCGGTCGATCGTGCCGCCGCTGCCGACGAGGTCTGGCTGGCCGCCAGGATGTCGTCGCGCGGCAAGGGCCGTGAGAGCGACGCACGCTACCGAAATCTGTGTCGCCGGCTCGGCTTCGGCATGCTGGCGGTCACCAACACCGGCGACGTGGAGGTGCTGGTCAAGCCGCCTGAGACCAGCCCGCGCCGCAATCCCAGGAAACGCTCCCGACTTGTCGCCGAGCACCGGCGGCGCAAGGGCGATCCGGCGCTCGGCGGCAGCACGCGCGCACCGATCATGACGGCCTATCGCCAGCAGGCGCTGGCCTGCGCCTCGGCGCTGTCGCGCGGACCGCGGCGGGTGCGCGACCTCAGGCCTGATATACCGGATGCGCCAAAAATCCTGCTGAGCAACGTGTACGGCTGGTTCGACCGCGCCGAGCGCGGCATCTATGTCCTGACCGATGCCGGCCAGGCCGCACTCAAACGCTGGCCGCAACAGCCGGTGGATTTTGCCGGCCCCGCCGATTAATTCAGTAACCGCGGGAAAGAAGATGATCGTGGTCACCGACAGCGTGAGGAGGAGACTGGAGAAATTGTAACGCATGGCTGGTTTGCCACGCCAAGTTCATATTGCAATGCAACATAGGGGGACTTAAGTATCCGGTTAGGAAGTACGGAGGCCCCATGAGCGACGATTGGAACACGAAATACGGAACCAGGCGCGTGCGGCGCGATCCGCCGACGCTGGAAGAAGCAATTTTCGCCGCCGTCGGCATCACCGATGATCAGGATGCGCAGGCGGAAATCGCGGCGTCGCTGATGGGGCTGCCGATCGAAGCGGTTCAGGCCGAGGTGAAGAAGGCGGCGCGTCCCGTGTTGGGAAGATCAATCACCCGCGTCATCGCCGGCGAGCAAGGCGCACAGCGCTCAGTTGTAGTGGAGCGCCGCGTTGTCAGGAAATTCGGCAATGACAAGCGCACGGGTACCTGACACAGCATCGTCGCGCGGGGACCACAAAACCCTTCACCGATCGGAGATCGGCGGAGGGTTTTCTTTTTGTGTCGGGTCGGCTGGCCCCACCCTTATCTGCTGCAGCACTCAGGCGCGGTTGGCGTTGACCATCGCGCGTGCCGCATCGGCCGGCGTCGCCATGGCGGGTTCGGGCATCGGTTGCCTGTCGAGATCGATCGTTCCGGTAGATTCGCCGTGCCGGAACGTCAGATGCGCGCCGAACTTATGGGCCAGTGCCCGCATCGCCTGATTCTGCGCGCCGGTGGTGATCCGCAGCGAGCGGTAGCCCTTCGATCGCGCTTCCGCGATGAGCTTCTTGAACAGGATGCTGCCGACGCCTTGCCGACGCACCCGCGCCTCCACACTGAAGGCGATCTCGGGCAGTGAGTCCGGCGATTGATCCGGCGGATGCAGTTCCGCCGCGCCCCGCACCACGCCGTCTTCGATGTAGGCGATGATGACTGTGCCGTCGTCCGCGCATTTGGCGGCATAGCGTTCGATAAAGCTGTCATCCATGAAGCCGTGGAAGCGGTCATGGCGGCTCGCAGGATCGAGGCGTAACAGGTGACCGCGCAACAGCGGCAACTCTTCCTGCTGACGCAGCGTCCGAACGCTGCCCTTAACGATGGGCAGACGGGTAATTGTTTCGTGGCTCACTTTATAACTCCTCTTGGATAGCCCTCGAGGAGGCGTCGAATCCCTAGACGACAGATGTTGTGCATCGCAGCATGAGTTTCAAGGCCGCTATCCGCCTGAAACGTCGACAGAATGTCGCACCGAAACGGTTTTGAAGTTGCACGACTTCGTTAACGCCGGAACCAACGAGATCGGTATCATAAAACCATCTGGGTTTGGGTCACGACGGCGACAAGTTTGCCGTCCTCGGTTTCCAACCTGGTCTGCCAGACCTGGGTACGACGACCTCGATGTACCGGCGTAGCCGTCGCGATGACCGTCATCCCCTCCTTTGCGCCGCCGATGAAATTAGTCTTGCTTTCGATGGTGGTGGTCCCCTTGGCGTCCGGCGGAAGGTTGATCACGGTGGCCGCCGCCGCGACCGAATCCGCGAACGCCATCACTGCGCCGCCGTGAATCGTATGATGCAATGTGCAGAGGTCCGGCCGCACCAGCATCCGCGCCACCACGCGGTCTTTTTCGGCTCCGATGAACGTTACCCCCTTCAATTCGGCAAACGGCATCTTCATCGAACTGAGTTGTTCAAGCGGGGTCATGGATCCTCCGGTTCTTCTTCCAGGCCGTTGCAGTGAGCATGGATGAGACGGGTAATTCAGGCAATGACGTCCGGGGTAATGGCATCGCATCGGTGACAACGCGCCGGTAATTCGGCATATCGTCTTCCATGCGCCAGTTCCCTCCCCGCCGGATCGTCTGTCTCACCGAAGAAACCGTGGAAACGCTTTATCTGCTCGGGGAGCAGGATCGCATCGTCGGCGTCTCCGGCTACGCGGTGCGGCCGCCGCGGGTCAGGCGCGAGAAACCGCGCGTATCGGCCTTTATCTCGGCGGACATCCCGAAAATCCTCGCGCTCGAGCCGGACCTCGTATTGGCGTTCTCGGATTTGCAGGCCGAAATCGTCGCCGATCTGGTGCGCGCCGGCGTCGCCCTCCATGCCTTCAACCAGCGGGACATCGCCGGCATTCTGGCGATGATCCGCACACTCGGCGCATTGGTGGGCGTGGCGGAGCGCGCAGATCAACTCGCGAGAGGCTTTGAGCATCGTCTAGCCAAGATAGCCTCCACTCCCCGTCCGCTGAAACCAAGAGTCTATTTCGAGGAATGGGACGATCCCCTGATCAGCGGCATCGGCTGGGTTTCGGAGCTGATCGAGATCGCCGGCGGCGAAGACGTGCTGCCGAAACTGCGGTTTCAACAAGCCGCCAAGGACCGCATTATCTCACCGGACGTGGTGCGCGTGGCGGCGCCGGATGTGATCCTGGCATCCTGGTGCGGCAAGAAGGTCGTGCCCGACAGGATCAGGCAGCGGCCAGGCTGGAGCGAGATTCCGGCCGTTGCCAATGACCGCATCGTCGAGATCAAGTCGCCGCTGATCCTGCAGCCGGGCCCGGCCGCGCTGACCGACGGTCTGGACGCGATCGTGAAGGCGTTGTGGCCGGAAGGTGGAAGCACCGCATCCTGACAAGTGTCGCCTCGATGCGACATCTTGCTGCCGCCAGGATCCCGCAGTTGAACACCGCGCAGGAAACGGGTCGTGTAGCTCGATGTAGCACCGCGGATTGTCAGGTGTCGGCTTCAGTCCCATTGCTCCGCACCACCGGCTCCAGGCCGCACCATTCCGCGATGAAGAGAGCCATGGTGACGGTTATCCGTTCGAGCGACGACAAACTGACCCGCTCGTCGAAACCGTGAATGTTCTCCGAATACGGACCATAGCAAAGCGCGGGAATACGATCGTAGAGCGCGTAGACTCGTGTATCGAGATAGCCCGCGGTCATGAAAGTCCGGAGAGCCTCGCCCGTTGCCTCCTGGTGGGCTCTGCCGAGCACCGTTTCGGCTTCGGATCCTGGAGGTAGGACGTATCCCTCGGCGTGAAATCCATTGAAGGTGACGATGGGGGGATTGTTGGCAAGGAACGGATCGCGTCGCGCAAAGTCCGAAACGCAATTTGCGATCTCGCGCGCAGCGTCGTCGGCAGACCGGCCGGGGTAGATCGAAATTCGACACTCCAGCCGACACCAGCCCGGAACCGAAGATGCCCAGTCGCCGCCTTCGATACGGCCGACATTGAGGTTGATGGGGTGCTCTTCGTTCTCGAAGTGCTCCAGACCCGCCTTCCGTTCGTTCCAGCGCGCTTCCAGTTGGCGCAATTCGCCTACGACCCTGTATGCTGCGTCGATGGCGTTTGCGCCGCTTCCCATCTCGCGGACATGGACAGGAATGCCGCGCACCTCGACCTGGAACCAGATCACGCCGACGTTTGCGCGAACGAGCTTCTCGTCTTCGGGTTCGGGTATGAGTACTGCGTCGGCGCTATAGCCACGCAGATGGGTCATCAATGCGCCGTTCCCAGTCGATTCTTCTTCGACAACGGATTGCATGTAGACGGTAGCAGCGGGTTGGAAGCCGACCCGCCGAAGAGCGTCCAGTGCGAACAAATTGGCGGCATGCCCGGCCTTCATGTCCGCGCCGCCGCGCCCGTACAGCCAGTCTCCCTCCACAACCGGCTCGAACGGCGGATGGGTCCACATCGTGCTGGGTCCCGGCGGCACCACGTCGACATGGGCTTGCAGGATAAGCGACCGTCCGACCTCGCTTTGCGGCCGGTGGATCGCGACGACGATCGGCGCCGTCGAATGGTCCACGGAAAACCGTCCCCCGCCCGGATGCCTCTCTAACGCTTCCCGATCCATGGCGAAGCGCTCCATCGCGTATCCGCGCTTTCGGAAGGCCCGGTAAACAAAATCCTGAATCGTATGTTCGTTGCCGCGGGTAGACGGAAATCGGATGAGAGCTTGCGTGTATTCTACCTGACTTTCGAAGCCGTCGTGCACTGACCGGGCAATGGCTCGCCGCTCGAACTCGCTTATTCCCTTCAAGCTCAACTCCCAGAGTATGGCGTCCACCGTTGCGATCGTATCACGGAGTCGGGCGAGAGTGTCGAGATCGATCTTCGGCCTGGGAAGCACGGCTTTCGACCGCGGTGCGCCCTGGCAGGCTTTTTTTGATCGCTTTCAGAATCGCGCCCGCGCCAATACAATGCGTGGCAATGTGCTCCTGGAGACTTCAGATGCCCGGCAACCGCAATATCATGTTTCTCATCATTGGTGCGCTGATCGTCGCAGTGGGTGTGCTCGGCTACAATCTCTACCAGACCAAGAAGGAACCGGATGGCGTGCAGATCAACGTCGGCCCGGGCGGACTGAAGATCCAGAGCAAGTGAGGCAGGTTGTTCCCGCGGCCATGAAGCTTCGGCCAATCAGACCATGTTGGATCGGACTAGCGGCGGGTTCTGCGCTATGCGCGCTCGCGTCATTGGCCATGGCCGAGCAGGTGACGCGCGAGCGCGACATCGTCAATTTGCGGCTGGGCCAGCGCATCCTGGTCGATGACGGTTCCTGTCCCACCGGCCAGATCAAGGAAGTATCCGGCGCCCAAATGACGGCAACCGGAGTCGTCCCTGCACGAAAATGCATACCGCGGCTCGGGACCAAGACCAGATAGGAACGGCCGGCGCCGGCGGCTCACCCATCACCGGCTCCTGGCAAGCACCGTCGTCCCTACCAATTCCCGTATTTGCCGATTATCCCGCGCCAGACCGCGCTTCGCTCGGGTCCAAACGACTCCTTGCCGACGCTGGCGTTCCTGGCGGCAGCCGTGACGACCATCACGAGCTTGAGTTCGGGATCGATGAAGATCGACTGACCGTAGACGCCCAGCAAGGCGAACCTTCGCTTGTCGCCCGGGAAGGTCCAGAACTGGTAGCCATACCCGAAGAACCGCGTCGCGCGCCTCGGCGCGAAGGCATCCGGCTGCAGGCGCCAGTCGGTCGCTTCGAGCAGATAGTCCTTCGGCACGATCTGCCTGCCGGCGACCGCACCGTCGTTGGCAAGCAGCACGCCCAGCCGCCCATAGTCGCGCAAGATTGCATTGAAACTTCCCGCCCCCGCTTCGGTGCCGTCGGAAGTCTTGACCCATGTCGCGTCGGCTTCCGCTCCTAGGGGCTGCCAGAGCCGGTCGGTCAGGTATTCGCTGAGCGTGACTCCTGTGACGGCGCGGAGCAAAACCGCCAGGATCACGGTCTCACTGGAAGCGTAATGAAAACGGATGCCCTGCTCGGCTTCGCGGGTCCCGAACATGCGCAGCGCGGCGATCGAGCCGTGGGTGTTGCGCG
Organism: Bradyrhizobiaceae bacterium Ga0074131; assembly: GCA_001464035.1. GTDB lineage: Bacteria > Pseudomonadota > Alphaproteobacteria > Rhizobiales > Xanthobacteraceae > Bradyrhizobium. Next base: position 227,803 of record LNEC01000011.1, read on the forward strand.
CGAGGGTGAACCGCCCTAGATCGTCGTTGCCGTCATAGACCTCGCTGAACGGCACGCCGGACGACATTCTCAGCACGTTCCGTATCGAAGTATCTCCATAGGGAACGCCGGAAAGCTCCGGTACGTATTTGCCGACCGCATCATCCAGCGATGCAATTTTTCCTTCTGCCAGTGCCATCCCGACGGCGATGCTGACAATCGATTTGGCCATCGAGTGGGATACGAATCGATGCGCCGGATGGCGACCGTACTGATAGCGCTCGAACAGCACCTCGCCGTCCTTGATCAGCAGCAGGCCGGTGACGCGCTGGCGCGCGAGAAAGTCGTCCAGCGTAAGCGTCCGGTTTTCGAACCGATACTCGATCGTCGCCGCATCGGCAGCTGCGGGAAGCGGCAGCGGTCTTGCCGCCCTCTTCAGGGTGTAGTGGGGCAAAAGCCTGTCGAGGTTGCTGAATGATCCGACCCGCACGCTTTCGTCGTAGAACCAATTGGCGCGGGTTCCGATCGGATAACCGGCCCTCTTGCCCAGTTGCTCTTCGTCCGGAGCGGCAGCGGCCGGGAACGCCAACGCGACCAGCGCCGGGCAAAGCATCAGGATTCGCGGAAGATGCATTCTCTCCCTCACGGATCGTTGGGCCGACCTCCCGTCCGCAACGGGTTCATCGCGGGTTGCCGCCCGGTCGAGCACGCAACGGCCGACCATCGCAAAGCAGATTCCTGGGTGGAAACATGCGACGGGAGACGAAGTAAACCAGACGGCCTCGCGCGTGACCAGCGATCCTCGACGCCGGCGATTATTTCGCCGGCTCGAACATACATTGCAGCGTTGGCTTCGCGATCTTGGTGAAGGTTGCGCCGATCTGGGATTGTTTCGACGGCGGCACCCATTCGGTCTCGATGGTCGGCACACCGGTCTCGCTGATGCCGCGCAGCAGCGCCTCGCGGAGGTCGGTGTCTTCGACGGTCGCGGCAGCATAATCGTGCAGGCAGCCGCATACGGCCTCGGGATGCGCCCAGCGTCCAACCATATGCGGGGCGCACAAGCGGACGAACTCGCCGCGCGGATCGGGCATCTTCAACAGCGAGCGGAATTGAGCCCGCTGAAGTTGCAGCTGCGGAGCCTGGGACTGCGGCGATTGAATCTGCGGTGCTTGCGGTATCTGAGCCTGCGCCGAACCAGCCAGAAGGGCGGAGCCGACGATCGCAGTTGAACTGAGACGAAGGAGCATGATGGCCTTACCGGCGTCTTTCTTGGCTTGGCTCGGCGCCTTAGCGGGCTGCGACGACAATAGCCTCGGGAGCAGCGATCGGCGAGCCGTTATAGGCGAAAGTACCTATGCCTGGCATGGTGTTCTCGGACGACCCGGCCATCGGGAGGCCGGTGAGCAAGAAGGCAGCGGCAATAATGAAGCTGAGGGACCGCATTTGACTGTCTCCGGTTTAGCCCGGCGGCGCTGCCTGCCGTTTTCGTTGGCAGCTTGATAACGCCCCGTCGTTTCCGGATGTTTGCGCCAAAAGCGAGAAACGGTTTCGTCGCCTGGAGATTTGTTTCGTCGCCGGTCCAGGGACGAAACAATTGTCCGAAAAACTTGAATTGATGCAGTCGAATGCGGTTGGCAAAACCTGCCGGGTCGACCCCCCGCGCGGTTTCTTAATCTTTCTCTGGTGGAGAGGGCCCTCGGCGGTGCTGCAGCGGTGAACCGAAGTCCAGCACCCGACTCACTCGAACGACGTGCAACCTTTTACCGGGGCTGCGCGTTGTGGACCAAAATTGGGCAAGGGATGGGTGCCGTGGGCAACAACGATGTTGGCGAGCAAATCCCGGCGCGCAGACCCGGCCTGCCCGTGATCGGGCGCATGGCGCGGATCGACGGAGCTCCGGAACTGCAGACCGAGGCTCCTAATACCGCCAGGACAAGGCGCCCGGGTAATTGCGGCGCGATGTCGCAGCAATGTGGCAACATCGGCAATTACTCAACGCCGCAGAAATTGGTCCGGCTCGTGGGCTGCCGTGATACCAAGGCCGGCTCCGGGCCGTGGGTGCGCCCTGGCATCGTCAAATCGTAGCGGCGGGAAATCAGCTCCCGCCTACTGAATAAACTCGCCGCATTTCTGAACCGCGGCGTCGGTGGCACCCCACGGCATGATCGGCACCGAGGAGGTCGAATTCTTCGGCGACCCTTCGATCAGCCTGTCCGAATACACCATATAAACCAGCACGTTCCGCTTGGCATCGCAGCCGCGGACGATCTGCATTTTCTTGAAGAACAGCGAGCGCCGCTGCCGGAACATATCCTCGCCCTGGTCTGATTTGGCCTTGAAGCGGATTGGACCGATCTGGCGGCAGGCCAATGAAATGTCAGAGACTTCCTCGGCAAGCCCAAGCCAGCCCTTGTAGCCGCCCTTTTCCGGAACCGTAAAATGGCAGGAAACACCCTCGACCTCGGGGTCGTCGACGCCATAGGTCGCCAGCTTGTCGTTCGGGCTGAGCCATTTGAACACAGTCGAGCGGCGGAAGATCAGGTCCGGCTCGTCGGCGGCGACTGCCGGCGCAGCTGGCCACAGCGACGCGCATATCAGCGCCAACACGGCCCAAAGCCCCCACCTGACGTCATATTGGCTGAAGGCTTGGGGGGTCATTTGAACTTCTCCGTAGGCGAGGGTTTCCATCCATGTAGGTGCGCTGATGCTCCGCAGGAAGGTTTGGTGGTGGTTGAACGCTGCCGCTGTTAACTGAATGTGAGGCTTTTTTGCTACGCTTGGGGCGAAAATCGCAGTTTTCAAAGGGCTTACGCTGGTGAACAAGTTGTGCCTCTGCGACAACCAAACCTTCAAGGCTGGGATTTGAGGATAGTGCGCGTGGACGGGCATCGGATTTCTATTGCGGCGAGTGCGACCAAACCGGTTTGGCAAATTGCGGTCTTGATGGCGGCCGGAGCGATCAGCTTTGCCTCTCCTGCCGAAGCCTCCCGATATTACTGGTCGGACTACCAGCCCGGATTTTTTCAAAGCCGGCCTGCTATGTCACAGGAGCCGCGGCAGCGGGTTCGCCCTCGGCAGGTGAAGAAGGCCGCGGCGCCGAAAGACACGGCCAAACCACAGGGGCCGTTGATCATCGCGATCTCGATCGACAGCCAGACCCTGAAAGTCTACGACGCCAACGGACTTTTTGCGGAAACACCGATCTCCACCGGCATGAAGGGCCATCCGACCCCGATGGGGGTCTTCAGCGTCATTCAAAAGCGCAGGTTTCATCATTCCAACATCTATAGCGGCGCGCCGATGCCGTTCATGCAGCGGATGACCTGGTCCGGCATCGCGATGCATGCCGGCGCGCTGCCGGGCTATCCCGCTTCACACGGCTGTATCCGCATGCCCATGGCCTTCGCCGCGCGGGTCTGGAACTGGACCAAGACGGGCGCGCGGGTTGTCGTCACGCCCGGTGAGATCACCCCGGTCAGGTTTTCGCACCCACTGCTCGCCGAACAGAAGGTCGCGCCGCTGCCGACCGCCGCCTACGAACCGAATCCGAATGCGCCGCCAGCGGTGAAAGGCGACAAGGCCGCGAACGTCGGGGTGTCCCCCAATCGCGCGGCGCCAGCGTCGAGCCTCGAACTCCGACCGACCGTCGGGCACAATGTCGGCAAGCCCCCGGGCGAATCCTCGCCTTCCAGGTCAGTGCGCAACCAGGCCCGCACCGCGGATGCCAGCACCGCCATCACGACGGCCAATGCCTCGGTCATGTCCGATGCTTCATCGGCGGCGCGCAGCGTGGTCAGCGCGCTACCCGAAGCGACCACCACCACGGCGCGCTCCATCGCGCCGATCGCCTCCGCCAAGGCGGATGATGCACCGGAAATCGCGGTAAGCGAAGGCGCAAGGCTCGACGAGAGCGTTACCGCGGCCACCGAAGCCGGCCAGCCCGTTCCCGATGCGCAGAAAGACCAGACCCGCCTACCGAACGTCGAGAAGGCGGTGGTCGTAGAACCCGAGCCGCCGAAGCCTGCCGGCCGAATCGCGGTGATGGTCAGCCGCAAGGACGGCAAGCTCTACGTACGGGAGAACTTTAAGCCGCTGTTCGACACGCCCGTGACGATCGCACCGAGTGATCGCCTGCTGGGCACACATGTGTTCACGGTGCAGGTCGACAAGGACGACGCCAATGTGCTGCGCTGGTCGGTGGTCTCGCTGCCGGTCTTGGGACGCAACATGCAGAAGGAGGACGACGACGAGCGTTCGGTGCGACGCCGCAAGATCGCAGGCGTTGTGCCGGCCGACATCAAGCCGATACCGGGGCCGAACAGCCCCGCTGAGGCACTGGACCGCATCACGATCCCGCCGGATGCAATGGCGCGGATCGCCGAGGCGCTGGGCACCGGCGGCTCGATCGTGGTGTCGGACCATGGCATTGATCAGGGCGGCGAAACCGGCGAAGGCACCGATTTCATCGTTCCGCTGCGCTAAGTTATCCTGGGTGGTCCGGCCGTGCGCTGGTCTACTGGCGCAACGTCTGCCACGCGCTCGTCTGCGCGTCGCCGCAGCGGTGCCGGTGCTGTAGATCGCCGCCGGCCCGGCCGACCCCGTCGAGTACGCCACTAAGCGCAGCGGAACGATGCGCGATCCCGTCATAACGGCTTGTTGAAAGCTGGTGCGCGCCGGCTGCGCTATCTTCGGCCCCAGGTTGGGCCTGACAGAGGTGACCATGATCGACCGCAGGATGATTCTCACGGCGGCGCTCGCCGCGATCGCGGGCCCGGCGTCGGCCGGAAGCGCTCTGGCGCAAGCTGCGGTCAGCCGGATGACAGCCTATGCTTTTTCGTTTCCCGCGCTCGCGGGCGGCGATATCCGGCTCGCCGATTATGCCGGCCGTCCGCTTCTGATCGTCAATACGGCGTCGTTGTGCGGCTACACGCCGCAATATTCCGGGTTGCAGGAGTTGTGGACGGAGTTTCACGGCCGGGGTCTGATGATATTGGGCATTCCCTCGAACGATTTCGGGGGACAGGAGCCCGGCGGCGCAACCGAAATCGCCAACACCGCGCAGCAACATGGAGCCGCTTTTCCGATCGCGGCAAAGGCCACCGTGAAGGGCCAGAATGCGCATCCATTCTACAGATGGGCCGCCGACGCCCGTCCGAAGGATGTTCCACGCTGGAATTTCCATAAATACCTGATCGGCCGCGACGGCCATATCGTGGATGTGTTTCCCGCGTCCGTCGAGCCATCCGACACGCGCGTCAAAACCGCCATCGCGCGGGCGCTCGCGGACTCCTGACGTCCCCGAATTAACCGATCCACCGACAAATCGGAGAATTTGCACAAAAGCCGTTGCCGTGGCGGCGCAGGCCCAATTAGGCTATCATGACCAAGGCAGGAAATGGCCCGGGCGATCGCAAGCCGCGGAGCACGGGATCAATTTTGAGGGTATCAGATGCGGATTGCGGCAGGTTTGATCTTTGCAGGCGTGGTCTCCCTGTCTGCAACGGGCGCAGCGTGGTCGCAAGCCGCGGGCGCCAAGAATGTGCCTGCCCCGCCAATTCCCGCCACCGCCCCTGCTCCCGCACCGGCTCCGGCGAAAGCCGCCTGCGCCAATCCCGACGCGCTCGGCGTCGGCCGCGTGGTCGAAATCGACACCACCGGCGGTCCCGGTTTCGGATTCGAGCATTTCAAGCAACTCGATTTCCTGCGTGACAAGGAAGTGGTGCTGACGTTCGACGACGGCCCTTGGCCGGTAAATACACCCTCGGTGCTGAAGACGCTGGCCGAGGAATGCACCAAGGCGATTTTCTTCCCGATCGGCAAGCACGCGTCCTATTATCCTGAAATCCTGAAGCAGGTGGCCGCCGGCGGACACACGGTCGGCTCCCACACCTGGTCGCACGCCAACCTGAACAACAAGAAACTGACCGAGCCGCAGCGCAAGGAAGAGGTCGAGAAAGGCTTCAGTGCGGTGAAATGGGCGCTCGGGAGCGCGCCTGCGCCGTTCTTCCGCTTCCCGGCCCTGCAGCATCCGCCCGAGATGGTCACCTACCTTGGCGAGCGCAATATCGGGATTTTCTCCACCGATCTCGATTCCTTCGACTTCAAGGCGAGCAAGGCGCAGACCATCATCGACAGCGTGATGAAGAAGGTGGACAAGCTGGGCAAGGGCATCATCCTGATGCACGACTTCCAGAAGCATACCGCGGAAGCGCTGCCCGAGCTGCTGCGCAAGTTGAAAGCCGGCGGTTACAAGGTCGTGCATATGAGGGCCAAGGCACCGGTGGTGACCATCGCGGAGTTCGACGAGAGCGTCATCAAGGACATGAAGCTTCCGACGGTGAGCTCCCGCCCGCTCAACAGCGTGGTGCAGACGGTTTCGGAATAACGCAAGCTGGACGCGAAAACGCGGATGTCGGCGCTGCGCATTGATGGCTACGTCATTGTCTCCGCGGACGGCATGCTGGCGGACGCTGGCCAAGTGATGCCGGCGGAGCTGAAACTCGACGGCGACAAGCGATTCTTCACTGCCGCCCTCGACCAGGTCGACCTGGTCGTGCATGGCCGCAACTCCCAGGAGGATCAGCCGAACTCGCCCAAGCGAAAGCGGATCATCCTGACCCGCTCGATCGGCGCCGTCGCGCCCGATCCTTCCAATCCCTTGGCCATCTTGTGGAATCCCGCCGGCGCCTCGTTCGAGGCCGCCTGCGCGCGCGCCGGCGTGCGCTCAGGCACGATAGCGGTGATCGGCGGACCGGACGTGTTTCAGATGTTCATGGACCGCTACGACACATTCTGGCTGTCGCTGGCGCCGCGGGTAAGGCTGCCGGGCGGCCAGCCGTGTTTCCCCGGCGTGCCCGCGCGCTCGCCTGGAGAGATTCTGGCTGCACATGGCCTGACCGCCGGCGAGGCCCAAATCCTCGAGCCCGGCGACGGCGTCAGCGTCACGCCTTGGCGGCGGGTCGGTCAGACATCGCCATAGGCCGGTTCCGGCGTCTGCGACTTGCGGCCGTAGCCGGCGATTATGAAAAGCGCGCCGATGATCGACAGGTTTTTCAGCGCCTCGACCAGCATCTTGCCATCCGACGGCGACGGCTGATTCCAGAAATCATGAAAATAGAAAGTCGCCGCGGCGACGAAGACGATCAGCAGAATGGCAAAGAACCGCGCCCCGAAATTGAGCGCGATCATCAACCCGGCGATCACCTCGAAGGCTCCGACGGCGATGGCGAGCATCTGCGGCGTCGTCATCCCGGTGACACCTTCGAGTTGTGTCGAATAGGGCGTGATCAACGCGGGGAACGTCACCACAACCTTGGCAGCGATGGATTCCGATATGGCCTGAATGCCGAAAAGCTTGGCTGCCCCCGAGTAGATGAAGAGCACGGCGAACAGGATTCGCCCGAAAGTAACGAACGCTGGCATGGTTGGCCTCGTTGAATGCTGCAAATGCCGTAGTCGCGACGGCGGTGCGATTATGGTCGTTCCGCCCCGGCTTTTCAAACAGTCAAATCAATCCGCGAAAGCAGGCCGGCCACAGGCGTGCCCTGCTTTCGCCACTTATCCAAACAGGCTCGGTTGCTGGCGGCCGGCGCGCTCCTGGGCTTCGACCGCGGCGACCGCGGTCATGTTGAGAATGCCGCGCGCGGTCACCGACGGGGTGAGAATGTGCGCCGGACGCGAAGGACCGATCAGGATCGGTCCGACCGGAAGCGCGTCGGCCAGCACCTTGATCATCTGATAGGCGACGTTGGCGGTATCGAGATTCGGCATGATCAGGATATTGGCCACGCCTTCCAGCTTCGAATGCGGCAGGATCAGGTTTCGCGCCTTTTGAGAAAGCGCGGTGTCGCCCTGCATCTCGCCGTCGGCCTCGATTTCGGGGTGGTTCTGCTTCAAAAGTGCGGTGGCGCGGCGCATCTTGCGCGAGGAGTCGGTGTCATAGCTGCCGAAATCGGAATGCGAGACGAAGGCGACCTTCGGCTTGATGTTGAAGCGCTGGACGTGGATCGCCGCCAGCGCCGCCATCTCCGCAAGCTCTTCGGCCGTGGGGTTCGGCCTCACCTGGGTATCGGCGATGAAATAAGCGCCCTTGCTCGTGATCATCAGCGCCAGTGCCGCGAAGTCGCTGACGCCCGGCATGAAACCGACGATCTCGCGGACGTGGCGCAGATGGCTCATGTAGCGGCCTTCGACTCCGCAGATCATGGCGTCCGCCTCGCCGCGCATCACCGCGAGTGCGGCGATGACCGTGGCGTTGGTACGCACCACCGTGCGCGCGGCATCGGGCGTCACGCCGTGCCGCCCGGCGACATCGATATAGGACTGTACGTAGGAGCGGTAACGCGGATCGTCCTCGGGGTTGACGAGGTCGAAATCCTGACCGGCCTTGATGGACAGGCCGAACCGCTTGATCCGCGCCTCGACCACCGACGGGCGTCCGACCAGGATCGGCCGCGCCAGCTTCTCCTCCAGCACGACCTGGGTCGCGTGCAGCACGCGCTCGTCTTCGCCTTCGGCATAGATCACGCGGACCGGCTGGGTTTTGGCCTTGGCAAACATCGGCTTCATGACGAGGCCGGAACGGAACGCGAAGCGCTCGAGCTGCGCGGTGTAGTCGTCGAAATTCGCGATCGGCCGCGAGGCGACGCCAGACGCCATCGCCGCCTTCGCCACCGCCGGCGCAATGCGCAGGATCAGCCGCGGATCGAACGGGCTGGGGATCAGCGAGCCCGGGCCGAAGCCCTGAGCCTCGCCGCTGTCGAAGCCGGGCGCCACCGCATCCGACGGCGGATCGCGCGCCAGTTGCGCAATCGCCTCGACCGCGGCCTGTTTCATTTCCTCGTTGATCGCGGTGGCGCCGCAATCGAGCGCGCCGCGAAAGATGAAGGGAAAGCACAACACGTTGTTGACCTGGTTGGGAAAGTCGGAGCGCCCGGTGCAGATCATTGCGTCGGGGCGGGCTTTGCGGGCTTCGTCCGGCATGATTTCCGGAGTCGGATTGGCGAGCGCCATCACCAGAGGCTTGTCCGCCATCTGCCTGATCATGTCGGATGTCAGCACGTTCGGCGCCGACAGGCCGAGGAAAATATCCGCGCCGCCAATGATTTCCGCCATGACGCGCTTGCCGGTCTTCTGCGCATAGACCGACTTCCAGCGGTCCATCAGCGTATTGCGGCCCTCGTGCACCACGCCGTCGATGTCGCAAACCCATATGTTCTTGCGTTGCGCGCCCATCTCGACCAGGAGATTGAGACAGGCGATCGCCGCCGCTCCCGCGCCCGACGTGACGATCTTGACATCCTTCAGCTTCTTGCCGTTGAGCAGCAGCGCATTGGTGATCGCGGCGGCGACGATGATGGCGGTGCCATGCTGGTCGTCGTGAAACACCGGGATCTTCATGCGCGCCTTGAGCTGCGCCTCGATCTCGAAGCATTCCGGCCCCTTGATGTCCTCGAGATTGATGCCGCCGAAGGTCGGCTCCAGCGCGGCTACCGTCTCGACCACGCGCTCGATGGTGTCGGCGGCGATTTCGATGTCGAACACGTCGATGCCGGCGAATTTCTTGAACAGAACCGCCTTGCCTTCCATCACTGGTTTCGATGCGAGCGGACCGATATTGCCGAGGCCGAGCACCGCGGTGCCGTTGGAGACGACGGCGACCAGGTTGGCGCGGATCGTCAGGGACGCTGCTTCGGCCGGATCGGCGGCGATGGCCATGCAGGCCGCCGCCACGCCCGGCGAATAGGCCAGCGCGAGGTCCCGCTGGTTGGCCAGCGGCTTGATGGCCTGAATCTCGAGCTTGCCCGGCCGCGGCAGCCGGTGATACGCCAGCGCCGCGGTTTGCAGGTCTTCAGAATGGGACGACATCGTTTCCCCCGGCGGCTTGCTTGGCCCCGAATTCAGACTTCGGTGACCAGACTTTAGCTCTGCGGCAGATTGAGCCGGATGTGAAGCTCGCGCAACTGCTTCGGCGCCACCTCCGACGGGGCTCCCATCATGAGATCTTCGGCGCGCTGGTTCATCGGGAACAGCACGACCTCGCGGAGATTCTCTTCACCGCATAGCAGCATGACGATACGGTCGATACCCGGCGCGATACCGCCGTGCGGCGGCGCGCCCAGCGAAAGCGCACGAAGCATGCCGCCGAACTTCGCTTCCAGCACCTCCTGCGGGTAGCCGGCAATCGCGAATGCCTTTTTCATGACGTCCGGACGATGATTTCGGATGGCGCCGGAAGACAATTCGATTCCGTTGCAAACGATATCGTACTGGATCGCCTTGAGGTTGAGCAGCGCGTCCTTGTCATTCGGGTCGAGTGCGAGAAACGCGTCCGGCTCCATGTTCGGCATCGAGAACGGATTGTGCGAGAAGTCGATCTTCTTCTCTTCCTCGTTGTATTCGTACATCGGAAAGTCGACGATCCAGGCGAGCTCGAACCGGTCCTTGTCGATCAGCTTCAATTCCTCCCCGAGCCTGGTGCGGGCGAGGCCGGCGAACTTCCAGAATTTATCCGGGTCTCCGGCGACGAAGAACCCGGCGTCGCCCTCCTTCAGGCCGAGCTGCGCGCGGAGGGCGGCGGTCCGTTCCGGACCGATGTTGTTGGCCAACGGACCGGCGCCCTCACCGCCCTCGCGCCACATGATGTAGCCGAGCCCGGGCTGGCCCTCGCCCTGCGCCCAGGAGTTCATCCGGTCGCAGAACGCGCGGCTGCCGCCGCCGGTGCCGGGAATGGCCCAGACCTGGTTCTTCCGGTCTTCCAGCATTCGCGCAAACACCTTGAAGCCGGAGCCGCGGAAATGCTCGGAGACGTCCTGCATCAGGATGGGGTTGCGCAGATCGGGCTTGTCGGAGCCGTATTTCCGGATCGCCTCCGCAAAGGGAATGAGAGGAAACTTCTGCGTAACCGGCTTGCCCTCGCCGAATTCCTCGAACACGCCGCGCATGACCGGTTCGACCGCGCCGAACACATCGTCCTGCGTGACAAAGCTCATCTCGACGTCGAGCTGGTAGAACTCGCCGGGCGAACGGTCGGCGCGCGCGTCCTCATCGCGGAAGCACGGCGCGATCTGGAAGTAGCGGTCGAACCCCGCAATCATCGTCAGCTGCTTGAACTGCTGCGGCGCCTGCGGCAGCGCATAAAACTTGCCTGGGTGCAGCCGCGACGGCACCAGGAAATCCCGCGCGCCTTCCGGCGACGACGCCGTCAGGATGGGGGTCTGGAATTCGAAGAAGCCCTGCTCCTTCATCCGCCTGCGGATCGAATCGATAATTTGCCCGCGCTTGATGATATTCTGGTGCAGCTTCTCGCGGCGAAGGTCGAGGAAACGGTACTTAAGCCTTATGTCCTCAGGATATTCCTGCTCGCCGAACACCGGCAGAGGCAGTTCGGCGGCCGGACCCAGCACCTCGATCTCGCTGACGTAAAGCTCGACCATACCGGTCGGCAAATCCGGATTGTCGGTGCCGGCGGGCCGGCGGCGGACCTTGCCGTCGATCCGCACCACCCACTCGGCGCGCAGCTTTTCGGCATCCTTGAAGGCCGGCGAATCCGGGTCGGCCACGCATTGTGTCAGCCCGTAATGGTCGCGCAGGTCGATGAACAGCACGCCGCCATGGTCGCGGATACGATGGCACCAGCCCGACAGCCGAACCGTCTGGTCGATATCGCCCTCACGGAGCGCGCCGCATGTATGTGACCGGTAGCGATGCATGGAAGTCCCAAAACAGATGTCGGAGAGGTCGAATCCAGGCAAAAGCCCGTCCGAGGAGGTCAGGGTTTACCCGACCCGGTCAGGCGCGGCAACCGAGTGCGGGGTTCATTCCGGCCGCCAGGACCTGCACCGAAACCGGAAAAGCGGCTGAAAAACGCGACCATCAAGCGGGCAATAGCCGAACACGATTGTCTATTCCCGAAGCACGCCTATCTTGATCCCATGACAATCCATTTCCCGTTCCAGAACACCTATACGGCGCTGCCGCCAAGCTTTTTCGCGCGCGTCGAGCCGACCCCGGTCGCCTCGCCGCGCCTGATCAAGCTGAACCGACCGTTGGCGATCCAGCTCGGCCTCGATCCCGACCTGCTCGACAGCCCCGAGGGAGCCGAGATCCTCGCTGGCAAGCGGGTCCCCGTTGGCGCCGATCCGATCGCGATGGCCTATGCCGGCCATCAGTTCGGCCATTTCGTCCCGCAGCTCGGGGACGGCCGCGCCATCCTGCTCGGCGAGGTGATCGATGCCGACGGCGTCCGCCGCGACATTCAGCTCAAGGGGTCCGGCCCGACGCCGTTTTCGCGCCGCGGCGATGGCCGCGCCGCGCTCGGCCCGGTGCTGCGCGAATACGTCGTCAGCGAGGCGATGGCAGCACTCGGCATTCCCACCACGCGGTCGCTCGCCGCCGTAATCACGGGCGAGAACGTGATGCGCGAGATTCCGTTGCCCGGCGCCGTGCTGACCCGCGTGGCCTCCAGCCACATTCGGGTCGGCACTTTCCAGTATTTCGCGGCGCGCGGCGATACCGAGGGCGTGCGACGGCTGGCCGATCACGTCATTGCCAGGCACTACCCGCAGGTCGCCGAGTTCGACCGCCCCTATCGCGCGCTGCTCGAAGCCGTGCTCGAGCGGCAGGCCGATCTGGTCGCGCGCTGGCTGCTGGTCGGATTCATCCACGGCGTCATGAACACCGACAATTCCTCGATCTCGGGCGAGACCATCGATTATGGCCCCTGCGCCTTCATGGATCACTACGACCCGGCAAAAGTGTTCAGCTCGATCGACGAACAAGGCCGCTACGCCTACGCCAACCAGCCGCGGATCGCGCTCTGGAACCTGACGCGCCTGGCGGAATGCCTGCTGCCGCTGTTGGCCGACGACAAGGACGAGGCGATCGAGGAAGCGCAGGCGGCGCTCGGCGGGTTCGCGGAGCGGTTCGCGTCAGCCTATCAGGCGGGCCTGCAAAAGAAGATCGGCCTGTTCACAACGCGCGATGGCGATGAAGCGCTGGTGCAGGACCTGCTGGACGCGATGGCCAAAAACCAGGCCGACTTCACCCTGACGTTCCGGCGGCTGAGCGACGCGGTGCTGGGTCTCAAAGGCGATACCGAAGTCCGGCAACTGTTCGCCGAGCCCGCCGGCTACGACGAATGGGCGGCACGCTGGCGGCAACGGACCTCCGAGGAGCCGCAAGACCCCGCTGAGCGGCACGCCGCGATGCGGTCGGTCAATCCCGCCTTCATCCCGAGGAATCACAGGGTGGAAGCGGTCATCGAAGCCGCGGTTAACCGCGACGATTTCGCGCCGTTCGAAGAGTTGCTGGCGGTGTTGGCGAATCCGTACGAGGACCAGCCGGCCTTTGCCGGTTACGCCGATCCCCCGGAGCCGCACCAGCGGGTGCTGCAGACGTTTTGCGGGACGTGAGTTAACCGTCCGTTCAACATTTCGACGGGCGCCCGCACGCTGCCCACGGGAATTAAGAATTGGGCAATGCGTTCCCTACAAGTCTAACGGCTTGGCTGGGGGAACCATTATGTTGGACGTGTTGGTATTTGAGTTCATGGGATTGGCGATGCTGGCACTCTGTGTTGTCGTACTGGCCTTGCCGTCGCAACGGAGGCCGTCGCGGCGGATCAGCGACTATTGACCGCTGCAGAACCGAACCTGCGGCGGTTCGGACGGCCCCGAGTTCCGCCAAGCATCCCTGCCGGGCAGAAATGCAAGGCGAAATCGTCGCAAGACCCTTGACATATCAGCGCTTTCGGCCGAACGCGTCTCAAAAGCGTTATGGACCGTTCATGGATCTGATTACCACCACCCCGGAACTGGCCGCGGCATGCGCCCGGCTCGCGAAACACCCGGTCATCACCGTCGATACCGAATTTCTGCGAGAAACCACCTACTATCCCCTGCTTTGCGTGGTGCAGATGGCGAGTGCCGAGGAAGCGGTCGTGATCGACACGCTAGCCCAAGGGCTCGACCTCAAGCCGTTCTTCGAACTGATGGCGGACGAGAAGGTGCTGAAGGTCTTCCACGCCGCCCGGCAGGACATCGAGATCGTCTGGCACCAGTCCGGCACCATTCCGCACCCGATCTTCGACACACAGGTGGCGGCGATGGTGCTGGGCTACGGCGATTCCATTGCCTACGACCAGTTGGTCGAGCGCATCTGCGGACATCGGCCGGACAAGACTCACCGTTTCACCGACTGGTCGCGCCGGCCGCTCTCTGCCGAGCAGATGCACTACGCGGTGTCCGATGTGACCCATTTGCGCGAAGTGTTCGCAGCCCTCGATGCCGATCTCAAGAAGCGCGGCCGCAGCGAATGGGTGAGCGAGGAAATGGAAGTCCTGACCTCGCCGAAGACCTACGACTTTCACCCCGAACGCGCCTGGGAGCGGCTGAAGACGCGGGTGCGCAAGCCGAAGGAGCTGGCGGTGCTGATGGAGGTCGCGGCCTGGCGCGAGCAGGAGGCGCAGAGCCGCGACGTTCCGCGAAGTCGCGTGCTGAAGGATGATGCGGTCGGCGACATCGCCACCCACGCGCCGACCAGCCTCGAACGTCTGGCCAATCTGCGCTCGCTGCCGAAAGGCTTCGACCGCTCGAAATGGGGCGCCGACATCGTGGCCGCCGTGCAGCGCGGCCTCGCGCGCGATCCGGCTTCCTTGCCGAAGATCGACAAGCCGCGCGGCAACTCAAATGGAGCGGCGATCGTCGAGCTCCTGAAGGTCCTGTTGCGCATGACCTCCGAGCGTCACGCCGTCGCCAGCAAGATCATCGCCACCGTCGACGATCTGGAACAGATCGCAGCAGATGATAGTGCCGATGTCGGCGCGCTGCGTGGCTGGCGCCGCGAATTGTTTGGCGAGGCGGCGCTGGGGCTGAAGCACGGCCGGCTGGCACTCGCGATCGACAAAGGCCGGGTCATCAGGGTCGATCGAGCCTAGAAGCCTCCCCTCAGGGAGGTCCAATCACGCCGAAATCACCGTATTGGCTTCGATCAGACCGGCGCTCTGCACGATGCCGGCGAAATTGCCGATCACATTCACGACTGCCAGCTTGTAGGAGGCGGCGTCGCCAATCCCCTGGCGACGGCAGGCGACGGCATCGCTGACCACCTGGTACCGGTGACTGCGGTGAAACCCGTCGATGACGGTCGACATGATGGTTTCATCGAGGGAGAATCCCGACACCACGCAGCGCGTGTTTTTCATGTTCGCCATGTATTCGGCGAACCGCGACGAACTGTACGCCGACGGCAGCGGATGCTCGAACGCAAGCTCTCCGGGCCTCGGCTTCAGGTCGGCGATCCAATCCGTCAGATTCGACGCCGGATTGAACCACGCGGCCTGGGCAATTCGCTTCAGGTGGAGGATCGGCCAGAGATTGCCGCGCCAAAGCGTCATCAATTCGCGACAACGCGCCGTAATCGCCTCGGCGTCGGCGATGACGTGGCGGCGGCCTTCGGTGAGGTATTCCGTCTGCAAATCCGCGCAGATCAGGATCGGCGGATCGTCATGAACGGAGGCCGCCAGTTTGGAATGGGTCATCGCCGAAACTCAAGCGGTGCGCAGCGGCGAGGTCACGGGGCGCCCCGCTGAAATGTCGAGAACGCCGGGCCTGTCCCAGTCGCCTTCCGGCCGAATGATCACGTAGGGGTCGCTGTCGAGCGTGATGGCGTCGTCGGTGGGCTCGATGTCGAGCACCATTTCGGTATAGGAGAAATCAGAAAAGGTAATCTTGCGGTTGTGGCCAAGCGGCTTGGCGCCAAAATGGGCCCAGAAGTCCACCAGGCGGTCCTGCGCCTGGCCGTAGATCTTCCGAAACCCCTTGCGCCTGACATAGTCGACGCTGGCCTGCACCAGCTTGAAGGACACGCGCGAGCGCCGGAACTGGTGACGCACGGCAAGACGCTCGACCTTGGCGAACTCACCGAAGAACCGCACCCGCAGGCAGCCGGCAGGCTCGGTTCCGACAAATCCAAGAAAGTGCGCCGCGACCAGATCGTTGCCGTCGAATTCCTCCTCGATCGGGCAATCCTGCTCGGCGAGATAAACTGCGGCCCGGATCGCGGTCACCAGCATCAGGTCATTGGGGTCGCGCGCGATACGGATCGTGATCGAGCGCGATGGCGTCTTCATTGAAGCTGGAATGTTAGTGCCGTGCATCTGCAAAGCTCCTCGCCGGTTGGGCTGTTGGTACGTTCAGCGGGACGCGGTTCCAGGGGCGCTGGTAGCGCCAGAGTTCGTGCTGATAGCTCGGGACCGGTTCGAAGCCGATCGCGATCATCAGGTTGCGTCCGTCCGCGCTGGAGGGTTGGGCATAGAGATCGGCCGGCGCCAGCCGCTGCCTGGAAAGATGCGTAGACACATTTCCCAATCCCGCCATCGCCTTGCCCATCCCGGCGATCGCCCACACATAGATGGCGGACACCTCCTCGGACGAACCGGCGAGCAGTCCAATTTCCGGATGGGTCAAACTGATATCGTCAAGAATGAGGGCATCGTGACCCCGGCTGTTGAGATAGAGAAACGCGACCGCCCCCAGCAATTTGCTCTTTCGACTGAACGTCAGGATGCTGCTGGGGTCGAACGTGTAGTATCTCTCGAGATCAGGTTCCGTTATTCGAACTCCGGGCACCAACCGGTTCGCCATGTCGGCAAGCGCACCGAGGTCGGAGCGCCGCGCGGGCTGAACGGCGATCTCAGCATTCCTGGGCAGCAGATCGAAATCGCGTTTCGCGGTCAAAGAGGCCCTTTCCATAACCAAATCGCGCATCTATCGTCACTCCTGCCTCTGGGCTAGCACCATAGCGGGCAGGGATTTGGAGTATGCAGCAACTATTGCACCGGGGTGCTGCAGGGACGCAGCACCGGACCGATGAAGTTCTGGATGCGTCCTGGGATGACCTGCGATCGTTTCTGGCGTGCGCGAGGTACAAGAGTTTTCGCAATGCTGCGGAGGGACTCGGTCTTACCAGCACCACGCTGATGCGCCGGATCGACCGGCTCGAAGACTCCATTGGCTGCAGGTTGTTTCTGCGCGACCAGAGCGGCCTGACGCTGAGCGCCGAGGGCGCGGCCATGATCGGTGACGTGATGGAAATGGAACGTCACGCCTTCAATATTTTCCGGCGCGCGGCTCGGTCAGACGATACCGCCGGTACGGTCCGCGTCGCCGTTACCGAGGGGCCCGGCAATTTCTGGATTCTTCCGCGACTGATCGACTTCCAGAAAACCTACCGCAAGATCACCGTCGACCTTCGCTGTGCAATGGAGCAAGCCGATGTTGCAAGGCTGGAAGCGGACATCGCCATCCAGCTCGAGCGGCCGACCAACCCCGATCTCATCATCACCAAGCTCGGCCGGCTACACATCCATGCCTTTGTTTCGGAAGGGTACCGCAAGCTTCACGGCTCCCCTACCCTCGCCGATATCCGGAATCACCGACTGGTCATCCAGCAGGCGCCGCAAATCGACGATTCCGCCTATGCCCGGGTTCTGGGGCTGACATCGCTGGAAGGCATTGTCGGCATCAAGACCAATTCGAGCATCGGCGTTCTGTACGCCGTGGAACGAGGCGCAGGGATGGGATTCCTGCCGACATCGTCGGTCGCGCTGGGAGCGGCCCTGGTCCCCGTCGATCTCGGCGTCCATCATCACGCCGATCTCTGGCTCACCTACCACAAGGAATTTCGCAACTCCGACCGGCACAAGATCGTCATCGACTGGTTGAAGAAAATATTCGACCCAAGAACCCATCCCTGCTTCAAGGACGAATTCATTCATCCGAATGACCTCGTGCCGCTGATGGCGGCGTCACGGACGAATTTCGGTATGCAGGGATACGTGGCAGCGGGCCCGGCCTGACCAGCCGTTCAGGCGCCGGCGCCGCGCATGGTAATCGCGCTGCCGCTACCATTTGAACTCGACCCCCAGGGTGCCCTGGTGCGACTGCATCGCCGCGCGATACTTGCCGTCATAGTTGAGATAAAGGCGTGCGGTGTTGCTCAGGCTGAGCGACGCGGACGCGCCGGCGTCGGCGCCATAGCGGCTTTCGCCAATACCCTGCACCGCGATACTCTGGGTGCCGAGGCTGACCGTGACCGCGCCGAAATTCTGCGCGACATTGTCGACAAACTTGCCGTAGGCCGACAGGTCGAGAATTTTCTGATCGAAGATCCAGTAGCGTCCGATTTCCGCGCCGATCAGGAGGCGCGCGCGCTCTGCGACGGCGCCCGATGCCATCAACGGATCGAGGCCGCCGATCTCTTGGAGCGATCCGGTGGAGGCGCGCACATATTCGAACGCGGCCTTCGGCACGATGCGGCTATGGTCGATGCTCCAGTAATAGCTGAGTTCGCTCAGGGCGCCATCGAGACGGGCGTGGTAGCCGGCAGTTGCCAAACCGAAGCCGGTGTCGCGGCTGGAATTGACTTTTCCGAAACCGTGAACCAGCGCGACGGCCCAGGTCCACGGCCCCTTGTCGACCGAGGCATTGAAACCGAACTGCGTGAGATCCAGGGTTGCCGACTGCAACGCCAGCGGAATGTCGATGGCGGTGTGACTTTGATCGACGGAAATACCGGCATTGACGCCGGGCGCGATTCGCGCCCCTACCCCCGCAACCCCGCCATAGGTGCGGCGGCGATCGCCGGCGAAATAGCTGAGCGGGCCGGTCGTGGCCGACAATCCGTAAACCTCTGCCCAACTGCGGAACCGCGGCGCCTCCGTGTTCTCGGATGCGCCGCCACCGGCCGGGTTGCTTCGCAGCGCCTTGCCGAAACCGGACGTTGCCTGGTTGCCTAAGCGCTCCAGAAAGTTGCTGCCGAGGTTCGCCACGGTGGAGCCGGCCGAAAGAGCGGAACCGATCGCCGTCGGTGTCAGGCTCGCTGTCGGATTTGGCGTCGGTGTCGGCGTTGGCATTGGCGTTGGACCAGGTGACTGGGCCTGGGCCCGGGAAACGGCTGCGACGGCGAATAGCAATGCCATCGCCATGATCCGCACCCGACGGTGGCCGGCTCCAGTTTTACTTGCTCGCCAAGGCCCTGAGCAGCGCATGAAATCCAATCCTGGAAGGAGCGCCAGCTCGAGAAAGACGCCAAATTCCATCGCCCACGCCGATTTGCGCTGAGTTGGCCGGCAGCGTCAATCGGTCAAGCCGAGCCGCAGGCCCCGATAGCCGGCGTTGTTGTTCCGCTGCCACAGCCGGTGATGGACAGAGCCTGTCCCTGACTCGATTTCCCGAGCCTCGCCAGTCTTGCTAACCCAAAGATTTCGTGTAGCAATATCAGGTACAATCGGATTTTGGCCGTTCGACTGTGCGTTTCGCGACTTGGAAATTCAGCACACCTCCGGAAGCCCGCTTGTGGCGTGGCACGCAAAATGCGTGGCCGCGTCTTTTTTATGTCTAGACCAGGAGACAGGCGATGCAAAAAGGCACCGTCAAGTGGTTCAACCCGACCAAGGGTTATGGGTTCATCAAGCCGATGGCCGGCGATAAGGACGTGTTCGTCCATATCTCGGCGGTCGAGCGTGCCGGGCTCTCGACCCTCAACGAAAATCAGGTAGTCGAGTACGAGCTTGTGGAAAATCGGGGAAAGAGTTCCGCGGAAAACCTGAAGGTTTCGTAGACTTCGCAACGATCAACGCAAGCCATCCTGATGCACCCCCGGCCCACGCCGGGGGATTTTTGTTCGGCGCTCCAGGACCTCAAGTGGCTAGCATCCGACGCTCGCGCGCCCGAATGATGCCGACGACGGTCTCATTGACGGGCGTTGGTACCCCGAGCGGCTTGCCGAGGCGCGGGATCGCGCCATTGATGGCGTCCACCTCACAGCGGCGGCCCGCATTGTAGTCGAGCAGCATAGACGGCCGCGCGTCGGGAATCTTGCCGCCGAGTTTGCGGATGTGCTCGATCGGATCGCCGACGTTGAGCCTGACACCGGAAGCCTTCGCCACCGCGACCGCCTCTTCGGCGCAGCCCCGCGCCACGCCCCAGGCGTCGGCATCGCCCAGGATTTCCCCGATAGTCAGCCCGGTGGTGCATGATGTTCCGGAAAAGGCGACGTTCATGATCAGCTTTTCCCAGATCATCTGCTTGATGTCGTCGAACAGGGCAACCTTGAAGCCGGCCTGTTCCCATATCTTCGCCGAGGCCTGCAGGAGTTGCTTCGGCAACCCGGCAAAGGCGCCGAACCGGATCATCTCCATGCCATTGTGATGGGCATGGCCGGGCGCCCGTATCGACGCACCGAACCCGCCGACGACGCCGACGGCGATACGGTCGGCGCCCAGGATCGGAGCGGCGATCTCCGGCGACCCCAGCCCGTTCTGGATGGTCTGCACGATTGTCTCGGAACCCAGCAGCGGGAGGCAGGACCGCGCCGCCGCCTCCACGTCGAATGCCTTCGTGGCGATGATGACGAGATCGCACGGCCCGATGCCGTCCGTCGTCGTCGAGGCATGAATCGGCACCGTGCGGTCGCCGCTGGCGCCCTCGCAGCGCAGGCCATTGGAGGCCATCGCTGCGGCGTGATCGGGCCACAGTGTCACCGCGTGAACCTCGTGGCCCGCATCGACCATGAGTGCGGCATAGACCGATCCCATGGCGCCGCAGCCGACAATCGCAATCTTGGCCATCTTGTTCTCCGTGCAGGCCGCCGGCACAAATTCTAGGATGCCGCGGGCGAGATCAACACACCGCCGGTGCCGGCGCTGCCTTCGGTCTTGCAGATATCGCCTTCGAGACGCGCTCGGCCACCGGCGAGCAGCCGCAGCGCATCAGGATAGATACGGTGCTCGATGCCGAGGATGCGCTCCGCCAGCGTCTCCGGCGTGTCATCTTCGACGACCGCGATAGCGCCCTGCATCAGGATCGGACCGGCGTCGGTTTCCGCAGTGACGAAATGCACGGTGGCGCCGGAAATCCTCACGCCCGCGCGCAGGGCCTGGCCTTGCGGATCGAGACCCGGAAACGAAGGCAGCAGCGAAGGATGAATGTTGAGCATCCGGCCATACCAATGCTGCACGAACCCGGCCGTAAACAGCCGCATGAAGCCGCCGAGGCAAATCAGTTCGACGCGGTACTTGTCCAGCGCCGCCTGCAGCACCGCCTCGAATGCCGCACGGTCTTTGCCGAATGGTTTGCTTTCGATCGTGACCGCCGCAATGCCGCCGGCCTTGGCGCGCTCCAGCCCGCCGGCATCGGCGCGGTTGGAAATCACCACCACGATCTCGGCCGGAAAATCCTTGGCGCGTGCGGCCTCGATCAGGGCGGCCATGTTGGATCCGCGGCCGGAAATCAGGATGGCGACACGGCGCTTCATGGCCTCACCATGCCAGATCGAGATGACCGTTATAGACCACGCGATGTTCGCTCTCGACCGGTATCACCTCGCCGAGCAACACCACGCTCTCGCCGCTTTCCAGGAGAATGGCGGTGACTTCCTCGACCGCGTCAGGCTTGACGATGGCGATCATGCCGATGCCGCAGTTGAACGTGCGCAGCAATTCGAGTTCGGCGATGCCTCCCTGCTGCGCCAGCCATTTGAACACCGGCAGCACCGGCAGACGCGCCAGGTCGATGCCGACGCCGAGATGCTTTGGCAGCACCCGCGGGATATTGTCGGTGAAACCACCGCCGGTGATGTGGGCAAGGCCCTTCACCGCGCCGGTTTCGCGGATCGCGCGCAGACATGACCGCACATAGAGCCGCGTCGGCGTCAGCAGCGCGCCGCCCAGCGTCATGACCGGCGAAAAGGGCGCCTGCGCCTCGAAGCCGAGGCCCGACAACTCAACGATCTTGCGGACCAGGGAAAACCCGTTGGAATGCACCCCCGACGAGGCCAGCCCGATCACCGCGTCTCCCACCGCGATATCGCCTCGCGGCAACAGTGTGCCGCGTTCGGCAGCACCGACCGCGAAACCGGCGAGATCGTAATCGCGGTCCTTGTACAGCCCCGGCATTTCCGCAGTCTCGCCGCCGATCAGGGCGCAACCGGCCTCCCGGCAACCTTCAGCGATGCCGGCCACGATCGCGGCGGTGGCCTCCGGGTCGAGCTTGCCGCAGGCAAAATAGTCGAGAAAGAACAGCGGCTCGGCGCCCTGGACCACGAGGTCGTTGACCGACATCGCCACCAGATCGATGCCGATACCGCTATGGAGGCCGGTCTCGATGGCGATCTTGACCTTGGTGCCGACGCCGTCGGTGGCGGCCACCAGAACCGGATCCTTGAAGCCCGCGGCCTTGAGGTCGAACAGTCCGCCGAAACCGCCGATTTCGGCGTCGGCGCCCGCTCTGGCGGTGGCGCGAACCATTGGTTTGATCAGATCGACCAGACGATTGCCCGCGTCGATGTCGACGCCGGATTCCGCGTAAGTAAGCCCGTCTATGCGGTCGATCATGCCCAAATCCCGATGACGGCGGCTGGTTACGTCGGATTCCGCTGATGCGCAATGGCTCGCAAGCGGCTTCGGCATGTACTATGTAGACAGCACCGGTCTGCGCTGCCAAGGGCTGGATCATTTGCGAAATCAGGCCGGTAGCCGGGAATCGCCGAGTTGAGTATTCCAAACATCATTACGCTGGGCCGCATCCTGCTGGTGCCGGTCATCGTCTGGGCGATCGCCTCCAGCCAGATGGAGATTGCCTTCGCGATCTTCGTCGTCGCCGGCGTCAGCGACGCCGTTGATGGCTTCCTGGCCAAGCGCTTCAATATGGCGAGTGAACTGGGCGCCCTGCTGGACCCACTGGCCGACAAGGCGCTGCTGGTCTCGATCTATGTGGCACTCGGAATCTGGGGCGCGGTGCCGCGCTGGCTCGTCATACTCGTGGTCTCGCGTGACATCATGATCGTGGCCGCCGTGATTGTGTCTTGGTTGTTCGGCAAGCCGATCCCGATGAAGCCCTTGATGGTATCGAAACTCAATACGGTGGCGCAGGTGGCGTTCGCAGCGCTGGTGCTGGCGGCGCTCGGCTTCGGCTTCAACTCGACGCCCTACGATCTGATCCTGATGGGTTTGGTCACCGTCTTTACACTGGTTTCCGTATCCCTCTATCTGGTGGAGTGGGTGCGGCACATGAGCACGATCGAAATAGGACAAAGACCCTGGCTTTGAAGCGTTTTCTTCGCGCGAACCCCTGTCCGCCCCGCTCGAAGACGCTATAGGGATACGCCGGCCACGGCCGGCATGGAGACTTTGCGTGGCCGCCCGCCTTCAACCCCGCCAGCTTGCATTCGCGCTGCCGCACGCAGAGAGCCTGACTCGCGACAATTTTCTCGAGGGTCCGGCCAATGCCGCAGGACTGGCGCTGATCGACGGCTGGCCCGAATGGCCCAACCGCGTGATGCTGCTGGTGGGCCCGGAAGGCTGCGGCAAGAGCCACCTCGCTGCGATCTGGGCCGAGCAAGCCGGCGCGCGCTCGATATCGGCGCATGCGCTGACGGCGGCCGCCGTGCCGGGCGCGCTGGCCACAGGGGCGCTGGTGGTCGAAGATATCAGATCATCGGATGTCGACGAACGGGCCTTGTTCCACCTGATGAATCTGGCGCGCGAGGACGAGGCGTTCGTCCTCATCACCGCGCGCGAGCCGGCTTCGTCGTTTGAGGTCGAATTGCGCGATCTGCGCTCGCGTCTGCGCGCGGTGCCGGCGGTGACGCTGTTGCCACCGGACGATCAGCTGTTTCGCGGCTTGATCGTCAAGTTCTCCGCCGACCGCCAGATGGCCATCGACGAAACGGTGGTGAGTTATCTCGCCACCCGGATCGAGCGGTCCTATGCTGCCGTGCGCCAGACCGTCGAGTTGCTGGACACCGAGGCCCTGCGGCTGGGCCGCCCGGTGACGCGGGCGCTGGCGGCGGAACTGCTGCGCAACGCCTGACCCCGGACGATCCTGGCGCCCTGCGCCATCTTGACGGCGCCACCCCCGGGAACGTCAATGTCATTGAAACGTCATCGCGGTAACACATGCTTTGCCGGGATTGGCGCGCAGCATTCGCGCCGGATTGGACTGAATCTTGATGGAATCCGCACAAGCTACTGTAACTAAAGAGAAAGAGGCCGATCTCGACGCTGTCCCGGCAATGGCTTCGAGCCCCGAACGGTTCATCAATCGCGAACTCTCCTGGCTGAACTTCAACCGCCGGGTGCTGGAAGAATCGGTCAATCCCGGCCATCCCGCGCTTGAACGGGTACGATTCCTGTCGATTTCCGCCAATAACCTTGATGAATTCTTCATGGTCCGCGTCGCCGGCATCAAGGCCCAGGTGCGCGAGGGCATTGCCGAGCGCAGTCCGGACGGTCTGACCCCCTCCGAGCAGCTCGTCCTGATCAACGAAACGGTTTCCAGACTCGCCAGCGACCAGCAGGCGATCTGGCGCGACCTGCGCGGCATGTTGGCCGAGGTCGGCATCATCCTCGTCGACGGCCGCGACGTCACCAAGCCCGAGCGAGCCTGGATCGAGGATCACTTTCTCCACAACATTTTCCCGCTGCTGACGCCGCTCGCGATCGATCCGGCGCATCCCTTCCCGTTCATTCCGAGTCTCGGCTTCACCGTTGCGCTGCAGCTGGCGCGGGTCTCCGACGGCAGGCCGATGAACGCGCTCATCCGCATGCCCGGCAAGATCGACCGCTTCATCCGGATGCCCGTCGGCAAAGATGGTTCGGTGCGGCTGATCACGCTGGAGCAAGCCACGGGCCTGTTCATCGGTCGGCTGTTTCCCGGCTACACCGTCAAGGGCCAGGGCGCTTTCCGCATCATCCGGGATTCCGAACTCGAAATCGAGGAAGAGGCGGAAGATCTGGTCCGCCTGTTTGAAACCGCGCTGAAACGCCGGCGGCGGGGATCGGTGATCCGGCTGGAGATCGAAGCCAAGATGCCGGAAGAGCTGCGCGCCTTCGTGCAGCGTGCGCTTTCCACCGCCGACGACGAGGTATTGCTGGTCGACGGCGTGCTGGCGATGAACGAGCTGTCGCAACTGACGCGGCTCGACCGGCCCGATCTCGAATTTGCACCTTACGTCCCGCGCCATCCCGAACGCGTGCGCGATCACGGCGGCGATATTTTCGCGGCGATCCGGCAGAAGGATCTGATCGTTCATCACCCTTACGAATCATTCGATGTCGTCGTCCAATTCCTGCAACAGGCCGCCCGCGACCCCGATGTCGTCGCGATCAAGCAGACGCTCTATCGCACCTCCAACAACTCGCCGATCGTACGGGCACTGGCGGAGGCCGCGGAGGCCGGAAAAACGGTAACCGCGCTAGTAGAGCTCAAGGCGCGCTTCGACGAGGAAGCCAATATCCGCTGGGCGCGCGATCTCGAGCGCGCCGGCGTGCAGGTGGTGTACGGATTCATCGAGCTGAAAACCCACGCCAAGCTGTCGCTGATCGTGCGCCGCGAGGGCGGCAGCCTCACCACCTATGTCCACACCGGCACCGGCAACTATCATCCGGTCACCGCCCGCATCTATACGGACCTCTCCTACTTCACGTCCGACCCGATCATCGGGCGCGACGCCGCCCGGGTGTTCAACTACATCACCGGCTATGCGGAACCGATCGATATCGAAAAGATGGCGGTTTCGCCGCTGACATTGCGCGAGCGCATGCTCGAGCATGTTCGCGGCGAGACCAATTTTGCTCGTCACGGCAAGCCGGCGGCCATCTGGCTGAAGATGAACTCGCTGGTCGATCCCGACATCATCGACGCGCTGTACGAAGCGTCGCAGGCCGGCGTCTCGATCGAACTCGTGGTGCGCGGAATTTGCTGCCTGCGGCCGGGCATTCCCGGGTTTTCGGAGAACATCCGCGTCAAGTCGATCATCGGCCGTTTTCTTGAACACTGTCGAATCTACTGCTTCGGGATGGGACAGGGCCTGCCCAGCGCAAAAGCTGCTGTGTATATCTCCTCTGCCGACATGATGCCGCGCAACCTCGACCGGCGTGTCGAGATCCTATGCCCGCTGCAAAATCCCACGGTGCATCAGCAGGTTCTCGAGCAGATCATGGTCGCGAATCTGAAGGATACCGAGCAGAGCTGGCAGTTGTTGCCGGATGGATCGTCAACGCGTATGAAGGCGGCGAAGGGCGAGGAGCCGTTCAACCTGCACAATTACTTCATGACGAATCCGAGTCTGTCAGGCCGTGGAAAGTCTCTCAAGGAATCTTCGCCGCGCCGCCTCACGCGCCGTTCCGAGCGTCATCAGCCTTCCTGAGGGGTCGAAGCGGTGAAGCGGTCGCGCAAGCGCGCGTCCAGCGTCGCGGTCATCGACATCGGGTCAAATTCGGTACGCCTCGTCGTCTATGAAAAGATGGCGCGCAACCTGATCACCATCTTCAACGAGAAGGCGTTGTGCGGCCTTGGCCGCGAGGTCCAGACCACCGGGCTGCTCGCGCCCGATGCCGTCGCCAAGGCGCTGACCTCGCTGCGGCGGTTTCGCGCGCTGTGCCGGGTGATGAAGGTCGGCCGCGTCCATGCGATCGCCACCGCCGCCTGCCGCGACGCCAGCAACGGCCCCGACTTCATCGCCAGAGCCGAGCGGATCTGCGGCTGCCCGATCGATATCCTGTCGGGTCCGCGCGAGGCCCAGTTGTCCGCGCTGGGCGTGGTTTCAGGGATCCACAACCCCGACGGCATTGTCGGCGATCTCGGCGGCGGCTCGCTGGAACTGATCGACGTGCGTGGCAACCGCGTGCGACGCGGCGTGACGCTGCCGCTCGGCAGTCTGGCGCTGCAGGACGTATCGCAGAAGTCGCTGAAGCGTGCCGAGCGCATCGTCAAATTGGACCTTGCCGGTGTAGCACAGCTCAAAGCTGGCCGCGGCCGCACCTTTTATGCGGTCGGCGGAACCTGGCGGGCGCTGGCGCGCATCCACATCATCCAGAGCGGTTATCCGCTGCGGGTGATGCACGGCTATTCGATCCCGGCGGCGGACGCGCTCGATTTCGCACAGCGCCTGCGCCGCCTCGCGGCAGCCAACATGCTGGCCGATATCGAAGCTGTCGCCGACGCGCGCCGGCCGCTGCTGACTTATGCGGCCCTCGTTCTCGAATACATCATTCGCGTCGCCAAACCGAAGACCATCGTGTTCTCGACGTTCGGCGTGCGCGAAGGCCTGCTCTACGCGATGCTGCCGCAGGCCGAACGCTCCAGGGACGGTTTAATCTGCGCCGCGCAGACGCTGAACGAGCTGCTGTCGCGATCCACCCGGCACGCCGAGGAACTGATCGGATGGACCGATCGGCTGGTCAGGGTCGTCAGACTCAAGGAAACCGAAGAGGATCGCCGCCTGCGTCACACCGCCTGCCTGTTGTCGGACATCGGATGGCGGGTGCATCCCGACTATCGCGGCGAGCAGACGCTCAATCTCATTACCAACGGCAATTTCGGCTCGATCAGCCATCAGGGGCGGGCCTTCGTCGCGCTGTCGGTATTCTATCGCTACGCCGGCCTGAGCGAACAAAATGAACCGCCCGCAATTATTCGGCAACTGGTGCCGCCGGCCATGATTGAGCGCGCGCGGCTGCTCGGCGCGGCCTTTCGCGTCGCCCACCTGATATCGGCGGCACGCCCAGGTGTCTTGCCGCTAACCCACTTTCGAAGCCAGGGCCGCCAGCTGACGCTGGTATTCGAACACAGGATGGTCGATCTCGTCGCCGATCGCGTCGGCAGCCGGTTCAAGCAGCTGGCGCGGCTGGTCGGCCGCGCCGGATCAATCTTGCGGCGCTGACGGGCCGTTACTGACTGTCACCACGCTTATGAATCAGCCGACGATTTCATTGCCTGAGAAGAACTGGGCAATTTCGATCGCCGCGGTTTCGGCGGCATCGGAGCCATGAACGGAGTTTTCGCCGATTGACTTCGCATGCAGCTTGCGGATCGTTCCCTCGGCGGCCTTCGAAGGATCGGTCGCACCCATCACGTCGCGGTACTTCAGCACGGCACCCTCGCCTTCGAGCACCTGGACGACCACCGGTCCGGAAACCATGAAGTCCACCAGTTCGCCGAAAAACGGACGCGCCTTGTGGACGGCGTAGAAGGTTTCGGCCTGTTCGCGGGTCATCCGAATGCGCTTCTGCGCGACAATCCGGAGTCCGGCCTTTTCGATCAGCGCGTTTATCGCGCCCGTCAGATTGCGCGCGGTCGCGTCGGGCTTGAGAATCGAAAAGGTCCGTTCAATCGCCATGAGTTCGTCCTTGAAAAGCGCTGCTGGGAATTGCGGCGCTTATATCGGCGCTATGGGGGAACGGCAAGGCCGCCGAAATCGGCAGCGCCGCCCCGGGGCTCCACGCAGGCCCGGCCTGTGGCCATGGCAGTTTGGTCCCAACGCCTGAGGGTCACCGCCGGCGCATGGTCATCCGTTGCCATGAGCCCAACGCTCCGCTTCCAACCCAAATCGCCCGGCTGACCCCTGGGAGGCGTTCTTCTGCGTTCCAGCGAGCGGAACCGGCGGCAACTGCCCGCGTGTGCTGTTTTTGCACGCCCGGCGGAAACCAATTTCATCCCAATGACTTGTCTCTGCACCATCTCCTCGCCGACTACCGAACGAGATTTCGTTATGAACAGCTACACCGACACCAGCGAACCGATCGATCGCCGGACCAGCCGATCGATTTGCGATGCCGTGGGCGAACGGCTGCAGCAGCACCTGCGCCCATTGGAATCCGATCTGCCGCCCTCTCTCGAAAACCTGATGAACCAACTGCGCAAACAGGATGCCGGCGGCCGGCAGATGCTCCAGAACTAAGGTTTGTTAAGGCAGAAGCGGGCGCGGGACCCCATTTCATCCAATTAACGGGTTGCGTTTTCAGGCGGCTCCGGTGAAAAGCCCGCATGCTTTCAATCACCGACATTTCGGTCCGGATTGCCGGACGGCTTTTGATCGATAACAGCTCGGTTCAGATCGTGCCTGGCTCACGCGTGGGTTTTGTCGGCCGTAATGGAGTCGGCAAATCGACACTGTTCCACGCGATCCGGGGCGAACTGCCAACCGAAAGCGGTTCCATCACGCTGCCTCCGCGCTGGCGTATCGGCAGCCTCGCGCAAGAGGCTCCCGACGGTCCGGAGAGCCTGATCGATGTCGTGCTGAAGGCCGACCTGGAGCGCGACGCGCTGCTGAGCGAAGCCGAGAGCGCGCACGATCCTTCCCGAATCGCCGATATCCAAACCCGGCTCGTGGACATCGACGCGCATTCGGCGCCGGCCCGCGCGGCCGCGATCCTGAGCGGCCTTGGTTTTTCCACCGCCGATCAGGCAAGGTCCTGTTCGGAATTTTCCGGCGGCTGGCGCATGCGGGTCGCGCTGGCGGCGACGCTGTTTTCTGCGCCCGACCTTCTGCTGCTCGACGAGCCCACCAACTACCTCGACCTCGAGGGCACGCTGTGGCTCGAGGATCATCTGGCGAACTATCCGCGCACGGTGATCGTCATCAGCCATGACCGTGACCTGCTCGACACCTCGGTCGACCAGATCCTGCACCTCGATCGCACCAGGCTGACGCTCTACAAGGGGACCTATTCGTCGTTCGAAGAGCAACGCGCCACCCGCGAGATGCTCGACGCCAAGCACGCCAAGCGGCAGATGGACGAGCGCAAGCGCCTGCAGGCCTTCGTCGATCGCTTCAAGGCCAAGGCCTCGAAAGCCCGCCAGGCGCAGTCGCGCGTCAAGATGCTGGAACGGATGAAGCCGGTCACCGCCCTGGTGACGCAGGACGTGCGCGAAATCTCCTTTCCGGTGCCCGAGAGAATGCTGTCACCGCCGATCATCGCGGTCGACAACGTCTCGGTCGGCTACGATCCGAAGAAGCCGGTGCTCAATCGCGTTACCTTGCGCATCGACACCGACGACCGCATCGCCCTGCTCGGTTCCAACGGCAACGGCAAGTCGACGCTGGTCAAGCTGCTGGCCAACAAGCTGACGCCGTTCTCCGGTCACGTCACACGGGCCGAAAAACTGTCGGTCGGCTATTTCGCGCAACACCAGGTCGACGAGCTCAATCTCGACGGCTCGGCTTATGATCACGTCCGCAAGCTTATGCCGGACGCCACCGAGACCAAGGTGCGCGGACGCACCGGCGCGATCGGGTTCTCCGGCAAGGCCGGCGATACTCTCGTCAAGAGCCTGTCGGGCGGTGAGAAAGCGCGGCTATTGCTCGGACTTGCGACCTTCTTCGGTCCCAACATGATCATTCTCGACGAGCCGACCAACCATTTGGACATCGACAGCCGTGCGGCACTTGCCGAAGCGATCAACGAGTTTCCCGGCGCCGTCATCATGGTCTCCCATGACCGCTATCTGATCGAAGCGTGCGCCGATCAATTGTGGGTGGTAGCCGATCAAGCGGTGACCACTTATGACGGCGACCTCGACGATTACAGGCGCATGGTGCTGTCGGCACGCGGCATGCGCACCAACTCGCGCGACCGTGGCGACAATGAACGCGAAGCCAACCGCGACAAGCCCGCGCGCAACAAGTCCGAGAAGCGCATCCCGCTGAAGCAGAAGATCTCCAACGCCGAGGCCGAGATCGCACGCATCAGCGGCATCATTTCCAAGATCGATACCGCGCTGGCGCTGCCGGATTTGTTCAAGCGCGATCCCAAGCAGGCGGCCCAGCTCAGCAAGGCACGGGCCGGCGCCGAAAGCGCCCTGCAGCGCGCGGAGGAAGAATGGCTGGCGGCAAGCTCGCAATACGATCAGGCAACGGGCTGAGACGTTTCACGGCGGCATGAAAGCACGCGGACCAGCGATCAGGTCGCGGCCGGCTTTTTCTTGGCCTTCGGCCTCGCCGCCGGCGCAGCCGGTTCTGACACGCGCTCGATCGAGCTCAGGCGTCCGGCTGTGAAGGTGTAGATTCCGGCGCGTTGACCACGGGAATAATTGACCACCGCCACCCGGTCGCCGCGCGCATTGTTCGAGAGGCTGACGCTGTCAGGTGCGCCGATGCCGCGCACGACGTCGCATTCGGTATGGCCAAGCGCCACGGTTCCCCGGGTCGAGGGCGCCGGCGCGCCCTCGGTCTGGGCGTTCGCATCCGCCGGTGCGCCGGGAGGCGCCATGCCCGGACATCCCCCGTCGGCGCTCACCAGATCCTCCGCCGTCACCGGTTTGTCGGGGGTCAAGGGCGTCGTCTCGATCGACACATTCCGGATGAAGAGCCTGCCGGAACGAGAAAACCATTCCGCGTCTTTCGACAGCAGATCGGACTGAAACATGTTGGCCGCGCCCGAGCAGCCCGCCATCAGGGGGGCCAGCAACAGCAGCGCCAGCAGGCGTTCGCGATGATGTTTCTCGACTCGCACGTTCAGCTGAATTCCCAACCCTGTCGCTTAAGCGGTTGTCCCACCATCACTTTGCGGCATGACCGTGGCTATCTCCAAGCCTGCGGGCCGAAACCTTATATTATCATTAATTGCCCGACATCGCTAATTCCGCCGCTGCCACCGGCCGCGCTCGTCGGCCTGCCAGTAGGTGACCTCGAATCCGCGCAACTTGCAATCGGTCCAGGCGCCCCGGGCAGCGCCGAGCGCGTTGTCGTCGTCACCGTTGAAGACCAGAACCAGACGGTCATAGGCCTCGCAGTCCGCTGGCAGCGCGGCATTGTCGATCAGAAACCTCACATTGGCCCGGTTCGGGTTGCCCTCCTCCACGGCCAGCACGATCGGCTGGTCCTGGGCGTCAGCGGCGCGCCAGGTGGTGTGCGGC
The DNA here is from genome assembly GCA_001464035.1 of Bradyrhizobiaceae bacterium Ga0074131. Classification (GTDB taxonomy): domain Bacteria; phylum Pseudomonadota; class Alphaproteobacteria; order Rhizobiales; family Xanthobacteraceae; genus Bradyrhizobium. The sequence goes on from LNEC01000011.1 coordinate 259,482, forward strand.
AGGAACGAATCGTCGCGATAGGTCCACAGGTGGGCGTCGAGCACGTCCGCGCGCTCTTCCGACGTCGACTGCACCACCACCCGCCAGCCACGCTCCAGCGATTTCTCCAGCAACGGCGGCAGCACGTTCTCGAGCAACATGTCCTGCAGATGGTAGAACAGAACTTCCGTCATCGGGCTTCAGCTCTTGCTGCCTTCGTAATACTCCGCCACCAGCCGCTCCAGCAGGCGGACGCCATAGCCCGAGCCCCAGCTGTGATTGATGTCGGATTTCGGCGCGCCCATGGCCGTTCCCGCGATATCGAGATGCGCCCACGGCGTGTCGTCGACGAACCGCTGCAGGAACTGGGCGGCGGTGATCGAACCACCGTTGCGGACACCTGCGTTTTTCATGTCGGCGAACTGCGAGTCGATCTGCTTGTCGTATTCCGGACCGAGCGGCATGCGCCACACCCGCTCCCCCGTCGCCAGCCCGACCTTGGTCAGCCGTTCGGCCAATTCGTCGTTGTTGGAAAACATGCCGGCATATTCGGTGCCGAGCGCCACCATGATCGCGCCGGTCAGCGTCGCCAGATCGACCATGAATTTCGGCTTGAACTTCTTGGCCACGTACCAGAGCACGTCGGCCAGCACCAGGCGGCCTTCGGCGTCGGTGTTGATGATCTCGATGGTCTGGCCGGACATCGAGGTCACGATATCGCCGGGACGCTGCGCATTGCCATCCGGCATGTTCTCGACCAGCCCGATGGCGCCGACCGCATTGACCTTCGCCTTGCGCGCGGCCAGCGCATGCATCAGCCCGACCACGCAGGCCGCGCCGCCCATATCGCCCTTCATGTCCTCCATGCTCGCGGAGCCCTTGATGGAGATGCCGCCGGTGTCGAAACACACGCCCTTGCCGACAAAGGCCACCGGCTGCTCGCCGCGCTTGCCGCCATTCCAGCGCATGATTACGGTGCGGCCGGGTTGCGTCGAGCCCTGGGCGACGCCGAGCAGCGCGCCCATGCCGAGTTTGGTCATGGCCTTGACGTCGAGAATCTGGACATCGACGCCGAGCTTGCGCAGCTGCGCGGCGCGCCGCGCGAATTCCACGGGATAAAGCACGTTCGGCGGCTCATTGACGAGTTCGCGCGCCATGATGACGCCGTCGACAATATGCGCGCGAGGGGCGAAGGCTTTTCGCGCGGCGGCGACATCGCCGACGGCGAGGGAAACCTCGGCGCGCACCGCGGCATCCTCGCCGTCCTTCTTGCGGGTCTTGTAGCGGTCGAACTTATAGGCGCGCAGCCGCAACCCCGAGGCTACCGCGGCGGCCTGGTCGGGCTTCATCGCCCCATCGGGCAATTCCGCCATGATCGTCACCACCGCGTTGCCGGCGAGCAGCTTGCCGGCCGCTGCGCCGCCAAGCTTGAGAAAATCATCGTCCTTGATCGCCGACAGCTTGCCGGCGCCAACCACGATCAGCCGGGAGGCCTTCAGGCCCTCCGGCGCCAGAATATCGAGCGTGGAGCCGCTCTTTCCCTTGAACCGATTGGTTTCCGCAGCGCGCTTGACCACATCGGCTGCCGCCCCCAGCACCTTGCGCGTCGCCACGCCGAATTTCAGGGTGTCGTCGCAAAAGACCACCAGAACCCCGCGCGGGGCGGTGGAAAACGGGACGAAGCCGACCTTGACGGCGTCGGACATGGGCAATTCCTCCAAGAATTCAGGGCTTTCGCTGGTCGGGAACCCGCCAGGCGCGGTTCGAATGTTCTGTTCGGCGGTTGCTGCATATCCGCTGGGAGCATGGTCCAAGCACTATGGCCTGTCAGCCGCTAGACTGCCAAGCGTCGCCGTGGCGCATAAGCCACATAGCACGAAACATTAACCATCCGGCAAGGGTGCCATGGCGCAGCCATTTTGTTGACGGATCAAAGGGATGGTAGTGACAATGTAGGCTGCCAGAACAGCTGCGGCGCGACCGATGGGGATCCCGATTCGGGATCGGTCGTGAGCGGCGGGTTCGGCTTGCTGGGTGGGATCGTGCGGTAACGATGGGGTCGATCGACAGGTATATCTTTAGAACGACGCTTGCGTCGTTTGCGCTGATTCTGGTGAGCCTGACCGGGGTGATCTGGATTACGCAGGCGTTGCGCGGCATTGACCTGATGACGAGCCAGGGTCAGACCATCATCACCTTTCTCGGAATCACCAGTCTCGTCATCCCGGCGCTGGTGCTGATCATTGCGCCGATCGCGCTGATGATCGCGATCTCGCATACCCTCAACAAGCTTGCCACCGATTCCGAGATCATCGTGATGAATGCGGCCGGCTTCTCGCCGTTCCGGCTGTTTCGCCCGTTCCTCTATGCCACCTGCGTGGTGGCGATCATGGTGGCCTTCATCGCCTCCTACCTCGCCCCCGACGGCATGCGCCGGATCAAGCAGTGGGACGCCGAGATCACCGCTGACGTGCTCACCAACATCCTGCAGCCGGGCCGCTTTGCCCAGCTCGATCAGAATCTCACCATCCGCATTCGCGAGCGCCAGCCGGGTGGCGTGCTCGCCGGCATTTTTGTCGATGATCGCCGCGACCCCAAGGAACGCGTCACCATCATTGCCGACCATGGCACGATCCTGCGGAACGAGAGCGGTTCCTATCTGGTGCTGGAGGACGGAAATCTCCAGCGTTTCGAAGCGGGCAAGCGCGACCCGGCGCTGGTGGCGTTCGGCCGCTATGCGTTCGACATGTCGAAATTCTCCAATCATGGCCGCGACGTCACGCTGGGAATCCGCGAACGCTACATCTGGGAATTGCTGCAGCCGTCGGCCGAGGATCCGGTTTACCAGCAATTGCCCGGCCAGTTCCGTGCCGAATTGCACGACCGTTTCATGGCGCCGATCTACCCCTTCGCCTTCGCGGCCCTGACATTCGCGTTTCTGGGAACACCGCGCACCACGCGGCAGAGCCGCAACTTTTCAATTGGCGGTTCGATTCTGGCCGTCTTCGGGTTGCGCATGGCGGGTTTCGCCTGCTCCGTCATGACAGTGAAATCGCCGCTCGCGGCCGTGTTTCAGTACCTGATGCTGGTCGTTGCGATCGGCGGCGGGCTGGCGATGATCCTGGCGGGCATCGTGGTGGAACCGCCTGCGGCGCTGATGGAGGCCATCAACAGGACGAACGAACGTATTCTGCGGTTGTTCGGGCGACCGGTCACAGCATGAGCATGATGACCAACACGCTCGGGCGATATTTTGCCGGCCGCTTCGTGATCTCGGCGGTCGGCGTTTTCGCGAGCATCTTCGTCCTGCTGGTGCTGGTCGACTACATCGAAATGGTCCGGAAGACGTCGGGACTGGCTTCGGCCTCCGCGATCACGGTGGCGAAGACGTCGATTTTCCGGGTGCCGCAACTGCTCGAGAAAATGATGCCGTTCTGCGTCCTGATCGGAGCGATGACCTGCTATCTCGCGCTGTCCCGTCGGCTGGAGCTCGTGGTGGCGCGCGCCGCCGGCGTTTCCGCCTGGCAATTCATCGCGCCGGCGCTGGCAAGCTCGATCATCCTCGGGTTCCTGGCAACCGTCGCCTACAACCCGATGTCCGCCAATCTGCGCGAGCTGTCCAAGCGTATGGAGGCGGAACTGTTCGGCTCAGCGCCCGGCGGTGGAATCCAGGACGCTTCCGGCTTCTGGCTCAACCAGGTCGCCAGCGACGGACAGTGGATCATCAACGCCGCCCGCAGCGAGCAGCAGGGCGTCCGGCTGACCGGGCTCACGGTGTTCAAGTTCGACAACGACTACCAGTTCAAGGAGCGCATCGAGGCGCGCGAGGCGACGCTCGAGGAAGGCCGCTGGGTTTTTAGATCGGCGCGCCGATTCTCCCTCGACGCCCCGCCGGTTGATCAGGACAGCTTCTCCATCGCGACCAGCCTGACGCCAGCCCAGGTCCGCAACAGCTTTTCCACCCCTGAAACTGTGTCTTTCTGGCAACTACCTGGCTATATCCGGTCCTCGGAAAGCTCGGGATTCGCGACCGCAGGATATCGGCTGCAGTACCACAAGCTCATCGCACAGCCGTTTTTGCTGGCCGCCATGGTCATGCTGGCAGCCTCGGTGAGCCTGCGCTTCTTTCGTTTCGGCGGCGTGCAAAAGATGGTTTTGAGTGGCGTGGGAGCGGGCTTTCTGCTCTACGTTCTGTCGAAAGTGACTGAGGATTTGAGCAAGGCTGAGTTGATGCATCCGATCGCTGCGGCGTGGTTGCCCGTGTCCGTGGGCGGCCTCACCGGCTTTTTGGCCTTGCTGTACCAGGAGGACGGGTAGTGGCCGTTGTCGCCGCCCGCCAGGGACGGTCGTCCGCGCTCCTGCGACGCACCCTCGTGCGCCGCGTCTGGAAGCGCTTGGCCGCAGCCGGCCGTCCGGTTCTGACGCTGGCTGTTGCGCTGATTCTGGCAGCGGCGCTCGGCATGGCGACCACGCCACCGGCGTCCGCACAGGGCTTCACCTACAATCCGCGTCCGCCCCGGCCGGCGCCGCCCCGCCAGGCCAATGACGGACAGATGCTCGTGCAGGCTGTTGAGGTCGACTACGACTACAACAATCAGCGGGTGTCGGCGGTCGGCAACGTCCAGATGTTCTACAACGGCACCAGCGTCGAGGCCGACAAGGTCACCTACGACCAGAAAACCAAACGGCTTCACGCCGAGGGCAACATCCGCATGACCGATGCGGATGGCAAGATCACCTATGCCAATATCTTGGATCTGAGCGACGACTACCGTGACGGTTTCGTCGATTCGCTGCGTGTCGACACCGCCGACGCCACGCGGATGGCGGCGACGCGGATGGACCGCTCCAGCGGCAACTACACCGTTTTCGAGAACGGCGTTTACACCGCCTGCGCGCCTTGCAAGGACGATCCGAAGAAGCCGCCGCTGTGGCAGGTCAAGGGCGCGCGCATCATTCACGATCAAACCGAGAAGATGCTGTATTTCGAGAACGCGCAGCTGGAATTCTTCGGTGTTCCGATGGCGTACCTGCCGTATTTTTCGACTCCGGATCCGACCGTGAAACGCAAGACCGGATTCCTGATGCCGGGCTTCAGCTCGGTGTCAACCTACGGATTCGGCGTGGAGACGCCGTTCTACTGGGCCATCGCGCCCGATTACGACGCGACCTTCAACCCGCGCTTCACGACCCGGCAAGGCGTGCTGTTCCAGGGCGAATTCCGTCAGCGCCTGATCAACGGGTCCTATCAAATCCGCGGCTACGGCATCAACCAGCTCGACCCCGGCGCCTTCGCCGGTCAACCTGGCGACCGTGAACTCCGCGGCGGCGTCGAAACCAAGGGCCAGTTCGCGATCAACGATAAATGGGTGTGGGGCTGGGACGGCGTGCTGCTGTCCGACTACTACTTCATGTCCGACTACCGTCTGGCCCAGTACCGCGATCCCCTGGGCTCGTTCCTGAGCCTGCCGACCGAAGCCATCTCTCAGCTTTACCTGACCGGCGTCGGCAATCGCAGCTTCTTCGATGCGCGCACCATCCACTACCTCAGCTTCTCGGGTAACCAGGACAAGGTTCCCGTCATTCACCCCGTGATCGATTATTCTAACGTCATCAACCGCCCGATCTTCGGCGGCGAGTTCAGCTACAAGACGAATCTGACGAGCCTGTCCCGAAACAACGCGGCGTTCGACCCCATTACAACGGTGGCGAACACCCAGGGATTGTGCCTCACCGCCTCCGCCGACCCGCTGGCTCGGCTGCCGGGCCAGTGCCTGCTCCGCGGCATACCCGGCACCTACACGCGGGCAACCGTCGAGGCGCAATGGCGGCGGTCGTTCACCGATCCGGTCGGCCAGATCTGGACGCCGTTTGCCATCGTCCGCGCCGATGCGATCGACGCCTCGATTTCGAACCAGCCGGGCGTTTCGAATTTCCTCCCCGTCGGCGATACCCAGGCGCTGCGCCTGATGCCGACCGTCGGCCTCGAATACCGCTATCCCTTCATCAACGTTCAGCCCTGGGGCTCCACCACGATCGAGCCGATCGCGCAGGTCATCGTTCGACCCAATGAAACCTATGCCGGCAGGCTGCCCAATGAAGACGCGCAAAGCATGGTGTTCGACGCCAGCAACCTGTTCGCCGTCGACAAGTTCTCGGGCTACGACCGCGTCGAAGGCGGCGGCCGCGCCAATGTCGGCGTCCAGGCCACCACGCAATTCGACCGCGGCGGCTCCGTCAATGTGCTGTTCGGGCAATCCTACCAGCTGTTCGGCCTGAACTCGTTCGCGGTGGCGGATGTGACCAATACCGGGGTTGCCTCCGGCCTGGAGAATACGCGATCGGACTATGTCGCACGCGTCAATTATTCGCCCAACAGAACCTACACAGTCAGCGCGCGCGCGCGCGTGGACGAAGCCACACAAGATGTGAATCGTTTCGAGGCGGAAGGCCGCGCCAGCTTCGACCGTTGGTCGGTCAGCCTGGTGTACGGCAATTACGCCGCGCAGCCGGAACTTGGCTACCTGACGCGTCGTGAAGGGCTGCTCGGCAGCGGATCGATCAAGGTTGCCGCGAACTGGGTGGTGTCGGGGGCGGCCCGGTGGGATCTCGAAGCCAACAAGATCAACCAGTACGTCGTTGGCGCAGGCTACGTGGACGACTGCTTCGTGCTGGCGGCCAATTATGTGACCTCGTACAGATATTCGGCGGGCGCCACACCGCCGACGCTCAGCCACGCGTTTATGCTGCAGATCGGCCTGCGGACGATTGCCACGACGTCCTCAACGGGCACCGGCGCCGGCATACAATAGCGCCAGATTCGATGCAGCCGAACCCTTGCCGCATCGCGGATCCAGTTCGAACCCGGTTTGATATAACGAATATGACCATGACGAGCCCCACGCCCTTTCATCGCCTTCGCTGGTTCATCCTGGCTTGCGCCGCGGCGCTGGTGTTGATAGCCGGCGGGTCGCCCCTGCGGGCGCAGACCGTGGCCGTCATGGTCAACGGCGAACCCATCACCAATTACGACATCGAACAGCGCGGCAAGCTGAACTTCCTGACCACCCGCAAGCCGCCCGTTCGCCAGGAAGTGATCAATGAACTGATCGATGAAAAGGTGAAGATCAAGGAAGGCAAGAAATTCGGGGTCGAGCCGACCATTTCCGATGTCGATCAGTCCTATGCTTCGATGGGTGCGCGGATGCGCATGTCCGCCGAGCAGCTCAGCAAGACTCTCGAGGGTCAGGGCATTCGTCCCGAAACGCTGAAGGCTCGCTTGAAGGCGGAGATCGTCTGGACCAGCCTGGTCCGCGGGCGCTTCAAGGGGAGTCTCCAGGTCGGGGAGAAGGACGTTGCCGCCGCCGCTCAGGCCAGCGGCAACGAGAAAGTCGAAGCTGAAGCGTTCGAATATCAGCTGCGGCCGGTGGTATTGATTGTCCCCAAAGGTTCGGCCCCCGCCCTGCTTGAGGCACGGCGCAAGGAGGCCGAAGCGTTGCGCAGTCGTGTGCAGACCTGCGAGGAGGCAAACGCCCTGTTCAAGTCGATGCAAAATGCCGCGATACGCGAGGTCGTGACCAAGACCTCGGCCGACATCCCGGCGGTGCTTCGCGAAGTACTCGACAAGACCCCGATCGGCCATTTGACCGCGCCCGAGCAGACCAAACAGGGCGTCGAGATGGTTGCGCTGTGCGGACGCAAGCCGACCACCGTCGACACGCCGAAAAAGCGGGAAATTCGCGACAAGATGTTCGTCGAGAAGTACGAGGCAAAGTCGAAGTCGTACCTGCAGGAAGTCCGCAAGGCTGCCATGATCGAATATCGTTGATGCATGGTGAAGCCCCTCGCGCTGACGTCAGGCGAACCTGCGGGCATCGGGCCCGATATCACCATCGAAACGTGGCTGCGCCGCGATGAGCTGAAACTCCCGGCATTCTACCTGGTTGGCGATCGCGACTCCGTCGGCAAGAGAGCGGAAGTTCTCGGACGGAAGGTGAGACTCGCCGACGTTAGGCCTGAGGATGCGGCCGATGCTTTCGCCGACGCCTTGCCGGTGGTGGCTACCGGCCATGCCGCGACGGCCCGGCCAGGCCACCCCGATGACAGCAGTGCTGAGGCGGCGCTGGCTTCGATTCGCCAGGCGGTCGCCGACGTCGCCACCGGGCGGGCGAGAGCGCTCGTCACCAACCCGATCGCCAAGAGCGTGCTCTACCGCGCCGGGTTCCGCCATCCCGGTCATACCGAATTTCTCGCCGAACTCGCAGCCAGCGGCGGGCGCTCGCCGCAGCCCGTGATGATGCTGTGGTCGCCGGCTCTCGCCGTCGTGCCCGTGACCATCCATCTTTCGCTGCGCGAGGCGATCGCGCGGCTGTCCAGCGAGTTGATCGTCACCACGGCCCGCATCGTGGTGGCGGACTTGAAAGCCCGCTTCGGTGTCGCCCGTCCGCGTCTGGCGGTGTCCGGCCTCAATCCCCACGCCGGTGAAGACGGCTCGCTCGGCCTCGAGGACCAGACCATCGTGGCGCCGGCGATCGAAATCCTCCGCCGCGAAGGCATCGAGGTCCGGGGACCGTTGCCGGCCGACACCATGTTCCACGGCGCCGCACGCAAGACCTATGACTGCGCGATCTGCATGTATCACGATCAGGCGCTGATCCCGATCAAGACCATTGCCTTCGAGAACGCGGTCAACGTCACGCTGGGACTGCCATTCATCCGCACCTCGCCGGACCATGGCACGGCGTTCGACATTGCCGGCAGCGGCCGCGCCAATCCGTCGAGTCTGATCGCGGCACTGCGGCTGGCCGACCGCATGGCGGCGGCACAGCCGGCATGAGCGCGATCGACGACCTGCCGCCGCTCCGCGACGTCATTCGCAAGCATGCCCTCGCGGCCCGCAAATCGCTCGGACAGAATTTCCTGCTCGACCTAAACCTCACCGCCCGGATCGCGCGCGCGGCGGGCCCGCTGGAGAATGCCACGGTCATCGAGATCGGCCCCGGCCCCGGCGGGTTGACGCGCGCGCTGCTGGCGCTGGGTGCGCGGCGCGTAATCGCGGTGGAGCGCGACGAGCGTGCGCTGGCGCCGCTTGAAGAGATTGCGGGGCGCTATCCGGGCCGGCTGGAGATCATCTGCGCCGACGCGCAAAGCTTCGATCCGCGGCCATTGCTCGGCGGCCAGCAAGCAAAAATCGTAGCCAACCTGCCCTACAACATCGCCACCGCGCTGCTGATCGACTGGCTGTCGACCGAGCCATGGCCGCCCTGGTACGACATGATGGTGCTGATGTTTCAGCGCGAGGTGGCCGAGCGCATCGTCGCGCACGAGAATGACGAGGCCTATGGACGGCTCGCGGTGCTCGCGAACTGGCGTGCCGAAACCAAGATCCTGTTCGACATCTCCCCGGCGGCGTTCGTGCCGCAGCCCAAGGTGACCTCGTCGGTCGTGCGGCTGGTGCCGCGCCCGGCGCCGGAAGCGTGCGACCGCCGGGCGCTCGAGCAGGTCGCAGCGGCGGCGTTCGGGCAGCGGCGAAAAATGCTGCGGCAAAGCCTTAAATCCCTGGCCGTGGATCCGGCTCGGCTCGCCGCCGCCGCCGGGCTCGATCTCACCAGGCGTGCCGAAACCGTTCCGGTCGGCGGCTTTGTTGCCATGGCCCGCGAATTGATAAATATACGCCCGTCAAGACGGACCTGAGGGAGAGAACGCCATGGCGCTGATGCGTCGCCAGTCATTGGTCAAATTCGATGCGCCGTTGTGCGAAACCGTCGTCGATACGCCGAAGCCGTTGGCCAAGGAAGTGCTCGTCCGTATCGAGCGTTGCGGGTTGTGCCATTCCGACCTGCATATCCAGGACGGTTACGCCGATCTCGGCGGCGGCAGGAAGCTCGACACCACGCGCGGCATGACGCTGCCCTTCACGCTCGGACATGAGATCGCGGGCGTGGTCGAGGAAGCAGGCCCGGAAGTTGAGCAGGGCCTGATCGGGACCAAGAAAGCGGTATTCCCCTGGATCGGCTGCGGCCAATGCCGCGACTGTCTCAATGGCGATGAAAACCTCTGCGCCAAGCAGCGATTTCTCGGCGTTTCCATCGACGGCGGGTTCGCCAGCCACGTGCTGGTGCCCGATGCCAGATATCTGCTGGATTACGACCCGCTGCCGGTCAACCAGGCCGCGACCCTGATGTGCTCGGGCGTCACCGCCTATGGCGCGCTGAAGCGGCTGGTCGACCGGCCGCGGCAGCGCAACCTGCTGCTGATCGGCCTCGGCGGTGTCGGCATGATGGGGCTCTCGTTCGCGCAGGCGATGTTCAAGCAGCCGATTTCAGTCGCCGATCTTAACCCCGCCGCGCGCGATGCCGCGCTCGAGAACGGCGCAGCGGTCGCCTACGATCCTTCCGAAGCCGACATCGCCAAACGCATCCTCAAGGAGACCGAAGGCGGTTTTGACGCGGTGGTGGATTTCGCCGGCAACGAGAAATCGATGGCCTTCGCGGTTGCCGCGGTGGCGCGCGGCGGCAAGATCGTGGTCTCCGGATTGATGGGCGGCAATTTCAGCCTGCCGATGGTGCAATGGATTTACAAGCGCATGACCATCGACCGAAGGCCAGGAACTGATGGCGCTGGCCCGTGCCGGCAAGATCAAGCCGACGCCAATGAAGGAAGAGCCGATGGGCGACGTCCAGAAATGGATCGACGAATTGCGGGCCGGCAAGGTCGTCGGGCGCATCGTACTGAAGAATTGATACGGCCCTACCGGGCGCCGCTATTCGCGGCGCCCGGCGGCTGCTAGTCTGCCCCCATATATGTTCGGGGATGCATTGGGGATGCGCCGGCCGGTCAATTTCGGACCTTTGAAGCTCGCAGCGCTGATCGCGTTGTTGCTGGCATTTGTTTCCGGTCCCGCCACAGCGGAGAAACGCATCGCGCTGGTCGTCGGCAATTCCGCCTACCAGAACATCACGCGGCTCGATAATCCCAAGAACGATGCCATGCTGTTGGCCAATACGCTTTCGAGCCTCGGCTTCACGCTGATCGGCGGCCGCGCCCAGCTCGACCTCGACAAGCAGGCCCTCGATACCGCCGTGCAAAACTTCGGTCGGCAGATCCAGGGCGCCGACGTGGCGCTGTTCTACTATGCCGGCCACGGCGTTCAGGTCAGCGGCTCGAATTATCTGGTGCCGGTCGGCGCCAATCCGACCCGTGAGGCCGATGTCGATTTCCAGATGGTGGACGTCAATCTCGTGCTGCGCCAGATGCAGGGGTCGGGCACGCGGCTCAATCTGGTGATCCTCGATGCCTGCCGCAACAATCCGTTCAGCGCCCGCGGTTTGCGCGCGTCCGATGGCGGCCTGGCCCAGATGCGCGCACCGGAGGGCACACTGATCTCCTACGCGACCCAGCCCGGCAGCGTCGCCCAGGATGGCAGCGACGGCCACAGCCCTTATACCAAGGCACTGGCGGCGACCATTCGACTTGCCGGCCTCGACATCTTCCAAACTTTCAACCAGGTCGGCCTCGCAGTGAAGCGGGAGACCGGCGGATCGCAACAGCCCTGGGTGTCGTCGTCGCCGATCGACGGCACCTTCTATTTCGTGGCACCCGTGGCCGCGGCGTCGCCGCCGCTGGCCGTTGCGCCGCCGCGGCTGTCCGATACGCTGCGTCCGGATCCCGACCGGGTCCCGATCAAGGATGCCGTGCTGCTGCGGGAATTGAGCGATCGGCTCTATGAACGCAATTTCGATCCGGAGCCGCTCGACAGCAAGAACGGCATGAAGCTCGCGATCGCCAAGTTTCAGGAAAAGAGCAGCATGACCCCAACCGGCGAAGCCACCGAGGGCGTGCTGACGCGGTTGCGAAAAATGGAAGACCTGAAGCCGTGGGGCTCGATCGTCTATGGCCCCGACAGCGACAAATGGGGCATCTCCTGGAACCACGCATCGCGCAAGGCGGCCGTTGACGATGCGCGTTCGAATTGCGGCGCGGGCAAGTGTCCGATTGAACTCAGCTTTTACGGAGCGCGGTGCGGAGCCTTCGCCATTTCAGGAAAATCATGGTCGCTGGTGGCGCGGGATACCGTTCAAAGAGCCAGGGAAGCGGCGCTTGACGAGTGCGGCAAGACTGGCAAGTCTTGCCGCATTATCGGCGCTGCATGTGCCGACGGCTCCGGCCGCTGAATGCATACTGAATATTGGAAATAGTTCTGATGCCAAACCCCATTCACCATCTGATCAGAATTGCCTTGCTCTGCGCCCTCGCCGTCGCGGTCGGTGCCGCCACGGCGCTGGCGCAATCCGGCAGCGCCGGTGGCAGCATCGGCGACGACGAGAAGTCCTTGTCCGGTTCGCGGCAGGCGCCGCGGTCAGTCGAAATTGAAAAGCCTGCACGACGAAGCAAACCCGAAGTTGACGAACCGCGACGCGCCTCGCGAAACAGTAGCGGCGGTGGTCGCGGAAGCGGAGGCGGCAATTTCGACGGAGCGTGGGTGGCCCATTCCGTGGGCGCGGCTTGCGGCGCCAGTACCGAGAGATTTGTCATCTCGAGCGGCAGGATCGTGGGGGAGCTCAGTTCCGGTCAAGTCAGTCCAAATGGCTCGACGACGTCAGGCGGCTCCGTCGCCGGTTTGAGTTGGAACAGTTCCGGCCGTTTCTCGGGCCGCAGCGGCTCCGGGACGTTCGTGCGATCAGACGGTTGTGCCGGACGATGGACGGCGTCGAAACAGTAGTCGGATCATCGATCTGGCCCTCGCCCGCGGGCGCAGATCAGAGCCTAAATTAAGCCCTACCCCCTCCGGAATTGCGGCTCATTGCTACCCTAGTCTTTGCCGAGATAGGGAGCATGAAGTGCCGCGTATCATCACCGGAGATGAAGATGTCCCAACGAACCGCGAAATTCGTGTCTGCCATTTTCGCCAGCCTGCTCGCGGGCGCTACGCTTGTCACCGCCTCGCACGGCGCGCCGGCTGAGGCCGAGAAGTGCCTCTCCGGACCGAAAGGTGCGCCGCCTGCGGGTAGTCATTGGTATTATCGCATCGACCGCACCACCAAACGTCAATGCTGGTACATCGGCGATGCCAAGGAAAAATCTGCGCGGGCCGTCCCGGAAACTTCGCCGCCGGCGGCCACCACCGTTGCTCCTCAGACCGGCGCCCGCGCCAAGCTTTCGATCGCCAATGCGCGCGCCGAATTGCCGTTGCCGCAGACCCGCGTCGAGCCGGAAACCAGCGCCGTCACCGGGCCTCCAGCAGCGGAACCGGTGAGTCCGCCGAGCAGTCCGCGCGCCGATGCAGAGGATGCCGGCGAGCGCACATCGGTGATAGCCTCGCGCTGGCTTGAGCCGGCGGAGATGGCTACGTCGGCGCCGCTTCCAACGTCGGGAGCCCATTCCGTAAATAAACCACGCGCAGCCTCGAATGCGGCACTGCCTGATAACGCAGCCGCGCTTCCGCTCGCAGCAGCAGCAGCAGACGCATCTTCCGCCCGGCCGTCCGGCTCGGTCCAGCAGTTGCTGATCGCTATTTTTGGCGCGCTGGCGCTCGCGGGCCTGCTGGCAAGCGCCATCCTCAAGGTTGGAGGCAAGCGGCGGACCCGACGGCGCCCGAGCGCAAGCGATCGCCGCGTGAACTGGGATGCGGCCCGGACCAGTCACCCGCCGCTGCCGGACGATGCGCGAGGCACCCCATCACTCCGCGACATCGCTTTGCTGCCGGAGGGGCGCCTTCCCCGCGAGCCGCGCGCGGCGGAGGATCCGAACGAACGCATCGCGCAAATGCTGACGCGGCTGGCGCGGAGTGCCGCGACCTGACCGCAGCTATTTCTCGAGCTGCCGTCGCAACTCGCTGACGAACCCCGAGAGACCGACCTGCCGTTCGCGCTTGAGCTGCTCGGCGCGCAGGATCGATTTGACCGCTTCGAAGGCGATGCCGATATTGTCGTTGACCACGATGTAGTCGTAGGCATCGAAGTGGCTCATCTCGTCGCCCGCCTTCTTCATGCGGCCACGGATGACTTCATCCGAATCCTGGGCGCGGGTGTGCAGCCGTTTCTCCAGATCCGCCGCCGACGGCGGCAGGATGAATACGCTGACGACATCGCGGGGCGCACGACTGCGCAACTGCTGCGTGCCCTGCCAGTCGATGTCGAACAGCACGTCCTTTCCTGCCGCGAGCGCCGCTTCGACCGGCGCGCGCGGCGTGCCGTAGCGGTTGTCGAAGACGGTGGCCCATTCCAGCAGTTCACCGTTCGTGGCCATTGCATCGAAACGATTCTGATCGACGAAGTAATAGTCCTTGCCATCGGTCTCGCCGGGGCGCCTGGGCCGCGTCGTTGCCGACACCGACAGTTGCAGCGCCGGCGTCTGGTCCACCAGCATGCGCGACAGCGTGGTCTTGCCGGCGCCCGACGGCGACGACAGCACGAACATCAGTCCGCGCCGCTCAACCCCGTCAAAGCCTTGGCCGCCATCCGTCATGATCACTCCAGGTTCTGAACCTGTTCGCGGAACTGCTCGACCACGTTCTTCATCTCGAGGCCGGTGCTGGTCAATTCGAGATCGTTCGACTTCGAGCAACAGGTATTGACCTCGCGGTTGAATTCCTGCGCCAGAAAGTCGAGCCGGCGCCCGACCGGTCCGCCCTTGCCGATCATCTGTCGGGCCTGCGAGATATGCGACGCGATGCGGTCGAGCTCCTCGCGAATATCCGCCTTGGCTGCGATCACGATCGCTTCCTGATTGAGCCGGTCGGGATCGAAGCGGTCGGAGGTATCGAGCAATGCCGCGATCTGCTCGGCGAGCCTGGCCCTGATCGCCTCGGGCCTGCGGCCGGGCGCGGCCTCGGCCTTCTTGGCCAGGCTCTCGATTTCATCCATTCGCTGCGACAAGACCCGGCCGAGCGTCACGCCCTCGCGCCGCCGCATCTCGACGAGGTCGGCCAGCGCCTGCTCGAACGCGACGGCGGCGGCAGCCATCGCGGCCTTGTCCTCTGCCTCGTTGCCTTCGGGCTCGACCACCTCGATGACGCCCTTGATCGACAACAGCCCGTCGATGCTCGGCGCCACCGCATCGATCTTGCCGGCGAGCACGTGAGCCACCTTGACGATCGACGCCAGCACCTCCTCGTTGATGCGGATGGTCGACATCGCGTTGGCGCGTTTCAGGTTCAAATTGACGTAGACCGTGCCACGCGACAGCACTTCGCCGGCACGCTTCTTGGCCAGCGCCTCAAGTTCGTCCCAGCCGGGGGGCAGCCGCATGCGCAGGTCGAAGCCCTTGGCGTTGACCGACTTCAACTCCCATTCGAACGCGTAGGGGCCACTGGCGCCGTGGCTGCGGGCAAAGCCGGTCATGCTCGACAACGCCATCGCTATTTTTTCTCCGGAATCGCGGGTGTGAAATTCGCAGCAGGAACTGCGATACTAAGGCGTTTACCGCCAAAGTGGAATTCGGTTCCGGCACAGAACGACGCCAGCTAGCGCTGCACCACCGGAGGCGTCGTCGTCGATTGCGCCGCGCCTTGCCGGCCCGGAGCGGCCGGAGTGGCTGGAGCGACGGGAGGAGCGGCGCGCGCGGGCTTCTTCGACGCAGCCGGCCTGGTTGTCGCGGCGGTGGGATTGGTATCGGCCGGCCCGGCGGCGGTGGCCGGCTGGGCCTCTTCGGCGGCCGGCTCGACCGTGTCGTTCTGGATCTGCTTTTCCAGCGCGCGCAGCTTGACGACGTTCTTTTGATGCTGGTCGTAGGTTTCGGTGAAGGTGTGGCCGCCGGTACCGTCGGCGACGAAGAACAGATCGCGCGTGCGCGCCGGATTGGCCGCGGCCTCCAGCGAGGCGCGCCCCGGATTGGCGATCGGTCCGGGCGGAAGGCCGTCGACCACGTAGGTGTTGTAGGGTGACGGCTGCTGGATCTCGGAGCGCTTGATTGGCCGACCGAGCGTTCCCTTGCCGCCGACCAGCCCGTAGATGATGGTCGGATCAGACTGCAGCTTCATTTTCTGCCGCAACCGGTTGACGAATACCGCAGCGACGCGGCTGCGTTCGTCGGCCTTGCCGGTTTCCTTCTCGATGATCGAGGCCAGCGTCACCAGTTGCTCCGGCGACCTGACCGGGATCTCCGGATTGCGGCGTTCCCAGATTTCAGCCAGTACGCGTTTCTGGGCTTGCTGCAAGCGCTGGATCACCTGCTCGCGCGTGGTGCCGCGCGGAAACTTGTAGGTCTCGGGCAGCAAGGTGCCTTCGCGCGGGATTTCACGGACGGTACCGGCAAAGATATCGTTGTCGGTCAGGCGGGCGATGATCTGCTCCGAGGTCAGCCCTTCCGGGATCGTCACGGCGTGCTGGACCACCTTGCCTTCGACGATCGTGCCGATGACGTCGCGCAGGCTGGCGTTCTTCTGGAACGAATATTCGCCGGGCTTCAGTTCCGAGCTTGCCTTCAGCGCGAACACGCTGGCGATAAAGGCCCACGGATTGACGTCGATCACGCCTTCGCGCTGCAGCACATCGGCGATGTCCCTCTTTCCGGCCCGCGCCGGAATGTTGACGATCTTGTCTTCCTTCAACGGACCCGCCGCCTCGATTAACTGCTTGCCGTAAACGTAAGCAGCGCCGCCGCCGATCATCGCTACCAGCACGATGGTGATGATGGCATTGCCGACAATGACGAACGGATTTCGGGCGCGCTCGGACCGCTTCGGCGGCGGCGGAACCTGTTCGGGCTCCAGCGCGGCGCGCGGGCTGCGTGGCGAAATGGGCGGCCTTTCACTCATCGATGCAACCTGAATCCTGGCGGTTTGAATCGTGGCCCGGCGATCCCTGCCGCGCCAATGGCGTACGCCCGCGTATCTTATAGTTTAGAGCGCGACCGGACGCAAAACCGGAGTCGCGTTTTTCTGATCGCGCTCCGGAGTTGTCGCCGAATGCGGCAAAACGGTGGTTTCGTTCCAATCACTGGCTAGTTGGCAACCCGCTGCACGATCACGGATGCGTTGGTGCCCCCGAAACCGAACGAATTCGACAGCGCGACATCGATCTCCCGCTTGCGCGCGGTCTGCGGCACGAGGTCGATCGCCGTCTCCACCGATGGGTTGTCGAGATTGATGGTCGGCGGGGCGATGTTATCGCGAATCGCCAGGATGCTGAAAATGGTCTCGATCGCACCGGCGGCACCGAGCAGATGTCCGGTCGACGATTTTGTCGACGACATCGACACCTTGGAAGCGGCGTTTCCCAGCAACCGTTCCACTGCGCCGAGTTCGATTTCATCGCCGACCTGCGTCGAGGTGCCGTGCGCATTGATGTAGTCGATGTCGGAAGGTGTGATTCCGGCGCGCTTCATCGCCGCACTCATGCTGCGGAACGCGCCATCGCCGTCAGGTGATGGCGACGTGATGTGATAGGCATCGCCGGACAGCCCGTAACCGATAACCTCGGCATAGATCCTGGCGCCGCGATTTTTCGCGTGCTGATATTCCTCGAGCACCACGATGCCGGCGCCTTCCCCCATCACGAAGCCGTCCCGGTCCTTGTCGTAGGGACGCGATGCTTTTTCCGGGGTCTCGTTGAAGCCGGTCGACAGGGCGCGCGATGCGCAAAACCCCGCCATCGACAGCCGGCAGATCGGCGATTCCGTACCACCCGCGACCATGACGTCGGCGTCGCCGAGCACGATCAGCCGGCTGGCGTCCCCGATCGCATGCGCACCGGTCGAACAAGCGGTTACCACGGAATGGTTGGGGCCCTTGAGGCCGTGCTCGATCGACACATAGCCTGAGGCCAGATTGATCAGGCGTCCGGGAATGAAGAACGGCGATACCTTGCGCGGCCCGCGCTCTTTCAGCAGCAACGCGGTATCGGCAATACCCGACAGCCCGCCGATCCCGGAGCCGATCATGGTGCCGGTGGCACAGCGTTCCTCCTCGGTTGACGGATGCCAGTTGGCATCATCCAGCGCCTGGCGCGCCGCGCACATGGCGAAGACGATGAAGTCGTCGACCTTGCGCTGGTCCTTCGGCTCCATCCACTGGTCGGGATTGAAGGTGCCGCCGCTGCCGTCACCGCGCGGAATCACGCAGGCGATCCGACTGGTCAGATCGGACACGTCAAACGTGTCGATCTTCTTGGCCCCGCTCTCGCTGTTGAGGATGCGCCTCCAGGTCGGCTCCACGCCACAGCCGAGTGGCGTAACCATGCCGAGGCCCGTGACGACAACCCGCCTCATATCCTGCACTCCAGCCCAGTACCCGCAGCCCACAACAAGAAACCGGTGGACCGTTCGACCACGGCCCGTCCGGCTTCGGCAGCACCGCGCGGGGCGTCAGCTCTTTGCGTTTTTTTCAAGAAATTTTGTGGCGTCGCCAACGGTCAAGATCGTCTCAGCGGCATCGTCGGGAATCTCGCAACCGAATTCTTCTTCGAACGCCATCACCAGCTCGACCGTATCGAGGCTGTCCGCGCCGAGGTCGTCAATGAAGCTCGCGGCATCGACCACTTTTTCGGGTTCAACACCAAGGTGTTCGACCACAATCTTCTTAACTCGCTCGCCAATCTCGCTCATCGTTCAACCTCGTGCTTGTTCCATTAGACCCGTCGTCCCCAAGACGCTACGAGCCATCGTGGTCGTTAAACTTCCTTCGCATTCGCGCATAGTCTTTGATTTGCCCCGTCATGACAGACAAAGGCCCGGAGAACGGCGGCAGGCTCCGCCCCGCCAATATACAGGGATTCAAATTCCTGCAATGGCGTTCTTTGCCCATCCGTTGCTGGTTCGGTTACCATACTTCCCGAGCCTTGACTACAAGCCTCGATGACAGCCGAAAACCGCCTCTGCCGTACGGAACGGCCAGTAACGGGTTCAAAACATGGCCATTCCGCCATTGACGTGAATCGTCTGTCCGGTCACGTACGCGGCTTCGTTGGAAGCGAGATAGACCGCCGCCGCGGCAATATCTTCAGGCGTTCCCAGCCGCGCCGCAGGAACCTTCGACAGGATGGTTTCGCGCTGCTTGTCGTTAAGCGCGTCCGTCATCGGTGTCTTGATGAATCCCGGCGCAATGCAGTTGGCGGTGACGTTGCGCTTGGCATATTCCGCGCCGAGCGTCTTGATCATGCCGATCAGTCCGGCCTTCGACGCGGTGTAATTGCCCTGGCCCGGATTGCCGGTGACGCCGACGATCGAGGTGATCGCAATGATGCGGCCGAACCGCTTGCGCATCATCAGCCTGGTCGCGGCCCGGGCGAGGCGAAAGGTCGATGTCAGATTGACCTTGATGACCTCGTCCCAATCCTCGTCGCGCAATTGCACGAACAGATTGTCCCTGGTGATGCCGGCATTGGCGACGAGGATATCGACCTGACCCATCGCCGCCTCGGCCGCCGGCACCAGCGCCTCGACCTCCGCACTGTCGGAAAGATTGCAGGGTAGCACGTGAACGCGCTGGCTCAACTTGCCGGCGAGCGTGTCCAGCACCTCGCGCCGCGTTCCGGAAATGGCCACCGTCGCGCCCTGGGCGTGCAACGCCTGTGCGATCGCATTACCGATTCCGCCGGTCGCCCCGGTGACGAGCGCCGTCCTGCCAGTCAAATCGAACATCCATGTCTCCTCACCTGTAGCGTTTCGACCGAAGTGGGTACCGGTTCGCGTGAAAAACGCGTCAGATACTACTGCTGCGCTGCGGCAAGCGCGTCTTTCGCCGGGGCAATATCATTCGGCCCGCCCACTGAAATCCCGACCGCGCCGTCGGCGATGCGCTTGACCAGACCGCTCAGCACCTTGCCGGCGCCGATCTCGAAGAAGCAGGTGACCCCGTGACTCGCCATATAGGCCACTGATTCGCGCCAGCGCACGGTGCCGGTCACCTGTTCGATCAAGCGGCGGCGAATCTCGTCCGGATCGGTAATCGGCGCCGCCAGCACATTCGACACCAGCGGTGAAGCCGGTTGCCTGATGGTGACGCTGGCCAGCGCCTCGGCCATCGCATCGGCTGCCGGCTGCATCAACCGGCAATGGAACGGTGCCGACACCGGCAGCAGCATCGCGCGCTTGGCGCCTTTTGTCTTCGCGATCTCGAGCCCGCGCTCGACGGCGGCCTTGTCACCGGAGATCACGACCTGACCGCCGCCATTGTCGTTGGCGGCCTGACAGACCTGCCCCTGCGCGGCCTGCGCTGCAACGGCCACCGCCGCCTCGTAATCGAGCCCAAGCAGCGCCGCCATGGCGCCAGTGCCCACCGGCACCGCCTTCTGCATGGCAAGACCGCGGATGCGCAGCAGGCGTGCGGTGTCGCTGATGCTGAGGCTGCCGGCAGCCGCCAGCGCGGAATACTCGCCGAGCGAGTGGCCCGCGACGAAGGCGGCATCCCGTCCGACCGAGAATCCGGCCGCGGTTTCCAGCACCCGGAGCGTGGCAAGTGAAACCGCCATGAGAGCGGGCTGGGCATTTTCGGTGAGCTGCAGCGTCTCCGCCGGACCGTCCCAGATGATTGACGTGAGCCTCTCGCCGAGCGCCGCATCCACCTCGTCGAACACCGCGCGCGCTGCCGGAAAGGCCTCCGCCAGCGCCTTGCCCATGCCGACTGCCTGGGAACCTTGTCCCGGAAAAGTAAATGCAGCCGTCATCGGCGCTCCCTGAATGTAGCAGATCCCCAAAAGTTGAGCCGAAAGACACCGCCGGGGCTCCCTGTGTCAAGCTACGGTCCCCGGGCTCGGTAAATTGCCCGGTCGGAAGGCCGGTCCCTTGCCATCGGGGCCAAAATCCTTATAAACCGCTGCATCCGTGGATCCCGGCCGGGAGCTGAACGGACGGTCTCAGCAATCTCTCCTTCCTGGCGATTTTGATGCGGCAGGGCCAGTCGGTCCGTCGTCCCGTGCTTCCGCCTTCTGAGCTTAATCCCGAGTCCTTTCCGAAGGTCTCGAAGGGCTTGCCGCCGGGAACCACGCCAACACTAGGAAAGGACACCCATGCCTCTCTATGAGCATGTTTTTCTCGCGCGTCAGGATGCGAGCACCCAGCAGGTCGAAGAACTGACCGCCCAGATGACCGGCATCGTCGAGGGTCTCGGCGGCAAGGTCGTCAAGATGGAAAATTGGGGCGTACGCTCCCTCACCTACCGGATGAACAAGAACCGCAAGGCGCATTTCGTGTTGCTCAACATTGACGCCCCGTCGGCGGCGGTCGCCGAAGTCGAGCGGCAGGAACGGATCAACGAAGACGTGATCCGCTATCTCACCGTTCGCGTCGAAGAGCATGAGGAAGGCCCCTCCGCGATGATGCGCAAGGCCGATCGCGACCGCGATCGCGACGACCGCGGCGGCGGGTTCCGTGGCGACCGCGAAGGCGGCTTCCGGGGCGATCGCGACGGCGGTGGCTATCGTGGTGATCGTGGTCCGCGCCGTCCGCGCGAGGACGCTGAAGCAGCGGTTGAGGAGTAAGAATCATGGCTGAAGCTGGTGCACGCCGTCCGTTTTTTCGCCGCCGCAAGACCTGCCCGTTCACGGGTCCGAATGCGCCGAAGATCGATTACAAGGATTCCAAGCTGCTGATGCGTTACGTGTCCGAGCGCGGCAAGATCGTGCCGAGCCGCATCACCGCCGTTTCCGCCAAGAAGCAGCGTGAACTCGCCCGCGCCATCAAGCGCTCGCGGTTCCTCGGACCATTCGATCCGCGCCGTCCGCGGCGCGGATCGAATATCTTCATAAGGCTTCCGGATCGTCCGGTCGCCGATGGTTGGGGTTCTCGAGGGAGCCTCTAACCGCTCGAAGGGAGCGGGACAGCTGATGAACACGATCGTTCTCATCGCCATTGCGGCCGGCAGCGCGTCGGGGCTGATGTTCGCCTCGATCATTTCGCGCGCGCTGATTTCTTTGCTGTTGCTCTACTTCGCCCCGCTACCGTTGATGGTGGCGGCGCTTGGGTGGGGACCGCTGGCCGCCACCATCGGCGGCATCGGGGCGGCCACGGTCCTCGGTGCCACCTTCGGCCTGCCCTTTTGCATAGCCTTTGTCGTCATGGTGGCGCTGCCGGCCTGGTGGCTTGGGCACCTCGCCTTGCTGGGACGGCCGGTTTCCATTGACGGATCAGGTGAAGGCGCGACGACGGTCGCGCCGGTGATGGAATGGTACCCGATCGGCCGCCTCCTGCTCTGGATTGCGGGCTTTGGCGTTCTGTCCACGATGGCGACCCTGCTCACGCTGGGCTCCGACGCCGCCACCATCACCGAGGCACTGCGAGCGGGCTTGCTGCGGATTCTCAGCCCAGGCGTCGCGGCTTCGAGCGATGATATCAAACAGCGCATCGATGCCGCCGTGATGATCGCGCCGGCTGCCGCCGCCAACAGCGCCATGACCATGCTGATGCTCAACTTCTGGCTGGCTGCCCGGATCGCGGCAACATCGGGACGATTGCGTCGTTCGTGGCCCGACCTCAGAAGCACCGATCTGCCGCCGATGACGCTCGCGGCATTGTCGGCCGCCATCGCGTTCTGTTTCTCCGGCGGGCTGCTTGCGATGCTGGCTCAGACCGTCACTGCGGCGCTGCTGATGATCTACGCATTGATCGGGTTCGCGGTGCTGCACACGCTGACGCTGGGCTTGAAGGGCCGCGGGCTCTGGCTGACCTGCGCCTACGCGACCGTGGTGCTGTCCGGCGGCTGGCTCATCCTGGCGATGACGGCTCTCGGCATCGCCGACGCCATTTTCGGATTTCGCCGGCGCTTTCAGCAGAAGAGGCCGCCGCCCCTACCCGTGTTCTGAATTACTTTCAACCTGACCTCATAGCACCCCAAAGGAGAACCAACATGGAAGTCATTTTGCTGGAGCGCGTCGCCAAGCTTGGCCAGATGGGCGAAGTCGTCCGCGTCCGGGACGGCTATGCCCGCAATTTCCTCTTGAAGCGGAACAAGGCGTTGCGCGCCACCGCCGACAACCGGGCCAAGTTCGACGGCATGAAGGCCGAACTCGAAGCCCGCAACCTGCAGGCCAAGGGCGAAGCCACCAAGGTCGCCGAGAAGATCGACGGCCGCAACGTCGTCGTGCTGCGCCAGGCCTCGGAGACCGGCCAGTTGTTCGGATCAGTGACGGTTCGCGACATCATCGCATCGTTCGAGGCGGACGGCGTCGCCATCAGCCGCAGCCAGGTGATGCTGGACGCGCCGATCAAGACCATCGGCAAGCACAACATTGCCATCGCCGTGCATCCGGAGGTCGAAGTCGCCGTCAGCGTAACGGTCGCGCGCAGTGCCGACGAGGCCGAGCGCATCAAACGCGGCGAAGACATCTCCTCCCGTCAGGAAGATCAGGATGCCGCTGCCGAAGCGCTGGCCGCCGCCGGCGAATTCTTCGATCCGGAAGCCCGCCGCGACGACGAACCGCAGGAAGAAGCTGCTTCCGACAAATAAGGCAGCTCCAACCGTCCGAATTGCCCAAGCCCGGCCTCAGGCCGGGCTTGTGATTCCGGCGGTCACTTCTCCTGACAGCATCGCGATCGACGCCAGCGCGGTCGCGGTGTGTTTCTCTGTTCCGTCGATGACGCAGAACACATCGGCGGCAACGACCGCGACCTGCCGTCCGGGCTTGATTACACGGGCGCGGCAGATCAGGCGATCGCCCGATGCCGGCGACAGCAGGTTCAACTTGTACTCCGCCGTCAGCGCCGGCTGGCCGCGCGATGTCGCCGCGGCGATCGTGGTTGCGTTGTCGACCAGGAAAGCGGTGACGCCGCCGTGGAACAGGCCGTGCTGTTGCAACAGCTCTGGCCTCCGGTCGACCGCCAGCGTGCACGAGCCCCGGGCCAAGTCAGAGAGCTCGGCACCGACATGCGCCATGAAACCCTGCCGACCGACACTGTCGTGGATTCGCCGCGCGATCGCGGCGAACTCCGGATCGTACTTCAAGCCGGCATCCTGCGTCATGGCGCGCCTCCGTTTTCTCGATGGGGTTGCGGCGCCACCAGCGCGCGGATCGCGCAAGCGATCAGGATGTCGGCCTGAAGCCTCGGATCGCTTCGGTCGCGACCCGACAGCCAGGCGCGGCAGAATATCTGCGCAGGGCCGATGATCTGGCTGAAGAACAGCATCGGCGTCATCGGCAGCAATTCCCCGCTGACGATCAGCGGCGCGCGCCAGCGCTCGACGGCTTCGCCGAGGCGCGAGTTCTGAGCCCGCTGTGCGTCCCTGACCTCTTCGGTCCATTCGCTGCGGGAAATCTCGAACAGATAGCGCGCCTCGCGCCGGTTATTCACCACCCAGTCCAGGTGCGCGCGGATCAAACGGTCGATGCCCTCCTGGGCCCCGCAACGCGTGTCGATCGCAGCCAACACCGCGGCGTGATAGCGCTGCAGTATTTCCAGGAAAAGCGTGCCCGCCAGTTCCTTCTTCGATCCGAAGAAATGGAAAAAGCTGCCGTTCGAAGCCCGCGCGCGGGCGCGAATGGCCGCAACGGTCGCACCATCGAAACCGTCACGGTCGAAGACCGCCAATCCCGCGGCCATCAGGTCCTCGCGCGCGCCGGCCACCACCGCTGCTTCTCCCGAAGTACACTAGATGATTACTCTAGAGCAGTGCTCTAGACGCGGTCAAGCCCTGCCGCGAGCCGGCATTGTCGTCCTGCGAAGATCTATCGAGAGATCGGTGGCGCGGGCGGTCCCGCCGGGGGAACCGGTGGCAAAGCCGGCGCGGACGCCGTCACATCCGGGGGTGGAGCTGGCGGCGCCGCCGGAGGCGCAGGCGCGGCCGCAGGCTCCAACACGCCGGTGGAGACGGCGGCCGACACCGACGGGGGCGCCGGAGTGACCTCGGGTACCGGATCGGGCCGCAGCGCCGGGGTTTCGCCGGCTTCCTTGGGTGTTTCGATCGTGGCCGACCGAGACGCAGCCTCGCTGGAGGGTTTGGCGTCGTCCTTGGCGTCGTCCCTGGCGTCGTCCTTGGCGGCTTCTTCCTTCGGAATGTCCTCTTTCGCCGTCTCGCTCTTTGCCGTCTCGTCCTTGGCGGCGTCGACCTTGGGCGGCTCTTCCTTGCCCCGCTTGCCCAGCTTCGGCTTGGCAGCCGATTTGCGGCCGTCGGGACCGGGAACCAGCCCATCCGGCGCGGCGGCCTGCTGCGGTTCGCCGTCGGGCCTGGAGGCCTGCTGGGCCGGCGCGGGGCGTATCGGGCGGCCGAAACGGTCAAGCTGCTCTGGTGCCGCGGGCTTCGCATCCTTTGCCTGCTGCGTGGGCCTGGAACCGCGGGTGTCGGCCGCACCATTGGCGATCAGAAAGGCGCTGAGCTGCGCGGCCATCTCGCCGGAAGTGGTATAATGTTGGCGCAGGAAGCCTTGCAACGATCCGGCCGGCACGTTCTTTAAGAGACCCCGCGGCCCCTTGTGGCAGGCGCTGCAGGTGCCTGAAAAAATCTGGGAAGGGCTCTTGCCGGCATCGAGATTTTGCGCCCGCACCGGGATCGCCGCGAGACAGCCGATCAGAAGCGTCACCGTCGCTAAACTGAGCGCTCGGCTCAACATTCTCAAAGTTCTCCAGATTCGGAAATTGCGTCCAGCGCCCCAAAACTTCGGCACAGCCCGGCAGCGGTCACCTTTTAGCCGATTATGCCGCGAATGGAAGCGCACAGATAACGCATCGGCCAACGCATCTGCGTGAACGCGACAATTCCGAATATCCGCTGCTTGTACAATGCACTAGCGCCATCGCTTCATCGCTACTATGTTGGCCTTACGGCGTGCGGGGATCGGTCGATACCCGCTGGCGTCGGGTGTGATGGCCGCCACGCCTGCCTCGTTGGGATCTCTCAGTTTGGTGGTTTCGATGGACCGCTTGCTGCGTTATTTCCTGGACCAGTTCATCCGCCGCGGCGCGATGACGTTTACGACCGCGAGCGGAGCGAAATTCAGCTGCGGCGACGGCAGCGGGAAGCCGGTCGCGGTCCGCTTCCTGACCGTCGACGCCGAACGCCGGATACTCCTCAACCCTGAACTTGCGCTCGGCGAAGTCTATATGGACGGCACCTTTGTCGTCGAAAATGGCTCGATCGCGGATGCGCTGGCACTTCTGATGGACCAGCCCGAGATTTTGCCGCACTGGGCCCGGCTGCAATGGCTTCTGCGTTACCTCGTCAGGCACTCCAGGCAGTTCAATCCGCGCCGCCGATCCCTGAACAACGTCGCGCACCATTACGATCTCGATGGCCGGCTCTATTCGCTCTTCCTCGATGCCGACAAGCAATACAGCTGCGCCTATTTCGAAACGCCTGACGCGACGCTCGACGACGCACAGTTGGCCAAGAAGCGCCACCTCGCCGCCAAGCTGTTGATCCGGCGCGGCGACCGCGTGCTTGACATCGGCTCCGGATGGGGGGGCCTTGGCCTCTATCTCGCCGAAATGACCGGCGCCAAGCTCACCGGTGTCACGCTATCGACCGAGCAATTGCAGGTGTCGAATGCCCGGGCCGCCGAGAAGAACCTGGCCCAAACGGCCAACTTCTTCCTCGAAGACTATCGCGACATTCCCGGCCCGTTCGAGCGCATCGTGTCGGTCGGCATGTTCGAGCATGTCGGCGTCGATTTCTACGAAACCTATTTCAGGCGGTGCGCCGAACTCCTCACCGACGACGGCGTGATGGTGCTGCATTCGATCGGCCGCTCGGAGGGACCCGACGTCACCAATCCGTGGATCACCAAGTACATTTTCCCCGGCGGCTATATCCCCGCGCTCTCCGAGGTGATGCCCGCGATCGAGCGCGCCGGACTATTGGTGTGCGACATCGAAATCCTGCGGCTGCATTATGCGGAAACGCTAAAGGCGTGGCGGGAGCGGTTCATGGCGCGGCGGGAAGAAGCGGTGCAGCTTTATGACGAGCGCTTTGCGCGGATGTGGGAGTTTTACCTGGCGTGCTCCGAAATGTCGTTCCGCAAGCAGAACATGATGAATTTCCAGATCCAGCTCGCCAAACGTCAAGGCGTTGTTCCCGTGACGCGGCACTACATCGAGGATGCAGAGGCCCGGCTTCGCGGGGTCGAGCGTGGCAAGCAACCGCGGCTGCAAATCGCAGGCGAGTAGACCGGTTCGATCGAAGCGCTAGGGACGCAGGCCGAATCAGGAGCCTCGCTGGGCGCAGGATGGCGCCGGGCGCGAAAGCTGCGCGCGCACCGCGGCCACGACCAGCCGATCGCACGGCTGGTTGCGCAATTCCGGGCGAGAAACGTCGTCCATGGTGTCGATCAACATCGACAGCCATGATCTCTCGCCGCCTGCCGAACGCCATCGCTGAAGCTGCTGGCCCATTACCCGATCCTAATCCGCCCCCGTTACCAATCCTGCCGTCGGCGACCCGTTCCCTCCGACCATGACTTAAGCAAAAATTAACCGGATGTGATCTGCTTCACAGAAGGTTTCGCCGGGCCGCCCTAAACGTCCAAGATGGCCCAGAAACCCTACCCATCATCGTTCGATCCGCAGGCCGACATCGGCACCGATTACGCCCTGATTGCCATCGGCGTGGGCGCTGCCGTGGGCGCGCTGATCTATCTCCTGTTGATCTGATTCGGTTCCGGGACATTTGCCGCCCTAGGCATGAGTGTGCCTGCGCGGGGCAGGGTTCAATGCGCACTGGATTTCCCAGGATGACGAGGCGCGGCGTGCCGTTGCCCCCGGCTAGGCAAAACCCGTCAAGCAGAATGCGCGGCCCCTGACCTGGATTCGCACATTGGATTGTGTGAATCGGGCATAAGGCACGAGCACCCTTTCGCTGCGGCGCGGAGTGGCGCTCTATCCCGCCCCGCATCCGACAAAGTCCGAGAACATTTCAAAGCCATGGCCCTGACTGATTCGAACGTCCTCAAGCTCGCACCCGATCCGGGAACGCCGGCCTATCGCAGCGCACCACACAATATCGAGGCCGAACAGAGCCTGCTGGGCGCGATCCTCGTCAATAACGACGCTTTTTATCGGGTTTCGGACTTTCTTGAACCAAAGCATTTTTTCGAACCGATCCATCAGACCATCTATGAAACCGCCAGCAGCCTGATCCGGATGGGCAAGGTCGCTACCCCGGTGACGCTGAAGACCTTCGTTCCGGCCGACACCGACATCGGCGGCATGACGGTCGGCCAGTATCTCGCCCGCCTCGCCGCCGAAGCGACCACCATTATCAACGCCCAGGACTACGGGCGGACCATCTACGAGCTGGCGTTGCGCCGCGACCTGATCCGGATCGGCGAGGACATGGTCAATGTCGCGTTCGACGCGCCGGTGGATTTTGCGCCGCGCGCGCAGATCGAGGACGCCGAGCGCAGGCTCTACGAACTGGCGGAGTCCGGCCGCTACGACGGCGGCTTCCAGCGCTTTGCACAGGCCCTCACCGTCGCCGTCGATATGGCGGCCAAGGCTTTTCAACGCGACGGGAAACTGTCGGGCATTGCCAGCGGCCTGCGTGATCTCGACGTCAAGATGGGTGGCCTGCAGCCTTCCGACTTGATCATCGTCGCCGGCCGTCCCGGCATGGGCAAGACCGCGCTCGCCACCAACATCGCCTACAACGTCGCCAAGGCGCATCGCGCCGAAGTCCAGGCCGACGGCACCATGAAATCCGTCAATGGCGGCATCGTCGGCTTCTTCTCATGCGAAATGTCGGCCGAACAGCTCGCCACCCGTATTCTCGCCGAGCAGACCAGCATCGCCTCGAGCACGATCCGGCGCGGCGGCATTACCGAAACCGACTTCGAGAAGATTCGCGACTATTCGATCGAGTTGCAGTCGCTGCCGCTCTATGTCGACGAGACCGGCGGCCTGTCGATTTCGCAGCTGACCGCCCGCGCCCGCCGCCTGAAGCGGCAAAAGGGCCTCGACCTCATCGTGGTCGACTACATCCAGCTGCTGCAAGGCTCGGGAAAGCGCGGCAACGACAATCGAGTGCAGGAAGTCACCGAGATCACCACCAGCCTGAAGGCGCTGGCCAAGGAACTGAACGTTCCCATCATCGCACTGTCGCAGCTTTCCCGCCAGGTCGAGAGCCGCGACGACAAGCGCCCGCAGCTGTCGGACCTGCGTGAATCCGGTTCGATCGAGCAGGACGCCGACGTCGTGATGTTCGTCTATCGCGAGGAATATTACCTCGCCAACAAGGAGCCACGCGTCGGCACGCCGGAATATGAGAAATGGCAGCTCGAGATGTCGCTGGTGCATGGCAAGGCCGAAGTCATCATCGGTAAACAGCGCCACGGACCCACCGGCACGGTCGAACTGGCGTTCGAAGGCCAGTTCACCCGGTTCAGCGATCTCGCGCAGGACAGCCATTTGCCGGCGCAATACTGACCCGGCCGCTACGGTTGAACCGCGGCATGCCTGCGCGTAAAGTAAGGTATGAACATCGTTTCCGATCCGAAATTCGCCCCGCCCGGCTCTGTCCTGTCGCCCGAGGCGAACCAGGCGGCTGCGCTGGCGACCGCCAGCGCCGTTCTCACCGTCGATCTCGACGCCATTATCGCCAACTGGCGCAAACTCGAGAAGTCGGCGGTGCCGGCCGAATGCGCCGGCGTGGTCAAGGCCAACGCCTATGGCTGCGGCGCCGAACAAGTCGCGCGCGCGCTCGCCGGCGCCGGCTGCAAGACGTTTTTCGTGGCAACCCTCGGCGAAGCCCGCGTGGTTCGCGCGGCGGTGCCGGCGGCGGCAATCTATGTGCTCGACGGCTTCTTCCAGAATACCGGGGACGCCTATGCCAGGATCGACGCCAGGCCGGTGATCGGCGATCTCAACGAGCTAGCCGAGTGGGACGTGTTCTGCCGCCGCACCGGCTGGGCCGGCGGCGCCGCCATTCATATCGATACCGGCATGAACCGGCTCGGCCTGACCATTATAGAAGCGCAGGGCATCATTCCGCGGATCAACGCCGGCGATCACGGCATCACGCTGGTCATGAGCCACCTCGCCTGCGCCGAGACCCTCAATCATCCGCTCAACGCCAAACAGCTCGCGACCTTCCGCGAGATCGCCAGCCTGTTTTCCGGCGTGCCGGCGTGTACCTCGGTGCCGCGTTCCAGTTCGACCTGGTGCGGCCGGGCGCCGCCCTCTATGGCGTCAATCCGACGCCGGAGGCCGACAACCCGATGCAGCCGGTGGTCGAGTTGAAAGCCCGCATCGTGCAGATCCGCAATATCGAGAAAGGCGACAGCGTCGGTTATGGCGGAACCTGGAGCGCGCGGCGGCCGACCCGACTCGCCATCGTAGCCGCCGGCTATGCCGACGGCTATTTCCGCGCCGGCAGCAGCAATGATGGCACCCGCGGCGCCGAGGTTATCGTCGCCGGCAAGCGCTGCCCCGTCGCCGGCCGCATCTCGATGGACCTGATGGCTATCGACGTCACCGACCTCGACAAGAGCGCGGTGCGGCGCGGCCACATGGTCACGCTGATCGGCGAAGGCATCACCGTCGACGAACTCGCGCATCATTTCGGCACCATCGGCTACGAAGTCCTGACCAGCCTCGGCCCGCGTTATGCGCGGATCTACAAGGGCGGAGCGGCGGCGGAGCCGGCTGCTGCAGCGTCCGAACCGGCCCCCGTCATACCGGCCTGACCATTCGTGAAGATCGCCACCTTCAACATCAACAACATCAATCGCCGCCTCCCAAATTTGCTGCGCTGGCTGCGCGCAGAAAAACCCGACGTCGTCGCGCTGCAGGAACTGAAATCCACCGACGCCGACTTTCCGCTCGATGCGATCGAGAAGGCCGGCTACGGCGCGGTGTGGCGCGGCCAAAAAACCTGGAACGGCGTTGCCATCCTGGCGCGCAAGGCCAAACCGGTGCTGACCCGCATTGCCCTGCCCGGCGATCGCGACGATCGCGAAGCGCGCTATATCGAGGCCGCCGTCAACGGCATCATCGTCACCAGCATCTACCTGCCGAACGGCAATCCGCAGCCGGGGCCGAAATTCGACCACAAGCTCGACTGGTTCAGGCGGCTCAGACGGCACGCCGCGAAATTCATCAAGCAGGATATCCCGGTCGTACTGGCCGGCGACTACAACGTCGCGCCCACACCGCTCGATATCTATCCGACCAGGTCCTGGGACAAGGATGCGCTGATCCAGCCGAAGAGCCGCGCCGCATTCAAGCAATTGATGGCGCAGGGCTGGTGCGACGCGATCCGCGAACTGCATCCGGCAAAACCGATGTTCACGTTCTGGGACTACAAGCGCAACCGCTGGCCGCGCGACGCCGGCTTGCGGCTCGACCACCTGCTGCTCAGTCCGGCGCTGGCGCCGCGGCTGATGAAGGCCGGCGTCGACCGCAAGCTGCGCGGCGAGGAAGGCGCCAGCGATCACGCGCCGGCGTGGATCGTGCTGCGCTGAATACTCTGGATCCGACACCTGCAGCCCGGATGGAGCAAAGCGCAATCCGGGAATCATCAAGCGGCGGGACCCCGGATTTCGCTTCGCTCCATCCGGGCTACAGTCCTTCGATTCAATTTCAGATTCGTCATTGCGAGAGCGGCTGACACGACGCTCATCGATCCAGACATGACTAACCATCTCGCGACCGCCAGGCGCCCGAGGCTTGCATCAGTTTCACCCTTCTCGAGAAGAAGGGCGCAGGGAAAGCCGGGCGCCGATTGCACCCGCGGTCGTGCACAAAAAGCGCACGAGTAGACCACAGGTGAACCGGATCATCCGGCTTTCCCTGCACGATGGGTTACGGCTTATACGTGATCACCCTGGTGACCGGCTTTCTTGCCACCATCGCCCTGCGGATTGACGATGCGCCCGAACCCGGTTGGGGCCTGAGGCATCTCCGCAAAGCTTGACGCCAGCGTCGGGGCGTCGGGCCTGCACGATTTCGCCGTCCGCGCCTGTCCCGCCAAAGCTCTCGCCGGACCTCGTCCCTATCCGGCAAGTTTCGTCGTAGACAGTTTTAAGCGCCGTTCGTCCGCGCGCCGGATGATCGCTCACGGAGAGCAATCCGCCCTGCGATCCCTTGCGCGCCCGACGCTGTCGCGTCCATCGCATCCCACCGCGCGTTCGTGACGTGCGCAACGCCCTAAAGGTGATTTGCCCGACGTGTTAAACGAAATGTTTTTGTTTCGATGACTTGACATGACTTCTGATAAACGGAAGTGATTTGCCCGTCGGGTAGTCACACGGTGCTTTTCGGCTCTACTCAACCAGTCCGCCAACGCATTTTTCAAGGAGAAGACACCATGGCGCTCTATGAGCTGCGCACCTACACCCTCTACGTCGGCAAGATGTCCGAAGCCGTGAAGCTGTACCAGGAGCTCGGATTCCCTGCGATGCAGAAGGGCGAGCACGACAAGAAGCTGATCGGATATTTTCAGAGTGACGTTGGCACCATCAACCAGATCATCCATCTCTGGAAATTCGAGGACGACGCCGATCGCCGCAAGTCCTGGCAAGCGCTGTTCGCCAATCCTGACTTCATGAACTTCGCCGGCAAATTTCGACCGCTGGTGATGACACAGGAGGTAAAGCTCCTGCTCGCGGCGCCGTGGGGACCGCATCCGTAGGTGCCCCAAGCCCGCTCATCCGGGTAGGAGAGCAACGGTTCGCGGAGACCCCCCTTGAACTTCCTCTTCGTCCTCGTCGTCGGGCTCGCCGCCGGCACCATCTCGGGCATCGTCGGCACGGGATCGTCGATCATGCTGATGCCGGTGCTGGTGTATCAATACGGGCCGCAGCAGGCGGTACCGATCATGGCGGTCGCCGCCGTGATGGCGAACC
Source organism: Bradyrhizobiaceae bacterium Ga0074131 (assembly GCA_001464035.1). Lineage (GTDB taxonomy): Bacteria > Pseudomonadota > Alphaproteobacteria > Rhizobiales > Xanthobacteraceae > Bradyrhizobium. Next base: position 292,163 of record LNEC01000011.1, read on the forward strand.
TGTCGCGCATCCTGGCCTGGTGGCGCGAGGTCGAATGGCGGGCCTGCGCCGCCTATTCGGTGACCGGTATTCCCGCCGCGGCGCTCGGCGCCCGCACCCTGCTGGCGCTGCCGCCGCGCGTGGTGGATGTTTCGATCGGGCTGTTCCTGATCGCGATGGTGCCGGCGCGGCACTGGCTCGCCCGGCACGATCTCAAACTGTCGCTCTGGCACCTCGCCGCCGGCGGCGCCGTCGTCGGCTACCTCACCGGTATCGTGGTGTCGACGGGGCCGTTGAGCGTGCCGCTGTTCCTGTTCTACGGCCTCAGCAAGGGCGCCTTCCTAGCCACCGAAGCCGCGAGCTCGCTCGGATTATATGTCAGCAAATCCCTGACCTTCCAGCAGTTCGGCGCGCTGACGGGCGATGTCGCGCTGAAGGGCCTCATCGCCGGTTCGTCGCTGATGGCGGGCGCCGTCATCGCCCGGCGTTTCGTATTGCGGCTCGAGCCGGATGTGTTTCGGCTGATGATGGATGGTATCATGCTGGCGGCCGGGATCGCGATGCTGTTCAACGCCTTCGTCGGCGCATGATTCCGGTGCGAAATCAGGAGTGGATGGTTTGAGCGTATTGGCTGACACAAGCGACATTCCCGATTCTCGCGGCGGGCCGGTTGAGCGAACCGAGGCCCGACAGGCCACGTTGAAATTCGCCGAGGCGGCCCTTGCCGGCAGCAAGCGCGAGGGCCTGCTGCTGGCGATCCGCGCGCGCTGGGTGGCGCTGGCGGTGACCGCCGTCACGTTGCCGATCATCAATCCGAACTGGGAGGTGCTCTATTACGTCGCGATGCTGAGCCTTTTTGCCGTGATCGGCTGGGCCCAGCTCAAGGTCGGCAAGACCACCGGCCGGTCCCGGCCGGAGCTTTTTCTAATGTTCTGCGATCTGGCGCTGCTGACCTTCCTCAGCGTCGTGCCCAATCCCTGGAGCACCGCGAACTGGCCGCTGGCGATGCAGTTCCGGTTCGACACCTTCATCTATTTCTTCATCTTCCTGGCCACCGCGACGCTGGCCTATTCGTGGCGCACCGTGGTGGCGATGGGCGCCTGGACCTCAGCGGTGTGGGCGATCGCCGTCGCCTGGGTTTACCTGCAGCCCGAAACCCATGCCGCGCTGTCCGAACGCGTGCGCGTCGCCACAGGCTCCGACATCCGGCTGTTCGAGATCATCGACCCCGCGGCGATCGGTGTCGGCGGACGGTTTCAACAAATCACGGTCTTCATGATCGTCGCCATGATCCTGGCGCTGGCGGCGCGCCGTTCCAATGCGCTCCTGATCAGCCATGCCGGGATCGAGCGCGAGCGCACCAATCTGGCGCGTTATTTTTCCCCGAATGTCGTCGAGGAGCTTTCGAAGAACGACGAGCCGCTGAAGCAGGTTCGAACCCAGGATGTCGCGGTGCTGTTCGCCGATATCGTCGGCTTCACCGCCTATTCCGACGGCCGCAGCCCGACCGAGGTGATCGACACACTGCGGCGCTTCCATGAGCGGATGGAGCGCGAGGTTTTCCGCCATGAGGGAACGCTGGACAAATATCTCGGCGATGGATTGATGGCGACGTTCGGCACCCCCTTCACCGGTGATTGCGACGCCGGCAATGCGCTGCGTTGCGCGCAGGCCATGATAAGCTCGATGGACGAATTGAATCTCGAGCGAAAACATCGCGGCGAGCCGCCGATCCAGCTCAGCCTCGGACTGCACTACGGCCCGGTCGTGCTCGGCGATATGGGATTGAACCGGCTCGAATTCGCCGTCATCGGAACCACGGTAAACGCGGCGAGCCGGCTCGAGTCCCTCACCCGCGAATTCGGCTGCGCGATGGTGGTCAGCCACGGTCTGGTGCAACGGGCGCGCGCGGAAGGCCAATGCGCGAACGCCGACTTCATGCATCTGGTCGAGAAGCCAGCCTGCACGGTCCGCGGCATCGAGCAACCGGTCGCGATCTGGACGCGCGCGAGCAACGCGCAGGCCTGACAAGCGGATGGCAAGTTCGCCCACCAATCCCCATTTGAGGGTTACTGCCGGGCCTCATGGCGGGGCGGAACCAGTGGGATCGATCCGTTTACGATCCCGGATCAACAAGGCTGAAGCGTGCTGTATCTGGAACTCGGGATCGTCGCGGTCCTGATCGTCGTCAATGGCCTGCTCGCAATGTCGGAGCTGGCCATCGTTTCGTCACGGCCGGCGCGGCTCGCGGCTCTGGTCGCAAAGGGCGTCACCGGTTCGCGCCGGGCGCTCGAACTGGCCTCCGATCCCGGCAAGTTTCTCTCCACCGTGCAGATCGGGATCACGCTCATCGGCGTGTTGTCCGGCGCTTTCTCCGGCGCGACCCTCGGTCTGCGTCTTACCGCATGGCTGATGGAAAGCGGGCTGTCGCGGGGACTGGCGGACACGATCGGCGTCGGCGTCGTCGTCGCGGTCATTACCTATTTTTCACTGATCATCGGCGAACTGGTGCCGAAGCAGATCGCGCTGCGCGACCCAGAGGCGATCGCCGTCAGGGTGGCGCCGGCCATGATGATGCTGGCGAAGGTTTCGCTGCCGCTGGTGTGGCTGCTGGATCGCTCCGGCAAGGCGCTGCTCTGGCTGCTCGGCCACAGGGGCGAAGCGGAAGAGAAAATCAGCGAGGAGGAAATTCGCACCCTCGTCGTCGAAGCCGAGAATGCCGGCGTGCTGGAGCCCGGCGAAAAGGAAATGATCGCGGGGGTGATGCGGCTCGGCGACCTGCCGGTCGGCGCCGTGATGACGCCGCGGCATGAAGTCAGCATGATCGACGTGAGCGGTCCCGCTGCCGACGTCGCGACGACCATCGCAGGCAGCAATCATTCCCACTTCCCGGTGTTCGACGGCAGCCGCGACCATGTGCTCGGAATCGTCAACGCCAAGGATATGCTCGATGCATGCCTGGCGGGGCAAAGACCGGATATCAGCCAACTGATCCGCCACGCACCCATCATCCCGGAGACCGTCGATGCACGGGACGTCATCGCGATCCTGCGCGATTCGCCGGTGCATATGGGCCTCATCCATGACGAATACGGCACCTTCCAGGGCGTCGTGACCCGTGCCGATATTCTGGAGGCGATCGTCGGCACGTTCCATACCGAAGAAGGACCCGCGGAGCTGCCCTTCGTGAAGCGCGACGACGGCTCCTATCTGATCTCGGGGTGGATGCCGGCGGTCGCCTTTGCCGACCTGCTCGGCATCGTGCTGCCGCCTTCAAAGCCCTATCAGACCTTCGCCGGTTTCCTGCTGCAGGAATTCGGCACCATTCCCGGTGTCGGCGATCGGATCGAAACCGGCGGCTGGCGGTTCGAGATTCTCGATCTCGATGGAAGGCGCATCGACAAGGTGCTGGCGAGCAAGGTGGACGGGGCGTAGGCGGCGGCCTTGGCAATAGCTCGCGGCGCCATTCCGTAATATGTTAAACAAGCTTTCGACCTAAGCGGCGACCAGGGGCGCTATGACGCCGGCGGACCACGAATTCGGCAGCATCTCAACAGACCTCAAGCTTTCGCTTGTCGGGGGGTACTTGCAGCAGTTCACCACGGCATTACGTCCGCAGTTCGAAAACCTTTGGTACATCGATGCGTTCGCCGGCACGGGTGAGCGGACCGTGGTGATACCCGGTAGAGCCGCCGACATGCTCGGCCCTAAGGTTGACGAGCGCGTGGAACGTCGGCGTGGATCTGCCAAAATTGCGATAGACGTCGTTCCCGAATTTGACCGTCTCGTCTTCATGGATAAACGCGCAAGGCATATTGCCGCGCTAAATGAACTGCGAGCAAGCCACGCTCATCGGGCCATAGATGTAATTCCTGGCGACGCCAACGCCGCGATTATGAGACTCTTAAGCCAACAACGAAGCTGGGCTGGTACGCGCGCCGTGATGTTTCTCGACCCTTACGGTATGAGTGTCGACTGGGAAACGCTGGTTGCGATCAGGCAAACAGAGGCCATCGACGTTTGGTATTTGGTTTCCCTCGCGGGGCTATTCCGTCAGGCAACCCGCGATGCAGAGGATTTAGATCCGTCGAAGCGCGCCGCGCTTACGCGAATGATCGGAACACCTGATTGGCAGGAAGACTGGTACGAACTTAAGAAGCGCACCAATCTATTCGGTGACACTGATGAGCGCTTGGCGAGAACCGCTGAAGTAGACGACATGGAGCGGTATTTCGGCGCACGGCTTGCGGATCTTTTTGCGGCCGTTTTGCCTCCGCTGCGGCTCAACGACGATAGAGGCATTCCGCAGTTTGCGCTGTTCTTCGCCATTTCCAACCCTAAGCCAGCAGCGATCGGACTGGCTACAAGGATCGCTCGTCACATACTTAAGGCTGGCATGGCGTCATAGGTCCGACCGTTCAGAATTCGACCCGCCGCCTTCTTGTTCTTCCCACCCCACTGTTTGAAGAAAAAGGCCGTACCGGACCTCCGGCACATCGCCTCAATCTCGTCCACCCACTCAGGTTTCATTGCACGGGCACGCGGGCCACTCTCGCCGCCGACGATCGCCCAATGGATGCCGGTCAGATCGCCCTGAGCTACCGATCCGATCAGCGGCTCGAGCGAAACGAACCTGATCGCCGCCGGCACCCGCCGAATTGCGTCTAGACGAAACAGAACGCGATCGTCTTCGACGCTGGTACCGAGCCAGACGTTCGGCAGGATTTCGAACGATGGTTGCGTTAGAATTTGGGCCATGCGCTCTGGGCGCTTCGTGAGGATTTGATAGGTGTGCCGGGGTGTGTCCCTCATCACGTCCCAAACCCGCGCGATGAATTCAATCGGCACGTCATCATGAAAAAGATCGGACATCGAGTTAACGAAAACCTTGCGCGGCTTGGACCAAGCGCGCGGGACATCGAGCGATTTCTCGTCCAATCGAATTTTTCCGGTCCAAACCGCCCTGCCCCCACTTTTTCGAGTGAGACCGCGGTACTTCTCGGTGCCCATCGCCTCAAGCCGGGCCGCCATCCGCATGGCGTAGCAATTGGTACATCCGGCGGTGAGGACAGTGCACCCGGCTACGGGGTTCCAGGTGGCGTCAGTCCACTCGATTGATGTTTCGGCCATGAAATTCCCTGAAGTGCCAATAAATCTCAAGAAAGTGGTTAGATTTGGTTACCCGAGTCTCCGCTGGTGGTGACCTCTTTCAACAACGCCAATCGACTTTTCTGTCGCGAACCGATTGTTAATCAGCTATAGAACAAAATAAGAACAACCCCAAATCCGCGCACCTCCCCATGGCCAAGTCCGCGCTCTCCTTCGTCTGCCAGAACTGCGGCGCGGCGTTCAACCGCTGGCAGGGCAAGTGCGAGTCCTGCGGCGAGTGGAACACGCTGGCGGAGGAGGACACGACCGGGGCCACCTCGATGCCGGTCTCGATCCGCTCAAAACGCCGGGGCCGGCTGTTCCAGCTGGAAACCCTCACCGGCAAGAGCCAGGAGGCCCCGCGCCTTTCCTCGGGGATGGCCGAGCTCGATCGCGTCACCGGCGGCGGTTTTGTCAGGGGCTCGGTATTGCTGGTCGGCGGCGATCCCGGGATCGGCAAGTCGACGCTTTTGACACAAGCTACCTCCCTGATGGCGCGGGCCGGGCATCGCGTGGTCTACATCTCGGGCGAAGAGGCGGTGGCGCAGGTGCGGCTGCGCGCCGAGCGGCTGGGACTCGCCGATGCGCCGGTGCAGCTCGCCGCGGAAACCTCCGTCGAGGATATCGTCTCGACGCTGTCCGAAGGCCCGGTGCCGCGCCTGATCGTGATCGATTCGATCCAGACCATGTGGACCGACACGGTGGAATCCGCGCCCGGCACGGTGACCCAGGTGCGCGCCTCGGCGCAGGCGCTGATTCGGTTCGCCAAGAAATCCGGCGCCACCATCATCCTGGTCGGGCACGTCACCAAGGACGGCCAGATCGCCGGGCCCCGCGTGGTCGAGCACATGGTCGATGCGGTGCTGTCATTCGAGGGCGAGGGCTCGCAGCAATTCCGGATTCTTCGCGCAGCAAAGAATCGGTTCGGGCCGACCGACGAGATCGGCGTGTTCGAGATGACCGGGCTCGGCCTGCGCGAGGTCTCCAATCCGTCCGAGCTGTTCCTGTCCGAGCGCGATCTCGGCAGTCCGGGCACCGCCGTGTTCGCCGGGATCGAAGGCACCCGTCCGGTACTGGTGGAACTGCAGGCGCTGGTGGCGCCGACCACGCTCGGCACCCCACGACGGGCGGTGGTGGGCTGGGATCCGAGCCGGCTGTCGATGGTGCTGGCGGTGCTGGAGGCCCATTGCGGCGTCAAACTGTCCGGCTACGACGTCTATCTGAACGTGGCGGGCGGCCTGCGGATCCAGGAGCCGGCGGCCGACCTTGCCGCCGCGGCCGCGCTGGTGTCGTCGCTGGTCAACGCGCCGCTGCCGACGGATGCGGTCTATTTCGGCGAGATTTCGCTGTCCGGCGCGGTCCGGCCGGTGGCGCAGACTTCGGCCCGCCTCAAGGAAGCGGCCAAACTCGGATTCAGCCGCGCCGTGCTGCCGGAGTCGGCACGCGCCGAGGTCGGCGGCGATGCCGGGCTGGTGCTCAATACCGTCGGCGGATTGACCAGCCTCGTCGCCGAGATCGCCGCCCGCGGCACGCCCAGAACCAACCGGGAGCCCGATCGAGAGGCCAGCCGAGAGCCGAATCGCGGCGGAAACCGCGATGGCCGCGACGGCGCGGCAGTGGAGAAAAATACCACACCAGCGAGATTCCGGCATCAGGACGGCTAGTCGGGCGTGACGGCACCTGCCCTCGCCGCTATACAACCCGCGCGCGGGGTGGGAATGGCGCTATTTCCTGCCTTGCGGGACGCCCGATCTGACCGTCACTTAGGGCGGCACCGACGTTGCCGATTCGCAGTTTGGACTTACGAGCGGACCTGACCAGCCGATGCCGATAACGATACTCGATCTCGTCCTGCTCGCGGTGATGCTGATCTCCGGCCTGCTCGCGATGGTGCGCGGCTTCATGCGGGAGATTCTCTCGATCGCGGCATGGGGCGCGGCGGCGCTGGTCACGCTCTATGCGTTCGGAAAGCTGCTGCCGACCGCGAAGGAGTATTTCCAGAACGAGACCATCGCCAGCGTCGTCGTGGTCGGCGGCGTCTTCGTCGCCACCCTGATCGTGGTCTCCATCGTCACGGTGCGGATTTCCGACATGATCCTGGATTCCCGGATCGGCGCGCTGGACCGCACGCTCGGCTTCCTGTTCGGGCTGGCGCGCGGCCTCCTGATCGTCGTCGTGGCCTTCCTGTTCTTCAGCTGGCTGGTTCCAGACAAGCAGCGGCCGGACTGGGTCACCGGGGCGAAGTCTCGCGTGGTGCTGCAGGGAACCGGGGATTGGCTGATGTCGCTCTTGCCGGATGACCCGGAGAACACCATCTTGAAGAGATTCAAGAAGAATAAACCGGACGATGAGCAAACTGACGCCGAGCCGGCTGCGCCGGGCGCCGGCGATGGCTACAGCAAGGCTGCCCGCGAAGGCTTGAAAAAGCAGATCGACAAAGCGGTCGGGCGTTGATACCAGGCCAGAAGAGAGGCGCGATGGACGAGATGAAAAGCCCTTCCGATCCCGCCCACGATCCTGACCTGGACCCCGCGGCGATCGAGCTGCAGGACGATCTGGAAGGCGACACGCTGCGCGAGGAATGCGGCGTGTTCGGCATCTTCGGCCACCCGGAAGCTGCGGCCATCACCGCGCTCGGGCTGCATGCCCTCCAGCATCGCGGCCAGGAGGCCGCCGGCATCGTCTCCTTCGATGGCTCCCGGTTTCACTCCGAGCGCCGGCTCGGCCTGGTCGGCGACACCTTCTCCCGCCGCGAGGTGATCGAGCGCCTCCCCGGCAACATCGCGGTCGGTCACGTCCGCTACTCCACGACCGGCGCCACCATCCTGCGCAACGTTCAGCCGCTGTTCGCCGAACTCAATGCCGGCGGATTCGCGGTCGGCCACAACGGCAATCTCACCAACGGGCTGACCCTGCGCCGCGAGCTGGTGCGTAACGGCGCCATGATGCAATCCACCACCGACACCGAGGTGATCCTGCATCTGGTGGCGCAGTCGAAACGCGCCCGCTTCATCGACCGCTTCATCGAGTCGCTGCGCGCGATCGAGGGGGCCTATTCGCTGGTGTCGATGACCAACAAGAAGCTGGTCGGCGCCCGCGATCCCCTGGGTATCCGCCCGCTGGTGTTGGGCGAACTCGACGGCTGTCCGATCCTGGCGTCGGAAACCTGCGCGCTTGACATGATCGGCGCGAAATACCTTCGCGACATCGAGCCGGGCGAGATCATCGTGTTCGACGAGCGCGGCGCGGAAAGCCACAAGCCGTTTCCGCCCAAACCGCCGCGGCCCTGCATCTTCGAATACATCTACTTCTCGCGGCCGGATTCCATCGTCGGCGGCCGCTCGGTGTATGACGTCCGCAAGGCCTTCGGATCGCAGCTCGCGCGCGAGAGCCATGTCGAGGTCGACGTCATTGTGCCGGTGCCGGATTCCGGCGTGCCCGCCGCGGTCGGCTACAGCCAGCATTCCGGCGTCCCGTTCGAGCTCGGCATCATCCGCAATCACTATGTCGGCCGCACCTTCATCCAGCCGACCCAGAGCGTGCGCGAACTCGGCGTGCGCATGAAGCATTCGGCCAACCGCGCCGCGATCGAGGGCAAGCGCATTATCCTGATCGACGACAGCCTGGTGCGCGGCACCACATCCAAGAAGATCGTCCGCATGATGCGCGACGCCGGCGCCCGCGAGGTCCACTTCCGCCTCGCCTCGCCGCCGATTCTTTACCCCGACTATTACGGCATCGACCTGCCGGACCGCGGCGGCCTGCTGGCCGCGACCCATTCGCTGGAGGAGATGCGCGAAGCCATCGGCGCCGACTCGCTGGCGTTCCTGTCGATCGACGGCATGTACCGCGCCATGGGCGAGCCCGGCCGCGATCCCGCCCATCCGAAATTCTCCGATCACTGCTTCACGGGCGTCTACCCGACCCACCTCACCGACCACAGCGAAGCCGAACCGCAGCCGCGGCAATTGTCGCTGCTGGCAGAGGCGAGCTGACAGCACCCACGGCATGTCGTCCCCGCGAACGCGGGGATCCATAGCCCCAGGCCTTGGTGTCTTTGAACACCGCTAGACGCGAAGATCTTCACCCATCATAAGCTGCACGGCGTATGAGCCCCCGCGTTCGCGGGACGACGAGTTGATAGAGTCCCTTCGATGACAACACCCCTCGCCTCCCGCATCGCTCTCGTCACCGGTGCCTCCCGCGGCATCGGCCATGCCGCCGCGCGCGCGCTGGCCAAAGCCGGCGCCCATGTGGTCGCGGTGGCGCGGACTCAGGCCGGCCTGGAAGAACTGGACGATGAAATCCGCGGCGCCGGCGGCGCTGCGACGCTGGTGCCGCTCAATCTCACCGATTCAGACGGCATCGCCCGGCTCGGCGCCGCGCTGCATGAACGCCATGGCAGGCTCGACATTCTCGTCGGCAATGCCGGCGTCGCCGGCCCCTCCTCGCCGCTCGGACACATCGAGATGAAACCATGGAACGAGGTGATGGCAATCAACGTGTCGGCCAACTTCCAGCTGATCCGCTGCATGGAGCCGCTGTTGAAACGATCCGACGCCGGCCGCGCGGTGTTCGTCACGTCGGACGCGGCGAGCCAGGCCACCGCCTATCTCGGCCCCTATGCCGCCTCGAAGGCCGCGCTGGAGACGCTGGCGCGATGCTGGGCGCAGGAAACTGCCAGCACGCCGCTTCGCGTCAACCTGTTCAACCCCGGCCCGACCCGGACGCGCTTGCGCGCGACCGTGTTTCCCGGCGAAGACCCGCTAACGCTGGATACGCCGGAGCAGGTCGCCGAATGGATCGTGCCGATGTGCGCGCCGGCCTGGACCGAGACCGGCAAGCTCTACGACTACCGGACTCGCAGCCTGAAGAGTTTCCGCGAACCGGCGTGAGGCCATCATCGCGCGCTAGGATGCCGCGGCCGAGATCAGACCACCATCGCGCCACCGCCCCGGCGTTACCCCGGTCACCCGCTTGAACGCGCGATTGAAGGCCGCCTCGGAGTCGTAGCCGACATCGGCCGCGATCGCCGCGAGACTGCCGCTTCGCGCCCGTATCCGTTCGGCCGCCAGTTGCATCCGCCAGCATGTGATGTACTCGATCGGAGCCTGACCCAGCAGCGCATGAAACCGCTCGGCGAGCACCGTACGGGACGAGCCGGCCTCGCGCGCCAGTTCGTCCACCGTCCAGCGGCGTGCGGGGTCGCGATGCACGAACTGCAAGGCACGACCGACGACGGGATCGTTGAGCGCGGCGAACCATCCCTTCGCACTGGCCGGCAGCCGCGTGGCGTAGCGCCGCAGCACCTCGACGAACAGCAGCTCCATCAATCGGCCGAGCATCAGCTCGCTGCCCGGGGCGGCACTTTCCGTCAATGCGAGGATCTGGCTCACGGTCGATTTGATCAGCGCGCTGACTTGGTCGTCCTCGGCGCGATCGACCAGCAACGACGGCAAGGTACGAAACACCGGTGTCAGCAGGAATTCGGAGGATTCGATGAACCCGCACACCATCCGGGTCTGCCGGCCGCCGCCGCCGTGGTTGATGTTCCACATGCCCTTGATCGGTCCGGGGCGGACGATGTCGTCTGCCAGCGGCATGTCCACGGTGCGACCGTTCCACAATTTGTGCTGGTCCGCGAAGGGAATCAGCAGGATGTCGCCGCCCGCGACGGTCCTGCGTTCGCCGTTGGCGAGTTCGACGCTGCACTCGCCGGCCGCGATCAGATGAAAAATGCTGACATGGCGCAGATGCGCCATCGGGCTGTGCGCGTCGAAATGCTTCGGACTGATGACGCCGAACGGCGCCGTGAAGCAGGCGTCGAGAAACACCGATCCGGTCAGACGAACCGCGCGTAACGTTTCCGCGAGCAGGTCGTGACCGTTGTCCGGCGCAACTGCAAACGATGACGGCGTATCGATCATTGAGGCTGTGGCCCTTCGGCAATACCCATGAGTCACCGATGCAGGCATTCGGTTCAACGCCTTGCATTCCGGCCGATGGAGATTGTGGCATGATCAGGAACCTGGCTGCTGGTATGGTCGGTCGGGGCATTGCACTGCTCGCATCGTTGCTGATGCGTTCGGCGATCAAGCCCCTGCTGCAAGTCGATGAACGATCGCTTCTTGCCGTCGGACTGTCGCGCGCCGACGTTGTTGACTCCCTTGCGACCCCCTTCGCGACCGATCCCACCGAACTGCTGGCTTCCCGAGCGGGACGGCGCGCCGTGACCCGGGACGTCGACAGGAGTTTGCGCGCGCGCATGAGGCGCGAGGCCGGGCCCGAAGCACTGGCGTGCCGTCAACGACCCGTCACTCCAGCGAAGATTTGAGGAGGCCTTTCATGACCCGGTTCATTGCCTTGACTTACGGACTGTTATCCTACGCCTTGTTCCTTGCCACCATTCTGTATGCGATCGGCTTCGTCGGCGGCTTCGCCGTGCCGAAGGCGATCGACACCGGCGCGGTAGCGCCGCTTTCGAGAGCCGTCCTGAACAACCTCCACCTGCTCGCGCTGTTCGCAATCCAGCACAGCGTGATGGCGCGGAAGTCGTTCAAGCAATGGTGGACGCGATATGTTCCGGATTCGGTTGAACGCAGCACGTATGTGCTATTCACCAGCCTCACGCTCTGCCTGTTGTTCTGGCAATGGCAGCCCATTCCGACCGTAATCTGGCAGATTGATCATCCGCACATCGCGATGGTCATCACCGCCCTGTCGCTCGGCGGCTGGCTCATGGTCTTCACCAGTACGTTCCTGATCAGCCATTTCGAGCTGTTCGGTGTGCGGCAGGTCGTCGACAATCTCGCCGGCCGGGTTTCGCCCGCTCCGCGGTTCCGGACGCCGTTTCTGTACAATCTGGTCCGGCATCCGATCTATCTCGGCTTCATAATTGCCTTCTGGGCGACGCCGACCATGACCGCGGGCCACCTGCTGTTTGCGGGCGTTTCCACACTCTACATCCTGATCGGTATTGCGCTCGAGGAACGCGACCTGACCGCGATGTTCGGCGACGACTATCGGCGTTACCGCGATCGCGTGTCCATGCTGCTGCCGTGGCGCCTCCTGCAACCCCGAGCACTGCAAGCCGGCTCGCAGCAACGCACTGAAGCGGGCGCGGAGTAGAACACGATTGCCCACTCTGTCCCATCAACCCAACCGAAAAGGAAGCCAACCATGAATGACCTAGCAACCCCTCCCGCCGCCATCGACTTCGCCGCGATCAAGAGCCGCCAGCAACGCGCATGGTCATCGGGCGACTATGCGATCGTCGGCGTCACCCTGCAGATCGTCGGCGAAATGCTTTGCGAGGCGGTCGACCTGCGCAGCAACCAGCGCGTGCTCGACGTCGCCGCCGGTAACGGCAATGCGACGCTGGCGGCGGCGCGTCGATTCGCCGAGGTAGTGTCGACCGATTATGTTGGCGCCCTGCTCGACCGCGGCCGCGCGCGCGCCGAGGCCGACCGCCTTTCTGTCATCTTCCGCGAGGCCGACGCCGAAGCCTTGCCGTTCGACGATGCGAGCTTCGATGTGGTGCTGTCGACGTTCGGAGTGATGTTCACGCCGAACCATCGGCAGGCCGCCGGCGAAATGAGCCGGGTTTGTCGTCCGGGCGGAAAAATCGGACTTGCCAACTGGACGCCGGCAAGTTTCATCGGCCAGTTGTTCAAGACCATCGGCAAGCACCTGCCGCCGCCCGCAGGCGTGCAGTCGCCGGCGCTGTGGGGCACGAGGGCGCATCTCGACCACCTGTTCGGCCCGACGGGAAGCATCGAGACGCAGAGCAGAAACTTCGTGTTCCGCTACGAGTCGCCGGAGCACTGGATGGAGATCTTCCGCAATTATTACGGTCCGGTGGTCAAGGCATTCGAAGCCCTCGACGGGGCCGCTGCAGATGCGCTTGAAACGGATATCAATGTTCTGCTCGACAAGTTCAACACAGCCGATGACGGCACCCTGGTCATTCCCAGCCAGTATCTCGAAGTCGTCATCACCCGAAACCGCTGAAGCGCGGTTGGGACTAAGCGGATCGCCACGATCTCGCCGGAAGACAGGCGAAGCCGCTTTCGGCGAGCAAGCGTCCGCGCGGGCTGAATCCGGACCCAGCCTGGCTAGCGCTGATCCGAAGAGTCACGCGCGTTCCACTTGCTCCAGGGAACGCTGGCGAGCGTTTGAAGATCAGTCGTGAGCGGGCGGCGGGTTTGCCGCTCATAGGCCGCGATGATGCGTTCGGAATCCCTGATCTTGCGTTTCAACTCGGCGACCGCCTTCTGCGTCTGGCCGATCGTTTTCGAGCCGGCAATCTCGCCGAAGTTGTGTCGGGAGGTCTCGATCTGCTTCAGCACCTCTCGGTGTTTCCTGATCTGAGCCCGGTGCCACGCGATCTGGCTGTTGCTGTCTGCGACCATATCGGCCTCCTGAAGTCGGTATTCAAGCATAAGTGATTCGCTGGAATCAGGCAGGATATCCCGGGCACGAAGCCTGTGGAACCCGTGACGTCGCCAATGGGGTCGCCGCATCGGCAGCAACCGCCGCTCCGCATGCGCGCCGGTTCCAGACCCTGTCCAGCATGGACGAAATCAGCGCACCCCGGGGGTGGCGAGGTCGCCCCGCTTGCGTGACAACGTGCGTGCCGCGATCGCCAGCGCCAGTAGCAACAGCGCCGCTGCCAGCAGGAACGGCGCGCCCGGCAATTTCAAGGGCGCGTGCGCGCCGATGAAATACGCAAATATCAGCGTGAACAAGAACGGCCCCACCATCTGCGACACGCTCTGCACGCTGGTATTGGCGCCCTGCAGCTGCCCCTGCTGGCCTGGCGCGACCAGTTGCGTCATCAGCGACTGGATCGCCGCTCCTGATACCCCCCACAGGGCCATCACGGGAATGCCGAGCCAGGACAGCGGGCCGGTCGGCGCCAACGCGAAGATCAGAAAGCCTGTCGCGCCGCAGCCGAGCCCCAGCATCAGCGCCCGCCGCTCGCCGAAACGTCGCACGATCGGCCCGATCGCCATCCCCTGCACCACCATCGCGCAGATGCCGACCATGGCCAGCGTCAGCCCGACGGTGGTGGTATCCCAGCCGTAGCGGTAGGTGGCGTAAAGCACGTAGGTGCTCGGCAAAACCACATGGGCAGTTTGCGCGACGAAATTGACCACGGACAGGCCCGCCAGCACCCGGTCGGAACGCAACAGATGCAGCGCGCCGATCGGGTTGGCGTTTTTCCAGCGGAACGGCGAGCGGCGTTCGCGCGGAAGCGATTCCGGCAGGATAAGAAAACCATACAGCGTGTTGGCAAAGCCCAAACCCGCCGCCGCCCAGAACGGCAACCGGGGATCGATGTCGCCGAGCAGGCCGCCGACCGCAGGGCCGAGTATGAAGCCGGCGCCGAACGCGACGCCGATCTTGCCGAACACCGCGGCGCGCCGTTCCGGCGCCGTCACATCCGCAATGTAAGCGAATGCCGTCGAAACGCTGGCCGAGGTGATGCCCGAGATCACCCGGCCGATGAAGAGCCAGAGCAGCGTCGGCGCCAGCGCCATCAACACATAGTCAAGCGCCAGCCCGAAATTCGAGAAAAGCACCACGGGCCGCCGGCCGAACCGGTCCGACAGGGCACCGAGGATGGGCGAAAAGAAAAACTGCATCAGCGCCCAGGCGGTGCCGAACAGACCGAAGATGCGCGCCGCGTCGGCGGTGTCATTGTCGACGAAGCTTTCCACCAGCTTGGGCAGGATCGGCATGATCAGGCCGAGCGCGAGCATGTCGAGCAGGATGGTGACGAAGATAAAGGCAACCGCGCCGCCGCGTGCCGCAGGCATTGCGGCAGTGTGCGCGGAATTCGTCTTGCTCACGATGGCCGCTTGCGCTTGTGGGCGAACGGGTTGGCCTTCTCGCGCAGGCTGATCCGCACAGGCGTGCCCGGCAGTTCGAAGAATTCACGCATCGAGTTGACGAGATAGCGCAGGTAGGACTGCGGCACCGCATCGGCGCGCGAGCAGAACAGGATGAAGCTCGGCGGCCGGGCCTTGGCCTGCGTGATGTAGTTCAGCTTCAGCCGCCTGCCCGACACCGCCGGCGGCGGGTTGGCGTCCACCGCCTGCTCGAACCAGCGATTGAGCGTCGCCGTTGGCACCCGCCGGTTCCACACCGCATAGGCCTGCTCGATCGAACTCATCAGCCGGTCGATGCCCTCGCCCATCAGGCCGGACACCGCGACGATCGGCATGCCCCTGACCTGCGGCAGCAGGTGATCGGCGTCGGCGCGCAGCGCCGCGATCAGGCTCGACTGCTTCCCCATCAGGTCCCATTTGTTGACCGCGATGACCAGCGCGCGGCCCTCGCGCTCGATCAGGTCGGCGATCCGCAGATCCTGCTCCTCGAACCTGTTCTGCGCGTCCATCATCAGCACCACGACTTCGGCGAAGCGGATGGCGCGCAAGGCGTCCGATACCGAGAGCTTTTCCAGTTTTTCCTCGATGCGAGAGCGCCGCCGCAACCCAGCGGTATCGAACACACGAAAATCCCGGCCCTGCCAATTGACCTCGACGGAAATGGAATCGCGCGTGGTGCCGGCCTCGGCGCTGGTCAACAGCCGCTCCTCGCCGAGCAGATGATTGATCAGCGTGGATTTTCCAGCATTTGGACGGCCGACGATCGCCACCCGGATCGGCCGCTTGGCGATTTCCTCGTCGGTTTCGACGATGTCGTCATCGTCGAACTCTTCGCCTTCCTCGACCGGCGCCGGCATCAGCGCGCGGAGCGAGTCGTAGAGATCGCTCAAGCCCTCGCCGTGCTCGGCGGAAATCTGGATCGGCTCGCCGAGGCCGAGCGCATAGGATTCCATCGCGCCGGCATCGCCCTGCTTGCCTTCGCTCTTGTTGGCGACCAGCACCACCGGTTTGTTGGCGCGGCGCGCGAAGTCGGCAAAGCCGCGATCGTTCGGCGTCAGGCCCGCACGCGCGTCGATCACGAACATCAGGGCGTCGGCCAGCGCGATCGCGGCCTCCGTCTGCTCCTGCATCCGTGCGGTAAGCGAGCCCTTGGCGCCCTCGTCGAGGCCCGCGGTGTCGATCAGCGTGAATTCGAGATCGCCGAGGCGGCCCTGCCCTTCGCGGCGGTCGCGCGTGACGCCGGGTGTGTCGTCGACCAGCGCGAGCTTCTGCCCGACCAGCCGATTGAACAGCGTCGATTTTCCGACATTGGGTCGGCCGATGATGGCAATGGTAAAAGACATGAGCGATCCGTGCGCCGTTTGGGAAGCGCGTGTCGATAAAATGAAAAACCAAATCAGCGCGTAAAGGTGCCGCTCGGCAATGGCGCCGGGAACGGTGAAGCAGATCGTTGCTGCGATTGCGCAGGCTGTGCCGGTTGAGCCGGCGGATCCGGCGGCGGCGCGGTGGTACGCCGGCGCACGATCTTCGCCGGCTTGGGAGGCGGCGGCGCCGCGGCGGTGCTGCCCTCTTCCTCGGGCACGTCGTCGGGTTCTGCCCCCGGGGCGGGCGCCCGGCTGGCCGTCGCCGGCTGCATGCCCTTGGCGGACTTCGCGCCACGCCTCGAATTCGGATCCTCGGCAGGCGGCGCAGCGGCAGCCTCGGCATTCTGCCGGTCGATCTGCTCCTGCCGCGATCCCTTGTACAGATCCTTTGGCACCCCCTGCTCGAGGCCCGGCACGCCTTCGGGGAAAACCGGCTTGCGTTCGCCCGGCAGCTTCTTCTTGGTGTCGAGGAAGTCGAGCAGATCGGATGGATCGAAACTGCTCATGCCTCCGGCGCAGCCAGCCAGCGCGCCCGACAAGGCGATGACGATGGCGGTGGCGATCAGGCGTGGCGGGCGGCGCATGGTCGGTTTCTCACTCAACTTGTTTTCCCGCCGTCAGCTCTTCGCCACCGGCGGAAGCAACGCCTGCAGCGCTTCGGCGCGCGAACGCAGGCTTGGCGGCGTCTCTGCATCATTTGCGATCACGTCCAGCCACTGGCGCGCCGCGGCTGTATCGCTGGCGCGCCACGCCGACAATGCCAGCAACTCGCGTGCGGTGTGGCGAAAGGTCGACCCCGGCGCGGTGGCTGGCTCAAGGCGCTGCAGCATATCGGGATAGGCGGACGTTTCCAAAAGCAGCCCGGCGGCGCGGACCCGGGCCAGGTCCTGTTCGGGGGCGCCGACGCTGCGATCGGCCGCGATGTCGTCGTACAGCCTGGCGGCCGCTTGCGGATCGCGGGAGACTGCTTCCGCCGCGGCGCGCAGCCGCGCCAGCGTGCGGTAGCCCGACGGCGCCTTGGCAGCCAGATCGGCAAAGGCGGCTTCCGCCTCGGTATGCTTGTTCTGCTCGGAGAGTTCCGAGGCCTTGTCGAAGGCAGCTCCGGCCTCGGCGGCCTTCTTGGCCTCCAGATACGCATAGCCACGCCAGCCGCCCACCGCAGCGATGATCAAGAGCGCACCGGCGACGATGTAGATCGAATACTGATCCCAGATCTTCTTGAGCTGGTCGCGACGTACGTCCTCGTCGACTTCATCAAATAATTCAGACACTTATAGGTATCCCATCCCCGATGGAGCGCGCCAATCCGCGTAGCCCGCCTGAACGCCGATCCCGGCGTGGCGGCGGCGATACCCTAGCGATATGGCGGCGGCAAGGCAAAGCAAGCCGGATCAAAGCGTTACCGGCGCACGCTTAAGATCGGCGCCCCCCGGGCCCGGGCCTACGAGACCGACAGCGGAAACGGCGTGCGGCATCCCAAACCGGTGGACGCATCAGCCCAGGACGCCGTCAAGGGAATTGAAAGAGAAAGGATAAATTGCGCGCGGTTGCGCTAGGCGTATTCCAACGATTCTTCGGTAAACGGATCCAACGAATGCCGGGTGGAGCATTCCCAGGTAACGTGAAGGACCGATATGTTGGCGAATCGACGCAGCAGCGAACGCCGTTTGTGCAGGCGGGTCGCGAAGATCCAGTTCGGGACCGGCTCGTTGCCGCGCGACTGCATGATCACGGACGTCTCGGCGGGCGGCGTCAAGGTCATTGCCGAATATCCCGACATTCCCCCCGAGTTCACCATCATCCTGTCGGAAGGCGGTCCGCGCCAGTGCCGGCTGGCCTGGCGGATCGGCTGCGAATTCGGCGCTCAGTTCGTTGATTAGGCCGCGAGGCCCCCAACATGCCGAGGCCCGCGCTCCCGCGAATGAGGCCGGCAACTGAGGTTGCATGACCTCTTAACCTGAACTTAGGGTTAAAATGTAAGCATTCTTGACCAGTCGCCGACGATAGGTCAAAGCACGTGCTCCAGCCGCTTCGAGAAAAGAAACGCTTCGTGGAGCGGGCTGCATTCGCAGCATCTGCCGCGATCCTGCTGTTGGGGCTCGGTGGCTGCCAGACGGCGGGCACTTCCGACATCACGGGATCGCTGGGGGAGAAAACCGAAACAAGCCGCGCCGCCGACCCTCGGCGCGAACTGGAAGGTTCTCGCGATCGTTTTCGCGCCAACCCCAGGGATGCCGAAGCGGCGCTGCAATACGGCAAGGCGCTGCGCGCCACGGGGCAGAAGTCGCAGGCGGTAGCCGTGCTCGAGCAGGCCACCATCGCTCATCCCGGCAACAAGGCGCTGCTCGCCGGCTATGGACGGGCGCTGGCGGACAACGGCAATTTTCAACAGGCCTTCGACGTTCTCACCCGCGCCCACACGCCCGACGACCCGGATTGGCGGATTCTCTCGGCTCAAGGCGCGGTGCTCGATCAGCTCGGCCGATACGAAGAAGCGCGGCAGTACTACTCGAGCGCGCTGAAGATCGCGCCCGAAGAACCTTCCGTGCTCTCCAATCTCGGCCTTTCCTACCTGCTTGCAAGAGACCTGCCCAAGGCGGAGGAGATCATGCGACGCGCCAACGGCCGCACGGATGCGGACCGGCGTGTGCGGTTGAATCTGGCGCTGGTGGTCGGCCTGCAGGGCCGTCTTGCCGAAGCTGAAAGTATCGTGAAGGCTGATCGGCCGGTCGAGGAGGCAGCGGCTGATGTGGCCGATCTCAATCGATTGCTGTCCCGCAAGGGCAAGGCGCGCGCGGATGCCGGTAAGCTGCCGGTCGCGGCTGCCGGGCGTTCCGACTGACCTCCGGCGAACAGGCATCGGGGCGGTCGGCCGCCATCCTCCCAACGCGAAGCTTACCTGGCCCGCAGCCGCTTGATGATCGGCGACAGGAATGAGCCGCGCGGCGCTCTGGTTTCGCCGCGGCCCGTGAGCTGCCGCGCGATCTGCAGAAACATCTTGGTGGTGCGGTGATGGGCGGAAATTTCCGCGATCATCTGGCCGTTGTTGGCGGCCGTGCCGAACATGCGGGAATCGAATGGAATGGAAGCGATCGGCGGGCTCTCGATTGTCTTGATGAATCCGCCGGCGTCGATTTCAGGACGCTTCGGCATACCGACCTGGTTGAGACAATACAGCGGCGGCCGGTCATTGGGCCGCGACGTCTTCAGCAGATTCAGCATGTTCTTGGTATTGCGCAGATTGGCGAGATCCGGCTCGGCGACCACCAGAATGTCGTCCGCGCCGACCAGCACGCGCCTGGTCCAGCCCGACCATTGGTGCGGAACGTCCAGCACGATGCAGGGAGTCGTCATCCGCAACGTATCGAAGATCGCATCGAACGCGTCCGCGCCGAGATCGTACACCCGGTCGAGCGATGCCGGCGCTGCCAGCAGGCTCAGATTGTCGGTGCATTTCGCCAGCAGGCGGTCGACGAACGAGGTATCGGGCCGGTCGGACGAAAAGATCGCGTTGGCGATCCCCTGCAGAGGGTCCTTGTTGTAGTCGAGCCCGGCAGTGCCGAACGCGAGGTCGAGATCGATGACCACGGAATCCAGCGCGAGATCGCGGGCAATAGCCCAGGCCACGTTGTGCGCGACGGTGGACGCGCCGACGCCGCCCTTGGCGCCGACGACGGCGATGACGCGGCCGACGGCGACGGCTTCCGAGGCCGAGAACAGGCTGCAAACCGAGCGCACCACATCAAGCGGAACGACCGGACCGATGACGTAGTCGCTGACGCCGCGACGCACCAGTTCGCGGTAGGGCGCGGCATCGTGGGCGGTGCCGAACACGACGACGCGGGTTCCGGGATCGCACACGGTCGCGAGATCATCGAGGCCCGTAAGGATATCGCTGCCGCCTTCGGTTTCCAGGATGATCACGTTCGGCGTGGGCACCGTTCGGTAGGCTTCGATGGCGGTCGCCACGCCGCCCATCTGGACTGTGAGATGGGCCTTGCCGAGGCGACGGTCTTCGGCGGCCGATCGTACGGCGGCCGCGGTTTGCTCCGACTCGCAGAAGGCCTGGACCGACACGCGCGGCGCTGGCGCGATGTAGTCGTCGGGGTGCGGCGCCGGAACCTCCGGCTGATCTTCGTGATGCTGGCGGGCGTAGCTGATCATTTGCCTGTATCGCTGAGTTTGGCTTTGTCGGTCTCGGGATAGGTGGTCGTGGTCGGATTGCCCTTGCGATACTTGTCGAACGCGGCCGTGCGCCGCGCAGTATAGGCGGCCGTTTCGGATCGCGGCTGCTCGAGGTCGGCCGGATTGTCGATCATCGCCGCGAGGTTGCGCTGGGTCGCGCAACCGAAATTGTGGTACGGCTTGTTTTCGCTGTAGCCCCTGTTCAGGACCGAGGGCCCGAGATCCTCAGGCCACAGGCCGCAGGGGCCGGCGATCGCCGCGATTTTCGGATAGCTCAGCCTGATGGTCGCCAGCGTACGCGGATCGTCCGGACGGTAACGATGCAGCTTGATTCCGCGTGGCGGCACACCGCCCGCCGCGAGCGTCGCCTGGATTTCCCGTGCGGCGGAGGCCGCGGCCCGGGCATTCGGTGTGTCGACCGGCACATCGACCACGATCGCACCGGTGCCTTCGCGAACCCAGGTCCGCGCCAATCCCGCGACGTCGGCGCGTTGCGAGGCGGACAGGCCGCCCCGTGCCTGCCCGACGAAAACGACGATCGAGGTGTCGGCTTCCTGAACCGCGATCGGATGCCGCTGCCGGTAGTCGTTGGGCACGCTTGCCGTCGTCACGACCTCCGCGCCGGTATAGGTGCACGCGCCCATTGCGAATGAAAGACCAGCCAGCGTGCCGAACAGGCGCAGGCTGCGAAGGCGATCGAGCGGTGTTCTGTTCGTCATCGTTCAGTCCTCGTCCCGCGCATCAGCCGGGCAGCGTCACGTCAGTCAATGATGAAGCCAAAGTTGCTCTGATAGCTCCCGGCCGGTTCGGCGCGGCCGGCGACCCCGTAAATCCGGTTGATCTGGGCCAGCAATGTCGATTGGGAATCCGACGCGGGTGCAAATCCGTCGTCGGGACGCGACAACTCTTTCTGCGCGACCGCGCGGACGACGTAAGGCGTCACCATGACCAACAGTTCCGTCTGGTTATTGATGAAATCCTGGCTCCTGAACAGCGCGCCGAGGACGGGCAAGGAGTCCAGGCCGGGAATTCCGTTGACCGCCTGCTTGGTCTGTTCCTGGATCAGACCGGCCATCGCCATCGAGCCGCCGGAGGGAATCTCCAGCGTGGTTTCGGCACGACGGGTCTTGATGGAGGGAATCGTGGTTCCGCCGGCGCCGCCAGTCAAAGCGTTTTCGGTCGACACTTCCGACACTTCGGTCATCACCCTCAGGCTGATCCGACCCTCACTCAGCACCACCGGCGTGAAGTTGAGCGAGATACCGAATTTCTTGTAGCTGACCGTCTGGACGCATTGTCCGATACCGCCGCCCGCTATCGGTTGGCAGCTGACGCCGGTCGGAATGGGAAACTCGCCGCCTGAGATAAATGTCGCGGACTCGCCGGAGATTGCCGTCAGATTGGGTTCGGCGAGAGTCCGCACGACGCCGGCGCTTTCCATCGCACGAAGCGTCGCCTGGACCGATGGCATCGAGCCGAATGACCCGGCAAGCCCGTTGCCGGGGACGAGCGATCCACTGTTTGCGGTGAACGGGTTGGTATTGTTGAACTTCACGATCGTGGTGCCCGAGTTCATGCTGGCGCTGAGATCCACGCCCATCTGTTTGACGATGTCCCGCCGCACTTCCGCGACCGTGACCTTCAGCATCACCTGATCGCGGCCCTTGACGACGATCGAGTTGACGACCTTGTCGGAACCGCCCACCAGACGCGCCGCGAGATCGCCAGCCTGCTGCGCCTCGATCGGCGACGATACCGAGCCGGTCAGCATGACCCCGTCGCCGACGCCTTCGATCTGAATTCCCGGCATGGTATGCCGCAGTGCGGCGCGCACGCCGTTGAGATCGCGCTTGACCGCGATGTCATAGGCCGCGACCTGCTGGCCCGCGGCATCGAAGAACACCACGTTGGTCTGACCGACCGCAGCGCCGATGATGTAGGCGCGCTGCGCCGAGCGCACGACCGCGTTGGCGATCTTGGGATCCGCGACCAGCACATCCTTGACCTCGCGCGGCAAGTCGATGATCACGGATTTGCCGATGCCGAGCGCCAGAAAACGTACCTTTGCTGATCCGACGGTGGCGACGGGCGACACCATCGGCGCCTGGTCGCCAATCGGCGCCGCGACCGGTTCGTCGGCCGCAAGGGCGGGCGTCAGAACCGAATTGAGCATCAGCGCCGCGATGGAGGAAAGCGACAGGACGCGGACTGCCAATGTCGGCGTCGCCCTCTGATGATTTCCGGGGTACTTCATATTGAGCGTCCTTCGGTCACTTCTGTGTCGTCGTCGCACTTTGGACGCCGTAGCGAACCACGTTGATGCTGTCGCCCTTTCTGGGAGCCGCAGAATCATCGGTTCGGTTCTCGACCACGTTGAGATCGGCGATGCTGCGCAGCGCCAGCGCCAGCGTGCCGCTCTGGCGCGCACGCGCCAGCGTCTCGGCCTGCTCGGG
>LNEC01000012.1 GCA_001464035.1 Bradyrhizobiaceae bacterium Ga0074131
CAGCGGAGGCAATCCGACTTTCCCTGCGCGATGGGTTACGGCTTATACGTGCTCTCCTCGGTGAGCCCTGCACTTTTGCCACCGTCGCCCGCGCGCGTCAGCGCGAACTTGACACCAGCGTGAGGGTGTCAGGACCACACGATTTCGCCGTCCGCTTCAGGCGCCCTCGTCAGGTGCGCCATCCGCGTCCACCGCATCCCCGCCCCGCGCCGGTACGTTGCGCAACGCCCCTCTGGTTGGGACGGGATGGGGATGGATATAGACTGATTTGCGATTTCTGAAAATCAGAATATTTTTCCCGCAGGGGCTTGACGGGCTTTCGGGGTGTTTTGCCCGTCGGGTGGGATTGCTGGGTTCGCGCGACAATTTGCGCTGTGCGCGCATCCGCGCTCAGGGCCGCGTGACCGCTTCCATGATCTCCTTGGGGCGCCGCTTGATCGCCAGCAAATAGGCCAACGCGGGAGCATCCGGCATGCGCCGTCCCTGCTCCCAGTTCTTCAGCGTGGAAAGCGGAATACGATACGCCGCGGCAAAGTGATGCTGCGACATCCGCAGCGAAAGACGGATCGCCTTCACATCGGGTAACTCGACTCTGGATACGCGCAAACCGCGAACCTTCCTGCCGGCGGCATGCTTTGCCGCCTGCTGCATACTTTCGATCAACTCCTTTCCAAACCTGCCCATGTTGTTCGCTCTTCCCTTGTCCACAATTCAACTCTTCAGGATTGCCGCCAGCTTTCGAACGGCCTTCTTTTCGTCCGCCGTGAGATTCTCCTGGCGCGCCTTCGCGTAGACCATCAGCAGATAGAGTGGGCGGTCGCCACGATGGTAGAGATAAATCACCCGCGCGCCGCCGCGTTTGCCGCCTCCGGGCCGGGTCCATCGGATCTTCCGCACACCGCCGGTTTCGGGGATCACATCTCCCTCGTCAGGATTGCCCGCGATGAAATCAATGAACGCCTCCAGCTCGGAAGCGTCCCAGATTTCCCGGGCCTGCCGGCCGAACAGGGGCGTTTCCACCACGGTGATCAATCGGCGTGCCACGCCGGCACTATACGCCAATGGCGTCCGAAACTCCAGAAGAAAGACGCCATTGACGTACCCGGATGAAACTTCGCATCATTCACGATCGGGTCGTCGGCTGACCGGGCACCGGCTCCTCCCCAACGACATGCAGCGCGAACGGTTTGGCCGCACGCCTGACAACCCGCTTTGTCCGCACCGCCGGCTGGCTTTCGGACGACTGAAACAGCGCATAGTCGCGGCCGAACAGCCAGCGCGATATTTGAAAGACACCGTGGGTGATGAACAAGGCGGCGAGGACGTCGATCGAATAGTGATAGTGGCCGAGCAGCACGACCGCACCGAAGAACGCCGTCAGCGCGAGATAGAATATGCGCCATCGCGGGATGTGCCAGAAGGCGAAGGCCGCGAGCAGCGGCAGGCCGGTGTGGCCGGAAAAGAACAGGTCGCTGCCGTAGAAGATCGAGTTGAGGAACGGCGCCGGCTGCTGCGGATCGATCGGCGACGGCGCCACATGGGTGAGCGACACGAACACCGCGCGGACCAGCAGGAACAGCGCCATGGCCTTGAGCGCGAATGGCAGCCGGTTCGGCCGCCACGCCAGCAGGCCAGCCGTGATGACGAAGGCTGCGAACGTGCCGTAGACGAACAGGAAGCGCACATTGAACGGCCCGACGCGGCTGAGCACGAAATCGGTGACGGGGTTGCTGGCGTGGACCGTGGCATAGGTGACCGCGGCAAAGATCGCGATGGCGCTGGCGGCGAGAAAGACGGCGCCTTCGCAGACCGAGCGCAGATAGGCGCGATTGCCGGACAACGTCCCGTAGAGCCGTATCGTTTCCTGCATGGGAACCTCGTGGCTACGACAACTTCGAGCCGACGATAGGTCGAGGCGAAGCACCGGCTTGTGAAGCAGGCCACACCTCGCGGTTTGTTGAGATTCTTTCAGTCGATGCAGCCCGGTCGGCGGCCTGAGGACCGGCCCTGGTGGATGAAAAAGGAGCGCATTCGCGCCCCTTCGTCATTGCGAGCGCAGCGAAGCAATCCATTCTTTCTTTCCGTTGCGCGACGGATTGCTTCGCTGCGCTCGCAATGACGCTGAGGGAGCTGGGCCGAACTCACGCCGCCGAGCTTACGCCAACGTCTCGCAGCGATCCTTCCAGTCTGGATTCAACGCCCTGATCAAAGCGATTTTCTTCCTGGGGGACGGATTGCCGGTCAAGCCCGGAATGACGAGCGGGGATAGGCGCCCACCCCCCAACCCTCATAAAAACCCCCGGCCTTTCCTTGTCATTTCGCCCCTTTGGGGCTAGAACCCCGCCACGTCCGCAGCCCCCGCACCCCTGGAGGCTTGCTGCGGCGGCGAATGGGGCCGCGATGCGGCCTTTAACTTTTTGAAAACAAGGACTTAAACCAGATGGCGACCGTCAAGGAATTGAAGGCGACCACTCGTCCGGCAGGCGGCAAGGGGGCCGCACGGGCAGAGCGTCGCGCCGGGAGAGTGCCCGGAGTGATCTATGGCAACAACCAGCCCCCCGTGACCATCTCGGTCGACGATACCGAACTGCGCCTGCGCATCCAGGCCGGCCGGTTCCTCACCACGATTTACGACATCGATCTCGAGGGCAAGAAGCACCGCGTGATTCCGCGCGACTTCCATCTCGATCCGGTGCGCGATTTTCCGTTGCACGTGGATTTCATGCGGCTCGGCGAAGACGCCACCATCCGCGTCAGCATTCCCCTGCGCATCGTGAACGGGGACGCGGCGCCGGGCGTGAAGCGCGGCGGCACCGTCAACATCGTCACCCACACCATCGACCTCGAATGTTCGGTCGACAACATTCCGCAGTATGTCGAAGCCGACGTCAGCGGCCTCGAAATCAGCCACTCGCTGCATCTGTCCGATATCAAGCTGCCCGCGGGCGTGAAGTCGCTGTCGCGCGAAGACGTCACGCTGGTGACCATCGTGCCGCCGTCAGGCTATGCCGAAGAACTCAAGGCGGCGGCGGCTGCCGCGGCCGGCGGCGCTGCGGCGACGGCAGCGCCCGGGGCTGCTCCCGTGGCCGGTGCCGCGGCTGCTCCCGCGGCCGGTGCGGCTCCTGCAGCGGGCGCGAAGGCGCCCGCGGCCGGCGCCAAGGCCCCGGCGGCCGGCGCGAAGCCTGCCGGCGACAAGAAGAAGTAATTAGTGTCCCGAAACCGAACTTCGCCTGCGCCAGCAGCAACCACTGTGCGAAGTTCGGTTTTGAAAAGGACACTAGAAGCCTTAAGTTTTCTAGTGTGATGGTTCAGAAGTTCTCTTGAAGGACTCGCGGCCAAAGTGAAGAGAACTTCTGAACCATCACACTAGCCGCGGGATGCCGCGTCATGCGACTGTTCGTTGGCCTCGGCAATCCCGGCGCGAAGTACGCGCATAACCGGCACAACATCGGCTTCATGGTCGTCGACGAAATTGCGCGGCGTCATGGTTTCGCACCATGGCGCCGCCGCTTTCAGGGCGAGACCGCGGAAGGCACGCTCGATCGCGAACGGGTGGTGCTGCTGAAGCCCATGACCTTCATGAACGAGTCCGGCCGCGCGGTGCAGGAAGCCGCCGGCTTCTTCAAGCTGGCGGCCGGCGAGATCACCGTGTTTCAGGATGAACTCGAACTGCCGGACGGCAAGGTCCGGGTCAAGGTCGGCGGCGGCATTGCCGGGCACAACGGCCTGCGCTCGATCTCCTCCCATATCGGCAACGACTATCGCCGCGTGCGGATCGGGATCGGCCACCCCGGCATCAAGGAACTGGTGCACGGCCACGTGCTGTCGGATTTCGCCAAGAGCGACCGACCCTGGGTCGAGGCGCTTTGCGAGGCGATGGCCGACAACGCCGGGCTGCTCGCCACCGAGAAGGACTCGACGTTCCAGAACCGGGTGCATCTGGCGCTGCAGGCCAGGGGATTTTTCGAAGACAAGGACGCTGACGGCGCGAAGTAACCATTGCCCGTCGACCGAAGACAAAATCACGCGCCGCGATGTCGCGCTGGGGATCGAGACACACCATGGGATTCAAATGCGGTATCGTCGGACTGCCCAATGTCGGCAAATCGACGCTGTTCAACGCGCTGACGGAGACGGCGGCGGCGCAGGCGGCGAACTATCCGTTCTGCACCATCGAGCCGAATGTCGGCGAAGTCGCGGTGCCGGATCCCAGGCTGGACAAACTGGCCGAGATCGCCAGGTCGGCACAGATCATTCCGACCCGGCTGACCTTCGTCGATATCGCCGGCCTGGTGCGCGGCGCCTCGCAGGGCGAGGGCCTCGGCAACCAGTTTCTCGCCACCATCCGCGAGGTCGACGCGATCGCCCATGTGGTGCGCTGCTTCGAGGATTCCGACATCACCCATGTCGAGGGCAAGATCGCGCCGCTGGCCGATATCGAGACCATCGAGACCGAGTTGATGCTCGCCGATCTCGACAGTCTCGAGAAGCGGGTCGACAACCTCAGCAAGAAGGCCAAGGGCAACGACAAGGACGCCAGGGAACAGCTCGACCTCGTCAACCGCGCGCTGGTACTGCTGCGCGAGGGCCAGCCGGCGCGGTTCCTGCAGCGCAAGCCCGAGGAAGAACGCGCCTTCGGCATGCTGGGACTGTTGACCTCGAAGCCCGTGCTCTATGTCTGCAATGTCGAGGAAAGCGCGGCCGCCACCGGCAATGATTTCTCCAGGGCGGTGATGGAGCAGGCGAAGAAAGAGGGCGCGGTCGCCGTCGCCATCTCGGCCAAGATCGAATCGGAGATCGCGACGCTGTCGCGCGAGGAACGCGCCGAGTTTCTCGATACGCTCGGCCTCGAGGAAGCCGGGCTAGACCGCCTGATCCGTGCCGGCTACCAGCTGCTCGACCTTATCACCTATTTCACCGTGGGTCCGAAGGAAGCACGGGCCTGGACCGTCCACCGCGGCACCAGGGCGCCGGCCGCGGCCGGGGTGATCCACACCGACTTCGAAAAGGGCTTCATCCGCGCCGAAACCATCGCCTATGACGATTACGTCGCGCTCGGCGGCGAAGCCGGCGCCCGCGACGCCGGCAAGCTGCGGCTGGAAGGCAAGGAATACGTCGTCGCCGACGGCGACGTCATGCATTTCCGGTTCAATACGTAAGAGTATTGCCCACCCACAGTCCTCATCCTGAGGAGCGGCGTCTTCGCCGCGTCTCGAAGGATGCCTGTTCAGCGTGGCGGCCCATCCTTCGAGACGCCGCGCGAAGTCGCGCGGCTCCTCAGGATGAGGGGAGACTGTTGCGGCAGATTTGATCGTTCAGTGCCCTTGCCCGTGGCCCTGGTCGCGGATCGCGCCGAGATGCTCGTTGATGCGGAACACGATCAGGATGAATTCCGCGGCGATGCGCGAAAAGATGACGCCGACAATGACGCTGGCGATCGAGGACAACAGCACGATGAAGCCGCCGAACGGGCTGATCGCCATCGCGGTCAATCCGGTGAAGATGCCCGATATGCCGAACAGCGCGATCAACGCGATCACCAGCCAGTAGAACGTCTTGATGATGGTGGGCGTGATGAAGCGGTCCCACTGAAACAGATCCCGAAATTCAAACATCCGTCGTTCTCCCGGCGAGTCGCGTAAGGGTTGAGTCCAAACCTGCCTGCACAGGGCTAGCTCCGAATGGTGTTCCGGGCAAGATCGCGGACAGCAACGAGGGGGTATCGGTCGCCTGCCGGGCACGAGCCATGCGGGCGGGCGGGTTGAGATTGCCGCAAATAACGGCCACAATCAGGCTTGCTCGCACCAATTCCCACTCAATCCATCATGCCGCTGACCTTCGAAGACTTTCCGCCCGGCCGTTTCGGCACGTTCGGCCCGCGCCGCGTCACCCGCGAGGAGATCCTGGCCTTTGCCGCGGAGTTCGATCCGCAGCCGATGCATCTCGACGAGGAGGCCGCGGCGCGCTCGATGCTCAACGGCCTGTCGGCGTCGGGCTGGCATCTGTGCTCGATCATGATGCGGATGATGTTCGACGGCTTCATCGGCCGCACCGCCTCGCTGGGCTCACCCGGGGTCAATGAATTGCGCTGGCTGGCGCCGCTGCGGCCGGGCGACGACATCACGCTCGACATCGAGGTCGCGGAGGCCAGGGTATCGCAAAGCCGCCCCGAGACCGGCATCGTGACCTTCAGGGGCGTGGTGCGCAACGCGACCGGGCAGCCATTGTGCGACATGGTCTCTCCGATCATCGTGCGGCGGCGCGGCGATCTCGCCTCGGGGCGGGCCGGCTGATGCGATTCTTCGAGGACATGGAGATCGGGCAGCGGCGTGAGGTGGGATCGTTCACCTTCACCGCCGACGCCATCAGGAAATTCGCCGCGCAGTTCGATCCGCAGCGCTTTCATCTCGACGAGGAGGCAGGCCGCCAATCGCTGTTCGGCGGGCTGGCGGCCTCGGGCTGGCATGTCGGCTCGGTCTGCATGAAGCTGCTGGTGGCCGACACCCAGCACCTGGCGAAGGAAGCCGCCGCGCGCGGCGAGACGATTGCGATCTGGGGACCGTCGCCGGGGTTTCGCGAACTGCGCTGGATCAAGCCGGTGCTGGCCGGCGACACCATCAGCTTCGCCAGCGAGATCGAATCGCTGCGGACCTCGGAGAAGCGGCCGGAATGGGGCATCGTGCAGGCCCGCAACACCGGCACCAACCAGCGCGGCGAACTGGTGTTTTCGCTGCTGGCGACAGCGTTCGTGCCCAGGCGGAACGCCAATACCTGAATCGATATGGTTACCGGATTGCGGCTGCCATCTGGCGAGCTGATGACGATCTTTGGGAACCATCCCGCCGCTAACGCATTCTGAACTTGTGCCTGTCACGATTGACAAGGGACGGACGCGAAGGGGACGACCATGGCAGACCGCAGCGGCTTGAAACTTGTCGGCTTTATCTTCGCAACCGTGACGCTGGCGGTCATGCTGGCCACCGGGATGGTGGTGAAGGGCTATGCCGACGGCGCCTATTCCTTCGACGGTGCCGCGATCGCCAGCCGATAAGTCATCTTCCGCTAACCATGCCAGCCGGAACCTCCGGTCGCGCATTCAAGCCAGGTCTTTTGCAACCAGGTCTTTTGCAGCAGCGATCAGCTCCAGGCCAGCGCCATCACCACCACCGCCAGGAACAGCAGGCCGACAAATCGTATCATGATGCTGCTGATCCGGCGTGACGAAGCCGGCAGCGCGATCGGATCGGTAGGGTCGGATCGTGTGGTTTTCATGGAGACGTGTCCCGCCGCGCCATCGCGCCTGCCCGTGGGTCGCGGCCAAGACGCCGCCGGTTCAAAGCCATGACGGTAAAACGAGCCGCCGCGCTCCCGATACGGAAGGCGGCGACAATCTGGGCCGGATGGCAGGGGTCAGCTGTTGCGGAGCCCGTCGGCGGTGCGCTTCCACTGCGTCACATTGTCGGCGATCATGCGCGTGGACTTCATTGCGGCCTGGCTGAGCTGCGCATAGCCGGAAATCTCGCGCTGCACCCGCTGGCCCTCGGCATGCAGCAGGTCGCGCAGGCTTTCGAGTTCGCCGATCAGGTTTTCGATCTCCGAGAGCGACGTTCCGGCGACGCGCTGGATCAGCGAGTTGACGTTGTTGACCGTGGCCTCGGTGCTGGGCTCAAGCACGGGGTCGGGCGTGAGCGTCGGCGGCCGGCGCAGATAAGCGACGTCGTTCCGGACGAAGTCGCGGATGCCAGCCTCGACCTCCGAGACGGCGGCGAGGTCGGAGTCCGCTTCATTTGATTCAATCTTTTCAGGTCGGATGGTCGCATTCATCGGCTATTCCCCTGTTTCGCGTGTGTAGCGAGCGCGGTTGTCCCCCGCACGACGACGTCATACGCGCCATCAGGGCCGCTGATTTTGGCCGCATCGCGGCCAATATGCGGCAATGCTCGATCTTTCACCGGAATTGCGGATGACGCGGAAATGAGCATGCCGCATCATCATGCGAACGAGGCCATCTTCGGCAGATGGATCGGTCGCCCGAGCGCCTGCTCCACCAGATCGAACGTATCGACGAGAACCCGGATGTTGTGCAGCCGGCCGGCCTTGAATTGCGCGAAATGCGCGATCCGCACGCTGATCGGCTTGTTGGAATCCAGTGCGGTCAGCGAATAGCGCAGCATCGAGGCCGCCGAATCCACGCCCAGCATCATGGTCTCGCGATCGAAGCGGTGGACCCGGAAGTTCTCGGCGATCTGCCGGATGACCTCGATCACGGCTGCCCGGCCGCGGCGCGCGCCGAGAAATGGAAACATGTCGATCGGACCATAGATCGACCAATCGACATCGTCATCGATCAAGGCTTCGACGTCTTCGTAGCGGCGTTCATGGATCGCGCGATGCAACGCACGCGAAAAACGCCAGAGACTGTGCTCTGTCATTTCGTTCAATTCCCGATCTGGATTGGCAAACAGCAGAGGCCGGTTCGCATCAATTGCGCCGCCCGGCCAGGTGGCTGCACTTCGTCATTATTATTAGAGATAAGAAGTTTCGACTGGAACTCAACGAACCTTTTTGCATTGCACAAATGCGCCGGGCTCTACCCGTTTACCTGTCGCGCCGGCGCACCGCCTGCTGCGCGATGGCGATTTCGGCATCGCGAATCGCGATCACGCCGAACAGCAGCGCGCCGCCGACCCCGCCGATCGCGGCCCCCAGCGGCATGAAGGTCAGGAATACAAGGGTGCCGCCATCGCCTTCAAGACTGCTGGTCCTGAACAGTTCGACCCAGGCGAGCCCGGCGCCGATTCCGAGCGCTGCGCCGCCCAGCGCTCCCAACAACAGACCGAGCAGGACGAGCAACGTGATTCTCATGGCGGTGGTTCTTTGTGCCGGTTGCCGCAAACCTGATGATTCGTCGCGGCGGCGTGCCGCGAGGTTCAAGGCGGGCGCAAACGGGTCCGCTGCACGCCACCGGAGCATTCCGCCCCTCGCTTCGGCGAGTCGGACCCAAGCCGGGACCTAATTCTTCTTGTTCGGGCTCTGGCCGGCGGGCGTCTTGCCGGCCGCGAACGGATTGACCGGCGCGGCGCCGCCCTTCTTGAGGTTCTTGTCGGCCTTCGGTTTCTTCTTTTCCTTGTTGCTGCGCATCTGACCCTTGGCCATGACGATCTCCCCTGGCGCCCGGTTGAAGACTCGGCGCGAGCCGAAAGAATAGCAAATCCGGCGGGGTTTGTATGCAAGCGGCGGGAAACCGCAAAGCCGCTGATTTATTACGCCCGCCGTGCCCGGCAAATGTTCGCCGGCGGCCTTGCCCGCGGCCCCGCAGCCCGTATCCTCCATGCAGGGGGGCGGCCGTCAAAGTCCCTCCATTCCCGGGAGGTCATCATGAAGCGCATCGCCCAACTCGTCGCCGCCGGCCTGTTGCTGTCGCTGCCCGCTTTGGCCCATACGCCGCAGCAACCGCCGCACCAAACCTTCGCCGCGGGCGACCTCAGGCTCGAAAGCGGCGAGGTGATCAGGGATTTTGCGATCTCCTATGTCACCCACGGCACCCTGAACGCCAAAAAATCCAACGCCATCCTGATGGTGACGGCGATCTCGGGCAACCATCACCGGCTCGATTTCATGATCGGCCCCGGCAAGGCGCTCGACCCCGACAAATATTTTATCATCTGCACCGACGCCATCGCCAATGGGCTGACGACGTCTCCCAGCAACTCCAAGGCGCAGCCGCGCATGCAGTTTCCGAAATTCACCATCCGCGACATGGTGGAATCGCAGTACCGGCTGATGAAGGAGAAGTTCGGCATCGACCATGTGGTCGCGGTGGTCGGCCCGTCGATGGGCGGCATGCAGGTGCTGCAATGGGGCGTCAGCCATCCTGACTACATGGATGCGCTGGTGGCGATGGTGCCGCTGGCGAAGACGCCGGCCTGGACGGTGGCCGTGCTGGAAGCCTCACGCAAGGCGATCATGACCGATCCGGCGTGGCAGGACGGCAATTACGAGGCGCCGCCGGAAAAGGGCATCCGGCTGTGGCGCGACATTCTTTTCCTGTCGGCGCGCACTCCGGAGATGTATTCGGCGCAGTTCAAGAACGGCATGGATGTGCTGCCCTGGCTGGAGGCGCAGGAGACCGCGCTGCTGAAGGCGTTCGACGCCAACAACTGGATCTACCAGACCTGGGCCTATGAGCGGCACGACGTCGGCGCCACCAGGGGTTTTGACGGCGACACCGCGAAGGCGCTGGCCTCGATCAAGGCGAAGACGTTGATCCTCACCGGGACCAAGGACCTGCTCAATCCGGAATTCGAGCCGATCGAGATAGGCAAGAACATCCCCGGCGTGAAGATGATGACGATCAGCCCGGGCACCATCACCGGCCACGCCTCGGCCGGCGGCGGCATGCCGGCGGATGTCGAATTTCTCAACCGCGAGACGGGGGCGTTTCTGGACGGGGTGACCGAGGGCGGGAAGAAGTTAAATTAGCGCGCAGCCGTTCCGTAGCCTGCATGGATCCAGCGGCCGGCGCGAAAGCGCCGGGCCGATGGCGCAATCCGGGAGCGGATGCGGCGGTCGTCCTGCGGACTTCAAGCCTATCAACGTCATTGCGAGCGAAGCGAAGCAATCCATTTCACGGCAGTACCAGCTGGGAGATGGATTGCTTCGTCGCAAGCGCTCCCTTGCGCAAACGCTTCGCGTTTGTCGCAGGCAATGACGCGCTGCTGGCGGTGGGGGTGGCGAGTTTGGGGTAGGGGTTCACCCGTCCGCCGACAGGAACTCCAACGCCTTCTCACGGGACGGGAAGCGGCCAAGTTCGCGATAATCGGGATCGTGTTCCGCGGTCTCGGGCGACCAAAACACAACGAATTCCTTGCCTTCCTCTTCAATCAGGGTGGTGAGCTCTTCGCTTTGATAGGCGTCACATCCCGCGCTCCTGAATTGCCAGCGTCCCCAGATCGGCCTACCGCTTCTTCCACCCACCCCGATGCCCCGGCGCGCCGCCGCTGGAACGCGGCGTCGGGCCGAACTCCGGCCCGGACTGGCGCGAGTCGGTGGGCTGGAAGATCTTGCTGCCGCTGTCGCCGGGCGAAGGCTTGCGCGGACGCGCGCCGTCCGGGCGGTAGGGCAGGGATTCCGGGCCGTGCATTTCGTCGAGATGGGGTTTGTGGACTTTTGAGCTGGTACCCGCCCGCGGCGTGTTGTTGCCGCCGCGCTTCGAGGAGCCGCGCGGCAAATTCGCAGACTCGCCGTATTTCTTCGCGCCGGCGTAGGCGCCAGCTTTTGCCGCGACACCGCGCTGTTTGATCGTGGGGTCATCGACCACGGCAAGTTCCGTCGCGCGCAGGCGCTTGACTTCGTCGCGGAGGCGCGCGGCTTCCTCGAAATTGAGGTCGGCGGCGGCTTCGCGCATCCTTGTTTCGAGATCGCCGAGCACCGCCTCGAAATTGTGCCCGATCGAGATGACGTCGTCCGCCATGCCGCCGTCGCCGATCTCCACCAGCACATGGTCGCGTTCGTAGACGCTGTTCATGATGTCGCCGATGGATTTCTTGATGCTTTCGGGCGTGATGTTGTTGGCGGTGTTGTATTCGACCTGCTTCTCGCGGCGGCGGTCGGTCTCGGCGATGGCGCGTTCCATCGAGCCCGTGATCTGGTCGGCGTAGAGGATCACCCTTCCGTCGACGTTGCGCGCGGCGCGGCCAATGGTCTGAATCAGAGAAGTTTCGCTGCGCAAAAAACCTTCCTTGTCGGCGTCGAGGATCGCGACCAGCGCGCATTCGGGAATGTCGAGGCCCTCGCGCAACAGGTTGATGCCGACCAGCGCGTCGAACGCGCCGAGCCGCAAGTCGCGGATGATCTCGATGCGCTCGATGGTGTCGATGTCGCTGTGCATGTAGCGCACGCGGATGCCCTGCTCGTGCAGATATTCGGTGAGGTCCTCCGCCATCCGTTTTGTCAATACGGTGATCAGGGAGCGATAGCCGGCGTTGGCGGTGGCGCGGACCTCGCCGACGAGATCGTCGACCTGGGTGCGGGCCGGGCGGATGTCGACCGGCGGGTCGATCAGGCCGGTGGGGCGAATCACCTGTTCGACGAACACGCCGCCGCTTTCGTTCAGCTCCCAGCCGCTCGGCGTCGCCGATACCGCGACCGATTGCGGGCGCATCATGTCCCATTCCTCGAAGCGCAGCGGCCGGTTGTCCATGCAGGAGGGCAGCCGGAAGCCGTATTCCGCCAAGGTCGCCTTGCGCCGGAAGTCGCCTTTGAACATGCCGCCGATCTGCGGCACCGTGACGTGGCTTTCGTCGGCGAAGACAAGCGCATTGTCCGGGACATATTCGAACAGCGTCGGCGGCGGCTCGCCGGGTCGGCGTCCCGTGAGGTAGCGCGAATAGTTCTCGATGCCGGCGCAGGAGCCGGTGGCTTCCATCATCTCGAGATCGAAGGTGGTGCGCTGCTCCAGCCGCTGCGCCTCCAGCAGGCGGCCCTGGTCGTGCAGCTGGTCCAGCCGCCATTTCAACTCGCCCTTGATCGACTTGATCGCCTGCACCAGCGTCGGCCGCGGCGTCACATAATGCGAGTTGGCGTAGATCTTGATGAATTCGAGGTCGTCCTGGCGGTGCCCGGTGAGCGGATCGAACTCCTCGATATTCTCGACGGTGTCGCCGAACAAATTGACGCGCCAGGCGCGGTCTTCATAGTGCGCCGGAAAGATGTCGATGACGTCGCCGCGCACCCGGAAGGTGCCGCGGGTAAAATCAGCCTGGGTGCGCTTGTACTGCAGCGCCACCAGGTCGGCGATCAATTGCCGCTGGTCGATGCGCTCGCCCTTCTTCAGCGCGAAGGTCATTGCGGTATAGGTCTCGACCGAGCCGATACCGTAGATGCACGACACCGAGGCCACGATGATGACGTCGTCGCGCTCCAGCAGCGCCCGCGTCGCCGAATGGCGCATGCGGTCGATCTGCTCGTTGATGGAAGAGTCTTTTTCTATGTAGGTATCGGTGCGCGGTACGTAGGCCTCGGGCTGGTAGTAGTCGTAATAGCTGACGAAATATTCGACGGCGTTGTCGGGGAAGAAACTCTTGAACTCGCCATACAGCTGCGCCGCCAGCGTCTTGTTCGGCGCCAGAATGATGGCGGGCCGCTGGGTGGCCTCGATCACCTTGGCCATGGTGTAGGTCTTGCCGGAGCCGGTGACGCCGAGCAGCACCTGGGTGCGGTCGTTGCGCTGGATGCCCTCGACCAGTTCCCTGATCGCGGTGGGCTGGTCGCCCTTCGGCTCATATTCGGACTTGATCACGAAGCGCACGCCGCCTTCGGATTTTTCCGGGCGCGGCGGGCGATGCGGGGTCCAGATCTTGACCTGGCCGTCCTCGCCCTTGAACTCGGGCCGGCCTTCGCGGATCAGGCTTTCCAGCGCGTCAGCGGTGGCGGCGACGCCGAGCGCCTCCATCTTGTTGCGCGGTGGCCGCGCCAGCGCGGCGAGGTCTTCCTCCTCGGTGGTGAAACCGAGTTGCTTTGCCAGTTCCGGGTCGAGCGTGGGGATGGTGGCTGATGTGCCGTAATTGGCAGGCGCGAATTCGCGCTGCGGGGATTCGCCGAATCCTTCTTCTCCCCTCCCTCCGCGCAGCGGCGGGGAGGGGTCGGGGGTGGGGGTTCTATCGGCTGGGACCGCTGCATCGGTGAATGCCCCACCCCCCACCCCCGACCCCTCCCCGCCACGCGCGTTGCGCGCGGGGGGAGGGGAGGAAGAAATCGCATCGCGCTTCGCCACACTATCGCTGCTGCCGCGCGTCGACGCCCGCGCGCGATGCAGCGCAGCCTCGCCGCCGGAGCGGCGGTCTTTCGAATTATCCGGCGGCGGCTGCAAGCCGGTGCCCGACCCCATGCCTGCATCGCCACGGTTGATCGCGGGATTGAGCAGTTCCGCCAGCGCCGGGCCGATCGGCTGCACATCGGGACGATGCGCTTTCGACTTTGGGGTTTTGGAGGGCCTTTTGGGACGCTCTGGATTCTTCGCCATGGTGCGAATATGGGATGAGTCCGGCCGACATAAAAGGGCAAAAAGCCCTTAGAAAATGGCGCGTTGCCATGTCAGCAGATGTCAGCACATCGAAGACGCCGTCCCTTGTTCGAAGCTGCAATCTCCCTACACTGGCACAGTGCATATTGATTGAGGAACCCGCGTGGCCGCTGAAATCCATCCGCTTGCCGGCAAGATCGTCGAACCGTCGATGCTGGCAAATGTGCCGCGGCTGGTGACGGCCTATTTCGCCGGCAAGCCCGACCCGTCGGTGCCGGCGCAGCGGGTGGCGTTTGGCACCTCGGGCCATCGCGGCTCCTCGCTGCATCACGCCTTCAACGAGAACCATGTTCTGGCGATCAGCCAGGCGCTGTGCGATCACCGCAAACGCAGCGGCATCGACGGACCTGTCTTCGTCGGCATCGACACCCATGCGCTGGCCGAGCCGGCGCTGGCGAGCGCGCTCGAAGTGTTCGCGGCCAACGGCATCGAGGTGATGATCGACCAGCATGACGGCTACACGCCGACGCCGGTGATCTCCCACGCCATCCTCACCTACAACAAGGGCCGCGCGAACGGCCTCGCCGACGGCGTCGTGATGTCGCCGTCGCATAATCCGCCGGATGACGGCGGCTTCAAGTACAATCCGCCCAATGGCGGGCCGGCGGACACCGACATCACCGCCGCCATCGAACGCGCCGCCAACGGCTTTCTCGAAGACGGTCTGCGCGGCGTTCAGCGCATCCCCTACGACCGCGCGCGCCGGGCGGCCACCGTTCACCGCACCGATTTCATCGGGCCCTATGTCGCCGATCTCGGCAATGTTCTCGACATGGAAGCGATCCGCGGCTCCGGCGTTCGGATCGGGATCGATCCCCTGGGTGGAGCGGGGGTGCGTTACTGGCAACCGATCATCGAGCGCTATGGCCTCGCGGCGACCATCGTCAGCGATGCGGTCGATCCGACGTTTCGCTTCATGACCCTTGATTGGGACGGAAAAGTCCGGATGGACTGCTCGTCGCCCTATGCGATGGCGCAACTGATCGGCATGCGCGACAGCTTCGACGTCGCCTTTGCCAACGACACCGACGCCGACCGGCACGGCATCGTGACCGGCTCCAACGGGCTGATGAACCCGAACCATTATCTCGCCGCCGCTATCTTCTATCTGTTCGAGAACCGCCCGCAATGGCGCGCCGACAGCGCGGTGGGCAAGACCATCGTCTCCAGCGCGATCATCGATCGCGTCGCGAACAAGCTCGGCCGCAGGCTGGTCGAAACCCCGGTCGGGTTCAAATGGTTCGTCGATGGCCTGCGCGACGGCAGTTTCGGATTCGCCGGGGAGGAAAGCGCCGGCGCTTCTTTCCTGCGAAGGGACGGATCGGTCTGGACGACCGACAAGGACGGCATCATTCTGGGACTATTGGCCGCCGAGATGACGGCGCGGACCCAATCCGACCCGAGCCAGCTGTTCGAGAAACTGACTCGCGAACTCGGCGTGCCGTTCTACGCGCGGATCGACGCGCCGGCGACGCCGGTTCAGAAGGATCTCCTGAAGGCGCTGTCGCCCGACAAGCTCGCGATGGCGGAACTGGCCGGCGAGCCGGTGCGGTCGGCGTTCACCACCGCGCCCGGCAACGGCCAGGCGTTCGGCGGCATCAAGGTGACGTCGGACAGCGGATGGTTCGCGGCGCGGCCATCGGGCACCGAGGATGTCTACAAGATCTATGCGGAGAGCTTTCGCAGCGAGCAACATCTGCGCCGGATCCAGGACGACGCCCAGCGCGCCATCACGCATGCATTCGAGGCGGGCGGCTGAGTGAAGGCGTCGGCCGAACTCAGGCGGCCGACAACTGCTGGCGCGGCGCCGGAGCGGCGGTCGCATAGCGCTTGAGCTCGAGGCGGTCGATCTGATTCCTGGCGTCCGCGGCGGCGCAGTTCGGATCGGGCCAGGCGAAGCCGATTTCTATGGTCGAGAACGAGACCCCGCCGATGGTGACAGGCTCGAGGTCGGTTCGCCTGAGCCGGGCGTGCCACAGGCCCTTTCCGGCTTCGTAGCATTCGATGGTGAAGCCCTCGTAGGTCATCGCGTCGCTCCGGATACTGCCGGTACGACGTAAACACGGGGCCGCCAGCCCGAACGTGAACCGGTTCACATTTCGCTATTTTTTCCGACCCTTGTCCCGGGCGGCGGGTCCGGCGGCGGCGCGCATGATCCAGCGCCGGAACGCGGCGAAATCGCGCTGCTCGGCCTGGAAGCTGCGATAGGCCAGATACCATCGCATGCCCTTCGGCACCGTCAGCGCAAACGGCGCGACCAGCCGTCCGGCGGCGAGGTCGTCGTCGATATAGGGCCGGATGCCCATGGCGATGCCGAGTCCGTCGACGGCGGCCTGCAAGGCCTGGCCGTAAAACTGAAACTCGGGCCCGCGCGCGGTGACCCGCGCCACGCCCGATGCCTTCAGCCATGACGGCCAGTCATCCGGCGAATGCGCGACGCGCAGCAGGCTCGCCCCCTTCAGGTCGCCGGGCCGCTTCAACGGCTGCGCCAGCCGCGGCGCGCACACCGGCAAGAGATCGGCCGCGAACAGCGGCTCGGCGACCAGGCCCGGCCACTCGCCGTCGCCGAGCTTGATGCCGCAGCTCCAGTCGTCGCCGAACGGCGCCGCCGCCCCTCCGGTGGTGATGCGCACCTCGATATCGGGTTCGTGTTTACGAAAATCCGCCAGCCGCGGAATCAGCCAGCGCATGGCGAAGGTCGGACCGACGCCGATGGTCAGCACCCGGACGCTGGCGGGCGCGGTCACCTGCGCGGTCAGGCTCGCCAGCGCGTCGAAGATCGGCGTCAGCCCGCTCTGGTAGGCGCGCCCCGCCGCCGTCACCGCCAGCCGGTTTGCCTTGCGCTCGAACAGCGCGACGCCGAGCCGCTGTTCCAGGAGATGCACCATCCGGCTGACCGCCGCCGCAGATACGTTGAGCTCGGCGCCTGCGCCGGCGAAGCTGCCGGTTCGCCCGGCGGCCTCGAACGCCTTGATGCCGTTGAGAAACAGCAGTCGCCTCATTTCACCCCCTCAAAACCTTCCACCCTCAGCAAACCTGATGCCAGGCCAAGCTAACTGGGTTTGCACCGCCGGTACAGGCAAGGCAGAACTAGCGGCGGAGATTCGAATGACGCCGCTTCTGATCACCGCGCTCGGATTGCTGATGGTCGCGACAGCGTTCCTGTCCGGCCTGTTCGGCATGGCCGGCGGGCTGATCCTGATCGGCGTGCTGCTGACCCTCCTGCCGCTGCCGTCGGCGATGGTGCTGCATGCGATCACGCAGATGGCGTCGAACGGCTGGCGCGCCTTTCTGTGGCGCAGCCATATCCGCTGGCGGCCGGTCGCGATCTACCTGATCGGAGCCGGCCTGGCGCTCGGCGCGTGGTCGATCACCCGCTACGTGCCGGACAAGCCGATCGCGCTGTTGCTGCTGGGGTTAACGCCGTTCATGGCGCGGCTGACGCCGCGGGGGCTGAAGCCCAATCCTGACAGCATCTGGCAGGGCAGCTTCTACGGCTTCATCTGCATGGGACTGATGCTGATGACCGGCGTGTCCGGGCCGCTGATGGACACGTTCTTTCTCGGCGGCAATTTCGGCCGCCGCGAGGTGGTCGCGACCAAGGCGGCCTGCCAGGTCGCCAGCCATTTCGTCAAGCTGGTGTATTTCGGCGGCATCATCGATTCCGCCGCCACGCTCGATCCGTTGCTCGCCGTGATCGCCGTCGCGGCGTCGCTGACCGGCACGACCCTGGCGCGGCGTTTCCTCGAGGCCATGACCGACCTGCAATTCCGCACCTGGGCGGGGCGGCTGATCACGACGGTCGCCTGCTATTACATCATCTACGGAAGCTGGCTGCTGCTGGCGCCCTATTTCCAGAGCGCTGCGCTGGCCTTTTGACGGAAGCAGACCGCAGATGGCCGGCTGGTCTCGTTCACACCACCAGCGGCGCGGTGGCGGCGTCGAGCCACAGTTTGGTCGCTTCGTCGAGCTGCGGGCGCACCTCGCGGTGCACCCGCGCGTGATACGCGTTGAGCCAGCTCAGTTCCTCGCCATCCAGCATGGAGACGTCGATCAGCCGACGGTCGATCGGCGCCAGCGTCAGCGTCTCGAAGGCATTGACCGGCCGTTCGGCGCCGGCAATGTCGGCGGCGACCACCAGTTCGAGGTTTTCGATCCGGATGCCGAAGGCGTCGGTCTTGTAGTAGCCGGGCTCGTTGGACAGGATCATGCCGCGCTTCAGCGGCGTGGTGCCGAGTTTCGAAATGCGCGCCGGGCCTTCATGCACCGAGAGATAGCTGCCGACGCCATGCCCGGTGCCGTGATCGAAATCGATGCCGGCCCGCCACAGGAACTGGCGCGCCAGGGCATCGATCTGCGCCCCGGTGGTGCCGTCCGGGAATACCGCGCGCGCGATCGCGATATGGCCGCGCAGCACGCGGGTGAAGCGGTCGCGCATTTCCGCCGTGGGCTCGCCGATCGCGATGGTGCGGGTGACGTCGGTGGTGCCGTCCTCGTATTGCCCGCCTGAATCGATCAGCAGGAGATCGCCCGGCGCGATCCGCCGGTTGGACCTGCGGCTGACGCGGTAGTGCACGATGGCGCCGTTCGGGCCGGTGCCGGCGATGGTCGGGAACGAGACGTCTTTCAGCGCGCCGGTGTCGCGGCGGAATGTCTCCAGCGCCTCGACGGTGTCGATCTCGGTCAGCACGCCCTTGGGCGCCTCGCGGTCGATCCAGGCCAGGAATCGTGCCAGCGCCACCGCATCGCGGCGGTGCGCCGATCGCGCGCCCTCGATCTCGGTGGCATTCTTGACCGCCTTGAGCAGGCTGACGGGATCGTGGCCGCGCACCGGCTTGCCGCCGGCGGCCGCGATCAGGCGGCTCAGCGCGTCGGCGGCGGTGGCGCCGTCGAGCGCGATCGATGCGCCGGCCTGCGCCAGCGCGGTGAGTTTCGGCGTCAGCGCATCCGGCTCGGCGACATCGGCGGACGCTTCGAGATGATCGCGGGCGCTGTTGGATAGCTTGCGATGATCGATGAACACCGTGGGCCGGCCTTCCCCAGGCACCAGCGCATAGGACAGCGGCAGCGGCGTATGCGAGACGTCGGCGCCGCGGATGTTGAAAGTCCAGGCCACCGCGTGGGAGTCCGACAGCACCAGCGCGTCGACCCCGAGACGCAGCATCTCGAGCCGAATCCGCCGCAGCTTGTCGGTTTCCGCTTCGCCGGAAAATTGCGGGCGGTGAACAGCGACCGGTCCGAGCGGCGGGGCAGGGCGCTCGGTCCACACCGAATCGAGCGGGTTGCTGTCGACCGCGATCAGTTCTGCGCCGGCCTTGGCGCAGGCCCCGGCCAGCCGTTCGGCTGCCGCGGAAGTATGCAGCCATGGATCAAAACCGAGGCGGTCCCCGGCCACCAGATGCCGCGCCAGCCAGTCTTCCGGCGGCGGATCGGCCAGGGGCTCGACCTGCCAGGCCCTCGCATCGACCTGTTTGGCGGCCTGCAGGGTGTAACGGCCGTCGACGAACACCGCGGCCTCGTGGGTCAACACCACGGCCATGCCGGCCGATCCGGTAAAACCGGTCAGCCAGGCCAGCCGCTCTTCCGAGGGCGCGACATATTCGTTTTGCTGCTGATCGGCGCGGGGAATCACGAATCCCGTCAGCCTGCGCCGCGCCAGTTCCTCGCGAAACGCCGCCAGCCGCGCGGTCAGCGCCACCCCGGCCTCAAGGTCTTCGAACGTCTGGAAGTGGGCTTCGAACATCGACAGGCTACCTCTGGGATTCCGTGGCGAACTCCACCATGCGGCGCATGCCGCGGCAATTTGGCATAGATCGTGCTTGAATATTACCACCCGGGACAGACCAGATGGAACGATTTGCTGGCACAGGCAGTTGTTCCCCCGACATTTGGGATTTCCGGGAGTGTTTCAACTCAACGACGAGGGGATACATGATGCCAGTTTTCACGTTTGAGAAGATTTTGCCTCCGGTTCGCCGTGGTCCTATTCCGCCGATCGAGCAAAAGCAGCGTGGCGTCATCGTCCAGATTCTCGACCGGCTGGTCGAGGCGCGCATCAGGCGGACCCAACGCAAGGAAAAGCGCGTGATTGCCCGCGATGAATTCAAAGCCCTGGAATAGGCGTTAGTTGACGCGCTGCATCAGCAGGCTGCTCCAGCCTTCGATGACAAGATGTTTTCTCAGAATCAGCCCGCGCAAGCGGTAGGCGGCGACCACGCCCTGCGCCTGCGGCGGCAACAGTCCCGACAGGATCACCAACGCCGATGCCGCGAGATGCTCCGCCATCGGCGTCGCCATTTGCCGCAGCGGATTGGCGAGAATGTTTGCCAGCACCAGGTCGAACGGCGCTCGCCCCCAAAATTCCGGCGCTGAGAAGCCGGTGGCGTGAACGGCCTGCACCAGGCCGCCGGCGCCGTTGAGCCGGGCGTTCTCCCCGGCCACCCGCACCGCGAGCGGATCGATGTCGCTCGCCAGCACTTTTATTCGCAGCGCCCTGGCGGCGGCGATGGCGAGCACGCCGGTGCCGGTCCCGAGATCGAGCACGCGGCGGGGGAGCTGCGCCTTCAGCACCTCGTCGAGCAGCAGCAGGCAGCCGCGCGTGGTGCCGTGATGCCCGGTGCCGAACGCCAGCGCCGCCTCGATCTCGATGCCGAGTTTGTTGGGCGGCACTCTTGAGCGATCATGCCGGCCGTGCACGACGAAACGCCCGGCGCGGACCGGGACCAGTTCATCGAGACTCGCCCTTACCCAATCCCTGGCTTCGACGGTGTCGAACGCGATGGACTGCGCGACCCCGTCGCCGGCGGCGCGGCCGACCAGTTCGCGGATCGCGCTTTCGTCCGGCAACGCGGCGAAATGCATGGTGATGTCCCAGCGCCCGCCTGCCCCCTCGAACGCGGTGATCGCGGCCTGGCCCTCGACCAGGCTCTCGTTCAGGAGATCCACCACGCGTTTCGCGGCCGGCTCGTTGCCTATCGCAAAGCTGGCGCGGCGGGTGGCGGGGGTGAGGGCGGGGGTCATCAGGGTCCGGGGAAATTGGCGCGACGGGGCGCGTGAGCCTGTCGGTATCAGAGGCGGGGGGTTATTCGGCAGGTTCTGCGTTCGGATGTTTTCCCATCCGATTCCATATCCCGTTCCTCTCGGATACAGCAGTTGTCCCAATGGTCATATAGCGAACATAACCGGATTGTTCACAGTCCGGCGGCCGGGATTTGCACTGTATATCCACTGCCTTTTCCCCGAAGTCATCCACCGGTTTTCCACAGCCTGTCCACAGGCTTTTCGACCGGTTGGATCGTCATGGCAAGAAGCGAAGCGGCGATGCGTGTGGCCGGCGGGTCAGGCTCAGCGCGCGACTGACGGTCGCCAGGAGAGGTCGTCGGTCCACAAATAGATCGCGATCGCGGCCAGGCACAGCACGAGGCCGATCCAGAACATCGGCGAATGGTGGATCGGTCGGCGCTCGCGAGCAGGAGACTTCATTCGCTTACCTCATGGGCTCGTTGCCGCCGCCGCATGCTTAGCAGTTTGCGAGGGAGCGGCAAGCGCGTGCCGCCGAAGAGCCTGTAGTCCCTCGCCACGGCCGCTCACTTGAACAGCGCGCGGTGATCGCCCA
This sequence comes from Bradyrhizobiaceae bacterium Ga0074131, assembly GCA_001464035.1. GTDB lineage: Bacteria > Pseudomonadota > Alphaproteobacteria > Rhizobiales > Xanthobacteraceae > Bradyrhizobium. The sequence continues at coordinate 21,699 of LNEC01000012.1, forward strand.
GGATCACGCGGGCGGCGTTGTGGCCGGGCGCGCCGGTGACGCCGCCGCCGGGATGCGCGCCGCTGCCGCAATGATAGAGGCCCTTCAGGGGTCCGCGGTAATCGGCGTGGCCCAGCATCGGCCGCGCCGAGAACAATTGATTGAGCGTCAGCGCGCCGTGAAAGATGTCGCCGCCGAGCAGCCCGAACTGGCGCTCCAGATCGAGCGGCGACAGCATCTGGCGGCCGATCACGCTGGCGCCAAATCCCGGCGCGTATCGGTCCACCGTCGCGATCATGAGATCGGCGACCTCCTCGCGATGATCATCCCACGATCTGCCGCCGGATAATTCCGGCGCAACATGCTGGCAGAACAGGCTGGCGACGTGCTGGCCCGGCGGGCACAGCGTGTCATCCAGCGTGGAGGGGATCAGCAGCTCGACCACAGGCGCGCGGCTCCAGCCGTGTGCGCGGGCGTCCTGCCAGGCGCGGTCCATATAGTCGAGGCTGGGAGCGATGATGATGCCGGCGGTAAGATGATCGCCGGCGCCCGGCAGCGCGGTGAACGAGGGCAGCGCGTCGAGCGCGACGTTCATCCGGAAGGTGCCGGAGCCGTTGCGCCAGTTCCTGATGCGGCCGAGGAATTCCGCCGGCAGCGCATCGGCCGCAATAAGCCGCGTATACAGCAGCTTCGGATTGACCCCGGAGGCGACATATTTGGTGCGTATGGTCTCGCCGTCGTCGAGGATGACGCCGACCACGCGGTCGCGTTCGACGATAACCTCGCGCACCCCGGCCTCAGTCTCGATCTCGACGCCATGGCCGCGGGCCGCCTTCGCCATCGCCTGCGTGATCGCGCCCATGCCGCCGATGGCGTGGCCCCAGACGCCCTTCTTGCCGTTCACCTCGCCGAAGGCATGGTGCAGCATCACATAGGCCGAGCCGGCCGCGTAGGGACTGGCGTAATTGCCGACAATGGCATCGAAGCCGAACAGCGCCTTGACCAGATCGCTCTCGAACGTCTCGTCCAGCATCTCGCCGGCCGAACGCGTGAACAGGTCGAGCAGCGAGCGCTGCTGCTCCAGCGACAGCCGGTTCAGGATGCCGGCGGTGCCGAGCGCGTTGACGGCCTCGCGGATCGCGCCGACGCCGAATCCCTGAACGATGTTCGGCGGCGGCCGCAGCACGAAGGCGCGCAGCACGTCGGCGACCCCCTCGAGCTCGCGCGTGAATGCATCGATTCTGACGGCGTCGCGTTCGCTGAGTTTTGCTATCGATTGACGGGTGCGGCCCTCGCCCGTCAGCAGATAGCTGCCATCGGAGGCGGGCAAGAAGTTCTGCGCGCGGCGCTCGACGATTCGCAGACCGTGCTCGGCCAGCTTGAGGTCTGCCATGATCTGCGGATTGAGCAGGCTGACGGTGTAGGCCGCCACCGAGTTGCGGAACCCGGGATGGAATTCCTCCGTCACCGCGGCGCCGCCGACCACCTTGCGGCGTTCGACCACCTTCACGCGCAGGCCGGCCATCGCCAGATAGGCCGCGCAGGTGAGGCCGTTATGGCCCGCGCCGATGATGACGATGTCGGTCTCGTTCATATCCGCTCAAGAAAGAAATGGTGTCATTCCGGGATGGTCCGAAGGACCAGACCCGGAATCTCGAAATTCCGGCTTCGATGCTTCGCATCGCCCCGGCATGACGTTTGCAATCCTTAGCGAAGATGTGAATGGCGGCACAGGGCTAAGTGACACTTTGGTTCCCGGGCCCGCATTGCCCGCGGTCCCGCCCTATGCTCTATCCCCTGTGTCCGGCGTCCTTGCCGGCATTCCCGCCGCCGGCTTCGCCGGATCCAAGCCGGAGCGTGCATGACTTCACCAGATCCGTCCGCCGTCCCGGACGCCGCTGCCGTTGACCGAAACCGGCTGGTGCTGGTCGTCTACACATCAGCGATCTTCGTCAGCGCGCTGCTGCTGTTCTCGGTGCAGCCGCTGTTCACCAAGATGGTGCTGCCGCGGCTCGGCGGCTCGCCGGCGGTGTGGTCGGTGGCGATGGTGTTCTTCCAGTCGCTGCTGCTCGGCGGCTACGCCTATGCGCATTACCTGATGCAGATTCGCAGCCGCGTCGTACCCGCCGCGATCCATCTGGTGCTGCTGGCGGTCGCCTTGCTGACGCTGCCGCTGTCGATTGCGGGCGGCTGGGGCGAGCCGCCGGGCTCGGGCTATGCGTTCTGGCTGCTCGGCCTGTTCGCGGTCTCGATCGGGTTGCCGTTTTTCGCGCTGGCGGCCAACAATCCGCTGCTGCAGGCCTGGTTCGTCCGCACCGGGCATCCGAACGGCCCCGATCCCTATTTTCTCTATGCCTCCTCGAATATCGGCAGTTTCCTGGCGCTGTTGTCCTACCCGGTGCTGCTGGAGCCGATGTTCACGCTGCGCACGCAAAACCTGATCTGGACCGGCGGCTATGGCCTGTTGATCGTCCTGATTGCGGCTTGCGCGGTGCTGATGCTGCGCTCACCGGCCATGGCCGGCGCCGATCGGCTCGCCGAGGATACTGACGCGCCGGCGCCGCCGTGGATCCTGCGCGCGCGCTGGATATTCCTCGCCGCGGTGCCGTCGGGCCTGCTGATCGCGGTGACCGCGCATATCTCCACCGACGTCGCGGCGGCCCCGCTGCTGTGGGTGCTGCCGCTGTCGCTCTACCTGCTGACCTGGGTGCTGGTGTTCCAGTCCCGGCCGCTGCTGCCGCACAAATGGATGCTGCTGCTGCAGCCGCTGGCGATCGCGGGCCTGATCCTGCTGCTCGCCTTCGGCGGCGAGCAAAACCTGCTGCTGACGCTCGGCGGGCACCAGCTCGGCTTCTTCGTCATCGCGATGGCCTGCCACGGCGAACTGGCGCGGACCCGCCCGGCTGCGAAACACCTCACCGGTTTCTATGTCGCGCTGTCGTTCGGCGGCATGGTCGGCGGCCTGTTCGCCGGACTGATCGCGCCGTTCACCTTCTCGTGGATCGCCGAATACCCGATCCTGCTGGCCTGCGCGGCGTTGTGCCGCCCCGCCGGCGGCGACGAGCGCTTCGCGCACTGGAGCCGCTGGTACTGGCCGTTGCTTGCCGTGCTCGCGGCTGCGCTGATCGCACCGGCTTATTTCGATGGCAAGGTGATGCGGTGGCTGGAGACGAACCGGTTCCTGGTGATCGGCGACATCGCGGTGCTCTCGGTGTTGCTGGCGCTCGCCCTGAATGCCAATCGCTGGAAGGTCTTTGCGACCGTCGCGCTGGCACTGGCGCTGATCCGAATCTATCCGTCGGACGACGGCCGGGTGGAGACCGTGCGCAGCTTCTTCGGCGTGCACAAGATCGTGGTGACGCCGAACGGCCAGTATCACGTGCTGATGCACGGCACCACGATTCACGGCGCTGAAAAACGCCAGAACGACGACGGCACGCCGGTGACCGGGCGACCGGTGCCGATCACCTACTATCATCGGGATGGCGGCATCGGTCAGGCGATCGCGGCGGTGCGCGAGCGCAAGGGCGCGGGCCTGCGCGTCGCGGTGATCGGGCTCGGCTCCGGCACGCTTGCCTGCGCTTCGGAGCAAGGCGAAAGCTGGAAGTTCTTCGAGATCGACCAGACGATGGTCGATACCGCGAAGGATCCGAAATATTTCAGCTACATCCAGAAATGCGAACCGGACATGAAGCCGGTGATCGGCGATGCGCGGCTGACCTTCGCCAAGGAGCCCGCCGGGTCCTATGACCTGATCATCGTCGACGCCTATTCGTCGGACGCGATCCCGGTTCATCTCGCCACCGAAGAGGCAATGGCAATCTACAAGGAGAGGCTGGCGCCCCAGGGCGTGGTCGCGATGCACGTCTCCAACCGGCATCTGGAACTGTCCAGCGTCGTGGTCGGCATCGCGGACGCCAACGATCTCAAGAGCTGGGTCTACAGCGAAGACACCAGCCGCGACGCCGAGTACATCTTCTCGACCACCGTGGTGGTCTCGGCCCGCGAGGAGGCCGACATCGGCAAGCTGGCGTCATCGGAGCAATGGGCCCTGACCGAAGCCGAAGACGACGAGCGGGTCTGGACCGACGACTATTCGAACGTGCTCGGCGCGGTGTGGCGGCGGCTGCAGAAGGGCGAGGAATAGGCCGGCGTGGAATAATACTTCGATGGCGGCGGAACTATTCCGGTTTGAGCGTGTTGGGGGCCCGACACAATCAACCGGAGATACCAATGAAAAAGCTCGCAATTTCTCTGATGGTCGGCGCGGCCGCGCTGCTCGCCACCGCCGCTTCCGCCGCTCCGCTCACCAACGGCATCGTGGCGCTGCCTGAGAGCAACGTCGAACAGGTTCGCATGGTCTGCAACGAGAACGGCCGCTGCTGGCGCGAGCGCAGCCAGCGCCGCGTCATCATCCGTGAATCCTACGGTTACGACCGTGGGCGCCGCTATGGCCATCGCGATCGCGGCTACCATCGCGGCTACGACCACGGCGATCGCGGCGGCGTCGGCATTCGCGCTCCTGGCGTCAGCATTGGTATCGGTTCCGGCCGCTACTGATCCGGCCTTTTCCGAATCTGGCCCCGGCGTTTCGCGCCGGGGCCTTTTTTTGTGGGCTACGGTGGGGCGGCAGCGATATTCAACGCCACGCCCCCGCGTCAATTCTGATAGGTGAACGCTCTGCGCGGCTGATAATACGGCCGCGGCTGGTAATAACCCGGCGGCGCGTATTGCGGCGCATAGCCGCGATCCTGGTAATATTGCTCGCGCGGATAGACCTGCGCGCCATAAAGCCGCCGGCTGCCGGGCGCCGGGTAGCGCGCCTCCGTCGAAGAACCGTCGGCCGGATAGACGTAGCCGTCATCGGCCATGGCCCGTTGCTCGACCTGTCCCTGCACGCCCGGCCGCGGCGCCAGCATGATCGGATCACCGGCGGCGTTGTATTGCGGTGCAGGGGCAGCGATCTCGCGACGCGCCACGGCGGTGTTGGCGCGGCTCCGCGGGTTGCGCGCCAGGGCCACCTGCGAGGAGCCGGTGAGCGTCACGCTGGCGTTGAGCACGCCGTCCTTTTGCACCAGCGCATACAGCGTCGCGGCGTTGGCGCGCGACAGCCGCACGCAGCCATGCGACGCCGGACTGCCGAGACGGTTCAGCGAATCGGTGCCATGAATGGCATGGCCCGACCTGGTGAAGAAGATCGCGTGCGGCATCGGCGCGTCGTCGAACTCCTTGGAGTAGTGGTCCTCCTCCATGCGGAAGGTCTTGAAACTGCCGTTCGGCGTTTCATGGGAGGGCAGGCCGGTCGAGACCGGCCACTGATAGCGCTCCACGCCGTCGACCGCGACGGTCATCAGCTGGGCATTCTTGTCGACGGTGATGGCGATTTTGGCCTGCGCGGAACTGCTGGCGAACAGCATCAGACCGGTGACGGCGATGAGGAAGGAACGCATTTTTTTACCTTTGGCCTCCGGGCCTTTCAACCGTGCTTCGACGCACGCCGCTCTCACCGTCCCCGGCATCACTATGCCCGGAATGCGGGTTTGGTTCCAGCCGCCTGCGAGAGGTTCGTTAATGTGCCGCGGGGCACAAGCATGGCGCTTCGGAGCCACAGCGGCTGAGCCGAAGCTATATCCGCCGATCTGAGGTCCGGCCGTCGCGAATTCGCCACCGCGACGCAACTTTTCGGCCGCAACGGCGTTGCAAACTCAGCCCGTCCTGGCGAATCGTGGGAATTCAGATGAAAAAGAAGATCAGCGCTGTCTCGCTGCCGGCCGGTTTGCCCGCAAGGTTCCTTCTCGCGGCGGCGGCGATCATCCTCGCTCTTCTCGCCATGCCGCAGTTCGCGAATGCCCAGGGCATCGTGCGCGGCGCGCAGGAAGGTTCCAGGGAAGGTAACCGGATTGCCGGCCCGGTGGGCGGGGTGGTCGGCGGCGCGGTCGGCGCCGGTGTCGGCGGCGCCATGGGCGCCGTGAAGGGCGTGTTCGGGATCAACGACCGCGGCTATCGCTGCCGCGGTTATTACGATCGCCGCAACCGGTTTCACTGCTACCGGTAAGCTGCGCCCCTATCGCGTCAACTCTTCAGCCGGTACCCGGTCTTGAAGATCCACCATACCATGACCATGCAGATGGCGAGGAAGCCAAGCGTGACGCCGATGCTGAGGCCGACGCTGACGTCGGCGATTTCGTAGAAGCTCCAGCGGAAGCCGCTGATCAGGTAGACCACCGGATTGAGCAGCGTGATGGTGCGCCAGCCCGACGGCAGCATGTTCACCGAATAGAAGCTGCCGCCGAGGAAGGTCAGCGGCGTCACCACCAGCAGCGGGATCATCTGCAGCTTCTCGAAACCGTCGGCCCAGATGCCGATGATGAAGCCGAACAGGCTGAAGGTGACCGCGGTCAGCACCAGGAAGGTCAGCATCCACCACGGATGCATGATCGGCAGCGGCACGAACAGCGCGGCGGTGGCCAGAATGATCAGGCCGAGGATGATCGACTTGGTGGCGGCCGCGCCGACATAGCCGAGCACGATCTCGAAATACGACACCGGCGCCGACAGCAGTTCGTAGATGGTGCCGACGAACTTCGGAAAATAGATGCCGAACGAGGCGTTGGCGATGCTCTGGGTCAGCACCGACAGCATCACCAGCCCCGGCACGATGAAGGTGCCGTAGCTGACGCCCTCGATCTCGGCGATGCGCGAGCCGATCGCGGCGCCGAACACCACGAAATACAGCGAGGTCGAAACCACGGGCGATACGATGCTCTGCAGCAGCGTGCGCCAGGTGCGCGCCATCTCGAACAGGTAGATGGCACGGACGGCCCTGAAATTCATGACGCCCTCACCAGGCTGACGAAGATGTCTTCCAGCGACGACTGGCTGGTATCGAGATCGGAGATGCGGATGCCGGCCGCCCGGAGGTCGCCGAGCAGGCTGGTGATGCCGGTGCGCTCGCCCCTGGTGTCGTAATCATAGGTCACGCTGCGGCCGTCGTCGGACAGTTCGAGACGGTACGCCGCAAGGCTGTCGGGGATCGCATCGATCCTGCTCTGCAGATGCAGCGTCAGATGCTTCTTGCCGAGCTTCTGCATCAGGCCGGCCTTGTCCTCGACCAGGATGATCTCGCCCTTGTTGATGACGCCGATGCGGTCGGCCATCTCCTCGGCTTCTTCGATGTAATGCGTGGTCAGGATGATGGTGACGCCGGAGGCCTGCAGCGTCCGCACCACTTCCCACATGCCCTTGCGCAGCTCGACGTCGACGCCCGCGGTGGGCTCGTCGAGAAACAGGATCTGCGGCTCGTGCGACAGCGCCTTGGCGATCATCACCCGGCGCTTCATGCCGCCGGAGAGCGTGACGATCTTGGCATCCTTCTTGTCCCATAGAGACAGGTCCTTCAGCACCTTCTCGATATGGGCGGGGTTTTTTCGCTTGCCGAACAGGCCGCGGCTGAAGCTGACGGTCGCCCACACCGATTCGAAGGCGTCGGTGTGCAGCTCCTGCGGCACCAGCCCGATCATCGAGCGCGCGGCGCGGTAATCCTTGTTGATGTCGTGGCCGTCGACGGTGACGCGGCCTTCGCTCGGATTGGCGATGCCGCAGATGATGCTGATCAGCGTGGTCTTGCCGGCGCCGTTCGGCCCCAGCAGCGCGAAAATCTCGCCACGCCTGATCTCGAGATTGATGCCGTTGAGCGCCTTGAAGCCGGAGCCATAGGTCTTCGACAGATTTGCAACGGAGATGATGGGAGTCATGCGGGACTACGAAGTTCGGATTGGAAATGCCGGAAGGGCCAGGGCCGCACCGCGGCGCGCTTGGAGCAGAGGAGGGCGAGCAGCCACAGATAGGAACATCAGGCGCATTGCGCAATCGCTGCGTCCACTGAAAACGAGCCGGTCAAATATTCGCGAGGTCGCCCGGATCCCCGGCGGCGTCGAAACGCGCGACGAGATCGGCGGGCAGCGCCACCAGTTGCGCCGAACGATCGATCGAACCGCCAAAGATGGCGGCGGCGGCGACCTGTTTGGCGAGCCGCGTATACTCGGACCATACCAGGTTGAGCATCAGGGGCGGCTGCTCGCCGGCTGCGAGCATCCGCCCGCAGCGCTCGATGGCGCCTTCCGTCAGCCACCATCGCTGCGCCAGTGTGACAAGTTTTCTGAAATGGCGGAGCCTGCCGGTTTGCCGGGAGGGGGGAACGCCCGCCAGTTCGGCGCAGTGGCCGAGCCAGTTGAGGCCCGCCACAATGGCAATCGAGAAATCCGCTGTCGCGGTGCCGGTGAAATCGATCACGGTATCGCCGTGGGGACGCTGGAAAAGGTAGGCGTCGATCATGTCGATCTGACGCGCGGGCGCATGCAGCAGCCCGAATTCCTGACCGGGCACCGCCACCACATACTGCATCGCTTCCAGCCTTGTGTGATCCCAGACCGAGCCGACATCGCCATCGGTGTCCGCCAGCGTCCGCTTGCAGGCCGGATAGATCAGTTGGCCCTGGTCGACGGCGGCGAGATAGCGGGGAACGCGCTGGCGCAGGTCTTCGAGCAGAGCGTCAGGTGGGGAGAGACCGGCCGGCGGTTGCTTCGCCGCCGGGCTCCCGAACAGCTGCCTTTTTGGATGCAACCAGTCGAACAAGTCCGCCGCCCCGGTGGGTTCGCGCGGATGTTAGACCCGCTCGACGAAATGATCGACCACCTTTTCTCGACGCCGGCGAGGCTGGAAAAATGCGCTTGAGCGGCCGGGCGCACAGTCGAAGAGTCGCGGCCGACGACTTGCGCTCTCACTCTGCCGCATGGGCGCGAGCGGGAAACTCGACGAACGCGATCACGGCATCCTTTGCATCTTCAAGAAATTCCGGGTCGCTGCGCAACTGGTCAATGGTGCTCGGCGGCTTGAAGCCGGTGGAACCGTCGGGGTTGGCCCAGTCTTCGGCGGCAAATTGCAGGACTTCGACGGCCTGCTGCATGGCTTCGTCGACGGTGTCCCCGCCGGTGAAAACGCCGGGAATATCGGGAAACGACACGCCGTAGCAGCTGTCGGTATCCTTGTGGATCAATGCGATGTAGTGCGGCATCGCGGTCTCCTAATCCTTATCCCAGCCTACCGATAAATAGCACGGACTGTACCAAGCGGCATATCTCGTTTCGGATGCGTGATGATCATCGTCTTGTTCGTCACCGGATGACGAAATTTGTGATGCGATCCTCGCACGCTAACCAACCGGAAACCGTCCTGCTCCAACCGTCTGATGATATCACGGCTGTCTCTCAGCATCACCTGCCTCCCACCGAATCATATGATGGAAGGCCAGGAACGGCCAATATCTGGAATCATGGATCGGTACTGCTGCCCATCCTTCGAGACGGCCACTTCCGTGGCCTCCTCAGGATGAGGTCAACTTGTTGAAACAAAACAACCTCATGCTGAGGAGCGAGCGGCGCGAGCGTCTCGAAGCATGGGCAGCACGCGACTCACTGATCTTGCATAGCCAGTACTGGCCCCCGTCAAATGGGCGTTAAGCCCGCTCCACGAAACTATCGACCACCTTTTTCTCGCCGGCCTTCTCGAACGCGATGGTGAGCTTGTTGCCGTCGATCTTCACCACCCGGCCGTAGCCGAATTTCTGGTGAAACACGCGGTCGGCCAGCGTGAATTCCGAGGTGGTGCCAGTGGATTTCGCGATCAGCTCGCCTTCGATGGTGACAGGGCCGCGCTTGGTCGGGGAGAAGCCGCCGCCATGCGCATCGCCGCGCGAGCTCGAAGTATCGCTGCGCGAACTGGAAAACGGCGACTGGCTTTCATTGAAGCCGCCTCCGGCCTGTCCGCCGCCGCGGCCGCCGTTCTGGTTGCGGGCGCGGTTGGCCTGCGCGCGCTGCCAGCCCGGCGTCGAGTAGCTGGAGCCAAAGGATTCGACATCGTCGAAGCGGGAGGGGCCGTAACCGCTGCTGCCGCCCCAGCCGGAGCCGCCTTTCGACTCCGTGATCTCGACATTGTGCGCCGGCAACTCATCGAGGAAGCGCGACGGGATCGTGGTGGACCACGTCCCGTGAATCCGCCGGTTGTTGGCGAAGTAGAGCTTGGCGCGGCGGCGCGCCCGGGTCAGCCCGACATGGGCGAGGCGGCGCTCCTCCTCGAGGCCGGCGCGGCCCTGTTCGTCGAGGGTGCGCTGGCTCGGAAACAGACCTTCCTCCCAGCCCGGCAGAAACACATTCTCGAACTCGAGCCCCTTGGCGGAATGCAGCGTCATCAATGACACCGCGTCGTCCTCGGCGCTGCCGTCGCGGTCCATCACCAGCGAGATGTGTTCGAGGAAGCCCTGCAGGTTCTCGAATTCCTCCATCGAGCGCACCAGCTCCTTGAGGTTTTCCAGCCGCCCGGCGGCGTCGGCGGAACGGTCCTTCTGCCACATCTCGGTGTAGCCGCTCTCGTCGAGCACGATTTCGGCAAGTTGCGTATGCGACACCACTTCACGCTGCGCGCGCCAGCGGTCGAAATGGCGCATCAGGTCGCGCAGCGATCCGCGCGCCTTCGGTTTCAACTCGTCGGTCTCCACCACCGCGCGGGCGGCGTCGGACAGCGGGACGCGGCGCTTGCGGGCGTGGTCGTGCAGCATCTGCACGGTGGCGTCCCCGAGCCCGCGCTTCGGCACGTTGACGATGCGCTCGAAGGCGAGGTCGTCGGCCGGCGAGTTGATCACCCGCAGATAGGCCAGCGCGTCGCGGACTTCGGCGCGCTCGTAGAACCGGGGACCGCCGATCACGCGATAGGGCAGGCCGAGCGTGACGAAACGGTCCTCGAATTCGCGCATCTGGAACGAGGCCCGCACCAGGATCGCGATGTCGTTGAGCTTGTTGCCGTCGCGCTGCAGCTGCTCGATCTCCTCGCCGATGGCGCGGGCTTCCTCTTCGGAATCCCAGGAGCCGGTGACGGTGACCTTCTCGCCATCGACGTCCTCGGTGCGCAGCGTCTTGCCGAGCCGTCCCTCGTTATGCGCGATCAGATGCGAGGCGGCGGCGAGGATGTGGCCGGTGGAGCGGTAGTTGCGCTCGAGCCGAATGACCTTGGCGCCGGGAAAATCGTGCTCGAAGCGCAGGATGTTGTCGACCTCGGCGCCGCGCCAGCCATAGATCGACTGGTCGTCGTCGCCGACGCAGCAAATGTTCTTGGGGGCGGTGAGGGGCGAGGGCGGTGCGATCTGCTCCCTCGCCCCGCTTGCGGGGAGAGGGGCTGCCTCAGCGGGCACCGATGTTGCGGTTGGCTCCCCCTCACCCGGATTGCTTCGCAATCCGACCTCTCCCCGCACGCGGGGAGAGGTAAGGGAAGGCGCCTGCGACAGCAGGCGCAGCCACAGATATTGCGCGACGTTGGTGTCCTGATATTCGTCGACCAGGATGAACTTGAAGCGGTGCTGGTACTGCCGCAGCACATCGGGATGCTCGCGGAACAGTCGGATGTTTTCCAGCAGCAGATCGCCGAAATCGGCGGCGTTGAGGATCTTCAGCCGTTCCTGATAGAGCGCATAGAGCTTGCCGCCGCGGCCGTTGCCGAACACCGCGGCTTCGCCCGGCGGCACCTGCGACGGCGTCAGGCCGCGATTCTTCCAGCCGTCGATCAGTCCGGCCAGCATGCGCGCCGGCCAGCGCTTGTCGTCGATATTGTCGGCCGCCAGCAGCTGCTTCAACAGCCGGATCTGGTCGTCGACATCGAGCACGGTGAAGTTGGATTTCAGCTGCACCAGCTCGGCATGGGTGCGCAGGATCCGGCCGCCGATCGAGTGGAAGGTGCCGAGCCACGGCATGCCTTCGACGGCCTGGCCCAGCATCTGGCCGAGCCGGAGCTTCATCTCGCGCGCGGCCTTGTTGGTAAACGTCACCGAGAGGATTTCGGCGGGCCGGGCGCGGCCCATGCTGAGAATGTGGGCGATGCGGCAGGTCAGCACCTTGGTCTTGCCGGTGCCGGCCCCCGCCAGCACCAGAACCGGTCCGTCCAGTGTTTCCACCGCCTCGCGCTGTTCGGGGTTGAGCCCGGCGAGAAATGGCGGGGTCGCGGTCGCCCGCGCGCGCGCGGCGATGCCACCGGCCGCAGGCTGGTGGTCGGGGACGCCGTGATGAGGCAGCTTGTTCGGCTCGGTCATATGCGAATCGTCTTCCGCCCACGATGACACCGCGGGGCCGTGAAGGGGAGCCTTCATAGCAGGATCGAAGGGCATATAGGACGCCGGCGGCGGATTGGACAGGCTTTATCCCGTGCCAGGCCGCGCCGCTGCGATATCGCCGATTTGACGGCTGCGGAACTCGTTCCCGGCACGCATTATTCCAAGGCGAGGCGGGTTCAGGGCTCAGACGAAGGCTCGGCGCTATTTCGAGGGCATCGCCACCTTGCGGCCGATGCCCTCGGGGCGAGGCACCGTGCTGTGGGCCTTTGCCAGGGCGTCGATGCGCGAGCGGACATCAGGCGGAAACGGCGCGGTTTTTCGCACATTCATGTCCATATGGATGGTCATGTTTTCCGACGTGGCGGACAGCCAGCCCTCGGTGGCGTGCCGCAATTCCTTGAAGGTATGCAGCCGCTTTTCGTCGGCCGCGACCAGCAGGATCGACACCTGCACGGGATCGCCGAGGTGAACCTCCCGCAAATAGCGCACATGGCACTCGGCGGTGAAGGTCGAGCCGTTGCGTTCCCTCATATAGCCCGGCCCGATCCCGATCCTGAGCCATAATTCGTCGATCGCCCGGTCGAACATCACGTTGTAATAGGCCATGTTGAGATGGCCGTTGTAGTCGATCCATTGCGGCTCGATCTGCATGACGGACGCCAGAAACGGCGCGGGCCGCCGCAGCACATCGTCGCCGGCATCAATCATCGTCATGGTGTATCCCCGTCGGTCCGATCTGGTCCCTTGACCCCTTATACATCCTTTGCCACGGTCTTCTGAAGCCGGGAGGAATTTGGCGTGGCGGCAGCGATAACCAGCAATCTCAAGCGGCCCGAACCGCAGGCGCTGAAGGGCGCCATCGAGGCGCTGGCCGCGCGGTTCGGCAACCGGCTGATCACCTCGCAAGCGGTGCGCGACCAGCACGCCCATACCACGACCTGGCTGCCCGCGCAGCCGCCGGACGCGGTCGTGATGGTGCAGGAGACCCCGGATATCCAGGACGTGGTGCGGATCTGCGCCCGGTTCGGCGTGCCGGTGATCGCGTTCGGCACCGGCACCTCGCTGGAGGGGCAGGTCAACGCACCGGCCGGCGGGGTCTGCATCGACCTGCGCGACATGAACAAGGTGCTGGAAGTGCATGCCGAGGATCTGGATTGCGTGATCCAGCCCGGCGTCACCCGCAAGGCGCTCAACGAGCACCTGCGCGACCAGGGCGTGTTCTTCCCGATCGATCCCGGCGCCGACGCCTCGCTGGGCGGCATGGCGTCCACCCGCGCCTCCGGCACCAATGCGGTGCGCTACGGCACCATGCGCGACAACGTGCTGGCGCTCAAGGTGGTGCGCGGCGACGGCGAGATCATCACGACCGGCACAAGGGCGAAAAAGTCCTCCGCCGGTTACGACCTCACGCACCTGTTCGTCGGCGCCGAAGGTACGCTCGGCATCATCTCCGAACTCACGATAAAACTGCGCGGCATTCCCGAAACCATCGCGGCAGCAGCGTGCTCGTTCGAGAGCGTGCGCGGCGCCTGCCAGGCCACCATTCTGGCGATCCAGACCGGCATTCCCGTGGCGCGCATCGAACTGCTCAACGCCGAACAGGTGCGGGCCTGCAATTCCTATTCGAAGCTGTCGCTGCCGGAGACGCCGCTGTTGCTGCTGGAGTTTCACGGCAGCGAGAACGAGGTTGCCGAGCAGTCGAGGAACTTCAGCGAGATTGCCAGGGAGTGCGGCGGCGGCGATTTCACCTGGACCACGAGGCCGGAGGACCGGACAAAACTCTGGCAAGCGCGGCATGACGCCTATTGGGCGGTCAAGGCGCTGCGTCCCGGCGCCGGCGTGGTGGCGACCGATGTGTGCGTGCCGATTTCGAGGCTGGCCGATTGCGTCACCGAAACCGAGGCGGATCTGAAGAGCCTCAATCTGCTGTCGCCGATCGTCGGCCATGTCGGCGACGGCAATTTCCACTGCTCGCTGGTGTGCGACGTCGACAACGCGGCAGAAATGGCGCGCGGCGAGGACTTCATGCATCGCCTCGTCGAACGCGCCCAGGCGATGGGCGGCACCTGCACCGGCGAGCACGGCATCGGGCAAGGCAAGCAGAAATACCTCGAAGCCGAACTCGGCCCAGAGGCGATCGACGCCATGCGCGCGCTGAAGCGGGCGCTCGATCCGCAGAACATCCTTAATCCAGGAAAGATCCTGCCGGCGGTGTAGGGCCTCAGACGTACGGCGCACCGGCCGCAAGACTGCACTAAGCTCATTAGCCAGGTATTCGAGGCGTTACGATGCGGCGGTTTGGCAAGAACGAGCGCGAGGAAATCTGGGATGAAACGGTTCAATGGCCGATCGGCGATATCGAAGCCGCCAAGAAGATACGCGACATCTGCCGTGCCGCGGCCGATAGCGCTGAAAAGATTCGAGGCCTTGCCGGCCCGCCAGCCAGCGGGAACGACAAATACCACGCCGAACGATATGAACGCGCGGCCAGGGCCGCGATGGAGATCGCGATGAAGATTTCCGACGACCTCATGCGCGATGCGTCGGTGCGCCAGATCGTGAACCTGTGCATGAGCGCGAACAATCTCAAGACGGCGCGCATCCTGTTTCGCGCGATACAGGCGGTCGAGATCAGGGAAGCCGCGCTTGGGGAACATCCGACGCTGCGGGAGTGAGCGCGTCCGAGGCTGCGGCCAACGCGCACGAACCGTCCGAAGCGCTGCCGCCCGGCCGGCTCGCAACGGAAGCGGGTTGCTTCACGATTCCAGGGTGCGCGGAACCGGGCAGCCCGAGTTCCAATAGTTCGTCGAGAGCGACAATCGCGGCTGATCGATTCCGAAGGTCTATGCGCTGCCGCGTTGCTACAAGCTTGGCCACGCATCCGCGAAGCTCCAGTGGTCAATTTTGCACACACGCCGCGGTTGTCACAGAGACATATATGTCACCTGCGCCGATATAAGTTGCCTGCTCCCGCAATCTCGTCGTTTGTCCTGTCAATACCGCCGAACAGGTCTACTGTTTTTTTGGCGGCATCTCGGTTGAAGTCGTCGGCTGGGGGGCAAGTCAAGATGAGTTCGATACGGAATTCCCCCCTTCCTCAGCATGAACGACTTGGGGAACCCATGACCAAGACTTGCCGGATCTCTTCGCGCAGCCTCTTTCTGACGGCCCTCGGCCTCGCGGCCGTCGTCCCGAGTTCCAGCCGCGCCCAGGCGCCGCCATTGGATACGACTGCGAACTTCTCGGTGCTGTCGGGCGCCGGCATCACCAACACTGGCAACACCGTCATTACCGGAACTGCCGCGCTCCCCGGTGACCTCGGCAGCGCTACGGCGACCATTGGCGGATTTCCGCCGGGAATAGTGAATCCCCCGGGTGTGATTCATGCGATCGGCGATGCTCCGACCATGACGGCGCTCAACTCCCTGGGGATCGCCTACGACAATCTGGCGGCCAGGAATCCCACGGCGAACCTCTCGGGGCAGGACCTCGGCGGGCTGACGCTGATCCCCGGCGTCTATAGTTTCAGCTCGTCGGCGCAGCTGACGGGAACGCTCAACCTCAATGCCCTCGGCAATCCCAACGCCGTATTCATCTTCAACATCGGGAGCACGCTTACCACGGCCAGCGCTTCCGCCGTTACACTCTTGAATGGCGCGCAGGGCGGCAACGTGTTCTGGAGGGTCGGGAGTTCCGCGACGCTCGGCACCACCACATCCTTCGCAGGCGACATCCTCGCCCAGGCGAGCATCACCCTGAACACCGGTTCCCGCATCACATGCGGCGCGGCCTGGGCAAGAACCGGTGCGGTGACGCTGGATACCAATACGATCACGTTGTGCGACCTGATCGGCGCCGGCGGGGTCGGACCCATCGGTGCTCCAGCGATCGCCTCCCTGCTGCTGCCCTCCGCCACGGCCAATCAGCGCTCGGTCGCCAACGCCATCGATGCCTTTGCCGGCAATGGTGGCGTGCTGCCATTGGCGTTCATAAATCTCTTCAACCTGTCGCCCGAGGAGCTTTCCAACGCCTTGACGCAGCTTTCCGGCGAAAACGGCAGCGGCATAGCGCAGGCCGGCACCCAGGCCATGAACTCCTTCCTGTCGCTGGTGACAAATCCGTTCGCGGACAATCGCGGCTGGACGCCGGTCGCTCCGCCGTCGCGGCCGCCGCTCTATGCCAAGGCCCCCTTCTATAAGGCCGCCGCCGGCCCTTTGGCCGATCCGCGCCGCTGGAGTGTCTGGGGTGCCGCCTATGGAGGCCAGACCAACACCAGCGGGAATGCATTAGACGGCAGCCACGACTGGTCGGCGCGAAGCTATGGCTTCGCCACCGGACTGGACTACCGTGTGACGCCTTACACCGTGGTGGGTTTCGCGCTGGCGGGCGGCAAAACCAGTTACGGTTTGACGGGCGGCCTCGGCGGCGGGCACAGCGACATGTTCCAGTCGGCCGTCTACGGTCTGACGCGCGTCGGGGCGGCCTATGTGTCGGCCGCGCTCGCCTATGGCTGGCATCAGGTATCGACCGACCGGGTCTTGACCGTGGCGGGCCTCGATCGCCTGAGCGCCGGGTTTGCCGCCAACAGCGTCGGCGGCCGGATCGAAGGCGGCTATCGCTTCGCCATTCCCGGCGTTTACGCATTGCCGGGATTCGGCTTTACCCCCTACGCCGCGTTCCAGATGCAGGCGTTCCGCACGCCGTCCTACAGCGAGATCGCCGTCTTCGGTTCCTCGATGTTCGCGCTCGATTATCAGGCCCACACCACGACCACGACACGCACCGAACTGGGCGCCTGGGTCGATCGCTCCATGCTGTTGTACCCGGGCGCGATGCTGTCGCTGCGCGGCCGCGCAGCCTGGGCTCACGACGACTGGTCCGATACCCGCATGACCGCCGGCTTCCAGTCGCTGCCGGGATCGACCTTCACGGTGATCGGCGCCACCCCGGTGCGCGATTCATTGCTGGCCTCGGCGGTCGCGGAGGTCAGCTTCAGGAACGGCATCTCGGTCGCCGGCAAATTCGACACCGAACAGGCCGCGCATTCGCAGAGCTATGTCGGCACCGCGCGGCTGCGTTACGCGTGGTAGAAATACTCTGCAGAACATCTTCAATCCCGCAGAGACACAAAAGATTGCCGGCGGCATGAGCCACCGGCAATCGCAACTTGGTTACGTCCGCAACTTGGTTACGTCAGACGCAGCGTGAGCTTCTTCTCAAACGGGAAATCCCCGTCAAGTCGAAACTAGCGCGAAGTGCTGGTGCCACGCTTGACGGCGCCGGGCTCGGTTGCATCGCCGCGGGAGTTGACGGCGGCGCCGGTCGGTGCACCCTGTTCACTGGCTCCGGTGCCGGGCCGCACCATTGCGCCGCTGTTGGCACCGGTCGTGATGCCGACGTTACCGTTGTTGTTCATCGAAGCAGCTCCGCCCGCCGACGTGCCGCTCTTGACAGCGCCGGGCGTGGTGCTGCTGCCCATGCTGTCGACGGCCGCGCCTGTGGGGGCGCCTTGCGCGCTCGGTTGCTTCATGGATCCGGTTTGCGCGAGAGCAAAGGTTCCAGACAGCGCCAGCGCGGAAGCGAGGGTGATTGTTGCGATCTTCATGTTGGTCTCCGTTGATGAATGTCCCGCTAAATCAAGCGAGGAGGCTGTTCATCGTTCCTGACTTTTTCTGACTATTTTGAATCGTGCGGCGATCAACCGCATGGAACGCTTTACCGTGGTCCAGCGGGTTGCGATGTCGTCGGAACTGGGATTGAAGGAACAAGGCACGCCGTCCGGAAGGGGCTGCAGTTGCCATCGGCAGCGGCTGCAGGGAGTTCGCTTGGAGGGAATTTGCTTCGAGGGAATTCGCTTCGAGGGAAATTCGTCTGGCCTTCGTCACTCAGCGATGGTTGAAAGGATGCGATCGGGTATTGCGTTCCGATCGGCGCCCCGGTGAATTGACAGCAAGATGCAGAAACCGATGCGGCTTCCCTTCTTCTACGGCTGGGTCATCGTCGTCGTGACGTTCGTCACCATGGCGATCGGCGTCAATGCCCGCACCGCCTTTTCGCTGTTCTTCCCGCCGATCGTCGACGAGTTCGGCTGGGAACGCGGCGTCACCGCGGGCGCGTTCTCGTTCGGTTTTGTCGTTTCCGCCGCGGTCAGCCCGCTGATCGGTCGCATGATGGATCGCTTCGGCCCGCGCGCGGTGATGGAGCTCGGCGTCGCGCTGATGGCGGGAGGGTTGCTGCTGGCGCCGCTGACGACGCAGCCCTGGCATCTGTATCTGACCATCGGCGTCATGGTCGGCGCCGGCAGCGTCTGTCTCGGCTATTCCGGCCAGTCGCTGTTTCTGCCCAACTGGTTCGTTCGGCGCCGCGGCCTCGCGATGGGGCTGGCCTTCGCCGGCGTCGGCATCGGCTCCGTCACCCTGCTGCCGTGGGTGCAACTGATGATCGAGCAGACCGGCTGGCGTACCGCCTGCACCGCGATGGGCATCATGATCCTGCTGGTGCTGGCGCCGATCAATCTGCTGCTGCGCAAGCGCCCCGAGGACATCGGACTGCTGCCGGACGGCGACGCCGCGCCGACCGCGACATCGGCCAAGCCGATCTCCAACATCGTCGATCCGGTCTGGGCCGGCACCGACTGGACGCTGCGGCGCGCGCTGCGCACCGCGCGCTTCTGGTGGATCTCATCAGGTTATTTCTGCGGATTGTACGCCTGGTATGCGGTGCAGGTGCACCAGACCAAATATCTGCTCGACATCGGCTTCAGCACCAATGTCGCGGTCTGGGCCCTGGGCGTGGTCAGCCTGCTCGGCATTCCCGGCCAGATCTGGCTCGGGCACCTGTCCGACCGGGTGGGGCGTGAATGGATCTGGGCCGCGAGTTGTCTGGGCTTTGCGGTCTGCTTCGCGGCGCTGATCGCGCTGAAATTCTATCCGACCCTGCTGCTGGTCTACCTCATGATTCTGGCGCAGGGCGCGCTCGGCTACGGCCTGACCTCGATCATGGGCGCGGTGGTGTTGGAGATCTTTCAGGGCAAGGCATATGGCAGCATCTTCGGCACCATCATGCTGGCGGCGCTGGCGGGCGGCGCCGCGGGGCCGTGGATCACCGGGTTGCTGCACGACCTCATGGGCAATTACACCATCGCCTTCGCGATCGGGATTGGCGTGAGCGTGCTGTCGGCGGTCGCAATCTGGCAAGCCGCGCCCCGCAAGGTTCGCGCCGTCGCGGGGCAACTGCACCGGGCGCGCGGCTGAGCCGCCGGAAGCCTTTCGTCATCGCGACGTAATTCCCAGGGCTCTCTGCAGATCGCCGATCGCGCGCAGGAAACTGCCGGCCGGCGTGGTCTCCGGATCGATCAGACGGTGCAGACGGAAGCCGTCCTCCATCGCGAGAACCACCGCGGCGGTCCACGCCGGATTCAGCGCGGGATTCCTGCCGCTGTTCTTCGAGGTGGTCTCGACGATATCGGCGATCAGTTGTCGCCGGGCGCGCAGGCGCTTGGCGAGCTCGGGCCGGCGCTTTTCGGCGCGCGCCACGAACAGGATCATCTCCATGTGCAGCAGCGGAGAACGGCCGAGCGGATCCTGCTGGCTGCGGTCCATGGTCTTCAGCGCGTCGAGAAAATCCGCCAGGTTATGGTGCCTGGCGAGAAGGTCGTGAATGCGTCGAATCGATTGCTCGACGTGGTGCTCGAGCATCGCGATGATCAGCTCGTCCTTGCTGGCGAAATTCGAATAGAACGCGCCGCGCGAAAAGCCGGCTGCGGCGGCGATGGTTTCGATGCTGGCGCCGCCGATTCCCTGTTCCTCGAAGACCCGCGCCGCCGCCTCGAACAGCTTCGCGCAGGTATCGTCCCGGGTCGGTCGGGTTCGGACTCTTGACATCGGGTGGTTTTAGGTCAAAATGCAACTCGATACAACAGTGTATCCAATTTACGTTCCGAGGAATCGCGCCAATCCGTCCGAATCTGCGGGCATTTCAGCGCGTTAGCTGATTGAGGTCACCATGAACGAGCATGTTCAGGCTGCGACCGACGCGCCGCTGTTCAACCCGCTGGCGCCGGAATTCATCCGCGATCCCTATCCGCATTACGCGAGGCTGCGCACCACCGATCCGATGCATCTGACGCCGCTCGGCATGTATGTCGCTAGCCGTCACGCCGAGGCCAGCCTGGTGATGCGCGACAAGCGCTTCGGCAAGGATTATCCCGAGCGCACCAAGCGCCGCTATGGCCCCGACATCATGCAGGAGCCGGTATTCCGCAGCTTCAGCCTCACCATGCTGCAGCAGGATCCGCCGGACCACACCCGCCTGCGTGGGCTGGTGGTGAAGGCGTTCACCGCGCGCCGGGTCGAGGACATGCGCCCGCGCATCCAGGCGATCGTCGATGACACGCTCGACCGCATCATTCCGCTGGGAAAGATGGAACTGATCGAGGACTTCGCATTCCGTCTGCCGGTCACCATCATTTGCGACATGCTCGGGATCCCGGCCGAACATCGCGAGCTGTTCTATAACGGTTCGCGCAATAGCGGACGTATCCTCGAGCCGGTGCCGCTGTCGCCGGAAGAGATCAAGCAGGGCAATGCCACCAACGCGATGACCGAGATGTATTTCCAGCAGCTGTTCGAACTGCGGCGGAGACGCAACTGGTGCAGGCCGAGGAGGACGGCAGCAAGCTTTCCAACGAGGAACTGACCGCCAACATCGTCCTGCTGTTCGGTGCCGGGCATGAGACGACCGTCAACCTGATCGGCAACGGCCTGCTGGCGCTGCATCGCAATCCGGATCAACTGGCGCTGCTCAAGGCCAGGCCCGATCTCATCACCAACGCGATCGAAGAATTTCTGCGCTACGATTCCTCGGTGCAGATGACCGGCAGGGTGGCGCTGGAGGACATTGAAGACCTTGGCGGCAAGCGTATTCCAAAGGGAGAGAGCGTGCTTTGCCTGCTGGGCTCGGCCAATCATGACCCGGCGGTCTATCCCGACCGGCCGGACCAGCTCGACATCACCCGCCCCAATGTCCGTCCGCTGTCGTTCGGCGGCGGCATTCACTTCTGTCTCGGCGCCCAGTTGGCGCGAATCGAGGCGGAGGTGGCGATTGCGACCCTGCTGCGACGGCTGCCGGATCTGAAGCTTGACGATGCGGAAAATCCGGAATGGCGACCGACTTTCGTGCTGCGCGGCCTGAAAGAGCTGCCCGCCAGCTGGTAGCCGCATCCGGCGCGGAGCCCGTCGCAGACATGCTGTGACTTCGCCATGATTGCCTCTATATATGGGCTTGCTCCGGCGTTGATTTCAGCGTGGCGGCGGGTGGGCCGTTCCGGACTGCCGTCGCGCCGGGGCGTGTCCAAAGGGAGACGCCGTGCAGACGACGCTGCTCGGATTGGCGATTGCCTTTATCATTGCGCTGGTGGCCGCGCTGATCGGGCCGTACTTCATTGACTGGAACCAGTTCCGGCCGCAATTCGAGGCCGAGGCGACCCGGGTCATCGGCGCGCCGGTGCGGGTCGCCGGCAAGCTGGATGCGCGCCTGCTGCCGGCGCCGTCGCTGCGGCTGCGCTCGGTGGTGGTCGGCGGCGCCAACGATCTCGGCAAGGTTCGCGCCGACAAACTCGACGTGGAGTTCAGCCTGGGGTCGCTGATGCGCGGCGAATGGCGCGCCACCGAACTGACCATCAATGGCATGGCGCTCGATCTCGGCCTCGATTCGCAAGGGAGGATCGACTGGCCGGCATCGACGGGAAAGTTCAATCTGGGATCGCTGGCGATCGACCGGCTGAACCTGACCGGCCGCATCGCCCTGCATGACGCCTCGAGCCGCGGCACGCTGGAACTGAACGACATCGCCTTCAGCGGCGATGTGCGTTCGCTGGCCGGCTCGGTGCGCGGGGACGGCAACTTTTTGGTGTCGGGGATGCGATATCCGTTTCGGGTGTCGTCCGGTCAGACCGCCGACGGCAACGGCACCCGCGTTCATCTCAGCATCGATCCCGGAGCGCGGCCACTGTCGGCCGATCTCGATGGTGTGCTCTCGTTCGAGGGCCGCGCGCCGCGCTTCGAGGGCGCGCTGGTGCTGGCCGCTCCGGCGGGCCTCAAGGCCAGCGACGATTCTTCCATCATGCCGTGGCGGATCTCGGCCAAGGTCAAGGCCGATCCATCCGCGGCGCGGCTGGAGCAACTCGAGGCCGTCTATGGCGCGGATGACGGCGCGCTGCGAGTGGCAGGCGCCGGCGACATTCGCTTCGGCGCGTCGCCGCTGCTGCGGGCCACGCTGTCGGCACGTCAGCTCGATGCCGACAGATTCGTCGCCAAAACCAACGGCGCCGCCGAACCGGTCCGGTTGTTGCCGACCCTGCGCGCGCTGATGGAAGCGATGCCGCCAACCGCGCCGGTTCCGGCGCAAGTCGAGTTCAGCGCCGAGCAGATCATGCTGGGCGGCCGCCCGTTGCAGAATTTCACCGCGGGTCTGCAGGCCGACGCCAAATCCTGGGCGATCGACCGGCTGGAATTTCGGGCGCCGGGCGCCACCCGGGTGATGTTGAGCGGCTCGAATGCGCAACCCGGCAGCGTCACCGGCGCGCTCAGCGTGGATTCTTCCGATCCGGATGCGCTGGTGACCTGGCTGCAGGGCCGCGGCGAGGTGATCTATCGCAGCCAAAAGCCGCTGCGGCTGCGCGGCGATCTGACCGTGGCGCCGGGACGCGTCGCCATCGAAGCCATGAAGGCCGAGATTGACGGCGGCGCCGTCGAGGGACGGGCCGCGGTCTCGACGGCAAACGGCGGCTCGCGGTTCGATGCCGAGTTGAAGGCGGAGCGCCTCGATCTCGATGCTGCAACCGCCCTGGCGCGCTCGCTGGCAGGCCCGCAAGGGGAATGGCCGGACGAGGCGCAGTTCACGCTTGATATCGGCCGCGCCACGTCGGCCGGCCGGGAACTGCGCCCGTTCATGGCGAAGCTCGGTTACAGCGCCAGATCGTTCTCGCTGGACCAGCTGAAGATCGGCCAGGCCAGCGGCGTGATGATGGAAGGCGCAGGCAGTTTCGATCGCGCCAATACCTCGGGAAAACTGACGCTGAACGCGAGCGCCGCGTCGCTCGGCCAGATCACGGGGCTGATCGCGCCGCTGGCGCCGGCGCTGGCGACACGACTCAATGCGATGGGGGGAAGTCCCGGCCCGGCCCGCCTCAAGCTGTCGCTCGATCTGGACAAGCTGGCGCAGCAGGCCGATCACGCCAGCGCGCGCGCCGTATTCGATCTCGATACGCCCCAGCTCAAGGGCGTCATCACGATCGCGGCCAAGCCCGTCATCGCCGCGCTCCACGGCATCGATCTGGGGGCGCTCGGGCGCAGCGAGTTCAGTCTTGAATCCAGAATTTCCTCGGGCCAGGGCCGTCCATTGCTGGCGGCGCTGGGGCTCGATCACGCGATCACCGCGGGCGATGGCCCGGCGCAATTCGAAGGCTGGGTGACCGGTGCGTGGCGCGCGCCCTTGCGGCTGAAAGTGAAAATGACGGGCGCCGGTCTCGACGCCGAAGCGGAAGGCACCGCCGAGCCGTGGGCGACCGAGCCGAAGGCGATCGTCAATTTGAAGGCTCGCAGCGCCGATCTCGGGCCGCTGCTCGATCTCAAACCATCGGATAGGCTGGCGCAGAATGTCAGCCTGTCGTCGCGCGTCTCGCTCTCAGGCAACCGGCTGACATTCGACGATCTGGACAGCGCGATATCGGGCTCGCGGCTGCGCGGCCGCGTGGCGGTGGTCCTTGGCGACGAAAAGAACGTCGAGGGCGAGATCGGCCTCGACACGCTCGATCTCGCGCCGGCGTTCGCGCTCGCCATTGGCGCCGCGGGACAGGATGCTGCCGAGCCGCTCGGTTCCGGGCTGGCGAAAGGTTGGCGCGGCCGCATCGCGTTTCAGGCGCTGCGCGGCACTATTCCCGGCGGCGGCGAATTACGCCCGGTCAGCGGCGTTCTCAAAGGTGACGGCCAGTCGCTCACCTTCGAAGCGATCACCGGCCGCATCGGCGGCGGGGAGGCGAGCGCCAATATCGACGCCAGGCAGACCGGCAATGGGATTGCCCTGAACGCGCGGGTTCAGTTCAGCGGCGTCGAAGGTGCTGCGCTGCGCTATCGCGGGCTGAAGATGCCGGCAGGCCGTGCATCGATGCAGATGACGCTGGCAAGCCAGGGACGCAGCGTGTCGGCGCTGACCGGCGCGCTGTCGGGAAGCGGAACGGTGACGCTGGAATCCGCTTCGGT
The DNA here is from genome assembly GCA_001464035.1 of Bradyrhizobiaceae bacterium Ga0074131. Classification (GTDB taxonomy): domain Bacteria; phylum Pseudomonadota; class Alphaproteobacteria; order Rhizobiales; family Xanthobacteraceae; genus Bradyrhizobium. The sequence continues at coordinate 46,092 of LNEC01000012.1, forward strand.
CGCCGGGCTCGATCCGCGCGCCTTCGACGCCGCGATCCGGGCCAGCGACGGCGGACAGGCGACCGACGACGTCAAGCTGCGGCAGATCGTCGGGCAGATGCTGTCGGCCGGCGCGCTGTCGGTCAAGTCGGCGCAGATCCCGTTCAACATCCGGGACGGCCGGATTCGCGTTGGTGCGACCACGCTCGATGCCGAAGGCGCCCGCGCCATCGTGTCGGGCGGCTACGATATTCCCGCCGACCAGGCCGACATCCGCGCCAGCCTTGCTTCGACGGCAGTTGGTTCGGCGACCAGCCGCCCCGAGATTCAGCTGTTCGCTGCGGGCCCGCCCGATGCGCTCGATCGCACCGTCGACGTCGCTGCGCTGTCGTCATGGCTGGCGGTGCGGGCGATCGACCGCGAAACCCGAAGGCTCGATGCGATCGAACGCGGCGAGCCGCCGCCATTTTCAGCCTCGCTGCCACCGCCGGCGACCACCGCGCCTTTAGCCGCGACACCGGACGCCGTGCTGCCTGGCCTTCCAACTACCGAGGTGCCGATTCCCGGCCGCGATCCGCGCCGGCCTGTGCCGAAGGCCAACACCGCCGTTCCGCGTCCGCCGGCTGCGTCGCCGGCTCCCAGTGTAGCTCCCGGCGCACCTGTGGTGAGCCAGCAGGCGGCACCGCTGCCGCCGCCGATCGAGGTCAAGCCGGCACCCGGCTCCAGCGCTGCGCGGCCGCCGAAGCTGCGACCGCCGCTGGTGCTGACACCGCCTCAATGAGCGGCGTATTCGGCGCGGAAATCTAATATCCCTACGGCCCATCGGCCTCATACATTATCAAGTGGCCGGTTTCAGTTCTGCTTTTATGCCGACTGCCATGAACAGCGCTGCCAATACTGAAAAGATCGCGCCGGCGAAGAAGGTCGCAGTCGGTCCGAACGCCTGCCATAACCAGCCTGCCAGCACGCTGGCGATCAGCAGCGCCGCGCCGGTGACGAGATTAAACACGCCGAAGGCGGTGCCGCGTAAATCCTCAGGAGCGGTATCGGCAATCAGCGCCGAAAGTAGGCCCTGCGAAAGCCCGAGATAGAGACCCCAGAGCCCGACGCCGATGAAGACGGCGATCAGCCCCGGAACGAAGGCCAGCGTGAGATCGGCGATCAACAAGGCGCCAAGTCCGCACAGCAGCAGTTTCTCCCGGCCTATCCTGTCGGAAAGAATGCCGGCCGGCGTTGCGGTCAGGGCATAGACGATGTTCATCCACACGAACACCAGCGGGATCAGGGCCAATGCCAAGCCTTCAGCTTGCGCCTTCAGCACGAGGAAGGCCTGGCTGAAGCGCGCCAGGGTGAACATCACGCCTACGGCAACCACCATCCAGAAGGCCGGAGGCAGGCGCGCAAGTTCCTGCTTGCGGATCGGCCAGCCGCGCTTCGCCGTGGCCTTGACGCCGTCCGGCTCCTGGACGCCGACGATGAGCAGCAGCACCGCGAGAACCGCGGGAACCGCCGCCCACCAGAACACGGCGCGGAAGTCGTTGGCATAGAGCACCATCAGCGCCATCGCCAGCAATGGTCCCGCAAATCCTCCCACTGTATCCAGGGCCTGACGGACGCCATAGCCGGCGCCGCGGATCGCCGGTGGCGTAATGTCGGCGATCAGCGCGTCGCGCGGCGCATCGCGGACGCCCTTGCCGATGCGGTCGACGAAACGCGCGGCCAGAACTTCCGCGGCCGTGCTCGCGAGCGGGAACACCGGTTTGGTAACGGCAGCCAGTCCATAGCCGATCGCGACCAGCAGCTTGCGTTTGCCGATGCGGTCGGAAAGGGCGCCTGAGAAAACCTTAGCGATTGCGGCGGTCGCCTCGGCGACGCCCTCGATCAGGCCGACGACGGTCGTACTGGCGCCGACCACGGTCACGAGAAACACCGGCAGCAGGCTGTGGATGAGTTCGGACGCGACATCCATCAGCAAGGAGACAAAGCCAAGCGCCCAGACGCTTCTCGGCAGGTCGCGCCATGTCACGGAGGATGTTTTGCCGGTCCCGGAATTCATCCGTGAAACCTAGCGGGCCGCCGGGTGCCGATTTTGCGCTGGGTCAACTCGCCGCCGCTGCGGGTTTGACCGGAACGGGGAGTTAGCCGAAAGCTTCCGGAATTTGGCCGGCGCGAAAGATGACGGTGGGCTCGTCGTCAAAATCCCCCATCTCGGGATCGCCGGTCGATGAGAAGGCGACGACACCGAGCTTGCTCAAAGCTGGTCGTTCTGCGCTGCGAACAGCGCCGGTTGCCGATTTGCAGGCGATCGGAGAATCGACCTTGAGGTTTCCGCTCTGCCGGCGATGAATGACTGGACGAAGAAACCGCGGGCCATGAAATCTCCTTGCGTCAGCAGCCTACGGCGCTGACGGAACTGAGGATCAACTTTTCATCGCTTGCATCAGCGCCGATATCTTGATGGTCGCGAAATTGGAGAAGGTGTCCGACACCGCATATGGCAAGATGATCTGGTCGTTGTGCCGCATCGCGCCGCAGGTGTAGACGACGTTGGGGACGTATCCCTCGCGCTCGGACGCCTCGGGCCGCAACAGCGGCTCGCGCGAGCGCGCCAGCACCCTCGAAGGGTCCTTCTTGTCGAGCAGCGCCGCGCCGATCGAGTATTTGCGAACCGGGCCGACTCCGTGCGTCAGCAGCAGCCAGCCTTCATCCAATTCGATCGGCGACCCGCAATTGCCGATCTGAACGAACTCCCAGGGAAATTGCGGCTTCAGAATCGCCTGACCGCCGTCCCATGTGTAGAGGTCGTCTGAATAGATCAGGTACAGGTTCTCATTGTCCTGCCGCGCGATCATGGCGTATTTGCCGCCGATCTTGCGCGGGAAAAGCGCCATGCCCTTGTTCCGTGCCGCGGTGCCCTTTAGCGGCGCCAGCCGGAACGACATGAAGTCACTGGTCTCGATCAATTCGGAACGGATCGCCCGCCCGCTGTAGGCTGTATAGGTGGCGTAGTAGGTTTTCCGGCCGTCGTCGCTGAACTCGACGAAGCGGGCATCTTCAATGCCGTTCGATTGGGAATCGGTGACCGGGAAGATGACGCGCTCGCTGAGATCTTCCTCGGGGTTGAAGGTCAGTTCGACGTGGTCGCCCTCCGGTCCGGTCAGGCGGCGGCTGATCCGGGGACTCGAGGCGAGCCGGGCCGTCGGATCGACGGTCAGGCCGCCGTCGGCCGCGATCGTGCCGGCTCGAAAAGTCAAGGACGATACATGGCCTTCGCCGATGGCGCGGAGACTGAGAACGAAGCGCATGCCGCCTGCCGGCGCACCTGACTGGTCGGGATGCGGCACAATGCTGGGATTGAACAAGGCCGAGGCCTCGAACGAATACTCGTTGAGAAAATAGGCGCCGATCAGCTGGCACTGGGCTTTGGAAAAGCTGCAGTGAGCCGCCAACGCCTGCTCCATCACATCGGCGCGCGCCTCGAACGTCTCCAGCAGGTTGCGATGCCGGCCGTCGAAGTTCTCCAGCACATCGGCGAGCTGGCTCGCAATCGTTTCGGCATCGAGCGCAAGAACCCGGTCGACGATATGATTGGCGCGGGTCTTGTCGGTCGGGTTCAGATCGCGAGGCTCCGTCGCCGGTTTGAACGGGCGCACGATCACGCGCGCCGGGTCAGGACGCAGATAGAGCGCCTGCCGGTTCAGGAAGGTGGGTTGTGACACGATGTCCTCGGCTCGCTGTAGGGGAAGTTGAAACTCGGGCGCCGACGGCGCGGAGCGCCGGAGGCCTTATTTGGTCGTCGCCCACCCTTGCAAGCTGACGAATCTCCGCAAGACCAAGCAGATAGCACACAACCGACTCTCCGCCGCGATTTTCGTTGGCGCGGTCGGGATGCAGCCCATCGCGGCAACTGCCGGTGTGCGGATCGACCAGCGTCACCGACAGGTCGTTGCTGCCGAGAAACCATGCGAAGACCCGCGTCGCGACAGCCTGCCATTCGGCATCGCCATCTGCCCTCCATGCTGCAAGGCAGGCCGCAATCGTTGCCGTCGCTTCCACGGGCTGCTGATCGAAGACGCGGGGCGGTTGCCGCTGTTCGCCGAAACCGGCTGTGCCGATGGGTCGGAAATGGCCGGCCGGCGCCGTCTGTTGCACCATCAGCCAGCGCAACGATCGCAACCCGGCTTTGACATAGGCCGGCGTTTGCGTTGCCATGCCGGTCGCCAGCAGGGCCTGCGGCAGGCGTGCGTTGTCGTACGACAGGCCTTCCTCGAACCATACCCAGTCGGATGTTTCGACCGACGCCAAGATCGTCATCAGCTTGTCCGCAAGAACCCGCCGGACGTCCTGGGCGTGCAGATCATCGGGGACGGCCGCACAATAGGCGTCCAGACCCAGCAAAGTGAATGCCCAGGCCCGCGGCGAGGAAAACGCTTCCGCGTTGGGCAGTGCTTCCGCAAACAGAGCCGCGGCCCAGGAGCGGCGCGACGGACTGGCGTCGCTGCGGGCGCATTCGCCCAGCGCCCACAGCGTGCGCGCGTGACTATCTTCCGAACCGCTGGCCTCGAGCCAGATCCGGCCGAAACCCATGAAGTTGCGAAATCGCCTGGTGTCGGGGTTCCATGCGTGTTGCACAAAGGCGGCGAACCGGCTCGTCAGAATTTCTGACAGGCGCTGTTCGCCGCGGTTGTTGAGAGCGCACGCCAGCAACAGGGCGCGGGCATTGTCATCGACGCAATAGCCGTGCGAGCGGTCGGGCACCGAATGCACCGCGTGCTGAAACAACCCGGTATCGTCGCACATCGACAGGAAGTGACCGATTTGCATGTCGGGCAGCGCAGGACTGTGCGGTTCAGCGGTCGTCTTGACGTCGGGGCGGGAGAGCGCCCTGAGCCGGTGACCCTGCCGCGCATTGTCGAAGGCGGACATGTAGCGTCCGGCGGTGCGCTCCCATGTCATCGATCGGCTGACCGAGTAGGCGCGCTTGCAGATCGCCTGGCGGCGAACGTCGTCGGTGAGCAGATCTGCGATTTCACGGCCGATCGCCACTGCGTCGCCAAACGGAACGATAACGCCGCGTCCGTCCGCCAGCAGCTCTTGCGCGTGCCAGTAAGGTGTCGAGACCACCGGCTTTCCCAGTCCATAGCTGTAGGCCAGGGTGCCCGACGTCATCTGCGCCTCGTTGAGATACGGCGTGACGTAGACGTCGCACATCGAAATGAATTCGAGCAGCGTGGGTTGATCCACGAACTGATCGAGGAACACCACATGGTCCTCGACGCCGAGTTCGCAGGCGCGCGCGAGCAGGCTTTGGCGATAGCTCTCGCCCTCGTCCCGGACCAGATTGGGATGTGTTGCGCCGAGCACGACATACATCGTATCGGGGCGGCGCTTCAGGATCGACGGCATGGCGTCGATCATGACTTCGATGCCCTTGTTGGGCGACAACAGGCCGAAGGTCAGAACCACTGACCTTCCGCTGAAACCGAGCCGCGCCTTGGCCGCTTCGGAACCGACAAATGCCACGTCAGGAATGCCGTGGGCAATGACCTCGATCTTGTCTTCCGGCACCTGATAGACGCTGCGTAGCAATTCCCAGCCCTTGTCGGCCATCACTACGATCTTCGACGAAGCCTCGACGATGCGCTTCATCACCGCGCGCTGCGCGGCAGACGGCCTGGCCAGCACGGTATGGAGCGTCGTCACCACCGGCATGGTGAGGCGCGACAGCAGCACGAGGATGTGAGCGCCGGCTTCGCCGCCAAAAATCCCGAACTCGTGCTGCAGGCAGACTGCGTCGAACCTGCCGGCGTTCAGGAAGTCCGCGGCGCGCACATAGTCTTCGACGTCGCCGTCCCTGATCTGCAGAACCACAGAGGCCGGATAGTCATAGCTCTGACCGTGGTCGGTCATCGCCACGATGCCGGTCGCGAGGTCGGGACGTGAAATCGATATTGCCTGCTGCAGGTCGGTGGTGAAGGTGGCTATCCCGCAATGGCGAGGCAGCGAATTGCCGATGAAGGCGATGCGGCGGAGCGGCGTCATGTTTGGACCTCGACAATCTCTTTCTTCGGCGAACAAACGAACGACGCGCCGGCGGATGGGGCCATTGGCTCGCCGGATTCCGTCAGCAGCGTCATGATGGGATCTGGACCGGGATAAGCGATCAGGCCGCTCATCCCGTCGACCCCAGCGTCAATGCCGGCGCGATCGGCTTCGGCGAAAACCGCATCGCCGGCCGCAGCGCTGATCGCGCCGATCCGCGCGTGCCCTTCGGTCACGAGGATCCAGGTTTCCCGGTCGGTATCGAGTATCCAGTTCGAATTCGCCGGAAGATCGATCCGCTCAATAACGAAATGCGGGATGGCGGCGAGGACCGTTCGGGTGGCGGTTAGACGCCGCAGAACGGACTGAGGCTGAAGTGGCCCGGCATCGGCAGCGGCGACCGCGCGGTCCTCGTGCAACTCGCGCTGCCGGCCATAGTCGAACAAGCGGAATGTCGCGTCGCTGCGCTGCTGAATCTCGGCAAGCACGATATCGGCGCCGATGGCGTGGATCGTGCCGGCCGGCACGACGATGATATCGCCTGCTGTGGCGGGACGCCAATCGACGAGATCGGCGATAGAGCCGTCCTTGATCGTAGCGCGCAATTGCCTTGGCGTCAGATTGCGCTTCAGTCCGACGGCCACCTTGGCGTCCGGCTTGGCTGACAGGATGTACCATGCTTCGGTCTTGCCGTTCGGCAGGCCGATCGAGCGGGCAAATGCATCGTCTGGATGAACCTGGATCGACAGCGGCGCGCTGGTGAACAGCAATTTGAGCAGCAAGGCCGGGGCTGGCGCATTCCCGTCGGCGCGTTGAAACAACAGCTCCCCGATCGCGTCACCTGAGCCGTCGATCGAGCTCCAGGGATGGAGATCAACGACCCCCCAGGGTTTGCCGACCATCTGCGTCGAAGCATGTTCGATAGCCATCGGTTGTCCTGACCCGTAACGCCCATATCGAAGCGATATGCCGTTGGTCGAAGCTGTCATTAGACTTAGCGTGGCTAATGCGTCTCGTTTCGGGACATGCGCTGTCACAGCGATCCGATGCGTTATCCATCAGATGGCTACTCCGGCATCCAATGGCAACCTGCGTCTTCAAAGACGATCCCGCCCGCCTTTCTGCCGGATACAGTCGAAATTGCGGCAGTCCTTGCCGGTCATGACGCGGAGAAGATTAACAAGTTCCCGCGAATCTTAACGAATTTTTAGAGATGATAGTTTCGAGCCAGCTTTACGGAAAACTCGGGTTTTGCCGCTAGCCTCTGCATCCTGCGCAGATTTGTGATCCGGGATTGGAAGAAAATGAGTGGGGCAAAGTCATTCTTGGGCGATCTCGACCACGCGCTGTCGCGCGGGACGGCTGAGAGCCGCGTCCGGGCGCTGTGGCATACCACCGATCTGATGATCACCGGCCGCTACAGCGAGGACGAAATCTGGACCTTTGGCGAGGTTATCGGACGGCTCGCGGACGAGATTGAAGTGGCGGCTCGCGCCCAGCTGGCGCGCCGGCTGGCCCGCTTCGACAAGGCTCCGGTCAATATCATCCACAAACTCGCCTTCGACGATTCGATCGATGTCGCCGGCCCGATCCTGCAGGACTCCGAACGGCTCGAACCTTACGCCCTTGTCGCCAACGTTTGCACCAAGAGCCAGACCCATCTGCTCGCGATCTCGAAGCGGGAGTCGCTCGAGGAGACGGTGACGGACGTGCTGGTGACCCGCGGCAACCAGGAGGTCGTGAACTCCGTCGTCAACAACAGCGGCGCGCGCTTCTCCGATTTCGGCTTCCTGCACATGATCCAACGGGCCGAGGGCGATTCGATTCTCGCCGAGCAGCTCGGCCTGCGTCAGGACATCCCCAGGCATATTTTCCAGCAACTGATCGCCAAGGCGTCGGAAGACGTCAGAAAGCGGCTGGAGCGCGAGCGGCCGGCGATGGTCGACCAGATCAAGTCCACGATGTCCGATGTCGCGGGCGAGTTGCAATCCAAGTTCGGCCCGGTGTCGCGAAGCTATTTCGTCGCCAAGCGGCTGGTGACGGCGCAGCATCGCCAGGGCAACCTCAACGAGAACAGCATATCGCTCTACGCCAGATCGCATAAGCTCGAAGAGGTGACGATCGGACTGTCCTTGCTGTGTTCGTTGCCCGGTGACGTGATCGAACGCGCGTTGCTGGACAAGAACCGGGAAACGCTGCTGATACTGGCAAAGGCCCTCGACTTCTCGTGGGCGACCACGATGGCGTTGCTGTTTCTCGGCGCCAAGGATCACCGCATCACCGCGAACGAACTGCGGGACCTGGAAAGCGCATTTGGCCGCCTCAACCTCAAGACATCCCGCAGCGTTCTGGAATTCTATCGCTCGCGGAAGAATGCCGCGGATACCGATGCCGGTCCAAAGCGGAAGTCCTCGCTTGCCGCGCAATGAGGCCAGCGAACGCAACAGGCCGGGGACATCGGCGATGAACCGAACCTCATTCGGCGTGGTCCCACGCGAACATGGCGGTGTTGCCTGCGGCGAGCCGAAACCGGACGCAACCACGGTCGACATGGCCTGGCTCGTTCTCGAAGCCGCCAACGATCTCGGCGACCACGCCGCCGTCGAAGCATGTCGCCGGATGATCGATGCGAACCTGAACGGCAGGCTCGCGCCGCAATCCGACGTTCAGCTCGTTGTGGATTATTTCAGGTAGCGTTCGACGGCGCCGAGTCTTATCTTTGTTGGCGGTCGCGCGACCAAACCTCCCTTGCTTGAGACAACCATCGACGATGAAGGGTTTCCCAATCCGGCGGCTGGTCGGTAGTGAATCCCAGTGTCCGGCCGGTGGCGATGGCGGGAAACACCTTCATCGCGACGAGGTGTGCGCCTGAGACTAGGAACGCTCGCATCGCTTGCTCATCGACCCAGACTGAAAGCGTGTGGTGGACTCCGTCAATAGTCCGCGTTTCCGCGCTTAGATTACCGGGCGCCTTCCGTGCTTGAGCCATGGACCGGATGGCGTGCCACCAGAACCGCAGCAAGTGCCGCCTGTTTTTAAGGCGAAGGCCAGTGATCGAAACGTAGACGTCATCTGTTCCCATCATCGATCCCAGGTGCGGACTTGTCAGCCAGTGCCGGCGAGAGCTCCGCGGACGGGTCATTGGCCGGGATCCGGGACGCCAGTACAGCGCCGCAAACCGCCAGCGCCGCGCCGCCGCCTCCCAGCCATGCCAGGCCGGCAAAATCGTTGATCACGCCGCCCCAGACAGCGCCGAGGCCTTGGCCGAGCGAAACCAGCGACCCGTTGAGAGCCAGCGCAACCGGCGTCGCCGGACCTGCCAATTGCGAGAGCTGAGCCAGATTCATCGGCACCGCGGCAAACATCGTCGACGCAAGTATAAGTATCAGTCCGGCAACGACGGGTCGCGCGACCGACTGCGGAGGCAGATTGAGCGCCCACGAATAGGCGCCGATATCGAATGCCATGAGCGCGAAGGCAGCTATCAGCCCAAACCGGATGAGCTTGCGATCAGCCGCCATGCCGCCGGCAGCGAGGCCGAGCAATGATCCGACCCCAATGAAGACCTGCAGCCCGCCGACGCCCGCGCCTGTCACGCCGGTCAGGCTGTTGATGATCGGGCCGAGGTAGGAGACGATCGTAAACGCAGCGGCAAATCCAAGAACGGTCAGGCCGAAAACTTGGAGGATCGCGCTGCTCCGGAACAACGGAGCAAACGCGGCGCGCGGGCCGGGCACCGGATCGATCCGCGGTACCCCGAGGAGAATGATCAGGGCGGACAGCGCGCAAACCATTGCCGAATAACTGAAAGTCGTGCGCCAGCCGAAATAGCCACCGACCACCGATCCGATGGGTACACCGAGCACCAGCGCCACTGTCAACCCGCCGACAACGATGGCAAAGGCCCGACCGCGACTTTCCGGCGGCACCAGCGAAGTCACCGCAATGGTTGCGAGCGAGCCGACGAAGGCGGTGACGATGCCGCCGAGAACGCGCAAGGCAAACAGCCAGCCGAAAGAGGGCGCCCATGCGCTCATCGCGTTGCAAAGTGCCAGCATCACCAGTCCGCCAACCATCACGGCTCTTCGCTCGCGCCCGGAGACCAGTGAGGCGGCAAACGGAGCTGCTACCGCGAAGGTAATCGATGAGGCCGGAACCAGCAGGCCGGCGGTGCCGACCGAGACCGCGAGATCGCCGGCCAGTTCCGACAGCAATCCTGCGAATACGAAACTCTGGGTACCGATCGCGATGTTCACCGCCGCGAGCGCGTAAATGGCAAAAGGCACGCGCGGCCTCCAAGGTTGACACTGTCTACTAAGGAAGATATAGCTCTTCGGCGAGGGACAGGCAAGCACGTTGGGAGGGTAAAATTGTTCTTGCGATCTTATCGAATGACGGGATCGGGCAGTTCCGCCACCACCGCGCACCAACGGCGTTTGCGCTCGAAGTATGGGGCATGGGCGCTGGTCACTGGAGCCTCGGATGGAATCGGCAAGGCGATCGCCGGGCAACTGGCGGAAGCTGGTTTCAACCTCGTTCTGGTCGCGCGTCGCCGTGAAGTGCTTGAGGCGCTAGCGGCCGATCTGGCGCGACAGCACCGAATTGAAGCAAGGGCGCTCGCGCTTGATCTCGGACAGCGCACCGCGGTCAGCACGCTGGTATCGGCAACGGAAGATCTCGATGTAGGACTGTTGGCCGCCGTCGCCGGCTTCGGTACATCCGGAGGTTTCGTCGATGGCCTGCTCGACCGCGAGCTGGACATGGTTGACGTGAATTGCCGCGCGGTCGTCGAGCTTTCCCATCACTTCGCCGGCAGATTCGTAGCCCAGCGGCGCGGCGGCTTGATTCTCATGAGCTCGCTGTTGGCGTTCCAAGGGGTGCCCCGGGCTGCCACCTATGCAGCGACCAAAGCCTTTATTCAGACTTTCGCGGAAGGATTGCGGCTCGAACTGTCGCGTTCTGGCGTCGATGTCGTTTCGTGCGCGCCCGGGCCTGTTCGGAGCGGCTTCGAAGCCCGCGCCAATATGCGCATGAGCTCAGCCGCAAGTCCGCAGGTCGTCGCGCGGCAAACGCTTGATGCGCTTGGCCGCCGGACCACCGTGCGACCGGGGTTCCTGTCGAAATTTCTCGAGGCGTCGCTGCTTCCCTTGCCGCGGCGGGCGCGTAGCCAGATAATGGGCGTCGTAATGGGAGGCATGACGCGGCATCAGAATGGCAGTAAGGAACAGCAAGACGGGGGACTTGCGTGAGGCCTGCGTAAAGGAGGCGCTCGCGATCATTGCAAGGGGCGGTATCGATTCCTTGAGTCTTCGGGACGTTGCACGACGTCTCGGCGTGTCGCACCAGGCGCCGTACAAGCATTTCCCCAGCCGCGAGCACATTGTCGCCGAAGTCGTTGGACGGGCTTTCGCGAGCTTTGCCGCTCATCTCGAAAAACGCCCCCGCAGCGACGACCCCTATATCGACCTCGGCAATCTCGGCCGGTCCTATCTGGACTACGCCCGAAAACACCCGCTGCATTACCAGCTGATGTTCGGAACGCCATTGCCGGACCCCGCCCAGCATCCAGAGATGATGGTCAAGGCGGAACATGCATTCGCAACGCTCAAGGAGACGATTGCAGGATTGCCGGGCCGCCAGTCGAATGCGGACGTCGACCTTGACGCGTTGTTCACCTGGTCGGTCGTCCACGGTCTGGCCAGCATCTTGCAAACACCCGCCACCGAACAACTCGGCCTGCGCAAGGCGACGATCTCAGAGGCGACCGCGCATACGCTCGGACGTATTGCGGACGCGCTCGGCGGTACGAATCGCAAGCGGTAATGTGAAAAGGCGGCTTCCGGCGCTGCGGGTTGCGTGAGCGTGGCGATAATCCATAGTTCAGCGCTTGGATTGAGGCACATGCCGACATGATCAAACGATTCCTCAGGGAACCGCTGCTGCATTTTTCTGTTGCTGGGGGCCGTGCTGTTTGCGGCTCATGGGATTCTATCGCGCGGCGGCGCCGGCGAGCCGGGCAGGATCGTCGTGACGCGGGGCCAGATCGAGAGCATGGTCTAGCCCTGCGGCTTCGGATCCGATCCGGCGGAGGCGGCGCGGGTTCGAAAATAATCCAGCACGAACAGGCGGATGGCCGACGACAGATTGCCCTGCTGGCGGTTGGAGTCGATCTCCCCCACCAGTTCGGACAGCGTCATGTCGCGCAGGCCAGAAATTTCCTTCATGCCGTTCCAGAAGGCCTCTTCAAGGCTGACGCTGGTCTTGTGGCCGGCGACCACGATCGAGCGCTTGACGACCGGCGACTTCATGATGCGTCCTCGCCGTCGATGCGGTGCTGATCCAGCAGATCGTTGGCACGGCTGGCGCGCTGTTGGTCCAGAGCGCGTTCGGATTTGGTTCGGCCGAACCGTGTCCGGTTGGCGTCGGCCTGCTTCGCCGAGGCCTCGCGCTGGCTCCGCTTCTTGAACCGCTTCAGGTTGACCACGTCCCCCATGCCTGCTCCGTCATCCCAGTATTGCCAGTATTGAAGGACAAGAAAAGAAGTTGCGAAAGCGCGAGTGGTCGCCGTGCGCCTTGGCCGGATCGGTTGTCATCGCCGGAAATCCCCGTCGGTGCCTTCTGATACCATCAATAAATATGTTTCGCTCTGCGAAAACCAAAATATTCTTGAGCTCTACCATGAGCCGCATCAACCACCCTAGCGGATCCGCCTAGGTCTTTAGCTGTTATGACCCATAATCATAACGCCAGCCCGTGGTTTTCCGGGGCTCGCTGCAGCGATCAGCCGGGGTGTGTCATTTTGTCCGGCTGCACCAGCCGGTCGAATTCCTGCGCCGACACCAGCCCCAGCCGCACCGCCTCTTCGCGCAATGTGGTGCCGCGGATATGAGCCTGCTTGGCGACGGTGGCGGCGTTGTCGTAGCCGATCTTCGGCGCCAGCGCCGTCACCAGCATCAGCGAGCGTTCCATCAAATCACGGATACGTTTCTCGTCGGCGCGGATCCCTTCGACGCAATATTGCGTGAACGATCGTGCCACGTCGGCCAGCAGTTCAATCGACTGCATCATGCAGTGCGCCATCACCGGCTTGTAGACGTTCAGCTCGAAATGGCCCTGGCTGCCGGCTACCGTGATGGCGGTATGGTTGCCGAACACCTGGCAGCACACCATGGTCATCGCCTCGCACTGGGTCGGGTTGACCTTGCCCGGCATGATCGATGAGCCCGGTTCGTTCTCCGGCAGGATCAATTCGCCCAGGCCGGAGCGCGGTCCCGATCCGAGCAGGCGGATATCGTTGGCGATCTTGAACAGCGCGGTCGCCACCGAATTGATGGCACCGTGCACGAAGACGTAGGCGTCGTTGGAAGCCAGCGCCTCGAACTTGTTGGGCGCGCTGGTGAAGGGCAGTTTTGTGATTTTAGCGGCGTGCCTTGCAAACAGTTTGGCGAATCTCGGCTTCGAGTTGAGGCCGGTGCCGACCGCGGTGCCGCCCTGCGCCAATGGGTAAAGATCCTTCACCGCGGTGCGCAGCCGGGTTATGCCGCTCTCGACCTGTGCGGCATAGCCCGAGAATTCCTGGCCGAGCGTCATCGGCGTTGCGTCCTGGGTATGGGTGCGGCCGATTTTGACGATGCGAGCGAACGCCTTTTCTTTCATGCGCAGCGCGCGATGAAGTTGGCTCAGGGCCGGAATGAGATCGGCGACGATCCGCGTCGCGGCGGCGATGTGCATCGCGGTCGGGAACGCGTCATTCGACGACTGGCTCATATTGACGTGATCGTTGGGATGAACCGGTTTCTTGGCGCCTAGTTCGCCGCCCAGGAGTTCGCTGGCGCGATTGGCGATCACCTCGTTGAGGTTCATATTGGTCTGGGTGCCGGAGCCGGTCTGCCAGACCACCAGCGGAAAATGATCGTCGAACTCGCCCTCGATCACCTCGCGCGCGGCCCGGACGATGACGCGGGCACGGCGTGCATCGAGTAGCCCCAGTTCGCGATTGGTTTCTGCGGCCGCCAGTTTGACGATGCCGAGCGCGCGAACGATGTCCATCGGCATCCGGTCCGTGCCGATGCGAAAGTGGTGCCGGGACCGTTCGGTCTGCGCCCCCCAATAGCGGTCGGCCGGAACGTCGATCGGACCGAAGCTGTCGGTCTCGCTGCGGGTGGATCTGGAACGCGATGGTGCTTTCGATCGAGCCATCCAGGAGATCCATTGCGCGGGGGCGTTGTTTCGGCGACCGGCAGCCGGCCTGTTCCGTGCTGCGGCAACTTCATTCTATTGGGCCGCCGGCTGCGCCGCGCGCGGCTTATTTTTTGCGGAAACGATCCAGCCTCACGACCTCGGCGCCCTCGCTCGGTTTGGCCGGCTCGTCCTTGGTCTCGACGGCCGGGGCCGGAACCGGAAGGGCGGCGGGGGCAGGGACGGCCGGAAGGTTTGCCGCCGGCGCGTCGGTTGAGGCGTCCGCGGCCTCGAACTGCAGGCCGAACTGAACCGAAGGGTCGAAGAAGCTCTTGATTGAGTTGAAGGGAACCACCAGCCGCTCCGGAATGCCGCCGAACGACAGGCCGACTTCAAACCGGTCCTCGGTCACCACAAGGTCCCAAAACTGATGCTGCAGGATCACGGTCATTTCTTCCGGATATTGCGCCAGAAGCCGTGGCGACAGCTTCACGCCGTCGGCGGTGGACAGGAAGGTAATGAAGAAGTGATGTTCCCCGGGCAGGCCGTGCTCGGCGGCGTCGGTCAAGACGCGGCGCAGTACTCCGCGCAGCGCGTCACGCGCCAGCACGTCGTATCGGATATGATCGGTCGCCATTATCAAGTCCTGTCGCGTTCAAAGGCATTTCGCGGGTCGGCAGCGCAGCCTTGGTGCGCCCGACTCACCTGTCCATGCTACCCCGGCCGGAGGCCGAGGTCAGCAGGCGTTGGCGCCGATGGCGGAAATTCCAGCGCTCTCAACAATCCGTTTCGGTACCGCCGAACCCCCGCGAGCTCGACGCAGAGGGCTTGGGTGGAGATGTGCCCGCCCCGAGTGACGGCCGCTGAGCCGATAATCTGAGATATAGGAGCCAAGTACCGGGAAAAACAAGGCCAAGAACGGTGCATTTGGACCGGTATGCGGCCCTGGAATACGGCACGGCGAGGCTGATATCGGTTTTCGCGGTCGGGAGCGCCAGGCTGCCATTCGGGGAACTCACCGGGTGGCGGTCGATGTGCAGCGCCGAATGATATTTGCCGTGGCCGAATGTGCTGGCGCAGTCGAGCCCGTCGCGCTGACCTGCATGATCTATCCGGCGTTGGTCCGTTCTCGATCGGGTTGAGCGCCAGCGGCCTGATTTGGCGCTGAACTCGGGCTGGAGCGGGGGGCCGACCGCAGCGGTCAGTGTCTCCGCCGCGGTGAATTTGTCCATCCGCCGTTCTGGCGGCTGAGGTGTTTGGGTTTTGCTGGCGTTGTTTGACGAAAATCGGTAGGCAGGTTGGCCGGACCGGCATCAAGGTCATCCAAAAAACAGAACGGGCGAAAAGCCTGTGCGGGGGAGTGAGATCGATGAGCGAAACGCCGAGTCACGGACCGGTCAAATACATCATGCCGAAGTGGATCCGCGGTCCGCAGGATTTCGTGGGCGGCGTGGCACTGATTGCGATCGCGCTGTTCGCGTTGTGGGCGTCGAGCGATCTGCAGGGCATGCGCGGATTTTCGTTCGGAGCCGGGACCGCGCCCCGAATGTTCGGGTTTCTGCTGCTTGGACTCGGCATAGCTGTGATGATCGTCGGCCTTGTCACTGATGGTGAGCACATCACGACCTATGCATGGCGGGGCCCACTTTTCGTGTCGCTGGCCATCCTTTCCTTTGCGTTTATGATTCGCCCGATGGGTCTGATATTCTCGGCCTTCACGAGCTTCGTTATCTCGGCGTTGGGCACGCCCGAAACGAGATGGGGCCAAACCATCATCGTCGGCATCTGCTTGACGGCCTTCTGCAGCTTCTTGTTTCCCTACGCGCTTGGTCTGCCATTGCAGATGCTGCCGAAATTCATGATCCGGTGAGGGTGTGATGGGAGACGTCTTTTCAAATCTAGGTCTCGGCTTCGGTGTCGTGTTCCAGTTGGTGCAGTGGACCCCGGCCTTTCTCGGCGGCGTGTCGATCCCCATACCCGTCAACATTCTGCTGTGCCTGATTGGCGCGCTGGTCGGCACGCTGGTCGGCGTGCTGCCGGGCATCGGCACCATTGCCACAGTGGCGATGCTGTTGCCGATCACCTTCGGGCTGCCGCCGGTCGGCGCGCTGATCATGCTCGCCGGCATCTATTACGGCGCGCAGTATGGCGGCTCGACCACCTCGATCCTGGTCAACATTCCGGGTGAGGCGGGCTCCGTGGTGACGGCGCTCGACGGCTTCCAGATGGCCAAGCAGGGCCGGGCGGGTCCGGCGCTGGCGATTGCGGCGATGGGTTCGTTCTTCGCCGGCTGCGTCGCGACCGTGCTGATCGCGGTGCTTGGCGCGCCGCTGACCAAGCTCGCGCTGGCCTTCGGGCCCGCCGAATATTTCTCGCTGATGGTGCTCGGCCTGATCTTTGCCGTGGTGCTCGCCAAGGGCTCGGTGCTCAAGGCGATCGCGATGATCGTGTTTGGCCTGTTGCTGTCGATGGTCGGGTCCGACATCGAGACGGGCGCATCGCGGATGGCGTTCAACATCCCCGAACTCGCGGACGGCCTCGGCTTTGCCACCCTGGCGATGGGTCTGTTCGGCTTCGCCGAGATCATCCGTAATCTCGATGCGGGCGGTGAAACCGACCGCCAACTGGTGCAGCAGAAGGTCACTGGCCTGATGCCGACCAGGAAAGACCTGAAGGATTGCACACCGGCGATCCTGCGGGGCACGGCGCTGGGATCAATCCTTGGCATTCTGCCGGGCGGCGGCGCGGTCATCGCATCGTTTGCGGCCTACACCATGGAAAAGAAGATTTCCAAGAATCCGGAGCGGTTTGGCCGCGGCGCGATCGAGGGGGTGGCGGCGCCGGAAAGCGCCAACAACGCCGCGGCGCAAACCTCCTTCATTCCGCTACTGACGCTCGGCATTCCGCCCAACGCAGTGATGGCGCTGATGGTCGGTGCCATGACGATCCACGGTATCGTGCCTGGACCGCAGGTGATGCAGAAGCAGCCCGAACTGGTCTGGGGCATGATCGCCTCGATGTGGGTCGGCAACCTGATGCTGCTGATCATCAACCTGCCGCTGGTCGGGATCTGGGTGCGGCTGTTGCGCGTGCCATATCGCCTGATGTTCCCGTCGATCGTGGTCTTCTGCGCGATCGGTATCTATTCGGTGAACAACGCGCCCACGGACGTGATGCTGGCCGGCGCATTCGGGTTGCTCGGCTATTGGCTAATCAAGCACGATTTCGAGCCGGCGCCGCTGCTGCTCGGGATGGTGCTCGGTCCCCTGATGGAAGAGAACCTGCGTCGCGCTTTGCTGATCTCGCGCGGCGATTGGACGGTGTTCGCTACCCGGCCGGTTTCGGCGGTGCTGATGGCGATCGCGGCGTTCCTGCTGGTGCTGGCGGTGCTGCCGTCGCTGCGCAAGAAGCGCGACGAGGTGTTCGTTGAGTCCGAGAACTGACATGCGTCGGAGCGCCGCATCCGTAACTCTGGTTTCGGAAGCGGCGCTGTGTGACTAAGTGCTCGCCGGTTCACCCCCGGCCTTTCCCCACCGTTTTTGCGAGGGCAACCTGATGAATCTCCACAGTCGCATACTGGCGGCCGGCGCCTTGGCCGCGCTCGCCGGCCTCAGCGCGCTTCCCGCGCAAGCCCAGTCGCCGGCCTATCCGACGCGCGCCATCACCATGATCGTGCCGTTCGCAGCGGGCGGTCCGACCGATGTCATCTCGCGCATCGTCACCGCGCATATGGCTCAGACGCTCGGTCAGAGCATCATCATCGAAAACGTGGTTGGCGCCGGCGGAACCACGGCCACCACGCGCGCCGCGCGCGCCACCAATGATGGATATACCCTGATTACCGGGCATATGGGCACTCATGCGGCGTCGGTGCCGCTGTATCCCAAACTGGCCTATCATCCCGAAAAGGATTTCGAGCCCATCGCGCTGCTGGCGGGAACCCCGATCCTGATCCTGGCGAAGAAGGATTTTGCGCCCAAGGATCTCAAGGAATTCGCCACCTACGTGAAAGCCAATGTCGACAAGGTCAATGCGGCGCATGCCGGTGTCGGCTCGGTCTCCCATGTGTCGTGCGAGCTGCTGAATTCGGTGCTCGAAATCAAGCCGACCGGCGTCCCCTTCAATGGCACCGGTCCGGCGATGAACGCCCTGGTCGGTGGTCAGGTCGACTATATGTGCGACCAGATCGTCAACGCTGTGCCGCAGATCAAGGGCGGCACGATCAAGGCCTATGCGATCGCGACCCCCGAGCGCAATCCGTCGCTGCCGGATGTTCCGACCACCAAGGAAGCCGGTCTGCCCGCCTTCCAGGCCCAGGCCTGGAACGCGATTTTCGCGCCCAAGGGAACTCCGCCCGAGGTCATCGCCAAGCTCAACGCGGCGGCGGTCAAGGCGCTCGACGATGAAAACGTCCGCAAGCGCCTGCTCGATCTCGGCAGCGTCATCCCGCCGACCGCCGAGCGCACCCCCGCTTCGCTGGCGGCTTTGGTGAAGAGCGAAATCGCCAAGTGGACGCCGGTGGTCAAGCCGGCGGGCAACTGATCGCCGCTCACTAAATCGGGACCGGCCGGTGGCCTGCATGGCGCGAGTTCAATGTTGGGCAGCGGCCGGTCTTGATCTAGGCTGACGGGCGTTCCTTCCCGTTTTCCAGCGAGGCTGCATGATCCGATTCCCCCTCATTGCCGGCTTGATCGTGTTTTCAGGCTTGGCCGTTGCCCAAACCCCTTATGCCGGGATGCAGACGCGCTCGATCAAGGCGCTGTCGGAACAGCAGGTGGCTGACCTCGCTGCCGGTCGGGGCATGGGGCTGGCGCTGGCGGCCGAGTTGAACGGCTATCCCGGCCCTTTGCATGTGCTGGAACTGGCGGACAAGCTCGAGTTGACGGCGGATCAACGCGCCAGCGTCCAGCAGCTGTTCGATTCCATGAAGATGGATGCGGTGCCGCTCGGCGAAAAACTCCTCGACCAGGAAGCGGAACTTGACCGGCAATTTGCCGGCCGCACCGTGACGCCGGAAAGCCTGAAAACCTCCACCGAAGCGGTGGCCGCCACCCAGGGCGCGTTGCGCGAAGCTCATCTCAAATATCATCTTTCGACCACGGCAATCCTCACGCCGGGGCAGTTGCGGCGCTACGCCGAACTGCGCGGATACGGCGGCAAGCGGATGCACCACCACCACTGAGGCCGTCGCCGGTGATCGAGGGCGTGGAGTAGGTGGCGTCCTGCCCCAGCCGCAGGCCGCCCGGAACCCCATTTTTTCGGGTATAGTCGACATCCGAGGCCGAATCGCGGCTGTCGATCGGCCGGTCCGGCCGCTAAGAGTGGTTTTCCTCGGGTGGATAGCCTAGCGCCATGAATCAGTACCACGACCTGCTCGAACGGATTCTCTCGGACGGCGCGGAGAAGAACGACCGCACCGGCACCGGTACGCTGTCGATCTTCGGTCATCAGATGCGGTTCAACCTGGCCGCCGGCTTCCCGATGCTGACCACCAAGAAGCTGCCGCTGAGATCCATCGTGCATGAATTGCTGTGGTTTCTCAAAGGCGACACCAACATCAAATATCTCAAGGACAACGGTGTTTCGATCTGGGACGAGTGGGCCGACGCCAATGGCGATCTCGGCCCGGTCTATGGATCGCAGTGGCGGTCATGGCCGGCGCCGGACGGCCGCCACATCGACCAGATCGCCAACGTCATCGACATGATCCGGCGCAATCCGGATTCTCGGCGCCTGATCGTGACCGCCTGGAATCCGGCCGAAATCGACAAGATGGCGCTGCCGCCGTGCCATTGCCTGTTTCAGTTCTACGTCGCAAACGGCAGATTGTCGTGCCAGCTCTATCAGCGTTCGGCCGACGTGTTTCTCGGCGTGCCTTTCAACATCGCCTCCTACGCGCTGCTGACGATGATGGTGGCGCAGGTGACGGGCCTGAAGCCCGGCGACTTCGTTCACTCGTTCGGCGACGTGCATCTCTATTCCAATCACCTCGAACAGGCGAAGCTGCAGCTGACGCGCCCGACGCGACCGCTGCCCGCGATGAAGATCAATCCCGATGTGAAGGACATCTTCGCATTCCGCTACGAAGACTTCGTGCTCGAAGGCTACGACCCGCACCCGCACATCAAGGCCGAGGTCGCGGTGTAGATGGCGGCACTTCCAAGAACTACGCTTCAACGTCTCGCAATTGCAAAGGTCGAAGATGCCCGGCTTTTGTTTGAGAACCGGCGCTATTCCAATTCATACTATCTATATGGTTATGGAATCGAACTCGGCTTAAAGGCTTGCATAGCTCGCCAAATGATCGCGGAGACGGTTCCCGACAAGGCGATTTTGCGAGGTTTTTTGGACCACGAGATAGGAAAATTGATTGGTTTGGCGGGTTTGTCCGAGTCGCTCAAAACCGAACGGGATAATCCGGAATTTGATGTCCGTTGGTCTATTGTAAGCGAATGGTCGGTCGACGCTCGCTATGATATAATTGACGCTGTTACCGCGGCAGCAATGCGAGATGCTATCGAAAGCAAGCAATTTGGAGTCATGAGATGGCTGCAGCAGTTTTGGTAGATGCTGATGTGGAAATGGGACGCGAGCTTCTCCGGATTCTCGACGAAACCAATTTCCCCGTGACGGCCGCTGCTTGGATTTATTTTCCTGATATTGAAGAATGGCGATTGGTCATTCGTACACCGAAGGCTGAGAAAAATCTGCAGCAAGCTCTGCTTGAGCTCGCGGTTTCCCTGGATAGTCGAGGGGATTTGCGAAAGCGGCTCGACTTGTCTCGGGTCAAGCTTGTTCCGCCGCAGGATAAAATGCTCGCCGCCATGGGCAGTATCGTCAAGGTGGAAGGCATTTCCAGTATCCGCTTCAGCCGCAATGTGATCAATGGCGTCCTGATAGATGATGCTTTGATTTATCGACTTGCCGCGTAGCCCTGTGTATCCTGGTATCGAAATCGTCCTTATCGTCGCTGTCGCCGAGAACGGCGTGATCGGAGCCGGCGGCACCATCCCCTGGCGGCTGAAAGCCGATCAGCAGCGCTTCAAGATAATGACGATGGGCAAGCCCGTGGTCATGGGTCGCAAGACCTTCATGTCGCTGCGCAGGCCGCTTCCCGGACGTACCAATATCGTGGTCACCCGCGACGCGGACTATCGCGCCGTAGGCGCCGTGGTGACGACATCATTCGATGCCGCCCGCGCGGTCGCGACCGGCGATGCGCTGCGGCGTTTCGCCACTGAGATCGCCGTCATTGGCGGCGCCGAACTCTACGCGCAATGGATGGATCGGGCAGACCGGCTGGAAATTACCGAGGTTCACGCCCGGCCCGAGGGTGATACCTACTTCGCCGCCATCGATCCCGCGACCTGGGAAGAGGTGGCGCGGGTGCGGAATCCGGCCGGTCCGGACGACAGCGCCGACTATTCCTATGTGACATATCGTCGGCGAAAGCCGCATTAACTGCATTCTGCAATGTTAACATTGACAATTTCCGGCTCAGGCATAGCTCCTGCGGGCCAACAAGGCGCGTTGTAAGGGCCGGGGCGGTCCCCTATAAGGCCCTGCAGATGTTGCGAGGCTGGGCGTCGTTGCCCTTGGCCCGCGGAGGAGACTATCGATGCCGTGGAAGAATCAAGGCGGAGGCCCGTGGGGCCCCGGTCCGAAGGGCCCATGGGGCTCAGGCCCGCAATCGGCGGGGCCGAGGCCGCCTGATCTGGAAGACCTTCTGCGTCGCGGCCAGGACCGGCTTCAGCAGATGCTGCCGGGCGGGTATTTCAGCGGCATGGGCGTCGCGATCATCCTGCTCGTGGCATTGGTGATCTGGGGACTGTCCGGATTCTTCCGCGTCCAATCCGAAGAGCTCGGCGTCGTGATGCGCTTCGGCAAGCATGTGCGCACGGTGCAGCCGGGCCTGAACTATCATCTGCCCTATCCGATCGAGACCGTGCTGTTGCCCAAGGCGCTGCGCGTGTCCACGATCAGTATCGGCATGAACCTGATCGAGGATCCGGCGCGGCGTGGCCGCACCATGCGGGACGTGCCGGAAGAAAGCCTGATGCTGACCGGCGACGAGAACATCGTCGACGTCGATTTCACCGTGCTGTGGCGGATCAAGCCGGACGGCGTCGGCAATTATCTGTTCAACATCCAGAACCCCGAAGGCACCGTGAAAGCGGTGGCCGAAAGCGCGATGCGCGAGGTGATCGGCCGCTCCAACATCCAGCCGATCCTCACCGGCGCCCGCACCACCACCGAAGCCGGCGTGCAGGAACTGATGCAGAAGACGCTCGACAGCTACGGCGCGGGCGTCCTGATCCAGCAGGTGCAGATGCAGAAGGTCGATCCGCCGGCGCAGGTGATCGACGCGTTCCGCGACGTGCAGGCTGCGCGCGCCGATCTCGAGCGGTTGCAGAACGAAGCGCAGACCTACGCCAACCGCGTCGTCCCCGACGCCCGCGGCCGTGCGGCGCAGATCCTCCAGGTCGCCGAAGGCTACCAGCAACAGGCAATCGCCGAAGCCAAGGGCCAGAGCGCACGTTTCCTGAAAGTCTATGACGAGTACAAGAAGGCGCCCGATGTGACGCGCCAGCGCATCTATCTGGAGACGATGGAACGCATCCTCGGCAATTCCGAGAAGCTAATCTATGACGGCGGCAATTCGGCGTCCGGACAGAGTGTCGTGCCGTACCTGCCGCTTAGCGAACTGTCGCCGCGGCGTCAGGCTGCGCCAGCGACCGGTCAGCCGCAACAGCAGAGCGGAGCCACAAGATGAAGTCCGGAATTACAGGTATTGTAGCCCTGCTCGTGCTGTTCGTCGTCGTGATCGTCGGCTACAGCTCGGTGTTCACGGTGTCGGAAACCCAACAGGTGCTGGTGGTGCGGCTCGGCGAGCCGGTGCGGGTCGTCAACAAGCCCGGCCTGAACTTCAAGGCGCCGTTCATCGATACCGTGATCAGTATCGACAAGCGTATTCTCGATCTGGAAAACCCCTCGCAGGAAGTGATCGCCTCGGACCAGAAGCGGTTGGTGGTCGACGCCTTCGCCCGCTATCGCATCGAGAACGCGCTGCGGTTCTATCAGAGCATCGGCTCGATCCAGGCAGCCAACATCCAGTTGACGACGCTGCTCAATGCAGCGCTGCGCCGCGTGCTGGGCGAGGTCACCTTCATCAACGTGGTGCGGGACGAACGCGAGGTCCTGATGACGCGGATTCGCGATCAGCTCGACCGCGAAGCCGAAGGCTATGGCATCGAGGTCGTCGACGTCAGGATCAGGCGCGCCGACCTGCCGGAGCAGAACAGCCAAGCAGTCTACCAGCGGATGCAGACCGAGCGGCAGCGTGAGGCCGCTGAGTTCCGCGCCCAGGGCGGCCAGAAGGCTCAGGAGATCAGGTCCAGGGCGGATCGGGAAGCCACCGTCATTATCGCCGATGCCAACTCCACCGCCGAGCAGATACGCGGCGCGGGCGACGGCGAACGCAACCGGCTGTTTGCCGAGGCCTACGGCCAGGATCCGGATTTCTTCTCATTCTACCGCTCGATGTCCGCCTATGAAAACGGCCTGAAGAGCAACGATACCCGCTTCCTGCTGCGGCCGGATTCCGACTTCTTCAAGTTTTTCAGCAATGCCTCGGGCAAACCGCCAGTCGCGGCTCCCGCGGCACCGGCTGCCGCTGCGGCTGTGCCGAGGCCGTAAGCCTGTCCGAAACATGATCAGGGCGAAGCGGAGGGCCGCTTCACCCGCGGCTGCAACCAGGACAACATCAAAGGTGAGGTTTCGGTCCGATGAGGTCCATAGCGTTTGCCGACTTCCTCATCGGCCTGGGCATTCTTCTCGTGCTGGAAGGCCTGTTGTTCGCGGCAAGCCCCGCCTGGATGCGCCGGGCGATGCAGAGCGCGATGGCAACGCCGGACAACATTCTGCGCATTGTCGGCATCGGATCGGCCGTCGCCGGCCTTATCCTGATCTGGTTCGTGCGGCGTTAGAGGCGGTACGGCACGGCAAAAAGGTTGCGGGATCAACGCGATCGTGAGCCGCCGGCGTCGGGTTTTCGCCTGAATGTCCGCCTCAAATGCTTGCGCCGCGGACCTGTTCGGGCGCACTGTGGCCGTTCAGATGTCGACCCGTTCGCAAAGAGAGAAGCCGCTATGACCGGTGCGATTCCCTACCCGAGCTATCGTCTGCGCCGCCTGATGGCCGCGATCTGCCTTGGCGCCGCAAGCCTGCTTGCCGTACCGGTGTTTTCGGGGCCGGCCCTGGCGCGCGGCCCCGACGGCATCGCCGACGTCGCCGAGAAGGTGATCGACGCCGTCGTCAACATTTCTACCTCGCAGACCGTCGCGGCCAAGGGCGGGTCTTCCGGCGGCGACCGCGGCGCGATGCCGCAAGTACCGCCCGGTTCACCGTTCGAGGAATTCTTCGACGATTTTTTCAAGAACCGCCGCGGCGGTCCGGGAGGCGGCTCGAAGGGCGGTGAGGTGCAGCCGCGCAAGACCAATTCGCTCGGCTCCGGCTTCATCGTCGACACCTCCGGTATTGCCGTGACCAACAATCACGTCATTGCGGATGCCGACGAGATCAACATCATCATGAACGACGGCACCAAGATCAAGGCCGAGCTGGTCGGCGTCGACAAGAAGACCGACCTTGCGGTGCTGAAGTTCCAGCCGCCGGCTAAGCCGCTGGTTGCGGTCAAGTTCGGCGATTCCGAAAAGCTGCGGCTCGGCGAATGGGTGATCGCGATCGGCAATCCGTTCAGCCTCGGCGGCACCGTCACCGCGGGCATCGTCTCGGCCCGCAACCGCGACATCAACACCGGCCCTTATGACAGCTACATCCAGACCGACGCCTCCATCAACCGCGGCAATTCCGGAGGTCCGTTGTTCAACCTCGACGGCGAAGTGGTCGGCGTCAATACGCTGATCATCTCGCCCTCGGGCGGTTCGATCGGCATCGGCTTTGCGGTGCCGTCGAAGACCGTGATCGGCGTGGTCGATTCCTTGCGGCAGTTCGGCGAATTGCGCCGCGGCTGGCTCGGGGTCCGCATCCAGCAGGTCACCGACGAGATCGCCGAAAGCCTCAGCATCAAGCCCGCGCGCGGCGCGCTGATCGCCGGCGTCGAGGACAAGGGCCCGGCGAAACCGGCGGGTATCGAGCCCGGCGATGTCGTGGTCAAATTCGACGGCAAGGACATCAAGGAGCCGAAGGACCTGTCGCGCGTGGTGGCCGACACCGCGGTCGGCAAGGAGGTCGACGTCGTCATCATCCGCAAGGGCAAGGAGGAGATCCGCAAGGTCACGCTCGGCCGCCTTCAGGACGACAAGGCGGTGCAGGCCGCCGCCAAGACAAAAGACGAGCCCGCGGAGAAGCCGGCGACGCAGAAGGCGCTCGGCCTCGATCTCGCTACCCTCAGCAATGATCTGCGCACGCGCTACAAGATCAAGGACACCGTCAAGGGCGTCATCGTCACCGGGGTCGACAGCGGCTCCGACGCCGCCGAGAAACGGCTCAGCGCCGGCGACGTGATCGTCGAGGTGGCGCAGGAGTCGGTCGCCAACGCCGCCGACATCAAGAAGCGCGTCGATCAGCTGAAGAAAGACGGCAAGAAATCCGTCCTGCTGCTGGTATCGAACGCCGAAGGGGAGCTGCGGTTCGTGGCGCTGAGCGTGCAGTAAGGGCAGTCTCACTCTGCGAAGGCGGAGGATCCGGTAATCACCGCCGTTCATGATTGCGATCACTGGAATACTGGATCACCTGCTTTTGCGGGTGATGACAGTGAGGGGCTACCGGCCCACAAACTCATCCCGCCGATACCCCTGCGCGTACAATAATGCGGTGAGGTCGCCGTGATCGATCCTGGCCGCCGCGGCCGCGGCGACCGCCGGTTTGGCGTGATAGGCGACGCCGAGGCCGGCTGCCTCGATCATGCCGAGATCGTTGGCGCCGTCGCCGGTCACCAGCGTGTCGATCTCGTCGAGACCAAGGGATTCGCGCAACTGGATCAGGGTTGCCAGTTTGGCGGCGCGGCCCAAAATGGGCTCGCGGACTTCGCCGGTCAGTTTTCCGTCATGGACCTTGAGCTCGTTGGCGCGGTTTTCCTGAAATCCGATCCGTTCGGCGACCGCGCCGGTGAACAAGGTAAAACCGCCCGAGATCAGGCAGGTGTACGCGCCATGGGCCCGCATGGTCATGACCAGTTCGCGGCCTCCCGGCGTCGCCGTGATGCGCATTTTCAGCACCTCGTCGACCACGCCGACGGCCAGGCCCTTCAGCAGCGCGACACGCTCGCGCAGCGCCGGCTCGAACTCGATTTCGCCGCGCATCGCGCGCTCGGTGATGCCGGCGACATGCGCCTTGAGGCCGACGAAATCCGCCAGTTCGTCGATGCATTCCTGGCCGATCATGGTGGAGTCCATGTCGGCCAGAAAAAGCTTCTTGCGCCGGAAAGCCTGAGGCTGCACGACAATGTCGATGGGCAGATCGGCGCGCGCCTCGCGCAGGCGATTTTCGATGGCCTTGATATCGTCGTGGCCGTCGAAGGGAATGTCGACCGCCACGTCGTCGAACAGCCATTGCGCTGATCCGGGCGAGGGCAACACGGCCCGCGCGCCGTCGACGACCGTGGAGTCGAGCGCAGGGTTGGCGGGATTGCAGATGAACGTGGCGACGAGGGACATGCAGGCTTGTTCGCGAGGTGAGCGCAAGGCCGTGCTTATCGCAGGGCCGACCGCCAGCGGCAAGTCGGCGCTCGCGCTCGAACTGGCGCAGAAAACCGGCGGCGTCGTCATCAATGCTGATTCCATGCAGGTGTATCGCGACGTGCGGGTGCTCACCGCACGGCCGACCCCGGGCGAGGAGGCGGCGGCGCCGCACCGGCTCTACGGCCATGTCGACGCTGCGGTGAACTTTTCCGCGGGGGCCTGGGTGACCGATGCGGCAAAGGTGCTAGGGGAAGTCCGCCAGCAAAATCGTCTGCCGATTTTTGCCGGTGGCTCCGGCCTGTATTTCAAGGCGCTGACACGGGGCCTTTCGTCGGTGCCGCCGATCCCGCCTGCGATCCGCGACAGCGTGCGCGCGCGGCTGGAGCGTGACGGCGTCGAGGCTCTGCACGCCGAACTGGCGCGGCGCGATCCGGCATCCGCCGAACGCTTGGAGCCGCGTGATCGCAGCCGCATCGCCCGGGCGCTGGAGGTGGTCGAGGCGACCTCACGGTCGCTGACCGATTGGCATCGGGACGGTTTGCCGCCGCTATTGCCGCCGGACGCATACCGAGCGCTGTTTCTGGCGCCCGACCGCGATCAACTTTATGCGCGGATCGATGCGCGTTTTGGCACCATGCTGAAGGCCGGCGCGCTGGAGGAGGTGGCTCGGCTGGCGGCGCGGCAGCTCGATCCCCTGCTCCCGGCGATGAAAGCCCATGGCGTGCCGGCCCTGATCCGACACCTCGAAGGCGAAATCAGTCTGGCGGAGGCGGCTGAAATCGGCCGCGCCGACACCCGGCACTATGCCAAGCGGCAGTTCACCTGGTTCAGGCATCAGCTGCCGGAATTCGAATGGGTGAGGCCGGAGGCGGCGGGGGACTGGCTGGAGACATAGACCTCATCCGGAGCGGAGCAAGCCGCAGCGCGCGTCTCGAAGAATGGGCCAGGGGGTCTCAGCATTCGAGACGGCGCTAGAGCGCAATAGCTCGAACCAGCAAATTGCTCTCGCCCGCGGCAGAAAACCCCGCTAAACTGTACTTCTTCGCAGATCGCTGCCGTGGCTTGACTTTTCAGGCTTGGGCGGTATGTATTGCGCAATCTTTGGGAAGTCCGAACGGTCAAATGCGTAATATTATTACCAAACTCCTTATCGTCGTCGTACCCAAGCGCACCGCCGGGGGTGGCTGAGGCCATCCACATTCGGGCGGTGCGCAGGGGGCCTCTTGGGCCCCTTTTTATTTTCCAGAGAGCCAACTGAAGCAAGCCGCTGACCACAGCGCATCCGGAGCAAGCCATGAGCGACACCATCCAGGATCCGAACCAGATGACCGGCGCAGCGATGATCGTGCGCGCGCTGATCGATCATGGTGTCAAGCATATCTTCGGCTATCCCGGCGGCGCGGTGCTTCCGATCTATGACGAACTGTTCCAGCAGAGCGACGTCGAGCACATCCTGGTGCGGCACGAGCAGGGTGCCGGCCACGCCGCCGAGGGCTATGCCCGCTCTACCGGCAAGCCGGGCGTGGTGCTGGTGACCTCGGGCCCCGGCGCCACCAACATGGTGACCCCGCTGACCGACGCGCTGATGGATTCGATCCCGCTGGTGTGCATCACCGGACAGGTGCCGACCCACCTGATCGGCAATGACGCATTTCAGGAATGCGACACCGTCGGCATCACCCGGCCCTGCACCAAGCACAACTGGCTGGTACGCGACGTCAACGATCTGGCCAAGGTGCTGCACGAGGCTTTCTATGTCGCGAGTTCGGGCCGTCCCGGTCCGGTCGTGGTCGACGTGCCGAAGGACGTGCAGTTTGCGGTCGGCCTCTATCACCCGCCGCGCAAGTCGGACGTCCATCTGTCCTATACGCCGCGGCTGAAGGGCGACGCCGCGCAGATCCGCAAGGCCGTGGCATTGCTGGCTTCCGCCAAACGCCCGGTGATCTACAGCGGCGGCGGCGTCGTCAATTCCGGCCTTGAGGCCTCCAAGCTGTTGCGCGAACTGGTCGAAGCCACCGGTTTCCCGATCACTTC
Source organism: Bradyrhizobiaceae bacterium Ga0074131 (assembly GCA_001464035.1). GTDB lineage: Bacteria > Pseudomonadota > Alphaproteobacteria > Rhizobiales > Xanthobacteraceae > Bradyrhizobium. The sequence goes on from LNEC01000012.1 coordinate 75,026, forward strand.
GACCCTGATGGGCCTCGGCGCCTATCCGGCGTCGGGCAAGAACTGGCTCGGGATGCTCGGCATGCACGGCACCTACGAAGCCAATATGGCGATGCATGACTGCGACGTCATGCTGTGCGTCGGCGCGCGCTTCGACGACCGCATCACCGGCCGGACCGATGCGTTCTCGCCGAACTCCAAGAAGATCCACATCGACATCGATCCGTCCTCGATCAACAAGAACATCCGCGTCGACGTTCCGATCATCGGCGACGCCGCCAATGTGCTGGGCGACCTGCTGCAGGTGTTCAAGCTGGAAGCAAAGCGGCCGGACATCAGGCCGTGGTGGCAGGAAATCGCGAGATGGCGGGCGCGCAACTCGCTGTCCTACAAGAAGAACGGCGACATCATCCTGCCGCAATACGCCATTGAGCGGCTGTTCGAACTGACGCGCGGGCGCGACACCTACATCACCACCGAAGTCGGCCAGCACCAGATGTGGGCAGCGCAGTTCTTCGGCTTCGAGGAGCCGCACCGCTGGATGACCTCGGGCGGCCTCGGCACCATGGGCTACGGCCTGCCGGCGGCGGTCGGCGTCCAGGTCGCACACCCGAACAGCCTCGTGATCGACATCGCCGGCGACGCTTCCGTGCAGATGACGATGCAGGAAATGTCGACGGCGATTCAGTACGAACTGCCGATCAAGATATTCATCCTGAACAACCAGTACATGGGTATGGTGCGGCAGTGGCAGCAGCTGCTGCACGGCAACCGGCTGTCGCACACCTATTCCGAGGCGCTGCCGGATTTCGTCAAGCTCGCGGAGGCCTTCGGCTGCGTCGGGATCCGGGCGATCAAGCCCGCCGACCTCGACGGCGCCATCCAGGAGATGATCGACGTCAGGCGCCCGGTGCTGTTCGACTGCCGGGTGGCGGCGCTGGAAAACTGCTTCCCGATGATCCCGTCCGGCAAGGCGCATAACGAAATGCTGCTGCCGGCGGAAGCCAACGACGAAGCCACCGCCGCGGCGTTTGCCGGCGGCAAGGCATTGGTGTGAAGGTGAGCCGGGCCGATGTTTGATTTGCAGCAACTCGAAAGCGCACACGGCGTCGTCGGCGCGGCGATGCCGCCGACACCGGCGCTGGCGTGGCCGTTGCTGTCGGAGCGGCTCGGCGCCGATGTCATCGTCAAGCACGAAAACCACACGCCGATCGGCGCCTTCAAGGTGCGCGGCGGGCTGGTCTATGTCGACCGGCTGAAGCGCGAGCAGCCCGACACCATTGGAATCATCTCGGCGACCCGCGGCAATCACGGCCAGAGCCTGGCCTTTGCCGCGAGCCGCTACCGCCTGCCGGCGACGATCTACGTTCCCCGGGGAAACTCGGTCGAAAAAAACCGCAGCATGCGCGCACTAGGCGCCAACCTCGTCGAGCATGGTGAGGATTTTCAGGCCGCGCGCGAGGAAGCCTATCGCCGCGCCGAGGCCACGGGATTTCAGATCGTGCCGGCGTTTCACCCGCATCTGGTGCTGGGCGTCGCGACCTACGCGCTCGAACTGCTGCGAAAGGCCCCGGACCTCGATGTGCTCTATGTGCCGATCGGGCAGGGCTCGGGCGTCTGCGGCTGCATCATGGCGCGCGACCTGCTTGGCCTCAAGACCGAAATCGTCGGCGTCCAGTCCACCGAGGCGCCATCTTATGCGCTGTCCTTTGCGGCCGGCACCGTCGTGACCACGGAGAGCAGCAACACGCTGGCCGATGGCATGGCAACCCGCGTGCCCGATCCCGATGCGCTCGCGATCATCTGTAAGGGTTGTTCGCACATCGTGCAGGTCCGCGACGACGAGGTAGCCGCCGCAATCCGCGCCTACTGGACCGATACCCACAATCTCGCCGAAGGCGCAGGCGCTGCGGCACTCGCCGCCGCTTTGCAGGAAAAGCCCAAACTCCGCGGCAACCGGGTGGGCCTGATCCTGAGCGGCGGCAATATCGATTTCGATCTATTCAACCGCTGGGTCATTCCGCAAGCCACCGTCGCCGGCGGCAGGGTACTGGCGTGAACGCAAATTTGGGGACGACAACAGTGAACCAGCCCGCATCCGCCTATTTCATGGAAGACCGCCGCGACCCGATCGAGTCGCATACGCTCTCGGTGCTGGTGCAGAACGAGCCGGGCGTGCTGGCGCGGGTGATCGGGCTGTTCTCCGGCCGCGGCTACAACATCGAAAGCCTAACGGTCTCCGAGACCGAGAACCAGAAACACGTCTCCCGCATCACCATCGTCACCACGGGCACGCCGATGGTGATCGAACAGATCAAGCACCAGCTCGACCGCATGATCCCGGTCTACCGCGTCGTCGACATGACGCTGACCGGCCGCTCGATCGAGCGCGAACTGGCGATGGTCAAGCTGCGCGGCACCGGTGAGCACCGGGTCGAGGCGCTGCGGTTGGCCGAGGCCTTCCGCGCCCGCGTGATCGACGCAACCACCGAAAGCTTCGTGTTCGAGATCACCGGTAATTCCGTCAAGATCAATCAGTTCATCGACCTGATGCGCCCGCTCGGCCTCGTCGAGGTTTCGCGCACCGGCGTCGCCGCCATCGGCCGCGGGCCCGAGGGGATGTAGGGCCATGCTGGCGCGCGACTGGTACTACACGCAACGGCGTCGCCTCGGCCTCGATTCGGCGGTCGCCTCCATCTACGACCGCCATGACAGCAGCGATGTTCGCACCCGCGCGGTACTGTCCATGCTCGGCGTGCAACGCGGCTGGCGGGTGGCCGATATCGGCTGCGGCAACGGCGTGCTGGCCGTCGAGGCAGCGCTGATGGGCGCCGATGTCGACGCCATCGATATCTCGCCGGCGATGCTGGCGCTGGCCGGGATCCAGGCCAGCGACCGCAAGGTCGCGGTCCGGACCCAGCCCGCGGGCTTGCTGAGTTTTGCCTACCAGCCCAATTCGTATGACCTGATCGTGAGCGAGTTCGCGCTGCATCATCTGCCCGATTTCTGGAAGGCGGTGGCGCTGGCGCGAATCCATGCCGCGCTGAAACCGGGCGCGAACTTCTACCTGCGCGACATCGTCTTCGTCAGCATGCCCGACGGAGTAGATCGCGACGTCGAGGGCTGGGCTGAGTTCTGCATAAAGAACCACGACTTCGACCGCGACAGCGTCGTGAGCCATATGCGCGACGAATATTCGACCTTCGGCTGGGTGATTGAGCGCATGCTGACCGATGTCGGCTTCACGCTTGTCTCGGCCGATTACCACGCGCCGCTGCACGGCACCTACCTGCTGCGCAAACCCGAACCCGGCGAGCAGAGCTAGCGACGTGCAGCTGTTTTTCGACGTCCCGCCGGCCTGCATGGCCTTCGTGATGCGCGGCATCGCCATCCTGCGGCCGTCGAAGCGGCCGCCGTCAGCGGCCGCGACAGCGTGACGGAGAACAACAGGCCCCGCCATGTCACAGTCGCTGCTAATCGCCTTTGTGGTGTTCGCCACCGTGATGTTCTTCACGCCGGGGCCGAACAACATCATGCTGCTGTCGTCCGGGCTGACCTACGGCTTTCGCCGCACCCTGCCGCATGTCGCGGGCATTACGATCGGCTTTGCCTTCATGGTGGGGGCGGTGGGCCTCGGGCTCGGGACCATTTTCATCAGCTATCCGGTGCTGCAGACGATCCTCAAATATGCCGGCGTCGCGTATCTGATCTACCTCGCCGCCCATATCGCGATGTCCGGTCCTGCCACGCAGGACCAGGACAAGGCGCGTGGGCCGATGACGTTCTGGGGCGCTGCGATGTTCCAGTGGATCAACGTCAAGGGCTGGGTGATGGTGATCGGCACCATCACCGCCTATGCCGGCATCGCCGACTTCCCGTGGAATATCGTCATCCAGGTCTTGCTCAGCCTGTTGCTGGGGACGTTGTCCTGCTCGGCCTGGGCGCTGTTCGGCAGCGCGCTGCGGCCGATCCTGGCCTCGCCGGGGGCGGTGCGGGCCTTCAATATCGTCATGGCGGTGCTGCTGCTGGCCTCGCTCTATCCGGTGTTCATGGACGCATGATGCGCCGCCGCGCCATGCAGAAACGGATTTCCCCTGACGGGCAAAATGCTCTAGACAACGCCGGAAATTCGCGGGCGACCGGCGCTTCCGACCACCTGAAAGCCTGATTAACCGGCCGATCTGGCCACCGACGAGGGAACGACCATGCGTGTTTACTACGATCGCGACGCCGACCTGAATTTGATCAAGGGCAAGAAGGTATGCATCGTCGGCTATGGCAGCCAGGGCCACGCCCACGCGCTGAACCTGAAGGATTCCGGCGTCAAGGATGTCGCCATCGCGCTGCGCAAGGGCTCGGCCTCGGCCAAGAAGGCGGAAAACGCGGGCTTCAAGGTGATGGAAGTCGCCGAGGCCGCCAAATGGGCCGATGTCATGATGATGCTGACCCCCGACGAATTGCAGGGCGACATCTACCGCGACCATCTGCACGCCAATATGAAGAACGGCGCGGCGCTGCTGTTCGCGCACGGCCTCAACGTGCATTTCAACCTGTTGGAGCCGCGCGCCGATCTCGACGTGCTGATGATCGCGCCGAAGGGTCCGGGCCATACCGTGCGCTCGGAATACCAGCGCGGCGGCGGCGTGCCCTGTCTGATCGCCATTTCCAAGGACTCGTCGGGCAATGCCCACGACCTCGGCCTCAGCTACGCCTCGGCGATCGGCGGCGGCCGCGCCGGCATCATCGAGACCTCGTTCAAGGAAGAGTGCGAGACCGACCTTTTCGGCGAACAGGTGGTGCTCTGCGGCGGTCTGGTCGAGCTGATCAAGGGCGGCTACGAGACCCTGGTCGAAGCCGGCTACGCGCCCGAGATGGCGTATTTCGAGTGCCTGCACGAAGTGAAGCTGATCGTCGACCTGATCTATGAAGGCGGCATCGCCAACATGAACTACTCGATCTCCAACACCGCCGAATACGGCGAATACGTCACCGGCCCGCGCATCATCACCGCCGAAACCAAGGCCGAGATGAAGCGCGTGCTCGCCGACATCCAGGGCGGCAAGTTCGCCCGCGACTGGATGCTGGAAAACAAGGTCAACCAGACCTCGTTCAAGGCCACGCGCGCCAAACTCGCCACCCATCCGATCGAGGAAGTCGGCGAAAAACTCCGCGACATGATGCCGTGGATCAAGAAGGGCGCGCTGGTCGACAAGACCAGGAACTGAGGCGCTTAGCACGCCGCATCGTTGGAATTTGGGCAGAATGGAGCCCCGCGGAGATGCGGGGCTCCTTGCCGAAAGGCAACGTGCCTTTTTGGCCCATTGTCCCGCAGCGCAATCCGTGATGCCGCCGAACCAGCCGCACGACCGGTCATTCGCGGTGTATTGCCCAGAGCGAGCAACCGAAGGTGGTGTTGCAAACCTGCTCATGGCGGATATGCTGGTGACCCGAGGAAGAAGAGCTTGCGGAACCCGGGTGCGATCGTCCCGTTTGATACCGACCTTGACGCCCCCGCGATTGCGGGCTTTTCGTTCGTGCCGACATGGGTCACAGAGCCGCCGCATCCACAAGCTTGATCCCAAGGCGAGGGCGACAGCAGAGCGCTGGTAATGGAAATCAACGTGCGTACCGATCCCGCTCTCGCTGCCGAAAATGCCAAGTTGCGCGCGCGTCTCGTTGAGATCGAGGACGAGTTGCGCACAGTCCAAAGGCGGGAGTATCGGCCCGTCGCCGAAGGTCAGCCCGGACTCGATGCCGCCTCCACTCCATTTTTCGGCGAGATGTTCGGCGAGATCAACCAGGCTGTCATAGCCATCGACGAGTCGGATCGCGTCACCTATCTCAACGAGGCTGCCGAACGACAATACGGAGTTGGCGCCAGCGAAGCGCTCGGGCAGCCGATCTCCGCGGTCTATGCGATCCGCTGGATCGATCCCGCCGACGAGGCACGTGGCGTAGCGAAACCGTCCATGTCAGGAATGATGGCCGCGAACTGGCGGTTGAATCATCCATCACCGCGCTGCTGCTCGCCGGCCCGCCGGTCCGTCTGATGCCGGCGGCGGCCCAGGGCATCGGCATGGCACTGCATGAACTCACCACCAACGCTACAAAGTATGGCGCACTGTCGAACAGGGACGGGCGCTTGAACATTGACTGGACCGTAACGGCCGCGCCCGAACCGGCTTTCTCGATGCAGTGGAGAGAGTCTGGCGGCCCCGAGGTCGTGGTCCCCAGCCGCAAGGGATTTGGCCACAAGGTGATCGGAAGAATGGCCGAAGCCGCGGTCGACGGCAGCGTTGAAATCGATTATGCGAAGAACGGATTGTGCTGGAAGATAACTGCGCCGGCCGCCAACATCCTGGAAGGCGCGAGCGTGCCGCCGCCGATATCGCGCGAATAGAAGTAGCATGGCTGCTCGAACCGAGCGTCGTCTTGGCCGCTGCCGGTACGGTGGAGGCTGCCCGCTAGGACCCAGATCTCCGGGCGCCGCGCGGAATGTGGGCCATTCCAGGCGCCAATCGGTATCTTGCCTGTCACGCGCGGGCGCGAGGCTTACTTGGCGATCTTGTTGTGCAGCTGCCAGAAGCGCACGGTACGGTGGGCGGTTTCCATCGACAGTTTCCGATAATCGCGCTGTGCCAGCGCCAGCGTCTGTGCGTTGATCGGCGCCGGCATCGGCCGGTTGCGCAAGATGCTTTCGACGCTCGGCCAGTTCAGGCGGGCTGACCGGCAGGGAATCAGGATGAGGTCGGCGCGAGGTCCCTCCAGGAGCCGCGCCATCATTTCGGTCGGCGCGTCGTTGAGCACGGCGAGGGAGACGATCACCTCGTCGAACTTCCCGGCTTCGGCGAAAAGGAAGACGGCGGCGTCGTCCAGCTCGTTCAATTCCTTCTTAAGCTTGATGAACTTCTCGACGCCGCCGAAATCCCGCGCCGAGGAAGTATCTTCGTCGGCGTCGCCGAGGATCGATTGCAGCACCCGCTTGATTTCTTCCCGCAGTTTCGGCGACGCGATTGCCGCCAGCTTGGCGCGGACCGCGTCAGAGGCGCGCCGCAACAGGTCGCGCAGGAATTTGACGGGCAGGTCGATGCGCAGCCCAAGGATTTCGGTGAGTTCGTCGTCGGCTTCGGCGCGGGATACGATACCGGAATAGCCGGCCTCGGAAAAGCGCGCGCCGGCATTGGTGGCGAGCTTCCGGATGACGTTGCTTTCGCCGCGATCGATGATCACGTCGGTGACCGCTTCGGGCAGATCGGTGCGGCCCGAAATGGCCAGCAGATGATCCTGCCCTTTCTTTCGCGCGATCTCCACCAGCGTGCCGGTTCCGAGGCGGCTGGAATGCGCCAGCACGTCGCCGGCCACCGCGATTTCATCGTCCCATGCCAGCTGGTGAACCACTCGCTGCGGCGCGAAGGCGAGCGGCGCCAGCCGCTTTCCGAATTCGCCCCTGGCCCGGCTTTCGACCCGGGAAATCAGAAGACACATGACGTCGTCGAAGATCTTGACCTGTTCCTCGCTGAGACGCGAGCCATCGTGCAGGAACAGGTTTGTCACCTGCCGAAGCGTCTCGACCCGCTCCGCGGGCGACCCGGTTCTGACCGCGTCCTCGAGTTCGGCGATGATGGAATGATCCGGCTGTGGCGCCATCGTTCCCGGAGCGATCTATTGGGTGTTGCAGGAATTGAGGCCGCACCATGGCCGTTACAGCCCTACGCCCGCGTTAAGTTGGAACTCCGTAGAAATACAGGGCGCGGCTGCGGCCGTATTCGAGGGGCATGCTGAACGGATCCCGACGGCGCGGGATCCGGCTTTCTACTCGGCGGCGGCCGGCGTCAGCGATGCCAGCGGCACATCGAACGCGTAGACGAAGCCGGCGGGCGCATACGTCAGATGGACGCTACCCTTGAGCTGCCTTCCGAGGGTCTCGATCAGGCGGGTGCCGAAACTCTGCCGGGCAGGGGCCTGAACCGCGGGCCCGTTCTTCTCGGTCCAGGTCAGGCGCAGCCGCTGCGCCGGCTCGTCGACGGTCCACGCAATGTCGACGCGTCCGTCCGGCGTCGACAAAGCGCCGAACTTGGTGGTGTTGGTGCAGAGCTCGTTCATCGTCATCGCGATGGCAATCACAGCGCCCGAGGCGATCCGGATATCCGGCCCCAGAATCGAGAACTTCGCCGCATCCGGATCGTCGAAGGCTTCGGTGGCGCCGCGCACGATCTTGCCGAGGTCGGCGCTGCTCCATCGCGCCTGCAGCAGCAGGTCGTGGGCCCGTCCCAGCGCCAGCAGCCGGCCTTCGATGGCGTGTTGCGCGTGCTCGGCGCCGGCCACGTTCCGCAGGCTCTGGGAGGCGATGGCGCTGACTGTCGCCAGCGTGTTCTTGATGCGGTGGTGCAGTTCTTCCAGGATCAGCTTTTGCAGCCTGTCCGCCGCCGCGCGCTCGCGGGCGTCGATGCCGGCCTGATCGAGCAGGCCCTGGGTATTGATTTCCGCCTGCGCCAGCAGCAGCCGAAGGCTGACATTCTCTGCCGCCAGGAAATCCTGCGGCGGCGCTGCCCTGTCGTGGAAATGGCGCTTGTCCTGGTGATGATCGATTTCGAACATCCAAAACTATACCATCCTATGTCGTCTACCGCTCAGATTAATTGCGGCGGCTTTTGGCGCCAACAAGACGATTCCGGCCGTTTCCCGTGTGGTTTGAGGCCAAGCTACGGCCAGGCAGCATCGAACCGTTGCAAATCCAGGATCGCGCGGAAGATAGCTGGATCGCCCGATTCACCGTTCCATGACGGTTCTGGGCCAGGTGGGCGTGGCGCGCCGTAGATGGCGATTTCTGCCTTTCCGCGAGAGCGGGTTCGGATCGAACCCCAAGGGCTGTCCGTGGCCGTTGCGAATGGCCGCTTCGGCTGTTGAGCTAGGTCAACGACGTGAGGCCTTTCGCAGCTAATCATAATGTGTCGCAGGGCTTGTCCCTGGCCTAATTCTGGGAGTGATTGAAATGAGGAAATCGTCTGGAGTTCTTCTTGCCGCGCTGGCGGTGGCCACGCTGTCGGCCGTCGCACCCGCGGCATCGGCGCCGATCGGATCGCCACTGATGCTGCGAAACGCGGTGGAGATATCGGTGGAGACCGTAAGATATCGTCGCGGCTATGGCCCGGCCATCGGCCTTGGTATCGCCGGCGCGCTGATCGGCGGGGCGATTATTGGCGCAACTCAACAGCCCTACGGCTATTACGGCTATCCCGGCTACTACGGTCCCGGCTATTACGGTCCGGCCTACGTCGTCGCGCCGGCCTATGTCGGGGGCGGCGCCGCGGCTTATTGTGCGCAGCGCTACAGGTCCTACGACCCGTATTCCGGGACCTATCTTGGCTACGACGGTTATCGCCATCCGTGTCCATGATGGCGACCAATGGTTGATTGAGGAAGTGTCGCCCCTGCGCGTCGTAGAGGCGAGCCTTGGTCTGCCGACCCTGTAAGCGGTTACGTTTGGTCTTGGGGCGACGTCGGCGACCGGCGCGTCGTCGTCGTGGTATCGTCTGCCAGCGATCGGATCGACTCGTGGCATGTCGGAAAATCCCTCAGCGTGACCTGCCTTGTCGCCCCAGCTACCGGACGCGCATTCATGACCGGATGGCCAGCAACCAGTCGTCGAGTCGCTGCAGCCAGCGCCGCGGCGGAGGTGGGGCAGGGAGCGGCTTGAGCTTGAGGCGGTCACCGTCAAGTCCATGAACGAGCTGAAGTGTTCGTGTGTGGTAGACGGCAAGATCCGGACGGTGACCGATGCTCAATAAGGTCGTCTGCTTCAGTTCGTCGTCGAACAGGCGCATGACGCGGCGTTGGCTGTCCTCGTCGAGCGCGGCCGTCGCTTCGTCGAGAAAGACCCATCCCGGCTTATGCAGCAGCAGCCGCGCGAACGCGAGTCGCTCCTGTTCGCCGAGCGAAAGCTCCTTGTCCCAGCGCTCAGTCCGGTCGAGCTTGGGAATGAGATTGCCGAGATCGCACCGCTGCAGTGCCTTTCGAATATCCGGATCGGGGAAAGCGTCGGTGGCACTCGGATAACTCAGAGCGTTGCGTAACGTGCCCAGCGGCAGGTAAGGGCGCTGCGGCAGGAATGCCATCGTCCCGGGCGGAGGCGTGAGGATGGTCCCGGAACCCCACGGCCAGAGACCCGCCACGGCGCGGAACAGCGTCGATTTTCCTCGACCGGTATCGCCGACGATCAGCACGCGCTCGCCCGGTGCGATGCTGACGGTCGCGTCGTCGATAATGATGTGCCCGTCCGGCAGCAGGACGCGGACACCCTCGAAAGCAAGATGGCCGTCCGGGTGCGGCGCGCGTTTGATCTCCTTCGCGCCCTCCTCGACCGCGGGCAGGTTGTCGAGCGCTTCGCGGAAGCGCGCGACCCGGTGGACCGCCGCCCGCCAGTCGGCGAGCCGCGAAAAATTGTCCACGAACCAGCGCATCGCGCCCTGCACCTGGGAGAAGGCGCCCGCCACCATGATCAGGCCGCCGAGGGTCAGGCTACCGCCGAAATAGGCCGGTGCGGCCACGAGTATCGGAACGACGAGCGACAGCCAGCCGGTGCCCGATGTGATCCAGGTGAGATGGGCGAGCGAGGAAGAGATTCGCCGCATGGTATCCACGACGGCCGCGAGCGCCGCTTCGAGATGCCGCTGTTCGTCCCTCTCCCCGCCATGCAGCGCGATGCTCTCGCCGGATTCGTTGACCCGAACCAGAGCGAAGCGGAATTCCGCCTCGCGCGCATATCGTTCGCCATTCAGGGCAATCAGCGGCCGTCCCACCAGCCAGGTCAGGCCGGAGCCGATCAGGGCATAACCGAGGGCACACCAGACCATGTAGCCGGGGATCGCGATGTCGTGGCCCGCCACCTGGAAGGTGACCTGCGCCGACAGGGCCCACAGCACGCCCACGAAAGCGGCGATCTGAAGCAGGGAATAGACCATGCCGCAGCCGAGGTCCGCGCTGTAGTCGCCGAGCAGGCGCGTATCCTCCTGGATGCGCTGGTCCGGATTGTGACCGTACTGGCCGGCAAAGCCCAGCTGATAGACGCGCAACGGCTTGAGCCACTCGACCAGCAGGTGGCGGGTGATCCACTCGCGCAGCCGAAACTTCAGGCGTTCCTGCAGAAAGGTCTGGGCGACCGTGAGCGCCAGCAAGACGGCAATGATGACGAGGAACGTCCAGAGATGATGGACGAAGCCCGACAGGTCCTTGCGGCCCACGGCGTCGAAGAACTGGCCGTTCCACTCATTCAGTTCCACCTGCCCGAACATGTTGGCGATGGTGACGACGGTCGAGACGGCGAAGATCACCACCACTCGGCGCCCGCCTTCGGCGCGAACCCGCGCGAACAGTTTCAGGTCGCGGGCGAGATTGAAATCGTGCGTTGGCGGGGACACAACGAGTTCGTCCGCCAGAGAGGGTCTGACCGCCAGGCCCGGTATCAGCGGTAGCACAGGCAGGGCGGTCTGCGGCACCTCCGACGGACGGTGTGCGGCCAGAGGCGGCAAGGTCGATGGAAGGTCCGTTTTCATTCCCCGCATCCCCCACCTCGCATCGTCGTGAGCGACGTTAAGGCCAGCTAATTCCCGCCAGCGGCAGCACCCCCCGGTTCACCGCGGCGGCTGGATGTAACGGTCAAAGATGCTCTTCAAAATCCTCAAATGACTTGCCGAACTGCGTCAGCGCCTCCTCCAGATAATCCGCCAGCATGGGCGTCTCGATCAGGTAGGATGCCGTACGGTTGTTGTGGGCGCGCGATGCCTCGGCGCGCAGATCGCGCCAGCTGTCGAGATCGCCGTCACCGCGGCCGAGCCACATCAGGGCTACCAGGTCGATCTGCTCGTCGACGTTCAGGCCTCGAATGAAGCCGGAAAGCTCGGAGCGATCGGTGCTGTTGCGGTGATCCTCTGGCATGTCGTCGTCCGGATCGGCGGCCAGGTCGGACTGGTCGGCGTTACCCTCGGATTGGCGGGATTTGGCGATGATGAAGAACACTTTTTCCGGCGAGATCGACAGGTTCGGAACTTTTCGCATCGTGACATCTCCAGAAGGCAGGCGCAAAATACTGGCCAGGGGACAACGTGGCTGGAACGAGAGCCCGCCACGCAGCGGACTCTCCGCATTTCGGGTTGCCGCCCGGATCAGGCGGTGGCCCGCTCGAACGCTTCCCGTGCCGTCTGATTGGCGCGATCGAAGACGGCGCGGGTTTCCGTCAGGGCAGCCGTAAGTGCCGACCATGACTGGTTTCCAGCCTCGTTCAGCTTCCGGAGTTTTGCCTCCGCGGCGATCGCGTCGGCCTTCATGCGCTTGACGCTCGACTCGATTTCGTCGCGGCGCTCACTTGCGAATTCGCTGGCGGCAGAGGCCAGCTTGTCGGCCGTCTCGCGCCATGCTTTCAACTGGGCTGCCGCCTGGAGTTCGAATGTCGCCTGCTGCAGCTCGAATTGCCTGCCGTAGCTCTCGACATATTTCTTGACCTCCGCCTCGAAGGCGTTCCAGTCGGTTTCCAGTTTTGCCTTGGCGCTGGTCCATGCGGCCTCGCCGGCTCCCGTCTGCTTCCTGATGGCGTCGCGGAAGTCGTCGCGATTCTTCCGCAGTTCGGCCAGAACCTTGCTGGCCTTGTCCTTCGCATCGGCCTGCACCTCGGCGGCCTTGCTTTCCAGGGACGTCAGCGCGGCGTCCATCTCATCGAGCCGCTCCTTGGCCCAATTTGCAAAGAAGTGAATGCTGTCTTGCCCGCTCATCTCTCGCTCCATGAATTTTCGGGGGGGTATACTCGCCGAGAAAAGGCTTCCCCTGGAAAAAACTAGAGCTTCCGGCGAAGATAACCTTGCGCAAGATCAACACATGCCGTCGGGCTTCGGCTGATCGGGTTTAGCGGCAGGTCGGCGCCCGGTATTGATGCCATTGATTTGGATCAACATGATTTCGTGAACGGCCCGTAAGTGGTTTCATGGCAGGCGGGGGCGCCGTTCTCAAGATCGCTCACAATGGGTCAATCAGGTTCGATCATCAATCTGTTCAGACATCAGAGCCTGGCATCGAGGCAACGCGTAAGAACAGAGATCCCGGGCAATGAATCGCAACATTCTCTATCTGGTCATCGGCGCACTCGCCGTCGTCGCTGTGGTAGTGGGTTATCAATTCTATCAGGAGAAGCAGAAGGCCACCGGCGTCGAGATCAGCATCGGCGAGCGTGGCATTTCAATTGAAAAGAAGTAGTGCGGCATGTTGCCGATGACGCTGCCGACCGGCGTCAGCGCCAGACATCGAGACCAAGGCCTCACAGACCACGACGAGAGCCAACGTCCATTTAGGTCCCACCGAAGGAGTCAGATATGTCGCTCGGACTAATACTCGTCATTATCCTCGTCATCTTCCTGCTTGGTGGTTTCAGTGGCCGCTTCGGTGGTTACGGCTACGGCTTCGGTCACGGTGGTGTCGGTGTCATCGGCGTCATCCTGATCATCCTCGTCGTCCTGCTGCTTATGGGCCGGATCTGATCTTGAGGCAGATCAATTCCACGCATTCGAGCCATGGCATCCGGCGGATGGCGGCCTCAACGGGTACGACGCGCTGAGGCCGCTCCTCTTGGGCTATCGCCTGTAACGGCAGTATTCGTCGCCATTGTCGTACTCGACGCAGATCTTCACGCGGCGCGGCAGGTACGAATCGGCATATCCCCTATAGCGGTCCGCATCGTCCCTATACCGATCGCCGCGCTCCTGATGTTGTCCACGATCCTTGTCGCGATCTCGGCCCATGTAGTCGTCGTCGTCCCGCCGCATCATTCGGCCGTGGCTCTTCTCACGGTCATCGCGACCCGCACGGTCGCCGTCGCCGCGATGCATCATACGGCCGTTGCCCATCTCGCGGTCGTCACGGCCTGCGCGGTCGCCATCGCCGCGGCGCATTCTCCAGTCCGGCCCCATTTCACGGTTGTCGGTCTTCTGTTGGTCGCGGCCGGCTTTTTCATCCTGCGGTGGCGAGGGTTTCTGGTCAGTCTGGACAGGCGCTCCGGCTTGCGGCGCCTTCTCCTGCTCCTGGGCGAGCGAGCAAAGGCTCGAGGAGGCGAGCAACATTGTGGCAAGGGCGAATGCACGCATGCGGTTTTCTCCGTTGGGGTGTGATCGTTGAGGTCGTCGCTCGGTTCGGCGCCTCAGATCGAAGGTGAACACGCGCCAGCGGCTCTAGTTCCCGTTTTCGTGCGACAGGTCGTGGCTGGGGAAGGTCTTTCCGCCAGCAGTTTAGCACCTTGCGCCCCGCGTTGTCGCTTCGGAAACTCCCCGATTGTGAGAAGACTAGCTTTGGGACGAAATACGGGGGCAAGCCATCCCTGCCAGGCCGCAGCCTACAACGGATCTTCTGAACCACCGTCTTCATGGCGCGCAGGGACAGCCGCCGCACCCGGGAAATTCAGACGAAGACGCGGGATTCCTAAGTTTGCGCCCCCTCGGAACAAACGATTTGCACCGTCGTTTTTCATCGACCCGACAACAGAGGAGAACGACAAATGGCAATCGAATCCAGAGAGACGGGAAACCTGATCGGCAGCGATAAGGTCGAAGGAACCGCCGTTTACGGCGCCGACAGCCAGAAGATCGGAACCATTGAGCGTGTCATGATCGACAAGATCAGCGGGAAGGTTTCCTACGCGGTGCTGAGCTTTGGCGGTTTTCTCGGCATCGGCGACGATCATTATCCGCTGCCCTGGCAGTCGCTAAAATATGACACCAATCTGGGTGGCTATATTACCGGCATCACGCAGCAGCAGCTGGAAGGCGCTCCGAAATACGGCAACGACAATGCCTGGAACTGGTCGGACACCTCGCGCACCCGCGCAGTGAACGACTACTACGGTGTTCCTTTCGTCGCCTGAGCAATCTGCGCGATCCGAGCATAAAAAGGCCCCGGCATTGGCCGGGGCCTTTTTTCAGCCTGGTCTACCGATTGGCTGCATCGAGGTCGATCAGAGCAATGCCGAGTTCCGGTCGCTTGCGCCGCCGCAGACCTGCCGCTGCTTCTTCGAGGACGACTTCGAGGGTCGGGAGAACCTTGCCCTCAAGCAGATGTCCGCCGCGCGTCGTGCCGTCGGATAGCCCGAGCACGACGTGAACGTGCAGGCTGGCCATGCCATCGTCGCCGGTCGCGATGTCGCCGATCGCGCTCAGGACCTCGCATTGCTCGTCAACCTTGATTTTCCGGTAGCTCTTGGTCGCGATATCGAACCAGCCGACGACAGCGTTCTCGAAGGCGCCGATCGCCGTCAAGGAGGCTCCGCGAATGCCGGCCTCATTGGCGAACCGGTTCAGCGCCGCAAACGCTTCTTCGCCGGTCTCGAGTACGACGATGATGGTGCGCGCACCCGCCTGTTCTGAAACGATTTTGCTCTTCATTGGATGCCTCCATCTCCGATCACGCCGCCATCTTCCGGCAGCTTTCCGCGCAGGCTCGGCAGATCGCGACACAGGCTTCCATCCCACCGACACACTCGCAGTCCTCGGCGCATTCGGCGCAAATCTCGGCGCATTCGCGGCAAGTGTGCTTGTGGTGCGGGGTGTTGATCAGCATGAAATGTGCCGACGTCCGGCACATCTCGGCGCACGCCATCATCAGGCGAAAATGCGCCGGCTCGACATGCTTTCCGCCGGCCACCAAGCAATGGTTCATCGCGGTGCCGAGGCAGGTCCGGTAGCAGTTCAGGCAGGTCTCGATGCAATGGTTCATCTCTTCGGTGATCGGCACGGATGCATCCTTTCGGCGGAGTCTTGAAAGCGGGCGAAGCCCCCCGGACGAAACGACGTTAGGGAAGCTGTGTTCCCGGTCGGCCGGAAGGTGCGGCGGCTGGTCGCAAATCGCCCGCGGCCTCGAAGGTAGCTTTAGGCATTAACCAGTATTCGCGTTGAGCGAGCCCAGCCCCGGCCAGCGGCCCTCGCGGGCCTGTTTTCATGGCGATGCCCACTTCGCCGGCCGCACCGGCAAATTCATTGCGCGTTCATGACATTTCCCCTACATTTTTATGACACGTCGCAGGCTCCGGATGCGACGTCCGTCTCCTGGTCATCACCAGCCAAGGCTCAAAGGCAGTGCCGGGTATAGTTGCGTCCCCTCCATGGCGCCCGCGCCAACTCCAGGTCCAGTCGCCGCCGTCGCCGCCGCAAGCCTTGCCTCGGTAGGCCTCTGGCGGCTGCTCGCTGTCGCGGCGCCCCACTTGGCGGCGATCGGCCTGATGCTGCAGACCGAGAACGACTTCGGCGCGCGGCTCGGTTTTCTGTTGTCCTGGGGCATCCTGAATTCGTTCTGGATCGCGTTGTTGCGGCGTCCCGCGCTGTCAGGCGCGCTGTCGCTGACGCTGGTCGTGGCCCTGATCCTGCTGTCCCGGCTGAAGCACGACGTCGTGCAGATGACCGCGAACTTCATCGACGTGATGGTGATCGACCGCGACAGCGCGGCGTTCCTGTTTACGATCTTCCCCGGTCTGCGCTGGTCCGTGATCGGCGCCGCCGTCCTCATTCTCCCCTTGATGTACGCCCTTTGGTGCCTCGACCCGTTCCGTATCCGTCGACTGCCGGCCCTGGCCTGCAAGCTGACCTGTCTTGCCGCGCTGGTCGGATATGCCGTTTCATGGCCCGAGCAGCCCTGGCGCGGCTATTACGACGACGGCTATCTGTCGAAATTTGCTCGCTCCGGCGTTACCGCAGTGTCGGATTTCTTCACTCATGGCTTTATGGAATCCGACGCCGTCGCCGCCGGGCGCCTCAAGGTGCCGCTGGTGGATTCCTGCCATCCGGCGGCGCGGCGGCCACACATCATCATGATCCATGACGAGTCGAGTTTCGACATTCGGCAGGCCCGGGGCATCAAGGTTCCCGCCGGCTATGGCAGCCATTTCAAATCGTTCGACGGCAAGTCGCGCACGTTCATGGCCGAGAGCAGCGGCGGGGCGAGCTGGTTCACCGAATACAATGTGCTGGCCGGACTCTCGTCGCGCTCGTTCGGCCGGTTCTCCTACTTCGTGACGCGGATCGCCGCCGGCCGTGTCGAGCGCGGCCTGCCAACGGCGCTGCGCCGCTGCGGTTATGGCACCACATCGCTCTATCCGGCCCATGGCGCGTTCATGAGCGCGCGCGGGTTCCACACCACCACCGGCATCCAGAATTTCCATGACGCGCGCGACCTCGGCGCCAAGGGCGTCGAACCCGACCGCTTCTTCTACGACAAGGCGCTGAGCCTGTTGTCCCAGGAAGCGCCGGCGAAGCCGCAGTTCATGTTCGTCTACCTTGCCGCCAACCACTTCCCCTGGGAGAAGCGGTTTCGTCCGGACCTGACGCCGTCCTGGTCCGGGCCCGGCAATGACCCCAAGGTCGATGAATATCTGCGCCGGCAGGCGATGAGCGTCGAAGACTATTCGGCGTTCGTCGCGGGACTGAGGAAGAGGTTTCCGGCGCAGCCGTTCCTGATCGTGCGCTATGGCGACCATCAGCCGGAATTCTCGTCGAACATCCTCGACCCCGGTCTCGATGAGGCCGGTGTCGGCAAGAAATTCGAAAGCTACGACCCACGGTATTTCGCAACCTATTACGCCATCGACACCATCAACTTCGAACCGGTGAACAGCCCCGCGGTGATGGACACCATCGACGCGCCCTACCTGCCGCTGGTGATCCAGGAGGCGGCGGGAATCCCGCTCGATCCTTCCTTCGAGGAACAGAAGAACATCATGATACGCTGCAAGGGCGTGTTCTATGCCTGCAAGGGCGGCGCGGAAGCCCGACGTTTCAACCGGCTTCTGATCGACGCCGGTTTCGTGAAAAACCTCTAGCGGCAATGGAGGTCGACATTCCAGCCTCCATCGATTCCGGAGCAAACCCGACCGGTGCCGCACGCGGCGTCCGGTTCTATGCCGGTGCCGCCGCGATCGCCGCCTTGCATCTTGCGGCGTTGAGCGTCCTGCTGTCCTGGGAATACGGACCGTTTGCGGTCACGCTGTCGGTGCTGGCGTGGGTCTTCGTCAATTGCGTTTTCCTGCTGGTGCTGCCGCGACCGGGCGTCTCGGCGGCGCTCGCGCTGGCCCTGATGGTGCTGCTGATCGCGCTGTCGCGCTTCAAGTTCGACATCCTTCAGCTATCTCTGACGTTCCTCGATTTCCTCATCATCGATCGCGACACGTTTTCGTTCCTGCTCTCGGTGTTTCCGCAGTTGCGCATACAATTGATAATGGCGGGGGCGCTCGCCATCCCGGTGCTGTGGGTGGTCTGGCGCGCCGATCCGTTTCGCGTGGCTCGTCGTCTTTCGCTGGCCGTCGTTGTGGCGACAACCCTGTCGATGTCGGTGATGTCGGTCGCCGTGCCCGAGCAGCCATGGGAGCCGTTCCAGGGCGTCAACCATATCTCCAACCTCGCGCGTTCCGGCGTCGTGGCGGTGTCGCGGCTGACGTCGACGGGGTGGATCGAGGCTGATCCGGCCCCGAGCGGCCTGACCCCGAGAGCCTTCGCCGCCGGCCGGCCCGCGCTGCCGCCCAGCGGGGATTGCGATACCACGGCCAAGCGGCCGCATATCATCATGCTGCTCGACGAGTCGAGCTTCGATGTCACGGCCGCGCCCGGCGTCAAGGTGCCCGAGGGATACTCCGACTACTTCAAGTCCATTGACGGCATCAGGCGCACCATGATCGCGGAGGCGACCGGCGGTCCGACCTGGTACACCGAGTTCAACGTGCTGAGCGGCATGTCGGCGCGATCGTTCGGCGATCTCAAGTTTTACGTCACCCGAATCTCCGCAGGCCGTGTCGCGCGCGGACTGCCGCAGGCGCTCAAGCGTTGCGGCTACAAGACCTTTTCGCTCTATCCGACCTATGGCAACTTCCTCGGAGCCCGCACCTTCCAGAAGGGCACCGGCGTCGGCCATTTTATCGACATGGCGGATATGGGCGTCAGCGAGGACATGCAGCCCGACAAGTTCTACTTCGACCAGGCTCTGAAGGTGTTTGCGGCCCAGCAGCCGTCGCAGTCGCCGATCTTCATGTTCGTGTATCTGACCGCCAATCATTTTCCCTGGACCAGCGTCTATCGGCCCGACCTGACGCCGGACTGGACGCCGCCGGGCAATACCGCGGAGACCGATGAATACATCCGTCGCCAGGTGATGACGGCGAAGGACTACCGCGATTTCACCGCCCGGTTGGCGCGTGATTACCCGGATCAGTCGTTCATGGTGCTGCGCTTCGGTGACCATCAGCCGGCGATCTCGCAGAAACTGCTGGAGCCCGGCATCGACCGGAAAGTGCTGGCGCAGCGCCTGATGGCGGCCGATCCGCGCTATTTCTCGACCTATTATGCGCTCGACGGGATCAACTTCTCCCCGCCCGACCTGTCGTCGGCGCTTGAAACACTGGATGCGGCCTATATCCCGATCGTGATCCAGGACGCCGCCGGCATCCCGCTCGATCCGTCGTTCGAGGAGCAGAAAAGGATCATGCTGCGCTGCAAAGGTCTGTTCTATGCCTGCAAGGGCGGGGCGGAAGCCCGCCGCTTCAACCGGTTGCTGATCGACGCCGGCCTGGTGCGGGGGTTGTAAGACGCCGCCCCCACTGTGCCGGCGAGGATGGGTTGCCGGCGCGAAAGGGAGCCCTGCCGCCTTGAGTGTGGCGGCGAAAATCTGGTAACACGTTTGACAGGGGGGGCCTTCTGCAGGGATTTTGCCATGCTGATGCGTTTGTTTGCGCCGCAGTTTCTCGTGGTCTGGGCGTTTCTGGGTTCGGCGCTGGCCGTGCATTTCCGCGGCAAGGTGCGACTGGGATTCTGGCGGCAGCTCACCGACCATTCCACGCTCATGGCGCCCTACAATGTGCTGATGTACCTGTTCTCGGCGGTGCCGAACCGGCCGATCCTGGACGAGGCGTCGATCCCCGAACTGAAGGTGCTGCGCGACAACTGGCAGCCGATCCGCGAGGAGGCGCTGGTGCTGTTCGCGCAGGGCCAGATCAAGGCCGCGGACAAGTACAACGACTGGGGTTTTAATTCGTTCTTCCGCACCGGATGGAAGCGGTTTTATCTGAAATGGTACGGCGCGGCGCTGCCGTCCGCGCTGGCCAATTGCCCGAAAACGGTCGAACTCCTGAATTCGATCCCGAACGTCAAGGGCGCGATGTTCGCCAGCCTGCCGCCCGGCGGCAAACTGGTCCAGCACCGCGATCCCTATGCCGGTTCGCTGCGCTACCACCTCGGACTGCTTGTGCCGAAATCGCCGGGCGAATGCCGGATCTTCATCGACGGCGAGCCGCACTATTGGCGCGAGGGTGGGGGCCTGCTGTTCGACGAGACCTATCTGCACTATGCCGAGAACACCACCAGCGACGACCGCATCATCCTGTTTTGCGATGTCGAGCGGCCGTTGCGCACCCGCGCCATGACTGCGGTCAACCGATGGGTCTCGAAGCACATCATCAACGAGAGCGCCACCCAGAACGAGGAAGGCGAGCGTGTCGGCTGGCTGAACCGGATCTTCGGTTCCGTTTATCAGGTGCGGCTGGTGGGCAAGCGGATGAAGGCCTGGAACAAGCGCGCCTACTACGCGGTGAAATTTCTGCTGATCGGCGGCATCCTCGCCGCCTTCCTGGCAACGGCCTTTGCCTGAGCGCCGAGCGAAGGCGCCGATCATCCGGGCGCGGCCGGACGCCTGACCAGCCGCTCATCCATGAAGGCTTTTTCCCGCAAGGCGAGTGGCGGCCGGGCGGGGTATCGCCTCGCTATTCCGGCAGTTTTTCCGCCGCAAGGCTTGACCATGGGCGCCAGCATCATATGAGATGACGCCATGAATTTGATCCGATCGATACTGCTCGTACTTGCCGTTGCCGCCTGCTCGCCGGCGCTGGCGCAGACCATGAAATTCGAGGACTCGGCCGCCATCCTTGGCGCCAGCTGCGCCAAGGATATCGAGGCCAACTGCCGCGGCGTCAATCTCGACCCCGGGCGCATGAAGGACTGCCTGTTGCGCAATCAGGATGTGCTGTCGCCGCAGTGCAAGAGCGACTACGGCCGGGCGTTCGATGCGATTCAGAAGCGGGTGGCCGCACGCGCAGCCGTCATCAAGCTGTGCGAGCGCGACGTCGCCAAGCTATGTGCAGGCATCGACAAGGCCGATCGCGGCAAGGTGCTGGAGTGTCTGATCGCGGGGCCGCGCGGAATTGGAATCAACTGCAACAAGGCAGTGATCGAAGCGGGGTACCGCTGATGCGGCCTGAAAGTAAGAGCCGCATCGGCTTGCTCGTGGTCGTGCTGCTCGGTTTGGCGGCTCTGCCGGCCCGAGCGCAGGGCCCGGCGGCCGGCACCTCCGAAGAATGGATCATGAAGCTGGCCGGCCTTGAGACGGCGCCGGAACTGGACATTACCGAACTGCGGCAACAACTGTCGGAGCGTGTGAAGTCAAGGACCGAACCGGTGCCCGGCAAGCGTCCGCCGGCCGTGCCTCAGCTGCTCAGGCTGCCGCAGCTGGTGGCCGAAATCCAGTTCGACGATGACGCCGCGGTGGTTCGGCCCGAGTCCTATCGGGTGCTGGGGCGGATCGCCGACACGCTGTCTCATCCGTCGCTGCTGGGCTACAAGTTCCTGATCGTCGGCCATGTCCCGTCGACCGGCCGTCGCGACCACAATCTGACGCTGAGCCAGCGAAGGGCCGACGTGGTCCGCGACGTGCTCGTCAACACGTTCAAGCTCTCGTCCAAGCGGCTGCAGTCGATCGGGCTGGGCGAGGAGCAGTTGCTGGACCGAGCCCGTCCGACAGCGCCCGTCAACGCGCAATTCCACGTCATGACCGTCGGCAAGCTCTAGTCTAGCGCGGATTTCGGGTCATCGCGCTCCGATCCTCTCCCACAGCCAGCGCGCCACCGCATCCGGCGACGACTCGCCGTCGCCGCCAGCGGCGCGCAGATTGGCCTCGCGCATGGAGGCGATGTCGATGCGGCCCAGCAACGGCGCCAGCGCCGCCTTTAACGCGTGGTCGTCGGCGCGCTTGGGCGCCAGCAGGACGATGGAGTCGTAGGGCGGAATCGCGCGCCTGGTGTCGTCCAGCACCACCAAATCGTGTTTCGCGATCAGCCCGTCGCTGGTATAGCCGGCGATGACGTCGACCTCGCCGGAGGCGGCCGCGGCATACATGAAATCCGGCTGCATCTGCCGCTGGGCGCGAAATGTCAGTCCGTACGCCTTTTGCAGACCCGCCCATTCCGGCCGGGAAAAGAACTCGTAATCCGCCGCCATCGACATGCCCGGGGCATGCGCGGCGAGATCGGCGATCGAGCGAATGCCCAGCGCCTCGGCGCGCCTGCGCGTCATCACCAGCGCATAGGCATTCTCGAAACCGAGTTCGCCCAGCAGCGTGATCCCTTGTTGCGCCAGCGTTGTCTTGAGTTCGGCGAGCAATTCCTCGCGCGGCTTGCTGTCGGTGCGGTGAAACTGGTTGGCCCACAGCGTGCCGGAATAATCGACATAGACGTCGATATCATCGGCCGCCAGCGCCTCGAACACCACGTTGGAGCCGAGGCCCTCGCGCGAGCTGGCCGAAAAGCCCGCCGCCCGCAGCCGCTGCGCAATCAGCGCCGACAGCACATATTGCTCGGCAAAGGTTTTGGCGCCGACGATGATGCCCGACGGCAGACGCGCCATCGACGGCACCAGCGTGGCCACCACCAGCATCGCGATGCCGACGCCGCCGAGCGCCACGCGCAGCCGGCTGCGTCCGCGGACGCCCGCTTCGATCAGCGACAGCAACTGGTCGACCGCGAGCGCCAGCACCGCGGCGGCAAGGCAGCCGAACAGCACGAACACCCAGTTCTGCGTCTGCAATCCCGCAAAGATGTAATTGCCGAGGCTGGTCTGCCCGATCGGGGTCGACAGCGTCGCGGTGCCGATCACCCAGACTGCCGCGGTACGGATGCCCGCCATCATCACCGGCAACGCCAGCGGCAATTCGACCTGGAATAGCGACTGGCGCGGCGTCATGCCGACGCCCTGCGCGGCCTCGAGGATCGCGGCGTCGACGCCTTGCAAGCCGGTGATGGTGTTGCGCAGCACCGGCAGCATCGAATAGAGCGCCAGCGCCAGTACGGCCGGCAAAAAACCGAACGCGGAGAAGCCAATTCCGAACCATGACAGCGACAACGCTGCCAGCGCCAGCAGCAGCGGATAGAACAGCGCCAGCAGTGCCAGCCCCGGCACCGTCTGAACGATGCTGGCAAGCCCCAGCAGGGCGCCGCGCGGTATTGGACGATTGCGTGCCGCAATCGCCAAGGGCAGGCTGACCGCGAGCCCGAGCGCCAGCGCCGTGACGGAAACGCGGACATGATTGCCGAGATAGTCAGGCAGATGAGCCAATGCCTCGCCCCAGCGCGGATCGGAGAAGAAACTCATGCCGCGCCATCCCGCGGCAGCAAGGCGCCCAGCCGTTCGGCCTGCCGCCGCGGCGTGCGCAGCAAATCGCCGACGTAAGGATCGCCGCTATGAGAAAGCTGCGCCGGCGTGCCCTGCGCCAGCAATCGCCCAGCGCGCATCACGGCAATGCGGTCGGCCAGCAGAAGCGCTTCGGTCATGTCGTGGGTGATCATGACCGTGGTCAGCCCGAGCTGGCGATGCAGCTCGCGATAATCGTCGCCGAGCGCGTCGCGGGTGAGGGGATCGAGCGCCCCGAACGGCTCGTCCATCAGCACGATACGCGGTTTTGCCGCCAAAGCACGCGCAACCCCGACACGCTGGCGCTGCCCGCCCGACAGTTCATGCGGAAAGCGGTCGCGGTACAGCGCGCGGTCGAGCCGCACCAGATCGAGCAGCTCGTCCACCCTTGCTGAAATTTCGTTCGGCGGCGTGCCGACCAGTTTTGGCGTGATCCCGATATTGCCGGCGACGCTGAAATGCGGAAACAGCCCGCCGCTCTGGAACACATAGCCGATGCGGCGGCGCAATTGAATCGGATCGAGCGCGCGGACGTCCTCGCCCTCGACCGTGAGGCGGCCCTCGTCGGCATCGATCAGCCGGTTCGCCAGCCGCAGCAGCGTGGTCTTGCCGGAGCCGGAGCCGCCGACGATGGCGAGAAATTCACCCTCGGCGACCTCGAGCGAGACGTCGTTGACGGCCCGAACCCGCGCCGCGCCGCGGCCGCCGTCAAAACTCTTGCCGACATGCGCGAAGGCGATCAGGGGCGGGGTCGGCATTTCGATACAACCTCATACTTGCGATTCTTACCTTCCTTTGGAGGGTGAAGAAACCGCCGGGCCGGAAGTAGCACGTTGTGGCGCTTCGTTGAACTTGTCCTCACAAACCGCTAAGGCATCATCGAGACCGGGAGGGGACGCGGTGGACACGACACAGCCGGCGGCGGTTGCGCTGGACGACGCGACAGTGGCATTCCGTCTGGCCGATAGCCGGGTCTACACGGCGGTGGAGCAGGCCCGGCTAACGGTTGAACATGGCGAGTTCGTTGCCATTGTCGGGCCCACGGGGTGCGGAAAATCGACCCTGCTCAACGTCGCCGCCGGGCTGCTCAAGCCCGCAGCGGGCGCGGTTCGCATCTTCGGCCAGCCGCTGGCGGGCCTCAACAAGGAGGCCGGCTACCTGTTTCAGGCCGATGCGCTGTTTCCCTGGAAGACTGCGCTCGACAACGTCGCGATCGGGCTCGAGATCAAGGGCGCGCCGCGCGCGCTGGCGCTGGAGCGCGCGCAAGGCTGGCTGACCTCGGTCGGCCTCGCTGCCTTCGCGGGCCGCTACCCGCATATGCTGTCGGGCGGCCAGCGCAAGCGGGTCGGCCTGGCGCAGGTGCTGATCCGCGACCCCAAAATCCTGCTGATGGACGAGCCGTTCGGGCCGCTGGACGCCCAGACCCGCCAGATCATGGGCAACCTCCTGTTGGAGCTATGGAACGCCGATCGCAAGGCGGTGCTGTTCGTCACCCACGATCTCGAGGAGGCGATCGCGCTGGGCGACCGCGTCGTGATCATGTCGGCAGGGCCCCGCGCGCGCATCATCGGCGATTGGAAGGTGCCGCTGCCGCGCCCGCGCGACATCTCCGAAGTCCGCATGGAAAAGGATTTTCACGCGCTGCATCGGGAGATCTGGGGTGTGCTGAAGGACGAAGTGATGAAGGGCTATGCCCAGTCCTCGCAGGCCCCGGCGGAGGTCGCATGATGAGCCGGTCCGCCCTGCTGCTGTGTCAACTGCTCGTCGCCGTGATGTTCTTCGGATCGTGGCAGTTTTTCGCGACGGTGCCGATCTTCGGCCATACGGTTTTGCCGCCGTTTTTCTTCTCGACGCCGGTTGACGTCTTCAACCGCATCGTCAAATGGCTGGTCGAAGGTTCGATCTGGCGTCACCTGCTGATAACGCTGACGGAAGCCTCGCTGGCCTTCGTGATCGGCTCGCTGTCCGGCACCCTGATCGGGTTCTGGTTCGCCCGTCAGCAAACCATCGCCGCGATCTTCGATCCCTATGTCAAGATGATGAATGCGTTGCCGCGCGTGGTGCTGGCGCCGATCTTCGCGTTGTGGCTCGGGCTCGGCATCTGGTCGAAGGTCGCGCTCGGCGTCACGCTGGTGTTCTTCGTGGTGTTCTTCAACGTCTATCAGGGTGTCAAGGAAGCCAATGCCACGCTGGTCGACAACGCGCGGATGCTCGGCATGAGCGAGCGACAGTTGCTGCGGCATGTCTATTGGCCCTCGGCGCTGTCATGGATGTTCTCCTCGCTGCACACCTCGGTGGGTTTTGCCGTGGTCGGCGCGGTGGTCGGCGAATATCTGGGATCGGCGGCCGGCCTCGGCTATCTGATCCAGCAGGCCGAGGGCGTGTTCGACGTCGCCGGCGTGTTCGCCGGCATGATCGTGCTGGCGATATTCGTGGTTGCGATCGATTTCGTGGTGACCAAGGTCGAGAACCGACTTTTGGTGTGGCGGCCTAACGCGGGCGAGGGAAGGGTGTGAGCGGGAATGCCGCAAATGCCAAGGTTTCCCCATCTAGCCGTGTATCGCCAAGCTGGTTAGTATGCCTACCAATGCATTCCAACGCGGGGCAACGCCATGAACACCATCAAGCTCGCTGGCATTATCGCGACGGCGCTGATCTTGTTCGGGGCAACCGCCCAGGCCCAGGACAAGGTCGAGAAGCCCGACATCGTGCTCGGGGTCGGCGGCAAGAGTTCGCTGTATTATCTGCCGCTGACGTTGGCCGAGCGGCTCGGTTACTTTAGGGAGCAGGGGCTCAATGTCACCATCACCGATTTCGGCGGCGGCTCGAAATCGCTGCAGTCGCTGATCGGCGGCTCCGCCGATGTGGTGACCGGAGCCTATGAACATACCATCCGGATGCAGTCCAAGGGCCAGAACATCGCCGCCGTGATCGAGCTTGGCCGTTTCCCGGGTATGGTGCTCGCGGTGCGCAAGAGCAAGGCGGCGCAGGTCAAATCGTTTGGCGACCTCAAGGGAATGAAGATCGGCGTCACGGCGCCGGGTTCGTCGACCAATTTCTTCGTCAACGCCCTGATCGCGCGCGACGGTGTCAAACCCAGTGACGTATCGATCATCGGCGTCGGCACCGGGCTCTCTGCGGTGGCGGCAATCCAGAACGGCGACATCGACGCCATCTGCAACATCGATCCGGTCATCACCAAGCTCGAACGGAGCGGCGACATCGTCGTGCTGGCGGACTCGCGCAACGAAGCCGACAACATGAAGCTTTTCGGCGGCAACAACCCCGCGGCGGTGGCCTATTTCAAGACCGACTTCATCGCCAAAAATCCGGTGACCGTGCAGCGTCTCGTCAACGCATTCTACAAGGCCGTCAAATGGCTCGAGAAAGCCACGCCGGAGGACATCGTCAAGGCGGTGCCGGAAGAGTATTACCTCGGCGACAGGGGGCTCTATCTGGCGGCGGTCAAGGCTTCGCTGCCGATGTATTCCAGGACCGGGATCATTTCCGCGCAGGGGATGCAGAACGGCCTGAGCCTGTTGCTGCAGTTCGATCCCGAAATGAAGGACGCCAGGATCGATCTGAGCAAGACGTTCGACGATCGTTTCGTGAAGAAGGCGGCGGCCGGCCAGATGTAGAATCGGCGCGGTCCGTCCGTGGAGCCGATCGCCACTCACCGCGTCACCACGCTCGACTTGAATGTGCACCCTTGGTCGTGGCCGTTCGCGAGCGAGCGGCGCGCCGAGATATCGGCGCATTTCGCCGGCAAGCAGCGCGAGAAGCCGGGGATCTGGAACGGCCGGCTGCTGCTCGGGCGCAATCCCGTCTTCACCGCGACCGGCTTCCGCGCCGGCTATTTCGAGACCGATTTCGCCTCATTCCTGGCCTGGCGCGACTGGGGTTTTCCGGACCGGGATGTCTTCAACGGCTTCGGGATGGGTGCGCTGCGCTGCGCCGACGGCGCCTTCGTGCTCGGCGAAATGGGCCAGCACACGGCGAACGCCGGGCGCATCTACTTTCCGTCGGGGACGCCGGATCTCGAGGACATCAGCGCCGGCGCCGTCGACATTTCGGGCAGCGTGGCGCGCGAGGTTGCCGAGGAAACCGGACTGACCGCGGCCGACTACCGCGCCGATGCGCACTGGGATTGCGTGGTCTCCGGGGCCGCCGTCGCGATGATCCGGATCCTGAACGTCGATGCCTCGGGCGAAGCGCTGCGCGAGCGGATCGAGGCCAACCTCGCCCGGCAGTCTCAGCCCGAATTGTCCGCGATCCACCTGGTGCGCGGTGTCGGCGATCTCACCGCGGCGATGCCGCGTTTCGTCACCGCCTTCATCGAAGCGCAGTTTCGGTAACGTCCTTCCGGCGGTAGTGTCTCAGTGGGCATTCGTATAGGCTGATGCTTCCGCCAAGCTTGGCAATGGGGCTCGGCCGCCGGCGAGTGCTCGAAACCACCCGCTCCCGCAAGGGAGGTGGGGGGAAGAAAAGGTATCGCCTGCCATGAACAACAATTCTTCGCCGTCTCTCGGCGACCAGCTGAAGCCTTTCGTGGCGCCGTTTCGCTACGACGGATCGGGCCAGTTCCATCTGAAGTCGCACAAGACCAACGAGAAGGGCGGTCTCGACAAGGACGGCGCCGAGAGGATTCTCGAAGCCAACCGCAAGCGGCTGAATGACTTTCAGGAGAAGCTCTACGCCCAGGACCGCTGGTCGCTGCTGCTGATCTTTCAGGGCATGGACGCCTCCGGCAAGGACAGCGCGATCAAGAGCATCTTCGAGGGCATCAAGTTCAAGCAGCCGACCAGCCACGAACTCGATCACGATTTCATGTGGCGCACCACGATCGCACTGCCGCAGCGCGGCCGCATCGGCATCTTCAACCGTTCCTATTACGAGGAATGCCTGGTGACGCGGGTGCATCCGGAACTGCTGCACAAGCAGAAGCTGCCGCCCCGGCTGATCACCAAGAACATCTTCAACGAGCGGTTCGAGGACATTTCGGCGTTCGAACGCTATCTGGCGCGCAACGGCACCGTAGTCCTGAAGTTCTTCCTCAACCTGTCGAAGGAAGAACAGCGCGAACGCTTTCTCGCGCGGCTGGACCAGCCCGCCAAGAACTGGAAATTCTCGATGGGCGACATCACCGAGCGCGCGCTGTGGCCGAGATACATGGCGGTCTATCAGGACATCGTCCGGCACACCTCGACGCCGCTGGCGCCCTGGCACGTGGTGCCGGCGGACTACAAATGGTTCGCGCGGGTGGTGATCGGCTCCGCCATTGTCAGCGCGCTGGAGAAGCTCGACCTGCACTTCCCGCGGGTCGACAAGGCCTCGCTGCAGGAGTTCAAGCAGGTGCGCAAGGCGCTGATGGAGGAAGGCAAGGGTTGAGCGGGGGTGGCGCAACGAAAGAAGTACCCCTGGACGGTCCGATCGTTCCGGCGAAAGCCCGGGTTGCATTTGGGCGATGGCGGATTACGCTGGATGGGCGCCGTCCAGCCATTCGAGAGGAGTGCCCCATGACCACGGTCCAGACTGATCGTCAACCCGGAACCGGCCTCGGGTCGGCCATGGTGCATGCGCTGGCGAAAAACTGGTGGTTGCTGCTGTTGCGGGGCATCGCGGCGATCGTGTTCGGCGTGCTCGCCTTTGCCTGGCCTGGCCTGACGCTGTTGACGTTGATTCTGTTCTACGGCGCCTTTGCGCTGGTGGACGGTGTGCTTGCGATCGTTGCCGCCATTCGCGGCGGCGCGCCGGCGCCGCGCTGGTGGCTGGCGATCGTCGGCCTGCTCGGCATCGCGGCGGGACTGCTGACGTTCCTGATGCCGGGGCTCAGCGCGCTCGTGCTGCTGTTCTTCATCGCCGCGTGGGCGATCGCGACCGGGGTGATGCAGATCATCGGCGCGATCCAGCTGCGCAAGGAGATCGACAATGAGTGGCTGCTGATCCTCGGCGGCGTCATCTCGGTGCTGTTCGGTATCGGCATGATGCTGGCTCCCGGTGCGGGTGCGCTGGCGCTGGTCTGGGTCATCGGCATCTACTCCGTCATCATGGGCGTGATGTTCGTCGCGCTGGCGTTTCGGCTGAAAAAGCACAGCCATCCCTGATGCCGGGGCGCGACCGGGTGGCTCGATGATGATATGATGGCGCGAGAGAAACTTGCCTGGGTGAGAGGGTGAAAGTAGGTCAGCCCGCCTGACTAGTTTTTGGCATTGCGGCACCCCGTATTTCTCGTTTAGAACTACCATGAAACGCCGTCCCGGCAACCTTCTGTCAATGGTTTCGGCTGAGGATGGCGCTTCCCAAGGGTCCGGCAATGCTGATTCGCAGCGAAAAGTACGGAGTTCGGGGGGGAGCGGCGCACGCCGACCGTCCCCAGGCGATTCCGGCTGCGTCACTGCCCACCCTGCTTCTCGGCGGGCTTCTGCTTCTTATCGGCCCCTGAGGGCCGTCTGGGCGGTTGGCGCCTGGGCACTCAGGGGTTGCGCGAGATCACCAGACCCCCTCGGCGCTCGAACGGCAGCGCACCAGCTAAAGGAATTTCCCGATGACCACCGTCAACAAGTCCGACAAGGACCGCGTAATCATATTCGACACCACCTTGCGCGACGGCGAACAGTGCCCCGGCGCGACCATGAGTTTCGAGGAGAAGCTGGAAATCGCCGAGATGCTCGACGACATGGGCGTCGACGTGATCGAAGCCGGTTTCCCGATCACATCCGAGGGCGACTTCCAGGCGGTCAGCGAGATCGCCCGCCGTTCCAAGAATGCCGTGATCGCTGGGCTGTCGCGGGCGCATCCGAAGGACATCGACCGCTGCGCCGAAGCCGTGAAGTTTGCCCGGCGCGGCCGCGTTCACACCGTGATCGCCACCTCGCCGTTGCACATGCGCGTCAAGCTCAACATGACGCCGGAACAGGTGATCGAGACGTCGATCGCCAATGTCAGCCGCGCGCGCAACCAGATCGACGACGTTGAATGGTCGGCCGAGGACGGCACCCGCAGCGAAATGGAGTTTCTCTGCCGGATCGTCGAGGCCGTGATCAAGGCCGGCGCCACCACGGTCAATATCCCCGATACCGTCGGCTATACTGTGCCGGAGGAATACACCGCCTTCATGCGCACGCTGATCGAGCGGGTGCCGAATTCCGACAAAGCGGTGTTCTCCGTGCACTGCCACAACGATCTCGGCATGGCCGTGGCGAATTCGCTGGCCGGGATTACCGGCGGCGCACGGCAGATAGAGTGCACCGTCAACGGCATCGGCGAGCGGGCCGGCAATGCCGCGCTGGAAGAAGTCGTGATGGCGATCAACATCCGCAACGACAAGTTCCCGTGGTGGAACAAGATCGACACCACGATGCTGACCCGGGCCTCGAAACTGGTGTCGGCCGCGACCTCGTTCCCGGTTCAGTACAACAAGGCCATCGTCGGCCGCAACGCCTTCGCGCATGAGAGCGGCATCCACCAGGACGGCGTGCTGAAGGATGCCTCGACCTACGAGATCATGCGTCCCGAGATGGTCGGCCTGAAGAAATCCTCGCTGGTGCTCGGCAAGCATTCCGGGCGTCACGCCTTCGTACACAAGCTGGAGGAGATGGGCTACAAGCTCGGCGCCAACCAGCTGGAAGACGCGTTCGTGCGGATGAAGGCGCTGGCCGACCGCAAGAAGGACATCTACGACGAGGACATCGAGGCGCTGGTTGACCAGGAAATCGCCAATGCGCATGACCGCATCAAGCTGACCTCGCTGACGGTGATCGCGGGTACCCACGGGCCACAGCGCGCCACCATGAAGCTCGACGTCGACGGCGTCATCAAGATCGAGGAAGCCGAGGGCAACGGCCCGGTCGATGCGGTGTTCAACTGCATCAAGGCGCTGGTGCCGCACGAGGCCAAGCTGGAACTGTATCAGGTCCACGCCGTCACCGAGGGAACCGACGCGCAGGCCGAGGTGTCGGTGCGGCTCGCCCATGAGGGCCGCTCGATGACCTCGAAGGCGTCCGACCCGGATACCCTGGTGGCCTCCGCCAAGGCCTATCTCGGCGCCCTCAACAAGATCGTCATGAAGCGGCAGCGCGACATGCCGGCCGCGGCCGCGAGCTGATTGCCACAACGGGATGCGGCCCCGACATCCCAGAACAAGAACGCGGTGCCCTCGGCGCCGCGTTTTGCGTTGCAACATCGGTTTTCGGCGAGCCCTGCCAACGGGCAATAGCGTTCCGTCTGGCTTCTCTGTATTGGTGCGGGTGGCATACAAGGTCGAGAGGCGCCCCACGCGCGCCTTGCAAGAACTCATGCGGGAGGAAATATGCATAAACTGATTCTGGCGGCGGCGTCGGTCGCCGCCTTGGCTCTGGTCGGTCCGGCATCGGCGCAGGCGCCGATCGTCATCAAGTTCAGCCACGTCGTCGCGCCGAACACACCGAAGGGGCTGGCTTCCGAGAAATTCAAGGAACTGGCCGAGAAATACACCGGCGGCAAGGTGAAGGTCGAGGTCTACCCGAACTCGCAGCTCTACAAGGACAAGGAGGAGCTGGAAGCCCTGCAGCTCGGCGCGGTGCAGATGCTGGCGCCTTCGAACGCCAAGTTCGGCCCGATCGGCGTCAAGGAATTCGAGGTATTCGATCTGCCGTACATTCTGCCGGACCTGAAGACGCTGCGCAAAGTCACCGACGGTCCGCTTGGCACCAAACTTCTGAACCTGCTCGACGCCAAGGGCATGACCGGTCTCGCCTACTGGGACAACGGCTTCAAGATGATGAGCGCCAACAAGAGGCTGGTGACGCCGGCCGACTACAAGGGCCTGAAATTCCGCATCCAGTCCTCCAAGGTGCTCGAGGCGCAGTTCCGCACCCTCGGCGCCATTCCGCAGGTCATGGCGTTCTCCGAAGTCTATCAGGCGCTGCAAACCGGCGTGGTGGATGGCCAGGAGAATACCTGGTCGAACATCTACACCCAGAAGATGCACGAGGTGCAGAAGCACATCACGGTGACCAACCACGGATACATCGGCTACATCGTGGTGGTGAACAAGAAATTCTGGGATGGAATTCCCGCCGATATCAAGCCTCAGCTCGACAGGGCCATGAAGGAAGCCACCGCCTATGGCAACGGCCAGTCGGCCAAGGAGAATGAAGACGCACTGGCCGAAATCAAGAAAACCGGCAAGAGCGAGATCATCACGCTGACGCCGGAGCAGGATGCGGCGATGCGCAAGGCGCTCGAGCCGGTCTACCAGGATGTGGCAAAGCGCGTCGGCCAGCCGCTGATCGACGAATTCCTCAAGGAGACGAGGGGCGCGACCAACTAGGGCGGTATCCAGGGGCTTCCGTGCTTCGGCACGGAAGCCTTTTCATGTCTATTGGGGGTAGTTCTGCGGCGACTGCGGCAGAAGCGATCGCGCAAGATCATCCGCATGGGCGCCGGGGATGATCGGCACGGGGGGAATTCATGTTTCTTCGCATCCTCGACCGTCTTGAGGAGATACTGATCACGACGCTGATGGGGCTCGCGACCTTCATCATCTTTCTCGCCGTGATGCACCGTTACCTCATCGGCATTCCCCTGCTTTATCCGCTGCTGTTTCCCATCCATATGTCCTGGGCGCAGGAACTGTGCATCTACATGTTCGTGTGGGTGGCGAAGTTCGGCGCGGCCTATGGCGTGCGCACCGGCATCCATGTCGGCGTCGATGTCGTGGTCAACCTGCTCAACCCGCCGTGGCGGAGGACCGTGGTGCTGTTCGGGCTGTTCTGCGGCGCCTTCTTCACCGCCGTGATCGGCACCATGGGCGCCAAATTCGTTCTCGGGCTGGCGTTTACCGATCAGGTCTCGCCGGATCTCGAGATTCCAAGCTGGATCGTCTATCTCTGCATTCCGCTCGGCTCCTATCTGATGTGCTTCCGCTTTCTCCAGGTCGCGTTCAATTTCTGGCGCACCGGCGATTTGCCCCACCATGACCACGCCCATGTCGAAGGCATCGACGTCGACGCGCCCGGCATCGGCGCCGCGGAGGTCACGCGATGAGCAGCCTATTCATCTTCGGGCTTCTGATCGCGCTGATGCTGACGGGCATGCCGATCTCCATCGCGCTCGGCATGACGGTCCTGACCTTCATCTACACGATGACGACGGTTCCGACCGAATCGGTAGCGCTGAAGCTGTTCACCGGCATCGACAATTTCGAGATCATGGCGATCCCGTTCTTCATTCTTGCCGGCAACTTCCTGACCCATGGCGGTGTCGCGCGCCGCATGATCAATTTCGCCACCTCGATGGTCGGGCACTGGTATGGCGGGCTCGGGCTCGCGGGCGTGATGGCCTGCGCGCTGTTCGCGGCAGTGTCAGGATCCTCTCCGGCGACCGTGATCGCGATCGGCTCGATCATGATGCCGGCGATGGTGAAGCAGGGCTTCCCCAAGCGCTTCGGCGCCGGCGTTATCACGACATCCGGCGCGCTGGGCATCCTGATTCCGCCGTCGATCGTGATGGTGATCTATTGCGTGGCGACCGGCGGCAGCGTCGCGCTCGATCCGGCCGGCCAGCGAGTGTCGTCGGCTTCGGTCGGGCAGATGTTCATGGCCGGCGTCATTCCCGGCATCATGCTGGCGACCCTGCTCGGCGTGACGACGTTCTACCGCGCCTGGAAATTCGACTATCCGAGGCTGCCGCGCGCGAGCTGGACCGAGCGGCTCGTGGCGTTCCAGAAATGCATGTGGGGGCTGCTGCTGATCCTGATCGTGCTCGGCGGCATCTATGCCGGGCTGTTCACGCCGACCGAAGCCGCGGCGATCAGCGCCGTCTATGCCTTCGTGATCGCGGTGTTCGTCTACAAGGACATGACGCTCAGGGACGTGCCCAGGGTCCTGCTCGGCTCGGCCAATATGAGCGCGATGATTCTCTACATCATCACCAATGCGGTGCTGTTCTCGTTCCTGATGGCGAACGAAAACATTCCGCAGCAGATCGCCGCATGGATCACGTCGGTCGGCGTCGACTGGATCATGTTCCTGCTTATCGTCAACGTGCTGCTGTTGATCGCCGGCAATGTGATGGAGGCCTCCTCTATCGTGCTGATCATGGCCCCGATCCTGTTTCCGGTGGCGGTCAAGCTCGGCATTCACCCGGTGCATCTCGGCATCCTGATGGTCGTCAACATGGAGGTCGGCATGTGCCACCCACCGGTCGGGCTCAATCTCTACGTGGCCTCGGGCATCGCGAAGATGGGCATCACCGAACTGACCATCGCGGTGTGGCCGTGGCTCTTGACCATGCTGATGTTCCTCGTGGTCGTCACCTACGTGCCGGAAATATCGCTGTGGCTGCCGCGCACGCTCGGGATGCTCTGATTGCCAGGAGTGCGGCTGCAAAGATTACATCTTGGTAACAGAGGTCACCCTATCCAAACTGTAAGTTGATTGGCGGGCCGGGCGCGCTCATCTTCAGGCAACCTTTCCAAGGAGGCTCGCATGAAGAAGTTCGCCATCGCCGGGATCGCGGCGCTCGCCATCGTCGGCTCCACCGCCGTCTATGCCCAGCATCACCGTCCGTGGCATCACTACCACGAGCGCCTCAACCCGGAGGACAGGGCGGCGTTGGCCGACGCGCGGATTGCCGCGGTCAAGGCGGGCCTGAAACTCAGCGCCGACCAGGAAAAGCTGTGGCCGCCGGTCGAGGCCGCGGTGCGGGATTTCGCCAAGCTGCGGATCGACCGGGCCAATGCGCGGATGAACGCGCGGCGCGACGATTCCAGGGATGACCAGAAATCCGACGATCCGGTGGCGCGCCTGCGCGACCGCGCCGAGACCATGGCGACCATGGCGGCGGCGATGAAGCGCATCGCTGACGCGGCGGACCCGCTCTACAAGACCCTCGACGACGGCCAGAAGCGCCGGCTCGCCATCCTGACCCATATGGAAGGCCGGTTCGGCCGCGGCGGCGGCCGCCATCATGGATATCATCGCGGCATGGACCGCGACGAAGGCGGCCGGGGTTTTGACCGGGATCGTTACGATCGGGACGGCGGGTCGGGCCGGGATCGTGGCGACCGGGGTGGCCCCGAGCGGCTTTAGCGGACCGCCGCCTCGATCGATCGAAACGCGCCAAAAGCCGCCTGAAGCAGGCGGCTTTCCGCTTTTCCGTTCCGCCGACATGGCCGGGGAATACCCCGCCGCATTGCTGGACATCGGGGAGTCGCTTTGCTAAACGACGCCCTCTTGCGAAGGCTTTTCCGGGCCAGTTCCGGGCGCATAGCTCAGTTGGTAGAGCAGATGACTCTTAATCATCGGGTCCCAGGTTCGAGCCCTGGTGCGCCCACCAAGCTTTTCAGGAATTTTGGCAACGGGATCGCATCGCGCGCGTAGCCGACGGCTGGTGCGGCGGCGCCATGGAACGACCGGCCCGGACTTGAATTGACGACGGCTGCAAGGCCCGGCGCGGACCCGTCTCTCCCCGCAATACCCCCAACGCGGGTGGAGCATCAATGCTCCCGAGGGATGCGACTTCAGAGCCTGCAGCTATCCTGCCAGGAAACCACCGTCGACCGTAACGACCGTGCCGGTGGCGTATCGCGACGCTGGGAGGCATAGAAACGCAACGGCGCCGGCGACGTCGTCGGGCTGGCCCCACCGCTTGAAGGCGGTGCGATCGGCGATGCGCTGATAATGCGCCTGATCCTGGCGCCCGGCCTCGTTGATGCTGGTTTCGATGTAGCCGGGCGCCACCGCGTTGACCCGGATTCCCTCGGGCGCCCAGGACAGCGCCAGCGCCTTGGTCAGCATCACGACGCCGCCCTTGCTGGCGCAATAAGCGGGGATTCGCGGCAGCGCCAGGGTCGCGTTCATCGACGCGATATTGACGATCGAGCCCTTGCTGCGCGCCAGCGCGGCGCGGAACGCCATGCAGGTCCGGAACGTCCCCGTCAGATTCACATCCAGCACCTTCATGAACGTGGCGATCTCGTATTCCTTGTCGCGCGCCAGGATGCCGGCGCAATTGACCAGCGCATCGACGCGCTGGTGCGCTTTCGCGAAAGCATCGACGGCCGCGTCGTGGGTGACATCGAGCGGCTGGACGGTGAGCCCTGCGCGCGGACGAAGTGGCGAGCGCGAGATCGCGGCATCATCGAGCCCCGTTGCGCTGACCGTTGCTCCCAGATCGCAGAACAGATTCGAGATCGCAGCACCGATGTCACCCGCTCCGCCGATCACGGCGGCATGAAAGCCGGGAGGCAGCGAAAACAACGAGGTCATTTGAGTTCTGCTCCTTGATGGGCGGCGGGGTCACGCGCGGGGTGGAGTGGTGCGGTCGATTCGCGGACGATCAGCGAATAATCGATTTCGTGATGCATGATGGTCTGTTCACCGGCGAGATGTCGGACCAGATATTCGCCGGCGCGCTGCCAGGTTGCGCCGGTCGGCACCTGGATCGTGGTCAGACTCGGCCGCAAATGGCGGCTCCAGTCGAGATCGTCGAAGCCGACGACCGACAGGTCACGGGGAATGACGTAGCCGCTGCGCTCGGCTTCGAGCATCACGCCGTAGGCGATCACGTCGTTGCCGCACACCAGCGCGCTCGGCCGATCGCTCAGGCCCAGCAGATACCGGGCGGCTTCGCGCGCATCGTCGAGCGTATAGGGAACCTCGACATGCCATCGCGGCGGCAGTTCGATTCCGTTCTCGGACAGGGCGCGACGGAAGCCGTCGACGCGCGCGCTGGCGCGGTCGTTGTTCCGCTGCAGCGCCGAAACGATCCCGATCCTGCGGTGGCCGAGTTCGACGACGTGCATGGCGGCGCGATGCGCCGCCGCTTCGTTGTCCGTGCCGACGCAGGGATAGGGGCGGTCCGGCCGGTAGACGCCGACATTGATAAAAGGAATCGCGGTATCGGCGAGCATCTTGCGCAAGGCGCCGTGATGGCAGTCGCCGCGCAGCACCAGCCCGTCGACACCTCGGCTGATCAGGTTGCGCGCCTGTTCCAGTTCGGCATCGAGATCGTAGCCGCTGGTGGTCAGCAACAGCATATAGCCGACGGACGACAGATACTTCTGCAGCGCCGCGATGCCGCGGGCGAACATCGTGTTGTCGATCGTCGGAATGATGGCCCCGAGCGTGCGGGTGCGCCGCGATGAAAGCGCACGCGCCGAGGCGTGCGGGATATAGCCGACCGATTGCACCGCCTCGGCGATGCGCGTGCGCAGTTCGGCGCTGACGGAATCCGGGCTGTTGAGCGCGCGCGACACCGAAGCCGTCGAGACGCCGGCGCGCGCCGCGACGGCGCGTATGCCCTGCTTCGATCTCCCGGACAGGTTTTCCACGATCGTTCTACCCATTGCTTGTAACGTTACATTCGAAATGATGGGAGCGATTTCGCCGCTTGTCCAGCAAAACCTGCCACATTCCTTTGTCTGGCCGATGCAGCGGTCGCTTGACAGGGCTCTCCCGCGTCGTAATCTGAAACCGGTTACATATCCCGATCTGGTCGAACGAACAGACGCCGCAGAGCCAAAGGGGAGGAAGCAATGTCCAGAAGCGCATGGGCGACTCATATCGCCGTTACCGTCGCTGCGTTGGGGGCCGCACCGACGGCAGCCAGCGCGGCCGATTTCGACTGGAAGAGATTCCAGGGCAAGACCGTCACCTTTCTCGCCAACAACAACCCGGTGGCGCAGGCGCTGCTGACCAACAAGGCTGATTTCGAGAAGCTGACCGGAATCACGCTTAAGGTCGACGGCTATCAGGAGCAGCAGATGCGCCAGCGGCTGGTCACGGTGATGAATGCGCGCAGCGACGAGGTCGACGTGTTCATGACACTGCCGTCGCGCGAGGGCGAGCAGTTCGCCGCGGCAGGCTGGTATGGCGATCTGTCGGCGATGGCGAAGAACCAGGCGGCGAAGGAATACGATTTCGCCGGCCTGAGCCAGGCGTTGCTCAAGGCGGGAACCTTTGGCGGCAAGCTGACCAGCATGCCGATGAACATCGAGGGTCCGATCCTTTACTACCGCACCGACATCTTGGCGAAATGCGGTGTCGAGAAGCCGGCGACCATCAAGGACGTCGAGGCCGCGGCGCAAAAGATCAAGGCGTGCGACGCTGCGATCACGCCGTTTGTCTCCCGGGGCCTGAAGCCGGCGGTCGCCTACACCTTCAGCAACATGCTGCACAATATGGGCGGCAGCTACATGGCCAACGGCAAGTCGAACCTTTGCTCGCCAAGGGGCAAGGAAGCGCTGGATACCTACAGCCGGCTGCTGCGCGACTATGGCCCGCCCGGCGTAGTCAATTACAGCTTCCAGCAGATATCGGCGCTCTATCGCAGCGGCCGCGCCGCGATGTCGTTCGAATCGTCCAACGAATTGCGGACGGTGATGGAGGGCGGCGAGCGGCTCAAGGACACCGGCCTGATGCCGTTTCCCGCTGGCGAAGCCGGACTGGTGCCGACCGCTATCGGCTGGGGCATGGCCGTCTCTGCTTTCAGCAAGCAGCAGGACGCGGCGTGGTACTTCGTGCAGTGGGCGACGTCGCCGGAGATCCAGAAGCGCATGGCGGTGCAGGGGATCGCGCCGCCGCGTCCGGCGGTCGCCAACGACCCCGAATACCGCAAGTGGATCGACGAACAGCCGGTACGCAAGCAATGGCAGGCGGCGCTCGACTTGCTGGCCACCAAGGGATCGTCGGAAGTCGGCTATCCCATCGTCGCCAATC
This sequence comes from Bradyrhizobiaceae bacterium Ga0074131, assembly GCA_001464035.1. GTDB lineage: Bacteria > Pseudomonadota > Alphaproteobacteria > Rhizobiales > Xanthobacteraceae > Bradyrhizobium. The sequence goes on from LNEC01000012.1 coordinate 114,171, forward strand.
CGGAATCGCGCGAGTTTATCGGTCAGGCCGTGCAGGATCTGATCCTCAAGCAGAAGACGCTGGACCAGGCCTGTGCCGACGCGGACAAGGGCCTCGATGCGCTCATTGCACAGAAGTAGCTGGTCTGCCGCCGTTCCGAGATGGTAGCGGCGGTTTTCCTGGACAGATCAAAACACGGACCATGGGACCATGGTGGATGCCGCCAACACCGTAACGCCGGACCGACAGCGCGTCGAACTCGCCGCGCTGTCGGCGCCCGCCGTTCTTTTCACGCTGGCGATGATCGCCTTCCCCCTGGCCTACACCGTCTGGCTCGGTTTCCACGCGTTCTCCTCGACCGGACGGCAGTCGTTCACCGGTCTCGGCAACTATTCGAAGCTGATTGCCGACACCGAATTCTGGCATGGGCTCTGGGTGACGCTGGCGCTCTACCTGCTCTCGCTGGTGCTGCAGCTCGTCCTGGGGATCTGGCTGGCGATGCTGCTGTTCAACGCCAAGCGCCTGCCGGGAATCGTCCGGTCGCTGTTCATTTCGCCGTTCATGATGCCGCCGGTGGTGGCCGGCCTGATGTGGCTGGTGATCCTCGACCCGTCGCTCGGCGCCGCCAATTACATCCTGCAGGCCGCGGGGTTGCCGCCATCCGACTGGCTGGCGTCGCCGATCTGGGTGATTCCGACGATTGCGCTGATCGACACCTGGCAATGGGCGCCTTATGTCGCGCTGATCGTGCTCGGAGGGCTGCAGTCGCTGCCCGCCAGCGTGTACGAGGCCGCGCAGATCGACGGGGCCTCCGCCTTCACGACGTTCAGGCGCATCACGTTGCCGCTGCTGCTGCCGACCATCGTCACCGCCGTGATCCTGCGCAGCGTCGATCTGCTGCGCTTCTTCGACATCATCTACATCACGACGCAGGGCGGACCCGGCAATGCCTCCAACACGCTGAACATCTATGGCTTCCGCGTCGGCTTCGAGTTCTTCAACATCGGCTATGCCAGCGCCTTGATGCTGACGCTGACCGTGATCGTGTTCGGCGTGGTGCTCGCGTTCAACCGCCTGCGCGGCGCGGTGGCCTGGTGAGGTCTTTCATGGACCACACGCCGCTCAGCGAGTCCTGGATCAAGCGGTTCAACGTCGTGCAACTGGTGCTGGCCGGCATTCTCATCATGTCGCCGACCGCATGGATGGTGTTGTCGTCCTTCAAGCCGTCGTTCGAGGTCACCGCCTATCCGCCGACGCTGATCCTCTCGCCGACGGTCGAGAACTACAGCCAATTGATGAAGATGACGCCGTTTTTCTCTTACGCGATCAACAGCATGATCGTAACCCTGGGCTCCGCCGGACTTGGATTGCTGTTCGGAATTCCGGCGGCGTTTGCCGTTTCATGGACGCGCATATCGTGGCCGGCGGTTCTGACCCTGGCGGCGCGCATGGCGCCGGGCACCCTGTTCCTGCTGCCATGGTACGTGATGTTCCGGGAAGTCGGGATGATCGGTTCATACACCGCCCTGGTCCTCAGCCATGCCGTGATCACGCTGCCGATCGTGATCTGGGTACTGCTGCCGTCCTTCGACAACATTCCGCGCAGCATCTTCGAGGCCGCGCAGGTCGATGGTTGCAGCATCACCCGCATCCTCTGGAAGATCGCGATGCCGCTGGTGGGATCCGGCATCGCCGTGGCCGCGATTCTGTCGTTCGTGTTCTCGTGGAATTACTTCCTGTTCGCGCTGGTACTGTCGAACGGCGACAGCAAGACGCTGATCGCTGCCGCCTTCAACTTCGTCGGCGAGGGATCGACGCAATGGGGAGCCCTGATGGCGGCGGCGACCCTGATCGCACTGCCGCCGCTGATGCTGGCGGCGATCGTTCAGCGCTGGCTGGTGTCGGGACTGACTCTCGGCGCGGTGAAGGGCTAGCGGCAGGAAATGGCAGCGATTGATCGGACCAACGCCACCATGGAAGCGGCGGTATTTCACGGCGACGAACGCATTACCATCGAGCGCGTCGGGATTCCCGATGTGGGGCAAGGCGAGGTGCTGGTTCGGGTTTTGCGCACGGCGCTGTGCGGCTCGGATTTCAAGCTGTGGCACAAGGGTGCGGAATTCACCGCCGGCCACGAGATCTTCGGTGTCGTCGAACAGCCGGGGCACCGGATGCATGGCCGGCGCTATGCCGTCTACATACCCTTGCATTGCGACCGCTGCGCCGCCTGCCGTCGCGGCGATACCCAGATGTGCCTGGAAGTCTCCTGCCTGATCGGCTGGAACAGACCGGGCGGCTACGCGGAATACCTGCCGGTTCCGGAGAATTGCCTCTTGCCGGTGCCGGATGACATCGAGGACAGCCTGGCGCCGCTGTTGCTGGATACGATCGGCACGTCAGCGCATGCGGTGCGTTTCGTCAGCCGAGTGGTCCCGCCGCAGGAGGCGCGGCCCGTGCTGGTCACCGGCGCGGGACCGGTCGGACTCGGCGTCATTCTGGCGCTCAGGGATGCCGGCTATGGCGACATCCACGTCTCCGACCCGAATACGGAACGGCTGAAGATCGCCCGGGCTTTTGGCGCCAGGGAGCATCCGGTCGGCGACACCGGCAGGCGTTTTGCGCTGATCATGGAATGCTCCGGCGCCCACGCCGCGCGCAATCTCGGCATCGAGCTGGTGCTTCCGCGCGGCGCGCTGGTGCTGGTCGGCGAAAACGCGGCGCCCTGGACCATCGAGGAAGGCAAGGTGTTTCGCCGCAAGGATTTTTACATGATCCGCACCTTCTATTTCCCGATCGGCGATCTCGACTCGAACATCGCGCTGCTGCGCCGCTACCGGGACGAGTATCGCGTTCTGGTCGACGGCGAGTTCGGATTGCGGGAGCTGCCGGCAAGCTTCGCGCGCTTCGCGCAGGGACAGCTGATCAAGCCGGTTCTCGCTGTGGAAAGACGCTGATGGCCGCTATCTCGATCCGCAATCTCGTCAAGCGCTACGGCAACCTCACCGTGGTGCCAGATCTCAGCCTCGAGATAGCCGACCAGGAATTTGTCGTGTTCGTCGGGCCGTCGGGCTGCGGCAAGTCGACGTTGCTGCGCATCATCGCCGGCCTCGAACCGATCACCAGCGGCGAGCTGTTGATCGGCGACAAGCGCGTCAACGGCGTGCCTGCCGCGCAGCGCGACATCGCCATGGTGTTTCAGGACTACGCGCTGTACCCGCATATGCGTGTCTACGACAATATGGCGTTCGCGCTCGAACTGCGCGGCATGCCGAAGCCGGAGATCGACGCCAGGGTGAGGCAGGCTGCGGCGATGCTGCACATCGAGGCCTATCTCGATCGCAAGCCGAAGGAGCTCTCAGGCGGGCAGCGCCAGCGCGTCGCGATGGGCCGCGCCATCGTGCGTAACCCGCAGGTGTTTCTGTTCGACGAGCCATTATCGAACCTCGACGCCAAGTTGCGGGCGCAGGTGAGGGCGGAGATCAAATCGCTGTCGCTGCAGCTCAGGACCACGATGGTCTTCGTGACCCACGACCAGATCGAAGCCATGACGATGGCCGACCGGATCGTGGTGCTTCAGAACGGGATCGTGCAGCAATACGACACCCCCGAAATGGTCTATGAGCGGCCGGCGAACCAGTTCGTCGCGGGATTCATCGGTTCGCCGACCATGAATTTCTTCCCGGTCGAATTGCGCGACGACGTCGCGGCGTTCGCACACGATGGGACGCCGGTGCCGCTCGATGCGGCAGCCCGCGCACGGCTGAAGGGCGCGGCAGGCAAGGGTGTGCTGGGCGTGCGGCCCGAGCACTTCGATGTTGTTGCCAGCGGTGCGACATCGGCCATCGCTGTCGTGATCAGGCTGGTCGAGCCGCTCGGCTCCGATACGTTGATCCATTTCGAGGTCGCGGGTACATCGGCCATTGCGCGAGTCGATCCCTCGATGAAGCCGAAGGTGGGCGAACGACTGCTGATGCTGCCGCAGCCGGACAAGATCCATCTGTTTGACGCCGCGTCCGGCCAGGTGCTGCGATGAGCGGACACTCGTTCTCTGAAACAGGCGACAGCAGGACGACGTCGCTCGACCTCGCAGCGCGCGCGAGCAGCACGCGCGTGATTTGCCTCGGCCTTTCCGCGCTCGACCAGATCTGGCGTGTTCCAAAGTTTTTCTCGGGCGGCAGCCAGAAGATCCGGAGCTTGCACTATGGCACCATGGGCGGCGGGATGGCGGCCACTGCGGCGGTCACCGTCGCGCGGCTGGGAGGTCAGGCTGCATTCTGGGGACGCGGCGGCGAGGATGTGGCCGGTCTCGAGATGCGCACGGCGCTTGCCGGGCATGGCGTCGACGTCGCGCAGTTCCGGCTGTTCGTCGACGGCCATTCGTCGGTATCGGGCGTGCTGGTCGACAGTTCCGGCGAGCGGCAGATCGTGAATTTTCGTGGACAGTTCCCGGATGAGGCCGATTGGCTCCCGCTCGGCGATGTCGGCGCCGCCGCGGCAGTCCTGGCCGATCCGCGCTGGCCGGCCGGAGCCGTCGCGCTGTTCAAGGCCGCCCGTGCCAAAGCCGTTCCGACTGTCCTCGATGCCGACGTCGCCGATCCCGATGTCTTCGAAGCGCTGCTGCCGCTGACCGATCACGCCATATTCTCGGAGCCGGCGCTGGCCGGCTTTACCGGTTCGAGCGGCGACGCCGCGTTGCCCGCCATCGCGAGGTTCGGCTGTGCGGTGGCAGCGGTTACGCGAGGCGCCGACGGTGTGACGTGGCTGCAGAACGATATTGCCCGCCGCCAGCCGGCCTATGCGGTCAACGTGGTCGACACCACCGGGGCCGGCGACGTCTTTCATGGCGCCTACGCCTTCGCCATCGGTGCCGGCCTCGTGGCGGCCGACGCCATGTCGTTCGCCGCCGCGGCGGCTGCGCTCAAATGCACCCGGCCAGGCGGGCGCGCCGGTATCCCGACCCTAGAAGATTGTCTTGAATTTCAGAGGAACGGCTCATGAGTACGATCGGGAAGACACGTGGTCTGGCGCGGCTTGCGGACGCCGACGGCCACTTTCGCATGGTGGCGCTCGACCAGCGGCCGCCGATGTTCGATGCGATCGCGCAAGCCAGGAAGATCACCCGGGAGCAGGTCGCCTATGCCGACGTCACGGCAGCCAAGCGGCTTCTGGTCGAGGCGCTGGCGCCGCACTGCAGCTCGATGCTGTTCGATCCGAATTTCGCGGTGCCGGCCGCCATCGACCTGATGCCGGCGCGCTGCGGGCTTATCATGACGCTCGAGGAACACCGGACCGAGGAAACGTCCGGCGGCCGCAAGTCGCGCGTGATCGACAACTGGAGCGTCGCCAAAATCCGCGCCATGGGCGCCGACGGTGTCAAGGTGTTGGCGTGGTATAGGCCCGACGCCGCCGCCGGCGTCAACGCGCATCAGCAGCGGTTCGTGCGCGAGATCGGCGACGAGTGCCGCCGCTACGACATTCCCTATGTGCTGGAGCTTCTGGTCTATCCTTTTCTCGGCAGCGCCAATCATACCGTCGACTACGTCGAGTCTCCGGGCAAGCTGCCGTCGCTGGTGATCGAGAGCGTGCGTGAATTCGCCAAGCCGGAATATGGCGTCGATCTTCTGAAACTCGAGAGTCCGCTGGCGGCCAACGATCTGCCGCGCCGCGATGGCGGCGGCGCTGCAACCGCCGCGCAACGGGAATTCGACGCCATCGGTGAAATCTGCGGTCGATGCGGCATTCCCTGGGTCCTGCTGTCGGGCGGTGCCGCGCATGACAAGTTCGAGCGGGTTCTCGAATATGCCTATGCGGCGGGGGCCGGCGGATTCCTGGCGGGCCGTACCATCTGGCTGGATGCGGTGCGAAGGCACTTTCCGGATCTCGCGGCGGTCTCGGCGGCATTGAACCAGCAAAGCGTCGCCATCCTGAACAGCCTCAGCCAGCTGACCAAGCAGCGGGCACGCTCATGGGAGCCCCGCTTCCCGACCTTCGACCACGTTCAACGCGAGGGCGATTTCGCCCGTGCTTATTGATCGGTTTCCGCCTTCTGGGGCTGGTTCTCGGGGCCGGGATATCAAAATCATCTTCCGGCGGCTCTAAACAAAACAAAGCATCCGTTCTCGGCCGAACATTGCAAGTTCCGCCCATTGTTTTGACGGCAGGTCTTGCGACATAAATTGTCGCAGGAACGAGGCCGGACAGCGATGTTGACCGAGAAATTCGACGCTTATGGTGAGGTGTTGCCGGACTCTGTGGCTGGCAAGCCCGAAACAGCAACGGCCGCGGCGGGGATGCTGGGCCGCGTCGGCCAATACGCGTTCTGGCTGCTTGTCGTCATGATTCTGTCTGTCCGGATCGTTTACTACCCGGCGGCGCCTGCGTTTCAGGTCGGCACCGCCATCGACGCGAAGCACGCGGCCACGCGCTAACGGTCCAATCCGGCCTTTCGCCGATCAACTGCTGTCATCGTGTTGAGAGACAACATTTCTCTGCTGGGCTTTGCGGAATTGATATTGTCTATTCAAGCCAGCTTGGCGCATAATTCCTTCTCCCTGAAGGATACCGCGTGCCAAATCGGATCGATTCTCCGGACCAAGTCAGGCTTCCTGCCGGAATGATCCGAAAGGCCGTCCCCCTGTTCTGGGGGATCGCTCTTTGCGCCTTGGTCACGCTGGCCGCAGCGGCGGTTCAGGCCGTGGAAGAGCATCTGGTCGGGCACCCCTACCTCGACGCCGTCGTGATCGCCATCCTGCTCGGCATCGCCATTCGCGCGTTCTGGGAGCCGGGACCTCGATGGCGCGCGGGGATCGCGTTCAGCGCCAAGCAGTTGCTCGAGGTCGCGGTTGCGCTGCTCGGGGCTTCGCTGACCTATGCCGCGATCGGCGCCTCGGGGTTTGCCCTCTTGGGTTCGGTCGCAGCGCTGGTGATGCTTTCGCTGGCGGTCTCTTTCGGCATCAGCCGATCGCTCGGTCTGCCGGTTCGCCTCTCGATCCTGGTCGCCTGCGGTAACTCGATTTGCGGCAATTCGGCCATCGCCGCGGTAGCGCCTGTGATCGGCGCCAGCAACGACGACGTTGCCTCCTCGATTTCCTTTACGGCCATCCTCGGCGTGATCGTGGTGCTCAGTCTGCCGCTGCTGATCCCGCTCCTGCAGCTGACGCAAACGCAGTACGGCATTCTGGCCGGGATGACGGTCTATGCGGTTCCGCAGGTGCTCGCGGCGACGGTCCCGGCCGGGCTCGTGAGCACACAAATCGGCACGCTGGTCAAATTGATCAGGGTGATGATGCTCGGCCCGCTCGTCGCATTCATCGCGGTATTTGGACGAAGCCTCCGGAACGACCGCCCGCCGGGTCGTTCGTGGCGGACCAGTTTCTTCCAGGTGGTGCCGTGGTTCATCGTGGCGTTCTTCGTCATGGCGGCGCTCCGCTCATTGTCGCTGTTGCCGGACGCAGCCGTGTTCCCGATTCGCAAGACGGCCAACATTCTGACCGTGATGTCGATGGCCGCGCTCGGCCTCGGCGTCGACCTGCGCGTCATCGGCCGGGTCGGCGGCCGGGTCACCGCGGCGGTGACACTGTCGTTGGTCTTCTTGATTGTCGTCAGCCTTGGCCTCGTTCGCCTCATTGCCCCGGCCTGAACGGACGGGAGCCGACGCCCAACGATCAGACCAGCACCGGGCTTCGCACCCGGCCGGCGCTGCCGAACACGCGCAGATAGCGCTCGATCTCCGGCGCGTTGCCGGTCGCCTTTTCCGGATTGTCCGAGAGCTTCACGGCTGGCCGGCCGTCGACCGAGGTCACCTTGCAGACGATGGAGATCGGATCGAGGTTGGCTGAACCGTCAGGGGCGCAGCCGACGAAGTCGTTGGTCAGGTTGGTGCCCCAGCCAAAACTTATCCGGACCCGGCCGGCGAAATGACGATAGGTTTCCTCGATCGATCCGACGTCCATGGCGTCGGAGAAGACCAGCAGCTTCTCCCTGGGATCGCGGCCGTTCTCCTTCCACCATTTGATGATTTCCTCGCCGGCCGCGATCGGCGGCGCGCTGTCGGGGCGAAAGCCGGTCCAGTCCGCGACCCATTCGGGCGCGTCGCGCAGGAATGATTTGGTGCCGAAGGCGTCGGGCAGGGCTATCAGCAGGTTGCCGCCATAGGTATGGCGCCACTGATCGAGAATCCGGTACGGCGCCCAGCGCAATTCGTCGTCGTTGTCAGCCAGCGCGGCGGCCACCATCGGCAATTCATGGGCGTTGGTCCCGATCGCCTCGAGGTCGTTGTCCATCGCCAGCAGAACGTTCGAGGTGCCGGTGAAGGACGATCCCAAGCCTTCCTTGACGGCCTCGACGCACCAGCGCTGCCACAGGAAGCCGTGCCGCCGCCGCGTTCCGAAATCGGACAACCGCAAACCATCGAGTTTTCGCAGCCGCTCGACCTTGGCCCACAGCTTGGCCTTGGCGCGGGCATAGAGCACGTCGAGGACGAAGCGGCCCTGGCCCTTCATCGCCTGGCGCGAGCGCAACTCGTTGAGGATGGCCAGCGCCGGAATTTCCCACATCGTGGTGTGGGTCCAGGGCCCGTGGAAGTGCAGTTCGTACTGGCCATCGACCTTGCGCAGCTCGTACTCGGGTAGCCGGAACGTGGCGAGCCAATTGATGAAATCGGGCGAAAACATCTGGGTCTTGCCGTAGAACGTATTGCCGGCGAGCCAGATCAGCTCCTTCTTGGCGAAGCGGAGGCTGCGGGCATGGTCGAGCTGGGCGCGCAGTTCCTGCTCGTCGATGATTTCGCCGAGCCGCACGTGCCGGCTGCGATTGATGACCGAGAAGGTGACCTGCTGGTTCGGGTAGAATTCCCGGATCATCTGCAGCATCAGCAACTTGTAGAAGTCGGTATCGAGCAGGCTGCGCACGATCGGGTCGAGCCGCCAGCCGTGATTGTAGGTTCGGGACGCAATGTCGGTGACTGCCATGACGGAACCCTAACCCGCCGCGGGCCCCGCAACCAGTACCCTTTGGGCCCGGCATGGCAGGTCAGCGCGATATCCGGTGCCGGGCCAGGTGGACGGCGGCCCGAACCCCGGTCCAGACGGGCTTGCCGGGGGCAAATTGCCGTCTGAGGTAGGTAACCAACTCGGCGATCTGGGCGTCGTTCATGCTGTCCTTGAAGGCCGGCATATAGCCGAGGTCGCTGCTGACCGGCGCCGCGATGCCGTGCAGGATCACCTGGATCAGATTGTCCGGGACGGCGCTGTGCAGATTGCTGTTGAGCGCCAGCGACGGCCGGCTGCCGAACAGCGGCGCGCCGCCGACCGCATGGCACACCGCACAGGCGCCTTCATAGAGCCGTGCGCCGACAGGCGATGCCGAAACCACCCTGGCGCCGGTTGATTTCTCCAACCGGGCGCCGAGTGCGTGCCGCGCCGGTTCGTCCATCGCAGCGTCGTTGAACGAAGTGAGATAGACCGCCATGGCGCGGATGTCCTGGTCGGGCAGGGCAGCGAGCGCCTTGACGACAGGCGCCATCGGCCCCGCGGCCACGCCGTGCAGGCGGGATTCGCCGGTTCGCAAGTACGCGTAAAGCTCGTCTTCGCTCCACGGGATCGGCGCATGCGACAGCGACGTCAGCGGTGGCGCTTCCCAGCCTTCGGCAAAACCGCCGGCGAGATGGGCGCTGGCCTTTTCCGCACCCAGCGCATTGCGCGGCGAATGACAGGCACCGCAATGGCCGAGGCCCTCCACCAGATAGGCGCCGCGATTCCATGTCGCCGACTGGCTCGCGTCGGGCTGGAATGCGCCGGATTGATGAAACAGCGCGTTCCATCCGGCCATCAGCGGCCGCAGGTTGAACGGAAACGCCAGCGTGTTGGCCGGCGTCTCGGCGCGCACCGCGGGCTGCGCCATCAGAAAAGCGTAGAGCGCCTGCAGGTCGGCGTCGCTGGTCTTGGCGAAGTGGGTATAGGGAAACGCCGGATAGAGATGCCGGCCGTCGCGATGGATGCCCTCGCGCATGGCGCGCTCGAAGGCGGGATAGGACCACGCGCCGATCCCGGTTTCGACGTCGGGCGTAATGTTGGTCGCGTAGATGATCCCGAACGGCGTCTCGATCGCCCGGCCTCCGGCGTTGATCGCGCCGTTCGCAACGGTGTGGCAAACCGCGCAGTCGCCGAGCGCAGCCAGCTGCTGGCCGCGGGCGATGGTGGCGGCCGACCAGGTCGATGCATCGGGCCGGGCGATCGGCGCGATCGAACGCCATGGCAAGACCGCCGACGCGACGCCAACCACCGCAACACACAACGCCGCGGCCGTTGCCACGGCACCGCGCCGTCCGGCAAACGGATTTTTCCACCGGTCGGTCGAAGCCGGCGGCTGTGGCGGCGCCAGCGGCATCGGGGCGGGTGCCACGCCCTGCGCACCGCGCAATCCCGCCAGAATACGTTCCGGCGTGAACGGCAATTCGCGAAACCGCACGCCGGTCGCGTCGAAGATGGCGTTGGCGATCGCGGCGGCGCTCGGCACGGACGCGGATTCGCCGACGCCGAGCGGCGGCTGATCCTGCCGCGGCAGCATCAACACGTCGATCCTGGGAACGTCGGGAAATTTGATGATGGGGTAGGCGCCCCATTCGCGGGCCGTCACCGCATGGCGGTCGAACGAGACCTCTTCCATCAACGCGCGGCTGGTCGACTGGATGACGTTGCCATGGATCTGGTGGCGCACGCCGTCCGGATTGATCATCAACCCGGAATCCTGCCCGGCCACCACGCGGGTCACGCTGACATCGCCGGTTGTCTTGTTGACGGCGACGTCGGCGATCCAGGCCGACCACGCCGCCCCGTAACCCGGAAACTTGCTGTGCACATACAGCGCATAGGCAAAGCCGCGCCCGCGCACGATATCGCCTTCGGCGGCCGGTTCCTTCCGGACCGGGCGAGGGGTCCAGCCGGCGCGCTCGGCGACGGCGTTGACCAGATCGACCGCGCGTTCGTCCTTCAAATAGCGCAGCCGGTATTCGATGGGATCGACGCCGGCTTCGGTGGCGAGTTCGTCGATGTAGGATTCATGCGCGAAGGTATTGGGCGGCGCCGAGACCCCGCGAAACCACGACGCACGTACGATCGGCGGCATGTCGTGCGCGACCACGCGGATGGCGTCATAGTCGTAGGGCGGGATCGCGGTGCGGTCGCCCATTTCGAACACGGCGGGGACCGGTGCAACCGCACCGGTCAGCAACAGCGCCAGCGTCGGCGCGCCGTTCGACGGATAGCGCGTGGCGAAATCGTAACCGGCGACGCTGCCGTCGGCGTTCAGTCCGCCGTTGACCTCCATCAGTTGCGCGGTGCCCTTGGGCTCCCAGGCGTGCTCCTGTTCGCGGGTCAGTTGCACCCGGACCGGGCGGCCGACCGCGCGCGACAGCAAAACCGCATCGGCCGTTACATCGTCGGCGCAGTTGCGGCCGTAGCAGCCGGCGGCCTCCAGCCGGATCACGTCGATCTCGCGCTCCGGCCTTTGCAGCAGCAGCGCTAAATCCGCGCGAAGGATGTGGGGATTTTGCGTCCCGGACCACACCCTGACGGCGCCTTCCCTGTAATCCGCGACCGCGCAGGACGGGCCGATCGAACCGTGCATCTGGTACGGCCAGATGTAGGTGCGCGGCATCGGCTTGGCGGCAGCCGCGATCGCGGCATCGACATTGCCTTTGTCGATCAGGGTCCGCGGCGTCGACGGATTGGCGCGCAGCGCCGTCTCGATGTCCTTTAGATCAGGCAGCGTCGGTGTCGGCTTCCAGCTCACCTTGAGCTGAGCGGCGGCCTTGACCGCGTTCTCCTCGCGCTCGGCGACCACGCCAATGAAATCACCGATCCGCACCACCGCCACCAGCCCGGGAATATCGCGCACCGAGGCTTTGTCGACCGCGATCAGGCTGGTGCCGACGAAGGCGCCGGCATCGACGCCGGCATAGGGCGGGCGCACCACGCGGCCGTGCAGCATCGAGGGCACGCGCACATCGTGGACATAGACCAGTTCGCCGGTCGCCTTCGCCGGCAGGTCGGTGCGCGGCACCGATTGCCCGACGATTCCGTAGGCGCTGACGGCTTTCACCGGGACGTCGTCCTTGAGGTCGATGCGAATGGTCTCGCCAGATATCAATTCGCCATAGGAGACGCTGCGGTTATCCCTGCCGCGGATCAGGCCGTCCTCGATGAAGAGATCCTCGACCGCAAGCTCCAGGCGCTGCGCGGCCTGCGCTACCAGAAAATGCCGCGCCTGTGCGGCGGCGTTGCGCAGCGGCACCGCCGTGATCTGGATGGTCTCGCTGGCGATGGTCGCGCCCTGATCGGGAACGACAGAGGTATCGCCCAATACGACGACGACGCGGGCAAAGGACACGTCGAGTTCTTCGGCGACGATCTGGCCCAGCGCGGTGCGGATACCGGTGCCGAGATCGACATGGCCATTGAAGGCCGTGACCGAACCGTCTGCCGTGATCTTTATGAAAGTTTCGAAGCCGCCGTTCGCGCCCGAACCGGCCGGGCGAACCACCGACAGGGAGCCGGGCAGTACGTCCATCGGGGCGTCCGGATCGGTCATCGGTTCGCCGCCCCGACGAGGTGGCCCGCCGCCCGCATCGCCGCGCGCATGATTTCGATATGCGCGCCGCACCGGCACAGGTTGAAGCGCAGCGCTTCGATCACATCGGCTTCGGAAGGATGAGGCGTGCGATTGAGCAGCGCCTTGGTGCTGATGATCATGCCGTTGAGGCAATAGCCGCATTGCGCGGCCTGTTCGGCGATGAAGGCCTGCTGCACCGGATCGGGATTACAGCGCGATCCGAGACCTTCGAGCGTGACGATGTCGCGCCCGACGCAGCCTTCGATCGGGATCACGCAGGCGCGCGCCGCCACGCCGTCGATCAGCACGGCGCAGGCGCCGCATTCGCCGAGCCCGCAGCCGTATTTTGGTCCGTTCAGTTCGAGATCGTTGCGCAGGACATAAAGCAGCGCGGTGTCGGCGGCGGCGTCAATGTCGTGGATCCGGCCGTTGACCGTCAGGCGGATCGTGCTCTGCGTCATGTCGGTGGTCCCGCTCCAACGGTTGCGCTGCAAAACATCGCCTTGAAAGCAGAGGGAAGATACCGTTTGCATACAAACGTGCAAGCGCAGCGTCACGCGGTCAAAACCGTTGCCCGGGTTATGAACAAGGCTGCGAGGCTGGCTGCGGTTTTTATCGGCAGCAGTGATTTTCGCGGGCGCAGGCGCTTGACAGGTTTCGGCGGCGCGCGCAACATTGTTCGTATACGAACAAAATGCCGCGGCGAGAAACACGACAGGTTCGCTGCATCAACTGCGATGACGGCACGCCGCACCTGATCTGGCCGTCCGACAGTCTGACGCTGGCTTCGAAAGCTTGTTCATGCTGACTGAACCGACAAGCGCTGCCGACGACAAGATTCGCTGCGATGCTTGTCCCGTCATGTGCTACATCAAACCCGGCGCGGCAGGCGCCTGCGATCGCTATGCCAATCACAACGGCGAGCTGGTGCGGGTCGATCCCCATATCGTGCTGGAGCGAACGGTGTCGCATGGCGGACGGCTGGTGCCGTTCCAGGCCGGCGGCGACTGGGACGGCAAGCTGGTTCACGAGCCGGATGTCTTCGTCACCGCGATCGGCGCCGGCACCACATACCCCGACTACAAGCCCGCGCCCTTCATCGTCTCCTCGGAAATCGACGGCGTCGACATGGTCACGGTGGTGACCGAGGGCATCTTCAGCTATTGCGGCGTCAAGGTGAAGATCGACACCGACCGCTACCTGGGTCCCGAAACGGCGACGGTTCGCGCGCAGGGGGAGGCGATCGGCCACGTCACGACAAGCGAGTACGGTTCGCAGATGCTGTCGCTGGGCGGCGTGCATCACCTCACCGGCGGCTCCAAGAAGGAGGGCCGCGTCACCTGCGACGCGCTGATGGATCTCAGCAACTGCAAGCCGGTCGAGCTGACGATCGACGGCGGCGCCACCGTGGTGGTGCAGGCCGGCTATCCGCCCATCGTCAACGGCGTGCCCGAGGAGCGTATGAGAGTGGGCTGCGGCTCGGCGACCATCGGCATGTTCGCCAAGCAATGGCACGGCAAGGTCGACGAAGTCGTAGTCGTCGACGACCACATCACCGGCGTGCTCAGCGAGCATCAGGCCGGCAAGCTGCTGGATATTCCCGATACCGGGATCAAGATGAAAGGACGGCGCTCGACGCCGGGCCGCTATTTCCAGGTCGCCGAGCCCGGCACCGGATGGGGCGGCACCGGGATATCCGATCCGCTCTCGGTGCTGGGTCCATTCGATCCGACGAAGGCGCGCCCGGGCATGGCCATGCTGATGGTCTCGACCACCGGCGAGCATGCGGCCTACTACGAACTCGATGAAGCGCTGAGGCCGGTTGAAAGGCCGATGCCGGCGGAGCTGAGACTGTCGGTCGAGCGGATTCAGGAAAACTGCGAGCCCGCGCTGTGCACCGTGCTGTTCATGGGCGGAGCGGGCGGCTCGCTGCGCGCGGGGGTCACCGACAATCCGGTGCGGCTGACGCGGTCGGTCAAGGACGCGCTGACGCGCGTCACCAGCGGCGGCGCGCCCGTCTATGTCTGGCCCGGCGGCGGCATCACCTTCATGGTGGATGTCACGCGCCTGCCGGCCGGGGCTTTCGGCTATGTTCCGACGCCCGCATTGGTCGCGCCGATCGAGTTTACCCTGCGGCTGTCGGATTATGCCGCGCTGGGCGGCCATATGGATCATGTACGCCCGCTGGCTTCGCTGAAGGACAGCACGGAAACGCGCATCATGCCCTCGCTGCGATCCACCGGGGAACCGCGCCCATGACGCGAGTTCCGCAGATCGGATGGCTGGCGGATGGCAGACGGCTGCATCTGCAGGACGGCCCGATCGACCTCATCGTGGAGGCTGCCGGCAGCGGGGCCGACGGGCGCGCGGCCTATGGCGCGGCAGCGCGGCGCTTTTCCGGGTTGCTCGATGAACTCTGCAGCGAGTTGCCACTGCTCCGGCAGGCGGCCGATCCTGAGCGATGCCCGCTGCAGGGCGTCGTGGCGCGGCGCATGCATGCGGCGGTGGCGCCGTTGGCCGCCGATCACTTCATCACGCCGATGGCGGCGGTCGCGGGGGCCGTCGCCGAAGAGATCCTCGGCGCAATGACGCGCGTCGCGCGGCTCGAACGGGCCTACGTCAACAATGGCGGCGACATCGCCTTGCACCTGGCCGGCAGAGAAAGCTTTACGATAGGCCTGGTGGACCGGCCGGACGCCCTGGGATCGATGCGGACCCTTGTGATCGAGGCCGATGATCCCTCGCGCGGGATTGCGACCTCGGGCCGCCACGGGCGCAGTCTTTCACTCGGCATTGCCGATGCGGTAACGGTGCTGGCGGCGACCGCGTCGCAGGCCGACGCTGCCGCCACCATCATCGCCAATGCCGTCGATCTGCCCGGACATCCCGCGGTTCTCCGTTGCCCGGCGCATGAGTTGCAGCCCGACAGCGACCTTGGTGCGCGCCTTGTCACCCGCGGCGTCGGCGAATTGTCGGGGCGCGAGATCACCGCTGCCCTGGAAGCCGGTGCGGCTTGTGCGCGCAGGCTGCTCGCGATGGGGTTGATCGACGGTGCCACATTGCGCTTGCATGGCGAGACTGTTGTGGTGACGACGAAAGCGGTCGGACTGGACGGCTTGCAAGCGCCGGCCCCTGCTAGCGCGATCGAAAGCATGATGCATGCCTAGGCGGGCTCGAAAACGAGGCGGAACAGGATGAGCGCGATTATTCGCAAGATCGTCACGGTTGTCGAGGAGACCCGGCTGGAAATGGGACAGACGGTCACACCGCCGACCCGGCGCGCCGCGGCGATTGCGGTGATCGAAAACCCGTTCGCCGGCCGATATGTCGAAGATCTCTCACCCCTCATTGCCATTGGCGAGGAACTCGGCGAGCTGCTTTCGAAAAAGGCCGTTGCGGCGCTCGGGATCGATGGCGCGAAGGCGCAGAGCTACGGCAAGGCTGCCGCGGTCGGCGAAAACGGCGAGCTCGAACACGCCGCCGCGATCCTGCATCCCAAGATGGGTGCGCCGGTGCGCCAGGTTCTGGGCAAGGGGGCGGCGCTGATACCGTCCTCGAAGAAGCGCAGCGGGCCGGGAACGACGCTGGATATTCCGCTCGGCCACAAGGACGCGGCGTTCGTGCGCAGCCATTTCGATGGCATGGAGGTCATGATCAACGACGCGCCGCGCGCCAACGAGATCATGGTCGCGGTCGCGGTCACCGACAGCGGCAGGCCGCTGCCGCGCGTCGGCGGCCTCACCGTTGCTGAAGTCAAGGGCGAAGACGGTCTACGGTAATTTTCAACAGTGGAGGGTCAAGGGATGCGACGGAGATATTTGTTAGGCGCGGGATTGGCGATCGTGGTCGCGGGCATGGCGCAGTCGGCCGTTGCCCAGGGCGAAATCAAGATCGGCGAAATCAACAGCTACTCGCTGTTGCCGGCGTTCACCGAGCCCTATCGCAAGGGTTGGCAGCTCGCGCTCGAGGAAGTCAATGCAGCCGGCGGCATCAACGGCAAGAAGCTCGTGGTCGTCTCCAAGGACGACGGCGGCAAGCCCGCCGACGCGCAGACCGCCGCCAACGAACTGGTGTCGAGCGAGAAGGTGGTGATGCTGACGGGCACGTTCCTGTCCAACATCGGTCTGGCCGTCTCCGACTTCGCCAACCAGAAGAAGGTATTTTTCCTCGCCGCCGAACCGCTGACCGACGCCATCACATGGTCGAAGGGCAATCGCTACACCTTCCGGCTGCGGCCTTCCAACTACATGCAGGCGGCGATGCTGGTGGAAGAGGCGGCAAAACTTCCCGCCAAACGCTGGGCGACGATCGCACCGAACTATGAATACGGGCAGTCGGCGGTCGCGGTGTTCAAGAAGCTGATGTCGGAGAAGCGGCCCGATATCCAGTGGGTCGACGAGCAGTGGCCGCCGCAGGGCAAGATCGACGCCGGCCCGGTGGTGCAGGCTGTCGCCGCCGCCAATCCGGAAGCCATCCTCAACGTCACCTTCGGCGCCGACCTCGTGAAGTTCGTCCGCGAAGGCAACACCCGCGGCCTGTTCAAGAATCGCGCGGTGGTCTCGTTCCTCACCGGCGAGCCGGAATATCTCGATCCGCTGAAGGAAGAAACGCCCGAGGGCTGGATCGTAACCGGCTATCCCTGGTACGACATCAAGACGCCGGAACACGACAAGTTCGCCAAGGCCTATCAGGCCAAGTTCAACGACTATCCCCGGCTCGGCTCGATCGTCGGCTATCAGACCATCAAGGCGGCCGCCGCCATCCTGGCCAAGGCCAACTCCGACGACCCGGAGAAGATGATCGCCGCGGCCCGGGGATTGTCGATGCCGTCGCCGTTCGGCGAGATCACCTTCCGCGCGATCGATCATCAGTCGACCCTGGGCGCCTTCGTCGGCAAGACCGCGGTGAAGGACGGCAAGGGCATCATGGTGGATTCGGTCTATCGCAAGGGCGAGAACTACCTGCCGAGCGATGCCGAAGTCTTGAAGATGCGCCCGAAGGATTGAGTTCCTTGCTTCTCCCTCTCCCCGTTCTTCGCGGGGAGAGGTGAAGTGAGACCCTCATCCTGAGGAGCGCGCTCTTGCGCGCGTCTCGATGGATGAAGGCGACCAAGCAGAAATGCGCTGACCCGGACCGCCTATGGCCTTTTACTTCGTCCAGTTCCTGACCGGTCTCGCCAGCGCGGCGTCGCTGTTTCTGGTGGCGTCGGGGCTGTCGATCATCTTCGGGGTGACGCGGATCGTCAATTTCGCCCATGGCGCGTTCTATATGCTCGGCGCCTATGTGGCGTTTACGCTGACCGAACGGTTTTCCGGCGCGCTCGGATTCTGGGGCGGCATCGTAGTGGCGTCGCTGGTCGTGGCGGTGGTCGGTGTGCTGGTCGAGATGGTGCTGTTGCGGCGGATCTATCACGCGCCCGAACTGTTCCAGTTGCTGGCGACGTTCGGGTTGACCCTGATGGTGCAGGATCTGGTGGTGCTGATCTGGGGACCGGACGATCTGCTCGGCCGCCGTGCGCCGGGGTTCAAGGGCGCGGTTGATATCTTCGGCCAGAACGTTCCGACCTACGACCTGTTCCTGATCGCGCTCAGCCCGATCGTATTGGGATTGCTGTGGCTGCTGTTCCAGCGCACCCGCTGGGGCGTGCTGGTGCGCGCCGCGACGCAGGACCGCGACATGGTGGCCGCCCTCGGCGTCAATCAGAAATGGCTGTTCACCAGCGTGTTCGCGCTCGGGGTGTTTCTCGCGGCATTGGGCGGCGCGCTGCAGATCCCGCGTGACGCGGTGCATCACGCGCTCGACCTGCGCATCATCGTCGACGTCTTCGTGGTGGTAGTGATCGGCGGGCTCGGCAGCATCATCGGCGCCTTCGTCGCCGCGGTGCTGGTGTCGGAACTGAATGCCTTCGGCATTCTCGTTTTTCCGAAGATTTCCATCATCCTGGTGTTCCTGGTGATGGCGGCGGTGCTGATCGTGCGGCCGTGGGGTCTGTTCGGCAAGCAGGAGGCTGCCGCGCGCCGCACGCCGGGGCTGACGGTCAATCCATGGCGGCCGCTGACAACGAATGAGCGCCTTGCCGCGATGGCTGCGCTCGCCGTCGCCGCCGCGCTGCCGCTGGTCGGCGGCAATTACGCCCTGACCGTCGGCTCTGAAATCGCGATCTTCGTGATCTTCGCGGCCAGCCTGCATTTCCTGATGTCGGTCGGCGGGCTCGCTTCGTTCGGCCACGCCGCCTATTTCGGACTCGGCGCCTACGGTGTCGCCTTCCTTGCCAAGATGGCGGGCCTGCCGATGATCGTCTGTCTGCTGCTCGGTCCGCTGCTGGGCTGTCTCGGCGCTGCGATCTTCGGATTCTTCGCGGTGCAGCTGTCCGGCGTCTATTTCGCGATGCTGACGCTGGCCTTCGCGCAGATCGTCTGGTCGATCGCGTTCCAGTGGGTCGCGGTGACCGGCGGCGACAACGGGATTCTGGGGGTCTGGCCGGAGAAGTGGGCGGCGGGGCCCGCGAGTTTCTACTGGCTGTCGCTTGGCGTTGCCGCGCTCGCGGTCGCGGCGCTTCGCATCCTCGTATTCTCGCCGTTCGGCTATGCGCTGCGCGCGACGCGCGACTCGCTGCTGCGCAGCGAGGCCATCGGCATCGACGCCAAGCGCATCCAGTGGACCGCCTTCGTCATTGCGGGCAGCGTCGCCGGTGTCGCCGGCGCGCTGTTCGCGTATCTGAAGGGCAGCGTGTTTCCGGACAGCCTCGGAATCTCGCTGTCGGTCGACGCGCTGGTCATGGTGCTGCTCGGCGGCGTCGAGACGGTGTCGGGGGCGGTGATCGGCGCCATTGTCTACAAGGCGCTGTCGATATGGCTGGTCAGCCAGACCGACCTTTCAAAACTGGTGCTGGGCGGCGTCATCGTGCTGATCGTGGTCGCCTTCCCGAAGGGTATCGTCGGCATGCTCGAGACCTTTCGTAACCGGCGCCGGCCCGAACTGCCAAAACCCGGAATGCTCAAATCCCGGATCGAGAGCGCCGAATGAGCACCGCGCCCACCCTGCTGTCGGTCGAAGGCCTGAGCAAATCCTATGGCGGCGTGCACGCCGTGCGCAACGTGTCGTTCGCGCTGAAGGCCGGCGAGATCCTGGCCCTGATCGGCCCCAACGGCGCCGGAAAAAGCACCTGCTTCGATATGCTGAACGGCCAGACGCTCCCCGATGCCGGCCGCATCAACCTGCTCGGCGGCGATACCACCGGCAAGAAGCCGCGCGAGATCTGGCGGCTTGGCGTCGGCCGCACTTTCCAGATCACCGCGACATTCTCGACCATGACGGTGCGCGAGAACGTCCAGGTCGCGCTGGTGTCGTACGGCGGTCAGCTGTTCAACCTGTGGGCCTCGACGCCGCGATTCGCGCGCGACGAAGCCGGCCGGCTGCTCGAACTGGTCGGCATGAGCGGCTATGCCGAGCGGCCCTGCGGCGAACTCGCCTATGGCGACCTCAAGCGGCTGGAGCTCGCCGTCGCGCTCGCCAATCAGCCCAGGCTTCTGCTGATGGATGAGCCGACCGCCGGCATGGCGCCGCGCGAGCGCATCGAACTGATGCGGCTGACCGCCGGGATCGCGCGTGAAAAATCGATCGGCGTGCTGTTCACCGAGCACGACATGGACGTGGTGTTCGAGCATGCCGACCGCATCCTGGTGCTCAACCGCGGCAGCCTGATCGCCGAGGGTTCCCCGCAAGAGGTCCGGCGCAACCCGCAGGTTCGCGCCATCTATCTCGGCGAGGGCCTGGTCTACGACGCGCGCCATCGCGAGGGGACGCCTTCATGAAGCTCAGCGTTCAGGATCTCAACAGCCATTACGGCCCGGCCCACATCCTGTTCGACGTCGCGCTCGAGGTCGGCGAAGGCGAGGTGGTTGCGCTGCTCGGGCGCAACGGCGCCGGCAAGTCCACCACGTTTCGTTCGATCATTGGCCTGGTCGAGAGTCGCACCGGCCGAATCGTGTTCGAGGGCAGGGACGTCTCGGATCAGCCGACCCATGCGATCGTCAGCCGCGGCCTCGGCTATGTTCCGGAGGAGCGGCGCATCTTCACGGACCTGACGGTCGACGAAAATCTCGAGGTCGGCCGCCAGCCGGTGCGACCCAAGGCGCCGCACTGGACCCGGGAAAAGCTGTTCGAACTGTTTCCGAACCTCGCCGAGATGCGCAACCGCACCGGCGGCCGCATGAGCGGCGGCGAACAGCAGATGCTGACCATCGCGCGGACCCTGATGGGCAACCCTTCGCTCGTGCTGCTTGACGAACCCTCGGAAGGATTGTCGCCAAAGATCGTCGAGCAGATGGTGGCGGCGATCCAGACCATGAAGCAGGCAGGCGTCAGCATCGTCGTCTCCGAGCAGAACCTGCATTTCGCCAGATTGATCTGTGACCGCGCCTACATCATCGAGCGAGGGCGGATCTGCTATTCCGGCACCATGGCCGAACTCGACGCGCGTCCTGATATCAGGGACACGCATCTGGCGCTGTGAAGTAGGGCGGGGAACGCGCATGACCAGGAGTGTTTCGCCGAAACGCAGCCCGAAACCGTCACGGTCGCCTTACGTGCTGGAGGAGCAGGTCGGCTTTATTCTTCGTCAGGTCTGGCAGCGCCATGCCACCATTTTCGCCAGGGAGATCGGCATCAATCTGACGCCGACGCAATGGGCGGCGCTGGCGAAACTCACCGAGACCGGACCGTGTTCGCAGAACGCGCTCGGTCGCCTGACGGCGATGGATGTCGCCACCATCAAGGGCGTGATTGACCGGCTCACCGCGCGTGGTCTGACCGAAACCAGCCCCGATCCGGAGGACGGCCGCCGCCTGCTGGTCAGCCTCACCCGCGCCGGCCAGCAGATAGCCGAGACGGCGATGCCGAACGCGCTCGCAATATCAAGGGAAACGCTGGCGCCGCTGGACGCCAGGGAGCGCGAGACGCTGCTCGCGCTGCTCAGCAAGCTGCGGTGATCGGGCGCCGTAGGGTGGACAAGGGCGCCGTTGCGCCGTGCCCGCCGTGTTTTCCAACCTCCGGACGCGCTGGTTCGCCGGCAGTTCATTTTGCGACAAGAGAACCAACTAAGCTCCTGCAAATCAACCTGCTGCGGAACACGTTTTCTAAAGCGCCGGGAACAAGTGGCAATCGAGCCTGTTAAACTGCTGATCGAGATTGTTGGACTACTGGTGGCTACAACCGCTGCACAGCAAAACGAGCAAGTGATCGTTCGGCCTGCTTGCCAATCTCAGCAGGGAGCTGGAAAACCCCAAATCGAAAAAAGCCTCGCCGCCGCTGGCTCACTCTGTCAGCTAACCTGGCAAAGTGCCTCATGCGAGAACGACAAAGCGTAACGGAGCTCGGCTGTATGAACTATGAGGGTGGGCGAATTCTCAAGGCGGGTCGGAATTGCTGGCGTATCGAGCGCGCGCAGCGTCTGGCGCTTATCGTCGACGCAGCCGATTACTTTCGCCATGTCAAAAGCGCAATGCTCGAGGCTCAGCACAGGATTATGCTGATAGGGTGGGATTTTGACACGCGAATCAAGCTAGAGCCGGAGAAGCAGACGCTGGAGGGGCCGAACGCGCTGGGAGAATTTCTATCGTGGCTCCCGAAGCATCGTGAGCACCTGAATGTCTATGTGCTCAAGTGGGATTTGGGCATGATACAGGCGTTGGGGCGGGGCATGACGCCGTTGTTCATCGTGGACTGGATCACCGACAAGCGGTTGCACCTGAGACTGGATCATGCTCATCCCGTCGGTGCTGCCCACCACCAGAAAATCGTCGTTATCGACGATGCGCTCGCGTTCTGCGGTGGAATCGACATGACTGCCGACCGCTGGGACACCCCTGAACACCTTGACGACAATTCGCTGCGGACAAAACCGAGCGGACGGGCATACGGTCCTTGGCATGATGCGACCACCGCCGTTGACGGCGATGCCGCTCGTGCCATCGCAGACTTGGCTCGGGAGCGTTGGCTCCGAGGGACGGGAAAAGTGCTCCCAACGGTCGCGAGGAAGTCGGACCTATGGCCTGACAATTTAACGCCCACCATGGAGCATGTTGAGGTGGCAATCGCCCGTACAATCCCAGAGTCGGACGACCATCGGGGAGTCAGGGAAATCGAGTCACTCTACCTCGATGCGATCGGACAGGCGGAGCGCACCGTCTACATTGAAACGCAGTATCTGGCGTCGCGCAAAATCGCTGATGCGATGGTCCGCAGGTTGCAGGAGCCAAGTGGTCCCGAGATAATACTGGTGCTTCCAAAGACGACGGAAGGATGGCTTGAACACAAGGCTATGGATGGCGCGCGACACAGGCTGCTTCACGAACTGTGGAAGGCTGACAGACACCAGCGGCTCGGCGTCTATTATCCGGTAACGGCCGGCGGCAAACCGATTTACGTGCATGCCAAAATACTGACCATAGACGACAAGCTGCTTCGGGTAGGGTCATCCAATTTGAACAATCGCTCCCTGAGCTTCGATACCGAGTGCGATCTCGCGGTTGAAGTAACAGGCTCGTCCCCGAATCAGATGAAGCTGCGCGCTACGATACTGGCAGTTCGCGACAATTTTATTTGTGAGCATTTGGACGTGGAGCCGCAACGGCTTTCAGCAGCCCTCGATGTCAGTTCCGGGTCGGTCTTGAAAGCGATCGATGCTTTGCGCAGCTCGGGGAGGACATTGATGCCATTTGACCGGGCAACAATCGAGGACGACGAAAGTGTGCTCGCTGAGAATGACTTACTCGACCCGGAGCTTATGCCAAAAGGCTTCAACTGGCGCCTCGGGGAAAAGATTGCAAGCATCCCGTCAATGTTTCGCCCAGGCAAGACATCACGTCAGCATTGAGGGCATTGCCGCTGGCATGCATCGGACGCCGGTCAGGTCTAATTCCATTCGCGCGTAGTCGCGCTTGGCGCTCCGGTCGGACGCGTCCAGACGCTGCCTTGAAAGGCGTCAACATCTGCTTGCCATGGTCTGGGACAGTCAATGCCCGACGATCTCCGGCACCTTCGTCGCCGGCGGCGTGTTGCGGCTGCGGGTGGTGCGGACGACGCCGTCGATGATGGTCATGCCGATGCCGGGGAGGTCGCCGAGCTGCACGCTGTCGAGGATGGTCTTCCCGGCGGAATGCTGCGCCTTGTCCATGATGACGAAATCGGCTGATCGCCCGACCTCGATCAGGCCGCAGTCGAGTTCGCGCATCCGCGCGGTGTTGCCGGTGGCGAAGCAGAACGCCAGTTCGGCCGGCACGTCGCCGAGCGACGACAGCATCGACACCATGCGCAGAATGCCGAGTGGCTGCACGCCGGAGCCGGCCGGCGAATCGGTGCCGAGGATGACGCGGTTGAGATCACCCATGTCGCGCGCGATCCGCAACGTGTAGAGCGCCGAGCGCTCGTTGCCGTTATGCACCAGCTCGAGGCCGCGCTTGCAGCCCTCGCAGATGCAGCGGATCTCGTCGTCGGGCAGCGCGGTGTGGCCGCCGTTGATATGGCCGATCACGTCGGTGTCGGCTTCCAGCACCACGTCCGCGCCGATCAGGCCGGAGCCGGGGATCGACGGGCCGCCGGTGTGAATGGTGCTCTGGATGCCGTATTTGCGCGCCCATCCCACCATCTTGCGCGCGGTCGGGCCGTCCTTGACGCCGCCGAGCCCGACTTCGCCGAGCAGTTTTACACCCGCCGCCGCCAGCTCCCTGAAATCCTCCTCGACCATTTCGCATTCGATCACCGGCGCGCCGGCGTGCACCTTCACGCCGCCGGGGCGCAGCGTCCAGAACGCGCGCTGCGCGAAGATCGCCATCGCCTTGAGGCCGACGACGTCGCGCGGCCGTCCGGGCATGTGAACCTCGCCGGCCGAAATCATGGTGGTGACGCCGCCATGCAGAAAGCTGTCGATCCAGCCGATCTGGTTCTGCCGCGGGGTCCAGTCGCCGGCGACGGGATGCACATGGCTGTCGATCAGGCCGGGCGCGACGGTGGTGCCCATGGCGTCGATGGTCGTGGTGGCGCCCTCGGTGTCGACATCCCCGGCGCGGCCGATTCCCGTGATCCTGCCGTTCTCGGCGACGATGGTGTCGGCATCCAGGATCGGCTTTTCCAGCGCCCCCGACAGCAGCAGGCCGATATTGCGGATCACCAGTTTGGTCGGCCCGGCAGCCAGGGGGGCGTCGTGAGCCATGGGTTTTTCCTTTTTTGTTCAATGCCTTCGCGAGGCCGGTCCCGCCATCTTGCCCGCGGCTTGACGCCGGGATCAAGCCGGATTATTCATTCGTATACGAATGATTGTAGACAAATGAATTGGGCGGCGCCATCCGCCCTCGCGCGGGGACCTCGCAGATGAGCAATTTCAATCAGGAAAGCGTCCTCGGCGTCCATCACTGGACCGACACGCTGTTCTCTTTCACCACCACCCGCGATCCCTCGTTCCGTTTCCGCAACGGCGAGTTCACGATGATCGGGCTGAAGGTTGGCGACAGGCCACTGCTGCGCGCCTACAGCGTCGCCAGCGCCAATTACGAGGACCGGCTCGAATTCTTCTCGATCAAGGTTGCCGACGGCCCGCTGACCTCGCGTCTCCAGCATCTGAAAGAGGGCGACGAGATCATCGTCAGCCGCAAGGCCACCGGCACGCTGGTCATCGACAACCTCAAGGACGGCCGCAATCTCTATCTGATCGGCACCGGCACCGGGCTGGCGCCGTTCCTCAGCGTGATCAAGGATCCCGAAACCTACGACCGCTTCGAGAAGGTGGTGCTGCTGCACGGCTGCCGCCGCGTCGCCGAGCTCGCCTATGGCGAGATGATCACCGAAAAACTGCCGAACGACGAACTGATCGGCGAACTCGTCCGCAACCAGTTGATCTACTACCCGACCGTGACGCGCGACCCATTCCGCAACCGCGGCCGGATCACCGATCTGATCGGTTCAGGCAAGCTGTTCAGCGACATCGGCCTTGCCCCACTTGAATCTGAACATGACCGCATCATGA
This sequence comes from Bradyrhizobiaceae bacterium Ga0074131, assembly GCA_001464035.1. Taxonomy (GTDB): domain Bacteria; phylum Pseudomonadota; class Alphaproteobacteria; order Rhizobiales; family Xanthobacteraceae; genus Bradyrhizobium. Next base: position 139,780 of record LNEC01000012.1, read on the forward strand.
TCTGCGGCAGTCCGGCGCTGGTGCACGACACCCGCGCGCTGCTGTCGGCGAAGGGATTTGCCGAAGGCAATCACGGCGAGCCGGGCCAGTTCGTGGTCGAGAAGGCGTTCGCGGAAAGGTAGGATCCGGTGGCCCATCAGCCGTCATTGCGAGGAGCACTTGCGATGAAGCAATCCAGCTTTCTACCCGTTGCGGGAAAGTTGGATTGCTTCGCTGCGCTCGCAATGACGAACTCTTAGGACCGTTCTCTCGCCTCCGACAGCTTGTAAATCTCCAGCGCATCGGCATCCGCGCCGCGCGCGGCCTTCGCAAGCCGGAACAATTGCGCGGCCAGCGCGGCCATCGGCACCGGCGTCGAGGTATCGTGCGCCACGTCGACCACCGTATCGAGATCCTTCAGAATCGTTGCGATGTGGCCGAGCGGCGGCGAATAAATCCCCTGCGCCATCCGCGGCACGAACAGTTGCAACGGTATGGAATCGGCAAAGCCGCCGGCGAGCGCTTCCGGCAGCTTGGTGGCGTCGATCCCCGCATTGGTGGCGAGCCGCGTCGCCTCCGCCAGTACCGCCATGGCGCAGCCGGCGATGATCTGGTTGCAGAGCTTGGTGGTCTGGCCCGCGCCGGTTGGGCCCATATGCGTCAGCCGGCGCGCCATCGCCAGCACGTAGGGCCGCACCCGCTCGATATCGGCGGCATCGCCGCCGGCCATCACCGCCAGCGTGCCTTCTTCGGCGCCCTTGGTGCCGCCGGAGACCGGTGCGTCGATCCAGCCCATGCCGGTCGCCTCCTTCAACCGTGCCGCGATCGCGCGCGCCGCCTCGGGATGGACCGAGGAGAAGTCGACCACGAGTTTGGCGGCGCCGTCGGCCGTTGCCAGCCCATCGGGGCCGAACACCACCTGCTCCACGGCAGAAGCGTCGGTCAGGCACATGAAGATGATGCCGGCCGTCGCCGCAACATTGCGCGGCGTGGCGGCGAGCGCAGCGCCGGCCGCGACCAGTCCGGCGGCCTTGCCCGGCGAGCGATTCCAGACAGTGACGCCGTGGCCCGCGTCGAGCAGCCGCCGCGTCATCGGAATGCCCATCAGCCCGAGCCCGAGATAGCCGAGTTTTTCGGCCTGTGGTCCGTCTCCTTCGCCAGTTCTGGCCATCCCGTTTCTCCCGGTGTCGCGGTGTCGAACCGGCTGTACCATACAACCCGGCCTTGCCGACAATGCATCGCGCCCGGGGGCCGGCGGCTTGCCTGATCATTTGAACCATGAAAGGCTTGGCTCGGTCAGTGGCGGCTGCCATCGGGAAAAACGGAGTGCGGATGATGCTTGTATCTTCGAAATGGATCTTGGCGGCCGGCGCGGTGGCTTCGCTGTTGGCCGGCGTCGGCGGCTCGCAGGCGCAGACGACCATCCGCGTCGGCTGGACCATCCCGGCCGAGGAATCGAAATACTGGATGATGCGCCGCGCCGCGGAATTCCCCAACCTCGGCAAGACCTACAGTGTCGAATGGACCCAGTTCCAGGGCACCGCGCCGATGACGCAGGCGCTGGCCGCCGGCGCGCTCGACTGCGCCACCCAGGCGCCGCTGTCGCTGTCGAACGGCGTGGTCGGCGGCGGCCTGAAGGCCTACATCGTGGCCCAGCATGTGTTCGAAAAGCCCGGCGGCTTTTCGGTCTATTGGGCGGTGAAGGACGATTCGCCGATCAAGACCATCGCCGATCTCAAGGGCAAGACCATCGGCATCTCGGTGATCGGCGGCGGCACCCAGGGGCCGTTCAACATGCTGTTGAAGCAGAACGGGGTCGACCCGGCCAAGGACATCAAGCTGGTGGAAGTCGGCTTCGCGGTGTCCGAGGACGCGCTGCGCCAGGGCCGCGTCGATGCCGTCAACATGAACCAGCCTTTCGCGGCGCGGGCCGAGGCCAAGGGCGGCACCCGCAAGCTGTTCTCGTTGTCGCAGGCGATGCCGAACATCGTCCACATTCTGGAGGCGTGCCGCGCCGATTTCGTCGACAAGAATCCGGAAGCCGTCAAGGCCTATGTGCGCGACATCACCGCCGGCATGAAGAAGGTGCTGGCCAATCGCGAGGAAACGCTGAAGGTCGTTTCCGAACAGCTGAAGGCGCCGATTCCGGTGCTGGAAACCTATCTGCTCAAGGACAACGATTTCGGCCGCGATCCCGGCGCCGCGCCGAATTTCGCGGCGATCCAGAAGATGCTCGACATTTATGCCGAGACCGGAATGCTGCCCAAGCTCGACGTCGCACAGTTCAAGCACCCGACCATCGTCGCGCCGCTGCAGTAGACGAGAACCACTCACTCGTCGTCCCTGCGAAGGCGGGGACCCATACGCCGTGACCTGTGGTCAAGGCACTGTGGGAGATACCTTCCGTCACTTGAACACCGGGATTACGGGTCCCTGCGCCCCGTGCGCAATTGCGCACTAGGCAGGGACGACAGTGAGCGAGACGTGAAAGCATGAAAAAACCGCGATCCCGCGTGACGACCGATGGGCTCGATCGCGCGCCGCACCGCGCCTTCATGCGCGCGATGGGGCTCGACGATGAGGCGATCGCCAAGCCGATGATCGGGGTCGTCAGCATGAAGGGCGAGCAGACGCCCTGCAACATGACCCACGATTTCCAGGTCGACGCCGCCAAGGCCGGGATCGCGGAGACCGGCGGCACGCCGCGCGAATTCACCACCATCTCCGTTTCCGACGGCATCAGCATGAACCATGAGGGCATGAAGTTCTCGCTGGTCTCGCGCGAGCTGATCGCCGATTCGATCGAAGCCGTGGTGCATGGCCTCGCCTACGACGCCCTGATCGGCTTCGGCGGCTGCGACAAGACGCTGCCCGGCGTGATGATGGGCATGATCCGCTGCAACGTGCCGTCGATCTTTATCTATGGCGGCAGCGCGCTGCCCGGTCGATTCGAAGGCAAGACCCTCACGGTCCTGGATTCCTACGAGGCGGTCGGCGGCTTCATGACCGGCGAGATCGACGCGGCGACGCTGGAAGGCATCGAGCGGAGCTGTCTGCCGACCATCGGCGCCTGCGCCGGCCAGTTCACCGCCAACACCATGGCGATGGTGTCGGAGGCGATGGGGCTGACCATGCCCAACGTCTCGATGGTGCCGGGCGTCTATGCCGCGCGCGCGCAGATTGCGCGCCAGGCCGGGCGGCTGGTGATGCAGATGCTGGAGCGCGGCGGTCCGCTGCCGCGCGAGATCGTCACGCGCAAGGCGCTGGAGAACGGCGCCGCCATCGTCGCCGCCACCGGCGGCTCGACCAACGCCGCGCTGCATCTGCCGGCGCTCGCCAACGAGGCCGGCATCGCCTTCACGCTGGACGACGTCGGCGAGGTGTTCGCGCGCACGCCGCTGATCGGCAATCTGCGCCCCGGCGGCAAGTATACCGCCAAGGACGTCCACGACATCGGCGGCACTGCCGTGGTGATTCGCGCGCTGGTCGAAAGCGGTCACATCGATGGTTCCTGCCTGACGATTACGGGCCGGACCGTTGCGGAAGAATATGGCGGGGCCAACGCGCCCGACGGCGAGGTGATCTTCAGCACGGCCAGGCCGATCATGCCCGACGGCGGCGTCGCGGTTCTGAAAGGCAACCTTTGCCCTGACGGCGCCGTCATCAAGGTGGCCGGTCTGAAGAACCTGGTGTTCGAGGGCAGCGCGCTTGTGTTCGAGGACGAGGAGCACTGCGTCGATGCCGTCCGAAACCGCCGGTACGCCGCCGGCGATGTCCTCGTAATCCGCAACGAAGGCCCGGTCGGCGGCCCCGGCATGCGCGAGATGCTCGGCGTCACCGCCCTGATCTACGGGCAGGGCATGGGCGAGAAGGTCGCGCTCGTCACCGACGGCCGGTTTTCCGGCGCCACGCGCGGCATGTGCATCGGCTATGTCTCGCCGGAGGCCTTCGTCGGCGGCCCGCTGGCGCTGGTGCGGGAAGGCGACCGCATCCGGATCGACGCCGGCGCGCGCCGCATGGATCTCATGATCGACGACAATGAATTGACCGCGCGGCGGCGGGCCTGGACGCAGCGAGCCCCGCGGCATCGCGCGGGAACGCTGGCCAAATACGCCCGCCTGGTCGGCCAGGCGCCGGGCGGCGCCGTCACCCATGACGGCGCGGCCGAGTGGCCTTGGTTCGACTAGACTGGGCCGCGATCGTGCCGGCACAGAAGACGATGGCATTCACTGCGCAACGGATCGGCACCGCGGCCCGCTCTGCGTCGGCGTTGTTTCTGCATCAGAGGCTGTTTCCTTGGCCGTCTCCTCGGCCAGCAGCCGAACAAGCGTTTGGTATCGAACCTGATCATCCGCTACGTCGGGTTCGGCCAACAGCCGACGATAGTGCGCCAGATTTTCGCGGTGCACGAAGCTGTCCATGAAGGACTTCCAAGTTCATTGAGGCGGCAGCGCGCGAGCGAACTCTCCGTCATCGAAGATGTGTCACAGGCGGTGCGATGATGCGGCCCAACCATGCGGGTCGGCGACTGCAGAATATGATCAATATCGCTCACGTTGGCTGAAATAAATATCGCAATGGACATCATTGGTATGGGAACCATCAACCACGGCTCACCGCGAGGCCGTCAGAACGCGCATGCCGGCAAAACTGCCGTCGGCAGAGTTGTCCAGATGATCCCAAGCGCCGATAGCAGCGCGAGTAGTAGCGACGCGCGGCGGAACCAGGAGCCGCCGGGATCGGACGTTGGCGGGGCGGTGTTGCCGGAGCGCAGCAATCCGGCAACAAGGACGACGAGGCCGGCCGAGGCCGCGGCCGTGGCCAGGAGAACCGTCCACCCCATCGTGGTGCCCCGGTCGGCCGGCGGGCCGGTGCAGATCAGCGCTTCGGAAGCGTAGAGAACGGAAAAATGCGCGAACCAGATCGCGGGCGCGATCAGGACGCGCCAAAAATCGCCAAGCGGCCGGACCGGCTTGAAGGCGCTCATGCTGCAAGCCTCGGAAATCCATGGGCGAGCAGCAGCCCAAGCAGGCTTTGGCCGACCGTGTAGTGATACAGCAGGCTGAGATTGTCGAAGACCACGCGCTGCTCGCGGTCGAGGCGGCCGCCAAGGCTGCGCGCGACCGCGAACCCCGCCATGATCACCACCGGCAATACCATCTGCGCCTGCAGGAAGGCGGCCATATAGACCAGAGCACCATGGATGTCGGTTTCCGGCCGCAGGCCGGCCCGCCATTGGGCGGACACCTCGGTCATCAGCGCGGCGGCAAGCGTGACGGCGGCGAGGCCGGCCAACACTTCGAATCGACGGCCGCTGCGCCGGTTGCGCGGCAAAAGACGCCCCGCCGCCACCAGGATGGCGCTGCCGGCAACCAGCAGAAGGGCTGACACGGCCGGCGCGGTGACCGGCGCCAGCGCCGCCGGTTTCGGCCAGAACTGCGGCGAAACCGTCCAGAGATAGAGATAGGAAAACACATAGGCGAGATAGAGCGATCCGGCGACCAGCAGCAGCACGATCATCGCCCACCAGGAATGCGACAGCGATCCGGCTGCATAGGTCGGCAGTTTGATGCCACTTCCAATGTCGACCGCTGCGAGCGGTTTCGGGTCGCTGTCCCACATCCAGACAATGACCATCGCCACCGCGAGCGCGCCGCAGATCACGGCCAGCGTGACGGCCTTGACCGTGAGCAGCATGAAGAACGCCGCGGTGAAGATCGCCGCCAGCAACGGCGTCCAGCCGGGGCCGGGAAGGCTGAGAAGATACTGCGGCGTAGCCTCGATCGGCGAGGTGACGATGGTTTCTCGCCGGCCGGTGATCGAACCGGGCAAATAATATCGGCCGGCCTCGACGTCCTCGGCCAGGTGCGGCTGGTCCCATAGCGGGTCGACGCTCGTCACGATCGGTATGCTGCGCGGGCCATAGACATCGTTCGGCAGCCACTCCAGAGTGGCGGCCTTCCATATGTTGCCCGCGGTATCCGACAGGCTCGGGCGCAGGTTGCGGACGAGGTCGATCAGGAACAGCGCGATGCCGGCGGCGAACAGGAAGGCCCCGATGGTGGAGATCATGTTCAGCACGTCCCATCCCATCACGGCCGGATAGGTGTACACGCGCCGCGGCATGCCCATCAGGCCGCTGATGTGCATCGGAAAGAAGGCGATGTTGAAGCCGGCGAACATCAGCCAGAACGTCCATCGCCCGAGCCGCTCGGACAAGGTCCGGCGACTGAACGCCGGCGTCCAGTAATAGAAGGCGGCGAACAGCGGAAACACCATTCCACCGACCAGCACGTAGTGAAAATGCGCGACTACGAAGTAGGTATCGTGCGCCTGCCAGTCGAATGGAACCATGGCGACCATCACGCCGGTCAAGCCGCCGAGGGTGAAGATGAACAGGAAGCCGAGCACGAACAACGATGGCGTTAGCAAGCGCAGGCGGCCCGAGGCGATCGTTGCGATCCATGCAAAGATCTGAATCCCGCTCGGCAGCGCCACTGCCATGCTGGCGGCCGAGAAGAAACTGAGCGACAGCGCCGGGATGCCTGTCGTAAACATGTGATGCACCCACAGACCGAAGCTGAAGAAGCCCGTGGCGATCAGGGCCACCACCACGAAGCGGTAGCCCACCAGCGTGGCTCCGGACATCGCCGGCACGATCATCGACACCATGCCGGCGGCGGGCAGGAAGATGATGTAGACTTCGGGATGCCCGAAGAACCAGAACAGGTGCTGCCACAGCAGCGCATCGCCGCCCCTGGCGGCAATGAAGAACGGCCAGTCGAAGGTGCGCTCCAGTTCGAGCAGCAGCGTGGCGAGGATGACGGCCGGAAACGCGAACACGATCATCCCGGCAAAAATCAGCATCGTCCAGCCGAACATCGGCATCTTGTCGAGCGTCATTCCGGGCGCGCGGGTGCGCAGCACGCCGACGATGATTTCAATGGCGCCGGCGATCGCGGAGATCTCTATGAAGCCGATACCGAGCAGCCAGAAGTCCGCGCCCATGCCGGGCGAGAATTGCGAGCTGGTGAGCGGTGGATACATGAACCATCCGCCCGAGGGCGCGAGATCGAAGAAGAGCGTGCTGAAGAAAATCAGCCCGCCGACAAAGTAGGCCCAGAACGCAAAGGCTCCCAACCGCGGGAAAGGCTGGTCGCGGGCGCCGAGCATCTGGGGGAGCAGGAGGATGCCCATGGCTTCGACCACGGGAACGGCGAACAGGAACATCATCACCGTCCCGTGCATGGTGAAGATCTGGTTGTAAGTTTCCTGGCTGAGAAACGTATTGCTCGGCACGGCGAGCTGGAGCCGCATCAGCAGGGCGAGAATGCCGGCCAGCAGGAAGAACAGCATGGCGGTGCCGACATAGAAATAGCCGATCACCGTGTTGTTGACGTCGGTGACAATGCGCCACGATCTGGGCCGGGCCCAGATCGCGGCGAGTTCCGCCTGTTCGCGGCGCGGCCGTGGCAGCCTGTTCGGATACTCCGGTGCGGTGTCAGCCATGGCGGTCGGCTACCTTCAGGCTGAGCAGATAGGTGACGAGTGCATCCAGCTCCGGCGGCTGCAGCACGCGAAACTCGGGCATCAGATTGCCGGGCTTGACGTGCTGGCCGTCGGTGATGAAGCGCGTCAGGTTTTCGCGGGTCAACGGCAGCGTATCGATGCCGACCGAGCGCCGCGCGCCGATATGCGTCAGATCCGGACCGAGCGTACCGGTGGCTGAGGTGCCGCGTACGGCATGACAGGCGCCGCAGCCGGTTGCGAGGAACAGGGATTGGCCCCGCTGCGTAATTTCGGATACGGGAGTTGTGGCCGGCTCGGCCGCGCGTTGCAGCCATGCTGCATAGTCTGCAGCCGGCATCGCCATCACCTCGAAGGCCATCAGGGCATGCGGGCCCCCGCAATATTCGGCACATTGCCCGCGATAGATCCCCGGCCGCTCGGCGGTGAGATGCAGTTGCGTCGTGCGACCGGGGATCATGTCGACCTTTCCGCCCAGGCTCGGCACCCAGAAGCTGTGAATGACATCGGCCGCCCTGAGCTTGAACCCGACCGGCACGCCGACGGGAATGCGGATTTCGTTGGCGCTGGCGATCGGCGTGCCGTGGGCGCCGGAATAAGTGACGCGCCACCACCATTGCTCGCCGACCACCTCTATGCCGACGGCGTTGCGGTCACGCGGGAGGTCGAGATGGGATCGCATCAGCCAGACGCCGTACCCCAGCAGCAGCGTCAGCGTCACCGCCGGAAACGCGATGCCGAGCGTGAGGACGGCGTTCTCGCGCGCCAGGATGCGGCGGATCCGCGACGATCCCCGCAGAGCCAGCCATACCGCGGCGACGACCATGGCGAGCACCAGCGTCCCGAACCCGAACAGCAGCCAGGCCAGGTCGGCGATCTGCGCGGCCTGGATCCCTCCGGGCGCCAGCACAGATTGCACGTCGCGGCCGCAGCCGCCAAGCAGCAACGAGCCCGCGAGAATGCCGCCGCCTGCCGGCGCGCGCCTCATCGGTTGAGTTTCCCTGCAGCGTTCAGCGACGAGAAATACGCCGAAACGTCGTCGATCTGCTGCTCGTTGAGAGCCTTGGCAATCGGCGCCATGATCGCGTCGGTGCGGGAACGCGAGGCGAGTCCGCCTTTCCAGAGCCGCAGCCGATTGACCATATAGACGGCGTGCTGCCCGGCGAGGCGCGGATAGGCCTCCAGCGATGATGCGTTGTGGCAACCCATACACCCTGGAATTCTCGCGGCGGGATCGCCGCTTGTCGCAAGCTTGCGTCCGCGTTCGACGGATTCGGGGTTCAACGGCGGCAGGTCGGGCGCGGCCGGCGGCGTCAGGCCGGCGTAATAGCGCGCGACCCGCTCGCGGTCTTCAGGGGAAAGATCGCTCGCCAGCGGCTGCATGATTCCGCTGGCGCGGCGCCCATGGGCATAGTCCTCGAGCGCCGCCATCAGAAACTCTCTGGGTTGGCCGTGCAGAACCGGCACCAGCCGACTGTTCGGCCCCCGCCGATTTTCGCCGTGACAACGGGCGCAGGCGCTGACCGCTCCCGACGTTCCCTCCGTCGTCGCGATTTCGTCGCCGCTTTGCGCGGGAACGGAGAGCCCCCCCAGCGCGAGCTCACGATAGGCGGCGGCATCCAGCGCCGGAAGACGCCTGAGAAAAGCCACGAGGGCCCAGACCTCATCGTCCCGCTGCTGCGCCGCCCAGGCCGGCATTCCGGTATATTTAAGACCGTTCTTGACGATCCAGAACAGCTCGCGGTCGCGCCACTCCCGCATCGATGTCGAGAGGTTCGGCGGAGACGGCAGCATGCTCTCGGCGATCGGGCTGATCGGCACGCCGGGCGCGCCATGGCAAAAGGCACATCCGCTGTGGAAATGAGCGGCGCCGAGCGTCGACAGGTCCTGGCTGTCGAGTGGCGGAGCCGTGATGCCGAGGGCGTGGGTTCTCACCGAACTGCGCATCCCGAAGGTCAGCATGGCATTGGTCACGGCCAGGTGGCCGCGACTTGCGGCCACGTTGTAGAGACCCGACCATGCCAGGAGAAATCCCCCCAGCGCGATGGCGGCGAGGCCGAACAGAATGAAACGAATAATCGCTGTCCAGCGGCGGCGAGTTTCGATGCGCACGGTTAGCGGCCGGCAGGGAGGTTGTGGCGCTCCAGGGCGGCGGCGGCCGTCTGCGGGCGGCCGATCAACTGCACGGTGATCATCACCGCCGCGACCAGATAGCTCAGCGGGCAGGCCGTGATCATGAGCAGGCCGGCCAGATGCTGATCGTCGAGCGCGCGGAACGCCGACGAGCTTTCCGCGGCGTGGACGATGTGTCCCGCGGACTCATAGAGCGTTCGCGGTGCAAAGATCAGCAGCGCGGCGAGCAGGCACGCCAGTTTCCCCGTGAGCACCAGGGCAGGAATGGTCTGCCAGCGCGCCGCAGCGGAAATCGTCAGCAGGCTGAACCAGAACGACAGCGCCGCCAGAAGCAGAACGCCATGCAACGCCAACCCGAGCGCGGGGGACTGCACCGTGACGTGATGGACGGCGGGAGAGTGCCACGTCCAGAGCAGCACGATCTGAACGAGAGTAGAAATCCACAGCCACGCCGGTGAAATGCCGCGGGTCGGCCGGCGGGCAATCGCCCATGCCGCCAGCAGGGGTGCGGCCACACTCATCGAAGCAATGTGCAACATCATATGTGCCGAGAAATGCCCAAGATCGTAGATCAACAGAACCGCCGCTCCGGCAACGATAACGGCGAAAGCGCTGGCTACGGCGGGTGCGGTCATCTGCATGTCCAATGGCTGGCTTGCCTCCCGGAGGGCCTAGGGGAGTTCAGGATACGTGACCGACAGCCCGAATCCAACACGCCAATCCCCAGCCGCCGGCAATGGTTCCTCCCCTCGATGGACCCTGGTAGTGCGACCTGCTTCGCAGCGGGCGATACGGCCCCCCCTGCGGCAGTAGACAGCTGACGTGCTTGCGAGCAGTATGAACTCAACACGGCATTTTCCCGTGAAGGCTTCCCGCCGACCTCTTGGCTCGCAGTTGCGTATCTGAGATGCCCGGTCGGGATCGCGAAGCCGGTTCAACATGAACGATCACGCGCTGGGCAAAGACGAGAACCAGGCCGCTCTGACCGGACGATCCGACGTCCGGGATGCCGGCGTGAGCCTCGTGCAGCAAGAGACCGTCGTACTGCTGGTCGACCTCGTGGAATCGGTGCGGCTCATGGGGGAGCACGAGGCCTTCACCGTTCGGCGCTGGGCAGACTTCGTCGGTATCGTCACGACCGAGATCCTGCCGCGCCATGGCGGTGTTCTGGTGAAGAGCCTTGGCGACGGCCTCATGGCGCGTTTCGCCACGGTGCCCGACGCCGTCGATGCCGCCGCCGAGATGCACCGGACACTTGCCGCGCGGAACGTCGGCATGCCGGAATCCCAGCATTTTCACCTTCGCGCCGGCATCAATGCCGCGATTGCCTGGAGCGACGGGATCGACATCTACGGGACCGGCGTAAATCTGGCGGCGCGGCTGGCGACGCTGGCCGGCCCGGGCGAAACCATTGCGAGCGCGTCGGCGCAGGAGCAACTGGCGTCCGCCCTGGCCGGCCTGGCGAATCCCGGCGAGACGATCGGCAGCGCCGCGGCGCGCGACGAACTCACGCATGGGGTGGATGCATCGTGCGAAGATCTCGGTGATTGCATTCTCAAGCATTTTGACAAACCGGTTCGGGCGTATCGGGTCGGGCCCGCAAGTCCGCACCCAAGCCTCCCCGGACGACGTGACTATGGGGCGGCAATGGAACCCACCATCGCCGTGATTCCCTTTGGCGCGAGAAACAATGCGCCCGAGCATTTCGATATCGGCAACCTGATTGCGGACAGTGTGATCTGGCGGCTGTCGAAGGCGGCGAACCTGAAGGTTATTTCCCGGCTGTCGACCAACGTCTTCCGCGGCCGCGCCAGCGATGCGGGAGAAGTGTCAGCCCATCTCGGCGCCACCTATATCCTGAGCGGCGGATACGTGGTGGACCAGGGAAAGATTCTGGTGACGGCGGAACTCTGCGTGGCACGCACCAACCAGGTGGTCTGGACCGATCGGCTGAGCGGGGAAATCAACGACCTGCTGCAATCCGAAAGCGAACTGGCACATCGCATCGCCGCAGCGGTGTATTTCTCCGTGTTCGACGCCGAGGTCGAACACGTCATGACTCAGCCGCTGCCCACGCTCCAAAGCTACTCGCTGCTGCTCGGCAGCATCAAGCTGATGCACCGCTCCAGCAAGGACGAGTTCCTCCAGACCCGCAAGATCCTCGAGGAGCTGATCAATCGGCACAGCCGAATTGCCGCCCCGCGCGCATGGCTCGCCAACTGGTACATCCTGCGGGTGACGCGCGGCTGGTCCGAGGACCGCACGCGCGAGGCTGCCGAGGCCTTGAGCGCCAGTCACGCCGCGCTCGACCGCGATCCGTCCGATGCCCTGGCGCTGGCGACCGAAGGCTTCGTCTATTGTCATTTGTTGAAGGATCTCGACATGGCTCGCAAGCGTTGCGACCAGGCCGTGCAGGCCAATCCCAGCCATGCGCTGGGCTGGCTCTACCGGGGCACGGTCAACGCGTTCAAGGGCGACGGGGACGCGGCCGTGGAAGCGACGCGGCGCGCGATGGAGCTCTCTCCGCTCGATCCGCAGCGCTACTATTTCGAGTCCCTCGGCGCGACGGCAGAACTTTCCGCGCATCAATACGTCAATGCCGAGAGCCTTGCGCGCTCGTCGCTGGTGCTCAACCGTATGCACCCTTCCACGTGGCGGGTTCTCACGATCTCGCTCGTCTCCCAGGGACGAATGGATGAGGCGCGCGAAGCCCTGCGCAGATTGCGGGAGCTCGAGCCGGACTTGACGGTGGAGAGATACGTTGCGCGCATGCCGAATGCACAACTCGAAACGGGCCGGCAATGGGCGCGCTGCCTTGCGTTGGCAGGGTTGCCGTCGGGAAACGGTAACTCGAACCGGCACTGATCGTGAAAAGAAAATTTCGTTCATGTGAAAAAACCCACATTTGAACTGGGTCCAACCGGGCAAATTGCCGCGCAGTGACGCGGTTACCGTCGAAAGAGCTGACTTAACTACTCACAGGGAGGCCGAAATGAGCCAACTGGGCGGAGCGGGAGGTGCGGGTGGTGCCGGCGGCGCCGGGGGCGCGGGCGGTGCCGGTGGTGCGGGCGGGGCAGGCGGCGCGGGCGGGGCAGGCGGCGCCATGCTCGGCACGATGGCCGATGCCTTTGCCAATCCGATCATGGTGGACGCGCTCATCCTCGGGCGCGAAGGGACGATCGTCGTTCCCGAGAAACCGACGCCGCCACTCTACGCCTATTACGCGCCGAACCTGCCACCGGGCATTGACGACCCCAAGCAGATCGAGCGCTGGGAGCCGTGGGTTCGTGCCTACACCGCGATCGGCGAAATGATGCAGGGAATCAACTTTCGCAAGTCGCCCTTGGGCAACAAGGGATTTCAGGTGCTGTTCGCCGCGTCCCTCATTGCCGAGATAGGCCGTCCGAAAAAACCAACGTTTGAGAAGCAGATTCCCCTGGTGCTGAGCTGGGCCGAACTGCGCAACGAACGCGCCACCGAAATCATGGCGCAGATCGATCCGACCTACGCGTTCTGGTCGTCGATCATCTACATGCACCCCGACCGCACCAGGCGCACCTTCGAACTCGTCAACATGGTGCTGCAGTTTTGCGTGTATGTGGAAATGCGCTTCAAGCACGCCCTCGCATGCTGGCGGCCGGTGGAATACAATGCGCAGGTGCAGCCGATGATTACTACCCCCGGGCACGGAGCCTTCCCGAGCGGACACGCGACGCAGGTTTATGCCGTGGCGCATGTGCTGAAATTGCTGCTGAGGCTCAATCCAGCGATTGAGGGGCACAAGAGGATCATCGAGCAGCTCGACCGCCAGGCGGCACGGATCGCAACCAACCGTGTCGTGGCAGGAGTCCATTTCCCGATCGACAGCATGGCGGGACGCATGCTGGGCGTGGCCCTGGGTGACTATTTCGTCGGGCGTTGCACCGGCAACAAGACGGTCAAGCGGCGGAAGTTCGTTGCGGCCGGGGTCGACGGTGCTCCCGATACGGACTTCAATCCGTTCAACACCGCTCAGGATCTCAACGCAGCCACTAGCCCCTTCTACTCCCAATCGCCGGGAGCAACCATCCCCAAGTCCGCGTTGATGCAGCACGTATGGGACAAGGCGCGGGAAGAGTGGGTGGTCAAATTTCCCTAGGCCGCTGCGGAGAACATTCCATGCCTGAACGCCGCCACTACCCGAATTGCTTTGATCCATACCTCCGCTACGCGATCTCGACGCGGTTTCAGAATTTCGAGCTTTTCGACGATAAGGAGTTAAGGCTGTTCTTCTTCGTGGAATTCATGGAGGCGGCACAGCCCAAAAAGTTCGCCGGGGAGATGGAAGCGGCCGGTAGCCCCGTTGTCTTCGGCCCGGCCAGGGACGGCACCCGATATGCCACCTTGCATGCCCGCACTTCCGCGGTGCTAAGTTCACGCGCGCTTCGTATCTGGGACAAACATGTTTCCAGGGTCGAGCTTTCGCTGCCATTGAAGGCGGCGGCGTCGGCAACGCTTCGGCCCAGGGTTCTGACAAATCGCTGGGACGAAAGCGGGCAACCGCCAGGGTCGCTCCTGATCGGCGTGATGGACGACGGCTGCCCGTTTGCCGCCGCGCATTTTCTCAAGGGCCCGGTAAATGCTGCAGTCATCACGCGAGTGCGCTCGATCTGGGACCAGAGCCAGGATAAGCAGGCCATTAAGGTAGAAGATAGCGCCGGCAAGGATTGCCGGTTCGGACAGGAGCCGCCCGATTTTCTCTACGGCCTCGAGTTCTATCGCGATTTCAAAGTGCCGGCTGCCACGCCGTCGACTGCCACGCCCCGGCAAATCGGTCTCGACGAATGGATCCGCTTGCATTCGACCGCAGGTCTGATCGACGAGGACGGCTGTTACGCGGATGCCGGGTTCAAGAATCTCGCACGCCGGCAGTCGCACGGCGGGCATGTGATGGACGTGTTCGCCGGACGCGTCCCGACCTCGTCACGGGTCGGTCCCTCAAAACCGGGCCAGGATCGCCGCGATCCACCGAGCTGGAAGATCGGCACCGACCCTGCTTGCAAGGCCGACGTGGTATTCGTGCAGTTTCCCGAGAACTGCATTCGTGATGCGACCGGCGTATGGCTCAAGGCGTATGTCCTCGACGGCATCCGGTTCATCCTGTCGCACGCCGATCCGGCCAAAACGAAGAACGTGGTCATCAACCTCAGCTATGGGCCGACCACCGGACCGCACGATGGCACGGCCGAGCTGGAGGCGGCGATGGCGGCGCTTACCGCGGAGTTCGATGGCTTCACCAAAAAGCCCAGGCTTGAAATCGTCGTGGCGGCGGGCAATGCCTATCTCAGTGAGGGCCACGTCGTTTTCGCCAGGAACACCACGACACAACCTGACACCGTTGAATGGATCTGGCGCGTTCCCCCCGACAACACCGCGCTGTGCTTTGCCGAGATATGGATGAAGAACACCGACGCGAACGGCGTCACCGTCACGCTCACATCGCCTGGCGGAGCTGCTTCGAAGTCGGTCGGCGGTCCCACGGCTCCGCCTTACGGCAATTCCCTGCCGCCCTACACCGGAGCGTACGCGCCGCTCGTCTGGGGTAACAATACGGTCTGGCTGCTGGCCGTCGAGCCGACCATCGCCAGGTCGGGGCTCGTTCCCGAACATGGCGATTGGGCCATCAAGGTCGATGGCATCGGCGTAAGGGCTGAGGTCCATGCCTATGTGGCCCGCAGCGATCCCAACATGGGCGTACGCTCCGGCGCCAGGCGATCCTATTTCGTCGATCCCAGGTGGGAGCAAACCCGCGCGGCAGAGGCCGCCTGCAAGTACATCGATGGCGAGTTAGACAACAGCGAATCGCTGATCCATCGCGATGGTACCCTCAACGGCATTGCGACCGACATGGTCCCTGGCGTGCACGTGGCCGGGGGGTACATTCTTTCGAATGGACGCAAGTCGCCGTATTCATCGGCCGGCCCGGCGCGCGGCGGTCTTCGCATCGGCCCCGATTTCGTGCTCCCTTGCGACGAGTCCTACGCGCTCCAGGGCATCCGTGCCGGTGGCAACAGGAGCGGCGGTGTATTTCGCCTCACGGGCACCAGTGCCGCGGCGCCGCAGCTGGCGAGACACCTCGCCGAACCGCCGCTCCCAATGCCGAACAACGTACCGATCCCGATCGAGGAGATTCGCAAGCGGGGTCGCGGCAATCTTGAACCGCCGTAACGCGGGGGGCGGGCAACGGCAACGGTAAGCCAAGTTTGCTTCGCTGCCCGCCCGTGCCGCCAAAACAGCATCGCCAAGCCCGGCCGGTTTCCGCTATGGTCGGCCCGGTCACGCACGGAAAGACGCCGGGAAGCAAAGCGGGAATGAAGGTAGTGCCATCGCGGCCGGAGGTTCGGACAGATCCAGCGCCGGTGCGCGGGCCGGCCTCCGCCATGATCGAGATCGAGCGTGTCTCGCAGACCTTCCGCACGGCCGGCCGTCAGGCCCATCTGGCGTTGTCGGATATCTCGCTGACAATCGAGGATGGCGCGTTCGTCTCGATTCTCGGTCCCTCGGGCTGCGGCAAATCGACGTTGCTCTATATCGTCGGCGGTTTCGTCAGCCCGACCGAGGGCGAGGCGAGGGTGAAGGGCCGCACGATCACCGGACCCGGTCCCGATCGCGGGCCGGTGTTCCAGGAGTTTGCGCTGTTTCCCTGGAAGACCGTGCTCGGCAACGTGATGTACGGCCCGCGCCAGCAGGGCGTGAAATCAGCGGAAGCCGACGCGCAGAGCCGCCGGTTGATCGAGATGGTCGGCCTCAAGGGGTTTGAGAATTTCTATCCCAAGGAACTGTCCGGCGGCATGAAGCAGCGGGTCGCGCTGGCGCGCACGCTGGCCTATCACCCGGCGGTGCTGCTGATGGACGAGCCGTTCGGCGCGCTCGATGCCCATACCCGCACGCGGCTGCAGAACGATCTGCTCAACATCTGGGAACGCGACCGCAAGACGGTGCTGTTCGTCACCCATTCGGTGGACGAGGCGGTGTTCCTCTCCGACAAGGTCGTGGTGATGACGCGCGCCCCCGGCCGCATCAAGGAGATCGTCGATATCGCGCTGCCGCGCCCGCGCCGCCGCGCCGAGCTGCTGCTCGATCCGCGCTACCAGAAATACGTGGTCGAGATCGAGCGCATGATCGACGACACCAGCGAAGAAGGTTTGCACCCATGACGACGGCGCGCGCGCTGCTCCCGCGTTTGGCGCCGCTGCTCGCCTGCCTCGGCCTGTTCGCGATCTGGCAGGTCGCGTCGATGACGCTCAATACCGAAAGTTTTCCGACCGCGATCGAAGCTGTCCGCGCGGTGCCGTCGATCCTCGGCGACAAGGAATCCGTGATCAACATTCTGGATTCACTGCGCCGCATGGCGATCGCCTTCAGCGCGGCGCTGGTGGTGGCGATCCCGCTCGGCTTGATGATGGGCCGCTCGCGCCTCGTGGCGTCGTTCTTCAATCCGCTCTTGATGATCACCTATCCGGTGCCGAAGGCGGCGCTGATGCCGATCATCATGCTGTGGCTTGGCGTCGGCGACCTCGCCAAGATGCTGGTGATCTTTCTCGGCGTCAGCCTGCCCGTGATCTATCACAGCTTTCAGGGCGCCAAGGCGGTCGAGGAGAAGATGCTGTGGTCGGGCGCCGCCATGGGCCTCTCGGCGCCGCAGCGGATGGTCCGGATCGTGCTGCCGGCGGCATTGCCGGAAATTCTCACGGGATGCCGCACCGGCCTCGTGCTGGCGCTGATCACCATGGTCACCTCGGAAATGATCGCGCGGCAGTCGGGCGCCGGCAACATCCTGTTCAACTCGCTGGACATGGGACAATACGACACCGTCTACGCCATGATCATCATCATCGGCGCGATGGGCATCGGCCTCGACGCCGCCTTCGAAAAGCTGCGCAGCCGGCTGGTGCGATGGTCCGAACCGGGCTTCGACATTCCCCTGAGTTTTGCATGAACGCGCGCGCGCTCACATCGGATGTGCTGCTCGGGATCATACCGATCGCGCTGGCGATCGGCCTGTGGCAGGCGATTTCGTCGTTCGGCTACGCGCCGGTGACGCTGCTGCCGCCGCCCGGGATGGTGTTCACCCGGCTGGTGCAACAACTCCTGACCAGCAGCTTCCAGCAGGAGATCGCCTCCACGCTGTTCCGGCTGTTCGCGGGATTTGCGATCGCGGTGATCCTCGGCGTCGGCATCGGACTCGCTGCGGCGGCGAGCCCCGCGGTCAACGCCGTGGTGCGCCCGATCGTGCGGGTGCTGGCGCCGCTGCCCAAGGTCGCGCTGTACCCGGCGCTGCTGCTGCTGCTCGGGTTCGGTCACGAATCCAAGATCACGCTGGTCGCCGCCGATGCGCTATTTCCGATCCTGCTCTCGACCTATTACGGCGCCTCGATGGTGGAGCAGAAACTGATATGGTCGGCGATGGCGGCCGGCACGCCGCGCCGCCAGATCCTGTTCAAGGTGGTGCTGCCGGCGGCGGTGCCGTCGATCCTGACAGGCTGCCGCATCGGGCTGGTGATTTCCTGCATCGTGGTGTTTCTCGCCGAAATGATCTCTTCGACCGACGGCCTCGGCTATCGGCTGGTGACGGCGGCGCGCACCTTTCAGGCGGTCGACATGTTCGTGCCGCTGATCACGATCTCGATGCTGGGCCTGATCCTCAACGGCCTGCTGCAGGGGCTGCGGTCCTACCTGCTGCGCGGCTTTCCCGAAGTGTGATGGTAAATTGCGTGCTATCCTTTCCGTCATGGCCGGGCTTGACCCGGCCATCCACGTCTTTCTTGCAGCTATGCTGAAGAAAAGACGTGGATGCCCGGCTCGAGGCCGGGCATGACGAACTCGTTATAGAGCGGAGACAAGTCATGCTGGCGGATCGCATAGAAGCAAAATGGATCGATGCGTTCTGCGAGATTTTCGAGCGCTGCGCGGTCAAGCCCGGCGACACCGCGGCAATTCTGTCGGAGACGCAGTCGCGCGCGCTCAACGTTCATCTCGCCGAACTCGCGCTGTTGCGGATGGGCGCCAAACCGTTTCACATCGTGGTGCCGACGCCGCGCAACCGCGAGGTCGTTCCGGTCCGCTCCACCGGCGCCAGCATCGCCATCCAGAAGCTCGGGCCGGTGGTCAGCGCGCTGCAGCAGGCCGGCTTCGTGGTCGATTGCACCATCGAGGGGCTGATGCACGCGGCGGAAACGCCCGAGATTCTCAAGGCCGGCGCGCGGATCCTCAACATATCCAACGAGCATCCCGAAGCGCTGGAACGCATGGTGCCGGACTCCGCGCTGGAGAAGCGGGTGCGCGCGGCCGTGAAAATGCTGCGCGGGACCAAGCGGATGCGCGTGACCTCGAAGGCCGGCACCGAGCTCGACGTCGACATGGCAGGGGCCCAGACCGCCGGCGTCTGGGGCTGGACCGACCGGCCGGGCACGCTGGCGCATTGGCCGGGCGGCATCGTCGTCAGCTTTCCCAGGAGCAAGACCGTCAACGGCACCATCGTGATGGCGCCCGGCGACATCAACCTCACCTTCAAGCGCTATCTGGCGACGCCGATCACGATGACGCTGAAGGACGATTACGTCACCGACCTCCGGGGCGAGGGCACGGACGCCGCGATGATGCGGTCCTACCTCGCCGCATGGGGCGACCGCGAGGCCTATGCGGTGTCGCATGTCGGCTGGGGCATGAATCCCGGCGCGCGCTACGAGGCGCTGACCATGTACGACAAGAACGACACCAACGGCACCGAGCTGCGCGCGGTTTCCGGCAACTTCCTGTTCTCCACCGGCGCCAACGAATTCGCCGGGCGCTACACGTCAGGGCATTTCGATTTGCCGATGATGGGCACCACCATCGAGCTTGACGGTGTCGCCGTGGTCAAGGAAGGGGTACTGCAGGAGGTATTCGGGTAGTTTCTACCTACGTCTCTGGCGTATCATAATACCTGTTTGCTCCTTTGCATGGGGTTGTTTTCGATATTTTTATCCTAACGCTATTCCCGATCCAGCACCGGCGGCCGTACCAATCCGAAATGCCGGAGCAACCCCACCATCTCCGCGAGACGCTTGTCGCGATGGGCATCGATATCGAGCCCGGAATAATCGAGAAAGCCGGCGCCGGTGCGCATGCCGATGCGGCCGTCGCGCATGTTGTTGGCGATCACCTCGGGCGCGCGGTAGCGGTCGCTGTGCAGCGCGCCTTCGAGGTAGCGGCTGGCGTAGTAGAGAATGTCGCCGCCGCCCCAGTCGATGAACTCGAGCAGCCCCAGCACCGCGTAACGGAAGCCAAAGCCGTAGCGGATCGCCTTGTCGATATCCTCCGCGCTGGCGACGCCTTCCTCCACCATCCGCGCCGCCTCGTTCATGGCGAGCGCCTGGATCCGCGGCACGATGAAGCCCGGCGTGGCCGCGCATACCACCGGCACCTTGCCGATGCCCTCGAGCAGCGCCTTCACGCGCGCGATGACGTCGGGATCGGTCGCAGCGCCCGGCGAGATCTCGACCAGCGGAATCAGATAAGCGGGATTGAGCCAGTGCACGTTGAGAAAGCGCCTCGGGTTCTCGACAGCGCCGGAGAGATCGTCGACCAGGATGGTCGAGGTGGTCGAGGCGATGACGACATCAGGCCCGACGCATTTCGAGGCCGCCGCCAGCACGTCGCGTTTGAGGTCGACCACTTCGGGTACGCCTTCGAACACGATCCCGGCGCCGGCCAGCGCGGCAGCCATATCCTGCGCGGGCACAACCGAAACCCGCGCCAGGATGGCATCGGCGTCATTGCTGCTCAGCAAGCCGAACCGCGCCAGGCTCGCCAGCGTCCTGCCGACCTCGCCGAGCGCTTCGGCCTCGAGGGTTGCAACTTGTTCGGCGGACCGCGCCTTGACGTCGATCATGGTGACGGCGTGGCCGGCATAGGCAAACGCCACTGCGATGCCGCGGCCCATGCGGCCGGCGCCGAGACAGGCGATGGGGGGGCGGACAGCGGTCATTGATCAAAACCCCTCGCGCAGCAGGGTCTGCAGTGCGGCGCGATCGAGATGACCAAGCCCGAGACTCGCCAACGTGCGACCGCTTTTCGAAAAATCCTCGCCGCAAACAGCGCCGCCGATGGCGAGAAAGGATTTTGCGAGCGGCGTCGCCACCCCGGCCAGTTCGGCAACCGACACGAGAAACGACAGACCGAGCCGCAGATCTTCCTGCATGTATCGATGTTCCGTCAGCACGATCCGCTCGCGCCAGTCGCCGGAATCGGTCAGGCGATCATGCGAGCCGCGGCCATACATCCATGGCTCGCCCTCGCTGGCGTAGTGATGCGTGAGCGGAAAGTGCGGAGCGCCATAGCCGAGGCCCTCGCGCACCGCGATGCGCTCGGCATCGAGCGCGTCGGTGACCCGGCGGATCGAGGCCTGCGTGCCTTCCTTGTGGATGTCCCAGCGTTCGAAATGCTCGATCGGCCCGGCATTCATCACGATCAGCGGCGGATGGATGATCGGTCCGGCATTCATCAGCGCGCCGGACAGCGCGTCGCCGCACGGCTCGATCACGCCGGGAAAGGCGCGGCCGATCACGTCGAGCGCATGACCGACGGTCTTGAGCGGAAAGACGCCGACCGGCAGCCGCTTGGCGCGGATGGTGATGGCGACCTCGAAAGGCCCATGCTTGCGCGTGAGCCATGGCAGCGTCCCGGTCTCGGCAAAGCTGACGCTGGCGCGGTTGCCGGCGTCGTGCGCCGCTTTGGCGAAGATCATCGAGCCGAAGGTCGCCGGCGGCAGGAACACCACCTGGCCATCGGTCAGATGCGGCGCGAGCCGCCGCGCGATATCGGGCTGCGCGAAGGCCGGGGCAGGGCACAGGATCAGCTCGACGCCGCCGACCGCTTCGGCGATGTCTGATGTCACCAGCGCCAGCCGCACGTCATGCCGGCCGTTGATGTCTTTCACGACAATGCGCGAGCCCGCCGCACGTTGCCGCCCCACGTCAGGCGCATCGCGCCGCCACAGCCTGACGTCATGTCCCTGCAAGGCGAAATCGCCCGCGGCTGCAAAAGAGCCATTGCCGCCGCCGAGTACCGCGATCTTCAATGGATATCCCCCTTCGAAGTCGCCGGCTCTTCGAGCCGCCGCAGCATGAAATGCTGGACCTTGCCCAACGCGGTACGCGGCAGGTCGTCGACGAACACGATGTCGCGCGGCACCTTGAAGCGGGCCAGCTGAGTCAGCACATGCGCCTTCAGATTTTCCGCCTCGACCGAACAACCGGCACGCCGGATCACATAGGCCACCGGCACCTCGTCCCAGCGGGGATCGGACCGGCCGATGACGCCGCACTCAACGACATCGGGGTGTTCCAGCAGCACGCGTTCGACCTCGGCCGGATAGACGTTCTCGCCGCCGGAAATGATCAGGTTCTTCTTGCGGTCGTGCACGAAGAAATAGCCGTCAGCATCGCGCAGGCCGATGTCGCCGGTGCGATACCAGCCGTCGCGCAGTGCCTCCTGGGTTGCTTCCTGATTGCCCCAGTATTCGTAGAATACGTTGGGGCCACGCACTGCGATTTCTCCCGGCGTATCCGGCGGCAGCTCGGCGCCGGCCTCGTCGATGATGGCAGCCTCGCAGCACAGGCCTGGAAGGCCGGTCGAGCCTGTGCGGGAGAGATCGCCGCCGAGGCGGGTATAGACCGCGACCGGACAGGTTTCGGTCGAGCCGTAGACCTGCAGCACGGGGACGCCGCGCGCAACGAAGCGCTCGATCAGATGCGGCGGCACGATGGTCGATCCGGTCGAGATCGCCTTCAGGGACGAAAGGTCGGTGGCGGCCCAGTCAGGATGCTCGGTGACCGCCTGGATGGTCGCGGGCACCAGCACCGTCAGGGTCGGACGGACACGCTCGAAGGCCGCGAGCGTCGAATCCGGCGTGAAGCGCGAATGGATGGTCACGGTGGCGCCGACGTGCAGCGCCGGGGTGGTCTGGATGTTGAGGCCTCCGACATGGAAGAACGGCAGCACGGTGAGCACGTGATCCTCGGAAGTGAGGCCGTGCATATGCTGGCTCATCACCCCGTTCCACAGCAGCGCCTCCTGCCGCAGCACGGCGCCCTTGGGCCTCCCCGTGGTGCCCGAGGTGTAGACGATCAGCAGCGGGCAGGTGAGATCGGTATGCGGATTGCGGCCGTCGCCGCGGGCCTGCGTGAGCAACGTGTCGAATGCGCTGCCTTGCGGGGGTACAAAGTCGAGGCCCACCACGCCTGCTTCGGGCAGGTTATTCTCCAGCGCGGACAGCACTCCAGCAAAGGCCTGTTCGAGTACCAGCACCTTGACCGAGGCGTCCGTCAGAATGAACAATTGTTCGGGCACCGCGAGCCGCCAGTTCAGCGGCACCAGCATGGCGCCGAGCCGCGCGCAGGCGTAGAGCAGCACCAGGTAATCCGGCCGGTTCAGGCTAAGGATGGCGACGCGATCGCCGCGGCTGACGCCGTATTCGGCTTTCAGGGCGCGTGCTGCCTGCATGATGCGGTCACTGAACGCCGCGTAGCCGAAAACGTCGCCCTCGAAAACGGTCGCGGGCCTGTCCGGCGTAAACGCCGCATTCCGTTCGATGAGATCGGACAGGTCCATGTCGAACTAGTCGTCCGTCTCGCCGGTCTCGTACAGCGCTTCGCGGCCGATGCGGTCGAGACAGAGTTCGGCGGTCCATGGCAGCATCAGCGAACCGCAGCGGCTGTCGCGATAGATCCGCTCCAGCGGCAGCGATTTGAGCATCGCCTGACCGCCGCAGGTGCGGATCGCCAGCGTCGCGATCTCGTTGGCGCCCTCCATGACAGAATATTGGGCGGCGTAAGCGCGCAGCACCTGTTCCTTGGTAGGATTGGCGCGGGCTTCGGTGACAGCCTGAAACCAGATCGCCTTGATCTGCTCGAGCTTGATCTGCATCTGCGCCACCGCGATCTGCTTGGTCGGATACATCCGCCGCTTGACCGCAGGCGTGCCCGGCATCTCACCGCGCAGATAGCGCACGGTGAAATCGTAGGCGGCCTGCGCGAGGCCCATATAGGTCGGCGACAGCGTCAGGAACATGTGGGGCCAGCGCATCGCCGCCTGGAAATACACGCCGCGCGGCATCAGCGCCGCGTCGTCGGGCACGAACACATCCTTGAACAAGAGCGTACGCGATACCGTGCCGCGCATGCCCAGCGGGTCCCAGTCGCCGACCACCGATATGCCGTCGGTCCTGGCAGGCAGCGCGAGGTAAAGCGTGTTGCGGCGGGAAGCCTTCTCGCCTTCCGCGATCTCGGTGCAGAGTACGCCGTAATAGTCGGCATGGCCCGCGAGCGAGGCAAAGATCTTCTTGCCGTTGACGATCCAGCCGCCCTTGACCGGCTTCGCCTCGGTGCCGAACGCGACGCCCCCGGCCGCGGCCGCGCCGCCTTCCGAGAACGGCTGCGAATAAACCGCGCCGGCGTCGACGATGCGCTTGTAATGCACGGCGCGGCGTTGCTCGTGCTCGTCGCGGGCGGCGGTGTCCATGTCGAGGTCGTCGGCCAGCGGGCCGGACCACAGCGTCGAGCAGACATGCATGTTCCAGGTCAGCGCGGTGGCGCCGCAGTAGCGGCCGATTTCGGCGGCGGCCAGCGCATAGGTCTGGTAGTCGGCGCCGAGCCCGCCATGCTTCTTGGGGATCGCGATGCCGAGCAGGCCGGAGCGGTGCAGGTCCCGGTAGTTCTCGGTCGGAAATTTCGCGTCGCGGTCGTAGGCTGCGGCCCGGCCTGCGAACACCGCCTGGCCGAGTTGGCGCGCGAGTGCGATGATCCCGGCCTGCTCGTCGTTGAGGCGGAACGCGTGGGGATCGAAGATCGGCGCATCCAGGACAACCCCGTCGATCGCCGCCGCGGTCTTGTTCACCTGTACCGTCATCATGCCGTCACCTGGGTTGCAGCCATATGGGCCTTCAGGAACTGATCCAGCGCGGCGTTGAACGCATCGGGGCGCTCCAGATTGGCGAGATGGCCGACGCCTGCGAGCTCAACATATTCTGCCTGGGGAATATACGTCGCCATCTTCGCCATCATCGGCGCCGGCGCATTGTTGTCCTTTGATCCCGACAGCACTAGCGTCGGCACCGCGATGTTCTTCAGCGCGCTGCGCTGATCGAACCCCAGCAGCGCCAGCATGGTGGCGCGGTAGGTCGCCTCGGGAACGGCGGCCATGCATTCGCGCGCAAGCGTCATGCCGTCCGCGTCTGGATCGTCGCCGACCAAATCCTTCACCAATGTCGGTGCAAGCGAAGCCATCGTCTCGCCGCGATCGAGCGGGCCGAGCCGGGCGTCGATAAAGGACTTCTGCCAGTCGCCGTCGGGCTTGCCGAATGCCGGGCTGGTCTGCGCCAGGACAACGGCGCAGGCGATGTCGGGGCACTTCGTCAGCAATTGCTGGACGATCATGCCGCCGATCGAATGTCCGACCAGGATGGGTTTGGCCGCGCCGATCTGCTGCAGGAAATCCCGCAAGGCGTCGGCGAGGGCGGCGATACTGACGGTGGCCAGCGGCGCCGAGCCGCCGTAGCCCGGCATGTCCCAGGCGACGGCGCGATATCGACCGCTGAAAGCCTCGATCTGGCCGCGCCACGCCCGCGCCGCGCCGCCGATCCCGTGCAGGAACACCAGCGGAGCGCGAGCAGGATCGCCCGCCGCTTCATACCGGAGGCGACCATCGCTGGTTTTCATGGACGCAAGATGGGCCACTGCGGCCTCCTGTCTGGTCGGGTTCGCCGATGCTAACAGGACCGTGGTCGATGAAAAGCGATTTATACCTAAAGCAATTCGAGTGCCGAGCGCCTGTCTGCTAGGCTGCCTCAACCCTGTAGTTCGGCGCGGAGGCCAGGAAACGCGCATAGGCGTCAGCGTCAGGCGGCGTGAATTTCTCAACCAGTGGGCTGCGCCGGCGTATCGTCGCACCCATATCGGCCAGCAATTCGTCGAAATGCCTGAAATGGTAGGGCGCGACGCACAGTCCGCCATAGACGCCCGCCGCCGGCCGCTCGACGCGTTTGAAGTGCAGCATCATGTCCATATTCCGGTGCATTTCGGTTGCGGTCGGCTGGTTGGCCAATTGACCATCGCAGTAGCGCACCAGCCAGTTCGCCGCCATCTCGGCGCAAAGCACAGTGCAAAAACTGGAATTGAAGCCGACGAACCCCATGTCGGGAAGATCGGGATTGGCGATCACGCGGTAGAGCCGGTATTGACCGTCGGCTTCCACAAGCTTGTTGCGGTAGGCCTCGGGGAGAAACGGAACGCCGAGCTTGAATCCGATCGCGAGTATAGCGACATCGGCCGTGACCCGTTCCCCGCCGGTCATGACGACGGTCCTGCCGTCGTAGCGGTCGAAAGTGCCGCGAATGGCCTTGATCCGGCCGTCGGCCACCATCGGAAAGAATTCAGGCGTTGCGATAGGCACCGAGCAGTTGATTGCGTCCTCGATCCGTTGTTCCGGTACCATTCCACACTTCTTCAGCTTTAACTGCAGCTTGAGAAGGCTTTCGAGCGCCCGCCAGTTCGCCCATACCAGCGGCTTGGCCATGGCATGGGCTGCGCGGGAGACGGCGCCGATTCCCCAACCGGGAAACATTTCCTCCTGGGCGCGGATGTAGAGAATCCGTTTGAAATTGACGAGCCCGCCGATGAAGTACGGAATTCGCCAGACCGGCTCGCGATAGACCAGCGTGACCTCGCCGGCACCTGCGTTGACGGCGTTGACGGCGATATCGGTGGCGGATTTCGAGCCGCCGAGCACAACAACCTTCTTTCCCCTCACGATCGAAGCGTCGGTGTGCTGCGCGGAATGCAGGATCTTGCCGCCGGCCGCCTTGAAGGCATCGTCGCCGGGATGACTGACGGTCTGAGGCTCGTTGAACTGGCCGGTGCAGACGGCGACGAAGTCGAATTCCTGGCGCGCGACGCTGCCATCTGGAGTCGCAATTTCCAGTATCCAGCCCGGCTGGCCGGAGCTGCGGCGCGCCATCCCGGTCACGGTGGCGTTGAAGCGCATCCGGGGCAACAGGCCGTGTTCCCTTGCATAGTCGGTCAGATAGGCATGAACCTGCGGTCCCTTCGGCCATTCCGGATAGGATTCCGGCATCGGTCTGTCCGTATACCGATAGAGCTCCTTGGGACTCTGAGTCTGGATCTCGGGATAAGAGCGCGCCGGCTCCCAAACGCCGCCAAGGTCACCACTGCGCTCAAATATCGTCACCTCGTGACCGCGCGCGGCGAACGTCTTGGCCGCGACGAGGCCGGCGACGCCCGCACCGATCACGCAAACGTTCTTCTGCTTAACCATGGACAGACTCCTCGTTCGTATTGGGCGGAACGGATCATGCCTGCGAGTTCTGAGGCAAACGAAGCTTGCTCGCATCGGCGGGCGTCCGCGGACACGAGGGATCGACATCTAATGGTCCCGTCCGGCGCGGTCGGACGACGGCGCGGCGGAGCACTAGGCGTTGGCGTCTTCGGGCAGAAAATTCACTTCATGATCCGCCGAAAGGCGGACGATTTCAGCCACATCGGTCAGGTTATGAAGCTGGTTGAACAGCGCTTCCAGTTTCCTGGAAGGCGACACCCAGAACAGCGCGCGGGCAGGCCTGTCTGACTTGTTGAAGTAGCCGTGAGAAATGCCACGGGGCAGCCGAACCAGGTCTCCAGCCCTGGCCTGCACCCAGACACCATCGAGCTTGAGATCCAGCATGCCCTCCTGCACCAGGATGAACTCTTCCTGCGTCGGATGAATGTGGACGGGGACGAACTGTCCCGGCTCGCTGTTGGTTTCGAAGGCGAAGGTGGACTCGCATGCGGCCTTTGGAAAATAAACCTGACCGAGGATGTTCCAGGTCTTGCCTGAAAGGCCCTCTCCATTCCGGGTAATGCCTTTATCGAGTGCAGCCATGGCGGTGATCCCTTGCGGTGGGTCCGAGGAGGACTGGAGCCTGCAATACCGGTCGGCCTTTGGTCTAGCCGCTGGACGAATCCGGTGTCCGGCAGACGAAAAAGGCGCAGTCGGGCGCCCGGCCATGGGCTTTCCAATTGGCGGCGCCGGGATATTATAGGTCTCAAATAACCCCGGGCGACCAGACCATGGCGTCGGACGCAGCCGTTGCAGGCATCGACAATGCCGCTGGCATCGCCAGGCTGGCGGCCTACTCGCGCGTTCACACCACCGACGTCGATGAGGCTGCAGATTCGATCGGTCGGATATTCTGTCCACATGCACTGGATCCTCTCCGGCATTCATGGCCCGATTTCCATGCGCTGCACAACTGCGCGGCCTATAGCGGCATTTCGGTGAATTACGTGGCCTATGGCGGCTCGGTATCGATCGACCCGGGATGCCTCGACCGCTTTTTCCTGTTGCAGGTACCGATCCGGGGCAGGGCGCAAATCCGGACGGGTGGACGCGAGATCGCAACCGCCCCCGATGGTGTGGCCTCACTGCTGTCTCCCACGCTGCCGACCCGGATGATCTGGCAGGACCATTGCGCGCAACTCATCCTGCTGGTGGACCGGCAGCAGGTCGAAAGCAGGGCCGCCGCACTTGCGGAAAGACCCGCGGGACCGGTGGAGTTCGAACCGCATATCGATCTCAACACGCCGTTCGGGCGCGCGCTTCGGTTCCAGATCGAATATCTCGTCGATCTCGCCGAGCGGGCCGGGCCGGCGTCCGATCTGTCGCCTGTCACGGTTGTGACTTTGCGTGAGGCGATCGTCGGGCTGCTTCTCACGGGCCAGCGGCACAATCTCAGCGGTGCGATTAACCGCTCGACGCCTCACCGCGAGGCTTTGCCGGCCGTGTTGAAGCGGGCGCGGGACAGTCTCGAGGCTCACGCGGCCGAGCCGCTCGATCTGGAAAGGTTGGCCCAGATTTCCGGCATCGGCGTCAGGTCGCTGCAACTGGGCTTCAAGCGCCATTTCGGAGTTTCCATTTCGGGTGTCCTGCTGGATATTCGGCTGAAGCATCTGAAAGCACGGCTCCTGAACGCCGGGGCCGGCGAACGGATTACCGACATCGCGTTCGATCTTGGTTTCACGCATCTCAGCCGCATGGCCAGCTTCTATCGCGCCAAGTTCGGCGAAAGTCCCTCCGAGACGCTGAGAAAGAGCCGATAGCCGCGGTTTCTTGCAAAAACTTGAAGTTTAAAATATATCCGGACGGGCGCGTCGAAGTTCATTCGGGGAGGCAGATGATGTCCGGATTGCCGCACTCCCCGCATGCGCTCGTCACCGGGGGCGGACGCGGCATCGGCCGTGAGATCGCCATCGCGCTGGCGCGGGCAGGCGCAACCGTTACCGTGCTCGGCCGCCACCGCGCGACACTGGATGATGCGATCGCCGCCGGCGCCGCGCATTTTGCAAGCGTGGCCGACGTCGCGGACCAGGCCGCCGTCAGCACCGCGATAGCCGGAGCGGCGGCCCGGCAGCCAATCGATATCCTGATCGCCAATGCCGGCAGCGCGGAATCCGCGCCGTTCGGCAAATCCGATGCGGCGCTGTTCCGGCGCATGATCGATATCAACTTCATGGGGGTGGTTCACACCATTCAGGCCGCGCTGCCGTCGATGAGGGACCGGCCTCACGGACGGATCGTTGCGGTGGCGTCTACCGCAGGCCTTAGGGGCTATGCCTATGTCAGCGCCTACAGTGCGGCCAAGCATGCGGTGGTCGGACTGGTGCGCTCGCTGGCCCTGGAACTGGCCGCTACGCGTGTGACCGTCAATGCGGTATGTCCCGGGTTCACCGATACCGATCTCGTCGCCGGCAGTGTCGACACCATCATGAAGAAGACCGGCCGCAGCCGCGAGCAGGCGATCGCCGAACTTTCAAAGCACAATCCGCAAGGCCGCCTCGTGACCCCGGCCGAAGTGGCCGACACCGTACTTTGGCTATGCAGCGAGGGATCGACTGCGATCACCGGACAGGCTATCGCCGTCGCGGGCGGAGAGGTTTGAGGCGCAGGTGTCGCTCGAACCGGAAACAATAACGAAAAGGAGATTCCATGAGCACCCCGGCCAATCCCGTGACGCTGCCGCTGGCGCAGTATGCACCGAGACATTTCCTGCTGGGAGTGACGGACGGCGTCGCCACGGTGACTCTGAACCGTCCCGAGCGGAAGAATCCGCTGACCTTCGAGAGCTACCGTGAACTGACGGATTTCTTCCGCGCCTGCGCGATGGACGACGACGTCAAGACCATCGTGGTGTCGGGGGCCGGCGGCAACTTCTCCTCCGGCGGCGATGTCTTCGAGATCATCGGCCCCCTCGTCAAGATGGATACCAAGGGCCTCACCGCCTTCACGCGCATGACCGGCGATCTCGTCAAGGCGATGAGGGCCTGTCCGCAGCCGGTCATTGCGGCGGTCGAAGGCATCTGCGCCGGCGCGGGCGCGATCGTCGCTATGGCGTCCGACCTGCGTCTCGCCGCCACCGGCGCCAAGGTCGCTTTCCTGTTCAACAAGGTCGGCCTTGCCGGCTGCGACATGGGCGCCTGCGCGATCCTGCCACGTATCATCGGGCAATCACGCGCGTCGGAGCTGCTCTATACCGGCCGCTTCATGACCGCGGAGGAGGGGGAGCGCTGGGGCTTCTTCAGCCGTATCGTCGCGCCGGCGGAGGTGTTGTCGCAGGCACAGCTTTTGGCAAAGCACATCACCGAGGGGCCGACCTTCGCCAACACCATGACCAAGCGCATGCTGGCGATGGAATGGGCGATGTCGGTGGAGGAGGCGATTGAGGCCGAGGCGGTCGCGCAGGCGCTCTGCATGACAACGGCGGATTTCGCCCGGGCCTTCGAGGCGTTTTCCAACAAGGCGAAGCCGGTATTTAAGGGAAATTGAGTATGCTTTGCGGGCTTGCCGGCGAAATGCTTTAGATTTAAAATATTTCGATGGTCCCGCTGTGCCGGAGGCTCTCATGAAGATCGCGATCATCGGCGGCGGACCGGCCGGTCTCTATTCGGCGATCCTGCTGAAGAAGCAGCGGCCTGAGGCCGACATCACGGTCTACGAGCGCAACCGCGCCGACGACACCTTCGGCTTCGGCGTGGTGTTCTCCGACGCGACCCTCGACAACTTCGAAAAATACGATGCCCCGAGCTACCGCCGCATCACCCAGCAATTCGCCTATTGGGACGATATCGCCGTGCACTTTCGCGGCACGGTGCACCGGGTCGGCGGCAACGGTTTCTGCGGCTGCTCGCGCCGCACGCTGCTCCTGATCCTGCAGGAGCGGGCGCGCGAACTCGGCGTCACCCTGCGCTTCGAGGCCGATATCGAGGAAGAGGCACGCTTCGCCGATGCCGATCTGGTGGTGGTGGCCGACGGCATCAACAGCCGCTTTCGCGAAAAATATGTCGGGCACTTCCAGCCCGAGGTGGATCTGCGCTCCAACAAGTTCGCCTGGATGGGCTCGACCCGCCCGCTCGATGCTTTCACGTTCATCTTCCAGGAGACCGAGTGGGGCCCGTTCATTGCCCACGCCTACCAGTATGAAGCGGGACGCTCGACCTGGATCTTCGAGGCCGACCCTGAAACTTTCAATCGCGCCGGGCTCGAGGGCCTGAGCGAGCAGCAATCCGCCGATCGGATGGCGGAGATTTTCGGCTGGTTCCTGGAAGGGCATCCGCTCCTGACCAATCGCTCGATGTGGCGCAACTTCCCGATGATCCGCAGCAAGCGCTGGGTCAGGGACAACATGGTTCTGTTGGGCGACGCCAAGGCGACCGCGCATTTCTCGATCGGGTCAGGCACCAAGCTCGCGATGGAAGACGCGATTGCGCTGGCGGAGGCCATGCATCATGCGTCCACGGTCGAAGCGGCGCTACGGCTGTACGAAGAGGGGCGTCGCGAGGAGGTCGAGAAGACCCAGCATGCCGCGGACGTGTCGCTGGTTTGGTTCGAACACGTCGATCGCTTCTGGAATTTCGACCCGGTGCAGTTTGCGTTCGGCGTCATGACCCGAGCGAAGGCGATCACCTATGACAACCTGACACTGCGCGCGCCCGATTTTGTCAGTGAGGTCGACAAGGCCTTCGCGAAGCAGGTCCGCGCCAAGGGATTCGACGTCGATGTCGAGACGCCGGTAGCGCCGATGTTCCAGCCGCTGCGGCTGCGCGAGATGGAGCTCGCCAACCGCGCGGTTGTATCGCCGATGTGCATGTATTCGGCCAATGACGGCGTGCCCGGCGATTTTCATCTGGTGCACTACGGATCGCGCGCGGTCGGCGGCGCCGGGCTGATCTTCACCGAAATGACCTGCGTGTCCCGCGACGCCCGCATTACGCCCGGCTGTGCCGGCTTATGGAACGACGAGCAGGAGACCGCCTGGCGGCGCATCGTCGATTTCGTCCATGGCAACTCAGCCGCAAAAATCGCACTCCAGCTCGGCCATGCCGGCCGCAAGGGCGCCACCAAACTGATGTGGGACGGCATGGATCGCCCGCTCGAGCATGGCGGCTGGGACGTGATGTCGGCGTCGCCGATTCCCTATTTCCCCGATAGCCCGGTGCCTCGCGAGATCGACCGCGCCGCGATGGATACGGTCAAGGCGGCGTTCGTTCAGGCTGCCGAACGCGGCGAACGCTGCGGCTTCGACATGCTGGAGCTGCACAGCGCTCACGGCTATTTGCTGGCGAGCTTCATCTCGCCGCTGACCAATCAGCGTACCGACGCCTATGGTGGCTCGCTCGAAAATCGCCTGCGTTTTCCGCTCGAAGTGTTCGAGGCGTTGCGGGCGGCGTGGCCGGCGCACAAGCCGATGTCGGTACGCATCTCGGCCACCGACTGGGCGGAAGGCGGCGTCACCGGCGACGACGCCGTCAAGATCGCGCGCGCCTTTGCCGAGGCGGGGGTCGATTTGATCGACGTGTCCACCGGACAGACCGTGCGCGACGCCCAGCCCATCTATGGCCGCATGTTCCAGACGCCGTTCTCCGAGCAGGTCCGCAACGAGGCCCGGGTCGCCACCATGTGCGTCGGCAACATCACGACGTCCGATCAGGTCAATACCATTCTTGCCGCGGGCCGCGCCGATCTGGTGGCGCTCGGGCGTCCTCATTTGGTCGATCCGTCATTTACGCTGAAGGCGGCGGCCTGGTACGGCGCGGAGATTTCCTGCCCGCCGCAGTATCTGCCCGGCAAGGAGCAGATTTTCCGAAACAGCGTGCGCGACCGGCAGGATTTCGACGACCTGAAAATTAAGGCTAAGCCGAAGACCCGGGCGGAGCTGAAGGCGGAGGCGACGAAGCCGCTTGCGGCGGAGTGACCGCTCATGCGAGTTTGAGCCCTTCGCAGCGTTTCGGTATCGAGTGGAGTGGGCGATGAAGGCGATTGTCGTCGGCGGCGGTATTGGCGGCCTCACCACCGCGCTGATGCTGCGGGCCCGCGGCATCGGCTGCGAGCTGTTCGAGCAGTCGGACTGCATCCGCGAGCTCGGCGTCGGCATCAACACCCTGCCGCATGCGATCCGCGAACTCGCCGGCCTCGGCCTGTTGCAGAAGCTCGATGACGTCGCGATCCGCACCGACGAACTTCATTATCTCAATCGCCATGGTCAGGAAGTCTGGCGCGAATCCCGCGGCATCGATGCCGGCCACGACGTTCCGCAATTCTCGATTCATCGCGGACGGCTGCAGAGCGTGATCCACAGCGCCGTCGAGGAGCGGCTCGGCCATGACGCCATTCACACCGGCTGCAGGCTTGGGGCCTTCACCCAGGACGAAGGCGGCATTACCGCACATTTCTTCGACCGCACCGGCTGCCACACCAGGACGGTGCGCGGCGATATTCTGGTCGGCGCCGACGGCATTCATTCGCGGGTGCGGGAAACGCTATTCCCCGCGGAAGGGCCGCCGTGCTGGAACGGGCTGATGCTGTGGCGCGGTGCCCGCGACTGGCCGCGGTTTCTGAGCGGCCGATCGATGATCGTCGCCGGCGGCCTGAACGCCAAGGTCGTGGTCTATCCGATCGCGGAAGGATCCAGCCCGGCGAACCGGCTGACCAATTGGGCGGTGCTGGTGAAAGTCGGCGAAAGCAATGCGGCGCTGCCGCGCCGCGAGGACTGGTCGCGGCCCGGCAAGCGCGAGGAACTGATGCCGCATGTCGCGCGGTTCTCGGTGCCGTATGTCGACGTGCCGAGCCTGATTTCGGCGACATCAGAGTTCTACGAATATCCGTGCTGCGATCGCGACCCGCTGCCTTATTGGTCCAGCGGTCGCGTCACCCTGCTCGGTGATGCCGCACACCCGATGTATCCGGTGGGATCGAACGGCGCGTCGCAGGCGATCCTCGATGCGCGCGCGTTGGCCGACGCGCTGGCGCGTTCCGAGCATCCGCGCCAGGCATTGATGGCCTACGAGCAGAAGCGCCTGCCGATGACGGCCGACATCGTGCGCGCCAACCGCCGCGGCGGGCCGGAAGGCGTGATCGATGCGGTCGAGCAATTGGCGCCCGACGGCTTTGACGATATTGATAGTGTGCTGAGCTATTCCCAGCGCGAGGCGATCGTGCGCGGCTATGCCAGCAAGGCCGGCTTTGCAGCAGTGCCGGGCCTCGCGGCGGTAAGGGCGTAGCTGTCAGCAGGCAGAGACAACTACGCTCCCGGCGGCGGCGGCAGGAAGTGGATATTGAACTCCGCGGCCAGCGCCACGACTGCTTCCGGCTTCTGCTCCTTCATGTTGTGAAGGCCCCAGAACAGATCGTAGAGTTTTTGGGTAGGCGATACCCAGAACAGCACCTTCGCAGTCTGATCCGACTTGTTGAAGATGCCGTGGGGAACGCCCATGCCGAGGCGTATCAGGTCGCCCGCGGTGGCCTGGGCATCGGCGCCGCCCAGCATGAAATCGAGCTTTCCCTCGAGCATATACAGATACTCGTCCTGGTCCGGATGGATATGCGGCGGCACGAAAGTGCCCGGCGGCAGCGTCGCGTGCCAGGAGAAGCAGTGGTCGGTGCGGTTCTTCGGCACGTAGGTCTGGCCCAGGATATTCCAGGAAATTCCCTGCATACCCTCGTTGGCCCGCGTAATGCCGGTGATTTCGCTTGTCATCGCTTGTTTCCTTTCCTGCCCGCTTATTTGGCCGGCGTGCAATCCTTCGCATAACGATCGCCATAGTTCTCGAAAACTTTCTCGGCGATCTCGGTCTGAAATTTTCCGTCCGGCCGTTTGGCGACCTTGGTGAGGTAGAAGTTCTGGATCGGATAGCCGTTGGTATTGAACTTGAACCCGCCGCGCAGCGAAGTGAAGTCGGCCTTCTTCAATGCCGCCGCCACCGCTTCCTTGTTGGAAAGATCGCCCTTGACCGCCCGAACCGCGCTGTCGATCAGCATCGCTGTATCGTAAGCCTGGAAGGCATAGGTGCCGGGCACGTGGTTGTAGGCGGCCTCATAGCCGGCGACGAACTTCTTGTTCTGCGGATTGTCGAGATTGGGCGCCCAGTTAGAGCCGCCAAACATGCCGACCGCGGCGTCCTGCTGCGCCGGCAGCGTCGACTCATCGACCGTGAACGCCGAGAGCACCGGAATCTTGTCGGCAAGACCAGCCTGCCTGTACTGTTTCACCAATGTTACGCCCATGCCGCCCGGCATGAAGGTGAACACGGCGTCGGGCTTCAGCGACGCAATCTTGGAGAGTTCGACCTGGAAATCGAGGGTGCCGAGCGGCATGTAGGACTCCTCGACAATCTCTCCCTTGTAGTCGAGCTTGAACCCGGCGACGGAATCCTTGCCGGCCTGATAATTCGGCACCATGACGTAAACGCGCTTGTAGCCGCGGTCCTGGGCGACCTTGCCGAGGACCTCGTGCACCTGGTCGTTCTGGTAGGAGGTCACGTAGAAGAACGGACTGCAGTTCTTGCCGGCGTAGCTGGAGGGGCCGGCGTTCGGGCTGATCAGGAACGTCTTGGTATCCGTCACCGGCTTGTGGATCGCCTGCAGGATATTCGAGAAGATCGGTCCCACCACGAAGTCGACCTTGTCGCGTTCGAGCAGGCCCTTGACCTTGGTCACGGCGCCATCCGGCTTGAGTTCATCATCAACCGCGACGACCTCGACTTCCCGGCCGGCCATCTTGCCGCCGAGATCCTTGACCCCAAGCATGAAGCCGTCGCGGACCTGCTGGCCGAGCGCCGCGGCCGGACCGGATAGGGTTACGATCACGCCGATCTTGAGCTTTTCCTGTGCGACGGCCGGTCCGGTCGCGATGCTCAGGAGAACCGCCATTCCGGCCAAACTCAACTGCTGCTTCATGGTCATCTCTCCCGTTGCGCCGACCCGATCCGGACTAAAGGCGTCAAGCATATTCTGACGATGACCGCCGCTGCAAGCAAGCAACCGGCAGCCGCGACCGGGCAAGCAGCAAGCCGCGCCAAGCGCCACGACGCAGCATGCAAGCCGCGCGCCAATCATTTGAAACCTAAAGAAACCGGGAAATGCGCCATCGTCGAACAGTGTTTTGACTTGCGGCCATCGCTGAACTATTTGAAGGTCGAACTAGGCGGCCAACCGATGCAAGGTGGTCGGCACCCCTATCCGTTTTCCTCGCGAGGCTCAGGCAGGTGATTGCATCATGATCCTTGATTCCGAGACCAAGGCGGTGGAGCTTCCGGAAGATCACGGCGACGAGCTCAGGCTGTGGCTGCGCCTCCTGACATGCACGACCCTGATCGAAGGCGAGGTACGGGGCCGGCTGCGCGAGCGTTTCGATGTCACCCTGCCGCGCTTCGATCTGATGGCCCAACTCGACAAAGTCCCGGATGGCATGACGCTGTCCGATGTCTCGAAGCGAATGATGGTTTCGAACGGCAACGTCACCGGACTGGTCGAGCGGCTGGTCGAATCCGGTCATCTGGACCGGCGCACCTCGGACACCGACCGGCGCGTCCAGGTGATACGACTGACCAAAACCGGCCGTGCCGAGTTTCGCAGGATGGCGGCAGAGCACCAGACTTGGATCGCCGATATCTTTTCCGATCTTTCGCCGAAAGACGTTCGCGAACTGATGCGGCTGCTGGCCAAGACCAAAGGCTCAGCGCGGAAGTCAGCGCAAAGGCGGGCGCTTTAGGCCTTGAGCGCGCCGGTCGACTACGAGGTCGAGTACAACAACCGGGCGCGGGTTCCGGAAAGTTCTGCGCTGATTGCGGGCTGGGCGAGGGACGCGGCGGCCTATCGCGAACGGCACGCGCCGCGTTTGATCCGGTATGGCGCCGCCGCGCGCAACGTGATTGATTACTTTCCCGGCAACCATGATGGCCCGATCGTCGTCTTCATCCATGGCGGATACTGGCAGGCGCTGGACAATTCGTTCTTCAGCCATCTCGCCGGCGGGTTGAATGCCCATGGCATCGGCGTTGCCATCCCAAGCTACGACCTCTGTCCTGATGTCAGCGTCTACAGCATCATCACAGAGATGCGGGAGGCCTGCCGCGCGCTGGCGCGGCTGGGGCGGTCCCTCGTCGTCAGCGGTCATTCCGCCGGTGGACACCTTGCCGCCTGCATGCTGGCGACCGACTGGCCGGCCTTGGATGCCTCGTTGCCGCGGGATTTCGTGAGGTCGGCCTACGCCATCTCGGGTCTGTTCGATCTCGGGCCGTTGGTCGGGACGTCGATCAACCGCGCCTTGCACCTCGATGCCGCCGCCGCCCGGACCGCAAGTCCGTTGTTCTGGAATTCGCCCGCGGGCAAGAGCCTGGACGCCGTGGTGGGCGAGAACGAAAGTGCCGAGTATTTTCGGCAAAGCCGGACCATCGTCGACGCCTGGGGTTTAACCGGCGCCGCGACGCGGTTCGGGGTGGTTGCCGGCGCCAACCACTTTACCGCCGTCGCCCCGCTGGCCGACCCGGACTCGCCGATGGTGTCGCGGCTGAAGCAACTGGCGGAGCACTAGATTTCAACAAAGTCTACATGGCCGCGATCTGGGCTATTGCACCAAATTACTTTAAGTATAAAATGTTTTGGAGCAGTGTGCTGCCGGACGGCCTGGATATTGGTTTCAACCCTTTCATCCCGAAGACAGGGACGATGGAGGCGATGGAAATGTCAGGTGGAATTGCCAGCCCTGGTGTATCGCTTGGCCCATCGGGTCACGTTGACGACTTCGCGCGACGAAATCTTCCGCCGTTCGAGCAATGGCCGGAACTGCTCCTCGACCGGCCGGAGTTTCAGTATCCCGACTATATCAACGCCGCGGTGGAGCTGACGGACCGCATGGTGGAGCGAGGGTTCGGCGATCATGTGGCGCTGATCGGCAATGGCCGCCAGCGCACCTACAAGGAACTGACGGACTGGTCGAACCGGCTTGCGCATGCATTGGTCGAGAACTACAGCGTCAAGCCCGGCAACCGCGTCCTGATCCGCTCGGGCAACAATCCGGCGCTGGTCGCGGCATGGCTCGCGGCCACCAAGGCAGGCGCCGTCGTCGTCAATACCATGCCGATGCTGCGCGCCGGTGAATTGACAACAATCGTCGACAAGGCGGAGATCGGTCTCGCGCTGACCGACAGCCGTATCGCGGACGAACTGGTCGCCTGCGCCAAGACCAGCCGCTTTCTCAGGCAGGTTGTTAATTTCGACGGAACGTCGAATCATGACGCCGAGCTGGACCGGGTGGCGCTGAGCAAGCCGGTGCGGTTCGATGCGGTCAGGACCGGCCGGGACGACGTGGCACTGCTGGGATTTACTTCCGGCACCACGGGGGAGCCGAAAGCGACGATGCATTTTCATCGCGATCTTCTGATCGTCGCCGATGGTTACGCCAGGGAAGTGCTCAAGGTCACGCCGGATGATGTCTTCGTCGGGTCGCCGCCGCTTGCCTTCACGTTTGGCTTAGGTGGCCTCGCGATCTTCCCGCTGCGGTTCGGCGCGACCGCGACACTGCTGGAAAACGCGGCGCCCGCCGAGATCGTCAAGATCATCGAGACCTACAAGGCCACGATCTGCTTTACCTCGCCGACCGCGTATCGGGCGATGATGGCAGCGATGGACA
Source organism: Bradyrhizobiaceae bacterium Ga0074131 (assembly GCA_001464035.1). Taxonomy (GTDB): domain Bacteria; phylum Pseudomonadota; class Alphaproteobacteria; order Rhizobiales; family Xanthobacteraceae; genus Bradyrhizobium. The sequence goes on from LNEC01000012.1 coordinate 178,454, forward strand.
AGGGCGCCGATCTGTCGTCGTTGCGTTTGGCGGTTTCGGCCGGAGAGACTCTACCGGCGCCGGTGTTCGAAAGCTGGACCCGCAGGACCGGAAAGACCATTCTCGACGGCATCGGCAGCACGGAATTGCTCCATATCTTCATCACCAACCGAACCGGCGACGCCGTCGCCGGCAGCACCGGGCAGCCGGTTTCCGGTTACGAGGCCAGGATCGTCGATGCCGACATGAACGAATTGCCGCCCGGCACTGCCGGCAGATTGGCGGTTCGCGGTCCCACCGGATGCCGCTATCTCGCGGATTCCAGGCAGTCGAACTACGTCCGGGATGGCTGGAATCTGACCGGCGATACGTTCATCCGCGACGAGCAAGGCCGCTTTTCCTTCGTCGCCCGGTCGGACGACATGATCGTTTCCTCCGGCTACAACATCGCCGGCCCCGAGGTCGAAGCCGCATTGCTGGGCCATCCGGCCGTGGCCGAATGCGGCGTCGTCGGCGCCCCCGACGAGGCGCGCGGCATGATCGTCAAGGCCTATGTGGTGCTCGCACCCGGCGTCGACGGCGATGCCGCGCTGGCTGTCGAACTGCAGGATCACGTCAAGCGCGAGATCGCGCCCTACAAATATCCCCGCGCGGTCGAATTCGTCGCGCAACTGCCGAAGACCGGAACGGGCAAGCTGCAGCGATTTGCCCTGCGGCAGATGGCTCGGGCCGGAGCGGCTGCGCCGTCGTCCGGCATGGCTGCCGAATAATGCATTGGATGGAGATCTGTTTGTGAGCACGCCAAACGCGCCTACCCTTGCGGTGCTGCCGATTGCCAAGGACGAGGTGCCGGCTGCGGGTCCGCAGGTCTTGCAACCTGGCGGCTGGCCGGCGCCCAAGGGATACGCCAACGGCATGGCGGCTGACGGCCGCCTCGTGGTGACCGGCGGCGTCATCGGATGGGACAATCAGGGGCACCTGCCCGCTGATTTTGTCGCCCAGGTCCGTCAGACCCTCAGCAACATCTCAGCCATTCTTGGCGAGGGCGGCGCCCGGCCGGAACACCTGGTTCGCCTCACCTGGTATGTCGTCGATATCGAAGAGTATCTGGCGAACCTGAAAATGCTGGGCCGGATCTATCGCGAGATCTTCGGCACACATTATCCGGCCATGGCGCTGGTCCAGGTCGTGCGCCTTGTGGAAAGGGCGGCGCGGGTCGAAATCGAGGCGACGGCGGTGGTGCCGCGTTGAATGAATCCCCGCACGGCGGCTGTGGATTTGTTATTTTAGGGCTTCAGGACCGCTGATTCGGCGAATTGAACCTCGACGCCGAAGCAGTACTCAGCCAGGCAGAAGCGATCTAGCGCAGCAACAAAACTGTGCAGATCGCGAAATACGCGGTTTTTCAGCTAGATTCCCAATACTGTCTGCGATGCGAATCAACATACAGGAGCCCAAATGGCAGTACAGATGACAAAGTCGCAGCTGATCGAGAAGATCTCTGCCGAGAACGATATCGCGAAAAAGGACGTCAAGGGCGTGCTCGAGACGTTGGCGACTATTGGATACAAGGAGCTCAAGAAGGCCGGCGTTTTCCTTGTTCCTGGATTTGCCAAATTCGTGGTGATCAAGAAGCCCGCCACCAAGGCGCGCAAGGGCACGAACCCTTTCACCGGCGAGCCGATGATGTTCAAAGCCAAGCCGGCTCGAAAAATTGTCAGAGCACGCCCCGTCAAGGCGGCAAAAGACTCGGTGTAAAGCTTCAAAAGGTCCCATTCGGGACCTTTTGCATTTTGGGAACGGGTGAACACGGCCGGCTACGCTCAGCCTGCCGGACGGAGTGTCCATCGATTCGTATCGCGCGGTCGAGGCGAAGCGTTCACGGCTACGGCGACGCGACGCTGCCTAAGCGAGTGCGAGTTCTTCATATCGCTTCGCCGTCACCTCGTCGCATCTGGCGCGGTAGGCGGGAGCGCTGCCGCTGTAGCGCGCGACGATGCGGGTCTGCTTGCCTTCCACGTTGCTGTTGATCCCGGTCATCCAGGAATTGACCTCGTTGGAAAGCAGGCCGACCCCGAGCGCCTTGACGTGATCGGTCCAGGACGCGACGCCCAATGGCGTAGCCTCGACGCGCGTCAGGCCGGCTTCCCTGGCGTGGTGCAACAGGCCGGTCACCCAGTCGACATTGTACTCGATGCTGCGTGGAATATTGCCGAGCGCCGTGTGCGGTCCCATCAGCATCAGCATGTTGGGAAAGCCGTCGACCATGACGCCGAGAAATGTCTCCGGCCCGCTTCTCCACCTGTCCTTGAGTCGCGCGCCGTCCACCCCGCGGAGATCGATCTTGTCGAAACTGCCGGTGATGGCGTCGAAACCGGTGGCATAGATGATGATGTCGAATTCGTACTCCTGGTCGCTGGTCTTGATGCCCACGGGCGTGATCCGTTCGATCGGCGTTTCCGTGATATCGACCAGTTCGACATTGTCGCGGTTGTAGACCTCGTAATAGAAGGTCTCCAGCGGCAGCCGCCTCGTGCCGAAGCCATGATTCCTTGGGATCAGCTTTTCCGCAATCGTCCGGTCCTTTACACGCTGGCGGATCTTGCGCGCCACGAAATCGCTTATCGTCGCGTTCGCCTTCCGGTCAATCAGGATGTCGCGGAAGTTGCCCTGCCAGATGCCGAAGCCGCGCTCCGCGTAGAGTTTTTCGTAGAACGCTTCGCGCTCCTCGTCGGAAACCTCGAACGCGCCGCGCGGATCCGGGGTATGCAGGAAACACGCAAACGTCTCCTGGCAGCGCCTGAACATCTCGGGATAGCCGGCCTTGATCCTGGTCTGCGTCTCCGTGTCGATCTTGCCGTTGTGCAGCGGCGCGCACCAGTTCGGCGTGCGCTGAAACACGCTCAGGCGACCAACGCTGCCGGCGATGGTCTGGATGGTCTGCACGCCGGTGGCCCCGGTTCCGATCACGGCGACGCGCTTGCCGGTGAAGTCCACCGGCTCGTGCGGCCATCGGGCGGTGTGAAAGGACCGGCCGTGAAACCTCTCCACCCCCTCGATCCGCGGCAGAGTGGGAGCGGAGAGCGGGCCGACGGCGGTGATCAGGAAGCGCGCGCGGCATTGGCTGCCGTCCTGCAGTGTGATGCTCCAGCTGCGCGTGTCCTCAGCCCAGATTGCCGCTGTGACCGCGCTGCGGAACTGGATGTCGCGGCACAGGTCGAACTTGTCCGCCACATAATTGAGGTAGCGCAATGTTTCCGGCTGGCCTGCGAAATGCTCCGACCAATTCCACTCCTCCAGCAACTCCTGCGAAAAGGAATACCCGTAGGAGTAGCTTTCGGAATCGAAGCGCGCCCCCGGATAGCGGTTCCAGTACCAGGTGCCGCCGACGCCGGTGCCGGCCTCGAATACGCGCACCCGCATGCCCTGTTCGCGCAACCGGTACAGTTGATACATGCCCGACATGCCCGCCCCGATGACAATGGCATCAAAGTCGAGAGCCGGAGCTGCGTCGGCAGGGGCCCTGGCTTTATGCGAGGCGGCCATATGCTGTCGCTCCCTGCCGGCGTCGTAAACCGGATGCGTTGTCGGTCACGCAGGCTAATCAGCGCGTGGGGCGTCGTGCAATGGTCATTGCGCCAACCGGGCTATGCGCAAACCTAACCCCGCCGCACGCTCGCACCGCCGTCCACCGGCAGCGTCACGCCGGTAATGAAGCTCGCCTCGTCCGAGGCCAGGAACAGGGCCGCGTTGGCGACGTCCCAACCGGTACCCATCTTCCGGCGCAACGGCACTTTGGCGTCGCGCTCGGCCTCGACCTCGGCGCGACTCTTCTTGAATTCCCGGGCCCGGGTGTCGACCGCCATCGGCGTGTTCATCAATCCGGGCAGAATGACGTTGGCGCGGATACCGTACTGGGCATTCTGGTAGGCGAGCTGCTCGGTAAAGGAGATCATCGCCGATTTGGTCGCCTTGTAGGCGACGTAGGGATAAGTGGTGATGGCGGCCATCGAGGAAATGTTGATGATGACGCCGCTCATCTGCCGGCGCATGATCGGGATGACGTGCTTGGCTGCAAAAATGCAGCTCTTGAGATTGATGGCGACGCAGCGGTCGAGCGCCTCCTCGGTGAGATCGAGCAACTCGGCATCGCCGCCGGCGATGCTGACTCCCACATTATTGTGCAGGATGTCAATGCGGTCCCAGCGGGTGAGCGCGTCGGCTACCATGGCCTCCAGCTCGGCATTGCTGGTAACGTCGGTCTTGAACGCTGCCGCGGTGCCGCCGCCGGCGCCGATCATGTCGACGGTTTCCTGGGCCGACTGGAGATTGTGATCCACGCACAGCACGCGGGCGCCTTCCCGCGCGAAGGTGAGGGCGGTGGCACGGCCGTTGCCGATGCCCTCGCCGGGACTCTGGCCAGCTCCGACGACGATGGCGACGCGATCTTTCAGACGCACGTTGCGCTTGAGCATATCGCAATACTCGGGTGCAACCTGTTCGGCCTCGAGATTGGGTGGGCGAGCCATCTTTGTTGTTCCTCACTTGTACCGCGACCTGAGATGCGGTTAATCGCGCTCGGTGACCGCTGTATTCGGTGCACGACCGAACCTTCCACCACGCAAACTTGCTCTGCTTCCCGTCGTCGCACAATCGGGATTCGAGAGCGATCTGGAGGCGGCCTTCTCGCACAGCCGACGCTTATCTGGTCAATTCCGTAATACGGGACAAAATTCTGCTTGCATCGGAAACCAGCGCGCTGGGAGAGTCCTTGCGCATCCTGCTCGATCCCACCATCAAGGATCGCTGAGTTTCAAACGGACACATCCATGCCCTTTCACAAACTGCTGATCGCCAATCGCGGCGAGATCGCCATTCGCATCAGCCGTGCGGCCGGCGAAAGCGGCCTTGCCACCGTCGCCATCCACCCGTCGGACGATGCGCTGTCGCTGCACGTCCGCGCCGCCGACGAGAGTTTCGAAATTCCGGGGCGGGGCGCACGCGGCTATCTCGATATCGAGGCGGTTGTCGCCGCCGCCAGGGCGACCAACTGCGACGCGCTGCACCCCGGTTATGGCTTCCTCAGCGAAAATTCGCGGCTGGCGCGACGTTGCGCCGAGGAGGGTATCGTTTTCGTCGGGCCGTCTCCCGAGGCGCTCGATCTGTTCGGCGACAAGATTGCAGCCAAGCGGTTCGCCAAATGCTGCGGCTTGCCCGTTATCGAAGGGACCGGCGGTCCGACCTCGCTGGAGGAGACGAAGGCGTTCCTGGCCTCGCTCGGCAGCGGCGGCGCGGTCATGATCAAGGCCGTGGCCGGCGGCGGCGGGCGCGGCATGCGATTCGTCGAGGACGCCTCAAAGCTCGAGGAAGCCTATGCGCGCTGCCAGTCCGAGGCGAAGGCCGCCTTCGGAAACGCCAGCGTCTATGTCGAGCGCCTGATCCGCAAGGCGCGCCATATCGAGGTGCAGATCATCGGCGACCGTCATGGTGCGATCAGCCATTTGTGGGAGCGCGAATGCACGATCCAGCGGCGCAACCAGAAGCTCATCGAAGTCGCACCCAGTCCCTCGTTGAGCGATGGCCTGCGCGCGCGCATTATCGACGCCGCCAGGCAGCTGGCGGCCGCCGCGCATTACGACAACCTCGGCACCTTCGAATTCCTGGTCGACGGCGAAGTCGCCTCTGGCGATCCGGCGTTCGCCTTCATCGAGGCCAATCCGCGCCTTCAGGTGGAGCATACCGTGACCGAGGAGGTGCTCGGCATCGATCTCGTGAAGTCGCAGCTCGCGGTCGCCGCCGGTGCAAGCCTGGCCTCGCTCGGCCTGGCGCAGGCCGACGTCCCGGCGCCGCGCGGCTTTGCCATGCAGCTTCGCATCAACATGGAGGTGATGGACGAGAGCGGCGCAACCAAGCCGACCGGGGGCACACTTGATGTGTTCGATCCGCCGTCCGGCCCGGGCGTGCGGGTCGACACCTTTGGCTATGCGGGATACAGGACCAGTGCGGCCTTCGACTCGCTGCTGGCCAAGGTCATCGTTCATTCGCCCGCCGCGAACTGGCCAGATGTGGTCAAGAAAGCCGCACGCGCCTTGCGCGAATTCCGTATCGCGGGTGTCGCCACCAATGTTCCGTTCATACAGGCAGTGCTGGCGCACCCCGATTTTGTCGATAACCGCATCAGCACCGGTTTTATCGATACCCATGTCGCAGCACTGGTCGGCGCATCCAGGGAGATGGCGCGGCCGCTGTTCTTCGCGAGCACGAACGCTGCGGGCGAAGCGGCTCGGTCCTCCAAGGCCGGCGATCCGGCCGTCGCTCCTGCGGGATCGGTGGCGGTGCCGGCGCCTCTGCAAGGCACCATCGTCGCGATCGAGGTGGCCGAGGGGGACCTGGTCCGTCCGGGGCAGCAGATCGCCATCCTCGAATCCATGAAAATGGAACACCTCGTCACCGCTCCGCACGGCGGCAAGGTCACGAAGATTCTCGCCGGAAGTGGCGCGACGCTGATGCACGGCGAGGCCATCCTGTTTCTCGAACCCGCCGAGGTAGAGCGCGACGCGGCCGAGGAAGAAGCGGTTATCGATCTCGACCACATTCGCCCCGATCTTGCGGAGGCCATCGCGCGTCATGCCATCACGCTCGACGCCAGCCGCCCCGCGGCGGTCTCGCGCCGGCGCAAGACCAATCAGCGAACGGCGCGGGAAAACATCGCCCAGCTGGTCGACGAGGGCTCCTTCGTTGAATACGGATCGCTGGCGATTGCCGCGCAGCGCCGCCGGCGCAAGGTCGACGACCTCATCAAGAACACGCCCGCCGACGGACTGATAGCCGGCGTGGCCACCGTCAACGCCGAGCAATTCGGTGAGCACGACGCCCGCTGCATGGTGATCTCCTACGACTATACCGTGCTCGCCGGCACCCAGGGCCACATGAATCACAAGAAGATCGACCGTATGCTCGGCCTTGCGGAGCAGTGGCGGATGCCGCTGGTCTTTTATGGCGAAGGCGGCGGCGGCCGCCCCGGCGATACCGACCGGCTCGGCATGACCGGTCTCGACGGGCCGTCATTCGTGCAGTTCGCCAAGCTGTCCGGTCTGGTGCCGGTCGTGGGCGTGGTGTCCGGCTATTGCTTCGCCGGCAATGCCGCGATGCTCGGCTGCTGCGACGTCATCATCGCGACGCAGAATGCCTCGATCGGCATGGGCGGGCCGGCGATGATCGAGGGCGGTGGCCTCGGCGTCTATCATCCCGCCGAGGTCGGGCCGGTGTCGTTTCAGGCGCCGAACGGCGTCATCGACATTCTGGTCGAAGACGAGGAGGAAGCCACCAGCGCTGCGCAGAAATACCTGTCCTACTTTCAAGGCTCGGTCGCCTCCTGGAAGGCAAGGGATCAGCGCCTGCTGCGGCGCGCCATCCCCGAAAACCGGCTTCGCGTCTATGACATCCGCGCCGTCATCGAGCTTCTCGCGGACGAGGGATCGGTGCTCGAAATACGCCGGGATTTCGGCGTCGGGATGATCACGGCCTTGGTTCGCATCGAAGGCAGGCCGTTCGGCTTGATCGCCAACAACCCAAAACACCTCGGCGGTGCGATCGATGCGCCGGCGGGGGACAAGGCCGCGCGCTTCATGCAGCTTTGCGACGCCTTCGACATTCCGATCGTGTCGCTGTGCGATACGCCGGGCTTCATGGTGGGGCCCGAGGCCGAGAAGACCGCGATCGTGCGCCACGTCGCCCGCATGTTCGTGACCGGAGCGAGCCTCACCGTGCCGCTGTTCGGCGTCGTGCTGCGCAAGGGCTACGGCCTTGGGGCGCAGTCGATGATCGGCGGGGGCTTCCACGCCTCCTTCTTCACCGTGGCATGGCCGACCGGCGAATTCGGCGGCATGGGGCTGGAAGGCTATGTGCGGCTTGGCTTCCGCAAGGAGATGGAAGCGATCGCCGACCCGGCCGAGCGCGAGAAATACTACCAGGCCAAGGTCGCGGAGCTCTATGCCAACGGCAAGGCGACCTCCATCGCGTCGGTGCTCGAGATTGACGAGGTGATCGACCCGGCCGAGACCCGCCGCTGGATCATGTCCGGCCTGCGGTCGGTGCCGAAGCCCGCGCCGCGCGCCCATCGCAAGCGCCCCTGCATCGATGCCTGGTAGGATGCTGCTCCCCCGAACGCGCTACGCCGATCATGCGGATCGCGAGGGCTCGTGCGTGCCGACAACCCTCAATGGAGCGGCAGTCCGACGCTGTGGAGCGCATCGACCACCCGGTCGCAATAGGATTGCGGCAGCGGCGGCAGGCCGCGCTGGACGTCGGAGATCGTCAGCTCCGGATAGTCCTCCCGCAGTGCGGTAACGCTGCGACGGGCTTCCGATTCATCCCCGATCAGCACATAAGCGGGGCACAGGGTGCGATGGATCCAGGTCGCCGACGGATGCTCGGCCAGCGCGCGCCGCTGCCAATGGGCGGCGTCGGAGTAACGGCCGGACTCGAAATACGCGCATCCGATGCCGACCATGCTGTTGAATGCGAGACTGTCGTTCGGCGCGAGGTCGAGCGCTATCTTGAGCCGCTCGATCCCCGAATCGGCATCGCCGTTATAGACATCGAGCCATCCGCTGCGGCTCCAGGCCCAGGCCGACCCGCCATCGATCGAAAGCGCCTTGCGGATCGTCAGTTCCGCTGCTTCGAGGTCGTTGAGGAAGGTGAGGGCGTTGCCGAGAACGGCGAGCACGGTGGCGTCTCCGCCCAGCATCTGGGCTTTCCGCGTCAATTCGGCGCTTCGCGCGCGATCCTCGTTCGGCGCTGTGGCGAAATGATAGACCAGGCGTTGACCATAGGCCCAGGCCGCAAGCGCGGTCGCCAGCGCATTGTCGGGATCATGGTCCATCGCGCGTTCCAGCAGATCCAGCGCTTGCGCATTGCCCTCGGCATTGAGCGAAAGCACGCAGGGCATCGCCCGCAGCGCCATATCGTGCGGACTCAAATCGGCCTCCGGTTTGCGGCTGGCACGATCGATTTCCGCCAGGCGCAGGCATGGTTGCATCGCCGCGACGATTCTGGTGGCCAGATGCTCGTCGACGGCGGCGTCATGACCAAACGCGCCATCGGCACGATACGCTGTCAGATGGCGGCCGGTTTCGGCGTCGACCAGCCGGAAGGTCAGGCGTGTTTGCCGGTCCGATCCGCTGATGGCGCCGATCAGGTGATAGCGCGCCGCGCCGGCTTGCCGGACAACGGCGGCGCCGGCCCGCGTTAAAGCGGCCGCAAGCTCATCGGCGATGCCGAGCGCGACGTCGCTGTGTTCCAAGGGGGCGTCGATCCGGCTCAGCGACACGGTGGGTCGGTCGCGGCTTGGGATTGAAAAAGACGGCATCGACGTCAGTGCCTCGGTGAAGACGGCCTGCCGCTTCGCGGTCTGCGACGGTGTTTCGCCGAAACGGCGGCGATACTCGACGGAAAACCGCCCGCAATGCAGGAGTCCGCAGCGCTCGGCGACATCCATCACTTTGGTCTCGGGAATGCCCTGCAGCAGTTCGCGGCGTGCGTTCTCGAATCGGAAATCTCGAAGAGCTGCCCGGGGGGTCTTTCCGAGAAACTCCCGGAATTGTCGCTGCAGCGTACGGCTGGACAAGCCCGCGGCTGCGGACAGTTCGGTCACGGTCCAGTTACGCCCGACATTCGCGCGCATTGCATCGAGCGCGCGGCGGACTCCGCGTGGCAGAGGCGGGCTCGAATCGCGATCAGGACGTGCATTCATGGGAGACACTCCGGCGATATGCCCCTGGATACCGATCGGGACTCAATAATCGCATATTCGGGATAGCCCTGTCGCAAACTGGATAGCGGACACGACGCCTCTCAGATTAGGTCTTCGGAACCGGGATTAGGTTCAGATCGGCAGCAATTTCAACGGCGAGAGCCTGACCTCGATCCGCAGGCGTCGATAGCGACAAAAAGACACCGGCGGCAGCAACATCACCAACAAATCCAATCGGAGACCAACCATGGTTGCATCCACCGCCGTTCAGAACGCCACGCCCGCCCCGGTCGATCTGGGAGCCCTCAAAACACGCCAGCAAGGCGCCTGGTCCTCCGGCGACTATGCCGTGGTCGGCACCACGCTTCAGATCGTCGGTGAGGAACTGTGCGAAGCCCTCGATATCCACGCAGGACAGAAGGTGCTCGATGTCGCCGCGGGGAACGGCAATGCCACGCTCGCCGCGGCCCGCCGCTGGTGCGATGTCGTATCCACGGATTACGTGCCGAGCCTGCTCGAGCGCGGCCGGTCGCGCGCCGCGGCCGACGGTCTGTCGATCGAGTTCAGGGAGGCGGACGCCGAGGCGTTGCCTTTCGCCGACGCCAGTTTCGACGTGGTGGTCTCGACCTTCGGCGTCATGTTCACGCCGGACCAGGAAAAGGCCGCGGCGGAATTGCTCAGGGTATGCCGGAGCGGCGGCAAGATCGGCCTCGCCAACTGGACGCCGGAAGGCTTCATCGGGCAGCTGTTCAAGACGCTCGGCAAATACCTGCCGCCGCCGGCCGGTGCGCGGTCGCCCGCATTGTGGGGGACCCCGGCGCGCATCACGGAAATGTTCGGACCCTCAGCGCTCGGGATCCACGCCGTGCCGCGCAACTTCGTGTTCCGTTACCGGTCGCCGGAGCACTTCCTGGAGATATTCAAGAGCTATTACGGCCCGATGCTCAAGGCCTTTGCCGCGCTCGACGCCGCCAACCAGCAAGGGCTCAGAACCGACCTGCTGTCGCTGATCGGGCGGATGAATCGCGCCGAAGACGGCACCATGATCGTTCCCAGTGAATACCTCGAAATCGTGATCACCAGGCGCTGATCGAACCCGCCGACAGCCGTCGCACGATCAAGCGTTCGTGTGGCGGCTGCCGAATCTCGCCAACTTGAAGGAGCTATCAAGACCATGATCGAAGACGGACGCGGATGCATCGATTATGACGAAGCCGGAGCGGGCCCGACGGTCGTGCTGGTGCCGGGGTCATGCAGCACCGGCGCCGCCTGGCGGCCCGTGACGGCGCAGTGGGAAAACAAATACCGTGCCGTCACCACGAGCCTGCTTGGATATGGCGGCACGCAGGAACGCCGCAGTGTTGCCGACACCGATATTGCCCACGAGGCGGAGGCGCTTGAAGCGGTGATCCGGCGCACGGGCGGCCCGGCGCATCTGGTCGGCCATTCCTTTGGCGCTCTGTCCGCGCTCGCGGTCGCGCTGCGAGGACGCGTGCCGTTGCTGAGCCTGACGATTGCCGAAGCGCCGGCGCCGGAAATCCTGCGCCACATGGGCGAGTACCGGCATTATCTGGCGTTCCGGACCATGTCGGACGCCTATTCCGCTGCGTATCAGGCTGGCGATAGTGCCGCGATCGAGCGGATGATCGACTTTTATGGCGGCGCCGGGACGTTCGCCAGCTGGCCGCAGCGCGTTCGCGATTACGCGTCGCAAACCACGCCGGTCAACCTGCTGGACTGGGCCAGCGCCTATGGGTTCGATCTGACGCCGGAGTTGCTCGCGACGGTGGATACTCCGACGCTGGCTTGCTGGGGCGAGGCCAGTCATCCGGCCGCCCGACGGGCCAACCAGCTGTTGGGCCAGTTCATACCGAACGCCGCGGTCGCCACGATCGCGCAACACGTCGCGCGCGCGGAAGACAGTGCGGCTGTGCCAGCGCTTACCAACTAGATACTGAAACGGACTCGCCGCCAGCGACGAAAGGGGATCCGAGTTTCGGCTCTCCTTCTATTGCAGATCGGATAGTGACGGCGTCGCCGCCGAATGACGCAATCGCTATTCCGCGACGGCTTCGCCCGAACCGCCAAGCTCCTTCGGAAAATCCTTCAGCTTTGGCAGGCCGTCCCGCATCGGCAGCACCGTTTCCGCATAGTTGACGTGAACGCCGGGGACGAAGGCAAGCGTCGGGATCGTCGCGGCGAACACGTCGACGAGACCAAATGGCGGATGATTGGTCATCAGGTGTCCGCCGCACTTCGCGCAGAACTGGCGCTGGCTGGTCTCGGTCTTCTGGAACGTCGCCACATGCTCGGCTCCCGCGGTAATCCGCACGGCCGCCGGCTTCCAGAGGCTGAACGCGTTCACAGGTCCGCCGGACCACGACTGGCAGGAACGGCAGTGACAATAACCCATCGCCTCCGGCGTACCGGTGACCTCCAGTTTGACTGTGCCGCAGAAGCAGCTTCCCACATGAGCCATGGCTCTTCCTTTCGAATTCGATTGATACGGGTCCGCAGCAACCGCAGCGGACCGCCAGCACTATATTGACAGGCGAGTTGTCGCGCCGCGTCCGTCGATCGTACGACGGGGCAGATCAATTTTCGATCACTCGCGACTACTTGATCCGCGTGCGAAACGCTCTCGCCGAGTGAGGCGCGGAATATTGCGGTGCACCCGCGCGACGCCGCCCTTTTTGGCTGCCGCCAGATCACGTCCCGCGCCATGAATATCACGGCTTCGATACACCCGCGATATGCCGGCCCGCGATATAGCCGAAGGTCAATGCGGGTCCGAGCGTGATGCCGGCGCCGGGATAGTTGCCGCCCATGATGCTCGCCATGTCGTTGCCGGCGGCGTAGAGCCCGTCGATCGCACGACCATCCGCGTCGAGCGCGCGGGCGTTCGCGTCGGTCCGGATCCCGGCATAGGTGCCGAGATCACCGATCACCATCTTGATCGCGTAGAACGGCCCGTGTTCGACCGGCGCGATACAGGGGTTCGGACCATGCAGCGCATCGCCCTGAAAGCGGTTGTAGGCGCGCGACCCTTTGCCAAAGGCCGCATCCTGTCCGGTCGCCGCCGAGGCGTTGAACTTCGCAATCGTCGCCTCCAGCCCTCGTGCATCGATACCGGCCTGAGCAGCGAGCTCCGCGAGCGTACCGCCGCGCATCAGGTAACCGGTGTTGACGTGACGGCCGATCGGCATCGGAAACGGCGGCACGCATCCCAAGCCATACTTGCGCAGGGTCGTGTGATCGCAGATCAGGAAGGCGGCGATTTCCTCGCCGGGCCTGGCGGCCTTCATCATCTCCTGGACGAAGTCGTGATAGGAATTACCCTCGTTCGCAAAGCGCGCGCCATCGCGCATCACGGCGATCACGCCGGGTTTGGCGCGATCGATGAAATGGGGCATCACCCCGTTGCTGCCGTCTTTCCGCTTGGTGACCGACACCGGCACCCACGCCGCGGCATTCGGAAGCGTGTCTTCGACACGCCCGCCGACCGCCTCCGCCATCCGCAGTCCGTCACCGGTGTTGCCGGGCGGGCCGGGTGAATAATGCGCGGTGCCGTCAGGCGCATGCGGGAACATCGCCTTGCGCCTGGCGACGTCATGCGGGAAGCCGCCGCAAGCCAGGATGACCCCGCGTTTGGCGTGAATTCGAACCAGGCGTCCCTCGCGTTCGACCATGGCGCCGCGCACCGCGCCGTCCTCGACGATCAGCTCGCGGACCGGAGAGGACAGCCACAGGGGTATGTTGAGGTCGAGTGCGGATTTCGCAAGCCGTCCGGCCAACGCGTTGCCGTTGGTCAGCGTCATGCCGCGGCCGTAGCGCATCACGTCCATCAAATGGCGGGACAGCCGCTTGGCGACATAGACCGCCGAGGTCAGCGACTTGGTCGCGCGCATGAAGTGAACGATTTCCTTGCCCGACCCCAGCATCATGCCGAACACCGTCAATTCCGGCAGCGGCGCGCCGAGAGTTTGGATATGCGGGCCGAGCTCGCGGCCGTCGAAGGGCCGCGTCACCATCGAGCGGCCACCTTGCGTTCCGCCAGGGGCTTCCGCGTGATAATCGGGAAACACCAGCGGCATGTCGAAGCGCAGGGCGGTTTGCGTGGTGAAGAAGTCGACGGCCTCCGGCCCCGCGGTCAAGAAGGCATCGACCCGCGCCGCATCGAAATTGTTGCCCGCTTCATGCCGCAGGTAGGTTCGCGCCTGGTCCGGGCTCTCGTTGATGCCCCAGGTCCGCGCCAGCGACGTGCCGGGAATCCACAACCATCCGCCGGAGCGCGCCGTGGTGCCGCCGAAGCGCGCCTCCTTCTCGACAATGAGGACCTTGAGACCGCCATGACCGGCGGTGACGGCGGCGGACATGCCTGCGCAGCCCGAGCCGACCACGAGCGCGTCGCATTCATAGATAGTATCTGCGCCATTGCGCACGCCGTCAGCCACGCCACCCCTCCCGGTTCTTTCCGCTTCTGCCTGAACCTACAATAGCATCACCCATGCTGTCGCCCCTGCTGACAGCCGGGTGCGAACTGGGTATCAATGAATCGCTGGGGAGGAGAATTCGATGCTTGATAAAGTCGATGTCCTGATCGTCGGTTCCGGGGCATCGGGCGCCGCGGTGGCCTGGAGTCTCGCCGATACCAGGATGCGGATCGTCTGCCTCGAGCAGGGCGACTGGGTGAAGCCGACGGACTATCCCAGCAACGGACGCGACTGGGAAGCGCGCCTGTTCAGCGATTTCGCCATCAATCCCAATCGCCGTGCGCGGCCCACCGACTATCCGATCAACGACGCCAATTCGCCGATCAAGGTGGTGAATTTCAATGGCGTCGGCGGCAGCACCATCATGTACACGGCGCATTTCCCGCGCATGCACCCCTCGGATTTCAAGGTGCGCACGCTCGACGGGGTCGCCGACGACTGGCCGATCGACTACGCCACGCTGGAGCCGTACTTCGCCGAGAACGACCGCATGATGGGGGTTTCGGGTCTCGCGGGCGATCCTGCCTATCCCCCGCATCAGCCGCCGATGCCGCCATTGCCGCTCGGCAAATCCGGCGCGCGGTTCGGCAAGGCGATGAACCAGCTCGGCTGGCACTGGTGGCCGTCCGACTCGACCATCGCCACCACCGACTACGAAGGGCGGGCGCGCTGCATCAATCTCGGTCACTGCACGCCGGGCTGCGCGCAGGGCGCCAAGGCCAGTACCGACATCACCTATTGGCCGCATGCGATCCGCGCCGGAGTCGAGCTGCGCACGATGTGCCGGGTTCGCGAGGTCACGGTCGACGAGCACGGCATGGCTTCCGGCGTGGTCTATTACGATGCCGAGGGCAAGGAGCAGTTTCAGCCCGCCGAAGTCGTGATCCTCGCCTGCAACGGCGTCGGCACGCCGCGCCTGATGCTGAATTCGGTATCGGCGAAATTTCCCGACGGCATCGCCAATTCCTCGGGCCTGGTCGGCAAGAACCTGATGTTTCACCCCTATGCCCTGACCTACGGCTATGTCGACGAACCGCTGGACGGCAATCACGGCCCGCCGCTGTGCCTGTGGAGCCAGGAATTCTACGAGACAGATCCTGGCCGCGATTTCGTGCGGGGCTACACCTTTCAGTTCGGCCGCGGCGTCGGCGCCATCATGGAAGCGATCGTCAGCGCCAATGCGGGGCGGCTGCCATGGGGCGAAGATCATCATGGGGCCTACCGGAAGCTCGTGAACCGCCGCATCGGCCTCTCGGCGATCTGCGAGGATCTCCCCGAGGAGCACAATCGCGTCACGCTCGATCCCGACCTGAAGGATTCCAGCGGCATCCCGGCGCCCCGGCTCGACTATACCATCAGCGCCAACAGCCTGAAGATGATGGATCACGGCATCGCGCGCGCGAAGGAGATCCTTACCGCCGCCGGCGCCAGCAATATTGCGGTCGAGAGTCCTATCCTCAACGGCGGCTGGCACCTGCTCGGCACCGCGCGCATGGGCACCGACCCGGAGCGTTCGGTGGTCAATGAATGGGGCCGCTGCCATGACGTGAAGAATCTGTTCATCGTCGACGGCAGCATCTGGGTGACCTCAGGCGGCGTGAATCCGACCTCGACCATCCAGGCGCTGGCGCTCTACATTGCCGACAGCATCAAGCAGCGCCTCGCCAATCTGTTCGACTGAGAGCGATTTCCATGCCAAACCATGACCTCACTGCCGAACAAGTCCGCGACCTGCGCGCGCTGGCCGGCATGATGATCCCCCAGAGCGCGGTCTACGACGTGCCCGGCGCCGACGACGAGAAAATATTCAACGACATTCTCCGCAGTCTGGAGCGCGACCGCGACGACATCCGTCGCGCATTGTCGCATCTCGCCGCGATTGGAGGCGGCGCCTTCGCCGACCTGGAAGCGCAGCGCCGCAGCGAGGTGGCCGCCGCCTTTCGCGAGGTCGGCGGGGCGCCGCTTGCGGCGTTGGTCCGTGTGGTGTTGCTTTGCTACTACCGCGACGACCGGGTGATGCGATCTCTCGGCCAGGAGGCTCGTCCGCCTTTCCCGAGGGGCCACGTGGTGGAGCAAGGCGACTGGTCGCTGCTCGATCCGGTCCGCGCCCGGCCGCCGATGTATCGTACAATAAATACCGAATGAGGCGTCAGCCGTAGATCTCGGTGGCGCAGACTGATCCGGCACGGCCGGCGTCCATCGAAACAGACCTAACCTGACCGGGAGAACAGCCTTGCAGAAGAGAAACGCGACCGTGGCCGTGATCGGCGCCGGTGACTTCATCGGCAGCGAGATCGCGAAGAAATTTGCCTCCGAGGGATTCACGGTGTTCGCCGGGCGGCGCAACGGCGCCAAGCTCGAACCGCTGGTGAAGGAGATCGAGGCGGCCGGGGGCGACATTCACGCGCGCTCGCTCGATGCGCGCAAGGAAGAGGAAATCGTCTCCTTTCTGGGCGACGCCGACAGGCACGCGCCGCTCGAGGTCTGCATCTTCAATGTCGGCGCCAACGTCAACTTCCCGATTCTGGACACCACCGAGCGCGTATTCCGCAAGGTCTGGGAGATGGCCTGTTACTCCGGCTTTCTCGCCGGCCGCGAGGCCGCCCGCCTGATGCTGCCGCGGGGTACGGGCAATATTTTCTTCACCGGTGCCACCGCGAGCCTGCGCGGCGGGTCGGGCTACGCGGCGTTCGCCAGCGCCAAATTCGGGCTGCGCGCGGTGGCGCAGGCGATGGCGCGCGAACTGGGGCCGAAAAACATCCACGTCGCCCATCTCATCATCGACTCCGGCGTCGACACCGAATGGGTGCGCCAGCGGCGGCTCGAGGCGTTGGGACCGGGTGCGCTCGACAACCCGGATCTGCTGATGCCGCCGTCGTCGGTTGCGGAATCCTACTGGTTGCTTTATCGGCAGCCCCGCAGCGCCTGGACGTTCGAATTGGAAATACGCCCGTTCGGCGAGAAGTGGTGACCATCACTCCCCTCCCTCCACGCGCCCTTGCGCGTGGCGGGGAGGGGTCGGGGGTGGGGGGTGTCTCCCCAGACTCGCTGACAGCGGTACGCGCGGATAGACCCCCCACCCCCGACCTCTCCCCACCGCTTCGCGGGGGGAGGGGAGAAGATATTCTTTGAATGCTATAGGCTTACCGGGAACCATTTGAAAAAGACCGGAGGAATACGTGAAAACAGCCATCACTGAAATGTTCGGCATCGCGCATCCCATCATTCAGGGCGGCATGCATTATGTCGGCTTCGCGGAGCTGGCATCGGCGGTGTCGAATGCCGGGGGCCTCGGCATCATCACCGGCCTGACGCAGCGGACGCCCGAATTGCTGGCGAAGGAGATCGCGCGCTGTCATGACATGACGGACAAGCCGTTCGGCGTGAACCTGACGTTCCTGCCGGCATTCACCGCGCCGCCTTATCCGGAATACATCGCCGCCATCCGGGAGGGCGGCATCAAGATCGTCGAAACCGCCGGCCGCAGCCCCGAGCAATACATGCCGGCGCTGAAGGCCGCCGGCATCAAGGTGATCCACAAATGCACCTCGGTCCGGCACTCGCTGAAGGCCGAGGCGATCGGCTGCGACGCGGTCAGTGTCGACGGCTTCGAATGCGGCGGGCATCCCGGCGAAGACGACATGCCGAACATGATCCTGCTGCCGCGCGCCGCGGAGGAATTGAAGATTCCGTTCGTGGCGTCGGGCGGTATGGCCGACGCGCGCAGCCTGGTGGCCGCGCTGGCATTGGGGGCAGCGGGGATGAACATGGGCACGCGCTTCATCGCCACGAAGGAAGCCCCGGTGCACGACAACGTCAAGCAGGCGCTGGTGGCGGCGTCCGAGCTCGATACCCGGCTGGTGATGCGCGCGCTGCGCAATACCGAGCGGGTGCTGAAGAACAAGGCGGTCGACCGCCTGCTGGAGATCGAGCGCGAGAAGGGCGCCAACCTGAAGATCGCCGATATCCATGACCAGGTCGCCGGCGCCTATCCCAAGGTCATGATCAACGGCGATCTGGACGCGGGGGCCTGGAGCTGCGGCATGGTGGTCGGACTGATCCACGATGTCCCGACGGTGAAGCAGCTGATCGACCGCATCATGGCGGATGCCGAGCGCATCATCCGCGAGCGGCTGGTCGGCTTTCTCGATGCCGATCAGTCCAAGCCGGCGAAAGTCGCCTGAAGCGAAGTGTCTTCCCTTTGAGGAGTTTTTGATGACGGAATATGTGAAGACCGAAGTCGCGGCCGGGATCATGACGCTGACCTTGGCCCGCCCGGACAAGAAGAACGCGCTGAGCAGTGCCATGTACAGCGCCCTGTCGGACGGGCTGGAGCGCGCGGAAAAGGATCCGGCAATTCGGGTCGTGGTGTTCCAGGGCGACGGCGACAGTTTTACGGCAGGCAACGATCTCGCCGATTTCGCCGCGCAGGCGAGCGCCGGCAATCGCGGCGAGCATCAGGCCGGCCGTTTCATCCGGAATCTCGGCAAGGCGACCAGGCCGCTGATCGCGGCGGTGCAGGGCAACGCGGTCGGCGTCGGCACCACCATGCTGCTGCATTGCGACCTGGTGTTCCTCGCCGAGACGGCGCGGCTGACCACGCCGTTCGTCAATCTCGCTCTGGTGCCCGAGGCGGCATCGAGCTGGCTGTTGCCGGCGCGGATCGGCCATGTTCGCGCCTATGCCATGTTCGCGCTCGGCGAACCGCTCGACGCCGCCTCGGCGCTGGCCTGCGGTCTGGCCAATGCGGTGGTGCCGGTGGCCGAACTGCGAGCCCGGGCGCGCGCGGCGGCGGAAGCGTTGACCAAGCGTCCGCCCGGCGCGCTCAGCCACACCAAGGCGCTGATGCGCGATTTCGAAGCGATCGCGGCGCAGATTGATCGCGAGAGCGTGATCTTCGCCGAGCGGCTGATGACCGCCGAGGCCCGCGAGGCGTTCACCGCATTCGCCGAGCGCCGTCCGCCGGATTTTTCCAGTGCAGCGGGTTAGCTGTGGCAGCCGGGACGATCTCGATAAAGTCACCGTCGAGCTGATGGCGACCGCGAACCGCTTCGCCTCGCGCGCCGGCGCAGTCCCCACCAAGACCCGGCTGCGACAAAACAACCCGACGGGCAAACTTTCGCTTAACCTGTCGGGCAAATCACCCTTACAGATTCGCCCCGTCTCACCCGATGAGAGGGGCGGGTCGCGATCGTCACGAACGCGCGGTGGGATGCGGTGGACGGGTGGCTTGCGACTGACGAGCGCAAGCCGCGCGGACGGTGAAGCCGTGTGGTCCTGACGCCTCAAGGTTGGCGTTCAAGTCCGCGGGAAGCAAAACTTCCCGCTGGCGACGGTGACAAGCAAATCCTGATCACCGGGGAGAGCGCGGAGTAATCCGTAAACCACTGCGCAGGGAAGGCCGGATGCCTCCGCTGGACCTGTATGCTCGTGTGCGTTTTTTACTCATGCATTTTGCACACGAGACCGCGGGTGCAGCGCGCACCCGGTCTTCCCTGCGCCCTCTTCTTATCGAGGGCGGCACTCGACGCAAAGCTCGGGCGCATCGCGCCGCGAGAACGGGAACGCATATCCGCTTGACGGAATCTGCTGTCTGAAACTTGAATCACAACCCCGGAGCCTCATTGCGACCTGCGGCGGCTCTCGGCTCCGTGACGTTGATCTGCTTCAGCACTTCGAACACCGAGGCGGTGTCTTGCTCGCCCAGCCCCATCGCCATCGCTTGCGCGTAGACCGGCTGCGTCATCGTAAACAGCGGAGTCGCGCAGCCGACGTCAGCGGCGAACTCGGAGATGATGGCCATGTCTTTCTTCCAGATCGAAACCTTCATGGTCGCTGGCTGATAAACGCCCTCGGCCATCATTGGCGCGCGCATCTGGAACATCCGCGAGCCGCCGGCGCCCGGGCCGATCATGTCGACCACCACCCTCGGATCGAGCCCGGCGCGCTGCGCCAGCACCATCGCTTCCGCGGCGGCGACGTTGTGAATGGCGACCAGGTGATTGGCGATGAACTTCATTCGGCTGCCATTGCCGTAGGCGCCGAGATCGGCGCTTTGTTTGGCGAAATCAGCAAACAGATCGGAGCACCGGGCAATGGCTGCGCTGTCGCCACTGGCATAGACGACGAGATCGCGATTTCTGGCCTGTGCGCCGGTTCCGCTCAGGGGGCAATCCAGCGCAATGTGGCCGGCCTGCTTCAGGATGGCTTCGAAGCGAAGCTTGTCTGCGATCGTGAGGGTGGAGAGTTCGATCACAATCCGCGACGGCTGACCGGAACTGGCTATTCTCAGTGCGACCTCCTCAACTGCCGCGGGGCTTGGCAGGCTGGTCATGATGACAGGCGCGCTACGCGCGACCTGGCCGGCGTCATCGGCGATCGTGACGTTGGCAAGCGCAAGCTCGGCGCATCGTGCGGCATCGAGGTCGAAGCCGATGACGCGCCAGCCGCGCTCGACGAGATTGCGGGCGATCGCGCCGCCCATGATGCCAAGCCCGACGATTCCAACGGTCTGGTCCATCAGCATCTGCTCCCTGCCGATCGAATGTATGAGCGGCGGCGGCCGCGCCTTGAATAGTTGATGATCAGACGATAAACAATCATCAGATAGCTTCGACCGGTCAAGCAGGTTTCGCGTTGATCGGCCGCATCTCAGGACCGCGATGACCGGCGGGATAGCGAGAAACGCCAAATGGGAGGTGTCGGCGAGATGCCAAAGGCAAGTCCGTCCGCGGACGACCTCACCTATGCCGCCATGCTCTCTCGCGCCAAGGCGCTGGTTCCGCGCTTACGCGATCGCGCAACCAGAACCGAGGAGTTGCGGCGGCTGCCGCCGGAAACGGAACGCGATCTGCATGATGCCGGCTTGTTCAGGATCTTGCAGCCGAAGCGGGTGGGTGGCGCCGAACTCGATTACGTCGCGTTGGTCGATTGTGCCGACGTGCTGGCGCAAGGTGATGCGTCGGTCGCCTGGAATTTCGCCAATCTCGCGAGCCATCACTGGATGCTGGCCATGTTCGACCGTCGCGCCCAGGATCTGGTCTGGAACAAGGATGCCGACGCGCTGATCGCATCTTCCTTCATCTTTCCCTCCGGTCGCGCCAGCAAAGTCGAGGGCGGTTACATGCTGCGGGGCCACTGGCCGTTTTCCTCCGGCGTGAATTCGAGCGAATGGAATATGCTTGGCGGCGTCGTCTCCTCCGACGATGAGGCGGACGGGATCGAGTACCGGATATTCCTGCTTCACAAGAAGGACTACAGGGTCACCGACACCTGGAATGCGAGCGGATTGCGGGGAACGGGATCGAACGATGTCGAGGTCGCCGAAGTATTCGTCACCGAAGCGATGACGGTTGCGGTGGGTGATCTGGCCGGCGGTCCGACCCCCGGCAGCGCTGACAATCCGAATGCGCTGTATGCGCTGCCGGTATTCTCGCTGTTTCCCTATGTGCTGTCCGGGGCGGCCTTGGGCAACGCACAGGCCTGCCTCGATGACTACATCGACATCACACGCCATCGCGCGTCGACCTACAATCGCGCCAAGCTCGGCGACTTTCAGAGCACCCAGATCAAGATCGCCGAGGCTTCCGCGAAGATCGATGCCGCGCGTCTGATCATGCGGTCGAGATGTATCGAGGCGATGGCCGATGCGCGATCCGGCCGGATTCCGGCTATCTTCACCAAGACCAGGCTGCGGCGTGACGGGGCCTATTCCGTCAATCTCTGTACCGAGGCGGTATCCCTGTTGTCCTCCGCGAGCGGCGCGCGCGGCCTCTTCACCACGGGTGCGCTGCAGCGGCAGTTCCGCGATGCTCACGCCATCAATTCGCACCTGGCTTTCAATTTCGATGCGGCTGGCACCAATTACGGCCGCGTGGCGCTCGGCCTGCCATCCGAAAACCTGACGCTCTGAGGCCCTTCGGATGACCGACGCCCCCAAGCATCCGATCAATCCGGATCCGGCCAACGAACTGGCCAGCGATAGCTCGGTGATCGATCCCAGGGATTTCCGTAACGCGCTGGGTACTTACGCCACCGGCGTCACCATCATCACGGCGGTCGCGGCCGACGGCAAGCCCTATGGGCTGACCTGCAATTCGTTCGCCTCGGTATCGCTGAACCCGCCGCTGGTGCTGTGGAGCCTCGGGATGTTTTCCCAGGGCTTGAGCACCTTCCAGAACGCCAGTCATTTCACGGTCAATGTGCTGGGCGCATCGCAGCAGGCTCTGGCCAGCAAATTCGCAAAATCCTCCGAAGACAAATTCGCGGGCGTCGAATGGACGCCGGGCCTTGGCAACGCGCCGATATTGACCGACAGCGTCGCGAATTTCCAATGCCGCGCGGCCAACCGGTATTATGGCGGCGACCACGTCATCTTCCTGGGCGCCGTCGAGGCCTATGCCTACAACCGGGAAGAGCCGCTGTTGTTCGCCCGCGGCAGTTACGGCCGGTTTCTCAAGCCGGATGGGTCGCCATGAGGAAGGTCCAGCGCGAGCCGTCCGTGCCCGGTGGAGATGGCGTCGGCGCTCAAGAGCGAAAACTTCCATTGCGTTGTCGCAAACGCTTCTTCGGAAGTGCTGAAAGACGAACGCCAAGGGGCTTGCGGCCTGAACTATGATTTCGACATTTCGGCCCGGTACCAGTCTCCGATCTCGCTTGCGGTCATCAGGGCGACACCCTCATGGCCGATGACATAGTCGAGCAACGCCTCCAGATACTTGATGCGATGCGGAACACCGGTGATGTAAGGATGAATTGAGATCGCCATGATCCGCGCATTGGTGGCGCCTTCGAGGTACAACCGGTCGAACTGGTCGGTGCAGCGCTGCAGGAATTGCTCGGAAGTCAGATGCTGCAGCGCGTGGATGACGATGTCATTGGTCTCCACCGAGTAGGGAATGGTAGTGATGGTGCCGTGCGGCGTCGCGATGTCCTGTGGAAGATCGTCGATCACCCAGTCTGCAACGTACTCGATGCCGTTGAGACGCAGAAGATCGAGCGTTTCCTCGGTTTCCGTCAGGCCAGGACTTTCCCACGATCTCGGCCGCTTGCCGGTGAAATCTTCGATTGTCTCGACCGCTCGCTTGATCGCATCGGCCTGGTTGTCCAGCCTGTGCATGGGGCCCTGGACGAAACCGTGACCCATGAATTCGAAACCGGCATCAAGCGCAGCCGATGCGACGCGAGGGTAGGAGTGGCATACGTTCGCGTTCAGCGCCAGCGTCACCGGCATATTCCGGTCGGTCAGTGCCTTGAACTGACGCCAGAAGCCGGCGCGCATCCCGTATTCGTGCCACGACCAGTTCGGCACGTCCGGCAGCAGCGGCTGTCCCATCGGGGGGCTCAGCACGGTTCGCGGCATGGTGTTCTCGATCCGCCATTCCTCGACATTGAGGATGACCCATACCGCGAGCTTCTTGCCGCCCGGCAGCCGGAGACGGGGCCGGTCGATTTGCGCCTGATAGGGAATGCGATCGGTCAGAGCCACGGCGCGCCCTCTCAAACAATTGCGGATTATTCTGCGGCGTTAGAGCGGTCCGAACTGCCCGCGTTCAGGCGCGGCATCACCTTCTCGGCCATCAGGATCATAGATTGGCGTCCGAGCTCGCGGTCTTTCCAGTCCTTGCCGGCATACAGCAGCGTGCCGAACTGCCCGACCTCGTCCTGGAAAGCCAGCAATTGATCCGCAACACGATCAGGTGTCCCATAGATGATCAGTCTGTCGCAGACTGTTTCCAGCGTCACTTCATCGTCGGGCTGGTCGCGGCGGGTCTTGAACAGCTCGATGCGGCCGTTCTTCCTGAGTTTGGTGAACAGCGAACGATAGTAGTAGACGTAAGGCCCGTCCGGGTCGGTCGCGTAGGCCTTCGCGGTTGCTGCATCCTTGGCGACAAATACGCTCTTCGCGACGCGCCAGTTCGCGGAGTCAGCCGGACGACCGCCGCGCTCGCAGCCTTCGACGTATTTCGGCCAGTGGCTTTTCACCCAGGCGGGCATCAGAAAATTGGCCGAAATCGGATCCCAGCCGCGCGCAGCGGCTTCGGCGACGCCCTTGGAGAACGGCGCGACGGCGGTCACGACGATAGGCGGATGCGGCCGCTGCAACGGTCGCGCAATGATTCCCTGGCCGATATCCTTGATCAAGGTCTTCTGCGTCGAGACGTTCCAGTATTTTCCCGCGAGATCATACGGCGGCTCGCCGGCCCAGATCGCCAGCACCTGATTGATCGATTCCAGAAACATCGCGTTGCGATCGGCGTCCAGATTGCCGAACAATTCCGCGTCCGAAAGCAGGCCGCCCGGGCTTATGCCGAGAATCAGACGGCCATCGAGCATGTGGTCGAGCATCGCCACGGAGGCGGCGACGGTGGCGGGATGGGTGTTCGGCATATTGATCGTGCCGGTGCCGAGCCTGATCCTTTTGGTGGCGGCCGCGATCCAGGCGATGAACGCGATGCAGGAAGTGATGTTCTCGGCCTGGTCGGTGACGTGTTCGCCGACATAGGCCTCGGTAAACCCGAGTTGGTCGGCGAGCAGGAATGCTTCGCGGTCCTCCTGCAGTGATAGGCGCCAATCCTTGTTGAGCGGATGAATCGGCATCGTAAAGAATCCCAGATTCATTGCCGCTCCTCCCAGGCGCCGGTCTTGATGAGCACTGAGCCGCGCGCGTGATCCCATTATGACAAGTCTGGAAGTCGAGTCACCACAAACAATCGTTCGATAAACAAACTTGACCTTTGGAGGTCGCCGCCGTCTAATCCAGAAAAAATGTGCCAGAAACGACCCGGGGGAGGTCACGCCGATGAAAGCCGCGGCTTTCGCTTACGCCCGCGCAACCAGCGTTGTGAATGCGCTGGAGTTGCTCGGGACGCATGGGGACAAGGCGAAGGTGCTGTCAGGCGGCCAGAGCCTGATGCCTGCGATGAATCTGCGCCTGACCTCACCCGAACTCATCGTCGATATCGGCGAACTCGCCGAACTGCGCGGCATTGCGGTGACCGGCAGTATCGTGAGGATCGGTGCCCTGACCCGTCATGTCGATGTCCTGAAATCGCCGGAAATCGCGGCGAACGCGCCGCTGTTGACGGAAGCGATTGCTCACGTCGCGCATCCCGCGGTCCGTAACCGCGGCACGATCGGCGGCAACCTCGCGCATGCCGATCCCGCTTCCGAACTGCCGGCCTGCATGGTCGCGCTGAATGCGACCATTGTCGTGCGTGGTCAGGCCGGCGAACGGCGGGTTGCTGCCGAAGAGTTCTTCAAGGGGATTTATGCGACGGACCTGTCAGCACAAGAATTGCTCGTGGGCGTCGAACTGCCGGTGGCCAGCACGAACTCCTCATACTTCTTCCACGAATTCGCCCGGCGGCAAGGCGACTACGCGATCGCGGGTCTCGCGGCGCAGGCGATCGTGGAGAAAGATATCTTTACCAAACTCCGGCTGGTCTTCTTCGCCGTTGGTGATCGGCCACTGTTGGCCAGGGCCGCGACCAAATTGATCAACGTTTCCCTCACGCCCGAGGTGTTGGCGGCGGCTATGATCGTCCTGGGAGAGGAACTCGATCCGCAGGATGACCATCAGGCCTCTGCGTCGATGCGCCGGCATCTTGCAAAGGTGCTGCTGGCGCGCGGCGCGTCGGCGCTTCTGTGCCGGCCCGATCTCAATGCCGGGGGTCGTGCGTGACGGCGTCGGTGTTGATCTCGCTTGAGGTGAACGGCGAGCGCGTCGATGCTCACGTTCTCCCGCGTCTCAATCTGGCGGACTTTCTGAGGGAACAGCTGCAGCTGACCGGAACGCATGTCGGTTGCGAACACGGGGTTTGTGGCGCCTGCACGGTGCGCGTGAATGGGGAGATCGTACGGTCCTGCCTGATGCTGGCGGTGCAGACGCACGGCGCCTCAGTGCAAACCATCGAGGGATTGTCCGATAGCGGCGAGGTCGCCGATCTGCAGGCCGCCTTTCGCGATCGCAACGCCTTGCAGTGCGGGTTTTGCACGCCGGGCATGCTGATGGCGGCACAGGATCTGCTGAAGCAGGAGGCTGAGCCCGATCGGGAACGGATCCGCGAGCACCTGTCCGGCAATTACTGCCGCTGCACCGGTTACCATGCCATTATCGACGCGATCGAGATCACGGCGCGGGCGCGAGCAGGGGGCCAGGCATGACGATCGCGTCGGCAAACCCTGAAATTCTTTCGGAACTCGACCGACCGAATTCCTATATAGGAAAAACCGTACCGCGGCCGAACCTCGAGCGGCTGATGCAGGGGCGCGGGCTTTATGTCAGCGATATGGAGCTGCCGCGCATGGGACACTTGGTCTTCCTGCGCTCGCCGCATGCGCATGCGAGGATCGCCGACATCGATACCGTTGCAGCAAAGCAGCTGCCCGGCGTCATCGCGGTCGTGACCGGCAAGGAACTGGCCCCCGTCATCACCCCGTGGGTGGGCGTGCTCTCGCACCTGAAGGGCCTCAAATCTGCCGCCCAGCATGCCATCGCGATCGATCGGGTCTGCTGGCAGGGCGAAGCCGTCGCCGCCATCGTGGCCACCAGCCGTGCCGTCGCGGAGGATGCCGCGGAAATCGTCAGGGTCGAATATGAAGAACTGGAAGCAGTCACGGACATGCGCACTGCGCTCGACCCTGCAACCCCGGTGATTCACCCGTCGCTCGGTGACAACCTGGCCTTTGAGCGCAACCTCGATGCCGGCGAGGTCGATACAGCGTTCGCCGGCTCCGACGAGGTGGTGGAAGCCGATTTCATTTTCGGGCGGCACACCGGCGTGACGCTGGAGCCGCGTTCGGTCTTGGCCGACTGGAACGCCGCCGAGGCGAGGCTGACGATCTATCAGGGCACGCAGGCACCGCACATGGTGCAGAACATTGCGGCGCTTCACCTTGGGCTCGGGGAATCGCAGGTCCGCGTGGTCTGCAAGGACGTCGGCGGCTCCTTCGGCATCAAGGTCCACATCTACGCCGACGAAATGGCTACGTACGCGCTGTCGAAACTGTTACGCCGGCCGATCAAATTCGTCGCCGACCGGGTCGAAAGCTTCAACACCGATATTCATGCCCGCGATCATCGCTGTTGGGGACGGATCGGCGTCGGGCGCGATGGGATCATCACGGCATTCGAGATCGACGATCTCACCGGAATAGGGCCCTATTCGATGTATCCGCGTACGAGCGCCATCGAAGCCAACCAGGTCGTCAATCTCGTGGGCGGTCCCTATGTGACCAGAAATTACCGGGCGCGGGCCCGGGTCGTGTTCCAGAATAAGAATGTCATGTGCCAGTATCGTGCGGTCGGCCATCCGATCGCTTGTTCGGTGACGGAAGGCCTGGTCGATCTGGCGGCAGCCAAAATCGGGATGGATCCGGTGGAAATTCGCCGCCGCAACCTGATTGCGGATAACGCCTACCCGTGCGCGTCGCCCTCCGGCCTGCGGTTCGAATTGCTGTCGCATCACGCCGCGATGAACAAGCTGATGACGATGATGGATTACGACGCGCTGCGCGCCGAACAGGCGGAGTTGCGAGCCCGGAAGGTTCATCGCGGCATCGGCATTGCGAGCTTTATCGAGGTCACCAATCCCAGCGCGGCGTTTTATGGCGTCGGGGGCGCCAGGATATCCTCGCAAGACGGCGTCGCGGTGCGGCTGGACGCCCAGGGTTCGGTGATCTGCCAGACCAGCATCACCGAACAGGGGCAGGGCTCGGAATCCCTGACCGCGCAGATCGTCGGCAGCGTGCTCGGCGTCTCGATGGAGCGTGTCCGCATCATTCTGGGCGATACCGACAACACGCCCTATGGCGGCGGCACCTGGGCCTCGCGCGGCGCCGGCATCGGCGGCGAGGCCGCACTCCAGGCGGCGAAGATCTTGCGCAGGAACATTCTCGACGTTGCCGCCGCCATCCTGCAATCCTCGCCGAATGAACTTGACCTCGCCGGCAATGCGATCGTGAATGCCAGCGACGGCTCGCCGCGCATGGAGCTGCGCGAGCTTGCGCGGATCGCGTACTTCCGCCCCGACACGCTGCCGCCGGGCATCCAGCCCGAGTTGATGGCGACACGCCACTTCGTGCCGCGCGAATATCCGTTCGCCTTCACCAATGGCGTACAGGCCTCATGGCTGGAAGTCGACACTGACACCGGTTTCGTCAAGCTGCTCCGGCATTGGGTGGTGGAGGACTGCGGCACCATGATCAACCCGCAACTGGTCGACGAGCAGATCCGGGGCGGGGTAGTGCAGGGGCTCGGCGCCGCGCTGCTCGAGAAGTGCATCTACGACGAGCGCGGCCAGCTGACCAACGCCAACATGGCCGATTATCTGGTGCCGATGTCCGGCGAAATGCCCGACATCGATGTCGGCCATGTGGTGTCGCCGACCTCCGAGACGGAGCTGGGCGCCAAGGGCGCGGGCGAGGCCGGTACGGCGGGAGCCGCCGCGGCGGTGGCGAACGCGGTGAACGACGCGCTCAGGCCGTTCGGCGCTGTGATCACCGAGATTCCGCTGACGCCGCGGGTCATCCTGACGGCGCTGGGACGAATTTGAAACGGGAATACTCACAAATCATGGAGTGACGGGCTTGCGGTAGACGTCCTTGGTCGCGAGCATGCCGTCCTTGAACGTGTAGCGCTCGATACCGCGCTGTTCCCGCTGTTCCCCGCTGGCTCTTACGGTTTCGTTGACGCGGAACGTCATGAAGGTCATCTCGCCGGCATGATGGTAAGCCACTTCGTGGAAGCGTTGCGCCGAGAACAGCGCCCTCTGCCGGGCCAGATGCTCGCGAATTGCCGTGGGGCCGACGAGGGACTTGGTTGTGATGAGACCGTCATGGAAGCTCCACAGGAAGTCGGGCGCGACGATCCTGTAGAGCGCGTCCATGTCGTTCTGGAACAGGGCACGAGCGAAGCCTTTGAGCAGTTCATCTCGTTCGGCCGCTGACGGGGTCATTCTACTCTGCCGCCACGTCGGCAAGCGTGGCCGTCCGACGCGCGGTCACCACCACCTTGATGGCATCTTCGACACGATCGCGGGCGTATCGGAGTGCGGTGGGCAGGTCGTCGAGCGCGAACGTATGGGTGTGAATTTTCGTCGCATCGAACCGTTTTTCCGCCATCAGCGCCATCGCGCGACGCGTGGCGCTGCGGCCCTCGCCGCGAATGCCGTAGACGTAGATGTTGTTCTTCACCAGATGCGCTAGATCGGTCGTCAACGGACCGTGCGGAAAGGCCGCCATGCAGATCTTTCCGCCGCGATTGGTCATATGGATGGCTTGATTTACCGTGACTTCGGTGCCCGCGCACTCGATCACATAATCCGCGCCGATCCCGCCGGTGAGCTGCCTGACGACATCGACGGCGTTCTCCTCGGCGACGTTGATGATGCGGTCCGCCCCCAGTTCTTTTCCGATCGCAAGGCGCTTGTTGCGCGTTCCCGTCAGGATCACGGGGCTTGCACCGAGCGCCTTGGCAACTGCCACCGCGAGCAGCCCGATCGGACCAGGGCCAATAACCACAACGCTTTCGCCGGCGACCAGCCCACCGAGTTCGGTGAGGCCGTACATCGATGTACCGGCCGTGACGACAAGCGTGGCTTCAGCATCGCTCATGGTATCGGGCACCCGCGCCAGCGTGTTGATGTGGTTGATTGCGTATTCGGCAAATCCACCGTCGGTCGTAAATCCATTGGCACGGTGACCCTTGTCGGGCCTTCCGTAGTTAAGGCACGATGTGTACATGCCTTGGCGGCAGCGGCTGCACTGGCCGCAGCCGGCATGAATTTCGACACTGACGCGTTCGCCGATCGCAACCTCGTCGACGGCGGGACCGAGGGCAGCGACCGTGCCCATGTATTCATGACCCGGCGTAAAACTCTTGTTGAAAGGCAGGCCGCCCTGGATGCTTGCCGGCGATCCGCTGCTGATAATCTCGAGGTCGGTCGCGCAGATCGCGACGGCGTCGATGCGGACCAGAACTTCCGCCCGCCCCGGTATCGGGGTGGCCTTACCGCGGAACAAGAGCTCATCCGGATTTCCCAGGATCCAGGCTTTCATCTGCGCAGGAATGGGGAAGTCGGGCGATGTCGTCACGCCGGCGGGGTCGTACATGAAGGCGGTTCCCATTCGTGACAAGCGACGATACTGGGCGGGCACGATACTGGAAAGGGACAGATTCGACAGCAGGATTGTCGCTTTTGCGGGAAATGGAGGGCGGAAAGGCAAAATTGTCCAATCCGACTCTACCCATAGGGGGTAGCAGCGAACTCCATGCAATGCGTTATGCTTCAGGGACTGCAGCCTCGATATGACCCAAACCCGCCGCCCGCGAGCGCAGCAGAGGCATCGTTGTGGCGGAAGCATTGGTTGCCGGGCGCGTCGAGGACGCGCCCTGTCATATGCCTTGGCCTTGTGTCTTGGCCTTGCTATCGGGGCAAACAGGCAGCGGCGTGAACGCGCTAGTGCCGTCGTTCCGGCTTGGTAATGGTCTGCCTGACTTCGGCGCCGCAGTCGGAACACTCGTAGATCAAGTCGATCTTCGCCATGCTCCAATGGGGATCGACCTCTCTCACGTACATCGGGAGTAGACCGATACAGCCGGGACAGAAAATCGGCGCTGTTTCAGATTGATCGTGCTGGATGTAGGCTGGCATGTCGGCTCTCCTTTGCGAAAGCACGGTAGAAGTCAGCCCCCGGCTAATTTACCGTGTCGGCCGAGGACCCATCATCAACTCTTGCGAACGTAAGCGGAACGGCCGCACATTCCTGGCGCGTGTGGCTTTGCAGTAACACTAAACCTGACAGGATATGCCCGTTCCGCGTCGCCGCGGTTCCGACGCGGCCCTCGCGTGGATCACACCGGCTCATGCTTCCTGAGATCGCGGACGTGATCGAAGCGGCTGGCCTGCGGATCGGCGTCAGCGACCGGGATTTCGGGAGCGGCTGCCTCGGCAAGAATCTCCGCCGTAATATCGTCGACCGACGAATCCGCGATTTCGTGGATGAAGCTGATGTTACTGTACTCGCCCGACGCCACGCGCGAGATGACTTCGCGGCGGGTGATTTCAGGATCGACAATCGCCTCGCGCCCGCCCCGCCCATAGTCGATCATCACGACGAAATACTGCATGACCCCCTCAGGGCTGGCGCCAGCCGGCGGAGGAATTGTAGCCGGCGACCCTGCGAGTATTTCTGAAAATCAGAAGCAAGTCAAGTGCAAAATTCGTAAAATCGGAAATCAGAGTGCACTGGTGCTGCCCGGCCCCGCGCCCGACGAGAATCGTGCGGTGTGGCCATGCCATTTTTCGGAGCGCTTCCTATCTCTCATGTCCGCGTCCGGCATGTGCCTTTGCCGCCTTGCGCGCCCGGGCGCCGGCCTTGGCCCGCAGGCGCTCGATCTGGCCCCTTGGCAGGGTGACGCAGATCTCTCCGATCCATTCCAGCTTCACCCCGTTGATCGGCTTGGCGTTGAAGCTGGTGAGATTGACCAAGGTGGCGGATTTCCCCCGCTCGATGGTTTTCAGGTAACGCTCGCCGGTCTTCAGCCGCACCGCGGCCTCTTCGCCGTAGAAGCTCGTCACGGGGTGCCGCTGCTCCTTGTAGACCACGATAACGTCGCCATTTTCATACTTAGGCAGCATGGAGTCGCCGGCCACCTCGAAGGCGATGGTTTCCTCCGAAATAGGGAAGGGCAGTT
The DNA here is from genome assembly GCA_001464035.1 of Bradyrhizobiaceae bacterium Ga0074131. Taxonomy (GTDB): domain Bacteria; phylum Pseudomonadota; class Alphaproteobacteria; order Rhizobiales; family Xanthobacteraceae; genus Bradyrhizobium. The sequence goes on from LNEC01000012.1 coordinate 210,378, forward strand.
CGACCTCGCCGAGGCCTTCCGGCGGCACCTGCTCGTATTCCGGCTCGATCGCCGCGCCGGCGCCAACGCGGCCCATGATCGGCACCGAATTCAAGTCGAGATAATCGATGATGTCGGCGATCTCCGACGCCTTGATCAGGCGCAGCCCGGACAGAATTTCCGAGACGGCCCCGGGGCGAACGCCCATCGCCTTTGCGAGACCGCCCTTGGTCTTGCCTGGCTTCTGCAGTCCCCGCTCGATCAATCCGACGTCCAGCATGACGCATCCTTTCCGAATTCCAGAAGTAAATGCAATTCCGAATATCAGAAATTGAGCTTGACTTATTATTCGGAATATCAGAAAAAATCGGTCGAAGGGCGCCGCGGCGGGATCCACCCGGCATCCTGACCACGGCCGGAAGCATAGGGGAGAAAAGCCAATGCAGGTAAACTGGGCCCCGGAGCATTGCGACATGCTGCGGGAATGCGTTGCCAAAGGCATGTCCCATTCCGAAGCCGCCGATGCGATCAACGCGAGGTTCGACACCGCCTATTCACGCAATGCCACCATCGGTCGCGCCAAGCGGATGGGGCTCGCGGTCTTCGACCGGCCGAAGAAGCTGCCGAGGTTGTCGCAACAACTCAATGCACCGCGACTCCGCAAAGTTCGCGAGCCCGCGGCCGAATCGAAGCCATCGATGCCGGTTTCCGAGCAGCCTGATCGCGTCAAACTCCGCTGTATCCAAATCATGCCGCGCCATCTGACGCTGATGGAGTTGGAACCCGGTGATTGCCGGTATCCCTATGGCGGCGACGCCGAGGGCGAAGCCATCACCTTCTGCGGTCATCCGCAGTACGAGGCCTCGAGCTACTGCATCGGGCACTTGCACCTGATCCGGGGTCCCGGCACCGCCTCGGAACGGGCGGCCGTTCCCGTCTGCCTGCGGCTGGTGGACGCGGCATAAAACGATAGCGCAGCCGCAGCGAGTCAGACCTTACCATTGGAGAAGTCAAGCATGGCACGGGCCAAACGCAGACGACCGCACGAACTGACAAGGGTGCACGACCGGCGATCGCGTGATCTGCCGCTCAACGCTGAAGTAACGGCGGTTGAAGTCGATGATCCTCTTGCGCTGGAGCCGGGCGACAAGATTGTCACCGTGCGCTCGATCCGCAACGATCCGCTGGGCCGCATGCACTCTCATCGCCACGTGGACGATGCACAATACCAGGGCGGGCGGGCTTTTCAGGCCGATTGGGAAAGGGCCGAGCGCGGGCCGCGGGCGGTCGATCCGACCCGGGAATATGTCGATGGCGGACAGATGCGGGAGCCGATTACCGAAGGCCAGCGCAACGCGGTGCTGCGGCTGAACCGCGCCGAGCGCGAACTCGGCGCGGACGGAGCAGCGCTCGTGCACGAGGTGCTGATCCTGGGGATGACCATGGAGCAGATCGGGCAAAGGCGCGGATTACGTGCCCAGCGCTGGAATGACTACTTCGCACGCAGGTTTCGCGAATGTCTCGACCGGCTGGCGCTGATCTACGGATTTGCGACGGAGCGGAGGTAGTTTGCACCGCAACGTCGCGAAACCGCCTGGCCCGAATACATCCGGCGATAGCGCCGCCATCGCTGCCGGTCGGCATGCAGCATCCTTCCCACACGGCAAAATGGGCTTCCATCGCGGGCCCCTCTTGCGTACGCTCGGCAGTCGCAGGCAAGCTGCAAGGCGAGAGCCGGCAGTCGCCAAAGCCCAATATCCCGGCGACAAGGGGTGGGTATCACAGGAGGGAAGTCTATGAAGCGCAGAACAGTCCTCGCCGGGCTCGGTGCAACCGCAGCCGCGGGCGTGCTTGGTATGCCATCGATCCTGAAGGCGCAGGCGCCCGTCACGCTGAACGGAGCCGTTCAGTTCAACGACGATCACGCCTTCACCAAGGCACTGTTGAGGTTCGAAGAACTGGTCAAGAAGTATTACGGCAAGCCCGTCAATTTCACGCTGCACAAAAATTCATCGCTCGGTCTCGAAAAGCAGTATTTCGAGTACATGTCGCAGGGCAAGGCGGTCGATTACGGCATCGTCTCGCCTGCTCACATGTCGACCTTCGCCAAGGCGGCTCCGTTCATCGACGCTCCGTTCGTTTTCAAGGGCATCGAACACATGAACAAGGTCGTCGAGGCGAACATGCTGGCGCCGATTGCGGACGAAGTCGCGGCGAAAGCCGAGGTTGTCTTGATCGGTTATGCCGGCGGCGGCATCCGCAATATCTTCGCCAACAAGCCGCTGAGGAACCTGGCCGATATCAAGGGCCTGAAGGTGCGGGTGCAGGGCGCGCCGATCTGGTCGAAGACGTTTGCCGCCGCCGGCATGTCTCCGACGGTCATCGCCTACAACGAGGTCTACAACGCCATTCAGAATGGCGTGATCGCCGCCGGCGAGAACGAGGCTGCCGGCGTCGAGGCGATGAAGTTCTACGAGGTCGCGCCGCACCTCAATCTGACGCAACATGCTGTGTCGATTCGCCCGATCTGCTTCTCGGTGAAGACGCTCAAGACTTTGCCGAAGGAATTGCAGGATGCGATCATGAAGGCGGGCAAGGAGGCCGGCGACTTCGGCCGGCAGCTTGAATCGAGCGAAGAAGTTGTCAAGCTCGACGCGCTGGAAAAAGCCGGCAAGCTGAAGCGGGTGCCGTTCGAGGAACGCGACGCCATGAAGAAACTCACCGATCCCGTGATGGCCAGCTACGCCAAGGAGATCGGCGCCGAAGGCATCTTCGAGAAAATCAACGCCGCCTGATCACGAAATCGCTGAACGAGGTGCAGGGGCAAGCCTCGCGGCCTGCCCCGCTCGAAGACTGCCGCCGCGCGGGGAGGCCAATGACCGGAGTACGGATGACAGCCAACCCGTCGCTATGGCGCCGCGCGACGGCGGCCTATGCCAAACTGCTGAGAATGCTGCTGGCGGCCTGCGTCGGCATCCTGGTCATTCCGGTCACGCTGCAGATTGTTTCGCGCTACACCCCCTTTATTCCCTCCTACATCTGGACCGAGGAGATGGCGCGCTTCCTGTTCATATGGACGATCATGATCGGGGCGATGGTCGGCGTCAAGGAAGCGCAGCATTTCGAAGTCGATGTATGGCCCGATCTGTCGCGGCGATCGGAGGCCGCGGTGCGGATTCTGGCGCGCCTCGGCATCCTGGCGCTGGCGCTGGTATTCGTGTGGGCGGGTATCGAGTTCACGCGGTTTGCCTGGAGTCGGACGTCGGAACTAGCCGACCTGCCGCTTTGGGTGATTCACGTCGCATGGCCGGTGGCGGGCTTCACATGGATTGCGTTCGCGGGTGAACAGATTGTCGATGAAGCGCAAATCTTGTTCGGGGTCGCACGATGAGCGGCAGCGTTCTTTCCGCCGGGCAAGCCGCTCTGGTGCTGTTTGGCACGTTTGTGGGGCTGCTGGTCCTGCGCGTGCCGGTCGCATTCGCGCTTGGGCTCGCATGCCTGCCGATCCTGCTGATCGAGCCGCGGCTTTCGATGATGATGCTCGCGCAGGAAACTTTCAACGCCTACAATTCCTTCATCCTGTTGTCGGTGCCGTTTTTTCTGCTGACGGCGAACCTGATGAGCATCGGCGGCATCACCAATCGGTTGGTGGCGCTTTCCCGCTCCATGGTCGGACATTGGCCGGGGTCGCTGGCGCAAATCAATGTCGTCTTGTCGGTATTCTTCGCCGGCATCTCCGGCTCATCGACCGCGGATGCGGCGAGCCAGTCGAAGATCTTTATCGATGCCCAGACCAAGGAGGGGTATGACCTCTCGTTCTCGATAGCCATTACCGCTGTGTCGGCTGTGCTTGCAGTTATCATCCCGCCGTCGATCCTGATGATCGTGTGGGGCGGGTTGATTTCGACATCGATCGCAGCGATGTACCTGGCCGGCATCATCCCCGGATTGCTGATCGCTGGTTCGCAGATGGCGACTGTGCATATCTATGCGGTCCGCCGCGGTTACCCGACCTATCCGAAGTCGACCTGGGTGGAGATGCGCTGCTCGATCTGGCGTTCGATTCCGGCGCTGATAACACCCTTCATCATCGTCGGCGGCATCCTGCTCGGCTGGTTCACGGCAACGGAGTCCGCCTGCGTCGCGGTGCTTTATTCGGTGGCGCTGTCGACCTTTTTTTACAGGGAAACCGGCGCGAAGGAGCTTTACAAGGCGTTGCTCGACACCGGGCGGCTGGCGGGGGTCGCGCTGTTCTGTATCGGCACCGCGAGCGCGTTCGGCTGGCTGCTGGCCTACTACAAGATTCCGCACGCGCTGCTCGCCAACGTTTCGACCTGGGGCATGGGTCCGATCGCGACGGGCTTCTTCATCTCGTTCTGTTTTCTGGTCGTCGGTTGTTTTCTCGACGCCATTCCTGCGATTGTGATTGTCGGTACCGTGCTTGAGCCGCTGGCAAGGGCGGTCGATCTGCACCCCGTGCAATTCGCGATCATCTCGATCGTTTCGCTCGCCTTCGGACTGGTCACGCCGCCATACGGTCTGTGTCTGATGATTGCGTGCTCGATCGCGGGCGTGAGGCTGCGCTATGCGCTGAAGGACACGGTCATCATGCTGGTGCCGATGCTGCTGGTGCTGGCGGCGCTGATCATCTGGCCGGACGTGTCGCTGTTTCTGCCGCGCCTGATCGTTCCGGACATGCTGAAATAGCGGCTCGTCGGGCCGGATGGGCTGGCCTTGATACTTGGGCTTGCGTCGAACATACCGCAGCGGGGCTTCCATGCGCCAGGATTGATTGTGCATCAATGCGGGCTCGGGCTATCAATCGCCGACCCTTCGAAATCATCAGGACAGCCCGAATGACCACCAGACCGCAATTACCGAATCGCACGCCGCGTGCGAAGAACGTACCGACCGCGCTTGACGGGTTGCTGGTGGTGGACTTTACCCGCGTCGTCGCCGGGCCGGTCTGCACGCAAACACTCGCCGATTTCGGCGCCGAGGTCATCAAGATCGAGAATCCGGATGGTGGCGACGATACACGCAGCTACGAGCACGCCGATCTCGCCGGGGAAAGTGCCGCCTTCATCAGCTTGAACCGGAACAAGCGCGGCATCGTTCTCGACTTCGCCAACCCGGCGGCCCGCGAGGTCGCGCGCGAATTGATCGCACGGGCGGATGTGGTGGTGGAAAACTTCTCCGCTGGCGTGATGAAGAAGTATGGCCTCGACTATGCGTCGGTGGCGCCGGCCAATCCGCGGCTGGTCTATTGCTCGATTTCGGCCTACGGCCGCCAGGGACCGTTTGCATCGCGTCCCGGCTTTGATCCGATCACGCAGGCCGAAAGCGGTTTCATGTCGCTGAACGGCTTTCCGGACGGGCCGCCGGTACGAACCGGACCGCCCGCGATCGATATGGTGACGGGCATGTCGGCCTGCAACGCCATCCTGCTGGCGCTGTTGGCCCGCGATCGGCTCGGCCGCGGCCAACTGGTCGAGGTAGCGCTGTTCGACGTGGCGTTGGGAATGACGGGATTTTACGGCATGGCCCATTTGATGACCGGCGAGAATTTCAGCCGTCAGGGCAATTCGCCGAACGGGTCTCCCTCGGTCGGGCTCTATGATGCCGCCGACGCGCCGTTTTACATCGCCTGCGCCAATGACCGGCTGTATCGACGCCTCGTCGTCGACGTGCTCGGCCGGCCCGATCTCGCCAGCGGTGAGTTCGCCGACCGGCGTTCGCGAACGGCCAACAGGGAGAAGTTGCGCAGGATATTCGACGGAATTTTCGCCGGCGACAGCCGAGAAAGCTGGGTGACGAAGATGAAGTCGGCCAACATTCCGGTCGGCTATCTTCGCACGGTCGAACAGGCCTTCAACTCGCCGGAAGTGCGCATCCGCCATCGCGTCAGCCAGATCCCGCATCGGGCCGCAGGTGCCGTTCCCCATATCGAACAGCCGATCAGCCTCGGCCTGACGCCGGTCGCCGATCCGTTGGCGGCACCGATGCTGGGTGAACACACCCGGGAAGTCCTGCGCAAGACGCTCGGCTATGATGATGCCCGCATCGCGGCACTTGCCGATGCGGGAGCTTTTGGGGCGGTGCAAAACGTCGACTGACCGTCATTTGACATGCGCAGCCCCGCCGGATGCGGGAAATCTGGCACGGTTTGGCTTTCGGAGGCGTTTTTCGATCGTCAGGTTCGGCTTGCCGCGCGGGTTGTTCCTTGGCATACTTTCAACTTCGCGGGTTCGGCCGGTGAATCTCCAGGCGCGCCATTCGAAGTATCGATGTCGCCATAGTCAAGCCGAGACGCTCAGCTTCCTGCGCTGCCGTCGACGTTTCCGGCCAAGCCCTCCCGTTTGCCTGGATATGTCATTCCTGTTCCTCATCGAAGGTGCGAGATGAAAGATCCCACATTTGTCGCAGAACTGCAGAAGAAACTCGGAACTCCATCGAACGAAACTGTCGAAAGCCTGCAACTGTTGAAGGCCTTCCTTAAATTAGCCCCCGGGCAGCGCTTTGAAATCATTGAGATGGTCGAGCGGCTGGCCGCCGAGCCCGTCGGCAGCGATCCCTCATTTTCCTAGAAAGTTCCGTTTCCCGCCAGGAGCTGCTCGCGCGACGGTTGCCGGAGGCATTGCTGGCGGGCGCATCGCGATTCGACGGTATATACCGACGGGCAGCAGGATGATGTCGCAAACGGTTGCCGATCTGCTAGTCGCCATCACGCCGGGTGCAAAATGTCGGCCGCCCTATCTTCTCATCTTTGAATAGACCAGCGACTGATCGTCAAATTCCTCGATCGGGAGCTTGTTGACGTCGGTTGTTGCGCGCAACTGGTGCGCAGACGTGCCCGCGGATCGCCTGGCTAAGGGAGATTGCGATTGCAGCATACTGGTCGCGGCAGCAAGCAGCGTGATCACCGTGATGGCAGCAATCATCAGGCGCTTCATGGGAAACCTCCGTGCGGTTCTCCACCCCAGAAAGCTTCGCCATTTGGCTAGCCCGAAAAGCAGAGCAGCCATGTGAACAGGGCCACACCTCACCGTTATGTGTTCTCATCCGACGCAAGCAGCTTAATGAGAGGAGCGCTGCGCGCGTTCGGGCACAACCGAGCGGGGAGGCAGCTTTCCCAATCGGTCGGCATCGGCTATTGTTGCTGAACGGGGAGCGAAACACCATGAATGACGGGACGCCGATTGAGCCCATCGTTGCCGAACTCGGCGCGAGCGGCGAAGAGTTCCAGAACCTTCACGAGTTCGTCCGCAGAGCGCGGGCAAACCTCAATCAGAATGCCTGGGACTACATTGTCGGGGCAGCCGAAACCGAGACGACCATGCGGCGTAACCGTATGGCGCTCGACGAAATTGCCTTCCGTCCGCGCGTGCTGCGCAATGTCACCAAAGTTGACGGGTCGGTCGAGGTGTTTGGCCGAAGGTTACGATTGCCGGTCATGCTGGCGCCGGTCGGCGCGCTCGAGATGTTCGATCCCGGCGCCGGCGCGGCCGTCGCGCGTGGAGCGGGTACGTTCGGCGCCGCGCATATGCAGAGTTCAGTGTCCGAGCCCGGCCTGGAAGGGGTCGCCGCGGCCGCGCCCGGAGCCTTGCGCATGTTTCAGCTCTACGTTCGCGGCGGCGATGCGTTCGTCGAAGATTGCGTCGGCCGCGCGATCGCAGGCGGGTATGCCGCGTTCTGCCTGACTGTCGATACCGCGCATTACAGCCGGCGCGAACGCGATATCGCCAAGCGTTACGTCCGCGCCAGCCGGGTTCGCGCCACCGGGGGCGACTTCCAGAAGGGACTGGAGTGGCGCACCGTGAAACTGATCAAGGACAAATTCAAGATTCCGCTGGTGATCAAGGGGATCGCGACCGCCGAAGACGCAGTCATCGCGCTCGATCACGGAGTAGAGTGGATCTATGTGTCGAACCACGGCGGGCGTCAGCTCGACCATGGCCGCGGCGCCATGCAGGTGCTGCCCGAGATCGTTGCTGCGGTTGCCGGCCGGGCCAGGATCATCGTCGACGGTTCGTTCTGCCGCGGCACCGACATAGTCAAGGCGATCGCGATGGGTGCCGATCTGGTCGGTATCGGCCGCCTGCAATGCTGGGCGCTTGCCGCGGCCGGCGAGGCCGGAGTCGTGCGCATGCTGGAATTGCTCGAGGATGAGGTGATGCGATGCCTCGGGCTCCTGGGGGTGACGAGTTTCGCCGAACTCGACAAGTCGTATCTGCACCCGGCGACGCCGACCAATCTGCCCCATGTGTTAAGCGCGTTCCCGCTGCTGGATATCGAGCCTTATCGTTATTGACGGCGAGAGCAGTTCTCGCCAGCCATTTCTTTGCGGGTCATCGATGGAACCCGGCGGCATCGAACTGCGTTGACCGGCGCGAAGTTTCTTCTTCCGGAAAGGTCTGATCGCGATGCCCAGGGAAAATGATATGGAAGGTGTGCGCGATCAGGGCGGCAAGCATGGCAGCCAAAAAGGCATGCCCAAGTCGCAGCTACCACCAGCCGGCCCTAAGGATCAGGGCATCGTGCGCGACGAGCTTGGACAGGAGCAGCCGCGGGACAAGGAGCGCGCGCAGCAAGCCAGCCAAACAAATTCGGTGCGGCGATAAAGTGCCATGTACGAGGCATTGCAGCGGCGCGCGACATGGCGGCTCGGGAGCTTGATCTCCCGGCTCAAAGCCGGTGCTTCCGGTTCATTCGAGCGCGGCCAGTCCCGCCGGCGTCACAACGGGAGCATCATCCCTCATCTCGACTAACCCCAGCTCGATCAGCGTGTGCATATCTTCATCCTTGACCGGCAACAGTTTGAACCGACCGCCAAGGATGTCGCGAAGAGACCAGCGAAGGGCAATGGCTCTGTCCAGATCAAGATTTGAAAGAGATCTTTCCATCATGGTGTGAGAATGTATGACCCGCCGATCGGTTCCGCAGAAGGGGCGAGGCATCGGTTCTCGAAAACTGCTGCCCTGGAGCAACGGGTATCCGCGTTGATCCCCCAGGCGGTTCCACGATGTCATTGCGCGGTCGCGCGGCATGGTTGAGAGCTCGATCATGTGCTGGTCCGGCAAGGTCGACCCCCGCATGTCCCGGGCAAACTCTGCAAAGACGCCGATGCAGAAGTGTGATAATTTTGATCCCCAAACGGAGGATGGCGGAATGATTGAACCGAAATTGGAAGTCCCGGCCGAACTGCGCGAGCTCGCCGAAAAAACCATCGACCAGGCGGAAAAAGCCTTCGGGATGTTCTTCGATGCCGCGGGCAAATCAATGGCGTCCGTTCCAAGTCCGGGAACGGAGATGTCCAGGCAGGCACTATCGTTCACCGAACAGAACATGAAGGCTGCGTTCGATCATGCGCGAAAACTGGTTCACGCCACGGATCTCCAGGAGGCGATGCGAATTCAATCGGAATTCCTGAGGAGCCAGTTCACCAATGCCGGCGAGCACATGAAACAGATCACCGGCGGGGTGATGTCGGCCGCCAATGATGCGTCGAAAGGCAAGCTCTGATCGCTGCGGCAGCAGCGCATCGCAAACATCGCGACGATCGAGCAGTTGCTTCAACTCGCCAAGGACATGGCACTGAGGCTCTGAACTGCGCCGAATGAACGGCAAGCAGTTCATCAACAGCAAGGTACGAACCTTCCGGTTCCCGATGTCGAATATCCGTTCACGGACCAGAGGCTGATCGTCGCCAAGGGCGTTTGCGTCGTTTGTCCGCGGCCGCTTGTGCGCTGCGGGAGAGCCTCACTCCCGGGAAACTCGAGTTGGGTGATCTATTTTCGAAGTGCGCTGATATAGGCGGCGATGTCGGCCGCTTCGCTCCGGCTCAACTGGAAATTCGGCATCTTCGGATGCGGTTCGATCAGGAAGGTCGCGACCTTCTCCGGGGTAAAATCCGGCTTCTGCGCGATCACAGCAAAGGGCGGAACGTCGGCACTGGCCTGCTTCTGATCGCTATCAACCACGTGACAGGTCGCACACCAGCGCTTGGCAAGCGTGGCGCCCCGATCGGCGTCTGCAGCGGCAGCTAAAGATCCGCTCAGTCCCGCTGTCGCGACAATCAGGATCCGAATTACCGCGAGAACTGTTCGCATCCGATGATCTCCTTCGACGTCAAAGGCCTACGCTATCGCAAATTGATCGGGCGAGGCAACTTCTGCAAGGAGCTTTGATGCCCCAGTGCTGCGCATGCAATTCAAGCGGCGCAGGGGCAGTGGAAGCTGGTTCGGCTACGCCGGGGCCGGGCACCCGCACCAGTGATTCAAGCAAGGCAGATTCAGCCACAGGGATGCGCTGCGCTCCCGTTTGGCGGGCGCCCCACGAGTATCTGAACGATAACGATGATTAATGAATTCCCAGGCTCGACTTGGACGGCTGTCGTTCCGGTTAGGCCGACTGGATCACCCGTTTCGATGGTCACTTGCCGATGCTCACCGATGGAGGTGTGGCGCCATACTGGGCCAAGGAAAGATGAGGCCGCCACCTTTGGCTATCCGCGCGCGCGCTCGTTTTGAACAGCGGGTCAGAGACCTTTGGCTATCCGCGACAGGCGCCGTGTTGAACGGCGGGTGACGGCCTCGATCCGAGAATTCGGCAGCACGAATTTTGTTCCGTTGCGGTGCCGCGTCGCGCCCCCAGATTCAGGCGCTCTCAGGAGCCTTGGCCGCTCATCGCACGCTCACAAAGGCCCCCCAGAGTGCTGCAAGAATGGCACCCGCCAGAACGTAAGAAGGACTGCGGCAAAATGTGCTGCCGTACCGGCACATCTCCACGCCAAGCGCGCCGATCTCCTGGTGGCCGGCGGCATAGAACAGGGCGGACATGATCGTCAGTACGGCAGCTAAGACATACATGGGTCCCTCGGAGTGGCATTTGCTTTAGCCGGTTAGGCGGAATCCTTCCAAGCCAAGCGCGCATATTTGTGACCTAAAGTTTACGCTGCGCTGAAGCCGAAGCGCGGAACTTTCGCACAATTTGCTTAAATCAAGCGATCAATCGTCCGGAACCGGTGACGAAAGAAAGGATGGTGCGAGTCGGGAACGGACGACGATGTCGCGGTCGACCTAAAGGCAGCTCGCCCGCGCTCGTTCCGGGCAGAGCCGGAAGGAGTTCGAGACCGAAAACAGCACGCGCGCACTGCGGGTCGCGTTGTCGAGTGCGCGATAGCTCAAGGGCGCCGCTACCGCGATGTCCGCTCGGAGATCGTCTCCTAGAAAGAACCGCATGCCGGCCCCTGCGGAGGTGAGGGCAAGACCATCGGAATAGCTGTACCCGTTATTCCAGGCCGTCCCAGCATCGACAAAGCCGTATAGCTGGTAGCCGGTCAGATACTTGAAAGCCAGCTTCTGGTCGAAGCGTAATTCAAGCGAACCGGCCATGCCGTTGTCACCACTGATCTCCGCGCTGCCATAGCCGCGTCCGAAGGCCGCGCCGCCTAGATAGAATTGCTGCGAGGTGAACAACGGTCCGGACGCCCACTGGCCCGCCCCGGACAGCTTCACCGACCATGCATCGGACAGCGTGTGATACCGTGTGAACCCGAGATTCAGCACCGAGAACTTGCCCGACGCGCCGCCACGGGACACAAAAGCATCGTCCCGGCGCGAGGCGCCGAACACTTCGAGACCCTGCCGCCATGACGCCGTCAGGTAGTTGTTGCCGCCGAAACCGTCTTGCAGCCTGTAGTCCGAGGTCACGCGGACAGTGCGAATGTGATCCTTGTAGAATGGACCGAACACGTCGTTCTCGGAGACGTTGATGAAGGCTAGTGCTGCGATAAGCGTCAGTGTCGACTTCTGCGATTGCAGCGGAACGATGCTGCCGCGAACCTCGAAAGACTCGGTCTTGGTGACGTCGTTGTACAAGCGCCGGATGTCGCCGGGCCGAACTTCGCTGTACAGCGCGGACACGCCAAGCTGAGCGCCGTCGGTGCCCACGGGAACATCATAGGTCAGCCGGCCGAACGCAAGCTGGCGCGGATCGTTGGCAATGGTTGAAAGGTTGGCCGCGAGCACGTCGCCGGGCGCAAGGTAGGAATTGAATGCGCCAGTTGCATAAGTCTGCCAAGGACCTACGGACGACGAGCCGAGGTTATCAAGCCCGAACGAGGTGAAGATGCGCCACGTTTTCAGATGGACTACGAGGCGGAAGCGGCCGCTTGCGGCGCCGATCTCTTCAAGCGCGGTATCGGTAATGCGGACACCGGGCCGGGCGTTGATCAGCAGCAGCTGCCGCTCGAGGGTCGGCAGGCGGGAGGGTTGTTCGGCCAGCACCGGGCCGAGCAGGGGCCGCACGCCGAATTGCTCGGCACCGTCGCCCTTGAAAGTTACTTCCGTGATGCTGCCTTCGATCACCTGGATACGGACATGGCCGCCTTGAATATCCTGCGGCGGAACAATGGCGCGGCTCAGGTGAAAGCCAGCCGCGCGATATCGATCGGTGATCGCGGAGGCGACCGCGGCTAGGTCGGCCTGCGAGACTTTTTTTCCAAGGCGCGGTTGATAGATTCTTGCGATCTCTTCGTCCCGCACGGTCTGCGCGCCGGTTAACGACACCTTGCGAAGGACGAACAGCGGTTTTGAATGCGCGGTCCCTTCCGACCGGGATACCCGCGGCATCTGCACGCCGGATCGGGCGGCAGCAGCTTGCTCGGACTGCGCGTCAAAACGCTTCTCGGTCTGTCGGGGGTCGAAACCCGGCTGGCTGGCTTGCTGAGCGGTTGCCGGTGCCGGGAAGACTACGGTCAGGATTACCGAAGCGGCAAGAGCAGACCAGGTGGCAACCCGCGGGTGGCTTTGCGCGACCGCCAAAGCCGTGCATCCGTAGTTCCACGGAGGACAACGAGTGTTTGCTTGTGGAGCCGCCAGCTGCATGATTTTTCATAGGTTTTTATGGTCAACGAATCGTTAAGACAGCCATCGAATTGGGTGGCTTGCACACACCCAATGTTGAAACTTTTCCGCTAAGCCTAGGGAGTAGTGCAGGCTTGTGGAGGTTTTCATGATTTCGGCTGGTGGGTTTTCGCGCATCCTGGCGATAGCGCTCGTTCTTGGACCAACGTCCTATGCTCTCGCCGCGGAAGAAGGGGCCTGGTCGGTCCGCAAGTCATCGGGCGAAGTGTGGATGACCACGACCGGCGCGCAGCCGGTGTCGCTTGGCAAGGAAGAGGTGCTGAAACCAGGTGACAGCATCCGTACCGGTCGCAACGGACGGGTGCTGCTGGTGCGCGGCGAGGAAACCATCCTGATCTCGCCAAACTCGGTGATCGGCCTGCCCGCGGAAACGAAGGAGGGCCTTTCGACCACGATCATGCAGCGGGCCGGTTCCATCCTGCTAGAGGTAGAAAAGCGCAACGTCAGACATTTCGAGGTCGAGACGCCGTACCTCGCCGCCGTCGTCAAGGGAACGCAGTTTCGCATCTCCGTAAAGGCCGGCTCCACCAGCGTCGACGTCATCAGGGGACAGGTCCAGGTCGCCGACTTCAGGTCGGGCCAAATCGTGCAACTGATGCCGGGACAGCATGCCACCGCTTTCGCGCAAGGCAATTCGGGACTCTCCCTGGGCGGATCAGGCACGTTCGGTCCGATCGAGCGCGGCCAGCCGCGCGCACCGTCCATCGACCGGGTCCCGGTTCCGAGGTCGGGCCTGACTGCGCCGCGCCAAGCCGCCAACGGGCCGACGATCCGCGCGCTGGGACACGGCAACGCCGCGACTCGCGCCGGACTTGATGGCAGCGCGTCGCTTCTGCCGCAACGCAACGCGCTCGGTGGTCCGCCGCGTCATGCGACCCGGATTTCGTCCCCGCTCGGCGAGGTCCGATTGAATTTCCATCGGGTCACCAACGGTTTAGCTCGCGGAGCGACGCCGACTCACGGCGCGAATAGCAACGCTGCGAGCCGGGATACGGTCTGGGGCTCGCGGAATTCCGCGGCCGCCGTCGCAAACGGTTCCAGCAACTCGAACGACTCCAGCAACGGCCGAGCGGGCGCGGGCGCTGCAGCGGGGCCGGGCGCAGCCGGTGCGATCGCCGTCGCTGCGTCACCGGGAGGCGGCAACGGTAACGGCAACGGCAACGGGAACGCCACAGGGAACGGGGTCGGGAACGGGAACGGCGTCGGGAACGGCAACGGCGTCGGGAACGGCAACGGTGTCGGGAACGGCAACGGCGTCGGGAACGGGAACGGGAACGGGAACGGGAACGGTATCGGCTTCGGCAACGGGAATGGGAACGGAAACAAGAAATAGAAAGCCGCACCGAGCGAGTTCTATCGGTTGAGAATTGGGGGCGCACTTCTCGGTTGAGAGGTGCGCCGGGGGGGACGACGTGAAACACTACCGGCCGCATATTCTTGTGGTGGTTGCGCTGGCGATCGTGCTGTCGTCCGGCTGGCATGGCGCGCTTCGCCACGCGTTGACCGATCTGCGGTTTGCCTGGCAGTCGCGTCAGGCGAGCGGTGAAATCGTCGTCGTCGCGATCGATGCTCCTTCGATCCAGAAAATCGGGGTCTGGCCCTGGCCGCGCCGCCTCCACGCCGACCTGCTGCGGCGTCTGGAAAGCGCCGATGTAACGGAGGTGGTATTCGACGTCGATTTCTCGACGCCGTCCGACGCGGCATCGGACCAGGCATTTGCCGAGGCGCTTCGGGCAGCGGGCGGATCCGTGGTGTTGCCTTCCTTCAAGCAGCCAGCCGCCGACGCCGCCAATACAGCGGTGCACATCAATCGACCGCTCAAGCAATTTGCCGATCATTCCTGGACCGCCCTCGTGAATGTCGCCGTCGAACGTGACGGACTGGTTCGCCGCTACCCATTCGGCGACAGACTAGACGGGGAATTTCATCCCTCGATGGGCGCGGTATTGGCAGGGCAGCATGCTGCAAAGGGCGTCCCGTTCCTGATCGATTTCAGTATCCGCCCCGCTTCGATTCCGATGGTGTCCTACGTCGATGTGCTGCGGAGCGATGAGACGGCTCTCGACATGTTGAGGGGCAAGAAGGTGATCATCGGCGGTACCGCGCTCGAACTCGGTGATCGCTTCAGTGTCCCGAACGGCGGGGTTGTTGCCGGGCCCATCCTGCAAACCCTTGCTGCCGAATCGATGCTGCAGAACCGCACGCTGCGCTGGACCTCCGACGTCGTGACGCTGGCGGGATTGTGCATCATTTCGCTGATCATGATGTTCTCATGGCGGCGGATTTCCGCGAGCGTCCGGGTGATCGTGCTGGTCGGATTGGCCGCCGCCGCGGAAGCGGTCGCCATTCTCTTGCAGTTAAAGCTGCCGCTTGTTCTCGATACCTCGCTCTTTCTGACCTCGATCGCCGTCTATATGGCCGCCATCGCGCTCGACGAAATCGACTTCCGCGACTTGTTGGGCCGAATTGCCGAGAATCGCTTTCAGCGCATCGCGATGTCGCTGGGCGACGGCCTGGTGTGCACCGATTCCGATCACCGGATCACGGTGTGGAACCCCGGTGCGGTCGCGATCTTCGGTTACGAGCCCGCCGAAATAATCGGCCGGCCCTTCGATTCGGTTTGCGCCGGGGGTGCCGCGTCTGCGCCCGGTTCGATTTCGACCAGCGAAGCGGCCCGTGCCCGATCGCAGCAGCCCGGCGGGTTGGTGATGGAGTTCGATGGCTTGCGAAAGAACGGTGAGGTGTTTCCGGTCGAGGTCTGTTTCTCCGGCTGGCAGGGCACCGACGGTTTTCAATACGGCGCGATCCTGCGCGACATCTCGGTGCGGAAACGCGAAGCCGAACGAATCAGGTATCTGGCGGAGCATGATTCGCTTACCGGGCTCGCCAACCGCGGCACGCTTCACGACAGCCTTTCCTTGATGATTTCCAGCGCGGAAAGCCACGGCGGCGGAGTGGCGCTGCTGGTCGTCGGCCTCGATGAATTCCAGCAGATCAACGACATGCTTGGGCACGCCTGCGGCGATCGCGTGCTGCGTGCTGTGTCTGAACGGCTGAAGGCGGAGACCGGCGGGGCCGGGATCGTGGCACGCCTGAGCGGCGACGAATTTGCCATCGCCGTTCCCGGCGCCGCCATGACCGAGACGGTCGCGCAGTACTCCGAACGCATCGCGCTGACATTCGGGACGCCTCTCTTGGTCGGAACGCGGTTACACCGCCTCAGGGCCAGCATCGGAGCAGCTGTCTATCCTGCCGATGGCGGTACCGCCGACGAACTGCTGAGCAACAGCCATCTCGCATTTTGCCGCGCCAAAGCGACCAGGCGTGGCGGGCATGTGGTGTTCGAAGGCGCGATCCGGCAGGAACTCGAATCGCGCCTGACGCTGGAGGCGGAACTGGCACACGCCGTGGCGCGAAACGAATTCGAAATGTTCTATCAACCTCAGGTCCGTCTCGCGGATGGTGGCTTGATCGGCGCGGAAGCCCTCATTCGGTGGCGCCATCCAGTCCGCGGCCTGGTCTCGCCCGCGGAATTCATGCCGGTGGTTAATACGTCCTCCATTTCGGAGCGGATTGCGGGCTGGGTTCTTGAAACCGCATGCCGGCAGGCGCGGACCTGGGAGCAGGCCGGCCACGGCATCCGCGTCGGCATCAATCTTTCACCTTCACAGCTACAGTCGGGCGATCTTGCAGCCTCGGTTGCCGAGGTGCTCCACGTCACCGGCCTTACGCCTTCGCTGCTCGAACTGGAGTTGACCGAGGACATTCTGCTGCTGGACGAGCAGCGGGTGCTCGATACATTTCTGAGAATTCAGGCGCTCGGCGTGCGCGTGGTTTTCGACGATTTCGGCACCGGCTATGCCAGCCTGAGCTATCTCAAGAAATTCCCGCTCGACGGACTCAAGATCGACCGCTCTTTCGTGCTCGGGCTGCGCGGTGATTCCGACGATGCTGCAATCGTCAGTTCGACTGTCGGCCTCAGCAAGAAGCTTGGCCTCTCGGTGATCGCCGAGGGCATCGAGAACCGCGCCACGGTCGATGTGCTGGTGAGCATGGGGTGCGAGGAAGGGCAGGGCTATTTCTTCGGCCGGCCGATGCCGGCGCAGGCGTTCGAGGATCAGTTTCTGCAGGTCCGCGAGCACGCTGTCCGCGTGCTTGAAGAAGGCGCGGCCGCCTAAGCGAAGCTTGCCTGGCGCGGGCAACTTTGACACGTCGGGCAAATCACCGGTATATTTTCAGTATCGCAGGAATCGAGCCCGCGCCGGGAATCGGTCGCGGGCTTCTTGAATCGGACGCCATGCTGGCAATTTCGTTGCCGAAATGTGACGTCGCACCGTGACCGGCGCGAAGCGGTAAAGCCCCATACCATTGTGCCGCCGTAATTTCGCAGTCCTGTGCGCTGCGCTGGGGCGCAAAGGAAACGGCCATGAAGAGACTGATTGTGGCCGCGCTGATGGCGCAGGCATTTGTTTCGGTTGAGGCACTAGCACAGGAGCGAGCCGGAAGCGCGGCGCTGGGTGCGGTATCGGGGGCCGTCGTGTTGGGACCGGTCGGCGCAGTCGCCGGTGCGTTCATCGGGTACACCGCAGGCCCGTCGATCGCGCGCTCCTGGGGTATGCAGCGGCCCTCATCGCGATCCCGCGCACGACGTGCGGCACCATCCGGCCCCGCGCCTGAGCAACAGGCGGCCGCCGTGGCGAGTTCTCCGCCACCGGTCAGGACTTCGCCGCTTCCCGCCAGGAGAGCCGCGCCGCCACCGGTTCAGGGATTTGATTGATGAGGATTCGGCGGCGGATCGGTGGCCGCAACGAAGGGATTTGACACGTCGGGCAAATCACCGCTATATCTTCATCATCGCAAAAATACACAAGCCCGCGCCGGGAGACTGGCCGCGGGCTTTCTCATTGTTGCTCGCAACCGGGCAGTTCGGACTGAGCAAATCACTCGCTCGCAAGACTGAAGGCATTCCATGTCGGCTATGGAATCTATTCTCGGCTCGAGCAAGTTCGTCACCCTCGACAGAGTATTGCTTACCTTTACGACCTCGAAATCTGTGGCGGCGCTTTAACGCAACGTCGGCAAGGTGAGCCGTGGGATCTCCAACGCAGTCACAACGGGCAAGCGAGCGCTCGTTTTGCAAGCTTGTTCACAAATGCCGCTTCGTATGCCTATGGGCCTATCGGGGCCGCCGCGGGCTTCTCGACGACAACCCTTATGGCTACGGAAGGGACGCATATTGTAGCGATGAATCCAGGCTGGGGATATTCAGTGGCCAGCCGATAGGGCTGTTTCCGAATGAGGTCTGGGGCCGGCCGGATTCGCGAGGGCTCTCCAAGGACGCATTGTTCGATTTTATAGCTGGCTTCGCCTTGCGGAATTCAGCATCATTTTCGCCGGATGGCAATCCGCGCGGATTTGATCGCGACAACCTGGCCCAGTCTTGGTCCATCCAACGAAAGCGCTAGACGGCCAATTGGCGGCTGCCATTCGACTGGCGCTACCGGAGCTACGCTTCATCGGCGACGTTCAAGACATTTGACACGTCGGGCAAATCACCGGCATATCTTCATCATCGCCAGAAATTCAAAGCCCGCGCCGGGAAATCGGCTGCGGGCTTTTTCAATCCGCAATTCCTGTATCGGACGGCGGCCGCACGTCATGGCGCCACATCCTTCCATGCACCGCTGCCAGAAGCGTCGCAAGCGGGCCGCCGTCCGAGCCCCTTCTTGAATTCAGCCGGTATGCGCGAACATGGCGGCCCGCGGCGTGGCAGAAATCCACGGCGCACGCGGCCCCGCCGCGACGATCCACTGGATCGCGCTCGGGACAAGGTTCGCGCCTGAAATGATCGCATGAAGCGATCATGCCGCACATTTCACTCGTACCGGAGCAAGAGCCGGCATGACTGCTTCCCTGATCGTGCTCGCCTTGGCGGGCCTCGTCACCATTGCCCTGTGGGAGGGATACCAGTGACTGCCCAGATCATCCGGTTGATGCCCCGGCTTAAGCACTGCCGCGCGCCGGCCGACGTTCCGAGACCGGTCCTTCATGTAACCGCAAGGCCCGACGATCGCATCGTGGATCACGCCGACACGTCGTCTTGCGAATACATCAGGGCAACCCCTGAAGAAATCAGGATGGAAGATGGCCAAGGCACTCACTGAAATCCGCTCGCTGGCGCGAACTCATACCCGGACCGCGATCCGGGTACTTGTCAACGTCATGCGCGATCCCAAGGCCTCGGCCGCCGCGAAGGTTGCCGCCGCCAACATCCTTCTCGATCGCGGCTGGGGCAAGGCCGCGCAACCGATCGGGAATGACGAGGGCGGGACACTGCAACTGATCCATAGAATCGAGCGCGTCATTGTCCACCCTGAAAATATCCACCTTGAAAATCCCGACAGCTAGGATCTTCGAGCCGCTGCTGGCGCCCGCACGTTACAAGGGCGCCTATGGCGGCCGTGGCTCCGGCAAGTCGCACTTCTTCGGTGAATTGCTGGTCGAGAGCTGCCAGGCCGAACGCGGGACGCTGGCGGTGTGCATTCGGGAGGCGCAAAGGACCCTGGCGCAGTCGTCCAAGCGGCTGATCGAAAGCAAGATCGCCGGTCTCGGCCTCGGTCACCGCTTCAAGGTCTTCAGCGACAAGATAGCGACGCCCGGCGACGGCGCCATCATCTTCCGCGGCATGCAGGCCTACGCCTTCAAGGCAATCGTGACCGTGATCGTTACGGGGTTTCTCGGTGCGGTTTGGCTGGGCATCAAGGTCATGCTCGGCAAATGACCGAGCCGACGGGCGTCGAACACCCATCTGAATTCCGGGATGGCGCTATTTCTTGAGCACGAGAGCATAGACGCAGGCGGGAATTGCCGCTTAGCGGCCGATTGTCCGAAGGGCTGGCCGATGTACAGGATACGGGAGATCGACGGGCATGACGATGAAATCGCCGATACGCTCACCGACCTTCACCGCTTGACATTTTTCGATGGAGCTCCGATTCCGAAGTTCGACCACGGACACTGGTGGCTCGCCTTGCACGAAGCCGTCCCGATCGCCTTTGCAGGAGTCGTGCCATCGACGCGCGCTCTTAATGCGGGATATTTCTGCCGGGTCGGAGTATTGAGGAAGCATCGTGGCCGCGCGTTGCAGCTGCGGCTGATGCGAGCGCTGGAATCGCGAGCGCGGCGCAATGGATGGAGCTCCGTGATTTCAGACACAACTGAGAATCTTGCCTCCGCAAATAATTTTATCCGCGCGGGCTACTGGTTGTACCATCCGTCATGTCCATGGGGTTACCCGAACACACTTTACTGGCGGAAGTTCATCAAGTAAGCGCGCGAACGTTCGGCTGTTCCCACGACCGCGATACGCCCGGTGGCCTGACGGCCACCGGGCCTTTTTTGATGTCCGGGGGTCTGACTTTGTGCACCATCCAGCCGGGGTCGATCGATGACGACAGGGGGCTGGCGCACGGTTTACCTGAGACAATAACCGTGCCCGCGTCTGATCTGTGGTTTTGCTGTGCAGCAAAACGCAACCGTCGCAATTCTTTCATACGCGGCCTATACTCGGTGAACCCTTGGATATCGAATTCTTGTAGGACATCCCCTTGGAAATCGGAGCCATCAGCATGACGAACGGCCGTTTTCTCGTGACATTACTCATGCTGTCGCTGGTGGCGCCATTGCAATCTGCCAGGGCGGCCGATGTCATCTGTTACAACTGCCCGCCCGAATGGGCGGACTGGGCCTCAATGCTCAAGGCCATCAAGACCGACCTCAACTACGATATCCCTCACGACAACAAGAATTCCGGCCAGGCGTTGGCGCAGATCCTTGCCGAGAAAAGCAATCCCGTCGGCGATATCGGATATTTCGGCGTCACCTTCGGCATGAAGGCAAAGGCTCAGGATGGACTGGAGCCTTACAAGCCCGCTAAATGGGAGCAGGTCGCCCCTGGGTTGAAGGACGCCGACGGTTACTGGACCACGATTCACTCCGGCACGCTTGGCCTGTTCGTCAACAAGGACGCGCTTGGTGGCAAACCGGTGCCGGCATGCTGGAAGGATCTTCTAAAGCCGGACTACAAGGGCATGGTGGGTTATCTCGACCCATCGTCCGCCGCCGTCGGATATGTCGGCGCCGTCGCGATCAACCTGGCGCTCGGCGGCACCGCAACCAATTTCGATCCTGCCGTGACCTTCTTCAAGCAGCTCGGGAAGAACGATCCGATCGTGCCCAAGCAGACATCCTATGCCCGGGTGGTTTCCGGGGAGGTGCCCATCCTGCTGGACTATGATTTCAACGCCTATCGCGCCAAATACTCGGAAAAGGGGAGTTTCGAGTTCGTGATCCCGTGCGAGGGGTCCGTGGTGTTTCCGTACGTCGTTGGCCTCGTCAAGAATGCGCCGAACAGGGAAAAGGCCACAAAAGTGCTGGATTATCTCCTGTCCGACAAGGGGCAGGCGATCTGGACCAACGCCTATCTGCGTCCGGCGCGCCCGATCGAATTGCCCGAGTCCGTCAAGAATAAATTCCTGCCGGACAGCGACTATACGCGAGCCAGGAACGTCGACTGGGGCCAGATGGAAACGGTGCAAAAAGGTTTTGTTGATCGCTATCTCGCCGAGGTCCGCTGATGCAGTATGGTGCCCCGGGCCAGGGGCGCCATTTCTTCATGCCGCATAGAACTTTCGTTTGGCTGTGTCTGCTGCCGCTCGCCGTGCTGACGGCGGCGTTCTTTCTGTTGCCGATGGCAAGGCTGGTCGTGACCGGAGCCGAGGGCCCGCAAGGGTTGGCCGGATATCTGGCCATCCTGGTCGAGCCGCGTTATCGCGCCACCCTGATCAACACCGTTCTGCTGTCGGCAGCGACCACGATCGTCACGCTCATCATCGCCACGGTGGCGGGAATGTTCCTGCAGCGTCATCGCTTTCCCGGCCGCGCCGTGCTGATCGCGATGTTGACCTTTCCGCTGGCTTTTCCCGGCGTGGTTGTGGGATTCCTGATTATCCTGCTCGCGGGACGCCAAGGCCTGATCGGGGATCTCTCGAACCGCTTGTTCGGCGAGAAGCTGGTCTTCGCCTATTCGATCTTCGGGCTCTTTCTCGGCTACCTCTATTTCTCGATCCCGCGCGTCATTCTCACTATCATGGCTGCGGTCCAGAAACTTGACGTGGGCCTGGAAGAGGCCGCGCGTTCGCTCGGCGCCAGCCCCTGGGCCGTGCAGCGCGACGTGGTGCTGCCGGCGCTGGGGCCCGCGTTCGTGGCCTCGGGTGCGATCGCTTTTGCGACCGCGATGGGCGCATTCGGCACGGCGTTCACGCTGGCAACCAACATCGATGTGCTGCCGATGCTGATCTACACCGAGTTTACGCTTGCCGCGAATTTCGCCACTTCGGCCGCGCTGTCGGTCGGGCTCGGGATCATCGCCTGGGCCATTCTGGCGCTTGCCCGCTCCTTCAGCGGCAGCGCCGTCGCGGCGGCTGGGTGAAACCATGCGCGATCGCCTGATCTTCACCGGCCAACTCGTGTTTACATTGCTTGTCGCTGCCTTCCTGATGGCGCCCGCGATCCTGTCGATCTCGGCCGGGGTCACGGTGAACTACTTCCGCGGGATATCCTCGGGCGTGACGTTGCAGTGGGTGTTTCAGGTCTGGGAGCTCTATGCCGCCACGATCCTGCTCTCATTTGTGATCGCATTCGCAACGCTCGCGGTGACGCTGGTCGCCGGCGTTCCCGCGGCTTATGCTCTGCACGTGCGGGGAGGGCGGTTCTCGCGCATTGTCGAGGAAATCATCACTCTGCCGCTGGCAATCCCCGGGCTTGCGATCGCGCTGGCGCTGCTGTTTACCTATCAAGGTTTCAGCGATTTTCGCCGTTCATGGCTGTTCATCCTCACCGGTCACGTCATCTTCACGATGCCGTTCATGGTGCGGTCCGTGATGGCAGTGTTCGCGACCATCGATATCAAGACCCTGGACGAGGGCGCGGCTTCGCTGGGCGCTTCGCCGTGGCGTCGCTTTCGCGACGTAATCGTTCCCAACGCGTTACCCGGGATACTTGCGGGTTCGCTGATGGTCGTCACGCTATCGCTGGGCGAATTCAATCTGACCTGGATGCTGCATACACCCCTGACCAAGACGCTGCCCATTGGTCTTGCGGACAGTTATGCATCGATGCGGCTGGAAGTTGCCTCGGCCTATACTCTGATTTTCTTTGTCATGATCATTCCGCTTCTCGTCGCAATGCAGATGTTTGCCGATAGGGAGCATCAAAGCTGAGCGAGCCTGCCGGACATGGCGCGTCGGTGCGCATCGAGAGCTGCGGCAAGACGTTTGCCGACGGTACGCGCGCGCTCGAGCCCGCCACACTCGACATCGCGCGTGGCGAAACGCTGGTGCTTCTCGGCCCCTCCGGCTGTGGCAAGACCACCATGCTGCGCATCATTGCCGGGCTGGAGTTGCCGGATGCCGGGGGCCGGGTACTGTTCGACGGCAACGACATGACATCGGTGCCGATCGAGCGGCGCAATGTCGGCATGGTGTTCCAGTCCTACGCGCTGTTCCCCAACATGAGCGTTGCCGACAATATCGGCTACGGCCTAAGAATCCGGGGCATGGCAAGGCAAGAACGCGCAGCGCGTGTCGCCGAACTGGTGGCGCTCACCAATATTTCGGGGCTCGAGAACCGCCGGGTGGATCAACTCTCCGGCGGCCAGCGGCAGCGCGTGGCGCTGGCGCGGGCGGTGGCAGTCCGGCCGGGCATCCTGCTGCTCGACGAGCCCCTGACCGCACTCGACGCAGCGCTTCGCGATCGGTTGCGCGGCGAGCTCAACCGTCTGCTGCGCGCACTCGGCATCACCACCATCTATGTCACCCACGATCAGTCCGAGGCCATGGAGCTCGGTGACCGCATCGTGGTCATGGAGAAGGGGGCGATTGCGCAGATCGGCACGCCGCGCGAAATCTATTTCATGCCGAAGAATCGCTTCGTGGCGGAATTCATAGGCGCCGCAAATATCGTCGAGGCGCCTGTCGAGAACGGCCATCTTGTCCTGCCCGGCGGGCGGCAGCCGATCGGTGGCGGCGCAAGCCGCGCGGCCGCAGTCGCCATGATCCGTCCCGAGACGATCTGGATTGTTGCAGAAGGAGGCGCGCCGCTCTCGGGGATTATCGACAGCGTGAGCTTCATCGGCGACCGGCAGCGCATGGTGGTCAGCGGTGCGTCGGATAAGCTTCTCACGATCGATGCGCCTAACACCATCAAGGCTCAGCCCGGCGAACGGATCGGACTCCTGATCACCCCGGAGGCCGTCCGTCTGTTGCCAGCGGAAAACTGATAAGTCAGATGACCCCAAAACCCGTCCTCATCGCGCAGATTTCGGATCTGCACATCAAACTCCCGGGCCAATTGGCTTACGGACGCGTCGATACGGCAGTGGCGCTTGAGCGCTGTGTGGCCGCTTTGAACAAATTCCGGCCAAGGCCGGACATCGTCGTAATCTCCGGCGATCTTGCTGATACGCCGACGGTTGGGGAATATGAGTATCTCAAACGCCTGCTGGGACCGCTCAAACTGCCGTTCGTCAGCATTCCCGGAAATCACGATTCGCGCGAGATGATGCGCGACGCGCTTCCGCAGACCTATGCCTCCTCAACGGGGCCGCTCAACCAGCGAGTCGAAGTCAACGGGCTCGATCTTGTGCTGCTGGATTCGAGCGTGCACGGAAAGCCGCATGGCGAACTCGATGTGCCGACCCTGCAATGGCTCGACGCAACATTGGCATCCTCGGATGGCCGGCCCGCGCTGTTGTTCCTGCACCATCCGCCATTCATGGCCGGCATCTGGCACATGGACAGGCAGAACCTCCTCAATGCCGCCGAACTGGCGGCGGTCGTCAGGCGCCATCGGCGCGTGCAGTTGATCGCAACAGGGCACGTTCATCGCGCTACCCTTACGATGTTCGCCGGCGTCCCGACCACCATCTGTCCTGCCCCCAATCACGCGGTCGACCTTGATCTGGCGCAGTTGCGACAGCCGTCGTTCAAGGTGGAGCCGGCGGCTTTTCATCTTCATAGCTGGTTTCGTGGCGAGGGGTTTGGCAACGTCGTTACTCATCAGGTACCGGTCGGCAATTTTGATGGGCCGCATCCGTTCTTCGGGCCGGACGGGAAATTGCTCTAAGCCGGGCCGGGGCGCGTCATTGGACTCGCTGTCGACAGCCGGGTCGATGACGCCGGGTTGCATAGGTGCATGAGTTGACTTTGAAATCCGGCCGGCTGCAAATGCCGGCAACGATTTCGCGGAAGGAAACATCATGGCTGACGCCTGGATCATCGACGCATGCAGAACGCCGCGGGGCATTGGCAAGGCCGGCAAGGGCGCGTTGGCAGGCATTCATCCGCAGCAGCTCGGCGCGGCAGTGTTGCGGGCGTTGGTCGGTCGCACAGGGATCGATACCGCCGACGTCGAAGATATCGTCTGGGGCACCAGTTCCCAGCGGGGGCCGCAGAGCGGCGATCTCGGCCGGATGTCGGCGCTCGACGCCGGCTATGACGTTCGCACCAGCGGCGTCACGCTCGATCGCTTCTGTGGTTCCGGCATAACCAGCGTCAACATGGCGGCCGCCTCCATTATGGCGGGCTTCGAGGACCTCGTAATCGCGGGCGGTACAGAGATGATGTCCATGGAGGGACGCCGCGGCGAGGGGCCGTTGATGATGGACGCCGGCAATCTTCGCTTGCGGGCCCGGCACCCGCAGTCGCATCAGGGCGTCTGCGCGGACGCCGTTGCGACGCTCGAAGGCATCACGCGGCAGGATGTTGACAGGCTTGGTTTCGAGAGCCAGCAGAAGGCCGCCGCGGCCATCAACGCCGGCTATTTCAACAAGAGTCTGATTCCGGTTTGCCGCGAGGACGGCAGCCTCGCGCTGGACCGCGAGGAATATCCGAGGCCGCAGACCTCGCTCGAAGGGCTGGCCGCTCTCAAGCCGGCCTTTACGACGGTGGCGGATCATCCGCTCGATGATAAGGGGACGACTTACCGCAGCCTGATCCTGCAAGAATATCCCGACCTCGAGATCGATTTCATGCATCACGCCGGCAATTCATCCGGTGTGGTCGACGGCTCGGCGGCCATCCTGCTGGCATCGCCGAACTATGCCAAGGCCCACGGCCTGAAGCCGCGCGCGCGTTGTCGCGATGGCGAATATGGGCGACTCACCCACGTTGATGCTCGACGCCCCCGTCCCGGCGGCGCGCAAGGTGCTGGCCAAGGCCGGCCTAAAGCTGGATGACATCGATCTCTTCGAAATCAACGAGGCTTTCGCGGTCGTGACCGAGAAATTCATCAGGGACCTCGCAATCGACCGCGCCAAGGTCAATGTCAATGGCGGTTCAATCGCTCTCGGTCACCCCATCGGCGCAACCGGTTCGATCCTGATCGGGACTATTCTCGACGAACTTGAGCGTCGTGACCTCAAGCGCGGTCTTGCGACCATGTGCGCCGCCGGCGGCATGGCGCCGGCAATCATCATCGAGCGCATTTAGCCGGGGAGCGCGGCAAGGCTGGCGAACGGTCTAAGCGCTTCAACTCGCCTTGGCCATATCTTCGTCTTCCGGCGAGTTGAGATACATGCCGGACATAGTATCGACCCAGCACAGGTGATCGTGGACCTTCTTGACGCCGGTGATGTTCTCGGCAGCAACCACAGCGGCCTGCCGTGAACGCTCCTCGGTGATGACGCCGCTCAGATGGACAATGCCGTCGCGCACGATGACGGTCAGGCCGAAGGGACACCAGTCGTTCTTCTCAAGAGCGTCGATTATACGGTTACGAATGTGGTCATCGTCGGCGGTCGGATCGGATACCTGACGGGCAAGGCTGGCAACCGCCTGCAACAGGTTGGCTCGAGACACGATGCCCACGATTTTTTCCCCCCGCATCACCGGTAGCCGCTTGACGTTGTTGTTTTCCATGCGCTGAACAATGTCCTCTAGCGGGGTATCTTCCGTGACGGTAACCGGCTGCTGGGTCATGATCTCGGCCACCTTGCTACCATGCGCCTGAATGAAATCGGTTGCCGCCGCGCCTGGGCCGAGAATGAACTTCAGGAACCGGCCCCGCTTGCGCTGGGTACCGATTTCGCCACGGCGGATAAAATCTCCCTCCGAGACGATGCCGACCAGTTTGCCTGACGCGTCGACCACCGGCAGACCGCTGACGTGCTTTTGAAGCATGGTGTTGGCGGCTTCGAGAACCGTGGTTTCCGGCGTGACGGTGATGACAGGCCGGGTCATGATCTGGTGGGCGCGCATGGAGGCCTCCACGAGGTTCGAGATTGAACGCTATTTTGAAAGATTATTCCGACCGCAGTGCTGTAATTTGACTCAGGTCAAGGGAGTGGAGCTTGATGCAGCTCAATGTGCGCCCCGGGACAAGGTCGTATGATGCAAAATGACGCAGAATTGGAGTTCACCGTGCCTGAATTAACCGAGCCGGCTGTCGCGATCATCGAGCAGTCCGCAGCTGACGCTGTGGCGCGATTGGCCAACGCGAACAAGCACGCGTTGGACTTCATGATGGGCACACAGAGGGTGGTGCTTGAGGAGGTCGTATTTGCGAGCAACGAGTTGCTCGACCGGGCGAAAACCGAGACGCACCTACTCGCCGAATTTATTTCGAAGATGGCCGGATCGCATTCGGTCAAGGATCTGAAAACCATGTACCAGGAGTGCGGCCAGCATCAGATCGATTTCATCCGAAGGGACAGCGATCGGCTCTTCAAGCACGGCGAGCGGATGATCGAAGCCACAGCGAAGCTGTTCAGACCCGAGAGCTGATCTATTTTCCGGCAGTCGTGGATCTGAAACCCGACTATCTCTCCAAAGGAAGAGAATGGAATCCGTGCAGCCGATGTCGAGCCCGCCAGCCGTCGATGCGCCGAGGCTGCCGTGTTCCGCTCACGCCAAGGGCTACGACCAAGGCTGTATCGCCTCTTCGGTCGAGCCTCGAGCCGTGAAGGCGTTCGATGCCGAGGGAAAGCGACCCGAGGTCTACCAGGCGGATCGCACGTTTCACGCGTTGCTGGCGCAGCTGACCGGTGGCATATCGCCGGTTGCGCTGTCGCTTGCCTTTACAGATTGGGCCATGCATCTGGCGGCAGCGCCGCAGCGGCAAATGGATATTTGCCAGGAAGCCTTGCGGACCACAAGTCAGCTGCTTGAATCTTCATGGGGATTTTTCTCACCCAATCAGGCGCCGTGGTCACTGATCAAGCCGCAGGCGCAGGATCGGCGCTTCGCTGCGCCGGAGTGGGAGCGTCCGCCGTTCAATCTGCTGGCACAGGCGTTTCTGTTGAGGCAGCGGTGGTGGCACAACGCGACGACCGGTGTGCGAGGGGTCGCCCCGGCGAACGAGGCGATTGTCGAATTCGCGGTGCGGCAAGTGCTCGATATGCTGGCGCCGTCCAATTTCGCCGCTACCAATCCCGAAGTGTTGCAGAAGACATTCCGGAGCGGCGGCGAGAACTTTGTCCTGGGCTTGCAGAACTGGTACCATGATTGGATGCGCCTGCTGTCCGGCGGCAAGCCGCAGCAGAATCAGGATTTCGTCGTTGGCAAGAACGTAGCGGCGTCACGAGGCAAGGTCGTATTCCGAAACGAGCTCATCGAGCTGATCCAGTACTATCCGGCCACGGCCAAAGTGCATCCGGAACCGATCCTGATCGTGCCTGCCTGGATCATGAAGTATTATATTCTCGACCTGTCGCCGCATAACTCGCTGGTCAGGTTCCTGACTGAGCAAGGCTTTACCGTGTTCATGATCTCCTGGCGCAATCCAGGACCGGGGGATCGCGATGTCGCGTTCGACGACTACCGCACGCTTGGCGTGGAAGCCTCGGTCGAAGCCATTGGGCAGATCGTGCCGGATCGCCAAGTTCATGCACTCGGCTATTGTCTGGGCGGAACGTTGCTGTCGATCGCGGCCGCAACGATGGGGCGGGACGGCGACAACAGATTGAAATCGATCAGCCTGCTGGCGGCGCAGACGGATTTCACCGAAGCGGGCGAGCTGACCCTGTTCATCAACGAGAGCCAAGTCGCATTCCTCGAAGACATGATGTGGGAAAGCGGTGTGCTGGACACGACGCAGATGGCGGGCGCATTCCAACTGCTGCGTTCGAACGATCTGATCTGGTCGCGGATCACCCGTGATTATCTGATGGGAGAACGGACGCCGCCCAACGACCTAATGGCCTGGAACGCCGACGCGACTCGCTTGCCGTATCGGATGCATTCCGAGTATCTCCGCAAACTGTTTCTAGACAACGACCTTGCGGGAGGCCGCTACGTCGTAGAGGGAAGACCCATTGCGCTGTCGGATATTCACACGCCGATGTTTGTGGTGGGAACCCTTCGCGACCACGTGGCGCCTTGGAAATCTATCTACAAGATACATTATCAGGTGGACGCAGACGTGACCTACCTTCTGACCAGTGGCGGCCACAATACCGGCATCGTGGCACCGCCTGACGAAAAAGGACGATCTTATCAGGTCAAGACCAAGCCGGAAGATGCGCCTTATGTCGGTCCCGACGAATGGCTGAAGGCGGCCCCCCGATTTGATGGATCGTGGTGGCCCGAGTGGGCGAGGTGGCTGGCCGCGCGATCCGGCGAGCCGTGCGAGCCGCCGCAAATGGGTGTTGGGCAGGCAGGTGACCGGAACTTGCCTGATGCTCCCGGCGACTACGTCCGGCAATAATCTCCACCATTGCATTCACGCCAGGGAGGCCAGCTTCCGATATGCCGCGGTCGTCGCCCGTATCAGCCGTTTCTCGCGCCTATGGCTGAGAAACTGCAGGGGCGCCCGGGCGCCCTCTGGCTCTAGAGCCGCGGCGAGCGAACGACCCCTCGCATCGTCGTTCAACTGGCCGAGCAATTTTTGCGCCCTTCGCAGGTACTTCAGCGCAACCTGATGCATAGAGAACTGCTTTTCCGCGAACAGATCTCCTAGAGATTCGATCGAGTAACATAGCTTCTTGTTCAGCAAACGCAGCCGATGCCGCTCCTCCGCATCCATTTTCGGAAGTCTGCGGCACCTCTTTAGAAGCTTTTCTCGCCATCGTGCCAGCTTGCCCAGGCCATAGACCGCGATTGGAGCAGCGCGCTGCCGGACCGCCTTCTTCTCCTTTTGGATCGACCACGGTCCATGCTCGATCCAATCGGATGTGCGCTTGACCAGGCGCTGGTATCTGGCCGACCTGAGCGCCCGCGCCAGTTGTAAACGGATCTTGGTGCGCTTTGCGGTCCAGGCCGGATAATGGGGAATTGCAGGTGGCGGCCGCTTCTTGATCGCGCTGAGGCGCTCCATCGCAACGTCAATATCTCGCATCACGCCGAGGCGGGCGTTCAGCCACTTCAGCTCGGCCCTTATTCGTGCCTGCGTGGCATCGGCAACCATCGGTGAAAAGAACAGAATGGCTGTGCGCAAATGCGCCAGCGCGATGCGCATCTGATGCAGGGCTGCCGGGTCGCCTCGGCTTGTCGCCTCATGATTATTCCTCAAATCCGCCAGATAGCGGCGCGCTACAACCCGAAAGGCGGTGTCGCACGCCATCGCTGGGATAAGCCGGCGGCGCCGTCGCTGCAAGGGCGCGGCGCGGGGGGCGGGCTGAACGCATGATTTCGGGGATAGCCTCATTGCTGTTCCGCGCTGTCGGCCTGAGCGGGCTCGCCACGAGTGATCCGACTTCGGCTCTGTTCCAGAGTTTGCGCCGGCGTTCCAGATGCATCGATCAGTATCCAGTCGATGGCTCCGATCCTATACTTTTCTTGGAGCTCCGCGATCTCGGGCGTGGCGTCGGAGGCATCGCGCTCGCGGCGACCGACGCGGTTCATTCGGGTTGTGAGGTCGGCTACGAGGAAGAGGCCGACAAACCTGATACCCAACCTGGCCGCGGCAGCGTGGAGTGCGGCCCGCTCCTCTTCATGGGCAAATACCGCGTCCACCACGACGGAATGACCCTGCGCAAGGATACTCGCCGCGCGCTGGATCAGGATTTCGTAAATCTGTCTGGCAGTTTCCGGTCGGTAGGCGCTCCTGGGCAGCCGATCCGTCTCATTAACGTGGAAAAGTTGCTTTCGCAGCACATCGCTGCGCAGCACGATAGCTCCCGGAACAGGCGCAAAGTCGGGGGCGATCGCGCGCGCCAGAACGGATTTTCCGGTTCCGGACAATCCACCAATTGCAACCAGCGTTGGTGGCGGTGGGCGAATCATCAGGCGCGCCAGTTCAAAATAGCTCTGCGCAGATTGCAGGATACCAGCACCGTCGTGATTGCCCAGGGGACGGGCGAGCAGCACATTGGCACGAATAGCCGATCGTAGCGACATGAACAGGGGAAGGGCTGCAAGGGCATCGAGAGTATTGCTCGCTGTCACTCCAACATAGCGGTTGAGAAGGGTGTTCGCCGCTGCGTGCCTGTCATAGCGAATGAAGTCCATCACCGGGAATGCAAGATCGTAGATCACATCGACCGTGGCGATGTCGGGATCGAACTCGATCGCATCGAACAGGACGGGCTTGCCCTCGATCAGTACGATGTTGGCCAGATGCAGGTCACCATGACAGCGTCGCACACACCCTTGTTCGCCCCGCCGCTTCAGCAGTCCGTGAACCCGCGAAAACGCCGCCAGAGACGCCTCCCTGAGGTCATCGATATCGCTGGCGGAAAAGTAGCTCGCGGCTTGGAACGCCGTTGTGTTGCCTTCGATGATCGAAGGGATCGATGCGACCCATCGCTCAGCCGGTGCTCTCGGGGCGACCGAATGAGAAGCCGCAACTGCGTCCGCGATGGCCGAAACGAGGGCGGAATCCAGCGGGCCGGCCTCGGCCAGATGGTCGATGGTCTGACGCTCGTCGAAGCGCACCATCTCAACGGCGAATTCGACCGGTGTGCCGTGGCCATCGACGGCAAGCGATCCATCGTCGCTCTTCGTGATCGGAACCACACGGCGGTAGATTTCTGGCGCGAACTGGCGATTTATTCTGACCTCTTCATCGCAGGCGGCCTTGCGCTTCTCCAGCGTCGAATAATCCAGATATGGAAACCGGACTGAGCGCTTGATTTTCAGCGCGCGGTCGCCTTCGAGGAAAACCGACGCCGCATGCGTATCGATCCGATGGACATGGGGATGCGCCGATGGGTCCATCAGGAACGCGAAGACGCTCTCCTGGATGCAGGTGTCGGCTGTCGTCGAGGCGATCATGCGCAAATCCGGGCATCAGGGTTGGAGGACTGCCGCACCCAGGACTTGTCCTCTCCGCAATCTGTTCAGGACATCGTTGGCCTCGGCAAGTGGAAACGCCGTAACCTGGGTCCGGATCCCGGCGGCGGGTGCGATCTTGAGGAAATCCAGCCCGTCCTGGCGCGTGAGATTCGCGACCGATACCAGCTGCCTCTCCTCCCAAAGCAGGTGGTACGGAAAGCTCGGAATGTCGCTCATGTGGATGCCTGCGCACACCACCCTGCCGCCCTTGCGCACCGCGCGCAGTGCCACAGGCACCAGCTGCCCGGCGGGGGCGTAAATGATGGCGGCATCGAGCGGAACGTCGGGGATCTGGTCCGACGCTCCCGCCCACACCGCGCCGAGTCGAAGGGCGAAAGCCTGCGCGTCGGTGTCACCGGCTCGGGTGAACGCGTATATGGATCGGCCCTGCCAGCGCGCGATCTGGGCGACGATGTGCCCCGCGGCGCCGAAGCCATAGATGCCGAGCCGCTCGGCGTTGCCTGCCATGACCAGCGACCGCCACCCGATCAAGCCGGCGCACAACAGTGGCGCGATCGAAACGTCGTCGCCATCGGCGCCGAGCGGAAAAGCATAGCGCGCATCGGCAATCGTGTGGGTGGCAAAGCCGCCATCGCGAGTGTAGCCGGTGAACTGTGGATGGTCGCAGAGGTTCTCCATGCCCTCTTTGCAGTAACGGCAGACGCCGCAGGTGTAGCCGAGCCAGGGGATTCCCACCCGGTCGCCCTTCTGGTGCGCTGCAACATTGCGGCCTACAAGTTCCACGCGGCCGACAATTTCATGGCCGGGAACGATGGGATAATGAATGTTCGGAAGTTCCGCCTCGACGACATGCAGATCGGTTCGGCAGACGCCGCAGGCGCTGACCTTGACGCGAATTTCTCCGTCGCCCGGGTGAGGATCCGCGCGCTCCTGCATCTGCAGAGATGCTCCCGGCGCGCATAACACCATCGCACGCATCTGTTTCTCCGGAAGGACTTACATGGTTAGCTGCCTTTAATGCATAAGGCCCGGCGCCCGCGAACCCTTGACTTCAATCAAATGGATGTCGGGAGATCGCCCACGAGCTTGGAACGAGCGCGTGGCCAAGACAGTCATCGCTCTGCCACCATGCCGGGTTATGGTGGTGATGTCGAACGCCCGGCCACACGCAAGAACGCGTTGTGCTTCACCACCTCCAGGCCGGTGCCAGCCAGGCAGTTGAACTGATGTCAATCTATCGTTTGAAGAATGTGCTTTCGCCCCGTTCGGTTGCCCTGGTCGGCGCCAGTCCGCGGCGAGCATCGGTCGGGCGTGCCATTCTCGGAAACATTCGCAAATCGGAATTCCCGGGTGAATTTGGGCTAGTCAATCCGCGCTATGCTGAAATCGACGGCATTCGCAGCGCCAGCAGCTTAAGCAAATTGCCGTTTGTACCCGAACTCGTGGTAGTCACGGCACCGGTGTCGGCAATTGTAGAACTGGTTGACGAAGCGGGAAGATTGGGCGCGGCGGGCGTGCTGATCATCACCGCCGGGCTGGGCCAAGGTACGGGTTCGCCGGCGGAAGCCGCCAGACACGCAGCTCACAAGTACGGAATGAGGTTGATAGGACCCAATTGTCTTGGCGTCATGATGCCGGGCGTAAACCTCAATGCCAGTTTCTCCGCGCATATGCCGGGTCCGGGAAATCTGGCCCTGATCTCTCAGTCCGGCGCCATTGCCGCAGGGATGGTGGATTGGGCGGCGCAGCGTGCGGTAGGCTTTTCCGGTATCGTCTCCATCGGTGACCAGCTCGATGTCGATATCGCCGATCTGCTGGATTACTTCGCTATGGACGGGAAGACGCGAGCGATCCTGCTCTATGTCGAGGCGATCAAGGACGCCCGCAAGTTTATGTCCGCGGCGCGCGCCGCCGCCAGGATTAAGCCCGTTGTAGTCGTCAAATCCGGGCGTATGGAGCAGGGCGCCATGGCGGCTGCGACCCACACCGGTGCGCTGGCCGGTTCGGACGCGGTCTACGATGCCGCGTTCCGCCGCGCAGGTGTCTTGAGGGTATCGGATCTTCGCGAACTGTTCGATTGCGCCGAAACGCTGGGGCGCGTCGAATCTCCGCCGGGCAGGCGGCTGGCTATCCTGACCAATGGCGGCGGCATTGGCGTTCTCGCGGTCGATCGGCTTGTCGAGTTGGGGGGAAGTCCCGCCGCAATCGCCGATGACACCAGGCTGAAACTTGACGCGGTGCTGCCGCCGACATGGTCCGGATCAAATCCTGTCGACATCGTTGGGGACGCCGACCCCACGCGCTACGCCGCGGCGCTTGAACTGCTGCTGGCCGACGCGAGCAATGATGCCGTCCTGGTCATGAACGTTCAAACTGCGATCGCTTCGGCCGACGACATCGCCACCACCGTAACTGCGGTGGTCAGCAAGTACCGTGAGAAGCGCGGCCGCTCAGCCAAGCCGGTGCTTGCAGTCTGGGTTGGTGCGCATCAGAGAATCGGCGACCTCTTCAGCGGCGCCGCGATTCCTAACTACCCGACCGAGGATAGTGCCGTGCGCGGCTTCATGCATCTCGTGAAACATCGCGAGGTGGTGACAGCGCTGGCGCAGGTGCCGCCCGCCATGCCAGCCGAGTTTGCGCCCGATACCGAGTCTGCGCGCGAAGTCGTTGCCGCGGCGCTGGCCGACGGCCGCCACTGGCTCGACCCGGTCGAAGTCAAGCGACTCCTCGAGGCCTATGACATCGTGATGGTGCCGACGTTTGCGGCCGCGGATGCCGAGCAGGCCACCGCTTACGCGTCAGAGCTGTTCGCGCAAGGCACCACTGTGGTACTCAAGATCATGTCGCGGGACATTGTTCATAAGTCCGACGTCGGCGGCGTCGTTCTCAATCTTACTAACCCCGAGGCGGTGCGTACGGCGACGGCCGAGATCCTCTCGCGGGCCAAGGCACTTCGCCCGGAGGCGCGGATAGCCGGCGTCATCGTGCAGGCCATGGTGGTCCGGCAGAAGGCGCGGGAGCTCATTCTTGGAATCGCCGACGATCCGACGTTCGGCACCGTGATCGTATTCGGCCGCGGCGGCATCGCGGTCGAGATCATCAACGACAAGGCGTTGGCGCTGCCGCCGCTCGACCTGCAACTGGCCCGCGACCTGATCGCACGCACCCGCGTCTCGCGGTTGTTGAGCGCCTACCGCGATGTGCCCGCCGTCAAGCCGGATGCCGTGGCAATGGTTCTTGTCAAGCTGGCGCAGATGGCGGCGGATATTCCCGAGATCCGCGAACTGGACATAAATCCCTTGCTGGCGGATGAGGCTGGGGTGATGGCGGTCGATGCGCGCATTGCGGTCGGGCAAACGGAACGGAAATTCAAGGGGTCAGGTCCCGGTAATTTTGCGGTGCGGGCCTATCCTTCGCAATGGCAGCGGCATCTCGAAATCAAGGATGACTGGCGGGTTTTTGTGCGCCCGATCCGCCCGGAGGATGAGCCGCTGATCCATGAATTCTTGCGACACGTCACCAGTCATGATCTGCGGCTCCGGTTCTTTGCGCCGATGAAGGAGTTTACGCACGAGTTCATCGCCCGGCTGACCCAGCTCGACTATGCCCGTGCGATGGCCTTCGTCGCTGTGGACGAAATCACTCACGAAGTGCTTGGGGTCGTTCGAGTTCACTCGGATTCGATCTACGAGAGCGGCGAATACGCGATTCTGCTGCGGTCTGATCTCAAGGGTAGGGGACTCGGCTGGGCGTTGATGCAGCTGATCATCGAGTACGCTAAGTCAGAAGGGCTCAAGGTGATAGCGGGAGACGTCCTTCAGGAGAACTCCGTGATGCTGGAGATGTGCCGGAACCTTGGATTTGAAGTAAAGGCAGATCCTCTCGAGCACGGCATTTGCAACGTCAAGCTCAAGCTTTGAATCGACGGTGGCGCGCGGGGCCCTGTGAATCGCGCAGCCGTGGGTCGTGTCAGAGATGCGATACCGATACGACGCGGTAGGTGTGCATCTTACCGGCATCGTTGATCGAGACGTATTCACCCAATACGAAACGTTCATCCGCGAAGTGAAACCCGACCGCATCGGGCTTGCTGGATTCGTAGTGCAGAATCCAGCCACCGCCTTGACGATGAACGAGATGACCGTGCTCATCCTCCTCGTTTGGTCGCAACCGCGTGATTCGGCAGGCCTCGCGATGCGCGCGCCAGAGCGCCGCATCGATCCTGTCGTTCACGTCGAGTGGAGCGATAATGACATAGGCGACGCCCGCATCGCCCTCGGGGTGGCCTGGTTCGCGGGCAAGCTCGATACGTATCTGTCGGAACTGCGCCGGCAGGGAGGTATTCAGGATCGGCTCGAGATGTGAGTTGGGCATTGTGAGTATCACTCCGTGTTGGCAGGCTCGCGCCCAGCGCGGGTCGAGAAATCATTTCTGTGCACCAGGGTTGGCCGGCGACGCAGGGGATGCTGCCGGCCTTTTCAGGCTCTTCATGACGATCGTGATCAGCGGCAAAATCAGCAGCGGCAGGAGTCCGTTGAGCGGATGGTGGATCATGCCGGACACCTGCGACTGCAACGCTCTCGCCTCGATCTGCAGGGCATCGACCGAGGATCCGTGGATTTCGTGGGCGAGTTCCAGCTCCCGCCCGGAGGGCGGTCTTCCTGCGATGACGAACAGGATTGCGGCAATCAGGAAATTGACGCCGCCGAGCATGGCCGCGGCGGTAATGGCGGTCCAGATCTGCACCAGCGCGAAATAGGCCGACAGCTCTAGCATCAGAAGGCCGAAGGCCGCGATCAGCGCGGCAAACGCCCGCAGTCCAAGGCCCACCAGCATATGCCGCATCCGGATATCGGCGATGATCCTGTCGGTGCGCCAGAGCACGCGCAGGTTTCTGACAATATTCTCTGTGTTCACGTCAGTGCCTCCTCAGCAAGAAACCAACGACGACGCCGAGCGCGAAGGTGGCGGCAAGCGACGTGACCGGACGATCTGAGATCAGTTTTGCCAAGTGATCTTCCTGCTCGCTCAGGGTTTCGCCCAGATCATTCA
The DNA here is from genome assembly GCA_001464035.1 of Bradyrhizobiaceae bacterium Ga0074131. Classification (GTDB taxonomy): domain Bacteria; phylum Pseudomonadota; class Alphaproteobacteria; order Rhizobiales; family Xanthobacteraceae; genus Bradyrhizobium. The sequence continues at coordinate 247,624 of LNEC01000012.1, forward strand.
GTGCTGCCTTGATCTGGTCGGCGAGGGCATCGGCGTGGCTCCTGGAGGCGTCAAGAATTCCATCGCCCGTGGTATTGAGAATACGCGATACGTCGCTCTTGAGCGCCTGGAGCTCAGCTCTCAACTCGCTTGAACCAAACATCGATGCGTACCTTTGCTGCATGATTTGGATGCAACTCTACGCGGGAAGACGGTGCAGCTATTGATTTGCGTCAACAGCGTATTATCGGCTATCGCCGTCTTGAGGCAGGTCAATTTGCATGCCGCCTCAAGCCTTAGGGATTAAGCGTCTCAGGGAGCGAACCTTTCTCACGGAAGAGGAACCAAGATCTTGGCGTCCCCACCCCTGTTAACGGCCACGCCCTTGGGCGATGTGCTTGAACTGCGTCCGGCCGGGTCCTGGACAGCAGCCAATGTATCGAGCCTTGAGGCTCTGTCCGACGCGGTCGCCTCCCAAATGGAACGGTCGAGAACCATCAGGGTGGATATGGCGGGCGTGCGCGAGCTCGACACGCTCGGGGCGTGGCTGCTCGAAAAGCTGACGCGGCGCGCGACATCGGCCGGCCGTCAGGTAGAGGTTACCGGCGTTGCCGATGACTATGCCGGCTTGATCGAGGAGGTCCGTCAGGTCAATCGTCTCAGTCCTGCCGCGGCGCCGGCGCTGAATCCGGTCGTAGCGCGAGTGAACGAAATCGGTCGCTCCGCCGTCAGCGCTATGGAGGACGTGTCCGTGTTCCTGCAGATGCTGGGCTCGCTTTTCAAGGCGCTCCTCGGCATATTGCGCCGGCCGCGATCGCTGCGGCTGACGTCGCTGGTCTATCAGCTCTACCGGGTCGGATGGCAGGCGATCCCGATTGTCGTGCTGATCACATTCCTGATCGGCGCGATCATCGCGCAGCAGGGTTTCTTCCATTTTCGCAAATTTGGCGCTGATTCCTACGTCGTCGACATGGTCGGCATTCTGGTGCTGCGTGAGCTAGGTGTGCTGATCGTGGCGATCATGGTTGCTGGCCGCTCCGGTAGCGCCTATACCGCCGAGCTCGGCTCGATGAAGATGCGCGAGGAGATCGACGCGCTGTCGACCATGGGTCTCGACCCCGTGGAAGTGCTGATTTTGCCCCGCATCATCGCGTTGGTTTTGGCGCTGCCGATCCTGAGTTTTATTGGATCGATGGCTGCACTCTATGGCGGCGGTCTTGTCGCACAGTTCTATGGCGGCATGGGGCCACCGATCTACATGGCACGTCTGCACGAGGCCGTATCAGTCACGCACTTCGAGGTCGGCATTCTCAAGGCTCCGTTCATGGCGCTGGTGATCGGCATCGTCGCCTGCAGCGAAGGCTTACGGGTGAAGGGAAGCGCCGAGTCGCTTGGCAAGCAGACCACCACCTCGGTCGTGAAATCGATCTTTCTGGTGATCGTGCTCGATGGGCTGTTTGCGGTCTTCTTTGCGTCGATCGGAATGTAGCGATGCAGGAATTGTCCCCGCAGTTTGCAATTCGCGTACGCGACCTCGTGGTCGGCTTCGGCAAAACGGTCGTGATCAACCATCTGTCGCTCGACGTCCGCAGGGGCGAAATCCTCGGCTTGGTCGGTGCCTCTGGCGGCGGGAAGTCGGTCTTGATGCGAACCATCATCGGGTTGATTCCGCGCAGGAGTGGAGAAATCGAGGTGATGGGCTCCATGATCGGCGGCGCCAACGAGCGCACCACCCAGGCAGCTGCCGGAAGATGGGGTATTTTGTTTCAGCAAGGCGCGCTCTTTTCCTCGCTCACGGTGAGACAGAACATCCAGTTTCCCTTGCGAGAAAATCTCGTGCTGTCGCAAGTGTTGATGGACGAGATCGCCACCGCCAAGCTCGAAATGGTTGGGCTGAAGCCGGATGATGGCGACAAATTTCCGGCCGAATTATCGGGTGGCATGACGAAACGCGTGGCACTGGCCCGGGCGCTGGCGCTCGATCCGGCAATCGTATTTCTCGACGAACCGACCTCGGGCCTCGACCCGATTGCGGCGGGTGATTTCGACGCCCTGATCCAGACGTTGCAGAAAACTCTGGGGCTGACGGTGTTCATGGTCACCCACGATCTCGCCAGTCTCAATACCGTCTGCGATCGCGTCGCGGCGCTGGCGGATGGCAAGATCGTCGCTATCGGACCGATGCGCGAGCTGCTTCAATCCGAGCACCCCTGGGTACGGGCCTATTTTCACGGCAAGCGGTCCCAGATGCTGCAACCCAAAGCGAGTTAAGAGATGGAAACACGCGCTCCCTTCGTCGTTGTCGGCGCCTTCGTGCTGGCGGCCATCATCGCCGTGTTTGGCTTCGTCTACTGGCTCCACAATACCGGGGGGCTGGGTCCCCGCACGACCTACCATGTCCAGTTCGACGGTTCGGTGCCGGGGTTGCTGATAGGCGCTGCGGTGTTGTTCAACGGCATCCGCGTCGGCGAGGTGACGGATCTCGGGCTTGCGCCGGACAATCCACGCCGTGTCAATGCGACGATCTCGGTTGCCTCAAGGACGCCGGTGCGCTCCGACACCAAGGTCGGTTTGGAGTTCCAGGGTCTGACCGGCGTTCCCGTCATTGCGCTGGAAGGTGGTGCGCTGCTGGCGAATTCCGGTGTGGTGCCAACGCTGATAGCGGACCCAGGCGCGGGCCAGAGCATGACCCAGGCTGCCCGAGACGCAATGCGCAAGGTAGATTCCGTGCTGGCTGAAAATTCGGAGCCGTTGAAGAAAACCATCGCCAACCTGCAGACTTTCACGGATGGGCTGGCACGCAACACCGGCAAGCTTGACAGCATCATCGTCGGCCTGGAGAAGCTCACCGGCGGCGGCGCGCCGGCGCAAAAGATCACCTTCGATCTGAGCGCGCCGCAAGATTTCGGGCTGGCGGGCAAAACCCTCTCCGGCCAATTGGCGATCCCGGAGCCCACCGCGGTGGCGATGCTGCAGACGCAGCGCATGCTATTTTCACCGGCAAGGGAATATCCAGGATTTGCGGACGTTATCTGGGCGGACAGCATCCCGAAACTGCTGCAGTCCAAGTTGATTGAAAGCTTCGAGAACTACGATATCGCGCACGCCCCGCTGCGTACCGCGGATATCGGAGAGGCGGACTACCAGCTTCTGATCGATGTCAGGCGCTTTCGGATAGATGTGGATGCGGGGTCTGCGGCCGAGATCGGATTGTCGGCGCGGATCGTCGACAAGAATGGAAAAGTCATCGCATCGCGCCTGTTCGAAAACGGCCAGAAGTTAGACAAACTCGAACCGCCGGCAGCCGCCTCCGCCTTCAGCGACGCATTCGGTCGGATCGCGAAGGAAATGATCGCGTGGACCATGGAGGCGCTATAGGAGCCGCGAAATACGACAGGCGTTGTTGGCGCTATTCCAGTGTCTTCAGAAACGAGAGCAGATCATGGATCTGGTCGGGCTCGAGTCGGAACTCCGGCATGGTCGGATGGCCGGTGACGATGCCCTCGGCAAGCGCTTCCGCTAGGGACTCAATCGGGTAACGTTTGTGCAAGGTGCGAAATGGTGGCGCGACTTTGAGCGGGCTTGGAGTTGTCCGGTCGATAGAATGGCAACGCGCGCAATTGGTCAGTGCGAATGTCTTGCCGCGTTGCTCGGCAGGCGAGGCGGCCAAGGCCGGCGATATCAGCATCAGTGTCACCAGGGCTTGGCGCAGAGCAAATCGCAGCATGGCGAGGCCGATCCATTCTATGGCGAACTACCTCTGATAGGGCGGTAAAGCCGATGGTCCTTGATCTGCGTCAAACGGGAAACGAACGATTCGTTAAGATGCGATCCATCGGCAAGGTGGCCGCCAGGGCTGCAACCAGCGCCGTCTTGGGAGTGGTGCATGAGGATTTCCCTGGTTGCCGGTGCGCCGAATGGAAAGGCTTGTAACGATTGCGCGATACGCGATTTTGGTGTTTGCGCCGCGCTCGACAAGACCGACCTGCGGGAGCTGGAGCATCTGAGTCGCCATGTCCGTTTCGCATCCTGCGAAACCGTGTTCGCGCAGGAGGAAATGACGACGTCCGTCTATAACCTTTTGGAGGGCGTCTTGCGCCTCTACAAGCTGCTGCCGGATGGCCGCCGGCAGATCGTGGGCTTTGTCTTGCCCGGCGATTTCCTGGGTATGCCGATATCCGTTCGCCACAGCTTCTCGGCGGACGCGATCGGCGCTGTCACGGTTTGCCGATTGTCCAGGACGGCATTTGCACGCTACACTGAAAACAAGCCGCATCTTCTGCGCCGCATCAATGAACTGGCGGTTCGCGAGCTCAGCCAGGCCCGAGACCACATGGTATTGCTCGGCCGCCGTTCGGCGGCGGAGAAAGTCGCGACTTTCCTGATCGGCTGGCGCGATCGGTTGGTTCAGCTCAACGGCCCGTCAACGACAGTAGCGTTGCCGATGAACCGCCAGGACATTGCGGATTTCCTCGGCCTGACTATTGAAACGGTGAGTCGCACCTTCACCAAGCTGGAGCGTGACCATGTGATCGGTGTTCTGCCCGGAAGCGTGTACCTGCTGGATCCGGCGCGCGCGGAGGCCATGGCCGCAGCCTGACTGGAGGGGCTCGCGCTTTCCTGGGCCTTGGAGCTTTTCTGCAGCAGGCCGGACCTTGGGAGCCCGGCGTTCGCAAGGGATTGCCAACGAATAGAACAGCTGCGGTTGTTGTGAATTGGCCGAGCAGCAAGCGGCGGCGGTTGAGCTGGTGCGATAGGACGGCGCGCTTTGCGCGCAGGGGGGCGGGCGGCGAAGCCTCTGGAACTGGATTGCCCTGCAAAGGTTCACGTCGGCCCCAGCCGCGGTACATCCGTTGGATGTGTTCAACTCGATCGTCTACCACAGGCAACGCTGCGCCTCCGAAATTGTTACCCACTCACGCTCGCCGAATCCGGCCCCTCGCTTGCCCGCGCCCCCGTCATCCGCAATAGGCGGCTGTAGATGCTTGTTCCGCCATGAACTTTCGTTAATCTCAATCCGGCTGGATGGAGGGCCCAAGGGTGCCTTGTCAGGTTTGTCAGTCGACCCTGAAGGCCGGTGACCTGTATTGCTCGTCCTGCGGCGCGGTCGTCCCCGAGAATCCGTCGACGGCCCCGGAAGTCCGCGATCGCATCGCCGGCGAGCGGAAATATCTCACGGTCCTCTGTGCCGATCTGCAGCGCTCCACCGATTTGATCTCGGAACTGGACCCCGAGGCGGCGATTTTACGGCTCGAGCCGGCGCTGATTGCGATGCGCACTGCCGTTCGCCGCAACCGCGGGATCGTCAGCAAGGAAGGCGGCGACGGGCTGATCGCCCTTTTTGGGGCCCCGCATGCCGACGACAATCACGCTGTGATGGCCTGTCACGCAGCGGTCGAACTGGTTCGCCTGGTCAGGCTCCTGAACGATCCGGCGCTTCAGGTTCGTGTCGGGGTTCATTCCGGGTATGTCGTCGCCCACGTTGTCGAGACCGATTTCTCCTCGATCTATGAAGCCGGCGGTCCCGCGGTCCATCTGGTCAAGCGGCTCGAGAATGCCGCGCAGGCCGGACAAATCCTGGTGTCGGAATCCTGCCAGAGCCTGGCCGCTGGTCTGGTGACTTTCAACGCGTTGCCCCTAAGGCGGCTGGAGGGATTTCCCGCGCTTGTTCCCTGCTACGAACTCGCCGAGATCAGCGGGCTGACCCGCTGGGGCGCCCGCTCGACCAGGGGGCTTTCGTCGTTTGTCGGACGCGCCGAAGAGATTTCGCTGCTCAATCGGGCGGCGCGGGAGGCCGGCTCGTCCGGACAGATCGTCGCGTTGGTGGGTACAGCCGGTATCGGGAAATCCCGAATGGCCCACGAATTCGTCGGCGCGTTGCGCGAGAAAAACTGGCAGGTGATGGAGGCGGAAGCCAACCCGCTGGAGCGGGCTGTGCCGTATGCATTGCTGAAGAAGCTGCTCCGGAGCGCGCTTGGGGTAGGCAACATCGGACCCACAGATCAAGCTGATTTTCTCGAAGGAGCTGCCCCTGCTCATTCCGAGCTTTGGCCGGCGGCGCTTTGCTCCGTTCTCGACCAGCCTGTCGCGGATGGCCGCTGGAGCGATCTCGAGCCCCTGTTGCGGCGCCGCGCGATCATCGATGCCGTCCGCCATACGATCGGTAAGGTGATCGCGACGCAGCCGACCATCCTGCTTCTTGAGGATCTCCACTGGATCGACGGCCAAAGCGAAACTGCGATCGAAGCCCTGATGTCGCTGACGGCAGGTCATCCGTTGCTGGTGCTGCTGACATGGCGGACGGAAGGCACGCCCGAATGGCTGGCCCAGCGGGATGTGCGCCGGATCTGGCTGCGGTCGCTCGATATCTCCTCGGCAAATGCCCTGCTTGACGACCTGCTCGGCGCGGGGCCGGATCTCGACGCGCTCAAGGCCCGCATTCTTCGCCACACCGGACAGGTCCCGCTCTTCATCGAGGAGGTGGCACGGCAACTTCTCAATTGCGGCGTCCTCGACGCGGACGCCGGCCGTTTTGCTGCCGACGCGCCGTGGGAAGCGCTGGAAATCCCTCCCACGGTGCAGGGGGTCATTGCGTCCCGCATCGATCGCCTGCCGAGGGACGACAAGGCGCTTCTCCAGCTTGCCTCCGTCGTCGGACCGCGAATCTCCCCTCCTTTGCTGGCGGCCGTAACCGGTATGCCGGCCGTTGAGCTGCAAAGCCGCCTTTGGTCGCTGGAGATCCTGGATTTTCTGGTCGAGTCACGGTGGCTTGCTGCCCCGGAATACGAATTCGCGCACGATCTCATTCGCGAGGTTGCCTATGACTCGATCCTCCGTCCGCAGCGCGAGGAACTGCACCGCCGGATTCTGGCGGCGTTGGAGGCAAACTCGGCGGGACATGAGGATGATGTTGCAGAAGCGCTCTGTCATCATGCAGTCCAGGCGCAGGACTGGGAGAAGGCGGACAGATACGGACACATGGCGGCGAAAAAGGCGTTCGGCAGATCGGCGTTCCGCGATGCTGCCGGGTACTTCCAGATTGCGATGGGCGCGGTCGATAAGCAGCCTGCCTCGACGGTGCGTGAACAGCGAGCGATCGACCTGCGTATCGAGGCCCGGCTTGCGTTTGCTCCGCTTGGGAGCATCGAGCAATGGTTCGCTCTTTGTCGCGATGCGGAAGCGAGATCTGAAAAAATCGCCGATGAACAGCGACGGCTTGCGTCGATCGTCGCCAAGGCAGTGGCGCTGAACTTCTATGGAGCGCCTGTTGAGGCCATAGTGGCGTCCGAGCAGGCCGTTGCACTTGCCAACACCTTGGCCGCCACCGCTTGGCTCGGCTACGCCGAGTATGTACTTGGTCAGGCCTATTTCATCTCCGGGCGATATCGAGATGCAGAGCTGCTTCTAAACCAGGCCAGCATGCGGCTGGCCGGCGAACCGGAAAACGTTCCGCCGGGAACGACCGGGTCGAGTCTTCTCGTACTTTGTCACATGATGAAAGCCCTCGTCTATGTGTCGACCGGTGAATACGACAATTCCGAGCAAAGCTCTCGACAGGCGAGCGATCTCGCCAAGAGCAATGGACGGCCGTACGAGATTGTAGCGGCGCTCTATGGACGCGGCCTTGTACAACTGGGCCATGGCAATCTCGAGGAAGCGGAAAGCGCACTAGATGAGGCCGCGTTCCTCTCGCGCGAGAATGAAGTGCGGCTGTTCTTGCCTCTCGTGTTATGCGCGCTAGGAAATCTGTACTTGCAGAAGGGAAGCGCTGCGGAAGCCAAAGATATCTTGCTGAAGGCCAAAGAGGAAGCAGAGGCGCTTGGTCACGCCAGCAGCGCGATGCTGGCGCCGGTCTATCTTGCTTCAGCGTACGCACAACTCGGTGATGTTTCCCGCGGATTGGAAGTTGCGCGGGCCTGTCAGGCGGGAGCAAAGCAAAAGGGATATCATGGGATTGAAGCCCTGGCCGCTTTTGCTCAAGCTCTGATCTTGTCCCTTCAAGACGGCTCCGCAGCGGAATCCACCGCTCAACTTGAGCGAACAATCGAATTGGCTACCCGCATCGGAGGCAGGCCCTTGCTGGGGACGGCGAAAGGAGCATTAGCCCGACTGTTAATCGCTTCAGGCAGGACTTCAGAAGCGCAAGATGAACTCGCCCAGGCCATTGAGCTTTTCGACAAGTCGAAAATGACTGCGCAATCGGAACGTGCTAAGGTAGCTCTCACCAAGTTGTCTACCTTATGAGCTATTGCAGGTACGGCAAACTCAGCCGTCTATCAGGGGGAAATCATGGCTTTTGCGCCCTATAGTGGAACTTTTGAGCAAATCATCAACCAGATGCTCGGCCCAGAAAACATCGCTAAGGCAGCCAGCAAGTTTGCGGAACTGGAAAAGCAGCACGGCCAGTACAGTTTTGGAAAGTTCATAAAATACTTTCTGCCAAAGCCGGAGGAATTCGCGAATTGGGAGAACGATTCTGGAAAGATCTCCGAACCGGTCCGCCGTCGCCTCACTGAAATCGTCGCGGCCAATCTCAGATCGTCATCGCCGTTGCCGATGCTGTTGAAGGTCGGAGACAACGTCGACGCTACCCACGACTTGATCGTGAAGGTCTTTGCTCATAACGGGATCATCTACCTCGGCCTCCACATGCTTTGCCCAAATCCCGAGCTGAAGTGATGGCCGAGGTTGGCTTCCACCGGCGGGAGGCGAGGATTGATGTGAGCTTTTGCGCTTATCTAGAATTGTTCGTCTAGTGGCTGCATCTTTGGCGAGCAACTGCTCGGAAAGCCTCGATATGATCGGGGCCTTTCTTGCCGTGCACGGTTCGTCGGAGTATAAATTCCGGAGCGGCTGATCGTTGCTTTTGTCTGACCCTGCATTCAGTTCAGCACGACCCGCCGTTGATGAGCAGGATATCAGATGGTCGTGACCGGCGTGCCTCAGGAGAAGACGGGTGAAGCTCGCGGATTCTCGAGTAGCAAATTGTCGGTGCTGCGCAAGCATCCGATCTTCTGCGATCTCGAACCCGAGGCGTTCGACCAGCTCTGCCGCTACGCGAAACACTCGACGCTGAAGCGAGGTGCCACGATCTTCTCCAAGGGCGATCCCGGCAACAGCATGTTCGCCGTGATCAGTGGCACCGTAAAGATCAGCATCACCTCCGCAGATGGTCGCAGCGCGATTCTGAATTTGATCGGCGCCGGCGAGATTTTCGGGGAGATCGCGGTGCTCGACAGGCAGGCGCGGAGCACCGACGCCACGGCAAACACCAATTGTGAGCTTTTTATTATCGACCGTCGCGAATTCATTCCATTTCTGAAGAGCCAGCCGGAGCTGGCGATGAAGTTCATCGAGCTGTTATGCATGCGGTTGCGCAGGACCAGCGAACAGGTCGAGCAGATCATCCTGCAAAACCTGCCGGGCCGGCTGGCCAGCGCGCTCCTTCGTCTGACCGAAAAACACAAGCTTGCGCCCGGCGGCCGGACCATCGCCGTGACCCAGCAGGAAATCAGCGAAATGGTCGGCATGACGCGGGAAAGCATCAACAAGCAGCTGCGGGTCTGGGCCGATCGCAAATGGGTGCGTCTCGAACACGGTGCCATCGTCGTGCTGAATGCCGAACCGCTGCAGGAGCTCGCTGAAGCGGGATCGGGTGAAAACGGCGATTAGCCTTTGCCGCGGCTCATCGGTTAACGACGCGCTGTGGCTTTACCCGTCGATGATCGCGACCGCCCGGGTCCAGCCCGCCGAGGCACGTTCGATCTTGACCGGGAAACACGACACGGTGAAGCCGGTCGAGGGCAATTGTTCGAGATTGTGCAGCTTTTCGATATGGCAGTAACCGATGTGCCGCCCCGCCTTGTGGCCTTCCCAGATCAGGCTGGCGTCCCTGGTCTCCGCGTATTTCTTCGCGGTATGGACGAACGGCGCATCCCAGCTCCAGCCATCGATGCCGGTCAGCCGCACGCCGCGCTCGAGCAGATACATTGTCGCCTCATAGCCCATGCCGCAGCCGGACGTGACGTAATCCTGCCGGCCGTATTTGATCCCGGCGCTGGTGTTGACCACGACGATTTCCAGCGGCGATAGCGTGTGGCCGATACGCTTCAGTTCGTTTTCGACATCTTTTGCGGTAGCGACATAGCCATCCGCAAAATGCCGGAAGTCCAGCTTCACGCCGGGTTGCAGGCACCATTCCAGCGGCACTTCATCGATGGTCCACGAGCGCTCGCCGCGGTTCATGGTCGGGTGAAAGTGCCAGGGTGCATCGAGATGGGTGCCGTTATGGGTGGAGAGCTGCACCTGTTCGACCGCCCAGCCTTGTCCGTCCGGCAGATCCTCGGCTTTTAGCCCCTCGAAGAACTGCAGCATGCGCGGCAAGCCCTGTTGATGATCGCCGCCGGGCGGATCGGCCGGCACGTCGTTCTGCAGCGGCACTGAAATATCGATCAGTCGTCTGGCCATAGGCTTTCCTCGAGGAGTTTTGTTGTTTTTTGTGGTTCTTTTGGGCATCTAGCGTCCTGGGGTTCGTCGCAGCCCCCGGGGTAAAAGACAGGCTACAATATACCTTCATGCCTTCCCCACCGCAGGTCGGCTATCCCCCGCCAACGGGGGCCTATCTCAACGCAAAACGCATGGCCCGCTAGCGTTTTTTGCCGGTGCCTGGCCAATAAATGCGCTCGGCTGGCCCCGCTTTTGATGGTAGCAATCAGGGCATGAACCAGCAGCCCAGAATCGATATCAGGCATTCCACCTGTCCGCACGATTGCCCGTCCGCCTGCGCCCTCGATGTTGAGGTGATTGACGGTTCTTCGATCGGCCGGGTGCGTGGCTCCAAGCTGCAGACCTATACCGCCGGGGTCGTTTGCGCCAAGGTCGCTCGGTATGCCGAGCGCATCCATCACCCCGATCGGCTGACGCATCCGATGCGCCGGACCGGCCCGAAAGGCTCCAGCCAGTTCTCGCGGATTTCGTGGGACGAAGCGCTGGACGAGATCGCCGCCCGGTTCGATGCGGCCGAACGCGAATTCGGCGCCCAATCGGTCTGGCCGTATTACTACGCCGGCACCATGGGTCTCGTGATGCGCGACGGCATCAATCGCCTTGCGCATGTGAAGAAGTATTCCCGCTACTACTCGACAATCTGCGCCAACATCGCGCGCGTGGGATTTGCCGTCGGCACCGGCAAGATCGCCGGCGTCGATCCGCGCGAGATGGGCGTCTCGGACCTCGTCGTCATCTGGGGCACCAATCCCGTGAACACGCAGGTCAATGTAATGACCCACGCGATGCGCGCCCGCAAGGAGCGCGGCGCCACGATCGCGGCGGTCGATATCTATAACAACGACACCATGAAGCAGGCCGACATCAAGATCATCCTGCGGCCCGGCACCGACGGTGCCTTCGCCTGTGGCGTCATGCATGTATTGTTCCGCGAGGGTTATGCGGATCGCGCCTACATGGAGCGCTACACCGATTGCCCCGGTGAACTCGAGGCGCATCTCGAAACCCGCACACCGGAATGGGCTTCGTCCATATGCGGCGTTCCGGTGCATGAAATCGAGGCGTTCGCCCGTCTGGTTGGCCGGACCAAGCGATCTTTCTTCCGCCTCGGCTATGGTTTCACCCGCAGCCGCAACGGGGCGGCGCAGATGCATGCGGCGCTGTGTATTCCGGCGGTGACCGGCGCCTGGCAGTACGAAGGCGGCGGCGCGTTTTTCAACAATTACGCGATCTGGAAGTTCGACGAATCGATCATCGAAGGTCACGATGCCATCGACCACACGACTCGGGTGCTCGACCAGTCCAAGATCGGGCGTATCCTGACCGGGGATGCCGCGGCGCTTCACCACGGGCCGCCGGTCAAGGCGATGCTGATCCAGAACACCAATCCGATGACGGTGGCGCCGGAGCAGACGCTGGTGCGCCGGGGTTTTGCGCGCGACGACCTTTTCGTGGCGGTGCATGAGCAGTTTATGACCGAGACGGCGCAGATGGCCGACGTCGTGCTGCCGGCGACGATGTTCATGGAGCACGACGATCTCTATTACGGCGGTGGTCACCAGCACATTTCGGTCGGCGCAAAGCTGATCGAGCCGCCCGGCGAATGCCGCTCCAATCACGAGGTGCTGCAGGGCGTTGGCCGCCGGCTCAACGCCGTGCATCCCGCCTTCGACATGACGGCCCGCGAATTGATCGACGCGACGCTGAAAAAGAGCGGCCATGGCAGCATCGAGGCCCTGGAGGCCGATCTGTGGCGCGACCTGCAGCCGGATTTCCGCACCTCGCATTACCTTGACGGCTTCGCGCATGCGGACAAGAAGTTTCACTTCAGGGCAGACTGGGCCCACCCTCCGATCGGTATCGCCGGCATGGGTCCGTGGGAGCAGATGCCGTCGCTGCCGGATCACTGGGCCATCATCGAGGCAGCGGACGAGGCGCATCCGTTTCGCCTGGCCACCAGCCCGTCGCGCAGCTTTCTCAATACCAGTTTCAACGAAACGCCATCTTCGATTGCGCGCGAGGGCCCGCCCTCGGTGATGATTCACCCCTCGGATGCGGCTTCGCTGGGGATCGTTGACGGCGACCTCGTTAGGCTCGGCAATGTCAGGGGTGAGACGACGCTGACCGCGAAGCTGTTCGACGGCCTGCAACGCGGCGTGTTGATCGCGGAATCGATCCAGCCCAACAGAGCCCATATCGGCGGCCGCGGCATCAACACGCTGACCGGCGCCGAAGCGGTCGCACCGATCGGCGGCGCCGCGTTCCACGACAACAAGGTGTGGATGAAAAAGGCGGCGCCATCGGCTGTCTCTAGCGGCTAGATCGCGCTTGCCCTCCGCCGCTATCCTGCCGTTAATGTCCGCCGACTATTTAACGAAGCAGGCGGGGCAATGACCGACAATAACAGCGTGATACGTGAGAAGCGCGGGGCGGCGTTCTGGATCACCATCAACCGGCCGGAGAAGCGCAATGCCCTCAATAGCGACGTGATTGCCGGCATCGCCATGGGTTATCGCGACGCGCATGACGACAAGGACGTCCGCGTCATCGTCTTGACCGGCGCAGGCGACAAGGCGTTCTGCGCCGGCGCCGACCTGCAGAACAGCGGCGCCGCCTTCGCGATGGATTTCGCCAGACCCAATGTCGATTACGCCGATCTGCTGCGGCTGTCGCAGAACGCCACCAAGCCGGCGATCGCGCGGGTCGGCGGCGTCTGTATGGCCGGCGGCATGGGATTGCTGTGCATGACCGACATGGCGGTCGCGGCCGACAATGTTATCTTCGGATTGCCCGAGGTGAAGGTCGGCGTGTTCCCGATGCAGGTGATGGCGCTGCTGCAGTCGATCGCACCGCGCCGGCTGATCAACGAATGGGCGCTGACGGGCGAACCCTTCGACGCCAGGACGGCGCAGGCCGCGGGGCTTCTGAACTACGTGGTGCCGGCAGCCGAGCTCGACTCCAAGATCGATTGGCTGATCGGCCGCATCGCCGACAAGTCGCCGACCGCAATCCGGCGCGGCAAATACGCCATGCGCGCGATCGCCTCGATGTCGTTCGACGAAAGCATTGCCTATACCGAGAGCCAGATCGCGCTGCTGGCGATGACCGAAGACGCCAAGGAGGGCCTCAAGGCCTTCGGCGAAAAGCGCAAGCCGTCGTGGCCGGGGAAGTAGAAGCCCGGTGTCGGCTCGGACCAACGCTGCCTTCCCTTGGGCCGGTTAGTCTGGTGTAGTGGGCAAATCATCTGCCGGGGGAGGGGACCGTGGATCGACGAAGTTTCATGACCGGATGCGCCGTCCTGGCGCTGTCAGCCAAAGCAGGCGATGCGCTTGCCCAGTCCGGTCCACTGACCCGGATCATTTTTCCCTTCGCGGCCGGCGGAGGCGGCGACACACTCTGCCGGCTCGTGGCGCAACAGATCGGCCCACTGCTTGATCGCAATGTCATTGTCGAGAACCGCACCGGCGGTGACGGGCTGATCGGGATCAAGTCCGTCATGAACGCCAGCCCCGACGGCACCACCATTCTGATAACCACCGGTCCGACCATGTATTTGCTGCCAATGGTGGAGACGGTGCCGAGCTTCAACACGGCTAAGGATTTCGTGCCGGTCTCGCAGCTCGTACGTTTCGAGTTCGGCGTGGTCGCAAGTCCGACGATCGGTGCCAAGGACTTCAAGCAGATGGTGGCCTGGCTCAAGGCCAACCCGGATAAGGCGAGTTATGGCGTGCCGAGCAACGGTACCATTCCGCATTTCATGGGGCTGAAGCTGGAGGAAGCGCTCGGCATCAAGCTGACGCGGGTGCCCTATCGTGGCAGCGCGCCGATCGTCAATGACCTAATCGGCGGCCATCTGCCGTTCGGCATCACCACCATCGCGGACGCGATCCCCCAGCATCGTGCCGGTGGCGTCCGAATTCTGGCCGTCAGCAGCGCGGCGCGCTCGCCGTTCCTGCCTGAGGTACCGACGCTGAAGGACAACGGCGTCGAACTGATGGCGGACGCCTGGTACGGGATGTGGCTGCCGGCCGGCAGTCCACCGGCCTTCGCCAAGCAATTGAGCGAGGCGGTTGCCGCAGCGCTCGCCAAGCCCGAGGCGCGCGAGAAGATGCTGGCGATCGGCGTGATCCCGGTCGGAAGCACGCCCGAAGGCCTCACCCAGGAACTCGCCGCCAACACCGCGTTCTGGCAACCGATCGTCAAGGCCTCGGGCTACAAGATCACGAATTGAGGGATTCTAGGCGGGCTGGATGCCGATCTTTTTCCGGATCGCTGACAGCTCAGCCTCGTCCCAGATCCCGATCAGGACGCCGTTCCTGACCTGGAGCTGCTTCTCCGCATACGCGGCGATCTTTTCGGTGCTGGTCGTGATGTGACCCTTGGGACGCAGCGCCCAGTCGAACAGGGCCGATTGCAGTCGAGCCATGATAGTGGCGCAGGCGGAATCCTCCCCGCGGTCGATCAATTCCTGCGGGTCTTCGAACAGGTCATAAAGCATCGGCCGGAAGCCGGTGGCGTGGATGTATTTCCAACGGCCGTCGAACACCATGAACAGCCGGCACTGTTCGATCGGCTGGTTGAGCTTCAGCCGGACATCCTGCATGCAATAATCGTATTCCGAGAAGACGACCTGGCGCCACTCCGAGGGCCGCTCGCCGCGCAGCAGCGGCATCAGCGAATGCCCTTCCAGGATGTGATCCGGCGGCTTGCCGCCAAAGTACTCGATGAAGGTCGGCGCCAGATCGATCGCCTCGACCAGCGCGTCGCAAACCGTGCCTCGCGTGGTATCGGCGGTCACAGACGGATCGATCACGATCAGCGGGATTTTCGCGGAAACATCGTGGAACAGGTCCTTCTCGCCCATCCAGTGATCGCCGAGATAATCGCCATGGTCGGAGGTGAATACGATCATGGTGGTTTCGAGCAGGCCGCGCCCTTCGAGAAAACCCATCAGCACGCCCATCTGGTCGTCGATCTGCTTGATCAATCCCATATAGGTCGGAATGACTTTCGCGCGCGCCTCATCGCGCGACATGTTGCGGGAGTAGCGCATGTCCATGTAGGCGGCGAACACCGGATGCGCGGATTGCTTTTCCTGCTCCGAACGCACCGCTGGAAGCACATCGGCTGCAGTGTACATGCCGGCGTAGGGTTCCGGCGCGATGTAGGGCCAGTGCGGCTTGATGTAGGACAGGTGCATGCACCACGGCCGTCCGTCCGCTTCCGCCTCGGTGATGAAATCCATCGCGCGCCGGGTCATGTAGGGCGTCTCGGAATCCTCTTCCGCGACACGGGCGGCCTTGTCGGCGTGCACCAGCAGCCAGCCGTTCTGCAGGCTCCCGTCGTCGTTTGCGCCGGAATTGGCCCAGTGCTCCCACGGGTTGGGAGCGTCATAGCCACGCTCGAGCAAGTAAGCGTCGTATTTCGGGCGGGGCCGGCCGGTCGGGTGCAGGCCGTCGTCGCGCTCATAGGGCTCGAAGCCGCATTCGGCAACATGCACACCGATAATCGAGTCCGGCGCGATCCCCAGCATCTTCAGGCCTTCGAGATCGGGCGCCATGTGGGTCTTGCCGACCAGCACATTGCGCACGCCGATCCGCTTCAGGTGATCGCCGAGCGTCGGCTCGCCGACTCGCAGCGGCCAGCCGTTCCAGTGCGAGCCGTGCGAGCGCATGTAGCGGCCGGTGTAGAACGACATCCGCGAGGGACCGCAGATCGGCGATTGCACATAGGCGTTGGAGAATCGCACGCCGCGCCGGGCCATCGCATCGATGTTCGGCGTCTTCAGCGTCGGATGCCCGGTGCAGCCCAGATAATCATAGCGAAGTTGGTCGCACATGATCCAGAGAACGTTTTTGGGACGTGACATGATCTTGTACTTCGGTGATGGCGGAGGGCCTGCAGCAGCTGACCCCGACGACAGTCAACTATCCCGCGTTGGCCTTCAATCCGGCAGCCTCGATGCCGGCAATGGCGCAGATTTCGTCATTGTCGGAGGTGTCGCCGCTGACGCCGACCGCGCCGAGCAGCGTGCCGCCGTCCTGGATCAGCACTCCGCCGGGAACCGGGATCAGGCGGCCCTGCGCCATCGTGTTTACCGCGCTGATGAAATAGGCCTGCTCCTGCGCCCGCTGGAACAGTGCCCGCGATCCCATGCCCATCGCCAGCGCGCCGTAGGCCTTGCCATGGGCGATCTCGCTGCGCATCAGGCTGGTGCTGTCCTGCGCCGCCGATATCTTGACGCAACCGCGTGCATCGAGAACCGTGACGACGAGCGGCTTCAGTTTCTTCTCGACGCCTTTGGCGAGTGCGACATCGAGAATCTTGCGGGCGATATCGAGAGTGAGCTCAGCCATGAATGGATTCCTTTGCGACAGGCGAGGGATAAGGGGTGGAGCGTGCGCTGTCGAGGCTCATCGCCAGCACCCGCGCGACGTGAAGGGCGCCACGCCCGGTACCGTCCTTGATCTGGTGCCGGCACGAGGTGCCGTCGGCAACAACCAGCGTGGCGTCGTCCGCACGCCTGACGGCGGGCAGCAGCGACAGTTCGGCCATCTCCATCGAGGCCTGATAGGTGTCGGCGCCATAACCGAAGGCGCCGGCCATGCCGCAGCAGCTGGACTCGATGGTCTCGACATTCAAACCGGGAACCAGCCGGAGCACCTGCTCGACCGGCTTGAACGCGCCGAATGATTTCTGGTGGCAATGGCCATGCACGACGGCCTTCGCGGCGACCGGTCCGAGCGGCAAAGAGAGGCGGCCGGCCTCGGCCTCGCGCACCAGGAACTCCTCGAACAGCAGCGCATGTGCGCTGACGCTTCTGGCTGAAGCGTCCGATCGCAGCGAGAGCAGTTCGTCGCGCAGCGTCAACAGACAGCTCGGCTCAAGGCCAACGATCGGCACGCCGCGTGCGGCGAACGGCGCGTAGGTCGCGACCAGCCGGTCGAGTTCGATCCGCGCCTGGTCGGCCAGCCCGGCCGAGAGAAAGGTTCGCCCGCAGCACAACGGCCTGCCGCGGTCGGCGGGCTTTGGGACATGAACGCGGTATCCGGCCTCGACCAGCACGCGCAGCGCGGCGTCGAGGTTTTCGCGCTCATAGGCACGATTGAAGGTGTCGGCGAACAGTACGACTTCGCGGCCATCGGCCGGGCCGGTCGCCTCGACATCCGATTTGAACACATCGCGCCGCCATTCCGGCAGGGCGCGCTGCGCGCTGATACCTGCGAGTTGCTCGAACCATTTTCGCAGCAGCGGGCTGTGGTTGCGAAGATTGGCGAGCGGGGCGAGCCGCGCGGCCAGCGCCGCGTAGCGGGGAAGATAGCCCACCAGCCGGTCCCTGAGCGAAAGCCCGTGCTGGGCCGCTCGTGCCGCCAGCACCTCGATCTTCATCTTCGCCATGTCGACGCCAACAGGGCATTCGTGGCGGCACGCCTTGCAGGACACGCAGAGTTTGAGCGTTTCCATCATCTCGTCGGAAGCCAGCGCATCCGGCCCCAGTTGCCCGGAGATCGCCAGCCGCAAGGTGTTGGCGCGGCCCCGCGTGACGTCCTTCTCGTTGCGGGTGGCGCGATAGGACGGGCACATCACGCCGCCCTCGAGATTGCGGCAGGCGCCGTTGTTGTTGCACATCTCGACCGCGCCTTGGAAGCCGCCGCCGGCGCCCGGATAAGCGGACCAGTCGAGCGTCGTCTTGAATTCAGGGACGCGGTAGTCCGGCGGATAGCGAAACAGCGAACGGTCGTCCATCTTGGGCGCATCGACGATCTTGCCGGGGTTGAGTACCTTGTCCGGATCGAAACGCTGCTTGACCTCCCGGAAATCGGCAATAATGCGGGGGCCGAACATCGCCTCGTGAAACTCCGAGCGCACTAGGCCGTCGCCATGCTCGCCGGAATGCGAGCCCTTGTATTCGCGCACCATTGCGAAGGTTTCTTCGGCGATGGCGCGCATCGCCTTGACGTCCTTCTCCAGCTTCAGGTTGAGTACCGGGCGCACATGCAGGCAGCCTTCGGAGGCATGCGCATACATGGTGCCGCGGGTGCCGTGCCTCGCAAAAATCTCGTTGAGCCGCGCGGTATAGTCGGCGAGATGCGGCAGCGGCACCGCGCAGTCCTCAACGAAGGAGACGGGCTTGCCCTCCTGCTTCATCGACATCATAACGTTGAGGCCGGCGGCGCGGAATTCGGCGATACCCGATTGCAGCACGGGCTCTGATATCTCGACCACGCCGCCCCATTTCCGTTGCGGCTGGTCCCAGCCAAAACCGAGGTCGGCCATCAGCTCGCCGAGTTGTCTTAATCGACGGATGTTCTCCGACTGATCGTCCTCGGCGAATTCGACGATCAGCACGGCATCCGGATCGCCGCGCACGGCGGTGCCGATGATGGGCTGGAACATCGCGATCTCGCGCCCCAGTGTCAGCATGGTGCGGTCGACCAGTTCGACCGCGATCGGGCGCAGCTTCACCAGATGCTGGGCGGCATTCATCGCTTCGTAGAAACTGCCGAAGTGGCAGACGCCCAACACCTTGTTGCGGATCACCGGCCACAGCTTCAATTCGACCTGGGTGGTGAAGGCCAGCGTGCCCTCGGAGCCGACCAGCAGATGCGCCATGTTGTTGGGCGCATTGCGCGGCACCAGCGCATCGAGATTGTAGCCGCCGACACGGCGCTGCACCTTTGGAAATTTTTCGGCGATCTCGGCGGCCTCGCGCGCGCCGAGATCGAGCATGGCACGAAACAGCTCCACGCCACCGTTGCCGCAATTCACCAACGCCAGATCGCGCGGGACCTCGCCGAAATGCAGCAGGCTGCCGTCGGCCAGCGCAGCGTCCACCGATAACGTGTTGTCGCGCATGGTGCCGTAGCGCAGCGAGCGGCCGCCGCAGGAATTGTTTCCGGCCATGCCGCCGATGGTGGCGCGCGAGGCGGTGGAGACATCGACCGGAAACCACAAGCCGTGCTTCTTGAGCTGCCGGTTGAGGTCGTCGAGCACGATGCCCGGCTCGACTACGCAGGACCGGTTCTCTACATCAAGCGAGACCGTGCGGTTGAGGTGTTTGGAAAAGTCGACGACGATGCCGTGGTTGACGGTCTGGCCGCATTGCGAAGTGCCGCCGCCGCGCGGCGTGACGATCCGCCCGTCGTCCCTGATGATCGCGAGCGCCCGAAGTGCCTCGTCCATGGTCCGGGGGATCACGACCCCGGCGGGCACGACTCGGTAAAACGAGGCGTCGGTGGCATAGCGGCCGCGGTTGAACGGGTCGAAGAGCACGTCCCCGGTAATCTCCCGGGCCAGACGCGCGGCTAGGGCGCTGTTTTCAGCCGAATTCTGGGACTTTTCGGCCCGCGTCGCCGCCATCGGTTCGATCTCGTATGGTGTCCTTCATCTCTTGCATCGCGGCTTTCGCCTTGGCAAGGCAAAGGCTGGTCCCGGGAAGCATTGACGGGGGGTGCGTCGGGCGGGGGGACAAGCCCGCCGAATGGTGATATTCGAGCGATTGCGACACCAATACGACCGGGAAGGACGCCATATGACCCTGCACACTGGTAGGCATTTTCTCCAGATTCCAGGCCCGACCAACGTGCCCGACCGGGTGCTGCGGGCGATGGATATGCCAACCCTGGATCATCGCGGTCCTGAATTCGCCGAACTGGGGCATGCCGTGCTGGCGGGCTGCCAGCGCATCTTCCGGACCAGGCAGCCGGTCATCATCTATCCCGCGTCGGGAACGGGCGCCTGGGAAGCGGCGATTGTCAATACGCTGTCGCCCGGCGACACGGTGCTGATGGCCGAGACCGGCCAGTTCGCGGTGCTGTGGCGCGGCATCGCCGAGAAATTCAAGCTCGACGTCGAATTCCTCCCCACCGATTGGCGCCGCGGTGCCGACGTCGAGCAGATCGAGGCAAGGCTCGCCGCCGACCGCGACCACAAGATCAAGGCCGTGTGCGTGGTGCACAACGAATCCGCTCGAAGTTCGCAAGGCTCTCAATCGCACCAAACACCCGGCACTGCTGATGGTCGATACCATTTCCGGCCTTGCTTCGCTTGAATACGAGCACGATGCCTGGGGCATCGATATCTCCGTTGCCGGATCGCAGAAGGGTATGATGCTGCCGCCGGGTCTCAGCTTCAATGCGGTCTCGGAGAAGGCACTGGCCGCCTCGAAGGCCAATACCTCGCTGCGGTCCTACTGGGACTGGCACGACATGATCGCGATCAACAAGCTCGGCACGTTCCCCTACACCCCCGCCACCAACCTCCTATTCGCGCTGAAGGAGGCAATTGCGATGCTGGAGGAGGAGGGTCTCGACAACGTGTTCGCCCGGCACATGCGTCATGGCGCGGCGACCCGCGCCGCCGCCAAGGCGTGGGGTCTGGATCTGGTTTGCCTCGACCCGCACAGCTATTCGCCGGCTCTGACCGCGGTCATGGTTCCGGACGGGCACGACGCCGACGCCTTCCGCAAAGTGGTACTGGAAAATTTCGACATGTCGCTGGGCACCGGTCTCGGCAAGCTCAAGGGAAAGGCGTTTCGGATCGGCCATATCGGACATTTCAACGATCTCATGCTGATGGGCACGCTGGCAGGCGTCGAGATGGGTCTCGACCTCGCCAAGGTGCCGCATCGCGGCGGCGGCGTGCTGGCCGCGATGGAGGTCCTGAAGGGGCGCGACGTGGTGCCGATGCTGAAAACCAAGGCGGCGGTTGCCTGAACAAACGGAATAGCTTCCGAAGGAGCGTCAGGCGCGCTTCGGCTTTGCCGCTTCTGCGGCCGAACGCAGTTCCAACAACAGAAAGAGCGTGCGATGAACGCCCCGGTAGCAGCCACTGAAGACCTGATCTGTACGACCGAGAACGGCATTGCCCACCTGACCTTCAATCGCCCGCAGGCGCGCAACGCGCTGACCTTTGCGATGTACGAGCAGATGGCGACGATTTGCGAGACCGTGAACGCCGACCGCTCGATCAAGGCGATGATCCTCACCGGGGCCGGCGAACATTTCGCAATTCCGCGCCTTCAAGACCGCGGAGGATGCCATCGAGTACGAGGAACGGATCGATCGCGTGCTGGGCGCGCTGGAAAGGGTCCGGGTGCCGACCATCGCTGCCATTGCCGGTGCCTGCACCGGCGGCGGAGCGGGCATCGCCGCCTGCTGCGATATCCGTATCGGCACCGCATCGGCGCGGATCGGCTTTCCGATTGCGCGCACTCTGGGCAATTGCCTGTCGATGTCCAATATCAGCCGGGTGGTTGCGCTAGTCGGGCCGGCGCGGACCAAGGACCTGATCTTTACGGCGCGGCTGATCGAGGCGCCGGAGGCGCTGGCACTCGGTCTGCTCAACGAAGTGGTGCCTGACGTTGCGACGCTGCAGCGCCGCGCCGCCGAAACGGCCAAATTGATCGCCGGCCACGCCCCGATCACGATGGAGACCGCCAAGGAAGCCGTGCTCCGCCTCCGCCGCACCTTGTCGCGCGAGGAGGGCCGTGACCTGATCCTGCGCGCCTATATGAGCGAGGATTTCCGCGAGGGCATGGACGCTTTCCTCAACAAGCGCACGCCGGAGTGGAAGGGAAAGTAGCTCCGGCAAACCATCGGGAATTCCACGCCAGTCCGGTTCCGCAATCGCTTCCTACACCACCTTGCCTTGGCGCAATTCCGCGATCTCTCGCTCGCCGAAACCGAACTCGGCTAGCACCTCGTCGGTCTGCTCGCCGAATTCCGGCGGCCGCGCCGCCATCCTGCTCGGGGTGCGCGACAGCGTGACCGGCTGGCCGACCAGGCGGAGGTGACGGTTCTCGGCGTTGGGTACGTCCTGGGCGATGCCGAGGTGCTTGACCTGGTCGTCCTCGAACATCTGGTCGATCGAATAGATCGGGCCGCAGGGCACCCCGGCGGCGTTCAGCTCGCTGACCCAGGTGTCGGTGGATTTCTTTTCGGTGAGGGAGTCAATCGCGGCGTTGAGGGCGTCGCGGTTCTTCGAGCGCGCCGGCGCGGTGGCGTAGTCCGGATGGGTGAGAAACTCGGATGCGCCGATTGCCTGCGCGAAACGCTCCCAGATCCGCCCCCCCGTGGTGGCGATATTGATGTAGCCGTCCGAGGTCTTGAACACCCCGGTGGGAATGCTGGTCGGATGGTTATTGCCGGCCTGTTTGGCGACGTCCTTTTCCATCAGCCAGCGCGCCGCCTGGAAATCCAGCATGAAGATCTGCGCCTGTAGCAGCGAGGTTTGAACCCACTGGCCCTCGCCCGACACCTCGCGCTCCAGCAGCGCGGTCAGGATGCCGGTGGCGCAGAACAGTCCGGCGGTAAGGTCCGCCACGGGAATGCCGACCCGCATCGGACCCTGGCCCGGCGCGCCGGTGATCGACATCAGTCCGCCCATTCCCTGGGCGATCTGATCGAAGCCGGGACGCTTGTGATAGGGGCCGTCCTGTCCGAAGCCGGAGATGCTGCCATAGACAAGGCGCGGGTTGATCTTGCGCATGCTCTCGTAATCGATACCGAGTTTTGCCTTCACGTCAGGCCGGAAATTCTCGACGATCACGTCGGCCTTCGCGGCCAGCCGCTTGAACACCTCGAGGCCTCTGGCGTCTTTCAGGTTCAGCGTCATGGCCCGCTTGTTGCGGTGCAGGTTCTGGAAGTCGGAACCATCGCGCGGACCCCCCGGCTGCTCGCCGGCAGCGTCCTCCAGGAGTGCATCGATCTTGATGACATTGGCGCCCCAGTCCGCGAGCTGCCGGACGCAGGTCGGCCCGGAGCGGACACGGGTGAGATCGAGCACGGTGAAGCGGGACAGGGCTTGCGAGGCACGGGGAGAGGGCATTGAGAGAACTCCGATGGGCGTGAATATCAGTAACGGTATATCTAACGGAGGTCACGCCGGTCAGCTCCGTATAGAAGGAGCGAAAGCCGCAAGATCATCGCGGACGGATGTCGGACCATTTCGCTTTCGGCGCTTCCCGGGCTCATGTATAGCTCGCAAAACCGGCGACCTAGGCTTTTCTGTTTATAGATTGTTCGGGAGAATTCGAAGAGTTCCCGTGGAGCAAGGGGAAGGCCACAGGTGGGGAGTGCGGGATCCGAACTTTCAGCATTACTTGGCGAATGCTATGCAGCAAAGCGCAACCTCGACTCCGGCATCTCCAGATGACGGTTTCTATTTCAATTCCGGTCGGATCAGGAACAGGGAAGGCCAGGGCGCGTGGGCGGCGATGTTTGATTGGTATTCGCTGGACCTGTCCGGCCCGCAAGACCCGCAGCCGGATCAGGCGGAATGATCGCGCTGGTGCGTAATTTTGGCGGCGGCTGGACGCTTAGGGATACTGTCATCGCTTGGATGACGGTTGTCGCAGGCACATTAACACTCGCGTTCACGCTTGCCTACCTCGTTCCGCCGCGGCTGGAAGCCAAACTGTTACCTGCGGAGATGTCAGCTGACAGCGGGTTTGCTTACATCACGCCGATTCCACTGCGGGCGCCGATTGGATACGTAATTGTTGCTGACGGTGTAGGTGATCGCAAATCGAACCTGCAACTCCGCGAGAACGGGCGGTTGCTCGAGCCCGGGCTCGCCCACTCCGACCACGTCGACATTCGCGAGAAAGGCAGAGGCCGCTATTCTCATTGGCGGGGGCGGCTGTGGTTTTCAGCGTCCGATTCCACCGATCCGCGCAGCAACGAACGGAGTTATTCGATTTCCGTCAGGGCGTCGGTTCACCCGCTGATCTTTCCTGCAGTTGCCCTGTTTGATCTTTTGGTACTGATTGCAGCGAGACGGCGGCTGATTTCCGATCCGCGCCTCCGCCGGATATTGGTCAACACGGTAATACTTGCGGCACTGGTGCTAGCGGCGCTGATTGCCACCGGTGCGTTCGGTCGCGTCAACGAAGATGCCGGAGCCCCTAAAGATGTCGCGATTGCGGCCGCTACGCTGCTGCATGCATTATTGGGATGCGCGATCCTTGTCGTGCAGTGGGTAGCTGGTTCTGGGCTGGCCCGGCTGCTTCTTGGCGCGCATCGCGCGACGCTCGCCAATATTTTGTTGCTCGGATTCCCGCTGAGCCTGCCGCTGGCTGCGGTGCTCGCGGTGCTGACGCTTTCGCTGCCTTACGGCGTCTACTTGGCGATGGCGGTCTGGTCGCTATGCTGCCTGCCTTTGCGTACGTGGCGACCGGCTGCCAGGGAACTGGCTGAATTCGCAAGGGTGGGGATCGCGCTACTGCCGTTCGCGATTGGATTTGGCTGCTGGATGGGCTTGCACTGGCATGGGCCGACCGACACGCTGGCCGGATCACCATCGGGCGATCTTGTTCACTACTCGACCAGCATCGTGTCGCTCTCGACGCACTTCTATCCGTACCTCAACCTTGGTTATGAGTACGAGCCATTTGGTCTTTATTTCAACCTGCTGTTTCCACTACTCGGCGCCGCATCCGGCCGCGTCGTTTCGCTGGATCCTTTCCTTTTCATTACCGCCGGCGGCGCGGCCACGTTTATTCTGTCACTCGGCTTGACACTGTACCTGTACGTTCAGGGTACGGGAATTCTCGCCCGTAGCGCGTACTTCGCGGTTTCATCGTTGACCCTTGCGCTGGCGATCATCGTCGCCAATCGCTACCCGTTCTGGGTCGTCGAGAGTATTCCGATGGTTCACGCCGTGGCGCTTACAATTGCAGTCGTCTATTGGGCCCGAAAGAACGACCCGCGTGCAAGGCTGCTCGCGTTTGTGTTTGCCGTTGCCGGGTCCGCGTTGACGAAGGTGGTGGGCGTGGCGGTGCTTGTACCCTTTGTCGTGGCCAGCTCGATGTCCCGGGTTCTTCTGATGTCCCGCCGAATCCGCGTCGCCGCCATCGTCGCGGTGTTGGCCGCCGCCGTCTATGCGGCATGGTTGCTGTATTGGATGGGGCCGTCAATGTTTGCCCTCGCGCCGTTCGGCCCGGTGAGCGTAAATCTGGTGCTGCGCTATGGTGCGGACTTCTGGACCGTGCTTCCCTTCGCTCTACGCGATGCCTCGGCCGTGCTGCTGGCGGCGGTCGCATTCCTGCTGACCGATTGGCTGGTGGCGGGCACTATCGGCTTCGGTTTTCTGCTGTTCCTCATTTATCCATTCGTGCTTCAGTTCGATTTTGTGTGCGCCGTGATCATCCTCGGCTTGAAGGCCTGCGACCATCCGGAGCGATTGTGGGAGTACCGACTGGTCGTGCTCGGCGCGCTGCTGCTGGCGGTGCCGGCGTTGCTGCTGACCGATCCCGCCGGGCTGCCGTCGGGGCTCGCCTGGCTCGTTTGCGTCGGGAGCGCGGTCTGGATCGCGATGTCGGGCGAGAAGGCGCTGCGATGGACTGGGCCCGGCCGGGCGGCGGTCGCAGCCGCCCTGCTGCTGGGCCTCGCCTTGGTCGCAGCCGGGCGAGGGCATCTGACGTTCGCTTCCGGAGGGCAGTCAGGAGTTCTAAGCCCGCAAGTGCGTCAGATATGGCTTACCGTGAAGCAAAAGACCCCGACGGATGCGCTCATCTTTACCGACCAGACCGGCATTGAGCCAACCCTGCTCGGAGGGTGGAACACCTACGCCTTTATCGGCGCGCGTCAGATCTTCGCTTCTGCTCTATATACGAATTCGGCGATGCGCCTCAATCGCCAGCGCCTGCTCGACGTGCTCGGTGAGAATGAAGCAGTCCTAAAAGGAGATTTGCTTCCGACGCAGCTCAAGCTGCGCAGCCAGTATTCGAGCTACTTTGCCGTCGTATCACGCGGCCGGCGCGTCCCCGATGAGTGGGTCAAGATTTTCGACAACGACCGCTATGTTCTGTATCGTCTATCGTCAAATCCTTGATCGCATCGCATGCTCAGGTTTTGCACCTTGGTATAATCGAATTGCCGTCTGTCTTGCGACGATCCATCCGAAGATTTCGGCCTGATTTACGCCAATCTCAAGTAGAATCGTGTCGCTCGATCGGGTTGATGCGGGTGCATCGTAAACGTTCGCGACTACGATCGGCGACCTGGTTTTTCCCAACGAGCAGCCTTTAGCCAGCATTGAGGCCGTAGCCGGCAAGTCGCCACGAATGGACGGTAGCCGGCAGGCGGTTGGCGGGGTATCACAGACTGTGAAGCTGATCTGGGCTAGGCTGAGAGCGGGGATGGGGAAGACTTGGTGAGTGTTTCGGGCCGCGCGCGAAGACTTTTCGAAGGCTGGTCCGCCAATCTTGTTCAGTTGGGGCTCGGGATTACTCAGCAGGTCGCGCTGATCCCGGTGTTTGTGTATTTCTGGACCAGCGACGTGCTGGCGGCGTGGCTGGTGCTTTATGCGGCGGGCAATCTCGTTCTCGTCGCGGACGCTGGCCTGCAGTTCCGCACGCTCAATAGATTTTTTTCGTTCCGATCAAGCGTCGACAGTGATGGCCGCACCGCCCGCTACTACGCCGCGATGGTGCGGATCTATTTCGGCTTGGCGGGTCTGCTGATCGTTTTGGTGCTGATCGGTGCCTTGCTCCTGCGTCCTTCGGAACTATTGGGATTTCAGTCAACCTCGGATTTCGACGCGGCCTTCATCGTGATGATCGCGGGCACGTTGCTGACGCTGCCAACCAACCTGGCGTCGGGGCTGTATCGCGCGCGCGGCTTCTATGGACGCGCGGTGTGGCTGCAGTGCGCGGGGATGCTGATGGCGCAGCTGGCGCAACTCGTCACCGTGGCGACGACGGCGAGCCTGCTGGCCGTCACCATCGCCTATGTGGCGACCCAGCTTCTGGTCCTGATCTACTTTGTGGCGATCGACGCGCGTCGGCTGTTTCCGTTCCTGCGCGGCGGGCGCGGGCGAGTATCGTGGCGCTGGATCGCCGGCCAGTTTCGCCGCGCTTTTCCGTTTGCCATCGCCAGCGGCACGGACATCATCCTGCTGAATATGCCGGTGCTGCTGGTCAGCGCCCTGGTCGTCGATCGCATCGCCGTGGCCCAATGGGGTCTGACCCGGGTCGTGGCTGGGTTGCTGCGCGCGCTGTGTACGCAGGCGACGCTGCCGCTGGCGGCCGAACTCGGTCACGATCACGCCGCCGGCGCGAGGGAGCGGCTGCAATACCTGTATGCCAGGGGATCGGTCTTCGTGACGTTGCTGGCCAGCGTGGCGATCTCTGGGCTACTGCCGTTCTGGCCGGATTTTTTCGCGCTTTGGACCCACGGTTCGATCCCTTACGACCCGGTGCTGACGATGACGCTGCTGATCGGCACCGGCGTCATCGCCCCGTCGATCCTGGCTCTGGGATTGGCCAGCTACAGCAATCGCGGCGAACTGCTGGCGCGAACCAAGGGGTTGCAGCTGACGGTTTTCCTCATCCTGGCGATCGTGCTGACGCCGCCGATGGGACCGCTGGGAACCGCCATCGCAATTGTTGCGAGCGATGTGCTCGTTCAGTTCGGAATGCTGGCGGTCATCATCCTCCGCCAGACGCTACGGCGGCCGGTTCAGCACGTCGCTTTTCTGGGGTTGCTGATGGTCGTCGTAACCCTGGGTGGATGGGGATTGGGATTCATCATCCGGACAGGTGTGCCGGGGACCGGGCTGACGCGGCTTGCATTTGAATGCACGCTATGGCTGATCGTTGTCGCGCTTTTCGCCAGTCCGCTGGCGAGCAAGAACCTTCGCGCCAGGCTGGTTGAGGTGATCCCGCGTTAGCACCGACGCTATGGCTGAATTGCGGCCTGGCGCATCAGATACTGTCCGTAGGCTGTGGCCTTAAGGGGTTCGGCGAGCCGCAGAAGCTGTTCGGTGTCTATAAAGCCCTGAACGAAGGCCACTTCCTCCGGACATGCGATTTTCAAACCCTGACGCTTCTCGACAATGTGGATGAACTGCGACGCCTCCAGCAGCGACTCGTGGGTGCCGGCGTCCAGCCATGCATATCCACGGCCGAACCGCTCGACGTGAAGCTCGCCGCGTCCGAGGTACCACTGGTTCAAATCGGTAATCTCGAGTTCGCCGCGCGCGGACGGTTTCATCTCACGCACGACGTCGACAACGCGCTCGTCATAGAAATACAGGCCAGTTACGGCGTAGTTCGACGTTGGCGCTACGGGCTTTTCTACAATCCTCAACGGGCGGTATGAGCTGTCGAACTCGATAATGCCGTAGCGCTCGGGATCGTCTACCCAACATGCAAACACGGTTGCGCCGCGGGTCTGCCTGGCGGAGTCGCGTAGCAAAGCCCGCAAATTGTCGCCGTAGAAGATGTTGTCGCCGAGAATCAGCGCCGACGGGCTACCGGCGAGAAACTCCCTGCCGATCAGGAACGCCTGTGCGATGCCGCCGGGATGGTCCTGAATGGCATAAGAGAGTTCGATGCCCCACTGGCTGCCGTCGCCGAGCAGACGCTTGAACTGGTCGATCTCCTCCGGGGTCGTGATGACGAGGAATTCGCGGATGCCGGCCAGCATCAGGGTCGTCAGTGGGTAATAGATCAGGGGCTTGTCGTAGATCGGCAGCAATTGTTTCGAGGTCGCCAACGTCAGCGGGTGGAGCCGCGTTCCGCGACCTCCCGCCAAAATGATCCCTTTGCGGCCCATACGCCAAACTCTTCATGATTGCAGCAGATTGAACTCGGGGCGACCTCGTTAGCACGCGCCATTGCGCTTCCAAAACGCTTTACGCCTTGGTGGCCGCATCGTTTGGCAGTGGCGCTCGCACCGCATCCACCGGGTGTTCGACAGGCAGGAGTTCGACGCCGCTCGTCTTGGTATAGTTTAATATTTACAGCGGCTTACGGGCAGGCCCGGGCGCGTTGCGCGCGATCCATCAGTGCGGTAGGAATGGGCCGCCGTGGCGCTTTGCAGCGGTGATCCGCCTGTTCACTTCGCGGCCTGACCGACAAACGAGCATCATGGCAAACCGGGTCTACTGCACGTACTTCGATCACAACTATCTGTCGCGCGGGCTTGCCCTCTATCATTCGCTGCAACGACACGCCCCCGGCGCGCGGCTTTGGGTGCTTTGTCTAAGTGAGGAATGTCACCGGACCCTGGCGGCGCTCGGTCTGCCAAACCTGATATTCCGATCGCTGGCCGAGTTCGAGGCTGAAGACCCTGAGGTCGCGGCCACGCGACCGACGCGCAGCACCATCGAATACTACTTTACCTGCACGCCGGCTTGGATGAGCGTCGTTCTGTTGAACGAGCCCGGCGCCGATTGGGTGACCTATCTCGATGGCGATCTCTTCTTCTTCGAGTCGCCGGAAGCCATCTACCGGGAACTCCCGGATGCTTCGGTCGCCATCATTCCGCATCGTTTTACAGCCAAGGCGGCAAGGTTACGAAAGTTCGGAACTTACAATGTCGGATGGGTGGGAGCCCGCAACGATCCTGACGGCATCGCGGTCATCACGTGGTGGCGGCAGAAATGCATCGAGTGGTGTCATGACTACGTCGATGGCGATCGCTTTGCCGACCAGGGGTATCTCGACTCGTTCCCGGGGCTGTCTTCCAGGGTCAAGGTAATCGAGAATGTCGGAGCGAATCTTGCGCCCTGGAATGTCGGCAATCACCAGATCGATTTTCGCGACGCCAGCGTGATGATCGACGCCACGCGCCCACTGATTTTTTTCCATTTTCAGGGTGTGAAAAAGGGGTTGCGCTGGTTCATTTTTAACAGCCATCGTCAGTATCGCGCGCCTTTTTCCGGCGCCATGCGCAATCACGTCTATAGACCCTATGTCGATGAGCTGCTGGAAATCGAACGGGCGGTCAATCCGGTTCTGCAACTCTCCGGAGCGAAGCCTCATCGTCGATCGGCGATCGATGTCCTGCAACATTTCAAGAGCAAGGCGCGCAACAGCCGGCTCCGTGCGTTTCAGTTGCTGGATATCGTGACCGGACGGGCATTTCTTGTCCTGTACGGCACGGCGCACTAGGGTGCTGCGCGAAGTCACCGCTGTGATCAGTCGGCTGTTCGCTATGTCGATGCAATGATATGGCCAGGTGGTATTCGGGGGCGTCGGGACTGAATGGCTAATCTGAACGATGTCGGTTGGCTGCGCGAGCGGTTGCGGGTTTCGCTGGGGATTGAGCCCAGCGACCCCGCGGATGTGATCGATTGGCTGGAGCAACGTCGAGCCGAAGCGCCGTTCTCGGCGGAGTTGATCCCGCTGAGGGACGTCGCCGGTTGGAAGCGGGGCGACAACGGCAATATTTACAGCGCGACCGGTCACTTCTTTCGTGTAGAGGGGGTCAGGGTTCGCACAACCCCAGGCTCTGAAGGGGTATCCGGCTGGGATCAGCCGATCCTCACGCAGTCGGCAGGTGGAGTGCTGGCATTGCTATGTCGCGATACGCCGCGTCGTGGCGTCGAGTTCCTGCTGCAGGCCAAATTCGAGGCCGGCAACATTGGACCTCTGCAGCTTTGTCCGACGATCCAAAGCACCTGGGAAAGTATTCGGGAAAAACGCGCGCCGTTCGCAGAATGCCTCAATTCCTGCGAGAACATCCGCGTGATCTACAGATCGAAACACAACGAGGAGGGAAGCCGGTTTTGGCGGAAATCGAACGAGAACGTGATTCTGTTTGTCGAGGATGCAAGTCAGTTGACGATCAACGGGTCGAACTATCGATGGGCGAGCTTGTCTCAGATCAAGCAGATGATGCTGCTGGATAACATTGTCGGGCCCTACCTGCGGACTGTGCTTGCCCCGCTCTGATCGATCTCTTCGCCGGTCCGCATTGACCGAATACGTCACCGACTGATCCACTCATGTGGTTTGTGTGACCTCTAGCGAGAACATGAATGCGCCTGTTGATCCTTGGTTACTCCTCGATCGCGCAACGACGCATCATACCGGCAGCTGCGGCGGTCGGGGCGATCGGCGAAGTATCGATCGCGAGCAGAAGCCGGCCGGAGCCGAAGGAGGGGTGGCCGAAACGCGGGCGTTTTTTTCCCGAGTACGAGGCCGCATTGCGGGAGAGCCGATCGGATATCGTCTACGTTTCGCTGTCAAACGCCATGCATGAACGCTGGGTGATGGCGGCGCTCGCCGCCGGCAAGCATGTTCTTGTCGACAAGCCGGCGATGACAACGCTTGAAGCCTGCGAACGCGGCGTCGCAGAGGCGCGGCGCGCCGGGCGTCTTCTCGCCGAAGCTGTCGTGTTTGCCCATCACCCGCATTTCGAAGCGCTGCAGGCGTTTGTCGGCGAAAATGGCCCGCTCACGCTGGTTGACACCCAGTTCGTCATTCCCCCTTTGCCGACTGCCAATTTTCGCAATCACGCCGAGCTCGGTGGGGGATGCCTGCTGGACATGGGCCCTTATGCCGCGGCTGTGATGCGGATACTTGGCGGCGGCGCGCCATCGCATATCACGGCATTGGCGGGCATCCGGCATCCCGAGACCTCCGTCGACATGGGGTTCTCGGTGCAGGCGCGGCTCGCGAACGGCGGCATCTTCTCCGGCCATTTCAGCTTTGAAGGCGAATATCAGAATCGCTTACTCATTGTGGCGCGTTCGGGCTCTGTGATGACGGAGCGCGTGTTCAGTCCGCCGGCCGATCACCGGATCGAGTGGCGCCGGCGGGTCCGCAATGTCGAAAGTCCCGTGACGTTTGAACCCGCCGATGTTTTTGCGCGCTTCCTGGAAGCGGCAGTGCGTACGATCTCGTGCGGTGATCACGAACCCTTGCATCGCGATCTCCTGGCTGACGCCGAATGCCGGGCACGGATCGCTGACGCGCTCTAACCGACATGCCAACATTTTGTGAGAGAATAATGCCGATAAACGTTTGGGACTATCTGCGGGAATACGACGAACTGCGTGACGAGATCCTCGCCGCGGTGGATCGGGTGTTCCGCTCCGGGCGGCTGGTGCTCGGACAGGAGGGCGCCAAATTCGAGCGCGAGATGTCGGGCTATATCGGCGCGGCCGGCGGCGTCGGCGTCAACAGCGGGACCGATGCGATCTATATCGCACTGGCCGCACTGGGCGTGAAAGCCGGCGATGAAGTCATAACCGTGCCCAATACCGCGGTGCCGACGGTTTCGGCGGTCCGGACCCTCGGCGCCAAGCCGGTCTTCGTCGACGTGCGCGACGACGATTTCCTGATGGACGTGGAACAGGTCGAGGCGGCGATTACGCCGCGCACCACGGCCATCATTCCCGTTCACCTGTATGGCCAATGCGTCGATCTCGATCCGCTAATGGCCGTTGCCCGTCGGCATGGCCTCAAGGTGATGGAGGACTGCGCGCAGTCGCAGGGCGCGCTCTACAAGAACCACCAATCAGGCAGCGTCGGCGACGCTTCATCCTTCTCGTTCTATCCCACCAAGGTGCTCGGCGCCTATGGCGATGGCGGAATGGTAATGAGCAGCGACGAAGCGGTCATCCACCTGGCGCGCAGCCTGCGCTTTTATGGCATGGAAACCGTCTACTACTCCGAGCGGCACGGCTACAACTCCCGCCTCGACGAGGTGCAGGCGGCGATCCTGTCGCTGAAGCTGCCGCGAATCGATGGCTGGATCGAACGTCGCCGCGCGATAGCAGCGCGCTATAACCGGGCGCTCGCCGGTAGCGGTCTCGTGCTGCCGCGCGAGAACGCGCATAGTCGCCACACTTATTATGTTTATGTGGTCGAGCATCCGTCGGATCGTGATGGTGTGCTGGAACGGCTGGCCAGGCGCGATATCAACTGCAACGTTTCCTATCGTTGGCCGATCCATATCATGCGCGGCAGCGCCGACCTCGGTTATCGCGAAGGGCAATTCCCGGTTGTGGAACGCAAGGCCCAGCGAATTTTTTCCTTGCCGATGTATCCGCATTTGCAGGATGAGGAAATTGACAGGGTGATCGATGTGCTGAAGGAAGTGATTTGATGGCCGAGCGCGCGCATCTCGACTGGTTTCGTGAACGAATCGCGGCGTCTCTACCGATCGAACCGAAGGATCCGGCGCCGATCCTGGCATGGTGCGATGCGCTGCGTAACTCGATCCAGTTCAAGGCCGATCTGATCGGACTGGATCAGGTTCGCGACTGGGCGCGTGACGGGCAGGGCAACGTGCGGCACAAGAGCGGCCAGTTTTTCGGTATCGAGGGCGTGAGGATCGAGAGCGCCAGCGATCTGCGCGAGGTGAAGTCATGGGATCAGCCGATCTATACGCAACTGGATGGCGGTCTCCTCGGCCTGGTCGCACGCGAAACCGCGCGGAGTGGCGTCGAATTTCTCCTCCATGCCAAGGCCGAACCGGGAAACATCGGTATTCTGCAACTGGGTCCAACCATTCAAAGCACATGGTCCAACATCAGGCGTGCCCATACCGGGAAGCTCCCTCCGATGATCGAAGTCCTCACCGCAAAGGCGGGTGTCCGGATTGTCTACCGGGCTGAACACAACGAGGAGGGCGGTCGCTTCTGGCAAAAGTCGAACGAGAACGTCGTGGCGTTTCTCGACGACGAAGGTGTTATCGAGACCGACATGAGGATGTTCTGCTGGAGTAGCCTTACTCAGATCAAGGAGCTCGCCTTGATGGACAACGTGCTGAATCCGTTCGTCAAGACGATTCTTGCGCCGCTGTGACGGCGGTTGAATTTGTAGTTCGTCGGCGACCCGGACCTATCGCGCGGCGAACAGATAGGTTTTAGTCGTCGAATGATGACCTGTTACCTCGTGCACATCGTAAGGAATGCTAGGCCATTCGCGCTCCAGGCGCATCCCGGCAGCTCGGCATAGTGACATGAATTCCTGCTTACTGAACACAATTTCGACGACCGGGGCCCCATATGCGTACTTTCGCAGGTAAGTAGTGGAGTACTCGTCGAACACAGGCACGGTGTGAAAGATGCAATAACGCGACGCGACACGTGCGGCTTCCCGGACCGCCGCCTGATAATCAATGGTGTGCATCAGCGAGACGCCGTTGAAGACGATATCGAAGGCACCGTCGGCATACGGAAGTCGGGTAGCGTCGGCAACCTCGAAGGCGGCTGACGGATAGTGGGCGCGGGCGCGGGCGATCATGGCGTCGGAATAGTCGATGCCGGTGTACCGGAGCCTGCCCGGAAGCAGCGTGGCAAACACCTCCGAATAGTAGCCGCTGCCGCAGCCGACCTCGAGCAGGCGCGGATTGGCGATCCCGGTTGCATCGACGGCTTCGGCGGCAACCTTGAAATCGAGCCGTGGTTCGCCGCGCTTCATGGCTGCGATCAGGCCTCGATAGGCGCGCTGCTGGCGGGTCACCGTGCGCGCCGCGAGCCACCCGCCTGACGATGTCGCCGCACGTTTCGCCTCATCCACGCCGCTGAGCACCCGGTAGTCGGTTGAGTATAGCAGCTGACGCCGCAGGAGCGGCGTGGAGCGGATCACGGCCCTGCCGATCTTTCTGACGATGCGGGGCAGTTTCATCTTTGCGCTCGCAGTTGTCCCGCGAATCCCAGGATCTCGAGCGTGCGATGACGGTAAGTATGCTGCGCCAACGTCCGCACCTGGCCGGCGTGGGCGATATCAGCCCGGCTGTTGTCGTTGGCGAGGGCGCGCTCGATGGCTTCGAGGCAGTCGCCCGGGGACCGCCATACTGCGACTTCGCGGTCCGGCTCGAACAGCGTGTGCAGATTGTCCTTGAAGTCGGTGAGAAGCAGGGTGCCGGCGCCGGTTGCTTCGAACAGCCGCATGTTGCCCGCTTCCCGGCCGGCAAGGTCGATATGCGAGTTGAGAGTTACGCGGGAACGCCGCAGGACCTGGTACATATCGGTACCCCAGACTTCGCCCTGGTAGCAGCGGTGCAGCGGCGAACTGGCGGCAACCGCCTGCGGGCGGCTTCCGAATAGTTTCAGATCGTAGCGGCCGGCCACGGCCTCCAGCAAGGCGATGCGCTGCTGGTGATCCGGCGACACCGTACCGACGAAAGAGACGTCGATATCCGTCTCCGGCGCTGCCGGCAGCGCGTCCAGGATGGTCGGCTCGAAGGCGAGGTGATTCAGTTCCGCGCGCACTCCGAGTTTTCGGAAGAAGCCCACCGTGGTGGACAGCTGCGACATCATGAGGTCGTAGACCGGCCAGTCCTCGCCACGGGATGGTTCAATGCCGACCATGCCGATCAGGATCGGGTGGCCGATGCCCCTGATCCGCCGCATCAGGCGGGTGTTCACATGGAAGGTGTCCTGGTTGATGATCAGATCGGGTCGGAAGTCTTCGATCTGGGCAAGCAGGATATTTTCGGCACCCGCGTCGAGCGTCGGGCTCAACCCGACCTTTCGGGCCAGCGGCCGTAGCAGTGGCTTGAAGGGCGCGACGGCGCGCTGCAGCCAGGCCGGTAGCGCCCGCGGCGTGGCTGCGCCTGGCGGCTGCGGCAAGTCCACCGACATGCCATGCTCGCGCGCCCAGGCCGACTGCAGCCAAGGATTGTTGACGTGGATCTCCGCCGCCGGATGACCTTGTGCCGAAAAATTCCGGGAATAGAAATCGGCGACGCCGAACAGGCTGGCATTTCGCGCCGCCATCTGCGCGGCATAGGAAGTATTTTCGAGCCCGGGCTGGCGGCGGTAGAGCCAGACCAGAAAGCGCGGATAGTCCGCGTTGAAGACGAGGGTGCGCATGGCGTGCTAGAC
Organism: Bradyrhizobiaceae bacterium Ga0074131; assembly: GCA_001464035.1. Classification (GTDB taxonomy): domain Bacteria; phylum Pseudomonadota; class Alphaproteobacteria; order Rhizobiales; family Xanthobacteraceae; genus Bradyrhizobium. Next base: position 283,681 of record LNEC01000012.1, read on the forward strand.
CGCGATCCGGAAGCCGTAATTCTTGTCGATCCACGTCTTGTAGGCGCCGCTGGTCACCTCGCGCCACCAGTCCTCATGGTCGAGATACCATTGGACGGTCTGGCCGAGGCCATCATCGAAATTGACGCTGCATCGGGTGCCGAGTTCGTCGGCCAGTTTCGTGGCGTCGATGGCATAGCGGCGGTCGTGGCCGGGCCGGTCAGTGACGAAGCTGATCAGCGAGCGGCAAGAATTGCCCGATGCCGCGGGACATGACGGAAACCGCGACGCGAGACCGGTATCGATTGCAAACGCGCGATCGAGCGCGTCGCAGATCAGACCCACGACATCCCGGTTGTTGCGCTCGTTGCCGCCGCCGACATTATAGGTTTCCCCGACGCGGCCGCGCTCGATGACGGCCATCAGCGCCATGCAATGATCGGACACATGCAGCCAGTCGCGGACGTTGGAGCCGTCGCCGTAGATCGGCAACGCCTTGCCCGCAAGCGCATGAATGATCATCAGCGGAATCAGCTTTTCCGGATGCTGGTAGCAGCCGTAATTGTTCGAGCAGTTGGTAATCAGCGCCGGCAGGCGATAGGTCTCGACGTAGGCGCGTACCAGGTGGTCGCTTGCCGCCTTGCTCGCGGCGTAAGGCGAATTGGGTCGATACGGCGATGATTCCGAAAACGCGGGGTCGGTCGATTGCAGCGAGCCATAGACCTCGTCGGTCGATACATGGAGAAAGCGGCTGTGCGCGAGCGTACCCGCCGCGCGCCACGCGTCGAGCGCGGCCCGGAGCAGCGTGAAAGTCCCGAGCACGTTGGTCTGCAGGAACGCCTCGGGATCGGCGATCGAGCGGTCGACATGCGACTCCGCGGCAAGGTGGGCGACGCGGGTGAACTTGTGCTCCTCGAACAGCCGCCGCATCAGCGCCGCATCCTGGATGTCGCCCTTGACGAACAGGATGCTCCGGTCGGCGATCTTCGATTCAAGACTTCGGAGGTTGGCAGCGTAGGTCATCGCGTCGACGACGACCAGCCGGTCTGCCGGCCGCGCGGCGCACCATGCGTGAACCAGGTTCTGGCCGATGAAGCCAGCGCCGCCGGTGATCAGAACACTTTGCATCCGAACCTCTGGGTTGTCTTGCACCGGAAGCTGGTTCCTCGAAATTGGCAAGCGCTGTGGCCACGATGTCAGCGGCTCAGCGCGCTGACCATTGCTTTAGACCCCTTAGTCAAAAATCCTTATCGGAGTCTGCGAGGCCACAAAATAGAGATTATGCCGCGTCGGATAGATTGTCTCCCAAACCTGGACGAATTTGAAGTGTGGCGTGAAGAACCGCCGAAGATCCTCCTTATCCTTAAACTCGTATTCGTGAAGTGCGTTGCTCTTTCTGCCGTCTGTCGCTTCCGTGAGAGTGTACCCGCTCAAGATGCCGTCAGAACCAAGCAAACTAACGATCTCGCGCAACAAATTGTCGATCTCAGTTTCCGTGAAGTGCTCGATAGCAGCGTCCCACACGATATTGTCGAACGGGCCGGGTGGTAAACCTTCGCGAATATCTTTCTGAATGTAGGTAATGTTCGGAACCGAGTTGTATCTTCTGGCGTGTGGAATGGCGTCCTTGTCGAAATCAAGTGCGAGAATTGAGGTAGCCTTCGAGGAATAGAAGTGCCGTGCGTTGAAACCATCACCGCAACAAATCTCCAGCATTCTAGAATTGGGCTTGAGTACCATCCGGGAAAAAACGCCGCGCTCTACCCAAAGCCCGTTATTTTTAGCCGAGAACTGCCAGTGCTGATCGAGATAATGGTCGAACCATTCAGGGCGTGGGGGGACGCCCCATTGTACGGCAAACTGTGCAAAGTGTGTGAAGGCTGATAGTTTTCTAACCAAGAAGTTCACGCCCTTCAGCAACGAAACCAGCGGCCCTCGCATAATCGCCTCTTTCTAATCCTTGGCCACCCATATCACGGGCGAACTGACCCGGAAAAGCTCTAAACGAGCTTATCCTTCAATGGTGACTGCCAAGTGAGTGAGATCAGCGCTGGCGCTTGTAGCCAGAGTTGCCACACCGCTCACTTGATCGCCATTCGGCGTTTGCGCCGCAATCCGCTTTGTCGCATATATTCAGCAAATGCCGTTCGGAAAGCAGCTGGCTTTTGAGGCGGTCTGTTGCTGAAATCCGGCTTCCCGTCCGAGGCTTGCCAAATACGGGATGTTGGTCAGGCAGGAGCGAAATAGCATGTCCGTGCCCGTGGGCAAGCTTATTCTGACGGCGCCCGCCGGCCAGCCGAACGGTGGCCCCGGAGAGGTCGCGTTCGGCGTTACGTTCGCATGTTTGGTGTCGCCACACGCCGTCCTGATTCTATTTTACGGCTTGATCGGAAGTTCGGGCAACAGTCTGATTACGGGTGCATTCCTGACCAGCGCCACGATAGCAGCCGGTTTGTTGTGTTTTCGACGCGAGATATTTTTGTTGCCTGCCGACTACCTGTTCCTCGCGCTGGTGCTTTGCATTCTTTCATCGTCCATATTCAACGGGTCGACCAGCAATGCAAAAGAGTATGAGTTGCTTGCTATCTCCCTCGCCGCCTATCCGGCCTGCCGCCTGATATCTCGCGCTGACATCGTTTCAGGCCGTGCCGCGTTCGTTTGGGCGATCAGTGTCATGGCGGCTCTGGGCAGCGGCGCGACGACGGTGGCGCTCTGGCAGCAATGGAACGACCAGCACGGAAAGCCGTACGTATTCGGGTTTGACGCGGCCGGAACGCATTTCCTGGGATCGCTGTGCTTCCTCATCATCGCGCTGGTGACGTCAGGCGGGCTGACCTTGCGGCGAACCGCGATTGTCTCCTCGCTGATCTTCCTGCCCACGGCTGTCTTTGCGGCCTCATTGGTGCGCTTCACCTTCATCGCCCTCGCCGGGACCCTGTGCCTGGCAGCCGTGCTGAGCGAGGCCCGGCAGCGCAAGTACGTCGTCACCATGGCTTTCGTGATTCTCGTCGCCGTCGCGGCCGGGCTGCTGGCCCGGTACGATCAGGCGCGGCTGTTCGCGGACTATGCCATCGAGCGGTCGCCCGGCGAGATCGGGCCGGAGAAACCGCCGAGCTGCTATCTACAGGTAAATCCCCGAAACTCCATCGCCATCAGAAAGGCGCTGGTGCAGGATGCCCTGTTCTTGATCCCGGGATCGGGATGGTTCGGAACCGGATTGGATAGCTTCATGAAATTCTCGTGCATCAAATTGACCGAGGTTCACAATTCGGTTCTGCAGGCGGCGGTTGAGTTTGGCTGGCTCGGCGGATTGCTGCTCCTGGCCCTCATTGTCGTCGCGGGCGGCTCGCTGCTTCTGCTGGCGAGGTATGACGATGCGTCGAGGTTCGTGCTGTGCGGCCTTGCTTTGGTCGTCCTGCTGAGCTTCGCGCATGGTCGCGTCAGCCGGGACGGAGCCTTGTTCGCGCTGTTGGGATGCGCGGTCGGCCTGAAAGAGACTTCGCGGGCGCGGGCGCCGGCGAGATCAGCGGTGGCTGCGTAGCCCATGCCCGAAGCTGCGCGCACAGCCTCGCCGCCCCAAGGGATATCCGCGGTCGTTCGCTCGGCGGTACATTCCCGCTTCTGGCTGCTGTGCGTCGACATCTACCCGGTGCTGGTGGCTGCCAGCATTCCCTGGTCGACGTCCGGTGTCGGAATATTCATGGCGATTTGGTTCATCGTGTTGATTCCGACGATCGACCCCCGTCAATTCCTCGAGGTTCTGAAAGGGCCGGCCTGCTGGTTGCCGCTGGCATTTGTCGCGCTTGCCCTGGCCGGGACGCTGTGGATGGACGGACCATGGTCGGGCACACTGCACGGCATCAGTCCGGTGACGAAGCTGCTGGCGATCCCGTTCCTGATCTATCATTTCGAGCGGTCGCAGCGCGGGCTTTGGGTGCTGGTAGCCTTTCTGGTTTCCTGCGCGCTTCTGATGGCGCTGTCATGGATCGTGCTGTTCGCGCCGGAATGGAGAATCTCGGCGACCGAGGTCCCGGGCTTGCCGTTGAAAAACACCATCGCCCAAAGCCAGGAATTCGCGCTGTGCATTTTCGCGCTGGCACCGCTGGTTCTGGAATTCCTCAGGGAACGGCGCCTGGCGCTGGCTGCGGTCTGCGCGGCGCTGATGCTCGCCTTCTTCACCAACATGATGTTCGTGGTGCTGGCGCGCACAGCCTTGCTTTACATGGTGGTGCTAACAATCCTGTTTGCCGTTCGGCATCTGGACCGCCGCGCCGTGTGGCTGCTGTTCGCCGCGGCGGCAGCGACCGCCATCCTCGTCTGGTTTGCCTCACCCTATTTGCGGCTACGTGTCGAACAAGTCGCGGTCGAATACCGGGAATACACCGAGGCATTCCGTCCGACCTCGACCGGCCAGCGGCTGGAGTACTGGCGAAAATCGGTCGAGGCCTTCGGCGAAGCTCCTTTGTTTGGCCACGGCACCGGCTCGATCAAGCAGCTGTTCGAACGGGAGGCCGCCGGCAAGACCGGCGCCTGGGCGGATTTCATCAACAATCCGCACAATCAGACCCTCTATGTCGCCGTGCAATGGGGCCTGCTCGGATGCATCGTGCTTTATTCGATGTGGTGCTCCCATCTGATGTTGTTTCGTGACGACGGCTTCGCGGCATGGGTTGGGTTGATCGTCGTCGTCCAGAACATCGTCAGCTCGTTGCTGAATTCGCACCTGTTCGATTTTCACGAGGGATGGATGTACGTGCTGGGAGTCGGCGTCGCCGGCGGCATGGTCGCGCGGGCGAGGAAAATACTCGCGCTCTCGAATGCGCAGATGGATCGGGCGCGCACTGGCCTGCAGCGATGATCTACCCGGGCCGTCAACAGCGAGGCAGTTGCCCATGACGAGGCGACATGCGCCTTGCGAGAGGACGCCTCGTGCACTGTATCCTGGGGGAATAACGAGCGCGGCGTTAGGTACCAGAGCAGGAAAAGTACCGCTCCGCCGTTCGACAGCATGGTAGTCGTAAGCGGCACGTTGAGGAGTATCTGAGGGAATATCGCGCTGGAAATCAGGATGAGGCGCGGCGGAAGACCCGAGGACAGACGATTCGAGAGGGCGATCACAAGCCCGCACGCGAATACCGACAGCGGCGCGAACAACGGCCCGACTGAAGCGATGCCCTCGGTCGAAAACAGCGACGCATTGAAATTGCCGAGCCCGTAAGCTTTTGCCATCACGAGGGATAATTGTTCCTGATACGGACAATCGACAATCGTTTTCAAGATCTTTATCTGGCAGAAGTAAGTGAGGTCGTTGCGAGAAAAGAAATCGTTGTAGATGTCCATGGCATTGGATGGCGTCGCGATCATCCGAAAATTGACAAGCTCGAGATAGGGTACCGCGGTCATCTTGAAGATGGCGATCAGGATCACGCCGAGGAGCATCGGCAGGAACAGCGACAGGACGACGGTTGTTCGCGCTTCGCAGATCTTCAACAGCAGCGTCATGACCAGGAGCCACGCGGGCGTGAAGAACGCGAGCTTGCTCAGGGTAATGGGATAGAAAAGCAGCAGAAGCACGAGTGCGATGGCGGCCCGCCAGTAGTTTCCCCGCACCGCGAAGCAGCCGAATGCGAATGGCAGCAGCGCGTTCGACGTTATGCCGATCCAGTAGTTGAGCAGGAGCGGAAATTCAAGGCCGCCCCGAAATTCGTAGATCCTTCCGATCGACACGAATCTGAAGTTGTAGGCCGCGCTGATCGCGATCGTCGCCGCGGCCAGCGCGAGACTGAACGTCAGGAGACGGTCAAATGCCTTTGCCGATATCGTGAAAAATTGCCGGATCGGCGATGAGACGAGAAGGGCCGGTATCAGAAACGTGATGGCCGACGCCGCGGCGGAAAGTCCGCTCAGTCGGTGATCATAGTTCAGGTCCGAGAAAACGTTCAGCCACAGATAGCCGAGCACCATCGTGTAGAAATAGAACCCGAGAAAGTATCCGAAGCTGAATTCAGCGACGACAAACAGATACGAGACGAGGGCAAAGGCTGCCACCACGGTAACGGCGGCGGCCAGGCGCGCCGGATCGTAGAAAATATGAAACATGAACTCGTACTGCGCCACGTAAACAAGAGATACGCAGCAAACGACGGTGTGGAACAGAATCAGGAATGCCAGTCGAAGACGCTTGGCCGTATCATCAGCCGTCCACCAGTTCGCGGTAATGTTCATCAGCACAGGACCCCGTCACGGGGTCAGATACCCCAAACGCCCGGGGGGTACAACGTGCATTCGGATGAGGGGATCCGGCTGCCGTAGCCCTGACTTCTCGAATCGACCTGAGTGCCCCGGCTGTTGTGAGGGCCCCCAATTGCCTTGATTTGCGCAGGCTTCTGTTAATATAACGAACTGATCTATGTTGGGCCGCAGCGCGTGCTGCTTTGAATTGCGCGCGACAATGATCGCGGCTGGCAAGGAAGCTTTGATGATTAGATTTGGCCTGCTCGGGTGTGGACGCATCGCGAAGCGCCACTCCGAGTTGTTGGGCGGCGGTCATATCGATCGGGCCCGGCTGGTGGCGGTCTGCGATCCGGTCCGCGCGCGGGCTGATGCGATCGCGTCGAAGTTCGGTGTTCCGGCGGCCTACGATATCGATGATTTTCTGTCGCGAAAGGACATCGACGCCGTGGCTGTGCTGACGCCGAGCGGCATGCACCCGGAGCACGTCATCGCCTGCGCCAAGGCGGGAAAGCATGTCGTGGTGGAAAAGCCGATGGCGTTGCGGCTGCAGGATGCTGACGCTATGATCCGGGCCTGCGACGAAGCCGGCGTCAAACTGTTCATCGTCAAGCAGAACCGCTTCAACGTTCCGGTGGTCAAGGCGCGCGAGGCGCTGGACGCCGGCCGGTTCGGACGGCTTATTCTGGGCACCGTGCGCGTGCGCTGGTGCCGGGATCAGGCCTATTATGATCAGGATCAATGGCGCGGCACCTGGGCCTTAGATGGCGGCGTGCTCAGCAATCAGGCCAGTCATCACGTCGATATGCTGGAGTGGTTTTTCGGCGATGTCGTCAGCGTGCACGCGCGCGCGATCACAGCTTTGGCGAAAATCGAAACCGAAGACACCGCGGTGGCTACGGTTAGATTCAAGAACGGGGCGCTGGGTATCATTGAGGCTACCACCGCGGCACGCCCGACCGACCTCGAAGGCTCGCTCTCGATCCTGGGCGCGGGGGGTACGGTTGAGATCGCCGGCTTTGCCGTCAACCAGATCAGGCATTGGCGATTTGCAGAAGAACTGGCGTCCGACAGGGATGTCGTCGAGAAGTTCTCCGTCAATCCGCCGAACGTCTACGGCTTCGGGCATCAAGCTTATTATCAGCACGTCATCGAATGCCTGATTCATCAGCGCGCGGCGCTGGTGGACGGCCTCGAGGGACGCAAGAGCCTGGAGCTGATCTCCGCGCTCTACGAGTCGATCGAAACCGGCGAGGAAGTTCCGCTGCATTTCACGCCCCGGCTGTGCCGCTTGGGGATGAGGTCGTGAACCAGCCGGACCTGCACCGTGTTGGCGTGCGCGACGTCGAGTTCGGCGCGCGGGTCAAGATCGTGGAGCCATGTAACCTCTATGACTGCTGGATCGGCGACGACTGTTTCGTCGGACCTTTCACGGAGATCCAGAAAGGGGTTCGCGTCGGCGCCCGGACCCGGGTACAGTCGCATGCCTTCATCTGCGAGTTGGTGACGATCGGAGAGGATTGTTTTGTCGGCCACGGCGTGATGTTCATCAACGATACATTCTCGAGCGGCAGCCCTTCCAGGGGACACAAGGAGCTGTGGCGCGAGACCGTGATTGGCAACCGGGTTTCGATCGGCTCGAATGCCACTATCATGCCTGTGCGTATTGCTGACGATGTGGTGATAGGGGCGGGTTCGGTGGTGACCAGAGACATCACCGCCGCGGGCACTTATGCTGGCAATCCGGCACGCCGACTTGATCAGCGCAAATAGGGAAGACGATCGATGCCGGTGCCTTTTGCTGATCTGCAGCTGCAATACCAGACCATCAAGGGTGAGATCGATGGCGCGATCGCCGCCGTCATCAGGGACAATGCGTTCATTCGCGGGCCCTATGTCGACGCCTTCGAGCGCGAATTCGCCGGCATGGCCGAGGTCAAGCACTGCGTGTCCTGCGCCAACGGCACCGACGCGCTATATCTCGCCATGGCCGCGCTGAAAGTGGCGCCCGGCGATGAGGTCATCACCACGGCGCATTCGTGGATCTCGACGTCCGCGATGATCACCCATGCCGGCGCCAGCGTGGTGTTCGCGGACACCGACGACACCACTTTCACGATCGATCCCGCGGCGATCGAGGCCGCGGTCACGCCGCGGACGGTCGGGATCATCCCGGTGCATCTGTACGGCCAGCCGGCGGACATGGACGCGATCATGGCGATCGCCCGCAAGCACAGGCTTTGGGTGATCGAGGATTGCGCGCAGGCGCATCTGGCGCGCTACAAGGGCCAGCAGATCGGGACCTTCGGCCAGGCTGCGACCTATTCCTTCTATCCGGGCAAGAATCTGGGCGCCATGGGCGACGCTGGCGCAGTCGTCACCAACGACAGCGCGCTGGCCGAGCACATGACGATGCTGGCCCGCCATGGCGGCCTGGCGAAGCATCAGCATCACATCGAAGGCGTCAACAGCCGCCTCGACGGCATGCAGGCGGCGATCCTGTCGGCGAAACTGCCGCATCTGCCCGGCTGGACCCGAGCGCGTCAGGATGCCGCGAAGCTCTACGACGCCGGCCTCAACCAGATCGAGGACGTCGTGGTGCCCGCGGTCGACGCCGGCCGCGACCACGTCTATCACCTCTACACCATCCAGCACCCGCGCCGCGACGCACTGGCGGCCCATCTGAATGCCGGCGGCGTGCAGACCGCGATCAATTATCCGACCGCGCTGCCCTTTCTCGCTGCCTACAGCCGGCTCAACGCGCGCCCCGAGCAGTTCCCGAACGCGCATCGCGCGCAGGGCAGGATCCTGTCGCTTCCGATGTTCGCGGAGATAACTCCGGAGCAGCAGAACGAGGTGATCGATCTCGTTCGCAAGTTTTGAGTCTGCCGCAGTTGACTAACCGGAACGATCACCCGGGACTGCGATCGTCCGCAATGACCTTACCATCGTTAGGAAGCGCTCCCAGGCCGACCAGTTCGACACGGCCGCCGAGTTTGGCCACCGCGCGCAGCGTCGCGGCAATCTCGCTCTGAAGTTCGCCGCTGGGCGACTCGCATTCGGCCCTGAGCGTCATCACATCGGCCTCGTCCTCGCGCGTCACGACGAGACGCAGCCGACGAAGTTCGGGATGACGCTTGCCGATCTCCGCGATCTGCTCCGGCCGAACGAACATGCCCTTGATCTTGGTGGTCTGGTCGGCGCGGCCCATCCAGCCCTTGATGCGCATATTGGTTCGTCCGCAAGGGCTTGGGCCTGATAGCGTGGCGGTTAGGTCGCCGATCGCCAGGCGGATCCAGGGGTGGTGGGGATCGAGCGAAGTCACGACGATCTCGCCGACGTCGCCGGGTGCGACCGGATCGCCGGTACCGGGCCGCACGATTTCCATAATCAGGTCCTCGTTGACTACCATGCCTTCGTGCGAGGAGGTCTCGAAGGCGATCAGGCCGAGATCCGCGGTGCCGAACGCCTGGTAAGCATCGACCCCGCGCGATTTGATCTCGTCCTGCAGCGATTTCGGGAAGGCCGCTCCTGACACCAGCGCGCGCTTGATCGAGGACACGTCGCGCCCGGCGCTCGCGGCGGCGTCGAGCAGGATCTTGAGGAAATCCGGGGTTCCGCTGTAGCCGACCGGCCGATAGGCTTCGATCAGCTCGAATTGCGCCTCGGTATTGCCGGGACCGGCCGGAATCACCGCGCAGCCGAGCGCCCGCGCCGAGGCATCGAAGATGAAGCCGCCCGGCGTCAGATGGTAGCTGAAGGTATTCAGCACCACGTCGTCCGGCCGGAAGCCCGCGGCGAACAGCGCCCGGGCGCCGCGCCAGGGGTCGGCATGGGCGGCCTCTGGCTCGAATATCGGCCCGGGCGACGTAAATAGCCTCCCAAACGAGCCGGGAAGGCCTGGGACGAGCCCGCCGAATGGCGGGGTGGATTTGTGCAGGGCGGGGAGATCGGATTTGCGAAGCAGCGGCAGCCCCGCCAGCGCCGCCCGGGTGGTGACACTGGTGGGATCGATACCTCGGAGGCGTTCCGCATAGGCCGGCGCCGCCATCGCCCGGCGCAGCACCTCCGGCAGTCGCGAAAACAGCTCGGCCTCGCGCTCGGCGGGCTGGCGGGTCTCGCGCGCGTCGTAATGGTCGGTCATGGC
>LNEC01000013.1 GCA_001464035.1 Bradyrhizobiaceae bacterium Ga0074131
ACATCGCCCGCGCGCTGCACGCCGGAGCCAACGAATACATCATGAAGCCGTTCGACAAGGACATCGTCGCCGCCAAGTTCCAGGAAGTCGGACTGATCTGATCTTGTCTCGATCCGGCGGCTGAACAGCCCTCGGCGTTATCGTTCTAGTAGTGTCGCGTTCGGCTGTACCCGGTGATGAATGAGTATTGCGTTGACAGGTTCCTCGACTTCGAATTCGACGCAGCAGGAGCCGTTGCGGGTGATGGTGGTTGACGACTCCGTCGTCATCAGGGGATTGATTGCGCGCTGGGTCGCAGCCGAACCGGACATGGTTGTCGCGGCTTCGCTGCGCACCGGCCTTGACGCCGTCAACCAGATCGAGCGCGTCAATCCCGACGTCGCCGTGCTCGATATCGAAATGCCGGAGCTCGACGGCATCGCCGCGCTGCCGCAGCTTCTTGCGAAGAAGCGCAACCTGATCGTCATCATGGCTTCGACCCTGACCCGCCGTAACGCGGAGATCAGCTTCAAGGCGCTGTCGCTTGGCGCGGCGGACTACATTCCGAAGCCGGAAAGCACTCGCGAAGCGGGGGCCGCCGACATCTTTCACCACGACCTGATCCAGAAGATTCGCTCGCTCGGCGCCAAGGTGCGACGCTCCGTTCCGGCTTCGCCACATCTTCCCGCGACGAGTCCGCCGCTGGCGCCAGCGCTGCCGCGCCAGCCATTGTCCCGGCCGCCGCTGACGCCGGTTGCGCATCCGCCGTTGACGCGCCGCGCGTTCGGCAGCCAGGCACCCCGCGCGCTTCTGATCGGTTCATCGACCGGCGGCCCGCAGGCGCTGATGACGCTGGTCGCCGAGATCGGCGCGGTGATCGACCGGTTTCCGGTGCTGATTACCCAGCACATGCCGCCCACCTTCACGACGATTCTGGCGGAGCATCTGGCGCGCTCGAGCCACCGGCCGGCACATGAGGCGGTCGATGGGGAAATCGTCAAGGCCGGCACGGTCTATCTCGCGCCGGGCGGCCGCCATATGCGGGTGGTGCGCCGCGGCGCAGAAGTCGCGATCGCCCTCGACGACGGGCCGCCGGTCAATTTCTGCAAGCCGGCCGTCGATCCGTTGTTCTCCTCCGCGATCGATGTCTGGCAGGGCGGCATTCTGGCCGTCGTGCTTACCGGCATGGGTTCGGACGGGATGCGCGGCGGCAAGGAGATTGTCGCCGCGGGTGGCAGTGTGATCGCCCAGGACGAAGCCACCAGCGTGGTGTGGGGAATGCCGGGCGCCGCCGCTAATGCGGGGATTTGCTCGGCGATCCTGCCGCTTGGTCAGATCGCGCCGAAACTGGTTCGGCTGTTTTCGGGAGATCGTTCGTGACGCCGTCGGACTACGAGTTCCTGCGCAGGCTGCTGAAAGAGCGATCCGGCCTCGACCTGTCTTCCGACAAGCACTATCTGGTCGAAAGCAGATTGATCCCGCTGGCGCGCAGGGTCGGTCTGCCCGGAATCGGCGAACTGGTGCAACAGTTAAGGGGCGGAGCCGAGCCGCTGACATGCGAGGTGGTCGAGGCGATGACCACCAACGAGACGTTCTTCTTCCGCGACAAGATTCCGTTCGATCATCTGAAGGAGGCAGTGCTGCCGGCGCTCGCGCAGGCGCGCGCCGGCAGCCGCGCCTTGCGCATCTGGTGCGCGGCGTCTTCGACCGGGCAGGAGCCCTATTCGATCGCGATGTGCGTGAAGGAGTTCGCCGCACTGGCGGGGTGGCGGATCGAAATCGTTGCCACCGACCTGTCGCAGGACGTGCTTGAGAAGTCCAAGACGGGAATCTACAGCCAGTTCGAGGTGCAGCGCGGCCTGCCGATCCAGATGCTGGTGAAACATTTCAAGCAGATCGGCGAACTGTGGCAGCTCGATGCCGATATCCGCGGCATGGTGCAGCACCGGCAGCTGAATCTGCTGCAGGATTTCTCCCATCTCGGAACGTTCGACGTGATCTTCTGCCGCAACGTCCTGATCTATTTCGACCAGACCACCAAGATCGGCGTCTTCGAACGCATGTCGAAAATGCTGGAATCCGATGGCGTGCTGGCGCTGGGAGCGGCCGAAACCGTGGTCGGAATTTCCGACGCCTTCAAGCCGTATCCGGAGCGGCGCGGGCTCTATCGCCCGAACGCGGCCCGGGCGCCGCGCACCGGCGCCGCGGCGCTGCCGCTACGGGCGGTTGCGGCGGCGACGCGCTGAGTTGCACTCGTCCGCTGCCTTGACGCGTTTTCCTCCGCGAAACGGTGTCCGCCCGCATCGGGTGCGGGGCAGGCTTTCGGTTGAGGGTGGCTTGGAGCGCCCGCGCCGGAACAGCGCAGCTTGGTTGCGAACGGATGGCCAGCCCGGAACACCCTTCCTTGGCCGCGCCCGATAGCTTAAGAGCGGCGCAACGATTTCCCTTCCCCTTAGGCAAAAATGATCCGTCTCGACAACATCTCCAAGCAGAATGGCCACCAGATCCTGTTCATTGAGGCCTCCGCTGCGCTCCAGAAGGGCGAGAAGGTTGGCCTTGTGGGTCCCAACGGGTCCGGCAAGACGACGCTGTTCCGGATGATCACCGGCCAGGAGCAGCCCGACGAGGGCCAGGTGGCGGTCGATCGCGGCGTCACCATTGGTTATTTCAGCCAGGACGTCGGCGAAATGTCAGGCCGCAGCGCCGTGTCCGAGGTGATGGACGGCGCCGGCCCCGTCAGCGCCGTGGCGGCCGAGCTGAAGGAGCTCGAAACCGCGATGGGCGATCCCGACCGGGCCGACGAGATGGATGAAATCATCGCGCGCTATGGCGAGGTGCAGGGCCGGTTCGAGGAACTGGACGGCTATGCGCTGGAGGGGCGGGCGCGCGAAGTGCTCGCGGGGTTGAGCTTTAGCCAGGAGATGATGGACGGCGACGTCGGCGCGCTGTCGGGCGGCTGGAAGATGCGGGTGGCGCTGGCCCGCATCCTGCTGATGCGCCCCGACGCCATGCTGCTGGACGAGCCGAGCAACCATCTGGATCTCGAGAGCCTGATCTGGCTCGAGCAGTTCCTCAGGGGTTACGAGGGCCTGCTGCTGATGACCTCGCATGACCGCGAATTCATGAACCGCATCATTACCAAGGTGGTGGAGATCGACGGCGGATCGCTGACGAGCTATTCGGGCGACTACGAATTCTACGAGCAGCAGCGCGCCCTCGGCGAAAAGCAGCAGCAGGCCCAGTTCGAACGTCAGCAGGCGATGCTCGCCAAGGAGATCAATTTCATCGAGCGCTTCAAGGCGCGTGCCTCGCATGCGGCGCAGGTGCAGAGCCGGGTCAAGAAGCTGGAGAAGATCGAGCGGGTGGAGCCGCCGCGGCGCCGCCACACGGTGCAGTTCGATTTCCTGCCGGCGCCGCGCTCGGGGGAAGACGTGGTCAGCCTGAAGAAGGTGCAGAAGGGCTATGGCAGCCGCAACATTTATGACGGCCTTGATTTCCAGGTGCGGCGCAGGGAGCGGTGGTGCGTGATGGGGATCAACGGCGCCGGCAAGTCGACGCTGCTCAAGCTGGTGGCGGGTTCCACGGAGCCGGATGACGGCACGGTCGCCGTCGGCGGCAGCGTGAAGATGGGCTACTTCGCCCAGCACGCCATGGATCTCCTGGATGGCGAGCGCACTGTGTTCGAGTGGCTGGAAGATTCGTTTCCGCAGGCCGGGCAGGGCAGCCTGCGCGCGCTGGCCGGCTGTTTCGGCTTCTCCGGCGACGACATCGAGAAGAAATGCCGCGTGCTGTCGGGCGGCGAGAAGGCGCGGCTGGTAATGGCGAAGATGCTGTTCGATCCGCCGAACTTTCTGGTGCTCGACGAGCCCACCAACCACCTGGACATGGCGACCAAGGAGATGCTGATCAGCGCCTTGTCCGAATTCGAGGGCACCATGCTGTTCGTGTCACACGACCGGCATTTTCTGGCCGCATTATCTAACCGGGTGCTGGAACTGACGCCGGAGGGTATCCACCAGTACGGCGGCGGCTACACGGAGTATGTTGCGCGCACCGGCCAGGAGGCGCCCGGGCTGCGCGGCTGAAACGACCGCCGGAACCTCCGCTTGGTGAGGTGGTGCCCTTGGCAGGGCGGCAGCACCTCCCCAAATCGTGTCAGACATGCGATCTGGCGTCGGCAGCGTCAGGTGGTCTAAAGCAATTGGATTCGGTTAATCGACCACATACCGTATAAGGGCTGCGAGTTCAGGGGCAAGGGAGATGGAAAGACGTCTGTCTGCAATCGTCTGCGCTGACGTCGCGGGCTACTCGCGGATGATGGGCGCCGACGAGGCAGGTACCCATGCCGCCTTCAAGGCGCATCGAAGCGCGGTCTATCCGGTCATCCTCAATCACGGCGGCCGGTTGGTGAAGAACACCGGCGACGGTTTCCTGCTGGAGTTTCCGAGCGTCGTGGGAGCGATCGAGTCGGCCGTCGGAATGCAGGCGCTGATGAACGAACGCAACGGCCAACTGCCTGCGGATCGGGTCATGCAATTCCGTCTCGGTGTCCACATGGGCGACGTGATGGCCGACGAGGACGAGGTGTTCGGGGACGGCGTCAACATCGCCGTCCGCCTCGAAGCGATCGCCGCCCCCGGCGGCGTGGCCGCCTCGGCCAAGGCCTACAGTGAGGCCAGCAAGCACCTCAGCACTCCCTTCGACGACGCCGGGATTCACCGTTTCAAGAACATCGCCGAGCCGGTCCATGTCTGGACCTGGGCGCCGGCCAGGTCCGAGGGCTTGGGGCGGCAAAACAGGAACGCGTCGAACCTGCCGGCCCAGTACCGCACCGCGATCGTGGGAGTGCTGCCGTTTGCCAACCTCAGCGACAGCGCCGACGAGTATTTCTCCGATGGACTGACCGAAGACCTGATCCACGCGCTGTCGCTGCAATCGTTTTATCGCGTGCTCAGCCGGAACTCGACCTTCGCGTTCAAAGGCAAGAGCCTGAGCACGCGTCTGATCGCGCGTGAAATCGACGCGACCTATCTGATCCAGGGATCGGTACGGCGCGCCGGCACCAAGGTTCGCGTCACCGCCGAGCTGATAGCCCCCGAGAATGGCGAGCAGTTATGGGCTGGTCGGTACGACAGGGACATCGGCGATCTGTTCGCGATGCAGGACGAGATCACCACCCATCTGTGCGCGGCATTGGCGCCGGAGATTTATCGCGCCGAAGCTTTCGCGCCCGCGCGATCGTCATCGACCGACCTGACCGCGTGGGACAGGTTCCTGCGCGGCCTCTCCCATTACTATAAGCCGACCAAGGGGGACTACGAAGCCTCGATCGACTTGTTCAGGGAGGCCATCGCGATCGATCCGGCGCTGTCCATTGCACGCGCCTATCTCGCAACCATCATGGTGCAGGGCGTACAGTTCGGATGGATCAAGAGCACCAGCGAATTGTGGAGCGAGGCGATGAGTCTCGCGGAAAGCAGCGTTCGGCTCGATCCCCGTTCGTCCTTCGCATTCTCGATTCTGGCCTACGTACATGCGATGGAGGGCCATCACGATGCCGCCATGGAAGCCGCGCGAAAGGCGGTCGAACTGAACCCCTACGACATGGGTGCGCAGGGCGTGCTCGGAATATGTCACATGGTGATCGGCGAGCACCGCCACGCCATCGAGCTGTTCTCGACGGCGGTGCAGCGCGGCAACAGCGACCCCAGATATCAATGGCCGGCATTGAATGCGTTCAGCCACTATTTGCTTCGGCAGTATGACGCCTCGCTGTCCTGGGCGCGTGAAGCGCTGTACCTGAATCCCAATCATCTCCAGGTGCTGTGCGTGCGGGCGGCGGCGCTGGCGCAACTGGAGCGGACCGAGGAAGCGGCAAAGGCGGTCGAGGTCTTGCTGGCCAGCTTTCCCGGCCTGACCGTCGAGCGGCATTTGAGGAACTTTCGTTGGAAAACACCGGCGGACACCGCTCACTACCGCGACGGACTCTTGAAAGCCGGCGTTCCCCTGAGCAACCTGGCCCTCGTCGGATCTGACTCAAAGCGGACGGCGAATTCCTGAAGCCGGCTTCGGTAGGGCCGCTGGCGACGGCCGCGATCTGGCCGAGCCGGCCTGGAAAGCCGCCCTGATCCGGCCGAAGCCGGGGAGCGCCCGGCGTGCTTCCAGCCTCCCCCCAAGTGTCCCACGCCAGTTGACTCATGTTTCAATTACGCCAAACTGCCGCTGCAGCTTTAGGTAGCGTGGCGCCGCAAAATCCGCCTTTTCAAATTGCGGCGAGTCGTTCTTATTTTAGCCGTCCGGTGCTTTTTCAGCAGTTCAGTATTTTTCAGGGTTGAGCTCCATGCAGGACGACAGCATTAGCCGAGTCGCGAGCGGCGCGGCCGCTCCAGGCCCCGAGGTTTCGCCCAATAATCCTTGCCCCTTCCTGCGCGCCGTGGTGTCAGAGGGTTTCGTCGGCGGCCACATCGTGCCTGTTTCAGAAGTTTGCAGGACGGTCGAGGCCGCCAGCGGCAAGACCGGGCTGCAGAAAAAACTGGTCGGCATGAAGACCTACCCGGTGGCCCTGATCGCCAACGGCCTCGGTCCGTTGCGGTTGTTGCGCAGCTGGTGGTCCGGCGCAGAGCTTGACGCGCTGCGCAACGGTCCCCTGGACAAGCATGGCGTCGGCTCGCGCATCCTGGACGCGAACGCAAAGGTGCACGAAAGCGAAATCGCGCGTTTTGCCGAGTTCGGGAAAGACCGGCCGGATCCGTGCGGCGGCGTCGAGCGCGGGCTAACGGGCGGCGAGATCAAGGCCTTCATGGACGCGAATTTCGCGCGCGCCAAGGGCCACAGACGCTGGTTCGACCGGCTGCTGATGAAAGGCGAATGGCCCGTTCTGCTGGATATCATGGGCAAGGGTGAGGGAGACGAGCGCTATCTCAGCGTGGCGGAGGTCAGAACGCTTTTCGTCGACCGGCGGCTGCCCGACCGCATCAACGCGCGGCTGGCGGCGCAGAAGGCACCTGCCGGCAGTGTATTACGCAAGCTCGCCAAGGCCGCGCTCGTGCTGGTCGCGTTGGGTGGCCTCTTGCTGGTGGCGATCGCCGAATTCCCCAACCAGCTCGGCAAGATCGTGCCGCCGCTGGCCAAAG
Organism: Bradyrhizobiaceae bacterium Ga0074131; assembly: GCA_001464035.1. GTDB lineage: Bacteria > Pseudomonadota > Alphaproteobacteria > Rhizobiales > Xanthobacteraceae > Bradyrhizobium. The sequence goes on from LNEC01000013.1 coordinate 7,113, forward strand.
TACTGCCGCCTCCGCTGCCGGAGCGCGCTGCCATCAGGGAGGCGCATTGGCTCGACCAGAACTGGTCAACCCAAAGTCGACACTGGTTCCATCACGCAAGCCAGGGCACGGCGACCTTCCCGGTGCCTTATGCCTGGTTTCTCGCGCTGGAGCAGCCGGGCATTCGCTTGTTTACCCGACCCGGCATGCTTGCGGACAGCAACTATCTCGAGCGGTTCGGCTTCCTCCCAAGCCCCAAATCCGTCGACACAGACGCCGCCAGCCTGCGCCGCTTTGGCTATGGGCCCGCGGCCGGCGCCAGAACTGAGCCGGCACCGACGTTGCCGGCAGGGCTGCAGCCGACGCCGGCCGAGAATTTCGACGGCTTGCCGGTTGGCTTCGCGCGAATGACCGCGGTCACCAATCCCGGTACGGGAGCGCCCGAAGCCGACATGATCGGACTGACATGTGCGGCCTGTCACACCGGACATATCAGCTACAAGGGCGTCAGCGTGCGCTTCGACGGCGGCCCTGCCGCGGTGAACCTGAAAAAGCTCGAGCTGGCGACCGGCCTGTCCATTGCCTACACCACCTGGGTGCCGGGCCGTTTCGACCGCTTCGCGACGCGGGTGCTCGGTCCCGACGCCGGCAAGGACCAGCGCGACAAGCTCAAGCAAGGGCTGAAGGAGGTTCGCGACTTCCTGCTTGACGAGGTCAAGATCTACCGGAAGACGATCGAGGGCAGGACGGGGTTCGATGGCAAGCCGCAGAAGGATACCGAGGAAGGGTTCGGCAGGCTCGACGCGCTCAACCGGATCGGCAATCAGGTCTTCTACACCAATCTGGCGGCGGCCGGTCTCGCCGGATATGAAAAGAACCTGTTCGCCGTCGATGCGCCGGTCAGTTTCCCCCCGATCTGGACCGTGCCGTGGTTGTGGTGGGCGCAATACGACGGCTCGATCGAGCAACCCCTGATCCGCAACGCCGGCGAGGCGCTCGGCGTTTCCGCGCTGGTCAATCTTTCGCCCAAACCTCCGCCTGAGGCGTTGTTCCGCTCGTCCATCGCCCTCAACAATCTCCTCTACATCGAAGACATGCTGCGTGGACCCGATCCTTTCCGCCAGAACCCAAAGGGTTTCGGCGGGCTGAAATCACCGGAATGGCCCTCCAGGATCTTTCCTAACGATCCGGCTTGGCAGATCAACCAGGCGCGCGCATCCAAGGGCCGCGCGATTTACGCCGAGATCTGCGCCGAGTGCCATCTCGGACCGGTCAATGATGCCGCGTTCGATGCGCAATTCCCCGACAAGAGCTTCTGGTCCTCGGAGCGCTGGAAGAACGTCGACGGTCCGAATCCCGTGCTGAACCCGGTCCAGAAGGGCGTGGTGGGCATGGGAACGGACCCCGCCCAAGCCAATGTTCTCGCGAAGCGGCCGGTCGAGGTTCCCGGCTTCCTCAACCTGCAGCCGGCGCGCGACCTCGACACGCGGGGGACATGCGGCGATCTGCCCGCCTACTCGTCGACGGAGATGTCGTTCGCCATCGCGCTCATGATCGTAACGGACAAGGTCGCCGACAAGTGGATGAAAGACCGCAAGCTTTCGGAGGCGGACCAGATCGCGCTGTGGGGGCCGCGAAAGAACTGTCCCAATCCCGCGCCGGGAGGGCCGCATTATCGCGCGCGCCCGCTGAACGGCATCTGGGCGACCGCCCCCTACCTTCACAACGGTTCGGTGCCCTCGCTCTATTGGATGCTCAAGCCCGCGGCCGAGCGCCCCAGGCAGTTCTGCATGGGAGCCCGCGACTTCGATCCGGAACACGTGGGTTTTCGCGTGACCGCCACCGAAGGGGCGTCCTGCAAGACCGGCGAAACCCTGTTCTCGATGACCGACAGCGACGGCAAGGACATCAAGGGCAACAGCGTTCTCGGCCATTCGCTGGAGGGAACGCCGGGTCCAGGCAAGAAGGGCGTGATCGGCCGGACGCTGACCGAGGACGAACGCTACGACCTGATCGAGTATCTGAAGACGCTGTAGAGGCAGCGGAAACAGTGGCCTCGATGCGCGCGGCCCGTCCGATCCCCGTCGTCGCGATCGGGTCGCGTCAGGTGCCGTGATGGCAATGGGCCCACGGAACTTAGCGCGGACTGATCCATTGAAGTATGCCGCGTTTGACGCGCGCCCTCACCAGTTCTGGAGACGTTCATGCTGTTACCCAAGGGAGCGACCGTGGCTGTCGCCGACGGTGAAAAGTTCAATCTCTTCCGCAATACCGGCGACGAGGCCAACCCCGCACTGACGGCGATGCCCGAACCGGACATTGAGAGCGTCAACAAGGGGTCGGGTTCAGGCCATCAGAGCAGTTCGGCAAATCCTGATGAAAGCCAGGCCGCCGAAGACGGCTTCGCTGGAGGAATCGCAGGCTTGCTCAACAAGCGTGTACTGGATGGCGAGATTGCCGATCTCGTGATCATCGCCGCCCCGCGGACCCTCGGCGAGCTTCGCAAGAGCTACCACAAGAAACTGTCGGAAGTGCTTCGTGGCGAAATCTCGAAGGACCTCACCGGTCACGCGCTGCACGACATCGAAAAAGCCATCGCTGCCGCGTAGTCGGACACAGCTGTCGCCACCAACAAAAACCCCGCCATTCGCGGCGGGGTCCAGTCGGGGAGGTGAGAGCGATCGGGCTCTCGGGTAAACCCAGCGATCAGGCGGGAATGCGCTCTTCGACCTCGTGCGGTTCGCGCAGAACGTAGCCGCGGCCCCAAACGGTCTCGATGAAATTGCGGCCCTCGGAGGCGTTGGCGAGCTTCTTGCGCAGCTTGCAGATGAAGACGTCGATAATCTTCAGTTCCGGCTCGTCCATGCCGCCATAGAGATGGTTGAGGAACATTTCCTTGGTCAGGGTCGTGCCCTTGCGGAGCGAGAGCAGCTCCAGCATCTGGTATTCCTTGCCGGTCAGATGCACGCGCTGGCCGCCGACTTCCACCGTCTTGGTGTCGAGATTGACCACGAGATCGCCGGTCTGGATCACCGACTGGGCGTGTCCCTTGGAACGGCGCACGATCGCGTGGATGCGGGCTACCAGTTCGTCCTTGTGGAACGGTTTGGTCATGTAGTCGTCGGCGCCGACGCCGAGGCCCTTGACCTTGTCCTCGATGCCGGCGAGGCCGGAGAGGATCAGAATGGGAGTTTTGATCTTCGAGACCCGGAGCTGCTTGAGCACGTCGTAACCGGACATGTCGGGCAGGTTGAGGTCGAGAAGGATAATGTCGTAGTCGTAGAGCTTGCCGAGATCGACGCCTTCCTCCCCGAGATCCGTCGTATAGACGTTGAAGCTCTCGGATTTGAGCATCAGCTCGATCGACTGCGCAACGGCGCTATCATCTTCTATCAGCAAAACGCGCATGCCAGTCCCCTATAGTCGCCGCTCCGGGCGTCAGGTCGGCCGCATTTGCGGCACTCAAAACGCCTTTGCACAACTGATTCGGATCCTGACGACATATGGTTAACAAAATCTGATTCCGATCCGCAAGCTCTATCCGTGCAATTTTTATCGAATCGCGCTAAGATATTGCGTCAAAGTAGATTTCTGTAACCGCTCCCGTTCAGGTTCCACATTAAGAGGCGGGCTTAACCGACTCCTGCGATTTGCCCGTCTTCTGATGGGCAAGCGCTTTCAGTCACCAAAGACAGTGACGTAATGATTAACGATGCGGGTAAACACGAAGTTAAGGGCCGGGCCCGAAACCGCGGAAACTTAAGGGTTTCGCAATGAAGGCGCTCGCCGAACAGATCGGCGATATCGACGGCGTCAACGTATATGGCCGCGTGGTCGGCGTCCGCGGCCTGATGGTCGAGATCGCCGGTCCGATCCACGCGATGTCGGTCGGCGCCCGCATCGTGATCGAAACCGGCGGCAATCGCTTCATCCCCTCCGAGGTCATCGGCTTCAGCGGCAACAATGCCGTGGTGATGCCGTTCGCCGGCCTCGAAGGCGTGCGGCGCGGTTGCCGCGCGGTGATCGCCAATGCCGCCAGCCAGGTGCGGCCGTCGCCGGCCTGGCTCGGCCGGGTTATCAACGCGATGGGCGAGCCGATCGACGGCAAGGGGCCGCTGCCGCAGGGGCCCTCGCCGATGCCCTATCGCAACTCGCCGCCGCCGGCCCATTCGCGCAAGCGCGTTGGCGCGCCGCTCGATCTCGGCGTGCGCTCGCTCAATACCTTCCTGACCTGCTGCCGCGGCCAGCGGATGGGCATCTTCGCCGGCTCCGGAGTCGGCAAATCGGTGCTGTTGTCGATGCTGGCGCGCAACGTCGATGCCGACATCACCGTGATCGGGCTGGTCGGCGAGCGCGGCCGCGAGGTGCAGGAGTTCCTGCAGGACGACCTCGGCGACGCCGGCCTGGCGCGCTCGGTGGTGGTGGTGGCGACATCGGACGAGCCCGCCTTGATGCGGCGGCAGGCGGCGTATCTGACGCTGGCGATCTGCGAATACTTTCGTGACGAAGACAAGGATGTGCTGTGCCTGATGGATTCCGTCACCCGGTTCGCCATGGCGCAGCGCGAAATCGGCCTGTCGGCCGGCGAACCGCCGACCGCCAAGGGCTACACGCCGACCGTGTTCACCGAACTGCCGAAGCTGCTCGAGCGCGCCGGCCCGGGGACCGGCGTCGGCACCATCACGGGTATCTTCACGGTGCTGGTGGACGGCGACGACCACAACGAGCCGATTGCTGACGCGGTCCGCGGCATCCTGGACGGTCATATCGTGATGCAGCGTTCGATTGCCGAACGCGGCCGTTTTCCGGCGATCAACATCCTAAAATCGGTATCCCGAACGATGCCCAAAGCGGCCGATCCGGCCTTCCTGCCGGTGATCACCCGGGCGCGCCAGGTCATGGCCACCTATGCCGACATGGAGGAACTGATCCGGCTCGGGGCCTATCGCCAGGGCTCCAGCGCCGAGGTCGATGAGGCCATCCGGCTGCATTCCCCGCTGGAGAGCTTTCTGCGCCAGGCCAAGGACGAAGTTACCGGCCTGGAGGCCGGTTACCAGCAACTTGGTCAAATCCTGCAGGATTTGGAAACGGAACGCTAACTTTGTCAGGCCATCATCCGGCCCACGTAAAGCTGCCGGCGGGGCCCTTATGAGTTCATTCGGGGGCCGGTACCGTCCCGCGTTCAGATTGGGACTTCTGGGGAGTACGAGTCGATGAAGTCACGTGAAACGCTGATCCGCCTGAAGAAGTTTCAGGTCGACGAGAAGCGCCGAAGGGTCGCCCAGATCGAGGGCATGATCGCCGACTTCCAGCGCATGTCGGTCGACCTCGAACGCGAAATCCATTCCGAGCAGGAGCGCGCCGGCATCAACGATCCCACGCACTTCGCCTATCCGACCTATGCCAAGGCCGCGATCCAGCGGCGGGAAAATCTGACCCGCTCCGCCGACGAATTGCGGATCCAGCTCGAAGACGCCAGGGGCCTGCTAGGAGAAGCCTTCGATGAGCTCAAGAAAGTCGAACTGCTCGACGAGCGCGACCAGGCGCGCGAGCGGGCTGAAGAGAGCGCCCGGGAACAAGCCGATCTCGACAGTATCGGCCTGATGCGCGCCCGGATCGGGGCCATTGCCTGACCGTTTACCGACGGCGTTTGCCAACGCACCAGCAGAGCCCGGGCCGCGAGGTCCGGGTTCGTTTTTTTGAGTATCCACAGAGGCCCGGTCAGGCGACTTGGTGGCTACCTCTGGTGCAAGGTATGATACGACATGCCGGGACCGCTGCTCCGGTGGCTGCGGAGCCATGGAGCTTCGCGATTTTGGGGACGCTGAATGCTGACGCCGGCTGAGCTGGTTTGGCTGATTGCCGCGGTTGCGAGGGGCGATGAGGCAGCTTTTGAGCGCCTTTACGCCGCCACGCGCGCGAAACTCTTTGGCGTGGTGCTCCGTATCTTGCGGCGACAGGATCTCGCCGAGGAGGTCATTCAGGAGGCCTACGTCAAGATCTGGAACAGCGCCGGGCAGTTCAATCCCGGCCTGTCCTCGCCGATCACGTGGATGGCGTCGATCGCCCGCAACCGAGCTATCGATGTCGTGCGCAAGCGAACCGAAGTGTCGATCGAAGAGGAGCCGTCGGCCATGGACGTGGCGGCCGACAGCCCTGATCCGCTGGCGCGCCGGGAGATGACGGAAGAGCTGAAGCGGCTTCTGGAGTGCGTCGGCCGCCTCGAGCCGGACCGGCAAAAGCTGGTGCTGCTGGCCTATTACAACGGCTGGAGCCGCGAGCAGCTGGCAACGAAATTCGAGACACCGGTCAATACGGTGAAGACATGGCTGCGCCGCAGCATGATGGATATCCGGGAGTGTCTTGGAGTTTAGGAGATCTTGGACGCTAGATGATGGCCTACAGTGAAGACCATATCGCGCTCGCCGCGGAATACGCCCTCGGCACCCTCGATGCCGACGAGCGCGCGCAGGTCGAGACCATGATGTCCGTGGACAAGGATTTCACGGCAATGGTCGAGGCGTGGCAGCAGAAGCTCGGCGTCCTGAACCAGATGGTCGGATCGGTCGAGCCGAGGCCCGAGGTCTGGGACAGGATCAAAGCCGCGATCGGGCACGCCGAGCCGCAGTCGCCGCTGGTGCTTCCCGCTGCGCCGCCGCAGCCAGCGCCCGAAGCCGGCGAGCTGGGCGCACCCGTCGACACCACCAACGTCGTCCGTCTGTCCGCGCAGGCCCGGCGCTGGCGCAATGTGGCGACGTTCACGACGGCGATCGCCGCGGCGCTGGTGGCGATGATCGCCACCCAGCTGTATGCGCCGGATCGGCTTCCCGACGGCCTTCGTCCGAAAGTGCGGACACAGGTGGTCGAGGTAAAGACGACGGTTGCCTCGCCACCGTCGGGGCAATATGTCGCCCTGCTGCAGAAGGACAGCAGTTCGCCCGCCTTCATTCTCACGGTCGATGGTGCCACCAAGAATTTCACGGTGCGCCGGGTCGGTGCCACCCCCGAGCCCGGCAAGAGCTTCGAGCTGTGGCTGGTCTCCGACAAGCTGCAGCGGCCGCGCTCGCTGGGCGTCATCGGCGGCGACGATTTCACCACGCGCCCGGCGCTGGCTTCCTATGACCGCGACACCGTTAACCAGGCGACCTATGCCGTGACGCTCGAGCCGGAAGGCGGCTCGCCGACCGGCGTTGCCACCGGTCCGATCGTGTTCACCGGCAAGCTGATCGAGGCCGTGCCGCCGGCGGCGCCGGCGCCTGCGCGGTAGGAAAATTTCCACCTCTAATGCTTCATCCGTCGAGTCCCTCCACGCGCCCTTGCGCGTGGCGGGGAGGGGTCGGTCGCGGGGGGAGGGGAGAAGAAAAGCGCGCTGGCTCCGGTGAACTGGAAAGCGCTCTAGACCGGCAGAGACGAAGTCCTTCAAGCGTGCGTCGCCGGCACAATGCGGACATCGGACTGTCATCGGCTGTCGCGCCACGCCATCAGGTACAAATGAGACCGTCGCGCTTCGACGGCGGCCGTCCTCGACACGCCAATATCGGCGAGCAGCCGGTCATCAAGCTCGAGGAGTTGCCTGTACTGGTACCTTTGCTCCCACCACACTGCCATTCTGGCCAGGCATGCAAGTGGACTTTTCCAGGACCATCCGAGGTCCGGAAAAGAGAGAGGAGTCGCGTCGAGAGTGTTGGTTGAACTGCAGGTCGTGCTGCCGCAAGACATGGTTTCACCTCCGTAATGGAGCGAAACAACGCTTGGCTGCGGGAGCTCATCGGGCGGTCGTCAATGACCCGAGTGATGTCTTTATCACGCCCACCTTCGATGCTCAAGCGAGCAACATCTCCCGGGAGCGCCGCGTGAGTAGCGCTCGTCCGCCACAACCACCCCAAAAAAGAAAACGCCCGTGGGGAGCGGGCGTTTTCGGTAGTCGACTTGGGGGTCGTTGGGGTCGTCTAATTATCCACGAGGCGACTTTGGGGGGCTGATAAAGAGCCGCGTGAATTCCTTGAATTTCGTTAGCGAACCGTCGAGGTTTCCGCGCTGGTGATCGCCACCGGCTTGCCGGCCTTGAGGACCCCCGCGGTCTGGGTGTATCCTTGGTCGGACGAGCTAACGCGTGCAGAGATGCCTAATCCCGCCACCGCGATGCCGGCTACCAGAGCCACGACCACGATCTTGAGATGGGTCGAGCGATCAGCGCTGTAAATCGAATGGTTCATGGAAGCCTCCTGCCACCTTCCTGTCCTGCGAATTGGTGCGGTGCATCCGCCGACAGGTTCAACATCTCATGGCAGAAAACGTAAGCACTCGGCTTTTGGTTCCTAAGGGGTGATCACAAGGCAGTGAAGTGAGTTGAAATCCCGCGACTGGAATCCTGGCCGAAGTAAGTCAAACGTCAATAGCATAGCAATTACAACAGTATATTTGCATGGTCGCGATCGGGGCAGAACCCGCGTCTCTGCCGCATCTGCCGACAAATCGTTTGCCTGTGGCGGAAAAGTCCCGCAGCCCGGCGCCAGCCTAGACGCTTCCGACCGTCTTGAGCCTCGCTCGGGGGTGGATTTCCGCCTGCGACAACACGGTGGTTTGCGAGCGGAAGCGTTCCACCAGCGAGCGCACGAATGGCCGGATCGCCGCCGAGGTCACCAGCACCGGCGCCTCGCCTTCGCGGGCGGCCTGCTCGAAGCGGTCGCGCACCACGGTCATGAACTCCGACAGTTTTGACGGCTGCATTGCCAGGCTGCGTTCCTCGCCGGCGCCGACCAGCGACTCGGCGAACGCCTGCTCCCATTTGGCCGACAGCGCGATCAGCGACAGGTAGCCGTTGTGGGAGGTGTTCTGCGCGCAGATCTGCCGCGCCAGCCGGGCTCGGACATGTTCGACCATGGTCGCCGGGTTGCGGGAGAACGCCAGTGCGTCGGCGATGCCCTCGAGAATGGTCGAGAGATCGCGGATCGAGATGCGTTCGGCCAGCAGCAGTTGAAGAACGCGCTGTATGCCCGAAACGGTGACCAGGGCCGGCACGATGTCCTTGACCAGTTCGCCCTGCTCCTTCGGCAGGTCCTTCAGGAGTTTCTGCACCTCGCCATAGGACAGCAGGTCCGACATGTTGGTCTTGAGCAACTCGGTGAGATGGGTGGACAGCACGGTTGCGGCGTCCACCACCGTGTAGCCCTTCAGCGACGCTTCCTCCTTCAGGCTGGCGTCGACCCAGGTCGCCGGCAGCCCGAAGGTCGGCTCGATGGTGTGGATGCCGGGGACCCCGACCTGGTTTCCGGCGGGGTCCATGACCATGAACTGGTTCGGCCAGATCTTGCCGGTGCCGGCGTCCACTTCCTTGATCTTGATGACGTAGGTGTTGGCTTCCAGCTGCACGTTGTCGAGAATGCGAACCGCCGGCATCACGAAGCCCATTTCGACCGCAAGTGAGCGGCGCAATGCCTTGATCTGTTCGGTCAGGCGGTCGGTGCCGTCAGGGCCGTTCACCAGCGGTAGCAGCGCATAGCCGAGTTCGATCTTGAGATCGTCGATCTTCAGTGCATTGGCGATCGGTTCGTCGGCCGCGGCGGCCGCGGCTGCGGCGGCATCCGGGGCGGCCGCCGCGACGGCGTCGGCCGCCGTGGCGGCATGGTTGCGCTTGCGCGCCGACACCGCCAGATAGGCCGCACCGCCGCCCAGCGCGAGGAAGGGGAGCATCGGAACGCCCGGCAGCATGCCCAGCACCAGCATGACGCCGGCCGACATGCCCAGGGCCTGCGGGTAGCCCGACAGCTGTTTCATCAACGCCTTGTCGGCGGCGCCGCTGACGCCCGCCTTCGAAACCAGCAGACCGGCCGCGGTGGAGACGATCAGCGCCGGCACCTGTGTGACCAGACCGTCGCCGACCGTCAGCAGCGTGTAGGTGCGTGCGGCATCGGCGAAGCCCATGCCTTGCTGGGCGACCCCGATGATGATTCCGCCGATGACGTTGATGAAGACGACCAGAAGGCCCGCCACCGCGTCGCCGCGCACGAATTTCGAGGCGCCGTCCATGGCGCCGAAGAAGCCGCTTTCGTCCTCGAGGTCCTTGCGGCGCTTCTTGGCGGCCGCTTCGTCGATCAGCCCGGCGGAAAGATCGGCGTCGATCGCCATCTGCTTGCCCGGCATGGCGTCGAGGTGGAAGCGGGCGGCGACTTCCGCGATGCGCCCCGAACCCTTGGTGATGACGACGAAGTTCACGATCACCAGAATCGCGAACACGATGATTCCGATCACGAAATTGCCGCCCATCACGAAATTGCCGAAGGCTTCGATGACGTGGCCGGCGGCCGCCGTGCCCTCGTGTCCCTTCGACAGGATGAGGCGTGTCGAAGCCAGGTTCAGCGACAGCCGCAGCATGGTCGAGATCAGCAGGATGGTCGGGAACGAGGAGAATTCCAGCGGCGCCTGGATGAACAGCGCCGTCATCAGGATCAGGATCGACAGGATGATCGAGATCGCCAGCAGAAGATCGAGCACCATCGCGGGCAGGGGCATGATCAGCACCACCAGGATGATGAGGATGCCGAACGCCAGCGCGAGGTCGCCGCGCTTCAAGATGTTGCCGATGTCACCCAGACTGGGAAATCCGCTGCCCGCTGCGCCCGTGCCCTGACCTGCCGTGACATCGACCATCGTAGCTGCTTCCCCCCGCGAATGCCGGTCCCGGGCGCCAAACGTCTTCGCGGCGGCCGAAGGGCCGCCGTTTCGAAAGTGAGGCACCGCACTGGCGTCCACGGGGGTTCTCCCGTTTTACGCGGCCGACGACACTCGACTCCACTCGGCAATTTTTGCCGTGTGTATGGTTAGGAAAGGGTTAACGAGGTCTTTCCGCGCGCAAAGCGAACTCCAGACGGAAATTCCACGTCGGGGAACCTCGATTCCGGGTTCGACGATGCTCGTTGTCCCGACGCCCGGTCTGTTGCGCTGCATCTGCATGCCCAATATCGCGCCATGTGGCTTGACCGGGAACACCGGGACGACGAAGTTGCGGCCGTGCATGCCCCCTCCCAGCCATCCCAGGATTCGCGGCCCTTCACCCCGGACTCGCGCCAGGCGTGGCTGCGGCTTGCGCTGGCGGTTCTGATCGGTTCCGTCGGCGCGGTCGGGATGTGGTCGGTCGTGGTGGTGATGCCGGTGGTCCAGCAGGAATTTGCGACCAGCCGCGGCGCGGTTTCGTTCGCCGCCACCATGATCTTCCTCGGCTTCGGTGTCGGCGGCGTCATCATGGGCAGGATCACCGACCGGCTCGGCATCGTGCCGGCGATGGCCGTCAGCATCGCCTTCCTGACCGGCTCCTATGTGTTGGCTGGCCTGGCGACCGCGCTGTGGCAGTTCATCGTCATTTCGTTCCTGATGGGCCTCGGCACCTCGGCCACCTTCGCGCCGCTGATGGCGGAGGCCTCGCACTGGTTCGAGCGCTATCGCGGGCTGGCGGTGACCATCGTCGCGTCAGGCAATTATGTCGCGGGCACGTTCTGGCCGCCGCTGATCAACTGGGGCACGCAGGCCTATGGCTGGCGCGCCACGCATATCGGCATCGGCATTGCCGTCGGCGTGTTGATGACGATCCTGCTCCTGGTGCTGCGCCGCGTCATGGGTGGCAGCGCGGCGCAGGATCACAGCAACGCGCTGCCGCCACGAATCGATCTCAAACTGTCGGCAAATACGCTGACGGCGCTGCTGTGCATCGCCAGCATCTCCTGCTGCGTGGCGATGGCGATGCCGCAGGTGCACATCGTCGCCTATTGCGGCGATCTCGGCTACGGCGTGGCGCGCGGCGCCGAGATGCTGTCGCTGATGATGGCGTGCGGCATCATCAGCCGGATCGGCTCGGGCTATCTCGCCGACAAGATCGGCGGGATCCCGACGCTGCTGATCGGATCCGTGGCCCAGGGCTTCGCCCTGCTGTTCTATCTGTTCTTCGACGGCCTCACGTCGCTCTACATCATCTCCGCGATGTTCGGCCTGTTCCAGGGCGGCATCGTGCCGAGCTACGCCATCATCGTTCGTGAATCGATGCCGGCGCGCGAGGCCGCGACCCGTGTCGGCATCGTGATCATGGCCTCGGTGTTCGGCATGTCCGGCGGCGGCTGGATTTCCGGCGTGATCTTCGACGCCACCGGCTCCTACGCCGCCGCGTTCTTCAACGGCGTCGTCTGGAACGCGGTCAACATCGTTATCGTGGTGGCGCTGCTGCTGCGGGCGCGCTCGCGCTCGCGGCTGGCGCTGGCGTAACGCCGGCTATCCCTTCTCGACTTCGCCGCCGGCATCGAGCCAGCCCTTGAAGCCACCGAGGTTGCGGACGTTTTCGTAGCCCATGTCCTTCAGCGTCTTGCCGACCAGCGCCGAGCGCCCACCCGACGCGCAATAGGCAACCACCGTCTTGGCCCGGTCGAACGCGGCGTCGTGCAGCGCGGAACCCGGATCGGCGCGAAATTCCACAAGTCCGCGCGGGACGGCGAGGGCGCCCGGCACCTTTCCCGATGTCGCGACCTCGGCCGGCTCGCGGACGTCGAGAAACAGCACGTCGGGTCGCCCGACCAGTCCCTTGGCTTCCTCGGGACTGATACGCGGCACCGCGGCTTCGGCCTCGGCCAGCATCGCCTGTACTGTTTTCATTGAAAGTCTCCTTCGGGATCAGGACGCAGCCATTCTCGTTCGTGGCGAGTAAGGCGCAAACTGCGGACGGTGGCAATCGCAAAAGATTCGCGCCAAAGATTCGCGGCGAACTCTGGCCGGAAGTTGTCAGGTGGCCGGCGACGCGATTGCGGCGCCAGGGGCGTCACACCGCCTGACCGGCCTTCAGCAGCGTGCAGCCCGAGATCTTGATGCTGCCGTCGGGCTGCAGCTCCAGCGTATAGAGCGCCTCCCACGGCACGCCTTCGGCATCGACGATGCGGACGCGCTGGGCGATCTTGCCGCCCTCGGCATGCGCCTCGCCGAATTCGAAGCTCTTGTGGCGGTAGACCGGCGCGTAGCTGCCGCGAACCATGGCCATGAAGATGTCTGGCGGGAACACTTCCTGAATCGCGGGCGCCGCATGGGAATAGGCCGCTGCCGCGTCGTCGCGGCCGAACGCCTCGACCTGGGAGCGGATCACCTTCTGCGCGGCGGCGACATCGTCGGCGGCGCCGGCGGGTGAACCGAGACCGATCAGCAATGCGATGAGCAGGACAAATGCGCGCATGACGGTGCTCCGCTTGGCGTTATCGTAGCTCAGATACGGGGCTTGCCCAGCGCAAGGTTCAAGGATTCTTCATCACGGCAACCGCGGCTTCGTTCCGGCGCAGGAACGGTATCGTGAAAGGGGCATCGTAACCGAGCGCATAGGGCTCGCCGGTCGGCTGCCATGACGATCCCTGGAGCTTGCCGATCAATTCGGACTTGCGCTGGGCAAAATCGGCGCCGGTTCCGGAGAACCGCAAGGCGGCGATCGTCTCGCCGGGCACCTTCACCACGCGCACGCGGGGATCCTTGGGTTTCGGCGCATTGTCCATGTTGTATTTCGCCGGCAGGAAGAACTGCATCCGCAGCCTACCAGATGCTTCCGAGGCCTGAACCGGTGTGGTCATCGCCAGCAATTCGCTGTCGCGCACCTCGACCGGCGTTGTCATGGCGATCATGGCACTGCCGGAAGTGGAAGTCTGGTTGCCGCCGGCGATATAGGCAAACAGCAGGCGGAAGGCTTCGTCGCGCCCGTTCTCGCCGGCGGCGGGCAGTTCCACTTCAGCCGCGAGACGGGGGCCATAGCGGCGAATTTCGACGCTCTCCGACGCATGATTGATCACGTCATACCGCGGCTCCTCGTAAAGCCGGATGCCGAACACGCCGATCATGGCCTCGAAAACCAGCGCAGCGTAATAAGTGAAAGTGGACCACATTTCTGCGTCTCGATGATAAGCTGGTCAATCGCGGGTCGCGGAAACTGGGCAAAGCAATCTGCGGCAAAACCAGATGTGGGACCGGGTAGCGCGGCGTTCAAGCGGGCTAGCGCTTTTTGTTCGAAATGCCCGGCTGTCCCTGCGCTGGATCAAACGCCTGAAGCGGGTAGGCGATACAGCTTTCGCCATGGGAGGCAGTTAGTCGTAACCCTCAAGGGATATTGGTAGCTTTCGGCTGCGGTTCCCACCAAAGTCTTCAAAGCAGGTGAAATGCCCGACCAGATGCCATTGACCGCCTCGATCCATGGCCTTGGCGCGGCAGACGCTGAGACCAGACTGAAGACTGAAGGCTACAACGAACTGCCCCGGCCGGACCGGCGCACGCCGCTGCGGATCGTCCTCGAGGTGGTGCGCGAACCCATGCTGGCGCTGCTGCTGGGCGGCGGCGCGGTCTATCTCGCGCTGGGCGACCTCAAGGAAGCCGTCATCCTTCTCGTGTTCGCGACCATGTCCGTGCTGATCACAGTGATCCAGGAAAGTCGCACCGAGCGCGTGCTGGAAGCGTTGCGCGACCTCACCAGTCCGCGCGCGCTGGTGATTCGCGACGGCGTGCGCAAGCGGATCACCGGCCGCGAAGTGGTCCGCGGCGATATTCTGGTACTCGCCGAGGGCGACCGGGTGCCCGCCGATGCGGTCATCATCGAATGCCGCGATCTGCAGACCGATGAATCGCTGCTGACGGGCGAGTCCGTACCCGTGCGCAAGATCGCGCGCGCCGGCGCCGGGCCTTTCGAGCGCCGCCGGCCCGGCGGCGATGACCTGCCCTTTGTGTTCTCCGGCTCGCTGGTGGTGCGCGGCACGGCAATCGCCGAGGTCGTTGCGACCGGCATCCGCAGCGAGATCGGCAAGATCGGCCAGTCGCTGAGCACGCTGGAGACGGAGCCTCCGCGGCTGCAGGCGCAGACCCGCCGCGTGGTGCGGGTCTTCGCCATGGCCGGCGCCGCGGTCAGCATTCTGGCCGTGGTGCTCTACGGCACGCTGCGCGGCGGATGGCTGGATGCGGTGCTGGCGGGTATCGCGCTCGGCATGTCGATGCTTCCGGAAGAGTTTCCGGTCGTGCTTGCGGTGTTCATGGCGATGGGCGCGTGGCGAATCTCGCAGGCGAGGGTGCTGACAAGGCGCGCCGCCGCCATCGAAACCCTCGGCTCCGCGACGGTGCTGTGCACCGACAAGACCGGCACCTTGACCGAGAACCGGATGACCATCGCCGAATTGCGGCTCGGCGGCGACGATACGTTCCGGCCCAGGGAGACCCAGGGCACAACGATGCCGGAGCGCTTTCACGCTTTGGTCGAGTGCGCAATCCTGGCCAGCGCGCGCGACCCGTTCGACCCGATGGACAAGGCCTTCCACCTTCTCGGCCGCGAGCGACTGGCCGGCACCGGGCATCTGCATGATCCCCCATGGAAGCTGGTGCATGCCTATGGGCTTCGTCCCGGCCTGCTGGCGATGTCGCAGCTGTGGCAGCCGTCCGATGACAGCCAGGCGTTCGTCGTCGCGGCCAAAGGCGCGCCGGAAGCCATCGCCGGGCTTTGCCGTTTCGGTCCCGCCGAGCTTGCCGCGCTGAAGCGCTCGGTGGACGCCATGGCGGCCGAAGGTCTGCGCGTCCTCGGCGTCGCCCGCGCGTCCTACGCCGGAGTCACCTGGCCTGCTTCGCAGCATGATTTTGCCTTCGAGTTCGCCGGGCTGGTCGGCCTCGCCGATCCGCTGCGGCAGAGTGTGCCCGCCGCCGTTGCCGAGTGCCGGTCCGCCGGCATCCGGGTGATGATGATCACCGGCGACTACCCGGCGACCGCCATGGCGATCGCCCGGCAGGCGGGTCTCGGCACCGATGAGCTGGTGACCGGAGAGCAACTCGAAACGCTGAGCGCCGACCAACTGGCGCAGCGTGTGCGGACCGCGACCGTATTCGCGCGCATCATGCCCGATCAGAAACTCCGCATCGTCGACGCACTCAAGGCCAACCGCGAGATCGTCGCCATGACCGGCGACGGGGTCAACGACGCGCCGTCGCTCAAGGCGGCGCATATCGGGATCGCGATGGGCGGCCGCGGCACGGATGTCGCGCGCGAGGCGTCCGCCATCGTGCTGCTCGACGATGATTTCGGCTCGATCGTGCGCGCAGTCCGGCTCGGCCGGCGGATCTACGACAACCTTCGCAAGGCGATGGGATTTATCTTCGCCGTGCATGTGCCGATCGCGGGTCTCGCGCTGCTGCCGCTGTTGTTTGGCCTGCCGATCATATTCGGGCCGATCCATATCGCCTTCCTCGAGATGATCATCGACCCCGTCTGTTCGCTGGTGTTCGAGGCCGAAACGGAAGAGGACGACGTCATGCGCCGTCCGCCGCGCCCGCCCGATCAGCCGCTGTTCTCGGGCAGCCTGATCGGGTGGAGCCTGGTGCAGGGGGCCCTCGCCTTTGCGCTGGTCGCCGTCATCTACCTCACCGCGCTGATGCGGGGCATGCCGGAGGCGGAGGTGAGGGCGCTGACGTTTTTCTCGCTGGTGCTGGTCATTGTCAGCCTGATCTTTGTCAATCGCTCGTTCAGCGCGTCGCTGGTCACGGCGCTGCGGCGGCCGAATGCCGCGCTTGCATGGGTGATGCTGGTCGTTCCGGTGATGCTGGGTCTGACGCTGCTGCTTCCGCCGGTCAGTTCGCTGTTCCGCTTCGGGCCGCTGCACCTCGACGATCTCGCATTGACGTTGGGGGCGGGGATAGTTGTGCTCGTGTCCCTGGAAGCCCTGAAGTCGGTCTGGCGCGGGCGCCTCGAGGTTGCGGTGATTTGACCATGGCAGTCGAAAACACACCCGAAGCGATCGAACTGCGTGTCAACGAGATCGCGCAGCTCTTTCACACCCTGGACCCGTCTCCGTTTCGCGATCGCGACCTCGACCGCGAGGCGGAGGAATTCATCGTCGGCTGGGCGCGCGAACTGCCCAAGGACATGCCCATCAGGATCATCGTCCACTTCCCGCTGAGCGAGATTCAGAGCAAGGCCGCGCAGGACCTGGCCGAAGCGATCCGAAGGTACTTCTCCTACCGGGCGACCGGCCTGCAGCGCGACCTCACCGAGCTGTTCCGGATTGGCCGCCGTGCATTGGGCATCGGTGTGGGGGTGCTGATCGTGTGCTTCGCTCTCGCTCACCTCGCCAACGGGTTCAACTTCCAGACCCCGCTCAGCCGGATGATCGAGGAGAGTTTCCTGATTCTGGGCTGGGTCGCGAACTGGCGTCCGCTCGAAATCTTCCTGTATGACTGGTGGCCGATCGCGCGTCGGCGCGATCTGTATCGCCGCCTTTCCCGCGCATTGGTCGAGGCGCGGTCGTTTCCGGCGGGCTGACTCAACGCGGGAGGCCGCCGGCCGGCGCTCGTGTTCCCTGAAGGAAACTCAGGCATGCACCAGAAGCCGCGCGCAATCGCCGGCGGCTTCCGCGCGTCGGTCAGGAACACTGGAGGGCTGCGGTGACCCCTGGTGAGCAGAACCCAGACCCGGATGCGGAGGAAGACAGGAGTCGAACCAGGCCAAGCATGGAAGCAGGATAAAGTACCCAGAGTGCAGCAGAAAGAAGCCTCGACTGAAGCCCCACCCCCTATGCCGATCTCAACGGAACCGGGAGAATCTGCATCCAGATGCGCCGCTGGCAAACAGCACGCCACGTAATGGCGGATCGCATGCACGCGTCGGCGCGTGTCGGGTGAAGAATCGGAACATCCGATTTGCCGTACTTCGTTTGCGCCGACACCCGACACGACGGGGAACGATCTCTTGCGGCGACGGTTGTTCGTGATCACTCAACTGGAAAACAAGGAGAACCGCAGTGAAGAAGCTTCTCGCAACAACCTGCGCGTTTACGGTTCTGACCGGCTACGCGTTCGCTCAAGGGTCGACCGCGCCGAGCCAGGCGCCGTCCCAGAAATCGGAGACGAGCCAAACCGGCACGACCTCTCCGGGGACGAAGGGAACCCAGGCGCAGTCCAGCGCTCTCCAGCGCGTTGATGCGTCATCACTGGTGATGACCTTCTATACGGCAAACCCCGCCGACACCCGCGCGACCAAGCTGATCGGCCAGAACGTTTACAATCTCAACAATGAAGATATCGGAGAGGTCCACGACCTCATCATCGACAGTGGCAAGACCATCAAGGCCATCGTCGTCGGCGTCGGCGGCTTCCTCGGCATGGGCGAACGCAATGTGGCGATCGCACCTGCATCGATCGTGATGAGCGAGACGGCAGACGGTTCCGCTCGCCTCGTAGTCAACACCACCAGGGAGGACCTCAAGAAGGTTCAACCGTTCAACCTGGCGGATGTGGACAAGGCCGGGCCGGAGGCTGGCAGCACGACGGGAAGCGCCGCTCCCTCCCAGACTCCCTCCCAAAACAGGTAAAGTCACCATCCTGGATGCGGCCGCCGCAGTTTCTCGCGGCGGTACCGCACCGGGGACATGGAGAAACCGTGCCGGCCGGGTCGACATGGCTCTCTGCCGCGGGCGAGTTTCAACTCATCCGATTTCCGTCGCCCGGTCGTGCGCGGTAGCTGGATAATATGATAAGTCATTTGGCCTGAACGGTTGCCAGAACGGGAAAAACTGGCGGAGGCCGGAAGCCGGCTCCCGGCAGGTGAGTCTAGGCTTCGGGAGAAACTCGATTTTCAGGAGAAGGCCCATCCGTGAAAGCGGCGGCTGAGTTTGCCGGACTAGCTCGGTTGCGCGGGGTAGAACCGGCGTCCTCAGTTGCGCGGGGTAGAACCGGCGTCGCCATAACAGCTCCTCTTGCGTTCGGGCAACTGGATTAAGGTTCATAGCAGGAGGCGTACATTCCAGCTTTCTTGTCCGACACTCGGTTGTTCAGCTACTGGGACCGGCTGCGGACCAGCTTCTGGTTCCTGCCGACGGCAATGGCCAGCGGAACCATCGCGTTCTCGTTCGCCCTGGTCGAGCTCGATGCAGCCGTAAGCGCGGACTGGATCGAGAAGCGCGGCTGGCTCGCTTCCTTCGGTCCAGAAGGCGCGCGGGCTGTCCTGTCGGCCATCGCAAGCTCGATGATCACGGTCGCGAGCCTCACCTTTTCGATCACGATGCTTACCCTTCAGCTCGCTTCGTCCCAGTTCGGTCCCAGGCTCCTGCGCAACTTCATGCGTGATCGTGGAAACCAGATCGTGCTGGGCACATTCATCAGCACCTTCGTCTACTGCCTTCTCATCCTGCGAACCGTGCGCGGTACCGAAGAATCGAGTTTCGTACCTCACCTCTCCGTCGCGTTTGGCGTACTGCTTGCACTGACCAGCATTGCCGTCCTGATCTACTTCATCCATCATGTAGCCACGGCAATCCGGATCGAATCCTTGCTCAAGATGCTCGCGCAGGAAACACGCGAGGCCATTGATCGGCTTTACCCGGAGTGCCTTGGGCGCGACCCACCCGGCAACGAGCCTTCGCCCGAAGAGGTTGTTCGCATCTCGAATTCGGATCAATCGATCTGTGCCGAAGCCAACGGGTATGTTCAGCGCGTGGACGTCGATGCCCTCATGGGGATCGCCACCGAGCATGATCTCGTTTTGGTCGTCAACACTCGCCCGGGCTGCTTTGTCACGGAGCGGGATGCCATTTTCAGAGTCCGTGCCGCCGATCGCGTCTCCGATAAAGTTGCAGACCTGCTGCGGGGAACCTTTGTCCTCGGCCAGGAACGCACGCCGGATCAAGATCTGGAGTTCTCAATCCGTCGTATCGTCGAGATCGCCCAGCGCGCGCTGTCCCCCGGCATCAATGATCCGACCACAGCGCTTTATTGTATCGACCGGCTCGGCGAAGCATTCAGGCTGCTGGCGGATCGGGACATCCCCGCCCCAATGCGCTTCGACGAGAAGCGCCATCTTCGGATCATTACCCAGGTGTATTCCTTTGACGAACTGGTCTGTCCCGCCTTCGCGGCAATCGCCCGATATGGCTTGGCGGATGCGGACGTTGTGATGCGTCTGCTCGACACCATGAATGTCGTGCAGAAGGCGGCAGGTCCCGAACAGAGTGTGAATCTTGCCATGCTCAGCGAACAGCTTCGCCGCGAATGCGAGGATCAACTTGACCTGGAGTTCGACCGTCGCGCCGTGCATGGGCTTGTCCGCGCGTGAGCTTTGCACGACAACCCGCCGCGAGGACGAAAACGATCCGTCTCTGCGCCCTCATTCAGCGCACTGATTTGGGGATTACGCTGATGGATCCGTCGGTTTCAAGAACGACCGCCGCTGCGTCCTCGACCGCGTCGATCTCTCTCCGCGCAAGGCGGCAAACACTTCAGCGCGCGTCACCCGCTGTTTCCGCATGGCACTTTCGAGAAACACCCCATGGTGGGTGAGCAGCGTTGGCTCGCTCTTGATCGCACGGCTGAACCATGGCAGTCGAACCGACGTCCATGTGATCGCGTACTGAAGGAATACGAGAAGCGCCATCGCCGAAACGCCTTCGGCCAGCGGCACGTCCTTGCTGAGCAGAACGGTCGCCAGCGTGGACCCAAGCGCCACCGTGACCACGAGATCGAACGCGTTGAGTTTGGTCAGCGTCCGCTTCCCGGCGGCCCGCAGTGTCAGCACGAGCGCACCATATCCCAGCACGCCGACAACAAGGACGCGTCCGACGCTTATCCACGAATCGAAGAACATGGAAGCGATGGAGGTGCTCACGTCCGGTCGGCCCTATCGTGGCCGCCTCTTGCTGTCGATTGGCGCTGGGCACCGCCTCTCCCGGAGGAGCGTTTGCTCGAGCCCCCGTTACCGCGTTCATCTGCCGATGAGGCGTCGCCGTCCCCGTCACGGGAGTTGACCTCGATCTTGTTGAGGTGTCTCGGGCGAGGCGGTCGGTCGCCCTCGGGCCAGCCCTCGCGCTGACGGGTCCGGTCGCCGTCCGTTTCCTCGGTCTGGTCGTGAAACAGCACGACGCGGGTAGGGAACGGCAGGTCGATCCCGGCGGACGAAAGTGCCTGCTTGATCGCCGACAGCACCAGCCCTTGACTATGAACGACCTCCGCTCGCCGCGAATCTGACCACCAGTACACCTTGATGTTCACGCTCGATCCGTCGAGGGCCCAGGCGAGCGCTTCGGGCGCCGGATCGGTTTCAACGCCTTCCACCGTTCGCAACGCCGCCAGAATTACCCGGCATGCGGTGTCGGGATCGTCGCCGTATCCGATGCCCACATCGTATTCGGAGCGTCTCTTGGGAAATGCGGTCCGCACGGTGACCGCGCGGGTGTAGATGTCGGTATTGGGTATCACCACGCGCTGGCCGTCGTAGGTCTTGAGCAGCGTTGCGCGGGCCTCCACGTGCTCGACCGTGCCTTCAAATTCACCCGATTTGATCTGGTCTCCCCGCCGGAACGGCTGGCGGTAAAGGATGAGGAGGCCCGAGAGCCAGTTCTGCAGGATGTCCTTGAAAGCAAAGCCGATCGCGACCGAGCCGAAGCCCATCGCGGCCAGAACGTCGGCGGGCTTGACGGACGGGAAGACGATCGTTGCGACTACCAGCAGTCCGAGCACCACAATTGTCCATCTCACGAAACTGCCAAGCAGGATGCCGAGGTCCCCGCGGCCGCGATGACGCGCCATGTTCGCGACAGTCCATTTGGAAATCCATGCGAAGCCCAGGAACAGCAGAAAAACGAGTAGCGCCAGACCGAGATTGGGCAGCAACCAGAAGAAGCCCTCGATGTAGGTCTCCATTTTGCGCACGGTCGGCTCAACGGTCTGGTTCACGGGCGGTCTCCAGTAACTTGTGCGCACGCGAAGAACGGTACGTGCGATCGGGTTGGAAGCATGAGCGCGGCCTCTGTTGCAGGTGATTGCGAGGGACCGCGTCGAAAACTTCGTTGAGCGAGGCTGTTCGTCCAGCTCACGCTGCTTGGTCGGCCACCAGATACCGTTGGGGTATCCACCCTCGTGCCGCGGTAGCGGAGTTCGCAGCAGCCCCACGCGCACCGTCCCGTGCCCGAAACTGCGTACTTGCCAGGAATAAGCGGCAAATAACGAATTGGTTCGAGGGAGCGACTTGGCCCGGAACGGATCAGCAAGGTGGGGCCGGGAGAAAGAATGTGTACTTGGGCACAGCTAGCACCATTTTCGGCGTATGATGTGCCGCCCGATGGAGAGCCCGGCAGGCCTGCGGTCGCCACGACCGCGGTCCATGTCAATTCAAGCACCTGCTGTCGCATTCTCGATCGCCGTCCTGCTTGGCGGGTTGTCGTTACGCTTGGGAAACCCAAGACCAGGGCACCCTTATCCACTTCGATACGAAAGAGCGTTCACGATGCGCTGGAACAGCAGCTCTTCAGCCATCCGCGCGAGTATCGGGAAAACGACGAACATCCCCAGCCACAGGAAGAAAAGCCATCCGGACACTTTCGCGGCACCGTCAGCCACACTGCTCCGTCCAAAGGAGCCTGCACCGCGGACAGGAGAAAAAAATCGATCCCCCTTTTGACATCGCCGGCTCGAACCGTCAGAGGTTCCGACCATTGCCTAAACGCGATGCTTTCTCGACCGTTCCATGAAAGAAACAGCGCCCAGGGAAGAAACGATTGTTGATGGTTCCCGATGAAGGAAGAATTGCTATGACAGCACAAGCGCTGATCGACTCGGCGAAGTTGCCGCCGGGTTGCCGGGTGCCCTGGCGGTGTTCGCTTGCCTCGCATCGGCCCGTCAGACTGTCGTCGGCTTGCGCTGATTGATGGCGTTAACGCGACCGGCCTGGCTTGCGAGCCGAGCGCGCTGGCGCGCGAAATCGGCGGTATGCCGAACAAGGAGAGCGTGATGTCTGTCGAGACGCTAGCAACGCGGAACGCCTCGCCGCGCCTGGTGCGATCGCTTACGCTGACGCATGCGGTGCTGTACGGGCTGGGCGTCACCATCGGAGCCGGCATCTACGTTCTTGTCGGAATCGCTGCGGGGCGCAGCGGAATGCATGCGCCGCTGGCCTTCATTGGCGCGGCAGTCGTGATGGCTTTCAGTGCGGCATCGTTTGCAGAATTGGGGACGCGTATGCCGGTGAGCGCCAGCGAAGCGGCCTATGTGCAAGCCGCCTTCCGGCGCGATTGGTTCAGCCTCGCCGTCGGGCTTCTCGTGGTTGCCACGGCAACGATCTCGGCGGCGACGATCAGCGTAGGCAGCGCGGGTTATGTTGCGGTGTTCCTGCCTGTCGCCGCTCCATGGATAATCTCCGGGGTCGTGCTTGCGATGGGCGCCGTGGCGTGTCTTGCCACGGTTCAGTCGGTCACTTTCGCCGGGATCATGACGGTCATCGAAGTGGCCGGGCTCGTGCTGATTATCGTCGCCGGTTTCAGTCACGGCACCGACGTGGTCACCCGCCTTCCGGAGATCTGGCCTTCTGCCGGTGATCCCAAGGTCTGGGTCGGAATAGCGGGAACGTCGCTCATTGCGGTCTTTGCCTTCATCGGCTTCGAGCATCTCGTCAACGTCGCCGAAGAGATGAAGGAACCGAGCCGCACCCTGCCGCGTGCGCTGTTCCTGACGCTCGGTCTGACTGCGCTTGTCTACGCCCTTGTTGTGTGGATTGCAGTGACCGCGGTGCCGCCGCAAGAACTCGCTCGCTCCTCGGCGCCGTTGGCGCTCGTCTTCGAGCGGCTTACCGGCTTGCCGCTGGTTACGATGAGCGCAGTCGCCATTGTCGCGACGCTTAACGGCATTATCGTGCATATGATCATGATTGCCCGCGTGATCTACGGCCTGGCCGATCAAGGCAGCCTGCCGAAGGCGTTCACACGATTGAACGGCGTGACGCACACGCCGCTGCTCGCGACAGCGATCGGTGTTGGCGCGATTCTCGTGCTTGCGCTGGCCGTCCCGCTTGCGGGCCTCGCGGATCTGACGGCGCGCTTTACGCTCGTCGTTTTCGTGGTGGTCAATCTCGCGCTGATCCGGATCAAAAGTGCAAGCGAGGCTCCACCATCGGGAGCGTTCATTTGTCCGGGATGGGTGCCGTTTGCAGGCGTCGTTTCCAGCGTCCTGCTCCTCGTGGTGGACTTCGTCGTCTGATCAACGATTGCCGGCCTCCGGGGTCGGCCTGGTCGGCGGTTCGGCGCTCCGGGTGCACGGCGCATTCAAGTCGCTTGCGGCCTGAGAAGATTGCCCGCGAGGTGGCGAAACCATTGGGCGACGCTGGGCGGGGCGGTGTTGCCGCTCAACAGGGCGGGAGAAAACAACCCGTCGGCGACGTGCACGCCGAGCTGATGGTAGGCCTCGAACTGCTCTTCGTCGAAGAACTGATCCAGCGTCGTCTGGTGCGGAAAATCCGGGTGGGTAATGCGATATCGCTTGATCAGCTCGGGCTCGTTGCCGGTCACGGACAGTTTCAGATACAGCAGCAGTCCGGTGGCTTGCGGCCGGCCGCGTCCTTCATCGGGGTAATGGACGCGGCAGAGCACCGCGTGGACGCGACTGGAGCCGGTCTCGGCATCGGGCTTCAATTCACCGAGGCTCGATTCGATGCGTATGCCGAAATCGATCTGCGCGTGCCGCGCCAGCGTCATCAGTCCCTTGAAGGTGAATTCCGGATCGGCTCCGCCGTCGACGCCGATCATGTACTTGCAGCGGCGGCGCAGCAATTCATAGACCGCGGTGTTTTCGATATGCCCACCGTCGGAAAGGTTGAGCCACGCCTTGTCCTCGGACAGCTGGATGCCGAACATCTCGCGGACCAGACACAGAAATCCCGGGGTCTGGAAACCCCGCCGGTCGGGATTGCGGATCCAGAAGCCGAGCCGGACATTGAGAAATGTCAGCAGTGCCGTGAGGCTGGGCTTCGAGGCGAGCCCCATATAGGACGACACCGCGGCGCCGGAAACCGCCATCGCGGTCGCGAGATCGGCCGGTGATCCATTGGTCTTCCAACTGGCGGTCTCGCGGTAACCGACGACGGGGGAACCGCACCAGTGCTTCGAGAACAGGAAGAAGTCGCATCTGCGGTCGCGCAGTGCGGGGCTGGTGCTGGACGGCAGATTGAGCGCCGCATTGATCAGATGATACGGCGCGGTGCTCCCGGGATTGATGGCCGTCAGGGGTATCGTCGGCTCGCCGTCCTCGTCCTTCTGAATGAAGCTCGCTGCCAGCCGGTCGCGGTAAAGCCGGTGCGGTGAGGTGAGGTTGACGTTCAGAACGGCCATCGCGATCACCGCCATAGCGATCGCGATGACCAGCAGCGCCATCGTGCCGTGATGATCGGCCATCCACCAGAACGCATAGAACAGGGCAAGCCCGCCGATCGGAATGATCAAGCCGGCAATGCAGAGCAGGACCTGGAGGGCGATTTTTCGAACCGCCGGCGTCTTGAGCACGGGTACGAATCGAAGCACCGCCGGACCGGCTACCGCGAGGCCGCCGATACCTCCCGGTATCATCCAGCTGGATTTGATCCAGCCGGGAACAGCGTGATATCCGGCGGCGATCAGCCAGGCGATGGCCAACAGTGCGGTTGCCGCGGCAAGCCCGCCCAGCAGATCGCCGCTCCATCGCGCGGTCGCCGTGCCCTTCCGCATCAGGTAGCCGTAGAGCACCAGCGCGGCGGCGGTCAGCACGCCCGTGATGGCGAGCACGACCGGCCACCACCGAGCGTCGGGGGAAACCTCGAGCCAAGCAGCCGCCAGCGCGGCGAGCGCGACCAGCAGGACCGGCGCCGACCAGTTCAGGATCATGCCGGCCAGCGTGGCGGTCACCATGGACCAGCGGTCCCTGAGGTCGAGGGCTGTCAGGAATTTGGCATGGTGGCGGAGATATCGGATCGGGCCGGGATCCGGCCCATGGGGACCGGCGACATCGCTGTACGGTTCCGCGTTTCCCAGTCGCGCGGTCAGGAAGCTGCCGGTGTAGCCGCCGCCGGAAACCGTCGACAGGAAATCCACATCCTTGAGCAGGCCGCGCGCCGCGAGCACCTGGGTGACGCCGAGACAGAACGTGGCGGAGCGGATGCCGCCGCCGGAAAGACCAAGGCCGACCGCGTTGCAGCCGTCGGGCGCCATGTGCCCGCGAAGCCTCCGGCGTTCCCTGACCTCGCTGGCTTCGGCCAGGTTGATGGCATCGATCGTTTCGGCCGGAACCTGGCGATGCCGGCCAAGGCCGAAGGCCAGATCTCCGAGGCATTCGTCCAGTTCGGCCGGCGAGATCACCGGTGGCGCCGAAACTTGCGGAAATGGCGCGCCGTAGGCCAGGATTTGCAGTTCGCCCGCGAACTCGCTCAGCCTTCGCTGAATCTTCGCCAGATCGCCACGAAGTTCGTCGGCGCCGTCGCGCGAGTTCAGAATTCCCTCTTCGTGAGCGCGGTGCCATTTCGCGGTGACCGGCCGCAGGTCCTGGTTCAGCATCCTGGTGACGGCCTCGGCGAACGCCTCGCAGCCCGGATAGGTCTTGATGACCTGGCGGGCGTGGCCGAACAGTTCCCACAGGCTCTCGAGCGCGCGCGTCTCGACGCCGTATTGATAGGGCAGCGGCTGCGTGGCGATGCGGGTAGTGAGTTCGGCAAGAAATGCGTGAGCTGCCGCTTTGTCCGGATCCATCGTCGGGGCGGCGGGCGTCGTGGCTCCGTTCACGGCAGATCGCTCCCATTTGCGGTTGCGCACGCGTTATTGCCGCGGAAACCGGTCGCGGCGCGCCCGATCGGCTGACGCGGGCGTTCGGCGATCTCCAAACGGGGACTTGATTATGGTTTAATACTTTCCTTCCCACAACCGGGCGCCGGCGTGAAGCGGAAGCGCGAGGTGGAGGATACCGATGCGTCGGGCCTATCCCTCCGCCACCGCGTCGCCCCAGGGGTGGGCGCTCTCGGTGGCGCCGCTGTTGGTATCGCCGTCGCGCAGCACGACGCTCGGGCAGGCGAATTTCATCGGGAAGGTCTGCACCCGCGCTTCCTCGTAATCGAAACCTGCGCGCAGCGCGTCGCGCACCGGCGGGGCTAAGCGGACGTCGCCGATCACCACGGCGCCTTCGCTGGCATCGATGCGCGGGGTGTGGATCGCCGCATCCAGGTCCATGCGGTAATCCATCACGAAGGACAGGAGCTGCGTCACCGCCGGCAGGATCCGCCGCCCGCCGGAGGCGCCGAGCGCCAGCCGCCTTCCATCGGCGGCCTGTGCCAGCACCGGCGTGTAGTTGGTCAGGCAGCGCTTGCCGGGCTGAAGCGAATTCGGCCCGCCGGGGGTCGGGTCGAACCACATGATGCCGTTGTTCATGGTGACGCCGCTTTGCGGCGTGACGAATTTCGAGCCGAAGGTCGACAGCAGCGTTTGCGTCACCGCCGCCATGTTGCCCGCGCGGTCCACCACTGAAAAATGCGTGGTGCAGGCCGGCGCCAGATGCTCGGCGCCGAGCGCGCGCCGTCCGTCGGCGTCGCCCATGTCCTGCAGGCGTTCGCGATAGGCCGATTGCAGCGCCAGCGCATATTCCATGTAGGCCGAGGCATCCGGCCCGCCGCGGCCGGGCTGCAGCTGCTGCTGCAGCAGGCGCAAGGTGTGCGCCAGCGTCGGGCCGCAGGTCAGTTCCGGCGTCGCGTAGACGTTGCCGCCGCGATAGGGAATGGCCAGCGCCTCGCGGCCATGGGCGCGGAAGGCGGCGAGGTCATCGACGTCAAGCGCGCCACCGGCGGCCTGGATGTCGGCCGCAATGCTGCGTGCGAGATCGCCCTGGTAGAAATCGCGCGGGCCTTCGGCGGCGAGATAGGAAAGCGTCGCCTTGAGCCGGTCCTGCGGCAGCCGCACGCTGGACTTGATGCCCCACGGCGCGTTTGGCGGCAGACCGTCCTGCAGATAGGCGGCCGCGCTGGCCGGGTAGCGCCGGAGGTCGGCGGCCGAGCTTGCAATCATCAGCGTGCTCCACCAGTCCACCGACAGGCCTTCGCTGGCGAGCGTGACGCTGGGGCCGAGCAATTCCTGCCACGGCATCGTGGCGTGGCGGCGATGCGCTTCCTCCATGCCCGCGACCACGCCGGGTACCGCGATCGAACCCGGACCATGCAGGTTGCGATCGTCCTTGACCCGCGGCCAGGGGAAGATGTCGGAGGCCGCACCATCGCCGGTCAGCGGATAGTCGGCGGGCCGCAGGCTGGTGGGCGCGCGCATGCCGTAGTCGATCACTTCGTAACGGTTGTCGCGGGCGCGGTAGAGCACCATCGCGCCGCCGCCGCCGACGCCGCTCATCCAGGGCTCCAGCACCCCGAGTGCAAACGTGGTCGCGATCACCGCATCGACGCAGTCGCCGCCCGCCGCGAGCACGGAGGCGCCGACTTCGGCGGCCTTGCGCGATTGCGAAGCGACGATGCCGCCCTTGGAGACCACGGCTGGTTTGCTGATGTGCTGGGTGTTGGAGAACTGGTCGCTCATGGGATTGCCTGCCTTTCACGTGGTGATGCAGTGATCGCTACTCATCGGCAGGGCGCGAAGCAACCTGCCTCATGCTGCTGCCGATGTCGGACTGCGCTGGATGCTGCTCGCATTGCGGGGTCGCTTAGGTTGATCGTCGATGGTCGAACTCGCTTTCGATACTTTCGGTCAATCGGTTTATGGATGGAACGAGGTCGCCCTGCATCCGTTGATGTCCGGTTGTTTTCTCTCACATTGTCCGCAAGAATATACCTGGATTGGCGATGCGCGATCATATTGGTGAAGGTTCCCGCGTCGCCGCGGTACAGGCGCAAGACTTATCGGCCTTTTCGGAAAGTCCTGACTTCAACGAGATTACATCGTTTGCGGCAGCGCTTTGCAACACACCGATAGCTGTCGTCAGCGTTGTGGAGGACCGGCAGCGATTCGAGTCCGGAACAGGCCTGGAAGCCTGCGAATCACCCCGCATGTCCGCTTTTTCGACGCATACCGGGCGTGAACGTGACCTGATGGTGGTACCGGATGCGGCGGAGGATTCCCGATTCGTAAACGATCCTCTGGTGACCGGTGACCCCTTCATCAGGTTTTGTGCAGCGGCGCCTTTGTTGAGCGACGACGGAACGCCATGCGGATCGCTTTGCGTCATGGACCGGCAACCGCGGGACAACCTGTCCCAGGTGCAATCGCACGGGCTGCGCGTGTTGGCCAGCCAGATCATCGTGATATTGCGCTCGCGAAAGGCAGCAAGGGGTCGGCTGCGGATGGAGGACGAAACCCGACAGACCCTGTCGCAGACCGAGCAAAAATTCCGGGTGCTTGCCGACACCATGCCGCAGATGGTGTGGTCCACTTTGCCTGACGGCCATCACGACTACTACAATGCCAGGTGGTATGAATTTACCGGAATGCCGGAAGGCTCCACCGATGGGGAAGGATGGAACGGCATGTTCCACCCTGAAGATCAGGACATGGCCTGGGCGAGATGGCGGCACTCGCTCCGAACCGGCGAGCCGTACGAGATCGAGTACCGGTTGAGAAACGCCCGGGGAGACTATCGCTGGACCCTCGGACGGGCGCTGCCCGTTCGGGACGGCGATGGCCGGATCACCCGATGGTTCGGGACCTGCACCGATATCCATGAGCAGAAGCTGCTGCTGGAGCAGCGCGAGATCGTCAGCCAGGAGCTGAGCCATCGTATCAAGAACATCTTCTCGGTTATTGCAGGTCTGATCAGCCTGTCAGCCAGGGCCCATCCGGAAATCAAGCGGCTGGCCAGCGATCTGCGCGCCCGCGTCATGGCTCTCGGTCAAGCCCATGATTTCGTCCGGCCGCACAGCGCACGCTCGAAACCCGCCAAGGAACCGACCAGCCTGCAGGGCATGTTGGCTGCATTGCTGTCGGCCTATCAGACGCAACAAGAAACGCGCATTTCCATCAGCGGCGTCGATGCCCGGATCGATGACCGTTCGGCAACGCCGTTGGCGCTGACATTCCACGAACTGGCGACAAACGCGGCGAAGTATGGCGCACTCGCCAATCCGGAGGGGCGTGTCAAAATCGAAATCGAGAATAGCGAAGATCACGTCAACATCGGCTGGAGAGAAAGCGGCGGTCCGGAAATCGATACGCCGCCACGGTGCGATGGCTTCGGTTCCAAGTTGATCGAGCTCAGCATCGCAAGTCAGCTCGGCGGCGTGATAACTCACGCCTGGAAGCCAAGGGGTCTGGAAGTGATGGTTTCGATCCCCCGGCGTTCTATGAGCCGCACTTCGATCGAAAGAACGTGACGTCACCCGATGAGGTCGCTTCCTTGGCTCCCGATGCATAGCCGACCGCGGCCAGGATCGCGGCGTCGGTGAACGGCTTCCGGATGAATCCTATTGCATTCCGAGCCCTTGGCTCTATCTGCGCCGGGTTGGCGGTCACGTAGAATATCTTGACGCCGTATTCGCGGGCAAGATCGCACGCAATTGCAGGCCCCGTCATTCCGTCTCTCAGATTGATGTCGACCAGCGCGATCTGGGCGCCGGGGGCCGCGGCCAGCGCTTCCGCACGATCCGTGGCGATGGCGGTGACCCGATAGCCCGCATCTTCCAGGATTCGCTCGATATCCGTAGCGACAAAGATTTCGTCTTCGACGATGAGCACGGCATGAGTCATTTTTTCTGCATCCTTCACCGTCAATCGGTCGATCAAGCTCGTATCGCTTATGGAGATAGTGAACGAGTAGTGACTTTCTATTGATCCGATTGAATAAGCATATCTGCCACTACCTTGTTCCAGGTTCGATCGAAATCAGTTTTGTCAGGGACACGATCACAACCACGTCGCTGATGGATACCTTGTTCATCATTCGCCCAGCTCCGCGGAGGGACGCGTCATGATCGAGTTCCGTTGCGCAATATTCCCTGGACCTTGCTGACGAGGGCTTCGACGGCAAAGGGCTTGGACATCATCTCCATGCCGACCTCCAGGAAGCCGTTCGCAAGCGTGGCGTTCTCGGCATAGCCGGTGATGAACAGGATCTTGAGGCCGGGTCGCCGCGCGCGCGCCAGATCGGCGAGCTGACGCCCATTGATGCCGGGCAGTCCGACATCGGAGATGACGAGATCGAGATGAACGGGCGATTGCAGGATCTTCAATCCGGAAGGCCCGTCAGCCGCTTCCAGCGCGTGATATCCGAGCTCCTTGAGCACCTCGACGACGAGATTGCGGATCACGGTTTCATCTTCCACGACCAGAATGGTTTCCCCTTCATGCGTCAGCGGCGTTTGATTGCTGGAGGAGGGGGCTTCTTCGATCTCGGCCGCGCCGATGTGACGGGGGAGATAGATCTTGACCGTGGTGCCCTTGCCCGCCTCCGAATAGATCTTGAGATGACCTTCGCTCTGTTTTGCAAAGCCGTAAACCATCGAGAGGCCGAGGCCGGTGCCTTGGCCCAGCGGCTTGGTGGTGAAGAACGGTTCGAAGGCCTGGTCCATGACAGCCGGCGTCATGCCGGTTCCGCTGTCCGTTACGCAGATGCAAACGTACTGGCCCGGCGTGACATCCCGTTGGGATGCAACATAAGCGGCGTCCAGCTGCGTATTGCACGTCTCGATCGTGAGCCTGCCGCCGTCCGGCATCGCGTCACGCGCGTTGATTGCCAGATTCAGGATCGCGCTTTCGAGCTGATTGGGATCGCAGAGCGTCGTCCAAAGTTCGCCGGCGGCCACGATCTCCAGCGCGTGCATGGGTCCTATGGTGCGGCGGAGCAGGTCCTCCATCGAGGCGACAAGCTGGTTGGCGTTGACCGGCTTGGGGTCGAGAGGCTGGCGTCGGGCGAACGCCAGGAGCCGATGCGTCAGTGCCGCCGCGCGCTGGGCAGAGGCCATCGCCGCTTGGGCGTAACGCTCGAGATTATCCGTACGTCCTTGCGCAAGGCGCGTCTGCATGAGGTCGAGCGAGCCGACGATGCCGGCGAGCAGATTGTTGAAGTCGTGTGCGATCCCACCCGTGAGTTGTCCGACCGCTTCCATCTTTTGAGCCTGGCGCAGTGCCTCCTCCGCGGTCTGCAGCTCGCGTGTGCGTTCCTCGACGCGCTGCTCGAGGGTCTCGGCCAGTTCACGCAGTTTAAGTTCGGCCTTTTTGCGATCGCTGACGTCCAGAAACGTGCAGACGGCGCCCTGCAGGCCGCCGTTTCGAATGATCGGATAAACCCAATACTCGACCGGGAAGCTTGTGCCGTCCAGACGATAGAAAGATTCCTCCATCACATGAGCCGGGGTGCCATTTTTCGCGCACAGGTGGATTGGACAGTCATCGACCGCGTAGTGACGGCCGTCGGCATGGCTGTGGTGGATGACGTCATGAAGCTTCCGCCCCACCGCGTCCTCCGCGCGGACGAAGCCGAGCATTTTGACAAAAGCCGGATTGCACAAGGTGGTTACCCCCTCGCGGTCCACCGCATAAAATCCCTCGGCGGTGGAATCGAGCAGCAGCCGGACATAGGCCTCGCTGTCGCGCACGGCGTCTTCGGCCTCGCGGCGCTCGTCGATGTCGATGACCGACCCGACATAGCCCAGAAACTCGCCGTCGGACCCGAAGCGGGGGCTCGCGGCATCCAGCGCCCAGCGGTAGGCTCCATCTTTGCGTCGCAGCCGGTATTCGACCCGGAAGGCAATCCGCGCGGCATTGGCCGACAGCAACGTTTCCTCGGCAAGCTTCTTGTCATCGGGATGGGTCGCGTCTGTCCAGCCCAACCCGAGCGCCTCGGTCTCGCTTTGACCCGTAAATTCGTACCAGCGCCGGTTCAGATAGGTGCATTGACCGCTCGGATCGGTCACCCACATCATCACCGGTGCGTAGTCGGCCATATTGCGGAATCGGACCTCGCTCTCGCGCAACGCTTCGGTCGCGAGATGGATCTCGGTGACATCGCTCCCTTCCACGAAGATGCCGGTGACACTGCCGGCGGCGTCGGTTACCGGTTGATAGACGAAGTCGACGTAACGCTCGTTGACGACGCGACCCGCGGTATCTCTGACCGCCAGTTTGGCGCCCGATGTACTGAAGGCCTTGCCGCTGCGATAAACCTGGTCGAGCAGTTCCACATAGCCTTGTTCGGCAGCCTCCGGGATGGCTTCTGCCACGGCCTTTCCCAGAACTTCGCGGTGGCCGATCAACCGCAGATAGGCGGGATTGGCGAGTTCAAATCGATGCTGCGGGCCGCGCAGCATCGCCATGAACCCCGGCGCCTGGTCGAACAGTTGCTCCAGCCGCTCCCGTTCAGCGATGTTGTGGCGCTCGGCGAGCACTTTCCGCGTGGTTTCGGAGCACGTGCAAAACATGCCTGCGACAGCACCGCTCTCGTCCCTCACGGGCGAATAAGAAAAGGTGAACCAAGTCTTTTCTTCAAAGCCTCTTCGGTTCAACGTCAGCGGCAGGTCTTCGTGATAGGTGGCCTGGCCCGCCATTGCGGCGTCGATCAGGGGACTGATGTCGGGCCAGATCTCTGCCCAGATGTCCTGGAACCGGGCGCCCAGGGCTCGCGGGTGCTTGGCTCCGAGAATTTCCGCATAGAGATCATTGTAGAGGAAGGCCAGTTCGGGTCCCCAGGCGACGAACATCGGGAATTTGGAGGCAAGCATCAGCCCTGCCACGGAACGTAGCGATTGCGGCCAGCGGTGGGGTGGACCAAGCGGGGAGGTCGACCAATCGAGTTGGTCGATCAACCCACTCACCGCTCCGCCGCCGGAAAACAGGGCCGGTCCGAGTTCGGGGTTACTGTCGTGCATACCTACGGTCTGTTCGCGTCTTCGTCGCCGGCGAAGCGCCCGTCTCGGCTGCTGCGGGTGTTATTCTTCATTTCATCCTTGCTGTGCCTGCAACAGCGGCAAGGTAGATACTCCCGATCGGACCATTGGTTCCATATCGGGAAAGACTGGACAATCGGGCCAGGTGCGGTGGGCGGCAGGGAGAATTGCGGGTGGAAACGCCGCGGGCGGGAAGCTGGCGCTTCGATCCCAGGCCGTTCATGAGTCGTTTTTCGACTGAAAACGTGATGGTCGCGGGATTTCAAGGATCGCTTGGCACCGGCGGCGTCCTGTCGAAATCGCGCGAGAGATCGCCGGTGATGGGCGGTCCCGTCATGCCGTCCTCAAAGAATATCGATCAAGCCCATCTGGGCATCCGGGGCCGCGGCCCACCTAGGCGACAAATTTGCAATTCATTCGCATTTGCAATAGGCTCCCATATTGTCCCGTCCAGCCATCCGTTAGCGAGGTTATTTCATGCGCTTGCTCCGTGTCCTGTCCATCCTGCTGCCGTTTTGCGCGTCGCCCGCCGCTCAGGCCGCCGGTAATCTGGCCGGCCAGGAACCGATCGTGGTTACGGTCGAACTCGGCAAGCCCGGCGAGCACGCCTTCGTGCCCAACAGACTGCGCTTCGAGACCGGCAAGCTCTACAAACTCATACTGAAGAACCCGAGCAACGATCCGCATTATTTCACCTCGCACGCCTTCAGCCAGATGGTGTTCACCCGCAAGGTCCAGGTGACGCAGCCGCGCGACGGCAAGAACGTCACTCTCGCCGAGTTCAAGGGCGCGATTCGCGAGATCGAGGTTTATCCCGGGCAGTCGGCGGAATGGTGGTTCGTGCCGGTGGCGACCGGGAAAGTCTCCGATCTGCGCTGCGGCATTTCCGGCACCGACGGCAAGACCCATGCCGATCACGGCATGGTGGGCGAGATCGTCATCGAGTGAACGCCTGTGCAAAGGCACGACTTTGCATTGACCGACATCGGCATCGAGTAGGTTCTGCTTCGGCAGGGCCGCCGATGATCTTGCGCCTTTGTCTTCTTCAGGCGGCGAGCGGGGCTGTGGCTCGATGCGGACTGCATCGCCTCGACATCGCCGTCGCGAGGGACGAACGACCACCGGCCGCTGGCTGGTGATGGCCGGGCCGGTGGTTCGACCGGCCGGTTCATTCGCTGACCACGTAAGTATGCAACCGGATGCGCCCGGACGCATCGACTTCCTTGTAGACGCCCTGAATCTCGACCTCGAAGCCGGGGAAGGTGTTGAAGCAGTTCTCGAACATCTTGAGGTAGTCGATCATGGGCTGCGCCCGCTCAGTGAGCCGCTCGCCCGGCACGATGGTCGCGATGCCGGGGGGATAGACCACGAACGGCGTCGTGGCAATGCGCCCGGCGATGGCGTCGATCGGCTGATAGTCGACGTCGTTGCGCACCAGATAGCGCGCCGCATCGCGCGGCGACAGCGCGATGTCGGGCAGGTGCTCCGCAAGGAATTGCTTGGTCTGCAGCAGGCTGACGCCGGCGTCGCGGAAGAAACGATGCATCTCGGCGCAGAGGTCGCGCAGCCGCACGCCGGCATAGCGCGCCGCGCGGCGCTGGTGAAACTCGGGAATCACCTCTTCCAGCGGCGCGTTGTCGTCGTGCAGCTTCTTGAAGGCGACAAGGCTGCTGATCAGGGTGCCGGCCTTGCTGGCCTCGACACCGGGAGTGAGCAGGAACAACAGTGAGTTGAGGTCGTTCTTTTCCGCCACGATGCGGTTTTCACGCAGATACTGCGCCACGACGGGGGCGGGGATGCCGTGGTCGGCATAGCCGCCTGTCGCGCGGTCGAATCCGGGCGTCAGGATCGTCAGCTTGTTGGGGTCCGTCATGGCGAAGCCCGCGGTCA
Source organism: Bradyrhizobiaceae bacterium Ga0074131 (assembly GCA_001464035.1). GTDB lineage: Bacteria > Pseudomonadota > Alphaproteobacteria > Rhizobiales > Xanthobacteraceae > Bradyrhizobium. The sequence continues at coordinate 42,604 of LNEC01000013.1, forward strand.
GATCCGGGAAGCCGTGCCACCCCGCGTCCGGCGTGATCTGCCAGTAGGACGGGTCGGTGGCGAGCAGGTCGGTGCTGATGGTCTCCCAGGCGACGTTGTGCGCGCCGCCCTCGCGCGACACGTCCGGAATAGCCACGCGGTCGGGCACGAACGGCTCGAAGAACCAGCGGCGTTCCGGGCGCGTCTCCTTCTCCTCGAATTCGCGCCGCACCGCGCGCAGCTTCTTGCGCAGTTCGATTCCAAGGCGGATCGTGTCGTCCCACAGCACTTCGCCGGAGCGGCCCTTCATCATCTGGGCGCCGACATCCAGCGAGGCGAACAGCGGATAGAACGGCGAAGTCGAGGCGTGCTGCATGAAGCTCTCGTTGAAGCGCCGATGTTCGATCCGGCGCTTCTGACCGCGGATGTGGCGGTCCTTGATGTGGATCTGCGAGGCCTGCGAGAAGCTCGCCAGCTGCTTGTGGGTCGACTGCGTCGCGATGACCCCCGGCGCGTCGGGACCGAGACCCTGCAGCCCCATGGCGAAACGCCCGGCATAGAGCGGATGAAACTTCATGAAGCCGGCCCACGCCTCATCGAACAGGATGTAGTCGCAGAGATGGCCGATGGCTTTCAGGATCATCTCGGCACTGTGGATCGTGCCGTCATAGGTGCATTGTTCCACGACGGCGACGCGGAACGGGCGCGGCTTGCGCCAGGCTTCCGGGTCGCTGATCAGCGGGTGGTTGCGGATGCGCTCGCGCAGGGTCGTCTCGTCCAGCGCGTCCCAGCGCATCGGGCCGATCAGCCCCCAGGCATTCCGCACCGTCGGAATATAGACCGGAACGCCGCCGGCAATCATCAGTGCGCCATGATGCGCAGCCTTGTGATTGTTGCGGTCGAACAGCACGAGGTCGCCGTCGGTGACGAGCGCTCCCAGCACCACCTTGTTGGATGTCGAGGTGCCGTTGAGCACGAAGTAGGTTTTCTCCGCGCCGAAGATCCGCGCCGCTTCCTTCTGCGCCTTCAGCGCCGGACCTTCGTGGGTCAACAGGTCGCCAAGGTCGAGCACCGAATTGTCGAGGTCGTCGCGGAACACCGCCTCGCCGAGATGTTCCACGAACACCCGGCCGATCGGGCTGCGGCTGTAGAACACGCCGCCATTGTGGCCCGGGCAGGTCCACAATTGGTTGCCCTCCTCGGCGTAGTCGACCAGCGCGCCGAAAAACGGGGTCTTCAGCGTCTCGGCATACTGCTTCAGGCGGCTGATCAGGTTCTTGGCAATGAAGGGCGGCGTCTCTTCCGACAGAAAGACGTAGCCGTCGATGAAGTCGAGCACCTCGACCGGCAGGTCCTCGAACCGTTTGCGGCGAATCAGCAGGATGATCGGGAAGTCCAGGCCACGTCGTCGCATCAGGTTGATCAGCGCCGCGGTCTTGCCTTCCAGGCCCTTCTTGCCCCAGTCGACTACCATGCAGCCGATGGCGGCATCGGTCTGCACCGCGATCTCGGCGTCCTCCAGCCGGCGCGCCCTGACGACCTCGAAGCCGGAACGCTCGATCTCCGAGATGATCTGGTTGAAACGCAGCCCCTCCAGATCGTCGCTATCGAAGACGGGTGCTGCGAACAGAAAGGTGAAGCGCCGGAAATAGTCCATCATTGCCCTCGAATGCGTGGTGAAACCAGCTGTTGGCGCGTTCAATGACAAATCGATGACAACGACTTTCGATCCATGTGATTTCGGCGTAACTGCCTCGGGAAAGGGCCCTCCACTGCAGCGCCAGGCGCCTCCGCGATCACGCCACTCCGCCGAGATAGAGCCGCTTGACGATGTCGTTGCCTTGCAGTTCGTCGACCGACGCGGCCGCGACCACGATCTCGCCATGGACGATGATGTAGCCGCGATCGGCGATCCGGATCGCCTGGTTGAAGTTCTGCTCCGCCATCAGCACCGTCAGGCCGAGCTGCCGGTTGAGCTCGCCGATCTTGGCGATGGTCTGCGAGACCAGCAGCGGCGAAAGGCCCACCGAAGGCTCGTCGATCAGCAGCAGGCGCGGCGACGACATCAGCGCGCGCGCGATCGCCAGCATCTGTTGCTGTCCGCCCGACATGGTGCCGGCAAGTTGTTTCCGGAGCTCCTGGAGCGCCGGAAACGTCTCGAAGGCGAGCGCGAGGTTGCGATTGATGTTCTGCCGGGCGGCCTTGCGGAAGGCGCCGAGCATCAGGTTTTCCAGCACGGTCAGCTTGGGAAACAGCCGCCGCCCCTCGGGCACCATCGCCACGCCGAGATCGACGATGGCCTCGGCCGACAGCCGCGTCAGATCGTGCGCCTCGCCGTCGATCGTCAGGACCATGCTGCCGCGCTCCGGCCGGACCAGGCCCGCGACGCACTTCATCAGCGTGCTCTTGCCGTTGCCGTTGGTGCCCAGCAAGGCGACGGTCTCGCCGGCCTCGACATGGAGGCTGACGCCGCGCAGCGCCTTGACGGCGCCGTAACCCGCATCGAGATCCTTGATGGCGAGGCTAAGTGCCAAGGTAGGCCTCCTGCACGCGCTGGTTGGCCATGACCTCATTCGGCGTGCCGATCGCAATGATCTTGCCGGCCTCGAGACACATCACGCGGTCCGAAAAACGCATCACCGCCTGCATGATGTGCTCGATCATGATGATGGTGATGTCCTGACCCGCAAGGCTCATCAGCAGATCGAGCACCTCGTCGACTTCCGAGCTGGAAAGCCCGGCCATCGCCTCGTCGGATATCAGGAGCTTCGGATGGGTCGCCATCGCGCGCGCCAGCTCCATCTTGCGCAATTCCACCTGGCTGAGCTTGGTGGCCGACACGTTCGCCTTCGACGCCAGCCCCATCCGCGTCAGGATCGACATCATGGTGTCGCGCCGGTCGATGGCCGAGACGACGTCGTCGGTGGCCGCGGCGAAATCGAGCGCGACCATGAGGTTTTCGGCCACCGTCATGCTCCGGAACGGCCGCGGAATCTGGAAGCTGCGCGCGATGCCGCGGCGCGTGCGCACGTGCGGCTGCAGCCGCGTGATATCCTCGTCGCGGAACGTCACGGTGCCGGGCTCGGTACGGAACGCGCCGGAAATGCAATTGATCAGCGTGGTCTTGCCCGAACCGTTCGGGCCGATCAGGCCGAACCGCTCGCCCGCGGGAATGTCGACGCTGACATTGTCGAGCGCGGTGAAGCCGCCGAACCGCTTGGTCAGCGCGGATATCCGCAAGAGGGGTGCCTGGGTTTCGCCGGTCATCATCCTTCGCCCTCGTTGCGTTTGCGGCGAATCTTGCGGACCAGCCCGATGATGCCTTCCGGCGCCGCCACCACGAACAGCACCAGCATGACGCCGAGCACCAGCACGTTGACTTCCGACGAGATGGTGACGGTCAGCAATTGCTGCGTGGTGCCCAGCACGATCGCGCCGATCACCGGGCCCGCCCAATGCGCGGTGCCGCCGATCAGCGACATCGCCAGCGTCGAGACCGAGTAGTTGAGGTTGAAAGCGGAGGCGGGGTCGGCATATTGCAGGTACATCGCGGCGGGGGCGCCGGCCGCGCACAACAGCGCGCCGGAAATGACGCACGCCATCAGCTTCAGCCGCAGCGTCGGCACGCCGGTGCATTCCGCGGCGAGCTCGTCGTCCTTCAGCGCCTGCAGGCCGCGGCCCATCCATGATCTCTGGATGTAGCGCGATACCGCCACCGCCAGCACCACCAGCATCGCCTGGACGAAGAACAGCATCTCGACGTAATTGTCGAACGGCGCCGTCACCGCCGGCCGCTGCAGCTGGATGCCGGCTGCGCCACCGACATATCGCCAGTTGGTGATCGCTGTCTCGATGATGATCGTCGCTGCGATGGTCGCGATCGAGAAGAAGATGCCCTGCATCCGCAAGGTTAGCAGGCCCAGGGCGAACCCCATGAGGGCGCCGACGGCGGCGGCCGCCGCGATCTGCACGGGGAGCGGCGCGCCGAACGCCTTGAACAGGAACACGGCGGTGTAGACGCCCATGCCGAAGAACGCGGCGGTGCCGAAGTTCACGTAGCCGGCATAGCCGCCGAGGATGCTCCAGGCGACGGCGAGCACGATGAACTGCAGGATCACGTAGCCGGCAAAGAAGGGATACTGATTGCCGATGACCTGCGTCATCAGGAGGGCGGCGCCGAGAAACAGCGCCGCTCCGGTCCAGAAATAGATGCCGCTGCGCTTCATGATCGCCTGCCGAACAGTCCCTGCGGCCGGACGGCTAGAACGCCGAGCAGCATCGCAAAGGAAATGGCCGGGGCCCAGGAGGCGCCGAACAAAGTGAGGACGATGGTTTCGGCGACGCCGAGGATGATGGCGGCGACCAGCGTGCCTGACATGCTGCCGAGCCCGGCCATCACCACGACGCAGAAGGTCCGCCCGATATAGGTGCGGTCGAGCGTCGGCTCGACCGGAGCGACGATGATGAGCAGGGCGCCGGCGATGCCAAGCACGGCCGTCGCGATGCCGAACGCCCATTGCTTGATCCGGATCGGATTGGCGCCCATCAGCCGCAGCGCCTCCTGGTCCTGCGCCACCGCGCGGATCGCGCGGCCCATGAAGGTGCGCGACAGATACAGCGTCAGCAGGATCGTCAGCGCCACCGCGACCACGAATGCGACCACCAGCCGGAACGGGATCCTCATGTCGCCGAGCCGCCAGGATTGACCGACATAGTCCGCGGTGACCGAGCGCTGGTCGACGCCGAACTGAAGGATGATCAGGACTTCGATGATGAAGGCGATGCCGAAGAAGAACGCGATGCCGCGCACGCCGGCATCGCTGCCGCGCTTTTCGAAGGTTTCGTAATACAGCCGGTAGGCGAGCAGACCGAACAGAAAGAACAGCGGCGTGATCAGCAATCCCGCCAGCAGCGGATCGACCCCGTAATGCTCGTTGAGGAAGTACACGCCGTACGACGCCAGCACCAGGAAGGCCGGATGCGCGACGTGGGGAACGTCGAGCAGGCCGAACGAGATGGACAATCCGATGCTGACCGCCGCATAGAAGCAGCCGAGCAGCACCCCGATCACCACCGCGTCGAGCAGCAGTTCAAATGAAAACACGTAAGGTCCCCCCTGACCCGTCCTTCGGCCGCCGTTTCCCGGTCACGCCGTCCATCCCGTCGCGGTTGCCGAAGGCGCGGGTGCGCTGATCCGATCAGCGCACCCGCGCTCCGCCCGCGAGATCTACTTGCGCGCGGCCTCGAAGGGAGTGATCAGATCGCCCGATTTCAGTTTCGCCGGGAACAGGATCACCTGTCTGCCCGGGGTGCGGAACTGCTCGATGTTCTTGTCCTTGATTCCGCGGAACTGGGCCTGCACGACCCCGCTTTCCTTCCACTCGCCGTCCGCCGCGAACGTGATCGGCCCGACGATGGTCTTGTGGGTGTTCTCGCGCAGATATTTTGCCAGCGCCTTCTGGTCGAGCGACCCAACGGCCTTGATGGCCTGCTCGATCATCTGGCCGCTGGCGTAGCCGTAGGGTGCAAGGTAGTAGCCCAGCGGATCGACCTTGGCTTCCACGGCGCGCTTCGTATAGGTCTCGAAGAATGCCTTGGTGCCCTCGTTGTACATGTTGGGTTCCGGCAGCCATGTGTTGTAGTTGACGACGCCGTTGAGCAGGGAACCGAGGTTTTCCATGACGGTGCCGAACTGCAGGCCGACCATGCCGCCGCCGAAAAGCTTGACGTTGTCGCCGATCCCGATCTCGTTCACGGCGCGCAGGATTCCGGCCGAATCCGGCGGATAGGACGCGACATAGACGATGTCGGGCTTGGCGGCCTTGAGCGCGCGGAGGATGCCGGAGAACTCCACCGTGCTCGGCGGATAGGCCTGGTCGAACACCACCTGCATGCCGAGCTTGGTGGCGACTTCACGGGCGGTCTTGGCCAGGTTCTGGGCGAATTCCTGGTCCGCCGCGAGCAGCGCAATGCTCTTGCCGCCGGCCTTCTGGCCGAGATCGAGGAACGAAGACGCCCAGCTGTCGGCCGGTCCCCACGGCGCATTGTTGAACCACATGTCGTGGCCGACCTTGCTGTTCACCTGGAACGAGAAGTTGCCCATCAGCAGCATGCCGCGCTGCTTGACCAGCGGCATCAGCGGCGCCGTCGGCACGGTCGCGTAGGGCGCGAACAGGATGTCGACCTTGTCGACGTCCAGCAGCTTCGAGTAGATCGCCGGGGTTTCCGAAGCGCTCGATTTGTCGTCGTAGACGACAAGCTCGACCTTGCGGCCGAGCAGGCCGCCCCTGGCGTTGACGTCGTCCCGCCAGACCTCGATGCCGAGCAGCGAGGCCTTGCCGCCGCCGGCCAGACCGCCGGTTTGCGCCATGCTCATGCCGATTTTGATCGGTTGCTGGGCGAGTGCGGTCGAAGCCAGCCCGAACATGGCGACGGCGAACGTGCCGCCGAGAAGCGTCCTGCGTTTCATGTGATCCTCCCCTGTGTTTCGTTGTCGTTGCCGGCCCGCGTTCGGATGCTTCGCCCCGATTGCCACGGACAGAATCGAATAGTGACGTGCCGAAATCGGTTTCCCCGCGCCGCGCGCTCCCGTCTCACCGGCGCCGGGCTGGAGGTTAGAACTAAAGATGGCCAGGCCACAAGCCACCAGCCTCTATCGAAAGCAGAATGCCTTCATGCCGCGCCGGTGCAACTCTGGCCGACCGCGGTCGACCTCGCATCGCGATCCGGTCATACCGCGCAAATTGCCCGTATGACGAATTCAACCGGTGCTTGCCGCACTTTTATCGATGCGTTAGGCTCCGACCATGCGCGGGCGGTCGCCTGACGCGAGCGGCACGCTGATGGCGGCTCGGGGGTTGGCATGCGGGTTCTCGACGCGAAGACAAAGAGCGCCGTCCAGGCAGTCATCGATTCCAACCGGGCTCAACTCAGCCAGTTTCCCGGCTTCGTTGCTGTCGAACCCGGTTTTCCGATCATCGATGGCAGGGTACACAAGGAGCCCGCGATCATCGTGTTCGTCGAGCACAAGAAGCCACCGTCGCATTTGCTTCCTGAAGATCGCGCACCTCGTCAGATCGGGCCGTATCGCGTCGCGGTGATGCAGGCCGATCCGCTGCGCCAGTTGATGAATCTGATGGGCGACTCGCCGATCGCGCTGAGCGTCGAAGATTCGGCATCGGGCCTCACTTATGTGGGCCTGCCGGACGATCCGATCGACAAGCCGTTCAGGATTGCCAAGCCGATGCTTTGCCATGTCGGCCCCGATGCGGGGTGGCCCGTGCTCAAGCCGTTCCTGGAGGCGACCGAGCAGACGCTGACGGTCGCGATGTACGACTTCAACGTCGACTATATAGCCACGACCTTCATCGAGACGATACGCGACAAGGACATCAAGGCGATCCTTACCTGGGACGACAGCATGACCGCGCCGGAAACGACGATCCGCGCGCGACTCAGAAACAAGCTCGGAGACAATCTCGACGGCTGGATCGTGCGTTGCGGCGGCGGCCGCCGCTTTGCGAGCGCCTATCACGAAAAGGTCGCGGTGCGGGATTCCGAGGCCTTCTGGCTTTCCAGCGGCAACTGGAGCAAGCGAAGCCAGCCGGAGATCGACCCGATCGGAGATCCGGACTCCGCCAGAGGCATGTACAGCAAGGGCAACCGCGAGTGGCACATCATCGTCGAGGATGCGGCGCTCGCCGAACTGTTCGAAATGTACATCAAGCATGATCGCGACGGGTCCGAGGTGGAAGCGAACGCGGGCGAACCCGGCGTGGAACTGGATCAGCCGGAGCCGCCGCGGCTGCCGGACCTTTTCGTCCCGGTCGACCAGTTGTTCGACGAGGCGGAATTCGACGTGCCGACGCCGGTCGCGCCGCAGATACTGCCGACCACGCCGCGCGACGTCGTCGTCCTTCCGGTGCTGACGCCCGACAATTACAGCAAGCGGGTCCGGGCGCTGATCGGCGGCGCCAGGCGATCGATCTACCTGCAGTTTTCCTACATCACCTATAGCGAGAAGGAGGTCGACAGGGATTTCACGGCCATCCTCGAAGCGCTGGCCGAGTTGAGCAACAGGATCACCATGGATGTCAGGATCATCGTCGGCAGCACGGGCGCTGCCGAAAAAATCCGCAAGCTGGTCGAGGCCGGCTTCAAGGAAACCGTGTTCCGGACCCAGTCCAATGTCCACAACAAGGGCATCGTCGTCGACGGCGAGACGGTTCTGGTGTCCAGTACCAACTGGTCAGGCGACGGCGTCGTGCGAAACCGCGACGCCGGCCTGATCATCCACGACAAGGAGATCGCCGATTACTATCAATCCGTCTTCCTGTTCGACTGGGAAAACAGGGCCAACGCTTTTCTCGAAGACGATCCGCCGGTCACCATTGCGCCTGACGGTGCGGAGACGCCGCCCGGGATGGTACGGATGTCGTGGCGGGAGTATTATGGCTGAGCCGGCATCCGCGCCGGTTGACTGCATTTGAAGGAGTTGAGTACCCGTTATCCCGGCTGGTCAGACGAGCCCGGCTGATTGCTTTGTTGGTTTTGCAAGTTCCCGATTGAATCGCGCGGTGCGCCATTGCAGCAGGGGGAAGATCATGAGTAGCGAAGGATTTCTCACCGGCAACCTGTCCGGCACCACCTGGATCAAGCCGTTCGGCCATTCGTGGAAGGAGGTCACTTATTCAGCCGTCGATGGCCTTGCGGTGTTCGAAGGGTGCATCATCCTCGGCACCGTGACGCAGGCACAGGCCGTCAAGGAGTTCTTTGCGAACAACCCTGCTGCGACCCGGGAAGGTGTCGAAATGTTCGGCTCCGGAATTCTCGGCAAGCAGTTCCGCTGGGAAAACAATACCATCCCGTTCGAAATCGATCCCGCCTTGCCGAACCAGCAACGCGTGCTTGATGCGGTCGAGCACTGGAAGGACAACACCCCGATCAAGTTCGTGCCGCGGGTCGCCGACGACCCCGCGCACTTCGACTATGTCGTGTTCCGTTCCGGCGGCGGATGTGCCTCTGCCGTCGGCCGGCGCGGCGGGCGCCAGGACATCATTCTCGGACCGGCCTGCAGCACGGGTAACTGCATTCATGAGATCGGACATGCCGTGGGCCTGTGGCACGAGCAGAGCCGGAAGGACCGCGACGACTTCGTCGATATCAACTGGGCCAGCATCCGCCCCGATGCGAAGCACAATTTCGACCAGCATGTCCTCGATGGCATTGACCTCGGCACCTATGACTACGAATCGATCATGCACTATCCGAAGGACGCCTTCACGGCCGACGGTCAGGACACCATCGTTCCAAGACAGCCTGTCGAGATAGGGCAGCGCAGGAAGCTGAGTGCGGGCGATATTGATTCGGTTAAAAGACTCATCGCCTCGTGAGAGATCGACCATGGCTCTCGTCATCGACAACAGGGCGACAGTCAACGGACCCGGCGTCCACCTCCTGATCGTCGGCGTCAGCGACTACCTGAACCTGCCCGGCCATCAGGATATGCCGCGGGAGGAAACCTGGTTTCTGAACAAGCTTACCTCGCCGGCGCTGAGCGCCTTCAAGATCCACCAGTTTCTCACCAGGGGTCCGCTGGCGCTGCCGCTCAAGACGGCCAGGCTCCTGCTGTCGCCGTCCCAGGTCGAACTCAATGCCGCGCCGGCGCTCGCCACGGCGGGCGCCGGCCGCGCCAGCCGGGCGGAATTCGAAGTCGACGCCCTTGCCTGGCGCGAGGACGCCAAGGCGAATCCCGGGGATATGACGATCTTCTATTTCTCCGGGCACGGAATGCAGCGCGGGCCCGAGGACGGCGTGCTGATGCTCGAGGATTTCCTGGCCCCCGGCGGGATTCTGAACAAGTGCTTCGAGGTCAGCGATCTCAAGGCCGGCATGGCGCCATCCCGGACCTTTCCCGACATCGCTCTCACCCAGTTCTACTTCGTCGATGCATGCATGGCGCGCGAGGCGGTGCAAACGAAGTATGTCAGTCTGACGGTGCCGGAAGTGTTCAGCGCGGAACTCAATATCGTCGACAGGCGGTGGGCGCCGCTGATATTCAGCGCCGTGGACGGCGCGGTTTCACTCGGCCTCAACGGCAAGCCGAGTCATTTCGCCGAAGCGCTCACTTTGGCCCTGGAACGCGGAGCCGAGGAGGCGGTCGAGCTCAACGGCAATACGGTCTGGCCGGTCACTCCGCTGACGATCAAGACCGCGGTGGATCTGTACTACAGCAAACACAAACTGGGCGACGTGAAGCTCGGCGGAATTGTCGGCCAACCGGTCATTCGCTACCTTGCAGGCCCGCCGGACGTCGACATTTCCGTGGTGGTCAGGCCGCCCGATGGTCTGGGCAACCCCTGCGGCGTCTTCCTGTTCGACGACAATGGCGTCCCCGTGCCGGACTGCAACCCCATCGAGCGGACGCAGTTTGAAACCACCGTAAAGGCCGGGATATACCGGATCAGCGTGGATTCCGCGCAGCTCAGAGCCAGTCCGTACCGCTCGCCAAGCAAATATCTGACGCAGAAAGGGCCATGGCCCTGGCAGCACAATGTTACGTCCCTGCTGAGATGATGTCGTGCCGTCGCCGGAGAGAGCTTGTGTCATGGCAGATCCAATGGCTTCGCTGACCGTCAGACTGGACGCGCCGTCGAACCTGCGATGGAGCGGCACGTTCCCGGTCGAGGTGCGCGATTGCGCCAGATTGGTGCTCACCGCCAGGGGCGTCAGCGGGGGCAAGCTTGAAGTCCCTGCCGGCCGGTACTTCGTGACCGCGATGCTGCCGAACGGCCAGCAGGCCTCGGTCGACGACATCGTGGATCTGAAGGCCGGCGAAGATCGGGAGGTGAGGGTGTCGGTGACCGATCTCGATTTCCCGGTTCCCCTGCAGAACGTCACCACGCTGGGCGATTCCGTGCGGGAGTTCGCCCGTCCGGTGACGCAGTATTTTACCTCCCACAATGTCGCCATCCTGAAGGGAAACTGGCTCGCCGCCAGAATTGCTCCGAACCCGGCTCCGCTGCTGCGCGAACCGACGGCACGATCGAGCCTCGAGATCAGGTTCGCGGATACCGGCGAGGGGCGCGCCAGCTGGCTCGAAATCTCCGGATCCGGAAAATCCATCTACATCGCGGTGCCCGTCGACCAGGGTCGCTCCACCACCGTACAATGGGAACTGAACTCCAGGACCGAAGAACTCAAGCTGCGCTTCGATTTCAACGAAGGCGAGCTCAACTCGTTCTTCGACTTCATCCGGAGCGATCAGGCACGCGAGGCGAGGGCGATCGGACAATCGATCATCGCGCAATCCGAGCGGTACATGACCGACAGGACGCAGTCGCCGCTGCGGGCGATCCTGGGCGCCTACGTTCTGCTGCGCGCCGACGAACTCGACGGCATGAACCTTTGGACCGGCAACCTGGTCAATTGGTGCGGATGGTCGCCCGACGCGCTGGCGCTGCGAATCGAATATCTCGCGCGGGCCGGCGACCATGAGGAAGCCCTCAAGCTGCTGCTGAAAGTGCCGAATTGCGGAACGCCGTGGTTTCGCTCGGGCGTCGGCTATCTGGAAAAGCGGGCCAAGCTCTATGTCGCCGTCGCGGCCACGAAGCGGTCCAGTCTGCAGATCGGCCAGGCCGATCTCGATCGGATCACGCGGATTGCAACGGTGTTCGGCGAACTCGCCGCGGCGCTGGATATGGCGCATTCCACCAGCGTATTCCGCATGCCGCCCGTCGCCTGATGTGCTGCGGCGGTATCGAAGCGACGCCGGTTGCATGACGCGCCGGCCATGCCGGCCGATCGCCGTCATATCTGGCGTACGTCGATGATGTTTCCATCGACGTCGCCTTCGGTCCACGGAATTGCGGTAGTCGACAGAAAGTCGCCCCGCCTGAGCGCCCCCGGCCCGGATCGCCGGATTTCCGCCGACAGGGTGTAGGACGCCGACGTCGGAAGGCGTTTCGGAACGGCAAGGGAAAACGGAATCCGGTCGAGCGTGCCGCTGACCGGCGCGATCACGGTTTCGGCGATGCGGACCGAAGGCGCGTCGATCGTGCTGACGTCGTCGAGCCCGACAATGGCCGTCGCGCCGTCGAGCCATTGGGATGACGGCAGCCTGATCCATCCGGTGATGGTAAATGTCGCCATCCGAAATGCCCGTTGGCCGCAGGCCCATGGCCTGTCCGGCGAAACATGTATGGGCCCAGCGGGACTTGAACCTGCAACCAGGCCGTTATGAGCGCAGGACTCTACCGGCAAGTTCGAGCAACTTCAGCGTTTTCCGATCAAGATCATTCACGTGCGTGCGCGTTTGTACACGGGGTTTCTGGCGGATAACTGGTGGCATAGATGGCCGCCCGCCAACCGCTAAAAGGCCTCGACCGGACGGGTACGCGTTTCGTCCGTCATCCCGGATCCCGGCCAGCCATTCATTTTGCACTGGCGAAGCGGGTTTCAACGTCTTCAGCGCGCGAGGTGAGGTGGCGGGAATTTCCCGGTGTCCTGGGAGGCGCAACGGCGACGTGTCTGCGTCCTGCAGCAGCGCAGCAACCGGAACGCACGCAGCGAATCGGTGGCTCTTGCTTGCGGCGCCAAACGACCCGGAAGTTTCAGGCGGACGTCGGGGCGTTTGTGTGGGCATTGGCGCCAAGTCCTTACGGTCGATTCATTCTGACTAGGACAGCATTGCTGACTATCCGATGTTTTCTTATTCTGCTTTGCTCGCCTTTTTCTGTTTGGTATGTTTTTCCTCTTTCTTATGAAGATTATGGAGGACATCCATGACAGTGATCAGCGTCTCGCGACGTCAGGTCCTCGTGGGCACAACGGTGGCCCTCAGCAGCGGCGCTTTTGGCGGTCTACACATACGAACGGCGCATGCTAAAGCCCCGCGCGCCATTGACCAGGCACCGTGCTATTACCGCTTCAACCACGGTAAGATGCAAGCAACGATTGTCTCCGACGGGCCTTTGCGGCTCGGTGATGCCTCCGCAGGCTTCCTTGGAGCACCCAAGGAAGAAATCACGAAGATGCTTACGGATAATTTTCTGCCGCTCACCAACTTCATGCTCGAGCAGAATGTCTTGGTATTAAATACCGGTGACAAGATGGTGCTCTTCGACACCGGCATGGGATCATCGAGAATCTTTGGGCCGAGTACGGGCAAACTCCTCTCGACTCTCGAAGCTGCCGGTATAGATCCCAAGGATATCGACGCTGTGGTGCTGACGCATGGCCATCATGACCACTGCTGGGGGATTATGGCCGACGATGGCAGCAGCAATTTTCCCAACGCGCAATTCTACATCTCAAAAGCCGATTTCGACTTCTGGACCGACGCAGCCAAACTGGGCATGACGGACCCACCCTACATGAAAGTGACCGTGGCGGGTGCGCGCAAGCATTTGCTCCCAATCCGTGACCGAATGGTTTTCATCAAGGACGGGCAGGAATTCCTGCCAGGCATCCAGGCAATGTTGACGCCCGGTCACACCGTTGGGCACATGGTGTTCATGATCACATCTGACGGTAAGACGCTAGCTGTAATTGGCGACCTCACGCATCATCAAGTCCTGCTGATGCTGAAGCCGCGCCTCCAGTTTGTCAACGATACGGACCCCAAGCAGGGAGCCGATACGCGCGTGCGGGTGCTCGATATGCTTGCCTCTAACAGGATCCCGCTCCTTGGCTATCATTTCCCGTGGCCTGGAATCGGCCATGTCGCCAAGCTCGGCGAGGGATTCCAATACTTCCCTACTCCGATGGAGATGCTTGTATATCAGGATACGTGAGGAGGCGCGTCGACACGCCGCGGAGACATACAATGCCGTTGGATATGATCTCCGCTTGAGAGAGTAACCTCGCTGGATGCATTGACCGTGGCGCCAGGGCGCTTGAAGTTGTCAATCATTTTGTTTACCTCGTAGGACTAAGGGCGACGCCCTTGGTCCCGATGAACTAAGGGTAAGACTCAGGGTTCAAGCGTCCTCCCGACACGGAAGCCGACGTTGCCGATCCGGAAGAGAGTGATGAACCCGTTCCGGTTGGACGAGCGGAGGTGGTCTGGTTCGCCGCTCCAGGAACCGCCGCGATTAACCCGGCGACCGCAGGCTGTGGATGTAACAGCAGACCCGTCCGTGGGGGCGCCGCTGTAACTGTCCCCGTAGCAGTCCTCCACCCACTGCCACACATTGCCGTACATGTCGTAAAGGCCAAAGGCGTTGGGCTTCTTCGTCCCCACGGGTTGCGTCTTGCCATCAGAGTTCTTGCTGAACCAAGCGTACTCATCGAGCTGCGTCTTATCGTCGCCAAAGAAGTATTGGCCTGGGTTACCGGCTCGCGCTGCGTATTCCCATTCGGCCTCGGTCAGCAGGCGATAAGGCTTGCCTGTTTGTTTTGCTAGCCAAGTTAAGTAAACTTTCGCTTCATCCCAGCTGACATTGGTTACCGGGCGATCACCTCGACCCCAACCACTGTCGTCGGCTTTCGGGCAGGCGCCCACCGCTACGCAGGTATCCCATTCTGCGAAGGTTACTGCGGTCTTGCCGACCGCGAATGGCTGGTCGATCCTGACCTCGCGCTGTGGTCCTTCATCGTTATTGCGATCTTTGTCGCTCTCCGGTGAGCCCATCGTGAACTTGCCGGCTGGTACCACAATCATTGTTGGGCATCCGTTCGCGCACTCCTTGAAATCCGATCCCGGCTTCGCCGCTTTTTCCTTCTCCTGCTCGGCCGTGAGGACAGTTGGCCTCATTACTATGTGCCATTGGTAATGCTCGCGAAGGACCGCCTGATTGATGAAAGCAACCAAGCCCGCGATAATGGACAAGAATAAAGTGTAGATCACCGTTTGCACGATCCGTGCCCTGCGCCGGCCAGCCGCCGCCAGCTTCTGGCTGGCGGCAAGATATTCTGCAGTCGGCGCCATCGCTGCGACGAAGTCCGGATTGCCAAGCAGGTCTACCGCACTGACCAGCCGCGCGCCCCGGCGCACGAGAGTGTCGGCCTGCCGGCCACCGCTGTTCCACTCTTCAGCTTCGCGCATCACGTCGTCGCGCAGCTTGAGCGCGTCCTTTTGCTCTTCCAACCAACCGGCGATTGGTGGTCGGCGCAACAACGCCTCGTGGGCGACCTCCAGTGTATCCCGGTTGCGCACAAGCAGACGGGCCTTGACCAGTGCATACGCCAGCTGCGCCAGCGCGGTCCGTCTGCCACCGACTAGCTCGGCCTCCTTCGCCACTAGCCGCTTTGCTGCACCTGCCGCCGGATCCCACGTCGCAAGGCCCGGCACGATGAGCCGCCGCAGGGTTTCGTCGCTGCCGAGATCGGGTTGACCAAGAATGGTCGGTACGGTTCCAACGGACTTCTGCGCCTGCCTCAGCACGCGGGTGACGCAGCCGCCCATGCCGCCGATCTCGTTATACTGCGCCAGTGTCAGCTCATGTCCAGCCCCGTGAAGCTTGAATATATGCGACAGCGTGAAAGCGAGCAGCGGCAGCGCGTCGGCGCCCGTCGCGTCCTCCACCAGCCGGTCGACCAGTGCTGCCTCGATCGCAAGACGCTTGACGTTCCGGCTATAGACCTCAGCGGGCTTCAGGATCACGTCGCGATAGGCGCCGGGCGATAATGGCAGCAGGTAAAGTGGTTCGGGAGCTTCGAGATCCAGTTCGGCAATGCGCTGCAGGAGCCTCTCCACGCTATCGGCGCGGATTGTGATCAGCACATAGATGTCCACGCCATCCGATCCCCCTTTCAGCACGTCCGCGAGCAATTGCAAGAAGCGCGCGCTTTCCTGCGCGTCTTCCGCCGCAAACAGCTCCTCGCCCTGGTCGATGGCGATGAGTGGCGCGGGCGGGCGCGCATTGGGTGCCGTGGCACTTTGTGAGGCGGTGCAAACGGCGGTGGCCTCGGCGATTAACGCTCGGAATGCCTCAGTCGCCCCCGCGTCGCCGGCACCACCGACCGCGGCGTTTATCGCGCCCGGTGTCTTAGGTCTGCCGTATCGCGAGAACCATGGTGCAAGTTGGAAGCCGAGGCCATCTGGTCCCGTTAGGATGCCTTGAGCCGGGCGCAGGATGGCAAGCGGCACGAAATCGCTGTCGCGTTTCAAACGTGGCCATAGCCCGGCGCGGAGATATGACGATTTGCCGGCGCCGGATGCGGCCTCGATCACGAGAAGACGCGGTGAGCCGCGCCGCCGCACCAGATGCAACTTTGCCAGCCCACTCATGATGTCAGCGTCGCGGCCGAAGAAAATGCCGGCATCGTCCTCGCCCAGAGCCGACAGGCCGGGATAGGGCTCGGCGTTGGGCTTGTCCTTCGCCGGCCATGCGAAGCTGCCCGGAGCGACGCCGAGGTCCTCTAGTCGCGGCTTGATTGCCGCCAGCGTGATCTCGTAAACCCGCACCGGCTCGGCAATGTTCTTTAGCGTCTGGAAACCAATATCTCGGGCGAAGACATCAATCTTGCCGCGTATCTCCTGATAGACTTTGTCGGATATGCAGATCCCGCCTGGCTCAGCGATCGCTTCCAGTCGTGCAGCAATGTTGACGCCATCGCCGTAAATATCATCCGCATCGATGATGATGTCACCGACATTAATGCCGATACGGAATTGGACCCGCCGATCTTGGGGAATGGCAGCGTTACGTGTGGCCATGGCACGCTGGATCTCGATGGCACAGCGAGCTGCATCGACAGCACTTGCAAATTCGACCAGAGCACCGTCACCAGTGTTCTTGACCATGCGCCCGTGATGCTCCCCGATCTTAGGATCGATGAGTTCGCGCCGGCACGCCTTCAGCGTCTCGTGAGTACCTTCCTCGTCAACACCCATCAGGCGGCTGTAGCCAACAACGTCGGCCAAGAGGATGGCAGCCAGCCGCCGTTCTACCCGCGCCTTAGGCATAAAGATGGCCCCGCCCCGCCGTATCTCGAACTAAGCTTACGGTTACGGGCGGGATGTGTCTAGGAAGCAAAATGGCGTGGCGGACATGAAGGTCATGTCGGGGCAGAGACCAGGCTTTTTTGATTTCGCCCGATGGGTATGCGGTAACAAACAACCACGTTGTCGATGGCGCTGACAAGGTCGAAGTGACAATTGACGACGGCAAGATCTACAAGGCAGGGGTGATAGGCACTGACAAGTGCGCGGATCTCGTTCTTATCAAAGTTGAGCGCGGCTCGGAGGTTCCGTTCGTGAAGCGGTCAGACGCCAAGCCGCATATCGGCGATTGGGTGCTCCGGTCGGCAATCCGTTCGGCCTTGGCGGCACCGTCACGGCCGCGTCGTCTCGGCCAGCGGTCGCGACATCGGCAATGAACCAAATGAGGATTTCACCCAGATCGATGCACTCAACAAGGGCAATTCGGCGGCCTCGCCTTCAATACGCAAAAGGAGAAGTCGTCGTTGTGAACACCGCCATCTATTTGCCTCTAGCGGTAGCGTCGGCCACCGGATCATGAACAGCTTCCAGGTCCTGCAACAGCTCGTCGTCACGCAGGCGAAGGTGAGCCCCGGAGCCGAAGTGCGCACGGCGCTGGACAGCATTTCGGCACGTTTGTTCGCGCTGGCGGCCATGCATCGGCTCTTGCTTCGGGGCTTGCGGGAAAACCTGGAGATCACCGATGTAGCTGACTACCTCCCCGAACTGGTCGCGTCCGTCGACTCGGCGTTTATCAGCGGAGGAAGCCTCACCCTTGAGGTGGACGTTGAGCCCGGCGCGCACCTGCCGGCGGGTCAGGTGTCGGCCTTTGGGCTCATCGCGACCGAATTGATGATGAACGCCCTGAAACACGCCTCTCCGGACGGTCGGCAATGCCGGGTCGCAGTCAGCTTTGGGAAGCTGGCCGGATTGCACCGCCTTACGGTGTCTGACGACGGGGTTGGCCTCCCGCCCGAGATCGGACAGCCCAAGGCCACAGGCTTGGGCATGAAGCTGATCAACAACCTGGCTCGTCAACTTGGAGGGGCTGTCGAGGTAAATCGGACGCCGCCGGGCGTTTGCTTCCAACTGACGTTTCCCGCCCTGGAGACTTCGCAGCCTGGATCGCTTCGGTCGGCAGCCAGTTCCAATGGCGAGAACGCCGCCGCTGGCCAATTATCGATGGCCGTAATCTGAATTCTCTGAATGGTCCGATGTCGCCCTTGGCCCTTCTCGGACGCCAAGGCTGCGGCAGCGAATGTCTGGGTGAAATCAGACATAAGTGCCTGGTGGGCTCCACCATGCGGCGGTCCGGTTCGCCAAAGGAAATTACCATGACCAGTGTCATCGTCGTCATCGGTGCCGGACCGATCGGACCAGCCGTGGGATTCGGCCTTGCGAAACCGGATCATTTCATCGTTTGCAGCCATTTCCACGCGTCCCCCAGCACGGCCTGAATCTGATTGCGTTCGGCGATCGCGTCGCTGGTGAACAGGCCGTGCGTGCGCGCGTTCTGGTTTCCCGTTCGCGCGCCGGATCCCGGCGCACCGCCGTGCATGCGGCAGCGCCTCTTGCCGCGCACCGCCGGCGAACGGCACGATCCGCCGGAGCGGGTTCTTGCGCCGCAACGCGGGCTCGCCAGCATCGGAGTGATATCGGGCGCGTGATTGCTCAAGCCAATGCTTTCCGCCGCTCGGCGTCCACGTCCGCAACCATCACGCTGGCATGCTGCGTGACGTTGCCGACAATGGCGTTGCCGCCATCCCGCACCGACACGGTCTGCACGGTGACGGCAGGCTCGCGATTGCTGCGATAGCGGTTGAGCGCCTCGATCTGGGCCGGAAACGTCCGCGTCAGCCGGCCCAGGGCGCGCCCGGCGCTGTCCTGCCGGGCGATGTCTCCCGCGCTCGCGAACTGATGGGCGCATCGCATCGCCATCACGTGAACGGACACCATCTGCGCCACCAGCATGGCCTCGACGGAATCCCTGGGCCTGATGC
Organism: Bradyrhizobiaceae bacterium Ga0074131; assembly: GCA_001464035.1. GTDB lineage: Bacteria > Pseudomonadota > Alphaproteobacteria > Rhizobiales > Xanthobacteraceae > Bradyrhizobium. Next base: position 61,507 of record LNEC01000013.1, read on the forward strand.
TCTTCACCATCGCGATCATGAAGGCGAGGTTGACCGCGTCGGGCTTCCGCCCGATCACGCTGGCCCTCACCAATTGCCTCAGGATGCCATGCATCGCATCGCGATCGCCGACCCCCAAGGCGTCCGCCATCAGCTGTTCGCCAAGCTCGGGATCCGGATGGTCGATGAAGAATCCGCGCTGCGCGAGTTTGACTCGCGGGGCCGCGGCCGCCTTGTCTCGCCCGCTGGCGGTCATTGCCTTTGTCTTGTCGATCTCTGGAACCTTGTTCACGTCGATGTCTCCTCGCTCACGCGCATTGGAAAGCGCGCGGGTTACGGCAACGCGCAGGCGATCATTCGCCGGGGCGAGCCGGTGCAACTTCAATGGTGGGGTTTTTTGGCCGGTCATTGCGCCGAAGCGCCCGTGGGCAGGGCCGAAACGGGCGGTTCTGGAAATGGCGCCAGGCTGGAATAGTGCCGGTGATTTGCCCGACGTGTCAAAGTGTTTTCGCGGTGCATAACTTCCATGCCGTTCCCCGATGTCTGCTTTGCATGGGGTTGTTTTCGATATTTTGGTTTTGGAGCGACCACCGCGCCGGTCTCGCGGCCGTGAAGCGTGGTGGGCCCGGCAGGACTCGAACCTGCAACCAGACCGTTATGAGCGTAGTGACCTTACCGAAAACTCCAATAAAAATGGCCATTTCTGCTGATAAGCGGTGACGTTTTGATGCGTTCGAACACGTGGTTTCTGTGGGATAACTGTGGGGGCGGGAAGGCGGCTTCGTCAGGATAGCAGCGTTTATCTGATTTGACCGGCGCTTTCCCCATACCAACGTGCGGACACGCTGACGTGAGCTTGTCACGGCTCGCGATGAACTGAGTGAAACCGCCCGTCAGCCGCAACGCTGAACATTACTCACTCGCACTGATGCAATGCTCGCTCACTTTTTCTAACCAATTATCGTAATAATACCATTGGTTGTCCGCCAACTCGACTCCGTATCCATTCTTGGGATTTTTAGCATCAAGCTTGCGCCGAATTTCGGTGTGCTTTGACATATTAAACCACGCAAAACCGCGCTTCTTCATTTCTGCTACGATCTGAGCAGGTTTGTATTTTGCCCTTTCGCGATCCTTAAAGATGACCCGGTCGATCTCTTCCGCCGCTTCGGTTCCTGCGCGGATGAATTCAACTACCTTATCGGCCTGCCCCGGACGGTTGCAAGATTGTTCTACGAACAGAACATTGAAGGCGTATTTCGTGTCATTGAGAATTCGCTCTGGCAGTGAGCTATCAAGCTTAGCAATTATGGTCGAGATATTTGGATCGACCTCTTGCGCAGCATAAATGAGCTTGGCTTGGTCATGGCTGAACGAAGACATCTGAATCGCGACACCGAAGTCGCTGTCAATGCGATATTCGCCGCCGAATTGTTCGGCGATCCAACTGTTGAAATTCAGCGCGCAAGCCTGCAGTTTACTTGCGACTTTCAGGTCTATGTTTCCGGTAAACCTGTGGGCAATAGAATTACGGACGCCAATGATGAATCGCAGATTCTCTTTGACGGACTCAGAAAGGGGGCACTCTCCTACCTCGATGCACCTGCTGAGATCCCAATAGCGTTCCAAACCTTCGTTAGTACGATCAATAGATTTTGTGCCATCAAAGCCTCGAACGTAATACCTGTAATCTATTTCGGCCCGTTTATAGAATGCGTGGAATGCGTAGGTCCACGCGATGACGGAAAGAACGATATAGATTTCTGCACGAAATTGTATTGCAGGATTGTTGAAAATCTGAATAGCGGCAATTTGCGCCTCGCGAGCTTTCAAAACAAGCTCTTCGATTTCACGCTCAGTACCGCGTTTCACTGAGTAAGAGAACCAACGTTCTTTGAAAACGCGAAGCTCTTCCTCTGTCGCAACCTCGACATCAGAAAAATGACTGCCGACTCGGATTTCTGCGATAACACGATGATTTATTGACCGGCCCGGTCGGCTAAAATAGGGCAGGATTTCTTGGTCGTTCATGCCGGTGAAGCTCATGAAAGCTTTTATCAAGGCGATTTCCCAGACCGCTAGAGAGTCACGTGAAGCCACAAAACTCTCCTGCCGTTACTAAACCGCCGATTGGAAAATTCTTAGTTCGCAACGGCACTCAACGCCTTATCGAGCGAAAATCGATCTGTCGCTCCATCCTCAAACTGTATTCCAAAACATTTTGTCGTGAATCCTTTCCCAGTTTCGTTCTTGGGGAAAAACGCTCTGACCGGTGATTTAATGATCCAATTCGTCTTTCTACAGTACTCGTCGTAAAGGGCTTTTATATCTTGAAATTCTTGACCAGCGAAGTGCTTGCCCAATGCAGCGCCCTTGAGAATTGGCTCAAAATGCATTTTGCCAGCAGTTATGCTGTCAAATTGTAGCCCAGCGCCTAGGTGTGGAGCCTCAACAGGTTGTTCCCGGTTAGACCGAGTCTGCTGATCGGTGTTTGAGACTTTATCCCGCCGTGAGGCCGGTGCCAATTGTAGC
>LNEC01000014.1 GCA_001464035.1 Bradyrhizobiaceae bacterium Ga0074131
CAAACAGTCGGGTTACGGCAAGGACATGTCGCTCTACGCATTGGAAGACTACACGGCCGTGCGCCATGTAATGGTCGCGCACGGGTAGTGGCACGGTTTGTTCTGCCTTGGGCGCGCACCACCCGCCTGGAGGCGGCCGTGCTCCTGATGGCAGCCTGGTCTCGTTGGAAGGCGGCCTGTGCTGTCGCATCGTCGGCGGCATTGCCGTTGTCACACGGGCACCGGCACCCAGGAGTTATGGCTGCCGTCGAAGCGCAGCTCGACCGCTTCACGCACACCTGCCGCCAGGTCCGGCCCTGTGAGAACTATGTCAGGCTCGCGGTCGAGTGAGTGCCGTGGCTACCGCGCAGTGGTGATCAAACCCGTCTCCGCCAACCGTCTCCTCGAAAACGGGAATTGCCGCGGTGGGTGCCGGAGACTTTCGGGAGATTCTCGTCAAAGTTGCCGAATCTGAGACCTCGGAGACTATCCGTATATGCACGAATTCCCCGAAAATAGCAGGGATTTGGTGTTAAAATTGACCACAATTTCAGGTCGAGTGACTGCCTGGCTGGGGCGGAATCAAAATCCCCTGCCTTACCACTTGGCGACGCCCCAACAACCGGTCTGGAAAGCGGCGGGACGGGGCTCGCCGCGCATTCCTCTGGCACCGCCGGTCTATAGGGGGTGTTGAGCCATTTCAACCGCCGATCCGCCGGAATTTCCCCTTGCACCCGCGCCGGCGCGTTTTACTCGCCAAACAGGGCAATCGGTCGGCCGCCTTCCGCCCGGATCGCATGGCTTGTTGTCTTCCGGCGTGCCGATTTCATCCACGCGGGAGTTGAGACAATCCGGGTTTCGTGGGAAGACGGCAGCCTCCCGTTCCCGTCCTGATAGTTGAGACACAACCATGACCTATCGCGCGCCTGTTAACGACATGCTGCTGGCGCTCCAACACGGCGCGGGCCTCCAGGCTGCCGTGAAAGCCGGCCATTACGGCGATTTCGACGGCGACATTGCCGCCGCCGTGCTGGAGGAAGCCGGCCGGTTTGCCGCCGACGTGCTGGCGCCGCTCAATCGGGTCGGCGACGAACACGGCATCAAGCTCGAGGCCGGCAAGGTAACCACGGCCCCCGGCTGGCCCGATGCGTATCAGCGCTGGACAGCGGCGGGCTGGAACGCGGTGTCGGGACCGGAAGCGTTCGGCGGCCAGGGCCTGCCGCTCGCGATCAATGCCGCCTGCACCGAAATCTGGAGCGCGTCGAACATCGCCTTCGGGCTCTGCCCGCTGCTGACGTTGAGCGCGATCGAAGCGCTCGACGCCCATGGCAGCGACGAGCTGAAGAAGCTCTATCTCGAAAAGCTGGTGTCCGGCGAGTGGACCGGCACCATGCAGCTCACCGAACCGCAGGCGGGGTCCGACGTCGGCGCGCTGCGCGCCCGCGCCGAGAAGGCGGCCGACGGCAGCTACCGCATCACGGGCACGAAAATCTTCATCACCTATGGCGATCACGACATGACCGACAACATCGTGCATTTCGTGCTGGCCCGATTGCCCGATGCGCCGGCCGGCACCAAGGGCATTTCGTTGTTCCTGATCCCCAAATTCCTCGTCAACGCCGACGGCTCGCTCGGCGAGCGCAACGACATCTATCCCTCCGGCGTCGAGCACAAGCTCGGCATGCATGCCTCGCCGACCTGCACCATGACGATGGGCGACAAGGGCGGCGCCATCGGCTACCTGATCGGCGAGGAAAACCGCGGCATGCTCTGCATGTTCACGATGATGAACCAGGCCCGACTCGGCGTCGGCCTCGAAGGCGTGGGCATTGCCGACCGCGCCTACCAGCAGGCGCTGGCGTTCGCGCAGGAGCGCCGCCAGGGCCGCGCCATCGGCAAGAAGGGGGATGGCATGGACCCCATCATCGTGCATCCCGACGTCAAGCGGATGCTGATGCAGATGCGCGCGCTGACCGGCGCCGCGCGGACCATCTGCTATGCCACCGCCGTCGCGATGGATGTCTCGGTACGGGCCACCGACGCCAAGGTGCGCGGCGACGCCGTGGCGCGCGGCGCGTTGCTGACGCCGATCGCCAAGGCGTTTTCCACCGATATCGGCAACGAGGTTTCGTCGCTGGGCGTGCAGATTCACGGCGGCATGGGATTCATCGAGGAAACCGGCGCCGCGCAGCATTATCGCGATGCCCGCATTACCGCGATCTATGAGGGCACCAACGGCATCCAGTCGATCGATCTGGTGACGCGCAAGCTGGCGGCCAATGGCGGCGCGGCGGTCTGGGCCCTGCTCGACGAACTCTCCGGCATCGTCAAAAAGGTAGAAGCCTCCAACGATCCGGCGTTCGGCACGACAGGCGCCAAATTGCGCGACGCGCTGGGCTCGCTCGAGCGCACCAGCCGATGGCTGCTGGAGCGCGTCACCTCGGCGCCGAACGAGGCGCTGGCCGGCGCCACCCCCTATCTGCGGCTGTTCGGCTCGACGCTCGGCGGCTGCATGCTGGCCGGCGAGGCGCTGGCCGCCCGCGATCTCGGCGAAGCCGCCGGCGATCCGCAGCGCTATGTCACGCTGGCGAGGTTCTTTGCCGAGAACATCACGGTGCAGGCAGGCTCGCTGGAACGCACGGTGATGGACAGCGCCGAGGCGGTGAACGGCGCCGACGCGGTGTTGATGGCGTAACAATGCAGGGTGGGCACGGTCTGACAACGTTATTGCGAGCGCAGCGAAGCAATCCATTCTTTCTTTGCTTGGTGACAATGGATTGCTTCGCTGCGCTCGCAATGACGCGGATACATTTCGGATTCAATTTCAAGCACCAGATACAAGTCCGCCTTCTCGCGGCACGATTATGCCCGAGGTTTGCGTTTCGTTGTCCCCTCGAAAGAAAGAGGGAGCAGGGAATGCCGGATGCGCGCTGCACCCGCGGTCTCGTGCGCAAAGTTGTGCATCAAAAAACGCACACGAGCATACAGGTTCAGCGGAGGCAGTCCGGCATTCCCTGCGCAATGGTCTTACGGCTTATGCCGCGCTCTCCCCGGCGACGAATTCGTCTTGTCACCGTCGCTGCCGGCTTGGCGGCTGATCGACCCGGTCGGATCGATTTCGCCACCGACAGCTTGACACCAGCAACGGGTGTCGGGACCACACGGTTTTGCCGTACGCAACCAGCGCCGTCGTCCTGCGTGCGGTCTACCGCTCACGAGTTTTGCTCGCCCTGCGATCGCCTTGCACGCCGACGCTGCCGCGTCCACCGCATCCCATCCCGCGTTTCGTGACGATCGCGATACGCCCCTCCTGCCGGGTGAGACGGGCGAACTGATAAAGCTGATTTGCCCGACGCGTTAAGCGAAATTTTGCCCGTCGGGTTATTTTGCCGCAGCCCCGGCGCCGTGGGATGGGTCGAGCTCTCCGCGAAATCCACCACCGCTTTTGACAGGCAGGATGGGTATCGCTTCGCTCCGCCCATCCTGCCTGTCTCTCACGCGAAATAATTGCGCCCGGCTCGACCAGCGCTGACCTGCCTTTGAAACGCCGCACGGCCTTGATCGAGTGGCATGTCCCCGGACCGCCCGTGGGTTCGCGGCAATCGTCAGATTTTCCGAACCTTTCGGACTTACCTCAAAGGTAAGTCTCGATTTTTTGCCTCCAACGCGAATTCCCGCCGAGCTGACAGAATTTATCGATCCAGAGCCATCCCGGATCACGGATCATTGAACCAATGAGGTCGAGTCTCGACCAATGAGATTGGACATTCACCATCTGTTACTGGGATCACACCGCAGCAATGCAGTGCTGACATTCCATTGGCGCAAGACTTTGGCAAGCAGTACCGATTTGGGCGCGTAACCAGGACACTCCACTTGACGCAGAACAGCCAGAACAGCCCGACCGTTCGCAAGCTCGCCGCGATCATGTTTGCCGACGTCGCCGGGTTCAGCCGCATGATGGAGCGCAACGAGGCGCTGACATTCTCGCGATTGCGCCGGCTGCGCGAGGAGGTGAATTTCGTGAAGGTGGAGGAATACGGAGGCCGGGTCATTCGGGCCACCGGCGACGGATTCCTGGCCGAATTCGGCAGCGCCATCGCCGCCGTGCAATGCGGCCTCGACATTCAGCGTACCGTGATGGAACTCGAGCGGGGGCAGGCATCGTCGGACCGAATTCGATTCAGGATCGGAATCAACGTCGGCGACATCATCGTCGATGGCGATGACATCGCCGGCGACGGTGTCAATATTGCCGCCCGGCTGGAAGCGCTGGCTCCTGTCGACGGCATCTGCGTCTCATCGACGGTGCGCGAGCAGATCCGCGACGATTTCGGTTTCACCGACATGGGCGAGCAGAAGCTCAAGAACATCGCTCGCCCGATCCGAACCTATGCATGGCATCCGGACGCCGCCGCACCCGTGCCAGCCATGGCGCCGGCCGTCGACAAGCCCGCCGCCAGGCCGGCGCGGCTGTCGATCGTGGTGTTGCCTTTCGCGAATGTCAGCGGGGACCCGGCCCAGGAATATTTCTCCGACGGCATCACCGACGAGGTGACGGCCCAGCTGTCCAAGATCCGGGGCAGTTACGTGATCGGCCGGGACACGGCGTTCCGATACAAGGGCAAGGAGATCGATATCCGATCGTTGGGAGTGGAATTGGGGGTGCGCTACGTGTTGAGAGGCACGGTCGAACGTTTCGACGAGGGCATCGATACCACCGCGCAGCTATGGGACGCCTTGTCCGGAACGGTATTGTGGGCCGATACGATGGAGGTCGACAAGGCGGCGGTCCGCAATATCCGGCGCGAAGTGGTCAATCGCCTCGCGATCGCGTTGAACCTGCAACTCATCGAAGCCGAGGCCAGACTTTCGCTGAGTTCCGAAAACCCCGATGCAACCGACCTCGTGATGCAGGCGCGCGCCGCCTACTACCGCGCCAACACGCTCGAAGCGCTCCAGCAGGTCCGTGCCATGTTCGAAAAGGTGCTGTCGATCAATCCCGATGATCAGGCAGGGCTGGTGGGCCGCGCCGTGACCATGATCGAGCAGGTGTTCGGCTGGCCGAGCGATGCCAATGCGCAACTGATCGGCGAAGCGGACAGGCTGATGGCGAAGGCCATGCCGCTGGACCGGCACAACGCCTATGCCCGCTTCGTGATGTCCCGGCTGCGCCAGATGCAATGCCGCATCGAGGCGGCATTGGCCGAAAACCGCATTGCCCTGGAGCTAGACCCGAATCTGGTCGAGGCCATCGCCTGGAACGGGCATCTGCAGTTCGCGAGCGGCCGCCCGGAACTCGGCATCGAGCCACTGCAGCGCGCGCTGGCGCAATCTCCGAAGGACCGGATGCGATGGGTGTGGTGCCTGATGCTGGGCCTCAACTACACGCTGATGGGACAGTACCACGACGCCATCATCTGGCTGGAGCGGTCGATCGCCATCAATCCCAGGCACTGGGCCAATCTCGCATTCGCCGCCGTGGCCTATGCGAATGTCGGCGACCTCGCCAATGCAAGGCGCGCCAGGGCCCAGTTCGAAGATGTCTACCGCGGCGAGGTAATCGAACCCCGCTTCTATTCGCAGACCCCGGCCTATCTCGAATTGCTGGAAGCGCGGGTCATGCCGGCGTGGCGCAGCATGGGACTTCCGGAGCCGGTTGAGCCGATGGTCTCGCAGCGATTGGAGGTGTCGCAGGGGACTCGGTGATCGAGGGCGCCGAAGCGTGGGTCGCGGTTCATTTCCGGCAACCGGTCAAGCAGCTTGTCGAGCGCGTACACAACCCCTTCCGGGATGGATATGCCGAGCAAGATAGACAAACCACTTCTAAAGGCCCAAGGTAAGAAAGCAACTTACCGGGGGTCAAATGTCGAAGATATTGACCATTGTGACTGTCGCAGCATTGCTGTTGGTATTCAATCTTGGAGAGACAGCAACGGCGCAGATGTTCCGAGGAACGGCGTCTGGGGCGGGTACATCCGGTGGTAAATGTCCTACTGGCACCTGCGCACAAGGCGGAAGCCAGATCGCGAAAGACACCAAATACTGCGCTGCTTCCAATTGCAAAAGACCGCAGGCAGGCACTGGCAAGCAAAAGTAAGCTGTCGCCGCCCGCGACCCGCGCCAGCCTTTGCCGTACTGGTCGACGCGCTGCGATACCGCAGTTAGCGTCCCGCCTTCTCACCCTAGCGGCTTCAACCCCGCCTCGATCTCCGCCCGCCTCGACTCCAGAAACGGCGGCAGCGCCAGCTTTTCGCCAAGCGTCGCCATCGGTTCATCCGTGGCAAAGCCTGGTCCATCGGTGGCGATCTCGAACAGGATGCCGTTCGGCTCGCGGAAATACAGGCTGCGGAAATAGAAGCGGTCGATCTCGCCGGAGTTGGGAATTCCAAGTTCGGACAATCGCTGCGTCCAGGCGTGGTATTGATCCTCGTCCGGCGTGCGGAACGCGACGTGGTGCACGCCGCCGGCGCCCTGCCGGGCCAGCGGCAAGTCCTTGCTCTCGATCACGTGCAGCTCGGCGGCGGGGCCGCCCCCGCCCATCGCAAACACGTGAACCTGCGCCCCGTGCGCGGCGTAGTCGCGCACCCGGCGCATGTTCATCGCGCCGACGAGGACCTGTTCGATGGCGGCGAGATTCCGCACCGTGAGCACGATCGGGCCGAGTCCGCGGATCTGGTGTTCCGCCGGCACGGCGCTGCGCTCCCACGGCGCGGTTGACCCCGCCCCGCCGTCATCGACCAGCACCAGCCGCTGGCCTTCGCCGTCCTCGAACGGCAGCGTCAGCCGGCCATCGACTTCCACGACATCGTCGGTGCGGCCGCCCGCCTGCTTCAGGCGGTCGCGCCAGTATCCAAGGGTTTTCTCGCCGACGACCCGCAATCCGGTGCGGGAAATGCTGTTGGCGCCGCGCTGTTCGGGCGCTGCCGGAAAATCGAAGAAGGTGAGGTCGGTGCCGGGATTGGCCTTACCGTCGGCGTAGAACAGATGCCAGGCGCTGACGTCGTCCTGGTTGACGGTCTTCTTGACCAGCCGCATCCCGAGCAGGCCTGTATAAAACGCCAGATTCGTCCGCGGTTTCGCTGAAATCGCGGTCAGATGGTGAATCCCGGTCAATTGCATCGCATGTGCCTCGCGCGTCGTTCGGTCGCCGTCGAAAGCCGGCCGCGCCGGTTTGGGCGGCCGCAGAGATCATGTAGGGTACATCAGCGAAACCCGCCACGCGCCGCCTCTTCTTCCAGGACAGCATCATGACCGCGCACCCGATTGTCTCTGATAAAGACGCCACGCGCGCGATGGCGCCACATGCGCAGGCCCGGTGAAATCGTTGTCCCGCTGCTGCAAGCGTAAAACCATGCGCGACTGGGGCTGTCAGATTCTCGCGGGGGTTCTGCTGGCGACGGCACCCGCCACGGCCTCACGCGCGGTCGCTCAGGTCTCGCCGGTCGACTTGCGCATTCTGGCCATCAACGATTTCCACGGCTACCTGGAGCCGCCACCGGGCGGAATCCGCATCGACAATCCCGATGACAAGACCAGGAAAATCACCGTCGCGGCCGGCGGCTCCGAACACATGGCGACGGCGGTCAGGCAACTGCGCGATGGACACAAGAACACGATCTTCGTCGCCGCCGGCGACCTGATCGGCGCCAGCCCGTTCCTGTCGGCGATGTTCCACGACGAGCCCACCATCGAATCGCTTGATATGATGGGGCTGGCGGTTGCTGCCGTCGGCAATCACGAATTCGACGAGGGCAAGGACGAATTGCTGCGCATGCAAAACGGCGGTTGCCATCCGATCGACGGATGCCAGGGGCCGCACCCGTTCCTCGGCGCCAGGTTTCGCTATCTGGCGGCCAGCACCTTCGAGAAGGGCACCGGCAAGACCCTGCTTCCCGCCTACGAGATCCGGGAGTTCGACGGCATTGCCGTAGGCTTCGTCGGCCTGACCTTGAAGGGCACGCCCCGGCTGGTGTCGCCGACAGGCGTCGCCGGCCTGGAATTCAGGGACGAGGCCGACACCGTGAACGCGCTGCTGCCTGAACTGAAGGCGCGCGGCGTCGAGGCCATCGTGGTGCTGATCCATGAAGGCGGGTTCCCGACCGGTGACTACAATGAATGCCCCGACATATCCGGACCCATCGTCGACATCGTCAGAAAATTCGATCGCGCGGTCGATGTGGTGGTCAGCGGCCATACCCACCGGCCGTATGTCTGCGACATCGACGGCAGGCTGGTCACCTCGGCCGACAAATACGGTACCGTGGTCACCGCGATCGACCTCAAGCTCGATCCCGTCACCCGCGACGTCATCAGCGCCAAGGCCGACAACGTCATCGTCCGCACCGACGCTTTTGCCCGCGACTCCAACCAAACCGCCCTGCTCGACTCCTACAATCGATTGGCCGCCCCGATCGCTGGCCGGCCGGCGGGGTCGATCACCGAAACGCTTTCGCGCATGCCCAACGACGCCGGCGAAAGCGTGCTCGGCGATATCATCGCCGACGCCCAGCTGGCCGCGACCCGTCCCGCGGCCAACGGCGGCGCGGTGATCGCCTTCACCAATCCGGGCGGCGTGCGCAGCGATATCACCCGAAAGGACGAGGGCGCGGTGACCTATGCCGACGTGTTCGCGAGCCAGCCGTTCCGCAACCAGCTGGTGACGCTGACGCTGACGGGAAGGCAGATCAAGGACATGCTGGAGCAGCAGTGGCTCGACCCGAACCGGCCGCGCATCCTTCAGGTCTCAAACGGCTTCACCTACACCTGGGACGGCGCCAGGTCCGTCGGCGATCGCGTGGCCGCCGACAGCCTGATGCTGAACGGACAGCGCATCGATCCCGCGGCGGATTATCGCGTCACCGTCAACAATTTCCTCGCGGCCGGGGGTGACGGATTTACCGTCTTCACCAAGGGTATCGCGCCGCAGGTCGGCGTCTACGACGTCGACGCGCTGTACCAGTATTTCAGGGCCAACAGTCCGATCGCCCCGGCCACGGGCAATCGCATCGTGCGAATCAACTGAAATGTCAGCGATATCCGCAGGCTCGGCTCTTTCCCCGGCTGCCCTGACCGCCTAGATTAGCTGCTCCTCGCAGAGCGCGTCCCGCGCCAGGTATTGCATGACCACGCTGTTTCTCACGCACCCGGCCTGTCTCGACCACGCCACGCCGCCGGGACACCCGGAACGCGCCGACCGGCTGCGCGCAGTCGGCGAGGTGCTCGGCCTGGATCGCTTCAACGCGCTGGTGCGCGGCGAAGCGCCGGAGGGCAGCCTGGATTCGGTTACGCTCTGCCATGGCGAGCACTATGTCGGGGAACTCCGGCATATCGCGCCGTCGAGCGGCCTGATCTATATCGACGGCGACACCTCGATGTCGCCGGGCACCTGGGAGGCGGTGATGCGCGGCGTTGGCGGCGCGGTCTCCGCCACCGATGCGGTGATGACGGGTACCCATGACAACGCGTTCGTCGCGGTGCGTCCGCCGGGCCATCACGCCGAGATCAACAAACCGATGGGCTTCTGCTTCTTCGACAACGCCGCCATCGCCGCGCGCCACGCCCAGCGCAAATACGGCATCGCTCGCGCCGCCGTGGTGGATTTCGACGTGCATCACGGCAACGGCACCCAGGATATTTTCTGGGCCGATCCGACCGTGATGTATTGCTCGACGCACCAGATGCCGCTGTTTCCCGGCACCGGCGCCACCGGCGAGCGCGGCGAGCACGATAACATCGTCAACGCGCCGCTCGCCTCGGAAGACGGCAGCGCCAAATTCCGCGCCGCGTTCGAACGCGCGATCCTGCCGCAGCTGCGCAAGTTCGCGCCCGAGCTGATCATCGTCTCGGCCGGTTTCGACGCGCATTTCCGGGATCCGCTGGCGTCGCTCAACGTTCAGGCGGAGGATTTCGGCTGGGTGACGCGCCAGCTGATGGACGTCGCCGACGCCACCGCCGGCGGCCGCATCGTCTCGGTGCTCGAGGGCGGCTATGACCTGCAGGGCCTGAAAGAGTCGGTCGCGGCCCACGTCACTGCATTGATGGGGGCGTGAATTCCAGCCACAATGCGCCCGTATATAGATGCATCTGAATCTGCGCGTCGCCACCGGCGCACCCGGGAAAGCAATATGGCCGAAAACACCCAAGGAACCGTCCAAGAAAACACCCGAGTGGACGTCAAGAAGCTGAGCTTCGAACGCGCGATCGAGGAGCTTGAATCCATCGTCAAGCGGCTCGAGGACGGCAAGGTGCCGCTGGAGGAATCGGTGGCCATCTACGAGCGGGGCGAGGCCCTGAAACGGCGCTGCGAGGAGCTGCTGCGGCAGGCCGAAGCGCGCGTCGACAAGATCACCACCGACGCCAGCGGCCAGGTCACCGGCACCGAGCCGCTTGACGTGCAGTGACGGCCACCCGCCGCGGCGTCCTGACGTCGCTCCCCGGCAACAGGTCAGAACATTAGGCGAATTCGCCGGCAAGCGACTGCAGCGGGAGCCGAATTAGCTCTTGGCGCGTTGAGCGGCCTGATATAGTCCCGCCATCAGTCCGAGGATCATCGCTCAGTGCGCGTTCAGCACCGCCACATCATCTATGTGCAGGGATACGATCCGCGCGGGCTCGCGCAGTATTACCGCATGTTCAGAACCGAGCTGCGCAAGTTCGCCCGGCTCTATCAGCTCAACGCCACCATCGGCCGCCCGCAGACCTCGCCTGACGGCGAGACCGCGTCGTGGTCGATCGAGACCAGGGCCGGCGACTGGCAGACCCGTACCAGCTACGACTTCCTGCGGTTCGAGGACCTGATCCAGCGCGACCTTGCCGCGCCGATCTGGAGCACGGTTTTTCACGCGGTATGGATCTACTGGCGCCTGGTGTTCCGCGGCACGATCGCACGGTTCTTTCGGGCGCACTGGCGGTTCGCGACCTTCATCACCTACCCGCATTTCCTGCTGCTTCTGGAGGCGCTGGGGTCATTCGGCGTCGCCTACGGCTTCGCCAAAGCGCTGCACGCCCTCGGCATTCCCGACCTGTTCGGCGTGGCTGCCGCAGCGGCGCTGTTCGTCGCCATCCTCGGTTCGCTGCTCAAATACACGGAAAGCGCCACCTATCTACTCTATCTGTTGTCCGACACGATCTGGACCTGGGAATTCTCGCACCGTCAGCGGCCGGAGTGGGACGCACGGATCGACCGCTTCGCGCAGCACCTCGTCAACGTCGCGCGCTCCAGCGATGCCGAGGAAATCGTGGTGGTCGGCCATAGTTCGGGATCGTTTCTGGGGACGGAAATTCTGGCGCGCGCGCTCACGCTCGATCCCGGCCTCGGACGGCACGGCCCGCGCATTGTCCTTCTGACCATCGGCGGCAATTTCCCGATCGTCGGTTTTCACGCGGTGTCGCAGAATTTCCGCGATCATCTTCGCTTGCTGGCGGTTGAGCCTTCGATCGACTGGATCGACTGTCAGTCGCGCAAGGATGTGATGAACTTCTATCCATTTGATCCGATTGCCGGCCACGGCATCGACGTCGGCGCCAACAGGCGCAATCCCACTATCGTACCGGTCAGGTTCCGCGAGATCATCAAGCCGGAGCATTACAAGCTGTTCCGCTGGCAGTTCTTTCGGGTTCATTTCCAGTTCGTCATGGCCAATGAGCTGCCTCACGCCTACGACTTCTTCATGATCGTATGTGGACCGGTCCCGCTGAGCGACCGAACGGCTCGTCCCGAGGCCGCGCTGGCGATCGCGACCGGCGACGCCACCGCCCGGGAATGGGCTTGGAAAAGGCTCGAAACCGCCGGCGCCGGCCGAGCCGATGCCGCCGATTTACGCGCAATGGAACCTTCTGCGCGGCGGAGCGGTTAGAATTCGGCGTGTTCCTGCCCTGACCCGGCCGTGGCCCGGGCGCCAGCGGGTTGGCTTTGGGCGCGGCTTTAGTGTAAAGCTTGCGGGGCTATGGGCTGTTGAAGGCGCCCTCCTCTGCAATTTTTGGCAACGGTAAGCGCTTCAAATAGCTGATAAAATTGTCTGAGAAGGGCGAAGCCGCCAAAGGTGATGCATATCACATTGACCGACCCGGAGCGCGACTAGGATCACTCATCAGGCTTCGGCCTGCTCAGGTGGCCTCCGGCGCCCGGGTTTTCGCTGCGCCAATGTTGCGCAACCCATCTCACGTCGGGCGGTTTGTCCCGACCTGCAAATTGGAATATCGCTGTGACCACATTTAGTAAAACGCCGCTTCTCGACACGATCCGCACCCCGGACGACCTGCGCCGGCTCAAGGTGGAGCAGGTGCGGCAGGTCGCCGACGAACTGCGCCAGGAAACCATCGATGCCGTCTCCGTCACCGGCGGCCATTTCGGCGCAGGCCTCGGCGTGGTTGAGCTGACCACGGCGATCCATTACATCTTCGATACCCCGCGTGACCGGCTGATCTGGGACGTCGGCCATCAGGCCTATCCGCACAAGATCCTGACCGGCCGCCGCGACCGCATCCGCACCCTGCGCACCGGCGGCGGGCTGAGTGGTTTCACCAAGCGAACCGAAAGCGACTACGATCCGTTCGGCGCCGCCCACTCCTCGACCTCGATCTCGGCGGCGCTCGGCATGGCGGTGGCGCGCGACCTGTCCGGCGGCAAGAACAACGTCATCGCCGTGATCGGCGACGGCGCGATGTCCGCGGGCATGGCCTATGAAGCCATGAACAATGCCGGCGCGATGAATTCCCGGCTGATCGTCATTCTCAACGACAACGACATGTCGATCGCGCCGCCGGTCGGCGCGATGTCGGCCTATCTGTCCAGGCTTTATTCCGGCAAGACCTACCGAACGCTGCGCGAGGCTGCCAAGCAGCTCGGCACGCATCTGCCGAAGATCATCGCCAACCGCGCCAGTCGCGTCGAGGAATATTCCCGTGGCTTCATGATGGACGGCGGCACGCTGTTCGAGGAGCTCGGCTTCTACTATGTCGGCCCGATCGACGGCCACAATCTCGACCATCTGCTGCCCGTGCTCAAGAACGTCCGCGACATGGAGACCGGCCCGATCCTGGTCCATGTCGTGACCCAGAAGGGCAAGGGCTACGGCCCGGCGGAAGCCTCCGCCGACAAATATCATGCGGTGGTGAAGTTCGACGTCGCCACCGGTGCGCAGGCCAAGGCCAAGCCGAACGCGCCGGCCTATCAGAACGTGTTCGGCCAGAGCCTCGTCAAGGAAGCGCAGAAGGACGACAAGATCGTCGGCATCACCGCGGCGATGCCGTCGGGCACCGGGATCGACATCTTCGCCAAGGCGTTCCCGGAGCGCACCTTCGACGTCGGCATCGCCGAGCAGCACGCCGTGACCTTCGCCGCCGGCCTTGCGACCGAAGGCTACAAGCCGTTCTGCGCGATCTATTCGACCTTCCTGCAGCGCGGCTATGACCAGATCGTTCATGACGTGGCGATCCAGAGCCTGCCGGTCCGCTTTGCGATCGACCGTGCCGGCCTGGTCGGCGCCGACGGCGCCACCCACGCCGGATCGTTCGACAACGCCTATCTCGGCTGCCTGCCCAATTTCGTCATCATGGCGGCTTCCGATGAAGCCGAACTGGTGCACATGGTGGCGACCCAGGTCGCGATCAACGACCGTCCGAGCGCGGTGCGTTATCCGCGCGGCGAAGGCCGCGGCGTCGAGATGCCGGAATTCGGCATTCCCCTGGAGATCGGCAAGGGCCGCATCGTACGCGAAGGCAGCAAAATCGCGCTGCTGTCGTTCGGCACCCGCCTTGCCGAATGCGAAAAGGCCGCCGACGAACTCGCGGCCCACGGCCTGTCGACCACGATCGCCGATGCGCGCTTCATGAAACCGCTCGATGTCGAGATGATCCTGAAACTGGCGCGCGAGCACGAAGTCCTGCTCACCATCGAGGAAGGCTCGATCGGCGGCTTCGGCTCCCACGTCATGCAGACGCTGGCGGAGCACGGCATGCTTGACGGCGGCTTGCGGATGCGGGCGATGGTGCTGCCCGATGAGTTCCTCGACCACGATTCGCCGGCCGCGATGTACGGCCGCGCCGGTCTCGACGCCAAGGGCATCGTCGCCAAGACGTTCGAAGCGCTCGGCAAGGATTTCAAGACCGAGACCGTGAAGCTGGCCTGAGGTCCTGATATCGCGAGCGGCTGGGTTGCCGGTGGTCCATGAAAATCTATCTGGCCGGCCCCGACGTGTTCCTGCCGGATGCCGCCGGGATCGGCCGGCGCAAGGCCGAAATTTGCGCGCGGCACGGCCTGATCGGGCTTTATCCGCTCGATAACGCCATCGGTCTGTCCGCCCGTGATGCCTCGCTGGACATCTTCAGGGGCAATGAGGCCATGATGATCGAGGCCGACGCCATCATCGCCGATCTCACGCCGTTTCGCGGACCGGGCGCGGATGCCGGCACCGTCTACGAACTCGGCTTCATGGCGGGACGCGGAAAGTTCTGCCTGGGCTATTGCAACGATCCCATGCTTTACGCCGAACGCGTGCGCAAATTCACCACAGTGAAAAAGCAAAGTGGCCGCCTGGCCGACGCGGACGGCCTGGCCATCGAGGATTTCGGGTTGAGCGACAATCTGATGATCATTCATGCGCTCGACCTGCACGGCTGCGCGCTGCTCACGCCTGGGCAGGCGCCCGCGGATCCCTGGCATGACCTGACCACATTTGAAGCCTGTGCGCGCCTGGCTGCCGAACGGCTCGGCTGCGCATCAGCGCGGGCATCGAGTTGACCTTGGCCAAGCGGAGCATGCCCTCTGTCCGCAAGCGCGCCGACATGCTGCTGGTTGAGCGCGGCCTGTTCGAAAGCCGGGCACGGGCGCAGGCCGCGATCGAAGCCGGCCTCGTCACCGCCGACGACAAGCAGGTGCTCAAGCCGTCGGAAGGTATTGCGGCAGATGCCGTGATCCAGGCGCAACCCGCACACCCCTTTGTCTCGCGCGGCGGCGTCAAGCTGGCCGGGGCCCTGGAGCAGTATCCGATCGAAATCGACGATCACGTCTGCCTCGACGTCGGCGCATCGACCGGCGGTTTCACCGAGGTACTGCTCGCGGGTGGCGCCAGCATGGTGTTTGCGGTCGACGTCGGCCGCGATCAGCTGCACCCCTCGCTGCGTGGCCACCCCAGGATCGTTTCGATGGAAGAGACCGACATCCGCGCACTGGAAGGCAGGCGCCTGCCCGCGCGGCCGGACGTCGTGGTCATCGACGTCAGCTTCATCTCGTTGAAGGCCGTGCTGCCGGTGGCGCTGTCGCTGGCGGCGGCGCCGATGCATCTGCTGGCGCTGATAAAGCCGCAGTTCGAGGCGCCGCGAAGGCATTCCAAGCGCGGCATCATCCGCAACGCCATGGTGCATCAGGAAGTCTGCGACGACATCACGGCGTTCGCCGCCTCGCTCGGCTGCACCGGCATCCAGGTGTTTCCGTCATCGATAACCGGCGGTGACGGCAACATCGAATTCTTCATCGGCGCGCGGCGTGGTTGAACGCCTCGCCATCGATCACCTCGGTCATCACGGCGACGGCGTCGCCGTCGCCGTCGGACAAAACGTCTATGTTCCGTATGCACTGCCGGGCGAGACCGTCGAGGTGGCGCCGGTGCCGGGTCACCCCGACCGCCGGCGCCTGCTGCGGGTCGAGGCGGCAAGCCCGCACCGGATCACGCCGTTCTGCCCGCATTTCGGCATCTGCGGGGGCTGCGCGATCCAGCACTGGGACATCGAACACTACCGCGCCTGGAAACGCGACATCGTGGTCGAGACGCTCGCGCGGGCTGGAATCGATTGCGACGTCGCTGGGCTGATTGATGCGCATGGCCTGGGGCGACGGCGGATCACGCTGCACGCGCGGATGGGCACCCATGAGGTGCTCAAGGTCGGCTTCAACGCGGCAGGCACGCATGACATCATCCCGGTCGACCGCTGCCCGATCCTCGATCCCGGCCTGAGCGGCGCGCTCGATGCGGCCTGGGCGCTGGCCGAGCCCTTGATCGCGGTCGGAAAACCGCTCGACCTCCAGATCACGGCCACCGAGGTCGGCCTCGACGTCGACGTGCGCGGATCCGGGCCGTTGCCGTCGGCCATGATCGCAACGCTGTCGCACCTTGCCGAACAGCATCGGCTGGCGCGGCTGACGCGCCATGGCGAACTGGTGCTGATGCGGACGCCGCCGACCATCGCAATCGGCACGTCGCAGGTGACCTTGCCGCCGGGTTCGTTCCTGCAGGCTACCGTTGCCGGCGAGGAAGCGCTGGCGGCGCTGGTTTCGGAACATTGCAAACGCTCAAAACACATCGCCGACCTGTTCTGCGGGGTCGGGCCGTTCGCGCTGCGGTTGGCGGCGAAGTCGCGGGTTTCGGCCTTCGACAGCGACACCGGCGCGGTCACGGCTCTGCAGAAGGCGGCGACCTCGACATCAGGGCTGAAGCCGGTCAAGGCCGAGGCGCGCGACCTGTTCCGGCGTCCGCTGGTGCCGCAGGAATTGCGCGACTACGACACCGTCGTGTTCGATCCACCGCGGCAGGGCGCCGAGGCGCAGGTCCGGCAGCTGGCCGCCAGCAAGATTCCTGTCGTGGTCGCGGTGTCATGCAACGTCGCGACCTTCGCACGCGACGCCCGGGTTCTGATCGACGTGGGCTTCCGGATCGAGGGCGTGACGCCGGTCGACCAGTTTCGCCACACCCCGCATGTCGAGCTGGTGGCGCGGTTCAGGCGCTGAGGCTCACCGTCCCCACCTCTCGTGCCAGATCTTCTCGCCGATCATGCAGTTCACCCGCGGCTCCTTCGAAGCCACCGGGACGATACGCCGCTCGGGCGTTCGCCCGGCGATCTC
This sequence comes from Bradyrhizobiaceae bacterium Ga0074131, assembly GCA_001464035.1. Classification (GTDB taxonomy): domain Bacteria; phylum Pseudomonadota; class Alphaproteobacteria; order Rhizobiales; family Xanthobacteraceae; genus Bradyrhizobium. Next base: position 16,820 of record LNEC01000014.1, read on the forward strand.
GAGCACGAGCTTGGTGCGGATCGCCTCCTTGAACTTCTCGCGTTCCTTGATCGTCACCACGAAGGAGCCCGGGCCGCCGATCACGCAGTCCTCGTAGTAGAAATCGAGGTTGCCGATGTCCATGGTCGAGTAGGACGGCTCCTTCATCATGATCGGCAGGCCGTTGATGACGACCCCCTTCTCCACCGCGGCATCCCGTGCAACCGTGACCGGCGAGCCGTTGTTGTTGGGGCCATCGCCGGAAATATCGATCACCCGCCTGATCCCGCGGTGCGGGTTCTCGTCGAACAACGGCATCGCGAAATTGATCGCACCCGAAATCGAGGTGCGCGACGCCCGGCGGATCGGCGTTTTCATGATCTCGATGGCGACCGCGTCGGCGGTTTCCGGACCGTCGATCACTCGCCAGGGAATGATGACCTTCTGGTCGCTCGATGCCGCCCATTCGAAATAGGTCACCGAAATCTTGCCGTTCGGGCCGCTCTTCAGCGCCTGCAGAAATTCCTTGGAAACGATGGCCTGCGCGTAACCCTCGCGCTGTATCGCAAGCTCGTCCATGTCCATCGAATAGGAGACATCGACCGCGAGCACCAGTTCGACATCGACGGAGGCGTGGGCCTCCTTGCCGGCCAGCTGATGGCCGAGCTGGTTGCTGGGGCTCGGCGCCGCGATACCCGCGACATCGCCTCCCGCCATGGCGCCTGCGACAAGCACCGCCCCGATCGAGACACACCAGCGCATCAGCGGCCCTCCCGTCGTCTGCGAAGATGGTGACACGCAAATCGCGCCGCGAGAAGCAGGAACATGGGTTGTCCCTACACTTTCAGGTCAGACGGATGATTGCCTTATTTGCGGCACCGCCGTTGCCCCACCGAGATTGGCCATGCGATACAGCGCCTGCGGACGGGATGATCTCATGGCTCGATCGCGGGCGGCGCCATGACGCTCGAAACAGCCCGGTTCCGCGACGACCCGGAAGATTGTAATCTGGTCCGGGCAACGAAACCTGACAGGCCGGAGGTGCCAGCCGGAATGATCGACACCGTCGTCAAGCCAAAGACCAAGGTCAAAACCAAGACCGAGCGGCCGCGGCTGCACAAGGTGATTCTCGTCAACGACGATTTTACGCCGCGCGAGTTCGTCGTCACGGTCCTGAAGGCCGAGTTCCGCATGACCGAGGATCAGGCACACAAGGTCATGATCACCGCGCACCGGCGCGGCGTATGCGTGGTCGCCGTCTTCACCAAGGACGTCGCCGAAACCAAGGCGACGCGCGCCACCGACGCCGGCCGCGTCAGGGGCTATCCGCTGCTGTTCACGACCGAGCCGGAGGAATAGAACGCGGCTTTCGCGCATCATGTGGCCCGACCCATCCGGAACCGGCCCTACGTTCGGATCGCCGCCTCAGCACCCGGCGCCTCGTCCAGCAGGCCGTAGACCCGCTCGGCCCTGGAAAACCCCGCGATCGGAAACTCGCCGAGATCGTCCCAGCCGCCGGCGCAGATTGCGGCGAACCCCGCCGAGGCCACCACGGTGCGGTTGAGTTTCCCGGCGATCTTTTCCAGCCGTGCCGCCAGATTGACGGCGGGACCGACACAGGTGAAATCGAGCCGGTTGCCGCCGCCGATATTGCCGTACAGAATTCGTCCGACATGCAGCGCCACGCCGAAGCGGAAGCGCTCGATGGTGTCGCCGATCGGATATTGCATCGCTTCGACGCTGGCGCGGGATTCGCGTGCGGCCTCCAGCACGTGGCCGCACACCTGCCTGACATCGCTGACATACTGGTCGATCGGAAACACCGCGAGCAGGCCATCGCCCATGAATTTCAGGACCTCCCCGCCATGGGCCCGGATCGCGGCCACCTGGCAGTCGAAGTAGTTATTGAGAATATCGACCACGGTTTCCGCCGGCAGCCGGTCCGACAGCGCAGTAAAACCGCGCAGATCCGACAGCCAGATCGCGGCATCCATGGTGTCGGTGTGGCCGCGGCGAATCTGGCCGTTCAGGATGCGCTCGCCGGCCCGGTTGCCGACATAGGTGTCGAGCAGCAGCGACGACGTGCGGCGCCATTGGATGATCTCGATAACCCGCGCCAGCGCCGGTACCAGCGAGCGCAGCGCGGTCAGGTGCCCCTCGGTGAAACCGCCCGGCTGTTTCGTGGTCCAGCTCGATGCGTGACTCAAGCCGTCGGTAAACAGCAGCGGCAGCGCGATGTAATCGGTGACACCCTCGGCGCGCAGGTCGTCGAAAATCGAAAAGCGCCCGCTCTGCAGATCTTCCAGCCGTCCCCTGACCTCTTTTCCTTCCGCGAACACGATGGCCAGCGGACTGTTGATGAAGCCCGGGTCATCCAGAATATTGAAATCGACCGTGCCCGTTTCGACTTCGGCGCCGGGCCGCCAGATGAAACTGCGGCCATAGATATCGGGATGCAGCGTCCGGACGAAGACGCCGACGCGCCACAGCGGCAGGCCCGCCGCCACCAGCCGTTCGCAGGTTTCCGACATCATGCGGATCGGGCTGGTCGCCGACCGCGCGCCGTCGATCAGCCAGTCGGTAATTCTCCGCAATTCGGGTGCGTTCATCACGGCTCCATTTGCGGCGCAAGTTTACGGGACGTCAAGGCGAGGCGAGCGTCTTGCGTCCCGGCGTTATAGAGTCAGATGCCGGCAAGGCGGTGGCCTCGGGTCGGCGACTGCCGGACGTGACCCCGCGACGGAGGTGCGCTAGCTTCCCGGCATAAACCTGAAAGGGGAAGCGTCAAAGTGTACGACACCATCATCGTCGGCGGCGGTTCGGCGGGCTCGGTCATGGCCCACCGGCTCTCGGCCAGAAGCACCCACAAGGTCCTGCTCTGCGAAGCGGGCCAGGACACGCCGCCGGGCAGCGAGCCGCCCGAAATTCGCGACAGCTATTCGGGGCAGGCCTATTTCGATCCGCGCTTCCACTGGACCGAACTCAAGGTCACCACGCAAATCGTCAGCCACAACAATCCCGAAGCCGACCGCCCGCCGTTGCGCAAATACGAGCAGGCGCGCGTCTTGGGTGGCGGCTCCTCGATCAACGGCCAGATGGCCAACCGCGGCTCGCCCACGGATTACGCGGAATGGGAGGCCCGCGGCGCCGAGGGGTGGAACTGGAACGACGTGCTGCCCTACTTCAAGAAGGTCGAGCGCGACCTCGATTGCGACGGGCCGCTGCACGGCAAGGACGGCCGCATCCCGGTCCGCCGCATTCCGCAAGCGCATTGGACCCGGCATAGCCAGGCGATGGCCGAGGCCTGCAAGCTCGCCGGCTACGCCTACCTGCCCGACCAGAACGGCGAGTTCGTCGACGGTTATTTTCCGGTGACGCATTCCAACCAGGACGAACAACGCGTCTCGGCTGCGATGGGCTATCTCGATCGCGAAACCCGCAAGCGCAGCAACCTGACGATCTCGACCGACACGCGGGTCAGCGAATTGCTGTTCGAGGGCACGCGCTGCGTCGGCGTCAAGGCGCTGGTCGATGGAAGGGAGCAGGAATTCCGCGGCCGCGAGGTCATCCTCTCCTGCGGTGCGATCCATTCGCCGGCGCACCTGTTGCGCGCCGGCATCGGACCGGTCGGCCACCTCAGGGAAATGGGCATTCCCGTGCGGATGGGCCTCGCGGGCGTCGGCCAGGGGCTGATGGATCATCCCTCGATCGCGCTGTCGTCCTACGTCCGCCGCGGCGCGCGCATGAACGAGCACACGCGACGCCACATCCAGATGGGGCTGCGCTACTCGTCAGGCCTATCCGGCACGCCTGCCGGCGACATGTTCGTCGCCGTGCTGAGCAAATCGGCCTGGCATGCGGTCGGCGAGCAGATCGCCTCGCTGCTCACCTTCGTCAACAAGACCTACTCGGAAACCGGACAGATAAAGCTCGCCTCGCGCAACCCGCAGGCCGAACCGATCGTCGAGTTCAACCTGCTGTCCGACCGGCGCGACCTCGAGCGCCTGATGAGCGGGTTTCGCAAGATGGCAGGCTTGCAGATGAGCGCGCCCCTGAAGGCGGTTACCGACAAGCCCTTCCCTGCCTCCTATTCCGACCGCGTCCGCAAGATCGGCGTGGTCAACACCAGGAACAAGGTCCTCACCTCCATTGCCGCGCTCCTGATGGACGGCCCGGCCGCGTTGCGCCACGCCATGATCGACAACTTCATCGTCGAGGGATTCACCTTCGATGAGGTGATGCGCGACGACGAGGCGCTGGAAGCCTTCGTGCGCAAGGCCGCGATCGGCGTCTGGCACGCCTCCTGCTCCTGCCGGATGGGCCGGGCGGACGACCCGATGGCGGTGGTCGACACAGAGGGTCGCGTCAAGGGCGTGCAGGGCCTGCGCGTGGTCGACGCCTCGATCTTCCCGGTGGTGCCCTGCGCGAATACCAATTTTCCGACGCTGATGGCGGCGGAGAAGATCGCGGAGGGGATGATGTGAGCAATACCGCCGCTACTTTGGCTTCGCACGCCGGCTGGACCGGAGCAGGTGCTGGCGGCGACGCAGAATAGCAAAATATGGAAAACAACCCCATGCAATTGACGGGGCTTGCTGCAGAGATGCTTGCAGCGCGAAAAACATTTTGACACGTCAGGCAAATCACCGGCACTATTTCATCTTCACGAATCCTCTAAAAAGCGCCCATGTGCCATAGCTCACGCGTGCTCCCTGCGACCCTCGGTCGAAGCAAGCCCTGCTGAAGATCACGCTGACGCCGTGGCCAGGATAGGTATGGAACACAACCCAATCTGCTCCTTGCGTTTTGGGCCTCGATGGGTTTTAAGCCCGGTAACTTCATGACCACAGGCATGAACGACAAGCGATCTGTGTGATCTTGCCGCGTCTTGGGCCGGGTCATGCAATCCGCGCAGCGTGCGCTTGAAATCCGAGCCCTTACACAAAGGTATTTGCGATGGCCAAGATGACCAAGAACCAGTTGATCGACGCAATTGCCGAGGGAACGCAGGTTTCCAAGGCAGACGTAAAGGCCGTCATCGAGCAGATGGCGACGGTTGGTTACAAGGAACTGAATGAATCCGGCGAGTTCGTCATTCCCGGCTTTGCCAAAATGTCCATCGTGAACAAGCCTGCTACTGAAGCCCGCAGCGGCGTCAATCCTTTTACGAAGGAGCCCATGGAGTTCGCGGCCAAGCCCGCCAGCAAGTCGGTCAAGGCGACACCGCTGAAGGTTGCCAAAGACGCTGTTTGAAGACGGTTTCGACGCGGATGGCGCTCAGTCCGTAGAACGGTGTGAGCCGAAGGCGCAATCACGTAAACTCGCGGGATCGGCCGATTGCGCTGGCGCCAATTGCCAGATCAGATCAGGAGCGGATCAGCCACTAGCCGACCCGCCCCATCATTGCGAGCGCAGCGAAGCAATCAATCGCGCAGCAGAAAGAAAGATGGATTGCTTCGCTGCGCTCGCAACGACGCCCGAGGGGTCTGCCAACTCTCGGCGGATCTACGATCAACCGCCCACCTGCCCGCGATGCCGCAGAAAATGATCCGCCAGCACGCAGGCCATCATGGCCTCGCCGACCGGCACCGCGCGGATGCCGACGCAGGGATCGTGGCGGCCCTTGGTCATGATGTCGGTGTCGGCCCCGCTGCGATCGACAGTCTGGCGCGGCGACAGGATCGACGAGGTCGGCTTCACCGCGAAGCGCGCCACCACCGGCTGGCCGGTGGTGATGCCGCCGAGCACGCCGCCGGCGTGGTTCGACAGGAACCTGGTGCCGTTGTTGCCGGTGCGCATCTCGTCGGCGTTTTCCTCGCCGGATAGTTCGGCCGCGCCAAAACCGGCGCCGATCTCGACACCCTTGACCGCGTTGATGCTCATCAGCGCGGCGGCCAATTCAGCATCGAGCTTGGCGTAGATCGGCGCGCCCCATCCCGCCGGCACGCCTTCGGCGACGATCTCGATCACCGCGCCGATCGACGAGCCGCTCTTGCGGATGCCGTCGAGGTAGCCCTCGAAGAACGCGGCCTTGTCCTTGTCCGGGCAGTTGAACGGATTGCGCGCGATCTCGTCCCAGTCCCACTTGGCGCGGTCGATCTTGTGCGGGCCCATCTGCACCAGCGCGCCGCGCACGGTGACGCCGGGCAGGATTTTTCGCGCGATGGCGCCGGCGGCGACGCGGGTCGCGGTTTCGCGCGCCGAGGAACGCCCGCCGCCGCGATAATCGCGCAGGCCGTATTTGGCTTCGTAGGTGAAGTCGGCATGGCCGGGACGAAACTTGTCCTTGATCTCGGAATAGTCCTTGGAGCGCTGGTCGGTGTTCTCGATCAGGAGCGCGATCGGGGTGCCGGTGGTCACTTGCTTGCCGTTTTCCGGATGCGCCATCACGCCGGACAGGATTTTAACCGCGTCGGCTTCCTGGCGCTGGGTGGTGAAGCGCGACTGGCCAGGACGGCGGCGATCGAGATCGAGCTGGATGTCCTCGTTGGTCAGCGCGATCAGCGGCGGGCAGCCATCGACCACGCAGCCGATCGCGATCCCGTGGCTTTCGCCGAAGGTCGTGACCCGGAACAGGTGGCCGAAGGTGTTGAAGGACATTTGATGCGCTCGATCTACCAGCGTTGACATTTAACGCTGTCGGTAAATGTCAACGTATGACGTGTCGTAACGCGCGTGGTTCGATGCTGTCAAATGGCGAGAATTAACCACTCCGGCGCGGCATCGGTGATGCGCCCCCTCTCCCGCTCTTGCGGGGGAGGGTCGGGTGGGGGCTCTCTCGACGATGGGATTCGCGGAGAGAGCCCCCACCCGCCTCGCTCCGCTCGGCACCCTGCCCCGCAAGCGGGAGAGGGAAAAGAATTCACCCATGCTTCGTCAGCCGGCCCCCGCTGAACACGTAGACCACGCCCTGCCCGATCGGCATGTCCGAGGCCTCCAGCGGCGTGGCGATACCGAGCGCCACCATCAGCGCCCGCATGGTGCCGCCATGCGCGACCGTGACGGTGTCGCCGGCCAGGGAATCGAACCATTCCCGCATCCGCAAGGTGACGCTGGCATAGCTCTCGCCCGAAGGCGCCGACACGCCCCATTTGTCCGCCATGCGGGAGGCGAAGGTGGCGGCGTCGTGCCGCTCCATCTCGGGCAGCGTCAGGCCTTCCCAACGGCCGTAGCCGATCTCGCGCAGCCGGTCGTCGACGGAGTACCCGTCCGGCGGCAGTCGCATGGTTTCGCGCATCAACTCCATGGTGAGCCGGGCGCGGCCGAGCGGGCTTGCGACGAACGGCAGCGCGGACGGCTCATGGCCATTGCGCGCGATCAGGTCGGCGAGGATGCCGCCTGACGTCACGGCCTGGGTGCGGCCGAGGTCGTTCAGCGGAATATCCTGCGACCCCTGGAAGCGTCCGGCGGCATTCCATGCGGTCTCGCCGTGGCGAATGTAGTACAGGACAGGCGCAGGCATCGGTCGCTCGGACTATTCCTTGTTCAGCGAAATATCCGGCGCGTCCGGGCGCTTCATGCCGACGACGTGATAGCCGGCATCGACGTGATGCACTTCGCCGGTGACGCCGCGCGACATGTCCGACAGCAGATACAGCGCGCTGTCGCCGACTTCCTCGATCGAGACGGTGCGGCGCAGCGGCGAATTGTATTCGTTCCACTTCAGGATATAGCGGAAATCGCCGATGCCGGACGCCGCCAGCGTCTTGATCGGTCCCGCCGAAATCGCGTTGACGCGAATGTTGTTCTCGCCGAGGTCGGCGGCGAGATAGCGCACGCTGGCCTCCAGCGCCGCCTTGGCGACGCCCATCACGTTGTAGTGCGGCATCCACTTCTCCGCGCCGTAATAGGTCAGCGTCAGGATCGAGCCGCCGTCAGTCAGCAGTTTTTCGGCGCGCTGCGCGATTGCGGTCAGCGAGTAGCAGCTGATCAGCATGGTCTTGGAAAAGTTGTCGGCGGTGGTTTCGAGGTAGCGACCGTCAAGCTGGTCCTTGTCGGAGAACGCGATGGCGTGCACTACGAAGTCGATCTTGCCCCATTTTTCCGCAAGCACGGCGAACACCGCGTCGATGGTGGCGGGATCGGTGACGTCGCAATGCCCGAGCACGATGCCGTCGAGCTCCTTGGCCAGCGGCTCAACCCGCTTCTTCAGCGCGTCGCCCTGCCAGGTCAGCGCGATCTCCGCGCCCGCCGCGCGGCAAGCCTTGGCGATGCCCCAGGCGATCGAGCGGTTGTTGGCGACGCCCAGGATCACCCCGCGCTTGCCTTTCATAAGACCTTGCATAAGACCTTGCATCAGACCTGAATCTTGCGACATCCGGGGTTCCAATCGAGCTTGACGAGGTCTGGAGGTACACCAGCCCTCCGGGGCGGTACAGCCCAAATTCACGCCCGTTGCGGCTGTGGTCGCGCAAGCTGGACAGCCGGAATAGTTGCGGCATCCGGGTGTTATGATGTAGCAGGCGTTCGCGCGAGTTCGCAGGCCGCCGCAGCAAACCGAGATCTCCGTAATGAGCGCATTTCGTCAGAGTGTCGAGGCGGTGATTCCGGCGCTGCGCCGCTATGCGCGCGCGCTGGCGCGCGACGCCGACATCGCCGACGACCTGGTGCAGGACACGCTGGTGCGGGCGTTGCGTTCGGAACGGCTGTTTCTCGGGGGCGATGTCAGGAGCTGGCTCTACACCATCCTGACCAACCTCAACAAGAACCGGCGGCGTTCGCTGGCGCGGCGGCCGCAGTTCATGCCGCTGCTCGACAACAATGCCGACGCCAGCGGCACCGAGGCCGAAGGGCGGGACATCGCCCGCGCGCTGGCCACCCTTGTCGAGGAGCAGCGCTCGGTGCTGCTGCTGGTGATGCTGGAAGGGTTGAGCTACCGCGAGGTCGCCGACATTCAGAGCGTTCCGATCGGCACCGTGATGTCGCGCCTCGCCCGCGCCCGCGCCCATGTCAAAGCCGCGCTCGAGGGCGAAGGGCCGTCACTGCGGCGGGTGAAGTGATGACAAGCCTGATGCATGAAGTTTCCGAGGAAGCCGCGAACCTTTCGATTCAGAAGAGACAACGACAATGACCGAGCCCAGGATTCCCGTCACCGAAGATGAACTGCACGCCTACATCGACGGCGAGCTGCCGGCGGAGCGGCGCGGCGATGTCGAGGCATGGCTCGCGGCGCATCCCGAAGATGCCGGGCGAGTGCAATCGTGGCGCGCAATGGCGGACGCGCTCCATGCGCGCTACGACTCCGTCGCCGACGAGCCAGTGCCGAGGCGGCTCGAGATCGAACGGCTGGTGCGACGGCCGCGCCGATGGATGTACGGCGCGATCGCCGCAACCTTGGTGGCGTTCATGGCCGGCGGCGGCGCCGGCTGGCTGGCGCATGGGGTGGCGGCGGCGCCCTCGGCGTTCCAGAGTCTTACCGGCGATGCGCTGGTCGCGCACCGGCTTTACGTGGTCGAGGTTCGTCATCCGGTCGAGGTGCCCGGCAGCGAACGCGCCCATCTGCAGGCATGGCTGACCAAGCGCTGCGGCTGGGCGGTGTTCGCGCCGGAGCTCGACGCGACCGGGTTGAAGCTGGTCGGCGGCAGGCTGTTGCCCGGCCCGACCGGGCCCGCTTCGTTCCTGATGTATGAGAGCGCATCGGGCGAGCGCTTTACGGTTTATACCGCCAAGGCGGACGCCGAGACGACGCAGATGCGTTATGCGACGCGGGACAAGGATGGTGCGCTGTTCTGGGCCGACCGCGGCGTGGCCTATGTGGTCAGCGGCAGCAGCGACCGCGAGCGCCTGACCCAGGTGGCGCGGCTGGTCTACGATGCCACCGAGAAGCAGGGCGGGTGACGCAGGGCTACAATCTTAGATAGCGTAATGGACCTCTCACACTTCGCGTCCCAATTCCGACACCGAAAATCTGGAATCCAGACATCGGCGCGTCTCAAAATCGCACCAGGTGATCACGCGAAGGTGAGGCGCGTTCGATCCGCCGATCGACGCGAAGCGGCCTCGGCTGGGGTTTTTGTACCGCGCTGGTCCCCCGGTCGAGGCCGTATTTTTTTGGAACGCCTTGAAACCAAGCCGTTTGAGGCGTTTTCGTCACGCCAACAGCGATAAGCCCCCGAGTACGAGGGCATGCTGGTTCGAAACGCTACAATTCGCTGCGCGGATGGTACGGATGGCCATCTCTCCACTTCTGCATCAACGCTTCCAGTGCCGAATCGTTCCCGTCGGGTAGCATGATGCGGGTAGTGACGAACAGGTCGCCGGTACCGCCGCCCGGCTTCGGCATGCCCTTGCCCTTGAGGCGGAAGGTCCGCCCGCTCGATGTGTTCTTCGGAATCGACAATTCGACCGCGCCGCCCAGCGTCGGGACGCGAACCTTGCCGCCGAGCACCGCCTCGTAGAGCGTGATCGGCAGATCGACGCGCAGGTCGCTGCCGTCGACCTTGAAGAAGGCATGCGGCGCCACGGAGACCGTGATGAGTAGATCACCGGGCCGGTGGCCGGGCGCGGTTTCGCCCTGCCCTTTCAGCCGAATCTGCTGGCCGGCGATCACGCCGGCGGGAATCTTGACGTTGAGCTCCTTGCCGCTCGGCAGCCGGACGCGCTTTTCGACGCCGTTCACCGCCTCTTCCAGCGACACCGTCATGGCGACGGAGAGATCGAGATCAAGCCCGATGCCGCCACTGTCGAACTCGAAGGCACCGCCCGGTCCCGGCCTCGCGCTACGCCCGGCGGCGCCGAACATGCTGTTGAGGATGTCTTCGAAGCCGCCGCCGCCCGGGCCGCTGCGGAAGGTGTGGGTCTCGAAGCCGCCGGGCGAAGCGCCGCGACCGCGCGGGTCGCCGCCTCCGGGAAAGCCCTGGAAGCGCGGCTTGCCCTCGGCGTCGATTTCGCCGCGATCGAACTGCTTGCGCTTGGCTTCGTCGCCGATGATCTCGTTGGCCGAATTCAGTTCGGAAAAACGCGCCTGGGACTTCGGATCGTTCTTGTTGGCGTCGGGGTGATGCTTCTTGGCGAGCTTGCGATAGGCGCTCTTGATCGCCGCAGCGCTGGCGCCTCGCGGCACCCCCAAGACCTCATAGGGGTCGCGCATCCGTCACGTCTCCTCTAAAGCGTTTTCGAGCGAAGCATGCCCTCGGACTTTATCCCAGGGTAGGCAGCGGTTCGCGCGAAGAAAACGCGTCCAAACAATAGACCAGACCCCGGCTCTGATTAAATCAGCACCGAAAGGCTCCAGGGAAATCAGATCCTAGCCGATGGGCCGCTGGCCCGCTTCAGCCTTCATCTGGGGTGTCAGTGGTATTTTTGCAACGGGGCATTTCATCCGATTCATCCGATCGCGCTCAGCCCCGCCTCCATGGCTTTAGCGTATGGATTTCCCAGCGGCCATGGCCACCCTTGCAGGCGGCGCCCTGCAGCCAGCTTTCGGAGCGGCCGTTGACGTAGCTCGCCAGGAAATCCCGGCAGGTCCGGCCATCGTCCGACGCATAGGATTGCGCCAGCGGCGTCACCGAGCCGCGCGCGCCGGTCTCCGGATTTTCCCACGGCTGGCTGGAATCCTTGGTGCCCTTGGTCAGCACGTCCGAGGCCGCGGTGCGGGCAAGGGCCAGATCGGTCTCGGTAGGCATCGGCGGCTGCGCCGCCCGGACCGACCCCGTCACCTCGTTGTCATCCATTTTGGCGAAGGCGCCGTCGCCGCGGGACAGGCTGCAGCCGCCGGAGCCGATGCCGATCAGAAACAACGTCATGACGGCTCCCGCCGGCCCGATCGCCGATAGGCCAAAGCGCTCCCATGTCTTATATAGGGCGAGCCTGCATGGGGACTGCAACGCGCTCTGGGACGCGGGCGGATGCAACTCGGAACTCCTGACATGACCGACACAACCTCCATCAAACACCCGACACCGTTAACATCAGGTGATTTCACCGCCGCGGAGCAACCGTTTGCGCTGTTCGGCGAATGGTTTGCCGAGGCGGTGAAGGCCGAGCCGAACGATCCCAACGCGATGGCGCTCGCCACCGTCGACGCCGACGGGCTGCCCGACGTGCGCATGGTGCTGATGAAAGACTATGACGCAGACGGTTTTGTCTTCTACAGCCACGTCGCCAGCCAAAAGGGCCGCGAACTCGCCGCAAATCCCAAGGCGGCGTTACTGTTTCACTGGAAATCGCTGCGCCGGCAGGTCCGCATCCGCGGCAACGTGTCGCCGGTGACGGAGGCCGAGGCCGACGCTTATTTCGCCACCCGCCCGAAACATGCACAGATCGGCGCCTGGGCCAGCAAGCAGTCGCAGCCGCTCGAAAGCCGCTACGCCTTCGAGCAGGCAATCGCCCAGGTGGCGGCCAGGCACATCATCGGCGAGGTGCCGCGCCCGCAGGGCTGGAGCGGCTGGCGCATCCAGCCCGCCCGGTTCGAATTCTGGCACGACCGGCCGTTCCGCCTGCATGACCGCATTGAATTCGCGCGCGCGGCGCCCGACCAGCCGTGGTCGAAGACCCGGCTTTATCCATAGAATATGAACGTCTGAAGGACCTTATGCCCAATTCATCCAACCTCGGCCCGCGGCGCACCATGCTTCTGACCGGAGCCAGCCGCGGTATTGGCCATGCCACCGTGATTCGCTTCTCCTCGGCGGGCTGGCGCGTGCTGACCTGCTCGCGGCATCCGTTCCCGGAGGAGTGCCCGTGGGGCGCCGGCCCCGAAGACCACATCCAGGTCGACCTCGCAGACCACGCCGACACCACGCGGGCGATTTCGGACATCCGTGAGCGGCTGGAGGGCGGCGAGCTGCACGCGCTGGTCAACAACGCCGCAATTTCGCCGAAGGCCGAAGGCGGCGCGCGGCTGGGGTCGATCGACACCGACATCGAGACCTGGAGCCATGTGTTCCGGGTCAATTTCTTCGCGCCGATCATGATGGCGCGGGGGCTGATCGAGGAATTGACGGCCGCCAAGGGCTCGGTGGTAAACGTCACTTCGATCGCGGGCTCGCGGGTGCATCCATTCGCGGGCGCGGCCTACGCGACCTCGAAGGCGGCGTTGGCCTCGCTGACCCGCGAGATGGCGTCCGATTTCGGCCGCATCGGCGTCCGCGTCAATTCGATCGCGCCGGGCGAAATCGACACCTCGATCCTGTCGCCCGGCACCGAGAAGATCGTGGATCAGCAGATCCCGCTGCGCCGGCTTGGAACGCCGGATGAAGTCGCCAAGATCATCTATGTGCTGTGCACCGAGGCATCGTCATACGTCAACGGCGCCGAGATCCACATCAATGGCGGGCAGCACGTGTAGGGCCGACCTGCTCCAGACGCCATGCGCGGCATGACGTCTCGAAGGATGGATAAGGCAGAAGCTCTCGCGGCCTATCCTTCGAGACGCCGCTAGATGCGCGGCTGCTCCAGGATGAGGCCTGCGCACCCGCTCAAATAACTCCGCGCAGCACTTGCGCGGCCCGCGGTGCAGGCAGCACCTCGACGTTGAGGATGCTGGAACATTCCTCTTCGCGCTCGCCCTCGAGCAAGTCAGCGCCGCAATGCCGGCACATCCGTGCCGACATCGCAGGCGCCCTGCCCGCGGCGCTGCGGCCCTGCTGATAGCGCGCGAAATCCACGACGTTGCGGAGTGACGTTATCACGTTCTGAACCATGGCTGTCCTCGCGGCTTGTGACAGCGTTATCGCAGAAAGCCGTCGCGCAAACGTTCAGCGCAACGTTCAAATTTTATCCGTGCAAATGTGGCGGGTTCCCCGTTCTTAAGGGCATGAAAACTGCTCGGCAGCGGCTTACGTCCTTAACCTGCCAGTGACTACAACCACTTCTTCCACTTGAAGAACAGATAGGGCCCGGCCGCGGCGAGCAGCATCATGACCAGCGCCATCGGATAGCCGTGGGTCCATTCCAGTTCCGGCATCAGCTTGAAATTCATGCCATAGACCGAGGCGATCAGGGTCGGCGGCATCAGCACCACCGCCATCACCGAAAACAGCTTGATGATGTTGTTCTGCTCGAGATTGACGACGCCGAGCATGGCGTCGAGCACGAAGGTGATCTTGTTGGAAAGGTAGCTGGCGTGGTCGGTCAGCGAGGTGACGTCGCGCTGCATGGTCTTCAACTGCTCGCGCATGTCCTTGGACCATTTGACGCCTTCGGTGCCGGCGGCGACGAAGGTCACCACCCGGCCGATCGAGACCAGGCTTTCCCGCACCTTGGAGGTGAGATCGCCCTTGCGCCCGATCGCAATCAGGATGTCGGAATAGCGCTTGGCCTGTCCGGTGCGCGCGGCTCCCGCGGGCTCGAAGATATCATGGCTGATGGTCTCCATGTCGCTGCCGGCGCGCTCCAGAATGTCCGCATTGCGGTCGATCACCGCGTCGAGCAGCTCCATCAGCACCATCTCGCCGGTAATCCCTGGCGCGCAGCCGCGCGCCAGCTTGTTCTCCACCAGCATGAACGGTTTTGGTTCGTCATAGCGCACCGTCACCAGCCGATGGCCGGCGAGGATAAAGGTTACCGCCGTAGTCCGCGGATTCTCGGTGTCGGCCGCGCACATCAGCGTGGCCGTCATGAAGCGGGCGCCGTTTTCGATGTAGAGCCGGCTGGAAATCTCGATCTCCTGCATGTCCTCCCGGGTCGGCACCGCGATCCCGGCCAGCCGCTCCACCGCCCGGTCCTCGCCCCCGGTCGGCTTGACGAGGTCGAGCCATACCGCGCTCTCCGGCAGCGCGGCGAGATCGGTGGCGTCGATCTTCTTCAGGGAGAACTCGGCAGGCACGAACACCGACAGCATGGGCAACTCCGGAAAAAGGCACGCAGGACGCTGTTTTTCTTCTGACGCGTTTTCTTCACGCGAACCGGTACCCACCCGCGGATGAGGTCTGAGGGCATGCTTCGCCCGAGACCGCCATGGCACCCAACAGGACTTAGCGCGATTCTGGCAACCCCGTGATGACCCCGCGAATTAACCTGCAATCCACATTTGCGGCAACGGGGTGACGGTTTGATGGCGGCAATTCGGCGGCGATGGCCCGTCTGCCTAAAATTCAGCCGGAAGCCGCTACACTTGCGGCAAAAAAGACACAGCCAGCGTGCTGCAACGCGCAACAGGCATCTCAGCTCTGGAATGAGGGACGATTTCCACGATAATGCGATTAATGGAATCGTGTCGTTTCGGGCGCAGTGTTGGTGCCCGACCGCGAAGACTTTCGATTGGAATTGAACCATGTCGTCGCTGAAGGCAAAGTTGGGAATTCTGGCCACCGGCCTGATGCTGTCGGGCTGCATGCAGGCCACGACGTATCAGGCTGCACCGGAGGCCACGCTGAAGCCGTCGGACAAGGCCCAGCTTGCCAAGGCGCGTTACGCCAAGGTCGCTCCCGCCGAGCCGTTCCGCCGCGCCATCGTCGACTATCATCGCAAGGAAATGCCCGGCACCATCGTCGTCGATTCCGACAATCACTATCTCTATCTGGTGCAGGATGGCGGCAAGGCCATCCGCTACGGCGTCACGGTCGGCGAGGAAGCGCTCGCCTTCTCCGGCATCGCGCGGGTTGGCAACATGGCGGAATGGCCGAAATGGACGCCGACCGCCGACATCCACAAGCGCATTGAAGGCCTGCCCGCTTCGGTGCCTGGCGGCGTCGACAACCCGCTCGGCGCCCGCGCGCTCTATCTCTACCAGGGCAACCGCGACACCCTGTTCCGGATCCACGGCACCAACCAGCCGGAATATATCGGCGCCTCGATTTCGTCGGGATGCATCCGCATGACCAACGAGGACGTCATCGATCTCTACAGCCGCGTCAAGCAGGGCACAGTCGTGGTCGTGCTCGACCCCAAGCAAGGCGACTCGCCCTATAATTCGAAGATGGCGTTGCAGGGCGGTGGCCACGCAATGATGCAATAGCCGGCAATTCCGGCATCTTATCCGTCGACAATCCGATCAAAAGCGCCGGTCTTGCCGGCGCTTTTTCTTTAGCGCGCTCTCCCGGGCGGCCGGCGCCGTCGTAGCGGATTTGGCCGCATCGGATTTGGCTTGCTCGGCCTTGGTCTGCTCAGTCTTGCCTTGCTCAGTCTTGCCTTGCTCAGTCTTGCCTTGCTCAGTCTTGCCTTGCTCAGTCTTGTCTTGCTCAGTCTCGGATTTGGCGGCGACTTCGCGCGGCGGGGCCGCCTCCGGCCGGTCGGCCGGCAACAGCGGGGCCCTATGCGGCAGCGGATCCCACACGTCCCACTGGCAGATCTTGTAATTGTTTCGTCGCTCCATCAGATCGATATGGATGTGGTCCTCGTGATACCAGTCCGAGCCTGGCCCCAGCACCGTAGGAAACCGCGCACACATCGAATGCAATACGCTCTCGCGAGTCTCGCGCGGCACCGCGCGGTCGGTCAGCGAGATCGAGCGGCCGTCGGCGAGCTTGATGGCGCGAATATCGATCGCGTTGGCGCGGCCGTGCTCGGACAACCTAGCGCCGACCACGCGGTTGCGACCGCGGCATTGAAACGAATCGAAATTGTCGAGATCGCTGAGGGTACTCCCGAGGCTCTCCGCCAGCGACGCCATATCGGTTCGAATCCAGTCGGCGAGCGCCGACGCCATGGCGCAGCGCAGGACCGCCGCGGGCTTGACGTTGACCCGCCGCCGGTCCGGCAATACCACCGCCTCCAGCCGCACCAGATCCTCGCCGCCGCAGCCGCCAACGCCCTTGATGTCGGGGATGCTGGGGGCGATCGCGATGGCATCCGTCAGCGCCAGCCGGCAGGCGGAAGGCGGCGGAGCGGCGGCCGGTTCCGCTGCCTTGTCGGCGCCGGCGGCGACAGGCTTTTCGGGCTCGGGCTTGTCGGCTTCCGCCTTTCTGGATTCAACCTTAGACTCGGCCTTCGGGTCAGCCTTGTCGGCTTGCGCTTTGGGCGCCTCGTTCGGCCGCGCCTTCGGCAGCGGCACCGCCAGCACGGCCGCCCTGCGCGGCTTCGGCCTGCTCTCCCGGAACATTCCGCTCCAGGGCCCCTGAGGCCACGCTCCCGCCTTCGTCGCCGCGGCGGCCGGCGTTGGTTGGATGCAAAGCCAAAGCGCTGCCGCCGCGGCAATCATTGCCGCCGCGGTGCGGCGAAAGCTCCCACAAGGCCATTTCCGGCTTGCTTTCTCCGCGCTAAAGTTCATGGCCATCCCGTGAATACCTGCGGCAAGCGACAACACATTCTGGAGGAACGACCGTATGCGTGGATTGATGCAAGACTGGCCTTTGCTTTGTCACCGGATTATCGAGCATGCCGCCGAAGTCCATGGCACCCAGGAGGTCGTAACGCGATCGGTCGAAGGCCCCATCCACCGCACCAATTACCGGCAAATCCGCGACCGCGCGCTGAAAGTCTCGCGGCAGCTCGACCGCGGCGGCATCAAGCTCGGCGACCGCGTCGCCACCATCGCCTGGAACACCTGGCGCCATCTCGAAGCCTGGTACGGCATCATGGGCATCGGCGCGATCTGCCACACTGTCAATCCGAGGCTGTTCCCAGACCAGATCGCCTGGATCATCAATCATGCCGAAGACCGCGTGGTGATGACCGATCTCACTTTCATTCCTATTCTGGAGAAGATCGCCGACAAACTGCCAAGCGTCGAACGCTACATCGTCTTCACCGACAAGGCGCACATGCCGCAAACCACGCTGAAGAACGCGGTCGCCTATGAAGACTGGATCGCGGAAGCGGACGGCGATTTCGCGTGGAAGACCTTCGACGAAAATACCGCGGCCGCGATGTGCTACACCTCCGGCACCACCGGCGATCCCAAAGGCGTGTTGTATTCGCATCGCTCCAACGTGTTGCACGCGCTGATGGCCAATACCGGCGATTCGCTCGGCGCCAACGCTGCGGATACAATGCTTCCGGTGGTTCCGTTGTTCCATGCCAACAGCTGGGGCATCGCGTTCTCGGCGCCATCGATGGGCACCAAGCTGGTGTTCCCCGGCGCGAAACTCGACGGCGCCTCGGTCTACGAGCTCCTGGACACCGAGCAAGTGACTCACACCGCCGGCGTGCCGACGGTGTGGCTGATGCTGCTCAACCACATGGCCGCCAGCAATCTGAAACTGCCGCATTTGCGCATGGTGGTATGCGGCGGCTCGGCGATGCCGCGCTCGATGATCCAGGCGTTCCTCGATCTGGGCGTGCAGGCGCGCCACGCCTGGGGCATGACCGAGATGAGCCCGATCGGCACGCTGGCCGCGCTGAAGCCACCGTTCGACAAGCTCACCGGCGAGGCCCGTCTCGATATCCTGCAGACCCAGGGCTACCCGCCGTTCGGCGTCCAGATGAAGATCACCGACGACGCCGGCAAGGACCTGCCCTGGGACGGCAAGACATTTGGACGGCTGAAAGTCAGCGGACCCGCGGTGTCGAAAGCCTACTTCCGAGTGGACGCCGACATTCTCGACGAGAGCGGCTATTTCGACACCGGCGACGTCGCCACCATCGACGCCGACGGCTACATGCGGATCACCGATCGCTCCAAGGACGTAATCAAGTCCGGCGGCGAGTGGATTTCCTCGATCGACCTGGAAAACCTCGCGGTCGGACATCCCGCCGTGGCGGAAGCCGCCGTGATCGGCGTCTATCATCCGAAATGGGACGAGCGGCCGCTGCTGATCATCCAGCTCAAGGCCGGCCAGAGCGCGACGCGCGAGGATATCCTGAAGTTCATGGACGGCAAGATCGCCAAATGGTGGATGCCGGATGACGTCGTCTTCGTCGACGGCATTCCGCATACGGCAACGGGCAAGATCCTGAAGACTGCGCTGCGCGACCAGTTCAAGAGCTACAGGTTCCCGAACGCCGCGGCGTAAGAGGTAGCGCCGTCCCTCTCACCGAGAGGGACGGCCAAGCCAGGCGAAGTTGTGGCGTGATCCAGCAATCCCGGAACGTAGATCGCGACGATGGGCCTGCTGGTTGCCGGTTGGGATTTTTTCAGAGGTGGAACGAGCGTCGATATTGGGACGGACTCTGGCCGGTCACCGAGCGGAAGACGCGGGCAAAATGCGCGGGACTTAAAAAGCCTACGCGCAGAGCCATCTGCGCCACCGAAAGCGTGTTGCTCGCCAGCAGTTGCTTTGCCATCGTGACACGCCGGACATGAACGAATTCCAGTGGCGTCTGTCCTGTCGTCGCCCTGAACGCGCGATGGAAATGGCCTTCCGAAAGCTGCGCAAGATTGGCGAGATCGGCCACCCGAATCGCTCCGCTCAGATGCGCGTCGATGAAGTCGGTGACGCGCCGTAATCGCCACGCCGGCAGCTTGATCGGCGTATCCTTCACTCTCGCACCACCGTATCGGCGTGCAAGGTAGAGAATGAGAGCGGAGCTCATCGTGTCACAATAGGTCGTGTCGAGGCCACCTTCCAGCGCGTCAAGCCGCTCGAATTCCGCCAGCATGTTCCAGACAAAGCTGTCCTCCGCTCCTGACAACGGGCCTAGCGCCTCAATGGACGTGCAAGCTATTGCGGAAATCTTCGCGGGGTCGAGCGCGATCGCCGCCCATCGCCAAGCCACATTGTGAAGCCGAAGCCGTCGTTCACAGCCGGCCGGCAGAAATGAAACGGTCGACGGCAAATCGGGGCCGTCATAGCGATGCCCGCCATCAGCCGAAATTTCATGCCGCTCGGCGCCGCCAGAGAGGGTCGCCATAATGAGGTGATGTGGCGACAGAATACGTCCTTCGACAATGGACGTCATCGGCCGGTGCGCAGTTTCGAATGCGCCGCTCGCCCATCGAGCGCGCCGCCAACCATCCGGCTGGGAACTTAACCGATCGATGGTGGACGCACCCTTACCAATATCACATTGCATGGCGACTTCCTGAGCAGCGATGTTGCTTCAACAGACATACAATTCCTGGAACCGCAATTCGCTACATGGCGGAAAATTGAACCGGTCGTCGCGTCAGGATCGGTCAGATCGGGTCAGGAACCCGCGCGACAGATAGAGGGAACGATCCTTTCTATTGGCAGGCGACCCTGCGGATTGCCGCAGGGCCATCAACGGAGATATGCCATGGACAAGACACCTCAAAATCCCCCCCTTACGACCGATCGCCGCAGTTTTCTGGGCGCCGCCGCAGCAATGGGTGCTATCGCCGCGACCGCCGTGCCGGGAACGACACTCGGCGTTTCGACCGCCAATGCGCAAGCACCTTTGGTCGGCGCGTCGCGTGCGCCCGCAGCCGGCTCGATACTGAACCGAACGATCGGCCGCACCAATGAAAGCCTTCCGGCGCTCGGACTGGGTACGTTTCTGACCTTCGACCTGCTGCCGGGCCGCAAGCGTGACGAGCTGCGCGAAGTCACCAAGAGGTATGTCGATGCGGGCGTTCGGGTGATCGATACATCGCCACTGTACGGTACAAGCGAGGTCAGCGTCGGTGGATTTCTCAGCGCGATGGGCGTGACCGATCAGATGTTTATCAGCAACAAGATCTGGTCGACCGGCGACTACCTCGCCGACGACAGTCATGCGCTGGCCAGCATGGAGCAATCGCGGCTTCGGCTGTGGCGCGACAAGATAGACTTGTTCCACTGCCATAGCCTGGTCAATGTCGACGCCATCGTGCCGCTGCTGCGCGCCTGGAAGAAGGAGGGCAGAATCCGCTACGTCGGCGCCTCGGTGCACGAGAATGATTATCATCAGGCACTTGCAGGTTTGATTGACAGAGACCTGCTTGACTTTATCCAGGTCAACTATTCGATTTTCAACCGCAACGCCGAGGAGCGCATCCTTCGTTCGGCGATGGACAAGGGCATCGGCGTGTTGACAAACATGCCGTTGGAAAAAGGCCGCCTGCACAAAATCGTCGAGGGCCGGCCGCTACCGGATTTTGCTCGGGACATCGGTGTGGAAAACTGGGCGCAGTTCTTCATCAAATGGGCGATGGGCCATCCGGCGGTGACGACCGTTCTTGCCGCGACATCGAACCCGGATCACGCGGCCGAGAATGTCGGTGCGTTGCGAGGACCTCAGCCTGATCAATCCATGCGGCAGCGGATGGCGCGGCACATGGAAGGCATTGCGGGTTTCATGAATCTTGCATCGATGCAATGGTATCCGGATAAGCAGAGCATGTATCAGGGCGTCATTCGGCGCTCGCAGGCGGCACTGCGCCAGCGCCTGAGCTAATCGGTGCCTGGCAGGCGCATTGAGTTGGCGCCTGCCATTTCCCCATCGTGCGGCAAGACGAGAAGGAGTTCACCCATGAAATGGCATTTGATCGCTTTTCGATGTGGGTTGACGGCGGTAACCAGCGTTGCATTCGCTGAATCCGGTGACCGCGAGAATATGGGCAAATTTGCCATCGACCGGACCGAAGTCACGATTGGCCAATTTCGCAAATTCGCCGCTGAACGGGCTCTGAAAACCGCCGCCGAACAGGCTGGAGGTGGACATGAATTCGCGGGCAGCTGGATCCGTCGCGCCGGATGGACATGGTCGGCTCCGTTCGGACGACCGGGCAGCGACGATGAGCCGGCTGTGCATGTGTCGTGGGGTGAAGCGCGTGACTATTGCTCCGCCTTTGGCGGACGCTTGCCTACGCTGGAAGAATGGGAGATGGCCGCATACACCGAAATGCGCACCAATCCTGCGGATGATTTCGTAAGGGGGCACACCTACCCTTATCCTGTTGGCGACAAACCTGACGGCATGAATACGTCCGGCAACGATCGCTGGCCACGCCATGCTGCGGTCCGCGCGACCAAGCGAGGTATCAATGGCCTCTACGATATGGGCGGCAATGTCTGGGAGTGGCTCGCGGAACGCCGCGGCGACGAAGCACTGACGGCGGGCGGATCGTGGTGGTATGGCGCGGACAAGACACAATCGTCAGCCGTGCAGTGGAAATCGGCCGACTTCTACGCCGTCTACATCGGTTTTCGCTGCGCTTACGCCCAGTGACACATACGTCGTCCCGCGAGGGGTTTCACCCCCTCACCGTCCGCGATCCCTGCGCATCGCCTCCAGACCACCGAAGAAGAGCGAGTTAGGCGGGCGGCACGCGGCTCACTTGGCAGCGGACGCGCCATGCTTGCCGGACGCCGGTTCGGATCTTGCGACCGGCGCAAGGCGCGTCCGGATCGCCGACGCCATTCCGCGCAGCATGCGAATGGTTTCGTTCGCCGAGGAAACAAGGGCCTCCGCGCGTTCGCGCTGCGCAATCTTCGAGTAGGCGGCGATATCGACGCTGCCATCGGGACGGCGCAGCACACCGTCAACGCCCGCCGTCGGCGCGCTGGCGTTCGGTTTCTCTTCCCGGGACATAGCGATGCTCCTTCGTTGCGAAGAAACACTATATTATGTATGCTGACCGCTATAATATGATATCTTGTACGCTCGTACATGAACTGAATTCATGAATACCAGCGCCTCTACCGAAATGAACGCGTTCGTTCGCGTGATCGAGCGCGGCAGTTTTGCCGCCGCGGCTGCAGATCTCGGGATCACCCCTTCCGCACTGTCCAAACTGGTGACCCGTATTGAAGACCGGCTGGGCGTGAGCTTGCTGACTCGGACCACGCGCCGGCTGGCCTTGACCGCTGAAGGCGAAGTTTTCGTCGCCCGAAGCCGGGACATCCTGGCATCCATCGAGGCTGCGGAAGCCGAGGTCACGGCCGCAAGCCGGCTTCCACGCGGTCACCTCAGGATCAGCGTCGGGACAGCCATTGCCAAGCAAATACTCGGTCCGGCACTTCCGGTCTTCCTTAGCCGGTATCCCGACATCACGGTCGAACTTCATGTTTCGGACCGGCAGATCGATCTGGTGGCCGAGCAGGTGGACGTCGCCATCCGCTCCGGCGCGCTCGGTGACTCGACCCTGGTGGCGCGCAAGGTCGCCGAAGCGAAACGCGTCATCTGCGCCAGTCCGCTCTATCTGGAGAAATACGGATCGCCCCGCGTGCCCGCCGATCTCCTGCAGCACAATTGCCTGACGCTGCCGGGACTGGCGTGGTCGCAATGGCCCTTCCACACCCCTGAAGGTATCAATCGGCTCGCGGTATCAGGCACCTTCACCAGCGACAATGCCGACCTGCTGCTCGACATGGCGGTGGCCGGGCTCGGCATCGCGCGGTTGGCGGATTTCATGGTGGCGCGCGCGTTACGGCAGGGCGCCCTCGTTCCGCTGCTGCCGCAAAGCCATATGGAAGAAGCGTTTCCGATCCGTGCGCTGACGGTTCCGGGCCGCCACCGTGCGCCGCGCATCAAGGCGTTTATCGACTTCTTGGTGGCGCAGTTCAACCATGCGCCATGACGGGTTTCCACGGTGGTTTCGGGCTGCTTGCGCGGACGGAGCACTTCCCACCCCGCCCCGAAATGCGCTAGGTCACCAGCGCGGCTTATCTGCCCCAACCAGGAATCGGCGCCCCCGCTCCATGATGGAATTTTAAGGATGGCCCGCAGGTTTTCCGCTCCCTATCAGTCGGAGCCCGTATCCAGCCTCGCCACATGGGCGCGCAATCTCGCGGTTTTCTCGGTCGTCGCGGTGCTGGTTTCGATTGCCATCGTCCGCTTCGGCTTCCTCGAAGTCAAACCGGCGCTGATGACGTTCTTCGGCGCGCTGGCCTGCGCCGTGCTTTCCATTCTGGCGGGATTGGCCGCTTTCGTCGCGATCTGGCAGAACGGGTCGCGCGGCATGGGCCGCATCCTGCTGGCATTCCTGATCGCCACGATCGTGCTGGCCTACCCGGCCTATCTCGGCCTGCAATACCGCAAGCTGCCGCCGATCCACGACATCACCACCGACCCGATCGATCCGCCGCGCTTCGAGGCGCTGGCGCGCTTGCGCACCGGCGAGGGCGCCAACACCGCGGTTTATGCCGGACTCTTCTCAGCCGAGCAGCAGCGGCTGGCCTATCCCGACATCGAGACGGTCGAACTCGAAGTTCCGGCGTTCAGGGCCTATGAGGTCACGCTCGCGCTGGTCAACAAGCGCAGATGGCGCGTGGTCGACGAGCGGCCGCCGCAGCCGCGTCGCGACGGCCGCATCGAGGCCATCGCGCAAACGATGATCATGGGATTTCGCGAAGACGTGTCGATCCGCATCAGGCCGGATGGCGAGGGCTCGCGCGTCGATATCCGCTCGTCGTCGCGCTATTTCGAGAGTGATCTCGGCAGCAACGCCGCGCGCGTCTCCAGCCTGATCGAGGACATCAACAACGCCGTCGACGCCGCCAAGCCTGCGGTGAAAAAGCCGCAGGCCCCGGCCAAGGGGCAGGCCAAGACACTGAAGAAGTGAAGGGCGGGAAGCGGCCCTCAGACGAGCCGGTAATTTCCGCTGATCACCGGATCTCCATCCGTCGCGACCACCCCGCGCCCGACCAGATCTTCCAGATGCGCCAGCACGGAATAGCCGGCCGCCCCGGTCAACCGCGGGTCGATACCGATATAGATTGCGCGCACCATGGTCGGGATATCGGCCTCGCCCTTGGCAAGCCGATGCAGGATCGAGGCTTCCCGCGCCTGCCGGTGCCGGATCAGAAACCGGACATAGCGCTGGGCGTCGGGAATTTCCGGGCCGTGACCGGAAAGATACAAATCCTCCTCGCGCTTCGCCAGCGTGTCGAGCGAGGTCATGTAGTCGATCATCGATCCATCGGGCGGCGCCACGATCGACGTCGACCACCCCATCACGTGGTCGCCGACGAAATTGATCCTTCGCGCCGGCCAGGCGAACGCCAGATGATTGGCGGTGTGGCCCGGCGTCGCCACCGCCTCCAGCGCCCAGCCCGCGCCTTCGATGGTGTCACCGCTGCTGACGGCGACGTCGGGGCGGAAGTCGCGGTCGGCGCCGGATTCCGGATTGTGCTTCTCGCTCTCGTAGCGCGGCCGTGAGGCACGATGCGGGCCTTCGGCATAGACCGTGGCGCCGGTGGCGGCCTTGATCCGCGCGGTGTTCGGCGAGTGGTCGCGGTGGGTGTGGGTAACCAGGATATGCGTCACGGTTTCGCCGCGCACGGCGTCGAGCAGCGCCGCTGCATGAGCCGCGTCATCCGGGCCGGGATCGATGATCGCGACCTTGCCCGTGCCGACGATGTAACTCACCGTGCCGGTGAAGGTGAACGGGCTCGGATTGTCGCAGAGCACGCGCCGCACGCCGGGGCGGACTTCCTCGGCGACGCCGGGTTTCAAGGGAAAGTCGCGGTTGAAGGGGATGTCTTCGGTGTCGGCCATGGGGTTCCTACTCGGAGTCGGTGCCGCGCGGCATGCGGCACCCACAACTGTCATGCCCCGCCACCGGGTCTCGCCTTCGGCGAGCCCGCTGACAGGCTCCGGCGGGGTATCCAGTCATCGCAGACATCAGAGTCAGGACGTGAGGCCGCGGCGTACTGGATCGCCCGCCTTCGCGGACGATGACAGCGGAGGGTGAGGTCACGTCCGCGATTCCTGTTCGACGAGCTTACGAAAACGCCTGAATGCCTGTTATGGCGCGGCCCAGAATCAGCGCGTGGACGTCGTGGGTGCCCTCGTAGGTATTGACGGTTTCCAGATTCGCGGCATGACGCATCACGTGATATTCGATCTGGATGCCGTTGCCACCGTGCATGTCGCGGGCCATCCGCGCGATATCGAGCGCCTTGCCGCAATTGTTGCGCTTGACGATCGAAATCATCTCCGGCGCCATC
The DNA here is from genome assembly GCA_001464035.1 of Bradyrhizobiaceae bacterium Ga0074131. Taxonomy (GTDB): domain Bacteria; phylum Pseudomonadota; class Alphaproteobacteria; order Rhizobiales; family Xanthobacteraceae; genus Bradyrhizobium. Next base: position 42,451 of record LNEC01000014.1, read on the forward strand.
TTGCCTTCGTCCATCAGCCGCCCTACCCGCAAGGAAGCCTGCAAGCCGAGCGCGATGTCGGTCTGCATGTCCGCGAGCTTCTTCTGCACCAGTTGCGTCGCCGCCAGCGGCCGGTTGAACTGCTTGCGGTCGAGCGTATATTGCCGCGCGCGCGCCATGCAGTCTTCCGCGGCACCCATGGCGCCCCAGGAAATGCCGTAGCGGGCGCGGTTGAGACAACCGAACGGGCCCTTCAGGCCGGAGACGTTGGGCAGCAGCGCGCTTTCCGGCACCTCGACGCCCTCCATCACGATCTCGCCGGTCACCGAGGCGCGCAGGCTGAGCTTGCCGCCGATCTTCGGCGCCGACAGCCCCTTCATGCCCTTTTCGAGAATGAAACCGCGGATCTGGTTGTTGTGTTCGGGCGATTTGGCCCACACCACGAACACGTCGGCGATCGGTGCGTTGGAAATCCACATCTTGGTACCGGTGAGCCGGTACCCGTCCGAGGTCTTCTCGGCGCGCGTCTTCATTCCGCCGGGATCGGAACCGGCATCCGGCTCGGTCAGGCCGAAGCAGCCGACCCACTCGCCGGTGGCGAGCTTGGGCAGGTATTTCTTGCGCTGACTCTCGTCGCCATACGCATGGATCGGGTGCATCACCAGCGACGACTGCACCGAATTCATCGAACGATAGCCGGAATCGACGCGCTCGATCTCGCGCGCCACCAGGCCATAGGCGACGTAGCTCGCATTGGCGCAGCCATATTCCTCCGGCAGGGTGATGCCGATCAGGCCGAGTTCACCCATTTCATTGAAGATCTCACGGTCGGTCTTCTCTTCGAGATAGGCTTTGGTGACGCGCGGCAACAGCTTGTCCTGCGCATAGGCGCGCGCGGTGTCTCGGATCATGCGCTCGTCTTCGGTGAGCTGCTCGTCGAGCATGAACGGATCGTCCCACTGGAACTCGACCGAAGCCGGCTTGTCCTTGGCCTGAGGGCGCACGTTCATGAAAATTCCTTTCGTGTCACTATTGCTGATTTTACGGCGCGACGGGCGGAAGCGCAATTGAAATGGGGCGCGTCGTTCCGGGGCGCGCTTCGCGCCGACCCGTTGGCGGGTGACGCGCTTTCCGCAATCCAGCGGCATTAGTCTTCAAGCTGCTCGTTGGCGAGGATCTCGATGCCGAAACCGGACAGTCCCTTGTAGTCGTGCGCCGAAGACGTCAAATGACGGATGGAGCTGACGCCGAGATCGCGCAGAATCTGGGCGCCGACGCCGACCTCGCGCCATTGCTTGTTGCGGTCGGCCTCGGCGGACTTGTCCTCCGGCAAGGGCGCGACCGGAACGCCGGCGGCGCCGTCGCGCAGGTAGATCAGCACGCCGCTGCCGTTCTTTTTGAAGTGTTCCAGCACCGCCTGCATGCGCTTTGGCCCGTTGAAGATGTCCTTGACGATATTGGGCTTGTGAAAGCGTGTCAGCACGTTCCTGCCGTCGCCGATGTTGTTGTAGACGAAGGCCACATGCGCGATGGAATCGAACGGCGAGCGATAGGCGTAGCCGTGCAACGGCCCGATCGGGCTGTCGGTGGTGAAGGTCGAAACCCGCTCGATCAGCTTCTCGCGCGCCTGGCGATAGGCGATCATGTCGGCGATGGTGACGTGCCTGAGCTTATGATCGGCGGCGAACTTCGCCACCTGCTCGCCCTTCATGACCGTGCCGTCGTCGTTCATCAGTTCCGAGATGACGCCGACCGGCGGCAGGCCGGAAAGCTTGCAGAGGTCGACGGCGGCCTCGGTATGACCCGAGCGCAGCAGCACGCCGCCGTCGCGCGCGATCAGCGGGAAAATATGTCCGGGCCGGGCGAAATCATTGGCGCCGGCGTTCGGGTTGGCCAGCGCCCGGCAGCAGGAGGCGCGTTCCTCCGCCGAAATCCCGGTGCCGTTGTCCGGCTTGTAGTCGATCGACACCGTGAAGGCGGTGGTGTGGTTGGATTCGTTGTGCGCCACCATCGGATCGAGCCGCAGCCGGCGGGCGTCCTCGGTGGTGATCGGGGCGCAGACGATGCCGGAAGTGTGGCGGATGATGAACGCCATCTTCTCGGCCGTGCACAGCGACGCCGCGACGATCAGATCGCCCTCGCCTTCGCGGTCGTCGTCATCGGTGACGACGACGAGTTCGCCATTGGCAAAAGCCTGCAGGACTTCCTGGATCGGATCGGCCATTTTCTTGCATCTCGCTTGGTGCCGGGCAGCATTAGCCGGACTCGGAACCCCGCGCCAGCACCATTACGCAGGGCAGAACGTCGCTGAAGGGATGCCGTGCAGCCGCAGGCCCGGCAGGCCGGCAGGCATGACCCGATAGTCCGCACAGCGCTACGGCAGCACTTCCCTGCGTTCGGCGAGCTGCGCATCGAGTTCGGCCCGCTTGTCCTGCAGGAGACCGGCGTCGGCGGCCTCGATCACCGCGTAGAGTTCATGGGCGTCGCTGATCCGGGTCACGGTCACATAATCCGCGCCGGCGGCGTAGAGATCGGCGACGTCTGCCAGCAGGTCGGCGGTGGCGACGATCCTGGCGGTCGGATTGATCGTGCGGACGTGGCGGACCAGCTTTTCGTTGTCGGCGCCCTTCAATAGCGAGTCCGGCACGCTCAGGATGATGAGCTCGGCCTTGCCGACGCCGGCATGCACCAGCGTATCGACGTTGCTGATGTCGCCGTAGATCACGTGCAGGCCGCGATCCGCCAGGGTCCGGAATACGTTGGGGTTGAAATCGATCACGGTGAGCTGATCGAGAAAACCCGGATTGCGCCGTTCGATCTCGCTCAGGAGCGCGCTGGCGGCGCGGAAGAAGCCGAGGATCACGACCCGCCGCGCCTCGCCGTGACCGGCCTCGTGGCCGGCGTCGGCCGCGTGGCCGTCATCGAGATCGCGGATCCCGATCCGCTTCAAGGGACCGATCGATGCCCGCGTGATCTGGTCGCTGCGCATGATCGCGAAGGTGCTCAGCACCGCCAGGATCACGAAGGCGAACGAAACCGCGCTGGCGGTCTGGGTCTGGATGTGTCCGGCGACGACGCCGGTCTGGATCACCACCAGCGAGAATTCGCTGATCTGGGCGAGGTTGATCGCCGGCAGCAGGCTGGCGCGCAGGCCCTGCTTCATCAAATAGAGCGGCGTGAACGTCGTCGCCACGCGGCTGATCACCGTGAAGGCCGCGATGATCAGCGCGAGCCCGATCACCGACAGGCTGGGGATCGGGATCGTCATGCCCAGCGCGACAAAGAACAGCGTGATGAAGAAGTCGCGCAGCGTCGTCACTTTGGCAGTAACGTCGAGCGCATAGGGGAAGGTCGACAGCGACACTCCCGCCACCAGCGAACCCATTTCCCGCGACAGGTGCAGTTGCTCGGCGATTTCGCCGATCAGGAAGCACCACGCCAGCGCGCCGAGCAGGATCAGTTCCGGGCGGCGGGCGATGTGGTGAAACAGCCTCGGCAGGACGTAGCGGCTCAGCACCAGCGCGGTCGCCACCAGCACGCCGACACGGCCGACCGAGAGCAGAATCACGCCGATCTTCAGATCGGCGAGGCTCGGCTGCACCGCCAGGAACAGGATGGCGAAGATGTCCTGCAGCACCAGCACGCCGAGCGTGATGCGGCCCGGCAGGGTGTCGAGCTCGCGTTTCTCGTACAACACCTTGACGATGATGACGGTAGAGGAGAGCGCGCAGGCGATGGTCAGGTACAGCGCGTCGAAGCCGCCGCCGCCCATCGACAGGCCGATGCCCATGAAGAACACGATGCCGAGCAGGCAGCCGCCGACCAGCTGGGCGCCGGCGGCGAACAGGATCACCCGGCCGGCGCGCACGATCTTCTTGAGGTCGATTTCCAGCCCGATCATGAACAGCATGAAGATCAGGCCGAGTTCGGAAATGACGCTGATCGATTCCTGCGACTTGACCCAGCCGATGCCGAATGGACCAATGCTAAACCCCGCGATAAGGTAGGCGAGGATCAGCGGCTGCCTAAAAAAATGGGCCAGAAGCCCGAGCCCCCAGGCGAACAAGATGCATAAAGTGATATCGCGAATGAGCTCGTGCATGAATCCAGCCTTCCCCTCGCCGCAACCTAGAGGCCCGCGCGTCAACGTCAAACGAACAATGTGTCACATACGGACCGGCCGGTTCTTTGCCGCGATTCCGGCGATCCTGTCGATCACCTGCGCGCCGGCGGCGCAGGCCCGGGCGGCCGGCATGACGCCTGTTTTTCCGCCTCTCCCGGCCACCATGCCGGCGGAGATCCGCAGGGGCATGACGGCTTTACGATTCAGGGCCGGCCTGTGAAGGTGGCTCAGCCGGACCAGCCTTGGGCAAGCCCCGGGAAATCCGGGCCTTCAAAACAAGAAAATCAAACGGGGATAACGTCCATGACCTCAGCGCAATTCGACTTCGCACCCCTGCTTCCGGCCGGATTGCCGGCGCCTGCCGCTAAGTGGACCGGCTTGGCACGGTACAGTTTCGTCGGCGGCAACAACGACCCGGACCAGGTCCCGGTCGAGGGCCTGGCCGATGCCGTGAATTCCGTGCTCAGGCGCGAGGGCAAGACGCTCGCCACCTACGGGCTCGCGAGTGGCCCGCAGGGTTACCGGCCGCTGCGCGAATTTCTCACGACGAAGCTCAGGCGCGACGCCGGCATCGACTGCGCCGCCGACGACATCCTGATCGTCTCCGGCTCGCTGCAGGCACTCGATCTCGTCAACGCGACGCTGCTGGCGCGGGGCGATACCGTCATCATCGAGCAGGACACCTATCAGGGCGCGCTGAGCCGGCTGACCCGTCTCGGCGTCAACATGGTCGGCATCCCGCTCGACGACAACGGCATGCGGATGGATGCGCTGGCGGCGGCGCTGGCCGGCCTCAAGGCCAAAGGCATCACGCCGAAATACATCTACACCATTCCGACCGTGCAGAATCCGACCGGCACCATCATGCCGGAGGCGCGCCGCACCGAGCTCCTGAAGCTTTCGCGGCAATATGGCGTGCCCGTCTTCGAGGACGATTGCTACGCCGACCTGATCTGGGACGGCCGGCGCCCGCCCGCGCTCTACGCCATGGACGAGACCGGCGGCGTGATCCACATCGGCTCGTTCTCGAAGTCGATCGCACCTGCGCTGCGGGTCGGCTTCATCGTTGCGCCCTGGGCGATGCTGTCGCGGATGCTGGCGCTGAAGACCGACGCCGGCTCCGGCGCGCTGGAGCAGATGGTGCTGGCGGAATATTGTGCGCCGCATTTTGCCACCCACGTGCCGCAACTGACGCGCGGCCTTCGCGCCAAGCTCGACACCATGATGGAGGCGCTCAACGAACAATTCGGCACCTCGGCCGAATTCGAGGACCCCAAGGGCGGCATCTTCCTGTGGGTGAAACTGCCCGACCATGTCGACACGTTGAAGCTCTATCAGGCTGCATTGGCGGCCGGCGTCGCCATCAATCCGGGGCCGGAATGGTCGACCGACAAGGCCTATGCGGGCAGCCGGCTGCGGCTGTGTTTTGCCAGTCCCTCGCATCAGCAGATCCGCGAAGGCGTCGCGGTGCTGGCCGAGGTGTGCCGGAAGGAGTTCGGCGTGCCGGCGCGGATCGCGAATGTGGAGGCGCGCGCGAAAGGCTGAACGCTACTTGACTGCAAGCTGCGGCAACCGCGGCAATGCTTCGCTTCGCTCGCAATGACGGGATTGGGTGCCGTCTTTGCGAGGAGCGACGCGACCTATCCTTTCTTGTACCCTCACCTCACCGCGAACGGCGCCTGATACGGCCTGCCGAACGGCACGCCGTTGATCACGGTCTGCACCGGTTTTAACAGCGCCTTGCCGTCGCGCTTGTTGTTGCGGGTGTCGACGAACGACACCGGCGCCTCCACCAGTTCCATGATCGCGACGTCGGCGGGCGCGCCGATCTGCAAGGTGCCGATCTTCGGCGCGCGGTCGATGATCTTCGCCGGCGTCGAGGTTGCCATCGTCACCACCTGCTCCAGCGAAAAGCCCAGTATCATGAACTTGCTCATGACGTTCGGCAGGTAGGGCATGCCCGGCGAGTTGGCGGAATAGACGTGGATGTCGGAGGAGATGACGTCGGGCGCGCAGCCGCCCGGAATCGCCACTTCGGCGACCGTGAAGTCAAAACTGCCCCCGCCATGGCCGACATCGAACATCACGCCGCGCTGCTTGGCCGCGAGCGCCGCCGGCAAAAGCCTGCCGTCCTGCACGATGTTGGTGAAAACGCCGCCGATGTTCGGCGCGCCGGAATAGGCGTGGGTCAGCACGTCGCCGGGCCGCAGCAGGTCTAGTATCCCAGACATCAGTTCTTTGGTTTCGACGCCGCCGATATGCACCATCATCTTGGCCGGCCAGCCGCACATCTCGCAGGCCCGGATCGCCCGCTTCAGCGGCTCCAGGCCGTGTTTGGCGATCACATTCTCCGACATCCGCACCTTGACGCCGATCAGGAAGTCCTGATTCTCCGCCAGCGCCATGGCGCAGGCTTCCATCTGGGCGTGGTCGATATTGTAGAGTTCGGCGACCGGAAATCCCGACAGCCCGTGATTGGCGATGTGGACGAACGCATAGATTCGCGTCCGCGATTGCGCCACGATGTAGCGGCGCAGCGCCGCGAGGTTGTTGACGCCGGCATCGCCGGCGGAAACCATCGTGGTCGTGCACTGAAACTGCGCCAGTTCGTCGGCGGGAATCCCGATCGCCGAGCCATAGGGGTACACGTGGCTGTGCAGGTCGATCAGGCCCGGCGTCACCAGTTTGCCCGATGCGTCGAGGGTTTTCGAGGCGCGCGCGGCTGGAATGTCGGGCTCGATCGCCTCGATCATACCCCAGCGAATGCCGATGTCGCGCTTGCCCCGCAGCGGCTGGCTGGGATCGAGCACATCGCCGCCCTTGATCACGAGGTCGAACTTGTCGTTCGGACCCATCGCGGCATTTGCCGCCGTCGTGAAGCGCGGGGATAGCGTGGCGGCGGCCGCCCCCGTAAGCGCGAGGAAATTCCGGCGTGACAATGCGGACATGGTGACGCTCCCCTGATCTTGTTCTTGTCGCCGGATGATGCGCCGGGCACGGGCATTGCGCAAGCCGCGCCGACAACGGGCGTTGGGTCCAGGGCAAAGTCGCAGCCGATGCGCGTAATGCGTCAACCGTTGCTGAATGACTGTTCAGAATTCTCGTCCGGTTCCCCCGGAACGTTGGTTGGGGTGCGCTGTTAAATTTCTGCTCAACCTAGGGAGATAGCATGAAGAAGTTTGCATTAATGATCGCGGCGGTCGCCACGATCTTCATCGCGGCACCGTCCTCGAACGCCGACGCTCATACCGTCGTCATCAAACGTGGCGGCCATCATCACGGCGTTCACCACAGGCACGGCGCACGCGCCCACGTTCACCACAATCGTGGATATCACCGCGGCCGCGGCCATGGGCACAAGGTAGTGGTGATCAAGAAGCGCTATCGCAGCTATTGAGGCGTCACGAGAATGGCCCCGCAAGGGGCCATTCTCATCTTTCGAGACGCGCGCACCGGAGAGCGCAAGAGGCCTGCCGGAGAGCGCGCCGCTCGGATGAGGCTCCACTCAATCCCATGCCGGCGCGAAACCGGGACTGACGCAGCGTATGTCCTTCGGCAGCGCCGCGATGGCCTTCATGTCCTCGTCGTCCAGCCCGATACTTTGCGCGTCGAGATTGGCCTGCTGGCTTTCCATCCGCGACGCTTTCGGGATGGCGGCGACGCCGTCCTGGTCGAGCAGCCATTTCAGCGCCACTTGGGCGGCGCTTGCGCCATGCCTGCGGCCGATCGCCGTCAGTGTCGGGTCCGACGCCACGCGGCCCTGCGCCAGCGGGCAATACGCTACCAGCGGAATCGATTTGGCGGCGAGATATCTGCGCAGCGGGGATTGGTCGAGCATCACATGGTATTCGATCTGGTTGCAGGCGATCGGCGCCTTGATTTCCTCGACCACGGTCTTCAACAGCGCGAGATTGAAATTGGCGACGCCGATGGCGCGGGCGCGGCCTTCCTGCTGCAGTTTCATCAGGGTTTCGAACATCGCCGGCAGATTCATGCCCTTCGACGGCCAATGCACGAGATAGAGATCGACATGGCCGAGCCCGAGCTTGTCCAGGCTGGCGTCGAACGCCCGGCGGATCGCGTCCGGCGCGAGATTCTCGTGCCAGACTTTCGTGGTGACATGCAGATCCCTGCGGGCGACGCCGGACGCGGCGATCGCTACACCGATGGGGTCTTCATTGCCGTACATTTCCGCGGTGTCGATATGCCGGTAGCCGAGGCCGAGCGCGCTTTCGACCGCCGCACGGCAGGCATCGCCCTGCAGGCGGAAGGTGCCGAGCCCTAGCCGCGGCAGGCTGATGCCCTGGGTTTGCAGGTATTCCATGGATTGCTCCTGAAGGCTGAGCCGCCTCGCCGACAACCGGTAGCCGACGGATAGCGGCTGACGCATGGTTGAGACGGCGGGCCGGCCGCTTGATAGCCTGCCCGCCCGGCAAACTGCAAATCATGAACGGGTCGCACGGCAAGGTCAGGGCTTGCGATCATCACCGGCGTGGCCGGCGTGCCGGTGCGCTGTCTGTGCTGATGGTGGTGGGGGGTTATCTGCTGGTGACACCGTGATGCGCGCGCGCCTGATCGCAGCCACCGGTCATTTCCAGTTGCAGATGCCGCCGGACTTGCACGGCCAGGCCTGAACCCGGGTATCGGACGCCTGCGCGTCGAGCGGATTGCCACGCGGCCGCGCCAGCTTGGTGCGGGCGCCGCCGCGCGGTTTGTCCGCGCGCTGATTCGCGACCGGGGTCTTGGCGGGCGTGACACGCGCGGATGGGGCCGGGCTGGCGCGATCGGCGCGCGCCTCGATCCGAACCGGCGCAAATTGCGTGGCGGGCCCGAGCGGTTTTGGCGAGAGCAGCGCGCTGGAAAGGTCGAGGCCGAGAAACTCGCCCGGACGGTATTCGTCCGCGATCGATCCGCCGCTCGATACCACGAGCGTGGCGCCGAGGACGGCGGCGAAAACATGCGTCAGGCCCATGCAGGCCTCCTGAAATTTCGAAGAAGCGCGTTCATTGCATGTAGGAAGCGAGGCGCGCAATTCCAGTCTTCTACCCGTCGGGAACACTTCGCGCGCTGCTGGATCGACGCTGCCCCCGGCGCCGACCACTGCATGCACGAGGCCATGCCCGCGATCAACGCTCATGCGCGGCAACGCCCAGGCCGCGCATGCTTCCGACCGCGACTGCCGACCGGCGCGATTGGGCGGCAGTCCTGAAGCATACGCTAAAATAGATATCCTATACATCACTTATTGACATCTTAACATCATAAATTATGATGAAGATGTCATTCTTCCTATCGGTTAGCCTTGGGACCAATCCATGATCACGGCGGCGCAATTGCGGGCTGCGCGGGTGCTGCTCGGCCTCGATCAGCGCCGACTCGCGGAATTGTCGGGACTTTCCGTGCCCACCATTCAGCGCATGGAGGCCAGCGAATCGATGGTCCGGGGCAATGTCGATTCGCTGGTGAAGCTGATGACGGCACTGGAGGGCGCCGGCATCGAGTTGATCGACGAAGGAGCGGTCAGCAGCGTCGGGGGACGCGGGGTGCGGCTCAAAATCAATTCCGGCTCGGCAAGGACCTCTCTGGACACTCAGATCGGGAAGGCATCGCGCGGAACGAGGGCGCGCAGATGATGTCGGCCGTCGTCCTGCAAATGGCTTGCGTTGCCGGATTGCTTGGCCTGGCGGTCCTGGCGATCGTTCTGAGCCGCTCGACGATCGCCACCGCAGTCATCTACAGCGCCACGATGGTCATGTGCCTCACCGCATTGGCCGGGTCGCTGCGCTGGCTGCTGGGCGGCGCGACCGATGCCACCGGCCTGATCCTGCCGATCGGATTGCCGTGGCTCGGCGCCCATTTCCGCATGGATGCGCTGGCCGCGTTTTTCCTCGTCGTGGTCAATCTCGGCGGCGCAGCGGCCAGCCTCTACGGTCTCGGCTACGGCGACCACGAGGCGTCGCCGCACCGCGTGCTGCCGTTCTTCCCGGCCTTCCTGGCCGGCATGAATCTGGTGGTGCTGGCGGATGACGCGTTCTCCTACCTGCTGTGCTGGGAATTCATGTCGCTGGCTTCCTGGGCGCTGGTCATGGCGCACCATCGCGAGGCCGGCAACGCCAGGGCGGGGTATGTCTATTTCGTGATGGCGAGCTTCGGCACGCTGGCGCTGCTGCTGGCCTTCGGCCTGATGGCGGGGCCGACGGGGGATTACGGATTCGCCGCCATCCGCAATACGCCGCATACGCCGTATGTGGCGGCACTGGTGCTGATCCTGATGCTGCTCGGCGCCGGCTCCAAGGCCGGCCTGGTGCCGCTGCATGTCTGGCTGCCGCTGGCGCATCCGGCGGCGCCCAGCCACGTGTCGGCGCTGATGAGCGGCGTCATGACCAAGGTCGCGATCTACGGCTTCATCCGCGTCGTCTTCGATCTCCTGGGGCCGCCGACCTGGCCGGCCAGCGTGGTCGTGCTCGGCATAGGCAGCATCACCGCCGTCATGGGCATCCTCTACGCCATGATGGAAACCGACCTCAAGCGCCTGCTGGCCTACAGCACCATCGAAAACGTCGGCATCATCTTCGTCAGCCTCGGCCTGGCGCTGGCGTTTCAGGCCAACGGCCAGAAGCTGTCGGCGGCGCTTGCCTTCACCGCGGCACTGTTTCACGTGCTCAACCATTCGTTCTTCAAGAGCCTGCTGTTCTTCGGCGCCGGCGCCGTGCTGACCTCGACCGGCGAGCGCGACATGGACAAACTCGGCGGACTGATCCACCGGATGCCGCTCACCAGCTTCGTCGTGCTGGTGGGCTGCGTCGCGATCTCGGCGCTGCCCCCGTTCAACGGCTTCGTTTCGGAATGGCTGATCTTCCAGGCCGTGCTGCAAAGCCCGGACCTGCCGCAATGGGCGCTGAAGATCATGGTGCCCGCGGTGGGCGCGATGCTGGCGCTGGCGGCGGCGCTGGCCGCGGCGTGCTTCGTCAAGCTGTTCGGCGTGACCTTTCTCGGACGGCCGCGCAGCCCGGCCGCGGAAACCGCCGTGGAGGTCGACCGCTACTCACTGGCGGCGATGTTCATCCTCGCCGCCCTCTGCCTGCTGGCCGGAATCCTGCCGGGACCGGTGATGGACGCGCTCTCGCCGGTCGCGGTCGAGATCCTCGGTGGCCGCCTCCCGGTGCAGGTCCATGTGCCCTGGCTTTCGATCGTGCCGATCAGTGAAAGCCGCGGCTCCTATAACGGATTGCTGGTGATGGTGTTCGTCGCGATATCTGCCTCGTCGGCGGTCTATTTCATTCATCGCTTCGCCTCGCATGCGCTACGCCGCGGCCCGGCCTGGAACTGCGGTTTTGGCGATCCCGTCCCCGCGGCGCAGTATTCCAGCGGCAGCTTCGCGCAGCCGATCCGTCGGGTGTTCGGCACGCTACTTTTCCGCGCCCGCGATCATGTCGAGATGCCGGCCCCCGGCGATACCAGCCCGGCGCGGCTCCGGATCGAACTGCACGATCTGGTCTGGGAGAAGCTTTATCAGCCGATCAGCGGTGCGGTCGGTTTCGCGGCCGACCGTCTCAACCGCCTGCAGTTCCTGACCATCCGCCGCTACCTCAGTCTGGTCTTCGGCACTCTGGTCGCCCTGCTCCTGGTCCTCGCGATATGGTCGTGATCTCGGACATCATCGTGCAGGGACTGCAGATGCTGCTGGTGCTGCTGCTCGCACCGCTGCTGACCGGCTTCGTGCGCAAGATCAAGGCCCGGCTGGTGCGGCGCCAGGGCGCCTCGGTCTTTCAGCCGTATCGCGATCTGTTACGGCTGCTCCGCAAGGAGGTGGTGCTGGCCGACAACGCGTCATGGCTGTTCCGCGTGACGCCCTATGTGACCTTTGCCGCGATCTGGGTCGCCGCCGCGCTGGTGCCGACGTTCGCCACCGGCCTGTTGTTCAACTGGACCGCCGACCTGATCGCCATCGTGGCCCTGCTGGGCAGCGCGCGCTTCTTCCTGGCGCTGGCGGGAATGGACGTCGGCACGAGTTTCGGCGGCATCGGCTCCAGCCGCGAAGTCATGATCGCAGCACTGGCGGAGCCGGCAATGCTGCTGATCGTCTTTTGCATGGCGCTGGTCGCCGGGTCCACCCAGCTGTCGACGGTGGCCAATTTCATGGCCTCGTCCTATGTCGGGCTGCGGGTGTCACTGGCAATGGCGATCATCGCGCTGATCATGGTGGCGCTGGCCGAGAATGCGCGCATCCCGGTCGACAATCCGGCCACGCACCTGGAGCTCACCATGGTGCATGAGGCGATGGTGCTCGAATATTCCGGACGCCATCTCGCGATGATCGAGTTCGGCGCGTTTCTCAAGCTGCTGCTCTATGTCTCGCTGATCGCCTGCGTGTTCTTCCCCTTCAACATCGCGCCGTCCGGCAGCGGCGCGATGGCCTACGCGGTCGGCGCCGGCGCCTATGTCGTCAAGCTAGCGGTCGCGGGCTTCCTGCTGGCGCTGTTCGAGACCGCCACGGCGAAGATGCGGGTGTTTCGCGTTCCGCAGTTTCTCGGCGCAGCCCTGATGCTCGGCCTGCTCGGAACGCTCCTGCTGTTCGTGTCCAGGAGCTTCTGATGCAGATGCACAGCCTCGCCTTCGACATCTCGCATACGCTGGCCGGCGGTCTCGTCCTGATCAGCTTCATGATGCTGTACCAGGACCGGCTCTATTCGCTGCTCAACGTGTTCGCGCTGCATGCCCTGGTGCTCGCGATGTCCGTCGCCTGGCAGGCCTTCATCCAGGACGCGCCGCATCTCTACCTCACCGCCGTCATCGCGCTGGTGTTCAAGGCGATTGTGATTCCGGTGGCGCTGCACCGCATCGTCAAGCGGCTCGGCATTCATCGCGACATCGAGTCGGCAGTGGGAATCGGTCCGACCATGCTGGCGGGAATGGGTCTTGTCGCTCTCTCCATGGTGCTGATGCTGCGGGTGACCGCCGACGCCGACCCGCTGGCGCGCGAGGATCTCGCCTTCGCGCTGTCGGTGGTGCTGCTCGGCCTCCTGGTGATGGTGACGCGCCGCAACGCCGTCAGTCAGGTCGTCGGCTTCATGTCGCTGGAGAACGGGCTGGTGCTTGCGGCGACCGGCGCCAAGGGCATGCCGCTGGTGGTCGAGATCAGCGTGGCGTTCTCGATCCTGATCGCCTTCATCGTCATCGGCATCTTCCTGTTCCGGATCCGCGAGCGCTTCGATTCCGTCGACGTCTCCGCCCTCGACGATTTCCGGGGCGAGCGGCGATGAACCTCGCTTCCTTCGATCCTGTCGCGGCCGTCCTGCTGATTCCGATCGGCTCCGCGGCGTTGCTGGCCGCGCTGCCCGGCTACCGGCTGACCGCGCGCCTCAACGTGGTCGCCAGCCTCGCGACGTTTCTCGCTGCCCTTTGCCTGTTCTTGATCGACCGTCCGCCGCCCGGGCCCTACGTGCTGGTCGACGATCTCAACATCGTCTTCATCGTGCTCAACACCTTCGTCGGCTTCACCACCAGCATCTTCAGCGCCAGCTACATCGCGCACGAGCTGGAAACCGGACGGCTGACCCCGGCGTACTTGCGTTTCTACCACGCCATGTACCAGACCATGATGTTCGGCATGAACCTCGCCTTCGTGTCGAACAATATCGGCCTGATGTGGGTCGCAGTGGAACTCGCCACCCTGACTACGGTGCTGATGGTCGGCATCTATCGCACCCACGCTGCGCTGGAAGCGGCGTGGAAATACTTCATTCTCGGCAGCGTCGGCATCGCGCTCGCTCTGTTCGGCACCATCCTGGTCTACATGGCGGCGCGGCCGGTTGTCGGCGAAGGCCAGGACGGCATGATCTGGACGATCTTGATCGAGCATGCTGCGGATTTCGACCCGGCGTTGCTCAACGTCGCCTTCGTATTCCTGTTTCTTGGCTACGGCACCAAGGTCGGCCTTGCGCCGCTGCACGCCTGGCTGCCTGACGCCCATGCCGAAGGTCCGACGCCGATCTCCGCCGTGCTGTCCGGCCTGCTGCTGAACGTCGCGCTGTATGCGCTGCTGCGTTTCAAGATACTGCTCGCCGCCAATCCGACCGCGATCGCGCCCGGGCCGCTGATGGTGACAATGGGGCTGGTCTCGGTGGTGTTCGCGGCGTTCATGCTCTACCGCCGGCGCGACATCAAGCGGCTGTTCGCCTATTCCTCGATCGAGCACATGGGCATTATCGTTTTTGCCTTCGGCATGGGTGGCCCGCTCGCCAATTTTGCCGGGCTGCTGCACATGGTGATGCACAGCCTGACCAAGTCGGCGATCTTCTACGCCGTCGGCCATATTTCGCAGATCAAGGGCACGCAAAGGATCAACCGGATTCGCGGCCTCACCGTGACCCATCCGGCGCTCGGCTGGGGGCTGGTGGTCGGCGTCGCCGCAATCGCCGGATTGCCGCCGCTCGGCATATTCATGAGCGAGTTTCTGGTCGTGACCTCCACCTTCGCGCGGCAGCCGCTGCTGGCGATCGTGCTGGTGTTCGGGATCCTGCTGGCATTCGGCGCCCTGATGCTGCGGCTGACCAGCGTCGCGTTCGGTCGGCCGCGCGGCAGCACGGCGTCGGCCGAGGCTTCCTATGTGCCGATGTTCGCCCATCTCGCGCTGGTGCTGGGCGCGGGCATCTATCTTCCCGCACCGCTCGTGGCCTGGTTCCAGAATGTCGCTCGCCTGCTTGGATAGTCTTGAGGATTAACGGGATATGCCGTCGCTGATCGATCTCATGCTGGAGGGCCGCGTGATTCAGGAGCATAGTCCGTGGCCGCGCGCCGTGGTCGATGCTGCCGTGTGGAATTTTGCCGCCGGCGAGCTGGCGCACGGTCGCTGGAGCCTGCTCGGCCTTTGGGGCGAACCCGCTACAGTGCACATGGCGATCATGGACGGATCGACCGCCGAAATCGCCGTCGTCAGCCTGGACTGCCCCGGCCGAGTCTATCCTTCGGTCGGCTTGCACCATCCGCCGGCGCTCCGACTGGAGCGCGCGATCCACGACCTGTTCGGACTGTCGGCGGAAGGCCTGCCCGATCCCCGACCCTGGCTCGATCACGACCAATGGGGGGTGCGCTTTCCCCTCGGAGATCGCATCGACGCGCCGTCCAAGGCCGCGCCCTATCGCTTCCTGACGGCGGAAGGCGACGGGCTGCACCAGGTCGCGGTCGGTCCGGTACATGCCGGCATCATCGAGCCCGGCCATTTCCGCTTTACCGCCAGCGGCGAGACCGTGGTCCGGCTGGAGCAGCGGCTGGGATATGCCCACAAGGGGATCGAGGGGCTGATGTCCGGCGCGAGCCTCGAGCGCGCCGTCCAGCTTGCCGGACGCGTCTCCGGCGACAGCACCGTCGCCTATGCCTATGCGTTTTCGCGCGCGGCCGAAGCGGCCTTGCAGCTTGTGGTGCCCGATCGCGCGGTCTGGCTGCGCGCCCTGCTCGCCGAACTCGAGCGGCTCGCCAACCATCTCGGCGACATCGGCGCGATCTGCAACGATGCTTCGTTCACCCTGATGCACGCCCATTGCAGCGTGCTGCGCGAGAGCGTGCTGCGTGCATCACACAGCGCGTTCGGCCATCGGCTGTTGCGCGACATCATCGTGCCCGGCGGCGTGGCCCGCGACCTCAACGTTGCAGGGACGGAAGCCATCCGGGCCGCGCTGGAAAACGTCCGGCTGCGTTTCCCCGCCCTGGTCGAATTGTACGACAACACCGCCTCGCTGCAGGATCGCACCGTCGATACCGGCGTGCTCACGCCGGCATTGGCCGAACAATATGGCGCCGGCGGCCCTATCGGCCGCGCCTCCGGCCGGTTGTTCGACGCGCGCCGCACCGTTGCCTATCCGCCCTATGACGTCTTGCGCTTCGAGGTCCCGGTCCTGAACGAGGGTGACGTCAACGCCCGGATCTGGGTTCGCGTCCGCGAGGTCGAGCAGTCGCTTGCACTGGTCGACCAGATATTGAGCCGGCTTCCCGAGGGGCCGCTGGGTACCCATGCGGCGCACCAGCGCGAAGCGCGCGAAGGCATGGCCGTCGTCGAGGGATTTCGCGGTGACGTGCTGGTCTGGCTCCGCCTGCGCAGCGGCCGGGTCGAGCGATGCCACCTGCGCGACCCCTCCTGGTTTCAATGGCCGCTGCTGGAAGCCGTGATCGAGAACAATATCGTCGCGGATTTCCCGCTCTGCAACAAGTCATTCAACTGTTCGTATTCGGGCCAGGATCTCTAGCGATGCGCAAGCTGCTGTTCGAAAGCCTGTTTCGCCTGCCGTTCACCGAACTTCCGCCATTGCCTGATGATGCCGCGTTGACCGAACTTGCAACGGCGGTCGGTCGCGCGGCGCGGCGGCGGCTCGGCCGCAGTCTCTCGATCCGCGAGATCGACGCCGGGTCCTGCAATGGATGCGAATTGGAAATCCACGCGCTCAACAACGCCCACTACGACGTCGAGCGCTTCGGCCTCAAATTCGTCGCCTCGCCGCGCCATGCCGACGTGCTTGTCGTAACCGGCCCGGTGACCCGAAACATGCGCGAAGCGCTCGAGCGCACCTATCACGCGACCCCCAATCCGAAATGGGTGGTCGCGGTCGGCGATTGCGGGCGGGATGGTGGCTGCTTCGCCGGCAGCTACGCGGTGGTCGGCGGCGTGGCCGAAGTCGTTCCGGTCGATCTGCACATTCCCGGCTGTCCGCCGACGCCGACGGCGATGCTGCAAGGTCTTCTTGCGCTGCTCGAACGGGTGGATACGGGCGCCGTTGAATCTTGAAGGAGGCGACGCTTCCCCGCTGTCTCCGCCGATGGAGGCCCTGATCCGGCGCGCTTCGCGTGCCCTTATTTTCCTGCAACGGGGACTGGAGATGAAAAGCCTCTCGCGATTTCACGAGAGGTTGCGAAGCTATCGCGCCCGCTCCATTGGCGCGGGCGACGGCGTCGCTGGCTTCCTTGCGCTGGATCGTCGACACCGAAAGCCCCGGCCAGATCGGCGGTCCGGAACGCAGCTTTCGCGTCACGACCTGGCTTTCGGGTCACGCAACGGGTGATGGGCCGAGGAAGACCGCCTTACCTCGCGCCGAGGCCGCAAGAAATGTTTTGAGGGCGTCGATGATTTCGGCCGGCTTGTCGTGCTGCACCCAGTGCCCCGCACCATCGATCTTCACCAGTTCGGCCTGCCGGAAGTGCCCGAGCACGCCGGCGGTCTCGGGATCCGGCAGGAAACTCTCGCTGCCGGCGACCAGCAGCGTCGGACAGGCGATGCGCGACCACAGCGCGATGTTGTCTTCCAGTGAGAGCCGGTACGGCGCGCGGGCGCGCAAGTAAGGATCGAACTTCCAGCCGTAACCGCCGCCGGCATCCTTTTTCAGCGCATGGGTGGCAAGATGGATTGCCTGCTCGAGGGTCAGCCGCGCATTGCGCCCCAGCATGCGATCGGCGCCGTCGGCCACTGACGCATAGCGCTGGGTTCTGCGTTGCGCCGTCTTGTCGAGGTCGGCGACCCAATCCGCGATCCGCACGTCGATCGGTTTCACGCGTCTCGCCGGGAAATTGGTGACGCCGTCGAGCACGACCAGCCGCGACACCTTTTCCGGAAACGCCCCGGCATAGGTCAGGCTGACCATGCCGCCCATCGAGTGGCCGACGACAGCGGCTTTCTCCAGGCCCTCGGATTTGACCAGGCCGGCCAGGTCGTAGACGTGATCGGCCAGACTGTAGCTGCTGCCCTTTGCCCAGTCGGAATCGCCGTGCCCGCGCAAGTCGGGTGCGATGACGTGAAAATCCGTCCGCAACGCGCGCGCAACATGGTCCCAGCTGCGGGAGTGATCGAGCCCGCCGTGGATCAGCAACAACGGCGGCGCCGACGCGTTGCCCCAGTCGCTGTAGTGAAGCCGAAGCCCCTGGGACTCGTAGAAGCGCGCCTGCGGTGCATCCGGTGCTGGGTTCATGCGGATTTAAGTAAAGGCAGCCGCTGACCGCGTCCAGTGCCGCAGGCAGGACGGCCTTTTGGCTGTTGATCGCGATATCGCCGTTTCTCGCCGACGGCGGCGGGCCGTGCGATCGCTCGACCGCTTTATTTCTTGCCTGAGCAATATTGAACAGCGCCGCTCGGGAATGGAGAACAGACTGCAAACTGGATGCTGTAGCTATGGAGTCGCCAATGGAGCGCTATGTCCGCAACGAAAACATCGCGCGATATCGCAAGCTTATTGCCATCAGCGAAGGTGACCCGGGCCGCGACGAGACGCGGTACCGGACGCTGTTGCGACTGTTGGCCGAAGAAGAGACGAAATACGGAGAGCCGTCCGACCACCAGCGGCTAACCGGCGCACCCGCGCCGGCCTATCGGAGTTCCAGCCGATGAGCGGCGTCCGCGCTTTGCCTGCGCCTCCGCAACCATCGAAATGATCGGGAGAAAAACCGCGCATTTGAGCGAATTCCGCATACGAGCTTTCCGACTTGGCACCCCCGCGCCTGGAACGGCATAGCCGCGAACGGACTACGCTGTCGAATGTTGGGCCGGCCGCCGCCTCAAAAGCGCTCGGGAAAAAGACGTAAACCGCCCCAATTACGGGGCGGGACGCGGCGCGATTTCAACCAGTGACCCCATCATTCGCCCCTGCGATCGACCGGGCGGCTAGCAGCCGCCGCGACGGTCGTAGCGCGAGCCAATTATTAACAAAAGGTTTCAAAGTTTTCGATCCTGGTGTGGCCAAAATGTCATAGGTGTTCCGTTCGGCCTTTGATACATTTAGTTTGTTTTTACCATGTCAGATTTGCGGCGAGCGGCCCTGTTTCCGAGCGTAAGTGAGCCAATTATGAAATCATCGTCATATTTCGCAATCGCGGGCCTCATTTTAGCCATGAATCCGGCAAACGCAGCCGAGTTTTCAATTAACGAGGCCTTGCGGCAGGCGGTTCAGACCAATCCCGGCGTAGGGGAGGCATCGGCGAACCGGCGGGCCACCGAATCCGAGTTGCGGCAGACCCAGAGCACCCTGCTGCCACAGGTCCGGATCGAGGCCAGATACGGCCCCGAAAAATTCGACCAGCGCGCCGCGGTGAACATCGGAACCGCATTGCCCGTGCCGGTCGCCGGAAGCGGACCCTGGCGAAACGGCTCCCAACAATCAGTGGTTGTACGACAGGTCCTTTTTGATGGATTCGCGTCCATCCACGACATTTGGCGTCAATCCGCCCGGGTTAATGCAGCAGCATTTCGGGTTCGCGAACGAACCGAGTTGATCGCGCTGGACGCGGCCGAAGCGTATGTCGACGTGGTGCGGTACCTGCGGCTGATTGGCCTCGGCGAACAGAATGTTGCCAACCATGAGAAGATTTTCTCGAACGTGAACTCCCGGTTTTCGGGCGGGCGGGCGGGAGAAGGCGACCTCGAACAAGCCCGCGAGCGTGTTGAAAGCGCCCGCGCAGCGCTCGCGGAGTTTCGCAAGAGTCTCGACGAAGCTCGCGCCAAATACCGCAAGGTGGTCGGCCTCGAGCCCTTCAACCTGCGCTTCCCGGGAGCCCTCGGCGGGATGCCCGGCAGCAGGGATGAAGCCCTGGCGGTAGCCGTTCGCTTCAATCCCACGATTTTGGCGGCAGGAGCTGATCGCGACGCGGCCAAACACGCCTTCCGCGTAACGGATGGCGCGCTCGTTCCGACGTTCTCGCTCGAGGGTCGGGCTTCACATAGCGACAATACGTATCCTTACCTCGGCACAACCTTCGAGGACTATAGCGGCCGGGTGGTGATGTCCTGGGACATCTTCCGTGGCGGGCAGGATGTCTGGCGTCGATCGGAGATGGCCGAGCGCCACACCGAGGCGACCATGCGTCACGCGCGACTGCAGCGCGACGCCCTCGAGTCCATCGACAAGGCGTGGGCGGCCCGCACCATCACCGCAACCCGGGTAGCCGCCTTGACGCGTCAACTGGCAGCGAACAGGAAAACCATCGCTGCTTTCGACAAGGAATATGAGCTGGGCCAGCGCTCCCTGATCGACCTGCTGAATGCGCAGAACCAGTATTTCAACGCCGCGGTGTCGCTCACGTCTTCGCGCGGCGTGATCGTTTTCGCCGATTACCAGTTGCTGGCCGCGATGGGAACGCTCCTTGAATACCTTAAGGCCCCCCCGCCGGTGGATGCTGCGCCGCTCGATTCGCTTCCGTACAACTTCGTTCCCTACAAGCTGCCCACGCTTCGCATGACCCTGCCGGATACCGGCTCCGAGCCGCTCCGTGTCGCCGATGCGAATCCGGCGGCTGCCGTGGTGAGCGCCTATGCTTCGGCTGAACCTCAGAACGAGGAAGCATTCAGGCAGCGATGGCCGCGCTGGACGTTTGCAGCCAGCCTGCTGGGCGCCGCGGAGTGGTTTGCTGTCAGAAGGCCTGTTCAGCAAGTCGTCTACGTCCCCGCGGAAGGCAGTTCGCAGGCGTATGCGTCAGCTCAGTCCGGCAAGAAGCCGCACTGGTTGCTCACGGCATTTCCGCAAGACCAAAAGTAGGCTTAACGGCCGCCGCGGCCGGGCGCATGCGAATGAAACTGACGCAGTAAACAGCCGCGGCAGGGCTCGCAGTTAACTGTCAACAATGAACGTCGGATTCCGCCGATGATTTGTTGGCTGGTTGATGTATTCTGAGCCTGACGGATTTCGGGGCACGTTTTATTGTTAACGATCAGAGGCATTTACCTTGTTATTTCGGACCCCCAAGCAGGATCCCGCCCCTGCCCGAACGGCCAAGGACGAGCCGGAGTCGAGGGCCGCCGAACCGACCCGCAAGACGCTCTGCGACGATCCCCTCGCCGCATCATTGACCTACCTCGCCGCCTACCACGGGCGAGCCGTTAGCCGCGAAGCTCTGCTGGGGGGCCTGCCCATACTGGACGGCAGGCTGTCGGTTGCCCTGTACGACCGCGCCGCCCGGCGCGCCGGATTGGAAACCGAGGCCATCAAGCGGGACATCCTGGACATTCCCACGCTGGTACTGCCCGCCGTCCTCGTCATGAAGAACGGGATCGGGCTGATCATTCTGGGAATCGATCAGAAGAACAAGAGCGCGACGATACTCGACCCTACCAAGGAGAGCGCAACCCCGCAGACCGTCCTGCTGAAAACGATCAATGCGGACTATACCGGCTATGCGTTTCTCGTCCGGGCCGCCGCTGAAGCCAATGCACGCGCGGTCGCGGCGGGTGACCTTCCTCGAAACCACTGGTTTTGGTCCACCGTCAAAGTGCACTGGCGCAGTTACGGGCACATTGCCCTGGCCGCGCTGCTGATCAACATGCTCGCGCTGGCAATGCCCTTGTTCACGATGAGCGTCTATGACCGGGTCATTCCGAACGGCGCCATCCCTTCGCTCATTGCATTGTCCGTGGGCATGGGAATCGCGGTGGTGTTCGACTTCGTGCTGCGCGCCGTGCGCAGTCGCATGATCGACGTGACCGGCAAGACCATGGACGTCGTGCTTGCGGCCAATATTTTCGAGCACGTCATGGCGGTAAAGATGGCGCAGCGCCCGGCTTCGGTCGGCATCCTCGCCAATCAGCTGCGCGACTTCGATTCGGTGCGCGAGTTCTTCACCTCCGGCAGCGTGGTGTCGGCAACCGATCTGCTGTTTGCCGTGCTGTTTCTCGCCGTGCTGTTCACGATCGCCGGCCCGCTCGCCTGGATTCCGCTGATCATGCTGCCGGTCATGATTGCGCTCGGCTTCATCATGCAGCGCCCGCTGGATCGGGCGATGAAACGCCTGCAGGCGGAATCCGCCGCGCGTCACGGCGTATTGGTCGAATCCCTGTCCGGTCTCGAGACCGTCCGTGCAACAGGCGCCGAAGCCCGCATGCAGACCGCCTGGGAGCGCTCGGTCGCCGCCACGGCGCGATCGGGCGAGGATGTTCACTTCTGGTCTTCGCTGACATTGACCGCCGCCAGTTCGGCCCAACAGATCACCAGCCTCCTGCTGCTCGTCATCGGGGTGTTTCTCATTCTCGACGGGAAACTCTCGGTCGGCGCCCTCGTCGCCGCCAACATGCTGGCCGGCCGCGTTCTCGGCCCGATCGCCGGCATCGCCTCGATCATCACGCGAGGGACCCAGACCTTGACTTCGCTGAGGGCGATCAACCGCGTCATGTCGCTGGAGCGGGAACGGGCACCCGAGCGCGCCTACGTCACCCGACGAATCCGTGATGGGCGCATCAGCTTCGAAAACGTCAGCTTCGCCTATCCCAACGCGGCCGGCAAAGCGCTGGAAAAGGTTTCGTTCAAGATCGAGGGCGGCGAAAGAATCGGCATTATCGGCCGCGTCGGATCGGGCAAGACGACGGTCGGCCGTCTGCTGCTGGGTTTCTATGAGGCGCAGGAAGGCCGCATTCTGGTCGATGGCGTCGACTCACGCCAGTACGACCCCTCCGATCTGCGCGCCGGTATCGGATTTGCAATGCAGGATACCGACCTGTTCTTCGGAAAGCTGCGCGACAATATTGCGCTCGGAAAGCCGGACGCCACCGATGAAGAAATACTTGCGGCCGCCCGTCTCTCCGGTGTCGAGAGCTTCATCGCGGGCCATCCGATGGGCTACGACATGCCGATTTCCGAGGGAGGCCGCAGCCTGTCCGGCGGTCAGAAGCAGGCGATCGGACTGGCCCGCGTCCTGATCAGGAAGCCGCGGGTGCTGTTTCTCGACGAGCCCACCGCGCATTTCGACGTCCGCAGCGAAGGCGAATTCCTTGAACGGCTGAAGGCGCTCCGCGACGAGCGGATGACGATCATCATCTCCACCCATCGCCTCTCGCTTCTCAACATGGTCGACCGCCTGCTGCTGTTCGACAACGGCCGCCTGGTCGCCGACGGCCCCCGCGACAAGGTAATGGCCATTCTCCAGGGCAAACCGGTCACGGCTTCGACCGATGCGTTTGCCGGAGCAACAACACTGGTCCAAAAGCCAAATGCCGCCAACTGATTTCGCCTTCGCAAATGACATCCGCAGCGCCGCCGCCCTGCGCACGCCGCGCACCTCGCGGATGCTGTTGTTGACCTTCCTCGCCATGCTGGTGGCGTTCCTGACCTGGGCGCATTTCGCGATTCTGGAGGAGG
Organism: Bradyrhizobiaceae bacterium Ga0074131; assembly: GCA_001464035.1. GTDB lineage: Bacteria > Pseudomonadota > Alphaproteobacteria > Rhizobiales > Xanthobacteraceae > Bradyrhizobium. The sequence continues at coordinate 65,650 of LNEC01000014.1, forward strand.
TCAAGCGCGGCAACGGACGTGTCGTGCCTTCGCGACAGACCCAAGTGGTGCAGACGCTCGAAGGCGGCATCGTCACGGCGATCCTCATTCAGGAGGGCGCGATTGTCCAACAGGGTCAAACGCTGATGCGGATCGACGACACCAAATTTGCCTCCGAGTTTGGTGAAATACGGGAAAGGCGCGCGGCGATGGCTGCTCGCGTCGCCCGGCTCGAGGCCGAGGCGCGTGGGCGCAGCGAGGTCACATTTCCCGATCAACTGGACCAGGTCGTGCCCGCTTCGGTCGCCACCGAGACCAGCGTGTTCAAAATGCGGTCGCAAAAAGTCGCGCAGGATGTGGATGTGCTGAACCAGCAAGTCACGCGACTGACCGGAACGCTCAAGCTGCTCGATCGCGAGCTCAGCCTCACCCGCAAACTCTATGAACAAAAGGTGGTGCCCGAAATCGAAATGCTGCGGCTGGACAGGCAGGCGACCGAGATGCGCGGCCAGCTCGCCGAGGCGCAATCGAAGATCGCCAATACGCTGGCTTCGTTCCGTTCGCAGGCCGACGAGGATCTCGCGAAATCCAAAGGCGATCTGGCGGTGCTGGATGAAAACATCAAATCGGCGCAGGACCGGGTCAGGCGCACCGACCTCAAGGCTCCGGTACACGGCATCGTCAACAAGTTGAACGTCACCACGATCGGCGCCGTGGTGCAGCCCGGCGCCAATGTCATGGATATCATCCCGCTGGACGATTCACTGCTGGTTGAGGGCCGCATCCGGCCCCAGGACATCGCCTTCATCCGGCCCAACCAGGACGCGGTGGTCAAGATTTCGGCCTACGACTCCTCGATCTACGGTTCGCTGAAGGGCAAGGTCGAACGCATCAGCGCCGATACCATCGTCGACGAGAAGGCCGAAAAGGCCGAGCGGCAGGAAACGTTCTACCGCGTCATGGTGCGGACGGAAAAAAACCATCTCGGAACGGCCAAGAATTCTCTCCCCATCATCCCGGGCATGGTGACCACGGTCGAGATCCTCACCGGCGAGAAATCCGTGCTGGACTACCTGCTCAAGCCGGCCCGCAGCTTGCGCGATGAGGCGCTGCGCGAGCGCTGAGCCGTTGCGGCTTGCTTAACGGACTTCGAACTTCAATCTCTCAATTTTAAGAACTTCAACTGATCAATTCTGAGCGAACAGGCCAACCCACAGTTGACCGCCTTTTCTCAATTCCCTGAGCCGCCAAGCCAGTTTAACCCGGCCTAAGTCGCGATACCGCAATCTGCGTCCCGATAACAGCGGGGAGCGCGGATCGACGCACAAGACGTCGGCTGACGTTCCCGAAAAAGGGGACGTCTCGATGACACCGCGTCAGAGGTTGCGGAAGCTCGGCTTGTCCGGGCTGATCACTGCGCTCGTTTTCTCGGTCAGCGCCCACGCAGGGTCATCCCGTGTGATGGCGGCCGATGAACCGGATGACGATGTCGCTGTCGAATTCATGCCCGGCTCCGATCGAAACCGGGGACCGGCACGGCCGCCCGCGACATTCTTCAGCATCAACGCGGTTCTGGCCAAGCTCGACCGTCAGCGCGGCCGCGGCCCCGATGCGGTCCGCTTCGCATCCCTGACGCCATCGAATGTCGCAACGGACGCAGCGCCCGCGGCGAAGCAGGCGCCGCCGGTCGGTAAAGAGCCGTTCGGCCTGTTCACCTTTCGCGCGCCGGACGGCATGCTGTGGCGGAAATGGCGGGGCATCGAGGCCGACATGGCCCGGGAGCAGGTCATTCTGGACCGCTGCCGCGCCGATTCGGAACACTGCCCGCCGCACGCCGCGCAGTTCCTGCGCTTGATCAACGCCGTTAGCGCCAGGTCAGGCCGTGCCCGGCTCGAAGAGGCCAATCGTGCCGTCAACATGGCGATCCGCTACGTCAGCGATCACGCCCTGCACGGCGAAGCCGACCGCTGGAGTGCGCCGCTGGCGAGCATTGCGGTTACGAAAGGCGACTGCGAAGACTACGCGATCGCCAAATACGTCGCGCTACGGGAGGCCGGCGTCGCCCGCGAGAACCTGCAGCTGGTGCTGGTTCGCGACCGCTCCGTGCGGCAGGACCACGCGGTGCTGGCGGCCCGCCTCGACGACCGCTGGCTGATCCTGGACAACCGGCAATCCCTGCTGATCGAGGATGCCGACGCCTCGAGCTTCATCCCCTTGTTCGCCATCAATCATGACGGGGTGCATCTGTTCGCGGCGCCCTATGCCAGGCGCGCGCTGCCGGACGATCAAACTGCGGCGGCGCCTGCGGCCGCCGGCGAGGCCGCTTCGTTCGAATGGACGGGATCCGAGGCGGCCGATCAGGGTGCGTCGGATTTCGGTCGCCTGCCCCTGTTGATGTGACGCGCGGGCGGATGCACCGCTCGCCCGGCTGAACGGCGGGGCCTGGACGCAAAATCGCGAAAACAACCCCATGCAACGTAGAAACCGGGCCGCGGCTCGCAGCCCTCGTGCTGCGTCCGGGCCCCGTCGTCACCCGCATCCCGCTTCAGGAGGCCGCCAGCTGCATCGCAAGCTGGGCCTGCTCGTGCATGATCGCGATCGCAGCGGGCACCGTGGAGCCTGCATCCGCCACCGGAGCCTCGCCACCCTGCGGCTGCTGCGGCGGAGCGACATCTCCGACGGCCTGTTGCAGCGCGCTGAGGTCGATATCGCCCCCGCCGTGATCGAATTCCACGGCGATGTCGGCGGCCGACGTGCCGAGCGAGGCATCCAGATCGACTTCGACGAAGGTACCGGTCGTGCCATCCGCGTAAGTGAACGAACCGATGCCGGCAATGTTCTGCCCGTCGATGGGAGCACCTGGCGTGGTCGCCAGCTCGATGCTGGAGATGCCGAGATCGCCGAGCCTGGTCAGTTCGCCGCCGTCGCTGACGCCATTGTGGTTGGCATCCTGCCAGACCGTGAGGTCGCCGAACGCCGCATCCCGGCTGTCGATCACGCCGTCATGGTTGCCGTCGAGGCTCGCCAACGCGGCGATGCCGTCGGCGAAACTGCCGCCATTGAACGTCGGCGTGAACAGCTCGTTGCCGTTTTCGATTCGACCGGAGCCGTCGACGTCGAGCGCGAGGATGCCGTCTCCGCCATTGGCGGTCCAGGCGAGCCGGTCCTGCGCGCCGTCGGAGTTGATGTCGAAGGAGACACCGTTTTCGAGCGAGCTGAACGAGACGCCGTTGTGGTCGAGGTCGAGGACGATGGGGTCGACCGTGGTGCCGAGAAGCGAGTTCAGGTTGCTGATCGTTGTGCCGGACAGGTCTACGAGCGTATATCCGCCCGCGTCACCATCATTAGTGGTAGTTTGCTGATAGATGAACGTGTGCGTCCCGATGGCTCCCGAGGTCGTGAATGCGAGAGTTGCACCCGCACCTCCGATATCGGACTCTCTCAGGTAGTCCACAACGGCTGCGAGACTTGCAGTCGAAGTAACCGAACGCGCGGTCGTGAAGCTATCGGTCCCAAAGAAGGTGGCCATACCGTTGAGCGTCGAATGCGACTCCACCGTATCGCCCGAGATCGTCAGTTCGGAGTCGCTTCCATTGACATTACCAGCGGTCGCAGCTGTCGCGGCAACAACAAGGTCAAGCTTATCTTCGGCCGTGTTGAAGCCTGTGATCACATCATAACCGACAATCGTGCCACTGTCTCCGCTGCCTCCCAAGGTACTGATCGAGTCATTTGTACCGAACCGGAACGTGTCGGCACCGGCCCCACCGTTCATTTGGTCGGCGCCCAGACCACCGATGATAGTATCTGTCCCGGAACCGCCCGTAATGTTGTCGATACCGGTTGAACCCGTAATGGTAAACCCTTCGGTCTGGTCCGACAGAACAAGCGTCGTGTTTGCGGCGGTCAGAATCACATTCTGGATACTGGTGATCTGCGCGTTGTTAACGTCGTTGAAGCTGGCGCCGACCCTGAGCGTGTTGGTACCGCCACCGCCGTTGAGCAGCGCGTCATTTGCGGCACCGACGATGACGTCGTTGCCTGCGGCACCCGTGATCGAGTCTGCTCCACCCGATCCGGTGATGGTGAAGCCTTCTGTCTGGTTGGACAGATTCACAGTGGCTGCATTCGACAGCAACACGTTCTCGACGCCGATCAGCTGAGCATCGGTCGCGTTGTTCAGGTCAGTCGACGTGGCATCAAGCGCCAGCGTGTCTGTGCCACCGCCACCAGTGAGTGAGTCGGCACCGGCAAAGAGGTTAAAGGTGTCGCCCGCTGTCCCGCCGATGAGAACGTTTGCACCGGACGAGCCGGTCAGATTTACAGCGCTGGTTGCAGCGGACGCATCGATATTCTCGAAGCCGTTGACAGTCGTGTTGTCGCCCGTCGTCTGGTCAGCGTTCGCCAGATTGACGGCCACAACTACCGCGCCGGTCATTACCAGGGTATCGCCCGCCCCGCCGTTGGCGCCGCCGTCCAGGGTCAGGCCAGCCGTGTTGTAGTAACGCACACGGTCGTCGCCGGCGCCTGCGGCAACCGTGCCGCCGCCTGCGAGCGTGTCGATAATGTCATTGCCCGAGCCGGCGGTGACCGCGTCGCTTCCGGAGCTGCCGGTAACGGTGAAGCCTTCGGTTTGGTCGCCCAGGTTGATCGTCAGTCCGGACGCCGCAATCGTCAGGTTCTCGACGTGGGCGAACTGCGCATCGCTGCCGTCGTCGAACGACACTTCGAACTCGAGCGTATCGGTTCCTTCGCCAGCCACTTCGATCGCGCTGTCGCCGGCATCGTCGACTACGTAAGTATCGTTGCCGGCTCCACCCACCATCAAGTCGGCACCCGTACCGCCGTCAAGCGTGTCGTCGCCGCTGTTGCCGATGAGGACATCATTGCCTTGATAACCGAGGATGATATCGGCGCTACTGCTGCGACCAATCAGGATGTCGCCGAGACCGGTACCGTCAAGCGTATTCTGCCCGGCCTGGTCGCGGTCGACCGAAACGCCTCCCGTATCCGACGCGGCGGGCGAAGTGGTCGAGCCGGTATAAGTAAAGGTGCCGCCGTCATCGTCGCCATTGCTGGATTCGGTGAAGGTGACAATGACGCCGACATGCGTCACCGAACCGTCGCTGGCATTGTTCACGGCGGTGACGGCGATCGCTTGTCCGTTCGCATCGCTGTCGTTGTACAGCAGGGCATAATCCGGGATCGCGATCGTATCGGCGCCGCTCGCGCCGGCCTGGTTCGTGATCACGCGGTCGTCCCGCACGATGGGCGGCAGGTCCGCACTCGCCACATTGATGCTCAGCGTACTGGACACGAGATCGCTGTCGCCATCGATCAGGGCGTATCCGATGGATTCGGTGAAGCTGCTGCCGAACAGTCCCGGCGGCGTATAGGTGTAAGCGCCATTGTCGAGATCGACGACCAGCGACGCGCCGGAGACGAGCGCGATGGTAAGTTGATTTGTCGCGGTATTGAAGCTGCCGTTGTTTGGCCCGCCGGACGGCGTGAGCGTGTCCGTCGTGGGGTTGTAGGTATAGGTCGTCCCATCGGCGGTGATCGACTTCACGTAGCCGCCATCCGCACCGAAACCGTTGCCGCCGCCCGCTGCGAGGTTACCCGACGTGGCGAGAGCGCTCGTCACCAGGGTTGCTTCGAGCTGTGACAGGTCCGTAACGATGGTTCCGTTGGTATTGGTCCCGGCACCGCGGCCGTCATAGGCGACGCGGTCAAGCTGCGCGGTGCTCGAAATTCCCGAACCGATGCCGACGGAGATCGATTCGATGTCGTTGTTGTTGAGGAACGTGGTCCACGTCGACTCCTCGCCGTCGTTGAGACCTTCCGAATTCGGCTCCGGATCTCCATCGGACAGGAAGTACGACACGTTGCGCACGCCGGGGGTGGCAAGCTTGCCGGAATCAGCGAAGGCATCGATTGCCGCCGCGGTGGCGTCGTCATAGTCGGTTCCGTCATCCGCGGTCAGGCCGAGAATGAAGCTCTTGGCGGACGCAACCGATTCCCACACCGCGCCGTGTTCGCCGGCACTGTCGTTGAACGTGATCACGCGAACCTTGACGTTGCCGACATTATCGTACTGCTCGAGCAGTTCGATCGCCGCGGCCTTCAGGAGGTCGAGACGCGACAAGCCCGCCAGACCGGACGAGTCATTCATGCTGCCTGAGACATCGAGGATCAGCATCAGATTGGTGTCGACGCCGCTTTCGACGATCGACTTGCTGACAGCATTCGCCACCGGAGCGTCGTCGATCACCGTGATCGAGGCATTCAGCGCCACATTGGTGTCGGCGGGCGACGGGCCGCCTGGATCAGTCACGGTCACGAGGCCATTCAGGTTGATGGCGATGGTGTCTTCGGTCGAGGGCGAATGGATCGGGTGATCGACCGGCGCGTTCAGGGTAAAGGTGTATGCGCCTGCGGAGGTCAGCGTAACTGTGAATACCTTGGTGTCCGTGGCCGAACTGTATGGTCCGGTGCCGCCATCGCTGTTGACGAAACCGATCAGGTTTCCGCCATCGAGTGCGAAGAGCACGGGCTTGCCACCCGACAATAGGGCACCGCTCGACACCGTCTGCACGGCGGGATTGCCCGAAAGCGAGAACGCGAAGTTCAGCGTCCCGTCGATACCTCCGGTAACAAGGCTCGCGAACGATCCGCCGACGGCATTCGTGGTGGTGGTCAGGGTGACGCCGACGTCGGCATCGGCATCTGGCATCACGCCGGAGATCGCATCGTCGATGCCGCCCGGCAGACCGTGCTCTTCCTCGACCGTGCCGGTGATGGCGCCGGAGATGACGAGCGGCGAGTTGGCGTTCGTGATGTTGACAGCCTGCGTCGCCGTCGAGGTGTCGCCGTCGCCGTCGGTGATCCGGTAGGTGAAGTTGCCCGTCTGGTTCGATGTGGAGGCGTTGACGCTTGGATCGAACGTCCAGTCGCCATTGGCGAAGAATACGTAGGTGCCCTGGCCTCCGGCGGGCGTGAACGAGAATCCGCCCGCGGAAGGTGTTCCGGTCGTGATCGCAACGAACCCGGCGCCAAGATCCACGTGCGTCAGCGTCGCGCCGTCGGCGCCCTGGGTGTCGTTAGCCAGCAGGTTCGTTCCCGCCGTGACGCCCGCGGTTTCCAGTACCGTCAGCGCGGCTCCGACCGTCGCCGTCGGAATGTCGTCGACGATGTCGACCGTGATCGAACCCGTCGTGGTGTTGCCGTTGGCATCCGTCACCGAGTAGGTGAAGCTGTCGCGGTTGTCCTCGGTGTTGGCGCCATTGGCGGCATCCGGACTGGTGTCGTACGGCTTGGTCAGCGTGTAGGTGTAGCTGCCGTTGCTGTTGATCTGGATGGTGCCGTAGGTTCCGGTGGCCGAACTGGCCAGGGCATACGTCAGCGCGCCGAACCCGCCGGTCGCGGTGAGCTGGTTGGACGAATCCGTCTCCAGCGCGCTGGCGGTGCCGAGCGAGCCGGTCACCGTTCCCGCCGCAAGATCCGAACCGGTTACCGTGGTGTCCAGCGCGTTCTCGTAGACCAGAACGTCATTGTCCGCCGGCGCAACCAGGTTGGCGTCGGCAAGATTGATCGTCAGCGTCGTCGTCGACAGGTCGCCATCGCCGTCCTTGATCGTGTAGACGAACACGTCCGTCGTGTTCGAACTGATGTTGTTCGACGTCGACTGGTAGGTGTAGCCGCCGTCCGCCTGCAGAATCAGCGTGCCGTGCAGGCCGGCGATGCTGGTCGCCACGCCCGTGGCTACCGCCGTCGTCGTGTCGCCGCCGGCTGCACGAACGCCCACAACCCCACCGCCCACCGCAAACCCGTCGGCGCCTGCACCGTCGTTATTCAGAACCCCGTTCGCCGCAAGGACCGTCAGCAGCGCGCCCTCGTTCACGGAATTCGAATCGACGACGGCCGTCGGCGCGTCGTCGTCAAACGTGATCGTCAGCGTGCCGCTTGCCTGCGAGTTGTCATTGTCGGTGATCGTGAAGCTCAGCGTCGTGGTCGGATCGGTCGCGTTCTCGCCGTCAGCGACGACCGCATGCAGCACGTTGTCGAGCAGCGTCACCTTGTAGGCGCCAGTCGCCGGATTGGTGATCTCGACCTTGAACAGATCGGTGCCCGGACGGGTGCCGCCGACGGTCGTCGCCGTCAGCACGTTGCCGAGCAGGCTGTAGCTGACGTTCTCGGTGCCAACCACGCCGGAAGTATTGCCGGCCAGGCTGAACACGCCAGGCGTGTCGCCGCCGACCGCGCCGTTGAGCGTGCCGGTGAAGGTCGCCTCGCTGGTGTCGCCCGCGTCGTCGCCGAGATTGGCGTTCAGATCGTTCGTGTTGCTCAGCGGGTTGTTGCCGGTCAGGCCGTCGTCGTCGACCGCGGCAGCGCTGGCCCCCGCCGTCGGCGCGTTGGCGTCCGTGATCTGGAACGTCAGCGTCGAGCCGGACGTGTCGCCGTCAGCGTCCGTCACTGTGTAGTTGAACACCACCGGCGGAACCGGGCTGGTGGTCGGATTCGCAGCGGTGAACTGATACTCGCCGTTCGCCTTCACCTGCAGCGTGCCGAGCGCCACGTTGACCGTCGCCCAGCCCGTACCGGCGTCAAACGTCAGCGGATTGCCGTTGATGTGCGTAACCGTGGCGCCGTCCGCACCCTGCGCAAAGTCGAGCTGCCCAACCGGCGTCGTCGCACCTTCCGCCACGTTCTGCGAGGCTTCCGCGGTCGCAACCGGCCCATCATCCTGGAAGCGGATATTGAGGCCGGCCGGTGAGACGGCGAATGCCTGATCGTTGTCCGCATCGGTGATGGTGCCGGTGACGTGGACGAGGCCGCTGGTGATCGAGACGGTATCGTCATGCGCCGCCGCCGATGAACCATCCACGTCGTGCGCGATCGGCTGGAATTGCGCGGTCCAGAGCTTACCGGCGCCATCGAGATAGAGGGCAAAAACCTTCTGTCCGGTTGCGAAGTTGGCGCTGTCAACACCCCAGACGATGCTCGGATCGTTCGGATCGGAGAACAGATGGATGTCGTCATTGCCGTCGGTGGTGTTGAGGCCGGAATCCTGGCCCGTGAACAGGCCGCCAGCCGCCGACGTCGAGAGCCGATAGCTGATGTTGGCCGGCTCGTCCGCGCCTGGCTGGGCCACGAACAGCGCCGCAGCGGACCCTGACGATACCGCAAAGCCGGGGAATCCGGCCGCGAACGTAACACCCGCGACCGCGATGGCACCGGTCAGCGCAAGAGGAGCAGTGGCCGGATCGACGTCGTTTTCCGCATTTGGACCCGACTGAGGGGTGAAACCGGCGCTTTCGTCGTGCGCAACGGTCAGCGTGACCGGCTCGCAAACGATCGACGAGATGCCCTCAATCGCGAACGGTGAACCGCCGGTGAGGGTCACCGGATCCCCGGACGGCGAGGTATTGACCGTCACGCCGTCATAGTTCGACACCACGAGTCGGTCGAAGTCAGCCGCCGTATTCACGGTCACCACCGCGCCGTCGTTCAGGCCGGAGACGACAACGCCGACGAGAGCCGCTCCAACATAGACCGGCGTCAGCAGGAACGGATCAACGCCATTATTGGTGACGGTGACATCCGCCAACGTGATCGGCAGCCGGGTATCGTTGTTGAAGTCCAGGTCTTCGTTGGCATCGAACACCTGAACGAAGACCGTCGCCGTATTGTCCGGATTGCCCTGGATCTGGGCGATCGTGAACGACGCGGCTTCGACATCGTAATGCCCGCTGTGACTCGTCGGACCGATTTGAACGGCGTTGACGAAATCAATCCGGAGCAGCTCTGCCGGTATCGGCGTGTCCTGCCCATCGATGTGCTGATTGCCGACACCGATATCGCTCGCCGTATTGACGTCGTTGTCAGGGGCGCCGTTGCCCTGAATGAAGCCGATCGCGGTCAACAGCAGATCGCGGTCGTCCGCGCCGTTGATCCCTCTCTCCTCGACATTGCCGGCGATCACGCCGGTGTAGCTGACCGCAACTTCCTCGCATGCATCGGACGCAACGATGACCGGCATGTCGTCGTCAACGCTGACCACGAAGCTGCCGGTGGCGGTGTCGCCATCCGAATCCGTGGCGGTGTAGTTGAACGAAAGCACGATATCGTTCTCGTTGGCTCCGGGTGCATGGTCGAGCTGGTCGCGCAGTGTGACGGTAAAGGCGCCCGAGCCATCGTCCGAGAGCGTGACTTCAAACACGAGCCGCTCGCCGGGGGTATAGCCGGCGGCGCCCGCGTTCACGTAGCCGACAAGACGCGTGCCATTATCGACGAGCTGATAGCTGACGGGAGCGCCATTCGAGGTGAGCGAAGCCACGCCGCCGATCGTGACCAGGGCATTGGTGAATGTCAGGCTGCGATCGCCGGTGCCGCCCGGTGTGTCCTGGAGTCCGGATACATCGGTGGCGTCGTCATTGTCGTCGGCGCCCCACTGGATGCCGAGCGACCGGGTCACAGCAGGCGAATTGGTCGGCGCGTCACCGATCTGCGTGCTGTCGCCGATGCCGACCGAATTGCCGAAGCTGTTGGCAAGCGACAGCCCATCCTCGTCGACCGTCGCGACCTGAACAAGGCCGATGTTGGCGAGATACGTGCCGTGATGGCCGTGCGTGCCGCCTTCGTTGGTGATCCCGGTCGTCGTGTTGTCGCTCAGACCGATTTCACGGAACGCAAGCGTGTTCGGGCCAGCGCCCGCGACGACCGAAAGATTGAAGGGCGCCATGGAATCGACAGGCGGATTGATGGTCGCAACGACGACGCCGTTCCAGACCACCTCGAGCAGCCCGGTTCCCGGCACCGGCGTGCCAGCCTCGAACTGGATGACGTAGTCGCCGCCGGCGGTCAGGCCGTTGACGGTTTGCGCGATCTGGATGTTGCCGGGGGAAGCCGCCATGTCGATCATGGGGTTTCCGTTCGACGTCGTCATGCCGAGATAGTTGTTGCCGACGCGCTCGATCTGGCTGCCGGTGACGGTCCAGCCCTCGATGCCGTTGGTGTCGATGCCGCCGTGACCGTTGTCGCCCCACGCGAACGCCGTCGGAAAATCTCCCCGGCCGTTGAAGGTGCCGCCGACGAAATCGCCGTTGACGAGCAGATTCGTGGCCGGAGGGGGTGTCACCGGCATGTCGTCGTCGACATCGACCGAGAACGAGCCGGTCGCCGTATCGCCGTCGAAATCAGTAGCGGTGAAGCTGAAGTTGAGGACGATGTTGTCCTCGGTGCCCGAAACCGGGTGATCGAGATTGTCGAGCAGGGTGAAGGTGTACTGGCCGGTGCCGGTATCGAAAGCCAGCGAGAAGACGTTGTCTCCGCCGACACCGCCTGCGCGGCCATACCAGATGCCGCTATCGAGGAACATCGAGACCGGTAGTCCGTCGGACGTCACAGCCGGCGTGAACGTCACGCCGGAGATCGCGTTGTTCGCCGCAGGACCATCGGCGCCGAAGGTGACGCCGAAGCTGCCGCTGACCGCAACCGCCGACGGATCCGCCAGATTGTCACCCGCCGCGACGTCGCTGTTGCCCGGATGGCCGGCGCCGGCGAGGTCATCCTCGTCGACGGCGGCGTTGGTCGCGCCGCCAAATTTCGGCATGTCGTCATCGAGATTGATCACGAACGCGCCCGAAGCCGAATCCCCGTCGGAATCCGTCGCGGTGTAGCCGAAGGTCAGCGACAGGTTGTTCTCGACCTGGCCCGGTGCGTGGTCGAGCTGCCCGAGCAGAACGAAGCGGAAAGCGCCCGCCCCGTCGTCCGAGAGCGAAACCTCGAAGACCCTGTCGGCTACAATTGGCTCGGCAGGGGCCACCACGCCCGCGCCACGGTAGGCGATCAGGAATGTGCCATCGGTCGAGACCCAGTAAGTGACCTGGGCGCCGTGCGACGTGAGGCCGACCGGCGCAACCGCCCCGGCAAAGGTGACGCTGCGGTCGCCCGCGGCGTCGGGGGTATCCTGGACGAAACCGCCGAGCGTCCGGCCATTGCTGTCCGCCGGGCCCGAATCCACCGCATCGGATCCCCAGACGATGCCGAGAACGCCGCTGGCCGTCGCTTCATTGGCGGGCAGCGAGAGCGGGGCGTCGTCCGTGATCTGGCCCTGGTCGTCGCCCGCCGCAAAATCGTGGTTGCCGAGCGGCAGCCCGTCTTCGTCGACAATAGTGGCGCCAAGCGACTGCAGGCTGACCTGGTCGAGATAGGCGCCGAGCTCGTTCTGCTCGCCGGCGCCAAAACCGCGGAACGCCAGCGTGTCGCTGCCCGTGCCGGTGAGGGTGAGCACGATCTGCTGCCAGCCTTCCGTCGCCCCGTCGAGCGTGTGCACGACAGTTCCGTTCCACAGCACCTGCATGCCGCTGCTGTCGCCCGGGCCGTCGTCCTCGCGCGGCGAGTAGTAGAAGGTCAGCTGGTAGGCCTGGCCGGCCGCAGTTGCGATCGTCTGCTGGATGGTGGCGTGGGTGCTGGCGGTGGGCACGCCGTTGCCGTTGCCGGGATTGTCGGCCGTATCGCCGTCGAGCTCGACCTTGATGGTGCCGTCGAAAGGCGAAAGACCGCCGATGTTGCCGCGCTGCAGTTCGAACGGCGTGCTGTCGCCGGCCTGCCACCCGTTAATGGAGCTGTAGAGGCCGAAGTTGCCGTCCGCCAGCGGCACGTTAGGTGTGATGTCTTCAAAGCTGCCGTTGACGATGAGGTTCGGGCCCAAGCCGGCGCCGACCGGCGGCACGATGGTCGGGATGTCGTCCTGAACGGAGATCTGGAACCTGCCGGGAGCGAGGCCGGTGATGGAGTCGCCGTCCCCGTCGGTGGCCACGATGATCGACGAGAAGTCGATGCTCGGGGTCGAGGTCGTGCCGAACGCATTGGTTCGCAGATCGAAGTTCTCGGTATTGTCATCGACGTGATCGAGCTGACCGTCGAGGTCGAAATTCCAGCTGCCATTCGCATTCACCGTCAGCGTAAACACGACCTGGCCGACGCTATTGGTCGCCGTCAGCACGGTGCCATTCGACGAATAAACAACGGGCTGGCCGCCCGCATAGAGCGTCGGCAACAGGTTGAGTTGCGTCGTCGTGATGCTGAAGCCGCCATTGGCCGCGGGACCATCGGAGCCGAAACTCACGAGCGGGCTCAGCGAGCCGCTCAAGCCGAATGCCTGATCCTGCGTGCTGTCGTCACCCGGCTGCTGCTTGTTGCCGTCCTGCGTGTCCGGGCTTCCGTTGGCGCCCTCATTGGCATCGGAAGACAGAGTCATTCCGTCTTCTTCCACCGCTCCGGTGACGGTCGCAGTGGTCGAGACAGGTTTCGGACCATCGTCTTCGAACTTGATCTGCGCGCCGAGTTCGATGTCGCTGACCGCCTGGTCACCATCATCGTCAGTCAGCGTCATGCGCAACTTGATGTGGCCCGCGCTCATGAACGCCGGGGACGCACTCTCATCGTGGTCGGCCGGATCGTTATGTTCGATCGCGCGCAACTGCGTGACGGTGACATTGCCGCTCGATGAATCGATTGCGATCGTAAAGGCCACTTCACCTGACGATATCTTGCCTTCGATCGAAGTCCCGTTGAACGAAAGGGTGATCGGCAGATCGCTGACCGCATCGACGAGGCCGGATGCTGCGTCTTGCAGGACGAGTGAGAACGTCTTCGCGTCCGAATCCGCTGCGCCATTGTTGTTGGCGTCCTTCGGACCGTCGGCGCCGTAATTCTGGGTGGTGACGGTGAACAGCGACGACCCGTTCACGGTCCTTTGGGCAAGAATGCCGCCGACGCTGCCATCGTCGGCATCGTTGTCGGTTTCGTCGAGAACGATAGTGCCGCTGGTGGCGGTCAGGAGGGCAACCGGGCCGTCGTCGCTGAAGCCGACGCGGGCGCCGATATCGACGGATTCCGAGTCCGTGTCGCCATCGCCATCCTCAACGGTGACGACGGCCCTGATCAGTCCGCTTGCGAGGAACTGGATCTCGTCCGGATCGAGATCCGGGTTGCTGTTGGAATGGTTGACCGAGAGATACTGGACCAGATGAACTGCGCCGGTCGCCGGATCGATACCGATGGCGAAGGCGACGGCATCGGTGCTTTCCACCGTGGAATCGCTGTCGGGGCCCACGCCGCTGCCGTCAAACGTGCCGACAATGATATCGCCCTTCTGGAACAAGAAAACCTGGCGCGGCGTGCCGTTGACGTCGTTGACGAAAATGCCCGAATTGGCGCCGTTCGACGGGATCAGATCCAGGCTGTAACGGACCGCCGGCCCCTGCCCGTCGGCGCCGTAGTTGACGCTCAAACTGGTGAAGGCAGAAACCGCGCTGACGGCATGGCCAATGGGATGGCTTGCAACGTGCGGATCGTCGTTGTGGCTGATCGCGAGACCGCTGAACATGCCGGGCAGCGACGCGGACGTGTCCTGGTCCTGCAGTCCGGAGCTTTCGTCATGAACCAGCGCGAATGACGGATTCAGCTGATAGTTCGTGATCGCCGGACCGTCGTCCTCGAACTGGATCACCTCGGAGATATCCACGGTGTCGCTGGCCGGGTCGCCGTCGCCGTCGGTAATCGTGACCCGGACCGACAGGGTGTGATTGTCCAAATGCACGGTGTCGTCGGGATTGTCGTCGTCGGGATGCCTGAGCGAAACGTATTGCACCATCGCCAACTGGCCGGTGGCGGGATCAATCGAGATGGCGAACGCCGCGACCTCGTCGGAACTGCCGTCCGGCAAGTTGTTGTCGGCGGGCTCGTACCGACCGACAATCAGGTTTCCTTCCTTGAACAGATGGATGTCGCGGCCTTCGGTCGTCACGAGACCGGAATGGACGTTGCTCGAAGAAAGCAGCAACTCATACCGAATCGGGTTGGCGGTTGCCGCACCGTCGGCGCCGTAGCTCTGCGTGGCGAACGAGAACACCGGGCTGGTCGCGAGCGCATATCCGATCGGATTGTCCGTGACGTCCGGATCGTCACCGCTTGGCGTATCCACGGCGGCAAAAACGGTCGCCAGCGTCAATCCCGCAAACGCTGTCGTGCCTGCCACGTCGTCGTCCGGCGCATCGATACCCGGCGTCTCGTCGTGGATGAGATGCGCGCCGTGCACCACCCTCAGATCGACCGACGGGCCGTCGTCGAGGAAGTTGATGAGATTGCCGATATTGACCGAGTTCGACGACTGGTCGCCGTCGGAATCCGTCACCGTCAGGGTGGCGATGATCTTGCCGTTCAGCGTCTGCTGGATCGTCAGCGGATCGTCCGGCGACGCGTCGTTGCTGTTATTGCCGTTGTCGTTGGTCTCGTTCGAATCGCCGCGGTCGTCATGCTTGAGCGAGAGATATTGCGCGACGCTGACTTCGCCGTTGGATTCGATGGCGATCGCAAAGGCCACCTTGCCGTTGAACGTTCCGCCGGAAACGGTACCGATGATGAGGCCGTTGGCACTCGACAGAATGATCGGGCTGCCATCCGTCACGAACAGTCCGGAGGCCGTTCCGTCGCCACCGGCGACACTTAACGTGAACTGATGCGGGTACGGCGGAGAATCCGCCCCGATGTCGGAATCGTTGATGACGACGGCAAAATCGCTGCGCGCGTAGGCAATCGCGCCGTTGCCCGAAGTGCCGCCATTGCTGTCGCCCGCTACATCGGGATCATCGCCGACAATGCCGGAATTCTCGAGGCTGGCGAACAGCGCCTTGACGCTGCTTGACGTGGTGTCGTCGGCCTGGTTGCCCGCACTCTCGTCGACCGTGACCGAACTCCCCTTGAGATCGATATCGGCTTCCGGCACGTCATCGGTGACCGTCACCGTGAACTTGCCGCTCAAAGTGACGCTGTCGCCGTCCCGGTCGGTGAAGGTGATGATGGAGCCGAGGTTGAGATAGGGAACGGTTGCCTGGACCCCGTTGACCGGAAGGCCGGAGCGCAGATCGGTGTTCTGGCCGTCTTCGGTGAAATGGATCAATTCGTCGAACAGGCGGAATTCGTAGGCGCCGGTAACGGTGTTCAGGGTCAGCGAAAAGACCGGATTGCCCTGCGGGTTCGGCTCGTACCCCGTGATGACCACTTCGTTCGGACCGCCGGACGAGGTCTGGTAGAACAACGGCTTGCCGTTGTCCCCGTCACCTTGGGCAGTCTGCTTCGAGAACAGCCCAAGCGCCGTCAACTGGGCAACAGCGGTCGTCGTGAACCCGAATGTCCCGGGCTCATCGGCGCCGACCGAAACCAGCCCCGCGAGCGTTCCGGTGACGATCGCAGCACCGGTCGAGCCCTCGGTCAGCGAGCCGTCCGCGCTGCCGTCATTCGGGCTCGTTCCATGCGACCAGGGGGTGTGGATGTCGTCTTCGTCGACCGTCCGCGAAATCGTCGCGCTGGTCAGGATCGGAATGTCGTCCCGAACCTGGACCGTAAAGCTACCCGCGCCGAGCGCAATGCTGTCGCCGTCGCCATCCGTCGCAACAATGAACGACGAAAGATCCAGCGAACTCGTCAGCAGGTTTTCGGTGTCATCGCCGCCGCCCAGAACCGGATCATGATCGATCTGATCCTTGAGCGTGAAGGTGTACGAACCATCGCCGCCGACGATCAGCGTGAATACTTCACGGTCGGTGCCGGAGAAGCCCGAGCCCGCCACGCCCGTCTCGACATAGCCATGCAGAACATTGCCATCGGAAACAATCAGGACGGTGCCGCCCTTGGACGTCAGCCCGGAACTCTCGGGTGCCGCCGGGGCGGCAAGATGGAAGGCTGTCGCGCCGGGTCCGTCGGTGCCGAAATCGACGAACGCATGCAGGCTTCCTGCCGCGCCGGTTGCGGTCGCAGAAACGACGGAGCCGGCGGTCTCGCCGGTCCGGCCGGCGTCGTCATTGTGTCCGGGCAATCCGTCTTCGTCGACATGGGCGACGATGCCCTCTGCCTTGACAAGGATCGGACCGTCATCGTCGAAGGAGATGAACGATCGCTCATTGCCGATCAGGTTGATCTGCACCGGCGAACTCGCGAAGTCGCCGTCGCCGTCGGTCACCGTAGTCACGAGCTTCAGGTCGAGCGTGCCGTTTCCGATGAGGTTGAGGAAGGCCTGCTCATCGAACTGCGAGGGATTTTCCGAGCCGCCGTGATCAATGGCAAGAAACTGGTCGATCGTGATATGCGCCGTCGGCGTATTGGCATCGACCAAGGTAATGCGGAATGCGACAAATTCGTCGCCATTGCCTGGAATACCGTCGCCGACAATGCGCCCCTCGATCGTGGTGTCATTCACCTGAACGAGCTCGATTTGCCTGGCTGCCGCGCCGAGGTTTTCGAGCGGGCTTCCGGCCAGGGCGGTGGCGGTCAGCGTGGTGGCAACGGTCGCGCCTGAAAGCACCAACGTGAAGGCGTTGCTGATGCCGCCGTTCGGCCCGGGGCCATCCGTTCCAAAGTTAACGATCGCGGGGGGGAAGAGACCGAGAAGCGCGCCAGGGTTGGCGGAGGTGGACAATTGACCGATCGCCTGAGCCTGGGTCGGCGCCGTCGACACGGTGATCGCGGTGACCCCGGTGTCATCCGCGGTGCCGTTCGTAGGGCCACCAAAGGATTCCGTCTCGCTGCCATTGTATCGATCAGCGGCCAGCGGAACCAAGCTGCTAGGTCCCTCGGGATCCTCACTCTCGCCCTCGCCGATCGTTTCATCGAGTTCAATATCCCCGATAAATCCCTGCTCACCCTCGCCCTCACCGCGCGTGATTGTGGGGCCATCGTCGAGGAACGAAACTCCGAGCGAAGTTGACGACACCGCCGTCGCCACGCCCCCGAGGCTGTCGGTGACAATCTGCTGCACGAACACCACGCTGGCGAGATCGGCGCCTTCGCTGGTATCCGGATTTGACGGCAGGTTGTGCTGAATGGCCTGGTATTGAGCTACACTGAGTTTCAGGGTCACGGGATCGAGATACAGCTCGAACGCAATCGCCCCGCCGGGGTTTGCCACGCCGCTGATACCTTCGCGACCGACAACCAGACTACCTTCGGTGAAAAGGAATATCTGGTTGCCCGTGACGGTCGCAACCAGCCCGGAAGCAACGCCATTGAAGGCAGCCCCCGACGCGGTCGTCAGGCTGTATGCAACGGTGCCCGGTCCGTTCGTGCCGAAATTGGCTGTGGACTCCGCGACGACAGCCACCGCGCTTTCCGCCCAGCCGATCAGTCCAACGGGCGAGAATACGGCAGGCAGGGCGGCGCTCGCCTGATCATTGGCGCCAAACAGGATTTGAACGTCAAGCGTCTCGTCGTGGATCAGCAGGATGCTTGCAAGCGTGAATGCGGCCGAAGGCGCCACGCTGGGCGTGCCCGCAAATTGCTCCGCAGTCAGTCGGAAGTTGGGCAATTGCTCCTGGCCAAGCAGGTCGAGCGGATTGCCGGTGTTCAGCGGATCGACCGAGCTGTTGCTGAAATTCGCGCCGCTGCCCTGCGCGTTGCCGGGGCCGTTGCCGGCCGCCGGCAATACCGATTGATCGTCGGTGATTGGAAACAGGCTGGCGAATTCGCCGGGGGAAACCTCGCGACCGGGCGCCACTTCGACCGTGAGATTCTTCAGCGCGTCGTGTCGCGAGTCGAAGAACGGCTCGACCGTCACCGTCGACTTGTTGTCGAACAGAATGATCAGTCTTTCGCCGACACGGACGAGCGTGATCTTTTCGTTCGCAATTGCGGTAAAGTCGAGCTGGACCTTTTGGTCGTAGCCGAGATTGACGACGACCGCCTGGTCACCCTGAGGCTTGCTAAGCCTGAAAATCCGTGGAGGAGCGGCGCTGCTGGGGTTTCCGGTTCCGGAAGCCTGAGCAACCTGAAAAGGTCCGTTCATCGAATAATCTCCGAGCGCCAAGAAATTTGAAAAAAGTTTGAACTCAATTGGAACTTTTAAGTTATTGTTAACCCATATTGCGGTCAACAAAAGTGTTTGGTTAATCAATACTTTCGCTGCAAATGTGGTAAAGGAGGAACAGCCAAATCAGGCGTGGGCCCCGATTTGGCATGTATTTTCAGAGGAGTAGGCAGGGGCAAACGGTGCTCCCCTGCCGGCGGAGCCGCTCGATGAGGCGTATGTTGCTGGTTCTGGTAGCGGCCGCCGTCGGGGGGCTAGACGCTACCGCCATGGCCCAAACCCGGCTGGTGGAGCGTTCGGTGAAGGCCTTTCCGAACAAGGACACCCAGATCGGGGTTTACTTGAACGTACTGCCGGACTGTACATCCGGCGCCCTGCCGACCATCCGGCTGGCCAGTCCACCCGCCTCGGGAAAGGTAATCGTCAAGACGGCCAAGGTTAAAGCGACCAACTACAAGGCCTGTCTGGCGCTCGAAGTCCCGGCCTATGTCGCGTTCTACAAGTCGCCGCCGGAGTTTTTGGGCGACGACGTGTTGACGCTGGAGGTCAAGTATTCGGGCGGACGCACAGAACTCCAGAAAATCACCGTCAACGTGGTGGGGGCCGGACCGCAGCAAAGGATTTAGCGGCGGCTCCGCATCCCCGTTGGTTGCGATATTCCCGCCGGGCCCGGTCGATGGCGACGGCCGCCTGGGGGCTTTACCGGCCGTCCTGGCAATCGCCTATCCTGTGCGCGACGACCAGCTCGGTCTTCGGGAATCCGGCGCTCGATGCGTTGAGTTCGGTGTAAGCTTCCTCGCTGTGAACGGTTATCACGGTGCTGACGGGCCCGGTGAAATCGCACCGATTCGCGAATGTGTACCTGTTTTTCACCTTTTCGGGCTTCGCCGAAACGCAATTGCCGACCGATGGGGATGCGAAGGTAGCCATCATGGCATGGGTCGGATCAACGCATCGCGTCGTTTCCCTCTGGAGCAGTCGTTGACCCGTCTTCTTGTGCAGGACGAGGTCAATGGTCCTCACAAAATGCCACATTCCTTGTCGGAAACTCGGGCCCTCGAACGGTTCTGCGCGCGATGGGGTGATCGGACCAGCAACCATCAACAGGGTTACGAAGACCACGCCACGGAACGAGATCTTCGGGTTGGTCAGGCAATTCCCCGCGGTCATCGGCACGCTCCCTATCGTGCCTCACTCCCTCTCGCGAATCAGGGCCTGCAACACCCAACCGGAATTGCCCTCAATCAAGGTCAAACTGAGCCGCCACCGTGAACCACAGCGACATTACAGGCGCGAATCAAGGCACCGCTTTCTGCCGACGAAGCTGGTTGCGTGGCGCCATCGGCTCCATCCGGACGCCGGCGACCTCGGCCCGGTTGATCTTCGATGACGGATCGCCCGCTCCGACGACACATCGCCCAAGATCGCCCAAGATGCCCCAAGACCCGATTGACCTCGTGGAGGATTCTTGCTCTTCTGACACCATTGATCGGCTTGGGGGCGGCCATGCGCGTTGGATTTAGGGATTTTATTGCGGCGGCGGCTTGCCTTGGCGTTGCCGTGGCGGTCAATCCTGGTGCGGCTTCAGCCGCAGATTTGGGTCTGATGACGTCCGGCCGAGGTGGCTGCTCCGAGATCGTCTTCGTCTGTGAGAACGGCCGTGCCTATCCGCTCTGCCCCATCGCCGTCAGTATCGCAGGTGAGGTTGTTACCGCGTCGCTCTACACCTCGCCGCACCGCGCCACCCACGTCCGGCTGATCCCGATGGGCGTCGGCTACCGGTACGCCGGCCGGGGTGTATGGCTCGATGGAAAACGCGAAAACGCGCTGCTGAATTTTGGCAACCACAGCCAGATCGCCTGCACGATTCAGCATTCCTGACGCCAGGCCGTTTCAGAACGGGCGAGATCAGCGCTTCGCATCTCGCAAGCGGCCGGTCAGCCCTTTGATCGCAGCACAACGCGTGACGAACGCGGATACATGTAAGCCTTGGGCCGGATGTAGACGGCGCAGTAGTCGTCCCAGTGATACTGCTGCCAATTCCATTTCCAGCAACCGGACTTTATCTCGGGATCGTATCCCCAGTTGAGCCGGTACGGTTCATCGCCGAACGGATAGGGGCCGCTGGAGGCGCCACTGGTGGAAAGTACCAAAACCGAAAAGGCGGCGGCGAAAATCGCAAACAATGACCTTGGCATCAAAAGCCCCATGTTGGGATGTCCTCACGAAGATTGGCAAATGCCGCAGCTGTTATCAAGGCCTCTCGAGCTGCCCGGCGGAGCTACGCCAAACGTCTGCCGTTACCTGCGTCTTTGAAGGGGACATTTCTTTTCGATCTCGGCCGCGCCTTCGGCATGCTCAGGCTCCGGACGGTCCACGAAAAGACTGGCCAGCTCGGCGACAGCGCCTCCCTCGCTGCGGGCAATACGGAAATCTCCATCAGGCTTTCGCGTTCGCGTCGTCTAAGACGCCCGGCGCGCGACTTTTGCTTGCTTCCACTCGCTGTTGCCGCTGCCCGGCCGCCCGGTCCAGATCCCATGCCCGCTCCAGCCGCTCGGGGCTGGTTTCCTTCAGCAACCTTCCCCATGCTGCCGCGAATGCCTGCCGGCAGGCGTCGAGGCTGGCCGTGCTGCCGCTGGCCCAGGTCGGCATCGCCATCGGAACGGTGATCTGCCACTCCCACGCTTTTTCGGCGCGCCGGATCCGCCCGATCTGGTGACCTTCATAGCGCAGGGTGTAGTCGTCCGTGACGCCGGGCCAGGTAGGACTGGCGTTCAGTGTGATCGTCTTGGCCATGGAACGCTGGACTTCAGTCGTCAGGGTTAAAAGCGAGCGCAACGCGAGTACTCACGCCGGGCCTTCAGTCCAAAATACCCCAACCCAGGCGACTTTGTCACGGACCCTCGGCAAGCTCAATTGCGTCCTCGAACGGCCGAACCCAAAGGCGATATCTTCGCGCGCTGATCCAGCCGCGACACGCTTGGGAAGTTGGCTACATCCCGCGGGATTTATTGCGGGACGTCCCAAAACCTGAAATGACGGAGTCGTTGATTATCTTGGTCGGAGTGGCAGGATTTGAACCTGCGACCCCTGCGTCCCGAACGCAGTGCTCTACCGGGCTGAGCCACACTCCGACAAGAACGCGGCTTATAGCCTTGGGTTTGGCATACCGCAAGAAGCCGAATTGAGGGTAGCTATCCCCGTGAATTCAGACCTGAAAACGCGGATTTGGCCGGCCGGCGAGGCTGCCGTGGCGGCGGCCGCGCGCGGCCTCGCCGAGGGCGGGCTGGTCGCGTTCCCGACCGAGACCGTTTATGGCCTCGGCGCGGACGCCACCAATCCCAAAGCGATTGCCCGGCTTTACCGGGCCAAGGGCCGGCCGGCGTTCAATCCACTGATCGCCCATGTCGGCGATCTCGCCGCTGCCCGCAGGATAGCCGATTTTGATGCGACGGCGATGGCGCTGGCCGAGGCGTTCTGGCCGGGACCGCTGACGCTGGTGCTGCCGAGAAGCGCCGATTGCGCGGTGGCCGAACTCGCCACCGCCGGCCTCGACACCATCGCGGTCCGGGTGCCCGCCCACCCGGTTGCGCTGGCCATCCTGCGCGCCTTCGGCGGACCGGTGGTGGCGCCATCGGCCAATCTGTCGGGCCATGTTTCGCCGACCACGGCGGCCCATGTGCAAGGCGATCTCGCGGGGCGGATTGACCTGATCGTCGACGGCGGGCCGGTCACGGTCGGCGTCGAATCCACCATTGTCGGATGTTTTGAGGTTCCGATGCTGCTGCGCCCCGGCGGCCTGCCGCGCGACGACATCGAGCGCGTGCTCGGCCGCGCGCTGCTGCATCCGCGGCAGGACCCCGGCGCCGACAGCGGGCAACCGCTGGCGCCGGGCATGCTGGCGTCGCATTACGCGCCGCGCACCCGGGTCAGGCTCAATGCCGGCAGCGTCGAGCCCGGCGAGGCGCTGCTGGCGTTCGGGCCCGCCGCGCTGCCGGGTGTCGAGAGTGCCGCCGCCGTGATGAACCTGTCGGCCCGGAGCAATGTCGATGAAGCCGCCGCCAATCTTTTCGGCTATCTTCGCACGCTCGACCGGAGCGGCGCGCGCGCCATCGCGGTCATGCCGGTCCCGCATCACGGGCTCGGCGAGGCCATCAACGACCGGTTGCGCCGCGCCGCGGTAGGACGCGACTGACGCAACGCAGGAAATCGACAAGAGAACAAGCGACGAGAACCAGTGACAAGAATGAACATCATCCAGCCCGCAGCACCACCGCCACTCTCCTCCGGACTGATCGCGCGCTTTCGCGACATCGTCGGCGACAAATACGCGGTGACCGACGCCGCCGACATCGCGCCTTACGTCACCGAGGAGCGCGACCTGTTTCGCGGCCGCTCGCCCCTGGTGCTGCGACCGGGCTCCACGGCGGAAGTATCCGCCATCTGCAAGCTCGCCAGCGAAACCAGGATCGCGCTGGTGCCGCAGGGCGGCAATACCGGCCTGGTCGGCGGCCAGACCCCGCACCATGGCGAGGTTCTCGTCTCGATGCGGCGGATGGACAAGGTCCGCGACATCGACACGCAGTCCAACACCATGACCTGCGAGGCCGGCGTGGTGCTGCAGATCGCGCAGCAGCGCGCCTCCGAGGTCGGCCGGCTGTTTCCGCTGTCGCTCGGCGCCGAGGGAAGCTGCACCATCGGCGGCAACCTCTCCACCAATGCCGGCGGCACCGCGGCGCTGGCCTATGGCGTGGCGCGCGAGATGGCGCTCGGCCTCGAAGTGGTGCTGGCCGACGGCCGCGTTCTCAATGGCCTGTCGAAGCTGAAGAAGGACAACACCGGCTACGACCTGCGCAACCTCTTCATCGGCGCCGAAGGCACGCTCGGCATCATCACCGCGGCGACGCTCAAACTGTTTCCGAAGCCGCGCGCGGTGGAGACCGGCTTTGTCGGCCTGCAATCCCCCGATGCCGCGCTGAAGCTGCTGTCGATCTCGCAGAACGAGGCCGCCGGCACGCTCACCAGTTTTGAATTGCTGGCCGACATCGCGGTTGATTTCAGCGTGCGCCACGGCATCGACATCCGCCACCCGCTGGCGAACAGGCATCCCTGGTACGTGCTGATGGAGCTGTCGTCGCCGCGCGACGACGCCCGCGCCACGCTGGAAGGTATCCTGGCCAGGGGATTGGAAGAGGGCATCGTCGATGACGCCGTGATCGCCGCCAATCTCAGCCATCGGGCGGCGTTCTGGAAGCTGCGCGACGAGATGTCGGCGGCGCAGAAACCGGAAGGCGGCTCGATCAAGCACGACATTTCGGTGCCGGTCGCCGCGGTGCCCGATTTCATCGAGGCTGCCGATGCCGCCGTGGTGAAACTGATCCCGGGATCGCGCCCGGTGCCGTTCGGCCATCTCGGCGACGGCAACATCCATTACAATGTCAGCCAGCCCGTCGGCGGCGACACCGCCGACTTCATGAGCCGGTGGCACGACGTCAATGCTGTCGTGTTCGAGATCGTGCTGCGGATGGGCGGCTCGATCTCCGCCGAGCACGGCATCGGCGTGCTCAAGCGTGACGAACTGCCCGAGGTCAAGGACAGGGTCGCGATCGAGCTGATGCGCGGCATCAAGGCGATGCTCGATCCGCTTGGCATCATGAACCCCGGCAAGGTGCTGTGAACGGCGGGCCCGGCGCAACTGAGCCTTTGCTCCCGAGGACGGAGTAAAGATGCGCATCGCTCTCATCCATGCCCTGAGGCACTCGATTCAGCCGATCGAGGCCTCGTTCGCCCGGCTGTGGCCGAACGCCAGCCTTATGAATCTGCTCGACGACAGCCTGTCGGCCGATCTGGCGCGCGACGGCCGCCTCACCGATGCCATAACGGGGCGCTTCCTGTCGCTGGGAGGCTACGCGGCCTCGACCGGCGCCGACGCCATCCTGTTCACCTGCTCGGCCTTCGGCCCCTGCATCGAGGCCGTCGCGCGCGCGCACGCGCCGATGCCGGTGCTGAAACCCAATGCGGCGATGATCGAGCAGGCCGCCGCAAAGGGCCACCGGATCGGCTTGCTCTCGACCTTCGCGCCGACGCTGGTGTCGATGCCGCCGGAATTTCCCGCTTCCGTCGAGCTGGTGCCGAAGCTGGCTGATGGCGCGCTGGCGGCGCTGGATCGCGGCGACCGCGCCGAACACGATCGCCTGGTCGTGGAAGCGTCACGCGACTTGTGCGACTGCGACCTGATCGCGCTGGCGCAATACAGCATGGCGCCGGCGGCAGCGCTGGTCGCTGAAGCGTCGGGCCGGCCGGTGCTCACGACGCCTGATAGCGCGGTGATGAAGCTGAGGGCGTTGCTCGGCGTTGCCGGGTGAATCCGTAGGGGGCAAAGCGAAGCGTGCCCACCATCTTCAACAACGGTGGGCACGGCGCAAGTGCGCCTTTGCCCATCTACGAATTCATCTCAAAACAAGCTCCCCTGCCCGTCATCCTCGGACGCCGCCGCGACCTTGCGCGGGCTGGCCTGCTTCGCCGGCTTCGGCGGTTCGGCCGCCCGCTGCTCGGCCGTGATGGGCAGGATCAGCTGCGCGTCGTCATTGGCGACGTGGTTCACCCGGGTCGAAATCTCGTGCCAGGCGAACTCGCCCTCGGCGGGCGCGGTCAAAAGCGCCATCACGCCTGCCGCGCTGTCATCGCTGCAATCGAGCCAGCGGGCGAAATCATCGGAAGCGATGGTCACGGGCACGCGGTGATGCAGCACGCCGAGATCGGCGCTCGCCGGTGCGGTGACGATCGCCACGGTGTCGAGTTCCTCGCCGTTCGGGCCGACCCAGGTTTCCGCCAGCCCGGCGAGGCCGATCGGCTGCCCATCGCGGCGATGGATGAAGTACGGCCGCCGGGGTTTTGCCGGACCCTGCCATTCATAATAGCCGTCTGCCGGGATCAGGCAGCGCCGCCGCCGGATCGCGTTCCTGAAGGCCGGTTTTTCCAGCGCGGTTTCCGAACGCGCATTGATCAGCAGGGTGAATGTTCCGGGGTCCTTGACCCAGGCCGGCAACAGGCCCCAGCGCATCAGCCGGAAATGCCGGATGCCGTTTTCGACAATCACGACAGGTACCGGTTGCGTCGGCGCGATGTTATGTCTTGGCGGGAAATTCGGCTGCTCGAGGTAGCCGAAAATCTGCCGCAACGCCGACGGGGGCGAGGTTATGACGAAGCGTCCGCACATTCTATGGTCCAGATAGGTATCCGTTCAGGTCCCTTTAACGCCAAACGTCAACACTGCGCCGGATGACCACGAAGGCTGCCACATCCGCAACCCCCGATCGCCCGGCGCCCGGCAAGGCTGCTGGCGGCGACGCCGCGCGGACCGCGCAATTGCGGGCCGCCAACATCAACCCCCGTACCGGGCTTGCCACCGATTATCTGAATCACTTCAATGAAGCCATCATGCTGCTGGAGATGGTTCCCGAGATGCCGGAATGCGCCGAGGATTTTCTCGCTTGGCAGCCGCTGTCCTATGCCGAGCATTTCACGGCGTCGAACTTCAGGGCGCGCGACCTCGCGATCTCGGCCTATAATTCCGCCGACCCGAAGATCCGCGCCGAGTTCGACAATATCACCAGCGCCATGACCTCGATTCTGACCGCGGTGGGCGATGCGATGCGCAAGGTCACGCAGGACAAGACCCGCGCCACATTGGCCGATCAGGCCACCGGCTGGGTCAAGCCGCTGGTGATGCTGGCCGGCGGCATCATCAATGGCGACCGCGAGGCCGACGTCGACTATATCATGACCCACTGATGTCGATCGCGTCTCCGGTCCCGCCACAGCATCCTCAACTGGCCGTCTCGGCGGCGATATTTCGCGAGGGCAAGATCCTGCTGGTGCGGCGGGCGAGATCGCCGGCCAGGGGCTTGTATTCGCTGCCCGGCGGAAGGGTCGAATTCGGCGAAACCCTGCACACCGCCCTGCGTCGCGAAGTCGACGAGGAAACCGCGCTGAAGATCGACATCATTGGCCTCGCCGGATGGCGGGAAGTAGTGCCGGGAACGAGCGGCGGCGGCCACTATCTGATCATGACGTTCGCGGCGCGCTGGTGCTCGGGTGATCCCGTGCTGAACGACGAACACGACGATTTCAGGTGGATGGCGCTGGAAAGCCTTGATGATCTCGAAGTCACCGACGGCCTGCAGGAGATCATGGACGCGGCCCGGCGCGTGCTCGAGGCCTAGCCCCGGCAGCCTCGATGCCTTGCTTCCAGCGCATTGAAAAGGCATATCTCGGCGGTCCCGGAAACCGTCATGTCCATGCATTTTTCAAAGCATTTTGTGGCCGCCCTCATCTTGATCTCAGCGGGCGTTTCCGGCCCTGCACCGGCGCAGGATGCAGCCGCGCCGTTCGATGGCGAACTGCTGCGGCTGGCCGAGATCCTCGGCACCCTGCACTATTTGCGGGGCATTTGCGGCAGCAATGAGGGGCTCAAATGGCGCAACGAAATGCAGGCGCTGGTCGACGCCGAAACCCCCTCCGGCGAACGCCGCTCCCGCATGATCGCCGGGTTCAATCGCGGCTATAACGGCTTCCAGCAAACCTACCGCACCTGCACGCCGGCGGCCTCGATCGCGATCCGCCGCTACATCGAGGAAGGCTCGAAGATTTCGCGGGACCTGACCGCCCGCTACGCCAACTGAGCTGCTGGGGCTGCGAAACCCGCTGCAAGTTTTTCCTGACTTCGGAGGCTGGGCTGCCCGGGACCTTTACGGTTCCGGATGCAACAAGAGAGCAAACCGCCGTTAACCTTTGTTAAAGAACCGGCCTAGGCAGCCCGTCGGCGCATGCTACACCTCGCGCGTCAGACGCGTTCCGCCCTGGATCGCGCGCAGTGCCGCCAGAGTCCATGAGCCATCCAGTATCCTTTGCGACCGCCCGCGACCCGTTGCCCGATCACGAACAGAAACAGGCGGCGCTCGGCTATCTCAACGAGGCCTGGGCGGAAGCGCGGCACGATGGCGACTGCCTGGCGCAGGCCAGCCTGTTCGCGGCGTTCGCCGAACTGGTCGGCACCTACGGCGAAGACGCGGTGGCGAAATTCGTCGAAGGCCTGCCGGTGCGCGTGCGCAACGGCGAGTTTTCGATTCAGATGGCGAAGCAGTAACGGCGCTCGCGTTTCGTAGCGCGGTGTGACACAACCACCGTCGTCATCGCCCGGTAGAAATCAGTCGAAAAGCCGCGGCCTACTGGGTCCCCCGCTTCGCGGAGGACGACAACTGAGGTTGGTGCGAGGGCGTTGGCTCCGTCTGGCCACGTCCCTACCCCCTCAGCGTCTCCAGAAATCGCACCGGCTCGCCACTCGATGGCCCGACCAGCTCGCCCTGCCACATCACGCGGCGGCCCCGCACGAACGTGCCGACCGGCCAGCCGGTAACTCGCACGCCGTGATACGGCGTCCAGCCGGCGCGCGAGGCCACCCACTCGTCGGTGATGGTCTCGCTGCGCTTGAGATCGACTACCGTAAAGTCCGCATCGTACCCGGCCGCGATGCGGCCCTTGCAGGCGATGTTGAACAGCCGCGCGGGACCGGCGCTGGTGAGATCGACAAGTCTGGCCAGCGACAACCGCCCGGCATTGACGTGGTCGAGCATCAACGGCACCAGCGTCTGCACGCCGGTCATGCCCGACGGCGAGGCCGGATAGGTCTTGGCTTTTTCCTCCAGCGTGTGCGGAGCGTGATCGGAGCCGAGCACGTCGACGATCCCCTGCTCGATGCCGCGCCAGATTCCCTGCCGGTGATCGGCCGAGCGCACCGGCGGATTCATCTGCGCCCGGGTGCCGAGCCGCTCGTAGCATTCGGGCGCGGCTAGCGTCAGATGATGCGGCGTCGCCTCGCAGGAGGCGACGTCCTTGTGGTCGCGCAGAAACTCGATCTCCTCCCGGGTCGAGATGTGCAGCACATGAATGCGTTTTCCGGTCTCGTGCGCGAGCTTGACGAGGCGCTGGGTCGCCAACAGCGCCGCGGTCTCGTCGCGCCAAACCGGATGCGAGCGCGGGTCGCCCTCGATGCGCAGGCTCTTGCGGTCGTTGAGGCGGTATTCGTCCTCGGCATGAAAGGCGGCGCGGCGTTTGATCACCTGAAAAATCCGGCGCAGGCTTTCGTCGTCCTCGACCAGCAGTGCACCGGTGGACGAGCCGATAAAGACTTTGACGCCGGCGCAGCCCGGCGCGCGTTCGAGTTCAGGCAGGTCCTGCACGTTGTCGCGGGTGCCGCCGATGAAGAAGGCAAAATCGCAATGCATGCGGTGGTGGCCGGCCTTCACCTTCGCGGTGAGGGTCGCTTCCGTGATGGTGAGCGGATCGGTGTTGGGCATTTCGAACACCGCGGTGACGCCGCCCATCACGGCGCTGCGCGAGCCCGTTTCGAGGTCTTCCTTGTGGGTGAGGCCCGGCTCGCGAAAGTGGACCTGGGTGTCGATGACGCCGGGCAGGATGTGAAGTCCCTTGCAGTCGATCACCTCGGCGGCCGAAGCCTGGCCAAGCGAGCCGATCTCAGCGATGCGGCCGCCCACGAGCCCGATATCGCGCTCACCGGCGCCGTCCTGGTTGACCACGGTGCCGGATGTTAGAATAATATCAAAGCGTTGCGTCATGAAACCTCAGTACCACTTGCGGAAGTTGATGTTACGGGTCTTGTTCCTGATACCTTAGCGCCTTACGTTGCCATGTGATATCCGGAAGCTGCGTTTCCCCAGCAAGTTTGCCAGAGAACCCCTTATGAAAGCAGCGTTTCTTCCCGACCGGGGCGTCGTTAAAGTCAGCGGTGAGGACGCCCGCAGCTTTCTCAACGGCCTCGTCACCACGGACGTCACGCTGCTGCGCCCCGGGCTCGGCCGGTTCGGGGCGTTGCTGACGCCGCAGGGCAAGATAACGGTAGATTTCCTCATCACTGAAGCGCCCGCGGGCCATGGCGGCGGCTTCCTGATCGACTGCCCGCGGGCGCTGGCGCCCGGCCTCGCCGCCAAGCTCGGCTTCTACAAGCTGCGTGCCAAGGTCGCGGTCGAAAACCTGTCGGACAGCCTCGGCGTGCTGGCGGCCTGGAACGGCGAACCGGCCATCAAGCCCGACCTGACCTTTACCGATCCGCGGGCTGGCGCACTGGGCTGGCGAATCCTCGTCCCGGCGGAGCTTGCGCAAAAGGTCGCTGATTTGATCGGCGCGGAACTGGTCGACAGTCCAGCCTACGACGCGCACCGCATCGCCTGCGGCGTGCCGCGCGGCGGCCTTGACTTCATGTATGGCGACGCATTTCCGCACGAGACCAACATGGACCGCCTGCACGGCGTCGATTTCGACAAGGGCTGTTATGTCGGCCAGGAGGTGGTGTCGCGGATGCAGCATCGCGGCACTGCGCGCACCCGGACCGTACGCGTCGTTCTGGAGGACTTTTCACCCGAGCCGGGCACCGCGATTCTGGCCGGCGACAAATCGATCGGCACCATGGGTTCGACATCGGGCCAGAACGGGCTCGCGCTGATCCGGATCGATCGTGCCGCCGACGCGCTTGACGCCGGAATGCCGCTGACCTCGGGCGGCCTCGGCATCCGGCTCGCCGACCCCGACGACATCCGCCCCACCCCGAAGCAGACCGTAGCATGACGAAATCGGCGCGCCTGCATGCCGACGGCCTGACGCGGTGCCCGTGGCCCGGCGAAGACCCGTTTTACATGGCCTATCACGACACCGAATGGGGCGTGCCGGAATATGACGACCGGGCGCTGTATGAAAAACTGATCCTCGACGGTTTTCAGGCCGGGCTGTCGTGGATCACGATCCTGCGCAAGCGCGAGAATTTCCGCAAAGCCTTCGACGACTTCCGGCCCGAGAAGATCGCGCGCTACAGCGAGAAGAAAGTCCACGCGCTGATGAACGACGCCGGCATCGTCCGCAATCGCGCCAAGATCGAGGGCGCGATCAACAGCGCCAGGTCCTACCTGAAGATCATGGAAGAAGGCGCTGGCTTCTCGAAGTTCCTGTGGGATTTCGTCGACGGCAGGCCGAAGGTCAACCATTTCAAGACCACTGCCAGCGTGCCGGCTTCGACGCCGTTGTCGATCAGGATGTCCAAGGAACTGTCGGCGCGCGGATTCAAGTTCGTCGGTCCGACCATCGTCTACGCCTTCATGCAGGCCACCGGCATGGTCAACGACCATCTGGTTACCTGCTTTTGCCATCAGGATTGCGCCGGCAAACAACGCAACCTCCGTCTCCAAGCAAGATGACGGCGGGGAAACCACCCGCGGTCACATCCCCCCGGGTTTGGCAGCGGATGCTGTCGGGACGCCGGCTCGATCTGCTCGATCCCTCGCCGCTGGATATCGAGATCGCCGATATCGCCCACGGCCTGGCGCGGGTCGCGCGCTGGAACGGGCAGACCGGCGGGGCGCATATCTTTTCGGTGGCGCAGCACACACTGCTGGTCGAGGCCGTGCTGCGCCAGCAGAAGCCGCGGATCGATGTCAGCTTTCGGCTGGCGGCATTGCTGCACGATGCGCCGGAATATGTCATCGGCGACATGATATCGCCGTTCAAGGCGGTGCTCGGCGGCGACTACAAGTCGGTGGAGAAACGGCTGCTGGCGGCCATCCACATCCGCTTCGGGTTGCCGCCCGAACTGGCGGACCACATCACGCAGGCGATCAAGGCCGCCGACCGGGGTGCGGCCTATCTCGAGGCGACCGAACTGGCCGGCTTCGCGCAGGCCGAGGCGAAACGCCTGTTCGGCAGGGATCCCGGCCTGCCGCCGGCGATGCAGCAGGACTACCTGACGCCATGGACAGCGGCCAAGGCCGAGAAACGTTTTTTGGCGCGGTTCGAAACATTGCACACTTGAACATCGATACCCGAACCAGCTTTCACGACCCCGCATGCGGGCCTATAATCAGGCTGACAAGAAGGACCGCCATGATTCACGTTTGTTCGCTTGCCGCACTTCCCGACACCGTCAAGGCCACCGGCGCCAGCCACGTCCTGACGGTGATGGCCAATGTAGCCCAGGTGCAGCGGCCGGAGTCGGTGCTCGAGGCCAATCATCTGAGGGTCCAGATGGACGATATCACCGAGCACATGGACGGCTTTATGGCGCCATCAGACTCGCACATCGAGCAGGTGCTGAATTTCGTGCGCGGCTGGGACCGCCAAGCGCCGCTGGTGGTTCACTGCTATGCCGGCATCAGCCGCTCGACCGCCAGCGCCTTCGCCGCCGCCTGTCTGCTCAATCCGCATCGCGACGAGATTTCGATTGCGCGGCAAATTCGCGCCGCTTCGCCGATCGCGTCGCCGAACCGTCTGATCGTCAGCTTGGCGGACCGGGCGTTGGGACGCGAGGGCCGGATGCTGCGCGCGCTCGACGAAATGGGCCCGGGCAGCATGCTGGTCGAAGGCCGGCCGTTCCGCATAGATCTCGACTGATGCCATAGCGATCGCGCGGTTGCGCGCCGAGCGGAGATATCGCCCGCTGGTATTGAACTTTTGCCGCCCCAATTCACACTCACTGGCTGGCAGCAAACCGTAAGCCCCGACGCCGGGCCGATCGGCCGGAGGCTGGATGTTCGATTTGCCGTTCGACTTTTTCTCGCTGGTGGTTGCCATCGTCGCACTCATCATCGCCCGCAAGGCATTCAATCAGGTCGCTGGGCTGCGCGCGCGGCTGGACTTGATGGAGGCCGTGCGGCCGGGGACGACGGCCGCGGCCGCGCCGCCGCCATTGCCGGTTACTCAAGCTCCGGTCGCGCCATCTGCGTCGGACCAAACCCGGATTGGAATCACCGAAGAAGAGGCGCGGCCGATTCAGCCCGCAGCCACTTCGCAAGCCGCTACGGGAATGCCTAGGCCGCCGCCGCTTCCGCCAGCGCGACCCGGCTTCGAGGAGCGCGTCGGCACCCGCTGGGTGGTCTGGGTCGGCGGCCTGACGCTGGCGCTCGGCGGCTTCTTCATGGTGCGCTATTCGATCGAGGCCGGGCTGCTCAGCGACGCCGTGCGGACTTTCCTCGGCGCCGCCTTCGCACTGGCGCTGCTGGCATCAGGCGAATGGACGAGGCGCAAGGAAAGCATTTCGGCGATTGCAGCGCTGCCGATCGCCAACATCCCTGCGATCCTCACCGCCGCCGGGACGGCCGTCGCGTTCGCCACGGTCTACGCCGCCTATGCATTGTACGAATTTCTGGCGCCGGCGACCGCGTTCATTCTGCTCGGCATGGTGGCGCTGGGCACGCTCGCCGCGGCGCTGCTGCACGGCCCGGCGCTGGCCGGCCTCGGCATCGCCGCCGCCTTCGCCACCCCGGTTCTGGTGTCTTCCAGCAAGCCGGATTTCTGGGCACTCTATATCTATCTCGCCATAGTCACCGCCGCGGCGTTCGGGCTGGCGCGGATCCGGCTGTGGCGCTGGCTCGCGGTTACCACTCTCGGATTCGCGCTGCTCTGGACCCTGCCCTGCCTGCAATGCGGGCCGTCGATGGTGGGACCGCACGCGCTCCATGTGATTGCCGGATTCACCCTCGCCGCGCTGCTCGTGGTATGCGGCTTCCTGTTCGGACCGCCGGCCGATGAAGGCAAGATCGAGGTGTTCTCATCCGGCTCGCTTGCCGTCTATCTGCTGGGCGCGACCCTGATCGTGCTGAGCAGCGCCCATGCCGATGCCGCCATGGTGGTGTTCGCGATGTTGATCGCCGGCACGCTGTTCGTCGCGTGGCGCGCGGAAGCGGCCACCGGCGCGGTCGGCGCCGCCGCCGTGCTGGTCTTCGTGGTGTTCGCTGAATGGGCGGTGCGCGGCAATCCGGACATGCTGGTGCTGCCGGGCGGGCCGTTGCCGGGCATCGGCCCCGCCGCCACCGACAGCGCCGTGATGTTGCATCTCGTTACCGCGGCGATTTTCGCCGCAGGGTTCGGCGTCGCCGGATTTCTGGTGCAGGGCCGCTCGACCAGCGCCACGATCCCGGTGGTGTGGTCGGCCGCGGCGGTGTTCACACCGCTAGCGCTCCTGATCGCGCTGTACGCGCGCATCGCGCAGCTTGATCGCTCGATTCCGTTCGCGATTCTGGCCGTGCTGCTGGCGGCGGCCTATGGCGCCGCGACGGAAATTCTCACCAGGCGCGACGACCGGCCGGGACTGCCGGTTTCGATCGCGCTGTTCGCCACCGGCGCGCTGGCGGCGCTGGCGCTGGCGCTTACCTTCGCGCTCGAGAAAGGTTGGCTCACCATCGCGCTGGCACTGATGTCCGTTGGCACCGCGTGGGTCTCGCTGCAGCGGCCGATACCGTTCCTGCGTTCGCTCGCAGCCATTCTCGCCGGCATCGTGGTGCTGCGGACCGGCTACGAGCCGCGCATCGTCGGCAACCTGGTCGGCGCCACGCCGATCTTCAACTGGCTGTTATGGGGCTATGGCATTCCGGCGCTGTCGTTCTGGACCGCCGGCGTGTTCCTGCGCCGCCGCGGCGACGACGCGCCGCTGCGAACGGTGGAATCGGCGGCGATCCTGTTCACGGTGCTGCTGGTGTTCATGGAAATCCGCCATGCCGTCAACGGCGGCGATGTTTACCGCGATGCGGCGGGCCTTGCCGAGGTCGGGCTGCAGGTCTGCGCGGCGCTGGCGATGGCGATCGGGCTGGAGCGTCTGCGAATCCGCACCGGCAGCATCGTCCACAATATCGCTGCGATCGTGCTTACCTTGTTTGCCGGCGCAGCCACCGTCTTCGGCCTGATGGTGCTGCAGGCGCCGATCCTGTGGCCGACCGATGTCGGGGGGGCGTTCTTCAACCTGCTGCTGCTCGGCTATGCCCTGCCGGCGGTGCTGGCGCTGCTATTGTCTTATGCGGTGGCCGGCCGGCGCCCGGCCAGCTATGCCAACACGATCGCCGCAGGCGCGCTGGTGCTGGCGCTGACCTATGTCACGTTTGAAATCCGCAGGCTCTATCACGGCCCCATTCTTAGCCAAGGCGTGACCACCGATGTCGAGCAGTACACCTACTCAATCGCCTGGCTGGCGTTCGGCGTGGTGCTGCTCGGCATCGGCATCCTTCTCAATTCGCAGCGCGCCCGCCTCGCCTCCGCGGTCGTGATCGCGCTGACGATCCTGAAGGCGTTCCTGATCGATATGTCGACGCTGACGGGCGTCTACCGCGCGCTGTCGTTCATGTGCCTGGGGTTGGTGCTGGTGGCGATCGGCTGGCTGTATCAGCGCATTCTGTTCCGCCGGCAGGCTACGCCGGCCGCGCCCGTCGCGCAGACGGGTGGATAGGCTCGCCTGCCCGTTCTTCCGGGTATCCGTGAGATCGATCGCGGATTGCCGCGACGCCTGACGCAACGTGAATAACCCCGCCGATCCACGGCGTTGGCCGGGGAATCGGCATGGACATTTTCTGAACACAGTTTGAAACTCAAAAACGGTATTGCCGCGATGATAATCTTGCCGATATGCCGTAAGAATACAGTGTAAATTCCATTTCGCATGCGCCCGAGGCGCGCCTGGCGCATCGCGCGTGACGTGTGCACGGAGACCCTGCCATGAGAATGCTCTTTCGCCTGACATGCGCCGTCGTCGCCTGCTCCTTTGTCGGCGCGACCGCTGCGGCGGCCCAGCCGGCGCCGTTCGGATGCTCTTCAAGTCATCCGGCGAATGCGGCGCAAACCCTGCGCTGCCCGGGCGAGCTGACCATCGTTGCCGAGAACGGCGCCAAATTCACCTTGCAGAGCCTCGACAAGTCCGGCGGCGTGAACGGCGTCGATCTGCACAGCAAGGCCCTGCTGGTCGATGTTCCCACGCAGCAGGGCAAGCGCCGTTTCCAGGTCACCACGCCACAGGCCATCGCCGCGGTACGCGGCACGAAATGGGCCGTCGACGTCCAGGCGACGCGAACATCGGTTCTAGTCCTGAGAGGTCGGGTCGCGGTGCGGCGGCCGGCCGGCGCCGGCCAGGTGGTGCTCGGCCCGGGCGACGGGGTCGATGTCGATCCGGGGACGGCCGCGCTCGTGGTCAAGCGCTGGCCGCAGCCGCGTGTCGATGCGCTGCTCGCCCGCCTCGGCCAATGATCTTTGGCAACGATCGCCGGTGAACGGCAGGACTCTCCAGATCCTGATTGCGCTGGTGCTGTCCGCGCTCTGGGCGCTCACTCTGGGATACGGGCACTGGCGCGGCGACGTTCAGTTTCTCGACCGCGCCGAGGCCGTGCTGACCGATCTTCGTCTGATCGCACGCGGAGAACGGCCGGCGCCGGATCAGGTCACGATCGTCGCCATCGACGATGACACCGTGGCGAAGCAGGGCGGCTATCCGCTGCCGCGCGCCGGTCTTGCCGCGCTCGTCGGCGCGATCGATCGATTGGCACCCCGCGCCGTCGCGGTAGACCTTTTGCTGCTCGACCACAGTTCTGACCAGGGCGACGCAGCCCTGGCGCTGGCACTCGCCAAACGCCCGACCGTCATCGCCGCGGCGGCGGTGTTCCCGGAGGCGACCCAGCTGATGGACGCAGGCGAGCATGGGCCGCTGGCGCGTCTGCCGCGGGCGGAAAAATTCCTGCTGCCGCTCCAGGCATTCGCGGACCATGCCGCCATAGGCTTCGTCAACCTGTCCACGGACAGGTCCGGCACGCCGCGCGGCGTGCCGATGCTGTTTCGAACCCGCGACAAGGTCGAACTGTCGCTGCCGCTCCGTGCCGCGGCGCTGGCGACCGGCAGCGAGCCGGTGATCGAGGCGGATAGCCTGACGCTGGCAGGGCGTCGCATCCGCACCGACATCGATCATGTTCTGCCGCTCGGGTTCTACGGCCGGCGCGGTGCGGTCCGCACCGTCAGCGCGGCCTCGGTGCTGGACCAGTCGGTTGCCGGTGAGGCGGTTCGAAACCGCATCGTCGTGATCGGGGCGACCGTCACCGGCGGCGGCGATTTCTTTCCGACGCCGTTCGATCCCGTCATGCCGGGCGTCGAGATCATCGCCACCGCCATTTCCCAGCTGATGACGGGAGATGGGCTGTTGCGTGACCGCTCAACGCGCGCGGCCGACGCTGCCCTCGCCCTCGTGCTGACGCTGTCGCTGGTGGGGCTGCTGTCGTGGCGGCGCAGCGCTGTCGGCCTGCTGTCGATCGGCGCTGTGCTGCTGATCTGGGCGGCCGCGAATTTCGCGGCGTTCTCGCACGGCATCTGGCTGAGTGCGGCGCTGCCGATCGCTGCGGCCGCCCCGCCGGCCATCCTGTTCGGCGCGGTGCAGCTCTGGCTGAACCGCCGGCAGGCGCAATACTTCGCCATGAAGAGCGAGTTGCTGCAGCAGTTTCAGGCGCCGGTGCTTCGAAAGTGGCTGACGCGGAATCCGGAGTTTCTGCTCGAACCCGTCCACCAGGATGCGGCGATCGTCTTCATCGACCTGTCCGGCTTCACGTCGCTCAGCGAAACCCTCGGTATGGACGCGGTGCTCGGGATGCTGAAGGAATTCCACATTCTGGTCGACCGCGCGGTGGTGGCACGCGGTGGCGTCGTCACCAGTTTTCAGGGCGACGGCGCCATGATCCTGTTCGGCCTGCCACAGAGCACGAGCGATGACGCCCGCAATGCCGCGCGGTGCTGCGTCGACCTTTGCAACCAAGCCGAACGGTGGATCGAAACACTGCCGGCATCGATCGCGTCTCGAACCGGCTTCAAGATCGGCGCCCATTTCGGGCCCATCGTGGCGTCCCGGCTCGGCGGCGGCAGCTATCAGCACATTACCGCGACGGGCGACAGCGTGAACGTGGCAAGCCGTCTGATGGAGGTTGCCGCGATGCAGGGCGCGGCGCTGGCCTTGAGCGACGACCTGCTTCGCCGGGCCGGCCCCGACTGCGCCTTGCGGGAGTCCGGCGTTCTCACCGGCCCCAGCGAGACGCGGATCAGGGGACGGGCGGCCGCGCTGTCGGTCTGGTTCTGGCGAAGCGATTCCACAAAGCGCGACGATTAGGCGCACCGGCTTCGTCAGGCCGCCCTCGCCGTGTCAGGGATCGCCGAGCCCAGGATGTTCGTAATCCGGAGCCCACGCCGTACATCGGAAATTGGATCGATCCGCCGGACGTCTGCCGATCGGTCGAACCATCATTTGCGAAGGACCACTTCACAGACCAGCCTGCATCGAGCGCTTCGCGCCCGATGCAGTCAACAAGGCAAGAGTCAACCGATCGTGCAGGAGTTCCAGTTCACGTAGCAGGCGCTCACGTACTTTCGGGTCCTGGGTGCCGCACGCTATCGACGTAATCGTTTTCATATCCTTCTCGAAAGACCTTCTGCAAACGTCGATTGTTTGCATGTGATCCGCCAACGCCAGAGACAAGGAGGCGATATCGGCGGCATGGCAAGCCGGATCGGTTGTCTTTCCCGACTTCGGTTCGAATTCGACAACATTTCCCATCGCCGTGATCTTTCGTGCAGGAGAACCGTCAGGCCGCCCTTACCGTATCGAGGAACTTGCCGACCTCGAGCTTGAGGCGGTTGCTGTCTCCCGACAGCGACTGTGCCGCGGAGAGCACCTGCGACGAGGCCGATCCGGTCTCGCTGGCGCCGCGCTGCACGTCGGTGATATTCGAGGACACCTGCTGGGTGCCCTGCGCCGCCTGCTGCACGTTGCGGGAGATTTCCTGCGTCGCCGCGCCCTGCTCTTCCACCGCCGCGGCGATGGTCGAGGATATCTCCGACAGTTTTTCGATGGTGCCGCTGATCTCCTTGATCGCATTGACCGAGTCCTGGGTCGCGGCCTGGATGCCGCTGATCTGCTGGCTGATTTCGCCGGTCGCCTTCGCGGTCTGTTCGGCCAAAGCCTTGACCTCGGACGCGACGACGGCAAAGCCGCGCCCGGCTTCGCCGGCCCGCGCCGCCTCGATGGTGGCGTTGAGCGCCAGCAAATTGGTCTGTCCCGCGATGGTGTTGATCAATTCGACGACGTCGCCGATACGGCTTGCCGCTTTCGACAGTTCGCCGACGCGATCGTTGGTGACGCGGGCCTGGTTGACGGCATCATTGGCCATCCGCGCCGATTCCTGCACCTGGCGGCTGATCTCGTTGACCGATGACGACAGTTCCTCGGTCGCCGATGCCACCGATTGCACGTTGGTGGAGGCTTCCTCCGACGCCGCCGCGACCATGATGGTCAATTCCTGTGAACGAACTGCGGTTGAAGTAAGCGTGCCGGCGGAGGCTTCGAGTTCAGTTGCGGCAGACGACACGGTTTCAATGATCTCGCCGACCGCGCCTTCGAAATCGTTTGCAAGCCGTTGCGTGTCGAGCTTGCGCTGAAGCACGACCCGCTTCTCGGTGTCTTTGGTCTCCTCGCGGTCGAAGCCGAGTTTGGACTGCATCGCCTGAACGTTTCGCAACGCGATTCCGATCTCGTCATCGCATTCGATGACGACGCGGCTGTTGAAAAGGCCCTGTGCGATTTTCGCCATGACGACGTTCAGGCGTTCGAGCGGTCTGCCGATCGCGCGAATAGTCAATACACCCTGCCATGCACCGGCCAGCAGTCCGAAACACAGGACCGCGAGCGCGACGCCGATGGCGATTACATATTGACGCCCGGCATGATCGAATTCCGATCTACTCAGCTTGACCTTGATCGCAACAAGCTTGGTCATCTCTTCCTTGGCGAGAGCGAAGAGCGGATTAACCTTGGCTATCAGATGGCTGGCCAATTCGTCGTATTTGCGATCGGCAAGCAGCGCCAGTCCTGGTTTCAATCCGCCCTCGACGAAGTCCTTGCGCCTTTGTGCAAAGCTCTCCGCGATCGCCTTTTCATCAGGCGAAAGACTGGTTGCCGAGAACTCTGTCCAGATCCTGGAGATGGTGGATATGTTGCCGGATATCGTACCGGCGGCATCCCCGGTCGCTTGGCCCGCGCGACCGCTGGCGGCTGCGGCGAAGAGCGCAATGGTATTGTCTTTGAGTCTGCTTTCCATTTCCGCAAGCTGAGTCAGCGGAATGGTCTGGTTTACGAACACCGATTCCATGCCCTGGTTGCTGCTGCGTACCGCAAGGATCCCGACCAGACCCACAATCACCAGGAACAGCGCCTGAATGGCGACCAGGGTGGTCAACCTGGCTTTCAACGAGTGCGTGAAGACGGCGAGGTTATCAGCGAGCGAGCGGCGGCGAATGATGCCGGCCGTGACGGTGTATTTTTGCGCCTTCTTGGCGCGTAACAGCGCATACACATGCTCGGCTTCCGCGCGCTGGTCGGCGGGCAGCTTGGAGCGGATCGACATGTAACCGGCGATCTGGCCGTTCTCCCAGAGCGGCGTCGCGCTGGCCAGCACCCAGTAGAAATCGCCATTCTTGCGGCGGTTCTTCACCGCGCCGGCCCACGGCTTGCCGGCCTTCAGCGTAACCCAGAGATCCTCGAACGCTTCCGGCGGCATATCCGGGTGGCGGATGATGTTGTGCGGCTGTCCCATCAATTCCGCGTCCGTAAAACCAGAGGCTTTCACGAACTGCTCGTTGAAATAGGTCAGCCTCCCCTTGGCGTCGGTTTTCGAAACGATCAACGTGTCCTCGTGGATCGGATACTCCACATTGGTGACAGGAAGGTTCGTGCGCATCTTGATATGTCCCGGAGTTGATGAAGCCTCAGCGGTCCCCGCTGGGTGAAGCGTTGTCGCGTTGTCGGACCCGGCCCTTCCCGGGCCGGGTCCGTATCGTCAGGCCGCCCTTACCGTGTTGAGGAACTTGCCGACCTCGAGCTTGAGCCGGTTGCTGTCTCCCGACAGCGACTGCGCCGCCGACAGCACCTGCGACGAGGCCGATCCGGTCTCGCTGGCGCCGCGCTGCACGTCGGTGATGTTGGAGGACACCTGCTGGGTGCCCTGCGCCGCCTGCTGCACGTTGCGGGAGATTTCCTGCGTCGCCGCGCCCTGCTCTTCCACCGCCGCCGCGATGGTCGAGGAGATCTCGGACAGTCTTTCGATGGTGCCAGAGATTTCCTTGATGGCACTGACCGACTCCTGGGTCGCGGCCTGGATGCTGCTGATCTGCTGACCGATCTCGCCGGTCGCCTTCGCGGTCTGCTCGGCCAGCGCCTTCACTTCGGAAGCGACGACGGCAAACCCGCGGCCAGCCTCGCCGGCGCGTGCCGCCTCGATGGTGGCGTTGAGCGCCAGGAGATTAGTCTGTCCCGCGATGGTGTTGATCAGTTCGACGACGTCGCCGATGCGGGCGGCCGCTTTCGACAATTCGCCGACCCGATCGTTGGTGATGCGGGCCTGATCGACGGCCTCGTTGGCCATCCGCGAGGATTCCTGCACCTGGCGGCTGATCTCGTTGACCGACGACGACAACTCCTCGGTGGCCGACGCCACCGACTGCACGTTGGTGGAGGCTTCCTCGGAGGCCGCCGCGACCGCGATGGTCAGTTCCTGCGCGCGTTCGGCGGTCGAGGTGAGCGTGCCGGCGGAGGCTTCCAGCTCGGTCGAGGCCGAGGACACGGTTTCGATGATCTCGCCGACCGCGCCTTCGAAATCGTCGGCAAGCTTGATCATATCCGCCTTGCGCTGCTTTGCCGCGATCTGGTCTTGCGCGATCTTGGCCTCCGCTTCGTCGCGGGCCTTCTGCTCGGCCTTGATTTTGAAGGTCTCGACCGCCTGCGCCATGTCGCCGACTTCGTCGCCACGGCCGAGACCAGGCAGCACAACCTGGAAATTACCCTCCGCGAGTTCCCGCATCCCGGCGCACAGGCCGACCACCGGTTTGGAGATCGCACGTCCGATCAGCCAGGCAAGCAACATCCCAACGATCAGGCCGCCGATGGCAACCCACATGACCAACGTGTTGGCCAAGGCAATCAGGCTGGTGACTTCCTGCTCGATCTTATGCTCATCGGCGACCAGGCTATCCTTGATCGCAGCGGCATCGGCGGCAATCGCCCGGGCCACCTTGCGCATCTCGCCATTCATGAGGCCCTCGATCTCCTTCGAGTCGTGCATGGCCTTGACGAAGGCATCATGGTATTTGTCGGCGTTGGACTTGACGCTATCGAACTGCTTGCGTGCATCCGCATTCGTAATCGACTTGTCGAACGACGCAAGCACCAGCTTGAGATCCACGAACGCGGTTTCGGCGGCCTTGACGAAAACCTCGTCATGGCGGGCAAGCGCCTTGTCGGCATTGAGGCGAA
Source organism: Bradyrhizobiaceae bacterium Ga0074131 (assembly GCA_001464035.1). Classification (GTDB taxonomy): domain Bacteria; phylum Pseudomonadota; class Alphaproteobacteria; order Rhizobiales; family Xanthobacteraceae; genus Bradyrhizobium. The sequence goes on from LNEC01000014.1 coordinate 107,649, forward strand.
CCTGCATCACCAGTTTGATGGCTTCGCCGGAAAGCACCAGCATATTGCTATTGCCGGCCTGGACGGCCGCGCTTTTCTGCAACTGCTCCAGTTCGATGCGCAGCTTCTGGCCCACGGGATCCAGGACATCCTTGACCAGCTTCGCTTGTTCGCGCCGCAGCGGCGTGACCTTGTCGAAATCCTTTGAATAGATATCGAACTGCTCGGAGATCGCTTTCACCTTCGCGAGACGCTCGGGATTCTTGACGGATTTAAGTATTTGATCGATTCGCTCACGCACGGTCTTGCGGGTCTTGTCGGCGGCGGCAATATTCTCCTCCATATTGTCCGAGACCTCACCGGCATAGCGCCGGAACGCCAGGAACTGGCGATCGATGTCGCTTATGAGGGTGGCATTGGTCACCTTGTGGGAATAGTCGCTGAAATCACGCTCGACCTTGCCGAACTCGACATAGGAAATAACCGAGATCGCCATCATCAGGAGGAGCGTGCAGCCGAATCCTATTGCGATCTTGGTATTGATCCTGCGATTGGTGAAGAAAGCGAACAGGCCGGACGATGCGCCGCTCGAAGAGGTGTTGCTCACGGATTTATTCCTTTAACTAGAGGACGGTATGCAATGTTCAGGACGCGTCGATCAGGAAGCGCCGATTGCGCTTCTGAACCGGGCGGGCGTTCTTGGAAAACAGCGCCGCGAATTTCTGGATCTGCTCGACCGATGCCTCGATCGGCTCCTTGTGGACGGTCCAGGTCAACCCTTCCGAACAAGGCGGGGTCGTCAGCGAACCCATATAACGGAAGTAGCCGCCGGTCCTCGGCAGGATGGCCGCGATGTCGATCGTGTTGCCGGTACGCACTTCCGGACCTGCCTTGGCGGGCATCGAGTCGAAGAATGCCTTCATCGCGGCATTCGCGGCGCCCGGCCGGACGAACACACCGCTGACCGCCAGCGCGCCGGCATCCGACTTGTGGACAAAGTGGCATTCGAGATCGAAGTTCTTCCCGGCCAGCAGATGCTCGCTCGGATGATGAAGGTGAAACTGCAGCAATTCGTAGCGCGTGCCGTCGATCACGCAGGCAGAGCCCGGATCGGCATTGACCTGGATGGTATGGCCGTTGTTGACGATACGGAGCGGTAGCGGCTTGAAGGCGTAGTCGACTGAACCGACATCGCCCCTGATTCCGTCGTTGAGGTCTATCGGCGTCTGCTCCAGGCCGAGCTGGCAAACCTTGAAGTCAGCTTGCAGGTCTCCCCACTTCTCGGGGCTGCCGTTGCCTTCATAACTCCAGTGCGGCGCCGCGCCTCGATGTGCCGGAGCATCGGATGCAATCGCCGCCCCGGCCTTGACGCAACACGCGCAGGCCAGCGCGCCACGCAACAACATTCGACGATCAATCGACATTGCATAACTCCGGAGTTTCGTGCTTCCCAAAGCCGGGAGAATGGCTCACTTCAACTTCCGACCGCGGTGAGGAACTGGCGCTCAGGCATCCGGAAAACCGATTCCGGAATGTTCTTGAATCGAACCAGTAGCGATCTCTCCCTCGAAACTAGGGTTCCAAGTTCCACGTTAGGGTTAATTCGGAACTGGTAAGAATACGGAGAAATTGACGATATTTGTCCGCGCTTTCCGCAGAAATACGGAGGAGAGTGGATTTTGCCGGCAAGCACGGATCGAGACCGGGCGCATCGACGAGCAAGAAGCGCGATGCGGGAGCCGGGCCATGATTGATGTCATGATCCCCGCCGGATTCAAACGTCATTTCCCGACCCCGCGAAGCTCCAGCGAGTCGTGCGACATCCGCGCGCAATGACGCGCTTGCGCAGCCCGCTGAAATTTACGGCATGGCGACGCAGATCCCGCCGCCGTCAGCTTTCAGGATGGAGTCTGTTTGAGGGCGCGGCGGTCCATCCGCGCGCTATCAGTCGGTCGAGCGGCGCAATTCGGCTGCGCCTTCCGATCTCGCCGCTTCGGAAGCGGCTTCGGATTTGACGGACTCGAGTCTGGCGCGCTCGACCTTCGGCGTTTCGACGTTCGCCGCGATGTCGCTCCGCGATGCGTCTGCCGAACGCGCGTGTGCCGGTGGATGCAGCGAACGCGGCCGCGACACCGCGCGGGCCATCAGCATCTGGGCCGCGCCCTGATGGCGGAAATCGCAATAGGCGAAACCCATGCCCGACACCGAGCCGCGGAAGCTGCGCTCGTCCTTCTTCTCCAGATTGAAGCAGGGCTCGAACGGAATGCCCTTGATCGACGCGCAGACGGCCTGGCCGCGAACCTGCAGCGTATTGCCGGGAAGCCGCATGTGGCGCACCCGGGCGGCGCCGGAAAACTGCACGGCGCCCGCCGCCCCCATGTCGTCAAGGATACGGCCGGAGCCGCGCGTGCCGTCGAAGCAGGTAAAGGCGAAAACCTTGCCGGCGACGAATCGGCGCGCCTCATCAGCGCTCATCTGTCCGGCGAAAGCGGGCGCGACCAGCGCACCGGCCATGACAACCCCCAACACGAAACGCGCAACCATGCTGCAACTCCGAACTCGACCTTAGCGCGGGTAACCGCCTGATGTCCCTTTACCCGCTGCTTACCATACCAACCGTGGCAACATTGGAGCAGCTTCGTTGGCAAAGTCTGAACGCCGTCAGAGAATTTTTACCACGATTCGACCGCGGACCCGGCCGGCGAGGATGTCGGCACCGGCGGCGATGACCTGGTCCAAACCGATTTCATGAGTGATTTCAGCAAGTTTTCCGCGATCGAGATCGCTCGCCAGCCGCCGCCAGGCGGCCTTGCGCGGCTCGATCGGGCACATCACGGAATCGATGCCGAGAAGGCACACTCCGCGCAAAATAAACGGCGCCACCGAGGACGGCAGGTCCATGCCGGCGGCCAGCCCGCAGGCCGCGATGGCGCCGCGGTATTTCGTCATCGAGAGCAAATTGGCCAGCGTGGTCGAACCGACGCTGTCGATTCCGCCTGCCCAGCGCTCCTTCGCCAGCGGCTTGGCCGGTCCCGACAGCTCGGCCCGATCGATCACCTCGGCGGCGCCGAGGCCTTTCAGATAATCGGCCTCCGACATCCGGCCGGTCGAGGCGATGACGTGATGGCCGAGTTTCGATAGCACGGCTGTCGCGACCGAGCCGACGCCGCCGGCGGCGCCGGTGACGACGATCGGGCCGTCCTTCGGGGTCAGGCCATGCTGTTCCAGCGCGAGCACGGCCAGCATCGCGGTGAAGCCGGCGGTGCCGATCGCCATGGCATCACGCACCGACATGCCCTCGGGCAGGCGCACCAGCCAGTCGCCCTTGACCCGCGCCTTTTCGGCGTAGCTGCCCAGATGGGTCTCGCCCATGCCCCAGCCGGTGCAGATCACCTTGTCGCCCGCCTTCCACGCCGGATGCGAGGACTGCTCGACGGTGCCGGCGAAGTCGATGCCCGCGATCATCGGGAAGCGCCGCACCACCGGCGCCTTGCCGGTGACGGCCAGGCCGTCCTTGTAGTTCAGATCAGAATATTCGACGGCGACGGTGACGTCGCCTTCCATCAATTCGGCTTCGTCGAATTGCATGAGCGCGGCCGTGGTGCCCTTCTCCGCCTTGTCGATCCTGATCGCCCTGAACGTTGCCAACGTGAACTCTCCCTAGCTTGCGATCGGGATGTTTACCGCATCAGGCCGGTTGTGCAACCGGGCGCGCCACCGGCGCCTCGACGATCGGCAGGTTGATCAGCGCCGACAGCAGGCCGAACAGCACCGCCAACCACCAGATCGGCGTGTAGGACCCAAACTGCTCGAATACGATGCCGCCGAGCCATACGCCGAGGAAGCCGCCAACCTGATGGCTGACGAAGGCAAATCCGTACAGGGTCGCAAACCAGCGGGTGCCGAACATCAGGGCGACCAGCGCCGAGGTGGGCGGCACCGTCGACAGCCAGGTCAGGCCGGTGACGGCGCCGAACACGATCGCCGAGAAAGTGGTGATCGGGAACGAGATGAAGACGAGGATCGACAGCGCGCGCGTGAAATAGATCACCGAAAGGATGTAGCGCTTGGGAAATATGTTCTGCAGCCAGCCGACACCCAGCGAACCGATGATGTTGAACAGGCCGATGGCGGCGATCACCCAGCCGCCGGTTTGCGCCGATACGCCGCGATCGGACAAATAGGCCGGCAGATGCACGGTGATGAAGGCGAGCTGAAAGCCGCAGGTAAAGAAGCCGAGCACCAGCAGCACGTAGGAGCGATGGCCGAACGCTTCGGCCAGCGCCGTCCTGAACGACTGCTGTTCCACCACAGGCACATTGGCCGCGGTCGCGGGCGGCGTCGCCAGCGCCAGCGACAGCGGGATGATCAACAGCATCAGGCCCGCGAACACCATCAGCGCCGACTGCCAGCCGAAATTGTCGATCAGCGCCACGCCGAACGGCGCGAACAGGAATTGCCCGAACGAGCCGGCGGCGGTACCGGCGCCGAGCGCGATGCCGCGCCTCTCGGGCGGCAGCAGCTTGCTGAACGCCGAGAGCACGAGATTGAACGAACAACCGGAAAGCCCGAACCCGATCAGAACCCCGGCACTGATATCAAGCGACAGCGGGGTGGTGGCATAGCGCATCATCAACAGGCCGCCTGCGTAGAGCAGTGCGCCGACACACATCACGCGTAGCACGCCGAAGCGGTCGGCGATCGCGCCGGCAACCGGCTGACCCAGCCCCCACAACAGGTTCTGCAGCGCCAGCGCGAGCCCGAAGACGTCGCGGCCCAATGAGAGATCCCGGCCCATCGGCTGAATGAAGAAGCCGACGCTGGATCGGGGACCAAAACTCAACAGTGCAATCGCGCAACCGCAGATGATGATCACCAGCGGCGTCCGCCAGCCGATGCCATGAGACGGGCGGAGTTCGCCTGCAGCAGTCGTCATGCAAATTCCCCGATGGTTGGCGTCAATGCGGGCAGTCCGGCGAACACATTGCAGGGAGTTAATGCATTCGCATGAAAATCCCAATCGTCCGTTTCGAAATTGCATGCTCTGCATTGCAGCATTGCAATTCGTGGCGGGCTGCGGAGGCCAATGGGCCGTGCGCGTGGCGGAGGCTCGGGTGGCATGCCATCCCGCTTGTGCCGGTAATAAGCATGAATCATAAGGGCTTACGAAGGAGATTTGAGACGGAGCTTGCTCAGCGCCTCGTGGCTACCTGCTCGGCCGAACTCTTCGCGGCTTCGGCGAGCTTTGCCGAGATTTCCGCGGTCTGTGCCGTGGTGCCCCAGCTCGGCGCCTCGCTGCCGTCGCCCCACCGCCGCGGCCGGTAGAAGGTATGCACGCCGAATTTGTACATCTTCTTCATCTCGGCCACCCAGGACGGGCGCACCCAATAGGCGTGGTAGTGCGTCGACTTTGCCACTTCCGGCAGCCAGATCTGGCCGTCGAGCATCGCTTTCGCGATCTTCCTGGCGCGGTCCCACATCTCGGGCTCTTTCACCACGTCGGCATTGTTGTCGCAGGCGAAGGTGAACTGGCAGGCGAGATGACGGTGCTTGTTCTGATAGACTACGCCGCACACCGTGTTCGGATAGAAGCCGGAGAAGGCGCGATTCAAGACCACCTGCGCCACCGCGATCTGGCCGCGCACGGCCTCGCCGCGCGCCTCGAAATAGATGACTTCGGTGAGACATTTTTCCGATTTGGCGCGCGACGTCGCGTCCACGAGACCGAGGCGCTCGGCCGGCGTCCTGGCGCGCTGGTTGTCGGCATTGACTTCGCCCTTGGCGGCGATGCTCTGGCCGCTCTCGACGACGCTGGACGGCTCATCCGCCGGCGTCGGCAGCGACGCCATCACCTTCAGGTCCGGATCGGGCGCGCCCGGCAGCACGATCATCGGTTCTTCGCCGGGCTGCCAGCGCTCCATGCTCTCGGCCGAGCCGAGCGATGAGCCGAAAAACAGACTGGAGGTCTTGAACGAGAAGCCGTCGCGCATCGGCGCCGGGTCGATCGCGGCGACGGCGGCGGGCGGGCCTTTCAGCTCGTCGAGCGGCCGAGACTCGAGCGACAGCGCAACATCATATTGCGGCAGTGGCGGAGCGCTCAGGGCTTCCGCCAGTTCCGGATCGAGTTTGGCAGGTCCGCCAGCCGGCACCGCGTCGGCGGTCTTGGCGCCCATCACCGACGCGTTGGACGTCGACGGATCTTCGTTGGCGGGAGCGGCTTCATTGGGCGCAGGTGCGGCGGTCTCGGGCGTCACCGTGACAAGGCGGTCGCCCTTCAGGGTGCGGTCGACCCTGGGGAAATCGGAGGCGTGATAGCGCAGCGGCGCCTGCACGATCGGATTGCGCGTCACCGAGCCCGTGATGTCGATGCCATGGTTGTCGAGCCGGGCCAGCCGATAGCTCGCGGCCTGCGGCGAAGCCGTTCCGATCGGACGGCCGAAACTGTAGGTGGCGAGCTGGATGTTGCTGGCGGCGGAGGAGACGCGCTTCTGCCACCGTTCGGCGACACCGGGCTGCCGGGCCAGCAGCGATGCGATATCCTGGTATCCAAGCTCTGTCGGGATCAGTGCGAAGACGCACAGACCCAGGCCGAAGGGCGCGAAACGCGCGCCCTTCGGCCGGTTACGCATTACTGACATCGATACGCTCACGCAACGCTTACACTGACCGAACTTCAGTACATCCGTAAAATTCGATCCTTCTTGTTGGTATCCAATTTAGGTTGCGAGGGGGTTAATCGGGGTTGCACAGGCGATACACGCAAGGAAACGTTGCGGTTCGCGGAAAGCTTCGAATGCCTTGGTAAACCGGCGCTCGACTAAAATGGTAAACGTCGCGTCAACGAAGCTGATGAAATCCGCCGCGGCGTTTCTTCGCCATATCCCCGCCTAGCGGCGGGCGCCGCGGTTCATCGCCATGCCGGTGGATCGTCCGTGCCGAAAACCGACTACGCCTGGCTGGCGACGGCCCTGCCGAGCGCGGCCTGCGCCGCGGCCAGCCGCGCGATCGGCACGCGATAGGGCGAGCACGATACATAGTCGAGCCCGATCTCGTGGCAGAACGCGACCGAAGCGGGGTCGCCGCCGTGTTCGCCGCAGATGCCGACCTTGAGGCCGGGACGTGCCTTGCGGCCGCGCGCCACACCGATCTTGACCAATTCGCCGACGCCGTCGCGATCCACCGAAATGAACGGATCGATCTCCAGGATTCCCTTGGCGATGTAGGTGCCCAGGAATCCGGCGGCGTCGTCGCGGCTGATACCGTAGGTGGTCTGGGTCAGATCGTTGGTGCCGAACGAGAAGAACTCGGCGGTCTGCGCAATGTCGCCGGCCATCAGGCAGGCGCGCGGCAACTCGATCATGGTGCCGACCTGATAGGTGAGCTTCTTGCCCGTCTCCTTCATCACGGATTGCGCGGTGGCGTCGATCCGCGCCTTGATCAGGTCGAACTCGGTCCTGGTCGCGATCAGCGGCACCATCACCTCGAGGCCGACGGCCTTGCCGGTACGCTTTTCCGCCTCGACCGCGGCCTCGAAGATGGCGCGCGCCTGCATCTCGGCGATCTCGGGGTAGGCGATGGCGAGGCGGCAGCCGCGGAAGCCGAGCATCGGATTGAATTCGGCGAGATCGCGGGCGCGATCGGCCAGCCGGCGCGGATCGGTGTTCATCGCGCGCGCCACTTCCTCGATCTCGGCCTGGGTGTGCGGCAGGAACTCATGCAAGGGCGGATCGAGCAGCCGGATCGTCACCGGCAGGCCCTTCATGATCTCGAACAGCTCGACGAAATCCGCGCGCTGCATCGGCAGCAGCTTGGCCAGCGCGGCACGGCGGGCCTGCTCGTCCTCGGCCAGAATCATCTCGCGCACGGTGCGGATCCGGGTTTCCTCGAAGAACATGTGCTCGGTCCGGCAAAGCCCGATGCCCTCGCCGCCGAACTTGATCGCCGTGCGGGCGTCCTCCGGGGTATCGGCATTGACGCGAATGCCGAGCTTGCGAAAGGAATCGGCCCAGCCCATCAGCGTGCCGAACTCGCCGGACATCGCCGGCTCGATCATCGGCATCCGCCCGGCCAGCACCTGACCGAGCGATCCGTCGATGGTGATGACGTCGCCGGTCTTGAAGGTGCGCGAGCCGATGCTCATGGTACCGCGGCCATAATCGACGCGGATCGAACCGCAGCCGGAGACGCAGGGTTTGCCCATGCCGCGCGCGACCACCGCCGCGTGCGAGGTCATGCCGCCGCGGGTGGTCAGGATGCCTTCCGCCGCATGCATGCCGTGAATGTCTTCGGGGCTGGTCTCGATCCGCACCAGAATCACCTTGCGTCCGTCGGCCTGCAGTTTGGCCGCTTCGTCGGACGAGAACACGATTTCGCCGGCGGCGGCGCCCGGCGAAGCCGGCAACCCGGTGGCGATGACGTCGCGCTTGGCGCCCGGATCGATGGTCGGATGCAGCAGTTGATCGAGCGAAGCCGGATCAATCCGCGACACCGCTTCCTTCTTCGAGATCAGGCCTTCATTGGCAAGCTCGACGGCGATGCGCAGCGCCGCCTTGGCGGTGCGCTTGCCGCCGCGGGTCTGCAGCATCCACAGCTTGCCCTGCTCGACCGTGAACTCCATGTCCTGCATGTCGCGGTAATGCTTTTCCAGCAGCGTATAGAACCGGGTCAGTTCCTTGAACGCCTCCGGCATCGCAATTTCCATCGATGGCTTGTCGGAGCCGGATTCCTTGCGGGCGTATTCGGTGATGTCCTGCGGCGTGCGAATGCCCGCCACCACGTCCTCGCCCTGCGCGTTGATCAGGAATTCGCCGTACAACCTGCTCTCGCCGGTCGAGGGATTGCGCGTGAACGCGACGCCGGTCGCCGAGGTCTCGCCCATATTGCCGAACACCATCGCCTGCACGTTGACGGCGGTGCCCCAGGATTCCGGAATGTCGTGCAGCCGCCGGTAGGTCACCGCGCGCGCGTTCATCCAGGATGAAAAAACCGCTCCGATCGCCCCCCACAATTGCGCGTGCGGGTCCTGCGGAAACTCGTTGCCGGTTTCGCGCGCCACCGCCTCCTTGTAGCGGCCGACCACATCGACCCAGTCGTCGCCGGTCAGGTCGGTGTCGAGCGTGTAGCCCTGGCCGTCCTTGAAGGTATCGAGGATGTCCTCGAAATGGTGGTGTTCGAAGCCGAGCACCACGTCCGAATACATGGTGATGAAGCGCCGGTAGCTGTCATAGGCAAACCGGCGATCGCCCGACAATTCGGCCAGCGCTTCCACGGTCTGGTCGTTGAGGCCGAGATTGAGCACGGTGTCCATCATGCCCGGCATCGAGGCCCGGCCGCCGGAGCGTACCGACACCAGCAGCGGATTCCTGATGTCGCCGAACGCCTTGCCGGTCAGCCTGCCGACGTGATCGAGCGCCTTTTCGACCTGCGCCTTCAGGGCCGGCGGATAGGATTTGTCGTGGGCGTAGAAATAGGTGCAGACCGAGGTAGGAATGGTGAAACCGGGAGGCACCGGCAGGCCGAGATTGGCCATCTCGGCGAGGTTGGCGCCCTTGCCGCCGAGCAGATCGCGCAGGCCGGCTTTGCCTTCGGCCTTGCCGTCGCCAAAGGTGAACACCCACTTGCCGGATTTTGACGCGGTGGCCACCGGCTTGCTCGCTAAGGCTTTTCCGGCGGCCTTCGGCGCCGGCTTGGCCGGGATCTTCTTCAGCGCCTTGCGGGCGCCGACCGACGCCGCGGCCTTCGCCCGGACGGGCATCGACGGCTTTGTTTTGGCTGCGGTTTTCTTGAGCTTGGATGCGGCTTTGGCCATGGCTTACAAACAATCCGCTGATGGAAAGAAGATGCGCGCCTTACACCACTTTGGACGGTTCCGCGCAAGGCGCGAGTTCCCGGCTTGAAACGCTAGATGCGAAGCATCTTGAACAGGCCGAGCCCCGCCAGACCGACGAAGATCAGGTAGATCGCCACCACGAAATTGAGGAAGCGTGGCATGATCAGAATGAGAATGCCGGCGATCAGCGCCACGATGGGCTGAATATGGGCAGCGGTGAAAGTCATGTATCTCTCCGGTGTGATGCTGCGGGAAATCGAATCGCAGCTTATTTTAGCCCGCCACTCGGTTCCACGATAGGAGACGTCTGCAGGCTCAACGGGTTCCAGCCGCGGGCGAGAAAGTGCCGAAAATTGTAGCGGGGAACTCGCGGATTTTCCGGAACAACAGCCCGGGGCATTGAATTGGGTGAGATTGCGCGTCGCGCAAATCCGGCGTGCATCACTCGAAGGAGCTTGCTCATGCGGAACAGGATACTTGCCGTTGCTGCCATCATCGCCGCGATCGGCGCACCCATCACGGCGCAGGCGCAGAACACCACGGGCGCTGCCCGCGGCAATACCGTCATCATCACCGAAAATGACGGCATCGCCGCCGATCAGCGTCCGGCATTCCGCGAATACGTCATTCGCGAGCGGGTGCCGACCTACACCATCCCGGATCGCGTGGTGGTGGGCGGCATACTGCCGGAAGCCGGCATCACCTATTACGACGTGCCGCAGACATTCGGCCAGACCACCTATCGCTACACCGTGGTGAACGGGCAGACTGTGCTGGTCGAGCCGCGCACCCGCCGCATCGTTCAGGTGGTCGATTAGGGAATCATTCGGCTGAACGACATGTCCGGACGGCTGCAGCGGCGCGTTCCGGACATCAAGGCCCCGTCCGGTCTCCCCCGCCGGGCGGGGCTTTTCTTTGGCGCGGATACAATTTTCAAACAACGAAGCCGACATTGCGAGCCACCGGATCGCGCGGATGCGCGCCCGATGACAGGCTCCGCGAAGAAATCCAGCTTGCCCAGCAAAGACAGAAGGAATGGATTGCTTCGCTGCGCTCGCAATGACGAAGGGGCGCGATACGCCCCTTCTACAAAGAACGGTAAATCGACTCGAATCGCTATCGCATCGAATTAAACCACTTTCATCCACCAGGGTCGGCCCCAGGCCGGTACGGAACTCGCAATGCCGGTGTGTAGGCATGAGTTCAAACCTCGCGGCGCCATTCGCCCGAGTTTTGCTATCCAATTTCCTTGCCCTCTGGATCAGAGGGCGCAGGGAAGACCGGGTGCGCGCTGCACCCGCGGTCTCGTGTGCAATAAGTGTACGAGATTGCGCACACGAGCATACAGGTTCAGCGGAGGGGTTTTACGGTTGCTTCGTGCTCTCCCCGGCGATCAGGCTTTCTTGTCACCGTCGCCGGCAGAATTACTTCCGCCGACTTGACGCCAACCCTGAGGCTGTCAGGACCACACGACTTGGCCGTCCGCTTTGGCATCGCCCGTCTCGCGCGCCGCCGCGTCCACCGCATCCCGCCCCTACGTCCGTGACGTTCGCGAAACGCCCCTCTTGATGGGACGGGACATCGATGGATATAGCGGTGATTTGGGGTTTCGGAAAAGCAGAATATTTTTTCACAAGGGGCTGGACAGGGTGTTCGAAAGACGACCCGACGGGCAAATCAGTCAGCCGTCCAAACGTCGCAACAGCAGCGTCGCACCACACGCACTTCGGGATGACAGTACCACGGTTTGAATTGAGTTCAGCGATCGATGCGGAAAAGGTGAGCATAGTGGCCGCGATAAAGCGGCGAAAGTCCACGTGGCGTTCGTACCGTGGCCGCAGGATCGATCAACAGCACATTGTCGAAGCTGGCACGCCAGTGGCCGAGATAGCGGGCATGCCGCAGCGTTTCAGCCGAGAAGCGTTCTTCTTCCAGCAGCGGCCATTCAACCGGCTCCGACAATGGCTGGGCGATCTGATCAAACGGCGGCTTAACGGCCAGCGGCTGCTGAGCGGGATCGGCAAACAGCAGCGGCCAGAATGCAGAGCGCTCGATGACAAGCAGTGCCGCCACATGCCCGTCGAGGCGATAGATTCCGGGCAACGCCCGCTGGGGCGGCCGAACGTCGGTCAAATTTCCCGGCTGGCCGCGCGCAGCCATCACCCGCGCGCCAGGCTCCACCATGGATATGGCGGCCCGGACGTCAGCCAGATCATGCCGGTGATCGAACCACATCATCCCGACATAGCCGGACCGCAGGACGATCAACGCGCCAACTGCAACGACCAGAATTGCGGGAAGTGGCAGGAGACGCGGCTGCATGCCGGCAAACATCAGCAGTCCGATCATCAGCGCGAACCGCAGATCGACGAAGGTTCCCCCCTTCACGGTTGAGGGTGCAGCCAGAAATGCCAGCGCGAGTATGACGAAAATAAGGGGCACGCCGGGAGCGAACTGGACGTCACGGCGGATCAGGATCAGGAGCGAGACGGCGGCGACGCCCGTCATCAGGGTCAGTTCGGCGCTTGGCGTCATGAAGGGCGCGAAGATCGTCCACCATTTGGCGAGGCCGCGCCATTCTCCCGCCGATACGGTCCCCTCGCCCAGCGGGCTCAAGAAATAGAGCACGATCGCCGGACCCAAAGCCGCAACGAGTGTACCGGCGGCGTGTACGACATCGCGCGGCGTCAGCGCGCCGGAGCCTCGTCGTTTCCGAAGACGGTCGACTTCGTCGCCGCCGATCAACAACGCAAACAGGAACACACCGAAGATGTGACAAAAGAAGATCAATACCGCTGCGAAAGCGCCGACAGCGATCCGGCCCCATACCGATTCCTGCCGACGCAGCGCGATCCAGACGGCGGCGCCGATCAGCGCCAGGCCGAGCGAGAGCAGGAAATTCATGAACCCCAGGAAGAACGCGCCATTATAGGCGACCAGCCCGGATGCGAGCGACCAACAGGAATACCGGCCAAAAACGACCCGGTGGTACACGGCAACACCGATCACTGGAGCAAACAGGCTCAAGGCAAGCAATAGACGACCGCCAACATGCACATCGGTTACCCGCAGCATCGCCGCGCCGATCGCGTCCATTCCGAGATTCGGGATGATCGTCCAGTGCGGCGCATACATTCGCGACAGAAAGGGGTCGTCAGGATGAGCCAGCACGAAATAGCGTGCAAGATGATTGGGGTAATCCAGGACCGGCGGCACGTCGACGAGAAAAAACGGGGCGGCGAGAACAATGGCGAGCACCGTTGCCGCCACAAACCATAGCCGGCCATCGTTGCCGTCCCATGACGGCTGCAAGAGACCGTGCAAATCCTAGTCCTGTATCCTGGAAAAATCCGCGACCGCGCGCGTCGCGGCGCGGATTTCATTCAGCAGCTTCAGGCGATTTTCGCGCACTTTCGCGTCGCCGTCATTGACTTTGACGTGCTCGAAGAACGCATCGACCGCCGGACGCAGCTTTGCCATCGCGCTCATCGCGGCAGCAAAATCTTCCTTGGCGACGGCGGCGCCGGCTTCCACCTTCACCTGATCCATGGCTTTCGCCAACGCCTTCTCTTCGTCGAGCGAATAGAGCGCAGCATCGGGCGCGCCGTCATAGGCCTTGCCGTCCTTCTTCTCCTCGATGCGCAGAATGTTGGCGGCGCGCTTGATGCCGGCGAGCAGATTCTTGCCGTCGTCGGTATCGAGGAATTTGCCGAGCGCCTCGACGCGGCGGACCACCATCAGAAGGTCGTCCTGACCTCCAAGGGCGAAGACGGCGTCGACGAGATCGTGGCGGGCGCCTTGATCGCGGAGTTGGCCCTTGAGACGGTCGGCAAAGAAGGAGAGAAGTTCGACGCTATTCTCCCGAACTTGTCTGCCATTCCAGGAAACGGCGGCATACGCGATGGCAACCACATATGCACCGCCCTGCTCTTGCCCACCGGTTTGAGCCAGACGTTTTGACGTCTCATCAATACTCTCGGAGTGCTTGTCAAACAGCGAAACAACCTCAACTCGTAGGTTGTTTTCTAGAACGAGTCTTATTGCCCCCAGCGCCGCTCTCCGCAGCGCATACGGGTCCTTACTCCCCGTCGGCTTTTCGTCGATCGCCCAAAAACCCACCAGCGTATCGATCTTGTCTGCCAGCGCCACCGCCACGCTCACCGGATCGGTCGGCACCCGATCCGCCGGTCCCTGCGGCTTGTAGTGTTCCTCGCTTGCAGCGGCGACCGAAGCATCCTCACCCTGCGCCAGCGCGTAGTACTTGCCCATCAAGCCCTGCAGCTCGGGGAATTCGCCGACGACCTCGGTCAGCAAATCCGCCTTCGCCAGCCGCGCGGCGCGCTTGGTCTTTTCGACGTCGGCGCCGACCAGCGGCGCGATCTCCGCCGCCAGCCGCTCGATCCGCTTGATGCGCTCGCCCTGCGTGCCCAGCTTCTCGTGAAACACGATGCTCTCGAATTTCGGTAGCCGGTCTTCCAGCTTCGTCTTGAGATCGGTCTCGTAGAAGAACTTCGCATCGCTCAGCCGCGCGCGGATCACGCGCTCGTTGCCGGCGATGATGGCCTTGCCGCCGTCGCTCGCCTCGATGTTGGCGGTGAGGATGAACTTGTTCGTCAGCTTTCCGGTTTTGGGATCGCTGACCACAAAACACTTCTGGTTGTTGCGGATGGTGGCGCGGACCACTTCGCCCGGAATCGACAGGAATTCCGGATCGAACGATCCCATCAGCACCACGGGCCATTCGACCAGCCCGGAGACTTCGTCGAGCAGCACTTGGTCCTCGACCAGTTCGAAACCCTGCGCGAAGGCGAGCTGTTTGGCGTCGGTGAGAATGGCGTCCTTGCGGCGCTGCGGGTCGAGCACGACCTTGGCGTCCAGCAGTTTTGCTTCGTAATCCTCGAAGCGGCGCACGGAGATCGCGGCCGGCGCCATGAAGCGGTGGCCTAACGTGGTCTGGCCGGCTTCGATGCCGTCGATGGAAAACTTCACCACGTCGGGCGTTTCGGTCTCGAGCCCGAAGGTCGCGACGATGGAATGCAGCGGCCGCACCCAGCTCAGCGCGCCCGGCCGCCCCGATCGCTCGCCCCAGCGCATCGATTTCGGCCATGGGAAGGTTCTGATGATCACCGGCAACATGTCGGCGAGCACATCCAGCGTGGCGCGGCCGGGCTTTTCGATCAGCGCGATGTAGAAGTCGCCCTTCTTCGGATCGTGTTGGATCTTGGCCTCGTCGAGCGATTTGAGCCCGGTGGCTTTCAGGAATCCCTGCACGGCCGCGTCCGGCCCGCCGACGCGCGGGCCCTTGCGCTCTTCCTTCAGGTCCGACTGCCGGGCGGGAATGCCGTGCACCGTCAGCGCCAGCCGGCGCGGCGTCGCGAAGGCCTTGGCGCCCTCATAGACCAGGCCTTCGGCGACCAGTCTGTCGGTCACCATGCGGCGCAGATCGTCCGCCGCCTTCGCCTGCATCCGCGCGGGAATTTCCTCGGAAAATAATTCGAGCAGGAGATCGGGCATTTTTCTACTCCCCTCCCCCCGCTTGCGGCGGGGAGGGGTCGGAGGTGTGGGGTCTATCAGCGAGGATTACTGTATCGATCGCAGCGAGAACGCCGGACATGTTCTCGAGAACCTCGTTGTTCCAGAATCTCAGGACGCGATAGCCATTGGCTTCGAGACAGCGGGTGCGTGTTTCATCCGACGCAAGTTGGGCATGCTGCCCGCCATCGACTTCAATCACCAGCTTGAGCTGATGGCTGGCAAAATCGGCGAAGTACGGACCGATCGTCGCCTGACGCCGGAAGTGGTGCTGCTTGAACGGAGGTTGCCGCAAATGTTGCCAGAGTTTCTTCTCGGCTTCGGTGGCGTCGCGGCGCAGGAGGCGCGCGCGCGGCACGCGGTGGTCGGTTGAACGCTGCGTTCCTTGTGGCATCTGGCACCCCCCACCCCCGACCCCTCCCCGCCACGCGCTGCGCGCGCGGGGGGAGGGGCGAAGATCCGTGCTCGCTGGTAGATACGGGCTCACCGAAAGGTTCGTACTCGCTGAAATAATCACGCCGCCCCACCCGCTTCGGTGTGCACCCAGGCTTCGCCGCAGGCCTTGGCCAGTTCGCGCACGCGCATGATGTAGCTCTGCCGCTCGGTCACCGAGATCACACCGCGGGCGTCGAGCAGGTTGAAGGCATGGCTGGCCTTGATGCACTGGTCGAAGGCCGGCAGCGCCATCTGATGCGCCTCGCGCTTGCCATCCTTCCAGCCGGCGTCGAGATATTTCTGGCAGGCCTCCTCGGCCATCGAGAACTGCCTGAACAGCATCTCGGCGTCGGAATGCTCGAAATTGTGCCGCGAATATTCCTGCTCGGCCTGCAGGAACACGTCGCCGTAAGTTACTTTTTCGGCGCCCTCGCGGCCGTTGAAGTTGAGATCGTAGACGCGGTCGACGCCCTGCACGTACATCGCGAGCCGTTCGAGCCCGTAGGTGAGTTCGCCGGCTACCGGTGAGCATTCGACGCCGGCGACCTGCTGGAAGTAGGTGAATTGCGACACTTCCATGCCGTCGCACCAGCATTCCCAGCCCAGTCCCCAGGCGCCGAGTGTCGGGCTTTCCCAGTCGTCCTCGACAAAGCGGATGTCGTGCAGGCTGGAATCGATGCCGATCGCGGCCAGCGACTTCAGATACAGTTCCTGAAGATCCGGCGGCGAAGGTTTGATGATGACCTGAAACTGATAATAGTGCTGCAACCGGTTGGGATTCTCGCCATAGCGGCCGTCTTTCGGCCGGCGCGAGGGCTGCACATAGGCGGCCTTCCACGGCCGCGGGCCCAGCGCGCGCAATGTCGTCGCCGGATGAAACGTGCCGGCGCCCATTTCCATATCGTAGGGCTGCAGGATCACGCAGCCCTGATCGGCCCAGAATCGCTGCAGGGCCAGAATGAAGCCCTGGAACGAGCGTTCCGGGCGCATATGGGCGGGTACGGCGTCCATCGTCAGAATCGGTCTCGCGGGGGGTCTGAAAGCGCGCGGACCGTATCGGCGGGGAAGCGGGGAATCAAGGCAATGTCCGGCGGATGAGCCGTGACCATGCGAATCCGTCCGCGACCGGTGAAATCACCGGAACCTTCACAGGCCCAAATGATTAACCTCGCGAACGACGGCGCTCCGGTGTTCGTGATTGATCGCGATACGATCGTGAGCCCTTAAGCGCTGAAAAGAACTGATCTCCAGGCTTGCTCGCCGGTCCTCACGGGTGGTGCCCCACCCCGAGGCCGGCGCAAGTGTTTTGGGGCGCCATCAACCCCCACACCCCTATTCACTACCGGATAATTCGGCTCTCACCCCGGTCGGTAAGCACCGGTGTCGGGATCGCGCCGCAGCGTCGGAATGTCGCTTGAGCTGACCGACTCGGCGACCCGCGCCAACCGCGCCTCTTCCAATTCCCGGTTGACCCTCCGGGCGGTCCGGTAGGCCCAGCGGACCACGGCGAGACTACCCAGGGCGCCTGCGAATGCGATCAGCGGCGGCATCGGTCTATCCTCGTCCTTCGTTCGTCGCCCCTGTTTACATTGTCGCGCAAGCCGGCGTTTGCCGCAATCGCCTTGTGCGGGGCCAAATGGCGCGGGTATCGCACCCTCAAAACCCAAATTTGGCCCAGATTGCCCGGGTCTCCAGCGCCGAGATCAGCTGGTCCGGCAGGTCCGCAACGCCGTCCAGCGATGCCAACGTTCCCGCGCCGGCCGATTTGCGGCCGAACAGGCTGGACAACATGCCGCTTGGCGGCGCGACCACGGGCGTCAGCACCTTGTCGCCGTAGCGGGCGCGCAGCGTCGAGCGCAGGTCGCCGATGGCGTCGGCGAGGCCGAGTGAAACCGAGGTTTCACCGGCCCAGTATTCGCCGGTGAACAGCACATCGTCGGCGCCCTTCAGGCGGCTGCCGCGGCTCTGCCTGACCAGCGCGATGAAGAGGGCATGGATTTCGCGCTGCAGGGCCTTCACCCGCGCCACGTCGTCGGGGTTTTCCGGCAGGAACGGGTCGAGCATGGCCTTGTGGGCGCCTGCCGTGTACAGCCGCCGCTCGACGCCGATCTTCTTGATCAATTCCTGAAATCCGAAAGTGCCGCCGACCACGCCGATCGAACCCAGGATCGACGAGGGATCGCAGAAGATTTCGTCGCCGGCGCAGGCGATCATGTAGCCGCCGGACGCCGCGACGTCCTCGACGAACACCAGCACCGGCAGTTTCTTCTCCGCGGCAAGCTGCCGAATGCGCAGGTAGATCTGGCGCGATTGCACCGGCGATCCCCCGGGCGAATTGATCACCAGCGCCACCGCCTTGGCATGCTTCATGGCAAAGGCGCGCTCCAGTGTCCGGGCGACGCCGGCCAGCGACATGCCCGGCCGCAACGGTGTGACCGCACCGATCACACCCGACAGCCGGACCACCGGCACCACGGCTGCACCTCGCCGGAAACGCGCCGGAACGAATTGCATCAGCCGGTCGATCACGCCGGCGATTCCGCCGCGATTGTCCGTTATTTCAGTCATTCCATTACCTCGAAGTTAACCATTCCTTATCACGCCACTGTCATTGGATGGGCGGGAACGCGTGTTGCTCATTGATGCTTATCAGGCTGCAACGGCGCAGCGGAGAAAGACATGAAAATCTATCTGTTGGTGCTGCTGATTGGTGCGCTTTTGACGGCGATTCGCCTTACTTCCGTGCCGGACCAGCGATCGGAAACGCTGCCGCAGTAACCGGCCTGCTGAAATCCCGGGCACAGCCCTCAGCGTCAGGAACCCGCCAAGGGTAGTACCGTCTTCCCCGCCAGAATATCCTGCACTGCTTTATTCGGTCGCGCCGGCTCGTCATTGAGCATCAGCCCCGCGAGGATCTGGGTCGGCGCCTTGCCGCCCTTTGCCGCGCGAACAAGCACGCGAATCGCGGGCTTCCCGGCGTCGCCATGAACCGGCAGAATCATCAGGCTGCCAAAACCGCGATCGAGCGCCGCCAGCACGTCGGCAACTCCATCGGCGCGCCAGATCAGACTGAGCACGCCACCGGATTTCAGAATGCGTCGCGCGGCGTGGATCCAGTTCTCCAGCGTCGAAGCAGCAGCCACATGGGCCAGCCCCCGGGCGCTGTCCGGCGAAGCGCGGTGCCGCGCGGAATCGTTGAACGGCGGGTTCATCAGGACGACATCGACGCTGTCCGGGGGGAGGCCAACCGCGGCGAATGCGGCGGCGGCGGATTCGATGTCCAGCACGACGGCATCGGCCGCGATGGCATTGGCCGCGGCATTGCGACGCGCCAGCCCGGCAAGATCGGCATCGATCTCGGCCAGAACGAGTTTGACCCCGGCGACGCGTCTGGCGACCGCGAGACCCGCGGCGCCGACGCCGGCGCCGAATTCGACCACGCGATCGCCAGGACGAGCCGGCGTTGCCGCCGCCAGCAGCATGGCGTCGTGGCCGGCGCGGTGCCCCGATCGCGGCTGTCGCAGACGCAGCTGTCCGCCGAGAAATGCGTCCTCGGTGAAGTCGTCTTCGGTGACGTCGTTCACGGTCAAGGTCTCGGCCCAATCAGTCGTCGGCACGCAGTTCGTGGGCGAGCCCGGCATCGCTGAGAATCTGCCGCGCCTCGCGGTTGTCGTCCTCGTGCACCAGAATGCGGCGCGGCAGGATTCCGAGCGAGCCTTCGATGATGCTCATGTTCTCGTCCAGCACCAGATGGTGAATGTTGGCGCCGTCGAGCAGCGCACCGACCGCCGAGACCAGCACGATATCGTTGGTCCGAACCAGTTCTCGCAATTGTGGCGCTCCTTCTTGCCCCTCCGCTGCGGGGTGCAACGGGGCGTGTCAACCGCTACCTGCCCTTGCCGCATTACCCCGCACTTTCTATTATTATAGCTCAAAGGTAGTCCGAATTGGGCAAATGTGGAGACCAGCGTGGCGGTTATTGTACCCTTCGAGAGCCCGTCGAACGCTTCGATAGATGAGCTGGTCGGGCTCGTCGCCGCCGATATGGAGCGCGTCAACGCGACGATCCTGTCGCGGACCGGCTCCGAAGTCACCATGATCCCCGAGGTCGCCAACCACCTGATTTCCTCCGGAGGCAAGAGGTTGCGCCCGATGCTGACGCTGGCCATGGCCAACCTCACCGGCTATTCCGGCGACGGCCATATCAAGCTCGCGGCCTCCGTCGAGTTCATGCATACCGCCACCCTGCTGCATGACGACGTGGTCGACGAAAGCGAACTGCGGCGCGGCAAACTGTCGGCGCGCATGCTGTGGGGCAACGAGGCCAGCGTGCTGGTCGGTGACTTCCTGCTCGGCCAGGCGTTCCGGATGATGGTCGAAGTCGGCTCGCTGCGCGCGCTCGACATCCTGTCATCGGCAGCGGCCACCATCGCCGAAGGCGAGGTGATGCAGCTCGCGGCGGCGAAGAACACCGCCACCACCGAAGACGAATATCTCGCGGTCATCCGCGGCAAGACCGCCGAGCTGTTCGCCGCCGCCTGCGAGGTCGGCCCCGTGATCGCCAACCGTCCGAAGGCCGAACAGACCGCGTGCCGCTCGGTCGGCATGAATCTGGGCATCGCGTTCCAACTCGTGGACGACGTGCTCGACTACGGCGGTAAAGCTGCCAAGCTCGGCAAGAACATCGGCGACGATTTCCGCGAGGGCAAGATCACGCTGCCGGTGGTGCTGGCATTCCGCCGCGGCAATGACGGCGAGCGCGCGTTCTGGATCAAGGCGCTGGAGCGCGGCGAGATCGCCGAGGGCGACCTCGATCACGCGATCGGACTGATGACGAAACACCGCGCGCTGGAGGACACCATCAACCGCGCCCAGCATTACGGCGCGATGGCGGTCGACGCGCTGGCGCTGTTTCCGGCCTCGCCGATGAAGACCGCGTTGGAGCAGGTGGTGGCGTTCTGCCTGGCGAGATCGCATTAGGAGGACCGCCGCCGAGCTAGCTCAACACCCCCGCATGCACCCACCATTGCGGATGATCGAGCTGGATCTTCTGCGCCGCGCGCTGCGCGTCGGCGGTGTTCTCATAGATCGCAAAGCAGGTCGCCCCCGACCCCGACATCCGCGCCAGCCAGGCGCCATTGGTGGCGTTGAGCGCGGCGATGACGTTGCCGATCACCGGCTGGATGCGCGTCGCCGGAGCTTCGAGATCGTTGGAGCCGGCGGCAAGCGCTTCGACCCAGTCTTCGAGCGAGGCTCCGGCCTCCGGCCAGGCCGGCGCCCGCAGCACATCGGTGAAGCCGACCCGCAACTCGCCGCTGCGCAGACCGAGCGCCTTGAACACGTCCCTGGTCGCAACGGGAATGCGCGGGTTGACCAGCACGCATGGCATCTTCGGCAGGCTCAGCGGCAGCAGGGTTTCGCCGATCCCGGTCATGACGCAGGCGTTCGAGGCGAGACATGCCGGCACATCGGCGCCGGTCAGCCGCGCGACCTCGATCAGGCGCGGATCGTCGAGTTCGAGACCGTTGGCTTGCGCCAGCAGCCGCAGCGCGGCGGCGGCATCAGCCGAACCGCCGCCGATGCCGGCTGCGACCGGCAGCACCTTGTCGAGGGTGAATTCCCCGAGCTGGAGATCCGGCACGCGCTCGCGGAGCAACTGCGCCGCCTTCAACACCAGATTATCGGCGGTTTCGCCGCAGGCCTGCGCCATCGGCCCGGTGGTCCTGAGACTTAGCCCGGAGCCCGGCGTCAGGCTGAGCCGATCGGCGCAATCGGCGAACGCCACGACGCTTTCGATGTCGTGATAGCCGTCAACGCGGCGCCCGACCACCCGCAGGGTCAGGTTGACCTTGGCACGCCCCTCTTGCATCAACGCCGGCATTGCCGACCAGCCCTTCGAATCGGCCGCGCTCAGCCGCCCCTGCCGTCTTCTTTTTTCTTGTCCGCGGAGGCGGCCGACGAGGTGTCGTCCGGCAGCCCGTTTTCGATCTTGGCTTCGATCTTCGGCAATTCGTCGGGCTCAGGCTTCAGGTCGCGGGCGTGGGCCCACTGGAATTTGGCTTCCAGTGTGCGGCCGACGCGCCAATAGGCGTCGCCCAGATGGTCGTTGATGGTCGGATCTTCCGGCTTGAGGTCGATCGCGCGCTCGAGATGCTTCACCGCGTCCTCGAAATTGCCGATGCGGTAGTAGGCCCAGCCGAGCGAGTCCACGATGTAGCCGTCGTCGGGGCGCTGTTCGACGGCGCGCTTGATCATCTTCATGCCCTCGTCGAGATTGATGCCCTGATCGATCCACGAGTAGCCGAGATAGTTCAGCACGTGGGGCTGCTCCGGCTGCAGCTCCAGCGCCTTGCGCATGTCGACAGCGCTCATGGCAGATGCCGCGGTAATAATAGGTCACCCAGGCGCCCTTCTCGTTGCCGGGCGGCATGACGTCGATGGCCTGTGTGTAAGTCTGGGCGCAGTCGGCGAACCGCTTGCGGCCGCGCTCGATGTTGCCGAGCGCCATGATGGCTTCGATGTCCTTGGGATCTTCCGCCGTGACCCCCTTCAGTATCTTGATCGCTTCTTCGCTGCGGTCGGCGGTGTCGAGGTTGGTCGCGAGCTGGATCTGCGCATTGCGCTTCAGCGGCGAACTGGCCGGCATGCGCTCGTAGACCTTGATCGCCATCTTCGGCTTCTTCACCGACTCGTAGAGATCGGCCAGCGACAACAGCGCCAGCGGATGATTGGGCGCGAGGTAGAGCGAGAGCTGCAGGTAGACCAGCGCGAGATCCTCGCCGCCGCGGCGCGTCAGCGTGGCGCCGATGCCGTAAAGCGCCTCGGCGGCGCCGCTCTGCGGCGAATCCACCAGCGGCGTGAGCTTCTTCCCGGCCTTGGTGTCGCGCAGCCCTTCCTGCACCAGCGGATGCCGCGCCAGCTTCTTGTCGAATGCCGCGTAGACCGCGGTGGCCGCCGCCGGATCCTTGCCGCGCGACAGCCAGCGCGCATAGGCGTCGGCCACCCGCAGCATGGAATCGTCGAGCTTGTAGGCCCGCTCCAGGCGCATCCCGGCGTCTTTTTCCTTGCCTGCGAGTTCCAGGATCATGCCGGAATGCAGATCCTTGAAGATCGGATACCACTCCGGGCCGGTCAGCTTGTCGATGTTGGCGACCGCCGATTTGCTGTCACCCGCGCCGTAGCTGGCCCAGCCCGACAGCAGCGTCGCCACCAGGTCGGTGATCGGGCCGCGGATCGACTGATTGATGTTGAGCTGCGCGGCGGCATATTTCTTCTGCTTCAGGTCGCGCACGCCGACCACCAGGCGAGCCACGCGATTGGATTTGTCGATCATCAATATCCGGTCGGCGAGCTTGACCGCCTCGTCGATGTCGCCATCGGCGAGCGAGGAGATGAACGCGCGATCGAGCAGTTCGTTGTTCTTCGGATCGGTGCGCAGCGCCGAGCGGTAGAACGCGGCAGCCGAAGAGGCGTCACGCTCCACGCTGGCATGACGGGCGGCCAGATAGCTGCCGGCCGTGGTCAGCGACTTCAGGTCGTTCTTGGTCGGAAACTGCGCCGAAGTGCCCGCGGGATGATCCGGCGTCTGGGCCGACAGCGAGCCCGGCGCGGCCAGCGCGGCGAAGGCGAGCACAGCGAGGGTCCGGCGATTGAAACGAATGGACAACATCAGGGTTTGCCTAGCTCCAGTGATTTCATGGATCGTCTCGGATGCGAACCCGGCCGGCGGCATCAAGGCAAGCGACAATGCCGCGTTTGGCGTTGAACCGCAAGGATACGGCGTGGCGAATCAATCGGCAGCAAGGCCCTGTTACGGCCGACCGAGCGGCTTCCCGGCCAACCTCGCCTGAAAACGCTTTCAGTGTGGCCGTATCGTGGCCGGCGGGCTCACTCGCGGCTCACGGCTCACGCAATCGTGGTCACATCGCCTCGTAGTTCGGGCCGCCGCCGCCCTCCGGCGGAACCCAGGTGATGTTGCCGTTCGGATCCTTGACGTCGCAGGTTTTGCAGTGGACGCAATTCTGGGCGTTGATCTGGAAGCGCGGACCTGACGGCTCCTCCACCCATTCATAGACGCCGGCCGGACAATAGCGGGCGGAGGGGCCGGCATAAACGTCGTGCTCGGAAGTCTTTTGCAGTTTCATGTCGGCGACCTTGAGATGAACCGGCTGGTCCTCCTCGTGGTTGGTATTGGACATGAACACCGACGAAAGCTTGTCGAAGGTGAGCTTGCCGTCCGGTTTCGGCGCGGGAATCGGCGCATGCGCCTTCGCCGGATCGAGCGTCTTTTGATCGGGCTTGGCGTGCGACTGGGTTCCGAACAGCGAGAAGCCGAGCGTGTTGCACCACATGTCGATGCCGCCGAGGGCGACGCCGATGATGGTGCCGAACTTCGACCACAGCGGCTTGACGTTGCGGACTCGGTAGAGGTCCTTGCCGACCGCCGAACCGCGCCAGGCGTTTTCGTAATCGACAAGTTCGTCGTTGGCGCGGCCGGCGCCGAGGGCTGCGATGACATGCTCGGCGGCCAGCATGCCGGTGCCCATGGCGTTGTGCACGCCCTTGATGCGCGGCACGTTGACGAACCCCGCGGCGCAGCCGACCAGCGCGCCGCCGGCAAAGGTCAGGCGCGGCACCGACTGATAGCCGCCCTCGGTGATGGCGCGCGCGCCGTAGGCGAGCCGCTTGCCGCCTTCGAACAAGGTGCGGATCGCGGGATGGGTCTTGAAGCGCTGGAATTCGTCGAACGGCGACAGATAGGGATCGTCGTAATTGAGATGCACGACAAAACCGACCGCCACCAGATTGTCGTCATAGTGATAGAGGAACGAGCCGCCGCCGGTCGAATTGTTGAGCGGCCAGCCGAACGAATGCTGGATCAGGCCCTTCCGGTGTTTGGCAGGATCGATCTGCCATACTTCCTTGAGGCCGATGCCGAATTTGGCGGGCTCGCTGCCGGCGTCGAGCGAGAACTTCGCGATCAGCTGCTTCGTCAGGCTGCCGCGGGCGCCTTCGGCGAACAGCGTGTATTTGCCGAGCAGTTCCATGCCGCGGGTGAAGGAATCCTTGCGGCTGCCGTCTTTGGCGATGCCCATGTCGCCGGTCGCGATGCCGCGCACCGCACCCTTGTCATCGTACAGCACTTCGGTCGCCGCAAAGCCCGGGTAGATCTCGACGCCGAGCGCCTCGGCCTTCCGCGCCAGCCAGCGGCAGACCATGCCGAGCGAGCCGACATAGCAGTGATGATTGTTCATCAGCGGCGGCATCGCGATCGCCGGCAGCGGGATCGCCGAACCCGCGGTCATCCAGTAGAACTTGTCGGTCGTGACCTGCGTCTTCAGCGGGCAGTCGGCGTCCTCGCGCCAGTCCGGAACCAGTTGGTCGAGCGACACCGGATCGATCACCGCGCCGGACAGAATATGCGCGCCGACCTCGGAGCCCTTCTCCACCACGACGATGTTGAGATCGGCATTGAGCTGCTTCAGCCGGATCGCCGCCGCCAGCCCGGACGGCCCGGCGCCGACGATCACGACGTCGAATTCCATGGATTCGCGCGGCGGTAATTGTTCGGTGCTCATGATCTGGTTCCGGCCGGTTGAGAACGCATCTAAACGTCCCCGTTGTTTCCGATTTTTAGTCGGAGAACAACACCCGAAATGCGTTTCGCAACGGCGCAAGGCAGCCTGGAGCCTTTTCCGTTTCGATTGCCTCGAGACGGAGCTCCAGATTCTTGGTTTGACGCGTTTTCCTGGCGCGAACCGGTTTCCACTTCACTTGAAAACGCTCTAGATTGCGCTGGATGCCGCAGACCGCCGCCATGACGCCTGACAGCCCACCTACCGTGCAGCAATTGCTGGCCTTCTATCTGGAGGCCGGGGTCGATTGCGCGCTGACGGACGCGCCGGTCAACCGGCTCACCGACCCCGACCTCATGCCGGCCGCCCGCGAAGCCGCGCCGGCCCGACCGGCCAGGACCATTCCGGCCGGTGCCGCCACGACCCCGGCGCAGCGCACCGAGGCCGCGGCGCCGGAGGCCGCCATCCTGTCGGCGCGGGAAGCGGCGCGCACCGCGCCATCGCTGGAGGCGCTGCGGGCTCTGTTGGAGAGCTTCGACGGCTGCGCGCTGAAATCCACCGCGACGCGGCTGGTGTTCGCCGACGGCAACCCCGGCGCGCGCATCATGTTCGTCGGCGAGGCCCCCGGCCGCGAGGAAGATATCGAGGGCCTGCCGTTCGTCGGCCGTTCCGGCAAATTGCTGGACCGCATGATCGCGGCGATCGGGCTCGACCGCACCACCGCCTACATCGCCAATGTCATTCCCTGGCGCCCGCCCGGCAACCGCACGCCGACGCCGCAGGAAACCCAGATCTGCCTTCCGTTCATCCAGCGCCAGATCGAACTGGTCGATCCGGACGTGCTGGTGACGCTCGGCAATCCCTCGACCCAAACCCTGCTGTCGACGCGCGAGGGCATCATGAAAACCCGTGGACGCTGGTTCGACTACGACACCGGCACGCGCACGATCCGCGCGATCGCCACCTTCCATCCGGCCTATCTGTTGCGCTCGCCGTCCTACAAGCGGATGGCGTGGCTGGACCTGCGCGCGATCGCGAAGGCGCTGGAGCAGGCAAAGTCGCCGTCAGCCTGAGGCGCGAGGGCGCGGCGCAGCGCCCAACGCAGGGCCCTTACCAAAATCGCGAAAACAACCCCATGCAAAGTAGCATGCCTCGCCTCGCAGCACGCGTGCTGCGCTGCGTCCGGGAACGCCGCTACGAGGACCCCTTCGGCCGCACGATGGCCCAGCCGATCCGCAACAGCGGCTGCCGGCCGGTCACCAGCCATTCGAAGGCCCGCGGCACTTCGGGGACGAGGCCGGGGAACCGTTGCGCGAGGTCGGGCGGTGGGGCGCCCGATGTGTCGGAGGCACGCCAGACCACGACGCCGCCGGTTTCATTGAATTTGGCCAGCGTCAGCCACGGCGTTCGTTCCGGCGTCGCGTCGAGCAGCAGATGCGGTCGCCCGTTATCCAGCGAGATCAGCGTCGCCAGTTGCGGGTCGCCGGCCACCGCCCGCAGCGGCTGGTTGGTGCGCCGCTCGAAGCTGTCGCCGAAGAAGCGCGCGATGGCGCGCCCGGGCATCGACGTCGCCACCTCGGCGCTGCCGGTCCACGGCAGAAAAATCGTCGCCGCGACCGCCGCCAGCGCGGGCGCGATAACGGCGATCGCCCAGACCGAGCGCAGCAGACGCTGACGACGCAGCTGAATCAGGTCGCCGGTCATGACGATCACGGCGAGGCCCGACAGCAGCAGCGCCACGCCGGCGCCGCCGGCGACGCGGTCGAGATTGAACAGGCCCGCGATCAGGCTTCCGGCCAGCGCAGGGCCGATGGCGAAGAAATAAACGAAATCGCGCGCCAGGCGATCCACCGGCGGCCGATAGATGATCGGCGCCTCTTCCGGGGTGCGGGCGAACCACCCGGAGTTGAGCGCCGCCAGCAGCAGGATGCCGGACATCGCCAGCAGCAGCCCGCCGAGCAATGCCGCCCAGTGCAGCGCCCTGCCGCTGAGATCGGCGATATCCGGCCAAGGCGGCAACGCCAGCGTGTCGGCGCGGATCAACCAGATCAAATAGGGCAGCACCAGCACGACAATCACGAGCAGCGCGAATACCGGATCGAACGACATCAGCATGCGCCGTCCGCGCTGCGTGGCGAGTGCAAACCCCGCGATCAGGAGCAGCAGGCCTGACGCGGCGGATGTGGTCAACAGCAACAGGCCGGCCTCGATCGACCATGCGAACCAGGCGTTGCGCCGGTTCTGGCCGATCAACTGCCAGGAATGCAGCAGCAGCAGCGCCCATAGCGGGCGCGCCAGCACCAGCGGGCCGAACTCGACTCCGGGCGAACCAAACGCCGTCACCGTCAGGGTCAGCAGAACCACAAGCACCGCCTGCTGTCCGCCGACAATGGCGCGCGCCAGCAGAAACAGCGTCCAGAAGGTCGCGATCGAGCACAGCTGCGCCAGCAGGTAGACGCCGAACATGGTGTTGCCTGCGGCGCGGAACGCGATATCAGCCAGCCAGAACGCCAGCGGCGGGCCGAGATCGGTGCCGACCCGATACTCCCGGCCGAAGGCCAGCACAGTGGCGAGATCGCCGGGCGGGCTTCGATAGAGCAGCAGCGGCAGGATCAGCCATATCGCGGCCTGCATCAGCACGACCAGCAACACGATCAACCGCGGCCGGGCGCGGATCAGTTCGACAATCAGGGAGGTGAAACGCATGAAACGCCCGAAATGCCCCCACAAGCCCGACAGCCGACCCTGTTCGATCCCGGACGTGTGATAGAGCGCGTCAGCCGCTGAGGCAACTGGCGCTAGATCGCGACCGCGACCTCGGCGCCGATGCGTGCTTCACTTACCAACAGGTCGCATTCGATCGTGGCTGGCTTATGCTTTTCGCGCGC
Organism: Bradyrhizobiaceae bacterium Ga0074131; assembly: GCA_001464035.1. GTDB lineage: Bacteria > Pseudomonadota > Alphaproteobacteria > Rhizobiales > Xanthobacteraceae > Bradyrhizobium. Next base: position 135,887 of record LNEC01000014.1, read on the forward strand.
GGCCGCCACGGGGGCGAAGAAACGACGGTGATGGGCGCTCGGCCCGAGCCGGCTCAGCGCCGCTAGATGCTCGGGCACGGCGTAGCCCTTGTGCTGCTCGAAACCGTAGCCCGGGCAATCCTGCGCCAGCGCGCACATCAGCCGGTCGCGCGTCACCTTGGCGACGATCGACGCCGCCGCGATCGACAGCACCAGCCCGTCGCCGCCGATCACGGCGTCGCAGTCGCAGGCGACATCGAGCTTGTCGCGGCCGTCGACGAGCACATGACGCGGCAACTCCGGCAGCGCCTGCACCGCGCGCATCAGCGCCCATAGCGAGGCCCGCAGGATGTTGTCGCGATCAATCCGCGCCGGCGAGGCGAAGGCGACCGCGAGCGACGCGGTGGCGCAGATTTCCTCGAACAGTTCCTCGCGCCGTTCGGCCGTCAGCCGCTTCGAATCATCCATGCCCTTCGGGATCCGCTTGGGATCGAGCACCACGGCGGCCGCCACCACGGGTCCGGCCAGCGGACCGCGGCCGGCCTCGTCGCAGCCGGCCACCGGCCAGACGCCGCGCTTGATCAGCGCGCGCTCGCGGCGAAAGCTCGGCGGCGCCACGGCGATCACGCCCTTGGGCAGTGTCTTGGGCGGCCCGGCATCGTCCTTCTCGGACTTCTTGCGAATCATGCCGGGATCGTGCGCAAGCGAGGCCGGCGGCGCAACCGGGAACTCGGCGCAATTCCCGTTATTCAGGTCCGCGCACCCGTCGCCCCGGCCAAGTTGAGACGGGGAGTTCGTGGTACTCCCTCACCCCTCATTGCGAGCCAACGGGTCGCAATGAGGACGAGCCTAAAACAAACTCAGCTGCTGCCCGCTGCGCTTCGGCCGTGCAAAATGATCAGTGGTCAGCTTCGAGCGCCGCTTGTTCAGCCCGAGCCTTTCGCAGGCGATCTCGAACCGGCGGCCGATCATCCAGGCGATCGGCCCGGTGCCCTTCATCCGCGTTCCCCACTGAGAGTCGTAGTCGCGCCCGCCGCGCATGTCGCGGATCAGCGTGAAGACGTGGCGATAGCGGTCGGGATAATTCGCCATCAGCCATTCGCGAAACAGGTCGCGCACCTCGAGCGGCAGCCGCAGCAGCACGTAGCTTGCCTCCCGGGCGCCGGCATGAAAGGCGGCATCGAGAATGCGCTCGATCTCGGAATCGTTCAGCGCGGGGATCACAGGCGCCACCATCACGGTGGTCGGGATTCCCGCCGCCGACAATTGCCGCAGCGCTTCCAGCCGCCTTGATGGCGTCGAGGCCCGCGGCTCCATGGTGCGCGCCAATTTTGGATCGAGCGTGGTGACCGACAGCGCGACCTTGGCGAGATTGCGTTTGGCCATCCGCGCCAAAATATCGATATCGCGCGTCACCAGCGCCGATTTGGTGACAATGCCGACCGGATGGCCGGTGCGTTCCAGCACTTCGAGAATGCCGCGCATGATTTTTCGCTCGCGCTCGATCGGCTGATAGGGATCGGTGTTGGTGCCGATCGCGATCATGCGCGGTTCGTAATCCTGCGCCGCCAGTTCCTTCTCCAGGAGTTCTGACGCGTCGGGCTTCACAAACAGTTTCGATTCGAAGTCGAGTCCGGGCGACAGCCCGAGAAAAGCGTGGGTCGGCCTGGCAAAACAGTAGACGCAGCCGTGCTCGCAGCCCCGGTAGGGATTGATGGAGCGGTCGAAGCCGATATCGGGCGAGTCGTTGCGGGTGATGACTTTTCGCGCGGTATCGAGGGCGACGGTGGTCTTGAAGGGCGGCAAATCGTCGAGGCTCTGCCAGCCGTCGTCGAAGGCGACCCGCGCCTCGGCCTCGAAGCGGCCGGAAGAGTTGGATTGCGCGCCGCGGCCACGCCGCCGCTCGCGCTCGATCGCCACCGCGAGTTCGGGAAAAGGAGAAGATGCACCCGCCGGCTCGGAGGGCGCCGTGACCGGCGGGTGCTTGAGGGCATGGGAGGATGCTCGGCTCATGGTCGGAACATAACAGCTTTTTAGAACAAAGCAAGAACATACGTTTCCGTGTCCGCCGTAATCCAGCGCAGGCGGCCGCCGTAATTCGCTTAGTGAAACGACCAGGAGGTCTTCATGAGCCGTTCAGCCCTGACTGCCGCCGTCTTCCTGTTCGCCGACGCTTTCACGCAGGCTGGTACCGGCATCGGCCATGCCGACGCCAATTTGCCGGTCTGCGCCCAGACCTACGGAAAAAGCGACGGAATTTCCTGCGATTACGCCAGTTACGAGCAGTGCCGCGCGTATGTGAGCGGCCTGGCCGGCAGTTGCATCGATAATCCCTATTACCGCGCTGGTTCGATTCAGGCGCCGCCGCGCCGGCGCATCCGGCGATAGCCCCCCGCAGGCCGAACAGTTGCAAAGCCGCTGCTTCGAATGTGACAAGGTGATAACGGTGCGGCGTTTCCCCTTGTTCAAGGCATTGCAGAGAATCCATGCTGAGCATCATCATCCCCACCGACGGCGTCGAACAGCCGGCCGTGGCCACCCTTGCCGCCCTGGTGCCGGGCGCCGCAGCCGGCGTGATACGCGAGGTGCTGCTGGTCGACCGCGCCGGCAACGGGGTGATCGAGCGCGTCGCCGATGTCGCGGGCTGCCGGTACCTCGCCTTTCAGGGATCGCATGCGGCGGCGCTGGCCGCCGGCGCCCGGCAGGCCCGCTCGCCCTGGCTGATGTTCCTGCAAGCCGGCGCGGTGCTGGACTCCGGCTGGATCGAGGAAACCACCCAGTTCATCCAGGGTGTCACCAACAGCGGCCGCCCCCGCGCCGGGATTTTTCGCTACGCCCGCTCGCCCTATGCCGACACGCGCTGGCGCGACGGCTTCAAATTCGTGGCGCGGATGATCACGGGACCGTCGGCGGAACAGGGGCTGCTGATCGCACGCGAGCATTACGACAAGCTCGGCGGCTACGCGCCGGACGCCCGCCGCTCCGAGGCCAGGCTGCTGCGCCAGCTCGGCCGCTCCTCGCGCACCTTGCTGCGCAGCCGGATCATGGTGGCTTAGCTCCTACTCGTCATGCCCGGGACAAGCCGGCCATGACGCGGAAAGGGAGGCGCCTTCAAGATACTTGCCAAAATCAAATAATTAATTGACACTAGCAAGTATCGAGGTGCGCGATGTCCCCAGCCGATTCCGACGACGATCAGATTGCAGCGGTACGTGCTTTCAACCGGTTCTATACCCGCAAGCTCGGCGTGCTCGATCAGCAGCTCCTGAAAAGCCCGTTCTCGCTGAGCGAGGCGCGCGTGCTGTACGAACTGGCGCACCGGGAAGACGCGGCGGCCAAGCAGATCGGGATCGAACTCGGCGTCGATCCCGGCTACCTCAGCCGCATCGTCCAGAAATTCGACGAAGACGGGTTGATCACTCGCAAGCCGTTGCCGTCCGACCGCCGGCAATACCGGCTCGCCCTCACCGCCAAGGGGCGGCAGGCATTTGGAAAACTCGAGCGCAGTTCACATGACGAGGTCGCGGCCATGCTGGCCGCGCTGCCGGGTGGCGACCGCGGGCGGCTGGTCGGCGCAATGGCCGCGATCAAACGGCTGCTCGGCGAAAACAGCGTGCCGCCGCACCCTGCGATCCTGCGCGATCCGCGGCCGGGCGATATGGGATGGGTGGTGCAAAGCCATGGCGCGCTTTATGCCCGCGAATACGGCTTTGATTCCTCGTTCGAAGGCCTGGTGGCGGAGATCGCGGGAAAATTCCTGACCTCGTTCGACGCCTCGCGTGAACGCTGCTGGATCGCCGAACTCGACGGCGTCCAGGTCGGTTCGGTGTTTCTGGTCAGGCAGAGCGACGATGTCGCCAAACTGCGGCTGCTGCTGGTCGATCCGGCCGGACGCGGACAGGGACTGGGCCAGCGGCTGGTCGGCGAATGCATCGCGTTCGCGCAGGCCTGCGGCTACCGCAAGATCACGCTGTGGACCCAGAGCATTCTGGTCGCCGCCCGCAAGACCTATCAGGACAAAGGCTTCGTACTTGCCGCCACCGAGCCGCACCGCAGCTTCGGTCAGGATCTGATCGGCGAGACCTGGGAGCGCAACCTGTGAGGGGATGGGTCGCTCCTTCGGACATCCCGGAATGACGATCAGACCGACGCGCCCTTCGCCTTCGGACGTCGCAAATGCTCGTCCAGCCGCGGCATGATCTCGACGAAATTGCAGGGCCGCGTGCGGTAGTCGAGCTGCGGGGCCAGAATGCCGTCCCAGCCGTCGCGGCAGGCACCCGGCGACCCCGGCAGGCAGAAGATATAGGTGGCGCCGGCGACGCCGGCGGTGGCGCGGCTCTGGATCGTCGAGGCGCCGATCTTGGCGTGGCTCAGCATATGAAAGGCGATGGAGAAACCGTCCATCCGCTTCTCGAACAAGGGCTCGATCGCCTCCGGCGTCACGTCGCGACCGGTGAAGCCGGTGCCGCCGGTGGTGATGATGGCATCGACATCGGGGTCGGCGATCCATCGCTTGACGATGCTGCGGATCGCGTCGACGTCGTCGACGCTGATCTCGCGCGCCGCCAGCGTGTGACCGGCAGCCGTAAGCCGGTCCGCCAGCGTAGTTCCGGATTTGTCGTCCGCCAGCGTGCGCGTATCGGAGACCGTCAGCACCGCGATGCCGAGCGGGATGAAGGTTTTTGTTTCGTCGATGGAAGAAGACATGGCACTTATCCTTCGTGTCCCGGACGCGGTGCAGCGTTCTTCACGCTGCTCCGCAGAGCCGGGACCCATACTCAACACCGTCACGTAACATGGGCCCCGGATCAGCAGCGCATCACTACGTGCTGCGCAGCGTCCGGGGCACGCGCCGCTATATTGCTCCCGCCCCGAACGTATTGCAGGCCTGCACCGTGCCCTGCTGGTAGCCGGTCATGAACCACTGCTTGCGCTGCGCGGCGGAGCCGTGGGTGAAGGAGTCAGGCACCACGCGTCCCTGCGACTGGCGTTGCAGCGTGTCGTCGCCGATCGCGGCGGCGGTCTGCAATGCCGCTTCGATGTCGCCGGGTTGCAGGAAGCCGGGGCGCTTCTTCTCCTCGCGGTTGACCCAGACGCCCGACAGGCAATCGGCCTGCAACTCGACCTTGACCTGCAACGCATTGGCCTCCGCCTTGCTGCCGCCCTGCTGCTGCAGCCGGTTCACCCGCGGCAGAATGCCGAGCAGGTTCTGCACGTGATGGCCGGCTTCATGGGCGATGATGTACGCTGCGGTGAACTTGCAGGCATTGCCCGAACAGCCGCGAAACTTGGTTTCGACCTGACGGAAAAAGCTGGTGTCGAGGTAGATCGTCTTGTCCGGCGGGCAGTAGAACGGCCCCATCGCCGACTGCGCCATGCCGCAGCGCCCGCCATTGGTGGCGTTGCGAAACAGCACGATCTTCGGACCGGTATAGGTTTGCCCGCTGCCCTGGAAGATTTCGTTCCAGCGATCGTCGATCTCACCGAGCACGCCGGCGATCATGCTGCCCATCTCGTCGGTCGGCGCGCCCTTCTTGGCGGGCTCGGAGGACCGGCGCTCGGTCTGGTAGCTCGGCGCCTGGTTGCCGCCGGTGAGAATCTCCGCGCCGCCGATCAGGATGCGCGGATCGATGCCGAAAGCGTAGCCGACCAGCCCGAGCACGATGATGGTGCCGATGCCGAGCCCGCCGCCACCCATCGGCAGTCCGAAGCCGCCGCCGCCTCCCATGCCGCCGCCACCGTCGTCGCGACGGTCATCGATATTGTCGCTGCGGCGGAAGTCATCGTAACGCATGGTGGTATTTCCTCATCGCGGCGGATTGCTGCAAATACCCAACGCCGCAGTCACGTAAAATTTCCATTGCGTTAATCAATAACCCGCCCGGCAATTATTGCCTAGCTATCAATCACATCCAGGCCGCGCGCTCGATAACTCGGTGTTTACCTCGGCACGTCAAGGTAGGGCCAGTCGGTTGTTTAGTCCCGCGTCGCCGACAGCGTCGCCTGAGTCAGAGTATTTGAGTCATGGTTGTGTCGCGTCGCGGGGCGTCTGCAAGGGCGCCCCGCACTAAATTTGAGTCCGAGCCGAGTGCCCGTATCGTCGTAGGCGATTGCGTCGCCGAGATGTCGAAGCTTGCCGCAGGCTCGGTCGATCTGGTGTTCGCCGATCCGCCCTATAACCTGCAGCTCAAGGGCGATTTGAAGCGTCCCGACGAATCCCATGTCGACGCCGTCAACAACGACTGGGACAAGTTCTCGTCCTTTGCAGCCTATGACGATTTCACCCGCGCCTGGCTGCTGGCCTGCCGCCGCGTCATGAAACCGTCGGCGACGCTGTGGGTGATCGGCTCCTATCACAACATCTTCCGTGTCGGCTCGATCATGCAGGACCTCGGCTTCTGGGTTCTCAACGACATCGTCTGGCGCAAGACCAATCCGATGCCGAATTTCCGCGGCCGCCGCTTCACCAACGCCCACGAAACCATGATCTGGGCCGCGCGCGACGAGAAGGCCAAGGGCTACACCTTCAACTACGAGGCCCTGAAGGCCGCCAATGAGGACGTGCAGGCGCGTTCCGACTGGCTGATTCCGCTGTGCACCGGCGAGGAACGCCTCAAGGGCGCCGACGGCAAGAAGGTTCACCCGACCCAGAAGCCCGAGGGCCTGCTGGCACGGGTGCTGCTGTCGTCCTCGAAGCCCGGCGACCTGGTCATCGACCCGTTCAACGGCACCGGCACCACCGGCGCCGTGGCAAAACGCCTCGGCCGCCGCTACATCGGCTTCGAACGCGACCAGACCTATGCGACCGCGGCCGAAGCGCGCATCGCCGCCGTCGAGCCGCTGCCGGAAGCCACCCTGGCCCCGTTCATGACCGCGCGCGACGCGCCTCGGGTGGCGTTTTCCGAACTGATCGAGCGCGGCATGATCTCGCCGGGCACCAGACTGGTCGATTCCAGGAAGCGCCACGGCGCCCTGGTGCGCGCCGACGGCGCCATCATGCTGGGCGACAAGGTCGGCTCGATCCACCGCATGGGCGCGGTGGCGCAGGGCTCCGGCGCCTGCAATGGCTGGACCTTCTGGCATATCGAGACCAAGAAAGGCCTGCGGCTGATCGACGAACTGCGCGCCGAAATCCGCTCCGGCATGGCAGCCGTGTAGTTTCCGCAGGCTGCCGCACCCTGTTCCGCCTTGATTTCGCACGATATGCTGCAGCATCCCTGCTCCGCACCGGCCGTCATCGACGGCCACGATGGAGGATCCGATGCGATCCCGTGCATCCGAGTCGTTTCTGCTGCTGCCATTGCTGCCGATCTTTCTGGTCGGCCTGCCGCCGATGCTGCTGTTGAGCTTCCTCGGCTTTGCCGGCCTCGTCATTCTCGGCGTGCTCCTGATCTGCGTCGGCCTCTCCGGCGGGCTGGATGCCAAAAATGCCTTCAACGAGGAGGTCATCGTGCACGGCTATGCGCGCCGCTCCGAACGCGCCGTCCAGACCTCGAACCTGCATTCGGCAATTCGCTTCGGGACCGCCATGAGCGCAACCGGGGCCGGGTTTATCGTCGCGGGGATGGTCGGCTTTTTCTGCTTCGGCTGACCCGACGTTCACTTCCGTCATCCCCTTGCGGCCCCTTCACGAACACGTCGGTTGCGCATTCCGCAGAATGTGAGCATGGAGACGCGGTCCGCGGCGGCGCCGCCGTGTCCCGATTATTCGGCAACAAAGAAACCAAGGGGAGAGATTTGATGCTTAAATTCTACTTCAACGGATCGCCCAACCCGACCAAGGTCGCACTCTTTCTCGAGGAAGCCGGCATCGCCTACCAGCCAGTGCCTGTCGACACCCGCGCCGGCGACCAGTTCAAGCCGGAGTATCTCACGGTCAATCCGAACGCCAAGGTGCCCGCCATCGACGACGACGGCGTCAAGGTGTTCGACTCCAACGCCATCCTGCTCTACCTCGCGGAAAAGACCGGCAAGTTTCTGCCTCCGACCAGCCCCGCCAACCGCGCCGAGCTGCTGTCCTGGCTGATGTTCGTCGCCACCGGCGTCGGACCGTTCAGCGGCCAGGCCGTCCACTTCAAGCACTTCTCGCCGGAGAAGATCGATTACGCCCACAACCGCTATCAGTTCGAGGCGCAGCGGCATTTCGCCATCCTCAACGATCACCTTGCCAAGCGCCGCTATATGGTCGGCGACACCTACACCATCGTCGACATGGACGTGTGGGGCTGGGCCCGCATGATCCCCTTCATTATGGGCGAGGACGCCTTCGCCAAGTATCCCAACGTCAAGCGGCTGGTCGACGAGATCTCGGCGCGGCCGGCGGCGGCCAAGGCGATCGCGCTGAAGGACAACTTCAAGTTCAAGGCGGAAATGGACGACGAGGCGCGCCGCAACATGTTCAAGCACCTTGCGGTGAAGGCGGCCTGATCGTGCTTGGAAACGGCGCCCCTCGCGGCGCCGTTTTCTTTCGTTTCAAGCGTCGAGTGCGGCAATCGCCTCGATCTCGATCAGCCAGCCCGGCCGCGCCAGGCGGCTGACGACGACCAGGGTGCTGGCCGGCGGCTGCTGCTTGTTGACATAGCGGTCGCGGATCGCGCGGAACTGGGGCAGTTCGGCCTGGTCGACCTCCGCGACCAGATAGACGTTCATCTTGACGATATCGGCCATGGTGCCGCCGGCGGTCTCGACCGCGATTTTGACGTTGGCGAACACACGCTCGACCTGGGCCTCGAAATCCCCCTCGCCGACCAGCGCACCGGAAGCGTCGCTCGAGACCTGACCCGCCAGATAGATCAGCGTCCCCTTGTTGACCTTCGCCACATGCGAATAGCCGACCGGCGGCGGCAGCGTCGCCGGGCTGAAGAACTCCTTGCTCATGCTGTTTCCTCCATCACTTCCGTCGGAACGGCCTGCCGGCTTCGACCGCCTCTCCGACCAGCAGGTAGTGATATCCCGCAACTCGCGATCCTTCAACGCGGCGGCTCGGCCGCACCAGCAAGCTTGCGCTGCTCCGGAAACGACCCGAGCACGCGCTCCACCAGCGTGGAGTCGCAATATTCCTTGATCTGTTTGATCTTGCCGTTCTCGATGCGGAAGATCATGCAATACTGATTGTCGTAGCGCAGGCCGGCCTTGGTGAGGTTGTCGCCGCGCGCCTCGACCGCGACGAAGTCGCCGTCGGCGATGAAGTTGTACCCCACCGTCCGCGGCCGCACCGCGAAGAACGAGCGGAAATGGCCCATCAGGCCGTTCAGGATCGCGTCGCGTCCCCTGAATTCGTGCGACCAGGAGTATTGGCCGGTGACGATCCAGCTTGCGTCATCGGCGAGGTTGTCGGCGAAGGTCGTACCGCTGCGGCTGGCGGCGTCCGTGTAGACCTGTTGCACGAGTGTCTTGTTGGCTGCGGTGGTCATAAGGCTTCTCCATCGATGAACCGTTGCCGAGCATCGCCCCGTGCACATCATTCTTCCAATCGATAGTGAATATGATATATATTCGCGTAATGAATTTAAGTTCGCTCGACCTCAACCTGCTGGTCGCGCTCGAAGCGCTGCTCAGGGAAGCCAGCGTCAGCCGCGCCGCGATGCGGATCGGGCTGTCGCAGCCGGCCACCAGCCATGCCTTGCAGCGGCTGCGCGACCTGATCGGCGATGCCCTGCTGGTGCGGACCGGCGCGCGCATGGAGCTGACGCCGCGGGCGCAGGCCTTGCGCGGACCGCTGGCGCAGGCACTCGACCAGATCCGCGGGCTGTTCGTAACGGACGATTTCGATGCCGCCAGCAGCGAGCGGCATTTCCGGCTGATGATGCCGGATCTCGCGGTGGAACTGCTGATGCCGCCGCTGATGGCAAAGGTCACCAAGGCCGCGCCCAACGTGACGATCGACGTGGTGCCGTGGCGGGGGCCGGCGATCTTCACCGCGGAGTTCGCCCGCACCATCGACCTCGTGATCTCGATCGGCAACGCCTTCTCCGGATTTCACCGCCAACGCCTCTACACCGACAGCGACGCGCTGGCGGTGCGGCGCGGCCATCCGGCGGGCGCCAGACTGAAGCGGCGCGACGCGTTCCTGCAGGCGCGGCATGTCGCCGTCGTCATCCGCGGCCAGAGCGAGGATCTGATCGACGGCTGGCTCCGGGCCAAGGGCATCGAACGGCGCATTGCGCTGGTCGTGCCCGGCTACATCGAGGCGCTACATGTCACCGCGCGCACCGATCTCGTCGCCTTCGTACCGCGCCGGCTGATCGCCGCGCTGGCGAAGCAATTGTCGCTGATAACCGTCACCCCGCCGCTGGATCCCGGGATCGACGAGCAGTTCCTGTTCTACCCCACCCGCGCCCGGATGGACCCCGGATCGACCTGGCTGCGCAACCTCATGCTCGGCCTCGGCCACGAGATGGAGCGCCGCAAGGCTGCGTAGGGCGGCGGCGCTTTCCCGGCACGGTTGCGGTCCTACGTCAACGCGAAGACCTCGGTCGACATGCCGGTCGGCGTTCGGGTGCCGATGCCGACCGCGAGAATCCGGTTGGGCCAGCCATATCGAAGCGCGCCCGTCTCGAACATGAGCGTGGTTCTGAAGTAGTACTCCGATGCCGCCATCGGCTCGCCCCTGCGAAGCCGGCCGAGTTTTCCGGGCTCGATATCGAACAACCCGCTCGAACTGACATAGATCAGGGCGCCATCGTCCGCGCGCAGGGTCAGACGGATATCGAGCTGAAAGACGCCATCGGGCCGTGCCGTCACCCAATCCGCGCCGCGGGGCATCACTGCGCCGCTCAGCTTGGCGCCGTCAAAGCTGCCCCCGGTCATATAGAGAATGCGCCGCGTGCCATGCGGGCCGTTTTCGATCGTCTGCGGCTCGTCGAATTCGGCGGCAAGCCGCATCAGATATTCCGAGGCGAGCAGCGCGGACGAACTCACCTCGCGCGCTCCTGAAGCTTGCCTTCGATATAGACACTGACGATCGTGTCGTCGGCGGGCTGGTGTTCGGGAGCAACCGGTGTCAGTTGGGCCTGAATGCACTTCCAGGCGCCATTCTCGAACAGATACGTATCGGTGTACATCGTCATGCCCGTCACTTCGTTGCCGTCGCGGCGGCGGGTGTGCTTGTTGGTGGCGCGCACCAGCGCGACATCGCCGATGACCGTGATAAGTTCGTCGCGGACATCCCAGTAGACGATCACCTCGGGGTCAAAGGCGGTCGCCCAGTACTTCAGATAGCTGGCGCGGTCCAGCCGCTGGCCGGTGGGCCAGATGTTGATGAAGCCGGGATGCAGCATGGCATCGTGCGAGGCCACGTCGCGGGTAACGAAATTATGGATGAAACGCGCGTTCAGCGCGCGCAGTTCATCCATGGTGCCGGCCGATGGATGATGTCGCTGGGCAAGTTGCATTGTTCTCTCCAAGGTTCTGGTCAAGGTGCCAGTTCGCGCGCCTTCTCGGCCGTAGCGGCATCGGCCGGATAAAAGCATTCGATCTTCAGTTTCTGCAGCGCGGCGTCGGTCGGCATCGCGAGCGTCGTGAAGGTGGAAAAGAAGGCGAGACGGAAGTCGCCCTTCCGCAGTTGCATGGTCATGACCGGCGACGATCCGGCCGGATTGCGCGGCAATCGCCATTCGGCCGGCAGCCCGGGATAGCCCATGATTTCGTCGAGCAGTTGCGCCGCTACCCCGCCGCCTTGCGCGACTTCGCGATGCAGAATCTGGATCATCTGGCCGGCGAACTCGTCCCAGTTGACGATGAACTGGCGCAGGCCCCGCGGGTGGAAGACCACATGCATGGCGTTATCCGCAAGGCCGGATTTCATGTCGTAGGCCTCGCGAAACGGCTTGAACAGGCGTGCCGAGGCCTGGTTGCGGATGCGTACGTCCCAGCGCCCGTCGATCACGATTCCAGGATAGGGCTCCTGTTGTCGAAGAATGAAATCCAGCGCCTGGCGCACATGCTGCAGATTATCGGCCGCCAATCCCTGGTCGCCGTAAGGCGGCACGAAGCCCGCCGCGACGTGCAGCGCGTTGCGCTCCTCCAGCGGCAGATCGAGCGCGCTGCCGAGCAACTGCACCATCTCGCGGCTCGGCTGCGCGCGCCCGGTTTCCAGAAAACATACATGCCGGGCGGATACATTGGCGTCGCCCGCCAGCTCGATCTGGGTGAGACGGCGGACGTTTCGCCAGTGCTTCAGCAGGCTGCTGAAATGCCCTGCCGCGCCTTCATGCGCGATGGAATTTTGCGTGCCCATAGAGGCCAGCCTAGGCTCCCCGATCAGAAGATCAATTACCTTCGACGTAAGTCGCGCTACGCGGGCGCAGGGCCGCGACCGGCATCCGCCGGCAGCCTTCCGCAGTTGCCCCCGTTCACCGCCCATGTCATACGCCCCGGAAACGGGGACGCATCATGACCGTACTCATTGTTGGCGGCGGCATCGGCGGGCTGACGCTGGCGCTCAGCCTGCACCAGATCGGCGTTGCCGCCAAAGTGTTCGAGAGCGTGCCTGCGCTGAAACCGCTCGGCGTCGGCATCAACGTGCTGCCGCACGCCGTGCGTGAACTGATCGAACTCGGACTGCTCGACAGGCTCGACGCATCGGGCGTGCGCACCCGGGAACTGGCGTATTTCTCCAAACACGGCAAGCCGATCTGGAGCGAGCCGCGTGGCATCGAGGCCGGGTACAAATGGCCGCAATTCTCGATCCATCGCGGCACGCTGCAGCAGATCCTGCTCGACGCCGCGGTCGAGCGGCTGGGCCCGCAAAACATTCTCACCAATCATCATCTGGCCGACTGGACCGAGACGCCGAATGGCGTGCGCGCCGACTTCATCGACAAGGCCACCGGCCAATCGGCCGGCCGACATGACGGCGCGGTGCTGATCGCGGCGGACGGCATTCACTCCGCAGTGCGCGAAAAGCTTTATCCGCAGGAAGGCGCGCCGCTCTGGAACGGACGCATTCTCTGGCGCGGCATCACCGCGTCGGATTCGTTTCTGTCCGGCCGCAGCATGATCATGGCCGGCCACGAGATGCTGAAATTCGTCTGCTATCCGATCTCCAGGCAGCCGGACGCCGGCGGCAAGCACTGGATCAACTGGGTCGCCGAGCGGCATATGCCGCCGACCTATCAATGGCGGCGGGAGGATTACAACCGCAGCGCCCGGCTCGAAGAGTTTCTGCCATGGTTCGAGGACTGGCAATTCGACTGGCTCGACGTGCCCGGTTTGATCCGCGATTGTCCGCACGCCTATGAATATCCGCTGGTCGACCGCGATCCAATTTCGCAATGGACCTTCGGCCTCACCACCCTGTTAGGCGATGCCGCGCATCCGATGTACCCGATCGGCTCCAACGGCGCCTCGCAGGCGATCCTCGACGCCCGCGTGCTCACCCGCGAGATTCTGGCGCATGGCGCGACCAACGCCGCACTCGTGGCCTACGAAGCCGAGCGGCGGCCGGCGACCACCGATCTCGTCCTGCTCAACCGGCGCAACGGGCCGGAACAGGTGATGCAGATGGTCGAGGAACGCGCGCCCGACGGCTACAACGTCGTCACCGACGTCTTGTCGCTGCAGGAACTGGAGGACATCGCCGCCAATTACAAGCGCGTCGCCGGCTTTCAGGTCGAAGGCCTCAATGCCAAGCCGCCGATCGTTCCAATTCCGGCAGGGACGCGGGCCGGTTAGTACTGACTATTTGAGATTGGTTAAGTCGCTTGCTGCCCCTGCTTCGAGACGCTCGCAACTTCAAGAGTAACTTTATGACCAGCCTTCTCAATCCGCGTCCGCGTGGAAAATTGCCCGCGCGCTATACGGCGATCGTGCTGCCGTTCATCCTGTCGCTGCTGATGACGTTCGTCATTTCTGGGGTTTCGACGCTGATGAGCCTCGGACCGACGCCCGCTTTCGTCTCGACATGGCCGGCCGCGTGGGCATTGTCGTGGGTTGTCGCGTTTCCGACCCTGGTCGCGGTGCTTCCGCTGGTGCGGCGGCTGGTGGCGCTGGTCGTCGAGCCGCCAGCGCAAAAGTAGCGGCCGCTCTCTATTTGCCCAGCCCATGCGCGATCACCTTGCGCATCACGTTGGGCAGCGCTTCGTCGCCGAGCGTCGCGACCGGCACCCAGCGCATGCCCTCGGGCGCGCGAGTGCGCGCCGGCAGTTCCGCGGTGTAGACCGCCAGCTCCAGCGGAAAATGCGTGAACACATGGGTCACCACGCCGGCCTTGCGATGCCAGCGCGCGACACCTTTCAGGTCAGGCGCCTGCTGCAGCGCCGCCTTGTCGCCCTGCGCGGCGAGCCAGGCCGAACCCGGCACTTCGGTCATGCCGCCAAGCAGGCCTTTTTCGGGTCGGCTGCGTACCAAGAGCTGATCGCCGCGCGTGACCACGAAGGCCGCGCCCCGGCGCAGCGCGCCCGTATTCTTCGGCGCCTTGCGCGGATAAGCCTCCTGTTCGCCGCGCAAGCGCGCCACGCAACCGTCGTTCAAGGGACACAGCGCGCAGGCCGGCTTCTTTGGCGTACAGATCGAGGAACCCAGATCCATCAGCGCCTGTGCGCTGTCACCCGCGCGGGAGGCGTTTTCGTTCGCACTGAGCAGCGTCGCCGCCAGTTGCTGGATCAGCGGCTTGGCCTGTGGCAGCGGCGCTTCCACCGCGAACAGCCGCGACACCACCCGCTCGATATTGCCGTCGACCGGCATGGTGCGGCGGCCGAAGGCGATCGCCGCGATTGCCGCGGCGGTATAGGGCCCGATCCCCGGCAACGATCGCAAACCTTCCTCGGTATCGGGAAACGCGCCGCCATGATCGCGCAGCACGGCCACCGCGCAGGCGTGGAGATTGCGGGCGCGGGAATAATAGCCGAGCCCGGCCCACATCCGCAGCACGTCGTCGAGCGAGGCGCGGCCGAGCGCCTCGACCCCGGACCAGCGCGCCAGGAATTTCTCGAAATACGGCCCGACGGTTTTGACGCCGGTCTGCTGCAGCATGATTTCCGACAGCCAGACCCGGTACGGATCGGCCCGCTCGCCCGCCGGCGGCCGCCACGGCAGCTTGCGGCGATGACGGTCGTACCAGGCGAGCAGCAGCGCGGGGCGGCCATCGCCGTCTTCAGCGGCGGTCTGTTTCTTTTTCCTCGTTGCTGTCGATAGCGGCACGTCTCTTTTTAGGATCAGAATCGAGGCATGGCCAGCCAGTTTGATTTTACCCTGGGGATTGCGAGCTATAACGTATCGCGTTATAGCGGCTTGCGACGTCGTCATCCCGGGATGACTGGCTCGTCGGAGGACCGTCACGTGTCGAAATCGTCGACTACCACGACTAGGAGCGGGTTGCTTGCCAATCCCCATCCCGGCGAAATCCTGCTGGAAGAGTTCATCAAGCCGATGGGCCTCAGCCAGAATGCGCTGGCGCGCGCGGTCCACGTCGCACCGCGCCGCATCAACGAGATCGTGCTTGGCAAACGGGACGTCACCGCCGACACTGATCTGCGGCTCGCACGCTATTTCGGCCTGTCGGAAGGATTCTTTCTGGGCCTGCAGATGGATTATGATCTGATGCAGCGGCGGCGCGAGATCGAACGCGATCTCAAGACCATCCGGCCGCGCGCCGCCTGAGGAACCAGCTGAAGGAACTCGATGGCACGTTTCTCAAAACCCGGTCCGATCAGCGCCAAGCCGTTGTCCGTCCTGCTCAGCGACGTCTTTTCCGAGGCCTATGCCAAGCAGGGATTCGCCGCGCGCGAGCTGGTGACGCGCTGGGGAGAAATCGCAGGGCCCGAAGTCGCCGCCCATTCCCAGCCGCTGAAAATTCAGTGGCCGCGGCCGGTAGAGGGGCAGCCGCAGGAGCCGGCCACCCTGGTGCTGAGGGTCGAGGGGCCGATGGCGCTGGAGATCCAGCATGCCTCCGACGTCATCCTGCAGCGCGTCAACCGCTTCTTCGGCTGGAGCGCGGTGGGCCGGCTGGCGCTGCGGCAGGCGCCGCTGTCGCGCCGGGATCGGCCGGCGGCCTCCCCCGCCCCGGACCCCAAGACGGTGGCGAAGGTCGCCGAGACCCTGGCCTCGGTCGAGGACGAGGAGTTGCGGGCGGCGCTGGCGCGGCTGGGCGCGTCGATCAAGCGAAATTGAGGCTGTCGCGAGTTGGGAGCGGCGGCGCGCCATTGCCACAATTGTGGTTTCAAGCTAGCGAACACTTCCTTTGGTTCTTGGGCGTGAATGCGCCAATCCGGGAGCAAACCGTTGATCATCACGCGCCGCGCCTTCACCGCCGCCCTGTCGCTGACCGGGCTAACCCTGCTTGCCGGGCTCTCTCCGCTGCGCCTGATCGGCGGCGCGATGGCGCAGAACGCGGCGGATGTCGCCAAGCCGGGGTCGCTGCCGGACGTGGCGCTCGGTCCGGCCACCTCCCCGGTGACGATCACCGAATACGCGTCGATGACCTGCGGGCATTGCGCGAACTTCCACGAAACCGTGTTTCCGAAGATCAAGTCGGAATACATCGACAGCGGCAAGATCCGTTGGGTGTTCCGCGAATTCCCGCTCGACATCAAGGCCGCCGCAGGCTCGATGCTGGCGCGCTGCATCGCCAAGGACGATGCCGGCAAATATTTCGCCGTCATCGACATGCTGTTCAAGCAGCAGAACGACTGGGTGACGAAGAACACCACCGAGACCCTGACGCGGATCGGCAAGCAGGCCGGACTGAGCCAGCAGGCGGTCGAGGACTGCCTGAAGGATCAGGCGTTGCTCGACAAGATCGCCGCCGACCAGAAGTTCGCCAGCGAGGTGCTGAAAGTCAGTTCGACGCCGACCTTTTTCATCAACGGCGAGATGGTCAAGGGGGCAACTTCGTTCGAGGAGTTTGACAAGCGGATCAAGGCGCTGCTGAAGAGCTGAGCGATTTTCCGAGATCGCCGTCCTCGCTGGCTGGCCATGCTTCGAGATGCTCGCGCCACTCGCTCCCCGGCGCGAGGTTGTTGTGGCAACAAGTCAAACCTCGTCCTCTGAGGAGCCGCGCGTGCTTTGCGCGGCGTCTCGCAGGATGGCAATCAGGCCACGTGCCAGATGGTTCGAGGCGCGCGCCGGGCAGCGCAAGGGCGCTGTCGGACGCGCTCCTCACCAATAGGGAGCGGGGGTAAACCCTCTACAAACTCACCACAAATCCCTTGGGAAAAGCCCGGGGCCTCGGTTGCCCTCCGGCCCCGGCCTCGCCATTGTCGCGGTGCATAAGGGCCGCCACGGGCGACTCAGCCACACACCGACATTGCCTTCTATGGTATTGTCCCGGCAGGGAGATTCGCGTCCCGCCAACAGAGAATCGCGCCTATGAAACTGACCCGCCTGCGCCTCCACGGTTTCAAGTCTTTTGTCGAACCCACCGACTTCATGATCGAGCCGGGCTTGACCGGCGTGGTCGGACCGAACGGTTGCGGCAAGTCGAACCTGGTCGAGGCGCTGCGCTGGGCGATGGGCGAAACCTCGCACAAATCGCTGCGCGCCGCCGATATGGACGCGGTGATCTTTGCCGGTTCCGGCCACCGTCCGTCGCGCAACCATGCCGAAGTGGTGATGACGATCGACAATTCCGACCGCTCGGCGCCGGCGGCAGTGAACGACCGCGAAATCCTCGAAATATCCCGCCGGATCGAGCGCGAGGCCGGCTCGGTCTACCGCATCAACGGCCGTGACGTGCGCGCCCGCGACGTCCAGATCCTGTTTGCCGACGCCGCCACCGGCGCGCGCTCGCCGGCGCTGGTTCACCAGGGCAAGATCGGCGAGATCATTCAGGCCAAGCCCGAACAGCGGCGCCGCGTCCTGGAAGACGCCGCCGGCGTCGCCGGGCTGCACGCCCGCCGCCACGAGGCCGAGTTGCGGCTGAGGGCAGCGGAAACCAACCTCACCCGGGTCGAGGATGTGGTCGGGCAACTGGCCGGCCAGATCGATGGCCTGAAGAAGCAGGCGCGGCAGGCGATCCGCTACCGCGAGGTTGCGGCCAAGGTGCGCAAGGCCGAGGCCATGCTGTTCCACCTGCGCTGGCTGGAAGCCAATGCCGACGTCGCGGAAGCCGCCCATACCCACGACCTCAGCGTTCGCGAGATGGCCGAGCGCACCCGCGAGCAGGCCGAGGCGGCCCGCATCCAGGCGATCCGCGCCTCCGAACTGCCGGCGCTGCGCGAGGCGGAGGCCCGCGCCGCGGCCGGGCTGCAGCGGCTCACCAACGCGCGCGAAACGCTCGACCGCGAGGAAGAGCGCGCCAAGGAGCGCGTCGCCGAGCTCGACCGCCGGCTGATGCAGTTTTCCGCCGATATCGCCCGCGAGCAGCAGCAGACCTCGGATGCCGAGGTGGCGCTGCAGCGGCTCGAGACCGAAGACGCCGAACTGAAGGAAGAGATCAAGTCGCGCGTCGAAACGCGCAGCGGCGTCGACGAGCGGGTCTCCGAGGCTGAAGCGACGCTGGCATCTGCCGAGCGGCTATTCGCCGAACTGACCACCGTGCTGGCCGACCTCACCGCCAGGCGCAACCAGCTCGAGGGCAACGTGCGGACCCATCGCGATCGGCTGGCGCGGCTCGATCAGGAGATCGCCAACGTCGCCGGCGAGGAGCAGAAGCTCGCGCAGGAGACCAGCGGGTTCGGTGATCTCGCCGAACTCGCCGGCGCGATGGAGACCGCGCAGCAGAACCTGGCGGAATCCGAAGCTGCCGCGCAGGCCAACGAGGCCGGTCATGTCGATGCGCGCGCGAGACTGGAAGCCGCCCGCGCGCCGCTGAACGAGGCCGACAAGCGCGTGCAGCGGCTCGAGACGGAAGCCCGCACGATCTCGAAGCTGGTCAATAGTGAAACCAAGAATCTGTGGCCGCCGATCATCGACGGCATCACCGTCGCCAAGGGCTACGAAAAGGCCATCGGTGCTGCGCTCGGCGACGATCTCGATGCGCCGGTCGATCCCTCGGCGCCGATGCGCTGGACCAATTCCGGCGTCATCGACGGCGACCCCGGCCTGCCCGAGGGCGTCGAGCCGCTCGCCGCGCATGTCGACGCGCCGCCCGAGCTGGCGCGCCGCCTCGCCCAGATCGGCGTCGTGCCGAAAGAACGCGGCGCCGAGCTGGTGTCGCGGCTGAAGACCGGCCAGCGGCTGGTGTCGCCGGAGGGCGACGTCTGGCGCTGGGACGGTTTTGTCGCGGCGGCCCATGCGCCGACCGGCGCGGCACGGCGGCTCGCCGAGCGCGCCCGGCTGGTCGATATCGAGAACGAACTCGAGCAGGCCCGCGTCGACGCCGCCGCCAAGCGTCAGGCGCTGGAAACAGCCGAGGCGGCGCTGAGGGCGGCATCCGCCGCGGAGGGATCCGCGCGCGAGGCGTGGCGCGCCGCTCAGCGCGAGGCCGATGCGGCGCGCGAGCGCCATGCCAATACCGAGCGCGAGATCAATCGTCACGCCGCGCGGAAGTCAGCGCTGACCGAAGCGCACAGCCGCCTCGACACCGACCGCAGCGAAGCCGAAAGCGCGCATGAGAGCGCTGCCGCGGCGCTGGCCGAATTGCCGCCCGGCCTCGACACCGAAACCCGACTCGCGGCCGTTCGCGGCGACATCGACGGCCACCGTCGCATCGCCGCCCAGGTCCGAGCCGAAGCCCAGGCGCTGGCACGCGAGGCGGAACTGGCCGACCGCCGCCTGCAGGCCATCATCGCCGAACGCAACCAGTGGCACGAGCGCAGGGCCGGGGCGACCTCGCAGATCGCCACCATCGAAGCGCGCATCACCGAAGTCACCGCCGAGCGCGCCGAACTCGACAATGCGCCCGCCCTGTTCGCGGAAAAGCGCCGCGCCCTGATCAGCGAAATCGAAGCGGCCGAATCCGCCCGCCAGGTGGCCGCCGACGCGCTGGTGACGGCGGAGAACGTGATGGCGGAAACCGACCGCGCCGCCAAGATTTCGCTGGAGGCGCTGTCGGGCGCACGCGAGGCCTGCGCCCGGGCCGAGGAGCGCATGCAGGGCGCAAGGCGCCGCCTCGCCGATATCGAGCGCGAAATCCACGACATGCTGGAGGTCCAGCCGCACGCCGTGGCGGGTCTCGCCGAGATCGCGCCGGGCGCCGAACTGCCGCCGCTCGCCGAGATCGAGGAGAGTCTCGAAAAGCTGCGCCGCGACCGCGAGCGGCTGGGCGCGGTCAATTTGCGCGCCGAGGAAGAACTGCGCGAGGTCGAAGCCCAGCACACCGCGCTGACGACCGAGCGCGACGATCTGGTCGAAGCCATCAAGCGGCTGCGCCAGGGCATCCAGAGCCTCAACCGCGAGGCGCGCGAGCGGCTGTTGACCTCGTTCGAAATCGTCAACGGCCATTTCAAGCGGCTGTTCGCGGAATTGTTCGGCGGCGGCGAGGCCGCCCTGCACCTGATCGAGAGCGACGACCCGCTGGAAGCCGGGCTCGAAATCATTGCAAAGCCGCCCGGCAAGAAGCCGCAGACGTTGTCGCTGCTGTCCGGCGGTGAGCAGGCGCTGACCGCGCTGGCGCTGATCTTCGCGGTGTTCCTCACCAACCCGTCGCCGATCTGCGTGCTGGACGAAGTCGACGCGCCGCTCGACGATCACAATGTGGAGCGGTTCTGCAACCTGCTGCACGAGATGACGGCTTCGACCGATACCCGCTTCATCATCATCACCCATAATCCGATCACGATGGCGCGGATGAACCGGCTGTTCGGCGTCACCATGGCCGAGCGCGGCGTATCGCAACTGGTGTCGGTCGATCTCGAAGACGCCGTGAAGATTCTCGATCAGCACGTGGCGTGAGCTTCCGCCACATCCATTGACGTCATCATCCGCGAAGGCGGATGATCCAGTACGCCGCGCTGTTCGTGGGCCCCTTCATCGCCACGGAATACTGGATGCCCCGCCTTCGCGGGGCATGACGAGATCAATGACCCCTCCCGACCTTCCCACTGAGCTGAAAGCCGGGCTCGACGCCAGGCTGCACGGCCTGTCGCGCAGCGACGTCGCCGGACGCGCGGCGATCATTTCGCGGACCTATCGCGATGGCGGCGGCTCCGGCGCGATCGCCACGGAGGCCGACGCGCTCGCCTATGCGCTGGCGCGGATGCCCGCGACCTATGCCGCTGTCACGGCCGGCCTGAACGCGCTGGCCGAGATCACGCCGGACTTCGCGCCCAACAGCCTGCTCGATGTCGGTGCCGGGCCGGGCACCGCGAGCTGGGCCGCGGCGGAAGCGTTTTCGTCGCTCTCGGCATTTACGCTGCTCGACGCCAACAGCGCGCTGCGCACGCTGGCGCTGGCTTTGGGCGCTGGCAGCACGCGCCTGCGCGGCATGACGTATCGGCAGGGCGAAGCCCGCGCTGCGCTGGCCAGCGCCGAAGCCGCCGACCTCGTGGTGGCGAGCTACATGATCGGTGAGATCAGCGAGGGCGAGCGAGCCGCGCTCGCCGAACTGATATGGGCCAAAACCCGAGATACGCTGCTGGTGGTCGAGCCCGGCACGCCAGCGGGCTTTGCGCGGATACTTGCCATGAGGACGCAACTGATCGCGGCGGGCGCACATGTCGCTGCGCCCTGCCCGCACGACGACCGATGTCCGCTGGCGGCGCCCGACTGGTGTCATTTCAGCCAGCGGCTGCCGCGCTCGCAGGCGCACCGCCAGATCAAGGGCGCCGAACTCGCTTACGAGGACGAGAGATTCGCGTATGTTGCGCTGACGCGCGTGCCGGCCGCACGACGCCCCGCCCGCGTGCTGGCGCAGCCTGTCGTCAGCAAGGTCGAGGTAACCGCCAAACTCTGCATCCCTGACGGTCTTGCCATTACAAAAGTGCCCCGCCGCGCCAAAGCCGATTACGCCACCGCCCGTCGCTGGCGATGGGGTGACGGGGTATGGCTAACCTGAAGCCGCTTGACTTTACTTTGCATGGGGTTGTTTTCGCGATTTTACTGTAAAGGCCCTACGGGGGCCGCTGCACCCGCCCCGGGCATCAGATCGTTACTCCAACCGACCTCTCTTGAACTTATCCGGCCCCGGATACGACCAACCGGAGCCTCACCTCGCGGCGGGCTGCCGCGCGGGCCGGTTTTGGTCTAGCGTGCCCGCCTCCGTCGTCTCATCAGGAGTTTTTTTGCCATGTCGACCGGCTGGATCGTTCTCGGCGTCATCGTCATTCTCGTTCTTTTCGCGTTCGCCGCGTATAACCGCCTGGTCGCGCTCAGCCAGCGCGTCGGCCAGGCGTTTGCCG
This sequence comes from Bradyrhizobiaceae bacterium Ga0074131, assembly GCA_001464035.1. Classification (GTDB taxonomy): domain Bacteria; phylum Pseudomonadota; class Alphaproteobacteria; order Rhizobiales; family Xanthobacteraceae; genus Bradyrhizobium. The sequence goes on from LNEC01000014.1 coordinate 158,083, forward strand.
ACATCGACGTGCAGCTCAAGCAGCGCCACGATCTGATCCCGAACCTGGTCGAGACCGTGAAGGGCTACGCCAGCCACGAGCGCGGCACGCTCGACGACGTCATCAAGGCCCGCAACTCCGCGATGTCGGCGCAGGGCCCGGGACAGGTCGCCGCCGCCGAAAACCAGCTGAGCGGCGCACTGGGCCGGCTGATCGCGCTGTCGGAGGCCTATCCCGACCTCAAGGCCAACGCCAACTTCCAGCAGCTATCGAGCGAACTGTCCGACCTCGAGAACAAGATCGCCGCCAGCCGGCGCTTCTTCAACAACGCGGTCCAGGAATACAACACCGGAATCCAGCAGATGCCCGCCGCCCTGTTCGCCGGCATGTTCGGCTTCACAGCCAAGGAATTCTTCGATCTCGGCGCCTCACGCACCGAAGTCGAGGTTGTGCCGACGGTCAAGTTCTGAGCCGGCAAGGCATCCGGCAGAGTATCGCATCATGGCCGCCTACGGTCTCTACACGCACATCGCATCGAACAAGTTGCGTTCGATGCTGCTGCTCGCCGGCCTGTTCCTGCTGATCTACGTGCTGGTCTATGCCGGCGCGCTGCTCGCGGAAGTCGCGATCGATAGCGGCCGGTCGGTCAACGACTATCTGATGGCGGCGTCGCGGGACCTGGTGAAGGCGTTTCCGTATGCGACGGGGGCGGCGGCGCTGTGGATCGTGATCGCCTATTTCTTCCACCAGAACATGATCGATGCCGTCACCGGCGGCGAGGACGTGACGCGCAAGCAGCAGCCCCGGCTCTATAATCTGCTGGAAAACCTCTGCATCTCGCGCGGCATCCCGATGCCTAAACTGAAAATCGTGGAAAGCGACGCGCGCAACGCCTTCGCAAGCGGGCTGAACCGGCGGCAATATGCCATCACCGTCACCACCGGCCTGATCAAGGCGCTGGACGACCGGGAGCTCGAGGCGGTGCTCGGCCACGAGCTCACCCACATCCGCAACGGCGACGTGCAACTGATGGTGACCGCGGTGATCATCGCCGGCGTGGTCGGCTTCTTCGGCGAATTGTTCTTCCGGATGTTCACCAATCTGAGCTGGAATTCCTCCGGCGGCTCCCCGTCATCGAGATCGTCCTCGTCTTCCTCGTCGGAGAGCAACGGCAAGGGCGGCGGCGCCGTCATTGTCGTCATCATCGCGATCGTGCTGATCCTGCTGGCCTGGCTGCTGTCGCAGGTCGTGAAGCTGGCGCTGTCGCGGTCGCGCGAATTTCTGGCCGACGCCGGATCGGTCGAACTGACCAAGAACCCCGACGCCATGATTTCGGCGCTGCGCAAGATCGAGAACCGCGGCGAACTTCCGGGCGCCACCTCGGCGGTAATGGAATTGTGCATCGACAACCCGCGCGAGGGCTTTGCGGACCTGTTCGCCACCCACCCCTCGGTGGATTCCCGGGTGCAAGCGTTGGTGAAATACGCCGGCGGACACGACCCCGGGCGGCTGGCGCTGTCATCGGACACCATTGACCAGTCGGGCGACGGCCAGCCGGACCGGCCGTCGTCTACGGGCCAGATTTCGCCCCCGGCCCCCTCCGGACCCTGGAGCGATAGTCCAGCCCGCGCAGCACGTGGTCCCCTGGGCCGGGTGTAACTGGGTTTGTCAGCAGCCGAATCCGGCCTGCACCTCAGCGACACCGGGCCATTGAGCCTAGCGGCTCGTGTAATCCATTGAATTCTCCCTCGTTTCTGCCATGTTCGCGCCGAACGCTAGGGCGGTAGCATTTCTACTGCTTTGTCAATCGGGGACGTGGCACGGTCCGGGGCCGATTCCGCCAACAGACGGTTCGGTTTGCTCTAGGTTCGTGCCTGAAGCAAGAAAGCGCGTAGGGGGAATCCATGGCGAAGCCGGTAGTAATCGTGGTAGGCGCGGACAAGGGCGGGGTGGGCAAGACCACGGTGTCGCGAACCCTGCTGGACTATTTTTCCGCCAACAACGTCCCCACCCGGGCCTTCGATACCGAGTCGCCGCGCGGCACCCTGAAGCGCTTTCACCCCGAAATCACCGAGATCGTCGACATGACGACGACCTCGGATCAGATGAAGATCTTCGATACGCTGAATGCGGCGAGCCCCTCCGTCACCGTGATCGACGTCCGCGCCGGCCTGTTGTCGCCGGCGCTGGCCTCGTTGCGCGACATCGGCTTTCTCGATGCCGCCAAATCCGGCCAGATCACCTTTGCCGTGTTTCATATCCTGGGCCCGTCGATCGCCTCCCTGGACGAAATCGCCGAGACCGCCAATTTCATGCAGGGCGCCAAGTATTTCCTGGTGAAGAACTTCATCAACGATACGCAATTCTTCCAATGGGATCAGGCGACCTACAATTCCTATTTCCACCGCATCAAGGACGCCACCGAACTCACCATCCCCAAGCTCAACGAAATGGCCTATGAGCAGGTCGAGGTCGCTTCGGTGCCGTTCCTCAAATTCGTCGCCAACAAGGGCGTCCAGGACGAGGCCGCGAACTATTCGTTCGTGCTGCGCGGCTATGTCCGGCACTGGCTGGCCAATGTCTGGAGCGAGTTCGACCGCATCAAGCTGACCGACCTGGTCGGCTCCGGCAAACCGGCCACGCGCAGCGGCGAAAAATAATTGCGCCAGCGGATGCTATTTGGCTGGATCGGGCGCCGATTTCGCCTGATATAGCGCCAATGTCCCGCACGCCCGTCTTCATCATCTGCTCGCCCCGTCCGCTGGTCGGCCGGACCCTCCTCGCGCGGCTGTTGACCGAATTCCTGCTGCTGAAGCACGGCGCGGTCACCGCATTCGACATCAATCTGAAAGAGCCGTCGCTGCTCGAATTCCTCCCCGACATCACCGAGACCGCCGAGGTCGACGATACCTTCGGAAAAATGCAGCTGATGGATCGCCTGATCGTCAATGACGGAGTCGGCAAGGTGATCGACCTCGGCTTCCACGCCTTCGACGAGTTCTTCAAGATGACCGAGGAAATCGGCTTCATGAAGGAGGCGGCGCGGCGCGGCGTTTCGCCGATCATTCTGTTCGTCGCCGACACCGACCGCGTTTCGGCGCGCGCTTTTCCCATGCTGCAGCAGCAGATTCCGCCGACCGCCCTGGTGACCATCGACAACGAGCACACCGTGCGCGGGGAATTGCCTCCGGCCATGGCTCGCGGCCGGGTGATGCGCGTGGCCGCATTGCCGTCGTTCCTGAAAACCTATATCGACCGGCTCACCTTCTCGTTCACCGGGTATCTGCGCGACGAGAGGGATTCATCGACCGAACTGCACCAATGGATCCGCGAAAACTATTTCAGCTTCCGCGAACTGGAGTTGAATTTGCTGCTACAGGGATCGTAGCACCCTGCCCGCCGCCAGGCTTGTCCGATTGAAAATCTTCAATCAACGACATCCACTGATCCCACGCGGGTTCTCCCGGCATGATCACGTGGTTGTCGCTCTCCAGTGAAACAAACCTCGTGCCTGCAATGGCTGCCGCCACCAGCCTGCCCTCTTCGATCGGGACAATCTGGTCGCGTCTCGAGTGAGTGATCAGTGTCGGCACACCGATCATGGGCAGTATGCCGGTGATATCGATTTCATCCAGCATGGCCTTCGAACGAAGCACGTTGGCGGCCGAAGCGCTGACGCGCTGAAGCATGGCGAAGGAACGGATCTGGTCGGGTGCCGCGGAAGGAATGAAGAACGACGCCAGCGCATTGTTGTAGACCGGGCTGTCATTCCCCCACCCGGTGGCGATCAGGGAGTCGACCAGTCCCGATTTCTCGCGTTCAAGATCGCTGTTTCGCCGATGGCGTCCCCGGGCGTAGCATCCGTGCAACAGCAACCTCGACACCCGGGTGGGGTGGCGTGCGGCATAGGCGATCGCGAACGCCGCGCCTTGCGAAAGACCAAGAAGGGAGAATTTCTCCAGAGCGAGCCCGTCGACAACGGCTTCAAGATCACGAACCGAAGCTTCGAACGTGTTGTCGCCGAAATCCCAATCCGAAAGCCCATTGCCGCGCGCATCGTAGCGAACGAATCGGAAGTTGCGGGCAAACCGGGTGAAGGTGGGTCCCCATGCAGGGCTCACCAGATCATACTCGACATGGTTAAGCCAATTGGGCGCTTTGACCACGACAGGGCCGTCGCCCATGGCTGCGACTGCCAGATGCACCTGGTCAGCGGTCGTGCAAAAGGTGATCGCTTGCTGCGACGCCGGCGCGGCGTCGCCATCGCGAGCAACTGCAGCGTCGATGCGGCGGTCAAGAGCGCTGGTGCGAAACTTCGCCTCGAAGGCAGCCAGCGGCCGCTCCCAGTCCGAGCGGAGCAGGCCCGCGACGCGGTCCGCAAGCTTCGCCGTCAGCTGATCCAGGCTGGCGGCGCTTGGCCGCGTCGCGCCCGAAACCCACCGGCTCACCACCGACTTGTCGATCCCGATTTCGCGGGCGAGCCCGGACCGGCTGACCCCTGCGAGGTCGACGATGAGCGCCAGCTTCTGTCTGAAGTCGTCCTGCATCGATTTGAAGCCCTTCGAACCCCTTGCCCGATGATGGCTCACCGCAGCGGTCCGGACAATCGGTTCCTGCAACTTCGCGTCGAAGGAAACAACTGGTTGCAGGTCCGCGCCCACGTCATCTTCGTCAGCGTCGCCTCTGCCCGGCGCGATATTCCCACCGGGAATCGGCCATCGAGGTTGACGAGAGTCTCAATTCACGGTTGGACCCCATGTACCTGAAAACCGCCGACGCCAGCCTGTTTGCCCAGTCCTTTGGCCATGGGCCGCGCACCATCGTGGCCCAGGGGGGCTGGGTAGGCAGCGGCGAACTCTGGCTGCCGGTTTTCGAACGACTCAGCAGATCCTGGCGAACCATCGCCTATGATCACCGCGGTACCGGTGCGACGATCAGCCGGGCGCCGCGGATTACGTTCGATCTGCTGGTTTCCGATCTCTTCATGGTACTCGATCGGCTGGGAGTGGACCGGTGCGTGCTGGCGGGCGAATCTGCAGGCGCCGCGGTGGTGCTGGAAGCAGCATTGCGGCAGCCCGGGCGCTTTTCGGGTCTCGTGCTTGTCGGTGGTCGTTATACCGGAGAACGGACACCGCAACGGGGCAGGCTGCTCGAGGGGTGCCGTCTCGACTTTCCCTCGACCATGTCGGCCTTCGTCGATGCGTGCGTACCCGAGGAGGACTGCGAAGCCGAGCGAGAGTGGGGAAAGAAGATTGTGATGCGGTCGAGCGCTACCGCAGCGATTGAGTTGATGGAATGCATGGAAGGGATCGACATCGAATCACGACTGGGACAGTTGCCGATGCCGGCGCTTGTTGTCCACGGCAACCGCGACGTGATTGCACCTCTGGCCTCGTCCCAGACGCTTGCAGCCAAGCTGCCACATGCAACACTGGCTGTGATCGACGGCGCTGGTCACGTTCCGACCGTGACGCGATCCGACTGGCTCACACAAAAGATAGAGGACGTCTTTGGCGTGGGCGGCGTCAGGCTCCCGCAACAATGAGCGGAAGCGCGGGCGCCGATCAATGCCCCTCGAACGCCATCAGCGTCCGCACCGGCACGTCCATCGCGCGCAGCTTGGCCGCTCCGCCAAGATCCGGCAGGTCGATGATGAAGCAGGCCGCCACCACATTGGCGCCGATCTGGCGCAGCAGCCTCACCGCGCCCTCCGCGGTGCCGCCGGTGGCGATGAGATCGTCGACCAGGATCACCCGCTCGCCGGGCTTGATGGCGTCGGCGTGCATTTCCATTTCGTCGAGGCCGTATTCCAGCGAATAGGCGATGCGCACGGTGATATGCGGCAGCTTGCCCTTCTTGCGGATCGGCACGAAGCCGGCCGAGACCTGATGCGCCACCGCGCCGCCGATGATGAATCCGCGCGCCTCGATGCCGGCGACCTTGTCGATCTTGGAACCGGCCCACGGATCCACCAATTGATCGACCGCTCGGCGGAAGGCGCGGGGATCGCCGAGCAGCGTGGTGATGTCGCGGAAAAGAATTCCCGGCTTGGGGTAATCCGGAATGGTGCGGACGGTCGCCTTCAAATCATGCTCAAAAGTCATCGATTTCCCTCTTGCACTTCGTCATTGCGAGCACAGCGAAGCAATCCATCGGAAGGCAAAGAAAGTGTGGATTGCTTCGTCGCTGCTCCTCGCAATGACGTCAATTTTCTACGACCCCGAGCCGGAACGCGTTTTCCACGATGCGCAGGCCGACCGCGCCGCCGAGCGACATCAGCGATTCCGGGTGAAACTGCACGCCGCCGACCGGCAGGATCTTGTGCTCGATCGCCATCGCCACGCCGTCCTCGGTGCACGCGGTCACGCTGAGCACATCGGGCATGCTGTCGCGCTCGACAAAGAGCGAATGATAGCGGCCGATCACGATTTCATTGGGCAGGTTCTGCATCAGCCGCCCGCCCCGCACCTGAACCCGCGACGGTCGCCCATGCGCGGGCTGGCCGAGCTGGCCGAGCTGCCCGCCGAAATATTCGCCGATCGCCTGCACGCCGAGGCAGACGCCGAAAATCGGCAGCTTCCTGTCGAGTGCGGTATCGATGGTCTTTGAAATCGCAAAATCTTCCGGGCGACCCGGGCCCGGCGACAGCACCAGCAGATCCCAGGCGTTCTGCTTCAGCATCCGCTGGGCGTGGATGTACCGCACCACCGTAACCGTCGCGCCGACCTGCCGGAAATAATCCGCCAGCATATGAACGAAACTGTCGTCGTGGTCGATCAGCAGAACCTTTTTGCCCGATCCCGTTGCATCGGGCGCGATGCTCGACAACGGCTTCGCCGGATCGCCGCGCAGCGCCTGGAAAAGTGCTGCGGCCTTGACTTGGCATTCCCGGTCCTCAGCGGCGGGATCGGAGTCAAACAGGCAGGTGGCGCCGACCCGCACTTCGGCAAGGCCGTCCTTCATCCGGATCGTGCGGATGGTAAGCCCCGTATTGATGCTGCCGTCGAAATTCACCGCGCCGATCGCGCCGGCATACCAGCGCCGCGACGAGCGCTCATTGTCCTCGACGAACTGCATCGCCCACAGTTTCGGCGCGCCGGTCACCGTCACCGCCCAGGCGTGGGTCAGGAAAGCATCGAGCGAGTCGAAGCCAGGCCGCAGGATACCTTCGACATGATCGACGGTGTGAAACAGTTTCGAGTAGGTTTCGATCTGCCGCCGCGCCAGAACCTTGATAGTGCCGGGCACGCAGACCCGCGCCTTGTCGTTGCGGTCGACGTCGGTGCACATGTTGAGTTCGAATTCGTCTTTCTCCGAATTCAGCAGTTGGCGGATCTGCTCGGCGTCGCCGATCGCATCGACGCCGCGCGCGATGGTGCCCGAAATCGGGCATGTTTCGACCCGCCTGCCGTCGGAGCGCACGAACATCTCCGGCGACGCCGCCACCAGGAATTCGCCCTCGCCAAGATTCATCAGCGCGCCATAGGGTGACGGGTTGATCCGGCACAGCCGCTGGAACACTTCCGCCGGCGAGCGATCGCACGGTTCGGCGAACAACTGCCCGGGCACCGCCTCGAACAGATCGCCGCGTGCGAACGCCGCGCGCGCGGTTTCGACGGTGGCCTGATATTCGCCGGGGGCGTGATCGGCGAATCCCTGCCGCGGCATCCTGACGTAGCCGCTCTCGATGGTTTCGCGCGGCAGCCCCTCGGTGGAATTGCCGTTCCAGGCAAAGTCGTAGCTCAGCACCACGCCGCGCCCGGTGGCGCGGTCATAGGCCAACAGGCGATCCGGCATGTATAACACGATGTCGCGCTGGTCAGCTTCGCGTTCGCGCTTCTGCACGAGGTCCTCGATCTGGAACACGAGGTCATAGGCGAAGGCGCCGAACAGGCCGAGCAACGGATCGTCGTTGGCGCCGAGTGCGGCGACCAGATCCCGCACCAGCGACATCATGCTGGCGCGGCGGGTGCGCAGGTCCTCATCGACCGGCGCTGCGCTGCGCACGATATGGCCGGCAAGGCGGGTGACGGTCCTCTCGCTAACAACCACGCAGGGTTCACGCAGCGCGTCACGCAGGAACGCGATCAGCACCTCACCCCGTGCGTTCAGCGCCTCAAGCGAGAATGTGACGCCTGAGGTCTGCAACCACAGCGGCGGATCCGAGAAGCCAAGATCAAAACTCTCGTAACGGCCCGGCACCGTGGTGCCCGACGACAGCACCACGCCGCGGCGGCGATCGAGCAGGTCGATCAGATCATCGAGCCGCTTGGCGTCGCCGCTGAATTGCTCGACGTTCCGCGTCACCGCAAGCCCGCCACGGGTGCGGTATTCGCTGTGGTACGGCAGGGAAAAGGCTGTCCTGTTCATGTGATCCTCTTATGGAACTTGCGGAGGGAGCGCCATGCAGGACAAACAAACGGCCGTCGCATTGCGGTGACGGCCTCTGACGATCTGGGAAAATGGAATCGCACCGGCCACCTCTCAGGAGGTGCGCCACCAGAGACGAACTGGGCGGACAACGGTGTTCATGGCGGTTAAACACCATGCCGGAGTTGAAACGTCAAGAGAGGCGGCCGCGAGCCCTGGGCGGTTTTGGGGCTGATCTTTTGGTGTCGAAGCCGGCAAAAATGCGTAGGATTTGAGCAAGTCAAAGTGAATCCGGTGGCCTGGATTCCCAAAGAGAATACGGAGGCGACGATGCCGTTACAGGCGCCGATACGGGCCTTGGGATATGCCGGCTTCGGCTCCAGCCATCTCGACGATTGGCGGCAGTTTGGCACCGGGCTGGTCGGACTGCAGGCGGTGGAGCGCGGCAATTCCCTGCTGGCGTTCCGGATGGACGACCGCAAGCAACGCATCGTCATCGACCGCGCGATGCCGGACGGCGCTCGCTTCTTCGGATGGGAGGTGGCGGACTCGGCCGATCTCGACGCCCTCGCCGCCCGGCTGGACAAGGCTGGGGTCGATGTATCAGCCGAACCGCAAACGCTGGCCGATGCGCGGCGGGTTCGCAGCCTAATTTCTTTCTGCGATCCCACCGGCAATCGGCTTGAAGCATTTCACGGCGCCGAGACCGACGACACGCCGTTCAGCCCCGGCCGTTCGATCTCGGGCTTCCGCACGGGGCCGCTCGGACTCGGCCATGCGGTGCTGACGGTCGAGAACATCGACACGATGATGCCGTTCTATGTCGACCTGCTCGGTTTCGGCCTCAGCGACTACATCCAGAAGCCGTTTCGCGCCTATTTCTTCCACGTCAACGCGCGCCACCACAGCCTCGCGATGATCGAGACCGGCAAGGGCGGCATGCACCATCTGATGGTCGAATTGTTCTCGCTTGACGATGTCGGGCAGGCCTACGATATCGCCTCGTGCCAGCAGGACCGAGTCAGCGTCACGCTCGGCCGCCACACCAACGACTTCATGACTTCGTTCTATGCCAAGTCGCCCTCCTCCTTCATGATCGAATGCGGCTGGGGCGGCCGCGAGATCGATCCGTCAGGCTGGCAGCCGGTCGAGATGTTCGACGGCCCGAGCCTGTGGGGCCATGAACGGCTCTGGCTGCCGCCGACCGAACGCGAGTTGGCGCGCGAGATGCGCCTGCGCGCCGCGGCCGAAGGGCGACGCGTGCCGGTGCAGGTGATGGATGGCAATTACAAGCTTATGTCGGGCACCTGCGCCTGGTGGGATGGTGTCAAGGCAGGATAAGCGCGCGACCTGTCTCGGGGATCGATCTGGACTGCGTCATCGCCTTGCTTCTCGCAATGACGAAGAATGTCTCACCCCAGATGCTTCTTGAAGTATTCGGTGGCCCGGCCCCAGGCGAGCTCGGCCGCCTCGCGGTCGTGCACCGACTGGCGCTGCTCGTTGACGAAGGCGTGCTCGGCGTCATACCGGAACAGTTCGAGCGACTTGCCGGCGGCCTTCATCGCTTGCTCGAATGCATCGACGGCCTGCGGCGTGCACCAGTCGTCCTTGTTGGCGAAGTGCGCCTGCAGCGGAATCTTCACGTCGGCGGGTTTGGCCGCCTGCTCCGGCGGAATGCCGTAGAACACCACGCCGGCGGCGAGTTCGGGAATCCTGGCGGCGCCGATGATGGTCACCGCACCGCCGAGGCAGAAACCGGTCAGGCCGACCTTGGCGCCGTTCCTGGCCAGATAAAGTGCTGCGCCGCGCACGGTCTGGGTGGTGGCGTCGATGAAGTCCAGCGAGTTCATCTCTTTGCCGGCGGCGTCGGTGTCGTGATACGGCACCACCTTGCCCTTGTAGAGATCGGGCGCCAGCGCATCGAAGCCGGCCAGCGCGAAGCGGTCGCACAGCCCTTTGATCTGCTCGGACAGCCCCCACCATTCCTGGATCACCACCACGCCAGGCGCGTTGCCGCGCGCCGCATTGGCGAGATAGCCGCCGGCGTCCTTGCCGTCCGGACGCTTGAACGTGATGCTGGTACCCATGGGTTCCTCCCGCGATTTCCTTGGGGCAGATTGGCGGCTATTCTGTCCGCACGGCGATCCCAACGCAATCGGGTAGCTCGCTGCGCTGCGCCCGACAAAAAAAGCCCCGCCGGGGCTTTTTCGATGTCAGGTCAATGGCGCTTCAAAATCAGTGCGCGTCGGCCCAGACCTTCTTCTTGGTGAAGTACAGGAGGCCCGTGAGCAGGATCAGGAACACGAACACCTGCATGCCCAGCCGCTTGCGCGCCTCCATGTGCGGCTCCGCGGCCCACATCAGGAAGGTGGTGACGTCCTTGGAATATTGCGCCACCGTCGCCGGCGCGCCGTCGGCGTAGCTGACCTGGCCGTCGCTGAGCGGGTTCGGCATCTTGATGGCGTGGCCCGGGAAATATTTGTTGTAGTGGGAGCCCTCCGGCAGCGTGAACCCGGCCGGCGGCTTTTCCTCATAGCCCTGCATCAGCGCGCTGACATAGTTCGGGCCCTGCTCCTGGAACTGGGTGAATAGGTCAACGATGAACATCGGAAAGCCGCGCGGGTAGGAGCGCGCCTTGGTGATCAGCGACAGGTCCGGCGGCAACGCACCGCCATTGGCCGCACGGGCCGCTTGATCGTTCGGGAACGGCGACGGGAAGTAGTCGGCGGGCCGGCCGGGCCGCTCGAACATATCGCCCGCATCGTTCGGACCGTCCTTGACCTTGTACTCGGAGGCGAAGGCTGCTGCCTGCGCAGCCGAAAAGCCGGGACCGCCGGGGTCGGCGAGATTGCGGAACGCGACATAGGACAGGCCATGGCAGGACGCGCAGACTTCCTTGTAGACCTGGAGGCCGCGCTGCATCGCGCCACGGTCGAACTTGCCGAACGGACCCGCGAACGACCATTTCTCCGACGGCGGCGTGATCTGACCCTCTGCCGCTCGGGCGTCCGGCGCGGATCCCGCGAACAGCGCGCCGGCGATGGCGAGCGCGATCACCGTGGACACCATCGGCGTCGACTTGCTTCCGGTCTTCGCCAGCACGTCGTCGGCGATCGAATTCGGCACCGGTCGCGGCTTTTCGATCCGGCTCAGGAGAGGGAGCACGATCAGGAAATAGGCGAAGTAGCAGAAGGTCAGGATACGTCCGGCAATCACGTAGACGCCTTCGGCGGGCTTGCCGCCGAGCCAGCCGAGCAGCAGGCAGACAACGACGAAGATCCAGAAGAATTGCTTCGCCAGCGGGCGATACTTCGACGAACGGGTCTTGGCGGTGTCGAGCCACGGCAGGAACGCCAGGATCAGGATCGCGCCGAACATCGCCACCACGCCGGCGAGCTTGTCCGGGATCGAGCGCAGGATCGCGTAGAACGGCAGGTAGTACCATTCCGGCACGATATGGGCCGGCGTCACGCCGGGATTGGCCGGGATGTAGTTGTCGGCCTCGCCGAGATAGTTCGGCATGTAGAAAATGAACCAGGCGAAGAACAGCAGGAAGCAGGAAATGCCGAACGCGTCCTTCATGGTCGCATAGGGCGTGAACGGCACGGTGTCCTTTGGCGTCTTCGGCTCGACGCCAGCCGGATTGTTCTGGCCGGCGACGTGCAGCGCCCAGACGTGCAGCACGACCACGCCGGCGATCACGAACGGCAGCAGGTAGTGCAGCGAGAAGAAGCGGTTCAGCGTCGGATTGCCCACCGAATAGCCGCCCCACAGCAGGGTGACGATGCTGTCGCCGACATAGGGAATGGCGGAAAACAGGTTGGTGATGACGGTAGCGCCCCAGAAGCTCATCTGGCCCCACGGCAGCACGTAACCCATGAAACCGGTCGCCATCATCAGGAGGTAGATGATGACGCCGAGAATCCACAGGACCTCGCGCGGCTCCTTGTACGAACCGTAGTAGAGGCCGCGGAACATATGGATGTAGACAGCAACGAAGAACATCGAGGCGCCCGCGGCGTGCATGTTGCGCAGCAGCCAGCCGTAGTTCACGTCGCGCACGATGCTTTCGACCGACTTGAAGGCCATATCGACATGCGGCGTGTAGTGCATCGCCAGGACCACGCCTGTGATGATCTGCAAGGCGAGCATCATCGAGAGGATGGCGCCGAAGGTCCACCAGTAGTTGAGGTTGCGCGGCGTCGGATAGGCCACGAACGAGGAATGCATAAGTCCCAAGATCGGGAGACGCCGCTCAATCCACTTCAACGCGGGATTGGTCGGCTGGTAGTCGGATGGTCCGCTCATGATGCGATCCCTAGGGAAATATGACGACGCGACGGGCTCGGAGTCTCGGATGTCGGATCCGAGGCTCAGCCGATCTGGATTTTGGTGTCGGAGATGAACTGATAGGGCGGCACCGGCAGGTTGGTCGGCGCCGGCCCGGAGCGGATCCGGCCCGAGGTATCGTATTGGGAGCCGTGGCAGGGGCAGAAGAAGCCGTCGTATTGGCCCTCATGGGCGATCGGGATGCAGCCGAGATGGGTGCAGATGCCGATCACGACCAGCCACTGGTCATGACCTTCCTTGACCCGGGCCTGGTCGCTCTGCGGATCCGGCAGGCTCGCAACGTTGACGGCGCGGGCCTCGTCGATCTGCTTCTTGGTACGATGGCTGACAAAGATCGGCTTGCCTCGCCAGAACACCTTGATGTCCTGCCCTTCGGCGATCGGCGCCAGATCGACTTCGATCGGCGCGCCGGCAGCGATCGTCGAGGCGTCCGGATTCATCTGAGAAATGAAGGGCCACAATGCGGCCGCTCCGCCAACCGCAGCGACGGCTCCGGTCGCAACAAAGAGAAAATCACGGCGTGTCGGATGATCCGCCGAAGACGCTGTCGTCACGATTCCAAACCCTTTCCTGTCTGCAGCCGGTGGAGCCGCCCCCAGAGAACGCATGACGTACCGGAGGAGGCTGCCGGCGCCCGCGACCCCCGCGGCGGCAGAAAGACCACTTTTCCCGGCCCAATCGGGCGGAACAAGCCGTCCAGAATCGTTCTATAGCCCGCTATCGGCTGCCATGCGTGCAAGGCACAAATTCCGTACCGAGCCGCGAATTATTCAAACATCTCATGGAGCCCTCCCGGGCCATCACATCATGCAGGTTGCGCTTTTCCAGCCCGACATCCCCCAGAACACCGGGACGATTCTGCGCCTGTGCGCCTGCCTCAATGCGGCCGCCCACATCATCGAACCCGCCGGCTTTCCGGTGTCCGACCGGCATTTCCGCCGGGCCGGAATGGACTATCTCGACCAGGTCACCATCATGCGCCACGACTCGTGGTCAAAATTCCATCAATGGCGTAACGAAAAAGGCTATCGCCTGATCCTGTTCACGACCAAGGCTCGCGGCTGCTACCTTGATTATCGGTACAAAGCGGATGACATCCTGCTGTTCGGGCGCGAAACCGCCGGGGTTCCCGACGAGGTGATCACCGCTGCCGACGCGCGGGTGGTGATCCCGATCAAGCCCGGTTTGCGCTCGCTCAATGTCGCGGTCGCGGCGGCGATGGCATTGGGTGAAGCCCTGCGGCAAACCGGTTCCGCGAGATGAGGAGGTAGCGCGTTGAGTTACGCGGTCAAGGAGATCTTTCTGACCTTGCAGGGCGAAGGCGCGCATGCCGGCCGCGCCGCGGTGTTCTGCCGATTCTCGGGTTGCAACCTGTGGAGCGGCCGCGAGCAGGACCGCGCCACCGCGACCTGCCGGTTTTGCGACACCGACTTTATCGGGACCGACGGAACGCTGGGCGGCCGCTATGGCTCGGCAGACGAACTGGCCGACACCGTTGCCGCGCAATGGGCGGGAACGAGCGCCAACCGTTACGTGGTGTTAACCGGCGGCGAACCACTGTTGCAGGTGGACGGGGCCGTCATCGGCGCGCTGCATGCGCGCGGTTTCGAAATCGGCGTCGAGACCAACGGCACGATCGAACCGCCCGGCGGCGTTGACTGGATCTGCGTCAGCCCGAAAGCCGGCGCCGACCTCGTGGTGCGGCGGGGGCACGAACTCAAGCTGATCTACCCGCAGGCGGGCGCGGCCCCGGAGGCCTTTGTCGATCTCGCCTTCGAGCGCTTCTCGCTGCAGCCGATGGACGGGCCCGACGTCATTGAAAACACCGCGCGCGCGGTCGATTACTGTCTGCGCCATCCGCAATGGCGGCTCAGCCTGCAGACGCACAAGACACTCGGTATCAGGTAAAGGTTGGACTTTCAGAATGTGGGAACTGACAAAATCGTTCCGGTTCGAGGCGGCGCATGCGCTGTCGGGAACGACGCTGGGCGATGCCAGCATGGAAATCCACGGCCACTCGTTCCGCGCCGAGGTCACCGTGCGCGGCACGCCCGATGCCGCGACCGGGATGGTGATGGATCTCGGCCTGCTCGACCGCTGCATGGCGGAGGTGCAGAAAACGCTCGACCACAAGCTGCTCAACAAGGTCGAGGCGCTGGGGCATCCGACGCTGGAAAACCTTTCGCGCTTCATCTGGGAGCGGGTCGCGCATGCCGGAAAGCTCGCTCGCGTGAGCGTACATCGCGACAGCTGCAACGAGAGCTGCACCTATTACGGGCCGCAGGGTTAAGGTAGGAGTCCGCATGGACATGTCCGTGATCGAGGACCGCAAGACGCGGGCGCGGAGCTGGTTCGAACGCCTGCGCGACGAACTTTGCGCGGCACTCGAGAAACTCGAGGACGACGCCCCCGCATCGCTCTATCCAGGCGCCGCGGGCCGCTTCGTGCGCACGCCATGGGACCGCAGCGACCATACCGGCCAGCCCGGTGGCGGCGGCGTGATGTCGGTGATGCGCGGGCGGCTGTTCGAGAAGGTCGGCGTGCACTGCTCGACGGTGCATGGCGAATTCGCCCCCGAGTTCCGGGCGCAGATTCCCGGCGCTGCCGACGACCCCAAATTCTGGGCCTCGGGCATCTCGCTGATCGCGCATCTGCGCAATCCGAATATCCCGGCGGTGCACATGAACACCCGCTTCGTCGTCACCACCAAGGCATGGTTCGGCGGCGGCGCGGATCTGACGCCGGTGCTCGACCGGCGGCGCACGCAAGCGGATTCCGACACGGTTGCTTTCCACGCCGCGATGCAGGCCGCCTGCGACGCGCACAGCGCCGTTGCCGATTACGACAAACTCAAAAAGTGGTGCGACGAGTATTTCTATCTGCCGCATCGCAAGGAAGCGCGCGGCATCGGCGGCATCTTCTACGACTGGCTCGACTCCGGCGACTGGGAGGCCGATCTGGCCTTCACCCGGGACGTCGGCCGCGCTTTCCTGAAGGTCTATCCCGAGCTGGTGCGGCGCAATGTCGATGCGCCCTGGACCGCCGAACACCGCGAGGAACAGCTGGTCCGGCGCGGACGTTACGTCGAATTCAACCTGCTCTATGATCGCGGCACCATCTTCGGGCTGAAAACCGGCGGCAACGTCGATTCCATCCTGTCGTCGATGCCGCCGGAAGTGAAATGGCCCTAACGACGATGACGCCCCTGCCCCGCGCGATGCTGATCGACATGGACGACACCATCCTGTCGGCCTATGGCCGCCCCGAGATCGCCTGGAACAAGGTCGCGGCGGAATTCGCCGGCGAACTGGCGCCGCTGTCGCCGCAGCAGGTCGCCGCCGCGATCCTGGAGTCCGGCCGCAGGTTCTGGGCGACCGCGGAAGCCGCCTGGCGATTGAAACTCGGCGAAGCAAGGCAGGTGGTCGTCAAGGACGGGTTTGCAGCACTTGCCGCCGCCGGCCGGCCCGCGTTGCCTGAGGAACTCGCCGTACGGCTCGCCGACCGCCTGACCGCCTATCGCGACGAGGAGATGTTCATGTTTCCGGGCGCGCATGACGCCATCGACGCCCTGAAGGCGCACGGCGTGAAGCTCGCGCTGGTGACCAACGGCGCCGCCGACACCCAGCGCGCCAAGGTCGAGCGTTTTGCGCTGACGCACCGCTTCGACCATATCCAGATCGAAGGCGAGCATGGTTTCGGCAAGCCGGAGGAGCGCGCCTACCTGCACGCCATGGAGGCGCTCGACGTGACCCCGCCCGAGACCTGGATGATCGGCGACAATCTCGAATGGGAAATCGTGGTGCCGCAGCGCCTCGGCATCTATGCGATCTGGATGGATGCGCATGGCGAAGGCCTGCCCGCGGGCACCCCCGCCAGGCCTGACCGCATCATCCGCTCGCTGACGGAGCTGCTGCCTGACGAGGCAGCATGAAGCCTTTGCCGCTCCAACGCCGACCCGATTTCCCTCCCCATCAAAATATCGAAAACAACCCCATGCAATGGAGCAAGCCGGTCGCTGGCATGCGTGATGCTAGCGATTGCATTTGACACGTCGGGCAAATCACCGGCACTAATTCAGGGTGGGGACCCATCAAGGCGCGCGGGAATTCGGTTCATCTCCCCACCTTTTTGGGGGGCAAGGGCGTTGGCGAGCGTCCACGTTGGTGCGAATTCCGGACTCACGTCCGACATCGCGTCACTTTCGAAAAGTGCCAAGAGGAGACTGCGCCATGGACGCGAAACGAAGAAATAAGCATCAGCTCTTTCCGCCGTTACCCGTGTTTATCGGGCGCATGTTTTGGCTGCACTGACCAGGCCGGCGGCTCGTCGTCTTTGTCTGCTTCCGCCGCCGCCGCCGTCGCCTGCACCTTGCCGGGCTTGTGGTGGGCGGGCGCATAGATCGCATAGACCTGCATCGGAGTCGCGCCTATATTGGTGATGTTGTGCCAAGTCCCCGCCGGAACGAGCACACACCAGCCGTCCGAGACTTCCTTTTCAAAACTCAGTTTGTCTTTCGCGGCTCCCATCTGCACCCGGCCACGGCCAGCGTCGAGCCGCAGGAACTGATCCGTCTCTGGATGTGCTTCGAGACCAATATCCTCGCCGACGGGGATCGACATCAGCGTCACTTGCAGATAGCGCCCGCTCCAGGCGACGGAGCGATAATCTGTGTTTTCCTTAGTCGCGTGTTCAATGTTGAACGATTGCGGCTTTGGGCCAATGTCATTGATCGTCATTTCGCCTCCGATGATTCAGCCGCTTCGGCCGTGTCAAATTCCGTTTTGAAGTGCCCGTCGACAACTACCACAAATCCTTCCGTCGGCGGCCGATCGGCACGTGGCGCCTTCTGCTCAGGCTCGTCAATCGCGCGAACTGGCTTCTTCATCGGTGCTCTCATCGAATCGCAGCAGCATAACGGGAGACTTTGGAAACCGAAGCGCAATCAAGCCGCGAAATCTCATTCGATCACGGCATCGGAAAGAGCATGACAAATCCGGAGACCGCAACCGGCTCGTCTGGTTCCAGTCTCCGGTTTGTTGCAACGACCGTACAGTATTAGGCGGCCTTGCCCGGTGCGGCGGCCTTGTTCGATGCAGGGCTCGCGCTCGGTGGAGTTCCTGTCTTGATATCGATTGTCTTGGTGGTCTTCACGGCCTTGGCGGGCTTCTTGATAGCGAGATGCAGCACGCCCTTATCGAAATGAGCTTCGACGGCTCCCTCTTCCGGCTCGAAAGGCAGAGACATCGATCGATAGAATGAGCCTAGCTGCGCTCCTCGACGTGCCACTCCTTTTCATCTTTCGTGCTCTCCGCCTTTTTCTCGCCGGAGATGACCAGCTGGTTGCCGTCCAGGCTGACCTTGATCTCTTTCTCGTCCACGCCGGGAAGTTCAGCTGTCACTTCGAAGGCATCCTTGGTTTCCGCCACATTGATTGCCGGCGCGCCCGCCCCAATACTGGGAGAAGGCGAACCCTGATCGAAAGCTCGAAGCGCGCTTTCCATTTCACGCCGCATGGCCCTGAAGGGGTCGGATGCAAGCTCCTGACTGGTGGTCCACAATCTTGGAAGGGTCATCTGCTCTCTCCACAGGTTAGAGAAATATCAGAAAATAGTTTGCTCCTCGCGGCCCCGACGGCCTTGATGTAGCGCAAAATGGCTGGTTTATTTCGAGGCGGAAAAGCCGACCACGATGCCAACAAGCGAATGTACCTGGCAGAGGGTACTTGCATCATGGCTCGCAGCCCTAACGACCGGGGTAACCAGCCCGCGAGTTACGCCGGCCCCACGGTGTCCGCCGCGCCACCATCATGGGGCCGGCATCCGCAAACCCTCACAATAGCGAACGTCGATCGGCGTGATCCCTGGCCGATCGTTGCTCGATACTTGCTACCCTTGCGCAGTCGAAAGCCACCATCCGTCACCGGAAAACCAGCAGCTATCATCAGGGGACGATCCATCAAGGCGGAGCGACCGCACGCGATCCCAATTTTTCGAGAACGCTTCGGTCAGACGATGACCTGCTTCCTCATCCTGGAGGCCCACGCAGCCGATGAATGCGGCGCGACTTACGAACTTGGCAGGCCAGGTAGATCCCTGGTCGGGACGCGTGATCAGCAACATGCCGCCGAAGACGCCTTCGGGTGCCAGTGGAAACAGCAACCGCCCTCCGGGTCGCAGCGCGTCAAGCCACGTTCGGCTTGGCTGCGCTGCTCCGGCGCAAACGTAGATCAAGTCGCATTGCGGCAAGTCCGGCGCGACGCCCGATTCCATTCGCACATCTACCTGGTGCAGGTCTCTGAGATTCTCGCGGGCCCGCGCCGCCAACACCTCGTCAATCTCATAGGCGTGCACCCGGCCATCCGCGCCGACCAGATGCGCAAGTATCGCCGTGTAGTAGCCGCTGCCTGCCCCGACCTGCACCACGGTCTCCGCCGCTTCAATGTTGCAGGCTCCGAGCCAACAGGCGTGAGCGCCGGGCTGGCCGATATTGATCTCGCGCTCGCGATCCAGCGCCAGGAGCAGATTCTGGTAGAGGAACGCAGGATCATCGTCCGGCGTCTGCACGTATGGATGGGCCCCGATGCTCAGCCACCAGGGCCCCGGTCCTGCGAAGGACTCACGTTTCACCGAGTGAAAAGCCTCCTCGATGCGCGGATCATCGAGCTTGGCTGCCGTGCAAATCAGTTTGGCATAGAACGACCGATACTTTTCCGACCCATCCACCACACGGCCTCTTCGAGCTGCATTGAAAGCTGGACCAAGTGCTTATGCGAATTAGGGTTCTCGATTAATTAATACTGGATACCGAGCTCTCGCACTCTCTGAGGTAGCGTCGTCCACCTAGAATGGTCTGGTCCGTGGCTAGCCAATCTCGAAACTGTAGGTGACTAAGGTAGCTCGACACCCGTGAGGCTTTACGATTGCCATGGCACCCGCTGTGGGTAGCGGGGACTTTTCATCTTGGGTCGCGGATGTCAGCGCTGGGTCAAGCTGAGAAGAACTCAGTGTGAGGACAAGTTTTCCGCTTTGCCCTCGAAGTCGGGCATTGCTCGATGCCTCGGCATGTCCCAAAGGTGCCTTACCGAAAGCTGGATATCTTGATTGCCGATTTCATCGACGGACTTGCGATAGCACTTGTCGCTCGGTCGCTTGCCCTCGTGCCAGGCAATCTCCTTTCGATCGTTATCACCGCGCTCACGCAACATCTGCTTGGGCGCTCCCCTCCTCTGCGGCGAGCGCATCGAGATCGACGAACTGCGCGTCGTCCTCATGGGGAACGCTATCGGACCGTCCGCTGCCGTGAACATGCATCAGGGTCTGCACGCGCCGGGCATTCAGATAGTCCACATGCTGATGCCGCAGCGCCACCGGCAGCAACATTTTTGGCAACCCCACCAGCGCGAACGCAGGAACCCGGCGCACCTCGCCGCCCTCCCGCCAAAGCAGCGGATTCAGCGTGTAGATCAATTGCCGCTCAATCTCTGGAGTTGGCGCTCGCTCTGCCTCGAGTGGCGCGCGAGATGCGATGTTCGCGTTGCCCGCGCGCGTTCGCACCGCGGTGGATCGTAGCTCCCAGCAAATCAGGTCCGCAGCCGAGAGAATCTCGCGACGCACCGCATCCACGCTGGCCGAGAACCTGGTCGCTTCCGGCATTGAGGCCGCCCGTCTTGCGACAGCCTCCACGAGCGCGGCGGCACCGGCATCGAATCCCGGGGCAGCCTGCTCGATTGCCGCAGCCATCGCCTCAATCTCGTCCGCCACCATGTTGCGGTCGCGCTGCGTTTTGGCGTCGGCCAATACGCGTTCGGTTGAGGCGATCTGCTCGTCAAATTCCACCACTGCGGCGCGCAATGTCTTGGCGCGGTCCTCGACGGCGCGCATGTCGGCCTCTGCTCGATCAAGCTGGGCATTGGTGGCCCCGGCCACCGCCAGCCGTTCGGCTTCGGCACGTTTTTCTCCAAGTACCGTTTCGGCGATGCTTAACCGGTCGGCCAGTTTCTGCCGCGCCGCCTGCTTATCCTTCAGCGCACTCTCGAAGCGCTCGACCGGGCTGAGCTCACGCTTGAAAAATGCCATAGCGTTATCCTCGCGAATCGCGATCATCCGCCGAATCAGCTGGCAGATCTTATCCGCTTGGAACGTCATCGCAAACTTGGATAACATTACGGCTTAGATCGGCGCATAGTCTTGCCCAGTTCTTTTCAGCGCAATGTATTTTGGGCCTCACGACGGCTTAGTTGGCCTGGCGGCGCAGGAAGGCCGGGATATCGAGAACGTTTTCCTGGATCGAATTGCGCGCAGGAGAGGAGCGGCCGTACGGATCGAAGCGCTGCGGAGGCACATTGCGCGCGTATTCCGAAATCGGATCTGCCGGTCGTCCTCCGGGGTGGCGGGCCGTCGGGCGGAGCGGCGGACTCTCTTGCGGCAACGGTGCAGTACGCTCGATCTGGTCGGCGATGCGACGGCTGTCGTTGCGCAGCCTGCCGGCGAGTTCCGAGAGTGAGCTTTCCGCCGGTTGCGTCTGGCGCGCCGGGTCGAGATTGTCGATGCCGGTCGCCACCACCGAGACACGGACGATACCTTCCAGACTTTCATCGAAAGACGCGCCGACGATGATGTTGGCGTCCGGGTCGGCCTCTTCGCGAATGCGGGTGGCAGCTTCGTCAACCTCAAATAACATCAGGTCCTTGCCACCGGTGATGGAGATGATGAGGCCACTGGCGCGCTTGATCGAGGGGTTCTCGATCAATGGATTGGAAATCGCGGCCAGAGCGGCGGCGAGCACGCGCTTCTCGCCGGAAGCCTCGCCCCTGCCCATCATGGCCTTGCCCTTCTCGCGCATTACGGCGAGAACGTCGGCAAAATCGAGATTGATCAGACCCTCCTTGACGATAAGGTCGCTGATGCAGGCCACACCCGAATAAAGCACCTGGTCGGCCAGGGTGAAGGCATCGGCGAATGTCGTCTTCTCGTTGGCCACCCGGAACAGGTTCTGGTTTGGGATGATCAGCAGGGTGTCCACCACCTTCAGAAGTTCCGCGATGCCGGCTTCAGCAGCGCGCATGCGGCGCTGGCCCTCGAAGTGGAATGGTTTGGTGACGACACCGATGGTGAGAATACCAAGGTCACGCGCGTTCTTGGCGATAATGGGCGCTGCCCCGGTGCCGGTACCGCCGCCCATGCCGGCAGTAACGAACACCATGTGCGCGCCGGTTAAATGATCGCGGATCGTATCGATTGCTTCTTCGGCTGCGGCACGCCCCACTTCGGGCTGCGAGCCGGCGCCAAGGCCTTCGGTAACCTGGGTGCCCATCTGTATGATGCGCTTGGCCTTCGACATGGAGAGCGCCTGTGCGTCGGTATTGGCTACGATGAAGTCGACGCCCTGCAGCCCGGCCGCAATCATATTGTTGACGGCATTGCCGCCGGCGCCGCCGACCCCAAACACGATAATGCGCGCCTTCAATTCGCGAATATCGGTGCTGTTGGTCATTTTTGCCTCACGGTTGCTCCGGCAAGCGGGGAATGAGGATACGGATTGCTACCTACAAGCCTTGCGGTCTGCTTCCACGATGGTCGCAGCTAGATGTCCCAGTCGGCTTGCAGCCTTTCCGTGGCTATCGATCGAGCCGCCAGTTCGGCCGCCGGACCGCAGAGCCGCCACCTCACCTTCAACCCGTGCCGTCATCTCCTTGGCTGCCATCGTTTCTGCAGTCGCCCGCATCAGCTCAACCGCCAAGCGATCGGCGCGCTCGCACTCGCGCTCGAAATCTGCTCTGTGATCGGCTGCCCTTGCTTCGAGCCACGAGATCTCGGCCTGCAAGGCCTCGATCTTTACCGCTAACAGGGCGATGTTGCCTGCCTGGCGACCACCTGTTCGCCGGGGCGTATGCCGTATTTCAGCGAGATCAACGCTCACCACGACCTCGCCGTCATCTGAAAGTGAGCGCGGCAGCCGGCGTCGCCTGGCAAGCGAACGAGCGGCCTCTACCGAGATTTTCAGGCGGGTACCTAGAGCGGCATATGTCAGCGCTTCAACGGACATCGGCTGTTCTCCTAGAACGAACCGGGCGGTAATCAGCTGATGATGACCGGGCGATGACCAGGCTAGGCCGCGTTGGTTAACAGACTGTTAACGGGCCAACGGGCGAGCGGCGGTCTGCCATTTGAGCGTGATGGCCAAGGAAAACGAAGCAACTTGTCGGGAGCCGCGCCGCTCGTTCGTCCTCTGGATGCAAAGCGCAAGAACCGAACACCTGACATGAGAAAGTCGTTGTAATCACGCGCATCACGCTCGACAGCGTCATGCAATCACTCGGAGCCTTCACAATGCCCCCCACCATCACAGCCTTTGAAAGGTCGCCCGACCGGGGCAAGGGTCAGGCACGTGACATGCGGGTACGTTGGGCGCTCGAGGAAGTGGGACAACCTTACGACGTTCGTCTTGTTTCGTTCAGCCAGATGAAGGAGCCGGTGCATCGCGCGCTTCATCCTTTCGGGCAAATTCCGACCTATGAAGAAGGCGATCTCGCTCTGTTCGAGTCGGGGGCGATCGTGTTCCATATCGCGGTGCACCATGCTGGCCTGCTGCCCGACGATGCGAATGCCCGGGCGCGCGCGATCACATGGATGTTTGCCGCGCTTAGCACGCTGGAGCCACCGATCGTTGATCGGGAAATCGCCACGCTGCTGGAGCGCGACGAGACCTGGTACAGGCAGCGCCTGCCTGTCGTCGAGGATCGCATCCGTGACCGACTGTGCCACCTTTCCGATCGCCTGGACGATGCCGACTGGCTCGATGGTGCGTTCAGCGCCGGCGACCTTCTGATGGTGGCGGTGCTGCGCAGGTTGAACGGTTCGGGGATACTCGACGAATATCCGAACCTCCGGGCCTATGTCACCCGCGGCGAAGCGCGGCCGGCCTTCAAGCGAGCTTTCGATGCTCAATTGGCGGTTTTCACCGCCGCATCGACCGGCTGATGACGGCAGCCCGTTCACTCTCGACGACGCCGGTCGCGACCGAGATCACCCCAGCGGACGAAGCGCGCCGTGATCGGCCTGTCATGACAGATCGGTAGTCTGCGAACCGCGTCAATCCGCGCGGAGGGAAAAGATCATGGAACTGAAACCAGGCGATGTCGTCATGCTGAAATCCGGGGGGCATCCGGTGACGGTGGCAGAGGTGCACGATCAGGCGATCGTGTGCCTGTGGATGGGCGAGGAAGGCGATCTGTTTCGCGAAACGCTTCCCGTGGCCGTCCTGGAGCTGGCCAAAATCGACGATTCCGATGACGAGCAAGAAGAGGACGAAGCTGAAGACGAAGATGAGGAAGGCGACCTCGAGAAAAGCAAGGTTGCGTAAGGGCGCGGCCTGCGATGTCGGCGAGTTTCAACACCCGGCGGCGTCGCGACGCCTGAACCGGCATCGGTTCGACGACGTTTGGCTCACAGCCGGTTGTCGCGGGTGAAGCGCGCGAGCGCCTGATCGGCGATGGCTTCCACCGCAGGTTCATCCAGCGGGAAATCCGCCGCCAGCCAGCCATCTTCGGCAAGCGCCAGCACCTGCCCGAGCAGCGGGCCCTGGGCGATACCGCGGGCGATGAAATCCGCCGCCTTGAGCGGGAATTTCGGCGCGCTCCAGCGCTTCGGCAGGGTCGCGAGTTCGCGCCAGGGGGCCGGATCGACGCCGCGTCCCGCCCGCGCCCATGCCAGCATCAGCCGGTCGCGGTAGCGGTCCTCGCCGAGCCGGTAGAGCCGCCGCCGCGCCGTGGCCTCGTCCATGCCGGCAAGCCGCCACCAGCGGTGGCCCATGGAATCCAGCGCCCTGGTTTCGGCATTGCTGAGCCGCATGCGCAGCGCCACGCGCTTCGCGTCCTCGGTGACAGCGACCGCGAGCGCACCGAGCCGGCGAACCGGGTCCGGCGCAAGTCCCAGCGCCCGCTCCGCCGCGATCATCGCGGCGAACGGTCCGGTGTAGGCGACGCCGCCGAAAATCGGCAGCAGCAGCCCGCCATCCGCCATCGCCTGGACCGCGCCGGCCGCACCTTGCGCGACCATCAGCTTGAGCATTTCCATCCGCACGCGTTCTGCGGAGAGCGTCGCAAGGCCGGCGCGCCCGGCGATGCAGGCGAGGGTGCCGGAACGATCGGGCGCGCCCGCGCCGTAGGCGGCGTGAATACGGAAGAATCTGAGGATGCGCAAATAATCCTCGGCGATACGCGCGCCGGGATCGCCGATGAAGCGCACGCGTCGTGCGGCGATGTCGTCCCAGCCGCCGACATGATCGTGCACGACCCCGGCGGCATCGACCGATAGGCCGTTGATGGTGAAATCGCGTCGCTCGGCGTCGCGGACCCAGTCGCGGCCGAACGCGACCGTCGCCTTGCGGCCGAACGTCTCGGTATCCTGGCGCAAGGTGGTAATCTCGAACGGATGCGAATCCACCACCAGCGTCACGGTGCCATGGTCAATGCCGGTCGGCACGCTCTTGATGCCGGCAGCCCTGGCGCGGCGCATCACCTCGGCGGGCAGCGCGGTGGTGGCGATATCGATATCGGCGACCGGAATTTTCAAAAGCGCGTTGCGAACCGCGCCGCCGACCACGCGCGCTTCCTCGCCGCCGCCGTTGAGCAGCTCGAGCACACGGGCGGCCGGGCCGGATCTGAGCCAGGGCGCATCCGACAGCACGCGCGCCTCGCTCATTTTCCGGCTCCAGGAATTTCTTTTCCGGGAACCAGCCTGCCGTTCTCGATATGCGCCGGAACATAGGTCGAGTTCGGCGGCGCACCGGAGAAATGCGCCAGCAGGACGAAGCTGACAACGACCAGCAGCAGCGCCGCGATCGACAGTTTGGCGATGACGTGCAGCGGCCACGACGACTGCACCAGCAGTCCGGAGCGTGTCGCGATCAGGAACGCCGCATAGACCGCGAACGGGATCAGGAAAATTCCGATCTCGGTGAGAATCGGACGTATCATGGCAGACAAATCCGCTCGTACAGCACGCGCAGAATTCCTGCGGTGGCGCCCCAGATGTAACGCTCGGCGAACGGCATGGCGTAGTACGAACGCTCCATGCCGCGGAATTCCTTGCTGTGCAGCTGGTGATTGGCCGGGTCCATCAGGAACGCCAGCGGCACCTCGAAGGCATCGTCGACCTCGGATTGGTTGATACGCAGCTTGAAGCCCGGCCTCACCCGCGCCACCGTCGGCAGGATGCGAAATCCGAAACCGGTCGCGTACAGATCGAGATAGCCGAGCGGATCGACAAAGTTGCGATCGAGCCCGATCTCCTCCTCGGCCTCGCGCAGCGCGGCGTCGAGCGGCGAGGCGTCGGTCACATCGATCTTGCCGCCCGGGAAGGCAATCTGACCGGCATGATCGTTGAGATGCGCCGCGCGCTGCGTCAGCAGCACAGTCGGCTGCGGATGGTCCACCACCGGGATCAATACCGCGGCGGGCCGCACCGGCTGCTCGCGCGCGATGATCTCCAGCATGCGATCGGTGCCCTGATCGCCGCTCCGCGGGATGATGTTGGGATCGATCAGGCCCGGCGGCACGCCGAAATCAAGCCGCGCCCGGCTCCGGTCGAAAAACTCCACGGAACTGATCGCAGCCGGGTCCGTCTTCAGCATCGGCTCGTTCAAAGCGCGCCCCTCACCTGCTCCGCATCCGCCATCGCAAAAAATTCGCCGCCGGATTCGATGCCGAACATCGGGCGACCATCGACCACCCGCTCCTCGCCCATGTCAACCAGATCGTAGTAAAGCGCCCGCGTCACCTTGGCCCACAGATCGGCGCGGACGTGCAGATAGGGCGTCAGGCCGTCGTCGGCGGCAGCCTCGAATCGCAACCGGTGGGCGGAATCGCACGCCACCCAGTCGTCGACATTGGTGCGGAAGCGCAACAGCCGGCCGCGGTCGTCGGTTTCCTTCGTCATCTCGACGGCCAGAAACGGCGCATCGTCGACGCGGATACCGACCTTCTCCACCGGGGTCACGAGAAAGTGCTTGCCGTCCTCGCGCTTCAGAATCGTCGAGAACAACCGGACCAGGGCCGGCCGCCCGATCGGCGTTCCCAAGTAGAACCACGTGCCATCGCTGGCTATTCGCATGTCGAGATCGCCGCAGAACGGCGGATTCCACAGATGCACCGGCGGCAGCCCCTTGGCAGCGGGGCTGGTTTTTGCGGCCTCGGTGACCGCAGCGGTCAGTCCTTCGAGATCCTGTTGGCCGGTCTGCCCTTGCTTCGCCATTGTTTGCCCTGACTCTCACGCCTCGGTTTGGCACGATTGCTGCACCTTGCGGTACAGGTCCTGGGCCAAAGATTCCCGGATGGAATCTCCGTTCAGGTCGCTACATCGTGATGCCGTTCATAGCCCGAAATGCCGATAATGTGGGGATAGTTTAACTCAACGAATACATGGCCTTCGCATAAGTTTAGCATGGGCTTCATGGCTTGAAGGCGCAAGCGGGGGCGGTTCAGGCAGGCGTGATTTTTGGCGTGGTCTCAAGACGTGACCCCAAGATTGGGTCCAGGGAGAGGTAGATGGCTGGCGCAGACAATGTCGAGAAGCTCGACGACGTGATCGTCCGCTCGGCCGAACAGGTCGCCGGCCAGATCCGCGCGGCGAAGGACGCGATCTCCACCGTCATCTTCGGTCAGGACCGGGTGATCGAAAACACCCTGGTGACGATCCTGTCGGGCGGTCACGCGCTCCTGATCGGCGTGCCCGGCCTCGCCAAGACCAAACTGGTGGAAACACTGGGCATTACGCTCGGGCTCGATGCCAAGCGCATCCAGTTCACCCCGGACCTGATGCCTTCCGATATTCTCGGCGCCGAAGTGCTGGACGAGAGCGTCTCCGGCAAACGCTCGTTCCGATTCATCTCCGGACCGGTGTTCGCGCAGTTGCTGATGGCCGACGAGATCAACCGCGCCAGCCCGCGCACCCAGTCCGCTTTGCTGCAGGCCATGCAGGAGCAGCACATCACGGTTGCGGGCGCGCGCCACGATCTGCCGAAGCCGTTCCACGTACTGGCGACGCAGAATCCGCTGGAGCAGGAAGGCACCTATCCGCTGCCGGAAGCGCAGCTCGACCGCTTCCTGATGGAGATCGACGTCGACTATCCGGACCGCGACGCCGAGCGGCGCATCCTGTTCGAAACCACCGGCGCCGACGAAACGCTGGCCAAGGCCGCCATGAACGCCGAGATCCTGATCACGGCACAGCGGCTGGTCCGGCGGCTGCCGGTCGGCGACTCCGTCGTCGAAGCGATCCTGTCGCTGGTGCGCTCGGCGCGTCCCGGAGAGGAAGGCGGCGAAACCGGCAAGCTGATCGCCTGGGGGCCGGGTCCGCGCGCCAGCCAGTCGCTGATGCTCGCGGTCCGCGCCCGCGCCCTGCTCGACGGCCGCCTCGCGCCCTCGATCGACGACGTGCTCGATCTGGCGGAACCGGTTCTCAAGCACCGCATGGCGCTGACATTCTCCGCCCGCGCGGAAGGCCGCACCATCCCCGACGTCATCAGGCAATTGAAGACGCGGATCGGTTGATGGCCGCGGAAACCGAGCACGGGCCCAGCGAGATCACAGCAGTCCGGCGGGCCGATGGCGAAAGCCGAACGCTCGCCGCCTCGCTGCCGCGCCTCGTGCTCGAAGCTCGCCGCATCGCCGCCAATGTGATCCACGGCCTGCACGGACGGCGGCGCGCCGGCGCCGGCGAGAGTTTCTGGCAGTACCGCCGCTTCGTTTCGGGCGAGCCGTCGCAGAACGTCGACTGGCGTCGCTCGGCGCGTGACGATCATCTCTATGTCCGCGAGCAGGAATGGGAGTCCGCGCATACCGTATGGCTGTGGCCGGACCGCTCGCCGTCGATGGCGTTCGCGTCGAAACAGGCGCGCGACAGCAAGCTGGAGCGTACGCTGATCGTGACCTTCGCCCTCGCCGAACTGCTGGTCGCGGGCGGCGAACGGGTCGGCATTCCGGGCCTGATGAACCCGACCGCGAGCCGCAGCGTGATCGACAAAATGGCGCAGGCGATGCTGCATGACGACGCAGCCCGGCTCAGCCTGCCGCCCTCGTTCGTACCCTCGGCGCTCGCCGAAATCGTGGTGCTGTCGGATTTCTGGTCGCCGCTACAGGAGATCAGAACCATGCTGGCGGGTCTGTCGGCGTCCGGCGCGCACGGCACCCTGGTCCAGATCGTCGATCCGGCCGAAGAAACCTTCCCCTATTCCGGCCGGATCGAATTCGTCGAACCGGAAGGCGGCAGCGTCATCACCGCCGGGCGCGCGGAAAAATGGGCGGGTGACTACGTGGCGCGCGTGGCGCTGCATCGCGCCGAAATACGCGCCGAGACCAACAAGCTCGACTGGCTGTTCTCGACCCACACCACCAGCCGGTCGGCCGCCGAACTGCTGTTGTTCCTGCATTCGGGCATGATGGTCGCCAAGGGCAGCGCGCGCGGCACGACCGTCAAAGTGGGACGACGCGCATGATCGCCGGATTGCCACTCGCTTTCGCCCAACCCTTGCTGCTGCTGGGCCTGCTGAGTCTGCCGGTGCTGTGGTGGCTGCTGCGGGTGATGCCGCCGCGGCCGCGGCGCATCGAGTTCCCGCCGACGCGGCTGTTGTTCGACATCGCGCCGAAGGAGGAAACCCCCTCGCGCACGCCATGGTGGCTCACTCTCTTGCGGCTCGCCGCCGCGGCGCTGGTGATCCTGGCGGCTGCCGGGCCGATCTGGAATCCGCAAGCCGGCCTCGCCGGCTCCAGCGCACCGCTGGTGATCCTGCTCGACGACGGCTGGAGCGCTGCCGCGAGCTGGGACTCCCGGATCAAGGCCGCAGACGAACTGATGGCGAATGCCGACAATGATCGGCGCGGCGTGGCGCTGGTGCCGCTGTCGGAGCCCGCGCGCGACATCACCCTGATGCCGGCGGGCACGGCGCGGGTGGCGCTGCGCCAGCTCGCGCCCAAACCCTATTCGATCGAGCGGGTGGAAACCCTGGTTGCCATCGAGCGTTTCCTGAAAGCCACGGGCGACGCCGAGATCGCCTGGCTGTCGGACGGCGTCGATACCGGGCGCGGACCGGAGTTTATCGAAGGCCTCGGCAAGACCATCGGAGATCGCGGCTTGACGGTTTTTGAAGGCGGCACCGCGCCGCCGCTTGCTCTGGTCGCGGCTGAAAACGCCGCGGCCAAGATGACAGTGAAGGTGCTGCGCGCCGGCGGCGGCGTCGCTGCGGGCGTGGTGCGCGCGATCGACCAGAAGGGTTCGCCGATCGGCGAGGCCCGCTACCGCTTTGCGGCTGGGGATCGCGAGACCGAAGCGTCGTTCGATCTTCCGGTCGAGCTGCGCAACGACATCGCCCGGCTCGATGTGTCGGGCGAGCGATCCGCCGGCGCGGTGCAACTGCTCGACAAGCGCTGGCGCCGCCGCGCCATCGGCATCGTCTCGGGCTCGACCAGCGATACCGCGCAGCCGCTCCTCGCATCCACCTTCTATCTGACGCGTGCGCTGGCCCCGTTCGCCGACGTGCGGCTCGGCGAACGCGGCTCGCCGCAGCAGGCGATCACGCAGTTTCTGGACCAGAAGCTGCCGATGATCGTGATGGCGGATGTCGGCACGCTGTCGCCGGAAATTCGCGAGCGCATCAGCGCATGGATCGAGCAAGGCGGCGTGCTGGTGCGGTTTGCCGGACCGCGCCTGGCCCAGGCCGACGACGATCTGGTGCCGGTCAAATTGCGCCGCGGCGGACGCAGCCTCGGCGGCAGTCTCACCTGGGAAAAGCCGCAGCATCTGGCCTCGTTCGCGGCGGACGGGCCGTTCGCGGGCCTCGTGGTGCCGAAGGATATCACCGTCACCCGGCAAGTGCTGGCCGAACCCAACGCCGTGCTGGCGAGCCGAAGCTGGGCCTCGCTGGAGGATGGCACGCCGCTGGTGACCGGCGAGCATCGCGGCAAGGGCGTGGTGAGCCTGTTTCACGTCAGCGCCGATATGCGCTGGTCCGACCTGCCGATGTCCGGCAGCTTCGTCGAGATGCTAAGAAGGATCGTCGATGTGTCCGGCTACACTTCCACGCCGGGCGCCGGGGTCGCGGGCGAAACCGGCGCGGAGACGGTGGCGCCGCTGCGCACGCTCGATGGCTTCGGCGCCTTCGGACCGCCGCCATCGACCGCGAAGCCGCTGCCCGCCGACTTCCGCGATCGTGCGACGCCGGATCATCCGCCCGGTTTCTATGGACCGGCCGACGGTCCGCTGGCGGTCAACGCGCTGGCGGCGGCGGACCGCATCGCGCCGCTCGATACTTCCCCGCTGCGCGCGCAGCGCGCCAGCTACACCAATGCCGAACCGCGCGACCTCCGGGGAATCCTGCTGGCGTCGTCGCTGGCGCTGTTCCTGATCGACGCCGTGATAGTCGCCCTGCTCGGCGGCGGCATCGCGGCGCTGTTGCGGCGGCGCGCGGTGCCCGCGGCCCTGGCGTTCGCATTCGCGCTGGCCGCGATGATGGCGGCGAGCATGGCGACCTCCGGGGCGGCGCGCGCCAACACAGACGAGTTCGCCATCAAGGCCGTCTCGCAAACCCGATTGGCCTACGTCGTGACCGGCAACGCCGACGTCGATGCCATCGTTAAGTCGGGCCTCGCCGGGCTGACCCTGTTTCTCGCGCAACGCACGGCGTTGGAAGCCGGCGATCCCGTCGGCGTCGATCCGGCGCGCGACGAACTGGCGTTCTTCCCGCTGATATATTGGCCGGTGTTGCCGGGCGCCGCGAAGCCGGCGCAGGACGCCATCAACCGCATCGACGCCTATATGAAGCAGGGCGGCACCGTGGTGTTCGATACGCGCGACGCCATCGAGGCCCCGCCGGGAGCCAATGGCGAATCGCAGACGCCGGGAATGCTGGCGCTGCGCAATATTCTCTCCTCGCTCGACGTTCCCGAACTGGAGCCGGTGCCGCGCGAACACGTTCTGACCAAGACCTTCTATCTGCTGCGCGATTTCCCCGGCCGCTTCAACACCGGCCAGACCTGGGTCGAAACCCTGCCGCGCGACGAAGAGGACGAGGCCGCCTCGCGGCCGGCCCGCGGCGGCGACGGCGTCTCGCCGATCATCATCACGTCGAACGATCTGGCAGGCGCCTGGGCCCTGCGTCCGGACGGCCAGCCGATGCTGCCGCTGACGCCGGGCGAGCCTCGGCAGCGCGAATTCGCCTTCCGCGCCGGCGTCAACATCGTGATGTACACGCTGACCGGCAACTACAAGGCCGATCAGGTGCATGCGCCGGCGCTGATCGAACGGCTCGGGCAGTAGGAACGCATCATGCAGTATGGCATCGCGTTTACGCCGCTCGTCCCCTCGCTGGTGCTCTGGATCGCGCTGGCCGCCATCGCCGTCATCGCGGTGCTGCTGTTGCTCGGCCGCGCCCGCGGCGCCGCGGTGCGCGTGACCGCGCTGGCGCTGATCCTGCTGGCGCTGGCCAATCCGTCGTTTACCCGCGAGGACCGCGAGCCGCTGTCGTCGGTCGCCGCCGTCGTGATCGACAAGAGCCCGAGCCAGAATTTCGGCGAGCGCACCCGTGAAACCGAAAAAGCCCGCGAGGCGCTGGTCGACAGCCTGAAAAAGATCAAGGGCGTCGAGGTGCGGGTGGTCGAAGCCGGCCAGGCCGACGGCGAAACCGACGGCACGCGGCTGTTCGGCGCGCTGTCGTCGGCGTTGTCGGACGTTCCGGTCGACCGCGTCGCCGGCGCCTTCCTGATCACCGACGGGCGGGTGCATGACATTCCGGCCAACGCCGCGGCGGTCGGATTCCAGGCCCCGGTGCATGCCCTGGTCACCGGGCGCAAGGACGAGCGCGACCGCCGCGTCGCGATCGCGGCAGCCCCCCGCTTCGGCATCGTCGGACAGGTACAGACCATCACCTACCGGCTGGACGACCAGGGCGTCAGCGGCGAGCGCGCCAGGATCGTGGTGCGCCGCGACGGCGAGGTGATCAACGAGCGCACCGCACTGAGCGGCCAGACCATCAATGTCAGTGTCGACATCAAGCACGCCGGGCCGAACATCGTCGAGATCGAGGCCTCGCCGCTGGAGGACGAACTGACGCTGGTCAACAACCGCGCGGTGGTGGCGATCGACGGCGTGCGTGACAAATTGCGGGTGCTGCTGGTCTCCGGCGAGCCGCATTCGGGCGAGCGCACCTGGCGCAACCTGTTGAAATCCGATGCCAGCGTCGACCTCGTGCATTTCACGATTCTGCGTCCACCGGAGAAACAGGACGGCACGCCGATCAACGAATTGTCTCTGATCGCGTTTCCGACCCGCGAGCTGTTTCAGCAGAAGATCAACGAATTCCAGCTGATCATCTTCGACCGCTACGCCCGCCAGGGCGTGCTGCCGATCGCCTATTTCGACAATATCGCGCGCTACGTGCGCGCCGGCGGCGCGGTGCTGGTGTCGGCGGGGCCGGATTACGCGTCGACCACCAGTATCTGGCGCACGCCGCTGGATTCGGTGCTGCCGGCCGAACCCGTCGGGGTCACCGAGAAGCCGTATTACGCGCATCTGAGCGACGCCGGCAAACGCCATCCGGTGACGCGCGGGCTGGAAGGCTCGGCCAGCGAGCCGCCGCGATGGAGCCGATTCTTCCGCACCGTCGACACCCGCAACGCCATCACCCCGCCGGTCATGACCGGCGCCGACGGCAAGCCGCTGCTGCTGCTGTCGCGCTTCGGCGAAGGCCGCGTCGCCCTGCTGCTGTCGGACCACATCTGGCTGTGGGCGCGCGGCTACGAGGGCGGCGGCCCGCATCTCGATTTGCTGCGGCGAACCTCGCACTGGCTGATGAAGCAGCCTGATCTCGACGAGGAAGCGCTGCGGCTTCAGGTCAGCGGCAAGGATCTTGTGGTGTTGCGCCAGACCATGGCGGACAGCGTCACCCCGGTCACGGTGACTTCCCCTTCGGGGGCCGCGCGCGAACTGACGCTGAGCAGCAGCGAGCCCGGCACGTGGCGCTCGGCGATTCCCGCCAGCGAACTCGGCCTGTGGCAGGCCACCGACGGCACGCTGAAGGCGCTGATCAATGTCGGCCCGACCAACCCCAAGGAATTTTCCGAGGTCACTTCAACCACCGACATGCTCAGGCCGCTGGCGCAAGCCACCGGCGGCGACGCGCGGCGCCTGGTGGAGACGTCCAGCCTCGACGTTCCGCGCATCGTGCCGGTACGCGCTTCCGGCATCTTCCGCGGCGATGGCTGGATGGGCGTGAAGATGCGCGACGCCAGCGTGGTGCGCGGCGTCGGCGTATTGCCGATCTTCGCCGGCCTGATCGGCCTGCTGCTGCTGCTCGGCGCCTTCGCCGCCACTTGGCTGCGCGAGGGGCGTTGATGCGCCTATCTCGCCGGCCGTGGCTTTAATCACACGGACGTCGCCAATTCGCCTGTTCCGAGGATCGCCCCGGTTGACACCCGGTCGATACAACTGATGTTATATTATAACATCAGTTGGCCCGGGATGAGTCCCGGCTTCCGGTGGGGGCGCCTGTCGGCATGAAGTGGTTCCGCTCGAACATCAGACACGGGTCGCGGCTGGCGCTGCTGGCGCTGGCGCTGCAGTTTGGGCTCTCATTCGGGCATTTCCACGCGGGCGCCGCGCAGACGGCGGCGCTGCCAATTCAATCGGTCGCAGCGCAATCCGACATTTCCGCCGCCCCCGCCACGCCAGACGCCGTCGATCCGTCCGCCCCGCTGCCGGCGTCCCCTAACGATTCCGACCATCACCCGGCCGAGGATTGCGCCATCTGCGCTGTCATCGCGCTGGCGGGCACGGTGTTATCAGCAACGCCGGTATTGCGGCTGCCGCAAGCTGCTGCATTCCAATATCTCGTCACCGACGCCGGCTTCGTCGATCTGAACTCCGTCCGGCCTGCTTTCCAGCCTCGCGCTCCCCCGGCCTCCTGACATCGATGGATTGATGCTCCCTGCAGGGATCGCCGCGTCGTCAGCGGCGGATTCTGCCGGGATAAATCTGAATCGGACCGTCGCTTGTCGACGGCCGGCGCTACCCGAACTCGTCAATGAAAACGAATGGCGGTCGCGGCTTGATCAGGATCTGGACAATGACAATCTCACGAAGACGAGCTTCCCACCTCAGTGGAGTAAGCGGGCTATTCCTGTGCGCCATGGGTCATGGCGCGATGGCGCAAGACGCCGCGGGCGCCACGCAGTTACCGGAAATCACGGTGACAGCGCCCAGTCCCATCGTAAGGCGGAACGTTACGCCGGTGCGGGCTCCTGCGCGCGCCCCCCGCGCCGTTGCCGGGCGCAATCGTGAACCGGCTGCACAGCCTCAGCCGGCGCCGGTTGCGGCCGCGCCACAACAGGGCGTGCTGCCGATCGTCACCGACCAGTTTGCGACCGTCACCGTGATTCCGAACGAGCAAATCCGCAGGGAGGGCGGCGCCACGCTCGGCGATCTGCTGTTCTCCAAGCCCGGCATTACCGGCTCGAGTTTCGCGCCCGGCGCAGCGAACCGGCCGATCATCAGGGGGCTCGACGTCAACCGGGTCGGCATCGTCGAGAACGGCATTGGCGGCGGCGGCGTGTCCGACCTCGGCGAGGATCATTTCGTGCCGATCGATCCATTGGCGACCAACCAGATTGAAGTGATACGGGGCCCGGCGGCGTTGCGTTACGGGTCAACATCGATCGGCGGCATCGTCAGCGCCACCAACAATCGAATACCCGACGCCCTGCCGTCCTGCGCCGCGGCGCCGTTCCGGACTTTCGGGCTCCCCGTCAAGGCGCCGCTCGCCAACGTGCAGTCGCCGTCCTGTGTCACGGTAGAGACGCGAACGGCGGTCAGTTCGGTCGATCGCGGCGTCGAAGGCGGCGTTCTGATCGATGCCGGCGCAGGCAATTTCGCCGTACATGCCGACGCCTATGGCCGCAAGGCCGGCGACTACAACATCCCCGGCTATCCATACCTGTTCGACCAGACCCGGCCGGTCGACGGCCGTCAGCCCAATTCGGCGGCGCAGGCGTCCGGCGCGTCGATCGGCGGCTCGTATATCTTCGACGGCGGGTTCGTCGGCGCTGCGATTACGCAGAACGATTCGCTCTATCGCATCCCCGGCATCGAGGCGTCCGATCACCAGGCCCGGATCGACGCGCATCAGACCAAGGTCAACGCCAAGGGCGAGTATCGGCCGGACTCGGCGGCGATCGAGGCCATCCGCTTCTGGGCCGGCGCCACCGACTACAAGCACAGCGAGATCGCGCTCGCGGACCTCGCCGATCCGACCTCCCTCGGCGTGCGGCAAAACTTCACCAGCAAGGACCAGGAAGGCCGCGTCGAAGTACAGCTGATGCCTTTCAACGCGCGCTTCGCCTCGGTAACGACCGCGCTCGGCCTGCAGGCCGGACATCAGGAACTGACCGGGTCCAGTCCCGACGATCCGACCAGTCCGCTCGGTGGATTGTTCGACCCGAACAACAACAACAGGGTCGCCGGTTACATGTTCAACGAGTTGAAATTCACCGAAGCAACCAAGGCGCAGATTGCCGGGCGGATCGAGCGCGTCAATCTCTCCGGGACGATGCCTGGCTTCATACCTGAGCTGTTCGACCTCAACGTCGACCCCGCCGGCATCGGTCCTGCCACCCCGCGCAATCTGCATTTCACGCCGAAAAGCGCCAGCATCGGCCTGCTCCAATCTCTGCCATGGGGGTTGGTCGCCAGCCTTACCGGCCAGTACGTCGAGCGTGCGCCAAAGCCCGCCGAGCTGTTTTCACGCGGTCCACACGAAGCGACCCTCACGTTCGATATCGGCAATCCCAATCTCGGCATCGAAACCGCCAAATCCGTCGAGATCGGGTTGCGGCGGGCAACCGGACCGCTGCGGTTCGAAGCGACCGCCTTCTATACGCAGTTCAACGGCTTCATTTTCCGGCGTCTGACCGGCAACACCTGCGAGGACGTCGCCTGCGTCGGTCCGGCGGATCCGGCTTCTCCGCTCGAGCTCAATCAGGCGATCTATTCGCAGCGGGACGCCACCTTCCGCGGCGGCGAATTCCAGAGCCAGCTCGATGTCGGAGAATTCCACGGCGGCATCTGGGGCATCGAAAACCAGTTCGATGTCGTCCGCGCCACCTTCTCCGATGGCAGCAACGTTCCCCGGATTCCGCCGGTGCGCGTCGGCACCGGCGTATTCTGGCGCGATGCGAATTGGCTGGCGCGGATCAACTATCTGCATGCGTTCGCGCAGAACAACATCGCCACCGTCGGCGAAACGCCGACCGCGGGCTATAATCTCCTGAAGGCGGAGATCAGCTACAAGACCAGGCTGGATTCCAGCTGGTTTGGAGCCCGCGAAATGCTGGTTGGCTTGGTCGGCAACAACCTCTTGAACGAGAATATCCGAAATTCGGTGTCCTTCAACAAAGACGAGGTGTTGTTGCCGGGAATCGGCGTAAGAGCCTTTGCGAATTTGAAGTTCTGAAGGCTGCCGCTCCCTCTCCCGTTTGCGGAGAGGGTCGGATAAGGGGACTATCCGCAAATTCGGACTCGCGGATAATCCCCCTCACCCGAAGCCTCCGGCTTCGACCTCTCCCCGCAAGCGGGGCGAGCTGAGGCAAGCTACTTCGCCAGGCTCCAGTCCGGGCGGATCGCACCCGAGACATCCACGAACGCGCCATCGACGAGTTCGGCAACGAGAAGGCGGCTGTAATCGACCGGCCCCGGCATGGTCGCCTGTCCCTTCGGAACCGGCTTGAAGCCGACGCGGCCGTAATAGGCTTCGTCGCCGACCAGGAGCACGAGGCGGTGGCCGCTGCCCTTGGCGTCCTTCAGCGCGCGATCCAGCAGCGCGCGGCCGACCCCGCGGCTGCGAAACGGCGGCTCGACCGTCAGCGGTCCCAGCAGCAAGGCCGGCGTGTCGCCGACGCAGATCGGCAATTGCCGCAGCGAGCCGACCAGCAGCGTGCCGATCCGGGCGGTGAACGACAGGTCGAGCAGGTGATCGACATGCTCGCGCAGCCGGTAGGCGCTGAGCGCGAAACGGCCGGGTCCGAAGGTGCGCTGATGCAGGCGCTCGATCGGCAGCGCGTCGCTGGGCGTCTCGGCCAATATCGTCAGTGAGAGGTCGCTCATGCTGGGGCGCGGGATAGCATCTGGCGGACGCGCGGTCCATCGCCCGGCCTGCGTTAAATTTTCCGCCGTATCAGTTCTTTGTTGACCGAAGCGTGGGACAAGTAGGCCAGCAGCTTCATTTCGCGACGTCCGCGCGTTACCGTATCGAGCACCAGCCCCGACGACACAGACAGCACCGCCAGGATCATCAGGCCCATCGACAGGACCGCGGTCGGCAGCCGCGGAACGATGCCTTCCTCGAGATAGGTGACAACGACTGGTATCGCGAGGCCGACCGAAACCAGCGTCAGGAAGATTCCGATGGCGGTGAAGAACCGCAGCGGCTTTTCCGACCGATAGAGTTTCAGGATGGTGCCAAGGATACGAAATCCGTCGCGCCAGGTGTTGAGCTTGCTGAACGATCCCTCCGGCCGAGCGTAGTAAGGCGTCTCGATCTCGGCGACCGGCAGCGCCAGTTCGAGCGCATGCACGCTGAGCTCGGTCTCGATCTCGAATCCGTCCGACAACACGGGGAAGGATTTGACGAAGCGCCGCGAGAACACGCGATAGCCGGAAAGAATATCCTTGAAGGCCTGGCCGAACACCGAGGAGAGGAATCTGGTCAGCATCCTGTTGCCGGTGCGATGGCCGGGCCGGTAGGCGGCCACGGCCTGGTCGACGCGAAAGCCCACCACCATGTCGAGATGATCCGACAGCAGCCTCTCGATCATGCGCGGCGCGCTGGCAGCGTCGTAGGTCGCGTCGCCGTCGACCAGCACATAGATGTCGGCATCGACATCGGCGAACATCCGCCGCACCACGTGGCCCTTGCCCTGGCGGCGTTCGCTGCGCACCTCAGCGCCGGCCTGACGCGCCACCGCAACGGTGCGATCCGACGAATTATTGTCGTAGACGAAGATTTGGGCCTGGGGCAGCGCCCTGCGAAAATCCGAGACCACGCTCGCAACCGCGGCTTCTTCGTTGAAGCACGGCACCAGAACCGCAATCCGCATCGTCGGTGTGATCATCGCCGGGCTGTCAGCCGAATCAGTTTGTCGTGAGGTCGCGCACGCTTTTACCGGTTGCCGCCCGCTAACGCCACGTCGCGATCGGCTCCCTGCCTTCGAGCACTTCCACTATCCGCAGGCGGGTGCCCCCGGTGGTCCCTTCCGGCAAGGCCGTGGCGTCGAAGAAGCCGCAAGCGACGATCTCATGATTGGCCTCGGGCAGCCGATCCTGGCTGAATTGCCTGACCACGTAGACCGCGACGTGGTCGCGGCGGGAAACATCGCTGTTGAGGAACAGGCCGTGCAGCGGCGGAGCGCCTGATAGTTCGATACGTCCCTCCTCCGCCAGTTCGCGGCGCAGCGCATCGCGGAAGGTTTCGCCGACTTCGACGCCGCCGCCCGGCAGATGCCAGCCGGAGACGTAGCTGTGCTTGACCAGAAATACCCTGTCATCACGATCCAGCACCACGCCGCGGACCCCGAGCGTCATGCCGCGGGCGAACCGCCAATAGAGATGGAAAACCCGCCGCAGCGCCGGCTCCAGCGTCGTTCGCAGCTTCTGCAGGTTCATCGCCATCGAACTCCGGGATATCGTGACATCACGTTTGATCCTTGCGCAGCGCCAGCCGACTTGCCAATACATCAGCGCAATCTGGAGGATGACACGAGATGATCGTGAAGCGGCGTGGACCAGCCGGCAGTCGAAGCGGACGCACGTGATGGCGGCGTTCACGCTGGCGCATTTGTCCGATCCGCATATCCCGCCCCTGCCGTGGCCGCGGCCCGGCGAACTCGTGGGCAAGCGCGTGCTCGGCTATCTCAACTGGACGCGCAATCGCCGCAAGTTTCATCGGCGCGACGTGCTGGACGCGCTGGTGTCGGATATGCGGGCCCAAACGCCTGACCACATCGCGGTCACCGGCGACCTCGTCAATCTCTCGCTGGAAGCCGAGTTCCATCCTGCGCGGACATGGTTGGAAGGCGTCGGTCCATCCGATCAGGTCACGGTGATTCCAGGAAATCACGATGCCTATGTTCGCGCCACGCAGCATCGGTTTGCGGAAGTCTTCAGCCCCTATCTCATCGGAGACGATGCAGCTGACGGCGCCGCCACGTTTCCGTCGCTGCGACGGCGCGGGCCGCTGGCGCTGATCAGCGTGTCGTCCGCGGTGCCAACCCCGCTGTTGAAGGCAACCGGATGGCTCGGCCGCATTCAGCTTGATGCGCTGGATCGCATGCTGCTGAAGCTCGCGGCCGAGCCGGCGTTTCGCGTGTTGCTGGTTCATCACCCGCTGTGCTCGGATGCGTGGGACAAGCGGTTGACCGATTCGTCTGAGCTGCTCGCGTTGCTGCGACGCCACGGCGTGGAATTGGTCCTGCACGGGCACGATCACATCCATTCCACAATATGGATCGACGGACCGGCGGGCAAGATACCCACGATCGGCGTGCCGTCGGCCTCCGCGATCGCGCATGGCCGTCACCCGGCTGCCGCCTACAACGTGTTCTCGATCACGCGTGAGGGCGATGCGTGGCGATGCGAGCAGACGGTGCGCGGCTTCAGCAATGGTTCCGCCGTTCAGGAGTTGAAGCGGGTAAGCCTGTCATGACGGTCCGGCAAACGATCAGAGGTTCTGCAAGGTCGCAAACAGCGCCAGCCCGAACAGCGCGATCACGCCGGCGACGAAGCCCAGCACGAAAGTCCAGAAGCCGCCGCGGCGCCGCTTTTTGACGGCGACCGGTGCCGGCGCCGGCGTCGCGACCAGCGCGCGCTCGCGCTCGATCATGCGGCGGGCGACGTAATCGGTGACGGCGTCGACGATGGCGGCGGCGTCATGGGACTCCGCGATCACGATGCGGCCGAACCGGGTATCCTGCACGAAGCGGTAGATGCGCTTGTCACGGCCCATCAGCACATGGGCGACGACGTCGATCCACAACCGCGGCGTGTCGCCCTGGCTGATGCCGCGGTCGAACAGATCGACCTTTTCAGAAATTTGCGCGAACAAGGGCTCCAGCGCGTCATTGAGGATTTCGAGCCGCGCCACTTCCGCATCACGCAGATCGACCACGACCCCGGTGCGGTCGGCGGCCTCGATCCGCGCCTGCCGCAGGGCATCGCGCAGCCGGACCGGACGCGTGGTGCTGACGGCCTGGCTCCCGGTATCCTGCGCGTCTGACATCCGCTTGATGGCCTTTGTTCCTGAGGGTCCCCGATGCCTGAACCTATCAGTAACCACGTTTGGCGCAAAGGCCGTTTGTTCGCAACGGCTTATAGATGAGGGTCACTTGCTTACCTCTCCCGCTTGCGGGGGAGGTCGCCGCGCGCGAGCGCCGCGGGAGAAGAACAAAACCGCGAGCGGCCCCATCCGGGGGACCGGATGGGGCCGCTTTTGTCTTGGAAGTTCTTCCAATCGGCAGCAGGCCTCAGGCCGTGACGCGAGCGGGCTCCTCGACGATGGAGAAGCGCACGCCGGCCTTGTGCCGGTTCTCTTCCGAGACGACTCGCCAGGCATCCTCGGCTTCCTTGCGGGTCTTGAACGGACCCTGCACCTGGGCCGAGCCCTCCACGAGCTTGTGGAAGTTCATCGAACCGAACTCGCCGCCAATCACCCAGAAATTGCTGCCTTTTGTCATGATCGTCTCCTGCTGTTACCGTTAGCCGAACTGGTTCATGGTGTTGTGGGCGCCACCCGCCTTCAGAGCGGCTTCACCGGCGAAATATTCCTTGTGATCGTCGCCGATGTCGGAGCCGGCCATGTTCTGATGTCTGGCGCAGGCGATACCCTGACGGATCTCCTGGCGCTGAACGTTCTTCACATAGCCCAGCATGCCCTGCTCGCCGAAATACTCCTTTGCGAGATTGTCAGTCGACAGAGCTGCCGTGTGATAGGTCGGCAATGTGATCAAGTGGTGGAAGATGCCGGCACGCTTTGCGGAATCGGCCTGGAAAGTGCGGATACGCTCGTCGGCTTCGATGCCCAGCGGCGTATCGTCATATTCCGGCTTCATCAGCTCGGCCCGATTGTACTTGCTGACATCCTTGCCGGATTCCTTCATCGCGTCATAGACCTGCCAGCGGAAGTTGAGCGTCCAGTTGAACGAGGGCGAGTTGTTGTAGGCCAGCTTCGCGTTCGGAACCACTTCGCGAATGCGGTCGACCATCTTGGCGATCTGCTCGATATGCGGCTTCTCGGTTTCGATCCAGAGCAGGTCGGCGCCGTTCTGCAGCGAGGTGATGCAGTCGAGCACGCAACGATCCTCGCCGGTTCCGGCGCGGAACTGGTAGAGGTTGCTGGCAAGCCGCTTCGGACGCATCATCTTGCCGTTCCGGTTGATGATGACATCGCCATTCCTGGCGTTGGCCGCTGTCACTTCCTCGCAATCCAGGAAGCTGTTGTACTGATCGCCGAGGTCGCCGGGCGTGTGGCTCACGGCGATCTGCTGCGTGAGACCGGCACCCAGCGAGTCGGTGCGGGTCACGACGATGCCGTCTTCGACGCCCAGTTCGAGGAATGCATGGCGGCAGGCCCGGATCTTCGCCAGGAACACCTCGTGCGGCACGGTCACCTTGCCGTCCTGATGGCCGCACTGCTTTTCGTCGGAGACCTGATTTTCGATCTGCAGAGCGCACGCACCTGCTTCAATCATCTTCTTCGCGAGCAGGTAAGTCGCCTCCGCATTGCCAAATCCGGCGTCGATGTCGGCGATGACAGGCACAACATGCGTCTGGAAATTGTCGACCTTTTCAATCAATGCCTTTTCCTTCGCCTGGTCGCCTGCCTTGCGAGCGGCGTCGATGGCGCGGAAGGTATCGTTGAGCTCACGGGAGTCCGCCTGACGGAGGAAGGTGTAGAGCTCCTCGATCAGCGCCGGCACCGAGGTCTTCTCGTGCATCGACTGGTCGGGAAGCGGTCCGAACTCGGAGCGAAGTGCTGCGATCATCCAGCCGGAGAGATACAGATAGCGGCGATCGGTGGTACCGAAATGCTTCTTGACCGAAATCAGCTTCTGCTGCGCGATGAAGCCATGCCAGCAACCGAGCGACTGGGTGTACTTGGTGGGATCGCCGTCATAGGCAGCCATATCGCTACGCATCAGCGCCGCTGTGTAGCGGGCGATATCCAGTCCGGTCTTGAAGCGGTTCTGCAGACGCATCCGCGCCACGGCTTCGGCGGTGACGCCGTTCCAGGTCGGCTGGGTCTTGAGGAGGGCCTCGGCGGCTCCAAGCTCGCTCAGATAGGAAGCCGGACCCTGGATAGCCTGGTCACTGATCCCACGTGGCTGGTAATTCATGTGCCTGATC
Organism: Bradyrhizobiaceae bacterium Ga0074131; assembly: GCA_001464035.1. Lineage (GTDB taxonomy): Bacteria > Pseudomonadota > Alphaproteobacteria > Rhizobiales > Xanthobacteraceae > Bradyrhizobium. The sequence continues at coordinate 201,219 of LNEC01000014.1, forward strand.
CTTTTTGGTGACGACGAGTCGTCCACTAGACATTCTTGACAGTGCATTGCGAAACGTGCCGAGAGCTAAACGCGAAACTTCAGAATTCGTATAGATGGCTTGTCATTTAATGGTGATGTCATGTAACATACGTGCTTGTCATATATGTAAATTTGTCAATTTTGTCACAAGGCGAGGTGGGCGCCCATGGCCGGTAATGCCGCAAGGAAGCTGTTTGTCGGGCCGAGATTCCGCCGAATCCGCCAGCAATTGGGGCTGTCGCAGACCCAGATGGCCGAGGGCCTGGAGATTTCCCCGAGCTACATCAACCTGATCGAGCGCAACCAGCGGCCGGTGACGGCGCAGCTGCTGCTGCGGCTGGCGGAAACCTATGACCTCGACCTGCGCGACCTCGCCACCGCCGACGAGGACCGCTTCTTCGCCGAACTGAACGAGATCTTCTCCGATCCGCTGTTCCGCCAGATCGACCTGCCAAAACAGGAATTGCGCGATCTCGCCGAATTGTGCCCCGGTGTCACTCATTCATTGCAACGGCTTTACGCCGCCTATACCGAGGCGCGACGCGGCGAGACCATGGTCGCGGCGCAGATGGCCGACCGCGACGAAGGCACCCGCTTCGAGGCCAATCCGGTCGAGCGCATTCGCGACCTGATCGAGGCCAACCGCAACTACTTCCCCGAGCTGGAACAGGCCGCCGAAACCCTGCGCGACGAGCTGAACGCGCCCGCGGAGGAACTGTTCGCCGCGCTGGCGACGCGGCTGCGTGAAAAGCATTCGGTCGTGACCCGCGTGATGCCGGTCGACATCATGCGCGACACGCTGCGGCGGTTTGACCGGCATCGCCGGCAACTCCTGATCTCCGAACTGGTGGACAGTCCCGGCCGCGCCTTCCAGCTCGCGTTCCAGATCGGCCTTGCCGAATGCGGCGGCGGCTTCGATGCGATCGTGGGTCGCGCCGGGCCGCTCGACGATACGCCGCGGCGGCTTTACCGGATCACGCTGGCAAACTATTTCGCGGCGGCTGTCATGATGCCCTATCAGGCTTTCCATGGCGCGGCGGAGGCATTGAACTACGACGTCCATGTCCTGGCACAGCGCTTCAATGCCGGCTTCGAGCAGGTTTGCCACAGGTTGACCACGCTGCAGCGGCCCAATGCGCGCGGCGTGCCGTTCTTCCTGCTGCGCGTCGACAATGCCGGCAATGTTTCCAAGAGATTCTCCTCCGGCACGTTTCCATTCTCGAAGTTCGGGGGCACCTGTCCGCTGTGGAACGTGCACTCGACCTTCGATACGCCGGACCGGCTGCTCAAGCAGGTGATCGAACTGCCGGATGGCACGCGATACTTCTCGATCGCGCAGATGGTGCGCCGGCCGGTGGCGCCGCACCCGCAACCGCAACCGCGGTTCGCCATCGGGTTGGGTTGCGAAATCCGTCATGCCGCCAAACTCGTCTATGCCACCGGGATGGATCTGGAAAAAGCCGAGGGCACGCCGATTGGCGTCAACTGCCGGCTGTGCGAGCGTGAAAACTGCAGCCAGCGCGCCGAGCCGCCGATCACACGCACCCTGATCCTGGACGAAAACACGCGGCGGGTGTCTTCGTTCGCGTTTTCGAATGCGCGGGAGTTGTAGCTGCGGTCATGCGTTTAAGAGAAACAGAACATCTTTGCCAAGGGGATGGACACGCGGTTCGCAAAACCAACCCGATCGGGCAAATCACCCCTCGCGCAGATCGCGCAGCTCAGCGCGCTTCAGCTCTCCTGCTCGCTGAACTTCTTGTAGATCCAGCGCCGGCCGTCGTGGCGGCGCCAGACCTGGCCGGTCAGCAGGCGGCCGGTGATCGACCACCGCGGAACGATCACGCTCCACAGATGCCAGACCTCGGCCCAGGCCGGTTTTGGGTTCAGCCCCAATATTCGAAATCGCTCCCGGCCTTCAGCGAACATGTCGGTTTCCGCAAAGCAGGCCGTCGGGCGCAGCTGGATGACGCGACGGCTTCGCCATCCGTGTCGCCGGATGGAAAATCTCCGGCGCCCCACACGATAGCCGGCGCCGACCGTGCCGCAATCGAAGTCGCCGGTTAAGCTAACCCATCAACCTTACCGAGACCGGCGCCAGCAATGTATCGAAGTCGATTAGAGATTCTCGGTTTCGATCACAGGCGAATTTACCACAAGCAACGGCAGCGCATTGCCAGACCGGACGTTTCACGGTACCGGCAACTATCCGCCCGAGCCTGCGAGCGAGGAGCACGACGATGAAATCGCTGCCGATCAAATCACTGTTGCTGGCCGCGACGACCTGCGCCAATGCTACCGCATGTTTCGCAGCCTGGCCGGACTACAGGGGATTCTGGGTCGTCGGCAATCTGACCGCCGGAACATGCGAGATCGTCACCTCCAATCCTGTGATGGACAACCCTGTCAACTCGTTTTCAACCGGCCCCTATCAATCGCTCGACGACGCCAAGCTCGCCCGCTCTACCATTCCCCAGTGCCCGAAGGAGCCGGCCGCCTCGGCTAAGTGAACGGGATCGATGGATCACCGGGCGAGGTCACGGGTCCGCGTCGGTGGCCGGTCGATCGGCTTATGCTGCAGGCGCCGCCTGATCATCTCGTGGCGCAGCCTGTCGGCATATTGGGGAACGGCGCGCCATGATGTGGCTTGTGCACGCGGTCAGCCGCGGCCTGCTGCCGCATACAATCCGCGATCCGGCGAAGGAGCAAAGAAGCTGTTGCGATTCCAACACCGCTCGTCGCCGCGATTAATGGCGGTGGCGTCGTTCCGGGACGTAAGGAGGGCGTGACGGATGCGTCTGGAGGATGGATCCGGATTGGTTCGGGACGTAGCCTCGGGACTCCTGCAGACGCCGCTGATAGCCAGGCGAATTCATGATACTGGAGGCCGCGCCGCGCGCGAAAGCCTCGGTCGCGGTCAGCAGCACGAACAGGGCCGCTGTACATTTCACGAGCTTGTTCATCGGTGCCTTCCTCTGCCAATAGATAGGAAAGCGCGAGCCGGGGGCAAGCGTTCCAGATCGCTTGGCATGCAGCGTGTTAGCGCCCCGCCTCGATAACAAGCGGTTCCCGGATGTTTTGCCCGTCTCTCCACCCTTATGTACATCCCGAGCGCGACGGCTCATCGCTCGTTTGCACGAGCCCGATCAGTGGCAGGTCCACGCCGACAGCCAGCTCTACGATGGCGCCGACCACGCCATAGATGACGGCGAGCTCGGCCGCGCCGAAAGCGGCCAGCGCACCCATGCCAAGCATCGTTCTGATTCTGTTGGAACCCACGGCAGCCTCCCATATTGAGCAGAGGGTTGTTACCATGGCCGCGGCCGGCATGGTGGCGCGGCCGGGTTTCGATTGTCCTTAACCCTAATTCGCGCGGCGGCTTGGCACCCGCAACGCTCGATTAACCGGTCGGGCGCACCATTTGAGCGGGGCCCTCTGTTCATCTGAGGGCAAGAGCCGCCGCTCGGGCAGGAGCGGCCTTTTCATCGGGTGGGGGACCCCATGAATTATCGCGCCTTCACCAATGACAGCCTGACCATGATGTATGAGAGCGTGCGCGGGGCTCTTCGGTCCGATGATGCGCTGGCCGACCGCGGCGAGGAACGCAGGTTTCGCGTTCGTGAAACCCCCGACTGGAGACAGCACGCGGCCGACCTCGAAGCCGAGATGCTCAAGCGCGGCATGTTTTTCGAGGTCATCGACTGGTCCGAGGATCAGGGAATGCTGCCGTTCGATCGCTGACGCAGCCGGACGCGTTTCCGACGTCGGTCCGTGCAGGATTGAAACCAGTTCGCCGGCAAAGCGTTGTCAGCCATGCCTCCGCTCAAGACACCGTTGACTGGCCCCATGAACCTGCAGCCCGTCCAGCACGGCTCGATCACGCCGATGCAATCGCGGCCCATCGCGCCCGAGAGCAACGCGAAACCGAAGAAAGCTGCAAAAAAACCATCAACCCGGGCAGAAGAGGTTCGCATCGCGAAGGCGAAACTCAGCCGGCGCAGTTCGCTGATAAAACAGCGGCGTGCCCTGAAGGGCTAGATCGGCGGTCGAGCATATCGATGCCACACATTTCCGTCGACTTCCGACGCGCGAAGGCGCAGCTTGCCGCCGTTCGACCCTGAACTCCACGACGCCGACGTTTACCCCGACCTGTCCAACCATCGAGGCGACCCGCATGCGCGACCCCGCCCTCACCTTCATCGTCATTCTGGTCATCGGCATCGCCGCCGGCTTGCTGTTCGACCGGTTCGCAGGGCCCTCATGGCTGGCCCGTCAGTTCGCCGGATCCAATCGGGGCATCATCACGAGCGCGTTGGTGGGCATTGCCGGCGCGCTTATGGGCTATCATATCGCGGTCCTTCTCGCACTCGGCACCGGGCTGGTCATGGCGGTCGTCGCGGCGGCGCTCGGGGCGGCCGTGGTGCTGTTCGCCTGGCGGATGACCAAGTAGCTTCGCTGGTTCGTGAACCCTCAACCCCTCGCAGGAGGGGGGAGCGAAGCGATACCATGATGCTGATGGGTTCGCAGAGAGCTCGATAATCCTGCCCGCTACGCGGCAGCGAGACCGTTATGGCCGTTGGCAGGGCTGCTCGAATTTTATGGTCGAGATCGGCCACTTTCCATCGTGGCCCCTGATGGAAATTCGCAGACCGTGCAGTTCATCGAGCCAGACGTTCTCAACCGTTCCGGCCTTTCCGTCGGTGAGAACCACGGCCTTGCCAACAAGCTCGGATTGCACGTCGCCAAGCACGGCGAGGATCGTCGATGCGTGGAGCTTCATATTCATCATGGCGTCCCGAAATGGCGTCCCGAAGTCTGGCGAACGAACCAGCGGGAGCGTTTCGCATTTGAAAGGCGCGCACGTGACCGGGATGGGGCAAACAGGTGGCCGAACCAACGGATAATGACGCTCGCCCGCTTGCGCGCGCGACGACTGGCGGAGCGAGGTGACGCGGCGTCACTCCGCCGCTTGCCGGATCTCCGGGTCCTCCATCCCCTCCAGCACCACCGGAGGCGACATCGGCAGGCTGTAGAAGCGTTTGCCAAGCGCGTTATGGATGGCGTTGGCGACCGCAGCCATCACCGGAACCAACGGCACTTCGCCGACGCCTTTGACCCCTTGCGGATGTTTCGGATTGGGCACCTCGACCATCACGGTGTCGAGCATCGGCAGGTCCGAACACACCGGCATGCGGTAATCGAGGAAGCCGGGGTTATCGACCTTGCCGCTCTTGTTGTAGATGTATTCCTCGTTCAGTGCCCAGCCGATGCCCTGCGCCACACCGCCCTGTATCTGGCCTTCGACATAGCCCGGATGGATGGCGCGGCCGACGTCCTGCACCGCAGTATAACGGATCACCCTGACGATGCCGAGTTCGGGATCGACCTCGACGTCGCAGATGTGGGTCCCGAAACCGCCTTCGGCGCCTTCGGTATTGAGCTGCACGCCAGCGCCGATCGGCCCGCCCATGACAGGGGCCTTGGCTGCGAGTTCCGCCAGCGTCAGCGGTTCGAACTGGCCGGCGTTGGGGCTGGCGGGATGGGCCGCACCGTTTTCCCATTTAACGGCTTCCGGATCGATCTCCCAGATTTTCGCGGCGCGCTCGCGCAGCGTGGTGATGATCTTGTCGGTCGATTGCGTCACAACGATCGCGGAAGCAAACAGCACACGGCTGCCGCCGGTCAGGTTGGAGAAGCCGATAGTCGCGGTGTCGCCGATCAGCACCGACACCCGCTTGTAGTCGATGCCGAGCAACTCGGCGCAGATGTTGGCGATCGCGGCGCGCGAGCCGCCGACGTCGGGATGGCCCGTGGTGACCACGACGTTGCCGTCCTCGGTGATGTTGACCTGGGCTGAGGATTCGCCACCGGCATTGAACCAGAAGCCGCTAGCCACGCCCCTGCCCTGCCATTTGCCGAGCGGCGCAGTATAATGCGGATGCGCTTTCGCGGCCTCCAGCGTCTCGATGTAGCCGATGCGCGGAAACACTGGGCCGAACGCGGCCTTTGTTCCCTGCTTCGCGGCGTTCTTCAAGCGCAATTCGAGCGGGTCCATCCTGAGCGCTTCGGCCAATTCGTCGAGCACGCACTCCACCGCATAGGCGCCGATCGGCGCGCCCGGGGCGCGATAGGCCGCGACCTTGGAGCGGTTCGAGAGCACGTCGAATCCGACCGCCAGCACATGCGGGATATCGTAGGGCGAGAAGCTGCAGCCCACGGCGCCGCGAATCGGCGAGCCCGGCAGCGCGCCGGCCTGCAGCCAGAAGGTGCCTTGGGCGGCGACGATAGTGCCGTCCTTTTTGGCGCCGATCTTGACCGTGCTCTTGGAGCCGGAGGTCGGCCCGGTCGCCCGCATCACTTCCTCGCGGGTCATCACCATTTTCACCGGGCGGCCCGATTTTTTCGCCAGCAGGGTTGCCAGCGGCTCGAGGTAGACGATGGTCTTGCCGCCGAAACCGCCGCCGATTTCGGCGGGGATGGCGCGGATGTCGCTCTGCGGGATGCCGGTCAGGTAGGCCGTCATGGCGCGCACCATGAACTGGCCCTGGCTCGAACTCCAGATCGTGGTCTTGTTGTCGGCGCCGACGCTGACGAGGCAGGCGTGCGGCTCGATATAGCCCTGGTGCACCGGACGGGTGCTGAAGCTGCGCTCGATGACCACCTCGGCTTCCCTGAAGCCCTGTTCGATATCGCCCTTCTTCACCTCCAGCTTGCCGGCGATGTTGGAGGGCTTGCCCTCGAACGTCAGGAAGTCGTGCAGGATTGGCGCATCGGGCCTGATCGCGTCGTCGATCTCGATCGACCACGGCAGCACTTCGTAGTCCACCTCGATCAGCTCGCAGGCATGCGCCGCGATCGCTTCCGTGGTGGCGGCGACCGCCGCTATGGGGTGGCCGGGAAACAGCGCCTTCTCGCGCGCCATCACGTTGCGGCACATCCAGCGCATGTCCTGGATACCGAGCATCACCGACTTGTCGACCGGAAAGTCGACGATGTCGCGCGCGGACACCACCGCCTTGACGCCGGGCAGCGCCTCAGCCTTCGAGGTGTCGATCGACTTGATGCGCGCGTGGGGATGCGGGCTGCGCAAGACCTTGCCCCAGATCATGCCGGGCATGTTGGTGTCGGCGGCGAACGCCGCGCGGCCCGTCACCTTGTCGGCGCCGTCGGGCCGGATGGTGCGTTGGCCGATCCACTTGTTGTTGCTGATCACGTTCATTGCGCTGCCTCCCGCATTTCATCGGCGGTTTCCATCACCGCCCGCACGATCTTGTCGTAACCGGTGCAGCGGCAGAGATTGCCGGCCAGCCAGAACCGCACCTCTTCCTCGCTCGGCTTCGGATTCTTCCGCAGCAGCGCATCCGACGCGACCAGCATGCCCGAGGTGCAGATGCCGCACTGCAGGGCCGCCATCTCCAAAAATTTCTGCTGCAGGGGATGCAGTCTGTCGCCGCTGGCCATGCCCTCGATGGTTTGCAGGTCGCGGCCTTCGGCCTCGACCGCGAGCATCAGGCAGGAGCAAACCAGCCGGTCGTCCAGCGTGATGCTGCAGGCGCCGCAATCGCCCGACGCGCAGCCTTCCTTGGAGCCGGTGAGGCCGAGGGGCCCGCGCAACGCGTCGAGCATGGTGTCGCCGGGGTCGCAGAGAAACTCCACCGGCTCGCCGTTGATGGTGGTGGATACGTGCAGTTTTGTCATTTTGTCAGTTTCCCAAACTCAATTTTCTCTTGCGCGCGCGGCGGCGATCGCAACCGTGCGCTTCAGCAGCACGCCGGCAACTTTGGTGCGGTAAACGATGGTGCCGCGCTTGTCGTCGATCGGACGGCAGGCAGCGGAACAGGCGCTGGCTGCGGCCTTCAGCGCCGCGTCGTCGAGCTTGCTGCCGATCAAGGCCTTGGCAGCCGCCTCGACCAGCAGCACTGTCGGCGCCACCGCGCCGAGGCCGACGCGGGCGGCGGTGCAGACGCCGTCCTTGATGGTGAGATTGACGCCGACGCCGACCACGGCGATGTCCATTTCGGTGCGCGGGATCATGCGCAGATAAGCGTCGCTCGCTCCTTTCGGACGCGGCGGCAGCGTGAAACTGACCAGTATCTCGCCGGGCAGAAGATTGGTGCGGCCCGGACCGGCCGGGATGTCTTCCACCTTGATCTCGCGGCGGCCGTTCGGACCCTGCAGCGTGACCATGGCGCCGGCGGCGACCAAAGCGGGCACGCTGTCTCCGGCCGGCGAGCCGTTGCACAGATTGCCACCCGCCGAGGCGCGGCCCTGGACCTGGGTGGAGCCGATCAGATTGACCGCCTCCAGCACGCCGGGCCAAGCCCTGCCAAAACGCGGATGTTCTGAAAGCACCGCACCCGGCACCGCGGCGCCGATGCGAAAGCCGCCATCGGCCGTTTGTTCGATCGCGGTCATCTCCGCGATCTTCTTGATGTCCACAATCAAGCCAGGCTTCACCGCGCCGGAACGCATCTGCACGAGAAGATCGGTGCCGCCGGCCAGGATGCGCGCAGCGCTTCCGGCGGCGGCGAAGGCGGCGATCGCTTCGTCAAGCGTGTGAGGCGCCAGATATCGCAGTTCGCTCATGTCGTTTCGTTCCCCTCATGCCGGCCCCGGTGATTGTTCGCTCACCTTGCCCAAGCCCGCAGGACAGGAGCCTACACGGGCAAAACCGATTGGAACAGCCTCCGCGACCCGCTCCGGCGGCGGGCTCCCATGCGCCGGACGGGCTTGCGCCCCTTGACGGGAGCGCCTGCCGCGTGGCCTCGTTCGCGTTCAAGCATGTACGTTGTCTTTGCCCTGCCCTGGAGGGCCCCCCTCCAGAGCTGGGCAAGACACTTCGCCAGTCGGTAACCGGATGCGAAAGATTTCAACGACACCATTTCTTCATTACGTCGTCCTGCTTGCGCTGCTGTGCGCGCCGCAAGCGGCGCCGGCTCAACCGGCCGCAGACTCACCCCGGCGGATCACCGCTCCCGCGCGACCCGCCGCGGCACCCGCCCCGCGCGGCGGCGCGGCCTGCCACAACGGCATGGGTTTTGATCGCTTCCTCGTCGATCTGAAACAACAGGCGATCGCCGCCGGCGTATCGCAGCGGGCGCTGACGGAAGCGTCCCCCGGACTCGTCTACGACCAGGGCATCGTCAACCGCGACCGCGGCCAGCGCGTGTTCGGGCAGGTGTTTAACGAGTTCGCGGCGCGGATGGCGGCGGTGTACCGGATGCAGCAGGGGCAAGCCAAGATCAAAACCCATGCCGCGGCGTTCGCGCGCGCCGAGAAGGAATTCGGCGTGCCGCCGGCGGTGATCGCCGCGTTCTGGGGACTGGAGAGCGATTTCGGCGCCAACATGGGCAACCTGCCGACGCTGCGTTCGCTGGTATCGCTGGCCTATGACTGCCGCCGTTCCGAGATGTTTCAGAAGGAAACGATCGCAGCCCTCAAGATCATCGACCGCGGCGACCTTTCGCCGGCCGAGATGGTGGGCTCGTGGGCGGGCGAACTCGGGCAGACGCAATTCCTGCCGTCGCATTACTTCAATCACGCGGTCGATTATGACGGCGACGGCCATCGCAACATGCTGCGCAGCCCGGAAGACGTCATCGGCTCGACTGCCAACTACATCGCCAACGGCTTGAAATGGCGACGCGGCGAGCCATGGCTGCAGGAAGTCCGCGTGCCGCAAACTATTTCCTGGGATCAGGCCGATCTCACCATCAAGCATCCGCGCTCGAAATGGGCGCAGTTCGGCGTTACCTATCCCGACGGCAAGGCGCTGCCGAGCGACGATCTGCCGGCCTCGCTGCTGTTGCCGATGGGCCGGATGGGACCGGCGTTCCTCGCCTATCCGAATTTCGCCGCCTATACCGAGTGGAATAACTCGCTGATCTATTCGACCACCGCCGGCTATCTCGCCACCCGCATCGCCGGCGCGCCACCGATGCAGCGCCCCTCGGCGCCGGTGGCGCAACTGCCGTTCAACGAGTTGCGCGAGTTGCAGCAGCTCTTGGTGCGCGCGGGATTCAATGTCGGCAAGGTCGACGGCATCATGGGGCAGCTGAGCCGTACCGCGGTCAAGACCATGCAGATCAAATACGGCCTGCCGGCGGATTCGTGGCCGACCGCTGAATTGCTGGCGCGGATGCGCGGGGTAGCTGCTGCACCGCGCGTGCCTTCGCAGCCAGGGCCAACGGCAATCCGCTAGCTTGGCAAGCGTTGTATTTCACGTGCCGGCGCCCCAATTCGAGCAGCGCCTACCCCGCATTCGGCCATATGCCACAACACGAAAAGAGCATCGCATGTCCCTTTACGACGTCTCGGTTCCCGCGTACCTGCAGATTCTCAACAGCCTCACCGGCATCCTCGGCAAGGCCGAGGCGCATTGTACGGCGAAGAAGATCCAGCCCGATGTGCTGCTCGGCGCCCGGCTCTATCCGGACATGCTAACATTGAGCCGCCAGATTCAGCTGGTGTGCGATTTCGCCACCAAGGGCTGCGCGCGCCTCACCGGCAGCGAAGTGCCTTCCATTCCCGACACCGAAAAGAGTTTCGACGAGCTGAAGGCGCGGTTGGCAAGGACCGTCGACTATGTGAAGTCCTTCAAGTCGGCGCAGTTTGACGGCGCCGACGCTCGCGAGGTGACGTTTCCGGCCGGTCCCGACAAATCCATGACCATGAAAGGCCAGCAATTCCTCAGCCAGTTCTCGCTGCCGAACTTCTACTTCCATGCCGCGACCGTCCACGGCATCCTGCGTCACAACGGCGTCGAAATCGGCAAGCGGGATTTTCTGGGCGTGAGCTAAGAAAAAGCACGTCACCGCGAGGAGCCAACGGGTCGCACGAATGCCTTCCCGATGACAACTCCGCGACGAAGCAGTGCAGTATAGTCACGAACAAAGGATTGGCAGGGCCGTTCGGTCGCCAAGGCACCGCCGAGAGATTGTCTATGCTGCGCCGTCCCTGATTTCGAATGAATCGTCCTACGTCAACGCACAGAAGCCTTGTCCTCGACGTTGGCGAGCGTGGCGCGCGGCTAATCTGCGGCTGTCGAATGGCTCGCGGCATTGCGCGGGCGTCGACAATGCCCAATTGTCCCCCATTGTCCCTTTCTCCTGGAAAACAAAATGAGCACGCCGACCAAACTGTTCGAACCCTACAAGCTTGGCCCCATCACGCTTCCCAACCGACTCGTGATGGCGCCCTTGACCCGCAACCGCGCGGTCCCGCCCGGCATGGCGCCGAGCCCGCTGGCAACGGAGTATTACGGCCAGCGCGCGTCGGCGGGCCTGTTGGTAACGGAAGCGAGCCAGATATCGCAGCAGGGCCAGGGCTATCAGGACACGCCCGGCATCTACTCGAAGGAACAGGTCGCGGGCTGGCGCAAGGTGACCGAACGCGTCCACGAGCGCAATGGGCGCATCTTCATCCAGCTCTGGCATGTCGGCCGCGTCTCGCACACCTCGCTGCAGCCGAATGGCGGCGCCCCCGTCGCACCCTCGGCGATCCGCGCCAAGGGCAAGACCTTTGTCGGCGGCATGTTTACCGATATCTCCGAACCCCGCGAGCTCAAGCTGGAAGAGATTCCCGGCATCATCGAGGATTTCAAGCGCGGCACCGCGAATGCGCTGGCAGCGGGATTCGACGGCGTCGAAATTCACGGCGCCAACGGCTATCTGCTCGATCAATTTGCGAAGGACGGCACCAACAAACGGTCAGACGTCTATGGCGGCTCGATCGAGAACCGCGCCAGGCTGATGCTGGAAGTATCGAAAGTGGTCGCCTCCGAGGCCGGCCCCGAACGAACCGGCATCCGCATTTCGCCGGTCACCCCGGCCAACGACGTCTCCGACAGCAATCCGCAGCCGCTGTTCGATCATATCGTCGACCAGCTCGACGCGCTGAAGCTGGTCTACATCCACGTCATCGAGGGCGCCACGGGTGGGCCGCGCGACAACGCACCGTTCGACTATGCTTCCTTGCGCAAACGCTTCAAGGGAGCCTACGTCGCCAACAACGGTTACGACTTCGAACTCGCGACCAAGGTACTTGCGGCCGACGCCGCGGACCTGATCGCATTCGGAAAGCCGTTCATCTCCAATCCCGATCTGGTCGAGCGGCTGATGCAGGGCGCCCCGCTCAACCCGTTCGACAAGTCGACGTTTTATGGCGGCGGGGCCAAGGGGTATACGGACTATCCGGTGCTGGGCGAGGCGCTGGACGCGGCGCAGTAGGACTTCGACGGATTGGAGTATGGCGACAAGCGATGCGTGCCGCCGCGCGATGCCAGACGCGTGAGACGTCCTGATCAGCAGTGTACATCGTCGTTCCGTCCGCTTCACTGTTGCCGACTGGAAGGCGCTGGCGTGTTCCAGCGCCGCATCAGCTATTGCCCTGGAGCTGTCGCTATGCCTTAGCTGTCGCGCCGGAGGGCAGGCGTTTTGCCGAATTCTCATATTGGTCCGGTACGGGGCTCCGTCTTAGCTACCAGGGTGACCAGATGGCCGAAGCCCGGAAAGATGCCGTTGTGGAAGAACTTCCCAGGGAAACATCTCCGGAGGAGAGCAATTCGGCGCTGCGTATTCGACAGCAGGAAATTCTCGCGGAACTCGGCGTTCTCGCCCTGCAGGGGACGCCCTTCATCGAACTGCTGAATGAGACGGCCAGGCTGACAGCCGAAGGACTCGACACCAAATTCTGCAAGGTACTCGAATATCAACCGGTCGAAGCGCGGTTTCTGGTGACGGCCGGTGTGGGTTGGGAGCTCGAGGTTATCGGAAAGGCGACCGTCGGAGCCGACATTGAATCGCCCGCGGGCTATGCGCTGAAAACAGGCAAGCCCGTCATTTCGAACCATCTTGAGAATGAACAGCGGTTTCGAACACCCGAACTGCTGGCGCGACACGGCATCAAGCGAGCGATGAACGTCATCCTTCAGGGCGACGGCAAACCTTATGGGGTTCTTGAGGCGGACAGCCGGCTCGAAGGCGAATTCTCGGTGAAGGATATTTCGTTCCTGCAAGGCGCGGCGAATATTCTGGGAATGGCAATCGAGCGGCAGCGCATCGAGGCACGCTTGAGAGCCGCGTTGGATCGCAATCATCTGCTGTTGCAAGAGGTCAACCACCGCGTCAACAACAGTCTGGCGCTGGTCGCCAGCATGCTGCATCTGAAGGCGGCCAGTGTGGATGAAACCGTCAGGATCCACCTTGACGAGGCTTCCAATCGCATCACCGCGATAGCCCGTGCCCATCAGCGCCTCTACCAAACCGAACAGTTCGAGAAAATCGAGATCGGTCCGTATCTGGAAGATATCTGCCAGAGCCTCGCCGGATCCTTGCCGGATTGCGTGCTTCACGTTGACGTCAAGGCCGGAATCGCAATTCCGCCGGATCAAGCCATCCCGGTCGCGTTATTCGTCAATGAGCTGATTGCCAATGCCGCGAAATACGGCAGTCCGGATCAAAGGTCTGAAATCTGGATTGGCGTTGTCGGCGACGATCGGGAAATATCGGTTTCGGTGCGCGACCAGGGAGTCGGGTTGCCGCCCGACTTCGAGCCCGGTGCGAGCAGGGGATTGGGAATGCGTCTGGTCAATGCCTTCACGTCCCAGCTGGGCGGCAGGCTCGAAATCCGCCGTCATGATCCCGGTGCCGAATTCATTCTGACATTTCCCCGGCTGGACGGCCGGGATGCGCCGGGCTCGAGAGCCGTGTGACTTCAGACCGAATAGGCTGGACCTCCGCCTTATCCGTCCCGCCGCAACGACGAAAGGCAAAGAAGGCCGGGATCGCTCCCGGCCTTCTCGTTGTTGTGGCTGCCTTCAGTTCAGCGAAGCCCGCTTCGGCGGGGTGGCCGGCCACGACTTGATGAGGGTGTCGTAGTCGACCGTCTCGCCCTTCGGCTTCTCGTTGGCCAGCTTGCGCTGCGGCGCGATGTTGCCGTCCTTTTCCGACTTGGCGAACCAGTATTCCGGCTTCTCCTTCTTGTTCAGCTTCGGCCCGCAGGCGCCCTGCACGCCCGACTTCTCGAGACGCTCCAGCACCGAATCCTGCGCCGCCGCCAGCGAATCCATCGCCGCCTGCGGCGACTTCGCACCCGACGACGCGTCGCCGATGTTCTGCCACCACAGTTGCGCGAGCTTCGGATAGTCGGGGATGTTGTTGCCAGTCGGGGACCACTGCACGCGTGCGGGCGAGCGGTAGAACTCGATCAGGCCGCCGAGCTTGGGCGCGCGCTCGGTGAAGGACTTGTCCCAGATATCGGATTCGCGGATGAAGGTGAGACCGACATGGCTCTTCTTCAGGGAAACCGTCTTGGAGGTGATGAACTGAAGATAGAGCCAGGCCGCCTTGCGGCGATCCGGCGGCGTCGACTTCAGCAAGGTGCCGGAGCCGACGTCCTGATAGCCGAGCTTCATGCCTTCCTTCCAGTACGAGCCGTGCGGCGACGGCGCCATGCGCCACTTCGGCGTACCGTCCGCATTCATCACCGCCAGTCCCGGCTTCACCATGTCGGCTGTGAAAGCGGTGTACCAGAACATCTGCTGGGCGATCGCGCCCTGCGCCGGCACCGGCCCCGACTCCGAGAAGGTCATGCCTTGCGCCTGCGGCGGGGCATATTTCTTCATCCAGTCGAGATACTTGGTGATGGAATAGACCGCCGCCGGCCCGTTGGTGTCGCCGCCGCGCTCGACGGAGGATCCGACCGGACGGCAGCCCTCCATGCGGACGCCCCATTCATCGACCGGCAAACCGTTCGGGATGCCCTTGTCGCCGTTGCCGGCCATCGACAGCCACGCGTCGGTGAAGCGCCATCCCAGCGACGGGTCCTTCTTGCCATAGTCCATGTGGCCATAGACCTTGACGCCGTTGATCTCCTTGATGTCGTTGGTGAAGAAGTCAGCGATGTCTTCATAGGCCGACCAGTTGACGGGCACGCCGAGGTCATAGCCGTATTTGGCCTTGAACTTCGCCTTGTATTCCGGATTGCTGAACCAGTCATAGCGGAACCAGTACAGGTTGGCGAACTGCTGGTCCGGCAGCTGATAGAGCTTCTTGTCGGGTCCGGTGGTAAAGGAACGGCCGATGAAGTCGTTGATGTCAAGACCGGGATTGGTGACGTCCTTGCCCTCGCCGGCCATATAATCCGACAGCGCGATGGTCTGGCCGTAGCGGAAGTGCGTCCCGATCAGGTCGGAGTCGTTGATCCAGCCGTCATAGACGTTCTTGCCCGACTGCATCTGGGTCTGCAGCTTCTCGACCACGTCGCCTTCCTGGATCAGGTCATGCTTGACCTTGATGCCGGTGATTTCGGTGAACGCCTTGGCGAGCGTCCGGGCTTCATACTCGTGCGTCGTGATGGTTTCCGAGACGATGTTGATGTCCATGCCCTTGAACGGCTGGGCGGCCTTCTCGAACCACTGCAGTTCCTTCAATTGATCGGCCTTCGACAGCGTCGATGGCTGGAATTCGCTGTCGATCCATCGCTGGTTGGTGGCGTCATCCGCCAATGCAGGCGCGGCCATGGTCATCGAAGCCGCGATCAGCACAGCTGTGCTGGTCTTGGTTAGAAAGTTGTTCTTCCGTCTCTCCAGGTGTCGCATATTGAGTCCTCCGGTTGCAGCGACCAACAAACTCCAGGCCCGGGTTGGTCCCGGATCTGCTCTTTGGTTCGCTTGCTCAGACGGTGCGAAAAATCGCAACGGCCGACCCAAGCGAAATCACGGTGGCGAGCCACAGGCTCGAAACTTCAATTCCCTCGCCGAGCGGAATGGTCAGAATCGTGTCGGTACCGGCAAAGCCGATCCACAGCAGATGGATGACGGCGGTCATGATCAGAGAAATGAACAGCCGATCGCCGCGCGTCGTCGGAATGCGCAGAATTCCGACGCGCTCGGCCTCGGGATAGGCGACGGCAAGCCAGGTCATGACCGCGAGCGTCATCGCCAGCATCACGAAGAAGATCGCGGTCGGCAGCGTCCAGGCCATCCATGCGATATGTTCCATGGTTAGCCCTCCTGCCTGAACCACGCACGGTGCAACCCCCTCTCCCCGTTCTTACGGGGAGAGGGTTGGGGTGAGGGGCTGTCTCCACGCACTCGGACTCGCGGAGAGCCCCCCTCACCCGGATTGCTTCGCAATCCGACCTCTCCCCGCAAGCGGGGCGAGGTGAAGGCAAGCGATGGTTTCGACGAGTTCATCTCCATCACACCCTGCCCAATGCAAAACCGCGCGCGATGTAGTTGCGGACGAACCAGATCACCAGTGCGCCGGGGATGATGGTCAGGACGCCGGCGGCGGCCAGCAGGCCCCAATCCATGCCGGACGCCGAAACCGTGCGCGTCATCACCGCCGAAATCGGTTTTGCATTTACCGAAGTCAGCGTGCGCGCCAGCAGCAATTCGACCCAGGAGAACATGAAGCAGAAGAACGCGGCGACGCCGATGCCGCTCGCGATCAGCGGCACCAGGATCTTGATGAAGAAGCGCGGGAACGAATAGCCGTCAAGAAACGCGGTCTCGTCGATCTCGCGCGGCACGCTGGAGACAAATCCCTCGAGGATCCAGACCGCGAGCGGCACGTTGAACAGGCAATGCGCCAGCGCCACCGCCCAGGGCGTATCGAACAGGTTGATCGCCGAGTAGAGATTGAAGAACGGCAGCGCGAACACCGCCGGCGGAGCCATCCGGTTCGACAACAGCCAGAAGAACAGATGCTTGTCGCCGAGGAAGCGGTAGCGCGAAAACGCGTAGGCCGCCGGCAGCGCGAACGAGATCGAGAGCACGGTGTTGATCACGACATATTTCAGCGAATTGATGTATCCGGAATACCAGCTCTCGTCGGTGAAGATGCGCATGTAATTGGCCAGCGTCGGCTGATGCGGCCACAGCGTCATGGTGGTCACGATCTCGGTGTTGGTCTTGAAACTCATGTTGACCAGCCAGTAGATCGGCAGCAGCAGGAAGATCAGGAACAGCGAGAGAATGATGCGGCGTCCGGGAATCGAATGCATCATGCGACTCCCTTTTCGGGCGCGCGCTCGGCGCCGGCATTGGTCATGACGGTGTAGAATATCCAACACACGATGAGGATGATGAGGTTGTAGACCAGTGACAACGCCGCGGCCTTGCCGAGATCGAACTGGCCGAGTGCGATCTTGACCAGCTCGATCGAAACGAAGGTGGTCGAGTTGCCCGGCCCGCCGCCGGTCACCACGAACGGCTCGGTATAGATCATGAAACTGTCCATGAAGCGCAGCAGCACCGCGATCAGCAGTACGCGGTTCATCTTCGGCAATTGAATGGCGGTAAACACCGCCCAACGCGACGCGCCGTCGATCTGGGCCGCCTGGTAATAGGCGTCGGGAATCGATTTCAGGCCGGCGTAGCACAACAGCGCCACCAGGCTGGTCCAGTGCCAGACATCCATCACGATGACGGTGGCCCAGGCGTCGAACTCGTTGGAGACGTAGTTGTAGTTGATGCCGATGCTGTTGAGCGCATAGCCCATCAGGCCGATATCGGGCCGGCCGAAGATCTGCCAGATGGTGCCGACCACGTTCCATGGAATCAAGAGCGGCAGCGCCATGATGACGAGGCAGGCGGCGACCCGCCAGCCCTCGCGCGGCATCGATAGCGCCACAACGATGCCGAGCGGGACCTCGATGGCGAGAATCACCGCGGAGAAAAACAGGTTGCGCCCGAGCGACGCCAGAAAGCGTCCGCCGAGATCGGTGGTGGGATCGAGCAGCTCCTTGAACCAGCCGACGCCGTTCCAGAAGAACTGATTGTTGCCGAACGTGTCCTGCATCGAATAATTGACGACCGTCATCAGCGGCAGGATCGCGGAGAACGCCACGATCAGGAACACCGGCAGCACCAGGAACCAGGCTTTCTGATTGACGGTCTTGTCCATTATTTCCCCTCGACCAGGAGGCTGTCGGCGTAGACATGAACGCGGCTGGGATCGAACCGCAGTCCGGCCTCGTTGCCGGAAGCCGAGAATCCCGGCGGCACCCGTGCGGCGAATTTCGCATCGCCGACCCGGACGCGCGCGAAGCGGACGCGGCCGAGATCGTCGATCCGCTCGATGGTGGCGGACAGCAGGCCGGAGCCGGGTGCCGCGACGTCGACGAATTCCGGGCGCACGCCGATCTCGATCTTCGCACCCGGCGGCAGGCCGTCATAGTTGCGGTCGAGCCGGATGGTGTGGCCGTCAATCCGGGCCTCGCGGCCGCGCACCTCGGCCGGCACGATGTTCATGCCGGGCGAGCCGATGAAATAGCCGACGAAGGTATGGGCGGGCTTGTCGAACAGTTCCGCCGGCGTGCCGCTCTGCACCACGCGGCCGTCATGCATCACGACAACGGTATCGGCGAATGTCAGCGCCTCGGTCTGGTCGTGGGTGACATAGATCATGGTAAGATCGAGCTCGCGATGCAACGCCTTGAGCTTCGAGCGCAACTGCCATTTCAGTTCGGGATCAATCACCGTCAGCGGCTCGTCGAACAGCACGGCGGCGACGTCGGAGCGCACCAGCCCGCGGCCGAGCGATATCTTCTGCTTGGCGTCGGCGGTAAGACGCGTCGCCTTGCGTTCGAGCCAGGGCGTGAGGTCGAGCAGCTTGGCGATGTCAGCCACCCGCGCGTCGATCTCCGTCTTCGGCACGCCGCGGTTCTTCAACGGAAACGCCAGGTTTTGTCCGACCGTCATGGTGTCGTAGATCACCGGGAACTGGAACACCTGGGCGATGTTGCGCTTCTGGGTCGACAGCGGCGTGATGTCGGCGCCGTCGAACAGGATTTTTCCGCGTGACGGCGTGACGATGCCGGAGATGAGATTCAGCAGCGTGGTCTTGCCGCAGCCGGACGGTCCGAGCAGCGCATAGGCCCCGCCCTGCCGCCAGGTCATGGTGACAGGTTTCAGGGCAAAGGATTCGGGGGGAGCGAGATTGCCGCCATAGGAATGCGCGAGATCGACGAGGTCAATGCGGGCCATGCGGCATCTCCCTCACAGGCCTTCATTTGTTGACGCGTTTTCTTCACGCGAACCGCCAACCACTCCGCTTGAAAACGCAATGCGTGGCGACGCCACCAGGCGGCCGGCCGCGTCGAACACGAAGACATTGTCGGGATCGAGCACCGCGTCGAGCACGTGACCGGGTTCGAATTCATGCACGCCCTGCAGCACCGCGACCCAGTTTGAGGCGTCGCGGTTGAGATGCACAAAGCTTTCCGAACCGGTGATTTCGGTCACCGTCACGGTGGCGTGGAAGGCATGGCGGCCGGCAATGCCGGCGGCGACTTCGAGCTGGTGGGCGCGGAAGCCGACCCGGTAGGCGCCGTCGCCAAGACCGGCGTAGAGGCCCGTGGCGGGCGCCCGCACGCCGCCGGCATACTGAACCGAGCCGTTGTGCTTCTCGATGCCGACGATGTTGAGCGGCGGATCGGAAAATACCTGGGCGACGCGCAGCGTGTCGGGATGGCGATAGACTTTGGCAGTATCGCCGGACTGCAGGATCTCGCCTTCCCACATGCAGATGGTGCGGCCGCCCAGCAGCAGCGCTTCGGAAGGCTCGGTGGTGGCATAGACGAAGATCGCGCCGGAGGCTTCGAAGATGCGCGGTAGCTCGGTGCGCAATTCCTCGCGCAGCTTGTAATCGAGATTGGCGAGCGGTTCGTCGAGCAGCACCAGGTCAGCGCCCTTTACAAGCGCGCGGGCGATCGCGGTGCGCTGCTGCTGGCCGCCGGACAATTGCAACGGCGTGCGGTTGAGATAGGGCTCGAGCTTCAGGAGCCTTGCTGCCTCCTGCACGCGGCGCTCGATTTCCGCGCGCGGCTTGCCCTGCACCCGCAGCGGGGACGCGATGTTTTCATAGACGGACAGCGACGGATAATTGATGAACTGCTGATAGACCATCGCGACCGAGCGCTTGCGCACGTCGAAGCCGGTGACATCCTGGCCGTCCACCAGCACCCGGCCTGATGTCGGCTTGTCAAGACCGGCCAGCAGCCGCATGATCGAGGTCTTGCCTGCCAGCGTCGGCCCGAGCAGTACGCTCAATGTGCCGCGATCGAGTGTCAGCGAGACGTCGCGAATGGCAGGAATGCCGTCGACTGTGCGCGTGACGTTTTGGAGCGTAACGGTCATGCCCGCCCTCCTGCTTTCCGCAAGGGACGTCCGGAGGGAACGTGGTTGGCGGCGATCCACTCTTCAAGAGCGGCGATTTCGCCGGTCGACAATCGCAATCCAAGTTTGGTCCGACGCCAGACAACATCCTCGGCGGTGCGGGCCCACTCCGAAGCCATCAGGTATCTGACTTCGCTCTCGGTCAAACCCGCGCCGAAGGAGTGACCGAGATCGGCAAGCGACTTCGCGTTGGCGAGCAGTTTGCGCGCGCGGGTGCCATAGGCATGCGCCAGCCGGCTGGCATGGGCTTGTGTCAGGAACGGATGGTTCCGCATCAATTCGGCCGTCAGCGCCGCAACCGCCGAGACGTCCATGTCGCCGCCGGGCAGCGGCGATTTACCGGTCCAGCCTTCCTTGGCCTTGCTGTTGCCCAAATACGGCGCAAGACGTTCGAGCGCCTCCTCGGCGAGGCGGCGATAGGTGGTGATCTTGCCGCCGTAGATCGACAGCAGCGGTGCGCCGCCGGGGGCGTCGAGCTCGAACACGTAATCGCGGGTGGCCGCCTTGGCCTCGCTGGCGCCGTCGTCATAGAGCGGACGCACGCCGGCAAAAGTCCAGACCACATCCTCCGGGCTGACCGGCTTTGCCAAATACTCGCTGACGGAATCGCAGAGATATTTAATCTCCTCGGTCGAGGCCTTCACCTTTGAAGGGTCGCCGTCGAAATCGCGATCGGTGGTACCGATCAGCGTAAAATCATCCTGATAGGGAATGACGAATACGATGCGGCCGTCGCTGTTCTGGAACATGTAGGCGCGGTCGTGCGCGTAGAGCTTTCGCACCACGATGTGAGAGCCCTGGACCAGCCGCACCTTGGCGCGCGCGTTGAAGCCGGCGCCCGATCGCAGCACGTCCTCGACCCAGGGACCGCCGGCATTGACCAGCGCGCGCGCCTTGATCGTCGAGCGCGTCCCGGTCGCGGTGTCTTCGACCGTCAGTTGCCAGATGCCGTCGGCCTGCCGGATCTCGACCGCCCGGGTGCGGGTACGGATCTCGGCGCCGCGATCGGCCGCGTCGCGCGCGGTGAGAACCACGAGACGCGCGTCGTCGACGAAACAGTCGGAATATTCGAAGGCCCGGGTGTAGCGGTTGCGCACCAGCGGCTTTCCCACCTCATCCCGGGTCAGGTCGACCGAGCGAGTCGGCGGCAGCAGATGCCGGCCGCCGATATGGTCGTACAGAAACAACCCTAGCCGTAGCAGCCAGGCCGGACGCAATCCGGAATGGTGCGGCAAGACGAAACGCAGGGGGCGGATGATGTGGGGGGCGATCCGCCAGAGGATCTCGCGCTCGATCAGCGCCTCGCGCACCAGACGAAACTCGTAGTATTCGAGGTAGCGCAGGCCGCCATGTACCAGTTTGGTCGACCAGGACGACGTCCCGCTGGCCAAGTCATTCATTTCGCAAAGAAAAACGGAATGGCCCCGGCCCGCCGCATCGCGCGCGATACCGCAGCCGTTGATACCGCCACCAATGATTGCGAGGTCGAAAATCTGGTCCAACGGACGCTTCCCCGGCGCTCGCCTATTCGCTTTGGCGATTTCGCTTTCGGTTTTGAATAAATCACAAAGGAAAACGAAAGCAAGTGAAAAGGGGATAGCACTCGATGTCATCGCCCGCCAACGGGTCGGCGCAAGGCGCCGCCCGACAGTCTCCGGCGGACGATCCAGTACGCCGCGGCCTCCTCGGCTCAAGCTCCAACGTCAGCGATTCGCTGGATGCCCCGCCTTCGCGGGGCATGACGCGGAGCGGGTTAGCGCAGGCGCGTCACGGTCGACGCCGACTCGGGCCCGGGCTCGTCGATATCGGCTGACCGATTCCGCATCGCCTCGATCACTTCGATGCCCCTGTGTTGGCAGATGCTGGCAATTCCCGCCGGCAGGGCCGCGTCGGTAACGAACGTCTGAATCTGGCTGAGATGGGCGATGCGGACCGGCGCGCTGCGGCGCAGCTTGGTCGAGTCGGCGACCAGCATCACGCTGCGGGCGTTGGCGATGATGGCCTGCGCCGCCTGCACTTCGCGATAGTCGAAATCCAGCAGCGCGCCCTCCTCGTCGATCGCGGAAGCGCCGATGATGGCGTAATCGACCTTGAACTGGCCTATCAGGCTGATCGCGGTCGAGCCGATCACCGCACCGTCGGCGCGGCGCACCGCGCCGCCGGCCACGATCACCTCGATGCGCGGATGCCGGTACAGCAGCATCGCGACATTGAGATTGTTGGTGATAACCAGCAGGTCCTGGTGCGAGGTCAGCGCGCTGGCGACCTCTTCGGTCGTGGTGCCGATGTTGATGAACAGCGAGCAGCCGTTTGGAATCTGCGCCGCGGCGGCCGCCCCGATCGCCTTCTTCTCCTCGGCGGCGACAAAGCGGCGGGCTTCGTAGGCCAAGTTCTCGACCCCGGATGCAATGATGGCGCCGCCGTGAATCCGGGTCAGCGAACGGCGGTCGCAGAGATCGTTGAGATCCTTGCGGATGGTCTGCGCCGAAACCTCGAAACGCCGGGCAAGATCTTCTACCATCACCCGGCCGAACGCGCGGGCGATATTGAGAATTTCGGATTGGCGGTGTGTCAGGCCGGTCACAGGGCACCTCGGGACCTCCCATGGTGCGGCGGTTCCGGTATTCGGTCAACACCAAGAGGACACGCTCAACGCCGGCACCGCTCCGCGCGCCTGCGAGGACCTCCCCAAAGCGCCGGTTGGAACCGTTTCGACACGGGGCTGTTGTGATGGAGGCAACTTCCAGAAGCGCAGCCCGGGGCCCGAGGAGATCGTGATCAAACAGCCCTTCAAGGCGCGGACGTCCGAAGAACTCATTGCCCTGCTCGGCGCGGTCGCCACGGCTATCCTCGCCGTCGTGGTCATCATGACGCTGTATTTCGGGCGTGAGATCATCATCCCAATAGCGCTGGCGATCCTGCTCAGCTTCGTGCTGGCGCCGCTGGTTGCGCTGCTGCAGCGCATTCGCGTGCCGCGCGCGCTCGCCGTCGTCAGCGTGGTCATTTTCGCCTTCGCGCTGATCTTCGCGATCGGCAGCCTGCTCGCCACCCAGCTCACCCAGCTGGCGGGCGACTTGCCGCGTTATCAGTCCACGATCAGCGAGAAAATCCAGACGTTTCGCGAAACCACCGCCGGACGAGGCACTCTGGAGCGCGCGTCCGGAATGCTGAAGGACCTCAGCAAGGAACTCGACAAACCCACGGGAGGCGCTCTGCCGGCAGCAGCGGGAGAAGTTGCCGCGTCCAAAACCGTGACGCCGATACCACCGGTGCCGGTGGAGGTTCGTCAGCCGGATCCCGGGGCGCTGGAGAGCCTGAAAAACCTGATCTCACCTTTGCTTAATCCCCTGGCCACCACAGGTATCATCATCATTTTCGTGATCTTCATCCTGCTGCAGCGCGAGGACCTGCGTAACCGTCTGATCCGGCTGGCGGGCTCGCATGACCTGCAGCGGACGACTGCCGCGCTGGACGACGCGGCGAGCCGCCTCAGTCGACTGTTTCTTTTTCAGCTCCTGCTCAACGGGTCTTTCGGTCTGCTGATCGGCACCGGGCTTTGGCTGATCGGAATTCCGAGCCCGATCCTGTGGGGAATCCTGGCGGGCGTGCTGCGCTTCGTGCCCTATATCGGCGCGGTCATCGGAGCGGCATTCCCGCTCGCGTTGGCCGTTGCCGTCGATCCGACCTGGTCGATGCTGCTGTGGACGCTTGCACTGTTCGTCATTGTCGAGCCCATCGTCGGGCATGTGATCGAACCAATGGTTTCCGGCCGCAGCGCAGGGCTTTCACCAGTTGCCGTCGTCGCGTCGGCCACGTTCTGGACGGCGCTGTGGGGTCCGATCGGGCTGGTGCTCGCGACACCGCTGACGGTTTGCCTCGTCGTGCTCGGACGCCATGTCGAACGGCTGGAATTTCTCGATGTGATGTTCGGAGATCGGCCGGCGCTGTCTCCGCCCGAAATCTTCTACCAACGCATGCTGGCCGGAGATCCGACCGAGGCGTCCGAAAAGGCCGAGGAATTCCTCAAAGAACGGTCGCTCGTTTCCTATTACGATGAGGTCGCCCTGAAGGGTCTGCAACTCGCCCAGATCGATGCCGAGCGCGGCGCGCTCGATCCCGAACGGCTGTCCAAGATCCGCGACGCCGTCAATGAATTTGCCAGCAATCTCGCTGATCATGACGACCGTGCGCCGCCCAACGCGCGCGCGACCATCGACGCGGAAGCTACTTCCGCGGTCGAAAGCCTGCCGGATGACGCGCCCTATGAAAATCTCCCGGTGCTGGACAAAGCAATGCTGCCCGCGGAATGGCAGGGCGAGCATCCCCTACTGTGCATTGCCGGGCGCAGCCTGATCGATGAGGCGGCGGCCACCATGCTCGGCCAGCTTTCAACCGCGCACGGATTGCCGGCACGTGTCGAAGGAGCAGAAGCGCTTTCTACCGCCAAGGTGTTCGGGCTCGAAACCACAGGTGTCAAAATCGCCTGCCTGGTCTACCTTGACGCCAACGCGTCCGCGCACATGCGTTACGCGGTGCGGCGCCTGCGGCGCAAATTGCCGAAGGCGACGATTATTCTGGGATACTGGATGAAGGATATCGATGCCGCCGGCCTGGAGCGTCTGCGCAGCGAAGTGAAAGTAGATCTCGTCGCGACCAGCGTTGGCGAGGCGCTCAAACTATGCATCGACCAGACCAAGGCGGACGCCCAGCCGATGGTCACAGCGGTTTCCGGGAGCGGCGAAACGAACGCCGCATGACAGGGCACATTGGCATTTCCCTGACCGAAGGCGCGGACGCCGGCGCTGAAACATTCTTGGGCGCGGCTGACAGCGCGCGGCAGCCCTTGACCCGCATCTACACCGGCCGCAACGCTGGCGGCGAGCGTGCATCGAAACGATAGGCTGAATTCTAGGGAGACCGGCCCCTACATCCGGGCCAACTCCTCGGCCAGAATCCGGTGGACCAGTCGGATGCGCGGACTGGACTGCAATTCCTGGTGGGTGACGAGCCAGATCGGCACGGAAATCGACGTCATGTCCGGCAACAGATTGATCACTCCTGGCGTCCGCTCGGCTACTTCGCGCAGCATCGCCGCCACGCCCATCCCGCGCTTGACCATTTCCCAGACCACGACCGCGGAATCCGAGACGAGCCGGAAATCAGCGGCTTCCATTGGGATGCCGACCTCGCGCAGATAGCCGGAAAAGCGCGCCGTATCATCGAAGCCGATCAGACCCGCTTTGGCCAAATCGGCCGGACCATTGGGCAGGCCATTCCGGGCAACCCAGTCTTCTGACGCATAGAAGCACGCTTCGGTATCGCGGATATGCTGGCCGATCAGGCCGGACCGGTCGGGAGGCACATGGCGGATAGCTATGTCGGCTTCCCTGCGATGCAGGTTGCTGAGTTCATTTGCGGCGACGATCACGATATTGATCTGCGGGGCTTCTGATCTGATACGCGAACTCGGGAAGAATATAAGCGGAAAAGGTATCGGCGGCGGAGATGCAGACCCGCCCGCTAATCTCCTGTACCCGACCGCTGGCAGCCAGAGCGACGGAATCCGCCGCGTCACCCATGATGCGGATATGATCGAGCAGGTCCACCCCGGTCTGCGTCAGCACCAGCTTGCGACCCAGCCGTTCAAACAAGGTCACGCCCAGATCAGCCTCAAATGCCAGAACCTGCCGCGACAGTGTGGGTTGCGTCAGACCAAGCTGGCGTGCCGCAGCCGACAGGGATCCGGCTGCGGCGGTCGCGTGAAATGCGCGAATATGATTCCAATCAATCGCTTTCATGCATTTACGTATATCATGGCTACAAATTTCGACAATTTACCTCTTCCACGCATGTGCTAGCTCGCATTGCAAAGGAGCACTCCCCTATGAGCACAGCGAGCGACGCCCGTTTCTGGGATCGGGTCTCACGGAAGTATGCGAAGTCTGCGATCGCGGATCAGGCCGGGTATGAGCGTACGCTGCACCAGACCCGCGCCCTGCTGGGAGCAGGCGACCGGGTACTGGAATTGGGCTGCGGAACGGGAACAACGGCGCTCCGGCTTGCAGGCGATGTGCAAAGCTATCTTGCGACGGATATTTCCGCCGAAATGATCGCGATTGCCGAGGAGAAACGTCCCGCCGGTCCTGTCCCGTCGCCTGTCTTCCGCACCGCGACCGCAGAAGCGCTTGCGCCCGACGACGGGCCGTTTGATGCCGTTCTGGGGTTCAACTATCTCCATCTGGTCCGCGATTTGTCGGGCACGCTGCGCCGCATCCATGCCTTGCTTGCAGCGAAGGGCTTGTTCATCTCCAAGACACCCTGCCTCGGAGATATGAACCCGCTCATCCGGCTTGCCTTGTTGCCGGCGATGCGCGCGATTGGAAAGGCGCCCTATGTCAACGTCTTCCGCGCTGCGGAATTGAGCCAGCTTATGTGCGCCGCAGGCTTCGAAATTCGCGCCACTGAAAGCCACGCAACCAAGGGCAACGACACCCGTCCCTACATCGTGGCGCGCAAGAGATGACGTGATCAGCCCGCTTTGGGCTCGAAGCGGTCGTGATTCCGTTTGATTCATAAGTCCCGCCCTTAGGCCGAGATCGGCGGCTGATCGCGCTTGATGACCTGCGGCTGCCCGTGATCGTCGATCGAGACATAGGTAAAATTGCTGTCGGTCACCAGGATCGACAGCATCTCCTTGCGGCGCAGCACCCAGGCCTCGAGGTGGACGGTGATTGAGGTTCGGCCGACGCGGACCAGATTGGCGTGCACCGAAACGAGATCGCCGACCTAAACGGCCTTGCGGAAATTCATCGCTTCGATCGCTACCGTCACGGTGCGCGATTTTGCAACTTTGGACGCGAACACGCCGCCGCCGACGTCCATCTGGCTGAGCAGCCAGCCGCCGAAAATGTCGCCGTTCGCATTGGTGTCGGCCGGCATCGCCAGCGTGCGGATGCAGAGATCGCCACGCGGCTCGGTGTCGCATTGAGCGGCGCATAACCGGCCTTGGCGTCGGTCACTTGAACGTTTCCCAGCCGGCGTCCGGCGCGAACCGGTCGCCGAACTTATCCGCCAGCGCATGCAGGGTCGACACCACGTTCTCGACTCCACGTGTCCTCGCATAATTCAGTGGGCCGCCGCGGAACGGCGCATAGCCGGTGCCGAAGATCATGGCGCCGTCGACCGTGTCAGCATCGTCGACGATGCCTTCGCGCAACGCCGCGACGCAGACATTCGACATCGGAAGCACCAGCCGGTCGATCATTTCATCTGTCGGCTCCGGCATCGACAGCGCCACCGCGCTCTTGTCGGCCTTGCCGTCCCTCCAGAGGTAAAACCCCTTGCCGGTCTTGCGGCCGAGTTCGCCTTTTGCCACCTTCTCGCGCAGCCAGGCCGGCGTGGGCGGCAGAGAGTCGCCGAATTTCGAGCGCAGCATGTCGCCGACATCGAGACAGATATCGAGCCCGACCTGATCGGCCAACTCGATCGGCCCCATCGGCATCCCGAACTTTACCGCCGCGACATCTATCACAGACTTGTCGATTTTCTGATCCAGCATCACCATCGCCTCCAGCATGTAAGGCGTCAGCGCGCGGTTGACGAGAAAGCCCGGCGAGCTTTTGACCGGCAGCGGCAGCCGGTCGATGGCGCCGACAAAGGCCAGCGCTTGCTTGAGCATTTCGGGATCGCTGCCGTCGTGGCTGACGACCTCGACCAGTTGCAGCCGCGACACCGGATTGAAGAAGTGCAGGCCGAACAGCCGCTCGGGTCTTGTCAGCGTGGCGCGAAGATCCTGCAGCGGAATGCTCGACGTGTTGGTGGCGAGGATCGCGCCGGCCTTCATCCGTGGCTCCAGCGCGGCGTAGATCTTCTGTTTCAGCTCGAGCTTCTCCGGCACCGCCTCGATGATCAGATCGGCGTTGCGGACACCCTCGCCGTCCATATCGGGCACCAGCCGATCCAGCGCGTCGCGGATGTCGGTGCGTTTGCGCAGGATCTTGCTGAAGAGATCGGATGCGCGCTTGATGGCGCCGGCGACCGGCTCCGGCTTCATGTCAGCCAGCGTGACGCGAAAACCCTGGCTGGCGCACCAAGCTGCGATGTCGCCACCCATCGCGCCGGCGCCAATGACGTGGACGTGCGCGATCCTGTTGCCGCTGCCGGCGAGCTTCTTCATCTGCTCGCGCAGGAAGAACACCCGGATCAGATTTTGCGCCGTCGGCGTCACCATCAATTTGGCGAACGAGGGCCTTTCTGCCCGCAGCATCGCGACCTTGTCGTCGCCATGCTGCTCCCACAGATCGATCAGCGCATAGGGCGCGGGATAATGTTCACGGGGTGCAGCCTTGCCGGCCTCGGCGCGCATGCGCTTGGCAAGCAATCCCCTGACCGGACCGAGGCTCAGGATCGCATTCAACGGCCCCGGTCTGGCGCGCTTCAAACGGCCGAACACGGCATCCCGCACGGCATTGCGAACGTGCCGTTCCTCCGCCACCGCGTCGACCAGCCCGAGCGACTTCGCCTTGCGGGCGTCGATGGTCTTGCCGGTCAGCATCAGGGTCATCGCCTGCATCGGGTTGACCAGCCTAGTGAAGCGAACGGTGCCGCCAAGGCCGGGATGCAGGCCGAGCATCACTTCCGGAAAGCCGAAGCGCGCGCCCTCGACGGCGATGCGCGACTGACAGGCCAGCGCGACCTCGAGGCCGCCGCCGAGGCAGAAGCCATGAATCACGGCGACGGTCGGAATTTTCAGGCCTTCGAGCCGGTCGATCACCGCATGGGCGCGGCCGATGGCGATCTCGACCGGCCACGGATCGGCGGCGCCTCGGAATTCGTTGACGTCGGCGCCGGCGATGAAACCGGATGGCTTCGCCGAGCGGATGACAAGCCCGGTGGGGCGCTGAGTTTCCAGCGCCGCCAGCACCAGTTCGAGTTCCTCGAGCAGATCGGCCGACAGCGTGTTGGCGCTGGCGCCCGCGCGGTCGAACAGCAGCCAGGCGATGCCGTCGACGTCGCGGGTCAGCCTGAACTGGCGGTAGGGGCTGTCGGGCCCGGGCCTGGGTCCGAGTTCGAGTACGCGGTCGCCGAGAAGGTTCATGATCCTGCTTTCCATGATCACACCGTCTCGATCAGCATGGCGCCGCCCAACCCGCCGCCGATGCATTCGGTGGCGATGCCGCGTTTCGTTCCCAGCCGCTTCATCGCGTTGACGAGATGCAGCACGATGCGGTTGCCGCTGCAGCCGACAGGGTGACCGAGGCTGATGGCGCCGCCGTCGACATTGAGTTTCGCGTGGTCGATCTGACCGGCAGCGCCGTCGAGCCCCAAAATCTCGCGGCAGAACTTGTCGTCGTTCCAGGCGGCGAGACATCCCAGCACCTGGGCCGCAAATGCCTCGTTCAGTTCCCAGGTTTCGATGTCCCCGAGCGACAGCTTATGGCGCTTCAGGAGTTCAGTCGCCGACAGCACCGGCCCGAGGCCCATGATCGAGGGATCGAGCGCCGACCACTGGCTGTCGACGATCACCGCCTTCGGCGTCAGCCCGTGCTTATTGACCGCCTCCTCCGAAGCCAGGATGACCCAGGATGCGCCATCGGTGATCTGCGAGGAATTGCCCGGTGTGACCTGGCCCCAGGGCCGTTCGAACACCGGCTTCAGGCCCGCCAATTTTTCCGGCGTGGAATCCGGCCGCACCCCGTCGTCGTGATCATAAAACCTGCCGTCGCGCGCGAAGGCGGTTTCGACCTCGCCCTTGAGCCAGCCTTGCGCCTGCGCGTTGGCGAGCCGCTTGTGGCTTTCGGAAGCATAGAAATCCGATTGCGCCCGCGCAATACCGAAGAGATAGCCGACCTTTTCGGCGGTCTGACCCATGTTCAGCTCGGTGATCGGATCGGTCAGCCCGCGCTCGAGGCCGATAACGGGTTTGAAATAGCTGGGGCGGGTCTTGGCGAGCGCCCCGAGCTTGGCGACGATGCCCTTGGCGCCGGCCAAGCCTGCGAACCAGCGCACGCCCTGCTGCGGCCAGACCAGCGGCGCATGACTAAGGGCTTCGGCGCCGCCGGCGAGGATTAGGTCCGAATTGCCTTCGCGGATGTAGCGGTAGCCGGTGTCGATCGACTGCATGCCGGAGCCGCAATTGATCTGCACCGTGAACGCCACCATCGCTTCGCCCATGCCGAGCCGCAGGGCGGCGACGCGGGCCGGATTCATCTCGTCGGCAATGACATTGACGCAGCCGAGGATCACCTGATCGAACGCATTCGGCGCAAAGGGTTGCCGGGCCAGCAATGGCCGTCCGCACTGCACTGCGAGGTCGACGGGGGTGAACGGCCCCGGGCCGGAACGCGCTTTCAGGAACGGCGTCCGGCTGCCGTCGATGATGTAGACCGGTCGCGCCATCAGCTTGCCGCCCGCTGTTCGCCCAATTCCTGGAAGAACTGATGCACATCGGCGGGCTTCCTGTAAATCGGCGACAGCGATTCCGGCGCGAAGTCGTCGACTTCGATCACCTTGGCGACCGCTTCCTGGGCAGCCGCAATCTTATCCCCCTCGGTCTGGGTGATGACGCCCCTCTTCACCGCTTCCTTCCAGTGCTTGATGCGGGCCGCGCGCATCCTCTTGGCGATCTCCTCGGCTGAAGTGACCAGCAGAAATGCCTTCTCCAGCCGCGCCACGCCGCCGTCGTCATCGACATGCGACAGATCCGCCGTCAGCCGCTCGCGCGCCGCCGACGGTTCCAGCACCAGCTGGGCACAGCGGTGCACTACGCGATCCGAAGGTCCGAGCACGCGGGCGCCGAACGGCTGGATCACGAATTTCAGGATGATGGCGACGAAGCGGTTGGGCAGGTTGGCCAGAATTTCCGCAAAGCGGTTTTCGATGGTGCGGAAGCCGCTCGCCATGCACCATTCGAGGGCTGCGAAATCCGCTTGCTGCCGACCCTCGTCCTGCCAGCGCTTCAGGGCGGCGGAGAGCAGATAGAGTTCGGAGAGAATATCGCCGAACCGCGCCGACAGCATTTCCCTGCGCTTCAGCGCCCCGCCGAGCGTGAGCAGCGCCATGTCGGCGCACAGCGCGAAGGCCGAGGAATAGCGCGACAGCTGGCGATAGAACCCGGTGGCGTCGCCGGCATCCGGCGTCGGTGCGAACAGGCCGCCGCTCCAGTTGCGGCCCCACGCGCGGAACAGCGTGGTGACGCTGTGGCCGACATGCTGCCAGAACGCGGTGTCGAAGGCGTCGAGCCCCTTCGCTCGATCCGATTCGCCGAGCGCATTCATCTCCGCCAGCAGATAAGGATGCGCGCGGATCGCGCCCTGCCCGAACACGATCAGGTTGCGGGTCAGGATATTGGCGCCCTCCACGGTGATGCCGACCGGCACCGAGCGGTAGAGGCTGCCCAGGTAATTCTGCGGGCCATCGATCACGGCCTTGCCGCCATGGATGTCCATGGCGTCGTCGATCGCGATCCGCATCCTTTCCGTAGCATGCAGCTTCATGATGCCGGAAATGACCGCGGGATGATGGCCCTGGTTGAGCGCGGCACAGGTCAGCCGCCGCGCCGCGTCGAGCAGATAGGCGGTGCCGGCGATGCGGGCCAGCGGCTCCTCGATGCCTTCAAACTTGCCGATCGGCACGTTGAACTGCTCGCGGATTCGCGCGTAGGCGCCTGATGTGCGCGCGGCGTAAGCCGCCCCCGCCGCCGACAGCGAGGGCAGCGAGATGCCGCGCCCGGCGGCGAGCGCCGTCATCAGCATTTTCCAGCCCTGGCCGAGGCGCGCCTCGCCGCCGATGATGTAGTCCATCGGGATGAACACATCGTGCCCCTTGTTGGGACCGTTCTGGAACACCTGCATCGACGGCAGATGGCGCCGGCCGATCTCGACACCGGGCAAATCGGTCGGGATCAGCGCCACCGTGATGCCGAGTTCTTCCCTGGTGCCGACCAGATGATCCGGATCGTAGGCCTTGAAGGCGAGACCGAGCAGCGTCGCGACCGGGCCGAGCGTGATGTAGCGCTTGTGCCAGTTGAGCCGCAGGCCGAGCACTTCCTTGCCGTCGAAATTCCCCTTGCAGATGATGCCGCTGTCGACCATCGAGGCGGCGTCGGAGCCCGCTTCTGGACTGGTCAACCCGAAGCACGGAATCTCGCGGCCGTCGGCGAGACGC
Organism: Bradyrhizobiaceae bacterium Ga0074131; assembly: GCA_001464035.1. Classification (GTDB taxonomy): domain Bacteria; phylum Pseudomonadota; class Alphaproteobacteria; order Rhizobiales; family Xanthobacteraceae; genus Bradyrhizobium. The sequence continues at coordinate 233,583 of LNEC01000014.1, forward strand.
GGCAGCCATCGCAGCTGCTGATCCGGGGTGCCGAAGCGCATCAGGAGTTCGCCGGGCCCCAAGGAATTGGGCACCATCACCGTGACGGCGGCGGTCAGCGACCGTGAAGACAATTTTCGGACCACTTCGGAATGCGCGTAGGGCGAGAAGCCGAGCCCGCCATACTCCTTCGGAATGATCATGCCGAAGAATTTTTCGCGCTTGATGAAGCCCCACACCTCGGGCGGCAGGTCGCGCCATTCCCAGTTGATCTTCCAGTCGTCGAGCATGGCGCAGAGTTCGTCGACTGGGCCGCCCAGGAACGCCTGCTCCTCCGGCGTCAGCGTCGCCGGCGCGACCGCCAGCAGTTTCGCCCAGTCCGGATTGCCGGTGAAGAGGTCGGCGTCCCACCAGACATCGCCGGCCTCCAGCGCCTCGCGCTCGGTGTCGGACATCGCCGGCAACACGCCGCGCGCCCAGGAGAAGATCGGCTTGGTGATGTAATCGCGGCGGAAGTTTTGGGAGGTCATGGCGTCGTCCTCATGGTCGGAGCGGCGGCCAGCCCAGCCGTCGACGTTTTCGCTTAACGGACCAACTTATGAAAACGTGGGCATCAGCTGACCACTTCGCAATGAAAACAGAGCGAAATTAATCCAAGGCGCAAAGGAACCCGCTAACGGCCAAAAGGCGGGGCGGTCGAACTCGTTTCACCTCTCCTCGCGAGAGCGGGGAGAGGGAGAGGAATCAATCCGGCCGCTTCATCTCGAACATGTTCTCCGGCTTGATCTCGAAATAGTCGCCCTGGCGGCCGGCGCGCACGATCGGGTGCGCCAGCGCCGTCTGGTAGACGCCGTCCTTGATGAAGGCCTTGTCGATGTGGACGGCGACCACCTCGCCGAGGGTGAGCCAAGCCTGCGCTTTCCTGCCGTCGGCGCCCTGCAGCTGGATGATTTGCGACACCTTGCATTCGAAAGAAACCGGGCTTTCCCCGACCCGGGGCACGTTGACGAGCTTGCCGGGCACCGCGGTCAGCCCGGCGATGCTGAATTCGTTGACGTCGCGGGCGACATGGGCCGCGGTGGCATTCATCTGCTGCGCCAAATCCATGGTGGCGAGATTCCAGACGAACTCGCCGGTCTCTTGAATATTCTGGACGCTATCCTTCCAGGAAGTCGAGGAAAAACCGATGATCGGCGGGTGGTAGTTGAAGGCATTGAAGAAGCTGTAGGGCGCGAGGTTGACATGGCCCTTGGCATCCCGCGACGAAATCCAGCCGATCGGTCGCGGAGCGATGATGGCGTTGAAGGGATCGTGCTTGAGACCGTGGCCGTTGGCCGGCTCGTAAAAATGCAAGTCCTTCGGGGCTTTTGCGTCCACGTGTTTTTCCTTCGTCGGGTGGGCAAACCACCGGATCGCGCGAATGCGCGCCCGACGGGGTGCCTACTATTTCCTTGAAACAAGAATGACGGGCACGCGCAAGCGCGCTTTGCCTCCCTACAAGGCTGACTGCCGGCCCCGCGGCACGAGGCCGGAAAGAATAAAATCAATCATCTGGTCGAGCGTCGGGCTCGGCTTGTCGATGCATTGGGCTATCATCTGCGGGTGGAAGAATCGCATCATTGCCATGCAGGTGCAGGTCGCAGCCAGTGGCACGTCCACGACCTCGAATTCGCCGGAAGCCACACCCTGGCCAATGACGGCGCCGATGATCTCGCCGATCAGCTGGATATGCGCGTCGCAGACGTCCCAGTTCTCCTCCATCGCGATCGCGACCATCTCGTGCAGTTTGGAATCGCCGACATAGCGCTCGCCGTTCATGTGGTGAATGGTCGACAGCAACTCGCGCAGACGGCCGATCGCCGGCCCAGGCCGCGCCGCGATCGCCTGCGCCGCCTCCTCAACCTCCCCCATCAGGACGCGCGCCACGGCCTGATGGATCGCCTTTTTCGAATCGAAGAAGCGATAGACGTTGGCCGGGCTCATCCGCAACGCCTTGGCAATGTCGGCCACGGTGGTCTTTTGATAGCCGATTTCGCGAAACAAACGCTCCGCCACCACGAGAATCCGTTCCCGCGTGTCAGGTTCGATGTGTTCAGAAACCAGCGTCATGTCGAGACTCGATCTGCTCAAATGTTCAATTATTCCGCGGCCTGGGCAAGCGGAAATGCGAGCTGCTTCTCGCCCTCATGCTGCGGCGCAACGTCAACTTTCTCGCCCGTGCCGCGTTCCTCCAGGCTTTTGCGGAACCAGAGTGCGTAGAGTCCCGGCAGGTACAGCAGGGTCAGGAAGGTGGCAACGAACAGGCCGCCCATGATGGTAATCGCCATCGGGCCCCAGAACGCCGAGCGCGACAGCGGGATCATGGCGAGAATCGCCGCCAGCGCGGTCAGCACCACCGGGCGGGCACGCCGTACGGTGGCCTCGACGATGGCTTCCTTGCGGGTCAGGCCGGCGGCGACGTCGGTCTCGATCTGGTCGACCAGGATCACCGCGTTGCGCATGATCATTCCGGCCAACGCGATCAGCCCGAGCAGCGCCACGAAGCCGAACGGCTGGTTGGCGATGTTCAATCCCAGCGACGCACCGATGATGCCGAGCGGTGCGGTGAGGAATACCAGGATCAGCCGCGAGAAGCTTTGCAGCTGGATCATCAGCAAAGTCAGCATGACCAGGACCATCAGCGGAAACAGCACGAAGATCGAGGCATTGCCCTTGGCCGACTCCTCGAACGCGCCGCCCGCTTCGATCCGGTAGGCCGGCGGCAGGCTGTCGCGGATCTCCTGCAGCCTGGGCGATATCTGGTTGGTTACATCGGGCGCCTGCACACCGTCGACCACGTCGCCGCGCACCGTGATCGCCATGTCGCGGTTGCGTCGCCAGATGATCGGTTCCTCGTGGGCGTACTCGATTTTCGCGATCTGGGTCAGCGGCACCGCGACGCCGTTGCGCGAGGTCACGGTGAGATCGCCGACCCGACCGAGATCGAGCCGCTCGGACGGCACCGCGCGGGCCACCACGCCGACCTTCTCGATGCCGTCGCGGATCGTGGTCACCGGCGCGCCCGAGATCAGCATGGCCAGCGCCTGCGACACGTCCTGCGGGGTCAGGCCGAGGGCGCGTGCGCGGTCCTGGTCGACCACCAGCTTGAGGTAGGGCGACTGCTCGTTCCAGTCGAGTTGCGGATCCCTGACGTTCGGATTCTGCCTGACGACGTCGCGCACTTTGTAGGCGAGGTCGCGCACGGTGTTGGGGTCGGGGCCGACCACGCGGAACTGAACCGGAAAGCCAACCGGCGGGCCGAAATTGAAGCGATCGACGCGGACGCGCGCTTCGGACAATACACCCTCGCCGACCGCCGTCTCGAGGCGGGCCTTGATCCGCTCACGCGCGTCGACATCCTTCGCGACGATCACGATCTCGGCGAAGGCCTCGTTCGGCAGCTGCGGATTGAGCCCGAGCCAGAAGCGCGGCGAGCCCTGGCCGACATACGCGGTATAGGTCGAGATGTCCTTGTCGTCCTTCAACAGGGCTTCGGCCGTTTTCACGGATTTTTCGGTGACGTTGAACGCGGTCCCCTCGGGCAACCGCAGCTGCAGGAACAGTTCCGGCCGTTCCGACAGCGGAAAAAACTGCTGCTGCACTCGACCGAATCCGACGATCGAGAGCGCGAAAACGGCCACCGTCGCCACCACCACCTTGACCCGATGGTCGACGCACCATTGGATCATGCCGCGCAGGATCCGATAGAAGCGGGTTTCGTACACCGCATGCGGATCGTGGTTGTGGCTGACGGTGATGTTGGGCAGCAGCTTGACGCCGATATAGGGCGTGAAGATCACCGCGACGAACCAGGAGGCCACCAGCGCGATCGCCACGATCCAGAAAATGCCGCCGGCATACTCGCCGACCGCCGAATTGGCAAAGCCGATTGGAAGAAAACCGACGGCGGTGACCAGCGTTCCCGTCAGCATCGGGAATGCGGTGGATTCCCAGGCAAAGGCCGCCGCGCGCACGCGGTCCCAGCCCTGTTCCATCTTCACCACCATCATCTCGACCGCGATGATGGCATCGTCGACCAACAGCCCGAGCGCGATGATCAGCGCGCCGAGCGTGATCCGGTGCAGGTCGATCGACATCGCATTCATCACGATGAACACGATCGCCAGCACCAGCGGCACCGACAGCGCCACCACGATGCCGGTGCGCCAACCCAGTGCGACGAAGCTGACAAACAGCACGATCGCCAGCGCCTCGATGAACGACCGCACGAACTCGCCGACGGCGCGCTCGACCACCTTCGGCTGGTCGGCGATCTGCTTGACATTGATGCCCTGCGGCACCGCCTTCATGAATTCATTGGTGGCGTTCTCGACCTCCTTGCCGAGTTCCAGGATGTTGGCGCCCTTGGCGGTGACCACGCCGATGCCGAGCGCCGGCTGGCCTTCCTGGCGCGCCACGAAGGTCGGCGGATCGACGAAGCCGCGGGTGACGGTGGCGATATCGCCCAGACGAAATACCCGGCCGTTGCTTTCGACCGGCGTTTCGGCGACGGCCTTGGCGCCGTCGAGCGCGCCGGTGACGCGCAGCGGCACGCGCTGCGACGAGGTTTCCACCGTGCCGGCCGGCACCACATTGTTCTGTTTGGCGAGCGAATCGAACAGCGCCTGCGGCGTGATACCGAGCGTCGCCAGCTTGGCATGCGAGAACTCGACGAAAATCCGTTCTTCCTGGGCACCGTAGAGATTGACTTTCGTCACTCCGGGCACCTTGAGGAGCCGCTGGCGCATGCCTTCGGCGGCTTTCTTCAATTGCGCGAAGTCGGCGCCGTCGCCGGTCATCATATAGAGAATGGAATCGACGTCGCTGAACTCGTCGTTGACGGTGGGGCCGAGCAGGCCGGCCGGCAGCTGGCCCTGCACATCGGCGAGCTTCTTGCGCAGCAAATAGAAAAGGTAGGGCACATCGCTGGGCGGGGTCGAATCCTTGAATGTGACCTGCATCGCGGTGAATGACGGTTTCGAATAGGTCTGCACTTTCTCGAAATACGGCAGTTCCTGCAGCTTTTTCTCGATGGGGTCGGCGACCTGGGCCTGCATTTCCGCCGCGGTGGCGCCCGGCCAGATCGCCGAGACGTTGACCACCTTGACCGTGAAGAACGGATCCTCGGCACGGCCTAGCCCCTGATAGGAGAAGTAGCCGGCGGCGGCGAGCGCGGTCATCAGGAACAAGATCAGTGCGGGATGACTGACGGCCCAGCCCGAGAGATTGAAATGCTTCATCATATCCTCCCGCTCAGAACGACAGTGAGGAGACGACCTTGACCTTCTGGGCCGGGTCGAGTTTCTGCACGCCAAGCACGACGACTTTCGAGCCTTCATCGACACCGCCCGATATGACGACATCGTTGCTATCGTAGGACTTCACGGTGACCGGCTTCAGGGTAACGTCACCGTTGTCGTCGACGATGTAGAGTGAAGGCGCACCGCCCTGGCTGTACAGCGCCGACAGCGGCAGCCGCGCCACGCTTGACGTGGCGGGATCGGCCAGCGTCAGCGTCGCGGTCATGCCGAGCGAGACGCTCTCGCCCGCGTCCGGCAGCGAGAATTTTGCCAGGTAAGTGCGGGTCGCGGGATCGGCCGCCGGCGCGATCTCGCGCAGCTTCGCGGCATATTTCCTGTTCGGTTCGGACCACAGGCTGACGCTGGCGACGCCTTCTTTGGCGCGGCCCACGAGCGTTTCCGGGATCGAAACCACTGCTTCCTTTTCGGCAATGCGCGCGACTCGAACCGCGGTCTGCCCGGCGGCAACGACTTGGCCGGCATCGACCAGGGTCGCGGTGACGACGCCGCGGGTGTCGGCAACCAGTGTCGCATAGGAAAGACTGTTCTTCGTCAGTTCGACCGAGCGCTCTGCGCGATTCAACCGCGCGCGGGCTTCGTCCGCGGCAGCGCGCGCCTGATCCATTTGCGCCTCGGTGGTCCAGCCTTTGACGCGCAAATCCTTCGCACGTCGCTCGGAGGCTGAGGCCTGCGCCAAAACGCCGTTGGCGGCACGAAATTCGGCCTCAGCCTGCTCGGCCTGCAGCTTCAGGTCGACTTCATCGAGGGTAGCGAGGGGCTGGCCGATATCGACGGCCTGGCCGACCTCGACCACGCGTTTTGCCACCTTGCCCGGAACCCGAAAGCCCATGTCGGTTTCGATCCGGGGCCGAATGGTGCCAACAAAACTTCTATCTGGCGATTCCGGTTTGTAGTGCACCGTCGCCACCAGCACAGGACGCCCCGGAGCGGCCTTTTCCGTAACTTTCTCATTGCATCCGGTCAGGGCTATCGCCAGAACGGCCAGCGACAAACCAACTAACAACCTGGAATAGCTTGACAAAATGGAACGTGCCAACATCGAAATCTCCATCGGCCTAGGGCGTGCGGAACTATTGGATGTTGTATGACGATTGTCAATATTCGTCACTGATCATGATTCCGTGAGATGCTTTTTTTGCCCGACGGCTTTCGGGAGAGGAACTGCCGGCGGATGCCGCGGCTTCGGCTGCGGAAAATCTGCACAAGAGTCCGTAATTTCTGCTCATCCCGCACCAGAACCCTGCCAACCGCGCACCCATGATCGGTTCATGGGGAAAATCATCATCGTCAAGTTCAGAAGACCAGGACTGCCTCATCGGCTGCTCAAGGACGGCTGGTGGCTGGAATCGGCCCCAGCCCGCCGCCCCGCGATCGCCTTTCCAAAGCGCCACGCGCCAAAACCCAAATCTGTTGTTCGCCATCTCACCCTCGTGACGTCGGGGAAATGAACACCATGTCGACTGCGACCGCGGCCGATCCCGTAATTTCTCCGCTCCCGTGCGACGCCCACTGGTCACGCCGCCGGTGCTCGCCGGCCTGTGTGGCGCTGGCAGACGGGCTGTTCGACGGCGGGGATGCTGGGCGTTCTGGATGTCGATGCGCACCGAACAGGCCGGCAACTTGGCGGGGCAGCGGTTTTTCGGACGTGGCGCCTGGAGCGATATTTGGCTAACAATCCCACGGTATTGAGAAACTTTTCAGACGATAGCGACAAAGGCTAGCGCGACCTTGGCTCATTCCATTCTCGTCGTCGACGACGACCCCCATATCCGCGACGTCGTCCGCTTCGCGTTCGAGAAGACCGGCATGGCAATTTCGATTGCGCAGAACGGCAAGGAGGCGCTGAGCCGGTTTGACCGCAACGTCCACGACCTCATCGTACTCGACATTGGCATGCCGGAGATGGACGGGCTGGAAGTGTGCCGCCAGATCCGCAAAACCTCGGATACGCCGATCCTTTTCCTGTCAGCCCGCGACGAGGAGATCGACCGCGTCCTCGGACTGGAAATCGGCGGCGACGACTATGTGACGAAACCGTTCAGCCCGCGCGAACTGGTCGCACGGGTCAACGCGATCCTGCGGCGGACGCGAAATGCCCCTGCGCCGGACGGAAGCAAGGCCATGAATCATGGCGGGCTGGCGCTCGATCCGGACGGGCGCACCGCGAGTTTCAGGGATGCGCCGGTTGCGCTGACGGCGCTGGAATTCTCCATCCTGCGCACGCTGGTGGCGCGCCCGGGATTCGTCTTCACACGCGAGATGATCCTCGATGCCGCCTATGCCGGCAATATTCACGTCGCCGACCGCACCATCGACAGTCATGTCAGGAACATCCGCGCCAAGTTTGCCGGCGCCGGCTGCGAGTCCGCCATCGAGACCGTCCATGGCGTCGGTTTCAAATTGGGGCGCTGCGAGGCGTCGCGTTGACTGACCCCTCGGCCAACACCGGCCGGAAGTGGCGGCCGAGCCTGAGCCTTGTGGTCTTTCTCGTTCTCACCAGCGTGCTCGTGCTGCCGTTGTTCAGCATCTATTTCCTCAAGGTCTATCAGAACCAATTGATCCAGCAGGCCGAAGCCGAGTTAATTGCGCAAAGTGCAGCACTCGCTGCAACCTTTCGCCGCGAAATCGAGACCGGAATCCCGCAAGGCGTCCCGCTCGGAGCAAAGGTCCCACCTGCTGCGCCGAATCCATCCGCTGAACCGTATCAGCCGATCTGGCCGCAGCTCGAACTCGTCAGCGAGCGCGTACTGCCGCCGCGATCCGCGGCCCTCATACCCTCCGCTGCGGCCGATCCTGCCTTCGCAGCACTCGGCGCCCGCATGGCGCCGGACCTGGTTGCCACCCAGAAGGTGACGTTGGCGGGATTCCGGCTGCTCGACCCGAACGGCGTCGTGATCGCCGGCCGCGAGGAGATCGGGCTGTCGCTGGCGCATCTGGAAGAAGTGAGCGAAGCGCTGCAAGGCCGCTTCAAGGACGTGCTGCGCGTGCGCATCTCCAAGCACGACCAGCCATCGCTCTATTCGATGAGCCGGGGCACCGGGGTGCGCGTCTTCGTCGCAATGCCGGTGATCTTGCGCGACCAGGTCGCCGGAGTGGTCTATGCTTCGCGCACGCCGAGCAACGTGTTCAAATATCTGTACGAGCAGCGCAGCCGGGTCATTCTCGCGATGCTTTTTATGATCGTGCCGACGCTGCTGATCGGGTTCCTGTTCCACCGCACCATCACGGGCCCGATGCGCGAACTGGTGGAACGCACCAATCTGGTCGGCAAGGGCGACCGCGACGCGCTGCGTCCGCTGCGGCATCACGGCACCAGCGAATTCGCCCTGCTGTCCCAAAGCTTCCTGGACATGGCGCGGCGGCTGAATACGCGCTCCAGCTTTCTCTCCACCTTCGCCACCCATGTCTCGCACGAGTTGAAATCGCCGCTCACGTCCATCAAGGGCGCGGCGGAACTGTTGCGCGAGGACGTCGACGCGCCCGACATGGACGATGAGGACCGGCGCAAGTTTCTCGACAACATCATTGCCGACGCCGACCGGCTGGGAACGATCGCGGACCGCCTGCGCGATTTCGCCCGCGCGGAAAATCCGGTGGCGCTCGGTGCCGCGAAACCGTCGGTCGCGGTCGCAGGCCTCCGCGCGGCCTTCCCCTCGCTCGACATTCGCGCCGGCGGCGACCTCGATACTCCGATGCGGATATCCGAAGACAACGCCCTGATCATTTTTTCCAATCTTGCCGACAATGCCGTCCATCACGGCAGTTCGACGCTGGATCTATCCGCCGCGCGGCAGGGCAATTGGCTGAAGATCACCGTCAGCGATGACGGCGAAGGCGTCTCGCCCAACAATCGGCCGCAGATCTTCGACAGTTTCTTTACCACACGGCGCGACAGGGGCGGAACCGGGATGGGACTTGCCATCGTGCGCGCCATGCTCGACGCCCATGGCGGCGCGATACGGCTGCTGGAATCCGATCATGGCACCCATTTCGAACTGACGTTTCCCGTGACTGGCGCTGAAGCTTCCTGATGCCCGGCGCGCCGATCGATCCAGCCGCCCGCCCTCACTCAGCCAGCTGAAAGTGCTCGAACCGGTGCAGCTCTTCCTCGATGCGCCGCTTCAATTCCTTGCGGGCACCCTTAGCGCCGGCTCCGACCCAGCTCCATTTCTGCACCAGCAATTTGCGAACCTTGCGGTCGGTCTTGAGATCGAGCGCAGCTACGATGTCGTCGCCGGCTAGCACCGGCAACGCGAAATAGCCGAACACCCGCTTGTCCTTCGGCACGTAAGCCTCGAAGCGGTGGCCGTAACCGAAGAACAGTTCGGTGCGCTTGCGCTGGATGATCAGGGGGTCGAAAGGGGAGAGGATGTGCACCCGATCGCCAGCGCCGTCGCCTGCAGACTCCAGGGTTTCCGGACGTGCCCAATGCTCCTGCTTGCCGGCGCCCTGCAGCGCCACCGGCATCAGCTCCCCGCGTCGGACTCGGGCCCCGATCAGCCGCCGGACGGCCGGCTTGCTCGGCGCGTCCAGATGGCAGATCGAATCCAGGCTGACGATCCCTTGAGCGCGCAGGGCGCGGTCGAGCAGATAGGCCGTGGCTTCGCTCACCGAGGCCGGCTTCGGCGGCTTGTCCCAGCCGAAATGCCGTGCCATCAAATCGTAGGTCTTCAGCATGCCGTTGCGCTCGGAGATCGTCAGCATCCCGGTGTAGAACAGAAGCTGCAATGCACGCTTGGAGGGCTTGCGGCTGGCCCACAGATGCTCCTTGTCGACCAGCACGTCGTCGTCGATGTCGCGGATGGTCAGCGCGCCGTCGCGCCGGATCAGCCGCAGCACCTTGCGCAAATCGGTTGGCTTCACCGACGTGAGCCATTTGTGGCCCTCGCGGCGGTGGCGCCGCATCGCGGGCAGGAAGAAGCGCAGATGCTTTGCCGGCACATAGGACAAGGCGTGGGTCCAGTATTCGAATACGCTCTTGTCGACGCTCTGGGCCTGCCGCAGATCGGCGCGGCGGTATTCGGGAATCCGGTTCCACAGAATATGGTGGTGGCAGCGCTCGATGACGTTGATCGTGTCGATTTGCACATAGCCGAGATGTTCGACCGCAGCCGCGGTCGCTTCAGCCCCCTTGCCGAACGGCACCGACGTGTCGAGCCGCTGGGCGCGCAGCCAGATCCGGCGGCCCTCGGTGGTGTTCAGCGGGTGGACGGGAACGGTTCGAGGCATCGCCCGGCAATGTAGCCGGATTCGCGCGCGACAAAAGCCGCACCGCCCGGTGGGCGGTGCGGCCAGGACGTCAGATCAGCGGCTTCACTTGGCCGCGCCCATTTTCTGAGCCTGCATGTAGGACTTGCAGGCGCCGCGCATGTTGCCCTTGCTCATCTCCATATTGGCCTTGCCCATCTCCTTGGCCATGGCCATCTTCCCCGGGGTATCGGGCATGCCCGACATCGCGGTCACGCTCTTGGCCATGTTCTCGCCGGTGCAGGCCATCATCTTCGCGGATGCAGGCGTCAAGGCCAGTGCAGAAAACATGGCGACAGTGATCAATATCTTCATTGGACCCTCACAAACAATCATACCAGCGAATTGCTGGCTATCGAGATACGCGTCTTCTACCAAGACGTTTCCTGCAGACGCAATTTTTGTGTGCTGCGTTGCAAACGTGGAACGTAACGCGCGTCGCGGATTTGTCCATGAACAGACCAAAGGAAGCAAGCATGAAATTCACCCCTCTGATCTTGGCAACGGCTTTAGCGATTTCCGGCTCCGCCGCCTTTGCGCAGACAGGCGGCAACACCGGGGGCGGCAGTTCCGCCGCGGGCGGACCGGCCGCCAGCAAAACGACGACCGGCGACAACATGAACGGCAGCACCACCGGCGGCGGCACTGCCATGAAGAACGGCGCGATCGGGACGACAACGGGAAGTGCGCCGCCTTCCCCGCGGGATGCCAGCAGTTCGGGCGCCAATACCGCGGGCGCAGTTGACAAGAAGGGCGACGCCGCCTCGCCCGGCGGCACCATGAAGAAGTAAACTATGATATCATCATACAGGCCCGACGCGCGTTCCCTCAAGGGAGCGCGCGTTCTTCGTATCGGGTGCCAGACGTGCGACCGGGGGCTGGAGCCGGCCGACCGTTGTACCTTCCCGTTCCAGCGCGGTGTCCGATCAACGGTTTGAGGGGGCCCTCACACTGCCCGTCGCGATCTCGGCTTCGCAGGACGCTTTGCCGCGCTCCGGCGCCTGACATCGGTAGACATTGCCGGTGAGGCGATCGATCAGCCAGGCGCTTTCCTCCGTCGGTCCCTCCATCCCCACATAACGGGAACTCAGCGCTGTGATCAGGGTCGATAGAAGGATCGCCGCCGCGATCATGGCGGCACCGATCAAGACCGGCATGGAATTTGTCGAGCCCGCCTGATCCGGCCGGCCAGCGCGATATCCTTGATACTCGTTTTGCCTTTTCACTGACTGAAACACACGCCCCCTGGATCGCTCGCTAGCGTTTTTTCGCGAATGATTTTTGTAGATGCCTATCTGGCCGATTTGTTGTTCGCAGATCGGCGCCGCGGCGACGGCATTGCGACCGGACATCGAGGCGGCCAACCCGCCGGCGGCCACTTCGACAGGAGCGCGGCAGCGCGCTGACCGAAGACCTCACACCAACTCAATGCGCGCGTGATGCCCCAGGGCGGTGACAAGACGTTTGTCACGGGTAAGCAGCGGAGCGTCGAGCATCTCCGCCAGAGCGACGTACATTGCGTCGTAAGCCGTGAGATTGTGCCGCAAATCCCAGACGCGGGGCAAAAGGAAATCGTGCGGATAGCGGTGCAACCGAAAGTCAGCGAGATCAGAGAGAGCCATGCGACCGCGCTCGGCATCAATCTCGCCGTTTGCGGCGTACCGGCGAATCACCTGCGCAACTTCGACGTCGAGCAAATGCGGCGCGTGCAAAGTCTGAGACGGCTCGAACAGCCGCTTCTCTACCGCTCGTGCGGCCGGCGTACGAAGAAGCGCTTCGAGAACAGCGGAAGCATCCACGACCATCATTGGCGATCGCGTTCAGCGCGAACCGCCTCTGCCGGATCCACCAAAGGGGTCATTCCCGAGCGTCTTTCAAGGCGGGCTCGCAGCTCATCGATTGTTGGCCGCTCGGCCACATGGCGAATCTCGCTGAGCAGATAGTCGGAGAGCGACATGCCCGCCAGCGCCGCACGCGACTTGAGCTGACGATGCAGCGCATCGGGCACATTACGAATTTGAATCATAACCGTCATGCGCAAAATATAATCACATGTGTAGCGCATGTCAATTTTGACCTGGCATTTGAGACCGATGGCGATATGGCAGCGCGACCGGAGCGTGATCTGGATCACTTCAAGCGGGAAGCACGCCGAACGAGGTCGCCGGGCGCAGCGACGGACCGAAGAGCCCGGTTAATGGTCCGTCTGGCAATGTGAGCCAGGTCACATCTACGGCCGGTCGTCCGTTCTATCACTTAGCCATCAACCGCCATCCGGCGCACCGCGAGGAGTACGACAATGAGCAGCTTTCACAGACTTTCCGGTTTAGCCGCGATCACGCTCGGTGCCGCGCTGTCGATGACGGCGGGCCTGGCCATCGCCGGCGACAAGGTTTCGGCGGATCAGATCCTGAATGCGCTGCAACCGAAGAAGCCGCTGACCCGCGGCCTGTCGGCAGGGCCTCAGGCCGACCCCGCCGTCGAGGCCAAGCAGATCCGTTTCGTGGACACGCTGCGCAACCGCAAGACGCGGTCGCTCTCGCTCGGCGAACGCGAGGAAATCGCCGAGATCGCGGCTACCAAGCCGAAGATCGATCTAGAGATCCAGTTCGATTACAATTCGGCCGACATCAGCAAGGCGTCGATGGCGGCGGCGCAGGAACTCGGCAAGGCGCTCTCGAATTCGGGCCTGAAGGGTTCAACGTTCGTCGTCGCCGGCCATACCGACGCGATCGGCAGCGAGCCCTACAACCAGGACCTGTCGGAGCGCCGCGCCGACACGATCAAGCGCTTTCTTACCGAGAAGTACGGCATCAACGGCGCCGATCTCGTCACCGTCGGCTACGGCGAGAGCAAGCCGAAGAATGCGAACGCGCCGACGGACCCGATGAACCGCCGCGTTCAGGTCGTCAATATGGATACCAAGACCGCCGCGAAGTAGCGGCCAATAGGGTCGTTCCGCCCGCCGCTCCGCGGCAGGCGGAACTCGCGCAAGCTAAGACCCGTCAAGAACGTCCCTGATCTTGGCTGCCAGCGTCACCTGGGTCAGCGGCTTCTGCAGCAGCGATACGCCGGCATCGAGCCGGCCCTGATGCACGATGGCATTGCGCGAATAGCCGGTCATGAACAGCACCCGGAGGCTGGGTTGACGATTCCGCAGTTCATCGGCGAGCTGGCGGCCGTTCATGCCCGGCATCACGATATCGGTCAGCAGCAGGTCGATCTGGAACGGATCGGAATCGACCAGCGCGAGCGCCGCGGCGCCGTCGGAAGCCTCGTGCACCCGGTATTTCAGGTCCTGCAGTGTTTCGACGAGATAGGACCGCACATCCGCTTCGTCCTCGACGACAAGGATGGTTTCGCTCCCGCGGCTGCCGACCACCGGCGCATCGCTCTCTCTCGCGACGTCAGCGACCACATGCGCGCGCGGCAGATAGATCTTGACCGTCGTGCCTTCGCCGAGCTCGCTGTAGATTTTGACGTGACCTCCGGATTGTTTGACGAAGCCGTAGACTTGGCTCAAGCCGAGGCCGGTGCCCTGGCCCGGCTGCTTGGTGGTAAAGAATGGGTCGAAGGCTCTCTGCTGGACCTCCCGCGACATGCCCTCGCCGGAGTCGCTGACGGCGATCTGAACATATTGGCCGACCGGGATGTCGGCATTCTGCTGCGCGTAGCTTTCGTCAATGAAGGCGTTGCTGGTCTCGATGGTCAGCTTGCCCTTGTCGGCCATGGCGTCCTTGGCGTTGACCACGAGATTGAGAATGCTGGCCTCCATCTGGCCCGGGTCGATCTCGACCTGCCAGAGCCCTGCACCGCCTACGAATTCGAGCTCGATGTTCTCACCCAGCGTGCGTCTGAAAAAATCAGACATGCCGGCAAGCAACATATTGACGTTGGTCGGCTTCGGATCGAGCGGTTGCCGGCGCGCAAAGGCGAGCAGCCGTTGCGTCAGCATAGCCGCGCGCTGCGCGCCATTGGCGGCATTGCCGATCACCCGCCTCAGCCGTTCCTGCGTAGCGTCGCCCCAGGACTGCAGGCTGCGATCTGCGATTTCGAGATTACCGCTGATGATCGTCAGCAGGTTGTTGAAATCGTGCGCGACGCCGCCGGTCAGTTGCCCAATGGCCTCCATCTTCTGCGACTGCCGCAGCATCTCCTCGGCCTCGCGCCGGTGCAGGCCTTCCTGGGCAAGAGCGGCTTCGGTCGCACGAAGCTGAGCAGGCGACGGGATCGCCAGAAATTTCGGCAAGAGCGGCCACAGGATCGCCGCGGTGAGCAGGGAGACCACGGCCGTCAGCGCCTTGACGATGCCCTCAATACCATAGATCGGCAGCCACAGCGTCACGATCGAGAGCACATGGGTGAAGCCGCAGGCCAGAATGAAGAGTGCGAACGCCCAGAAGATCCAGCCAAAGTCGACGTCAGGCCGCTTCGCGACGAAAATCGAGAGCGCAACCGGAATCGAGAAATACGCCACCGCAATGACGGCGTCGGAGGCGACGTGGAGCCATATCAGCTGTGGTTCCCAAAGCAGGCAAATTCCATGCGGAGCGAACATTGACGAGTCGAGCAGACGCTCAAGAAAGTTCAACATGCTGATCGTTCCGGATTCAAACGTGATGAAATTAATCGCCTGAAATCAAATTGACCAGCATCCCTGCCCCCGTCAACCCGGGAGGACGCGGGGTTGATCCAGCAAGAGTTCTCGGGACGCAGAAGGGTGATCCGGTATCGGGCCTTCGCTGGCCTGCTAGATCCAGCTCTGGAAAAGCATCAGCCGGACGAAGGTCTCCATCGACGTGCCCAGAAACGCCGCTGAGATCGGCAGCATCGCGGCGAAACCCGCGCATGCGAGCCCGACGAAAGCCCATAACAGCCAGCGCGGGGCATTGCCCCGCCGCAGCACGTAGACCACCGCCAGGCTCGCAAGGGTAGCGGCCGGCAGATAATAATACAGGAAGCCGAGCGTCCGCGGCAGCAGTGCCCAGGCCAGATAAGGCCCGGAATAGAACGACAGGATCAGGAACGCGTCGGCCCGGCGCGTCGCGATCCAGTCGCGCAGGCAAACCGCGAGCGCCGGCAGCGCCGTCCACAGCACCACGGGATTGCCGAGGAACACCACGGCCGCGATCCGATCGTCGGCGATCTTGTCGAACAGATACCACACCGGCCGCGTCAGAAACGGCCATGACGGCCACGAACTCATATAGGTGTGGCCCGCAATCGCGGTTGTGGTGTTGTCGCCGAAGATCCTGCGCTGGGCTTCGAGCAGGTCTGGAAGCGACAGGCCGTAGAGCGGCACGAAGGTCGCGAGATAGCTGACCGCGGGAATGACCACGAAGCACGCGGCGAAGTGCGTCACTCTGAAATCGGGCCAGAGGTCCGGCCGATACCAGTCGCTTGGGTTGCCGTCGGCGAACTGTGTTCGCCAGCGCTGCATCAGCCGGATCACGGCCACGATCACGATGCAGACCGCGAGCGCAAACAGGCCGCTCCACTTGCAGGCGACCGAAAGACCGAATGCGAGGCCGGCGAGCGCGAACAAGAGATGCGGCCGCGCCTTGCGGAAGCCATGCATGAACGCCGCGATCGCCAACACGCCGAACGCCAGCGCGAATACATCCAGCATCGCGATCCGCGACTGCACGAACAGCATCTGGTTGAAGAAGGCGAGCAAGCCGGCGGCGATCGCGGGACCTTGCGCGGCGAACAGCGCGAGGCCGCAGAGATAGATCGCGACAACCGCAAGCGATCCGAACAGCACGCTCGGGTAGCGCCAACCCAGCGGCACATCCCCGAAAGTGCGGATCGATAATGCGATCAGCTGTTTGGCCAGCGGTGGATGCATCGGGTTGAGCATCGTGTTCGGCATCACCGGCTCGAGCATTTGTCTCGCCGCCGGCACGTAATGCACTTCGTCGAAGTAGAACTTCTCCGGCGTGGTGACGCCTGCCAACAGCGCAAAATTGGCGACAACGAAAATGACGACGGCAATCAGCCCGCTCCGCGCCGCGGAAATCGCTGGAACAGCAGGTAACTCGCGCACGGGTTTCACGGATTGTTGGCGTTGCAGAGATACCGAATGTGGGCGGGCGGGATTATTTAGTCCATCGCATTGAACGTATTTCGATTTCGACGTCACCAACCACCGGGCTTATAAGCCGCAGCAGTGATATTTTTACAACATCGCGCAGGCGTCCGATCCGGTACGATGCGCGGATAATCGATCGGTCACGCGATGAATTGGCATTCCTGCATTTTCGTTTCCGCGCTTTGCCTGATGGCCGCGCTGGCGGCCAGCTCCGCTCGCGCACAAACGCGCGTCGGCGAAGCGGCCGTCGTCAAGAACGAAGTCGTCCGCGTCGCGGGATCGGCGACGAGACAGATCAACGTCGGCGACAGCGTGCTGCGCGACGAAACCCTGCGCACCGGCACCGACGGTGCGGCGCGGCTGGTGATGGCCGACAGCACCAATCTGTCGCTCGGCCCCAATTCCACGCTCAAGCTCGACCGCACGGTGTTCGACGACGCCAAAAGCTATCGCGACATCTCGATCAGGCTGACCACCGGCGCATTCCGTTTCGTCACCGGCAATTCGGAAAAGAGCGCCTACAAGATCCAGACCCAGGTCGCGACCATCGGCGTGCGCGGCACCGTCCTCGATATCCTGTCCCAGCGCGGCCGGACCACCGTAGTGCTGCGGGACAATGGCGCCTCGCGGGTCTGCACCCTGACTTTTCAGTGCACCGATCTGACCATGCCCGGAGAAACCGCCATCATTACCTTCGCCGGCGGCAATTACACCATTCAAAAGAGCAGCAATCCGCCCTGGACCTTCGCCTGTGGCGCCGCGGCGGGACTCTGCAACACCACCCAATATGCGGACGCGACGCCGACCATTACGCCGCCTGTCGATGACGGCAGCGATCCCACCGGCATGCTGTGCGGACGCTGACGATGACGAAACGCACCCGCAGCTTTTTCGTATCGGCTGCGTTCAGCGCGGTGATGTCGCTGCTGCTGAGTCCGGTCCTGACCACTCCGGTATCGGCGCAAAGTCCAACGCCGACTCCGACTCCCACGCCGACACCTACGCCCACGCCCACCCCGACACCGACCCCGACATCGACACCCATCACGGGGTTGGACTCCAGCAAGGGCTCGATCGGCGACTTGGCCCAGCAGCGCTTCAATCAGATGATCACCAACCGGGTGCTCGGCACGGTGCTGCTCGGCGTCAATGAACAGGTCAATTGCGGCGATTGTTTCAGCGCGTTCGGCTCCGCGGGATCGTTCTCGGCCGGCATTCACGGCCGCAAGAACCTGACGTCCAACCTCGCGCTGCTGGCGGGCATCGCTTACGCCCAGTACAACGAAGGCGGCTACAGCGTCACCAGCGCGCCGATCGGCGCCTTCGCGCTGCGCTACGATTTCACTGACTGGGGATCCTCACGGCCGTTCTTCGACATCGGGGCCATACTGTCGCCATTTCAGAAGGTGCGCTATCGCCGCAGCTATCAGACCAGCCTCGGCCCCGTGTCGCTCGACAGCGAAACCAGCAGCGAAAACTACGGCGTCTATGGCCGGGCCGGCTGGATCAGCCGGCTGTCGCCGCGGGACGAAGTCGCGGCCTCGGTCGAGGTCTGGCAGATGTGGCAGCGGGTCAAGGGCTATGCCGACCCTGCCAGCGTGGCATTCAATCCGTTCGACGCTTCGGTCGCAACCGGGACCGACAAGGCCACCCTCGTTAAGATCGGCGGCCAGTGGACGCACCTGTTCGGCAACCGCATCGAGACCAATATCAACGGCGGCTTCGTGCAATCATTTGGCGCCCGCTCCGGCATCGTCGCCACCGTCACCGGTGAGGGAACCGTGGTGCCTACGATCGGCAACCAGAACTGGTTCGAGTATGGCGGCCGGGTCGGCTACCGCATCAGCAAGGGCTGGATTGCCGACCTTTTCGTTAACGGCACCGCCGGCCCGCAGCCGGTCGGCAACACGCTGCATGGCGGCGCAGGCTTGCGCATCACGTACTAGTCCAGCGCACGGAAGCGATAACGTGATGCGCTTGCGCGTGGAATGCCTTGGTCACTTCGCTTCGGCTGGATCGCGGTGCACCGGGTCGATCCACAGCACGGTTTCCGGCTTTTCCACCGGCTCGATGTCGAGATTGATCGCGATCGCCTCGCCGTCACTGCGCACCAGTACGCATTCCAGCACCTGATCGGGACTGGCGTTGATCTCCTGATGAGGCACGTAGGGCGGAATGAAGATGAAATCGCCTGGCCCCGCTTCCGCGGTGAACTGCAGATGCTCGCCCCAGCGCATCCGCGCCCGGCCCTTCACGACAAAGATGATACTTTCGAGATGGCCGTGATGATGCGCGCCGGTCTTGGCGTCCGGCTTGATGGTCACGGTGCCGGCCCACAATTTCTGTGCGCCGACGCGCGCGAAGTTGATTGCGGCCTTGCGATCCATCCCGGCGGTCGACGGCACGTTGGGATCGAGTTGATCGCCCGGAATGACGCGGACCCCGTCGTGCTTCCAACGCTCGCCGTCGCCGTGATCGCGCGAATGATCCGGATGGGTGTGATCGTGTTGGCCAGTCATCGTTCTGCTTTCCAGAATTTTGTGACGCGAAACTACATAAAACCGTGATCGCAAACCAGCCCCGTAAGAGGAACATTGACACCGTTTGCGACTTGCCTCCACGAAGCTTAACCGTTCCAGAGGAGAGTTCCCATGGGTTCAACCGCAGACAAGGTCAAGGGCGCCACCAACCAAGCCATCGGCAAGGCCAAGCAGGGCATTGGCGAAGCGGTCGGCTCCGACAAGTTGCAGGGCGAAGGCGCCATCCAGGAAGTCAAGGGCAAGGGCCAGCAGGCCCTCGGTGACGCCAAGGAAGCCACCAAGGACGCGGTCAACAAGGCCGCCGACGCGGCTAACAAGAACCTCTGATCGACGCGATTTGAGTGGGTTGAGAAAGCCGGTCCCGAGGACCGGCTTTCTTCTTATGCAACCGCCAGCGGGCGAGGGTTGCGTAAGTTCCCTGCCTCTACTTTACGCCGAGCAGTTCGACCTCGAACATCAGCGTCGCATTCGGGGGAATCACGCCGCCGGCGCCGCGCGCGCCGTAGCCCAGCGCAGGCGGAATGATCAGCGTGCGCTTGCCGCCGACCTTCATGGTGGCGACGCCTTCGTCCCAGCCGGCAATCACCTGGCGTTGTCCGATAGGGAACTCGAACGGCTCATTGCGGTCGAGCGAACTGTCGAACTTCTTGCCCTTCTGCCCATTCTCATAGAGCCAGCCGGTGTAGTGCATGACGCAGATCTGGCCCGGCTTCGGCGAAGCGCCGGTCCCGACCGTGCTGTCGGATATCTGCATTCCTGATGCTGTGGTCATGGTTTTTCCCGCGGTCTGGGCCGCTGCTATGGTGGGACGGGCTGTCGCGGCGATTGCCAGGACGACGGCCGAAACGATCAATAGTGTCGCGCGCTCGAGACGTCGCATTCCCCTGATTATCCTTCCCTTGCAAATCGGACCGTGTGTAGCGCAACCTTCCGGCCCTAGCCAGCCCGGCCAAGCACAGAACCTCCGGGCTCCCCGTCCGGGGCGTTCCCGGGCTTATCCGGGCAGGCCCAATCAGGCCGCCTGCGACACCTGAGCCCGGGTCTTCACTTCTTCCGTGATCACCGTAAATCGCACCAGCTGCGCTGTGCCAAACGCGGTGGAAATCGCGACGTCGGCGGCATCGCGGCCGCGCGCCATCACAATCCGGCCGATGCGCGGACGATTGTGGCGCGCGTCGAAAGTGAACCAGCGGCCGTCGAGATAGACTTCAAACCAGGCGGAGAAATCCATCGGCGCCGGGTCGGCAGGCACCCCGATGTCGCCGAGATAGCCGGTGCAATACCGCGCCGGGATATTCATGCAGCGGCACAGCGTCACCGCGAGGTGCGCGAAGTCGCGGCAGACCCCGACCTGCTCGGCATGACCTTCCGACGCGGTGCGGTCGCAGCGCGCGTGGTGATAGCCAAAGCTGATACGCTGATGAGCATAGTCGCAGATCGCCTGCACCCGCTGCCAGCCCGGCGCGACGCCGCCAAACACCGACCATGCCAGATCTGAAAGTTTCTGAGTGTCGCAGTAGCGGCTGCCCAGCAGATAGACCAGGACATCGTCGGGCAGATCGCCGACCTCAATCTGACGCGCATCGGGTGCGACTTCGTCCGGCAGGCCGCTGTCGGAAATCAGAAAGTCGTTGCGCATCTCGATGAGGCCGGGCGGCGCGATAATGCGCGTGCAGGTATTGCCGAACGTATCGACATAATCGCGCGACGCCACATTCGGCGAGAACTCGATGCTGTGTCCGCTCAGAAGGTCCTTGAGCCTTGCCGGCTCGATGCTGAGCATCAGGGCCATTGGCGTGTCCTGGAAGCATCGAAAGGCGATGTCGTAACCGGCACGGATTCTCACTGTGCTGCTCCTCCAGAAGGTCAAGCCCGAACTATGGCGAAACAAGCCGGTAAGAACCCGTTCGTTCCCGGTGCGAAACTGATCCGGATGCGGAAATTTAGGGCAGCGAGACGCTCCTCGAGGTTCCTGCCCGCAAGCGATATAGGAAGGTGGCGGGATGCCCCGCCGCCTCCAATCCTCGTAGTCCAGTGTCGTTGAGTGGAGCAGGTTTGCTGTGGAGCTACTTCATCTTGACGCCGGGCTCACGGGCCCAGACGCGCAATCGGCCGAGACGTTCGACGAAGCCGGCAGCCTCCTTTGCCCCGAGGGGGATCACGCCTTCATCAAAGTCATCCTGGGTTATGCCCGCCTTTTCAAGAAGCGGGGCCGCCGTATCGACATAACCGATGAATTTGCAATGGGCGAACGCATCGGCGACGAAGTCGCGCGCCGTATGTTCCTGCAGCAGGTCTTGCACGCCTGCCGCCGCCGGCAGCAGCGCGACCGCGTCGTATAGCACCGATGGAGCGCCGTCGATCATCTGGTCGGCCTCGATCCAGCTGCCGTCGCTGGCCTTGGCTCCCCCGACTTTCGGGGCGATGATCTCGAAGGAAGCGCCTGCCTTGGCGAGCCCCTGCTGCAGCGCCTTCAACACCGCCGCATCGGTGCCGTCGGTAACGAGAATGCCGAGCTTGCGGCCCTCAAACCGCTGCGGCCCGTTCTCGACAATGCTCAGTTTCGACGAGGGTTCGAGGTCCTGCCGTGTCGGCACCGCCGCGTCGGCCGGTTTCGGCATCGTTTTCAACCCCAGTCCGGTGCCGACCTTGCTCGCCAGCGTCTCGTCGATGTTGAGAAGATGAGAAACCATCCGCTCGCGGATGACGGGCGTTTTCACCTTGCTGAGCTCGAACGTCAGGGCGGCGGCGATGTGATGCTGTTCGCCGCGGGTCTGGCTGACGAAGAACTGCCGCGCCTGACTGTAGTGATCGGCGAAGCTTTCCGCGCGCAGTCGGCGCTTGGCACCCTGCTCAACGTCCGCGAAGGGCGTGAAACCCCGCTGCGGGGATTCGCGCGGGCCTTCGCCGAACGAGTTCGGCTGATAATTGACGCGCCCGACCGGATTTCGCATCGCCATGTGGCCGTCCTGCTGGAAATGGGCGAACGGGCATTTCGGTGCATTGATCGGAATGTGGGTGAAGTTCGGACTGCCGAGCCGCTTCAGCTGGGTATCGAGATAGGAGAAATTGCGGCCCTGAAGCAGCGGGTCGTTGGAGAAGTCGATGCCGGGCGGAACATTCTGGGTCATGAAAGCGACCTGCTCGGTCTCGGCAAAGAAATTATCCGGCATCCGGTCGAGCACCAGACGGCCGACCGGGATCGGCGGCAGCACCTCCTCCGGGATCAGTTTGGTCGGATCGAGAATATCGAACTCGAAGCTGTCGGCAAATGCCTGGTCGAACATCTGAAACTGCAACTCCCACTCCGGAAAATTGCCACTCTGGATCGCGGTCCAGAGGTCGCGGCGATGGAAGTCGGGATCGGCGCCGTTGATCTTCACGGCCTCGTTCCACAACACCGACTGCATGCCCAGTTTGGGCTTCCAGTGAAATTTCACAAAGGTGGATTCGTTCTTCGCATTGACGAGGCGGAAGGTGTGAACGCCGAACCCTTCCATGAAGCGGAACGAGCGCGGGATCGCGCGGTCCGACATCACCCACATGATCATGTGCATACTTTCGGGGGTCAGGCTGATGAAATCCCAAAAGTTGTCATGCGCCGATGCCGCTTGCGGAAAGGCGCTGTCGGGCTCTTCCTTGACGGCGTGAATGATGTCCGGAAACTTGATCGCGTCCTGGATGAAGAACACCGGGATATTGTTGCCGACGATGTCCCAATTGCCTTCCTGGGTATAGAGCTTGACCGCAAAGCCGCGGACATCTCGGGCCAGATCGAACGAACCCTTGCTGCCGGCAACGGTGGAGAACCGCACAAAGGCCGGCGTCCGCTCACCGGCGCGCTGGAACAGGTCGGCGCGGGTGTACTTTGAAAGAGGCTTGTAATTCTCGAAGAAGCCATGCGCGCCATAGCCGCGGGCATGCACTACCCGCTCGGGGATCCGCTCGTGGTCGAAATGGAAAATCTTCTCGCGAAAATGAAAATCCTCGATCAGGGCCGGCCCGCGCGGACCGATCTTGAGCGTGTTCTGGTCGTCCGCAACCGGGCCGCCCTGCGCGGTGGTCAGAACCGGGACATCACCTTCGGCGAATTGATGCAGTTCGCCGCCCTCGCCGCGCTGCAGTTTCTGATCATGGATGGTTGCGGGACCGGCGGCTGCAGGTTTGCCGTTTGCGAGCTTGGATGATTTAGCCATGAAATTCCCCGGTTGCGAGTTCGCCAGCAAACAATGCCGCCGGAGGACCTGAGTTCCCCACCAGAGCATCATGGCGCGCCGCCACAGCAGGCACGCAATGCGTCCGCAGCGGTCCGGCAAAAATCCCCCCGCGCAAGCAGGGTATTTCCGTGCGGCGGCCCGTTGTTATCGCAACAACAGGATCAGGAGAATAAGCGGAATCGGGATTCCGAGTAGCCAAAGAAGAATGGGCATGGAGTTTTCCTTTCCTGGTTGAAATCAGCGGCGCGCTTTGCGGCCCCATGTGCCGTCGCGAAGACCTCCGCCTTCGGTGGCGGCGAGGCTGGCGCAAAAGGCACCAATCAGCAGCGACGCCGTCAGCCAGAACGCGAGCTGCATGGCGGCCTTGCGAACGGCGTCGATATCGCTTTTTGCCTGCGTCACGACGTCATTGACACGCTTCTCGGCATCGGCCTGGCTCAACCCGGTGCGCGCGGCAACTACCTTTGCGACATACTGCCGATCGGCCGGCTTCAGATCTCCACCGTCGCGGAAGCTGCCGGTGAACAAGCGTACCATCTCGGCGCGCAAATCCTGCGCAGTGGAGGGATTTTGCGCTGCGGGGGTATCGGCGCGAAACAGCATATCGACATAGCCATCCATCGGACCTGCTTGACTGGCGGCGTTTACCGCGGCTTGCGTGGCGCCAGATGCCGCGCCAGTCAGCAGGCTCGTGGCCGGCGTCGCGAGCAACACGGCGCCGAGTACGGAAGCAAACGCCCAGGCGATGAAGCCGTGCGCGGTGTCGCGGAAGTAAACTTCATCGCTGTGCACGCCGATCCAACGCGACCGCAGCCGGCCGGCAATGTAGCCGCCCAGCGAGGAGGCAATCATGGCGATGACGACGAGGTACAGGCCTGTACCGATCTTGAAGTTGGTCGCGGATACTCCTGAGCCGGCCCATGGCGACACTACGGACAAACCGAGCCCCGTGCCGAAGGCGAGCAGAACGAGTGTTATGGCGCAGCTCACCACAGCGCCAGCGGCGATCGCGGGCCATGACACGCCGGCTACGGCGGGCTCGCCGGTATCGTTCCCCGGTTGGACGATTACTGTGTCGATCATCGAACGCTCCGAACTGGCAAGAAATCAGGTTCAAGAGCCATAATAATATGCTGCAGGAACATTTGTTATAATATGCTGCAGGAACATTTGTTCCGAAGGTGCGCTCTCATTATCGCTTGAGCGGACAAATACGCACGCGCAATATTGCCTTGAAAGCCTCCTCTCATGGCTGCTTCCGACTCGCGCGACATCGATTGCCTGATCGTCGGCGACCTATTCGAAAAGAGTCACGCTGTTGACCCTCGACGGCAAGGCTGGATGCGAGGTGACGTGCCGGGACTTGTCCGGCGGCGGAGTCGACTTTCCAACCTCGCCGGTGGTTGCAATCGAGCGTCAATTTGACGGAGTTTCGTTAACGTTGGCTGATGGCAGCCGCATGACCTTCGACGTGATCTATCCGGTGCTCGGATGCGCAGTACGATCCGAATTGGGCACGGCGCTCGGCGCCCGCCACGACGACGTCGGGTGTCTTGAAGTCGATGCGCATCACCAGACCGCGGTCCCTGGGCTGTACGCCATCGGGGATCGTCTCCGACCTTCACCAGATCGCGGTCGGCACCGGCGACGCCGCCATCGCGGCAACATTCAAAATTCGCTGCCGCACAATTTGCGTTAGCTGTTCAATCGGTCCCGCCGCGGTTTGCCTTGCTAGGTCGTCATTGCGATGCCTGGTCCCCGGAATGGATCAACGCCCGACGCCGTCGGCGTCGGGCAGATACGTTGCGGCGGCCCTTGCGGTCCGCTTCCCTCAGCTGGCCGCCCTGCGATTGACGCCCTTGCGTAGCGCCACGGTGTTGAGCTTGGTGTTCGCGGCCTTTTCCTCGTTCAGGTTGGTGGTCAAGAAACGAACGATGTCGTCATGTCCAAGTTCTTCCGCCCATGCGATCAGCGTGCCGTAGCGGGCGATCTCGTAATGCTCGACAGCCTGCGCATTGGCGACGATGGCGGCGTCAAGCACCGACTTATCTTCGATCTCGCCGGCGGTTGCATCTGCTTCCTTGATCAGTCCATCGATCGCCGGGCAATCGGTCCCGGACGGTTTATGGCCGAGCTTCTTGAAGACCTGGTCCAGCCGCTCGATCTGCTTGTTGGTCTCCTCAAGGTGCATTTTGAGGCCCTGCGCCAGATCACGGTTGGTGGCCTGATCGATCATCTTGGGCAGGGCTTTGGTAATCTGCTGTTCGGCGTAGTAGATATCCTGCAGGCCGTGCAGCAGCAGGTCTCCCATCGTCTTGATATCTTTTGAAAAGAATCCCACGTCATCCTCCTTCGAAGGGTTGGAACCCGAACAACGGGTTTCGTCATCACAACTTTTCCCGCTCGGAGCAGTTCCCGCACGGCGATTTGCTTGGCCCGGATATTTCCGTCCACGCCGACCAGATATCGCGTAATGGGTTCAGCGTCCCGATCGCATGTCACGGATCTTAAATGCGAGCACGCTTGCCGACAGCGTGGCGCCGGCGCCGTTGGCGGCGACGGTGACCCCGTCGCCTTTCAACAGGCCATAGCCGACCCAAAGCAGCAGCCCCGCGGTCAGGACCACAAGCATCGTGAGCGACAGATCCGAAGTCGACCCGCGCGGCCAGGCCTTTCCCACTTGCGGAATGTAAGAGAACGAGGTGAGCGCGGCCGCGGCGACGCCGATCCACGGAAGCAGGCTCTGGCTCATTTCGGTGTCTTGACCTCGGCCAGCGGGCTTATGGCCGGTGCATTAAGCGCCGTACCGTCCACCGCGAATTGCGATCCGTGGCACGGGCAGTCCCAACACACCTCGAACGAGTTCCAATGCAGGTGACAGCCGACATGGGTGCATGCCGCGGATCGCGCGTGCAGCGCGCCTTCGCTGTCGCGATAGGCCGCGATCTTGGTGAGTCCGGCTCTGACGATCGCACCATGGCCCGGCTTGAGTTCGTCCAGCGATCCCAGTTCCCCCGGCGCCAGGTACTCCGCGAAGTTTTGCACGGCGGTAAGATTTTCGCGCAGATAGTTCCCGATCGCCGCAGCGGTCTTGCGGGTCGGCTCGTAAACCTCCTGCCATTTCGTGTCGCTGCCGAGAATCAAGGCGGAGTTGATCAGGCTTCCCACGACGCCGTGAGTCATGCCTTGGCCCGAATCGCCGGTGTGGACATAAACATTGGTGTTGCCCGGGTTGCGGCCGATGAAGGCAGCATAATCGATGGTGTCGAGCACCTGCCCGGACCATCGATGCGTTACGTCCTTCGCAGCCGGGATGAGATTTCGCGCCCAAGCCTCCAACCCCTCAAAGCGCGCCTCGGCATCATCAGCTTCCCCGCTCTTGTGGTCGGCACCGCCGACAATCAGATAATCGGTTCGGCCCTCGCCGGGCTGCAGCCGCACATAATGGTAGGGATCGAGCGTGTCCCAGTACAAGGCATCGGGCAGGGCACCGCGCGCAATCGAAAATGCCATCGCGTAGGTACGGTACGGCGACATCTTGGTATGCAACGCAAACCGATCGATAATCGGCGAATTGGTGGCGACAACCGCAGCCTTCGCCGTGACGGAACCGTGATCGGTCGCCACGACCACTGGCCCGCCGTCGAACTCCTGGATCCCCTGTACCGTGATGTGCGGGTAAAATGTGCCGCCCTTTGCCGTGATAGCCTCGGCGAGACCTTTCAGGTATTTGAGGGGATGAAAAGTGGCCTGCCGCGGGTAGCGGAGGGCGTGCTGCTTGTCGCAATGGGCGAGCGGGACACCGACCAGCCGGTGCACCGGCGCGCCGACTTTCCGGACGGCGTCAAGTTCATCATCGATGATCTTTGAATCGGTGCCCGGCGCCTGAAACAGATAGCCATCGAGCCGGCGAAAGTCGCAGTCGATGTTCTCGCGCTTCTGAATTTCCTCGATGCGGTCGAGGGCCGTGACCTGGCTTTCGTAGAACAACCGGGAGATGTCCTCGCCGCGCAGCTTGATCATCTCCGCCGTCAGGTCGTCGCACAACGGAGCCAGATGTGCCGTGGTGCGCGCCGTGATGCCGCCGGCAATCTGCCCGCGGTCGATGATCATGACCTGCTGTCCCTCGATTGCGAGTTCGTAGGCCGTCGAAATGCCGGCGATGCCGGACCCGATAATGATGGTATCGCAGCGCCGATCTGAACCCAGCGGAGGCGCCTCGGGTACGACGTCTACATCCATCCAGAGGGATTTGCTGCGTTGGTCGGCTGCGTTTGGCACTGATGCTCCCTGGACTTCTTCAGGAGGTCATCGGCTAATTCGCCGCAGCCATTTGGGTTCCTCCCCATACGACCATCGGATCAGCCAGAGCCGCGCATTTTTACCGAAACCATGTCGGCCCCCGGTGCCTTGACTCCATGGATAGACTCGCCCGGATTTCCAGCAATCCCAACGTCCTCAAATCAACGTGTCGGAGGGCCGTCCCGATCCAGCGCAAAATCGCCCAGCAGCGGCGAACTCGCCCCCGCGATGAGGTCGCCGATCAATTGGGCGGCGAGAAAACTGAAGGTGATACCATTGCCGCCATAGCCATAGGCGGCGTAGACGCCTTTGGCGCCCGGTACAGGGCCGATCAAGGGCAGACCGTCGCTTGTGGTATCGAACGTGCCGGACCAGCGAAACTCGATTTCGAGATTGGCGGCCGGCCACAGTGCCGCGAGCTTTTGCGTCAGCAGCCGCGACTTCTCCGGGATCAGGGCATCGCGTGCATCGGGTTCGATCACCTCTTCGCTGTCTTCGCCGCCGATGATGATGCCTCCCGCGCTTGTCGTCCGCGCGTAGAGATAGTCCTTGCTGTCTTCCCAGATTAAGGCGCCGTCTTTCCAGATGTTGTGCGGCTGCGGCGTGGTCGCTATCGCCCAGCTCGACGAAACCGCGTGGACGGTGGAGCGAACGATACCGGGCATCACATAGCCCGTAGCGAGGATCACCGACCGGGCCTCGATCTCGCGGCCATTCTTCAGGACGACGCCGACCGAGCGCGCGGCAGCATCGAAGTGCACCGCCTCGGCCTCGAATATCCGGGCGCCGCGCGCAAGGGCGATCGCGAGCAGTCCGCGCGCCAATTGCATCGGGTCGGCATCCGCCGAGCCGGGCGACACGATGGCTGCGGCGCGGGCTATTCCAAACACGTCGAGCAGCATCGCGTGATCGAGGAGGTCGCCGGGCAGACCGGCCCGCCGTCGCAACTGGTGCTCTTCGTGCAATTGCCTGCCGGTGTCGCCGGCCGCCAGCAGAAGCGAATTCTTGTCGCGTATCTCGCAGGCGATGCCGAGCTGCAGGACCAGCGATTTCAGGCTCGTGACCGCCTGCAAGCTCGCCAGATAGGCGCGCGACGCCCGTTCGAAGCCATAGATTTCCGTCAGTTCGGTCAGGGAGCGGTCAATTTCCCACAGCAGCATCGACGTGGAGGCAGCGGTGCTGCCGCGCCCGGGAAATTCACGGTCGATAATGACGACATGGAGGCCCTGGCGCGTCAGGCGCTCGGCGATCAGCGATCCCGTGATGCCGCCCCCGACGATCAGCGCATCGCATTTCAGGTTCTCGCCGAGGTCGACGCGGACAGGATGCTTCCCCCCTGCAAACCACGGCGAACGGCCGCCCCGCAGGTCGGCATGTTCGGTGTCATCTGTATCGAGGACGCTGATAATGAAACCTCAACCGGCTGGCGGCCGGACAACCACGCAGCAACCCTGGGGACAGGCGCACGCCTCCACCGCCTTAACGAAGGCGATGCAGTCTGGTTCCAATGCCAGCAAGATCAGGCGGGCAACGCGCAACCACTGACAGCCCACGATTCCCGTCAATGGTAGCGGCATCGCTCAATAGCCGAGCGCGCAGCCGTCCTTGCGCGGGTCGGACCCGCCGGTCAGCGTGCCCTTGTCCCAGTCGATCCAGATCGCCTGGCCGCCGCCCAGCGGGCCGACTACGCTGGTGGTCTTGTGCCCGAGCTTCTTCAGTCCCTCGACAATCTCGGAGGGGATGCCGTCCTCGAGCTGGTAGACCCCTTCATAGTGCAGGCCACGCGGCATATCGATGGCTTCCTGCACGTCGCAGCCGTAGTCGAGCATGTTGGTCAGCACGTGGCTCTGCCCGACCGGCTGATACTGCCCGCCCATTACGCCGAACGGCATCACGGCGCGGCCGTTCCTGGTGACAAGGCTCGGGATGATGGTGTGAAGCGGCCGTTTGCCGGGCGCGATGCAATTGGGATGGCCGGGTTGAATGCGGAAACCGCCGCCACGGTTCTGCAGCAGGATGCCGGTCTTCTCGGTAACGATCGCCGAGCCGAACGAATGCGCGATCGAATTGATGAACGAGCAGACATTGCGGTCCTTGTCGACCACGGTGATGTAGACGGTCGAGGGGTTCATCGGCGGCGTCACCACGGGCAGATCGAGCACGCGGTCCATCCGGATCCTGCCGCCATACTCCTCGGCGAATTCCGGTGTCAGAATTCGCGTCACATCGACGTTGACGTAAGCGGGATCGCCGACGTGCTGCTCGCGCATCAGATAGGCGATCCGCGCGGCCTCGGCTTCGAGATGAAACCGTTCGATGCTCATGGGCGCGAATTTCGTCAGATCGAAGCGCGACAGGATGTTCAGCATCACCAGCATGGTGATGCCCGGACCGTTCGGCGGGCACTGCCAGACGTCGTGGCCCTTGTACAGGGTGCCGATCGGCGAGGTGGTTTCGGTGGTGTGGGCTGCGAAGTCGTCGAGCGTGTGCAGCCCGCCGATGCCGCGCAGGGTCTCGACCATGTCGTCGGCGATGGCGCCGCCATAGAATGCATCGCGGCCGTCCTTGGCGATCGCGCGCAGCGTCTTGCCGAGTTCGGGCTGATGGATCACATCACCGGCGGCTGCAGGCTTGCCGTGCGGCAGCAGATAGCGCTCGGTGTTGACGCCCTTCTTCAGCTTGTCGAACTGGTTGTGCCAGTCGAAGGCGATCCGCGGGGAGACGACATAGCCCTCCTCCGCGGCCTTGATCGCGGGCTGCAGCAGGGTGTCGAATCCGAGTTTGCCATGGTCGCGCAGGATGGTGGCCCAGGCGTCGACGGCGCCCGGAATGGATACGGCGTGTGCCGAAGTCAGCGGGATCGAGTTGATCTTTCGCTCGAGATACCATTCCGCCTTCGCCGCCTGTGGCGCGCGGCCCGAGCCGTTATAGGCCACGATCTTGCCCTCGCCTTTAGGCTGCAACAGCGCGAAGCAATCGCCGCCGATCCCGGTGGATTGCGGCTCGATCACCCCGAGCAGCGCGCATGCCGCCACGGCGGCGTCGGCCGCAGTGCCGCCGGCACGCAGCACGTCGATCGCCGCCAGCGCCGCCAGCGGATGCGACGTCGCTACCATTGCGTTCTGGGCGTGGACCGTGGACCGGCCGGCGAGATGAAAATTCCTCATGCCATATTGCTCACTTTGTCGTTTTATCGTTGTTTCAGGCGCTGTTTCACTTGGCATATTTAGGCAGCGATGGGAATGCTCAGGGATGCATGACGCTGGCTTGACCTCATCCGTGTGGGATCAGGTCAGCGACCGACTTTCCCCTGCCCCAGCCGCCTGATAAACCCCGGCATGCCCTTCACGGTCGCCGCTTTCTACCAGTTTGCCGCCCTGCCGGACTTCCGCGAACTCAGGGAGCCGTTACGGGCGATCTGCGCCGGTTTCGAGCTGAAAGGCAGCGTGCTGCTGGCGCATGAGGGCATCAACGGCACGATCGCGGGAAACGAAGCGGCCATCGGCGGTCTGATCGGGCAGTTGCGCGAGGGCGCCCTGTTCGGCGGCCGGCTCGACCATCTTGAGCTGAAATTCTCGAGCGCCTCGCGGATGCCGTTCCGACGCCTGAAGGTTCGCCTGAAAAAGGAGATCGTCACCCTCGGCGATCCCGCGGCCGATCCGACCCGGCAGGTCGGCGTCTATGTCGATCCGGCCGACTGGAACGCGCTGATCGCAGACGGCGACACGCTTGTGATCGATACCCGCAACCAATTCGAGGTGGCGATGGGCACCTTCCCCGGCGCCGTCGATCCCGGCATCAGGAGCTTCGGGCAGTTCAAGGATTTCGCCGCGCGCCAGCTCGACCCGGCAAAACACCGGCGGATCGCGATGTTCTGCACCGGCGGCATCCGCTGCGAAAAAGCCAGCGCCTGGCTGCTCGCGCGCGGCTTTGACGAGGTCTTTCATCTCAAAGGCGGCATCCTTAAATACCTCGAAAGGGTGCCTGAAGCGGAGAGCCGCTGGCACGGCGAATGTTTCGTGTTCGACGACCGCGTCGCGCTCGGCCCCGGTTTGCGGCAACGCCAAACGGAACATGATTCAGATGAGTGAGACCGGGAATTCAGATGAGTGAGACCGGGACGCTCAGCGACCGTATCGATGCGCTTGAAGTCCGGGTGGCGTTTCAGGACGAGACCATCGAGACGCTGAACAACACGATCACAGCGCAATGGCAGCAGATCGACGCCTTGACGCGGCAGGTCGCAGGCCTGAACGAGCGGCTGCAGCAGGCAGAGAGGCTCGCGCCCGGCGCGACCGACGAGCCGCCGCCGCATTATTAGAGCAGTGGCTGGATGGTGGGCGCGCAGCAGCACCCAAGAAAACGACCTCCACAAGGGAGGCCGCTCGCATAGTTTCAGCCGATAGGATTAATCGCGCTCGATGATCACCGTCTTGCGATCGCGGTCGTAGTCGCGGTCCCGGCTCTTCCGGATCACCACGGTCTCGTCGCGATCACGATAGTGGCGCTCCCGGATCACTTCCCGCTCGCGGACGCGGTCACCGGGACCAGATCCAACCGTCACGCCCACGCCATTGGGGCCCACACCAACTCCAACCTGCGCAACGGCCGGCATGGCGAGGCAAATTCCGGCGGCCGCGAGGCTCACTGCTGCAAAACGCTTGATCATTTCATGCTCCTCAATGTTTGGACTATCGTTGAGAAAGCCCGGCCGGTGCGAAAAGTTCCGCGGCGGTCGATCACGGCCTGATGGCAAGCCAGATCACCACGGCAACGATCGCCAAGGTGAGCAGCACCAGCGGCGTCGCCCGCTTCGAACTCCCGCTTCGCGGCGAGTCGTTCGGGGCGCGATTGAATTCATTCTTCATTTGAAACCGCGAGGCCGGTGCGGTGCGTCGCGCGGCTCAGCGAAATGCCGCCTTCATCTTTTCCCATAGCGATTCGCTGGCCCGATCGCCATCGGGCTTCGACGGCGCGGGCTGGACCGCGCTGACGGGATCGGATGCCGGAAAACTGTCGACCAATCCGGCCTCGAGTTTCGTGTGCATTGCCCGGTCGGCCAACGCGGCTTCGCGGGGATCATCGGCGTGCTTGTCATGCGCCGCGGGATCGAACTTCTCAGCCATAGGTAGCCTCCATATCGAGGGACAACGCGCCGGCAATCCCGGAGTTCCATCGGATGATACGGCTGCCTGCAAGGCGGCGGCCCCTCCCGACGATGTAACGGGCCACGGATAGCGCCAGCGATTTATTGCGATCCTGAGCAATATTGCACAGACAGGCGCCCCAACTTCGGTTCGACTGTAAAAGATGAGATTGCACCCTCATCGTTGATGTGAATGTGCGGTGCTCACAAAACAGAAATTCCGACCCCAGCCCGTTTGGAATTTCCGTTTTTGAATTACCGCTCGACCTTATCGGCAGGCCGGAGGACTGCGCGACCGAGGTCTCGCTACAAGAGAAGCAAGAACGACGTCACGATGCCTCCGTGCTAGCGCGCATCCTGCAGGATCATGTCCGACGCCTTCTCGGCGATCATAATCACGGGGGCGTTGGTATTGCCCGATACCAAATCCGGCATGACGGAGGCATCGACGACCCGCAGTCCTTCGATCCCGCGAAGGCGAAGCCGCTGATCCACCACCGCCAGCGAATCGTTGCCCATCCGGCAGGTCGAGGTCGGATGATAGACTGTGCTGCCGCGCTGCCGGCAAAACGCCAGCAAATCCTCATCGCTCACCACCTTCGCACCCGGCTCGGCTTCCTCGACCACATAGGGCCCGAGCGCCGGCGCGGCCAGAATCCTGCGCAGGATCTTGAGCCCCTCGACGTTGACCGCGCGATCAGTTTCGGTCGCGAGGTAATTGATGCGGATTTCGGGCGCCGCCATCGGGTCGGCGCTCTTGATCCGAAGCGAGCCGCGGCTCTCCGGCCGCACCTGGCAGACCGAGGCGCTGAAGGCGGAATAGGGATGCAGCTTCTCGCCCATCTTGTCGGTCGAGAACGGCAGGAAGTGAATCTGGACGTCCGGCGACGCCAGCCGCGGATCGGTCTTGAAGAACGCGCCCGAGGTGCCCGCGGCGATGGTCAGCGGTCCCTTGCGGAATGCCGCGTAGCGCGCGCCGGCCATGATCCGGCGACCCGGATGATTGAGAATATCGTTGAGCGTGATCGGTTGAGCGCAACGCATCACGATCCGGACCTGCATGTGATCCTGCAGATCGTTGCCGACGCCTGCGGCATCGAGCACGACGTTGATGCCGTGACTCTTCAGCAACTCCGCAGGTCCGACGCCGGAGAGCTGCAGCAGTTGCGGTGAGTTATACGCGCCGCTCGAGATCAGGATTTCCTTGCGCGCCCGCGCCGTGCGCAGCGCGCCGTTGTGGCGGTATTCGATACCGGCGGCGCGCCGTCCGTCGAACAGGATGCGCTGCGCCAGCGCGGAAGTCTCGATACGAAGATTGCTGCGGCCCCTGGCAGGGCGCAGATACGACCTTGCCGTGCTCGCCCGCCGGCCGTTCCGCGTCGTGGTCTGAAACCAGCCGGCGCCTTCCTGCGACGCGCCGTTAAAATCGCGATTGACCGGTATGCCGGCCTCGGCCGCCGCCTTGATGAATGCCGCGGACAGCGGATCGGCGTGGAGCATGTCGGACACCGGCAGCGGGCCGCCGGCGCCGTGAAAATCATCGGCGCCGCGCTGCTGGTCTTCGGCCTTCTTGAAATACGGCAGCACGTCGTCAAAACCCCAGCCGGCATTGCCATGCTGACGCCAGCGATCGTAATCCTCATGCTGGCCGCGAACGTATAACAGGCCGTTGATCGAACTCGATCCGCCGAGCACCTTACCACGCGGTTGAAAGACCTGGCGTCCATTCAGCCCGGGTTCGGGCTCGGTCTGGTACATCCAGTTGACGGTCTTTTCCTTGAACAGCTTGCCGTAGCCGAGCGGCACGTGGATCCAGAGATTGCTGTCCCTGGGACCGGCTTCGAGCAGCAGCACCGAGTGTCTGCCGTCGGCGCTGAGGCGGTTGGCGAGCACGCATCCGGCGGAGCCGGCGCCGACGATGACGTAATCGAATTCGGAAGTATTGTCCGGCGACGTTGCGTCGTTCTTGTTCATGTGTTTCCCCCACGTCCGGCACGGCCGGCGCTGCACATAACCAGATGACTTGACGGACTTGCAAGCGAATGATGGGATCAAAAACTACAGATCAGGCTTTGAACCTCTTCAGTAACCCGGCGAGCTGCCCGTTGGACAAGTTTCAAATCGGCGCCCACGTTCTCGCCCTCGCTGTAGCCTTTGCGCTCGCCATGCCGATCGGCTGGGATCGCGAGAAGAGAGCCCGCAGCGCGGGCCTGCGAACGTTTCCGCTGGTTGCCATGGCGAGCTGCGGTTTCGTGCAGGCCAGCGAGAACCTGATGCTGCACGAGCCCGAGGCCATGGCCAAAGTGATCGAGGGCCTGATCACCGGGATTGGATTCATCGGCGGCGGCGCCATCCTCAAGCACGGCACAACGGTGCACGGGACCGCGACGGCGGCAAGCCTGTGGGCCACCGGTGCGATCGGCGTTTCGGTCGGGCTCGGCAGCTTCGACGTGGCGGTGACGGTCGCGGTTTTTACGTTCCTGACCCTGAGGCTGCTCCCGCTGGTCAAGGACGAAGGTGAGGCCGCCGACAAGCCGGATTGACGGCTGCCTCCGGGAAGGTGGCTCCCGGGCAGGCCCGGCCCTGTCGCCACCGCTTGCGCCTCAAGCTGGCGGCAGGCCGAGCGCCTGCCCGCTCTCGATCCAGACCGGCAGTTCGCGCTGGTACAAGGCATTGCTTTCCTTGAAGCCCAGCGCCGGTTCCAGCACGAAAGTGCTGAGAACTTCCTTCACTTTCGGATCCTTGTTGGCGGCCACACAAAGTTCCGCCAGCCGATCGACGATCGGCTGCGGCGTCGCCTTCGGCAGGGCCCAGCCGGTGAAGCCGCTGACGGTGAAGAACTTCGCGGTCGCGCCCTGCTCGGGCAGGGTCTTTACATTCGGGATCGCGTCGACCTTCTTCGAATGCACCGCGAACACAACGCCGCGATTGCTTTGCAGGACGGGTTGCGCGGCCGTGTAGCTGCCCATCGCGACGTCGAGCGTGCCCTCCAACAGCCCCGTCCACATCGGCGCTTCGCCCCGGTAGTGGACCGGCTCGATGTTGAGACCGTACTGCCTGTTGAGTTCGTTGATCGTGATGTGGGGGGCAGAGCCCGCGCTGTAGGTGCCGAAATTCACCTTGCCGCTCTTGCGCGCGAAAGCGACGAATTCGTCCAGCGTGGTGACGCCGGACTTCGGGCTCGCGATCAGCAGCAGCCCGGCGCCCGGGATGACGCTGACCAGGGTCAGGTCCTTGTCCATGTCGTAACCGGGGTTCTTCATCATGACCCTGTTCATGATGTAGGTGGTGGAGATCGAGCACAGGATCGTGTGGCCGTCCGGCTCGGCGCGCGCGACTTCCGCCGCGCCGATCGAGCCGGAGGCGCCCGCCTTGTTTTCGATGACGACGGTCTGCCCCACCTGCTTGGAGATGAATTCGCCGAAGGCGCGCGCCAGCAGATCGGTCTGCCCGCCCGCCGGATAGCTGCAGACCATGCGGATTTGTCGCGACGGCCACGCCGCCTGGGCCGAGGCCCCGCGCCACAGGAAGGGCGTCGCCGCGGCGGCCGTGCCGGCAGCGATGAAGCGGCGTCGATTGAACCTGGCTGGCATGGTTTCTCCCTGGATTTTCCGCGAGGGTACAGCAATGCCGTATCTCTGCAACGAGCGAAAAACGAGACAGATTGGCGCATTGTCCGTCCTCAAAACCAAAATATCGAAAACAACCCCATGCAAAGTCGCGGGCCGGCACGAACGCTCCCCGCAAAGACCATTTGACACGTCGGGCAAATCAGGGGCATTCCTTCACCATCGCGCCATGCAGATCGCCGCCCACCCGAGTGGGTCTTCGTCGCGAAGTCACACCCCCAACTGAAACTCACCTGCACGCCGCAGCGAATGATCGCCTGCGCCTGGCCTCACCGCGCCTGCATCCGGCGCGCCCCTGGGAGTATCGATATGAGCAAGACTCCGGACCTCAACCTGCCAGCGGCGACCGCCGCAGCCGACCAGACCATCGCTGCGGCAGTGCCGCGCATAAAGCTCTTGTCACACGGGTTTTCTATCGACCATCCGGATCCGGAGCTTGGCGAACGGCTCATGGCCGACGCGCTCGGGGTCGCCGATCGTGATGCGATGCATGGCATCCTGCGGCAACTGGTGAGGGCCAGCGTCAACGGCGCGAAGCCCGACGAGGTCAGCCTCGGCTTCATGATGTCGATGGTGCAAAGCATCAAGCCAAAGGATTGCATCGAGGCCATGATGGTGGCGCAGATGGTGTCCGTTCACGTGATGGCGATGCGATGCGCCTATCATCTCGCGAACGCTGACGATATCGCCCGCCAAGACAGCGCCGCGCGCGCGCTGGGCAGGCTGGCCCGCACCTTTCCCGCCCAGATCGAGGCGCTCAGCCGCTATCGCAGCCACGGCGGGTCCGCCGTCAGCGTGCAGAACGTCACGGTCGCGGATGGCGGCAAGGCCATTGTCGGCAACGTCACGCAGTATGCGAAAGTGATCGTATCGGACAAACCGGCGCCCGCGGCGCCGGATGCGCGAAGGGTTCCGATGCCCGAGCTTTGCGAACACGCGCGCGATGCCGTGGACGCCAGGCGGAAAACACGGGCATGAGCGACCACGCCGGCCCTACCGGGGCGATGCTGGCGAGCCCGCGTTGCGACGCGAAGACCCGTTGCGGCGGTGCGTGCCGCTCGCCGGCGGTGCGCGGCAAGAAGCGCTGCCGCATGCATGGCGGTGCGCCGGGATCCGGCGCGCCAAGGGGCAACCGGAACGCGCGCAAGCACGGTCGCTTCAGCAGGGGCGCGATCAACGAGCAAAGGCGGATTCAAGATCTGCTGGTCGACGCGCGGAAGTTTCTGCAAGGGATAAAGTGATGTTTTTCGCAAGGGTTAGCGTCTGCGCTTGGCCGCAAGGCCCGGCCCGAGCCGGGTCTTCGCGATTCCGGCTCGGTCGTTTGGTGTCTCTTCAGCTTGCGCCCGCATCATTTTCCCATTGCGTCCAGGAAGCGCGAGCGCCAACGCGCTTCAAAACCGTCGGAATCGTCGGAAATGGACGCCTGCGCATCCAGAGGGTCGCGATAATTCGCTGGAAGGATATTCGGCTTTCGATCTGGACCCGTTCGTGACGCTTGAGCCACGGGCCATTGCAATAAGGATTTCGACAGCATCGGCTTGCCTTCGTACCAACATTTTCGCCCGTCGATAAGCCGATAGGACCAATGCGACCGCGCGTTTGGCGGCCGTTCTGCGCTGCATTGTTTCGCCTGCGCTGGCATGGTGGAAAAGAACGCCCCTAAGGGAACGCCAGCGATGCAAGCCATGAGAAAGAACAACCGGCATCTCTTCATCGGAAAACCCCGCTATGGAGGAAGGGAATAAAAAAAAGACCCTAACTACAGGAACTTGGGGCGCAAATGAGCCTTAATTTTGGCAGTTTTCCACAGGCTATACACAGGATATCCCCATAGAGGACGGCGCGAGGGGCAGACGGGCGCTGGAGCGGCCGTGCCGACGGATCCTGATCTCGAGGAAGAGCACGACGGCGCCGACCCTGATGACGAGGCGACAACAGGGCGCCCGCAGTCGGATTGGCAACCAACGCGAACTGCAGCACCATGCCACGCTGCCGCCTATTGCCCAGCGGACGGGCAAGGGGTGGAGGTTGAAGACCGCAGCTATGGCGGCACGAGGGGCATTCGCAACCGGGCAGGCGGAAAGAAAGGGTTTGGCAGGATGAGCAAGAAGGCATTTGACAAGATCGCGTCGGGCCTCAATGAGGCTTTGGAGATTGCGCGCGGGAATCCGAAGCCGGCTAAGCTCTATGTGCCGGCGGAAATTTCCGTCCGCGACATACGTAAGAAGCTGTGCTTGAGCTGCTGCCGGTTTGATGGACACCCGGTTAAGCTAATCCCACCTTTCGTTCGAACTGAACAGGGCTGAGATACCCGATCGTCGAATGGCGGCGGG
>LNEC01000015.1 GCA_001464035.1 Bradyrhizobiaceae bacterium Ga0074131
CTTGTGGGTGTCCATTCGGTTCTCCGCGAATCGCTGGTGGTTTGGCGACTTCAGAGTTTCCGGTCCGGGCCGAATGGACAACCTCCTGAAAGCCCACAACTAGCTTTGCGAAGGCCCCGGCGGGCACGCCGGGGCCTCGTTCATGTTTCATGCTGGGCTTGCTGCTCCATTTTGGTCGCTGAGGCGTCTCTAACGAACTTTTGAAAATTAATTCATTCTTTCGGTCTTTTCGGCGTGAGCATTGGCGCCATATGGGTTAAAAGCCAAGGATGTGCTGATCCGGACCCCGGATCGGCCGTCGCGCCGTATTCCATGCGCTCATCGAAATCACCAGGACGCCATTATGTCTCGCCAGGACGCGAACGCCGCCTTTGCCCTCTCCTCGTTTTTGCAGGGCACCAATGCCCCCTATATCGATGATCTCTATGCCCGCTTCGAGAAGGACCCCAGTTCAGTCGACGCCGACTGGCAGGCCTTTTTCAAGAGCCTGAAGGATCAGCCTACCGACGCCCAAAAGAACGCTGACGGGCCGTCCTGGGGCCGCGACAACTGGCCGCTGACGCCGCGGGACGATCTGACCTCCGCGCTCGACGGCAACTGGGCGCAGGTCGAACAGGCCGTCGGCGCCAAGCTCGCCGCCAAGGCGCAGGCGCAGCCCCAAGGAAACGACAAGGCAGGCGACCACGGTAGCAAGCTGACGGCGGCCGATATTCATCAGGCGACCCGCGATTCGGTGCGCGCGCTGATGCTGATCCGGGCCTACCGGATGCGCGGCCATTTCCACGCCAAGCTCGACCCGCTCGGAATCGAGCCGGCGCGCGATCGCGAAGAGCTCGATCCGCGTTCCTACAGCTTCACGGAAGCCGATTTCGACCGCAAGATCTTCCTCGATCACGTGCTTGGGCTCGAATATGCGACCCTGCGCGAGATCGTCGCGATCTGCGAGCGCACCTACTGCCAGACGCTCGGCGTCGAGTTCATGCACATCAGCAACGGCGCGCAGAAGGCCTGGATCCAGGAGCGCATCGAGGGTCCGGACAAGGAAATCAGCTTCACCCGCGAGGGCCGGCGCGCCATCCTGATGAAGCTGATCGAGGCCGAAGGCTTCGAAAAATTCTGCGATGTCAAATTCACCGGCACCAAGCGGTTCGGCCTCGACGGCGGTGAGTCACTGATTCCGGCGCTGGAGCAGATCATCAAGCGCGGCGGCAATCTCGGCGTGAAGGAAATCGTGGTGGGGATGCCGCATCGCGGCCGCCTCAACGTGCTGACCCAGGTGATGGGCAAGCCGCATCGCGCGCTGTTCCATGAGTTCAAGGGCGGCTCGGCCAATCCCGATGCGGTGGAGGGCTCCGGCGACGTCAAATATCACCTCGGCGCCTCGTCGGACCGCGAGTTCGACAGCAACAAGATCCATCTGTCGCTGACCGCCAACCCCTCGCATCTCGAAATCGTCGATCCCGTGGTGCTCGGCAAGGTGCGCGCCAAGCAGGACCAGCATGGCGATCCCCCGGACATGCGCATTTCGGTGCTGCCGCTGCTGATGCATGGCGACGCCGCCTTCGCCGGACAGGGCGTGGTAGCCGAGTGCTTCGCGCTGTCGGACCTGAAGGGCTACCGCACCGGCGGTTCGCTGCACTTCATCGTCAACAACCAGATCGGCTTCACCACCTATCCGCGCTATTCGCGCTCCTCGCCCTATCCTTCCGACGTGGCGAAGATGATCGATGCGCCGATCTTCCATGTGAACGGCGACGATCCGGAAGCCGTAGTGTTCGCGGCCAAGGTCGCGATCGAGTTCCGCCAGAAATTCCACAAGCCCGTGGTCATCGACATGTTCTGCTACCGCAGGCATGGCCACAACGAAGGCGACGAGCCGGCGTTCACCCAGCCGGTGATGTACAAGCGGATCGCGTCGCATCCTGGCACGGTGGAAATCTACTCCAAGCGCCTGATCGCCGAAGGGGTGATCACCGAGGGCGAGGTCGAGAAGGCCAAGGCCGACTGGCGCGCCCGGCTCGATGCCGAACTCGAGGCCGGCTCGGGCTACAAGCCCAACAAGGCCGACTGGCTCGACGGCAAATGGGCCGGGTTCAAGTCCGCCGATCAGGAAGAGGATCCGCGCCGCGGCGTCACCGGCGTCGATGTCGCGGTGCTCAGGGACATCGGCCGCAGAATCACCAAGGTGCCCGACGGCTTCAGGGTGCATCGCACGGTGCAGCGTTTCCTGGAAAACCGAGCCAAGGCCATCGACGGCGGCATCGGTATCGACTGGGCGACCGGCGAGGCGCTGGCGTTCTGCACGCTGCTGGAGGAAGGCCGTCACGTCCGGCTTTCGGGACAGGACTCCGAGCGCGGCACCTTCTCGCAGCGGCATTCGGTGCTGATCGATCAGGAAGACGAGAGCCGCTATACGCCGTTCAATCATCTCGGCGTCGATCAGGGCCATTACGAGGTCATCAACTCGCTGCTGTCGGAAGAAGCGGTACTCGGCTTCGAGTACGGCTATTCGCTGGCGGAGCCGAAGGCGCTGGCGGTCTGGGAAGCGCAGTTCGGCGATTTCGCCAACGGCGCGCAGGTGCTGTTCGACCAGTTCATCTCCTCGGGCGAGCGCAAATGGCTGCGCATGTCCGGCCTCGTCTGCATGCTGCCGCACGGCTATGAAGGGCAGGGACCGGAACATTCCTCGGCCCGGCTCGAACGCTTCCTGCAGATGTGCGCCGAAGACAACATGCAGGTGGTCCATCCCACCACGCCCGCCAATTTCTTCCACGTGCTGCGGCGTCAGCTGCATCGCGAGATCCGCAAGCCGCTGATCCTGATGACGCCGAAGTCGCTGCTGCGGCACAAGCGCGCGGTGTCGCGGCTCGACGAACTCGGCGCCGACACCACGTTC
Source organism: Bradyrhizobiaceae bacterium Ga0074131 (assembly GCA_001464035.1). Taxonomy (GTDB): domain Bacteria; phylum Pseudomonadota; class Alphaproteobacteria; order Rhizobiales; family Xanthobacteraceae; genus Bradyrhizobium. Next base: position 2,897 of record LNEC01000015.1, read on the forward strand.
CACCGTCTGCTCTACGATGACGCGGCGATGCTGCCGGACGAGAAAATCAAGCTGGTGCCCGACGACAAGATCCGCCGCGTCGTGCTGTGCTCGGGCAAGGTCTATTACGATCTTTACGACGAGCGCGAAAAGCGCGACATCGACGACATCTACCTGATGCGCGTCGAGCAGCTCTATCCGGTGCCGCTGAAGGCGCTGGTGCATGAACTCGCCCGCTTCAAGGGCGCCGAGCTGGTCTGGTGCCAGGAAGAGCCGCGCAATATGGGCGCCTGGCACTTCATCGAGCCCTATCTCGAATGGGTGCTGAACCAGATTCACGCGCCGAACAAGCGTCCGCGTTACGCCGGACGAGCGGCATCGGCCGCGACCGCCACCGGCCTGATGTCGAAGCATCTGGCGCAGCTCAAGGCTTTCATGGACGACGCGCTGGGCTAGCTATTCATGAACCGTCATCCCCCGCGAAGGCGGGGGCATCCCGTAACCCGCGCTGCCGCATTCGATCGCGACCGTCACGGATTACCGGATCGTCCGGCGGAGCCTGTCATCGGGCTCGCTTGCAAGCGAGACCCGGTGGCGGACGATGACAGCAGAAGCGACTATTGAGGAAACAAACGATGACTGAAATTCGCGTTCCCACACTCGGCGAGTCCGTGACCGAGGCCACCATCGGCCGCTGGTTCAAGAAGGCCGGCGATGCCGTGGCGGTGGATGAACCGCTGGTCGAACTGGAGACCGACAAGGTCACGATCGAAGTGCCGGCGCCGTCGGCGGGCACGCTCGGCGACATCATCGCCAAGGACGGCGAGACCGTTGCGGTCGGCGCGCTGCTCGGCCAGATCAATGACGGCGCCGTCGCCGCCGCCAAGCCGGCCGCAGTTCCTGCCAAGGCGGCGGCACCGGCGCCCGCCGCGCCCGTAGCCGCAGCCCCCGCGGCCGCGGCAAAAGCTCCGCCGCCGGACGCGCCGCTGGCGCCCTCGGTGCGCAGGATTTCCGCGGAGAGCGGCATCGATGCCGCCACCGTTCCCGGCTCCGGCAAGGATGGACGGGTGACCAAGGGCGACATGCTGGCCGCGATCGAGAAGGCGGCTTCGGCGCCGACCCCGGTCAATCAGCCTGCCGCCGCGGTTCAGGTTCGCGCGCCATCGCCCGCCGACGATGCCGCGCGCGAAGAGCGCGTGAAGATGACGCGGCTGCGCCAGACCATCGCGCGCCGCCTCAAGGACGTGCAGAACACCGCCGCGATGCTGACCACCTTCAACGAGGTCGACATGAGTCACATCATGGCGCTGCGCGCCCAGTACAAGGACGTGTTCGAGAAGAAGCACGGCAGCAAGCTCGGCTTCATGGGCTTCTTCACCAAGGCCTGCGTGCAGGCGCTGAAGGATATCCCGGCCGCCAACGCCGAGATCGACGGCACCGATCTGATCTACAAGAACTATTATCACGTCGGCGTCGCGGTCGGCACCGACAAGGGCCTGGTGGTGCCGGTGGTGCGCGACTGCGACCACAAGTCGATCGCCGAGATCGAGAAGAGCATCGCCGATTACGGCCGGCGCGCGCGCGACGGCCAGCTCAAGATCGACGAGATGCAGGGCGGCACCTTCACCATCACCAATGGCGGCATCTACGGCTCGCTGATGTCGACGCCGATCCTGAACGCGCCGCAATCGGCCATTCTCGGCATGCACAAGATCCAGGAACGTCCCGTCGCGATCGCCGGCAAGGTCGAGATCCGCCCGATGATGTATCTTGCGCTGTCCTACGATCACCGCGTCATCGACGGCAAGGAAGCGGTGACATTCCTGGTCCGCGTCAAGGAAAGCCTGGAAGATCCGGCGCGGCTGGTGCTGGATCTGTGACGAGCCGGTCGTTGCGATCGTTGATGGGGTAAAGATCATGTTCTACGCCAACGAGCATCCACCAGCGCATTTCCATGCAAGAATTGCGGAGTTTCAAGCCATCGTAGATATCGACAGTATTGCAATCGTTGCGGGCCGACTGCCTCCCGCGCAAATGCGGTCGGTGCTCACTTGGGCCGCTTCGCGGCAGGACCTTCTGCGGCGGACGTTCGTGGCGGCGATGGCGCATGAAAAAGTAGGACCGATCGAATGATTGATCTGCCGCGCATAAAAACGGCCGAACCCATCATCCCCGGCGTTCTGAAGTTGGTGTTTCAGGATGGATATGAGGGGGTGGTCGACCTGCGACCATTGTTGGCGAAGGGCGGCGTATTCACTGCCCTGCAAGACCCCGCGCACTTTACCAAGGTCAAGGTCGACGAATTCGGTCACTCGGTCAGCTGGATCAATGATGACGGCTATGAGGTAGATTTGAGTGCCGACGGACTGCGTCGAGATTGTGAGCGTCAGGCCGAAATCCATAAGCTCATGGTGGTGTGATGGCAGTTGCTGCGGACCGATTGATAAGCTGATCCGCAGCCGCATCGAAATGCTGGTACGGCGTGCATCCGTGCGCAGGCCGACGATGGGGGTTGAATTTGACCGATAAAGTAGTGGTTATCACCGGCGCAAGTCGCGGCATCGGCCGCGCCACCGCGATTGCGGCCGCCGCGCGCGGTTTCCGGGTTTGCGTCGGCTATGCCAGCAATGAAACCGCGGCGCGGCAGGTGGTCGCCGCCATCGAGGGCAGGAACGGCAAGGCGATCGCGGTGAAATGCGACGTCGGCGACGAGCGCGACATCCTCGCGATGTTCAAGGCCGCCGACGGTTTTGGGACGCTCGGCGCCCTGGTCAACAACGCCGGTATCGTCGGGACGACGTCGCGGGTCGACGAGATGTCCGCCGAGCGCATCCAGCGCATGATGGCGGTCAACGTCACCGGCAGCATCCTGTGCGCGCGCGAAGCGGTGAAGCGGATGTCGACCCGCCACGGCGGCCAGGGCGGCGTCATCGTCAATCTGTCGTCGGTGGCCGCCAAACTCGGCTCGCCCAACACCTATGTCGATTACGCCGCGTCCAAGGGCGCGATCGATTCCTTCACCATCGGTCTCGGACACGAAGTCGCCGGCGAGGGCATTCGCGTCGCCGCGATCCGGCCCGGGCTGATCGACACCGAGATTCACGCTTCAGGCGGCGATCCCGACCGCGCCCATCGGCTGGCGGATGGCGTGCCGATGAAGCGCGTCGGCACCGCTGACGAAATCGCCAGCGCCATCGTCTGGCTGATGTCGGACGACGCCTCCTACGTGACATCAGCCATTCTCGACGTCTCGGGCGGGCGCTAAATTCCTGTCACACGATCCAGCTACAGGACCTCAATCATGGCTTCCTACGATCTCGTTATCATCGGCACCGGTCCCGGCGGATATGTCTGCGCGGTGCGCGCGGCGCAGCTCGGCATGAAGGTGGCCGTGGTCGAGAAGGACGCCACGCTCGGCGGCACCTGTCTCAACGTCGGCTGCATGCCGTCGAAGGCGCTGCTGCACGCCTCCGAGATGTTCGAGGAGGCCGGGCACTCCTTTGCGAAGATGGGCATCAGCATCCCCGCGCCAAGGCTCGATCTGCCCGCGATGATGAATTTCAAGCAGCAGGGCATCGACGGCAACGTCAAGGGCGTCGAGTTCCTGATGAAGAAGAACAAGATCGACGTCATCCACGGCAAGGGCAAGGTGCTCGGCAGCGGCAAGGTCGAGGTATCGGGCGGCGACGGCAAGACGCAGGTGGTCGAGACCAAGAACATCGTGATCGCCACCGGCTCCGATATCGCGCGGCTGAAGGGCATCGAGATCGACGAGAAGCGCATCGTGTCGTCGACCGGCGCGCTGTCGCTCGACAAGGTGCCCGGCAAGCTGCTGATCGTCGGCGCCGGCGTGATCGGGCTCGAGCTCGGCTCGGTCTGGAACCGGCTGGGCGCGAAGGTCACCGTGGTGGAATTTCTCGACCGCATCCTGCCGGGCATGGACGGCGAAGTCGCAAAACAATTCCAGCGCGTTCTCGAAAAGCAGGGCTTTGCCTTCAAGCTCGGCGCCAAGGTCACCGGCGTCGACACCTCGGGCAAGACACTGTCGGCGAAGATCGAGCCGGCGGCGGGAGGTGCGGCGGAAACGCTGGAAGCCGACGTGGTGCTGGTCTGTATCGGGCGTGTTCCCTACACCGAGGGCCTCGGCCTGAAGGAAGCTGGTATTGCACTCGACGATCGCGGCCGCATCCAGATCGACACGCATTTCGCCACCAGCGTGAAGGGCGTCTATGCAATCGGCGACGTCGTCGCGGGTCCGATGCTGGCGCACAAGGCCGAGGACGAGGGCGTTGCCTGCGCCGAGATTCTCGCAGGGCAAGCCGGACATGTGAATTACGACGTGATCCCCGGCGTGGTGTATACCACCCCGGAAGTGGCTTCCGTCGGCAGGACCGAGGAAGAGCTGAAGCAGGCCGGCGTCGCCTATACATCCGGCAAATTTCCGTTCACCGCCAATGGCCGTTCCAAGGTCAACCAGACCACGGATGGATTCGTGAAGGTTCTCGCGGACGCGAAAACCGATCGCGTGCTCGGCGTGCATATTGTCGGCCGCGAGGCCGGCGAGTTGATCCACGAAGCCGCCGTATTGATGGAGTTCGGCGGCTCCGCCGAGGACCTGGCGCGCACCTGTCACGCCCACCCGACACGTTCGGAAGCCGTCAAGGAAGCCGCGCTTGCGGTCGGCAAGCGCGCCATCCATATGTGATTTGCGGATGGTGATCGCGGACGCTGCGGCTGATCCGGCGTTTCGCAGGGGCGTGCAAGCCGCGCGTTGGTTCGCCTGCCGTTGAGCCCAAGCTCTCAGCGCGACCTCACTTCACCTCTCCCTTCGGGAGAGGTCGGCGCGTAGCGCCGGGTGAGGGGCTACACTCCACCGATAGGCCTGAACCCCTCACCCGACTTGCCGCGCAAATCGACCGCTCCTGATGGGAGAACTATAAGTCATTCAGAATCCGACCATGAACTATAGTGATGAGACCGTGCTTTCGCGACGACAGGAAAGACGCTTGTTTCCAGACACTTGGTTACTATGCATGGGGTTGTTTTCGATGTTTTGCACCAGCCCCGTTGACATGGACCCATCCACATCGTCTTGGACCGAATGGGAAGCGCGGGCATCACGAGTCGGAGACAGCGGCCGTTGGACTACATCAGATGCACCGCATGCGGCGCCAACAGGCCGATCGCCGTGAAGGCGAGCCCGGTCACGGCCAGCAGGCCCGCGACCCAGGCCAGCGCGATCATGCCGGTGATGATGGTCGCCGACGCCAGCACGATGCCGATCTGAAACGCCGCCGAGGCGACCTCGTAATGATGGTAGCGCGCCATCGAGAGATCGCGGGCCTGCTCGGCCTGCTTGGCGCGCGCGGCCAGCTGCTCCGAACCTTCGCCGGTCTCCGGCTCCGAGCGGTAGCGCGCCGCGGTCTTTTTCCAGTTCTCGATCTGCTTCTCCAGCGCCGCCTTGGCGGCATCGTCGCCCATGACGCCGAGACTCAGCCGGGCCTGATCCGATGTCGCCTCGACCACGGTCCGCCGGATGCTCTTGGCCTGGAAGAACGCCCACAGGTTCGAGGCCTCGACATTCTTGCTGATGGAGTCGGTCTGCGCACCCTTGCCCAGCGTTTCCGAAAACGCCAGAAACAGCGCGATCACGGCGATCAGCAATGCGATGTTCTTGTTGGAGCCGGAGGCATGCTCGGCGTGCTCCGCATGCTCCATGCTTTCATGTGCGCCCATGATTCTTCCCCCGATGGAATGCATCCACGATTGACCGAACGCCGCTCCTTGCGCAAGTGGCAGGCGATGTGACGGCAGTGTGTCAGGTTTGAAGGCTGGGGTTCAGGCGCGCGGATGCGCCGACTTGTATACTTCCAGCAGCCGCTCGCTGTCGATCCCGGTATAGATCTGCGTGGTCGACAGCGAGGCGTGGCCTAGCAGTTCCTGGATCGCGCGCAGATCGCCGCCGCGGGTCAGAAGATGGGTGGCGAAGGAGTGCCGCAGCGCATGCGGCGTCGCACTGTCGGGCAGGCCGAGCGCGCCGCGCAGCCGTTCCATGGTGAGCTGAATGATTCGAGGGCTGAGCGGGCCGCCTCGCGCGCCGACGAAGATCGGGCCCTCCGGCGGGAGCCGATGCGGGCACATCGCGACATAGTGCTGCACCAGAGTCAGCACATTGCGCAGCACCGGCACCATGCGGGTCTTGTTGCCCTTGCCGGTCACGATGATCACATCACCCTCGCCGGGCAGCGGTACCTCGCGACGTTTCAGGCCCAGCGCTTCGGAGATGCGCAGACCCGAACCATACAACAGCGCCATCACGGCGGCGTCGCGCGCCCAGATCCAGGGGTCGCGGGTCTCGCCGGCGCGCTCGTCGGCGTCGGTGAGACGTTTGGCCGCCGCCATCTGGATCGGCTTCGGCAGGCTCTTGCCGACCTTGGGCGCACGGATGGCGGAGAGCGCGCCAACCTTGCCCTGGCCCTCCTGTTCGAGGAAGCGCCCGAACGAGCGCAATCCCGCCAGCGTCCGCATCAGCGAGCGGCCGCCGATCTCGCCGGCGCGGCGCATCGCCATGAACGCCCTGACATCGCTGGCCTCAACGGCGGCAAACTGTGCCAGCGTCACGCGTGCGCCCCAGTGCAGGCTGAGAAACACCAGGCACTGCCGGACGTCGCGGGAATAGGCCTCCAGCGTCTTCGGCGACAACCGACGTTCGGCCCGCAGATGCGACAGCCAGCGCGTCATCTGCCGCGCGATGTCGTCGGCGGCGCATTCGAGGTCGATCGGCTGAATGGCTGGAACTGACGCAGGAAGGGACTTGGCCATGGCGCTGCCTTGCTGATTCTGATGGACTATATCGCACCTCTTTCGTTTACCGTTCGCTAACCTGCCAAGCGCAGCGGCCCGCACTGGCCCCCGCTGGCGCACCGTCTTAAGTTAGCCGAGGCCGTTTCGGCTTCGAGTCTGATTCTCCCGATGGACCATTCCGCGCCCGCCAGCACCGCTTCCGCTTCATCGACGCGCGTCGTCGACGTGCTGGTGCCGGTCGCGCTCAATCAGAACTATTCCTACCGGGTGCCGCGCGGCATGGATTTGAAGCCCGGAGATGTTGTGTGCGTGCCGCTGGGGCCGCGCGAGGTGATCGCGGTGGTCTGGGCGGAAAACCCCAATCCGGATCCGCGCCTGCATAACCGGCTCAAGGATGTCGGCGAAAAGCTCGACGTGCCGCCGTTGAAGCAGGAGCTGCGCGCGCTCGTCGACTGGGTCGCCAACTACACGCTGTCGGCGCGCGGCATGGTGCTGCGGATGACGTTGCGGATGGGCGAGCATCTGGGGCCCGAACGGATGCGGATGGGCGTGCGCCTGAACGGGGCGGCGCCAAAACGCCTGACGCCGGCGCGGCGCCGGCTGATCGATGTCTTGTCGGATCGCCTGCTGCACGCCAAATCCGACGCCGCCAGGGAGGCCGGCGTCAGCGCCGGCGTGATCGACGGCCTGGTCGATGAGGGCACGCTGACGATCGAGCCTATGCCGCGGCCGCCGCCGCCGCCGGCACCCGATCCCTCCTTTGCCGAGACGGATTTTTCCAGCCAGCAGCGTACCGCCGTGGACGCGATGCGGGCGCTGGCCGCCAACGGCAGTTTTCACGTCGCGCTGCTCGATGGCGTCACCGGATCCGGCAAGACCGAAGTCTATTTCGAGGCCATTGCGGAAGTGATCCGGCGCGAAAAACAGTCGCTGATCCTGATGCCGGAGATTGCGCTGACCGGCCAGTTCCTCGATCGCTTTGCGATGCGTTTCGGGGTGCGGCCGCTGGAATGGCATTCGGAACTCACCCCGCGCACCCGGCAACGCAACTGGGCGGCGATCGCGGCGGGTGAAGCGCCTGTGGTGGTGGGCGCGCGCTCCGCGCTGTTTCTGCCCTATGGCAATCTGGGCCTGATCGTGGTCGATGAAGAGCACGACCAGGCCTACAAGCAGGACGAGGGCGCGCATTACCACGCCCGCGACATGGCGGTGGTGCGCGCCCATATCGCCAGAATTCCGATCGTGCTGGCGTCGGCCACGCCATCGGTCGAAACCGAAGTCAACGCCCGAAAAGGCCGCTACCAGCGCGTGGTGCTGCCGTCGCGGTTCGGCGGCCAGCATATGCCGCATATCGAGGCAATCGATCTGCGCCGCGCCGCGCCGCCTCGCGGCCGTTTCATCTCGCCGGTGCTGGCCGAACACATTCAGGTTGCCATCGAACGGAAGGAGCAGGCGCTATTGTTCCTCAACCGTCGCGGCTACGCGCCGCTGACACTGTGCCGGGCCTGCGGCCACCGTTTCGCCTGCACCATCTGCGACGCATGGCTGGTCGATCACCGCTTTCGCCGGCGCCTGGTCTGTCATCACTGCGGCTTCTCGATGCCGCGCCCGCCGGCCTGCCCGCATTGCCAGGCCGAGGAATCGCTGGTCGCGGTCGGCCCCGGCGTCGAGCGCCTGCAGGAGGAAGCCGCCAAGCTGTTTCCGGATGCCCGCACCATGGTGCTGTCGAGCGACCTGATTACCTCGATCGAGACCATGCGCAGCGAACTGAACGAGATCGCGGCAGGGCGGGTCGATATCATCATCGGTACCCAGCTGGTGGCGAAAGGCCATAACTTCCCGCGGCTCAATCTGGTCGGTGTGATCGACGCCGATCTGGGCCTCAGCAACGGCGATCCGCGCGCTGCCGAGCGGACCTTTCAACTGCTCAACCAGGTGATCGGCCGTGCCGGTCGCGACCAGGGCCGCGGCGTCGGCTACCTGCAGACCCATCAGCCCGAACACCCCGTGATGAAGGCGCTGGTGGCGTGCGACCGCGAAGCATTCTATGCCAGCGAGATCGAGGCGCGCGAACGATCAGGCTATCCGCCGTTCGGCCGGCTCGCCAGCCTGATCATTTCGGCCGGCGACCGGCCGACAGCGGAAGGGTTCGCGCGCAAGCTCGCGGCCATCGCGCCGATCGACGAGCGGATTCAGGTGCTGGGCCCCGCGGAGGCGCCGCTTGCCGTGATCAAGGGCCGCTATCGTTTCCGACTATTGGTCAAGTCGCCGCGCAATGTCGACCTGTCGGAATATTTGCGCGAATGGCTGGCGGCCGGTCCCAAGACAACAGGCAATCTCAAGCTCGAAGTCGACGTCGATCCGCAAAGTTTCTTGTGAGGGAGCGCAATCGCTCCCCCCGACCGCTGCGCTCGCAATGATGTTGTTGGACCGGGTACGCCGTCATCCGGCGCAACTCGCAATGACGCCGAGAGCGGAGCGCATAAAGAAGCCTGCCGTCATTGGTGACGGCAGGCTTTGTTCGGCACGCAGGAGATCTGGCGCCGTACTCGGACGCAACGCTTACTGAAGTTGTTTGAATCGGCGGGCGTTCAAACGCCCGGACAACTTACATAACCTCGGCGACCACGCGGCCGACGCCCTTTGCGCGGGTCAGGCCGACTGCGCTCGCGGCGCCCGTCGACAGGTCGAGCACACGCCCCTTGATGAACGGGCCGCGGTCGTTGATTGTCACGACGACGCTGCGGCCGCCATGGGTCACCTTCAGCTTGGTGCCGAACGGCAGGCTGCGGTGGGCTGCGGTCATGGCGTTCTGGTTGAAGCGCTGGCCGGACGCGGTCTTGTTGCCGGACTCGTTGCCATAGAATGAAGCCATTCCCGAAAAGCTGCGCCCGGAGCCCGACGAGGGACCGATAGCGGCATTGGCGTTGAGCCAGGAACTGCCGGCGGATTTGGCGGCGTGGTGGGAAAGGCGATGATGGTGCTTGGACTTCGATTTGGCGGAAGCTTCGATGATGCCTGCGCCAAGCAGGAGAGTGGCGGCGAGAAGGGTTAGCGCCGTGCGCGACCGGGTTACATTTGTCAGTCCCGGCTTCCTCGAATTCAGCATAAAAAAGTCCCTCACGACAGTATTGCCACGTATGTGGCAAGCGGAACCCCCACCCCAATGGAGATGATCGCCGTTTGATGACCCAATAAGGCGTAAACTGGGCAGCTTATTGGTTTCTGTCAGGCGTGAAACATCTTGTGACCGCAGGCCGATCATCGATAAATGTTCCACTCCGTTAAAGATCGTTATGAAATATACTACGTAGTTGTCTTGGAATACTGATGAATAAAGTCATCGTCTGACCCTACGAACATTGCTCAGGTAATGCCGAGGACTGAATGACCTTGGGGGAGCCTGCCGTTTCGACCATCGTGATGGGAGGCATGCAGCCAGGAGGGGTGAACGAGCGCACTGGTCACCGGTTCGGCAACGCCTGTCTCAGGGTTGCGCGGCCGCCGGATTCGCTGCCGGTATGCCGCCGCGGCCGCTTTGCAAGAGCCTGCGACAAGGCATCGCCGGCCGCTGCGGTCATGTTGCACCTGCGCTCTTGCTATGTTAGCAAAGCCGCGATTTTAACGTTATCGGTACTGTCAGTGCCGGTCGAAAATCGAAGTCCCGCTTGAATTCCAAGGGCTTGGATCGCTAGGCGCCGCATCGTGGCGACGGTTCTTCCCTTGCGAGTTTGACAGCTTAAAAGAGCGCACCAGTGGCTGCTGAAGATCCGTCGGTTTCGGGAGTGTCCGGTCGTTACGCAACGGCCTTGTTCGAACTGGCACGCGATGAGAAATCGATCGACGCCGTTAAGGCCGATCTCGACCGGTTCGAAGCCATGCTGGCGGACAGCGTCGATTTGAAGCGGCTGGTCCGCAGTCCGGTTTTCTCGGCGGGTGAGCAGTCGCGGGCGCTGGCAGCCGTGCTCGACAAGGCCGGAATTTCGGGCGTCGCCGCGAATTTCCTCAAGGTTCTTACCGCCAACCGCCGGCTGTTCGCCGTCGCCGACGTGATCCGCGCGTTTCGCGCGCTGGTGGCGAAGTTCAAGGGCGAGGCCACCGCCGACGTGACGGTCGCCGAAAATCTCAGCGACAAGAATCTCGACGCCCTGAAGACCGCCCTGAAGTCGGTGACGGGCAAGGACGTCGCCCTCAACGTGAATGTCGATCCCTCGATCATCGGCGGTCTGGTCGTCAAGCTGGGCAGCCGCATGGTGGATAGTTCGCTTCGCACCAAACTCAATTCGATCAAGCACGCGATGAAAGAGGCAGGCTGATGGACATCCGCGCCGCGGAAATTTCCGCGATCCTCAAGGACCAGATCAAGAATTTCGGCCAGGAGGCTGAGGTTTCCGAAGTCGGACAGGTGTTGTCCGTCGGCGACGGCATTGCCCGCGTCTACGGCCTCGACAACGTCCAGGCCGGCGAAATGGTCGAATTCGAGAACGGCACCCGCGGCATGGCGCTGAATCTCGAGACCGACAACGTCGGCATCGTGATCTTCGGCGCCGACCGCGAGATCAAGGAAGGCCAGACCGTCAAGCGCACCCGCGCCATCGTCGATACGCCGGTCGGCAAGGGCCTGCTCGGCCGCGTGGTCGACGCGCTCGGCAATCCGATCGATGGCAAGGGCCCGATCCAGGCCGACAAGCGCATGCGCGTCGACGTCAAGGCGCCCGGCATCATCCCGCGCAAATCGGTCAACGAGCCGATGGCGACCGGCCTGAAGGCGATCGACGCGCTGATCCCGGTCGGCCGCGGCCAGCGCGAATTGATCATCGGCGACCGCCAGACCGGCAAGACTGCGATCGCCCTCGACACCATTTTGAACCAGAAGCCGCTCAACGCCCAGACCGACGAGAAGATCAAGCTGTATTGCGTCTACGTCGCGATCGGACAGAAGCGTTCTACCGTCGCCCAGTTCGTCAAGGTGCTCGAGGAACAGGGCGCGCTGGAATATTCGATCATCGTCGCGGCCACCGCATCGGATCCGGCGCCGATGCAGTACATCGCGCCGTTCACCGGCTGCACCATGGGCGAGTACTTCCGCGACAACGGCATGCACGCCGTCATCATCTATGACGATCTGTCGAAACAGGCCGTCGCCTACCGCCAGATGTCGCTGCTGCTGCGCCGCCCGCCCGGCCGCGAAGCCTATCCAGGCGACGTGTTCTATCTGCATTCCCGCCTGCTCGAGCGCGCCGCCAAGCTCAACGACGACCAGGGTTCGGGCTCGCTGACGGCGCTGCCGATCATCGAAACCCAGGCCAACGACGTCTCGGCCTACATCCCGACCAACGTGATCTCGATTACCGACGGTCAGATCTTCCTGGAAACCGACCTGTTCTTCCAGGGCATTCGCCCGGCGGTGAACGTCGGTCTGTCGGTGTCGCGCGTCGGATCGTCGGCGCAGACCAAGGCGATGAAAAAGGTCGCCGGCAAGATCAAGGGCGAACTGGCGCAGTACCGCGAAATGGCGGCATTCGCCCAGTTCGGAAGCGATCTCGACGCCTCGACGCAACGCCTGCTGAACCGCGGCGCGCGCCTTACCGAGCTTCTGAAGCAGCCACAGTTCTCGCCGCTGAAGATGGAAGAGCAGGTGGTGGTGATCTACGCCGGCGTCAACGGTTATCTTGACGCCCTTCCGGTCGCCAAGGTCCGCAGCTTCGAGGATGGCCTGCTGTCGCTGCTGCGCGGCAAGAACGTCGACATCCTCAACGCCATCCGCGACAGCCGCGACCTCAGCGACGACACCGCCGCCAAGTTGAAGTCGGTAGTCGAGGGTTACGCCAAGACATTCGTCTAAAGACACGTCCATTGATTGCCGTCATGCCCCGGCGCGAGGCCGGGCGTGACGAAAGAGAGGCTTGCGGTCCAATCGAGGGTCGGATCGCCGGGGTGAACTGAGAATGGCTTCACTGAAAGACATGCGGGTCCGCATCGCCTCCACCAAGGCGACGCAGAAGATCACAAAGGCCATGCAGATGGTCGCAGCCTCGAAGTTGCGCCGCGCGCAGGGCGCTGCCGAAGCGGCGCGGCCCTACGCGGAAAAGATGGATGCGGTGATCTCCAATATCGCCAGCGCTGCGGCTGGTTCGCCCGGCGCGCCGGCGCTGCTGGCCGGCACCGGCACGGACCAGGTGCATCTGTTCCTGGTCTGCACCGGCGAGCGCGGCCTGTCCGGCGCGTTCAACTCGTCGATCGTGCGACTCGCCCGCGAGCGCGCGCTTGCCCTGATGAACCAGGGCAAGGAGGTGAAGTTCTTCTGCGTCGGTCGCAAGGGCTTCGAGCAGCTGCGCCGCACTTTCGAGCGGCAGATCATCGACAACGTCGAGCTGCGTTCGGTCCGGCAACTCGGCTTCGTCAATGCCGAGGACATCGCCAGGAAAATCATCGCGCGCTACGAGGCCGGCGAGTTCGACGTCTGCACGCTGTTCTATTCGCGCTTCAAGTCGGTGATCTCGCAGATCCCCACCGCGCAGCAGATCATCCCGCTGGTCGTGGAAGCGCCCGCCGCCAATGCGGGTCCGGCGACAGCATACGAATACGAGCCGGAAGAAGACGAGATTTTGAACGGCCTGCTGCCGCGCAATCTGGCGGTGCAGATCTTCCGTGCGCTGCTCGAAAACAACGCTTCGTTCTACGGCGCGCAGATGAGCGCGATGGACAACGCCACCCGCAATGCGGGCGACATGATCCGCAAGCAGACCCTGATCTACAACCGCACCCGTCAGGCGATGATCACCAAGGAGCTGATCGAGATCATCTCCGGCGCCGAGGCGCTCTAAGTTTTCGGACTTCAAGGAGAGAGTTCTATGGCTACACCCGCCAACCAGACCGGACGCGTCACGCAAGTCATCGGCGCCGTCGTCGACGTGCAGTTCGAAGGACATTTGCCGGCGATTCTCAGCGCCATTACCACCATGAACGGGACCAACCGTCTGGTGCTGGAGGTTGCGCAGCATCTCGGCGAATCCACGGTGCGCACCATCGCGATGGACACCACCGAGGGTCTGGTCCGCGGCCAGGAGGTCAGCGACACCGGCGGCCCGATCCAGGTGCCGGTCGGCGCCGGCACGCTGGGCCGCATCATGAACGTGATCGGCGAGCCGATCGACGAAGCCGGCCCCATCGCCTCCGAAGGCTCGCGCGCGATCCATCAGGAGGCGCCGACCTATACCGATCAGGCCACCGAAGCTGAAATTCTGGTCACCGGCATCAAGGTCGTCGACCTCCTGGCGCCCTACGCCAAGGGCGGCAAGATCGGCTTGTTCGGCGGCGCCGGCGTCGGCAAGACCGTGCTGATCCAGGAGCTGATCAACAACGTCGCGAAAGCGCATGGCGGCAATTCGGTGTTCGCCGGCGTCGGCGAGCGGACTCGCGAAGGCAATGACCTTTACCACGAATTCATCGAATCCAAGGTCAATGCCGACCCGCACAATCCCGATCCGAGCGTCAAGTCGAAATGCGCCCTGGTGTTCGGCCAGATGAACGAGCCGCCCGGCGCCCGCATGCGCGTCGCGCTGTCCGGCCTGACCGTCGCCGAGCATTTCCGCGATCAGGGCCAGGACGTGCTGTTCTTCATCGACAACATCTTCCGCTTCACCCAGGCGGGCTCCGAGGTTTCGGCGCTGCTCGGCCGCATCCCCTCGGCGGTGGGCTATCAGCCGACGCTGGCCACCGACATGGGCGCGCTGCAGGAGCGCATCACCACCACCCACAAGGGATCGATCACCTCGGTGCAGGCGATCTACGTGCCGGCCGACGATCTGACCGACCCGGCGCCCGCCACGTCGTTCGCGCATTTGGACGCCACCACGGTGCTGAACCGCGCGATCTCGGAAAAGGGGATTTATCCCGCGGTGGATCCGCTCGACTCGACCTCGCGCATGCTGTCGCCGCTGATCGTCGGCGAGGAGCACTACCAGACCGCGCGGATGGTCCAGCAGGTGCTGCAGCGCTACAAGTCGCTGCAGGACATCATCGCCATTCTCGGCATGGATGAACTGTCCGAAGAGGACAAGATCGCGGTGGCCCGCGCCCGCAAGATCGAGCGCTTCCTGTCGCAGCCGTTCCATGTCGCCGAAATCTTCACGGGATCGCCGGGCAAGTTCGTCGACCTCGCCGACACCATCAAGGGTTTCCGCGCCATCTGCGAGGGCAAGTACGATCACCTTCCGGAAGCCGCCTTCTACATGGTCGGCGCCATCGAAGAAGCCGTCGAGAAGGGCAAGAGGCTCGCGGCGGAAGCAGCCTGAGAACCCGGGATCGTCACTGCCGGGCCAAAGGCACGAAGCGCGTCTTCAGCCTGAAAACCCGGCAGCCCATCTCGGCAGAGAAGTTCTTGTTTGATGGACCCGCGGGTCAGGCCCGCGGCTGACAATGGAAACAGCGGAAAGACCATGGCCACCTTCCACTTCGATCTCGTCTCGCCCGAACAGCTCGCCTTCTCCGGCGAAGTCGAACAGGTCGACGTTCCCGGCATCGAGGGTGATTTCGGCGTGCTCGCCGGCCATGCGCCTGTCGTGGCCGCGATCCGCCCCGGAATCCTGACGGTGACGGCCGGCGGCACGCAGCAGAAGATCATCGTGCTCGGCGGCCTCGCCGAAGTCTCCGAGAAGGGGCTCACGGTGCTGGCGGATGTCGCTACCTCGATTCAGGATCTGGATCGGGCGCAGTTCGCCGATGCCATTTCCGCGATGGAAGAAAAGCTCGCGGAGCATGAGGGCTCCGAACTCGACCGCGCGATCGAGCGGCTCGATCATTTCAAGAGCATCCAGCATCAGCTCAGCGCAACCGCGATGCATTAGGGTCCGATTCAGCTCGGAAAATCAGACCCGCGGCTTACCCCTTCATCCGGGCACGATCTCTTCAAGCAGCCTAAGCTAAGCCTACTGCCGCGCGAACTCCGCAAACTCCCGCGCTACCGTCCGATACACCTCGCGCCGGAACGGCACCACGAGATCGGCGACGCGGTCGAGCCGTTCCCATCGCCACTGGTCGAATTCCGCCGGCTGGCCGTTGCGCGGCGTCAGCGGATCGATGTCGGCGTCGTCGCCGGTAAAGCGCAACGCGAACCACTTCTGGCGCTGGCCGCGGAATTGCGCCAGCCGGTGCGAGGGCGGCCCGTCGTAGCGCGGAAATTCATAGGTCAACCAGTCGGTTTCTCCGAGATGGCGGGCGTGCTTGACGCCGGTCTCTTCCCATAATTCGCGCATCACGGCCTCGCGCGGGTCCTCGTCGGCGTCGATGCCGCCCTGCGGCATCTGCCACTCCAGCCCGGGAAGGATGATTTCCGGTCCGTCGTCGCGAAAGCGCCGTCCGATCAGGACCCGGCCGGAGGCGTCGAACAGCGCGATCCCCACATTGGGCCGGTAGGGCTTGCCGCCGGACATCCGAACCTAGCTGCCGGCCAGCTTCGAGAATTCCTTCACCACGCGCTCATAGACCGGGCGCTTGAAAGGAACGATCAGGTTGGGCAGGTTCTTCATCGGCTCCCAGCGCCAATTGATGAATTCCGCCTTGTGGCCGCTGCCGGGGCTCGCGACATTGATCTCGTCGTCCTCGCCGGTGAAGCGGACCGCGTACCATTTCTGCCGCTGGCCGCGATAGCGCCCCTTCCAGGCGCGGCCTGCCACGGTGCGCGGAATGTCGTAGATCAGCCAGTCCGCGACCTCGCCGAGCTTCTCGACCGAGCGGACGCTGGTCTCCTCGTAGAGCTCGCGCTTCGCCGCCGCCCAGGTGTCTTCGCCGGGATCGACGCCGCCCTGCGGCATCTGCCAGACGTGGGTGTCGTCGACATGCTCGATGCCGCCGGCGCGGCGACCGATGAAGACGAGCCCCGCTGCGTTGATCAGCATCATGCCGACGCATGTTCGATAGGGCAGGTCTTCGTAGCGCGCCATTCAGTTTAAGCCTCTTGCCGTTCGAGCCTCTTGGAGTCGAAGCCTCTGAGTCAAAGCCCCTTGCCGTCACGGGACCCGACGTGCCGTCCGCGAGCCGGGCGGGCCCGCATCCGCGCCAGCCGGTTCATTGCCCCGATTTTGATTTCAGCATCGCGGTTGTCAATGGCACAAGCATGATGCCACGGCTCTCGAGCGCCTTGCTCCAGACGCCGATCCGTTCGATCGAAACCGGCAGTGCCGAGGCGACGCCGACGGCGATCCCGCGCTCCTTCGCCAGACTTTCAAGCCTGGCGAGCGCCCGGTCGATCTCCGCGGCGGTGGGCACCGCGTCGATGGCGAAGTCGGCCTTGGCGAACGGCATCGCCTGGGCGGCCGCCAAGGCGGCGGCGGTCGAGCGCGGCGCGGCGCCGTCATCGAGATAGGCCAGCCCGCGCTTGGCGGCCTCGCGCATGATGGGCTGCATCACGGCGTCGGTGACGACGAAGCGGGCGCCCATGAAATTGGCGATTCCGGCATAGCCCTGGAAGCGGCTGAGATGCCAGTACAGCCGGTCCAGGTTCGCCTCGGGCGCAAGCGTCGTGAGCAGGGTTTGCGGGCCGGGATCGTTGTCGGGATAGTCGAAGGGCTCCATCGGAATCTGCAGCAGAATCTCATGACGCTGCGCCCGCGCCCGCTCGGCCAGTTTGGAGGGATCCGAACCGTAGGGCGTAAACGCCAGCGTCACCGCCGGCGGCAGCTTCATGATCGCGTCGGCCGTCTTGGCGGCGCCGACCCCAAGGCCGGCGACGACGATCGATACCACCGGCATCTTGGCCGCCTTGGCGCGGTCGGCTTCGGCGGCGTAAACCGTGAACGGTTTCAATCCCGCCGCGACCACCGGGATCATGCCGTGGCGTGATTTTTCAAGCAGGCGCTGATCCACCCCGGCCATCATGGCAGGAGCCTTGTCGGGCTCGATCTTGTCGGCGGCGGCGTCGCCGCCGCCGATCACGACGTCCTGGCGCTTGCCGCTGGAGCCGTCGATGATGGTGACGGTCTTTTGCTCTGCCGGCGCGGCTTGTTGGGTCGCGATGTTGGCGGCGGGCGCGACGGCGCCCGGCGGCGCGCTGGTGGATTTTTCGCCGGTGTCGCTCGGGGTGGCCGGCTGACGCAGCGCAATGCGCGCGATCGGTTCCCCGCCCAAGGGATCATCCCCGAAGATGGCGAAGCCCGCAAAGGCAGCCAGGAAGAGGCCCAGCACGACGGCCAGTGCCTGGATACCGGTAAACGGCAGCCGGAAACGGCGCTTGCGGCGCGCCGTCTGCTGTCCGAGCGGAGTGCTCAGATCGTCGGCCGTCTCTGCCATAGGTCTCCCCGAATCAGCCGGTTCGAGGATACCACGACGCGGCAAGGCCGCGGCAGATACGCCATTGCGAGAAACTGGCGAAACTCTCGATCAGGGAAGCGGGCCCGGGAATGCGTCGAGGCCTTCAGCAAAAAGGGCGGCCCGAAAGGCCGCCCGCTTCGCAAGCGCCCGCCGGGTGCGCCTAAGTCAGTTTGCCACCTTGCCGGCAGGCTTGTCGATCGCGGCCTTGTCGCCCGTCGGCGCTGACGCGTTGACCTTGATGCCGTGCAGCAGGTCGGCCGCCATCTTCAAGGCCTTGTCGTTCTTGGCGTCCGGCGGCACGTAGGACTGCGAACCGGTCTTCTCGTCGCCCTCGGACTTCAGATGGCCGCGCAGCGAGGCCTCGCCCTTGGTGTCGGTCCGCGACTTCAGTTCATCCGGCACGTCCTGCAGCACCTCGATATCCGGAACGATGCCCTTGGCCTGGATCGACTTGCCCGATGGCGTGAAGTAGCGCGCGGTGGTGAGACGCAGCGCGCCGTTGCCGCTTCCGAGCGGAATGATGGTCTGCACCGAGCCCTTGCCGAACGAGCGGGTGCCGATCAGCGTCGCGCGCTTGTGGTCCTGCAGCGCGCCGGCGACGATTTCCGATGCCGATGCCGAGCCGCCATTGATCAGCACCATCACCGGCTTGCCCTTGGTCAGATCGCCCGAATGTGCGGCGCGGCGTTGGGTTTCCTCGGCGTTGCGGCCGCGGGTCGAGACGATCTCGCCGCGCTCGAGGAAGGCGTCGGAAACGGTCACCGCCTCCTCCAGCAACCCGCCGGGATTGTTGCGCATGTCGATGATGAAGCCCTTCAGCTTGTCGGCGCCGATCTGCGTGGTCAGGTTGCCGATTTCGCGCTTCAGGCCCTCGGTGGTCTGCTCGTTGAAGGTGGTGATGCGGATATAGCCGATATCGTCGCTTTCGGTACGCGCGCGCACCGAGCGGACGCGGATGTTGTCGCGCACCAGGGTGACGTCGATCGGATTGTCCTGACCCTTGCGGATGATCTTCAGCCGGATCTTGGTATTGACGGGGCCGCGCATCTTCTCAACGGCCTGGTTGAGTGTGAGGCCCTGCACGGCTTCATCGTCGAGATTGGTGATGATGTCGTTGGCCATGATGCCGGCCTTGGAGGCGGGCGTATCGTCGATCGGCGAAACCACCTTGATCAAACCGTCTTCCATCGTGACTTCGATGCCGAGGCCGCCGAACTCGCCGCGGGTCTGCACCTGCATGTCGCGGAAGCTCTTGGCGTCCATGTAACTGGAATGCGGATCGAGGCCGGTGAGCATGCCGCTGATGGCCGATTCGACCAGCTTGCTGTCGTCGGGCTTCTCGACGTAGTCGCTGCGGACCCGTTCGAACACATCGCCGAACAGATTGAGCTGACGATAGGTGTCCGATGTGGCGGCGCGCGCACTCGATCCCATCAGGACGGCGCGAGGCTGGGTCACGAATAGCGTCAAAGCTGCGCCTGTCGCGGCGCTCAGGAGAATTACAGAAGTCTTGCGCATCATCCGCGGACCTTTTCGCCTTCACTTGCGGCCCACCATGGGCCTGGATCGATAGGAGTGCCGTCCTTACGGAACTCGACATAGAGCACGGGCTGACTCGCATTGGTCGCGAGGATGGATGCAACCTGGGATCTCGTTCCCATGGTCGCGATCGGCTCCCCCGTAAGTACAAACTGGCCGATGTTAACCGAGATGCGCTCCATCCCGGCGATCAACACATGATACCCACCACCGGCGTTGAGGATCAAGAGTTGTCCGTAGCTGCGGAAGGGCCCGGCGTAAACAACCCAGCCGTCACACGGGGTTGTGACCTGGGCTCCCGCCCGGGTTGCCAAAGAAATGCCTTTTTCTGCGCCCCCAGCGCCGTCGGAACGGCCAAAATCACGAATCTTGCTGCCGTTAACCGGCAGCGCGAACAAGCCCTTGGCGGACGCAAAGGCGATCGCCGGGGTCATCCGGGCAGGGTCCTTCAGCGCCCCCACATTGGGCTTGCCGGCCGGCGCGCCCTGCAGGCTGGCTGTCGCGGCCGCTTTCGCGGCGCTCTTCAGGTCCTGCTCCATTTTGCCGATCAGGCCCTGCAGGCTGTCGACCTGCCGGGACAGCGCAATGGCGCGCGCGCCTTCCGCCTCCATGTCCTTCTCGATCGCGCTCTGCTTTCGCTGCCGCTCGTCGACCAGGGCGGCCATCCTGGTCTGGTCGTCCCGGAGCTTGTCGCGGTCGGCCGCCAGTCGATCGCGCTCGGTGGCGATGGTCTTGCGCAGGGTCACCAGCTCGGTGAGGTCGCTGGCCAGTTTTTCCGCGAGCCCGCGCAATTCGGGCACCACGGATCCCAGCAGCATGGCGGTGCGCAGCGATTGCAGCGCATCTTCCGGCCTTACCAGCAGCGCCGGCGGCGTGCGCCTGCCCGCGCGCTGCAGCGCCGCCAGCACCTCGACGATTTCGGAACGGCGCGAATCCAGCGAGCCGCGCATTTGCTGCTCACGGCTGTCGAGCGGGCGCAGCCGCGCTTCTGCGTCGCCGATCCGGGTTTCGACGCCGCGCACCTGGGCGGCGATGTCGATCAGCTGCGCATTGAGTTTGCTGCGATCCTGCCCGATCGCCGCGATGTCGGCCTTGAGCTTCGCCTGCAATTCGGCGGCGCTTTTCTGCTGCGCGCGGGTGGCCTCGAGCTCCTGCTCGCGCTGCTTGATGGCGCCGGGTGAAGGTGAAGTAGCCTGCGGCGGCGGTGCCGCGACCTGGGCGGCCGCCGGCACGGGATGGATGCCGGCCAAGCCCGCGGACAGCCAAGCGATAAAAAGCGGCAGGCGGACCGAACAGAGCTGACCGCGAGCGGCGGTGTCTGAGTAGGAGTGAATGGTCCGCGTTGGCTGCATCGATCCTGATCAGTGCTCTAATCTTCGGTTTGACGTTCTCTTGACGCGACCGGTACCCACTTCGCTCGAAAACGCTCCGGCTTCAGGCGCGATGATACGGGTGGCCCGCCAAAATGGTCGCGGCCCGGTAAATCTGTTCCAGAAGCATCACGCGAACCATTTGGTGCGGCCATGTCGCGGAGCCGAACGCAACGCACAACTTTGATCTGCGCCGCAAATCGGGCGAAAGTCCGTCCGCGCCGCCGATCGCGAAAATAGTGTTGGCGACCGCCTCATCCCGCCAGCGGCCAAGATGCCGCGCAAACCCGGCGCTGTCGATATTGTCGCCGCGCTCATCCAGAGCCACCAGCACGGATATCTCCGGAATTGCGGCCGAAATCGCCGCGGCTTCCTCTGATATCCGGCTTGCGGCGTCGCGTGCGCGGCTTTCCGGGATTTCTTGAATGTCCAGCCCGCGAAAACCGAGCTTGCGGCCGATGTCGCCGAAGCGCTCGCGATAGCGATCAGCCAGTTCCCGCTCCGGACCCTGTTTCAACCGGCCGATCGAGACGACGACGAGGCGCATCAGTGCTTTCCACGCGCATTCGCGCGCCGCACGTTACCATGCGCTCGGCCGATTCACACCGGCGCCGCCGATCTGCCTACGTCGCCGCCGCCGTCGGGCCCTGGGTCCACAATCTCTCGAGATTGTAGAATTCGCGCACTTCGGGTCGGAACACATGCACGATCACATCGCCGGAATCGATCAGCACCCAGTCGCAGTTGGGCAAGCCTTCGATGTGGAGGCTCTTGATTCCGTTCTCCTTGAGGCTCTTGGCGACATTTTCCGCGATCGCGCCGACGTGCCGGTTGGCCCGGCCGGAGGTGACGATCATGTAGTCGGAAAATGCTGATTTGCCGCGAAGGTCGATGGTGACCGTTTCTTCCGCCTTCATGTCGTCGAGGCGGGAGAGGATCAGTTTCAACGTCTTGTCGGCGTCGGGTTGCGCCTTCAAGGCCGCAGTTGGAGTCGACGTCTTGCGCGCGGTTTTCGGTGCGGTTTTTGCGGCCGTTTTGATAACCTTGGGCAAGACAGACTTGGACAATACAGATGTGACCAGGGACCATTCCTTTCACTGTATCGCGAACGCCGAATCTGGACATCCGCGGGTTATTCTAGGCATGTGGGGTTAATGGTTTCAATATTCCAGTGAACCCCGGCTCTCACTTCACTCCGGACTGTTACTTCTTTGTCTTCCAGCTGCCGTCCAGGTTCCGGAGGCCGGTCGATGACAGGTTGAGTTTCATACCGGTCAGAAAGACCCAGGCCGGTGCGCGCTGGTCCGCGAGCCGGACTGCCTGGTGCTCCGGCAGCCGATAGCGCGCCAGCGCCTGGGCCGCGGGGGCCGCCAGCGCGCGAAAGCTTTGCGGCGGGCGGTCGATCACCGCGATCGGCACTTCGGAGGCGATGCGCCGCCAGTTCTGCCAGCGGTGAAACTGCGCAAGGTTATCGGCACCCATGATCCAGACAAAGCGCAGGCCGGAAGCGCGGCGGCGCAGGTAACTGATGGTGTCGACGGTGTATCGCGTTCCGATGACGGATTCGAGACAGCTGACATCGATGCGCGGATCATCCGCCATTTTCCGCGCCGCTTCGGCGCGGGCGTCGAGATCGTGCAGTCCACCGGTCGGCTTGAGCGGATTGCCCGGGGTCACCAGCCACCATACGCGGTCGAGCTTCAGCCGCTTGATCGCGAACAGGCTGATGGCGCGATGCGCGACATGCGGCGGATTGAACGAGCCGCCGAGCAGTCCGATGCGCATGCCGTTGCTATAGAACGGTATGGATTGGGCGACCGAAAGCGCGGCGGCCGGAGCTTTACTCAACGCGGCCAACGGAGTTTGCCTTTCACGGCCGCGTCTGTCCGGTGCCGTGAACCCGATATTTGAAGCTGGTCAGCTGCTCGGCGCCAACAGGGCCTCGGGCGTGGAATTTGCCGGTGGCGATGCCGATTTCCGCGCCAAATCCGAACTCGCCGCCGTCGGCAAACTGGGTCGACGCGTTATGCAGCACGATCGCGGAGTCGACCTCGTTGAGAAATTTTCCGGCGGTGTCCGCGTCCTCCGTCACTATCGCGTCGGTGTGCTGCGAGCCGTGGTTGTGAATATGCGCGATCGCCGCGTCGACCCCATCGACGACCTTGGCCGACATGATTGCGTCTTCGTATTCGGTGTCCCAGTCTTCCTCGGAAGCCGGCTTCACTCTGATGTCGATGCGCTGCACGGCGTCGTCGCCGCGCACCTCGCAACCGGCGTCGATCAGCATCGTCACCAGCGGCTCCAGCATCGCCGACGCGCCGGCGCGATCTACCAGCAGCGTTTCGGCCGCGCCGCAGACGCCGGGGCGACGCATCTTGGCGTTCAGCACGATCGCCTTCGCCATGTCGAGATTGGCGGCGGCATCGACATAGACGTGGTTGACGCCTTCGAGATGCGCGAACACTGGCAGCCGTGCCTCGGCCTCGACGCGGGCGACCAGGCTCTTGCCGCCGCGCGGCACGATCACATCGATGCCGCCGCTCAATCCGGTCAGCAGCAGGCCCACCGCGGCGCGGTCCCGCGTCGGGACCAGTGTGATCGCGGCTTCCGGCAGGCCGGCTTCACGCAAGCCCTGCACCAGGCAATCGTGGATCGCGCGGCAGGACCGGAAACTGTCGGAGCCGCCACGCAGGATCACGGCATTGCCGGATTTCAGGCACAGCACGCCGGCGTCGGCGGCGACATTGGGGCGGCTTTCGAAGATCACCGCGACGACGCCGAGCGGCACCCGCACGCGTTCGATGGTCATGCCGTTCGGACGCCGCCAGCTTTCGGTGACGATGCCTACGGGATCGGCGATCCCGCGCACGGTCGCCACACCGTCGGCCATCGCGTCGATGCGCGCCGGCGTCAGCGTCAGGCGATCGATGAAGGCTGAAGTCGCGCCGCCGTTGCGGGCTTCCGCGACGTCCTCGGCGTTGGCCGCGAGGATCGCCGAGGCATCGGCGCGGATGGCGCGTTCAATCGCTTGCAGCGCCCGGTTTTTCCGCTCCGGCGAAGCAAGCGCCAGCACCCGCGCGGCAGCGCGCGCCCGGGAGGCGAGGTCAGTCATCAAGGCAGGCAAATCGGCGTTGCCATCGATCGCCTTCAGCGGCGCGCTCATCGCGGTTCCTCGGTCAATTAAGGCCATGTCCTAGCACGGAAATCCACGTTTGGCGAAGGGTTGGGGCGGCGTCGCTGGCGGGCGCCGGGGGAAGTCCACTCGGTCCGACTAGGCCATTGGCCGGGCTTGGGTCACCCCCGCGCCGTGCCCATCACCAGGTCATCCCGGTGGATCATCTCCGCCCGGCCGCTGATGCCCAGGATGACCATCACGTCCGGCGACGAGCGGCCTTTTATCTTCTCGGCATCCTCGGCGTCATAGGCGACGAGGCCGCGGCCGATCTCGTGGGTGTCGGGGCCGCGCACCACCACGGCGTCGCCGCGGGAGAATTGTCCGTCGACCCGGATCACACCGGCCGGCAACAGGCTCTTGCCGGCGCGCAATGCGCTCACAGCGCCTGCATCGATGGTCAGCGTCCCCTTCGGCTCCAGCGAGCCCGCGATCCAGCGTTTTCGCGCGGTGACGGGATTGGCGGGGGTCAGGAACCAGGTGCAGCGCCCGCCATCGGCGATGGCCTGCAGCGGGTGCTCGATCTTGCCGGAGGCGATCAGCATGTGGGTGCCGGCGGTGGTGGCGATCCTGGCCGCCTCGATCTTGGTCTGCATGCCGCCGCGCGACAGTTCGGATTCCGCCGCCCCCGCCATCGCCTCGATCTCCGGGGTGACGGACTCCACGATCGGAATCAGCTTTGCGTCGGGATTGGCGCCGGGCGGGGCATCGTAGAGGCCGTCGATATCCGATAGCAGGATCAGGAGATCCGCGCTCGCCATGGTGGCGACGCGGGCGGCGAGGCGGTCATTGTCGCCGTAGCGGATTTCATTGGTGGCGACGGTGTCGTTTTCGTTGATCACCGGCACCGCGCGCCATTCCAGCAGCTTCGCGATGGTCGAGCGCGCGTTGAGGTAACGGCGGCGTTCCTCGGTGTCCTGCAGCGTCACCAGGATCTGCCCGGCGCCGATGCCGTGATGCGCCAACACCTCCGACCAGATCCGCGCCAGCGCGATCTGTCCGACAGCGGCGGCGCCCTGGCTCTCCTCCAGCTTCAACGCGCCGCGCGGCAGCTTCAGGCGGCTTCGGCCAAGCGCGATCGAGCCCGACGAGACGATCAGCAGTTCGCGGCCCTCGCCGTGCAGTTTTGCAATGTCGGCGGCCAAAGCGGCGAGCCACGCCGCCCGCACGTCGCCGGCGTCGGAATCGACCAGCAGCGAGGAGCCGACCTTGACGACGATGCGGCGGAAATTTTGCAGGCTGGGGCGGGTCATGGATGCGGTCGGGTGAAGCGGTTGTCGGGAGTTTTGCAGCCGGGTGGGATCGGCGCAAGTCAGGCTTGATGTCAGCCCTGCGGCGTTGCCGGCGACCACGGCTCGGCCTCGGCGGCGCCTTTCGCCTTCACCGACACCGGGGCCTCGCCGATCACCGCGACCAGCGCCCGCAGCGCGTCCTTGACGCCTTCGCCTGTGACCCCCGACATCAGCAGCGGCGTCTTGTTGGCGGCGCGCTTCAGCCGGTCCTTCTGCTTCTTCAATTCTTCCGCAGTCACCGCGTCGATCTTGTTCAACGCGACGATCTCGATCTTGTCGGCGAGATGGCCGTCATAGGCCTCGAGTTCGGTGCGCACCGTCTTGTAGGCCTTGCCGGCATGCTCGCAGGTCGCATCCACAAGGTGCAGCAGCACGCGGCAGCGCTCGACATGGCCGAGAAAGCGATCGCCGAGGCCGGCGCCTTCATGCGCGCCCTCGATCAGGCCGGGAATATCCGCCAGCACGAATTCGCGGCCGTCGACATCGACCACGCCGAGCTGCGGATGCAGCGTCGTGAACGGATAGTCGGCGATCTTCGGCTTGGCGGCGCTGACCACGGAGAGAAAGGTCGACTTGCCGGCATTGGGCAGGCCAACCAGGCCGGCGTCCGCAATCAGCTTCAGCCGCAGCCAGATCCAGCGCTCTTCGCCTTCCTGGCCGGGATTGGCGTTGCGCGGGGCGCGGTTGGTGGAAGATTTGAAATGCGCGTTGCCGAAGCCGCCATTGCCGCCTTCGGCCAGCACGAACCTTTCGCCGACCGCGGTGAAATCGTGGATCAGGGTCTCGCGGTCCTCGTCGAAGATCTGCGTACCCACCGGCACCTTGAGCACGATCGGCTTGCCGTTGGCGCCATGGCGGTCCTTGCCCATGCCATTGGTGCCCTTCTGAGCCTTGAAGTGCTGCTGATAGCGGTAGTCGATCAGCGTGTTCAGCCCGTCCACCACTTCGATGATGACGTCGCCGCCGCGGCCGCCATTGCCGCCGCTGGGTCCGCCGAACTCGATATACTTCTCGCGGCGGAACGCCACGCAGCCGTTGCCGCCGTCGCCGGAGCGGATATAGACCTTTGCTTCGTCAAGGAATTTCATGGATTACAGGTAGTGCAGGGGGGTCGGCGGGGCAACCTTTAGATGCCGGAATATGCGAGAAAAGCCCGCATTTTCGGGCCCTTGGGACTTTTGGCGGTATTTGAAGGCGCTACCATGCATGGGGTTGAATTGCGAAATTTGGAAGGCCTCACCCCGGCACCGCGCGCACATCCGCCTCGCGAATGCCGACGGCGTGGTTGGGATCGACCCTGGTGAGATCGCCGAGCACGCGAGCCGCCCGGCAAAGGCGCGGGTCGAGCGCCCGTCGGATGACGTCATATCGTTCTTCTTCGATGGCGATGTGGAAGCGTCAGTCCGCCGCGAGATCGAGGCCGATGGCGGAGACCTATCACGACCCGGCGGGCCGCCGGCGGATCAGAAATTTCTGCATTCCTTCCAGCACCTGTTCGCGGCGCTGGTTGAACACGGTGCTGCGCAACGTCACCACGCCTGTGCTGCGGCCGGCCACCAGTTCCGTCACCTCCAGCGCTGGATAGAGGGTGTCGTCGGCGTAGACCGGCTTGAGAAACCGGCTCGACTGCTCGAGAAATCCGACCAGCGATTCCTCCACCATAAAGGGAAACAGGCCGGCCCCCGGCGCGGTGTGGATCAGGGTCTGGAAGCCGTGCGCCAGCAGGTTCGGCATGGCGCGGGCGCGGCAATATTCGACGTCGTAATGGATCGGGTGGGTGTCGCCGCTCGCGGTTTGGAACGCGGCGAACACCGCCGACGTCTGGGTGCGGCCGGGAAGGACGAAACGCTCGCCGAGCACGAAATCCTCGAACCAGCGTTGTTCCGGCACCATGCGGTGCCCGGCGGGATCAAACTCGGTCATGGTTGATTCCTGTGGGGTTTGCGCTCATCCGTATCGCAGGGGCGTTGCTGCGGCAATCGGTTCGACTTAATTCGTCAGGCCCGGGCTTGTCCCCGGCATCCACGTCTCTAAAAGCAGCGCTGCGCAGTACAAGCCGGGATCGCCGGGGAATGAGCCTCTTCGCCAAAATTACGAGCTATGACGAGCGCTCCGCGCGGCTTGCCGGCATCGGCCTGATGCTGCTGGCGATCTTCCTGTTCTCGTTCGGCGACGCGCTGGGCAAGTTCATGGTCGCGACCTATTCGGTCGGGCAATTGCTGTGGTTGCGCGCCTGTGCGGCGCTGCTGGTGCTGCTGCCGATGGCGTGGCGGCAGCGTGCGGCGTTCAGCAGGCTCGAGCGGCCGTGGCTCCAGCTGCTGCGCGTGACGCTCTCGACGCTCGAGGTCGCGGCGTTCTTCATCGCGACCGTCTATCTGCCGCTCGCCGACGTCATCACCTATTACCTGGCGGCGCCCATCTTCGTCACCGCGCTGTCGGCGCTGGTGCTGCGCGAGCATGTTGGCTGGCGGCGCTGGAGCGCGGTCCTGATCGGGTTCTGCGGCGTGCTGATCGCGCTGCGGCCGTCGGCGCAGACGGTGAGCTGGCCCGCGATGATCGCGCTCGGCGGCAGCCTGTCGTTCGCGCTGTTGATGCTGATTACCCGCTCGCTGCGGGCGACGCCGGACATCGTGCTGGCGACCTCGCAGTTTGCCGGCACCTTCGCGCTCGGGGCGCTGATGTCGCCGTTCGGCTGGGTGACACCCAGCCTCGGCAGCCTCGGCCTGTTCGCCGCGGCCGGCTTCATCTCGGTGGGCGCGCTGCTCTGCGTCAACCGCTCCCTAAAACTCGCACCGGCCAGCGTGGTGGTGCCGTATCAGTATTCGATGATCGTCTGGGCTGTCATGTTCGGCTATTTCGTGTGGGGCGACGTACCGCAGCCGCCGACCATCATCGGTGCGGCGATCATCATCGGCGCGGGTATCTATATCTTCTGGCGTGAACAAAAACTGGGCCGCGAGGAGCCGGTGGTCAACCCGCCGGCGTGAGGGCGTTGGCTTCACCCTCCCCCGGAGGGCCTCTCCAGGGGAGGGTGAAGCGTCAGCTTACCGCGCACGCCTTGTCGAATTGCCCCAGTTCTTCAGCGACGCCCAGACGCTTCGGCTCAGCCTGAAGCGATCGACCGGAGTGGATGACCCCAGCGCCGCGAAGCGGTGCAGTTCG
This sequence comes from Bradyrhizobiaceae bacterium Ga0074131, assembly GCA_001464035.1. GTDB lineage: Bacteria > Pseudomonadota > Alphaproteobacteria > Rhizobiales > Xanthobacteraceae > Bradyrhizobium. The sequence continues at coordinate 31,525 of LNEC01000015.1, forward strand.
ACGCCGCTCCACTGGAAGCCGCATTTTTCCAGGATGTTGCGCGATGATGGATTCGCGACCCGTGCGCCGGAGACCAGGTGCTCGACCTCGAATTCCTCGAAGGTGAAGTCGATGGTCGCCCGTGCCGCCTCGGTGGCGAAGCCCTGGCCCCAATGCTCGACGCCAAGCCAATAGCCGAGTTCTGGCGCGTCCGGCTCGCGCCAGTCGACGCCGACCATGCCGACCGGCACGAAATTGTTCTCGATCAGGAACACGGTCTCGCGGGCATCGTTTGCCAGCGTGCGCACGAATTCGATGGCATGGTCCTGCAGGTAAGGATGCGGCAGGCGGCGGGTCATCTCTGCAATGCGGCGGTCATTGGCCAGCGCCGCGATCGCTTTTACGTCCGCGAGCGTCGGCCTGCGCAGCATCAGCCGCTCGGTCTCGAGGACGCAGGGACCGGCCTCGCGCAACGTCGGAGTCGGGATATCCTGCAGCATGTCGGGCTCCTGTAGATGCAATAAAAAGAGGAGGCCGGTTTCCCGCCTCCCCTTTGGAGCCCTTAAGGAGCTCGCCGGTTCAACAGGACCCGGCGGACTCATGGTGTCCACCGTTTACTCGGCCGCGGCTTCCATCATCGGAACAACCGATACGAAAGTGCGGCCGTTGGCTTTGGCGCGAAACTCGACATGACCTTCGATCTTGGCAAACAAAGTATGGTCGGTGCCCATGCCGACATTAAGGCCGGGATGCCAGGTGGTGCCGCGCTGACGCGCAATGATGTTTCCGGGAATGACGTGCTCGCCGCCATACGCCTTGATTCCGAGGCGCTTGCCTGCCGAATCACGTCCATTCCGCGATGAACCGCCTGCTTTTTTATGAGCCATAGCCCGTCTCCAACTTCGCTCTCATGTCTAGATCAATTCCTTGACGGAATCATTTCAATTTTTGTGACGCATCAAACTTTATCACTTCTTCGCGGCGGGCTTCTTCGCCGCGGCCTTTTTCGCATCCGGCTTGGCGCGCGGCTTGGCTACGGTCTTCCTGGCCACCGGCTTCTTGGCGGGCGCCTTCTTCGTGGTCACCGGAGCGTCATCGTCGTCCTCGACCGGTGTTACCACAACGGGCTTCTCGCGCTTCGGGCGCGGGCCGATCGTCGGCTTGTTGTCGTTGGTGAGGATCTCGGTGATGCGCAGCACCGTAATCTCGTCGCGGTAGCCGCGCTTGCGGCGCGAATTCTTGCGGCGGCGCTTCTTGAACGAGATGACCTTCGGGCCGCGCTTGTGCTGCAGCACTTCGGCTGCCACCGACGCGCCGGCAACAGTCGGTGCGCCGAGCACCGGCGATTCACCGCCGACCAGCAAAACCTCGCCAAGCTGCACGATCGTTCCGACATCGCCGGCGATCTTGCCAATCTCGAGCACATCATCCGGAACGACGCGGTATTGCCGGCCGCCGGTTTTGATGACTGCGAACATCGTTTAATTCCTTCGTGTTCGATCCCGGCCTCGGACAGGTCCGGGCCGGCTTTTTCTTCAGTCGTTATGGGTTCAGTTTCCACGCGATTTCCCCGGGAAGCGATCCCCTGAATTCGCGCAAAACAAACAGCGCGAGAAAAATCCCGCGCCGGATTGGCGGACTTATAGCCTGTGACGGCCGTGAGTCAAGAAAATCCAGGCCAAAAACACGCCAAATATGCCGATTTCACGCATTTTCGCGCCATGGATCCGGTCTCGCGCCGCGGCATCCCGTCGATGAAACCAATGGGTTCCCGCGTCGTTGTCATGCGAATTCCGATGGGGCAAGGGCAACATGGCTGAAGATATCACCACGACAACGGGCATCGCCCGTCACGGCGCAGCCCGTCTGCCGTCGGTGGACGTCGATAGTTTCAATATCGAACTCAAGGACGACGACGGCTTTCTCGGCGATCGCGCCAGCAAGGGCGCATTCCGCGAGATCCTGGACGCACTGCGCGAGCCGCTGAAGGACGGTGATGATCCGCTCGGCAAAAAATCCGTCGAGGAAATCGGCAAGAGCAAGCTCGACGAGGCGCTGGTCGGCGACGATATCCACGCCGCCGCGCTGGTGCATAGCGCAGTCGAGGAGTTCGCGCAGGAGCTTGCCCACGTGACGGGGCGGTTTCTCAAGACCAAGGCCTGGGCCGGCACCGAACGCATCGTGGTCGGCGGCGGCTTCCGGCAGAGCCGGGTCGGCGAACTCGTGATCGCGCGCACCGATATCCTTCTCAAGGCCCAGGATTTCAAGGTCGATCTGGTTCCGATCCGCTTTCATCCGGATGAAGCAGGACTGATCGGCTGCCTGCATCTGGCGCCGTCATGGATCTTCGAAGCCCATGACAGCATCTTGGCGGTCGATATCGGCGGCACCAATATCCGCTGCGGCGTGGTCGAAACCCGCTGGAAGAAGGCGAAGGATCTTTCCAAGGCGGGCGTGTTCGAGTCCGAACTCTGGCGCCATGCCGATGAGGAGCCGACCCGGGAAGGGGCGGTGAAGCGGCTGGTCAAGATGCTGAAGGGCCTGATCACGCAAGCCGAGGCGGAAGGGCTGAAGCTGGCGCCGTTCATCGGGATTTCCTGTCCCGGCGTCATCAATGGAGACGGCTCGATCGAGAAGGGCGCGCAGAACCTCCCGGGCAACTGGGAAAGCAGCAAATTCAATCTGCCGGCGAGCCTGGTCGACGGCATTCCGGAGATCGGTGATCACGACACCGCGGTTCTGATGCACAATGACGGCGTGGCGCAGGGACTTTCCGAGGTTCCGTTCATGCAGGATGTCGAGTGCTGGGGCGTGCTCACCATCGGCACCGGCCTGGGCAACGCGCGCTTCACCAATCGCGGCAAGGAAAAGAACGGCAGGAAGACCAGGGATAAGGAGGAGAAGAAGGAAAAGAAGGGCACGGATTGAGCCATCCCGAGGCGCGGACAACTTGGACTGGTCGCCGCCCTCTCTAACGAATCTTGGTGTTTGCAGATGCCGCCGGCGCCGTGCTGCCGCGCATCATCAACTCCGTACCGACGGTTTGGCCGGTCACCGGGATGCCGTTGCGTGCCGCATCGATCAGGGCGTCTGCAGCGGCCTGGCCCATCAGCTTGGCGGGAACATGAACACTCGAGAGCGGAGGGTTCACCACCCGTGTGATCGGAAGGTCGTCGAAGCCGATAAGGGAGATATCTTCCGGCACGCGAACGTTCAATCGCTGGCACGCGAACAGCGCGCCGAGCGCCTGAATGTCGTTTGCGCAGAAAAGGGCGGTCGGCGGATTTTTCCGCGTGACCAGCCGCGTTGCTGCTTCCGCCGACACCTCGATCTCGAACGGTTGTTCCGACACGAGTTCCGGCTCGAAGCGAATCTTGTGACGCAGGAGCGCAGAGCGATAGGCATCGAACCGTTGCGCGGCGCGGTCGTTGATGTCCGTCACGCCGCAGATCAGGCCGATGCGGCGATGCCCGAGGCTGATCAGCATTTCGACGGCCTCGGTCGCTGCCGCGTAATTGTCGAAAGATATCGACGGTATCGCAGGCTCGGGACTCGTCGACCAGGTCACGACAAACGGAATTCGGTAGTGACGCAACAGATTGTAAAGCGCCGCATCTCGCTTGTAGCCGGTCAGGATAACGCCTTCGACGCGGCTTTCGATCAACTTGCGGATGATGCCGGCTTCGATCTCAGCCGAGTAATTCGCATTTGCGATCAGCAGACTGAGCCCGGCGGCCTGAAGGCGGTTCTGGATCGCCTCGGTGAACTCCGCATAGATCGAGTTGGAAATGGTAGGGACGACCAGCCCGACGAGACCGGTTCGCCTTGAGGAGAAGGTCGCGGCACGCCCATCCGGGACGAACTGATACCGGCTGACGAGCTTGAGAATTCGCTCCCGCGTCTCAGGTGCAACCCTGTCCGGATGGCGGAGCGCCCGACTTATGGTCGCCACCGAAACCCCGGCGTGCCGAGCAAGCCAGCGGATTGTCACTGATTTTGGTGCCTCTTTCATGCCGGCAACTGAAAGCAACGAGTTGATCTTGACAAGAGCAATCGGAATGGGGTTAGGTATGTAACCGGTTACATCAACTGAGCCGATCGTCGAGGCGATAATCGATGGCTGATTATCTGAAGCGTGCAGAGCAGCGGTCCCGACAAGACAGCCGCGACCTGGTCGAACTTGTGCGGACCATGATCGCCGACGTTGAAAAGGATGGCGATGACGCCGTTCGCCGGTACGCGCGCGATCTCGACGGGTGGCATAGTTCCGACTTCCGCGTGTCCGACGACGAGATTGCCTCCGCGCGGCGGGCGATGAGCTCTGTGTTCAAGGATGATTTCGCCTTCTGCAAGAAACAAGTGACTGATTTCGCCAGACGCCAGCGGGATTCACTGTCGGAGTTCGAGGCGCAGTTCGGCGACGGGATCACGCTCGGCCAGAAGATCATTCCGGTCGAGGCTGTCGGTTGCTACATCCCAGGCGGCAAGTATCCGTTGATCTCGGCCGCGATCATGAGCGTTGCGACCGCGGCCGTCGCAGGGGTCGGTCATATTGTGGGCGCGGCACCGCCGCGCGAGGGAAAAGGCATTTTCCCTCCGACGCTCTATGCGCTCGCCGAGTCGGGCGCGACCGAAATATACTCGATTGGAGGCGTGCAGGCACTGGCTGCGATGGCGTTCGGGTGCGTCGGCATGCGTCCGGTCGACATGATCACGGGTCCTGGCAACGCGTATGTGGCTGAAGCCAAGCGTCAGCTCTTCGGGCTAGTCGGCATCGATCTCCCGGCCGGTCCCACCGAAATCCTGGTGATCGCCGATGATAGCGCTGATCCCGCCCTCGTCGCGACGGATCTTCTCGGACAGGCCGAGCATGGGCCGGATAGTCCTGCGTGGCTGATCACGACATCGCCCAGATTGGGCCGCGAGGTGATTGCGGAAATCGAGCGGCAACTGTTGACTCTTCCGACCGCCGCCATCGCCGGCTCGGCCTGGAAGCGCTGGGGCGAGGTCGCTGTGGTGGATGATGACGATGCCGCCATCGCGCTCAGTGACCGATATGCGCCTGAACATCTCGAAGTGCTGACCCGGCGCAACGACTACTATCTCGACAATCTCAAGAACTACGGCAGTCTGTTCGTGGGCGAAGAGAGCACGGTGGCCTATGGCGACAAGGGCGTCGGCACCAACCATACCCTGCCGACCGGCCGTGCCGCGCGCTACACCGGCGGCCTGTGGGTCGGAAAATTCCTGAAAACCGTCACCTACCAGCGGCTTACCCCAGAGGCGAGCGAGCGTATCGCGCCGATCATCGGTCGCATGTGCGCAAGCGAAGGAATGCTGGCGCATGAAATCACCGCGACAGTCCGACAGCAGCGCTATGCCCAGCGGCGGCGCGGCGAAAGCGGGGCCTGATGTCCAGCCGCTCCGCCGGATGCAGAGTTGCGCCGCAGGCGGCCATTGCGGCGGGCGAGGCATTCTCGCGGCATGGCAAACTCGACGTCGTTCCCAAGGTCCATGGCCGGTCGCGATGCGATGCCGCGATGCTCGGCGCGGCCTCCGGTCGTCAGCAGAACTCTCCGAGGAAACCCACCAAGAAGGTTTCCAAAACAATGGAACTGTAACGGCTTACAATTCAGGGAGGTACCATGACCAGCAATGACAGAACGAGATCGCGATCGTTGCTCGACAGGCGCAATTTTCTGGGCGGAGCGGCAGCGGCGGGAATTGGCGCACGCAGCCTGTTCGGCGCCAGCAGCGCTTCCGCGCAAAGCACGAAAACCGGAACGATCCGCGTCTGGGGTGAACCAGGACCTTACGGCGGCACCGCAGTGGCCGCGATGAATGAATGGGCGCAGAAGAATGCGCCCGGGCTGAAGTTTGAAATCGAAACCATCCCGTGGGACGGCGTCTACATCAAGCTGATGACGGATCTCGCGGCTCGTCGCCCGCCATCGCTGATCAGCGTGGAGTCGCCGATCGCGATGCAGATGATGGCCGAAGGTCTGTTGCTTGCGGTCGACGATATCGCCGACAAGATCGGGCGCGATCGTCTGGTCGAGGGCGTGAAGTGGGACTACTGGGGAAGCTGGAAAGGCAAGCAGTACGTGATCCCGGCGCATCATCAGCCGCACCTGCTGCTGGTTCGCATGGATATCGTGAACGAGCTGGGGTTGAAGGATCCAGATACCTGGGACTGGAACGATCTCCTGAACGCAGCCAAGACAATTACCCAGAAGAAGCAGAACATGGCCGGCTTCTGCATGGCGCTCGGCCGAAATCTCTGTACCGACTATCACTTCGCCGCCTTGTTGCATGCGGCGGGCGGCCGGATGTTCGACGCATCGAACAAGTTCGAGGTCGCGTTCGATAGTCCGGAAACCGTCGAAGCGCTGACCTTCGTGAAGGAGTTGCAGCCATACATGCCGAAGGGCGCGGTCGAATACAGCTTCCTTCAGGTGGTGGATGCGCACGTCACCGGCCAGACGGCGATGAGCTTCTATTGGGGTCGCACGCTCGGTCGCGCGGCGGAGGAGGCCAAGCCGATCTTCGAAGCGACCGAGGCGTTCAATCATGCGCGCAACCCGCGGACGAGCCGGCGCAGCAACTGGAATGATTTCCAGGGCTGGTGCATTCCTGCGCAGAACAATCCCTATATCGAGGAGGTCAAGCAGGCGCTGCTTTATCAGCAGACCAGCAAGGAATGGCTCGTGAAATACTGCCACTCGCTGATGCCGAATGTGGCGCCCACCTACAAGGATATCGCCAACTCCGAAGAGTTGAAGAACCACCCGTTCTACAAGTCGAAACCGAAGACGGTTGACACCTACTTCAAGAGTTCGCTGGCGAATTCCAGCAGTACAGCCAACGAGCTTCTGCAGGGGAGCAATCCTTTCTCGGGATATGTTCATGGTCGCTCCATTCTCGCGCAGACGGTTCAGAAGGTCGTGATCGACAACCAGACGCCACAGCAGGCCGCCAAGTGGGGCGCGCGTGAGTTGGAGGCGATCCGGCGCGAGAATATCCGCTTGCTTGGATGAACGATCTCGCCGGGCGGCACTCGCTGCCCGGCGCCATCTTTGATCGGAACAGCAATGTCTCGCTTCAGTTTTCTGTCTTCTGATCGGGCTGTCGGGCTGCTTTTCATTGCGCCTTTCGTGGTCACGGCGCTCGTGTTCATGGTGTACCCGATCGCCGAGGCGATCCGGATGGCGTTCTTCAACTACAACCCGCTGCGGCCCGATCTCGTATCCTATGCGGGGATGTCGAATTTCGAGTTCATTTTCTCCGACCCGTTGTTCTGGAGTTCGTTTGGTCAGGGGACGGTCTGGACGTTACTGTCCATCCTGTTCCAGACGGTCTTCGGCGTGGGCATTGCGCTGCTGCTCCATCGCAAGCTGTTCGGCATGGCGATCTTTCGCGGCATGCTGCTGTTTCCCTATATCGTGCCGACCGTGGTGATCGCTCTGATCTGGCGATGGATATTCAATCCCGAGATCGGGGTGGTCAACTATGGCCTGCTCTCCGTCGGCCTGATCGGGGAGCCGATCTACTGGCTGTCGACGCCGACCATGGCGATGGCCTCAACGATCATGCTCAACGTCTGGAAGTACACGCCGTTCGTGGTGATCTGCGTGTTGGCGAGGCTGCAGTCGGTGCCGCTGGAACTGTATGATGCGGCCAAGGTCGACGGCGCAGGTGCGTTCCGGCGTTTCCTCGACGTCACGCTGCCGCAGCTTCGCGAGGTTCTGATCGTCGTCATCGTGTTTCGCACGATCTGGACCTTCAATAAATTCGAGGAAATCTACCTGTTGACGAAAGGCGGACCGGGCACCTCTACCTTCAACCTCGCTGTCTATTCGTTCGAACAATCCATGGCCAGTTTGCGGCTCGGTGTCGGCGCCGCGACCGGCGTCGTCATGATGATCATGCTCATGATCGGAAGCGTCGTATATCTGCGCGTGGCGGGCTTCGGCAACGAGGAGAAGGAAGCGTGACCGGCGATGCATGGTGGTCTGCGACCAAGAAGGCATCTCTCTATCTGGTTCTGTGCATTGTCACGCTGACCGTGTGCTTCCCGCTGATCTGGGCGCTGTCGACGTCGCTGAAGCCGAAATCGGAGATCTTTGCCACGCCGCCGACGCTGATTCCGCACTCGACGACGTTGGAGAACTACGAAGCGTTGCTTGGCGGACGTCAGCAATACTATCAGTCCGGCGGAGCCAGCCAGGCGATGGGGCCAACGCCGGCGCAGTTCTTCACCCGATGGTTTGTGAACAGCGTTATCGTGACCCTGGGCTCTACGCTGATCAGCATCGTGGTATCGACGCTGGCCGCCTACAGCCTGACACGCTTCAGATATTGGGGCCGGAGCGTGATTCCATACTTCAGCCTGCTTGGCTACATGATGCCCTCGATCATCTTTGTGTTTCCGTTGTTCCTGATGATGGTTCGGCTGGAGTTGACCGACAACCTACTGAGCCTCGTCTTTGGCTACGTCTGCATCACGCTGCCGTTCTGCATGTGGTTGATGTGGGCTTTCATGCGCTCGATTCCGATCGAGATCGAAGAGGCTGCTCTCATCGACGGGGCATCTCGCTACCAGGTCTTCGCGCAGGTCGTGCTCCCCACGGCTTTGCCGGGTATCATCGCCGCATCCATTTTTTCGATAATCGTCTCCTGGAACGATTATCTGTTTGGCCGTGTCTTCATCAATTCGCTGGATAACCTGACGCTCACGGTGGGCGTGATGCTTTTCTTCGAGGGCACGCACGTGGATTGGGGACTGCTGATGGCCGCGTCGGTACTGATGACCGTGCCGATGGCAATTCTGTTCATGGCGTTACAGCGCCATCTGGTAGCGGGCTTTGGCGCCGGCGCGGTCAAGGGTTAACCTGGCGAAAGATTGAGTGGAATGGACGTCAAGCTGCAGGGCATCAACAAGAGCTTCGGTAACGTCTCGATCCTTGAGGACGTGAATCTTTTGTTCCCAAGCCGGAAGTTCGTTACCCTGCTCGGTCCGTCAGGCTGCGGAAAGACGACATTACTCCGCATGATAGCAGGCCTTGAGGAGGTGTCGGCGGGCACCATCCTTTTCGGCGGACGAGAAGTGAATAAGCTCGCCCCGCGAGATCGCAATATTGCGATGGTGTTTCAATCTTACGCGCTTTATCCGCAGATGACGGTTCGCAGGAATCTTGGCTATGGCTTGCGCGTTCGCAAGACGCCGCCCGCGGAAATCGACGATGCCGTCGAGCGCGTCGCCCGCATACTTGAGATCGATCATCTCCTCGACAGAAAGCCTGCGCAGCTATCCGGTGGCCAGCGCCAGCGCGTGGCGCTGGGGCGAGCCATGGTCCGCAAGCCCGATATATTTCTGATGGATGAACCGCTCTCGAATCTCGACGCAAAATTGCGGGTAACCATGCGCGGTGAACTCAGGCGCTTTCATCTCGATCTCAACGCCACCACTGTATACGTCACTCATGATCAGCTCGAAGCGATGACGATGTCGGATTTGATTGCCGTCATGCACAAGGGCAGGGTGCAGCAGTTCGGCACACCTGAAGATGTCTACAGCAGGCCGGCAAATCTGTTCGTGGCGGGATTCATAGGCAGTCCGCCGATGAACTTCCTCGACGGTGCGATCGATCTCGGGCGGTTCAAAGTTCGTGAAGCGGCGCTGCCGCTCCCGCCGCTGGCCAGCGGGGTGGCTCCCGGTCTCGATGCGGTGATCGGCGTCCGACCCCAGGATTTAAGCTTGGTCGACACAGCCGGTTCCGACGCGCTTACCGGGAAAGTTTCCCTGGTCGAGCTGTTGGGCTCGGAAAAGCTTATTGAGGTACAAGTATCCGACCGCAAGCGCATCAGCGTCCAGGTTCACGCTGCGACGCAGGTCGCCCTCGGCGAGAAAGTCCATGTCCGGTTTAGCGCGCAAAGCACCCATGTTTTCGACAAGCGGACCGAGCAATCCTTGTTGGCAGAGGCGGCTATCGGCGAGGCGCGTCAGTAACGGAGCTAACGTCAGCGCATCGCAGGGCACGGCGTCTCGGCGATTCCGAGGCGGGTAACCTTGATTGGTTAGGTTAAGGGCGGGATCGCGTTGCCGTTTCCCGGCGGCTCGCTACGGTCGAACTGTCGCTCACGCTGGCCAGCGAAGCCGCACTTCCGGCCAGAATTTCAATGACGCGACACGGGGCCGTCAGGGTTTTTGTCGCGTCTGGCGGCCCCACTTCTGCCGCCTGCGGCAGGTTTGCCCCGGCACCGGCAAAATCACGCCCGCAGCGCCTTGTCTGCCCCGCCATCCTCGCCTAGAACTCGCCCCGACCGCGGGCGGATCATGCCGCCCGCCTTGGCGCCCGGAGAGGTGGCAGAGTGGTCGAATGCACCGCACTCGAAATGCGGCATAGGTGCAAGCCTATCGGGGGTTCGAATCCCTCCCTCTCCGCCAGTTTTTAGGTCCTATCCGCCACTTTCTCATCGCGAGAAAGCCTTGAAAAACAGCGTTTCCGGCTTGCGAAAGCGAGTAAATGGCGAAGCGTGTAGTCCGCGATGTAGTCCACAATGTAGTCCGCAATGGTGGCCGCACTTCCCGCGCGCCCTCCTATCTGGTGTGCCGGCGTTCGGTGTATTTCTTCCAGTATAGGCTGCCGAAAGACCTTGAACCTTGCCTGGGGTTACGGCCTCCTGTTCGGGTCCGGCTTGGCGAGATCACCCGACGGGAGGCGCAGCGGCGTGCCGCCTTTCTCGGAATCTCGGTCCAAAGCGCGGTCGAGCATTGGAGACCTCTGGTGAATCCTGCGGAGCACGATCCACAAGGCAGCGTCGGCTTTCCGCTAGGCAGATGATGGCGTTCCTCAAGGACACTGCGGCCAAGCTCGATCGGCCGGCGCCTCCGCCGTCGTTTGAGCCGGCTAACCTGCGCGACATCGCCGCGATCGGCGAAGCCGTGGTCATCGAGCAGGAGGTCCGCAAAGGCCCTGAAGGCAACGCCACGGTGGTGGCGCGTGCCGACCTGCTGCGCCGGGATGTCTGGGACCGCTGGCGCGCCGGCCAGGGGTTTGGCCTGGGCAACACACCGATCGGCGAGGCCATCGGCAAGCTTGCCGATGTCGCCGATCGGCAACTTCAGTTGTTGGAATTGGGCAACCAGCTCCCTGTCCGTCGCCCGGCAGCTCTGCCGGTCGCGGCGGATCATTCGACCGCTGTTGAAGTTCGCGCTCTTCCGCCGAAGGCGCCGGAATCCGCACCGAATGCATCGGCGTCGACCGCGCCGTTGTTCAGCGTGCTCGAGGACGAGTACGTGGCCATTCGCGAAGGTGCCGGCGCTACCAAAGGCACAATCAGCACTATCCGCACCCGTGCCCAGGTGTTTAAGGACTTGGTGGGAGACCGGCCGCTCGATTGTTATGTTCCGATGGATATTCAGCAGTACGTCAACGAGCTGCAGTACCTGCCTGTGCAGTACAACCGCAAAGGTGACGACCACGAGATGTTGCGGGCTCTGGGCGCGCGCACGGCGGTCGATATCAACAAACGAGACCGGTCCTGGGAAACTCTCGGGATCAAGACGATGCAGGATGGCTACTTCCAGCTCGTGAAGGCCATCATAGGCACGGCGACGGGCCTTCACCGGCCGCGTGATCCCTTCGCAGGCTACACCATACGATGGCCGGACGATGCCAAGCCTTCGGTGAAGCGTGAGACACTCGACCACGGCAAACTCAATGTCGTGTTCAAGCTCGGCGTAGCGTGTGGGGAGATGGGTGGACGCAAAGCTGCAGGCGCTATCCGTCTTCACGCGCGTCATGGTGGCAAGCCGCGGCAAGCCCACTCGACAAGATCTTCAAGTGTTCCTCGCCGCTGGTTTCAGCGAACGGCAGGTGTTGGAAATCATCCTCGCTATCGCTGTCAAAACAATTAGCAACTACTCGAACCACGTTTTCCATACCGATGTGGATCCGGTGTTCGCGGGCTATCGCTGGGAGACACCGAGGGCAGCCTAGACGTCCGCCCCTCGCGGCTTGGGGCGCGTGTCGGACCGTGGTATCACCGCTCCGGCACACGCACCCATTCGCTTGATGCATGCCCGCGAACAGGCCGCTATTGACGTAGTCGAGACGACTAACCAGTCCGAGGAAAGCCTCGATGAACAAGCTCGTTAGCATTCGCGCCTGCGTCTTCGACGCCTATGGCACGGTATTCGATTTCGCCACCGCCGCGGCGCGCTGCCCGGATATTCCGGAAGACAGTCGCGCCGCCCTGACGACACTCTGGCGCGACAAGCAGCTTCAAGATAACCTGGCTGCGGACGCTTCAGGGCCGCTATGTCGATTTCTGGCAGGTCACCGGCGACGCACTGGATTTCGCGCTCGATAGCCTTGCGATTCGAAAACCCGGTCTGCACGAGAGGTTGATGGAGCTCTATCGCACGCTCGCCGCCTTCCCGGAGGTCTTCGACGTGCTTCTTGCCCTGCGCAAGTCCGGCTTTGCCACAGCCATCCTCTCCAACGGATCGCCGGCGATGCTGGAGGCGGCCGTCGCCGGCGCCGGGCTCGGCGGGCTGTTCGATGCCGTGCTCTCGGCCGATGCGGTCGGCGCATTCAAGACCCACCCCAAAGTCTATCAATACGCCCTGGACCAACTCGGCGTGGCTGCCTCGGCCGTATCGTTCCAATCCTCCAATGGGTGGGACGCATATGCGGCCTCGGACTTCGGCATGCGCGTGGTTTGGTGCAACCGCTGTGGACAGCAGCGCGAACGCTTACCGGGATCGCCAGATCATGAAATCCGAACGCTGGCTGAACTGCCTGCACTACTACTGCGAAGCTGACCGCGGTCCTGCGGGCCTGATCAATCGGACATGGTTTCGGTGAGGGCGTTGTTGTCGTAGGCATGCGTCTTGCCTGCTGTCAGCTGGTGATCGTTCTTTCCGAGGCTCGTATGCTAAGAATACCACGCCGGTTCAGCCACTTCGTCTATGGCGTCATTCAGTCAGGTCTGACCTGTGCAATTGCGGCGGCGATCGCAAGTTCGCCGTTCCTGGCAGGTGGCACGTTCATCGCACACTGGCTGCAATCATGGCTTGTTGCCTGGATCATGATGTTGCCGATCGTTCTGTTCGCTGCACCTTTCATTCGAAACTTGACGCATGCCTTGACGCGGGAAGACTGATCGGCGCCCAGGCAGCGGAGCGGGAAATCCACGCTTGACGTGCTGCGTGGCAAAGCAATGGTCGGGTCGAACGTCAAACGCTTCTTTTGACCGTCTCGACAGGCCTCTTCATAAGCTCGATGAGAGGCAGATAACCTTGATCGGCGAGACGCTTGGCTGCGGTCTGCGCATAACTCGGATTCAACTCGATTCCCAAACCTTCAACCAGCCTGTTCATGTAGTTGAACAGCGCAACAACAGCGACCAGATGGTAGACGGCCGTCTCCTCCCAGCCAACGGCCAATATCGCATCGGCGTCGACCTTCGTCACGCCATTGGCGCTTTGAGTGAGCTTCTTCGCAAAATCCAGCACGGGCACCATCTTGTGCGGGATTGCGCTCGCATCGCCATTCAGCAGGGCCGCAATCGTTCCAGGCGCGACCCCCAGACGTTCGGCGGTTGCCGTGTGTACGCCGTGGCAATAACGACATCCATTCAGTCCGGAGACGTATGCGGCAATGAGTTCGCGTTCGGCTTCCGTGAAGGGCGAAGGGCCTCGAAGAAGGATCTCGTGGAAGCTTAACAGTGGCTCGTTCGTCTCCGGAAACATTTTGAAGACATCGAGAAGGGACGCGTGATCGGGTAGTGATGGAAGGTAGGCCATTCGCAACAATCTCCTTGGTGGTCTCAGGGCTGAGCTTCGCAATGAGGCCTGCGGTCGCGCACTTTCGCTCAATCCGATGACAGGGCTTGCTCGCGCAGTCGGGCTTCGATCGCCTCCGCTTGAAACTCGAGCGCGTTAGCGGCAGCCAATAGAATTTCGCCCGGGCCTTGAAGTAACTGATCCGAAAAGGGAGGTCGCCCGGAACACGATGCTGCGCTGCGCTTCGGTTTGCGCAGGATAGATGCGTAAAGACGCAATGTTTCGGGCTGCGGTCCTCTCACCATCCTAGATCCTTTCCGGTCCTCGTTATTGTGCCTCGCTCACGGCAGCCAGGACAACGCCCTGACCAAGAGGTGCATCATCGGATGAGCAAGCAACGGCCTGGAGAATTCAGCAGCAGCCATCTTGTTCACCTCGCCCCAGGTGGGATAGGGCGCCATCATCTGGGCGACACTCCGCAAGTTCAACTTCTGCTCGATGGCGACAACCCACAAATGAGCAAGCTCTCCTGCGTGAGCGCCGAGAATGGATGCACCGAGGATGTACCCGCGGCTGTGAGCGACGAGTTTAACGGTGCCGGCCGTTCCGCGTTCGGTTTGAGCCCGATCGCTTGCCGAGTAGGGGACCCTCACGACCCTCAAATTCTCACCGTGTACCTTGCGGGCGGCTTCTTCGGTCATGCCGATTTGCGCGAGTTCGGGGTCGGTGTAAGTCACCCAGGGGAGGGATCGATAATCTATCTTTGCCGGCATCCGGAAGAGCGCGTTCCTGATCACGATACCGGCGTGATAGGAGCAGACATGCGTGAACCGGGGACCGTCGACGACGTCACCGGCGGCATATATGCCATGCGTCGACGTCTTTAGGTGTTTGTCGACGACAATTCCCGCTTTATCGAACTTGATGCCTGCAGCATCCAGACCAAGGCCGGCGGTTCTCGCCGAGCGGCCCGCGGCGACCAGCAAGTGGGATCCGCGAAGCTGTGTCGTTTGACCGGCCTCCTCGATCGTAAGCTTGATGCCCTGGCCATCCGGTGAGACCGCCGTAACGCTTGCTCGCTCGCGAATGACGACTCCTTCTTCCATCAGGTGCTCAAGGAGGGGACGGGCGAGTTCCTGGTCATCCCTGGGCATTGCCTTTTCGCGTTCGATGATCGTAACGGCGGCGCCGAGGCGTCGATAGGCCTGCCCGATTTCGACGCCGATCGGCCCGCCACCGAGTATCACGAGGTGCTCGGGCAGAACGTCGTTGTCGAAGATGGTTTCGTTGGTGAAGTAGCGGACTTGGTCCAGGCCGGGAATCGGCGGCACCGCCGGTGCAGACCCCGTAGCGATGACGCTGCGATGTGCCCGGATCAGTCGGTTTCCGACGACGATCTCTCGCGGGCCGGTGAATCTGGCATCACCCCGGATCACGGTAACGCCGAGCTTCTCGAATCGCTCCACCGAGTCGTGCGGCGCGATCGCGTCGATCGCCGAGCGCACATGTGTGTGGACGCGCTTGAAATCGACTGCCGGAACCGCATCGATTCCAAATAGATGGGCATTGCGCACCGTATGGGCAACCTTCGACGCGGCCAGTAAGGCCTTCGACGGGACGCACCCGAAATTGAGGCACTCGCCGCCCATGCGGCCGCGCTCGACGAGAACGACCTTGGCCCCGAGCTGGGCTGCGACGGCGGCGATGGAAAGTCCTGCGGCGCCGGCGCCGATCACGCAGAGATCCGTCTTCAGGTCACGACTCATGCGAGGTGCTTCTTTCGCCGAAATTTGCCGCCGCCCACGAATTGAACTTTCATAGGATTGACGATCACTAACCGGGTTTCAGGCTGTCGAGCAGGATTTCCTTTTCGTCGCCGATGCAACCTTTCGCGATCGGCGAGCGAAACAACCGCGATGGCACTCATGAAAGCCGAGTTCTTTGCAAGAGTTCCGGACTGTGATTGTCTGCGGACGCGGGATGACGACGGAGAGATAACGTGTTGGCAATCAGACAAGCATGTCATTTCGCGTTGACTGACGGTGTTCCGATCCGCTCTCTCTATGTTGCATTCATCGTTGGCACTGTGCTGAACCTCATCAATCAGGCGACGCCTTGTGGTCCGCAGGGTCGATCAATTGGGTCAAGATAATCCTGACATATATCGTGCCGTATTGCGTTTGCACCTACGGAGCCGTGTCGTTCCGGATGAGGCTGCCTGCCGCCGCCGCGAAATAGGATGTTGGCAGACTGGGTTTCCAAACCAAGCGCTCTCTCTGAGCCCGATTGCCGGCGTCGATCGCAACGACGGTAGGCCGGTGGTTGGCGGTCCCGGTGTCCGATGCCATCATGGAAGCGTTCCACGAATCGGATAATTCCGATCCTGAACGAACTTGAGGCCAGATAGCACCGAATTTAACTCTGGTCGCGCAAACGGGGCATTGGAAACATCAACGATCTGAAGCTTCCCCTCCGGATTGGTGATAAACAGGGCGGGCTCTGGAAAGGGCCGGTCGGTCTCCTGCGGTGATCGAGGCTCCGAGATGTAGAGACCGAGCGCACGCATCTGATCCACAGATAGATCGTAGCCGACGGGGAAACGCCATTTCTCGTCCCCGGCTTCCGTCTCCGCTTTTTCCTTTGGATCCGCCGACACCGCAGCGACTTCCGTGCCCGCCACCTTGAACTGATCGAGGAGGCCGTCGAGGCTCTTCAAATAGGTACGGCAGATTGGGCAATGCTTGCCGCGGTAGACGATCAGCATCTTCCAACCGCCCGAGCCACCAATCTGCAGTTCGCCGCCTCCGACCTTGGGCAAGGAAATCGTCGGGAGCATTGACCCGGCTTGCAATTTCTGAGGTGACATTGGTCTTCTCCTGGTTTCGACAAAATGGCATGCGACTTCATCTTCGCGCCCATCGAGCGGGCGCAAAGCTTGGCGAGGCGTTGGCTCCAATATCAGCTTCGCCCAAATGCGCGCGAAGGTTACGCAGCTTTTGCAAATAGCATCTGTGGGTTTTGCGCTCGGACGGCCCCTTCATGCGCCGCAAATCCTGGAACTGCCTTTAGAGCGCGCGTCCTGGATCGGAGGGCATGGTTGATCTCCATAGGAGCAAAACACACAGCAGTCGCCAGCTTTGGGTTTGAGGCGAACCCCACATGCGGTGCAGTCATAAAAGAACTGACATGCATCCGTTGGCATTGTTTCGAGCTTTGCTGTCCCGCAACGGGGACATGTAATCAGAGAGTGAAGCGTCATCATCCATCTCCAGGCTGGAGCCAACGGGCAGAGTGCCGAGTCGTCTGAATCTTGGCGCATGGCGAAGAAAAGCGGGAAAGAAGGTCGACAGTCGTAGGTCGGTTGGCAAGACTGGCTGGATCGAGTGTCCCGGAGTCGGGGGAGTGAGGTTAATTTCCGAATCAATGCGCTGCCAGATTTCGGCGAACCCGCGCGATCACCGGGCGCCAATCCAAGAACAGCCGGCCAGCCCATCCGCAAAGAAATGTCAGCATGAAGACGGTTCCCATCTGCCAAACCAAGACCATCAGGCTCGCGTCTTGGCCGTGGAAGAGACGCAGACCGAAATTGCCCAGTCCAGCCGCCGCCAGGCCTCCAAGAGCGGCCGAAGCATACGGCCAAAGAGGTGCTCCCTTTCGAAGCATGAGCACCATCACCGCCGCCGGCAGCGTTCCCACCAGTGCAATCGCTGGAATGCAGATGAAATCCGAGGTGAAACTCGATGCAGCGTCTCCGCGTAGCCACGCCTGAACACAGCCCTGGCCGAGGCTGGCCAGCCAAATCGTCAGGGGCACCAGCGGAAGCACCAGGAATCGGCGATTATAGCCGGGAACGATCGACTGAAAGGCGGCAACGGCGGCACCGATCGCCGTGCAAATTGCAGCCACCTGCTCGAGAAGAAACCGAGGATCCGCGAACTTGACAGCGAGATCGTCACGCGGAGCCATCATCATGACGATGACAGCGACATAGGGGATGGCGATCGCGAGCCACGATGCAGTTCGAATCCAAGGCGACGGAAGCCTACGGACGGGATCCGCATCCTCGGTCAAACACGCAATCAGTTTGTCGGTATCCATGGTCATTACTCTCGGTTAAGAGCCTTCCGCAGGTTCAAGATCGCCCGATGGATCGAAACCTTCAGCGCTCCAACTGTCGTTCCGCTCGCTGCTGCCGCCTCCTTAAGTGACATTTCACGCAGTTTGAGCATTTCAATCGCCTTCCTCTGGCCTTCGGGCAGGCTTTTGATGGCAATCGAAAGCTCCTCGGGGTCGCGATATGCCTCGCTTTCTACATTCGTCCAATCGTCAGCGAAGGTTACGGGGAGTTCGTCCATTTGGACTTCATTTAGTTTGCCTCGATAGTACCGCCGCGCACTGTCGATTAGCCTATTGTGAGCGATCGTAGACAGCCACGGCATGAAAGGACGCTTTGGGTCGAAAGTCGCGCGTACCGCGTGGACCGATAACAGGACCTCTTGCACGATGTCCTCGACTTCCTCAGCCGTGAAAAATTGCCGCCGCCTTCGCACCATCTGACGCAACTTGGGTGTGATTTCCTTCAAGAGGCGCTCGTAGGCGCGCATATCGCCGGCCTGCGCGGCCTGCATGAGCGTCTCCAAGCCTTCCGGGTTCAAATTCCGCTTCATGAAACGCCTAATTGCCTCTGGGACTCGCACAGGATCAAGCGAAAAGAGAGATGGCGCCTTGGAATGCGTGTGCAGACTAGCCGAGACGGGCTGCTGTCGCGGCAACAGGCCGAACATAATTGACTTGGGGTTCCCTTTTGCTGGGAAACGAATCGCGGTCTACCCCTTGTTTTTTCAGCGTGCGTGTAACTTCCCTTGGCTTAGTCGCGAAACTACCAACCTGGTCCATTCACTCCCAGGGAGGATACATATGCCATGCCGCATTCGGCATCCAACTACAGCTCTGAAACGATATCAACTTAACGGCTTTTCGAATTGAAAAGGACATGCCATGGCACGCTCTGCAATCCTGGTCCTCGTGTTACTATCGGGCCTGTCGGCAGCTTCCGCAGGCACCGTCAGGACGCGGGGAGGGTGGATCGTCGTTGACACTCGGCAATCCTACCAGGCATTGGTCGAGCGGCTTGAGGCAACCGTCAAATCCGAAAAAATGGGGCTCGTAACGTCGGCGAGCGCGTCCGAGGGGGCGAAGGCGGCAGGCTTTACGATTCCGGGGAACAAGGTATTGGGCGTTTTCCGAAACGACTTCGCGCGACGGATGCTGGGTTCGAGCGTGGCCGCCGGCATAGAGGCTCCCATTCGGATCTACGTCACGGAAAATCAGGACGGTACGGCGACGCTTTCCTACAAGAAGCCCAGCACCGTGTTTGCGCCATACGCCGATGAAGGTGGAGATACCCTTAAATCCGTCGGCGCGGAGCTGGACGTGATATTCGCCAAAATCGCCGAGCGGGCAACGTCAGAAAAGTAGCGCGTCACCGACGTCCGAGTTTTCCTGCCAGTTGTGGGCTGGCAGGTCGGTGGAGGTCTCAGGGGCGGCCGGCTCCCTTGCGCGTGCCTGGCGGATCTATGTTTGGAATCTTCTGCTTAGGGCGTGCTTCAATGGGTTGGATGCTCGAACATCTAGGGCGGGTGATAGCAAGCTACCTGGAACAGCCGGAGCATGGCTTTGAGCCGTTTGTCCCTCCCGATCCGGTTGCTCTAGGTCAGACGATACGTCCCGGCGATGTGCTTCTCGTAGAAGGCAACAGCCGGATTTCGGGTGCCATCAAATACCTCACTCAATCGACATGGTCCCACGCCGCACTCTACGTCGGGCCGATCGAAATTGACGGTGGCGCAGGTGACCCGCATAATCTTATCGAGGCACTGCTCGGCAACGGAGTCGTGTCGACTCCTCTGGCCGCCTACTCAAGATACCATACACGAATCTGCCGGCCGATCGGCCTTTCCAGAGAAGATTGCCGCCGTGTTTGCGAATTTGCCATTTCCCGGATTGGTGTCCAGTACGATCTGAAGAACATCATCGATCTGGGACGCTATCTCGTGCCGCTGCCGGTCCCACAACGTTGGAGACGCCGAATGATTGCGCTGGGGTCGGGCGATCCGACGCGGCTCATCTGCTCCGGAATCATCGCGCAGGCGTTTCAGTCGATTCGCTATCCCATACTGCCGAATATCACCCGCGTTGGCAGTCGGTCGGCACAGGAGGAGATTTTGCGAATCCGTCACTCCTCCCTCTTCGTACCACGGGATTTCGACATCTCGCCATATTTCGCCGTGGTCAAACCGACGATTGAACAAGGATTCGATTATCGAGCCGTGAGATGGGCGGACCATCGTGAGCCCCGGTTAGCGGACGGCGTACCAGTCGAGGCCGGTTAGAATGCGAGCATATGCAGATACTCATGCTTACCGGAGCAATAATCGTCATGAATTCAGTCGAGCGTTCGAGATGCTAGACCGCTACCTGCTGGAAGCACAGAATGCGCTACTCCGTCCTGTTGCCTTGCAGCTCAGTTCGCGGGGCGTTGCTGCAGATGCTTTGACGCTCATCGGGTTTCTCTTCGGCGTTGGTTCCGCCATCTTTATCGCGACCGGTTTCGCAGGAACGGCGTTGATCCTGATTGCCCTCAACAGGTTGTTCGACGGCCTCGATGGGGCCGTCGCACGCCTGGCCGGACCGACTGACCGGGGCGCATTTTTGGACATCGCGCTGGACTTTGCATTTTACGCAATGGTTCCACTGGCCTTTGCGGTCGCAAATCCAACCCAAAACGCGATGGCAGCCTGCCTGCTGCTGGCGTCCTTCATGGGCACCGCGAGCAGCTTTCTCGCATTCGCTGTCATCGCTGCCAAACGTGGTGCCACGTCGACCAGCTTTCCACAAAAAGGCATCTACTATCTGGGTGGACTGACGGAAGGAACGGAAACGATCGTCGCATTCACTGCGATGTGTCTCTGGCCCAACCAATTCCCGATCATCGCAACAGTATTCTCGGTGCTTGCGCTTTTGACGACCATGATGCGCTGGTTGTGGGGTTGGCGCGAGTTTTCGGAGTCGAAGCTGTGAATCTCAAACTGCTCAGCGCCATCTTCGCATTGGGTTTGTTGCTTGCCAATGAAACCGACGCGGCAGACCGGTCCGTTCCAGTCGGGCAGTTTTCGAAGGCGTCGTTGGAAGGCTGGGAGCGGAAGGCGTTCAAGGATGAGACAGACTATACCCTTGTGTACGATTCCGCGAAAAGGTCGACCGTGCTTCAGGCCGTGTCCGGTGCCGCCGCATCGGGGCGCTTTCGAAAGATCGCCATCGATCTCACGAAAACGCCATTCCTGAATTGGTCGTGGAAGGTATCGGACCCACTTGTCGGCAATGATGAAAATGCTAAGGGCGGCGACGATTTTTCCGCACGTCTCTATGTCGTCGCGGAGCGCGGTATCATGGGCGTGACTTCGCTTTCGGTGAACTACGTGTGGGCGAGCCAGCACCCTACGGGAAGCAGTTGGCCCAGTCCGTTCACCAAGCGCGTCCGGCTGATCGCCATGAATTCGGGTTCGACCGGGCTGAACGGGTGGATTTCGCACAAGCGCAACGTGCGTGACGACCTAAGGAACCAATTCGGTGAAGACATTACGGCGATAGATGCCGTCGCGCTGATGACGGATACGGATAATTCGGGCGGCCGCGCCCGGGCCTACTACGGCGATATTTGGTTCACTGCGGAGTAGCGGGATATGAGTGCGGACGCGGAACCAGACGAAACAACACGACATATCGTGCTCGTAGGGGCAGGGCACGCGCATGTCGAAGTATTGCGGCGCCTTCGGCTTCGTCCCGAACCGTCCATCCGCATAACCCTGATCACAAGAACTCCGGAGACGCCGTATTCGGGAATGGTTCCCGGATTTGTTGCGGGTCACTATCAGAGGTCAGAGACCAATATCCGGGTAGACAGGCTGGCTGATTTCGAAGGCTGTACGGCGCTATTTGCCCACGCGGCCGGACTTGATGCCGATGGTCCCCGGGTGTTGCTGAAAGACGGACGCTCGGTGTCTGGCGATCTGATTTCCGTCGACGTTGGTGCGGTTACGGACATCTCCGATGCGCCGCGAAATGGCGGACTGGTCGTTTCCGTAAAGCCGATGGATGAATTCGAGAACTGCTGGCCGATGGTTGAGCAACGGATGAAGTCCGAATCGGGCGTGCAGATTGCTGTGATCGGAGCCGGCGCAGCGGGCGTCGAGCTCGCACTCGCAATTCGATATCGGCTGGATCACATGAACGCAGGAACAGACAAGCTGGCTCGGGTCGTTCTGGTCGAGAGGGGTGCTCGGATTCTCAGCGGGTTCCCCGATACGGTGCGGGAACGTTTGACCAGAATTCTTCTGAGAAAAGGCATACAGGTCCGAACAAATTTTGGAGCGTTTGATGACGATGAGGCACCTGGACCCTTCCGAATACTCATATGGGCCGCTGGCGTTTCGCCGGCCGCCTGGCTGGCAGGCTCCGGGTTGGCATCCGACGCTCACGGGTTCATTGCCGTAAACCGCCACCTCCAGTCGACGTCGCATCCGGCGTTCTTCGCCGCGGGCGACGCCGCCGGCATGGTCGAATCGCCCAGACCGAAATCCGGAGTCATGGCAGTTCGCCAAGGTCCCATTCTGGCCGAGAACCTGCTCCGCGCGGCGCGCGGCTTGCCGCTGAAGTCGTTCTGGCCGCAAAAGGAATGGTTGAGCCTTATCTCGACAGGCGAGCGCTACGCCGTTGCTTCGCGCGGGAACTGGTCGGCGGAGGGACGATGGGTATGGTACTGGAAGAACTGGCTGGACACGAGATTCATCGACCGATTTTCGGTTTAGATTCCGAATTTGCAGACGTTGCGCTGGGCGGCCCGGACGACAGGCGACCGACGAGGCCAGCGGATTGCGCCCTCAGGAAATCCGCGGGAGTATCGATGTCCCAGAGCTCCTGGGTCTCGAACACATCCAATCTCAATTCGTGCAAGCGGTCGCGCGTTCTCGACATGACCTCGTTGGTTCCCCACGGTATGTTCCCGAACAATTGGGTAACCGGGCGCCTTAGCCCAACGAGCGCGTATCCCCCGTCCTCCGCCGGGATAAAGACGGCGTCGGCGCCATCTCGAAGCGCGTCTGCGCAGTGCACGAGATGTTCGGTCGTGAGGGCCGGACAATCTGTGCCGATCAGGACAACAGGCCCATTTGGCGTTAGTGCCTCGAAGGCGTTCAACATTCGCGCGCCCAGATCGGCTCCAATTTGCTGATGGCTGGTGAAGGTAAATTCCCGGCTAAGTAAAGTGAATAGGTCGTGTGACCTGTCCGGGGCACACCATAGCGATATCGGTCGAAGCGGAGACCGTGTCGCCGTCTCGACCGTCTGCCGGATCAGGAACGCCTGAAGATCCGCGGCACCCTGGCGGCCGAGCAGCGGTATCAGTCGCGTCTTCGCGTAGCCGGCGACCGGCGCTTTGGCAAAGATCGCGATCTGGATCGGGTCAGGAATCTCGTCGCGCATGAGCATATTGCTCCGCAAGGCGAGAAGGGTCGGTGCCCAGGAAATAGGCCAGCCGCAACCGCCACATCAGCAGGATCGTCCTGACAATCCCGTTCTTTTCCCAACGCCGTCCGGACGTCGTTACTTTTGCTCGAACGCAGGCGGGCGCAGAAAGGCGCTTTAGGGATGTGGACAACGCTATGTCCTCCATAAGGGGAACAGCAGGAAATCCACCAATCCTTTCAAAAGCGTCGCGTTTGACGAAGATGGCCTGGTCGCCGGTGGCTATTCCCGTCCATCGCGATCGCAGGTTCATCATGAATGCTACAGCGGTCAGCAAGCGCAACGGAGATTCGATTTTCACGTCGAACCGTCCCCAGACGCAACCGCGTGCCATGAACGCCTGGTCGATCGCTTCCAACGCGCCTTCGGGTAGTACAGTGTCCGAGTGCAGGAATAGCAATGTGTGGCCATTGGCTTGCTGGGCCCCGGCGTTCATTTGAGAGGCACGGCCGCGTGGTGCAACAATCGCGTGATCGCAGAGGGGAGAAGCAAGTCGCATACTGCCGTCCTCACTACCGCCATCCACCACGATCACCTCCATCCCGCGCGCCCGCAGGGGTTGCAGGGCGGCGAGAGTAGCCGAGATGGTCGGTTGTTCGTTGAGGGTAGGAACGATGATCGACAACACGCGCAGATTCCTCGGAGCGTTATCATGGCTTGACGCCGATGTGGCTAAGCGTCTGTCTGGCTTTTCTCGTAATGACCGCGATGACAGCGACTGTTGCCAATAGGCCCATCGAGAACAACACGATCTGCGATATCTTCAGGTTTTCGCTGGTGGCCGCGGCCCGTCCTAGCGTTCCGATGTAAACGTACAGCGAGGTCCCCGGCATGATTCCGAAGAAGGTAGCAATCACGAAATGCCAAAACGGAATATCGGTTGCTCCGAAAGCATAATTTTGAAGGTTAAACGGAACTGCAGGGCTGAGCCTCAGTAGCCCCACCACCTTCCAGCCCTCGACGCTCGTGGCCTTGTCCAGTGCTTGAAGAAGCGGCTTCTTCTGCGCCCACATCCGAATCCTTTCGCGGACTGCGCTTCGGGCAATCAAAAAGGCGAGCGCCGCGCCGAGAGTTGCCGAAACGACAACGAGCGGAATCCCCCACAATCCGAAGGCAACTCCAGCGGAAACGGTCAATACCCAGCTTGGCAGAATAAGAACGACGGCGACCACATAGGCGACGGCGAATGCGACAACACCTATGGGTCCGAGCTTCTGAACCCAGTCCATAAACGATTGCACCCAATCCCTGATCGGTAGCACGAATCCCGCACTAACGAGAAGAAGCACGAGCAGCCCCCCGCCTAGTATCTTTATCAGGGTTGAGGGGGGCTCCTTCATGTCTCTGCTAACCGATCATTTGCCCGAGCAGGACGAGCCGCCCAGGACACAAAACTGGGAACAAAATGGATGGTTGAGCGGCACTGAACGGCTAGCATCTTTGAGCGTGTGCCCCAGTTCGAACTCCTCTTCATAGGGGAGCAGAGTACATGCCACGACGGCCGGCTTGGCAGCGCCCTTTCGCTTAATGACCATCCGCGATGACGAGCACATCACGTCGTCGGGCGACTTGTGAAGTATGTCCCAACAGGCGGTTGTGATTTCGGGAACGTCCCTTGCGGGCTCCATTTCCGGA
This sequence comes from Bradyrhizobiaceae bacterium Ga0074131, assembly GCA_001464035.1. GTDB lineage: Bacteria > Pseudomonadota > Alphaproteobacteria > Rhizobiales > Xanthobacteraceae > Bradyrhizobium. The sequence goes on from LNEC01000015.1 coordinate 56,513, forward strand.
AACAGAATTAGGGCACCGGGTTCGAAGGCAAAGGCAATGCGATGTTCGGAAAGGAGGCGCACATAGCCGTCGCGCTCGGCAGCCGGGTCTTCTCCCCACATCGTGCGCCCGGCGATGGATGTCCGAAATCCGTTTTGGCATAGCCACTTCAGACCTGAAAGAGCATGCACGAAAGTATCTGGACCGCGTTCCTCTTCATGGCGCTCGGCGGTGTAGTGGTCGAGCGAGACCCTAAGCGAGAGCAGGTGAGCGTATCGGCGGTTGAGGTCCAACAAGGCGACTTTGTGTCGTTCCATCGGCCGCATGCCGTTGGTCAGGATCAGAGCTTTAAAGCCTCGATCCAGGCAAGCTTCCAGCATGCCAATGATCTCCGGGTTCATGAAAGGCTCGCCACCGGTGAAGCCGATCTCCTCAGTCGTCAATCCGCCTTCCGAGATCTCGTCGAGGTAGTTCTGTACTTCCGCCTTGCGGATGTAGACTAGACGGTCGTTCCTGGGACTGGATTCGATATAACAATTGCGGCACGTGATATTGCAAAGTGTTCCAGTATTGATCCAAAGCGTCTTGAGCTCTTTCAGGGAGACACTCGCGCGAGGCTGGCCCGCCGCTGTCGTCGTTGGATTCTTGAACTTTTCCTCGGGCAGGCGAGGGATGTTTGCGCGTTCTTCCCTGGGCCACAGTTGTTGAAGCGAGGACTTGTTGTCCTTTGCATCAGTGACCGCAACTTCGGCCTGGTGCGGTCGCCATTCCAGCGATCCCTCGACAAGCGCAACCCCACGTTCGCGAATTTCCTTGAACGGCAAGGCATCGCAACTCGGCCAGATGCCGGTCTCAAGCGCCGCGGCGTAACCCTCCGGAAGCCCGGCGCTCCGCATCTTCTCAGCCGCGAGCCTGTAATCATAGTCGAGCAAGCGGTGTTCGATGGAAATGGCGTCGTCTTTCAGTTTCAGTATGCTGTACCAGACGGACGAGGTTCCATCGTTGGCGGGCATGCCCACGGCCCCCGAATTGTGCCAAAGCCGACCGTCGATAATCTGCGTAAATGGAATGCCGCAATGTCCACCTATGATGCCGTCGACACCGGCGCGATCGATTTCCGCGATCTTGATGGAGGCAGGGGTCGATGCAAAGATAAATCGGTTGATCGACGCCGCGCCGCCGTGAACCACGGCCAGCCGCGCGCCGCCGATCTCGACGTCGATCCGACGCGGCAAATTCGCCATCCATGAGCGCAGTTCCGTCCCAACGGTTCGGTCCGCATAGTTGAACCAGGCGCTTGAAAGCCGCTGGCAAGCGCTGTCCACCGGGAAACCGCAACCGCAGTCGGCGGTTCCCGATGCCAGGCTTTCCTCGCAGTTTCCCATGACGACATGACAGCCGAAATCGCGGACAAGGGTCGCAGTTGCGGCGGCGTCGGCTCCGTAGGCGACGATGTCTCCCGTGCAGATGACCCGGGCAGGCGGAATGCCAAGACGGGCGGCTTCGGCAAGCACCGCTGCGGTAGCTTCAAGGTTGCTATACGCGCCGCCAAATATCAAAAGCGGTCCGTCCGGCTCCAGGATCCGGAACCCCTGGCCCATCGGATTCTGGAGGTCGGGCCGGCCGAGGCTCTTCGTTGATATCTGAGATCGATCAAAATCCATAGGTTTCCGGCACATTCGGTTGCGAAGACTGGCGATAGAGGTCGTGAAATCCAGGCATCGAGCTAGATTCGCACGTTCGTTGTCATAGGTTACGCGCGACAACGAAAATAATTGCATTTCGCGAGATCAATTAACCGCCAGGTATTGGCGCGCCGCAGCTCAATCGACGTCAGAGATCCATCGAGAAAGAGGAAAACGTGCAGTCAGCAGCTCCATGGATGGTTCTGGCGGCCTATTGCCGATTGCGCCGTCGCTGACCCGTTAGACGCGTTTTGCTGATCCGATCCACGTACCGCTCTGATGCAGGATCGAGCGCGTTCCCCACTTTCGCTGCGCAGGAAAATTCGCGGGAGGCGAATCTCGGTCCGAGCGGTCCAGGCAAATAGCGTCACTTTTCACGTTACGGCAAGTAACCAATCCGACTCGGTGAGCGAACCCTTGGGGATGGCGCAAGGTGCCGATTCAGAGGGGGAAAGCCATGAAATCGATCGTACTTCTGCTAATCGCTCTACCGGCACAGATTGCTTCCTATTTTCCGTGGATGGGACCGCTGGTGATGCGGCTCGTCGTCGGTTACGTATTCATGCTTACCGGCTGGGCCAAGCTCAACAATCTTCCCCAGATGATCCAGAACTTCTCCGATTGGGGAATCCCGTTTCCCGGCATCCTGACGCCGTTTGTTTCCGCAGTGGAATGCTTCGGCGGCGCCATGCTGATCCTCGGACTGTTTACCCGTATCCCGGCAGCCATGCTGACTGTCGTCATGATCGTCGCGATCAATGTGGCGAAATGGGAAAACGTGGATTCTCTCGAAACGCTGCTGGGATTCGAGGAGGCAACCTACCTGGCTGCCTTCCTCTGGCTTGCTATCGCGGGGCCTGGCGCGGCTTCCCTTGACCGGCTGCTACTGTGGATGACCGGCCAGGAGAGCGAGCCGCAACAAGTCGTTTGACACTGCCGAATGACCTGCAATTGAACGTCGGCCGGATCGGCTTTGCGCATGCTTGCCGCGAAAGGCATCTTCATGGCTTTCGCTGATTTTCTGAGTTCTCCAAGGTGAGCCAGCTCAAATCTTCAGACAGGGCGCCTATTCGAAAATGGGTGAGACGCATCTCGGCTTCATGAGCTTGGGGCGCGCTCCAGGACGAGGCGACCCGCCCGAACTCACCCAGCGACCTACCGAAGTTGGGCGACCGTTTCGTGAAAAAAATGGAAGATGTGCGGTATCGGCGACGCTGCACATCCTGGCCCGGATCATGACGCCGGCCGGTGATCCGACCGAGCAGGTTCGGCTCGACTTCCAAAATAGGTACCCCGCCAGCCGGCAAGTGCAGCCTGCATCTTCCCCAGCGCGAAGAGGCTGCCGCCGCCGAATGCCGCGATGGCTCCAGCCGCAGCCAGGAGCGCAAACTCACGCTTCACCCCATTGAAGAACGCGATGACGCCCGTTGCAGAAAGGAGCTTCGTCAGCATGAACCACAGCAATATTGCGCAAGCCGCCGTTGCGAACCACCGCTCGCCGACACCCGCGATGAGGCCGAGGCCGATGATGGCCAGCAGCCAGCCCGGTGCTCCGAAGGTGATGATGTTGTCGTAGCCTGCAAAAAGGCCGCCCACGAGAAATACGGCACCGAGCGATATGCGTAGCAGCAGGCCCATGGGCTCCCAGTCACGGCCGAGCGTCTCAGGCATGAGGTAGCGGCCCGCGTCCAAGCTGCGAGCGCCGGAACCAAGATTGTATAGAACGAAGAAGAAGCCGGAGAGCGCAATGTCGCGGATCTGGATGAACTCGGCGGGCGACTGATAGGTTTTTGCCGTTAGAGCCACACCCGGCGTCGTTACGACCGGCAACGAGACCACGAAACTCCACAGCAGCAATGCCCATAATGCACTGAGCGGCCGCACCATCAGGCCGGCCACCAGCATAATGCCGGAGATCAATTCGAAGGCCGATAGCGCGGTGAGAAAGTTCCACGGCGTGAGAACCATTCCGAGAGGACTCGCAAACAGCCAGTCGAGAAAGGTCTGGTTGATGTAGCCGAGCGGCCCGACATACTGGTCGACGATTCCCTTGGCTTTCACCGGCGTGAGCAGGCGCTCCAGCTTGGCGATCCCTCCGGCGACAAAGACTAGACCGAGGCCCACGCGGAGCGCGAGCGCGATCTGCGCCTGCGCGCTTGAGGATTGTGGATTGGCGAAGGTGAACATTCGGGAAAACTCCTATCTTTTGGTGACGATCGATGCGACGGGATAGAGAAACAGCTGTTCAGCCTGGATACTGAACGGCAAGTCGAGCGTGCCTGGGCATGGATTGAGCGGCTAACTCCAGTATGCGATCGAACACAGCCTCAGCGGCGACCAGAACGAACACGAGGTCGTTTTCAGTCCATACAGCCACGCCATGACCCTTGTGCTGCTCCACCGCCACCTGGCGATTGCCACCGAGCACCCGGTTCGGTTGCGGCAGAGACAGTCCGCCGGCTTCCATGATATAAAGCACTGCGCGATCGTCGCCTGTCGCGTAAGTGACGCCGAGCAGGCGCCGCTCCAGCAGCCAGCAGAGCCGCACGCCGCCGACCTCGAAAACGCCAATCCGATCCCTGACCACGGGCACAGCGAACGGCACGCGCGCCTGCGCCCACTCCGTCACCGTCCGGCCGTCATGGGCCGTAGAATCGACGGTCCAGCCCTTGGCGCGGTAGGTGATGAAATCCTCGACAGACGCCTGCACGACATCGCGGCTCGGCAGCATCGACACGACGATCGCAAATGCCGCGATCAGGATCGCACAGGCAGTCGCGGCCATGCGCCAGCTCGGCCTTACCCTTCGTGCCGGTTTCGTCACATCGGCCTGCTCCAGCCGCGCTGCGATACCCGGCCACAGATGCTCTGGCGCGCGCTCCTCGGAAAGCGCACTCAAGGACTGATTGATCGCCGAGAGTTCATGCGCTAATGCGCGGCAAGAAGCGCAGGTACGCAGATGCGTGCGGACGTCGTTGGCGTCCACCTCATCCGCCTCGCCATCGACAAAGGCGCCGATGACCATACGGAGTTTGTCGCAGGCAGTCGTGTCTGTCGCTTGCATCGTCATTCAAGCCCTCGGTTGAGGTGCTGGACCGCTTGCGGAGCGACCCGATCGTCATGCTCGACAAGGCGTTGCCGCAGCAGGTCGCGAGCGCGAGACAATCGCGAACGCACGAGATCGTCGGTGATCGCGAGAGCTGTCGCGGTGTCGGCGTAGGACGCCTCTTCGACAAGGACGAGGATGGCTACGGCGCGCAGATCGATCGGTAACGCTGCAAGCGCCGCCTCTATGGCGCGTCCCGTCTCGCGGCTTGCGAGGGCGCGGTCCGGCCGGGAATGAAGCTCAAGATCGACCTGAAATGCCGAAATCAATTCGGCATTACGCGTTACGAGAGCCTCCCGCCCGCGGTGACGGGCATGATCAATGACACCGTTGATGAGAATGCGGAAAAGCCAGGGTCGGACCTGTCGAGGTTCATCGTCCGGCGAAAACGCCCTGTAGGCCTTGAGGCAGGTATCCTGGACGAGATCCTGCGCCAACCCGGCATCGCCCGTCATCCGCCGAGCCGTACGAAACAGCGCATCGAGCTCTGGTCTTGCCAGCACCTCGAACCGTCGTCGCTTGCCCGTGTCGTGCACTCGCCTTCGTCCTCTTCCGTCCCTGCGGATCGCCGGTCGTGAATTCGGAAGTTAAGACGACGACGTGGACAAATCCTCCGCTGATCAGGGTTCACAAATTCGTGAGAGTAGAACCAAAAAATGACACTGACACTTCGATCAACGCTCCAGCTTCGCGATCGAGCTTCAGAGCCAGACGACACGGGCGATCGCCGGGGTCGCGATCTGGATACTGTCGGCTGCCTTCGAGCATCGACCGCCGTTGGCGCCAGCCACGCGCTTTGAGGAGCAGGCGGGCGTCGCGCGCATACAGAAACAGGGCGGCGCAGACGTAACAAAAGAGGCTTGACCAGCGAACTGCAAGATAACGCAAGCAAGATGACCAGCCATCGAACTCAGGGCGCGTCCGCTGCCCTGGGTGGGTGCAATTTTGTGCTCCGAGTTGGTCCTGCTCGAGGCCAAGTATCATGAAGGTAAGAGCTGTGCGACCTGCTGAAGGACGCGATCTCCGTCTCGATCTTTTCCGTGGAATCGCCAATTGGGCGATCTTTCTCAATCACATTCCCAACATTACCCTGATCTGGATCACGACGAGAAACTATGGGTTCAGCGATGCAGCGGAACTCTTCGTTTTCATTGCAGGTTACGCGGCGGCCATCGTCTACGCCAAGAGCATGGTGACGCAAGGGTTCGCCGCAGGAACGACCCGCTTGCTCGAGCGCGCCTGGCAATTGTACGTCGCACATGTGGTGTTGTTCGTCATCAACGTTGCGGTGATCACCTGGACCGCACAAAACTACAACCAATCGCAGCTTCTGGAAGAGTTCAATGTGGCCCGCTTTATCGATCATCCGGCGCTCACGCTAACGCAGGGATTGCTGCTGAAATACAAGCCCTTCAACCTCGATATTCTTCCGCTCTACATCGTGCTGTTGGCGGCCTGTCCGCCGATATTCTGGCTGATGCTCCGACGGCCTCACGTCGCGATCGTGGGATCACTGATGCTGTATCTCGCAGCACGCCACTTCGAGTGGAATCTCCCCGCCTATCCGTCGGGCGTCTGGTATTTCAATCCTTTCACATGGCAATTTCTGTTCTTGTTAGGCGCCTGGTGCGCACTCGGCGGCGCTCCCAGGATGCGGGCGATCATTTGGTCGCCGACCGCGCTCCTTATCGGAGCAGCATACCTGATTTTCGCGCTGTTATTGACGATGGCCGGTCGTTTCGAGACGCTCGGAAACCTACTTCCTGAATGGCTCGTGAGCGTATTCAATCCGAACGACAAGACCAACCTCGCGCCTTACCGGATCGCGCATTTTTTGGTCATCGCCGTCATCCTCGTCCGGTTTATGCCTATCGATTGGCCGGGTTTGAAATGGCGCTTGCTGCAGCCCCTGATCGTCTGCGGCCAGCGTTCACTTGAGGTATTTTGTGTCGGCCTGTTGCTCTCGTTCGTTGCCCACTTCCTGCTTGAGGAGATATCCGCGTCGTTGCTCGCCGAAATCCTCGTGAGCACGGCTGGAATTGGCCTGATGACGGGCATTGCCTATTATCGATCCTGGTCGAAGAAGCTCGAAAAGCGGCCAAGATCGCCGGCGCCGGGATACCACTTGGACGAACCCATCAGCATCGTGGACAAACTGGTTGACGCTCAAATCGCGAATCGATTCAAGGCAGCGGATTCGAGCAGCCGATCGGTTTCCGTTTCAGGCCGGACGAAGCGGCGGACTGCAAAGCTCACGATGAACTGATCGATTTGCCGGAACGGCGGAGCGCCAGCTGTCTCCTGATGTCGCTGCAGCGCGTTCCGAACTGAAGGCCGGGCAATCCAGGCTTGTTGCGCCGCGCCTAATTCTCTCGAACAGCCCGGACTTACTTGTGAATAGGGCTATTCGGCCTGAAAGCGTGGAACGCAAAGGCAAACGGGACGTCGTAAGGGATATCAGACAGCCTTCCCTCTTGCTGCCGCTGCACGACGACGTTTCCGATATCGCGGCCGCCAGCGACGGACGCTGCATCGAGCGCAGATGTTTGCCCGGCTTCCCATTTTAGGATGACGTTGCCACTTTCAATCGTGCCCCGCTCTCTGAGCAGAGGCAGCGACCAGGCTTCATGATAACCCGGCTTGGTCTCGACCGCGATCACCCGTTCCATGGGCTCGATGCCGTCGGGCAGGGAGCCGTCGTACAGGAAAGGCATTTGCCCTTTCGTGTCATATCCGACATAGGGATTCGCGCCGTAGTTGCGCGCGGCGGGATCGTTTGGGATGAGCACGTGCCCCTGGGGGAAACGTTGACGGAAGCGGTCAAAAGATTCCAGGCGAGACGGGACCACACGCAGGCGTTTTCCATGCATGACGCCGACAACGGCGGTGCCCTCGAATTGTTGCCACCAGCTTTCGGTCTGCCGGTCGTACATCACGAGATCCGAGTTTCGGAGCTTGCCCGTCGTGCCGAAATCCAGGACGCGGTTCTCGACGGTGCGTTCGAAAGCGACAGAGGCATTGCAGAGCGGGCAATAGGTGACAGCCACTGGCGTACCGCCAACGATATCGTTTGCAATCTCGTGCCAGATCAGGACCCGCAGGGGGTACGCGCGTGCATCGCTGCCGATGACGAGCGAGATGACCGGCTCCGCGTGGTCGATGGCGGCCGCCCATCCGGTTGCAGTGCCATCCCTGAGTTGCTCGAAGCGAGGCTTGTCGATCGACGGAATGCCGTCCCTGCGCGGGCCGCCCGACCTAATTTCCGCCCATGGCACGGTGTGCTGGGTGAAATCAGTGCGAGGCCATTCCGCCCGCCAGATTCGCGGATCCGCCATGGCTGTACCAAGGGTTGTGCCGGTGGCCGGGGCAACGAGTACCGCCAACAGAACCATCGCTCGGATACGGCTTCGGAATCTCAATAGCTCCTCCCCCTGAGCGGGCGCCCTTCGCAGCGGCTCCAAATGTGCGTCCATTTCGATATTCGCCCGGTCGTCCGAAGAAGTTACTGTTGAGTAGTAGCAAATTTCGGCCGACGAGGAGCCGGCTGAATTCTGATTGAGCCGTGCCAACGGCAACGTTCTGACAGCCTGTGAATCCGTGCTCCGGAGGCCCCGGTGGGTCCCGGGCGGCACCTCGGTGATTTCCGCCGTCGGCGGCTAGGTGTGTCTTGTCGATCTACTGGCAGGCTCGACCTCGTAACGGGTCGCGCTATGCAGCAAGCCTGCAGCTCCCGTGCAGTCGCAGACTTGATATTGGCGGCGAACAGCCACGACAACCCGATATCGAGTCACGAGCGCGTGTACAGGAGTAACCTGCCCTGGAGTGCCCGCGAAATTCTATGCGGGCGACATGCCCGTGAGGCAACACCAGGAGACGTTCGATGAAGATGCTCGCATTCTCGGGTTCGGTTTTCGCGTTGACGATCGGTTTGACGACCTTTTCCAGCACAGTACCGGCCAAGGCGGATGCCAATGCCGCGTTCTGTCTTTATCTCTCCGGGAGGACCGACGCACGCGAATGCAACTATTATACGCTCGCTCAATGTCAAGCTGCGGCCAGCGGCGGAGGCGGTTCATGCACTGCAAACCCAGTGGCCGCATCGGCTCGACAGCGTGATCGTGCAACACGTTGATCGGATTGCGCCGGGAGCACGGCTCCCAGACGCGTTAACGACGGGTGCGGGCGGAGTCTTTCCAACTCCGCGCGCGACAATGCGCTTAGGATTGTAGGATGGGATGCTGTGGCCGCCGGCACGTCGACGAAGATCGCGAGCCTATTTCGACGTGACTTCATAGACTCTGATGCTGGAGATGTACGGATTTCCCTGTGCGATCTTCTCGGCATCATCAAGGTTATCCGCGCTTACGATCGTGAAGCCGGTGATAGAGTCAAGACCCAGCGGCAGATCCCTGGTTCCACCCTTCGAGACTTCTCGGCCGCTACTGAAGTGGCCGCCCATGTCGATGATGCTGTCCTTTATCGACTCGAACCATTTGCCCCAGGCTGACATGATTTCCGGCGTCGGCTTCTCGAATCCGTAGTGCAATAGAACATATTTCTTCACGGCGCTCTCCTTTTTGATTTCTTGCTCTGCGGCTTCGGCTTCATCGCTTCGGCGTACTGCAGCGACCGCTTGATCCATGACGCGCGCCTTCGAGCGTCGCTCAGCAACTCCCCCGGCAGCCGAACATATTCGCGCATCCGTCGGCCTTTCATCGGTTCAAAGGTGCGCTCGCCATATCGAGCGCTGAAGCGCGCGCGGTCTTCTTCGGACAAGCGCATGATGAAGTCGTTCTGGTGCAGGCCGATGAAAAGGTTGCCATTGGCGAACGCCGCCGGATAGCCGAACATTTGACGACGGGACACACTGGCGCTTGCTGGTACTGCCTTGTCGAAAAGATCAATCAGAGCTTGGGGCGATTTGGTCCACGACATCGGGCTATTCCACTACTTCGCGGCCGTTGCCCTGCCTCTGCGCTCTGCAAGGTCGAATAGTTGCGGCAGCTTGCGGACGAGCGCCAAAGAGCCGATGACCTTGGCGCGTTTTGCCGCTATTGCGTCTTCGAGTGAGACGCTCATGCCGACGATCTGCAGGACAGCATCGAACGGAGCTTCCAGCGTCCCTTTGCATTCGTCTCCACCCTTCTGGATGGTTGTCCCGCTCCGGCTGCCGGCGATCGTAAAGTCGGCTGATTTCTTTCCATGGGTCACGACAAGGCCAATCATGACGTCGGCGACGGGCTCGCGCCTTGCGATGGCATCGAGGCCAAGGAGCACCCAGTCGGGTTCGAATGCATCGCCGGGCACCGGAGGAAACAGAAAATGACCACCCCAACGGATCAGCTCCCGTATTGCCGGCTGAATGTCGCGCCCCATGTCGGTCAATTCGTAGAGTTGCGCGTTCACCGGCCTTGGCAATGTGATCTTGCGAACCACCCTGCTGTCTATCAAAGCTGCAAGGCGGGCTGTCAGCAAAGTAGGGCTGATGCCGTCGAGGTGGTCCAGCAGGTCGCCAAAACGCTTCGGCCCAAGTAAAAGCTCCCTGATGATCAGCAATGTCCATCGTTCGCCTATGAGTTCGGCCGCGCGAGCCAATGCGCAGAATTGCGGATAGTGGAGATTGCTCATCCGTTAAAAATCGCTCCATCGGCCCTCCTCACCCATTGCGGTGGGCGAGGGCAATCAAAGGCCCCACAGTCAGGAACTGCAAGACCGTAAAGCCGGTTTCGAGAACAACATAGTCGGAAATCGAAGACATCGGGTGCTTGGCCGCGACCGCCAGCGTGGTGAATGACCATGACAGCAGGCCAAGACCGAGCCCGTAGAGCAGTCCGTTTTTCAAAACCGACCCGCGGTGATTTGCAAATATACGGGGAAACACCCATGAAAAAATGATGCCTTGGATCACCATCGAGGCCAACCCGAACGGGATGATTGGATTGTCGGTGTAGATTCGAAGCGCATGATAGTCGGGCGCGAAGAGCACGAGATGCCAGACGAATGCGATGGGAAAGCTGGAGACGAGATAGGCTGCCACGCCGAGCCAAAAGCCACGGGCGGTCGACGGGTGGCCAATGTCGGAAGCGATCGTCATGGTGGACTCCTTCCTTCGACGTCAGGCAGGTGATTCTGAAAACGATGGAACGCCCGGTGTCACAAAGTCCCAGGCCGCGGCGCTCGAAGTCCAGACCGACATCTGCGGCGTGAACTGGTCAGGATCGTCGAGTACCGACGCCCGTACGAACACAAGCCCGGCGGCAGCCGCCGTTTGGGAATAGATACCCGAACCGCAAACCGGGCAAAACGCGCGGGTCACCTCGCGGCCGCTCTCGGCGATGGAACTGAATTCCCTAGCCTCGCCCGTGAAGGCAACGGCGCCATCAGGTACTCCGATAATTGCCGCATGGCTTCCGCCAGACTTTCGGCAATCGGTACAATGGCATTTGACCTGAAACGCCGGTTCTACGCTGCCCGAAAAGCGCACTGCTTTACATAAACACCCACCCTTTAGGTCCATGAGCGATCTTCCAGGACTATATTATATGTAGTAATTACTATATATTATGTAGTACTGCAAGTCGGATTCCGCTGGGAGTGCTTTGAACTCGCAGCGTGGCCGCAGGCTGCTGACATGGCGTAGGCGGCCAGGACGCCGCGTGCCTCGGCGGCGATGCCGGCGGTCCTCACGTCCACTCTCCCGAGCCTCAGGTGGGATTTCCGCGTCGTCGATGCGACGCTGCCGCGGGGGTAACGTGCGCGCGCGTTAGCCACGCCATAGAGGGCGGCATGAGCGGCGCTGAGCCCGGGAGGTTGCAGGCGTGCCGCACAGCAAGTCCTGCGCAGATTGGTCGATCCAGCCGGTCCGTAACCTGCGGCATGGCATGTTATGCGACGAGCTCTCCCAGTTGCTTCGGAACGGTTCCAGCGCAAAGCGTAGAGCGGGAAGTGACTTCTAAGGAGGCGGGGGTAAGGGCGTTGGCGGAGTGATCGACGGATGGGAAGCAGCCCCAAAATTGATAAGGCGCGGGGTATTAGATCACCGACCGAACCGGTCGCATTTTGTTGCGGTGGGTGGAGCGGAATCCCGTCGACTTCGGGACACAAGACTGGTGCACACGGCGCTCTCGGGCTTGCAAGAAATGCCTGATTTTATTGGGTTTTTGTGAGCGGCGCGGCAATCCCTCCCTCTCCGCCAATAAGTATCTGATATTACAGCAGAAAATGTCTCAGACTCAATTGCGCCGTCACTTCCGCCGGTTAGCGACCGCAATTGCGGGGGTTAGCCACTGAGAGAGCGAATTCCTCACGGTTTTCACGTTCAGTGAAGGTCTTTTCTCAGAACGCGACTTTGCCAGTGGCTTTCTCTGCGAATGGTGGTGCCAATAGACTCTCTCGCCCATCGCGCAGCCGTGATGCCGCACGGTCAATCCGTCATCAGATCATAATCGCGGCGCAAAACGGTTTGGACGTAGAGCGCAGCGCTGGCCGCGATGTTGGCATCAGCAGCGCCCGCGGACAAAACACATAGGGACCAATTAGCTTCAGCGCGCTCATCCGTGACGCGATTAATGGCGATGTCCTGAACGTTATGACAACCGCCTTGCTTTGGGATTTCCGCCAACGCCCGCCGTCGCAGATCCGGCATCCAAAGCAGGATCTTTGCCATCGGTCTTACTTCGAAGCGTTGGCGATCTTGTGCTCCAAGTGGCCGGTCTCATGATCGCGGCGGAGCTGGCTCAGCGACGTCTCGTTCAGTTGGAGCAAAACCTCGCTCAGCTTCTCGGTTTCGGGATAGCCGGCTGCGAAACTCTGTCCGTAAGTAAGCCTTTTCGCAACGTGCGGATGAGGATGTTTCCGTGTTTGCCGCTGATTTCGCCATCCTTGCGGTGGCGGTTGTCGAGACCTGCCTCGTGCCCGCAGCCGACAGTATCCTCCCGCCGGGATCCAATGGCAACTAGGCGGGTTTAGTCAGGCTCGTTGTAGGGCTGCATGATTGCAGGGAGATGGAACTCACGAGGCTATAGACGCGATGTCCCGGGCACTTCCCCGCTTTGCTTCCTAAGTCGCAGCGTTAGTGGCCGTCTTCGATTTCGAAGGTGTTCCGGCAGGGGACTTTATGCGAATACGCATGGAGCCCCCTTTCGGGTGTTCGATTTCGAACGAATTTGTCCTTCGCACCAGATCGCTTAGCTTGCGAAAGCCGAAGGTTCTGGGATCGAAGTCAGAAGCCAGGTTGGCTAGTTGTTTTCCAACTTCCCCTAGAGGCACCCACCCATCTTCGCTTTCCATCTGTGTGATGACCTTCTTAATGATAGGCGTGGCTGCGCTGGGGGGTTGAAGAGGCTTCGAAGTCGAGGCGGCATCTTGACTATTCGCAGCACCGGCAAGCAGGTTCTCGGTGTATACGAACCTTCGACAGGCCTGCCGGAAGCTCTCTGGAGTTTTCTGCTCGCCGAACCCGAAAACATCGACGCCTTGCTCACGGATGCGGGCGGCAAGGCGTGTAAAATCACTGTCCGAGGAAACCAGACAAAATCCGTCGAACCGACCGCTATGAAGCAGGTCCATTGCATCGATGACCAACGTGATGTCGGATGCATTCTTGCCGGTGGTGTAGGCAAATTGCTGTTGAGGTATGATGGCGTGTTTCGATAGCGTATCGGCCCAGCCCTTGGAGCGAGGATTGGAGAAGTCGCCGTAGATGCGGCGAACGCTCGCCTCCCCGATCTTCGCAATCTCTTCGAACAGTCCATCCACGATCTTCGCGGAAGCATTGTCCGCGTCAATTAGAACAGCGAGACGAGGCGAGCGGAGTTCAGTAGGCATGACGTATCCCAATATAGACGGTGAGAACCAGAGAGGACGATGCCGTTTCAAAAGCGGGAAAGATAGATCGAGGCAGACGTGTTTTGGCTCCCAGCAGGCACCGGCCCGATTCGGCCGACATCCCCACTGGCGAGAGAGCGGTGCGCCGCGAGCTTCTGCACCTTTTGCGGGATTTCTCTCAGTAGGCCATTTTGCGGCACATGAGCGGAAATTCAGTCGACATTTCAAAAGGATATTTTGAGAAGCCTATCGGCAGTTCGAATCCCTTTGAGCCCGATGGCCCTACCATCGGCCCCATCGCGGCAAAGGCGTGATTCCGAGGTCTAGGAAGGTCGCGGAGGCCCTCCGATTGGGCGGGATACGGCGGCCGGATTTTCCGATTTAACCAGCGAACGTGTGCCGTGCGCTCGTCATGGCGCACGGGTTCGACTACCACACAAAAAAGCACCCCGGCCATCGCGCCGGGTTTGCCGCTGGCGCGTCTCATTCGCGTTCTTGTATAATTGCTCAGCCGGAACCGATTCCGGCATGACGCGGCGCCGACATGATTCAGCGCTTTTTCATGTGATAGCGTTGGAACACCGCAGTTGGCGCAAGGGTCCCCCTAACCGGCGCTGCCGGTGCTGCACCTCTGTTTGCGTCTGATCCGCCTCACGCTCACGGGTAGTCACTTCACGGACAATCCGTTCGCGATCACGGATAATGCGCTTGGCAATGATCGCCTTCTCAAGCTAAGCGCGTTCGCGCATTTCCTGAGTCTCTGCCTCAACGCGCGTCTTGCATGCGGCGCGGGCCTCCTTATCCACAATGCTCTTAAGGCTTTTACGGGCGTCGGCGAGAGTAACGCCGCCGCTGATGGCTGCGCGGACCCTAGGCCCATCTCACGCACGCGCCCGGTGCCCCTCTCTTTGTACATAAACACCCATCGGCGCTGACCGGCGCTGCCAATGTTGAGTTACAGGATGGCACCGTCCGCGTGACGGCCTATTTGGTTGAGGTGCTTCAGCTCGATTGCCTTTAGGCGATTGGTGAGTCGTGCCATCAGCGATGAGCGCAACTTAAATGGACCCCCTATCCGCCAAAGCCCTATCCTGCGATTACATCGAACGCAGGGCCGGCAACGGAACCCTGGCCGGTTCGGCAATCGAAATCGATCGAGCGGGTAGGGCGGCGTAAGACGCTGCTCAGCTCGTCCGGCAATGCCTGATGGCGCAGTTGCTGAAAATCATAAGGTCAGTCAGCCGGTTCCCTGCTGTCCTGGCGGCCGCGCCGACCGACGAAGTTTGTTGCGTTTTTGACGCATTGCGCCTAAAAGCCCGTTCTCACCGGAAAAAATCAGGCGATGGCCCATAATTACGCGATCAACGACGATGTTCACCACCAGTTGCAGGGGCCGCAGGGCCGCGCCGTCGTCAAGCAGCGCAGCGTCTATACGATCGTCACCTGTCTGCCGATCGAGGCCGATGGCCGCCCGCGCTACCGCATCAAGAGCAAGACCGAGAACGTCGAGCGCGTGGTGACCGAGGAACAGATCAGCCGTCTCGGCTGATCCGGGATCCTCCGAAGGTCAGGTTGACCAACTGAATGTCGACCACGCTCGATCGCGGTGCCGGTCTCACTGCGGCGCCAGCACCGGATGGACCAGGGCGGCGCGGGCGAATTTCTTCAGCGCCACGGGCTTGCCGAACAGGTTGCCCTGCACCAGGTCGAAACCCATTTCATTCGCTGCAGCGAAGTCGGCCCGGGTCTCGATTCCCTCAGCCACGATTCGGATGCCATATCCCCTGGCGAGTTCGATGATGCTGCGGCATACCGTCTGCTTCAGCCGGTCGTTGGCGCAACCCGCGACGAATTGCCGGTCCACCTTGAGCTCGATGAAGGGGAACGTTTCGAGACCCATCAGCGCCGGCCAGTCGGCCCCGACATCGTCGATTGAGATCGCAATGTTGCGAAGGCGCACTTCCCTGGCGACATCGATCAGCAGCTTCAGATTATCGATCACCTCGGTGCTCTTGACCTCAATGAGCAGGCCAGCGAATGCCGGATGGGCCGGGATCCGCTGGCAGAGATCGTGCACAGCCTGGTGATTCCGGAGAAAGGAGACCGGCAGATTGATCGAAAGTTCTGTCGGACCTTGCTTTTCGAGCAGGTAGCGCCAATCCTCCATGGCGCGGTCGATCAGGAATTCCGACAAGTGCCGGAAATGGGGATCGTCGCCTTCCGGCACAAAATAGGCGGGCGGCACCACGCCCCAGGTCGGATGCCGCACACGAACCAGCGCCTCGGCGCCGCATCGCACCAGTGTGCGGGCATCAATCTTGGGCTGATACCATAATTCGAGCCAGCCGGCGTGCAGCGCCTCCGCCACGTGAACGGCCGGGCTGGGTACCGGATCCTCCGGCAGAAGCATGACAACCCGTTCACGCAACACCCCGGCGGCAAACGGCGTGGTAAGCGGCGGCAGCATCGCGAGGCCGTATTCCTCGCCCAGCTGCCGCACGGCCTTGACGATGATCGACTCGCGGGCGCCGATGGCGAGAACCTTGCCGACGAACTCTCGCCGCGCCAGGATTTCGAGAATCCTGCCGGCCTCGATGCCGTCGACCGACACTCCGATAACGACGAGATCCGGAAGATGTGTCGCTAGTATCTCTTCCAGATCATCGGCCTTCGCACATTCGCTGGTAACGAAGCCGAGATCTTCCAGGATGTCGGTGAGAAACGCTCGTAGGTGTTTCTTGCCGTCCGCAACACAAACGCGCGGCACGACTTTACGGCGTCCAAACGTTGTATTTGTCCGCGCCAAATTGCCACCGCGCGTCGGGTGCGTCATCGCCAGTTTCCCCCTGAAGTGGAAACTTAGCGGCGCGTAGAGTTTCAATTATGGTGATTTTGTGGGTAGATTTGAATTATCCGCTTAACGTTAAGCGGCGCAATGTGCTTAAAATCTACAGTTCCGCGCTGGAAAGCCGGGGGTAATGCAATGCCCCGGGGGCAGCCGAACGTCGAGCGCGAGTGCCCGCGCGACCGATCGGCCGGCCGGGCCAGCCCGCGGCCTTTGCTTTCGCTGGCCTTTTGCAACGCTGGCGGGTTTCGCTTGCTATTCCGGCCAGAACAGCGTAAACGCCTCCCATTCGAACGATCGATCTGCCTTGTTGAACGCGCCGAACCGGCTCCACTCCCCAAGACATCGCTGAAATCGGATTACGCTCGCGCGAAGGTCGTGCGGGCACATCGCGCATTGGCGCATCTTGGAGAAACTCAAATGTCTACCGGAACAGTTAAGTGGTTCAACGCAACCAAGGGCTTCGGCTTCATTCAGCCTGACGACGGCGGCAACGACGTGTTCGTTCACATCAGCGCCGTTGAGCGCGCCGGCATGGGCTCGCTCAACGAGGGTCAGAAGCTTTCGTACGAAGCGAAGGTCGACAGCATGCGCGGCAAGACCAGCGCGGAAAATCTCCGCGCCATGTAACTTCAACCGATCCCACCGATTTCCGCGGATGTACCGGAATCACAGGGATCGTTTGGCGCAGTGACATGAAATCAGGGCCCGCCGGCCAGACCGGCGGGCTTTTTTTGCGCGCCTCTTCTGCCGCCAAGCGGCCCCGGCGTTTGTTTGGCCAGATGTGAAGCAGGTCACATCCGGTCAACCGCTTCGGCGCTACTTACGATGTGGCTGGGGGTGTGCCAGCATCGAGGACCAGGCAAGTGAAGACGCGGCGGATGGCATATTGGTGGCTACGGTTCGTGATCTCGGGACGATTTCTCGAGAAGTTTCTGAACCTGCGGCACATTGGCGCTCGTAGCGCCTGCAGGCCGGATCAGCCGACGATCGAGTGATGCGCTCGGCCACATGGGCGAGTGCGCGCAGGCGCGGGCTCTTCAGGCTGGGCTGACGAGTTTCCTGCAGAAGGCCGCTCCGCCGACCAATGCGTCGCGTCCCTTCCACGCCAGATAGGTCAAGCGGCCGGAGAGGGACTGATGGCCGCGCAGGCGGCGGGATCCCAGCACGTGGCCGACATTGTCGGGAAACCGGCTCACTTCCGCCTCGACCAGGATTGCCGTTGCGTCGACCAGATCCCCGAGCCGCTTTCCCCACTGGCATTCCTCGAGCTGGTCGATGCGGACCCGCAAGGCGTATTCGGTGTCGTAGATCTCGGTCAGAATTTCCTTCGCAACCAGCACCCGGTTGTTTTTCAGCGCAACGCGCAAGGCCAAGCGCCTGTTGTCCAGTCGGTCCAGCACCATCGAGACCGTGATTGCATAGGGCGTGGCGGCGATGTCTTCGGCGTTCTTGCTCGGCGCGGCCTTGCTGGCGAGGCGGATCAACTGCCATGGAGTCTTCAACCGCCCGGCCACCAGCGCCAGCGCGAACGGCAGCGCGTCGGCGTGCCTTTTTCCCAGCGCGCCCAGCAACGCGGCTACTTTGGAGACTTGTGCATCGCCGAACTCCGCGATTTTGGGCGGGAGCGCATCGTTGAACTTGGCGAGGGCGTCGCGTGCGCGCAGCACGCAAAGGATCTTGCTCAGATCGCCATAGGCCGAGCGCGCGGTGGTATAGACCGCGAGTTTGGCCCGGGCCTGACCGGCGGCATCCGGTGAGCCCAGCGTGTTCTCGAGGGACTTGATGACCTTGGTCTGGAAGGTGTCGACAACCCGCTGGGCTTCGCGCTGACTGTCGGCGGCGATCAGCTTGTTCACCGCTCCGGCATAGTCGCGCGCCATCGTCGGCAGCAGATCCCGGCTGATCCATTCCCAAATGGGAGAGACCGAGCCACGCGATATCCGCCCTGAATTGGCATGGTCGGGGTCTGCGTCGATCAGCAGTGGTTCCAGCGGAGCGAAAAAGAATCGCGAAGGATTGTTGGCGCGATTCTGAGCCGAGTCGTCGGTACCGAGTTCGGCGCGCAACTTCTCCAGCACCGCCGCCGCACCGGCAATTTCGGCGCCGCAGACTTCCAGCCGCTCAAGCTCGGTCAGAAGACTGCCGCGCGTCAGCGGCGTCAGCCGCTGCAGAAACTCCTGGATGCGGTCGCTCAGTGTCATTGCGATTCAACGTTCGCGCGGTTTGAACCGGAGCCCCTGCGATCGACCTGCCGCGCGCAGGCACAAACGCGCCAAGCATGGAACCACGAAAACAGTTTGTGCCAGATTAAGAAGTCAAGCCGCGCGCCGCGGAACGGCGGCCGCGCTGGCTCATGGCCAAAGGTCAGTAAAACTACCGAGGTTTTGACGCGAGTCGTATGCTGGTGGCACAATACGTACGACCGGTCGCCGAATTGCCATCGGCGCCGACCCCGGGGCAACATAAAATCACCGTAGTCTTACTGGGCAAAAAATTAACCCTCAAACAGCAGAGGGTCGTTAAACAAACTACATGTCGCAGCAGGAAAACCGAATCACTGATTCGCCTTTCTCGAAGTGGACGGAAGGCAACACGCCGACCGGCGACGACGGTCGAGAAATCGTCCGGCTGTCGGCAGCGCGAACAGATGCGATGAATGAAGCCGGTGCTGCGATCGCACGTCAGCTCAACGGACCATTGACCGCGCTGCTGCTGTACATGGGCGAGATCAAGCAACACAGCCACCAGCTGACGCAAACCGAAGGCAATCGGGCTTACCTGCAGCAAGTCGTGGAGAACGCGCTTCAGCAAACCGAGCGCGTCTGCGCCATGATGAAGCAGATTGCCGGCACGCACGAGGAAGCCGTCGTTGTGCCAGGCCGCGCGACCGGCTGGGAAATGCGTACCAGCCGGGTCAAGGATCGCACGCCGGGCGTCATGTTCGCGTCGGAGCCCGGTCAGAGGCCGCTGACGAGGCGGGAGCGCGAGGTACTGAACTTCATCAGCGAGGGGTGTTCCAACAAGGAGGGCGCCTTGCGAATGGGTATCAGTCCGAGGACTTTCGAAAGCCATCGCGCCGAGGCGATGCGAAAGCTCGGCGCGCGAAACACCGCAGATCTGGTCCGCACCGCGCTGATGCAAAAGGGTGGCGCGTAGCGCCGCACCGCGCGCCGCTGGTTCGCTATTGCCACCGGCCGCGATATGCGCTCGGCCGCTTCAGTTACGGATTCTTCGGCAAAGCTGCGAAGCCGGCCCCTCGGGCAGACCTGCCGCTCAATAGAGAGCTTCCATGAAGGCGCGGACGCGGGGCGTCGGCCGCAACGTCTCGGCTTTGATTTTTGGGTTCGTTCAAGACGATCGTGATGGTCCACATCGTCGGGATGCTCGACTTAATCTCCAGCACCGAGCGCACGTGTCCCGTCACTGTGGATTCGCCGGATCGGATCGTTGCGGTTCTGCCGTTGAACTGCGCGATGCGAAAACGCCGAACCTCTTTCTGGTCGGTCGTTTCAAACGTAAACATGGAAGCCTCCTCTGTTCACGCAATATCGCCGCTTAACGTTATCCGTGTGTAAAAATCCCACGCCGTAGAAGTACTGCCGCGCTACACCGATGATGCGGCTGAGGGGCGGCATTGGTGTCTGCGGCTCGGCTCGAAATTCTCGCGCAGAGCGATGCAATACCGCAAACAGCAAGTTTGAATTAGCTCCGGTTGGCGATCGCGTGGGCCGCGGAGTGTTGCGACTCGGTGGCCCGTCGTCTGGAAAACCCGATTGGGATCGCGTGGTCTCTACCCGGCCGACCCGGGAAATACCGCTTCCATCTTGGTCTTCAGCGTCGCGGCATTGAAGGGTTTGACGATGTAGTTGTTGACGCCGGCCTTCTTGGCGGCGATGACGTTCTCGGTCTTCGACTCTGCGGTAATCATGATGAAGGGCGTTTGCGACAGCTCAGGACTGGCGCGAACTTCCCTGAGCAGGTCGTAACCGGTCATCGGCTCCATGTTCCAGTCCGAGATCACCAGGCCGTATTTCTTGCCCTGCATCTTGGCGAGCGCGGCCGATCCGTCACTGGCGTCGTCTACGTTCTCGAAGCCAAGCTGCTTCAGAAGATTGCGGATGATCCTGATCATCGTGTTGTAGTCATCGACCACCAGGATCGGCATCGATAGATCAAAGGCCATCTATTTTCTCCGCGCGGTTCGCAACTTGCCGGCACAGGGCGGGATAGTCGCAGCATGAGCAAGAAGATCATCTTGCCTCTCTCGAATACGCCCGCCGGCACCGTGACAACTACCAGCGGTGATTGAACAGCCCGTTAATTCCGGCAGAACTAAAGCCGCCGGCGTTGTTGAGTTTCCAGTAGTTCTACCGATTCGGTCAGCGTTGCGGTGCGCGATGTAGGTGATCTCGGCATGTCGCAGCGCGCGCACACCGATGCGACATCGATGTGGTTTCACAGCGAGCCAATGCAGCTCGCGGCAACATGCCGTCGCATCGATGCGCTCGCGGTCTGCCGTCGCGCGGTGTCGGTACTTCTACTGACTCGATGATTCGCAATTCCGGGTAGTTGTACGGACCGTCAATTTAACGAACAGGTAGCGCCGACGGAACAGGGTGGCACGGTCGCCGACAGAAACGTGCGGCGTCGCGTCAATCGTGTTCATCCAGAAGGGTAATCAAAATGTCCGGCATTGTTCTTTCGTCCTCAGTTCGTCAGAATTTGCTTTCGCTGCAGTCGACCGCCGACCTGCTCGCCACCACGCAGAGCCGTCTCTCGACCGGCAAGAAAGTGAATACCGCGCTCGACAACCCCACCAACTTCTTCACCGCCCAGTCGCTCGATGGCCGCGCCAGCGACATCAGCAACCTGCTGGATGGCATCAGCAACGGCGTGCAGGTTCTGCAGGCCGCCAACACCGGCATCACCTCGCTGCAGAAGCTGGTCGATACCGCGAAGTCGCTCGCCAACCAGTCGTTGCAGACCACGGTGGGCTATTCCACCAAGTCGAACGTTTCGGCGACGATCTCCGGCGCGACCGCGAGCGACCTGCGCGGCACCACGACATTCACCAGCGCGACGGCGACCAGCAACGTCATCACCAGCGGCGCAGCCGGCGGTACCACTGCGATCACCTCGGCTATCACGCTGGGCGGCATTTCCGCTTCGCTGGTCGGCGCAGCCGCAACTGCAGGCGACGGCACGACGGCCCTTACTGGTGCCATCACGTTGCTCGGCACCGGTGCGGCCACCGCAACGGGTCTCATTGGCAATGCGCAGCCGACCGATGGTCAGACGCTGACCGTCAACGGCAATACGATCACCTTCAAGGCGGGTTCGGCCCCGGCTGCAGCCGGCGTTCCCGCCGGATCCGGTGTTGAAGGCAACATCGTCACCGACGGCAGGAACTCCACGGTCTATCTCGGCGACACCACGACCCCGGTGGCGACCGTCGGCGACCTCGCCAAGGCGATCGATCTTGCCAGCGGCGTCCGCAAGGCGGTCATTACGGCCGGCGCAGCCGTCACATCGAACTCCTCGGGCACCAACGGCGCCGTTGCCGGCGGCATTCTCACCCTGACCACCGGAACCGGTTCTGACCTCAGCATCACCGGCAAGGCGGACCTGTTGAAAGCCCTCGGTCTTTCGGCTGCGACCGGCGGCGGGGACACGACGGTCACCAGGGCGCGTACCACGACGTCGGCAACGCTCGGCGCGCTGGTGGATTCAGGCTCGACACTGAACGTCAACGGCAAGACCATCACCTTCTCGAACGCCGCTGCTCCGGCGGCTGCGAACGTAGCGACCGGCTCAGGCGTCAGCGGCAACATCGTCACCGACGGCAGCGGCAATTCCACCGTCTATCTGCAGGGCGCGACGATTGCCGACACCCTGAACGCGATCGATCTGGCCACCGGCGTGAAGACTGCGGTGAACGCCAGCGGTTCGGCCACACTGAGCACCGCCTCCGGCATTGCTGCTTCGTCAGTCTCCGCCAGCGGCACCTTGCAGCTCAGCACCGGTAGCTCCAATGACCTGTCCATCACCGGCACGGGCAATGTTCTCTCCGCGCTTGGCCTTACCGGCGCCACCGGCAACGCAACGAGCTTCCAGGCGACCCGTACCGCGGGCGCTGGCGGCATCAACGGCAAGAGCTTGACTTTCTCCGCCTTCAACGGCGGTACGGCGGTCAACGTCACCTTTGGCGACGGCACGGCTGGCTCGGTCAAGACGCTCGATCAGTTGAACGCCGCGCTGCTGGCCAACAATCTGGCCGCGACGCTCGACTCGACCGGCAAACTGTCGATCTCCGCGACCAACGACTACGCTTCGTCCACCTTGGGCTCGGTTGCCGCCGGCGGCTCCATCGGCGGCACCATCACCAGCGCGCTCACTTTCTCGACCGCGTCGGCTCCAGTGGTTGATGCCCAGGCTCAGTCCGTTCGCAGCAACCTGGTCAGCCAGTACAACAACATCCTGGCCCAGATCACCACCACGGCCCAGGATGCCTCCTTCAACGGCGTCAACCTGCTGGGCGGCGACCAGCTCAAGCTGACGTTCAACGAAACCGGTAAGTCCACGCTGAGCATTACCGGCGTGAACTTCAATGCGGCGGGCCTCGGCCTTGCCAACCTGACGAGCGGTGTCGATTTCATCGACAACGCCGCCACCAACAAGGTCGTCACCAGCCTGAGCGCTGCCTCCACCAACCTGCGCTCCCAGGCTTCAGCCTTGGGTTCGAACCTGTCGATCGTGCAGATCCGTCAGGACTTCTCGAAGAACCTGATCAACGTGCTGCAGACCGGCTCGTCCAACCTGACGCTGGCCGACACCAACGAGGAAGCGGCCAACAGCCAGGCGCTGTCCACCCGCCAGTCGATCGCGGTGTCCGCGCTGGCGCTGGCCAACACCTCGCAGCAGAGCGTGCTTCAGCTTCTCCGCTGAGCTCGGCTACGAGACCAACGATCAAGGCGGCGGGGGAAGCCCCGCCGCTTCTATCGACCTAGGCGTTCCCACCACTGGAAGGCGGCTCGCGGGCCGCACGCTGGTACGAACGAAGTTTCGAAAAGGCCGAGGGTGGTTACACCCGCGCCGTATCCTGAAAGGACGCGACCATGCCGTTGAGAGTCGAGCTGAAGCCGTTCGAACGAATTGTCATCGGCGAAACCGTCCTGATCAATTCAGGCAGCCGCACTTCTTTTCTGGTCGATGGCGAAGCGCCGATCCTTCGCGAGAAAGATACCGTGACCGCGGAGACCGCCAACACGCCGGTTAAGCGACTCTATTTCTGCGTTCAGATGATGTATCTGAAGAACGACGTGTCGCGCTACCGGACGTCCTATCTCGGCTTCATCAAGGATCTGCGGGAGGCCCTTCCAGGTTCGCGCGAACAGATTGATGCCGCGAATGCCCATGTTTCGAGCGGGGCGCTCTACAAGGCGCTCAAGGAAATCAGGAAGCTGATGAAGCTGCAAGAAGAGCGGCTGGCGGCCTAGGCGGCGCGAGACTGCTGCGCGGATACATAAGAGGCCGTTGCGGCGTCGCGATCTGCGAAATCGCGCAACACGCGCTTGGTGTGCCGCCTTCCTGTTACCGACGATCGTATGCGCTGATGCGCGGTGAGGCCGAGGCGTTCGTGATCTATGCACGCGGCAGCCGGCGTCCATGCACTTTCCTCAATTGCCGGCTTTCCGTCTGCCCCGTGGCGCCGGGTCTTTCCGTATTTGAACGGAGCGTAAAATTAACGCGGTTGTGAAACCGTCAAGGTTATCGATTGCTAGCAAGATGGGTCAAGCTACCGGGGCGCCGGTACCGACGCAATCCGATACGCGCGGCTGTAAACAAATGCCGGTCCTCCGGGCCCGGATGTCCGAAGCAAGAACGGTTTATCGACGACCGCAATACAACTGCCTGGAAGGTTCCGATGGACGATCTTTTGCGGGAGTTTCTGACCGAGACGGGCGAGAGTCTGGATACGGTGGACAACCAGTTGATCCGGTTCGAGCAGGACCCGAACAACGCGAAGATTCTGGATAACATTTTCCGGCTGGTTCACACCATCAAGGGGACCTGCGGCTTCCTCGGCCTGCCGCGGCTCGAAGCGCTGGCCCATGCCGGCGAGACGCTGATGGGCAAGTTCCGCGACGGCATGCCGGTCACCTCGGCGGCGGTCTCGCTGATCCTCTCCAGCATCGATCGGATCAAGGAAATTCTCGCCGGCCTCGAGGC
>LNEC01000016.1 GCA_001464035.1 Bradyrhizobiaceae bacterium Ga0074131
GCACCGCTACAATTGGCACCGGCCTCACGGCGGGATAAAGTCTCAAACACCGATCAGCAGACTCGGTCTAACCGGGAACAACCTGTTGAGGCTCCACATCTAGGCCTGCGGTTTGCGCCATCCAAAACGCTACGATTGCGACAAAGCTGATTATCGTTTGAAGCAAGAAGATCGCCGCTGCCCGCCCTTGATACTTTGGCAATAATTGGAAGGGAGCACGCAGCAGAATACCGGGGCGCGTCTCCGTCAAAGATGAACCCGGGACGATCTCACACGAGAGCATTCCTCGCGCTGAATCTGTTGAATTTGACGGTGCCCGCTTCTGCAAACGAGAAAGCTGCTGAAACGACGTATCGGACGGCAACCTTCGCTTGGCGAGCATTCGAAGCGCCGACCAATAACCCACCACTGCGCCTAGAGAAGTGGAGATGATCAGCGCCGGCCATCCGTAGCCAAGCACAACCGACATGGCTGCTAAAGCGGCGGCGCCCCACAATGCGGCCAAGAGCGCCACGCGCTGTTCGGGAGTTGCATTCAACATGCGTTCCCGAACCTTGTACCGCAGCACTTGTAAGTTGCGGCCAGTCGACAAAGACCAATGAGATTCACTTAGCACTCCGGTCCAAAACTGGCGACAAAGGTTCATTGCCTGCTTGAACGCTCAACGGTCGAATGTAGATCGTATTGTGCACTTCGTTAATCATCGCCTGATCGCCAGAATTAATCGCTTGCGCAAGCCTGGTGACGTCAGCCCGTAGATTCCCGGCCGCGAAACCAGATACATCGCTCGCAAGCGCTTCGACCGTTAGCTTCAAAGTCACTTCGCTTCTCCAAGGTTGAAGGATTTTATGATCGCGACTACGCCGTCATGGATACGCCTCCAGTGGCGCAGTTGTCGTTTGCCAAAACTGTATCTCATCGGCACGCCATCGGCGTCGTATCGAACGGTGCAATCCTGCAGCAACTCGCGATCCGTGGTTATACAGCTAACAACGATCGATGCTTCGGGTGAGCCACCGTAGAATACGTACACCTCTCCCGGGCCAAGTCCCATTCTCGTATTGACTTTGGTCAGGCCAAAAAGATCGTCTCTTGGATCGCGCGCCGCTTCGGCGATAGCCGGCCCATTCCGGATGATCGAGCTGACCTCGCCCCATTGCGTCAGCATGATAATCGTGTCGGGACACACTTCTACGCGTAGCGCCTTGTAGCAAGGGAGAGTTTCGGCGGTCGCTCCATGCAACGTCGATAGCGTTGTGACGATCCGCAGATTTATCGATTTGAGCCGCCGCGCAGGATCTTCCGATCTGTCGCTAAAATCGGCGCTTTCCAGGAAATTTCTTGGCACTCGCCACCGAATTCCCCGCATTTCCATTTCGACGGGCGTCGTTTCGAGCGACGGAACGGCAAAAAAAGGAGGCACAGAAAGAGTATCGTTTTTGACGAGCTTGGCTGCGGCCATGTTCGAACCCGCGTTTCTGGTGGAAGCCGCAAAATAGGCGGCATGGCCGAGGCGATCTGACAAAGACTCGGCATCCGCCGTGGTGCTTGTCGCCAAAATGAAAATCCCGAGTAGTAACTGGAGGATCGCGCGCGTGAAGGCGTAAGTATTAGACATCCGATGCGGCCCGCTCTTTGACGAAGTGACGCAGTTCGCACCATTGCTACCGAAATTTCGGTATCTAACGTACGTTCAACTACAGAGTGTGCGTATTCGACACGCCAGACGGTTGCAAGCCAATTGTCCTGATGCTTCTGAAGATAAGATATCTCATGTGAATTCAGTAAAGGGACGCGTTTCTTCGTTACTAAACTCGATTGCAAAATTGATCGGCGATCTCTCAAACTGTTCTAAAATGCAACTCCTGTTTCGCTTCCACGGAGGAGCCCCTGGCTGGAACTCGGGCGCGAAGCCTGCAATTCAGTCTTCAGCCTGATCCGGCCTGACGGGCCGCGGCGTCACCCCAGCCGCCAGCCGACCTCGGCGGTGAAGCTCTGATAAAACTCAGGCGTGTAGGCCTGTTCCGGGGTTTGCCGCACGCGTTCGTCGAGCTTGTTGGCGTCGTCGCCGACCAGGATGCGCCAGCGTTCGGCCTTGACCCCGTCGAGGATGATCTTCGCCGCCTGCGCCGCCGTGGTCGGCGCGTCCTCGCGAAAGGCGCGCGCGCGATCGATCGCGATCTTCTGGATGTCGTCGTCCGACATCGCCTCGGTGTCGATGCCCATGCCTTTGAGGCGCTGGCGCGTCGACAAGAGTTCATTGGCGCTGAGCATTTCGGATTCGGTGCCGCTCTGGATCCTGCGCGAATTGGAGACGATCGAGGTGCCGATATGGCCGGGCATCACGACCGAGCATTTGATGTGCGGCGCGTTCAGCCGGAGATCGTTCATCAGCGCCTCGGTGAACCCCTTCACGGCGAACTTCGCGGCGCTGTAGGCGGTGTGGGAGACGCCCAGGCCGACCGAGGCCCAGAAGCCGTTGACGCTGGAGGTGTTGACGATGTGGCCCTCGTCGGCCTTCATCAGCATCGGCAGAAAGGTGCGGACGCCGAGATAGACCCCGCCCCAGCAGATGTTGAAGGTCTTTTCCCATTGCTCCCGCGTATTGGTGAACAGGCTGCCGCCGCCGCCGATCCCGGCATTGTTGAACAGCAGGTGGATCCTGTCGGTCGCGTGCTGCTCGGCCAGTTCGTCGCGAAAGCGCTGGAGCTGATCCTCGATCGAGACATCGGCGAGATGGGTGGTGACGCGCAGGCCCTGCGGCAGTTTCTCGACCTCGCACAGCCGCTTGGTCTCGGCCATCGCCTCGGCGGAAACGTCGCACATCGCGACGTTGCAGCCCTCGGCGACCAGCTGGCGCGCCAGTTCGCGGCCCATGCCCGTGCCGCCGCCGGTGATGACGGCAATCCTTCCGGCAAAATCCTTCATGCTTCTCCCTTTCGCACCGCCGCCGGCGGCTTTTTTTGACTTCCGGATTCATGTAACGACAATCAAGGCAGTTGTCTCGCCGGTTCCCGAAACGCCTGAAGCGAGTGTTCGTTGCAAAGAACCGAGAGGAGCCTGTCGGGCATGGCGGATTACCGCAAGCTGCTGGTCGAGAACGACGGCCCCGTCACCATCATCACCATCAACCGTCCGGAAGTCCGCAACGCGCTCGACAACGAGACGGCGGCGGACCTGGCCATGGCATTGCGCGCCTTCGATGGCGCTTCCGGCCAGGCCGTCGCGGTGCTGACCGGGGCGGGTGGCCATTTCTGCGCCGGCGCGGACCTGAAGGAACTCGCGGCCAGCCGGGACTACAAGCCATGGGCAGGCGACCCGGACGGTCCGTGTCACGACCTGCTCTCGAAGCCGGTCATCGCCGCGGTGGCGGGCTATGCGTGCGCGGGAGGTCTCGGTATCGCCCTGCGCTGCGACCTGCGTGTGGCGGAAGAGAGTTCGACGTTCGCCGTGCTCTCCCGCCGATGGGGCATTCCCATGAGCGACGGCACCACGGTGAGACTGCCGCGTCTGATCGGCGCCGGGCGCGCCCTCGACATGTTGCTGACGGCCAGAAAGGTATCGGGCGCCGAGGCGGTCGCCATGGGGCTGGCCGACCGCCTGGTGCCCACGGGCCAGGCTCTGCAAAAGGCCGTCGAGCTCGCGCGCGAAATCGCCGCTTTTCCGCAGATCGCGCTGCGATCCGACCGGATGTCCGCCATCCGCCAGTGGAATCTGTCGGAGCAAGACGCCATCGCGCTCGAAACGCGTTTGTCGCTGGAGGCGCGGCAAAAGGAAGCCCGCCTCGGCGCCGGCCGCTTCGCGTCCGGAGCCGGCCGTCATGGCCGCATCGAGAAGGATTAGCCGATGCGCGCGGTGATCGGTCGCCGGTTCGGCGGCATCGGCGACTTGTCCTGCGAAGAGGTCCAAAGTCCGACCCTCGAGCCCGGCACCATCAGGATCTCGGTCCACGCCGCCGGCGTCAGCTTCGCCAATCTGCTGTTCATCGCCGGACAACATCAGAATCGCCCTTCGCTTCCCTTTATTCCGGGAACGGAAGTCGCGGGGGTCGTCACCGAGATCGCTTCGAATGCCGGGACGGAGCTGCGGATCGGCGACCGGGTCTGCGCCGGTTTGCCGTCGGGAGGATTTGCCGAAGAAGCCATCGTCGATGCCGCGAACGTGTTCAGGATTCCGGCCTCCCTGGGCTTTGCCGGCGCAACGCTGTTTCCGACGATCTACGCCACCGCCTATGCCGGGCTGGCGTGGCGAGCCAACCTCCGGCCCGGCGAATATCTGCTGGTGCATGGCGCCGCGGGGGCCAGCGGACTGGCCGCCGTCGAGATCGGCCGCGCGCTCGGCGCCCGGGTCATCGCAACCGCGGGTGGCGAGCGCAAGGTCGCCGCGGCCATCGAGCATGGCGCGCACCACGCGATCGACTACCAGCGCAGCGATTTTCGCGAGGCGGTGCTGGAGATCACCGAGGGCCGCGGAGCCGACGTGGTGTTCGATCCCGTCGGCGGCGACGTCTTCGACAATTCCCTGCGCTGCATCGCTCCGCTCGGCCGGATTCTGCCGATCGGCTTCGCATCCGGCCGCATCCCGCAAATCCCCGCCAACATCGTGCTGGTGAAGAACCTGACCGTGATCGGCCTCTATTGGGGATTCTACATGGCCTGGGGCAAGACCCGGGCGGACGCCGCCTTGCGCGGTCGCGTCAAGACGCTGTTCGAAGAACTGTTCGCCCTCCACGGCGAGGGCAAGCTTCGCGCCCCGGTCGATGCAACACTTCCGCTCGAGCAATTCGCGGACGCGCTTCGGCGGGTGGAGCGGCGAGAAGTCGTCGGAAAGATCGTTTTGGCGCCGTGAGACGGGCCGTTACCGATCAGCTGAATTTATTGGTCGGAGCGAGAGGATTTGAACCTCCGACCCCTAGTCTCCCAGCCACGCTCCGATGCCGTTCCATTAGCTTCGATCAGGGCTGCGCGCAAGGCGGCTGACATGGCGCGATTCAACCCGCCGGGAAGACCGAAAATGCCGGTTCCGCCGCAATCGCGGGCTACCCGTCCTTCATCGCGGCGGCCAGCAATTCCCGGCAGGCGATCAGTTCGGCGAGCACGTCCTGCAGCCGCGCGATGTCGAGCGGGCGGGCGCCGGGGCCGACGCCGGCAATGGGGCCGGAATCGAGCGCGGCGATGCCGTCCTCGTCGGAGTCGAGCAGGCGGAAATCGATGCCGTCGGCGGGCTCGTAATCGTCGTCGTCGAGGTCGAGCCCGGGCGTGGGCTCCTCGTCCTGCTGTTCCGACAGGCTGCGTCCGACCGCCTCCTCGATCGCGCCGAAGTTGGCCACATTGTTGGCGTCGGCCAGACGCTGCACCGAGCCGATGCCGTGCTCCTTCAGGATCCGCTGCACCCCGCGGATGGTGTAGCCTTCGCCGTACAGCAGCCGGCGGATGCCGCGCAGCAGGTCGACGTCGTCGGGGCGATAATAGCGGCGGCCGCCGCTGCGCTTCATCGGCTTGATCTGGCTGAACCGCGTCTCCCAGAACCGCAGCACATGCTGGGGGATGTCGAGGTCGGCTGCGACCTCGCTGATGGTTCGGAACGCATCCGGCGTCGGGTCGTCCGGTTGGAGGACCCTGGTTTTGCCTGTGACGCGTCCCCCGGTGACGCGAACCGCACACGCTTCACTCGACAACGCCGGGGTTCCCGGCGTCGTTACTCGGCTTTGCCTTCGCCGTTGCCGGCGCTGTGGCCGTTGATCCGCTGCTTCAGAATGGCCGACGGCTTGAAAACCATCACCCGGCGCGGCGATATCGGTACCTCGGTGCCAGTCTTCGGATTACGGCCGATACGCTGACCCTTCTTGCGCACCATGAAGGAACCGAAAGACGACAGTTTCACGGTCTCGCCCTTCTCCAGGCAGTCGGTGATCTCTTTCAGCACCAGTTCGACGAAGGCCGACGACTCCGTGCGCGACAAGCCCACCTTCTGGTAGACGGCCTCGCACAGATCAACCCGTGTGACTGTTTTTCCGGTTCCGGTCATCGCCTGCCCCGCACTCTCGGCGAACAATATGTAGTTGAAATTAAGAGGTTAACGCGCGACGGTCAACAGCGCTCATCCATGCAGAAGCATGAAAGACAACAACCCATCTTCTGGACTTTCTGATGTCGCGCTCACCAGCGCAAGAGCGCCGAGCCCCAGGTGAAGCCGCCGCCCATCGCCTCCAGTAGCACCAGGTCGCCCTTCTTGACGCGCCCGTCCTTCACGGCGACCGCCAGCGCCAGCGGAATCGAGGCCGCCGAGGTGTTTCCGTGCAGGTCGACCGTCAGCACCACCTTCTGCGGTGCAATATGCAGCTTGTGCGCCGAGGCATCGATGATCCGCTTGTTGGCCTGGTGCGGAACGAACCAGTCGATATCCTCGGCCGTGGTGCCGGTGGCCTTGAACGCATCGTAGATCACGTCGGTGATCATGCCGACCGCGTGCTTGAACACTTCGCGGCCCTCCATCCGCAGATAGCCCACCGTGCGGGTCGAGGATGGTCCGCCGTCGACGTAGAGTTTCGACTTGTGGCGGCCGTCGGAGCGCAGATGCGTCGTCAATATGCCGCGATCGCTGGCCTCGCCCGGCTGCGGCTGCGCTTCCAGAACGACGGCGCCGGCGCCGTCGCCGAATAGCACGCAGGTGCCGCGGTCGTTCCAGTCGAGAATCCGCGAGAACGTCTCGGCGCCGATCACAAGCGCGCGCTTGAACGCCCCGGTGCGCAGGAAATTGTCGGCGGTGGCGAGCGCGAAGATGAACCCCGAACAGACCGCCTGCAGGTCGAACGCCGCGCCATGGTTGATGCCGAGCGCGGCCTGCACCGCGACCGCGGTGGCGGGAAAGGTATGGTCCGGCGTCGAGGTGCCGAGCACGATCAGGTCGATCGACTGCGCGTCGATCCCGGCGTCGGCCAGGGCCGCGCGCGCCGCGTTGATCGCCAGGTGCGAGGTGAACTCGCCCTCGGCGGCGATGTGGCGCTGCCGGATCCCGGTGCGCTGCACGATCCACTCGTCCGAGGTGTCGATCCGCGCCGCCAGTTCGGCATTGGTCAGGATCTGCTGCGGCAGGTAGGACCCGCAGCCGAGCACGACCGAACGTGTTGCAGTCAAGAGACAGCCTCCTGCGAGGTCGGCGCCTGAGCCAGCGCGCTGCCATCGCGATTGAGCATTTGATTGATCTTGGTCAGGAGATCGTAGCGGACCATCTCATAGCCAACATCGACGGCATAGGCAAAGCCTTCGGCATCGGTTCCGCCGTGGCTCTTGACCACGATGCCGTTCAATCCGAGCAGCACGCCGCCGTTGGATTTGGAGGGGTCCATCTTGTCGCGCAGCGCCTTGAAGGCGGCGCGGGCGAACAGGTAGCCGATCCTGGAGCGCCAGGTCCGCGCCATGGCGCTGCGCAGATATTCCGAGATCTGCCTGGCGGTGCCTTCGGCGGCCTTGAGCGCGATGTTGCCGCTGAACCCCTCGGTCACGATGACGTCGGCGGCGCCCTTGCCGATGCCGTCGCCTTCGACGAAGCCGATATATTCGAGCTGGGGCAGATTCATCGCGCGCAGCAACTCCGCCGCCGCGCGGATTTCCTCGCCGCCCTTGACCTCCTCGACCCCGATATTGAGCAGGCCGACGGTGGGGCGCTCGAGATCGAACAGCACGCTCGCCATCGCGCTGCCCATCACCGCCAGCGCCATCAGATGATGCGCATCGCCGCCGATGGTGGCGCCGAGATCGAGCACCACGGAATCGCCGCGCATGGTCGGCCACACCGCCGCGATCGCGGGGCGGTCGATCCCCTTCAGCATACGCAGGCAAAACCGCGCCATCGCCATCAGCGCGCCGGTGTTGCCGGCGGATATCGCGACGTCGGCCTCGCCCCTCTTCACGGCATCGATGGCAAGCCACATCGACGAGGTCTTGCGGCCGCGGCGCAGCGCCACGCTCGGCTTGTCGTGCATGCTGACGGTGACGTCGGTATGAATGACCCGCGAGGCCGCCTTCAGCGCCGGATGCCGGGCCAGCTCGGGCTCGATCAGCGCACGGTCGCCGAACAGCAGAAATTCACTGTCGGGATGCCGGGTCAACGCGACAGCGGCGCCCGGAATGACCACCGATGCGCCGAAATCGCCACCCATGGCGTCAAGCGCGATTCGAACCTTTTGCGGCATGAACGACCCGGAAACCTGATCTTGTGCTGCGGTCTTGAAGCGCTCGGCCGCGGGCTGGAAATCACCGCCAATGGCGGTGATCGGCGAAGCGCCATCGCGCCCCGGCCGGGCCGGGACAATACCGTGTCCCCTGCCCGACACAACCTCTTGATCCCGGCCTTGTGCGCAACTGGCTGTCCCGGAGCCGAATCGAGGAACAAGGATAAGATAAGCCAACTCAACGGATTAGCTGACATTCTTGCGGCGGCGGCGGATCGTCTTCAACGGGAATGCGAACTCGCGGCCGATTCAGCCCCGCCTCCGTCCCGCTGCTGCGCGGTTCCGGGACCGGTTCAGGGCTTCTTTTGGAGGCTCTCCGGGCAGGCTAACTTTTTCCCGGCTTCTTCGTATCCAATGGTTTGGCGCCGGGCTGCAGCGCCTTGAGGGCTGCAAACGGATGATCCTCGGGATCCTCAGCGACCACCGGGGGCTCGAATACCGCGTCGGGTTTGCGCGGATAGGGATCGACGGCGAGATACAGCGCATCGGTCGCGATGCGGCCGAGATCGATGATGCCGTGTTCGATCGGCTCCGGCGGATCCGGAATTTCCACCTCGCTCTCGGTGTCGTCGACCAGAGCGGCCATCTCGGGAATCTGCTCCGGAGGCGCGAAGATCAGGTCGATCGGTTCGTCGATGTCGTTCTCGATCGGATCGAGCGTCACCACACAAGTCTGCCCGACCCGCGCGCGGACCCGCCCCTCGACGTGGAAGCGGCCGCCGCTCATCGGGGTGACATCGAGCGACGCCCTGGCGGCAAGGATATCGCGCAGGCCACCGACCTCGGCGATCGCCCCTCGGATAGCCTCGTCGGCTTCGATGTCGCGATGCAGTCCGGTTTCGGGGATCTGCAGCACGGCAACGGGAACGCGCCAGGGGTCAGACTTGTCGGTGATGTCGCTCGTCTTGTTCATGCGTACTGTTCTTGGCTGTTCTTGGCTGTTCTTGGCTTTGCTTTAAGCGCCTGCCGGCGCCGGCGAGGGGAATTTCCACGATCCGCCCAGCAGCGTGGTGTCGTCCAGTCCCGCGAGATGCGCAAGCGCCGCTTCGGCATAGACGGTGAGCAGCCGGGCCTTGTCGATATGCTCGCCGTTCAGGATATTCTTGCACAAGGCGAGCGCCAGCGGCTCCCGGCCGACGCTCACGGCGAGATCGTAGGCCGCCGCCCGGCCGTAGAACGCCTCCCCGAAGCCCTGCATGCGCTTCGGAACGGTGAGGTCGCCGACCCCCATTTCGCGCAGATTGGCGTCCATGTCGTCGCAGAAGCGGTCGAACAGCGCCTGGGACAGGGCCGCCGCGCGCTCTACCGACCGCATCCGCCGCAATACCATCCACAAATGCAGCACCAGGAGATCAAAACGGCCGTTAACCGTGTCCGGCACGCCGAACTCCCGATAAAACAAGGGTTCTCGCGCTTGCGTCACGATCATGCCATAGATGGCTTCAATGGTGCCGCGCGACGGCAGCCGGGGTTTTCTGAAGTGATTGAACGGCCAAGGCATTGTGGGTTCCGCCAGCGAGCCCGAAAGGTTTCCGTAGCGGGAGCCCGCGCATGTTGCAATCCAGCGTGCTGCCCGGTACGTCAACGCCTCGCGCGACGCAAGGGGACGGGACCAGTTCCAGAATGACCGAATTGAGCCAGACAGCCTCCCAGGTGCCCTCTCCGCGCGGTTTCGCCGCGCGCTGGCGCGGCATGCGGGCCATCGCCGCGATGGCCTTGGTGTGCGCCGCGCTCGGCGCCTGCACCGGGGAGCAGTTCCAGAAGGGCTATATTCTGCCGCAGGGCGCGCTCGAACAGATACCGATTGGCGCCAGCCAGGATCAGGTGCTGATCGTGATGGGCACGCCGTCCACCGTCGCAACCCTGAACGGCGAGGTGTTCTACTACATTTCGCAGCGATCCGAACGCAAGGTCGCCTTCATGAACCAGCAGGTGGTCGACCAGCGCGTGATTGCGATCTATTTCGACCGCAATCGCCAGGTGCAGCGGCTGGCCAATTACGGGCTGCAGGACGGCAAGATATTCGACTTCATCAGCCGCACCACGCCGACCTCGGGCCAGGAACTCAGCTACCTGACGCCGCTGTTCAAGCTGCTCGCCTTCTAACCAGAGCATTTTCGGGCGAAGCGGGAACGGGTTCGCGTCGGAAGACGCGTCAAAAATACAGGGAGTCGCGCCTGCGCCACGCCGCCGTCTTGCCGACCGGCCGCGCTTTCCCTACTACGCTTTTTCCACCAACAAGAACCCAGGCAGGGAGTGACAAGTGACCCGACTGATTTCACGACGCCGCGTGTTGACGGGGGCCGCGGCGATTTCCGCGGCTGCGATTCTGCCGCGCGCGAGCCTCGGCGCCGGCTGGCGGCCGACCGAGACCGTCCGTCTCATCGTACCGGCCGCCCCGGGCGGCACCACCGACGTGATGGGCAGGCTGCTGGCGGCACATCTGCAGAAGGAGTGGGGCCAGTCCGCAGTCGTGGAGAACCGCTCCGGCGGCGGCGGCACCATCGGCACAGCGGAGGCGGTGCGCCAGAAAGCCGACGGGCACACCATCCTGGTCGGCAATCCCGGCCCCAATGCGATCGCCTACAGCATCTTCCGGAACATGTCGTACAAGCCGGACCAGTTGCAGCCGGTCAGCAACCTGATCCGGATTCCAAATATCGTATCGGCGCATCCGTCGGTGCCGATCAAGTCGATCGCCGACCTGATTGCCTACATCAAGGCCAATCCGGACAAGCTGACCTACGGCTCGTCCGGCGTCGGGCAGAGCCCTCACCTCACCGCCGCCTGGTTCCTGCAATTGACCGGACTGAAGATGGTGCATGTGCCGTTCCGCGGCGCGGGCCCGGCGTTGCAGGCCGCCCTTGGCGGCGACATCCAGGTCCTGTTCGACAATCTCTATCCGACGCTGCCACAGGTCCAGGACGGCAAGCTCAACGCGCTGGCGGTGACCACGCCCGAACGCGCCGCGCTGGCGCCCAACGTTCCGACCATGCGCGAGAGCGCCCCGGAGCTTGCAAAGTTCGACGTGTCGTCCTGGTTCGGCATTTTTCTTCCGAAGAACGTGCCAGCGCCGGTCCTCGACGCGCTCAACAAGGAAATCAAGGTGTTCCTGGAACGCGAGGACATCAAGGAAAACATGGCCAAGATCGGCGCGCGCACCGATTACGGCACGCCGCAGCAATATTCCGATTTTGTCGCTGCGGAGACCGCGAAGTTCGCTGCCATCATCAAGCAGGAAGGCCTGCAGATGGACGCGGGCTGAGCTTGATGACCTCATCCCGAGGAGCGCGCCCTCTTCGCGCGCGTCTCAAAGGATGAGTATCCGGGTGGTTCGAGACGCCGCGCGTAGACGCGCCGCTCCTCACCATGAGGCATTGCGGATGACGCCAAACAAACCCCGCGGCTCGCACCGCGGGGTTTCTCGTTTCAGTCGTCTTGCCGCTCAG
Organism: Bradyrhizobiaceae bacterium Ga0074131; assembly: GCA_001464035.1. Lineage (GTDB taxonomy): Bacteria > Pseudomonadota > Alphaproteobacteria > Rhizobiales > Xanthobacteraceae > Bradyrhizobium. Next base: position 11,683 of record LNEC01000016.1, read on the forward strand.
TGCGCCAGAATCGCCAGCAGCAGCAGCGCCACGATGTTGGTGATCTTGATCATCGGATTGACGGCGGGACCCGCGGTGTCCTTGTAGGGATCGCCGACGGTATCGCCGGTCACCGCAGCCTTGTGGGCCTCGGAGCCCTTGCCGCCGTAATGGCCGTCCTCGATGTACTTCTTGGCGTTGTCCCAGGCGCCGCCGCCCGAGGTCATCGAGATCGCGACGAACAGGCCGGTCACGATCACGCCCAGCAGCATCGCGCCGACCGCCGAGAACGCCGCCGACTTTCCGGCGGCGCCGCCGCCCGCGATCGCGAAGATCGCGAAGTAGACGAAGATCGGCGACAGCACCGGCAGCAGCGACGGGATGATCATTTCCTTGATCGCCGCCTTGGTCAGGATATCCACCGCCCGGCCGTAATCCGGCTTGTCGGTGCCCTGCATGATGCCGGGCTTTTCGCGGAACTGACGCCGCACTTCCTCGACGATCGCGCCGGCCGCACGGCCGACCGCGGTCATGCCCATCGCGCCGAACAGATACGGCAGCAGGCCTCCGAACAGCAGGCCAACCACGACGTAGGGGTTGTTGAGCGAGAAGTCGGGCAGCACGCCCTGGAAGTAAGGATACTTCGCGGCGTTGGCGATGAAGAACTTGAGGTCTTCATTGTAGGCCGCGAACAGCACCAGCGCGCCGAGACCGGCCGAACCGATCGCGTAGCCCTTGGTGACTGCCTTGGTGGTGTTGCCGACGGCGTCGAGCGCGTCGGTGGCCCTGCGGACTTCCTTCGGCAGACCGGCCATTTCGGCAATGCCGCCGGCATTGTCGGTGACCGGGCCGAAGGCGTCGAGCGCCACGATCATGCCGGCCAGCGCCAGCATGGTGGTTGTGGCAATCGCGATGCCGAACAGGCCGGCAAGGCTGTAGGTGACGAGGATACCGGCAATGATCACCATCGCCGGACCGGCGGTGGATTCCATCGAGATCGCCAGACCCTGGATCACGTTGGTGCCGTGGCCGGTGACCGAGGAGGCCGCGATCGACTTGACCGGGCGATATTCGGTGCCGGTGTAGTATTCGGTGATCCAGATGATCAGGCCGGTAACGACGAGACCGACGATGCCGCACCAGACCAGCGTCAGCCCGGTGAACGATGCCGTCCCGGCGCGCAGGGGCGTGTCAAAACCGATCAGCCACCAGATCACGGCGGCGACGCCGATCAGGGACAGCACGCCGGTGGCGATCAGGCCCTTGTACAACGCGCCCATGATGGACTGGCTGGCGCCGAGTTTGACGAAGAAGGTGCCGGCGATCGAGGTCAGGATGCAGACGCCACCAATCGCGAGCGGCAATGTCATCATGTTCACCAACAGCGGCGAGGTCGCGAAGAAGATCGCGGCCAGCACCATGGTGGCGACCGCGGTCACCGCGTAGGTCTCGAACAGGTCGGCGGCCATGCCGGCGCAATCGCCGACATTGTCGCCGACGTTGTCGGCGATGGTGGCCGGATTACGCGGATCGTCTTCGGGAATGCCGGCTTCCACCTTGCCGACGAGATCGCCGCCGACATCGGCGCCCTTGGTGAAGATGCCGCCGCCGAGACGGGCGAAGATCGAAATCAGCGATGCGCCGAAGCCGAGCGCCACCAGCGAATCGACCACGACGCGGTCGTTGGCCTTGAGGCCGAGGATCTGGGTGAGATAGGCGAAGTAGATCGTGACGCCGAGCAGCGCCAGACCGGCCACCAGCATGCCGGTGATGGCGCCGGCCTTGAAGGCGAGTTCAAGTCCGCCGGCCAGCGAGGTTGTGGCGGCCTGCGCGGTGCGCACATTGGCGCGGACCGAGACGTTCATTCCGATGAAGCCGGCGGCGCCCGACAGCACCGCGCCGATCAGGAAGCCGATCGCGACCTTCATGCCGAGGAAGTAGGCCAGCAGCGCGAAGATCACGATCCCGACGATGGCGATCGTCATGTACTGACGCTTCAGATAGGCCTGCGCGCCTTCGCGCACAGCCGCCGCGATTTCCTGCATTCGCGGATTGCCTGCATCGGCCTTCATGACCGATGCCGTCGCCCAGATGGCGTAAACGATGGAAAGCGCTCCGCAGAGCACAATCGCCCATAATGCTGTCATTGAATTTGCCTCAGATCTCAGGTCTACCCCACACCACACCGCGGGAGCGGCGGGCGCATAAAAAGAAGGCCTGCCCTGCCCAAGAGGGCGGCCTTAAATCGGCGGGACCATGCCAAAATCGCATGCCCTGCGCAACGCTGCGAAGGGCCAAAACCGTCGATTTCAGCAGGTATTTGAATCCACGCCTCGGCTTTCTCCTGGAATTCTGGAGAATCCTAAAAATGGCTGTACGACAGCCGCTTCAGCGCGAGCTCCCTGCCCTGCGCGTCGAGGAATCGCGGGGCCGACGACCCGGCAATGACGGTTCCGATCGAGGCCACGGCCACACCGGCCAGCGTGGCTGCTTGCGTGAACGAATCGAATCTCGCCTCCGGGATCACGCACAAAATCTCGTAGTCATCGCCGCCGGAAACAATCGCCTCGATGCCAACCGTCCCGCGCGCCAGCAAGGTTGCCGCAGGCGCAGACAGCGGGACGCTCTTGATGTCGATGACGGCGGAGACGCCGGACGCCGCGCATAGCTTTGCAAGGTCCCCCGCCAGACCGTCGGACACATCCATCGCCGCGCTGGCATGGTCGCGGACCGCCAACGCCAAAGCGCTGCGCGGCCGCGGCACGCGATAGCGGCCGGTCAGCATCTGGCTTGCCGCTGCGTCGTGCACGAGCGCAGCGGCAGCCGCGCCGCGCTTCAGGATATCGAGGCCAAGCGCGGCATCGCCGATCGTCCCGGTCACGGCAATGCGGTCGCCGGGCCTGGCGCCGCCGCGACCAACCATTTTGCCCGGTGGCACCCGCCCGAACGCGGTGATCGAGATCATGATCGGGCCCGGCGTCGAAACCGTATCGCCGCCAAGCAACGGGCAGCCGAACAGGTCGGCATCCTCACCGAGGGCGCGTGCGAACGGCGCCAGCCAGGCATCGTCTGCGGCGCGCAGCGCCAGCGTCAGCACGAAGCCGGCGGGCACCGCCCCCTTCGCCGCAAGATCGGACAGGTTCACCCGCAGCGCTTTGCGCGCGACCGTGTCGGCGGGATCATCGGGCAGGAAGTGCACGCCTTCGACAATGGCGTCCGTGGTCACCACGATCTCGGCGCCGGATGCCTGCAGGACGGCCGCGTCGTCGACCAGACCGAATGCGCCGGGATCAGTCGCGAGCGGGCGGAAATAGCGTGAGATCAGGAAGTCTTCACCATTGGACTGCTTGGGATCAGTCATGGTGCTCCATCCCCAAAACTGTACTCGCCCGGCTGGACCGGGCGACCCGGTATTCCAGAGGCGCCAGCGATCAGCCGAGGGACCCCGGCGTGCTGGGTCATCCGCTTTCGCGGATGATGACGACCGAGTGTGTGGCTGGCGTACCGCTCCAAAGCAGGCCATCTCCATGGCTGTCTCATCCGCAGGCTCACCTACCCCCGGGAAAACTCATCGGCGCGAAACTGGCGGGCGATCTGGTCGAGCACCGCGTTCACCATGCCGGTCTCCTCGGATTCGACGAAGGCGTGCGCGACATCGACATATTCGGACACCACGACGCGCCCGGGTACGTCCTTGCGATGCTCGAGTTCGTAGGCCCCCGCCCGCAATACCGCGCGCAAAATCGCGTCGATCCGCTTCAACGGCCAGCCTTTTGAAAGCGCCTCGTCGATCACGGGGTCGAGTCTGGCCTGGTCGCGCACCACGCCGGCGACGACGTCCTGGAAGAACGCGGCCTCGGCCGGCAGATAGCGATCGCCCTCGACCTCGTTGCCGAGCCAGTGGCTCTCGAACTCGGCGAAGATGTCGTTGATGCCGGCGCCGCCGATGTCCATCTGGTAGAGCGCTTGCACGGCGGCGAGCCGCGCCGCGCCGCGCCGGTTGGCCTTCTTGTCGGGCCCCTTGGCCGGTGCGGGCTTTCTGTTGTCTGCCATGATCAGGCCTTTGCCAGCCGGCGCTTGATCCGCAGCATCGCCAATGCCGCGCGCGCGGCGTCGCCGCCCTTGTTGAGTTCGCTGGCGCGCGCCCGCGCCCAGGCCTGCGCATCGGTGTTGACGGTGATGATGCCGTTGCCGAGCGGAAACTTCCTCGCCACCGCGAGATCCATCAGCGCGCGCGAGGATTCCATCGACACGATTTCGAAATGGATGGTGTCGCCGCGGACCACGCAGCCGAGCGCAATCGCCGCGTCGTAGGGTTTTCCGTTGTTCTCAGCGGCGTCAAGCGCGATCGCCAAGGCGGCGGGAATTTCCAGCGCGCCGGGCACCGTAATCACCTCATGGGTCACACCGGCCGCCTTCAGTTCGGCGACCGCGCCTTCCAGCAACGCATCCTGGATGTCGTCGTAAAAACGCGCCTCGACGATCAGCGCGCGCGCGCCCGAAATGTCGGTCTGGTCCTTCAACCGTGCGCGCCGCGCGTCGGCCATCTTGTTCATCCATTTCAAGACGTTGACAGTTGGCGATTACGTTAAATGTCAACGATTGGTGCAGGTTTAGGCGCAGCGGCGCCCAAAGCCAAGGGCTCAACCTATTTCATTTCCGACAGCCGCGCCGCGTAGCGCGCCATCAGGTCGACCTCGAGATTGACCTCGGTGCCGGCACGCCAGCCGCCCAGCGTGGTGACGCCAAGCGTATGCGGAATGATCAGCACCGAAAACGACACGTCATCAACGGTATTGACGGTCAGCGACACGCCGTCCAGCGCTACCGAACCCTTGGTCGCGATGAATCGCGCCAGTTCGCGGGTGGTGCACAGTTCGAACCGCGCCATATCAGGCAGGTCGTCCCGCTTGACGATATTGGCGACGCCGTCGGCGTGTCCGGCGACGATATGGCCGCCGAGTTCGTCGCCGATCTTCAGCGCCCGTTCGAGATTGAGCCGGGTTCCGGTAACCCAGTGCTTCGCCGTGGTCATGCCGAGGGTTTCGGCGGCGGCGTCGACGTCGAACCAGGTCTTGTCGGCCTCGACCCCCGAGGCAACCACCGTGAGGCAGACGCCGTTACACGCGATCGAGGCGCCGTTGGCGATGGTGGAGCGGTCGTAGCGGCAGGCGATGCGCAGCCGGTGAAGCTGTCCCTGCGCCGTTGGCGCCAGGCTGACGATTTCGCCGATGTCGGTGACTATGCCGGTGAACATTAGGCGCGCTCGTAAATCGTGAGGGTATCTTCTTGCAGCGTTTCGCTAGCACGGAGTTTGAACGCGGGCGACTGCGTGATCGCTGAGAGCGGCAATGCGTCCAGCGCAGGGACGCCGTCGGCGCCGACCGGCCTGGCGCCGCGCAGCAGCCAGACTTCGTCGGCATGGTTGGCTGCGACAAACGATGACGCCACCCGCGCGCCGCCTTCCACCAGGAGACGCGTGATGCCCTTCTCGGCCAGCGAATGCAGTACGGCGAGGAGATCGAGCCCCGGCGGTGGGCTGGTTGTAACGGGCACGCGGATCACCTGCGCGCCCGATGCCCCGAGCTTCATGGCGGCAGGTGCTTCCGCCAGGTTCGACGTCATCACCCACAGCGGCGTTTCGCGCGCCGAACGCAGCAGTCGGCTGGTGCCCGGAATGCGCAGGGCACGGTCCAGCACCACCCGCACCGGGGATTGCGCCTCCATGCCCGGCAAGCGGCAGGTCAGCATGGGATCGTCCGATAGCACCGTGCCGACCCCGACCAGGATGGCGTCGCATTGCGCGCGCAGCAGGTGCACCCGCGCTTTCGCGGCTTCGCCCGTGATCGCGACCGGCTGGTGGCCGGCGGCGGCAATCTTGTCGTCGGCAGATACCGCCAACTTGAGGATCACATGGGGACGCCGGTCGCGGACGCGCCGGAAATGCCCGGCATGATCGCGCGCGGCTTGCGCCGCCCCCGGCCCGATATCTACCGTGATGCCGGCGGCGCGAAGTCTGGCATGGCCCTGCCCCGCCACGTCCGGATTGGGGTCCTCGATCGCCGACACCACCCGGGTAATGCCGGCTGCGATCACCGCATCAGCGCAGGGCGGCGACTTGCCGAAGTGCGAGCAAGGCTCCAGCGTGACATAGAGCGTGGCGCCGCGCGCGGCCTCGCCGGCGCGCGCCAGTGCCTCGGGCTCGGCATGGGGGCGCCCTCCCGGCTGGGTCCAGCCGCGGCCGACAATGACGCCGTCCTTGACCACGACCGCGCCAACGGCGGGATTGGGCCAGCAACGGCCCTGCCCGCGCCGGCCCAGCGCCAGCGCCAGCGCCATGAAGCGCTGGTCGGCGGCCTTGGAATCCTTCGATTTCTGCGCGTACTGGTCTTCCAGAATGCGGAAGATCATTTGCGTAACGTGGCGAGCCGCGCTTCGTCGTCGCCGGAGAGCTCGCCGAGCACGGTCTCGAAATCCTTGGCTTCGCGGAAATTGCGATAGACCGAGGCGAAGCGTACATAGGCGACGTCGTCGAGCTGCCGCAGATGCTCCATCACGATCTCGCCGATCGCTTCCGATGAAATCTCGGCCTCGCCGCCGCTCTCGAGCTCGCGCACGATCGCGGAAACCATCTTCTCGACCCGCTCAGGATCGACCGGGCGCTTGCGCAAGGAAATCTGCAGCGAGCGCACCAGCTTGTCGCGGTCGAACGGCACCCGGCGGCCGTTGCGTTTTATCACGGTGAGTTCGCGCAGCTGCACGCGCTCGAACGTGGTGAAACGGAAATTGCAGGCGACGCACACCCGGCGCCGCCGGATCACGGCGGAATCCTCGGTCGGACGCGAATCCTTCACCTGCGTATCGAGACTGTTGCAGCTGGGACATCGCATCCGGCTAAGGCCTTTACTGGTAAATCGGGAAGCGGTCGGTCAGCGCTTTGACCCGTTCCTTGATGGCGGCTTCCACCATCGGCGCCGAGCCAGCTTCTGACTGCGCAATCGCGTTGAGCACTTCCGAGATCATCATGCCGACCTGCTTGAATTCGGCGACGCCGAACCCGCGCGTGGTCGCCGCCGGCGTGCCGAGACGAAGGCCCGAGGTTACGAACGGCTTTTCCGGATCGAACGGTATGCCGTTCTTGTTGCAGGTGATGGCGGCGCGGACCAGCGCCTTTTCCGAGACGTTGCCCTTGAGGCCCTTTGGCCGCAGGTCCACCAGCATCAAATGGTTGTCGGTGCCGCCGGAGACGATGTCAAAACCCTGGGCGCGCAGCGTCTCCGCCAGCGCTTTTGCGTTTTCGACCACGTTTTTTGCATAGATCTTGAAGTCCGGACGCAAAGCTTCAGCAAACGCCACGGCCTTGGCCGCGATCACATGCATAAGCGGGCCGCCCTGCAGGCCCGGGAAGATCGCCGAGTTGAACTTCTTGGCCAGCGCCTCGTCATTGGTGAGGATCAGGCCGCCGCGTGGGCCGCGCAGCGACTTATGCGTGGTGGTAGTGGTCACATGGGCGTGGGGCACCGGCGAGGCATGTACGCCGCCGGCGACGAGGCCGGCGAAATGCGCCATGTCGACCATCAGATAGGCCCCGATCGAATCGGCGATCTCGCGAAAACGCTTGAAGTCCCAGGCACGCGAATAGGCCGAGCCGCCTGCGATGATCAGTTTTGGGCGCACTTCTTCCGCTTGTTTGGCGACCGCGTCCATGTCGATGATCTGGTCCTCGCGCCGCACCGTATAGTGCGAGGCCTTGAACCACTTGCCGGACATGTTGACGGGCGAGCCGTGGGTGAGATGGCCGCCGGCGGCGAGATCGAGCCCCATGAAGGTGTCGCCGGGCTGCAGCAGCGCCAGAAACACCGCCTGGTTCATCTGGCTGCCGGAATTCGGCTGCACATTTGCAAAGCCCGCGCCGAACAGCTTCTTGGCGCGATCGATCGCCAGCGTTTCGGCGACGTCGACCCATTCGCAGCCGCCGTAATAGCGATTGCCCGGATAGCCTTCGGCATACTTGTTGGTCATCACCGAGCCCTGCGCTTCCAGGACCGCCCGGCTGACGATGTTTTCCGACGCGATCAGCTCGATCTCATGACGCTGGCGGCCGAGTTCGCCCTTGATCGCGGCTGATATCTCAGGATCGGCCTGCTCGAGGGTGGCGGTAAAGAACGAGTCGGGCGCGGAAGCGGGATGGTGAGAGGCGCTGGTCGCGGAAGAGCTCATGAGCGAAATATCTCCACCGCCGCAACCTGTTAGCGAAGGAGCGGCCGGTCACGTGTGGCGATCGAAAGCGGCATTTGGGTGGATACCATATCAGTCGGCGGCGGCCAAGCACTTGCGGTACATGGCTGATATTTATGCAAGATGTGGTGGGGATGGGGGTCTGCACCGCACCATTTTCGCTGCGCTCATGCTGCGTCGCGCCCCGGGGGCACGGCCTCGCGGCCCGGAAACGACGCTACTTCGCAAACCTATATGCCCCACCCTTCTCGACGGAGCGCTGGAACGCCGGCCGCTCATGCATCCGCGTCAGCCACGCCGCGAGATTCGGATACGGTGCGAGCTTGTCGAACACCTTGGCCATCTCGCCGACAAAGCTCATCTGGATATCCGCCCCGCTCAGCGACGTCCCGACAAAGAATTCCCTGCCCTTCAGCGCGCCGTCCACATAGCCGAGATGGTTTCTTATTTCGCTGTCGATCCGCGGATGCAAGGGCGCGCCGGCTTCCTTCAGCCTGGAGACGTAAAGGTTCAGCATCAGCGGCAGCATCGCGGACCCTTCCGAATAGTGCAGCCACTCATTGTAGGCTTCGTAGTCGTTGCTGCCTGGCGCCGGCATCATGGCGGGTTTGCCGTTTCCTTGGCCGTAGGTGCGGATGAGGTAATCGACGATAGCGCCTGATTCGGCGATTCTGACGTCGCCATCGGTGATCACGGGCGACTTGCCGAGCGGATGCACCGCTTGCAATTGCGGCGGCGCCAGCCGCGTCTCGGCGTTGCGCTGGTAGCGCTCCATCTCATAGGGCGTGCCGAGTTCCTCCAGCAGCCAGAGGATCCGTTGCGAGCGCGAGTCGTTGAGATGGTGGAGCGTGAGCATGGGTTACCTCGACGTGGTTGTTGTGCCGAGGTGTACCGTCTCCGCAAGATGTCAGCAACGCGTACGACCATCATCGCCCGTTAACAGGGCGACCGTATCGACAGACGTCAGCGATTGGACCGAAAAGCCGCTTACCGAATTCCCCGAGCCATCACAGCCCGGTATATCCCGCCTTCACCGGATCGCTCGACCCATCGAGCTCGCGCAGATAAGTCAGCCCGCACACCGTCAGCCGGTGCGTATCCTTCTCGCCGGCTTCCATCAGCGTGGTGAGATAATCCGTCACCTTGGTGCGCGCCTCGGCGCTGGCGGCGGCGGTGCGGTTTACCAGGAGATCATAGGTCATCATGATGCGGTCGATGGCGGCTTCCATGGTTTTGTCTCCGGTATCCATCAGACTAAGATTGAGGTGGCTCTAAGCTGCGGCTGATGTGGCTTCGAACCTGGCGATCGCCTTGTTGGCGAGGCGAATCCGGTTGAAATCGCCGCGCTGGAACATCTGCACGATGATCTCCAGCAGCCGGTCGTTGGTGGCGAGCGTGTCGGCGATGGCGCCGCTGCGGCGCAGATAGTTGGCGGCGATGGCATAGGCATCGCCGACCACCTCGACATTCATCACCCGCAATCCGCGCTCGACCAGCATGGCTTGTCCTCCAACTACGGAGTGATAAGCCGGAGCCGGAGCAAAAGTTCCATTGTTGGGAAACCTGCCTGGTCAACCTGCGCGGTAGCGCCAAAAACCCCGCAAAAACAAACGCAACGGCCCGGTCATCCGGGCCGCTGCGCTTGGGGAAGTCTTGATCCAGTCGCCGCCGGTCTTGTGAGACGCCGGCTTGGCCTGATCCCGCAGTCGAATAAGTCTCAGAGCCGATACAGGATCTGGTCGGTCCAGAACCGCTCGAGCCGGTGCAGCGACTTGTTCAGGGTCGCGAATTCCTCGTTCGAGATGCCGCCGACCTGCTCCACCGTCTTGACGTGCTTCTGGTAGAGCGCGTCGACGATCTTGCGGATTTCCTGGCCCTGCGCGGTGAGGCGGATACGGACCGAGCGGCGATCGACGCGCGAACGCTGATGATCGAGGAAGCCCAGTTCGACCAGCTTCTTCAGATTGTAGGAGACGTTGGAGCCGAGGTAGTAACCGCGCGTGCGCAATTCGCCAGCGGTCAGTTCCTTGTCGCCGATGTTGTAGAGCAGCAGCGCTTGCACCGAATTGATGTCGGCGCGGCCGCGGCGGTCGAACTCGTCCTTGATAACGTCGAGCAGCCGGCGATGCAGCCGCTCCACCAAAGTCAATGCTTCGAGATAGAGCGGCTGCACCGGAGCTTGACCCGGAGCGCGTTCGGCGGCTTCAGCCACCGTTGCAACGGCTTTCATCATGACACTTCCCCTGTTGTCGTTTTTATCGACTTATTCGACGAAACTTGTGTCCCGCCTGATAGCTTCAACTTAAGAGGCCGGTTTGAAGATCCGCTTAAATAAGACAATAAAGAGATCATGAATTTAAGACAGTGAATCGCGGATTAAGCCCGTCAATAAAGGGCTTTTTGCAACCTTTCGATAACGGTGGAAGGCTCCTGTTCACGCTTCGTTGGCGCGATCTGTCGCATATGGGAACAGGACAGTTCAAATTCGAAACGTCTGCGTAACAGGTGTGACCGCAGCGTTAGGGTGACTGAAAAGTTACCGCAAGATTTCCCGAAAATTTTAGGCGATGGCGGAGTTCTTCTGCAAGTGCGAGCGCGAACAGCAAGCGTGGAGATTCGGTCTTGCTTCCGGCTGCGCTCTCAATCCCGATAGTCGGCGCATGATCTTTCGCCGTGAGCATCATGTGCCCCAATTTGCAGCCGCTATGGCGGCCGTTCGCGCGCCGCCATCCACGCCAGCGCGAGATAGGCCGCTAGCATCAGAGCCTCAAGTCCCACCACCGTCAGGCTGCCGCCATAGATCCCCGGAAACATCAGCTCGATCACCGCCATCGACACCACGGTGGTCAGCCACACCACTGCGCCCCACGGCGTTGCCAGCCACAGCCCGACCGCGGCCACCAGTTCGATCACGGCAAAATAAACCGTGGCGGTCTGCCATGCCATCGGCTGGACCTCGAACGCCTCCTCCTCGCCGCCGATGAAGCCGGTGACCTGGGCCCAGTGATAAAGCCCCTTGGCCACCGAGACGACGGCCATGATGCGCAGGAAAAATACCAGCCTCCGCGTCCACACATTCTCATCGGATTCGATTCGCTCCGACGAAATCGCCGCTACCGACATCGCATTGTCGCGCGAGGGGTCGCGCGATGGGGTTTCAGACATGCGGAGTGCCGTTCATGATTGGAAACTGCGATCTCTCGAATAGACTGGCTCTGGAGAAGACTCCTCGATGGGGGACTCTTGGCCCCTCGGCGCGGCAAAATCAATCCGGCAGGCGATGCGTCTGGCGATTTGCGGCAGGTCAAATGCCAATGACGCACGCCGTGCAAGCTGCTAGCATTGGAATCGTTCCAGTCTGCCGCCTTCAGGAGTGCCCCTACCATGGCGATCAAATTTGGCCGTCCGATCGAAATGCGCGACGCGCCGCGCCGGGAAGCCGCCGTCGCCGCTCACGCCCTCGATCTCGTGGTTCGGCCGCGCCGCAATCGCAAGGCGGAATGGGCGCGGCGGCTGGTACGGGAAAACCTGCTGACCGCCGACGATCTGATCTGGCCGCTATTCGTGGTCGACGGCCACAACAAGCGGTCCCCGGTGGCCTCGATGCCCGGCGTCGACCGGATCAGCGTCGATCAGGCGGTGCGCGACGCAGATCGCGCGGTCAGACTGAACATCCCGTGCATCGCGCTGTTCCCCTACACCGAGCCGAGCTTGCGTGACGAACACGGCTCCGAGGCGCTGAACGCCGACAATCTCGTCTGCCAGTCGGTGCGCGCCATCAAGAAGGAATTTCCCGGCCTCGGCGTGCTGTGCGACGTGGCGCTCGATCCCTTCACCAGCCACGGCCATGACGGCCTGATCCAGGACGGCCGCATTCTCAACGACGAAACCGTCGCGGTGCTGGTGCGGCAGGCGCTGGTGCAGGCCGAAGCCGGCTGCGACATCATCGCCCCCTCCGACATGATGGACGGCCGCGTCGGCGCCATCCGCGAGGGCCTCGACGACGCCGGCTTCCTCGACGTCCAGATCATGTCCTATGCGGCGAAATATGCGTCCGCCTTCTACGGCCCGTTCCGCGACGCCATCGGCTCTGCAAAGACGCTGACCGGCGACAAGCGCACCTACCAGATGGACAGCGCCAATTCCGACGAGGCGCTGCGTGAGGTCGAACTCGACATCGGCGAAGGCGCCGACATGGTGATGGTGAAGCCCGGAATGCCCTATCTCGACATCGTCCGGCGCGTCAAGGATACCTTCGCGATGCCGACCTTCGTCTACCAGGTGTCGGGCGAATATGCGATGATCGCGGCGGCCGCCGGCAATGGCTGGATCGACGGCCAGCGCGCGATGATGGAAAGCCTGCTCTGCTTCAAGCGCGCCGGCGCCGACGGAATCCTGACCTACTTCGCGCCGCAGGCGGCGGAGAAACTGAAAGCGGAGGGCTGAGGTCTCGTAGGCTGGGCCAAGGCGCAGTCTTCGCGCCGTTCCCACCAACGCCTCCGCGCGAAATGCTGGTGGGCACGCCATCGGACACGCGCGTTCGGGCGATCCGTTGGCTTTGCCCACGCTGCGGCACCGGTCGTGGAATCGCCTGATTATTGCAGTTTCGTAACCAGTGCGGCTCTTGCGTGCAAGCAGCTCATTCCCATCTGCTGTTGCGGGAATGCACGGTTGGGAGGACTGACATGTCTTATGATGGTTCGGGTGATGGCGGCGACGCTGGTCGTGCTGGCGCCGCCTGGCGCAGCGGCGGTGGGATGCAGTCCCATGCCTTCGATCCCCTGCTGCAGCCGGAATTGTTTCGCGGCGTGCTGATGCGGCGGGCGGTCGCGTTCCTGATCGACCTGGTGGTGCTCTGCGTCCCTGTGATCCTGGGATACGTGTTCATCGCGGTGTTCGGCCTGATCACCCTCGGTCTCGGCTGGATGCTGTTCTGGCTGGCATGGCCGGCCACGCTGGTATGGGCAATCGTCTATTACGGCGCGACCCTCGGCGGGCCGCATTCGGCCACCGTTGGCATGCGCGTGATGGATCTGGAACTGCGCACCTGGTACGGCGCGCCCAGTTACTTCGTGCTCGGCGCCATGCATGCGGTGCTGTTCTGGGTGTCGATCTCGTTCCTGACCCCGCTCATCCTGCTGGTCGGCCTGTTCAACGGCCGCCGGCGGCTACTGCACGACATCGTGCTCGGAACCGTTGTCATCAACAGTTCGCTACAGGCGCAGGCAGGACAGCCGGCCCGCGGCTACTGAAACCGCTCGGTACCGCCCAAACCGATTGACCATCAGCCTCAGCGGCGCGATGCTTGGGCGGCTCCGATTGAATCGGAGCCGAACTGCGCTAGCTTTATTTGATGCGTTTTCTTCACGCGAAGCCGGTATCTACTTCGCCTGAAAACGCTATAATCCTATTGCTTCGCCTCGGGAGGCCTGACGACTTAACGTGACCCAGCATTCGCGTGATACCCCGCAATTCTACCTGACCGCGCCGTCGCCCTGTCCCTATCTGCCGGGCCGGCACGAACGCAAAGTGTTTACGCATCTGGTCGGCGACAAGGCCGGCGACCTCAACGATCTGCTCACCCATGGCGGCTTCCGGCGCAGCCAGTCGATCGCCTATCGACCGGCCTGCGACCAGTGCCGCGCCTGCGTTTCGGTGCGCGTCATCGCCAACGAATTCCGTCCCTCGCGCAATTTCCGCAAGATCGTGGCCCGTAATGCCGACATCAATGGCGAACAGCGCAGCGCGGTGCCGACCTCGGAGCAATATTCGGTGTTTCGCGCCTATCTCGACGCGCGGCATCGCCATGGCGGCATGGCCGACATGACCGTGCTGGACTACGCCATGATGGTGGAGGACAGCCATGTTGAAAGCCGCATCATCGAATACCGCAAGCGCGGCGTTGATACCGGCACCACCGGCCGCGGCGAGGCACTGGTGGCGGTGGCGCTGACCGATGTGCTCAGCGACGGGCTATCCATGGTGTACTCGTTTTTCGAACCGTCGGAAGAAAGCCGCTCGCTCGGCACTTACATGATCCTCGACCACATCGCACGCGCCCGCAGGCAGGGATTGCCTTACGTCTATCTCGGCTACTGGATCGAAGGCTCGAGGAAGATGGACTACAAGGGTCGCTTCCTGCCGCAGCAGCGCCTCGCCCCCTCCGGCTGGCTGCGCATCGACGCTTCAGGCGAGGTGTTCTCGGAGCCGCAGGACTAGCGACGGTCGTTGGCCTGACCGGGCCATCCAGCGGCCTCTCGTGCGGTCCGCCAAACGAACCGCGATGCTCCCGCGCCGATCCTCGATCCACTCATTTTCGACTCCATCTGGCCCGTCCCGCCTGCTCTCGGGAAGCGGGTGGTTCGGCGGTGCCGGAGGGCGGACAATGGCGGTCTACCGACTCCTCAGGGAATCCCGCGATGACCGCGATCAACCACGCGCCCCGCCTGCCAATGACCTTCAACCGGCTGGCCTGGTCCAATCTGGCGGCGCAGTCGGCCGAGCAGATCGCGCTGGCGGCGGCGCCCATTGTCGCGGTGCTGCTGCTCGGCGTCGGCGAGGGCCAGACCGGCCTGCTGCACACCGCGCTGACTCTGCCGTTCTTGCTGTTCGCGATCCCCGCCGGCCTGCTCGCCGATCGCATCTCGCGACGCCGGCTGATGGCGGGGTCGGAAGGGGTGCGCGCGGCGGCGCTGGCCGCAATCCTTGCGCTGATCTGGCTCGATCGGCTGTCATTGCCCCTGCTGGCCCTGCTCGGCTTCGTCACGGTATGCGGCACCGTCACCTATAGCGTGGCCGCGCCCGCGCTGGTGCCGTCGCTGGTGCCGCCGGCGCTGCTGCCCGCCGCCAATGCGCGGATCGAACTTGCGCGCACCGTGGCATTCGCCAGCGGCCCTGCGCTGGGCGGCGCCCTGGTGGGTTGGGTCGGCGCGGCGCCCGCCTTCGGTTTCGCGACGGCCCTCTCGGTGATCGCCGTGGTGCTGCTGTCGGGCATCGACGAACCGGCCCGCGCGCCGGCGCCGCGCCGCCATCCACTGCAGGAGATCAGGGAAGGCGCGGTCTTCGTGCTGCATCACCCGCTGCTGCGTCCGGTTTTCATCACCCAGTTCATCTTCAACACCGCATCGTTCCTGCTGCTGGCGGTGTTCGTGCCCTATGCGGTGCGCCGCCTCGGATTGTCGGCGACCGGCGTCGGTATCACGCTTGGGATGTACGGCGTCGGCATGGTGTTCGGCGCGCTGCTGGCGACACGGGTGATGCGCCGCCTGCCCTTCGGCATAGTCATCGGGCTCGGCCCGGTGACCGGCTTCGTCGCCGCCTCCGTGATGGCGTCAACCACCTTCATCCCCTCGCCATGGCTGGCAGGCCTGAGCTTCTTCCTGCTCGGTGCGGGCCCGATCCTGTGGGTGATCTCGACCACCACGCTGCGTCAGTCGGTGACGCCGCCGTCGTTGCTGGGCAGAGTTTCGGCGATCAACATCATGAGCTACGGCGCGCGCCCCCTCGGCTCCGCGCTCGGCGCCATCGTCGGCGGGTTTTATGGCGCGGAAGCCTGTCTCTATCTCGCCGCCGTTATCTTCGGCGCCCAGGCGCTGGTGATCCTGCTGTCGCCGGCGGTGTCACTGGCGCGTCAGCCGGACATGGTCCGGGACGAGCCGGAAGTGTTGCGGGCCGGCTGAGAGCCGCAACCCGCCACCGTGATGGCCGGACGGAGCAAAATATTCCAAACTGCCTAGCGGCGGTTTCCCCCACTGCTTTTATATGATATGCATCATTTTATCGCAGCGGGAGATCCCATGGCCGACCAGACCATTGCCACGATCGACACCTCGCCGCGTCCGGGGGTCTCTTCCACCTTTCTGCAGATCGCGGTGCTTGCCGCATTGGCGGCGACCGGAACCCTCGCCACCAACATCCTGCTGCCGTCGCTGCCGCAGATGGCGGCGTCGCTGCGGGTGTCGACCGCTGAGGTGACGGCATCGATCACGGTGTTCCTCGCGGTGTTCGCGCTCGGCCAACTCGTGGTCGGGCCGATCTCCGATCGCTACGGCCGGCGCTGGCCGGTATTGATAGGTTTTGCGGTGTTCCTGGCCGGCAGTATCTGGTGCGGCCTCGCCACCGATCTGACGAACCTGCTGATCGGCCGCGTCATCCAGGCCGCCGGCGCCTGTTCGACCTCGGTGCTGTCGCGCGCCATCGCCCGCGATCTGTTTTCGGGTCCGGCGCTCGGCCGCGCCATGGCGCTGATCATGATCGCGATGGCCGCGGCGCCCGGCTTCTCGCCCCTGCTCGGCGGCGCGCTCGATCAGACGTTCGGCTGGCGCTCCGAATTCGTCTTTGTCGGAGTGTTCGCCGTGATCGGCGCGATCGCCTATGCCGCCGTGCTCGGCGAAACCCACCATTCGACGCGGACGCCGCTCAATCCGCCGGCGATCGCGAGGAACTATCTCGGTCTGATCGCCGACCGCCGCTTCCTGGTTCCGGCCGCGACCGTCAGCCTGATCATGGGCGGACTGTTCGCGATGTTTTCCGCCGCCCCCCGCGTGCTGATCGAAGCCATGCACTTCACGCCGATCCAGCTCGGCCTGTTCTTTGCGGGCACCGTCCTCGTGGTGTTCGCCGCCGGCATGCTGGCGACGAAGCTGGCGCCGCGGCTCGGGCTCGACCGCGCCATACAGATCGGCCTCCTGTTCGCCGCCGCCGGCAGCGCCGCCGTCTTGCTGGCATCGATCTTGACCCCCGGCTTCCTGCCGTTCCTTGGCGCGATGTCGGTGTTCCTGCTCGGCATGGGCATCGTCAATCCGCTCGGCACTGCCCAGGCGCTCTCGCCGTTCGGGGAGAAAGCAGGCGCCGCCTCGGCGCTGGTCGGCTTCTGGCAGATGATGAGTGCCGCGATCGCCGTCTGGCTCGCCGCGACGGTATCGCATGAAGCGATGTTCGCGCTCGGCATCGTGCTGACGGTGGCGTCCCTGATGGCGGTCGGGCTTTACACGATGCGGGCGCGGGCCCGCCAGCCGGCGAGATAGCCGCTCATATTTCGGCGACACGAAAATTGCGGCAATATTCGTGACGGCCTTAGTCTTTGCGATTTGCAAGTCGAGTGGCGATAGCTCGTCACGCTCATGTCCGCGCTTCCTTGCTGACCGCCGCGGCGGCCCCGGCGCCGGCCTCGTACCAACCGCGCGACGCCTTCACCAGATAAACCACCGAGAGCATCACGGGCACCTCGACCAGCACGCCGACCACGGTCGCCAGTGCGGCTCCGGAGTTGAGCCCGAACAGGCTGATGGCGGCGGCGACCGCGAGTTCGAAGAAGTTGCTGGCGCCGATCAGCGCGGCCGGTGCGGCGACACACCAGGCCACCCCGAAGCGCCGGCTTAGCCAATAGGCCAACCCCGCATTGAGATAGACCTGGATCAGGATCGGCACCGCCAGCAGCACGATCACCAGGGGCTGGGCGATGATCTGTTCGCCCTGGAAACCGAACAGCAGCACCAGCGTGGTCAGGAGAGCGACCAGCGACACCGGCTGCAGCAAATGCTGGGTCTTCTGCAACGCCGCTGGTCCGCTGGCGAGCAGCGCGCGCCGCCACAACTGCGCCACTATAACGGGGACGACGATATAGAGCACCACCGAGATCAGCAGAGTGGCCCACGGCACCGCGATCGAGGCGACGCCGAGCAGCAGTCCGACAAGCGGCGCGAAGGCAAACACCATGATGACGTCGTTGAGCGCGACCTGACTCAGCGTGTAGTGCGGCTCGCCCTCGCACAGGCTCGACCATACGAACACCATCGCGGTGCAGGGCGCCGCCGCCAGCAGAATGAGTCCGGCGATATAGGACGAAATTTGCGCCGGCGGCAGCAGCGGCGCGAACAGATGACCGATGAACAGCGAACCCAATAGCGCCATCGAGAACGGCTTCACCGCCCAGTTGATGAATAGGGTGACGCCGACGCCGCGCCAGTGCTCGCGCACCTCGCCGAGCGCGCCGAAGTCGATCTTCAGCAGCATCGGGATGATCATCAGCCAGACCAGCCCGGCCACCGGAAGATTGACCCGCGCGACCTCCGCGCTGGCGATGGTGGCAAATGCGCCAGGCAGGAGATGTCCCAGCGCAACGCCCGCGGCAATGCAGAGCGCTACCCACAGCGAGAGATACCGTTCGAACAGGTTCATACTGGTTCCGACATTCCGCGCATGAGTCGTTGACGCCTTTCTCCAACCTTTAACGGCCGCACCCAAACAAGTTTGTGAATACTGGAAATCTGGCAGGCACTCAATAATCCTGTCTTAGTGTCCCGACAGGTGGAATTGAAAACTGCGAAAATAGGTACCTCCTTGCCTCTCTCAACCGCTTTTGTCACCTGCCTGTCATCTAATGCGTCCATATATATGGACGCATTCAGGATTCTCTTTTTGGAAAGCTCATGATCGAAAGTAATCGAGAAGCGAGTGCCATCGACGGCTTTGGATCGCTGGCACAGCCGACCCGCCTCGCCGCGGTTCGTTATCTGCTTGCGGTCCATCCGCAAAGCCTGCCTGCCGGCGAGATCGCCCGGCGTTGCGAGGTGCCGCACAACACGATGTCGACGCATCTCGGTATTCTCAGCCGCGCGGGTTTGATTTCGGCCGAGAAAGACGGCCGCTCGGTGAACTATCGGGCCGACGTCACGGGCTTTCGAAGCCTGCTCAAATTTCTTTCGCAAGATTGCTGCAACGGCCGTCCGGAGCTGTGCGGGGACGCGTTCGATCTGCCATCCCAAATCATCGCCGCAGAGCCCACGGAGAAATTCATGACGCCTGCGTTCAATGTCCTGTTCCTGTGCACGCAGAATTCCGCCCGCTCGATCATCGCCGAAGCCTTGCTCGAGAAGATCGGTCGCGGCCGCTTTCGGGCTTATTCGGCCGGATCGAATCCGGCCAAAGAACCGGTTCCGGAGGTCATCGAGCGGCTGACAGCCCTCGGCCACGACGTATCGCACCTGCACTCCAAATCATGGGACGAATTCAAAGGGCCTGAGGCTCCCCGGATGGACTTTGTCATCGCGCTCTGCGACGCACCCGATGGTCAGTTCTGCCCGGACCTCGGGGCTCATTTTGTCACTGGCGTCTGGCCGCTCCCTGATCCCGCGCAATTCACGGGATCACCGACCGAGCGGACCACGCTTCTGAACGAGCTCTACGCGATGATCCGGCGCCGGATCGAGATCTTCACAAGCCTGCCGTTCGACTCGCTGGACCGCATGGCGATCAAGACCCGCCTCGACGAGATTGGCGATACCACGCGCGTATCCCCTTAAAAGGAATCCACATGAAGGTTGGCATCAATGGCATGGGCCGCATCGGCAGGCTCGCGCTGCGCGCCGCCCTCGGCGGCATACATCGTCCGGACAGCGATCCGCGCGCCGGTAACCGGCTGGAGGTCGTGCACATCAACGAGCTGAAGGGCGGCATCGCAGCGACCGCACATCTCCTCGAATTCGACAGTATTCACGGACGCTGGCACGATCCCATTGCGGTCGATTCCGATTTCGCCATTGCGATTGGCAAGCAGCGCATAGGCTTCAGCGAACGGGCCAGTCCGGGCGAAGTTGCATGGGGCGATCTCGGTTGTGACGTCGTGCTGGAGTGTACCGGAAAATTCCTGAAGCCGGACCAGCTTCAGGCCTATCTTGACCAGGGCGTCAAACGGGTGATCGTCGCGGCTCCCGTCAAGGACGAGGCGGCGCTCAACATCGTCGTCGGCGTCAACGACCAGCTCTACGATCCCGCCCGGCACCGGCTGCTGACGGCAGCATCCTGTACGACGAACTGTCTGGCGCCGGTCGTCAAGGTCATCCACGAGGCGATCGGAATCCGCCATGGACAGATCACGACGATCCATAACCCTACCAACACCAATGTCGTCGTCGACGCCCCGCACAAGGATCTTCGCCGCGCAAGGTCGGCCATGCTTTCGATGCAGCCCACGACGACCGGGAGCGCTACCGCCATCTCGCTGATCTATCCGGAGCTCAAGGGCAAGTTGAACGGCCACGCCGTGCGGGTGCCGGTGCTCAATGCCAGCCTGACCGATTGCGTCTTCGAGCTCAAACGTCCGACCACCGCAGAGGAGGTCAACCAGCTCTTCAAGGCCGCATCGGAAGGCGTTTTGGCCGGTATCCTCGGGCTCGAAAGCCGCGCACTGGTATCGGCCGACTACAACAACGATCCGCGCAGCTCGATCGTGGACGCCTTGAGCACCATGGTGACGGACGAAACCCTGTTGAAGGTCTATGCCTGGTACGACAACGAGGTTGGGTACGCCTGCCGCATGGTCGATCTCGCCAACATCGTTCAACGTGCGGGCGCATAACGCGATGGTCCGAAACTACCTCATCGTCACGGCATCCTATTGGGGATTCACGCTGGTCGACGGCGCCTTGCGGATGCTCGTCCTGTTCCACTTTTTCCGGCTGGGCTATACGCCGTTCACGCTGGCCTTCCTGTTTCTCCTGTATGAGGCGGCCGGCATCGGCGCCAACCTCGCCGGCGGCTATTTCGCGTCGCGTTTCGGCATTCCCCGCATGCTCGCGGTCGGCCAGATACTGCAGATCGCCGGCTTACTGATGTTGTCCGCGCTCGATCCCGGCTGGGGGGCCGCGGCATCAGTGGCCTGGGTCGTGATCGCCCAAGGCATCGCCGGCGTCGCCAAGGACCTGACCAAGACCGCTTCGAAATCCGCGATCAAGGCCACCTCCGCGGAGGGCAGCGGGCAGTTGTTCCGATGGGTCGCCTGGTTCACGGGCTCGAAGAACGCGATGAAGGGCATCGGGTTCTTCGTCGGCGGCCTGTTGCTGGACCTGGTCGGATTCAGCCATGCGCTGTGGATGATGGCCGCCCTGCTCGGGGTGATCTTCGTCGCGGGGTTGCTGCTGCTGCCCTCGCAGCTCGGCAAGGCGAAATCGTCGAAGACCATCGGTGAACTGTTCGGAAAATCGCGCGGCGTGAACCTGCTGGCCGCAGCCCGCATCTTCATGTTCGGCGCCCGCGATGTCTGGTTCGTCGTCGGGTTGCCGGTGTTTCTCTACGCCAATGGCTGGAGCTTCCTCGAAGTCGGCGGGTTTCTCGCGGCCTGGACGATCGCCTATGGCGGGGTGCAGGCTATCGCCCCTGCCCTCGTGAGCCGCAGCACCGATGGCCTGAGCCGCGAGGTGCCGGCGGCCCGTGTCTGGGCGGCGATTCTTGCCGCGGTGCCGATCGCGCTGGCGGTCATCCTGCAGACCGCCGGTGTCGGCCGCCCCGATCTCGTATTGGTCATCGGACTGGCCCTGTTCGGTTTGCCGTTCGCGGTGAATTCCTCGCAGCACTCGTACCTGATCCTGGCCTATGCTGGATCCGAGAAAGCCGCCGAAGACGTCGGCTTCTACTATGCCGCCAACGCCGTCGGACGGCTGCTCGGGATTATACTTTCGGGCGTTCTCTACCAGGTCGCCGGCATGACGGGATGTCTGGCGGGGTCGGCCGTCATGTTGCTGCTGTGCTGGCTGATTACGTTTCTGCTGCCTACCAATGAAGGCCTTTCTCCCGCCCAGGCGCGGCCAGGAGCTCGATAGCAACCGAACCTGTATTTCGATAATACCAGAAATATAGTTGACAGCCGTCCTGCCGTCTGAAATATGATCGCCATGAAGCTCGACGCCGCCGCCGCACATCTCGAAGCCCTGGGCAATCCGACCCGGCTGAAAATCTACCGGGCACTGGTTCGCGCCGGAGATGCCGGGCTGCCGGTGGGCCGCCTGCAGGACAAACTGAAGATTGCGCCCTCGACCCTCTCCCATCACATAAAGGCGCTGATGGTGGTTGGGCTGATCAGTCAGGTGCGGGAGGCAACGACGCTGGTGTGTCATGCCAACTACGATGTGATGCGGGGCCTGGTGGATTTTCTGGTCGCCGAATGCTGCACCGGTGTCGCCGAATGCTCAGACACAAAGTCGGCCGCGTAGTTTCTTGCGACGCTTTATTTCGATAGTTCTAGTTCGACAGGAGAATAGGATGAACCAGACCAGGACCGTCGCGATCATCGGAGCCGGCCCGGTCGGCCTTGCCGCAGCCGCCCACGTGCTGGAGCGCGGGCTGACGCCGATCGTGCTGGAGGCCGGCAGCGACGTCGGCCACGCGGTGCGGCAATGGGGCCATGTGCGGATGTTCTCGCCGTGGGAATACAATGTCGACCGCGCCGCGGAACGCCTGCTCGCCGCAACCGGCTGGAATTCTCCCGAGCCCGGTCAGTATCCGACCGGCGCCGAGCTGGTGGAGCGCTATCTCGAGCCGCTCGCGGCCAAGACTGAGCTCGCGAGCCACATCCATCCATCGAGCCGCGTCACCGACATCAGCCGCGTCGGCTTCGACAAGCTCAAGAGCAAGGGTCGCGAAACCGCCCCCTTCGAACTGCGCTATCAGAACGGGCAAGGCGCCAAGAGTGTGCGGGCCGATGCCGTGATCGACGCGTCCGGCACCTGGCATTCGCCAAATCCGGCAGGCGCCAACGGCCTGCGCGCCATCGGCGAGACGCAGGCGGCGGACAGGATTGCGTACGGAATGCCCGACGTGCTGGGCAAGGATCGCGCGCGCTATGCCGGCAAGACCGTCGCGGTGCTGGGCGCCGGCCATTCGGCGATCGGCACGCTGACAGACCTCGCAAAACTCGCGACCGAGGCGCCGGAGACCAAACCGGTCTGGCTGTTGCGGGGCAACGATCCCGCCAAGGCGTTCGGCGGCGGCGCCAACGACAAGCTCGCCGCCCGCGGCGAACTCGGTTCGGCCTTTGCCGCGCTGGTCGCGGCGGGCCATATCACTGTAGAGAGCGAATTTCGTGTCTCGCATCTCGCCGCCGACGGCCCTCGCCTCACCGTCGGCGCCGGCTCCGCCTGTTGCGGCCGTCATGTGGTGGTGGACGAACTGATCGTGGCGACGGGCTTCCGGCCGGATCTGGATTTCCTGCACGAATTGCGCATCCAGCTCGATCCCGCGGTCGAGTGCCCGGTCCTGCTGCGGCCGCTGATCGATCCCAACGAACACAGCTGCGGCACCGTGCGGCCGCACGGCGCGCGCGAATTGGCGCAGGCCGAACCCGGCTTCTATTTCGCCGGCATGAAAGCCTACGGACGCGCGCCGACCTTCCTGATGCTGACCGGCTACGAACAGGTCCGCTCGATCGCGGCAGATATCGCCGGCGACCGGGAGGCCGCTGAGCGTGTCGAACTGGTGCTGCCCGAGACCGGCGTGTGCAGCCGCGCGGCCGCGCCCAGCGCAAGCCAGTGCTGCGGTGGACCGGCACCATCGGCGGTTGACGCCTGTTGTGTCGACGATGCAAATGCCAAACAGCAGGGAAAAGCCGGATGCGGCTGCGGGTAGCGCGGTCTGAACGGATATAGGTGAGCCAAATTTCGCTAGAGGGCCGATCCGTCATCGTTGCGATGTGCCTGGGGCAACTCGGCAGCCTGCTTCCGCACGTTGTGGTGCCCTCCATCCTCGCCGCGTTCCTGATTCCGGAATGGCAGTTGAGCGGCGCGCAAGCCGGCCTGTTGGCGGGCTCCGGCGCCGCCGGCTACATGCTGGCCGTGCCGCTGCTGGCGACGCTGACCGACCGTATCGATGCCCGCAAGATCCTGATCGCGGGGTCGGCGCTGAGCGCGCTCGGCACAATGCTGTTCGGGCTGTTCGCGACCGGGCTCTGGTCGGGCGCGCTGTGCAACGCGATCGCGGGCATCGGTTTTGCTGGCGCCTATATGCCCGGCCTCAAGGCGCTGACCGACCGCCTCGCGCCCGGCGATTCATCGCGCGCCATCACCTTCTACACCTCGAGCTTCTCGGTCGGCGTCGGCCTGTCTTTCCTGGTCTCGCAACTGGTCGCAGAGAGCTTTGGCTGGCGCAGCGCGTTCTTCGTGACGGCCCTTGGCCCGCTCGTGATGCTGCTGGTTTGCCTGCGGTTGGCCCCGGTGCAGCCGAAGCCCGCGGCGGGACCCCTGCTGGATTTCGCGCCGGTGTTCCGCAACACCCGGGCGATGGGGTTCGTGCTCGGCTATGGCGCGCACTGCTTCGAGCTCTACGGCATCCGGACCTGGCTGGTCGCATTCTGGACTTTCGTCATCGCCCGAAACGGACAGTCCTCCGTCTTTACGCCAATCGTCGTCAGCGTCGTGTTTTCGCTGCTGGCGATGCCCGCCAGCATTCTCGGCAATGAGCTGGCGCTGAAGTTCGGCCGGCATCGCGCGATCACCGCCGTCATGCTGAGCTCGGCTGTCGTGGCGCTGCTGATCGGCGCCTTCTCGGACCAGTCGCCCTTGCTATTGCTGCCGCTGATGCTCGTCTATGCGATCACGGTACCGGCCGACTCCGGCGCGTTGACCTCGGGCATGTCGATGGCGGCGCACCCGGACTATCGCGGGGCGACCATGGCGGCGCATTCCACCGTCGGCTTCAGCCTGTCGGCGCTAGGTGCCTGGAGCGTCGGCGTAGCGCTCGATCTTGCGGGCGGACCGCTGAGCGCCAATGCCTGGATGGCGGCGTTCTCGGTCCTGGCCGCAGGCATCCTGCTGGGTCCGGTGGCGCTCCATTGGGCCAGATTCGCAGCGCCGCAATCATGAACCCGCCCCAGCTTCCGATCATTCTGGCGCTCGGCACCACCCAGACTCTGGCGTGGGCGTCGAGCTACTATCTGCCCGCGATCCTGGCCGATCCGATCGGGCGCGACCTTGGCGTTTCCTCGAACTGGATTTTCGCCGCCTTCTCGGCATCGCTGGTGATTTCCGCCCTGCTCGGCCCGCGCGTCGGCCGGCAGATCGACCTGGTCGGCGGCCGGTCGGTGCTGTCGCTTTCAAATCTGACGCTGGCCGCGGGCCTCGCGCTGCTCGGCGTCAGCTATTCAATTCCGGTGCTGGTGATCGCCTGGCTCTTGCTGGGCGTAGGCATGGGGTTTGGCCTGTACGATGCCGCCTTCGGCACGCTGGGGCGCATCTATGGCGACGCGGCGCGCCGCTCGATCACCGGCATCACGCTGCTCGCCGGTTTTGCTTCCACCGTCGGGTGGCCGCTGACGGCCTGGGGGCTGGAAACCATCGGCTGGCGCAACACCTGCTTTGCCTGGGCGGCCGCGCATATCCTGATCGGCCTGCCGCTCAACTTCTTCATGCTGCCTGCCGTGAAAGGCGCCAAGGCCGCCGTCACGACAGCCGTCAAACCGCACCTTCCGATCGACCGCACCATGATCCTGCTGGCGTTCGCCTTCGCCGCGGCCTGGACCGTGACCGGCGCGATGGCAGCGCACCTGCCGCGCATCCTGGAAGCCACGGGCGCGACCACGCTCCAGGCGGTGGCGGCCGGCGCGCTGATCGGCCCGGCGCAAGTCGCCGCCCGAATCTTCGAGGCCAGTTTTCTCAGCCGCTATCATCCGCTGGTCTCGACCCGGCTGGCATGCCTGACGCATCCGATCGGCGCCGCCATCGTCGGGCTGGTCGGCGGACCCGCGGCAAGCCTGTTTGCGATTTTCCATGGCACCGGCAACGGCATCCTCACGATTGCGCGCGGCACCTTGCCGCTGGCGATCTTCGGCCCGCAGAACTATGGCTACCGGCTCGGCATCATCGGCGCGCCGGCGCGGATGGCGCAGGCCGCCGCCCCGCTGGCCTTTGGCCTGCTGATCGACGTGATGGGCAGCCGCGTGTTGATGGTTTCCTCCGCGCTCAGCCTGTCGGCGCTGCTGGCGCTGTTCCTGCTGAAGAGGCCTCCGGCGGCGTCCTGACGATTCCGCGATATTTGCCCCTTCCCATCCCGCATCGTTTCGAGCAAAACCACCGCATGGACGACGACACTGGCCGGGCAATTGCGATCAGGGGATTTGTGCGATGGGCGATTACGCCGCCGCAATCCTATGCGGTTTACCTCCTCGCGCTTTTCCTGGTGGCGGGATTGTCATTCTACGCCGGGAGCCTGAAGCCGAAGAAACCTGTCGGCATGGGGCCTCCGCCGGTGTCCGCCCCGAGCAACTGAATTTCGGATCATGCAATGACCCGCGACGCCACGCCTTCGATCGTCCGCATCAACCCACCCGAACTCGGCACTCCGCCCGGCTATTCGCAGGTGGTCGACGTCAGCGCAGGCAGGATCATCTTCATATCAGGCCAGACGGCGCTCGATCGCGACGGCAATGTGGTAGGCAAGAACGATTTTATCACGCAGGCCGCAAAGGTGTTTTCCAACCTCGCAGCGGCACTGCAGGGATGCGGGTGCACCGCCGCCCATCTGGTGAAGCTGACCGTGTTCCTCACCGATATGGACAATCTCGGAAGCTATCGCGAGGCGCGGAACCGGTTCTTTGCCTCGGTCACGCCGCCGGCGGCGCCAGCGGTGACACTGGTCGAAGTGTCAAAACTGTACGGGCCGGATTTCATGATCGAGATTGAGGCCATCGCGGCGGTGTGACGCTCGTAAATCGACTAGACTGGCCGGCGATTCACAATCCGGTGTTCCGATGCCCCATGCCAGGCCTGCTCAAGCTGCCGACCTTGTTTCGCTGCTGGATCTCTTTCGTGTCTCCGATGTTAGCTCCCATGCGGAGCCGATAGCGCGGGCCGAGCAAATCTGGCGGCAAACGCTGTCCGACGACGGCGTCGCGGTCTTCGTATCCACCGTGGACACACAAATCGTCGCAACCTGCATGCTGATCACGGCGCCCAATCTGCTGCGGGTCGGACGGCGGCACGGCTTTCTGGAAAACGTCGTCACCCATCCCGAATTTCAGGATATGGGCCATGGACGCGCGGTTGTCGGGGCGGCACTCGCAGAAGCCTGGACCAGGGATTGTCATCACGTCCTCATGCAGAGCGGCCGGCAAGACCCTCGCGTGCATCGATTCTATGAGCGTTGCGGCTTCGAGCCGGGGCTCAGGGTCGGCTACGTCGCGCGCCGCCCTGCTTGAGAGCCGATGCCATTCTGCCCGCGCGACGCCGCGGGTCGCGTTGTTCAGCAACACTACGAGCACGGGTGCACCGCCACGCGCAAATTTGAGTTCCGCACGCTGGAACAAATCCGGTATTGCCGCATAGTCCTGCAACGCCGCTGCGGTGGAGATTGCGCATGCCAAGAACTGGCTGGAATATACCTTATGGGGCGGATCAGACCGCCTACCTCGTCGTCGACCGCCAAAGCCGGCAGGGGGGTATTTGTTGCGAAATCGAGATCGAGCGGACCGACCCCGAAACCGTCATCACCGACCTCCTCGCCGGGCAGTTTTGCGACCCGGTCCGCGTGATCGCCTTCAACACCCTGGAGCATTGGTCACAGGACATCTCCCGTGATATCGCCGCCGAAATCCAGACCCGCTGCGACATCGAGGGTGCCGCCGTGCCCGAACATGTCGAGGATTTCGTTTGCGCCCACACCGGTCCGGTCCCGCAGCATCCGCGGGTTCATGGCGACAAGGGCCTTTCCCAATCGCGTTAGGCGCACAGAAGGCGTGCACAGCTAAGCCCTGCCGCCCTCGCTCGTGGCGATCCAGATCCCGGCGAAGACCGCGAGCAGTCCGATCACGAGATTGGCGGTAATCGACTCGCCGACGAGTTGGGTAGCGAGCAAGGCCGCGGCGACCGGGTTGACGGTCATGGTGTTGGCCACACGGGTGGGCGTCGCACGCTCCAGCGCCAGCACCCACAGGATAAAGGCGAGCGCGCCACCGCCGACGCCGAGATAGAGGCCGGCTAACCATTGCGGCGTCGTAAGGCTGCCCAGCACCGCTGCGCTGCCGGTGAGCGAGCCAACGAGGATCAATCCGGCGGCGCCTGCCCCCATGCCGACGGTCAGAAAACCGAGCGCGCTCGATCGCTCGATGAATGGGCGAGACCAGACATTGTAGAACGCCATGCACATCACGGCGCCGGTCATGATGAGTTCGCCGCGCCAGGCGCCCGGCGGCGCCGCCGAAAGACCGGTTGCGAGCGCCGCCACGACGCCGAGCACGGCGACGCAGACGCCGGTTGTTTTCCTTGACGTCAGCGGCTCGACACCGAGCACAGCCCCGACCACCATGGTATGCAGCGGCAGGGTCGCCAGCGCGAGGCTGGCCCGCGCCGCGGTCGTAAAGCCGATCGCGATGTTGTAGAGGACGAAAAACAATCCGAAGAAACACAGCCCCAATAGCGCGACGGCAGGCCAATCGCGGCGCGACGGCCAACGCACCCCGAGCAGCAGCGCGGTCGGCAGCAGGCACAGAAAGCCTATTCCCCAGCGCAGGATGGCCAGCGTGACCGGGTCGGTGCTGCCGACGAGATAGCGGGTGATCGCAGCCGCCGTGCCGCCGAGGCAACTTGAGACCAGTGCGATAGCCACTCCGGTCCATTCACCCACTCCCGCCTCCCCTGTCCCGCCATCACGGTCTGTGGCATCTTGCCTGACGGCATCGCGCACGCATAGTTGCGCCGACGAATGATCGCGCTATGGCCTATTTCATCATCAAGATACTGTTGTCGGGCATCATCATTGCCGCCGTGTCCGAAGTGGCGAAGCGCAGCCCGGCCTTCGGTGCGCTGATCGTTTCCCTGCCGCTGGTGTCGCTGCTCGGCATTCTCTGGCTTTGGCGCGACACCAGGGATATCGAGCGCATCGCCGGTCATGCGGAGGCGACCTTCTGGTATGTGCTGCCTTCGCTTCCGATGTTCCTGGTGATGCCGGCGATGCTTCGCGCCGGGGTGGGCTTCTGGCAGACGCTGGGCGCGGGCTGCGCGCTGACCATCGTGCTGTATTTCGTCACGGCCTGGGCCTTGGCGAAGTTCGGGATCAACCTGTAGCCCGCGCCGTGCCGCGGTCGACCACAAGGCTGGCCATCCGCCCTTCCGCGTTACAAACATTGACAGCCCGCACCGGTTTCGCTGTAATGGCGGCATGGGGATATGGCGATCTCCCCACGAGGCGACATGCCCAAGTATCGCGTCCCGTATCTCTCACGAGGGCGCATCCATGTCATCATTCACAACGATATCCGCTGACAAACTTGCACGGCTGATCGGCACGGCGAACACCCCTGCGCTGATCGACGTCCGCACCGACGAGGATTTCGCCGCCGATCCGAGGCTGATTCCCGGCGCGGTGAGGCGACGCCATCAGCAAGCCGCCGACTGGGGCGGGGAATTCGCCGGGCGCTCGGCCATCGTGGTGTGCCAGCGCGGCCTGAAACTCTCCGAGGGCACCGCGGCCTGGCTGAGACATGCCGGCGCTTCGGCCGAAGCGCTCGAAGACGGCTTTGAGGGCTGGAAGGCCGCCAAGCTTCCACTGGTGCCGGAAACAAAACTCCCCGCACGCGATGCGCAAGGCCGCACCGTCTGGGTCACCCGCGCGCGGCCGAAAATCGACCGCATCGCATGCCCCTGGCTGATCCGCCGGTTCGTCGATCCGAACGCGGTGTTTCTGTTCGTGGCGCCGTCCGAGGTCGCCGCGGTGGGCGAGCGTTTTGCCGCCGTCCCGTTCGATATCGAAAACGTATTCTGGAGCCATCGCGGCGAGCTCTGTACCTTCGATGTGATGGTCGAGGAGTTCGACCTCGCGACGCCGCCGATGCTCCGGCTGGCGACGATGGTACGCGCCGCCGATACCGGCAGGCTCGATCTGTCGCCGGAAGCGCCCGGGCTGCTGGCGGCGTCGCTCGGGCTGTCGCGAATGTACGATGAAGATCTCGAACAACTCGAGGCCGGCATCGTGCTGTACGACGCGTTCTATCGCTGGTGCCGCGATGCGTCGGGCGAAACCCATAACTGGCCCACCAACAAGGCAAAGCCGTGATCGATATCGCAACGCATGAGAAGACCACCGCAGCGGATGCCGGCCACGGCATCAGCTTCGGTGAAGCGTTTCGGGTCTGGCTGCGGGTGGCGCTGCTGAGTTTCGGTGGCCCGGCGGGACAGATTGCGGTGATGCATCGCATCCTGGTCGAGGAAAAGAACTGGATTTCCGAAGGCCGGTTCCTGCATGCGCTGAACTACTGCATGCTGCTGCCGGGACCGGAGGCGCAGCAGCTGGCGACGTATATCGGCTGGCTGCTGCACCGG
This sequence comes from Bradyrhizobiaceae bacterium Ga0074131, assembly GCA_001464035.1. GTDB lineage: Bacteria > Pseudomonadota > Alphaproteobacteria > Rhizobiales > Xanthobacteraceae > Bradyrhizobium. The sequence continues at coordinate 41,979 of LNEC01000016.1, forward strand.
ACCGCGGGCGGCATCATGGCCGGCGGCCTGTTCATTCTGCCCGGCATCATCGCCATCATGGGTCTGAGCTACATCTATGCCGCGTTCGGCAAGGTCGGCGTCGTCGAGGCGCTGTTCTTCGGGCTGAAGGCCGCTGTGCTGGCGATCGTGATCCAGGCCGTGATCCGCGTCGGCAAGCGCGCCTTGCGCAACCGGGTCATGATCGCACTCGCCGCCATCGCCTTCGTCGCGATCTTCTTCTTCAACGTGCCCTTCCCGGTCATCATCATCGCCGCGGGCTTGATCGGCTATTTCGGCGCCCGAAGCGGACGCAGCGAATTCGCCGCGGTCGAGCACGGCAGCGGCAAGAACGGCGCGGCGGTCGACAGCGTGTTTGGCGATGAACTGCCCGACCATATCCGCCCCAGCGTTCCGCGTGCGCTGAAGGTCAGCGCGGTCTGGCTGATGCTGTGGCTGGTGCCGGTCGCCGCCCTGCTGATCGCGTTCGGCGAGGCCAATGTATTCAGCCAGATCGCGCTGTTCTTCAGCAAGATGGCGCTGGTGACGTTCGGCGGCGCCTATGCGGTGCTGGCCTATGTCGCGCAGCAGGCGGTCGAGCATTATCACTGGCTTGGGCCCGGCGAAATGCTCGACGGTCTCGGCATGGCAGAAACCACGCCCGGCCCGCTGATCATGGTGCTGCAGTTCGTGGGTTTCATGGCCGCGTTCCGCGATCCCGGCACCCTGTCGCCGATGCTGGCGGGCACGCTCGGCGGCTTGCTGGCGACCTGGGTCACTTTCATGCCCTGCTTCCTCTGGATCTTCCTCGGCGCGCCCTTTGTCGAGACCCTGCGCGGCAACAAGGGGCTGGCCGGCGCGCTCGGCGCCATCACCGCCGCCGTGGTCGGCGTGATCCTCAATCTGTCGATCTGGTTCGCGATGCACACCGTGTTCCGGGAAACCTGGCCGGTTCGATCGTTCGGGCTGTCGTTCGACATGCCGGTGTGGTCGAGCGTCGACGTTGCAGCTCTCGTTCTGGCGATCGCGGCGGCGACCGCGATCTTCCGCTTCAACATGGGAATGCTGACGGTTTTGGCGGGTTCGTGCGCCGCGGGCGTGCTGCTTCGGCTGGCGGGACTGATCTGATCCCGCTCGCACCGCTTGCTGCAGATCAAACGGATCGGCGCCGGCGCAGGTATCCTGTCGCAAATACACAGGGGCTGCACCATGTTGCCGTTTACGCAGGAGCAATTTCTCGCGTTATTCGTCGGTTACAATCGGGCGATCTGGCCGGTTCAGTTCGGGATGTATCAGCTCGGCGGCCTCGCGGTCGCGCTGCTGTTTTGGAAGCCAAGGGGAGCCGATCGCGTGATTGCCGGCATCCTGGCGTCGATGTGGCTATGGACCGGTATCGCCTATCACGCGCTGTTCTTCTCGGAGATCAACAAGGCAGCGTATCTGTTCGCTGCATTATTCGTGATCCAGGGCAGCTACCTGATCTATGCCGGCGTGTATTGCGGCCGGATCCAATTCGGCCTCCGTTCCGGGTCGGCAAGCTGGGTCGGTACGGCGCTGATCGCCTATGCGGCGATCGTCTATCCCCTGATCAGCATGGTCAGGGGCCACCCTTATCCCGCGATGCCGGTGTTCGGCGTCACACCGTGCCCGGTGACGATCTTCACCTTCGGAATGCTGCTGCTGGCTGTCCCGCCGCTGTCGCGCTCGCTCCTCGTCATTCCCTTTATCTGGTCCCTGATCGGCGGCAGCGCCGCCATCCTTCTCGGCATACCCCAGGACTGGCTGCTGCTGGCCAGCGGCTTCATCGCGGTGCCGCTGATCGTGGTTGCAAATCGGCGGTCCGCCCGATCGGCTGCGTAGCGGCGCCCCCCGGTAAGATGGATTGCTTCGTCGCAACTGCTCCTCGCAATGATGCTGTGAGAGGTGCGATTCAGATTTCAAACAGCAGATATGCGCTCGCATTCTCGCGGCACGATTTGCCCGAGGCTTGCCTGTCGTTGTCCCTCAAGAAGAGGGAGCAGGGAATGCCGGATGCGCGCTGCACCCGCGGTCTCGTGTGCAAAATGCACGAGTAATAACGCACACGAGCATACAGGGCAGCGGAGAACATCCGACATTCCCTGCGCAATGGCTTTACGGCTTACTTCGCGCTCGCCCCGGCGATCAGGATTTGCTTGTCACCGTCGTCCCGCGGATTGATGGCAAAGCCCGATGCCCGGTTGGGCCGGCTTTGCCTCTGCGGGACTTGACGCCAACCCAGAGGCTGTCAGGCCCACACGACTTCACCGTACGCCTCGGCACCGCTCGTCTTGCGCATTCTCGGACCGCTCACGGAGTTTATCCCGCCCTGCCGTCCCATCGCGCGCACGAAGCCGCCGCGTCCACCGCATCCCGTCCCAGCGTTCGTGACGATGGCCAACGCCCCTTCCTCGGGGACAGGATGGCGAGAGTCGTAAAAGTGATTTGCCCGACAGGACCAGCGAAATCTTACCCGTCGGGTTAATTTGCCGCAGGTGACGTCGCGGGAATTGCGCTTGCGCGCCTTCACACCACCTCCGCCGGCGCCAGCCTGCAGGCATCGCTGCCCGCCTCGATCTGCAGGGTGGCGTGATCGATGTCGAAGCGGTGCGCGAGTTCGGCGCAGACCTCGCGCAGAAACAGATCGTCGCTGCCGCAGGGCCGCACCAGATGCGCGGTCAGCGCGGTTTCGTTGGTGCTCATGGCCCAGACATGGAGGTCGTGCACCTCGGTGACGCCGTCCAGTTGCCCGAGATAATCCCTGACCTCCGCGAGCGCGATGCCTCTCGGCACGCCGTCGAGCGCGAGACTGACGCTGTCGCGGGCGAGGCCCCAGCTGCTGGCGAGCACGACGGCTGCAATGACGAGGCTGATGACCGGATCGACCCACAACCATCCGGTCAACAGGATCGCGAGCGCCGCCACCACCACACCGGCGGATACGCCAGCATCCGCCGCCATGTGCAGATAGGCGCCGCGGATATTGAGATCGCCATGGCGGCCGCGCATGAACAACAGCGCGGTGGCGCCGTTGATGGCGATGCCGAGCGCCGCGACCAGGACGACGGTCAGGCCCGCGACCTCGGCCGGCTGCCTGATCCGCTCGACGGCTTCCACGGCGATGGCGCCGACCGCGATCAGCAGCAGTCCGGCATTGGCCAGTGCCGCGAGGATCGAAGCCCGCCGGTAGCCATAAGTGTGCCGCTCGGTCGGCCGCCTTCGCGCCAGCCATCCCGCCGCCCAGGCCAGCACCAGCGCGATCACGTCGGAAAAATTGTGAACCGCGTCCGAAATCAGCGCCAGCGAATTGGCGGCATAGCCGAACACCAGTTCGGTCGCGACGAACGCAATATTGAGCGCGATGCCGACCGCGAACGCGAAGCCGAAATTGTCCGGCGCGTGACTGTGGCCGGCATGGCTGTGCATGGGAGAGTGGTTATGATCGTCGTGATGGACCATGACGCCCGAAATAATCGTTGCAAGGCCGTCGGGTTGACCGCTTGCAATTATAGCGTGCGCAATGGCGAATACCATTACGATATCGGGAGTCCTCATGGTGAGGAGCGCATCTTGCGCGTCTCGAACCATGAGGCTGCACGGCCCGTTACTCATCCTTCGAGACGCGCGCGAAGGGGCGCGCTCCTCAGGATGAGGACCGCGTTTGGATCACTCCACGCCCTTGCCGAACTTGTTCGACTTCGGCAGGCCGTGCGCGAGGCGGCCGGCGTCGGCGCGGTTGCCGCGCCAGTCGGTCAGCTCCTTCCAGCTCATGCTCTGGTCGCGGCCAGCCGAATCCTTCCAGCTCAGGCCGACCTTCGCTTCGAAGGTGGTGACATCCGACAGCGACGCGCTGGTGTATTTCTGCAGGCGCACACCGCGGCCGCGCGCCATTTCCGGCACCTGATCGAGCGGGAAGACCACCATCTTGTGGTTGGTGCCGATCACGGCGACGGTGTCACCCGACACGGTCGCGATAGCGCAAGCTTCGTTCGGCATTTCGACGTTCAGCACCTGCTTGCCCTTGCGGGTGTTGCCGACGCAATCGTCCTCGTTCACGACAAAACCCTGGCCTTCGAGGCTGGCGATCAGGAACTTGCGGCCGCCCTTGTTGACGAACAGCGAGACGATCGCGGTCTCCTGCTCCATGTCGACGAACATCCGGATCGGCTCGCCATGGCCGCGGCCGCCCGGGAGCTTGGCGACATCGAGCGAATAGAACCGGCCATTGGTGGCGAACAGCAGCAGTTTTGAGGTGGTCTCGGCGAAGAACGCCTTGTCGAGCTTGTCGTCGGTCTTGAAGGTCAGGCTCGAGAGATCGGCGACATGGCCCTTCAGCGTGCGCACCCAGCCCTTTTCGGAAACCACCACGGTGACCGGCTCGCGCTCCACGAACGCTTCCTCGATCGCGGCGAGATCATGCTCCGGCGCGTCGGCAAACATCGTGCGGCGCTTGCCGAGCGGCGTCTTCGGCCCAAAAATGTCGCGCACTTTCCGGACCTGTTCGCCGACTTTGGACCACTGTTCGGCCTCGGAGCCAAGAATGCCCTTGATGCCCTTCAATTCGGCGCGAAGGTTCTTGTCCTCGGTGCGGATCTCGAATTCCTCGAGCTTGCGCAAAGACCGCAGCCGCATGTTGAGGATGGCGTCGGCCTGGATCTCGGTCAGCTTGAACGCCTTGATCAGCGCCGGCTTCGGTTCATCCTCGGTGCGGATGATTTTTATCACTTTGTCGATGTTGAGATAGGCGATCAGGTAGCCGCCCAGCACCTCCAGCCGATGCTCGATCTGCTCCTTGCGGAAGTTGGTACGCCGCACCAGCACGTCGCGCAGATGATCGAGCCATTCGCGCAGGCACTCGGCGAGACCGAGCACCTTGGGGATGCGGCCCTTGACCAGCACGTTTAGGTTCAGCGGTATCCGGCTCTCCAGCTCGGTCAGCTTGAACAGCGATTCCATCAGCAATTCCGGATCGACCGCGCGGGATTTCGGTTCGATCACCAGGCGGATGTCTTCGGCGGATTCGTCGCGGACGTCGCCGACCAGCGGCAGCTTCTTCTCGTTCAGCAGTTCGGCGATCTTTTCCACCAGCCGCGACTTCTGCACCAGCCAGGGAATTTCCGTGATCACCACGACCCAGGTGCCGCGGGCCCCCTCTTCCTGGACCCATTTGGCGCGGGTGCGGAACGAGCCGCGCCCGGTCATGTAGGCTTCCGCGATGCTCTCCTTGGAATCGACGATGATGCCGCCGGTCGGGAAATCCGGACCCTTGACCCATTTCAGCAGCGTCTTCGATTTGGCGTCAGGCTTGTCGATCAGGTGCAAAGCGGCGTCGCACAGCTCGGCCGCGTTATGCGGCGGGATCGAGGTCGCCATGCCGACCGCGATGCCCTGCGCGCCGTTGGCGAGCAGGTTCGGAAAGCCCCCGGGCAGCACGATCGGCTCTTTCGACTGGCCGTCATAATTGGCGCGGAATTCGACGCCGTCCTCGTCGATGCCGTCGAGCAACAGCCGCGCGACCTCGGTCATGCGCGCTTCGGTGTAGCGGTAGGCGGCGGGGTTATCGCCGTCGATATTGCCGAAATTGCCCTGGCCGTCGACCAGCGGATAACGCGAGGAGAAATCCTGCGCTAGCCGCACCAGCGCGTCGTAGATGGATTGATCGCCATGCGGATGGAACGAGCCCATCACGTCGCCGACGATCTTGGCGGACTTCTTGAACGGCGTGCCGGGATCGAGTCGCAAGAGGCGCATGCCATAGAGGATGCGCCGGTGCACCGGCTTCAGGCCGTCGCGGGCGTCCGGCAGCGCACGGTGCATGATGGTCGAGAGCGCATAGGCGAGGTAGCGCTCCTCGAGCGCGTCGCGCAGCATGACCTCGTGGATCTCGGCCGGCTCGGGCGGAATCAGTCGTTTTCCCATAGCGACGGGTTAAACTCTTGAGGTGAATCGGGCAAGAAATGAATCGGCTCCCCACCCGGCTCCTATCGTCGGGTTGCTATTGCTTTGTTACGGCAGCGTCGCCCTCGCCCGGTGCCTGGTCACCGCATTGATGAACCCGTCGCGGGCGTCGGAATGGCCCTGTCCGCGCGGCTCCAACACGTGGCGCAGCAGGAACCGTCCGGTCAGAACAAAGCCGTCCTGCAGGTCCTGATCGGACCAGCCATTGGCGCCGCCGCCGCCTTCACGCAAAAACGCCGGCAGCCGCAGCAGCCGGTCGCGCCAGGGATCGCCGGCCCGCCGCGACACCGCGCCGCCGGATTTCGGCGAGACGTAGATCAGGTCGGCGGTCTCGCCTGACGCGGCGCAGTTTTCCAGATCGAGCCCGAAGCCGAGTTCGGTGAGCATGGCCAGTTCGAACTTGATCAGTTGAATGGCGGCTTCGCCGATGTCCTCGAAATCATCCAGCGTGCGCTCCAGCATCTCGTAGATATCTTCATGCGGATCGCGCTCCGGCAGCAGCCGCGCCAACGAAGCCAAATGGGTCACGCCATAGGTCGCATGCGACGACGCCAGCACGCTGGCCGCGCGCAGGCGCGTACCCTCGACGACGTAATAGCCGAGATGCTCGTCGAGCCGCGCCCGCCATACTGCGCGCACACTGTTGCCGGGCTGCAGCATCGGCCGCATCCGCTTGCCAGAACCGCCGCGCACCAGGCCGAGATGACGGCCATGACCGCGCGTCAAGAGTTCGACGATGGCCGAGGATTCGCCATGCCGCCGCACCCCCAGTACGATGCCTTCATCGGTCCATTCCATGGGCAAAGCTTACAGGATTCCGCTGCCGGACGCAGCCTTCAGGCCGCCGTCGGAGGAACCTTTGCGGCTTCCGGCGGTTGGGACCGCTCTTCCCCCCGGCCACGGCCTGGCTTGACGGAGGTCTGCATGGATCTTCGCGGATTACTTCTATTGGCAGACACCGTACCCCCGATCGAACTGCAACGACCCAAAGGCACCGCGCTGATCAATCTCGCGGTCGCTGGGTTGATCGTGACCGGTCTGTACTTTGCCCGAGAAATCCTGGTTCCGGTGGCGCTCGCGGTGCTCTTCAGCTTCGTGCTCGCGCCCTTTGTCATACGGCTGCAATCCTGGAGGGTGCCGGGCAGGCTGGCCGTGCTGGTCGCGGTGTTCGTCGGCTTCTCGATTATCTTCAGCCTCGGCGGCCTGATGGTTTCGCAGGCCAACCGGCTGGCCGAGGAACTGCCCGGCTACCAGCAGACGCTGCGCGAAAAAATCCAGGGCTTGCGCGGCGTCGCGGCAAGCGGATCCGGCACGCTGGAGCGCGCTTCGAAAGTGCTGCGGGAACTGGACAGCGAATTGCACAATCCCGCTCGCGGGCAAATCATCGATGGCCTGCGACGGCCGCCGCAGGACAGGCCGATCCCGGTGGAAATCAGGCAGCCCGATCCGGGCACGCTCACAACGCTGGTTGCCATCATCCAACCGCTGATCCAGCCGCTAACAACGACCGGCATCGTCATCATCTTCGTGATATTCATCCTGATGCAGCGGCAGGATCTGCGAAACCGGTTCATCCGGCTCGCCGGATCGCAGGACATGCAGCGTACCACCGCGGCGCTCGACGATGCCGGGCAGCGGCTGAGCCGGCTGTTCCTGAACCAGATCATCGTCAACGCCTCGTTCGGTCTGCTGGTCGGGATCGGCTTGCAGTTGATCGGCGTGCCAAGCGCGCCGCTGTGGGGCCTGATCGCCATGATCCTGCGGTTCGTGCCCTATGTCGGCACGCCGATATCGGCGGTGTTTCCGCTGATCCTGGCGGCGGCCGTCGGCTCCGGGTGGGAAATGCTGCTGTTGACCGTGGCGCTGTTTGCGACGCTTCAGGTCTTTGCCGCTCAGGTGGTGGAGCCCCAGGTGTACGGACGCAGCTCAGGCCTCTCCCCGATCGCCATCGTGCTTTCTGCGTCGTTCTGGACCTGGCTGTGGGGTCCGATCGGACTGGTGCTGGCGACACCCCTTACCGTCTGCCTGGTCGTCGTCGGCCGCCATGTCGACCGCCTGCAGTTTCTCGATGTCCTGCTCGGCAACGAGCCGGCGCTGACACCGCCGCAACTGGTGTACCAGCGGATGCTGGCCGGCGATCCGATCGAGGCGTCGCAGCAGGCGCAGGACTTCCTCGGCGAGGCCTCGCTGGAGAACTATTACGACACCATCATGCTGGACGGCCTGCGCCTCGCCGAAGCGGACGCGCGTCTCGGCCGGCTGGACCGCGAGCGGATGGAGCGCGTGCTCGCCACCGTGCACGAGGTGGTCGACGATCTCGAAACGCACGAAGATCGGCCATTGGTCGAAGCCGAAGAAGCCGACACCAGCCCGCTGGCGCGCCTGGACACCGACCCCGAATTGCCGGCCATCGTACCGGAACGATGGCAGCGACCGGGAGCCGTGCTGTGCCTTCCAGGCTCCGGCAAGCTCGACGAAGCCGCCGCCGTCATTCTCGCGCAGATCATGAACCGCCGCGGGATCGGCGCGATTGCTGAAACCGCCGACGCGCTGTCGATGTCGCGGTTTTTCTCGCTCGACCTGTCACAAGCGGCCGCCTTCTGCATCTGCTACGTCGGCAAGCCGTCCGATGCGATGGTTCAATACACGGTTCGCAGGCTGAGCAAGAAGAGCAAGGGCGGCCGAATCATCATCGCGTTGCTGGGAAGCGACGCCGACGCGGTTGGACAATCAACCCGAGATATCACGACCGTGGTCGGCAATTTCAGCGCCGTCGCCGATCTGATCGGCGAAACCGCCGTCAAGACTTCGCGCGCCGTGGAAGCCCATCCCGGGGCCGCAAAGGTCCACGTCGAGGCCGAGCGTTGACCCACTGACGGCTGCCCGATTGGCGAGCCCGGAAAGACGATGCGAGATCGCTACGCGTTGAACCAGCCTTGCGCGTCGCCGGTGAAGGAAAAAAACAGGCCGGCCGCGGTCAGCGCACACGAAACGATTTCGACCCCGCTGTCGAACTCCAGGCCCCGTATGCCGATGACCTGCACCAGTGTGATCGAGGAAAGCACCAAAGCGGCTGACAGCACCCAGCGAGGCCAGTTCTTGCGCCGCCGTGCGGCGAGCCTGACGAAGTAGACCAGCAGCAGCAGCAGCGCGGCCGCGAACAGGCTCTCGATCATGATCATTGATTCAGTCATCTGCGCCGTCGGCGTCCGGTCCCGGAACGCGACCGACAGCGCGTCGAGCGTCAGCGACAGATAGAGCAGCACTTCAAACCACAGCACGTTCCTGGGTAGGGTCATCCGCCGGCTATTCCTTCGGGAATTCGAGGCCCATTTCGCGGTAGCGGTTGGGATCGTCGCCCCAGTTTTCGCGCACCTTCACGAACAGGAACAGGTGCACGGGCTGGCCGACGATCTCGGCGATCTCCTTGCGCGACTCCGCGCCGATGGCCTTGATGGTGGCGCCGCCCTTGCCGAGCACGATCTTGCGCTGGCTTTCGCGCTCGACGAAGATCGTCTGCTCGATGCGGATGGATTTGTCCTTGCGCTCGGTCCAGCTGTCGGTCTCGACCGTGGATTGATACGGCAGCTCCTGATGGAGCTGACGGAAGATCTTCTCCCGGGTGATTTCCGCCGCCAGATGCCGCATCGGCGCGTCCGACATCTGGTCTTCGGGATAATGGTACGGCCCCGGCGGCACCATCGCGGCCAGCGTGTGTCGCAAGTCGTCGACGCCATCGCCGGTCATGGCCGAAACCATGAAAGTTTCTGCAAATTTCAGCCGCTCGTTGGCGGCCTGCGCCAGCTTCAGCAGCTTTTCTTTGGAGACAATGTCAACCTTGTTGATGACCAGAATCTTGGGATGATTGACGGTCGCCACCTTGGTGAAAATCGACTCGGCTTCCTCGTCGATCCCTTCGCGGGCGTCGAGCAGCACGCAGACGAGGTCGGCGTCATGCGCCCCACTCCAAGCCGTCGACACCATGGCGCGATCGAGCCTTCGCTTCGGCATGAAGATGCCGGGCGTATCGACCAGGATAATCTGGGCGTTGTTGTCGATCACGATGCCGCGGATCAGCGCGCGGGTGGTCTGCACCTTGCGCGAAACGATGGTGACCTTGGAGCCGACCAGCGCGTTGACCAGCGTCGACTTGCCGACATTGGGGGCGCCGATCAGCGCAACAAAGCCGCAGCGCGTCGCTGCCGGCGCGACATCGCCCTCGGGTTGATCGCTCAGCCCATCCTTGGGTTCATCCATCATTGTTGCCGCCGCCGACGCCTTCGCGCTCAATCATCACGGATGCCGCGACCTTTTCGGCCGCGCGCTTGCTGCCGCCGACGCCTTCGGCAGGCTCCAGGCCGCGCAGATCCACCGCAACCCGAAATTGCGGATCATGATGCGGCCCGGTGCGCTCGACCTCGCGATAGACCGGCGTCGGCAGTCCCTTGCCCTGCGCCCATTCCTGCAGCACCGTCTTGGGGTCGCGCAGCGGCCGCCGCGGCTTCCGCATCCTTTCGGTCCAGTTGCGCTCGACGAACTGCGCCGCCGCAACGTAGCCGCCGTCGAGAAAGATCGCGCCGATCACCGCTTCGCAGATGTCGCCGAGCACCGATTTGCGCAGCCGGGCGCCCGCACCGGCACCGACCGCGCCGAGCTTGATGTCGTCGATCAGGCCGAGGGATTTTGCGACATCGGCGCAACTTTCCTTGCGCACAAGGTCGGCCAGTCGCTTCGACAATTCACCCTCGTTGGCGCTGGGAAAGGCGCGATACAGCATGTCGGAAACCACGAGCCCGAGCACGTGATCACCGAGGAATTCGAGACGCTGATAACTGTCCCCGCGCTTGCGCGAGGACTTCAGTGCCGAGACGTGGGTGAATGCAGTCGCAAGCAGGTCGGCATTGCCGAATTTATGCCCGATCCGAGCCTCGATCGCGGCGGCCGCGGCCTTGGCACTGACCTTGCGGCGTTTTTTCTTCACGCCCGATGCTTCGCTCCCGGCCTCAGGTTGAGGGCGCGCATCGCGGGACGCGGAGGACGTCTGGAGATCAGGCGATTCGTCGTTCATCGCACGATGGAGAAAATGCGATTCCATCGCACAGCGGTCGGCCAGCGCCAGAACATCCAGGCGGTTTCGCCCTCGGCAATGGAGAAGAAGATCATCTGGGCCCGGCCCACGATATTCTCGAACGGCACGTAGCCCACCGCCGACAATACCCGGCTGTCGGTGGAGTTGTCGCGATTGTCACCCATCATGAAGAGATGGCCGGCCGGCACGGTATAGATGGTGGTGTTGTCGTAGAAACCGTTGTCGACGCAATCCAGCGACTCATAGGATACGCCATTCGGCAGCGTTTCCCTCCAGCGCTTGACCCGCGCGGTAGCGTCGGATCCGCAGGGGTCCTCGCCGATGAAGTCGCTGAGGCGCTCGCGTTTGACCGGCACTTCGTTGATGTAAAGCAAACCCTCCTTCATCTGGATGCGGTCGCCCGGCAACCCGATCACGCGCTTGATGTAGTCGGTGGAATCGTCCTTCGGCAGCCGGAATACGATGATATCGCCTCGCGCCGGTTCGGAGCCGAAGATGCGTCCCGAAAACAGCGGCGGCGACAGCGGAATCGAGTAGTGGCTGTAACCATAAGAATATTTGGAGACGAACAGGTAATCACCGACCAGAAGCGTCGCCTTCATCGATCCCGAAGGAATGTTGAAGGGCTGAAACAGGAAGGTGCGGATCACGAGAGCGATCAGAAGCGCATGGATGACGACGCGGATGGTTTCACCCAAGCCGCTTTCAGTTTTTGTCCCGGATGTCACGCTCATCGCTTTCCCAATTCCCGTCGCGATTCACGCGCGGTGACAGAGCTTTTTCCTCACGCGAATCGCTTCCCGCTTCGCGTCAAGAAAAAGGTCTTGATGCTGATATTGAGGGCGAATTCCGGCGCTGACCTGAACTTACCCCTGCTTCGATATCCCTGCGGCGTTTTAGACGGTTGTTCGCAGCCGCGCAATCAACGGTCGCATCCAAACTTTCTAATCCATTGAAATACCGAGGACTTTTAGTTTAGTGCGGGGCCGCGGAAAAGTGGCGGCCCCGGCGCGTCAGGCTTTGCCCGGATTGACCGCCGAAATTATGACGAAGGCCTGCGCCAGGGGCCAATCATCGGTAATCGACAGGTCGATCCGCGCCTCGTGACCTTCCGGCGTCAGCGCCTCGAGCCGGGCCAACGCTCCGCCAGTCAGTTGCATGGTCGGCCGTCCTCCCGGCAGGTTCACGACCCCCATATCCCGCCACCACACGCCACGGCGGATGCCGGTGCCCAGCGCCTTGGAACAGGCTTCCTTCGCGGCGAACCGCTTGGCATAGGTCGCTACCACCATCTTCTCGCTCTTGGCGCGCCGCCCGGCCCGGGCGCGCTCGGCGTCGGTGAAAACGCGATCGAGGAAGCGGTCGCCGTGGCGCTCGATCACCTTGGCGACGCGACGGATGTCGATCAGGTCGGAGCCGATGCCGATGATCATGCCCTGCCGGACCGGCTCTGCAGATTGTGGCGGTCGATTTTCGTGCGCCCGCGGTCCATCGCCGCCCGCATGGTCCGGACAGTCTCGCCGAGTCCGACGAACAGGGCCTCCCCGATCATGTAATAGCCGATATTCAGCTCGGCGATTTCGGGCACACCCGCGATCTGCTCCGCGGTGGCATAATCGAGGCCATGGCCGGCATGGATTTCGAGGCCGGCCGAGCGCCCCAGCGCGGCCCCGGCAACGATGCGCTGCCATTCGGTTTCCGCCCTCGCCGCCTGGCCGTCGACCACGGCGTCACACCAGGCGCCGGTGTGAATTTCGATCACCGGCGCGCGCAATCTGGCCGCCATCTCAATCTGGGCGGGGTCGGCGGCGATGAACAGCGAAACCCGCACGCCGGCGTCGTTCAAGCGCGCAATGAAGGGCGCCAGCAAATTGTGCTGCCCAACCACGTCGAGGCCGCCCTCGGTGGTGAGTTCCTCGCGGCGCTCGGGCACCAGGCACACCGCATGCGGTTTGGTCGCCAGCGCGATCCGCAGCATGTCCTCGGTTGCCGCCATCTCGAAATTCAGCGGTCTTGAAATCTCCGCCTTCAGCCGCGCCATGTCGTCGTCGCGAATGTGGCGGCGGTCCTCGCGCAAATGCGCAGTGATGCCATCGGCGCCGGCATCGATCGCCACCAGCGCGGCGCGCACCGGATCCGGCCGCTCGCCCGCCCTGGCGTTGCGCAGGGTGGCGACGTGGTCGACGTTGACGCCGAGGCGCAGGGGGGGATGCGTAACCATAACCATCTTCAGCAAACCTTGCAGCGAGCGAGATCCTTAGCCCCAGGGCGCGGCCGCTTGGCCGCGTCTTCGTGGGATGAGAGGCATGTTGTCTCATGGTTCGAGACGCGCGCAAGGGCGCGTTCCTCACCATGAGGGAATTTATTCAACCATTGACGCGGTCGACCCGAGCCACCACGGCCTTGGCGCGCAACTGGGCGATAATAGCGCTGAGATGCTTCAGGTCATAGACCTCGAGATCGATGGTGAGCTCGGTGAAGTCGGGCGAGCGTCGGGACATGCTGATATTGTCGATATTGCCGTCGTGCTCGGCAATCACGGTGGCGACCTGGGCGAGACTTCCGGGCTCGTTGACGTTGTCGACCCGAATCCGCGCCGGAAAGCGCTGCGGCGTCGATTCGTCGACATCCCAGCGCACGTCCAGCCAGCGCTCGGGCTCCTCCTCGAAATCCTTCAGTGCCGGCGACTGGATCGGATAGATGGTGATTCCCTCCCCGGGCGTCACGATCCCGACGATGCGGTCGCCCGGCACCGCACCGCCGTTCGGCGCGAACTTGACCGGCAGGTCGGAATTGATGCCGCGTACCGGGATCGCCGACGGGCTGCGTGCCGGATCGGGCGCCGATTTCAGCTTCAGCTTGACCGCGAGGCTCTTCTTGGCGGCGCCATAGCGCACCACCCGTTCTTCCTTGTAGTCGGGATACATCGCGCGCGCGACGTCGGAGGCCTTCATCTCGCCGCGTCCGACCGACGCCATCACGTCGTCGATTGAGGCGCGCGCCAGCCGCGGCAGCGCGCCCTTGAGCTTGTCGTCGGCGTATTCGATCTTGGCGCGCGCGAACAGCCGCTCGACGATGCGGCGGCCGAGGCCGGCATATTGATCGCGCACGGCGGTGCGCGTGGCGCGCCGGATCGCCGCCCGCGCCTTGCCGGTGACCGCCAGCGATTCCCATGCCGATGGCGGCGCTGCCTGCGCTTCCGAGGTCAGCACCTCGACTTCGTCGCCGTTCTGCAGCTCGGACGACAGCGGTGCAAACTTGCCGTTGATCTTGCAGCCCACCGCGCTGTTGCCGACGTCGGTATGCACCGCATAGGCGAAGTCGATCACATTGGCCTGGCGCGGCAGCGCGATCAGCTTTCCCTTCGGGGTGAAGCAGAACACCTGATCGTGAAACAGCTCGAGCTTGGTATGCTCGAGAAACTCCTCCGGATTGGCGCTGTCGGACAAAATCCCGATGGTGTGGCGCAACCAGGCGAAGGCGTTGGATTCGCGCTTCAGGAGTTCGGTCGGTGATCCCACGCCATCCTTGTAGAAAGCATGCGCGGCGATCCCCAGTTCCGCGATCTGGTCCATTTCCTCGGTGCGGATCTGCAGTTCGACGCGCTGGTTGCCGGGCCCGATCACGGTGGTGTGGATCGAACGGTAGTCGTTCTGCTTCGGTGTCGAGATGTAATCCTTGAAGCGGCCGGGCACCACCGGCCAGGTGGTGTGCACGACGCCAAGCGCGCGGTAACAGGCCTCGACGTCATCCATCACGACACGGAATCCGAAGATATCGGACAATTGCTCGAAGCCGACCGACTTGCGCTCCATCTTGGTCCAGATCGAAAATGGCCGCTTGCGCCGGCCATAGACATGCGCCGCCATGCCGTTCTTCTGCAGATTCTTGGAGAGCTGGCTCTCGATTTCACCGATCAGGTTGCGGTTGCGGTTCTCCAGCGATTCCAGCCGCTGCATCACCACCATGTGGGCTTCCGGATCGAGCATGCGGAACGAGAGATCTTCCAGCTCCTCCCGCATTTCGTGCATGCCCATGCGGCCGGCCAGCGGCGCATAGATGTCGAGCGTCTCCTCGGCGATCCGCCGGCGCGAGGTAGGCGGCACGAATTCCAGCGTGCGCATGTTGTGCAGGCGATCGGCAAGCTTGATCAGGAGCACACGGACGTCGTCGGCGATCGCCAGCAAGAGCTTGCGCAAATTCTCGGCCTGCTTGGCCTCGCGCGACACCAGTTCCAGCCGCTTCAGCTTGGTGAGCCCCTCGACCAGGGCGCCGATCTCGTGCCCGAAGACGTGATCGATTTCGGCGCGGGTGGCCTCGGTATCCTCGATGGTGTCGTGCAGCAGGGCGGCGACGATGGTGGCGTCGTCCAGCTTGAGGTCGGTAAGAATCGCCGCGACCTCGAGCGGGTGCGAGAAATAGGGGTCGCCGGAGGCGCGGGTTTGCGTGCCATGCGCCTTCATGGCGTAGACATAGGCGCGGTTCAGCAGATCTTCGTCGGTGTCCGGATTATAGGACCTGACGCGCTCGACCAGATCGTACTGGCGTATCATGCCGGATCGCGGCGGCTTGGCGGGCCTCGCCGCGGCGGGCGCCGACACAGACGACGCCGGCGCCACGGCGACCGAATCGGTCGCAGCCTGCATCTGCCGTAGGTCGCGGCGCCTATACGCCATCGGATCAGTGCCTTCAGGTGCAGGGCCGGAACGCGGCCCGCGTCACGATATAACGTAGTGTGTTCCAGACCCGAGCATCACCCCGTTCGGAGGGGAAAATGCTGAATTTAGAGCCTTTGGCGGCAGCAGCTTTTCGCTGCACCCCCTTTCCGGGGCATCGTAACCACGAAAATGTCAACAAAAGCAAAGGCCCGGACGCATGTCCGGGCCTTTGGTAGATCAAGTGGGTTCGAAATACCCCGCAGCGTGCGACCGGGTGCCTATTCGTCCTCTTCGGGCTGCTCTTCCGGCGGCGCCAAGCCCTCGAGGCCCTTCAACAACTCTTCCTCGGTCATCCGCTCGACGGCGACCTCGGTGTCGTCGGCATCGACGCTGGCCCCGGCCGACCCGATCAAGGGCACGGTATCGGGCTCCGGTTCGTCGACTTCGACGAATTTCTGCAAGGAGTGAACCAGCTCTTCCCGCAAATCCTCGGGGGAAATCGAGGAGTCGGCGATTTCGCGCAGGGAAACCACCGGATTCTTGTCGTTATCTCGATCTACCGTGAGTTGTGATCCCGAAGAGATCATCCGGGCGCGATGTGCCGCCAACAGAACCAAGTCGAACCGATTATCGACCTTATCAATGCAATCTTCTACGGTGACGCGCGCCATCGACTGTCGCTCCGTTAAATGGGACGAATGTGTTGATTATGCCGCGGTAATTATAGCTCTTCGGGCCTTTCCGCAAGACCAATTTGTGAATAGCCTTCCTGTCGGGCTCTGGTAACCCCTGCTGGGTCAGAAGCAGCGGAGCGTTCAGATCAGGCCATTGCTGTCCAGGACAAGAAATCGCTTCATTGCGGCGTCAAAAGTAGTGGTTGTTTCGCCCTTTCCACACCACATTGCAGTGGTGTTTGTTATGGGCCAGATTCATCGAACTTTAGGCAGCAAACTTTAGGAATGCGCGGCCGGGTTGCCGCTGCCGCAAAATCTTAACAAGCAACGTGAGAAACCTTTGATGTCCCCTGCCTCCTCCAAGATCGCGCTCTTCATCGATGGCGCCAATCTGTACGCAACGGCCAAGACGCTCGGCTTCGACATCGATTACAAGCGCCTTCTCAAGGAATTCCAGAGCCGCGGAACGCTGCTGCGCGCGTTTTACTACACCGCGATTATCGAGGACCAGGAATATTCGTCGATCCGCCCCCTGATCGACTGGCTCGACTACAACGGCTACACCGTCGTGACCAAGGCGACCAAGGAATTCATTGACGCCAGCGGCCGCCGTAAGGTCAAGGGCAACATGGATATCGAACTCGCGGTAGATGCGATGGAACTCGCCGAGCATGTCGACCAGATCGTGCTGTTTTCCGGCGACGGCGATTTTCGCTCGCTGGTCGAAGCGGTGCAACGCCGCGGCGTCCGCGTCACCGTAGTATCGACGATTTCCAGCCAGCCGCCGATGATCGCCGACGAGCTGCGCCGCCAGGCCGACGTTTTCACCGATCTGGCGGAGCTGCAATCCAAGCTTGGACGCGATCCTTCCGAGCGACCGGCTCCCCGCGAGCCGCGCCATCATGCGCCGCAATTCCTGCAGCGCGCGACCACGATGGCGCCGAGGGCCCATGACGACGATTTCGAGGACTGAGAAGGACCCGGCGCGCGGCTGGAAGCTGCCCGCCCCGCTTCACAGCGAACCCGACCAGAATTGCCCGCTCTGTCCGAGGCTAGCAAGCTTCCGCGACGCCGCGCGCGCGCGCGAGCCAAAGTGGTTCAATTCGCCGGTGCCGTCGTTCGGCGATCGCAATGCCGCGCTGTTGATCGTTGGCCTCGCGCCGGGCCTGCAGGGCGCCAATCGTACCGGCCGTCCCTTTACCGGCGATTTCGCCGGTGACCTGCTCTACAGGACGCTGCTGGAATACGGTTTTGCCGAGGGCGTCTACCAGGCCAGGCCCGACGACGGGCTGAAACTGGTTGATTGCCGGATCAGCAACGCGGTGCGCTGCGTGCCGCCGCAGAACAAGCCGTTGCCCCTCGAGATCAACACCTGCCGGCAGTTTCTGTCAGCGACCTTCGGGACCATGCCGAAATTGCGGGCGATTGTGGCGCTCGGCCGCGTCGCGCACGAATCGGTGCTGAAAGTACTGGGACTGCGCGCCGCCGCAGCACCGTTTGCGCACGGCGCCATCCACTCATCCGGCGCGGTCAAACTTTACGACAGCTATCATTGCTCGCGCTACAACACCAATACCCGGGTCCTGACGCCCGAGATGTTTCGCAGCGTCTTCGCCAGAGTCAGAGCGGATCTCGGTTAGGATCTGGCCGGATTCTGCTTCAGCCACGCCAGCACATCGGCGGCGTTTCGGTCGGGCGGAAACACCGGATAGAAGACGCGGGTGATGCGCGCATGGTCGATGACCAGCGCCAGCCGCTTGATCAGGGTCAGTCCTGCCACTTCCATGGTGGGCAGGTTCAGCGCCCGCGTCAGCGCCAGCTTCTGGTCCGACAACACCGCGAACGGCAGGTGCAGCCTCGAGGCCATTTCGGTCTGATAGACATTGCTCTGTGTCGACAGACCGAACACATGCTTCGCGCCGGCCGCCTTCAGCTCGGCGAACAGATCGCGAAACGAGCAGGTCTGCGGCGTGCAGCCGCGGGCGCCCGGAATCATGTCCCAGTCATCGACCAGGCTGATCTTGCCGGGCTCGCCGGTCCTGGGATAGGCGAACACCACGGTGCGCCCCGGCAGCGCCGACAGCGTTACCGCGGTATCGTCCGTGGCCACCAGACTGAGCGGCGGGATCGCCATGCCCTCGAGATGCGCCGCCGCGCCGTCGTCCGACGGCGCCGGAATCTTGCTCCAGTCGACTTCGAGCAGGTTCTTCTGGTTCATCGCCCTGGCCTCGTGTTGGTCGTCACTGCCTAGTGGCACTTGCGACGAAGCAATCGAGCTTTCTTGAAGTCAAAAAACAAGGCTGGATTGCTCCGCTTCGCTCGCAATGGCGGTTAGCAATATCGGAGGTCCCTACCCCCGCGCCCGCAGCAGGCGGCCCTTTTCCCTGCCCCAGTCGCGCTTCTTCTCGCTCTCGCGCTTGTCGTGCAGTTTCTTGCCCTTGGCCACCGCCAGCAACAGCTTGGCGCGGCCGCGTTCATTGAAATAGAGTTTTAGCGGAATCAGCGTCATGCCGTCGCGGTCGACCGCGCCCATCAGCTTGTTGATCTGCTTGCGGTGCAGCAGCAGCTTGCGTGGCCGCTTCGGCTCGTGGTTGAAGCGATTGGCCTGCAGATACTCCGGAATATTGGCGTTGATCAGCCAGATCTCGCCATCCTTGGTATCGGCGTAGGATTCCGCGATGGTCGTCTTGCCGCTGCGAATCGACTTGACCTCGGTGCCGGTCAGCGCAATGCCGGCCTCAACCGTGTCCTCGATGGCATAGTTGAACCGCGCCTTGCGATTTTCAGCGACGACCTTGATCGCGCGCTCGTTCTTTTCGGCCATGATGAGAAATGCCTTGAAATCTGTTCTGGAATCTATCGCGGACCGGCAGCGATAACACCCGCGTCCGGCCTGCGCACGTCAAGCCTTTTTGAGCAGATCGCGGATCTCGGTCAGAAGCTCTTCCTGGCGGCTCGGTTTTGGCGGCGTCGGTGCCGCTTCATCCTTGCGTTTCAGCCGATTCATGAAACGAATGACCAGAAAGAGCACGAAGGCGATGATGATGAAATTCAGCGTCAGCGTCAGGAAATTGCCCCAGGCTAGCACCGCGCCCTGCTTTTTCGCGTCTGCCAGATTGCCCGCGGTGACCGCCTTGGACAGGCCGGTAAAATAGTTGGAGAAATCCAGCCCGCCGGTGATCGCTCCGATGATCGGCATGATGAGGTCGCCGACCAGCGAGGTCACGATGCCGCCGAAGGCAGCACCGATGATGACGCCGACCGCGAGGTCGACCACGTTGCCCTTCATGGCGAATTCGCGAAATTCCTTAAGCATCGGCAGCCCCTTCTCTTCAGCTTCACGAACCGGAAGACCTATGGCGGCCAGAATCCTGCCGGCAGCATCGAAGGCTCAGTTGATCAGGCCGGCATGCACCATGGCATCGCGGATGACCTTGCCGGTTGGCGGCGTTACCGGCATCAGCGGCAGGCGCACGACTTCATCCAGCCGCCCCAGCAGCTTGAGGCCATGCTTGGCTCCAGCGAGGCCAGGTTCCCTGAAGATGGCATCATGAAGCGGCGTCAACCGGTCCTGAATCTTCAGTCCGGTGGCGTAATCGCCCTTCAGGACGGCGGACATCAGGTCGGCGCACAGCTTCGGTGCGACATTGGCGACAACCGAGATGCAACCATGTCCGCCCGCGGCCATATAGGCCAGCGCCGTCATGTCCTCGCCGGACAGCTGGATAAAATCGGGTCCCATCGCGTGGCGCTGCTGCGACACGCGGGCCAGATTGGCGGTGGCGTCCTTGACGCCGGCGATATTCTTCAGCTCGAACAACCGGGTCATGGTCTCGACGGACATATCGACGACCGAGCGCGGCGGGATGTTGTAGATGATGATCGGGATGCCGACGGCGTCATTCACGGCCTTGAAGTGCTGGTACATCCCTTCCTGGGTGGGCTTGTTGTAATACGGCGTCACCACCAGCACGGCGTCGGCGCCGGCCTTCTCGGCGTGGACAGCCAGATCGATCGCCTCGCGCGTGGAATTCGAGCCCGCGCCGGCGATAACCGGCACGCGTCCCTTTGCCTCATCGAGACACAACTCCACCACCCTGTGATGTTCGTCATGGCTGAGGGTCGGGCTTTCTCCGGTCGTACCGACCGGCACCAGACCGTGTGAACCCTGCTCGATCTGCCAGCTCACCAGTGCACGGAAGGCGGCCTCGTCGAGCGAGCCGTCCTTGAAGGGCGTGACCAAGGCGGTGAATGAGCCGCGAAAATTCGTCCTGGCTGCCATGGATTTCCTCCGAAAGCTCGTTGCTGGCCGTTTACTGGCGGTAACCGCGATTCATACCGGGTCTGGCGACCCCGCGAAAGGCCGCTTTGGCCGCGATTTTGCCGCTGTCGTGGCGCAGACATCGGAAACGTCAGTGATTTTAGTGTTTTGTCCACATATTCAATCAAATAGAGCTAGAGCCTCAGCGATTGAATGATTCGCCGTTAGGGAAAGCCGTGACCCGACCCACCCGTGCAGCTGCATTGCAATCGACGGCATTGGCGATGGGTCTGGTGCTCGCCGTGGGATTGTCGGCGTTTGCAGTGGAGGCGGCGACCAAGCCCAAGGTTCCATTGCCGAAGCCGCGGCCCATCGCGCGCAATGTAGTTCCCTCAACAGCCGCCACGAATGTCACGCCGGCCGCAAGCACCGCCGCCAAGGCGACGGTTCCGGTGGCCACCGCGGCGCCGGCCTTGGCGCCCGCGAACCGCCCGCATACGGCCTTGCCGCCGCCGGCGCGCAAGCCGTCGGTGCCGGCGGCGATCGCCGCGACGTCGTCGACCTCGCAGGCCGACACCGACGCGCTGGAAAACGTCATCGAGCTGGTGCGCAAGCGCAAGGCGGCCGAAGCGACGCAGGCGCAAGCCACCATATCCGATCCGGTCGCGAAGAAACTCGCCGAATGGATCATCCTGCGCAGTGACGACAATGGCGCGTCGGTCGAGCGCTATCGCGCCTTCATCTTGGCCAATCCAAGCTGGCCCTCGCAGGTCTTTCTGCGCCGGCGCATCGAGGCGGCGCTGTGGGACGACCGTCGCGACGACGCAACGATATCCGCATGGTTCGACAATGAATCGCCGCGGTCGGCCAAGGGCAAGCTCTCGCTGGCGCGCGTGATGATCGCGCGCGGCGACCGCGCCAACGCCGAGCGTCTGGTGCGCGACGCCTGGCGGCGCGATTCGATGTCGGAGGATACCGAGAGCGCCGCGCTCGAACTGTTCGGCGCGCTGATCACGCCGGGCGACCACAAGGCGCGGATGGACTTCCTGCTCTACGGCAGCGAGCACGAGGCCGCGCTGCGCGCCGCCAAGCGGCTCGGCGCCAATCACGTGGCGTTGGCGAAAGCGCGCATCGCCGCCCACAAGAAGGCCCCCAACGCCAAGGCATTGCTCAACGCGGTTCCTGGCGAATTGCATGGCGATCCCGGCTACATGTTCAGCAAGATCCAGCTGCTGCGCCGCGAAGACAAGTTCGCCGAGGCCGCCCAGCTGATGCTGAGCGCGCCGAAGGACCCCGGCCGGCTGCACAATCTGGACGAATGGTGGATCGAGCGGCGGTTGTTGTCGCGAAAACTGCTCGACACCGGCGAAAACCGCGACGCCTATCTGATCGCCCGCGACGCGGCACTCCCCTCCCGCGACATCTACCAGACCGAGCAGCAATTCACGGCGGGCTGGATCGCGCTGCGCTTTCTGAACGACCCGGCAACCGCCGCGCAGCATTTCGCGCGCATCGGCGTCGGCAGCGTCAACCCGACCGCGCTGGCGCGCGCCGGCTACTGGCAGGGCCGCGCCGCAGAAGCCAGCGGCCGCTCCCAGGAGGCGCGCGCGGCCTATGCCAGGGCGGCCGAGCAATCGACCAGTTATTACGGCCAGCTGGCGCGCGCCAAGCTCGGACTGCCGCAGATCGAATTGAACGGTGTCCCCGGCGGCCGGTCGCGCGGAATCGAAAGGCTGGAAATCGTTCGCGCCGTGCAGCTGCTGTATCAGCTGGACGAACGCGAAATGGCGATCCCGATCTTCGGCGACCTCGGTGAAAACGGCGATCCCGATGCGCTGGCGGGGTTGGGCGAACTGGCGTCGCGCCATGGCGACGCCCGCGGGATGCTGCTGATGGGCAAGGCTGCGCTCAACCGCGGGCTGCCGTTCGAGTATTATGCCTATCCGGTGGTGGGAATCCCGCCGTTCAAGTCGATCGGGCCCGAGGTCGAACAGAGTATCGTCTACGCCATCGCCCGCCAGGAGAGCGCCTTCAATCCGTCGGTGGTGTCACCGGCGCAGGCCTATGGGCTGATGCAGGTGACGCCGGATGCGGCGCGTTATGTCTGCAAGCGACACGGCGCGACCTACGACCTCGCCCGGCTCAAGAACGATTCGGTCTACAACGCCACGCTCGGCGCCGCCGAGCTCGGCGGGCTGATCGAGGATTATCGCGGCTCCTACATCCTGACCTTCGCGGGCTACAATGCCGGCCGCGGCAGCGTCAGAAAATGGATCGAGCGCTACGGCGATCCGCGCGACCCCAAGGTCGACGCCGTCGACTGGGTCGAAAAGATCCCGTTCTCGGAGACCCGCAACTACGTGCAGCGGATCATGGAAAATTTGCAGGTCTATCGCGCCCGGTTCGGCGGCGGAACGCGGCTGCAGATCGAGGCCGACCTGCGCCGCGGCTCCAGCGTCGAGTAGCCAGGTCGATTTAAACACCATCGACGCAGGCCATCCGGGCCCCCGGGCGTTTACCGGCATTTGCCGCGCCGTGCTGTCGCGGACATACCCGTAACGCCAGCGGCCAGAATCTCCGACTCGTTAGGCCCGCCCTTGCTCGCCTTCGCTCGCTTTGTGCAAGGCGGGACGGCTTGGCCGAGGCGATGTGGATGGCAAAATATCGAAAACAACCCCATGCACTGTAATAAGGGTCTGGAAATAAACGCCTTTCCTGTAGCCGCGAAAGCCACCGACATCACGGCTTTTGTCACTATAATTCATCTTTGCATGAATAATGACCTATAATTCATGAATAGCCGGGAGCGCGGACAAGTCCACGTGGTCCGTCAGGCAGACGCGCTGCCCGGTCAAGACGATGTGGATGGTCGATGTCAGCGCCGTCAATACAGGATGACCCGTGGCGTTGCGCGTGACCGGGCCGCAACACGGCGATCACGCTCACGCGCCGCCGGGTCCACGAAGAAAACCCCCGGCAGTTTCCTGCCGGGGGTTCGTTTAGAGACGTGTCAGTCGATCGGGATCAGAAGTTACGCTGAGCGCGAACGTTCAGGAACACCGTGCTCTGGTCCTTGAACTCGTAGAGAGCGGTCGGCTTCGGAGCAGTTGCGGTGAACACCGAGCTACCCGACATCTTCTGGTCGAGCAAGAAGGCGCCGACTTCAGCCGAGAACGTCAGGTTCTTGACGGGAGTCCAGCGGGTAACCATACCAACCTGCGCGATATTGTAGTCGGGGTTGCAGGTGTAGTTGCCGACGTTGTTGCCAACAGCAGCCTGGCCGGGGTGGGTTGCTGCGAAGCCTGCGCAATAGGCGCCCGCGGCAGTGGTGGTTCCCAAACCAGCGATGTTGTCGTTGGTGCCGCCGTTATACCGAACGGAGGCGTAGGCACCCCAAAGGCTGGTCGACCAGAAGGGATCCCAGTTATGGTTGAACGCACCGCGAACACCCCAGGCCTTGGTCAATTGGATGCCGCCAGTACCGCCCAAGCCCGGGAGGTAAACGCCATCGCTTGTGTTACCGAAGCCAACGCTCTGGTAGCCGAAGCCGCTGTTGCCGAACATGGCGAAGCTCGGCGAACCGCCTGACGTGGAGATGACTTCCTTGGTGTTACCCTCGGAGTAGACTGCGCTGATCTTGATGTCATCGCCGGCACCGGTCGGGATGTTCTTGATCTGCAGGGCGCCCTGCACAGCCCAGCCCCACTTGCTGTCGGGGTGGCCGCTGATTTCGGACAGGTTGTTCGGAACGCCACCGGCGCTCAGGTTGTTGTAGGAGGCATTCACGAGATGCGCGCCGGCCGACAACTGAATGAGACCCCAGGCCTGATCCATCTTGATGTTACCGACGATGTCGGGAGCAAACGAGCCGCCATAGGCATTGGTGCCGTTGCCGTTGGCGTTGACGCCGAGGGCCAGGTTCTGAACCGAGGTGCGGTGGAACACGGTCGGATCGTCGAGGCCGATGGTGCCCGACACGCCGTTGCCGAACTGAGCGGTGTACTGGATGTTGTTGACACCGGTGACGGTGTCATGGCCGCCCATCAGGAACGAGTTGTTGTTGCCCGGATAACCATGCCACGGCGTAGCGAAGGCCGAGGCCGACTTACCGAAGGTGAAACCAGCGAACTGGATGAACACCATTTCAACCGCGACATAACCGCCGCCCGCCGTGGAAAGCAGGCCGTTGTTGAGGCCGGTAACCTGGGAGCCGACAGCGAGGCCCGGGTTGGAGCTTCCGAAGTTCTGGAACTGGAAGTCGCCCTGGGCGAAGGTGCGGACCACGCCGTATTCGGTGGCGGTGCGGGTATCGACCGTCAGCGCCATACGCGAACGGGAGTTGAAGTAATCGCGGAAGCGATTGCCCTGGCCGTTGTCACCGGAATAGAACGGCTGACCGTAGACGCCGCCGTTGAACGTGGTGTCGACGCGCAGATAACCACCCAGCTTGATGCAGGTGTCGGTGCCCGGAATGTAGAAGAAACCGGCACCATACAGGGAGCAGATCCTCACGTACTCGACCGCTTTGGCCTTGACGGGAAGATCAGCTGCCTGTGCCCCACTCATGGCGACCAGACCCGCCGCTGAGCCGAGGATAAGGCTCTTAACCATCTTCATGTTAACCTCCAAGTTGCTCTGTAGGGAAGGTTCCGGATCCGCTGGGTGAAGCACCCTAAGGTTGGTTCCCTTGTCCCTTAAAACCCGCTTAGTCGCTTCGCGCCTTCGGACACTCCCGCATCAACGCGAGGGACTTAAGCGAACCACCTAACGGGACGACCTCGGGATGCCCCCCTCCGCCGCAACATGACAATTACCGAACAGTTCTGCACACGCAACAAAGGAACCGCTCCGGAGCGGGCAAATCAGGCCGTTTTTGGATGGGTGTTGCACAAATAACACGCAACCGTGATCGAGCTTAGGCCGCAAGCCATTGTCATACATAGGCTTTTTCTATTGGTTCCGTTTTGCCTACCGGCCATTGCCCGAGCACCGCTTTAGCCGGCTGGCCTTCCAGAAACCCGTTTCTTCGCCGAATCGCTTGCTTGATCCAGATCGACAGCGATCTGCGGCGCGGCCCACAATTGA
Organism: Bradyrhizobiaceae bacterium Ga0074131; assembly: GCA_001464035.1. Classification (GTDB taxonomy): domain Bacteria; phylum Pseudomonadota; class Alphaproteobacteria; order Rhizobiales; family Xanthobacteraceae; genus Bradyrhizobium. The sequence continues at coordinate 67,719 of LNEC01000016.1, forward strand.
GTTGTCATCTCGGTGACGGAATCGCGGCGTAGAGTCTCATGCAAACTCGCGTGCGACACCCGCGGAATTGCCGGCCCGGCTCCATCTCCCATGGGAACAACGAGTTCCGCACCGCCAGCTTGCAGGCCTCCATGATTTCCGGTACTATTTCCGGAAATGTGGAGGCATCGAGAATGAGCAGCCGCGCCAAGCCCCCACTCGTCCGTCACCGCGCGCGGCTGGCGCGACGGGGCTTCATTCGGGTCGAGGTCAATGTCAGCAAGGACGATGCGCGCCTGGTCCGCCAGGTCGCCGCGGCTTTGTCCGACCCGGCACGCCAGGTCGCTGCGCGCCTGCTTCTCCGACGAGGCTTTGTCGAACCGCCTAAAGTGAGCCTGAAAGAGCTGCTTGCGTCCGCGCCGCTCGATGGGATCGACCTGGATCGCAGCCCTGACCTCGGACGCGAAGTCGATCTGTGAGCTTCCTGATCGATACCAACATCATTTCCGAGGTACGAAAGGGCGAGCGCTGCGACCCCTATGTTTCGGCCTGGTATGCTTCGATCGCCGACGAGGATCTCTTTCTGAGCACGCTCGTTCTTGGGGAGTTACGCAAGGGGGTCGAGCTTGCTCGTCCGCGGGATCCGGACAAAGCTGCGGCGCTCGAACGCTGGCTGCGGCAAGTCGAGGCTGGGTTCGACGGTCGCGTGCTCGGCATCGACAATGCGGTCTCCGACCAGTGGGGACGTATGAGCGCTATCAGGCCGATCCCGGTCATCGACGGCCTGCTCGCGGCGACTGCAGTGACCAATGGCCTGACGCTCGTGACGCGCAAGGATCGCGACATCGCCGGTCTTGGCGCCATGCTGCTCAATCCGTTCCGGATCGCCCAAAATCACCGTCGATCATAGTATCGACGGCTTTCGGATGATGCATCGCACCACTGCGCCCATTCGGCAGTGCTGGCGGAGAGGAAGGGATTCGAACCCTTGATACAACTTTCGCCGTATGGCGCTTTAGCAAAGCGCTGCCTTCAGCCACTCGGCCACCTCTCCGGTGCCGGTCTTATGCCTTGAATCGACCGGCAGGGTCAAACCGGAAGGTGTGCGACATGTGAGCCCCGGGACGCTCCGCCTGTCTCGAGATGAGCGGTTAAATGGCTGTAGTATCGTCAGTCGGTCCTTCAGCCTTATATATGGTCGGGACCGATCAGCCGATGACCCGGCCGCTGGAGAAACAGACGTGACGTCCAGTAAAGACGATCCGATGGTGTTGACGTTCCGCTGCCCGGCGGAACTCGAAGGCATATTGCCTCCGCCGGTCCCCGCGGCGCTCGGCCTGCCCGCCTGGCTCAAGACGATGCCGACGCAGGCCTTCAACGCCATCAACGGCCGCGACGAAAACACCGTCAAGCGCTGTCCGCCGTTCGTCGATGCCATGACCTGCGGCTTCCTGATCCCGCTGATGTGCGACCTCAAGGTCGAGAACGGCGAATTCACCTGGGACAACGAAATTCCGCCGGGCGGAGCCGTCAGTTTCGCGCGCTCGCCGGTCGGATTCCACGACGGCAGCCAGGTCAGCGGGTCGCCGCTGTTCGAAGACGACCGCTTCCTCATCAAGTTTCATAATCTGTGGACCATCGAGGCGCCAGCGGGTTATGCGCTGCTGTTCACGCATCCGGTGAACCGGTTCGATCTGCCCTTCACCACGCTGACCGGATTGGTCGATTGCGACCGCTATCACGACAACTGGATTCATTTTCCGGCGCACTGGCACGACCCCGGCTTCAGCGGTGTGCTGCCGAAGGGCACGCCGGTCGCACAATGCGTGCCGGTGAAGCGGGAAAGCTGGGTGGCGCACACCCTGCCGTTCACTCCAGAGGAGGCCCAGCGGGCGCACGACCTCACGACGGCTGTCGACCGCGAGCCAGGGCTCTACCGGCGTCAGTTCCGCGCCTGAGCAAAGAGCTTCAACCGCGCAGGAATTTCGCGGCGGCGCTCGGCCGCAGGAAGAAGCGGCCGCGCGCGGAGATCGCCAGCGACATGATGGCCCGGCCGAACAGTTCCGGTCGCTCGCGCGTCGCGATCCGGATGCTCGTCTCCCCGGCCTCGCGCTGCCCCAGTTCCAGCAGGCATCTGCCGAGCTCGGCCCGCGCGACGGCATCGTCGGGCCGCAACGCGACGACGCGCCGAAAGGTTTCGGCCGCCGCCGCGTACTCGCCGTCGAGCAGCATGACCTGGGCGAGCGCGCTCAGGAGATCGGTCCGGTCCGGCGCCACCTTGAGGGCTTGCAGCAATATCTCGCGGGCCATGCCGCGATCGTTGCGCTTGAGATGAAGGGCGGCGAGTTCCCGTTGCATGTCGACGGCATCAGGCGCGAACGCAAGGCCGCTTTCGAGCGCCGCGATGGCCTCCGCGAACCGTCCGGCTCTGGCCAGCTGAATGCCGTGCTCGAGAAAGGCCGGCGGATATGGCGGCCGTCTCGCGGTGGCCCGGCCCAATTGCCCGAGCGCCTCGTCGATGCGACCAGTGAGGGCGAACGCCGCGCCAAGCAAGGTCTCGACCGCCGGATCCTGGCTGCGCCGGGCGGCCTTCTCCAGCGGCGCGATCGCCTCGGCGCCGCGATTCTGCATCAGCAACGCCTGACCGAGGACCTGCGCCGCGCGGAGGCTGCCGCGATTGGCCTTCAACACCTCGGCGGCGATGCGCTCGGCCTCGCCGGGACGCTGCATCCGCAGCGCAAGGCTCGCGCGTTCGAGCGCCCGGTCATGGGCGTTCGTCCGTCCGGGACTGGCAGGAAATGGCGGGCGCTTCGGCATCGGCCCGACGATAAACAAAAAACCGGACTGCGCCAGCGGAAGCCGCCGCATCGGAACCGCATGGATGTCGGCAGATATCGCGCCGGCGCCGCACCCGATCAGTGCGCCGTGATCCAGGCGCGGGCCTCGCGCTGCGCGATGGCGATCTCGACCTCGGACATCAGTTCGGCGACCTCGCGGCGGAGCGTTATCGCGTCGGCACGGCCCTTCAGGGCGGCGAGGTTGAACCATTTATGCGCGGCGACGAGATTGACCACGCCGGAGCGCCCGCTCGCCCAGTACAGGCCGCGCTCGAACAACACGTCCGGGATTGCGCCTGCCTGCACCGGCATTGCCGTATCCAGATCGATCTGCCCCTGAAACATCTGACATCCCCTTTTTTGATTGTTGGCCGCCCTCCCCCGAGCGCGGCTCCCGTCCATTTGTCAAAGCGCCCCGTTATGTCCCTCGCCGTTGGCCGGCTTGTTGGGATGATCATGGCCGACCAAGTTTGAAGGGCGGTTTAAGGTTCGCGATGAATCCGGCGTAAACGCCGATCAGCTGCCTGCGGCGGCGAAATCGCGGAAGTGCTGCGTTGTTGCGGGTTTACGCACGGTCGCGAAATTCGGTTTACCCTGGCATTTCGCGAAACGATAACCATTGCGATGATCGGGAGGGGTCGGGTGCCCAGGACACGCGGCGAGACAGCGCGGCGGCCTGCCGTTGCGCCATATCCCGCGAGCGGGCATCCCGTGGGCCGCCGGGCCTCGCGTGCCACGGGGGCTGAGATCAATATCAATAATGTCGGGATGGGCAGTTCAGAGCGCCGCACATCAACAGGGGCGGCTCCAGGGAACGAGGGCGTCGGCGAACACGTCAGGACCAGATTTCACGTGGGCTTTGAAACTCCCGGTGAAATTGCGGACCATTAGGCTCCGCACCGAACGAAGAAAGCTTGTTTCTTCTGCCGGACCGGATTTCGAAAGAGCGAACTCTCTTGAAAGCACGATCCAGCCGTTTGACCTGATGTCTCGCCGACACCCTCTTTCGTCGACCAGAGCCCCCGGTTGAAATCTGCTACTTGAGAAGCAGCTCGTTCTGAGGGCTCGTGTGACGTGCCGGCATCAAGCCGCCGGCAATTTTTGGAAGCGAAAGTTACTTCTTCTTCTTGGCGACCTTGCGGGTCTTCTTCGCAGTCTTCTTCACTGCGCTCTTCGCCTTCTTCGCCTTCTTAGCTTTCTTGGCCATGTTGCCCTCCTGATGTAGTGAGATGGCTTAATCGCTGCGTGCACTCGGGAATCGAAATGCACCCATTCCGAATACACCAACACATGCAAAAAAACAGCGTCCCGCTTAAGGAAGTGTTGACGCGCGTGTATGAGCGGATGTGACGCGTGTTGAACGACCGCAGTGCAATGCATCGACGCGCCGATGCGAATAGTGCGCGAAAATGCAACGTTCGTCATTGTCAACATCAAAGGAAGTGCCTGTGCCGCAGCAACTTCCGTCGTTCGCACTTGGCTCTGCCGACACGCGTTCAACGCCCGCGCAACTCGCTTGAGTCGGCAAAAGCCGCATGGCGCGGACTCTGAGTCGCGGTTTTTGGCAATAAATAAATTTTTCGTGCTCACCGGCTTCGCGTCTCATCGGCGCTCGCGCGAACCGGCTTTCGGCACGAAGCGCCGGCGCTGATTCGCAGCACGACCTGCCGGCCGACGCGATCCACCGGCGCTGATGCTGAATGACCGGCGCTCGCCCGGATGCATGCAGCGAGACGGCGGAGATGCCGCCGGCGTCGCGCGGCGCCGTGGTTCAGATGCCGAGTTTGGATTTCAGGAGATGGTTGACGGCCTGCGGATTGGCCTTGCCGCCGGACGACTTCATCACCTGGCCGACGAACCAGCCGGCGAGCTGCGGCTTGGCGCGGACCTGCGCCACCTTGTCGGGATTGGCGGCGATGATGTCGTCGACCACCTTCTCGATCGCGCCGGGATCGGTGACCTGCTTCATGCCGCGGGCCTCCACCAGCGCGCGGGGATCGCCGCCCTCGGTCCAGACGATCTCGAACAGGTCCTTGGCGATCTTGCCGGAGATAGTGCCCTCACCGATCAGGTCGACGATGGCGGAAAGCTGTTCGGCCGACACCGGCGAGGCCGTGATGTCACGGCCTTCCTTGTTGAGCCGCCCGAACAGTTCGTTGATCACCCAGTTGGCCGCGAGCTTGCCGTCGCGAGACCTGTCGGCGAGCCCGGCCAGCACGGCCTCGTAGAAGTCCGCGCTCTCGCGTTCGGCGACCAGCACGCTGGCGTCGTACGGCGACAGCCCGAAGTCGGCGATGAAGCGCGCCTTCTTCTGGTCCGGCAATTCCGGCAGGCCGGCCCTGATCTCGGCGACCCACGCCTCGCTGAACTCCAGCGGCAACAGATCGGGATCCGGGAAGTAGCGGTAGTCGTGCGCCTCTTCCTTGGAACGCATCGAGCGGGTCTCGCCCTTGCCGGGGTCGTAGAGCCGCGTCTCCTGGTCGATGACGCCGCCGTCCTCGATGATTTCGATCTGGCGCCGCGCCTCGTATTCGATGGCGTCGCCGATGAAACTGATCGAGTTCATGTTCTTGATCTCGCAGCGGGTGCCGAGCGGACCGCCCGGCCTGCGCACGGAGACGTTGACGTCGGCGCGCAGGCTTCCCTTCTCCATGTCGCCGTCGCAGGTACCGAGATAGCGCAGGATGGAGCGCAGCTTGGTCACATAGGCCTTGGCCTGCTCGGCATCGCGAATATCCGGCTTGGAGACGATCTCCATCAGCGCCACGCCGCACCGGTTGAGGTCGACGTAGGACAGGCTCGGGCTGCGGTCATGCAGCAACTTGCCGGCATCCTGTTCCAGATGCAGCCGCTCGATACCCACGGTGGCGGTCCTGCCGCCGTCGAGTTCGAGCACCACTTCGCCCTCGCCGACAACAGGCGAAAGGTACTGGCTGATCTGGTAGCCCTGCGGCGAGTCGGGATAAAAATAGTTCTTGCGGTCGAACACCGAGCGCAGATTGATCTTTGCGTTGAGCCCGAGACCGGTCCGGACCGCCTGCCTGACGCATTCCTCGTTGATGACCGGCAGCATGCCCGGCATCGCCGCATCGACCAGCGAGACATGGCTGTTGGGATCGCCGCCGAACGCGGTCGAGGCACCGGAAAACAGCTTTGAGTTCGAGGTGACCTGGGCATGGACTTCGAGCCCGATCACGGTTTCCCAATCGCCGGTGGCGCCCTTGATCAGCCTGGATGGTTTGACGGTTGCGTTCATGGACGGCTTTTATCGCGACGGCGGGCCCTGGAAAACCCCCGAAGCACGTTTGAGCGGAGTAAATTCTGCGACGTCGGATAGGCAGCTGATCTCAATTCCGCGTCGTACCTGCGGGGGCATCGAACACCAGCGTGAACCATGTGCCCTGGCCGCGAATGCTTTCGGCGCGGAATACGACGTTCTTGGCGTTTTCCCGAAGCGTCTGCAGGATCAAGGCGCCGAGCTTGCGGGGTGACGGCCATTCCTGGTTTTCGCCGAGTCCCACCCCGTCGTCGGACACCATCACCGTCGCGCGGCCGTCCTCGCATTTGCAGATCAGCTTCAGCTTGCCGCTGTTGCGGCCGACGAACGCATATTTCAGCGCGTTGGTCAGCATCTCGTTGATCAGCAGCCCCGCGGGCATCGCCACGTTGATCGAGAGCGGGCAATATCCGACATCAAGATCGATCGACACGCCCGGTATCGCGTTGACCTCCATCACGGAGGTCGCGACGTCGGAAAGATACTGGCCGAGATCGATTTCGGGGGGGGCGTTCTCCGCCGACAAGGTCCGGTACAGCACCGTCAGGGCATCGATCCGGCTCGCCAGCCGCGCCAGGGCCACCGTCTCGCCTTCCGCGGCCGACCGCGCCTCCAGGCGGATCAACGCGGTGATCAGCTGCAGATTGTTCTTCACCCGATGCTGAAGCTCGCGCATCAGCATGTCGCGGTCCCGGATCTGGCTCTCGAACTGCTCGATCTGCGCCCGCTCACGGCCGCCGACATCGACCAGGGCGGCGATCCGGAAATTCTCGACGCCATCGTCGCTTTCGATCACGGAGGCGTAGGCCTGCACCACGACCAGACGGTCAACCGGGCCGGCGGGGCGGAACACGCCGATAAAATCCTCGCCGTCCCGGATCGCCTGACCGAGGGTCTGGGCCGGGCTGTCTTCGTGAAGAAACCCGTCGAGACATGTCCAGCTCCGGCCCTCGACGTCCGCGGCCGCCATCGACATCAAATGCTCGAACGCCTTGTTGATGTAGACGACATGCTGCTTTTCGCCGGAACCGCGCGATACCGCGACCGCGACCGGCGCATGATCGAGCAAATGCTTGTATTTGTCGTTCTCGATCGCAACCGCGAGCTGCGACGAAGCCAGCAGCTGATCGACCCGCCGGGAAGCCGGAATGCTGTCGTCGTCAGTCATGTATGAACCATGCTCATCGGGGAACCATGACGAAACGAGGCAACAAACGCAACGCAAAAGCCGGCATGGAACCTGACGCGCCGGAGTCGGCGTGATGCCTGCTGCATGCAAAGAGATGCAGCAAGGCAGGCTTACGCGGCGGACCCGAGTAGCGCGGCGAGATCCGGCGCGGGGGCCGCGCCCGACAGGCTGGCTTTGAATGCCGCCATGGTCACCACCACCTCGCCGGCGTGAAGCGTCCCGCCGCCTGCTCGATCACCTCGCCGAGCGAAAACAGCGTCTCTTCGTCGAATGGCCGGCCGATCAGCTGCAGCCCGAGCGGCAAGCCCTGCGCATCCTTGCCGGCGGGCACCGCGATCGCCGGCAGCCCCGCCATGTTCACCGTCACCGTAAAGATGTCGTTGAGATACATCTCGACGGGATCGGCGCCCTTCTCCCCAATTCCGAACGCCGCCGAGGGCGTCGCCGGGGTCAGGATGGCGTCGACGCCCTTGGCAAAACACTCCTCGAAGTCCCGCTTGATCAGGGTGCGGACCTTCTGCGCGCGCAGGTAATAAGCGTCGTAATAGCCGGCCGAGAGCACATAGGTGCCGATCATGACGCGGCGGCGGACCTCGGCGCCAAAGCCCTCGGCGCGGGTGTTCTCGTATTGCTCACCGATCGAACGGCCGGGCACCTGCAAGCCGTAGCGCACGCCGTCGTAGCGCGCGAGGTTGGACGAGGCCTCGGCCGGCGCGACGATATAATAGGCCGGCAGCGCGTATTTGGTGTGCGGCAGCGACACGTCGACCAGTTCGGCACCCGCCGCCTTCAGCCAGGCCGCGCCCTCGGTCCAGAGCTTTTCGATTTCCTGGGGCATGCCCTCGAGTCGGTACTCCCGGGGGATGCCGATCTTCATGCCCTTCACCGACTTGCCGATCGCGGCCTCGTAATCGGGTACCGCGCGGTCGACCGACGTGGTGTCCTTGGGATCGTGCCCGGCCATCGAGCGCATCAGAATCGCGCTGTCGCGCACCGTGCGCGCGATCGGCCCGGCCTGATCGAGCGAGGACGCGAACGCCACGATGCCCCAGCGCGAACAGCGCCCATAGGTCGGTTTCATGCCGACGGTACCGGTGAACGCCGCGGGCTGGCGGATCGATCCGCCGGTGTCGGTCGCGGTCGCACCCATGCACAACAGCGCCGCCACCGCCGACGCCGATCCGCCGGACGAGCCGCCGGGCACCAGCGTGGTATTGGCGCCGTCGCGCCGCCACGGATTGACCACCGGACCGAAGCATGACGTTTCGTTCGACGAGCCCATCGCGAACTCGTCATTGTTGAGTTTGCCGAGCATGACGGCACCATCGCGCCAGAGCTGCGACGTCACGGTGGATTCGTAAGGAGGCACGAAATTGCCGAGGATTTTCGAGCATGCCGTAGTGCGGACATCCTTGGTGGCGAACAGGTCCTTGATGGCAAGGGGAATGCCGGCGAGCGGGCCGCCCTCGCCCTTGGCGATCTTCGCATCGATCGCGCGGGCCATCGAACGGGCCTGGTCCGGGGTCTCCATCACGAAGGCGTTGAGCCCGCGCGCGGCCTCGATCGCGCCGAGGTGGGCGTCGGTCAGCTCGAGCGAGGTAAAGGATCTGTTCGCGAGGCCCTCACGGGCCGCGGCGAGCGTCAGCGATGTCAAATCGGTCATTTATCAACCGGGCTGCAGAAGAACGGAGACAGCGTCTTGTCGTTGGCCGGGTCGTCCTGCTTGCGGGTCTTGTCCGACGCCTCGAGCGCGTCGAGCACGGCGTCCATCGCCTTGTCGGGATCGGCGGCCTTGCCCTGCCGCTCCATCGCGTCGAGGTAGTTCATGTAGGCCTGATAGGCCTTTTCATCGTCGCAGAGGAGACACATCGGATTTCCCGCCTCGATAATATGGCTTGCGCGAACCGGTTCGAAAGCGCCGGTTATTCGACCACTTTCGGCACCAGAAAGAAATGATCGTCGGTGGCCGGCGCGTTCCGGACGATATCGTCCGCGATCTCGCCGTCATTGACCACGTCGGCGCGTTTCTTCATTTCCATCGGGATCACCGAGGTCATCGGCTCAACGCCGTCGACGTTGACTTCCGACAGCTGCTCGACAAAGGCCAGCATGGCATTCAGTTCGCCCTGCAGATGGGGAACCTCTTCGTCGGTAACCGCGATCCGCGCGAGATGCGCGATGCGGCGGACAGTGGCGGCATCGACAGACATTATGTAAGGCCTCTGGCGGCGAATTCAGCCCGCCGTATAGCAGAGGCTCCTTTTGCGCCGCAACCGCTGCGGCGGCCTTCTCATCCCGCCAGCTGGCTCAGCCGCGCCAATGCGGCGCCGGCCAGTGCCCGGGTCAGCTCCGTGGCCGGCATCTCCCGGCCGAGCCGCACCGCCTGCCCGGCCCAGAGATTGGTGAAATCGACCTTGCCGAGCTTTTCGGCGGCCGCCTTTAGCGGTCCCAGGGCCGTCGCGGAATGGGGAAATGCCGGTGCATCGGGCGAAATCGGGCCGACCTCGCGCATCACGCGGTTGCCGACCCCGCGCGCCGGACGCCCGGTCATGACATTGGTGATGACGGTGGAATCGTCGCGCGCCTGCGCCAGCGCCACACGCGCCGGGGCGATCACCCGGGATTCCGGACAGCGCAGATACGCCGTGCCGATCTGCACGCCCGAAGCCCCCAGCGCGAACGCCGCCGCGATGCCGCGCCCGTCGGCGATGCCGCCCGCCGCGATTACCGGCACCTTCACCGCGTCCACCACCTGCGGCACCAGCGCGAAAATGCCGGGCTGTTCGGCGATATTGTCGGTCAGGAACATGCCGCGATGGCCGCCGGCTTCGGCACCCTGCGCGATGATGACGTCGGCGCCGTTTTCCTCGAGCCAGATCGCCTCCCGCACGATGGTCGCCGACGACATCACGATGCAGCCGGCCGCCTTGACGCGCTTCAGCAAAGCCGGCTCCGGCAGGCCGAAATGGAAGCTGACGATCTCGGGCTTCAACTCCTCGACCAGCGCGCACATCGTCTCGTCGAACGGCGCCCGGTTGGCGGCGTTGATCGGCACCGCCGGATCGAGCCCCAACTCACTGTAATAGGACGACAGCCGCGACTTCCATCCGGCCTCGCGCGCGGGATCCGGCTCTACCGGCGTGTGGCAGAAGAAGTTGACATTGAGCGGCGTCGAGACGCGCTGGCGGATGATGCCGATCTGCTCGCGCGCCTTTTCCGGCGAGAACATCGCGCAGGGCAGCGAGCCGAGCGCGCCGCCCTGCGATGCCGCGATCACGAGGTCGGCGTCCATCACCCCCGCCATCGGCGCCTGCACGATCGGAAATTCGGTCTTGAAGAGATCGAGGATTCGGCGGTCTGGCCACATGATGTTGTCTCTCTCTTGTCGGCTCGCTTACCCCTCTCCCCTTGTGAGAGGGTGGATCGAATGCGCGATTAGTGCATTCGAGACGGGTGAGGGGTTTGCTCAACAGATATTTTGCCCGTGGATAGAAACCCCTCATCCGGCGCGGACGTTGTCCGCGCCACCTTCTCCCACAAGGGGAGAAGGGAAGAAAACGCCGCTCGCGGAATTGCGCCGCCCCGATAATATCCGGTCGGCTTCGGCGACAATACGATCGATGATTTCGGCGGCCGGCGGGATGTCGTGGATCAGCCTGACGGCTTCCCCTGCAATGACCGCCGCGATATCGAAATTGCCGGCGGCCCTGGCCGCCGCATAGTCGGCGGCGACCGCCGTCACATTCTGCAGCAGTTCGATTTCGCGGCCCATCCAGCGGCGGGCATGATCGTTGATCAGGCAGCGCCCGTTGAACGGCGCCGGCCAGACATTGTTGCGTGAGAGGTCGAAGATGATGCCGCGCGTGGTGCTGCCTGCCGTGGCGGCGCAGATGCGCCGCTTGGCCTCCTCGGCGCCGTCGCACTCCTGGCTGGCGTAGAAGCGCGTGCCCATGAGAATGCCTGTCGCACCGAGCATCATCATCGCCGCCAGCCCGCGGCCGTCGCCGATGCCGCCGGCGGCCACCACCGGCACACGGCCGGCCGCGAGATCGACAATCGCCGGCACGATGTCGATGGTGGTGCGCGACGCGCCGTGGCCGCCGGCCTCGGAGCCCTGCGCGATCAGGATGTCGACGCCGGCATCGAGCGCCTGTCGCGCCATGGCTTCATCCTGAACCTGGCAGATCAACAGAGCGCCCGCCTGCTTGATGCGGGACGCGAATGGTTCGGGATCGCCGAACGACAGCATGATCGCGCGCGGCCGTGCGGCCAGTGCGATGTCCAGCAGGTCGGGCTGCTTTGCGAGACTCCAGGTGATGAAGCCGATACCGAAGGGGGCCGCCTGCTGCCGGAGTTTTGCCGTTTCCTGCTCGAGCCAGGCTCTCTCGCCATAGCCGCCGCCGAGAATGCCAAAGCCCCCGGCCCGGCTCACCGCCGCCGTCAGCCGCGCGCCGGCAATCACGTCCATCGGCGCCAGCAGCACTGGATGGCGGATCCCCAACAGGCTCGTCAGCGGCGTCTCGATCGACATTTTCATTCCCCGTTTCTGGACAGCCACTGTAGATCCAGCTAGCATTCTGGATAAATGATTTCTAGAGAACACTGCCATCTCTAAAATGAAACGGAGTCGACGTCGTGGAATTGTCCGACCTGGTGACGTTTTCGACCGTCGCGCGCCTCGGTGGCATCACCCGCGCCGCCGACGAACTCAACACCGTGCAATCCAACGTCACGCAGCGGGTGAAAGCGCTCGAAGCCGAGATCGGCACGCAATTGTTCGAACGGCACAGCCGCGGCATGACCCTGACCGGCGCCGGCCGCCGCCTGCTGCCCTATGCGCAGCGGCTGGCCGCGCTGTCGCGCGAAGCGGTGCTGGCCGCGCGCGAGGATGGCGAACCGAAAGGACCGTTGTCGATCGGCTCGATGGAAACCACCGCCGCGGTGCGCCTGCCCGCGCTGCTCGCTGAATTTCACCGGCGTTTTCCCGCGGTGCAATTGAGCCTGCGGACCGCGCCGACCGCCGACCTGGTCGCCGCCGTGCTCGATGGTTCGCTCGACGGCGCCTTCGTCGCCGGTCCAATCGCGCATGCCGAGCTCACCGGTGTGACGGCATTCAGGGAAGAACTGGTGCTGGTGACGGCGCGCCGCTGGGCCAGCCTCGCCGCGCTTCGCGACGGCACGCCGGAATCCGGGCCGACCGTGCTGGTGTTCCGCACCGGCTGCACCTACCGGCAACGGCTCGAGCAATTGCTGACGGAGTTTGGCTGGCCGTCCGCCGCGCGGTTCGAACTCGGCACGCTCGACGGCATGATCGGCTGCGTCGCCGCCGACATGGGCGTAACGCTGCTGCCGCGCGCCGTCGTCGAACGCAACGACCAGAGCGGCAACATTCGCATCCATCCGCTGAGCCCGTCGCAGGCGCGGGTCGATACCCTGTTCATCCAGCGGCGCGGCGCGTATCGATACAGCGCCCTGCAAGGTTTTGTCGCTTGCCTGGAGGAGAACGGCAAGGTCATTGCCGCCTAACCGGCCGTTATTCCGCGCAACGAAAAGCGTTGTCATAATTTGCGGCAAACTGTTCGGGCATTTCGCGTTTGCGAATGCGCCCATTGCATCGCGGTTGAAAATTCGCGTCGAAAACTTTGGACGCCCCGCCCCGGTGCGTTAGTATGCAGCGCTAGCTACCAACAACCATAACGTCAACGCTTGGGAGGAACTGCGATGCTGAGGGCAATCGTATTTTGCTGTTCTGTCGCCGTGTTGGGTACGGCCGGAACCGCAAGCGCACAAGACTGGACCAAATCGAAATGGGGACCGAACGACGAGATCGGTGCCGCCAACTACATGACGCCGGAGCTCGTGGTGAAGGCGGCATCGCTGGTGAAGACCGGCAAGACCTATGCGCTCGGCATCCCCGTCGATTCCAAGACGCCGGCCTATCCGCCGCGCGCATTCAAGATCACCGTCGTGCAGCCCGGCCAGGCCGGCATTCCGGGCCTGGGACCGACCAAGACCACCTATAATGACGACTTGCTCGACGGCTGGGTCGGCGTCGGCAGCCAACTCGACGGTCTCGGCCACATCGGCGTCGAGCATGTCTACTACAACGGCAACAAGCTCGCCGATTTCGGCGACCCCACCGGTCTGAAAAAACTCGGCGTTGAAAAGATTCCACCGATCGTAACGCGCGGCGTGCTGCTGGACATGGCAGCCTACTACAACACCGACGTCGTCAAGGAAGGCACCGCCTTCAACGTCAAGGAAATCGAGGAAGTTGCCAGGAAGCAGGGCGTCGACATCCGCCAGGGTGATGTCGTGCTGTTCCACACCGGATGGCTCAGCCTGATCGGCAAGGACGACAAACGCTTTGGATCGGTCGAACCCGGACTTGGCGTCGAAGGCGCGAAACATCTCACCGGCAAGGGCGTGGTCGCAATCGGCGCCGATACCTGGGGGCTCGAAGTCGTGCCGTTCGAAACCAAAAACGTCTTCGAGGTCCATCAGATCCTGCTGCCGATGAACGGCACCTACATCCTCGAAAACATGGACACCGCCGAGCTTGCCAAGGACAAGGCCTATGAGTTCCTGTTTGTCCTCGGCCACCCGCGTTTCAAGGGCGGCGTGCAGAGCATGATCAATCCGGTGGCGATCCGCTGACAGCAGCAGCGGATCGCGGTACCCACCTCTCCCCGATGGGGAGAGGTGAAGGGAAGCAAGCGCTTTGCATGCACCGTGCGGCGCGTGTTAAGCGGGATCATGCCCGCTCTCATCCTGCCCTTGATCGAAGCCGTCGCGCACTGGCCTGAACGCGGGGCGCTGATCGGACTCGACCTTGGAACCAAGACCATCGGCGTCGCGGTGTCCGATCCCGACCGCAGGCTCGCGACCGGGGTCGGTACCGTCCAGCGCAAGGCGTTCACATCAGACGCGGCGCGGCTGCTCGCCATCGCCGCCGAGCGCGGCGCCGCCGGCTTCGTGCTGGGCCTGCCCGTCAACATGGACGCCAGCGAAGGACCGCGCGCCCAGTCGACGCGCGCCTTCGCCCGCAATTTTGCCAGGCTGACCGACCTTGCGATCGGCCTGTGGGACGAACGGCTGTCCACCGCGGCGGTGGAGCGCGAACTGATCGGAACCGACATGAGTCGTGCCCGGCGCGCGGAGGTGATCGACGAACACGCCGCGATCTACATCCTGCAGGGCGCGCTTGACCGGCTCATGACGCTGCGCGACAGCCGCAGAGGCCGCTGACCATGGCGCTGGTGGTGGCGGCCTTGCTGCCGGTGTTCCTGCTGATCGTGCTGGGGTTCGTCCTGAAGCGAAGCCTGCTGCGGCTGGAGACGCAATGGCATGGGCTGGAGCGGCTGACCTATTACGTGCTGTTTCCGTTGCTGCTGATCCAGACGCTGGTCAGGGCCGATCTCTCCGCGGTGCCGGTCGCGGGCGTCGGCGGCGCGCTGCTGCTCTCGGCGCTGCTGATGTCGCTGTTGTGCCTCGTCTTGCGGCCGGTGCTGGCGCGGTGCGCGGTCGACGGGCCGGCCTTCACCTCGATCTTCCAGGGCGCCACCCGCTGGCAGACCTATGTGGCGCTGTCGGTTTCCGGCAATCTCTATGGCGACACCGGGCTGGCGCTGGCTTCGGTTGCGATGGTCGCGATCATCCCGCTGGTCAATGTTTTCAGCGTCGCGGTGCTGGCGCATTACGCCTCCCCCGAGAAGCAGGCGGTTCGCGCCATCCTGATGACCATGGTGCGCAATCCCCTGATCTGGGCCTGCGCGATCGGGCTGACCCTCAATGTCCTGCACCTGCCGCTGCCGCGCATCTGGCACGAGGTCGCCGACGCCCTCGGCCGCTCCTCGCTCGCGATCGGCCTGCTCGTCACCGGGGCCGGCCTGCATCTGGCAGGCATGTTGCGCCCGAGCCTCGCCGCTGCCGTGGCCGTCTTCCTCAAACTGGCGTTGATGCCGGTGCTCGCGATCACGCTAGCGCTGTGGTTCGGCCTTTCCGGTTCCAATCTTGCCATCGTGGCGGTGTGCTCGGCGGTGCCGACGTCGTCGAGTGCCTACGTGCTGGCCCGGCAGATGGGCGGCGACGCACCCCTGCTGGCGCAGATCATCACGCTGCAAACCATTTTGGCGGCGATCACGATGCCGGTGGTGATCGCGCTGGTCGCGTAACCATTCCTCTTCACCTCTTCCATCGGGAGAGGTGAAGAGAATATCCCAGCGATGCCGTCAACTCGCCCCCGCCAGCCAGATGCTCTGCAGCGTCGCGGCGAGATTGTTGAGGCCGTGCACGACCACCGTCAGCCAGGTCGAATTGCTGCGATGGCGGAGCCAGCCGAGCAACAGCCCGATGGAAAACACCTGACCGAAAAAGAACCAGTCATACTGCAGATGCAGCGCGGTCCATACCAGCGACGACAGCAGAATCGCGCCGGGCACCTTCAGGAACGATTCCGACCAGCCGCGATAGAGAAAGCCGCGCGCGAAAAACTCTTCCGAGACGGGGGCTGCGACGCAGAACGCGATCACCAGCAGCCAGAGCGCTCCATCGGCGCGCGCCGATTTCAGCACGTCGACCATGAAGCCGGGCGCGACCTCCCGTCCCAGCGCGCGCGACAGCAGGTCCCAGCCGGCGACCAGCACGACCAGCGCGCCGACGCCGATCGCCAGGTCCCTCCACGAGCTCCAGCGCAGCGCAAGGTATTGGGCGAACGGCGTGCGCGACAGACGTGTGGCGATCCATATCGCGCCGAGCGCGGCGGGCATCCCCATGATCACGGAGAGAGAAATCGTCAGGCCACCGCCCACGACGTGGATCGCGGCCGCAAGATCGAACGGCCCCTCCTGCCGCAGCACCAACCAGGCCACCACCACGAGCTGACCCGCAAACAACGCAACGAAGATGAACAGGCCCCACAGCGCGGTGCCCCAGAATTTCCAGATCCGTGGCGGGTGTGTGACCGGCGCCACCATGATCGGTGGAGCGGCGGGGTCGAGACGATCCATCAGATGCTTTCGGCCAGTGCGGGTATCACAATTCGTCATGCCCGGGCTTGACCCGGGCATCCACGTCTTTCTTCCCACGGAGTTAAGAAGACGTGGATGGCCGGGTCAGGCCCGGCCATGACGAGAGGGTGGAATCTTCACGGCAGCGCCCGCTCCAGCAAGACCCTGATATCGCCGACGGCGAGATCGACGGCGCCGTACATGCCGGCGTGAGTGCCGGCCAGCCGTGTCGCCGCGAACCGTTCGGCGTGATGCGGCGACACCTGATTGAGGGCGGCAGCAGCCGCGAGCAGCGCCAGCTTCTCCACCGCCAGCCTTGCGACGCGCTCGCCGTCCGGCCGGCGGAACGCCTTGGCGATGAACGCGACCGCCTCGCCTGCGCCCGGCAGGCCCCGTGTTTCTCCGGCCAGACCCTGCAGCACCGCAGCCGCGGCCTCCGCCTCGCGCGACAGCGCCCGCAACACGTCGAGGCACATCACATTGCCGGAGCCCTCCCAGATCGCGTTGACCGGCGCCTCCCGGTAATGCCGCGCCAAAATGCCTTCCTCGACATAGCCGTTGCCGCCCAGGCACTCCATTGCCTCGTACAAGAAACCCGGTGCGCTCTTGCAGACCCAGTATTTGATCGCGGGCGTCAGCAGCCGCATGTAGGCCGCCTCATCGGGGTCGTGTGGCGCACGGTCGAACGAACGGCAGAGCCGCATCACCAGCGCGATCGATGCCTCGACATGCAGCGCCATGTCCGACAGCACCGCCTGCATCAGCGGCTGGTCGGCGAGATGCTTTTGAAATACGCTGCGATGACGGGCGTGGTGCAGCGCGTGTGCGAGCCCCGAACGCATCAGCCCGGCGGAGGCAATCGCGCAATCCTGCCGCGTCAGCTGCACCATCTGGATGATGGTGCGGATGCCCTTGCCCTCGTCGCCGACCCGCTCGGCATAGGCGTCGACGAATTCGACCTCGGACGAGGCATTGGAGCGGTTGCCGAGCTTGTCCTTCAGGCGCTGGAACTGGATCGCGTTGATCGACCCATCAGGCTTGAAGCGCGGCATGAAGAAGCAGGTCAGGCCCTCGTCCGCCTGCGCCAGCACCAGGAAGGCGTCGCACATCGGCGCCGACATGAACCATTTGTGACCGGTGATGCGATAGCCGGCACCGTCGCCCTCCGCCCGCGTCATGTTGGAGCGCACATCGGTGCCACCCTGTTTCTCGGTCATCCCCATGCCGAGCGTCATGCCGCGCTTTGTCCACCACGGCGCGAAGCTCGGATCGTAGGCGCGCGTACCGATCACAGGCATGGTCTTCGCCAGCAGGTCCGGCTGAACAGCCAGTGCCGCCACCGAGGCGCGGGTCATGGTGATCGGACACAGATGCCCGGTTTCGACCTGCGCCGCGATGTAGAATTTTGCGGCGCGCACCACCTCTGACGCCCCGCCGGTCGGCTTGCCCTGCGCGTCCCAGGTCGAATTGTGCACGCCGGCATGGGCGCTGCGCGCCATCAGTTCATGATAGGCCGGGTGAAACTCGACCTCGTCGCGGCGGTTGCCGCGCGAGTCGAACGTCCGCAGTTTTGGCGTGTTCTCGTTGGCGATTCGGCCGCGCGCCGCCATTTCGGCTGAACCCCAGTGTTTGCCGAATTCGGAGAGTTCTTTCTCAGCCGCAGCGCCGCCATTGGCCGCGACTGCCTCGACCAGCGGCCGGTCAACCGCGAACAAGTCGATATCGCAAAACGGCGGCGACTGGTTGAACACCTCGTGGGTCGCGAAGGAAGGCTGGGGCATGATGGGCGTCCGGCTGCATCATCTGGATTGGCGCTGACTCTATCTCAACGCCGTCTGATCGGAAAATCATACGCCTCCCCGCCCGCGCCCGGCATTGAAAAGTGCCACCACTCCTTCGAATAGTTCACAAAACCCTGCTTCGCCATCGCAGCAACCAGCGTGTTCCGCCAGCGCCGTTGCGCCGGCGTGATGGTCCGCGCCGCGGTATGCGACTTCACATCCGAGCAATCGTAGCCGGTGCCCATGTCGACGCTGCCTTCGGGCGCGCGGGCGGCTTCGGGCGCGGTGCAGTCGGCATAGATCTTGGCGGGATCGAACGCGGCGGAATTGTCGGCGGCAAGGTCGACCAAAGTGAGGTCGATCGCAGCGCCGGTGGAATGCTGGGAACGCTCGGCGATATAGCCGAGCCGGAACAGATCCTTCTTCGGGAGCGTGGGGTTATAGCGCCGCTCCGCCCGCGTCTCCCTTCCATTTTGCGCCCACACCACCATGTCGCGCGACGCGCGCGACGGCCGGTAGCAATCCAGCACTTTCAGCGACAGTTTCTGCTTCCCGACGTCCTGCTGGACGGCTTTCAACGCCAGGCCGACGCCGCGCTTAACTACGCATTCGGCGGCGTCGTACCCCGAGAGCCTGCGGCCGACGAAATTGTTGGATCTGGCGTAGCGGATGTCCTGGAGGATGGTCGGATCGATGTCGCGCAGGAACACGAAGTCGCCGGGCAAGGCCTGCGCGCCAGCGCTGATCGAGCCGACCGCCAGCACAAGACCGGTCAACGCAGTCGCCGCCATCAGCTTCATTTCCTGCATCGGACGCCCTCCTCGCGCGCCGAACGCGGCGACATTGCGGCAAACCCTCTTTACCCCTCCGCACGGACAGATCGGGGGTTAACTCGCACAGGGCCCTATTCGCGCTTGCCCCGCCCCCGATCTCTGCCTATAGCTCTCGCTTTAATGACCCCTGTATCGAAATCGACCTTCGTCCTCGGTCACCGGCATCTGCTGGGAATCGAGGGCCTTTCCGTGGCCGACATCACCGGCCTGCTCGACCTCTCCGAGGAATATGTCGAGCTCAACCGCCAGGTCGACAAGAAGCGCACCTCGCTGCGCGGCCGCACCCAGGTCAACCTGTTCTTCGAAGCCTCGACCCGGACCCAATCCTCGTTCGAGATCGCCGGCAAGCGGCTCGGCGCCGACGTCATGAACATGTCGGTGTCGTCCTCCTCGATGCGCAAGGGCGAAACCCTGGTCGATACCGCGGTGACGCTGAACGCCATGCACCCTGACATCCTGGTGGTCCGGCACCATGCCTCCGGCGCGGTGGAACTGCTGGCGCGCAAGGTCGACGGCTCCGTGATCAACGCCGGCGACGGCGCGCATGAGCATCCCACGCAGGCGCTGCTCGATGCCCTGACCATCCGCCGCAACAAGGGCCGCCTCGAAGGGCTGGTGGTGGCGATCTGCGGCGACGTCATGCATTCGCGGGTGGCGCGCTCCAACATCCTGTTGCTCAACATCATGGGGGCCCGGGTGCGCGTGGTCGCGCCCTCCACGCTGCTGCCGCGCGGCATCGAGCGGATGGGCGTCGAGGTCGCCCGCGACATGCGCGAGGGGCTGAACGGCGCCGACATCGTGATGATGCTGCGGCTGCAGCGCGAGCGCATGAACGGATCGTTCGTGCCCTCGACCGGCGAGTATTTTCACTATTTCGGGCTCGACCAGAAGAAGCTCGCTTACGCCAAGCCCGACGCGCTGGTGATGCATCCGGGGCCGATGAACCGCGGCGTGGAGATCGACTCGATCGTGGCGGACGGCGCGCAATCGCTGATCCGCGAACAGGTGGAAATGGGAGTGGCGGTGCGGATGGCGGTGCTCGAAGCGCTCGCCCGCAACCTGCCGAACGCGTGACATCATGCTGACCGACCGCCGCCCGATCCTGCTGGCCAACGCCCGGCTGATCGATCCCAGCAGGGATTTCGACGGCCCCGGCGATGTCCTGATCGCCGACGGCGTGATCCGCGACTCCCGGCGCGGCATTGGCGCCGCCGGCGTGCCCGAAGGCACCGACATCATCAACTGCGCCGGCAAGATCGTCGCCCCCGGACTGATCGACATGCGCGCCTTTGTCGGCGAGCCCGGCGCCAGCCACCGCGAGACCTTTGCTTCCGCGAGCCAGGCTGCGGCAACCGGCGGCATCACCACCATCATCTGCCAGCCGGATACCTCCCCCGTCATCGACAATTCGGCGACGGTCGACTTCGTGCTGCGCCGCGCCCGCGACACCGCGATCGTCAACATCCACCCGATGGCGGCTTTGACAAAAGGCATGCGCGGCGAGGAGATGACCGAGATCGGCCTCTTGAAGGCCGCCGGCGCCGTCGCTTTCACCGACGCCGACCGCAGCGTCACCAACGCGCAGGTGATGCGGCGTACCCTCACCTACGCCCGCGACTTCGACGCGCTGATCGTGCACCACACCGAAGATCCCAACCTCGTCGGCGAAGGCGTCATGAACGAGGGCGAGTTCGCCGCGCGCCTGGGGCTGATCGGCATTCCGAACGCCGCCGAGGCGGTGATGCTGGAGCGCGACATGCGCCTCGTCGCGCTGACCGGCGGGCGCTATCACGCGGCCTCGCTGACCTGTATCGAGTCGCTGGAAATCCTCTCACGCGCGCGCGATGCCGGGCTGCCGGTCTCGGCCTCGGTCTCGATCAATCACCTCACCCTGAACGAAAACGACATCGGCCCGTACCGGAGCTTTCTGAAACTGTCGCCGCCGCTGCGCACCGAGGACGACCGCCTGGCGCTGGTCGCCGCCGTCGCCTCGGGCCTGATCGACGTCGTGATGTCCGACCACAATCCGCAGGACGTCGAGGTCAAGCGGCTGCCGTTCGCGGAAGCCGCCTACGGCGCGATCGGCCTGCAGACCATCCTGCCGGCGGCGCTGCGCCTGATCCACAATGGCGAGACCGATTTCAAGACCCTGATCCGCGCGATGTCGACGCGCCCGGCCGAGCTGTTGGGCCTATCGGGCGGATCGCTGCGCGCGGGCTCGCCCGCCGACGTCATCGTGATCGACGCCGACACGCCGTGGGTGCTCGATCCCGCGGATCTCAAGTCGCAATGCAAGAACACGCCGTTCGACGATGCCAGATTCTCCGGCCGCGTCGTGCGTACCATCGTCGGTGGGCGGACGGTGTATGAGCATGTCTAGAGGGAGGCCAGACGATGTCGCCTGAAGCATGGCTGCCGGTGTCTTTCTTCCTCGGCTATCTGCTCGGCTCGATCCCGTTCGGACTGGTCCTGACGAAACTCGCGGGCACCCAGGATCTGCGCTCGATCGGCTCCGGCAATATCGGCGCCACCAACGTGCTGCGTACCGGCCGCAAGGGACTCGCCGCGACGACACTGCTTTGCGATGCGCTCAAGGGTACGGTCGCGGTGGTCATCGCCGGCCATCTCGGCGGCCCCAACGCCGCGATGCTGGCGGCGCTCGGCGCCTTCCTCGGTCACCTGTTCCCGGTCTGGCTCAAATTCAAGGGCGGCAAGGGCGTCGCGGTCTATATCGGCGTGCTGATCGGATTGTTCTGGCCGGCTGCCGTGATGTTCTGCGTGCTGTGGCTCGCCACGGCGGCGACCTCGCGCTACTCGTCGCTGTCGTCGCTGGTCGCAAGTTTCGTGACGCCCATTTTCCTGTGGTGGTTCGGCCACCCGGCGCTGGCCGCATTGTTCGCCGTGCTGACGATGCTGCTGTTTTACATGCACCGCGAGAACATCGAGCGGTTGCGGGCGGGCACCGAGGGGCGAATCGGGGCGAAGTGATTCCTTAGTGCCGCGCGAGCGCCCCTTCGACAAACCGTGCCGCCTTCAACGCCCCGGCGTCGTCGCCGAACCTCGCAATCACCTGCACACCGACAGGCAATCCTCCGTCAGCCACATAGGCCGGGATGTTGACGCAGGGCACGCCCATCAGCGTCCAGAGCCGGTTGAAACGCGGATCGCCGGTCGAGGCCAGTCCCTTCGGCGCCGCACCGGGTGCTGAAAACGTCAGCAGCACGTCGACCGCATCGAAGATTTTCGCCAGTGCCTTGCGGGCGCGGTTGGCGGTGCTGCGCGCCGCGTCGTAGTCGGCGGGCACAATACCCACACTTTCGTCGAGCCTGCCGCGCAGCAGCGGCGGCAGGTCGGCGTGATGCGTCCGGTATTCCCAGGCCAGCGCCCGGTGCGCCTCGAAATCCTGCAGGCAGGGATGAATCCGCCATGCCTCCCCGACGATGTCGGGCAGCGATAGCGCGCGAACGGTGGCCCCGGCGCGTTCCGCCGCGCGCGTGGCGATCCGCAGCGCCTCCGCGCCCGCTTCTTCCGGCGCACCGGCAAAATCCTGCGTCACGACGCCGATCCGCGGCGTCTCGATCGCGGCGCCAAGCGTCAGTTCGGCCCTGCCGGTCATGGCCGACAGTCCCTGCGCCAGGTCTTCGACCCCGGCCGCGAACAGCCCGACGGTATCGAGCGTCCAGGAAAAACACTTCACGCCGACCGTCGGCAGCAGCCGGAACGACGGTTTGATGGCCGCCACGCCGCAGAACGAGGCCGGCCGGATCACCGAGCCGCCGGTCTGCGTGCCCAGCGCCAGCGGAATCATGCCGGCCGCGACCGCCGCCGCCGATCCCGACGACGATCCGCCCGGCGTATGGCCGTGATGGCACGGGTTGAGCGTCGGCGTCGGATCCACTGAAGCGAACGCCGTCGTCGTGGTCTTGCCGGCGATGGTGGCGCCCGCCTGCTTCAGCATGGCGACCACGGGCGCATCCGCGCGCGGCCGAAAACCCCGATAGATCTTTGAGCCCATGGCGGTCGGAAGATCCGAGGTCTCGATGATGTCCTTGATCCCGACGGCGATGCCGCGCAGCGGCCCGGCACTTTGCGAGCGGGGGTTTTCGGTCCGACAGACGAAGGCGCCGATGGTCTTGTCGTCCGTGTCGATGGTTTCGATCGACTGCGTGATCGCGGCATCCGCGGAAAGCTCACCCGAATCGATGCGGCGCTGGAGTTCGGCGAGCGAGATCATGGACACTATTCCCTGCAGCAGTCGGACAGCTTTTACGGAGCGCGCGGGAATGGGGCAAGCGGATGGGCGCACCCAGCGACGTCATTCGGGGATGCGCCTCTGGGCGCAGGCCGGAATCCATACTCCTGATCGTGGTGATGGATTCGGCGCTCGCGCCTTGCCCGCCCCGGAATGACGAAGCAGAGCAAATCCCATTGCCCACTTCCCTGGGTTGATCCATCTTGCCGGCTTGGGGGAAACCGTGGACATCAAAACCTCAAGCACCACCCGCCTCACTGACGCCGAACGGATCGACCGGCTGCGGCTGATCCGTTCCGACAACGTCGGACCGCGCACCTTCCGTTCCCTTGTCCTTCATTTCGGCAGCGCCCGCGCCGCGCTGGCGCGGTTGCCGGATCTCGCCCGGCGCGGCGGCGCGGATCGTCCGGGGCGGATCTGCGGCGAGGAAGATGCGCGCGCCGAACTGGCGGCCAGCACGAAGCTCGGCATCAGCCTGCTGGCGCCGCAAGAAGCCGGCTATCCGCCGCGGCTGGCGACGCTGGACGATGCGCCGCCTTTGCTCGGCGTGCGCGGCGCGCTCGACGCCCTGATGCGGCCGATGCTCGCGATCGTCGGCTCGCGCAACGCGTCGGGCGCCGGGCTGAAGTTCGCTGGATCCCTGGCGCGCGA
Source organism: Bradyrhizobiaceae bacterium Ga0074131 (assembly GCA_001464035.1). Lineage (GTDB taxonomy): Bacteria > Pseudomonadota > Alphaproteobacteria > Rhizobiales > Xanthobacteraceae > Bradyrhizobium. Next base: position 91,526 of record LNEC01000016.1, read on the forward strand.
TCTCTCGGACGCCGGTTTTGTCATCGTCTCGGGGCTCGCGCGCGGCATCGACCAGGCAGCGCATCGCGCCAGCCTCAAGGGCGGCACCGTGGCGGTGCTGGCCGGCGGCCACGACCGGATATATCCGCCCGAGCACGAGGACCTGCTGGCGTCGATGCTGGAGGCCGGGGCTGCGATTTCCGAAATGCCGCTGGGGCATGTGCCACGCGCCCGCGATTTTCCAAGGCGCAACCGGTTGATCTCGGGGGCGGCGCTCGGGGTTGTCGTGATCGAGGCCGCGCATCGTTCGGGCTCGCTGATCACCGCACGCATCGCCGCCGAACAGGGCCGCGAAGTGTTCGCCGTGCCGGGTTCGCCGCTCGATCCCCGCGCCGCCGGCACCAACGACCTGATCAAGCAGGGGGCGACGCTGACCACCGAGGCGTCCGACGTCATCAGCGCGGTCGAGCCGATCATGGAGCGGCCGCTCGCACTACGCGAGCCCGATGACGAGCCGTTCGATGTCGAACCCGATTCGGGCGATCGCGCGCGCATCACCGCCCTGCTCGGGCCAACGCCGGTCCTGCTCGACGATCTGATCCGGATGGCGGGCGCCTCGCCGGCGGTGGTGCGCGCCGTGCTGCTGGAACTTGAACTCGCCGGCCGCCTCGAACGCCCCGGCGGCGGCCTGGTCTCGCTGTCCTGAAACAAGACGCTGCTTACGCGTATTTCATATGAACAGGCTCTCTGTGCTTACAAGCAAAGGGCGTATTTTACAACCAGGATGATATGCTAACGGGTCAGTTCCGGCCCCCCTCCACATCACTCCATTTGACAGTGGCGACCCCACCACCCATGTTCGCTGTCGAAACGGCCGACGCGAGTCTCGCGGAACCGGCCTTTATTTTTCCCGTAAGCCATTGGAATGACATGAATATCGTCATTGTCGAGTCGCCGGCGAAAGCCAAAACGATCAACAAATATTTGGGCGCCTCCTACGAGGTTCTGGCCTCTTTCGGCCATGTCCGCGATCTCCCCGCCAAGAACGGATCGGTCGATCCGGAGGCCAACTTCCAGATGATCTGGGAGATCGACCCCAAGGCGGCCGGCCGTCTCAACGACATCGCCAAGGCGCTCAAGGGCGCCGACCGGCTGATCCTCGCCACCGACCCCGATCGCGAGGGCGAGGCGATCTCCTGGCACGTGCTGGAGGTGCTGAAGGAGAAGCGCGCGATCAAGGACCACAAGATCGAACGCGTGGTGTTCAACGCCATCACCAAGCAGGCGGTCACCGAGGCGATGAAGAACCCTCGCCAGATCGACGGCGCGCTGGTCGACGCCTACATGGCGCGCCGCGCGCTGGACTATCTGGTCGGCTTCACGCTCTCGCCGGTGTTGTGGCGCAAGCTGCCGGGCGCGCGCTCGGCGGGCCGCGTGCAGTCGGTGGCGCTGCGGCTGGTCTGCGACCGCGAGCTCGAAATCGAGAAGTTCATTCCCAGGGAATACTGGTCGCTGGTCGCGACCCTCACCACACCGCGCGGCGACGCCTTCGAGGCGCGGCTGATCGGCGCCGACGGCAAGAAGATTCAACGGCTCGATATCGGCACCGGCGCGGAAGCCGAGGAGTTGAAGAAGGCGATCGAGGCCGCCAGTTTCACGGTTTCCACGGTGGAGGCCAAACCCGCGCGGCGCAATCCGCACGCCCCCTTCACCACCTCGACGCTGCAGCAGGAAGCCAGCCGCAAGATGGGCTTTGCACCGGCTCATACCATGCGGATCGCGCAGCGGCTCTATGAGGGCATCGATATCGGCGGCGAGACCACCGGTCTCATTACATACATGCGTACCGATGGTGTGCAGATCGACGGTTCGGCGATTACGCAGGCGCGCCAGGTGATCGGCGAGGATTACGGCAAGGCCTATGTGCCGGAAGCGCCGCGCCAGTACCAGAGCAAGGCCAAGAACGCCCAGGAAGCGCACGAAGCCATCCGCCCCACCGATCTGTCGCGGCGGCCGGCCGAGATGCGCCGCCGCCTCGATACCGACCAGGCTAGGCTCTATGAGCTGATCTGGACCCGAACCATCGCGAGCCAGATGGAATCGGCGGAGATGGAGCGCACCACCGTCGATATCGCGGCCAGGGCCGGCTCGCGCGTGCTCGAACTGCGCGCCACCGGACAGGTGATCAAATTCGACGGTTTTCTCGCGCTCTACCAGGAAGGCAAGGACGACGACGGCGACGACGAGGATTCGCGCCGCCTCCCCGCCATGAGCGAGGGCGAAGCGCTGAAGCGGCAGGAACTCGCCGTCACCCAGCACTTTACGGAACCGCCGCCGCGCTTCTCCGAAGCCTCGTTGGTCAAACGCATGGAAGAGCTCGGCATCGGCCGCCCCTCGACCTACGCCTCGATCCTGCAGGTGCTGAAGGACCGCGGCTATGTCAGGCTCGAGAAGAAGCGCCTGCATGGCGAGGACAAGGGCCGCGTCGTGGTCGCGTTCCTGGAAAACTTCTTCGCCCGCTACGTCGAATATGATTTCACCGCGGCGCTGGAGGAGCAGCTCGACCGCATCTCCAACAACGAGATTTCCTGGCAGCAGGTGCTGCAGGATTTCTGGGTCGGTTTCATCGGTGCCGTCAACGAGATCAAGGATCTCAGGGTGACGCAGGTGCTGGATGCGCTCGACGACATGCTGGGACCGCACATCTACCCCGCCCGCGCCGATGGCGGCGATGTCAGGCAATGCCCGACCTGCGGCACCGGCAAGCTCAACCTCAAGGCCGGCAAGTTCGGCGCCTTCGTCGGTTGCACCAATTATCCGGAGTGCCGCTACACCCGGCCGCTCGCGGCCGACAGCGAAGCCAACGCCGACCGCATCCTGGGCAAGGATCCCGAGACTGACCGCGACGTGGTGGTGAAGGCTGGACGGTTCGGTCCTTACATCCAGCTCGGCGAGCCCAAGGATTATGCCGAAGGCGAGAAGCCGAAGCGTGCCGGCATCCCGAAGAACATGTCGCCCTCTGATATCGAACTCGACCTGGCGCTGAAGCTGTTGTCGCTGCCGCGCGAGATCGGCAAGCATCCGGAAACCGGCGAGCCGATCACCGCGGGCCTCGGTCGTTTCGGTCCGTTCGTGCGCCACGAGAAGACCTATGCCAGCCTCGAGGCCGGCGACGAGGTGTTCGACATCGGGCTCAACCGCGCGGTGACCCTGATCGCGGAGAAAATCCTGAAAGGTCCGAGCGGCCGGCGTTTCGGCGCCGATCCCGGCAAGCCGCTGGGCGATCATCCGACGCTTGGCGGCGTCGCGGTCAAGAGCGGCCGCTACGGCGCCTACGTCACGTCGGGCGGCGTCAACGCCACCATCCCGAGCGACAAGACCCAGGAAACCATCACGCTGGAAGAAGCCATTGCGCTGATCGACGAGCGCGTCGCCAAGGGCGGCGGCAAGCCGAAGCGTGGCGCCAAGCAGAAGGCGCCCGCCAAGAAGTCCGCGGCGAAGCCGAAGTCGGACGTAACCGCACCCAAGCCGGCCAAGAAGGCGGTCGCGAAGAAATCCGCGGCCAAGCCGAAGACCGATTCCATCAGCAAGGCGCGCGCGCCGGTGACCCCGGCCGCCAAGACATCCGCCGCCAAGCCGGCGCCGAAGACTCCGGCCAGGAAGAGCGCCGGGAAGGCCCGCGGCTAGGTGGCCAGGCAGCGCGACAGGGTTTTTCCAGAGCGGGACGCCATCGTCGCTTTCATCCGCGCGCATCCGGGAGAGGTCGGCACCCGCGAGATCGCGCGGGAGTTCGGCCTGAAGAACGCCGACCGTGCCGAGCTGAAACGCATCCTGCGCGACCTCGCCGAGGAGGGCGCGATCGAAAAGCGCGGCAAGAAGGTCGCCGAACCGGCCACCCTGCCCGCGACCCTGATGGCCGACATCAGCGGCCGTGACGCCGACGGCGAATTGATTGCGACGCCGACCGAATGGGACGAGGTGGAAAGCGGCGAGCCGCCGAAAATCCGCATCCATGTTCCCCGGCGTCCGCAGCCCGGCGCCGCCGCCGGCGTCGGCGACCGCGCGCTGCTGCGCATCGAAAAGCTGGACGATGCCGAAGGCGCGGTCTATCGCGCCCGAATCATCAAGGTCGTCGATCACGCCAGAACCCGCGTGCTCGGCATCTTCCGCGCCTTGCCCGGCGGCGGCGGGCGGCTGATCCCGGTCGACAAGAAGCAGGTCGGGCGGGAACTGAACATCGCCAAGGCCGACGCGGGCGGAGCCGAGGACGGCGATCTCGTCAGCGTCGACCTGGTGCGCTCGCGCGGCTTTGGCCTCGCCTCCGGCAAGGTCAAGGAGCGGCTCGGTTCACTCGCATCCGAGAAAGCGGTCAGCCTGATCGCGATTCATTCCCACGAGATTCCGCAGGCGTTTTCGCCCGGCGCATTGCGCGAAGCCGAGCAGGCAAAACCCGCGACGCTTGCAGGGCGTGAGGACTGGCGCGAGCTGCCGCTGGTCACCATCGATCCGCCCGACGCCAAGGATCACGACGACGCGGTTCACGCCGAGCTTGATCCCGATCCGAACAACAAGGGCGGCTACATCGTCCATGTCGCGATCGCCGACGTCGCGTTCTATGTGCGGCCGGGCTCGGCGCTGGACCGCGACGCGCTGACCCGCGGCAATTCGGTGTATTTTCCCGATCGCGTGGTGCCGATGCTGCCGGAGCGGATCTCCAACGATCTCTGCTCGCTGGTGCCGGGCGAGCCGCGCGGCGCGCTGGCGGTGCGGATGGCGATCGGCGCCGACGGCCGCAAGCGCTCGCACAGCTTTCACCGCATCCTGATGCGTTCGGCGGCAAAACTGAATTATGCGCAGGCGCAGGCGGCGATCGACGGCCGGCCGGATGATACCACCGGTCCGCTGCTCGATCCGATCCTGAAGCCGCTCTACGACGCCTATGCCACTGTGAGGAAAGCGCGCGACGAACGCGAGCCGCTCGATCTCGACATTCCCGAGCGCAAGATCATGCTCAAGCCCGACGGCACGGTCGACCGCGTGATCGTGCCGGAACGGCTGGATGCGCATAAACTCATCGAAGAGTTCATGATTCTCGCCAATGTCGCGGCAGCCGAAATGCTTGAAAAGAAAGCGCTGCCGCTGATCTACCGAGTGCACGATGAACCGACGCTGGAGAAGGTTCACAATCTGCAGGAGTTCCTGAGAACGCTCGATCTGCCGTTCGCGAAAAGCGGCGCGTTGCGCCCGTCGCTGTTCAATTACGTGCTGGCGCAGGTCAAGGGGCACGATGCCGAGCTACTGGTGAATGAAGTGGTGTTGCGCTCGCAATCCCAGGCCGAATACGCCGCCGAGAATTACGGCCATTTCGGCCTTAACCTTCGGCGCTATGCCCATTTCACCTCGCCGATCCGGCGCTACGCCGATCTGGTCGTGCACCGCGCCCTGATCCGCGGGCTGGGCCTTGGCGAAGGCGCCTTGCCGGAAACCGAGACGGTCGAATCGCTGAGCGAGGTCGCCGCCCAGATTTCGGTCACCGAACGCCGCGCCATGAAGGCGGAACGCGAAACCGCCGACCGCCTGATCGCGCATTTCCTCGCCGACCGCATCGGGGCCACGTTCCAGGGCCGCATCTCCGGCGTCACCCGCTCCGGACTGTTCGTCAAGCTCTCGGATACCGGCGCCGACGGCCTGATTCCGATCCGGACCCTGGGCACCGAATACTTCAATTATGACGAGACGCGGCACGCGCTGGTCGGCACACGCAGCGGTGCCATGCACCGGCTGGGGGACGTCGTCGACGTTCGTCTGGTAGAAGCTGCCCCAGTGGCGGGCGCGCTGCGGTTCGAACTGTTGTCGGAAGGCAGCGTCGCGCCCCGCGGACGCAAGCGCCCTGGCGCCGGCGACGCCATGCGGGCGCAGGCAAAGGCGCAGCCCGGTCGCAGCCCGCGCAAGAAGGAACGCAGGCCGGGCAAGAGCAAAGACAAAGGCAAGTCAGGCAAATCGAAGAAGGGCAAGCCCTTCAAAGGATAGACCATGGAATCCGTCACCGCACATGCCAGGATCTGGACGCCGGATACGGCTCCGGCCGCCAAGCGCGATCTCTGGGCCGCTTTCAAGCGCGGGTTGCGCGGCCGCTGCCCACGCTGCGGCGAGGGAAAACTGTTTCGCGCCTTTCTCAAGGTCGACGATCACTGCCCAGTTTGCGGTCAGGATTTCACGCACCACCGCGCCGACGATCTGCCCGCCTACCTCGTGATCGTCATTGTCGGTCACATCGTGGTGCCCGCGGCGCTGTGGATCGAAACCCATTATTCGCCGGAGGTCTGGCTCCAACTGGCAGTCTACCTGTCATTCACGTTCGTTGCATCCATCCTGCTTTTGCAACCGGTGAAAGGCGCCGTGGTGGGCTTCCAGTGGGCGTTGCGCATGCACGGATTTGACGACAATCCCCCTGGCGAGATATCGCCCGGCTAGCCAAACAAGAACACGGACATCGGAAAGGATGGAAATGACCGAGGCCGCGCAAGTCGCCAAAGAAGAAAAGCGGGAAGAAAAGGAAGCCGACCACCATCCTTATTTCCGGCCAAAGGACGCCGCCACGCTGATCCTGGTTGATCGTACCGCCGCCACCCCGAAAGTGCTGGTGGGCAAGCGCCACGACAAGGTGGTGTTCATGCCCGGCAAATTCGTCTTTCCCGGCGGCCGCGTCGACAAGTCGGACAACCGCGTGCCGGTGGCAGCACCGATCCCGCAGGCGCTCGAAGCCAATCTTCTGAAGGGCAGCCCGAAAATCACGCCGTCGCGCGCGCGCTCGCTGGCGATCGCCGCGATCCGCGAGGCTTGCGAGGAAACCGGGCTTTGCCTCGGGCGCAAAAGCGACGGCAAGGCGCCGAGGCTCGAGGGCGCATGGCGGGCCTTCACCGAAGCGGGCCTGCTGCCCGATCCGTCCGGACTGTTCCTGATCGCCCGCGCCATCACCCCGCCCGGCCGCGTCCGCCGTTTCGACACCAGGTTCTTCACCGCGGATGCCTCAGCGATCGCCCATCGCGTCGAGGGCGTGGTCCATGCCGAGGCCGAGCTGGTCGAGCTGGTATGGGTCGATCTCGGCTCCAAGCACCTGGCCGACGCCCATCCGATGACCAGGAATGTGCTGAACGAACTGGAAAAGCGTCTCGCCACTGGCCCGCTCAGCCACGACGCGCCGGTGCCGTTCTTCCATTTCTACGGCGACAGGATGCAAAAGGACGTGCTGGGGGCTTAGCCCTGCTTTTGCGTCACGCTGCATGCACGACTGGCCGACGGGAAGGCGCTGCAGGTGAATTTGGCCCGCCATTGCCGAAAAACCGCGGCTTGGCCGCCTGATCGGACGGAATTGGGCCGGTTTTCGCCTGCAAAACCTTGACTTTGGGCCGTCAGAAGCTAGGTTGCGCGCCAATGCGGGCCTGACGGGCCGGCTTCCGATTCCTGTATGTTTGAGGTCTGAACATGGCCAAAGCGGTCACCATCAAGGTCAAGCTCGTTTCCTCGGCGGATACCGGCTTCTACTACGTCGCCAAGAAGAATTCGCGCACCATGACCGACAAGCTGGTCAAGAAGAAATACGACCCGGTCGCGCGCAAGCACGTTGAATTCCGCGAGTCCAAGATCAAGTAAAAATCGCGGGACGCTACTGACTTCGAACGGGGCCTCGCGGCCCCGTTTTGTTTCTGCAATGCGTCAGGTCATTCGGCGGGCGCCAGACGACTGCGCGGCTGCGAAGCCTTCTCCGCAACATCGCCGTCGACGTCCGCGCCGAGGTCGTCGCGCCAGGGCCGCGCCCGCTCGATCAGCGCGAGGACGACGACGATGACCGCGGCCAGCGCCAGCGCACCCTGCCAATAGGGAATGCCCGCCATTTCCGTGAAGATCAGTTTGGGCCCGGTGCCGATCAGCGACTTGGCGAGCCACGGCTGGGCGTAGGTGAACGCCACCGCGCCCGCCAATCCCCCGAGCAGCGTGAAAATGGCATCGCGATAGCCGACGCCGATCTGCGCCAGCGTGGTGCCGGGGCATGCGCCTGCCAGCGCGATGCCGGCGCCGAGGATCAGCCCGCCGACGATGTCGGCGGCGTACAGCGCCGCCTTGGGCTGCAGCTTGACGAAGCCAAATCCGTGGAGAAACGCCAGCACCACCGCGCCGGTCGCCACCGCGCTCAGAAAGACCTTGAGCATGATCCAGTTGCGCAGCTGCATCTGGCCGACGATCATTCCAGGCTCGAACACCCGCGATTTTTCCAGAGCAAAGCCGAACACTATTCCCATCAGCACGCCGCTTAGAATTCCGACTGCAACGGACGACATGATCATCCCTCCTTGTTAAATTCGGCGCAGCAGAAGCAGGGCGGTAGCAATGCCGCCTGCAAACATCGCGGCGACCGCGACGGTCGAACCGACAGACAATTGCGCCATGCCGGACAGGCCATGGCCACTGGTGCAGCCATCGGCGATTCGCGCGCCGAACAGCATGAGAAAACCCGCGGCGAACGCCACCACATAGCGCAAGCTCCTCGACGACGAGCCGAGCGCCCTGGCCCAGATCGGCGAGACCGGCGCGCGGACTGCGCCCGACAGCTTCATTGAAGCGAAAGCGCCCAAGGCAACGCCGACGACGAGCGCGACCTGCCAAAGATTTTTGGCGTTCGCCGCGACATGCTTGGCCGCATAGTCGATCTTGAGCAGCGAGGGATCGACGAGGCCGGCAATCGCAGCACCGACCGTGACATAGGAAGACGAGGCGCCGAGCGCGGTTTCGATGATCAGGAAGGCGGGGATTTGGAGCAGGCCTATCACGATACCCGCGGCGTAAGGTGACCAGGCCTTGTCAAAAGGCGACATCGGTAATCTCCCTCTGCTGATATATTAGTGTTTCTTAATATAATGGGAAAGCGAGCCCTTTATTGATTTGGATCAACAGGCGTTCGGGTGTCGCATGAAGTGGACGATGCTGGTGGGTCTGGCGGTCTATTGCCCGCGCCGGATGGTGCGTGGAAGACGCGCATGAACGCGCTGATTGCGTTGGACAGCAACCAGCGAACACCAGCTGCTGCAACCTTGCGGCTCGATTCTATGCCCTACGCCGTGCGCACCATCGGCGGCGCCGATGGCCGGATCAGCGCGAACGCCACCTGGACGATGCCGCCTGCCAGCCCCAGCGCCACGCCGATCCGCCACGCCATGGTGTAGGAGCCGAGCGAGTCGTACAGCAGACCGCCGCCATAGGCGCCGAGGAAACTGCCGAGCTGATGGCTCATGAACGCAAGCCCCTGGATCATCGCCTGCCACTGCAGCCCGAACATCTCGGCGACGGCGCCGGCGACCAGCGGCCCCACACCCATCCACAAGAACCCCATCAGCGCGCCGAACAGCAGCGTCGATGCCGGCGATGGCGGCAGCATGAAGTACCAGGCCAGGATCAGAGAGCGCGAAATGTAGATGCCGCCCAGCAGCGCCAGCTTGTTCCAGCGGCCGCCGGCCCAGCCGAAGAACAGGCTGCCGAGCACGTTGAAGCCGCCGATCATGCCCAGCGTCTGCGCGCTCAGCATCGGGTCCATCCCGCAGATTGCAAGGTAGGACGGCAGATGCGTGGTGAGAAACACCAGCTGCATGCCGCAGACAAAATAGGCCAGCGTCATCACCACGAACGACGCGTTGCCGAACGCGACTTTTACGGCAATGGCGGCCGAGGTGTCGGCGATATCGTCGACGCCCTTGGGCGGCAGCGGCACCTTGTCCACCCTGCCCGCGTACCAGGCCGCCGGCAGCATGAATAGCGACAGAATCACAAAGCCCATCATGCCGGTGCGCCAACCAAAACCCTCGTTCAGGAGCTGCCCGATCGGGGCCGACAGCAATGCGCCCAGCGAGCCCGCCGCCGAGACGATGCCCATCACCGTGCTCCGCACCGCCGCAGGCACCGAACGCGCGGCCACCGACATCGCGATCGCGGCGGCGGTGCACGCCAGCGACGTCCCGATCAGGAGGCCGCCGCCGATCATCACGCTGAGCATCCCCTGCGCGCTTGCCAACAGCGTGAGACCGACAATGTAGAACAGTGAGCCGACCATCATGATCGGGCGAAAGCCGTAGCGAACGGTCATGGCGCCGGCCAGCGGCTGCAGGAATCCCCAGGCGAGATTCTGCACCGCCAGCGCCAGGGTGAAATCGGACACCGATATCTTGATGTCCTGCGTCAGCGGCTGCAGGAAGATGCCGAGACTTTGCCGCAACCCCATGCTCAGCGTCAGCATGATCGAGGCGCCGATCAGGATGGGAAGCGTGGGACGCAGGATCTGCAGCAGGGGCATGGTTGTTATTCTCGCATTGGGTCTCGGCTGCGATTGCCGCAAACCTGTCGTCACGCCGGGCTTGATTACACCGATCGGTGTAACTAACATGTAAAGTGAAGCTGCTGTCAAGACAGGCGTATCGCGCAGGCCCTTTGCAAAAATGCCGTCCCACCCGAAGCCCTCCATGAGAGAGCGGATCCTCGAAACCGCTGACCGGCTGTTCTATCAGCGCGGGATCCGCGCTGTCGGCGTCGACACCATCGCCGCCGAAATCGGAATCAGCAAGCGCACGCTGTACAACCACTTTCCATCCAAGGACGAATTGATCGCGGCCTATCTGGCGGGCCGTTTCACCAAGGCCGCGGCGTCGGACAAGCCGCCCGTCGAACAGATTCTCGGCACGTTCGACCGGCTGGAGCGCGGTTTCGCCAGCAAGGGATTTCGCGGCTGCCCGTTCGTCAACGCGGTCGCTGAGCTCGGCGCTGAAGACCAGTCGGTCAGGAAAATCGCCATCGCCTTCAAGGAGAGCCGCCGGCTCTGGTTCCGCGATTTGTTGAAACAGCTCGGCGTCGCCGATGCGGAAGGCCTTGCGACCCAGCTTACGCTGCTGGTCGACGGTGCGATTGCGCAGGACCTGGTGCGCAACGATCCCTCGATGGCCCGCGCGGCCAAGGACGCGGCCAGGGTGTTGCTGGCGAATGCGGGGCTGAAGGAGGGTGCGGAGATTGCGCGGAATATCTCGCGTAGCTCTGCAAGGTGAAGCCAAGCAGCCTCACTTTTTCACAGCCGTCATCAGCCGCGAAGGCGGGTGATGCATTATTCCAGAGACGCTGGAAGCCAGATCGATGGGCCGCGGCTTGCTGGATCCCCCGCCTTCGCGGGGGATGACAACCGGAAATGTGGCTAGCACGTCGCCACAGTATCACCGCTCTACGCCGCCGCCGAAACCACCCTGTTCCGCCCGTCATGCTTGGCGCGATACAGCGCGGTGTCGGCGCGCTTGAGCACGTCGGCGACCGCCTCGCCCTTGATTTCCAGGGTCGACAGCCCGATCGAGATGGTGACCTCGATGCGCTTTGTCCCCTTGTGGACCGCGAAGGGTTCACCCGCGATCGAACGGCGCAGCCGTTCGGCCACCATGCCCGCGACATGCAGGTCGGTTTCCGGCATCACGATGACGAATTCCTCGCCGCCGTAGCGGCAGGCGAGATCGATGCCGCGGATCGACTTGCGGACCCTGACCGCGAATTCGCGCAGCACGTCGTCGCCGGCGTCATGGCCGTAATTGTCGTTGATCGATTTGAAGTAATCGATGTCGAGCATCATCAGCGCCAGCGGCTTGCCGCGGCTGGAGGCCTGCTCGGCCAGCGCTCCGAGATGGCTTTCCATGTAGCGGCGGTTATGCAGGCCCGTGAGTGCGTCGGTAATCGCCGCCTCGATGGAGTTCTGCATGTTGTCACGCAGATGGTCGGTATAACGCCGCTTGCGAATCTGGGTGCGCGCCCGCGCCAGCAATTCGTTCTTGTCGACCGGGCGCAGCAGGTAATCGTTGACGCCGATCTCGAGTCCACGCAGCAGCCGCGTATTGTTGTCGGCGTCCGCGATCGCCAATATCGGCACCTGCCGGGTCCGCTCCAGCGAGCGGGCCTGGCTGCACAACCGCAGGCCGTCGAAGTTATCGAGCCCGAGCGAGACGATCAGCAGGTCGTAGTTGCCCTCGGCGGCGTGAAACAGCGCTTCCGCCGGGTCGGATTCAACGTCGACGGTGTGCTCGGCGCCGAGCACCGGCGCCAGCCGCTCGTAGGAGGACGGCCGGTCGTCGACAAGCAGGATACGGCCGCCCTTCCCGGTGTCGGCCACCGCACTGCGCTCCGGCGCCTGCACCCCGATCTCCAGCGAGGTGATGGCGCGCATGCGCAGTTCGTCGGTCATCATCTTCAGCCGGGTCAGCGAACGCACCCGGGCGATCAGCACGACGTCGGACACCGGTTTGGTCAGGAAATCGTCGGCGCCGGCGTCGAGCCCGCGCACGCGATCGGCCGGGCTGTCGAGCGCCGTGACCATCACCACCGGAATGAAATGCGTGGCTGGATTGGACTTCAACCGGCGGCAGACTTCGAAGCCGTCGATATCGGGCATCATCACATCGAGCAGGATGATGTCACATTCGGCGCGCGCGCAGATCTCGAGCGCCTCGACCCCGTTGGATGCGGTCAGCACATCGAAATACTCGGCCGACAGCCGCGCTTCCAACAGCTTGACGTTGGCGGGCACGTCGTCGACGATCAGAATACGCGCGGACATCGAAAATAACTCCTATCCGATAAAGCGCCGGACGGTTTCAATAAATTTCCCGACCGAAATCGGCTTCGACAAATAGGCCTCGCAGCCGCCCTCGCGGATGCGCTCCTCGTCGCCCTTCATCGCAAAAGCGGTGACCGCGACCACCGGTATCGCGCGCAGCTCCGGATCGTCCTTGATCCAGCGCGTGACCTCGAGCCCGGACACCTGGGGGAGCTGAATATCCATCAAGATGAGATCGGGACGGAGCTTGCGCACGAGATCGAGCGCCTCGAAACCGTTGCTGGTGCCCGAGGTCTGATAGCCGTGCGCCTCCAACAGATCGCGAAAGAGCTTCATGTTGAGCTCGTTGTCCTCCACGATCAGGACGGTCTTGGCCATCCCGTCCCTCCCCGATACCTAAGGAAACAGCGCCGGCCTGCGGTGCATCAGGCACTGCCGGCGACCTGTCGAAATATGAAGTCAAACTAGCGCCAGATTCGCTCTAACCCGTTAAGCTCGCATGCCGTCTTTCTGCGAAGTGGTTTCCACTTGCTTGAACACATTCAGCAGACTCGGTCATGATGCTATCAAAATAGAGACCATAAGTTAGCGAAAGGCAAACGGATCAGTTGAAAAAGCCTGTTCACAACCCCCGGGAAGTAGCTGAAATCGTTGCGGTTCAGGCGCTGTCCTTCATCGCCGGCGAGCCCGATCGGCTGGGCCTGTTCCTGGCCGAATCGGGAATCGGCCCGGAGACGTTGCGCAGTTCCGCGGCCGACCCGCGATTCCTTGCCAGCGTGCTGGATTTCGTCATGCGCGATGACGCAACCGTGAAGGCATTTGCTGATGTCTCGCAGCTTCATCCCACCACCATTGCCGCGGCGCACCAGGCGCTGAACGACCCGCAATGGGAGCGCGACGTGCCGTGAGCACGGCCGCGCCAGGGGTCGCCGGGCCGACCTGCTTTTGCCGGGACTGCCTCCATGATCTGGATTACGCGGCAAGGCGATGCGGGGAATGCGGCTCCCCGCGCCTGGTTCGTCACCACGCGCTGCCCGCGCTGACACTGGCTCACATCGATTGCGACGCGTTCTACGCGACCGTCGAGAAGCGCGACAACCCCGATATCGCCGACAGGCCGGTCATCATCGGGGGCGGCAAGCGCGGCGTGGTCGCGGCGGCCTGCTACATCGCCCGCACGTTCGGGGTGCGCTCGGCGATGCCGATGTTCAAGGCCCTGGCGCTGTGCCCGCATGCCGCCGTGATTCGTCCCGACATGACGAAATATGTCCGTGTCGGCCGCGAGGTGCGCCATGCGATGCAGGCGCTGACCCCGCTGGTCGAGCCGTTGTCGATCGACGAGGCGTTTCTGGATCTCGCCGGCACCGAGCGCGTCCACGGCATGATCCCGGCCAAGGTGCTGGCGCGCTTTGCCCGCGAGGTCGAGCGCGACATCGGCATCACGGTCTCTGTCGGCCTGTCCTGCAACAAGTTCCTCGCCAAGATCGCCTCCGACCTGGACAAGCCACGCGGCTTTGCCGCGCTTGATCAGGAACAGGCGCGCGCGATGCTGGCGGACAAGCCGGTCGGGTTCATTTACGGCGTCGGGCCGGCGACGCAGGAACGGCTGCTGCAGCGCGGCTTCCGCATCATCGCTGATCTGCAACGGGCCGACGAAATCGAGTTGATGAAGCAGTTCGCGGCCGAGGGCCGCCGGCTATGGCGGCTGGCGCGCGGCATCGACGATCGCTCCGTGGAGCCCGAACGCGGCGCCAAGACCATCTCCAACGAGACCACTTTTGAAACTGATATTCGCGACTTTGCGACGCTGGAAAAGACGCTGTGGCGGCTGTGCGAGAAAGTGTCGTCGCGCCTGAAAGGCAGCGACCTTTCCGGGTTGACCATTACCCTAAAGCTGAAGACCGCCGACTTCAGGCAGCGCACCCGCTCGCAATCGATCCATGCGCCGACCCAGCTGGCGGCGAAGGTTTTTGCGGTCACCCGCGAGATGCTGGCGAAGGAAATCGACGGCACCGCCTTCCGCCTGATGGGCGCCGGCGTCAGCGCGCTGCGCCCGGGGTCGCTGGCCGACGACACCGACATGCTTGACCTCCGCTCCGCCCATGCCGAGCGCGCTATCGACGGGCTGCGCAGGAAGTTCGGCGATGCCGCCGTGATCAGGGGCATCGCCTATGACGGCCCGCAGAAGGAGGAAGAAGCGTAAAACGGATATGCTGATCCAAACCATCCGGTGGCGATCAGTACAAAGTGCACGAGACAGGCTTATGTTTAGCACGTGCGCGGCCTCCTCTGCATCTGCAACTCACGGGCGTTGCGCGCCTCATCAACGCGAGACGGATTTTTTGTCCGTCCATTTGCAGGTTGCGCCACGAGGAACTTCGTCTGGCTGTTCCGGTTCCAATCAGCGTCTGTCCGGTCCTGGCGGAATTATCGCCCACGAAATCGCCACCATTGTCCTTCACCACCGCCCACATCCGACGTGAATGACACCGAGGTCGTCCGTCCAGATCGCAAACATGACATCAATGTCTGTTGCGCGCGCAACGGGCTGTGCTGATTGAGCACAAGCCGACCGACGCTTCTGGCGTCAAAAGAAATCAAGGAACCTTAATGCTGAAGACTACCCTTATTGCCGCGGCGCTTTGCTGCGCGTCATCGATCGTTCATGCCGAAACTTGCACGGCTTCGCAGTATGGCGTCGGCGACGGTTATCACGGCAAGCGCACGGCCTCTGGAGAACGTTTCAATACCCACGCCCTGACCGCCGCGCACAAGACGAAAGGATTTGGCTCGCACGTTACCGTCACCAACCACTCGAATGGCCGAAGCGTGTCTGTTCGCATCACAGACCGGGGTCCGTTCGTCCGAGGTCGATGTATCGACCTGTCTCACGCCGCTGCCAATGCTATTGGGATGGGAGGCGTAGCAAAGGTGACGGTCCAATGACGGCCTTCAAACCAATGGGATTTGCGGCTGCATTCTTCGTGGCTCTTGCAGGACTCCCGGGCCACGCCAAAGCAGCCGATCTCCCAGGCGGCTACACATGCCACGACCTCCGGACCAAAGTTGCGGAGTATGGTGTAAAGCTTCTTCTGGTTTCGGCGCGAAGTCGTGGTTTTTCGGAAACGCAGATCACGCACATTCGCGGAAAATGCAAGGTGTGACGCGGTGACCGTCACGGAACTATCATCGGGGCGGCGCTTCACGCCGGCCCGTTGGCTCGCAACGACGGCCTACGCCGCCGTCACTTGCAAGGCTTGGTATCCCTGACGTCGAATTTTCCGAGCGCGCCGGAGATGACGAAGTCATTGTAGTCGAGCACCAGCGCCCGCGAGACGCCGTTCTCGAAAAGTTCGAAGGACATCGCATAGACAGGGGTCTGCTCGCCGTCTTTGGCCTTGGCGTCGCGGTCGTAATAGCTCACCGTCACCGGCCAGCGCGTCAGCGGCTTCATGACGTCGTTGGCGGTGGAAGGATCAGGCGTCGCGGTACTGCGATCGCCGGGGATCGGCTGCCCAATCACCGACAGCGTGTTGTAGACTTTTTCGCCATTGTCCGAACCGTCATAGACCATCAGCTCGAGCACGGATTTGCCCTCGCGCGCAGCCGATATGATGCGCTGAATCTGCTCGGTCGGGAATACCGTTGACCCGTCCAGCGTGAACGTCTTGGCTTCAGGCTGTTTCAGTTTGACCGTGATCTGATCACCGCTCCGTTCCGCCATGCCGTCGACCGGGCTGGAGTCGGCGTCGTTCATCCGGGTCGCGATCTTGAAGCGATAGCTCTTGCCGGCGCCGTCCTCCCAGGAGGTCGAGCGCAGGTCGCTCAGCGTCACCTTGCCCTCGCCGCTGTCGAGTTCCGACACCTGACGGAAATCCGAGGTGTAGCCCTCGCAAGCGCTGCCGGAAAAACTGTAGAGAATGCGCCCGCGCGCGCTGTTGATCGCGCTCGATCCGCGCGACTTCACCAGCTTGAGTTCGTACAGCGCCTGATGCGCGAGGAACGAACCGCTGGCCGCCGCCTCCGCCCTGCCGCCGGCAAAACCTGCGACAACAGCGGCCATCAGCAGCAGCGAGCCGACATCGCGCGGCAAATTCCGGAACCAGCGAACCATGTATCCCTCTTCGTTGCGCTATGAATCGTCACATTAATGACCGCCCTATTGCGCCGCAACTAGGGCCGTTTCACAAAAAAGCACGAAACGACGGCCGGACTGCCGTGTTTTTCGGCATGTTTTCGGCCAATCCGCGGCTCGCTTGCATGTGATGGCACGATGCGCGAAACAAAGCAGCCCGCTCGCGTCGGGCAGGTGTTCAGTCAATTCAAACGGGGACGAAACATGGCGGGTACGGTCGAGCAGAAACTTGCGGCGCAGGGCGTGGTGTTGCATGAACCACCGACTCCGGTGGCAAACTACGTCGGCTTCGTCCGCACCGGCAACCTGTTGTTCGTCTCGGGCCAGGTTTGCGTCAACCCGGAAGGCAAGCTGATCGCCAAAGGCAAGCTTGGCGCCGGCGTCACCATCGAGCAGGGCAACGCCGCGGCAAGGGGTTGCGCGATCAACCTGCTGGCGCAGATCAAGGCCGCCCTCGGCGACCTCGACAAGGTGGTCCGCGTGGTCCGGCTCGGTGGATTCGTCAATTCGGCGCCGGACTTTCTCGACGGGCCCAAGGTATTGAACGGCGCCTCCGACCTGATGGTCGCGGCCTTCG
Organism: Bradyrhizobiaceae bacterium Ga0074131; assembly: GCA_001464035.1. Classification (GTDB taxonomy): domain Bacteria; phylum Pseudomonadota; class Alphaproteobacteria; order Rhizobiales; family Xanthobacteraceae; genus Bradyrhizobium. The sequence continues at coordinate 108,845 of LNEC01000016.1, forward strand.
GCGACAAGGGACGCCATGCGCGCACCACCGTCGGCGTCGCCTCGCTTCCTTCCGATGCGGCGGTCGAGGTCGAGGGCGTCTTCGAGGTTTCGTAAGCGAGGCACGGGATGCGCGCGCCTGACTGGCTGACGGCGCGGCCGGTGGCCCATCGCGGGCTGCACGACGCCGCGCGCGGCGTCATCGAAAACATGCCGGGCGCGGTAACCGCGGCGATCAAGGGCAACTTCGCGATCGAGGTCGATCTGCAGCTGTCCGCCGATGGCGAGGCGATGGTGCATCATGACGACGCGCTCGGCCGTCTCACCGAAGGCTCGGGTCCCCTGCTCGGAAAGACCGCGGCCGAGCTCAGGGCGGTCAGGTTCACAGCCACGTCCGAGCGGATGATGTCGCTCAGCGATCTCTGCGCGTTGGTAGCCGGCCGCGTACCGCTGGTGATCGAGGTGAAGAGCCATTTTGACGGCGACCGCAGACTGGTGGCGCGGATGGCGGAGGTGCTGGCCGCCTATTCGGGACCTGCGGCCGCAATGTCGTTCGACCCGGACCAGGTACTGGCGTTGCGCCAAAGCATGCCGGAGCGTCCGCGCGGCATCGTTGCCCAGCGCGACTATGATGACGCCTACTGGAACAAGCTGACGCCGGAGCAGCGCCGGGGCATGCGGCATCTGCGCCACGCCTTCCGCACCCGGCCGCATTTCGTGGCGTTCTGGGTCGACCAGTTGCCGGCCACAGCACCCTGGATCGCGCGCCAAGTCTTCGGCCTGCCGCTCTTGACCTGGACCGTGCGCACCCCGGAGCAGCGCCAACGGGCGGCGCGCTACGCCGACCAGATGATTTTCGAAGGCTTTCGCCCCTGAAGCCAGCCCCGGTTCCCGCCCTTGAAGTCATCGGCGCAATGCACGATCTTGGGGGCGGTCACCATGGCGATGGCTGATCGCAACCCGTGACCGGTCCCCGACAGTCGTATGGTGTCATCCGAAATAACCCTCGAATCGCTGTCGTCCGTCAGCCAGATTGCGGCCGCCGATTGGGATGCCTGCGCCAATCCCGCGTCCGGTCCCGATTGCATCAATGGCCTCGATACGCTGGCTTCATGTGATGCCACGGCCGAGTCCGTCGCTGCTTTAAGGCGCCCCTATAACCCGTTCGTTTCACACGCCTTTTTTTCGGCGCTGGAAGAGTCCGGTTCGGCCTGTGCGCGAACCGGCTGGGGGCCGCGCCATCTGGTCGCAAAACTCGGCGGCGCGATCGCCGGCATCGTGCCCTGCTATCTCAAATCGCATTCGCAGGGCGAATACGTGTTCGACCGCGGCTGGGCCGATGCCTATGAACGCGCCGGCGGCCGCTACTACCCGAAACTGCAGGCCTCGGTGCCCTTTACCCCGGCCGCCGGCCAACGCCTCCTGATCCGCGACGGCGTCGACCACCAGCGCATCGGCGACGCGCTGGCGGGCGGCCTGATTGCGCTGTGCGGCGCCACCAGGGCGTCATCGGTGCACGTCACCTTTGCCCGCGAGAGCGAATGGAAGTTCCTGGCCGAATACGGCTTCCTGCAGCGCACCGACCAGCAGTTCCACTGGCGCAACCAGGGCTACAATTCGTTCGATGATTTCCTCGTCACCCTCAATTCGCGTCACCGCAAGGCGATCAAGCGCGAACGGCGCGAGGCGCTTGCCGTTGAAGGCCTCACGGTTCACGCGCTGACCGGCAGCGACATTACCGAAGACGCGTGGGATGCCTTCTTCGATTTCTACATGGAGACCGGCTCGCGGAAATGGGGCCGTCCCTATCTGACCCGCGCGTTCTATTCGCTGATCGGCCAAAGCATGGCCAACGACGTGCTCCTGGTGATGGTCAAGCGCGGCGGACGCTGGATCGCCGGGGCGATCAATTTCATCGGCTCCGACACCCTGTTCGGCCGCCATTGGGGCGCGATCGAACATCACCCGTTCCTGCATTTCGAGGTCTGCTATTATCAGGCGATCGATTTCGCGATTGCGCGCGGCCTGAAGACCGTCGAGGCCGGCGCGCAGGGCGAACACAAGATCGCGCGCGGGTACCTGCCGCAGACCACCTATTCCGCGCATTACATCGCCGATCCCGGCCTCGCCCGCGCCATCGACGAGTATCTGAAGCGTGAACGCGCCTATGTCGCCGAGGCGGCGCGCGAACTCACCGAGGCCGGCCCGTTCCGGAAGGGCGCCGAAGAGCCGTCTTGACGGCTAACCTGCCGAAGTGAGATCAGGATTGGATACCAGGAGACTGCCATGCCCGCCTACGACACCAACAACGTCTTCGCCAAGATCCTGCGCGGCGAGTTTCCCTGCCACAAGGTCTATGAGGACGGCCACGTGCTCGCCTTTCTCGACATCATGCCGCGCTCGCCCGGTCACACCCTGGTGATTCCGAAGGCCCCCGCCCGCAACATCCTCGACATTAGCCCCGAGGATTACGCCCACGTCGCCCGCGGCGCCCACAAGATCGCTCATGCCGCGATGAGCGCCTTCAAGGCCGACGGCATCACCGTGCAGCAATTCAACGAAGCCGCTGGCGGACAGGTGGTGTTCCACCTGCACATGCATGTGATGCCGCGCCACGACGGCATCGCGCTGCTGCCGCCGGCCAGCCGCAAGGAAGACGTCAAGGTGCTGGAAGACAACGCAACCAAGCTGATCGCCGCGCTGAAGTAATGACCATCGTCATGGCGAGGGCAGAAGGAAAGTCCCTCACTCCGTTTCGAAATCGCCGGGGTGCGGCTGCGCCAGCGGGGTAAATTCGCAGCGGTCGGGTTTGATGTCCAATAGCGGCGTCTCGTCGAGGCAGTCGAGGCCGCGCACCAGCACCACGTTGCCCTCGACACCGACCAGCCTGACAATCGAGGTGCCGATCGGGTTCGGCCGCACCGGCGAGCGCAGCGAGAATGCGCCGCGCGTGTTCCTGTTGTTCTTTGGGCTCTGCAGCACCAGGTCGCGGCGCGACTGGTGCAGCCAGTAGATCACTTCGAGATTGCTGTAGAAATCGACGCCCTTCAGCGCCGGCAGCCACGGCTCGAAGATCTCGAGCCGGCAGACAGGGCCGTCATGACGGCCCTGCCGCGGCGTCATCTCCCGCGAGGTCCAGGGCGTGCGGATGCGGCCGATGAAGTAGAGCGAAGCGTTGGTCGCTTTCGGCAGTTCGACGGCGAGTTCGCCTTCGCGCACTTCGGTCTTGGCTATCATGTCGTTAGTCCAGTGAGATGTTCTGCTTCTTGATCACGGCCAACCACCGCGCCCGGTCGGCATCGATGAATTCGGCAATCGCGGCCGCGCTGCGCGGCCGAAGCGGCGGGAAGCCGATCTTCTCCAGCGAGGCGCGGAAGGCGTCGTCGTTCAGCGCGCGGTCGAGGCTGGCGCCGACTTTTCGCGCGATATCGTCCGGCAGCTTCGCTGGTGCTGCGACGCCAAACCAGACGCTGACGCGGTAATCGGGATAACCGCTCTCGGCGATGGTCGGGACATCAGGCAGGTCGGGGCTTCGCTTTTCCGAACTCACGCCCAGCGGTCGCAGGAGACCCGCTTTCACCGGCGGCAAAGCGGTGCTCAGCGTGTCGAACATCACCTGGATGTTGCCGGACAAAAGATCGGTCAGCGCCGGTCCCGCCCCCTTATAGGGGACGTGAACCATGTCGATGCCCGCGATCTGCTTGAACATCTCGCCGGCCAGATGAACCGTGCCGCCGGTGCCGGCTGATCCGAAATTGATCTTGCCGGGATTTTGCTTGGCGTAGGCGACGAATTCCGCCACCGTCTTGGCCGGCACCGAGGGGTGAACCTCCATCACCACGGGCAGTTCGGTAAGCAGCGCCAGCATCCGGAAATCCTTCACTGGATCGTAGGACAGCTTCTTGTAGAGCATCGGGTTGAGCACGATGATGGAGGCCGCCGTCACGAACAGCGTGTAGCCGTCGGGTTCGGAGCGGGCCACCGCCTCGGCGCCGATCGCGCCCTGCGCGCCAGCCTTGTTCTCGACGATGACCGCCTGCTTCAGGTCGCGGCCGAGAAACTCGCCGATCAGCCGGCCCAGAACATCGGTCGGCCCACCCGCGGCATAGGGCACGACCAGTTTGATCGGGCGGATCGGGTACTCGGCGGCGCTGGCGTTCGGCGTCGCGGCAAAGGCTGCAATGATTGAAAGACAGCCAGCCAGAGCCGACCTTGCGCGTGAATTCATGGCGTTTCCCCGTAATGCGTCCGTGCAGGCGAACAGTATCAGCCCAGCCACCATTTGCCACCCAGCATCACGACTTCGCCGCCGACCACACCGGCGAAAATCGACCGCCGCGTCAGCATGAAGACCGCAAATCCCGCCACCACCGCGCCATAGCGCAGCCCGTCCGGCACGCTGGCCAGCGCGCCCGGCGGCAGCACCAGGATCTGCGCGATGACGCCGGCGAGAATCGCGGTTGCGACCGCCCTCACCCACACCAGCAGTTCAGAGCCCTCGTCGACGCCGCCGCCGAACCAGAGGCCGAGCATGCGCCAGACTTCATTGGGCAGGAAACCCGCGACCACGAGCACCAGCAGCGCCTGCCAGTCGCCGATGAACTCGCTCATGCGCGTTCCCGCCACCAGTGAACGCCATAGGCAATGGTGCCGGCCGAGATGCCGCTGATCAGGATATCGACGCCGGTATTCAGCAGGGATGCCAGAGGAAACAGCGCCAGGCCGAGCACCAGCGCCAGAACGTCCGAAAGCTGCCGGCAGTTGCGCGCGGTGGACAGCAGGAAGGCCAGCGGCGCCAGCAGCAGGATCGCGGCGCCGAGCAGTGGCGGCAGGTTGGCGGCGAGCCCGTAGCCGAGCGCGGTGGCAAACAGGCAGACCGCGCACAGCCCGATGCCGAGCCCATGCGTGAACGCGATGCGCCGCTCGCGCGGCACCTGCGGGAACAGACGAAAACATTCGACCCACAAGGTGACCGCGATGAAATGGGTCGCCAGCACCAGATGGCGCCGCTTTGTCTGCGGCGTCCGCATCATCGGCAGCACCGACACCACCATCGGAAACAATCTGATGGCGCTGACGGTCACGGCAATCGCCGCCTGCACCACCGTCGCCCCCGATCCCAGGGTCGAAATCAGGATGATCTGCGCCGGTCCCGCCCAGACCAGGACCGTGCTCGCCAGCACCCATCCGAGGCTGAAATGCGTGTCATGCGCCAGCGCGCCGATGCCGAGATAGGTCGCAAACAGCACCAGCGTCAGCACCGTCGAGGTGACCGAGCGCATGCCCCATGCGAACGCCCGCACCGGACTTTGCCAACTCGGGGAGTCGAGCGAAGGAAGCGCCAAGGGCAACCTGACAATGTTGAGTCGTGTCGGAGCATCACGATAGCGAAACGGACTTGCGTCAAGCGAAGCCCAGGCAGAGCAGCCATCCAGCCGCGACAGGATCATGCCATCGCCCGAATCGACGAGGTCACCTCGCGGGGGGCAAAACGCGCGTCGGCGCCACTATGGCGCATCTCATCGCCGCGTTCACCCCCTCACATTCATGTTCCGCAGCACCAGGCATGCGCCGCCGGCGCGGCGGATGCGGGTGCAGAGTTGGTCGGCGGCGGGGCGCGTGTCGGCGCCGATCCGCACCTGATAGAACGTCCGGGTGCCCCGGCTACGCCAGATCCTGCCGGACAGGCTGGGGTCCTGGTCGCCGATCACGGCGCTCAATTGCTTCATGGCACGTGAATACATCGCGAGCGCCCGATCGCGATTGAAGCCGGCCGCCAGCTGCACGCCCCAAAGCTTGTCGGCGCCGAGCTTCACATGCTGCTCGAGTCCGGTGACGAAGGGATTCGGCGCCCTTCTGAGCAGGGCCATCAATTCGCGGCAGGAAGAATTCGGCGCGCGGTCCGGCGACTTTTCTTTCGTGCCTGGCCGGGCCCATTCGTCCACGGTCGTGCCGGTGATGGCCGCGACGTAGTTGCGCGTCTCCTGCGGCATGTAGCCGGAACCGGCCAGCCATTCCTGCACTCGCCGCGGTCCCGCATTGTAGGCCGCCGCCGCCAGCCCGAGATTGCCGAACTGCCCGCGCAATTCGCGCAAGAATTCCGCGGATTTCGGCAGCGCCTGCACCGGATCGAACGGATCCAGCAGCCGGCGTTCACTCGCAGTTCCCGGCATGAACTGCGCGATCCCCTGCGCGCGCTGGCCGTTGCGCGTCACCGGCCCCACCGCATCGGATTGAAAGCGGCTCTCCTGCCAGATCACGCGAGCGAAAAACTCCAGCGGCAGGTCGTTGGCCTTCGCCGCCGCTTCGATCATCAGGCATATCGCCTCACGGGTGTCGGTCTCCCGCGCGCTATCCGAGGGCCGTTGCGGCGCGCCCTTGCCGTCGTCCGCGGCGGCAGGTTGCTCCCCGACCCCCGGCTTCGGGGCTTCCGCGCCGGCAACCGCAGGCACTACATCCTCGGCCATCGCCTGCGCCGTGATTTCCAAGAATGTCACCGCCACGGCGCAAAGCGCTGCTCGCCAACCCATAGCCCTTCGCATCGCCGTCTTGTTATCCGCAAGGCCCTGCTTGACACCGGGAACCGACAGTCTAGCTATCGAGGTCCAGCTATCCGAAACAATGATGGCGCGGATGTGGGAGCGCAAGGCATGACGGCAGCGTCGGACGACCAACTCGGCTTCGCGCCAGATGACGATGCGCCGATTCAGTACATGGCGCGGACACGCGAATATTATGCGGCGATCGGCTACGCCACGCCGTATCGCTGGGCGCATTATGCCGATGCGCCATTCCAGCCGCTGCGAAAGCGGCTGGCGCAATCCCGCGTCGCCCTCGTCACCACCGCGGCCCCCTTCGATCCTGCCAAAGGCGATCAGGGCCCGGGAGCCAAGTATAACGGCGGCGCGAAATTCTACACGGTCTATGACGGCGACACCTCCCGAGAGCATGACGTGCGGATCTCGCACATCGCCTATGACCGCACCCATACCAAAGCCGACGACAGCGGCACCTGGTTTCCGCTGCCCCAGCTGCGGCGGCTCGCCAGCGCGCGGCGGATCGGCGAAGTAGCCCCCCGATTCTTCGGCGCGCCGACCAACCGCAGCCATCGCGTCACCATCGAAACCGATGCGCCCGAAATCCTCGCACGCTGCAAGGCCGACAACGTCGACGCTGCCGTGCTGGTTCCGAACTGTCCGGTCTGCCACCAGACCATCAGCCTGGTGGCGCGGCATCTGGAAGCCAACGGTATTTCGACCGTCGTGATGGGGTGCGCGAAGGACATCGTCGAGCATGCCGCGGTGCCGCGGTTTCTGTTTTCCGACTTCCCGCTCGGCAATTCGGCAGGCAAGCCACACGACCCCGCCTCGCAGGCCTTCACGGTGGAGCTCGCGCTGCGGGTGCTGGAAACGGCGCCAGCCGCGCAAACCACGGTGCAGTCGCCGCTGCGCTGGAGCGCGGACGCAGCGTGGAAACGCGACTATAGCAACGCCTCCATATTGGGCGCCGAGGAACTGGCGCGGCTGCGGCGGGAGTTCGACACGCAGAAGGAAATCGCGCGGGGACTGCGCGAAAGTGCAGCTTAAGCTCGTAAAACGGCCCAAGAAACCCCGAATCGCGGCTTTCCCGGCCATCAGCGATTTACGTTAATAGCGCATTCTGCCGGCCCGAAGCTTTCACGTGCACCGAACCCGGGTAAGGTCGCCCGCTTACCGGGGAGATTTCGCAATGTTGGATCGACGCCAGAGCGCGCGCGACAAGGTGATGTATGGCGGGGTCGCCCAGATCGGCGAAACCGGCGCGGAGCGGGATTGCGTGGTGCGCAATATCTCCGAAAGCGGAGCTTATCTCGAATTCGCCAGCGGCATCGCGCTTCCGAAGGAGCAGATGTCGCTGAAGATCGCCCGAAAAGGCCGTTCCTTCCTCGCCAGAGTGATCTGGTGGCGCGACAATTTTGTCGGCGTGGCCTTTCGCGACCAGGCCGCCACGCGACTGCCGGTCTCCGATCTGGAGGAGCGGCTGCGCAAGAGCGAACGGAAAAAGCGCCAGCTCGAGCGCCGCGTGAAACAGTTACTGGGCGACGGCTGAGCAATCCGCGCTACCCGCTCCAGCCACTAAAAAAGCCGGCGGTCTGGCGACACGCCGGCTTTCTGATTTGGCCCCATATCAACGGTTCACGCCTTTACCAGCGGGCCTCGCGAGGCCGGGCCCTTCGACCCGCCCCCGGGACCGCTCGGTTTCGGCTTGCGCTTGCGCGCGCCCGGCAGTTTTTCCGGCTTCGGCGTCACCGGCCCCTCGACATATTCGAAGCCGATTTTCTCCTGGTCGGCCTCCGCATTTGCGTCGTCCTTGACCAGCACCACGCGAACGTGGCCGCCGCCCTTCAGCTTGCCGAACAGCACCTCGTCCGCCAGCGGCTTCTTGATGTGTTCCTGGATCACCCGCGCCATCGGCCGCGCGCCCATCTGCTCGTCGTAGCCATGCTTGATCAGCCAGGCCTTGGCCGGCTCCGACAATTCGATGGTGACGTCGCGGTCGGCGAGTTGCGCCTCGAGCTGCAGCACGAACTTTTCCACCACCATGCCGATCACGTCGACGTTGAGATGCGCGAACGAGACGATGGCGTCGAGGCGGTTGCGGAACTCGGGCGCAAACTGGCGATTGATCGCTTCGTGATCGTCGCCTTCCCGCTTGTTGCGGGTGAAGCCGAACGCCTGGCGCGCCAGATCGGCGGCGCCCGCATTGGTGGTCATGATCAGGATGACATTGCGGAAATTGACCTGCTTGCCGTTATGGTCCGTCAGCCGGCCGTGATCCATGATCTGTAGCAGCACGTTGTAGAGATCCGGGTGCGCTTTCTCGATTTCGTCGAGCAGCACCACGCAATGCGGATGCTGATCGACCCCGTCGGTCAAAAGCCCGCCCTGGTCGAAGCCGACATAGCCGGGAGGCGCGCCGATGAGGCGCGACACCGTGTGCCGCTCCATATATTCCGACATGTCGAACCGGATCAGTTCGACGCCGAGCGAGGCCGCGAGCTGTTTTGCCACCTCGGTCTTGCCGACGCCGGTCGGACCCGAGAACAGATAGGAGCCGATCGGCTTTTCCGGCTCGCGCAAGCCCGCGCGTGACAGCTTGATCGAGGCGGAAAGCGCCTCGATGGCCTTGTCCTGACCGAACACGACGCGCTTCAGCGTCTGCTCCAGATGCTTGAGCACCTCGGCGTCGTCCTTCGACACGCTCTTGGGCGGAATCCGCGCCATGGTCGCGATCGTGGTCTCGATTTCCTTGATGCCGATGGTCTTCTTGCGCTTGTTCTCGGCGACCAGCATCTGCGCCGCGCCGGACTCGTCGATCACGTCGATCGCCTTGTCCGGCAGCTTGCGGTCGTGGATGTAGCGCGACGACAGCTGCACGGCGGCCTCGATCGCCTCGTTGGTGTATTTCAGCCGGTGATAGTCCTCGAAATACGGTTTCAGCCCCTTCAGGATGGCGATGGCGTCTTCCACCGTCGGCTCGTTGACGTCGATCTTCTGGAACCGGCGCACCAGCGCGCGATCCTTCTCGAAGTGCTGACGGTATTCCTTGTAGGTGGTCGAGCCCATGCAGCGGATAGTGCCGGATGCCAGCGCCGGCTTTAGCAGATTTGACGCGTCCATCGCGCCGCCGGAGGTGGCGCCGGCGCCGATCACGGTGTGGATTTCGTCGATGAATAGGATGGCGTTGGGATGGGCCTCGAGTTCCTTGAGCACCTGCTTCAGGCGCTCCTCGAAATCGCCGCGATAGCGGGTGCCCGCGAGCAGCGTGCCCATGTCGAGCGAGAACACCGTCGCCGCCGCCAGCACTTCCGGCACTTCGCTGTCGACGATGCGCTTGGCGAGGCCTTCCGCGATCGCGGTCTTGCCGACACCGGCTTCGCCGACGAACAGCGGATTGTTCTTCTGGCGCCGGCACAACACCTGGATGGCGCGGTTGATCTCGGCGTTGCGGCCGATCACCGGGTCGATCTTGCCGTCTCGCGCCTTCTTGTTGAGGTTGACGCAGTAGGTATCGAGCGCCTCGCCCTTTTTCTTGGAGTCCTCATTGCCCTTGGTTTCGGTTTCTTCGTCGACGCCGCGCACCGGGCGCGCCTCCGAGACGCCGGGACGCTTGGCGATGCCGTGGCTGATATAATTGACCGCGTCGTAGCGGGTCATGTCCTGTTCCTGCAGGAAGTAGGCGGCGTGGCTCTCGCGCTCGGCAAAGATTGCGATCAGCACATTGGCGCCTGTAACTTCCTCGCGTCCGGACGACTGCACATGGATCACCGCGCGCTGGATGACGCGCTGGAAGCCCGCCGTCGGCTTGGCGTCGTCGGCGCCGTCGGTCACCAGGTTCTCGAATTCGGTTTCGAGATAATTGACCAGGCTGGTGCGCAGCTTGTCGAGATCGACGCTGCAGGCACGCATCACGGCGGCCGCGTCGGAATCATCGATCAGCGACAGCAGAAGGTGTTCCAGCGTCGCATATTGATGGTGACGCTCGTTCGCAATCGCCAGCGCACGATGCAGGGATTGTTCAAGGCTCTGGGAAAAAGTTGGCATTCGCGTCCTCTATGGCCCCCGCCATCATGATCGCCGTTTTCAGGTCAGGCAACAACAACCTTTATCATATAGTTAGCTACGATCATGGCGGAAGACCGGTTTCGGCAATAGTGGTTTTCCTCTCAATGCACATCACGTTGCGGCAGCAAGCCATTCCGGAACTCGGCGATCCCAGGTCTGCGTCGGATCGGAAGGCTCAATGCAAAACCCGTCCCCGATTTGGCGGGAGGGCTTTACTTCTTTTCCATCACGCATTGCAGGGGATGCTGGTGCTTTCGCGCAAAATCCATCACCTGGGTGACCTTGGTTTCGGCGATTTCGTAGGTGAACACGCCGCACTCCCCGATTCCATGGTGATGGACGTGGAGCATGATCTTGGTGGCGGCTTCCACATCCTTCTGGAAGAACTTCTCCAGCACGTGAACGACGAACTCCATCGGGGTGTAGTCGTCGTTCAGGATCAGCACGCGATAGAGATTGGGACGCTTGGTCTTGGGCTTGACCTTGGCGATAACCGACGTGGTCGGGCCTCCCGCCCCCCCGGCATTACGCTCATCATTGCCCATTCGGGGAGCAAATGCGGCGACGGCGGGCGCGGCGGAACGGTCGAATCTGGGAGTTAATGGCAGCATGGCACAGGCGTTCGAAATCCCCACGGGAAAATGGACCGCGCGGCCGGTCCCGATTGAGGCAGCGCAACGATGCGGCGCCATCCAACGAGTTCCCAGACACGCTCCCAGATCGCCGCTCCCGGGCGGCTCGACCCCACCGGCTGGATCGACAGTTTTAGATATGGGTCCGGCTTCGGCCCGCCGCAAGCGCACTGACCCTGGTCAAATGCGACCTGCCGCGGGGCCGATTCCCAAGCCCGGCGATCGCACCAAGGTTAATCAATTCCGCCGGATTTGACAAAGGCGGGCGTCTGGCCGTTTAGCGGGTATTGACGATAGCCAGCAGTTCCAGCGGCCGATTGGCCTTTGGGTGGATATTGAGCCAGTTTTCTCCGGGCTGATTTACTCGCTGTTTAGCGGAACGCACCGAAATGGGGCAGAGAAACCCAAATTCGGTGACAGTCATGTTCGATAGATCCATTGCCAGCCAGGTCAAAGGAGCGGTTAGCCGCTTCCCCGGAGCCAATCAGGGCAATATCGCGGTGCTGTTTGCCGTCGCACTGCTGCCCATCCTCAGCTTCATGGGTGCGGCGATCGACTACACCCGCGCCAACAGCGCGCGCTCGTCGATGCAGGCAGCCCTCGATTCGACGGCGCTGATGCTGGCGAAGGATCTGTCCGACGGAAGGATCACGACCGACCAGATCAATGCGAAGGCGACGGCCTACTTCACCGGCCTCTACACCAATAAGGACGCCAACTCGGTAACGATCAACGCGACGTATAGCGCCAGTACGAGCCAGGGCTCGACCATCCTGATCAATGGATCCGGCGCCGTGACCACCGAATTCATGAAGGTCGCCGGCTTCCCGAACATCAATTTCAACACCAGTTCGACCTCCGCATGGGGTAATGTGCGGATGCGCGTGGCGATCGCGCTCGACAACACCGGATCGATGAGGGACGACGGCAAGATGCCGGCGATGCAGACCGCAGCCAAGAGCCTGATCGATCAGCTCAGCGCGCTCGCCAAGAATCCCGGCGACATCTACATCTCGATCGTCCCGTTCGCCAAGGACGTCAATATGGGCGCGAGCAATTACAATCAGTCCTGGATCGACTGGAGCGACTGGGACGCCGTGAACGGCACCTGCAGCAACACGAGCTACACTAGGCAAAGTTCGTGCGTATCCAACGGCAAGACTTGGACGCCCAAGAATCATAACACCTGGACCGGCTGCTTCACCGACCGCGACCAGAACTATGACACGACGAATACGACGCCCACGACGGCGGCTCCGTCCACGCTGTTCCCGGCCGAACAATATTCATACTGCAGGACGAACAATGACCCCTACCTGCAGCCGATCATGCCGCTGAGCTACGATTGGGCCCAGCTGAAAACGCGGATCGATGACATGGAGCCGACCGGCAATACCAACCAGGGTATCGGCCTTGCCTGGGCGTGGATGACACTGGGTGCAGGGGCGCCGTTCAACGCGCCCGCCAAGGATCCGAACTTTACCTACAAGGACGCCATCATCCTGCTGACCGACGGTTTCAACACGCAGAACCGCTGGTACAACAACGCGTCGCAAATCGATGCGCGCCAGAAGATCCTGTGCGACAACGCCAAGGCCGCCAATATCACGATCTATACTGTCCAGGTGAACACCGGAGGCGATCCGATCCAGTCGGTACTGCAATACTGCGCCAGCGGCGCGGACAAGTTCTTCCACGTGACATCGGCCTCGCAGACAGTGGCGGCGTTCAGCTCGATCGGAACCTCGCTGTCCAAGTTGCGCGTCGCGAAGTAATTCCTCGAACGTCCGCCAATAAGAAAAAAGCCCGGCCAATACGGCCGGGCTTTTGATGTTCTGGAAACTGCGCCGCGCTTAGTGCGTGGCGGGCGGGGTGAATTTCGTCACCAGCCCCTCGAACGGCTTGAAGGTCTGCTTGGCGAGATCGGCATACAGGCCGGCAATCTTCTGCGACTCGGCCACGAAGGTCTCGTAGGCGGATTTCGCGAATTCGGTTTGCACTTCGATCACCTTGTCCAGTGACTTCACGCCGGACAGCTTCTCGACCATCGACCTGGTGTCTTCGAACGACTTCTTGGTGTAGTCGCCGTAGGCACTGGCGATCGCCTGGATGCCGTGCTGCATGGTGGTTGCGGAGGCAACGACCGTCTCGAACTGCTCTTTGCCGTACTGCTGAATCTCTTCGACCTTGACCATCGTGGAGTCCTTCCCAGACTGATGTGTGACTTGATCTGCCGGGAGATCCCCGGCTCCCTAACACGCACCATCATAGTGCACCGCACAATAAAGTCAACGATATTTGTGCGTCGCACCAATTTATCGGGTTTGCGTAAACAAGGGGGCGCGACGCAACGGTTGCTTAATGTTTTGGAAACTCGGCCCGCCTAACCTGATTCTTGGACTTGTTCACGCTCCGGACGGTAGCTTGAAAAATTGTTTGCGGAACAGGGTCTTAGCCATAATGGCAGCTTCACCGGCCATTGGGGCGAAAAGGCTTGCCCGGACAGGACTTTGAGCAAGGAAACGACGCCGACCGTCGGGCATAATTTGGCCTCACGAACCGGTGATCAAGACAGAAATTGGGACGGGGAAGTTCATGCTTCGCACAACCTTGGCTTCCTCGCGTGTTCTGCGAGTTTGTGTTCTCGGCCTGGCCACCATTGCCACCGCGGTCATTTTCACCACCGATACCGCCGACGCCCGCCGCTACCGAAAGAATGTGCGCCACCATGTGGCGAAGTCGGGCTACAGCCCGGCCTTCTCCTCGATCATCGTCGACGCCAATTCCGGCGCGACGCTGACAGCGAACAATCCCGACGCCATCCGTCATCCCGCTTCACTCACCAAGATCATGACGCTCTACCTGCTGTTCGAGCGCCTTGAAGCCGGCAAGCTGAAGCTCGATTCCGAACTGGAAGTTTCCGAGTACGCCTCCGAACAGGCGCCCACCAAACTCGGCCTGCGCCCGGGCCAGACCATCAAGGTCGAAGACGCCATCAAGGGACTGGTGACGCGCTCCGCCAACGACGCGTCAGTCGTGATAGCGGAAGCCATCGCGGGCGACGAAGGCGATTTCGCCAAGCTGATGACGCGCAAGGCGCGCGCGCTCGGCATGACCAAGACGGTGTATCGCAATGCCAACGGCCTGCCCAACAGTGAGCAGGTAACCACCGCGCGCGACCAGGCCACGCTCGGCCGCGCGATCCAGGATCGCTTCCCCCGTTATTATCGCTACTTCGCGACCTCGACCTTCGTTTTTCGCGGCCATGCCATCCGCAACCACAATCGCCTGCTCGGCAATGTCGAAGGCGTCGATGGCATCAAGACCGGCTACACCCGCGCCTCCGGCTTCAATCTCGTGACCTCGATGCGCCGAGGCAACCGCCATCTGGTGGGCGTGGTGCTGGGGGGCCGCAGCGGCGGTTCGCGCGATGCCGTCATGCGCAGCCTGCTTGCCGAGAACCTCGAAAAGGGCGCCACCCACCGCACCGTTGCCGCGATCAGTGAGCGCGGTGTTTCGGAAGCCAACGCCGATGTCGCCGAAGCCGAAGCCGCTGCGCGGCCCACGCAGCTCGTTCAGGCCCAAGGCGCGATCAAGGTTGCCTCCGCAGCATCGGAGCCGGTCGCAACGGCCTGGAAGCCGTCGGTTCTCGCCGCCGCTGCTGCGGCCATGCCGGCGCCGCAAGCCAGGAGCGCGGCGGCGCCACAAGCCCGAACCGAGCCCGCACCGCTGACCTCCGGGGTCATTCAAACCCAGCAGCTCGCCGCTATCCCCGGTTCGTCCGAACCGATGAAGCCGGTTCGGGTGAAGACGGTTCAGGTCAAGGCCGGACATATCAAGCTGGCGTCGGCCGGCCCGGACCAGCCGGCCACACCCATCACCCATGCGATCGCGCTGCGTGCCGAGGTGCCGGAGACATCCGGCGCCGTGGTGGCCAAAGCTGAAAGCAACAAGGCTGAAAGCAATAAGGCTGAAGCCAGCAAGACCGACATCGCCCGGACTCAGGTCGCCAAGACTCAGGTCGCCAGAAGCGACATGCCGCCGCAGCCGGCCAACCACGGCACCGGCAACGGAATCCTCGGCGTGTTGCCAGCCCTCAGCGCCCCGCCCGCCGCCACCTCGCAGGCGATGGCCTATGCGGAGCCGGCGTCCCGCGCGCAGTCGCAGACGGTGCAGCAGAATGGCGCCATCAAGCCCACCAGCGGCCACACCGGCTGGATCATCCAGGTCGGCGCCCTCGAAACCGAAGGCGAGGCACGGGCGCGTATCGAAGCCGCGCGCGGCCAGGCTAAAGGTCTGCTTGCCAAGGCCGAGCCGTTCACCGAGCCGGTGGTCGCCAAGGGCGATCGGAAGCTGTTCCGGGCCCGCTTCGCCGGCCTCGATCGCGATGAGGCCGAGGCGGTCTGCCGAACGCTGAAGCGTTCCGATATCTCCTGCATCACCGTTCGCAACTGAGCAATCGACCTCGAGGCGCTGGCTTGAGGTCGCAATGCCGGCGCTACGCGCCGGCATTTTCGTATTTGACGGGATCGCGCGGCAAATCCCTCCGTTGAAAACTTCTCGTCAAGATTTTCCAGCTAAGACTGGGTGACGAAAGATCGACCACGCCGGACAACGGCGGGCGGTAGCAGGGTGTCAGCCGGAGGAATTAAGGACGCAACTTTCGGTTTGTGGCGTTTGGTGGCGTTGCCGGAGTTAGCTTAAATGCGTGCGAAGCAAAGTATCCTTGGCCTGGTTCACGCGGGCGGCGAGATACGTAGACCCCCCTTGGTCGGGATGCAGTTTCTTCATGAGCGCGCGGTGCGCCCGCCCGATCTCGTCGCGGCTCGCCCCCGGCTGCAGGCCAAGGATCTGATAGGCCTCCTCGTCCGTCATTTTTCCGCTCGACGCCGTACCGCTCTGCCCCCCTGCCGCGTGTCCCTGCGCGTCCTGACGCCAGGCGGGAAACCTGCGGTCCAGATAGCTTTCAAATAGCGCCACGCTTTCGGCGTCGAAGCCGGATATCATCGCCGTCAATTGCGGCAGGTCGAATTCGCCGAGATCATGACCTGCATAGGGCCCGGCCACGATTCGGCCCGAGAGTTCTCCGCTGTCGTGATCAAGCGTCATGTCGAGAAACTGCGACCGGACCTTGGAGGTTTGTCCCGCGGAGCGCTTGGCGCCGGCGCCGAACATCCCGCCGATATTGCTGAAGCCCGACGATCCGAACGGCGACCAGCCGAGCAGCCCGGCGCCGAAGATGCCGAGCGGGATGGCGACCGCGAGTTCACCCCTGAGGCCGGTAAAGGCCGCGACCGCGAGCGACACGACCCCGCCAACGATCTTGATGGCGCGGGCCAGAATGACCGGATTGGCCGCACGAAACATCTGCAGCAGCGAATAGAGCAGGATAACGGCGATGACGCCGGCGATCAGGGTTGCCATCTGCTCAATATAGGGAGGCCACGGTCAAAAAGCATGCCGTGACCAAGCTTCCTCACGTCAGCGATGAAGCGCCCTCACTTCATTTGCCCGAGCAGTTTGGCTGCCCCGCCGCCGGTCCGCGACAGCCGCAGCAGCGCCTCGCGCCCGCCCGCGGCATAAGCCGCCGCGGCGCGTAGAAGCTCGCGCAGCTGCGCGGCCGCCCCGGGATCGAACCGGCACCACGCCCCGCCGGTCAGGCGCGCGATCTCGCGGAACCCGTGCTCGGCGACCTCGTCGTGGCCTTCCTGGAACATGAATACCGGCACCTTGAGCAGGCCGAGTTCGCCGGCTTTGACGCAGAGATCGTCAATCGCCTCCTCCATGGCGTCGCCGACGAACACCATCGCGCGCACGCCGGAGGCCACCGCTTCCCGCCGCGCTTCCGACAGCACCTTGCCGATCTGTGTATTGCCGCCCCGGCAATCGATCTTGCCCATCAGCTTGGCAAGTTGCGCGCTGTCGGAGATCCACCCCGAGGCCCGGCATTCATTGAGACCCCGGTAATAGACGAGGCGGATGTCGAGGCTGCCGAGCGCGGATGCCTCGCGAAACATGTCAGCCTGCAGCGCGCAGGCCATGTCCCAGGTCGGCTGCCGGCTCATGGTGGCATCGAGCGCGAACACCAGCCTTCCCCGGGCTCCGGCCGCATGCGGCGACATCGCGCGGGCTTTCGCGACGAAAGCGGCAATCTCTTCCGAAGCGGAGGGCCTCGCTTCCGGCAGCGGTTTGCCGGACGCAACCTCGTGCGATCCGGATACTTCGGCTGCGGGTTTCGGTTGGGTGGGTTCGCCAGACATCAGCACTCGCAAATTGCAGCGAGCTTTATGTGGGCCCGGAGTGGCAAAGGGTCAATGCTGCGCGGTCGGCGCGCGCCGGTGTGCAAAAGGAGCAAACCGCCCTGCGCCGCCTTACTGGCGGCGGCCATCAAGCGGCAATCAATTCGTCACGGGCCGCGCCGATTTCGGCGCCGGAGCCAGTTGCGAAACCGCGCCCGGCTCGGTGATCTTCGGCGATTTGGTATCGACGGGCGCGAGCTTGCTGTCGGTATCGCCGAGGAATTTGTCGAGCATGCTCTGGATTGAGGCCTTCGCCGTGTCCGGACCGGTATCCCGCATGTCGTTATGCTGGAATCCCGTGTCCACGACCGTGATACCCGACTTCTCGCACTGCTCGGCATCGGGGACGACGCCAGGATCCGGTTTGAACTGGTTGTCCTTCGAGCGGAACGACAGGATCTTGAATTTGGCGTCGGTCATGAACGGCACGCGCAAGTTGTCGAGCGTCACGACCTTCTTGATCTGGTCAGGATACTCCTTGGCAAAATACATCGAGATGTCGCCGCCCATCGAATGTCCCACCATCGTCAACTTGTCGTAGTTCGCGTTGGGCTGAACCTTCTTCATCTCATCGACGGCGAAATGGATGTTGGCCACGCCGCGCTGGATTTGCGGCAGACGACCGACATAGAGTTCGCCCGGCTTGGTGACCATCGGCGGATCGGTCGGCAGATCGTGCTGTGGGCTGAGCGACATGTAGCCGCGCGCGGCGAACACGTTGGCGAGGAACGAATACTCGCTGTGCTTGACCGTGTTGCCGTGGTTGAGAACCGCTACTGGCAGCGTAATCATGCCGGCATTGGCCTGCATTTCCTTGTCGCGCCGCACGGCGATAGCGACCGCGACCGGGCGGTTGCCACGCGCCGGATCGATGAACGTCAGCGTCTCATGACGGATCGCCCATTTGCTTGCGGTGAAGTAGCCGACCGCAACCAACACACTAAGCGAAAGCAGAACGAGAATTCCACGTTTCATGTTCGTCCTCGGCGCAGCCCGAAGGGCCGTATTCCCTGATTCCAATGCTCGGGGACTCTGCGTTCCCTTGTCTATAATATATGTCACAGCGACGTGACTGGAAGACCAATTGTTGTCAATTTCCCGCCTCTTCGTTGTGCGCCGCACCCTTCTTTTGTGCAGTCACAGCCGGGAACCTGCAGCACGTTTCCGGACTATCGGACGCTACAACTCGATGCCAGGTTCAGGGTGTCAGGTCGGGTGCAGCAAAAACGGGCCACGCCGGGACGGGTTCCACCTCGCAAGCGATTCTTGGGCCGCCCCCCGCCCGTCCGGTGGCCACGATGGAAGCCGAACGCGCCAAGCTACCGGTATCTATCCACCACAAGGGGTCACGCGCCGAGGATGTCGTGGACCTCGAGCGGCTTGTCGACCTGGGTGAACCATTCGGCCCGGTTGGCGGCGCGGCGGCGGCCGCGCTCGTCCAGCGGCAGTTTCAACTGGCGCAGCAGGCTCGTCACCTCCTCGCGCGCCGTGACATGGCCGAGACTCGGGCGGGTGCCCAGCGTCGCCTCGTCGAGGTCGTCGAGCGCGGTCAGTCCGCGCGGGAAGAACTCGCGGTAGACCACGCGCTCGGCAAATCCATCGATCGAGCGGAAGCCGAGGCGGAACGACAGCTCTTTGAGACCATCGGCCACGAGCTGCTTGTTACGCGATCCCAGCATCGACAACCGGTTGCGGACCACGATCCAATCGGTGGTGGCGCCGTCGAGCTGGCGGCGCTTGCGCCTCGTATCCCGTACCATCTCCGCATAATGGCTCTCGCCGATCACGGAATAGGTGGCAGGATCGACGGTCCCCAGCACATCAAAGTCGAGGAAGCTGTCGTTGATCGGAGTCACCAGCGTGTCGGCCATGGAGTGCGCGAGGCGCATCAGGTAGCTGTCCGATCCCGGGGTATCGATCACGATGAAATCGAAAGTGCGCTCGACCGCACTGACGGCGTCCATGAACTGCTGGAATTCGGAGTTCTCATTGTCGGCGATCTGCATGGTCTCGCCGAGACTGATGCAGCAATGAACCGGGATTTCGAGATCGAGACCGGTCCGGCGCGCCCAAGCGCCCCGGTTGGCGATGTAGCGGGTGAAGCTTTGCTGGCGACAATCGAGATCTATAGTGGCGACGCGCTGGCCGGCTTTCATCAGGGCGACCGCGATATGCAGGGCGGTAGTGGATTTGCCCGATCCGCCCTTCTCGTTACCGAGCACAACGACATGCGCCGAACCCGATTGCCCCTGACTCGTCTGCACCAACATCATTCAGCCCTCTGAATATCTTCAAATTCCGCGCGACCGCGGTCAAGTTAATTGCGCGACAGCAACCAGAAATCGCGGCGCGTCTGCCTTAATCATGAATCCAACGCCCGCGTCGGCAGCGTTTGTGATCGATCGCACGTCTGGTGGATATTTTTGGGGCAGCCGCACCTCGCGCAGGTAGCGAACCGATTGGCGAAAAAGCCGCGGCCTTGATATGCTTCGCCTCCCCGCCGCCTCGTCGGAATCTTATGCCTTGCCGACCCCGACAGATCGAGTCCCGATGTCGCGAAGCCCCATGATCGTCCGCACGCTCCCGGCGTTGCGCCGTGCCCTTGACGGCTTTCGCGCCAGAAGAGTCAAAACCGCGCTGGTGCCGACCATGGGAGCGCTCCATGACGGCCATGTGTCGCTGGTCCGGCTGGCGAAGCGCCGTGCCAGGAAAGTCGTCGTTTCGATCTTCGTGAACCCCACCCAATTCGCCCCCACGGAAGATTTTGGCTCGTACCCGCGCACTTGGAAGGCCGATGTCGCCAGGCTCGCCGCTGAAGGCGTCGACCTGATCTGGAATCCGGACGTCAAGACCATGTACCCGGCCGGCTTTGCCACCCGGATCGTGCCGGGAGGGCCGGCCATGGCGGAACTGGAAGACCGCTTCCGGCCGCACTTCTTCGCCGGCGTCGCCACGGTCGTCGGCAAATTGTTCACGCAAGTCCGGCCTGATTTCGCGATCTTCGGCGAAAAGGATTTCCAGCAATTGCAGGTGGTGACGCGAATGGCCGGAGATCTCGACCTCGGCGTCAAGGTGCTCGGCTCGCGAACCGTGCGCGAGTGCGACGGCCTCGCGATGTCCTCGCGCAACATCTACCTCACCCCAGCGGAACGGCAGGTGGCGCCGGTGCTGTACCGCGCCATGAAGGAAAGCGCCACGCGCTTGCGCGCGGGAGACGACATCAAGGCCGTGCTGGCCGGCGGTGCCGAACTGATCACCGAGGCCGGCTTTGTACTCGACTATTTCGAGGCCCGGCACGCCGAGAGCCTGGCGCCGATCGCATCGGTAAAGGATGGCCCGGTGCGAATCCTGGTGGCCGCCAGGCTTGGAAAAACCCGTCTCATCGACAATCTCGGGGTTTAGTCAGGGCCCGCCGAGCTCTACTAGAGCAGCCCGAGATCGCGCAGTT
Source organism: Bradyrhizobiaceae bacterium Ga0074131 (assembly GCA_001464035.1). Lineage (GTDB taxonomy): Bacteria > Pseudomonadota > Alphaproteobacteria > Rhizobiales > Xanthobacteraceae > Bradyrhizobium. The sequence continues at coordinate 129,806 of LNEC01000016.1, forward strand.
CGCGGCGCAGCGGCTCCGGCATCGCCGCAATGCTGGCGGCGGCCTTGCCAAGGTCAGGGGGTGCTGCATCCGGCGTAAAGTAGCGCCAGCCTTGGAATGCCCGCATTGGCCTCGGCGAGACCGCGATCACTTTCGGCTGCATCACCAGCCGGCACCGTCCGATACCGTCCTTGTCGCGGAACGGCTCGATTGCGATGATTTTTTCCCGCGCGGCGATTTCGCCGCGGATCACCCAGTAGAGCGAGCCGCCCGCGACAATCTCGTCGCTGCGTTTCGGAGTCATCCGGGTGATGTGGATGTGGTGGAGCGGCAGCTCCTTTTTCTTCGCGGCCGCCATTCGTTCGGCGACCCAAGCCTTGAGGTCCTTGACCGACTCGCAGCCGACGGCGAGCTTGATGAGGTGAAGCGGCATGCGGCAACGTTTAGCGCCCGGCGGGAAATTTTGAAAGAAATCACTCGTCCTCGGTTGCAGGCGCCGGTCCGGCGGCACCGGTCGCCGCCGGCGCAAGTTGGACGGGGGCTGCCGGGCGTTGCTTCGGCGCCGGCTGTTTCTTCGCGGCCGTCAGTGAGGGAGGCGCGGCCGAGGGAGCGGCGGGCGCCGGCGCGGTGGCCGATGCCGGAGGGCGCGGTGACGGCAACGGTGCGTTCGCCAACGCTGCCGGCGCCCGCGGCGCCGGCGCGGTCGTCGGCTCCGGTGTCATGATGTTGACCGGCGGGGTCGAGGCCGCCGACGGAAAATCGGCATTGGTGGGTTTGCCGGTGGGCATCGATGGCGCCAAGGCCGCGATGGGCGCTGCCGCCGTTGGCGGCGACGCGTTCCATGACGCAGAGTAACGCATGACCAAGCCGTCATAGACCCGCTCGTCCATGTTGGATACGAGTTGCTGGCGATCGGTCAGCGACCGGAACGCAGGGCAATTCGACGGCGTACAACGGTCGCGCGCGATCAGCACATAGGCCATCAAGCCGTAGCGGTCCCGCTCGACTGCCCGGCGCAGCGCTTGCAACTCGGGTTTCAAGTCCTTGTTGGCGGAAGCGACATCGCCGAGGGACGTCAGCCGGGTGATTTGAGCCGCCGCATAGGACAGCGCCGCGGCGGTGCTCTCGGCGGAACCGAATAACGATTTTTCGCAAGCCGTCAGTACGGCTTCTCCGGCCAACTCATCGATACACGACAAGGCCGGCAGCGCCGCCGTGACGTGCGACGGAACTGCGCTCTCGCCGGAGACGCTGCGATCGCCCGGACCGAAGCCGCCGATGGTGGCTGCGCCCGCGGTGCCGATCGCCAGCAGGGTGATCACGGCGAGCATGCCGTTCGCGACTGATTTCTCCGCCCGCAACACTATAATGAGCACGATGATTCCGAAGAATCCCGCGGCGCCCAGCGTCAGCCACATCGGAAAGGTCGGCGAACGCCAGAATTGATCCAGCGACGAAGCCCACTCCCAGTTCATGTGCGGTGTCCCTCAACGCAATATGAAACGCATCCAGCGAAAGCTGAATACAAATCCGACGCGCTCAACTTGCGCAAACTATTTCCGCGAACAGGGCGTTTTGACGGCGAGCGGAGAGAACTGCCCAACCCCGCCGAACACGCAATCCCTCAGGAGAGGTCGAGCTGGCTTTCCTTGGCCACCCGTTCGAAAGCCTCGGTCGAGTTCTTGATCCGGTACTGACAGTCATCGCCATCGGTTGGGAGCAGCCGGATCACCTCATAGGTGCCGCTGGCGGCTGGACGGGCAACATTGCTGGCAGTGAAATAAACGGTCTCTCCAACTGTGAATTTGTGCTTCAACGCCCTCTCCATCACGCAAAACGTCGGCTAAGCCTGCGGTCCCGCTGCTTCGGCCGACTGATGACCCTGTATCAGGCTAGCACAGGGCCGGCCGAACTGGCCAGTTGCAGCGGAGCATGGCGAATACGCATATTTTACTGAGTTTTCAGGAGGATAGTTGCCAATGCGTCGGTTTCGCACTAATCTGCCAGACTGGCCTCGGGAACCGCCCGCCGCAGTTGTTCCATCATGAGCGGCACGCATCCGTCCCCCGCTATGACGCTCGTGGAATCGGTGCCTCAGATCGCTTCGAACTTCTTGATCACGAGGGTTTCGGCGAGGCCGGCGCGGGTCCATTCCGCGAAGGCGGGCAACGCCATCATCGTTTCCATATAGGCCCCCGCCTCCGGCTCCATCGCGATCGCATAGGTGCGGAAGCGGTGCACCACCGGCGCAAACATGGCATCCGCGGCACCGAAGGCCCCGAACAGGAACGGGCCGAGCTTTCCGTGGCGCTTGCGGCAATCGATCCAGATTTCCTGAATGCGCGCGACATTGGCCCGCGCCTCGTCCGACAGTTCGATGGCGCCGACCGGACGATGCAGGTTCATGCCGCATTCGTTGCGCAGCGCCATGAAGCCCGAATGCATCTCCGCCGAAATCGAGCGCGCATGCGCGCGGCGGGCGCGATCCTCGGGCCATAGCCGGGCTTCCGGAAAGCATTCGGCCGCATACTCCATGATGGCCAGCGAATCCCAGATGGTGACGTCGCCGTCAATCAGGGCAGGCACCTTGCCCGACGGTGTGAAGCTCAGGATCCGGTTCTTGTCGGTCTCATCTTCCGTGTAGAGCGGCACGAAAACTTCATCAAACGGGATGTTGTTGGCGCGTAGCGCCAGCCATGGCCGCATCGACCACGATGAGTAGTTCCTGTTGCCGATCACGAGCTTCAAAGTCATCTAAAAGCAATCCGGTTGTTGGCGAGGCCCCAGGCGAGTCACTTTGCCACGACGCTCGGCGAAGGTTCAACCCGCCGATCCGCCGCTCGTTCTCGTTTGCGCTCGGCCATCGCGGCTGGTTCAGTAGCCCCGGCGTGCTTTTCGCCACCAGGGCGGCGGTCGCGATCGTCACCGGGCGCCGGCAGTTCGCCGCGAACGCCTGGCAGGCTATAGGCTGGGCGCCGGTCAGGCGACCCGGGAGGCCTCGCCCGCCGGATCGATCGATCGCAATGCGCCCTCGAGCGGCATCGGGCGGCCCAGGAAATACCCCTGCACCTGCTCGGCGCCGAGCAACTGCAATGCTGCGAGCTCGGACGCAGTCTCGACCCCCTCGGCGATGATGACGCTGTCGGTATCGCGTGCGAATGCGATCAATGCGGACGCCAGCGCGCGACGCGCCGGATCGATATCGATATGCCGGATCAGGTCCATGTCGAGTTTGATAAAGTCGGGCTGCAGGTTGAGGATGTGGCGAAGGCTGGAGTATCCCGCGCCGGCGTCGTCGACCGCGAGCCTGATGCCACGCTGCCGCAACGGCCGCAACGCTTCCAGGACGTCCTTGTAATCGTCGACATCCGTGTGCTCGGTGATCTCGACCACGATCTGCCCCGCCGGCAGTTCGTTCATGATATCGGCAAAGTCGCGCGTCGTGATCGTTTCCACCGAGGCATTCATTGCCAGATGCAGGTGCGCCGGAAGCGACCCCAGCGCGCCGAGGGCGGCCCGCATGGTTGCCAGTTCCAGCACTGTTCCAAGGCCGACTTCGGCCGCCTCGCCAAACCATTCGTTGGGGGGCCGGTTCGGTAATCCGGAAAACCGGGTCAGGCATTCGAAGCCTACGGCCTGCCGGCTGCGCATGTTCCAGATCGGCTGATAGACGATCGAGAACTGGCCAAACTCGATGACGCTGTCGATCCGCTCGCGCTTTTGTCTGGCCGCCTCCGCGATCATCAATTCACGGTTGATCTCGAATGCCGCGAGATCGGCGAAGGCCCGCATGGTCTGCAGATCGCGGGCATTCAACGAGGGATTCGCCGCAAAGCCGATGCAACAGAACATTCCATAGGGCTGCCCGTCCGGCAGCCGGATCGGCACGCTGATATGGCAGCCGATACTGGCAGCCGCCGTTATCGGCATCGCTTTCGCCAGCGGCTCCAGCGAGGTGTCGGGAATGAGTTCAGGCAGCCGTCCTTCCAGAATGTGCCGGCAGTAAACGTCATCCAGCGACCGGGAATCGCCGACCTTGATCACCGCCTCCAGGCCTGGCGCATCCACTTCGCGGAAAACGGTCCGGTCCCGGCTGAATTCGGAGACGTAAGCGACCTGCATTCCCAGATGCTGGCGCACCGCTTCGAGCGTTCGCTTGAGCGCGCCGTTCGGCTCCCGGGCCATGGCTTGCGTGAACGCGACCAGATCAATCAAACTATCACTACCCTGCTCCGCCATAACAACGCTCCGAAGTTGTTTCTGCGCAAGACATCGCAACCAACAACGAAGCAATTGGAAATTTGACCAACCGGGTTCGGTTCCATTGGTGCGCATGATTAACGTTCGGAAAACGATTGCCTTCTCATTTGTGCGAGCGGTCCAGCCTGTCCTGCGCGGATGGAGCGGTGGCGCCGGCCTGCCCTTCAACGTGCCGCAACGACGTTGGGTTACCCTGCGAAATCCTGCGGCGTGAAGCTGAGATCGAGCACTTTCCATTCGCCATATCGGTCCGCCGGCAACATCGCGTAGGGTTGGCAGGCCTCCAGCGCGCCGATCGCTCCTCGCATCAGGGCCGGCCCTTTTGGCGAAGCGCTGGCCTCGATCAGGACGGGCTCCGCCGCCAGCCTGGCTTCGAACGTCATGTAAACCCGCAACTTGATCTTGAGCTTGTCCGATGGCGCGATCGATGGCGGCAGCCTCAAACATGTCTGGAGATGGCGCCGAAATTCCGCAACGAGACTCGACGCGATGTCAGCCGGCGTAGACGCGGGACCATCGAAGGGTTCGCCGGGGCTGCCGTGTGATTTGGCAACAGGCAGATCCGGCGACAGAGCGGGCGGCAGCCCGAGCATCACATTGTACTTGATGGAAAGGTCAGGCTCGGGCGGAACGTAGGCTGGCGAAGGTGGCGGCCTTGACTGCGGCTGAGCCGTCGCCGCCTTGCCCGGTAACGGCGGCGGTGGCGGCGCGGCCGACTGCGATGCCGGCGCCGGTGAACTCGAAGCGAGGGGTTGCACAGAAAGGTCGATGACAGGCCTTGTCGCGGGCACCACGGCCGGCGCCGGTTTCTGCTCCGCGATTTCTTCCGCCGTGACGATATCGACCGCGACCGGATCGGCGGTCACCGAACCGAACGGATGCACCTCACTGAACGCCAGCACAAGCATCAGAACCGACAGATGCGCGACGGCTGATGCCCCGATTCCCGTGCGTATGGCTTGACCTGGTTCCACCGGACTGGATCAACCTGTCGTTAGCCCAAGCTTGGCCTTATAGCTCGCGCCTATTCCGGTTGCAAAACAGGCGCTAAATGATTGCGAATGCGCATTTTCCCGGGAATAACGACCGCCGCTGCCGGCTCAATCCCATTTCGGCGCGAAAGCGAAATCGGTCAGCCGGCCCGTGGCGCTCCCCATCGCGAAGATCTCGCCCATCTCGTCGTCGGACAGCATGAAGTCGAAGATCTCGATGTTCTCCGACAGCCGCTCGATCCTGGAGGTTCGCGGGATCGCAGCGACATCCTGCTGCACCAGCCAGCGCAGGCAAACCTGCGCGGCGGTCTTGCCGTGCGTCCGCCCGATCCTCGTCAGGGTTTCGTCGCCTCTGATGCGGCCCTTCGCGACCGGACTATAGGCGACCACGGCCATGCCGTGGCGTGCGCAGGCGTCCCTCACCTTGGTCTGGCCGAGATAGGGATGATATTCGACCTGATTGCAGGCCAGCGGCTCCGGGCATGCGGCAACCGCCTCCTCAATCAAGGCCACGGTGAAGTTCGAGACGCCGATATGCCTCGCCAAGCCGAGCTTCTTGACATGCGCCAGCGCGCCCAGCGTCTCCGACAGTGGCACTTGCGGGTTGGGCCAGTGCAGCAACAACAGGTCTACCTCGAACAGCCGCAGTTTCGTCAGGCTCTCCCTGGTCGACCGCTCCAGATCGTTCGGCGCGAAATGGGTGGTCCAGACCTTGGTGGTCACGAACACATCCTCGCGCCGGACCCGCGAGGCGCGCAGGCCCTCCCCGACCTCGCGTTCGTTCTCGTAAACCTGCGCGGTGTCAATATGGCGATAACCCAGTCTGAGCGCCTGCTCGACCAGCCGCGCGCAGGTTCGTCCGCGCAGTTCCCAGGTACCAAGCCCGATCGCGGGGATGCTGGCGCCGTTGGTCTCGATAAATTGCATGGACCGATACTCAAAGCCGCACGCTAGTATGACTTGCCCGGATCGTGCTGCCAACATCGCCGCAGATTATTTTGCGGCGCGGATTCGTAGTTTGGAGTTGTTCCAGCGCGATCCTTAGATTTGTGCGGATTCCGTCTGGCCGGCTTGACCGGCCATCCACCCCATCGATGGCGCATTCAAGTCGACACATCAGGTTTTCTGCGCGTCCACGAAACCGCATCAATGCCCGTGCAAATAGACGGCGTACGAACTCAGCAGATATACCATCAACAAGGAGAGGCTCGCCCAGCCAATGGTGCCATGGAAGCGCGTCGCCGGCTTATAGAGAAGGGCGACAATCAGGATTCCGGACATTATCACGGCGGCGAAGGCTGTTATGGCGTGCGTAGGCGACACCGCTGAAAGCAGTGGTCCCCGCACATAGAAGAGGTCGTCAATCGCCAGGATCAGCACATCGAATAGGTTGCTGCCCATTAGATTGGCGATCCCCATGTCAAGCGCTCCAAGACGTAGCGCACTGATGGTCACGACCAACTCGGGCAGCGATGTCGCACCGGCGATAAGAAGCGTACCGACGAATGTCGTCCGCCAGCCCATGACATCTGCGATCTCGACTCCGACGAACGGAAGCCATGTGCCGGCGCCCACCACCACGGCAGCAGCGGCGAGATACCGGGCCACAGCCATGGCCAGCGTGATATCCGGATGGTTGTCGGCGCTGGTCGGGGGTGCGGGCCTCCGACGCTCGTAAACGAAGGCGGAGCGCATCGCCACGAGATAGAGAACGAAGATGATGGGAGTATAGACGCCGACGTGAAGGAATTTGAGATCGAGGCCGTCGCGGCCGAGCAGCAGCGAGATTCCTGCGAATCCGATCAGGATAACGCCGAAGCCGGCCGTGAGAATGTGGCCCTGATCCATGCGACTGTACATCGGTCCGTCCCGATGCATCGCATCGAGAACGACCAGCATCGCCAGATTGAAAACGCAACTGCCCAATGCATCGCCAACCGCAATATTGGGCGCGGCAGCGATGGTGACAGCGCTGACGCCGGTGAACAGCTCAGGCAGGGATGTGGCGGTTGCAAGCAGGAGCAAGCCGATCCAGGTCCGCGAGACCCCGGTCCTTCGGGCGATGATGTCTCCATAGCGCGTGAGAACCGGACCGGCGAAGCCGATCAGTGCGGCACATATCGAGAATTTCACCCACACCAATGCCATTGTCATTTATCGAAAGCTGTCGTTGCCGTTTCCTGTCGGCCGACGGGCTATGGTGCGGGCTCGACCGCGGCAGAGCCATATCCGATGCTTCAAGCTGTGCGATCTTTGCCGACAGAGGCGCCGAAGTCTTTGACATGGATCATCAATGGTCTGGATGACGCCATAAATACAATCAGTCGGTCAGATTCCCGCACCGGGTCCAGCCCTCGGATCGGTCACATGCGGGGCGAGAGCGCGGCAAACACGGTCTCGGGCGCGTGGGCGATGACGGCGAGCAGCGCCCTCGCCGGTCCGCGCGGCATGCGTTTGCCCTGCTCCCAGTTCCGGATGGTCTCGACCGGCACGCCCAGCCGGGCGGCGAATTCAAGCTGGGTCAGCCGCGCGCGCCGTCGCAGGTCGCGCACCGCCGGGGGCGCGACCGCTTCTGCCGGCGCGGCAGGGATCGTCGGCGCGAGCGGAAATTCCTGCCCGTCGCGCAATTCGACGATCCGTCCGTCCGCTTTCAGCCGCAGGCGCTGCATGTCCGACTCCAGGCGCGGAAGTGTCGGCGATGCGCGTTAAGGCGCGATTAACGATAATCCGGACCGGGGGACCTGCTTATTTCAACCCGAACCACAGCGTGGCGATGCCGAGGAACGAGAAGAAACCGACCACGTCGGTGATGGTGGTGACGAAGGTGCCCGACGCCACCGCGGGATCGGCCCGCACCCGCTCCAGCACCATCGGAATCAGAATGCCACCGAGCGCGCCGGCAATCAGGTTGCACAGCATGGCGAGGCCGATCACGACGCCGAGCCCCGGCATCTTGAACCAGGCCATCGCGGCAACGCCGGTAATGACCGCAAAGGCGAGGCCGTTGACGAGACCGACCAGGCCCTCGCGCATGACCACGCGATAGGCGTTGTGGGGGCCGAGTTCGCGGGTCGCCAGCGCGCGCACCGCCACCGTCATGGTCTGGGTCGCGGCATTGCCGCCCTGGCTGGCGACGATCGGCGCCAGCACCGCCAGCGCCACCATCTGCTCGAGCTGGCCTTCGAACAGCCCGAGCACTGAGGAGGCCAGAAAGGCGGTGGCGAGATTGACCAGCAACCAATTGAAGCGGCCCTTGGCGATGGTCCAGACGTTGTCGGACAATTCTTCGCCCGAGGTGACGCCACCCAGTGCCTTCAGGTCCTCGTCGGCCTCTTCCTCAATGACGTCGACCACGTCGTCGATGGTGATGACGCCGACCAGCCGGTTCGCGGCATCGACGACCGGCGCAGCCACCAGATTGTACTTCCCGAACAGCCGCGCCACTTCCTCCTGGTCGTCGGTGACGGAGACGCGGCGGCGGTCCTCGTCGATCAGCTCGGCCAGTGACACCGGGCGGCGCGAGCGCAACAGCGCGTCCAGCGACACCGCGCCCTGCCAGTGCTGGGCGCTGTCGACCGCGTAGATTTCGTAGAACCGGTCGGGCAGATCAGGCGTGTCGCGCATGTAGTCGATCGCCTGCCCCACGGTCCAGTCCGGCGGCACCGCGATAAACTCGGTCTGCATCCGCCGGCCCGCGGAATTCTCCGGATAGTCCAGACTGCGCTCGAGCGCGTCGCGCTCCGACGGCGGCAGTTTCTCGAGAATCTCCTCCTGGTCTTCCTCGTCGAGGCCTTCGAGCAATTCGACGGCGTCGTCGGATTCCAGTTCGCGAACGCCCTCCGCCACGGTCTCGGGTTCCAGTTCCTCGAGGATTTCCTCGCGGACGGAGTCGTCGACCTCGTTGAGGGCCGAGAAATCGAAATCGGTGCCGGTCAATTCGACAAGGCTAACACGGTCATCGGGCTCGAGCGCCTCAATCAGGTCGCCGAGGTCGGCTTCATGGAGTTCGGCGACGATGGCGCGCAAAAATGCGGCATCGGCAGCTTGAACCGCGCGCGCGATTTCCGCGACAAACTCGTGACGAATCCCCCCATTCTCGTCGCGCATCGGGTGACGGTCGAGCAGCGACGCATCGGCGGCGTTTGCAACGTCCGTAGCTTCGGCCATAGCGCGCCTCGCCGTTTGACAGGGTTGATGAACTGTCCGAGTTATCGCTTGACGCATTAGCCAATCGGCGACACCTAGCGCAATGACAAATCCGTCCGGATGCCAATGAGAACCTGGAAGTGATCAAGCTGTTGCAGATTGTACTTGTCGTCGCGATCGCCTGGACCGCGGCGGCGCAGGCGGCGGACTGCCGACGCCCGGGAGCGCTCGGAACTTCACGCATTCTTGCGGTCGATCCCGCCGTCACGCCACGGGTGGGCCTTAAGAGTTTTTCGGAAACCTTGCCGCTTGCGGATCGCGAAGTGGTGCTGACCTTCGATGACGGTCCATGGCCGGCGACGACGTCGCGGGTGCTGGCGGCGCTGGCACAGGAATGCGTGCGCGCGACGTTCTTCCTGATCGGCAGGAACGCGGCGGCACATCCGGCGCTGGTTCGACGGTTGGCAGCCGAAGGCCACACCATCGGCCATCACACCTTTGCGCATCACAATCTCAGATACACGAAGCCGGGCGATGCCGAGGCCGAGATCGACAGAGGCATCGCCGCGGGCGAATTGGCGCTTCACGGGGTTGCAACTACAACTCCGAGCACGCCGTTCTTCCGGTTTCCCTACTTCGAAGCAACGCCCCAGTTACTGGACAGACTGCAGTCACGCGGAATTGCGGTATTCGGCGCCGACCTTTGGGCGAGCGACTGGAACCCGATGACCCCGCAGGCGCAATTGCAGATGCTGATCGACCGGCTCAAACCGGCCGGTAAAGGCATCATCCTGCTGCACGATCCCAAGGCGCAAACCGCGGCCATGCTGCCGGCCTTCCTGCGCTACCTCCGGAACAACCACTACCGCGTGGTTCATCTGGTGCCGGCCGCGCGCGACGTCGGCGTTGCCCGCGCTCGCTAGGCTGGCAGCATCTCCAAAATTCGGGCAATTAAGCCCCCGTTCACGGCGCGATGGTCATTATCTGCACAAATGGGAATGACGGTGCTGCATGGTCGGTAATGGATTGGCTGGAGTTCCGCGCCGGATCGCCGTTTGCCTCGGGCTGTTCGCCTGCATGACCGCACAGGCTGCTTCGGCAGCCGTCTGCAGCGGTCATGGCGACGTGCTCGGCACCTCGCGAACCCTCGTGGTCGACCCCCGCGAGCACCGCCGCATCGGCACCATGCAATATGCCGAAACGCTGCCCCTCGCGGATGGCGAGGTGGTGCTGACCTTCGACGACGGGCCGCTGCCGGGCTACAGCGATCGGATTCTGGAGATCCTGGCTTCCCAATGCGTCAAGGCGACCTTCTTCATGGTCGGCAGTCAGGCCCGGGCCAATCCGGAAGGCGTGCGGAAAGTGCGTGACGGCGGCCACACCGTCGCGACCCACAGCCAGAATCATCCGGCCGGCATGCATCTGTTGCCGATCGATCGCGTCCGGCGGGAAATCGACGAGGGCATCGCATCGGTGTCTGCGGCGCTGGGTGACGGCATTTCGCCGGCCCCGTTTTTTCGTGTTCCCGGTCTCAGGCGTGCCGAAGGGATCGAGCAATATGCCGCCTCAAAGGGCGCCCAGGTCTGGAGTGCCGATTTTCTGGCCGACGACTGGCGGCACGTTTCCTCGGCGCGAGTCTACGAGCTCGCGATGCGGCGCCTGGAGGCCAAGGGAAAAGGCATTCTGCTGTTGCACGACATCCAGGCGCGAACGGTCGCCGCGTTGCCGAAGATTCTGCAGGCAATGAAGGCGCGTGGCTATCGCATCGTGCACGTGGTGCCGGCCACGGCCGAGCTGGCGGCGACGCCCACCGAACCGTCGCAATGGCGGTTGCATCCGCCGCCGGAGAATGCGGCGATCTTGCGCTGGCCCAAGATTCCCAGTTTCGTTTTTGCCGGGAACGGGACGCTGCCCGGCCCCTGGCTGTCGGATTCCTACTGGAATGACGAATGGCTGACGCCGTCCGACCGCGGCAACCGGCGCACCGGCGCCGCTTCGCTGCCGCGGCAGGCGCCGTGGCCGCGGCAAGTGCCGCTGCCTCTGCCGAGCGCCGCGAATCTCCATCCGGTGCCGGGGCGGAGCATTTTCGAGTTCAGAGATAGACCGCGCCTGTCAGCGCGGGCAGTCACCCTGCTCCCTTCGCGTCGCGCCGCACTGATGGTCTCGGCCAGGCACGGCGCAGCTCAGGCGCCGGCGGAGGCGAGCGCCTCCCGACGGAAGCTTGCCGGAAAATCCCGGATCGGGGGCGCCAGCGCGCCCGGCGAACGCTGAAAAGTTTGGTTAAACGTTGAGTTTCAGTTTGTCACGATCTTGGCGACGCAGAGCAGCACGACCATGGCGAGAAAGAACAGGTCGATATAGGACTTCATCTCGCCGTCGTGGCGAAGGACCGTCACCTCGCTGACGACGTGCCTCCGCGAGGCGGCTGCTCCGGCCTCCCCGGCGAGCCCGGTAAGGCGGCGCGCCTCGAGCTCGAGCCGTTCGATCTTCTGGAAGAAGTAGAACGAACGCAGCGCCGAAACCGCGCGCATCGTGGCATAGACCAGCACCAGAATCGCCACGATCACGCGGTGCTGATACTTCTCCATGAAATTCAGGCTGTAATAGACCAGCGCCAGAAAAGCGAAGTTGGAGCCGATCCGATAGGCGTAGCCGAGAATTTTCATGCGTAGATCCGATCGTTGGCTGCCAGGTATTTGAGGGAACGCGATCCGACGACGACCGCCAGCGGCCGGTATCGCTGGCCCGGCTCGCGCTGTTGTGGTGTACGCCAACCTTCTTACTGTCAGGTAACGGATGTGCCGGCACCGGTTATTGGACGCCTGCGCGCCGGCCATGATTTAGTTAGGCGTGCTAGGCTGGGATCACACCCGCTCTGCGGGAATTCGGCATCATCAGGTCAAGCCTGCCCGCTATCCCGTGCCCGCCATTTTTGCGGGCATTCCGCGGGCGTCGCCATGAATTAGAGGGTAATTTGGCTTGAAGCAGTATCGCCTCTTTTTTAGTAATGTTAACGGGGGATTACTTGTGCTAACGAGTTCCATAGCTGCGATATTGACGACATTGATATTATTAACCTTTGCGATGGCCATTTGAATTACGTCGAAAAATTCGATTCTGGATTGTCCAGCAGCCAAGGTTCGTTCTACCGGGCGGACGAAACTCTTTTCCTGGATGTGCATCCAAGGAACCATGCCCTCGGGCACGGCGGGCCGGACACGATTGTCGTTCCGGACGCCCATTTGCTGTTTTCCGGCGACTACAGGCGATCCGGCCTGGATTTGGTGCTGTCGAAGGACGGCCACGAATTCACCGTGCGCGATTACTTCCGCGGCGAGAGCAGGGCCGCGCTGGCCTCCCCCGATGGCGCAAACCTGTCCGGCAAAACCGTCGGGGCGCTCGCCGGTCAGGTCGACTATGCGCAGGCCGGCGGCCAGATCGCGCCGGAAAAGGTCATCGGCCAGGTCACCAAGCTCACCGGCAACGCGACCGCAGTGCGCAACGGCGTTTCCATCAGCCTGAATGTGGGCGACAACGTCCATAAGGGCGACGTGGTCCAGTCGGGATCCGATTCGTCGCTTGGCATCACCTTCATCGACGGCACCGTGTTCGGTCTCGCGTCGAATGCGAGAATGGTGCTGAACGAGATGATCTATAACCCGGCCGGGTCAGGCAATTCCTCGTTGCTGACGCTGGTGCAGGGGACCATCTCGTTCGTCGCCGGCGCCACGGCGAAAAACGGCGACATGAAAGTCGAGACGCCGACCGCCACCATGGGCATTCGCGGCACGGCGGTTCTGGTGGAGATCGATTTCGATATCTCCCAGCCTGGCGTGGCGCCACCGGTGTCGTTCCGCATCCTGGTCGAGCCGAATGGCACGTCGGGCGAATACGTCCTGCTCGACAAGGTGACGCTGCAGCCGATCGCGACGGTGAACCAACCGGGAACGCAGACCATCGTCAACGGCCAGGGCGTCGTTACGTTTATTGCGTCGGCTCAGATTCCGGCCAATGCGCAACAGCTCATCAACGAGATATTCGCCCTCAAGTTCACGGATGCCAATCCGAAATACATTGGCATTCCTCCGCTCGATTCGATTACGCCGAACACGTTCGTGGTCAAGCTGACGGACGGCACGCCGATCAACCAGCTTCCAATCCTCCTCACCTTTATCGCACTGGAAACACTGCCCGGACCGCCTCCCAGCGGCGGAAATACGCGATTCCACCTCAACATTCCGCCGGAGCTTATCGCTTCCAGCAACCAGTTTACCGAACGGTTTCTGACAACCGGCGCTACCGCGCTGGACACGGTGTCCGGCCGGATCCGTTTCGATGACATCAATCCCGAAGACCTTCCAACCGTAACGGCCCGGTTCAACTCCTTCGTCTACCGCGACGCGCAGCAGACCATCGTCACGTCGTCGCTGACGCTGGAGCAGCTGGCCGCGATATCGGCCGTGGCGGTGCCGCTCTCGGTGATCCCGGACCCCGGCAACACCAATATCGGCGAAGCCACCTGGGTCTATAGCGTCCCGGACCAAGCGCTCGACTTTCTCGCCGACGGCGAGAAGCTAACTCTGATTTATATGGCGCGGGTCGACACCAATTACAGCGAATACAACACGGTCGTCTTCAGACCGTTCACGATCACGATCACCGGCACCAACGATCTGCCGACGGTCTCGGCCACCGGTTCGGGCATCATCGAACTGGATGGGACCAACAATCCGGAGATCGATCATGCCGAGGGCGTGATTACCTTTGCGGATGTGGACCTGACCGACCGGCCGACCGTGACCGCGCCATTCGCAGGCTATGTCTACACCGCCCCCAACGGCTCGACGTTGACATTGACGCCGGCGCAGCAGGCCGCGATCGCGGCGGTGCTGACCCTGACGCCGGCGGCCGACAATACCAACAACGGCTCCGTGGCGTGGTCGTATGACGTCGCCGACGCCAATTTTGACTTCATCGCCGCCGGCGAAACCCTGGTCCTGACCTATAATGCCACCGTCGATGACGGCCATGGCGGGATCGTCATCGTACCGCTCACGCTGACGGTGACTGTCAACGGCACCAACGATATCCCGACGATCACGGCAAACAGCGGCGGGTTTACCGAATTGCTCGGAACCACCGACGATCCGACGGCGCGCCAAGTCGGCGGCACTATCGATTTTACCGATGTCGATCTGACCGATAAACCCACGGTTACCACAGCCCATGCCTCGTTTACCTACAAGAACGCCCTGAATGTCGACATCACCTCGACGCTGACAGCCCCGCATTTGGCTGCGATCGCGGCGGTCCATCCGGCGCTCTCCCTGATGCCGCAGGGTACCAATGCCAATAATGGCTCGGTGACCTGGAGCTACGAACTACCCGACAACAGCTTCGATTTTCTTGCAAAAGGCGAGACGCTGGCACTGACCTACACCGCCACCGTCAATGACGGACATGGGGGCATCGTAAGCGCACCCTTTACGGTAACCATCACCGGCAGCAACGACGTGCCGGTGGCGAATGGCGACGCCAACACGGGCGATGCGGTGGTCGAGTCAGGTGTCAATCCGGCCAACACCTCGTTTGCGGACGATCCGACCGCGGTCGGCAACGTGCTGACCAACGACACTGACGTGGACATCAACCACGCTCTGAGCGTGGCGGCGGTGGCAGGGATTGCTGGCAATGTCGGCCTTGCCGTGACCGGCACCTATGGCTCGGTCACGATCGGCGCCGACGGCAGCTATAGCTACACGCTCGACAATAGCGATCCCGACACCCAGGCGCTGGCGCAGGGCGAGATAGTTACCGACGTGTTCGGCTACAGGGTGACCGACGAGTTCGGCGCCACCTCGACCGCAAGCCTCACCATCACCATCACCGGCACCAACGACGCGCCCGTGGCCAATGCCGACACCAACGCGGGCGATGCGGTGGTGGAGGCTGGCGTCAATCCGCTCAACACCCCGTTTGCGGGCGACCCGACCGCGGTCGGCAGCGTGCTGACCAACGACACTGACGTCGATACCGGCCACGCTCTGAGCGTGGCTGCGGTGGCAGGGATTGCTGGCAATGTCGGCCTTGCCGTGACCGGCACCTATGGCTCGGTCGCGATCGGTGCCGACGGCAGCTATACCTACACGCTCGACAATAGCGATCCCGACACCCAGGCGCTGGCGCAGGGCGGCGCCCCGGGGACCGACGTATTCAGCTACACGGTGACCGACGAATTCGGCGCCACCTCGACCGAAAGCCTGACCATCACCATCACCGGCACCAATGACGCGCCGACAATCATCAGCGAGACCGATGCGCCGACCCAGGCGCTCATCGTTCTGAATGCCGCAGTGCCGCATGTGTTGAGTCAGGGCGTTAACACGAACTCATTTGGGCTCGATACGGAAACGTTTGACAGTCGGTCCACCGGTTCATTCCGCAGCGACGCGCTCCATGCCACGTTCTCCGCGTCAGGGCCTGCCGGTGTGGTCAGCGGCTCATCCAGCGGCGTCACTGCTGCTCCGTTTGTCGGACCTTTGCCGGGCCACGCAGATCAAACCCGGTACTTGAGCATCGGCGCTGGCGGGACGGAAACCATTACGTTCGACGACCCGCAGAATGCCTTTGGACTGTATTGGGGATCGGTCGATTCCTACAATACGATCGCCTTCTACAACGGAAACACGCCAGTTGCTTTCTACACCGGCGCCGACATCAACCCACTCTTCCCGACCGGCAACCAAGGCAGTTTCGCGTCGAACGGATATGTCGAGTTTTCCGGATTAGGTGCTTTCAACCGGGTCGTTTTGGGGACGGGCAATTCAAACGCGTTCGAGATCGACAACATCTCTGCCGGATCGGTCCATGTCGAGCTTTCCGCCCCGATTTCCGGAACCATGACCGTTAGCGACCCCGATATTGGCGATACGCTGACGGCATCGGTGATCGGAAACGCCATTATTGACTACAATGGCTCGACCATGCTGCCGGGGAACGTCAACGCAGCGGCGCTGATCGCCGCCAGTGCGGTGACGTTCAACAGCGTGCAGAGCGCCGGTGCGGAAGTCATACGCTGGACCTACGATCCGACCAACCCTGATCTCGATTTTCTGCATGTCGGCGATACCCTGACCCTCACCTTTACGGCGCAAGTCAGCGACAGCCACGGCAGCGTTGTACATCAACCGTTGACTATCACGCTCGCCGGCGCCGCTGCATCGGCGGATACCTCGGCATATCAAGTCGTCAACGGAACATCCGCAGACGACACGTTCCACAATGTCGGCGGCAACGTCACGATTTTCGGCGGTGGCGGTCATGACACCTTCATTTTCAACGCTGGCTTTGGCAAGGCCACAATCGCCGACTTCGATATCAGCCACGAAACCATCAATATCGACCACACGTTGTTTGCAGACGTTCCGGCCATCCTGGCGAGCGCGCACGCCACCAATGCTGGCGCCGACACGGTCATCACCGACGCCGCCAACGACATGATCATTCTTCGGGGCGTGACGCTGGCGCAGGTTCAGGCACATGCCGCGGCGTTCCATCTGGTCTGATGCGAACGCGACCGGGGCTCGATGGCGCCCCCCGAGCCTCGTCTTCTCAGCGGCCCTGCCGACCAGCGGCAAATGGCGAGACGTTTCGCACCCCCGAATGATCGATGATCTGCAACGGCTGATAGGTCGCTCCGGTGCTCTCGGTCATGATCAGCGACCGGCTATCGAGTATGAGCCAGCGCCGATCGACCCGCACGGCCACGACGAGATGGGTTTCCGTGGGCCGCGCCTTGTCCCGAACAATCACCAAGCGACGGTCATCCGGCGCGATGCCAGCGGCAGCGAGCGCTGCGTATTTGGTCACCGCATAGCTCTTGCAGTCGCCGGGCGACACCAGCGCCGCAAGTGGCGACTTCCACGTTCCCATGCCGTCGCGCTGCGCCGGAATCGCCAGATTCAAGGCGCGGTTGATCTGGCCGATGCGCGTGAGTCCTTCATGCCGTTTCGCCCCATCGACGATCGCGATGAACCGCCGTGCGGCAGGCGAGCCGCAGGCGGGATTGGTGCGGCACGCAGCGACGGTCTGCTCGTCCGCCCGCATCGCAGCTTGCAGGTCGCGCCAGACCGCCGAGAGCGCACCGTCCTGTGCCGCTGGAGCCGTGGCGACGCCGAACGGCTCTTCGGCGAGTGGCGACGCGCCAATCAGCAACAAAGCCAGTGCGCCAATTTGGATAACGTTTCCCACCGCGAATCTCCAAGATTCCGGCTACGCTTCCGATGAAATCGGGCAGAATTGGCAGGGCACCTCCGTCACACAATCAGATCGTGCGGCACATCAATAATGACAGCCCCGCCGGCCTGCTCGGGAACGACACCGAAATTGTCGGGGCTCATTTCGATTGGTGGACCGTCGTCGTCTCCTCCCGCGATGGTGTCGCCTTCTGGAGTTCCATAGACGTACAACAGATCAGATTTTTCATCCGACCCCGCAGCCAACCAGTCGAAATTGTCGCGGTGGTAGTGGTGGCCGTCGTCGGTGCCCTCGATGGTGATGGTCACCACCTGCGGGGTGCCGTCTTCGCTGGTTACCGTAAAGGTGTCGGTCAGCGTGCACCCGGCGTCGAGCGCCTGCACCGTTTCATTGTCGTCTTTGAGCGTGTAGGTCCACTTGCCCGCCGCCGTCATCGTGAAGGTGCCGTAGCCGAAATCGCTCTCCGTCGGCGTGCTGACCGCCGTGAAGCTGTTGGGCGGATTGTCGACGTCGGCGGCAGTGAGCTTGCCGGTCGCGGTCGGCGTGCCACACTCGTAATGGCCGGCTTCGATCACCGAACCGGTCGTCTTGCCGGAAATGATGGCCGCGTCGTTGGTGCCCTCGATGGTGATGGTCACCACCTGGGCGGTGCCGTCTTCGGTGGTTACCGTGAAGGTGTCGGTCAATGTGCATCCGACATTGAGTGCCTGCACCGTACAGTTTTCGTCGTTGAGCGTGTAGGTCCACACGCCATCCGCCGTCATCGTGAAGGTGCCGTAGCCGGACTCGGTCGCCGTCGGCGAGCTGACAGCCGTGAAGGTATTGGGCGGATTATCGACGTCGGTGGCAGTCAGTGTGCCGGTCGCGGTCGGCGTGCCGCACCCGGAATCGCCGGCCTCGATCACCGAGCCCGTCGTCCTGCCGGAAATGACGGCCGCGTCGTTGGTGCCCTCGATGGTGATGGTTACCACCTGCGGGGTGCCGTCGATGGTGGTCACCGTGAAGGTGTCGGTCAGGGTGCCGCCGACATTGACGGCCTGCACCGCGTCATTGGCGTCATTGAGGGTGTAGGTCCAGATGCCATCCGCCGTCATCGTGAAGGTGCCGTAGCCGGCATCGCTCGCCGTCGGCGAGCTGACCGCCGTGAAGGTATTGGGCGGATTATCGACGTCGGTGGCAGTGAGCGTGCCGGTCGCAGTCGGCGTGTCGTACTTGGAATCGTCAGCCTCGATGATCGAACCGGTGGTGGTGCCGGAAATGATGGCGGCGTCGTTGGTGCCGTTGATTGTGATCGTGAAGGCCTGACTGGCCGAGAGCGTGCCGTCCGACACCGTGATGATGAAATTCTCGGTCGTGGGTGCCGACAGCGCATTGATCGCGCCGCTGTCCGGAACGAACAGGTAGGCGCCGGTCGTGCTGTTGAGGTAAAGTGTGCCGTAGAGACCGACTTTCGATACATCGAATGTCCCCCCGCCCAGCACCATGTTGCCGGGGTCCGCCCCGCTGATGCCGTAGGTCAGCGTGGCGCCGCTGTTGGAACTGCTGGCAGAGAAAGTTCCGCTCGTCGCGTTGAACTGGTCAAATGCCACCGTGTCGATTTCGGTCGGCCCCGTCACCGCAGTCAGCGTCGGCGGTGATGGCGGAGGCGGCGGTGGCGACGACGGACTTGCAAAAATTATTTCAGGAACGGCGGTGATGATCGACGGGATCGGGGGGAGCGGTTCCTGCGCTGGAGGTGGGCCCTCTGTCTGGATAAAGTTGATTGGTTGCAACGGTAGCGGATTGACGAAGGGAGGAGTGCTCGACCCGGTCGGCCCTAGCCCTTTCGCGAAGTTGGCAAGCACCTCCTGTTGAGCAGCCTGCAACTCCTCCATTCGCGTAGCGGTATTTGCGACCTGGTTGACGCTGATCGTGGACCCTTGCGCGCTCAATATGATTGTCTGGCCGGGATCCTCAACGAGGATGCGTCGCGGGATCGCCTCCTTGGTCACGAGCTCAAAGACGCCGTGCGCGAGGTCCTTGTAGGTTATGCTGCCATCGTCCAGGAGCGTGACGTTGGGATCCGCGGCCCGGGCCTCCTTCATAACTGAGAAGGTCAATGCGAGGAGCGACAGCATGCCGATCCCGCCGGCACGAGCGCGACCGCGAATGCTTCCAACGGGCGTGTCGAACCTCAGGCAACCCGTCTTTGCCACGTGCCCCGCAATGAAAGCGAAGGTTCCTGCGGCCACTCCGAACAGGGCGGAATGCGAGATCCCGGCGGAGTCGCAGACGAATTCGTTCAGGACCACGCGAGTGGTTGGATACAAGTGGAGCAGCGTGCCGTCGACGAAGCGAATTCCGATCCGACCGTCCGCTGCGGTCTCGAGTGCATCGCCCTGGTAGACCGGATCCCCAACCTCGACCCGAACGGCAATGCCGCTCGCACGCCTGAGGGTGCTGCAACCGATCGCCCTCTCAATATTGCCGACGACTTGGGGAAGCAGGGCCGCAACGGCCTTGTCCTCGTCCCCGGACTCGACGCGGGACGCAACGAACATTGACTCCAACCTCGCCTGCTGAGTAACTCAGGCCCAGCGTGGTGCCGCAGTTTTCTTGGCTTTGCCGCCCCGCAAGTTGAAAAATATCTTGGTGCCGGCAGCCTAGGCTAACCCGCCGAAAGTCCTGATTCAAAGCACATTCAGTAATGTCGCGCCAACACGACCTTGACGTCGCAGGAACGAAATATAGTCCCGTCGCGAGGCGCGGCACTTTCCCATCAAAATTTATTGAATTACTAAGTGTCCGAAATGTGGCGCTTGCGCTGGCAGCGCGGCCCCGTTCGGAATAGGATGGCTACATTAACCCACGGTTGAAGAACAGCCATGGGACGGCCATTAGAACAGGGTCTTCTCAGGAAGGGGGGATCATGGGCATGCATGTGATTGCCGTATTGGTAGCGAGCCTCGCTTTGGCGCTGACCGGTTTTTCATCTGGTCCGGTTCATGCGCAAATCGTTCAGGCGAGGCCCGCCGTTCAGGATCCCGCGGCAAAACCCATTGGAAAAGTTGTCGCGGCCACCGGTTCGGTCACGATCGAGCGTTCGACCGCAATAGTCATTCAGGCAAATATCTCCGGCCAAGCCGATCAAGCGAAAGTTGGCGATCTCGTCTATCAGGGCGATGTTGTCCAGACCGGGGCGGATGGGCGCGTCGGCATCAATTTCAGTGATGGCACCTCCTTCAAGCTGTCGAGCAATGCCCGCATGGCTTTGAGCGAGTTCGTGTATGATCCAAATGGTAAGTCCAACTCGACCCTGATCCATTTAGCCAAGGGAACGTTCACTTTTGTTGCCGGCAACATCGCGAAGACTGGCGATATGAAGGTCGACACCCCGCTCGCAACGATGGGAATTCGAGGCACCACGCCGCACGTCGAAGTTTTGGATAATGGGACCGTCAAATTTTCGACCCTTGTTGAAGAGGGAAAAAGTCAAGTTGTGAGGAAATCGGGAACGTCGGCCGAGCAACCCAAAGAAACCCAAGACAAATTCAATCTCAACATCTGTCGAAGGTGTTAGCACTGCCAATGGGGCAAAGCCGTTATCGGCGCAAATAGTCTGCGGACGTGCGACGTGCGCCCGCCGGAAATTCAGCGACCGCACCTTCCCTAATTCCAGATCGGGAAGTCTGATATGGGGTTCAGCGCAAGGGGGGCCATCATCGACCGCGTGGCGCCTTTACTTGTCTTGTTGTTGTTTGGCTCTCCGGCGGCGGCGCAGACCCCGACGCCGAAGGACAGCTATCTCCGGAATATCGAATTGTGCAACGGGCCGGATGGCACATCGCTGGAATCCCGGATTGATGGTTGCTCGGCGCTCATCGATTCGGGCCTGGGTACGACGGCTGCCCTGACAATCGCCTACAACAATCGCGGCAACGCCTATACGACACAAGGGGACTACGACCGCGCCATCCAGGATTTCGATCAATCGGTCAGGCTCGACCCAACCTTCGCCAAGTCCTTCAACAACCGCGGTGTAGCTTACCTGAGGAAGGGCGAATATGACCGGGCGATCGAGGCTCTCGATGAGGCGATCAAGCTCAATCCGAATTACGGCGGAGCCTTCGCCAACCGTGCCGGTGCCTACCTGAAAAAGAATGACTATGGTCGCGCGGCACGTGACTATGACGAGGCGATGCGGCTTGAGCCCAATCTGGCAGCCGTCGCCAACGGACGCTGTTGGGCCCGGGCCATTCTCGGCGCATTGCAGGCGGCGCTGGAGGATTGCAACAAGGCGCTTCAGTCGGGGCCGAACAATGCCGCGACCCTTGACTCGCTTGGACTGATCCATCTGAAGATGGGCCGACCCGACGCAGCCATCGAGAACTACGATTCCGCGTTGCGATCCGAGCCGAAGCTGGCAAGCTCGCTCTATGGGCGCGGACTCGCCAAGCTCGGGAAAGGCGACCGGGCGGGCGGCGATGCCGATCTTTCGGCGGCAAAGACAATCCAGGCCACGATCGGCGATGACTTCAGGCGCTATGGCCTGCAGTAGGGAATCTGCGGCCGGCCGCAGAAACGGTCGACCGCCTGGCTGCCGGGTTGCTTCGTCGCGGCACGAAATGGCGTTACCGGGTCGCTGCGCGCCAGCATCGGGCGCAGCTGCATGACGTGCGAGTTCGGGTCGCCGCAGGCGGTCGACTAGACGATCTGGAAATCCTGATAGGTGAGCGCCAGCCCGGGCGACAGTTCCGCGAACTGCACCGCGGCCGCCGAGCCCGTTCCGTCCCGATCGTAGCTGAGCGCGCCGGTGGTGCTGTTGTAGATGATCCGGTCGGTCGAATCATGCGCGGCCGCGCCGGCGTAGAACGCCGAAGAGGACATCGTGCCGTTCCAGCCGAAGGCCGTGAACACGGCGTTGTCCAGCCGCATCGTGTCGTCGGGGACCGAGAAATCGGTGATCCTGTCGATGTTGGAAGCGCCGAGACTTGTGTCGAAGACGAAGCTGTCCAGATTCGCGCCCCCGGTCAGGACATCGCGGCCGGACCCGCCATAGAGGTAATCATTTCCGTCGCCGCCCAGCAGGGTGTCGTCTCCTGTGCTGCCGTATAGGTAATCTCTCCCGGAGCCGCCCTCGAGCCGGTCGTTGCCCTCCCGCCCGTAGAGGCGGTCGTCACCGGCGAGTGCCTGGATCGTATCGGCGCCCGTCGTGCCGTTGAGCGTCTCGCTTGATGCGGTGCCGACGATCACGTCCGACGGGGGTGGCGGCGGTGGAGGCGGCGGCTCGGAGCCGCCGCCCGTGACGGGATCGATCAGGTCGAGCTTGACATTGCTGCTGCCGACCGTCGCCTGCATGCTGGTGGCTTGAATGCCCGCCCCGGAGAATGTCACCGTGTAGGTCGCCGGCGGCAGCACGAGATCGTAGCCGCCGGAGCCATAGGTGGTCGTGGTGTAGGTTGCGCCGGTGCTGCTCACGGCGGTCAGCGTCAGGCCGCCGAGCCCCTCGCCGACATCGTAGAAGCGATCGCCGTCCTGATCGTCGAACGCCACGCCGGTGAGGAACACGCCCGATCCGGAACGCGCGAAATTCTCGGTGAGGAACGCGCCCTCGCGGCCGCCGTAGTCGCCCACCTCGAGGCCAAGCCCGACTTCGCGATAATTGCCGTTGAGGATGTTGGCCCGATGACCTGATGAATTCATCAGGTTGGTGTGCAGCAGCAACACTTCGTCCTGCAGCCCGGCGGGCGATCGTGTCGTTGCCCACGCAATGTTCTCACCCCAGGACCATGAACCAGTGAAGGCGTAGCCCGCGGCAGTCATGCGCTGACCTGCGCTCGAGCCGCCTGAGCCCGTATGCGAGAACGTGTCTGTTCCGATCATCCATTGGCTATGACCTTCGGAGGCTTCGTTGAGATCGCCGTCGAAGGCAAGCGGCTGAGCGCCAACCTTGGCGCGCTCGGCATTGATCAGTTCAAGCAAATACTGCTCATAGGTACTCGGCTGCGCCATAGACAGGGTCCTCGCAGGGTTGCTGACAGATGTGTTGAAAGACCGTCCCCGATCGATCGATTGGGTGCTATTGGCCGAGTGTGATCAGTCCTTGACCCAATCGTGACCATTCTGGGCAATCATCGTGATCGATTGCGCCCCATGACGGGCCATTCCCAAACGTAGAAGCGATCAAGTGATTGATTGAGTTGGTAATCGATCAATGTCTTATATTCGCAACAAAGGCTGATTTTGCGAGGTGGTGCGCTCGGAGGGACTCGAACCCCCACGATTTTACTCACTGCCACCTCAAGGCAGCGCGTCTACCAATTCCGCCACGAGCGCTATTTTCGCCATCGGCGCCAGGTTGCACCGGGACCCGGTCAGGACCGGATCAACGGCGCGGGATGTAACAAATCAATGATGGGGGGACAAGGCCTGCTGGCGCCTGATTGAGGCCGGCCGGAAGATAGGGAATGCGAGAGAATATCAGGAGAATTCGACCCTCCATGACGGCTTACCGGGTGCCCGGCGATTTCGGCAGCATCTGCTTGACCTCGACCGCGATGCGGTTGCGGTCGACCAGCACCACGCCGCTGGCGATCGGCAGGTTGTTGGCGAGGATCTTGACCTCGTCCGCCTCGGTGGCGTCCAGTTCGATGATGGCGCCACGGCTGAGGCGCATTACCTGATGGATGGGCATCGTGGTGGTGCCGAGCACCACCATGAGATCGACGCTGACTTTATCGAGGGTTGGCACGGGCGACCCGGACTGACTGACAACTGCGAAATTGCGTGATTTGAGATCACCACGTTATGGTTAGCCAATGGTTAATGAGCGCCAGAACCTCGATTTGACGGCGTTCGCGGGCCCTGCCGGCGGCGACGCGGTGGAATGGCTGATATCGGACGCCGCGGTGCCCTATCCGGAGGCGGTGGCGGCCATGGAAGCGCGCGTGGCCGCCATCGCCGCCCATCAGTCCCCCGAACAGGTCTGGCTGCTGGAGCACCCCCCGCTCTACACCGCCGGCACCAGCGGCCGCGATGCCGACCTGCTCGATCCCCGCTTCCCGCTGTTCGCGACCGGGCGCGGCGGCCAGCTCACCTATCACGGCCCAGGCCAGCGCGTGGCCTATGTGATGCTCGACCTGAAGCGAAGGCGACCCGACGTGCGGGCCTATGTGGCGGGCCTGGAGGAATGGATCATCCGGACGCTGGCGTCCTTCAATGTGCGCGGCGAGCGCCGCGAGGACCGGGTCGGCGTCTGGGTCAGGCGGCCGGACAAGGGCGCCGGTCATGAGGACAAGATCGCGGCGATCGGCGTCCGGCTGCGGCGCTGGGTCTCGTTCCACGGCATCTCGATCAATGTGGACCCCGATCTGACCCACTTCGAGGCCATCGTGCCCTGCGGGGTGGTGGACCCCCGCTATGGCGTCACCAGCCTCGCCGATCTCGGCCTCCCCGTGACCACGGCCGACGCCGACATCGCGCTCCGGCAGGCGTTTGCCGAGGTGTTCGGGTCAGCGAGAACCGGCCTGACGGAAGCGACGGTGTGACCGCCAGGATTTGGTGGAGCGTAAGGTAGCCAATTTGTAGGCCAGCGGGGTTCGGGATTACGCTTGGTTACGAGGACCTCAACGACCACGACCAACTGCGGCATGATCCGATGCAGGCGGTGCTGGCGGGCAAGCTCACTGCCGGTCGCCACGACTGCGCGGGGGTGACGGGCAAATCAACGCTTAGCCGGGTGCCCACCAAACCGGCAGCAGCTCATCTCCGTACGACGGAGGCCCGAAAACATCCTATCAATCGGCGTAGTCAATCAGACGCTCATCCAGCCACCGTCGACCAGGAGATCATGCGCAGTGATGTAGCGGGCCTCGTCGCTGGCGAGGAACACAACGGCCGGGGCAATTTCTTCGGGCGTCCCAAGGCGGCCAAGTGGGGTCGCGCCCATATAGAGCTGGGCGAAGCCATCGAGTGCCTCTTTCGGCAGGCCCATCTTGCCGATGAAGGGGGTCGGCACGAGACCCGGGCTAACGGCGTTGACACGGATGCCCTTGGGAGCGAGCTCCGCAGCAAAGGTGCGGGCCAACGAGCGGACCGCGGCCTTCGTGGCGAAGTAGACACTGCCGTTGGCGAGGCCTTTTCCGTTAACTGACGACGCATTGAGGATGACGCTCGAACCTGCTCCTAAAAGCGGCAGCATTGCCTTGACCGTGAAGTAGACGCCCTTCACGTTGACATCGAACTGGCTGTCGAAGAACTGCTCGTCGACCGCTTCAAGAGGCGCGAACGAGCCTACACCAGCATTCGCGAACAGGATGTCGATGCTGCCGCCCGTGCTGGATTGCACTTGGTCTGCAAGAGCAGCCAGATCGGCGAGACTGCGTACGTCAGCCCGGATCGCGACGGCGTTGCGACCGAGTTTCGCCGCAGCGTCCTCCAGCCGGCCCTGGTCGACACCTGTGATGACGACTGTTCTGGCGCCTTCCGCTATGAAATGTCGTGCGACCTCGAAGCCGATGCCGGTGGTCCCACCCGTGATGACAGCACTCTTGTCATTCAATCTGCCCATGATGACGCTCCTTTCTGGACTGATTAGACCAGAAATAGCTGAGCGCTTCCATGGTGTCAATAAAATATGTACAGTTCAGTCCAGAATGGAGCATCGATGTCAGTGACCACAGAAAAACGCGAGCGCGGTCGGCCTCGCAGCTTCGAGATCAGCCCTGCGCTCGATCAAGCACTTGGCGTGTTCTGGGAATGCGGCTACGACGGTGCGGACCTCGACGCGCTGACCAAAGCCATGGGGATCAGCCGGTCGAGCTTCTACGCCGCATTCACGGACAAGTCCGAGCTGTTCCAGCAGGTGATGCAGCGCTATGCGGAGACGCTCGGAGCGCGCCCTGTCGCGGCGCTGGAGTCAGCCCCATCGTTGCACGAGGCGCTCCGTCGTTTCGGAAAGGCGATCGTTGAGTTGGCCTGCACAGAGGACAGGCCGCTCGGGTGTCTTGTTGCGTGCGTCGGTGTCGAAAAGGCCGCGACGAACCCGAACGTACGGGCACTGGTGTTGCAGGTCATCGGCACGACGCAGGATAGGATTGAGGCAGCGCTTGGACGATATGCTCCGGCTGCTGTCGCGAGCGAGGCACACGCGGTGGCGGCAAGTCTATGCGTGGCCATGATGCAGTCCTGCGCCATCAAGGCCCGGGTCGGCGTCCCCCTGCAGAAGCTTCGATCCGAGATGCGGGCCGACTTGGCCGCCATCGAGCGATTGCTGAGCCAAACGGAGACGACCTAAGCAAGGTCGCCATCTACCTCAAGAAATCGAGGATGTAGCGCGCCACGATTTCCGGGTATTGGCCGTGTGGTGCGTGTCCCGCGTCGGGGAGCACCGCCAGACGGCTATCAGAAAGACGGCGCTGATATTCGACGCCGATCGTCGTCGGAAATGCAGCATCGTAGTCGCCGGTGATGATCAGTGCGGGCTGTGTGATTGTGGCAAACCGCGCCAAGTAGCCCGACGGATCAGCATCGTAGTCTCGGATTGCAGCCCCTTGGCGACTGAAAAGCGTCTGTGGAACCTCTTCCACATGCCCGGGGGCAACTGCTGACAGGCGATCGAACGATGCACGAGCCGCCTCCCGTCCATTCGGATTGTCACGAAAGAACAGGAACACGAAGTCGTCAAAGTCCCACTGCGGCTTCACGGCGCGCCGGCGGAACTCGGTGGTGGTCGGGACATCGGATTTCAACGGTTGCCCCGGTGGCGTCGACCCGATCGCGACGAAACGGCGAACGCGATCCGGATGCTCGATCGCAGCCACGGTCACTATAGGTCCACCCATCGACCATCCGACCAGATCGACCTGCGATAAACCCAGGGCACGTGCACAGGCCATGATGGCATCGGCTTTGCCCTTGATCGTCGTTGGCACCTCGCCGCTCGATCGGCCGACGCCCAGGTAATCAAGAATGATCACGCGACGCTCCGAGGCAAGCGCCTCGAGGAACGCCGGGTCCCAGTCCTCCATCGTAGCCCGGAACCTGGTCAGAAGCATCACGGGCGGACCCGACCCGATGCTGCGGTAGGCCAGTCGCTGCCCGCCGATATCACAGTAAGCAATCAGGCTGTCTGCGATAGAAAAGCGCGTCTTCTGCGCCAAGACGGGGGTGCCTGCAGCAAACCACAGCAACCCAATCGTCGCCGCCAGCATGAGCCTGACGGGTTTTGACCATTCGGCGCTTTCCGAGCCCCACGATATCGGCGCTGCAGCTGTCGAACAACGCTGCTCCATGTTCAAATTTCCAACAGGCTGTACACGGTTGACACGGTCGTCGTTCTCGCAGCGCTTCATGCGGGGTGACCCGCGAGAAGCTTTGCGAGGCCGGAGTAGCCGATCTCGGCTAAGCGCTTGCCACCCGCAGCCAGCTGCTCTTCGGACCCACGGATCCCATGACCGTCGACGATCCTGTTCATGAAACAGTAAAGCGCCGCGATGAACGCGGCGTGCGAGACAGCCGCGTCGTCCCACCCGGCATCCAGAACGCGTTGAACGTCTCCAGAGTCAATCCTAGCCGGGTCCACGGTCAATTTCGCAACATAAGAAAGTACCGGCGCCAGCCGGGGATTGTTTGGCATTTCGGGGCGCTCGCAGATTGCGTGGACGTCGTCGGTGTCCATGCCGAGGTTGACGGCCGCACTGGTGTGGACGCCCAAGCAGTACTGACAGGCATTGAGCTTTGAAACGTAGGCCGCGATAGCTTCGCACTCGGCGGCGGAGAACACTGTGGAATTTCGCATAATCGCGTCATTCAGCGCCAGCGTAGCGGCGGCGACCGCCGGAGACCGCTTGTAGACGTCGACGAGCGTTGCATTCGCCGGCAGGCTTGGCAGGTGGGGCATGGCGTGCGTCCTTGTTGGAGGTGAAGAACTGTTGCTGATCAAGTTCTTGTCAGACCTTCATCACTTGAAGCGGCGTCGTTATCCGTGCCAAGAACTCGTCGATCCTCAGCACGGCGTGTCCGACGCGCGGGTAGTTGAGACGAATGGTGGCGTCCTGCTCCTCGCGAGTGAATGTGGCGACGCCGTCGCCGAGGTAAGTTACGTGGTAGCCGAGCTCGAGGCCGTAGCGACCCGTCGATTCCACACATGTATTGGCGGCCATTCCGGCCACCGCGATGTGGTCGATGCCGTACTGCTTCAACAGAAAGTCGAGGTCGGTGTTCGCAAACCCGCTCGAGTTCCAGTGCTGGCGGGCCATAACGTCGCCGGGCTTCGGAACCAACTCGGGATGGATATCGGCCCCCCAACTGCCCTTCTCGAACAACGCGAGATCGCGCATCGCCACATTGGATTTGGATGGCGTTTTCCAGTCGTCGAACTGACCCGCCTCGCTTTGGTGATGCATAGCGTAGAAGACTCGCACGCCGGCACGGCGGCAGCCTTCGAGCAATCGCCGCAAGTTTTTCACGAGGCCCACGTCGGTAACCACGTCCTTGACCGCGGGCCAGCGCTTGCCTCCCTCCGAAAGAAAGTCGTTGTAGGGGTCGACCAGAATGAGCCCTGTCGAGCTGGCACGATAGCGATGATCGGTCATGATCTACTTCCTTCTCTTGAGCCGCACCGATGCGTAAGCATTTACGGGTATATGCCCGCATAACGACAAACTAAGATCTAGTTATTGATGGCGCTGATGTGCTCCAAGAGCTGACGGATCGACGCTTCCCCGTCTGGCCCGAGCGTCTTCTCGATCCTGAGTTGCGCCTCCTCCCAACGCGGCACGGCTTGCTTAAGCTTCTCTTTCCCTTTTCGCGTCAACTCGACCACGGTCGCCCGTTCATCGTCGCCGCCGCGCAGGTGGACGAGGCCAAGCCGAGCGACCACACGCACGTTGCGCCCGAGCGTGCTTCGATCCAGTTCCATCGCTTTCGCGAGCTGCATCAAGTTCGGCTCACCGAGCTGCTCGATGTTTCTCAGTAGACCGAACTGGGTGAGCTTCAGGCCGCACGGAGCAAGGGCTTCGTCATAGACATGCGTCACGTGTTGCGCGACGCGCCGCAAGTTGGTGCAGTGGCAGACGGATCGCTTCATGACGCGGGTATATACCCACATTGCTGTCTTGGCAAGGGAGAAGAGATGTGCTTCGCGGAAATGGCCACTCACCTCTGGCCGCGGCGTGGATCAGACGTGAACCCACAAACATCCGACCGCTCGCAGCTCATTCGGCGCCAACATCCCGCATGCCCAACCCTTGCCGCCCTGAAAAATACCAGGGCATTTCGCGAAAGCACTCAGTTTAGTGAGAGAAATGCGGGCTAGACTAGGAACTCTGAGGCGCCCAAACAGGGCAAACACCATCTGCTGCATCGCCGAGTTTCCTTTTAATCTCTTCGATCAACAGTGGCCGGTTCCATGTCATCCCGTCACTTTTGATGATTTTGCTGGCGCGGACGCAGGCATTGTTCTCGGCTGCGTCAACTCCCACGCGGCGGGTGAGCACAAAATGACTGCCGGCAGCGCTAGATCGTCGGCAGCACCGAGAACCGTTCGCCCGGCCGCCGCAGATTCAGCGCCTCGGCATTGGCGTCGTGTTCCGTGACCGCATCGACGCGCGCCGATGACGGCCCGCGCCGGCAGCGTTCCACCATGTCGGCTACGACGCCCGCCGGCCCTGCGAACAGCGCCTCGACGCTGCCGTCGCTGAGGTTGCGCACCCATCCTTCGAGATCGTGCGCCCTCGCCCGGTGCTCGACCCAGGCGCGGTAGCCGACGCCCTGCACCCGGCCCCGGATCGTCACCTGGCGGATGGCGCCGCTCATCTATCCCCGAGCCCGAGCAATTCCGCGCTGCGCGCCTTCACTTCGGCCTCGCGCATGACGCGGCCGGTCAGGTCGGATGATGCGAGGCCTGTCAGGGTCTTGGGCGCCCGGCCTTCGCGCAACGCCTTAAGCGTTTCGTAAACCGCCTGAGTAGCGGCGGCGAACGGTGCATGACCTTGCAGCGCGATCCGCACCCGCTGACCCGCGAGCGTGCGCGGATCGGTCAGTTCCTCGGGGGCTCCGCCGAGCACGATCGGTAGCGTGGTGGCGGCAGCGATGGCTTCGAGGTCGCCCGGCGTGGTCACGCCGGTGAAGAACAGCGCGTCGACTCCGACAGCCTCATAGGCTCTCGCGCGCGCGATTGCGTCCTCGACCGACGTTACCGACGCCGCGCTTGTGCGTCCCATGATCACCAGCGCGGGATCGCCCCGCCCCTCCAGCGCCGCCTTCATCTTGCCGACGCCCTCCTCCAGCGAAATCAGCCGGGTTTTGGTCTCTGCGTAGGCCTGCGGCAGCATTGTATCCTCGATGGTGAGGCCGGCGGCGCCGGCCGCTTCCAGTTCCTGCACCGTGCGGCGGACGTTGAGCGCGTTGCCGTAGCCGTGGTCGGCGTCGACCAGCACCGGCAGGTCAGCCGCGCGCGACATCCGGCGCATCTGTTCGGCGAGTTCGGTGAGCGTGATCAGCGCGATGTCGGGATCGCCCAACACCGCGAGCGAAGCCACTGATCCGCCGAACATGCCGAGTTCGAAACCGAGATCCTCGGCGATGCGGATCGAAACCGCATCGTACACCGATCCCGGGCGAATGCATGTTGGTCCCGCCAGGATCGAACGCAACGCCAGGCGGCGCTTGCCGAAGACCATCGCATTCCTCCTCAATCTAGGCGAATTCGAGAATCAGCGCGTCGACCGCCAGCGTCGCGCCGGCGGCGGCGTGGATCTTCTTGACGGTGCCGTCGCGCTCGGCGCGCAGCACGTTCTGCATCTTCATCGCTTCCACCACCGCCAGGGTTTCGCCGGCCTTGACTTCCTGGCCTTCGGCGACCGCGATCGACACCACCAGCCCCGGCATCGGGCACAGCAGCTTCTTGCCGGTATCCGCCTTGCTGCCGACCGGCATCAGCCGCGCCGCCTGGGCCTCGCTCTCGGTGAAGACGTTGACCGCGACCTCGAAACCCTGATGCGCGAGGCGGATGCCGTTGGGGATCGGTCGCACCTGCATCGCCACCGGACGGCCGTCGATGCTGCCCTGCCAGACCGGATCGCCCGGCGCCCACGTTGAGACCATATGATGCGGATGGCCCCGGGTGCCGTCGGCGTTGACGAAACGCACCGCGATGCCATCGCCGTCACGCAGGATATCGAGCGCGATCTCGTTGCGATCCAGCCATACCGCGCGGCGGCCCTCACGCTGCACCGTGCGACCGATCAGCTGGCCGGAAATCTGCCGCTTGCGTTCGCCGAGCACGTGATCGATGGCGGCGCCGACCGCCGCCAGCCTGCGGGCGATCTCGCCCTCGGGCACGCGAACCGCGAATCCGCCGGGAAATTCCTCCGCGATGAAGCCGGTGGAGAGATGGCCGCCGCGCCAGCGCGGATGATTCATCAGCGCCGACAGGAACGGAATGTTGTGGCGGATACCGTCGATGTAGAAAGAATCCAGCGCGGTCGACTGCGCCTCGATGGCGGCGGCGCGCGAGGGCGCGTGGGTCACGAGCTTGGCGATCATCGGATCGTAGAACATCGAGATCTCGCCGCCTTCCTGCACGCCGGTATCGTTGCGAACGGTGATGCCCTCGCTCGAGCTCTCGACCGGCGGGCGGTATTTCACCAGCCGCCCGATCGAGGGCAGGAAGTTGCGGAACGGGTCTTCCGCATAGACCCGCGACTCCACCGCCCATCCGGTCAGGGTGACGTCCTTTTGCGCCAGCGCCAGCTTCTCGCCGGCGGCCACCCGGATCATCTGTTCGACCAGGTCGATCCCGGTGACCAGTTCGGTGACGGGGTGCTCGACCTGCAGCCGGGTATTCATCTCCAGGAAGAAGAAACTCTTGTCCTGGCCGGCGACGAATTCGACCGTGCCGGCGGAATCGTAATTCACGGCTTTGGCCAGTGCGACCGCCTGTTCGCCCATCTGGCGGCGGGTGGTCTCGTCGAGCAGCGGCGACGGCGCTTCTTCGATCACCTTCTGATTGCGGCGCTGGATCGAACATTCGCGTTCGCCGAGATAGATCACATTGCCGTGCTTGTCGCCCAGCACCTGGATCTCGATGTGGCGGGGATCGACGATGAATTTTTCGATGAAGACGCGGTCGTCGCCGAACGAGGATTTGGCTTCGGCCTTGGCTAGCCCAAAGCCTTCCGCGACTTCGGACGTCGAATGCGCGATCCGCATGCCCTTGCCGCCGCCGCCGGCGGAAGCCTTGATCATGACGGGATAGCCGATCTCGTCGGCGATCCTGACCGCATGTTTTTCGTCTTCGATGACGCCGAGATGGCCGGGCACGGTGGAGACGTTGGCTTTCGCCGCGGCTTTCTTCGACTCGATCTTGTCGCCCATGGCCGCGATCGCGCCGGCATTGGGGCCGATGAAGACGATCCCGGCCTGTTCGAGCGCGCGCGGAAAGGTCTCGCGCTCTGACAGGAACCCGTAGCCGGGATGCACGGCTTCCGCGCCGGATTGGCGGCAGGCCTCGATGATCTTCTCCATCACGAGGTAGCTTTCGGCCGCAGCCGGCGGCCCGATCAGAACGGCATCGTCGGCCATCTCGACATGCAGCGCGTCCCGGTCGGCCTCGGAATAGACCGCGACGGTCTCGATTCCCATGCGGCGGGCGGTCTTGATGATCCGGCAGGCGATCTCGCCGCGATTGGCGATCAGAATTCGTTTGAACATGGGTTATTTACTTGCAACCGAAGGGCGGGGTCCAGCCCTGCGGGCCGGCTAGGCGGGGAACGATCTATGGGTTCCGTCGTACAGCAAAACTGAACGGAGGCAACGGTTTATGCGACTGAAATCTGCTTCAGGAAGAGATTTAACAGCCGCCCTAACCCGTATGATCGAGCAGGCCCCGAGGCGTGGCGGACACATGATGCGCCCCCGCCTCCCGCAGTTCCGCTTCACTGCCGTAACCGTAGAGGACGCCGACGGCGGTCATTCCGTTATTTCTCGCGCCCTCCATGTCGAAACTCCGGTCGCCGATCATGATGGCCAGCGACGGGTCGACACCCGCGGACAGCAGGGCATGGCGCAGCAGGTCGGTCTTGTCGGAACGCGTGCCATCCAGTTCGGCACCAAACACGCGTTCGAAATAGACCCGCAGCTTGAAGTGATCGATAATGCGCTCGGCATAGATGTTGGCCTTGCTGGTCGCCACAAACAGGCGCCGGCCGGAGCGGGCCAGCGTGGACAAGATGTGCTCGATGCCGGGGTAGACCTCGTTCTCGAACAGGCCTATGTCGCCGAACCGCTCGCGATAAAGCAACAGCGCCCGGTCAGCCAGTTCATCGGTGCCCACCAGCTTCTTCAGGCTGGCGCGCAGCGGCGGGCCGATGCACCAGGTCAATTCATCTTCCGGTGGAACCGCCCGGTCGAGCTTGCCGAGAGCGTATTGGATCGAACGCGTGATACCGGGCTTTGGATCGGTCAATGTCCCGTCGAGGTCGAAAAAGATGGCGGTCATCCCGGCCGACGCTCCTGCTGCGGCGTGTACCGCCGATACAACAATTCTTGTCGCAGAGATCGCTGCGCAACCGATAGTACCAACTTTGGCCCCGCCGGCGGCTTTCGATGACCAACAGAGCCCTCGATCAACGCGCGGACTTCCCGTAACGTTTGCCGCGGGTTCCGCGAGCCGCAATCCGGCACGCGGCAACCGGTACGACAATTCCCGCTTACCGCAAAACCAAACAGAGGCAACGGCCTGGATGCGTTCCTTGATCCTGATACTCGCAATCATCTCGGCGAGCCCAAGCTGGGCCGCCGGCGTCGTCGTCAAGGACGGCGGCACCCTTCAGGTGGCCGGCGTGACCTACCGGCTCGACGGCATCGATGCGCCGGAGCTCGACCAGATGTGCATCGACGAGCACGCCGATCCTTGGGCCTGCGGCGTCGAGGCGCGCGAACAACTGGTCAAACTGATCGGCGGTCGCGCGGTCCGCTGCGAGGATCTCGGACTGGCCCCCTACCGCAGCCGTCATATCGGGATTTGCACCGTCGAGGGCGAGACCGCCACCCTGAACCAGCTCGTGGTCCGCCAGGGGTTTGCGCTGAACTTCGAACCCTATGCCAGAGGCCGGTTCAAGGACGACGAGGCCGGCGCCAGGGACAACCGCCGGGGGCTCTGGAAAGGCTGCTTTGCCACGCCGTACGAATTCCGCCGCGGACGCGAGGACGGCGCCTTGCTGGGCGATTCCTGCAGGGCCGACAAGGACAGCGAAATCCGGGCGGTGCTCTTCCCCGAAAACCCCGTGATGCCGCCGGGGTGCAGCATCAAGGGCAAGTTTGCGGTGCGCGCCCGCGTTACCGGGAACATCGGCGTCTATCACCTGCAGGGCTGTCGCAGTTATCCAGGCGTGACGGAGCCGGACCGCTGGTTCTGTTCGGAGGAAGATGCCCAGGCCGCTGGATTTCGCAAGGCGTATAATTGCCGGGCGAAGCGCAAGTAACGGCGATGGGGTTTCGGGTGGAGCCGGCAACAGCCGAGGAAATCCTCGCTCGCAAGGCGCATGACCGGGGAAGGAACGAACTTGCGCGGGCCTTCCGTCGACCCGGGACGCGGCAGGAACGCCACGCGGGCACCTCCATCCGCGCGAGATGATCAACGTCATCTCTTTTGCACCTTCTCACGTCGCGCGCCTTTTGCCTTGGGCCCGGGACCGGCGACCGGAAGCTTTGTCCAGGAGGATTTGAGCACGATCTTTCTCTTGATTTGGGTCCGCTTCTTTGGCGGTTTCTTGCGGCCGCTTTTGCCGGCCGGCCGAATTGCGACCATTATCGTCTCTCCACTGCCTTGAAGTGCGTTTGAATCGCATTGTAAGCATGAGGCTGCCGGAAACCGGTCCCTCGGGCCGTGTCCGCTTTTCGGCGAAGGTAACAACGCGGCTCGTTCCCTCTAGACTTTGCGTTTGAGATGTCGGGTCCTCAGGGATTTTCCGTTGATCCAGCCGAGTTGACCGCGCCATTCTACCCGACACCAGCCGTTGCTGATACAGTAGCGCGCATTCACAAGCGCGCCGCGCGGCACAACAGCGACGGTCGGGTAGCTCCAGCCCGGAGAAGCCCGCATTGCAAACATGCCGAGCAGTCGAGCCGGCTAGGCGTCGGCTGGCCCGATCATCAGGCAGAGGGCCAATGCCCCCGCCAAGGCTCCGCAGGCAATCCTCATGTCTCTTCTCCTATATGTGGACGCAATGAGCGAACATCGGAATCGGTCCGGTTCCTGGCGCAGGGTCGACCCGTCAAGGAGAGCATGAATTCCGCAACGGGAATTCCGCACAGGTTACGCGCGTTGGCGGCCCGGTCGGGATGAAAACGACGGCTTGTACTTGCGAAACGTCAGCGGCCCCCTCGGCAGTAAGGCGGCGAGCACTTCGTCTCTCCAAATTCGCTCCTGCCGCATTCTGCCGTCCAGGAACGTGCCGCGGCTAACGAGCAACGTTGGCTCCGGCCTTTATTGGATTCTCGAACTGCTTCCACCTGACGGAGGACTAGGCGATCCCATACTGCAGCGAGAGGAGCAGCGTGACAGCCGACACTCCCTCCGCGAGGGCGATATCCTTGCTGAGCAGGACGGTAGCCAACGTCGAGCCCAGAGCAACGGTGACGATGAAATCGAACGCGTTGAGTTTCGCCAACGAGCGCTTTCCGAACGATCCCGGACCATGAGTCAAAAAGTACGGGCGAACTGCTCATTCTTCGTCCTCAGGACCCGGACCCGGTTTGGCTATGCCCTCCGCGTTGGATCGCGTCCACCCGGCCCTTGGAAGTCCGACAGCGATCGGATTAGACCCGCTTAGGTTTCGGTTGACCCGGCTCCTTCACTGGCTTTGGTTCCGGTGAAGGCGGCTCTATCGGGGGCGGAGGGGGATTCAGATCGGGGACGTCCGTGTCCGTTCCGGATTCGGGTCTTGTTCCTTCGGTGCCCATCAGGTGATCTCCTCGACTCTGTTTTCGTCTCAGTGAGAATGGCTCTCGGACCGGAATGTTCCAGAGGCGAAGCGCGGTCACGAGCGGCAACACCATGGCGAGCCCATGCAGAACGGCTTCTGCGAGAGTTTCAACAGCCGGATGCGAGATGAGCTTCTCAATGAAACTCTGTTCTTTGGCCTCGATCACGCCCGAAGCTGCATCACGGATTGGATCGACGACTACAACGACCGGCGTCCGTGACGTTGCCCCCGACTCTTATCCAGTTGGCCTGAGAGTCTGGTGGTTGCCATCTTGCACAATTGAAACAGCAGGCTAAGGCGCGGAGCCATTCGCGAGCGCAGCGCCTTGGCCGTGTTGGGGTAAGAAGCTTGCGGCATAGACGGCCGGGGTGAGCTGCTGCCGGTTTGATGGACACCGAGATTGGGTGTTTCATGAAGCCGGAGGTAGGTCATGCAGAGACGGAAGTTCAGTCGAGAGTTCAAGGTCG
>LNEC01000017.1 GCA_001464035.1 Bradyrhizobiaceae bacterium Ga0074131
CCGCCGCCATTCGACGATCGGGTATCTCAGCCCTGTTCAGTTCGAACGAAAGGTGGGATTAGCTTAACCGGGTGTCCATCAAACCGGCAGCAGCTCAGGGCCAGCCAACCGAGCCGCGAATGAGGCCGCACCGTGTTGTAGTCGCGCCGCCAGTCTTCCAACGCCAGACGCGCTTGCATGAGTGAGGTGAACAGGGTCTCGTTCAGGAACTCATCGCGCAAGCGCCCATTGAAGCTTTCGACGAAGGCGTTCTGCGTCGGCTTGCCCGGTGCGATATAGTGCCAACTGACTTGGGTTTGATCAGACCATCCCAGGATGGCGTTGCTGGTAAGTTCAGTCCCATTATCGCTTACGATCATCCTTGGCTTGCCGCGCAGCGTGATCAGCCGATCGAGTTCACGCGCAACCCGGCCACCGGAGAGCGAGGTATCCGCGACCGCCGCCAGGCACTCCCGAGTGCAGTCGTCGAAGATCGCCAGGATACGAAAGCGCCGGCCAGAGGCCCGTTGGATCGGCGCACAATCGTACAAAAGCGCCTTCCTCCGCAACTTCGATCGCGCCGGGTAGCGCGCGCGCATGCTCTCCGGCATGACAATCGGCACATAACGAAGCGTGCATTGCAGCGCCGCCAAATCCGATGCCGAAAATGCCACGTTGAGAAATGGAACGACGCAGCGCCGTACTTTATCCAGCGCAGCATAGGCCGATCGATGAACTTCAGCTGAGGCCTGGAATTCCACCTTCTGTCCTATCGAGTGAGGATGTTGAGCCGTGGCAGTCAGTCCGCCTTAGAGAATTGGCGAATTGCGCCTTTGGCTCAAGCCGCCCCACGAGCTGCTTGGTGACGGGGTTCGCGTTGCCGAATAATCCGAACGGCAACAGATGTAATAGCCACCTATCCTTTCGAAGGCGCCCTTCCGTCCCGCATGGCGCGAATTGTGCCAACGGGATATTCATCTTTAGTGACGACGACTGTTCGATACCGACCTCGTTCAACTTCGAGATATTGGTGTCCAGGGATGTTGGACTCAAATAGGCTGAGCAGCTTAGCCGCAATCGTTACGGCATCGCTTCGGGCGATGCGCCAAATACACTCCGACTGGTTGGATCTGAGAATTTCGCTTTCTTCTCCAACGCTAGCACGCACGATAGTCAGTCTGCACCTCTCATCAGAAGCCATTTTGACACCGTCGCCGACCACAAAGAAAGTCTCGGGCTCAGCGTTCTCAAGTTCGAGGAAGCTGTCCCGAAGTAAGCGGAGGCCAATGGCATCACAGGCCAGCACGAATGTCGGATCAGGCTCAAACTTGAAGCTTGGAACAAGGGCAATGAAGTTGGTTTCCATATTTATTTCCTAGGCGGTAACTTACCAATCTGAATATTTTGCCACCGATCCGTAGGGAGCGTTCGCGAGACAATTGCGGGCCGGTCAACAGGTGTCCGCAGCAGCGGATTGCGCTTTGCCAATCCTACGGGCTGGCGGAACCCTCCAACGGCCACCGAGGAAGCGCAGCTCACCAGACACAACTCGGCGATCAATTCAGTTTGAACCTATCTTTGATAGCACGCGTGTCCTCGCCACGGAGTAGCCAAGCCTCGGCTCCAGTGGGCAAATAGCTGGTAAGTGCACGTATTTCATCGCCGCTCGAGGGATTTCTCCAAACAAACTCGTAGGCACGATCCTGACGTACGATCCGCTGCGGACCGCTAAATTCAGTAGGATCTAGTCTGTTCTCCGCGCACACATTCACGAATTGGACCTGAGCCAAATCGAGCGCACTGGCTTCACTGCTCAAGGCAAAGACCATAACTTCATAAGAGGCTATGGCAGCGATGACTGCAAATAGCCCTCCGAGAACCCAGGCAAATATGCGTATTGATCGTTTCATTTACCGGGAATCCGTACTGGTGATATTCCGGTGATGCTGAAGCTAATGCACATGATTCTTCGGGGAGTTCATGAGATGATCAAAAGACTTGTTAGCGGGTGAGGTTAAACGATAGGTATCATGTCAGCTAGAGCGGCCGATTACGTTTGCTAATCCCCTTACAGGCTGGTGGATCTCTCTCCAAAGGCCGCCGAGGAAGCACAGGCCACCCGCCGCCAACTTGGTACTCAATTTAGCTTGAATCTATCTTTGATGGCACGGATGTCCTCGCCGCGAACGAGCCAAGCTTCGGCTCCCGCGGGCAAATAGCCCACCAGAGCGCCTATTTCATCTCCGTTAGATGGATTTTTCCAAACAAACTCGTAGGCCCGATCTTGACGTTTGATCCGCTTCGGATCGCCAAATTCGGTGGGATTTAATCCGTTCCTCGTACACTCCTTCACGAACTCGACCTTAGCCACATCTAGCGCACGAGCTTCACTACTGAAGGCAAAAATCATGATTTCATAAAGAGCTATGGCGGAAATGATGGCAAATAGCCCTCCGAGTGCCCATGCGAATATTCGCAATAGTCGTTTCATGTACCAGGAATCCGTACTGGTGCTATTCTAATGATGTCGAAGCCTGTCCACTGACCTGCCCGGTTTCTTCGGACCAGGGTTTTCTTGAGTCTGCCCGTCATGCCGGTCTCACCGCGAGACCGGCTGATTGAGAGTGCCCCGTCGTCTCGGCGGGAGCAATGGGCCGGGCTGCGGAGACGCCACATATCGCAGCAGGCCGGCCCATTGCGGGCCACGTGCGCTGACGCTTGGGCTGAGGCATGATCTCACCGCGCGCCAGTCTCGCCGCATACTCCGTTGGCGTCAGGTTGCCCAGAGACGAATGCGGCCGATCTTCGTTGAAGTGCGTTCGCCATCTTCCGATCATCACGCGCGCCTCCTCCCGGCTGCGGAACCACTCGATGCTCAGGCACTCGTCGCGGAACTTGCCGTTGAAGCTTTCGCACGTGCCGTTCTGCCACGGCTTGCCCGGTTCGATCAGGCCGGTCCGGATGCCTTCATCCGTGATCCACTTGAGCAGCGCGAGCGATACGAACTCCGGGCCATTGTCCGAACGCAG
Source organism: Bradyrhizobiaceae bacterium Ga0074131 (assembly GCA_001464035.1). Lineage (GTDB taxonomy): Bacteria > Pseudomonadota > Alphaproteobacteria > Rhizobiales > Xanthobacteraceae > Bradyrhizobium. Next base: position 3,009 of record LNEC01000017.1, read on the forward strand.
AACGTCGGGTGGTCCTCGCTCCGAGACAAGGCGAGCAAGGGGTGTCGATCACACGACGCGAGCGGATTGATCCGGCGACGTCGATCGCCAGGCACTCGCGCGTGCCCTCATCGACCACCGTCAGACACTTGATCTGTTGGCCGGTCGCAACGTGGTCGAACACGAAGTCGTAGGACCACACCTTGTTGGCAACCACGGGCCTTTCCACACGGTCGCGCGCAGGGCCGCTGATACGTTTGCGCGGCCGTTTGCGGGGGCGTTGCAGCCCATGCTTGCGCCAGAGCCGATGCATCCGCCCGGCGCTCAGCTCAAACCCGTCGCGCTGCAGATAGATCCGGATACGACGGTATCCGAAACGATTGTAATCGCTCGCCCACCTGATCATCTGCTCGACCACGGGAGCGGTCCGTCCTGGTCTTTAATCCCCGGTCCGAAAAGTCGGGGGCAGGTCAGCCGTAGCTGGGTCGAATCCTGAAGAGTGGCCTGGTCGCAGTCGAATAACTTTTGGAAAGCTCAGGGACACTCAATCCATATCAACGCTCCTACGGTGGACCGCTAAGTTGGAAAATTCATTTCAGATTTCGGCTTCGCTCTTGAGCTAAAGCCATTTTTTTCGCTTCCGAAGGAGAGAGTTGAGATTCTATTTTCCCATAGAGACTTGCGGCTGTAGCGTAATCTCCATTCCGAAAGGCTTCCTCAGCCTTTGGCCGTATCTGGCTCGCCAATACCTCACAAGCGTAATTTTCTGCCCACGCCTTACGCCGGTGCATTAGCGCCTTGAATACAAATCTATTGCCTGAGATTTCGTCTTGCGCGTAGATTTTTATCAAGTCGGCCAAGCGCGCGAGTGCGTCCAGCAACTCCGCTCGATTTTTTGCGGTGTGATCTCTATATTCATCGCCTAGGCGCTGATCTGCGAGCCTGATGATTTCGGACGTTGAGTATTTCTCACTACCGTATCCGATCTGAAATCCAACCTCGTATGATTGCGGATCACGAAAAACTTCCGCTTCCAACTCGCCCTTGCGATACCTTACGACAGCTGGTGACGTTGACGCGAGAGTGAAGCCCGCGTCGCTCAAGAAAGCGAACGCATTGGAGGCCGCCTCAGCAAAATCTAGCCTCATGCTTCACACATAAGATGATTGCTCTAACCTACGGCTTCGGTGGATGCCAGTAGTAGGTTTGAGGGTCAAAAGTCCAGCCACGATCCCTCAGCAGGTTCCGCTCAGCGTTCAGGAACTTTCCTGCAGTATCTCCTGGCGAGGCATCCCGAATCGGAGCCCCCCGAGACATTTCTTGCCGCAGCACCCCTGAATTCTGGGTCCAATTTGCTCTCGGACTGCCCCGATTGGGAAGACGGTGAAGGAGCGATTGTTCTCCGGCTCTAAGTGCTTGAAGATCCTTAACCCGGCCGATAACCGTTGTCCCGACCGATCTGGCAGCGGCCCCCACTCGAGCGCTAGCCCCGGCCGCCATTACGCCAAGCAACGCATCGCCAAATGACGCTACTCCGAATGTGGCGGCAGTACCGAGATTGCCCTCCTAGTAGGCTTGCTCTGCTAGACCGTAATAATGCGTGCCGGGAACCACACCGACCACACCTTGCAATACTCTTTGGCCTATCGAAGGAGATGTCGATGCCGGGACACCAGTCGACGGCGGCGGCACAGCCGATGAAACGGGTGTCGCCGGAACCAAAGAGCCTGGAGGAGCTATGATCCCGGGATCGAAAGTTGGCGCGATTGTGGGCGTTGGTGCTGGGTTGAAGAAGCTAGGCGGTAGGTTAGGCAGAGAAATCGGAACGTCCGGGAACACGGTTGGACTTGGCAACGGCGAGTATCCCGAACCTCCCGGATTTATACTACCGGACCCATACCCAGATCCCCACTGGCACCGCAGCCGTAGCAGATCGGGTCCGGTCCCCATACAGTGATCGCCGGCAAAGGCTGAAAATCCGCGAAGCCGGTAGGATCGGTAAACTTGAGAGGCCGATTATTGACGTAGGAGTAGCGATTCCAATTCTGAGCATTCATCGCTTTGGGAACGGTGGGATCGGCACTCGTCATCCGCGCCAGCAAGGGATCATAGACTCGGCCATTGCGATGAACGGGCCCTGCGACCGACAGCTCTTCCTCGCCAGTGAAGCCGCGGGTGCTCTGGCTGGTAATGCTGCCGGTGGGATCGTCGGCCCCATTTGGGAAGCGCCGCTTGCCCCAGGCGTCGAAGGACAATCGCTCCACCACCACACCGCTCTCATTGGTGATAGCCGAGACCGAGCCGATATGATCGGTGTGGAAATAACGTGTCGAGACGGTCTGCGCGGCGACCTCGGTGACGCGCAGGCCGGCCTGGACGTTGCCGATCGAGAGACAGTCGTTCCACCGCGCGGCGCCGGTGCCGACGCCCTGCGCAATGCTCGCCGGCATGTTGTACGAAGCAACGGCGGGGTAACAACCCCGCCGTTGGCGATATCAACCGCCAGATATCAGCCGCTATCGGCCTGCTTCACATCCCGATGTCGACCATGCTCGGCAGATGCGCCAGTGGCAGCGCCGCGGCGCCGACGATGGTGGCGACCATCCGCATCAGGGTGTGGTTGCCGCGGCGCCTGCCCCGCATCTGGCTGGCGAGCCACTGCAGCACGGCGATGTCGACGCCGTTGGCCTGGGTCGGCGCCCAGCTCTCGATGGCGGTGTCCGGCGACAGCGCGACGGTGCGCGGCGGCACCGCAAGGCCGGAGGCCGACGCCGCATGGTGCACCACCGCCTTGGCCAGCAGATCGTCGAACGCGCCGGCGTCGCTGCGCTCGGCGGCGACGTCGTTGATCTCGAACAGCGCTTCGGCTTCGGCGCGGCTGACCGGCTGATGCTCGACGGCGGACGCGGTCAGGATGCGCGCGCACCAGGCGGCGTCGTCGGCATCCAGCGCGCGGGAAAAATGAATCCGGCCTTTGGTGGTGGGGCCCTCGCCGGTGATGACGCCGTCGCGCACGACGGTGAGGGCAAGGGCTGCGGTATCGCGGCAGGAAATTCTGGACGGCTCGAAGGCGCCGATACGGTCGGCAAGCATTCCGGCAGAGGCAGTCATGGGTACACTTCTCATTTTCTTGTTCTGGTTCAGCATTTTCATGCCGGCGTAAACGAGTGGTTAACGAATCGAAAACCGGGTCGCGGGTTTTTTAGATGGTTGCCGATTAGTCGCTGTGAGCTCCCTCACGGTTCGGGGCCATCTCAGCCCAGCCGGGCGTGTTGGGCGCTATAAACGGCAATATCGGGGCGGTCCGGACGCCTGCGACGGGGTGGTCCTTTCGCCGCAAAGGCGCCGACGCCAGGAAGATGCTACGGGTTCCCCGGCGTGGAGAAGTATCTTCCCTTTTGCCGCGCCCCCGTTCACTTAAGCCGCGCTGCCCGGTATACTGGAAAATACGAATTCACCTGCAGCTTGAATGACATGAGGTCGGAAAATGGCACTCCAGATTGGCGCCTTGGCGCCGGATTTCGAAGCTGACACCACCGAGGGAAGAATCAGATTCCACGAATGGATCGGCAGCAGCTGGGCGCTGCTGTTCTCGCATCCGAAGGATTTCACGCCGGTCTGCACCACGGAGCTCGGCGTGCTGGCCAGGCTGAAGCCGGAATTCGACAAGCGCGGCGTCAAGCTGATGGGGCTCAGCGTCGATCCCGTCGACAAGCACGCGCAATGGTCCGAAGACATCCGGGAAACCCAGGGTACCGCGCCAAATTATCCGATGATCGGCGATACCGACTTCAACGTCTCGAAACTCTACGACATGTTGCCGGCCTCGACGTCGGGCGATCCCGCGACGCGAACCGCGGCCGACAACCAGACGGTGCGCAACGTCTTCATCATCGGGCCGGACAAGAAGATCAAGCTGGTGCTGGTCTATCCGATGACCACCGGGCGCAATTTTCAGGAAATCCTGCGTGTGATCGATTCGCTGCAGATGACTGCGAAGCATCGCGTCGCGACGCCGGCCGACTGGCAACAGGGCGACGACGTGATCATCGCAGGCTCCGTCACCGACGACGAGGCCAAGAGCATCTATCCGCAGGGCTGGAAATCGCCGAAACCCTATATCCGGATCGTGCCGCAGCCGAAATAGCCGGCGATGAACAACCCCGCGGCAAGCGGATTCATCGCGTCCCCTAGTCGCGCTAGCCGGGAGGCGCGAGCCGGTTGGCGATCAGCAGACCGGCGGTCGAACATACCGCGGTAACAAACGACCCCCAGGCCACGTCAACAATGACCACAGGCCAGGTCCAGTGCTTTAGCAGCGCCAGTGACGTCAGTTCGAAAGTCGCGTAGCAGAAGAAGCCAAACAACGCGCCATAGAGCAAAGTGGGTTGCCAGGTTGCGCCAGCCGTGCCGCTGACGAAAATCAGGATTCCCACCACATAAAGCAGGTAGAACAGGATCGCGGGCGCGAACCTGATCTCACCCAGCATGTCGCCGACCTGCGACGTGAAGAACCCCTTGGCGACAATGCCGAGAAAGAGAAAATCGATCGGGACCATGACGATCAGGGTCGCGAGATACAGAATGAGATAGCGGTTCACGCACAGCCTCCAGCGCCCCTCGGCGCATCCTGATTCGTAGTACGTTTCGGGGCCGCTAAAGTTGCAATGCGTCTTCGCGCGGACCCAAATCGCGCCTCTGGAGTTGACCACCTGATGGCCGGCCAATCGGTTTCTCCCCACATCGTCTGGTTTCGCGACGATCTCCGTCTCTCGGACCACCCTGCCCTGCATGCCGCCTCAAGCACCGGCGCGCCGGTGGTCTGCGTTTATGTCCTCGACGAAACCAACGGCGCGCAGCTGCGTCCGCTTGGCGGAGCGGCGCGCTGGTGGCTGGCGCAGTCGCTGCGGGCCCTGCAGGCCAGCCTGATATCGGTTGGCTCCACCCTGGTGCTGCGGCGGGGGCCCGCGGCAAAGGTGATTGCCGCCCTGGCGCGCGAGACCGGCGCCGAGGCGGTGTTGTGGAACGAGATCGCGCAGGCGCCGCATCGGGCCATCTCCGAACAGGTCGCTGCAGCCCTGCAGGCGATCGGTGTTCGCTCGCAAGACTTTCCCGGCGATCTGTTGGCCGCTCCCCTTTCCATCCGCTCCAAGGAGGGACGGGGATTGCGGGTCTTCACGCCGTTCTGGCGACGGGTGCAATCGTCGGGCGATCCGCCAAAGCCATTACCGGCTCCAACGACGCTCGGGCCGACACCGGACACAGCGGGCGACAGGCTTGAGACGTGGCGCCTCGAACCCGTGCGTCCCGACTGGGCCGGCGGTCTGCGCCAGAGCTGGAAACCGGGCGAGATATCGGCGCGGGCACGCCTCAACGCTTTCCTTGAAACCGGTGTGGCAGGCTATTCCAGCGGGCGCGACAGGCCCGATCGCGACGGCACATCTGGATTGTCGCCGCATCTGCGCTTTGGCGAGATCAGCCCGCGGCAGGTCTGGCACGCCGCGCGCTTTGCCGCTGCCGGACGGCCTGCTGTTGCAGGCGACATTGACAAGTTCCTGAGCGAGGTGGGCTGGCGCGAATTCTGCCGGCATCTGCTGTTCGACGTGCCTGACCTCGCCGATCGCAACTTGCAGCCCGCCTTCGACGCGTTTCCCTGGAAGCGCGACGCCAAGGCGCTGGACGCGTGGCAGCGCGGTCTGACCGGCTTCCCCATCGTCGATGCCGGGATGCGTCAGCTCTGGCATACCGGCACCATGCACAACAGGGTGCGAATGGTGACGGCCTCGTTCCTGGTCAAGCATCTCTTGATCGACTGGCGCGAGGGCGAGAAGTGGTTCTGGGACACGCTGGTCGATGCTGACGCCGGCAGCAATCCCGCCAACTGGCAATGGGTGGCCGGCTGCGGCGCCGACGCCGCTCCCTATTTCCGCGTGTTCAATCCGATCCTGCAGGGCGAAAAGTTCGATCCCGATGGTACATATGTCCGGCGCTGGGTGCCGGAACTGGCGCAATTGCCGGCGGGCCTGATCCACCAGCCATGGAGTGCCACGCCGCTTGAACTGAAAGGTGCGGGCGTGGAGCTTGGCACGACCTATCCAGCGCCGGTCATCGATCACAGAAGAGGGCGCGAGCGCGCGCTCGAAGCCTATGCGAAAGTCCGCCGCAGTTGAGCAGGTCGCGGCGCGTGCTTTACGCGTTCTCGCGGCGCCGAAGACAACGAAGCTGTTTTGAGGCGCGCGCCGTCAGGCGACCTCGCGCCGGTTGACCAGTAACACCGCGGCGGCGCAGGCCACCATGCCGATGATGGCGATGGTATCGAGCCGTTCGTCGAACAGAACATAGGCCATGACGGCCGTCACCGCCGGCACCAGATAGAACAGGCTGGCCACCGAGGTCGCGGCCGAGCGCCGGATCAGCCAGTACAACAGTCCGATCGACCCGATCGACAGCACCACCGCGAGCCAGGCCAGCGACAGCACGAACTCCCCGGTCCAGTGCACCACATTGCTCTCGAACAGCCACGCGCCGGCGCCGAAGAACACCGCCACCGCGATGTACTGCACGAGATTGCCGGAACGCCAGTCGATGCTGCCGCAATAGCGCCGCTGGTACAGCGTACCCAAGGTGATGCTGATCAGGGACACACCCGAGGCCAGCCAGCCCCAGCCGGCCTCCCCGCCCATCGGTCGATCGTGCAGGATCAGCACCACGCCCGCGAGCCCGAGCAGCAACCCGGTCCATTGCAGCGGCGTGACGCGCTCGCCGAGCCAGCGGTTCGCCAGGGTCGAGGTCAGGATCGGCTGAAGCCCCGGAATCAGCGCCGAGAGCCCAGCAGGTATCGAATGCGCGATCGCGATCGCGGTCCCGCCCAAATAGAAACCATGCACCAGAAGGCCCGCGACGATGCTGTGGCCCATGCCCGCCCGGTCCGGCCATTGCGGGCGCGCGATCGCGACAATGATCGCCATCAGCCCCACCACCAGCGCCATGCGGATCGCCAGATAGGTCAACGGTTCGGCATTATGCAGGACGTATTTGGTGGCGATGAAGCCGGTGCTCCAAAGCACGACAAAAATCGCCGGCGCCGCGCGCGCGGCCAACTTTTCGAAGTCCCTGTTCATTTGCAGGCCTGATTGCCTGAACATATGCTATCGGGCAATCGCGAAAGCTGCGGACCCGCTCGCCGCAAAACGCAGATCGAAGAGATGAGGGATACCATGGATGTTCGCGCCGCCGTCGCCGTCGCTGCCGGCAAGCCGCTGGAAGTTACCACCGTGCAGCTCGAAGGCCCGCGCGAGGGCGAAGTGCTGGTCGAAATCAGGGCCACCGGGGTCTGCCACACCGACGAATTCACGTTGTCCGGCGCCGACCCTGAAGGGTTGTTCCCGGCGATTCTCGGCCATGAAGGCGCGGGCATCGTGGTCGATATCGGCCGCGGCGTCACCAGCGTGAAGAAAGGCGATCACGTCATTCCGCTGTACACGCCGGAATGCCGGCAATGCCCGTCCTGCCTGTCGCGCAAGACCAATCTCTGCACCGCGATCCGCGCCACCCAGGGCCAGGGACTGATGCCCGACGGCACCTCGCGCTTTTCCATGGGCGGCAAGCCGATCCATCATTACATGGGCACATCCACCTTCGCCAATTTCACGGTGCTGCCGGAAATCGCGGTGGCAAAAATCCGCGAGGACGCGCCGTTCGACAAGGTCTGCTACATCGGCTGCGGAGTCACCACCGGAATCGGCGCGGTCATCAATACCGCGAAAGTCGAGCAAGGCGCCAAGGCTATCGTGTTCGGGCTCGGTGGCATCGGGCTCAATGTGCTGCAGGGCCTGCGGCTGGCCGGCGCCGACATGATCGTCGGGGTCGATATCAACAACGACCGCAAGGCCTGGGGCGAACGATTCGGCATGACCCATTTCGTCAACCCGAAAGAACTCGGCAAGGACCTCGTCCCTCACCTCGTCGACATGACGAAATCGGGCGCGGACCAGATCGGCGGCGCCGATTACACGTTTGACTGCACCGGCAACGTCACGGTGATGCGGCAGGCTCTGGAAGCCTGCCATCGCGGCTGGGGCCAGTCGATCGTGATCGGCGTGGCGCCTTCAGGTGCGGAGATTTCAACGCGGCCGTTTCAACTGGTGACCGGGCGGGTCTGGAAAGGCACCGCCTTCGGCGGCGCGCGCGGACGTACCGATGTGCCGAAGATCGTCGACTGGTACATGCAGGGCAAGATCGAGATCGATCCGATGATCACCCACGTGATGCCGCTTGCCGAGATCAACAACGCCTTCGAACTGATGAAGCGAGGCGAATCCATTCGCGGCGTGGTGACGTTTTAGTCGAGAAACATCGGATGCGGCGACGATCGCAGACCGTCGATGGGTTTACCGGCACGATCAGAAATCTTCCGGACAGGGATCGACGATCTTCCACATGTCCGTACCGTTCTTGATCTTCTTCATCTCGGTGGTCAGCCCGCCATTGCGCTGGATCCAGTCCTTCACCGGCCGCGGGTAATAGGACATCAGGTTGGATGTTCCTTCCGAACTGGTGACCTTGATGCCGAAGGTGAACGCCTTGTCGTAATAGGCCTGGTGAAAGCCGAGACTGGCGCGCGGCGTCACGCACACCCTGTTCATCGGCACGATGCCGAACACCATGGTGCAGGCCGAGTTGCAGATGCCGTCGATGATGACGCGCTCCTTGCGGTCCCGGATGCGCTCGTATTTTGCCTTGTATTCGGTGACATAGCCGCCGTGATCGCGGGTAATGCGCAGATCAGCGCGCGCCGGCGTCGCGGCGAGCAGCGAGAGCAACAGCAAGGGCAGGAATGTGATGCGCATGGATCGGCAGCAATCCGGGTAGACGAAGGACGAATCGGCCCCACGGGGCCAGGGGGCAGCACTCTGGTGGTACTATGTTGGAATTGCGTTAAACATTCAGAAAGGGCGAAAAAGCGGCATCCTGCGACGAATTTGCCATTTTAGCCTCGTTTCGCGCTGGATGGGAACCCAATTCATTACCCGAATGTGGCGATTCAGTCCTTCCGAAGACCCTCGGCCACCCGCCGTGCGCCAGCCCTCCAGGGCGGGGCGGGATGCTCAACGATCTCGGGCCCCGGGGCGCGGCGCAAGGCCTGCCGGGGGCCTCTGCGAAAAATCGCGAAAACAACCCCATGCAAAGTAACAATGCCTGGAATCGCAGCACGCGTGCTGCGCTGCGTCCGGGCACGAGAAGAAGAATGGCCCCTCGTCGCGTTCCAACCCTGATCCCACCCCGCTGTAGCCCTGTCACGACAAGTCTGGTAATCGAGCCCACACACGCGCTCGTAGCTCAGCTGGATAGAGCATCGGATTTCGATTCCGAGGGCCGGAGGTTCGAATCCTTCCGAGCGCGCCAAGGCCCTCACCACGAGGCGGTGATCACGCCGCCCTGGCCAGCCCCATCTCGGCCCAGATCGCCGCCAGCGCCTGCACCAGATGCTCGATATCGGCGTCGGTGTGGTGCGGCGACGGCGTGATGCGCAGCCGCTCGGTGCCGCGCGGCACCGTCGGATAGTTGATCGGCTGCACGTAGATGCCGTAGCGGTCGATCAGAACGTCGCTGATCTGTTTGCACAGCACGGGATCGCAGACCATGACCGGCACGATATGGCTAGGGTTATCGAGATGCGCGACGCCGGCCTGGTCGAGCCTTGCCCGCAGCCGCGCGACGCGGTCCTGGTGCCGGGTGCGTTCTTCCGCACTCGACTTCAGGTGCCGGATGCTGGTCAGCGCGCCCGCGGCCACCGCCGGCGGCAGCGATGTCGTGAAGATGAATCCGGAGGCAAAGCTGCGGATGAAATCGCAGATCGTGGCCGAAGCTGCCACATAGCCGCCGATCACGCCGAACGCCTTGGCAAGCGTGCCCTCGATAACGGTCAGGCGATCGCTCAGCCCTTCACGGTCGGCGATGCCGCCGCCCCGGGGACCGTAGAGCCCGACGGCGTGCACTTCGTCGAGATAGGTCATGGCGTTGTGCGCATCGGCGACATCGCAGATTTCGGCAATCGGCGCGATATCGCCATCCATCGAATAGACCGACTCGAACGCAATCAACTTCGGCGCATGCGGATCGAGATCGGACAATTTGCGCTCGAGATCGCGCACGTCGTTGTGGGCGAAGATGCGCGTTTCACTGCGGCTATGCCGTATGCCTTCGATCATCGAGGCATGGTTGAGTTCATCCGACAGGATCGTGCAACCGGGCATCCGCGAGGCCAGCGTGCTGATCGCGGCCACGTTCGAGACATAGCCCGACGTAAACAGAAGCGCCGATTCCATGCCGTGCAGATCGGCCAATTCGCGCTCCAGCAGCACATGATAGTGGTTGGTTCCGGCGATATTGCGGGTGCCCCCTGCCCCGGCGCCGCAACTGTCGAGCGCGTCATGCATGGCGGCGAGCACGGCCGGATGCTGGCCCATGCCGAGGTAGTCATTAGAGCACCACACGGTGACTTCGCCGGCTCCGCCCGGGTGATGATGCTTGGCTCGGGGGAAGGCGCCGGCCCTGCGCTCCAGATCGGCGAATATGCGATACCGTCCTTCGCGATGAAGGCCTTCAAGCTGCCGACGGAAATATGCTTCATAGTTCATGACGTCCTCCCGTTAACCGTCGCCGCCGGCTCAGCACCGATACTGAGAGCCGTCGCCAGATCGTGCCTTGCATGTTGCTCGTTGAACCTCTGCCTGAACTGGTCTTCTAGCCGCTGCCGCGCGCAAGCCGATTGTGATTTCGCGGGCGCCGCATCGGGACGGACGCTCGACAGCACGACGAGGTTGGGCAGTGTTCCAACAGCCTTGTGATCTGGACCTTGTTCCATGGTGTTGTCCTCTGGCGGAAAAGACCGACGCAAACCCCAACCCCACAGCGTGATCGCGGGCAACGGCAGCAGCATGAACCAATGCTCGACGACACCGAGCGCAAACAAGGTCGAAACCAGCATCAGGCCGACCACGTCGAACGGCGTCACGGCGACTTCGACGATGCGCTGGATCATGATGACGAGAGCCGCGGTCGCGAGCGTCACCGAGACCGGGAAAAACGCACCTACCGGCTTGCGGACAAAGAAAGTCTTTAGAAAATTGACCGCGTCCGGCATCAACTCATCATTGGTCACGGGCACGCCCATGAAGAGGTTGATCTTGGCGCTTTGTCTGAGCACCCAGAGTGCCGCGAAGGTCCACAACCCGACCTGGTTCGGGCCGTTCCACGTCAGCACGACAATGGCAACGCCGCACGCCAACAGCGCCAGCTCATGATAAAGGATCGCCTGCAACGCGAGGCCGAGACGCCGAACGCCTCGCGCGCCGGCAGGACAAGGTTGCGGACGCGGTCCGGTCACCCATCCCGCCAGAAACGCGATCTCCTGCGCTCCCCATAGCAGGATGGTGCAGGTGAAGGCCGTGTAAGCACCGATGACGCTGAGATCACCGGATGTCAGCGCAAGGCCAAATAATGATCCGACCAACAGACCCGTGGCGGTGACCATGCGCAGGCCATGTGAACGCCGCGCAGCAGCCACCAGCAACAGCACGGCCCCGGTAGAGAACCACCAGACGAATGCTGCGTAGATCGGTGGGACGATGTAGGATGTCATGAACCCGTTCTCTCACCACGACGGCTGCAGACAGATCTCGCGGGGAAGCTGATTTGGCTTGGTCGGCAGCAGGAACAACCGCGCGAATGTCAGGGCTGCCGCGGCCGTGAGCCCGGCGCGCTTCAGCCTGGAGAGCGGGCCGTTCTGCGCGCGGGCGTCGGCGATCTTCTCTGCAATGGCCCTGAGCCGTTCAAGTCCTGCCAGGAAGCGCGGATTGTCGATGTCCAGCACGACCGGGAATACCTGCCTGGAAATCTCCGACGTAATGCGGAACACCTGCATGTCGTAGTCCGTGGGATGCATCCCGAGGGCCTGGTGGAAAGCCGGCCGCATGTGGTCGCGAACATACATCGTCGCGAACACCGCGAGAATGAAGAACCGGATCCAGAGCTTGTTGTGCCCGCGCAGCAACGAGGGATCGGCGCGCATCAAGAGCGCAAACGCTTCACCATGGCGGAACTCGTCGTTGCACCACAACTCGAACCAGCGGAAGATCGGGTGGAACTGGCGCTCCGGATGGCGCTCCATCTGCCGGAAAATCGTGATGTAGCGGGCGTAGCCGATCTTTTCGGACAGGTAGGTCGCGTAGAAAATGAACTTTGGGCGGAAGTAGGTATACTTCTTCACCTTGGTGAGAAAGCTGAGGTCGACGCCGATGCCGTGATCCTTCAGGATTTCATTGATGAAACCGGCATGGCGCGCCTCGTCTCGGCTCATGTAGCCGAACAGCTCCTGGATATCCCTGTTCTTGATGCGCTTCTTGATTTCCGCATAGAGCACGCAGCCGGAGAATTCGGCGGTCAGGGAGCTGACCAGAAAATCCTTGAACTCCTTGCGCAGTTCGGGCGGAAGACTTTCGAGGTCGTTCCGGAATTCGTCGGTCTTGACGAAATGCGACTTGTTGTGATCGGCGCGCAATTCCTTGATCACCGCATTCCATTCGGAACGAACAAGGCCGACATCGAGACGATCCATGGCGTCAAAGTCGGTGGTGTAGAAGCGCGGGCTAAGTATGGTGTCCTCGCGCGCGAGATCGGTGCTCTCGGCATTGCCCTTGATGCCCGCGGGCATACCCGGTTGCCGCCGAGCCGTTAGCTGTCCTTGAGTGCCGCCTTCCATGGGGATCATGATGCCCTCCCATCCGAAAAACTGACTTCGTAAAGTTCGGTCAATTCGAGATAACCCTCGATCCGCGCCCGGAGGCGATCGAGCGGGCCGCCGCGCACCACCGTCGCCATCCGCCGCACCACCAGCCGTTCGCCGAATGCGACATGGGTCGGGGCGTCATGTATCGTGACCTCGTCTCCGGCCCTGATCTGAATATCGCCGTCGAGTACTACATGAGCATGCAGCGTCTCCGAGGTCTGCTCGATCTCTACCGTGCAGGGTACGTCGAAGCTTTTGCGCGGACCGGTCCACATCTTGCTCATTGTGGGTCGCCTCGCAGGTTTATCAGCCGCGCAAACGCTTCGGTGTTGCTCGATCCGAACGCATCGAGGTCGATCTGCTTGCCGGTCGAGGTATCGGTCAGAGTGATCTGGCCGTTGACGAAGCGCGTCAGGCGGAACGGTGGCTGCGCACCGATATCGCCGAGTTTCCGTTCGCGGGCGAGGCCACGCAGCACCACCCGGATGAAGCCGTTGCTGCCGGGCGCCAGCGTGTCCACCAGCTGGTGGTCTTTCGCGTCGTACACCAGCACCGTACCGCCCTTGCCGTCCTCGAACCGGAGGTCGCGGCTGTCGACGGCGGCGGGCAGCGTCATGCGGACCTCGCCGATCCCGGTGAGCCGCACCGTCGTCGCGGCGGTCAGCGCGAACAGGGCCAGCGCTGCCGCGGCGAACACGCCCCCCCGGGGAACAACGGGCTCTTGCATTGCTCGGCTCATGCGCTTTCTCCTCTTCAGGCCGCGACGGTGTTGGGCGAGTGGGCGATCGTGCTCGGCGCAAAGCCGGCGCTGCCGGACTGCGCCAGCGATATCGCCGCCGGACCCGGCTGTCCGGCCAGCGCGTCCGTCAGTTTCACCGCGACTTCGGCCGCATCGGGGATCGAGTTCAGCATCGGCTCCGGCGCCCGCAGCCGCCATGGGCGGATATGCGGCCACAGCAGCAGATAGGAAACGCGGCCGCCGTCCGAGAGCCGCAGCGGAATATCGCCGCTGCCGTCGCGGTAGGTCTTCAGGGCCGCATTGGAGATCTTGCTCAGCGGGATGTTCATGGTCATCGGCAGCGCGACACCGAACTGGAACAGGATCCGCTTGCTGGTGATGGTGTAACAGGCCGCGCGCCGGAACAGCCATGCGAGGCCGGCAAGTATCGCGATGCCGCTGATGGCCGGGACGATCAACCACAGCGCCGATGTCACGGCCTCACCTGCCGGCATCCCTCGCGACCAGTCCGACCACAGCCGCCATGTCAGGAGCAGGCCGAAGTAGATCGCGACCTTCCTGACATGGAAGGAGCGCAGCGCCAGTCCCTTGAACGACGGCTTGCCCTGCCAGATCACCCGCTCGCCCACCGGCAGCGGTGCCGGAAGCTCCTTGAACTGTCCAAAATCCTGTTTCACAGCAGTGGCTCCTGTCGCGCGGGCGTGGCGTAGAGCGTGCCGGCGCCATAGTAACCGACGATCCGGTCTTCCTCGCGCTTGGTGACCTGGTCCGGGCTTTTCGTCACCGGGACGTCGGCGAATTGGCGGCCGAGGATGGCGTTGACGGTGACGCGGCCGCGGCGGCGATTGACCAGGCAGAACGGCATCGGCAGCAGCACGCGCTTCCTGGCCGACGTGCCGCCCGCCTCGCCACCGACCCCCGTGGCGACCTCGACCTCGAGGTAGCGGATCAGGGCTTCGGCACGGTCGACCCAGACGTCGGTCACGACACCCGCGATTTCGCTGTCAGCGCCGATCACCGTCATGCCGCGCGGATCGGGATCGCGGGGCTCGAGGAAGGTGCCTTCGGCCAGCCGCAACGGAACGATGCAGGGGACGTTGTCGATGTTGAGTTCGGGAACGTCCTCGCGGTCGGCCCAGGATCCCGGCCCGACACCGTCCAGCATCGGATTGCCGGTCGGCTCCACCGGAGCCCCCGGCCAGCGCGCGATCGGAGCGACCGCAACGTCTCGGCGATCGTTCTTGTGATTGGGCAGTGTCGCGATGTGTCCGTCGCGCAGCAGATAGGACTTGGGGTCAGGCATCTTCGGAAAGCCGTGGACGACGCCGCCGCCTCGTGCGGTGGAGTCCAGCGGATAGCCTTCACGCTTGTCCTCGCGGCGGAGGTAATAGATCAGGCCGGCGAAGAAGATCCAGAAAACGTAAAGCGTGACCTGGGCCACGTCCATATAAGCGCCGGGTTGTTGCATGGGACGACCTCCCTCTCGTTGATTAACCTGGAAATTCGGCGAGACCGAATTTCGATGAAGGCTGCGGGAAGCCCGATCGTGCGGTTCGCACGAGCGGGCCTATCGCAACCAGGGTGGCGAACAGCAGTACGATTTCGATGTGGTAGACGACGCTGTAGCCGGTCGACGGATCGGTCAGGGCGCGGCCGAGCGCACCGCTTGTCGCCAGCGAAGACACCGCATCGCGAATGCCGCCGCCGAGTGCGATGCCCCCGCCAGCCGCGGTCGCCTGCACGGCGCCCCAAGTGCCCAGTGCCAGCCCGCTCTCGCCGTCCCGGGCCAGCGCCATCGCCGCCGTCAAGGTTCCCGCCGCGAACAGCCCGCCACCGAAGCCGATCAGGGCGGTGCCGATCCGGAACAGCAATATGGAGTCCAGGGGAGCCGCGAAGATGACCGCGGAAAAAGCGAACACGCCGGCCACCGCGCCGAAGCCTGCGATGCGGTAGGGGTCGGCACGGCGTCCGAGCGTCCGCGCGGCAAGTGCAAACCCGGCCAGCGTTCCCACCGCGAAGAACGCAGTCAGCGCGGTGGTCTGGCCGACCGTGAGTTTCAGGATTTCGGCGCCGTACGGCTCCAGCAGGATGTCCTGCATCGAGAATGCCGCGGTCCCGAGCGCCAGCGCCACCAGGACGCGGACCGAACCGCCCGACTTGCGGAACTTGGCCCACGACTGTTGAAACTCCGGCCGCTCCCGCTTCGGCGATGTGAATTCCGGATTGCGGGCCTCCTGCTTCCAGAGTGCAACGATGTTGAGGAGCATCTGCACGACGGCAACGCCCTGGATGATCTGGATCAGGCGAATCTCGTTGAAATCGCGCAACAGCTCGCTGAAAACCAGCGCACTGCCCGTCATCCCGATCAGCAGCATCACATAGAGGAATGCCACGACGCGCGGCCGCGACTCCGGGGTCGCAAGATCCGTCGCCAATGCAAGGCCAGCCGTCTGTGTCGTATGCATCCCCGCACCGATCATCAGGAACGCCAGCGCCGCGCCGAACTGACCGTAAACGGCGGGATATTCTCCGGTTCCGGAGAGCACCAGCAGCGCGAAGGGAAGAATTGCGAACCCGCCAAATTGAATCAGCGTGCCCATCCAGATATAGGGCACGCGGCGCCAGCCCAGAACCGAACGGTGATTGTCCGATCTGAATCCGATCAGCACGCGAAACGGTGCGAACATCAGCGGGATCGACACCATCAGCGAAACCAGTAGCGCGGAAACGCCGAGTTCGACGATCATGACGCGATTGAGCGTGCCGTTGAGCAGCACGATGGAGATGCCGGTCGATACCTGAAACAGCGACAGCCGCAGCAGCCGTCCGAGCGGAAGCTCTTTCGTCGCCGCATCCGCAAACGGCAGGAACTGCGTCCCGAGACGCATCCAGCCTTTCGCCAACGTCGCCGAAATCGGGGTCATCGGGGAATCATCTCCAATGCCTGCGACTTGTAGAAGCCGCTGGCAACGCGATGGGTGCGACCAGGTCGCCATCGATCGAGGCCCTCGTCCGACAGCAACAGCCGCCGCAATTTCTGTTCGCCGACCGGCTCGATCGCCGGCGCCCGGTCGCCGCGCGGAAACAGCCGGCCGACCGCGTGCATCACCGCCAGCGCCGGCGTTTTCGGCGCGAACGTCACCAGCAGCGCTTCCGTGGTGCGCGCGGCGAGGCCCGCCATGATCCGGCAGGTATCGGTGGGGCGATAGTGGATCAGCGAATCCATCGCCACCACGAAATCGAATTTTCCGAGCTTCGGGTCGAGCATGTCGCCGGATCTGAATTCGATTGCCGATGAATCGAGATCGTCGGGAATCCGCTCGCGCGCCACCGCAACCAGCGTCGGGGAAAGATCGATGGCCACCACCCGGGCGCCGCGCCGCGCCGCCTCGATCGACAGCGCGCCGGTCCCGCAGCCGGCATCGAGCAGCCGCGCGCCGCTCAGGTTGGCCGGCAGCCAGGACAGCAGCGTGCTGCGCATCTCGTCCCGACCGGCGCGCACGGTGGCGCGGATCCGCCCTACCGGCGCATCGGAGGTCAACCGGGCCCAGGCATCGACCGCGGTGCGATCGAAATAGGTCTGAAGCTCTCCACGCCGTTCGAGATAGGTGGTGATGGACATCAGTCGAACCCCAACAGATCGAAGATTTCACGATCCTTCAGCGACTTGCCCGGTAGCGGTGCCACCGTGCCGGCCCAGAGTTCGGCCGCGAGCCGCATGTATTCGTCGGTGACGGCCTTCAATTCCGGCGTCGCGTCCATCTCGAACAGCGTCGACTTCTTCAGTCGGCTCTTGCGAATGACGTCGAGATCGGGGAAATGCGCGACCCGCTTCAGGCCGGCCTGCTCGTTGTAGCGGTCGATCTGATCGGTCGCGGCGCTGCGGTTGGCGATCACGCCGCCGAGCCGCACGCCGTAATTCTTCGACTTGGCCTCGATGGCCGCAACGATGCGATTCATGGCGAAGATCGAGTCGAAGTCGTTGGCGGCGACGATCAGTGCGCGGTCGGAATGCTGCAGCGGCGCGGCAAATCCGCCGCAGACGACGTCGCCGAGCACGTCGAAGATCACCACGTCGGTGTCTTCCAGCAGATGATGCTCCTTCAGCAGCTTCACGGTCTGCCCGACCACATAGCCGCCGCACCCGGTGCCCGCGGGCGGACCGCCCGCCTCCAGGCACATCACGCCATTGTAGCCTTCGAACACAAAATCCTCGGGCCGCAGTTCTTCGGCGTGAAAATTCACGGATTCCAGCACGTCGATCACCGTCGGCACCAACCGCTTGGTCAGTGTGAAGGTGGAATCGTGTTTTGGATCGCAACCGATCTGCAGCACGCGCTTGCCTAGCCTGGAGAACGCGACCGACAGGTTCGACGACGTCGTGCTCTTGCCGATGCCGCCCTTGCCGTAAACCGAGAATACTTTTGCGGTGCCGATCTTGAGTTTGGGGTCGAGCTGCACCTGGACGCTGCCTTCCCCGTCACCGCAACATGACGGACTTTTCAGGCTGGCCGGCTTGGTCTGGATGTTCATGCGGCAACTCCCACGCCTTCGAGGCGGTCTTCGAGCTCTTCGCCTGCCCTGCGCAGGACATCGAGCATCTCCGGATCGGGTGACCAGTATTTGCGTTGGTGCGCCTCGATCAGCCGGTTGGCGACCTTGGCCGAGGCCACGGGATTGAGCGATGCCAGCCGCTCTCGCATTTCGGGATCCAGCACGAAGGTTTCGGTAAGCTGCCGGTAGACCCACGGCGCCACTTCGCCCGTGGTGGCGGACCAGCCCATGGTGTTGGTGACGTGCTCTTCGATCTGGCGCACGCCCTCGTAGCCGTGCTTGAGCATGCCCTCGTACCATTTCGGATTGAGCATCCGCGTTCGGGTCTCCAGCGCCACCTGCTCCGACAGGGTGCGAACCGTGCCGGCGCCGCGGGTCTGGTCGCCGATGTAGACCGGGGCCGACGCGCCGCCCTTGGCGATCTTGACGGCGCGGCTGATGCCACCGAGGGTGTCGAAGTAGTGGTCGACCGTGGTCACGCCAAGCTCGACGGAATCGAGATTCTGGTAGGCCAGATCGACGCTCGCCAGCGCGCTCTTCAACAGCGCGGTCCGCTGCACCGGCTGTCCCTTCAGGCCATAGGCAAAGCTCTTCCGGCGGGTGTAGGTCTCGGCAAGTTCGTCCTCGTCGTCCCAGCGGCCGTTCTCGACCAGATGGTTCACGTTGGAGCCATAGGCGCCGTCGGCATTGCCGAACACGCGCAGCGCCGCGGTTTCCAGATCGCAGTTGTGGGCCGCCTGGAACGCGAGCGCATGCTTGCGGACGAAATTGCGGTCCAGCGGTTCATCCGCGGCAGCCGCAAGGAAGCAGGCCTCGGCCAGAAGCTTGATCTGCAGCGGCAGCAGATCGCGGAAGATGCCGGACATGGTGATGATGACGTCCATCCGCGGACGATCGAGCTGGTCGAGCGGCGTCAGTTCCGCCCCGGTCAGGCGGCCATAACCGTCGAAACGCGGTCTTGCACCGAGCAATGCCAGCGCTTGTGCAATCGGCGCGCCTTCGTTCTTGAGGTTGTCGGTGCCCCACAGCACGATGGCGACCGACTCGGGGTATCCGTGTCCTTCGGCGACATGCTTGTCGATCAGGCGCTGCGCCTGCAGCGCGCCGTCTTTTACTGCGTAAGCGCTTGGAATGCGGAACGGATCGAAGCCGTGCAGATTGCGGCCCGTCGGAAGGATTGCCGGCGTCCGCAGCAGATCACCGCCGGGTGCGGGACGCACGAACTTGCCGTCGAGCGCATGCAGAATGCCGGGGATTTCGTGGTCCTGCGCGAGCAGGGTATCGATCGCGGCGAGTTCCTTGCACAGCGCCGCATCGGCCTCCGCCGGCATCGATTCGATGTCATCGCCGCGTACAATTGCCTCCATGACGGATTTGTCCGGGCGGGCGCCATGCAAGGCATCGGCCACGGCCTCCAGCATCTCGGCGCGCTGGTCGGCCGAAGGCGCTTCGCCGACGACGTGAAGGCCGTGCGGGATCAAGGTGTATTCCAGTTCCAGAATTGATTCCGATAGTCTGCCGATCGCCGCTACTTCATCCGCCCAGGCCGGTTCCGCCTCGGCCATTTCCAACGCACTGGCTTGCGCCTGGATCAGGGACGCAAGGCCGGCGCGCTCGGCGTCGTTGCCGGGCGGAGACCCGCGCCAGCGCTCGATCGACGCCTTCAGTTCCACGAGGCCTTTGTAAAGTCCGGCATGCGCGACCGGCGGCGTCAGATGGCTGATCAAGGTCGCCGCCGAGCGGCGTTTTGCAATGGTGCCTTCCGAAGGGTTGTTGGAGGCATAGAGATAGAGGTTGGGCAGATCGCCGATCATGCGGTCCGGCCAGCACGCGCCCGAGAGACCGGCCTGCTTGCCGGGCATGAATTCGAGCGCGCCGTGGGTGCCGAAATGCAGCACCGCGCCAGCGCCGAAATCCTCGCGCAACCAGCGATAGAATGCCGAGAAGGCGTGGGTCGGCGCAAAGCCTTTCTCGAACAACAGCCGCATCGGATCGCCCTCGTATCCGAAGGCGGGCTGGATCCCGACGAAGACGTTTCCGAAACGCTCGCCGAGCACGAAGATCGAGCTGCCGTCGCTTTGCTGCTTGCCGGGCGCCGGGCCCCATTGCGCCTCGATCTCGCGCAGCCATTTTTCGTTGCGGACATGATCGCTGGCCGATATCCGCGTGTGGACATTGGCGTCGGCGCCAAAGCGCGCGGCGTTGCCCACGCTGGCAGGCAGATCGACCTGATATCCCTCGCGCTTCATCGCGCCGAGCGTCCGGTACAGGGATTCGAACACCGAAAGAAACGCCGCGGTGCCGGTGTTGCCCGCATTGGGCGGGAAGTTGAACAGCACGATCGCGACCTTGCGATCGCTTCGCTCGGAGCGGCGCATCGCTACCAGCCGCTCGGTGCGTGCCGCCAGCATTTCCGCGCGCTCGGAACAGACATGCATATCGCCACCGATTTCGGAGCGCGCAAACGTGCAGCCGCGCTCGCAGCCGGTGCAGGGCGCCCCGGCCCCGTCGGAACGGCCGCCATAGACCATCGGCCCCGCGGCGCCATCGAGTTCGGGGATCGCCACCATGATGGTGCTCTCCACCGGCATAAGCCCGCGATCCGACGAGCCCCATTGCTCGAGCGTCTGGAATTCGACCGGATGCGCTGACAGGTAGGGCACGTCGAGCTTTGCCAGAATATCCTCGGCCGCCTTCGAATCATTGTAGGCGGGCCCGCCGACCAGCGAAAAGCCAGTCAAGGAGACCACGGCATCGACCGCGCTGCGGCCGTCCTTCATGAAGAAGCGCTCAATCGCCGGCCGCTGGTCGAGACCACTGGCGAAGGCGGGGATGACGCGCAGGCCCCTGGCCTCGAATGCGGCGATCACGCCGTCATAGTGACCGGAATTGCCGGCCAGCAGATAGGAGCGCAGCAGCAGAATTCCTACCGCGCCACGCTCACCCGCGAGACCGGGCAATCCATCAGCCACGTCGGCGATGCGCCCCGTCAAGCGCGGGTGATAAACGCCGATGTCGGCATATTCGACCGGCGCGGCGGCCTTGGCGACGCCGCGCAGCCCCCGGCGCGGTCCATCGGCGTAGCGATCCACCAGCAGCCGGACCATGTTGACAATGTTCTGCTCGGAGCCGGCGAGCCAGTACTGCAGGGTGAGGAAATAGGCGCGCATGTCCTGCGCAGTGCCGGGAATGAAGCGCAGCAGTTTGGGCAGCTGGCGCAGCATCTTCATCTCGCCCTTGCCGCCGGGGGTGGACCCCTTGCGGTTGCCGCGCAGCTTCTTCAGCCAGGCGATGGCGCCGAGCGCTTCGCCCGACATGTCGAACTTGCCAACCCGCGTCAGCTTCACCACCTCAGCCGCCGACATGCAGCAGATCATCGCATCGCAAGTGTTGCGGCGCGCGACCAGCGCCGGCATCACCGCGCGGACGTGGTCGTCGAGGAACAGCATCGTGGCGATGACAATGTCGCCGCGTGCGATATCGGCGGTGCAGCGGGCCAGCGCCGCATCGTCGGTGCCCCACTCGTCGGCGGCGTGTACGGCGAGCTCAAGTCCGGGAAAATCGCGCTTCAACACGTTGCGCGCGCGCGCGGCGGCGCCGGACAGATGACTGTCCATCGTCACGACGACGACACGAACCGGTGTCGCGTCAGCGGGCGTAGTGCGCTTTGGCATCGTAGAGCGTCTCGACGGTTATGGTGGCGACGCCGTTTTCATTGGCGAAGCGTTCGGTGTTGCGGCGCGCCTTGCCGCGAACGAAGAACGGAATCTTGCGCAGTTCCTGCTCGGCGTCGGCGGCCCAGGCCACGGAAATATCGGAAACGATCGCTGGCGCACCCGGCTCTGCGGCGGCCACCCGGGTTTGGTCCACCGGTGCGGCGTGGCCTGCGCCCAAATGCGAGGGCACCGCGCCGTCCTTGAACTCGAAATCGTCCTTGAACATCGCCAGCAGATGCTCTTCGAGGCCCATCATCAGCGGGTGCACCCAGGTGTCGAAGATCACGTTGGCGCCTTCAAAGCCCATCTGCGGAGCGTAGCGGGCCGGAAAATCCTGGACATGCACCGGCGCGGAGATGACCGCGCAGGGAATGCCGAGGCGCTTGGCGATATGCCGCTCCATCTGCGTGCCCAGCACCAGTTCGGGCTCCAGCTCCGCGACCCTGGCCTCGACTTCCAGGTAATCGTCCGAAATCAGCGGCTCGACGCCATAGAGCTTCGCGGCCTCGCGGATCTCGCGGCCGAATTCCCGTGAGTAGGTGCCAAGCCCGACCACCTTGAAACCGAGCTCATCCGACGCGATGCGGGCGGCGGCGACCGCATGGGTTGCGTCGCCGAAGATAAAGACGCGTTTGCCGGTGAGATAGGTGGAGTCGACCGATCGCGAATACCATGGCAGCCGCGTCGACGACGCTGCCAGCACCGATGAGGCATCGACGCCGGCGAGTTTTGCCACTTCCTCGATGAATTCCCGGGTCGCCGACACACCAATCGGGATGACCTTGCTCGAAGGCTGGCCAAAATTCCGTTGCAGCCATGATGCCGCCTGACCCGCAATCTCCGGATACAGCACCACGTTGAAATCGGCGTCACCGAGCCTTGCCAGATCGGCCGGCGCCGCGCCCATGGGCGCGGTAACACTGACGTCGATACCAAGTCTTGCGAGCAGGCCGGTGATTTCAGCGACGTCGTCGCGGTGGCGGAAGCCAAGCGCGGTTGGCCCGAGCAGGTTGCAGCGGGGACGTCCGCCGGACGGACGCTTCGACCGTTTGTTGCCCGACTCTGGTCCCGAGGATCCGGCGAGGGTCCGCACCAGCTGATAGAAGGTCTCGGCGGCACCCCAGTTCTCCTTGCGCTGATAGGCCGGCAGGTCGACGGTCACCACCGGGATCGGCAGATCCAACGCGCGCGCCAGGCCGCCGGGATCGTCCTGGATCAACGACCCTGTGCACGACGCACCGACGATCATCGCCTGTGGTTGAAAGCGATCGTAGGCGTTTTGCGCGGCGATCTTGAACAGCTCGGCGGTATCGCCACCGAGATCGCGCGCGGAGAATGTCGTGTAAGTCACGGGCGGGCGACGATCGCGTCGCTCGATCATGGTGAACAGAAGGTCCGCGTAAGTGTCGCCCTGCGGCGCGTGAAGGACATAATGCAATCCCTGCATGCCCGTCGCAACGCGCATGGCGCCGACATGGGGAGGTCCCTCATATGTCCACACTGTAAGTTGCATCGTTATGCCACCAGTTTTGCGCGGCGCGCCAACGGGCGCGCGAACAATTCGGCCAGATCCGCGGCCTGCTCGAAACCCTGGATCGGCGTGAACACCAGTTCGATCGACCACTTCGTGGTCATACCCTCGGCTTCCAGTGGATTGGCGAGTCCAAGGCCACAGACCACGAGATCGGGCCGCGCGGCTCGGCAGCGATCGAGCTGCAGGTCGACGTCCTGGCCTTCGGTCAGCGCGACGTCGTTCGGCAGCAATTTGAGTTCCTCGGCGAGATGCTCGCGATGCAGATAGGGCGTGCCGACCTCGACGAGTTGCATCGAGAGCTCGCGCGACAGAAATCGCGCCAGCGGAATTTCGAGTTGCGAATCCGGGAACAGGAAAATGCTGCGGCCGGCAAGTTGGTCGCGATAGTGCGCGAGCGCCCTGCTCGCGCGGACACGATAGGGTCGCGTGACGTCAACAAATCGCGCGTCACTGACGCCGAAGGCATCCGCCGCCGCGCGCAGCCACGCCGTGGTGCCTTCGACGCCCAGCGGAAAGGGCGCGGCCAGCCGGGTCGCACCGCGCTCTTGCAGGGCCCGCGCGGTGTCGGCGAGGAAGGGCTGCGCCAGAAGGAATTTGGTGTTCGGACCAACGCCCGGCAACGTCATCGAGTTGCGTGGTGGCAGGAACCGCACCGGCCCGATGCCGAGTTCCTCAAACAGGCGGACGAACTGGTCCTCCACCACATCGGCCAGCGAGCCCACGATCAGAAGTTGGTCCTCGCTCGTTCCAAAGGGGGGTAGCCCGGGAACGAGCGAGGCGAGACATGCATCCTCGCCTTGCGTGAATGTCGTCTCGATGCCACTGCCTGAATAATTTAGAATACGTACCCGGGGCGAGAAGCTCTGCGACAGCCGGAGCGCGGCGCGCGACAGATCGAGCTTGATGACCTCTGACGGGCATGAGCCGACCAGAAACAGCAGCCTGATGTCCGGCCGTCGCGCGATCAACTGCGCTACGATCCGGTCGAGTTCGTCGTTGGCGTCGGTCAGTCCCGCGAGATCCTTCTCTTCCATGATCGCGGTGGCGAATCGCGGTTCGGCAAAGATCATCACGCCTGCCGCGGACTGAATGAGATGCGCGCAGGTGCGCGAGCCCACCACAAGGAAGAAGGCGTCCTGAATCTTCCGGTGCAGCCAGACGATACCGGTCAGCCCGCAGAACACCTCGCGCTGACCGTTCTCGCGGCGAACGTGATTCGGCGCAGCCTCTCTGGCGGCTCCCTCCGCACACCCCTGCACAGCTGCGTTGACGTGGGCGTTCATCCGCGGCTCCCGGCGACGGAAGCAGCCGAGGACAGCGCCACGCGCTCGTCTCGGCGCGCCGCGCGCAGCTTGAGAATGAATTGGGTGGCATTGACGACGTAGGACGCATAGGCGGTCAACGCCAGCAGCATTTGCTGGCGCGGTTCACCGATCCCTCCCAACAGCGCAACCAGGTAGGCGGTGTGGAGCGCCAGCACGAGAAAGCTGAACACGTCCTCCCAGAAGAACGCCGGCGCGAACAGATAACAGCCGAATACTTCCCGTTCCCAGATTGAGCCGGTGATCATGATCGCGTAGAGCAACAGCGTCTTGATCACGATCGATACCGAGGCGGTGAAGAATCCCTCGCCCTCCCTCAGGTACCGGACCACCAATGCCAGGCTGACTAGAAAGACCACGAACTGCACCGGCGCCAAGATCCCCTGCACCAGCGTCCACTTTGTCGCATCGCGGCGAATACGCTCTTCCGGTGTATAGAGCGTCTTAAGTCGTTGCGGTTTCGAAGAGACCGGCTGTTGGGCGACCGCCGAGAGCGGGACGATGTTAGCAACCGCAGCGACGGTTTCAGTTTGCTCACTGTAAAGATTGTTTGACAGTTTGCCATCGCGATGATGCGATGCCGGCCGAGCATGAAGGGGTACACTCGGCATTTCTTCGCCGTTTGGAGCGGAATGGCGATTTTCAAGGCCCCGTGGATGCACCGCGCTACTCCCAAATGTGCGGGCTTGAGGTTGGGAGGCTAGACTCGGTTTCGAGAACTGTCAATCAAACCATACGTAAATTAAACTTGACGATCTGAAAAACCAGGGACTTAATGTTGGGGGAGTCAAAAATGACCGACGTGAACGAGCAATCCTTCGCAGCCGGCGCCACCACCGACAGCGCTGCGGCGCGTCTGCACACACTACCACCGCGACAAATCCCGGCGCCGATCTGGCGATTTCGTCCTGCGCTGAAGCCTGTCGGCGTCGTCAAAGCCCTCAAGACGCAGATCATCCCCAGGATTGTCCTTGCGCTCCGCAGCCTGCCTACGTCAAAATCCGCAGAGAGCACCGAACAGGCGAGCGGCAGCGACGTCGAGCAATTCGCCGCGCTGACGCTGGGCAACGACGACGGCGCGGCTTTCGCCTATGTCGAAACCCTGATGGCGCAAGGCGTGACGGTCGAGGCGATATTTCTCGATCTGCTGGCGCCGGCGGCCCGCCATCTCGGCACCCAGTGGGAAGCGGACGCGACCGACTTCGCCAATGTAACGCTGGGCGTCAGTCGGCTGCAGCGAATCATGCGACTTCTCGGCGAGCACTTTGCCGATGACGGCGGCCAGGGAAGTGGCGGCGAGTCGGTGCTGCTGACCATCATTCCCGGCGAGCAGCACAGTTTTGGACTTTCGATGGTGGCGGAATTCTTCCGTCGCGCCGGCTGGAACCTCTGCACCGGCCCGTTTTCATCGCACCAGGAATTGACTTCCCTCGTTCACAACCACTGGTTCGACATCGTCGGTTTTTCGGTCAGCAGCGATCGCCGTCTTGATGAACTCAAGAAGGATATTCACGACATCCGCAGGAACTCGCGCAACAGGAATGTCGGCGTCATGCTCGGCGGCCCGATGATGATAGCCCATCCGGAGCTTGTGGCGGCGATGGGAGCCGATATGATGTCATCGGACGCGGCTGCCGCGCCGCATTCGGCGCGCAGCCTGATGCAGCAGATGAAGCGGCAGGACTGAAGGATTCACGCACCAGGCGACGTTACAAACGAGAGTTCGGCCACCAGTGCCGCGCACGTTAATCGGGAGAAAAACAGCAATGACGGTTGCTAGCGCGGACAACTCCTTGCCGGTCAGCGTCGTCACCGCCCTGTATCTCCGAACCAAGGCGCTCCATGTCGAGGCAGAGCGAACCGGGATCATCCGCGACCTGCTGCGCGGCGAAGCCAGCCGCGAAGGCTATGTTCTTCTGCTGCGCAACCTGCTTCCAGCCTATCAGGCGATGGAACAAGGCCTCGAACGCCATCGGGGCTCGGAGGGGCTGGCGGCGCTGGCGGGTTTCAGGTTCGATCGCGCGCCTGCCATCGAAGCCGATCTTGCCGGGCTCTGCGGGCATCGCTGGGAACGCGACATACCCCTGCTCAGTGCCGGCGACATCTACGCTCGACGAATCGCGAAAGCGGCTGAGGGCGATGGCATCCGGTTGATTGCGCATGCCTATACCCGGTATCTCGGCGATCTCAGTGGCGGCCAAATCCTGCAGCGGCTGCTGACGCGGTCGCTGAAGCTGAAGCCGACAGAACTGACTTTCTATGATTTCCCGCGATTCTACGATCTCGAGGCGCTGAAGGCCGACTTTCGCCAAGCCCTCGATGCGGCCGGAGCGCTCGCCAGCGATCCGCAGGCGGTGGTTGAGGAAGGCGCCATCGCCTTCTCGCTCAACATCGATTTGTCATGCGCCGTGCAGGCGCTGTTGTCCTCGCGCACGATCACAGCAACCGCGGCAGAGTGACCGGCGGCCGGCGGCCGAAACTATCCATCGTTCCTGTCGCCGCCCCACGTGCGCGAGGAATGCCAGATCAGATGCTCGAGCACTTCGGCGGTACGCAGCATGGAGTTGCGGACGCTTTCCAGCATCTCGGCGATCCGGCTGGTCTCAACGCCATAGGTTATCTCCAGCGCTGCAAGCTGCGCATTTTCGACCACCGACGACAACAGGTTCTGATAGACAAGGTCGGTTCTGGAATCGAGCCGTACGCCGTTGATTCGATGGCTTCGAAGGATGTCTTCCTGGAAACGGCTGCGCGCCGTCTCCGCGGCCTTACGATCGGTGATATCGGAGAAGATCAGGACGAAACCAAGCACCCGCTCCCGGGAGGGCTGCACCGGATCAGCCCGCACCATCAGCGGCTTCTCGCAGTTGCCTTGGCTGCGCAACATCAGTTCGCCGCGCCAGGCCCGATGTTGATTGAGAAGCCCGCCGAGGCTGTGCAGAAACTCATCCGGATACTGAAACGCGCCGGCCAGATCATCGAGCCTCGCGATCGCCGTATGGTCCTTTGGCAGCAAGGCCTTGAAGGCCTCGTTCATCAACAGGATCTTGCCGTCGATGCCGGCAATGATCACCGGCTGTTCCGAGATCCGCACGTGGCGGCTGAACTGCTCGAGCTGATCCTGGGCGATCAACGTGCGCACCGCACGAAACTGCAGGATGATGTCGGCGACCGACTGACCGATCAGGCGCGCCGCGGCAATATCAGCGGCGGTCCATGGTTCAGAGGTACCCTCGACCAGTTGGTGCCACTGCGCGAACGACCGGCGCGGCGAAAGATCGCTTGGATCATCGCCGATCACGAATGGCTTGAGCGGATCGCCGCCCCAGGTCACCGTCCGGATACGTTCCGGGCGAAACCAGATAAGGTATTCCCCAGGATTGTCCGAGATCGTCGTGACGGCTATCCCGCTCGCAACCTTGGTGAGGCCCGCGAACTGGGGAAATTCCAGGCCCAGCGATGCGGTGGCCAGCACCGGGGTACCGCGCCTTGCGTCCAGCCACGCGCCGATCTCGCGAATTTCCCGCGTCCCCGGCACCTCGCCGGATGAAATGATCTGGCCTTCATAAATCAGGGCGCCGCCGCTGGCGCCGAGCGGCTGCAGGATCGACTGCGAACTGTCGAAGATCGCCGCACGCCAGTCACCTTCGCGGGAGACCGCCTCAATCATCCGCTGCTCGAGCCGTTGCACGAAAATTTCGAACTGGCTCTGCGCAAAACTCTCGAGTGCGGCGATACGCGTCGCGATCGCTTCGGCAAGCAGCTCGCAGACCGCGCGCAGTTCGAAGTGGATGAAGCGCGGCTCGTAATGATGGCAGGCCACGAGGCCCCACAGCTTTCCTCCGACCACCAGCGACACAACCAACGTGGCGCCCACCCCCATGTTCTTGAGATATTGCAGGTGAATCGGCGACATGCTGCGCAGGAAGCAGAGCGACATGTCGAGGTCGCGTCCGGTCAGCGGAGACAGCCGCGGCTGCAGCGGGACCGGATCATAATTGACGTCCACCAGCACCCGGACACGGGTGGTTTCGTACAGTCGCCGCGCCATCTGCGGAATATCCGTCGCCGGATAGCGATTGCCGAGATAGGCCTCGAGTTCGGGCTTGCGGCGCTCGGAATAGACCTCGCCGTGCCCTTCGTCATCGAAACGATAGACCATCACGCGGTCGTAGCCGGTGCGGTCCTGAAATAACGTCGCGGCTTCCTCGCAAAGCGCCCGGAGCGATGACGCGGTGCGAATCTTCTCCAGGGCGAGCGCAATCTGCCCGGAGAGGTCGACCGAGGGGCCTGCGCGCTCGAGCTCGATGACCAACCCGCCGGCAGGCGGCCGGTGCAGCAGTCCATCGAATTCGGCGCTGGGACTGCCGATGCGGCAGCGGACGCCGATCGGCATGCCCTGCGAGGTCGGATCGAGATGCGGCAGAATCCGGAACAGCAGATCGCCATCGAGATCGGCGAGCGGCATTCCGATGACGCGCTTCACGTTGAGAAATTCGGCGGCGTTGGCACTGGCCTGGATCACCCGGTGATCGGGTTCGCTGACGACCAACAAGGCTCCGTGCGGCTGAATGGAGCCCGCGAGATGTATCTCTTCCCGTTCGCAATTCGAAAGATCGGCTTTTCCGAACGCTGGGGTAGCGATGGAATGCAACGCCAATTCAATCCTCTGGGGTTTCCTCGCTGCCGGGCCCCTTGTCGTCGAGGCCGTAGCGGCTGAGCTTGGCATAAAGGCTCTGCCGGCTCAATCCCAGGAGTTCGGCGGTGGCGGTTCGGTTGCCACCTGCGAGTTCCAGCGCTTGCTTGACGTAGTGTTGCTCGACGATGCTGACGGTGTTCTTGACCAGTTTGCGCAACGAGGATTTCCCGATCTGCTCGCTCATTGAACCCAGCGCCGTCCGCAACAGGTCGCTCTCGGTACTCGAAGGCAGCCTGCGGGCCACGTTGCGGAGCAGCACTCCGATATGGCTGTGCTCGCTGCCTTCGCAGGCGCCGGCCGAAATCTCGATGTCGGTATCGGTACCCAACTCGCCGCGAATGGTGGTCGTGAACAGCCGTACGGTCTTGTGCAACTGAACATTTGCAAGCAGCGCGTTCAAGTCCGCGCCGGGCTGCCAGAGCCAGCGTCCCAGCGACTCACCGGTCGCGGAGCCCTTGGACCCGACCTGCACGAGATCGAGAAAGGCCTGATTGGCGTAACGGATGATGCCGGCCGTATCCAGCGCCACGAAGCCGTCGGGCAGATGATCGACCAGATCCTCTACGGTTGAAAGTCCATTGCGCTCCGCAGCAACCGACAGATCCGTCGCGGCCGTGAACTGCAGCAGGAACACGTGCCCGGGTTCGGCGGTAATGAGCGACCCGCGCAGCATCCACGGCCTGGCGTCGGCCCCGAGATGCACGAGAATGCTGAGCGCCTTGCCGCGCTCGCGGATGCGCGCCAGCATTTCGCGGACCGCCTCGCGATCCTCGGCGGCCACCTCGGGGAGCAATTCGCGTCCGGCCAGATCCTCGTTGCGCCGCCGCGCCGAGTTCACGGCCTCGACGGCGGTGCGGTTGGCTTCGATGATCCGCAAATTGGCGGAGGATACGATCATGACAGCCTCGTTCGAGGCTTCGAATACAAGCCGGTAGCGCGTTTCGATTTCGCGGAGCTTCCAGTAATCCCGCTCCATGGTCTGCTGTGCGGCGATCAGGCGCGACTGCAGTTCGGCAACCGCCTGCAGATTCTTTCCGATCGCGAGCATTCCGGCACGGCCGCCGAGCAGCACGGTGGTAAATTCCATCGGAATTTCAAGGCCGCTCGGAAAACGCTGGTTGATCTGCCGGAACGCCGAGATGCCGCTGACGCGCGCATCGTCGACCATGCGCTTGACCTTGTCGCCGCCGATCTCGCCGGCAATTTCGACCCACGGACGGCCGAGCCAGCCATCCACGCTTTCCCCCTTCATCGCCGGAGACAATGTCGCTTCGCGGATC
The DNA here is from genome assembly GCA_001464035.1 of Bradyrhizobiaceae bacterium Ga0074131. Lineage (GTDB taxonomy): Bacteria > Pseudomonadota > Alphaproteobacteria > Rhizobiales > Xanthobacteraceae > Bradyrhizobium. Next base: position 33,622 of record LNEC01000017.1, read on the forward strand.
ACGCCATCCATGTCCAGGAGCAGCGTGATGTCAGGCTGTACGGTCGGTAAGGCGGCCATTCCTGGTATCTGCCAATCTTTTCTGGCGAGCGGATTAGTCCGGAAAATTCTAAAAACAACACAGTCAACTCAATGCATATGCCAAGGGTACCTGACACTTCGACCCAGGGCAAAGCCATTGCCAACCCCTAGGATTGCGCAGAATCCGTAGCCCAAGTCAAGAAACACTTTAGTTTGAAGGGCTTCGGTCACCCCTTTGCTTTACACGGGTTTGCAGCCCGTAGCGGGCTACGCCGAATAATGGGCTAAAAGGCTTCCTAAGCGACAAGAACATACCATATCCAGATATGTCAATCTTACTTAACAATCGTGCGACCTGGTCCCGAGGGGAAATCAAGTGATCAGTCGATGCCTCAATCCGACAAGAATTAGCTCCCGCGAGCGCCTATTTCCGCCATCGGCGGTGAAGGTCGGCCAGATGCGCCAAGCCAGCGGCCGCAAGGCAGCCGCTGGCCTGCATCCAGCCACCTCCGGCGAGCGTCGCACGCAGGGCCAGCAGCAGGAACGCGCCCGCGCAGAGATTGGGCAGCAGATCGAGCGGCGCGACGCCCCGCCCGGCACGATGCCAATACACCAGAAGAAACGCGGCCTCGAGAACGACCAGAACGAAGATGAGATCGACGAGGCGTCCGCTCGCAAACAGGTCAGCCATGCCTAAGGATCACATGACGGTCGCGATCGGACAATATGAAGTTGGCGCAGTGTTCCTTGCTCAGGCGAATGGCGCATTCAGGCGAACGATAGTGAGGTTGAGATAAGCCGCGAAAGAAACCCACAACAAATAGGGCAACAGATAAAGGCTGGCCGGTTTGGCCCAGCGCCAGAACACAATCATCGGCAGCAAGATCGACGCCCAGAGAAATCCCACTTCGATCAGCGCCCAATCCGGCCGCCGCAAGGCAAAGAACAAGGTGCTCCAAAGCACGTTGAGCGCTCCGTTGAGCGCGAACAGCACAATCACCCAATCGCGTTGCGCGCGGTTCTCCGCGTGGCGCCAAGCATACACCGCCGACACCGTCGTCAACGCAAAAATCAAGGTCCATGCCGGGCCGAACAGCCAGTCCGGCGGCTGCCATGACGGTTTGCGCAAGTTCTGATACCACGGCCCGGTGTCGGTCAGCGTGCCGCCGAGCGTGGCGATGCAGATCGCAACGGCCGCCGCGATCAGAACAGGTTTCCAGAAACTCCGCAGCGCCACCATCAAGCCCGGGCCAATCCAGCCATATGAGCGAGATTCTTGAAGAAAATCCTGACATGCGCCACCGGCTTGGCCCGCACCAGTTCCTTATTCATGTAGGCATCCCAGGTCAGTTTCTGGACGTCGCGGTCGCGGCAGATGCTGACGAATCGTTCGCGCCGGCGGTCATTCGAATACCAGTACCACTGCATCACGCCGAGAATCCAGAACACCAGGCCATGCATTTTCATGAAACGCTTGCGCGCGGTGCGCAGCGCCTTGGCGTCACCGGTTTCAAGGAACAGATCGACGGCTTCCGCCGACAGCCGTCCGCCTATCATGGCGTAGTAGATTCCCTCGCCCGACGCCGGCGCGACAACGCCGGCGGCATCACCGGCAAGCAGGACGCTCTGACCATCATCCCAACGCGGCAGCGGGTGCAGCGGGATCGGCGCGCCTTCGCGGCGGATCGTCTCGGCGGATGCCAAACCAGCTGCGTCACGCAGGCCTACCACGGAATCGCGCAGCGAAAACCCCTTGCGGGCGGACCCGGTACCGACGCTGACTGTGTCACCGTGAGGAAACACCCAGCCATAAAAATCCGGCGATATCGTGCCGCGGTAATAGACGTCGCAGCGCGTGCCGTCGAACTGGCCTTCCGGGCGCGGCGACCGAACGATCTCGTGATAGGCGAACACGAAAGGTAGCCGATCGGCGCCGGGCAGGCACTGACGTGCAACCGCCGACAGCGCGCCGTCAGCGCCGATCAGCGCGCGGGTCCTCACGGCGCGTTCGGTGCTGCTCCCGTCAGCCTCACGCGCCTCGAAATAAACCATGGTGCTTCCGGACTGGTCGCGCTCAAATCGCCCGAACAGGCCGGTTCGTCGCTCTGCCCCGGCCTGAGCCGCCCGCTCCCTCAACCACTCGTCAAACACATCGCGGTCGACCATGCCGACAAACCCCCCGTCGATCGGCATGTCGACCTGCTGATCCGAAGGCGACACCATGCGCGCGGATTTGACCTTGGCCACCAGCAGATGATCGGGAATGTCGAAATCGCGGATCAGCCGAGGCGGAATCGCGCCGCCGCAAGGCTTGATGCGTCCGGCGCGATCGAGCAACAGCACCTTGCGTCCAAGGCTCGCCAGGTCGCGGGCCGCCGTGGCACCGGACGGCCCACCGCCGACCACCACGACATCAAACATTTCGGAAATTGGCTGCATGTCACCCTCCCGCAACTACGACGGTCCGCAGTTCATCTTGCCGCAACGCGCCGCGGACCGGCGCCCGATGAATCCATATCGCCATCAGTGCGGCGACCACGAACAGGCCGGCTTCGGCAGCGAACACCACCGAGTAGGAAAGCGCCGGCGACGACAACAGATATCGCGCGACGTCGCTCGCGAGGGTTCCGATAAAGCCGCCGGCGCCGAACGCGAAAGCCTGGGCCGCGCCCCACAGCCCCATCCGCACGCCCTCACGCTTCTCGCCGCCCGCACTGACAAGCGCCATCATCGACCCGATCGCCGCCACCGCATAGGCGCCATTGGTCACGCCAAGCATGAAGACGGTTTCGCGCAACGGCCAGCCGGGTCCGATGATCGCCGCCGCCGCCAGGCACAGCAAAGCGATCGCGGAAGCGAGACATCCGCCGATGGTCCATATCTGCAGATTTCCGCGCGATCGCGGATGGACGGCACCGATCAGCGGCACCAGCGCCATTCCGATCAGCGTGCCGGCATGTTGAACGCCCGACAGTTTGGTGGTCTCGCCGGGCGTGAAGCCGAACACCACGCCGGCGAACGGCTCCAGGATCAGATCCTGCGCGCTGTAAGCCAACATCGAAACAAATACGAAGATGGCGAACCGCCGTGACTTGGGTTCGGCCCAGACTTCCCTAAGGGCCGCGCGGAAAGATGATGGCGTCGACGCTCTCGGCGTGGGCGGATGAGGTGCCGCCACCGGCCGCTCCTCGATGCCCCACACGCCCGTCACCGTCAGCACCATCGCCGCGACCGACACAGAGGCGGAAACGACGATCAGCCGCAGCGGAGAAAACGGATCCAGCATGTGACCGGCCACACCGGTGGTGACGATGAATCCGGCAATCATCATGACCCAGACGATGGTGGCTGCCGCGGCACGGCGGTTGTCGTCCGTACGCTTGGCGAGCAGCACCAGCAGTGACGTGCCGGCGGCGCCGACACCGGCTCCGATCAGGCAGAATGCTGCGACCGCCAGCGCGACGCCGAACAACGGCTGCGTCGCCATCCACGCCGTCGCCACCGAGGCCAACAGGCCGCCAGTCGCAAGAACCAGCATGCCGCCGACGATCCATGGCGTGCGCCGCGCCCCAAGGTCGGAGCCGTGTCCCCAGGCAGGCCTGAAAACCTGCAGCGCATAATGAATGGCCACCAGCGCACCAGGCAGCATCGCCGGCATCGCCAGTTCGACCACCATCACCCGGTTCAGCGTCGAGGTGGTGAGAACGACGACCGCACCGAGCCCGGTCTGCACCAGACCGAGGCGGACAATGCTGAACCACGACAGCGTCGGTTTGCTCATGGTCACCCTGCCCTGATCGCCGCCAGCGCGAACGCGCTGATCAACATGCCCAAGGCGTAGCAACTGACGCCGGTTCCGTTGTACCAGGCCGCGCGCTCGCGCGGACGCTTGAGGAAATGCGCCATCAGAAACAATTGCGCGAGCAGCAACGCGCTCACGGCGGTCGCATAAAGCGGCCGATCCCAGGTCATCAGCAGCGCGATCACGACCGCCTGCGGCACCGCCATGACAAGACAGGCGAAGCGCGCGGCGTTGCCGACGCCGAGCAGCACCGGCAGCGAATCGATCCCCATCCGCTTGTCTCCCTCGACCGACTTGAAGTCGTTAAGGGTCATGATGCCGTGGGCGCCAATACTATAGAGCAGCGCGATCGCCACGATACGCCAGTCCGGAACCGTCGCGCTCATGATCGCCGCCCCGGTAAACCAAGGCAGGCCTTCATAGCAAAGCCCGCACGCGGCATTGCCCCACCAGCCGTTCTGCTTCAGCCGGATCGGCGGCGCGCTGTAGGCCCATGCCAGCGCAAGCCCGACGACGGCCGCAACAAACCCCCAGATGCCGAGCGCGGTCGCGAGCAGCAGCGACAGCGCCGTCCAGATCACGGCAATATAGAGCCCCCAGCGCCCGGGAATGCGGCCCGACGGAATCGGCCGATCCGGTTCGTTGAGGGCGTCGACATGCCGGTCATACCAGTCATTTACGGCCTGACTGGTGCCGCATACCATCGGGCCCGCAAGCATCACGCCGGCGACGATCATCGGCCAGCGCTGTCCGGGCGAGACGCCCGATGAAACGACGCCGCACCCCAGCGCCCACATCGGCGGAAACCAGGTGATCGGTTTCAACAGTTCCAGCACGACCAGAGGCGACGGGCGGTGAGCGACGGCGCTATTCATCCTCACTCTCCTCGTCTGCGGAATGTTCAGCAAGGCCGAACCGGCGAAGCTTTACGTAAAGGCTCTGCCGGCTCAGGCCCAGCATCTCGGCAGCCGAAGCACGGTTATCGCCAGTCAGTTCAAGTGCGGCCTCGATGGAAAGCTTCTCGATGACGTCGGTAGTCTCGCGCACCAGATCGCGCAGCGGCACCCGGCCAATCAACTCCGTCAATTGCGCCACCGAGCGCGGTAGTTCTCGCGCCGAGGAGTTCGCTGCGGAGAGCCGCTTCTCAACATTTCTGATCGCAAAACCAAAGCTCGGCTTGTCATCGCCATCGGTCAGCGACACCGCCGAGACTTCGACATCGGCGCTCGCGCCGTACTCTCCGCGCAGCGAAGTGGCGAACAGCTTGATCGATCCGTGCTGGCGAAGGTTGGCCAGCGCGATGTTGAAATCGACGCCGGCTCGGCCGAGCCATCGATCCAGCGCCTCCCCCCGCGCCTGTTCCACGCTGCTGAGTTGCGCCATTTCCAGAAAAGCGGGGTTTGCCCTCACAATCCGACCCTCATACTGGGTGATGACCAGTCCGTCCGGGGCAGCCTGGAAGTAATTCAGCAGCATCGAAGTCGCCTTCAGCGCGCTGGCTTCGGGCACCGATGGATGAGAGGACAGCCGGACCAGGAACAGCGAGGCATGTTCCTGCCGGAACAAGGATGCGGCCACGCTGCACTCGCGCTGCCCGTGCGCCAGGCGCACGCGCGCGCTGCTGTCTCGACCAGTAGCGCGAACATCGGCCAGAAGGGTCTGGATCACCTGCGAGCCTGCGGCATTGAACTGACCTGGCAAGCCGGCTTTCTGCAACTGCGGCGCGCTCGCGTCGAGCAACGCAAGCGCGGCCGGGTTGGCGTCGAGAATGGCGTTATTGCTGGCATCAACGATCATGACTGCTTCCGATGAAACCTGAAACAAGAGCCGGTAGCGTGTTTCGGCATGACGCAACCGGACGTAATCCCGCTCCATCGATTGCTGGGCACTGATGAGCCGCTGCTGCATCGCCGCGAGCGGACGCAGGTCGCGGCCGACCACCACGAAGCGATCCTTGCGCCCGATATTGATCGCCGAATAGAGGATCGGAATATCCGCGCCGCCGGGTGACGGATGATTGACCTGACGCCAGCTCGATGATTTCAGGGCCGCCGCGTCCTGCAGCAGTTCCCTGACTTTGGTCTGGGTCTCCGGCGTTACCACCTCCAGTAGTTTCGAACCAAGCCAGCGTCCGTGCGCGTCGAGTTCGAGCGACAACTCTTCCTTGTTGAACGCGACATCGCGAATCGAGCCCTGCCCATCGACCACAACGGCAACATCGGTCGCAGCCGCGATCAGGTTCGCAACCGACAGCGCACCGAGATCGCCCAGCGATTCCTGCGGAGATTTGAACACTTGCACCAGGGCAAACATCCTCCACCAAATCCGTGATCTCCGCTCCAGCAAACTTCCTGCCCGGCCTGTTCTCGGAGCGGACGTGTGCCGAACGCTTTTCGACCTCGTCCGCCGGCCGCTGCATCGCCCCGAAACAATCAGGCCTGCTGACTGGAAAGACGAGGGTAGCCTGCGCACCGGGTTTGCATTCTCGCCATCGCCGGCGCGCGGCTGGGAGTTCGCAGTTCTCCGTCCTTCGTTATCTCGGCGGCGCGAGCCCGTGCTTGACGCCCCAGTCGAACCAGTTGTCGACCACGGTGCCCGTGAGCAGGATGCCGATGCCGCCCGTGAGGGGACACAGCACGGCGAACCACCAGGCCCAGCGGTGAATCGATTCCGCCGTGGCGTTGAAGCCCATGGTCCAGCGCCAGAACAGCGCCGCTCGCTCCAGCGCCGTGCCGCGGTCGACAATCTGCTCGATCTCGCGCTCGCCGCCGTAGCGGCTGACCGCAAGGATGGTGGCACCGTGCATGGCGAACAGCAGCGCCGAACCATACAGGAACACGATCGAGAGCATGTGGAATGGATTGTAGAACAGGTTGCCATAGGTGATGGAGAAGTTGTTGGTCCAGTCGAGATGCGGGAATATCCCGAACGGCACCGCCTCGCTGAACCTGCCCATCAACAGCGGGCGGATGAAGCCGAGCACCAGGTAAAGCCAGATCGCCGAGGCAAAGGCCCATGACACATGGGTTCCCATGCCGAGCGCCCGCGCGCGGCGATAGGTCCGCACCCACCACAACAGGATCGACGTCGTCAGCGCGAAGCCGGCCATCAACCACCAGCCGCCGTCCTGTAGCGGCGGGATGCTGATGCCGTATTCGGGCTTCGGCGGATCGAGCGAGAGCCAAGGCAATTGCCGCACGAATTCGATCGGGCTCCAGTTGACCGACGCCAGCATGTTGAGGCCGATAATCTCGATCGCGACGATACCGCACAGGATCGACGCGATGCCGGTGAACCCGAGATATATCGGGCCGATCTGCGCGTCGCCGATCTTTCCGAGCCAGTAGTTGAACCGGCCCTCCCCGCTGCGGACCCAAATCCCGGGCTGCATGGGGATACCCGGATAGACGGTGCTGCGGACCTGAACCTGCGTGAAGATGTTCTGATAGTTGGCCATGGCGGGGTTCTTTCTGACGACGGTCGTTAGTTGGAAGACCAGATCGGAAGATTGCGCCACCAGTTCCACCATTCGGACCAGGGCTCGCCTTCCGGCCATAGCCACAACGGGCCACTGATGACGATGCAGACGGCGCTCCAGAACCCCGAGGACAACGCCACGAACAGGCCGAGGCGGTGAATGCCGAGGGTCCCGACCGAATAGCCGATCAGGTCGCGGAAGATGGTGTTCTCGTGCTCGGGCGACTTAACGGGCTCGCCGCGGTCGGGATTGGTCGATGACAGGATCAGCCCACCGTGCAGCGCCAACGCAAGGCACGTCGTGAAGAAGAACGTGATGGCGATCATGTGCGCCGGATTGTAGTGGAAGTTGCCGTACTGATAGCCGGTGTTCGATACCCAATCGAGGTGGGTGATGATTCCGTAAGGGAAGCCGTAGCTCCAGGAGCCCATCAACACTGGCCGGATCACGACCAGCGTGACGTAAGCCAGGATCGCGATGCTGAAGGCGAAAGGTACATGATAGCCGATGCCGAGCTTGCGGCATATTTCGACCTCGCGCAGCGCCCAGGAAACGAAGGCACCGATCGCGCAAATCGTGACGACCTGCCAGATACCGCCTTCCTGCAACGGCGCGAACGAAAGGCCGTATTTGACATCGGGCGGGTTGATGCTGATCTGCCACAGGTTCCAGGTCGGACCGAGCGCCGCGCCCCACACGATCAGGGCGGTTCCAACTACCGAGAAGAACACCGTCGTGATACCGAAGAACCCGACGTAAAGCGGCCCGGCCCAGAAATCGAACAGGTCGCCTCCTATCAGCGTTCCGCCGCGAACGCGGTACTTTCTTTCAAAGCTGAGCATTGCCATCGATGGCTCCTCCGCGAGCGAATTCTCGTTCTCATCCATCAACCCGTTAGCTACCGGAAGCGGGCGAGACCGGCCGCTCTATCCGGTCTCGTCCGTTCCGGTACGCAGCAGGTCATGCCATCAGGACGGCATGGTCGGTGTCGTGTACGGCAGAGAAATCTCTGACGTTTTCACCGGGCCCTTGCGGGGACCGTCCAACCAGTTGAACCGGTCGGTAGAGAGCAGAATGAAGTGGATCACGATCGCCAGTCCGAACAGGAACGTGAAGAGCATGACCAACGCACGCCGCGGGTCGAATAGAAGCCATATCCGCCACATGTCTTTTCTCCCGTTATGTCAGGTAAGAGATCGAAGCTTGGGCGAAATGCTGGATGCCATCCAACGCCGTCCTGTAGCCGCCGGGGCCCGGCAGCCAGGGACGCCACATCCAGGCAAGGATGTGAGCAACCACCGCGACAGCCGTGAAGAGAAAGAAACTCGTCATGAATATCGTGTGGAATTCCTTGGCCTCAGCTTCGGATAGCCCCGAGATGGAACCGTCCTTCATTTGGTATTCCTCCTGTTGATAGCCTTGCGGCCGTTCGCCGCCCGAGCGGGGGCGGCAGCGAATGCCGGATCTGCTTCGATGCGGCAGTTATCCGCCCGGCACCGACGGGCGAATTCCTCGAACTACAAGCCCATGAACGCCGACGTCACGATCGTGCCGGCCCCGCTGCGGGCTTCGGCAAAAATCGACTCGCGATCGCGGGAGAGACCGAAAGCGTCATGCTTGCGCCAGGGCATCAGCCGCATCGCCGCCGCGCGGAGCAGGCAAAGCACGTAGCAAAAACCGAACATGAGACGCGATTCGATCGCCTTGCTTTCCGCGAATGTTCTTGAACGAGAGCTGGTGTGGACATAATCGGACATCGACATCACCTCTTCCTTGTTGCCTTGCACGTATGGATACGGAATCACCGGATACAGATTGGCTTCGATGGCTCTCATGCGGGCTGCCCATCCATCAGTGCCGCCCGCGCTTTGGTAACGAGATCGATGGTGACACGATCCTCTCCGGCGCGGCGGGCGCCTCTCTCGGCGGCGTCGCGCAGGCGCTTGGCCGCGGAGATGCGTACGAGCACCGGATGCGCCTCCAGCACCTCATCGAGCAGCGCCTTGGCTTCATCGCTCCACAGGATCGCCTCATGCAGCCGCGCCGGTGTCGGGTCGACCCGGTCCAGGTCGGCGGCCAGGGGAAGGATGTTGAACAACGCGTCGAACAGCGCGTTGCTTACTTCCTGCACGAGGTAAGTTGCTCCGGAATAGCCCATGAACGGGGTGCCGGTGTGGCGGCGGATCACGGCCCCCGGAAACGATGCCGGGATGTAGATCGCGCGGCCTCCGGCTTCGGCCATATACATGCGTTCATTGTAGCTGCCGAACATGATCAGTGGCGGCTTCTCCCGCACCGCCGACCGGACGGCGTCATTGTCCGGCTTCACGCCAGCCTTGCGCGCAAACGCAAAGGTGCACGGCAATCCCATTTCGGTTTCGAGAAAATTCCGGACACCGCGCGCGTAAGTTTCGTTAGCGACAATGGCAAAGCTCGCGGTGCCGAAGAAATCCTGCGTCACCGAGCGCCAGAGATCCCATAGCGGCTTGATGGTGGTGTGCTTCTCGCGCTGGATGAACGGCTCCGGATCGATGCCGAGCAGCTCGCCGAGCTTGCGCAGGAACTTGGTGGTGCTGTGCAGACCGATCGGCGCCTGCAGATAGGGCCGCTCCAGCGCCTCGCACAGCATGCGGCCGAACTCACGGTACATGCAGACATTGACGTCGGCGTTCACCAGCTTGGGAATGTCGGCGAGATGGCTGCCGAGCGGAAATACCATGTTGATTTCGGCGCCGATGCCTTCGATCAACCGGCGGATCTCGGCCAGATCGCTCGGCATGTTGAAGGTGCCGTAGATCGGTCCGATGATGTTGACCCTGGGCTTGACGCTTTCCGCGCGCGGCTTGCGCTCCGGAATCTTCTTGACGCCGTACTCTTTCCACAGCCAGACGATGGCACGGTCGGCGCTTTGCCATTGATCCTCGTCGATGGTGCGCGGCAGGAACCGCTTGATGTTGGTTCCCTCCGGGGTGACGCCGCCGCCGATCATTTCCGCGATCGACCCGGTGACCACGACCGCCGGCAGATAGGGATCGAGCACGCGATGCGCGCGCCTCATGGCGCCCTCGGTGCCGGTCTGGCCAAGTTCCTCTTCGCCGAGCCCCGTCACCACGATCGGCAGTTCATGCGGCGGCAGCGCGTCGGTGTAGTGGAGCACCGAAGTGACCGGCAGATTCTCGCAGCCGACCGGGCCGTCGATGATCACCTGCATGCCCTTCACCGCGGTGAAGGCGTAAACCGCCCCCCAGTAGCCGCCTGCGCGATCATGGTCGAGGACCAGCATCAGATCATCTCCTCAGCCTTGCGCTTCTTCGCCTGGGCCTCGATCTGCTTCTTGTATTTCTCCCGGAAGGCCACATTCTCCAGGGGCGTGTCTTCCCAGACACCGGCGGCATGGCCCTCGCCGACATCGCCGAAGAAATCCTTCATCGTGTCGAAACGGCTCTGGTTGGCGAGCGCGGCATTGACCACCTGCGCCAGCGAGCCCGCTCCAGCGACGCCGAACAACGGACGCGCCGAAATGAGGTTGGTGAAGTACAGCGCCGGGATTGCGAGCTGTTTTGCCTTCTGCACCACGGGCGTGGTGCCGATGGCGAGGTCTGGCTTGAACTCACCGACGGCGGCCAGATCCATTTCCAGCGAGGCGCGGTACTGGACGCGGGTGCCCTTCGCCTCCAGCCATTCACGATCAACGTCGGACCATGGAGTTCTCGGGCAAGCGGTGCCGACATACGGCACATGGGCGCCGCTTTCGATCAGCAGGCGTGCGACCAGCAACTCCGAGCCTTCATAACCGGATACGGTGATGCGGGCGTTCACCGGCTTGGCCACCAGCGCCGCCTTGATCAAGGGCAGGAAACGATTCTTTGCGGCATCGATCTTGTCGCGGCCGACGTTGCAGGCCGTCCCGATCGATTCGAACCAGGCTTCAGTGCCGTCGTGTCCGACCGGCGCCGAGCCGACGATCGTCCTGCCGGCGAGATCGAACTGGCGGAAGCTCGCCGTATAGAAGGGATGGATCGCGGCGACGACCGAGCAATCGAGCGCGGCATAGAGCTCGCGCCACTCCCGCGTCGGAACCACCGGGCCTGCGGCCAGGCCGAGCGGCTCCAGCATCATGCCGATACCCACGGGATCGGCGGGAAACATTTCGCCGATCAAGGTGACGGTCGGCCGTTCGTTCCTGCCGCCGCGCGGCGCCTGCACCGGGCCCTGCTCGACTTCCTTTCGGGCGTATTCGAGCATCGCCGCCGCCAGCACGTCCTTGGCCTCGGCGTGCGTGGGCACGCCAAAACCCGGAACGTCGATGCCGATGATGCGTACGCCGTTGATTTCATCGGGAAGCAGATCCAGCGGTACGCCGGACGCCGTCGGCACGCAGAGATTGGTGATGATGATGGTATCGTAGAGCGCCGGATCTGCGAGCTTGAAAACGGCCTCGCGGATGTCCTCGAACAGTTTTCCCGTCACCAGCGTCTCGGAGTTGAACGGCACATAGCCGACGGTCCGCCTCGCGCCATAGAAGTGCGAGGTGAAGGTCAAGCCGTAAACACAGCAGGCCGAGCCGGAAAGAATTGTCGCGGTGCGGCGCATGCGCAAACCGACGCGCAGCGAGCCAAACGCCGGGCACATGCTTTGCGGCTGGTCGTGAGGTCCCTTTGGATAATCTGCGGCATAGCGGTCGAGAATGTCGCTCTTGCCCGCGGCGCCGGCCGCCGCTTTCAATTCCGCAGCGCCCGCGTGACACCCGAGACCATCGTTCTGCGTCGCGGCGGCATGGATGGCGGCCGGTGCAGTTGGAGTATCCGTCGCCGGCGCATCAACGCCAGCGGTCACCTCAACGGGCTCGTTCACGACCGACTCGGCGATCGCGCCGGCATATCGAGGCAGGATGACGTTCATGTCTCGCTCCGCATCATGCTTGTGCTCACGCTGCGTCGTAGACGACTTCGAGCGACGGCTTGTTGACGACCGACCTGCCGCACATGTCTTCCATGGTGGCGGGATCGAGCACCACGCCGCGGCCGACCACCTCGCCCTTGAACAGGCCGAGCAGACCGTCCTGGGTCAGCGGGGTCGGGCGGACCGGTGGCGCCAGGCCGACATTTTGTGCCAGTTCCTCGAACAGCTGGCACCACTGCCCGCCCGGCAGGCCGATGATCTCGTAGTTCGCGCTCTTCTTGCGGATATCGTCGTCGGCCGGAATCGCCGCGAGAACGGGAATGCCGACCGTCCTGGCGAACGCCGCCGCCTCGCCGGTCCCATCATCCTTGTTGATGACCATGCCGGCGACGCCGACATTGCCGCCGAGCTTGCGGAAATACTCCACGGCCGAACAAACGTTATTGGCGACATACAGCGATTGCAGATCGTTCGACCCGACGACGATGACCTTCTGGCACATGTCCCGTGCGATCGGCAGGCCGAACCCGCCGCAGACCACGTCGCCCAGGAAATCCAGCAGCACGTAGTCAAAACCCCATTCGTGGAAGCCGAGCTTCTCCAGCAGCTCAAAGCCGTGGATGATGCCGCGGCCGCCGCAGCCGCGGCCGACTTCGGGGCCGCCGAGTTCCATGGCAAAGACGCCATCGCGCTTGAAGCAGACGTCGCCGATCTTCACCTCCTCGCCGGCGAGTTTTTTCTTCGACGAGGTCTCGATGATGGTCGGACAGGCGCGACCGCCGAACAGCAGGGAGGTGGTGTCGCTCTTGGGATCGCAGCCGATCAGCAGCACCTTCTTGCCCTGCTGCGCCATCATGTAGGACAGGTTGGCCAGGGTAAAACTCTTGCCGATGCCGCCCTTGCCGTAGATGGCGATGATCTGGGTTTCCTTGGTGACTGGTGTCGTCACCGGCGCATCCGGCTCGATCGCCGCTTCCGCCCGCAAGGCGTCCTTCATGCTGATTTGAGGCACGGCATTCATGACAGCGAACTCCAGTTCAGGACCATCTTGAGGCAGGCGGAATCGTCGAAGGCGGTTCGATAGGCGCCCGGAGCGGCCGCGGCGTCGCGGTGATGGGTAATCAGCCCATCGAGCGAAAGCCGTCCGGACTCGATGAGGGCCTTGGTGGCGAGCAGATCGGGCTGCTGCCATTCGGCGGCGACCCGGATCCGCGCCTCGCGCATGAACGCCGGCGGAAACGCGAAAGACATCCGGTCGCTGTAAAACCCGGCGAGCACGATCTCGCCGCCCGGCGCGATGCGGCCGATCAGCGAGTCGAGCAAGCCGGCATCGCCGCTCACATCGTAGATGCTCTTGTAGTCGCGGCGCGTGTCGTGCTCGGGATCGAGCACGCCATAGCCAACCGCGCCGCCGACGCGGGCTGGATTTTTCTCCCAGACCACAGGTGGTTCATTTCGAACAGCGATCGAAATCCGCGCCAGCAGTCGGCCGAGGACGCCGTGACCGACAATGCAGTCCGGCGCGGCGGCACCGCGCGCGGCGATGGCGTGATAGGCCGTCGCCGCCAGCGCCAAAAGGATGCCGCGATCCCCCAGATTTTGGTCGAGCGGCACCACACGCTTGGCCGGCACCACCAGCCGCGACGCCGATGCGCCGAACAAGCCGCGCACCTCGCCGAAGCATTTCGCGCCAGGAACGAACACGAGTTGACCGGTACGAAGACCGGCTGCCTTTGCCGATTCGACGACGCGTCCGACAGACTCGTAACCGGGGACGAGCGGATATCCCATTCCCGGGAACGGGGGCATCCGGCCCGACCACAGCAGCCGCTCGGTGCCGGTGCTTATTCCGCTCCAGCCGATATCGACCACGACGTCCTCGGCGGTCGGGGGGGTCAAGGCAAGCCGATGGAGCGCCACTTGCTCCGGCTGCTTCAGTACCACTGCGATGGCTTCCATGGCTCACTCCGATCTTAACGGGTGCGGAACTTGAACCCCACGACTGTCATGCTATCCTGACGAATATGACTGTCAAGATAGATTAACATATTTCTTAAGCCGATCTCGCGGTAATCACACTGGCCAGCATCGGGATCGCCGCCGGCCGGAGCGAGATATCCGCAAAGCCGGCCTCGGTGAGTATTTCCCGCAGGCGCCCAAAGGTTCTCGGCCGACCGCTGCCCATCGCCAGCAGGTAGAATGCGAAATAGGCGTCCCCCATCGGCTCGGCGCCGCTAACGCCCGAAATCGGCTCGGCAATCAGAAGCGTCCCGTTACGCGGCAGCGCGAGGTGGACGGCGCGCAGCAGCTTCATCACACTGGCGTCGTCGTGGTCGTGGAGCACCCGCACCAGCGAGACGATATCGGCGCCGTCGGGCAGCCGGTTGCTGAGAAAGCTGCCGCCGATCGCCACGGCGCGGGACGACAGCTGCGCGTTGCGGAACCGCTCGCTGGCCTTGTCGGCGACTGCGGGCAGATCAAACAATACACAGCGCAGTTTTGGGGCCTGCGCCGCGACGGCGGCGATAAAGGAACCGTCGCCGCCGCCGATGTCGAGCAGGCAGCGATGGCCGCGAAACGAATAGGCCGACAGCACCTGCTGCGCGATCATCGGTTGTGATGCCGCCATCAAGGCGGTGTAGGGTGCGATGGCTTCATGCGAAAGATCGGTGGGGTGGCCGGTACCCGCATACGGCCAGTATCCCGCGAGTTGCCCCGCCCCTGCTTCGCCGCGCAGCCATGCGATCGGATCCATCAGGTCGCTGTAAAGCATCGCGTGATGCTCGATCATCGCGACCACGCCGGGATTTCCGATCAAGGCAGCGCCAAGCGGGCCAAGGCCATAGCGGCCAGCGCTGCGGCGTTGCACCAGCTTGAGGGATACCGCAGCGTCGAGCAGCAGGACGGTCGAATCAACTGGAAGCGCCAGCCGAGACGATAGTTCATCCGGGTTCACGGGCCCGCCTGCCAATTGATCGAACAGTTTCAGGCGGACGCAAGCGAGCAGGATCTGCGAATAGACAAAGCCGGCGCAGAGATCGAACAGCGCGCCGGCGCGCTTGCGGGCAATCGGCCGCGTCGGTGCAAAGGTGCCCGCAAATCGCTGGAAACCGGGACTGGCGAGAATTGAATCGCGCACCCCCAGCAGCCGGTCATGTAGCGACAATTTCGATGGTGCGGGCGCGGCCGGTTTCGGCCGGTCGACATTCGCTCTCCGGTCCGCGTCGGGCGTCTCATCAACCGCCTCGCGGTGCGCGACCGCGGCCATTAGGCTACGCCGCGAACTGCGCGAGCTTGGTCGGCACCAGACGCCTGGCCTCCGAGAGCATCAGCGAACGCAGTTCGGCACCATTGGCACACGGCGGCATCGCGTCGATCGCACCTCGCACCAGTTCGTGCAGCCGGAACAGCGCGCCATCGAGGCCGAGCTCGATCACCGCGCTCGGACGACCCAGCGCCAGATCGCGCCCGACCGGCTTGCCGATCTCTTCCTCGTCCGATGCGGCGTCGCGGATATCATCGGCGACCTGATAGGCCTCGCCGAGCTTTTCGCCGACCATCCGCCACGGCTCGGCGTCGGCGCCGGCCGATGCCGCTCCCACAACCGTTGCCGCAGCAAACAGCGCACCGGTTTTGGCGCGATGGTAATGCGCGAGATCGATCTGCGATTCGCATTCCCAGGCCTGGCCGGCCACGATGCCCGAGGGTACGCCGACCGATTGCGCGACGGTCAGCGTCAACGTGGCAAGCCGCGCCGGCGCGCACTGCACCCGCGCGAGCGTCTGAAACGCCAGCACGATCAGCGCATCGCCGGCCAGGACCGCCAGCGGCTCGCCGAATGCCTTGTGTACCGACGGGCGGCCGCGGCGCATATCCGCCGCATCGAAGCACGGCAGATCATCATGCACGAGCGAGGCGCAGTGCAACAGCTCGAGGGCGGCGCCGGCGGCTTCCGTTGCGGCCGGATGATCCTCCCCGCAGGCGGCCGCAACGCTGTGACAGAGCCGAGGCCGCACCCGGGCGCCCCTGGGGAAAACCGCGTAACGCATCGCAGCGGCCAGCCGTGGCGGGCAACCCGGTACCTCGGCGAGAGCTATTGCGTCGTTCAGTGCCCGTTCGATCCGACTGGTGACGTCCATGGCAAGCTCCCCGCCGTTGACCATTGTCAATTTGACTTGTCATATCGAGTGTAAATTAATATGGACATCTGTCAATCCAACAACGCAGGCCGGCGCGCACCCATGTCCAGAGATCGTGTCGTCATCGTCGGCGCCGGGGTGGCAGGAATGGTATGCGCCTTCGCACTCGCAGCACGCGGTCTCGACGTCACCCTGCTCGAACGCAGCGCCGGGCCCGGTGGCAAGATGCGGCAGATTGGGGTCGGCGGAACCCAGATCGACAGCGGGCCCACGGTTTTCACCATGCGCTGGGTATTCGACGAACTGTTCGCGGCCGTGGGTCAGAACTTTTCGGACTTTGTGCGGCTGCGCCCGCTGGATGTACTGGCTCGCCACACGTGGGATGAACGCAACCGTCTCGATCTGTTCGCCGATGAGGGGCGCTCGGCCGAAGCGATCGGCGATTTCGCGGGCGCAGCCGAAGCAGAACGCTATCGCGCTTTCTGCCGCGACACCCGCCGCATCTACGAGATCCTCGAAAAGCCGTTCCTGCGGGCGCCGCAGCCCAGCATGGGCGGCCTGATCGGCGCCCGCGGCTTTCGCGGCCTGATGCAACTGCCGCAGATCAAGCCGTTCTCGTCGATGTGGTCGACGCTTTCCCAATACTTCCATGACTCGCGGCTCCGCCAGCTATTCGGTCGCTACGCCACCTATTGCGGTTCTTCGCCATTCAAGGCACCGGCGACCCTGATGCTGGTCGCCCATGTCGAACGCGAAGGCGTCTGGAGCATCGAAGGTGGCATGTACGGCCTCGCCAGGGCGCTGGAGCATTGCGCAGAATCGCTTGGCGCCACCATCCGCTACGGGCAGGAAGTGAGCGACGTTCTCATCGTCCACGGACGCGCCTCCGGTGTCAGGCTTGCGAGTGGTGAACGCATTGCGGCCGATGCCGTGATCTTGAATGCAGATGTCGCGGCGGTCGCGAACGGTCTGTTCGGCATGACCGCGCGCCGCGCCGCTGCGGTGATCGCTCCCCGCGCGAGATCGCTTTCGGCCATGACCTGGAGTCTCGTCGCAAGCGCCGGCGGTTTTCCCCTGAGCCGGCATAACGTGTTCTTCTCGCGGAATTATGCAGCGGAGTTCGACGATATTTTTGAGCGCGATGTACTGCCGCACGAGCCGACAGTCTACGTCTGCGCGCAGGGGCGCGGCGACAGCAACACCGGCGGTAGCGACTGGGAAAAGCTGCTGGTTCTCGTGAACGCGCCTGCCAATGGCGACCGGCATTCCTACGATTCAGCGGAGGTGGAAAGATGCGCGCAACGGACATTTGGCGTACTGCAGCGATGCGGCTTGCATATCCAACGGCAACCGGATGCAACACAGGTAACCACACCGGCGGATTTCAACCGGCTGTTTCCGGCCACGGGCGGCGCCCTGTACGGCCGCAACTCGCACGGATGGACGGCGTCGTTTCAGCGGCCGGGAGCCCGGACCAAAATTCCGGGCCTGTATCTGGCGGGCGGCAGCACGCATCCGGGACCGGGCGTGCCGATGGCGGCTCTGTCGGGCCGCTCGGCAGCCGCCAGTCTGATGGCGGATTTGGGTTCGATCAGCCAGTCGCCAAGAACGGCTATGCGTGGTGGTATGTCGACGCGCTGAGCGACGACGGCGAGAGCGGCATCACCATCATCGCCTTCATCGGCAGCGTATTCTCGCCCTACTACGCCTTTGCGCGGCGCAGCGGCCCGGCCGATCCGCTCAATCATTGCGCCATCAACGTCGCGGTTTACCGCAAGGGCGCCAATCGCTGGGCCATGACGGAGCGGCCTCGCGGCGCCGTCGGCCGCACCAGTGATACTTTCGCGGTCGGTCCGAGCCACCTTTCATGGGACGGCACGTCGCTGGCGATTCGCCTCGATGAAATCGCGCTGCCGATTCCCAGACGCATCCGCGGCACGGTGCGCGTGGTGCCCACGGCCATCACGAGTCAAGCCTTCACGCTCAATCCCACCTTCAATCATCAGTGGTGGCCGATCGCGCCCTGCGCGCGGGTCCATGTGGCGCTCGAGCATCCGCAGCTGCGCTGGCAGGGTGACGGCTATTTCGACATGAACCGGGGAGATGGGCCTCTGGAACAGGGTTTCGTCGATTGGCAATGGGCGCGCGGTGTGATGCAGGACGGCGCGGCGATCCTGTATGAAGCGCAGCGCCGCGATGGCAGCCGCATGGATCTTGCCATGATGTTCGATCCCGACGGGCGCATGCAGACCTTCGCGCCGCCGCCCCTTGTCGGGTTAAATCGCACGGGATGGCGTGTCGGACGCAGCGTTCGGAGCGAGGACACGGCACGCGTCCTCAAGACCCTGGAAGACGCACCGTTCTATTCGCGTTCGGTGGTGTCGGCACAATTGCTGGGCCGGCCCATAACCTTGATGCACGAAAGCCTGTCGCTCGACCGTTTCAGGATGCCGGTGGTGCAGGCGATGCTCCCGTTCCGCATGCCGCGGGCGCGACTTTAACGGCCCCCCTGATGGTGAGACGAACTCTTCGCAATCGTCGCGAACCGTGAGGCACGCCCGTCCTCATCCGATCGAGACGCAGCCAAGATACCGATCTCAGGATGGGGGCATACTATCCTTCGCCCGTTCGGCTTCCTTCTTCCGATCGAGCCGCCGTCCAACCAGTTCAAGAACACCCCAGGCCGCAGCGAACAATGCCACGACGAAAAATTCGATGAATCCGAGATAGTCTTCCATGGCCTCGCCTCGTGCGCAGCCGTTCGAACCAGATCGTAGTCTGTGCGCGCTGCTATTGGGCGAGGCTGACATTGCTCTCGCCGATGGTGCCAGCATCCGACATCTCGCAGCTTCACCGGTAGGAGCCGGTACGCAGCATCTGATCACGCCGTTCCAGCCGCGCGAACAGATCGATCACCCAGACTACGCGATCCTCGATCGGCTTCGCCCTGATCCCCGGTTCGCGTTGCCGCACCGGCGTTGCTGCGACTGCCTCGACCAGGAACCAGGTTTCCTGGATCTGCGCGCTTGCTGGCAATCCCTTCGCCGGCACCCATTCCGTTTTCAGCAATGCCAGTGTTCGCGCCAGCACCTTGAGTTTGCGCTCGGTCGAAACCACGGTGCGCCGCGATACCGAGTCCAGCCCGCCGCGTTCCAGTTCACGGCCGATCTCTGCATAGAGCGCCCGCGCCGCGTAGATGCCTGGACGGCAGGACAACGGCAGATTTGCGATCCCGAGAGTGGCGCGGTCGTACATGGCATCGGCCGCGTCCAGCAGGCGTTGCACGATCGCCGCGATGTCTGGCGTGAATATCGGATTCGCCAGCCATGCATCGGGGTCGATGCCGTCCTCGCGCAGCCACGCCAGCGGCAGGTACAGCCTGCCCGCCCGGGCGTCCTCGCCGACGTCGCGGGCGATGTTGGTCAGTTGCATGGCAACGCCGAGATCGCAGGCCCGTGCGACGATATCAGGCGCGCGCTGTCCCATCACCAGCGTCATCATCGCACCAACCGCGCCGGCAACCCGCGCCGCATAGGCATGGAGATCCATAAGTGATTCGTAGCGACGACCCTCGGCGTCCCAGGACAACCCCTCAAGCAGCGCTTCTGGCAATTCGCGCGGTATCGAGAAGCGCGCGACGACATCGGCAAAGGCACGATCGGCGGCGAAATCCATCGGCTGGTCACGATAGGCCCGATCGAGCCGATCCTTCAGCCGTTCGACAGCGGCGGCACGATTGCGGCCGAGATCGACGGCATCGTCGGCCAACCGGCAAAATGCATACAGCGCGACCGCGGCATCACTGACCCGTCGCGGCAATACCTTGGAAGCCGCATGAAAGGTGCGCGAGCCGCCCTTGAGCAATGCGCGGCAGGCGGCCATGTCGGCGGGATGGAGTCGGTCGGTCATGCGGTCACCGGATCTGAGCGCGCAAGGCTTCGGGCATCGGGAACGAGGGAATCGAGAACGCGGGCGGAGGAGAGCACGCCGGGCAGGCCGGCGCCGGGATGGGTGCCGGCGCCGACGAGGTAGAGCCGGTCGATGTCTTCGCTGCGATTGTGCGGACGAAACCACGCGCTTTGGGTCAGCACCGGTTCCAGCCCGAACGCGGCGCCGCGGAACGACGACAGCCGGTCCTGAAAATCCTGCGGAGTCAGCATGCGCGAACTCACGATCTGGCTCTCCAGGCCCGGTAGCAGGGTGCTGCCGAGTTTGCGCGAGATGGCGCGGCGGTATTTTTCGGCCGTGACGCTCCAGTCGGTGCGGCTTTGCAGATGCGGCACCGGCGAAAGCACGTAGAACGCGTCGCAGCCGTCCGGCGCCAGCGAAGGATCGGTCGCGGTCGGACGATGCAGATAGAGGCTGAAATCTTCAGCAAGGACCTTTCGCTCGAAAATGTCGGTAAGCAATTCCTTGTAGCGCGGCCCGAGCATGATGGTGTGATGCGGTACGTCGGGATATTTCCGGTTGGTGCCGAAGTACCAGACGAACAGGCTCATCGAGTAACGCGCGCGCTCGATGCGTCTGTCGGTCCAGCGCGAGCGCGCGGAGGCCGGCAAGAGATGGCGATAGGTCCACGCCGAATCAGCATTCGATACCACGATATCGGCCGGGATCGTTTCGCCGGAGACGACTCGCACACCGCACGCCACGCCACCTTTCACGATGACTTCTCGAACCTCCTCGTTGCATCGGAGCCTGCCGCCCTGTCCTTGAATCAAATTGACCAGTCCTTCGACCAGCCGGCCGGTGCCGCCCAATGCAAAATGCACGCCCCAGCGACGCTCCAGGAAAGCGATCAGGCAGTAGATCGAGCTCGCGGTGAATGGATTGCCGCCGATCAGCAGAGGATGAAAACTGAAAACGATGCGCAGCCGCGGATCGTGAAAGAAATTCGACACTAGGCTGAAGACGCTGCGGTAGCTCGACAGCCGGAGCAGCTCGGGCGCAATCTTCGCCATGTCGGTCCACTTGCTGAACGGCACGTCGCCGAGCTGTTCGAAGCCCACCTTGAAGATCGCCTCACTGGCTTTCATGTAGGCGTCGTAGCCGCCGACATCGCCGGGCGAAAACCGCGCAATTTCCGCGCGCATCGCTTTCGCGTCGCCGGAGTAATCGAAATGCGAGCCGTCCTGAAAGCGGATTCGATAGAAGGGCGATACCGGCAGCAGCGTCACATCGTCAGAAAGCTTGCGACCGCACAACTCCCACAATTCCTCAAACAGGAAAGGTGCCGTAACAATGGTCGGGCCGGCGTCGAATGCAAAACCGTCCTGCCGGTAGACATAGGCGCGGCCGCCGGGCGCATCGAGCTTCTCCAGCACGGTGACGCGGTAGCCTTTGGCGCCCAGCCGAACCGCCGCGGCCAATCCGCCAAAACCGCTGCCGATCACCACCGCCTGCGGCTGGCCACCGGACGGACTCGGCGCGATTGATGGGCGGCAGCTAGGGTCGAACATGCCTCATTGTAACTAATTATTGACAGTTTACTAGCCCGCACGTGTAAAATTAGATTTACAGCGCTGGTGAGCTTAGTCTGCTCCGCGCGTTCGCGCCGCGTATCTCGCAACGAGATCCGCGATCAATTTCGGCTGTTCTTCGTGGGCGAGGTGCCCGAGGCCGGGTACTCTTTCGATCACCGCTTGAGAAACAATCTCGCGGACCTTCCGCGCGACCTCAGGCGAAATCGACCGGTCGTTGGAAGCCGCGACAAGCAACAGCGCCGGCGCCAGCCGCGGCAGATCGTGCAGCAGCGGTTCGAGCCGCCAGTTCGCCATCATTCGCAGCGCAGCCGCGACATGCCTGGGACTGCGCACCAGTTTGCGGTACAGCGCGATACCCTGGGCATCGATAGCCGATCCGGTGTTCTGAAGCAGCCGTTCGACCGCGCCGGCGGTTGACGCCTGCGAGGCAAACATGCGCGGCACCAGAGGATTCATGATCAGGAGTTTCGCCAGTGGCGAGAACAGATGGTTGGCGATCCCTCCGAACGGCATGAACGCGCCGTTGAGGCTGACCAGCAGACACGGCGCGATCTTTCCATCGAGGCACATCCGCGCCAGAATCGCCGCACCGGCGGAATGGCCAACCACGATCGCGGGCTTCGCATCGAGCACACGAAGAAGCTGGCTCACATCAGATGCCATACCCGGCAATGACAGCCGATGCGCCGAAGGCGACTGCGTGAAGGCGTGACCGGGCAGATCCGGCGCGATGACGGCGAAGTGCTGCGCCAGGATGGGCGCCAGCCCGCGCCATGAATGGGTCGCAGCACCGGTGCCATGAAGCAGCAACAGCTGGGGTCCCTGCCCCATCTTCTGCACATGCCATCTAAAGCCTGCCGCCTCGACAAACAGGCTGGCGTCCCGGTTGGGCCAGTCGCCGCCATCCCTGCTCCAGACCAGATCGGGCATCCGGCACGGACTTCAAGCAGACGAAGCGGCCGGCGCCCCGGCGAGAAACGCGTCATAACTGGTGATAAAGGCGGCTTTGGCCTCGAAATGCGGCATTGCGCCGGTCGGGAAGACCTCGATCGTCCAGTTGGCGCGGCCCTGCACCACTGTCTTGTTGGTGTAATCAACAAAGTCGCCGCGAACGCCGTGCGCCATCCACACCGGCAAGGTCAGCGAGTGATAGATTCGGATGATACCTTCGCTGAACAGATATCCCGAAACGAAGTAATATGGCGCGTGCCGCGCGCCGGGCTGACGCGCGGTGAGATAGTCGTACTCCGCGAGGCCTTCATCGATATCGGGCGAGCCCCAGGTTTTTTTCAGGAAGTAGCGGATGCCGGCACGGCTGGTCAGCAGCCGAAAGAAACCTTCGCTCCATAACGGGAACTCGAAAAGTGCGTGCAGCCACGGCATGGCCCGGGTGCCGTTGCGCGATTTCGTGTCGGCGTCGCGGCGGCGGAAACCGGTCGGGCTCACCAGCGCCGCGGTACGAAAAGCCAGTGGCATCTCGGTGATGGCGCGAGCCAGGAACTCGGACGACAGCGACACCGCGAGTGCGTCCAGCGGGGCGCGGCCGTGCACATGCTGGATTTCCCTGACCATGATCAGGATCGCATCGGTCATCATGCGCACGCTGTATTTGCGCCGGCCCCGTTCGGAGTGACCGAAGCCGGGAAGCTCCAACGCGTAAACTGTTCGGCTTTGGCGATAGTGCTCGTACAGCGGTCTGATCTCATAGGCCGAGCCGGCCGCGTTGATGCTGTGCACGAGCAGCAACGGCGGAAGTCTTCCGGCGGCGTCGGGACCAGCGGAATAATAGGTCAGCCGGCCGACCGGACTGCCGATCTCGTGGCGCTGCCCGGAAACCGACGCGGGCAGTTCCTCGGCGCCCGGGGACGCCACCGGACGAGTAGCCGCTGTAGCTTCGCCCATCGCGACATCCTTTTTCAATCCGTGCGCATCCCGCCGTGGTCAAGGTCGTTGCGGCGGTGTATCAGAAATGACATCGAACCTTGTCGATATCAGACGGAAACGCAGCTTGACACACAATACTGCCGTCAAACCCTTCCTTGAAGTGCTTTCTGGGCGTCGCCAGAGCGTGCCGCCGCTCTGGATGATGCGCCAGGCCGGCCGCTATCTGCCGGAATACCGGGAAGTTCGTGCCAAAGCCGGTGGGTTCCTCGATCTGTGCTTCAATCCCGATTTCGCCGCCGAGGTGACGCTGCAGCCGATCCGTCGCTTCAACTTCGACGCCGCAATTATCTTCTCCGATATTTTGGTGATTCCCTATGCCCTGGGGCGCTCGGTGCGCTTCGAGGTCGGCGAAGGCCCGCGGCTCGATCCGCTGGATACACCCGACAAGGTCGGCACGCTGGCAGCAAAAGCCGACTTTACCAAGCTTGAACCGGTGTTCGAAGCGCTGCGCCGGGTCCGGCGCGATCTCGATCCGAGGATCGCATTGATCGGTTTCTGCGGCGCGCCCTGGACGGTCGCGACCTACATGGTGGCGGGGCACGGAACGCCGGATCAAGCGCCGGCGCGGATGATGGCCTATCGGCATCCTGAAGCATTCGCAAAAATCGTCGACACCATTGTCGAAAATTCAATCACCTATCTGCTCGGGCAACTCTCCGCCGGCGCCGATGTCCTGCAGATCTTCGACACCTGGGCCGGCGTGTTGCCGCCGCGCGAATTCCAGCGCTGGTCGGTGGGGCCGACCAAGCGGATCGTTGATGGAGTGCGGGCGAAGGTGCCGGGCGCCAGGATCATCGGATTTCCAAGAGGCGCCGGCGCCTTGCTGCCGGGGTATGTGGAGGCGACTGGCGTCGATGCCGTGAGCATCGACTGGGCCGCCGAACCATCGCTGATCCGAGCAACGGTGCAGAACCGCGTCGCGGTGCAGGGCAATCTCGATCCTCTGGTCCTGATCGCGGGCGGCGAAGCGCTCGATCGCGCGATTGACGACGTGCTGGCGAATTACGCGCAGGGTCGCCTGATCTTCAATCTCGGGCACGGCATTCAGCCGGAAACGCCGATTGCGCATGTCGAGCAGATGGTGAAGCGGGTGAGGGCCTACGAGGGTAACTAGCGGACGCTCGCCAGCACCGCTTTCGACAGCGCTGTGGCGTCGGCGTGAGGCAATGGCAGATACCGCGCGCCCATTTCCCGCGCGAATCGTTCGGCCAAAGGTCCGGGGCGCGGCGAGGTATCGACCAGAACCGAGGTTACACCGGCAGCCCGCAACTGCCGCGCCGCGCTCATCGCATCCTCCTCGGCGCGCGGACGACCCTGCGCACCGTCACGCGCAATGTTGGCACGCCCGTCGGTCAGCAGAACGACCGTTGGAGTTTGTCCCTTGCGCCGAGTCAGATCTGCGAGCGCGAACGCCGCATCGAGGCCCGCCGCGAGCGGCGTGCCGCCGCCGCCGGGCAAGCCGGCAAGGCTGCGCTTGGCGCGCGCCAGGGAGCGTGTCGGCGGCAACAACAGTTCGGCGATACTGCCGCGAAATGCGATCAGCGCCACTTGATCGCGCCGCACGTAACAATCCGCGAGCAGCAGCTCAACCGCGCCCTTGGCCTCCGCAAGCCGATGCAGCGCCGCCGAGCCGGATGCGTCCACAACAAAGATCGTCGTGGTTTCGCTGCGTTGCTTGAAGCGCGAGATGCGGAAATCCTCCTTGCAGATCAGGATGCGCGGGCGCGACGAACCTCCGCCGCTCATGGCCGCTTCGCGTCTTCGTAGCGGCTGCCATGGTGCCGCGGCGCGCAGCGTCTCGATCACACTGAGCTTCGCGTTGGCGCGCGGATCGCCGCGCAGCACGCCGGCCGGACGACCGCGCGCCCCGGACTTCTGCAATACACCGGCCTTGCCCTGGGACCGCGCCTGCGAACGGCCCGCGGATGCGCGGAGCGCCGCCAGCACATCCGGCGGCAGGGCCGCCTGAACCGCGGCCAGAATGACTTCATCCAGCGCCCGCTCGATATCGGCCTTGTCGCGGTCTTCGACCTTCTCATCATCGACCGAACCATCGTCGGGGGGCGGTCCGGACGGTTGTTCCGGTTCCCGCAATTGCGGAAACACCATCGCACGCGGAGCCAGCACGAGACGCGCCGCCAAGGCGATATCGTCCTGTTCGACTTCGGCATGCCGTGCCAACGCAGCACTGGCGCGGGCGACGCGCAGGGTCAGCAGCGGAGCCCGCAGTGAAGCGATCCCGAGCGCGCTAGCGGCGGTGCAGATCGCCTCGATCAGTTCGTCACCCGTCGCAAGCGCCGTCAAACGCTCACGAGCCGTCACAATTTCCTCACCCTCAAGCACCCCCTGCTCGGCTTCGCCAACAGAAACCCCGTTCAGATCGACGTGAAATGCCAGGCGATCGCGCAGCGATGCCTGGACGGCTTCATCATCGAGCCCTTCATCCAGCGCCACCACACCGAACCGTACGGCCATCCGTAGCGAAAGACCGTCGCGTTCGACGATCGTCTCCTTGGCATCCATCGCGGACGTTATGTGCACCGTGGTGGCCGACGACATCCGCTCCGCCATGGCCAGGACCAGCACGCCGCCATCGACTTCCGCCAGCAATCCTCGTTCAACGACGGGGCGGCCAGCCAACAACGTCGCATTGAGATCGAGGCCGCCAAGCAGACGGCTGTCGCCGGTATGCAGCGGCAGGCGTTTCATCGGTTGCGACAGCGGCAACGCCGCCCGTATGGCCGCGAGGCAGCGATCCCGCACCGGCCCGGCGCGCGATCGCAGCAACACGCCGCCGGTACCGACCGGATCGACCGCGAACAAGAGCGCTGCGGTCACCGCATCGGAACAGGCCAGCGCGGCGGTCATCCGAACACTTCCGCGACGGCGCGGTCGACGCGCACCTTGGAACCGGCGTCGTCGAGCGGATTGCGGCGCAGGCGGTGCCGAAGCGCCGGCGGCGCGATGCGGCGCAAATGATCGTCAGCGACGGTCTTGGCATTTTCCAGCGCCGCCAAGGCTCGGGCGGCACGCATCAGGGTCAGTTCGCCGCGCAGGCCGTCTGTGCCGAGGGTCATGCAAAGTCTTGCGGCGCGTTCCAGCGCAGCGTCTGAAACGACGATCGAGGCCAGCCGCTCGCGCGCTGCGGTGATCTTCTTGCGTAGCTTTGTCTCTTCCTTCGCCCACGCCTCGGTGAAGGCGGCGCCGTCGCGCTCGAAAGCATCGCGGCGGCGCACCACTTCGATACGGCTCGGCAGATCGTCGGGGGTTTTCACTTCGACCGACATGCCGAACCGGTCGAGCAACTGCGGGCGCAACTCGCCTTCCTCGGGATTGCCGGTGCCCACCAGCACGAACCGCGCGGGATGGCGGATGCTGAGGCCTTCGCGTTCGACGACGTTTTCACCCGACGCCGCGACGTCAAGCAGGAGATCGACCAGATGATCTTCCAGCAGATTGGCTTCGTCGATATAGAGAAATCCGCGATGTGCGCGCGCCAGCAATCCCGGCTCGAACGCTTTCTCGCCGCGCGCCAGCGCGCGTTCGAGGTCGAGCGCGCCGACGACGCGGTCCTCGGTGGCCCCGAGTGGCAGATCGACCACCGGCACCGGAATCTGCACGGTCTTCAAGGCACCTTTCTCGGCCCAGGCCCGACAGTCGTCGCAAAATTCGGCCTTGGTGCCGGGATCGCAGTTGTACCGGCAGCCGGCCACGACCTTCATTCTCGGCAGCAACGCCGCCAGCGCGCGCACCGCGGTAGATTTGCCGGAGCCGCGATCGCCGAATGCCAGCACGCCGCCGACCTTGGGATCGACGGCGGCGATCAGCAGTGCGAGCTTCATTTCGTCCTGGCCGACGATGGCTGAAAACGGAAACGCTGTCGCCATGTCATGCCTTCATGGTTCGGGTCGCACACGCGCGAGGATCGCCGAGGCGCGCTTGGACAACAGCTCGAACCCGACGATACAGCCAAGCTCCGGCGCCCGATCGGCCGGAATGGCAAAGTCCTCGGTCTGAACAATTGTCATGGTGCTTTTCGGTGTGCCGATGCGCATCTAAAATGCCACAACCCGCCCTCCATCCAGCAACCGCGACGGCTCGCGGCGACTTGGTCGCGGCAGATTAAGACCAGCCACCGGCGGAATGCAAACGGATGTCACGGGTTGCAGTGCAAACCGTTGGCGTCGCGAGGCTTTCCTTACACTCTATATGTGCCAGTACTTTTCGGACTTTGCCCGCACCAGAAACTTAACGCTGCCGGCGCGTTTCGGCTTCTGTCCGGCACGGCAGAGTGGTAGTCGTGGCGAACCGGCGCACTCGAATTCGAGAAGACGCGATGAGCCCTGAGGTTCTGATCGGCGAAGGCGATGCGGCGCGGCTTGTGCCGCATCCTCTGCGCGCCGCGATCCTCGGCGAGGTTCACGCCCGGCCGTTCACCCCGCTTTCGGTCCCGTCGCGGATTCTGCATTTCGCCTTTGACACGTCGGGGCCGCTTGCCCAGGCAGACCGCGCCAATCTCGTGAAGCTCTGCGAGTCGCGCGGTCTGCCGCCGCCGCCCTCCGGCGAAAAACATCATCGGGCGCCGTTCGGCACCACAGTGCTGCGCTGGGAACAGCATTCCGAGTTCACCACCTATACCTGGGAGATGCTGTCCGATCCCGCGGCCGTCCCATTCCATCCCGATGCGGCATCGCTGGCGTCGCCGATGCGCCTTGTTGCGCAGCCGGGTCCGCTGCTGGTCGCGGTCGACCTGCATCTGTTGGCAGAGGATCCGCCGAGAACAGCGCCGGAACGTCTGTTCGACAATGCAAGCCTCGCCGTCGCCGAGAATTCCGACGGCGCCGCCGTCTACGCCACGGACTTTCAGCCCGGGCCAACCGGCTTTGTACGGATTCTCGTGGCCGAACGCAATTTGTCGGCGGAGCGAGCCGGCGCGCTCGTCCAGCGGGTGATCGAACTGGAAACCTATCGCACCCTGGCCTTGCTTGGGCTGCCCGAAGCACAGCGGCTCGCGCCTTCGATCGCAACCGCCGAGCGGCGGCTGGTGGAAGTTACCGAACAGATGCGCCGTGCCGGCGATCTCGCCAGCAATCACCGGCTGCTCGACGAGTTGACGGCGCTCGCCGCCGAGGTCGAAGCAGGCGCCGCAGCCAGCGTGTTCCGCTTCGGCGCCAGCCGGGCCTATGAAGAAATCGTCCAGCAGCGCCTGCAGACCATCGGCGAACGCAAGGTCGGCGGACTGCCGACGTGGTCCTCATTCCTTGCACGCCGGATGAAACCGGCGCTCCGGACCTGCGTCACGATCGAGGCGCGGCAGTCAGGTCTTTCGCTCAAGCTGGCCCGCGCCGCCAATCTTCTGCGCACGCGCGTCGATGTCGAGCTCGAGCAGCAGAACCAGGAATTGCTCAAATCCATGAACGCGCGGACGCGGCTGCAACTGCGTCTGCAGGCGACGGTGGAAGGGCTCTCGGTCGCGGCGATCACCTACTATGTTGTCGGACTGTTTGGTTATCTGGTGAAGGCCGCATATGACAGCGGTCGCCTGGCAGTGGAACCAAGCATCGCTACGGCGGCATTTGTGCCCGTTGCCGCGCTTGCGATTTGGTGGACCGTCCGCAGCATCCGCAAGCGCAACGTCGCCGGCGAGGATTGATGCTTGCAAGATTCGTTGTTGCGATCATTGCGGTCGTCGCGATTGCAGCGGGAGTGTTGGAGTTGCGTGGCGCCGCCAACGGACTGCGCATCACTCACACCCAGGCGGGCGATACTCCTGTTACCATCTTTCAACCTGAAGCCAAGGCCCCGGCCCCCGTGGTGGTGATTGCGCATGGTTTTGCCGGATCGCAGCAACTGATGCAGCCGTTCGCGCAAACGCTGGCGCGCAACGGCTATATCGCCGTGACCTTCGATTTTCTTGGCCATGGCCGCAATCCAGTTCCGATTCGCGGCGATATCACCGAGGACGAAACCATCACATCGGCGCTCCTGCGCGAACTGGGCAGGGTCGCGGTTCTGGCGCGCACGCTGCCTGATAGCGATGGGCGCTTGGCTGTGCTCGGCCATTCCATGGCGTCCGACATCGTGGTGCGCTTCGCAATGACCAATCCCGAGGTTCAGGCCACGGTCGCGGTGTCGGTATTCTCGCCGGTGGTTACGGCGACAAGCCCGCGGAATCTGCTGGTGATCGTCGGTGCGCTCGAACCATCCATGCTGACGCGTGAAAGTCTGCGTATCGTCAATCTGGCCGCGGGAGGAAACGCCATGATCGGCGCGACCTATGGCAACTTTGCCGAGGGCACCGCGCGACGACTGGTAGTGGCCGGCGGCGTCGAGCATATCGGCGTGCTCTATAGCCGCGATAGCATGGAGCAATCGCTGCAATGGATGAACGAGGCCTTCGGCCGACAGCAGACGGGTTTCATTGATCGCCGCGGTAGCTGGCTGGCGCTGGTTTTCTTTGGCTTGATCGCGCTGGCATGGCCGTTGTCGGCCCTGTTGCCTGTCGCAAACGTAACCCCTGTCGGTGCGAACTTTCCCTGGAAACCGCTCCTGATAGCGGCGTTCGTACCCACGCTCCTGACGCCGTTGACCCTGTGGAAGATGCCTACAAGCTTTTTGCCGATCCTGCTCGGCGATTACCTGGCCCTGCATTTTCTGTTGTATGGCGCACTGACGGCGGCAGCATATTTTTGCGTGACTCGTTTCGCCCGGAAGCGTCTCGGGCATCCACGGCCTTCGTTCTTCGCAGCAACCAATGGGCTCGCCGGACCAGGTAAAATGCCGGCTATGACCGCGTCAAGGCGTATCGCCATCGCGGCGATTGCGGTCGCTGCCTATAACATCATCGCCTTCGGCCTGCCGATCGACGCTTACGTCTTCTCATTCATGCCGATCCCGGAACGGGTCCCACTGATTGCCGCGATCGCCTGCGGTACCCTGCCGTACTTCATCGTCGATGAGTGGCTGACACGGGGAGCACGTCCAAGATGGGGCGGCTACGCGCTGACAAAATTCTGTTTCCTGCTGTCGCTCGCCCTTGCCGTGGCCCTTAATCCGATGAAACTGTTCTTTCTGGCCATCATCGCGCCGGCCATCCTGCTGCTGTTTCTGGCTTTCGGCCTGATCAGTTACTGGAGCTACAAGGCAACGCACCATCCTCTACCGGGCGCTTTGGGCAATGCCGCGGTGTTGGCGTGGGGCATCGCTGTGACTTTTCCAATGGTCGTGCGATGATCCTTGCCCACGGCACACGATGTTTTCGCATACGCGCATCCGCAACACGGGAGAACTACGGGAATGCTGGAACCCAGACGTACGCCACCTGCCGCCGGACAGGAGTCGGTGTGGGACTATCCCCGGCCGCCTTGCCTTGAAAGAGTAAGTGAGCGCCTGCGCGTGACCTTGAACGGCCAGACGATCGCCGACACCACCGCGGGTTATCGTGTGCTCGAAACCAGTCACCCGCCGGTCTATTACATCCCGCCTGCGGATGTCGCCCGACGATACCTGCTGGCGGCGCCTGGCAGTTCGTGGTGCGAATTCAAGGGCCACGCCAAATACTGGTCGGTCGATGTGGACGGCAGGCGCGCCGAGAATGCCGCATGGAGCTATCCGACGCCGGCGCCGGCATTTGCCGATATCGCAGGATATCTCGCATTCTACGCTTCGCGCGTCGATCAATGCTATGTCGGCGACGAACGCGTACAGCCGCAGCAAGGCGACTTCTACGGCGGATGGATCACCTCACGCGTCGTTGGACCATTCAAGGGCGGCGCTGGAACGCGTGGATGGTAGCTTGTGGCGACCCAGCCTCGCCGGCCTGACGCCGCCGTTTTCACCCCATGCCGGTGCCTAGCGTTCCCGCGAGCCTGCGCGACCGGGCCAGTCATGCTTCCCGCCAAATTACCGCTCGCGGGAATCGCGGCGACCAGCCTTGGTTGCCAGCCCTGGTTGACTGACGCTATCCCGACCGGGTGCACTCTCACCGGCGCGGCGTCGTCCGTGCGCGCCGCCTCTTGCCATACCGCAGAATTGATGGGGAGCAACAACTCCCCATCAGAACCTGACCGATCTGTCAGCTTCGCCTGTCTATTTTGGTTGTCCGGTCGTTCCGTTTTCAGGACCGACACCCGTGGTGGACGAGGTCGGAGCTGAACGCGTATCGGGCGCCGGATTGGCTGGCTGATACAGCTTTGGCTGGTTCGCGCTTCCTGCGGGTTGCGCCATTCCGGTCGTGGCGCCGCCGACTGGCGTCGTCGTCCGAGCCGTTTCCATTCTCGATTGGCCGCTGTATCCTGCTGTCAGCAGCCCCATCACCGCAAGGGCAAGCACGGCGAACCCGATCAGTTCGGCCCCCGCGCCATTCGGCGTCGCGCCGATTCTGGAGCCGTTGCCCTCGAGGGCTTCGGCGGCAATTTCGCGGTTGGTCCTCGATCGAAGGAAATAGACAAACGCGCCCGCAATGATGAAAACGGTCGCCGCCAGCGTGAAAAACATCAGCCAGCTGATCGGATTGTCGCCTTGCATGGTGGCCTCCAATTGTGAATCCACCGCGACAATCGGGAAATCTCGCAATTGTTCCGCGAGTCCACGGCAATTGGTGTTGAGCGCACAATCACATCTGGAATACTTGCGTAATCAACATCTAAAGATGGTGCTCGCGATGGAAGAGGCCATCGGCCTTAACCCGCGAGCGTTCGTCGCAGCCGGGTGATCGCCGCCGGCAGGCCGCGTACCCGGATGATGCAGCCGGTGGCGTCGTAGTCCTCGGACAGCACGCGGGCGTTCTCATAGACGTCGCTGAGCAGCCCCTGCTTCGCATACGGCAGCACCAGTTCGTCCTCCACCATCGACGCCTCGAAGAATGCGATGATGGTCTCGCGCAGGGCGGCCACGTCTTGCGCTGACGTCGCCGAAAGCAATATCGCGTCGGGATGCCGGACGCGCAGTTCGGCGCGATCCGCCTCGCTCACGCGATCGATCTTGTTCAGCAGAACACGCGACGGGACGGCATCCGCACCGATCTCCTTCAGTACGCTGCGACTCACCTCGAGCTGCGATTCGTAGGTGGGGTCGGAGGCGTCGACGACGAACAGAAGCAGCGATGCTTCCAGTGCTTCGGCCAGCGTGGAGCGAAACGAGGCGACGAGATCGTGCGGCAGCTTCTTGATGAAGCCGACCGTGTCTGAGATCAGCACGCGCGGCCTGGTCTCCGGCTGCAGGGCGCGCACCGTCGTATCCAGCGTCGCGAACAGCTTGTCCTCGACCAGCACTTCGCTGCCCGTCAGCGCCCGCATCAACGACGACTTGCCAGCGTTGGTATATCCAACCAGCGCCACGCGTAGCTGATCTCGGCGCGCGGAACGACGCTCGTCGCTGTCGCGCTGGATACTCTCCAACTGCTGTTTCAACTCGGCGAGGCGGTCGCGGACCTTGCGGCGGTCGACTTCGAGATCGGACTCGCCCGCACCAGGGCCCTGCTGCCGCCCGCCGCCGCCCGACGATTCCCGCAGCCGAGGCGAGACGTATTTGAGCCGCGCGATCTCGACCTGCAGCTTCGCCTCGCGGCTATGCGCATGGCGATGGAATATCTCGACGATGACGCCGGTCCGGTCGAGCACCTGCGCGCCGGTGGCCCGCTCGAGGTTGCGCGCCTGGCTCGGCGATATCTCGTGATCCACGATCACGAACTCCGGCCCCCGCGGCGGCTGCGGATCAGGCCCCCGGTGGGGCGTGCTGCGCGGCTTGCCGTCGGCATCGTCAAAGCGCTGGCGGGCCTTCGCGTTGCGGGCGGGCGCCATTGTTCCGACCATCCCGGTCCCGCCGGTCATCGCCGCGAGTTCCTCGAGGCGCCCCTTGCCGAGCACCGTGCCGCCGCCGATCTCGTCTCGCTTCTGCGACACGGAGCCGGCGACCTCGTAACCCAGCGTCTTCACCAGCCGGCCAAGCTCGTTGAGGCTCGCGGCGTGCGTGATATCGCCGACGCCCGGGAGCTGGACGCCGACCAGGATCGCGCGCGGGACAGGGGGTTTGGTTTCCATGTGCGGCGCGCCGGCCCGGCGCACTCCTCGTTTTTGCTGATTTCCGGTTGTGACAGCCACGACCGGCAAGCCGGGGCAACCGCAGCCACGTATGTCTTGCCGATGTCTACATTGATCTGCAATAGCGCGCGTGACCGTCAGCCGGTGCGTGCCGCACCCGATGCGTCACATTACGCAGTCTCGCGGTCCCAAGGGGGAAAAATCCCGAATCCCGGGTGCAGCAGCTTTCCCCGAGCCCGTCATGGGCCCAACGTTCACCACATATTGTTTCCGAAGAAGCCGAACTGCGGCTGCTGCGCGACGCGCATCATCGGCGTCGGCGGGACTGGCCGGGCCTTGGCAACCTTGCGCTTCGGAACCGCCTTGACCTCAGGCTTGGGGTCGGCTGCCGGTTTCAGCTGCGCAAATGATTCCCTCGCCAGCGCCTTCGCCGGAACCGGTTCCGCAACCGGCGCGGGGACGTCGACAGCGACGGCAATCTCGACTTTGGGGGGAACGATGGTAGGAAGGCTGGTGTCATACACTACCCGCTCCGGCCACTTCCGATCGGAGCGGATTCTGACGATGGGATTTTCGATCGGAGCAGCCGACGCGGTGGCATTCGCCACCGGTTCTTTCGTCACAAAGGCGTCCGCCGCAAAAAGCAGCGCTAGCAACACTCCGCCGACAAAGAGAAAATATCGCGCTATCGGCATCTTGAGAACCGCTCCATCCGCGCGGGCCGCACGGATCGCTTTTTCAACGGGTAATCCTCTGATTTGTTCCCGGCTCACGCGCGCGGTTCACCCGTGGGCTTGATTTTTCGTCGGTGGTTAACTTTTCGTGAACCGGCGCTAGATGCGGCTGGCCGTCACGAGCGAACATCTTGCTTGATGCGCATTGACGTTGACGAAGCCGACGTGCATGCGCGTGAACGTTTTCCGGCTCTTCATATTGACGGTTTCGTGAATCATCCGCCTGCGGTCCGTCAAATGGCTGCCATCCCTGCGGGTAAACGAGCAGAGAATTTCGATGTCCTTGACCGCGTAATCGTTGCCGTTGCGGAGCGTGAGCGTGACCAGGGCTTTCGAACCCAAGCCGCCCCTTCGCCATGACTGCGATGAAATCTTCAACCCGTTGACGGGCGCGACGTCAGCAGCGACCCCTTGGGGCAACGCTGCTGGCGCTGGATTGGGCAGGGCTGCCTCCTGGGCATTCTGCGGCGTGGGCGGTTGCACGGGTTCTGTTAAGGCCGCGGTTGCCAGGCGCTCCGGTTCGCTTTCGGCGGTGCTGTTGCCGGCACCGGAGAGCAGCACCCACGCACCCAGTCCAGCAAGCAGGACCGCCAGCAACCCGAAAAATCCTCGGGTGAAGGCTGGCGGGTTCTCGGGCCCGCCCGAAAAATAGCGATTAAGCCTTGTCAGCCCGGGAATTCTTGCGAGTCCGTAAAGTCTCGCCCAACCCGCAAAGCCGGTCGTCTCGATACGATACAGCCCGTCCATCGTCATGCCATCGACAGGCGGCGAACGATCTCTATCTGCCCAACAGCAAATCGGCAGCCGACCTCACCGCGGTGACCAATCCTCGAACGGCTGGCATTGTTCCAGCCAATTGTGTCAATATTGATTGGAATCCGTCACCTCGCACCGCTCAAGCTGATGGCGTTGCCGCAGCCGCTAAGCGGCGTAAGATGAAGGGAGCAACGATGTCAATCGTCACCTGGGATCATGTCCATTTGCGGAGTCCGGATCCCGAGGCCACCGCCGCCTGGCTGCAAGATATCCTCGGCGGCGTGATCATCCGCGGTCCTGGACGCATCGAAGTCAAGCTCGGCGGCGCCAATGTGTTCATCGCGCCGGTTTCTGCGGGCGACGGCGTCGGTCCCCCGCCCGCGACGCCCTATCAGGGGCTGGACCATTTCGGGCTGACGGTGAAGGGCATCGATGCGGTGGCCGCCGAGATCAAGCGCAAGGGTGTCGAATTCACCAAAGAGCCGACGACGATCCGGCCGGGCGTCCGCATCTGCTTCATCCGAGGGCCGCAGGGCATCTCGATCGAGTTGTTGGAGCGCGATCAGCAATACACGTAAGCAGGTGCGTCAGAAAGCGAGGGTCGGGTTGAGGTCCGCCGTCCATCTGCGCGTTGACGTTGCGGGCCTTGCGTTGCCATGACAGACTACCGCTTCCGGGGGGCAACGGATCATGAAGAACGGCCTGTATTCGATCCACGTCAGCCTGCAGGATGGCCGTTCGGGCAAGGGCAGCGGCGTCATCATGTTCCGGGATGGCAAGATCCACGGCGGCGATGCGTATCTGTTTTACACCGGCAGCTACACGGTAAAGGACGATACCTTCAAGGGCGAAGTCCTGGTCCAGCGCCATACCTCCAGCCCCGACGCCAATCCGCTGTTCGGAGGTCACACGCCGGTTGGTATCGGCGTGTCCGGCACCTTCACCGATACCCGGGGCGTCATGAACGGGACGGCGCTGGTGGGAAAAGCCAGCCAGATTTTCGGGGCCACGCTGCACAAGCTCGCCGACCTCGACTAGGACGCGCTCGGAGCTTGCTGCTGCCGTCTACGTCTGGCCCGAAAGTCCAGCCGTGACAAAGATCACATACCATGACACGTCGGTCGCTTAGTTTTCCCGCAGTCCATCTCACGTCGAGATTTCCTGTGGGAGAACGCGATGCAGCCTTTCAAGGGTATCATATTCGGCGCCTGTCTCTTGACCGGTCTCCTGGCCGGCTTGCTGGCCGCCCGGGCAGAGGAAAAGCCGGCCAGTGTCGACACGCCCCTCGCCCTCACCGGCCCTGAACAGCGCGTCGCGCTGGTCATCGGTAATTCGAAATATCAGAACACCGTCCAGCTCTCCAATCCCGGCAACGACACCAGGGCCGTCGCGCAATTGCTCAACACCGCCGGCTTCGAGGTGATTTCCGCAACGGACCTCAGCCACAATCAGATGATCCAGGCCGTGCAGGAGTTCTCGGGAAAAGTCGCCGGCCGCGGCCCGAACACGGTGGCGATGGTGTATTATGCCGGCCACGGCGTGCAGCTGGCCGGCGAAAATTACCTGATACCGGTCGACGCCCGGATTTCTTCCGAGCCGGACCTGATCAACGGTTCGCTCCGGCTGGTCGACGTCATGGCGACGCTGGAGGCCATTCCGAGCCGGGTGCGTATCGTCATCCTCGATGCCTGCCGAAACAATCCGTTTCCCTCGATCAACGACGCCGGGCGCGGCCTTGCCATCGTCGAC
Organism: Bradyrhizobiaceae bacterium Ga0074131; assembly: GCA_001464035.1. Lineage (GTDB taxonomy): Bacteria > Pseudomonadota > Alphaproteobacteria > Rhizobiales > Xanthobacteraceae > Bradyrhizobium. The sequence goes on from LNEC01000017.1 coordinate 70,669, forward strand.
GCGCCGAGGGGTTCGATCGTCGCCTATTCGACGGCGCCGGGCACCGAGGCGCTGGATGGCAGCGGCGATCACAGTCCGTATACCGCGGCGTTCCTCCGGTTGGCGCATCAGAAAAATCTCCCGATCGAACAATTGTTCAAGCGCATCCGCCTGGACGTCGGCAGTTCGACTGACGGGCAACAGACCCCATGGGAAAGCTCATCGCTGACCAGCGATTTCTATTTCTTCGGCGATACCGCCGTGGCGGCAACCAGGGCACCGGCACAGATGAAAGTCGCGTATTCGGCAAGCGATCTTCCGTCGCGTTCCTCGCGCCAGGCTTATGAATACGTATTGGCGGAAAACTCCATCGAGAACTATCAGGAATTCATCCGGCTTTATCCCCACGATCCGATGATCGATCGCATCCGGACCTTGCTGGGCAACCTCGTGCAGGCGAAGGCATGGCACAATGCGGTCCTGGCGAATTCTCCCGTCGCGTACAAATCGTTCTATGAAAAATTCTCGAACGGTCCCTATGCCCAAAGCGCCCTGAAGATGGCGGCCCAGCCGAAAATCGTTCCGCTGTCGCAGCCGACGCGGATCCTCGCACCGCCTTCGATCAAGCTCGGGCTGGGTATTTCGAAAGACCATATCGGCCGCGCCCCCGGCGCGCAGAGCCTGCCGCATGTCGGCGGTCAGATCGTGACCTTGCCGTCTCCCGGCGCCAAGACCACGCTCGGAAGAGATGGCGCCGACGCCGGCAGGGTCGTCAACATGCCAGGCAGCGGCATGGGCAAGATCGGCCAGCGGCCCGCTTCAAGACTGGATCGGCAGCTGACGCCGGTCGGGAGCCGGCCTTCGAAATCCAACCCGCTCGTCGGCATCCAGCGGGGACCAGGAGGCACCGCCGGCGCCGGCGGCGACAGCCAGCGGTTCGCGGCGTCCCCTTTCCGCGGGCCTGTTGGTCAGCCAGGGACGGGTGGCTTCAAGATGATGCGGTGAGATCGAGGCTACTCGGCGGCCTGCTCCAGTGGTGCGACCCGGGGCAGGATGATCTGGATCCGGGTGCCCCCTCCGGGCTCGGAATCGAGGTCGAGCCGGCCGCCCAGCCGATTGGTCACGATGCTGTAGACGATATGCAGGCCGAGCCCGGTGCCGCCCTGGTCGCGGCGGGTGGTGAAGAACGGATCGAACGCCCGGCGCCGGACGTCGAGGCTCATGCCGCAGCCGTTGTCGGAAAACAGGATCTCGACATTGTCCTTTCCGGACTCCCGCACCTGGATATCGACCGCGCCGGTCTTGCCGTCCGGAAAGGCGTGTGCCACCGAATTAAGAAACAGGTTGGTGAGCACCTGGCCATACGGCCCGGGATAGGAATTCATGGTGAGGTTGGGCTGGCAGTCGACGGTCAGCGTCAGATTGTGCTTCCGCAAGCCCGGCCGCAGGCTCATCACCACCTGCTCGGTGAGATCGCCGAGGTCGAAGGTGCGCTGGTCCGAGTAATTGCGGTCGGCGGCTACCTGCTTGAACGAGGTGATCAGTTCGGCGGCGCGGTTGAGATTGGCCACCAGCTGCGAGGATGCATCGCGGCTGGCTTCGAGGAATTCGGTCAGGCTTGACCGCTTGAGATCGCCGCGCGCGACCTCGGCGGCGAACAATGCGGTCTTGCGCTCCAGCGATGAGGCAACGGTCAGGCTGATGCCGACGGGGTTGTTGACCTCGTGGGCGACGCCCGCCACCAGTCGCCCCAGGGCTGCGAGTTTCTCCGCCTCGATCAGCGAATTCTGGGTCTCGCGCAGATTGCGCAACGCTGCTTCCGCGGCGTCCTTGGCCTTGCGCATCTCCAGTTCGCCGCGCTTGCGTTCGCCGATGTCGAGCGCCACGGTGACGATGTTCTCGATCTCGCCGTCGGCATTCAGCAACGGCAGCTTGTTCACCAGCCATTGCCGCATATTACCGGAGGAATCCTTGTACTCCTCCTCGTAGAATCCGAGCTCCCTGCCCGCCTCCAGCACCCGCTTGTCATTCTCGTCGGTCTTTTCCGCGCCATAGCGCGACATCAGGTCGGTGGTGGTTCGGCCGATCGCATCCATCGGCTCTATGCCGAATATGCCGGCCATGTAGCGGTTCATCAGGACATAGCGCAGCTGCTTGTCCTTGACGTTGATGACGGCTGGCACGGTGTCGATGACCTGCTGCAGCAACCGCCGGCCTTCGGCGATCGCGTCCTCGGCGCGCTTCTGATCGGTGATGTCGCGCACCGTCCCCTCATAGCGCACGATCTCGCCGGTCTCGTCGCGAGCAACTGTCGCGCTGTCGGAGAGCCAGAGCACCCCGCCGTCGCGGGCGCGCACCTGGTATTCGAACTCGCGAACCATGCCGTCGCGCTGCATCAGCCTCTGATATTCGGCGCGAGCCTGCGGATGAACGTAGATCTGATCGGCGACGTCGCCGATGCCGTCGATCAAGTCCTGCGGCGTGCCGTACCCCATCATCCGCGCCAGCGCCGGATTGGCGTTGAGAAGCGCACCGGCCGGCGTCGTCACGTAAATTCCATCGACCGACCCCTCGAACAGCTTGCGATAGCTTTCCTCGGCAAGGCGCTGCTCCGCCAAGGCGTGCACCGCCGCCTCGCGCGCCGCATCGGCCTCGACCAGGGTGCGGCGGAACACTTCGGCGGCCCGCGCAATATCGCCGATCTCGTTGCTCACGTCGGTGGCGGGAATCGAGGTGTCCTTCTTGCCACCCGCCAGCGCGCGGATCGAGGCCGCGATCGCGGCGAGCGGACGGACCGTCCGCCGCACCACGAACATCGCCGCCCACAATCCGACCAGGACGCCGGCGGTGCCGAGCAAGATGCTCTGCCATTTGTCCCTGGCCAGCGTTCTCGCGAGATCGCGCGACAGCACGCGGCTGCGGCGCGCGCTGACTTCGCGCAGGAGTTCGGTAACCCGTTGGATCAGGCGGCCCTCCGAGCCCAGCACCTCCCTGTCGATATCCGCGATCTGCCGTTCGCGGACCGATAGCGCGATGATCGCCTCGGCGTAGTTGTCGACGGCAACGCGAAGCTTCGGCTCCGCTATGGTCAGTGCCCGCATGCTGTGCGCGGCCTGCTCGGCGGCCGACGGATTGCGCGCCAGCAACGCGGAGGCGATGCGGCTCTGGGCCTGAAACAGGGTCGAGGAGATAATCGGGTCCGGCGTCTCGGCAACCGCCGCGTCGAATCGCTCGCGCAACGGCGGCAAGCCGATGATCAGCTCTGCGCGGCGGTTGATCAGCGCCGAAATCCGTTCGATTCCGTTGCGATAGGTCGACAACCGAACGGTGACGCCGTCGATCATGTCCTGCTGCTCGGGCGCGAGCTCCAGCCGGGTCTTCTTCAGGAGTTCGCCCAGCGCCGATGCGGCGTCCCCGACCTGGATCGACTGGGTGCCCGGGTCGGTCACGAAGTCGCGGGCCGCAAGCCGCAATTCGTTCATTCGTCGATCGATGTCTTCGGCCAGGTCGCCGACGCTCCGCAGCCGCTGCAACTCGGCAAACGTCAAATCGATCTGACGGATGGAGACGACGCTGGCGATGCTGGTGGTCGCGATAGCGGCCAGCACCAGCAGAAAACTGCCAAATGTCAGCTGACCGATCGAGAGCGAGAACGACCTTGTTTTTTGCGGAGGTTCAGCAGGCATGGTTAACGGGACCGGGCTCCAATCAGCCGCAATATATACGACGTATTCGGTGCCGAGGGGAACTTGCTGAAGCTGCGGCGAGCCCCTGCAAACGCAGTTTTTCGATCTCGCAGCGCGACCCGCCCGAGCTTTGTCATCGAACTTCCTTGCCCTCCGATCGGAGGGCGCGGGGAGGCCGGGCGCCCGATGCGCCCGATAGCCGCGTGTGCAACGGTAGTGGGTAGCAAGCACACGCGTTAGTCAGGTCACACCGGAATCACCCGGAACTCCCCGCGCGATGGTTTACGGCTTATACGTGATCTCCCCGGTGAGCCCTGCTCTATTGCCACCGTCACCTGCGGGACTGACCGCAAGCTTGACACCGACGTCGGGGGTGTCAGGACCATACGATTTCGCCGTCCGCCTCGGGCGCCCTCGTCAGCAGCGCCATCCGCGTCCACCGCATCCCCGCCCCGCGCCGGTACGTTGCGCAACGCCCCTCCGAGTGGGACGGGATGGCTATTAACATAGCCTGATTTTTATTTCGGATAAACAGAAATATTTTTTCGTCAGGGACTGGACAGGAATCCGGCCGTGCAGCTGATTTGCCCGTCGGGTAGTCACAGAGCCGTCAGGACGACGCGCCGATTGCCACCCTCGTCCTTGCCGGGATCGTCATCGCGGCGACGCCGATCACGACGCAGCCGAGCCCGATCCACGCCATCGCCGTCAGCCTCTCGCCGAGGAACACCACGCCGACGGCGACGCCGATCGGCACCCGCAGATAGGCCTGCGCGGTGGTGCCGACCGAGCCCAGCGTCTGCACCAGCCGGAAATAGATCACGAAAGCGAGCGCGGTGGAAAACACCGCCAGCACCAGCAACGCCAGCATCGAACTGCCAGATGGCGCCAACGTCCATGGCCGGTCCACCGCGAGGCTGAGCGGAAGCAGGATCGCCGCGCCCGCGAGCAGCGAGCCCGCGGCCGGCGCCATCGGATCGAGGCCCTTGAAACCGCGGCCGAAGATCGCGGCACCCGCGTAGCAGATGGCGGCCAGCACGGCCACGATCTGCGCGACCAGCTGCGCGCCGAGCCCCTGCAGCGCCTCCCCCCCGACAATCAGGCAAATGCCGGCCATCCCGGCGCAAACGCCGAACAGCTTTCGCGGCGCCAGCGCCTCGTGGCGGGTGATCGCGAGCGTCAGAAAGAAGGTGAAAATCGGCGATGTCGAATTGAGAATGGTGGCGAGCCCGGCGTCGAGCGAGCGCACGCTCCAGGCCAGCATGGTCCAGGGGATCAAGCTGTTGAGGCAGGCCTGCCACAGGAAGCGCCGCCAGGTCGCGGCGTCCATCGGGAGCGTTATGCCGCGCCAGCGCATGATGACGAGGAGCAACAGGCCGGCAATCAGGGTGCGGGCCGCGATCAGGGTGACGGGCGGAATGGTCGCGACGCCGAGCTTGATGAAACTGTAGGACGCGCCCCACAGCGTCGCCAGCGCCAGCAGCAGCGCGAGCTCGACGGCGATGTTAGGCTGGCGTGGCAGGGGATTTTGCATGGCGTCATCCGATCTCGATGCGTTGAGACCGGACATTACAGCCAGGAGAGCTGATATATTTCGTTGCGTGCCGAAGTGTGCTGGACCTCAACCGCCCCGTCATGGCCAGGCTTGACCCGGCCATCCACGTCTTTCTTCATCGCTGGCTCAAGACGTGGATGCCCGGGACGAGGCCCGGGCATGACGAACGAGAGACGGGTGCGCGACGACTGCGCCCCGGATCAACCCACCGACCCAACCTCGAATACGTCGCCGTCATAGCCGGCTTCCAGCGGAATCCGCAGTTGCCGGCCGCCGTTCAGCATGGTCATGACCGGCATCACGGTCACCACCGCCTTGCCTCTGCAATCGTCCAGCGCTGCCTGCACGCTGGCCTGCTTGCCGAGCCGGATCAGGTTGCGCGTGGTCGGGAACGGCAGCTTGAACCGCCCGCTGTCGCCGCCTTGCAGCGCCTCGCGCGGCGACACCCAGATCGAATCGGTGGATTCCTTGCCGTCATGGGCGCCGGCCTGCTCAGGCGGCGCGGCGGCGAGGAAGAACCAGGTGTCGAACCGCTTCGGCATGCCCTCCGGCGTGATCCAGTGCGCATAGGGCACGAGTTCGTCGAGCGCGAGCACCAAGGCGTTTTCGGTCAGCACCCTGAGGAAAGTGATCTTGTTGTCGGAGAGCTCGGCGCGGTTCGCGGCTTCGATCTCGCGGGCGCGTTTGGCGTCGACCAGCGTCTTCGATCCCATGGGGCGCGCGAGCAGGATGCCGCTTTCCTCAAACGTCTCGCGGATTGCGGCGATCCGGAAGCTTAAATCGGCGCCGCCGAGCCCCTCGCCGCCCGCATACAGCGCGGGATTGGCGATGATCTCCTGGTCGCCCTTGTCGACACTGCCGCCGGGGAACACCAGCGCGCCGGAGTTGAAGTCGATTTCATAATGACGCACCATCATGAAGACCTCGATTTCGCCCCTGGTATCGACGCTGTCGCGCAGCAGCAGGATGGTCGACGCGGCGCGCGGGGGCTTGGCGGGTTCGGTTGACATACGACTACTCCGCCGCGCTGGCTTGCGGCTGTAGATTGGCGCGCTTGTCGACGCGCGCCACGCGAGACAGTAGATAATCCACTTCGGCTTTGGCCGTGCCGGTAATGACCGCGCCGGGCTTGCGCTGCGCGCTGGAGGCAATGACGCCGCGCTTCTGCAGCACATACTTGCGAACTGCCAGGCCAGCGCCGGGCTGCTGCTCGTAGCGGATCAGCGGCAGATGGGCGTCGAACAGGTCGTGCGCGGCATCGCGCTTGCCGGCCTTCGACAGCTTCACCACGTCGATCAGCAGTTCCGGGAAGGCGTAGCCGGTCATCGCGCCGTCGGCGCCGCGCTCCATCTCGAAATCGAGGAACAGTCCGCCATTGCCGACCAGGATCGACAGCGGTCGCAGCGAGCCGTCCTTCTGGAACCCACGCAGCGCGGAGATCTTCTCCAGTCCCGGCCAGTCCTCGTGCTTGAGCATCACGCAGGAGGGTGAGTCCATCACGATCTTGCGGATCACCGCTGGTGTGAACACCACCGTCAGGGTCAGCGGATAATCCTGCAGCACCCAGGGGATATCCTCGCCGATCGCTTCCTGGGCCTGCTTGAAATAGCCCGTGATCTGATCGTCGGTGCGAAGATGTGGCGGCGGCGCGATCATCACGCCGGCGGCACCCGCATCCATCGACTTTTGTGCCAGCGAGCGCATGGTGGCGAAGCCCGGCGCGGAGACGCCGACGATGATCTGCATGTTTTTCGCGCGCTTCACAAAGCGGACCGCGACCTGCTCCGCCTCGGCGGCATCGAGCTTTGGCGCCTCCCCCAGAATGCCGAGCACGGTGACGCCGTCGCAGCCGACCTCGGCGTAGAAGTCGGTCAGGCTGTCGATCGACTTGTCATCGATGCGGCCGTCCTCGTGAAACGGCGTCGGCGCGATCGCGAAGGTGCCGGCGGCCTTGGGGGTGAGTTTTGTCATGGGTGCCTCTGTTCCCTGTTGTCATTCCGGGGCACGCGAAGCGTGAACCCGGAACCTCGAAATTCCGGGTCTGGTCCTGCGGACCATCCCGGAATGACGGTGAGTGTTAAAACCTTCTTGCGCCCATCTTGATCTCTTCCTCGCTGAAGAAGATATCCCCGGCATGCTCGGCGATGTCCTGCGCCTTCCAGCCCTCGTGCGGCGGCTTCCAGCCTTCCTTTTCCATCATGCGCATTTCCCGCACCCCGCGCGGGCCGGAGACGCCGAGCGTCTTGCCGGTCTGATCGCCCGAGAGTTCGCTGACCATGTATAGCACGGCCGGCGCGATCCCATCAGGCCCGAGCGCGGCCTTGGGGTTTTCGATGTAGCGCGGCAGGTCGGCGGTCATCCGGGTCAAGGCGCCCGGGGCCAGCGTCCAGATCCGGATGTTGTATTTGCGGCCCTCGATCGCCAGCACGTTGGACAGTCCCCAGATACCGCCCTTGGCGGCGCCGTAATTGCTCTGGCCGAAATTGCCGATCAGCCCCGAGGTAGAGGAGGTATTGACGATGACGCCGCCGCCGTTCTCGCGCATCCAGCGGAACACCGGCTGGGTGACGCAGAAGGTCCCCTTCAGATGCACCCTCAAGACCTTGTCCCAGCCGGCCTCGGTCGCCTTGGCAAAGGTCTGGTCGAGCAGGATGCCGGCATTGTTGACCAGGATATCGGCGCGCCCGAAATTCCTGATGGCGTCGTCGAACACCGACTGGCCGCCGGCCATGGTCGAGATATCGGCGCCGTTGGCCACGGCGCGGCCGCCCTCGGCCGTGATAGCGTCGACCACCTTCTGCGCCATCGAGACGTCCGCGCCGCTGCCGTCGCGGGGGCCACCGAGGTCGTTGACCACGACGGCCGCGCCCTCGCGTGCGAACAGTTTGGCATAGGCCTCGCCGAGCCCGCCACCCGCGCCGGTGATCAGCGCAACCTTGCCGTCGAGCAATCCCATGGTGTTTTCTCCCTGCGGCCTTCTAGGCCAGAACGGTTCTGCCGCTCTTGATCACGGTGACGTTGCGCGCCTTGACCCGGGCTTCGAACGAAATCACGTTGCCGTCTTTCCACATGTCCATGGTCACGGTCTCACCCGGATAGACCGGCGAGGAGAACCGCACCGCGTGCTGCCTGAAGGCGCCGGCGTCGTAGTCGGCATAGGTCTGCAGCACGCCGCGGCAGGTGATGCCGTAAGTGCACATGCCGTGCAGGATCGGCGCGGGAAAACCGGCGCGCTTTGCGAATTCGGGGTCCGAGTGCAGCGGGTTGCGGTCGCCGCACAGACGATAGACCAGCGCCTGGTCCGGGCGCGTCGTGATATCGACGGTCTTGTCCGGGCTGCGCGTCGGCACCTTGTGCGGCTCGGGCTGGCCTTCGGAAGGCCCGCCGAAGCCACCGTCGCCGCGCGCGAAGCGCGACGCCACCAGCGTCGCCAGCGGCTCCCCCTTGTCGTCGCGCAGCACGGTCTTGTGCCGGATCACCGCGCCCTTGTCCTTGCCCTTGTCGAACACATCGAGCACGGTGGAGTCGGCAGTGATGTGGGCCTCCGTGGCCAATGGCTTGTGAAAGGTGATGTCGCGCTCGCCGTCGACGACCATCACGCGGTTGAGGTTCATCTCGCCGGGCCCGGCGCCCCAGGCCGCGACCGACGCAAAGGTGGGCACCACCTTCAGGGGCCGCGGCGTGGCGGTGGCCTCGTTGACAAAGGCGAGCTCTTTCTCGTCGAGGGGATCGGCGCCCATGCCGATGCCACAGGCATACAGCATTACCTCGCGATCGGTGTAGGCGTATTTCTGCCCGAGATTTTTCAGCGCCATCAGCTCGTCGTACTTGATCGGCATGTTGTCGGCTCTCCCCCGAAAATTTTTCTTTAACCGGTGCCAGTCGCATCGCCCTCTCCCTGGGAGAGGGTATCGCCGGTGCCCGCAACAAACTCACTTGGGTGAGGGGTTGCCTCAGCGCGCACACTGCCCGCGGAGAGAACCCCTCATCCGGCGGCCTGCGGCCGCCACCTTCTCCCACAAGGGGAGAAGGGAAGAATTTACACCGGCGTAAAAAACGGCAGCGGTGAGCCGTCGGTCGGCTTGAAGACGACCTTCACCTTCTGCCCGATTTTGAGCTTTTCCAGCTCGCAATCAACAAAATTGGTCTGCAGCGACGGGCCTTCCTTCAGCGTGACCCAGCCGATCGCATAGGGCCCGGTCGGCGATTTGCGCATCAGGCTGAAGGTATAGATCTCGCCCTCGCCCGAGCTTTCCTCCCATACCGTCTTGTCGGAAAAACAGAACGGGCAGATCGCACGCGGAAAGTAATGCGGCTCGCCGCAGGCGGTGCAGCGCTTGATCAGGAACTTGCCCTGTTTGGCCGCTTCCCAGAACGGCGCGGTTTCGGGATTGCCCTGGGGCGCCGGATATTTCCTTGCTTCAGCCATTACGCGCGCTCCAGAATGCAGGTTGAAGCGGCGTGACGCACGCCGAGCAGGCCGCCGGTGCCGTGGGCGATCGCGAGATCGCAATTCGGCACCTGCACTTTCGGATGCGCTTCGCCGCGCAACTGCCTGACAGCTTCGATGATTTTCGTGATGCCGCCGCGATTCACGGGATGATTGCTGCAGAGACCTCCGCCGTCGGTGTTGAACGGCAGTTTACCGACACCGGAAATCAGATTGCCGTCGGAGACGAACTTGCCGCCCTCGCCCTTCTTGCAGAAGCCGAGGTCCTCGAGCTGCATCAGCACCGTGATGGTAAAGCTGTCGTAGATCGAGGCGTATTTGATGTCCTTCGGGGTGACGCCGGCCTCCTCGAAGGCGCGTGGGCCGGACCAGATGCCGGCGGAGTACGTCAGATCGAGGTCCTTGCCGCCGCGCGGACCCTTCATCGCCTCGCCGTGGCCGATCAGGCGCACGAGCGGCTTTTTCAGGCTCCTGGCGATTTCCGGCGTGGTGACGATCAGCGCGCCGCCGCCGTCACTGACGACGCAGCAGTCGAGCCGGCGCAGGGGATCGGAGATCATCGGCGAATTCAGCACGTCCTCGACGGTGACGACGTCCTTCAGCATGGCGTGGGGGTTGTATTGGGCGTGGTGGGAGGCGGCGACCTTGATCCAGGCCAGCTGCTCGCTGGTCGTGCCGTAGTCGTGCATGTGGCGCATGGCACACATGCCGTAGGCATTGTGGGTGGTCGCCCCGTATGCCGTCTCGAAGTCGGCTTCGGCGCCCTGCGCGCGCGGCGGCATCACCCCGGTGCGCGGCTTGCCCGCCAGCGTGATCAGCGCGATCGAGCATTTGCCGGCGGCGATGGCTTCGGCGGCATGGCCGAGATGGATCAAGTAGGAGCAGCCGCCGGTCTCGGTTGAATCCATGTGGCGGACCCGCAGGCCGAGGTAATCGACCATCGGCCATAGCCCGCCGGGGGCGTCGCCGGCGCAGAAATAGCCGTCGATGTCGGCCTTGGTCAGCCCGGCGTCCTCGATAGCGCCCTTGGCGACTTCGGCATGCAATTGTGCGGTGGATTTATCGGGTGCATGCCGGGTCGGATGCTCGTAGATCCCGGCAATGTAGGCCTTGCCCTTGATGGTCAATAAACTCTCCGCTGGTGTTTCTTCCCAGCGGATGTCTTCGCGCGTCGGACCTTCGTTGGCAAGCGCCCGAAAGCGCAAGGCCCTATTCCGCCGCGATCTGGCGTGGCGCCGGCGGCGGGCTGACGAGGTCCCGGGTTAATTCCGCATAGCGGATTTTCGCCGCCTGCACCGCCTTCTCCTTCACCGGCCCATAGCCGCGGATGCGGTCGGGCAGCGAGAGAATCTCGATCGCGGTGTCCAGCGTGACCGGCGACAGCAGGCCGAGCACGGTGGCGACGTCCTTCTCGTACGCCACGATCAGCTCGCGCTCCATCCTGCGGTCGGCGCTGTAGCCGAAGACATCGAACGCGGTGCCGCGCAGGCCGCGCAGCTTCGCCAGCATTCGAAACACCGGTAACATCCAGGCGCCGAACGCGCGCTTCTTCGGCCGGCCCAGCGCGTCGACGCCTCCGCCGAGCAGCGGCGGCGCGAGGTTGAAACTGAACTTGAAGTCGCCGTCGAACTGGTCGCGCAGCTGTTTTTCGAAGCGTCCGTCGGTAAACAGCCGCGCCACCTCATACTCGTCCTTGTAGGCGAGCAGCTTGGCGTAATTGATCGCGACCGCACGCGGCAGGGCCTCGCCGTAGCCGCCGTCGAGCGCGGCGTTGCGCACCTTCGCCACCAGCTTGCGATAGCGGTCGGCGAGCTTGCCGTCCTGGTAGTCGGTCAGCAGCGCGCTGCGATGGGCGATGATCTCGTCGAGCGACATCTCGTCCAGCGTCTTCGGCGCCACCGTGTCGTCCTGGCCCTTCATCATCGCCACCAGCCGTGCCGGATCGGCGGCGGCGAGACGCCCCAGCTGGAACGCCTGGGTGTTCATCTTGATGGCGACGCCGTTGACCTCGATGGCCTGCTCGATCGACTTCGCCTGCAGCGGCAGCATGCCCTTCTGATAGGCATAGCCCATCATCATCATGTTGGTGGCGATGGAATCGCCGAGCAGCACTTCGGCGGGCTTCGTGAAATCGAAGAACGAGGAGTCCTTGCGCAGCGCGGTTTCGAGGACGTGGTTGACCTTGCGGCTCTGGAAATTGAAATCGCGGTTGAGGATGAAGTCCGCGATCGGAATGAGGTGGGTGTTGATGACGCCATAGGTGCGGCTGGATTCGCACAGCGTCATGGTTTCCTTGGCGGCGGCGACGACCTCGTCGGCGGCCAGCACCAGATCGGCGGTGCCGGTGACGATGCGCGAACAGGTGACGTCGGCGGTGTTTTCCGACAGCCGGACATGGCTGAGCACCGCCCCGCCCTTTTGTGCGAGGCCCGACATGTCCAGGATCATGCTGGCCTTGCCCTCGATATGCGCGGCCATGCCGAGCAGCGCGCCGATAGTCAGGACGCCGGTGCCGCCGACGCCGCCGACCGCGATGTTGTAGGGACGGTCCAGATTGGGCCGCGAAGCCGGCTCCGGCAGATCGCCGATCTCGCCGAGGCTCATATCGCCAAGGCTTGCCGGCGCGCGTTTGCGCAGCTTGCCGCCATCGACCGTGACGAACGACGGGCAGAACCCCTTCACGCAGGAATAGTCCTTGTTGCAGGTCGACTGGTTGATGGTGCGCTTGCGACCCATCTCGGTCTCCAGCGGCTCCACCGAGATACAGTTCGATTGCACCGAGCAGTCGCCGCATCCTTCACACACCGCCGGATTGATCATGACGCGGCGCGCCGGATCCTCCAGCGTGCCGCGCTTGCGGCGGCGGCGTTTTTCGGCGGCGCAGGTCTGCACGAACACGATGGCGGAAGCGCCCTTGACCTGGCGCAGCGTCTTCTGCACGGCGTCGAGCTCGTCGCGGTGCGCGGTCCTGGTGCCCGGCGCGATGTCGGAGGCCGGGTACGCATCGGGATTTTCCGACACCAGATAGATGTCGCGGATGCCTTCGGAGTGCAGCTGGAAGGTGATCTGCTGCGGCGACAGATCGCCGTCGACATGCTGGCCGCCGGTCATCGCGGTCGCATCATTATAGAGGATCTTGTAGGTGATGTTGGCGCCGGAGGCGACCGCCTGGCGGATCGCAAGGCTGTCGCCGAGATTGGCGAATACGTGCTGCTCATCGGTAAAGGGGGCGACGCCGACCCACGGCACGCCCTCGCCGCCCATATGGGTAAAGGTCTCGGTGTTGCGGTCCATCCACAGCGCCATGAAGTGGCAGCCGATGCCGGCGAAGGCGCGGCTGCCCTCGGGCACCCTGGTCGAGGTGTTGTGCGGACAGCCCGAGCAGAAGTACGGCGTCCGCGAGATCGGCGACACCGGCTGCATCTGGGTCGCGAGCCGGCCGTTGAACCAGTCGGCCTTGGCCCGCAGCATGGCGGCGATTTCGGGATTGAGATCGAGGCGCAGCAGCCGCTCGGTCAGTGAACTCGCCAGCGAGGCGACGCTGAGCTCCTCGGCAAACGGCAAAAAGCGCTTGTCGTGCTCGTCCATCTTGCCGACGATGCGCGGGCGGACGTCGTCGCGCCAGTTGAACAGCTCCTGCTTCACCTGGTTTTCGACGATCTCGCGGCGCTCCTCGATGATGAGGATTTCCTCGAGCCCGACCGCGAATTCGCGCACACCCTGCGGCTCCAGCGGCCACGGCATGCCGATCTTGTAGAGCCTCAGGCCGATCCTGGCGGCGACTTCCGGGGTGATGCCGAGTTCGCGCAGCGCCTGCCGGATATCCTCGTAGCTTTTGCCCGACGCCATGATGCCGAACCGGGCGTTCGGCGAATCCATGGTGATGCGATTGACCTTGTTGGCGCGGGCAAACGCGATGGCGGCAAAGCCCTTGTAGTCCTGCAGGCGGCGGTCCTGCTCGTAGCGGTCGTCGGGCCAGCGCAGGTTGAGGCCGCCGGGCGGCATCTCGAAATCAGTCGGAATGATGAAGGGCTTTATTTCGTCGGCGAGATCGATCTCCGCCGTTGTTTCCACGGTCTCGGTGATCACCTTCATGCCGACCCAGCAGCCCGAGTAGCGCGACATCGCGATGCCCAGCAGGCCCATCTCGATCATCTCATGGATGCTGGAGGGATAGAGATAAGGCATCAGCGCCGAGATGAAGGCGTGGTCGGACTGGTGCGGGACGGTGGAGGATTTGGCGCCGTGATCGTCACCGGCGAGGCACAGCACGCCGCCGGTTTTCGCCGAGCCTGCGGCGTTGCCGTGGCGGAACACGTCGCCGCAGCGGTCGACGCCGGGACCCTTGCCGTACCAGATGCCGACCACGCCGTCGTGCCGGGCGCCCTTCGACAGGTTGAGCTGCTGCGAGCCCCAGATCGCGGTGGCCGCGAGGTCCTCGTTCACGCCGGGCTGGAATTTGATGTTGTACTGGTCGAGGTGTTTTCGCGCGGCGAATAGCTGCTGGTCGTAGCCGCCGAGCGGCGAACCCCGGTAGCCCGAGACGAGGCCCGCGGTATTGAGGCCGGCGGCACGGTCGCGGCGGATCTGCGCCATCGGCAGGCGGACCAGCGCCTGGATGCCCGTCATGAAGACATGGCCCGACCCTTGCGTGTATTTTTGATCGAGACTGATCGGACCCTGGTTGATTCCCATACCACCCTCTTTGAGCCGCCGCGCCGGGGCTTTTTAACTAGTCATTGTCTCAGCTTAGAACCAGTCTACGTCGCTTTCCGCCGCTAGCGCACCACAAATCTCGGTATTGGATGCCTGCGTCCCAAGATCGCAATTTCGTACCCGCCTGCCGGGCCGGCGTATTCGGGTTGTGTCGTCGCGAGGCTCTCCCGCGAAACGACGTGACAACCTCGTCGGGCAGGCCGCACCATTGTGCACCGCGTCAATGTGCTAGCGGCGATTCTCGTCAAAGACGAATTTCGGCATCTCCCATCTGTAGCGGATCGCCAGCAGGCGAAACGACAGGCCGAGCACGAAGGTCAGCGCCGTCCACAATTCGGCATTCATCTTCAGCCCAAACCCCGTGGCGTAGAACAGCCCGGTGACGATGGAGACGCTGGCGTAAAGTTCGGCGCGAAACAACAGCGGCACGTCGTTGCACAGGATGTCGCGCAGCACGCCGCCGGCGCAGCCGGTGATCATGCCCGCCACCACCACGATTACCAGCGGCAGCGAAGGCTCGAGCTGCCGCGCCACGTCGCAGCCGACGATGGTGAAGACCACCAGACCAATGGCGTCGAGCACCAGAAACGCCGTGTTCAGCCGATGCACCGCGCGCGCGATCAGGATGGTGGCGAGCGCAGCCCCCGCGGTCAGCAGCAGGTAGGATGGATGTTGCACCCAGACCAACGGATAGTGCCCGAGCAAAACATCGCGGATGGTGCCACCGCCCAGTGCGGTGATGCTGCCCAGCATGCAGACTCCGGCCCAATCCATGCTGCGCTTTCCCGCGGCGAGCGCCGCAGTCATCGCCTGGGCAGCGAGCGCCACCAGCGATAGCGCGTACAGAACGATATCACTCGGCAGGCCCCACATTTCGCAACCCCTGGAACGCGATCAGGGAACCTACGTGGCCGGTTCCATTCTGAACAGATGGAAATGTTGTGTGAAACGTTGGGTGCCCGGAACCCCCGCTGCTTCCGAGGGTTGTCAGGGGCAGAATGGAGGAACTAATCATGGTCAATCAACCCCAACAGAACGACCCGTACCGTCCCGGCCTCACCGATGAGGAAATCCGCCGTCAGCCGCGTGTTGACAACGACCTGCAGGCCGATCCGGTTCTCGCCGAAGGTCCCGCCAGCGGGGCCAAGGTGGCGATGTTTGCCCTTGCCATCGCGGTAGTCCTGGGCGCGATTTTCTACGGACTGAACAACTCCACGGTCAATGAGGCCGGCACATCGCCGACAACCTCCACGGCTCAGACCGCCCCGCAGTCGTCGCCTCCGGCGGCGCCATCAAGCATGCGTGACCTGACGCCGCGCACCAATACCGAACCGGGCACCACGACCGGCGCCGCCCCCTCGCGTCCGCAGAGCCCGGCTCCGGCGCCTGCGGCGCCGCCGGCCAACCCCGCTCCCAGCAGGTAAAGCCGGGTCATAGCGATCTGAACCAACCGCGCGGCGGGCAAGTTTTTGCCCGCCGCGTTTTTTCGGCTTCAACGGAACATCTTGTTCAACTCGCCGGCGGAATAACCGTTGCCGAGTTCGGTGAAAGTACCTTTCTTGGCCATCTCGCCGGCCGCCCGCATGAAGCCACCCCAGGCCGCGCGCGCCAGCGAACCGCCGACACTGATGCGGCGCACGCCGAGCTCGCCGGCCTCCGCGACCGAGAGTCCGGACGCGCCGATCAGGAGATTGACCGGCTTCGGATGCACGGCCTTCACGACGGCCGATATCTGCTCCTTGGTCTTGATGCCGGGCGCATAGAGGCAGTCAGCGCCGGCTTCCGAATAGGCCTGAAGCCGGTCGATCACCATGGCGAGGTCGGCCTGGCCGACCAGAAAGCCTTCGCAGCGGCCGGTCAGCAACACGCCGCTGCCGTCGGCATCGATGGCCGCTCTCGCCGCCTTGATGCGCTCGACCGCGACGGCACGGTCGTACAGCGGCTTTGCGGCATCGCCGGTGGAGTCCTCGATCGACAGCCCGGCGACGCCGGTCTTCACCCCCCGCGCGACATTAGCGCCGACCTTGGCCGGCTCATGCGCAAAGCCGCCCTCGAAATCGGCGTTGACCGGCAGATCGACGGCCGCGCACAGCGCCGCAAGATGCGTACACACCTCATCAAGCGTGACACCGTTGTCGGCTTTGCCCATCGTCCAGGCAAAACCCGCGCTGGTCGAAGCCAGCGCCTTGAAGCCGAGATGCTGCAGCGCCTTGGCGCTGCCGGTATCGTAGGGATTGGGAATGATGAAACAACCGGACTCGTGCATCTTCCGGAACGTGGCGCGCTTGTCTGAAGTTGTGACCGGCATGGTCCCTCCCGTTCGTTGTTTCCCTGGGACGACAATATCCACGCGCCGTTCATCGGGCTAGTGCGCCCCATG
This sequence comes from Bradyrhizobiaceae bacterium Ga0074131, assembly GCA_001464035.1. Lineage (GTDB taxonomy): Bacteria > Pseudomonadota > Alphaproteobacteria > Rhizobiales > Xanthobacteraceae > Bradyrhizobium. Next base: position 87,435 of record LNEC01000017.1, read on the forward strand.
AACGGCGCGGCTGTCCGTCGGTGCCTGCGCACGGTCATCCATTCCGTAGTCGCGGATGACCCCGGCGATGCGAAGCCGGTAGTTCTGGAAAATGGTCGCGCGGCCCTTGCCCTGGGTCTTGCGGTGACCGGGCACGTTGCGCCAAGCAGCGACGGCTTCCTCGTCGCGCCAGAACGACAGCGAAAGGATCTTGCCCTTCTCCGTCAGGCTCTCGAACCGCTCGACCGAGATGAAACCGTCGATGGTTTGCAGCATCGGCTTCAGTTCGGCCGCGAGGTCAAAATATTCCTGCCTGTGCTCTGGCTTCGGCCAGACTTCAAAGATCACCGCTATCATGTTGCGCCTCCGTTGCACCTTCGCAATGACCTACAATTCCACCTTCCGCAAGAAGGAGCGTTCCTCCGCGAGAATGAATCTGTTCTCCTCGGCGAAATTGAAGTTGGCTATCCCCTCGCTATCGGCGCGCAACCTCGCGCGGTAGTCTTCATAGGCGGCGAGGCTTTCGAACGAAATCAGCGCGAAGGCGATGTTGTTGGTGCCCTCATGGGGCATCCAGTAGCCGATCAGGTCGCCGCTGCATCTCGGGATGATGGTGAGCCAGTTCTTCGAATATTGCTCGAACATCGCACGCTTGAACGGATCGAGCTGGTAGCGGATGAAAACGGTGACGGCCATTTCTTGAGCTCCAATGTTCCACCAGCCGTCATTGCGAGCGCAGCGAAGCAATCCAGCTTTGTCAAAGCAAGCTGGATTGCTTCGTCGCTGCGCTCCTCGCAATGATGAATTCAGGCCCTTGAGTAAAAATCAACATACTCTCTTGATCGACGTCGATGCTTCGTCTAGCATCGAACTATGAAAGCAGGTCCCGACATTGCCATGATCGCCGCCCTGGTCGGCGACCCCGCGCGCGCCAACATGCTGACGGCGCTGATGAGCGGCCGCGCGCTGACCGCCAGCGAGCTGGCGCACCAGGCCGGCATCACGCCGCAGACCGCGAGTTCGCATCTGTCGAAGCTCGAGGCCGGCGGTCTGATCGAGCAGGAGAAGCAGGGCCGCCACCGCTATTACCGCCTCGCCGATCCCGACGTCGCCGGCGTGCTCGAAGGCCTCGCCGGCCTTGCCGCGCGCGCCGGCCACATGCGCCTGCGCACCGGGCCGAAGGATCCGGCGCTGCGCCGCGCGCGGATCTGCTACGACCATCTGGCCGGCGATCTCGGCGTGCAGATGCTGGACAGCCTGCGCAGGCAGCGCCTGTTGCGCCAGAGCAAGCAGGCGATCGAACTCACCACCGAGGGCGAGCGCTTCATGGCCAAGGCGCTTCAGATCGATGCGAGCGCACTGGCGCATCCGCGCCGTCCGCTGTGCAAGGCCTGCCTCGACTGGAGCGAGCGGCGCCATCATCTCGCGGGCACGCTGGGTGCGGCGATCATGGCGCGGTTCACCGAACTGAAATGGGCGGCCCGCGACGCCGCGCCCGGCAGCCGGATCGTCAATTTCACCCGCAGCGGCGAGAAGCGTTTTGCGGCACTGTTCGGCGAGCCTGGGGATTGATCATCGCACGCAACCCGTCGCGAACAGCTTGCGCCGTCGCCACGGTCGCCCCCATTCATTCCGCGTTCAGGTCGCCTCATTAAGGTCGCACGAATGTTTTGAATTTTTTGCGACGTGTCGAATCACAGGGAATCCGGGGCCGCACGTACGGCCTGAAATGAGGGGAGAAGTCATGAAATATCTGATCGCAGCAGCCCTGCTTGCAACCACCGTTGTGGGCTTCGCCCCGATCGCCGATGCCGCCGGCGGATGCGGTCGCGGCTACCACCGCGGCCCGTACGGCGAATGCCGGCCCAATGTCGTGATTCGACGCCCGCCGGTGTACGTGGTGCGGCCGCCGGTCGTTTACCGGCCGGCTCCCGTCGTGGTAGTGCCTCGCGCCCGCATATGCCCCCGCGGCATGGTGTGGTACGCTGGCCGCTGCCGTTATTGAACCGACGTTACGTCTCAAGGCAGAACCCCGCGCACCCGCGCGGGGTTCTTGTGTGAGGGACTGCCCGCAACCGGTGGCCTCGTCGGCGCGGCAACGGGAGGACGAACCGCCCTCCCGCGGATTCGATCGATCGCGCCTTACCAGTAACGGCGGCGCCAGTACCGGCGACGGCGGCGCCAGCGGCGGCGATGCCAGCCCCAATGGCGCCGACGCCGTCCCCAACGCCGCCTGCCCCATCCTCGGCCACGACCACGTCCGCGGCCCCAGCGCACCTCTTCGGGGACAAGACGATCAACCTCGTCGCCGGTCGCGACGGCCGGCCGCGGATCGTCATTTCCAGGCAGCCGCCCTCCGTCTCCGATGAGCGGTCGCGGCGCGAGGGGCGCGGCCTGCGCGCTCGCGGCCAGCGTTACCGCGCCTGCGGCAAATCCAAAGGCGAGTTTCAGAAAGTGGCGGCGTTCCATGACATCTCCTCGTCGCGGCAATCTGCAGTGATGCGAGGAGAGTTTGATCGCGGCGAAATGAATAGTGGCTGAACCAGCGCAGCTTGTCGTGCGGTTCGCGGGGACGGCAAGGGTGACGCCGCAGCGCACACCCCTTTGTCACAATGCTATGGTATTCGCCTGAACATCGTCAGAGAGAACTGCCCATGCCGACCCGCCTTCGCTCCGCTCTGCTGTCTGCGTTCCTGTGCGTCCCCCTCATCGCCCCCGCCGTCGCGCAGAGCCTGTCGCGCGAGGCGCAGATCGGTCCCCGACCATTTTACCTCGTCGACAAGATGAAAGACGGGTCGCTCAAGCAGAAGCTGAGCCAGTGCACCGGCCCTTTTCGCAAGACTGATTTTTCCATCGGCCATCGCGGCGCCGCGCTGCAATTCCCCGAGCACACCCGAGAGTCCTATCAGGCAGCGGCCCGGATGGGCGCCGGTGTAATCGAATGCGACGTGACCTTCACAAAAGACCGGCAACTGGTCTGCCGGCATTCGCAATGTGACCTGCACACCACGACCAATATCCTGTCGATACCCGCGCTGGCCGCAAAATGCACCATGCCGTTCATTCAGGCCGATTCCGTCACCGGCAGGAAGGCGTCGGCAAAATGCTGCACCAGCGACATCACGCTCGCCGAATTCAAGACGCTGTCGGCCAAGATGGACGGCTTCAACCCGAAGGCCATGACCGCGACCGAATACCAGAACGGCACACCGCGCTGGCGCACCGACCTCTACAGCCATTCCGGCACGCTGATGACTCACGACGAGAGCATCGCGCTGATCAAGAGCCTGGGCGCCAAGTTCACGCCGGAACTGAAAGCCCCCGAAGTGCCGATGCCGTTCGACGGCGACTACACCCAGGAGAAATATGCGTCCCAGATGCTGCGCGCCTACAAGGATGCGGGCATCCCGCCGAGCGACGTGTTCGCCCAGAGTTTCAGTCTGGCCGACATCCTGTATTGGGTGAAGACCGAGCCGGAGTTTGCAGCGCAGGCGGTGTATCTCGACGGCCGCTACGAGACCGCAGGTTTCGACCATACCCGGCCCGAGACCCTGAAGCCCACCATGACCGAACTGAAAGCGCAGAGCGTGAAGATACTGGCGCCGCCGATCTACATGATGCTGGGGCTGAACGACAAAGGCGAAATCGTGCCGTCTGCCTATGCCAGGGCCGCGAAAGCCGCCGGCCTCGACCTGATCGGATGGTCGCTGGAGCGCGACGGGCCGCTCGACAGGGGCGGCGGCTTCTATCACAAATCCATCAAGGCCGCGATCGACCGCGACGGTGACACGCTCACGGTGCTGGACGTGCTGGCGCAACAGGTCGGCATCCGCGGCATGTTCTCGGACTGGCCCGCGACCACGACGTTTTATGCTGGCTGTATGGGGATGAAGTAGACGGCAACGCTCTCGTCGCCCCCGCGAACGCGGGACCCCTACGCCAACGTAGTTGATGGAAAAAGGCCTGTCACCTTGCGTATTGCGAAGCGGCACGCGTAGGAGTGCCGACTCAGCGCTCGCCGAAGCCCACTCGGCCGGGACGACGGCCGGAGAATCTACCCCGCAAACTCCTCCGCCAGCACCAGCACCTCGCGCGTACGGGTGACATCGGGCCAGCAGCGGTCGAATTCGGCGATCAGCGGCTTCAGCGCGTCGCCGCCGGTGCCGCGCTCGAGCGCGGCCTGATCGGGGAATTCATACGTCGCCATATGCAGCGAGGGATCACTGGCGCTCCAGAACCGCCGTGCCTTCTTGATGCCGAACGCTTTTGTTGCGTCGGGCAGATGTTCCTTTTGATACCATTCATCGAACGCCTTGCGTTTGGCGGGATCGGTGACGGTGGCGCGGACGACGAAATAGGCGGTTGGCATAGGGTGGCTCCGTAAGGACAGGCTTGCCGGATCCTATCGTGAATCCGGAGTGGAGCGCGAGACCTAAACTCAGCCGCCCCGTGCTACTACCGGCATTAACTCGCAGGTTGCCGCCGACGGATTTGTAGAAGCCGCAAGATGAATCGGCGTACTGTCTTCCCAATGATCGTTGACGTAGTCGCACATGTCTTCAACGAGTTCGGGAACGAGGTGCGCTCCGACCGGTTCGTGCTTGCTGCCTTCAATAGCAACACCACCCGGACGATAGTTCCCAGCGTAGGAGCTGATTCCTGCAAGTGCTTCTCGCTGCAATCCGAGGATAAGCGAAGGCCGAAGCTTGAATGATCCGCGGTCAAGCGCGCTTTGGATCACACTGACCGCGGCATCATATTGCCTGAACCCGTTTCGTGCTTCGGCAACGGCTTTCGCTTGAGGGTCAGTGATCAGTTCAGGCTCGAGCGCGCGGCTATCTCGCCGATCGCGCTCGTCACCCGTCATTTTTTATCCTCAGCCAGCCTTTCGGCCTCTCGATTAACCATTTCCCGGGTAATCAACTCATTTTCAAAATGGGTGTTGCCATAGACGAAGCTACGCCGCTGCTGCTCCCGCTGTTCCGGCGTCGTTTGGCGGTCTTGGCAGCTTCAATGAGGATTTTCAGAGAGTCAGTCATTGGAGTTATATAACCGAATCAGGTTGAGGATGCCAATATCCATCTTGATCAAATCTGTCCTCACAACGGCAAATTGTCGTGCTTCTTCATCGGGATCTCGACGTGCTTGTCCTTCAGCATCGCCAGCGCCCGGGCGATCCGGCGCCGCGTCGAATGCGGCATGATGACGTCGTCGATATAGCCGCGCTCGGCGGCGATGAAAGGGGACAGGAAGCGGTCCTCGTATTCTTTGGTGCGCGCGGCGATCTTGTCGGTGTCGCCGATGTCGGAGCGGAAGATGATTTCCACCGCGCCCTTGGCGCCCATCACCGCGATCTGAGCGGTCGGCCAGGCGTAGTTCATGTCGGCGCCGATTTCCTTCGACGCCATCACGTCGAACGCGCCGCCATAGGCTTTTCGCGTGATCACGGTCACAAGGGGCACCGTGGCCTGCGAAAACGCGAACAGCAGCTTGGCGCCGTGTTTTATCAATCCGCCATATTCCTGCGCGGTGCCCGGCAGGAATCCCGGCACGTCGACGAAGGTGACGATCGGAATGTTGAAGGCGTCGCAGAACCGGACGAAGCGCGCGGCCTTGCGCGAGGCGTCGCTGTCGAGCACGCCCGCCAGCACCATCGGCTGGTTGGCGACGAAGCCGACGGTGCGGCCGGCAACGCGGCCGAAGCCGGTGACGATGTTTTTGGCAAAAGTCTCGGAGATCTCGAAGAAGTCGCCCTCGTCCACCACCTTCAGGATCAACTCCTTCATGTCGTAGGGCTTGTTCGGATTGTCGGGGATCAGCGTGTCCAGGGACATGTCGACCCGCTCGATGTCGTCGAAACTCGGCCATTCCGGCACGCCGTCGGTATTGTTGCTAGGCAGGAAATCGATCAGCCGGCGCATCTGCAGCAGCGTCTCGACGTCGTTCTCGAAGGCGCCGTCGGCGATCGATGAGCGGGTGGCGTGCACGGATGCACCGCCGAGTTCTTCCGCCGTCACCACCTCGTTGGTGACGGTCTTCACCACGTCCGGGCCGGTGACGAACATGTAGCTGGTGTTCTTCACCATGAAGATGAAGTCGGTCATGGCGGGCGAATAGACGTCGCCGCCGGCGCAGGGGCCCATGATGACGGAGATCTGCGGAATCACGCCCGAGGCGATGACGTTGCGGCGGAACACATAGGAATAGCCGGCAAGGGCCGCGACGCCTTCCTGGATCCGCGCGCCGCCGGCATCGTAGAGCCCGATGATCGGCGCCCTCGCCTTCATCGCCATGTCCTGGATCTTGACGATCTTCTGGGCGTGGGTTTCCGACAGCGAGCCGCCGAACACTGTAAAATCCTTGGCGAAGACGAAAGTCTTGCGTCCGTTGACGGTGCCCCAGCCGGTGACCACGCCGTCGCCCGGCACTTTCGTCTTTTCCATGCCGAATTCGACCGAGCGGTGCTCGACGAACATGTCGAATTCCTCGAACGAACCCTTGTCGAGCAGCAGCTCGATTCGCTCCCGCGCGGTCAGCTTGCCGCGGGCGTGCTGCGCCTCGATGCGCTTTTCGCCGCCGCCGAGCTTGGCGCCGGCGCGCCGCTCCTCGAGGGTGTCCAGGATGTCCTTCATGTGTTTCCGCCCGCAATTGCCGTTCGATTTCAGGGCGTTCTAGCACGGCCTTCGGCGCGCGGGAAACGCCCTTGCCGTTCTGTGGTGCCGGCGACCGGGGCGCTCGTATCCGGCGCCCAAGGAGGCGACGATGACCCGCATTCTACTTTGCATGGGGTTGTTTTCGCGATTCTTGGCAAAGGCCCTTCCGGGGGGCGTTGCGCAGCGTCCGGGACACGGAGCTCATTGGCGGCGCTTCGGCAGGGCCGGCCCAAGTGGCGGCGTGTGCCCCCTACTCCTCGCCATCCCTAAAGGGCGGCTCCTTGCCGGGCGGCACGGACGTCTCGGACATCGCCAGCAGCATCGCCACCATGATGTAGTTGCCCGCTACCGCGGTCAGGTCGACGATCTGCTGATCACTGAACACCTGCTTCGCCCTGGCGAAGGTCTGGTCGGAAACTTTCCGCGCGGTGGTGAGTTCGGCGACGAAATCGTACACCGCGGCCTCGTCCTCGGCCATCCGGGAGGGACGCCGGCCGGTTTTCAGCTCCGCGATGATGTCGGCCGACAGTCCCGCCTTCTGCGCCAGCGGCGCATGCGCGTACCATTCGACCTGCGAGCGCCATTGCCGCGCGATGATGAGGATCGCGAACTCGTTGAGCCGGAGCGGGACCGAAGTCTCCCAGCGCAAATAGTGAAACAGGTCGAACAGCCGCTGGCCCAGCACCGGGCTGCGCAGCATCGAATTGTACGGTCCGCCGATGCCGATGCTGGAGACCTTCACGATCTGCTCGCCGAGCGGCTTCTGCGCGGCGTCGAGCTGATCCATGGTCAGTTGCGCAAAGCGCGGCGGCTTGGCTTCGGCCGGGTTCATGGCTGCTCCCTTGGACCGGGCGGGTATTCGGCGGCGGCCGGCGGCCAGATCAGATCGCACCGATATCGGTGAGGCATTGCTGCGTCAACGTCATGCGGGCCGCAATGTGGCGCGGCTCCAGGCAATCCATGTTGAGCGCAAAAACCGTCGTCGCGGCGCCCTTTTCGGCCCAGCCGACCATCCATCCGAGCGACGGCTTTCCGACCTCGGCGCCCAACAGGCCGCTCTTGGCGCGGATGACGGAGTCGCCGACTTTCGTCACGGGCAGGATATCGCGCACCAGCTCCTGGCTGCGCCTGGACACCGGCAGCACGCCGCGCCGCAGCCGGTCGACGAAATCGACCTGCTGCATCGGGTCGATGCGCAGATCGCCGGTCAGCCAGAACCGGTCGATGCCACCGCCGATATCGCGGTTACCGTATTCGAACAGATCGAGGTATTTCCGCATCCGCTCCGCGCCGATGCGCCGGGCGATATCCTGATAGACCGGCACCGCGGATGCGGCGAAGGCGGTGCGCAGGGTGTGATCCCTGTTCCAGGACTCGATGCTCCGCTTCACCCCGTCCCATTTGAAAACCTGCTTGTCCGGGTCTTCGACCACGCCGGTCTCCAGCGCGATCACCGAATTGGGGATCTTGAAGGTCGAGGCCGGCAGCATCGCCTCGCCGGAGCGATTCTTGTCGCTGGCGATGATCAGATAGTCCGCGACCTTGTAGCCGACGAAGCTGCCGATCGTTCCCTCATCGGTAAATCGCCTGGCTAGATCCTCTCGGATCTCGCTGCGCTGGGGCGACACATTGGCAAAGCTGCGAGCGGGCAAAATGCTGGCGGTGGCGACAAGGCCGAGCGCATGGCGGCGGTTGATCACGGGAGCGTCCGATGTGGTTGAAGGCGGCCGACGATGCGTTTGATATCATGGTAAAACAATGACCATCGGGAGCGACGCTTAGCGCACCCTCCGCGACAGACCGAGCACGAACGCCAGCACTTCCGCCACCGCCTTGTACAGTTCGGTCGGGATTTCGTCGCCGATCTCGACATTGGAGAGCGCCCCGGCCAGCACTTCGTTTTCCTCGATCGGGATGTTGTTCGCCGTGGCGACTTCGATGATCCTGGCGCCGATGCTGCCCTTGCCCTTGGCGGTCACCCGCGGCGCACCCGATTTGTCGTAGTGCAGCGCGACCGCCAGCCGCCGCCCCGATTCGACCTTCATAGCGCGCGATCCAGGAAATGCCCGGCGGGCGCTGCCGGCGATGGCGGCGGCGGGCCGTCGCGGATCACGATCTCGCCGGGCTGAAGCTCGGCTTTGGCCAGCGCCTGGCCGAGTTGCGCCGCGCCAGCGCGCAGTTGCGCCGCGGTTTCCGGACGCTCCGCCCACATCCGCACCGAGGTGGCGCCGCCAACCAGCGAGACCAGCGCATGCACCGGGCCGGCGGGTTCCACGTCGAGCGAGAATCGCGCCTGCCACACGCGTTGGGCCGCTTCGACCTCGTCACCGCCGCCGTCGCGGCAGATCTCGAACTCGGCCATCGCGGTTCCCAGCGGCGTCGCAAACGGGATTTCGAAATGCCAGCGCGGCGCCGCCGGATCGGTCCGCGGAGCAGATGTATCGATACGGTCCGGCAATGACGCCACCTGCAGCAGGGTCTGGCGCGCAATCGCAGCCTCGGTATCGCCGAGCAGTTGACGCACGGTGGTCGCCAGCGGTGCGTCTGATAGCAGCGACGGCAAGGCGACCGGCTGGGCGGAGGGCTGCGCGCCGCGAAACGGCGGCGGCGTGTTGGTCTGGAGGGTGACATCGCTACCGCGCAGGTCTTTCAGGGATCCCGGTGCCGGCAGGGCACGGCCGATCTCCTGCGACCCCTCCAGCAGCACATTCAGCGCGGCAGCCGTCACGGCGCGTGGCCCGCCGCCCGATGCCGGGGAGTCGCCGGCCGCCGTCAGCCGCGCCTGTGGCAAGAGGTTTTCCACCGCGTCGATGTCGGGGGACAGGGATGGGGCAAGCGGCGCCGCCGCCAGAGCCGCGGCTCCGCCGAGCGACGACAGCAGGGTCTGACGCAGCACGATCAGCGCGGCCTTCAGGTCGGGGATGCCGGCCGGCGGCGATCCCGACGCCAGCGAAGCCTCGAGAAACAGCCCTGACTTCTGGAAGGCATTCTTGACCTCGCCGCCGGTGAGGTTTTGATCGAGGCTGGTCCGCTGCGCCAGCAATTGCACCACCGCCTGCTGCAGCTTGGGCGGCAGGGCATCCGCCGCGGCAGCCCCGAGATTCGCAAACAGCGGTGCCAAACTGCCCTGCTGCGTGGCGGCGGACTGCGCTGCCGCGGAAACCGCCACCTTCTCGAGCGGCGTCAATGTCTGCTTCGGCAGCGCCGCCGCAATATTGGTCTCAGCTTGGGCCCGCGCAGCAGGCGCCAGTGTTACGGTGTCGGCGGTTGCGTCGGCACCCTGCCCCACCATCGCCAGCCTGATTCCGCCCTCGCTCTGCGATACCGCCAGCTGCAGGGCCTGTCCCGCCTTCAGCGGGACTTCCGACATCACATCGAGCGAGAGATTGGCGATCGCGATCCGCACCAGATTGTTGGCGAGAACCTTCAGCACCTGGGCGTCGATCACGGTTCCGGGCTGCAAGACGAGGTCGCGCGCGACGCCGGCTGATGACCCTTGGGTGGCTACGACGGAAAGGATCGGATTGACGGCAGTCGGCATCGCGATATCTCGTTGGACTGCGAACGCTAGCCCAGCCGCGTAAACCTCTCGTTAACCGCCGGAGCCAAATCGCAAGATGGCCGGATCATGCGGGCTTCAGCGCCCTGATGATGCCGGCGGCGGCCCTGAAATCGACCAGCCGCGCCCTGCGGCGCGCCGCCACCTCCTCGTCCACCCCCCATTGTTCGATGTTCCAGTCCTCATCGACGTGGGCTGCGTTCCAGACCTGATCGGCATCGAGCACGCCGCGCAGCAACGCCAGAGCGAGCAGCGCCGAGCCCGTCAAGGTCGTGACCACATGCACGGCCGCGATCGACCAGGGGTCGTTCGGCAGCGCCGCGCGCGCCGCTGCGATCGCCGGCGCGGGCTGGCTCACATGCACGATGCCTTCGGCCAACATGAAATGCGCACCCAACGCATCGGCGGCCCAGAACACGATCGGATCCCAATGCGCCGCCTCCCGCGCTACCAGCGCCTCCGGATGACCGGCGCGGTAAAACAGCAGATCGGAGCCGAGATATTTCGCGACGTCGTCGGTGACGGCCGAAACCCGCTCGACCACAGCATCGATGACGCTGTTGGCGAACCGCGTCATCGGCATGGTCAGGGGATTGATGAACTCCTGCTGTGCTTCCCACTCAGCCGCGATGGCATCGGCAATCTCCCGGTTCGGCGCGGCCAGCGCACGGCCGGAAGGCGTGCGGACCGGCTTGCCATCCAGCGTGACGGCAAACCCGCCCGGCCCTTCGACGACACCGGCATGGGTGTAAAAACGATTGCGCCGGGGTCCGCGCGTCGTGCGCCGCACGGCCTCCTCCGGATCGGGTCGGGATTGTCCAGCCGCTTCGTCGAATAGTTCGCGCATGCGCTTTTTCGTCTCTGTCGGCGGCGACAATTCTCAACAGCCCAGAGTACGACATAGATCGACACAAATAAAGCGAGCCGGCTGACGATGGCGAAGGGTTCGGTGCCGGTCCTGGTGGCTGTTCCGATCGTGCCGGCCGGACAGGTGCCGGCTGCAGCCGGGCCGGGTTCCGAATGCCGGGTCGCCGATCAGGCAAGTCTACGCCATCATGGCGACCGATCATCCAGCTTCTCGACGGGCAGTGCCCCGGCGCGACAGAAAGGCTGAATTTCATCGCCGTCCGCTCATGATTGCCTCGGGATAGGTCTGCGCGAGATCAAGACTGGCTCGCATCGCCATCTCCTGCAGATAGCTGCGCAACTGCCGATCGCTGATTGGCCTGCCGCAGGAGGCCAAGTCGATGGCGACCTTGGCGATCACGTCATCGTGGCCGGGACTATCGCGATCGGCCAGGTGGACCGACCAGGCATAGTCCTCGATCGCATCGCCCTTCAGGCCCATGCGCTGCCCCGCCCAAAGCCCAAAAAGCACGTTTCTGCGGGCGATCTCTCCGTCGCGGGTATCGTATTCGATTTGATGCGGGTCGTCGTTCATTCGCAGATGCAATGTCATGGCGTTTCTCCTGCTCCTTTCCACTCTGATCGAACCCTTGATAGAGGCCAGTTCGGGCAGGCGCCAATTGGATTGTTCAATGATGCAGATTGAGGGATCCCAAGGGAAAACGCGGGCATATCGAGCTGAGCCAGGCGCATCGCATCTCGCGCGCGCCGCAGCCTGGCCCTGGTGCAGTGTAGTGAGAAAGTTGCATTGGATTTTTCAATGACGAACAGCCGAAGAACTCATTTCAAAAACTGTCGCAGACGGAAGATAAGAAATCCGCCAGGTTAGTGGAGAGGTTAGCGATGAAGACAGGTATCCGGCCGATGGAAGTTCAGTCGAAGTTCGAGAGAGACGATCTGAGGCAATACGAAATACCGGCCCGCGCCGGCCAATCAGCACGAGTGATCGTCGTTGAAAAAGTGCTTCGCCGTTCGAGCCTACCCGTCGCCGGCATGGGACAGGATTCTGCGGATCATTAACTGGAGCGTGACGGCGGCTTGCAGCGCCTGGCGATGCTGACAGTCCTTCGAGCAAGGCGCTTTGCAAACACCACGTGCCGGCGATTGCCATGTCGACCGTGTCGAGCCGCTAGCGTGCACCGCTTCCGGTATCTGAAATACGCGCGCTCCTTGGTTCTGATCTTCATCGGTCTCAAGATCTTCTGGAACCAGATACTCGGCAAACTCGATCCGCTGATATCGCTCAGCGTGACGTTCACATTGCTGGCCGGCGGCGTGATCTTCTCGATGTGGAAGGTAAAGAGGGACGAGGCGGCACGAGCACCAGCCGCGAACCCGCTCTTTCTGCAACAACTCGCCGCTCCGGCCGCGGACGCTTCCGTTCAACGCTGATGCCACCTTCGACAGAAAGCACGAGAACCCCGATGACGAACGATACCATCACCCAAGCTCGACCCGTCAGCCGGTCCTCCGCGCATGGCCGGATGGTCCGGAAGATGATCTGGCTGATTTCCTCACCTCGCAACCTGGCCGCGCTGGTCGGGATATCCGTCGTCGGCGCCATCTTACCCATCGGCACCTGCCTGGCCGCCGACCAGGCCGACGTCGTGATCACGATGGACGAACGGGAGATTCGCACCGCCGGCATCGGGACATCGCCGGTCGAGCCGGAGCGCGGCGAGACCGAACTGTCGCTGCCCGGCACCGTGGCCATCCCGCCCCCCCAACTCCGCGTAGTCGCCGCGCCGGCCAACGGCCTGGTCGAGACGGTGCTGGTCGCAACCGACGAAAACGTGACGGCCGGCCAGCCGATCGCGCGCTTGCGCTCGCCAGACCTCGTCGAGGCACAGCGTCAATATTTGGCCGCGCTCGCCGACGAGGCGCTGGCCGCCGACCGCCTTCGTCGCATCCGCTTTCTGTGGGAAAGCAGGGCGACACCGGAGCGCGAATTGCGTGTCGTCGAAACCGAAGCCGTCAACGCCAAGTCGCGTCTCGACGAGCGGGCCCAGATCCTCAGCCTGATGGAAATGTCCGCAGCCGATATCGAGACGCTGCGCAGCTCGCGACGGATCCTCAGCTCAGTCACGGTGCACGCGCCGATCTCGGGGACCGTGGTACGACGCGACGCGAGCCCGGGTCAGCGTGTAGAGGCTGCGGCGCCCGTCGTCTCCCTCGCCGCGCTTGATCCGCTTTGGGTCAATATCCAGGTGCCGGCCGCGCGCCTGCCGGCGATCACCGCCGGTCAGGCCGTTGTAATGCCGGCTTATGGCGTGCAGGGACGCATCGTCCGGATCGGCCGCACCGTCGAGGCCTCAACGCAGTCAGCCGTCGCGGTCGCCGAAATCAGCTCGGCCAATGGCACGGTCCGCCCAGGGCTTGCTGTCCTGGTCACGATCCGCATCAGCCAGAACGGCGAATCGCAATGGTCGGTACCGGCGACATCGGTCGTGCGTCACCGCGACCGTGCCTGGGTATTCGTGAAAGACCCCCGGGGCTTTGTGGCGCGACCTGTCCAGGTCATTTCGGAAACCGCGCGCAGCGCCTCGGTTCGCGGTCCCCTCGCCAACGGTGACGAGGTGGCCGATCGCGGCATCATCGCGCTGCTCTCCGAACTCGCGGCCACGGACAAGGACTGAGTCATGCTTGCCGGAATGGTCGACCTCGCACTGAAGCAGCGCCTCATCGTGTTCATCGCGGCTATCGCGCTGGCCGTCTGGGGGACGATCGCCTACCAGAAGCTTTCGATCGACGCCTTTCCGGATGTCGCGCCGATCCAAGTACTGGTTTCGATGCAGGCGCCCGGCCTCACGCCCGAGGAGCTCGAGAGCCGGGTCACGACACCGATCGAGCTAGCCGCGCGCGGCATCCCGAACCTGGTACGCATGCGATCGACGACACGATACGCGGTCGCGCTCCTGACCTTCGAGTTTGCCGACGGCACCGACATCTTCTGGGCTCGCGCGCAGGTCAATGAGCGCCTGCAGGAGGTGCGCGACCAACTGCCCGCTGGCAGCGACGGCGGCCTCGCCCCGATCGTTACTCCTCTCGCCGAGATGGTGATGTTTACCATCGAGTCGGCGACCATGACCACGCAGGAGAAGCGGTCGCTGCTCGACTGGACGATCCGGCCGGCGCTGCGCAGTCTGCCCGGTGTTGCCGACGTCAACGTGCTGGGCGGCCATGTGCGCACGTTCGAAGTTATTCCGTCGGCCTCCGCCATGGCGGCGCGGGGCATCACCACGCAGATGCTGGAGAAGGCGGTCGAGGTCAACAACCGCAACGACGGGGCCGGACGCATCCGGAACGGCGAGGAAGCGTTGCTGGTGCGGTCGGAAGGCCGCATCCAGACCCTGGACGATATCCGCAATACCGTCGTGGCGACGCGCAACGGTGTGATCGTGCGGGTCAGCGACATTGCCGACGTGCGCTATGGCTCGCTCGCCCGCAACGGCGTGGTAACCGCGGACGCGACCGGCGAGGCCGTGTGGGGCATGGTGCTCGGTCTGCGTGGCGCCAATGCGCGTACCGTGGTGGACGGCGTGAAGGCGCGCTTCGATTCACTTGCGCCGCAACTGCCCGAGGGCGCCCGCATCGTAATTTTCTACGATCGCAGCGAACTGATAGGCAAGGCCGTCTGGACCGTGCAGAAGGTGCTGCTCGAGGCAATTGCATTCGTCGTCGTACTTCTGCTGCTGTTCCTGGGAAACCTGCGCTCGGCGCTGGTTGTCTCGCTGATCCTGCCGCTCGCGGTGTTGACGACCTTCGGTGTGATGCGCCAGTTGGGCTGGTCGGCCAACATCATGTCGCTCGGCGGACTGGCGATCGCCATCGGCTTGCTGGTCGACTGCGCCGTAGTGGTGGTGGAAAATGTCGAGCACCGCCTTTCTACCGTCGAGAAGCCCAATCTCGCCACGCGTCTGCGCCTCACCCTGGAGGCGACGCGTGAGGTCGCCATGCCGCTCGTATCGGGCGTCGCCATCATCATCCTGGTGTTCATGCCGCTGCTTGCCTTGCAGGGCCTGGAAGGCCGACTGTTCAGCCCGGTCGCGCTCACCATCGTGGTGGCGCTGATCGCTGCGCTGGTGCTCTCGCTAACAGTGGTTCCCGCGCTCTCTGCCTATCTGCTGCGCACCGGCGCCCACGCCGAACCGTGGCTGGTGCGCAAGCTCCACGCCGGCTACGATCCGCTGTTGGCCTATGTGATGCGGCGGCCGATCAGCGTTTTCGTGGCAGTCGCCATCGGCGTTGCCGCGGTCGTCGTCGTGTTCCCGCGAATCGGCAGCACCTTCATGCCCGTGATGGATGAAGGCACGCCCGTCATTACGATCCGCAAGTTTCCTACTATCTCGGTCGAAGAGGCAGCGCAGACCGATCAGCGTATTCAGCAGGCCCTGAAGGCGGAGATTCCCGAGATACGGCGGATCATCGCCCGGGCTGGCGCCGACGAACTCGGCATCGATCCGGTCGGCCTCAACGAGACCGACATGTTCATGACGCTGGCCCCGCGCGGCGAGTGGCGCGGTGACGACATGCGCTGGTTTCTCGGCGAACTGCGCCGCGTGCTCGACGGTATTCCGGGGATCAGCTACGCGCTGACCCAACCGATCGACATGCGGGTTCAGGAAATGATCATCGGCGCGCGCGGCGACGTCGTCGTCAAGGTGTTCGGTGACGACATCGCTAACCTGAACCGGGTGGCCCGCGACGTCGCTTCCGCGATTCGCACCGTCCCGGGCGCGATCGACGTTTTCGCGCTTCGCAACGCCGGGATGCGCTACTTCACGGTGGCGGTGGACCGCGCCCAAGCGGGCCGCTTTGGGCTGAACGCCGAGGAGATACAGGAGGCGCTGAGAGTCTGGGTCGACGGCCGCCGGCTCGGCATCGTGCTGGAAGGCCAGGTGAGAACGCCACTGGTGGTCCGCGGCGAGGCGCGCCAGCGCGCCTCCGCGGCCGATCTGGGACGGGTGCCGATCGTGCTGCCCGGCGGCGGCACCGTCGAGCTGGCCCAGGTCGCCAACATCCGGGTCGAGGACGGACCCATCCAGGTGATCCGCGAGGACGGTCAGCGCTTCGCCACCATCCTGGCCAATGTGCGCGGGCGAGATCTGGTCGGCTTCGTCGATGACGCCAAGGCGGCGTCCGCGCAGGTTGCGCTGCCCAAGGGCTATTCGCTTGTCTGGGGCGGCCAGTTCGAAAACCAGCAGCGGGCCGCCGCGCGCCTTTCGATCGTCGTGCCGATTGCCCTCGGAGCCATATTCCTGCTTCTCTACATGACGTTCGGGTCACTGCGGCAGGCTGCACTCGTCTTCTGCAACGTCCCTTTCGCCACCATCGGCGGTGTCATCGCCCTTTGGGCTTCCGGCGAGTTCCTCTCGGTGCCCGCCTCGGTCGGCTTCATCGCCTTGATGGGTATCGCAGTGCTCAACGGTGTGGTGCTGGTATCGTATATCAATGAAGTGTGCGCGCGCGGTGCATTGCCGTTTCGCGAGGCGGTCATGGAGGGCGCGAGACGACGGCTACGGCCCGTCACCCTGACCGCGTCGATCGCCGCACTCGGCCTGGTGCCGTTCCTGTTCGCTGACGGACCAGGCGCCGAGATTCAACGACCCCTTGCCATCGTGGTGATCGGTGGTCTGATCACCGCGACGGCCCTGACCCTGCTGCTTGTTCCGATTCTCTACGACAGGTTTGCTCTGCCGCGGGCCGAGCGCCGTCTGCTGGCCGAACAAGAACAACACGACGAACGTGCGCGACAGTCAGAAGCGCGCCCGGTTACCGATCGGTCGGATTCCCAGCATGCCGGACCGCCCCATCGGACAGGGCCCGCCAAGCCACCGCCCGCAGGAGAGTTGGCTGCAATTGAGGGCGCACGCCACGGCTGACTAAAGGACTGGGCCTGTTTGGGGGCCCCCCGTTTCGTGCGTGGCGCCGGACGTGATTATCGCGGCGCGCGGTAGGCCACGGTTGATGGCCAAGGCCATGGCCCGGGGTTTCTTTAGGACGCCCGCCGGGTCGGTAGGTGACCAAATTTGCGTAGCGTAATGCCGTTCCGGAGCTGAGCGTTTGTGAAACTATGATAGTGGATGGTACGGTTCGATCAGGCAGGGCAACCATGCATTCCAGGCTGCAGCAGTGAGCACTCCCTTACCCCCATTCGACTTCGATTTGCTTCGAACGTTCGTTGCGGTCGTCGACAACGCCAGCTTCACGCGGGCCGCGGAACGGGTCGGGCGCACCCAATCCACCGTGAGTCTGCAAATCAAGAAGCTAGAAGAGAGCCTCGGACGGCGTGTATTCGAACGGGATGGTCGCGATTTTCTGTTAACCCCCGACGGAGAGGTCCTGCTCAACTATGCGAGGCAGCTGCTACATCTCGCCGATGAGGCCCGTTCCCGCATCCTGGAGCCTGACATCGAAGGCAGTGTTCGCCTCGGAACTCCCGAGGACTTTGCCACCGTCTATCTTCCGGATGTGCTGGCGCAGTTCGCGCGCGCGCATCCGCGCGTGGCCCTCGAGGTCAACTGCACCTTCAGTTTCAGTTTGCTCGAAGGCTTTTCCAAGGGTGAGTATGACCTGATTATGGTCAAGCGCGAGCCCCAGGGACCGGCAGGCGGAATAGCTGTCTGGCGTGATGTGCTGGTCTGGGTGACCGGCCCCAAACTCGTGTTGGATGCAAATCAGCCTCTTCCGCTGGTGCTGGCGCCCGCGCCTGATGTCTATCGCAAACGGGCGCTTGCCGGTCTCGAGGCCAACAAGCGGGCCTGGCGGATTGCCTACACCAGCCCGAGCAGCGAGGGTCTGCAGGCCGCGGTGCGCGCGGGCCTGGGCGTGACGGTGATGTCGAAGGATATGGTGCCGGAAGGCTTGATGCTGGTGGGGGCCGAACATAACATGCCCCAGATGCCTGATGCCGAAATTGCATTGTACCGGGCTCCCGGAGCATTGTCCCCGGCTGCCCAACTACTCTGCGAGCACATCATTCATTCGTTGGAATCGGCGCGGCCCAAGCGTGATCATGATTTCAAGGCCAAACAGGATTGATGATCGTTCCATACGACCGTGATCCCATCCGCCAACCACGAGAGAGCAACGAGCCGGATTATTCTTCGGGCGCGTTCTCGATCGGATCGAAGCGGTCGGCCTCGAGGCCCAACAGGTTCCACGATTGCAGCATATGCGGCGGCAACGGCGCTGACACGTCGATGGTGCCGCCGCGCGGATGCGGGATCACGATCCGGCGCGCCAGCAGATGCAGCCGCTTCTGTAGTCCACCGGGCAGTTCCCAGTTTTCCTTGTTGAAGTATTTGGGATCGCCGATGATGGCGTGGCCGATATGCGCCATGTGGGCGCGCAACTGATGGGTCCGCCCGGTGACCGGTTTCAGCGACACCCAGGCGAGTTTTTGTGCCGAGGTCTCCACCACGGCGTAATAGGTCACGGCGTGGCTGGCGCCCTCGTCGCCATGTTTGGCGATCACCATGATGGTGTCGTCCTCGCTCTCTTCCTTGGCGAGGTAGGTCGAGATGCGGCCCTGCTTCGGCTTCGGCACGCCCGCCACCAGCGCCCAGTAGACCTTGCGCGCGGAGCGATGGCGGAACGACCCGGTCAGCGCGGTCGCGGCAAAGCGCGTCTTGGCGATCAGCAGGCAGCCGGCGGTTTCCTTGTCGAGCCGGTGCACCAGCCGCGGCTTCTGCCCCTTGGCGTCACGCATCACTTCCAGCATGTCGTCGACATTTCGCGTGATGCCGGAACCGCCCTGCACTGCAAGCCCCGCCGGCTTGTTCAGCACCATGACGTCGGCATCCTCGAACAGGATCATGTCCTTCAGCGCCTGCAGGGTCTTGGTCGCGGCTTCCGAGAGACTGCCGACCACCTTGGCCGCATCGAGTTTCAGCGGCGGAATCCGGATGCTCTGCCCCTCCTCGATCCGGTCCTTAGAGTCGGCGCGCTTGCCGTTGACGCGCAACTCGCCTTTGCGGACGATGCGCTGGATGTGGGAGAACGACAGACCGGGAAAACGCGCTTCCAGAAAGCGATCGACGCGCATGTTGTTCTCATCCGCCGTCACCACCACGGTCTGAACCTTGGTGGGCAACGGTGGCGGCTCGGGAATGATTTTCCCCGGCTCGGGAATGAACGGCGCCGGTTTTGGCGCGCGGGGCGCCGAGGCAGCAAAGCGCGCGGGCGGCTTGCCGCCCGGACGATGCGCCGGCGGCCGCTCGGCCTGCGAGCCGCGATAGGGCCGCGCGCCCTTCGGGCGGTCGCCCGCCGGGCGAAGGGGTCTCTTGACGCGACGGCTCATGATGCTGCGGCTCCGGATCAGGCCGTTGGGTAGCCCAAAAGCAGCGAATGGTCACGGCGAATTCGGTACAAATTGGGGATCGGATCGGCCATGCTGGGCAAGACCGCGATGAACCAGGGAGCATCCGGGGTGTTGTTACCGAAATCGGCCCTGGTTGCTGTCGCAGCCATGATAGCGAGCGCGGCGTGGGCGCAGGAAAGCCCGATGCCGGCGGAGATTGCCGCCAGGCTCCTGGAGATGGGCCGCGTCATCGACCCGCCCAAGACCGTCGCGCTCTATGCGCCGTTACAGCAAAAGGAGCCGTACCAGGGCGTCAAGGTCGAGCGGGACGTCAGATACGGCGCCGCCGACCGCAACCTGCTCGATATTTTCTTGCCGGAGAGCGCTGCATCTCCCCGGCCGGTACTGATATTCGTCCATGGCGGCGCGTACATAGGCGGCAACAAGCGAACAACGCCGACCAGCCCGTTCTATGACAACATCATGCTGTGGGCGGTGACGAACGGTTTTGTGGGCGTCAACGTCACCTATCGCCTCGCGCCGCAGGCTCCCTGGCCGGCCGGCGCCGAGGATCTCGCCGCCGCGGTTCAATGGGTTTCGGACAGGATCGGCGAACGTGGCGGCGATCCCGCGCGCATCTATCTGATGGGACACTCCGCCGGCGCGGTTCACGTCGCAAGCTATGTCTCGCATCCCGAATTTCATAGGGTGAAGGGCGGCGGCCTGGCCGGCGCGATCATGATTTCCGGCAATTACGACCTGACCGCGACGCCGCTCGCCGATTCCGGGCGAGCTTACTTCGGCACCGATCCCGCGCGGTATGCCGAACGATCCTCCCTGCCGGGTCTGGCGACCACCAGCATTCCGCTAATGCTGGCTGCTGCCGAACTGGACCCGCCAGGCTTCGTGCTGCAATTCGATCTGATGAAACAGGCGACATGCAAGCGTGCGAGCGGATGCGCCCGCGCGTTCCTGGTGCCGCAGCACAGTCATATGTCGGAGGTGTACTCGATCAACACCGCGGATACGCGGCTGACCGAACAGATTCTGGATTTCGTGAGAACGGGGATGTGACTAGACTGGCTCGCGCGTCACAACGACACTATTTCATGCCGTTCGGCGCGCATCTCAATGATGAAGAAGTTGGTTTCGATTTCGACCGCTTGAATGGATGGCTGAATCGAATCGCCTGAATTGGCTCATTCCCGCTCCCTGCGTAGCTTCGCCCAATAATCCAGCCGCTTCCTGATCTCGCGCTCGAAGCCGCGATCCGGCGGATCATAAAAGGTCTGGCGTCCGAGCGCTTCAGGGAAATAGTCCTGTCCGGAAAAGGCTTCGGGCGTGTCGTGGTCGTACTGGTAGCCGCCGCCATAGCCTTCCGACTTCATCAGTTTTGTCGGTGAATTCAGAATATGTTTCGGCGGGAGCAATGAACCACCTTCTCTCGCCATGCGCATCGCGGCACCAAAGGCCTTGTAGGCGGCGTTGGATTTCGGCGCGGTGGCGAGATAGATCACGGCCTGCGCGATCGCCAGTTCACCTTCGGGAGAGCCGAGGAAGTCATAGGCGTCCTTGGCGGCGTTGCAAACCGCCAGCGCCTGCGGATCGGCCAACCCGATGTCTTCGACCGCCATGCGGACCACGCGGCGGGCCAGGAACAGCGGGTCTTCGCCGGCGTCCATCATGCGCGCCAGATAGTACAGCGCCGCATCCGGGTCGGAGCCGCGCACCGATTTATGCAGCGCCGAGATCAGGTTGTAATGGCCGTCGGCCGACTTGTCGTAGATCGGGGCGCGGCGCTGCAGGATCTCCTGCAACTGTTCGGCATTGAAGGTCTCGTTTGTCCGCGCGGCGCGCCAGACCTCTTCGGCCAATGTCAGCGCGGCGCGGCCGTCGCCGTCGGCCATCCGCACCAGCACGGCGCGCGCCTCTGGATCTAGCGGCAGCTTTTTGCCCTCGATGCTCTCGGCATGGGCGAAGAGCTTTTCGATCGTCGCTGCATCGAGCGAATGAAACACCAGCACCCGCGCCCGCGACAGTAGCGCGGCGTTGAGTTCGAACGAGGGATTTTCGGTGGTGGCGCCGACCAGCACCACGGTGCCGTCTTCCATCACGGGCAGAAACGAATCCTGCTGCGCGCGATTGAAGCGGTGCACCTCATCGACGAACAACAGCGTGCCCTTGCCCATCTCGCGCCGTGCGCGGGCAGCGTCGAATACTTTCTTGAGCTCGGCGACGCCAGAGAACACCGCGGAAATCTGCTCGAAATGCAGTTCGGTCGCGTCCGCCAGCAACCGCGCCACAGTGGTCTTGCCGGTGCCCGGCGGCCCCCAGAAGATCAGCGAACCCAGCGTTCGCGTCGCCAGCATTCGCGTCAACGCGCCGTCGGGCCCCAGGATATGGTCCTGTCCGACCACGTCCGACAGCACCCCGGGACGCAGCCGGTCCGGCAGCGGGCGCGGCGCATCCTGATCCATCCCTGCGGCAGCGAACAGGTTGGCGCTTTCGCGTGGGCGCTTCGGGCTCATCCGCCGAGCGTGACGTTGATCTGCTGGCCGCCCCGCACCACGACGATGCGCCAGATCCGGGCGGCCTCGCGCGTCGCCTTTTCGAGATCGCTGGTTTTGGCGATCTTCTGATTGTTGATCGCGCGGATGACATCGCCCTTCTGGAAACCGACGCTGGCCGCCGTGGTGCCTTCGCCGAGATCGATGACCACGACGCCTTCGGTGTCCGCGTCCAGACGAAGTTCATCGGCGACCGCCGGCGAGATGTTAGCGACCTTGGCGCCCTGCAAAGGGGAGCGCGAGGTCAGGACGATCTCGTTGCGGCCGGTGTCGGGCGCGGTTTCGAGCGCCACCGTCAGCTTCATGACCTTGCCGGCGCGCTGCACGTCGATCTGCGCGCTGCCGCCCAGCGGGCGGGTGGCGAAACGATAGTCAAATCCGTTGGGATCGTCGACGGTCTGGCCGTCGATCGCGACGATCAGATCGGACAATTTCAGCCCTGCTCGCGCCGCCGGGCTGTTGGCCGCGATGTTGGCGACCAGCGCGCCGGAGGGAATGCGAAGCCCCAGCGTTTCCGCGATCTCCGGTGTCACCGCCTGCAACCGCGCGCCGAGCCACGGTCGCTTGACCGCCTTGCCGCCGCTCTTGGCGGAGGCCACCACGAC
Source organism: Bradyrhizobiaceae bacterium Ga0074131 (assembly GCA_001464035.1). Taxonomy (GTDB): domain Bacteria; phylum Pseudomonadota; class Alphaproteobacteria; order Rhizobiales; family Xanthobacteraceae; genus Bradyrhizobium. The sequence goes on from LNEC01000017.1 coordinate 110,006, forward strand.
GCGCACCATGTTGGCGGGAATCGCAAAGCCGATGCCCTGCGAGCCGCCGGAACGCGAGAAGATCGCGGTGTTGACGCCCGCCAGCCTGCCGGTCATGTCGACCAGCGCGCCGCCGGAATTGCCGGGATTGATGGCGGCATCGGTCTGGATGAAGAACTGGTAGTCGGTGATGCCGACCTGCGTGCGCGCCAGTGCGGAGATGATGCCGTGGGTGACGGTCTGCCCGACGCCAAAGGGATTGCCGATCGCCAGCACGACGTCGCCGACCAGCAACTCGTCCGAATTGGCGAAATCAAGCGTCGGAAATTTTTCCTTGCCGTCCTTGATCCGCAGCACGGCAAGATCGGTGCGGTTGTCCTTGAGCACGATCTCGGCCTCGAATTCGCGTTTGTCGGAGAGCGAGATCTTGACCTGATCGGCGCCTTCGATGACGTGGCTATTGGTGACCACCAGTCCGGACGAATCCACCATCACGCCCGATCCCAGCGAGCGCTGCATCTGCTCCGGCTGCTGACCAGGGACGCCGAAGAAACGGCGGAAGATCGGATCGTCGAGCAGCGGATTGCGGTTCTGCACCACCTTGGCGGCATAGACGTTGACCACCGCGGGCTGCACCCGCTGCACGATCGGCGCATAGGAGAGCCTGATGTCCGCGGGCGACGTCGGCACGCGGCGATCCTGAGACATTGCAGGCGCTGTCGCAGCGGTGAAAACCAGCAACGCCGTGAGAATGCGGACAACGATCATGAAGGGATTCCCCGGGAAATCATGGCGCGAATATAGGCCTCCCGGCCCGCGAATAGAAGCGATTGGAAGCACCGGGAGAACGGGACGGAAGGCTATTTTGGCGCGACACACGGTGCCAAACAAAGCGCACTACCGGCTCAAAACTTGCAATTCCGCTCATAAAGCAGCAGGTAGTGTCGGCACACCGGCGCATGGCCGCCGGCGAGGAGAACCGCCCCCATGAAGGCCGTCGGATACCAGAAATCGCTTCCAATCGATAGCAAGGACGCTCTGATCGATTTCGAGACCGCCAAATCGGAGCCGAAGGCCCGCGATATCCGTGTCGCCGTGAAGGCAATTTCCGTCAATCCGGTTGACTACAAGGTCCGCAAGCGCGCAGCACCCCCGGCGGGCGAAACCAAGATTCTGGGCTATGACGCCGCCGGGGTCGTGGACGCCGTCGGCCCCGACGTCACACTGTTCAAGCCGGGCGACGAGGTGTTCTACGCCGGCTCGATCCAGCGCCAGGGCACCAATTCGGAGTTTCATCTGGTCGACGAGCGCATCGTCGGCGCCAAGCCGAAGTCGCTTTCGTTCGCACAAGCCGCCGCCCTGCCCCTGACCTCAATCACCGCATGGGAATTGCTGTTCGACCGCCTCGGTGTCGCGCCCGGCAAGAGCTTCGATCCACGCACGCTGTTGATCGTCGGCGGCGCCGGCGGTGTCGGCTCGATCCTGATCCAGCTCGCGCGCCGCCTCACCGGCCTGACCGTTGTTGCCACCGCGTCGCGGCCCGAGTCACAAAAATGGTGTCTCGATCTCGGCGCCCATCAGGTGATCGATCATTCAAAGCCGATGAAGGAGCAGATCGACAAGCTGAAAGTATACCCGGTGGCGCTGGTCGCCAGCCTCACCAATACCGAACAGCATTACAAGGCATTGGCCGACATCATCGCGCCGCAGGGCAAGTTCGGCCTGATCGACGATCCCCAGGAATTCACTTTCAGCGTGTTCAAAGGCAAGGCGGTTTCGGTGCACTGGGAGTCGATGTTCACGCGCTCGTCGTTCCAGACGCCCGACATGATCGGACAGCATCATTTGCTCAACGACGTCGCCGACCTCATCGACAAGGGCGTGCTGCGCACCACACTCGACCAGGCGTTCGGCACCATCAACGCCGCCAATCTGAAGCGGGCGCATGCGTTGCTGGAGTCCGGCAAGTCGCGCGGCAAGGTCGTGCTGGAGGGGTGGCAGGCAGCCGTCAGGTAACCGAGACCAGGTCGCCAGGTTGCCCATAAAAAAGCGGCGCACCGGGCGCCGCTTCTGAGAAGCAAATTCAGCAGACTTACGCTGCTTCCGCAGCCTTTTCCTGCACGGGACCAGAGTCGAGGCCCTTGGCGTCGACGTCACGGTCGACGAATTCGATCACCGCCATCGGCGCGTTGTCGCCATAGCGGAAGCCGGCCTTGATGATGCGGGTATAGCCGCCCTGGCGGTCCTTGTAGCGGGTCGCGATCACATCGAACAGCTTGCGGACCTGATCGAGGTCCCGCATCTCAGAGATCGCCTGACGGCGCATCGAGAGGCCGCCCTTCTTGCCGAGCGTGACCAGCTTCTCCACGATCGGGCGAAGCTCCTTGGCCTTTGGCAGCGTGGTGACGATCTGCTCGTGCTTGATCAGCGCCGCGCACATGTTGGCGAACATCGCCTTTCGATGCTCGGCGGTGCGGTTGAGCTTCCGGTGAACCTTGCCGTGACGCATGTGATATTTCCTCGATACTCATTCGGTCGCGACGGCTCGTCGGACACGTTGCTCAGGTGGGCCGCCTGCGTTCGCCCAAATGCGATGGCCATGCTTCGCCGGCCATCACGCCTATCGTTCGCTCAATAATGGTCTTCGAAGCGCTTGGCCAGTTCGTCGATGTTCTCAGGCGGCCAGCCCGGCACGTCCATGCCGAGATGCAGCCCCATCTGGGCCAGCACTTCCTTGATCTCGTTCAGCGACTTGCGGCCGAAGTTGGGGGTACGGAGCATCTCCGCTTCCGACTTTTGCACGAGATCCCCGATGTAGACGATGTTGTCGTTCTTCAGGCAGTTCGCCGAACGCACCGACAGTTCGAGTTCGTCGACCTTCTTGAGGAACGCCGGGTTGAACGCGAGATCGGGAATGATCTCCTGCGCCACTTCCTTGCGCGGCTCTTCGAAGTTCACAAACACGTTGAGCTGGTCCTGCAGGATACGGGCAGCATAGGCCACCGCATCGTCCGGCGAGATCGCGCCATTGGTCTCGATGGTCATGGTCAGCTTATCGTAGTCGAGAATCTGGCCCTCGCGGGTGTTCTCGACCTTGTACGAAACCTTGCGCACCGGAGAGAACAGGCTGTCGACCGGGATCAGGCCGATCGGCGCGTCCTCGGGACGGTTGCGCTCGGCCGCGACGTAGCCCTTGCCGGCGGCAACCGTGAATTCCATGCGGATCTCGGCGCCCTCGTCGAGCGTGCATATCTGCAGGTCGGGATTAAGCACCACGACATCGCCGACGGTCTGGATGTCGCCGGCGGTGACGACGCCCGGGCCCTGCTTCTTCACGACCATGCGCTTGGGGCCTTCGCCCTGCATCTTGATCGAGATGTCCTTGATGTTGAGCACGATGTCGGTGACGTCCTCGCGAACGCCCGCGATCGAAGAGAATTCGTGCAGCACGCCGTCGATGTGCACCGACTGCACCGCCGCGCCTTGCAGCGAGGACAGCAGGATACGCCGGAGCGCGTTACCGAGCGTCTGGCCGAAGCCGCGCTCGAGCGGTTCGGCGACCAGCGTCGCGAAACGATTCGGGTCGGTGCCTGGCGTCACCTGAAGCTTGTTCGGCCGAATAAGTTCTTGCCAATTTTTCTGGATCGTCACTGTTTCACCCATGGGCCAATCGATTTGCCGTCTAAATCACTGGCGTTGGAGAACGCGGATCAGCCCGCGTCAAATACACTGCAAAGTCATCGCGGGACGGCCAAGCCGCCCGCGGCCGAAAAATCAAACCCGCCGGCGCTTGCGCGGACGGCACCCATTGTGCGGGATCGTGGTCACGTCGCGGATCGAAGTGACCGTGAAGCCCGCGGCCTGCAGCGCCCGAAGCGCCGATTCACGGCCCGAACCCGGACCCGCAACCTCAACCTCCAGCGTGCGCATGCCGTGTTCCTGCGCCTTCTTGGAAACGTCTTCCGCCGCGACCTGGGCGGCGTAAGGGGTCGACTTTCGCGATCCCTTGAAGCCCATCGTTCCGGCCGACGACCAAGCAATCGTATTGCCCTGCGCGTCGGTGATAGTGATGGTCGTGTTGTTGAACGACGAGTTCACGTGCGCGACGCCGGATGCAATGTTCTTGCGCTCACGACGGCGGACGCGGGTAGCTTCCTTGCCCATTCCAGAACCTTTCCTAAGATCTCATCGCCGCCGTAATGCCAGCGGCTACACCTGATGAGCGAGTAGTGAGTGGCGAATAGCGAACAGTAAGGCCTCGCCCCTGCTCGCCATCCGCATTTCGCTATTCGCCGACTTACTTCTTCTTGCCGGCGATCGACTTGGCCGGCCCCTTGCGCGTGCGCGCGTTGGTATGGGTGCGCTGGCCGCGCACCGGCAACCCGCGGCGATGGCGCAGGCCGCGATAGCAGCCGAGGTCCATTAGACGCTTGATGTTCATGCCGGTCTCGCGACGCAGATCGCCTTCGACCAGGTAGTCGCGGTCGATCACTTCACGGATCTGCAGCACCTCCTGATCGCTCAGTTGATTGACGCGGCGGTCATCGGGAATCTTGACCTTCTCGATGATCTCTGCGGCATTCTTCTGGCCGATGCCATGGATGTACTGAAGCGCGATCAGCACGCGCTTGTTGGTCGGGATATTCACACCGGCAATACGGGCCACGCAGTCTCTCCTGTCGCCGGTCTCCAGACCGGCTGTGTTTTTGGCTATTCTGGGCGGGTGTCCACAAACGCGAACACGACGCCCGTCCCCTTGATTTTCTCGGGGCCCGGCATCGTCTGGAAACAATCCGACTGAATACCGGGCTTATTAAAGGATTCAACTTGGTTTCGTCAACCGTCTCTAGCGTTTAGCTCGCCTTTTCGTGACCTTTTTGGCGGCTTTCCTCGCCTTGCCGACAGCGCGGGCCCCGGAACCTGCTGCCGTCTTCCGGGCCGGCTTTTTGTTGCTTCTGGAAGCCGTTTTCCCGACCTTCCCGGGCGCCTTGGTGGTTTTTCTGGAGGTCGCGGCGCCCCTGGCGGCGAATTTGACGGCTTTTTCAGCGGTCGCTTTGGCGCCTCTGCCGGCGCTGGCCTTTTGTGGAACCTTGGCGCTCCGCTTGGCACTGGCCTTCGTGGCGGCCTTGTTGGCGGCCTTGGTCTGCTCCGCAGCCCCGATCGCGGCCAGAATTCGGTTGATCTCGCGAGTCACGGCTTCGATGGTCATCATGCCATCGACCGTCAGAAGCTTGCGCCGCTCCGAATAATAGTGGATCAGCGGTTCGGTTTGCGATCGATAGCTCGCCAGCCGCCTGGTCAGCACCTCGGGGGTGTCGTCGATTCGGACGTCCTCGCCGCGCGCCCGCATCTCCGCGACCCGGTTCTCGACCCGCTGCAACAGCGCGCTTTCGTTGACACGCAACTCAATGACGGCGTCGAGCCTGATGTGCTTTTTCTTCAGAAGTTCGTCAAGCGCCACGGCCTGCGGCACCGTGCGCGGAAAGCCGTCGAGGATGAAGCCCTTCGTCGCATCCGGCTGATCCAGCCGTTCGGAAATGATCCCGACCACGATCTCGTCCGGCACCAGGCCGCCAGAGGCCATGATGTCTTGGGCCTTGATGCCGATCGGCGTCTGCGCCGCCACCGCGGCGCGCAGCATTTCACCCGTAGAGAGTTGAACGATGCCGTGGCGTTGAACAAGCCGCTGGGCCTGCGTTCCCTTGCCCGACCCCGGCGGCCCGAGAAGAATCAGTCTCATACTTGTTCGCCCCCCCGGCTCGGTGAGCGGCCTGCCGCGCACCTTCGTTTCATAATCCAACCCAGCGCCGATGACGATCAGCGCGGAAGCGCGAACGGCGAAAGCGTTGCAACGCGCGGCTTCGGACGTCAGCGGCGACGTCCCCGCAATTTCGACTTCCTGATCAGCCCCTCATATTGATGGGCGAGCAGATAGCCCTGAACCTGCGCTACCGTATCCATGGTCACGCTGACCACGATCAAGAGCGACGTGCCGCCGAAGTAAAACGGCACCGAGGCGTAGGAGATCAGGATCTCAGGGATGAGGCAGACAATAGCAAGATAGGCCGCGCCCAGCACCGTGACGCGCGACAGCACGTAATCGATGTATTCGGCGGTGCGTTCGCCCGGTCGAATGCCCGGAATAAAGCCGCCATGCTTCTTGAGATTGTCGGCGGTCTCGGTTGGGTTGAACACGATCGCGGTATAGAAGAACGCGAAAAACACGATCAACCCCAGATAGAGCACCAGAAACAACGGCCGGCCGTGACTGAGCTGCGTGTTCAGCCACTGGAACCATTCCGGCCCGCTACCGGCATTGAAGTTGGCGACGGTGGTCGGCAGCAGCAGCAGCGAGGAAGCGAAAATCGGCGGGATAACACCCGAGGTGTTGAGCTTGAGCGGCAGATGCGAGGACTGGCCCTCGAACATCTTGTTGCCGACCTGGCGCTTCGGATACTGGATCAACAGCCGCCGCTGCGCGCGTTCCATGAAAACGATGAAGGCGATCACCACCACCGCCATGATGATGACGAGCAGAATGAGGCCGGTCGACAGAGCGCCCTGACGTCCCAACTCCAGCATGCTGGCAAGCGCCGAGGGCAATTCAGCGACAATGCCCGCGAAAATGATCAGCGAGATGCCGTTGCCGATGCCGCGCGACGTGATCTGCTCGCCAAGCCACATCAGGAACATGGTGCCGCCGGTCAGGGTGACCGTGGTCGAGATCAGAAAGAACATGCCGGGTTCGCTGACGACATTGCCGGCGCCCTGTAGCCCGATGGCGATCCCGTAAGACTGGAACACGGCGAGAATCAGCGTGAGATAGCGGGTGTACTGGTTCAGCGTCTTGCGGCCGGCCTCGCCTTCCTTCTTCAAGGCTTCCAGCTTCGGCGACACGGTCGTCAACAGCTGGATAATGATGGAGGCCGAGATATAAGGCATGATGTTCAACGCAAAGATCGCCATGCGGTTGATGCCGCCGCCGGCGAACATGTTGAACATGCCGAGGATACCGCCGGCCTGCGACTTGAACACCTGCTCCCAGACGTTGGGATCGATGCCGGGCAGCGGGATATAGGTGCCGAGTCGATAAACCAGCAGCGCGCCGAGTGTGAACCAGATGCGCTTCTTCAGTTCTTCGGCTTTTCCGAGCGCCGAGAAGTTCAGGTTTGCCGCAAGTTGTTCCGCTGCTGAGACCATGTTGGGCTTTCTTCCGCGTCCCGTGTGCCGTCTTCCCACCGAAGGCGGGACATTCAGCAGACGCCGGACATCAATTTGGTGCTCGGCTCTCGAAAAATCTACCGTCTCGGCATGCCGGACCGCCCACTTGCGCGGGCGATGACGCAGATGTTACGCCGCCTCGCCTTCATCCTTTGCCGGCGCCAGGATTTTCACCGTGCCGCCCGCCTTCTCGACCGCCGCGATGGCGCTCTTAGAAGCGCCGTGAACTTCGATCGTCAGCCTCGCCTTGATTTCGCCGCGGCCGAGCAGCCGCACACCGGCTTTCGGACGCCGCACGACCTTGGCCTTGACCAGCGATTCGACGGTGATGGTGTCCTTGGCGTCGATCAGCTTGGCGTCGATCGCGTCCTGCAGCCGGTCGAGGTTGATCTCGGCAAAGTCGAGCCGGAAGATGTTGTTGAAGCCGCGCTTCGGAAGACGCCGATGGATCGGCATCTGGCCGCCTTCGAAGCCCTTGATGCGCACGCCGGAGCGCGCGGTCTGGCCCTTGCCGCCGCGGCCCGCAGTCTTGCCCTTGCCTGAACCGATGCCACGCCCGACACGCATGCGCTTTTTGCGCGAGCCGGAATTGTCGGCGATATCGCTGAGCTTCATCGCCCTGTCTCCTTATTTCTCGTCGACGACGCGGACGAGATGTTGAACTTTCGCAATCATGCCGCGAATTGCAGGGGTATCCTGCAGCTCGGTGACCCGGCCGATCTTGTTGAGCTTGAGGCCGATCAGCGTCGCACGCTGCGAGTGATGGCGGCGTATTGCGCTGCCGGTCTGCTCGACCTTGATCGTCTTTGCGGCCTTGGCCATGACAATAACTCCGAAAAGCGCTGAAGCGCGTGTTGTTATTCGGCGACCACTTCGGCATCGCCGCCGACACGGCGCGACTGCAGCGTGGACACCTTGATGTTGCGGCGCGCCGCAACCGAACGCGGCGAATCCTGGTGCTTCAGCGCGTCGAAGGTGGCGCGAACCATGTTGTAGGGGTTCGACGAGCCGATCGACTTCGCTACCACGTCCTGAATACCGAGGGTTTCGAACACCGCGCGCATGGGACCGCCGGCAATGATGCCGGTACCTGCCGGCGCCGCGCGCAAATAGACCCTGCCCGCCCCGTGGCGGCCGGCGATATCGTGATGCAGCGTGCGGCCCTCGCGCAATGCGACCCGCGTCAGGTTGCGCTTGGCCGATTCGGTCGCCTTGCGGATTGCCTCCGGGACTTCGCGCGCCTTGCCGTGACCGAATCCGACCCGACCCTTCTGGTCGCCGATCACGACCAGGGCAGCGAAACCGAAGCGCTTGCCGCCCTTGACCACCTTCGCCACACGATTGATGTGGACGAGTTTGTCGACGAATTCGCTGTCGCGTTCTTCCCGGCCGCCCCTGTGGCCGCCACCGCGTTCGCGTTCACCTGCCATGGTGTTTTCCGATCCTTAAGAGACTTTGCCGTGAGAGGCTTGCGCCCCCGGCCTTGTGTCCGTTCAATTCCAAAAACCTAGAAACTCAAGCCGCTTTCACGCGCCGCGTCCGCAAGCGCCTTGACGCGGCCGTGATAGAGATACCCGCCGCGGTCGAACACGACTTCGGTGACTCCGTTCTTAACCGCGCGTTCCGCCAGCAGCTTGCCGACGGCTTTCGCGGCGTCGATGTTGGCGCCGGTGTTGCCGGACTCGCGCATGGTCTTCTCCAGCGAGGAAGCCGACGCCAGCGTCTCGCCCTTCAGGTCGTCGATGACCTGGGCATAGATGTGTTTCGACGAGCGGAACACCGACAGCCGCGGGCGGCCGCTGGCGGTGCGGCGAAGCGACAGCCGCACGCGCTTCTTGCGCCGGTCGTTCGTGATCTTCAGTCTCGACATGGCCGGCTCCGTTACTTCTTCTTGCCTTCCTTGCGGAAGATAAACTCGTTGGAATATTTCACGCCCTTGCCCTTGTAGGGCTCGGGTGGACGATAGCCGCGAATCTCGGCGGCGACCTGGCCGACGCGCTGGGAATCGTTGCCGGCAATGATGATCTCGGTCGGCTTCGGCACCGTGATGGCGATGCCTTCCGGGATCGCATAGACGACGTCATGGCTGTAGCCGAGCGCGAGCTGCAGGTTCTTGCCCTGCAACGCCGCGCGATAGCCGACGCCGGTGATTTCGAGCTTCTTCTCGAAGCCCTTGGTGACGCCCTCGACCAAGTTGGCGACCTGGGCGCGCGCAGTGCCGTACATCGCCTGCGCGCGGTTGGTCTTGACCCTGGGCGCGACCTTGACCTCGCCGTTCTCGAACTTCACTTCGACATCGTCGTGCACGATGAACTGAAGCTGGCCCTTCGGCCCCTTCATCTTGACGGTCTGTCCTTCGACGGTCGCGGTAACACCCGACGGAACCGTCACAGGCCGCTTGCCGATACGTGACATAGTGATTCCTTCCTCAGAACACCGTGAAGAGAATTTCGCCGCCCACATTCGCTTCGCGCGCTTCGTGGTCAGCCATGATTCCCTTCGGCGTCGATAACACGGAAATGCCGAGACCGTTGTTGACCCGCGGCAGGTTCTTCACCGAGGCATAAACCCGCCGCCCCGGCTTCGATACCCGCTCGATCTCGCGAATAACCGGCTCGCCGTCGAAGTATTTCAGCTCGATCTCGAGCTCGCTGCGGCCGGACGCGTGCTCGACGCTGGCATAGCCGCGGATGTAGCCCTCGGACTTGAGGACTTCGAGCACGTTGGCGCGCATCTTGGAGCCCGGGGTCGAGACCTTGGGCTTGGCGCGCATCTGCGCGTTGCGGATGCGGGTGATGAGATCGCTGATCGGATCGTGCGTTGACATGTTCCGACCCCCTTACCAGCTCGACTTCACGAGCCCGGGAACCAGACCCTTGGACCCGAGTTCACGCAGCGCGATGCGGCTGAGCTTGTTCTTTCGATAAACCGAGCGCGGACGGCCGGTCATCTCGCAGCGATTGCGGATCCGGGTCGCCGACGAATTGCGCGGCATCTCGGCAAGCTTCAGCGTCGCCGCGAACCGCTCTTCCATCGGCTTCTTCTTGTCGGCGATGATGGCCTTCAGCTTCGCGCGCCGGGGCGCGGCGTTCTTGGTCATCCGCTTGCGGCGGTTGTTCTTCTCGATCGAACTCTTCTTTGCCATGCTTGGCTCCTGGGTTTCCGCGTTTGAGAAGCTTGTCAGCGTCTCACTGCCGGAACGGGAAATTGAATGCGGTCAACAAGGCACGCGCTTCGTCGTCGGTGCGCGCCGTGGTGCATACCGTGACGTCCATGCCCCATGTTTCCCCCATCTTGTCGAAGTCGATCTCGGGGAAAATGATGTGCTCCTTGATGCCGAGCGAGTAGTTGCCGCGGCCGTCGAAGCTCTTCGGGTTGAGGCCGCGGAAATCCCGCACGCGCGGCAACGCCACGTTGATCAGGCGATCGATGAATTCATACATCTTGGCCTTGCGCAGCGTGACCTTGGCGCCGATCGGCTGGTTTTCACGCAGCTTGAAAGTCGCGATCGCGACGCGTGAATATGTCACGATCGGCTTCTGGCCGGCGATCAGCGCAAGATCGGCGGCAGCCAGTTCGGCTTTCTTGCGGTCGTTGACCGCCTCGCCGACGCCCATGTTGAGCACCACCTTGTCCAGCCGCGGCACCTGCATGACGTTGGCATAGCCGAACTGCTCCGTCAGCTTGCCGCGGATTTCCTGGTCGAACTGTTCGCGTAAACGCGGAACGTATGCGGTCTCAGCCATCGATCTCTGCTCCCGAGCGTTTGGCGATGCGTACCTTCTTGCCATCCGCCTGAATCTGGAAACCAACGCGGGTCGGCTTGCCGTCCTTGCCGACGATCGCGATGTTGGACAGGTGGATCGGCGACTCCTTCTGGATGATGCCGCCCTCCTGGGCCTGGGTCTGCTTCTGGTGGCGCTTGATCATGTTGATGCCCCGCACCAGCGCCTTGTTGTCGTCGGGACGCACCTCGAACACTTCGCCGGTGCGGCCCTTGTCGCGGCCGTTCAGCACGATGACCTTGTCGCCCTTCCGGATCTTGGCAGCCATCACAGCACCTCCGGCGCGAGCGAAATGATCTTCATATGGTTCTTGGCGCGCAACTCGCGCGGCACCGGCCCGAAGATGCGGGTGCCGACCGGCTCGGACTGATTGTTGATCAGCACGGCGGCGTTACGGTCGAAGCGGATGACGGAGCCGTCAGCGCGGCGGATGTCCTTGCGGACGCGCACCACGACAGCCTTCATCACGTCGCCCTTCTTCACCTTGCCGCGCGGAATGGCTTCCTTGATCGACACGACAATGACGTCACCCACGGTGGCATAGCGGCGCTTGGAGCCCCCAAGCACCTTGATGCACATGACACGGCGTGCGCCTGAATTGTCGGCCACGTCGAGGTTGGTCTGCATCTGAATCATTGATGCACCTCGTCCTCTTTCTGATGCGCTTGTCAGCGCTTAAAATTTTCCTGAAGTCCTGCGGCTAAACCGCTGAAATCAGGCCGTTTTCTTCTGTTCACCCCGGACCACTGTCCAGCGCTTCAACTTCGAGATCGGCTTGCTCTCCTCGATCCACACCTGGTCGCCCGGCTTGAACTCGTTGTTCTCGTCGTGCGCGTGGTAATTCTTCGAGCGGCGAATCGTCTTCTTGTAGATCGGGTGGGTGAAGCGGCGATCGACGCGCACCACAACCGTCTTGGCTTGCTTGTCGCTGACGACCACACCCTGAAGCGTACGTTTCGGCATGTCGGCCCCTTACTTCTTCGCGTCGCGCTTCTGCGCGGCGATGGTCTTGATACGGGCGATGTCGCGACGCGCTTCACGCAGCCGCGAGGTGTTCTCCAGCTGCCCGGTGGCGCGCTGGAACCGCAGGTTGAAGCGCTCCTTCTTCAGATTCAGGACGGCGTCATCCATCTGATCGGGGCTCATCGCGCGGATATCGGCGGTTTTCATCTCGGCCATGATCACATCCCTATTCCGCGATGCGCGCGACGAAGCGCGTCTTGATCGGTAGTTTGGCGGCGGCCAGCGACAGCGCCTCTTTTGCGGTCTGCGCGGTCACGCCGTCGATCTCAAAAATCAGCCGGCCGGGCTTCACCCGGGCCACCCACAATTCCGGGGTGCCCTTGCCGGAGCCCATGCGAACTTCGGCGGGCTTCTTCGACACCGGCACGTCGGGGAAGATGCGGATCCAGACCCGCCCGGCACGCTTCATGTGACGGGTCAGCGCGCGGCGCGCGGCCTCGATCTGGCGGGCGGTGATGCGCTCGGGCGCCATCGCCTTCAGGCCGAACTGACCGAACGACAACGTCGCGCCCGAAGTCGCAACGCCGTGGATACGGCCCTTATGCGCCTTCCGGAACTTCGTCTTCTTTGGTTGCATCATGGCTTACGCCCTCAAACCTTCTCTATTGCGCTCAAGCAGCGTCGCGACGCGGCCGCGAACTGTCGCCCTCGGCCATCTTCTTGTCCTGGGCCATCGGGTCGTGCTCGAGGATTTCGCCCTTGAAGATCCAGACCTTGACGCCGCAGGTGCCGAACGTGGTGAACGCGGTGGCGACGCCGTAGTCGATGTCGGCGCGCAGCGTATGCAGCGGCACCCGGCCTTCGCGATACCATTCCATGCGGGCGATTTCGGCGCCGCCGAGACGGCCCGAGCAGTTGATACGAATGCCCTCGGCGCCGAGACGCATCGCCGACTGCACCGCGCGCTTCATGGCACGGCGGAACGCGACGCGGCGCTCGAGCTGCTGCGCGATCGATTCGGCGACCAGGGTGGCGTCCAGTTCGGGCTTGCGGATTTCGACGATGTTGATGACGACGTCGGAGGCGGTGATGTCGGCAACCCGCTTGCGCAGCTTGTCGATGTCAGCGCCCTTCTTGCCGATCACGACGCCCGGACGCGCCGAGTGGATCGTCACGCGGCACTTCTTGTGTGGACGCTCGATCACAATCCTGGCGACGGCCGCTTGCTTGAGCTCCTTGTGCAGGATCTCGCGGATTTTGACGTCCTCGTGCAGCAGCTTGCCGTACTCGTTCTTGCCTGCGAACCAACGGGAATCCCACGTCCGGTTGATGCCGAGACGAAGTCCGATTGGATTGATCTTCTGACCCATCGTTCTCTCCTGCGCTCTCTTTAAGCGCTAGCCTCGGCCTCGACCTGACGAACGACGATCGTCAGCTGCGAGAACGGTTTGAAAATACGGCCCGAACGGCCACGGCCGCGCGGTGCGAAACGCTTCATCACGATGCCGTTGCCGACATGCGCCTCGGCGACGATCAGATCGTCGACCTCAAGGTCGTGGTTGTTCTCGGCATTGGCGATCGCCGATTCCAGACACTTCTTGACGTCGACCGCGATCCGCTTGCGCGAGAACTGCAGGTCAGCGAGCGCCGCAGAGGCCTTCCTGCCGCGGATCAGTTGCGCGACGAGATTAAGCTTCTGCGGGCTCACCCGCAGCATTCGGGCGATCGCCTTGGCCTCGTTATCCGGGAGGCTCCGTTCGCGCTTAGGTTTGCTCATCGCTCAGTCCTCAAGCCTTCTTGGCTTTCTTGTCGCCAGAATGGCCGTGGAAGGTCCGGGTCGGCGAGAACTCGCCGAACTTGTGGCCCACCATCTCCTCGTTGACAGATACCGGCACGTGCTTCTGGCCGTTGTAGACGCCGAACACCAAACCGACGAACTGCGGCAGGATGGTCGAGCGGCGGCTCCAGATCTTGATCACGTCATGACGGCCGGACGCACGCGCGGCATCTGCCTTCTTGAGCAGAGAGCCTTCTACGAACGGGCCTTTCCAGACTGAACGAACCATGTCCGGCGTTCCTTACTTCTTCCGCTTGTGGCGGCTGATGAGAATGAATCGGTTGGTCGACTTGTTCGAGCGGGTCTTCTTGCCCTTGGTCGGCTTGCCCCACGGCGTCACCGGATGGCGACCGCCCGAGGTGCGGCCTTCGCCGCCGCCGTGCGGATGGTCGACCGGGTTCATGGAGACGCCGCGGTTGTGCGGCTTGCGGCCCAGCCAGCGGTTGCGGCCGGCCTTGCCGATCGAGATGTTCATGTGATCCGGATTCGACACCGCACCGATGGTTCCGGTGCAGCGGCCGTGGACCAGGCGCTGCTCGCCGGAATTCAGGCGGACGATGACGTAGTCGTGGTCGCGGCCTACCAGCTGGGCATAAGTGCCGGCCGAGCGTGCGATCTGGCCGCCCTTGCCGATCTTCAATTCGACATTGTGCACGATGGTGCCGATCGGCATGTTGCCAAGCGGCATCACGTTACCCGGTTTCACGTCGACATAGTTGCCGGCGATCACGGTGTCGCCGACCGCGAGACGCTGCGGGGCGAGAATGTAGGCCTGGGTGCCGTCGGTATACTTGACCAGAGCGATGAAGGCGGTGCGGTTGGGATCGTATTCCAGCCGCTCGACGGTCGCGGGCATGTCGACCTTGGTGCGCTTGAAGTCGACTATGCGATAGGTCTGCTTGTGACCGCCGCCCCGAAAGCGCACGACCATGCGGCCGGTGTTGTTGCGGCCGCCCGAGGAATGTTTGCCCTCGGTCAGCGCCTTGACCGGCTTGCCCTTGTAGAGCGCCGAACGATCGACCATCACCAGCTGGCGCTGGCCCGGCGTCGTGGGGTTGAATTTTTTCAATGCCATCGTCGTATCGCCTTATAGCCCGGTGGTGACGTCGATGCGGTGGCCCTCTTCGAGGGTCACGATCGCACGCTTCACGTCCGACTGCGAACCGAAGGTGCCGCGGAAGACCTTGGTCTTGCCCTTGCGCACCAGCGTGTTCACACTCTTGACCTTGACGTCGAAAAGCTTCTCGACGGCTTCCTTGATTTGCGGCTTGGTCGCCTTGCTGGCGACCCTGAACACAACCTTGTTGTGCTCGGAGGCCATCGTCGCCTTTTCGGTCACGACCGGAGAGACGATGATGTCGTAATGGCGCGGATCGATATTCTTCATTTGAAGCGCGCCTCCAACGCATCGAGCGCCGCCTTGGTCAGGACCAGCTTGTGGCGTCGCAGAATGTCATAGACGTTGATGCCCTGGATCGGCAGCACGTCGATGTTCGGGATGTTGCGGGCCGCCGCGGCGAAACCGTTGTGAACCTCGGCGCCGTCGATGATCAGCGCGTTGGTGAGGCCGAGACCAGAGAAGTGTCCGACCAGCGCCTTGGTCTTGGCAGCCTCCAGGACAGCGGATTCAATCACGATCAGGCCGCCGTCCTTGACCTTGGCGGACAGCGCATGACGCAGCGCCAGGGCGCGAACCTTCTTCGGCAGATCGAAGGCGTGCGAACGCACCACCGGACCGAACGCACGTCCGCCGCCGCGGAACTGCGGAACCCGGGCCGAGCCGTGACGCGCACCGCCGGTGCCCTTCTGCTTGTACATCTTCTTGCCGGTGCGCCAGACGTCGGCGCGCCCCTGGGTCTTGTGGGTGCCGGCCTGACGCTTGGCGAGCTGCCAGTTGACACAGCGCTGGATGATGTCCTTGCGGGGCTCGAGGCCGAAAATGGCATCCGACAGCTGAACCGAACCAGCCGCCTTGCCTTCAAGCGTGATGACTTTCAATTCCATCTCACACGCCCTCCTGCTCGGCCGGCGCTTCGGCGGCAGCAGCCTGCTCGCCGCCACCGTCAGCCAGGCGGAACTTGCCCGGCTTCGGCGCGTCTTTCGGCAACGCCTTCTTCACGGCATCGCGTACGGCGATCCATCCGCCCTTGGAGCCGGGGACGGCGCCTTCGACGAGGATCAGGCCGCGCGCCACGTCGGTCTGCACCACGCGCAGATTGAGCGTGGTGATGCGATCGACACCCATGTGACCGGGCATCTTCTTGTTCTTGAACGTCTTGCCGGGATCCTGCCGTCCGCCCGTCGAACCGATCGAACGATGCGAGACCGAGACACCGTGGGTCGCGCGCAAGCCGCCAAAGTTCCAGCGCTTGATGCCGCCGGCGAAACCCTTGCCGACCGAGGTGCCGGTGACGTCGACGAACTGGCCGACCACGAAATGGTCGGCCTGAATCTCGGCGCCGACCGGGATCAGCGCGTCTTCCGACACGCGGAATTCGGTGACCTTGCGCTTGGGCTCGACCTTGGCGACCGCGAACTGGCCGCGTTCCGCCTTCGGCAGATACACGGTCTTGCGGGTGCCAGAGCCGAGCTGCAGCGCGACATAGCCGTTCTTCTCGGTCGTGCGGTGACCCAAAACCTGGCAATTGCCCAGCTTCAGCACGGTCACGGGGATATGTTCGCCGGTCTCCGTAAAGACCCGCGTCATTCCGACCTTTTGTGCGATCACTCCGGAGCGCATCGGCGTGCTTCCTGTTCTTTCTGTCCGCTACTTCGGACGGGATCCAAAAAATCAGAGCTTGATTTCGACGTCGACACCGGCGGCCAGGTCGAGCTTCATCAGGGCATCAACGGTCTGCGGGGTCGGATCGACAATGTCGAGAAGACGCTTGTGCGTGCGCATCTCGAATTGCTCGCGGCTCTTCTTGTCGACATGCGGCGAACGGTTGACGGTGAACTTCTCGATGCGGGTGGGCAGCGGAATGGGTCCGCGAACCTGTGCACCGGTCCGTTTCGCCGTGTTCACGATCTCACGCGTCGACGAATCGAGAATTCGATGGTCGAACGCCTTGAGACGGATGCGGATATTCTGGCCGTTCATTGCCGATGTCTTTCTTTGTCGTCTTCTTTGCGATGGTGGAAAGCGAACAGCGGGTGGTCATCCGCCGCCCGCCACTCCCTGTTCGCTTACTCGATGATGCTTGCGACGACACCGGCACCGACGGTGCGGCCACCTTCGCGGATCGCGAAGCGCAGCTTCTCTTCCATCGCGATCGGCACGATCAGGTGCACTTCCATCGCGATGTTGTCACCCGGCATCACCATTTCGGTGCCTTCGGGCAGATGTACGACACCTGTCACGTCGGTGGTGCGGAAGTAGAACTGCGGCCGGTAGTTGGTGAAGAACGGAGTATGACGACCGCCCTCCTCCTTGGTCAGGATGTAGGCTTCGGCCTTGAACTTGGTGTGCGGCTTCACCGAACCCGGCTTGCACAGCACCTGACCGCGCTCGACTTCCTCGCGCTTGGTACCGCGCAGCAGCGCGCCGATGTTGTCGCCGGCCTGGCCCTGGTCGAGCAGCTTGCGGAACATCTCGACGCCGGTGACGATGGTCTTCTGGGTATCGCGCAGACCGACGATCTCGATTTCCTCGCCGACCTTGACGATGCCGCGCTCGACGCGTCCGGTCACGACGGTGCCGCGGCCGGAGATCGAGAACACGTCTTCCACCGGCATCAGGAACGGCAGATCGATCGGACGCTCCGGCTGCGGAATGTAGCTGTCCACGGCCTTCATCAGTTCCAGGATCGCATCGTGGCCGAGCTTCTTGTCCTTGTCCTCAAGTGCGGCGAGAGCCGAACCCTTGATGATCGGAATGTCGTCGCCCGGGAAATCGTACTTCGACAGCAGCTCTCGGACTTCCATTTCGACGAGCTCGAGGAGCTCCGGATCGTCCACCATGTCGCACTTGTTGAGAAACACCACCATCGCGGGAACGCCGACCTGCTTGGCGAGCAGGATGTGTTCGCGGGTCTGCGGCATCGGGCCGTCGGCGGCGGAAACCACCAGGATCGCGCCGTCCATCTGCGCGGCACCCGTGATCATGTTCTTCACGTAGTCGGCGTGGCCCGGGCAATCGACGTGGGCGTAATGCCGGTTCGCGGTCTCGTATTCAACGTGCGCGGTCGAGATCGTGATGCCGCGCGCTTTCTCTTCCGGCGCCTTGTCGATCTGGTCGTACGCGGTGAACGTCGCACCGCCGGTCTCCGCCAGCACCTTGGTGATCGCCGCCGTTAGCGACGTCTTGCCATGGTCGACGTGACCGATCGTTCCGATGTTACAGTGCGGTTTATTACGTTCAAACTTTGCTTTGGCCATGACTCTCTCCGTTCAGTCGTTAACTGCCGCTAACGACAATCAGGCAAACTTCTTCTGGACTTCCGCCGACACGTTGGCCGGCGCTTCCGCGTAGTGATCGAACTGCATCGTGAAGGTCGCGCGACCCTGGCTCATCGAGCGCAGATTATTCACGTAACCGAACATATTCATGAGCGGCACCATCGCGTTGATGACGTTGGCGTTGCCGCGCATGTCCTGACCCTGGATCTGGCCGCGCCGCGAATTCAGATCGCCGATGACCGAGCCGGTGTAATCTTCCGGGGTCACGCATTCGACCTTCATGATCGGCTCGAGCAGGACGGACTTGCCCTTCTGCAGCGCTTCGCGGAAAGCCGCGCGCGAGGCAATTTCGAAGGCCAGCGCCGAGGAGTCGACGTCGTGATAGGCGCCGTCCACCAGCGTCACCTTGACATCGACCACCGGGAAGCCGGCGACGACACCGGAGCCCAGCACGCTGTTGAGGCCCTTTTCGACGCCGGGGATGTATTCCTTCGGCACCGCGCCGCCGACGACCTTGGATTCGAATTCGAATCCCTTGCCGGGCTCGTTGGGTTCGACGACGAACTTGACCCGCGCGAACTGGCCGGTACCGCCGGTCTGCTTCTTGTGGGTGTAATCGACTTCCGCCTTCTTGGTGACGCGTTCCCGGAACGCCACCTGCGGCGCGCCGATATTGGCGTCGACCTTGTAGGTGCGGCGCAGGATGTCGACCTTGATGTCGAGATGGAGTTCGCCCATGCCCTTGAGGATGGTCTGGCCGGATTCCTGATCGGTCGAGACCCGGAACGACGGATCTTCCGCGGCCAGCTTTGCCAGCGCGACGCCGAGCTTTTCCTGGTCGGCCTTCGACTTCGGCTCGATCGCGATTTCGATCACCGGCTCCGGGAATTCCATCTTTTCCAGAATCACCGGCTTGTTGGCGTCGCACAGCGTGTCGCCGGTACGGGCTTCCTTCAGGCCTGCCAGGGCAACGATGTCGCCGGCATAGGCCTCCTTGATGTCTTCGCGGTTGTTCGCATGCATCAACAGCATGCGGCCGATGCGCTCCTTGCGGTCGCGCGTCGAATTGATGACGCCGGTACCCGAAAGCAGCGTGCCGGAATAGATGCGGCAGAAGGTGATGGTGCCGACGAACGGGTCGTCCATGATCTTGAACGCGAGCAGCGCGAGCGGCTCCTTGTCGTTCGGAAGCCGAACGACTTCGTTGCCGTCTTCATCGACGCCCTTGATGGCAGGAACGTCGACCGGCGACGGCAGGTAGTCGACCACCGCGTCGAGCAGAGGCTGAACGCCCTTGTTCTTGAAAGCCGATCCGCACAGCACCGGGAAGAACGCGCCGGTCAGCACGGCCTTCCGGATCATTCGCTTCAACGTCGCTTCGTCGGGCTCCTTGCCGTCGAGGTACGCTGCGAGAACTTCGTCGTCGAGCTCGACGGCGGACTCCAGCAGCTTCTCGCGATATTCCTTGGCCTTCTCGACCATATCCTCCGGAATATCGATATCCTTGAAGGGAGCGTCGAGCTTTTCGTCTTCCCAGACCACGCCCTTCATGCGGACCAGATCGACCAGGCCCTTGAAGTTGTTCTCTGATCCGATTGGAAGCTGGATCGCGATCGGCTTGGCGCCGAGGCGGTCGACGATATCCTGCAGGCATTTGTAGAAATCAGCGCCGGTCTTGTCCATCTTGTTGGCGAAGACGATGCGCGGAACCTTGTACTTGTCGCCCTGGCGCCAGACGGTTTCGGTCTGCGGCTCAACGCCCTGGTTGGAGTCGAGCACGCATACGGCGCCGTCGAGCACGCGCAGCGAACGCTCGACTTCGATGGTGAAGTCGACGTGGCCGGGAGTGTCGATGATGTTGAGGCGCTTGCCTTCCCAGAACGCAGTCGTTGCAGCCGAGGTGATGGTGATACCGCGCTCCTGCTCCTGCTCCATCCAGTCCATCGTCGCGGCACCTTCGTGCACTTCGCCGATTTTGTGGCTCTTGCCGGTGTAATACAGGATTCGCTCGGTGGTCGTGGTCTTGCCGGCATCGATATGCGCCATGATACCGAAGTTGCGGTAGTCCTCTATGGCATGAACGCGGGGCATGGGTTGTTCCTTAAAATCCGTTGTTTCGCCGTTACCAGCGATAGTGCGAGAAGGCTCGGTTGGCTTCCGCCATCCGGTGCACATCTTCCCGCTTCTTGACGGCGTTTCCCCTGCCATTCGACGCGTCGAGCAACTCGGCGGAGAGCCGCTCCGTCATCGTCTTTTCGTTGCGATCGCGCGCTGCCGTGATGATCCAGCGAATTCCGAGCGCCTGACGGCGCACCGAACGCACTTCGACCGGAACCTGATAGGTGGCGCCGCCGACGCGGCGCGAACGAACTTCGATGGTCGGCATCACGTTTTCCAGGGCCTGCTCAAAAACCGGCAGCGGACCCTGCTTGGTCTTGGCTTCGATCATTTCGAGCGCGCCATAGACGATGCTCTCGGCGGCAGATTTCTTGCCGTCGTACATGATCGAATTCATGAACTTCGTGATGATGATGTTCCCGAACTTCGGGTCCGGGTTCACTTCACGCTTTTCAGCAGAATGGCGACGAGACATCTAATCTGTTCCCGATTATTTCGGACGCTTCGCGCCGTATTTCGAACGGCGCTGCTTACGGTTCTTGACGCCCTGGGTATCGAGGACGCCGCGGAGAATATGATAACGCACGCCGGGCAAATCCTTGACGCGGCCGCCGCGGATCATGACCACCGAGTGCTCCTGAAGGTTGTGGCCTTCACCCGGAATGTAGCCGATGACTTCGAAGCCGTTGGTCAGGCGCACCTTGGCGACCTTACGAAGCGCCGAGTTCGGCTTCTTCGGGGTGGTGGTGTAGACGCGCGTGCAAACGCCGCGCTTCTGCGGCGACTGCTGAAGCGCCGGCACCTTCTTGCGCGACTTCTGTACGACGCGCGGACTTGCGATCAGCTGGTTGATCGTCGGCATGTCAGCCTTCACCCTTATCGTTCGTAGTTCACGCGAAACCGTTATCGGCTCCGCAAAATCATTCGGGACCACCGTCCCATCCGGCCGCTGCGCACGGAAACAACCGCGCAAAGCGAAATCGCGCCAACTGCTCATTGCTGAGCGGAAAGCGCTTCGACGCCACAGAGGACCACGGTCGTGACCGATCAGCTGAGGCTGTTCAGTCGGCTACCGAGGTCATGCATCCGAAATCAATCTCAAGAGGACTTGCTCGAGAGAACCAAGATCGTCCTGGCAGTGCCTAGCTATCATCGACAGCGTTTGAGCGGCATTCGTCGAGGCTGGTGCCCGTCTCGATCCCGAGGGATGAATAAGGGTGATCCGTTCCGACTCTGGCGTCGCTCACCGCCTGTCGTTAAGTGCGCGGGTTTTATCGGCGGTGGATAGCCAAGTCAAGGCGAAACGACAGCGAAAGAAACGCCTCTGGCGCCTACACAACTTGGGCGCGCGCGCATTTCAACCGGTGCCGGAATCCTCGCTTGAAGAGGCAGATGACAGCGAATCTCTGGCCGCCTGCAGGGAGAGTCCTTCCCCGCCGCCGCCCTATAGCAGGTGCAACCTATCGGACCTAATATTACCCGGACAAAATACCGTGCCCGAAGCGGACTTCGTATGACCCCGAAACCGGAACCCGCACCCGGAGACCGGGAGCGGACGTAAGGAACCCTCACCTCTATCCCGGATTCTGTCGAAATTTGCGTCTCTTGCCCGGGGCGGGTTCCATCGCGTTTTTCGGCTCAATCCTCGTCCTCATCCTCGTCATCGTCCACCTGAGCCGCCGCGTGATGCGGTTTGTGGCTCTGGTCGTCCCACAGTCTGCGGTAGACGCCATTGGCGGCGAGCAGCTCTTCATGCGAACCACGTTCGATCGCCTTGCCGCCGGAGATCACGATGATCTCGTCCATCTCGACAACCGACGTCAGCCGGTGGGTCGAGAAGATCATGGTGCGGCCTCTGGCAAGCTTCATCAGCGTCTTGTTGATGGCGGCTTCCGTGGTCTGGTCGAGCGCCGAGGTCGCCTCATCGAGCAGCAATACCGACGGATCGCGGACGATGGCGCGGGCTATCGCGATGCGCTGGCGCTGCCCGCCCGACAGGGTATCGCCACGCTCCCCGACCTCGGTATCGTATTTCTCGGGCAGGCTCATGATGTAGCTATGGATCTCGGCCTTCTTCGCCGCCTCCTCGACCTCCTGATCGGTCGCACCTTCCTTGCCGAGCCGGATGTTTTCCCGGATCGACATGTTGAACAGCATGTTTTCCTGGAACACGACCGCCATGCTCTGACGCAGGGATTCTCGGGTCACTTTGCGGATATCGACGCCGTCGATGGTCAGGCGCCCTTCATCCGGCACGTAAAGACGAAGGATCAAATTCAGCAGCGTGCTCTTGCCGGAGCCGCTGGGGCCGACGATCGCAATGGTCTTGCCTACATCGAGCTTAAGACTGAGATTGTCGAGCACCGGCGTCTCGGAGCCTTCATATTTGAACGAAACGTGGTCGAAAGTGATGTCGTTGGTGATGCGCGGCAGGTCGGGGGCGCCGGTGCGATCGGCGCCGCGGGTCGGTTCATCGAGGAGTTCCTGAATGTGACGCACCGCCGCCGCCGACTGGATCGAAACCGGAATGAAGTGCATCAGGTGCGCGATGTTGTAGGACACTTCCCAGAACGCACTCTCGAACGTCACGAAAGTTCCGATCGTGATCTGGCCCTTGGTGGCGAGATAGGCGCCGATCGCAAGCACCACGAGATGCAGCAGCAACACCGAGATGGTGACCGATCGCTCGACCATGGTCGACAGGAACACTGCGGAGGCGGTCTTGTCACGAACCAGATTGTTGCGAAAGCGGAACCAGCCGAAGGCGCGGCGCTGCAGGCTGAACGCCTTGACTACGGCCTGCGCGGCGACGTTCTCCTGCACCAGGCCGAGCACCGATGCCTCATGGAGCTTCTGCTCGTAGTTCGCCTGAACCGCCTTCGGTGTCAGCAGCCGCGGGCCGATCAGCGTGATCGGAAACACCAATAGCGCCACCGCCGCGAGTTGCCAGTTCAGAAACAGCATGAGGATGATGCCGGCGATCAACTCGAGGAACGGCAATGCCGCGCTATTGGCAAAACTCTTGATCGAATTCTCGAAGGCCGAGAGGTCGATAGAAAACCGCGACAGGATCTCGCCGCGCTGGGTGCGCGCAAAATAGCCCGAAGGCAGGTCCTGCACATGACCGAACAGACGCGATCGCACGTCCGCGATAATGGACGCCGCGAGCCTCGCGTCCCATCGCTCGTACCATATCGCGACGATCGAGGTGATGATGCCGGCGGCCGCGAGCACCCCGAGGATCATGTAGAGAGCCTGGAAATCCTCCTCGCCGAGCGCATCGTCGATCAGGAACTTGAGGCTCAGCGGCATGATGACGTTGAACAGAGTCTCGACCACCACGCCGAAGGTGACGATGGCCAGCATTTTCCTGTAGTTCTTCAGGAACGGCTGGACGAAGGCATAGATCGTCGCAAACGCGCCGGCGGCTTCCTGTGCGGTATAGATGACGAGATCCTCATCATCCTCGTCATCCTCTATCTCGACTTCATCATGCTTGTCCCTGTCACCGGGCTGCGCCGGCTTTGCCGCCTTGTCACCGCCAGGACGATGGGCATGCCCGGCCGCCGCCGCCTCGTCGAGTTCCGGCGCAGCCGAATCGCCCGCGGCGGCAGGCCTCTGATCGTCCGACGAAGGCGGCTTGGGCGCCATGAAACCAACCGATGCTGCACGGCCGGCGTGACCGCAAAATCGAGAGAAGCGGCCGGGGAGAGCCACCGTCGCGATCCTATGCGATCAATATGCGTTCGGCAAAATAATTGAAAGACCAGCCATTCGCGCAACCGTCATAATTCGAAGATCGGAAGTTCGCTTAATGGTCGGCTTCCACCTTGTCGAAGAACGAATAACGCAGGCTGTCGGAGTCGGCATACCACTGGCCGGGCCCCTTGTTGGCGGCCAGTGTCGCCGCCCAGAGCGCATCCGTACAGTCGCGGCGGTGCATTGACAGATCGAATCCGTTACCGAAGAACAGCTCCGACCATTCCCACCAGGTACCGAGCTTCTTCACCCCCCGCAGCAGGTCATAGCGGTCGATCAGCGCCGGCGCCATATCCGACGTCACCGATCCGAACATCAGGCCGGTTTTCATCACCCGGTTCAGTTCGCGGATCGCGCGGGGAACCTGTCTCTCTCCGACATGACACAGGCTGGTTTCGAACACGAAGTCGAATTCCGCGTCCTTGAACGGCATGGCGACGATCGAGCCGAGCTTGCAGAACTTCTTGAGTTCCTTCGGCGTCCGGGCGTGGATCGCGCGGTTGTTCTCAATGCCCCAGGCATCGATCCCGCGCCCGCGCAATGCTCCCACCAGTTCACCGCTGGCGGAGCCGGCTACCAGCAGCCGATAACCCCTGGCCCTGTTCCAGACGATCTTGATGAGATCGCTCAGGTAGGCGGGATCGGTGAATTCGTTCCAGACCTCCTGATAGGGTCCGAGCCCGCGATAATTCTCGAAATACTGACGGTCGATTTTGTCGGAGGACCGCGCGCCGCCGTTGCCGCGCGCGCGGCGCAACCGCATCATCTCGGTGAGGATGATGTCGGTGGCGGCATCGGAGGAATCCAGCAACCCGTTCAGCGTCGAGTCGAACAGATAGTCGCCGACCACGACCAGGCCGGGATGCTGCTTCGGATCGGGACGGTGATTGGTCATCACGTCGCGCGCCGGCATGCCGCCCGGCAGCGCGTTCACCGACGACAGCCAGCGATGGATCTTGCCCTCTATCAGATGCGCACGGGCGTCGCCAAAGGAGGCCGGCAGCGACTTCAGCGCAGCGTCGATCAGTTCCTGATCGCCGAGATTGGCGAACGCCAACGCGTCGGAACCGGCGATCAGCCAATTCAGAACGCCGTGCTTGCCGACATCATGCCGCGCGCCTTCGTTGTACACGCAGCAGCCGCCGAAAGCTTCCGACATGAACCATGCGCCCGGGATCTTCTCGCCCCAGAACGGCTCGTCGAACAGCAGCGATACCCGCAGATAATGCGCCGGCCGGTCGAAATAGGCGACGTGACTGACCATTGACTTGCGCAGCTGCTCGCCGTCCCAACGCATGGTGGCAAGCCAGGAATGCGGCAGGCACATCAGCACCAGGTCGAAATCCCTGGTCTCCGGCCCTTTGCCGTTCATCATGTTGAGCTGATATCGCCCGGCGGCGGTCTTGCCGACCTTGAGCACCCGGTGGTTGAGCTGGATGTCCGCGCTGACCTCCGACCGCAGGCAGTCGATCAACTGCTCATTGCCGTTCTGGATCGAATACAGGCCGATGTAGCCGTCGACATCCATTACGAAGTTCTTCAGCGCATTCAACCCATTGGTGTTGTGGCTTTCGGTGGCGAGATCGGACCGCGCCATCACTTTGAGGAAGCGTTTTGCCGTCGGATCGTCGACTTCCTTGTCGAGCAGCTCTTCGCAGCTGATATCAGCCCAGGGGTGCTCGTTGTCGTGCGCGCCCACGCCTTCGTAATATTCGACCGGCGACATCAATTCGCTGCAGCGCTTGCGGAACGCCTCGATTGCGTCTGCGGTCCTGACGCCGTATTTGCGGCGCATGCCCGGCACATCGTTGAGCAGTTCGCCGTCGAGCTGGACCTGCTCGGCATCCATTGGAATGGTCTGCAGGCCGAAATGCTGGATCAGTTCGCGCAGCGGATCCGGGCCGGTCATCGAGTAGTCATAAATCTCGGCGACGCCGGCTTCGTACATCGCCGGCGCCGAGTCGAACTTGCGCGTCAGGATCTTGCCGCCGACCCGGTCGGACGCCTCGTAGATCGTGATCCGGCAAAGTTCGCCAAGCTTCTTTTTGAGATACCAGGCGCTCATCAGGCCACCGGGCCCGCCGCCGACGATTGCAAGATCAAGCATGTGATTTTCCGTCGCCCCGCCCGGGCACCCGCTTGCGCGACCCGCCCGGTCTAACTCACCCTAGCAAAAGCCTTTTTGACACTGAAGGGAAGATGAACAAAGCAGTGTGCAGTGCGAGAAAGAAGAAAAAACAGCAAAAAAGGCCGGCTTTCGCCGACCTTTTTCATGACATCGTGAATCGACTCAGCCTTATTCGGCTGGCGGCAGCGCCAAGGGCTCGACTTCAGGAGCCGCGGGCACAATGGTGGCCTGCTTCTCGCGCTCGTCGAGGATCAGCTTGTCGCGCTTGACGGCGACTTCGCGGATCTTGGCCATCGAAGCGCCGGTGCCCGCCGGGATCAGCCGGCCGACGATGACGTTCTCCTTGAGGCCTTCCAGCGGATCGACCTTGCCGTTGACGGCGGCCTCGGTCAGCACGCGGGTGGTCTCCTGGAACGAGGCCGCCGAGAAGAACGAGCGGGTCTGCAGGCTCGCCTTGGTGATTCCGAGCAGTACCGGCGTTCCCACGGCGGGCTTCTTGCCCTCGTCCTTGGCCTTGGCGTTGAGCTGGTCGAACTCGATCTTGTCGATCTGTTCGCCCGAGATCATGTCGGTCTCGCCCTGATCGGTGATCTCCACCTTCTGCAGCATCTGACGGACAATCACCTCGATGTGCTTGTCGTTGATCAGCACGCCCTGCAGCCGGTAGACTTCCTGGATTTCGTTGACCAGATAGGCAGCGAGTTCCTCGATGCCCTTGATCGCCAGAATGTCGTGCGGCGCCGGATTGCCTTCGACGATGAAATCGCCCTTTTCGACAATGTCTCCGTCCTGCAGATGGATGTGCTTGCCCTTCGGAATGAGGTACTCGCGAGTCTCCTCGTTCTTGTCCATCGGCTCGATCGAGATGCGGCGCTTGTTCTTGTAGTCGCGGCCGAACCGGATGGTGCCGGCGATTTCCGCGATGATGGCGGCGTCTTTCGGCTTGCGGGCCTCGAACAGCTCCGCCACCCGCGGCAGACCGCCGGTGATGTCGCGGGTCTTGGCGCTTTCGGTGGAAATACGCGCCAGGATGTCGCCGGTCTTGACCTTGGCGCCGACGTCAACCGAGAGAATGGCGTCGACCGACAGCATGTAGCGGGCCTCGCCGCCACGCGCGAGCTTGAGGATCTTGCCATCCTTGCCCTTGATGACGATGGCCGGACGTAGGTCGCCGCCGCCTCGTGTCGTGCGCCAGTCGATGACGACGCGCTTGGCGATGCCGGTGGATTCGTCCAGCGTCTCCGAGATCGACTGGCCCTCGACCAGATCCTCGAATCCGATGGTGCCCTCGACTTCGGTCAGAACCGGCCGGGTATAGGGATCCCATTCGGCGATCCGCTGCCCGCGCTTGACCATGTCGCCTTCGTCGACACGCATCCGCGCGCCGTACTGAATGCGATGGGTTGCGCGCTCGGTGCCGTCGGCATCCGCCACCGCCACCACCATGTTGCGGACCATCGCGACGAGATGGCCTTCGCCGTTCTTCGCGATCGCCTTGTTCTTGATCGTCACCTTTCCGTCGAAATTCGACTCGATGAACGATTGCTCGTTGATCTGCGCCGCGCCGCCGATGTGGAACGTCCGCATCGTCAGCTGGGTGCCGGGTTCGCCGATCGACTGCGCCGCGATGACGCCGACCGCTTCGCCGTGATTAACCGGCGTGCCGCGGGCGAGATCGCGCCCGTAGCACTTGCCGCAGATGCCGTTTACCAGTTCGCAGGTCAGCGCCGAGCGGATTTTGACTTCCTGGATACCGGCCTGCTGGATGGCATCGACGTGAATCTCCTCCATCAGCGTGCCGCGCTTGACCACGATCTTGTTGGTCGCGGGGTCCCGCAGATCCTCGCCGTTGGTACGACCGAGGATACGCGACGCCAGCGAGGCGACCACGGTGCCGGCGTCGATGATGGCGCGCATCTTGATGCCGAGCTTGGTGCCGCAATCATCGGCCGTGATGATGCAATCCTGCGCCACGTCGACCAGACGCCGCGTCAGGTAACCGGAGTTCGCCGTCTTCAACGCGGTATCCGCGAGACCCTTTCGGGCGCCGTGGGTCGAGTTGAAGTATTCGAGCACCGACAGACCTTCCTTGAAGTTGGAAATGATCGGCGTCTCGATGATTTCACCCGACGGTTTCGCCATCAGACCGCGCATGCCCGCGAGCTGGCGCATCTGGTCCTGCGAACCACGGGCGCCGGAATTCGCCATCATGAAGATCGAGTTGATCTGGGCTTCGCCGCCCTTCGGGTTTTTCTTGACGGCGGAAATCTCCGCCATCATGTCTTCCGAAATCTTCTTGGTGCACTTCGACCAGGCATCCACGACCTTGTTGTACTTCTCGCCGTGGGTGATCAGGCCGTCATTGTACTGCTGCTCGAATTCCTTGGCGAGCGCGCGCGTTTCATCGACCGTCTTCCACTTCGAAGCCGGCACCACCATGTCATCCTTGCCGAACGAAATGCCGGCCTTGAACGCGTTGTAAAAGCCGAGCGCCATAATGCGGTCGCAGAAGATCACCGTCTCCTTCTGGCCGCAGTGACGATAGACCTGATCGATGACGCCGGAGATTTCCTTCTTCGTCATCAGCTTGTTGACGACGTCGAACGGCATCTTCGGCGACTTTGGCAGAACCTGGCCAAGCATCGCGCGGCCGGCCGTGGTGTCGTACCAGCGGGTGACCGGCTTGCCGGCCTCATCCAGACCCTGCCAGCGATACTTGATCTTGGTGTGGAGGTGGATGACCTTGGCGTGCAAGGCATGCTCGATCTCGGCCATTTCGCCGTAGAGCTTGCCTTCGCCGGGCAGGCCCTCGCGCAGCACCGACAGATAATACAGACCGAGCACGATATCCTGTGACGGCACGATGATCGGCTGACCATTGGCCGGATGCAGGATGTTGTTGGTCGACATCATCAGCACGCGCGCTTCCAGCTGCGCCTCCAGCGACAGCGGAACGTGCACGGCCATCTGGTCGCCGTCGAAGTCGGCATTGAACGCCGCGCAAACCAGCGGATGCAGCTGGATCGCCTTGCCCTCGATCAGCACCGGCTCGAACGCCTGGATGCCCAGTCGATGCAGAGTCGGCGCACGATTCAGGAGCACGGGATGCTCGCGAATCACCTCGTCGAGAATGTCCCAGACCTCGGGACGCTCTTTCTCGACCAGCTTCTTGGCCTGCTTCACCGTGGTGGACAGACCCTTGGCGTCGAGCCGCGAATAGATGAACGGCTTGAACAGCTCGAGCGCCATCTTTTTCGGCAGGCCGCACTGGTGCAGCCGCAGTTCGGGGCCGACCACGATCACCGAACGGCCGGAATAGTCGACGCGCTTGCCGAGCAGGTTCTGCCGGAAGCGGCCCTGCTTGCCCTTCAGCATGTCGGCCAGCGATTTCAGCGGACGCTTGTTGGCCCCGGTGATGACGCGGCCACGGCGGCCGTTGTCGAACAGCGCGTCGACCGCCTCCTGCAGCATGCGCTTTTCGTTGCGGATGATGATGTCGGGCGCGCGCAGCTCCATCAGCCGCTTCAGGCGGTTGTTGCGGTTGATAACGCGGCGGTAGAGGTCGTTGAGATCCGAGGTCGCAAAGCGGCCGCCGTCGAGCGGCACCAGCGGCCGCAGGTCCGGCGGAATCACCGGCACCACGGTCAGGATCATCCATTCCGGCTTGTTGCCGGAATAGCGGAACGCCTCGACGATCTTCAGGCGCTTGGCGAGCTTCTTGTGCTTGATGTCGGATTCAGTTTCCTGCATCTCGACACGCAACGACGCCTCGAGCTTTTCGAGTTCGAGTCCCTTCAGCAATTCGCGGATCGCCTCGGCGCCGATCATGGCGGTGAAGCTGTCCTGGCCGTATTCGTCCTGCGCCTTCAGGTACTCGTCTTCCGACAGCAGCTGACGGTCCTTGAGCGCGGTCAGACCCGGCTCCAGAACGACGTAGTATTCAAAATAAAGAATCCGCTCCAGATCCTTCAGCGTCATGTCGAGCAACAGGCCGATGCGCGAGGGCAGCGACTTCAAGAACCAGATGTGCGCGACCGGCGCGGCCAGTTCGATGTGGCCCATGCGCTCGCGCCGGACCCGGCTCAGCGTCACTTCGACCGAGCACTTCTCGCAGATGATGCCCTTGTACTTCATGCGCTTGTACTTGCCGCACAGGCACTCGTAGTCCTTGATCGGTCCGAAGATGCGGGCGCAGAACAGGCCGTCGCGCTCCGGCTTGAAGGTACGGTAGTTGATGGTCTCCGGCTTCTTGATCTCGCCGTAGGACCACGACAGAATCTTCTCCGGAGACGCGATGGAAATCCGGATCTGGTCGAAGACCTGAGCCGGCGTCGTCGGGTTGAAGAGATTCATAATTTCTTGGTTCATGGTCTTCTCCTCGCGTGCCGATCGTCACCGGCAGCAAATTCGAGATTCTTTTTTAGCCACGCGCCTCGCCCAACGTCCGAGCGAAGCGCGGATGCCCGGCGCAAGGCGCCGGGCATGTCGCTTTTCGAGTTACTCGGCCGCTTCGGATGTCGCGCCGCCCGCCTTGGAATTGTGCAGGTCGACGTTGAGGCCCAGCGAACGCATTTCCTTGACCAGCACGTTGAACGATTCCGGGATGCCGGCTTCGAACGTGTCGTCGCCGCGCACGATCGCCTCGTACACCTTGGTACGGCCGGCGACGTCGTCCGACTTCACGGTCAGCATTTCCTGGAGCGTGTACGCCGCGCCGTAGGCCTCGAGCGCCCACACTTCCATTTCGCCGAAACGCTGTCCGCCGAACTGCGCCTTGCCGCCCAGCGGCTGCTGGGTGACGAGCGAGTACGGTCCGATCGAACGGGCGTGGATCTTGTCGTCGACCAGATGGTGCAGCTTGAGCATGTAGATGTACCCAACCGTCACCTTGCGGTCGAAGGCGTCACCGGTACGGCCGTCATAGACGGTCGATTGGCCGGACGCGTCGAGGCCGGCAAGCTTCAACATTTCCTCGATGTCGGCTTCCTTGGCCCCGTCGAACACCGGCGTCGCGATCGGCACGCCGTGGCTGAGATTGCGTCCGAGTTCCATCAACTCGCTATCGTTGAGCGATTTGATGGTTTCGTCGTCGCCGTAGATCTTCTTCAGGGTCTCCTTCAGCGGCTTGAGGTCCTGCTTGGCGCTGGCAAGGTAGGCATCGATGGTCTGACCGATGCGCTTGCCGAGGCCGGCGCAGGCCCAACCGAGATGGGTTTCCAGAATCTGACCGACGTTCATGCGTGACGGCACGCCCAGCGGATTGAGCACAATGTCGGCATGCGTGCCGTCCTCGAGGAACGGCATGTCCTCGATCGGAACGATCTTGGACACCACACCCTTGTTGCCGTGACGGCCGGCCATCTTGTCGCCCGGCTGGATCTTGCGCTTCACCGCGACGAAGACCTTGACCATCTTCATCACGCCGGGCGGCAATTCGTCGCCACGCTGCAGCTTCTCGACCTTGTCGAGGAAGCGCTGTTCAAGGCCCTTCTTCGATTCGTCGTACTGCTTCCGCATCGCCTCGATTTCGGCCATCAGCTTGTCGTTGGGGGACGCGAACATCCACCATTGCGAACGCGGATGCTCATCGAGCACCGCGCGCGTGATCTTGGTGTCCTTCTTGAAACCCTTCGGGCCGGCGATGCCCTGGCGATTTTCCAGAAGCTCCGCCAGGCGGCCGTAGACGTTACGGTCCAGAATCGCCTGCTCGTCGTCGCGGTCCTTGGCCAGACGTTCGATCTCTTCCCGTTCGATCGCCAGAGCGCGCTCGTCCTTGTCGACGCCGTGCCGGTTAAAGACGCGAACCTCGACGATGGTGCCCTGCACGCCCGGAGGCACGCGGAGCGACGTATCGCGGACGTCGGACGCCTTTTCGCCGAAAATGGCGCGCAGCAGCTTTTCTTCCGGCGTCATCGGGCTCTCGCCCTTCGGCGTGATCTTGCCGACCAGGATGTCGCCGGCGCGCACTTCCGCGCCGATATAGACGATGCCCGCTTCGTCGAGGTTCTTCAGCGCTTCTTCCGAAACGTTCGGAATGTCGCGGGTGATTTCCTCAGGGCCGAGTTTGGTGTCGCGGGCCATCACCTCGAATTCCTCGATGTGGATCGAGGTGAAGACGTCGTCCTTCACGATCCGCTCGGAGAGCAGGATCGAATCTTCGAAGTTGTAGCCATTCCACGGCATGAACGCGACCAGCACGTTGCGGCCGAGCGCGAGCTCGCCGAGGTCGGTCGAGGGGCCGTCGGCGATGATGTCGCCCTTGGCCACCTGGTCGCCGACCTTCACCAGCGGACGCTGGTTGATGCAGGTCGACTGGTTGGAGCGCTGGTACTTCATCAAGCGGTAGATATCGACGCCCGACTTGGTGGGGTCGAGATCGTCGGTAGCGCGGATCACGATACGGGTGGCGTCGATCTGGTCGATCACCCCGGTGCGGCGTGCGGCAATCGCAGCGCCCGAATCGCGGGCGACCACGCCCTCCATGCCGGTGCCGACAAATGGAGCCTCGGCGCGCACCAGCGGCACGGCCTGACGCTGCATGTTGGAGCCCATCAGCGCGCGGTTGGCGTCGTCATTCTCGAGGAACGGGATCAGGGCTGCTGCCACCGAAACCAGCTGCTTCGGCGACACGTCCATGTAGTCGACCTTGTCCGGCGTGATCATCAGCACGTCGCCGGAATGGCGGCAGACCACGAGGTCGTCGGTAAAACGGCCCTTGTTGTCGAGCGCGACGTTCGCCTGCGCGACGTGGTAACGGCCCTCTTCCATCGCCGAGAGATAGACCACCTCGTCGGTGACGCGGCCGTCCTTGACCTTGCGATAGGGCGTCTCGACGAAACCGTACTTGTTGACGCGCGCGAACGTCGCCAGCGAGTTGATCAGGCCGATGTTCGGGCCTTCCGGCGTCTCGATCGGGCAGATGCGGCCGTAATGCGTCGGATGCACGTCGCGCACCTCGAAGCCGGCGCGCTCGCGTGTCAGGCCGCCCGGGCCAAGCGCCGAGAGACGGCGCTTGTGGGTGATTTCCGAAAGCGGATTGGTCTGGTCCATGAACTGCGACAGCTGCGACGAGCCGAAGAACTCGCGCACCGCAGCGGCGGCCGGCTTGGCGTTGATCAGGTCCTGCGGCATCACGGTGTCGATGTCGACGCTGGACATCCGCTCCTTGATCGCGCGCTCCATGCGAAGCAGCCCGATGCGATACTGGTTCTCCATCAGTTCGCCGACCGAACGCACGCGACGGTTGCCGAGGTGATCGATGTCGTCGATCTCGCCTTTGCCGTCGCGCAGGTCGACCAGCGTCTTGATGACGGCCAGAATGTCTTCCTTGCGCAGCGTGCGATGGGTGTCGGGCGCATCGAGTTCGAGGCGCATGTTCATCTTGACGCGGCCGACCGCGGACAGGTCGTAGCGCTCACTGTCGAAGAACAGCGACTGGAACATGGTCTGCGCCGAATCGATGGTCGGCGGCTCGCCGGGACGCATCACGCGATAGATGTCGAACAGCGCGTCTTCACGCGTCATGTTCTTGTCGGCGTTCAGCGTGTTGCGAATGTAGGCGCCGACATTGACATGATCGATGTCGAGCAGCGGCAATTCCTTGTAGCCCTGTTCGTTGAGCGCCTTGAGCGACTTCTCGGTGATTTCCTCGCCGGCTTCGGCGTAGATTTCACCGGTCTTCGGATTAACGAGGTCCTCGGCGAGATAGTTGCCGACCAGCTCCTCGTCGGACAGGCGCAGCGCCTTGAGGCCCTTTTCCTGCAGCTGACGCGCGGCGCGCACCGTCAATTTCTTGCCGGCTTCGAGCACAACCTTGCCGCTGTCCGCATCGATCAAGTCATTGATGGTGCTGTAGCCGCGAAAGCGGGTGGCGTCGAACGGCACGCGCCAGCCATCCTTGGTCCGCTTGTAGCTGATCTTCTTGTAGAACGTGGACAGGATGGCTTCGCCGTCGAGACCGAGGGCGAACATCAGCGAGGTCACCGGGATCTTGCGGCGGCGATCGATACGCGCAAACACGATGTCCTTGGCGTCGAATTCGATATCGAGCCAGGATCCGCGATAGGGAATGACGCGCGCGGCGAATAGCAGCTTGCCGGACGAATGGGTCTTGCCCTTGTCGTGATCGAAGAACACGCCCGGAGAACGATGCATCTGCGAGACGATGACGCGCTCGGTGCCGTTGACGACGAAGGTGCCGTTCATGGTCATGAGCGGGATATCGCCCATGTAGACGTCCTGCTCCTTGATGTCCTTGACGGACTTGGCGCCGGTTTCCTCGTCGATATCGAATACGATCAGGCGCAGCGTCACCTTCAGCGGCGCTGCATAGGTCATGCCGCGCTGACGGCACTCGTCGACATCGTACTTTGGCGGCTCGAATTCGTAGCGGACGAACTCCAGCATCGAGGTGCCCGAGAAATCCGAGATCGGAAACACCGACCGGAACACGGCCTGCAAACCTTCGTCCAACCGTCCGCCGACGGGTTCATCGACCATCAGGAACTGGTCGTACGACGCCTTCTGAACCTCGATGAGGTTCGGCATCTCCGCGACTTCCTTGATGTGACCGAAGAACTTGCGAACCCGTTTGCGACCCGTGAATGTCTGCTGCGCCATCGTGGCCTCTCATTTCGTCGCCCGTGAGGGGCGAACCTTCCGAAGCGCGACTGCCATCGCCCCCGGGTTGAATTCCCGAACATTCCGAACGTCCGGAGCTTCATTTCAGGACTTAAATCCCAAATCGAAGCCCTCGCCTTCAAAACGCAAAACGACGCGCGGGGCGCTTCCGCACCCGCCCGTCTCAACCTGCCTAGTTACGGACTGAAAAAGCCCGAAATTGCCTATCTCCCAACGGTCTGCGCGGAAACGTCGCCATTTCCGCCCGCCAACCGTGCTTTCGTGCTGCCGTCCCGATATGGGATGACGATCGTGGAGATTCGAGGGGTAAACCTTCGAATCTCCACACATTCCTGTGTACAACGCGGTCCGGCTACCCCGGCTCGCGTTGTTAGAAGTCGCTCCAGCAAGCTTGACTTACTTGAGCTCAACCTTGGCGCCGGCCTTCTCGAGCTGGGCCTTGATCTTGTCGGCTTCGTCCTTGTTGACGCCTTCCTTGACAGCCTTGGGCGCGCCCTCGACGAGGTCTTTGGCTTCCTTGAGGCCGAGGCCGGTGATGGCGCGGACTTCCTTGATGACTTCGATCTTCTTCTCGCCGGCGGCGGTGAGCATGACCGTGAACTCGGTCTTCTCTTCAGCGGGAGCAGCGGCGGCAGCGGCCGGACCGGCCACCGCGACGGCGGCAGCGGCGGACACGCCCCACTTTTCTTCAAGGAGCTTCGCGAGCTCGGCAGCTTCGAGCACGGTGAGGCTCGAGAGGTCGTCAACAATCTTCTGTAGGTCGGCCATTGATCTGTTTCCTTAAGCGAATTCGGTTCGAACCAGGTTGATGTTTGCGAAGGGCGTCAGGCCGCTTCGCTCTTTGAGGCATAGGCCTGAATGACGCGCGCGAGCTTGGCCGCGGGCGCAGTCGAGAGCTGAGCGATCTTGGTTGCCGGCGCCACCAGGAGGCCGACGATCTTTCCGCGCAGTTCATCGAGCGACGGCAGGGCGGCAAGCGCCTTGACGCCGTTAACATCCAGGATGGTTTTACCCATCGAGCCGCCGAGAATGACGAACTGCTCGTTCGTCTTGGCGAATTCGATGGCAACCTTCGGCGCCGCTACCGGATCATTGGAAGTCGCGATCACGGTCGGCCCCTTGAGCAGGGAACCGATGGCAACGACGTCTGTGCCTTCAAGAGCAATTTTGGCGAGACGGTTCTTCGAGACCTTCACCGAGGCGCCCGCCAGCTTCATCTGCGTACGCAGCTTCTGCATCTGGGCCACGGTGAGGCCGGAATAGTGGGCGACGACTGCAACGCTGGTGGTCTTGAACAGACCGTTCAGCGCCTCAACCGCGTCCTTTTTTGCCGCTCTTTCCACAGCAAGCTCTCTCCGGTTGGCGGTCTGCGCCTTGAGGCAGGACCGCCGGGTTGCACCCATCGTCCCGCCTGAACCTGACCTCGAGACCACTTCAAGTCTCAGGACACGCCGGGCACGACGACATTGAAAAGCCTGCCCGCCCGAGCCGAACAGGCCCGGGGTGTCGAGGTTCGAACCATATCCGCTGACCGCCGCGCGAACGCGGCGTAAGCGAAATCCGGTCTTCACCCGTCTATGCAGGCCGATGAATTAAGCCGTTGAAGAAACTTTTGGTTTCGCCGCCGGCGCCTGCAGTCTTGGACAGGATCGAGGCCATTCGGCAAGCCGAAGACCCCTGCCCTCATCCTTCCCAAACGACGGGTTCCTCCCTTTCGAGCAATCCATGCGGATGTCCTGAAAGGAATGATCTCCTAACGTATCGGGTTTTCGGAATGCGAGCACGGACGTGCCAGCAACAGCCAGCACGCCCGGAAATGATTGTCTAACGAGTCTTTTCCGGCTTGCCAAGCGCTTTTTGCGTGCGGCCCACCAAGGTAGTTTTTAACCACCTTGCCGACTTCAGCCTACTCAAGACTTCGGGCAGGCTGCGCCGGCGTCAGCCCAAGCCTTGATCAGCTCGCCGAACTGCTTCTGCGTTCCAGGCGCCGGCATGCGGCCCGCTCCCGGATTCCAGCCCCAGCCGACCAGTTCGTCCTCGGCCATATGCTTGACCAACTCGGCGATATCCTTGCCGCCGTTGCGCTGCTTGTCCTTGATTTGAACGCAGATCTGCCCGAGCGACTTTTCCTGCCAAGCCATCTCCGATGGCGCCAGCGACCATTTGGGATTGCCGGGCACGCCCGCCGCATCGAAATTGGTCTCACGGTGGCAAGTGCTGCAAACAAGGCCGCCGGCTGCCCCTACCCCGCCCTCGCCGCGAATCACGAGCGGCTGATGCGGCAGCATCTTGTCGGTTTGCGTGGGGCGCTCGGTCGCCGGGTGGCAATTCATACATCGTGGCGACTGAATGACCCTGCCGGCTTCCTGAAACAACGCCACCGCGCGATCGTTCTGGTCTTTGATGTTGCCGAATTCCGACACCGGCTTCAACGCCTGAGGGTTGGTCATCGGCTCCGAAGCGGCATCGGCCACACTCCGAAAGTGCGGTTCAGCGAACGCTAGCAGGCTGGTCGCGATGCTGCCCGCGACCAATGCCAATAATGTACGTTTTGGCGCGCTCATGCCGAAGCTCCACGCACAATCGGCAATTGCCGCGGCCGCCCGACGCCAAGCCTGGCCATCGCGTTGGCGACCGCAGGCCCGAGCGGCGGAACGCCGGGCTCGCCGACGCCGCTTGGCTTCTCCGTGGAAGCGACGATCGTCACATCGACCTCCGGCATCTCGTCGATGCGCAGCGAACGATAGGTATTGAAGTTGGCCGCCAACGGCCTGCCGGCGTCCAGGGGCTGTTCGGCGTAAAGAATGTGACCGAGCGCAAAGCCGATGCCGCCTTCGATCTGAGCGCGGATGATGTCCGGATTGACCGCAACACCGCAGTCCACCGCGCACCAGACCTTGTGAACCCGGGGACCCTCTTTTTCCATCGAGAGCTCGACAACCTGCGCGACGAACGTGTTGAAACTCTCGACTACTGCGACGCCGCGGGCGCGGCCCGGCGCAAGTTTGGCGTTCTTCCAGTCGGCGCGCTCGGCCACCGCCCTGAGCACGCCGGCGTGGCGCGGCTTTCTGCCCATCAAGGCGAGGCGGCCTTCCACCGGGTCCTTGCCGGCCGCTTCCAGCAGTTCGTCGACAAAAGCCTCGACCGCGTAGCCAGTGTGGGTATGGCCTACCGATCTCCACCACAGTACGGGAACGCCGACATCAGCCTGATGCAGATCGCATCTGAAATTGGCGACCTCATAGGGTATCTCGTGGGAACCCTCATAGGCCGTCGAATCCAGTCCATCCTTCATGCTCATCGCCTCGAATGGCGATCCCTTCATGATCGACTGGCAGACGATGGTGTCGCTCCAGGCTTCGATCTTGCCGTCACGAACCACACCGCGCATGCGATGGATACTGAACGGGCGATAGTAGCCGCCGAGCATGTCGTCCTCTCGGGTCCATACCAGCTTTATGGCTTTGCCCGGACCGATCGCCTTTGCCACTTCGGCAAGTTCGACCGCGACATGCATGGTCTGCTGCGCGCGCCGGCCGAAACTGCCGCCCGCCAAGATGGTCTGCAGTTGTACCTTGTCGATGCCGATACCCAGCACCTTGGCAATGGCGGCATGATCCGGCGTCGGGAATTGACACCCGAACCGCGCCGACGCGGTCGCGCCCTCCCATTTGATGAAGCCGTTGAGCGGCTCCATCGCCGCATGCGCGAGATAGGGAAATACATACTCGGCCTCGATCAGACGGCCGCCCCTGGCGACGGCGGCCTCGACGTCGCCCTCCTGCCTGACGGTCTTGCCGGGCGTCTTCGACAACGAGCGAAACTCCGATAACAATTGCGGCGTGCCGCGCGTTTCGGCCTTGCCGTCATCCCAGGTGATCTTCAGACGATCTCGCGCGGTCTTGGCCGGCCAGAAGCCTTTGGCGTAGACCGCCACCCCGGTCTGCACCTGCTTGACGTCGACTACACCGGCCACCGCCCTGGCCGCCGCCGCGTCGAAGGACGCGACCGTGCCGCCGAACTTCGGCGATCGCGCAATCACGACCGTGAGCATGTCCGGCTCATTAATGTCGAGCGTGAACTCCGCGGTGCCATTCGACTTGATCGCACTGTCAAGACGTTTCACCACGCCTTCCTTGCCGATCAGCTTGAATTGCGATGGGTCCTTGAGTTTGGGATCGGCCGGCGCCGGTTGCCGCATGGCCGCGGCGGCGAATGCACCGAAGCGGCCTTCCTTGCCCGATGGATGCCGGATGACACCGGCGTTCACCGTGATTTCCAACGCAGGCACCTTCCATTGCTCCGCAGCCGCGCTGACCAGCATCGCGCGCGCCGCGGCGCCGACCTTGCGCATCTGCTCGTAGGAATTCGCAATCGCGCTCGAACCACCGGTGCCCTGCACGCCGAACGCCAGGTTCTTGAAGAGCGCCGGATTGGACGGCGCATGATCGGCCCGCATCTGCGACCAGTCGGCGTCGAGCTCTTCGGCGACCAATGTCGCCATTCCCGTCAACGGCCCCTGACCGAATTCGATGTGTTTGCACAGCACCGTCACTGTATTGTCGGCATCGATGGTAAGGAAGGTGTTCGGCGCGATATTGACGCCCGACGCCGCCGGTGCAGCCTGCGCGAAAGCCTTGCCGCCACCGGCGATGTATACGCCAATTGCAAGTCCCGCGCCCGCTTTCAACAGCGAGCGGCGAGAGAGGGTCGCCTCATGAATGGTCATGGCTCAACCCTCCAGCGATTTTGCCGCGCCATGGATCGCGGCGCGGATGCGGACATAGGTGGCGCAACGGCAGATGTTGCCGTTCATCGCCAGATCGATGTCGCGATCGGTCGGCTGCGGGTTGATGCCAAGCAGCGCGGCGGCGCTCATGATCTGGCCTGATTGGCAATAGCCGCATTGCGGTACATCGAGCGCGACCCAAGCCGTTTGCACGGCCTTGCCCTCCTTGCTGTCCAGTCCTTCGATGGTGATGACTTCGCTCTTGCCGACGGCCGAGACCGGTAATGCACACGAGCGTACCGTCTGGCCGTCGAGATAGACCGTGCACGCGCCGCATTGCGCGACGCCGCAGCCATATTTGGTGCCCATCAATCCAGCGCCGTCGCGAATCGCCCACAGCAGCGGGGTATCAGGATCGACATCGACTGAATGATTTTGACCGTTGATCTTGAGCGTGAACGCCGCCATTGCCGTCCTCTCCGAATAGGAAGCGCGGACACTACCTTCGAGCGGGCTCAATCAAGAATCACAAAAATTTGTCGATGCGAATTTCGGTTGCGCGGAACAATCCTCGCTGTCACCGCCGCGTCATCTTGCGCAACGAATAGGCAATCGTCTCAATACAGGCAGCGGATTTCACCGCATGGGTATCACACCGGATAGGCGAGCGGCCGGCCTGCGAAAAACGCATCGAGATTGGCGATCACGCAA
This sequence comes from Bradyrhizobiaceae bacterium Ga0074131, assembly GCA_001464035.1. Classification (GTDB taxonomy): domain Bacteria; phylum Pseudomonadota; class Alphaproteobacteria; order Rhizobiales; family Xanthobacteraceae; genus Bradyrhizobium. Next base: position 150,274 of record LNEC01000017.1, read on the forward strand.
TCCTGCATCGCCGTGTGCGACTCCAGGGTATGGCCGCCGATATGCGGGGTCAGCACAACATGCGGAAATGCGGTCAGCGCATCCGGCGCGTGCGGCTCCTGCTCGAACACATCAAGGCCGGCGCCCGCGATGGTGTTGTCGGCCAGCGCTGCGACCAGCGCCTTCTGGTCGACCACCGAGCCCCGGGAGATGTTGACGACATAGCCGCCGGCGCCGAGCTTCCCAAGGATCGCGGCATCGACGGCGTGGTGGGTGTCGACGCCGGCGCGAACCGCGATCATCAGCACACTGCACCATTCCGCCAGCGCCGCGAGGCTCGGCAGGTATTGATAGGGCACGTCATGCCGGCTGCGGCTGAAGTAACCGACCTCGGTCTCGAAGGCCGCGACGCGGCCGGCGATCTTGCGGCCGATCTCGCCCATGCCGTAGACGCCGATGCGGCGGCCGCGCATGCCGGCCTGCGGTCGCATCATCGGCGACGGCTTGGCCGACGACCAGCCGCCGCTTCGGACATAATCGTCCGCCGGCAGCAGGCGCCGCGTCACCGCCAGCATCAGGGTGACCGCGATATCGGCGACCGAGGATGCATTTGCGCCCGGACTGTGGGCGACCGCGATTCTGCGCTGCGCCGCGGCGGCCAGATCGACGCCGTCATATCCGGTTCCATAACAGACGATGGCGCCGAGCTTCGGCATCAGGTCCATCTGGGCTGCGCCCAGTTGCGTGGCGCCGGCCGTCACCATCGCCGCCACCTCCGAAAGCTGGTCGGCCGCCAACACCTCGTTGGGCGGCTTGCCGGCGGTGTCCAGCAGCTCGAAGCGCTGCCCGATGCGCACCAACATGGCTTTGGGAAAGCGGGAATATATCAAGACTTTGTTGGACATCGGCTGATTTCCTGAGATCAAAGACAAAGGGCGGAACAGGTTTCCCTGTCCCGCCCTTGCCGCGATTGTTGTCGCGCCACCGGCCGTTAGCCGAGCAGCGTGCCCGGCTCAACCTTCACGCCCGGTCCCATCGAGGAGGATACCGCGACGCGCTGGATGTAGGTGCCCTTGGCGCCGGCAGGCTTCGCCTTGGCGACCGCATCCGCGAGCGCCTTGACGTTCTGCACCAGCTTCTCTTCCGAGAACGACGCCTTGCCGATGCCGGCCTGCACGATGCCGGCCTTCTCGACCCGGAACTCGACCGAACCGCCCTTGGCGCCCTTGACGGCGTTGGCGATGTCCATGGTCACGGTGCCGATCTTCGGATTCGGCATCATGCCGCGCGGTCCCAGCACCTTCCCGAGCCGGCCGACCAGCGGCATCATGTCGGGGGTGGCGATGCAGCGGTCGAAATCGATCTGACCGCCCTGTACCTTCTCGACCAGGTCCTCGGCGCCGACGACGTCGGCGCCCGCGGCCTTGGCCTCTTCGGCCTTGGCGCCCCGCGCGAACACGCCGACGCGCAAGGTGCGGCCGGTGCCGTTCGGCAGGGTCACCACGCCACGCACCATCTGGTCGGCGTGACGCGGATCGACCCCGAGATTGATAGCAATCTCGACCGTCTCGTCGAACTTCGACGTGGCGCGTTCCTTGACCATCTTGATGGCGTCCGCCAGCGGGTAAAGCTTTTCGCGATCAACACCCTCGCGGGCCTTCTTCAAGCGTTTTCCGATTGCCATGATCGTTACCCCGCAACTTCGAGACCCATCGAACGGGCGGAGCCCTCGACCATCTTCATGGCCGACTCGATGGAGTCACAATTGAGATCCTTCATCTTCTTCTCGGCGATTTCGCGCACCTGCGCCTGCGTCACCGCGCCGGCCTTGTCGCGGCCCGGGGCTTTCGACCCGGACTGGATTTTGGCAGCCTGCTTCAGGAAAAAGGACATTGGCGGAGTCTTCATTTCGAAGGTGAACGAACGATCGGCGTAGATCGTGATCACCACCGGAATCGGGGTGTTCTTTTCTTCCTTCTGCGTCTGCGCGTTGAACGCCTTGCAGAATTCCATGATGTTGAGGCCGCGCTGACCAAGCGCGGGTCCGATCGGGGGCGAAGGGTTCGCCGCACCGGCCGGCACCTGCAATTTCAGGTATCCGGTCACTTTCTTAGCCATTGATCACTCCTCATGTTGTTTCCGGACAACCCGGAAGCTTCACAGGACCGTGGTGCGGTTCGATGGATGACTGGCGATCATCCCTCTCCTCCCACGGCTCTTCTCCTCGCCCACCGTAACGGGAGAGGATGACGATCAGACCTTCTCGACCTGACCGAATTCCAGTTCGACCGGCGTGGCGCGACCGAAGATCGACACCGCGACCTTCACGCGCGAGCGCGCCTCGTCGATTTCCTCGACCACACCGGAGAACGATGCGAACGGGCCGTCGGCCACCCGCACATTCTCGCCGATCTCGAACGACACCGACGCCTTCGGGCGCTCGACGCCTTCCTGCACCTGGTGCAGAATCCGCATGGCTTCGGCTTCCGAGATCGGCATCGGCTTGTTTTCCGCACCGAGAAAGCCGGTTACCTTCGGGGTATTCTTGATCAGGTGGAAGGCTTCGTCGGTGAGCTTCATCTTCACCAGCACGTAGCCCGGGAAAAACTTGCGCTCGGCGTCGATCTTGCGGCCGCGGCGCACTTCCGTGACTTTTTCGGTGGGCACCAGCACCTGCTCGAACAGTTCTTCAAGCCCGCGCTGTTTCGACTGTTCCCGGATGGACTCCGCGACCTTCTTTTCGAAGTTCGAATAGGCGTGCACGATATACCAGCGCTTATCCATCGTCTGAGTTCCAGCGCTTGTCATCAGCGAACACCGAGCAAAAAGGTGACGAGATAGCGGATGATCAGATCCGCGACGAAAAAGAAGATCGAGGCCAGCGTGACCATCACGAACACCATGATGGTGGTGATCGTGGTCTCGCGCCGGGACGGCCAGGTGACCTTGGCGGTCTCCGAGCGCACTTCCTGCAGGAATTTGAACGGGCTGAAAGCCATCGTTTGTGCCATCCGCGTCCGCTGGGACGATCTGGGTTTTAAGGAATCCGAACAGCCCTCTGACGCCCAGCCCTCTCTTGAAGGATGAGCCGGCCAGCGGGCTCGATTGTTCGGGGATTTCAAAGCCGCGCCGGATATCCGTCAAAGCGGGCCGGCAACAGGTGGCCGCTGTGTACTGCGGACGGCCCAAAAGGTCAAGGCGCCCGCGCAAAGCGGGGGGAAACCAGTACTTCTGCTTCAAGGGTGCGGCGCGGGCGGGCCGGGTCCGAAGCCGCTGCCTTGACTTGGCTCAGCTGCCTTGACTTGGCTCAACAGGCGCGTTCTTGCCGACCCTAGCATTGATCGGGCTATTGGCGGCGGGGATGCGAACCGTCCGCCGGAGGCGACCCAAGGCCCGTCGTCCCGGATCACTTGTGAGCTGAACATACATGAAAGTCGAGCTTGCACTGCCACCTGCCAAGCGGGATCTGCGGCTCGATCTGTTTCGTGGCCTCGCCAACTGGGCGATGTTCCTAGGACATGTTTCCAGCACCTTTCTGGCCTGGTTTTCGTTCCGAAACTACGGCTTCAGCGATGGCGCCGACCTGTTCGTGTTCATTTCTGGCTATACGTCCGCGCTGGTGTTTACGAGAAAGATGCTCGAGCGCGGCTTCGTTTTCGGGACCACGAGGCTGTTGAGGCGGGTCTGGCAGATCTATGTCGCCCACGTCCTGCTGTTCGTGTTCTATCTGGCGTCCGTGCTTTTCCTGTCGGACAGCTTCAGCGCTTCCGACTTCATCGATCGCTTCAATGTTGCGCCCCTGCTCGTTGCTCCGGTCGACACGCTGACGCAGGGCCTGCTGCTGAAATACAAGCCGTTGAATCTCGACGTGCTGCCGCTTTACGTCGTCCTGATGGGCGCCTTTCCGCCGGTTCTCTGGCTGATGCTCCGACACCGGAACTGGGTCATGCTGGGATCGGTCCTGCTCTATTTCGCCGCCCGGGAATTCGGCTGGAACCTGCCCTCCTTTCCGTCCGGAGTCTGGTACTTCAACCCGTTCGCGTGGCAGTTGCTCTTTGTGCTGGGCGCGTGGCTGGCGCTGGGTGGAGCCGATACGCTGCACTTCCTGGTCCGCTCGCGGATCGTTCTGTTCTGCGCCGTGACTTATCTGCTGTTTGCGGCGGCCATGACGTTGGCGGCGCAACTGCCCGGGCTTCAGGATATTTTTCCGCGCGTCGTGTTCGAGGCCTTCAATCCGAACGACAAGACCAATCTGGCGCCCTATCGCTTCCTGCATCTGGCGATTCTGATCATCGTGGTGGTGCGGTTGATACCGATCGATGCGCCGGGATTGCAGGCCGCCATCTGGCGACCGCTGATCAAATGCGGTCAACAATCCCTCGAAGTGTTCTGCGTCGGAATCTACCTCTCTTTCCTGGCATCGCTCGTTCTGCAAACGACCTCCGACGGAGTGGTGACTCAACTGCTGGTCGGAACCGGTGGCCTCGCGATCATGACGGCGGTCGCCTACTACAGGTCGTGGTCGAAGCGAGCGGAAAAACCGGCCCATGCCCCCGCGAACCATCCGACTGCGGACGTGCCCCACGCCGCCCTGCCCGAGTTCATTCAGCGGGATAGCAGGGCGGCCGTGGGCACGGGCTGAGCCTCCGGCGGCGCTTGAAAGCGTTTGACCGGGCGCGCAGGAAAATCGCCTAAGTATATGATTTAGCTGGCAGGAGTGGCAGGGCTCGAACCTGCGACCCCCGGTTTTGGAGACCGGTGCTCTACCAATTGAGCTACACTCCTGCAGGGAGCCCGGCGTTACCGCCGGCTCGCGCCGTTTCAAGCATAGGCTGCGCCCCGATGGCAAGAGCGAAGCGGCAGGCCCCGCCAGCGGCTGTTCAACCCGGGCATTCTGGGTCAGAGTTCGATCCGGCCGAGCAACAAGAGCCGCAAACGGGAGAAGACCATGACCGCGCAAACCGCCGCCAAGCCAACCGCCATTCCGCAGACCCCGTTCCTCCCGCAGGCCAAGCCGGAATCGCTCGGTCTCTCCACCCTGCGGCTGCAGCGGATGTCGGATGCGTTCAAGCGCGAGATCGACAAGGGCACCCTGCCCGGTGCGACCGTGTTGGTGGCGCGGCGCGGCCAGATCGGCTGGTTCGAGGCGCTCGGCCGGCAGAGTCCGGCGGCCGCCGCGCCGATGGCGGGCAACTCGATCTTCCGGATCTTCTCGATGACCAAACCGATCGTCTCGGTCGGCATCATGATGCTGATCGAGGACGGCCATTTCCTGCTCGGCGACCCCGTTGCGAAATTCATCCCGGAATTTGCCGGCCAGAAGGTCGGTGTCGAGAACAACGGCAAGCTCGACCTCGTCCCGCTCAGGCGGCAGATGACGATCCAGGATCTGCTGCGCCACACCTCGGGCATCACCTACGACCACACCGGCAACGGGCTGGTGCAGCAGCTGTATCAGCAGTCGCGGCTGCGCAGCCGCAAGATCAGCAACGCCGAACACGCGGCCCTGGTGGCGAGCATGCCGCTGATGTCCCAGCCAGGGGCGGAATGGAACTACAGCCGATCCACCGACATTCTGGGCCGCGTCATCGAAGTCGTCTCGGGCAAGAGCCTCAGCGCCTTCCTGACCGAGCGCATCCTGGCGCCGCTGCAGATGGCCGAGACCGCGTTTCACACCGGCGAGGAGAACGCCGGCCGGCTGGCCGAGCCGTTCCCGACCGATCCCTGGACCGGCGACAAGGTGCAGTTCTTCAACATGCTCGAGAAGCCGGTGATGGAATCCGGCGGCGGCGGCCTGCTCTCCACCACCATGGACTACGCGCGGTTCAGCCAGATGCTGCTCGGCGGCGGCACGCTCGACGGCAACAGGATCATCGGCCGCAAGACCCTGGACCTGATGGCGTCGGATCATCTCGGCCCCGGCGTCAGGGTCGACTCGCCCCTGATGCCGGCCGGTCACGGTTTCGGGCTCGGCTTCGCGGTCCGCACCGCCAGGGGCATGGCGCCGTTCCCGGGCTCGGTGGGCCAGTACTTCTGGAGCGGGATGGCCGGAACATTCTTCTGGGTCGATCCCGTCGAAGACCTGTTCGCGGTGTTCATGATGCAGGGCCCCGGCCAGCGCGAATACATCCGCAACATGCTGCGCAACGGAGTGTATGCGGCGCTGGAGTGAGATGCGCCCTCAGCTGATCGTCGCGCCGCCGTCGATCACCATGGTCTGGCCGGTCATGAAATTGCCGGCCGCCGATCCCAGGAACACCGCCGCCCCCGCGATCTCGTCGGGAACGCCGATGCGCAACAGCGGCGAACGCGAGGTCGAGGCCTTCAGGTTCTCCGGATTGTCCCACAGCGCCTTGGCGAAGTCGGTCTTGATCAGGCCCGGCGCGATGCAATTGACGCGCACGTTGTGCGGGCCGTATTCGCAGGCGAGGTTGCGCGCAAGCTGCATGTCGGCGGCTTTCGAGATCGCGTAGGCGCCGAGGATGGTCGAGCCCTTGATGCCGCCGATCGAGGACACGATGATGACCGAGCCATCCTTGCGCTCGATCATCTGCGGCACCACCATGCTCGTCAGCCAGTTGTTGGCGACGATGTTGTTGTCGAGGATCTTGCGAAACTGCTCGTCCGAAATGCCGGCGAGCGGCCCATAATAGGGATTCGACGCCGCATTGCAGACCAGCACGTCGATCTTGCCGAAGGCGCGGTTGGATTCGTTGACCAGGTTCTGCAGGTTTTCCTTGCTGGAGATGTTGGCCGCGATCGCAACCGCGGTGCCCTTGCCGAACCTGTCGTTGACTTCCTTCGCCACGGAATCGCAAACATCCTGCTTGCGCGAGGAGATCACCACCTTGGCGCCGTGCTCGGCCATCCGCTCGGCGATGGCGCGGCCAATGCCGCGGGTTGAACCGGTGATGACGGCGACTTTTCCCGACATGTCGAACAAGGTCATTTGTTTCTCCCAGATTTGACCCGGCCGCGGATGCGCCGGTTTTCGTTCAGCTCGGCAGAGGTCGCATTCCCGGACAACATGTGACCTCAGGCCAGCTTCGTCGCCGGGATCACCTCCGGACCCGCCGGCTGATGCATGGCGTTGTGCGAGGCATCGGCGATCCATGGCTGCTGGTTGACCATCGGCAGCCGCCAGCTGCTGTGGCCGTGGCTGGCGAGGTGATCGAGCCGGGTTACCGAGCAATTGTCGATGTCGAAGGCAAGGCATTTTTCCGGCTGGTTGCCCAGCGCGACGCCGATCGCCGCCTTGATGGTGCCGCCATGCGCCACCGCGATGACGTCCTTGCCGGCGTGTTCGGTGTTGATGCGCTCGATCGCGCCACGCACCCGGTTATAGAGATCCATGAAGCTTTCGCCGCCGGGTGCTGGCTGATCGATCGGCGCGAACCAGTGGCTGCCCAGCGGCAGGCTGGCCAGGAAGGCGGCGCGGTTCATGCCCTGCCACTCGCCGAGATGCTGTTCGGCGAATGCAGCCTCGTGCGGCATCGCGGCCGGCTTCGGGAATCCCGCGGCCCAGATCGCGTCGGCGGTTTGATGCGTGCGCTTGAGATTGCTCGCGATCCACACCGCGTCGCGCGGCAGGATCTTTCCGACCGCGGCGAAAACCACGCGGTCGCTGGTGTCGCAGCCGATGTCCTTCTGTCCGTAGATGCAGCCATTGTCCTCGCGGACCGGCGCGTGACGCACCCACCACCACCGCGTCGCGACGACGCCGGATGAAGCAGCGGATGACTTGGCTGGATTGGACATCGCTCGGACCCTTCAATACTGTTGCGTTTCCTACGTCAGAGCACACATCGCCTCAAGTGGCATGCGCATTAAAGTGACCCGGACGTTTGAATTCTTGTTTGAAATTCCGCAAGGCGGCAGGCGCCGACGATCAGGACTGCAAGGGAGAAACTCATGGGCCGCCTCGAAGGCAAATCCGTCATCATCACCGGCGCCGGCAGCGGCATCGGCCGCGCCGCGTCGCTGCTGTTCGCCAGGGAGGGCGCCAGGCTCGTAATCGTCGACCGCAGCGACAGCGTGAACGAGACCGCCAAGCTGGTCGGCAATGCCGGCGGCACCGTCGAAGCCGTGACGGCTGACGCCGGCTCGGAAAGCGACGTGAAGGCCTTTATCGAGAGAGCGGTGTCCAAATACGGCAGGCTCGACGCGATCTGGGCCAATGCCGGGGTCAGCGGCGGGCTGGTGCCGCTGGGTGACCAGACTGTGGAGCAATGGCAGGAAGTCTTGCGCGTCAACCTGATCGGACCGTTCCTCGCGATCAAACATTCGATCCCGCACATGATCAAACAGAAATATGGCTCGATCGTCTGCACCGCGTCGGTGGCGGGCCTGAAGTCCGGCGCCAGCGGTCACCCCTACGCCGCGAGCAAGGCCGGCGTCATCAGCCTGGTGCAGACCACGGCCTATTCGCTGTCGGGCACCGGCGTGCGCATCAACGCGGTGTGTCCCGGCCTGATCGAGACCGGCATGACCAAGCCGATTTTCGACAATGCGAAGCAGCGCGGCACCGATGGCAAGATCGGCCAGCTCAATCCCTTGAAGCGCGCCGGCCAGCCGCACGAACTGGCGGCGATGGGGCTGTTCCTCGCCAGCGACGACGCATCCTACGTCAACGGCCAGGCGATCCCGGTCGATGGCGGCCTGACGGCTTCGATGCCGTATGCGGGGAAGCCGGTTTAAGTTGCGCGAGGGTGGGACGCACGACGTCGCATCATGACAGGTCTTCGTCCCTGCGAACGCAGGATCCATGCGCCGTGACGTCGATGCTGCGGATGGCGGGAGAGGACTTGTCGAATCACTGCGTCATTATCTCTGTCGACCGGAATTATGAGCCCCTGCGTTCGCAGGGACGACACAACAGGTTCAGGTCTTGCGCAAACATGCCTTCGCGATCTCGCGGCGCGTTTCGCCCGAGGTTTGCCAGTAATTTCCTTACCCTCTCCAATCAGAGGGTGCAGGGAATGCCGGGCGCCCGATGCGCCCGATATCGCGTGTGCAATGGTAGTGGTGGAAGCGCACACGCGTTAGTCAGGTCACACCGGAATCACCCGGCATTCCCCGCGCAATGGTTTACGGCTTATACGTGCCCTCCCCGGCGATCCGGCTTTCTTGACACCGTCGCCCGCGAAAACTTGCTTCCGCGAACTTGACGCCGACCATGAGACGTCAGGACCACACGACTTCGCCGTCCGCTTCAGACGCCCTCGTCAGGAGCGCGATCCGCGTCCACCGCATCCCCGCCCCGCGCTGGTGACGTTGCGCAACGCCCCTTCTTGATGGGACGGGATGCCTTCGATATAGCCTGTTTTTCATTTCTGAAAAACAGAAATATTTCTCGCTAAAGAGCTTGACGCGACTTCGGGAAACCAGAAGCGATTTGCCCGTCGGGTAGTCACACAGCGCGTCAGGCCGCGCTACAGCCCATGCCGCTCATAGCCCGTCGGGCGGCAGGCCGGAGGCGCCGGCCGCCACCGGCCGGTGACGCTTGCGTTCGCGATAGAAGGCATAGAGCCCGGAGAGAACGATGATCGAGGCGCCCGTCACCATCATGGCGTCGGGCACGTCGCCGAATACGAGATAGCCGAGCAGCATCGCCCATAGCAACGCGGAATAACGGAACGGCGCCACCGCCGAGATGTCGCCTGTTCGCAGCGCCATGATGACACATTGATAGCCGATCAGGAGCAGCACCGCGGCGAGCACCAGCAGGCCGAGCGCGCGGGGCGACGGCGGCGTCCAGCCGCCGAGCGGAACGATGATGGCGGCGCCGGCAATCGTCACCGTCACGGTGGTCACCAGCGTGATGAACAGCGACGGCACCTGCGCCGGTATTCGCCGGGTCGCGAGATCGCGCACGGCGCAGAAGAACACCGAGACCAGCGCGAACAACGAGAACTGGTTGAAGCCCTCGACCCCCGGCCGAACGATGATGAGAACGCCGATGAAACCCAAGACGATGGCGAGCCAGCGCCGCCAGCCGACCGGTTCGCCGAACATCAAAGCGGCGCCGAGCGTCACCGCCAGCGGCAGGGCCTGAAAGATCGCCGCGGTGTTGGCGAGCGGCAGGTGCACGATCGCGGCCAGGAACGTCACTGTTCCCAGGACTTCGCCGGCCACCCTGAGGGCTACCGGCTTCATGACAAGCGTGCGCAGCGGACGGATCGCGCCTCGATGCCATGCCAGCGCAGCGATCAGCGCGATCGCGACCACGCCGCGCACCAGCATGATCTGGCCGAAGTTCATCTCCGATGACACCGCCTTGGTGATGGCGTCGTTCATGGTGAAGCCCGCCATGGCGGCGGCCATCAGCAAACTTCCGCGAACGTTGGGGGAAAGGGGCAAGGCGGATTCCATTGGATCGTAGGGTGGGCAAAGCGAGGCCGCCGCGCTCGAAGAGCGAAGGCGGAAAGCGTGCCCACCATTGATGACAACGATCTGGGATGGATGGTGGGCACGGCGCGAAGAGCGCGCCTTTACCCACCCTACGATGTCATGTCGCGCCGGCCTTTTGCGCGTATTCCCAGGAGGCCTTCGACAGCGGCACCGTGCGCTTGGCCGACTCCATCGCCTTGGCGTTGGCCGCGGTGCCATCGCGAACGCGTCCGGCGATCCCCTGGGTGATGCCGGCGAGCCGGAACAAATTGTAGGAGAAATACCAGTTGAGATCGGGCACGGCACTTCCGGTGACGTTGCAGTAGATCTGCGCGGCCTCGTCCATGCTCGGAATGTTCAACGCCTTGAGGTCGGCACCGGCGAGGCCTGGCATGGTCCACTGCATCAGGAGGTAGGTGAAGTCCGCCATCGGATCACCTGTTGTCGACAGCTCCCAGTCGAGCACCGCCTGCACCCGCGGCTCGGTGGCGTGGAAGATCATGTTGTCGAGCCGGTAGTCGCCGTGGACGATCGACACGCGTGCCTGGGTCGGCACGGTTTTCGGCAGCCATTCGGCCAGTTTCTCGAATTCGGGAATGTGCTGGGTTTCGGAGGCACGGTATTGCTTGGTCCAGCGATCGACCTGCCGCGCGAAATAGTTGCCGGGTTTTCCGAAGTCGCCGAGCCCGATCGCCTGCGGATCGTAGGTGTGCAGCCTGGCCAGCGTCTCGATCTTGCTGGTGAATATCCTGCGGCGGTCTTCCGGCGTCTGGCTCGGCAAGGTCGGATCCCAGAACACCCGGCCCTCTTCCATCGACATGATGTAGAAGGCGGCGCCAATCACGGCGTCGTCGGTGCACAGCGCATAGGCCTTCGCGACCGGAAAGCCCTGCTTGCTCAGCGCGGCGATGACGCGGAATTCACGATCGACCGCGTGCGCTGACGGCAGCAGCTTGCCGAACGGACGGCGGCGCATCACATAGGATCGCGAGGGCGTATCGAGCCGATAGGTCGGGTTGGACTGGCCGCCCTTGAACTGCAGGACGGTCAGCGGACCCTGATAGCCTTCGACATGCTCGCGCATCCATCCGTCGAGGCTGATCTCATCGATCCGATGCCGTTCCTCGACGGGCTTGGTGCCCGAAAACTCTTCGTCTTTCCTGACGCCCTCGGCCACAATGACGCTCCCTTGTTTCTTGGGGAGCGCCATCGTGCGTGAGGCTCCCGTCAGAGCGGAATGACTTGTCATCATTCCGCTCCTCGTCTTCTCTTGTCGCGCGTCCAGACGGAAACCCGCCCCACTTTTCCCGGACGCGCTCTAGTGCGTATTGGAAGCGTTTGCATACTTCCGAAGTTCAAGCCTGGCAATGGCGCGGTTATGGACCTCGTCCGGACCGTCGGCAAGGCGCAGGGTGCGAATGCCGGCGTAGGCCTTGGCCAGGCCCGCATCGTCGGAGACGCCGCCGCCGCCCCAGGCCTGGATGGCGTTGTCGATGATCTTCAGCGCCATGTTGGGCGCCGCCACCTTGATCATGGCGATCTCGAGCTGCGCGGTCTTGTTGCCTACCTTATCCATCATGTCGGCGGCCTTGAGGCATAGCAGTCGGGTCATCTCGATGTCGGTGCGGGCTTCGGCGATGCGCTGTTCCCAGATCGAATGCTCGATGATTTTCTTGCCGAAGGCGGTGCGCGACGACAGCCGCCGCACCATCTTCTCCAGAGCCTCTTCGGCCACGCCGATGGTGCGCATGCAGTGATGGATACGGCCGGGACCAAGACGGCCCTGAGCGATCTCGAAGCCGCGGCCCTCGCCGAGCAGGATGTTTTCCTTCGGCACGCGGACGTTTTCGAGCAGCACCTGGGCGTGGCCGTGCGGGGCATCGTCGAAGCCGAATACCGGAAGCATTTTCTCGACGGTGATGCCGGGGGTATCGAGCGGCACCAGGATCTGCGACTGCTGCTGATGGCGCGCCGCATTGGGGTCGGTTTTGCCCATCAGGATCGCGATCTTGCAACGGGGATCGCCGACGCCCGACGACCACCATTTGCGGCCGTTGATGACGTAGTGATCGCCGTCGCGCGTGATGCTGGTTTCGATGTTGGTCGCGTCCGACGAGGCGACCGCGGGTTCGGTCATCAGGAAGGCGGAGCGGATCTCGCCGTTCATCAGCGGCTTCAACCATTTGCGCTTCTGTTCCTTGCTGGCATAGCGCATGAACACTTCCATGTTGCCGGTATCCGGCGCCGAGCAGTTGAACACTTCGGAGGCAAAGCCGATGTGGCCCATTTCCTCGGCCAGCGGCGCATATTCCAGGTTGCTCAATCCCGCGCCGCGAAACTCGTCGTCCTCGTGCGAGGACGGCGGCATGAACATGTTCCAGAGGCCTTCGGCCCTGGCCTTCTTCTTGAGGTCTTCGAGGATCGGAATCACCTTCCAGCGCTCGCCTTCGGCGTCCTGCTGCTTGTAGATCGGCACCGCGGGCCGGACGTGCTTGGTCATGAACGACTGCACGCGATTGAGCCAATCCTTCTGGCGATCCGACATATTGAAGTCCATGGGCGTTTCCTCACCTTGTGAAATCGTTGGGCGCACTGTCTGCCGGCCGTTCGCCTGCTGCAAGGCGATTTTGCGCCCTCGCGACGGCCAACGACGGCGCCGACCGGTTCGACATGCGATCCGCTACCAACACGGATTGACATTCCGGCCCTTCAAACGATAGTTTCATACAACTGTTTGAAATGCAACCGGCCAAACCCGCCCTGCATAGGACCCATGACATGGCGTCGGATCACACGCGAACCGCAATCCTCAATGCCGCCGAGCGGCTCTACGCCGATCGCGGCTTCGGCGACGTCACGCTGCGCGACATTGTCGCCGCGGCGAACGTCAATCTGGCGGCGGTGAACTATCATTTCGGTTCCAAAGACGAACTGATCGCCGAGCTGTTCGTCACCCGCAGCCTTGCCACCAACCGCGAACGGCTCAATGAGCTGAGGAACGCCGAGGAAGCCGGCGGCGGCCGCGCCGGCATCGACGCCATCTTCCGCGCGCTGGTCGGGCCGACGCTGCGCGGCTGCCTCGGGCCATCAAGCGAGGGCTCGACCGCGGCGCGCTTCATGATCCGCGCCTCGATCGAATCGGTGCCGCCGATCCGCCGCATCAAGAACCGCGAAGTCGATCACTTGCGGAAATTCGCCGCCGCGATGCGGCGCTCCCTGCCCGGCCGCGCCGAGGCCGATCTCTATTGGGCGCTGCATTTCGCGCTGGCGATGGCGCATCACACCATCCGGGAAAGGGAGCGGCTGACGAAACTGTCGGAAGGAGTGTGCGACCTCGACGACGTCCAGGGAATTATCGAGCGGGTCGTCGCGGTGTCGGCGATGGCGCTGATGGGTGGCGAGGCGAAAACCAAGGCCCCGGCCAGGGTGGCAGCGCGGGACGCGCGTTAGTCCGCGTGACAGCACCGCCCGGCCATCGATCTTGTGCGACGTATCAAAAATGGCTCTACTCAGCCATTCCCGGCGTGTGATGGCGACAGCCCGGCGCTTGAAGAGCCGGCTATGACCAAGAACAAACGCGGCCTGAGGAGATAGCCATGAAAAGCAACGAGGAGGTCGTGAGAGACTTCATAGCAGCGTGGTCGCGCCTGGACGTCGACGAGATCGTCGCATTCTTCACGCCCGATGGTACCTATCACAACATGATGAACAAGCCGGTCAGCGGTCATGACAATCTACGCAAATTTATCGGCGGATTCATCAAGGATTGGACGCAGACGACATGGGATGTCCTGAACATCGTGTCCCGTGGCGACATCGTCATGGCCGAGCGTCTCGACAGAACCCACCTCGGCGCAAAAAGTGTCGATCTGCCCTGCTGTGGTGTATTCGAGCTGACCAATGGCAAGATCAGGATCTGGCGCGACTACTTCGACCTGGCAACCTACGCACGCGCCATCGTCGCAACGAAATAGAGCTACGTACTCCGAGCATAGCCCCTTGACACTGCGCGATCGTCGGCGACGACGTGCGAGCGGTTCAGTGTAATCACATATTTGCGACATACTTGATCTGCAGCCTTAGGCATGACCGTTCTGTCAACCTTGGCTTCCTGGGGCATCACAAGCGAGATGATGCTGGTGTTCGCGGTCGGATTCATCGCCCAGTTGGTCGATGGCGCGCTCGGCATGGCGTTTGGCATCGTGTCCTCGACCGGGTTGATGACCCTTGGTCTGAGCCCGGCCGCCGCGAGCGCCGTCGTTCACACCGCGGAGATTGCCACGACCGGCGCATCGGGTGCGTCGCATGCCTGGTTCCGCAATGTCGATTGGCGGCTGTTCCGGCGGCTGGCCATCTCGGGCATGTTCGGAGGGGCGCTCGGCGCGCTGGTGCTGTCGCAGGTCGACGGCAAGGCGATCCAGCCCTTCGTGGCGGCCTACCTCCTGGTCATGGGCTGCATCATCCTGATGCGCGCGTTCAGCAGAGCGCCGGTGGAAGATGCCACGCCGGATTATGCACCGCCGCTGGGGTTGATCGGCGGTTTCCTTGACGCCGTTGGCGGCGGCGGGTGGGGTGCCATGGTGGCCTCGACGCTGGTGGGATCGGGCCATGCCCCGCGCCAGGTGATCGGGACGGTCAGCGCGTCGGAGTTTTGTGTGACGGTCACGATTGCCGTGGTCTTCTTCAGCCAGCTTGGTCTTTCCCATGTCGGCCATATCGTCGCGCTGGTTGCGGGAGGCCTTCTGGCGGCGCCGTTCGGGGCTATCGTCGCCGGTCGCGTCAACCCGAGGCCGCTGATGTTCGCCGTGGGTGTTCTTGTGACCGCTCTGGCCGGGCTTCAGCTATGGCGGGTGTTCGGTTGACGCCGCAATTCCCTTGCCCCGCTCAAATGACGTTGCGCTGCTTCAGAGCTTCCCGCTTCGCCTCGCCATAGCCGATCGTCGCCAGCACGTCCCCGGTATCCGCGCCCAGCAGCGGCGGGGCGCGGTAGTCCTTCACGGGGGTCCCGGAAAACGTGATGGCATTGCGGATCAGCGACAGATCATGCTCGAAGGGATGGTTGACCTTGACCTGCATGCCGCGGGATTGGACATGCGGATCGGCGAACACCTGCGCGAAATCGTTGATGGGGCCCGAGGGCACGCCGGCCTTCGCCAGCTCATCCAGCCAGTAGCCCACCGGCTGCTTCAGGAACAGCCCGGCGAAGATCGCCATGATCTCCTTGCTGTGCACGACGCGGTCGTTGTTCCTGACGAACCTCGCGTCGGTCGCGAGCTCCGGCTGGCCGAGCACGGCGCAGGTGCGCGCGAACTGGCCGTCATTGCCGACCACCAGCATCAGTTCGCCGTCGGTGCAGCGGAACACGCCGGCGGGCATGCCGCCATTGCCCCAGGTCCCGCGCCGCGGCGGGGTCTGGCCATTGACGAGAAAGATCTGCGCGTAATGCGACAGCGAGGCGATCACGGTGTCGAACAGGCAGACGTCGACATGCTGCCCCGCCCCGCCATTGGCCTTGCGGTGATAGAGCGCGGCCAAGATGCCGATCGACGAGTTCATGCCGGTCATGTAGTCGACGATGCTGGGGCCGACCTTCATCGGCCCTTCGCCGGGCTCGCCATCGAGATGGCCGGTGACGCTCATCAACCCGCCCATCGCCTGCAGGATCGCGTCGTAGCCGGCGCGCGGCGCGTAAGGCCCGGTCTGGCCGAAACCGGTCACCGAGCAATAGACGATGCCGGGGTTGATCGCCTTGATCGACTCGTAGTCCAGCCGGTAGCGCTTGAGGTCGCCGACCTTGTAATTCTCCATCATGACGTCGCAGGATTTCGCCAGCTCGCGGACGATGTCCTGCCCTTCCGGGGTCGCGATGTTGACGGTGACCGATTTCTTGTTGCGGTTAGCGCAGAGATAGAACGAGTTGTTGTTGTTCGCCCGGCCGTCGGGGTCGGCCAGGTAAGGCGGGCCGAAGGCGCGCGCGTCGTCGCCGCCGCCGGGCCGCTCGATCTTGATCACCTCGGCGCCGAGATCGCCCAGCATCTGCGCCGACAACGGCCCCGCCAGCACGCGCGTCAGATCGAGTATCTTGATGCCTTGAAGGGGCAGAGCCGACATGGAAATTCCTCCGGGATTTTGATCTTGCAGGGCGGGACATGGCCCCGGCGCAATGTGGATCAGCCGATACACTAATTTGCGGGCGGCAAGCACTGCGCTCAGGACATGAAGCTATCCGTCCGCTGCGGCGCGCCGTTTTGTTGACATGGACCATTTAATGGTCCATTATTTCACAGCTCGTCCAGGAAGAAAACGCCGTGCGGATCTCCGTTACCGACGCCAAGGGACAATTGACCGAACTGGTGCGCCGCGCCGAGGCCGGCGACGAGGTGATCCTGACCCGCCACGGCCATGAAGCCGTGCGGCTGGTCGCGGTGACGACCGTGCTGGACCGCAACGACAGGCGCGCGCTGCTCGAGCAGGTTCGGGCGCGCGGATCGGCCAAGGCAACGGCCGGGCCGGATGCGGCGCGAAGCCAGGACTTTCTCTACGGCGACGACGGCCTGCCCAAATGATCGCCGTCGATACCTCGGCGCTGATGGCGATCGTGCTCGACGAGGCGCAGGCCGATGCCTGCATCGCCGTGCTGGAGAAGGAAGACAATATCCTGATCTCGGCCGGCACCATCGCCGAGGCCCTGATCGTCGCGGCGCGGCGCAATGTCGGCGAAGAGATCGAAAGCCTGATCGACGGGCTTGGCTTCAACGCCATCGCGTCAACGCCGGCTGCCGCGCGGCGGATTGCTTCGGCCTATAGCCGCTGGAGAAAAGGCATCCACGCCGCCGGCCTGAATTTCGGCGACTGTTTTGCATATGAAGTGGCGAAAGAGCACGACTGTCCCTTGCTCTATGTCGGCGACGATTTCGCCGGGACCGACGTCAAGCGTGCATTGTGAATTCGCCGCCACTGCTTCAAGGCTGATCGACGATGCTCGGGCGCGAGACGACGTAAGCGGCACAGGCCAGCAACAGCACGGCCACGCCGGCCGCCAGCGGCAGGGACGGATGAGCGCTGAACCAGAATGCGCCGTATCCGAACGTCATTCCCGCGCAGGCCATGATCTTGGCCGGACGGGAGATGGCCCCGGCGGAGCGCCAATCCCGCAGCGGTCTGCCAAACATGGGGTGGCCGAGCAGCCACGCCTCCAGCCGAGGCGACGAGCGCGCGAAACACCCGGCGGCCCCGATCAGGAAGATCGTCGTCGGCAGCAGCGGCACCACCGCGCCGATCGCGCCGAGCGCGACCAACACGCAACCCATGGCCAAGTAGACAACCCGCATCACATTTTACTTGTAGCTGAAAACATCAGCTTTTTCGCGGTTCAAGGCGGATGTCTGGAGCGGGTGAAGGGAATCGAACCCTCGTATTCAGCTTGGAAGGCTGCTGCTCTACCATTGAGCTACACCCGCGTGAGGCGATGAACTATCACGCCGGCCAGACGGCCTCAACCGCCCTGCGGTGATTTGCTCGGCGAGCTTGGTTCCGCCGGCGCTCCGGAGTCGCCCCCTTAACATCGGCTGATTCGACACTTATACTGATGTTTCCATCAACAACGAAAGGAGGTGATCCAGTGTCTCTTACCAAGCGCTGTCACCTCGCTGGGATCGCCCGCTAGGCTCCAAAGGCCCGGCATCGGGGCGTTCTCAGCCCTGGACCAGCGAGTTCAAGAGTTGGAGCGCGACGGGAGCCATCCCGTCGCGCTTTTCTGTTGCGTGCGGGCCGAAGGCTGCCCAAGGCGCTGCCATGTTGCAGAATGCCATGGTTAGTCGCCGTGGCAAGACTCCTCCGGGTGACCCCGGGCAGCCAATAAAGGAGATATCGATGCATTACGCCATCCTGGCCTATCACGTCGAAACCGAGGTCACGTCCTGGACGCCGGAAGAGGATGCGGCGGTCATGACCGATCTGCTCAAGCTTCATGACCGGCTTTACGAGGAGCGAAGCCTCGGGCCATCCGCGCGCCTCGGGGCAACGAAAAAGGCCCGCACCTTGCGCGGCCCGGGTGCAGGAACGGTGATCGACGGTCCGTTTGCCGAGACCAAGGAGCAGTTGCTGGGTTTCTACATCGTCGACTGCGCCAGCGAAACCGCCGCCACCGAGCTTGCCCGCCAACTGCGCCGCGTCAATGCCAGCGCGATTTACGAGATCCGACCGATCCAGCTTTATCTGCCTGGCGTGCCGTTCCCCGAAACGGAGGCTGCGAGCAACCCGGGATAATGTGCGCCCCGCGGGCTTCGGCGGGGCAGCCTTCACGCCGGCGCGCGAGGGCTGGTGGGGGAAGAAGGACTCGAACCTTCGAAGTCATAAGACGGCTGATTTACAGTCAGCTCCCTTTGCCACTCGGGACACTCCCCCGCTCAACAGCATCGGAACCCACCCACCGAAACGGCGGCAGAAAGGTCATGGATGACGTTAAAACCGGGCGCCGATGGCGAGCTCCCGGTTGGCGCGTTTATGGCGGAATCGGCCCGGCAAAGTCAACCAAGGCAAACCCATAATGCGCCCCGGAGGGGTGCAAATTGCCATCGTCCGGAACCCGTGACACAAGCCTGCCATGAACGATCGTGATCGAAAACCGCGCTTTGAGCGCGGCGGCAACAAAGGCGCCGGCAAAGGTCGTCCCTCTGGCCGCCGGCCGGCCTGGCGCGACCGCGAGGCAGACCCTGACGGGCCGGTCATTTTGTACGGCTGGCATACGGTGGCGGCTGCGCTGGCCAATCCGCAGCGCCGGATTCGCAAGCTGTGGCTCTCGGAAAACGCGGCCCGGCGTCTGGCCGACGACGGGATCGACCTCCCCGTGACGCCGGAAATCGTGCGGCCGGGCCAGATCGACGCGCGGCTCGGCCCCGACGCCGTGCATCAGGGCCTGCTGGCGGAGGCCGAGCCGCTGGACTCGCCCGGTATCGACGACCTGCCGCAGGCGGGCATCGTCCTGGTGCTCGATCAGATCACCGATCCGCACAATGTCGGCGCCATCCTGCGCTCGGCGGCGGCCTTCGCGGTCAAGGCCATCGTCACCACCGCGCGTCACAGCCCCGAAGCCACCGGGGTGCTGGCCAAATCCGCCTCGGGCGCGCTGGAGCTGGTGCCGCTGGTGACCGTGCCAAATCTGGCGCGCGCGCTGCACCAGTTGAACGAACAGGGATTCATGACGGTCGGACTCGACAGCGAGGGCAGCGAGGATCTGGGTGCGATGACCTTGGTTCAGCCGCTGGCGCTGGTGTTGGGGGCGGAAGGCAAGGGCTTGCGCCAATTGACGCGCGAGACCTGCAGCGCCGTGGCCCGGCTCGACATGCCCGGCGAAATCAAGAGCCTCAACGTGTCGAATGCGGCGGTGCTGGCGCTCTATATCGGGACCAGCCGGCTCGGCCTGATGGGCTCGTAACCAAAAAACAGAACGCCCGCTCGCGCGATGCGAACGGGCGGTGATATTTTCGAGCGATTGTCAGATCAGTTGTAGCGGCGCAGCGCGTGGCCGTGATGACGGTGGCCGTGATGGCGATGCATCATCGCGCCATGGTGGCGCATGCTGTGGCGCGGCATGTAGCCGTGACGCGGGGCGTAGCCGTAGCCGACGCTCGGGCGGACCGAATAACGATAACCGTAGTGCGGGCGTGCGCGGTAGCCGTCGTAATAGGGGCGACCGTAAGACACCGAGGTTTCCTGATAGACGGGACGGGGTGCCCAGTTGCCCGGGCCGGTGTAGGTCGGGCCCTGGTTGACGTAGTAGTACTGATGCACCGGATCGGGCAGCCGCTCACGGGCCCAGCCGCCGCAACCGCCGTAACAGCCTGAATAGGCCGCGACCGGGGCGACGTAGACCGGCGCCGGGGCGCATGCGCTGGCGTAATAGCACGCACTCGCGGGCGCGACGCTCATCGTCAACATCACGGCAACGGCCGCCACCATTCCTGAAATCGTCTGACGCATTACTCTCTCTCCTGTGGGTATGTTTCTCGGTGGGCGTGGGTTCGGGGGGTGGAAACCGCTCGGTCTATCGACGCCAGTCCTGCGGACCTGCGTCGATCGGCGGCGCGACGATCACCGGCGGCGGATAGAACGGCAGGTCGGACGGCGCCGCCGGCGGCGCGGATCGCGCGGACCATGACTGATGATAGCTCTCCGCCGGCTGCGGCAGCTTGCGGTTGGCCGGTGGCTGGATTTCGACGCGTCCGTAACCCGGCAGATGGCCGGCGCTCGGATAGTAATGACCGACATTGGGCCGCGGATCGATGTAGCGGCCGCCATAGATGGTGGGCTGCACCTGACCGCCTCTGCCGAGCCCCCATTCGCCTTCGACCACGGCATAGGAGGCATCGACGCCGTTGATGATGATGGGCACACCCGGGCGGCCCGGAATCACGATATCGAACCCGCCGCCGGCAAAAGCCGTGCAGCTCGTTCCGATCAAGGCGGCCAGTGCTGTTGCAGCGCGCATGGTTGCGGCTCCCTGTTCTCGGCGGCACCCTAGCCCAGGGCGCGAAACCAAGGGTTAAGGCCGCCGGCCAAACTGCCAGTAAGCCTAACGCGCCAGCATTGGCGTTCGTTCAAACTGAACCAGCGCGATCAGGAAGCGTTAACGCGCGTCACGCGAACGCTGTTTCGACAATGGTGATGACGCCGATCGCGACGGTGACGACGCCGACCGCCGCCTGCAGGCCGCGATTGGCCCAGGTGAGCCAGCGCGCGGAGACTGCGAGCGGCACCGCGATCACCGTCGACAGCGCAGCCATGCCGACCATCGAACCGATCCCGAACAGCGCGACATAGCCAAGCCCGACCGCGGGACTGGCGGCCTGCGACACCGCGAGCACCAGCAGCGCCGCCGAGCCGGCCATGCCGTGCATCAAGCCGACCAGCAGCGTGCGCCAGCGAAAGGCATGGGCATGTCCGTGGGGCGCGCGGGCATGCGGCAGCGTTTCGCCGGCATGGCTGTGGGCGTGAAGGTGCACCGTGCCGTCGTCATGGTGGTGGCGGTGAAAATGCACGCGGTCGCGCCACAGCCGCCACAGCACATGCGCGCCGAGCCCGACCAGCATCATGCCGACGGCGGTTTCCATCGGCCGCGCGACATGTTCGGGAATCGCGCGGCCGAGCAGCAACGCGGCGCCGGCAAAGGCGAACAGGGTCAGCGTATGGCCCAGGCCCCAGGTCAGGCCATGCCGGACGATATCGCCGACGCGGCTGCGGCGCGCCGCGATGCTCGACACCGCCGCGATATGGTCGACTTCCAGCGCGTGCTGCATGCCCAACAGAAACCCCAGCCCCAGAATTCCGAACATGTGCCCCCTGCTCGCCTCGATCGGTCATTGCGCACAATGACGGGTTATCGAATGGCTTTATGACACTCGCCACTCCATTTGTCAGAGCCAAGTTTGGGCCTGAAACTTCGGCCGTCACAGCCCTTTCATCGAAAAGGCTTCGCATTGACGCCCAGGAGCGGCGGTCAGCCTGCACGCTGTACACGCCCTGATCGAGGCGGAACCAGAACTTCACATCGGTCGGATGCCGGCACACCCGGATTGGAACATCCGGTTCGCGAGATTGTTACCCGCGCACACCTTTTTCGGAGGAACACGCAAATGACCAAATCATGCCTTCTGGGCGCCGCGGCAGTCCTCGCCACCATGATGGCAACGCCCGCATCGGCCCAATATGCGATGCGTCAGCACGGTGCCTACGCGCAACATCATGGCTGGGCGAACGATCGCCATTATCGCCACGGACGAAGCGGCTTCTGGCCGGGCGCTGTAGCGGCGGGGGTTGTCGGCGGCGCCCTTGGCACTGCGGCCGCTATCGCTTCATCGCCCTATCGTGGCGGCAATTCCTACGGCTATTACGGCCGCAGTCCGCAGTATGACGAATCCTACGCCTATTACGGCACGCGGCCGGGGCGGACCACCTGTGGCCTGCAGCCCTACGCCACCTATATGGGCCCGGACGGCCGCTGGTATCCCTGCTAAAGGATGTCGATGGTGAAGGACAAAAGGGCGGCCGCTGCGGCGGTCGCCCTCGGCACGGCTGCATCAATCACCACCGCGTTCGAATCTGATTCCCTGGGATGAGGTGTGAACGTCTTTCCGCAATGACGCGGCCGCCGGCACATCTGCCAGTAAGGCGAACAAGGCGGCCGCGAGGTCGTCTTTTTTGTGCCTGTGCTGGCGCGTAAAGGGCCGTCGCCTGCTGGCCCTGGGCGGGCAAGTCTGGTATTCGAGCGGCCAAATGATCAGCGCGACCCCGTGCGTCCCCGATCGCTTCAATTCGCCGGTTTAGCTCAGCGGTAGAGCAGCGGTTTTGTAAACCGAAGGTCGGGAGTTCAATCCTCTCAACCGGCACCAGTTGCGATCGTGTCGAATTGCAGCCCGTTCACGTTGGCGTGTGCTCGACGGGTCTGATCCCGTTTTTCAGCGGCACGCTCGAACCGGTCTCCGTCCGGCCTCGTCGAACTCCCGTGCGAGCCATTCCGGTTTCGCCGAACCAGGGGAATGGAGAGTTCAAGATGTCGATGAAGTCAAAACTATCTGCCGCTGCGTTGCTCACTCTGGTTGCCGTGAGCGCGACGGCAACCACCAGCGCCGATGCCTTTTCACCCAGGCTTTGCGACCAAGCGGTATCGCGGCAGGCTTGCGGGGATCACATGAATTATGTGGCGACACTTTCGCGCAAGACCGACACCTCGGTGAATTACATCAAGAACCTCGATCCGCGCAGCAATCAGGCCCTGCTTGATGCAGGCGGTGGCGGTGGCGGCGGTGGTGGTGGCGGCGGCCGCTGAGTTTGACCGACCACGCCGAATGATCACGACGCCGCCGGTGCGAGCCGGCGGCGTTTCGCTGGTTGACGCCGGGGCCAGCGTTGCCCGCCGGTCACGTTTCGAATCATCCGGCATCGGGCCCGTTAACCCAATCCCTTTACAAAGCGTAAACAGCCCGGTGACAGCCTCTGGCGAGGAGGTCCCATGCAAGTCTATCCTGTTCCCGTCGCCGTGACACAGGCCAGAATTCAGTTGCTCGTCGCGCAGGCCGCCAAGGCGCCGCCGCGGATCATCGACGATGCGGTGCTGAATGTCTTCGCGGCCAAGAACCAGGCCGAGCGGGAGGCGATCGTCGATCTCAAGGCCTAGCCGCCGCGAGTGCCAACAACAATGGTCGACGCGCGGTGCGCCGCCGGCGTTGGTGCGGCCGCGCCATCACAGCGGACACGGCCGGAAGACCAACGCGCCATGTGACCTGACGCACGGACTTTACCGCCCATTCACCTAGACTGGACAACGTGGGGAACGAAGCAATTTGTTTCAAATTATCTCGCCGGAGGGTGGGGTCATGAGCAAAATCGAATACCTGCAACAGCAGGCGGCACGCGCCGAACGACTGTCGAAGGATATGCTGGATCAGTTGACCGTCGAACGCCTTCAGTCATTCGCAGCCGATTGCCGAAGGCAGATCAAGACGCTCAGCGAGAACCGGATCGAAGCCGCCTGAGCGGACAAGCCCAGGGGTTCTGCACCGACCCACGCGCTCAGGCGATCGCGCTGGGGCATCAGAGCGTGATGGGTAGGACCTGAATCGATTCGCCGGAGGCGCGAAGCACCAACAATCTCGCGCCCCGGACGGGCGCGGCGCCTTGAACAAAAATTTCGAAAACAACCCCATGCAATGGACAGTGCCTCGGCTCGCAGCAGTCGTGCCGCGCTGCGCCCGGGCACGAAGAAATGTGCCTCAGATCACGTTGCCTCGCTTTGCCGCCAATCAGAAGCTGGGCCAAAGGCCCGTGCCAAGGCGAGCTTCGTCGCGTTGGCTGCAAAACAGGACTACTTCGCGACGAAGAAAAAATCCTCCCTGCCCGGCAGCGAACCATAGGTGTACGGCTCCTGCCGGCCAGCGGTCGCTTCCATCACGTCGTCGCGGACGAGGCGGAATACCTTGATGATCTCCACGCCCGGCGTGGCGATGCGCTGAACCACCGCAACCGCAAACGGCGAATTGCCGCCTTCGCCATCAAGCGCGATCTGGCCGTCTTTCGCGGCGAACACGACCAGGGTCGCGCCGGCGACCTTGACTTCCGCAAGTCCGCGCCCGGCGGTCGATCGCGAAGCGATCGGCGCGCCCGCGGTGGAGACTCGGGCGACGGCTTCCGGAGCCGCCGTTCGGCGCGGCGCGAAGGGATTATCGCGGCACGCGTCAAGCATCACGAGCTTGATCTTTTTCGCCGCGTCCGTCGCCCGCAGAACCTGCGACAACGCAACGGCTTCGTATTCGATATCGCGGTCGACCGCCAGCGCGGCATCGATCGGAACGAGATAGTTGACGCCGCCCACCTCGATGCCGTGCCCGGCATAATAGACCATCGCCCAATCGGAATTCTCAGCCTCATTGGCGAATGTTCGCAGCGCGTCGATCAGCTTTTCGCGCGTCATGTCATTTGCAAGCGTGACGGATTCGAACCCGATGTTGCGAAGCGATTTCGCGATAGCTTCGACATCGTTGTGCGGGTTGGTAAGCGGAGACACGTTCCGGTAGGCCGAGTTGCCGATCACCAGTGCGACGCGGCGGCCTCGCTGATCGGCCGGCTGAGTCGTGACCGCGGGAACCAGCGCGGCGGGCGTCGGGACGGACTTGGAAGAGGCGGCTTTGGTGGGTGCGGGGTGAATGACGGGCTGGATCGCGCCTGAATCGAGGGCCGCCAGCCTGGCCTTGGCCGTTTCAAGGCTGGATTTGCTGACGTCGGACCGGTTCTGGCTTCGCGACGCCAGCGCCTTCTCAAACTCGGCGCGCGCACGCCTTGGGTCGCCCAGCCGCTCGAAGGTCAATCCCCGTCCGGTGTAGGCGGGAATGCTGTCGATCTCAAAAACCAGGGTTTTGTCATAGTCCGCCAGAGCGCGCTCGAACTCGCCCCGGTAGCGAAAGGTATCTCCGCGCGTCAAATAACTGTTCGCATTCCTCGGGCTGATGCGAACCTGCTTTTCCTGATCGGCGAGCGCGCGGTCGAGGTCTCCCTTCAGCCGCCAGATCTCGCCGCGATTGGCGTAGGCCCTGACGTCCCTGGGGTCTCGCCGGATGGCCTCGTCGTAGTCTGCGATCGCCTTGTCGTAGTCGCCCTTGTCCCGCCAGACCAGCGCTCGGTTATTGTAGAATACGGAAAACGCCGGCTCCAGGCGAATGGCTTCGCCGTAGTCGGCAATGGCCTTGTCCAGTTCGCCGAGCTGCCACCATGTCGAGGCGCGGACGCTGTAAACCCGGGAATTGTTGGGGTCGAGGCGCGCCGCTTCTTCAAGATCGGCGAAGGCGCGCGCGGTTTCGCCCTTCCGGTACCGCGCCTCCGCACGATTGACCCAGGACCACAGGTATGTCGGGTCGAGGCGGATCGCCTGATCGTAATCGTCGATCGCGCGGTTGAATTCTTCCTTGTTGGTGAAAGCCATGCCTCTCAGCGTATGAATTCTGGCCCGCTCGTTCGGGGGCTTCATCCATGACAGTGCCCGGCTGCAACCCGCGATCTGACGGTCGTAGTCAGCTCGCTGATTGCAGTCCTGGAGATCCCGATTATTGGCCGCCATCGCCTGAAAGGCGGAAACTACCGAAACGACGACAACCAGAAATACATGCCTGACCCGCATGATCCAAATCCTTGGCCGGAAAAGGGAATGAAATGGTTTGTCGCGCCACCATGACCAAGGTTCAGGCCGGCAGGAGATCGCGCCTCCCGATCTTTTCCAGCACCGGCAGCAGGTGCTTGAAGAACTCCGCCGGATTCTCGCTCATCGGAAAGTGGCCGAGGCCCTTCATGATGGTGACCTCGCAACCGGGAATACTGGCGGCGACGGCCCGCGTTTCCTCGGGCGTGCAGGAATAGTCGTATTCGCCGGACAGCAGGAACAGCGGACATTTGCGCGTGTCGATCTGCGCGACGCGGCCGCGGATATCGCCGTCGATCTTGTAGAAATACAGGTCGCCCTTGAACACGCCGGGGCCGCCCTGCATGTAGTGCCACAGCGTTTCCCAGCGGTCGGCGTCGGGCGCATCGGGGCCGACCAGGCCGGAGACGATGGCGGCGGCGACTTCGCCGCCATGGACGTCGGGCCGGTGCAGGAAGTTCAGGTCGTAATAGGGATCGACATGCGCGCCGGCCTGCAGCCCGATGATGGCGCGGAAGCGTTGGGGATGTTCGAGCGCCAGGTGCAGCGCGATGCGGCCACCGATCGAGCAGCCGATCGCGATCGGCCGGTCGAGTTCGAGCGCGGTCATGATCTCGAGAATCATGCCGGTGTATTGCGCCGAGGTCAGCTGGTATTCCTCGGCGTGCCAGCCCGCAGGCGGCGACGACTTGCCGTGCCAGGGCATGTCGAAGGCGATGACGCGGTGGCGGCCCGTGACGCGCGCGTCGTTCATCAGCGCGCGGTATTGCCGGCCGTCGGAGCCAGCGGTGTGCAGGCACAATAACGGCGTGCCCTCGCCGGCTTCCTCGACATAGATGCGGTGAGGCCGTCCAAACAAATCGAGCTGCATGTAGCGGCCGGTGATCGGTTCGAATTTTGCGCTCATGCGGCCGCTCCCGCGGTGCGCAGTTTCGCCAGCGCTTCCTTGAAGTAGCGAAGATGGGCCATGAAAATCTGAAGGTTGCCTTCGGCCGTGAGAACCCGCCGCTTGATCAGCGCCATCAGGTCGTTGCTGCCGGGCGGCGGACGGCTCGACCAGAATTTTCGCCACTCTTCCTCCGGCGCGCGCAACGCAAAGGACGATGACGGCATCACGAAGGGGCCGCGCGCCACCGAGACCACCCTGCCCTGGTAGATCGAAATCAGCCACGCGGCAGGGCCGACCTCCAGCAGGAACGTGGTGGTGAGAAACCGCCCGCGCCTGACCAGCGCTTCATCCTCGTTGACCCGCGCCGCGAGCGTCTCGATCATCCTCGGCCTCCCATTGCAACGAAATCCGCCGCGTCACCGCACGGCGTCGCGACCGTTCGCTTGCATGATGAGGGGATCGGCGGCGGCGTCAACCTGCTACAGCCAGGCGCATACCAGCACCAAATTGGCCGCGCAGGCCGCCAGCAGGGCAATGGTGAGCGTGACAAGCACGCGTTCGCTGGAAATCTGCAGGGTCATTTTCATGGCCCGCAAAACATCCGGCGATTCTAGCCGGAGAGTCTCGAACGATATTTTTCCGGGGATTCAGGACTCGTTTACGACTCAGGGACTTCCGCCCGGTGGCCGGATCGGCTCGCACCGGGCCCCCGACGCCTGCGCGCGACCGCTCGGCTCCGGGCTGAGCCGAAGCCGTCGCAGCCTCGTGCGCGCGAGGGCGGATGGTTACAGACCAGACGGCGCCACTTCGGGATTGGCCAGAGAGGCCTGATCGCCGGCCCGCGTCACGCAAACCCGCTTGCGGTGCAGGCCCCTGATGGCGCCGGTCACCTTGAGCACCTTGCCGGCCGCGCAGGACGGGTCCTGCACGTAGGCAATCTCATAAGGCGCTAGCACGAGGGGTTCGGATTTCAGGACGGTCTGGGCAAAGCTCGGCGCCGACACGGCCGACAAAACAACTCCTAACAGAAAAACACGCATGTTCGTTATCCACCAACCGAGCGCACGCACAATAACCTATTGCGCGGCCAAGTTCCGCCCCCGGCGAAAATTATTTTCAGGGGACCTCGCCAGCGCCGGCCCACCATCCTGCGCCTCTGGTTTTGCCGTTGCACGCCGCTGAGATGGCCGAAGGCCCATGACAACCGTAAGGCAGCCGATTGAATTTGGCGATCTATCCGATGGCCTGATGCGCCAGGCTCAGACCTTCGGCTCCTGCTCGGCCGCCGCCGCCGCGCGCGGCCGATTACACCCGGCAGCAAAAGGCCGGCGCGACGCCGGCCTTTTGTCATCGATGCGGCTTGTACCGTGAACTGGTCAATATCTGGCAACGGCCGGGCCGCCCCAGCCGAAGCGGTAGTTCAGCCCCGCCTTGACGGTGTGCTCGTCGTCGCGAAACCGGGCACCGACGATGTCGGGAGGACCGGCGGTGAACGTGGTGCTGCCGAAATTGTAGTACTGGTATTCCGCCTTGGCGGACCAGTTCGGCGCGAACATGTATTCAAGGCCGCCACCGACGGTATAGCCGTCCTTGCGGTTGCCGCTGGTGGCAAAGCCTTGCGGCACGCCGGCATTCGTCACGCCGATATTGTCGGTATCGCGCCAGGCGTAACCGCCCTTGGCGTAGAGCAGCGCCGGACCCCAGGTGTAGCCGAGCCGGCCGGTGGCCGAGCCAAGCTGGTTATTGCTGCCGCCGGTCACCAGGGTACCGGCCGGGAACAGCACGCCATTGTTGTTGCTGCCGAGCCAGCTGTACTGGGCTTCCGCGCCGAGCACCCAGTTCGGCGAGAACTGGTAGTCAAAGCCGCCCTGCACACCGCCCAGGAAGCGCGCGTCGCTGCTCTGCAGGCTGTCGTTGCCCGCGAAGGAGCCGCCGACATGGCCGCCGATATAGAAGCCGGTCCAGTTGTAGACGACCGCGGGCGCGGTATAGGCCGGAGCCTTGGAATAGGGGCGCGGTCGCATATCAGCCGCAACCGCGGGAGCGGTCAACGCGATCAGGGCGGCTGCGCCGAGCAAGAACTTCTTCATGACTGGTTCCCCGTAATTGTCGCCATCGACATCAACCAAACAACGTGGCCTCAATTAGGTTGCTTCGCGGCAGGCCCGGAGCAGCGATGGTCTCTAACTGTGACCGCTCGGCAACAAAGCCGTTTGGTTCCGCCCGCGCGCGGTTTATTGCCCGCAGCGGGCCACCGCGCAGCTATAGGCTGCGTCCCGGCAAGACAAGGCCAGGTTCAAATCTCCCCGAAAAGTGATTAACAGGCCCCCGACCCGGAAACGGGGCGAGCAAGACAGACAGGGTCGGCCGACGGGCAGGCGCTAGCGCGTCATCTTTCCCAGATCCGGAAACGGCGCATAGACCGCTCCGGCGCAAGGCTCGCCGGGATTATCGATGACACGGTCGAGCCGGCCGTCGACATAGAGAACGGCGCGTTCGCGCGCCTCCTGATAGGAACCGCCGGAATCCCGCGCGGCAAAACGCAGGCAACTGACATAGCGCAGCCGCCCGCCGACGGTGCGCTGCACCGGCTCCGCCATGACCGCGTCGCGCACGCCGACGGGGTCGTTGAGATAGGTTTTCATGAATGCCAGGATTTCGGCGCGGTAGTTGGCCGGGTATGGCTGGTTGGCGACGCCGCGATCGTCCGTATAGGCGATGCCCCTGCTCTCTTCGCTGCCAGCGCAGGCCGCGAGCGCGAACGGCAGCAGCAGGATCGCCGCGTGCTTGGCTGATATCCCCAAAATGCAACCCGTCAAGTCCGGTTTAGACGAGTCGTTCTAGGCCTTGGCCGCGCCAAATGGAATTCGCATCTCGATCAACGGCCGGGCGGCCGGGACTTGCCAAGACGACCTGTCGCAAACGTACCGGCCCGCCGCCATTGGGGAAGCAATGACGTGCGGGCCGGGCCTGATGTCCGCGAAGCGCGGTGGGCAACGTGGATCAAGCCACGCCGCGCGGATCAGTTGGTAGATGCCTTTGAACCTAATGGCCGCGTGCTGAACCCAACCTGAAGCGCGTCTGCGGACTTCGTTCATCTCGATGACATCTTTGTCATCTACGCAGGCTGCGCGCGGATTCCGACGCGTGCGCGCGGACTTTTCGGAGAATCGCGGGAACTATGGCGGGCTCGCCGGGGAATGTCGTGGCGGGGCAGGTGTTCAAATCAGCAGGCGTCGGTGTAGGATCGCCTACTGGAAATCGGGAGAGATGCATGAGCAAATTTGCGATCAGGCTTTTGACGCTGGCAGCACTCGCGATGGCGCTGGTCACAGCGCCCGTCGTCGGCGCGGTTCACGCCGCGCCCGACGAGTCGCCGCCTCCGTCGTCGGACAAGGGCAAGAAGAAGAAGTCCAGCGAAGTCAAACCCGGCATCAAGGACACGGCATTTGCGCAGGGCTATCGCGCGGCCTACGCCGCGATCTTTGATCGAAGCGACTATGCTGGCGCGATCGGGCAATTGAAGGCGCTCGGCCGCGACGACAGCGCCCCCGTCGCCAATCTGATCGGCTACTCCTATCGCAAGCTCGGCGACTACAAGGTCTCGCAGATCTGGTACGAGCGCGCGCTCAAGGCGGACCCGAACCATGTCAAGACCTGGCAGTATTACGGTCTTTGGCAGGTCGAACAGGGAAACCGCGATTCCGCGCAATATCACCTGAACCGGATCGCCGCATTGGCCGGCACCAACAGCGAGGAATATCGCTCGCTGGCCGCGGCGCTGGAAAAGCCGCCGGGCACCGGCCTCGCCTACTGATCGACGCACCCGTTCGACGGGCCGGCGCAATCCCCAGGGGTTGCGCCGGCTGTTTGTTGTCGGGGCGTCACTTCATCAGCGTCTCGACCTCGCTTCGAAATGCCTGCCGCGCGCCATCGCGCGAATAGAACATGTGGCCGCCAGGATAGACCACCAGCTTCACCCGCTCGGGCGAGGCGTAGGCCGGCAATTGATCGAGCAGTATCTTCGAGCCGAAATATGGCGTCGCCAGATCGAACAGCCCGTGCGCCACCAGCAGCTTCAGCTTGGGATCGAGTGCGAGGATCTGCCGCAACTGGGAGATCGACTCAGGCGGGTTGATGCCGCGACCGAAATCCCAGGCCCCGTGCACCGCGCCATTGAGCAAATGATAGGAGCCGTCGGGACGCCAGTTGAGCTTGCGGGTGGTGAGGTCGACCGCCGCGCTGGTCAGCGGCGCGGCCAGCGGTTCGCCCGAGGGATCGCCGAAACGATGGAAGCTCGAATCCGGATAGGGATCGAAGCCCGAAACCGAGGCGTCGTAGCGGCCGGTCACCTTGCCATTGCGGCGGTCGAATTCGCGGCGAAACTCGCCGACAGCCAACCGCCCGGCCAGCCTGCGGCTCACCGCCTGGTCGATCCCCGTCAATGCAGCCACCTTGTCGGCGAGCCGCGTCGTCGCCGCCCCGTCGGCGGATCCCTTGATCAGATCGGCCAGGAATTCGCCTTGGGCATAGCGCTCGACATCGGCAAGGTCGGCCCGGGTCACTGCCCCCTCGGTCTCCCTGGCCGCTTTGGCCTCCCGCGCCACCGCCGCCATCGAGGGAAGGCTCCAGACATATTGCAGAAGGCTCGAGCCGGTAAATTCGCGGTAGTCGAACAACGGCGACACCAGAATGAGTCCCCTTACCCCGACGCCCTGGTCGACCTGCAGATTGCGAACGATCTTCGGCCCGCGAATCC
The DNA here is from genome assembly GCA_001464035.1 of Bradyrhizobiaceae bacterium Ga0074131. Classification (GTDB taxonomy): domain Bacteria; phylum Pseudomonadota; class Alphaproteobacteria; order Rhizobiales; family Xanthobacteraceae; genus Bradyrhizobium. Next base: position 181,975 of record LNEC01000017.1, read on the forward strand.
CGCCATAACTTTCACCGACGACGAATTTCGGCGAGAGCAGCCGATCGGATTTCTCCAGCCAGCGGCGAATCACCAGCGCGATCGCGTTGACGTCGCCGTCGACCGAATAGAATCGCTTGCGCACCTCGTCTCCGCTCGCGAGCAAGCGGCTGTAACCGGTGCCGACGGGATCGATGAACACCAGATCGGTGAAGTCGAGCCAGGTTTCGGCATTGGGCAACAGATCCGGGGACGCGGATGACGTCACCGCATCGGCATTGATGGCCAGCCGCCACGGTCCGGCCGCGCCGAACTGCAGCCAGGCCGAGGCCGCTCCCGGCCCGCCATTGAACAGGAAAGTCACCGGCCGGGTGCGCGCGTCGGTATCGTTGAGTTGGTAGGCGGTAATGGCGACATCGGCTTGCGGCTCGCCCTTGTCGTCGAACAGGCGGATCGAACCGGCGGTGGCGGTGAAGTCGAGCGTTCGCCCGGGAAGCGTAAGCGTGTGTTTGGTAGTCGAATCCGGCGGCAAACGGCGCTGCTCGACGGACTGCGGATTCGAAGCGGTGCCGCGCTCGGATGCGCCTGCCTTCTGCTCCGACGGCGCTGCCGGCGGTTGTGGCTGACCCGGCTGCCGCGCCTCCTGGGCGCGTGCGCCCGACATGACCGACAGCACAAGCAGCACCAGCGCGATGCGCCGGTGGCGCGGCACAAGCATGCGAATCGCCATGTCCGTTGCTCTCCCTGGCTCCCGCGATCAATGCGGCGCCGTCCCGTTCATCGCACGGGCTCGGCCGTTGTCCGCAGTGGGCTCTCGCCCCCTGCGGCAAACCACACACTGTTCGCAACAAAAACAGAGGGATGACAATCACGATTCCGCCACCGGCGCGGCAAGCGCTCTGCGCGCCCATCAAGGCGGCGTCTGCCGCCCATGGCGGAGCTGCGCCAGCAGCGTGGAGATCCAGAGCCGCAAAATCGTGCGCGAGATGACCGCGTCGATCGCCGTCAGCGCAGGATTGACCGCCGTGAAGATCTTGTTCATCGCGATGCTCATCCGTGACATCAATTGGCTGTGAACGGTTGAACGCTAAACCGGATGGATCCAACCAACTGTGACTTAGCTCACGCACGCCGTGTCGCGCCGACCGGCACGTGACCACCCCCAACTCGATTTGAGCCCGTCCGTGGTGTAGGAGTTCGATCCCAAGCGTCTGCTGGGTGCGGCTGTGTGATGCAAATCACATTCGTCCGCGAGCGGAGCGAGCTAGCGGTATGATCACGTCTTGCGGCCCGCCATTCGGCGAGACGAACCAAACGGGACTGACAGTTTCCGGCATGTGACTTTGCAGTTTTCGGCTCAATTCGCGGTTGAGCCTGGCTCCGCTTCTTGTGATGAGGTCCTTTGATGATAAGAGCGATCGTTGTCGTTTTCGGCGCCATGGCATTGGCGGAATCCGCGACCGCCCAGACGCCGGTCGCAGTCGTCGAGGAGGTCCAGGGCAATGTCACCGGCGCCGAGTTCATGGACTACGTGGCGCCGGGAAAAGTCATCAAGCTCGGACCGGGCGCTTCGGTCGTGCTCGGCTACATGAAATCCTGCCGCCGCGAGGCCATCAACGGCACAGGCACTGTCATCGTCGGCCAGGATGAGAGCCTGGTCCACCTCGCCGAGGTCGATGGCACCAGGACGGCATGCGACCCGGCCCAGTCGCATGCGACGACAAGGGCGACCAGCGACGTGGCAGCGACCGTGGTGCGCAGCCTTGGCAAGGACGGCAAGGACAACTCGCCGGGCGGCCCCCAGCTGACGCTTTACGGCGCCTCGCCCTTGGTCGAAGCCAGGGGCCGCGGCACGCTGGTGTTCGAGCGCCTCGACCAGAAGGGCGAGCGTCGGCAGTTCGAGCTCACCGGAAAGCAGCTGAAGGGCAGATTCTACGATCTGGCCGGCACCAGCCAACCGCTCACTCCCGGCGGGACCTATGCGGCAACGTTCGCATCTCGCCGGATCGTGTTCCAGGTCGACCCCGGGGCCAAGCCCGGTCCGACGCCGATCGTCGGCCGGCTGCTGCGTATGGAATAGGCCTTGTCGGGCATCAGGCCTTGAATATCGGGCGAACGACGCGGGACGCCATGGCGGCCGCTGCCATCGTATTGATTTGCGCCGCGGTGTCGGTTTCGCCCGCGTTCAACATCGTTCACGGGCTGTCGATCGACATCCTCACGGCGCTGCGGTGGGAGATGTTCGGCACGAGGCAGGCCCCCGCCGCCTCGCCGGCGGTCGTGGTCGCGATCGACGAGGAGACCTACCAGACTGCGCCATTCAAGGGCTCGCCGACCCTGACCTGGACCGGCGAGATCGGCCGCGTTCTGGGCGCGGTCGTCGAGGGCGGCGCCAAGGTGGTCGGCTTCGACATCGTGTTCGAGAAGTCGATCGAGCAGTCCGAAATCCCGTTCGGTGGCGGCCTGTTCGGCGAGAAGGTCCGCGGTTTCGATCGCGATTTTCTCCGCGCGCTCGCGGCGGCTTCCTCCGCCGGCAAGGTGGTGCTGGGTGAAGTTCTGCGCGGCGACCAGCCGATCCGTCCCGCGCCGGGACAGCGCATCGCGGTTCGCCAGCAGCAGAACCTCCGGGCGCTCAACGTCCATACCGACAGCGACGATGTGGTCCGCCGGCTGCCGTTGACGTTTGCCGTGGACGGCCGTCCGGTGCCTTCGATGGCGCTCGAACTCGCGTCGCGCGCGCGCGACGCGAAACCGGAATTGAAGGCCGATGGCACCGCCGCGCTCGCCGGCTACCGGATCCCGGGCGCCGTGCCCAACACCATGACCCTGAATTTCGAGGGCGGCGCGGACGACATCCCGACCTACTCGCTGGCCGATCTGAGCGCCTGCGCCGCGAAAAACGACAGGGACTTCTTCCGCCGGCAGTTCGAGGGCAAGGTCGTCATCGTCGGCACGGTTCTGGCGACCGAGGATCGCAGGCTGACGTCGAAACGATTCAGCACCGGGATCGAGGGCGCGCGGGCGCCGCGTTGCGCCCTGCCGGAACAACCTGTCAGCGGCCGCTTCCAGCGCCGCGACATCGCCGGGATCTACATTCATGCGACCGCCGTCAACAACCTGATCGCCAAGAACGCCGCCGTCGAAGCCGGCCGGCCGACCATCGCGCTGATCGCGGCGATGGTCGCGGCGTTTGCGGCGATGGCCGCGCGCATGCTCAAGCCGGCCGCCGCGGTGCTGGCGTTTCTCGCGGCGATCGCCGTTTACGTGACCGGGGCCACCGCGGCGTTCAATTATGCACTGGTGCTGCCGCTCAGCGAACCGGTCATTGCCGGTTTCGCCGCGCTGGTTGCCATGATCGGCTATCGCTTCATGATCGCCGACAAGGACCGTCGGCTGCTGCAGAAGAGCTTCGCGCTGTACCTGGCCCCCGACGTGATCGACCGCATGCTGGCGTCGAACAAGCTGCCGGTGCTGGGCGGCGAAACCCGCCATGTGACGGTGCTTTTTTCCGACCTCGAGGGTTTTTCGCTGATCGCCGAAAGGATGTCGCCGGAAGCCCTGATGGCGCTGATGAACGAATATCTGTCCGAAATGACCGACATTATCGAAAGCCATGGCGGCTATGTCGACAAATATATCGGAGATTCAATCGTCGCGGTGTTCGGTGCGCCGGCCGACGATCACGACCATGCCGGCCATGCGGCGCGCGCCGCGCTGGACTGCTGCGCGCGCCTCGAAGAGCTCAATCGCAGCGCGACCGCGTTTCAAGGCCACACGATTGTCCAGCGCATCGGGATCAACACCGGCGATGCCCTGGTCGGCAATTTCGGATCGCGGCGGCGTTTCAACTACTCCGTCATGAGCGACGCCGTGAACCTGGCCTCGCGGCTGGAGGGCGCCAACAAATTCTATGGCACCACCGTGATCGCCTCCGAAACCACGGTCGCCCTGACCGGCGAAAGCTTTGCCTGGCGCGAACTGGACACCATCCGCGTCAAGGGGCGCAGCAATCAGCTGAAGATCTATCAGCTGCTGGCACTGGCGACCAACCTGACGGCTTCGCAAGCCACCGTCGCCGCGGACTACGCCAAGGGCCTCGCGCACTGGCGCGCCGGGCAATTTGGTCTCGCCGCAGCATGCTTCGAGCGATCCGCCGAAACCGACCGGCCATCCCGGATGTTTCTCGAGCGGGCCACGACCTATGCGAAGCAGGCGCCTGCCGGCGAATGGGACCCGATCCGAACTTTGCAGGAAAAGTAGCGGGGATAGAGCGGGACGGGTCCGAAGGACACGGCGCCCCGATCAATCCGACGCTGCATTTGCGACGCCTCCGCGGCTCCGTGCCTCGACAAGTCCGGTCAAGGTCGTATAGACGACCTTGCGCGCACCGCTCCCGCCGGCGCCGAGATGAGCCCGTAGTCCCATGACCAGCCCCAAGCGATATGACCGGATCGCCTTTGTCGCGAGCCCTGGCGCGGAGGCGCAGGCGGCGCTGGCGCAGCTGACCGCGCTCTACGGCAATCACGATCCCGACGACGCCGACGTCGTGGTGGCGCTTGGCGGCGACGGGTTGATGCTGCAGACGCTGCATCGGCACATGCGCTCGGGCAAGCCGATCTACGGCATGCATCGCGGCACCGTCGGGTTTCTGATGAACGAGTTCAGTACCGTCGACCTGCATGCCCGCCTCGCCGCTGCACGCGAGACCGTGATCCACCCGCTGCTGATGCGCGCCACCGACGTGCACGGCGTGGTGCACCTGCATCACGCCATCAACGAGGTGTCGCTGTTTCGCCAGTCTCATCAGGCGGCGCGCCTGAGAATCCTGATCGACGAGCATCAGCGCATGGCCGAACTGATCGCCGACGGCATCATGGTGGCGACGCCGGCCGGATCCACCGCCTACAATCTTTCGGCGCAGGGCCCGATCCTGCCGATCAACGCAGCGCTGCTGGCGCTGACCCCGATCAGCGCGTTCCGGCCGCGGCGCTGGCGCGGCGCGCTGCTGCCCAATACCGCCTATGTCGTGATCGAGGTGCTCGAGGGCGACAAGCGCCCGGTCGCGGCGGTCGCCGACCACGACGAGGCGCGCGACGTGCGCCGGGTCGAGGTGCTTTCCGACAAGACCATCTCGATGCGGATGCTGTTCGACCCCGGCCACAGCCTGGAAGAACGCATCCTGAGCGAGCAGTTCAATTATTGAAGCCGGCCCCGCGGACCGACAAGGCGGAGATCGCAACCATTCATTAACCGCCGCCGCGATATGGTTAACGCCGGGTATACCGTCGACAGGTAGCCCGCCAGGGCCCGGCCATGTTTCGCATCGATTTCAACAAGCTGCGATTTCTCGTTTGCGACGACAATCCGCATATGCGCCGCATCCTGCGAACGCTGCTGCATTCGTTCGGCGCGCGCGAGGTTTATGAGTCCGAGGACGGCGCGACCGCGCTGGAGATGTATACCCACTATGTCCCGGACATCGTCATCACCGACTGGTCGATGCCGATTTTCGACGGCATCGAACTCGCGCAGATGATCCGGCAGCCGGATTCGAAGGGCAATCCGTTCGCGCCCATCATCATGCTGACCGGCCATTCCGAGAAACGCCGCGTCACGGTGGCGCGCGACGCCGGCGTGACCGAGTTTCTGGCCAAACCGATCTCGGCCAAGGGACTTTACCAGCGCATCCTCAACGTCGTCGCCAATCCGCGCCCTTTCATCAAGACCAAAACCTATTTCGGCCCGGACCGCCGGCGCAATACCAGCAACGCCTATATCGGCCCCGAGCGCCGGGTTGGCGGCGAGGTGGAGGTGCTTCAGCAACCCTCGCTGCTCGACAAGGCGCGGACCTCTGTTTAGCGCGAAGGCGCAGGGAAACCATCATGGCCCAGGAAAAACCCGCGGCGGTGACGATCGCAAGCTTCGCCGACCATCACGTCATCACCCAGCCCAACCCCCTGCGAAACGTGCTGCGGCGCGTCGCCGAGCGGGATCTCGACGATCCGGTCGCACGCGCCGAAAAGGCGCTCGCCGGCCTGTCCGGCGAATTCAAGAACTGGATGGCGATCGAGGCCGACCGCCTCTCGGATGCTCACGCCTCCATTCTCAGGGACGGCTTTACCAGCGTCACGCGCGCGGAGCTGTTTCGCGCCGCCCACGACATCAAGGGTGATGCGGCCACGTTCGGATTTCCTTCCGCCGGCGCCGCCGCCGAAAGCCTGTGCCGTATCATCGAGCACGCGCCCGATCTCGACGAGGTGCCGTCCGACCTGATCGCGCATCACATCAACGCCGTCCAGGCCATCGTGCGCGAGCGCACCAGGCTCGACACCGCCGCCACGGCCGGCGAATTGAGCAAGCAGCTCCGCGGCATCGCGGACGCATTTCTCGCCCTCGCCAATCGCGACCGTCCCGAGCATCTCGAAGCGGTCCTGGCCCCGAGCCTGGCGCCGACGGAGTGAACTGAGAAATCCTCAACGGCCGACGCTGATGGTGATGGGCTGAGCTGGGCTACGCCGCGATCGGCTCGTGCCGGACCGGCGCGATCGCTTCTTCGGCGATCAGTTCGTCGCAGAACAAGCGGGCTTCTTCCCGCGCCGACTCGGTCGCGAAGCGCCGCAGCAGGATCAGCAGCGGCTCGGCCGCCTCCGGATCGGTTTCGCAGTGCGTCAGCACCCGTTCGACCATGCGGCGCCGCAATCGGGCGGCACCGCCGATGGTATCGACGAATCCGGTCTGCCGGCACACCTCGAGCGCCATTCGGAACGCCGCGAAGGTCGATGGCGGCAAGCCGGCGCTGCGCAGGAGGGCATGCAGGCTGGCGCCGCCACGGTCGTGCAGCAGCGCGGAAACGCGCGCCCGCGGCAGTCCGGACAGTTCCGCCAGCGCCGCATCGAACAGTTCGGTATTTCCCGAAAGCAGCGCGCGCAGGATCAGGCCGGCGGTCAACTGGCCGGTGGCGCGCAGATGCCGCACCAGGCCGCAGACGTCATCGCCGCGTGAACGCGCCGCGATATCGACGGTGGAACGATCACGCGCCTCGCCCGCGATCCGCCCTGCGCGGTCGGCGCTCAGCCAGTTGCGGGCGACCACAAACCGCGCCAGCGTGTCCGACAGTTTGGCGACCAGCGCCACCCGCGTCGCGGCCGGCAGATCTTCCAGCACCAGCATCGATTCCCGGATTGCGGCGAGATGGCCGTGGCGTTCGACGATGCGGTCCCATGAGAACGGCGCAAGCTCGGCATAGGCATTCTCGATAAGCTCCAGCGCTGCCGCAGCGGTGCCGACTTCGGCGATCGCGGCGCAGACCGAGGACGGCAGATTGATGCGGCGAGCAATGGCGCATTGCATGGCGCAATTGCCGGTGGCGACGATGTCGACGAGATCGGCATCAATCAGGAGCGGTGAATGTTCCAGCACCGGAAGGGCGACCGATGTCTGGTCGAGCGACAGCGCCTGCACGATCGCAGCGGGCGCTTCGCTGCTGCGCGCAAAAACTTCGGCCATGGCCTGGCGCACCAGCGGCGATGCATCGTCGAGCAGCATCAGCAGCGCGCCTTCGGCGGCGGCGCGATCCGCCTCGGACAAATCCGAAATCAGCCAGGCCCGCGCCAGCGACCGCGTTGCCTCTGCCCGCTCGCCTGCCGGAGCGGTACGTATCCAACTAATGAACTGCCGAACGATCATGACCCAGCCGGACTACGCAACCTTTGACGACACCGTGACGCGATGCCACTGCAAGGAAAAATAAACCACGACGCTTAATAAAGGGTTCACCATAAACGGCTGGTTTTATTGACGTTTTGTTAAGGTTGGACGGATGGGGCAAGGCCACTTTGGCCTCAACAAGCGTAACGGCTTCGCCGTTATCGCCGAGCAGCCGCGCATCGCGCGCGGCGTCTCGAAGGCTGGAGGCCTGCTGCTGGTTCGCGATAGCGCACCAGCCCGCGCAGGTGCGTTCACCATGAACCATCTAGCTGCTGAAAATACCAAAGCGGTCGCTGAAGAGATCCAGCGGTCGCGGCGCGCGGACTTCAGGCTTGCGTCCCGACAGCGACGGCTCCGCGCTTGCCGCCGAGGCTGGCGGCACGGTGGCAACCGGAGCCGCGGACGCGACCGAGCTCGCCGACACGACCGAGGTCAGCGAGGAAGAGTTGCCCCACAATTCCTGAACCGCCGGCGAGAGCGGTTGCGAGCGCTCGCCGCCCTGGAACAGCGAGCGAAAGATCGGATCGGTCGGCTGCGAATGCGTCCGCGCCGATGCGAACGACATCGCAGCCGGCGTCACGGCGCGGGAATCCGGAAAACTCGAGAGATAGGCGGCGTTATCCACTGGCACGGCGGCCGGCGTGGCGCCGGCCAGCGCCACGCGCCGCGGCGCCTCGCCACCGGCCGTGGCCATCGCGGTGCGCGTCGCCTGCGAACTGGCGGCGCTGGCATAGCGCGAGTTCAGCACCGAATAGACTTCGGATACACTGCGCGCGCGGCCTGCCCTGTCGTAGAAGATCGGGCGGTTGGCGGCGGCAGCGTTGGGAAACAACCCCGCGCCGGAGGCGTTCGGATTGTTTTCGGCGTTCGAGATCAGCTTGCCGGCGCCGTGGGCGCCCATGAAGTGCGCCATATAGAGTTCGCCGTCGGTCGGGCGGCGCCCGATCTTGCCGGTAAGCTTGAAGCTGTTGGATTGGGCAAACACGGCCGCCATCGCCGAGGCGGCCTCGGGATCATTGCGCAATTTCATGATCGCATCGCGGGCGGCGGGATCGCTGACGGAATAGCCGCCGGACGGTGCGCGGGCGATGGCGTCGGCATATTTGCCATAGCCGAGCTGGCTGCCGGCTTCCTTCACGGTGCCGAGCCAGGTCTGGTCGATGAATTGATAAAGACCGCGCGCCGACGACGTGGTGGCGGCAGCCTTCGGATTGAAGTTGGATTCCATCTTGGCGGTGGCCAGCATGTATTCGAAGCTGGTGCCGGTGGTGTCGGCGGCCTGCTTGATCGCGCCGGCAATCCGCGCGCGCGACGCATCGACACCTGCCGTTGCCGTGGCGTTTGAAGTGTCGACCGCCATCTGTTGGTGCCCCGCTCCTCGCGAAACGACCGCCCGGCCATATCGGCTCGGCAGGCGGCGCTCAGGCCGTCCATAGGGTGCGTCGGTTGTGGTTAATGCCGGGTTAAAGGCACCGGCTGCGCCGCGTCCGGACATGCGGGGTCATTTCCGGTAGACCGCTTTCGGATCGAACAGCCGGTCCGCATCCGCGAATGACAATCCCGCCCCGCCGCCGGTCGCATCGACCTTGCGGTAGAAGCACGACCGGCGACCGGTGTGACAGGCCGCGCCCGATTGCTCGACCCGGATCCAGATCGCGTCCTGATCGCAATCCAGCCGCATCTCGACCACGCGCTGGGTGTGACCGGAGCTCTCGCCCTTGCGCCATAGCGAGTTGCGGGAGCGGCTGAAGTACCAGGCTTCGCCGCTGGCGATGGTCTTGCGCAGGGCTTCATCGTTCATGTGCGCGACCATCAGCACCTCGCCGCTGCCGGCGTCGGTCGCCACGCAGGTGACGAGGCCTGCGGCGTCGAATTTGGGCTGAAACGTCAGCCCTTCCTCGATGTCATTGCTGTCAGCGGATGTGGACACGGGGCGCCCTCGCGAATTCCGGCGAGGGGTCAGCGCTGCGGCCCCCGCACCATGGACATGAACCGGGCCTGCTCCGCCGGATTGTCGCGGAACATGCCGGTGAAGCGGCTGGTGAACGTCATCGCGCCATGCTTGGCGACGCCGCGCACCGACATGCAGGTATGCTCCGCCTCGAGCATCACCGCAACGCCGCGGGGCTTTAGAACTTCATCGATCGCGGCGGCGATCTGGGCGGTCAGGTGCTCCTGAGTCTGCAGGCGGCGGGCGAAGATGTCGGTCAGACGCGCCAGCTTCGACAAGCCCACCACCCGCTCCACCGGCGTATAGGCGATATGCGCCCTTCCGTAGAACGGCATCATGTGATGCTCGCATTGCGAGGTGAATTCGATGTCGCGGATCAGCACGAAATCGTCATAGCCCGCAGTCTCGCCGAAGGTGCGGTTGAGCACCTCGGCCGGGCACTGGTGATAGCCCTGATAGAGTTCGTCATAGGCTTCGACGACCCGGCGCGGGGTATCGATCAGGCCTTCGCGGCCGGGGTTTTCACCGATGTAGCCAAGCAGGGTCTGCACCGCCTGCTCGGCCTCGGCGCGCGACGGACGCGGCTGGTCCGCGCGTACAGCCGCGGCCAGGAATTCGGAAGGATCGAGTTCGGCGGGGCGTACTTCCGGGCTCTTGACGTCGGAGGGCTTGCCTGGGCGGAGGGATTTGATCAATGCGTCCATGTCGACTCCGTTCGACCGGTCATCAAGACCGGAGTGTCACCGGGCAGACGGGGCGGATGGCCGCCGGGCGCCTCAGTCCCTCGATATCAATATTAACACCGCCGCCGCCGAATTGGCTTCCAATTCGAGCGCCGGGGATAAAACGACCGGCCTGTATTTCCTCCGGTTCCGCCCATATATAGGGCTGGAGCGTGCCGCCGCCAAGGGCGGTCGCCGCTGGCAAGCCGGGGCCTCGATCCATGCTGAACGACATCTACAACAAGCGCATCATCGAGCTCGCCGGCAATATCCCCCGGATCGGACGCCTTTCCGACCCCGACGCCAGCGCCACGGCGCATTCCAAGCTGTGCGGCTCCACCGTCAAGATCGACCTCAAGATGGACGGACCTGTCGTCACCGACTTTGCCCATGACGTGAAGGCCTGCGCGCTCGGCCAGGCCTCGTCCGCGATCATGGCGCGCCACGTGGTCGGCTCGACCGCGGTCGAACTGCGCGAGCTGCGTGAAACCGTGCGCAGGATGTTGAAGGAAAACGGCCGCCCGCCGCAAGGCAAGTGGGCCGATATCGCCCTGCTCGAACCGGTGCGCGACTACAAGGCCCGCCACGCCTCGACCATGCTGGCCTTTGACGCCGTGGTCGACGCCATCGGCCAGATCGAGGCCAAGGCAAAGCAGCCGGCATCGGCGCAGGGCTGAACGTCACCCGTCATCCGGGGCGCGTGAAGCGCGGGCCGCAATCACGCTTCGCGGAATAACGATCTTGAGCGATCAACGCTACTGTACCGGAGCCGGCACGATGACACCGCTTGGCACGGTCGCTTCCGCCGTCTTGGTCGACCTGGACGGCGCGGCCTGTGCCTGCGGCTTCTCGGCGCTGACCGTTTCGCTCACAAAGCGATCCTGCACCGGCTTGCGCGTCACGTCGGCCATCGGCGTTTCGCGGGTGTCCGGCAGCAGCACGTCGGCCACCGCGTCGGTCGTGACGAGATTAGTCAGTCGCAATTCGTCCCGGGACAATTCATGCAGCTCTTCCCACGGCGGCACGCTCAGCGACAGCGACAGCAGATCGCCGGTACCACCCATATCGAAAGTGTACTTGGCGAGGCGGCCGATATCACGTTCGACGATCATCAGGTCGTGTGCGGTGTAACTCGCGGCCCTCGCGTCGTCGGCGCGGTCGCCCATCCAGATCTGATGCACCCTGACATGCGCGCCGTCTGGCACATAACGTGTCTTGCCGGACAGCAGCAGAAATGCGCACATCGACTCGCAATAGGCTCCGGGCTCGACCCTGCCGCGCTCGCCCTGCGCGCTGCGGGTCCGGATGCTGGTGCCGACGGTCGTCAGCGCACCGAGACTGCGCCAGCGCCGTCCCAGCGCGATGGAGTCGTTGACCGAGCCGCCGCTGGAATCCAGCACGATGGTGACGCCGGCGAGTTGCCGGCCGCGCGCGAATTCGTCGAAAGCCCTGGGGCTGTCGGCAGTGACGATGCCGACGGCGCTGACCCAGCCGCGGCAATTCGGCTCGCAGGCGACCCAGCTGAACTTCATCGGCAGTTTGCGTTCTTCGAGGCTGACGCCGGCGTATGCCCGGCCGGTATCCCCGGCCGGCATGGCGGGCCATGCGATGCACAGGGCGGCGGCGCCGACAAGCGCCCAGCCGCCTGATCGGAGCGACGTCGCGAGCGTCAATTCTTGGTTCCTTCCCCCAAAGCCCTTGTCGGACGGTGGTAACGGCCCCAGTTCAACGCCAATGATTCCGTCACATCGACGTTGTGAAAAAGTTAACCTCACGTCACATAATCGTCCATTAACATTTGCTGCACCGCCACGGATTGGGTGCGGTATTTTGCCCAGTGTGACTCAATTGCATATGTATACCCGGTCCTATCCGGGCTCCCTGCAAAGGAACCGGGCAAACCATCGCTCACCGATAAGCCAATCGCCCATGAAGCATTCAGCGGATCGTTCGACCTGTGCAGCAGCGTTTCTGCGCCTGCCGCGCAATTTCGGCCGGGCGCTGATCTGGATCTACCGGCACACGCTGTCGCTGCTGGTCGGCTACAACTGCCGCCATCTGCCGACCTGTTCGGTCTATGGCGACGAGGCGATCGAGCGCTTCGGGCTATGGGCCGGCGGCTGGATGACGCTGGCGCGGATGCTGCGCTGCCACCCATGGGGAACGTCCGGAATCGACAACGTACCCGGGACGGCGCCGCCGGGCGCGCGATGGTACCTGCCGTGGCGATACGGCCGCTGGCGCGGTGTCAACGCGCCGTAAGGACGAGGCGGTCAGCTAGAACCACCGGAAACCTGGTGGCGGCGGGCCAACGTCCCGCGGCGGCCGCAAGACGCGCGGGCGCGCCGGCGGCGGTGCCGGCTGCGTCGATGGCGTGGTTTGCATCGGCGCCGTGCCGTCCGACGGCAGCTTGACCGCCAGCAGCAGGTTGGATTCCTGCATACGCCAACGATAGCCGATACCGAAATCCATCGGCTGGCTGCGCCTGAACAGCTCGGCATAGGCCGGCTGATACCTTCCGGGGAATTCGTCGATCGGGCCGAGGTAGCGGCCGAACGGAAAAAAACGCCACTTCCTCGGATCGTAATGGACCAGCGGAACGCCGGAATCATCCTGAATGATGGTTGCGCTGTTGGCGAGGATGAAGTCTCGGACGGCGCTGAAGTTGCCCGAGTGCAGAAGATAGGACGCGCTCTTGATCAGGCTGTTGCCGGGCGCCAGCGTCGCGCAGAACCTCAGAAAGCCGCTGGCCTTGACGCCGCTGTTCGACAGGTCGGTCGAGAAATAGTACAATGTCTTTTCCGCGCCGTCGCTGCCGGCGTAAAGGATCCGGACGCCCCGCGTCGCGTTCGGGCCCGGATTCTCGCTGGCGAAATACGCGGCCCCCTTGTCGTCGAGCGCAATCGGGCTGACGTCGCGAATGGTCTTGCCCGAGCGCGCCAGGAACACATAGAGGATCGGCAAGGTGCCGGAGAGCTTGCCGGCCTGCAGGTCGGTCTTCATCTGCTTGGTAATGAAGAAACTGAAACTCAGGATTGAGCCGAGCGACCGCTCGACGCTGTAGAGCGCCGAGCCGATGCCGCCGGGCGGCAATCGCGTCAGATCGGGCACCGATCCGACCGGCTCGAGCGCGCTCAGCACATAGGTCGATGCCTTCGAATAAAACGCGTCCGCGTAGAGGAAATCCGGACCGCTGAACATGTAGAACATGGTCGACCGCGGCGCCGCCAGATGGGCTTCGGTCCAGCTGCGAATTTTCGAAAGCTGGCGCTGCTCGAGCTGCTCGAAGGCGGTATCGAAGAATCGGGCGTGCCGCTGCCAGGAAGGCTCCCTGGTCAGGGGCGTCAGCGGTGAATCGGCTGACGGCGTCATGCCCGCCAGGAAACGCGCGGTGTCATCGGCGGTCACGGTGTCGGCGGCGCGCAACGGCGCCGCCGCCGCGAGAAACATGACTACAGCGAGCCCCGCCATTTTCGTGGACTGACGCATCGCTATCCCCGGGTTGAAGACGGGGCGCGACGACCGGCCCGCTTGCGGAAGACAGCGTAGATCACCAGGCCCGAAATCATGATCAAGATGCCCAGGAACGACTGCACCGGACGTTCCGTCAGGAGGTAGTACATCATGAAGCCGGTCACGAGCAGGAAAACCAGCGGCGTGACCGGGTATCCCCAGGCGCGATAGGGTCGCGGCAGGTCGGGCCGGGTAATGCGCAGCTTGATGACGCCGAGCACGGTGAAAAAGGAGCAGAACAACAGGCCGAACTGGATCAAGTCGAGCACAGCCTCGAAGCTGCGGGTGAACAGCAACAGGTTGGCGACCGCGAGCTGGAACAGAATGGCCCAGGCCGGCGCGCCGTGGGTCGATTTGCGCGCGAATAACCGCAACGACGGAATGTCCTCGCCCATGGTCATCATCACGCGCGGGCCGATCCACATCATCGCGCTGATCGAGGATATCAGCCCGAGGCAGATCATGGCGCCGACGATGCGGCCGCCGAACTCGCCGAAGATGTGACTGCCGGAGATGCGGGCGACATCGAGCTGCCCTGCCAGTTCGCCTGATGGCGCAGTGTACAGGAACACCGCGTTCAGGGCGACATACAGCACCATCACGATCAGCGTCCCCGCCAGCATCGCGCGTGGCAGGTTCTGCTCGGGGTCCCGCATCTCGCCGATGATGTAGGTCGCGGCGTTCCACCCCGAGAACGAATACATCACGAACACCAGACCGATCGCGAACGGAGCACTGGCGATATGGCCGAAGTCCGAAGCCGACGGCGTGAATGTGACCGGCTGCGGCGCGGCGATGGTAAACCCCGCCACCAGGAACGCCATGATCAGCACCACTTTCAGGATGGTTGCGATCAGTTGAAACGTGCTGGAGTGCTTGACGCCGCCGAGCTGCACCAGCGACACCAGCCAGACCACGCCGAGGGCGAGCGCCAGCGGCGGGGCGTCCGGCAGTACCGATTTGCCGTATTCGCCGAACGCCATCGCGGCCAACGCCACGGGCGCTGCGAACCCGATCGTCGCCGAGACCCAGCCCGCGACAAATCCGAACGCCGGGTGGTACGCCCGCGCCAGAAAATTGTACTCGCCGCTCGAGCGCGGAAACATGGCGCCGAGTTCGCTGTAGGCAAACACCCCGCACAGCGCCACGACGCCGCCGACCGTCCACAGCAACAGGATCGAAAAGCCCGACGGGATATCCTTGACCTGAAAGCCGAGGCTGGTGAACACGCCGACGCCAACCATGTCGGCCACCACGATGGCGGTCGCCACCAGGAGTGAAACGCCCGAGCCGCTCCCGGGCAGCCGGCCAGGCAATGCGGCGCTTCCCGTCTCTGATACCGCCATATCCGTCCACGCCTTTGGGCCAGCCGCCCCTGATTTCCTGATCGCCTGCCAATTGGAGCAGTGTTAACAATGATTTAGATCATTGTTTGAACCTAGTATCCAAGGCCTCTCAAAACCCCCTCAAAGTGCTTGCGTAATGAGCCGCATTGCGAGAACACGTCCACCGGCTCACAATGGCGACACGATTTCGTGTTCTTTGAGGCGTCCGGGAGTGGGGAGTTTTCCCGGTAGCTTAACGTCACCTCAACGCGAGCTGTCATACGCCTGACACAGGCGGATATTGGGGCAAGTGGGTGGATGGTCGGGGCGGGTCCGAGATTCCAGCAACATGATCGCGCAGGCCAGGTGATGGCACCGGGCGCGTCGCCCTATCCGGAAATCGCCGCTCTGCAAATCAGCGTCGGTTCGCGCCGGTGGCGCTGGATCGCCCTGCTCCTGACGTTTGTCCCGCTGTCATTCGTGCTCGTTCAATACGGCAAGGCGCCAAGCGCCGGAATGCTGGCCGCCAATGCCCACGCCGCCGCGGCGGACACGTTCGAGGACCGGTTTCCGGCCCCGACATTCCAGCAGCGCTTCGCAGAGACAAGCGAGAATCTGGCGCCACGGCAACCGCCGGCGGCCGCGCGTGGGCGCGCGGCACAGGCGGTACCCGCGCCCTATCGCGTGGCGTCGCTGGCGCCCACGGTGCTGCCCCATGAGCGTCCCGCCCGGGAAGATTTGACCATGCTGGTCGGCCTGAAATCGTCGGCCTTTCCCTATCTCGGCAACCATCCGCGCACCGACGAGCCGTTCCTGAACATTTCGAAGGGCGAGCGCCGCGGTCACCGCAGTTACGGCGGCCGGGTCTATTGGCAGGACGAGACCTACAACGACAACCGCGCGCTGATGCATGTGCCGGAGAAATTCGACGCGAGGAAACCGGGCGTCATCGTGGTGTTCTTCCACGGCAACGGCGCGACGCTGGAGCGCGACGTGCGCGACCGCCAACTGGTGCCGAAACAGATTTCGGACTCCGGCGTCAATGCGGTGCTGCTGGCGCCGCAGCTCGCGGTCGATGCCGCCGATTCCAGCGCCGGCAAGTTCTGGCAGCCCGGCGGCCTGAAGCGTTTCGTCGATGAGTCGGCCGACCACCTCGCCCGGATCTACGGTGATCCCCGCGCGGCCAAGAGTTTCGCCAATATGCCGGTCATCATCGTCGGCTACAGTGGCGGCTTCATGCCGGCGGCCTGGAGCCTGGACGTCGGCGGCCTCGGCCATCGCGTGCGCGGCGTGTTCCTGCTCGATGCGGTGTATGGCGAGCTGGACAAATTCGCGTCCTGGATCGCCAACAACCGGACCGGCTTCTTTGTCAGCGCCTATACCCGTTCCACCCGGCGGCACGCGAGGGAACTGGTCGCGATGCTGAAGGAAAAGGAGATCGCGATATCGGAGGGCATGGACGGGCCGCTGCAGCCCGGCAGCGTGGTGTTTCTCGAGACGCCCGAAGGCGTGACCCATCGCGACTACGTCACACGCGCCTGGACCGACCATCCCCTCAAGGACGTGCTGGTCAAGATGGCGGCGACGCCGGCGCTGACGCGGGTGGCGGCAAGCGCGCCATCGCCCGCAGGCCGGTGATCGCCGGCCCTTGCATCCTCTCGAAGCCGGCGATGCCAGCTAGTTCGCCGGCTTCGGAAGCTTGTCCGCGAAGCCGTTAAAGCACTTCAGCCGCGCGTCTTCTTCCTTGAAGAAAGTGCAATCCGTGACGGCTTTCGGGGCCGGCACCCTTGCCTTCGGCTTGGGCGGGAAGATGGCATCGAAGCAGTCCAGCCGCTCTTTGGTTTCATCGTCGATTTCAAGACAGGCCTGCATCCTCACCGCAATCGACTGGGGCCTGGCCTTCGGCTCCTTCGGCGCCGCTTCCTTCGGCTTGATTTGAACCAGCGGCTTGCCCCCGACGGTGGGCGGCGGCTTGTCTTGCGCAAAAGCGGCGGGCGAACACAACACCAGAACCAGCGCGAATACCTTCTTCATGTCACCTCACCCCTTGGCCCTGACGACATAGGCAACGCGTACTTTCGATGTCCAGAGGCAAAATATCCGTTGGCGAAATATCCTTGGGATTGAGGCTTATTGGCGAACATTTTCCTTACTTGTTCACAAAGAAAACGTCCTCGCGCCCCGGGGAACGTTGTCGGCGCTGCCACGACGCGGCACGCGGAACTTTGTTGTCACCTTTACGCCTGCAGCGCTGGTCGCGGCTTGGTCAGCATCAGCATCACCACCGCCAGCGCGACGAAGCCCACGGCGACGTAACCGGAACCATAGAGCCAATCGCGCGCATACAGCAGGCCGCCGATCGCCGACCCAACGGCTTGCCCGATGTAGAGCACCGAGGTGTTGAGAGACACCGAAGCCGACGCCAGCGCCGGCGCGGCGCCGACCAGCCGCACCTGCTGCATCGAGTTGGTCGAGGCGAAACCGAGGCCCCAGATCGCGACCGAGCACGCCATCAACGGGTAGATGCCGGCGCTGAGTGCCCACCCGGCGATGCCGGTCAGCATCAGGCCGGTGAACAGCAGCGACGTCTTATAGGGTCCCCAGGCATCGACGATGCGGGTCGCAATGGCGATTCCGATGAAGCCGAACACGCCGTAGAGCGCGAACACCAGCCCGATCTCATCCGCGCCAGCTTGCGTCAGCTTGGTCAGCAGCGGTCCCATGAAGGTGAACACCACGAACTGCCCGGACATCTGCAACGTCGTGATCGACAGCAGCAAGACGATCGTCCGGTTGCGCCCGACGTCGGCCCAGGTCTTGAGGTCGACCGGTGCGCCGAGCAGTCCGCCTGGCAGGCGCCAGGCCAGCAGCAGGAAACTGATGCAGCCGATCACGCCGATGCCGCCATGCACGGTGCGCCAGCCGTAGCGGCTGGCGATCACGGCGATCAGCGGCAGGCCGATCGCCGCGGCCAGCGACCAGCCAAGAAACACATAGGCAATGGTGCTGCCGCGCTTCTCCGCCGGCACGATGAGCGCCGCGGTACCGGCGGCCTGCGGCGTATAGAGCGCGCCGACCCCCAGCATGACCAGGCGGATGGCTAGCAGGCTCGCGTAATCGGGCGCGAAAGCCGAGGCGGCATTGCTCAGCGCCAATATCGCCAGCGTCGCCGCCAGCAGCGTGCGGCGCTCGATCCGGCTGGTCAGCCAAGCCGTGACAGGCGAACCGATGCACAGCACGACCGCGCCGAAGGTGACCAGCAGACTGGCGTCGCGGACCGAGACGTCGAGCCCCGACGACAGCTCGATCAGCATGCCTGCCGGCGCCAGTACCGAACAGCCGGTGACGATGTTGCCCAGCATCAGGGCGGTGGGCGCGAAGCGGCGATGGACGGGGCCGTCGGCGGGCGGACTTTTCATGCAGATGCATGTGAGCGGAAATACGCGCGAATGAAAGCGGCCGATGCGGGATTATTTGTCATCACAGCCATGAGATTGTTTCGTTTGACGTCGCCGGACCCCGCCCAGGCGGCTGCCTATTTCGCAGCAACGAAGAAGAAATCCTCTTTACCCGGCAGCGAGCCATAGATGGAGGGCTCCTGCCGCCCGGCCGTGGCCTCCATCACGTCGTCACGGACCAGGCGAAAGATCTGGTTGATCTCGACGCCCGGCGTGGCGATGCGCTGAACCAGCGCGACCGCAAACGGCGAGTTGGCGCCCTCGCCGTCGAGCACGGTCCGCCCGTGCTTGGCGGCGAGTACCACCAGCGAATCGCCCTGCACCTTGACCTCGCCAAGGCCGCGACCGACCGATCGCGTGCCGGCGGTCGACCCGCCGGCGCCACCGCCGGACGCCGTCGCCTTCCTCATTTGCAGCGCGAATGGACTGTCTCGGCAGGCATCGAGCAGAACCAGCTTCAGTTTCTTCGCACCGTCAAGCGCCGCCAGCACCTGCTCCAGCGCCACGGCCTCGAGCTCCACGGCCCGGTCAGCGGCAAGCCTGGCATCGACAGGGACAAGGTAATTCTGGCCGTTCATTTCGATGCCGTGGCCGGCGTAGTAGACCATCGCCCAATCCGCCGTCGCGGTCTCGTTGGCGAAGCTGCGCAACGCATCCATCAACTGTTCCCGGGTCACATCGAGGGCAAGAGTCACGGCCTCGAATCCGAGGTTTCGCAAGGTTATGGCGATGGCATCGGCATCCTTCCGCGGATTGGCCAACGCAGTCACTTCCTGATAAGCCGAATTGCCGATCACCAGCGCAACACGCCTGCCTTGCTTGGCGGCAGTGGCCGCTGCGCGTTCGGGCGTGATCGCTTTCTTGAGAATGGGGGCGGCGATCGCCGGCGTGGGGATGGATGTCAGATTGACTGCTTTGGCCGGCGCAGGAGAAATTTCGGGTGACGGTTCGCCCGAGTCCAGCGCCGCAAGCCGAGCTTGCGCGGTTTCGAGCGCGCGCGTGTGCCCATCGTAGTCGCGGTCGGCATGCGGCGACCTGGCCGCCAGTTCGAACTTGCTGCGCGCGGTCGCGGTGTCTCCCATCCTCTCATAGGTCAATCCCAAACCGGTAAGGGCAGGAGTGAAATCGCTCCGCATGCGCAACGCTTCTTCGTAGTCGGCAATCGAGCGAGCGAAATCGCCCTTGTAACGAAAGGTCTCCGCGCGATTCGAATAGGCCAGTGAATTCCTGGTCAGGCGGACGGCCTGGTCGTGGTCAAACAGCGCGCGGACCAGATCGCCCTTCAGCCGCCAGGCGGTCGCCCGGGTGTTGTAGAGGCTTCCGTTCTTGGGCTCCAGGCGAATGGCGGTGTCGCTATCGGCAATTGCGCGGTCGATCTCACCCTTGTCCAACCAGATCAGGCCGCGGTTGTTATAGACCAGGGAAGATTTCGGATTGAGCTCTATCGCGCGCGCGTAGTCCGCCAAGGCATCATCCAGCCTGCGCAGCTTCCACCAGACGAGGCCGCGCATGATGTGGGCATTGGCGAAATTGGGATTGATCCGAAGCGCTTCGGCCAAATCCGACAACGCATTCTCGAACCCGCCCTTTGCCATCCAAGCATGGGCACGGGTATTGTACAGGGCCTCGATCTTGCAGCCGGCCGCAGGCTCACAGAGTTTGATGGCGTCGCCGATATCCGCTATCGCGGCCTCGTGCTGCCCCTTTATCTTTCTCGAAATGCCGCGGTATTCGTGGGCGAACGCGCGGTCGCGGGCAGACCCCCCGGACTTTTCGAGAAAGGCCGTGCAGCTTGCAATGATGGCGTCGTGGATGGCCAACGACTGTTCGTCAACGCTGAAAACACATCCCGATGACGGCGCCGCCTCGGCCGTAGAAGCCGACAGGACACGGAAAATCGCGAAAACAAGCAGCGCTGACGCGACCCGCTTCCGAACAGGTCGCGTGCGCAATACCCCAAAAACCGGAAGCAAAAACATGCGCATGCAATCCCCGTGAATCACTGATGGCGCTACCTTGCCTACCCGCTTGCAACGCCGCAATCCCCTGCTATACCGCAGGTTCCCGCTTACCTGCGCTCGTTCGCAGGAGTGAGCTACAGGAGACACCTATGACCGATGACAAGAACAAGCCCGCGTCCGGATTCCAGTACAGCCTCACCAATCTCAAGCCGGCCGAGCCTGAGCTGAAAATCGCCCTCACCTTCCCCGACGGCGCCAGGCGCGAATTCCCCAAGAGCATCACCGGCCTCGACATCGCCAAGGGCATCTCGCCATCGCTGGCCAAGCGCACGGTGGCGATGGCGCTCGACGGCGTGGTCTCGGATCTCAGCGACCCGATCGATCACGATGCAAAGATCGAGTTCATCGCCCGCGACGACGGCCGCGCGCTCGAGCTGATCCGGCATGACGCCGCCCATGTGCTCGCCGAAGCGGTGCAGACGCTGTGGCCCGGCACCCAGGTCACGATCGGACCGGTGATCGAGAATGGCTTCTACTACGACTTCTTCCGCAACGAGCCATTCACTCCGGAAGATTTCGCCGCGATCGAAAAGAAGATGCGCGAGATCATCGCGCGCGACAAACCCTTCACCAAAGACGTCTGGGATCGCGAGAAGACGAAACAGGTGTTCCGCGACAGGGGCGAGGCCTTCAAGGTGGAACTGGTCGACGCCATTCCCGGTAACGAACCGATCAAGATCTATTACCAGGGCGACTGGTTCGACCTGTGCCGCGGCCCGCACATGACTTCCACCGGCAAGGTCGGCAACGCCTTCAAGCTGATGAAGGTCGCGGGCGCCTACTGGCGCGGCGACAGCAACAATCCGATGCTGACGCGGATCTACGGCACGGCGTTCGCCAGGCAGGAAGACCTCGACGCTTACCTCAAGCAGATCGAGGAAGCCGAGAAGCGCGACCACCGCAAATTGGGGCGCGAACTCGACCTGTTTCATTTCCAGGAAGAAGGTCCCGGCGTGGTGTTCTGGCACGCCAAGGGCTGGACCATCTTCCAGGCGCTGATCTCCTACATGCGCCGCCGGCTGACCGGCGACTACAGCGAGGTCAACGCGCCGCAGATTCTCGACAAGTCGCTGTGGGAAACCTCAGGGCATTGGGACTGGTACCGCGAGAACATGTTCGCCGCGCAATCCGCCGGCGACGAGGCCGAGGACAAGCGCTGGTTTGCGCTGAAGCCGATGAACTGCCCCGGGCACGTGCAGATCTTCAAGCACGGCCTGAAGAGCTATCGCGACCTGCCGCTGCGTCTCGCCGAGTTCGGCGTGGTGCATCGCTACGAGCCGTCCGGCGCGATGCATGGGCTGATGCGGGTGCGCGGCTTCACCCAGGACGACGCGCATGTGTTCTGCACCGAACAACAGCTCGCCGACGAGTGCCTCAAGATCAACGACCTGATCCTTTCGACCTATGCGGATTTCGGCTTCGAGGGCGAACTCACGGTCAAGCTCTCGACCCGGCCGGAGAAGCGCGTCGGCACCGACGAGATGTGGGATCATGCCGAGCGCGTGATGGCCACCGTGCTCTCGGAGATCCAGGCGCAGGGCCACAACCGCATCAAGACCGAGATCAATCCCGGCGAGGGCGCATTCTACGGCCCGAAGTTCGAATATGTGCTGCGCGACGCCATCGGCCGCGACTGGCAGTGCGGCACCACCCAGGTCGACTTCAACCTGCCGGAACGTTTCGGCGCATTCTACATCGACGCCGACGGCTCCAAGAAGGCGCCGGTCATGGTGCATCGCGCGATCTGCGGTTCGATGGAGCGCTTTATCGGCATTCTGATCGAGCACTATGCCGGCAACTTCCCGCTGTGGCTCGCGCCAACCCAGGCCGTCGTCACCACCATCACTTCGGAGGGCGACGAATACGCCAAGTTTGTCGCGGCCGCAGCGCGGCGCGCGGGGCTGCGCGTCGAGATCGATCTGCGCAACGAGAAGATCAACTACAAGGTCCGCGAACATTCGCTGGCGAAGATCCCGGCGCTGCTGGTGGTCGGAAAGAAGGAAGCCGAGACCCATTCGGTTTCGATCCGACGGCTGGGGAGCGAAGGTCAGACGGTGATGCCCACCGCCGAGGCGCTGGCCGCATTGGTCGAGGAAGCCACGCCGCCCGACATGAAGCGGGCGAGGCTGGAAAACTGATGGCCCGTAGACCAACGACCGACGAACAGGAACTGCCGGCCTATCCGATCCGGGCTTACCAGCTGATCCCGGATCCCAATCAGCCCACGGTGGTGGCGTTGGCGATCGAAACCGAAGAGGGACACAGCCTGTTTCTGGCGACTCGCGAGATTCTGGAAGATCTCGGCAAGGACCTGCTGGAGCGGGCGGCGAAGATGCCAGCCAAGCGGGATCCGGCCTAACCCCCCGCGGCGGGCGCGAGGCATGGCGGCGCGCAAGCCATAAGCTCCATCGCGACCGGCCCGATCCCGAGATGACTCCGTTCCTATCCTCGTTTCGGCAGATCGATGCGCAGAGCGACGAATTCCGGCGGCCCTTCCGTGAGCCGGTGAATGCGCCGCTCGCGCTCATCCTGTGGCGTGTCCGGATCGATGAATTGATCGAGCTGGCGCTCGGCCAGTTCTTCGATGGCAACGGCGTCTTGGCGGAAGACCCGCCTGGCGGGGGGCGCCGCCTCCGGCGTCAGACCGAGCTCGATCAATAGCTGGATGGCCTCGGAGCGATTGACGGCGTGGGCTCCAGCCCAGGCATCGATCCTGGCAGTGAGAACCGCCGGCAGCTTGACCGCGCTGACCGGATCTCGGTCGGCCGGACGTCCCTCGGTCGCGTGATCAATCTTGTTCGATTCCGACATAGGTTGGGGTCCGGAAAGATGAACTGCGCGACCCTAGGGGCATTTCTTCCGGGCTCCTTGACCGGGATCAATGATGCGGCCCATAGGCCCGATCGCCGGGCGTTCGACGGCGATGCTGGGGGGAAATAAAGGGCTGCGGCTTGCTATCGTGCCACAGATGCAGATATCTGCTGGACACCTGCGAAACAGCGGAACCTCGATGCCCGATGCCCTCGAACTGCTGAAAATCCGCCGCTCGGTGAAACCGCGCGAGATGAGCGGTCCCGGCCCCTCGGCTGCGGAGCTTGAAACCATTCTGACCATTGGCGCGCGGGTACCCGATCACGGCAAGCTGACGCCGTGGCGCTTCATTGTGTTCGAGGGCGAGGCGCGTGCGCGCGCCGGCGCGGTGATCGCGCAGGTTTTTGAGCGGAAGAACGCGCGGGCTTCGGCAGCCGAAATCGAGATCGAAAAGCGCCGGCTGATGGATGCCCCGCTGGTGATCGCCGTGGTCAGCTTCACCAGACCGCATCCCAAGGTGCCGGCGTGGGAGCAGGAATTATCCGCCGGCGCCAGCGCCATGAACATTGTGACGGCAGCGACCGCGCTCGGCTACGGCGCGAACTGGCTGACCGGCTGGTTCGCGTTCGATCGCGACGTGCTCGACGGTCTCGGATTGAAGCCGGACGAAAGGCTCGCCGGTTTCATTCACATCGGGACGTCGTCGAAGCCGAGTGAGGACCGCCCCCGGCCGGCGCTCAGCGATATCGTGACGCGGTTTTAGAATGGCGTCCTCATCGTGAAGAGTGGCCACTTGGCTGCGTCTCGAGGATGAGATGTCCGATCGCATGATTCGAGACGGCGCAAGGCGCCGCCTCACATCAAGAACTGGACTCGAACTTGCCAGCGATAGTTCACGCCGCCCTCGACGCGCGGTCGCTAAACTTGAGCAGCAGCGCCTCAATCTCGGCGGCGGGCCTCGCCGCGCTGAACAGGAAGCCCTGCACCTCGTTGCAGCCTTCGGCACGCAGCCAGTCGAGCTGATCGACGGTCTCCACGCCTTCGGCGGTGGTGGTGATGTTAAGACTGCGGCCGAGGCCGGAGATCGCCCGCACGATCGCAACGCAGTCGGAGCGCTGCGCGAGATCCTTGATAAAGGAGCGATCGATCTTGATCTTGTCGAACGGAAAGCTTCTGAGATAGCTGAGGCTCGAATACCCGGTGCCGAAATCGTCCATCGAAATGCTAATGCCGAGTTCGCGCAATTGATACAGGATCGCGAGATTGGCCTCGGTCTCGGCCAGGAACAGCGATTCCGTGATCTCGAGCTCGAGCCGCAGCGGCGACAATCCAGAATGCGCCAATGCTGAAATCACCATCTGAACGAGGTTGCGGCTGCGAAACTGCACGGGCGAGAGATTGACGGCGACCTTGACGTCCGCGGGCCATTTCGCCGCTTCGGTGCAGGCCTCCCGCAACACCCACTCGCCCAGCGCGACGATCAGCCCGATATCCTCGGCAACCGGGATGAAGTCCGCCGGAGAGATCATGCCCTTCTCAGGGTGCCGCCAACGCAGCAGCGATTCAAAGCCGCTGATCCGGTCCGCTGCGAGATCAACCAGTGGCTGATAGTGAACTTCAAACTCGCCATTGGCGAAAGCCCGGCGCAGGTCGAGTTCCATGCCGCGACGTTTTTGCGCCTGCCGGTCCATCTCTCTTTCGAAGAACCGATGAACACCGCCGCCGTCCGACTTGGCGCGGTACAGCGCCATGTCGGCGTTGCGCATCAGTTCCTCGCCAGTGTTGCCATCGCCGGGCGAGAGCGCGATGCCGATGCTGGCGCCAATGACAACTTCGATACCGTCGATGTCGTAAGTGACGCTCAACGTCTTGATCAAACGCGCCGCATAGTCGCTCGCCTCTTTCGGCGAGACATCAGCGGCCAGCACGATCGCAAATTCGTCGCCGCCAAGTCGCGCCACCAGATTATTGCCGCGAACTTCCGACCTCAGCCGGTCAGCCACCATTCTCAGCAAGCGGTCACCCATCGGATGGCCGAATGAATCGTTGACGTTCTTGAACAGGTCGAGATCGACGCAAAGCACCGCTACTCTCTTGTCTCCGGACCGGCCCTGCTCCAGCGCATGCCTCAGGTGATCCTGATAGAGTTCTCGGTTAGGCAGATTCGTCAGGCCATCGTGGTGCGCCATATGGGCAATCCGGGCCTCGGCCCTGCGCCGCTCGGTGATATCGACAATGGCCACGAGAAAACCGTCGCGGCCATCGAACGCAACGCGTCGTCCAAATGTCAGCACCTGAATCTCGCCGCCATCGGCCTTGAGATGCCGCCAGTTGCGGCCGGAATGATAGTTCTCGCCGATCCGCTGCAAGGCCTCGGTGTGGGTCACCCATTCATCTTCAGGCCAAATCTCCCGAAGCTTCATTCGCAGAAACGTCGCACGGCTGTACCCGTAATGCTGCACGGCCGCATCGTTGACGCTGATGAACCCGGTCGTCTCGGCATCGAATACCCACATCGGCATCGGATTATTGTCGAACAGTAGACGAAACGAAGCCTCACGCCGCTTGAGAGCCGTGACATCCGAAATCGTCAACGAAAGAATGTCGCCGAAGGCCGCCGCTCCCAGTTTCAGATTCCTTTGATCGCTGTCGATTTCGAATTGCTGCCCGTCGCCGCTCTTGATGACGTCGAGGAACCGCGCAATCACCTCAGGCAAACACAGCAAGTTTCCGCCGGCGCTGAGCCGGTGCCACAGCAGGTCGGTCGACGGCAGCTTCAGCAGCCGGGACGCGCCCTGATTATGATGGACGATCTGGAAATCGAACGGATACCCGGTGGAATCGCGGATCGCCGCAAGCGACAGGACGCCCTCATCGGTCGTAGAGAAAATCGCTTCCAGCAGATTGTACTGCAATCCACGCTCGTTGACGTAGGCGCCGATCAGCGTGCCGCCCCATCGCGAGGAAGTCGGCAGCGCCAGAATATCGTAGGTCTGGACCACCCCGTCGCGCACGCAGTGTGCCGCAGCCAGGTAGGGCCGGCCGCTCCGAATTGCGCTGGCCGCGGCTTCGTTGAGCGCGGTGGCACAATCAGGCGACAGCTCGGTCAGGGGGATATCCCAGCGGTCGTCGCCGAGCCATTTCTGGGCGTAGCGACCGGTGCGCGACACTTCGAGCGTGTCATGATTGCTCTTCAGCAGGACGATGTGATCCGCCAGCCGCCCGAGGCTGCCCAGCATCACGTCTTCATAGCGCGGCAGCCCTTCGTCGGGCCGCAGCGCTGCCTGCCATTTGCGCTGCAGAACCGGAACGTCATCGAACATCTCGGTGTTGCATTTGCCGGACGATTTCTTGGCCGCAATCATGTTGTTCCCCACCGCGCGAATGTTCGAGCCTCACCCATCCAATGCAGGCCGGCTTAATGCGGTGTGAAAATTGCGGGAGCGGTATGCCCACCCGGCGATTATGACAGTTTAAAGCGTTGCGATGGTTAGTCCACGTTAGCAACTATGACAACCGGATGTGTCAGCGTGAGGCGGCAACCTAGCGCGCGACGACCTCGACCTCGCCGTCGACACCGTTGACGACGTTGAAGGGACGCTCGAACACCTTGCCCTCGTTCTTGGCAATGGCGCGATACTCGCCTTCGGACAGCACGACGCGGGGGAATGCGCCGATCGATTCCTTGATGACGTCGCCGCTTGGCGTAATCACCGACCATGCCGTGTTCGCCAGTGCCTCGCCGCCCTTGTCGCCCACCAGTTTCAGGGTGATCACCGCAGCGCGATGGGTGATGACCACGTCGGTCAGCTTGCCGGCCTGAACGCGGATATCCGAGCGCACCACTGAATTGGCGTCGCCATAATTCGAAATGATGTAGTAGGTTCCCTCCGGCAGCAGCGCGACATCGCCGGCGGCAACGTTCGGCACCAGCGCCGCGCGATCGCCGCCGTCGAATTGGCTGCCTTTGTAGAGCGCGAAGGAAATCTGGTTCGGCGGAATCCGGCTGGTGCCGACGCGGCCCTCGATGCGCAGCCCGCCTGCCGGAAGCACGAAGGATTCCCGGTCGGTTTCGGACTTCAGCGTTACCGGCCGCACCGCGCTGACCAGACCCATCGTGACATGCACGACATAGCCGCCCGGCGGCAGCACGATGTTGGGCGTGGCGCCGCGATCCTCTCGGATAAGTTTGAAAATGCCAGTTTCATCCGGCTTGTCGGCGAACACCCGCCACACCAGTCCGCTGTTGATGACCGGCAGATCCTTGCCGTAGCGCGCCGTCAGCGACAGCACTGCCTGGCCGGCGGTGGACGACGGTGCGGCCACCGGCGGCACAGCGGCGATCGGCGGCTGCGTCATCGGTGCCGGCAGAGTCGGGGTCGATGCCGGACCCGACGGCGGCGCCAGATTCATCGCGGGTCCGGAAGGCACGTCCGGAACCGACGCCGGCGGCACCGGCGGCGGCCGGTCGCTGAACATCTGCGCAGAGGCGGGAGATGCGATCACAGCAGCCAGCATGGCCGCGAGCGCAAGCACCGGGAACAGGGGTCGGCCCCACCCGGATCCTGCCATCCCTTGATCCCCTGACGTCATGGGGCATGCTTTTCACTGAAAACGCGGCAAATTCAAGCCTGTGGCAAACGGTTTGCAAGATGTTCCGGCCGCGGAACCCAAAAAAGCCCAGGAGTCAGGCAGGGGCTGATCAACAATGGAATGATATAGTAAGGTTGCGAACCAGGCGCGATCCCGCCTGACCGGTGGACAGCATGAACCAAGTTTATCCATGCATTCCGTGGTCTGGGTGAGGGACGTGGCAAAGGGCTTGTCCGACAAGGAGATACCCGGTGCTGAAGAGTTTGATCGGCCTCGGCCAGGATGATGCTGAAGCCGAGGACAAGGTAGGGCTCGGCAGCATCAGGCGGCCGGTGATCGGGCTGGCGCTGGGCGGCGGCGCCGCGCGGGGATTTGCCCATATCGGCATTCTCCGAGCCTTGCTTGCCCACGGTATCGTTCCCAATGTCGTGGTCGGCACCTCGATCGGCGCGGTGGTCGGCGGCGCCTATGCCGCCGGGCAGCTCGATACGTTGGAGCGATGGGCGCGCGGCCTGCAGCCGCGAAACATCCTCGGCTATCTCGATATCCGCCTTAACGGCTCCGGCCTGATCGGCGGCGACAAGCTGGCGTCGCAGCTGGAGGCCGCCATCGGCCCCACCCTGATCGAGGATTTGCCGCTGAAGTTTGCGACGGTGGCAACCGAAGTGCGCACCGGCCACGAGATCTGGCTGACGCACGGCCGCATGGTCGACGCCATGCGCGCATCCTACGCGTTGCCCGGGATTTTCTCCCCCGTGCTGGTGGGCGATCGCTGGCTGGTTGACGGCGCGCTGGTCAATCCGGTGCCGGTGTCGGCCGCGCGCGCCCTCGGGGCGGAAATCGTGATCGCCGCCAATCTCTGCAGCGACATCTTTTCCACGACGATTTACGCCCATGGCCCGACAGCCGGCGCGCCGGAGGCTGAGGCCGGGCCGTCGCCGACGAAACGCCGCTTCGGCAGGTTGTTTTCCGCAGAACGCGCCATGAAACGCGAGTTTTTCGGCAGCGGCGGACGTCCGGGCATATCATCGGTCATGGTCGACGCCTTCAACATCATGCAGGACCGCATTACCCGCGCGCGCCTCGCCGGCGATCCGCCGGATCTGCTGATCACGCCTCGCGTCGGCCAGATCGGCTGGTTCGATTTCCACCGCGCCGAGGATCTGATCGCCCATGGCGCACGCGCCGCCGAACGCGCCATCGACTCCATCCAGGAAGCCATCCACATGCTGGCGCCAGTTCCCGGCGAACCGGGCGCAGTGGTCGAAAAAACGAAATGACGATTTCGGCCTGAATCAGGCGGTCTTGATGTAGTCGCGCAGCGCTTCCTGCTCGGTTTCGAATTCCCTGACCCGCCGCTTGACGACATCACCGATCGAGATCAGGCCGACCACCTTGCCGTCCTCGACGACCGGCAAATGCCGGAACTTTCCCAGGGTCATCATTTCCATGATTGCGCTGACGGTGTCCGACTCCCGGCAGCTGACGACTTTCCGCGTCATCACAGCGCTGACCGGCTCGTCGAGCACCCTGGCGCCGCGCTCGCCGAGCACGCGCACGATGTCGCGCTCCGACAGGATGCCCTCGATGCGGCCGCCGCTCATCACCAGAACGGCGCCGATCTTCTTGTCAGCCAGAATCTTGATCGCCGCCGAGAGCTTGGCGTCGGGCTCGACACCCGTGACGTGATGGCCCTTGGAGTCGAGGATTGCACGTACCGTCATTGTCGTCTCCCTGAAGCCGATCGCGCCCTCGAGCGAGCGCGATCTTCGTTTCCTTGAGTTTTCAATCAACAGTCCAGCGCCGATTTCGTTGCAGGCGCATTCGGCAAGCACGGCCATTAAGCGGGTTTGCGGGCTTGGGCCCTGCTTCACGCCATGACAATGATGTATGAAATCGCGTTGCGCCGCAAGCGATGATCAACGATGATCAGCCACGATCCGAAAGGTCCCGGGACGCCACATCTGCGGCATTGACAGCCGCGCGCGGCACCGGATCGAACAGCGAGAACAACACCAGGCCTGCGAAGAATCCACCGATATGCGCCTGCCATGCGACGCTGGCGCCGTCGGCGCCGATCGCGATCGATCCGATGCCGAAGATGATGTTGACCCCGAACCAGACCGCGAGAAAGCCGAGCACGCGCGGGTCGCGAAATGCGCGCATCAGCGAAAGCGCAGGTACGCGCGCCGCGGCATCGGCGTCACCGCGGCGGAACGACAGGAAGCTCCCCTGCACGAAGGCAAAGCGGATCGCCGCCGCCATCGCGCCGGACACCGACGCCGAAGCCCCGATCATCGGCGCTATCGCATGCTCATGGGTGACGAGATGCGCCAGCGCCCCGGCCACGGCGGTCACCGCCATGAAGGCGAAGAACCTGAGCGCGCCGAAGCGTCGCGCCAGCGCGCTGCCGAACGGCAGCAGCCACAGCACGTTGAAACCGATATGGCTGAGATTGGCGTGCAGCAGCGAATAGGTGACGAAGGTCCAGATCTTGGCGCCGGCGCCGCCCGGAAAGGCGATTGTCAGCAGCGTGGAATCGTAGCGTTTCGGAATGAAACCGAACAGCTCGATGGTCCAATATTCCAGATCGGGCGGCAGCAGCACGCGCAGGTGAACGACCGCAAGCAGCAGCACATAGGCGGTCAGCGCGCCGGGCAGCGTCAGGATCGGTTCGCGCGGCCTGTCATGCGGCAATTGTGGCGGGGATTCCAAGGGCTCGAAACCTGACGCAAGCGGCTCACGGGAGCGATTGCGCCCCAATAGGCGGCTTGCCCGGGCGGCGCAAGGGCGCAAATATCCGCCTCTCGCGGTTCGGACGCGATCAAAGAAGAAGGGAGGGTGCTGAGAACACCCTCCCTCATCCGTGCTGATCTTCTCGCGCCGAGGTCGGGCGACATCCCACCCCTCCCCGCGCGACGACCAAACTGTCTGACGCCGCCTGTGTAACTATTCGCCGGCCCCTGGAGAAAACCGGCGAACCAGAGCGAGCGGACCCTAGACAGCTCCGGGCCGATCCCCAAGCGCATAGTTAACTTAACCTTAACGGCGCAAAGACGCCGCCGGGCCTGCGAAAGCGCCGCGGCGGCATGGACGCTGCAAAGCCTGTCTTGCAAAACAAATCGGGGAAAGCGCGTGGGCGAAAGCGGGACATACCTGTCCCACCGAGCCGGGCGCCCGGGCAAGGCCGACAAATGAAACATCCGTCAAGCCGCGAATTCTACGCCTACTGGGACGCGAAGCGCGGCAGCGCGCGCGCCCCCGATCGCAGCGAGATCGAACCGGGCGCGGTGCGTGAACTGCTCGGCGACATCTTCGTGCTGTCTTACGACAGCGCCGCCGGCTACCCGTTTCGCGTCGCGGGAACCCGGGTATGTGCCCTGCTCGGCTGCGATCTGAAGGATCGCAGTTTTTCCGCGCTGTTTGCAGCCGAGGGCCGTCGCGAGATCGAGGAAATCCTCGCCGTGGTATCGGAAGAAATGCTGGCCGCGGTCGTCGGCATCGCTGCCGTATCGGCGGATGGCAGACCGGCACATCTGGAGCTGCTGCTGCTGCCGTTCAGCAGCCGTGCGCATACCCCGCTGAGTCTGACGGGGTTGCTGGCGCCGTTCGAAAGCGATCGTCGCCAGCTCAGGGATTTCAAAGTGACGTCATGGCGCTATATCAACCACCAACCGCAAAAATTCGTTCCGCGCGCTTTACGCAAGCTCGCGGTCGCCCGCGGCTTCATGGTGTATGAAGGGCTGCGCTGAAGCGCGCTCGCCCAAATCGAACGTCGAATCTACTTTTCATGACCTCCGTATTTATCGCGTGGCGGAATTAGACGAGCTTCGACCTCTACGAAGAATGACGCCCGCGCATTCAGGCTGCGAGACGTCACTGCGGTTGCACGCGACAAGGGCGCGCAGCGGAAGCAGTTTGACAGATTGGACGTGACGCCACGTCCAACGCATGTCAGTATCCCGACACAATCAAAAGCCGCACGCGTCGGACGACGTGCGGCTGCCAGGGAGGGGACTGCATGACGTCGGCACGCGCGACGGAGCGATTCCCTGTGGCCTAACGGTCCGTAGGCGTCGCATGGCACAACAGATTGTCCATCGTCTGCTGATTTCGTTCCCCGCTCTGCTCGGGGTGCTGTTCCTCTGCTTTTGTCTGTTGCAGGTGGTGCCGGCGGATCCCGCGATGATCATCGCCGGTCCCGACGCCAAGGCCGAGACCATCGCCGCCATCCGCCTGGAGCTCGGCCTCGACCGCTCGATCCCCGTCCAGTTCTTCGAATATATCCTGCGGGTCCTGCGCGGCGATCTCGGCCGCTCGATCATTTCCAACAGGATGGTGAGCGAAGAATTGGCGATGACCATCGGCCCGACCGTCGAGCTGATGCTGGGGGCGATGCTGATTGCGGTGCCGATCGGTCTCGCGCTTGGAACACTGGCGGCGGTGAATCGCGGGCGCCTCTCCGATCGCGTCATCATGGCCTGCTCGGTGGCCGGGGTTTCCATGCCGGTGTTCTTCATCGGCCTGATCCTGATCCAGTATGTCGGTTACAAATGGGCGCTGCTGCCGTTCACCGGACGCACCGGACCGGTATGGGCCGGCGGATTGCCGAGCCTGATCCTGCCCGCCACGACGCTGGGCCTCGTGCTGATCGGACCGATCGCGCGGCTGACGCGCACCGCCGTGCTGGAAGTGCTGGGCGCCGATTTCGTGCGCACCGCGCGCGCCAAGGGACTGCGCGAGACGGTGGTGATCATCCACCACGCGCTGCGCAATGCCATGATCCCGGTCGTCACCTTGATCGGGCTGCAGGCGGCCTTCCTGCTCGGCGGCGCCGTGGTCACGGAAACGATGTTCTCTTGGCCCGGCGTCGGCCGGCTCGCGGTCGGCGCCATCGTTTCCAGCGACTTTCCGACCGCGCAAGGCGCGATCATGATTCTCGCCGTCGCCTTCCTGTCGATCAACCTTCTGGTCGACGTGCTCTACGTCTATCTCGATCCCAGGGTGCAGCGCCGATGAGCGTCGAGGCCCTCGAAACCCCCTTTGCCGTGGACCCCGAAGCAGCGGTGTTCGCCCGCGCAGGCATCATGCGGCGGCTGGCGCGCGACCGGGTGGCGGCGGCGGCCGCGCTGCTGCTCACGGGAATCGTGCTGGCCGCGCTGTTCGCGCCGTGGGTCGCGCCCTACGATCCTTACTTCACGGACCTCACCAAGGTGATGCAGCCGCCCGGCGCCGAGCACTGGTTCGGCACCGACAACACCGGCCGCGACATTCTGAGCCGCGTCATCTACGGCACGCGCAGCACGCTGATGCTGGGGCTGGTCGGCGTCATCGTCGGCGGCCTGATCGGGGGCGTCTTGGGCATCCTCGCGGCCTATTACCGGCGGCTGGACGGCTGGATCATGCGGCTGGTCGACGTGATGCTGGCGTTCCCGGCGATCCTAATCGGGCTTGCGGTGGCCGCGATCTTCGGCGCAGGGCTCGCCGCCGTGGTGATTGCGCTGGTCGTCGCCACCGTGCCCGATGTGGCGCGGGTGGCGCGCGGCGCCGCGGTGGGCGTGATGGGCCAGGAATTCATGGAAGCCGGCCGCGCGGTGGGCGTGTCCGACGGCGCCCTGATCTGGCGCTACCTGACGCTCAACTGCATTTCGACGATCTTCGTATTCCTCACCCTGCGCTTTGGCCAGATCATCCTGATCGGCTCGGCGCTCGGCTTCCTCGGCATGGGCGCGCAACCGCCGACCGCCGAACTCGGCATGATGGCGGCCCAGGGCCGCGACTTCCTGTTCATGGCGCCGCACATCGCGACGATCCCGAGCTGCGCGATCTTCGTGATCGTGCTGGCCGCCAACCTTCTGGGCGACGCCTTCCGCGACGTCCTCGATCCGAGGCTGCAGACATGATCAGAACCGTTCTGGGTGTGGCATTGGCGTTGAGCATTTCCGGTTCCGCAGCGGCCCAGACGCTCACCTTGATGAAGGGCATCGATGCGCCGCACTACGATGCGCACCGCACCACCTGGGGGCCGACCTCCGACATCGTCAACATGTTCCAGGACACGCTGGTGGCGCTCGACTGGGATGGCCGCACGCCGATTCCCTATCTCGCCAAATCGTGGACGGTGAGCCCCGACGGCAAGACCTACACCTTCAAGCTGCGCGACGACGTGCAGTTCTGCAGCGGCAAGAAGTTTACGGCCGAGGATGTGATCTACAGCTTCAAGCGGCTCAAGGATCCGGCAATCAAGGGGCCGTATGCCTGGCGCGCCGGCAACATCAAGGAATTGCGCGCACCCGATCCCTACACCGTCGAATACGAACTCGATGAACCCTACTCCGAACTGCTCCTGCAACTGACCATGTTCACCAACGTGATCCACAACAAGGAAAGCGTGGAGGCGCTGGGCAAGGACTACGGCATCAAGGGCGCCGACGGCACCGGGCCGTGGTGCTTCGAGTCATGGCATCCGCGCACCGAGATCGTGCTGAAACGGCACGACGCCTACAAGTGGGGCCCGTCGATGTACCAGAACAAGGGCCCGGTGAAATTCGAGAAGCTGGTGGTCAAGATCGTGCCTGAGGAATCCAGCCGCGTCGCAGCGATGATGGCCGGTCAGTTCGACATCACGCACCAGTTTCCGCCGGCGTTCATCGCCCAGGCCAAGGCTGCGCCGATGCTGTCGGTCACCGGAGCCAAGCCTAACTTCCAGCTGCTCTACTTCGGCTTCAAGACGACGCGGCCGATGGTCGCCGACAAGCGCGTCCGCGAAGCGATGAGTATCGCCATCAACCGCGCCGAGATCGCCAAGGCCATGCTGCAGGGCAATGCCGATCCGGCCTTTACCTTCGTCGACAAGGATGCGCTCGACCACGACCCGAAGACGGCTGATATTATCAAGGAAGACCTCGAGCGCGCGAAGAAGCTGCTGGACGACGCCGGCTGGAAGCCCGGCGCCGACGGCGTACGCGAGAAGGACGGCGTCAAGCTGCAGCCCAAGGTCTATTATACGCAGGCCGGCAATACGCCGCGCGTCGCCGAGGCGATCCAGGGATATCTCCGCCGCATCGGCGTCCACTGGCAGCTGCAGCCCTGGGACTCGACCATCGCGGCGGCCAAGATGGCCGAGCAGGATTACGAGATCTGGTCGGTGACGGTGCCTTATCTGTCGGCCGGCGACCTCATGAACATCTACTTCGATTCCCGCAACATCCCGACGCCCAACCGGATGAACTGGAAGGACGCCGAAACCGACGAGTGGCTGAAGCAGGGTCGCTCCGCTCTGACCGAGGCCGATCGCGCCAAGTATTACGCGCTGGTCCAGCAGAAGGTCATGCAGGAGCACCTGTGGATTCCGGTTCTCAACATCAACATGGACCAGGTGGCCAACAAGAAGATCAAGGGCGCCCGACCGCACATGATCTACCAGAACACCTTCTACAAGGGTCTGGACGCCTCGCTTTAGACAATCAACCAAGGGAGCAAACGACGATGCGTGGCATTTTCACGGCCGCTGTGGCGCTACTCGGAGTGGTCGGAGCATCTTTCGCGAGCGAGGCGCAGACCTTGAAGATCATGAAGTCGCTCGACGCACCGCATTACGACGGCCAGCGCACGACCTGGTCGCCAACCTCCGATATCGTCAACATGTTTCAGGACACGCTGCTGGCGCTCGACTGGGACGGCAGGACCCCGATCCCCTATCTCGCGAAGTCATGGACCGTCTCGCCGGACGGCAAGACCTATACTTTCAAGCTGCGCGACGACGTGCAGTTCTGCAGCGGCAAGAAATTCACTGCCGCGGATGTAATCTACAGCTTCAAGCGCCTGAAGGATCCGGAAACCAAGGCGCCCTACGCATGGCGCGCCGGCAACATCAAGGAACTGCGCGCGCCAGATCCCTACACCGTAGAATACGAAATGAACGAGCCTTACTCCGAGCTGCTGCTGCAGCTCACCATGTACACCAACGCCATCCACAACCAGGAGAGCGTGGAGTCGCTCGGCAAGGACTACGGCATCAAGGCAATCGACGGAACCGGGCCGTGGTGCTTCGAGAGCTGGCAGCCGCGCACCGAAATCGTGCTGAAGCGCCATGACGCCTACAAATGGGGACCGTCGATGTACAAGAACAAAGGCCCGGTGAAGTTCGAGAGGCTCAGCATCAAGATCGTGCCGGAGGATGCAAGCCGCGTCGCCGCCATGCTGGGCGGGCAGTTCGACGTCAGCCACCAGATTCCGCTGCAGTTCATCCAGCAGGTCAAGGCCGCGCCCAACCTCACTGTCCAGGAGGCCAAGCCGAACTTCCAACTCATGTATTACGGCTACAAGATCACGCGGCCCATGGTAGCCGACAAGCGCGTGCGCGAGGCAATGAACATTGCCATCAACCGCGCCGACATTGTCAAGGGCATCATGCTGGGCAACGCCGAGCCGGCGTTCACCTTCGTCGATCCGACGGCGCTCGACTTCGCCGCGAAGACCAAGGGCATTATCAGGGAAGACGTCGAACGCGCCAAGCAGCTGCTGGAGGAGGCCGGCTGGAAGGTCGGCAGCGACGGCATCCGCGAGAAGGACGGCGTCAAGCTCGCGCCAAAGGTCCTGTTCACGCAGGTCGCCTATTTCCCGCGAGTCTCCGAGGCGATCCAGGGCTACATGCGCAAGATCGGCGTCGACTGGAAGATCGTCGGCTTCGATTCCACGATCGCGCCCGCCGAGATGGCCAAGCAGGATTACGAGCTCTGGACGGTGACGGTGCCCTATCTGTCGGCGGGCGAACTGATGAACATCTATTTCAACTCGAAGAACATCCCGACGCCCAACCGCATGAACTGGAAGGACCCCGAGACCGACGAGTGGCTGCAAGCCGGCCGCGCCGCGATTACCGACGCCGACCGCGCGCTCAACTATGCCCGCGTGCAGGAAAAGGTGATGGGGGAGCATCTGTGGATGCCGGTGATGAACATCGCCATGTACACGACGAGTCTGAAGAAGATGAATGGGGTCCGGCCGCACATGCTCTATCAGAACACCTTCTACAAGGGACTGGATTACTCCTACTGATGGAAAAGCTCCTCGAGGTCCGCGGCCTCAAGACCCACTTCGCGACGGACCGCGGCCTGTTCCGCGCCGTCGATGGCATCAGCTTCAGCGTGCCGCGCGGCCGTACCGTCGGTCTGGTCGGCGAATCCGGCTGCGGCAAGAGCGTGACGTCGCTCTCCATCATGGGTCTGGTGCCGAGCCCACCGGGCAACGTCGAAGCCGAGGCGGTGATGTTCGGCAACCGCGACGTGCTGACGCTGTCGGCCGACGAGCGCCGCAAACTGCGCGGCGGCAAGATGTCGATGATCTTCCAGGAGCCGATGACCTCGCTCAATCCGGTCCACACCATCGGGCAGCAGATCGTGGAGGCGATCCTCGCCCATACCACGATGTCGCCGCAGGCCGCCAAGGCTCGTGCGGTCGAGATGCTCGAACTGGTGCGGATTCCCTCGGCGGCACAGCGCGTCGACGACTATCCACACAGCCTGTCCGGCGGCATGCGACAGCGTGTCATGATCGCGATGGCGCTATCGTGCGAGCCAGCGCTGTTGATCGCCGACGAACCGACCACCGCGCTCGACGTCACCATCCAGGCCCAGATTCTCGACCTGCTGAGCGACCTCCAGCGCCGCCTCGGCATGGCGATCCTGATCATCACCCACGATCTCGGCGTGATCGCCGAGGTCGCCGACCAGGTGTTGGTGATGTATGCCGGCCAGATCGTCGAAAGCGCCGATGTGACCGACCTGTTCGCCGACCCCCAACACCCCTACACCATCGGTCTGCTGGGCTCGATCCCGCGTCTCGACGTCGACCGCAAGCGACTCGCCACCATCGAAGGCACGGTGCCGAGCCCCAACAACCAGCCCAAAGGCTGCCGCTTCGCGCCGCGCTGTCCGTTCGCCGACCGGCGCTGCCGGCTGGAGCCGCCGCCGCTCCGCGACATCGCACCCGGACACCTGGTCGCCTGCTGGAAGGCCCCGGTCGAGGTGGCGGCATGAGCGAGGTTCCGGTGCTGCAGGTCGATGGGCTGGTCAAGCATTTCCAGGTCAGTCGCGGCATTATCCTGCGTCGGCAGGTGGGACTGGTGCGCGCCGTCGAAGACGTCAGTTTCGAAATCGCCCGCGGCGAGACGCTGGCGCTGGTGGGTGAATCCGGCTGCGGCAAGTCCACCACCGGACGGCTGGTGCTGCGCCTGATGGATCCGACCGCGGGCTCCGTCCGCTTCAAGGGCGAGGAGATCGCCAATCTCGGCAAGGATGCGCTGCGCCGGCTGCGCCGGCACATGCAGATCATCTTCCAGGACCCCTACGCCTCGCTCAACCCGCGCATGACCGTGGGCGAGATCCTGGCCGAGCCGCAGCGGGTGCACGATATCGGGGACGCCGCATCGCGCGAGGCGCGCGGGCGCGAGTTGCTGGAGATCGTCGGCCTGTTGCCCGAACATGCGCGGCGCTATCCGCATCAGTTCTCCGGCGGGCAACGCCAGCGCATCGGCATCGCCCGCGCGCTGGCCGTCAATCCCGACCTGATCATCTGCGACGAGCCGGTCTCCGCGCTCGACGTGTCGATCCAGGCGCAGATCGTCAACCTGTTGCAGAATCTGCAGCAGCGCTTCGGGCTTTCCTATTTGTTCATTGCGCATGATCTCGCCGTGGTGAAGCACATCAGCGACCGCGTGGCGGTGATGTATCTCGGCAAGCTGGTCGAGATCGCCGACAAGAAGACGATCTATGCGAGGCCGCTGCACCCCTACACCCACGCGCTGCTGGCGGCGATTCCAAAACCCGACCCGAGCCTGCGCGCCAAGCGCGTCATGCTGCAGGGCGACGTGCCGAGCCCGTTCAACCCGCCGACCGGCTGCCGCTTCCACACCCGCTGCCCGCACGCCCAGCCGCGCTGCTCGGCGGAGGAGCCCAGACTGCGCGAGGCCGCCCCCGGCCATCGCGTCGCCTGTCATTTTTTCGAAACGCTGCCCGTACCCACCATCATCGCGCGCGCCGGCGCCGCCAACGGCAAATTCGCCGAGCGGCTGGCGGCGTTCGAGGCGGCGAAGCGCACGCGGGCATCCGGCTGACCGGCGCGTGAACGGCGAATGCGGATGAGCAGCGCCATCCGGGAACGAACCAGAGAGGTTAGCTCCGGATTGCGCGGCGCTTCACCAGGACCATGATTCAGAACTGAAAGGCGCGAAGCGGTCGGACCGGACCGGCCACCAGCATCCCGCGGGCAAGAAGGGCCAGGTTCCGCTCCTGCTCAGACCGCTCGCACGATCCTGCTCACGCGGCGGCAACCGTCGTCCATGACGTGTCATTCGCACCGGGAGCATTGCCGGACTTCGCGCTGTCGCCCGCGTTGACCATATTGCATTCCTTGAAGTGGTCGGAGATCGCGTCGGCTGCGAGATGCTCCCACCGTTCAGCCTGGCCGAGCAATTGCCAGTTTAGTTGGGGCTCGTAGGCTGCCTGTTGCCGGCAGAGCGAAGCCAACGCGCGATACCGAGAAGCGTTCTTCATTGCCACCTCCCTCGACTTGATGCTTAAGCTTATTCCCTCTCTTGCGTCAGAGTCATTATGATTATGAGACAGAACTATTTCCGATTTGTCGTCTGGGCGACCAAGGAACGCGGATTTGACAGAACCTCGGAATGAGTTTCCGCAACCTTGCTCCCCGGCCGGACTCGATGGTGCGGTGCAATTGGTGGCGTGCAAGCTCAAGCCGTCATCACAACGACCGACGGCCGTAAGGATTCGGAACACGACCTCAGCAAGCCAGCCATCCTGCGGGGCAGCCTCGTTAATTTTCCAGTACCGGATTTCCGAGGGCAGAACCCTATCGCAGGAACTTCTCGGCGAGTGAGGCGTAAAATAGCCCAACGGCGCAGGAGTTCACATTGTCAGGCTTGAGCAACAGCTCACGTCTATCGTTTGCCCTCACACTGACTGACGGGACGGTGATCGCGACCGTGGGTGAGGCGGCGGTCTATTTTGCAGGCCTCGCCCCTGAGCAGCGCGACGAGGGCCATTGGACGATCGCCATTCGGATGCTGAACAATGCCCTGAAGGAGCCGACCTATCTCAGGACCGCAACGATGTCGCTTCAAACCGCTCTCGTTCTGGAGGGCATACTTGCTTCCCCTCCCCCGCTTGACGGTCATTGAGTGTGTTAGCCAGGTCACAGCGAATCGATCGCGCATCTGCTACCCGTTAGAGCTCGTATGGCCGCAAACAAGGTAACGGCGGTACACGAGCCTGGCTTTTTTCAAGCTATGACTTTGAGCCGTCCCTCGGGCGGCTCTTTTTCTTTCGCCAGTTCCTCGAGAACTGCGGCCAATCGCCGGGAGCCTCGCCTGACATCCGCGGGTTGCTCTATTCCGCCAGTTCCGGCCACGGCACGATGGTCGACTTCACCGTCTTCATCGCCATCGCATCGGCGACCGCACGGCCGATCCCTTCTTCGGTAAACGGATATATCGTCTGCATCTCCAGCCACGGATATTTGTCGCGGGTGCGGTAGAGCATGTCGACGCCGAGCGGCAGGTCGTTTCCGGTAAAGCCCCAGGAGCCCAGCACGTTGAGGTCTTTGGTGCAGATACGATGCCATGAGGTATTGATCGAGCCGGCATCGGTGAACTGGCCCATCTCGACATAGGTGCCGCCGTCGCGCAGCATCTCGATCCCCTCGGGGCCGGCGCTCGGATGGCCCGAGCAATCCATCACCAGATCCGCGCCAAACCCGCCGACGATGTCGCGCACCGCCTTGATGCGCGCTTCCGGCGTCGTGACCCGTTCGATATCGACAGTCGCTTCCGCGCCGAACTTGCGCGCCAGCGCCAGCCGCGGATTCTCCGGCGCGCCGACGCAGATCACCCGCCCCGCGCCCATCTCCTGCGCCGCCGCCACCGCCAGAATCCCGATCGGACCGGAGCCCTGAATGACGACGGTGTCGCCCCAGGTGAAGCCGCCGGCACGGCTCGCGCGGTTGAAGGCGCGGATGCAGGAGGTCAAAGGCTCCGACAGCGCGCCGAGCCGCAGCGACATGTCGTCGGGGAGCTTGTAGATCTTGGTGCCCGGCAACATCTCGAGATCGACATAGACATATTCGGCCCATCCGCCCCACAGATGCGGCGCCTTGTCGAAGCCAAGATAACGGCCGTAATACACCGGC
The DNA here is from genome assembly GCA_001464035.1 of Bradyrhizobiaceae bacterium Ga0074131. Classification (GTDB taxonomy): domain Bacteria; phylum Pseudomonadota; class Alphaproteobacteria; order Rhizobiales; family Xanthobacteraceae; genus Bradyrhizobium. Next base: position 223,261 of record LNEC01000017.1, read on the forward strand.
GTCAGACACTTGTTGGCGCTCGCGGGGTAATGGATGCAGTAATAGCAATTGCCGCAAGGCATCAGCGGCGGAATCATCACCTTCGAGCCGACGTTAAGCGGCTTGCTCATGAAGTCCTCGGTGAATTCGGAGCCGACCTCGACCAGCACGCCGCCGATCTCATGGCCGAGCGTGAACGGCCACGGCAACGGCTTCGGCCAATGGCCTTTCAGGATGTGCAGGTCGGTGCCGCAGACACCGCAGGCGCCGACCTTGATCAGTGCCGCCTTCTTCGCGATCTTCGGCCAAGGCACGGTGCGGATGAGCGGCTGCGCGCCGGGGCCGTCATAGGTGGCGACGCGGATCTGTTCCATGGTTTTCCTCCGGCCCTTCGGCGAGTGTTGGTTTTTTGGATGCGTGGGCAAAGGCAGGTTAAGCGAGGGGAGACGAGATGCCAATGATGGGCATTGTGTGACAGCTGCGTCCAGCGGTCTCGGTTTGCACCACCACACGGTGTGGGAGTGATGTGCGCAATCGCTGGGCTGCCCTGGCCGTTCTGTTTGTGGTTCGCGCCACTATGTCCCTTCCGGTTTCAGGGCGTCGCGGCGCCGCCGCCGCTGCTGACAGATGAATTCGGCACGGCAATGATCTTGCTCGCGGGTGAGCTGTGGGGGTTTGACAGGATATCGCCCCCGACACCGGAAGCAGCGTGATCTTCCCCTCATGCAACCGCCGCTAACTCCTCGTTAACCTTGCCGGCCGTAGGGTTTGACGACACCGAGAAGCCGGTGGTCGGGTGGCGAAGATGGCGTTGGCGCACAGAAAAACGATCTTGCCGGCCGCCGAAGAGCGACGGCGCTTCCAGCGGGTGAAGGTCCATCTGCTCGGCCGCTACATGCTGCCGGACCGCCGTGAGTTTCCGTGCCAGATCATCAATATGTCGCCGGGCGGGCTCGCTCTGCTGGCGCCAGGTATCGGCAATGTCGGCGACCGCGTGATCGCCTATCTCGACCATATCGGCCGAGTCGAAGGCAAGATCACCCGCATCATCGACAATGGTTTTGCCATGAGCGTGGGCGCCACCGCCCGCAAACGCGACAAGCTGGCGGCCCAACTGACCTGGCTCGCCAACCGCGACATCCTCAACCTGCCGGAAGACCGCCGCCACGACCGCATCATCCCGCGCAACCCGATTTCGCTGCTCACCCTCGAAGACGGCACCAAGATGACTTGCCGGATTATCGACATGTCGCTGTCGGGCGCCGCCATCGCCGCGGAAAACCGCCCGCCGCTGAAATCGCTGGTCTTGCTCGGCAAGGTGCAGGCCCGGGTGGTGCGGAATCTCGAGGAAGGTTTTGCCCTGGAGTTCGTGCACGAGCAGCTGGCCGAGACACTCGAAGACAGCGTTACCGCGCGGTAAAGCGCTTCAGTCCGCATTTCCCCGTTTTGGAGAGACGCGAAGGCGTGTCCGCGCTGCGGATGCCGCCTTCTGCCGTTTCGGCACCGGCCCAAACCGGTTAACGCCGCGGGCCTGGGCTGCAGCAAACCCAGCATATGCGGCCTCGCATCCCTTAATATCGACCATTTGAAGCAGTTGCGGTTGTCTAAAATTTTAGATGACTTTTATTCAAGTATAGATCGAATTCGCCGCTTCTTTTACTTGGATTCGCTTCAAATGTACTTGGCTTACTTAGCGGCGGCGCAAAACCTTTGTGCGAAACGTGGTCCCAACAAGAAACGGGGGCCACAATGTTTGGGTTCGGGGGACAGGGGAAAGGATGGGCGGTCGTCGCCATCCTGATTGGCTTGAATGCGCCGGCGCAGGCCGGTGAGACGCTCTACGCAAGCCTTGGCGACACCACGCGCTCGCCGATCGGCTGGGTCGAATTCTGCGCCGAGAATCCCGGCGACTGCCGAGGCCGCGCATCGCAGCCGCGCGACATCGTGATGTCGCAGACGGCATGGCGGGACCTCGTGCGGGTCAACAAGTGGGTGAACGAAACGGTCAAGCCGATGACCGACATGGACCATTGGGGCACGATCGAGAAATGGTCGTTGCCGACGGATGGCTACGGCGACTGCGAGGACTACGTGCTGTTGAAGCGCAAGATGCTGATCGACGCCGGCTGGCCGCGGGAAGCCCTGCTGATCACGGTGGTGCGCGACAAAAAGGGCGAAGGCCATGCGGTCCTGACGGTGAAAAGCGACAAGGGCGAGTTCGTGCTCGACAACCAGAACGAAAGCGTTCTGGCCTGGACCGAGACCGGATACCGCTTCGTCAAGCGTCAGTCGCAGAGCGATTCGAACGTATGGGTCGCGCTGGGCGACAGCCGCCCGGCCGTTGCCACCGCGAGCGCCAGAGATCGCTGACAGAGAATCACAGGACACGCGACCCGGTCACATCCCCACCCCTCCCCGTCCCAGACCGGATCGCGCGCGGCCAGCTCTCCCCCAAGAGCTGGCCGCAACTTTTTGGGCCATGAAACTCCTGAGTTTTCAGTAGCTTGATGTCATACCGTGGTTCGGCCCGAGCAGCTCCCGGCAACCACCGGCGGAGGAGCCTGTCGATAGGTACCGTCTTCCCTTTACCGCCTCACCCGATGCCGCTAGGATTCGACATCTGACCGGAAAACGAGGACGAGATGACACTGAGATTGCTGGCTGCCGCGGCCCTGGTCATGGTTTCCGTGCCCGTGCTTGCCGCCGATGCCGATGTCCGCGTTCATCGCCAGCGCGTCCTGCCCTATCATGATAATCCGTTGATCATCGACTTTTCCCACAATTACGGTCCTGCCGACTTTTACCCGGGAACGACGGCGCCACCGGACCGAGTGGTCGTTCCCCTGATCGAGCGGCCGTATGGCATCTATGATGGCTTCCATCGCCATTGTGGGCAGTCTTCGGCGAACTACCGCGGCCAAGATGGCCGACGACACCCGTGCAGCTAGGCGGCCCGGTCGCCGCTCAGCGATCTCCATTGTAGCGCCGTGCCCGGTGGGCCGGCATCGAGCGTGCTGGAACTTTCGCCTTCTGCCAGGCTTGGAGTCCCATGATCGAATTTAATCATATGAAAAACAACGGCCTCACGCGCATCAGCTCGCAGCCCATTGCCCTCGCCGCCGTCATATTGGTCGTCCTGGTCGCCGGAGCCGTATCCATCGCCGTGTGGCGCAGCTACACCGGCATTTCGCCTGAACCTGACCGCGTGGTGGCCGTCAGGCAATTGCAGGCGCGGACCGCGCAGGCTTCCGAGCAACTGGTGGAGAAAACCAAGGGGCTGGAAGCGACGCAGCAGGAATCGATCGACCAGTTGCAGGTTGTCCAGGACCAACTGCAGACCGTCCGACGCCTGCTTGCCGCGCAGCAGAGCGAGACCCGGCGGCTGGCCGAGCAGGTGGGAAGTCTGACCGGCGCCATCGACGGCCTTCGCCAGTCGTTCGCCAGCACGCAGGCGTCCGAACCCTCGAGTCCGCCTGCTGTTCGAAAGCCGCCGAACCGGACCAAGCGGAGCGCGGCACCGCCGCGCAAACGTGCCAATTCGCGCAGCTGAATCAAGACCCGCGACGTTTGCGGAAGCAGGCTGCCAGGCCGAAGAAGCCCGTCGCAACATTTTTCCCGCCGATTGTGAACTGGATCACATATGCCCGTAATGTTCCGGTGCATTATGCAACTCACCGGATGGCGTAAGCCAATTTCAATATCCGGGGCTGGCAAGGCCGTTGGCGTTATACTGCGTCGACGGCCTTGTTTTTCGTCCAGAATCCTTTGTCCAGCGATCGCCGCAATGCCCGCGGTGTCGGGCGGTTTATTCGCGGCGCGTTGTTGCAGTGTCACGACGGTCATCCTGCGGAACTTTTATCGGTCGAAGCGCTTCAACCCCGGCCTGGCGGCCTGAGCAGGAGCAGGCGGGCACATGCGCAAATTGATCGCCTTTGATGACGACACCTTCGACAAGCTCAAACAACTGGGCCGTGACCGGATGGCAACGATTCAGGAACTGGCGGATGAAGCCTTTACCGATCTGCTGAGGAAGCACGGCATCCCAGTCGATCTGAAAGACGCGCTTCGCAGGAGCGCGTCGCTCTCCCAGACTTCGACTAAACGCAAGACAGCATCGAATCCATTGAGGAAAGCCAGACCATGACCACCGATCTGGATCCATTCGAGCAGGGCGAGCGTGCCGCGCGGAAGAACATTCCGGCAGAAGCCAATCCGTACCGCGACGGCAGCGACGAACATGCGCTCTGGGCCGCCGGCCACGAAAAAGCGGCAGGCGAATTGGAGGCCAATCAGTCAGAGGGCACGTGAAACAGCCGACCGGCCTCAGCCAATCTTCCGCAGGCCTTTTTTGAATCGTGCTCCATTGGCGACGTAAAACTTTGCCGCACTTCCCATCTTCGCGGCTTGCGCAGGATCGAGTGTGCGGATCACCCGCGCCGGCGATCCGATGATCAGGGAGTACTCCGGAAACTGTTTGCCTTCGGTGATCACCGAGCCCGCGCCGACGACGCTGCCGCGGCCGATCCTGGCGCCATTCATCACGATCGACCCCATCCCGACCAGCGCGTCATCCTCGAGCGTGCAGCCGTGCAGGATGACGTTGTGACCGACCGTACAGTTCTTTCCGATCGTCAGCGGAAAGCCCATGTCGGTATGGCAAGTCGAGTTGTCCTGCACGTTGGAATTTTCGCCGATCTCGATCCACTCATTGTCGCCGCGCAGCACCGCGCCGAACCACACGCTCGCGGAGCTGTGCAAACGGACCCTGCCGATCACCGTGGCGGTATCGGCGATGAAGAAGTTTCCGTCCGCGGGGAGCTCCGGCGCCTGTCCGTCGAGTTCGTAAATCGCCATGCCTTTTCAGTCTCCGGTTCGCGAAAGACATTGGCATAGACGTTTCGCTCAGGCCAGCACCCCGGCGGCGCGCAGTGTCATCAGGAAGAACGTGCCAGACATCAGGCTCCAGAATCCCGCCAGCATGGTCGCCATCATCACGAACTGGAAGCGGCGGCGTTCGATCCGCGCGCCGCGCAAGGTGTTGCGCATGATGATGAAGGGGGCGGCGAAGACCAGGAACGGGACGGCCGCGAACGCCTTCGGCGCCACGCCCTGCTGCAGCAGTCCGAAGCCCGCCGGGCGCTGTACCAGCGCCTGATAGCCGCTGGCCAACGCCCCCGCGAGGGCGAAGCCGATGCAAAGGGAAAACAGGGAATTCAACGCATCAGGCGACATCGAAACGCACTTCCGCTACACGACCAACTTCAGCCCGCTTCCCTTGCTTCGCAAAATCGGCCGGCTGCCGCCACACTATCCTTAAGGAACGGTTAACGCCGGCGGCCGGAACCGCCCCCTGGACATGGCTCGCGCCGTCCCCACCGCACGAAATCGTGCGGAAGCGGAGCCGGCGCGTGGCATATTTGCGGGTGATTCGAGCCCTTCGGGGCCACTCTCAAGCCGTTTGGTTCATGACCTTCTTTTTGTCCGCCCAGCACATCGCGCGCCGGCGTCGCCGCCGCCACATGATCCCGGTGATGCTTGGTGGCGCGGTCACGGCGTGTGCGATTGCGGTGGTCGGCTATTTGCTGTGGCCGACTTGGGGAACCAGGGCTTCGAGCAATCCGGCGCGGTTGCCGGTAAGCGTCGGCGCGACCCTGTTCAACGTGCCGACCATGGCGGTGCGGCGGAAAGTCCAGCGCCATTCAGGGCCGCAGGAACGCGTCGATCTGAGCTTCACGTATCCCGCGCTCGAGGCCCCCGATGCACCGAAGCACGTCAGCGCCGATACCATCGAGGAATCGGTGCAGCCGATCGACCGCATCTTCCTGTCGATTTCGGCGCATCATGACATCCTGGCGCCGGACAGCCGCGTGCGCACCATCTATCCGCGCTATCTCGAGCAGGCCACCTCTCCCGGACAGGACGGTCTGAGCATGCGCGCCTTTCGCGACGGCACGCCCTACAGCAACGAGGACCTTTTCCTGGCGAAATCGCCGGCCCTCTACGCACGCTGCACGCGCGACGCCGCCACCCCCGGGATGTGTTTGAGCGAGCGCCGCGTCGACGGCGCCGATCTGACGTTTCGCTTTCCAAGGAACTGGCTCGCGCAATGGCGCGATGTCGCCAATGCCATGGACCGCCTGACGCTGCAGCTGCATGGACCGAAGCGGTAGGCCTCAGCCCTGATCGACCAGATCCTCCTCGAGAATCGCCATCTGGAACTGGAATGAACGGTCATCGTCTTCATCATCGACGAACAGCACGCCGATGAACTCCTCGCCGATATAGACCTCGGCCGAGTCGTCTTTCTTCGGCCGCGGCACCACCCGAAGCTTTGGATTGCCGAATACGCGCTTGAGATAGGCGTCGAGTTTCCTGACTTCCTGAACGTCCACGGCAGTCTCCAATAGATCTCGAGGTTTCGGGAGTTTCTAGGCCGGGACGACGCGAACTGCCAGCCCAACTTGCGGAAATCGTACATGTGATTCCGGCAGCTTTCTTTCCCCTTGGGTGCATTGCGGTCACAAGACCTTCCAACGCATCAGGCCCGAGAGAGCATGCCTTCGAGATTCGCGCAGGAAATCAAACTCCGATCGCGTTGATCATCTGGTCCATGGTGCGCGACGGTTCGGCGCAGCCGGCCTCACCGACGATCCTGGCGGGAACCCCGGCCACGGTGACGTTATGCGGCACCGGCTTCACCACCACGGAGCCCGCGGCGATCCGGGCGCAATGGCCGACCTCGATATTGCCGAGAATTTTCGCGCCCGCCCCGATCAACACGCCGCGACGGATCTTGGGATGGCGATCCTCATTCTCCTTGCCGGTGCCGCCGAGCGTGACGCCGTGCAGGATCGAGACGTCGTCCTCAATCACCGCGGTCTCGCCGACCACGAAGCCGGTAGCGTGATCGAGGAAGATGCCGCGGCCAATTCTTGCCGCGGGGTTGATGTCGGTCTGGAACACCGCCGACGCCCTGCTCTGCAGATAATAGGCGAAATCCTTGCGGCCCTTTTGATGAAGCCAATGCGCCAGGCGATGGGTCTGGATCGCATGGAAGCCCTTGAAATAGAGCAAGGGATCGATGAACCGCGAGGTTGCGGGATCGCGGTCGAATACCGCCACCATGTCGGCGCGGAAGGCATTGCCGAGATCGGGATCGTCGCGCAGCGCCTCATCGAAGGTCTGCCGGATCAGGTCGCCCGACAGCGCCGGGTGGTCGAGCCGCTCGGCGATACGGTGCACCACGGCGTCTTCCAGCCGATCGTGATGCAGCACGGTCGAATAGATGAAGGAGGCAAGCTCCGGTTCACGGCGGACGATATCCTCCGCTTCGCTCCGCACCCGCTGCCAGATCGGATCAAGCGCCGCCAGTTTGGCACCCTGCGGATTGATCTGATGCACTGCCATGGCTGCTCTCACATATTCTGATGTTTCCGGCGCGCACCATAGCACGACGGGCCGACGACTGTCCCGCGTCAGGCAAAGTAAGCGGCGACGCGGTTCATAAACTCAGCCAAAACATTGAAACGGCTCATTTTTTTCTCGTAGCCGAAACCCATCTTCCTGTAAGCGTCGGCTCAAGGTGGTTCACAATTCCGGAAAATCAAGCGCCCGCGGTTCCAACTATTTGTGGATTTCCGCATGCCAGTCGAGTCATGGTGTGGGACGAACGGGGGAAACAGCATCACCACGCAAATCATGCGAGCGCGCGTGAGCGACCCGGCTTGGGTTTGGATCTCGGCGGTCGCCATCCCCCTGATGTTGGTTCTGCCGGCGCTGTGGAACGGCTATCCGCTGCTGCAGTATGACACTGGCGGCTATCTGGCCCGGTGGTACGAGGGCTATCTGGTCCCCAGCCGGTCCACCGTGTTCGGGCTCTATCTGCATTTCGGTCAGGATTCGAGCTTTTGGATCAATCTCGGGATTCAGGGGCTGGCGACGCTGTGGATCCTGCAACTGACGCTGCGCGTGTTCGGCATGGCCGGGCCATGGCCGCTGGCTACGATCAGCGTCGCTTTGGTCCTAACCACGGCGCTGCCCTGGCTCACCTCCACGCTGCTGACCGACATCTTTGCCGGCCTGTCGGTGCTGGCGCTGTTCATTCTGGTGGTGCACGGGGGGCGGATTTCCGGCGTTGAAAAATGTTCGCTGTTCGCGTTCACAGCCTTCGCCGCGTCGACCCACAGTGCGACGCTGGCGGTGCTGCTCGGGCTGTGCTGCGCCGGCTGGATCGCCCGCCCCTTTCTGCGGCCACGGATCGCCGTTTCCGGACTGCTGCAGGGCAGTCTCACCCTTGTTGCCGGCGCCGCCATGCTGTTGTCCGCCAATTTTGCCCTATCGGGACAGCTGGCATGGACACCCGGCGGCTATGGTGTCGCGTTCGGCCGCATGCTGCAGGACGGCATCGTCAAACAATATCTGCGGGATCATTGCCCGCAGCAGAAGCTGAAGCTCTGCCCCTATCGCGATGAGCTGCCGGCCACCGCCGACCAGTTTCTGTGGGGCAGCAGCGTGTTCAACGATCTCGGCCGCTTCAAGGGCCTGAACGACGAGATGGGCCTGATCGTGCGGCGGTCGCTCGTCGAGTATCCGCTCCGCCAGGCCGAAGCCGCCATCATCGCCACCGCACAGCAACTGGTCCATGTCGGAACCGGCGAAGGCACCAACGTCTGGATTGGCCACACCTACGGGATCATCGAGCGCTATCTGCCGGCGCAGCTCAAGCCGATGCGCGCGGCGCATCAGCAGCGACAGGACATCGATTTTCCCGCCATCAACCGGCTCCACATTCCGGTCGCGCTGGCGTCGATGCTGGCGGTCTTTGCCATCTTTGCGATCGCGATCTGGCGGCGGCGGCTCGACGATCTCACGCTGCTCGCGGCGACGGTATCCCTTGCGCTGCTCGGCAATGCCTTTGTCTGCGGCGTGATATCGGGACCGCATGACCGCTACGGCGCGCGGATCGCCTGGGTCGCCAGCTTCGCCGCACTGGTCGCGCTGGCCAGGCGTTTCGCAAGGGACGACGAATCCGAAACCTCACTTCCGCCGTGAGAGAAAATCCAGCACGCCGGCCTTGTAGACCTTGTCGCCGACCGCCCGCATGTGGTCGCGGTTCGGAATATGAAGCACCTCGGCGCCCGGGATGATGTTTCCAAGCGCATCCGCCGAGCCCGCGATTTCGTCCGTGGTGCCGACCGCGATCAGCACCGGCACCGAAATGCCGGCGGCGTCCTCTTTGGTCATCAGCCGGCGCGAGCCGCGCAGGCAGGCCGCCAGCGCCCGGCGATCGCTGCGGGTCTGGTCGGCGAAGGCGCGAAAGGTCCGTCCCACCGGATCGGTGACGTCTTCCAGCGACGGCGCCTCCAGCGCTGCCGCGACGTTTTCGCCGGGGCCGCCGCCCTCGATCAGGCCGATCCCGATGCCGCCGAAGATCGCCGAGCGCAGCCGCTGCGGTTCGTGCCGCGCCAGCACCGCCGTCATCCGCGAGCCCAGCGAATAGCCCATCACGTCGGCGCGTTTGAGCTTCAGGTGGTCCATCAGCGCGATGACATCGCCGGCCATGGTGGCGATCTCGTAGGCCGCCGCGTCATAGAGCTTGCCGGAGGCGCCGTGGCCGCGATTGTCGAGGGCGATGACGCGGCGGCCGCCTTTCCTCAGGTCGGAGACCCAGGTCGGATAGACCCAGTTCACGTTTTTGGTCGAGGCGAAGCCGTGCACCAGCAGGATCGGATCGCCCTCGCCTTCGTCGAGATAGGCGATTTCAACATCGCCGTTGTGAAAACTCGGCATGGTCGTTCCGTGGCTTTTGCGGAATGGGGGATCGGCGATCGAGGGCTGGCGGCCATCCTAACCGTGCACGACGGCGCCTGCCAGCGAGGCGTCGGGCGCCACGGCCGCAGCCAACTGCTTTCGCAGCCGGCGCGCTTTCTTGCGGCGCAGATGCGCCATGGTCAGGCGTTCGGTGATGGCCTTGATCGAGGACAGAAAGCCGAACAGCGCGACAATCGCGCTAAACACCCACAGCGTCAGGTTGAAGGCTCCTGCAGCCAGCAACAGCGCGCCGCGGCCAAGCACCTTCAGAATCGCGCGGGTCTGACCGCCCTTGGCCTCCGCCAGCCGCGCGGCGCGGGCAACGTCCTTGGGGCCCTCGGCGATCTTCAGCGTGTCCTGTGCGGCGCGGATACCCGCCTTTTCACCGACCCGGCCGACGTCCTTGGCGAGGCGAACCAGCGCGCCGGCCTTCTCGGCGCGGAACGCCGCCTTGATTGCGGTGATGGTCTGGCCCGGCCGCAGCACCGAGCCGGAGGCGACCGCCTGCTGCAGCAATGGGGCGTCGACCATCTCGCGCGCCGAACGACCGGCCCACAGCGTCAGCCCCTCTCCCAGCCGCCCGACCTTGCGGGCATCCTTGACCAGCGTGAGCCCCGCGCGCAGCGGCGCCACGCCACCGACCGAGACATAGGTCGCCGCCGTCACCACGAGGCCCACCGCGGCAAGCCCCAGCACCAGCCGGTCGGTGTGCTCGCCCATAGCCAGATGCTTGCCCTCGCGCACAACATCCCGGATGTCGCCGTAGACGAACAGATCGCCGGCGACCGTGCCGGACAGGCTGGCGACGTCGTCGGCCTCGCCGATCACCAGCCCGGTGAGGAAGCGCTTGGCATAATGCGAAGACGAATTTTGTTCCGCGACTTTGTCGCTCACGCGCTTTTGCAGTTCGTCGCCGACCGGAATGTTTTTTTCCCGGGCCAGGCTGACAAGACTGTCGGCGAGATCGGAATCGTTGGCGACGAGGGCGGCCTCGATGTTCTCGCTGACGACCGCGGCGTTATTCCGCAGAGCAGAACTGAGCTGGACATCGGAAAGCTCGGCGGGATCGTCCTGCGCCGCCAGGATCGCATAGGCGTCCCGGGCGTGGGGCCACAGCAATGCGAACGTCACGGCGAATATCGCCATGCCGGCCACCGCCGGAACTATCCGCCACCGCTTCATCCCGAAAAGCCCCGTGTCTCCGCTCCTCCCAAGATGGTGTGCCGTTTTTTGGACACAACAGCCCCGACGAAAGAAGGGCTTCTCTGGGACGACAAGATTGTGTCGAATTTGCATGAGCAGATGCGTGGTTCGGGGCTCTAGGAATCAACACTTCCCGCAAGTATCAACGTGGCGCACGGCCTTTCTGGCCTGCCGCGTCCCGCTGATTGTCTCCGCCGTTGCCACCCAGGGTGAATAGAATGTCCGATCACGTCGTTCCGCATTTCCACAATGAAGCCGGCGTTTCGGTCATCGAGATTGGTTCGCAGGAGTTCATGTGCGTGGGCGCCAATCCGCCGTTCGACCACCCCCATGTGTTCCTCGATCTCGGCAACGACAACGAGATCATTTGTCCCTATTGTTCGACGCTGTACCGCTTTGCCGCCGACCTCAAGGCCGGTGAGGCCCGTCCGCCCGAATGCGTGCTGAAAGACAAGGTCGCCTGATCGACCTGTGGCAGCGTCACGCACCATCGTCGTCGCTGGTGCCGGGATCGGGGGACTGACGGCAGCCCTTTCGCTCGCCGCCCACGGCTTTCGCATCATCGTGTTGGAGAAGGCCGAACGGCTCGAGGAAACCGGCGCAGGCCTGCAACTGTCGCCCAATGCCAGCCGGGTGCTGGTCGAACTCGGATTGCAGCCTCGGCTGGCCACGCGCGCGGTGATCCCTGAAGCCATCAGCATCATGAGCGCGCGCCACGGCGGTGAAATCTCCCGGCTGCCACTCGGCGAGGCTGCCGCGTTTCGCGCCGGCGCGCCCTATTGGGTGGTGCATCGCGCCGACCTGCAGGGCGCGCTGGCGGCCGCCGTCGACGACCATCCCGACATCGAGCTCAGGCTCGGCTGCCAGTTCGAGGACGCCGCCCCGCATGCCAAGGGCCTCACTGTGGTCCACCGCAGTGGCATGACGCGCCACCAGGAACTGGCGACAGCGCTGATCGGCGCCGACGGCATCTGGTCCACGGTGCGCCAGCATCTGTTTCCGCAAGTGCAGCCCCAGTTCTCCGGCCTGATCGCCTGGCGCGGCACGCTCGACGCCACCCAGCTGCCGCGCGAATACACCTCGTGCCGGGTCCAGCTGTGGATGGGGCCGAACGCCCATCTCGTCGCCTATCCGATCTCGGGCGCGCGCTTGATCAACGTCGTCGCCGTGGTGCCGGGAACCTGGAACCGGCCGGGCTGGAGCGCGCCGGGTGAGGCCGCCGAGATCAAGAACGCGTTTGCGTCGTACAAATGGCCGGGCCCGGCGCGGATGATGCTCAATGCCGTCGACGACTGGCGCAAATGGGCGCTGTTCACGGTGCCCGAAGGCTGCGACTGGAGCGACGGCGCGGTGGCGCTGCTGGGCGACGCCGTCCACGCCATGCTGCCGTTTGCCGCGCAGGGCGCGGGCATGGCGATTGAAGATGCCGCCGTGCTGGCCACGACCCTGAGCGAAAGCGCCGGTGACAATGCCGCCATCGCGGCCGCGTTGAAGCGCTACGGGCGGCTGCGCCGCGCCCGCGTCGGCCGCGTGCAGCGCGCCGCGCGGCGCAACGGGAGAATCTATCATCTGAACGGTCCGGCGGCGCTGGCGCGCGACTGGTCCATCCGCGCGATCGGCCCGCAACGCCTGCTGGCGCGGCAGGACTGGATTTACGACTGGCGGGTGTGAGGGGTGGAGCGTGCGTGCATGGCGCGGGGCAATCCACGTCTTGCCGCTCCCGAGGCGCCGACCCCGTGACGGGGTGATGACAGTTGTGGGTGGGCGGCAACCACGGCTTCGCGATCTCGCGGCGCGGTTCGCCCGAGGTTTGTTGTAGACTCCGTTGCCCTCGAAAAACGAGGGCGCAGGGAAGACCGGGTGCGCGCTGCACCCGCGGTCTCGTGTGCAAACAGGCAGAAAAAAACGCACACGAGCATACAGGTTCAGCGGAGGCATCCGGCCTTCCCTGCGCAATGGTTTTACGGCTTACTCCGCGCTCTCCCCGGTGATCTGGCTTTCTTGACACCGTCACCGGCGGAATTGCTTCCGCCGGCTTAACGCCAACCCTGAGGCGTCGGGACCACACGGCTTCACCGTCCGCTTTGGCACGCCCGTCTCGCGCGCCGCCGCGTCCACCGCATCCCGCGCCCTACGTCCGTGACGTTCGCGAAACGCCCCTCTTGATGGGGCGGGATGGTGATGGATATAGCGCTGATTTCGATTTCGGAAAAGCAGAATATTTTTGCGCCAGGGGCTGGACAGGTTTTGGTGATTTGCCCGTCGGGTGGCCGCGCTCAGCGCTTGACGGCCCGCGCGCCCCGGGCATCCGGCGCAGGCGCGATGACCGGCGGCACCGGTGCGGCGGCGGGCGGCGGAGCGTTCTCGCACCGGTTTTTCTGCCAGGCCTCTTCGGCGAATCTGGATTGCCCACGCACCGCGACGTACTCATTGCGATAGGCAAGTTCGGCCACCACCGCGCCGCCGGCGCCGGTTTCGGCCTTTGCCATCAGGCCCTGCAACTCCGCGGTGCGGGCCGCCAGCGTCTTGCGTTCGGTCTCGAGCTGCTTGCACTCGTAGAGCTGGTATTTGGCGGGATCGGCGAAGGCGGTGCTGACGCCATCGCTCATGCCGGCGCAACCGCCGAGCCCGGCGGCGCACACCAGCAGCGCCACCGCGGCGGCGAACGGCAATGGCGAAATGTGGCGCGTAAGATCGGTCATGCGGCCTTCATAGTCGGACAATCTTGAGATTGCCTAAAGCAGGCGGGGATGTCGGGATTGAGGCTTTGCCTTGGTCAGCCCGCCAGCCTAAGCAAGGCCTGATGTCACCTGGGGACCCAGCCTATTCCAATGTCCCCAGGAAACGCGCTAAGTATCTGATCTCTTGGTATAAGCGGACGTGGCGGAACTGGTAGACGCAAGGGACTTAAAATCCCGAGTCCCACCGCCCGCACCAAGACGGCCACGCGCCATGAGAGCGCTGAAACGCAGCGGACGCGGCATGAATAAGAGATTCGGCATTTTACGGGTTGGCCGATATCCGGCCTAGAAGCGCCTCTGCCCTAAGGAGCAGCGGTTTGGCTTCGTTCCGGGTTGCGAGAGCGATGCAGGTTTGCAAGCAGCGAATGATCGCAGCCCTTGCGTCCGCATTTGTGACTGGTGTGACCATCGCTTCACAAAACAATGCCTCGGCTTCGAGCCCGCCGAACCCCTGCCGTCGGGCCGTATTCCGCGCGTCTCTCAACATGGTCAGTGCCGCGTGCACCTCCCCGGCCCGACTGAGCGCGAGCCCGAGATAGATGGAAGCGCGCAACACTGTGGAGGTGTAGCCAACGGATTGGGCGACCTCCTTTGCCCCGGCGAGAATCTCTCGTGCCGCGTCGATGCGTCCTTGCTCCAGGTACGCCATGCCACGCTGGCATTCGATGACCGGGACGAAGATCCTTACCCCATGCTCCTGCGCCAGCGCAAAACCCTCGTCGAGAATCATGGCCGACGCCGCCGGATCGCCTCGACCGAGCATCAGCGTGCCACCGCTGTAGGCTGCTGCGACGCGATCGAATGGCCGGTTGCTTTCGTTGGCGATCTGCTGGGCCGTTCGCTGAAACCGCTCCGCCGCATCGATCTCTCCCAGTGTCGTATGGGTGAGGCTTTTCATCATGCAGCACACCAGCAACAGGTTTTGTACGGTGGTGCCGATCGGGGCGCTGGCTTCCGGTCCCATCAATTGCGCGCACGCCCGGCCAATCATCTGTTCGGCTTCCCGATACCGACCGGCGATGAAATAGGCCTGGCCGAGACCATATTGGGCAAGGTTGAGCCAACCCGGATTGCCCCATCCCTCCGCCAGACCAACGACCTGCTCGCCGGTAGCAACGGCCTCGACCGGCGTGCCGTAGAAATTTTGCGCCGCCGACCGCACCGTCATGGCGGCGACCTTGCGGCCGATGTCATCGATCGCGTTGGCGCGCCGTTCGGCTTCCTGTCCGAGGTCCAGCCATTCGGCTACCCGGCCGGATCCCATGAAGGCAATTCGCGCCTCGATCCGCAGGTCGATGGCTTCGGTCTCACGCGCACGAGAAACCGGGGTTCGGTCGAGGGCATCCATGGCGATTTCGAAGTGCGAGGTCGCATCGGCAAAAGCCGACCGCGCGACGCACTTTCGCGCCACGCTCCTGCCGTAGGCGAACGCTTTGGCCCAGTCCTTGGCACGTGTTGCGTGGTAACAGAGCCGGTCGGACTCGTCGCGGCGAGTTTCGTCGCCCTCCAGCGCGGAAAGAATGCGCGCATGAACCTTTTCGCGGGTCCGCTCGACCATCGAGTCGTAGGTGACCTGACGAACCATGTCATGCGGAAATTCGAAGGTTTCCTCCGGAACATCGGCGGCCCTGATCAGCAATTCGGCCCGGTCGAGTGCGCCGAGCGCGCCTTGCAGCACGGCTTCAGGCAACGCGGCCACTTCGCGCAAGGTGGCCACTGTCGAGCGGGGGCCGAGGGCCGCGGCTATCTGCATCAGGGCGCGTTCTCCCCTCGGCAGGCGGTCCAGTCGCACCGCGATCACACCTTGAACACTGCTGGGGATACCCAACTCCCCGACGGGTCGGGCAAGCGCAAGGTTACCCCACTGCCCCTCGAGAATGCCGGTCTCCTTGAAGCCGCGGCATACCTCCTCGACAAAGAGCGGAACGTTGGCGGTATGGCGAATGATTCGACTTTTCAGATCCGACGTCGTGGCCGAGGGCCCCAGAATAGCGTCCAGCATCGCCCGGCTGAAACTTGGATCGAGCGGCCGCAAGGCGAGGCGTTCGGCACTGCATCGGTCGACCCAGTCCGGGAGTCCATCCGGCCTGCTGGTGATGAGTATCAAGAGATTGCGGACCTGCAGCGATGCAAGCGCAGCCATTACGGCGTCGCTGGCGCGATCGACCCAGTGCAGGTCTTCGATCAGCAGCACCGTGCGTTGATGCTGCGCCAGATTCTCGACCAGCACGCAGCTTGCCTGGCTGATCGCACGGCCCCGCGACTGAGGCTCAAGCCTGTCCCATTGTTCATCCGATATCGGCAGATCCAACGCCGCGTCGAGGGCCGAACGCAGGATCCGCGGCAAGGCCTCCTTGGGGTCCGGCCGGTCGGCCGCCGCGGCGCCCAGAATTGAGCGCAGCAGGCCCTTGAGGGCTGCGAACGGGGCGCCCTGCAGATTGGGGCTGCACTCCGCCTCGGTCGCGCGCCAGCCTTCACTCTCGAGTTCCTGGACGAACTCGTGCACCAGCCGTGATTTGCCCATGCCGGGATCGCCGGTCAGGAAAACGGTTCGGCGACTGGCGCTTGCGGCCTGCGCGGCGTTTCTCAACAGCGCTGTCTCGCTAAAGCGATCGACGAATTGTGAAACGCTGCGCGTCTTACGCACTTGCCAGCTCGAAACGTCGCTGGCCCCGGTTACTCGATAAACCGGGATGGGATGGGCGAAGCCCTTGAGCGGCTGGCGGCCGAGATATTCGAATCGAATGTTGCCCTCGGCCAGCTTCTGGCAGGCCTCGGAGGCGTAGATCTGATTGGGTCCGGCCGCGGCCTCAAGCCTGGCCGCCAGGTGCTGCGCTGCACCACCGATCTCGTAGACTTTGGAGAATTCACTGGCGACCATGTAAGCGACAACGAATCCGGAGTGCAAACCGACACGGACCTGCAGCCCCGGATCACCCAGGCCGACGACACGCCGGACCAGTTCGATTGCCGCGTGGCAGGCAAGTGGCGCATGATTGTCATCCGCCACAGGAGCCCCAAACGCCGCCGTCAGCCCGTCGCCCATTTCCTTGCTGACGATGCCTCCGAACTGTCGCACTGCGGCTCGCATCGCTTTCAGCGCGGGCTCGAGACGCACCAGCGCCTCCTCGGGTTCCAGCTCGGCAATGAGGTCGGTTGATTGGACCACGTCCGCGCGAAGGATGGTCACGAATTTGCGTTCGCTGTCGGGATCCATGTTTTGGTGCGCAGATGCACCGCACTGGGCGCACCAATTGTCGCCCGCATCCATCGTCGATCGGCATGCGGAACATTGCATTTCTGCGCTCTCACCTCGCCCTGAAGGCGACCCGCTGCCGGAGTTTCGATCGATTGTGGCGTACCGGATGTGACTGGACAAGCCGTCGCGGGTTGTCTCTGGACGAGGCGCAGCCTCAGGTGATACGCTTCGGGTTGAAAGCTGGACGCCGAATTTCGCTCCAGCGCCCGTCCTGGGCAGCCCGTGGTGCGCGGCGCTAGAGGTGCCTTTTTGATAACCTCGCAAGGATTGCAACGAAGCAAGTTTGCCAGCGTCGAATTTTTAGAGGGGAGGTTTACTCATGTCACAGCTCAACATCCTGGGTGGGAGAATCTACGACAATCCGGCGTTCAAGGACGAGATGAACAGTCACTATACTCCGGAAAAGATGTCGGACAGCGTTGAGAAGCTCAGGGCTTCAAATCTGATTGATCTCGAGACGATGGAGTTTGGTCAGTATCAGCCGATATTGTCGCAATCGGATCAATGGCCGAATGAAGGGGGCCGGCTCTGGCGCAGAGAGGTCGGCCGTGCCCGCCTGCAACTGACTGCTCAACCCAGCAACGTGCCTCTGTCCAAGGACGAACCTGGCGTCATCCCTCTCACGAAGTGTGCGCTCCTGGACGCCTGCGTTCGCAAATGCTTCAACTCGGTCCCGCCAATACCGATGCAGATCGACGTAAAGCAGCAACGGGATGATGCTCCCAACCGCGATACGCACGACATCTTGCTGGAATGGGACTATGGCAAGACCGGCGACAAGCCGACCCTTCTCAGGTTGACGATGGTCTGCCCTTACCTTGGCCCGTAGCCTGATCATTTGACGAGACCAACCGGCTTGTTCAGCCCCACCGTAGCCGGGCGACTGTCTGTTCGAATTTCCGACGGTCGAGCCTATGGATCGCCCGGCTCTCTGCCGGCGGGAGATCGAACTCCCGTGCCATCGCCTCGGGGTCGACGAAAAGCCGGTCGCGCAACTGCTCGTCCAGCAGAGCTCGGCTGAGCAGTTCCGTCAATTGCCGGCTCGGCGCAGGTCTGGTGTCGTGGCCCGGTTGCTGCTCTGCCATGGTTACCCCCTAGCGTGCCGTCTCATCGTCGATCGACCCGCCGTGCCCCGCCAGGCAAGCACTCAGGCGAACCGCCTCCACCGCGTCGGCAGACTTCACGCTGGGTATTGTGCCGCCGGAAAATGCCAGCAACGATTCCAGCATACGGCTGCCGAGGATGCGGCGTAGCGAAGCCAGCAAACCGTCCGCGGTTCGTTCGGCGAAGAAGATTTTTCGGGCAGCCTTCAATGCGAGGGTTCTTTCCCGGTCAGGGATCAGACCCGCTGCGGAGGCCTGTTCCATCCAGTATTCCACATCGACGATTGGCACCGTCATCGGCTTGAAGTCGAACGGGGAGTAGACGAGGGCGACGTCCGCATCCCGGCGAATGGCGCACTGCCGGAAGTGATCGTAAACCCACCCGACACCGATCATACCGCAGCGATCCAGTTCGGATGCGCGCAGCGCTCCCATGCTGGAGGCGCCGATGACGGTTTTTCCCCGCTCAAGCACCGCCAAGATCTCCTTCGGCGACACCGACCTGTTCTGGCCGAACTCTCCGTCAAGGATCACCACGATGTCGTAATCATCGACAGCGGCCAGGTCGCCGCGCTTGATGGGAGGGGCATGAGTGGCGGCTGCAAGCCGGCGTATCCCGGCCGCGGCGATCGACGGCCCGGAAAATACGATCGTCTTGGTCGGAGCCCGTGTCTCTGTCGAGATCAGGACATCTGATATCATGATTTGCCGGACTTCCGTTCATGCTGGACTTGCTGCAACGCGCGGTGTCCCAACCCTGCGCGGCCGCCATGCGCCAGGTAGAGCGTCCAGTCCTCCGCCCGCGGCGCAACGACGCGCACAACCGGTATGCCCACTTCGACCCTGGTGACGTCAACGACAATGGCTTGATCGAAGCCCGATTGATGCATTCGCTCGATGATGAACTCGACATCCTCGTTCACGGTTGAATGCTCGCATGACGCGATCTGGTCAAAGCTGATGACCGGGCCGTCACCGGGCCATCCCTCCGTCGGTGGCAGCCCTTCGGGCGCATCGAAGTCAGATAGATCCTCCCTGCCGCCCTGAATGAAACCCAATCGGGTCTGTGCGGCTTCGGTCAACGCGCGGGTCAGGGCGATCCGCGCATCCGGATGCGTCCCGCATCCGCTGTGCGCCTTCACCGCAAGTGGCGACCCGTCCGGCTCGGTGATGGTGCAACCGATCGTCGGGATGCCGGTCGCCGAGGTCAGATTTCGAAGGCACACGTCGAGCCCGGCGCGCTGCATCTTGCGGACCAACGTCGCGGCCGACCTGGGCAATCCACGTAGCGAGATCAGCGGCGCGTCATCGCACTCCGACGACGGTCCCCCACTGAACCCCATATCCGCCAGGATGGTCCCAACCGCGGGTCTGATGTGGGTCCTCGCCATCGTGACCCCTGCTGCATCGCGCTCGATCACCTCGCACAGCGCGTGGCAGAGCGCCTCGAGTCGGGTGTTACCCGATGCCAGACCGTTCGTGCTCGAGTAGAACAGCGGCATCCCCGAGGACGCAGTGTAGGGAGCTACCACGCAGTTCAGCGGTACGAACGTCGGCCGACGCGTCAATAGATCGAACCCCAGCACCCACTCCAGGAGCAAATCTTCGCTGTAGTTGCAGATCCGCGGGCTGTGAATCTCGAGCGGATCGACGCACGCGTGCCGACGTCGAAGGTTGTAGTGCGATGACATCATAACCGAACCTTCATAGCGTTCGCCGGCGTGCCGCTCGACCGCTTCCATCAGCGCGCCCGCCTCGGCTTGTTCGCGCGTCGTTCCCTTGCCGTTATAATAGGAAATCCCCGGTCCGAGATCGTGCGGCCGCACTGTCATGAAATTCGGAATGCCGATCCGGTCGAGGTCGGTGACGTCGGCAACTTTGGTAACGCCGATAATATCAAGCGCGGCGCGGGCGCGGCGGATGGTGGCGCTGGGCCTCACGGAACGTTCGACACCTGAACCACTGTGCTTTGCCTCCCTGGGGCCAAGCCAATATTCATAGCTGCACTGTTCGGCGCTCATGGACGATCACTCTCCGACGCGGCGGCGACATTATCCTCGATTGTCCTCGACTTTGGCAGATGCCATTTCGCGCCGACGGCTGCGCGGCCGCTTTGCCACCAAACGCAAGCGCCCCGCAAACAGACCTTTTCAACGATCTTATTTGCGTATACGTTAAAAAATACAATAACGATGGCCTAGTCCTGGAGCCGGGACCCCCGGCGTTCCCCGACCAGCTTACCCGAGCACCGACATGACCACGACCGACGACATCCTGATTGCTGTCCTGCCCGGCGACGGAATCGGCCACGAGGTCATGGCCCCGTGCCTGGAAATCCTCGGCGCGGTTTCACGCCGGCTCGGAAACCTGAGTTTTCGTTTCGAAACCCATCAGGCGGGCGCCATCCATTATCGCGAAACCGGTGTGGCGCTTCCGGCCGCCACGCTCGCGGCGGCCCGCAAGGCGGATGCCATCCTGCTCGGCGCCATGGGCTGGCCGGAGGTGCGATATCCCGACGGCACCGAAATCTCGCCGCAGATCGACCTGCGCATGGAGCTCGAACTCTATGCCGGCGTCCGACCGGTTCAGACGCTGCCGGGAATGCCCAGCGTGCTGGCCGACCCGCGCGCCAGGCATCTGGATTTCGTGATCATCCGGGAATCGACGGAAGGGCTGTTCGCGTCGCGCGGAAAGGGCGAGGTCATCGCCGACAAGCAAGCCAGGGACACCATGCTCATCACGCGCAAGGTGAGCGAACCGCTTTTCGACTACGCGTTCCGGCTTGCGCGCGGCAGGCAGCGCAGACACGGGCAAGCCAGGGTTACCTGTGTCGACAAGGCGAATGTTTTCGCGAGCTTTGCCTTCTTCAGGAAGATCTTCGATGAGCGCGCGCTGCTCAACCCCGATATAGCGGCCGGTCACGCTTACGTGGATGCCGCCGCCTTGCACATGGTTCGCAGGCCATGGGACCTCGATGTCCTCGTCACCGAGAACATGTTCGGCGATATCCTGTCCGACCTCGGTGCAGGGCTGATGGGAGGCCTGGGCTTTGCGCCGTCCGCCGACATCGGCGAGCGGCATGCGGTGTTCCAGCCGTGTCACGGAACCGCGCCCGATATCGCAGGACAAGACAAGGCCAATCCGACGGCCATGTTTCTGTCGGCAGCCATGATGCTGGAATGGCTCGGCGAGAAGCATTCGAACGACCGCCTCGCTCTGGCGGGCGGGCTCGTTCGCGCCGCGGTCAACCATGCCTTCGCAGATGGGCTGCGGCCGATCGAGACGGGCGGCGAACACGGCACCCGGCATGTTGCGCTGGCCGTGCTCGATGCCATGGCACACGTCGATGCGGCGGCGGCCTGACGCCAGATGTCCCTGCGACTCGTCACCCTCGGAGCCGGATATTTCAGCCAGTTTCAATATCGCGGGTGGCTTCGCATCAATGACGTCCAGTTGGTCGGAATCTGCAATCGCTCGCGCGCCAAGGGCGAAGAACTGGCGCGCGCCTATGATATCCCCGCGATATTCACCGACCCGGCCGAAGCGCTTCGCGCGCTCCGGCCCGACTTCATCGACATCATTACCCCGCCGCCAACGCACCTCGAGACCATAAGGCTCGCGGCGGCACTCAAGATCGACGTCATCTGTCAGAAGCCGTTCTGCCGAAATCTTTCGGAAGCGCGCGAGGCGGTCGAACTCGCCGGCAACGCCGGCATCCGGCTGCTGGTGCACGAGAACTTCCGTTTCCAGCCCTGGTACGAGAAAATAGGATCGACGATTAAAGCGGGTGATCTCGGTGAAATCTACGGGGCGACGTTTCGCCTGCGGCCGGGCGATGGACAAGGACCATCGGCCTATCTGGACCGGCAGCCCTACTTTCGCGAGATGCCGCGGTTTCTGATTCATGAAACGGCGATTCACCTGATCGATGTATTCCGTTGCTTGTTTGGCGAGGTCGGCAGCGTATTCGCCGCCTTGCGCCGGCTCAATCCGGAAATTGCCGGCGAGGACGCAGGTGTCGTCATCCTGGAAATGGCGGGCGGGGTGCAGGCCGTTTTCGACGGCAACCGGCTCGCCGATCATCGGGCTTCGAATCGGCGGCTAACGCTGGGCGAATTGACGATCGAAGGCTCCGGCGGCGTCCTCATGCTCGACGGCGACGCGCGGCTCACGCTGCGCGCCCATGGATCGAACGAGGAACGGCAGCTTCAATTTGCCTGGTCGGACCATGACTTTGGCGGCGACTGCGTATACCGTTTTCAGCGCCACGCCGTCGATGTCCTGTTGAACAGGACGAGCGCCCAAACGCTTGCGGCCGACTATCTGGAGAATTTGAGAATTGAAGAAGCGATCTACGAATCGCACCGCTCAGGCCGGAAAATCGAGCTCCCGTCATTCGATGCCTGAGGCCGACTGCACTAGCGACGAGTCGCAGTCCGAGCGCGCCTACCGTGAGCTTCGGGACCTGATCGTCGACAATCGACTGGGCGCAGGTGCGCAGTTGCTCGAACTCGAAGCGGCCGAACGTCTCGGCATGAGCCGCACGCCGGTTCGCGAGGCGATGCTCCGGCTCCAGCAGGAAGGCATGGTCGAAATTCGGCCGCGACATGGAATGCGGGTGCTACCGGTGTCCGCCGACGACATGCGCGAAATCTACGAGGTGCTTACGGCACTGGAATCGACGGCTGCCTACCTGGTTGCCGAGAGAGGGCTGTCAAGAGAAAAACTCGCCCGACTTTCCGATGCCGTTGCCGCCATGGACGATGCATTGGATGCCGACAATCTCGTCAAATGGTCCGAAGCCGACGAGCGATTTCATTTCCTCCTGGTCCAATTTTCGGACAACGCCCGACTGGCGCAGATGGTGGGTCAATTGTGGGACCAGGCACATCGCGTACGGTTACTCACTCTCAAGCTTCGGCCGAAACCGATCAAATCAAATCGCGACCATGAGGCATTGGTGAACGCGATACGAAAGCGCGATGCCGGGCTGGCACGCCAGATCCACCACGACCACCGCAGCAAGGCGGGAAAGATGCTGATCGCGTTGCTGACATCGCTTGGACTAAGGCAGCTTTGACAAGACATCTGCTCCGACCGGATCTTGTCGTACTGACGATGAGAGATCGGTGAATCGCTGTGTGATGTGTATTTGACCTGCATCAATCCCCTGCCCGCGCATGAGCGTAGTCGTTCTCGCTGCAGCCAGGCGCCGCGGCTTTGCTCAATCACCCGCGGGTGCAGCGTCGCAGAGCCGGATGAGCACTGCTGCCGACCGTTGGTGACCGCCGTAGCCTGCTCTTGGGAATCAGTGCCATCGCAACCGCCACAACGACGAGATCGGCTTTGCCCGCCAGTTCACCGCCGACCACCTATGAAGAGGCCGTCAAGCGGGTTTGGCGCTCGCTCGATCCCTCAGGTGGGGTGCGCGAAATCGTGCGCGCCGGAACGCTTGGCGCCAACAGCCACAACACCCAGCCATGGCGCTTCACGGTCTCCGACCAACGGATTGGGATCGCACCCGACTTCAGCCGTCGCTGCCCGGCTGTCGACCCGGACGATCATCACTTGTTCGCTTCCTTGGGCTGTGCCGTCGAGAACATGGTGCAAGCCGCGGTCGCGCTTGGTTTCAAGGCGGAGGCCTCGCTCGAAGCCGCAGATCGGGATCGGGTCACGATTGCCGTCGATCGCATCCGGCCCTCGAGCAACGCCCTCGCCGAGGCCATCACGAAACGTCAGTGTACGCGTGCCGAATATGACGGCCGCGCCGTTAGCGCTGAGGACCTGAACAAGATCGGCGTCGCCGGCACGCTGGACGGCGTCGAATGCCTGCTCGTGACCGAGCGCGCCCGGATGGACGCCATTCTGGACTACGTCATGCAGGGCAATTCGGTGCAGATGCACGATCAGGCATTCATGGCGGAGCTCGTCGCCTGGATTCGATTCAACGACAGCATGGCGGTCGAACACCTCGATGGGCTCTCAGCACGCAGCTCCGGCAACCCATCTCTGCCGGGATGGATCGCGCGGCGGCTGCTGCCATTCGTGATGACCGCGAAGGGCGAGAACGACAAGTATGCGAGGCAAATCCGGTCGTCGGCCGGAATTGCCGTGTTCGCAGCCGCAACCGATGACAAGAGGGGCTGGATTTCCGCCGGCCGCGCCTATCAGCGGTTCGCGTTGCAGGCGACGGCTCTGGGCATCAGGCAAGCTTTCCTGAATCAGCCGGTCGAGGTTCCGTCCCTGCGCCCCCAGATGGCGTCTTTTCTTGGGATAGGCAATCGGCGGCCGGACCTGATCATCCGGTTCGGGCACGGAACGCCGCTACCACCATCGCTGCGCCGACCGATCGAAGCGGTGATAGATCCGTCATGAGCTCCGGGCGGTGGCGGCCCTCAGGCCGCGGGATGTCGCGCGATCGACCAAACACTCAAACAAAGTGCACCGCACCATGAATGGAGGGGTGCGTTTCGAAGAGTTCCCACGAGCTCTGCCAGCCCTACTGCTTCTTGCCGATATTCCAGAACACCGGCGTCGCCGGGCCGTCGCGCACGCCGGACCGCGAGGTGCGCCAGGCGCTGGGAGCGGCGGCGATCTTCTTCTAATTCGCGAGGGTCGACGCGCGCAAAGGCATCGGGCAGCTGCTCGGCGTCGTGACAGGCGCGCTCATTCCTGCTTCCAAAATCGGTCGTTGGGCATGGTCCCGGCTGAATCAGCGGCCAATTCGGGTTTGATGCGATTGACGTAATACATGTTCACTGAACCCTGGTGCTTCACTTCGACGGCGCCGCGCGCGTCTGTCTCGAATCGAGACTTGATGTGCTGCCACGTCGATTCAGCAACGCCGACGCGGCCCGGCACTCCGGCGGCTTCGACGCGCTGGGCCGTATTCACTGTCTTCCCCCAGATGTCATAGGTAAATTTGTGTTTGCCGACGACGCCGGCGATAACCGGTCCGGTATTGATTCCGATCCTCACCTGCCAGGCCGGCAGGCGCAGCTTCTCCCGTTGCCGATTGAGCCTAGCCAGGTGATCAAGTATCTGCAGCGCACACAATGAGGCGTCAATGGCGTGCGTGCGATTCGGTTCCGGCACGCCACCGACGGCGAGATAGGCATCTCCGATCGTCTTGAGCTTTTCCAGACGATGATCTGCCATGATGTCGTCGAACCTGGTAAAGTGCTGGTCGAGCTGATCAATGACGCTCGCCGGCTCCATGGTTTCGACGAGGCGGGTGAATCCGCTGAAATCGATGAGGATCACGGTCGCAGAGGCAAAGAAACGCGGCTGAACGCGCTCGCTTGTCTTGAGCTCCTCTGCGATGGATGCAGGCAGGATATTCAGAAGCAGTCGGTCCGATTCACCTTTTTCGGCAACTGCAAGGTCGCGCGCGCGTTTTAGTTCATGCAGCATCACGTTGCGCTCGAGCAACTGCCGGCGCAGTTCCAGGTGAACCATGGTCTGCCGTGACAGTCGCCTCAATGCCTCCTGCTGCTCGAAGGTAAGTTCGCGCGGTTTGAAGTCGATGACGCACAGCGAGCCCAGGGCATGACCATCTTGCGTGATCAGTGGAACGCCGCAGTAGAAGCGCAGACGCAAACCGTCTGTCACAAGCGGACTGGTATTGAATCTCTGATCCTCCAACAGGTCAGGAACGTGGAGGATGTCGTCGACGCAGACCGTGGCCCTGCAAACCGAAATCTCCCGAGGGCATTCGGAAAGTTCTGCCGGCAGAGGACCATATTTTGCTTTGATCCATTGCCGCGATGCGTCAACGAAGCTCACCAGGCCGGCGGGGCAGTCGCAAATCTGCGCCGCCAGTTCGGCGATTTCGTCGAATCCGGCTTCCGGAAGTGTGTCAACGATGGCGTAGTTCTTTAGCGCTTCAAGGCGTCTAGGCTCATCGGCTGGCATCGTTTGGTCCATGACAAGCCCTCGCGCCAACTCGGATCAAATGAATCTCACCGCGATACTAGCACTATTTTCTGGCCGCAAGCTTCTCAACCGGCCACCGAGAGACGTAGACACATCGCGGGCCAACTGTCTGACGATCAAGAGACGCCTCTGGAACCTCCCCCGAAAATGTTGTCCTGCGGCATTGGAGCAAGACAACATGGACACCGAAAATCAGGGCAACCAGCGCACCGCATCCGGACGCGTACAACCGGGGGGTCGCGTCCACCCGAGACGCCGTCCACGCAGGTCGGCCCGCCGAGACCGAATGACGGGCTGGAATTGCCGCGCAGCAGCCACTGATCGCACAACGTCATTGCGGAGCAAAGCGACGAAGCAATCCACGCTTTCTTATAGCTGGATTGCTTCGCTGCGCTCGCAAGGACGATTCGCCCCCTACTTCTTCTCGATATTCCAGAACACCGGCGTCGCCGGGCCGTCGAGCACGCCTGACAGCGAGGTTCGCCAGGCGCTGGGGGCGAAGTATTGCCCGAGCGGGATGTAGATCGCCTGCTCGTAGGCATGCTTTTGCAGGTCGGCGGCGATCTTCTTCTGCTCCTCGGCGGTCGACGCCCGCGCAAAGGCGTCGCGCAGCTGCTCGACCTTGGCGTCTTCGGCCCAGCCGAACCAGCCGCCCTTGGTGCCGCGGCCGCCGATCGAGACGTTGACGACGGGGTTGGCGACGTCGGCGCCGACCCAGTTGGTGAAGAACATGTTCCAGCCGCCCTCTTTCGGCGGCTTCTGGCTGGCGCGGCGGGTCACCACGGTCTGCCAGTCGGTGGCCTGCACGTCGACCTTGAAGCCGGCTTCGCGCAGCAGCTGCGCCGCCACGATCGGCTGCGCCTTCAGCGTCACGACGTCGCCCGGGGCCATGATCACGATCGGTGTGCCGTCATAGCCGGACTCGGCGAGCGCCTTCTTGGCTTCCGCCATGCCGTTGCCCTTCACCAGCGTTTCCGAGCCGACGTCGGTGGCGAGCGGCGTATCGCAGATGAAGATCGCGCCGCAGATCTTGTAATATTTGGGATTGCCGACCAGCGCGTCGAGCACCGGTTTCTGGCTCATGGCCAGGAACGCGGCGCGGCGCACCTTGACGTTGTCGAACGGCGGATGAAGGAAATTCATGCGCCCCAGCGTCTGGAAGCCGAACTTGTTCAGGGTCTCGATCTTGATGTCCTTGTTACCCTCCAGCACCTGCAGAAGATCGAACGACGGGTTTTCCATGAAGTCGATGTCGCCGGACTGCAGCGCGTTCACCGCGGTCTGGGCATCGGGCATCGTCAGCCATTCGACGCGGTCGACCTTGACCACCTTGCCGCCGGCGGTCCAGCTCGCCGGTTCATTGCGCGGCACATAGTCCTTGTTCTTCTCGTAGGCCGCCTTGACGCCGGGCTGGAATTCAGCCGGCAGGAACTTGAACGGGCCCGAGCCGATTTGTTCCGCGATCGCCTTGCCCGGCTCGGTTTCGGCCAGCCGCTTCGGCATCATGAACGGCACCAGCGACGACGGTTTTCCGAGCGACTCCAGCACCAGCCCGTAGGGCTCCTTCAATTTCAGCACGATGGTCTTGTCGTCGGCGGCCGTGATGCTGGCGGTGAAGTCCATCAGCTTCTGGCCCATGCCGTCATTCTTGCCCCAGCGCTTCAGCGAGGCGACGCAGTCTTCCGCCGTGACCGGCTTGCCGTCATGCCATTTCAGACCATCGCGCAAGGTGAAGGTGTAGGTCAGCTTGTCGTCGGAGATTTTCCACTCCGCCATCTGCGGCTGGATCTTGAAGTTCGAATCCGTCGCCACCAGCGTGTCGTAGACCATGTAGCCGTGGTCGCGGGTGATGTAGGCGGTGGTGAGCCCGGGATCGGTCACGCGCAGATCGGAATGCATCACCGCGGTGATGGTCTTGCCGGCGGCGATCGCCTGCGGCATCACGGCGGCCGAAAGGGCAAGGACCGACAGCGCGATACCGGACGCCATCGTGGGCCGTTTCCAACGCGAGATATGGAACATTCAAACTCTCCTGACGTGAAACTGGTCAAACCGGGATGATTAGTTATGCAGTCGGTACGTTATTCAGGCGCACTAACACGCTGTAACTTCGAAGGTATTCGAGACTTGCATCAAGCGCGCGGCGCGTCAATCGGGTTCTGGCCCCTGGGCACGCGGCAATCGGCCCGAAGCGGCCCGCAAGTTTCACTTTACAAATTCGCCGCCGGTCATTCTCGTAAGCCTCGCCGATACCGGCGCGTTGCTCCAGCATCCATGCAAGAATAAAGAGAATCCCAATGAACCCCGCCAACCTTCCCTTCGATTCCGAGGCCATGCTGCAGGGACTGCGCGGCTGGGTGGAATGCGAAAGTCCGACTTTCGACGCCCACGCCGTCGGGCGCATGCTCGACATCGCCGCCCGGGACATGGCGATCATGGGGGCGTCGATCGAACGCATCGCCGGCCGGCAGGGTTTTGCCGGCTGCGTCCGCGCCCGCTTCCCGCATCCGAACGCAGGCTCGCCCGGCATCCTGATCGCGGGACATCTGGATACCGTGCATCCGGTCGGCACGCTGGACAAACTGCAATGGCGGCGCGAGGGCAACAAGTGCTTCGGCCCCGGCATCTTCGACATGAAGGGCGGCAATTACCTCAGCCTGGAAGCGATCCGGCAGCTGGCGCGCGCCTCCTTCACGACGCCGCTGCCGATCACGGTGCTGTTCACACCGGACGAGGAAGTTGGCACGCCGTCGACCCGCGACCTCATCGAGGCCGAGGCCGCGCGCAACAAGTATGTGCTGGTGCCGGAACCTGGCCGCCCGGACAACGGCGTGGTCACCGGACGGTACGCCATCGCGCGGTTCAATCTCGAGGCCACCGGCAAGCCGAGCCATGCCGGCGCCACGCTTTCCTCGGGCCGCTCGGCGATCCGCGAGATGGCGCGGCAGATTCTGGCCATCGACGGCATGACGACGGCGGACTGCACCTTCTCGGTCGGCATCGTGCAGGGCGGGCAATGGGTCAATTGCGTCGCCACCACCTGCACCGGCGAGGCGCTCAGCATGGCGAAACGACAGGCCGATCTCGACCACGGCGTCGAGCGGATGCTGGCGCTGTCCGGCACCGCCAACGAGGTGACCTTCAAGGTGACGCGCGGCGTTACCCGGCCGGTATGGGAGCCGGACGCCGGCACCATGGCGCTGTATGAAAAGGCGCGCAGCCTGGCCAAGGCAATGGGCGCGGAACTGCCGCATGCCAGCGCCGGCGGCGGCTCCGACGGCAACTTTACCGGGGCGATGGGGATTCCGACCCTCGACGGCCTGGGCGTGCGCGGCGCCGATGCGCATACCCTGAACGAACATATCGAAGTCGACAGCCTCGCCGAGCGCGGCCGCCTGATGGCGGGCCTGTTGGCGACGCTGGAGTGAGACTTTGCCCGCGCATCGCCGACAGACGGGGCTCGATGGCACCGAACTTGCTTACCTGATACATACGGGCGGGAACTAATCCGCGGCAACCAAAAACGGTTGGCGCATAGATGATGGACAACGATGCTCGGATATCTTTTGCGCCGCGTGCTAGCCGCCATTCCCGTGATGGGCGTGGTGGCGCTGTTCGTGTTTCTGCTGCTGCGGCTGACGCCCGGCGATCCCGCCGCGATCCTGGCCGGCGACAATGCGACGCCCGAACAGCTCGAGCGCATCCGCAACTCGCTCGGGCTGAACGAGCCGCTCTACACCCAGTTCGTCACCTGGATCGGCAAGCTGCTACAGGGCGATCTAGGGGTGTCGCTGATCTCGAACGTGCCGGTCATGAAGATGATCAGCCAGCGCGTCGAGCCGTCGATCTCGATCGCGCTGTCGACCATCGTCCTCGCCATCCTGGTCGCGGTGCCGCTCGGCGTCATCGCAGCCTGGAAACACGGCACCTGGATCGACCGCTTCGTAATGGGGTTGTCGGTGATCGGGTTCTCGGTTCCGGTATTCGTGATCGGCTATGTGTTGATCCAGATCTTCGCCATCGAACTGCGCTGGCTGCCGGTGCAGGGTTTTCGAAGCATCACCGCCGGCTTCGGGCCGTTCTTCGAACGCATTATTCTTCCAACCTGCACGCTGTCCTTCATCTATGTCGCGCTGATCGCGCGGATGACGCGGGCGGCGATGCTCGACGTGCTCGGCGAGGATTATGTACGCACGGCCCGCGCCAAGGGAATCAATGAGACCGCGGTGTTGCTGCGCCACGCGCTGCGCAACGCCGCGGTGCCCGTCATCACCGTGATCGGTACCGGATTCGCGCTGCTGATTTCAGGCGTGGTCGTCACCGAGAGCGTGTTCAACCTGCCCGGCATCGGACGCCTCACCGTCGATGCCGTGCTGGCGCGCGACTATCCGGTGATCCAGGCGATGATCCTGCTGACATCGCTGATCTACGTCACGGTCAATCTGCTGATCGACGTCGCGTACACCCTGCTCGATCCAAGGATTCGCTACTGATGGCGATCGAAACCCTTCCCGAACCGTCGATCCCGATCACCACGCCGTTCCGGCCGGGGCTCGGCTTTCTCACGGCGACGCCGATCATCGCGGTGGCGACGGTCTGCCTCACGCTGGTGATCCTGTCGGCGATTTTCGCGCCCCTGCTATCGCCGCACGATCCGCAGCTGCTGGCGCCGGCGCAGCGGCTGAAACCCGCGAGCGCCGAATTCTGGCTCGGCACCGACGCCTACGGGCGCGACGTGCTGGCGCGGATTCTCTATGGCGGGCGAATCTCGCTGTTGATCGGGCTCGGCGCCGCCGTGTTCTCGATCAGCATCGGCCTCGTGATCGGGCTGGTCTCCGGGTTCTTCAAATGGGTCGACGCCGTGATGATGCGGGTGATGGACGGCTTGATGGCGATCCCGAGCATCCTGCTCGCGATTGCCGTGGTGTCGCTGTCGGGCGCCAGCCTGATGACGGTGCTGGTCGCCATCACCATTCCGGAGATTCCTCGGGTGGCGCGGTTGGTCCGCTCGGTGGTGCTGTCCGCGCGCGAGGAGCCTTATGTCGAGGCCGCGATCTCGGTCGGCTCCAGCCTGCCTAAGATCATGTGGCGTCACCTAATGCCCAACACGGTGGCGCCGCTGATCGTGCAGGGCACCTACGTCTGCGCCTCCGCCATCCTCACCGAGGCGATCCTGTCGTTCCTCGGCGCCGGCATCAATCCGGAGACGCCGACCTGGGGCAACATCATGGCCGAGGGCCGCGCCTATTTTCAGATCAAGCCTTCACTGATCTTCTGGCCGGGCCTGCTGCTCTCAATCGCCATCCTCAGCGTCAATCTGATCGGCGACGCCGCGCGCGACGCGCTCGATCCCCGCATGAAGCAGCGCGAGGGCGGCAAGTGAGTTTTTTCCTCGTCATTGCGAGCGCAGCGAAGCAATCCATCGCGCGGCAGAAAGAAAGAATGGATTGCTTCGTCGCAAGGGCTCCCTTGCGCAAACGCTTCGCGTTTGTCGCAGGCAATGACGATGATCAGAGAGCGGTGACATGAAGCCCATTGTCCTCGACATCGACAATCTCGTGGTCGGCCTCGGCAAGAATCCGCGCAACGAGCGGGTGATCGATGGCGTCTCGCTGCAGGTGCGCGAGGGCGAGACGCTGTGCCTGGTCGGCGAAAGCGGCTCCGGCAAATCCGTCACCTCCCTGACGGTGATGGGCCTGCTGCCGAAGGGCTCGCTGGTGCCGTCAGGCGGCAGCGTCAAACTGGTCGGCGAGGACGTCCTCACCGCCAGCGACCGGCGGCTGCGACAGCTGCGCGCCACCACCATGGCGATGATCTTTCAGGAGCCGATGACGGCGCTCAATCCGGTGGTGCCGGTCGGCCGCCAGATCGACGAGGTACTGCGCGCCCATACCGATCTCGACGGCCGCGCGCGCAAGCAGCGCATCCTCGACATGATGGAGCAGGTCCGGCTGCCCGAGGTCGCGCGCATCTTCGCCTCCTATCCGCACCGGCTTTCCGGCGGCCAGCGCCAGCGCATCATGATTGCGATGGCGCTGGTGCTGGAGCCGAAGCTGCTGATCGCGGACGAGCCGACCACCGCGCTCGACGTCACCACGCAAAAGCAGATCCTGACCCTGATCCGCGACCTGCAGCGCGATCACGGCACCGCGGTGCTGTTCATCACCCACGACATGGGCGTGGTCGCCGAGATCGCCGACCGTGTCGCGGTGATGCGCTACGGCAAGTTGGTCGAGACCGGTTCGCTGCAGTCCATCCTGCGCACCCCGACCATGGAATACACCCGCAACCTTCTCTCGGCCGTGCCTAGCCTGATCCCCCGCGCGCCGCGCGCGGACTCGGCCGAACCAATCGTGCTGGAGACCAACGAACTCGGCAAGGTCTATCGCGAACGTTCCTTCTTCGGCACCGTCCGCGAAGTCGCGGCGGCGCGGGACGTCACCTTGAACTTGCGCAAGGGCCGCACCCTCGGCATCGTCGGCGAAAGCGGCTCCGGCAAATCCACCGTGGCGCGCTGCATCGTGCGGCTGATCGACCCGACCTCCGGCGGCATCCGCCTGGCCGGCCGCGAAATCTCCGATCTGTCGCGGCGGCTGCTGCAGCCGCACCGCAAGCGCATCCAGATCATCTTCCAGGACCCCTATCGGTCGCTCAATCCGCGCATCACGGTCGGCGAAACCATCGCCGAGGGGCCGATCAACTACGGCATGCCGCATGCGGAGGCGCTGGCCAAGGCGCGCGAACTGCTCGAACTGGTCGACCTGCCTGCGGACGCGATCTCACGCTATCCCCACCAGTTCTCCGGCGGCCAGCGCCAGCGCATCGCGATTGCCCGCGCGCTGGCGCTCGATCCCGACGTGCTGGTGGCGGACGAAGCGGTGTCCGCGCTCGACGTCTCGGTGCAGGCGCAGGTGCTGGAACTGCTCGATGAAATCCAGACGCGCCTGGGCATCGCGCTGTTGTTCATCACCCACGATCTGCGCGTCGCGGCCCAGATCTGCGACGACGTCGCCGTGATGCAGCATGGCCGCATCGTCGAACAAGGCCCGGCCGCGCAGGTCCTCACCCATCCGCAACAGGCCTATACCAGGCAGCTGCTGGAAGCCGCTCCGGGGCGGGACTGGGATTTTGCGAATTTCAGGCCGGTTTCCGAGAGCGCCGTGGCGACGACGTAGCGCCCTAGCCGTCGTTGCCAGCGCCTTTGCGCGAGGCTGACGTAGCCGGCTCTATCCACGTCATTGCGAGCGCAGCGAAGCAATCCAGCTTCGTGCAACAGGCAAAAAGTTGAATTGCTTCGTCGCATCCGCCTTCGCCCGAAGGCGGGCTTCGGCGGACAAGAGGGCTCCTCGCAATGACGTGGATAGAGCCGGGCTCGCGCCGCTCCCCGTAATGACGGGATGCGGCATGCAAAACGGGATTGCTTCGTCGCTTGCGCTCCTTGCAATGACAAGTCTAACGTCGCCACAAATCAGATCGAGACCGAATTGATGACCCGTATCGCCGTCGGCGGCTTCCTGCACGAGACCAATACCTTCGCGCCGACCAAGGCGACCTATGCCGACTTCGTGCATGGCGGAGGCTGGCCGGCGATGGCGCATGACGGTGACGTACTCAAGACCATGCGCGACATCAATGTCGGGCTCGCAGGTTTTATCGCCGCGGCGGAAGTCAGAGGCTGGGAGCTGGTTCCAACCATCTCCTGCGGCGCCAGCCCGTCAGCGCATGTCACCGAGGACGCGTTCGAGCGCGTCGTGAAGGTGATGCTCGATGGCATCAAGGCCGCAGGTCGCCTCGACGCCGTCTACCTCGACCTGCACGGCGCCATGGTCACCGAACATCTGGACGACGGCGAAGGTGAAATCCTCAAGCGCGTACGCCGGGTGGTCGGCAGGGATTTGCCGCTGGTGGTCAGTCTCGATCTGCACGCCAATGTGACGCCGGAAATGGTTGAATATGCGGATGCACTCATTGCCTACCGCACCTATCCGCACGTCGACATGGCCGACACCGGTCGCGTTGCCGCGGAACACCTCGCACTGCTGCTCACCACCAAGCAGAAATTCGCAAAAGCTTTCCGGCAACTGCCCTTCCTGATTCCGATCAGCTGGCAGTGCACCAACGACCAGCCGACCAAGGGTATTTACCAGAAGCTCGCGGCGCTGCAGGACGATGCCGTGCCGACACTGTCATTTGCGCCGGGATTTCCGGCCGCCGATTTCAGGGATTGCGGGCCGAGCGTGTTGGCCTACGGCAGGACCCAGGAGGATGCCGACGCCGCGGCCGACACCATCATGAATCTCATTGTCGGTCACGAGAGCGATTTCGACGGCCGCATTTTTGCGCCCGACGAAGGCGTGCGGTATGCGATCGAACTGGCCAAGACCGCGACCAGGCCGATCGTGATCGCCGACACCCAGGACAATCCCGGAGCCGGCGGCGATTCCGACACCACGGGCATGCTGCGCGCGCTGGTGCGCAACAACGCCCAGCGCGCCGCCATGGGCGTGATCTACGATCCTGACTCGGCCAAAGCCGCGCATGCCGCGGGCATGGGCGCGACCGTCACGCTGGCGCTGGGCGGCAAATCGGGCATCCCTGGCGATGCGCCCTACCAGGAAAGCTTCATCGTCGAACGACTCTCCGACGGCAGGTTCGTGGCGCCCGGTCCCTACTACGGCGGGC
The DNA here is from genome assembly GCA_001464035.1 of Bradyrhizobiaceae bacterium Ga0074131. Lineage (GTDB taxonomy): Bacteria > Pseudomonadota > Alphaproteobacteria > Rhizobiales > Xanthobacteraceae > Bradyrhizobium. The sequence continues at coordinate 257,973 of LNEC01000017.1, forward strand.
GCGAGATGGATATGGGCCCGTCGGCGTGCTTGCGCATCGGCGGCGTCAGGGTGGTCGTCTCCTCGCACAAGGCGCAACTCGCCGATCAGGCGATGTACCGTTATGTCGGGATCGATCCGACCGAGCAGGCGATCCTGGTGAACAAAAGCTCGGTGCATTTTCGCGCGGACTTCGAGCCGATCGCCGGAAAGCTGATGATCTGCGCCGCGCCCGGCGCGATGCCGGCCGACACCGCCGCCCTGCCCTGGACGCGGCTGCGCCCGGGCATTCGCACCAGACCGAACGGTCCCGCTTTCGTTCCCGCAACCCAGTCACGCTCAACGTCTTCTGCAACCGGATAACAGCCATGCCCAACATCGAACGGATCGAAGGCTATGCCGACGAACTCACCGCGATCCGCCGGGATCTGCACGCACATCCCGAAATCGGCTTCGAGGAAGTCCGCACCTCCGGCATCGTCGCCGAAAAGCTGACGCAATGGGGCATCGAGGTGCATCGCGGCCTTGGCGGCACCGGTGTGGTCGGCGTGCTCAGGGGCAAGGGGACCGGCGGCAAGCGCATCGGCCTGCGCGCCGACATGGACGCGCTGCCGATGGAGGAGAACACCAATCTGCGCTGGCGCTCGACCATCCCCGGCCGCTTCCACGGCTGCGGCCATGACGGCCACACCACCATGCTGCTCGGCACCGCGCGCTACCTCGCCGAGACCCGGAATTTCGACGGCACCGTGCATTTCATCTTCCAGCCGGCCGAAGAAGGTCTCGGCGGCGCGCGCGCCATGATCAAGGACGGGCTGTTCGAGAAATTCCCCTGCGACGAAATCTACGGGCTGCACAATGCGCCCGACCTGAACCATGGCGAGATCGCGATCCTGCCGGGACCTGCGATGGCCGGTGCCGACTTCTTCGACATCGTCATATCGGGCTATGGCGCGCATGGCGCGATGCCCAATTTCTCCAAGGATCCCGTGGTCATCGCGATGACGCTCGGCCAGGCGCTGCAGACCATCGTCAGCCGCAACGTCAATCCCCACGAGCCCGCGGTGCTCTCGATCACCCAGATTCACGCCGGCTCGGCCTACAATGTGATTCCCGGCGAAGCGAAACTGTGCGGCACCGTCCGTGCCTTTTCCGACGAGGTGCGCGTGCTGATCCGCGAGCGGATGCGCGCGCTCTGCGCCGGCATCGCCAGCGCCTTCCAGGTCGAAATATCCGTCGACATCCGCGACGGCTTCAGCGTGCTGGTCAACGAAGAGGAACAGTCCGCCGTGGTGGCCGACGTAGCGCGCACGGTGGTCGATCCCGACAAGGTGATCACCCGAACGGAGCCCAAGATGGGCAGTGAGGATTTCGCCGATATGCTGCACGCCGTGCCGGGAGCGTATTTCTGGGTCGGCCATGAAGGATCGGTGCCGGTGCACAATCCCGGTTACATCCTCGACGACAAGATTCTCCCCATCGGCGCCAGCATGTTTGCGCGCATCATCGAAACCCGTCTTCCGGCAACCGCCCATGCATAAACCCGCAGCCGAGGAAGCGGTCACGTCGCTGCACGATCTTTCCGCCGTCGACCTGATCGCCGGCTTTCGCGCCAAGCAGTTTTCGCCCTCGGAAGTGCTGGAGGACGTGCTGACGCATGTCGCGGTGTGGGAGCCGCACATCAAGGCGCTGTACGCCTTCGATCCCGACGGCGCGCGGGCGGTTGCGAAAGTATCGAGCGACCGCTGGCAAAAGGGCGAGCCGATGGGCGCGCTCGACGGCGTGCCCGTCACCATCAAGGACAATATCGCCACCAAGGGCGTGCCGGTGCCGCTCGGCGCGGCCAGCATGCCGCTGGCGCCGGCCGAGCGGGATGCGCCGCCCGCTGCGCGCCTGCGCGAGGCCGGCGCGGTGATCTTCTCGAAAACCACCATGCCGGACTACGGCATGCTGTCGTCGGGCCTGTCCAGCTTCCATCCCCTCACCCGCAATCCCTGGGACCTGACCAAGAATCCCGGCGGCTCCAGTTCCGGCGCCGGCGCCGCGGGCGCCGCCGGTTACGGCCCGCTGCACCTCGGCACCGACATCGGCGGCTCGGTGCGGCTGCCGGCCTGCTGGTGCGGCCTGGTCGCGCTGAAACCGAGCCTCGGGCGGGTTCCGGTCGACCCGCCCTATGTCGGCCGCGTCGCGGGACCGATCACCCGCATTGTCGATGACGCCGCCTTGATGATGAGCGTGCTGTCGCGGCCCGACCGCCGCGACGGCATGAGCCTGCCGCCGAATGACATCAACTGGAAGGCGCTGGAGAAGTCACCACGCAAGCTGCGCATCGGGCTGATGCTTGATGCCGGCACGGGTCAGGCGCTGGAGCAGGACGTGCGCGACGTTGTCGTGAAGGCTGCGAAAGCGTTCGAAGCCGCCGGCGCCGTCGTCACCGAGGTCGATGGCGTGATGACGCGCGAGATTCTCGACGGGCTCGATACGTTCTGGCGCGCCCGGATGTGGGACGAACTGTCGAAGCTGGCGCCGGGCGAGCGCGCCAGGGCGCTGCCCTATATCCGCCAGTGGGCGGAGACCGGCGCAAAGTTGTCGGGCGTCGACGTGATCAGGGGTTTTAACGCCACCATGGCGATCCGCGCAGCCGCATCCCGACTGTTCTGCGAGATCGACTATGTGATTTCGCCGGTGTCGCCGGTGGTGAATTTCGCTGCCGAACTCGCCTCCCCGATCAACGATCCCTCAAGGCCATTCGAACACATCGCCTATACCGTGCCGTGGAACATGGCGGAAAATCCTGCCGCTTCGATCAATGGCGGTTTTGACAAGACGGGTTTTCCGATCGGCATCCAGATCGTCGGCCGCCGCTTCGACGACATCGGCGTGCTCGGCATGGCCAAGGCATTCGAGGGATTGCGCGGGCCGCAGAAGCCGTGGCCGAGCCCGCCGAAGAAGTAACCACGTCCGTCATTCCGGGGCGCGCGTAGCGCGAGCCCGGACTCCATTCACCCGATAGTGAATATGGATTCCGGGCCGGTGGCTCCGGCGCATCCCGGAATGACGGCCTGAAGTTCAAGAACAAAACCGAGAGGAATCCCCGATGTCTTATGAGACGATCAAATACGAGGTCGACGAGCAGATTCTCACCATCACGCTGAATCGGCCCGACAAGCTCAACGCCTTCACCGGCACCATGCAGGCGGAATTGATCAGCGCTTTCGATGCGGCGGACAAGGACGACAATATCCGCGCCATCATCGTGACCGGCGCAGGGCGCGGGTTCTGCGCCGGCGCCGACCTCTCCTCCGGCGCCGACACCTTCGATCGCGACGCGCGGCGCGGGCCGGTGAAGCGGCTGCCCGACGGCAAGGTCGACTACAGCGATCCGCAGGTCCGCGACGGCGGCGGCCAGGTGACGCTGCGGATCTTCAAATGCCTGAAACCCGTGATTGCGGCAGTGAACGGCCCGGCGGTCGGCATCGGCGCCACCATGCTGCTGCCGATGGATATCCGCATCGCCTCCGAGAACGCCCGAATCGGTTTCGTGTTCTCGCAGCGCGGCATCGTGCCCGAAGCGGCATCGAGCTGGTTCCTGCCGCGCCTGGTCGGCATCGCCCAGGCGCTGGAATGGTGTTTTACGGGCCGCGTCTTCCCGGCGCAGGAAGCGCTGGCCGGGCGCCTGGTTTCGCGGGTCGTGCCTCCGGACGAATTGCTGCCGACCGCGCGCGCGCTGGCCAAGGAGATCGCCGCGAAAACCGCGCCGGTGTCGGTGGCGCTGATCCGACAGATGATGTGGCGCATGCTGGGCGCCGACGATCCGATGGAAGCCCACAAGATCGACAGCCGCGGCATCTACGCCCGCGGTCGTTCCGATGATGTGAAGGAAGGCGTGGTGTCGTTCCTGGAAAAGCGCCCGGCGCAGTTCAAGAACAAGGTGTCATCGGACATGCCCGACTATTTCCCGTGGTGGGACGAGCGGGAGTATAAATAGAAAGTCGTCATTGCGAGGAGCGAAGCGACGAAGCAATCCATTCTTCCTTTCCTTGGCGAGATGGATTGCTTCGCTTCGCTCGCAATGACGGCCGCTACCGCATCATCAACGCCACGCGGCCGATCGCTTTGCGGTCGACCAGAAGCCGCATCGCCTCCGCGTAACGTTCAAGCGGCAGCCGGTGCGAGACGTTCGGGCGAATCTTTCCAGCCTCCGCCCACGCCAGCAGCGCCTTGAGACGCACCTCCCCCAGTTCCGGATTTCGCCGCACCGCCTCGCCGGCGCGGACGCCGAGCACGCTGGCGCCCTTGATCAGCAACAGGTTGGTGCGGGCGAGCCCGATGCCGCCGGTAAACCCGATCACCAGCAGCCGCGCGCCCCAGGCAATGCAGCGCACGCTGCTCTCGAAGGTCTCGCCGCCGACAGGATCGAACACCACGTCGGCGCCGCGCCCCTCGGTGATGCGCTTGACGGCGTCACGAAACGGCTCGCGGGAATAGAGCACCAGATGATCGGCGCCGCGCGCCTGCGCCACGGCGAGCTTTTCGTCCGACGAGGCCGCCGCGATCACGGTGGCGCCCAGCATCTTGCCCATCTCGACCGCGGCCAGGCCAACGCCGCCGCCGGCGCCGTGCACCAGCAGCACCTCGCCGGGCTGAAGTCTGCCGCGATCGATCAGCGCGTGATAGGCGGTGCCGTGGCCGGCCAGAAATGTCGCGCCCTCGGCGTAGTCGAAAGTCGAGGGCAGCGGCGTCAGTTGCGAGGACGTGACGACGGCTTCCTCGGCGTAGGCGCCGTGCCGCATCTTGACGATCACGCGGTCGCCGACCGCGACGCCATCGGCGCCATTGACCTCGACGACCTCGCCGGCGGCCTCCATTCCGGGCGTGAATGGCAGCGGCGGCTTGAGCTGATACTTGCCGGCCGCCATCAGTATATCAGGAAAATTGAGCCCTGCGGCATGCACGGTGACACGCACCTCGCCCGGCGCCAACGGCGGCGCCGTGAAGCTCTCCAGCTGCAGGCTCTCGGGCGGCCCGAGTTCGCGGCAAACGACCTTCTTCGGCATCAGGCCGCCTGCGCCTTGAGCCGCGCCAGCGCTTCCCGGATCAGCGGCATGCGGTCGTTGCCGAAATACATGTCGGTCTTGCCGACGAAGATGGTGGGCGATCCGAAGCCGCCACGCGCCATCACTTCGTCGGTATTGGCCTTGAGCTGGTCCTTGATCGCCTGATCGCTGATGCCCGCGAAGAACGCTTGCGGATCGACGCCGACGCTCTTGCAGATCTCGGTCAGCACATCGTCCTTCGAGATGTCCTTGTCGGCGCCCCAATAGGCTTCGAACACTGCGCGCGCGAACGGCAGCATGTCCTTGTCGAGCCAGATGCAGCCGCGCATCGCCTTGACGCTGTTGACCGGAAACACCGTCGGCGGCATCTTGATCGCGAGCCCGGCGGAGCGCGCCCAGTCGGCGAGGTCCTTCTTCTGGTAGCGTGCCTTCAGCGGCACCGGCGCCTCGCGCGAGGCATAGACGCTGGGATTGACCGAATTGAAGATGCCGCCGACCAGGATCGGCCGCCACGAGATCTCGGCGCCGAACTCCTTTGCGATGGGCTGGATGTTGTGGAAGGCGAGATAGGTCCAGGGGCTGGAGCAGTCGAAGAAGAATTCGATCATGGTGGCGTTTTCCATTTGTTGTCGCGTCTTGGCGCGATTTTAGTTGTTGGATGTCATCTCTATCAACGTCATTGCGAGGAGCCCTTGCGACGAAGCAATCCATCTTCCTTCTTTTCCGCTGTGAGATGGATTGCTTCGTCGCTGCCGCCGTCGCTCTTCGAGCGACAGCTAATCGCTCCTCGCAATGACGTTGAGGCGACCTCACTTCCTCCCAGCCATCTCCCTCGCCTTCTGCCCGAACATGTTCCGGCGCGCTTCCTCGTCGAACGGCTCCTTGACGAATTTGCCGATCGCCAGCACAGCCGAGCATCGGCCCTGGCAAGGTGCCCGCATCCTAGCCCGCGGCGTCAGTACCTTCCAGTCATCAGGGCGATCTTGTGGGGCGCATGCCGAACATGGCACACAGGCGCCAACGACAACCGTCCGGGAGGCCCACCATGCTGTTTCCAACCACGATCGCAGGCTCTTTGCCGAAGCCGGAATGGCTGGCCGAGCCCAATACGCTGTGGGCGCCCTGGAAATCCAAGGGTGAGGAGTTGGCGCGGGCCAAGCGTGACGCCACCATGCTGGCGGTGAAACTGCAGGAAGACGCCGGCATCGACATCGTCACCGAGGGCGAGCAGGCGCGCCAGCATTTCGTTCATGGCTTCCTCGAGAAGATCGAGGGCATCGATTTCGCCCACAAGGTCGAGATGGGAATCCGCAAAGACCGCTACAAGGCGATGGTGCCGCAGGTGGTGGCGCCGCTGCGGCTGAAGGGCCGCGTCCATGCCGACGAGGCCCGCATCGCCCGCACCCACACGACGCACAAGCTGAAATTCACCCTGCCAGGCCCGATGACCATCATCGACACCATCGCCGATCAGTATTATGGCGACCGCGTCAAGATGGCGTTCGCCTTTGCCGAACTGCTCAACGAGGAAGCGAAAGCCCTGCAGGCCGATGGCGTCGACATGATCCAGTTCGACGAACCCGCCTTCAACGTCTATATGGACGAGGTTTCCGACTGGGGCATCAAGGCGCTGGAGCGCGCTGCCGAGGGGCTTACCTGCGCCACCGCCGTGCACATCTGCTACGGCTACGGCATCAAGGCCAATACCGACTGGAAGGAAACGCTGGGAGCCGAGTGGCGGCAGTACGAGGAGATCTTTCCGGCGATCGCCAGGAGCCCGATCCAGCAGGTCGCGATCGAGTGCCGCAATTCGAAAGTGCCGCTCGACCTGCTCGCTTTGCTCCAAGGCAAGATCGTGCAGGCCGGCGTGATCGACGTCGCCAGCGACACCGTCGAAACCGCCGAAGATGTCGTCAAGGTGATCGAGGCCGTCTCAAAGTTCGTGCCGAAGAGCAACATCATCGCCACCACCAATTGCGGCATGGCGCCGATGCGCCGCGATATCGCGGAGGCAAAGCTGATGGCGCTGGGCGCGGGCGCGAAGCTGGCAAGGGAGAGGTTGGGGTAATCAACGTCATCCTCTGGATGACGGCCTTGTCGCTTCTCGAACCACTCCGCTCCCTCATGGTGAGGAGCGCGTCCGGCAGCGCGCTTGCGCTGCACGGCGCGCGTCTCGAACCATCTGGCACAAGGCCTGCTGCCATCCTTCGAGACGCCGCGCGAAGGCGCGCGGCTCCTCAGGATGAGGTCGGAATTCGTTCACAGGCTCTCAGGATGACGGCGGTGTTGTTGCGGCGATCGCCTCCATCGCGCTCGGATGCAGCACCGGAACATATCCCGCCGCCAGCGCGCGCAGCGTCGATGGCGGTGTCAGCAGCATCGGGCCCCAAATCGAGTCCGGAGCGGCGCGATATCCGCCGTGCGACCATTTCAGCGGCCGGCCCTGCACGATCAGGTAACACTCGGTGCCTTCCGCCAGCATCGCGCCGTCGGGCAATTCGCGGAGCGGCACCGTAAGCGCGTAGAGCCGCTTCCTGCCGCCCGACAGCCGTTCGCGGTGAAGCACGGCATCGATGTCGCGCGCGAGAACACGGCTGATGCCGTTGCCCTGCTCCCACGCCGCGCGGAAGCGATTGGCGTCGTCGCGGCGGCAATAGAAACACGGGCGGTGGCCTGCCGCGAGCGCGGTCGCTTCATCGAGAAAGAACAGCTCGGTCCAGCTGCGTGTCGCCATCACCTCGCGCCGGCGCCTCCTGAACTTGCAGACGCAGGTCAGCCACGCCTGGCTGGCCCAGCGCCGCGTCAGGGTCTTGGTGGCGGGATCATGGATGATACCGCGATTGCCGGTGAACAGGCCGCGATGCGGGATGGCGACGATGTCGCCGGTGGGAGTGACGCGGTTTTGCAGCGGCATGGCTCGACTCGCTCGGCGTCGGCGGTGTCACACGGCGCCGTCGCGGATCGGCGGCTGGAACGACAGCGCAGTGTCCCAGGGAAAGTAGATCCAGGTGTCCTGCGACACTTCGGTAATAAACGTATCGACCAGCGGACGGCCCTGCGGCTTGGCGTAGACCGCCGCGAAATGCGCATCGGGCATCATCGCCCGCACCAGCCGCCCGGTCTTGCCGGTGTCGACGAGATCATCGACGATCAACAGGCCCTTGCCGGTGCCGCCGCCGAGCTTTGCCACTTCGGCCGAAACGCCCTTCAGCGCCTGCAACTCGCCCTGCCTGGTATGGTCATAGCTGGCAATGCAGACGGTATCGATGATGCGAATGCCGAGCTCGCGCGCGACGATCGCCGCCGGCACCAGTCCGCCGCGGGTGATCGCGACGATGGCATGAAACGGCCCGACGTCGTTGAGTCGCCAGGTCAGCGCCCGGCAGTCCCGGTGAAACTGGTCCCACGAAACCGGAAAGGCCTTGTCCGGCCGCTCCCGCGCGCCAGGTTCCGAATTCTTGTCCACGCAGCTCTCTCGTTCTGCTTGAGTGATCGATCCGCTAGCGGGTGGTAATGTTCAGTCCCGCCAGCATCTCCTTCACCGCGTTCATCGCGGCAGCGAGCTTTTCGGGATCGCGCGAGCGGACGACGAGATTGGTGTTCGGCTTCTTGTCGTCGTCGATGAAGGGGTAGCTGCCGATCACGGTATCGGGATGGGCGTTGGCGATTTCGCGCAAGGGACCGCCGACATCGCCTTCCCGGGCATTGGCGCGCACCGATTCCGACAGCATCCGGACGCCCGATTTGAGCTTGGGCGCCACGATGTCCATCATCGCCTGCATGATCGTGGGCACGCCGGCCATCACGACGACATTGCCGATCTTGAAGCCGGGCGCCAGGATGGTCGCGCTCTGGATCAGTTCGGCCCCGTCGGGAATCCGCGCCATGCGCAGCCGCGCCTCGTTCAGATCCTGCGCGCCCCAGCGCTCCCTAAAGCGGGCCACCACTTCGGGATGGTGGTCGATGCCGACGCCGAACGCCCTGGCGACGGCATCGGCGGTGATGTCGTCATGGGTCGGCCCGATGCCGCCGGTGGTAAAAACATAATCGTAGCGATGGCGCAGCGCGTCCAGTGCGGCGATGATATCGGCCTCCTCGTCGGCGACGACGCGGACCTCCTTGAGGTCGATCCCGATATTGGTGAGATATTCGGCGATGAAGCCGATGTTCTTGTCCTTGGTCCGCCCGGACAGGATCTCGTCGCCGATCACCAGAATGCCCGCGGTGACGATCTCGCTCATAACCTCTCCTCGCCCTCGATTATGACTTTGCGCAAGCAACGCCTTGAAGTCACGGGGTTTTGCTGCCGAAACATGCACCGGCCAGCCGGTTTTTGAGGCAATGTCCGGGACCACACCTGCCAAATGCCTGCGGTGAATGCATATCGCGCTGGCGCGGCCCTTGCTACCATCCCTTTCAGTCATGCACTGTCTCGCATGGTCTTGGAATGGCCTGGGAATGGCTTTGAAAAAGCGTCGGGATACATGGCAGTTGCGTTCGATGAAATGAACGGGCCGGGCGGCGACATCCGCCCTGCCTACCGGGAACTCTCCCGCTGGCTGAGGGAGACGCCGCCGGAGGCGCTGGAGTATCGCCGCCAGGAAGCGGAGTTGCTGTTCCGCCGGATCGGCATCACCTTTGCCGTGTATGGCGACGCCGAGGCCCAGGAGCGGCTGATCCCGTTCGACGTGATCCCGCGGATCATATCGGCCAGGGAATGGGCGGTGCTCGAAAAGGGCCTCAAGCAACGGGTCCGCGCGCTGAACATGTTCCTGCGCGACATCTATCACGGTCGCGACATCCTGCGCGCCAACATCATTCCCGACGACCTGATCTTCCAGAATCCGGTGTTCCGGCCGGAGATGAACGGCCAGGACGTGCCGCACGATGTCTATGTCCACATCGCCGGCATCGACATCGTCCGCATCGATCCGGAAGAGTTTTTCGTGCTGGAGGACAATGCGCGCACGCCCTCCGGCGTGTCCTACATGCTGGAAAACCGAGAGATCATGATGCGGCTGTTTCCGGACCTGTTCGCCCGCCACCGCGTCGCGCCGGTGGAAAAATATCCGGACGAATTGCTGTCGGCGCTGCGCTCGGTGGCTCCAGCAAGCGCCTCGTCCGAGCCGACCGTGGCGCTGATGACGCCCGGCGTCTACAATTCCGCCTATTACGAGCATTCGTTTCTCGCCGACAAGCTCGGCATCGAACTGGTCGAGGGCCGCGATCTCATCGTCAAGAACGACGAGGTGTTCATGCGCACCACCGAGGGCCTGAAACGGGTCGACGTGATCTACCGCCGGGTCGATGACGACTTCCTCGATCCCCTCACCTTCCGCCCCGATTCGGCGCTCGGCGTGCCCGGGCTGATGTCGGCCTATGCGGCCGGCAATGTCACGCTGGCCAACGCAGTCGGCACCGGCATCGCCGACGACAAGGCGGTGTATTCCTACATGCCCGAGATCGTGAAGTTCTATCTCGGCGAAACGCCGATCCTGAAGAACGTGCCGACCTGGCGCTGCCGCGAGCCGAAGGATCTGGCTTACGTGCTCGACAATCTCGGCGAACTGGTGGTCAAGGAAGTGCATGGCTCCGGCGGCTACGGCATGCTGATCGGGCCGGCCGCCACCAAGGCGACCATCGAGGCGTTCCGCGACAAGCTCAAGCGCGAACCCGAGGGCTTCATCGCCCAACCGACGCTGGCGCTGTCGACCTGCCCGACCTGCACCGCGCAGGGCCTGGCGCCGCGCCATGTCGACCTCCGGCCGTTCGTTCTGACCGGCAGCAACCACGTCACCATCGTGCCCGGCGGGTTGACCCGGGTGGCGCTGAAGGAAGGCTCGCTGGTGGTGAATTCCAGCCAGGGCGGCGGCACCAAGGACACCTGGATTCTCGACGAATAAGATGTGAACTCTGGACGAGTAGAGAGCAAGATCCCTCGCATGCTGTCGCGCACCGCCGAAAACCTGTACTGGCTGGCCCGTTACGTCGAACGCGCCGAATACCTCGCGCGCACCATCGAGGCGACGCTGCGGGTCACCGCCCTGCCGAACACCTATATCGGCAAGACCAACGAGTGGGATTCCGCGCTGCTGACCGCGGGCGTCAGCGCCAGTTTCTACGAGATCTACGGCGAAGCCGACGAGCACAATGTCGTCGAGTACCTGTCGTTCTCGCCGGCCAATCCCTCCTCGATCAGGAACTGCATCGAAAACGCCAGGCTCAACTCGCGTTCGGTACGCACCGCGCTGACTTCCGAGATGTGGGACAATATCAACTCGGCCTGGATCGATCTGCAGGAGGTCTGGGGCAAAGGCACCAAGACCCGCGAGGAACTGGCAAAGTTCCTGCGCTTCGTGCAGGAAACCTCGCTGCGGTTCGACGGCTCGGCCTACCGGACCATGCTGCGCAACGACGCCTACTGGTTCTCGCGGCTCGGCCTGCATCTGGAGCGCGCCGACAACACCGCGCGCATTCTCGACGTCAAGTATCACCTGCTGTTGCCCGAAGAGGAGCATGTCGGCGGCCCGCTCGATTATTACCAGTGGACCTCGATCCTGCGCTCGGTCTCGGCGCTGACCGCCTACCACTGGGTCTACCGCGAGACGCTGAAACCATGGCTGATCGCCGACCTGCTGATCCTCAACGATTCGCTGCCGCGCTCGTTGGCGAGCTGCTACGGCAACCTGGTGCGCAATCTCGACCAGATCGGCGTCGCCTATGGCCGCCAGGGCGCCGCCCAGCGCCACGCCCGCGGCGTCCGCAACCGGCTGGAGCACAGCCACATGGACGACATCTTCCAGCGCGGCGTGCATGAATTCATCCAGGAATTCATCCTGGATAACGGACAGCTCGGCGAAATCATCACCAAGCAGTATCTGATCTAGCTAGCCTGCGCTGCTCCCCCAATTCGGAACTCGACCGTCATGCGCCTGCGAATTGCCCATTCCACCAGCTATCGCTACGAGCCGCCGGCCACCGGCGTGATCCAGATTCTGCGCATGACGCCGGGCAGCCATGACGGCCAGTACGTCGCCGAATGGCAGATCGACGTCTCCACGGACTCGCGGCTCGACGTGCATCAGGATGCGTTCGGCAATGTCACGCATGTCCTGACCTACGGGCCGATCGCCGACCTCACCATCACGGTCGAGGGCCTGGTCGAGACCCACGACACCGGCGGCGTGCTCAGGGGCACCGACGAGCGCTTTCCGCCGAGCCTGTTCCTGCGCTCGACTGACCTCGCCAAGGTCAATCCGGCGATGGCGAGCTTCGCGCGCGAACTGCGCCAGGAATCGGAAAGCGACGTGCTCGGCTTCCTGCATTCGCTGATGATGCAGATCAACGAGCACATGACGTTCGACGAGGACCCCACCACCAGCGGCACCTCGGCGGCGGAAGCATTCGCCGGCAAGCGCGGGGTATGCCAGGACTATGCGCATATCTTCATCGCCTGCGCACGCACCGGCGGCGTGCCGGCGCGCTTCGTCGCCGGGCATTTCCTGCGCTCCGACGGAATGGTCCAGCAACAGGCCGGCCATGCCTGGGCGGAGGCCTTCGTGCCCGACCTCGGCTGGGTCGGATTCGATCCGGCCAACGCGATCTGCACCACCGACGCCCATGCCCGCGTCGCCATCGGCCTCGATTATCTCGGCGCCGCCCCGGTGCGCGGCACCCGCTACGGTGGCGGCATGGAAACGCTGACGGTGGCGGTCAGGGTCGAGCAGGCCGGCCGGCAAAGTCAGTCGCAGTCGTAAGCTTTCATTCCGCGACGCGCAATTGCAGGCCGGCGGGCATGCATCTTCTCGTCGTGTGACATGATGGTCGGCGTCATTGCGTCGACTGAACGACGCTTGGCGCTTGACATCGGTCAGCACTCCCCGTGTGATGGGGGCGAGAAAAAACAAGAAGCGCAGTACACAATTTTCCAGGGGAGGTTTTGATGCCGGTGCGTAAGGCTGCCCGCGTGCTTGGTGGGCTGATGGCCACGGTTGCGGTGCTGGGTATGGCGGCTTCGGCCCAGGCCCAGGAAAAGAAAATCAAGATCGGCGTGATTTACGACCTGACGGGCCCGCTCGCCGGCGGCGGCTCGGAGCTGCAATATACCGGCGCCAAGATCATGCTCGACTCCTACGCCAAGAAAGAGGTCGAGGGCTACAAGGTCGAGGCGGTCTACGCAGACGCCCAGAGCAAGCCCGATGTCGCCATCAACGAGGCGATCCGGCTGATCGAGCAGGAAAAGGTCGACATGCTGCTCGGCTTCTTCTCGTCGGCGCAGTGCGTGCCGGTGGCCGCCCGGTGGATCACCACCTGCATTTCCTCCGCCGTGCTCGACAACAAGAATTTCAAGTACATCTTCCGCCCGCAGGCCAGCGGCGACCAGTTCGGCCTGATCGCGATGGACTTCATCGCCAACAACTCCAAGGAGAAGCTCGGCAAGGAGCCAAAGGACCTGCGCGTCGCCATCATCCACGAGGACGGCGCCTATGGCGTCGACGTGGCCAAGGGCAATGTGGCCGGCGCCAAGAAGGCCGGCTTCAACGTGGTGCTGAAGGAAGGTTATGCGGCGACCGCGCCCGATCTTTCCGCGCTGGTCACCAAGCTGAAGCGTGCCCAGCCCGACGTGATCTTCCACACCGGCTACAATCCCGACATCACGCTGCTCTTGCGCCAGGCTCGCGAACAGGGGCTGAAATTCGCCGCCCTGGTCGGCCATGGCGCAGGCTACGGCGTCTACGAGAAGCTGAAGGAAGGGCTTGGCGGCGACGTCAACCACTTCTTCAACGTCGATCCGATCTCGATCTGGCTTGCCAACCAGAAAACCATGGATCCCAAGCTGCCGCCGGTCATCAAGATGGTCGGCGAGGAGTTCGACAAGGCGAAGCCGGGCGTCGCCATCCGTTCCGCGCATGTCGGGATGGCCGCCTCGAACACCTACGTCTTCCTGACCGAAGTGCTGCCGCGCGCCATCAAGAAATATGGCGGCGTCGATCCGGAAGCCCTGCGCAAGGCGGCGCTGGAAGTCGACCTTCCCGAGGGCGGCACGATGCTCGGTTTCGGCGTCAAGTTCCACGGCGATGGGCAGATGGCCGGTCAGAACGAGCGTTCTTTCCCGGTGGTCATCCAGTACATCGACGACAAGTCGTCGGTGGTGTGGCCGAAGAGCCAGGCGCAACGTGAGGCCGTGTTGCCGCTGCCAGCGGGCTCGACCTACAGCAACAAGTAGAGTCCCAGGAAAAAAGCGTCGCAAGACTAACAAGTCCCAAGACAGACATAAGGGACCGTCGTGCTGGTAGTTGAGGGGTTGGTTAAACGGTTTGGCGGCTTCACGGCCGTCAATCAGGTGTCATTTCGGGTCGAACGGGGCGAAATTCTCGGCCTGATCGGCCCGAACGGTTCGGGCAAGAGCACGATCTTCAACATGCTGTCCGGCACCTTCCCGCCGTCGGCGGGCTCGATGCAGTTCGACGGCGCCGAGATCTCGGGTCTCGCGCCGCATCGCATCATCAATCGCGGCATCGGCCGCACGTTCCAGATTCCGCGGCCGTTCCACCGGCTGACGATGTTCGAGAACGTGGCGCTGGCCGGCTATTTCGGCCAGGGCCGCCACAGCCGCGCCAAGGCCGAGGAGGCCGCCGAGCGCGCACTCGGCATGGTCGGGCTGACCACCGACCGCACCGCCCTGGTCGACGGCCTCGGCGCCGCCGGGCTGAAGAAGCTGGAGCTCGCCAAAGCGTTGGCGACCGGTCCGAAGCTGCTGCTGGCCGACGAAAGCCTCGGCGGGCTCGACGAGCACGAGATGGACCAGGCCGCCGACATGCTGCGCAAGATCCGCGACGAACTCGGCATCACCATCATCTGGGTCGAGCACATCATGGGGGTGCTGATGCGCGTGGTCGATCGCGTCATGGTGCTGGATCACGGCGAGAAGATTTCCGAGGGGCTGCCGAGCCAGGTGTCGAGCGATCCGCGGGTTGTCGAGGTCTATCTCGGCACAGACGCCGTTGCGACGCAGGCCGCCGCCGCCGAAGCGCGTCGGTAAGGGAGCGCGCGCATGCTGGAACTGAAATCGGTCGACGCGGGCTACGGCACCTTCCAGGCGCTGTTCGGCGTCAGTCTCGACGTCAAGGCGGGCGAAGCGGTCGGCGTGATCGGCCCCAACGGAGCCGGCAAGACCACCTTGATGCGGGTGATTTCCGGCCTGATCCGGCCGACCGCGGGTTCGATCTCGATGGAAGGCACCGACATCCTGAAGACGCCGGAGCACCGCATCGTCAGCCTCGGCATCGCCCATGTGCCGGAAAACCGCCGGCTGTTTCCGCGCCTCACGGTGGAAGACAATCTCAAGATGGGCGCCTTCATGCCGGAGGCGCGGGCCCGCTTTGCCGAGCGGCTGGAGTTCGTGTTCGACCTGTTCCCCCGCATGAAGGAACGCCGTCATCAGATGGCCGGCACCATGTCGGGCGGCGAGCAACAGATGTGCGCGATCGGCCGCGCGCTGATGTCCGATCCGAAATTGCTGCTGCTCGACGAACCTTCGGCCGGCCTTGCGCCGGTCGTAGTGCAGCAGGTGTTCGAACTGGTGAAGCGGATTCGCTCCGGCGGCCTCACCGTGCTGATCGTCGAGCAGAACGTGCAACAGGTGCTGAAAGTGGTCGACCGCGCCTACCTGCTGGAGGCGGGCTCGATCCGCGCCTCCGGCAGTTCGCAAGAGATGCTGGCGAACGATTCGATCCGGCAGGCCTATCTTGGAGTCTAGGAACAGATGACGGATATTTTCGATATCTACCTGCTCGAGGCCATGGTGAACGGCATCCTGCTCGGCGGCGTGCTGGCACTGCTGGCGCTGGGGCTGAACCTGATCTTCGGCGTCATCGACGTGACCTGGATCTGCTACGCCGAACTGGTCATGATCGGCATGTACGGCATGTACTACATGGTCCAGGTGTTCGGGCTGCCCTATTACGTGGCCGCCCCGTTCGCCATCCTGCTGGTGGCAGGGCTCGGGGCGCTGCTGCATTTGCTGGTCATCGCTCCCCTGCTCACGGCGCCGCCGATCAACCAGCTGCTCGCCACCGGCGGCGTGCTGTTCGTACTGCAGAGCTTCGCCACCGTCGCGTTCGGCATCGACTTCCGCAACCTCGGCATCCGCATGCCGGTGCTGAAGCTGTTCGAGATGCATCTCAGTTATTCCCGCCTGCTCGCGTTCGCCGCCGCCCTGATCGGCATGCTACTGGTCTACTTCTTCATGAAGCGGACCTATATCGGCACCGCGATCCGCGCCATCTCGCAGGATCGCCAGATCATGGCGCTGATGGGCGTCGACACCCGTCGGATCTATCTCATCACCTCGGCGCTTGGCGGCGCGCTCGCCGGCCTCGCCGCCTGCCTGCTGGTGCTGCAATACGACATCCACCCCTTTGTCGGGCTGTCGTTCGGCCCGATCACCTTCCTGATCGTCGTGCTGGGAGGGCTGGGCAATTTCGTGGGCGGCTTCGTCGCGGCATTCGTGTTCGCCGAGATCATCTCGCTCGGCGGGCTGTTCTCCGACCTGGAGTGGGGTTACGTGCTGGCCTTCGCCTTCTTCATCGTGATGATGTTCATCAGGCCCGCCGGGCTGCTGGCGAGGCGCTCGTGACGGCAAAACAGTCCCTCCCCTGGATCGCCGGCGCGGCGCTGATCGCGCTGCCCTTCGTCTATCGCGAGCCCTACCATCTGCACATCCTGATCCTGATCCTGATCTGGTCGTTCGCCTATACGTCGTGGTCGATGATGGGCCGCTTCGGCCTGGTGTCGCTGGGCCATGGCGGCTTTATGGGCGTCGGCGCCTATGTGACGGCATTGCTGTGGAATCATCTCGGGGTATCGCCGTGGATCGGCATTCCCATTGCGATGGTCGCCGCCGCGATACTGGCGATGATCGTGGCCTATCCGTGTTTCCGCTTCCGCATCACCGGCCATTATTTCGTGCTGGTCACGCTGGCGCTGTCGGGAATCGTGCTGCAGGTGATTACCGCCACCCGCGACTACACCGGCGGCTCGCTCGGCTACACGCCCGACCGCACCAAGGGCAGCCAGATCTGGGCACTGCAATTCGACGACAAGGTTACCTGGTATCTGATCGCGCTCGGGGTCTGGGCGGTAGGCCTGGCGATCTGGAAATGGGTCGACCGCAGCATGGACCGCTATGCGCTGGAGGCGATCTCCGAGGATGAGGACGCCGCGGCGGCTGCCGGCGTCAACGTCACCTGGGAAAAGCTCAAGATCACCGTGATCTCGGCGCTGATGACCGCACTGGCCGGGGCGCTCTACTGCCAGTACCAGATGTTCATCTCGCCGGACACGGTGAGCGGCATCGCGGTCTCGCTGCAGATGGTGTTCGCCGTCATCGTCGGCGGCCTCTACGTCTCGCTCGGGCCGACCGTCGGCGCCGTCATCACCATCCTGCTGGCGGAAATCCTGCGCATCGGCTTCGGCACCAAGGCAGTCGGCTGGGACAACCTCGTCTACGGCGTGCTGCTGGTGCTCTTCATCATCTTCCTGCCCAAGGGCATTCTGGGCAGCATCATCGACAGGGTGAAGACGCTGCGGAAGGCTTAGTCGATCTGGGTCGAAGAGCCGGCGATGCGATCCGACTGCATAGGTCGTGGCCTATCCGCCGACAAAAACCAGCAGCGTACCGTTCGCTGCCGCAGGCGCGACGCACACAGCCCCGCCGCTGCGAACACCGGCGCTACCGGCTGCCTTCTCCGCGGCGGCAAGATCGGATGTCGCAAGCACCAGCCCGGCGCCGCCGCGCTCGGGCAGACCTTCCAGCGAGACCCCGGGATAACGCCGGGCCAATTGCTCTCTGCTGAGGAAGACAAAATCGGCGCGATCCGAACCGGAGGGCACCGCGACCGCGCCGTCGGTCTCGGCCTTGACGTCGCGGTCGATCATGCGCCCGAGATGCGCGGCATCCTTGGCGGGCTCGGTCGAAACGACCAGGACCTGCTTCAGCCGCTTCGCGCCATTGGCGTGCTTCATCAATTCTGGAATCCAGACGGTTTCACGGGTCTTGTGCTGGCAGGCGAAGATGCGTACGCCCGCGGGCGCCTCCTCGATCGGCCACTGGAATATTCTGAATTTCGCCGCCGACAGTGTGCCGTCCGGCATCGTCACCGGCCGCTCGAAATCGGTCGGGCCGAGGGCGGCATAGCCGCGCGCGGTAATTTCCTCGGCCCCGGCGGCCGAATCGACCGCGGTGAAGGCGATACGCTCGACGCCTTCGCCGCGCTTGGCGAGAAAGGCCCGCGCCGGCGCATTGTGTTCGGTTTCCGTGAGCACGCCGAGCAATTCGATGTAGTCGGGATCGAGCATGATGGTGTAGTTGCCCGATCCCATCTTGGCGCTGTGCGTGCCGCGCGGCGACAGGGTGAAGCCGAGCCGCTTCCAGTTGGCGGCGGCGGCGTCCAGATCCCCGACCATGACGACCGCATGATCGATTCCTATGACATTCTTGAGCGGCACTCTGTTGTTTCCCCGGGATGAATTGGCCTCTAAGCTAACCAGATCATCGACGGCAAGGAAAGCATAACGATGGATACCGCAAATGTCCGCTGGCCCGACTCGCTGTGGGCCGCGGCCACGCCGCCCGGCCCGCAGCTACCTGAACTTGTCGGGACTGCGGCAGCCGACGTCATCGTGATCGGCGGCGGCTTTACGGGTCTGTCGACGGCGCTGCATCTGCGCGAGGCCGGCGTCGACGTCGCCATCGTCGAAGCCATGGAGCCCGGCTGGGGCGCCTCCGGGCGCAACAACGGCCAGGTGATTCCGACCCTGTCGCGCCCCGATCCGGAAGACATCATCGCGAAACACGGGACGGTGGGCGAACGTTTCGTCGCCCTGCTGCGCGACAGCGCATCCACGCTGTTCGATGTCGTCAGGCGCTATCAGATCCAGGCCGAACAGGAGCAGGCCGGCTGGGTGCAGCCGGTGCATTCGCCCGGGCGCATCAAGATCGCGGAGCGGCGGGTGCGGCAATGGTCGAAACACGGTGCCCCGGTCGAGATGCTGTCGCGCGAACAGACCCGCCAGATGCTCGGCTCTGACGCCTGGTTCGGCGGATTCTGGAACAAGACCGGCGGCCACATCAATCCGCTGGCGCTGTCGCGCGGCCTCGCCCGCGTTGTGCTGGCGCAGGGCGGCCGGATCTACGCGCGCTCGCCCGCGATCTCGTTCGAACGGCGCAACGATCGCTGGGTGGTCAAGACCGAGACGGGCGAGATCAGCGGCCGCGCCCTGATCGTGGCGACCAATGCCTACACCGGCGAATTCTCCAAAACCCTGATGCCCGACATCGCGCACGAAGTCATGCCGGTATTGTCCTGGCAGATGGCGACGCAGCCGCTGTCCGAAACCGCGCGGAAAACCATCATCCCCGGCCGGCAGGCGATGTCCGATACCCACGGCGAACTCTATTTCGCGCGCTACGATGCGCGGAACCGGCTGGTGACCGGCGGCGCCGTGATCGGGCCCGGCAACAAGGTAGAACGCATCAGGCAGCGTGTCGGCGAGCGCCTGCAGCGGCTGTGGCCGCAGATCGGGCCGGTCGAATTCGACTACGTCTGGAACGGCTATGTCGGCATGACCACGGATTTCCTGCCGCGCATCCACCGGCTCGGGCCCGACGCCTATGGCTGGACCGGCTGCAACGGGCGCGCGGTGGCGTTGTCGATTGCGCTCGGTGACGAACTGTCCAAGGCGGTGCGCGGCGTAGCTGAGGCCGATCTGGCGCTGCCGTTCACCGAGCCGGTCCGGATTCCCGCGCACGGGTTGCTGCGCAAGCTCGCGCCTCTGATGCTGATGGTCTACCGGCGGCGCGACGCGCGGGAAATCGCCTGAGGCGCACCGTCACGTAAACACCGACGTCTCGTGCTTCCTGGCAAATTCGCCGCCCGGAATCGAATCCAGCAGCGCCTGCGTGTAGGGATGCCGCGGATTGCCGAACACGTCGCCGGCCAGCCCGTGCTCCACCACCTCGCCGTCTTTCATCACGGCAACGAGGTCGCAGATCTGGGCGGCTACCCTGAGATCATGGGTGATGAAGACGATGGAGAGGCCGAGCCGCTCGCGCAACCCGGCCAGCAGCTTTAGAACCTGCGCCTGCACGGATACATCGAGCGCCGAGACCGCCTCATCGGCGACCAGCACTTCCGGACGCAGCGCCAGTGCACGCGCCAGCCCGATGCGCTGACGCTGGCCGCCGGAGAATTCGTGCGGAAAGCGGTCGCTGGCCGATGGATCGAGCCCGACCAGCGCGAACAGTTCCTTGGCATCCGCGATCGCCTGCGCGCGCGCGGTGCCGTGCACGATCGGACCCTGGGCCACCAGTTCCGCGGCTTTCCGCCGGGGATTGAGCGACGAAAACGGATCCTGAAATACCATCTGGATATGGCGGGTTTCGCGGCGAACCTGCTCGCGCGTCAGTTTTGCCCAGTCCTTGCCTTCGAGCATGATTGCGCCGGCGTCGGGGTCGATCAGCCGGACGATGCAGCGGGCGAGCGTCGATTTGCCGGATCCGGATTCGCCGACGATCCCGAGCGTCGCGCCACGCGGCAGCTCGAGTGATACATTTTTCACCGCATGCGTCACGCGCGCGCCACGGCCCAAAAATCCGCCGGTGCGAAATGTCTTGGAGACGTTGTCGATGGTCAGGATGATATCGTCGGACAGTTTGCGTGGCGGCGGCGCGGTCAGCGGCGGCACCGCGGCGATCAGCTGTTTGGTGTAGGGATGTTGCGGGCGGTACAGCACCGAGGCGGCATCGCCCTGCTCCACGATGTGACCGTGCTGCATGACGGCGACGCGGTCGGCGATCTCGGCGACGACGCCGAAATCATGGGTAATGAACAGGACCGCGGTCTTCTTCCGCGCCTGCAATTCCCGGATCAGCGTCAGGATCTGCGCCTGCGTGGTGACATCAAGCGCGGTGGTCGGCTCGTCCGCGATCAGGAGCCTCGGATCGAGCGCCAGCGCCATCGCGATCATGGCGCGCTGGCGCTGGCCGCCCGACAATTCGTGGGGATAGGCTTTTGCGGCGCTATCGGGGTCGGGAATGCGCACATCCTCGAGCAGTGCCAGCACCCTGGCGCGGATGGCGGCATTCGACAGGCCGGTGTGGATCGAGAACATTTCGCCGATCTGGTCGCCGATGGTGCGCAGCGGATTGAGCGCCGTCATCGGCTCCTGAAAAATCATCGCGATGCCGGCGCCGCGCACGGCCCGCATCTCCGCCGTGCTGGCCGCCGCCAGATCGCGGCCTTCGAACATCACGCGGCCGGCATCGATACTCACCTCGTTCGGCAGCAGCCGCATGATGGCGTTGGCCATCACCGACTTGCCGGAGCCGGATTCGCCGACCACGCAAAGGATTTCGTTGGCGGCAATCGAGAGCGATGCGCCGATCACCGCATGCGACCGGTCGGCGCCGGCAGGCAGCCGCACGTCAAGTCCCTCGAGGGTCAGGATGGCCGAAGCGGGTTCGCTCATCGCCCCTTCAGCCTCGGGTTCAGCGCGTCGTTCAATCCCTGCCCCACCAGCGACACCGCGAGAACCGTGACCAGGATGGCGATGCCCGGGATCGCCGAGACGTACCACTGAACCCGCAACACATCGCGGCCGAGGCCGATCAAATTGCCCCAGGATGCAACGTTCGGATCCGAGAGGCGGAGAAACGCCAACGCGCTTTCGAGCAGGATCGCGACCGCCATGATGACGCTGGCGTAGACGATGATCGGCGGCAAGGCATTGGGCAGAATCTCGCCTGATATCAACTGGATATCTTTCATGCCCAACGTGCGCCCAGCCTGCACGAACTCCCGGTTGCGCAGCGACAGGAACTCGGCGCGCGTCAGCCGGGCCGGCGCCGGCCACGACACCACGCCGACCGCGATGGTGACCGTGGTGAGGGTCGAGCCGAACACCGCGACCAGCACCAGCAGCAGCACGAAGTTGGGCAGCGTCTGGAACGCCTCGGTAATGCGCATCAGCACGGTGTCGACCCAGCCGCCATAATAGCCGGCGAAGGCGCCGATCAGAACGCCGATGGCGATCGCAATGAGGGTGGCGACCCCGCCGATCAACAGCGAGATCCGCGCGCCATAGAGAATTTGCGCCGCGATATCGCGGCCCGAATTGTCGGTACCGAGCAGGAAACGCGGATTCGAGAACGGCCAGATCAGGGGACGGCCGGCCAACGCCAGCGGCTCGCGCGGATAGAACCAGCTCGCGCTGACGGCCATCGCCACCACGATCAGCAGCAGCACGAGGCCGGTGACGGCGGCGGGACTGCGAAAATATCGTTTGACCGCGTCCACGCGTCAGCCCTCCGCCGCTATGCGCGGATCGAGCCGCGCATAGACCAGGTCGACGGCAAAATTCACGATAATGACCAGCAATGCCGAGACGAAGACGATGCCGAGCAGCGTATTGAGGTCGCGCTGCACCACGGATTCATAGGCGAGACGGCCGAGGCCGGGCAGCGAAAACACGCTCTCGACCACGACCGAGCCGCCGAGCATGGTTCCGGCCTGCAGTCCGATCAGCGTCACCATCGGCAGCAGCGCGTTGCGTAGCACATGGCGGATCACGATGCGGGTCTCGTCGAGGCCCTTGGCGCGCGCGGTCCGGACGTAATCCAGGTTGAGCACCTCCAGCATCGATGCGCGCATGATGCGGAGATAGATGGCGAGAAAGATCAGCCCGAGCGTCAGGGTCGGCAGCACGAGGTGGCGGGCGATGTCGAGGGTGCGCCAGATGCCGCTCTGCACCAAGCCGATGTTCTCGAAGCCGCCGGCCGGCAGCCATTGCAGATAGATCGAGAACACCACGATCGCCATCAACCCGAACCAGAACGACGGGGTGGCGTAGAAGATCAGGCCCAGGATTGAGATCAGCGTGTCGGGCCAGCGGTTGACGCCGCGCGCGGCGATGACGCCGAACACGATGCCGAAGAAAAAGGCGAACGACAGCGACGCCGTCATCAAAAGGATGGTCGGCGGCAGGCGTTCCAGAATCACCGAGGCGACCGGCTTGCCATAGATCGAGGAGAAGCCGAGATCGAGACGGATCAGGCGCCAGAGGTAGTTCCCGAGTTGCGCCGGTATCGACAGATCGAGGCCGTAGAACTCGCGCAGTTGCTTCGCGGTGGCAGCGTCGCCGCCGCCCATCTGCGCCATCATGGCGTCGACGGTGTCGCCGGGCGCGAACTGCAGCAGCAGAAATACGCCGATCAGGATCAGGGCCAGAGTGGGGATCGAGGCGGCCAGGCGCCGCCCCGCTAGTCTCAAGATGCGCATCGGGACATCTTGTCGGAGTTTACGTCACGCGGAAAGCCAAAGATCGTGCCAGCTCGACGACCCCCAGCGCGGCGTGTTGGAGTGATTGCGCGCCTTGGCGCTGATCACGGTCACGAAGATCTGTTCGATCGGCATCCAGACCGGCAGTTCCGTGTTCACCTCCTTGACGAAATTGGCGTAAAGCGCCTTGCGCTTGGCCGGATCGACTTCGGTCGCCGCGTCGTCGATGGTCTGGTCGACCCTCGGGTCCTGCCATCCCCACTGGTTGGTCCACGGCGCACCCTTGGGCTGGCCGGAGCGGTACCACACCGTGGTCGAAACTGCGGGATCGTTGCGGTACTGGTGCCAGCCGGTGGCCAGATCGAAGGCGTGCTCGTCGTAGACCTGCTTGAGGAAGCCGCCGCCGTCGTTGCGCACGATTTCGACCGTGATGCCGACTTCGGACAGCGATTGCTGGATGAAGGTCGACCATAGCGAGATGTCCTCGCCCCATGGCGCCGGCAGCAGGCGCAGCGAGAAGCGGGTTCCGCCGGAGCCTGCCTTGTATCCGGCCTCATCGAGCAGGGCGGCGGCCTTGGCCTTGTCGTAAGGATATTGCGGCGTATTGGCGCCGGGATAGAAGTCGGTCGAGGTCGAGGGGATCGGTCCAGTCCCGAGCTTGGCGAAATCGCCGAGGAAATTGTCGATGAAGAACGGCACGTTGATGGCGTGCGCGACGGCGCGGCGAACCCGGACGTCCGACAGTTCCTTGCGGCGGAAATTGAACTCGAGCGTGTTGGTGCGGGCGTTGCCCTCATTGCCCTTGGTCGAGACGACGAAGCGCTTGTCCTTGGACAACCGCGCCATGTCCGAAATGGTCAGGCCCGAAAACGGGCTGTAGTGCAGTTCGCCGGCTTCCATTTGCGCCGCCGCCGCCGCGCGATCGGTGATGACGCGCCAGACGATGCGGTCCAGATACGGTGCGTTGGGACGCCAGTAATCCGGATTGCGATCGGCCATGACGTACTGGCCGCGCTCGTATTTGACGAACTTGAAGGGACCGGTGCCGACCGGGGCAAGATTGGCCGGGTTCTGCCTGATCTCGCCGGATTCATAGACATGCCTGGCCGAGATATAGCCGAGATCCGGCAGCGCGCGCAGCAACAGGTTGAGCGGCATCGGCCGCTCGTAACGGAAGACCGCGGTGTGCGCATCGGGGGTGTCGACGGCGGTGAGAAACAGCTGCAGCGTCGAGCCGTAGTTCAGGATCTTCTTCCACATGTTCATGGCGGTGAACGCCACGTCCGCCGAGGTGAACGGCTTGCCGTCGTGCCAGGTGACCCCCTTGCGCAGTTTGAAGGTGACGGTTTTGCCGTCGGGCGAGGCCTCCCAGCTTTCCGCGAGAACGCCGACCGGTTTGCCGTCGGCGTCGAGATCGACCAGGTTCTCCTGGATCTTGCCCGAGATGATGTAGACGCCGGTGGAGGCCTGAATGCTGGGGTTGAGCTGACGCTGTTCGGCGCCGTAGTGCACGTTGAACACGCCGCCCTTGCGCGGCGTTTCCTGCGCAAAGGCCCGCAGCGGGTTGATGACGCTGGCGGCGATGGCGGCCGAAGTCATCAGCGCGGTGCGGCGATTGATCGCCAGACGTGTGAAATCCATTGAAGCTCTCCTAAAGCGTAGCATGTCGGAGGCCGCCGGTTCGGGAACCCGGTGGCGCGTGGCCCGACGGTACGACACAAGCGCGGACCGAGTCATTTCCTATTCGTGGCTGGCTCGGAAAACTACCTGCTGATCTCGCGGCCCAACAAGCACAATCGTTCGGCAGCGACGCAGGGCTGCGGTTCGCCCTTGGGGGAATTGGGGTTGGATGGCCCCCCGAAATTGGCTACTAGTTGCCCGCCAATCGTCTCGGATGGTGCTGGGGACCGGAATGACCTATTGTTGCGGAGTGCTGGTGCGAGACGGCCTGGTCATGATCGCCGACACCCGGACCAATGCCGGCCTGGACAACGTCTCGACCTTTCGCAAGCTCCATATTTTCGCAAAGCCAGGCGAGCGCATCATGGCGATCGCCAGCGCCGGCAATCTGGCGATCAGCCAGTCGGTGCTGTCGACGCTGACCGAGGGACTCGAAGACCCGAACACCGGCGAGGTCGAGACGCTGATGAACGCGCCGACCATGTTTCAGGCCGCCCAGCGCATCGGCCGCGCGATCCGAGCCGTCAACGCCACCGAAGGCGAAGCCTTGAAATCCGAGGATATCAACTTCGACGTCTCGTTCCTGTTCGGCGGCCAGATCAAGGGCTCGCGGATGCGGCTGTTCATGGTGTACCCGGCCGGCAATTTCATCGAATGCACCACCGACACGCCCTATCTGCAGATCGGCGAGCACAAATACGGCAAGCCGGTGCTCGACCGCGCCATGCATTACGACGTCGAACTGTATGAGGCGCTGAAGACCAGCCTGATCTCGATGGATTCGACCATGCGCTCCAATCTCGGCGTCGGCCTGCCGATCGACGTGCTGGTGGTTCGCGCCGATGTCTGCGACGCAGATCTCAACCACCGCATCGAGGCGGGCGAGCCGTATTTCCACGACCTGCGCTCGCGCTGGTCGGCGGCGCTGCGCGCGGCGCACCAGAATATTCCAAGACCACCCTACAAGACCGAGACACAACCAAAAACATAAAGGGCAAGGAAACAACAAGATGGCCGAGGCAGCAAACAAGATCGCCGTGGTGACGGGTGCCGGCACCGGGGTGGGGCGCGCCGCGTCGCTGGCGCTGATGAACGCCGGCTTCACGGTCGTGCTCGCCGGGCGCCGCATGGAGATGCTTCAGGAAACGCAGAAGCTCGGCAACAAGGCCGACAAGAGCCTTTGCGTGTCCGCCGACATGACGGATCCCGGATCGATCGCCGCGCTGTTCGCCAAGGTGATGGATACCTACGGCCGGCTCGACCTTCTCTTCAACAATGCCGGCATGGGCGCACCGCCGGTGAATTTCGAGGATCTCAGCCTCGAGCAGTGGCAATCGGTCGTGAACACCAACCTGACCGGACCGTTCCTGTGCACCCAGCACGCGTTCCGCATCATGAAGGACCAAACCCCGCGCGGCGGCCGCATCATCAACAACGGCTCGATCTCCGCGCACGCGCCGCGGCCGTTCTCGTCGGCTTACACCTCCACCAAGCACGCCATCACCGGATTGACTAAAGCCAGCAACCTCGATGGCCGCATGTACGACATCGCGGTCGGCCAGGTCGACATCGGCAATGCGGCGACTCCGATGACGGACCGCATGGTCGCCGGCGTGTTGCAGCCCGACGGCCGCAAAATCCCCGAGCCGCGGATGGACGCCAAGGCGGTTGGCGACGCCGTGGCCTACATGGCGAGCCTGCCGCTCGACGCCAATGTGCTGTTCATGACGGTGATGGCGACCAAGATGCCGTTCGTGGGGCGGGGGTAGCCGTCACACCGTCATTGCGAGGAGCGCAGCGACGAAGCAATCCATTCTTTCTTTATGCCTCAAGATGGATTGCTTCGCTGCGCTCGCAATGACGACTTTGCAGCCGCGTCGCGCCACCAACGGCATTGCGGACCTGATCGCCCTGCCCTCATAATCCCCGCGGGACCCGGGGGGATCATGCTTCAACTGCAATCGGCGTTCGGCGTGGTCGCATTGCTCGCGATCGCCTGGGCATTCGGCGAGAACCGCCGCGCGGTCTCGCTGCGGCAAGCCACCATCGGCTTGGCCGTCACCTTTCTCACCGCGGTGGTGCTGACCAAACTGCCGTTCGTCGCGCACGCTTTCGGCGCCATCAATGACGCCGTCGCGACTGTTTCCGCCGCCTCGCGCGCCGGCACCTCCTTCGTGTTCGGCTATCTCGGCGGCGGCGCGCTGCCGTTCGACCTGAAGTCGCCGGGCGCAGACTTTGTCCTGGCGTTTCAGGCGCTGCCGGTGGTGCTGGTCATGAGCGTGCTGACCACGCTGCTGTTCTACTGGAAGATTCTTCCGCCTGTGGTGCGCGGCATGTCATGGCTGCTGGAACGCACGCTCGGCGTCGGCGGGGCGGTCGGGTTGTCCACGGCCGCCAACATCTTTCTCGGCATGGTCGAAGCGCCACTGTTCATCCGACCCTATCTGGCGCGGCTGACCCGCAGCGAGTTGTTTCTGGTGATGACCGGCGGCATGGCCGGGATCGCCGGCACCGTGCTGGTGCTCTACGCCACCCTGCTTGCGCCGTTGATCCCGGATTCGGCGGCGCATTTTGTCATTGCCTCGGTGCTGGCCGCACCCGCGGCGATCCTGGTCAGCCTGATCATGGTGCCGGAGACGTCGGACCGGCGGACCGCCGGCGCGCTGGCAGATCCCCGGGGCGATCCCCGCGTCGCGTTCATCGATTCCAGGGTGGCGGAGGCCGATCCGGATGTCCACGCCTCCTCCACCATGGATGCGATTGTCAAGGGCACCACCGCGGGGCTCGAGCTTCTGCTCAACATCGTCGCGATGCTGATCGTGCTGGTGGCGCTGGTGTATCTCGTCAACGCCGTCCTCGGGCTGCTGCCGCCTATCGGCGGCGCTGCGATCTCGATGCAGCGGATGCTCGGCTACGCCATGGCGCCGGTATGCTGGCTGATGGGCCTGCCGTGGCCGCAGGCCGTCACCGCCGGCAGTCTGATGGGGGTAAAGACCGTATTGAACGAGCTGATCGCCTATCTCGATCTGTCGAAGCTCGGCGCCGACGCGCTCGATCCGCGCTCGCGGTTGATCATGCTCTATGCGATGTGCGGCTTTGCCAATTTCGGCAGCCTCGGCATCATGATCGGCGGCCTCGGCACCATGGCGCCGCAGCGCCGCGACGAGATCAATGCACTGGGATTGAAGTCGATCGTGTCGGGCACCCTGACGACGTGCTTGATGGGCGCGATCGTGGGGGTGCTGAACTAGCACGCCGTCATGGCCGAGCCCGGCCATGACGACTCGTGCCGGATGCCCGCACAAACTTACGACGCCAGTTCGACCGTCTTGAACTCCGCCGGCAAGATCACCTCGAGCAACTCGACGTCGTCGGAATAATCCAGGATCAAGTGCTTGATACGGGGCGGCTGAGTCCAGGCGCTGCCCTCTTTCATCAATGTCTCGCCCTGCCCTTCCATGTAGGTTTTGACCCAGCCCTTCAGCACATAGACCATCTGGAATTCGAGGTCGTGGAAATGCAGTTTTGAGACTTCCGCCGGATTGCACGGTCCGATCAGGCGAATCACATGCGCCTGCGCCAGGCCATGGGTCGCAGCCGCAATGCCGAGATCGCGATAATGCGCGTAGGCGCGCAGCCCGTCGGCCTTGAAATCCTCCTCACGGTGGTGGCTGATGGCGATCCGCTGTTTGGGGCGTTTGACGGCGGTCTGTGGCGGCGCCTTGGAATTGATCGGCTTGGCCGCGATGATCTTGCGCGCCGCGGATTTGACGGCGGTTTTCGGCGCCGGCGATTTTTTCAACGCCGCGCTGCGGCTTGCTGCCCGTGATGTCGGCTTCTGCTTGGCCATTGAGGTGCTCCCTTTCCGTGTATCGGGAAAGGCTAGCACAAATTGCGCTTCGTAGGGTGGGGTAACGGGCCCCACCCCCGCTCAATGCAGCCGGAACACGCCATCGACGGCGCGCAACTCAGCCGGCTTGATCAGCTTGGAATGCGCGACCGTGACCGAGAACAACGGCCCCTCGAGCTTTTCTTCCCAGAAGGCGAGGAAGTCCTTCAGCGCCGGAAATTTCGGGAACAGATCGTAGTTCTGCCAGACATAGGTTTGCAGCAGCGAAGGGTGATCCGGCATCCGATACAGAATTTGCGCCGTCGTCAGACCATAACCCAGCACCTGCTTCCGAAAATCGTCGGAAACCCCAACCCGCGAGACCATGCCAACCTCCATTGCTGGAGCGCATTCACGGGGGGCTGCCGACCGGGAGCCACCCGGTGGAGATGCGCTCACATGTGAGAAATGTGACGCACGATACCAACCCATCACAAGCCTAAATGTTTAACGAATTGTTGAAAAATATCGCGTTAGCAGCAGCTTACCGCACGTGCTAATACCTGGTTTTCCGCTCCGTTCCGCAGATTAATCATGATTAATGAATTTGGCAGCCGTCATATTTGAGTGCCAATTTTTCTGCTAGAAGCACTTGTTCCCCGGACAACTCTGGACTATGTCCTGACCAGCCGCGCTGGCACTCACCAGTGTGGACTGCCAAACATTCAAAACTCTACAATAGATTCAAAAACTTAGGAGGACTGCATGAAATTCCGTCCGCTTCACGACCGCGTTGTGGTCAAGCGCATCGACGCCGAAGAGAAGACCGCTGGCGGCATCATCATTCCGGACAGTGCCAAGGAAAAGCCCTCGCAGGGCGAAATCACTGCCGTCGGCCCCGGTGGCCGCGATGAGGCCGGCAAGCTGATCCCGATCGACCTCAAGGTCGGCGACCGCGTGCTGTTCGGAAAGTGGTCCGGCACCGAGGTCAAGCTCGACGGCCAGGAGCTGCTGATCATGAAGGAGAGCGACATCATGGGCCAAGAAGAAGGCCGCGTAAGCCAGCCGATACCCTCACCCTGAGGAGCCGGCCCAGCCGGCGTCCCGAAGGGTGAGATCAGGAACCCTTCCCTCTCATCCTTCGAGACGCCCGCAAGCGGCGGTCTCCCATGGGATGAGGATCAACCGGAGACAGATATATGTCAGCTAAAGAAGTCAAATTCGGCGTCGACGCCCGCGATCGCATGCTGCGCGGCGTGGAAATCCTGGCCAACGCGGTCAAGGTCACGCTAGGCCCCAAGGGCCGCAACGTCGTGCTCGACAAATCGTTCGGCGCACCCCGCATCACCAAGGACGGCGTCACCGTCGCCAAGGAAATCGAGCTTGAAGACAAGTTCGAGAACATGGGCGCGCAGATGGTGCGCGAAGTGGCCTCGAAGTCGGCCGACGCTGCCGGCGACGGCACCACCACCGCGACCGTGCTGGCCGCCGCCATCGTCCGCGAAGGCGCCAAGGCCGTTGCCGCCGGCATGAACCCGATGGATCTGAAGCGCGGTATCGACCTGGCTGTGGAAGCCGTGGTCGCCGACCTCGTCAAGAACTCCAAGAAGGTCACCTCGAACGAGGAAATCGCCCAGGTCGGCACCATCTCCGCCAACGGCGACGCCGAGATCGGCAAGTTCCTCGCCGACGCCATGAAGAAGGTCGGCAACGAGGGCGTCATCACGGTTGAAGAGGCGAAGTCCCTCGAAACCGAACTCGACGTCGTCGAAGGCATGCAGTTCGATCGCGGCTACATCTCGCCCTACTTCGTCACCAATGCCGACAAGATGCGGGTCGAATTCGATGACGCCTACATCCTGATCAACGAGAAGAAGCTCTCCAACCTGAACGAACTGCTTCCGCTGCTGGAAGCCGTGGTACAGACCGGCAAGCCGCTCGTCATCGTCGCGGAAGACGTCGAAGGCGAAGCGCTCGCCACCCTCGTCGTCAACCGGCTGCGTGGCGGCCTCAAGGTTGCCGCCGTCAAGGCTCCGGGCTTCGGCGATCGCCGCAAGGCCATGCTGCAGGACATCGCGGTGCTGACCGGTGGTCAGGCGATTTCGGAAGATCTCGGCATCAAGATGGAGAATGTCACGCTCGCCATGCTCGGTCGCGCCAAGAAGGTGATGATCGACAAGGAGAACACCACCATCGTCAACGGCGCCGGCAAGAAGGCCGACATCGAGGCGCGCGTCAACCAGATCAAGGCGCAGATCGAGGAAACCACCTCGGACTACGACCGTGAGAAGCTGCAGGAGCGTCTGGCCAAGCTCGCGGGCGGCGTCGCGGTGATCCGCGTCGGCGGCGCGACCGAGATCGAAGTCAAGGAGCGCAAGGACCGCGTCGACGACGCGATGCATGCGACCCGTGCGGCGGTTGAAGAAGGCATCGTACCGGGCGGCGGCGTCGCTTTGCTGCGTGCCTCCGAGCAGCTTAAGCGCCTCAAGACCCAGAACGACGACCAGAAGACCGGCGTCGAGATCGTCCGCAAGGCGCTGTCCTGGCCCGCTCGCCAGATCGCGATCAACGCAGGCGAGGACGGCTCCGTCATCGTCGGCAAGATCCTCGAGAAGGACCAGTATTCCTACGGCTTCGACTCGCAGTCCGGCGAATACGTCAACCTGATCTCCAAGGGCATCATCGACCCGACCAAGGTGGTTCGCGCGGCGATCCAGAACGCAGCTTCGGTTGCGGCTCTCTTGATCACCACCGAAGCCATGGTGGCCGAACTGCCCAAGAAGGGCGGCGCCGGCGCCGGCGGCATGCCCCCGGGCGGCGGCATGGGCGGCATGGATTTCTGATCCAGGCTTCCCTGCGCAAACACCAAGAATGCAAAACCCCGGCAGCGATGCCGGGGTTTTTGTTCGCGAAGCGTAAATCACTTTCGTCATTCCGGGGCGCGCCCCTTGGCGCGAGCCCGGAATCCATACGCCCCGATGGTGGTTATGTGGATTCCGGGCTCGACGCTTCGGGTCGCCCGGAATGACGATGATATTTGGCCACCGCTTCGCGATCAACCGCTGTGACCGCCCGCCTCACTCCACCTTCGCGACCACCGCGATCCGCTTGATGCCGCCTTTGCGGTAGGCGTCCAGGAACGCGTAGTAGTCCTTGAACGAGATGCAGCCGTTGGATTGGCCGCTTGGCCCGAGCATGTAGGTATGCGCGAGCAGGCCGTCGCGGTTGAAGATCTTGTCCTGGCCGCCGATCGGCGTGAGCCGCAGCGCCGGCACGCCGTGAAACAGCGCCTCGCGCGGCGTCAGCTCGTAGATGTGCGGCGGCGTCACGCCCTGCATCCGCACATGCGCGAAGCGCACGTCGTCCATCTTGGCGCCGAGACCCGAATGCGCCTCCAGAACGGTGCCGTCGGGCAGGTAGACCTTGCGCGCCGCGATATCGTAGACCGCGGTCGAGCGGTCATAGGGCGCCGATCCCCCGAGCATCGGGTTCTGCAGCTTCGGCAGGCCGCCGGTCGCGCTGACGTCGGCGGAGGCGTAAGCCAGCAACCCGTACGACGGTTGCTTGCCCCACAGTTTTTCCACCATGTTCGGTTTGTCGCCCGAGGCGATCGACATCACCGCCGCCTTGGCGCGCTGCGCCATGTCCTTGACGGAAGCACCCGCGCTCTTCGCGGCTTTGGTTTCGCTGGGTGCCGGCGTGAGGGCGGCGACCTGCGCCGGCGCTTGTGCAGCTTGTTTCGGTTTGGCAGCTTCCACCGATTTCGGCACGTCGCCCGGCTTCGCCGCTTCGATCGCAGGTGACGCGGAAGCCAGTTGCACCGTCTGGGCTTGCGGCGTGGGCGCGACGGCTTGCGGCGCTGCCGCGGCAAAACGGTCGTCGAACTTCAGCGCGATGTCGGATGCGACCGTCGCCGGCGCGGCGATGACCGGCGCCGGTTCCGGCAGGCTGGCAAAAACATGGTTGACGATGGCTTGCGGGGTTCGCGCCGGCGCCGACTGTTTCAGTTGGGTCACCGGCGCGTCGAAGTTTGCGCCGGCCATGGTGGGATAGATGCTGGCGCTGAAAACATTGGCGTGGAGAGTCCACGCGCAGCCCAACACCAGGCAGGCGACCGCGGCGCCGCCGAGAATATGGTTAGCATTGGCTTTACGCGATGAACGCCGAACGTTCTTGGCCGCGAATTGGACGGACGCACTCGTACTGTAACTCATTCGCCCCGTATCCAGACAACTTCCACCGAGTTCCTCTTCGCAGCATTGTATCGCAATTTTCGATGCAGCATCTGGCAGAGGCGCGGAGCGTCATTAAGGCGACTTTTAGTTAAATGCCGATTAAGTGCGGGCGGATGTTGGGCATGCAAGAATGCGGGGCCGATGCCATGCAGCGGCCCCGCAACTACGAGGGAACTTTCCGAGTTCCTGACTCAGTAATTCAGCTTCGGATACCAATCGCTGCCGCGCCCTTCCGGCGTCACGTCGAGGATGGTCCACAGCGGCATCAGATCGGGCGCCCCGCGCGGATCCTGTCCGGGGTCGGATGATGCGCCGTTCATTTCGCCGCCCCAGAAATGCCTGATTGTGCCGTGTCGCCGCGTGAACACATTGAACGCTGCATCGTCGCCGCCGTCTTCCGTCAACCCGTGATAGTCGCGGCTGAACTCGCCCGAAATGTCGGAGTAAAGCGGCAGACGATGCCAGCCGCGTTCGCGCTTGAAGGCGACCAGCCGCGCGATCGGCGACCGCGCCACGATGGCAAGCGCGACGCGCTGTGTAATGTCGGGCACCTCGCCGTCCCAGGCTGACAACAGCGAGGTGCACATCGGGCAAGGCCGTTCGCGCTGCGGGCCGAACATGTAGTTGTAGACGACGAGTGAATCCCGGGTCCCGAACAGATCGGCGAACGACGCCTTTCCGTTCTCGCCCTCGAAGACATAATTCTTTCTGATTTCGCCGCCCGGCGGCAACGCACGGCGCTGTTCCGCCACGCGCTCAATATGGCGGCGAAGCTCGATCTCCTCGGCCAGCAGCGCCTCGCGGGCGCGCCGGTATTCGGCGCTTTCGTTCGGAAAGCGCACGCCGCTGGCGCGCGCCAGCTCAGTGGCGGGTTTCAGGGTGGAACTGCTCATGGCATGACCTCGCATCGGTGGGCATGATCAAGGGACGTGCGGGGACGGGCCGATCCGACAGGGGTGAAGGATTAATTTTTCCAGCACTATACCGGGTGTCATCGCGCGGCTTTGACCGGGCGATCCAGTATTCCAGAGATGGCAGTGATAGAATCGAGAGGCCGCAGCGTACTGGATACCCCGCATTCGCGGGGTATGACGACCGAGTGAGTTAAGCCCGCCCGGCTCTCCTAATCCAGCTCCGGTGGCGGGGAACGGTCGAGCACGCTGCCCTTCGGACCCGCAAGCAGATCGAGCCCGTAGGTCTCGATGACAAGCGGCCCGCGCATGCGCTTGAGTTCAGCGACCCTCTCGACATCCGCGAAGTTTTCCCTCGGATCAGTGCGCGCGCGGGGCCGCGCCTCGTCGACGAACAACAGCTTGCCGGACAACAGCGCCGGAGCCGGCTCGGGCATGTTGACCCAGCGAATGCGCTGAGTCGGCTGCACCACGCAGGTGCCCTTGGGCAGGTAGAAGGCAAGCCATCCGGTGGTGCCGTAATCCGGCGCCAGCACGCAGGTCGCACCGGTGCGCAGCCGCACCGCTTCAATCTCGCTGGCAAGCTCACGCCAGCCGACGCCGACGCTGCGGACCGTGGCGTCGCGGCGATAGCCCGTGAACACGCCGGTATTGGCCTGCACGATCAGCAACGCAAACAATGCAATTCCCGCCGGCGAAGCCCAGCTCAGGCAGAAATCGGCGAGGCGCTGGCGATATCGGTCCCATCGCACGAGGTGGGCGGCGACCGCGGCCGATATCGCCAACGCCGGATAGACCGGCGCGAACCAGTTGGCCTCGACGCGGGCGTGCAGCGAATGCCAGATGAAATATGCCACGATGGTCCAGAACATCGTGTTGACAAGCATCCGCGCCGCGAACGCGCCGGCATTGCGCCAGATCAGGGCGTGAAGCCCCATCACGCCGAGAATGAAGACCAGCGGCGTGGCGAATGCAAACTGGGTCGGGATCAGTTCGCCGATGAAGGCCGGCCTGAAATTCTCGATTCTGGCGCGGCCGAACTGCTTGAGGAAGGAAACCCACTGGTGATCGGCGTTCCAGACAATCACCGGCGCGAAGACCGCCAGCGCCACCAGGCCGCCGAGATAAGGCCAGGGCGAGATCAGCCAGCGCCGCATCTTCGGCACCGCCACCAGCCAGATCAAAATCGCCGGCCCGAAAAACAGCGCGGTGTATTTCGACAGCAGCGCCGCGCCGACTGCGACGCCGACCGCGAGCCACCACGCGCCGCGCCCGGTCTCGAGAACCTTGGCGAGAAAAAACAGCACGAAACTCGACGCCACCAGCAGCGGCGCATCCGGCGTCACGATCAGGGTGCCGACTGCTGCCATCAGGGTAACATTGAGCAGGATGGTCGCGGACGCCGCCACCCGACTGCCGCCGAACAGGATGGCGGCGGCACGATACACCGCAAGACTCATCGGCAGCGCCAGCAGGATCGATACCAGCCGCACGCCGAGTTCGGTATCGCCGAGAATCATCGTGCCGGCACGGATCACGTAGGCGACGGCAGGAGGATGGTCGTAGTAGCCGCCGGCCAGATGCTTCGACCACATCCAGTAATAGGCTTCGTCGAAGGTCAGCGGCGTCCAGGCGGCGGCGACCAGCCGCAACACCACCAGCGCCAGCACCGTGAGGAACGTGTTGCGGGCCAGCGTTCCGTCGTTCGAGCTCATTTTTCGTTCATCGCTTGCGCCAGACGAACAGCCCGGACATCGCGTAATTCCACACCACGCCCATCAGCGCGCCGGCCGCCCCGGCCAGCCACCAGTTCCACTCCTGATCGTAGACCGAAAACGCGACGCCGACATTGGCGACCAGGCCGACGCTGCAGACGAGGTAGAACAGCAGCAGGCCGCGCAGGATGGCAAAGCCCTTCAGCCGCTGGTCGCGATAGGTGAGAAAATTGTTCAGAATGAAATTGGAGGTCATGGCGACCAATGCGCCGGCCGCCTGCGCCTCGGTGAACGGCACATTGAGGACCTCATGCGCGACGAACAGCGTCGCCAGATGCACGACGAGGCCGATCGAGCCGACCATCGCGAACAGCAGGAAACGCAGCGACACCACGTCATGGGTCAGCTTCGCCAGCACCAGTCCCAGAAAATCCAGCGCCACCATGGAGTCGAGTTTGCTCTCGCCATGCAGCCGGGTGCCGAAGCTGAAGGGAATTTCCTTCACCCGCAGTTCGCCGCGCGCGGTGGCGACGATGTCGAGCAGTATCTTGAAGCCTTGGGTGGAAAGCTGCGGCGCCAGCTCCTCGAAGCGATCCCTGCGAATCATGAAGAACCCGCTCATGGGATCGGCGATCTTGACCCGCAGCACCCGTTTTGCCACTTCGGTCGCGAGATGGCTGGCCCCAGCCCGCTGCCTGTCAAAACTGGCGGCGCTGCCGCCTTCGATGTAACGGCTGCCGACCACGAGATCGAATTCACCGCCCTTCAGCAGCGCCAGCATCTTCGGCAGCTGGGTCTCGTCATGCTGCAGGTCGGCGTCGATCACGGCGGCGTAAGGCGCGCTCGCAGCCAGGATGCCCTCGATGCAGGCGCCGGACAGGCCGCGACGCCCGATCCGCCGGATGCAGCGGACGCGGTGATCCGCCCGCGCCAGGCCCCGCACGACATCCCAGGTTCCGTCGGGAGAATTGTCGTCGACGAAGACTACTTCCCAGGCGATGCCGGCAAACGTCGCCTCCAGCCGCTGGTATAGGGTGGTAACGTTGTCGCGCTCGTTGAAGGTGGGGACGACGACCGAAAGCTGCGGCGCGCCGGTCGATTGCGGCGGGCTCCCGGGCCTCGGTCTGGCGACTTCATGCATGGCGCCAGCGTATATCTGGAGCGTCAGGGGAAGCCAAGGGAAGGCCCAAGGAGGGCTGCGCCAGCGGGCCAAAAGACTCAAAACTACGGCCGGAGCGGCTAAAACGGCCAAAACAGGCCCAAAATGCCAACGACCACGAACAGAGGGCGCGCGTACATCCGGCGCTGCCTTACCATTCAGTGGTCGTCCCAGCGCCGGAGCTATAAAGCGTCGACGTCGCCGTTAAAGCCAAGATAGGAACGATCGCGGCGTTGCGCAAGGGCGTTAGGCCCCTTACTGCGGTACTTCCCGCACAACCGGCCCCCGAACGGCGGGTGCGGCCGGGACTGCGGCCTTCGGCGCTTCGATCGTTTGCACCTCCTTGGCCGGCTTGCCCCCCTGTCCGATCGGTCCAAACACGACCGCGGCCACCAGCACAATGGCCGCGACGATGCCGCCCAACAGTCTTGCGATCGCTTCGGTATCCATCCGCATATTCCCTGGTCGCCGCTCGGGGCCGCGAGCGCTGACCACCCATCCTAGCGTGACGGAGCGGGCGCACAAGAGTTCCCAATTCTTGATGCCAACACACCAGCGCCGCGCTGGGAACAAGCCGGCAGCGCTATTTCCACGCAACCATGGGCGATTTGGACCGTTGGTTTAATATTGCCGCAACGGAGATGCACACCATGTCGAATTCGAACCAGAAGAAGCCGGGCGGCAAGCCCGGCCAGCGTGCGCGGAAGGTCCCCCCACCGCGAAACCAGCAATCGGATCGGGTGCCGAACCTGGAGCCGGCTCAACAGCCCGACGTCCCGGCGCCCATCGAGGCAGCCGTCGCCGCACCCGACGCCTTGTCGAGCGCCGCGGCGCCGGCGAACACGCCTGGGATCGACATTCAAACCATCGCAATGGCCTACGGCGACTACAGCAGGAAGTCGTTCGAACTGACCAAGTCATTTGTCGAAAAACTCGCGGGCGTCCGCTCGCTCGACCAGGCGATCGAGATCCAGACCGAGTTCGCCAAGCAGGCTTACGAAACGTTCGTGATGGAGTCGCAGAAGATCCGCGAACTCTACAGCGATCTGGCCAAGCAGACTTTCGAAGGCGCTGTCGCCAAGGTGGCCCCGACGTCGCGCTGACCTTCATCGGCGTCGCTCGAGCGATGGCAAAAAGCTGCTCCGGTTTTCCGGAGCATTTTCTTGCGAGCGAGCGAGCGCCATCGCCGCTTGCCCGACAGATCGAACTGGCAGCGCGCCCCGGCAAACTGGCCAACCGCGATCGATTCCACTAGGCTCGGACCGAAAGCTTTATTGCTTCCCGCGCAATGAGTGCATCCCGTGACCAAGCCCCCCAAGAACGCTTCGAAAACCTCCGGCCACATCTACATCGGCGTCGGCGGCTGGACCTTTGCGCCGTGGCGCGGGGTGTTCTATCCGGAGAAGCTGACACAGGCGAAAGAACTGGAATATGCGGCTTCCAAACTCACCTCGATCGAGATCAACGGCACCTATTACGGCTCGCAGAAGCCGGAGAGCTTTCGCAAATGGGCGCGCGAGGTTCCGGACGGATTTGTGTTCTCGCTGAAAGGGCCGCGCTTTGCCACCAACCGGCGGGTGCTGGCGGAGGCCGGCGATTCGGTGAAACGCTTCTATGATTCCGGCGTGCTGGAGCTCGGCGACCGGCTCGGTCCGGTGCTGTGGCAATTCGCGCCGACCAAGAAGTTCGACGACGCCGATTTCGGCAAGTTTCTCGAGCTGCTGCCGCGCCGGCTCGAAGGCCGCGCACTTCGCCATGTGGTCGAGGTGCGGCACGACAGTTTTGCGGTGCCTGAGTTCATCGCGCTGCTGCGACAATTCGAAACGCCCGTGGTGTTTGCCGAGCACGGCAAGTATCCGGCGATCGCCGATATCACCGGCGACTTCGTCTATGCGCGGCTGCAGAAAGGCAACGACGACCTGAAAACCTGCTATCCGCCGAAGGCGCTCGACGCCTGGGCGAAGCGGTTTCAGGTCTGGGCCGCCGGTGGCGAGCCGGACGACCTGCCGCGGGTCGATCCCGAGGGTGCCAAGAAGGTGCCGCGCGACGTGTTTGCCTATGTGATCCACGAGGGCAAGGTGCGTGCCCCGGCCGGCGCGATGGAATTGATCGAACGGGTGACATGACGGATCCAGCGAATGGCAAAGACCCGAAAACTCTTCACTATCGGCTATGAGCAGACCCCGGCAAAAGCGGTGCTCGACGAACTCGAACAGGCCGGCGTGAAGCTGCTGGTGGACGTGCGCGCGGTGGCGGCGTCGCGCCGCCCGGGCTTTTCCAAGAACCAGCTGGCGGCCGGACTCGACGAGCGCGGCATCTCCTACCTGCATCTGCGCGGGCTCGGCACGCCGAAGGACGGCCGCGAGGCCGCGCGCAGCGGCCAGTTCGGCGCGCTGCACAAGATCTATGCGAAGCATCTGAAGACGCCGCAGGCACGGGAGCAACTCGACGAATTGTCGGCGCTGGTCAGGCAGGCAGGTCCGGTCTGCATTCTCTGCTACGAGCGCGATCACCGCGAGTGCCACCGGCAGTGGATCGCCGAGATCATCGAGGAGCGCGACGGTGTGAAGGTGGAAAATCTGGCAGCGAGGCAGATCTAGAGGCGATCATTGCGAGTTACGCAGCGACAACGCAATCGATTCTTCTTTGCGGCGCTATGGAATCTTCGCGGGAGCCTTTCATCGGCCGGCGCTTCGCGCCGGCTCGCCATGACCCCGCCATCGCACCCACCCCCACCCTAGTCTGCCTCAATCCAGCGTGCGACGGAAGCGCATCACCGCGATGGTCATGGCCAGCAGCATCAGGGCCAGCAGCGCTATCGCGTCGTACTGCATGTTCGGCAGGGTCGCGCCCTTCAGCATGATGGCGCGGACGATCCGCAGGTAATGCGTCAGCGGCAAACCTTCGCCGATATACTGCGCCCATACCGGCATGCCGGCGAACGGGAACATGAAGCCCGACAGCAAAATGCTCGGCAGGAAAAACATCAGCGACATCTGCATCGCCT
The DNA here is from genome assembly GCA_001464035.1 of Bradyrhizobiaceae bacterium Ga0074131. GTDB lineage: Bacteria > Pseudomonadota > Alphaproteobacteria > Rhizobiales > Xanthobacteraceae > Bradyrhizobium. Next base: position 297,882 of record LNEC01000017.1, read on the forward strand.
GCAACTGGTTCTGCGCGATGGTCGAGAACGTGTAGCCGATCGCCAGATTGGTGGTGATGAACAGCGTCGAGAGCAGCGCCAGCAGGGTCAGGCTGCCGTAGATGGGCACTCCGAACAAGAGCACGCCGATGCCGATGATCAGGATGGCCTGGATGAAGCCGACCAGCACGTAAGGCAGGATCTTCCCGAGCATGACCTCGACCGGCGTGATCGGCATCGACAGCAGGCTCTCCATCGTGCCGCGCTCGATCTCGCGCGTCACCGAAAGTGCTGTGAAAATCAGCATGGTCATGGTCAGGATCGTGCCGACCAGGCCGGGCACGATGTTCAGCCGCGACGACGCCGTTGGGTTGTAGCGGGCATGGCTGCGGATCTCGAACGGCGGCGACGCGGGATCGCCGATGTGCAGGTCGTGCTGCAGCGCCGTCTGCACCACGGTGCCGAGCGCCGACATCGCCGAGCCTGCTGCGACGGGATCGGTGGCGTCGGCTGCGACCAACAGCGCCGGACGGTCGCCGCGACGCACCGCGCGCTCAAAACCGCGCGGAATCTCCACACCGAACAGCACCTGGCCCGACAGCAGCAGATCGTCGAATTCCGCGACCTCGTGCACTTCGCGGGTGAAGCGGAAATAGGCGGTGTTCTCCATCGCTTTCAGCACCGAACGCGCGAGGTCGCTATCCTCCTGCAGCAGGACCGCGGTGGGGAGATGGCGTGGGGTGGTGTTGATGGCAAAGCCAAACAGCAACAGCTGCATCACCGGGATCATCACGATCATTGCGAACGAGACCCGGTCGCGCCGAAGCTGGATGAATTCCTTCACCACCATGGCGTAGCTGCGCCGCCAGAAGCCGAACGGCCGATCCTTGCTGTCGCGGCTGTGGTCAGGTGCAGGGGTAACGCTCATTGGAAATTGTCCGTCGAACGTGTCATCAGTTCGATAAAGACGTCTTCGAGCGACGGTTCGCTGTGCTGCCAGCGCCATCCCTTGCGGTCGCGATACGGTGCGATGCTGGCGTCAAGCGCCGCCCGGTCGCGGCCGGAGATATGCAGGGACGTGCCGAACGGCGCTACCATGTCGACACCCGGCTTGCCGGTGAGGCTGGACACGAGCGCGTTGAGGTCATCGCCCGACACCGTCCAGGTCGACAGCGCCGATGTGGCAATCACCTCGTCGACCGTGCCGTGCGCCAGCAAATGACCGTAGGCAATATACGCGATCTCGTGGCAGCGCTCCGCCTCGTCCATGTAATGGGTGGAGACCAGCACCGTCAGGCCGTTCGCCGCCAGCGCATGGATCTCGTTCCAGAAATCGCGCCGCGCCTTCGGGTCGACGCCGGCGGTCGGCTCGTCGAGCAGCAAGAGTTGCGGATTGGGCAGCGTGCAGGCGCCGAGCGCGAGGCGCTGCTTCCAGCCCCCTGAGAGATTGCCCGCCAGCTGCTCCTCGCGGCCGTTGAGGCCGAGCCGCCTGATCATCTCGGCCGCGGCGCCCCGCGCATCGGCTACGCCGTAGAGCCGTGCCACGAATTCCAGGTTCTCGCGCACCGACAAATCCTGGTACAGCGAAAAGCGCTGGGTCATATAGCCGACCTGGCGCTTGATGCTGTCGGCTTGGCGGCGGATATCGTAGCCGAGACAGGTGCCCTCGCCGCTGTCCGGCGTCAGCAGGCCGCAGAGCATCCGGATGGTGGTGGTCTTGCCGCTGCCGTTGGGGCCGAGAAAGCCGTAGATGCTGCCGCGCCTGACCTGCATGCTGAGATCATGCACCACCTCGCGGCCGCCGAAAGCTTTTGAAAGGCCGCGAACGTCGATGGCGACATCCGCAGCTGGTGCCGGTGCTAGTGCTGGCGCGGCCGTCATCGCTTGTCCGCGACCGGCATCTTGGCGCCGGGAAACACCGAGATTGGCTGGCCGACGCGCAAGGAGTCGGGCCGGTTCGGCCGCGCCTGAATCAGGTACACCAGCTTGCTGCGCTCCTCGAGGCTGTAGATGACGGGCGGGGTGTATTCGGCCGCCGTCGCAATGAAGTAGATCTTGGCGGTGAGACCGGCGGCGCAATTGTCGCAGGTGACACGCACCTCGTCGCCGACCGCGAGCTTCGGCAGATCCGTCTCCGGGACGAAGAACCGCAGCTTGATATTGCCGGGCGGCATGATCGACAGCACCGGCCGCTGCGCCGGCACCAACTCGCCCTCGCGGAAATAGATCTGCTGAATGGTGCCGCCGACGGGAGCAAAGCCGCTGCGCCGCGCGAGCCGCGTTTGCGACGTGTTGACCCGCGCCTCCGCCACCCGCAGCGCCGACACCGCGGAGTCGAGATTGGCCTGCGTGCCGGAACCGGTCCTGCTCAGGGAGGCGGCGCGGTCATGGGTCTGCTGCGCGTTGGCAAGCGTGGCGCTGTGCTGGTTGAGGTCGGCCCTCTGCAGATCGTCATCGACCGAATAGAGCGGCATGCCGGCCTTGACCTCGTCGCCCTCGCGCACGTTGAGTTTGACCACGCGTCCGGGTTCATCGGGACTGACGAAGATCATGTCGGCTTCGACCCAGCCCTGATAACCGGGATTCTTGACCTCGTTACAGCCGGCCAGCGCCGCGGCGAGCGCCAGCGCCGCCCAGATCGGCATCCGCGCTCGCGACGAAGTCATGTCGCTCTCCGTTCGCCAAAAATCAGATCGAGATGGACGCGAAACATCTCGATCGCATCCAGTGGCGCGTGCCTGCTGAACAGGCTCTGCCAGATCACCGCGATGAGCGCGGGCGCCACCATGATCTGCGGAAAGCGCGAAAGGTTCTTGTGCTGGATCTCTCCACGCGCGATGCCGAGCTCGATCAGCGCGCGCATGCCGGCGAGACCGCGCGAGACCACTTCGCGGTAGTAGAAATCGGCGATGGCCGGAAAACGTGGGCCTTCGGCGACGATCAGGCGCACGATGTCGCCGCGCCGCGTGCTGGCGACTTCTCGGATAAAATTCTGGGCAAATCCCTCGACCATGTCGCGCACCGATCCGCCGACCGGCGGCGGCGCATGGAGCCGGTTGATCATCGGCACCAGTGCGGTGCGGATCAGCTCCTCGAACATCGACTCCTTGTCCTTGAAATGCAGATAGATGGTGCCCTTGGCGACGCCGGCCCGCTTGGCGACGTCGTCGAGCCGGGTCGCGGCAAATCCGCGCGAGATGAACTCGTCCAGCGCCGCCTCGATGATGGCCGCTCGCCGCTCCGCCGTGCGCTCCGCGCGGTTGGCCGGGGCCTTCGCAGTCTTTGGCGCCTGGGCTTTCATATCTTTCACCGGCCGGCCTTCGACCCGTTCGCTAGAACTGCTGATCTGACGGAGGACTTTGACATTGTATTAATCTGACTGACTGGTCAGTCATTGTCAACGACTACTCTGGTCGCCTCTTTCACCTCACCGTGATTGGGCTATTCCGCTGGGCTGGAACGCTAAACTGACGGGCTAAGCGTGATACTTCAGCCGATCGTGTCGCCGCCCGCCGGCGTCAGATGCATTTACGGATATAGGGCCGGTTGATTTCCCAGAGCTCATCCAGAAGAAGGCGGGCCGCTTCAGCGGAATTGACGACGGGATCGATCAACAGCGCCTGCAATGCCAGTTCCTTTGAAGCCTGCACCGCCGCCTCGACGGCGAGTTGCTGCACGTTGACCTGAACGGTCATGAGCTTGGCGACCGCGTCGGGCAATGGGCCCAGCGAAACCGGATGAATGCCCGCCATGTCCGCCATCACGGGAACTTCGACGGCGGCGCTGGCCGGAAGGTTTGGAATCGTTCCTTGATTGTAGACCACGCCGGATTCAATCAGTTGCTTGCGGTCATGCAGCACGGCCGCAATCACGGCGACGGCGCGCTCGCCCGATGCCGTCAGCCACCACCACGGAATCTCCGCCCTTCCCGCCAGCACGTCGTCGATGGTCTTTTCCGTTTTCGCCCGCTCGCCTTCGTCCCATTCGAAATTGTAGCCGCCCTCGCCGGCTTCCCAGCCATACGCCAGGTATTCGCCGACATGGCCGTCGCCGCAGCCGAGCCAGTAGCCGAAGGCCCGGAACAGGTTACGCGACAGCGGCGAGACCTTCGGGTCGTAATCCCTCTCCTTATCGCGCAACAGCGGATAAAGGTCGGCGCCGGTCGCCCGGTTGCGGATCTGCGTCAGGCACTGGAAGTGATTGAGACCCGCGCCCCACACCTCCACTTGTTCGGCGGGCAGCCCGAGAATGGCGGCGACCGCATCGCGCGCCATGAAAATTCCGTGGCACAGACCAATGGTGCGGATCCTGCTGTATTTCCCGAGCGCCAGAACGATGCGGCTTTCCGGATTGGAAAAATTGACGAACAGCGCCTGCGGGCAACGCCGCTCCATCTCGCGCACGAAATCGAAAACCATCGGCAAGGTACGCAGGGTGAAGAACAGCCCGCCCGGGCCGCCGTTCTCGCCCAGGGTGTGACGAATGCCGTATTTGCGGGGCACCTCCCAATCGAGTTTCCAGAGCCGGTTGCGGTCGATCACGGTCGAGTGGATGACAAACTCCGCGCCGTCGAGTGCGTTCCGCCAGTCAGTGGTTGACTCGATCTTCAACCCCGCGTGCGATTTGTCGTTGAGCAATTTTGCCAGCCGCTCGGTCCGCAACAGCCGGTCGGCGTTCCTGCCGACCAGCACCAGGGTGCTGCCGGCGAGATCACGGCTGGAGAACAAATCGCGGAACATGCTGATGCCGAACGACGCGCTGGTGGCGCCGAGAAAGACGATTTTGGTCACCGCCGTCATGTTCGTTTCCCTGGCGCCGAACGGCCGGCCGTTCCGACCGGCCCAAGCATCGAGTACGACACAGGGCAGCGGGGTCGGCTTGATCTAGATCAGCCGTGAAACTTCAGTCCGTCGACGATCTTGTCGATCATCCTGCGCTCGGCGCGCATGGCGAGCCCGACCAGATTAAGTTCGGCGCGGATCACGGCGCTGACCGCCGCGCGGTTGGCGGCATCATGCGTGGTCTTGAACATATCTTCGGTATAGACCGCCGGCTTCACGTCGCGCGCAAGCGCGCGTTCGAGCGCACGGGACAGCTGCGGCCGGTCGGCGCCATAGATCAGGATCGGCTGACCGATCAGCGACCAATATCGCGTGCCCGAACCATCGGCGTAGGGCTCGCCGATGCATTCCGGAAAAGCTGCGGCAATGCCCGAGGCCAGAAACGCCGCGACGTTCAGCTTCTGCCACGCCTCGAGGTCGGTCCGGATCACGACCGCGATCTTGGTGTCGAATTGCATGGTTGACAGATTAGCCCGGATTCGTTCTGACGGTCAGCCCTTGGCGTCGCAGGCCCAAGCGCGGATCACGCATTCCTTGCCGCCGAATTCGTAGCATTTTTTGGTCGCGGCATTGAGCGAACTCGAAATCCTCGGCTTGACCGCATAGGCGTGGGCGCCGCAGGGGTTGGCCATGTCGACCGCGAATGCCGCGCAGGCGCGCTTCATGGTCACCGCGGTGCATTCGCCTTTGCATTGCTTCAGCGCCGCGGCGCGCGCGGCGGCTTCCGCCGGGTAGTCGTAGGCCTGGCCATAGGCGCCGCATTTGCCGACGGCAAAGGCGCCCACCGCCCATGACGGCGTGGCGAACAGCCCGAGCAGCGTGAAAATCGCGGCAGATGCAAGTAGCGCGCGGCCGCGCGCGGCGTCGAAAAGCGTCAAAATTCCCTCCCCCGAGGTCCTCGGCGGCCAAGCTACATCGGGGATGTTTCGACTTGGTGAACGAGAGGTTGAATACGAGGTTCCTTAGGGTGGACAATTGCGCTCTTGCGCCGTGCCCACCATCAAATGCACAGAGGATAGTGAGCACGGCGCGAAGAGCGCACCTCTGGCCACGCTACCCTCGCTGTGCCTCTTCGAGTGCCTGCGGGGTATCGATATCGAGGAACGCGCCATGGCCCTCGACCGGGACTTCGGCCACCGCCTCGCCGTGCTTGGCGATCAGGTGGCGGGCGCCGATGTCGCCGTCCAGCGTCATCAGTTCATTGAAGAAGCGGCGCGACCACAGCACCGGGTTGCCGCGCCTGCCATCGCTGACCGGCACCGCTATCAGGTTGCCGCGGTCGGGCGCGAAGGTCTCGATCAGCCGATCAATCAGACCAGCCGAGATCAGCGGCATATCGCCGAGACAGATCACCGCGCCATCGGCGTCTGGCGGCACCGCCGCGATGCCGGACTTGACCGAACTGGCGAGGCCCTCCGCAAAATCCGGATTGCGCACCAATTTCACGTTCAGGCCGGCCAGCGCTTTCTCGACCTGCTGGGCCTGATGGCCGGTGACGACAACGACGCTGGAAGCCTTCGAGGCCAGCGCCTGCTCGGTCACGAGCCGCACCAAGGTCTTGCCGCCGAGTTCGGCCAGCAGCTTGTTGGGACCGCCCATGCGGGTGGAACGCCCGGCGGCGAGAATGATGGCGGCCACGTTGCGGTTGCCCTCCGGGCCGGCCGGCGTGCGCGGCTGCGGCCGGGTCACGATTTCCATCAAGAGACCGCCGACGCCCATGCCGGTGAGTTCGGCGCGGGTGACCTTGAGGCCGGCCAGCAGGCGCATCAGCACCCAGTCGAACCCGTTCTCCACCGGCGAGCGCGCGCAGCCGGGCGCGCCCAGCACCGGCACGCCGCCGGCATTGCCGATCAACAGCAGATTGCCAGGGTCGACCGGCATGCCGAAATGCTCGATGGCGCCGCCTATATCCGTGATCGCCGCCGGAATCACGTCGCGCCGGTCGGCAATGGCGGAAGCGCCGAACACGATGACAAGCTCGGCGCCGAGCCCGAGCAAGTCCCTGATCGACGCCGCCAACGCCGCCTCGTCATGCGGCACGCGGCGTTCGGCCGTGATGACGGCGCCGGCCGGCGCCAGCCGCTCCGCCGTCACCCGCAATGTTTTTTCCACCACCTTCGGTGCTAGCCCCGGCAGCAAGGTCGAGACGATGCCGACGCGTTTGATCACATAGGGCGCGACCCGCAGCCCGCCGCCGCTGGCAGCCGCCACCGCCGCGTCCCGCAGTTTCGCTTCAACGCCGAACGGAATGATCTTGACCGTGGCGATCATCTCGCCTTCGACCACCGGCTTGAAGGCGGCAAGCGTTGCAAAGGTGATGGCTTCGTCGACGCCGTTGATGCAGTCGACCCTGGCCCGGTCCACCACGAGTACGCCGGCCCTGGCGGCGAACAGATTGGCGCGGCCGGTAAAGGCGCGCTCGACATTGACGCCGTCGCCGGCCACCGCCTGCGCGATGCTGGCGGCGGCGGCGTCTTCGGAGACGTCGCCCGGCTCCAGCCGCACCACCACGATCTCCTTGACGCCGGCTTGATGGAGCGCCTCGACCTCGGCCGGGCCGATCGCGGTGCCCTTCTTCAGCACCAGCGATCCCTGACGCAGGGTGTGGACGGTGACGCCGCCGACCGCGTCGGCCGGGCTGGCTGGACCGAACTTCATGCGGCGTTTTCTTTTTCTTTGGCGGGCAGCCGCAACTGCGCGGTGATCTCGGCCATGATGGAGACCGCGATCTCGGACGGCGACACCGCGCCGATTGCCAGCCCGATCGGCGCATGAATGCGGGCGATGTCGGCATCCTTTGCGCCTTGTGCCTTCAGGCGTTCGGCGCGCTTGGCATGGGTCTTTCGCGAGCCGAGCGCGCCGATATAGAAGCAATCGCGCTCGAACGCGTGCAGCAGCGCCGGATCGTCGATCTTGGGATCATGCGTCAGCGCCACGAAGGCGGTGTAGTGATCGATATTGAGCGGCGGCAGCGCCACGTCGGGCCACTCGGCGATCAGCGGCACATCGGGAAACCGCTCCGGGCTGGCGAACGCGGTGCGCGGATCCACCACCGTCACGTCGTAATCCAGCGAACGCGCCAGCGGTGCCAAGGCCTGGCTGATATGCACCGCGCCTACGATCACGAGCCTGGCGGTCGGCGCATAGACGTTGAGAAACAGCTTCTTGCCGCCGACCTCGATGGTGCCGCTCTTGCCCATGCGCAGCTGTCTTGAAAGTTCTGATCGCAGCGGATCGGCCGATATGTCGGCGGCCTTGACCAGCCGCTGGTCGCCAGTGTCGGTATCCGTGACGAGAATGACGGGTCGCCGAGCGGCGCGCTCGGCATTGATCGTCTTGAGCGTTTCGAGCTTCACGACTGGCCGACTTTCTCGACGAACACCCTGATGGTGCCGCCGCAGGACAGCCCGACATTCCACGCGGTCTCGTCGGCGACGCCGAATTCCAGCATTTTTGGCTTGCCGCTGGCGATCACATCGAGCGCCTCGGTAACGACGGCGCCCTCGACGCAGCCGCCGGACACCGAGCCCAGGAACGTCCCGTCATCGTTGATGACGAGGCTGGAGCCCGCGGGCCGCGGCGCCGAGCCCCAGGTCTCGACCACGGTCGCCAGCGCCACGCTGTGGCCGGCCTTCTGCCAGTCCTCAGCCGCCTTGAGAATGTCTTCGTCGCGATTGAGCATGGGAGCCTCTTTCAAGCTGCGGATCGAATCAGGCTGCGGTGATGCGGCGGCGGCGCCGCGGAAAGGGCCGCGATCAGCCCCTCGATCGAACTCAAATTATGCACCGGACGGAATTCGTCAACATGCGGCAGCATCATTTTGATGCCTTGGGCCTTGGCCTCGAAGCCGCCGAAGCGCAGCAGGGGATTGAGCCATATCAGGCGGCGGCATGACCTGTGCAGCCGGTCCATCTCGAATGCCAGCCTGGCATCGGCCTCGCGCTCCAGCCCGTCGGAAATCAGGAGCACGATGGCGCCCTGCCCGAGCACGCGGCGGCCCCACAACTTGTTGAAGGTGTGCAGCGAAGTGCCGATGCGGGTGCCGCCGGCCCAGTCCTCCACCGTCGAGGAGCAGCTCGCCAGCGCCTCGTCGGGATCGCGCGCGCGCAGGGACCGCGTCACATTCGTCAGCCTGGTGCCGAACAGGAACACCGAGACGCGTTTGCGCGCGTCGGTGATGGCATGCAGGAAATGCAGGAACAGCCGCGTATACTCGCTCATCGAGCCGGATATATCGAGCAGCGCCACGATCGGCGCCGGCTTGTCGATTCGCCCGAGCCGGTGGAGATCGATGATGTCGCCTCCCGTGCGCAAGCTGCCGCGCAAGGTGCGGCGCATGTCGAGCCGCAGGCCGCGCACGTCGGGCTGATAGCGGCGGGTGCGCAATTCGGCCTGCGGCAGCCTCATCTGTGCGATGGCGCGGGTGGCCTGCGCGATTTCCGCAGCACTCATCTGCGCGAAATCCTTTCTCTGCAGCACCTCCTTGTCGGATACCGACAGCCGCAGTTCCTGCTCCCGGGCCTGCGGCATCTCGGTCGTCCGCGGCTGCGACAGCGCCTCCTGGACCCTGCGCGACGCCGGCGGCGGCTTCTTCCTGGCGTGGTCGGGCAGCGGCACCGAGTCCAGCATGTGCTTCCATTCTTCGGCGGCGCGGAAGAACAGATCGAACGCCTGCGCGAAGATCAGCGCATGCTCATGGCGCTTGACGAAGATGGCTTCCAGCGTGGTGAAGACGTCGGCGCGGTTGCCGATCTCGATCACCTGCAGCGCGTTGAGCGCATCGATCACCGCGCCGGGGCCGACCGGAATGCCTGCGGCGCGCAGCGCCCGGGCAAAGCCGACGACGTTGTCAGCCATTTGGCCGGTCGGGGGTGAAAGATGATTGATGGCCATTGGAATCTCTGCTCTCGCACACGCTCAGTGCGCCCCCTCCCCCGCAAGAGCGGGAGAGGGAGCGCACTGCCGTTGCCTCTCCGGCTGCGCTAGCTCTCGCTCGTCGCTTCCTTCAATACTTTCTGCAAGCCGTCGCCCTGCATCCGCGCGATGTCGTCCTGGTATTTCAACAGCGCGCCGATCGTGTCGCCGACCACCTGCGGGGTCAGCGATCTCGCATCGAGTTCGGTGAGCGCCGTGGCCCAGTCGATGGTTTCGGCGACGCCGGGCGACTTGTAGAAATCCTGGTCGCGCAGCGCCTGCACGAAGCGGACGACCTGCTGCGAGAGTTTCGCGGAAATGCCGGGCACCCGCGATTTCACGATCGCCAGCTCGCGCTCGGCGTTGGGATAATCCACCCAGTGATAGAGGCAGCGGCGCTTCAGCGCGTCGTGAATCTCGCGGGTCCGGTTCGAGGTAATGATGACGATCGGCGGCTGCGGCGCCTTGATGGTGCCGAATTCGGGAATCGTCACCTGGAAGTCGGAGAGAATTTCCAAGAGATAAGCCTCGAACGCCTCATCGGCGCGGTCGAGTTCGTCGATCAGGAGCACCGGGGGGCCGGCCACGTCGGGCTCCAGCGCCTGCAACAGCGGCCGCTTGATCAGATAGCGTTCGGCGAAGATGTCGCTGGACAACTGGTCGCGGTCGGTATCGCCGGCCGCTTCCGCGAGCCGGATCGCGATCATCTGCGCGGCGCTGTTCCACTCATAGACCGAGGAGGCGACGTCGAGGCCTTCGTAGCATTGCAGCCGGATCAGCTTGCGTCCCAAAGCCGCCGACAGTACTTTTGCAATTTCAGTCTTGCCGACCCCGGCCTCGCCTTCCAAAAACAGCGGCCGGCCCATCCGGAGCGACAGATAGGTCACCGTCGCCAGCGAACGCTCCGCGAGGTAACCGCGCGAGGTCAGGAGTTCGAGCATCGCATCGACGGAGGTAGGCAGCGCCGATGCAGTCATTGCAATGCCAATCCTGGGAAAGCCAATCTTGATGGACTTCTGCCCGGCAAATGTCAGGCTTTGCCGGTCGCAGCTTCGACGGCGCGGCGCGCCAGCACCGCGATCAGATGCGCGCGATATTCGGCGCTGCCGTGCAGGTCGCCGTTCAGGCCGTCCGCCGGCACCGTCATGCCGTCGAGCGCCTTGGGCGAGAAGCGCTTCTTCAGGGCTTCCTCGAATGCGGTGACGCGGAACACGCCCTCGGAGCCGGCGCCGGTGACGGCGACGCGGACATCCGACGGACGCTTGGCGACGAACACCCCGACCAGCGCATAGCGCGAGGCCTGGTTGCGGAACTTGATATAGGCCGCCTTCTTCGGCACCGGGAACATCACCCTGGTGATGATCTCGTCGCTCTCCAGCGAGGTCGTGAACAGGCCCTGGAAGAATTCCTCCGGCTTGAGGCGGCGCTTGTTGGTGACGATGGTGGCGCCGAGCGCAAGGCAGGCCGCGGGATAATCGGCAGTGGGGTCGTTGTTGGCGAGCGATCCGCCGATGGTGCCCTTGTGGCGCACCGCGGGATCGCCGATCAGGCCGGCCAGTTCGGCCAGCGCCGGGATCGCCTCGCCGACGATGGCGGAAGTAGCAACCGTGTTGTGGGTGGCGGTGGCGCCGATCACCAGCGAGCGGCCCTTCATCTCGATGCCGTCAAGCCCCTCGATATGGCTGAGGTCGACCAGATGCGGCGGGCTGGCCAGCCGCTGCTTCATGACCGGCAACAGCGTATGGCCGCCGGCAATGACCTTGGAGTCCGCATTCTTGACCAGCAGATTGGCGGCCTGCCGAACCGTCGCCGGACGATGATATTTGAATTCGTACATGAGAGTTTCCTGATCGCCGAGCGGGACGTGCGTTACGCGAGATCGGAGTTGGCCATCGCCTTGGCGCCGGCCGCGATCGACAGAACGATGTTCTGGTACCCGGTGCAGCGGCAGAGATTGCCTTCGAGCTCTTCGCGTATCGTGTGGTCGCTGAGATCGTGACCCTTGCGGTGGACGAGGTCGACCGCGGTCATGATCATGCCGGGGGTGCAGAAGCCGCATTGCAGGCCATGATGCTCGCGGAAGGCCTCCTGCATCGGATGCAGCGGCGCGCCGTCGGCGGCAAGGCCCTCGATGGTCCTGACCTCATGGCCGTCAGCCATCACCGCCAGCGTGGTGCAGGCTTTGACCGCCTTGCCGTCGAGATGCACGACGCAGGCGCCGCATTGCGAGGTGTCGCAGCCGACATGGGTGCCGGTCAGGCGCAAATTCTCGCGCAGAAACTGCACCAGCAGGGTGCGAGGATCGATATTGGCGTTGACGGGATTGCCGTTCACGACGAGGGAGATCTTGGCCATTCAGCACTCTCTTCATCTGCGCTGCGGTGCACGGCGGCGCAGTCATTGCAATCATTCCAAAGCCATAATATGGGCCATCCCGGCAATGAGCAACCTCGCCCTTGGGCATGGCCCGATACGACTTGGCGGGATTTTGCGACTCAGCCCTGCACCGCCTTGGCGAAATTGGCGAAAAATTCATCGGCCAGCTTCTTGGCCGATCCGTTGATCAGGCGCTGGCCGAGCTGGGCCAGCTTGCCGCCGATCTGGGCCTCGACATTGTAGGTCAGCAGCGTGCCGCCGTCCTTGTCGGCCAGCGCCACGGTGGCGCCGCCCTTGGCGAAGCCGGCGACCCCGCCCTCGCCTTCGCCCGATATCCGGTAGCCGTTCGGCGGATCGAGATCGCTCAGCGTCACCCGCCCCTTGAAGCGGGCCGAGACCGGGCCGACCTTCATCTTGGCGACCGCCCGAAAACCGTTGTCGTCGGTTTTCTCCAGCTCCTCGCAGCCGGGGATGCAGACCTTCAGCACTTCCGGGTCGTTCAATTTGGTCCACACGGCCTCGCGCGACGCCGCAAGCTGGACTTCGCCGTTCATGGTCATGGCCATCGTGGAGCCTCCCGGATCGCTTCGCCGTTATCCCCAAGTAAAGCACGTCAGGTCCAAAAGAAAGGGCGGTGATGGGCCTTCGGCGCTGCTAATTCGCGGCGCAGCAGGCTTGGCACCCCAGCTTTGGGATTGGCGGAGTCAGGCCGGAAATGGTTAGGTCGCGCGCCATGACGAGGACCTCGAGATGCCGATGATCGATGCCGACGGTTGCCTGCTCAACGTGTCAGTCGAAGGCCGCGACGGCGGGCCGACCCTGATGCTGTCGAATTCGCTGGGCTGCACGATGCAGATGTGGGAGCCGCAGATGAAGGCGCTCACCCCGCTGTTTCGGGTGATCCGCTATGACCGGCGCGGCCATGGCAAATCCAGCGTGCCGCCGGGGCCCTATTCCATGGAGCGGTTTGGCCGCGACGTGCTGGCGATCCTCGATGACCTCAACATCGAGAAGGTGCACTGGTGCGGGCTGTCGATGGGCGGCATGGTCGGACAATGGCTGGGCGCCAACGCGCCGGAGCGGTTCGGCAAGATCATTCTGTCCAACACCGCCTGCCAGTATCCCGATCCGACCAACTGGCACAACCGCATCAAGGCGGTGCAGGAAGGCGGCATCGCCGCGGTCGCCGATACCGTCATCGCGGGCTGGCTGACCGCCGACTTTCGCGAACGCGAACCGCAGATTACGGCAAACCTGAAGGCCATGCTGCTCGCCACCCCCGTGCAGGGCTATCTCGCCTGCTGCGAGGCGCTCAGCACGCTCGACCAGCGCGCGCTGCTGCCGAAGATCAAGAGCCCGACGCTGGTGATTGCCGGGCGGCACGACATGTCGACCCCGGTCGCATCAGGCGAATTCATCCGCAGCCAGATTCCGGGCGCCGCTTTGACGATCCTCGACGCCGCGCACATTTCAAACATCGAGCAGCCGCACGCCTTCACCGACGCCGTGGTCGGTTTCCTGACGCAGCGCTAGGCATCGCGTCTTTTCCAGCTCTGTTCCCGGAGTGTGCCCTGGTTTTCGCAACTTGTGTGCGGCAAGTTCATTGTGTCGCACCGGCCCCGGAACGACAAGCGGAACCAAACTGCACGAGGCCTTCTCCGTAGACGATATCCTTTCCGGGGTCGCCGAGATCAATCGCCTGGCTAACAAGCGCAGCAACGCGGCCTTCCAGAGCGTTCGCGGCATCGAGATCATCGGTGCGTGGGCCTGCTGCCTCGGCGAGCCGGGTCGGCTTCCCCAGATGGGCCAGAGCCAGTCGCGCGGCGATGAATGGGGCGGCAAACGAGGTGCCGGTGTGTTGTCGCAGCTTCCCGTCACGGTCGCGAAGAGCAAGGTCGACGCCGGGGGCGGCAAGTCGGATATGTGGTCCACGAACCGCCCGCTTGTAGACGACGAGATTCTTGTCAACCGCGGTTGCCGCGATCGCCCAGGGGTAAGCTGCAGGATATCGCGGTTTGACGGTCGCGCCGTCATTGCCGCTCGCGGCGACCACGATGACGCCTCGCGCCTGCGCGCGCTTTCCCTCCGCGTCCAGAACCTCGTTTGACGACCCCGACAGACTTAGATTGATGACCGCAACATCGCGCTCCACCAAAGCATCCATCGCGGACACCAGATCGAACGTGTCGATCTGGTCCACGCCGTTGCGCGAATGGAACGCATCGACCGCCACGATCCGGGCCTTCGGCGTCAGTCCCGGAAAGACTCCGTCGCCAAGCAAGAGCGTCGCGACCGCCGTTCCGTGGCGCTTGCTCGACGGCTGTCGGTCGGCCGCGCGCTGTGTGATCACCTCTAGTCGCTTGCTCGCCAGCCCTGTGTGATCCGAATCGATACCCGTATCCACCAACCCGATGGCGCCCAGGTCAGCGCAATTTTCCGGCAACGGCCAGTTCACGCTCACCAATGGGTCGAGGAAAGCATTGCGCTGCGTTGACCGGCCGCCCTGCATCCGAAATCGCTGTTGGTATAAGGCGTTCTCATCGACAGGCCGTCCCGGCGCGATCTCACGCAATGATGCCAGCGCGCGTTGTTTGGAAATCCGGCCAGGCGCAGCGACGCGCAGCAGAGAACCTCTGTCGCCGCTTAAGGAGCGTTCGGCGACGACGCGAAACCCGCGGTCGCGCAGTGCCTGGGTTTGAGCAGCCTCGATTCCGGATAGCACATATTCACGCGCGTTCGCGCGCGCCCTCGCGGTACGACGGGGTCTTTGATCCCACGGCATGGTGAACCGAAAACCGCGAAACGGCGAGAACTGTCTCGAACCGCTACCGCCCCAACTGCCGCCCATCGGGGGGCCTCCGCCACCAGCGCCACCCCCATCGCCGCCACCACCACCGCCATCACCGCCGCCGCCCCCGCCATCACCGCCGCCACCGCCACCATCATCGGCGAATGCGGGGGGGAACAGCGCAGGGTGCGTTGGGGATTGACCGAGTACGGTGAAGCCCAGAAACAGGCCGACAACAGTTGCGAACGAACGGCAACCAATCCCGGTTCTCATCGGCAGATCACTAGCATTTTTGCACTGTGTCGTCGACATGTATCAGCTTCCGATTGTATGAGCGCACGATACACTTGAGGGCGCGCCAGATCGCGGTCATGCTGGCGTCTCGCTTTTGTCACATTCGCTATATTCGCGGTAGGGATGGCGGGCCTAACGGCGCAGCTGCCCCCCTGCGATCCCTAACGGCCGCGCGAAGGTCTCTATTCCCGGGATTGCTGGAGCCGCGCATCATCGGAGCCCATGCCCCTGGCCGCCGGATTATATCCCGGCTCGGCGCTAAGGCTGCAACAGAGCCTTGCGCTCCGCTTCGCCGGTCAGGATTTCTTTGCCCCCGAGCGCTTCGATGAATTGATCCGCTGTCGCGTGGCCGCTCGCCGGCGAGAAGCCCCCGTTCGACGACGAAACCACGACCAGATGCACACGCCAGGCGCGTTCCCGCAGACAGGCGACCCGTGTCTGCAGCGTTCCGGCGATCGCCGTGGTGAATTCGCGACAGACCGAGCCGTCGTCCATCCCATGCGTGGACACCATGGTGACCTCGGCCGTCGCCGTTCCCGGGCTGCCCGGGACCTGCCGCGACTCGCCGCTCGCGAGTTGAAACAGCAGTTCTGCTTCGGCAGGCGATACTGCAATGCTGTTGAGCGGCACATTGTTCGCGACAGTCCTGTCGGGCGCCCGAAGCGCGCCGAGCGCAAAGCCGAGCACGCCTCCCGCGCAAAGCGCGATTGACGCGGCCAACGCCATGGTCTTGAAGCGATCGGGCCGACGCCAGTTGCGCGAGGCTGGTTCTCGCCGGGCGCCGGCGAGCCTGCGGGCATTGTCCTCACCGGCGCGGTCGACTTCGTGAGTTGTGGCGGCTTCAGGCGGCGGAGCCTCGGCGGCGCCGAGCGCCCGGGCGCCCCGGCCCGATTCCGACAATGCATTTCCGAGCCTGCGGGCCATGCCGACAAGATGCTCGGGCATTGCGTCATCGTCGGCGCGTCCGGACGCTCCCGACAAGAGCGCCCGCGATTCCGCGAAAGATGCAAATCGCGCGGCAAGATCGATGTCGCGGCCAAGCGCCTCGCGCACGCGGGCGGCCTCCGCGGGTTCGAGTTCGCCGTCTGCCAAAGCCATCAGAGTTTCGTCGGTGATCGCGGTCATCAGGATTTATTCGTGCTGCGGGGGGCTTCGATGATTTGATTGAAATCGAGTCCGGCTGACAGGGCGAGCCTGGCACGTGCCAGGCGGCTCATCACGGTCCCGATCGGGGTTTTCAGGCGTTCGGCGGTTTCTCGATAACTCAATTCCTCGACACAAACCGACTGAACGACGGCCTGCTGATCACTCGGCAGAGACGCGAGCAACGCCTTGACGTCCGCAAGCATCATGCGGCTTTCAGCCACGGCACGCCCATCGGAATCGGAAAGTTGCTCCGCATCCTCAAGCGCGGTTTGAATTCCCTCGACCTTCCTGCGCCGGATTTGATCGATCCAGAGATTTCTCATGATTCTGAACAGCCATGCGTCCAGCCGTGTACTCGGCTCCCACAGCGCCTGGGCGCGCAGCGCGCGCTCAAACGTAGCTTGCACAAGATCATCTGCATCGTGGGCTCGCCCGGTCAGCGAGCGCGCGAACCGGCGAAGACGAGGCAGCAAGGCCACAAGTTCGTCACCGAAACCGCTCATTCCTCACGTCTCGACGTCGCAAGGACATAACGCGGCGCTCTCTTGTTTATTTCGAAAGCTAAACATCTTTACTTGATTTACTTATTTGCAGCCGCGTTCCGAAGATCATCGCAGGGTGGCCCGAACCGTGCAAGCCATTTTCGACCGTCCGGGAATAAGCACGGCGGGCTTCCGTTTAGCTTCGTGTGGCGCGGGAGCGGATCGAACCGTTTCCTGTTGGAGCCGCGGAGAAAGGCCGCATCGCGGCTCAACAACGGGAGTGGTCCATGCGGATCAATGGAACTGACTTTGACGACCGGCTGCTCGGCACGAATCTGGCCGATACCATCTTCGGCTTCAAGGGCAACGACATCCTGGAAGGATTCGACGGCAACGATACGCTGGATGGCGGCGAAGGCGCCGACGTTCTCTATGGCGACGGCGGTGACGATCGGCTCTACGGCGACAAGGACAATGACGAACTGTTCGGTGGCGCCGGAAACGATGTCCTTGATGGCGGCGAAGGCAACGATCTGCTCGAAGGTGAGGATGGAAACGATACGCTGACCGGAGGCCAGGGCAACGACACCCTCTATGGCGGCATCGGCAGCGACAGACTGGATGGCGGCGAAGACAACGACGAACTGTTCGGCGGTGATGGCAATGACATCCTGCTTGGCGGAAAAGGGCAGGACTTCGTCTTTGGCGGCAGCGGAGCCGATACGCTCTATGGCGGGGAAGACGGCGATCTGGTCGAAGGCGGCGACGGCAATGACGTCCTTTATGGAGAGGACGGCCAAGACGAAATGTACGGCGGTCTCGGTGACGATCGTCTCGACGGCGGCAAGGACGCCGATCAGCTGTACGGTGGTGATGGCGTCGACACTGTCTTCGGAGGTTCGGGCGACGACCTGGTTGCCGGTGGATTCGGCAATGACCGCTTGTTCGGCGGCGAAGACAGCGACTGGCTGATCGGCGATGCCGGAAACGACCGGCTTGTCGGCGATAGCGGCGACGATCGGCTTGACGGCGGTATCGGGGCCGACAACCTCAACGGGGGCATCGGCAGTGACGTGCTGATCGGCGGGCTGGGCCTGGATATCCTGACGGGCGGAGCCGATCAGGACCAGTTCGTGCTATCGAACATGGCCGCGGACCGCGACACGATCACCGATTTCCAGATCGGCACCGACAGACTGCAGATCGACGCGGCCACGTTCGGCGGCGGAACCAGCAGCGGCAATTCGCTCGACGCAAGTCAGCTTGTGGTGTCTTCAGCACCTGTCGCGGCGAATTCCGGCGTCGGGACGTTCCTGTTTGATACCGACAACGGCATGCTGAGCTGGGATGCCGATGGCGCCGGTGACCAGGGCGCCCAGTGGATTGCGACTCTGCAGGATGTTCAGACTCTGAACGTCAACGACTTCCTTATCGTCTGAGTCAGCCTCGGGCGGGAAGCGGGTTTCCCCCGCTTCCCGCATCCGCAGGGTCGCAATATGCCGCAATCTCCATCCGGCCGGTGCAAGCGAAGGCGCGGCAAGTGAGCGACGTCGGCGGCGCAGGTGCTGGGATAAGCTGCCGAGACGTCCATTGAAGGCGTTGAGGTTCACTTGGAACGTCGGACGGAGCAGCGCTGATGTGGGACACTCCAAAGCTCAACCAGCTTCGCTCGGCGTGGACCGGTACCCGACGCCCGCTCGCCGAATGGAGCCTCGCCGAACTGCAGCCTCGCAGCATAAGGCGCAGCGTCGCAATCGGCGTGGCGGGAACCGCCATTCTTTCGATCGTGCTCGTGATTGGCTTCGGCAAGGGAAATGTGTCTCCGCCGATCGACACAAAGTTCGCCGTACAGGCCGCCTTTCGCGGGGATCTCGAGGTCAAGGTTTCTGCCACCGGGACCGTGGAACCGGTCAGGATCGTGGAAGTCTCGACTGAACTGTCCGGCACGATCAGCGATATCGCTGTCGACTACAACGACAGGGTCAAGGCGGGGCAACTCCTCGCATCGCTCGAAGACGCTGTGCCGGCAAGGCAGCTCGCTCGCACCCGGGCCGCGCACGGTTTTGCCGAAGCACGGTTGCGTGAAGCACGCATCAATCTCGCGCTTGCCGCGAGCGAACAGAACCGGAAGCAACGGCTCGCGGAGCGGCACGCCATCAGCGAGCGCGAACTGGAGGTGGCGGTCGGCGCTTTCATGAAGGCAACAGCCCAGGTCGAGATACTTGAAGCAGAACTCAGGATCGCTGCCGCGGAGGTCGATATCGCGGCGGCAAACCTCAACAAGACGCGGATCGTCGCACCCATCGACGGCGTGGTGCTTCGGCGCAACGTTGAACGCGGCCAGGTGATCGCAGCATCTTTCCAGTCGCCAGTGCTGTTTCGTATCGCAGCCGACCTCAAGCATATGCAGGTCAAGGTCGATGTCGATGAGGCCGATGCGCTTGCCGTGCGACCGGGACAACCTGCCCTGTTCAAGGCCCAGGCCATGCGCGATCGCACCATCCCGGCTGTTGTTGAAAAAATCTACCTTGGTCCCGAGGTCGTGCAGGGCGTCGTTACCTACAAGGCGATTCTCGGCTTCGACAATGACGCGCTTCAGCTCAAACCCGGCATGACCACCACGACGGACCTCACGGTCGCCCAGCGCCGCAACGTGCTGCTGGTGCCAACCGCTGCGCTGCGATTCGCGCCGCCGGTCGAGGCTGCCGCCCCCCCACAGCGCGGGCCTGGAGCGATCGCTCACGTGATGAATGCTGCGACCTCGCCCCATTCGGCCGTCGCAGCGACGCCCACCAGCGCGCGCGGTGCTGAATCTCCCCAGCCCAGCGGTCGGCAGATCTACAAGCTGGTTCGCGGCGTGCCCACATCAGTTCAAGTGCGGATTGGCGAGACCGACGGCACCCATAGCGAAATCCTCGACGGCGACATTGCACCAGGCGATAGCATTGTCGTCGACACAGCCGCGGTTCGGCCATGAGCACCGCCGCCGCTGAAAGCGGGCCTGGAGGCCACGCCGCAAATGGCGGCATCGAGCCACTGATCCTGTTGGAGAATGTCGCGCGCGTTCACGGCCGCGGATCGGCTTCGGTGAACGCCCTCGCAGGTGTTGATCTGTCGATCGCATCGGGCGAGTTCGTCGCGGTTGTCGGGCCAAGCGGCTCCGGCAAGTCGACATTCCTCAACATCATCGGCTGTCTCGATACACCGTCCAGCGGACGCTATCATTTCAAGGGGATCGATACGGGCGCGCTGGACGCCACGCGCCGGGCGCTGCTGCGGCGAAGCAACATCGGATTCGTATTCCAGCGGTTCAATCTCATCAAGCGCACGAGCGCTTTGGACAATGTCGAGCTGCCGCTGCTGTACCAGGGCGTTCCGCGCCGCGTGCGCCGCGCGGCTGCCCTGGCAGCCCTGATATCGGTCGGCTTGGCCGGACGCCAGCACCACACCCCGGACCAGCTCTCCGGCGGCCAGCAGCAACGCGTCGCGATCGCCCGCGCCCTGGTGGTCCGGCCCGACCTGTTGATCGCCGACGAGCCGACAGGCGCACTCGACAGCGCGACGGGTGCCGACATCCTGCACCTGCTGAAGCAACTCAATCGCGAAGAAGGCACTACGATCGTCATGGTCACTCATGACCCTTCAATCGCCGCGCACGCGCGCCGCACCATTCGCTTCGCCGACGGCCGCATCCGGCAAGGACCATTCGATGGAGGATGCAGTCATGGCCTATGAGATCCTCTTGTTGGCTGTTTCCGCCTTGCAGCGCAACGCCTTGCGCTCGGCGCTGGCTGCGCTCGGCATCGTTATCGGCGTGAGTGCCGTGGTCGCGATGGTGACGATCGGGCGCGGGAGCAACGCCAAGGTGAAGGAACAGATCGACCAGCTCGGCATGCAATTGCTGACGCTCCGCGTCGGCCAGGACACTCGCGGCGGCAAGGGTGCGCAGATCGAGGCGAAACCATTCACGCGCGCCGACGTCGAAGCCATCCGCCTGTTCCGCCGCGAATTGCAGGTCGTCGCGCCCGTCGCCTCACAACCCGCTCGCGTCGTTTTGCGACAGGCAAACTGGGTCGCCGATATTACTGGTGCAGACAACGATTTTTTCGTCGCCAAGCAATGGAGCCTCGCCGCGGGCCGGCATTTCTCCGGTCACGAAATGCAGGCCGGCAAGAACGTTTGCATTGTCGGAGCGACCATCCATCAGCGGCTGGCCGGCGGCGGTACAGCAGTCGGCGAAACTATCCGCGTCAGGATGTTGCCCTGCGAAGTGATCGGGGTGCTTCGAAAGCGAGGGCAGTCGGGGCTGTCGCAGGACGACGATAACATCGTGGTCATGCCGCTCGCGGGGTATCAGCGCACGATCCAGGGTAACGTGGATATCCAGTCGGTCATCGTCCTGGTCCGGCACGGCGTCGATCCCTCGGGCATGAAAAAGCGGATCGAAGAATTGATGCGCGAACGGCGCGGAATTGCCGCTGGACAGGCCGACAACTTCCATGTGCTCGAGATGCGCCAGGTCGCTGAGGCTATGGCGAGCACGTCGCGGACGCTGACCGCGTTGTTGACCGCCATCGCAGCGATCAGCCTGCTGGTGGGCGGCGTAGGGATCATGAATATCATGTTGGTTTCGGTCGCGGACCGGACTGCGGAAACCGGAATCCGCCTCGCCATCGGAGCGCTGCCGAGTCAGATCAAGGCGGAGGTGCTTGCCGAAGGGGTTTTGCTGGCAGTCGGCGGCGGACTGGCCGGCATCGTTGCCGGGCTGATTCTTGCAGCGGTCGTCTGCTTCTGGCTTCAGACTCCGCTCGTCGTGGATCCCGCAACCGTCGTGATCGCCGTGGCTGCATCTTGCGCGATCGGAATCCTGTTCGGTTACATGCCGGCCGCGAGGGCTGCGCAGCTCGGCCCGATCGAAGCACTCTCCCGCGAATAGTCGAACGGTGCCGCGCCGACGGGCCGGGGCTCGTCATGTAGCCGGCTGCCAGCACGCAATGACGTACGCAGAAAGGGCCCGGAAGCCCGGGCCCTTTCCTCGTTGCCATCGATCGGCCGAACTTGGCCCAGCCCGCTTAGCGCGAGCTGTTGGAGCTTGAGTTCGACGAGCTGTTCGAGCTGGAGTTCGAAGAGCTGTTCGAGCTGGAGTTCGAAGATGTGTTGGAGCTTGAGTTCGACGAAGTGTTGGAGCTGGAGTTCGACGAACTGTTACTGGCCAGAATGATCTGGCCCTGCTCGGCCTTCACGACGTTGACCGCGGGGCCGAACGGTGCCCCGACAGCCGCCTGAGCGCCGGTCGTTCCGAGTGCCAGCACGATCGCACTGGCCGTGAACATGATCTCTCGTTTCATAGCAAGATCCTCTTTCCTTAGGTTGCGATACGGGGTCGGTTTCTCGTTGACCCCAGAATGAAACGAAGCGCGGCGATGACTTATTCCTAAAGGCCGACGAGGTTCCAGTGCCTCGTGTACAATGTCGCCGTCGCCTCATCGTTTCGCCCGTGCAAACTTTCGATACCAGCCCTCGGAAGCTTGGGTGTTCCGCAGAATCCGCTGGCGCTCGCGCTCCTCAACCGCGGTCTCCGCCGCAACGACGGGCACGAGGCGTTCGTTTGTGGTACTTTCCTTCCGCAGTAGGAGGTCGACTTCATCACGCCTGAATGGAATGACCTGCACCAGCGGCGTACCCTTCTCGATGACGTGGACTCCATCGGATCCGGTCGCGATAAAGGGAAAGTTGATCAGCGACGGATAGGTATCGGTATCGACAACGCCGGCCAGGATCTCGACGGGAAGCATGGGCCGGTTGAGCGGTGCGACGAAGAGGCAGCTCCAGCCAGGCGGCGTCTTGATCGTCCAGTAGTTGTGAAACTTCATGGGCGGCCTGTCCGCGAGGGGGTGTCCGGCGATCTGATAGCTGCCGTGATTGCTCACCATCACCCGGTCGAACTCCCAGCCGGCATCCACCTTGCGGCCTTGCTCGCTGATCTGCAGACGCACCGTCGCAGCGATCGGCAGAACAAAGCCGAGCGTCATTGCATCGAGGAACGGCATGCAACGCTTGATGGTCAGGCCGTTATTCGTGGCCGAAAGCACCGATTGATCGACGGGCGGAATGCGTCGAAACCACTCCGGCAGCGCCGACTTGGCCGGCGCAGGCTCGGCAATGACGCCGCAATCCTCCGGTTGGCACAGAAATTCGATCGAGTTCTCATTGTTGACCCGCAGCTCGGCGTCTGTTTGTGCGCGGGATCCTTTGGCGTCCGGTTCCGGCGCGCGGCGATTGGAAAGAAATAGCATCGGGGGCTCCTCATAAGCATGGCCACCCGGGAATAACGTGATCGCTGATCCGTTATTCCGCACGGTGTGGTCAAACGAAGCCCCGCTTGCTCTCTGCGTCGGCCCGCGCAATTCAGGCCGCGTGGAATCGGAATGCGCCTGGAGACATCCGTCCACGGTTCCGCAACCGGTCTCAACGAGAGCCCAGCCGTCAAGTCAACGTCAGGTGTTGTCCAGGAACCGGGGATGCTGAAGCGACAGATCGGGCGACGTCGCGCTGCGATCGGCCTGTGACGGGGCGGGACGTTCGACTACCAGCACGATCGCGGTGCCAAGCAGCAACAGCAACTCAGTCGCATGCAGCCGAAGCGCCGCGCTCTCGCCGACCTGCGAGGCCAGCACCATGCTGGCAAAGCTGATCAGGCTGCCGATCGCCAGCGCGATGCCGAGCGCCTCGTCGCAGCCGCCGCTCTTGCGGATCGCAGCGCGGGTGAGGAGAGCCACAAAGAGCGCAAAGAATGCGACGACGGTGAGCTTGCCCAGCGCCAGCAGCCAGGCGAAGCGAACCGTGTTCAGCGCCGCCAGTTGCAGATGATCGCTGATGAACAGCGCGACCGATATGTTCGGCCGCTCGTAAAGGCCGTGGATCGGCGAAATCATGATCTTGCAGGCGACGATGGTCCAGGTCGGAATGAAATAGGCCGCCAGCAGCGCGCCGTTGAAAGAGCTGATCCGCCAGTTTGTCGACATGCCGCTTCCCGCTCGTCCGCAGCGCTCCCGACCGGAGCGGCGGCTTGCGGGCGAGGTAACGCGCTTAAACTCCGGCCGGCAATTTAAACCATTTGTTTACCTTAATGGCCGAAGCGGCGGACCAGCGTACCTCTCTTCCCCGCCTTCAGCCGTCGCCCCAGGGGTGACCCGGAGGGTCCACCGCCTTTGCACGGGGTTGTTTTGCGAAAAAAGGATAGCCGGGTCGAGGGGCGCGGCCGGGGAACTTGAATAGCGGGTGTTCGGGCCCATGGCGGCAACTTGACCGGGAACCCCGGCTTCAAAATGCCCCATGTACAAGCCCCTTCAGCCGCCCCTCGCATGTTGCCGCTTCCAGGTCCCGCTGTTAGAAAATCACACGACGCGGCGTACCGGCTGCCGGGGCCACCGCCGCGTCATCCCAACGAACGGCAGCGCATGGATTATTTCGCCCAGCAACTCATCAACGGCATCGTGCTGGGCTCGATCTATGGCCTGATCGCCATCGGCTACACCATGGTCTACGGCATCGTCGGCATGATTAATTTCGCCCATGGCGATATTTTCATGATCGGCGGCTTCATCGCGCTGATCTCGTTTTTGATCCTGGTCTCGTTCGGCCTCACCGTCGTTCCCGTGATCCTGCTGATCGTGCTCTTGGTATCGATGGCGATCACCGCGCTGTACGGCTGGACGGTGGAGCGCATCGCCTATCGGCCGCTGCGGCATTCGTTCCGCCTCGCCCCGATGCTGTCGGCGATCGGCATGTCGTTCGTGCTGACCAATTATTCGCAGGTGGCGCAGGGTGCCCGGGTCAAGCCGGTACCGCCGATCATCACAGGCGGCTATACCCTGTATGAGGCCGACGGGTTCGTGGTGCGGCTGTCCAATGTGCAGATCATCGTCGTGATCACCACCGTCGTGCTGCTCGCGATCTTCACCTGGATGGTGGCGCGGACGCGGTTGGGGCGCGACATGCGCGCCTGCGAACAGGACCAGACCATGGCGGCGCTGCTCGGGGTCGACGTCGACCGCACCATATCCATGACGTTCGTCATTGGCGCAGCGCTCGCCGCCGTCGCCGGCATGATGTACCTGCTGTATTACGGCCTGGTCGATTTCTTCATGGGGTTCGTCGCCGGGATCAAGGCCTTCACCGCGGCCGTGCTCGGCGGCATCGGTTCGCTGCCCGGCGCGATGCTGGGCGGACTCCTGATCGGCCTGATCGAGACCATGTGGTCGGCATATTTCTCGGTCGAATACAAGGATGTCGCTGCGTTCTCGATCCTGATCGTCGTGCTGATTTTCCTGCCCACCGGCCTGCTCGGCCGGCCCGAAGTCGAAAAAGTCTGATGGCCGGCGTGACGGCAGCACCCGCATCCCGTTCATCGGCTGCATCGTACGCGCCCGGCGCAGCCTTCATCTTCAAGAAGGCCCTGATCAGCGCCCTGGTGGCGCTGGTGCTGTTTTCGCTGATGATCGGGGTCCGCACCGATGCCGGCCCTGACGGCCAGCTCACCTACTGGACCCGGTTCGGCGATCTCGCCGCCATGGTCGCGACCGTGTTCGGCGGCAGCATCGTCGTCGAATTGCTGCGGCAGTGGTGGGGGCCGGTCGGCACCGTCAGGATCGTGCCGCCTTCGGTGCAAAGCGGTCTCGCGGTCGCGCGGCGCGCGATCGCGCCGCTGCTGCTGGTGTTCACCTTCCTGGTGCCGGTGATCTTCTACAACGAGCGCTACATTCTCGATCTCGGCATTCTCGTCTTGACCTATGTGATGCTGGGATGGGGCCTGAACGTGGTGGTCGGCCTCGCCGGCCTGCTCGACCTCGGCTATGTTGCGTTCTACGCCGTCGGCGCCTATTCGTATGCGCTGCTGGCGACCAACTTCGGATTTTCATTCTGGATCTGCCTGCCGCTGGCCGGAATTCTCGCGGCGTTCTGCGGCGTGCTGCTGGGTTTTCCGGTGTTGCGCCTGCGCGGCGACTATCTCGCGATCGTCACGCTGGCGTTCGGCGAAATCATCCGCCTCGTAATCATCAACTGGCAGAGCCTGACCGGCGGCCCGAACGGCGTCACCGGGATTCCCCGGCCTACCCTGTTCGGCATTCCCCTGACGCCGGGCGACGACGGTCTTGCCGCCATGCTCGGCATCGAATTCTCGACAACCCACCGCATCGTGTTTCTGTTCTATTTGATCCTAGCGCTGGCGCTACTCACCAACTGGGTGACGATCCGGCTGCGACGCTTGCCGATCGGCCGTGCCTGGGAAGCGCTGCGCGAGGACGAGGTCGCCTGCCGCGCGCTCGGCATCAACACCACCACGACGAAACTCACGGCATTCGCCACCGGCGCCATGTTCGGCGGCCTCGCCGGCGCGTTCTTCGCCACGCGGCAGGGTTTCATCAGCCCGGAATCCTTCACCTTCCACGAATCGGCGCTGGTGCTGGCGATCGTCGTGCTCGGCGGCATGGGCTCGCAGCTCGGCGTCGCCCTCGCCGCACTGGTCATGATCGGCGGTTTTGAGCTGTTTCGCGGACTCGAACAGTTCCGCATGCTGGTGTTCGGGCTCGCCATGGTGCTGCTGATGATCTGGCGGCCGCGCGGGCTGATCGGACACCGCGCCCCGACAGTGTTCCTGCACCATAACCAGGCCATCTCATCCGACCTCGTCAAGGAGGGGCACGGATGAGCGGGGATTGCATTCTCAGCGTCGACCGCCTGTCGATGCGCTTCGGCGGCATCGTCGCCGTCAACGATCTCACCTTCAGCGCCGAACGGCGCAAGATCACCGCCCTGATCGGCCCGAACGGCGCCGGCAAGACCACGGTGTTCAACTGCATCACCGGCTTCTACAAGCCGAGCGGCGGCAGCCTGAAACTCACGCATGGCGACGGCCGGGAAATTCAGCTTGAGCGTCTGAACGATTTCCGGATCTCCAAGCAGGCAAGGGTCGCGCGCACCTTCCAGAACATCCGGCTGTTTCCGGGCATGACCGCGCTGGAAAACCTGATGGTCGCCCAGCACAACGCGTTGATGCGGGCGTCCGGGTTGACCTTTCTGGGGTTGATCGGCGCGCCGTCCTGGCGCGCCGCCGAGAAGCGCGCGATCGACCTGTCGAAGCTCTGGCTCGAGCGCATCGGCCTGTTGGCGCGGGCCGACGACGCCGCCGGCAATCTGCCCTATGGCGACCAGCGGCGCCTCGAAATCGCCCGCGCGATGTGCACCGAGCCTGCCTTGTTGTGCCTCGACGAACCGGCCGCCGGGCTGAACGCGCGGGAGAGTGCTGCGCTGAGCGAACTGCTGCTCGCGATCCGCGCCGACCACGGCGCCTCGATCCTGCTGATCGAGCATGACATGTCGGTGGTGATGGAAATTTCCGACCAGGTGGTCGTGATGGATTACGGCGTCAAGATCGCCGAAGGCACGCCCCGGCAGATCCGCGACGATCCCAAGGTGATCGCGGCCTATCTCGGCGCCGACGAGGACGAAGCGATCGCGGTGATGGAGAGCGGGACGTGACCGCGCCTTCCGCCACCCCCCTGCTCGCGATCCGGTCGCTGCGCGCGGCCTATGGCAAGATCGAGGCGTTGAAAGGCGTCGACCTCGCCATCAACGCCGGCGAGATCGTAGCCCTGATCGGCGCCAATGGCGCCGGCAAGTCGACGCTGATGATGACGGTGTTCGGCCGGCCTCGCGCCCGCGCCGGGCAGATCCTGTTCGACGGCAACGACATCACCGAGGTGCCGACGCACGAGATCGCGCGGATGCGCATCGCGCAGTCGCCGGAGGGCCGCAGGATCTTCCCGCGCATGAGCGTGGCGGAAAACCTGCAGATGGGGGCGGACGCCACCGACTGCAGCGAATCCGAACGCGCCGCCGGGCTGGAGCGGGTAACGGCGCTGTTTCCGCGGCTCAAGGAGCGCATGATGCAGCGCGGCGGCACGCTGTCCGGCGGCGAGCAGCAGATGCTGGCGATCGGCCGCGCCCTGATGAGCCGCCCTCGCCTCCTGATGCTCGACGAGCCCTCGCTGGGGCTGGCGCCGCTGATCGCGCGGCAGATTTTCGAGGCCATCCGGACCCTGAACCGGCAGGACGGCCTCACCGTGCTGATCGTCGAGCAGAACGCCAACCACGCGCTGCGGCTGGCGCATCGCGGCTACGTCATGGTCAACGGCCTGATCACGCTGGAAGGAACCGGCGCCGATCTGCTGCAGCGCCCGGAAATCCGCGCCGCCTATCTCGAAGGCGGCCGGCACGCCTAGCACGCCCGGATATACGCCAGGCTGCGGCAAGATGCTGCGATTGAACCGGGGATTCGCCGCAAAATTGCCGATGACTTCACGGCAAAATCGGTCGACAATGACCGCGATTTTCGAACCCCGGCGGGCTGCCGGGGCAAGTCCCCCAGAGATCACCGCGAGGACCACCTATGAAATCATTGAAACTCATCGGCCTGGCATTGGGCGCGTCATTGGCGTTGTCGACGGCGGCGCTGGCGCAGGACATCAGCATCGCAGTGGCGGGCCCGATGACGGGCGGCGAATCCGCCTTCGGCCGGCAGATGAAGAACGGCGCCGAACAGGCGGTGGCGGACATCAACGCCGCCGGCGGCGTGCTCGGCAAGAAGCTGGCGCTGCAGATCGGCGACGACGCCTGCGATCCCAAGCAGGCCCGCTCGGTAGCGGAAAAGTTCGCCAGCGCAAAAATCCCGTTCGTCGCCGGCCACTTCTGCTCGTCCTCGTCGATCCCGGCGTCAGAAGCCTATGCCGACGGCAACGTGCTGCAGATTACGCCGGCCTCGACCAATCCGCTGTTCACCGAGCGCAAGCTCTGGAACGTGGCGCGGGTCTGCGGCCGTGACGATCAACAGGGTCTGGTCGCCGCCGACTTCATCGTCAAGAACTACAAGGGCAAGAACGTCGCCATCCTCAACGACAAGACCACCTACGGCAAGGGTCTTGCCGACGAAACCAAGAAGGCGCTCAACAAGGCCGGCATGACCGAGAAGATGTTCGAATCCTACAACAAGGGCGACAAGGACTTTAACTCCATCGTGTCGCGCCTGAAGCGCGATAACATCGATCTCGTCTTTGTCGGCGGATATCATCAGGAATCGGGCCTGATCCTGCGTCAGATGCGAGATCAGGGGCTGAAGACCGTGCTGATGGCGGGCGACGCCCTGAACGACAAGGAATTCGCTTCCATCACCGGCCCGGCCGCCGAAGGCACCCTGTTCACCTTCGGTCCCGATCCGCGCAACAAGCCGACCGCGAAGGCCATCGTCGAGAAGTTCAAGGCCAAGAACATCGATCCCGAGGGCTACACGCTCTACACCTACGCCGCGATGCAGGTCTGGGCGAAGGCGGTGGCCAAGGTCGGCTCGACCGATCCGAAAAAGGTGATGGAAGCGATCAAGGCCGGCGAATGGGACACCGTGCTCGGCAAGATGGGTTTTGATGCCAAGGGCGACATCAAGGCGATCGACTATGTCGTGTACAAGTGGGACGCCAAGGGCAACTACACCGAGATCAATCCCAAGGGCTCGTAAGCAAGGGCTTGCAAACCAGGGGTTCGCAAGCACTCTTGCCGATATCATCGAAACCGCAAACGCCCCGGCTCGCCGGGGCGTTTCTGTTCGGGGCGATATTCATCCTGGGAAAACGAAACGGGAAAAAGGTTCCGCGCGCATCTGGCATTTTTCGTTTGAATTGGTGGAACCAAGTGGCGTCAGACCGTCTTAACCCATTTCCGACTGGTTCCATCTAATTGATTTTGCTTGGTTACAAGCTGTTCCAACTTGATCTCTCATCGGGCAGCCAGTCTTATTGGCGCAGATACCAGCATTCAGATTCGCGCGTTCGCCTCGAGGAGACACCATGAGTGATCTGGCCCCTGAACCGCTTCGCCGCCCCGCAAAGCGCAAACCAGGGACTAACGGCAAGCCGGACCCGATGCAGGACCTGCTGCACGTTCTTCAGGCGATGCGTTCCGGCGATTTCTCGGTGCGAATGACGGGCGACCATCTGGGTATCGAAGGCAAGATCGCCGACACCTTCAACGAGATCGTCGCCGCCAATCAGCGGATGGCGCAGCAGCTGGAGCGTGTCGGCCAGGTCGTCGGCCGCGAGGGAAAGACCCGGCAGCGGGTCAAATTCGATCTGTCCAGCGGATCATGGGCCGACATGGAGAGCTCGGTAAACACCTTGATCGACGACCTGCTGTGGCCTACCCGCGAGGTCACCCGAGCGGTCGCCGCGGTCGCCCAGGGCGACCTGCTGCAGACCGTCCAGCTCGACGTCGACGGCCGCCCGCTGGGCGGCGAATTCCTGCAGTCGGCCAATATCGTCAACACGATGATCAAGCAACTCAGCGTGTTCACCTCGGAAGTGACGCGCGTCGCCCGCGAGGTCGGCACCGAGGGCAAGCTCGGCGGTCAGGCCCAGGTGCCCGAAGTCACCGGCGTCTGGAAAGACCTCACCGAGAGCGTCAACTCGATGGCCAACAACCTGACCGGCCAGGTTAGAAACATCGCCGAGGTCACCATCGCGGTCGCCAACGGCGACTTGTCGAAGAAGATCACCGTCGACGTCCGCGGCGAAATTCTGCAGCTGAAGGAAGCCATCAACACCATGGTGGACCAGCTCCGCTCGTTCGCCTCGGAAGTCACCCGCGTCGCCCGCGAAGTGGGCACCGACGGCAAGCTCGGCGGCCAGGCGATCGTGCCCGGCGTCGCCGGGACCTGGAAGGATCTCACCGACTCCGTGAACGCGATGTGCGGCAACCTCACCGCGCAGGTCCGCAATATTGCCAACGTCACCACGGCAGTGGCGCGCGGCGACCTGTCGCGCAAGATCACGGTCGACGTTCGCGGTGAAATCCTCGAGCTGAAGGACACCATCAACACGATGGTCGATCAGCTCAATTCATTCGCATCGGAAGTGACGCGCGTGGCGCGCGAGGTGGGTACCGAAGGCAAGCTCGGCGGCCAGGCGCAGGTGCCCGGCGTCGCTGGAACCTGGAAGGACCTCACCGACAACGTCAACTTCATGGCCTCCAACCTGACCGCGCAGGTCCGCAACATCGCCGACGTCGCCACCGCGATCGCGGGCGGCGACCTGTCCAAGAAAATCACCGTGAACGTGTCGGGCGAAATCCTGCAGCTGAAGGAAACGCTCAACACCATGGTCGACCAGCTCAACGCCTTCGCCGGCGAGGTGACGCGCGTCGCGCGCGAGGTCGGCACCGACGGCCGGCTGGGTGGTCAGGCCAACGTGCTCGGCGTGGCCGGCACCTGGAAGGATTTGACCGAGAGCGTCAACTCGATGGCCAGCAATTTGACGGCGCAGGTCCGCAACATCGCCGAGGTGACGACGGCGGTGGCAAACGGCGACCTGTCCAAGAAGATCACGGTGGACGTGCGCGGCGAGATCCTGGAGCTGAAAGACACAGTCAATACCATGGTGGACCAGCTCAACGCCTTCGCCGGCGAAGTGACGCGCGTCGCGCGCGAGGTCGGCACCGAGGGCAAGCTGGGCGGCCAGGCGCTGGTGCGCGGCGTCGCCGGTACCTGGAAGGATCTGACCGACAGCGTCAACTCGATGGCCAGCAACCTGACCGGCCAGGTCAGAAACATCGCCGAAGTCGCGACCGCGGTGGCGAAGGGCGACCTGTCCAAGAAGATCACGGTGAACGTGTCGGGCGAAATCCTGCAGCTGAAGGAAACGCTCAACACCATGGTCGACCAGCTCAACGCGTTCGCCGGCGAAGTCACGCGCGTGGCGCGCGAGGTCGGCACCGACGGCAAACTGGGCGGTCAGGCCGAAGTGCCCGGCGTGGCGGGCACCTGGAAGGATCTGACCGACAGCGTCAACTCGATGGCGGGCAATTTGACCGCGCAGGTGCGCAACATCGCCGAGGTTGCGACCGCGATCGCCGGCGGCGACCTCTCCCGCAAGATCACCGTCGACGTGCGCGGCGAGATTCTGCAGCTGAAAGAGACGCTCAATACGATGGTCGATCAGCTCAACCGCTTCGCCGGCGAGGTGACACGTGTGGCGCGCGAGGTCGGCACCGAAGGCCGGCTCGGCGGTCAGGCCAACGTGCCCGGGGTGGCCGGCACCTGGAAGGACTTGACCGACAACGTCAACTCGATGGCCGGCAACCTCACTGGCCAGGTCCGCAACATCGCCGAAGTGACCACGGCGGTGGCGAAGGGCGATCTCTCCAAGAAGATCACGGTGGACGTGAAGGGCGAGATTCTCGAACTGAAGAACACCGTCAACACCATGGTGGACCAGCTCAACGCCTTCGCCTCGGAAGTGACGCGCGTGGCGCGTGAAGTCGGCACCGAAGGCAAGCTCGGCGGCCAGGCCCAGGTGCCCGAAGTGGCCGGCACCTGGAAGGACCTCACCGACAACGTCAACTTCATGGCCTCCAACCTGACCGCGCAGGTTCGCAACATCGCCGAGGTGGCGACCGCGATCGCCGGCGGCGACCTGTCCAAGAAGATCACGGTCGACGTGCGCGGTGAAATCCTGCTCCTGAAAGACACCCTGAACACGATGGTCGAGCAGTTGCGTTCGTTCGCGGCCGAAGTGACCCGCGTGGCGCGTGAAGTCGGCACCGAGGGCCGGCTCGGCGGCCAGGCCGTGGTTCCCGGCGTCGGCGGAACATTCAAGGATCTGACGGACAACGTCAATCTGCTCGCCGCCAATTTGACGACCCAGGTCCGCAACATCGCCGAAGTCACCACCGCGGTAGCGCGCGGCGACCTTTCGCGCAAGATCACGGTCGACGTGAAGGGCGAAATCCTCGAACTGAAGAACACCATCAACACCATGGTCGACCAGCTCAACGCCTTCGCCGGCGAAGTCACGCGCGTGGCGCGCGAGGTCGGCACCGAGGGCAAGCTCGGCGGCCAGGCCCAGGTCCCCGGCGTGGCCGGCACCTGGAAGGACCTCACCGATACCGTGAACTTCATGGCCGCCAACCTCACCGAGCAGGTGCGCGGCATCGTCAAGGTCGTGACCGCGGTCGCCAATGGCGATCTGAAGCAAAATCTCACCGTGAAATCGAAGGGCGAAGTCGCCGCCCTTGCCGACACCATCAACAACATGACCGAGACGCTGGCAACGTTCGCCGACCAGGTCACCAGCGTGGCCCGCGAAGTCGGCGTCGAGGGCCGCCTCGGCGGCCAGGCCAACGTGCCCGGCGCCGCCGGCACCTGGAAGGACTTGACCGGCAACGTCAACCTGCTCGCCGCCAACCTGACCTCGCAGGTGCGCGCGATCGCCGAGGTGGCGACCGCGGTGACAAAAGGCGACCTGACGCGCTCGATCCAGGTCGACGCCCGCGGCGAAGTCGCGGAGCTCAAGGACAACATCAACACCATGATCGGCAACCTCCGGCTGACCACGGACGTGAACACCGAACAGGACTGGCTGAAGACCAACCTGGCCAAATTCACGAACATGCTGCAGGGCCAGCGCGACCTGACAACGGTGGGCCGTCTGCTCCTGACCGAGCTGACGCCGCTGGTGAACGCCCATATCGGCGTGATCTACCAGGTCG
Organism: Bradyrhizobiaceae bacterium Ga0074131; assembly: GCA_001464035.1. GTDB lineage: Bacteria > Pseudomonadota > Alphaproteobacteria > Rhizobiales > Xanthobacteraceae > Bradyrhizobium. The sequence continues at coordinate 331,295 of LNEC01000017.1, forward strand.
AGAACGAGGACTCGCCGCAACTGCGACTGCTGTCGGCCTATGCCGGCGACGGAGCCAGCCCTCACCCGCAATTCGTGCGGTTTGGCGAGGGCCTGATCGGGCAATGCGCGCTCGACAAGCGTCAGCGTCTGGTGTCGGACATCCCGACCGACGCGATCCCGGTCAATTCGGCGCTGCTGCGCGTGGTGCCGAAGAATCTCGTCGTGCTCCCCGTGCTGTTCGAGAACCAGGTCAAGGCCGTCATCGAGCTTGCCTCGGTGAGTTCGTTCACCACCTCGCAGATGACCTTCCTCGATCAGCTCACCGACAGCATCGGCATCGTGCTCAACTCGATCGAGGCGACGATGCAGACCGAAGGCCTGCTCAAACAGTCGCAACAGCTCGCCGGCGAATTGCAGACCCAGCAGAAGGAGCTGCAGCAAACCAACGAGCAGCTCGAGCAAAAGGCCCAGCAGCTGGCCGAGCGCAACGTCGAGGTGGAACGCAAGAACCAGGAAATCGAACAGGCGCGCCGCGCGCTCGAAGAGAAGGCCACCGAACTTTCGCTGACCTCCAAATACAAGTCGGAGTTCCTCGCCAACATGTCGCACGAACTGCGCACGCCGCTCAACAGCATCTTGATCCTGGGCCAGCAGCTCACCGAAAATCCGGACGGCAATCTAACCGGCAAACAGGTCGAGTTCGCCCGCACCATCCACGGCGCCGGCACCGATCTTTTGAATCTGATCAGCGATATCCTCGATCTTTCGAAGATCGAATCCGGAACGGTGACGGTGGATGCGGAGGAAATCCTCACCGCCAACCTGCTCGACGCAATTGGACGGCCATTCCGGCACGAAGCGGACAACCGCCAGCTGTCGTTCAATATCGATGTCGACCCAAACCTCGGACGCAGCATCGTCACCGATTCGAAGCGGCTGCAGCAGGTACTGAAGAACCTGTTGTCGAACGCCTTCAAATTCACCGCCGAGGGCGGGGTGCGGCTCAACGTATCGGCGGCCGTGGGCGGCTGGAGCGCCGGGCATCCGATCCTGACCAACTCAACGGCGGTCGTCGCTTTCGAAGTTTCCGACACCGGGATCGGCATTCCCCTGGAGAAGCAGAAACTCATCTTCGAGGCGTTTCAACAGGCGGATGCCGGCACCAGCCGAAAATATGGCGGTACCGGTCTGGGCCTCGCCATCAGCCGCGAGCTTGCGAGCCTCCTGGGCGGCGAAATTCATCTGCGCAGCACGCCCGGCGAGGGCAGCACATTCACCCTCTATCTGCCGCTGAAATATTCCGGACCGACGGTGGCGCCCCGCGCGCCTGCCTCGACGCCATTCGGGGCTCCGATGGCACAGGTTGCCGCGCAAGAGCGGGTGATCGAGCAGCTGCCGGACGACCGCCTGGATCTGGAGCCGGGCGACACGATCCTGCTGATCGTCGAAGACGATCCGCATTACGCGCGCGTGCTGGTCGACCTCGCCCGCGACAAGGGGTTCAAGGTGCTCGTGGCCGCCAGGGGCGCTGAAGCTCTCGACCTGGCAAAGCAGTTCCAGCCGGCGGCGGTGTCGCTCGACATCTTCCTGCCGGACATGCTGGGCTGGACGGTCCTGAGCCAGTTGAAGCACAATCCTCTGACGCGACACATTCCCGTGCAGATCATCACTCTGGATGAAGACCGCCAGCATGCCCTGGCGCGCGGTGCGTTTTCCTTCGTCAGCAAGCCGACGACCACGGAGGGCGTCAGCGCGGCACTTTCCCAGATCAAGGAATACGCCAAGCCCCGCCGCAAACGCCTGCTGATCGTAGAGGACAATGCGGCGGAGCAACTGAGCATCCGCGCGCTGCTCGATCACAATGATATCGAAATCATGACGTCGGACACCGGCGCCGGGGCGCTCTCCACAATGCGCGAAAGCGCCTGCGATTGCGTCGTCCTGGATTTGCGCCTACCCGACATGACCGGTTTCCAGGTGCTCGACCAGATCCGCAAGGATGACTCGCTGTCCAACGTTCCGGTGGTGGTGTTTACCGGCCGCGAGCTTTCGGTCGAAGAGGATGCGGAACTGCATACGATGGCGCGAAGCATCGTCGTGAAGGGCGTGGAGTCGCCGGAACGCCTGCTCGACGAGACCTCGCTGTTCCTGCACCGCGTGATTACGGAGCTGCCGGTCGAGAAGCAGCGCATGCTCGAAAAACTGAACAGCTCCGATGAAGACCTTGTCGGCCAGACCGCGCTGCTTGTCGACGACGACGCCCGCAACATCTTCGCGCTGAGCAGCGTGCTGGAGCGCCGCGGCATGAAGGTCCTGACCGCGACGACCGGCCGCGAGGCAATCACGCTGGTGGAGTCCAACCCCGCCATCTCGATCGTGCTGATGGATATCATGATGCCGCAGATGGACGGTTATCAAACCATCGGCGTGATCCGCGAAAATCCGGCATTCCGGCGCCTCCCCATCATTGCGCTGACTGCCAAGGCCATGAAGGGCGATCGGGAAAAATGTCTGGAAGCCGGCGCGTCGGATTATCTGGCCAAGCCTGTCAACACCGAGCAGTTGCTCCTTGCCATACGGATGTGGCTACATCGCTGATCGGCGCACGCAAATGATGGACCACGAGAAAGTGAATATTCTGCTGGTTGACGATCAACCGGCGAAGCTTCTTGCCTACGAAGTCATCCTGAAGGAGCTGGGCCAGAATCTCGTGGTCGCGACCTCCGGCCGCGAGGCGCTGGAGTATCTGCTCAAGATCGACGTCGCGGTCATTCTGGTCGACGTCTGCATGCCCGAACTGGACGGGTTCGAACTCGCGGCCATGATCCGCGAGCATCCCCGCTTCCAGAAGACCGCCATGATCTTCATTTCCGCGATTCAGGTCAGCGACATCGACCGTCTGCGCGGTTACGAGATGGGCGCGGTGGACTACGTGCCGGTGCCGGTCATTCCGGAGGTGCTGCGCGCAAAAATCAGGGTGTTCGTCGACCTGTACCGCAAGACCCGTCAGCTGGAGCGATTTAACGCCGAACTCGAGGATCGGGTGCGCGCCCGTACCGCGGAGCTGGAGGAATCCCACGCCAGACTGCTCGAAAGCGAACAGCGCCGCAGCCTGGCGATCGCAGCCGGCAAGATGGGATCCTGGGACTGGGACTGGATCAATGGCGACTGGATGTGGGACGAAGGTCAATATCAGATCTTCGGCGTCGATCCGCAAACCTTTGCGGTGACGCCCGCCAGCGTTCAGGCCCTGCTCTATCCCGAGGATGTTCACGAACTGCGCAAAGCGATGGCGCAGTTCGCCAAGGGCGTCACCTCATATGAAGCTGAATTTCGCATCGTCCGGCCCGACGGCGAGGTCCGCTGGTGCGCCGGCACGGCTGCGGCCACCGTCGACAAGGGTGGCCGTGTGGTGCGCGTCAGCGGTGTCACGGTCGACATTACCGAACGCAAGAACGCGGAGGAACGCCAGAACCTGCTCGCCCGCGAAGTCGACCACCGCGCCAAGAACGCGCTGGCGCTGGCGCAGTCCATCGTTCGATTGACGCGGGGTGAAACCGTCAAGGCCTACATTCAGTCCGTCGAAGGCCGGATCAACGCGCTGGCGCGGGTACATACCATTCTCTCGCTGTCGAGTTGGCAGGGCGCCAAGATCGGCAAGCTGGTCGACGAAGAACTCGCACCTTACGCGATGGGCGATCAAATCACCTCGAGCGGCTCCGAGGTTCAGCTGCAGCCGGCGACCGCGCAGACCCTGGCGCTGGCCCTGCACGAGCTGGTCACCAATTCGGCCAAATATGGCGCGCTGTCGACGCTGTCTGGCAAGCTCTCGCTCAAATGGCAGGTCGATGACGATTTGCTCACCCTCGCATGGCAGGAGACCGGTGGACCGCTCGTCCGGAAGCCGACCTCGCGAGGCTTCGGAACGAGAAGCGTGATCGCCAGCATCGAGTCCCAGCTCGGGGGACGGGCTGAGTTCGACTGGCGTTCCGAAGGCCTGGTCTGCCGGCTATCGGTCCCGTTGTCGCCGCATCTCGCGGGGCCGGAGCAGGATCCGCATCAGAGCGCAGCCCATGCCTAGCAATCGCGCGGGGGCGACCACGAGCCGGCCGCAACTGATCTGGCGCTCGGCGGCTTGAAGCAATAGGCAGGCGCCACCGCAGCGGCTATGTTATCATCCGTCTGTCGCTATCGAGCCGGCAACGGCAACGCCGCATCCGCTACCGGATCTGCTTCTTGAGAAATCTCCTCACCGACATTGCCGGCGTCCGCGTCGGCCACGCCGATGACAGGGCGCTGGCGTCCGGGGTCACCGCCGTCGTGTTCGATGCGCCTGCGGTGGCGGCGATCGACATCCGCGGCGGCGGGCCCGGCATCCGCGAGGGTGCGGTGCTCGAGCTCGAAAACACCGTAGAGCGGATTGACGGCATCGCCTTGGCGGGCGGTTCGGCGTTCGGGCTCGATGCCGGCGGCGGGGTGCAGGCCTGGCTCGCCGAACAAGGCCGCGGTTTCGCGGTGGGCGGTGCGCTGATCCCGATCGTACCCGGCGCGATCTGTTTCGATCTGCTCAACGGCGGCGACAAGGCCTGGGGCCGCTTCGCGCCCTACCGCGATCTCGGCTACGCCGCCGCTGCGGCGGCGGCTGCGGATTTCGCGCTTGGCAGCGTCGGCGCCGGGCTCGGCGCCACAACCGCGAATTTCAAGGGTGGGATCGGCTCGGCATCGGCGGTGACGTTGGGTGGCGTCAAGGTAGCCGCGCTCGCGGTGGTCAATGCCGTCGGCAGCGTCACCGTCGGCGACGGACCATGGTTCTGGGCGGCGCCGTTCGAGACCGGCGGCGAACTTGGCGGGCTCGGATTGCCGGCGTCCTTCAAGCCCGACATGCTGAGGATGCGCATCAAGCGCGGCATAGCCGCAACATCAATCGAGAACACCACCCTGGCGGTGGTCGTGACCGACGCAGCATTGACAAAATCCCAGGCGAAACGGCTGGCGATGATCGCGCAGACCGGATTTGCCCGCGCGATCTATCCGGTGCACGCGCCGCTCGATGGCGACGTGGTGTTCGCCGCTGCCACTGGCGAAAAGCCGATCGATCCGCTGGCCGGCCTCACCGAACTCGGCATGGTCGCTGCCAACGTCATGGCCCGCGCCATCGCCCGCGGCGTTCATGAGGCGGCGGCGCTGTCCTTTCCCGGCGCGTTACCGGCGTGGCAGGATCGTTTCGGATAGCAGCAGGATTTCATTGACGGGCGCCGCGCGCGGTCAGGCGCTGACCGAAAGCGAAGCCGTCGCGGCGGATGAAATCGCCTGCGCCCGGCGCTGGATCATCTGCTCGATGACGTTGTAGGAAGACGTCGCGGAGCTGAACGCCGACGTGGCTGCGGCCGACGTCGTCGTCACCCTGGAGCCGTCGGCGTAGGTCCGCGACGTCGTGACCGAGCCGTCGCTGTTGGTGACCGAGGTCGAGGATGCGCCCTGCAATGCCTGCATCAGCGGATCAGTGCCCGGTCCGCCCGGCGCGCCGGAACCGGCTGCTCGGTCCGAACCGGCGACATCATGCTGACGACGCCCCTTGCCGTTCAGCGCCGACATCATTTCGCCGAGGCTGACCGCTCCGTCGTCATCCCTATCCAGCCTGCCGAACACGCTGTCGGCCTGCACGAGGTTGGTCCCGCCGGCGCCAAGCGCTTGTTCGAATTCCGATTTGCTGAGCTTTCCGTCCATGTCCGCATCGATCTGCGCGAACAGATCCTTCAGGGCGCCCGGCCGGCCGCTGGACGCCGATGGAGGCGATCCGGTCGTTGCCTGGCTTTGCGCCGCCAGCAGCGCGCTCATCGTGGCAGGCGATACCAGCGGCTTGCTGCCCGCGCCGGCCGGCGCGCTCCCCTCGGCAGCGGCGCTGCCAGAGAGGTCGAACGGGCTCTTCGAGCCCTTGATACCGGCGGATTGCGATTTTGCCGCGGTCAATGATTTCAGGAGGTCCAGCGCGGACGTCGCGGCGCCAAGGGCGTGCAGCATGACCAAACTCCAACGTGTGCCGCATGGCGCGGCCCATCACTTCCACGCCGGTGATCAGCAAGCGCCATGCCATCGCAGGAAGGCAACAAAAACGCAGGTTCTCGCGGGCCAGCGACGTAGGCGCGCCCGGCAATTGATGCCGCCGCGGCAGATTTTTCCGCCCGGCAATGCGATCCCGCCCGCATTGCCCCCGGCGTTGGCGCATGTTACGCGAGGCCTCTCGCCACGCCCCGCAACTGCCCGGGAAGCGCACATGTCTTCGCAATTTGCGTCACGCCCTCTCGTCATCGCCCCCTCGATCCTGGCTTCCGATTTTTCCAAACTGGGCGAAGAGGTCCGCGCCGTCGATGCGGCCGGCGCCGACTGGATTCACCTCGACGTGATGGACGGACACTTCGTGCCCAACATTTCCTACGGCCCCGACGTCATCAGGGCGATGCGCCCGCACACCGGGAAGATCTTCGATGCGCATCTGATGATTTCGCCGTGCGATTCCTATCTCGAAGCCTTCGCCAAGGCCGGCTGCGATCACATCACCGTGCATGCCGAGGCCGGTCCGCATCTGCATCGCTCGCTGCAGGCGATCCGCGGCCTCGGCAAGAAGGCCGGCGTCTCGCTCAATCCGGGCACGCCGATCAGCTCAATCGAATATGTCATCGACCTGATCGACCTGGTGCTGGTGATGTCGGTCAATCCCGGCTTCGGCGGTCAGGCCTTTATCCCGTCCGCACTGGGCAAGATTCGCGACATCAGGGCGATGACCGCGGGACGGCCGATCGACATTGAGGTCGATGGCGGCGTCGGCCCGGAGGTGGCCGGCCAGCTCGCCGCCGCCGGCGCCAACGCCCTTGTCGCCGGCTCGGCGGTGTTCAAGGGCGGCACCATGGAAAGCTACAAGGCCAATATTTCCGCGATCCGCGGTGCGGCGGCGCTGGCGCGCGGCGAAGCGATCTAGCGCACCTGCTTGTCGCGCCGTTCGACGGTTTCCGGCGCTGCATCTCGTCCCTCGCCTCGTCGGGCTGCTTGCACCTGGCTTGATGGATATCAAACACCCGACGTCGCGGGTTCGCCATCGATCAGGGATCGGGGACTGCCGCGGAACGCGAGAGGTGTTGCGCGACGCGCGCGATCGCGGGCGGAGGGATGCCTAGCGCTTGCGCGGCGCTTCCAGTCCCCTCAGCAGCAGGGCCAGCACGGCGTCGATCCGCGACGCCAGCGTCGGATCGCTCCATTCCTCGGAATGGGCGGGATGATGGAAACGGATGGTGGCGTCGAATACCGCTCGCGAGGTCGCCTTGACGTCGGCGATGTCGAACGCGCCCTGCTTGACGCCGTCGGCCAGAATACGTTCGACCTGATCGCAGAGGCATTCCTTGTGCGAACTCACCGCCTGACAGGCCTCCTGGGCCAGCGCCAGATAGGTCGCGAACATCTCGGGATCTTCGGACAGTTTCTTGTGCTTGTTCGCAAAAAGCGTGCGCAGCCAGCGCTCCAGCCGGGCGGGCGCCGGTCCCGACGCTTCCACGATCTTCTGGAGCGGGGCGTTGAAGCGGTCGAGCCAGCGTTTGGCGACCGCCTGGCGCAGCGAGGCCTTGCTGGGAAAATGCCGGTAGACGCTGCCATGGCTGACATCGAGCGCACGGGCGACATCCACCACGGTGGCCTTTGCCAGCCCGAAACGACGCAGCACGTCCTCGGTGACTTCGAGGATCCGCTCGGAGGTCAGAACTACATTCTCGTTCATGCGGGCACCGTCTGCTTCCAGTCGTTGGCGGGGCGGCGGATCGCCGCCCCCTTCTTAACGGGCTAACCGCGTGGCCTGCGCTTCGAGGTGGCGGGCAACCTGGGCGTTGAGCCAGCGGTGAATTTTCTGGGTCAATCGAAGGATCTCGATCGTCATGGCGAAGCCCTCTGCACGTCCGATGGCCCGCGGTCGATCGGCCGGCGGGCCAGGGTGACGCCAAGAAAACGGCGTCGACGTCGATATACTCTATCTCGCTGACAGATTACAATATCTGTTATTCAATGTTTCGTGATCATACCGCTGCCGTCAGCCTCGTGGCATGCCCCTGTGCCGGGTGGGCGCGGTTTGTCTCATCGGGGCGGCTCTGCTAAAGCGCGGCGTAAAAAAAATCGGCCGGGAGTCGTAGATGATCCCCGCTATGCTCGTCCGGAGTGCTCAATGATCCCCCGCTACACACGCCCGGAAATGGCCGCCATCTGGGAGCCGCTGACCCGTTTCAGGATCTGGTTCGAAATCGAGGCGCATGCGGCGGATGCCCAGGCCGAGCTCGGCGTAATCCCGAAAGCAGCCGCCAAAACCATCTGGGCCAAGGGCAAGGACGCGCAGTTCGACGTGGCGCGGATCGACGAGATCGAACGCGAGGTCAAGCACGACGTCATCGCCTTCCTCACCCACCTCGGCGAATTCGTCGGTCCGGATTCGCGCTTCGTGCACCAGGGCATGACCTCGTCCGACGTGCTCGATACCTGCTTCAATGTCCAGCTCACCCGTGCGGCGGATCTGCTGATCGCTGACCTCGACAAGGTGCTGGCAGCGCTGAAGAAGCGCGCTTTCGAGCACAAGATGACGCCGACCATCGGCCGCTCCCACGGCATCCACGCCGAGCCGACCACGTTCGGGTTGAAACTCGCTTACGCCTATGCCGAATTTTCGCGCGCCCGGGAGCGCCTGGTCGCTGCGCGCAAGGAAGTCGCGACCTGCGCGATCTCAGGCTCGGTCGGAACATTCGCCCACATCGATCCGCGCGTCGAGGAACACGTCGCCAAAGCGATGGGACTCGCGGTCGAGCCGATTTCGACGCAGATCATCCCGCGCGACCGCCACGCCATGTATTTCGCAACGCTCGGGGTGATCGCCTCGTCGGTCGAACGCCTCGCCACCGAGATCCGGCATTTGCAGCGCACCGAGGTGCTGGAAGCGGAAGAGTTCTTTTCGGAGGGGCAGAAGGGCTCGTCGTCGATGCCGCACAAGCGCAACCCCGTGCTGACGGAAAACCTCACGGGTCTATCGCGGATGGTGCGCGCTTATGTGACCCCGGCGATGGAGAACGTCGTGCTGTGGCACGAGCGCGATATCTCGCACTCCTCCGCCGAACGCATGCTGGCGCCCGATGCCACGGTCACGCTCGACTTCGCGCTGAACCGGCTGGCCGGTTTGATCGACAAGCTGGTCGTCTATCCCGACAACATGCAGAAGAACCTCGACCGTCTCGGCGGCCTCATTCATTCGCAGCGGCTGCTGACGGCGCTGACCCAGAAGGGCTGTTCGCGCGAAGACTCCTATCGTCTCGTGCAGCGCAACGCGATGCCGGTGTGGCGCGGCGAAGGCGACTTCGAGACGCTGCTGAAAAAGGACGCGGAGTTGAAGAAGTATCTCAGCGCCGCCGAGATTTCCGAGCAGTTCGACCTCGGCTACCATTTCAGGCACGTCGATACGATCTTCAGGCGCGTGTTCGGTAACGCATGAGGCGAAGCGTTAGGATGGGCAGCGTCCTCGCCGTCAGCGCCCGCAGCGGCCACCATTTCAGCAAGACGCCGGCCTTGAGCGTTCGCCTGCTCACGGGATTGGGCGTCGCCGGAGACGCCCACATGGGCGAAACGGTCAAGCACCGCTCGCGCGTCCGCAAGGACCCGACCCGGCCCAATCTGCGCCAGGTGCACCTGATCCACGCCGAACTGTTTTCCGAATTGCACGACAGGGGTTTTGTCGTGCGGCCGGCCGACCTCGGCGAGAACGTCACCACGGAAGGCATCGATCTGCTGGCGCTGCCATCGGGCACGCGGCTGCATCTGGGTGAAAGCGCAGTGGTCGAGATCACCGGGTTGCGCAACCCCTGCATCCAGATCGACAATTTCCAGAAGGGCCTGATGGCGGCAACGCTCGACCGGGACGCCGAAGGCAATCTGGTCCGCAAAGCCGGCGTCATGGGCATCGTGCTATCAGACGGCGACGTCCGGCCGGGGGATGCGATCCGCGTCGAATTGCCGGCGGGGCCGCAGCGGCCGCTGCAGCCGGTGTAATGTCAGGCAATCGGCCGGGGAGCGTTCGGGCAATGCCACTCGTTGCACGTTTCTGGTGCCTAATTACCACTTTATAAGCCTTTGTCATTACTCGATCATCCGAATCCCAAGGACACGCCTGTTACCATGCATGGGGTTGTTTTCGATATTTTGGTTGGGAGCCGGGTCGATCCGCGTCGACTCTCCGCGGCGCAATCAGACGTCAAAGCAACTGAATGATAATGCGAGATCGGGTAGGATTCCGGCGTGTCAGCACCTCCGACGATTCTGGTTTTCGATTCCGGCCTTGGCGGGCTCACGGTCTTGCGTGAGATCGTCACGGCACGGCCCGACGCGCATTATGTCTATGTCGCCGACGATGCCTTCTTTCCCTACGGCCACCATGGCGAGGACGAGATCATCGCGCGGGTCGTGCCGCTGATCGGCGAACTGGTCGCCGCGCATGCGCCCGACCTGGTCGTGATCGCCTGCAACACCGCGTCCACGCTCGTCATGTCGTATCTGCGGGAGCAGTACGAAGTCCCCTTCGTCGGAACCGTGCCCGCGATCAAGCCGGCCTGCGCCCGTTCGAAGACCAAGCGGGTGTCGGTGCTGGGTACCAGGGGCACCGTGAAGCGCGAATATACCCGGGCTTTGATCCGCGACTTCGCGCAAGGCTGCAACGTGACGCTGGTGGGCTCGGCGGATCTGGCCTCGCTGGCGGAATCGGCATTGAGCGGCGAGCAGGTCAGCGACCGCGCGATATCGGCCGAACTTGCGCCATGCTTCATCGGCAACGGCGAAAGCGATCCGAGGCGCACCGACACCGTCGTGCTGGCCTGCACGCATTATCCCCTGCTGATGGATCGCCTGGTCAGGCTGGCGCCGTGGCCGGTGGACTGGATCGATCCCGCCCCCGCGATTGCCCGGCGGGTTTCCGATTTGCTCGGCCCCCCCGGCATCGAGGCCGATCATGCCGGCGCCGAAATGATCTTCACCTCCAGGCGGCGGCATACGCTGAGCCGGGCCCTGATGCCGTATTTCGGCGGCCGCGTCCCCGCATGATCGCATATTGAACTTTTCGGCGTCACGCCGCGCTGCTAGCCTTTCGAAGCCCCGATCACGAGCCCAATGGAGCTTGGAACTTGCCGCACGCTGCGCCTGCCCCGCTGAACCGTCTACGCGAACTGTGGCAGAAGCGGCGTCCCACCTTCGGCGCGATTGCGACCATTCCCAGCATCCAGACCGTGCAGATCATGGCCCGATCCGGGCTCGATTGGATCATCGTCGACCTCGAGCATGGCCCGATCGATCTGGGCTCCGCGCACGCGATGATCACGGCGACCGCGGGCACGCCATGCATCCCGCTGGCGCGGATTGCCGCCAACGAGCCCTGGCTGGCGAAAGCGCCGATGGACATCGGCGCGCTCGGCATCAATTTTCCGATGATCTGCAGCCGTGAGGATGCCGAAAAAGCCGTGCGCAGCGTCCGCTATCCGCCGCGCGGCGAGCGGCTGTGGGGGCCGTTCCACGCCCCGTTCCGCTGGGGCGTCTCGATGCCCGACTACATGGCGACCGCCGACGACGACATGATCTGCATGATCACCATCGAACATGTCGATGCGGTCGAGCGCATCGACGAGATCATGGCCACCCCCGGCATCGACATCGCGGTGATCGGCCCCGGCGACCTCGCCACCTCCATCAACAAGCGCGGCCGCATCGACGATCCCGACGTGCAGGCGCTGATGGCTCGCGCCGAGGCCGGCATCCTCAAAAGCGGCGTGCCGATCGGCGGCGTAGCGCGCACCGCCGAACAGGCCAATGCGATGATCGATCGCGGCTACCTCGCCTTGGCGCTCGGCTTCGACTGGTCGCTGTTTCAGCGCGGCATCGCGGCGAGTTTCGAGGGAATCAAGCGCTTCGAATAAGAACGGGCGATCCGACCGCGGCAAATTCTCAAGGGTATTCAAGGCCATTATTTCCAACATTCCATGGTGTTCCGGAGAGCGGCTCAGATCAAAGATTGGCGTCAGGCCGGCTGGTTCGTGCTAGATGAGGAGCGCGCGGACGGGGCATCCCGGCTGCGCAGTTGGACGTTGCGGGAACTCGAGTAGAACGATGCGCGGAACGGTTCGAAAAATCTCAATGCCGCGCCGCCTCGTTGCCGATCTCATGCATGCCTCGATCGGCGTACCCTTCGTTTCGCTCACCCGCGCACTCGACGTCGGCCCACTACTGGAGGCTCGCGCGCTCGCGGCAGCGCCGCCCGGCTGGGCGGCGATCTTCGTCAAGGCGTTCGCCCTGGTGGCCAGGGACGAACCGATCCTGCGCACGCTCTACGCCAAATGGCCGTGGCCGAGCTTCTACGAGCTGCCGCGCAGCATCGCGATGGTTGCGATCGCGCGGGTCGAGGAGGGTCAGGATTGCGTGCTGCCGCAAAAAGTCCCCGGGGGGGACGCACTGGCGCTGACCGAGGTCGAGGCGCAGATCCGGCAGGCCAAGGATGCGCCGATCGGCGAAGTGCCGGCGTTCCGAAAGATATTGCGGGTGACCCGGCTGCCGTTGCCGCTGCGCCGGCTGATGTGGCTGGTCGGCCTGAATTTCGGGCGCCAGCGCGCCAACTGGTTCGGCAGCTTTGGCGTGACCTCGGTGGCCGCCTACGGCGCCGGCGAACTGCATGCGCTGAGCCCGGGGCCCTTCATCCTCAGTTACGGCGTGGTGTCGCCGGACCAGACCATCGACGTGGTGATTCGCTGGGATCACCGGGTTACCGACGCCGCCCTGATCGCCAAGACCCTGACCCGACTGGAACAGGTGCTGAACACCGAGATCGCGGCCGAGTTGCGCGGCCAAAGGCATCAGGCGGAGCCCACGCCGGTCCGGGCGGTCGCGACCTGACGGCCGCAAATCCGTCTTTCCGGGGCATCGCGCCAGCGATGGACCTCAGATGCGCAATTGCGCATCGGGAAATCCCGAGATTCCGGGGTTCGATGCTTCGCATCGGCCCGGAATGACGGTTCCAGCCTCCGCAACGGGCCCCGTTTCAATTGACATACCAGCGGTTTCTTCCTAGAAACCGCCTGCTCGCGGGCCGTTTTCGGCCCGCGTTGCGTTTCGCGACCCGTGGTCCGTCCCTTCAAGCTTTGGGGGTGGGCCTGTCGGCTCCGGGAAATTCCCGGCGCACAGGAGGGCGCGTTTCCTCAGGACTCAAACCTTTAAAGAGGACGCGATGACTAAGCGCAGTGAGGCGAAATACAAGATCGATCGCCGTATGGGCCAGAACATCTGGGGCCGCCCGAAGAGCCCCGTCAACCGCCGCGAATATGGCCCCGGCCAGCACGGCCAGCGCCGCAAGGGCAAGCTCTCCGACTTCGGCGTGCAGTTGCGCGCCAAGCAGAAGCTGAAGGGCTACTACGCCAACATCTCGGAGCGCCAGTTTCACGGCATTTACGTCGAGGCCGGCCGCATGAAGGGCGACACTGGTGAAAACCTGATCGGCCTGCTCGAGCGCCGTCTCGACACCGTGGTCTATCGCGCCAAGTTCGTCGCCACCATGTTCGCCGCGCGCCAGTTCATCAATCACGGCCACATCAAGGTGAACGGCCGCCGCGTCAACATCGCCAGCTACAAGGTCAAGGTCGGCGACCTCATCGAGGTCAAGGAGTCCTCGAAGCAGCTGGCCGTGGTTCTCGAAGCCAGCCAGCTGTCGGAGCGCGACGTGCCGGACTTCCTCGAAGTCGATCACGGCAAGTTCACGGCGAAGTTCGCCCGCATTCCGCATCTGTCCGACGTGCCGTTCGCGGTGCAGATGGAGCCGCATCTGATCGTCGAATTCTATTCGCGCTGACTTTTTTCAATCGGCGCTGTGCAAGGTCAAAAGGCCCCGGTTTTACCGGGGCTTTTTCGTGATGCCGCGGGCTTGTCCCGGGCATTCACATCTTTATGGTCACGCTGGCAAACAAGCCGTGTATGGCCGCGGATACGGACGCGGAGAAACGCTCGCGTGGTCAGCCGAGACATATTGAAGAGGGTTCATAATGGCGTATTACACCCCTCCCCCGCCCGATCCAACAGCGGCACCGGTCCGCATCAACCTGCTGTCGGACACGCAGACCCGCCCGACAACAGGGATGCGCGAGGCGATCGCGCGCGCCGAGGTCGGCGACGAGCAGATCGGCGACGACCCGACCGTGAACCTCTTGTGCGAGCGCGTGGCCGATCTGCTCGGCAAGCAGGCTGCCGTGTTCATGCCCTCCGGCACCATGTGCAACGTCGCGGCGACCCTGGTGCATTGCCGGCCCGGCGACGAAATCCTGGCGCATGAGACCGCGCATATCATTGCCCGCGAGGGTGGCGCCCATGCTGCCCTTGGCGGCTTCCAGATCACGCCACTGTCCGGCGCCGACGGACAGTTCTCGCCGGCCACCTTTCGCGCGGCTATTCATCCACGCAGCCGCTACCAGCCGCCGCAGACGGTGGTCAGCGTCGAACAAACCGCCAATATCGGCGGCGGCACGATCTGGAAGAAGGCCGCGCTCGATGAGGTCGTGCAGATCGCCAAGCAGAACGGCATGGCCACCCACATGGACGGCGCGCGGCTTCTGAATGCCTGCGTGGCCACTGATATCAGCGCCCGCGATATGGCGGCGGGCTGGGATTCGGCCTGGATCGACTTTTCAAAGGGACTCGGCGCGCCGATCGGCGGCGTAATGGCCGGCAGCAGCGATTTCATCGACGAGGTCTGGCGCTGGAAGCAGCGCCTGGGCGGATCGATGCGCCAGGCCGGGGTTTGCGCCGCGGCCTGCGTCTATGCCCTCGACCACCATGTCGATCGCCTTGCGGACGATCACGCCAACGCCCGCGCGCTGGCGCGGGGACTGTCGCAGATCCAGGGCATCGAGGTGCAGCAGCCCGAGACCAATCTGGTGTTCTTCAAGCCCGACGGTGCCGGCGTCAGCGGCGACGACATGGTCAAGGCGTTGCGCCAGCGCGGCGTGCTGCTCGCCATGATGGACGGCCGCATCAGGGCCTGCACCCATCTCGACGTTTCCGCCGGCATGATCGAGGAGACGGTCGGGCTGGTGCGCGAGATCGTGCGGGGCGCGTAGGGTAGCAGCTCTATCCGTCGTCATTGCGAGGAGCGCTTGCGACGAAGCAATCCATCTCGCAGCAGAAAGAAAGAATGGATTGCTTCGCTTCGCTCGCAATGACGGATTGGGAGCCGTGCCAAATATCAACGGCTGCCTCGTCGCATGAGAATTAAGGCCGCCCTCACCCCTTGCGGGTGTGACCCCAAGTCTCGTCCCAGTCGTGGCCCGCAGCGTCGATGACGCGGCCGTCGGCCTCGAAGAACTTGTTGGGGACCTGAAAGATCGCCAGCATCAGCCCACCCTTGGGACACCATGCGACGTGGCGGCTGCCCTGTTCACGCCAGATGAATTCCCCCGCCTTGCATTCGATGCCCTGCGCAGGCCCTTCCTTGTCGACCAGGCTGCCCTCGAGCACATAGGTCTGCTCGATATTGACGTGCTCATGGTCGGGCAGCACCGCGCCGGGTTGAAAGCGCATCAGCGCGGTCATCAGGCCGGTCGTGTGATCGAACAACAGCGTCTTGGCCTCGCAGCCGGGGAAGCGCGTCTGCTGCCATTCCATCGTTTCAGGGCGAACGAGGTGGGAATGCGTCTCGGTGGTGTGCGAGTCCTGCGGCGTCACAGCGTCCATGGCGCGGCTTCCTTCCATTTCTTGTTGTCGCAGCCATGATAGCAGCTTCGCCCGCGCCCGCCAGCCAGCGCTTAGGCCAATCGACCCCGCTTCGCATCGCAACAAAGAGGCAGCCTCCGCTGGCCGCAATGGCCATCAGCGATCAAGCGCCGGGCCGGCTCAATCGGCACAAGGGCTGCCCACCTCAGCCAGCGCCTGCGCATGCAGGACGGCGCTCTCGTTCGAGAAGCAACAGAAGGTGATGCGAGTTACCGATGGGGCCGCGGCCAGCGCGTCGACCGTTGCCGAGACCGCGATGCGGGCCGCACGATCCGCGGGAAAGCGATAGATGCCGGTGGAAATCGCGGCAAAGGCAACCGAGGCAAGGCCGTGCTTCTGGCACAGTTCGATGGCACGGGCGTAGCACGATGCCAGCGCCTCATCGATCGCGCGGCCTCCCCCGTTCCAAACCGGACCAACGGCATGAATGACATGGCGCGCCGGCAGGCGATAACCCTTGGTAATTTTGGCGCCGCCGGTTTTACATCCGTGCAGCATGCGGCATTCCATTGCCAGCTCCGGCCCTGCCGCACGGTGGATCGCGCCATCGACACCGCCCCCGCCGAGCAGGGACGAATTGGCGGCGTTGACGATGGCGTCAACGCGCAACGTCGTGATGTCGGCGACGACCGTTTCGAGACGCGCCGCGCCGAGCTGGCGTGACGCCAGGCTCAGGCAGAGGCCGCCGCGTTGACCACCACACCCTTGTCGGCCAACAGCTGCTGCAGCTCGCCGGCCTGGAACATCTCGCGGATGATGTCACAGCCCCCGACAAACTCGCCCTTGACGTAGAGTTGCGGAATGGTCGGCCAGTTTGAATAGGTCTTGATGCCGTCACGCAGGTCGGCGGATTCCAGCACGTTGAGGCCCTTGTAGCCCACCCCGACGTGGTCGAGGATCTGGACGACCTGACCGGAAAAACCGCACTGCGGGAACTGAGGCGTCCCCTTCATGAACAGCACGACGTCGTTCGACTTCACTTCATTGTCGATAAATTGCTCGATGCTCATTTTCGCGTCCTTTTGCGGCATAGCCCTGCAGGCCGGCAACAGCCCATTAAACCCGACATTGCCTATATATGTACCCCAAACCGTTGTGCATCCAAAGTAAAATGGCGAGGGCCGAGCTTGTCGTCAAGAAACGACACGGGCCATAGCCTAAGGACACCGAAACCATAGACGCAAGGAGGCTTTTATCTCGCGCGGGACCTCCTATCTAGGACAGACTGATATCGGGGAACCCATGCGCCGGTGCAACGTTCTTTCCCCAATCGGAGAATCCAGTGACGAAACCAGCATCCGCTGCGGCCGCGTCTGCCGCCCCTTGCCCGTCAATGTTCTCCGATTCTGGCAGCCTCGCCGGGGACCTGGCGGAAGCCTTCTTGACGGTCCGCAACGAGACCGAGCGCCGCGCCGCCCCTCTGAGCCCCGAAGACCAGCTCATTCAGTCCATGCCGGACGCCAGCCCGGCGAAATGGCACCGCGCGCATACCACGTGGTTCTTCGAGCAATTCCTGCTCGGCGAGCACTGCGACGGCTATAAGCCATTCCACCCCGACTACGCCTTCCTGTTCAATTCCTACTATGTCAGCGCCGGACCGCGGCACGCCCGCCATGAGCGCGGCCATCTGACCCGCCCCGGCGCGGATGAAATCACCGCCTACCGCCGCCATGTCGACGCCGCGGTGGTGAAATTCTTCCAGACCGCGCGTGAGGACGTCCTGACCGGGCTCGTGCCGCTGGTCGAAGTGGGGCTCAATCACGAGCAGCAGCATCAGGAGTTGATGCTGACCGACATCCTGCACGCCTTCGCGCAGAACCCGATTCCGCCGGCTTACGATCCGGCGTGGACCTTCCCGGCTGCAACCCGAACCGGCGGCGAATGGGTCACGCTCAACGAGGGTATCCACACCGTCGGGCATACCGACGACAGCTTCCATTTCGACAACGAAAGACCCGCGCACCGCGCGCTGGTCGGCCCCGTGAAGCTGGCGCGCAACCTCATCACCAATGCGGAATGGCTCGCCTTCATGCAAGACGGTGGCTACACCACCCCCACGCTGTGGTTGATGGACGGATTTGCCGCGGTCGGCAACGAAGGTTGGCAGGCGCCGGGTCATTGGCGCCAGATCTACGGCGATTGGCAAATCATGACGTTGGCGGGACTGGAGCCGGTCGATCCGTCAGCCCCGGTGTGCCACGTCAGCTATTACGAAGCCGACGCGTTCGCGCGCTGGAGCGGCAGGCATCTGCCGACCGAAATGGAATGGGAAGTCGCCGCACGGGCGGGGCAGCTCAACGACGCCTTTGGCATCGTGTGGCAATGGACCCGCAGCGCCTATTCCCCCTACCCCGGTTATCGCGCCATGGAAGGCGCGCTCGGCGAATACAACGGCAAGTTCATGGTCAACCAACTGGTGTTGCGCGGTTCCTCGCTTGCAACCCCTGAGGGCCACAGCCGTATGACCTATCGCAACTTCTTTTATCCGCATCATCGCTGGCAATTCACGGGGCTTCGGCTCGCCGACTACATCCTCTGATCCTTCAAATTCAATCGCGCCGGAAAGCGCGTCCAGGAGATCGTCATGACCGTGCATGCCCCCGCTTTGGCCAAAGCGCATCATCTCGACGAGCAGACCTCGGCGTTCGCCGGCGATGTGATCGAAGGGTTGTCGCAGCACCCCAAGCGGCTGTCCCCGAAATATTTCTATGACGCCGCGGGCTCCGAGCTGTTCGAGCAGATCACGGTACTCCCGGAATATTACCCGACCCGCACCGAACTGGGGATCTTGCGCGAGCGGGCCGGCGAGATCGGATCGATCGTTCCCAGGGGCGCCGCACTGGTGGAATTCGGCGCCGGCGCGACCACCAAGGTCCGGCTGCTGCTGGCGCAATGCGCGTTCGGCGCCTACGTCCCCGTCGACATATCGGGCGATTTCCTCAAAGCCCAAGCCGACGCGCTGCGCCGCGATTTCCCTGATCTCGACGTCTATCCGGTTACCGCGGATTTCACCGCGCCGTTCGATCTGCCCGCTGCCGTCAGGGGCATGCCGAAGGTCGGATTTTTTCCGGGTTCGACGCTCGGCAATTTCGAACCGCATGAAGCCAGCGCGTTCATGCGCAGCGCCCGCGAAATTCTTGGGCAAGGCGCGCAGATGGTGATCGGCGTCGACCTCGAAAAGGACGAGCGCGTGCTGTATGATGCGTATAACGACGCCGCCGGCGTCACCGCGCGCTTCAATCTCAACGTAATGGTCCGCATCAACCGCGAACTCGGCGGCAACTTCGACATTTCCCGGTTCACCCATCGCTCGATCTATAATCGGGAGCGTCACCGCATCGAAATGCACCTGATCAGCCGCAAGGCGCAGACGGTGCGGGTGCTGGGCCGCAGTTTCACGTTCCGCCCGGGCGAAACCATCCACACCGAGAGCAGCTACAAATACAGCCTCGATCGCTTCGCCGCGCTGGCGCGCGGCTCGGGCTGGACGGTGCGACAGTCATGGACCGACCCGGCCAGGATGTTCTCGGTTCACGTGCTGGTGGCGTCGGACTGAGATTCCGCGGCAGAGCGGGAGGACAGGAAATCCGCTCTAGCTGCCGTCCGGGACCCCGGTCTGCAGCGCCAACGCGTGCAGCACCCCGCCCATCTGGCCCTTCAGCGACTGATAGACGATCTGGTGCTGCTGGACCCGGGATTTGCCCCGGAACGACTCCGAGATCACGGTCGCGGCATAATGGTCGCCGTCGCCGGCCAGATCGCGGATCGTCACCTCGGCGTCGGGGATCGCTGCCTTGATCATCGATTCGATATCGTGGGCGTCCATCGGCATCCAGTAAATCTCCAATCGGGCGTTCCGAATCGCAGCCGGCTTCGCGGCGGCTGGGGCAGAACTTAGCGCGGACACCCTTCTGGGTCACGCTTTGTCGCACTATATTCCCGATCCAATCCTTGCAAATCCCCGGGATCGTAGGCCACGATCACAACGGGCTGACCGAAGAGGCTGTACCCATGAAACTTCCCGGACCCGACCATCCCATCACCATTACGCCGAATCCGAAGCGGGTTCGCGTCTCCGCCGGCGGCGTTGTGGTCGCCGACACCACCCGTGCCCTGACGCTGAAAGAAGCGAGCTATCCCGCCGTCCAATATGTACCGCGCGGCGACGCCAACATGGCGCTATTAACTCGTACCGACCGCGTGACGCATTGTCCCTACAAGGGAGATGCGACATATTTTAGCATCAGTACCGGCGCCAAGATGTTGGAGAATTCGATCTGGAGTTATGAGACGCCGTTCCCGGCGATGGCCGAGATAACCGGCCATCTGGCGTTCTATCCGGACAAGGTGACGATCGAGGAGGTCGGCTGAGCACCTAATCACCCCTTATGGCCGGGCCTGTCCCGGCCATCCACGTCCTTAACAGGGGCATGATAAGAAAAACGTGAAACGCCCGGCGCAAGGCCAGCATTCCGACTGCGCGGTTGCATCGGCGCTTGTGCCGCGACATTGGGCCTTGCCCAATTCGGTTCCCGGCGGCACCATCGCGCCACTTCCACTTGCCGGGTCACGCATGACAGCGATTTACAGCCAAGCGGCGGTCACCGAAGTTCGAGCAGAAGCTAAACCCACGGCACGCAACGCCTCGATCGACCGCACGCGCACCTTCCTGACCCTGGTGGTGCTCATCCACCACGCCGTCATTCCCTATACCTATTTCGGCCACACCGACGCCACGTCGTTCATCGGGTTCGACATGATCGTCCTCGCCACCGACAGCTTCTTCATGGCGATGTTCTTTTTTCTGTCCGGATTGTTCGTATGGCCGGGCCTGCAGCACAAGTCGCCCGGGACCTTCCTGCGCGACCGCCTGCTACGGCTCGGCCTGCCGTTTGCAATCGCCGCGTTCACGGTGATCCCGATCGCCTACTACGCCCTCGCGCTACGGCAGCAGCCCGATCTCGCTTTTTCGGTCTTCTGGTGGAAGACGGTTACATCGGGCCCGTGGCCCAGCGGTCCGATCTGGTTCGTATGGGTGTTGCTGGCATTCGATCTCACCGCGAGCCTGCTGTATCGAATCTCGTCCCGCCTCGTCGATCCCATCAATCGGTTGTCGCGACGCGGCTTCAACCAGCCGGCCAGATTCTTCCTGTTTCTGTTGGCGGTCAGCGCTGCCGTTTACATTCCCTCGCTGCTTTATTTCGGCCCGAGTCGCTGGTTCGAGTTCGGGCCGTTCGACATACAGGTCAGCCGCCTGTTGCACTATTTCGCCTACTTCCTGATCGGCGCCGGCATTGGGGCAGCGAATTTCGATCGCGGCGTGTTGAGCACCGACGGGCGGCTCGCGAAAAGCAGCTGGGGTTGGGTGGCCGCAGCCCTGGTTCCCTACTGCGGGATGTGGGGCATGATCTACATCAAGCGGGGAATACTGGATAATCCGCCCGTGCTGCCGCAGTGGTATCATTTCTTCTACGGCGTGTTCTTCGTCGCCTTCAGCGCGGCCATCCTGTTCGCGATCCTGGCGTATTTCCTGAGGTTCAAACGAACCGGCTGGAGCATGCTCGACCCGATGCAGGCGGACGCCTACGGCATGTTCCTGGTGCATTACCCGATCGCGCTTTGGCTGCAATACTGGTTGTTCAATTACGATCTGCCGGCCATCGTCAAGGCCGCGGTCGGATTGGCGCTGACGATCGTCTTCAGCTGGGCGCTGACGCGGGTCCTGCGGCAAATCCCAGGCGCGACGAAGGTACTTTAAGCGACGTCAGGATCCCCTGCCGTTCATGTAAGCCGGAAGCCAACTCTCGAACGCGGTGTCAAGCGCCTTCACCGGCACCGGCACCTCGCCAGCGATTGCGATCGCGCCGCCGCCCGTGGATCCGATGCGCGCGCAGGGAATATCCGCGCCCCGCATCTTCGCCAGCACCAGGCCGGCCTGCGCCTCCGGCACCGTCACGATGTAGCGCGCCTGATCCTCGCCGAACCACCAGGCATGCGGCACGATCGCGGCGGGCGCCGCCAACAGCTGCGCGCCGATGCCGCCGGCAATCGCCATCTCGGCGAGCGCAATCAGCAGCCCGCCATCGGAGAGATCGTGGGCCGCGGTCGCGGTGCCGGCGTGGATCATGCCGCGCACCACGTCGCCGTTGCGCTTTTCGGCGCCGAGGTCGACCGGCGGCGGCGCGCCCTCTTCGCGGCCGCAGACGTCCCTTAAATATACGGATTGCCCGAGCCAGCCATGGGTCTCGCCGATCAGCAGGATGGCCTCGCCCTTGGCCTTGAACGCCAGCGTCGCGGATTTCGTAAAATCGTCGAGCAGTCCGACGCCGCCGATCGACGGTGTCGGCAGAATGCCGCGGCCCAACTCTTCTCCGGGAGATCGGGTCTCGTTGTAGAGCGAGACGTTGCCGGACACGACCGGGAAGTCGAGCGCGCGGCAGGCCTCCGCTATACCCTTCAGGCAGCCGACGAACTGGCCCATGATCTCCGGCCGCTCCGGATTGCCGAAATTGAGATTGTCGGTGATCGCAAGCGGCCGGCCGCCGACCGCGGTGATGTTACGCCAGGCCTCGGCGACCGCCTGCTTGCCGCCCTCGAATGGATCGGCTTCGCAATAGCGCGGCGTCACGTCGACGGTCAGCGCCAGCCCCTTCGGCCCGTCCTGCACCCGCACCACGGCGGCGTCGCCGCCGGGGCGCTGCACGGTATTGCCGAGAATGATGTGATCGTATTGCTCCCATACCCAACGTTTCGAGCAAAGCTCGGGCGTCGCGATCAGCTTTTCCAGTGCGGCGGCTATGTCGACCGGCGGTGTGACGTCGCGGGCATGGATCACCGGCAGCGGCGGTGACGGCACATGGGGCCGGTCGTACAGCGGCGCCTCGTCGCCGAGTTCCTTGATCGGCAAATCCGCCATCACGTCGCCGTCATGCTTGACGACAAACCGCTTGCTCGGCGTGGTGTGGCCGACCACGGCGAAATCCAATCCCCACTTGCGGAATATCGCCTCGGCCTGTTCTTCCTTCTCGGGCTTGAGCACCATGAGCATGCGCTCCTGGCTTTCCGACAACATCATCTCGTAGGCGCTCATGCCGGTTTCGCGCGTCGGCACCGCATCGAGGTCGAGATCGATGCCGAGATTGCCCTTGGCCCCCATCTCGACCGCAGAAGATGTCAGACCTGCCGCGCCCATGTCCTGGATCGCGATCACGCAATCGGCTGCCATGATTTCGAGACAGGCTTCCAACAACAGTTTTTCCGAGAAGGGATCGCCGACTTGAACCGTCGGCCGCCTATCGGCGGAGTCGTCATCGAACTCGGCCGATGCCATCGAGGCGCCGTGAATGCCGTCGCGGCCGGTCTTGGAGCCGAGATAGACGATCGGCATGTTCACGCCGGAGGCCGCGGCATAGAAAATCTTGTCGGTGTCGGCGAGGCCGACCGCCATCGCATTGACCAGGATGTTACCGTCATAGCGGGTATGGAAACGCACCTGCCCGCCGACGGTCGGAACGCCAAAAGAATTGCCGTAGCCGCCGATCCCGGCGACCACGCCCGACACCAGATGTCGGGTTTTCGGATGCTCGGGCGCGCCGAAGCTCAGCGCATTGAGGCAGGCGATCGGACGCGCGCCCATCGTAAAGACGTCGCGCAGGATGCCCCCGACGCCGGTGGCCGCGCCCTGATAGGGCTCGATATAGCTCGGATGGTTGTGGCTCTCCATCTTGAACACGACGGCCTGGCCGTCGCCGATGTCGATCACGCCCGCATTCTCCCCCGGTCCCTGGATCACCCATGGCGCCTCGGTCGGCAGACCCCGGAGATGCAGCCGCGAGGACTTGTACGAGCAGTGCTCGTTCCACATCGCCGAAAAGATCCCGAGCTCCGTAAAACTCGGCACCCGGCCGATCAGCTTGAGGATGCGCTCATATTCGTCGGGCTTGAGGCCGTGGCTGGCGACGAGCTCGGGGGTGATCTGCGGCTGGTTCATGGGGCTCTTTGGGCGATTGAGGTCCCTTATTAGGCAGATCGAAGCGGGTGGAAAAGGCCTTTTACAGCGCATTTTCCCGCTGTCCATAGATTTGCGGGCGGTCCATGCGTTGTCGGGGTTTGCACATCGGATGAGGATCGGATTTAAGACTCGGGTCCTCAAATGAAGGGCCTTTTTTCGTTGGACGACCTGACCGAATCCGCATTCCTCAACCGCCCCGATCTCCATGTCGAAACCGAGGGCGAATTCGCCGGCTGGAGAACCTGGAGCCGCGACAACTACGAATCCCATAATGGGCCGTTCTGGCACCGGATGGAGGACGACGGCAGCGTACGTTGCGCGTTCCGGGTCGGGAAGAAGCACCTCAACGGCATGCCCAACGTCCACGGCGGCGCCTTCATGACGTTCGCGGACTATTGCCTGTTCGCGTTTGCCGCACCTGTGCTGCAGGGCCCGGGCGTGACGGTGTCGTTCGG
Organism: Bradyrhizobiaceae bacterium Ga0074131; assembly: GCA_001464035.1. Classification (GTDB taxonomy): domain Bacteria; phylum Pseudomonadota; class Alphaproteobacteria; order Rhizobiales; family Xanthobacteraceae; genus Bradyrhizobium. The sequence goes on from LNEC01000017.1 coordinate 355,549, forward strand.
CTGCGAATTCATCGATGGCGCGCGCGAGGGCGAACTGGTCGAAGGCACCGGCGAGATCATGCGCGCCGGCGGCTCGATGATTTTCTTGCGCGGCTTGCTGAAATCCGGCGAGCGATCACTGTTTACGTTTTCCGGCACCATCAAGCGGGTGAAGTGGAATCCGCCGGCCAAAGCTGGCGCCGTTGTCACCTAGCCTTGCAAAGATCGAAGGCGGCGCCATGTCTGCGCCGCCAGCCGGGCCTGCACCGACCCGGCGCGGCTGGCGCGACTACGCGCTGCTGCTGGCGCTGGCCTGCTGCTGGAGCTCGACCTACCCGCTGACCAAGATCGGCCTTGGTTCGATCCCGCCTATCACCTTCATTTCGGCGCGCTCGCTGATCGCCGCGTTCTTCCTGCTCGTCATCCTGTACGCCCGCGGCCTGCGAATTCCGACCGATGCGCCGGCCTGGAAGCTGTTCGCCCAGCAGCAGACCATCAATTCGACGGTCCCGTTCCTGATGATCACCTGGGCGCAGCAATATGTGGCGGCGGCGCCGACGGTGGTGCTGGCCTCGACCACGCCGATCTTCGCCTTCCTGATCACCTGGGGCATCACGCGGCACGAGCCGGCCACGCTGTTGAAGCTGGCCGGCGCCGTGCTGGGGCTCGCCGGAACCGCGGTGATCATCGGCCTCGATGCGCTGGGCGGCCTCGGCGGCAATATCTTCGCCGAGATGGTGATTCTGCTCGCCACTGTCTCCTTTGCCTGCGCCACGATCTTCGGGCTGCGGCTGACCGAGTACGACCCGATGGTGGTGGCGGCGGGTTCGCTGCTGTTCGGCGGCTTGCTGTTGCTGCCGGTCGCGCTGATCGTCGACCATCCCTGGACCTTGCGGCCGACGACCGAAGCGCTGGTCGCTACCCTGACCATGGGGATTTTCTCGAGCGCGTTCGGATTGATGCTGTTCTACATGTGCCTTTCGCGGCTCGGCACGCTGACCACCAACGCGCAAGGCTACCTGCGCATTCCCATCGGCGTCGGCCTGTCGGTGCTGCTGCTCGGCGAATCCGTGCCGACCAATCTGGCGCTCGGCCTCGTCCTCGTCATGGCAGGCGTCGCCGCCATGACCGTCCCCAGCGGCGGTTACCGAATCCGGTTCGAGCGCTTTCGTGCCGGGCTGAAGGCAAAAAAGCGCGCGTCCACCCCGGAGGAGTGAAGCCGGTGGGGAGCGCAGCCAGGATTCCATGTGGCCATCTCGACTCCCTACGGTTGCCCTCCCAAGCGCGGTCCCCTATTTTCCTGGCCGGAGGAGACCGTGAGGACATTCGCAATCGACGGCGGCTGCACATGTAAAGGGGTACGCTACCGTATGACGGAGCGTCCTCTCTTCGTTCATTGCTGCCATTGCCGCTGGTGCCAGCGCGAAACCGGTTCGGCATTTGCGCTCAATGCAATGATCGAGGCCGACCGGGTCGAACTGCTCTCGGGCGAACCTGAAGTTACCGTGACGCCTTCGCTCAGCGGCAAAGGCCAGAAAGTTTCGCGATGCCGCAAATGCCGTGTTGCGGTCTGGAGCAGCTACGCGGGTTCGGGCGATCGCTTCCGCTTCGTTCGCGTCGGCACCCTCGATACGCCGGATGCGCTGCCGCCGGACGTGCACATCTTCACGATGTCGAAGCAGCCGTGGGTGGCCTTGCCCCCGAATGTGCCGGCCGTCGACGAGTTCTATGTCAGGGAAGAGGTATGGCCCGCGGCCAGCCTCGCGAGGTGGCAGGCGGCACGCGGTGCCAGCTAGCTGGCGAAGCGCTTGATGTTCGAACGACAACGGGGGCGAAATCTCACGCCGCGCGCTCCAAATGCGCCACCAGGCCCGCGAACAGCCCGCGGCCGTCGGTGCAGCCCATGATGTCCTCGACGTGGTTTTCCGGATGCGGCATCATGCCGAGCACGTTGCCGCGCTCGCTGACGATGCCGGCGATCGAGTTTGCGGCGCCGTTGATGTTGGATGGCTCGTCGACCGCGCCCTCCGCGGAGCAGTAGCGATACAGCACACGGCCCTCGCCTTCCAGCCGCTTCAGCGTCTCCTCATCCGCCTCGTAATTGCCCTCCCCGTGCGCGACCGGCACGCGGATAATCTGCCCGGCATTGTAGCCGCGTGTGAACGGCGTATCGGAGCGCTCGACCCGCAGATGCACGTCGTGGCAGATGAACTTCAATCGCGCATTGCGCATGAGCACGCCGGGCAACAGGCCGGCCTCGCAGAGGATCTGGAAACCGTTGCAGACCCCGAGCACGAGACCGCCACCGGCCGCGAAATCGCGCACCGCATCCATGACCGGCGCGCGCGCGGCAATCGCGCCGCAGCGCAGATAATCGCCATAGGAAAACCCGCCCGGCACCACCACGAGGTCGGTGCCCCTGGGCAGCGCGGTCTCGGCATGCCAGACCATCGCGGGTTCATCGCCCGATACGAGTTTGAGCGCTCGCGCCATGTCGCGCTCGCGGTTGATTCCGGGAAAGACGAGAACTGCGGATTTCATCGACGGCGTCGCCTAGCTCAGAACCTCAACCCGGTAATTTTCGATCACCGTGTTCGCAAGCAGCTTGTCGGCGGCGGCTTTCAGCGCCGCCTCGGCCTTCGCCTTGTCGGAGCCTGACATCTCGATGTCGAACACCTTGCCCTGACGCACGCTGGCGACGCCGTCGACGCCGAGCGATTTCAGCGCCCCTTCGATGGCCTTGCCCTGCGGATCGAGAATGCCGGATTTGAGCGTAACGGTGACGCGCGCTTTCACGAGAAAACCCTCAGCTCTTGACCAGCACCGGACCCGAGCCGATCGGCCGCTCGTTCTCCGTCAGGATGCCCAGACGCTTGGCGACCTCGGTATAGGCCTCCAGCACGCCGCCGAGATCGCGGCGGAAGCGGTCCTTGTCGAGTTTCTCGTTCGACTTGACGTCCCACAGCCGGCACGAATCGGGCGAAATCTCGTCGGCGACGATGATTCGCATCATGTCGTTCTCGAACAGCCGGCCGCATTCCATCTTGAAATCGACCAGACGGATGCCGATGCCGAGAAAAAGTCCGGTAAGGAAGTCGTTGACGCGAATCGCCAACGCCATGATGTCGTCGATTTCCTGCGGCGTGGCCCAGCCGAACGCAGTGATGTGCTCCTCGGACACCATGGGGTCGTTGAGCTGGTCGTTCTTGTAGTAGAACTCGATGATCGAGCGCGGCAGCTGGGTACCTTCCTCGATACCGAGGCGCTGCGAGAGCGATCCCGCCGCCACGTTCCGCACCACCACCTCCAGCGGCACGATCTCGACCTCGCGAATCAGCTGTTCGCGCATGTTGAGCCGGCGGATGAAATGGGTGGGCACCCCGATGTCGTTGAGATGCTGGAACAGGTACTCCGAAATCCGGTTGTTGAGGACGCCCTTGCCCTCGATCACCTGGTGTTTCTTGGCATTGAACGCGGTCGCATCGTCCTTGAAGTGCTGGATCAGGGTTCCCGGCTCCGGACCTTCGTAAAGGACCTTGGCCTTGCCTTCATAAATGCGGCGTCGACGGCTCATTGGGATGTACCGGGTGTTGTTGAAATCCATGGATCTGGTGTGCTCCGGATGACAAGGGATTGCGACCCACGACGGAGCTGCCGTGAAGGCCAGGAACTGGAAACATAACGAGAACTGGCCTCATGCCCAACCTATCTGATTGGCCTATCGAGCACAATCGATCCGGTCCCTTCGGGGCAAGTTTTACCCCTTCCACCTGCGGCTTATAGCCGGTTGTCTAAACCGATGGCTCCCGTTATCTAGGCGCGCGAGAGGGCGGCCGCAACGAGGCCGCAGCACCATTTTGGCACGGATCGGAACTTTGGATCATGAGCACATTCGACAAGCGTCAAGAAGGCTTCGAGAAGAAATTCGCCCTCGACGAGGAGCAGAAGTTCAAGGCCGAGGCCCGCCGCAACAAGCTGCTCGGATTATGGGTGGCGGAAAAGCTCGGAATGCCGGCCGATGCCGCCGCGGCCTACGCCAAGGAAGTGGTCGCCTCTGATTTTGAGGAATCCGGCGACAGCGACGTGGTCCGCAAGGTCATGGGCGATCTGACCGCCAAGGGTGTCGCCATGACCGAGCCGCAGATCCGCGCGAAGATGGACGAATTGATGGCGACGGCCGTCATGCAGGTGAAGGCGGGGACCTGAGGCGCCATGGTCGGCAAGGCACGGTGCCGCGGCCGCCGTGGTATTTGTGCGGCAGGAACTCGCCCGACATCGTGATCTTGAGGCGTCGCTCTTGGGGTTGGCGACGCGCTCCATCGCCAAGTCGAAATCGATCGCCGACATGAGGTCGACGACCTCCTTGACCTATCGCTTGACTCTCACCCCTGTACCATGCCCCGGCTGATGAGGTTGATGTCGTCGGGATTGACAAGATCTTTGGCCGTCCAGCCCGACAGGTCGTAGTCGCCCATGCACGTATGTACGAAATCCTGCATGGCGCCGAGATCACCGGTGGCTTTCGCAGCCATCAAAGTTTCGATGCGAAGATTTTCGTAGTTGCCCGCATAGTTGCGTTCGTACAACTCGTGCCGACCGCCAAATTCAGAGCCAATCGCATCCCAGAGAAGCTTGAGCAGCTTGATGCGATCAATGGCAGCGTAGCCGTTCGATCCACGCACGAAGCGGTCGAGATAGGGTCGGATGGCCTCGCTCTCGAGGTCGGCTGAACTCGACGGAAGGTAGATCAACCCACTCGCGACATGCCGTTCGATCAGTTCCTTGATGCGCGGATAGGCCTGCGGCGCGAATACACGATAGGCGAGCCCGTAGTTGAGGTTCGGCAGGTTATAGCCGTCGGTCCCGTCCCACGGGATCGGCGACTTCACCATCGCGTCGGCGATTCCATGGAACAGGTTGCGCCACGCGATCACCTCGCCGACTGCGGCCTGAACGCCGCGGAAATCCTTCGCGCCCGTTGCATCGACCGCCATCGAGAACAAGCCGGCGATGAAGTCGAGCTTGATGGCGAAGCGCGTTACGCCATGAAGCGTGAAGCGCGGGATGAAGCCCGAAGCCGGGAAGAAGCTGTTGATCTTGTCGATGTCGCCGTAGATGAAAACGTTCTCCCAAGGCACCAGCACCTTATCGAAGACGAGGATGGAGTCATTCTCGTCAAAACGGCTCGACAGCGGATAGTCGAAGGGCGAGCCGGTCGCCGCCGCCGCGAACTCGTAGGACGAGCGGGCAATCAGCTTGACGCCCTTTGCGTCCATCGGCGCGGTGAAAATCAGGGCGAATGACTTATCCTTGATCGGTATGCCGTAGTGGGCGATGAAGTTGAAGTGCGTCAGCGCCGATCCCGTCGCAACGACCTTTGCGCCGGACACGATCAGGCCCGCGTCTGTTTCCTTCTCAACATGCATGAAGACATCACGCACCTCTTCGATCGCGCGATCACGGTCGACGGGCGGATTGACGATCGCGTGGTTCCAGAAGTCGAGCCGTTCCTGTGTCCGGGCATACCACTTCCTGGCATTGCCGGCGTACTCGCCATAGAAGCCGGAATTGGCCCCGAGCGTGCCAAGGAAGGAAGCCTTGTAGTCGGGCGAGCGGCCCATCCAACCGAACGACACTTTCTGCAATTCGGCGATCGCATCTCGGCTCTTGATGAGATCCTCGCTCGTTCTCGATCCGAGGAAGAACGGGTGCGTCATTTGCCCCGAGCCGGTGTCGGTCAGCACGCCGATCTGGTTCTTTTTCTCGTGAAAGCGATCGTACCAGCGCGCGACCATGCGCGCCGAATTTCGGAACGCCGGATGCTGCGTGATGTTCTTGACGCGCTCGCCATAGATATAGATCTCGCGTCCGTCCTGTATGCTTTCCAGGAATTCCGCGCCGGTATAGACGCCGGTTTTCATCGCGGGCGCTTCACCTGGTGATCGCACCGCAGTCGCAATGGTCATAGACGTTTCCTCCTCCGCTGCAATCGGACGGACGAGCGTTGTTGCCGGACCGGTCCGAAGATCTTTTCGGGGCACGCTCTTGCCGGCGTGGCCGCCAGGCCGGGAATATGCGCTTTGTCGGATTGGGCGAAAGGTATCACCCAATACCGCTTCGATCATCGCGCAGTTTCTCTTCCCGGGTTATGAATCCGCGGTACAGACAGACCTGCCGTGATAGAATGCAGATCGATGCAAACGCCGCCGCGGCGAGCGGTTTCGGTCAGTTCGGCAAGGAGCAGACCATGGTCAAGGGATATTGCAGCGCGGCTGTGCCATTCCATCGCGAGCGGAAATCGAACCTTGCGGCGAGGGCCGTGACGACCGGTGCATTCGGTAGTGCCCATCGCAGCCACCAGCGTTCGATCCGGCAGACGCCAATGACCGCGCGTCGGCTTGTCCTGCCTGCAGCCGTCTGCTCCTTTGCGACCCAGCCAGCTTTGACGGCGTCCCGCGTTGACGCTCCGAGCCTGATTGCCCGCCCGTGACCGCTATCGACCCTCGCCAATTGCGCGATGCCTGTGGCCAGTTCGGCACCGGAGTGACCGTGATCACGACTCATTGCAATGAGCACGATCATGGCATGACTGCCAACGCCTTCATGTCGATCTCACTTAATCCGCCGCTGGTGGCGATCTCGATCGCGAGGAATGCTAGGATGCTTGCGAATATCCAGCAGACGGGACGGTTTGCGGTCAGCATCCTGGCCGAAGGCATGGAGGACCTCGCATGGCATTTCGCCGGAAAACCCAAACCATACCTCTGCGATTTTTTTGAGAGGCGGGACGGATTGCCTGTCATCGCCGACGCCGCCGCGATCTTTGTGACGGAACTTGTCGAGGAGATCCTGGCGGGAGATCACACCATCTTCCTCGGCCGTGTCCGCGAGATGTCCTACGACCTCAGCAAGAAGCCGCTCCTGTTCTTTCGCGGGAAATTTGGCGGCCTCGCCGATCCACAACCTGCGCCGCCGACACTGGAGAATGCCGGCTACGAATTCATTTGGTAAGGAAGTGATATCTCCATTCAACCAGCATTATCCTGCAACCAAGAAACCTGTCTTCACGGACTAAGCGAGGGAGGTACCAAGATGCGAAACGTGACAAAAGACAACATCACGGAATTGGTGACGAAGGCTCTTTCGAAAGACATTCCGCCGCGCAACCGGCAGATCATGACGAGTCTCATCCGTCACATGCACGACTTCTGCAGAGAGGTGGACCTGACGTTTGAGGAGTGGCTTGCGGCCTGCGAGTTCATGCGCCGGGCCGGCGACATCTCCGACGAAAAACGCAACGAGTTCATTTTGATCTCGGATATTCTTGGCGTCGAAGTGCTGGTGGATATGCTCGACCACCGCGTCACGGAGGGCGAAAGTGAGTCAACCGTGCTTGGACCCTTCTACCGGGAGAACCCCCCGGTGCTGCCCAAGGGCGCGTCGATCATCAAGAAGCATTTCGAGAATTCGCAGACTGTCAGGGTCAGCGGCCGCGTGTTGGACACAGCGGGCAAACCGATCGAAGGCGTCACTATCGACGTTTGGGAGGACGCGCCGAACGGCCTCTACGATCTTCAGGACCCCGAACAGCCCGCCTACAACCTGCGAGGGCGCTTCACGACGGACGCACAAGGCGAATACGCTTTCGTAGCGGTGCGTCCGGAGCCCTATCCCATCCCGTACGACGGTGCTGGCGGAGAACTCCTGAACTACATGGGACACCACCCATGGCGCCCCGGCCATATCCATTTCATGCTTTTCAAGGACGGCTACCAGTCGCTGATCTCACAGATCTATGACGCTGACACGAAGTATCTCGACAGCGACTCCGTCTTCGCGGTCAAGGAAAGTCTGATCGGCAAGCTGAACAAGGCTCCATCCGGAGCTGACACCGATCTCGTCCTGGTCTTCGATTTCAGGCTCAAGAGGGCAGCGGCCAAGACGCTCATCGCCGCGGAGTGAGCCTTGGTCAGGCCCTGCCAAGCGACCATCGCCCGGCAGGGTCAGCAGGCAATTGCAAGGTGAGGAATAATGACGCGTATGCTGGCAGGGATTGCCGAACTCTTGGAGACCCCCCGAAACGTATTGCGGGAGACCATCATTCGAAGCATTTCTGCGACCATCGTGGAAGCTCCGACCCTTCGTCGGCACCGCCTCTCGAACACCGAGGTTACCCATCAAGGTTACGTGCTGGTTCGCGTCCTTCTTGATAACGGCGTCACGGGCATCGGTGAGGCGTCGACGCTGGGCGGCCCGCGCTGGGCCGAAGAGAGCGTGGAATCGATTTCGGCGGCTATCGTCAACTACCTCGCTCCCGTCCTGCGCGGCGGGTCCGCGATGGCTTTTGAAGCCAACGCGATACGCATGGGAAAGGCCGCCACGCGCAATTTCGCGGCAAAGGGGGCAATCGAATCGGCCCTTGTCGATGCCGTCGGCAAGACGCTCGGTCTGCCCGCGAGCGCGCTGCTCGGGGGCGCGGTGCGTCAGCGGGTCGGGGTAATCTGGGCGCTGGCCTCCGGCGACAGCGGCCAGGAACTGGAAGAGGCCAGGGAGAAGCTTCGACGGCGCGAGCATCGGGACTTCAAGATCAAGTTCGGTTTTGACCGGCCGCCCAACGACCTGAAGCGGCTTGAGACGTTGCGGCGCGGCCTTGGCGATGACGTCCGTCTCATCGTCGACATAAATCAGGGCTGGAGCGAGGCCGAGTGCATTCGCTTCATCCCGGCTTTGGAGGAACTGGATGTCGCCCTCGTCGAGCAACCGGTTCCTGCCCTTCAACTGGAAGCCATGGCTCGCGTCGCGGCCCGCACCTCCATCCCGCTCCTCATCGACGAGGCCGCCTTCACCAAGGAGGAAATCGCGCGTAGTGCAGCGATGGGTTGTGGCAGCGTCTATTCACTGAAGCTCGTCAAGAGCGGCGGCCTGTTCGAAATGAAGCGGGCCGCGGGCGTTGCAGCGGCGCATGGGCTCGAACTCTACGGCGGCTGCCTGCTCGAAAGCAGCATTGGCGCGGCGGCGCACCTTGCCGCATTCTCCACGATGCCGAAGCTTGAATGGGGGACCGAGCATTTCGGTCCGCGTATCCTTGTAGATGATCTCGTCACCGAAACCCTCCGCTTCGAGGAGTTCGAGATTTGCATTCCCGAGGGACCCGGCCTCGGCGTCCAACTCGACGAAGACAAGATCCGTTCCTTTGCCCGGAAGGACTGAGGACCATGGCCGCCGATCGAGAATTGCTTCGCCAGAACTTTGGGACGATGGCCAGGTCGGCCTCCGAGCAGGCCGCCCATCTCCGGTGGGCGGCCGTATCGCCCCGCAGCTGGCGGCGCTGCATGCGGATCGCTCTTACGGCTTCCTTGCTATCGAAGCATCGGATTTTCAGCCGGCCCGGCATGATATAGACTGGTTTTACCGTCCGGATGCGTATGGTGGGGAGATGGGGGCAGCTCTTGTATCAGCCGATATCGCGCGCCAGGCGCCGCCAACCCGGGGTTGGAGCCCTCGGTGGATGTTCATGCCGTCCGGCCCTGGCGTCTTTCGAGGAGATCACAGCTTCCACACGCGCGACGACAGCCCGGTGTCGCGCCTGCCGATGATGGACACGCGCAAAGCGCCTGTTGGCGCCCCGATCGCCATCATGGAAGAACTGGGCCATTTCCCAATGAGCGAGAACCCGAAGGCGTTTCAGCCATATTTCGCTGACGCGCTCATGCGAATGCCCGGATAGATGGCAAGCGCACGCGACGATGCGATGGATCTCAGGCGACTGACCTACTTCGTCGCCGTAGCCGAGGAACTGCATTTCGGCCGGGCCGCATCAAGGCTCGGTATCGCCCAACCGCCCCTCAGTCGCCAGATCGCGCAGTTGGAGGCCGATCTCGGGGTCCAGCTCTTCGACCGCAGCCGCAGTCAGATTCGGTTAACCCAGGCCGGAGCCGTCCTCCTTGATCGAGCTCGAGAGATCCTGGATCGGCTTGAACGGACCCAGCGCGAGGTGAAACGGATTGGCGAAGGCGTTTCGGGCCGCCTGCGCATTGCCTTCGTCGGCTCTGCGACTTATGGCGTGCTGCCTAACGTGATCAAAATGTTCCGCTCCGCTTATCCCGATGTCGAACTGGCGCTATCGGCCATGAACAACGCGGAGCTGAAAAGAATGGTCATACAGCGCGAGATCGATATAGCAGTCGCAAGGCCATCGCTCGACGACGAGGAATTGAAGTCGGAACATCTTCACCATGAACCGCTGATACTTGCGCTATCCGATACATCGCCCCTGAATCAACTACAGCCGATCCGCCTCGCCGCGCTGAAGGGCGAGACCTTCATACTCTACCCGCGCAAACCGCGACCGAGCTTCGCTGACCACATCCTCAACATCTGCCGCGATGAAGGATTCATTCCCAAATCGCAGGTCATGGCGCAGGACTACCAAACCGCGATCAGCCTGGTTTCGGTCGGCGTTGGCATATCGGTGGTGCCGGAATCCGTTTCGCAATCGGAACGGCCGGGCGTCACCTATCGCAGTTATGAAGGACACAATCCAGGGACTTCGCTTTCAATCAACTATCGGCGCGACAATCGGATGCCGCACCTCTTCAACTTTCTGAAGGTCGCACAAGCATTCGCGCAAATGCGAGCGCCGGTGAAAGCCTGATCATTGGACCGCGCGGCGGGTCTGTTGCGCGGCAATGCCGTCGCGGCGGTGACGAAGACGGTTCGCGTCTCACCCCTCCTTGAAGCCGTATTCCGGCACGTTGCCGCTGGCGCCGTAGTACTTGTACGGCAGGAACTTGCCCGACATCGTGATCTTGACGCGGTCGCCCTTGGGGTTGGCGATGCGCTCCATCGCCATGTCGAAATCGATCGCCGACATGATGCCGTCGCCGAACTCTTCCTCAATCAGCGCTTTCCATGCCGGACCGTTGACCATCACCATTTCGTAGAAGCGGTAGATCAGGGGATCGGTCGGCGGCATCGCCGTGCCATCGCCCCGCATCGGGACTTCATTGAGCATCGCGGTCTCGGATTTTGAAAGCCCGAACAGTTCGCCGGCATTCGCCGCCTGGGGCTTCGTCAGCTTCATCTGGCCGAGGATGGCACCGACTATCAGGACCTCGGAATAGCCGCCGACTTTTTCGCAAATGTGCTTCCAGCTCCATTCTTTCTCGCGTTTGATGTCGAGCAGCTTTTCAGTGAGGTCGGATCGTTTCATGGCAGTCTCCTGTTGATATCTAACGCGCGATGGTCTGCGCCGGATGGGTTTCAACCGCCCTCGGCGCCGCTACGATGGTCGGCTCGCTCACACCGATCTTCACCACACGTACGTTTCGCGGGTCATGGCCGGGCATGTCGGCCGCGAACGTCTTGCTGCGGCTGACGAGGAAGTCGACGATGTGGTTGCGCACCGCGTAGTAGTAGGGGTGCCGGTGCAGGTCGGTGCGGCCGCGATCCTTCGGCAGCGGGTTTTCCACGATCTCGGCCAGCACGGCGCCCGGCCCGTTGGTCATCAGGAAGATCCTGTCGGCGAGATAGATCGCCTCATCGACGTCATGGGTGATCATGAACGCGGTCTGCCCGGTTTCCAGACAGATGCGGCGCACCTCGTCCTGCAGCGTGCCGCGGGTCAGCGCGTCGAGCGCCGAGAACGGCTCGTCCATCAGCATGATCTTCGGCGTGATCGAGAGCGCGCGGGCAATGCCGACGCGCTGCTTCATGCCGCCGGACAGCTCCGACGGCCGCTTGTGCTCAGAGCCGGTCAGGCCGACGAGATCGATGAAGGTCTGCGCGTGGGCTTTCACCCTGGCGCGGTCCCAGCCGCGCCATTTCGAGGTCACGGCATAGGCGACATTGCCTAGCACGGAGCGCCACGGCAGCAGCGCATGGCTCTGAAAGATCACGGCGCGGTCGAGGCTGGTGCCCTCGATCGCCTGGCCGTCGACGATCACGGTGCCTTCGCTCGGCTCGTCTAGCCCGGCGAGGATGTTCAGCACCGTGGTCTTGCCGCAGCCGGAATGCCCGATCACGCAGCCGAACTCGCCGCGCGCCATCGACAGCCAGAGATCTTCGAACACTGCGATCTCGCCGCCCGATGCACCGGGATAACGTTTCGCGATGGCCTCGATGGAGATGAACTTGTCGGTCATCGCTCACTCCGGGAAGGTGACCATGCGCGTGAACCGCGCGAGGATCTGGTCGAGCAGCATGCCGACGACGCCGATCAGCAGGATGGCGATGATGACGTTGGTGATCGAGAGATTGTTCCACTCGTTCCAGACGAAATAGCCGATGCCGGTACCGCCGACCAGCATTTCGGCGGCGACGATCACGAGCCAGGCGATGCCGATCGAAATCCGCATGCCCGTCAGGATCGTCGGCGCCGCCGCCGGCAGGATCACCGTGAAGGCGCGCCTGACGGTGCCGACTTCCAGCGTGCGGGCGACGTTGATCCATTCCTTGCGAACGGCCGCGACCCCGAATGCGGTGTTCAACAGCATCGGCCACACCGAGCAGATGAAAATGACGAAAATCGCCGAGAGTCCGGAATCCTTGATGGTGTAGAGCGCCAGCGGCATCCAGGCTAGCGGCGAGATCGGCTTTAGAATCTGTATGAACGGATCGAGCGCCTTGTTGATCAGCGGCGACATGCCGATCAGGAAGCCGAGCGGGATCGCGACGATCACGGCCAGAAAATAACCCAAGCCCACCCGCGCAATGGAATAGCCGAGCTGAATTCCGAGGCCCTTGTCGTTCGGTCCGTTGTCGTAGAACGGCCGCTTCACGTGCTCCCACAGTTTGGCGCCGACATCGAGCGGCCCCGGCATCGCCGATTTGCCGTGGGTCGCAGTCAGCCCCATCAGCCTGGCGTATTCCGGGGTCATGGTGGCGACCGCGCCGGTGCCGCGGGTGGCGATATGCCAGATCCCGATGAAGGCGAGGAACAGTGCGATCGAGACGATCGCGGCGCGAAGGCGAAGCGAGGAGGTCATGGAGCAAGATCTCTCAACGGGTCGTTCCGGTCTTCGCCGGGACGACGAGAAGTGTATCTCACGTCACCTTCCTGATCTTGAAGCTCGCGAGATAATCCTCGGGCTTCGCCGCATCGAAGGTCTTGCCCATCACCGCGAACGATTTGTACGAGGTCGCCGGTGGCGTCAGGCCCATCTCCTTCATGACCTTGGCCGTATCGGTCGCGAGGTAAACCTGTTCGGCGACCGACTTGTAATCCACATCGCCCTTGATCTGGCCCCAGCGCTTCATCTGGGTCAGCATCCAGACCGCGAAGGATTGCCAGGGGAACGGATCGAAATCGACGCGCTTGGCGTCGGTCTTGACGCCGCCAAGCCCGTCCGCGTAGGTGCCGGTAAGGACCTGCTCCAGCACGGTGACCGGGGCGTTGATATAGTTCGCCGGCGCGATCGCCTCCGCGATCTGCTTGCGGTTTTCGGCTTTCGAAGCGTAGGCGGTGGCATCCACGATCGCCCGCGTCAGCGCCGCAAAACTGTTGGGAGATGTCGTGATGAACTCCCGGCTTGCCGCAAAGCTGCAGCAGGGATGTCCGTCCCAGATTTCCTTGGACAGGATGTGAAGAAAGCCGACGCCGTCATAGATCGCGCGCTGGCAGATATTGTCCGGTGCGAGGAAGCCATCGATGTTGTCGGCGCGCAGATTGGCGACCATTTCCGGCGGCGGCACCGAACGCAGCTGCACATCGGTGTCGGGATCGATGCCGTGATCGGCGAGATAGTAGCGCAACAGATAGTTATGCATCGAGTAGTCGAACGGAATGGCGAATTTCATGCCCTTCCAATCCTTCGGATCGCGTCTGTCCTTGTGCTTCATCGCAAGCGTGATGCCCTGCCCGTTGATATTCTCGATCGCCGGAACCGTGAACGGTATCGCCTGCGCGCCCAAGCCGAGCGAAATTGCGATCGGCATCGGCGCCAGCATATGGGCGGCGTCGTATTCCTTGTTGATGGTCTTGTCGCGGATCACGGCCCAGCCGGCGGTCTTCACCACCTCGACGTTGAGACCGTATTTCGAATAGAAGCCAAGCGGTGCGGCCATGATGATCGGCGTCGCGCAGGTGATCGGGATGAAGCCGACCTTGAGATCTTTCTTCTCAGGCGAGCGTTGCTCGGCAAAGACCTCGGTCGCCGTCTTGATCGGAAAGAACTGAGAGACGGCAGCAAGCGCGGTGGAAGCTCCGACCGATTTCAAGAAAGCCCGGCGTGCGGCATCCTTCGGAAACATCGCGCGCATGGCGGCGGAAGCCACCACGCCCTCGTAGCGCCGTTCATCCGTCGGCGCCGGCTCGCAGCGCAGCGTCAGCGCCGCCTGATCATGCTCGGCCGCGGAGCCATGCTGGCCGCAGACGCAGCCCGATCGCGACAGTTTGCGATCGGCATCGAACGGATCGTCGAAGGTGGACATGCCTAATTCCTTTGCGTCGTGCAGAAATGGCAGGCGGCAAGTCTGCCGCCTTCAGCGGTTTAACTGCCCGGCCACGCGAGCGCGGCCGGGCGATGAAAAAGCATGCAGGTTCTATGCCGCTTTTTCCGTCAGCTTGAGTTCCGTGGGTAACCCTTCTTCGATCGGCAGCGACGGGTCGCGCGACCACTCGTTCCAGGACCCGAAATACATCCGCACGTCCTTCACCCCGGCATTTTTCAGCGCGAGGAAGGTGTTGGAGGCCCGCGCACCCTTGAAGCAATAGAGGTAGACAGGGGTGTTGGGCGTGATGCCCACGGTGGCGCATTCGGCCAGGATCTCGTCCTTGGACTTGAAGCGCGGCCCCTCCGCCGTCGGCTTCATCATCCGATACCATTCGAGCCAGACCGCGCCAGGGATCCGCCCCTTGCGCGGGCAAAAATCCTTGCCGTAGGGCGAGGAGCTGTCGCCGATCCATTCGTCGACGTCGCGCACATCGAGCAACGCGATGCCGGGCTTGCCGACCGCCGCCAGCATGGTCTTGGCATCGATCAGGATGTCACCGGCTTCCGGAACGATGCTGAACGATGCCGGCGCCGGCTTCGGCACCTCCATGCTGGCCGGCAGACCCTTGGCCGCCCAGGCGTCGAACCCGCCATGCAGCACCTTGACCTTGGGATAGCCGAGCATGGTCAGCAGGAAATAGCCGCGGCAGGACTGGCCGAACCCGGAATTCATCGACTGTTCGTAGATGACGGCAGTTTCCTTGCCCGACAGCCCGGCCTTCCCGAAGGCGTCGGCAAACTTTGTCTTCAGCTCCTGCATGCCTTCCGGCGTCGAGGTGGCGAGGTAGGTGAAGATTTCGTGCACGTTCACCGCGTTGGGGATGTGTCCCGCGCCATAGGCGTCCGGATTGCGCGTGTCGATGATCACGCACGGCTCTTTGGTGGCGAGTTCGGCGAGTTCGCCGGCAGAGATCAGAACGTCCGTCATGTCGGGCCTCTCCTGTTTTCGTCGTTGAAAGTTAAGGTCGAACCGATGTTCTCTAAAAGTCTGTCTGCACACCTCTCGTTGCAGAACTCTCCTGCAACGCTTCTTTGCAAGATTCACGCCTCTGCCAGCATCTTGCGCAGCTGCTTGGTGGCCGGCGTGACGATGGCGACGAAGTAGGCTTCGCGCAGCCGGCGCTGGGCGCGATGGCTCATTAAATAGCCACGCGCGCCGCAGTGAAGCATCGCCGCATGCGCGGCCGCGACGCTTGCCTCGCCCGCTCTCAGGCGAAGCGCCACGACGCGGCGCCAATAGCTGTCGTCCGCGTTGTAGGGATCGCGCGCCAGTTGCATGGTTTCGGTTTCAAGCTCGGTCAGCAGGTCCTGGAAATTGACCGGCTGTTGCGGCAGGTAGCGGTTGACGTGGCCGAGTGGCCCGGCGACTTCGCCCATGATGGCGATGCAATCCCGAATCAGGCCGGTCGCCATGCCCGCCTGCAGCAGGATGAAGCCCGCGCGAATCTTCTTCACGAACGGACCGGCCGGTGCGGCGAGGATCAGATCATCCGAGACGAAGGCGTCGCGGAACTGCACGCCAAAGGTGCCGGTGCCGTCCATCGCGAGGAACGGCTGGCACGGCGTCAGCGTGACGGCGGGATCGGAACAGTCGGCGAGAAACATCACGATCTCGCCGGGCTTGTCCTCGATCTCGAAGATCGTGCCGAAGAAATGATCGGGGCCGAGATTGGACACCCAGGGAAGCGCGCCGCGCACGAGGTAGCCGCCGTCGACTTTACGCCCTTTCAATTTCAGCTTCTCGATTCCGAAGAAGGTCTTCATCGGATTGGAAAGGCCGGTGCCGCCGAGAATTTTCCCAGAGGAGACGCCGTCGGCGAATCGCGCTGTCAGCGCCGGATTGTCGGAATTGGTGACGTACCAGGCCAGCGTGTTCTGGCACCACGCCATGAAGGCGGTGGCGCCGCAGACTTCGCCGAGCGCCGCGATCGACTGAATGGCGCAGCACAGATCGGCCGCGCCATTCGTCGGTCTATGCGTTCCCCAGGCCCCGGCATCGCCGAGACGCCGGATCAGTTCGGCCGGATAGATCGCACCGCTGTCGATGTCGGCCGCGAGCGGCGAGAGATCCTTTCGTGCAATCGCCGCGACCTCTCCGACAATCGAAGCCGGCGGAGGATAGCCGATCTCATCGACCGGCAGACGCGATACAGCCACTGGATTCATCAGACTCTCCGTGCCGGTTTTCTGGGAAACGATTGCACGCCTTGCCGCCTTACGCGCTGACCTCGAGATTGACCGGCCGCGTAAAAGTGTTGGCGACCGGCGACCACTTCTTGACGTGGGTCACCAGCGCGTCGATCTCGGCCTGCGCAATGCCCTCGCAGACCATGTCGACCTTGACCCGCACGTCGGTGAAGCCGACCGGCTTCTCGCTGACGTCGCCGGTGCCCCATACCGCCGTGATGTTGAGGTCGCCCTCGAGCTGCAG
This sequence comes from Bradyrhizobiaceae bacterium Ga0074131, assembly GCA_001464035.1. Lineage (GTDB taxonomy): Bacteria > Pseudomonadota > Alphaproteobacteria > Rhizobiales > Xanthobacteraceae > Bradyrhizobium. The sequence continues at coordinate 372,451 of LNEC01000017.1, forward strand.
CTCGAGCTTGTTGACGACCCAGCCGCGATGCACCGCGTTGGCGTGCAGCCCGACCGCGAGGCAGGAGCCCAACGCGGCCAGTGAGGCTTCCGACGGATTCGGCGCGGTGTCGTCGCCGAGCAGGCCCGGCGGCTCGTCGACGATGTAGGGCGGCAGGTTGCGAATGTAGTTGGCATGGCGAAACTTGCCTTCGGCCACGGTCTTGCACTTCAAGGTCTTGATGACCTTCGGGTTGGCCTTGCTGGTGATGATGAGCTGTTCCAGCCCGTCCTTGTCGATCGGGGCAAGGCAGCCCGTCAGCACTGTCTTTTGAGCGACCGCGGTCATTGGTTTTCTCCCTTGGGGGTAGGATACCGAACGGTCTGTTTTCTGCACGAAGCGTGCCAGCCGCCGGTTCGAGCGAAAACGCGAAGTCCTGAAACCGCTTAGGCCGCGCAGCCCGGAAAACCGATCGGTAGCCCGCTGCTCAACCGAGATGCAATTGCTGCTTCATCGCGGATATTTTGAGCAGGACAAGATGCGGCTTGATGATCCCGTCGCATTTCGATTAACTGCATGCATGCGCAAGCCTGTTTCGAAGAAGCGTTCCGTCTCGCCCGGTCTCGCTGTCGGCGATGACGAGTCGGCGCGCGGCCGGCTGCTCGGCGCCGCGACGCGGCTGTTCTGCAAGAACGGGATCAACGCCACCGGCATCGACGCCATTATCAACGAGGCCGGCACCGCCAAGACCACGCTCTACAGACTCTTCGGATCGAAAACCAATCTGGTGCATGCCGTGCTGGAGACCGAAGGCAAGCAGTGGCGCGAATGGTTCATCGGCTCAATCGAAACCGGCGGCGGCAGTGCGCAGACAAAGCTGGCGCGGATTTTTCCTGCGCTGAAGGACTGGTTCGGCCAGGAGCGTTTTTACGGCTGTCCCTTCATCAACGCCGTCGGCGAACACGACAAGGACCAGAAGCAGCTGCGCGCCATCGCGATGCGTCACAAGAAGGTGCTGCTGGCGCACATCGAAAAGCTCGCCGGCGAGATGGGCGCGGCGGAGCCGGAAGTGCTGGCCCATCAGCTGGCACTATTGATCGACGGCGCCATCGTCGCCGCCATGGTGTCGCGCAATCCCGGCGTCGCCGACACTGCGGCATTGGCGGCGGGATCGCTGTTCGGACCTTCACGGCTGAAGAAGCCGAAACGCGCAGGCGAAGCGCTGGCGCAACTGGTAGCGGTCTGATCAACGGCCGTCATTCCGGGGCGATGCCAACGGGTTCGCGCAAAGCGCGGCCCGATGACAGGCTCCGCATCGAAACCGGAATCTCGGAGGCGTCCGTGCAGCTCTCTCAACGGCGTCGTCCCGGCCTCCGAGCCGGGACCCATAGCCGCCGTCGCGAATTGTTCGCCGGATGTCTGCCTTCGTGCCGCATCGTGAGGACACGGCGTATGGGCCCCGGCTCGGAGGCCGGGGCGACGAGGCTTTGTTGCTCGCGGGGAAATCCCGTTTCCTGAGCAGATTCAACAAATCCACCCGGTCGGGCAAATCACCCAAAAGTCCGTCAAGCCCCTTCGGCAAAAATATTCTGATTTTCAGAAATTGCAAATCAGTCTATATCCATCCGATCCCGTTCCACTCGGAGGGGCGTTGCGCAACGTCACGAACGTAGGGATGGGCTGCGGTGGACGCGACGGCGCGCGTGACGAGCGTGGCCTAAGCGTACGGCGAAGTCGTGTGGTCCTGACAGCCTCTGGGTTGGCGTCAAGTTCGCAGCTCAAGGAGCGCGGGCGACGGTGACAAGCAAATCCTGATCGCCGGGGAGAGCACGTATAAGCCGTAAAGCCACTGCGCAGGGAAGGCCGGAGTGTCTCCGCTGAACCTGTATGCTCGTGTGCGTTCTTGAATGCACGATCTTGCACACGAGACCGCGGGTGCAGCGCGCACCCGGTCTTCCCTGTGCCCTCTGATCGGAGGGTCAAGGAAATTGATAGCAAACCTCGGGCGAATGGCGCCGCGAGATCGCGAAGGCGTGTCTGCAAACACGCGCTGTTTGAAAATTGAATCTGTGTCCCGTAGCCCGGATGGAGCACGTGCGAAATCCGGGCTGACCTCGCGCGCTTTCCCGGATTGCGCCATCGGGCGGCGCTTTCGCGCCGACCCGTTGGCTCCATCCGGGCTATGCTTCCCCCAGCCGTCAACACGCTATCGCTGCTCCACGACGCCGGACTCCAGCAGGTCGAGCTGCGCGGCCAGGTCGCGCTCGACATCGGCCGAAGCCATGTTCACCACCTGGTAACCGCGCGCCTCCAGCCAGGCCTGCCGCGCCGTGCGATCCCTGGCGATGACCTCGGTCTCATCAGGGTTGATCAGCTCGATCGCGAGCCGGTGAACGAAGGACACAAAATCCGGAATGTGCCGGCCGACCGGGGTCTGCCGCTTGAACTGTCCAGCAAAACGGCGGTCGGTGGTGAGCGCCTGCCACAGGATGCGCTCGGCGTCGGTCGGGTTTCGCCGCAACAGCCGCGCCAGCCCGCGCACAGTGCCGCTCTCCGACGGCAACGCGCCCTGCCCGTGCTCGGCGAGCAGCGCGCGGAGCCTGGTCGCCTGATCGCCGTCGAGCACGCCGCCCTTGGCCGGACCTTTTCGTCCGTCGGCGATCGCCATCACCACGCCATGCAGCGTGTGCATGTCCTGCTTGGTTGGGTCCATGCGGCTAAAAATATTGCGCAGATTGACCAGCATGGTCTCGCGCTTCTCCGCCGGACGCAGGAATTCGACCTTGTCGAGTTCGCGCACCAGATTATCGAAGAATGCCTGCATCTGGTGCTGCGAGGCGGGCTCCGAGCGCTCGGGCATCGAGAACGGCAGCGCGCCCGCGGTCGACAGCTTGAACCATTCATAGCCGATCAACAGCACCGCCTGCGCCAGATTGAGCGAGGCGAAACCGGGATTGACCGGAAAGGTGATGATGCGGTTGGCGAGCGCGACCTCCTCGTTCTGCAACCCGTAACGCTCGCGGCCGAACAGGATGCCGACGGTGCCGCCGCCGGCGACCCCGGCCGCGATCTCGCGCGCCGCGGCTTCGGGTGCCACCACCGGCTTGGCCTGGTCGTGGGCGCGGGCGGTGGTGGCGAACAGCAGCGTGCAGTCGGCCACCGCCTGCTCGACGGTGTCGAACAGTTCGACCTCGTCGAGAATATGGTCGGCGCCGGAGGCGGCGCGGCGGGCGTGAACGTTGGGCCAGCCGTCGCGCGGATTGACGATCCGCAGCCGCGTCAGCCCGAAATTGCCCATCGCGCGCGCGGCCATGCCGATGTTCTCGCCGAGCTGCGGCTCGACCAGAATGACCACTGGCCCCGCCAGCGCAACGCCTGATTTGGTCTTGTCGGTGCCCGAACCAGACATCTCACTTCACTTTCTGATTTAACGTCTGAAGGCTCTTCCTGAGGTTCCGAGGAAACCTCATTCAGCGCTTAATCCCCCGACACATCCGATTGCCCGTCTTACAGGATTTCTCAAGCAAAATATCAGGTTAGTCGCTACTTCGAAGGCTCGCCGGAGCCTCGGCGGGGCCCGGCAGAGGCCGCGCCTCAAACATTCGCCGATGGCCCGGCCATCTGCGCAGCCTCGACATCGCAGGCGGCGTTCTGGATCAGAGATCGCCCGAAAGTGCGGTCCGCCTTGGCTTTCGCCAGCGCCCATGCAGTGCTATAGCGCGCAGGCAACCAGCCCACCCCCCGCCCGAAACGCGATTCCAAAAAAGGCCCGATCTGTCATGGCGAAAATCAAGGTGACCAACCCCGTCGTCGAGCTCGATGGCGACGAGATGACCCGGATCATCTGGCAATATATCAAGGACAAGCTGATCAACCCGTTCCTCGATATCGACTTGATGTATTTCGACCTCGGGATGGAATACCGCGACAAGACCAACGACCAGGTCACCATCGACGCCGCCAACGCCATCAAGAAGGTCGGCGTCGGCGTCAAATGCGCCACCATCACCCCCGACGAAGCCCGGGTGAAGGAATTCGGGTTGAAGGAAATGTGGAAGTCGCCGAACGGCACCATCCGCAACATCCTCGGCGGCGTCGTGTTCCGCGAACCTATCATCTGCAAGAACGTGCCGCGGCTGGTGCCCGGCTGGACCAAGCCGATCATCATCGGCCGTCACGCCTTTGGCGATCAGTACCGCGCCACCGACTTCATGTTTCCGGGCAAGGGCACGCTGACGATGAAATTCGTCGGCGAGGACGGCAAGGTGATCGAGCGGGAAGTGTACAAGGCTCCCGGCGCCGGGATCGCGCTCGCGATGTACAATCTCGACGATTCCATCGCCGATTTCGCCCGCGCCTCGTTCAACCAGGGCCTCGCCAAGGGCTATTCGGTGTATCTGTCGACCAAGAACACCATCCTCAAGGTCTATGACGGCCGGTTCAAGGACATCTTCCAGGACATCTACGACAAGGAGTTCAAGTCGCAGTTCGAAGCCAAGAAGATCACCTATGAGCATCGCCTAATCGACGACATGGTCGCCGCCGCGATGAAGTGGTCGGGCGGCTACGTCTGGGCCTGCAAGAACTACGACGGCGACGTACAGTCGGACACGGTGGCGCAGGGCTACGGCTCGCTGGGCCTGATGACCTCGGTGCTGATGACGCCGGACGGCAACACTGTCGAAGCCGAAGCCGCCCACGGCACGGTGACGCGGCACTACCGCGAGCATCAGAAGGGCAAGGAGACCTCGACCAACTCGATCGCCTCGATCTTCGCCTGGACCCGCGGCCTGTCGCATCGCGCCAAGCTCGACAACAACGAGGCCTTGGCGAAATTTGCGCTGACGCTGGAAAAAGTCTGTGTGGACACCGTCGAGGCTGGCTTCATGACCAAGGATCTGGCGCTTCTGGTGGGCGCTGACCAGCGCTGGCTCTCCACCACCGGCTTCCTCGACAAGGTCGCGGAAAACCTGACCAAGGAGATGGCCTGATCGCCATTGCCGGGGAGCAGCCACCCGCCGCTGTTCATGGTGATCGAACGTCGGCAGCGTGATCGAACCCAATTTCGACCGCTGCTTTCAGCTGATGGAAAGCTACAAGACGACGCCGCCTTCCTGATCCGTTTGCGCCGCCCGCGCGATTTCATCCGGGGCGATATCGCCCTTCTGTGCTTGCGCGGTATCGGCGAGCCGAGCCTTGACCACTTCCTGGACATGCGCGGCGAGTTTCGGGGCGCGCGCGATCAGGGCGTGAAAATCCTGCGCGTCCAACGCCAGCAGGTTCGACCTGCGCAGCGCGGTGACGGTGCCGCTGCGCTGGGTTCGCTGCAACAGCGCGATCTCGCCGAAAAAACTGCCGTCGGCGAGCCGCACCCGCTGCGCCGGCAATTCGATCTCGACCTCGCCGGCGGTGATGAAATACATCGATGACGCAGGCTCACCCCGTCGCACCAGGATCTCCCCGGTTTCGATGGTCTGCGTGCGCAACAGCCGCATGATGTCGGCGATCTCGGCGGCGCGCAGATGCGCGAACAGCGGCACCCGCGCCAGCATACCCCAGGTCACGATGAAGTCGTGACGGCCGATTTCATTGGCAAAGGCACGAGAAATGATCGCCACCGGCAGCGCGATCATCATCAGCCCGCCGACGATGGCGAAGCTGGCGACCGTCTTGCCCATCGGGGTGACCGGAACCACGTCGCCATAACCGACGGTACCGAGCGTCACGATCGCCCACCACATCGCGAGAGGAATGGATCCGAACTTGTCGGGCTGAGCCTCATGCTCGATCGCGTACAGCAACGTCGAAAAGGCGAGTACCGCGCCGACCAGGATCACCAGGCATCCGAACAAAGTGCGACGCTCTGCCTGGATCGCCTCCAGCAAGGATCGCATCGCGGTCGAATAGCGGACCAGCTTGAAGAACGGAAGCATGCCGAGCATTACCAGCATCGGACGCTCGTTACCCAGTAATGCGATGCCGGACGGCAGCACCGACAGCAGGTCGATGATGCCGAGGCTGGAGGTCGCGTAGTCCAGCCGGGCGCGCCACGGGCTCATCTCCCGAACCGGCGCATGTCCGGCCACGCTCCAGAACCGCGCCACATATTCGAGGACAAAGATCGCGAGCGACCCGACCTCGATCGCAATAAGCAGGGGGCCGTAGCGCGCGTCGATCTCAGGGACCGATGCCAGCACCATCGTAATCACATTGATGATGATGACAGCGATGATCAGATGCGCGAGCCGCGCGCTCGCCGTGTGCGGGATGTTATCATGTTCGAGGAGATCGTAGACTAGGCGGCGCAGATCGTGACCTCGCATCGCTGTTCCCCGGATTGAACCCGTCAGGCACCGCCCATGGCTTTTTCAATCGCCGAGAGCGCCGCACCTGCCTTGGCGCCATCGGGACCGCCGGCCTGCGCCATGTCGGGCCGCCCGCCGCCGCCCTTGCCGCCGAGCGCCTCGGAAGCGATCTTGACGAGATCGACCGCGCTGAAGCGCGCGGTGAGATCGGGCGTGACGCCGACCACGACGCCGGCCTTGCCGTCCGCGGTGACGCCGACGATGGCGACGACCCCCGAGCCAAGCTGCCTTTTGCCGTCATCGGCGAGGCTCTTGAGGTCCTTCATCTCAATGCCTTCGACCGCGCGCGCCAACAACCTGACGTTGCCGACTTCGCGGATGCCGCTGGCGCCCGCCGCCGATCCGTCGGCCGCCGACGCCGCGCCGCCCATCGCGAGCTTCTTGCGCGCCTCCGACAGGTCGCGCTCCAGCTTCTTGGCTTCGACTATGACTTGGCCGACTCGAACTTGGATCTGAGCAGAAGGAACGTTCACAAGCGCACCGACCCCTCGCAGGGCGTCCCGTTCGGCATTTAGATGTTTCCGCGCATGGTTGCCGGTCAGCGCCTCGATGCGGCGGACGCCTGACGCGACCGCGCTTTCGCCGGTCACGGAAATGAACCCGATATCGCCGGTGCGGCGCACATGGGTGCCGCCGCACAATTCCACCGACCAGCCAAGCGCGTTGCCTGCACCCTCGCCCATGATGACAACTCGAACTTCGTCTCCATATTTCTCGCCAAACAACGCGCGTGCGCCTGCTTCGCGGGCATCGTCCACGGCCATTAGACGTGTCTCGACCTCATTGTTTTCGAGAACGACATTGTTGGCGATGTCCTCAACGCGGCGCAACTCGTCCGCGGTGATCGGCTTTTGATGCACAAAGTCGAAGCGCAATCGATCTGGCGCGACCAGCGAGCCGCGCTGGGCGATGTGATCACCGAGCACCTGGCGTAACGCCTCGTGCAACAGATGCGTCGCGGAGTGATTGCGGCGAATTTCGCTCCGACGGCCTGAATTCACAATAAGCCGTACCGCATCGCCTACTTTCAGGCCGTGCCTCTCTATGTGCACGTGATGGACAAAGAGATCGCCGGCCTTCTTCTGGGTATCGCGAACCTCGCCAATAATCGTCCCGTCCGAGGCACGCATTAACAGCCCAGTATCACCGACCTGACCTCCTGACTCGGCGTAAAACGGGGTCTGGTTGAAGATGACCTGGCCGCCCTGGCCCGCCTTTATTTCGGTGACCTCGGGACCACCCTGCACAATGGCCTGCACGACACCTTCGCTGCTCTCCATATCGTAGCCAAGAAATTCGGTTGCGCCGTGTTTCTCACGGAGAGGAAACCAAATTGCTTCAGCTTGGGAGTCTCCAGAGCCTTTCCACGACTCACGCGCTTTCGCGCGCTGCCGATCCATCGCGTCGGTGAACGAGGCGATGTCGACGGAAATGCCGCGGTTGCGTAACGCGTCCTGGGTGAGGTCGAGCGGAAAACCATAGGTGTCGTACAGGGTGAACGCGGTGTCGCCGTCGAACATGTCGCCCTTCTTGAGCGAGCTGCTTTTCTCGTCGAGGATGATGAGGCCGCGTTCCAGCGTCTTGCGAAACCGGGTTTCTTCCAGCCGCAGCGTTTCCTCGATCAGGTTTTCCGCGCGCACCAGTTCGGGATAGGCCTGGCCCATCTCGCGCACCAGCGCCCAGACCAGCCGGTGCATCAGCGGATCCCTGGCGCCGAGCAACTGCGCATGGCGCATCGCGCGGCGCATGATGCGCCGCAGCACATAGCCGCGGCCCTCGTTCGAGGGCAGCACGCCGTCGGCAATCAGGAACGACGACGCCCGCAGATGATCGGCGATCACGCGCAACGAGGCCTTCTGCTCGCCTTGCGGATCGGCGCCGGTCAGCTCCGAAATGGCGCGGATCAAGGCGACGAACAGGTCGATCTCGTAGTTGTCGTGCTTGCCCTGCAAGACGGCCGCGACTCGCTCGAGGCCCGCGCCGGTATCGATCGACGGCTTCGGCAGCAGATTGCGCACGCCGCCTTCGAGCTGCTCATACTGCATGAACACGAGATTCCAGATCTCGATGAAGCGGTCGCCATCCTGCTCGGGAGAACCCGGCGGCCCGCCCCAGATCTTGTCGCCGTGGTCATAGAAGATTTCCGAACAGGGCCCGCAGGGACCGGTGTCGCCCATCTGCCAGAAATTGTCGGCGCCAGCGATGCGGATGATGCGGGACTCCGGGAGGCCCGCGATCTTCTTCCAGAGATCGAACGCTTCGTCGTCGTCGACATAGACGGTCGCGGTCAGCCTGTCCTTCGGTAGTCCGAATTCCTTGGTGACCAGATTCCAGGCCAGCTCGATGGCGCGATCCTTGAAATAGTCGCCGAACGAGAAATTGCCGAGCATCTCGAAGAAAGTGTGATGCCGCGCGGTGTAGCCGACATTGTCGAGGTCGTTGTGCTTGCCGCCGGCGCGCACGCACTTCTGAGAGGTGGTGGCGCGCTGATACCGGCGCTTCTCGACGCCGGTAAAGACGTTCTTGAACTGCACCATGCCGGCGTTGGTGAACATCAGGGTCGGGTCGTTGCGCGGCACCAGCGGCGACGACGGCACGATCTCGTGACCGTTGGCCGCAAAGTAGTTCAGAAACGCCGATCTGATCTCGTTAACGCCGCTCATGTCCGTCCGATCGCAAAAGCCGGGATTCGCTGCAAACGCGCTACTCACCGGCCCATGGCTTTTAGACAAGGGGGACGGCGCTGTCCAGAAAGTGTGGTTGGGATCAGGGGCTTGCCGCACCAGCACATGGTTCGTTGATAATTGCTGCGGCTGCGTTGACAGCCTTGGCGTGGCCGTGTTTTCCTCCTATCTGTTCAAGACAGTCACGTCGGGAGAGATCGGCTTAAGCGCCGGCGCCGAAGGAGCAACCGCCCCGGAAACTCTCAGGCAAACGGACCGCGTGACTTACTAGCATCTGGAAAGAGACGCCGCCCGGCCTGTCCGGAATGCGTCCGCCGACGGGATAATACTCTCAGGCACAGCGACAGATGGGGCTTCGACGGGTTTGCGGGGAATCGTCCCCGGGAACCGCGAGGGCCCTGTGATGCTTGCGCGCGAAGCCGAAACCGCATTGAGAACCACCCCTTTGCATGCGCTGCATCGCGCCCGCGGCGGCAAAATGGTGCCCTTTGCCGGTTATGACATGCCGGTTCAATTCTCGGCCGGCGTGCTCAAGGAGCACCTGCATACCCGGCATTCCGCCGGTCTATTCGACGTCTCGCATATGGGGCAAGTCGAGCTGCGGGCGAAATCCGGCCGGATCGAGGATGCCGCCCTGGCGCTGGAGCGGCTGGTGCCGCAGGACATCCTCGGCGTTGCACCGGGCCGGCAGCGCTACGCCCAGTTCACCAATGCAGCGGGCGGTATTCTGGACGACCTGATGGTAGCGAATTTTGGCACCCATTTGCTCCTGGTGGTCAACGCCGCCTGCAAGGCCGACGACGAGGCGCATCTGCGCGCTCACCTGTCCGGCGACTGCATCATCGAGCCGCTTCCCGGCCGCGCGCTGATCGCGCTGCAGGGACCGAAGGCCGAATCCGTGCTGGCCCGGCTCTCCCCCCACATAGGGACGATGCGATTCATGGATGTGGGGCCGCGCCGCGTCGACGGCATCGACTGCTTTGTCTCGAGGTCGGGCTACACCGGCGAGGACGGTTTTGAGATTTCGGTTCCGGCCGAACAGGCGGAAGCGCTGGCCAAAGCACTGCTGGCGGATGGCGATGTGCTGCCGATCGGGCTCGGCGCGCGCGACAGCCTGCGGCTTGAGGCTGGCCTTTGCCTCTATGGCCACGACATCGACACGTCAACGACGCCGGTCGAGGGTGCGCTGGAATGGTCGATCCAGAAGAGCCGCCGGCATGCCGGCGCCCGCGCCGGTGGTTTTCCGGGCGCCGACAGGATCCTCCAGCAACTCGATACGGGCGCGCCGCGCCGCCGGGTCGGACTCAAGCCCGAAGGCCGCGCCCCGGTGCGCGAAGGCGCGCCGCTATTCGCGGACGCGACTTCATCCGAGCAGATCGGCAAGGTCACCTCGGGCGGCTTCGGCCCCAGCGTCAATGCCCCGGTCGCGATGGGCTATCTGCCGGTTTCGCTCGCCGCCGTGGGCTCGCTGGTGTTCGCCGAATTGCGCGGAGCGCGATTGCCACTGCGGATCGCCGCCACGCCCTTCGTTCCCAATACTTACAAACGTTGAATTCGCAAACGCTGAACTCGCAAACGCCAGAGGATCGTTCATGACGACGCTGTATACCTCCGACCACGAATGGCTCCGCATCGAGGGCGACGTCGCCACGATTGGAGTCACCGATTACGCCCAGTCGCAGCTCGGCGATGTCGTGTTCGTCGAACTTCCGAAGGTCGGCCGCAGCCTGAAGAAGGCGGAAGCCGCCGCCGTGGTCGAATCGGTCAAAGCGGCCTCCGATGTCTACGCGCCGATTTCGGGCGAAGTGCTCGAGGTCAACGACGCGGTCGCCGCCGAGCCCGCGCTGGTCAACTCCGACGCCGGCGGCAAGGCTTGGTTTTTCAAGTTGAAGATATCCGACAAGAGCGAACTCGGCGGCCTGATGGACGAGGCCGCTTACGCCAAACATACCGCGTGAGATGACGGACGGCCAGCGGTGAAAGAGGCAGACTACCATACCCACAGTGTCATCGTCCGCGAAGGCGGACGATCCAGTACCCCGAGGCAGTGCGGTCCAATCGCCAGCGCCGACGATTACTGGATGCCCCGCCTTCGCGGGGCATGACGACATTATTTTCCAGCGAGGACCATCCGATGAACGCGCCGCTTAACCACACCGACGAGCCCGCCGCCACTTTCGTGCGCCGCCACATCGGCCCCTCGCCCCGCGACGTCAACGCGATGCTTGCGACCGTGGGCGCCAAAAACCTTGACGCGCTGATGGCCGAAACCCTGCCATCCTCGATCCGGCAGAGGGCGCCGCTCGATCTCGGCGCCGCCTTAAGCGAAACCGAAACCCTGACGCATATGCGCGACCTGGCGACGCAGAATCAGGTGTTCACCTCGCTGATCGGCCAAGGCTATTCCGGGACCATCCTGCCGGCGGTGATCCAGCGAAACATCCTGGAGAATCCGGCCTGGTACACGGCCTATACCCCGTATCAGCCGGAAATCAGCCAGGGCCGCCTGGAAGCCTTGTTCAATTTCCAGACCATGATCTGCGACCTCACCGGGCTAGATGTGGCCAATGCCTCGCTGCTCGATGAGGCTACGGCCGCGGCCGAAGCGATGGCGCTCGCCGAGCGGGTCGCGCAAGGCAAGACAAGATCGTTCTTCGTCGATTTCGAGGTGCATCCGCAGACGCTTGCCGTGCTGCGTACCCGTGCCGAGCCGCTCGGCTGGAACCTGATCGTCGGGGATCCCGCTGTCGATCTGGAGAAGGCCGAGGTGTTCGGCGCCCTGCTGCAATATCCTGCGAGTTCGGGCGCGGTGCGCGACCTGCGGCCGGCGATTGCCGGGCTGCGCGCCCGGGGCGCGCTGGCGGTGGTCGCCGCGGACCTTTTGGCGCTGACGCTGCTGGCCTCGCCGGGCGACCTCGGCGCCGATATCGCGATCGGATCGGCGCAGCGTTTTGGCGTGCCGATGGGCTATGGCGGGCCGCATGCCGCCTACATGGCGGTGCGCGACGCGCTCAAGCGCTCCTTGCCCGGGCGCCTTGTCGGGCTGTCGATCGATTCACGGGGGCAGCCGGCCTATCGGCTGGCGCTGCAGACTCGGGAGCAGCATATCCGCCGCGAGAAGGCCACCTCCAACATCTGCACCGCACAGGTGCTGCTGGCGGTAATCGCCTCGATGTACGCGGTCTATCACGGCCCGGAGGGGCTGGCCCACATCGCCCGCACGGTGCATCGGCGCGCGGCGGCGCTGGCGGCGGGACTGCGCCAGCTCGGCTTTGCGCCGCAATCCGCGGCGTTCTTCGACACCGTGACGGTGGACGCCGGAACGAGGCAGAGCGAGATCGTCGCCCGCGCCTTGGCCGAAAAGATCAATCTGCGGATCGGCAAGGGAACCCTGGGGATCGCGCTGGACGAGACCACGGGTCCCAAAGAGGTCGAGGCGGTGTGGCGGGCGTTCGGCGGCAAGTTGGCTTACGCGGAAGTGGCGGCAGGCGCGCGCGAGGCGCTGCCATCCGAACTGAAGCGCGCCAGCGCCTTTCTCAGCCATCCCGTGTTCAATACCCACCGTTCCGAGACCGAGTTGTTGCGCTACATGCGCAAGCTCTCCGACCGCGATCTCGCGCTCGACCGCGCGATGATCCCGCTCGGCTCCTGCACCATGAAGCTCAATGCGACAACGGAGATGATCCCGCTGACATGGCCAGAGTTCGGCGCGCTGCATCCGTTCGCGCCGGCCGACCAGGCCAAGGGCTATCACGCCCTGTTCAGGCGGCTTGAAAAGTGGCTGTGCGAGATAACCGGCTATGACGCGATCTCGCTGCAGCCGAATTCCGGCGCCCAGGGCGAATATGCCGGGCTACTGGCGATCCGCGGCTACCACGCTTCGCGCGGCGAACCGCACCGCCGGGTGTGCCTGATCCCCTCCTCGGCGCACGGCACCAATCCAGCCTCCGCTCATATGGCCGGTATGGAGGTCGTGGTGGTCGCCTGCGATGTCAGGGGCGACGTCGACGTCGACGATCTGCGCGCCAAGGCGGAAAAGCATTCGCAAAACCTCGCCGCCATCATGATCACCTACCCCTCCACCCACGGGGTGTTCGAGGAGCACATCAGCGAGATCTGCGAAATCGTGCATGGCCATGGCGGGCAGGTTTATCTCGACGGCGCCAACCTCAACGCGCAGGTCGGGCTGGCGCGGCCGGGTGACTACGGCGCCGATGTCAGCCATCTCAATTTGCACAAGACCTTCTGCATCCCGCATGGCGGCGGCGGCCCCGGCATGGGCCCGATCGGGGTCCGGGCGCATCTGGCCCCGTTCCTGCCCGGCCATCCCGATGCCCCGGGCGCGCCCCCCCCTGCGGTCGGGCCGGTGTCGGCGGCGCCGTTCGGCTCAGCCTCGATCCTGACCATCTCGTACATCTACATCCTGATGATGGGGGGCGAAGGTCTTACCCGGGCAACCGAGATCGCGATCCTGAACGCCAACTACATCGCGACCCGGCTCGATCCCCACTTCCCGGTGCTGTACCGCAATGCAAAAGGCCGGGTCGCCCATGAATGCATCGTTGATCCCAGGCCGCTCAAAGCCTCCAGCGGCGTCACCGTCGACGATATCGCCAAGCGGCTGATCGACTACGGTTTTCACGCCCCTACCATGAGCTTCCCGGTGCCGGGCACGCTGATGATCGAGCCGACCGAGTCCGAATCCAAGGCCGAGATCGACCGCTTCTGCGACGCTATGATCGCGATCCGGCAGGAGGTCGCCGAGATCGAGAGCGGGCGCTGGAAGGTCGAAGCCTCGCCGCTGCGCCATGCCCCCCACACCGTCCACGACATCGCCGACGACGGCTGGCAGCGGGCCTATTCCCGTGCCGACGGATGCTTCCCGGCCGGCACCTCGCGCACCGACAAGTACTGGTCGCCAGTCGGCCGGGTCGACAATGTCTATGGCGACCGCAACCTGGTGTGCTCGTGCCCGCCGGTCGCGGATTATGCGGAGGCGGCGGAGTGATACCTGCGGCTCATACCCGCGTACGCCAGCCTTCGCTAATGGCTTGAGGTCGACACCCGACGGCGCAGGTATAAAATATCGAAAACAACCCCATGCAATTGGCAAGGGGTCGCGGGCATCCCGTCTTTTCTGGTGTCGCGAAAAGCCGCTCGCCCCTCGAATCAAAGGCCCAGTACTTCATGTCGCACTTCGGATGAGCGGATCAAAACTCTCCGCTTTCGACTGCAAGTACTTTTAAATTTTAAGGATTTCCGAATCATCCGCGCCGACAAATCACCGGGTCTTCACAGCCCTTCCAAAAGCAAACGGGCGCCGGGGACGTCGGCAACCCAACGTCCTCAGCGCCCGCTCATGTCGAACCTTAAGTCAGGCGTCCAAGGCCCGACGAAATCATCCTTGAGCCTGATCTCCGGGCAAATGCTTCGCGGTTACCCGGATGTAAAACCGGATCCAGCTTTGCCGGATCATGCTCAGTCCTCCGCGGGCTCCTCGCCTTCGGCGTCGCGCTCGGGGCTGCCCGCCAGAATCTGTTCGGCGATCAGGCCGGAGTTCTGGCGGATCGAAGCTTCGATCTTCGCGGTCATGTCCGGATTGGCCTTGAGGAAGGCCTTCGAGTTTTCGCGGCCCTGGCCAAGCCGCTGGCTGTCATAGGAGAACCAGGCGCCGGATTTTTCCACGATGCCGGCCTTGACGCCGAGGTCGAGGATCTCGCCCATCTTGGAGACGCCCTCGCCGTACATGATGTCGAACTCGACCTGCTTGAACGGCGGCGCCAGCTTGTTCTTCACCACCTTGACGCGGGTCTGGTTGCCTACCACCTCGTCGCGCTCCTTGATCGCGCCGATGCGGCGGATGTCGAGGCGGACCGAAGCGTAGAATTTCAGCGCGTTGCCGCCGGTGGTGGTTTCCGGGGAACCGTACATCACGCCGATCTTCATCCGGATCTGGTTGATGAAGATCACCATGGTGTTGGATTTGTTGATCGAGGCGGTGAGCTTGCGCAGTGCCTGGCTCATCAAACGAGCCTGGAGTCCGGGCAGCGCGTCGCCCATCTCGCCCTCTAACTCGGCGCGCGGCACCAGGGCCGCGACCGAATCGATCACCAGCACGTCGACCGCGCCTGACCGTACCAGGGTGTCGCAGATTTCCAGCGCCTGCTCGCCGGTGTCGGGCTGCGAGATCAACAGTTCGTCGATGTTGACGCCTAGCTTGCGGGCATAGACCGGGTCGAGCGCGTGTTCGGCATCGATGAAGGCGCAGATGCCGCCCTTCTTCTGGCCTTCGGCGACGGTGTGCAGCGCCAGCGTGGTCTTGCCCGAAGATTCCGGCCCGTAGATTTCCACCACCCTGCCCCGCGGCAGGCCACCGACGCCGAGCGCGATATCCAGCCCGAGCGAGCCCGAGGAAATGGTCTCGATATCCATCGAGCGGTCGTTCTTGCCGAGCTTCATCACCGAGCCCTTGCCGAACTGGCGCTCGATCTGGGAGAGCGCGGCCGACAGGGCCTTGGTCTTGTCCATAGAGGATCCTTCGACGATACGCAGCGCAGTGGTGGGGGCGGCCATTGGTGGTGCTCCTTATGACGGGGATTCGCTAGAGGGACAAACGGGCAGCGGCTAGGAATACCGTACCCTATTTGTTCTAGGTTCGCAATATGTTCTTTCAACCCTGGTAATGGCCGGACCCACCACCGAGACCCTGTGCTGCCGGTGAATTGCCGCCCAAGTGGCCTGATTCTCAAAATGTTAGTGCCCTGGCTCGACTTCAACCGGTTGTTAAGTTGGGTTAACGCACCTCTAAATGTTCTCAGTAGAACTACGTAGATCATCCAGATCGTCTTGAATTCCAGGGACGCCGAGCTGGAAGCCGCATCGCACGTCATCCCAGGGGAGCCGGTTTCAGCACACACCGGCTTCGCTCACCAACCACTTGTTAAGCCGGCGCCGCCGATCTGCGTCGTTCCACGAGCGGCGCCCATGACGCGTTTATCGATTCCTTAGGGTTTCGGCGTATTGAGCATCCATGGACGATAAGCGGACTTCCCCACGCCATCGCGTCTTGAAGGCCGGAACGATCGAGTTCAACGGCGGCGCGATCGACTGCACCGTGCGCAATCTGTCGCGCGCCGGCGCTGCTCTGGACGTCACCAGCCCGGTGGGAATCCCCGAGCATTTCACACTGATTGCAGATCGCGCGCAGCTGCCCTGCCATGTCGTCTGGCGCAAGCAAAAGCGGATCGGCATCGCGTTCGATTGAGGCGGCCTCGCTCTACCCTGTGCTGGATCATCGTCGGCGGCATTTTCCGCAAATTCGAGGAAAAACGGCGGACGGCATTGATCGGGATCAAGGCGAACAATCGCGCCGGCCCCAAATTGGCCGGTCTATGGCCCACCTCATCTTCAAATGTCCACGTACCGGCATGAACGTGCAGCACTGGCTGGCGGATGACCCCGATGACGATTCCCACTCCAGTTACGAAACCGTGGTCTGCCAGGCCTGCAGCCGGCTTCATTTCATTAACCGGTCGAGCCACAAATTATTGGGGACCGAAGAACCAGAATAGCCGAGCCGCCGGCCAGTCCCGGGGCACCCAAGGGGATCGTGCGCGCAGGCCCGGCCGGGCACGCCACAGGAATACCCCCGGACAGGGAATTGAGTCGCTTGCCAGACATAACGGCGCTACAAGCAGGCATTGCCGGCAGCGACCCATCGGGCGTCGGTGACTGAGAGCGCTGAAAAGACTCTCGCCTACTTGCGAGCGAATCAGGTGGCCCATTCACTCTCCCTGGCGAGCAAGCCGAGCATTGCCGCCGGCCCGCTGGGGATCCCAACGGTTTCGGCCTCGGTGCAAGCCTGCTGGAGTTGGCCGAACAATGAGTCACCCGGGCCGCTGCGGTGGAACGCGGGGTGACCCCGGCTCCGATCGGCGGCCCGGACGATCAGCGCGCGAACCTGACGGAGGCTCGCAGCGATAGCCGCTCGATGCCGACGCCAACCAGAGAAAGCCAGATGGCATGCCGAATCGCGATCGACGAACCAACCGGTTGCTCTCGCTGTTGTCGGATGAAGACTACGAGCGATTGCGACCACACCTGTCGCCCGCGGTGCTCGACTACAAAAAGAGCCTCTATGAAGCGTCGCGTCCGATCGAGCAGGTGTATTTCCCCGTCGACGGCGTCGCGTCGCTGGTGATCACGACCTCCGATGGCCATAGCGCGGAGGTCGGAACCATTGGCAGCGAGGGAATGGTCGGATTGCCGGTTTGTCTCGGCGACCGCGTTGCGACGTCTTCGGTTTACGTGCAGGTGCCGGGAACGGCGCTCAGGATGGATGCCCGCATTTTCCGCGGCGAACTCGATCGCAGCCCTGCGCTGAACCTGGTTATGCTGCGCTATGCCCATGCCTTCTTCAACCAGGTCGCGCAATCGGCCGCCTGCGCTCACCTGCACCGGTTGGAACAGCGCTGCTGCCGCTGGCTCTTGATGACGCGCGACCGGATGCCTTCGGGCGATTTTTTGCTGACCCAGGAATTCCTCGGAATGATGCTCGGGGTCCGGCGAACGTCGGTCACCGATGCGATGGGATCGCTGCAGAAGGCCGGGCTGGTCCGCTACCGGCGCGGCCACGTGACCATCCTCGATCACGAGGCACTACGCCAGCGGGCCTGCGAATGCTACGACATTTCGAAACTGGAATTCGACCGGTTGCTCGGCGATACCCCGAAGGCGCCGCGAACCGACAAGGAGCATCGATCGGTCAGCGAAGTCGGATAGGCCGCGGGCAAGAACACGCGGGCCCTATGCCGCGTCCGCCTTCCGACAATCGATTTCAATCCGCGAAGACGTCCGGCACCTGAACGAACTGAAGTCCGGGCCCTGAGCGGAATCGGCGCTATGACGGCTACCGGACCGACAAAGCCCCCGGCTTGTCCCTATACAGGGTCTTCCCGCGGACCGCCCTCTCGGAGCGTCCTTTTCTTAACCCCTGCGGTAAATCGGCCCGACCGACCGGGCAGGATATCGCAGTGCCAGTGCCCGTCTCGAAAGCCGGTCTCTCCTTGGACAACAAGCTGCTCGCCTCGCTGCCGCGTGATGATTACGATCGGCTGCTTCCGCATTTGTCGACGGTCTCCCTGCAGCAGGGAATCGTGCTGACCGACGCGGGCGACGAGGTCGACCAGATCTATTTCCCGCATTATGGCATGCTGTCGCTGCTCGCCGTGCTGCGCGACGGCAAGGCGATCGAGACCGCGACCGTCGGCCGCGAGGGCGTGGTCGGCGCGATGGCGGGGCTCGGCCTCTACAAGTCGCTGGTCAGGGTCGTAGTGCAGATGCCGGTGTCGGTCAGCAAGATTGCCGCCAGCCATTTCAGGACGGTGGCCGCCGGCAGCGATCCCATTCGCAATCTCTGCATTCGTTACAACGAAGTGCTGCTGTCGCAGGCGCGGGTGACCGCCGCCTGCAACGCGCTGCACTCGATTGAGGCGCGTTTCTGCCGCTGGCTGCTGCAAAGCGGGGACCGCGCGGCAAGTGACACCGTCGTCCTGACGCAGGAATTCCTCGCGGAAATGCTGGGGGTGAGGCGCACCTCGGTGACGGAAGTCGCGAGCAAGGTGCAGGCTGCCGGCGCAATCACCTATTCGCGCGGCGTGATCCGGATCCTGGACCGACCCGCGCTGATGCGGATGTCCTGCGAGTGCTACGAGACCTTGCTCGATCAATCGGCCGCGCTGGCCTGATCGCCCGGCAGTTGTTCAACCATTAACTGTATCGCTGTTGGAACTCTATCACGAGTCGCCCGTTGGCTTACTCGGAAGGATCCATCATGGGATTACCAGCGCCCGCATCGCGTAATCGCCGACTTCAGATTCTGGACGACGAAACAAGGGACGGACCGCGCTTCGATCCGGACGCGCATGACGGCATGTCCGCGTCTGAACACACTTGGGTGAGAGACTTCTTGGACCGGCTGGCTGCATCAGTGCGCCGACTCGGCCGCAGCCGCTAGCCTCGCTCAGTTTGCCGTGCTGCCGGTTTTGGTGCGCGGCTTGGCGGGAGCCGTGGTCTTGGGCGCATCGGCGCCGCGCACATTACCCCACGGATCGGAAGATGCCTTGGCGTCTGGAATCTTCTTCAGCGACTCCTTGTAGGCCTTTTCCCTTACCGCGTCGGCTTCCTTCTCCTCCGGCGACTTGGATTGCAACTCCGGGATCAGATTGATGTTGGGAGCCTGCGCGTAAGCCGGCCCTGTCAGCAACGCGACGACAGCCGCTGCGCCAAGAATTCTCATCGAGGAAGCTCCCTGCATGTTGCGGGCAGCATACCACCGTGTCAGGCGTTACGCCAAGCGCGCCCGTTTGGGGCGGGAACGCGATCCAGCGTCGCTGAATCAAACCTGCCTATCGTTTTGTTTTGGCATAATCTTTCCGAAAACCGGTTCCCGCTTTTCAGGATCGGCCTGAGCCCAGGCAATTTCACGCCGCCTCCGGGGACAGTGTTCATTTGGCCCGGAGCCACTTAAGAATGCGGGAAAATCCAAGTGAAGCGAGGGACCAACGTTGACGCAGCACCAGCCGCCCGGAAGGGAATTCGGTATCGAGGAGGCCAGGCGCGTGCTCGGCGATGTATTCGCGCCGTGGGTGCGGGATCTCGAGCTATCGATCGAGGGCATCGACTATCATCCGCCGCCGAATGCTGCCGCCGACTGGCAGCCGGGGGCCATCCTTCGCATGCCCTTCTCCGAGCGGCTGTGCCGCAACGGCGGCATCGTCTGTGGCCAGGCGCTGATGGCATTCGCAGACACCGCCATGGTGATCGCGAATCTGGCGGCCAACCGCGGCTACCGGCCGATGACGACGGTCGATCAGACCACGCATTTCATGCGCGCCGTGACCTCGTCGGACGTGCTGGCGGATGCGCGGGTGGTTCGGATGGGCCGCACCATGAGCTTCGGCCGCGTCACCCTGTCCGGCGCCAGCGACAACAAGCCGGTGGCGATGGTCTCCAGCGCGTTTGCGATGCTGACATAGCGGTTCATGCGACGCGCACGATCCGGGACCGTCGACGGATTACTTGCCGAGAATCTTTTCCGCGGCGTTGACGATGCTGATCGTCGGATTCTTGGCGCAGTATGTACCGAATTTCTTGGCGTTTTCGACGAACACATCGGTGTCGATGATGGCCTCGTCGGAATCGCCCTTGTACCAGCCGTCCATCCAGGTCAGCACCAGCTTGATGGTGTCCTCGCCGCCCTCGATGAACTGCTTGCAGGTCATGGTCGAAAGATCGAGCACAACGGCATGGGCCGGCGCCGACCAAAATGAGAGGCCCGCGGCAACCAATAACGCACCCATCGTTTTCATGATCATCTCCATTGCGACGTGACTTCTTCAACGTGATTGGACAGCAAAACCGATTCCGGAATGCCGCGCCAGCAGCTTTTCCGGCCATTGTCGTAAATGAAACCTGAAGCTGGACTCAAATTTGAACGGTATTCGATTCAATCGCAGGTAATGTCGGTTTGCTAGTCTGGATGCCGGAAGCCAACCGGTATTCGGGTCTGCGAGATGAGCGAGCACACCATCGAGAAGCGAGCAGTGCCCCGATTCAGGGTGCTGAAGGGCGCGACCATCGCATTCGATGGCTGCGGCGTCGCCTGCATCGTGCGCAATCTGTCGTCGAGCGGCGCGGCGATCGACCTCACCAGCCGCGTCAGCCTGCCGCCGTCATTCATGCTGGTGATCGAGAAAGATCAGTTCATCCGCCGCTGCCATCCGGTCTGGAGCAACGGCAAGCGGACCGGCGTCGCATTCGAATAGGGCCCTGCAGAGCCCGGCCCCCCTGCCCGCCCCCTCAGCCCGCGGCGACCGCGCCGCGCTCGATGCGGAAGGTGCGATCGAGCAGGTCGATGACGTGAGTCTCGTTGGATTCCGACATCAGAACCGAGACCCCCTCGCCCTTGAGGTTTGAGAGAACTTCGCCGAGCCGGCGGGCCAGCGCCGGCGCCAAGCCCTCGAACGGCTCGTCCAGCACGAGCAGACGGCGCCCCGCCATCAATGCGCGGGCGAGCGCCACCATTTTCTGCTGGCCACCGGAAAGTTCGAGCGCCCGGCGGCGCCTGAAGTTAGCAACCTCGGGCATCAGCGCGTAGATGCGCTCGAGGCGTTCTCGCGCATCCACCGAGCCGGTGGCCAAAGCCGGCAGCAGAATGTTTTCCTCAACCGCGAATTCCGGCACCAGCCGGCGATCTTCCGGCATGTAACCGAGCCCGAGCGCCGCGCGGCGATGCGCCGGCTCGGCCAGCAGATCGACGCCGTCCAGGGTCATGATGCCCCGCGCCGGCAGCGCGCCCATCAATGCCCGCATCAGCGTCGTCTTGCCGGCGCCATTGCGCCCGATCAGGCCGGAGAACTGCCGTTCGCCGAGCGAGAGTTGCGCATCGCGGATGATCTCGATGGCGCCGATCGAGACATGCAGCGCGGATACCTCAAGCATGGGACGCCCTGCCGGCGCTGAGTTTGCCGTCCTTCGACCGGATCAGCGTTCCCGTGATGAATTCGCGCACGCGCTCGTCGCCGAGCGCCTCGGCGGGTGAGCCGTCCGCGATCACGGTGCCGTCGTAAAACGCCAGCACGCGGTCGGCAAAGCGCTGCACGATCTCCATGTCGTGCTCGACGAACAGGATGGTCGTACCGCGCGCCTTCAACGCACCCATGATGACATCCATCAGGCCAAACTTCTCCTCCAGGCTGATCCCGCTGGTCGGCTCATCGAGCAGCAGGACGCGTGGATTGCCCGCCGTTGCCATCGCGATGTCGAGCAGCTTGCGCACGCCCTGGGGCAGCGTTGACGCCAGGGCGTCGCGGAACTGGGCGATCTGGAACTGGGCAATGGCCGTTTCGGCATCGGCAGATGTCTCGGCGGAAACAAAACGCGACAGCGCCGCGCCGATCACGGAGGTGCCGGAACGGGCGATTGCGGTTGCCGCGCACAGGTTTTCGAACACGCTGAAGGTCGGAAAGACCTGCGCCACCTGAAAGGAGCGCGCTATACCGAGCCGCATGATGGTGCGCGACGGCAGCCCGGTGATGTCCCTGTCCTCGAACCGGATGGTGCCGGCCGACGGCGTCAGATGGCCGGTGATCATGTTGACGAACGTCGTCTTGCCGGCGCCATTGGCGCCAATGATCCCGACGGTTTGCCCCTGCGGGATGTCCACATTGATATCGCGGGCGGCGACGACCTGACCGAAGGTCTTTTCCAGGCCGTTGACGGAAAGCAGCGCGCTCATGCCGCACCCTTTTCGGGAGCGGTCGCGCGTTTGCGGATCATCAGCGAGCCGAGCCCCTCGGGCACGAACAGGATCGTCAACAGCAGCACCGATCCCAGGATCAGTTGCCAGCCCCCGGGCAGCAAGGCGACCGCGATGGTGCGGACAATCTCGAACAACAGGGCGCCGAGAAACGCTGCGGGAACCGATGCGGCGCCCGCCAGGATGGTCACGAACACGAATCCGCCCGACGTGGTCCAATAGGCCATCTGCGGATCGACATGGCTGATCGACAGCGCCGCCAGCGCGCCGCCGGCGCCCGCCAGGGCGGCGGAAATGGTCAACTTCAAATGCACCAGCCGGGTCACGGAAATGCCGAGATATTCGACACGAATTTCATTGTCGCGGATCGCGCCCGCAAGCTGGCCGGCCACCGAACCGAGATAGGCCGAGACGCCCAGCCAGGCCGAAAACACCATGCCAAGCGCCAGCCAGAACAGCGCGAAGGTATAGCCGGGACCGCGCGGCTTCATACCGAAAAAGCTGGCCTGCGCCACATTGATGCCGTCGGTCGATCCCAGCGTCTCGGATTTCACCAGCACGCCGTAGAGGATCATCGATAGCGCCAGACTGAGCATGGCGAAAAAGATCTCGCGATACTGCGCGAGCAGGAAACCGACGACGAAGGCCACCAGCGCCGCCATGGTTACGGCGAGCGCAATCAGCAAAAACGCGTCCGTCACCCCGAACCAGCGCCCCGACAGCGCGACCGTGTAGGCCCCGGTCGCGAAAAACAGGGCCTGGCCGAAGGGCACCAGGCCGCCGCGCCACAGGATGATCAGGCCGCAGACGACGAGCCCGGTGGACATTGCCAGGGTGACCAGCGAAATCAGCCAGAGCGGCGTGAACGGCGCGGCCGCGCCCAATCCGCCGAGGATCGCCGCGCCCAGGAGAATGCGAAGTCCGGTCATGTCAGATTTTTCTCGGTTGAGCGCGGCTGAACAGGCCTTGCGGGCGGAACACGAGAACCAGCGCCATCACCGCGTAGATCGAGAACAATTCGAGTTGCGGTATCAGATGAACGGCACCGGCGCGGAACAATCCGACGATCAGGGCGCCGACCAGCGCGCCCTCCATCGAGCCCATTCCGCCGATCGCCACCACCGCGAAGGCGAGCACGATGACCTCGACCCCGAGGCCGGGGGTCACCGATATCTTGGGAGCGGTCAACGCGCCGCCGAGCGCACCCAGCACCGCGCCGACCAGAAACGTCACGGTATAGACCCGGGAGACATCGACGCCGAATGCTGCGGCGGTTTCGCGATCGTAGATCACGGCCGTCAACAGCCGTCCAAAGGTCGTCTTCTTGATGGTGTAGGAGGCCGCGATCGCCAGCAAGGCCGCAAACCCGACCAGACCGATGTCGTACACCGACAACGGCAATCCACCGACTGTGAAGCTGCCGGCCTCGGTGTAGGGCTGGTACGCCGACCTGCCGTCGGTACCCCAGATCAGGATCAGCACATCTTCCAGAATCAGAAACAGCGCGTAGGTGATGAGAACGACGACGACTTCGTCCTTGCCGTAGACGCGGCGAAGAAAGACCCGCTCCAGGATGTAGCCCATCAGCAGGCCGATTGCGATCGCGGCCGTGGCAATCGCCAGATAGCCTCCGACCACGGGCCAGCCGCGGTCGAAATACAGACCGATCGCCGTCGCCGCCGCATAGGCGCCGAAGGCATAGAACGCGCCGTGGGCGACATTCAAAATCTTCATGACGCCGAAAATCAGCGTCAGGCCGATGGCGACGACAAACAGCCAGGCGGCATAAACCAATCCATCGGTAACGATGGCGATAACCGTGATCACCGTATGCCGCCCCTTACGTCGTCAAATGCAGCTGATCTGCAGCCGGATGCGCCGGCTGCAGGCAATCGTGCGGCGCCTAGTTGCATTTGGCTCCGGGCATGCCGGCCTCAAGCCAGGCCGTCGAGGTCATGTTGGCCGGCGGGTTTACGCATTCGGCGGGATAGCGGACGATGTCGACGATTTCGGGTTTGCCTTCCGCCTTGTTGAAGCGAAAGCTGCCGTAGGCGATATCGGCGATACCCTGGTGGCCGTTGCCGATCGCCATGCGGATCTTGGCGCTCGGGCCCTCGAACTCGATGCCCTCGAACGCCTTCACCACATCGTCGATTGCGGGCTGCTGGCCACCCTTGGCCGCCGCCGCCTTCTCCCATGCCGCCTTGAGGCCGAGGATCGACTGCGCCATGTGATAGGCCGGATAGGTCGGCGCCGTGGCGAAGCGATCCTCGTAGACCTGGCGGAACCACCTGTTCAAGGGCGTGTCGGGCGCCATCACCCCGTGCGGGCCGCGGGCTCCAATGATCGTACCATCCGGGATCTTGGCGCCGAGCCGGAACATGGCCGTCTCACCCGCCGTATAGACCATGGTGGAGCGCGCCGGCAGACCGCGGGCGCCACTCTGGACGATGAAGCTCTCGAGATCGCCGTCCCAGAAGCTGGAATGCACCACCTTGGAATTGGTGGTCAGCAGCGCCGAGATCTCCGCACCGAACTCGCCCGCGAACAACTTCGGCAACAACTCCTTGTCGACGGTCGCCTTGGGCGCGAGCGCCTTCATGGCGGCAACAAAATCACGCCAGCTGTCCTGTCCCCAGGCGTAGTTCTGGTTGATGCCTGAAAATGAAGCGAGGTCCGGGAACTTCTTCAGCACGTAGCGAGCGGCCGCGACGTTATCCATGGTGGCGTGCGGCGTCGCGCGAAACACATATTTGAGCGGCCTTTCCTCGAAGATTCGCGGCGTCCCGCAATCCCAGAACACGGTCAGTGCCTTCAGCTCCTCCGCAACGGGCGCCACCGCGAGGCAATTGCCCGACGAGATATATCCGACGACCGCATTCATGCCGTCACGTTGAACGAGGTTGCGGAATTCAGTGACCTGATTTGCCGAAGACCCGGCCTCGTCGACGAACTTCGGCACGATGGTCGCACCGGCGAGACCGGCGGTCGCATAGGGCGCAGGCACTTTGCCGGCGTTGAGCATTTCGATCATGATTTCGGCGGAGTTGCGCCCGGGAATACCGAAGGGGCCGGCGGCCGGTCCGGTCAGGAAGGTGACGAGACCCAGTTTGACCGGGGGGACCGCTGGGGCGGTCTGTGCGCCCGCCACGGCCGGCATGGCGGCGAGCAACGCCGCCACCGATACTTTGCGCACCCACCACGCGCTTGCCGTCATACCCTGCATGTGAATCCTCCCCCGAGATGATCTTTTTTTCAGCCGGTATGGCTGTTGCGGAGAAGTCTAAGCGCGATCGCGGGCGATGCCAATATGGCGACGTGGCTGCCCCGCGGCGTATGGTGCAGCGCATTCGGCCACCTGCGGTTGACTAAAGCACCGCCGCACCCGGTCATTGAGCCGGTTGTTCTTTGAGGTGCCGCAACACCCGATCGCGCCAGTGATCCAATAAGGCATGGAGGACGTATAGATAACCAGAAGCCTGACGAGCATGATGATGAGAACGCGGACGAGAGACTTTCCTGGCACCGATCACGAAACCAGCGAACAGCTTGCGCTTGAGGTTGCCCGCGACGAGGAAGCCATCATCAACGCGATAATCGAGCTGCGGCAGACCAATCCGATGAGCCTGGAGGCCATCGGCTTCTTGCTGGGAACCGACCCGAGTCAGATTTCACGATATCTGAAGGGCAATTCGAGCGTCACGATCACCAACTACCTCCGGATAGCCCGCGCGTTGGGATATCGCTGCCAAGTTGTTCTGGAAGCCGCCGATTCAGGAAATGCGGCCTTGTCCGATCTGAAAATCGCTTCCCACAAGGTCTGCAACGCGCGCCGCTCCCCGGCCTCATGACGAGATGATCTGGGCATTGCCAGTGTCCGGCCTGGCCGGCCTACTGGCGGGGCTTCGTCGCCTGCGGAAAATTGTTCGGTTGTCCGGTGATCCAACCTTCGTTCGATCCCGTATCAATCTGCACCGAGATACTCCAGTTGTTCGACTCGTAACTCGGCAGTGAGGCCCCGGTCGACACGCCCCCTCGACCGGGGTGCTTCGCTTGGACTCATAACATCCGTTGGGGTGCGTGAAACAACTGCCAATTGCGAAGGACTGCGCATTGAACATTCAAATCAGTGACTTTCGGCGGGATTCAAGTGACGCGCCTTCGCGTGAGGAGGCGGAAGCCGCGTTCCGAACCATCATTCGCTGGGCCGGCGACGATCCCGATCGTCCCGGGCTGCTTGAAACACCGTCCAGGGCGGCCCGTGCTTTCAGGGAATACTTCGCCGGCTACGAACAGGACCCGCTCGCGATCCTGGACAAGACGTTCGGCGAAACCGGCGGCTACGAGGAAATGGTCGTCCTGCGCGGCATATCGTTCGAAAGCCACTGCGAACATCATCTCGCGCCCATTATCGGCCAGGCGTGGGTCGCCTACGTCCCCAACGGCCGGGTCGTCGGGCTCTCCAAGCTTGCCAGGGTCGTAGACGCCTATGCCAAGAGGCTGCAGATCCAGGAGCGAATGACTTCGGAGATCGCCGCCGCCGTCCAGCAAGTGCTGCAACCCCAGGGCGTCGGCGTGGTGATCAAGGCTACTCACCACTGCCTGTTGAGCCGGGGCGTTCAGAAGGTCGGAGCGGAAATGGTGACGAGCTGCATGCTTGGCTGCTTTCGCGATAACGCGGCCACGCGCCAGGAGTTTCTGGCCATGACCAAGCAATGACACTGCTCGGTACATTGACGCTCGCGCCGGACAGTCGCCATCCGACATCCTGGGCCGGGGCGATCGGCGGTCTGGGCAACAACCTGCTTGTCGGGCTAGTGTTCGAACTCCCGTTGGCCGTCCGGTTCCACCAACTTCGATTCGGCGTGGCGCAGACGCGGAGCAAGCCTGAGGATATGATGGTCGCGCAAGGAATCCGTCCCGGCGACCCGCGGTCGAGAGCAGCGGAATTCGCCGAATGCATCGGCCAGATTGCAAACGACCGGAGCGAGACCGCGTTCGATGTTCTGTTCCGGCATTTCGCCCCACGGATCAAGTCGTACTGTATGAGGTTGGGCGCCGATGCTTCCGGTGCGGAGGAAATCACGCAGGAAGCGATGGTTTCGATCTGGCGAAACGCCGCACAATTCGATCCGTCGAGGGCGTCGGCGTCAACATGGATTTTCACGATAGCAAGAAATCTCAGCATCGACCGGTTTCGCAAGGGCCGTCGGCCCGAATTCGACCCGAATGACCCCGCGCTGGTTCCTGAGGATCAGCAGACCCCGGACCGTCTGGTCGAGAAGACCGAGATGGAAGAGAACGTTCGGAAGATCATGGAATCTCTGTCTTCCAACCAGAGACATGTCCTGATGCTTTCCTTCTATGAGAATCTTTCGCACGGCGAAATTTCCAGGCAGCTCAATCTGCCGGTCGGCACGGTGAAATCCCGAATACGGCTGGCGTTCGCCAAGATTCGCTCCGCCCTCGATGCATCACATGGAGCAGGCCAATGACCATCAGATTTCATATTAGCAATGAAATCCTGCTGAGCTACTCGGCGGGAACCCTGGATGAGGCGTCCAGCCTGCTTGTCGCCACCCATCTTGCGCTCTGCCCGCATTGCCGCGCGCGCAACGATGCGGCTGACTCGCTCGGCGGCTTTTTGCTGGATTCTCTCGAAGCGACGTCGATATCCCCTGCCATGCGGGACACCGTGCTGTCGCGGATCAGGAACGAGATATCGACCGGCGAGGCCAAGTCTCCGCCGCGCGTGTTCGCGAACGCGATCATTCCCGATCCGCTACGAAGTTACCTCGGCGGAGACATCGACGATCTCAGGTGGAACCGGCTCGCACCCCGCGTGCAGCAGATCCTCATCGCTACCGCCGACCAACGCTCCAAGGCCCGACTGCTGCGTTTTCAAAGCAGCTTGACGGTTCCGTCGCATGGACACAACGGGCGCGAACTGACTCTCGTTCTCGCGGGAAGCCTGTGTGATCGCGATACCGTCCTTTATCGGGGCGATGTTGCAGAGACCGACGAAGACACCGAGCATCAGCCCTTTGCCGGTCCCGGCGAAGACTGCATCTGTCTTGCCGTGACCGACGCCCCGCTGCGGTTCAAGAGCATTTTCGCCCGTTTGCTGCAGCCGCTTTTCGGAATCTAGTACTATTGGGGGATCGACATGCTCCGTTATGCAATTGCCTACATCGCGACAGGTGCTGTCTTTCTCGGCGCCGACTACGTCTGGCTCAGTCGCACCATGGGCTTCTACAAGAATTCCATTGGCCATCTGCTGTCGGAAAAGCCGAATCTTGTCGCGGCGACGGCATTCTACCTGATTTATGTGGTCGGAATGGTCGTGTTCGCCGTCATGCCGGCGGCGAGGAACGACTCGTGGGTTTCAGCCGTGCTGCTGGGCGGGCTGCTCGGGCTGGTCGCATACGCGACCTACGACCTTACCAACCTTGCGACGCTCAGCCGCTGGCCTCTGATCGTTACGGTCGTCGACTTGATGTGGGGAACGTTTGTGACGGCGCTGTCGGCACTGGCAGGCTACATCGCGGTCCGGACATTGGCGCCAATCGAGTGAATACGATGCGCATCATGACCGCGGCGGAGTCCGCATCGGGGAAGCTCGAACACCAGCTGGCGCGGATTGCCGCCGTGAAGGATCAGGCGGCGTTTGCCGAAATCTACGCCGCTACCAGGGGCAAGCTGTTTTCGACCGTTCTCATGATCGTCAAGCGGTCGGATCTGGCCGAGGAGATTATCCAGGATACCTATGTCCGCATCTGGTCGAACGCGGGCTCATACCGTGCGTCATCCGGATCGCCGATGACCTGGATGATTGCGATCGCCCGGAATCTTGCGATCGACAATGTCAGAAAGCCGAACCGGGAAGTTTACGCCGGCGAATCGGTGCTGCTCGAGTTCCGCAGTGAACTTCCGTCCGCCGCTGAAGCCATCGAGGCAGCGGAGGACCATCGAACCGCCATGGTGCTGCAGCAGAAGGTGTTTTCCGCCCTGCAGGCGCTCGATCCGGCGCGACGAAATCTCATTATCGCTGCCTATATCAACGGCGAAAGCCGCGAGCAGCTTTCGAACCGAACCGGGGTTCCCGTCAATACCATCAAGACCTGGATCCGACGGGCCTTGCTGGAAGTCGGGGCAATTCTCCGAAACTCGGACGGTGACAAG
Source organism: Bradyrhizobiaceae bacterium Ga0074131 (assembly GCA_001464035.1). Classification (GTDB taxonomy): domain Bacteria; phylum Pseudomonadota; class Alphaproteobacteria; order Rhizobiales; family Xanthobacteraceae; genus Bradyrhizobium. Next base: position 401,979 of record LNEC01000017.1, read on the forward strand.
AACGTTTCCGCCATAGCGCGCCCCGCGTTGAGCCGATGACCGACCTTGGGCTGACGTCACGGGACTTTCCCGACGCATCCGGTTAAGGCATGGATGGCTGCGGCCGCTGGCCGATAGCCGAAGGTTTCCGTCCGAAAGGACCAAGGTGCCCACAACCGAACCCGATCTTCGCGGCCGGTCAGCCAGCCTGCTCCATTCCAAAGCCTGGCAGATCGCGATGATCGGGCTGGGCACCGCCGCGACGCAGCTCGACACCGCCGTCAACATCGCATTTCCCGCCATCACCCGCGGATTTGGTCTCGCGATCGGCGACATCCAGTGGGTGGTGATCTGCTACGTGCTGGCCTACGCCAGTCTACTGCTGGCGCTGGGGCGGATCGGCGACACCATCGGCCATGCCGTCGTCTACCGCACCGGATTGATCTGGAGCGCGGCGACATTTCTGCTTGTCGGCTATGCCCCCAGCTACGGCGCGATGCTGGTTTTTCGCTGCATGCAGGGCGTCGGCGCAGCACTCGTGCTGAGCTGCGGCGCGGCACTGGTGATAAGCCTCTACGGCGAGGAACGGCGCGGCCGGGCGCTCGGTATCTATACCATGATGATGGCGTTCGGCCTCATGCTCGGTCCCCTGCTCGGCGGCGTGCTGGTGGCGATCTGGGATTGGCCCGCGGTGTTCTGGTTCCGCATCCCGATCGCGATCGCAGCACTGCTGCTGTTGCGCGGCCTGCCGGCGTCGCAACCGCGCGCGGCGCGCGATCCCTTCGACATTCCCGGCGGCATCGCCCTGGTGCTTGGCCTGGTGACGATGCTGATGGCGTTCAACCGCATTCGCGAATTCTCAGCCGTCTGGCTCGGACTGGTATCCGCCCTGGCCTTTGCGGGCTTCATCTTCCGACAGTCCCGCGCGGCGCGTCCGATCATCGACTTCGCTGTATTTCGCCTGCCGGGATTTGCGATGCTGAACCTGGTCAGCGTGCTCGCCAATCTCGCGGCGTTTTCGGTCTGGCTGCTGGTCCCCTATTATCTGACCCGCGTGACCGGTTATTCGCTCGGCGAAAGCGGAGCCATTCTGGCTTCGGGGGCGGCCGGTGCGGTGCTGGCGGCGCCGATCGGCGGCCGCCTCATCGGCCAGCGAATTTCCGCCGAGCGGCTGGCGCTGGCAGGCGCCGCGGGAATTGGGGGCGGCCTCGTCCTGCTGAGCGCATGGACCGAACAGACGCCGACCGCGCTCCGCGTCGCGGGTCTGCTCGTCCAGGGCGTCGGCCTCGGGCTGTTCCAGCTCGCCTATACCGACATCGTGACGGCGGCGCTTCCGCTGGGGGATCGCGGCGTCGCCGGCAGCCTCGCGCTGCTGACGCGGACGCTGGGCACCGTCGCCGCGGCGTCGATCGTCTTGATGGTGTTCGAGATCCTGCATGTGCAACATGGCTTCTTCGACGCCTTTCACCAGACCTTTCAGCTTGCGGCATTGCTGGCGTTTGCCAGCGTCGGACTATTGGCTATATCGCCGCGCAAGACGAACCGGACAACTTGATCTATCGCAACGCCGATCAAGCGCCCCTGGCGAATATGGGTTCTCGGTTAGAGGAAACGGCATGATCGTCGGCGTGTTGACTAATTCCATGAGGTGCGCGGGATGAGTTCGCGCGCCGTCAAGCTGGCGGTGGGGCTGATGGCCGCCCTTCTCGTGGCCGGTGGCGGCTATTACTGGCGCTTCCTGCGCGAAATTCCGGTGCGGACGGCGGCCCTTCAGCAGAACGTTGAGGTGCGCGTTTTCGGCATCGGGACGATCGAGGCTCAGGTCGTCTCAAAGGTGGGATTTCAGATTGCCGGAAAGGTGATCGCCCTCGAGGCGGATCAGGGCGAAATCGTGAAAGCCGGCGCCCTTCTGGCAAAGCTCGATGATGATGCGCAGCGCGCCAAGCTCAGAAAGAGCGAAGCAGCCCAGCGACAGGCGGCAGCGAATCTCGCCAAGACCCAGGCCCAGCGCGAGCGCGCCGAAGTCAATTACAGGCAGAAGCAGAGCGTCAATCTGCGGCGGCAGACGCTTGTCGGCCGCGGGAGCGTGTCGCAGGAAGCCGCTGAAGATGCCCAGGCCGCCGAAGAGATCGCTCTCGGCGATGCCAGAATCATCGAAGCCGACACCAGGGTCGCCGCCGTGCTGCAGGACGATGCCGCGTCCCAGCACCAGATCGATGCGGTCGTGCTGGCTCAGCACGAGCTGCGGGCGCCTTTCGACGCGAGAGTGATCGCGCGCGGCAAGGAACTCGGCGGGATCGCGAATGCGGGCGAAGCGGTGTTCACGCTGATCGCGCCCGACTCGATCTGGGTCAGAGCCTATGTGGACGAAGCCTTGGCCGGAGGATTGAATATCGGCCAGCGCGCCTTTGTGCGCCTGCGATCAGAACCGAACCGCTTATTCGAGACGGAAGTGGTCCGGATCGATCAGGAGAACGACCGCCTCACCGAAGAGCGCCGGGTCTATGTGCGGTGCCGGACTTGCAATCCCGAGCATCAGATCCGTTATCTCGGCGAGCAGGCGGAAGTGGAGATCGTCAAGAAGATCATCCCGAGCGGTGTTTTCGTTCCGCTCAAATTCGTGCAAGGCTACGACGGCCGATCCGGCACGATATGGACATTGCAGAACGGCCGGCTCGCGAGGCAGCGGGTGCAGTTGGGCGAGCGTCTGCTCGACGGGAGTATTCAGATCACGTCCGACGTCCAGGGCCAGATCGTGGCCGACGACCGGACCGATCTGCGCGAGGGCCGTGCCGCGCGCCCGCGGGACAGGTCGTAACGTGAACCTCGCGCTCAAAGACATCAGCCACAACCTCGGCCGCTTCCTGCTGACGTGCCTCGGGCTCAGCCTGCTGCTCGGCATCGTGCTGGCCATGGTGGGCATTTATCGCGGCCTGGTCGTGGAATCGCTGGGGCTCGTGCGCGCGGCCGGTGCGCAGGTTTGGGTCGTGGAAGGCGGTACGCGTGGTCCGTTCGCCGAGGCTTCCCGGCTACCGGGTGACACGCGCGAGGCCATTGCCGCGCAATGGGGTGTCGCCTCGGCGGGCGGTGTCTCCTATCAGAATATCGAAGCGCAGCATCGCGGCCAGACCACACGGCTGATGGTCGTCGGGGCACAGATCGCGCGGCCGGGCGAAGCGCCGCCGGTGGTCGAAGGACGACCGATCCTGCGCAGCCGCTATGAGGCGGTCGCGGACCGCGGCGCGGGGCTCGCGCTCGGAGAGCAGATCAGGCTCGGGCGCGATACGTTCACAGTAGTGGGCCTGACCAGCGGTCTCGTGGCTTCGGGCGGCGATCCCGTGATATTTATCACGCTGAGAGACGCCCAAAAGCTGCAATTCGACCTGGCGCCGGCGGCCGCACGGCGAGAATATGTGCGCTCCGCCGGCGCAACCGGAACGACCGACACGGTGAACGCCATTGTGGTCCGGCTGCTGCCCGGCGTGGACGCGAACCGGTTCGCGCAGGACATCGTGCGGTGGAAGCATCTTGCCGCGCTCACCCAGGACGACCAGGAAACCGTTCTCGCACGTTCCGTCATCGATCGCGCGCGCCGTCAGATCGGCTTGTTCACGAGCCTGCTGCTCACGGTGTCTACCGTGATCGTCGGCCTCATCATCTACACCATGACGATCGACAAGAAAAAGGCGATCGCGACCCTCAAGTTGATTGGAGCGCCCGATCGCCGCATCGTCGGGCTGATCGTCCAGCAGGCCATTGCCATGGGAGTCATCAGCTTCGTTGCCGGTGCCGCGCTGATCGGCGCGGGCCACGGCTACTTCCCGCGCCGGGTGGTTCTCGAGCCTGCGGACTCCCTGGCGCTGTTCGGGGTGGTGATGGTCGCCTGCCTGCTTGCGAGCGGGCTCGGCGTTCGCACGGCGCTCAAGATCGATCCCGCTTCGGCACTCGCGGGGTAGTCATGGCCGAGCAACCCGTCGTCGAAGTGAGAGGGATCAGCAAGCATTTTGGCAAAGGCCCGACGCGCGTCGATGCGCTGCGCGGGGTCTCGCTCGATGTGTATCCGGGAACCGTGATCGGCCTGAAAGGCCCCAGCGGATCGGGCAAGAGCACGCTGCTCAACGTGATCGGCTGCATCCTCGAGCCTAGCTCCGGGAGTATGCGGCTCAACGGCGAATTGGTCTATGACGGCAAGTGGCTGCGTGCCGATCTGCGCGGGTTGCGGCTCGAGAAGATCGGATTCATCTTCCAGTCCCACAATCTTCTGCCGTTTCTCAATGCCTGGGAGAACATCGCGGTCACCCGCATCCTGGCCGGGGCAAGTCCGGCCCAGGCCAGGATCCGGGCGGTCGAGCTTCTGACATATCTCGGTATCGAGCGCCGCAAGGACGCCATGCCCGGGGAGCTTTCAGGTGGAGAGGCCCAGCGCGTTGCGATTGCCCGCGCGCTCGCCAACGATCCCCGCATCATCCTGGCCGATGAGCCCACGGCCGCGCTCGATTCGCAGCGTGCCGCTACCGTCATGGACATGCTTCGGAAAGTTGCGGCGGAACACCGAAGCGCCGTCATCGTCGTCACCCATGACGAGAAGATCTTCGATCGATTCGATCATATCTATTCGCTGCGGGACGGCGCGCTTGAACCGCCGGCGGGAGCGGCAGCGGCAACTCCAGTTCTGCAATGACCTCAAGTCATGCCCGCTCCGTGTCATTCGCGTCCTCCTTTCATTGATCCAGATCAACGAAAGAACGGCCGCATCCGGCCAGTCTTGGCATTGTTCCTTGGCTGGAGGGATGCTGCAATGCCCCTTGATGCAATTCTTGTCTCTGTCGGTGTCGTCGTCATGTTTGCGGTCTTCGCGGGCGTATTGTGGTGGGGTGACACCCAGTCGTGATCGCCGCTTCGCGGCGCCTGCGCCGGTGCTTTAGCGGCAATGGCTTGGCGCCGTCGTGCGCGATGGCGCCAACGCCAGACCGCGATTGCCGTCAGCCCGACCGCGAGCGTGAACAGGGTTGCCTTGGCCCAAAAGCGTCCGCCGGGCCGGTCGATGGTGCGCGACCACAGCGAGGGTGTTTCGTCCGGCCGCGCCAGGCGAAACGCCACCAGGCTGTCGCCGATCGTGGTGCCGGATTCGGAATGGCCGCCGGCGCCGATCGCGACATATTGCTCGCCCTTCCAGAGATAAGTCATGGGATTGGCGACGCCGGGGACCGGCAGCCTGCCCTGCCAGAGTTCGGCGCCCGACCTGGCGTCGAAGGCACGCAGATAGGCATCCATCGCGCCGGTGAAGACCAGACCGCCCGCCGTGATCGCGACGCCGCTGACCAGCGGCGTGCCGAAGCTGAATGCGACCCCGAGCGGCGCGCGGTCCTCCACCGTGCCGACCGACGACTGCCAGAGAATCTTGCCTGCCTTCAGATCGACCGCGACCATCATGCCCCATGGGGGCGCGTTGCAGGGCATGCCGAGCGGCGACGCCGCCAGCGCGCGCGTCATCGCAAACGGCGCGCCGCGCTGCGGTCCGAAATCGTGGCCCGGCGGCGCCGTGTATCCTTCCGCATCGGTGCGCGCCATCAACCTGATGATGTGCGCGGCACGACTGGTGTTGGCATAGAGGATCTGGTTGACCGGATCGAACGCCGCACCGCCCCAGTTCACGCCGCCGCCGGTCATGGGAAAGATCAGGCTGCCCTGCATGGAGGGCGGTGTGTAGAGACCCTCGTTGCGCGCGGCGGCAAGTATTTCGCGGCAGATCGCGCGATCCCTGAACGGAACGAGGCCGAACACATCGTCCGGCGAAATCCGTTGCGGCGCCAGCGCCGGCACGTGGGTGGGAAACGGCTGCGTCGGCGATAGCCGCTCGCCCTCCACGCCGCCTTGCGGAACGGGGCGCTCCTCGACCGGCCAGACCGGCTTGCCACTGTCGCGGTCCAGCACGAAGACAAAACCCTGCTTGGTCGGCTGGATCACGACGTCGCGCATGCCCTCTCCGGTGTCGATCCGCGCCAGCGTCGGCTGCGCAGCCAGGTCGTAATCCGAGACGTCGTGATGCACGGTCTGGAACGACCATGCGAGTGCGCCGGACTCGGCGCGCAGCGCCACCACGGAATTAGCGTGCTCATTGTTGCCGGGCCGCTTGCCACCCCAGAAATCCGGACTCGGCGACGACGTCGGCAGGAATACCAGCCCTCGCTCCTCGTCTGCCGACATTGGCGCCCAGACGTTGGCATGGCCCGCGATAACGCCGTCACGAACCAGCGGGTCGAAACTCCAGCGCGGCTGGCCGGTCCTCGCATCGAAGGCGCGGACGGTGCCGGGCGGCGCCTCGACGCGGCGATTGTCGGAAATCGCCGAGCCAACAATGACGACGCCGCGGCTCACCGCAGGCGCTGAGGTGATCTGGAATTCACCCGGCCACTCCAGCGATCCGGTCTCGAGCCTGATCGTGCCGCCGGTGCCGAAATCGGCGCAGGGAACGCCCGATCTCGCATCGAGCGCGATGACGCGGGCGTCGTTGGTGCCCATGAAGATGCGGGAACGGCAGGCCGCGGAAGCCGCAAGCTCGTCGACCCACCAGGCGACGCCACGGCAATTGTAGCGATTGCCGGGGCGGTACTCGGTGCTGACCCCCGGATCGTATCGCCATTTCTGAGCTCCGCTGCCGGGATCGAGCGCGATCACCTCGTTGAACGGTGAGCAGAAGATGATGCTGTCCTCGACCAACAGCGGCGTCGCCTGAAACTTGGTCCGCGCCATCACGGCAGGCGGCCGGGTGTCGAGATCGCCGGTGCGAAACTCCCACGCCCGCACCAGATTGCCGACATTGCCCGGCGTGATCTGGGCGAGCGGCGAAAACCGCATGCCGCCACGATCGGCGCCCCAGTGCTCCCAGGCGGACGCCGGCACCATGCCGAGGAAGACGAGAGCGATCAGAGTAGGAATCTTTGGCACGGCTTCCCGTGGCAACCGGATCGCTCCGCGAGCGATAAAGTCAGCGAGAATCCGTTGCAACGGCTTGCTCAGTATCCGCCCCGGCCCTGGTTGCCGAGGGGGACGCCGACCCGATCACCGCCGCCGTATCCGCCACGACCAAAACCACCGCCAATACCGATGCCGATACCGATCGTCGGTCCGGGCGCCGGCTCGTAGTAGCGCGGCGGCGGGCGGCGAACGATCACGACATCGTCGTCGACGTAACGCCTCGGCGGCGTACGGTCGACGCGCCGCGGCGGATCCGGCTCGGTACGCTTCTTCGGCGGATCGGGCTCGGCGCGCTTCTTCGACGGCGTATCGACCCTCTTCAGCGGCAAGGTCGGCGTGGTGCAGGGGCAGGTCGGGCCGAGCGAGGCGCTGGTCGGCTGGTTCGGACCCCCTGCGGGGGCTGCCGCCGCGCCGGAGATGTTCGGTGCACCGCCGCCCGTAGCGACCGTCGCGACGAAGTTCGGGCGATTCCGCAGCCGCTCTTCCAGTTTGCGCGCGGTCGGCGTGAGGTCGCTGTCGGGATACTGCGCGATGAAGGCGCGATAGCCAGCGGCGGTGTTGAGGATCACCGCGTTGTTCCAGGCCTTCATGCGCCGGTGACGGTCGAGCCAGTCACGCGCCTGCAGGCCCAGCGGCGTTTGCGCGTAAAGGACGGCGAAGGCATCATAGGCCTCGTCGGTGCCGTCGGCGATGATCAATTCATTGGCGGCCTCGACCGACTTGCCTTTCAGATCGCGTTTCCATTCGTCGACCGTCTTCTTGGCGGCAGCAGGTTTCGGACCGGCAATGGCGGGACCGATGAACCTGAAATCGTCGGTCAACGAGGAGCTGTCCCACGGCGTCTGCCGACCCTCGGTCGCCTTGTTGACCGCAACGCGCACTCGCTTGAAAGTATCCTCGATCGAAAGTCCGGGCTGCTTGGCCGCCGCGAGCAGCGCCGCGGTGTAGGGGCTGTTGGCACCGCTGCCGTCTTCGGCTTCGGCGCCCGGCGATGTCGAAAACGACATGAAGGTGCCGGGAGCACCGGTCTTGGCGTCGACAATGGCGAGCCCCCGCGCGGCGGTCTTGTTGATGTCCGGGAACGGGTTGTTGCGGCACGAATCGAGCAGCAGGATCCGGCTCTTGCTCGGCACCGAGGCAAGCGTGTTCAGGATGTCGTTGAGACGCACCGCCTGCAGCGGAATATCGGTTTCGCGCTTCGGATCGACGTCGACCGGCACCAGAAAGTTCTCGCCGTCGATCTGCAAACCGTGGCCGGCATAGAACACCAGCGCGACCGTATCGGGGCCTTTGGCGGCCACCCTGGCCGCGAAGTCGCCGACCTTGGCGCGCAGCTCGTTCTGCGATAGATCGGCGGCGGTCATCACCTCGAAGCCGGACTCGGTCAGCATTTGTGACACCGCCTTGGCGTCGTTGGCCGGATTGGGCAGCGGAACCACGGCGCGGTAGTTCGACTGGCCGATGACGAGCGCAACACGATTTTCGGCAAGCGCTGCGTGCGAGCCCAGCAGAATTCCCGCAGCGAGAAACGTATGGCGAAGAACAAGGCTGATCACGGCGACACCTCCAGGCTATCGAATAGGTCGGCCGTATCGGCGCCGAGGTTCAAGCCACGGCCGCGAATATCTCGGCGTTATGCTCATCCTGTCCGGCTGCACCCGATCCGAACAGAAAATTGCGACCATATGGCACCAATCCGTTCAAGCGGTTCGTCGGAACATGCAGAACTGGAAACGTTGCGCGGATTTCCAGGGCGTCGAATGATCATGCCGCCGCGAGTCCACCAGTTCAAGGCCTTCGCCCAGTTCCTTGGTCAGACTGGCCGCGTCGTACCGGTTGACGGGCAGGCCGCTGCATTTTTCCGGACCATCGAGCGCGAATGTGCCGATGATGACATGGCCGCCGGGTTCGACGGCCTGTTTCATGCACGTGACGTAGGCGGAACGATCCGCTGCATTGATCAGGAAATGGAAGGCTGCCCGGTCGTGCCAGATGTCGAACCTGTGCGCCGGGCGCCATGTGGTGACGTCCGCGACGATCCACTCCACCTGGCTCGCTCGTTCACCCAGTCTCGCCTTGGCGGCTTCGAGCGCGGCTTCGGAAATGTCGAGCACCGTCATACGGTTGAACCCCCGCGCGACCAGGCTGTCAACAAGACGTGATGCGCCGCCACCGATATCGACGATGGTGGATGTCGGAGTCGGTCGTGCCAGGTCGATCAATTCGAGCGATGGCGCGGGATTTTCCTGAAACCAGCTGACTTCATTTTCCTTCTTTGTCGTGTAAACCGTCTCCCAATGGGATTTTCGTGTCGCATCGGTCATGGGCCGGTCCTCGCTGGCAGCGTCAAAGGTTGGAATAGCATATGGTTACGCCTCCCATACTGGACAACAAACGCACCTCCTCGCCATCCGTGTTTGCACCTGCTGCCTTGTTGCGGGAGGCACGGCGGCAGAAGAAGCTCGCAGCAGCCGACGTGCCGGGCGTCTGCATTCTGGACCCGGACGGCGACATTGTCCGAACGCTTCGCGCGGCAGGAAGAACGAAGCGGTTTGAAAGCTGGCCCTGCTATCACACCGAACTGGATTGCTTCTCGCTCGGCGGGCGGGAGATCGGGATCGTGGGCCGCGTGGTGGGATCGTCGTTCGCGGTGCTGGTGGCGGAACAACTGTTTGCAAGCGGCTGTCGTCTGCTGGTGAGCCTTACCTCCGCCGGACAAATCGTGCCGTCGGGAGCGCCGCCCTACTTCGTGATCATCGATCGGGCGCTGCGGGACGAAGGCACCAGCTATCACTATGCGCCGCCCGCCGAATTCGCGGACGCGGATCTAGCGTTGGTGGCGACGGCGTCAAAAGCCATGTCGGCGCATCAGCCACGCTGCGTTGTCGGATCCAGTTGGACAACGGACGCGCCGTTTCGGGAGACCCTGGAAGCCATCGAAGCCGCGCGGGACAACGGAATTCTTGCGGTCGAAATGGAAGCGGCCGCTCTTTACACTTTTGCAAGCGCCGCCGGCGTGCGGATCCTTTGTCTTGCCCATGTCACCAACACCATGGGGCAGTCGGGCGACGACTTTGAAAAGGGCGAAGCCGACGGAACCAACGACGCGCTTGCGGTACTGGACAAGATCGTCGGCGCTTGTTGCGCGGAAACGTCCGAACTCGACGCGAGATAAGGTCTGGCGGCGCGACCTTGACATAGATCAAGAGCGGAAGCCTATCGGAGGCTAACCATGATGTTGACCTGTCCAACAGGGAGCAGGGTCATGATGTATGGTTGGTGGGACGGCTCTCCAGCACACTGGTATGGCATGATTTTCGGGCCGATCATGATGATCGTCTTTGTTGTCCTGACGGTACTGATCATCGCATGGGCGTTGCGCGCATCCGGACTCGGGTGGCAATCTTCGCAACAGGGCAGCACCCCGCTCGACACCCTCAAGCACCGCTTCGCACGCGGCGAAATAGACCGCGCCGAATATGAGGATCGCAGGAAACTGCTATCCGACTCGTGAAGCGCGGCGGCGATGACGCGATGAGCACCCTGTTCATTGTCAACGATCCGCCCTACGGCACGGAGCGCGTCTATAATGCGCTGAGGCTTGCGCATGCTCTCGTCAAGAGAGAGCCTTCGATGCAGGTAACCGTGTTCCTGATGGCGGATGCCGTGCTGGCGGGCAAGGCCAACCAGAAGACGCCCGACGGCTATTACAATGTGGAGCGGATGCTGAAGCGCGTTCTCAGCAGCCATGGAGCGGTGCTGCTGTGCGGCACCTGCATGGACGCACGCGGCATTGCCGACGGCGAATTGATGGAGGGTGCACGTCGCAGCACGATGGACGAACTTGCCGGCGCGACAATCGAAGCCGATAAGGTCCTGGTGTTCTGATCAACGACGGTGCCGATACCTTGGGATCTGATTTGACGCACCAGAGGCATTAAATCCGCCATCGGAGGCGCGCCCCGGAACGCGCGCCCACGGCTTCAGGATGATAAATGCGGGGTTAACGATACCCCTTAAATTGCATCTCCGCTTCAGCGGGTTTTTCCAATCTTTTCCCCTAGCTTCCCCGCCAACGCAATGTCAGGAAGCGGCGCCACGCGCCCGCGTCCATCATCGCGAACGGGGGAATTGGGGACGTGGTCGAGATTGCTGAACCAGCGGTGGCCCGCGGCACTTCGGTGATCGCGGGGAAGCGGTCGCAACCCGCGGCGGCTTCACGCGGTGGCGCCGGCTTTGCGCCGCTCACGGCGGTGCCCGCGAGCCAGTGGCGCGCCCTCGCCGAACGCGCCATCGAGCCGAACGGCTATTTTCTGCCGGACTGGGAATTGGCGGTGAACGCCTCGGCGCGGGGCCGCACCGACGCCTCGGCGCTCGCCGCATGGAGCGATACCTCGCTGGCGTCTGACGGCACGGCGCGCCTGATCGGGCTGTTGCCCGCGATCTCGATGTGGCGCGCCTACAGGATTCCGCTTCCCGCCCTTGTAAGCGCCGATCCCTATGGCACGCTCGGCACGCCGCCGCTCGATCGCGACATGGCCGAGGACGCCGTCACCGGGTTGATGAGCGAGGCGCGGAAAGCCGGCGGCCATGCGCTGATCCTGCGCGATGTTGCGCTCGACGGCGCCGCCATGCGAACTTTCACGGAAGTGCTGCGGCAAGGCGGCATGCGCCCGCGCCTGCTGCGATCCCATCTGCGCGCCTGCCTCGATGCCGCGCGCGATGCCGATGAACTGCTGCGCGACGCGCTGGGACCGAAGAAACTGAAGGAATTGCGCCGTCAGCGCAACCGGCTCGCCGAACACGGCGAAATCCGGTTCGAGGTGGCGCGCACCCCGCGGGAGATCACATCCGCGGTCGAAACATTCCTGGCGCTGGAAGCCTCCGGCTGGAAGGCCCGGCGCGGCACCGCGCTGATGCAACATGAAGGCGACGCCGGCTTTGTCCGCCGCGCCACCGCCGAACTTGCCGAACTCCGCCAATGCGAGGTCGTGACGTTGCGCGCCGGCGACACGCCGGTCGCGGCCGCGATCGTGCTGCGGCATCTGGATCGCGCCTTTTACTTCAAGCTCGGCGTCGACGAGCGTTTTGCCAAACTGTCGCCCGGCGTCCAGTTGACCCTCGACCTCACGCGGCATCTCTGCGCCGACCCTGATATCGCGCTGGTCGACTCCAGCGCGAGCCCCGATCATCCCATGATCAATCCGATCTGGCACGGGCGCCTGGCGATCGGCGACGTGCTGATTCCGCTGCGGCGGCGCGATCCCGTGGTGTCGTTGATCCACGGCGCATTGAAGCTGCGCACCATGATCCGCGAGCCGCTGCGCCGCGCCGTCCACCTTGTCCGCCAACGCCAGGAGAAATCGTCATGAATAGCGTCACCGCAGTAGCCCCGGTGATTACGGCCGGAAATGACGCGCTGAAGCGCGACTTTCCACTCAAGCCGTTCGCGATCCGGCACCGGCTGGCCAGCCATCCGCTGCTGAGCCTGCCGCGCATCGCCGAGCTCGCCGCCAAGCTGCCGCGCGACCTGATCGAATACAATTCCGGCAAGGTCGCGATCAGCCAGGACCCCGATGCGATCCCCTCGGTCGATCTCGACCCGGTCGAGGTCGTCAAACGCATCGAAACCGCCGGCGCGTGGATGGTGCTGAAGCGCGTGGAGAACTCGCCGGAATACCGGCAGCTATTGGAGGACACGCTGCTGTCGGTGGCTCGGGCGCGCGGCTTCAACAGCCTGCTGGACGCCGGCTTCGAGCAGGTCGAAGGCTTCATCTTCGTGTCGTCGCCGAATTCGACCACGCCGTTCCATCTCGACAGCGAGGACAACTTCTTCGTCCATATCCACGGCGAAAAGTTCTTCACGATCTTCGACAATAACGATCGCGCCATCGTGTCCGACGACGAGATCGAGCGCTCGATGACCAAGCACCGCAACCTGAAATACGACGAGAGTTTTGCGCCGCGCGGCACCGAATTTCATCTGTTCGCGGGCGACGGCTGCTATGTGCCGTATCAGTGGCCGCATTGGGTGCGCACCGCCGGCAGCTTTTCGATCTCGATGGCGATCACCTGGAAGACCCGCGAGGTGCGCCGTCTCAACGACCTGCATTTCTTCAATTCGATGCTGCGCGGCGTCGGCCTGCCGCAGCAGCCGCCGGGGCGGCAGCCGGTGCGCGACGCGCTGAAGCTCGTGTTCTATCGCGCGGTCACGACCGCGATCAAACCGCTGCGCGCCTCACTGGCGATGCGGCGCGTGCTGCGCAGGATCGCGCTCGGCAAGCGCGCGAACTATTATTTGAAGGGGGTGTGAGGCGTCGAGCCGATAGGCTTGTGCTGACGAATTGAAATTTCAAACAGCGCTGCGCGCAAACGCAATTTCACGATCTCGCGGCGCTTTTTGCCCGAGGTCTGCCTTTATTTTTCTTGCCCTCCTGATCAGAGGGCGCAGGGAATGCCGGGCGCCGATGCGCCGCGACAAAAAACACGCGCGTAGTGCGCCACGGTCACACCGGAAACACCCGGCATTCCCCGCGCAATGGTTTACGGCTTACTTCGCGCTCTCCCCGGCGATCAGGCTTTCTTGTCACCGTCGCCGACGGAAAGGCTCCCGCCGACTTGACGCCAACCCTGAGGCTGTCAGGACCACACGACTTGGCCGTCCGCCTTGGCATCGCCCGTCTCGCGGGCCAAGGCGTCCACCGCATCCCGCACCGACGTCCGTGACGTTCGCGAAACGCCCCTCTTGGTGGGACGGGACGCGATGGATATAGACTGATTTGCTATTTCGGAAAATCAGAATATTTTTGCGAGAGGGGCTTGACGGGTTTTAGGTGATTTGCCCGCCGGGTAGATTCGTTGAATCGGTTCAAGAAATTGGCCTTTACCCGCACGGCCTGTTTGACGACAATTTCTGCGACGAGGCCCGCGCGATGCGCGGATGCAGCCCGACGGCCAAGTCGCAGAGTGCAGCAACCGTCATTGCGAGAAGAGAGTTCGCCATGTGGTTGGCTGCGATTCCCAACATCCTTACTGCAATGGCGAGTGAGGCGCGGGCAGCATGATGGTCGAATGCATCTCGTCGAGCATCGGCCCGCTCTTGCCGAGGAATTCCTGCCACGCCGGATCCTTCATGGCGCTGGCGCGCGCCTCGGCCCGCGCATTCAAGTCGGGATACGCCCAGATGTGGCAGACTTCGTTGGGCTGACCCGCCTCGGTCTGCCAGAGGCCGACCATTTTGGAGTATTTCTCCCGCGCCGGCAGCGCTGCGGTGAACACGTCGAGCCATTGCCTGGCGACGCCCAAGGTCCTGGTACGATAGTTGCGGAACTCATAGATGTTGCCGGTCGTCGCGGGGGCAACCGGCGCCCGCACCACGTTGAGCAGGCGGATATCCTGACGCACCATCAGCGGGCGTAACAGCGGAATGTACTCGCCGGTCCAGCGCGGGTTCTTGCCGAGTTCGCCGCGCAGTCGCGCGCGCTCGTTGAAATCGGCGTAGCTCCACAGATGCATGACCTGATTGAGCGGCCCGATCTCGGTCGCCCAGTAACCTTCGAGCTTGCCGTAGTCATCGCCGCGGATGTCGCGCGACACCGTACTCGAGGCCCTCACCATGTCGCCGAGGCTGCCGGGCTTCACGGTGTAGGTTCTCAGCTCGTAGATCATGGCGCTTCCCTTGAGGTTTTTTGGGTGGTCATGGTCGCATGAGGCCATGAATGCAGCGGCGTTACAACCGCGATCCGGCCGCTGCGCGCCTCGCTGGCGACGCACCGCGTTCTGCGCAGGATTGCGCCCGGCCGAATTCTAACCGTTCGCGCGCCCTACTCCGCCGCCTCCGCGTTCACTTCCGCCGACACCTGCCTGATCGCGCGCGCCAGCTGCTCGGCCGGCTGCGCGCCTGACACCGCGTATTTCTGCGCGAACACGAACGTCGGCACGCCGGAGATGCCCTTGTCGGAGGCGTCCCTGGCCTGCGCCGAGATCAACTCGACGTCCTCGTCGCTGGCAAGTCGCCGGCGGATATCCCCGGCATCGAGCCCGATGTCGGCCGCCGCCTGCACCAGCACGTTGACGTCGGTGAGATCGCCGCCGTCCCTGAAATACAATTCCATCAGCCGTTGTTTCATCGCGGCGGACTTGCCTTGCGCATCGGCCCAGTGAATCAGGCGGTGGCAATCGGTTGTGTTGGGCTGGCGCTTGACCAGTTCCGGCCGGTAGAGGAGACCCTCTTCATCAGCCGCGGCGACGACGCGGCCGGCGATGCCCTTGTAGGCTTCGACCGAGCCGAATTTCCTGGTGAGATACTCGTCGCGGCTGATGCCCTCGCGCGGCACCCAGGAATTGAGGAAGAACGGCCGCCAGTGGATTTCGACCGGCACCTCCGGCGCCAGCGCCAGCGCGTTCTCGATCCGGCGCTTGCCGATGTAGCACCACGGGCACACCACGTCGGAGACGATGTCGATCTGAAGCGGTTTTGGGGTGCTCATCGGGGCGTCCTTTCGTGAAAGCGGTGCCCGCAAAATAGGCCGAACCGCCGGCGAAACAAGCCCGCAGCCCGCATAGCAGGAACCCCATCAACGGCTGGATTATCGATCCTGCTCGCGATCGGCTCGAACCATGGGGGGTGCGGATCTTCCCGGGCAGGACGTCGCGAATGTAGTCGCGATACTTCCACTCCGGAGGCGGCGGGACCCCGTCCCGGCGCTAGGGCGCGAGATATTGCAGCAGCCTCGGATCATCGCGAACCTGTTGCGCCGATCCCGTGATCGCGACCCTTCCACGGTCGAGCACAAGGGCCCGATCCGCGACGCGAAGCGCGAGATCCAGATGCTGCTCCACGATCACGACGGCGATTTCCCTGGCCAGCAGGATCAGGCGCTCGGTGATTTCCTCGATCACGCCAATCCAGACTCCCTCGGTCGGTTCGTCGAGCAGCAATAGCCGGGGATCAGACAGCAAGGCGCGGGCGATGGCCAGCATTTTTCGTTCGCCGCCGGACAGCGTGCCCGCCACCTGATCCATTCGCTGACCCAGCTTCGGAAATGTTTCCAGCACCCGATCGACCGCCCCGCCGTCGCGGTTTGTCAGCGCGCCGACCGCGAGATTTTCCCGCACCGAAAGCCTGCCGAACACGGAGTGCTCCTGCGGGACGTATCCCATTCCGAGACGAACGCGCTGCTCGGTCGGCAGCGCTCCCACACTACGGGAATCGAGGCTTACGGACCCACCCAGCACCGGCAGTTCGCCGATGATGGCCTTCATCAAGGTGGTCTTGCCTGCGCCGTTGCGGCCAAGAATCGCGACACCGCCGCGCCATGGTACGCTCAGATTGACACCGAACAGCACCTGGCTGCGGCCATAGCCGGCGTCGAGATCGCGGACATCGAGATAGTTGTCGTCAGACACGGCGGAGATAGACCTCCTGTACCCTGGCGCTCGACTGGATGTGCTGGACCGAGCCGCAATCGAGTACGCTGCCCTGATCGAGCACCGTCAGCCGGTCGCAGATGTCGCGGATGAAATCGAGATCATGTTCGACGATCACCAGGGAGCAGCGCTTTTTGATGGGCTGCAGCAGTTCGCCGGTCACCCGCCGCTCCTCGAGACTCATGCCGCCGGTCGGCTCGTCCAGCAGCAGAAGCTTCGGCTCGGGCGCCAGCGCCATAGCGATCTCGAGCCATTGCTGCTGGCCATGGGACAGCACGGAGGCAGATTCCGCCGCGCGATCGACCAGCCGGAATTGTTCGAGCATGGCCATGACGCGGTCGTGCAAAACCCCGCGCGTGCGCGAAAACACCAGGCTGGGGAGCGACGTTTGAGCCTGCAGCGCCAGCAGAATGTTGTCGTACAGGGTCAGCGCCGGCAGCACGCTGGTGATCTGGAACTTGAGACTCATGCCGGCGCGCGCCCGCTCGGCGGGCGGGGCTTGCGTAATGTCGCGGCCGCCAAACGTCACCTTGCCGGCGGTCGGAATCTCCGCGCCCGCCACGCATTTCATCAGCGTGCTCTTGCCGGAACCGTTCGGTCCGATCAGACCGTGGAATTCATTCTCGGCAACGGTGAGATCGGCGCCGTTCAGGGCGGTCAGTTTGCCGAATACCTTGATCAGGCCCCGCGCTTCAAAAAGGGCCATCACTCGCGCTCCCGCGGCGGCCGGCCGAAACGGCCGACACGCTCGCGTTCGCCAAGGATCAGGCTGATCAGTCCGGCCGGACGAAACAGAATGACCAGCAGCAACAATACGCCGAGGATGATCGGCCAGATGTCCTGATAATCGTTCGACAGCCAGAAACTGACCGCTTCAATCGCGACGGTGCCGATCACCGCCCCGATCAGGGTTCCGGAGCCGCCGAACAACACGTAAAGCACGACCTGCGTCGACATCACCACGCCCAGCATGTTGGGCCAGACAAAACCTTCATGAAAGGCGTAAAGGCTGCCGGCAAGGCCTGCGATCGCGCCGGCGAACGAAAAGATGATCGCCTTGAGGCGCTGCACCTGGTAGCCGAAGAACGCGATCCGCTGCTCGTTCTCGCGCAGGCCGGCCAATGCCAGACCGAATTGCGATCGCACCAGGAACCGGCACACGAGGTAAACCAGCAGGAGAATACCCAGCACCAGGTAATAGTAGACTGGCCCCTCGACGATATCGTAGCTGCCAAGGCTCATCGGCGGGATCGAGGGAATGCCGTTTTGGCCTCCCAGATAATACCAGCCCCGCGCCACGCGGTCCGCCGCATAGGACCCCGTGAGCGTGCCGAGCGCGACGAAGATCACGCTGGACGGATGACGTCCGAGCAGGAGAAAGCCGCCGAGCACCAATGCGAATGCCAGGCCGATGAGCAGGCCGGCCGGCAAGACGAGGAGGATCGATGTCACACCGAGATCGCGGGCGATCAGCGCGACCCCATAACCCGCTGTACCGAAGAACACCGCCTGCCCGAAGCTCATGATGCCGGCATATCCCCACACCAGATCGAACGAGAGCGCAAATAGGCACAGGATCAGGACCCGCGTGGCGTAGACCGTCAGATAATCCTTGAGCACGAACGGCAGCAGCACACCGATCGCCAGCACCGCGATTTCCATGATCGGCAGCACTTGCCATCGGCGCGAGCGGCCAACCCGAAGGGGACGCGGCAGGGTCGTCGTTGGTGTCGTTTCTGTCATCAAATGGCCGGCACGTCCGCTCCGGAGTTCGCAGCGGCGACCTGCCGCCGCTGCGTCAGATACGTTCAGCATTCCTTGGGATCGACGAGGCCGGCGCTGCGCGCGACAATCTCGTATTTGCCGCCCTTGGCAACCGCCGTGTACATCTTCATCTTGCAATGCCGCTTGCCGGGAACCATTTCCGCGGGTCCGCCGGGACCTTCGGCGATCTTGGCATGGTCAAACGCAGCTGCGACCGCGTCGCGATCGACCTTGCCCGCCTCCTTGACTGCGGCCTCCCACAGTTTGAGGCCACGGTAGGCGCCGGTCGCCGCGCTGCCCGCGGCGAACAGGAATGTGCCCGGGAACTGCTTGTCATAGGCCGCCTGGAGCTTGGCGCTGACCGGATCTTCCGGCGTCAGCGCCTTGAAGTAGTCGAGGCAGCTCGCAAGTCCCTCGATCTCCGCCGCCTGGTTGATACTGAGCGTATTCTCGTCATAGTAGACGCACGCCAGCCGGCCGCCGTTCTTGAGAAATCCCGCTTCGTAAAGCTGCTTGAAGAACGGCCCTACCCCCGGCGGGATTACGGTGTTGAACACCACGTCCACCTTGTTGGAGATGACCCGATTCACCGTGGCGCTGAAGTCGATCTGGTCGAGCGGGTAATACTCTTCAAAAACGACTTCGCCGCCGTTGGCCTCGATCACCTTGCGCGCATAGACGTTCAGGGTGTGCGGCCAGACATAATTGGCGCTCGGCAGCGCGAAACGCTTGCCGCCGTTCTTGATCAGCCAGGGAATGAATTCGTCGCACTGCTGCGCCGGCGTCGGGCCGGTACAGAACAAATAGGGCGTGCATTCCTTGCCCTCGTAAAGCTGCGGATAGATGTAGAGCGTCTTGCCGCGCGCAACGATGACGTCCTTGATGGCGTTGCGCATCGAACTGGTAATGCCTCCGAGCACGAGATCGACCTTGTCGCGCTGGATCAGCTTGCGAACGTTGCCGACCGCGACCGATTCATTCGAAGCGGTATCCTCGATGAACAGTTCCAGCGGCCGGCCAAGCAATCCGCCGGCATCGTTGATCTCCTTGACCACCATTTTAGCGACATTCGCATTGGCGTTCCCGGCGTAGCCGATCGGGCCGGTCAAATCCGTCGCGATGCCGACCTTGATCGGTGCCGCAGCGGCGTTTGCCCAATCGGGCCTGACAACCCAACTGCCGACGCCCGTGGCAATGGCGGTACTGGCAAAGGCGAAATTGGAAAGAAACCGGCGGCGGCTGAGATTGCTGCGATCGTTGAACATCGGACTAGACCCCTTTTCCTGAAATCAGGCCTTGCGGCCGGAACTTGATAAAGATGATGGCGAGAACGAACACGAGGACGTCGGCGATCACGGGCGGGATGATCCAGGGCAGCGCGGCGGCGAGCGTCCCGATCACGCCCGCGCCCGCCACCGGCCCTGCGAACGAGCCGACCCCGCCGACCATGACGGCGACGAACCCCTGAATCAGGAAACGCAGGCCGAGATCGGCGAACAGCGAGAACACCGGAACGATCAGGGCCCCCGCAAGCCCTGCAAGAGCCGCGCCGAACGCAAAGGTGGCGCCATAGATCGCATTGGTCGAAATGCCCGACGCGCGGGCCAGTGCGGGATTTTCCAGCGACGCCCGGATGCGCAATCCGAAAGCGGTGCGCGCCAGCAACAGGTAGCTGCCGACCATCACCAGCGCCGTGATCAGGATGATGACCAGCCGCCAGGTGGAGAAGTGCATCGCGCCGAGGCGCAGCGAGCCGCCGATCGGTTCCGGCACCGACAGGTACAGCCCGCCGATCAGACCGCGGACGATTTCCCGGATGATGAGCCCGAGCGCGTAGGTGCCGAGCATAGCCACGATCGGCGCCGCGTAAAATCGCCGTACGACCGAGCGCTCCAGTACAAATCCCAGCGCGCCGACGACGAACGGCGCCGCGACCATCCCGAGCCAGACCGGCAGGCCGGCGCTGTGCACGATGTAGGTGACATAGGCGCCGAGCAGGACGAACTCGCCCTGCGCGAAGTTGAAGATGCCCATCATGCTGGCGATGATGCCGAGCCCCAGCACGACCAGAACCACGATCGCGCCGAAACTCAAAATCTCAAACAGGGCGATAAACAGATTATCCATGCGGCATCACCGGCACCCGTGCGGCTGCTTACATCTTCTTCCAGTCTCCTGCCTGCTCGAAGGCGTGCGCCGCGCGATAGATGGTCGGCTCGTCGAAATGCCGGCCGACCAGCATCAGACCGACCGGCAGCCCGTCGACCATGCCGCACGGCACCGACATCGCCGGATGATGTGTGATATCGAACGGCGCGGTGTTGGTGATCATTTCGAATGCGCGCGCGCACACCTCTTCCCGGCTGGCGCCCGGCGCCGGCAACGGCGTCGCCTTCATCGGCGTGGTCGGCATCAAGAGGAGATCGTAGTCCGCCAGTACCTTGTCATAGGTTGCGGTCAGGCGCCGCGAGATGTTGACGGACTTGCCATAGTAGCGCGGACCGAAATTATTGTTGATGTAGACGCCGAGCATCAGGAAAAGTTTTGTCGTTTCCGACAGCGAGTCCGCCTGCCCGCGCCAGCCGCGATGAAAATCCATCAGCGACGTCGAGTAGAGATCCGAACGGCTGAGACCATAGCCGTCGCCGAACATCATGGTCTGGGCAATGCCCTCAGCTCCGATCGGAGTCCAGATCGCCGGTGCTACCATGTGCATCGGGATGGAAACCTCTTCGACGGTCGCGCCGAGGCTCGCGAGCCGCTTCGCCGCTTCCCGCACGCTTTCGTTTACCCCGGCTTCGGCGCCGGCTTGCTCAAAACCTTCCTTTACGATGGCAATCTTCATGCCCTTGACGCCGCCGCCAAGCGCCTTGGTGTATTGCTTCACTTCCGGCGCCTTGATCCGCGGATCATAACCGTCGTCGCCGGCGAGCACCTCCAGCAACAGCGCATTGTCGGCAACGTTCGCGGTCATCGGCCCGGTATGATCTACGAAGATTTCAATGGGCATGATGCCGGTATAAGGCACCAGACCCCAGGTCGGTTTCATGCCGCAGGTGCCGCTGAACGATGACGGCATTCGTATCGAACCGCCCTGATCGCCCCCGATTGCCATGTCCACTTCGCCGAGCGCGACCACGACCGCGCTTCCCGAGGACGATCCGCCCGCGGAATAGCCCATCTTGTGCGGATTATGGACCGGGCCGGTCGAATTGGTGTGGCTGCCGCCGGATATGCAGAAGGATTCGCAATGAACCTTGCCGGCGATCTCGGCTCCGGCATCGAGCATCCGCGTGACGATGGTCGCGTCGAAATCGGGCACAAATCCTTCCAGCGTGGCGGACCCGTTCATCATGGGTACGCCGGCCAGCATGATGTTGTCCTTGAGCGCCACGACCTTGCCCTTCAGCTTGCCGCTGGCGGCGCCCTTGACGGTCGACTTGCGGTACCAGGCATTGCGCGGATTTTCCTCGGGACCAGGACGGTAGCCCGGCGTCCGCGGATACTTCACGATCGGCACTTCGTCGGGCATCGCGGCGACGACGTTATAGGCGTCGACCGAGCCCTGCATCAATCCACGAAAGGAAGCGACGTCCTCATCGGTCAAGGCCAGACCGCAATAGTCGGCAACTTCGCGCAGTTGATCGGGGGTTGGAAGCGATACTGACACGATGGGCTCTCCTGTTTCTGCACTGCTGACAAGAAATGGTTGCCCGACAAGCAGGCATATCTCACCCATATCACTAGAAACAGAAATGTTTTCCTTTTCAAGGATTATTTTGCAATTGGTCCTTTTGCGATCAGTCCCGCGATCGGCGAGCGCCCTCAGAACTGTTTGACCAGCCGGAAGTCGAGACCGTTGGCCTCAGCGAGATAGATCGGCATCGATGCACTGCCGCGGCGAATGCCGATCGTGCCTCGCGCTCCCTGATAATCTACATTCGCGGCAGCCGAGAGCAGCGGCTTCCTCGCCAGCGATCCCGCGCGTGCTGCGACGGTCTCGAGAAACCGCAACCCTTCGTAGTTTGACTGCGCGATCGAGCCGAGCGGTGGCGCGTGTCGGCCGAACGAAGCCTCGTATTGGCTACGGAAGGCATCGTTCGCGCGCGAGGCCATGTCGATGAAATAGCCGGACGCGCAGAACAGGTTTTCGGTGTTGTCGGCACCGATCCCGAGCAGCACGGTCTCGTCCATCGCGCCGGCCAGACGGAGCATCCGGGAGCCGAGCCCCTGCTCGGCAAAGGCACGATTGAAGGCGACGCTGTCAGCGCCGATCAACGTCATCAGAACCACGTCGGGCCTCGCGGCCCGGATCCGGGCGAGCTGGGTGCTGTGATTGTGCTCCCCGATGGGCACGAACTCCTCGCCGACGACACGCCCGCCGGCGTCCTTGATGTACTTCTTGATCGCCCTGTGGGAAAGCCATGGCCAGACATAGTCGCTGCCGATTAGATACCAGTTCGACGCGTGCCTGGTGTTGGCGAGCCATTCGATGGACGGGCGCCATTGCGTCCCCGGCGTCTCGCCGATGGCCATGACGCCGGGCGTTCGCTCGCCGCCCTCATAGACCGGCGTGTAAAGATAGGGAATATGTCCGGCGACGACCTTGCGCAGCGCCACCCTCACCGCGCTGATATGCGAGCCCATGATGAGGTCTGCGTCTTCTGAAGCGACAATGTCGGAGGCCGTCCGCGTCACGTCGTTGATGTCGCCACCGGTGTCATAGAACGCGACTTCAATCTCGCGGCCAAGAATGCCGCCGCAGCGGTTGATCTCGGAGACGCCCAGCAGCGTACTGTTGATCGAGGCCGGGCCCCAGATCCCCGACGGACCCGACAGTCCGACAAAATTGGCAATCCGCAATTTCTTGCTGTCGCGGCGCGCGCGCAGCGGGCCAAACCCGGGCACCGAGGTGCCGGTCGCTATCCCCGGGAATCCCCTCAGCTGCCATTCCGGCGGCATGGACGGGATTTGCGGTACCGAGAGCAAAGCGCTCTCCTTTTCGGCTTCCAGGGTCCGGCGCCGGTCAGACTACCATCGGTAATGTGATCGGCAACAAAAATATCTACTGGAAAATATTGAATATTCAACGATTCCGGTGCATAGAGATCGAGCAAGGCCGCTCAATATTCGTCCAAATCCCGGTTACGAAGTGCAAACCATTGGCTAGATCGCCCAGCAAACCCATCACCGAACACCTCGCATATCTGCTTGCGCAGGCGAACCGGGAGATCAATCGGCAGCTCGACGCGCGGTTCCGCAAGGAAGGCGTGCCGGTCGAGCAATGGCGCATCCTGAAAGTGCTTTCGGACGGCAAGGGCCATTCGATGGGTGAACTCGCCGAAGCGGTCCTGCTCAATCATCCGACCCTGACCAAGATGATCGACCGGATGGTATCGGACTCCCTGGTCTACCGGGTCCAGGATGCGGACGACCGCCGCAAGGTCCTGATGTTCTCCTCCGATCGCGGAAAGGCGCTGACCCAGCGCCTGAACTCGCTGGCGCTCAGCCAGGAAGCCTTTATCGCCGAGAGTTACGGCAACAAGGCAACGGCGGATTTGAAGCGCCTTCTGGAAAGCCTGATCGAGAAAGCGAACTGACGTGCGGGGCTGCTTTCTGCGGAGCTAACCCCGTGAAATGGCGGCCTCGAAAGTCGGCCTGGCTCAGGCGCGGCGGGTGCGCCAGCCGCCCAGGAGATCGCCGACCGGCCGCAGGCCAGCGCCGCGCGCGTGAATCCCACCGCCAATCATGCGAACGGCGCGGCCGGCTGTAAACGCCCTGCAATGCCTACTCCAAGCCGGCCGCCATGCTGCGCAACCGGTCGGCAGTCAGTTCGTCCGCGGGAAAGAACGTCTCCAGCGCGAGTTCCGACAGCGTGATGTCGACCGGCGTGCCGAAGATCATGGTCGTGGAAATGAAGCTCAGCACCTCGCCGTCAAGCCGCAGCTTGAACGGGATCGCGACATTGTCCGATGCCAGCGGCGCCGAGCGCGCCGGGATCGGGTAGGACTTCAGCTCGGAATGGAGTTCCAGCAGTTCGGGATCGGCGGTCGCCTGGCATTGGCGGTGCAGCCGCTCCAGCAGATGGCTGCACCATTCGGCGAGGTTGACGGTGCGCGCCGCCAGCGCCTCGGGGTGGAAGGCGAGACGCAGCACGTTGGTGGGCTGGCCGAGCAGACGTTGTGGAATGCCTTGCAGCAGCGGCATCACCATGCGGTTGGCCGAAACCAGGTTCCAGTGCCGGTCGATCGCCAGCGCCGGATTGGGCTCATGCGCCTTCAGCACCAGTTCGATCGCCGCCCGCGCCGATGTCAGCGCGGGATCGTCGAGCAGGCGCTGCGGAAACGCCGGCGCAAATCCGGCCGCCACCAGCAGCACATTGCGCTCGCGCAAGGGAACCTGCAGCCGTTCCGCCAGCTTCAGCACCATGTCGCGCGACGGCGCCGCGCGACCGGTTTCCACGAAACTCAGATGCCGCGCCGAAATCTCCGCGTCGCCGGCGAGATCAAGCTGGCTGAGACGGCGGCGCTGCCGCCATTCGCGCAGGTGATCGCCGATGTGGACGGGCTGAGTTCGCTCCGTACGCGCGGTGGCAGTGTGTGCGCTCATGGCGGAAAACCTACCATGCGAATATCGCGGCTTCCATTACCTCGGACGTAATCGAATTGCCTCGCAGCCGCTGTCATCGTCGCATTCTCCAGCCCACCTCTCAACCAAGGAGACCCACCATGATCCAGCCGTCCCTCTTTCTTCGCCGCGCCGTCCAGGCCGACGCCATCGTCACCGGCGCGGTGGCCTTGCTGCAGGCATTCGGCGCCGGACTCTTGACGTCGATGCTCAACCTGCCCGAACCGCTGCTGCGCCAGACCGGCTTGTTTCTGATCGCCTATACCGCGCTGGTCGGCTGGCTGGGCACACGGCCATCGATGCCGAAGGCGCTGGTGGCCATCGTGATCGCCGGCAACGCGGCATGGGCGCTTGGCAGCATCGCGCTGATGTTCAGCGGATGGGTCAACCCTAACCTGCTCGGCTATGCCTTCATCGCCCTCCACGCCATCAGCACCGGGGTGTTTGCAGAGCTGCAATATATCGGCCTGCGCAAGAGCAGCGGCGCGGTCGCGGCCTGAGCCGCGGTTCGACCGACTGAAAATCGGCTGCCGCGGGGGCCCGGGCCTGGCGGCGGCCGGTCTGTTTTCCGTCAGCTCAACATGACAGCGGCAATCATCCCCACCAGGACCAGAACGATCCCGACGATCAGCATCGGCAGCAGGCTGCTGCCCGAGAAGGGATTCGCCGGCTCCTGCGCCAGCCTGGTATCGTTGACCACAACGGTTGCGACCGGTACTTGACGTTTCATCTGATCTCTCCTGCTGCTTGAGCTTCCTGGCGCCGGAACCTTTCGCCGTTGCCAAGCAGGACGCCCTGCGATCCGGCGATGCCGAGTTCGAGGCTGGCGGCAATCCGCCGCGCCAGCTCGACGAAATGCGTTGCGGCTGCCGGAGGGCAGACCTCGAGGGCGGTCTCCTCGAACAGCGCCAGCCAGCGGTCGAAATGATCGGCATCGACCGGCAGCGGCATGTGCTTGGCCATCGGCGTGCCGTGATAGCGGCCCGACATCAGCGCGACCGACGACCAGAAGGCGCACATCCGCTCCAGATGCGGCTCCCAATCCCGGATCCGGGCTTCGAATATCGGCGCCAGCACGACGTCGGCGCGGATCCTGGCGTAGAAATCGCGAACCAGACGCTCGATCAGCGGCTCGGTGATACCGGTCCTGGCGACAATCTCGGCGGTGATCTTCTGACGCCGTTCCACAGCTGTCACGACGGGCTCCTTAAATAAGTATTTCAAATACCTATTTAGCGCTGTACGATGTTTTTGCAAGACCTCATTCGCGGGGATCCCATGAACCTGACGTTGTTTACCGATTTTGCGCTGCGCGCCCTGATGCGGCTGGCCGGCGAGCCGGCGCGGTCATTTGCGACCAACGAGATCGCCGCCGAGTTCGGTATCTCCCGCAATCATCTGGCCAAGGTGGTGCGTGATCTCGCCGAGACCGGATTCATCAGCACCCAGCGCGGCGCTGGTGGGGGCTTCACGCTGGCGCGGTCGCCGGAAGCGATCACGCTGGGCCAGGTGGTGCGCGCGCTGGAGGACCGACGCGCGCTGGTGGAATGCTTCCGCGACGATGGCGGCAATTGCCTGCTGATGCCGCGCTGCCGCCTGAGGTCCCGCCTCGCCGCCGCGCGCGAAGCCTTCATGCGCGAACTCGACGGCACCACGCTGGCGGAATGCGCCTATCCCGTCCAAGCGAGCAAAAACCCGGTGCCACATGTCGCGTGAGAGTGAAACGCTGGCCATGAAGCCGGTCGGATTCGAGAAAGGTGCCGTCGAGATCGACGCATCGGTCATTGCCGAAGGACTTGGCATTGCGCTGCCGCTGCTCCGGGAGCAGATGCGCGCGGGCAAGATCACCAGCCAGTCCGAGCGCGGGATCGACGCCGATAAGGGCCGCTATCGCCTGACCTTCTTCTCCGAACACCGGCGCTTTCGCGTTGTGGTCGACGAAAGCGGCGCGATCCTGCAACGCTCGACGCTCAACTTCGGCGATTCACCGCTTCCGAAATCGCTGCGCAAGCCCGGCGGCTAGATCCCCAACGCCGTTGGCGACGATGCCGCCCTAGACGCGGTTTTCCCCGCGCGGCATGCCGCGCGCTTTCACGGAAATTCCGGATCTCGCGATTTTGCCCGCAGCAGATTTTCCGCCGTGGCCGTTCAGGAGCCTGCCGTTGGCATGCGCCGGATTGCCGTTCAATTGCTTCTTGTCAGCCTTCGCCGCCTGCTTCTCGGCCTGCTTCAAAAGCTTACGCTCGGCTTTCGCCTTCAGCCGCGCTTTCTCTGCCCTCGCCTCGGCGCGCTGCTTCTTGCGCTTCTTCTCGCAGGCCGCGCATTTGCAGCCGATCGGTTTCAGGTAGGCCTTGAAGTAGTCGGTGCCGTAATCGTAGTTAATCTCTTCGCCAGGCTCGATGTTCTTGATGGCGCGGATCACCACCTTGCGCTTGCGTGGACGAACGTCGGATTCCGCGTTCGGCTTGCAGGCGTGGTTGATGTAGCGCGCGATGTTCTTTCGTACCGAACCGTCGATGGTCCAGCGGTTGTTGAGTTCGAACAGGTACTTGTTCTCGATCGCGTCGTCCTTCTTCTTGCGGGAATCCAGCAGCGGACCAAAATAGCGGACGATCTTGGCGCCCTTCTTGATCGGCTTGGTGGCAAAGAGGCCGAGTCCGGTGCGGGAACGGCCGACGCGGTAGGGTTTATTCGAGCGAATGGCAGACATGATCGACTTGAACTGACACGCTATGAAGGGAACGGCGAGGCCGTCGTTCTAAAACGATTCCGGGCCAATGTCAGGCCTTTCGCGCGTTTCGCTTGAACCTTCCCCAGATTGCATGCGTCGACCGGCATGGGCAGGCCGCGGAAACAGCGCGTGGATGACGCGTGTTCTCCACCTGCCCCGGCGTCCGGCGCCGATTGTCATGCCGGGAACCGTGTTCGCGGCGCTGTTCGGCTCCTTCAGGGCGGCCGCACTGTCGAATTGGGGAAAATCCCGCTCACGGCCGCGGCGGCCGGCCGACGGTCAAGCGCAGCATCGCATCCAGCAGCATCGCGGCGTCGGTTCCCTTCGGCAGCCGCCGCAGGATGTCGGCCAGCCGGCCGTCCAGCAGCAGCGTGGTGAAGCCATGGACCAGCGACCAGGCGCGCGCGATAGCAGCCGCCTGTTCCAGCGACAGCGCCTGTTCGGAAATCTGCTCCTGGCGGCTGACGCCGACCGCGCCGGCCAATCCGGCGAACGAGGCACTGGCGGCCTCATGCAGCGACGGCCGCGTCATATCGAGCCGCTCGGTGCGAAACATCAGCCCGTACATGCCGGGATGCGCCTGCGCATAGGCAACATAGGCCTTGGCCCGCGCCATCGCCCTCAACAACGGCGGAGCATCAATGGCGCCGGCCGCGGACATGGCGGCATTGAATTGCCGGAAGCCGATCGCGGCGAGTTCGCTGACGAGGCCGGTGAGGTCGCCGAAATGATGCGTCGGTGCGGCATGCGATACGCCGGCCTCGCGCGCCACCGCGCGCAGCGTCAAGCCGCCAAGGCCGTCCCGTTCGAGCACCGTCTCCGCCGCCTTGAGCAGGGCGTCGTGCAGGTCGCCGTGATGATACGGAGTCTCTTCGCTGACCTTGGCGTTACGGGGTGCACCGGGCTTGCGGCCGGTCGGTGTCGGCGCGGCGGCCTTTGGAGCAGGCCGGACCGGGGGCCGGCCGATGCTGGGGATTCTTGCCATTGAGGTTATATAGGCCTCGATATTGACATTGTAAAGATTTTGCTTGACGAACCCGGAACTCTGATCTACCTATATCTTGACGTTGTAAAGATAAGATCAGGGAGCGATCGATGCTTGACCAGGTGGAGACCAGGGCGGCCCGGACCAATCTCGCGCCGATACCCATGGAATGCGACGCGCCGCATCTGAAGGTGGTGGGCCAATTGCCGCGCGAACTCAACGGCACGCTCTATCGCAACGGCCCCAACCCGCAGTTCGAGACGCCGGGCGCGCACTGGTTCCTCGGCGACGGCATGCTGCACGCCTTCCATCTCGAAAACGGCCGCGCCAGCTACCGCAACCGCTGGGTCCGCACCCCGAAATGGCAGGCCGAGCACGACGCCGGCCGTGCCCTGTTCAGCGGCTTCGGCGGCCGCAAACTGCCCGATGCGCCGGCGACCTCATGCACCGACAGCGGCGTCGCCAATACCAACATCATCTTTCATGGCGGAAAGCTGCTGGCGCTGGAGGAAGGCCATCTGCCGACCGAGATCGAACCCGGCACGCTGAAGCGAACAGGCTATTGCGACTATGCCGGCGGCATCCGCGGCCCCTTCACCGCGCATCCCAAGATCGACCCGGTCACGGGCGAGATGGTTTTCTTCGGCTACAATGCCGCGGGGCCGCTGACCCCTGCTCTCTCGTTCGGGTCGGTCAATGCCTCCGGCGTGGTGACGCGTTTCGACCGCTTCGAGGCGCCATATGCCAGCATGGTGCACGACTTCATCGTCACCGAAAACCATCTGCTGTTTCCAGTCCTTCCCATCACCGGCAGCATGGATCGCGCGATGCGCGGCCAGCCGCCTTACGCCTGGGAGCCGGAAAAGGGCGCCTATGTCGGCGTCATGAAGCGCAACGGTTCGCCTGAGGACCTCGTCTGGTTTCGCGCCGACAGCTGCTACGTGTTCCACGTGATGAATGCCTGGGAGGAAGGCGAGCGCCTCATCGCCGACGTCATGCAGTTCGAGGAAGCGCCACTGTTCACCCATCCCGACGGCTCGCGGACCGATCCTGCGAAATCCCGGGCGCGGCTGTGCCGCTGGACCTTCGATCTCGCCGGGAATACCGACCGCTTCACCCAAGTATATCTCGACGACATCACCGGCGAATTCCCGCGCATCGACGACCGCCGCGCCGGCATCAAGAGCGCCCATGGCTGGTACGCCTGCGCCAACCCCGATCTGCCGATGTTCGGCGCGCTGTCCGGCATCGTGCATGTCGACGGCAAGGGATCGCGGCTCGGCAGCTATCTGCTGCCGGCCGGCGACACCATTTCCGAGCCGGTGTTCGTCGAGCGCGGCAAGGACGCCGCGGAAGGCGACGGCTGGCTGCTGGCCGCGGTGTGGCGCGCCCGCGAGAACCGCAGCGATCTCGCGGTCTTCAACGCCACCGACGTCGATTCCGGCCCGGTCGCGCTGGTGCAGCTCGGCCATCGCGTCCCCGATGGTTTTCATGGCAACTGGGTGGGAGCCACGTAGCCGACAATCAAGCTAGTTATTCCGCGATGCGCCGTGAGGCGCAGGCCCGAATCCAGACCTACAATAGTGGTCATGGATTTGCGGGCTCGATAAGTCAGACGAGGCCGGTCATGATGATTTTTCTGATCCTGCTCCCCTTTGGTGTTTTCTCGCTGCTGATGCTGCTGACAGCGGCCGAAATCGCGCTGATCGCTGCCACCTTTACCGGCCTTGCCGTCATCGCCCATGACCTCGTTCGCGGCCGTCAGCTGAAAATGCTCGGCGCGGGAGCAGTCCTTCTGTTTCTCGGGCTGGGCCTCTACCTGACGCTGGTGGATGCCGGCCTCAGCGCTTCGGCGATCAAGCTGACGGTCGATAGCGGCGTGCTCGCGATCGCGCTGGCTTCCCTGGCGATCCGCCATCCCTTCACGCTGCAGTACGCCCGCGAGATGGTCGATGCCGAAACCGCCGTGCTGCCCGGATTCATCAGGGCGAACTACATCATCACCTGGGCCTGGGCCGCCTGCATGGCGCTGATGATGTTCGGCAACATGCTGATGATTTATCTGCCCGGCCTGCCGCTATGGGCGGGAGTTGCGATCGCTTTCGCCGCCCGCGGCACCGCCGTCTATTTCACCAAATGGTATCCGAACTACCGGCGGGCGAAGTGCGCGAGCCCCGCCGCATCCGCCGGCGCGCCGTCCGGCTCCTGAACACCGTGCGGGAAACCGGCTGATCCAGCGAGAGCAACGACAATGAAAGACGTACTCGCAAGACCGGGCTTCGACTTTCTCTCCACCATCGTGTTTCTCGTGCTGTATCTTGCGACCGCCGTGCAGTATGTCACGCTTCGCCTCCTCGTCACCCGCCGGATCCGCGCCACCCGCGCCTGATCGCCGCAACCTATTGGGATCGGGATGCCAGATGCGCTATACCGCCGCCCGAGCCTACCCTGTCCCAGAACCATTCCGGTTTTGCGAAAAAGCGTGAGGAGACCTGAAGATGGCCGTCGACGGAAACTGGAATATCGTCATGAACACCCCGATGGGCGAGCGCAAGGCGACGCTGACCCTGGCAAGCGCGGGCGGCACGCTCACGGGCACGCAGGGCGCCGACGGCAATTCCGGCGAGATTTTCGACGGCACGGTGTCCGGCGACGACGTCGCCTGGAAAATCTCGATTACCAACCCGATGCCGCTGACCCTGGCATTCTCCGGCAAGGTGTCCGGCGACAGCATGTCCGGCGAAATGGGCATCGGCCCGATGGGCAGCTTCCCGTTCACGGGAACGCGGGCGTAAGCAAGCGCAGCGCACCCTGGCGCAGTGCAACGCCTCCCGGCGATGCCAGGCATCGCCGGTTACGCCGTGCAGAACGAGGATTCGGGCAAAACCGTCTGCTTGAATGCAACCAAGGCTTGTGCCAGTTTCGGCACAATAGCCTGTTTGGAGGCATCCCTTGCGGACCGTCTTTCTCAGCTATGCTTCCGATGACAATGCCGTCCCCGACGAACAATCCAAGGGGTGGGTCAGTTCGTTCGACAACTGTCTCAAGCTTGAAATCGAACATCTCGATGAGGTCAGGCTGTGGCGCGACGTCCGCGATCTCAGGGAACGCGGCATCATCACCGACGAGTTGCAGGAGAATGTCCGGAATGCCGCCATGTTGCTGGTGGTGCTGTCGCGCCACTACAACAACAAGCAATACACGGAGTTCGAGCTCACCGAATTTTTCGATTCCCGCAAGGCAGGCGAACTGGCGACCGACCTGATCATTCCCGTGTTGCCGAGACCGATGGATCCCGGGCAGATTCCGCCGCCGCTTCAGGGTTTGCGATACATCCCGTTCTTCGACATTGATCCGGAAACCAGAAAGGTCGAGCCGTTCTACGACGGCTACGGCAAGTTCGTTTCCGAAAAATACTGGGATGCCGTTCGCGAGGTAGCCAAGCTGATCGATGCACGATTGAAGGGCTTGCCCGACGAACCCCACAAGGCGACCGTCTATCTGGCGGCGCCCGGGCTCGATCAGGTCACCAATCACTGGAGGGTCTACAAGGAGCTCGAAAGCCAGAAATGCCGGGTCGCCCCGGTCGACCCATGGCCGGTCAACGCGGACAAGGCGAAGGATCATTTCGGCGCCGGGATCAAGAGCGCCGCGTTCTCGGTGCACCTGCTCGGCGCGGTTTCGAACAGCGCGCGGCGCGCCGATCTGAACGACCTGACCGTGCTTCAACTCGATATGGCCGGCGCACGCCAGAAGGCGGACGGCACATTCCGCCGGTTGATCTGGATTCCCCAGGACCTGAAGCAGCCGGATGCGGCACAGCAGGCGCTGATCAAGAGTCTCGAAGACGGGACGCGGTTGACCGCGCAGGACGAACTGGTGCGCGGCGGACTGGAAATGTTCAAGGAAATCGTCCGCGATGAACTGGAGCAGGCCGGTGGTGCGAAGGCGCAACCGGCGTGAGCGGTCTTTCGTCCAGCCAGCCGTACCCCGGACTGCGCCCGTTTGAACAAGGCGACCAGGACTACTTCTTCGGCCGTGAAACGCAGACACGGGGCCTTCGGCAGAAGCTCGACGCCAGTCGTCTGGTCGCCGTCGTCGGCCGCTCGGGTTGCGGCAAATCCTCGCTGGTGAAAGCCGGCCTTATTCCCTTGCTTGCCAAGGAGAACGCCGAGGGCGAGCCGATCTGGCGCATGGCGCTGTTTCGACCGCAGGGCCGGCCGGTCGAAGAACTCGGCAAGGCGCTGCTCGAGCTTCTGCCCGGCGGACCGAACGAAACCAGGGAACTGCGCCGCAGCCGGCTAGCCGCCATGCTGTCCCGCAGCAGCCAGGGATTGGTCGAGGCCGCCGGCGAACTCGGCCTTCCCTCCTCCGGCCGCCTGCTCATCATCGTCGATCAGTTCGAGGAAATTTTCCGGTTCGAGGATCCGAGCGGCAGGAGCGCCGACGAGGCGACCGCCTTCGTGCGGCTTCTGATCGAGGCGATCAGCGCCGAGACGCCGAGAATCAACGTCATCCTGACCATGCGGCTGGATTTTCTCGGCGATTGCGCGCGCTTCCAGCGGCTTCCGGAGGCCATCAGCGACGGCCAGTATCTGGTGCCCAATCTCAGCCGCGCCGAGCGACGCGCCGCCATCGAAGCGCCGGCGAAAAAGGCCGGAAAGCCGATCAGGCCGGAAGTCACGCAGCGGCTGCTCAACGAAGTCGGCGAAGATCCCGACCAACTGCCGGTGCTCCAGCACGTGCTGATGCGCATGTGGCAGCATGCAGGCCCAGCTGCCGAGATTTCGCTGGACGACTACACCGGCGCCGGAGGCGTCAAGGAAGCCATCTCGCGCCACGCCGACCAGATCTACGGCGCGTTGCCGAGCGATGGCCACCGCTGGGCAGCCGAGCGTCTGTTCAAGGCGATCTCGGAACGCGACCGCCGCAGCCGCTCGATCCGCCGCGCCACCCTGTTCCGCGACATCGCGGCCATCATCGCGGGCGACAACGCGACGACGCCGGCCGCCGCGAGCGAGAAAAGGCTTCGCGAAGTCGTCGAGGCGTTCCGCGCACCCAATTGTTGCTTTCTGATGCCACCCGCCGAGCAGGAGCTTACGCCGGACACGGTGATCGACATCTCGCATGAGAGCCTGCTGCGCGGCTGGAGCAAGATCACCGGTGAAACCGGGTCCGCCGGCTGGATTGCCGAGGAGGAGCGCGACGGACGCACCTACGCAAGTCTTCTGGAAGCCGCCGAAAACGAGTCGATCCTTCCGCCAAAAGTTGCCCATCAGCGCAAGCGATGGTGGGACAGTGCCCGCCCGAACGCGGCATGGGCAAGACGGTATGGCAACAAGTTTGAAACCGTCGAGAGCTTCATGCGAGCGAGCGCGACCCGCGCGGTGGTTCGGCGCTTTGCGATCGTCGCGCTCATCGCGCTGGCTGCGACCGCGATCGTCGCAGGCTCGCTGTTCTATTCGTACTACAGGGGCGGACAGGCACAGTACGCGGAGCTTGACGCCAGGCACAAGGAACTGGACGCCAGGCATAACAGGCTGACGATGGAAAACCGGGAAAATCTCGGAAAACTGACTCAGGCCCAGGCCCAGATCCTGGCACAGGAAAAGGAGCTCGATAAACGCAGCCGGGAAGTCGACCAGACCATCAGGAGCGCACAAAAATCGCTGCCGTCCGGTGATCAGAAAGCCCGTCAGGACCTCGACAAGCTGCTGAAGGAGAGCTCCGCCGGCCTCGACAACGTGGTGCAGCGCGCGATCATCGATCCCAAGCGGGACAACGCCCCGCCGTCGACGCTTTCACGCGACGCCGGATTCATGTGGATCGGCTCGGCGGCCGCCGGCAATCTGACGACGCCGGCAGGCGTGCCCGTGTTGCCCGGCGCGGTGAGACTCAACGAACAGTATCTCACCAGTCTGGATATTTATCTGCGCGAGGGACTGCCCGAACGCCCCGGCTACACCCAGCAGGCCACGCTCGGGATCATGCCCGAAGGGACGCGCGTTCAGATTGTGAGTGTCGCGCCACCGTTCCAGCGCCCCACCGGCGACCAGTACTGGGCGCAGGTGCGAGTCGTTCGGCTGGCGCTTTCGACCGTGTTTTTCCAGTTCGCCGGTGGCGCGCGCGAGCAGGCTCAGCTGCTCTCAAGGTCCTTGCAGGAAAAGGGCTACAAGATTCCGGGCGAGGAACGCACCGGCGCTGCGGCGGGCAAGCGTGAGGTGCGTTACTTCTACGCCGGACAGAAAGCCATCGCGACGCAACTGGCTGCCGACACGACCCAGACGCTGCAACGGCTGGGTTATCCGTCGCTGTCGGTCTCGGCCGTGCTCGCAGCCGACCCCACCAGAAGCAATCTGGACGGCAAGCTCGAGCTCTGGCTGGAGCTTCCGCCGAAATAGCCGCGCTGTTTTCGACGGAGCCTGCGCCGGGCGCAAACCGGGCGGCTGCCGCGGCTCACCCGAGATTCAATTCCTTGAAGAAATCGTTGCCCTTGTCGTCGATGATGATGAAGGCCGGAAAATCCTCGACCTCGATGCGCCAGATCGCTTCCATGCCGAGTTCGGGATATTCCACCACCTCGACCTTCTTGATGCAGTGCTCGGCGAGATTGGCCGCTGCGCCCCCGATCGAGCCAAGATAGAAGCCGCCGTGCTTCCTGCAGGCGTCGCGCACCGCGACCGCGCGGTTGCCCTTGGCGACCATCACCATCGAGCCGCCCGCCGCCTGGAACTGGTCGACGAAGGAATCCATCCGTCCCGCGGTGGTCGGGCCGAACGCGCCGGAGGCATAGCCGTCGGGCGTCTTGGCGGGACCGGCGTAATAGACCGGATGATTCTTGAAATAGTCCGGCAGCGGTTCGCCCTTTTCCAGCCGCTCGCGCAGTTTGCCGTGGGCGGAATCGCGCGCCACGATCATGGTGCCCGACAGCGACAGCCGCGTCCTGATCGGATGCTTCGAGAGCGTCGCGAGAATGTCCTTCATCGGCTGGTTGAGATCGATTCTGACCACTTCGCCGCCAAGCGCCTGCTCCACCTGCGGGAGATATTGCGCGGGATTATGCTCGAGCTCCTCGAGATAGACGCCGTCCCTTGTGATCTTGCCGAGCACCTGCCGGTCCGCCGCGCAGGACACGCCGAGCCCGATCGGCAGCGAGGCGCCGTGGCGCGGCAGCCGGATCACGCGCACGTCGTGACAGAAGTATTTACCGCCGAACTGAGCGCCGACGCCGAGCGACTGCGTCATCTTCAGTATCTCCTGCTCCATCTCCAGATCGCGGAAGGCGTTGCCGTCGGCCGAGCCATGGGTGGGCAGCGCGTCGAGATAACGCGCCGACGCCAGTTTGACGGTCTTCATGCAAAGCTCGGCCGAGGTGCCGCCGATCACGATGGCGAGGTGATAGGGCGGGCACGCCGCGGTGCCGAGCGTCAGCACCTTCTCCTTCAGAAACGCCAGCATACGATCCTTGGTCAGCACCGACGGCGTGGCCTGGAACAGAAAGCTCTTGTTGGCGGAACCGCCGCCCTTCGCCATGAACATGAACTTGTAGGCGGCCGCGGACTCTCCCTGGCCCTCGGCATAGATCTCGCACTGCGCCGGCATGTTGTTGGCGGTATTCTTTTCCTCATACATCGACAGCGGCGCCACCTGCGAATAGCGCAAATTGCGGCGCAGATAGGCGTCCCGCGCGCCCTCGGAGAGGGCGGCTTCATCGTCGCCGTCGGTAATGACGTTGCTGCCCTTCTTGCCCATGATGATCGCGGTGCCGGTGTCCTGGCACATCGGCAGGATCCCGCCGGCAGCGATATTGGCGTTCTTCAGAAAATCGAGTGCTACGAACTTGTCGTTGGGACTGGCCTCCGCATCATCGAGAATATTGCGCAGCTGCTGCAGATGCCCCGGCCGCAGATAATGATTGATGTCGCCGAACGCGGCCTCAGACAGCGCACGCAGCGCCTCGCGCGATACCACCAGCATGTCCCTGCCCAGCACCTGCTCGACCCGCACGCCGTCGGAGGTGATCTTCCGGTAGGGTGTGGTGTCTGGCCCAAGCGGAAACAGCGGCGTGTGCTTGTAGGGCGGAACGGGGGCGGGCGTCGGGATAGCGGTGGGGGCGTTCATGGGGGCTCGCAAGGTTGGAGCCGGAGGCGTCTGCAGCGGACACGACACCGGCGATTGCACCGTTCTACGCATTTTTGAGACAAAAGGAAGGTTACGAGTCCTGCCCGACCGAGGGGCACGCCGGATTCCTCACCCCTTCCCTTCCTGCTTCTCCGCATAGGCATCCACCAGCGCGCGGATCATGCGCTGGTACGGCACGCGGCGCTGGCGGGCGGCGCGCTTGAAAAACGCGACCGAGCGCTGCGATAGGCTCAGCGTCACCTTTACATTTTCCTCGCGCAGCACCAGCCGGTCCGGCGATGGCAGGAAGTCCTCGACGACCTTGACGCGACCGATCTCGCCTCTGCTGTACCTAACCGTTGGCTTTTTCATAGATCGCTTTTCCTTTGCGCCAGTAGCCCGCCCCGAAGATCCTGATCTTCTTGCTTCGCCATGTGAAGCGCACCGTCATGACGGCACCGTCAACCCGGCCGAAACAGAAGTAGCGCTGCTCCTCGCCGCCATGATCGAGATCTTCGGCGATCACGCGGAACGGATCGAGAAACGCGTGCTGGGCCAGCTCGAACCCGACGCCATGCTTGGTCCGATTAACCCTGTCTTTCGCAGCGTCCCATTCGAAATCGTGCATCGGTTCGAGCCATGCTGCGATATGTATAATATACCATATTTACGTATGGATTGGAAGAGTTTCCGAGGCTTGGACAGAACTTCGCGATCGGCGTCAGCACCTACGCGGTCGGATTGACTTTGGGATGAGCCTCTTGCAGGAACCACCTGCGCAAGCTTCAATGGCTCAAAAAGAGGCATGTATTCATGATATCACAACGACCGTTTCGCCGACCGACCCTGCTGGCCGCCGCGATAGCTGGGTTCGTCGCGGTTTGCGCATCGCCCGCGCGCGCCGACCGCTGCGAGGATATCGCCAAGGAACTCAGGAGCCAGGTCGACGGCATCAAGATCGGCATCACCACCGGCAAGATCATCTATTTGTCGCACCCGCATGCCAAGGAGCTTTCGCTGGGCTGTCGCGGTGCCAATTATTCGAACGAGCTTTACGCCAAAGCCGACAGCCGCAAACCGAAGCCGGAATTTTTCCAGCTGGTCGCCAGCGCCGGCGCCATCGTCTTCACGATCACCAAGCCGGAAGTGCTGACCGGTTCCACCCGCTGCATCAGGCGGATGGGGCTGTTGCGCGGCGACAGCGTCAAGATGCGCTTTCGCCGGCTCAACATGGAATGCACGCGCACCAAGACCGAAGCGGCGATCGCGATCACGCGCGGCACGGACGAGTAGCCGGGTTGCGCGCGCCGTAGCGTCAGCGATACGCAAACAGGATCGGTTGTATTCTAGCGATATTCGAGCCTCCGGTTCAGCATTCAGCGGCAATCGCCGCGATGGCGCGCAATCGCGGCTGCGGATTCATAAAGCTTTCGTCTCCGCCTCCTCACAATGGGCACCAACCCAGCCGAGGATCCTGTCCGATGAGCATTTCCGCAGTTAGCGCTTCCACACCGATGAAACCGCCCGAGGCCAGCGTGCTCAAACCGCCGGAGGTCAGGGTCGACCGCGACGATCGCATGCCGCCGCCTCCGCCCGTGCGGGCCGCCCTGCCCCCGGGCCAGGGAACGCGGATCGACCAGCTCGCGTAATGGGAGACCATCGTCAATCATCATACGCGGGCTCGACCCGCGTATCCATCTCGTCCCGAAAATGGATTATAGTGCCGCTCACGACCCCTCACGGAGCGGATCCGGACCGATGCCCAACACCAAGACCTACACCGGCGGCTGCCATTGCGGCATGGTGCGGTTCGAGTGCACCACGGACCTTGCCATGGTCACCGCCTGCAACTGCTCGATCTGCACCAAAAAGGGCCTGCACTTCACCTTTCTGGCGCCGAAAAGTTTCGTGCTGCGCGCCGGCGAGGACAATCTGAAGGAATATCTCTTCAACAAGCACGCGATCAGGCACCAGTCCTGCATCGATTGCGGCGTCGAGGTGTTCGCCAACGGCACCAAGCCCGACGGCGCCGAGGTGGTGGCGCTCAACGTCAGTTGCATCGACAGCATCGAGCTGGCAAAATTGACGATGACGCCGGTCGACGGGCGGAGCAGATAGCGAGAGAGCTCCGGCTCACCTCTTCCATTCGGAGAGTTGAAGTGAGTTCGCCGCGCGCTTCGCTCGCACCTCAACCATCCAGCTCCCGGTAGCGCCGGAAAATGCCCTCCTCGTTGAAGGCGATGCGGCGGTCGCTGGCCAGATAGGCCCTGATGTTCGGCCGTGAGCCGACGCGGTCGTGGAGGTCGACCAGGCCGGGTATCCTGCGCTCGAACGCCTTCATGCGTTTCGGAAAGGCGTAGCGCAGCCCCGCCACGATCTGGAACAGCGACAGATCGACATAGCTGATGCGGCGGCCGGCGACCCAGGGGCCGCCGCTGTTCTCCAGTACTCGCTCGAAATAGCCAAGAAACGTCGGTACGCGTTGTTTCCAGAACTCAGCGGTGCGCTTCTTCGCCGGCCCGCGCTGATCCTCGTAATACAGCGACGGCCCAAGCGGGTGATGGGTGTCGTGGATTTCCAGCACGAAATCCGCGATCGTCAGTTGCAGCTGATGCATCCACAGTCTTCCTGCTTCCGTTTTCGGCGCGAGGCCATGACGCGGCCCGAGATAGAGCAGGATGTTGGCGGTCTGTCCGATCAGGAGTTTTCCGGCCTTGAGAAACGGTGGCGCGAACGGCGGCGTGCCGCTCGCCTCCATCATCTTCATCATCGCGCCCATGCCGCGCTCGCGCGCGACATCGGCGTAGTCGGCGCCGGCCTCTTCCAGGGCGAGGCGGACATACTCGCCGCGGCCCTGAATGCCCGGCCAGTAATAGAGTTCATAACGCATCGGCGGTCCCTCGCGGCCCTTCCCGCTCCTGCCGCGCTCGCTCGCAGTCTTAACAAAATATTACAGCAAGTGACGAGCAGGATGCGAAATTCGCCTTTCGGTGACAAAAATTCAACGCTGTTTCGCAAAGTGCCGGTTCCGTCAACCCCAGAGGGGCCGCTGAAGCGTAGCTTTAACGCGCGTGCCCTTAAGTGCGACGGGGAGAAACCCTCATGCCACCCGACACCGTCATCGCTTTCGCCTACCACCAGATACTTGTCGTCATCGCAGGCTCCGTTTGCCTGTTTGGCACCTGGGTCGGCATGCGCCATTTCGCCCGCGCCCGCGCCACCGAAGGCACGACCCGCTATGGCTGGCTGTTCATGGCCTCGGTCGGGACAGGCGCAGCTCTCTGGGCCTCGACGTTCATCTCGATTCTGGCGCTGGACCCTTCGCTGAACAGCGCCTTCGAGCCGTTTGCGACCGGTGCCGTACTGATCGTGGCCGTGGTCGCCTGCCTGGTCGGCTTCGAGATCGGCAGCCGTCACTTCACGCTCGCGCCGGAACTCGGCGGGCTCGTGATGGGATCTGGCATTCTGGTCATGCACGTCATCGCGCTGAAGGGCTGGCACATCACCGGTACCGTGCAGTGGAACGTCTACGGTGTCGTCATGACATTCGTGCTCGGCCTTGGCCTGAGCGCGCTGGCCGTCAACCGCGCCAATCGTCCGGTGACGCGCTGGTGCCGCCATGGCGCCGCGATCGTGCTGGCCTTCATGATCTGCGCCATGCACTACGCCATGACGGCCTCGACGACCCTTTTTCCCGACCCATCGGCGACGCTGGCAACCTACCTCATTCCGGCGCATACGGTCGGCATCGCCGTGGTCGCGGCCGTATTGCTGGTCATGGGAAGCGGCTTTTCCACCTACGTCATAGACCTGCGCTCGCGCACGGAGTCCGCCAACCGCATCCATCAATTGTCGTTCAACGACACCATGACTGGGTTGCCGAACCGTATTGCCTTCAACGAGCGGTTGGCGTTCGACACCGCGGATGCCCATGAGAAGGCGCACAAGCT
The DNA here is from genome assembly GCA_001464035.1 of Bradyrhizobiaceae bacterium Ga0074131. Taxonomy (GTDB): domain Bacteria; phylum Pseudomonadota; class Alphaproteobacteria; order Rhizobiales; family Xanthobacteraceae; genus Bradyrhizobium. Next base: position 442,543 of record LNEC01000017.1, read on the forward strand.
CGCCGCGTTTTCGATCGACGTCGACGGCTTCAAGGACATCAACGACGTGTTCGGGCACAGCGCCGGCGATCTCCTGCTGATCGAGGTGGCCGACCGGATGCGGCGGACGATCGGGCCTGGAGAGTTTCTGGCCCGCCAGAGCGGCGATGAATTCCTCGGCTTGCAGGTCTCCGGCAATCATCCGCACGATGCCCATGGCTTTGCATTCAAGATCGCGCAGGTCTTTGCCCAACCCTTTACCGTTCAAGGCCAGCCCGTCAGGCTTTCCGCCTCGATCGGGTATTCGATCTTTCCGACCGACACGCCCGAGCGCGACCAATTGCTCAGCAATGCCAAGCTGGCGATGCACCGCGCCAAGAGCAAGCAGCGCGGCTCGATCTGCATGTACAGCCGCGAGATGGACGATACCGCAAGGGCGCGGCGCGCGCTGGCACGCGACCTGCAGACAGCGGCCGAGCGTGGCGAACTCTCCCTGCACTATCAGCTGCAGACATCGCTTGCGGATGGAAAGATCTGCGGCGCCGAAGCCTTGATGCGCTGGCAGCACCCGAAGCGCGGCATGATTTCGCCGGCGGAGTTCATTCCGCTGGCGGAGGAAACCGGGGCGATCGTGCTGCTGGGTGAATGGGCGATGCGCACTGCCTGCCGCGACGCCGCTGAGGGCAAAATTCCCGGAACTGTCGCGGTCAATCTGTCACCGGTGCAGTTTTCCCGCGAGGACCTGGCCGAAACCATCCACGCCATCCTGTTGGACACCGGGCTGTCGCCGCGGCGTCTGGAGGTCGAAGTCACGGAATCGACGATCATGTCGGATCAGACCCGGGGCCTGCATATCCTGCGCAAGCTGAAGGCGATGGGGATCTCGGTCGCGATGGATGATTTCGGCACCGGCTATTCCTCGCTGGCGACGCTGCACGCCTTCCCGTTCGACAAGATCAAGCTCGACCAGTCGTTCGTCAAGCGATTGCCAGGCGACGCCGCGGCGGCCGCCATCGTCCGCACCGTACTGGCGCTCGGCGCGAGCCTCGGCATCCCGGTGCTGGCCGAAGGCATCGAGACCGAAGCGCAATGGCAGTTTCTCGCCGGCGAAGGCTGCGCCAAGGGTCAGGGCTATCTGTTTGCCAGGCCCGTCGGTCTTGCCCAGTTGCCGGCGGCGATAGATGCCGCCGCCCGGTTCGTTCGCAACGATACTGCCGAATTCACGGACGCCGCCGCGCCTGCCGTGGCAGCCGCCTAGGCTGGACTGCAACCACCGCCCTACGACGATCCTGGAGATGAGACGTCAGTTCGCCGCGAAACAGTAAAACAGCCCGTCACCGCCGGTGCTCTTCAGGTCGTTCTGCGAGCAGCCGCCGTCGGGCCCGCGCGAGAGATGAGAACTGTTCCAGGATTTCGACGCGTCATCATCGCGCAGCCCGACCCGGTCCGTATGTCCCACCATCGCCGCCCCCTGCGTACTGCTCGTCCAGTTCTTGCAGGTGCGGTCGTCGCCCGCCGCGAACGCGGTGCCGTCCGCCTGCGATCCCGTCAGTACGTCGTGGCGGTTCGGCGTATCGCCGCGGCCGTTGATCACATCGCCCTTCTCGCTCAGCGCGGTCGCCTTGGTGAGATTGTTGGCGGCGCTGTGCAACTCGGCGACATCCCTGGCGATGACGACGCCCTTGGAATTGCGCCACGGCCCGCTGCCGATGCGGTCGCGGGCATTGACGGCCGGCCTGCCGTCGGCGGCCTGCGTCGAGAGATAGGCGCGCCAGACCCTGACCCCCGCGGCATTGCTGCCGGCGCCCGCCGCCTGCCCCAGTTGCTGGCAATAATTGTCGGCACCGGCAAGGCCGCCGAGATTGCCGCCATTGCCGATACCCGCGGACGTCACGAAGAAGCCGGTGTCTGTCGCCTGCGCCCAAGCGGGGTGCGCCGCCGAAGCGGCGAAAGAGGCGGCTACGACACCGATACATAGCCGCGAGACCAACTGCGCGAGAGCGGGCATGGTGTCCTCCGGTGGTTTTGCTGATCCGGCGCTCATGACGCGCCGGCTTGGTCTGACATCAACCCGGAGCCGGAACGGTTATTCCAGTTCCGCGACGCCGAAATGGGACGCGAACGCCCAACTGAAAAGGCGCCGCGGAATGAACCGCGGCGCCTTTCTTATCCGTTGTTCGCAGACGATCAGGCCTGCTGGATCGCCGAGAGTTCCCAGTCTTCGCCGCGCCGCCGCACGAAGGTCCACACCTCCGTCGCCTCGATCGGCTGCTCGCTGCCCGCGACCAGACGGTCGGTGCCGCGCTCCAGGGTCTTGTCGACCAGCGAGAACCGCATCGCCACGCTGGCGTAGTCGGTTTCGCCTTCGCGCCAGGCTTCTGCGAGGTCGCCCTGCAGGAGCTTGACGTCGGAGACCTTGTTGACCTCGTTCTTGGCCTTGTTTTCCTCGAGGTCCTTGGTGAAGTACGACACCATTTCCGGCGTCGCCAGCGTGTGCAGCCTGGCGACATCCTCGTTAGACCAGCCGGACTGGACCTCGCCAAGCAAGCGCTCGAAAGTCTCGTAGTCGCCGGGCTGGATCTCGAGCGGTGCGCTGCCAGATCCGAGACCGAAGCCGGTTCCGGTCCGCAGGGAGGCCAGCGGTCCGCCGGGGCCGACAGCGGCGCCCGGAGCCGGGCCGGCATAGGCTGAGGCTGCGGCGGGGGCGTTACGGCGCTGCCACCAGGACATCGCCAGGCGGACCACGATGACGATCAGAGCGATCTGCAGGATCAGGCCGATGATCGACGCAAACCCGCCGAGGCCGGATAACAATCCGCCGCCAAACAGCATGCCGAGCAGGCCGGCACCGAGGAAGCCCGCGGCGAGGCCACCGAGCATGCCCATGCCTGGCTTGTTGAACATGCCGCCCTTGGCGGCGGCACCCGCGGCCGCGGGTCCGGCCATCCCGGGACTGCCCGGCTGGGTCATGGTACGGTTGAGTGGTTGTGCCGCGTTCGGCGCGGTTGCGGTGCTGGGTGGCGCCGTGAAGGTTCGGCTCCCGCGGGAACCGCCACCGCCCGGCCTGGCGTCGGCCGCGGAGATCGCGAACGCCGCCGGTACCGCCAACGATATAACGATGGCGATGGCCTGGACGATGCCGCGCGTACGCTGCGTGAATCTCATGGTTTTTTCCTCAAAATCCCCGGGAGGGGGAAGCAGCCCTTAAGATGGGCAGCGCTGCCCAAAAGTGAAGCCGCCAAAGGGACGCATGGCTGCGGCCCTCGGTCGCGGGGATGCGGCAATTAGGCAGGTTTTGTCCCAGTTCAGCAGAAGGGCTGGGAGGTGGGCGAACTATAGAGCGCCGAGGAATTCGGCCTCTTTGGCTTGATCCATCGCAACCGGCAATTCCAGCGCTTTGCTACCAGCTTGAACCCGCCCTCTCCTCAACCCGGCGAGGTCGGCACCGTCGTCATGGGCAATGTGTGATTCAGGCCGGTAAGAAGATGAACCCGGCCCGACAGGCGGCAGTATCAAGGGTGGTCTCCCCGTCGAGGTCCCGCGATGGCGGTCAACCGGACAGGGAATCGCGCTGGTGCTGGAAGCTGTGACTTGATCTTTATGCAGGCAGCGAGGGACTGGACATGACCACAGACTTCACCGAGGTCGCCCATGATGTGATCGCCGGCGTAGGACTGTTGCAAAAAAGCGCACCTGAAACGATGAAAGCCTTCGGGGCTCTTTCCACCGCGGCGACAGCCCCAAAAGCGATTGACACGAAAACCAAAGAACTGATGGCGCTCGCGATCGGCATCGCCGTCCACTGCGACGGCTGTGTCGCCTACCACACCAAAATGGCTCATCAGCATGGAGCGAGCCGGGAGGAGGTCGCCGAGACGGCAGCTCTTGCCGTCTATATGGCAGGCGGGCCGGCCGCCGTGTATGGAGCCGATGCGTTACGCGCCTACGACCAATTCGCCGGCACAAAGCCGTAGCCGCAATAGTCGCCGGATTGGCTTTGGTAGCGCTGAACGGAAAGGTATCTGTATAATTCTAGACTAGAGATGGTTTTTGGAATCGAGCCCATTTTTGTCGGTCGTGCGAGCAAGGTGAGGTGAACGTATGGACGCTCCGACGCCTGCTACCACGCCTCTCTCCGAGGTGCTTAACCGGGAGTGCTTCTGCATCACGCTGGACCGAGGCGCTTTGTGCCAGGCCCTCGAGCGGGAGGTCGGAGATCCGGAGTTTTGCAAGACCTTCATCGGGCCGAAAACGCATCTATTCTCGAACGTGCCGGTATTCCTGTCGGAAGCCAGCGTCAGCGAGATGCTTCGGACCGTGCATGCGGTCGAAGCTGCCACTCGATTGCCTGGTTATCGCGATGCGGCGTTGTCCTGGGCTCCAGAAATCGCTCGACATGACTTCGGGCCGGTTGGCGCATTCATGGGTTACGACTTTCACCTTGCCGCTGAAGGCCCCAAGCTGATCGAGGTCAATACGAACGCCGGCGGCGCGTTTTTGAACGCGCTGCTGGCCAAGGCCCAGCGAGCTTGCTGCGCAGAAGTAGCGGTCGCTCTGAGCCGACCAGAGGCCGACGATTTCGAGCCGGCTGTCATGAGGATGTTTCAGCACGAGTGGGAGCTCCAAAAAGGGCAGTGTATCCCGCGGCGGATCGCAATCGTCGACGACCGGCCGGCAGAACAGTATCTTTATCCGGAGTTTCTGCTGGCTCGGCGCTTCTTCGAGAAGAATGGCATCGACGCCGTGATTGCGGATGGCGATCAGCTCCGGTACGAGCGTGGCAAACTGCTCGCGGAGGGACAGCCGATCGATCTGGTCTACAATCGATTGGTCGATTTTTCCTTTGGCAATGCCGAACACCAGGATCTTCGCGCGGCTTATCTCGACGGCGCAGTCGTCGTTACACCCAATCCGCGCGCGCATGCGCTGTACGCAGACAAGCGCAATCTGGCGCTGCTGTCCGATCGCGCGGCGCTTCACTCCTGGGGAGCGTCGCCGCAGATGCTCGCTGACCTGGCGGGCGTGCCGCATACGGTTCTCGTTACTTCCGACAATGCGCAGGAACTGTGGCGGACAAGAAAGTACTTGTTCTTCAAGCCGGCGGGCGGTTACGGCAGCAAGGCAGTCTATCGCGGGGACAAAGTCACCAAGGGCGTGTGGGCGGAGATCATTCGAGGCGGATATGTCGCCCAGGATTTCGCCGCCCCTAGTGAACGCATGATCGAACTTGACGGCTCCCCCGAGTTCCGAAAGACCGACGTCAGGCTATACGTCTACAACGGTGACGTCTTGCTCACGGCGGCGCGTCTATATCAGGGACAGACGACCAATTTCCGAACACCGGGCGGTGGGTTCGCGCCGGTGTTCGTAATTTGAGCCGGTGCATCATGAGGCTGAACAAATCGTCGGCAATTCGTCAAATCATGCCGCCGGTTGTGCGCATCCCAGATACATATAGGTCATCGGACGTGGCCCCTTTGCATACTCCGTTCGAAGCCTCAGGATATCGAAACCGGCCGAGCGGATGAGGTCGTCCATTTTCCGGTCCAGATGGCAACCGCCGGCAACGTGGCGCCAGATCGGCGTGAGCCGTTGTTGCCAGCGTTCGATTCCAGATTCGGGTGAGAGCCCATGTTCAACGAAGAGCAGCTGGCCGTGCGGTTTCAGCACCCGTCGCATCTCGCGTAACGCGGCTACCGGATCCGGGATCGAGCAAAGCGTCCACGTCATCACCACGGTGTCCATGGCGTTGTCACCGAGGGGAATCGCGCTCGCAGATCCGCGTAGAAATTCGGCGCGGACACCGGCCGCGGCAGCGCGTCGGCGTGCGATCGCGAGCAAACGGGGCGATGGGTCGATCCCGAATACGATCTCGACCCGCTTGTCGTAGAGCGGAAAATTCAACCCTGATCCGACCCCGACTTCGAGCACCCGCCCGGTGGCTGCGGCGACCACCTCGCGGCGATACTTCTGCAGCGGGGGCTGCCGCATGACCAGATCGAGGATGGGTGGCAGAACCCAGCGGTCATAGAGATTCACGACGGCCTCTTTGCATCACTAACGAGATTCAACGGTGCCTGACCGGCAGACGGAACGCCCAGATTCACGAAGCGTCTTCCGGCGTCGTCGGGTCCCGATCGGTCCAATGGATCGACCGGATGTTCGTAAAATACGGGACTTTCGCCGGCCAGTTGTCGTGCAGCGAATTGCCCATGCGAAACGGCAACCAACTCCCCTTCTGCAAGAGGCTCCCACCGCTCGCTGGTCAAGGGAACGCTCGCGAATAGCGTAACGAGCTGGTTTTCGCTTCGGATTGAGAGCCCATCCGCCACGATTCCTGGTTCGCCGCCTCGACAGTGTCGCTGGAGCAACACGAGACCAGGCGCTTCGATCTTGCCGGTTTCGGCATGCTTCCGTCGATGTCCGTGGGCGAAGAGCATGGCGCCATCGCAATATAGAAAATTCGCAGGACCCAAAGCCCGGAGTTGGCTGGCAAACGACGACACGACCAGAAATCGTTCGCGGAGCGTCGGCGTTGCCCCCGGCGCCGTCCAGATCGCCGCCATTTGGTCGAGGAGAGCACAAAAGGCGAGCTCGGAGTCGGTCTCGCCGATTGGATTGAACCGATCGGCCTGGAACGCGCGCGATGTGAAGATGCCCGGCAGATCGCCGTTGTGCGCGAACAGATGTGCACGCCCGGCCAGCTCTCGAACGAACGGCTGGGCATTGGAGTAGGATCGCGTTCCGCGCGTCGCCTTGCGGGTATGCGCGATCACCAGCCGGCTTCGCAGATCATGGCTGGCGATGAACTGAATCCATTCGCTGTCGCCGACAGCGGCGGAGTCCTTCATCAAACGGACGTCCGCTCCCTCATAATAGCCGACGCCCCAGCCGTCATTGTACGTTCCGGAAGCGCGACCATGTTCAGCGAGCTTGGGCAGCGAAACATTCACCGTTGCCGGGGCATTGCTGGATAGTCCGAGGAGTTCGCACATGGCTCCGCCAAATTAAACTCTGCACAGCACCGCAAATTCCGAATATCGATCCCGCGTTTTTCGAACGTTCAATCGACTTGGTCGAAGAGGCGCATGCGGGAGCGCGCGGTACTGCGCAACCAGGTCATGTTTCTACCAGCCGACGTCCCGGCTGAATTGACGTGCATCAACCCACCTGCGTCCTTTGCCGCTAGGAGATTTGAAAAGCCCTGGCATGATGGATCGCAACATTAGGGCATCAATAGGTAGGCCCATGAATTCGAATATGATTCTTTCCGCGCTCGCAGAGCCAGTTCGGCTTGAGGCCCTCCGAATGGAGTGGGATAAGCGGGTTCAGAACGAAGCCGACAGGCTCGGCGTTCTGGACTATGCGGCCATCGCCGGCTACGGCATCGCGTCAACGTCAGGGATCGTCGTCGACGGCAAGGTGGTTCATGCAGACGGTCTGCCCGAGCCGGACAACCCTGCGCGCTTGGCTTGCGGCTTGAGATGAAACCGATGCTCGAATACAGGGTCAGCGCCAGGCGGCTCGACTCGCATGGCAGCGTCGCCTCTACCAAAGAGGCCGAAATTGTCCTCGATACGGATGTCAACGGCCGGCCGGATGCGTTCAATCCGGCGGAACTGTTCCTTGCCGCGATTGCCGCCTGCATGATCAAGGGCATCGAACGGGTGACGCCAATGATCAAGTTCGATCTGCGGGGCGTGGAAGTGAAGCTCCACGGTATCCGGCAAGACAGCCCGCCGAAGATGATTTCGGTGGATTACGAACTCATCGTCGATACCGACGAAACCGATCAGCGCCTCGAGCTCCTGCATACCAATGTCCGCAAATACGGCACGATCTCGAACACCGTGGCTGCGGCCACGAAGCTGGAAGGCGTGATCCGGAGGCAGGAGTGATTTCCTCCTGACTGCCCGGACACGCGACGGCCTCACGTCGGCGCCATGGTTTCCTTGACCTTGGCGACCAGGGCGCTGAGCGCGAACGGCTTGGCCAGGAAGGCAAACTGCTCGTTTTCCGGCAGGCTCTTGTCGAAGGCCTCTTCCGCATAGCCGGAGACGAAGATGATCTTGAGGTTGGGATTGCGAATCCGCATCTCCCGCAACAGCGTCGGGCCGTCCATTTCCGGCATCACCACGTCGGACACCACGAGATCGACCGCGCCGTTCTTTTCCTCCAGCGCCTCCATCGCCTCGATGCCGTTGGAGGCCTCGATCACGCTGTAGCCGCGCGAGCGCAGGCCGCGGGCATTGAGCGAGCGCAGCCCCTCCTCGTCCTCGACCAGCAGGATGGTGCCCTGCCCGGTCAGGTCGGCCCGCGGTTTGGGCTCCGCCGGTTGCGCCTTGGCGGCGCCGTGGGCGGCCGCGGGTTCCGGCTGCACTTCCTGCTCGGCATGATGCCGCGGCAGGAAGATATGGAACGAGGTGCCCTTGTCGGCTTCGGAGTCCACGTAGATGAAGCCGCCGGTCTGCTTGACGATGCCGTATACCGTGGACAGGCCGAGGCCTGTGCCCTTGCCGACTTCCTTGGTCGAGAAGAACGGCTCGAAGATCTTGTCGACGATATCGGCGGGAATGCCGGTGCCGGTGTCGGCGACGTCGATCCGGACGTAATCCGCCGCCGGCATGCCCTTGTGAGCGAGTTGCCCGGATTCTTCCGTCGTCACATTGGCGGTCCGCACCGTCAGCTTGCCGCCATCCGGCATCGCATCGCGGGCGTTGACGGCGAGGTTGACGATCACCTGTTCGAACTGGGAGACGTCGACCTTGACCGGCCATAGGTCGCGGCCATGCACCAGATCGAGTTTGACCTTTTCGCCGATCAGCCGGCGCAGCAGCATGGTGAGATCGGAAAGCGCGTCGCCGAGATCGAGCACCTGCGGCCGCAGCGTCTGACGGCGTGAGAAGGCCAGCAGCTGCCGCACCAGCGTCGCGGCGCGGGTGGCGTTCTGCTTGATCTGCATGATGTCCTGGAACGACGGGTCGGTCGGCTTGTGCGCATTCAGCAGGAAGTCGTTCGCCATCATGATGGCGGAAAGCACGTTGTTGAAGTCGTGGGCGATACCGCCGGCGAGCTGGCCGACCATGTCCATCTTCTGCGACTGGTTGATCTGGTTCTCCAGCGTGCGCCGCTCGGTGGTCTCCAGCATGTAGACGATGGCGGCTTCGGTTTCGCGCTCGTCCTCCTCGACCGGGGTGACGAAGAATTGTCCCCAGCGCTCCTTGGGCCCGTCGAGCATCGCCTCGACCGGCGCGATGTCGCCCTGTCCGTCGGCCGCCTGGTTGATCGCCGCGATCAGCAACTGGCGATCCCTGAGGTTGACGGTACGGAAAATCGACTTGCCGGCGGCGCCTTCTGGACCGAGACTCTGCGCCAGTTTGGCAAATCGGGCATTGGCGCGGACCACCGCTCCGGCGCGGTCCACCGTCGCGATCGCCATCGGGGTATGGTCGAAAAAGCGCATGAAGCGAACTTCGGCGGCGCGCTGCGGATCGGAGTGCTCGTCGCGGGCGCGGCTGATCACCAGCGTGCGCGAGGCGCCGGGCGCGCCGTCGGCCCCGAACGCCAGCTTGTGGTAGAGCCGCACCGGCATGGTCTTGCCGCCGCGCATCCGCAGGTCGATGTCGAACACCTCGGTCCTCACCTCGCCGGGCACCGCTACGATCGAGGTCAGCAGCGAGGCGCCGTCGCCGGACACGATATCGGTCAGCTTCAGGCCGCCATTGCCGATTTCGGCGAGGTCGTGATCCAGCCAGTTCGCCAGCGTCGCGTTGACATAGACGAGGTCGCCGCCGGCATTGACCGAGAAGAACCCGCACGGCGCATGATCGAGATATTCGATCGCATGCTGGAGTTCCTGGAACACGTCTTCCTGCCGTTCGCGGTCGCGGGTGATGTCGGCGATCGACCACACCGCATATCTCGCCTCGCGCTTGCTCTGGCCGAGGGGGCGGACCCGCATCCGCAGCCAGCGGCCTTGGCTGCCGTCGGAGCCGGCGATGCGGACCTCTTCCTGCTGCCGCTTGCCTTCGCGCGCCGCCTTGAGCAGGCGGAACACCGCTTCCGAAACGTCGGGATTGCCGATAAAGACCCGCTCCACCGGGCGAACATCCTGCGCCGTCGCAGCCCCCGTCAGCGCCAGATAGGCAGCATTGGAATAGACCACATGGCCGCGGGAATCGGTCACCGCCAGGCCGTCATGGGCGTGATCGGCGATCCGGCTCATCACGGGATCGTCGGCGGTGCGATCGGCGAACCGGATAATGCCGGCAGCGAAGGCGAACAGGCTGAACAACCCGACCATCGCCAGCAGCGCCAGCAGCCCGAGGATATAGGGCTGCGCCTGAGCCCGGCCGATCGTCATCAGCGCGACCGCCACCGCAACGATCGCAAAGGCCACCAGCAGCACCAGAACGATGCTGCCGTTCCGCCGCGCCGGCTCCTGGGCGGCGAAGGGCTCTCGCGAGGGATAATTGTCAGGTTCGGCGGTCATGCCAGCTGATGCAGCCTGTCGACATTAAGGGTCACGCGCCTGCGCGCGCTGATATGGGCACTGTCCGCGCGCCCGCTCCTGAGTGCCTGAATCGGACCCGCAAGCGCAAGACCATCGCGCCAGCTATTTCGCCCGCCGCGGTCATTTCCAGCCGGTTCCGGAACCCGGCGAGGGACGGATTCATGCCGGCCGGCCGGAAAACCCGCGTTTGAGACCCATGACGTAGCCGATAATCTCGGCGACCGCATGATAATGTTCCACCGGGACTTCATCGTCGATTTCAACGGTCGCGTGCAGGGCCCGCGCCAGCGGCACGTTCTCGACGATTGGAATGTCGTGCTTGCCGGCGATTTCCCGGATCTTGAGCGCCATCGTATCGATGCCCTTGGCCACGCAGATCGGCGCCGGCATGCCACGCTCGTAGCGAAGCGCCACCGCGTAGTGGGTCGGGTTGGTAATGATCACGGAGGCCTGAGGAACCGCGGCCATCATCCGCTTTTTCATGCGCTGTTGGCGCAGCTGCCTGATCTTGCCCTTGATGTGCGGGTCGCCTTCGGACTGCTTGTACTCCATCTTCAGGTCCTGCATCGACATCTTCTGCCGCTCGAACCACGTCCGGTACTGGAAGAAAAAATCCCCGATCGCGACGACCGCGAGCATCGCCACCACGGCGCCCATCAGTTGCAGCGTCAGGCTGGTGGTGACGACCATGATCGCCGCCACATCGAATTGCACCATCGCCTCCAGGCGATAGCGCTCCGGCCACAGCACCGCCGTCATCACGGCGCCGAGCGCGATCACCTTGAACAGGCCCTTGACGAAATTGGCGGCGCCCTGCTTGCCGAAGATCCGCTTGAATCCGGCGGCGGGCGAGACCTTGTTGAAGGTCGGCTTCAGCGACTCGGCCGACCACACCAGCCGGTGCTGGATCATATTGCCCGCGATCGCGGCCAGCGCAAACATCAGGAAAGGCACGCCGAGCGCCGCAATCAGCGCATATCCGAGACTCTGCGACAGCGCCATCAGGCCCGCCCCGTCGGTGCGGATCATCCATGAATTGGCGACCAGATTGCGCAACGGCACCAGGATGCCGCCGCCGATCGATCCGGAAAAGGACGACAGCACCAGCGTCGCGCCGGCGAGCACGAACCAGGTATTGACCTCCTGGCTCTTGGCGACGTCGCCTTTTTCATGGGCGTCATCCAGACGTTTTTGTGTGGGGTCCTCTGTTTTGTCTGAGGAATCGCTCTCATCGGACATGGTTCAAGCCCTCACCTGAGCGGTATCAGCTGGTGCATGACGCCGGTGAAATATTCGAGGAACGTTCCCATCATGGCGACGAGGACGAGCGCCAGGATCAGGAATCCGGCCAGAATCGACAGCGGCACGCCGACGAAATAGACCTGCATCTGCGGCATCAGCCGCGCCAGCACGCCGAGCCCGATATTGAAGACGATGCCGAACACCAGAAAGGGCGCCGAAAGCTGGATTCCGATCTTGAAGGCAGCGGCGAACGCACGGGTGGCGAGCGAGGCAACATCGCCGCTCGCCATCGCCTCGCCCGGCGAAAAGATCGAGTAGCTGTCGTTGAGCGCGGCGATCACCAGATGGTGGCTGTCGGTTGCAAACAGCAGCGTCAGGCCGAGGATGGTGAGGAAGTTGCCGATCAGCAGACCCTGCTGCCCCTGGGTCGGATCCACCGAGGTGACGAATCCGAGGCCGAGCTGCTGGGCGATCACCGATCCGGCGACCTGCAGCGCCGAGAGCGTTACCCGCGCGGTGGCGCCGAGCACGACGCCGATGACGATTTCGTGCATCATCAACACCAGCAGCGACGTCATCGACTGCATGTCGATGTTGTAGGCCGTGCGGTGCAGCGGCAGGATCACCAGCGTCAGCAGCAGCGCGATCCCCAGCTTGATGCGAACCGGGATGTTGGCCTCGCCGAGCCCGGGCAACAGCATGACCATCGCGCCGATGCGGGCAAATACCAGCATGAAGGTGGCGGCGAGCGCGGGCAGCAGTGAGATATCGATGCGCATGATTCACGCGCATAGTGCCTCAACCGCCAATGATTCGCGAAGATATCCGCATCATATAGCCGTACAGCGAGTCCGCCATGAACGGCAGCGCCAGCACCAGCGTCACGAAGATCGCCAGAATCTTCGGCACGAACACCAGGGTCTGTTCCTGGATTTGCGTCAGCGCCTGGAACAGCGACACCACGACGCCGACGACGAGACCGACCACCATCAGCGGCGACGACACGACGACGATGGTCCAGACTGCATCGCGCGCCACGTCGAGGGTTTCGGCACCGGTCATGACTGGTCTTTCAATTGGTGTGCGGCGCCGGACAAGCGCACAGGTGCGCCCCCACCGCGCGTGAATTTCGCATGCATCAGATCGGCATCCGCATGATTTCCTCGTAGGACTGGATCATCCGGTCGCGCACCGACACCAGAGTCGAGACTGCGACGTCGGTTTCCGCCACGGCGGTCACCACGTCCATCACGTTGGCCTTGCCCGACGTCATCGCCATCGTCTGCGCGTCGGATTTGCGGCCCGCGTCCATCACGCCGCCGAGCGCCTCCTTGAGCACCGCGCCGAAGGATTGACCGCCACCGGCCTCGGCGCCCTTGTCGGCGCCGACGGGGCTGGTCATGCGGGCAAGTGCGGCGTAGGCGTTTGCAGCAACTGTAGGTGAAGCCATGGTCCGGGGTTCCCTGTTCAGGCCTTGAGGATGTCGAGCGTGCGTTGAATCATCCGGCGCGTCGCGCTGATGATGTTGAGGTTGGCCTCGTAGGATCGCTGCGCTTCGCGCATGTCGGTCATTTCGATCACCGTATTGACGTTGGGATATTTGACGTTGCCGGCCGCGTCCGCCGCGGGATTGGAGGGTTCGTATTTGACCCGGAACGCCGACGCGTCGGGCCTGACCCTGCCGAGCGTCACGACCTTGGCATCCAGCGTGCGATCAAGTTCGGATGAGAACGTCGGTATCTTGCGGCGATAGGGATCGCCGCCGGCGGACTGTCCGGTGGAATCCGCGTTGGCGATGTTTTCCGAGATCACCCGCATCCGCCCCGCCTGCGCGCGCAGACCCGAGGTCGCGATGCTCATCGAGCGGGCGAAGTCACTTCCATTGTCGGCCATGGTCCGGTTCCTTAGACGTAGCCTCAGCGCTTGCCGATGGCGGTTTTCAGAAGCCCCAGGCTGCGGCTGTAGAGCGAGGTGGCCGCCGCGTAGTCCATCTGGTTGGCGGAGACCTTGAGCATCTGGTCTTCGAGATTGACGGCGTTGCCGGCGGGCCTGGTATGGAAGCCGCTCTTGCCGTGCTGCGCGAAACTTTCTCCGCCGCCTGCGGGAGCAATGTGGCTGGCGCTGGTGCGCATCATTGACAGCGATCCCATCGCCGCCGGGCTGGCGCCATTGCGATCAAACTTGGGCTCGACCAGATCGCGCGGCCTGAAATTCGGCGTGTCGGAATTGGAGATGTTTTCGGCGAGCACGCGCTGGCGCTCCTGGTGCCACTGCATCTTGGTGCGCAGCGCCGACAAGACCGGAAGATCGTTGATAGCCATCGGATCCGCCCCGTTGCCTCCGGGGCACGGCGCCGCTGAGGTAGGCAGAATTTGCCGTGTGTATGGTTAACAACGGGTTAAGGTCGCAGATCGCGGTGGACAACCGGCGATGGTCGGCGCGGATGGCGCTCCCGCTCCCAGCTGAGCGCATTTTTGCCACGAAAGCTGCGTTAACCAGCCGCGACGATCACCGATGGGCGCTCAGAAGTCGTTTTGGATCAAGCGATTCTTGGTTTATTAAGGCGTGTGGACGGCACTTCTTGCCGTGAGATATTAACGAATGGGCTGATCTTCAGGCTTCTGTGCCGGAGGTCGGTCCGGTTCCGGTTCGCCGCGGCCGAACGTGATACGTGAAGAAAGCGCTATTGGGGACATAGCATGTCGCAGACACTTTTGTTCTTCTTCTCGTTCATAGCCGTGCTGGCCCTGATCGGTCTCGCCGCCTGGCTGGTTCGCCGGTTCGCCACCAACCGCCTCGGCGCCAATACCAGTCGTGGGCGGATGCCGCGGCTGGCTGTGATCGACGCCGCGGCGGTCGACGGCCGCAGGCGGCTGGTGCTGGTGCGGCGCGACAACATCGAGCATCTCCTCATGATCGGCGGCCCGACCGACATTGTCGTCGAATCCAACATCGTGCGGGCCATGCCCGGGCGGGAGCCCATGGCGCAACGGCCCGCGGTCGGCGGCACCACCGAGCCGCCGCCCCGCATCGCGCCGCTGCCCGACGCCGCATGGAGCGAAGCCGACGGCGCCCGCAGCGATATGTCCGACCACGCCGAGCCGCAGATGCCTGAGCCGCCGCCGCGGCCAGCCCGACCCTCTTTTGCCGACGAGGCGCGCCGCCCGTTGCTTCCGGAACGGCGCCCCGAGCGGGCCGATCGCGCCGATCCCCTGACCGGCTTCACGCCGGAACCGCTGGGCGGTCGGCCCGAGCCCCGCCCCGAACTGCGGCCGGAACCGATGCCGTCGCGGGTCACCTCGCGCAGCGAGCCTTTGATGCCGCGCCCGCCGCGGCCCGAACCGCCGATGGCGCCGACGCGCACCCCCGAGCGGACCGCCGCCCCGCCGCCCCCCGCGCCGCCGCCGCCGGCCCAGTCTACCGCCGACCAGAATCTCGCCGAGATGGCGCAGCGGCTGGAAGCGGCCCTGCGCCGGCCCGCCGGTGAAACGGCGCCTCCGGTCGCGCCCGAGCCGCCGCAAGGCCGCGGCGCTCCTCGTAACGAGCCGATAGCGCCGCCGGCGCCAGCGAAGAGCGGCTTTGAGAATCTCGAAGACGAGATGGCGTCCTTGCTGGGCCGTCCAAAGCCCCCTTCGTGAGGCCGGCGGCCCTCCCGCGTAGAGTTGTATTTCTCGCCGTATTGACAGCCGCCGGATCGCTGGCCGGTCCGGCTTTCGCGCAAGATATCAGCATCAATCTCGGCGGCGGTGGCGGCGGCGTCACCGAGCGCGCGATCCAGCTGATCGCGCTGTTGACCATCCTGTCGGTCGCGCCGTCGATCCTGATCATGATGACGTCGTTCACCCGCATCGTGGTGGTGCTGTCGCTGCTGCGCACCGCGCTGGGCACCGCGACCGCACCGCCGAATTCGGTCATCATCGCGCTCGCGATGTTCCTGACCGCGTTCGTGATGGGTCCGGTGCTGCAGAAATCCTATGACGACGGCATCAAGCCCCTGATCGCCAACCAGATCGGCGTCGAGGAAGCGCTGCAGAAGGCCTCGGTGCCGCTGCGCGGCTTCATGCAGAAGAACGTGCGCGAAAAGGACCTGAAACTGTTCATCGACCTGTCGCGCGAGCCGCCCCCGGCGACGCCCGAGGACCTGTCGCTGCGGATCCTGGTGCCGGCCTTCATGATCTCCGAACTGAAGCGCGCCTTCGAGATCGGCTTCCTGTTGTTCTTGCCCTTCCTGATCATCGACCTCGTGGTCGCCTCGGTGCTGATGTCGATGGGCATGATGATGCTGCCGCCGGTCGTAGTGTCGCTCCCGTTCAAGCTGATCTTCTTCGTACTGGTGGACGGTTGGTCGCTGGTGGCGGGGAGTCTGGTGCAAAGTTACGGGGGATAGACCGGCGGCGTGATGATGTTGGAGTTCAGCTCCGACACAAATTTGCGAAAATAACCCCATGCAGAGTGGGATCGCCTCGGGCTCGCTCCCGGTGACGGGAATGGCGCTGGCCGTCAGCGGTGACGAACCTTCTGATCGATGGCTGATCGCTGGCGACGCGGCCTGGTGCAGCGTCGCCGGAGATAGACCGCAGGTTGCTGCCGGCCGGGAGCGAAGGGGTCGTCCGATCCGCTTTTTGCCTTGCAGGCAGGACAAAAAGGATCATTCTATTCACGTTGTGAGAATTCCTGGGGATCGTTTGCCCCGAAGTGGCTGATCGTCCGGCGTTAGCCGGCACGTGAGCGAGCATCCCCTGTTTTGCGGCGCACACCGTTTGGCGAGGAGATGTATTATGTCTCGTGTCGTAATTTCCGAACACCTTCCAAAAACCACCATCGCTGGATCCTGGAAGACCTACGTCGGCGCATTTTCGACAGCCTGCTGCATCGCAGTGGTACCCGATCTTGCGATGGCGCTGTCGATGGAGCAGGCCATTGCGAGTTGCCGCGAAACCGTCGGCAGGCCGATCGTCCAGGCTTGCATGGGGGGCCGGGGCCGAGCGCCGGACGCCGAGCAGCTGCGCGAGGCGTGCCGCGCCAAGGCGAGTCCCGGCGTGCGGGCGTGCGTCGTGGCAGCGATGAACAAGGCCAACGGCCGCGCCAATGTCGCGATCGCCATCGACGACGGCAAGACGAAAAAGGAGGCCATCGATCTCGGCAACGCCCTGCCTGCCGGATTCGTGCCGCCGCCGCGCACCATCGCCGACATCACTGCCGTTCTCGACGACGAGAAACCCGATCCGGCGATGCTTGCCAAACTGAAGGACGAGGCCGAGGACGAGCCGGAAAAAGGACTGTCGGTGTCCGATCTGGCGGAATTCTACTACGATCGCGGCGCGGCCAGGGCGGCGCTCGGCCGCAACGCGGATGCCATTTCCGACGGGGAGAAAGCCCTTGCCATCGTCGGAAATGGCGGGGACGCAATGCTGAAGCAGCGCATTCGCGGGTTTGTTGCGTTGCAGAAGCAGGCTGCGGGCGATTTGAAGACCGCCCTCGAGATGTTTCAGCAGATGATCCGGGAGACCCAGAATGTGCGGGGCATGGGCGGGCATATCTTCGGCGCCAGCCGGAATATCATGCCGGCGCTGATCCTGAGCGGCGACATCGCGCAGGCCGAGGGCTATTTGCGGCGCATGCAGACGTACCTGACGGACGTTCGCACCAGCGGCATTCCCGGGAAACGGGAAGCCTACAACCTCCGGGGCCGAGGCTGGGAAGCCGATTTCGAGAGCGGGCGGGCGACGATCCTTGAAGCGCGCGGACAGTATCGCGAGGCGGAGGCATCATACAGGAAGGCGGCGGATTACAGGAAAGCCTTCATCGCGGATCTGAAGAAAATCGAATACGGCCCGAAGGAAGCGCAGGTCCTTCAGGCGGCGGATGCCGACCTCCTGAATGCAGCGCGCATGAAGGCCAAGCAGGGGCGGCTCGCCGAGGCCGAAGTCGACGCCCGCAGTGTGCTGCTGTCGCGTTTGAAAGCCCGGGGCAAGTACCATCCGGCAACCACGCGCTACGTGACCGGCCTTGCCGGAGTTCTGATTGAACAGGGCCGCTATGCCGATGCCGAAAAGCTGATCCGCTCGGCGCTCGACATTCAGCGCACCGTCGGCATTGCCGACAACAGCCAGGTCAGCGCGCAGATCCTGTCGCAACTGGGCTCGGTGCTGGCTTTCCAGCGCAAGTCCAACGAGGCCGCCAGCGTTTATGCCGAACTGGACAAGGCCATCGCAAAATGGGAGCCCGGACGCAAGCAGGTGCTCGAACTGAACGGCTCCCGCATTTCGACATTGTACGCTTCCGGCCAGATCGAAGCCGGCATCGCGGCGGCGCAGGAGCTTTTGAAACGCGAGGTTGGACGCGTCGGCGAGAAGCATTTCGACACGGCCGCGGCGCGCGGCACGCTGGCGGTTGGCTTAGGCCTGGCGGGGAAAGAGGCCGACGCCACCCGCGAGTTCAAGGCGGCGATCCCGGTCCTGATGGCGGCCTCGCGCGAGAACGCCGACAACGATGACGACACGGTCAGCGCCGCGCGCAGCCAGCGGCTGCAAAACATCGTCGAAGCCTACATCGCGATGCTGGCGAAGAACAACGACAACGCCACCGGCGAGGTCTCGCTGGAAACCTTTGCACTGGCGGATTCGATTCGCGGCCAATCGGTGCAGAGAGCACTGTCGGCGTCGAGCGCGCGCAGCGTGGCGAAGGATCCCGCGCTCGCCGAACTCGTGCGCAAGGAGCAGGACCTCGGCAAGCAGATCAACGCGCAGCTCGGCGCGCTCAACAACGCGCTGTCCTCGAACGCGCGCGACGAGAAGGTCGTGAAGGCCACCAACGCCTCGATCGACAGGCTGCGCTCCGATCGCGACAAGGTGCGGCAGGAAATCAACAGGAAGTTCCCGAGCTACGCCGAACTGATCGATCCCAAACCTCCCAGCGTCGAGCAGATCAAGGCGACGCTGACGCCGGGCGAGGCCATGCTGTCGTTCTATTTCGGCCGGCGCGGCAGCTTCGTCTGGGCCGTCCCCAAGGAAGGACCGGTGACGTTCGCGGCGGTGAAGCTGCCCGCGGGCGAGATCGAGAGCAAGGTACGCAAGCTGCGCGAGGCGCTGGAGCCGAACGCGGCGATGATCTCCGACATTCCGGCCTTCGACGTCGCACTCGGCTATGAACTCTATTCGCTGCTGCTGAAGCCGGTGGAAGCCGGCTGGAAATCGGCGAAGAGCCTGATCGTGGTGACCAACGGCGCCCTCGGCCTGTTGCCTTTGCCGCTGTTGCCGACGGCGCCGGCCGAAATCAAGGCCAATGACGAGCCGCTGTTCGCGAGCTACCGCAAAGTACCCTGGCTCGCGCGCACCCATGCGGTGACGATGGTACCGTCGTCGGCGGCATTGCGAACCTTGCGGCAGTTGCCGCCGGGCAAGCCGGAGCGCGGCGAGCTGATTGCATTCGGCGATCCCTATTTCAGCAAGGAACAGGCCGCCGAGGCCGATCTGCCGGCGCCGGTGCAGGTGGCGGATGCCTCGGGCGTCATGACCCGCGGCGTTCCGCTGAAGCGTCGCAACAGTCCAAGACTGGAAGGCGTCGACAGCGCTGAACTTGCTCTGCTGCCGCGGCTGCCGGATACTGCGGAGGAACTGAGGTCGATCGCGCTGGCCCTGCAGGCCGATCCGGCGAAGGTGCTGCATCTCGGCAAAGACGCCAACGAGAAGGCGGTGAAGGCGATGGACCTGTCGGGTTTCAAGGTGCTGGCCTTCGCGACCCACGGCCTCGTGCCGGGCGAACTGAACGGGCTGACGCAACCGGCGCTGGCTTTGTCCGCGCCGGCGCTTTCCGGCAGCGATGGCGACGGGTTGCTGACGATGTCGGAGATTCTGTCGATGAAGCTCGACGCCGACTGGGTGGTGCTGTCGGCCTGCAACACCGGCGCGGGTGCCGGCGCTGGCGCGGAAGCAGCCTCGGGGCTTGGTCGGGCCTTCTTCTACGCCGGCACGCGGGCGCTGCTGGTGACAAACTGGTCGGTGCATTCGCAGTCGGCGCGCGAACTGGTCACCGACCTGTTCAAGCGCCAGGCCAACGACAAGAACCTCACGCGCGGCGAGGCGCTGCGGCAGGCGATGATGGCGATGGTGGACGGCCCTGGTTACGCCGACGCGGCAGGCAAGACCGAGTTCGCCTATGCGCATCCGTTGTTCTGGGCGCCCTACACCATCATCGGCGACGGCGGGAAGCGTTGAGATGGCAAGGAGGTCGCGTCAGCGCAGGCGCCTGCGCGCCGGTCTCGCGGGTGGATTGATCATCTCCGTCGTTGCGGCGATGATTCCGCCGCAGGCGGCCGCGCATACCGGCGCAAGCGCCGTGAAGGAATGCCGGGCGACCGTCGGCAGGCCGATCGTGCGGGCCTGCGTCCGATCGAGAGTGCTGCATCAGGGCGGCGCGCCGCGGACCTATGTTCGCGCCTGCCGGACCGACGCCATCCCGGCCGTCCGGGCCTGCGTCCAGCGGACCGTTCCGCACCTCGTCGAGAATTGCCGGCAAACCGTGGGCCGGCCCATGATTCAGGCGTGCGTTCGAAACCGCGTGCAGGGCGAAGGTGGCCCGCCGGACCGCTTTGTCGAGCCATGCCGGCTGTCGATTTCCTGGGCGGTGCGGGCATGCGTCTGGCGCTCGGCCGCGGTGACGCCCTCGCCAACGGGCCTGTAGCGGGGTCCGCACTTCTCCCTTTGGCCTGCGCGCCAAAGTGAAGGTACTTTAAGGAATGGAGGACTGCGATGCGTTTGCTTTGTCTCGGATTGGCGATCTGCGTTGCGGCTGGCTTGACGGCGTTGCGGCCGGCACACGCCGCCAACCTGGTATTGATCACCGCGGACGAGGCGAAATTGCCGCCGCCAAAGGGAGCGATCGCGATGTCGGCGCGCGGCGTGACCCGCGGTCCGAAGGTCGAGCTGGTGCCACACGCCGGCGCGATCCGGTCACCGGTCCGGCTTCAGCTCAAATTCCAGACCTATGGCGGATCCAAGGTCGATCTCGACGCGGTGCAGGCGACGTATCTGCGCACCCCCAATGTCGACCTGACGCCGCGGATCAGGCCCTTCGTCAATGCGTCGGGAATCGATGTGCCGGCTGCGGAACTGCCGCCCGGCGATCATATGGTCCGCATCGACATCAAGGACTCGGATGGCCGCGCCGCCACGGCGAACTTCGTGCTGAAAGTCGAACCGTGAAAGCATGACCCCCTCGGTGCGCTGTCCATTCTGTGGCTCGGAGAAGCAGGCGGACGCGCCGGTCTGTCCAAGTTGCAATCGCGATACCGAAATTCCGGCATCGCTCAGGAAGGAGCGCGAAGACCTGGTCCGGATGCGCGATCGGCTGCGCGACGAGCTGGCCGAGAAGGAAGCGCGGCTGCACGCACGCCGCCGGTGGGCCCGACGAAGTCCCGATGCAGGCGGCGCCTGAGATGGCCGAACGAGTTGGGCAATGTACCCCCATGCTGTCGATGAGCCGCATCGCGTCGCGGCCCGGACGTGACCTCTGATGGAATGCCCTTTCTGCGCCGAGACGATCAAGGACGAGGCGGTCGCCTGCAAGGATTGCGGCCGCGACCTGCGCCTCGTCAGGCCCGTCATTCTCGAAATTCAGGATCTGGTCAGCGAGTTGGACCGCATGCAGCGCCGGCTCGACAGCGTCAACACGCAGCTCGCGCTGCGCGATGCGCCGGCCCGCTTCATCTCGCTCTATGCGGTTCTCTACGTGATACCGACGGTGCTGTTGCTGCTCGTCGCGCACTATCTGGTGACGGTTCAGTTCAACGTCTCTCCGCTCTACCTGCGGCTCGCATCGTTCGTCATTCCCCTGCCTTTCGGAATGGCCGCCTATTTCGTCAGCAAGATCGGCGCCCGGAGCGCGTTCGGGCTCGGTGCGCTGGTCGCTTTTCTGAGCGTGAGCGGGATGCTCACGGTGATCGGGATCATCGACAACGTGCCGATCGTGCCCTCGGCGTTCCTGGAGTGGCGGGAGTCGTTCGAATATGGACTCAGCATTGCGCTCGCATTTCTCACCGGCAACATTCTCGCCATGCTGGTGTTTGTCGTGCTTCCCTCGACGATCGCATCGGGCGGTAAGCCAAGTTCGGGTGCTTTCCGCGTCGCGCGAATGCTGGGCCAGCATGTGGGCGAGGAAGGCCTGCGCCGGCGCGCGCGCCGCATCCAGGATCTGATGCAGACGGCAGGACCGCTCGGGGGCGTCGTTGCGACCGCCGCTGGTTCGGTCTATACCGGCCTCAAGGGCATCATCGGAGGTTGATCCTGGGATCCGCCTCGGGCCGCGCCTGCGGCAAGCCTTCTTAATCGAATGATTGCATCGGGCTGTCGCGCTTCGCGCCAAGCGACAACGGCTTGATGGCCTCGGTCGCCATCCGGGCCCGGTTTCTTCCTGGGGAACTCTACGGTTCCCCCGGCATTCTCTTCCGACAATCGTGTTGGTCCAGGCCTGCTCCAAGCCTTCCATACCGCCTTTCGCCCCCTGAAAGCTCTTCGACCACCGCTCATGACCAGTTCGCCGGACCAGCAAAAGATCGAACCCCCTATCGATCCCGTTTCGGCATTGAACGATGCCCCGGTGACGCCGGCCCATGTCCGCGATTCGTTTCGCACTCTCGCGGGGCAGATCGCTGTCCTGGCAGGATCAGTATTCCGCGAGGCCGCATGCCGGGCGCAAGTCTGGTGGAGCGGCGGGAGAACGGCCCTGCGGGCAACCGGGGCATCATTTGGCAGCCGCTGGCCAGGTTTGAAGGCCGACCTCGTTTCATCGACGAGCAATGCCCGCTGGCCGCGCCTCGATCTGAAATCCCGCTGGCAGGGCTGGCGGTCCAGATCAGGTGCCGCAGCGCCCAAATCGCGCGAAGGGCTGGATCGCGTGAAGTTGCGCTGGAAGTATCTCGCGGCTTCTTTGGCGCTCGCGCTGGCGCTTCTCGTTATGGTCGTCCTCTATAGCCTCGCGACGCTACCGGTCGCCGGCGGGCTTCAGGTCGAAGCAACCCAGAGTGCACTGACCTTCGAAGGGGCTCAAGGCGAGGTGTTCGCCGCCCGCGGCGTATTCAAGGGCGACAAGCTGACGGCCGCGGATCTGCCGCCGCATCTGGCCCAGGCGATTGTCGCGATCGAGGATCGAAGGTTCTACCAGCACATCGGTGTCGATTTTCGCGGGATCATGCGCGCCGGCTGGCGCAACACACAGGCCGGCGGTACGCGGGAGGGCGGCAGCACCATCACACAACAGCTCGCCCGCCTGATGTTTCTGTCTCCCGAGCGCTCATTCCGCCGCAAGGTGCAGGAGGCACTGCTCGCGCTGTGGCTGGAGAGCCAACTCACGAAGGAAGACATTCTCCTGCGATATCTGAATACCGCCTATTTTGGCGCCGGGGCCTACGGCGTCGATGCCGCCGCCAGGAGATACTTTGGAAAAAAGGCCGGCGAACTCTCGCTTGCGGAATCAGCGATGCTCGCAGGCCTGGTGCGGGCGCCGTCACAGCTCGCGCCGACACGCAATTTCGGGGGCGCCAAGGAGCGGCAGGAGACCGTCCTGCAAACGATGGTGGAAACCAAAGCCTTGACGGAAGCGGAAGCGGAAACCGCCCGCGCCCAACCCGTCAATCTGCGAACGCCGCCGGAAACACCGCCTGGCACGAACTATTTCATCGACATGGTCGCGGGCGACGTCCGCCGGCTTCTGGGCTCGGCATCCGGCGATCTGACCTTGCGCACGACGTTGAATCTGGAGCTGCAACGGCTCGCCGAAGGGGTCATCGAGCGCCGGTTCGAGGCGGAGGGTGCGAAGAAAAACGTCTCACAGGCGGCGCTGGTTGCGCTCGGCAGGGATGGCGCCGTGCTGGCCATGGTCGGCGGTCGCAACTACGAAGCCAGCCAGTTCAATCGCGCCACGCAAGCCAAGCGGCAGGCGGGATCGCTGTTCAAGCTGTTCGTTTATTTGACCGCGCTGCAACGGGGCTACACGCCCCAGTCTGTCGTGGTCGACAAGCCAACCCAGATCGGGGAATGGGAGCCGCAAAACTACAGCGGACGCTTTCGTGGCAGCATGACGCTGAGGAATGCGTTTGCGCAATCCGTCAACACGATCGCTGCCCAGCTCGGCGACGAGGTCGGAACAGCCGCGGTCATCGACACCGCGAAGCGCATGGGCGTGCAGTCGACGCTGCCCGCCGTCCCGAGCCTGGCACTCGGCTCGGCCGAGGTTACGCTGTTGGAAATGACGCGAGCGTTCGGCGCGGTTGCCGCCGGAGTTCAATCGATCGAGCCGTACTCGGTGCGCTCGATTGCAGGTAATTCCCAACAAGCACTCTACACAAAACCGGGGGATGGCAAGGAGGTCACCGGCCAACTGGGCGCCAGCCGGGCGATGATGAGTGACCTGCTGCAGTCGGTCGTGAACGAAGGTACCGGAAAGGCGGCGCGCATTCCAAATGTCCTGGTCGGCGGCAAGACGGGGACTACTCAGGAATACCGCGACGCCTGGTTCATCGGATTTACGCCTGATATCGTTGTGGGCGTTTGGGTGGGAAATGACGACAACACCCCGACCAACCGGGTCACCGGCGGGGATCTTCCCGCCAGCATCTGGCGCGATTTTGTCGGACGCGCCCTACCCGCCGTTTCCAGGACGTCGCCACAAGTTGCCAGGCGCAACACCGACGCTCTCAACCCCGGGAACGCGCTGACCCCCGCCAGTCCTGCCGTCAACCCTCCTCCGGGCGAGGCCGCCGCAGACGCAGGCGCCAGAGGATCGCCAGAGGTTGTCGATCTGGCGACGTTGGCCATTCGCGGCAGAAGGATACAACTCCAGGGCATCCTCGGAGAGGACGATCGACGCGCGGTCCGGGCGCTGGCGCGGTTCCTGCGGCGGCGTGAAGTGATTTGCGAGCCCAGTGGCATGCCGGACCGCTATCGCTGCAACGTCGATGGGCAGGACTTGTCGCGGATTATTCTGAGCAACGGAGGCGCCCGTGCGACGCCGGACGCGCCGGCGGAGTTGCTCGCCGCTGAAGACGAAGCCAGGTCGGCCAGAGTCGGAATCTGGCGGAATATGTAGCTTGCCGAAGCCATGAAGCGATCTCGCGCCAGTAAGCCGAGCGGGCGAATCGTTTCGTCGCTGTGCCCTCGGAAGAATGGGGGTCGGAAAGGCGACTGCCGGAAACGGATGTCGCCCGGGCGACGAAAGTAGTGTCGTGCGAGCGATCTTCTATGGCGATCCCGACGCTTCGCCCGCCCTACCCTTCCACATCGTACTGCTTGCTGAGGTGGTCGCCGATCTGGACCAGCATCATGACGCTTTCGGGATAGCCGGGCTTGGCAATCGTCGCCTCGTCGGCGGAAGCCCGGAATTCCCAACTGCGGCCGTCACGCAGCACGGAGATGATGATTTCGTCCGGACCATCGGCGTGAACCTTCAACTCCGCCCTGGCCATCGCAATCAGTTCGGCTTCGGTCCTGACGGGCTTGCGCATGCGACGGCCTCCTCCGGGCGTTGACCTCTGCAGGTTGCCGGTTCGGGTCACATCTGTCGAGGGGACGGCCACGACTGAGCGCTAGACCAAGCCTCGAATGGCTGGCGGGACGACCGTCGAACGATCGCCGTGCCCGTCATGTTTCGCCGGTCGGCACAATACTCAGGCCCGCATTTGCGAGTTCCTCGACAATGCGTTTTGCGATTTGTTTTGCTTCCGCAGGATCGATTCGACCGTCCGGGTGATCTTTCCGGCTGTCACAAATCGCCGTGGCAATGATCGTATTCACTTGGTGCGGATCAGCCAAGGATCTCCCCTTGTCGTTTAGAACATGCGTCAGCCGGCGGGATCGACCCACGACTGCAGCGAGTTCGTGAAATCTTCAACAGTGACTTAAATCGGCAACTATCACGCCTATGACAATCAAGGGCTCCGACAAACGTTCCGCGGCGGCTCCCCATGTTCCGAACCGAAGTCCCTAAAGGATGGGGAACTTTTGATAATTCAGACTGTTGCGGTGCTGCGGGTACATTCTCGTATCGCATGCCCAATAGAGGAGACAGTCAATGAAAAAAATTCTGATTTCCGGCGCGGTTGCGGCATTCGCCGTGACTTCTGCTTTTGCCCAGACCACCACGGTCTCGAGCGAATACTATGTGGTTCGGGACGCGACGACAAAGAAGTGCACGATCGTCGACAAGAAACCCACTTCCACCACCACGACCGTCGTCGACAACGGCATCTTCAAGACGAGGACCGAAGCCGAAACCGGCATGAAGACCATCAAGGTCTGCACCGAAAACTAGGTATCGGATCGGAAGGCCCGTTGCCCGGGTGGCAGCGGGCCTTCAGGGGGCAGCAGACCGTGCAGAACATCCATAAGAGGCCAACCACCATCATCGCAGCCGCGTTCGTCTTGCTGGCCTGTGCCGCGCAAGCTGAGAACGCCTACGAGATCATGACCGGCGGGTCGTCTTCACGGACCGCCTCGACGATGGCTCTTTCCTATGGGGAGAATCCGGCAGCAGACTTCCCGCCGAAGACATTTCCCGCGGCGCGTTGGAACAGGCAGACAGCATCCCCGGCCTCTTCAACCGCTGCCTCTTTTTGCGTTCGAACGTGCGACGGCCGCTATTTCCCGGTCCCGTCCGGCAGCAGCCGGGGCAGCGCCGAGGTTTGTCAGAACCTTTGCCCAGCGGGCGAAACGAAGGTCTTTTTCGGAAGCTCGATCGACAGCGCCGCTTCGACCGATGGAAAAGCCTACACCGCGCTGCCCCATGCGTTTCGCTATCGCGAAGAACTGGTAGCAGGCTGCACCTGCAACGGCAAAGACGTGGTCGGCCTGGCCTCCGTCAGTCTTCGGGAAGACCGAACGCTGCGCCGGGGCGATATCGTCGCGAGCGCTAACGGACTGGAAGTGGTCAAACGGATCGACGGCGGGCATCCCAGCCTTGCGAAAGCTTCCGCCGCGCGCGTCAAGTACGAACGGCCGAGAGTGCTCGCATCGGACTGATCCGCGGCTCGGCAGACCCGCTTCCCTGGCGGAAACCTGCCGGCACCGCCGATCCGGTACGGTTTGCAAAATCCGCGATGCGTTACCGCCCGACGCCGATACGCTTCAGGCCGACGATCTCGGGCAGCGCGCCGGTATGGACCGGCTCGCCCTTTGCGGTTTCCGGCGGCAACGGCGCCCTGGCGGTGGTGTCCGGGAAACGCGTCCTCATTTCGCGCAGGAAGCCGTCGAGCGTGTCGACGCTGGCCGCCATCTTCGCGATCATGGCGAATTCGGCGCTGCTGGAGCCGCTCGACCTGGCGGCGGTCTCGAACGCGGCCCGGTCGCCCTCGCCGCTCATCAGCGGCGCGTATTTCTCGCGGAAGCGCGCCAGACCGAGGGCGTCCTCGGCCAGCGCGTATCCGACAACCGCACGGATCACGTCGCCCTTCTCCACCGGGTTCAGGGGTTTGAAGTCGCGCCAGCGATCGGCGTAGTACAGTTCGATCTGCTCGGAAGACTCGCGCCAGCGCCGCGACGCCCAGTAGATGTCGGAACGCAGCCGGATCGCTTCGCGGCCGGCAATATTCGAGATGATGTCGAGTGCGAGGTCATGGCGCCCGACGTCGCTTTGGGCGCGCGCCTCCAGCAGCAGCCGCTGCTGACGCAGTTCGCCGGAAAGGTCCGCGATCCGCGTGGTGCGAAGCGCCGATATTGCGCGGTCAGGTTTGCGGCCGGTGAGATAGACCATGGCCAGGCGCGCGGCGACCTGGGCGCGCGCTGCGCCCTCCAGTCGTTTGTCGACCTGATACTGCAACAGTTCGCCGGCCTGATCGAGCAGGTCGACCGCGACCAGCCGGTCCGCCAAGCGGCGAATCATCTCGTCGCCGCGCCGTCCGATCGGCGTCAGTTCGCTGTACTCGTAAAACATCCCGAGCGCGTCGACCGGGGGAAGATCGTCGCCCTTCGGACCGAGATAGAGCTGGGCAAACAGCGCCGCCGCCGCATCCTGGCCGGCCCGCGACATTTCCGAATTCGGCTGCAGCCTGGTCGCGGCCTTCGCCGCCGCCAGCGACTCGCCGTAGCGTCCGATATCGGTATAGATCCGCGCCATCATCTGCAGCGCCCGCACCTCGATCGCGTCGCCGCGCCACGTCACCGCAAGCGTCTCCAGTTCGCGCAAGGCGTCGGCCTGGTTGATCTCGTCGCGCCGCTGGCGCAACATGATGTCGAGTAGCCTGGCTTCGGCGGCCGCGGCGCGATCCGGGGATTCGATTGCGACCTTGTACTCGCTCTGCGCGTCCTTGTCGTAGCCGAGCGCTTCGGCCAGCCGGCCGAACAGCACCGCCGCCGCCGCTTTCAACTCCGCGGGAATACCGACCACCTTCAGGTCGCTGGCACGTTTGGCGGCGCCGGAATAATCCCTGACCTCGAGCGATGCGCGCATCGCTTCCATGATCACGATATGCTGCAGCTCGATCGGCAGCGAGGTAATGGCGAATTCGACGTTCTTGAATTTTTCGCGCGCCTCCGCCCACTTGCCCTGACGGGCAAAGGCCAGCGCCTTCCACAGCTGCGAATCGTAGTTCGGTCCGATCACGGGATTGGAGAGATCCTTCAGCCCCTGCTCGGGACGGCCGATCAGGATGTTCGCGACCACACGCACCATCAGGGCGATCGAATCCTCCGACCCCGGCTTGGCGTCGGCGAGCGCAAGATCGGCGGCGCCCTTGGCTTCGAAATACATCCCGCGCGACATGAAGAAGCGGGCCAAGGCGATGCGGGCCTGGCCACGTTGATTGGGCTCGACCATCCCGGCCGCGGCGATCAGCGCTTCCTGGCGCGCGATGAAGTTTTCCGCCTGGTTTCTGCGCCACTCGCCGACGTCGAAAATGGGCCGTACCGCGGTTGTCGCGCGCTCGGACGCCACATCGGCCGATGACAGCGTCAGGCCGCCGGGCCGGCCGATGATGACCCTGTCGGGCGCGACTTCGGCGCTGACATCCTCGGAATGGGGATGGACCGCCACGCCGTGGATCGATTCCAGCAGCGACATCTCGACGAAATCATGCTGCTTGATCAGGCCGCGGACCGGCAGCGACGCGGTGACCACCTGCAATGTGTCGCCGGCGTCCGGATCGACGAACCGGTGCAGCAGCCCGGGCCTCGACAACGGCACGGTGACGTTGGCGAGTGCGGGGTCGGTGATATTGCGGATCACGACCAGAGGCTGCGGCGGCGACTGCATCGTATCGGCAAAGGTTAGTATCCAGTGCGCACCGTCCTTGTCGTCGCCGGCCAGCGAAGGCATTTGCGGGCGGTTGAGTCGAATGCCGATCGCCTGGCCCTGGTCCAGCGGCAACCGGCTGACGTCGGCGATCAGCGCCCCGCCTTTGCTGCGGATCGCCTCGACATCGATCGGCTGCCGGGAATCGAATACCAGCCACACCGTGTCGGCGCGGCGAAACAAGGCGGCCGGAGTCGCCGCGGCAAACGCAAACGTCACGCGCAGGGCGTCGCTGTCCCGCCTGGCGCTGACCGAGGCGGCGGCCTCGCCCGCCGCCGGCGGCTGGGCTGCCGGCGACGGCTTAATCGGCGCGACCGCATCAATAGCTGACGGCGGCGCGGCTGCGACTGGCGCCAGCTTCGGCGGGGTTTCAACCACTTGGGCGGTCATCTGCCGGGGCATGTCGCGTGACGGCGGCGCCGGCGGCGGTTCGGAAGCGGGGGCGGTCGCGGCGTGATCCGGCTTGATCTCGATCCTGGCTTGCCGGGCGAAGGTTTCCGAAGTCGGCGGCGCAATCTCCCCGGATAGCCCGGAAGGAGGCCCCGCCGGCCTGGCGGATGCGGCCGGCGCGGCCACGGGCGGGGCTGGCGACGCATCGGCCAGCGGCGGCCGCTGTGCCGGCGGTTGCTCGGGCTGCTGGAAGGCGACGTCGATGATGTAGTTCTTCTCCTCGCGGAAGGAGCGGACATCGACATCGCCGATCAGCACGACCTCCACCACGGAGGTTTCGCGTTCGATCTTCTGGCCGATCGAGGCGATGTTGGCAGGCGCCGCCAGCTTGGCGTCCGCGAGGTCGAAGGAGAGCGCGGCGTTGAACAGTAGCGTCAGTCGCTGGTCGTTCAGCACGCTGGAGACGCCGATGCCATCGGGCATCTCGAAGACGAAGCGGACGAAGGTCGGCTGCACCGAAGCGCGGACCCGAATCGGCGGACGCTTCTGGGCCAGCGCGGTGGCGCGCTGCTGGCGCAAGGCGCGCTCGGCGGCCCGGGCGCGCTCGGAAAGTTCGCGGACCACTTCGGCCGGCAAGGCCGGCGGCTGACCGCTCCAAGTATCGGGCAGCAGATCGACGAACACCCGCTCGCCCGCCGTCATGGTATTGATGGTCACCTTGCGCGACAGCGACAGCCGGATCGCCGAGCCATCGGGATCGCGCCGCACCGATCCGACATAATCGGGCACCGCGTCGGACAGCCTGTCGACCGGAATATCGACCGGGCGCTTGAACCGGATCACGAGGATGGAGCCGGCAGTCGACACGTGGGACTCGACATCCTCGGCGAGCTTGAGAACCAGCCGGGCGAAACCGCCCGAGGCGGAAAACGTCGCCTCACCCCTGACCGGCTCGGTCTGGCCGAAGGCGGACGATGTCAGGCCGATCAGGACCAGCCCGGCGGTGAACCCTATGCACCCGCCAAGGCGAAGCCGCGCGGCCCGCGCGCAAGCGCGGCCTCGCGACCAAAATCCAGCGGCAGCGGTTCGCGCCATTCCGGGTCTTTCAGCTTCGTTCGATCTGTGCGACGGCGGGGCGACGTCGCCCCGCGCCTTTGAATCCTAGAATTGGCGCATTAAGAGGCTGTTAATGATCCGCGTTAATTGAGCTTCTGCGGCAGCAACTTGCCCTCGATTTTGGGAAGATCGGCGATCGCGGCGGGCTTGTCGGATCCGGCGCGGCGGGCCATTTCGACGGTCAGCCGTTCGGCCGATTCCGGCGCCATCAGGCCGAGGATATCGGACATCTTGCGTGGCGCGATCTGCGAGGCGATCTCGAACAGCACGGACATCTCGAGCCGGTCGAACACCTTGGCCGCGTCCTTCGGTTTCATGCCCTCATACATGGTGATGATGCCCTTGAAGCGGGTGGCGTCGGTTTCGCTCTTCACCCCGCTCGCCGTCGATATCCGCGACTCGACCGCCTTCATCTCCTCGACCTTGGATTCGATGCGCCTCTCGGCCGACTTGAGCAGGCTTTCGCGAATATCGATCTCGCGGGCGCGCGCCTCCAGCTCCTGCCGCCGCGACTGCAGGCGCTCCAGGATCGCGCGCTCCGACGCCGACACCGGCGGCGTCTGCTCGGGGTAGACCACGATGCCGTCGGCTTTCGGCGGCTCGGCAACCGGCGCGGCCGGCTTCGGCGCGTCTTCCTTCTTGGCCGCCACCGACCCCGTGATGTCGGCGGAATCGGCCTTGCCTGGCGACGGAAAACTCAGCGTTTCCTGCGCCCATGACTTCTTCGCGCTCTTCGGTTGATGGTCGAACACGTAGCCGCCATCGATCACCAGACCCGCCACCTTGAGCACGGCGAGGCCCAGGATCGCGATCAGGACGACCGGAATGACACGAATGTCGCGGAAGGATTTCATGCGGCGAGGCCGTCAGACCTTCTGCGCTCGGAGAACGCCTGCGCCGCCGCGGCAACCGCCTTGGCCGACGATACCCGGGGCGCCGCCACAGGCTCCGCCGCCGACTCCGACAGCGGGCGTGCGGCGATCGCGATCCTGGACAGCCGCCGGATCACATTGTCGCCCTCGGCGAGCTGATTCTTGAGCTGCTGTGACAGCTGCGCCGCCGAGGTCAGCTGGTTGCCGAGATTCTCGTTGACGTCGCGCACGGTGTGCTTGAGGCCGCCGATCGCGCGCTCGGCGATTTCGGTCGCCGTGATCAACTCCCCGATCGTCGCCTTCAGCGAATGCTCGTCCGCCTTCAGCCGCTTCAGCCGCGAGTTCAGCAGCATGCAATAGCCGATCGTGAGCAGCAGCAGGACGGCAACCAGGCTCTCGATCACAATTCCGAATGAATGACTCATTGGGCCTCCATCAATTTGGTTTGCTCGTCGGCCTTCTCGAACATCGCGAAGGTGGTATTGGGCTTGCGCAGCTGCTTGGTGACGCGGATGGCGACGCGGTCGCCGACGCGCCCCATTCGGCCTTCGGTCAAGAGCACGTTGCCGCAGCGCACCGCGACCAGTGCGTCGGCGCGCATGTCCAGCGGCAGGGTGTCGCCGACCTTCAGCTTCATCAGCTGCTTGAGCGGGATTTCAGCCTCGTAGAGCACGGCATCGACGGAGATTTCCGCCTGCCCCACTTCGGTGGCGAAATGGCCTTCCCAGATCGGATCGCGGCCGAACTTCTCGCCCATGAACATCTGCAGCAGCACGGGGCGGATTGGCTCGATGGTCGCGTAGGGCAGCAGCAATTCGATATTGCCGCCGCGGTCTTCCATGTCGATGCGCAGGCGCACCAGGATCGCGGCATTGGCCGGCCGGCTGATGGCGGCGAAGCGCGGATTGGTCTCTAGCCGGTCGATCGAGAAGGTCACCGGCGACAGCGGCCGGAACGCCTGCTCGGCGTCGGCCAGCACGACCTCGACCAGCCGCTTGACGAGGTTGGTCTCGATCGAGGTGTAGGGACGGCCCTCGATGCGCATCGAGGTCTGGCCGCGGCGGCCGCCCAGGAGAACATCGACCATTGAATAGATCAGGCTGGAATCCACCGTGGCGAGGCCGAAATTTTCCCATTCCTCGGCCTTGAACACGCTGAGCACGGCGGGCAGCGGAATCGAGTTCATGTAGTCGCCGAACCGCACCGAGGTGATGCGGTCGAGCGAGACCTCGACGTTGTCGGAGGTGAAATTGCGCAAGCTCGTGGTCATCAGCCGCACCAGCCGGTCGAACACGATTTCGAGCATTGGCAGACGCTCGTAGGATACCATCGCCGAATCGATGATGGCGCGAATGCCGGAATTGTCGTCCAGATTGACTTCGCCGACGGTGAAACCGAGCAGGTTGTCGATTTCTTCCTGCGACAGGACCCGCTCGCCGCCGTTCTTGCCGCCGCCGAAGTCGCGGCTGCCGTCCTCGACCATGGCGGCCCATTGCAGCGCCATGGTGCCGGAGATTTCGTTGGCGGCGGCGGCCGCCGCGGCTTCCGCCGGGTCCTCGGAATCCAGCGACGCTTCCCATTGGGCGGCGATGGCGTCCTGGTCGTCTAGGGGATTGCCGGCCATGATGCTAGATCCGCCTCGTCACTGAACGACGATTTCCTTGAACAGCACGGCTGAGACCGCGTTCGGCGCGACCGCCACGTTGACGCGCCGGGTCATTTCTTCCTTGAGGCGAAACATGCCGGCGGAGCCGTTGAGATCGGTCGGCCGCAGTTCGCGCAGGTAAGTCTGGAAGATATCGGTGACCCGCGGCAGCGTCGGCTTGATCGCCTCGACCTGCTTCTCTTCCTTGACCTCGAGCACCACCTTGACCTTGAGGTATTGCACGCGCTCGCCAGGCGACCCGGCCAGATTGACCAGCATCTCCGGCATATCCATGAAGATCGGCGCTTTGACCACCGCCGCTGCGGCCTGCTTTTCGTCGGGGTGGCCGCCCCGGAAAAACAGGAACCAGGTCGCCGCAGCGCCACCGAGGATAACCACCACGCCGGCGGCTGCGATCATCAGCTTCAGCTTGCCCTTCGGCGCCGGAACGGCATCGGCGCCTTCCGCCGCGCCGCCATCCGCCAGTTCATTGTCCGCCATCGCCCGCCCGCCAAATTCAAGAAATCAACCCCATGCAATGAAGCAGGCACTGACGCGATACATCTGCCCCCGCACTACGTTCTCGATGCTGAAGCTAAGGTAATAATGGTTAACGGAACCTTTCCGCGGCCCCTCAACTAGGAAAAAACTGCCGGGTCAACATGGTCAACAGACCGTTATTGCCGCCCCGGCGGGTCGCCGAAAAATACCTAACCAATTGATATTTATATTTTTTCAGAACTGGCACGGGTTTCGCTGAGGTGCTGGTGAACCGCGGCTTGGGAGAGCCAGGCGGTTCGCACGATCCGCACGCGGCCTGGGAGGGCTCTGCCGCGGGTCCATGGAGGGGAGAACCACGATGGGGAACACGCTTCTCGTCGGACTTTCGCGGCAGGTGACGCTGGAACGGCAGATGGATGTCGTCGCCAACAACGTCGCGAACGTCAACACCAACGGCTTCAAGGCCGACCGTTCGCTGTTCGAGGAATTCCTCACCTCGCGCGCGCATGAAGACAATTTCGCCGGCCGTGACCGCCGCATCAGCTTCGTGCAGGACCGCGGCACCTTCAAGGATTTCTCGCAAGGCGCGGCCGAGCACACCAAGAACCCGCTCGACGTCGCGATCGACGGCGCCGGCTTCCTGGTGGTGCAGACCCCGGCCGGCGAGCGCTACACCCGCGACGGCGGGCTGAAGATCAACAACCAGGGCCAGCTGGTGAACTCCTCCGGTCATCAGGTGCTCGGCGGCTCCGGCCCGATCGTGTTGCAGCCGACCGACAAGGAAGTCACCATCGCCGCCGACGGCAACGTCACCGTGCTCGAAGGCACCAACCGGATCGACTCGGTGCGCGGCAAGTTGCGGCTGGTCACTTTCGCCGACGCGCAGAAGCTGGTGAAGGAAGGCTCCAACCTCTACTCCGCCGCGGCCGACGCTGGCGCCGGGCCCGACACAGCCTCCAAGCTGCGCCAGGGCTTCATCGAGAAATCCAACGTCAATTCGGTGATCGAAATGAGCCGCATGATCGAGGTGACGCGCGCCTACACGTCGATCTCTTCGATGCTGCAGCAGCAAGGCGACCTGCGCAAATCCACCATCGAGAAACTTGCCGACGTTCCGGCCTAAGAGAGGATTGATCCATGCGCGCCATGTACACCGCGGCGACCGGAATGATGGCCCAGGAACTCAACGTTCAGGTCATCTCCAACAACATCGCCAACATGCGCACCACCGGCTACAAGAAGCAGCGCGCCGCGTTCCAGGACCTGATCTATGCCCATGTCCGCCGGGTCGGCGCCCAGGCTTCCGACCAGGGCACCATCCTGCCGGTCGGCGTCGACATCGGCGGCGGCGTCAAGACCGTCGGCACCCCGCGGCTGATGAGCCAGGGCACGCTGGCGCCCACCGGCAACGAGCTCGACGTCGCGGTCCGCGGCGAGGGCTTCTTCAAGATCCAGGTGCCCGACGGCACCTTCGCCTACACCCGCGACGGCTCGTTCCAGATGGACGCGCAGGGCCGCATCGTTACCTCGCAGGGCAATCCGGTGCAGCCGACCATCACCATCCCGCAGAGTTCGTCGGGCCTCACCATCAACATGCAGGGCCAGGTCTCGGTGCTGCTGCCGGGATCGACCACCCCGACCACGGTCGGCCAGATCGGCCTGACCCGCTTCATCAACAAGGCTGGCCTGCAGCCGATCGGCGACAATCTGTTCACCGACACCCCGGCCTCGGGCACGCCGCAGGACGGCGTCGCCAACACCGATGGCTTCGGCGACATGCAGCAGTCCAGCCTCGAACAGGCCAATGTGGAAGTGGTCACGGAAATCTCCGACCTGATCTCGGCGCAGCGCGCCTACGAGATGAACGCCAAGGTGGTCAGCGCCGCCGACCAGATGATGCAGTCCACCGCCAACATGTTCCGCTGAGGCAGATGATGATGATTCGCTCGCTCACCCTCGCCATCGCCTTGCTCGCGGCCGCCAGCGCGAACGCAACGGCGCAAACCCGCGACGACGTGATCGCCGCGCCCGTGCTGCGCGCCGATGTCACGGTGTCGGGCGACCTGGTGCGGATCGGCGACGTCATCGACAACGCCGGCTCCGCGGCGCAGATCGCGATCTACCGCGCACCGGATCTCGGCACCACCGGCGCGCTGCCGGTGGAGCGGGTTTTGACCGCGCTGCGGGCGCATCAGGTGATCGGGGTCGACACCCGCAATCTCAGGGAGATCTCGATCACGCGGCTGGCCCGCACGCTCGGCAGCAAGGAGATCGAGGCCGCGATCGCCCGCGCGCTGCAGCACAGGAACGGCCTTGGCGACGCCGCCAACCTCAGCCTGACCTTCGACCGCGACATGCAGGACATGCGGCTGGAAGCCTCCCACACCGGCGCCATGCAGGCGATTTCGACCCGGTTCGACGCCCGCAGCAACCGTTATGACGTGACTTTCGAAATATCCAGCGAAGCCGCGGCCGCTCCAACCAAACTGCGCTTCACCGGCACCGCCATCGAGACGGTGGAGGCCGCTATCCTGGCGCGCGGCGTCGAGCGCAACGAGGTGATCAAATCTTCCGACGTAGTGGTCGAGCGCCGCCCGAAGGCCGAGGTCGGCAACGACCTTGCTCCCCGCGACCGCGCGGTCGGCATGCAGACCCGCAGGCAGCTTCGTGTCGGCCAAGCGTTGAAAACCGCCGATCTGGCCAAGCCCGACCTGGTGCAAAAGGACCAGGCCGTCACTCTGATCTACCAGGCGGTCGGACTCCATCTCACCATTCGCGGCAAGGCGCTGGAAGGGGGCACCGAAGGCGATGTCGTCAACGTGCTGAACCTGCAGTCCAAGCGCACCGTGTCCGGCGTCGTCACCGGCCGCGGTCAGGTCTCGATCACGGGACCGGCCCCGCGCCTGCCCGAAACCTCCGACGCGACCTCCACTGTTGGATCAGCGCCCGCGCCGGTCGCCATCGCCAACGCCGCCTCCATCGCGTCTCCAAAAGCCGAGTAATGGTCATGTATGCTTCCCGTATCCCCCGACTGATCCTGATCGGCGCGTTGCTGGCGACTGCGGCCCTTGCCAGTGGCTGTTCGTCGCTCGACCGGCTGTCGCAGATCGGCGAAAAGCCGAGACTGTCGGAGATCGAAAATCCGACGGCGCAGCCCGGCTACAAGCCGGTGCAAATGCCGATGCCGAAGCCGGAGACCGCCTCCTACAACGCCAACTCGCTGTGGCGCAACGGCTCCAGGGCGTTCTTCAAGGATCAGCGCGCGGCCCGGATCGGCGACATCCTCACCATCACCGTGAACTTCACCGACAAGGCCAACATGGCCAACCAGAGCCAGCGCAGCCGCTCCTCCAAGGAGGATTCCGGCATCACCGATTTCGCCGGTTCGAAACTGCTGACCGGAGACGCCGCCAAGGTGCTGCCCGGCACTCTGCTGGCCACCGAATCCGCCGGATCCTATGACGGCAAGGGCTCGGTGGTGCGGCAGGAGAACCTGCAGACCAGCGTCGCCGCCGTGGTGACGCAACTGCTGCCGAACGGCAACCTGGTGGTCGAGGGCAAGCAGGAGATCCGCGTCAATTTCGAAATCCGCGAACTGATCGTCGCCGGCATCGTGCGCCCGGAGGACATCCAGAGCGATAACACTATCGATTCGAGCAAGATCGCGCAGGCCCGCATCGCCTATGGCGGCCGCGGCCAGATCACCGACGTCCAGCAGCCGCGCTACGGCCAGCAGGTCACGGACATCCTGCTGCCGTTCTAGTTTAGCTTTAAGGAGCTCCCACACCTCATTGCGAACCTAGGCGCGATGATGTGTTCCAACGCGGCCTCTGCCAGCTCCCCTGGCAGGGGCCGCGGTTGTTTTGCGTACAACCTCGAAAGGTTCGTACATATCATTGATATCTATCAATTTGCTGAGGTACGAATGACAGCAACCGCCAAGCTTTTCATGCCGCAGCCCGGCCGTGCGCCTGCCCAGGGAATTCCGCCTCGAGGGCACCGAGGTGCGGGTCAGCAAGGTCGGCGACCCGAGGAGCTCGGCGCGCGCGATTCAATACGACCGACGCCTGCTCGGCGTGGGCGTTGCCTGGCGCGGACCGGCGAGTTCCTGCTGCCGCAGAACCTTGCGCACGTCACGCGCCGAGCTCAGCGCGCGCTTGATGTTCTTGTCGGGAGAGGTGTCATCAAAGAACAGCACCACCTCGCAGCCAGGGCACTGGCGGGAATAGCCGCTTTGGACCCGGCGGGCGCGGTCCCGGAACACGTTCCTGCAACGGGTGCAGCAGATCTGAACGGTGTCGTCCATGAATGGCTTCTTGCTCGCGGAAGGTCGATGCCGCGTCCCGGCGGCGCGCTGGCCGCGCGAACAGCAACGCGGCCATTAGCGCCGACAACCCTGAACAAAGTCCATTGCCGCGCGGGGATCATCGGCGAGCGCGCGATCAATGCAGGTTCCAGGTTAAGATTTGGCGAGCCACAGGGGCGGAAAACAGCGACGCCCGGAACTGGCCGAACGGAACCGGACGATCGAAGTCGAGGCGGCGCGCTGCGCGGCTCTCGCGACAACGAGGTCTCGACGCTCATGGCGCGAAGCGCCGCAAGATCGCGTCGCGAACTTTGGGGCCCGTGGATGCGCGGCCGCAAACTTCGAACCGATTGGTCTAACGCCGCCGGGCCACGGCGACGCCGAGCAGGAACGCGACCAGCAGCGAGCCGAGCGGCGCTTCGCGGGCGATGTTGGCGAGGATGCTCAGCGGCATTCCGGGTTTTCGGCCCGACTCGATGGCGTCGCTGACGCGGTCGGCCGCGCCCCTCACCGCGTCGGAAACTTCCGCGATGGTGGATTTCGGCTCCGGCACGGGGTCGAGGCCTTCATAGACGTAGGGGGGCTGGGAGGGTTTATCGTTCATGGCTTCAATCTCCGGCTCTGCCCGCATGCAATCGATCAGACGGCGATTGGTTCCGCGAGGCGCCTGCTAACGCAATCCTTTCAGCCCGGCTTGATCCCGGCCGCCTTCATGATCGGCAGCAGCCGCGCTTCCTCGGCGGCGCGAAAGGCCTTCATCTCGGCCGGCGAGGTCGGCATCGGCGACGCCCCGAGCTCGGCATATCGCGCTTTCAACCCCGGATCGGCCAGCGCCTTGACGGTGAGCCATTGATCTGCGTCACCAGATCGGCCTTCATGTCCGCCGCCGAGGCGTAAGGGCGCGATTAAGATCAATGCGTGTTGGTGCGGTGCCACTTCTCTAGATCAAGATCCCCGTCGTTTCGCTGTTCCTTCTCCGGGTTGCCCTTCCACGGCTCATCGGTTTGCTTGGTCGTGGGCCAGTCAGACCTTTGGCGCTGATCGTCCAGCGGCGTCTCGCGGGGATCTTCTTCGTGGGGCGGTACTTTCTTGTTCATGCGAATCTAATGCGTCCGGCTGAGGATCGTTCCCGTCTCCACTTTTGGTCCAGCGCTCATCGCCTGCCCGCCGCCAGCGCGCAATGCTCGTCGCTTCACGTCAACGTCACGCTGACATTGCCCAGGCCTGCCAGCTCCATGGTCGCGCGGTCGCCGGCCTTCAGCCACACTGTCCTGACCAGGCTGCCCGTCAGCACGATCTGTCCCGCGTAAAGACCTTTTCCTTCCGCGGCGAGATGGTTGGCGAGCCAGGCCAGCGCGTGGTGGGGATGGCCGAGCACGTCGGCGCCGGTGCCCTGCCCGGCCTCCTCGCCGTTGATGACGGCGCGGCCGGTGACGGCCAGCAGATCGGGCGCTTGGGTTCGCGCCACCGGTTCGCCGAGCACGCAACCGGCGGCGAAGAAATCGTCGGCCACCAGCGTCGGCGCGCCGATCGTCCGCCATTCGACATAGCGGTCGTCGACGATCTCGATCGCCGGGTAATACGCCTCGATCGCCTCGGCCATCCACTCGGCCGTGAACGGCGCCTCCGACGGCGGCATGTCGCGGGCGAGTTTGACCGCGATCTCGCATTCGACGCCGACCCGGACGAAATCGGCCGCGCGCAGCGAGACGCCGCTGTCATGCACGCCTTTGGCGAATACGCCACCGGCGCAGGGGTGAGGAATATCGAGATACTGCTGCATTACCGCGCTGGTGCAGCCGATCTTGTAGCCGACCATGGCGCCGACCTGCCGCAGCAGCAGATCATGCACCGCGCGCTGGATTCGGTAGCCTTCGGCCTCGTCTTGCGGCGCGAGTTCGGCGGGGAGCGAATCCAGCGGCGTGCGGCTGCGACGGGCAGCGGCGATGGTTCTGGCGGCCGCGAGAATGTTGTCCATCGGCGGCTTCCCTCATCCCGAGGAGGCCCGCTTGCGCCGTCTCCCGCGCGCAACCAAGCTGATGTCCTTATGATGAGACGCGCGTACCGCGCTCCTTACCATAAGGAAGGCAGGACTCAACAAAATGACCGCACGCGGCGGCCACATTCCTACTCGTCGCGATAGACTTTCTCGCGTTTCTCGTGTCGCTCCTGGGCTTCCACCGACAGCGTCGCGATGGGGCGGGCTTCCAGCCGCTTCAGCGAGATCGGCTCGCCGGTCTCCTCGCAATAGCCGTAGGTGTTGTCCTCGATTCGCTGCAGCGCTGCGTCGATCTTGGAGATCAGCTTGCGTTGGCGGTCACGGGCGCGCAGTTCGATCGCGCGGTCGGTTTCCGACGAGGCGCGGTCGGCGAGGTCGGGGTGATTGACGTTCTCTTCCTGCAGCGTTTGCAGGGTGATGCGGGATTCCCGAAGGATTTCGTCCTTCCACGCCAGCAGCTTGGCGCGAAAATATTCGCGCTGGCGGTCGTTCATGAAAGGCTCTTTTTCGGTCGGTCGATAGCTCTTCAACTTTTCCAAGGCCAGCCCATCTGTGATGCAAGGCGGGCGGAAACGGTCCGTCCGCGCGCGCCTTATATAGCGGCGGGTTGTGACAGACAATATCATGCCGGAGGGGAAGCCCGCCGGCTCTGCGCTTTCACCAGCGCTTCGCAGGGCTTTCAGTCGGGAACCTGTGAAAAACCGCCCTGCCCGTCAGAACTGCCCGGCTTTGGCCAGTTCGACCTCGACCCGCAGCTCGATCTCGGACAAAACCGCGTCGAGACCGGGGTCGCCGGAGGAGGATTTCAGGTTGGCGGCAGCGTCGCGCAGCCGGTTGACCGTGGAAGCATCGAAACTGCCCGACAACAGCCCGAGTTTAAGGTCATCCAGCACGTCGAGCGCACCTCTGCCGCGCTGCACCGAACGTTTGCGGCGTTCGGTCGGATCCTCGACGCCCTGCAGCGCCAACAGCGCATCGATGCTGCCGGCCGCCTTGGGCGGGGCCGCGGAACGAGTCTCGGCGGGGGTGGCCGTATCCGGCAACGCAAATCCGCTCGACGAGATCCGCCTGGTGCTGCTGCCGGCAGACCCAAGCGTGGTGCCGTTCGGTCCGTAGATGCGCATGATGTGCTCTCGCTTTGTCATCGGCAGCATCGCTCCTTTAGGGTTAACGAAACGTCAATCGCCCGGCAGAATCTGCCGGGAGGCGGCAGCTTTGCCGTCGCCGCGGCCCGGCCGGGGCCTAGCATGCTAAATTTATCATGATAAATCAAAAGCTTGCCTTACCAAGTGATGTGGCACAGGGCTCGCATGGTGATGGCCGGATCGCCGTCATGGGAGTGATGCGCGAGTCCGGATCAGAGAACCTCGCGGGGGAGCAGGGGATGCCAGGCGGCCATTCGACAAGACGTTTTCAGGGGGCCTGCGCCGCGCTGCTCGCGCTGGCGCTGTCGTCCATCCCGGCCGGCGCGACCTCCCGGATCAAGGATCTCGCCAATATCGAAGGCGTGCGGCAGAATCAGCTGATCGGCTACGGCCTCGTCGTCGGCCTCAACGGCACCGGCGACACCCTGAACAATATCCCTTTCACGAAACAGTCGCTGCAGGCGATGCTCGAGCGGATGGGCGTCAATATCCGCGGCGCTACCATCCGCACCGGCAACGTCGCCGCGGTGATGGTGACCGGCAATCTGCCCGCCTTCGGCACCCAGGGCACGCGGATGGACGTCACCGTCTCCGCGCTGGGTGATTCCAAGAACCTCCAGGGCGGCACCCTGCTCGTCACCCCCCTGCTCGGCGCCGACGGCAACGTCTATGCGGTGGCGCAGGGTTCGGTCGCGGTCGCCGGATTTGCCGCCGAAGGGGCCGCCGCCAGCGTCGTCCGCGGCGTGCCGACCGTCGGCCGCATCGCCAACGGCGCCATCATCGAGCGCGAGATCGAATTCGCGCTCAACCGTCTGCCCAATGTGCGCCTCGCGCTGCGCAACGCCGATTTCACCACCGCCAAGCGGATCGCCGCGGCGGTCAACGACTTTCTCGGCGCCAAGACCGCCGAACCGATCGATCCCTCCACCGTGCAGATGTCGATCCCGGCGGAGTTCAAGGGCAACGTCGTCGCATTCCTGACCGAGATCGAGCAGTTGCAGGTCGAACCGGATCTCGCGGCCAAGATCGTGATCGACGAGCGCTCCGGCATCATCGTGATGGGCCGCGACGTCCGCGTCGCCACCGTCGCGGTGGCGCAGGGCAACCTGACCGTTTCGATTTCCGAAAGCCCGCAGGTCAGCCAGCCCAATCCGCTGTCGCGCGGGCGCACCGTGGTGA
The DNA here is from genome assembly GCA_001464035.1 of Bradyrhizobiaceae bacterium Ga0074131. Lineage (GTDB taxonomy): Bacteria > Pseudomonadota > Alphaproteobacteria > Rhizobiales > Xanthobacteraceae > Bradyrhizobium. The sequence continues at coordinate 484,707 of LNEC01000017.1, forward strand.
CGCCGAACTCCAGCGTCAAGGTTTCCGAGGACGGCAAGAAATTCGCGCTGGTCAAGGACGGCGTGTCGCTGCAGCAGCTGGTCGACGGCCTCAACGGGCTCGGCATCGGCCCGCGTGACCTCATCAGCATCCTGCAGGCGATCAAGGCCGCGGGCGCGATCCAGGCCGACATCGAGGTGATGTGATGGCAAGCAGTCTGATCAATACGGTCATCGGTAGCATGCCCGCCAAAGCCGTGCCGCCGATGCGCAACGGCCGCCCGGACCATCAGCTCGCCGACGCCCTGACCAGGGTATCGCCGCAGGCGCAGGCCAAGGCCAAGGCCTCGTCGCAGGATTTCGAAGCGATGTTCCTGAACTCGATGTTCTCGCAGATGACCAGCGGCACCAAGGGCGAAGGCCCGTTCGGCGACACCCCGGGCACCGGCGTGTGGCGCTCGATGCTGACGGATCAATATTCGAAGAACTTCGCCAAGGCCGGCGGCATCGGCATTTCCACCGACGTCTATCGCACGCTGATACTGCAGCAAGCCAACCGCGCCGGCCAATCAGGGGATCCGACATGAACCAGCAACCTCAACGGCAACCGGCGCCCGCGCCGGTCGCGGTCGCCTCGACGCCAGCCGAAGCCCGCAAGCTTGCCGAGCAACTGATGGACGCGATGAGCAAGCTGCTCGGCGTCATCGAGCGCGAAACCGAACTGGTGCGCGCCGGCAAGGTGCGCGAGGCGATGATGCTGGAGACGCAGAAGTCGGAGCTGTCCCGCGGCTATGTCGGCATGGTTGCCCAGCTCAAGGCCAGCCAGAAATATCTGACGCAAAGCGCGCCCGAGCTGCTGACCACGCTGCAGCGTCATCACGACACGTTTCGTGCCATGCTGCAGGTCAACCTCACGGTGCTGGCGACCGCGCACGCGGTGTCCGAAGGCATCGTCCGCGGCGTCAACACCGAAATCCAGCGCCGCAATATTCCCAACACCTACACCGCGGCCGGGCAGCGCGCCACGCCGGGACCGCGCAACATCACGCCGCTGGCACTCAGCCGCTCGCTCTGATTCGAGCTACCGACAATTTTCATCAAACTGAGACGCCGGCTTCAGCGCCGCATTCATCACGTTCGCTAACCGAGTGTTGAGAGGTCACAGGCATAGTTGCGCCTGACGAGGGGTTGGGATTTGACTCGAAGGAAGCCAGGAGGCTGCCATGAGTACGGATTTCAGCATCAAACCGGTGGGGGCACCGGTTGCCACCCCGGTCGCTCCGCCCGTGAGCGAGGCGGCCAACCATGCGATCGCGACCGAACTGCCGGCGCCGCGGAGCGTCACGGTGGTGGATGCCAGCGTGCGCGCGCGCGTCGATTCCGGAGCGGTGTACCCCTCGCTGTCGCATCATGTGGTGCTTGACCGGGCCGCCGCCTCGATCGTCTACCAAGTGATCGACGAGAAAACGAGCCTGGTGGTACGGCAGTTTCCAGAGGAGGCCATTCTGCGCCGCCGCGCCTATTTCAACAGCCTCGACATGAACAAGGGTGAGCCGACGCGGCTGCTCGCCACCGACCGCAAGGCGTGATTGAGCGACGGTTGACTCAGCGAATCTGCTTCGCGTAGGCGGTATCGAGCAGCGTCGCGCCGGTCGAGGGATCGGTGATGACGTTCTTGATTTCGGCCGTCCCGATCTTGGTCAGCTTGAATTTCGTATCCCCGATCCGAAACGCATTGTCTTTGATCAGAACGTCCGCATATTTGTTGGTGCCGGCGCTCTGATACTGAACCTTGGCGCGAAAGCCGACGACATTCGAGACCGTGATCTTGAACGACTTGTTGTCGGCGTATTTTCCGGTCCAGTTGCCCTGATAGAGCTTGGGGTCGACCGGCACGTACGGCGTCTTCGACGGCACGGTCGCACCCACGGTCTTGTAGTTGGCCGACAGGATTGCGAATACGTCAGCCATGTTACCGCTCCATTCCCGTCAGCCGCGGCCTGACAGGCCTGCCGCGAGATTGCAATTGATGTCGATCAGCGATTTCAGCTTCGCCGGGTCCGGATTCATCTGCATTTCGACGGTCTGCTTCATCACGAACACGGCGATATTGGCGATGTTCTGACGGACCTCCATCGGTTGCGGATTGTCGTTGGTGTCCACTGCGCTCATGAAGATCGTCCAGAGCCTGCGGTTGAACATCAGCGCGTTGTGCATGTTCTTGTCGGGACCGGCCCAGTTGGTCTGGACGTCCTGCAGTTGTCGGGCGGCTTTCAGCAGCGCCTGCGCTTCAATTTCGCGAGGGGACGCTGTCGTCTGCGACGTGCGAGCGTAGGCTTGGGCTGCATTGGACATTCATGACCTCGAAGGAAGCGGTTCGCAGGACCGCGGGGCGCTTTGTGACTGCCTAACTTTCATACGGCCCGTGCCTTTAAATATGGTTATCAGCGGTTACGAAATGCGTCGGGAATCCGGCAAAAGATCCCTCCGCGCCTGGCCAAAGAAAAACAGCGGGGTCGCCCCGCCGCTTTGGTATTGTGGGTGCGGCGCCGGACTTAGCGCAGCAATTGCAGCACGCTCTGCTGCGACTGGTTGGCGAGCGCCAACGCGGATACCGCGATCGACTGGCGGGTGGACAGCGCCTGGCTATTAGCCGCCTCCTCGTTGGTGTCGGCCAGCGTTAGGTTGGCCGAGCCGTTCTGCAGCACGTTGATCAGGTTCTTGGAGAAGTCCTGACGGATCTGCACGATCGACAGGTTAGAACCCAGCGTCGAGGCCTGGCTGCGCAACGTGTCCGACGCAGCGCTTATCCTGGTGATGGTCGCCTTGGCCGAGGCGCTGTCCAGGAAGTCGGCACCCGAGGTGAGCAGAGCAAGGCCAAGACCGGCGGCGTTGAAGGTCACGCCCTTGATATTCAGAGTGGACTTGGCGGTCTCGTTGAAGGTCAGCTTGAGGTCGTCGCCGTTCAGCAGGTTGATGCCGTTGAACGATGCATCCTGAGCAGTCGTCGTGATCTGCTGGATGATGTTGTTGTACTGGAGCACCAGGTTGCCACGGACGGTCTGCGAAGCCGCATCGGCGACGGGGTTACCGGCCGTCCCGCCGGCGGGGGTAACCAGCGCGGGAACGCCCGTGCCACTGAGCGCAACGGTGTTGGCGGCGGGCGTGGTACCGAGCGTTAGAATCTGGCTCGCATTGTCATTGGTGGAACTAAAGCCGATCGACCCGTCGCCGGCCAAGGACGCGGTAAGTCCAATACCGGCCGAAGCAAGCGCCGCATTGAATGCGTCGATCGAGTTGACGTTACCGGGGGCAACCGTGCTGCTGACGGTAATGGTGGTCGCCGCACCGGCGGCGGGCGTAAAAACGAAGGTCCTGGCATTGAGCGAGTTGGTGCCCGCATTGGTCAGGTCGGCCGCCGTTCCGGCGACACCCAGCGGACCGGCACCGGTCGGCGCCGCCGAGGTAGCGGAAGACTTCACCGAGTAACCGCTGGTCGTCTGCAACACCTGGTTGGCGATCGATTTCGCGGTATCGACCAGCTTCTGCAGCGAGGTGAGGCCAGTGTTGGCGGCCTGCAGGACCTGCACGCCGTTGCCGATGCTATCGAGCAGGTTGGTGATGTCGCTGGCGCGGTTATCGAGGGACGCGGCCGTGAAAAAGTTCGTGGGGTTGTCGAGCGCCGTGTTGACCTTCTTACCGGTCGAGAGGCGGTTCTGCGTTGTGGCGAGCAGATCGGCGGTGGACTGAAGCGAAAGCAGGTTCTGGCGAACCGATGCCGAAAGAACAATACCGGACATGTGTCAAACCTTCCTGGTTTATGTCCGTAGTTCTACCGAGCTTCCTTTAAATTAACGTAAACGCCGGCTTAAGCGATTTGATTAACCCTTCCCTACCGAACTGCGGGCGCGAACCCTGGATCAGTATCGTCGCCTTGCACATGCCAACGCGAAGGGGCGGCGGGTTTCCCCGCCGCCCCTGATCTTGAGATGTCGCCGAAATCAGCGCAGCAGCTGCAGCACACTCTGCTGCGACTGGTTGGCCAGCGCCAGCGCGGACACCGCGATCGACTGACGCGTGGACAGCGCCTGGCTGTTGGCTGCTTCCTCGTTGGTATCGGCCAGCGTCAGGTTGGACGAGCCGGTCTGCAGCACATTGATCAGGTTCTTGTTGAAGTCCTGGCGGATCTGCACCACCGAGAGGTTCGAACCCAGTGACGACGCCTGAGTGCGAAGCGTGCCGCTGGCGGCGCTGAGTTTGGTCAGCGCGGCGTTCGCGGACGCGTTGTCCAGGAAATCCGTGCCTGCGGTCATCGAAGCAAGGCCAAGGCCCGCCGCGTTGAAGGTCACACCTTTCACGTTAAGGGTCGACTTGCCCGTTTCGTTGAAGGTCAATTTGAGATCGTCGCCGTTCAGCAGATTGATGCCGTTGAACGATGCATCCTGCGACGTCGTCGTGATCTGGGTGATGATGTCGTTGTACTGCTTCACCAGGCTTCCGCGAATGATCTGCGAAGCCGCATCGGCGAGCGGTTTGCCAGCGGCACCGCCGGCGGGGGTAACCAGTGCGAAGGTGCCGGTACCGCTGAGCGCAACGGTGTTCGCAGCAGGCGTGGTGCCGAGGGTAAGGGTCTGGCTCGCGTTGTCATTGGTGGAGGTGAAGCTGATCGAGCCGTTGCTGGCCAACGACGCCGTCAATCCAATGCCCGCGGAAGAGAGCGCCGCATTGAAGGCATCGATCGAGTTGACGTTACCGGCGGCAACCGTGCTGCTGACAGTGATGGTGGTCGCCGCGCCGGCAGCGGGCGTAAAGACGTAGGTCTGGCCGTTGAGCGAGTTGGTACCCGCATTGGTCAGGTCGGCGGCCGTTCCAGCTACAGCCAGCGGACCAGCACCGGTCGGAGCCGCGGTGGTTGCGGAAGCCTTCACTGAATAGCCCGTGGGAGCCTGCAGCACCTGATTGGCAATCGACTTCGCGGTATCAACCAGCTTCTGCAGCGAGGTGATGCCGGTGTTGGCGGCTTGCAGCACCTGCACGCCGTTGCCGATGCTGTCGAGCAGGTTGTTGATGTCGCTGGCGCGGTTGTTGAGGCCCTGCGCGGTGAAGAAATTGGTCGGATTGTCGAGAGCCGAGTTGACCTTGTTACCGGTGGCGAGTCGGTTCTGGGTGGTCGATAGCAGTTCCGCGGTGGACTGGAGGGAGAGCAGGTTCTGACGAACCGAGGCCGAGAGCACAATACCGGACATGTTTCATACCTTTCTGGTGTGAAATGAGGGACAGTCGTTGCCCCAATCTTTTCTGATCGGGCGACAACCAACCCTGAGGTCCAAGCTTCTAAAAAGAAATGAATCGAGACCGGAGTCCAACGGTGCGAAAAATGGGACAAATTACTCGCATCTGCGCGCGGTAATCCGCAAAACTACTGATACTGCTGCACATTAAGCGACGGAACGAACAACCCGGCTTTTGTCTTCGTTCATCAACGGTTAACCACAATCGGAAAGGATCGGGTTCGAACCGGCTGCCGAGGCTACCTGCACGTAGCTGGCCGCGCTCATTTCCCTCTTTAACGAACACGCTTTTAGAAGCGACGACGGAGAACCGGCATGGCCTTGAAAGTCGAGCTCAAGCCGAACGAACGGATCATCATCGGCGCCTGCGTGATCACCAACACCGATCAGCGCGCCCGGCTGTTGATCGACGGCGACAGGATACCAATCCTCCGCGAGAAAGACATCCTGACGTCCGATACGGCGGACACGCCGGCCAAGCTGATCTATCTCGCCGTGCAACTGATGTATTTATCGCCGGATCCGATGGCGCATCATCCGACCTATTTCAGTCTGGTGCGCGACATCCTCAGCGCCATGCCGAGCGCCTGGCCCTTCATCGAAGGGATCAACAATCACATCCTGAACGGCGATCTCTATCACGCGCTGAAGGAATCGAAAAAGCTGATCCGCCATGAAGAAAAGCTGATCCAGGATGCCAGGGACCTCCAGGCGTCCGCGACCGAGCGCAAGTCCGCTTAACGAAGCGACGTTCCGGCACGTGAAGTAGAAAGGCCTCCCATCAGGAGGCCTTTCGTGCCTTGAGAAAGCATGAGCATTGCTCAAAGATACTTCAGCAGACTGGTCTGGTAGAGCGTCGCGGTGGTTTGATATGAAGCCTGTAACGCGGTCTGAAGCGCCAAAATCTTAGTCGCCACCTCTTCCGTCGATATCCCCTCTATCGAATCGAGCATGGTCTGCGCCATCCCCTTGAGCTGGGCCTGCCGGTCCGTCGTCGACTTGACCGCGTGTTGCGCGCCGGCGAACTCGGCCTGGATATCCTGCAGCGATTGGTAGCCGGTCTGCGGCGCGAGATTGGCCCCGATGCGCTGACTGAGCGCCGTACTCTGCGCGCTGGCGTTCGGGTTGGCTGCATTGGTCGTGACCGCCGCGTACACCGCGACGTTCTGCAGCAGATGCCGGAACGCCTGCTCGTCGGCGCGCGCGCCATACTGAACGGTGATCGATTGGTCGACGCGCGCCACTGCGGTGCCTCGCGCCGAATCGGCACCGGCTTCGCCGGTGTACCAGATCACGGTGTTGGCTGCCGTCCCGGCCACCAGGGTTGTCGCTGTATTGAATGGCGGGCCGCCGACCCGCAGCGGCGCCGGAATCGCGGTCACCGTGGCGCCGAAGCCGAGCGCTGCGAACGCGGCGGTGTTCGAGCTTGTGATCGTCAGGTTGGCGGCATTGCCGCCATGCAGCGCGATCGCTCCACCGTTGACGGTCGAGGGATTGGTAGTACCCGTGATGGAATCGATCTTTTGCAACAACGCCTGAACGCTTTCGGTGACGTTGAGCTGGTTACCGGTCGCGCCGGAGGCGACAAACGTGATCGGTGTGCCATTGACGGTGATGGTGTCGCCGGCGGCAAAGTTCGTGGCCAGCGAATCCGTTGCAGCGGCGCCGGACAACAGCGTCGCGCCGCTGATCGGCGCCGGGACCGTATCCTTGTTGTTGACCCCAGCTCCCGCGATCGTTGCCGACGGATTGAAGAAGTTGTCCGACGCCGAGATGGCGGACGCCGCGACCAGCGAGGTGTCGGCCAGCCTTGATATCGACGTGGTCAGCGCGGACTGCAGGTTCAGCGTGGTGGCGGCCGTATCGGCGCCGATCAGGAACGAGCCCGCCGGGGGCGGCGTGGTCGTGGTCGCCGTCAACTCGATCGTTTCCGTGGTGCCGTCGGGTAGACTGAAATTGAACTTGATCCTCTCGCCATTGTCGGGATTGACGGCGCCGAGATCGACCGTCGTCGCCGGCGGCGCGCCGGCCGGCTGCACGATCGTCGCGCCGGTCAGCGTCGAACTCACCGAGGAGAGCTTGAGGCCGAACGCGGAGCCGTCTTCGGCAACGCTGGTGACGGTTGTCGTCAGCGGCGGAGCCGTCACGGCGAGACGTCCCATGCCGCCGGCTCCCTGATCGGCCTGCCTGCGTTCGTCGATCATCTGCGTCAGCCCGGCCTGGGTCCCGGTGCCGTAGAGCATATCGCTGGCGGGCACGGTCGCCGGTGTATCGGTGGCACGGCCCGAAAACAGATAACGGTCGCCGGACTGGGTGTTAAGCATGGAGATCGCGTTGGCGAACGCGGCCTGGGCCGTGATCTGGCCCGAGGTCTGACCGTTGTTGTTGAGCACGATGGTCGAGGAAGTTGATGCGCTCTTGACCGAACTGCCGACATCCGCCAGCCCCTGCAGCGACAGGTTCGCGACAGTGATGCGCGTCTGCACGTTGGTTGCACTGTCCGCATAGGCGTTGATGTTGGCGATCTGAGCGCGCAGGCCGAGCGCAAAAGCCCGGTCCGGACCCTGGCCCGCATAGGTCGTGGAAACCTTGCCGCTGGCGAGCTGCGCCTGCAGGTCGTCAAGCTGACTTTTGAGGTTGAGGATCGACGCCCCGATATAGGAGGTCTTGCCGCTTACGCCGACGATTGACATGGATGCCTCACATTGCCCGGATCAGCACGTCGTACATATCCTTGACCGTGGCCATCACGCGGGCGTTGGCCGAATAGGAGTTCTGCAGCGCCAGCAGATGCGCCATCTCGTCGTCGATGTTGACGCCCGAGGTTGCGTTCGCCTTGTTCTGCAGGGTGTTCAGAACGACCTCCTGGCCGTCCGCCAGCAGCGCCGCTGAACTCGCGGCTTCACCCTGCATGCTGATCACCTGTCTCGCGAAATTCAGCAGCGTGCCGGTGAACGGCGTTCCGGTGGTGCCGATGCCGGTTTGCGGCGAGTACCGATAGGTGCCGGTCATCAGCTGGCCGAGGATGAAATCGGAGCGCGTGGTATCGCCCGCGGCGGTGAGCGGGCTGGTTGAATAGACGATGGTGCGGGAGGGATCGCCGAGCAGCGCGTTGTTGACGCTGATGCGGCCGGCTATCCCGGTTTGCTGGGAACCGCTGGCGTTCAATGCGCCGGTATAGAGCGCGCCGCCATCGGTGAACAGCGGAAGCTGGGCGCTGCCGCCTGTAAGCGACGACACCGTCTTGGTGACCGAGGCCGCGATGACATCCGTCTGGTTCGACGCGCCGTCGTCAAGCACGCGCAGCGTCGATCCCGACGGATTCGAGAATTGCAGACCGGCGCTGGCGCCGAGCGCCGCGTTGAGCTGGGTGACGACCGAGGCCAAGCCACCGGAGAAATCGATGCCGAGCACTTCGTCGTTCGGATCCAGGGTGGCACTGTTGGCCAGCGGCAAGATGCTGGCGTCGTCGACCCGCAGAATCGAAAGCTTGTGCGTGACGCCGGAGATGTTGTCCTTGTAGCTGACCTGCACGACGTTGCCGGTCTGCAATCCCGCCAGATCCAGATCGAAGCCCGCCTGCGGCAACAGGCCGGCAGGAGCTGCGACACCCGCCGTAGTCCTGTCCGACAGCGCGCTCGACATCGACGCCGCGAACTGATCGATCTGCGCCTGCGCCTGCACCAGCGAGTTGTCGCGCAGCTCGAGATAGGCGGCGAGCTTGCCCGACCGGATGGCGGATGTGGCGACCATATCGTAGCTGCCGCCATGCGGAAAATCGATGGTGATGGTGCCGAGATTGCTGTTCGCCGGATTCGGATCGTACAGCGTGTTCGGCGTCACCGTCCCCTGCGGATTGAACGACAGCCTGGCCGCCTCGGTTCCCACCAGCTGCACGCCGGAATTGGTAAACAGCGTCACCTGATTGAGGTTGTTGGTGACGACGCGAATGTCCATCAGCTGCGACATCTGGTCGATGTACTGGTCGCGCTGATCGAGCAGCGACGCCGTCGCAGCGTCGGTCCGGCCGTTGTTCTGCAACTGGTTGTTGATCAGCGCGATCTGCCTCAACGCGTTGTTCGCCACGTTGATGGAATCGTTGATTCCGGTTTCGGCATTGGCGCGCAGGTTCTGGATGCCCTGCGTCGTGGCATTGAGCTGCTGCGCCAGCGCCTGCGCGGCATTGACGACGCCGATTCGCGCCGACGCCGAGTCCGGGCTGGTGGACAGTCCCTGCACCGCCGTGGTCAACTTGTTGAATGCGTCCTCGATGGTGCCGGTTGAATCCGGGTTGCCATACACGGACTGCAGATTGCCGAGATAGGTCGACCGGATGTCGGCATAGGCCGCGCCGGACGTTTCGGTGCGGATCTGGGTCTGCAGATACTGATCGAGCTCGCGATTGACGCCGTTGATGCGGACGCTCGAGCCGAAGTCGCCGGTGACGCCGGTGATCTGATTGAGGGTCTTGCGGACGTAGCCGGGCGATTCCGCGTTGGCGACGTTCGACGAAACCAGTGCGAGCGACGCCTGCGTCACACGCAGGCCCGACATCGCTGTGGCGAGGGCTTGACTCAGACTCATGACGTACTACCCATCTTGGATCGAGCCGCGGACCGCGATTATCGCAGCACGTTCAGGAGATCCTGCACCATCGTGTTGGAAGTGGTGATGACCTTGGTGTTCGCCGAATAGGCTTGCTGGGTGACGATCAGCTTGGTGAATTCGTCGGCGATGTCGGTGTTGGAGCCCTCGAGCGACGAACCGACGATACTTCCGCCTTTGCCATACAGCGCCTGGCCGGATCCGTCGGTCGCCTCGAAGGCGCCGCCGTCGGCGCGTTTGAGGAAGTTGGTGCCGTTGAAACTGGCCAGCGTGATTTCGGCGAGGTCGAGGTTACGGCCGTTCGAGTAGTTGCCGACGATGCGGCCGTTGGAACTTACGCCGACCGACTGCAGCTGACCGGCCGGAAAGCCGTCCTGCTGGATCTGGTTGACCTGCACGTTGCCGTTGGCGTCGGCGAACTGCGTTACGCCGCCGCTGCCGAACACCACCACCGGGTTGCCGATCGACAGCCCGTTCACCGTGGCGTTGGTCAGCGTGATGGATGCGATCGCCGGGGTCATCTGGCCGCTCGGTGAGAACGTGAAGTTGGTGTTGACGTTCTGCCAGGCCACGTTGGTGCCGGTAGCGTTGGGATTTACCTGGTAGAACATGTTCCATCGGTCGGTATGCCCGGCGCCAAGCGCAACGCTGTCGACCTTGCCCCAGCGAAACTGCAGGTTCACCGGCGCGCCTGACACGTCGTAGGTGGTCACCGCGCCGCCGGAGATGGTTTGATTGAGGAACGTCGAATTGTCCTGGCCGATCACCTGTCCGGTTCCGACGGTGCCGCCACCGGTGCGCAGCGCGGTCGCGGTGCCGACGAAGCCTAATGCCGCGAATGCGCTGGAGTTCGAACTGCTGAGCGAGAGATCCGAGACCGTGCCGGAATGCAGCGTGACGGCGCCGCCGGATATGGTAGATGGCAGGGCGGTGCCGGTGATCGAGTCGATCTTCGTCAGCAGCGTCGAAATGCTGTCGGTGATGTTGAGCTGGTTGCCGACAGCGCCTGCCGCCACGAAGGTGACGACGGTGCCGTTGACGGTTACCGTGTCGCCAACCGCGAAGTTCGCGGTCAGCGAATCGCTGGGTGCCGCGCCCGACAGCAAGGTCGCGCCGGTGTTCGCCACTGACGGCGTATCCTTGTTGTTCTGGACGGAGCCGCTCGTGGTCGCGTCGACATAGGGCGCGGCGGGCGTTCCCAGCACCAAGGGATTGTAACCTGCGCTGAACGAGGCCGGAGCCAGCAATTCCGATCCCATGACTGATTTGTCGTGCGCCGTCGTCAGCGGATAGCTGGCAAGGTTGGCGCGATACTCGATCTTGGTGGTTTCCTGCGCCGGCAGGAAGTCGTTCTGGAATTTCAGAACCTGCGGCGAACTGCCGGTCAGGTTGCCCGTGGTCGGATCGACCGGAACGCCCTGGAGAAAGTAGCCGGCGCCGTTGACCAGGTAGCCGCTCTTGTCGATCTGGAAATCGCCGCGGCGGGTGTAGCGGTCGACGCCGTCAAACACCGGCTGGCCGTCGGTGAATGTTCCGGGCTTCTGCACCGAGAAAAAGCCGGTGCCGTTGATGGCCATGTAGGTGGCGACCGATGCCGACTGCACGTCGCCCTGCACCGTGTTGGTGCTGCGCGAGTTGGTGCTGACGCTGCCGGAGAGCTGATTGGTCAGCCCGGTCGCGGGAACGAGATCGAGAAAGCTGGTATCGATGCGCTTGAACGCCGTGGTCTGCGAGTTGGCGATATTGCCCGAGGTGTTTTCCAGTGCGTACGAATTCGCACGCAAGCCGCCGACGGCCGTCGTTAGAGCACCGAAGAGACCCATGACACTTTCTCCACATTCGATCCGGGCGGCCGCCGGTCCCAAAAACCATGGCCGCAATCGAAGGAGCGCGTCGCAAGCCCTGTGCCAGAGTATGAAATTCAGTATTTTCAGATACTTAATTAAAATGCCCCGGTCCGGAGGCCGGGGCACAATTGCCGGGGCGGGCAACAATTGCCGGGCTAAGCCGGCGGATCAGCTCGCCGATGCTGCCGCTGGATGAAACACCATGCCAAAGCCATCGATGCAGTAGCGCAGCCCGGTCGGCTTCGGTCCATCATCGAAAACATGCCCGAGATGCCCGCCGCAGCGACGGCAGTGCACTTCGGTCCGCAGCATCCCCAAGGTACGGTCTTCGGTCTTGCCGAGGGCGTTCTCCAGCGGCTGATAGAAACTCGGCCAGCCGGTTCCGCTGTCGTATTTCGTCTCCGAGGAGAACAGCGGCAGGTCGCAGCCGGCGCAGGCGAAAATGCCCTTGCGCTTTTCCTTGAGCAGCGGGCTCGATCCCGGGCGCTCGGTGCCGTGCTTGCGCAGGATCTCGTATTGCTGCGGCGTCAGCTGCGCGCGCCACTCCGCATCGGTCTTTTCGATCTCGAATTTTTTCTCCGCGGCGCTTGCCGGGGTGGATCGCAGCCAGCGGAAGGCGGTGAGCCCGAATAAACCGGCGACGGACGCGAGCAGGATACGGCGGTCGAGCATGATGGTCTCCGTGCGAAGCGAAACGGGGCTTGTTCGCTGCTAGATACGGGGCGCGGCGGCCGAAGTTACAACGATCCGGACCGAAGCGTCTCACGTTTTTGCGAGAAGCCTATTCCGCGCGGGCGAGGTCAGGAACCTCCTCCGCCTTCGCCCGGGCTGGCCGCGGCCTGCGGCGGACGCGCGCGGCGCGGGCGGGCCGGCGGCGGCCCTCGGGTTCCGGCCTGCCGGTTGGCCTCGGCCAGACGTCCCTCGCGAATGCGCTCCTCGGCGCGGGCTTTTTCCCGGTAGCGGGCCAGCGCGCCGGCGGCGGCCGAGCTTCCGCGGCCCCACATCCCGATGAGGTGTCCGGCGACCCGGCCGGTCGTGCCGCCCGCCCAGACCAGTTCGAACGGCGAAAACAACCGCCAGCGTTCGTCGCCGAGCAGAATGCCGCGTGCGATCAGCTGTCCGGCCATCGCCGTGGTGTTCAGGCCCTGACGACCGAAACCGCTGGCGACCCACAGGCCTTTGCGCAGCTGGCCGATCTGCGGCATGCCGTGCACGGTCTGTCCGACCGCGCCGCTCCACACCTCGGCGATCGCGACCTTTCCGAGTTGCGGAAAGATGCTGTCGATCCTGCGGGCAATGGCCGGCGCAAAACGCTCCGGCCGTGCCGCCCAGGTGGTTTCAGGACTGGCCCACATCAGCCGGTCGCCCTCGACGATCCGGAAATGGTCGATGCCGTCGCTGTCGGTTACCGATCCCCGAAACGTCAAGGCGTCGGCCAGCCGCTCGCCGAGCGGCTCGGTCACCGCGGCGTAGCGCCAGACCGGCAGCAGCGTTTCCGACAGCCGCCGCAGCGGCGCGCCGAGATGGACGTTGCCGGCCAGCACGATATGCGACGCGCGCAGCCGTGCCGACGGTGTGACGATCCGCTTGCGAATGCCGGACGGATCGATGCTGACGACCGGCGTATCCTCGAAGATCCGCGCCCCCGCCCGCCGCGCCAGCGCGGCGAGGCCATGGAGATATTTACGACCGTCGAGCTGGAAAGCCTTTGGATAATGCACGCCGTGGAAATAACGACTGGTCTTGAGCTCGGCGCGCACGCGCTCGACCTGCCAGCCCTCCACTTCGGTGTCGAAGTCCTCGGCGAGCATTTGCAGCCGGCTGATCAAGGCATCGCCGGCCTCGACATTGGAGACCTCGAGCGCCCCCTCGCTCAGCGCAATCCCCGGGATCTGCGCTTCGGTCGTGTTGGCCCGCACAAGTTCACCGCCCAGTTTGGAAAGTGACCAGAGCTCGCGGGCGTCGTCGAGACCGACTCGCGCGATCAGTTCGCCGATCGGCAGTCCGTAACCCGGCATCACCGTGCCGAGCTGATGACCCGACGCGTTCCAGCCGACATGCCGGCCCTCGAGCACCGCCACGCTGGCGCCGAGCCTTGCTGCCTCCAGCGCCGCCGTGAGACCGGCAAGCCCCGCCCCGACTACGCAGATATCGACATCCAGATCGAACGACAGCCGGGAGCGCGCCGGCGCCTCGGCGGCATCCACGGCGCTGGTCGCGCTTGTGAAAGTCTCGTTCATATCGTTTTCTTAGGGATCGATCCGGCGCTTGTCACCTTGTCCCGGGCATGAGCTTGTACACTAATCCGACAGGCCGAAACGAATCGAGATTGCGCCATGCGCCGTTTGATGCTGCTGCGTCACGCCAAGACCGAGAACGACGCACCGTCGGGCCGCGATCACGACCGCCGGCTGGACAACCGCGGCCGGCTTGACGCCGCCGAGATCGGCGGCTGGATCGGCCGCCACCCGCCCTTTCCCGATTCGGTGCTGGTTTCATCCGCGGTCCGGGCGAACCAGACCTGGGAAATCGTCTGGGAAGCAATGGAGGACCTGGCGCCACCGCCGCAGGTCGAATTTCTACCGGAACTCTATGGCGCCGATCCCTCGCAACTGCTGCAAGTCGTCCATGCCGCGGCAGCGGCCGATCCGAAAGCCCTGATGCTGGTCGGGCACAATCCCGGGATGCACGAACTGGCGCTGATGCTGGCGGGCAGCGGCGACGCAGCCGAGCGCAAGGAGCTCGGCCACAATCTGCCGACATCGGGTCTGGCGATCTTCGATTTCGCGGTCGACGACTGGAGCGACGTGGCATTCGGCCGCGGACGGCTGATCAGGTTCGTCAGCCCGAGACTTCTGAGGGCTCAAGGCTGCTGAAGCAAACTTCGGGCGACTGAGGCGGACCCCGGTTTTTTTGTGGTAGGCTGACCGCGAACACGGAGGCGCAGATGTTCAAATCCATTCTCGTGCCGATTGATCTCGCCGATACCGATCTGGCGAAGCCCGCGATTGCGACGGCGGCGACACTGTCGCAGACTTGGAGCGGTACGGTGCGCCTGCTCAACGTCTTGCCGATGACGCCGGTGATGCTGGCGGAATATGTGCCGGCCGATTTCGACGCCCAGCAGCGCGAGACCTCCGAGGAGGCGCTCGGCATCGTGGCGCGGGAATCCGGCATCGATCCGGCGCGCATCTCCAGCGTGGTGCGGCAGGGCGGTATCTATCACGAGATCCTGGAGGAAGCCGCAGCCATCAAGGCCGACCTGATCGTGATGACGTCGCACCGGCCGGCGATGCGGACGTATTTTCTCGGCTCCAATGCCGGCCATGTCGTGCGCTACGCAAAATGCTCGGTGCTGGTGGTGCGGCACTAGGGCATGCAGGGTTGTGCCCCGGCGCGGCGCAGCGCCTGCCGCAGGGGCCTTTAAAAAAATCGCGAAAACAACCCCATGCAAAGTAAAATGCCTGGACAGCGGCGGCTCATCGGGGGGTGCCTTGGTACCCTCGTGATTGCGGTGCCTATCGCATTCGACCCATATGCGGATTGAAGGCGCCGCCGACCGCCGCTTCGATCTGGCTGCGCACGAGGCCGATGTCGCGCAGTTCGCGGTCATCCCGCTCGAGCAGCGTCCTGATCGCGGCCCGGCGCTCGCAATAGGCGGCCACCGCATGCGCGGAAACACTGATCCAGCGGACCAATCCGCCCGACAGGCGGGGGATCGAAGCTTGCGCGGGGCTTTGCGATATCGTGGTCATCTTTCTTCTCCGATCGGCTTCCGCCCGGCAAGGCGATGCCGTTGCCGCAGCGCTGATCGACAGCGGCGGCGGCTTCAGCGGCGTTGGATTGCTCTCGCTTTCCTCGGTGCATTCCGGGCTTGATGGGACTTAGATGATCCTGTAATTGTATCGGTGCAAGTAAAACATTGCTCTCGGTGCAATAATGTCGAAGTTCGAATATGCCAGGCTCGCCGATGCCGTCGCCGCCGAGATCGCCAGCGGCGCGCTGAAGCCCGGCGACCGCTTGCCGCCGCAGCGTGTCTTTGCCTATGAGCGCAAGATCGCCACCTCGACGGCCAGCCGGGTCTACACCGAACTGCTGCGCCGCGGCCTCGTCGTCGGCGAAGTCGGACGCGGCACGTTCATCTCAGGCGAAGCGCGCCGCGGCATCGCCGCGCCGGCCGAGCCGCGCGGCGCGCGCATCGACCTGGAATTCAACTATCCGATGCTGCCGACGCAATCGGCGCTGATCGCCAGGAGCCTGGAGGGACTGAACCGGCCGGAGGCGCTCGATATCGCGCTACGGCAGGCGACCAGCACCGGCACGCCGGGCTTGAGAAAAGTCGCCGCGGAGTATCTCACCCGTCAAAACCGGGATTGGTCGCCCAGCCCGGACCAGATGGTGTTCACCGCCAACGGCCGGCAGTGCATCGCGGCCGCGCTGGCTGCGAGCGTGCCGGCCGGCGGCCGCTGCGGGGTCGAAGCCTTGACTTACCCTTTCATCAAGGGCATCGCCGCCCGGCTCGGCGTCACGCTGGTGCCGCTGGCGATGGATGAACATGGCGTTCGCCCGGATGCCGTGCAAAAAGCTCACCGCGAAGCGCATCTGTCGGCGCTGTACATTCAGCCCGTCATTCAGAATCCGCTGGGCATCACGATGCCGTCCGCGCGCCGCGCCGACCTGCTGCGCGTCGTCGAAAAACTCGATCTCATCGTGATCGAAGATATGGTCTACGGATTTCTCGACGACGAGCCGCCGCTGGCAGCATTGGCGCCGGACCGTTGCGTGGTGCTCGACAGCCTTTCCAAGAAGGTGGCGCCCGGGCTGTCGCTCGGCTTCATCGTTTCGCCGCCTCGCCTGCGCGAGAACGTCATGGCTGCGGTCCGCT
This sequence comes from Bradyrhizobiaceae bacterium Ga0074131, assembly GCA_001464035.1. GTDB lineage: Bacteria > Pseudomonadota > Alphaproteobacteria > Rhizobiales > Xanthobacteraceae > Bradyrhizobium. The sequence continues at coordinate 501,313 of LNEC01000017.1, forward strand.
CGGGCGGCTGGACCGCGCCGGGATTCGCGTTCGCCGCCGCGCACCGGCTGATGGGCGATGGCACCGCGGCGGAGCTCGCGCGGCTGAAACGGATCGATGCGCAGCAGCGCCAGAAGATCGCCGCGGCCTGCCTGTCCGGCCTCGAGGTTCAGGCCAACCCCAAATCCTACCATCTGTGGCTGACGCTGCCGCCGCACTGGCGGTCGCAAACCTTCGTCGCGGCCGCGGCGCGGCGGGACATCGCCCTGACACCATCGACGACCTTCGCCGCCAGCCCCGGCCATGCGCCGAACGCGGTCCGGCTGGCGCTGGCGGCCCCTCCGATCGAACAACTCGAAACCGCGCTGCGCACATTGTCGGGGATGCTGCGCGCGAAGGAAGAGGATTTTGACGAGACGGAATGACGCCTGCCCTGCTCCCTCATGGTGGGGAGCGCGTCCGGGCAGCGCCAGCGCTGCGCGGCGCGCGTCTCGAACCATCTGGCACATTGCTGTTTCCATCCTTCGAGACGCCGCGCGAAGACGCGCGGCTCCTCAGGATGAGGTGCGACTTGTCGAAACACCACAACCTCATGCTGAGGAGCGAGCGGCGCGAGCGTCTCGAAGCATGGGCAGCACGCGACTCTACCTGCCCTGCGGCAGCAGCGCCTGCGGCAGTTGATCGAAGGTGTAGGTCTGCGGCCGGTTGCGGCGGATGAAGCCGCCGATCTGCCAGCCGAACAGCGCGGCGAAGCCGACCAGAAACAGGGCGCCGCCGAACGCTTCGGTGGCGAGCGCGCGGGCCAGCAGTCCGGTGAGGGCCATCGCGACCAGCGCCAGCATCGCCACGCCCGCGGCATAGAGACCGGATCTGATGCCGCCGATCAGGGCGGCCCGGCTGCCCGCCTGCGCCATGCGCGCATGCAGATGTGTGATGAAGCCGCGGTATTCCCGATCCTGCGGCGCCATCAGCGCCACGGTCTGCCAGCTGGTCGAGAGAATGACGAGGCGCTGACCATCCCTGCGTTCGATATCGGCGCGAAACCGGCGCGACTGCATCGACACCGGCCGATACGACAGCCGGACCACGGCGATATCGGCATAGGGCCAGACGCCGGACTTGGCCCCGACCTGCCACGACAACCCCTCGTCCGTCAGCTCGAATTGATGCGCGCTGCCGATCAGCGAAGCCTTGTAGGCGTATCGGGTCGTGTGCGCCTCGTCTGCCTTGGCCGGCGGTGGATCCTGCTGTGGTTTTGACAATCCGATCCATCCGGTGCTGGCAGCTGGCGTTGTCGGCTTGCACGGCCAACCGACTTCATCTTAACTGCAAGCCATGGCCGAGACGACCTATTTCCCGCGCCGCCTGATTCTGGCGGGCGCGATGATATCAGGGGTGCTGCTGGCGCTCGCCGTGCACATGCTGGGGGCGCGCTACGGCCTCGACCTCGGCGGCCTGTGGCGCGCCGATACACGCGAATTCATGCCCGCGGGGGCGGCCATCGCGTGGTGGATGATCGCCGGCGTCGGCTTCTGCGGCGGCTATTTCACTGCGACGCTGATGGACAGCGCGGTAGCCGGGCAAATCCCGCCGCGGATGCGCCAGTTCCTGATCGCGATCGGCGTCCTCGTGCTGGCCGGCGCGGGCCAGGCGGCCTCGGCTCCGAGCCCGATCCCGTCCATATCGGGCGTGCTGGCGGGCCTGGCGGCGCTGGGCCTCGGCGCCGCGATGGCGTTCTGCGGCGCGCATTTTGCGCTCCGCCGGGCGTGACGCGCCCGCAGGCCGGCGGCCCGGATGGACCAACGGGTCGACCCGGTGCACGCCCTCAACCAAAATATCGAAAACAACCCCATGCAATGCAAGAATCCGTTCATGGAATGTGGCCGCTGAAGCGCCCTGCCGAAAACATCTGTCGTAGCTATCGGCACACTTGCACGACCACCGCTGTCATCGCCCGGCTCGACCGGGCGACGACGGTCTTGATGGTGGCGAGCGCCCTTTCCGGGCCCCAGTCATGCTGGAACCGCGGAACCTCCCGCGCCGGAAGCAATTGACACCGCTCAATACCCCGACTCGAATTTTCCGCGTCAGGGTTTATATAAGAAATGTGACAGCCGCCCCGGCGGAGGGCCGAACCCGGCCTTGTTGCACAACCCGGCGTTTTTGCCCTAAGGGTCTTCGCGAGATCGGGCGATCGCCGTAACGCCTGTCATCAATCGCTGCGAAAAGGCTCGCAACCTGTTGCCGCCCCGCCGGGAGGACGAATGCATCGACTGCTGACCACGCTGAGGCGTGGCTTCACGGAACGGATCGGCTGGAAACGGCTCGGAATCGTCGCGAGCCTCCTCATCATCGCCTTTGCCATCTTCACGATGGTGCACACCCTCCGGGGCGTCGATACCGGCGTGATCCTGACGGCATTGACGGAGATTCCGCCGGTCAACATCGGGCTCGCCGCGCTGTGCGTGATCGGCGCCTTCTGCACGCTGACATTCTATGATTTCTTCGCGCTGCGAACCATCGGCAAGCGGCACGTGCCGTACCGCATCGCCGCGCTGGCGAGCTTCACCAGCTACACGATCGGTCACAATGTCGGCGCCACCGTGTTCACCGGCGGCGCGATCCGGTTCCGGATCTATTCGGACTACGGCCTGAACGCCATCGACGTCGCCAAGATCTGCTTTCTTTCCGGCCTGACGTTCTGGCTCGGCAATCTGTTCGTGCTGGGAATAGGCATGGCGTGGCACCCGGAAGCGGCAACTGCGATGGATCTGCTGCCGCCGGCGGTGAACCGGCTGATCGCGATCGGCTGCCTGGCCGGCATCGCGGCTTACTTCGTCTGGCTGGTGACCGGCACGGCCCGCCGCGAGCTCGGGCAGAACGGCTGGAAAGTCGTGCTGCCCTCGGCGCCGCTGACACTGCTGCAAATCCTGATCGGCGTAATCGATCTCGGGTTCTGCGCGCTGGCGATGTATCTGCTGATGCCGGCGCAGCCCGGCATCGATTTCATTTCGCTGGCGGTGGTGTTCATCCTGGCGACCCTGCTCGGCTTCGCCAGTCACGCCCCGGGCTCGATCGGCGTGTTCGACGCCGCCATGCTGGTGGCGCTGCCTCAGTTCGGCAAGGAGCAATTGCTGGCCACCCTGGTGGTGTTCCGGATCCTGTATTTCCTGATCCCGTTCGGAATCTCGATCTCGATTCTGGGCTTCCGCGAATTATGGCTCAGCGTCGTGATGCCCTGGCAGGAACGCCGCCGGCTGACCGAAGCCTGCACGGCCCCCACCGCCGTGCCGCAGCCGGTGCAAAAGCGTCAGGCGCGAGGGTAGAACTAGAGCATTTTCGAGCGCGGCCCGCGCGCTTACTTCTCCCCTCCTCCCGCGCGCCCTTGCGCGGGGTGGGGAGGGGTCGGGGGTGGGGGTGCTTCCGCAAACTCGCTGACAGCGGTCCCAGCCGATAGACCCCCCACCCCCGACCCCTCCCCACCGCTTCGCGGGTGGGAGGGGAGAAGAAAGATAACAGCGGCGTTATCGAGGCCGTTTTCCGGTTCTCATATTTTCGCCCTACCGGTAGCGTCAAACGCATCATGGTTCGCATTCAACTCCGCTTCATCATGCTCGCAGCCGTGCTCGCAGCAGCGCCCGGCGCGCAGCGGGCGGCGGCGCAGACCGCCCCGCTGCCGCGAGCGACAGCGCAAGGCGCGCCGGCGACACAAGGTGCGCCGGCGACACAAGGTGCGCCGGCGACACAAAGTGCGCCGGACGCGGCGATGCATATTTCGTGGGAGGTCCGCAACCGCTTCCGGCTGTTCCGGGAGGAGCGCGACTTCCTGCTCCATGCCGACGCCGCCCGCGGCCGCAGCATTCTCGCGGCGGAACAGGCGCTGGCGCTGCAAAGCGACGGCCGCGGCTGGGCCCGCAATACCGTGAACCGGCTCTGTATCGATCTGCTGGGCCGCGTCACCGAGCCCTGCACCCGGGATAACGTCAAGGAAAGCTACCTGACCCCGACAGAGCATCCGGTCACGGTGCGGTTGACCGGACAGGTTCCGGTCGGCGCCACCTGCGCCTGGACCCTCGACGATGGCGATGGTCCGAGGCAATCCACCTTCGATTGCGCCGAACCGGTCAATTTCCGGGCGCGCTACGGCCGGCCCACGGTCGCCACCGTGGATGTGTCGTCCGGCCCCGAGGCGCCGCAGCGGATCACCACCGAGATCTCGGTGCGCGATATCTTCATCGCCGGTCTCGGCGACAGCATCGCCTCCGGCGAAGGCAATCCGGACCGGCCGGTCGCGCTGGCGGACGAGGGTTTTTGTTTCCGCTCCTTTCTCGGCATGGCGTACACGCAATATTACCGCCCGAGCCGCGCCGGCTATAAGGGCGGACGGGCCTGCGAGGCGCCGGACAGCCTGCAGGTGTGGCAGCGCCACAGCGCGCTGTGGTTCAATTCCGCCTGCCATCGCTCGCTGTACAGCTACCAGACCCGCACCGCGCTGGCGCTTGCCGTGCAACACCCCCACATCGCGGTGACCTATCTGCCGCTGGCCTGCACCGGCGCCACCATCGCCGAAGGGCTGTTCGGCTCGCAACGCGCGCGGGAGTGCCCGCCGACGAAATCGGGCGCCAAATGCGCCGGCACGGTCGCCGCGCAGCTGGCCGAATTGCGCGAGGCCGTCACCGCCGCCAAGCGCCGCCAGCCCGACAGAAGGCTCGACCTGGTGCTGCTGTCGATCGGCGCCAACGACATCCATTTTTCCGGGCTGGTCGCCGACGTGATCGTGGACAGCGCCACCGAGCGCGTGTTGTTCCGGCGCACCGGCGTGATCGGATCGGTGGACGATTCCCGCGCTGCGCTGGCGCGGGAGCTGCCGCAGGGATTCGCGAAATTGAGAGAGGCGCTGAAGCCGCTGGTCGGCGACCTCCAGCGGGTGGTCTACGTGTCCTATGCCAATCCGACGCTGGCCGCGGGCGGCGGGCCCTGCCCCGGCGGACCCGCCGGCTTCGACATTCACCCCTCGTTCAACGCGCAACCGCAGCGGCTCGCCAACGTTTCCAACTTCGTGCAGAACGAGTTCCTGCCGCAGTTGAAGGCGCTGGCGCTGTGCCAGTCGGGCGTGTTGTGCCGCGATCCCGCCGCCGATCGCATGACCTTCGTCGATGCGCATCAGTCGACCTTCGCCGGCCACGGTTTCTGCGCGCGCGCGCCGACCGATCCGGAATTCGACCAGGCGTGCTTTTCGGCCAAGGGCGAAAGTTTCGATCCGGATATCGTCACGGCTGCGAGCCAGCCGATGCTGTGCGGCCGCAGCGCCGGCGAATATCGCGCCTATCTTCCGCGCGCGCGCTGGATCCGCGACGCCAACGACAGCTATTTCGCTGCGATGACCTATCCCGGCGGATTGCCGGCTTCCAGCCAGCCCTCGGATATCCACGACGCGACCTGGGGCGTTCTCTCCGCGGTCTATGGCGGCGCGGTGCATCCCTCAGCCGAGGGCCATGCCGCGATGGCGGATGCGGCCTTGCCGGCCGCCGCCGCGGTGCTTCAGCTCGATGCGGAGTCGCCGACGCCGGGCGAGATCGCGCCGGCGGCGCGCTGAACCGTCAGCGGGCCGGCGCTGCCGCCGCCGGCGCCCCCGGTGCAGGGGTCGGCGCGGTGGTCTTTTTCGGGGCGACAGGCTGCTTGGTGCCGGCGGCCGGCTTGATCGCCGCGGCCTGCGCCGGAAGATATTTGGCCACGATGACGGGATCGACCTGTGCCAGCGCCGTATCCGGCAACCGGGTCCAGGTTTCGTCCTTGCCGAGCAACGAAATCCCCCAGAAGCCGCGCATCGTCAAGGTCTGGCCGTCGGGGCTGACGGTCATCTTGGCCTTGTAGATCTTGCCGTCGCGCGGATCGAGAACGTTGCCGTTCTCATATTTCAATCCGTCCCGCTTCATGTCGCGGATCAGAGAAATTCCGAGCCAGGGAGCATTCTTGCGATCGTCGGTGCACTTGGTGCAGACCGGGTTCGGATCTTCGCCGGGCTTGGCAAAGGTCTTGGCGATCGCGCCCTCGAAGATGCCGTCGCGATCGACGACGAGGAACCAGCCCACCGGCTGGCCGTCCTCGATTTTCTGCCAGAGCCCCGCAGCCGTCGGCGCCGCGACTTGTGCCGAAGCCATTGTCGCCAACAAGCCGGAACCCATCACGATCAAGAACGTCCGTCTAATTCTGGATATCGCAGTCCGCATTTTCATCACCTGACCAATCCCTAAAACAATGGCCCCAGACTAAGGCCATTTCGCGGACGGCTCCAGCGCGGCCGCCACGCATCAGGGGCGGCACTGCCTCATTGATCGGCAGTTGCAGCCGTCAATTGACCCCGAGCTTCTTCTGCAGGCTGGAGGACGACGTCGTGTACTGGAACACCAGCCGCTTGTCCGGATAGACGTAGCGATGCGCCTTCTGCGCCATCAGCGAGCCCTCGTGAAAGCCGCACAGGATCAGCTTCAGCTTGCCGGGATAGGTGTTGATGTCGCCGATCGCGAAAATGCCTGATACGTTGGTCTCGAACGCCGATGTCTCGACCGGCACCAGATTGTTCTCGAGCGCAATGCCCCAGTTGGCGACCGGGCCGAGTTTCATGGTCAGGCCGAAGAACGGCAGGATGGTATCGCAGGCGATCTTGGTGAGGGCATTATCGCTGCCCTTGACGGTGGCGCCGGAGAGCTTGCCACCCTCGCCTTCAAGTTCGGTAACCTGACCGATTCTCAAATCCATCTTGCCCGCGGCCACCAGCGCGCGCATCTGTTCGACGCTGTGCGGTGCGGCGCGGAAATCGTCGCGCCGGTGCAGCAGCGTGACGCGTTTGGCGATCGGATGCAGATTGAGGGTCCAGTCCAGCGCGGAATCGCCGCCGCCGACGATCAGCAGTTCCTTGCCGCGAAACTGCTCCATCCTGCGCACCGAATAGAATACCGACGTGCCCTCATAGGCCTCGATGCCCGGCACCGGGGGACGCTTCGGCTGGAACGAGCCGCCGCCGGCGGAGATCACCACCACCTTGCATTCGAATACCTGGCCGGCGTCGGTGGTGACGCGAAAGCCGGGATCGCCGATCTTCTCGATCGTCTCCACCATCTCGTTGAGATGGAAGGTCGGGTTGAACGGCTTGATCTGCTCCATCAGCGCGTCGGTCAGGCCCTGGCCGGTGACGAAGGGAATGCCGGGGATGTCGTAGATCGGCTTTTCCGGATAGAGCTCGGCGCACTGGCCGCCGATCTTGTCGAGAATGTCGACGAGATGCGCCTTCATATCGAGCAGGCCCAGTTCGAAAACGGCAAACAGTCCACAGGGGCCCGCGCCAATGATCAGCACATCGGTCTTGATCGCTTCGCTCATGTCAGCTTCTTCTCGGTTGAAACTTCGCCGGCAGGCCGGGGTGCCCTAGGGCTGCGCCTGTCTAGCCAACGCCGGGGATCGAGGAAAGCCATAAAAGGGCGGCTGGGCCGCCCGCAACCTCTTGCCGGACCTGACGAAGTGCGCTGTAAGAACAAACAAGCTCCGGAGATTGCCGTCGTGAATGCACCTGCCCGTCTCGATGCAACGCCCCGGCTGGAGGATTTTCCCTACCGGCTCACGGACAATGTGCGGTTCGCCGATCTTGATCCCAACCAGCACGTCAACAACGCGGTGTATGCGACCTATTTCGAAACCGGCCGCGTCACGCTGATGAAGGATCCGAGCTACGGCCTGATGCCTTCGGGCGTCACCTGGATCATGGTCCGGCTCGACATTCATTTCCGCGCCGAACTGCGCTGGCCGGGCACCATCGAGATGGGACTTGGAGTCGTGAAATTCGGCCGGACCTCGGTCACCTTCGATCAGGTGGTGTTTTGCGAAGGCCTGTGCGTCGCATCGGCGCGGTCGGTATCGGTGCTGCTCGACGAGGCGACGCGCAAGCCGACGCTGCTGACCGCGGATATCCTGCAGAAATTCCAGCCCTGGCTGCGGCGCGGAATCGAGGCCCCCTAGGCCTGCCGCTCCGGCGTCGAGACCACGAGGCCATCGAGTTCGTCGCTCACCTTGATCTGGCACGACAGCCGCGACGTCGGCCGAACGTCGAAGCCGAAATCCAGCATGTCCTCTTCCATCGGGGACGGCGCGCCGACCTTCTCGCGCCAGGCTTCGTCGACATAGACATGGCAGGTGGCGCAGGCGCAGGCCCCGCCGCACTCCGCCTCGATGCCCGGGATGCCGTTGCGAATCGCCGCTTCCATCACGGTCGCGCCGTTCTCGACGTCAATGATGCGGGTTTCGCCATTATGGTCGACAAAGTGAATCTTGGCCATGATTGCTCGTTACTGCCGGGATGAGAGAGGTCCGGGCAGTCCTATAACGGGTCGATCCGTTCCGCGCCAGCGGTCGAAAGCAAAACCTGCCGCACGGTCTGCGACGCGGCATCCGACGGCGCCAGGATCAGGACCGGCGCAGCATTGCGTCGATGGCGGCGCGCGCTTCCGTCACGGTATCCAGGAGTCCTGCAAGCGCCGAAGCCGGATCGTCGCCTATCCGCATCGCGCCTTCCAGCCGTATCGCGGCGTCGGCAACGGCGAATGCGCCGATCGCGCGCGCCGAACCCTTCAGCGTATGCGCCAGCGCGCCGGCGTCCGGAGGCAAGGTGGCGAGCGCCCCGAGCAGGCGGACGGTCTGGGCCGCGAACATCGCCAGCACCTCGCGCTCGAGGCCGGCATCGCCGAGCGTCATGCGCCGCAGATGCTCGAGATCGATCGGACCGTCATCCGGAGCAAGCGGCGGCGAAGGCATCCAATCAACCCGTCCCAGATGAATCGGCATGGCGACAACCCAAATCTCCGCGCACAATCGATCCGGGCAGCGGCATTGACGCCAGCCAACACGGAAATAGTTAACGGAACGTTGTTGCGGTTGCCGCAAGTTTGCCCTGTTTCTAACAAAGAGTTGCCCCATTTCGCGAAGCGAACCGAGAATTCTGTGGACGCGCAAGGCTTTACGTGGTCGCGCTGTTAACGATGATTAAGATTGTATTAATCGCGGCCATTTCATTCGCACCGCTCAGCCCATAGGATGTTTCCGGATGGCGGCGGAGAAGGCGCGCAACGGTCGCGCCTTGGCTCCCCTGCGGGGAATGACACCGGCTGCGAGCTTGCGAGGGGCGTTCCCGCAAGACTCTTGCGGACGCGTAAAAGTAAACGAGGGCTCGGACTCAGCATGGCGAACAATCCCAAGAAGGTCAAAGACCCCACGGAAGTCGCGCTTTCTGCCATTCAGGAAGCCCTCAACATCAGCGACGCGCCCGCGGCCGACAACGCGCGCGGTTCGGTTCGCAGCGACGCGACGTCTTCCAATGCATCCCCGGGATACGATGACACTTTCGACACCAGGTTGAGCGCCGACCGGCCGATCTTCGAACCGATCGAGGAGCCGCGCCCCACCCGCCGTGCCGCCAATGACGACCGCGAAACCATCGGGCAGATTCTGCAGGCGATTCAGAAGGGCCGCCCCGCCCGCAACGTCTACACCCTGGCCACGCTGTTTGCCGGCGTCTGGATGCTCGGCGCCGCGCTGCTGACCTTCAGCTTCCTGCCCTCGCTGCAGGCGGCGATCGGCCAGGGCCCCGGCGGCACCTTGGTGCTGGCGGGCCTTGCGGCCCTGTTCTTTGCGCCGGTCCTCCTGTTCTACTTCCTGGCGAGCCTGGCCTGGCGCGGCCAGGAATTGCGCATGATCGCGCAGTCGATGGCGCAGGTCGCGATCCGCTTCTCGGAGCCCGAGAGCGCCGCCTCCGACTCGATGGTCACCGTCGGTCAGGCGATTCGCCGCGAGGTCGCCGCGATGGGCGACGGCGTCGAACGCGCGATCGCGCGCGCCGGCGAGCTCGAAACCCTCGTCGCCAACGAGGTCTCGGCGCTCGAACGCGCCTACAGCGACAACGAAGTGCGCATCCGCGCGCTGCTGCAGGATATCGCCCACCAGCGCGACAATCTGGTCGGACAGGCCGAGCAGGTCCGTCGACCTACGCCACGATATCGCGCTGATCTCGGACGCGATCGCATCCCGCGTCGATGAGGTTGCCAAGAGCATCACCGGGGCGCTGGAAGAACGCGGCGCGCACATCACCGGCGCGCTCAGCAACGCCGGCGACAACATGATCCTCGCGCTCGGCGAGCGCGGCGGCGACCTGCTCGATCGTCTCGAGGAAGCCAGCGCCGAGACAACGCGCGCCGTGCTCGACGCCAGCGAGCGCCTCACCACCAGCCTCAATTTCAAGACCGGCCATGTCCACGACGAATTCGTCGATCTCGCCGACCGCGTCCACGAGATGCTGAACGAGCGCATCGACCGCATCACCAGCGAATTCGAGCAGCGCTCTTCCACCATCGTCGACGGTATTTCCGACCGCACCGAGCAGGTTCACGACTCGCTGAAGACTTCCAGCGACTCCCTGCTGCTGGAGCTCGAACTGCGCAGCGGCGATCTCGTCAACAAGATCGACGATGCCGGCAACCGTCTGGCGTCCCAGATCCTCACCTCCGGCGACAAGGCCAGCGACGCGCTCGACGTCACCGTCAACTCGCTGGTGGCCAAGGTCGTCAGCCAGACCGAGACCGCGCACGACACCCTCTCCCTGCAGATGAGCGCGTTCGACGAACTGGTAAGGAACCAGGGCGGCGAACTGGCGGAGAAATTCGCGCGCGACAGCGGCACGCTCGGCGCGCTGATCACCCGCCACATCTCGGAGTTCGACCGCACCGTCAAGACCTTCGGCGGCGAAATCGTCGACCGCATGGGTCAGCGCACGCAGGATATTTCGGATACCCTGAAGACCTATGTCGATACCTTCGACACCCGCCTCGGCACGAATGGCGGCGAGATCACCGCCTCGCTGGACCAGCGTCTGCTGCAATTCGAGACGACGCTCGGAAGCCGCGTGGCCAATCTCGACACCTCGCTCGACGGCAAGATCGAATCCCTCGACGCCTCGATCGGCAGCAAGATCCATGCGTTCGACAGCTCGCTCGAGGGCAAGATCAGGTCGTTCGACGAATCGATCGACGGCCGGCTCAAATCGCTCGAACTGAATTTCGATACCAGGGCGAAGTCGGTCACCGAAACCATCGACAACCGCCTCGGCGCGCTGGCCTCGTCGCTCACCGATGGCGCCTCGCAGGCGATCAACCTGCTCGACTCGCGCCTGACCCACCTCACCACGTCGCTGACCGACGGCACCGCCCAGGCGATCCACTCGATCGACTCGCGCCTCAGTCATCTCACCACGTCGCTGACGACGGGCGCCGCGCAGGCGGTCGATGCCGTCGACCAGCGCATTGCCAGCGTGACGCAGACCGTCGATGGCCGCAGCGCCCAGTTGGCCGACACCATCACGGCGCGGTTCCAGGAAATCCATCAGGGCATCGAAACCCGGGTCGGCGCGGTTGCCTCCGACATCGACATGCGCGTCGCGCAGTTCGAGGACCTCTTGGGCTCGCGCGTCGAAGCCGTGGCAGGCCGCATCGAGAGCAGCGGCCGGCAGGCCAGCGAGGGCCTGATGGCCCGCGCCGAGGAATTGTCGTCCGGGATCAGGTCGCACGTCGAGGACGCGGAACGCTCGCTGACCAACCTCGTGGTCAACACCAGCGAGACCATCCAGACCGGCGCCCGCGCCGCGCAACAGTCGCTGCTGACGGTCTCGTCCGACGTCGGCGCGCAGCTCAAGCTGACCTCGGCGGAAGTCGAGCGCGCCCTCACCGCCGTCGGCACCGGCGCGGCGAATTCGATCCTGACCAGCGCCCGCGATGCGCAGTCGACCCTGGTGTCGGCCTCCACAGAGGCCGCCGGCCAGATCAGGTCGCTTTCCGCCGACGTCGAGCGAACGCTCTCCGCCGCCGGCACGGTCACCGCGAGTTCGATCGTCGCCGGCGCCCGCGAGGCCCAGACCATGCTGGTGACAGCCTCCGCGGATGCGGCAGGCCAGGTCAAGTCGCTCGCCGCCGACGTCGAGCGCTCGCTCTCGATGGCCGGAACTTCCACGGCCGAAACGATCACCGCCGGCGCGCGCGAAGCCCAGAACACGCTGGTGAGCGCTTCGATGGATGCCACCAACCAGGTCAGGTCGTTGGCTGCCGATGTCGAACGTTCATTGTCGATCGCCGGCACTTCCACCGCCGAGGCGGTCACCGCCGGCGCACGTGAAGCCCAGACCACGCTGGTCAATGCGTCCACCGATGCGGCCAACCAGGTCAAGTCGCTGGCGGACGACATCCAGCGCACCCTGTCGATGGCCGGCGCCTCGACCGCCGCGGCGCTCACCAACGCCTCCGCGGACGCGGCGAACCAGGTCAAATCGCTCGCTGACGATCTCCAGCGTTCGCTGTCCATCGCAGGGACTTCCACCTCCGAAGCGCTTACTTCAGGCGCGCGCGAGGCGCAGAACACGCTGGTGGCAGCGTCGTCGGATGCCGCCAACCACGTCAAGTCGCTCGCCATCGATGTCGAACGCACCTTGACGGCGGTCGGCGCGGACACCGCCGCTTCGATCCTCGCCAGCGCGCGCGAGGCGCAAACCTCGCTGACGGCGACGTCCGCCGACGCAGCCAGCCAGATCAAGGCGATCGCGACCGACATCGAGCGTTCGCTCAGCGCGGTCACCGCCAACACCACGGACAATATCCAGACCAGCGCACTGAACGCGCAGAGCGCATTGGTGGCGGCGTCGAACGAAGTCAGCTCCAAGGTCAAGTCGACCTCGGCCGAAGTCGAGCGCACAGTACTCGCCGCCAGCGGCTCGTTCGGCTCCACCATGACCGGCAAGACCGACGAGATCGTCACCTATGTGCAACAGCAGGCCGATCGCCTGTCGCAGATGATCGACGGCAAGCGCGGAACGCTGGTCGAGGCGATCGGCTCGAAAACCAGCCAGCTCACGGTCGACATCGATCGCGTGACAGCCGATGCCCTGAAATCGATCGAGACCAGGGGCCAGGCGTTCTCGCAGTCGATGATGGCCAACGGCTCCGACGTTGCGCGGACGATTACCTCCGCCGGCGAGATCGCCTCCGGCGCCGTCAACAAGTCGCTGAAGGAGCTCGAGCAGGCCTCGCGTGCGGCGATCGACCAGTCGCGTCAGGTATCGATCGCGGCCGTCACCGAAATGCAGGAGACCAGCAAGATCCTGCGCACCGACACGGTCGCCCTGTTCGAGCGGCTACGTGAAGGCAATATCCTGCTGCAGGAAGTGCTGACCGGCGCGCACGACAACCTCAACTCGCTGGAGCGCGCCCTGGTGACCCGCGTGGCCGACTTCGTGTCCGCCATGAACGACGTCACCTCGCGCAACGGCGTCGCCACGCAGACGCTGGAAGACCAGTTGGGCGTCTTCAACGCCAAGACGTCGAAGGCGCTGGAGGACCTCGGCTCGTTGTCCAGCCAGTTCGAACACCACGGCCAGGCCCTGGTCGAGGCCGCGGCAGTGGTCGAGCAAAGCAACCGCAGCACCACCGCCTCCGTTGCCGAGCGCAAATCGGCGCTGGAATCGCTGGTCACCACCATCGATCTGCGCACAGCCGATCTCGATCAGCGGCTGTCCCGCTTCACCAGCCTGCTGGATGAATCGCTGGCGGCCGCGGAAGAGCGCGCGCGCGACATTGCGCGCATCGTCGCGGAAACCGCGGGCGCGGGTTCGGCCGCCATCAGTCATCAGTTCGAGGCGGTCCGTGCCACGGCCGAGGAAGAGCGCAGGCTGACCGCGCAAACCATGAGCGAACTGTATCAGCAGGGCACCCAGGAAGCCGATGCGATGTTCAAGCAGTCCGCAGACAAGTTCGCCAACATGGTGGCGAGCATGAAACAGATGGCGTCGGAAATGCATCACGAGCTCGAAGCTACACGCAGCGAGCTGCGCCGCGGCGTGCTGGAAATGCCGCAGGAGGCCGCCGAAAGCACCGCGCAGATGCGCAAGGTGATCGTCGACCAGATCGAGGCATTGGCCGAACTTAACCGGATCGTCGCCCATCATGGCCGCGGCCTCGACGTGGTCTCGTCTGGCCGCGCCGGCGGGCAGCGCGATGAAGAAACGATGCTGGTCGCCGCCGCCGGACAATCGCGCCCCGCCCCGCGCATGGGCGGCAGCGGCAGCGCATCGACCCTGCCGCCGCCGGATATCGGCGGGCCCGCCCCGCGCCGCACCGAAGCGCCGTCGGTCAGCCCCAGCCCCGACCAGGGACGCGACGGCTGGCTGTCCGACCTGTTGAGCCGCACCGATGCCGCCGGCGCCAGCCAGGCTTCGCGCGGCCGCCCGCCCGCGGCCAGCGACAATCCGCTGGCATCGCTGTCACTCGACATCGGCAGGCTGATGGACCGCAATCTCGCTGCCGAGATGTGGGATCGCTATCAGCGCGGCGAGAGCAAGGCGTTCACAAAACGGCTCTATACGCCGGCCGGGCAGAAAGCCTTCGACGAGGTCGCCCGCAAATATCGCGCCGACCGCGGCTTCAAGCAGACGGTGGATCGCTACATCACGGAGTTCGAGCGGCTGCTCGACGAGGTCGCGCGCGACGAACGTGGTGCGACGATGTTGCGCGGCCACCTCACGTCGGAAACCGGACTGGTCTATACGCTGCTCGCGCACGCGGCGGGACGGCTGGGGTAAGCTTGCGAATAGCGATTGGCGAATAGAAATGGAGGCCTCATGGCCTCCATTTTGGTTTGGGGCGCGGGTTGCGGCTGCAGCGCTCGACTGCAACGCTCAACTAGGAAGAAAATGGCTTTGATCGAGGCGCTGAAACCAGACTGGAAGGATCTCTGAGACGTTGGTGTAGGCTCGGCGGCGTGAACTCGGCCCCACTCTCTCCACGTCATTGCGAGCGCAGCGAAGCAATCCATCTTGCCCAGCAAAGAAAGAATGGATTGCTTCGCTGCGCTCGCAATGACGAAGGGGCGCGAATGCGCCCCTTTTACGAAGAAAGGTAAATCGCATCGCAAGTGAACCGCCGAGGAAAGGTGGCATCCTCGCCGCGTTGCGCCGTTCGCCGCTGGTCGGGGCCGATCTCAATCTCGCCCGTTCACTCGAAGCCAGCGGCAAGGTCGACTGAGGAGGCGTTGTCCTCTCGACACGAACGCCAGCGCTTGCGGCCCGCGACACTTCGCTACTGCTGCCTGCGCGGCCCCGGACCCGCTGCGGGCGGCCGCGGCGCCGCTCGCTGTTGCCCGCCCCGAACAGCAGCCGGGTCGGGTTGCGGTCGAGATTATTCACGGCGCGGCTGATGTCGCCGAGGGTGCGCCGGCCGTCGGCCATCAGCAGGCCGGAGCGCTTGTCGAAGTCCTCGGCAAGATCCTTGATCGCCTTCACCATCGCCGCAAGCTCGCCGCCGTTCTTGCCACCGGCAATCGAGTCCAGGCCCAGCATCAGGCTGTCGGCCTTGCCCATCACGCCGTCGACCTTGAGCATGACGTTGTCGATTTTTTCGGAGTTGCGCGCCAGCGCGCCGGTGAAGGTTTCGAGGTTGCGCAGCGAGTTCTTCACCGAATCCTGATTGTCGGAAACGATGCGGTTGACGTTCTGCAGCGTGGCGCGGATCGCCTCGGTGACGTCCTGCAGCGCGCTCGGATCGGCGGTCAGCACCGGGATGCCATCCTCGTCCAGCGGAACCGGAGGCGCCGCCTCCTCGCCGCCCTTCAGCGAGATCGCAGCAACCCCCGTGAGCCCCTGAAATTCAAGCCCGACCAGGGTGTCCTTGCGGATCGGCGCCTTGTTCTCGACCATCGCGAGTGCGATGACCCGACGCGGGTTATCCAGCTTCACGGAGATGACCTCTCCCACCCGGATACCGTTGAAATTGACGCTGCCGCCGTTGCGCAGGCCGGTAGCCGGGCCTTCGAACACGACACGAATCGGGCTGCGCGCCTTGGTGGTGTGCAGGCTCTGGAACCAGAGCACAAAGCCGAACGCTGCGGCTATCACTGCCAGCGTGAAGGCTCCGATGAGGACGAAATTCGCCCGCGTTTCCATTCAACCAACTCCGGTACCAGGCTCTGGTCCAGCTTCGCCGCATCAGAGCCGTCGTTTGTCTATTCCATCGAGCATGATCTGTTCCGAAAACCGGGACCGACTTTGCTCTAGCCCATGACGGCGCGGGCACGCTTGCCGTGGAAATACTGCCTCAGCCAGGGATGTTGGGAGGCCTGCATGTCGGCGATCGATCCTGCCGCAATGATCTTACCGTTCCCTAGCACCGCGATCCGGTCGCAGGCTGTGTAGAGGCTGTCCAGATCGTGGGTTACCATGAAAACGGTGAGGCCCAAAGTGCGCTGCAGGGTACGGACCAGTTCGTCGAAGTCGCCGGCGCCGATCGGATCGAGGCCGGAGGTCGGCTCGTCCAGGAAGACCAGTTCCGGATCCAGCGCCAGCGCCCGCGCCAGTGCCACGCGCTTGATCATACCGCCGGACAGCTCCGAGGGGAACCGGTGGGCGACCTCGGGCTTCAGGCCCACCATGCCGAGTTTGGCGATAGTGATCTCGTCCATCAGCCGCTGCGAGAGGTTGAGATATTCGCGGACCGGGAATTGGATGTTCTGCCGCACCGTCAGCGAGGAGAACAGCGCGCCCTGCTGGAACAGCACGCCCCAGCGGCGCTCGACGGCCCGCCGCGCCCTGGCGTCCGCGGCGTCCAGATCGACGCCGAAAACCTCGATGCTTCCGGAGAGCTTGGGGACGAGGCCGATGATGGTACGGGTCAGCACCGACTTGCCGGAGCCGGACGGGCCAACGAAACCGAGAATCTCGCCGCGCTTCACATCGAGGTTGAGTCCGTCGAGGATGCGGTTGGTGCCGAACTGCACGGTGATGTCGCGCACCCGGATGATGGCGTCGGAGGGTTGCGGCCCCATCGTCACATTCCGATCGATGCGAAAAAGATCGCGAACACGCCGTCCATGACGATGACGAAGAAGATCCCCTTCACCACCGAAGACGTGGTGTGTTGTCCGAGCGATTCGGCGCTGCCCTGCACCGCGAGCCCCTCGACGCAGGCGACGATGCCAATCACCGCAGCCATGACCGGCGCCTTGATGATGCCGACGATGAAATGGTCGATCGAGATCGCGTCGCGCAGGCGCAGCAGGAAAGCATCCGGATCGACCCCGCCATAGAGCCATGCCACCAGCCCGCCGCCATACAGCGCGGCCATCGCGCCGAGAAACGCGAGGATCGGCAGCGCCAGCACCAGCGCCAGCATCCGCGGCAGGATAAGCACCTCGATCGGATCGAACCCCATGGTGCGCAGGGCGTCGATCTCCTCGCGCATTTTCATCGAGCCGAGTTCGGCGGTGTAGGCGCTGCCGGAGCGGCCCGCCACCATGATCGCCACCAAGAGCACGCCGATTTCGCGCAGCACCAGCACGCCGAGCATGTCGACTACGAAGATATCGGCGCCGAACTTGCGGAAATGGAAGATGCCCTGCTGCGAGATGATGCAGCCGATCAGAAAGGTGATCAGCACGACGATCGGCACCGCGCGCCAGCAGACCTGCTCGAGATGATGCACGGTCGAGGTCAGGCGAAAGCCCTTGGGGCGGATCAGCACCCTGCCGCTGGCGGCCAGCACCGCGCCCAGCATGTCGATCAGGCTGACCAGGGTGGCGCCGACGCCGGCCACGCTGCGGCCGATCTGGTCCAGCATCCCGGTGATCGACACTGGACTGGCGTCGGGCGCGGGCGTGGCCTTCACCCGCCGCACTTCGTCGACCAGGCTGGAATAATTCACCGAAAGCCCGGCGATCTTCGCCTCCACCCCGCCCTGGGTCAGGCTACGGCGAAGCCGCTCGATCAGCCATGCCCCGAAGGTGTCGAGCTTGGAGACCTGCGAAACATCGATGAAGATGTTGGGCCGGCTGCCGGCCAGCTTTTCGGCATCGGCGACGATCCGCTCGAGATCGGGTGCAAAGCGGGCGATCCACGGACCGGCGGCGCACAGCGCGAGGCCATTGCCCTGTGCAATCGGCTCCAATGTCGGGTCGCCATTCACGATGCCAGCTCCTGTGTAAATTCTCCGCTATTCATGAAATAGAACGATCCAACACGCTGCCTTGTAGAACATGTCCCTTACCAGCCATACTTGGTTACGCCGGGCAAGCGGCGCGTCCAGAATTGCCAGATTTTGAAATGACTTCCAGCAAAACTCCAATGCTTTACGTCCAAATCGAGCGCTGGCCGGTCGCGGGTTCCTTCGTCATCAGCCGGGGGGCGAAAACCGAGGCTGTAACCGTGGTGGCCGAGGTCAGCCATAGCGGCCGTACCGGACGGGGCGAATGCGTCCCCTACCCGCGCTATGGCGAGACCCCGGAAGCGACGCTGGCCGCCCTGCAGGCGATGCAGGGCCCGGTATCGAGCGGCCTCGACAGGCAGGCCCTGCGGGCCGCCATGCCCGCTGGCGCCGCCCGCAACGCGCTGGATTGCGCGCTGTTGGACCTGGAGGCCAAGACCAGCGGTCAGCGCGTCTGGAGCCTGCTCGGACGGCCCGCGCCGGCGGCCTGCATCACTGCCTACACCATATCGCTGGGGACGCCGGACGCGATGGCGGCGGCGACCGCCAAAGCGGCGCACCGGCCCCTGCTCAAGATCAAGCTCGGCGGCGACGGCGACGGGTTGCGAATCGCCGCGGTGCGCAAGGCGGCGCCCCGATCCGAACTCATCGTCGACGCCAACGAGGCATGGACGCCGCACGATCTCGAGCGCAACCTCGCCGCATGCGCCGAGATGGGCGTCACCCTGGTGGAGCAGCCGCTGCCGGCCGGCCACGATGAAGCGCTGGCGCGGATCGCCCGGCCGGTCGCCGTCTGCGCCGACGAAAGCGTGCACGACCGCGCCTCGCTGGAGGGGCTGCGCGAGCGCTACGACGCCGTCAACATCAAGCTCGACAAGACCGGCGGGCTGACCGAAGCCATGGCGATGGCGGACGCCGCGCAGGCGCTTGGATTCGACATCATGATCGGCTGCATGGTTGCGACCTCGCTGGCGATGGCGCCGGCAATGCTGCTGGCGCAACAAGCCCGCTTCGTCGATCTCGATGGTCCGCTGTTGCTCGCGCGCGACCGCGACGGCGGACTGCGCTATGACGGCAGCCTGGTCTATCCGCCCGAACCGGCGCTGTGGGGATGATTTAGAGTCTTTTCTTGACGCGCTTTCTTAACGCGAACCGGCGTCTACCCGGATCATGTCCGGGGCAGGTCGCTCGAAAGCGACAGCCTGTGCCGCGCGAGCCACATGATGAGGCCGCCCGACAGCGCCATCACCGCCATCAGATGGTAGACGCCCTGGCCGTAGCGGGCGAAGATCATGCCGGACGAGATCGACGCGATGGAGGTGACGATGCCGGTGCAGGCCGCAAGGTACCCCTGCCCCCGCGCCATCATCTGAATCGGCACGTGGCGCACCATCAGGCCCATGGTGCCGACCATGGTCAGTCCGAAGGTCAGGCCGTGCGCCAGCTGCACGACGGCGAGCGCCGCGATTGGCGGGTCCTGCGCGGTGATCGACCAGCGTGCGACGGCGCACAGGGCTGCGATCACCACCAGCAGCGCGGGCTGCAGCTTGAACCGCGGCGACAGCGCGAACACCACGATCTCGGCGAGCACGCCCAGCGACCACAGTCCGGCAATGGTCAACCCGCCGAGCCCCGACTGCTGCCAGGCGATGGAGGCGAAGACGTAATAGGCGGCGTGGCTGCCCTGGACCAGCGCCGAGGTGGCAATGATGGCGAGAAAGCCGGGATCGCGCAGCAGCGCCGCGGTGCCTTGCGCCGGCGCCGCCGCTGTTCGGGGACTGTCCAGCGGCTGCAAGGCGAGGCTGGCGAGGGCGCCGAGCGCCGCCACCGAGGCAATGACCCAGATCAGGTGCCTGGCCGCGATGACATCGACCAGCAGACCGCAGACCAGTGCGCCGACCACGAACGCCGCCGAGCCCCACAGCCGCAGCGGCCCGTAATTCAGTCCGTAACGCGCCACGCCGCGAAGCGCATAGGCATCGGTCAGCGGCGTCATCGACGTCCACAGGCCCGCGGTGACGGCGTAGATGAGGAATATCGCGAGTGGCTGGTGCTGGGTTCCGACCAGCGTCAACCCGAGCGCGGTCGCAAAGGCCGCAACGATCAGGGCGCCGCGCAGCGCCTGACGCCTTTCCGCAAGGCCGGTGACGAACGGCAGCACCGTGAACCGCGTTACCGAGGGGACGGCCGTGATGATGCCGATCCACGACGCGTCGATCCCGACCGCTTTCAGCCAAACGGGAAAGAACGGCAGATGGGTGCCGATGAGGCCGAACAGCGTACCGTAGAACAACGCCAGCCGCGTCGCGAATCGCCTGGAGGTCGCTTGAGATGCGATGGGGATTTGTGATTCGGTCGGCATCAATTCAATTGCGATTCGCTCGATATCGTGGTGATCGTTAACGCAACGCGCTGACATTTGCGCGGTGAGTCTTGCATGGCCGACGAAGCATTTGCCCTGTCTCCGATCTCTGCTCGCGCCGCCCAGCCGAGCGAGGAGGACTATGATGCGATCAGCAAGGCGTTCATGGAGACCTCGCGGGGCCGCTGGTTCCTGGGCGAATACGCCAAGCGCAACCGCAATGCCGACACCAGCATGGTGCTCGACGCGGTGGCGCGGCTCGAGGAAAACCTCGCCGCCCAGCGGCAACCCCCGCCGGCACCACCCGACAACGGGCTCAAGGAAGCGCTGGCCGCTATCAGGGGCGCGGTCGATGCGGCCCGGGTCGCCGCACTCGACGGCCTCGCGCTGGAGGAAAAGCTGGCGCCGGTCCGCAAGGGCAGCCGGATCATCCGGGAAATCGCCTGGCGGTGGCGCGAAATCGGCGCCGACGGCCGGATCTGCGATCTGATCGATTCCCAGGTCGGCGCCATCGAGGGGGCTTGCGGCGAGATCGCATCGATCAATCCCCTGACCGCGTTCGACGTCATCGAGCGACAGCTCGCGGAACTGGGCGGCAACGACGCTGCCGCAGCGCCGCAAGCCGCCGCAGTGGAAGACAGCCCGTCGGCCGCGGCCCCGCCTGCCCCATCGAAGGAAATGCTTGCCGCCCTGGTGGAGCCATTGGAGACCCCGGCCTCGGCCCCAGCGCAAGACTCCGAGACCACGGTGAGAGCTTCGTCGGTGTCGGCCGAACAAGCCATCGCGACGGCGGACGCCGCGGAGGTGATGGCGGAGACCGCGGACGGAACGGCGCAGACCGTAGATGCCATGGCGGAGAGCGCCGACGTAATGGTCGAAACCGTGGATGCCATGGCGGAGACCGCGGAACTGGCGGCCGAGCCGATGAGCCCGACTGCCGAATCCGCCGAAGCCCAGGACGACGCGATCCTCGACATGATCGCGCTCGAAATGGCCGCGGACGATCCCTCCGATTTCGATGATATCGCCGACATGGGGTCGGCCGAAGCCGCCGTCGCGGAACTGGCGCCTGCCGATCCCGTCAGCGTCGCGCCGGAACCAGAGCCCGAGCCTGCGCCGATGGCCGCCGCGGCGGAGCCGCCGGCCGTCGAACCGTCGCTGCACCCCTCGCCTCGAGCTTCCGACGAGCCTTCGCTTGGCGCCTCGCTGATCTCGCGCGGAATCCTGAACCGGCCCCAGGCGGCGGCGTCCGATCCGCTAGCGCCGATCCGGCGCATGAGCCAAGCCGAGAAGATCGCGTTCTTCTCGTGAGCGCTTTCGCCTGATCTGCCGCTCAGGCAATCAACCGCGCGAACAGGTCCGCATCGACATTGCCGCCCGACAGCACGATGACGACGTTCTTGCCTGCGACGTCGATGCGGCCGGCCAAAAGGGCCGCCAGACCGACCGAGCCGCCCGGCTCGACCACCAGTTTCAGCTCGCGAAAGGCAAATCCGACGGCGAGGCCGACCTCGGCATCGGTGGCGATGACGCCCTGCGCGAGCAGCTGGCTGTTGATGGAGAACGTGATCTCGCCGGGGATCGAGGCCATCAGCGCGTCGCAGATGGTGCGGCCCTGGGAGCTGTGCGCTTCGCGTTTGCCCGATCGCAGCGAGCGCGCGTGGTCGTCGAACGCTTCGGGTTCGCCGGACATCACCATGGCCTTCGGATAGCGCGCCTTGATCGCGGTGGCGACGCCGGCGATCAGTCCGCCGCCCGAGGCGGGCGCCACCACGATATCCGGCACGAGGCCGAGTGCCGCCATGTCCTCTGATATCTCGCGGCCCACCGTGCCCTGCCCCGCGATCACGAATGGATCGTCATAGGGTCGCACCAGCGTGGCGCCGCGCTTGTCGGCGATCTCGCGTGAGATGGCCTCGCGATCCTCGCGGTCGCGGTCGTACAGCACGACCTCGGCGCCATAGGCCCTGGTGCGCTCGCGCTTGGAGAGCGGCGCGTCGGCCGGCATCACGATGGTGGCCTGCATGCCCAGGATCTGCGCCGCATGCGCGACGCCCTGGGCATGGTTGCCGGACGAGAAGGCGACCACGCCGCCGCCGCGCGCCTCCGGCGGGATCGACGACAGCTTGTTGAAGGCACCGCGAAACTTGAACGACCCGGTCCGCTGCAGCATTTCCGGTTTCAGAAATATCCGGGTTCCCATGCGTTCGTTCAGAACGGACGGCGACAGCAGCGGCGTTCGCACCGCGAACGGCGCCAGCACGCGCGCCGCGGCGTCGATATCAGCGGAAGTGACAGGCAGGAGTGCGATCGTCATCGTCTAAAGTTACGCCGATGCCAGCACCCGGGCAAGGCGCACGAAACGGGTCAGGCGATCAAGCGCGGCGCTTTCACCGCAAATTGTACGGGTTCGGCGCTCGAAACGGGCGAACGGACATTACTGACGTTATCGACAAAAGCGCGGGCCGAGGCTTCCCAGCTGTGCTTTGCGGCAAAGGCGAGGCAGGCCTGCGGCGAAATGGTCAGAGCAGCGAGGCACGCCACGCGCAGATCGTTGTTCAAGACGCCGACCGGCGCTGCGCCGATCACGTCGCGGGGACCCGTCACCGGAAACGCCGCGACCGGCAGGCCGCTGGCCAGCGCTTCGAGCAGCACCAGCCCGAAAGTGTCGGTCCGGCTTGGAAACACGAAGACGTCGGCAGCCGCGTAGGCCTCAGCGAGTTCGTCGCCCTGCCGGGCGCCGTGAAACACGGCGTGCGGATATTTTTGAGCCAGCGCCGCGCGCGCCGGTCCGTCGCCGACGATCAGTTTGGTGCCAGGCAGATCGAGATCGAGAAATGCTTCGAGATTCTTCTCCACCGCAACGCGGCCGACACAGAGAAACACCGGGCGCGGCAGGCCAAGGTCGACAGGGCGCGGGTGAAACTGATCGGTGTCGACCCCGCGCGGCCACAGCACCACGTTGCGAAAGCCGCGCGTGCGCAATTCGCTTGCCAGCGCCGGCGTCGCCGCCATCACCGCCTGGCTCGCGCCGTGAAAGGCGCGCAGCGCGGCCCAGATCCACGACTCCGGGACGGGTAAGCGCGCGGAGATGTATTCGGGAAAGCGGGTGTGGAAGCTGGTGGTGAACGGCAACCCATGCCGGCGGCAGTGGCGCCGCGCCAGGAGGCCGATCGGGCCTTCGGTCGCGATGTGGATGCTGTCGGGCCGGGCTTCGGCAATCAGCCGGGCAATCGCCGAGGGCCAGGGCAGCGCCAGCCGCAGATCCGGGTAACTCGGCATCGCGAAAGTGCGGAACGATTGCGGGGTGAGAAAGCTGACATCGACGCCCAGCGGCCTGGCCGCCTGCGCCATCATGGTCAACGTCCGCACCACCCCGTTGACCTGGGGATGCCACGCATCGGTGGCGACCAGGATACGCATCAGGCGGCCTGCGCCGCAACGGCGGCGACTGGCGCTGTCCGCCGCAGCGGGTCGGTCCAGCTGATGATCTCGAAGCGGCCGTCCTCGTGCTCGGCGAGCGCGGTGCAGCTTTCCACCCAGTCGCCGCAGTTCATGTAACGGATGCCGTGTTCGTCGCGGATGGTGGCGTAATGGATGTGGCCGCAGATCACCCCGTCGGCGCCGTGACGGCGCGCTTCGGCAGCGAGCGTCTGCTCGAACGCGCCGATATAGTTCACGGCGTTCTTGACCTTGAGCTTGGCCCATTGCGACAGCGACCAATAGGGCACGCCGAACGCACGCCGGAGCGCGTTGACCAGGCGATTCATCTGAATGGCGAAATCGTAGGCCTTGTCGCCGAGATGGGCGAGCCAGCGCGCATTCTGCACCACGAGATCGAAGATATCGCCGTGGATCACCAGATAGCGCCGGCCATCGACCCCGGTGTGAACGGTGTTTTCCACCACGTCGATGCCGCCGAAATGCGTGCCGTAATAGTTGCGCAGGAACTCGTCGTGATTGCCCGGCACGTAGACGACTTTGGCGCCCTTGCGCGCCTTGCGCAGCATTTTCTGCACGAAGTCGTTGTGCGACTGTGGCCAGTACCAGCTCGATTGCAGCGCCCAGCCGTCGACGATATCGCCGACCAGATAGATGGTGTCGGCGTCATGGCAACGGAGGAAATCCAGCAATCGGTCGGCTTGCGAGCCGCGGGCTCCGAGGTGAATGTCGGAGATGAACAAAGTGCGAAAGCGCCTTTGAGGACACTCTTCACTCATTGCGCTACTTCCCATTCGCGAGCAGCTAGCAGATTTGCATGACACCGCGGTGACGGTTGACGCCGCCGATGAATCCGGCCGAATCGATTGCCGGATCCTGTAACCGGGATAGCAGCGCCGTGCGACAGCGGGGCGACATCACGCGGAACGGCGCAGCCCGTCGGCCGCAACAGCCATGCGCTGATCAACTCAATTGGCGCGGCGGTCTCGTCGTCCCGGCTTGGCCTTTCCACCCCCGTAATATGGATTGACGATACACTGGGCGGCGCGGCCCGATGCCGACATCCTGCACTGGGCCAGCGAGGTGTAGCCGCATTCGAAGTAATAGTCGTTCCAGCCCTGGTACACTTGCAAACAGACCGGATACTTCGGATCATACGTCTGGGCGGAAGCAGCCTCTGCCGTGAAAAACGTCGCAAGCGTCAAAATCGCCAAGGCGGGAATGCGCATCCGAATCTCCTTCCACCGCGGGGCCTCACGCCAAGAACGCCGCGGGTTTCGAACCGTTCCTTTCGAGCGAAGCACAGCCCCGCCATGGAAGCCGGATGACAGGCCTGCATGGCGGATTGGTGAAGCTGACCGCCGAAAGATGGAGCGGCGAATCACGCTCGCGCCATTCACGTTACAAACACTACCTGACCGCGACCGGCGATACCGTGGAGCCGGAGCCGCCCTGGATCTTGAGCGGCTGCATCACGAAGGCGAATTCCCCGATGCCTTTTTGCGCGAGTTCATCGAGCTTGAGGTTCTCCAGCAGGTGGATGCCGTTCACCACGAGCGCGACCTGGTGCACCGGCAACGACAATTGCTTGTCGGGGTTGGGCGAGACCTCGACCGGCCAGTTGTCGGCGCCGAGCAGCATCGGGTCTTTCGCGGCAAGCCACAGTGCTGCCGGCACGCCGATTCCCGGGCAGGATTTCACATAGCGCGGGTTGTCCTTGCCGTAGAGCTTGCCCCAGCCGGTGTGGATGAGCACGGCGTCGCCCGCCTGCAGCGTCAGGTTCTGCTTCTTCAGGGCGCCCTCGAGATCGTCCACGGTGATCTCGTAATTGTCGCCCAGCATCTCGACGCCCTTGAACCCCGCGACGTCGATCAGGACGCCGCGCGTGAACAGCGTGCCGACGGTGTGGATACCGAACTTCTTGAAACCGCCGCGCTCGACGTTCTCGTCGACTTTCTGGCAATTGTACCAGCTGTTGAGATGGGTCTGGTGCGCAAAGCCGTCGAACTGCGTGCCGACCTGGCCGAGTTCGGTGATGATGATCTCCTCGTTCGAGCCGCGCATGTTGGAGAACTGGTTCATGAACGTCCGCTTGGTGTGCACGTCGAAGCGCCGCGTCCCGAAGAACGCCATGCTGGGACCGAGCACATGCGCGAGCTCGATCACCTCGCCGGACTTGATCAGCTTCGCGGCGTTCATCACGGCCGCGGGCTTCTGGTGATTGACCGAACCGCGCTCGTCGGCCGCGCCCCATTTCGACGGACAGCGCTGGCTTTCCGACGGAACGGTCCAACTCGGTGCCTGCGCGTGGGCCACGGCGGAAAACGCCAGCGTGATCGCCGCACTCAATGTGAATGCTTTCATTGGTATCCTCCCAAGTGGGGGTACTCTGGAACGGCCCCCTGAGACGAATAATGCGTGTCCCGTCCAAGCGGTTCAAGTCCTGACAACGCAACCCGGACGATTTGCCGACCGGCGCCCAGGTCGGATTTCCCGACGGCAGGGGATCGATGCCGCTCAAGCTCGCGAAAAGTCGCGGCTACCGGGAGACGGTCATGATAAAAATCGCGGGCGAGGAGGCGGAGCATCGGCGGCGCCGTTCTCGAACTGCGATGGAGCGCGTCACGGCGAGCCGGAGCCGCCCGCCACGATCCTCTCGTTCAGTTTCTGATCCACGATCTCGACCGTGCGGTCGATCTCGGCATTGGGCATTTTGAGCTGGTGCGAGATCAGCTTCACCAAGAGGTCGACGCGCTCGATGAAGGGCGCGCCACTGGCGACCGCCCGGGCCGCCGATGAGGGTTTGAGAAGGCTTTCCGCCGCTTTGGCATATTTCCCGAAAGGCACCTGATCTTGCGGGTCGGCCCCCAGGCGCCGGGCGATGGCGTCGACATGGTCATAGATCGACTGCGAGAGCTTCAGATCGCCGTGCACGGCGTCGCGGATCGACTGCGGCTCGTGCAGCGTGATGCAGCGGTAATTCCCGGTCAACAGCATCGACCATTTGGCCAGGGGGACGAACAGCGAATCGAACACCTTGAGCTTCACCGGAACGTCATGGCCATCCAGCGTCACCGCGTCGATGTCCGCTTCCAGCTCCCGAAGCACCTTGTTGTGTTGCTCATCCGCGAATGTCGATGCCTTGAAGTTTGTCGGCAGGCCGACATGAAGGACGTTCGCCGCCTCTTCCGGGGGACGGAAGGCTTGCGGGTCAGGCGAGCAGAGCGACACCAGGCCCGGCTTGAAGCGCTCCCACACCTGCGCATTGGTGTAGGCCTCTTCCAGGTCCATGTCCGCCAAGGCCGGGATGCGCTTGAGATAGGGCAAGGGCGGCATGTTCATGATCGAAAGACAGGGCAGCCCCGCGGCGGCTATTTTGACCATCAGGACCCGGACCGTATGGTTGGTGTATTGCGGCTCCTGCATGGCAAGCGCCACCAGATCGTAACGGGAGATGTCGACGTTTCCGGGCTCGGTCGCGTCCAGCTTCCCGGGTAGGTCACGGGAGAAGATCGCCCGGTGCACTGCTTCGTCGCGCAGCTTGATGCGAACTTCCGTACCGTCGCGATTGATGAGTTCGGCGGTCTTCTTCCGACAAACCAAGGTCACGTTGTGACCCGCCATCAGTAGTTTGGTCCCCAGCAAGGAGCCATACGAGGCTCCAAGGATCAGAATGTTGCGCGCCATGCTCTCTCTTCCAGGGATTAGATTATGCTCGAATTTTCGCTCACGCCCGACCCAGGCATGCTTGCCATTCGGGGATCCGCGTAAGCAAGCAGCGGAGCGGGCCGAACTTTACATAATATGCGAACAGACGCCTCCGGCAAGGAGCGGCCGTGATTATCGCAACTTGATCAGCATTACAATCGCATGGCGGTTCTCACGTTCATCCTCTCCGACGCGCCATCGCGCTCGATGGCAAGGCCGATGAGCGCCGCGCTGGCCAGGTGATTGAATGATGGTCTCCCGTGTCGACGGGTGATGATCCTAATAAGATCTGTGAAAGTGATGGATCGGCCCGTGGCCGTGGCCCACCGCGAGCCGGTCCGCCGCTGCGATCGCGGCGCTGATCCAGGCCTTGGCGTTGCGCACCGCGGTTTCCATCTCCTCGCCTCTTGCCAGACCCGCCGCGATGGCTGACGACAATGAGCAGCCGGTGCCGTGGGTATTCTTGGTCGCGATGCGAGGGGCGGCCAGGGCGATGGTGCCGCCAGCACCGACGAGATAGTCGACGCTCTCGGCGCCCTGCCCGTGCCCGCCCTTGATCAGCACCACGGGACAGCCCAGCGCCAACAGCCGTCGGCCCTGGCTCTCGATCACGGCTTCGCTCGACGCGACCGGCTCATCGAGCAGGGCGGCGGCTTCCGGCAGGTTCGGGGTGATCAGCGAAGCGCGCGGAATGAGTTTTCGGCGCAAGCTCTCGACCGCCTCGGCCGCGAGAAGGCGGTCGCCCGAGGTGGCGACCATCACGGGATCGAGCACGACATGTTCCGGCGACCACTTCTGCAACCCTGCGGCGATGGCATCGATCACGGCGAGGTCCGCCACCATGCCGATCTTGACGGCCCTGATGTCGAGATCGCCAAACACTGCGTCGATTTGCGCGGTCACGAAATCAGCGGGCACCTGGTGGATGCCGGTGACGCCGGTGGTGTTCTGCGCGGTCAGGGCGGTGATGACGGAGGCGCCATAGACGCCGAGCGCGGCAAAGCTCTTGAGGTCGGCCTGGATGCCGGCGCCACCGGACGAATCCGAGCCGGCGATGGTGAGTGCGATGGGGATCGTCATGGTTCGGCTCACGGGATGTCAGCGATCGGGCACCGGTCATAGCCTCATGCACCAATAGCGGCAAGCGCTTGCCGGTCTTTGCTCTTGGCATCGCTGCGCTCCCTCTCCCGCTTGCGGGCAGGGCTGGGGTGGGGGCGCCTCAGCACACACCGGCGCCAGTTGAGAGAGCCCCCACCCGCCGCGCTGACGCGCGGCGGCCTCCCCCGCACGCGGGAGAGGCAAGAAACAGCGCAGTGAATCCATCACTCGTTTTCTTCGCGCGAAGCGGTATCCACTGCGCCTGAAAACGCTATATTGCCTCCAGCGCAAAACCTTCGGAGACAACAGCGATGGTTCCCTTTTTCGTGCAGTTCAAATGCAAGCTCGGTCAATCCTATGCCGTCGCCAATGCGCTCGCCGAAGCCGAAATCGCCTCGGAGATCTATTCCACCGCGGGAGATTACGACCTGCTCGTCAAGTTCTACGTCGACAACGCCACCGACATCGGCCATTTCGTCAACGAGAAGGTGCAGGTCATTCCAGGCATTCAGGACACCCACACCATCATCACCTTCAAGGCGTTCGGCGGCGGCTAGGCCGCAAGCCCTGCACGGTCGCGGCAACCGCGACGGTGCCCAGTGCAACCACGCGGTGCGCTGCTCTCGGACCAGAGCTCCATCATCGGGTTTACGCCGATCAGTAATCGCCTGGTCTCGCTTGCGGCTTGCCCGGAGGGCGGAAATCCGCAAGCATCGATTGCCATGCACAAGCCTGTTTCCAGCTGGCGTCCCCTTGCGGGAGAGGAAGTATCCGCGATAAAGCGTCTCAAGGCTGCAACGACAGCCGCAACGGGAGGAATGGAATGATCAATCCGAAGATGATGCTTGCGGCCATGGCGTTGACCGGTACCGCGGTCGCGGCATCGACGGCGGTCGCACAGGTGAAACTGCCGCCCAACGTGACGATGACCGCCTACGACACGGGGACCTCTGGATTCAACATCACCGTCGCCGTCGGCAAGATGCTGAAGGACAAATACGGCACCGACGCGCGCGTGCTGCCCGCCGGCAACGACGTCGCCCGCCTTCAGCCCCTGCGCCTCAACCGCGCCACCATCTCCGCGATGGGCGCCGGCGTCTATTTCGCGCAGGAAGGCGTGTTCGAATTCGCGACGAAGGAGTGGGGACCACAGGCGGTGCAGGTCACGCTGAGTTCGGTCGACTGCAACGGCCTTTCGCTGGCGGTCGCCGGCGACGCCGGTGCGAAAACCCTGGCGGAGTTGAAGGGCAAGCGCATCGGCTTCGTCGTCGGTTCGCCCGCGCTGAACCAGAATGCGCTGGCGATGCTGGCGTTTGCCGGATTGACGGCCAAGGATGTCAAGATCGTCGAATTTGCCAGCAACAACGCGATGTGGAAGGGCGCCGTCAACAACGACGTGGATGCGCTGTTCGGCTCGACCATCGCCGGGCCTGCCAAGGAGCTTCAGACTTCGCCGCGCGGCATCGTCTGGCCGCCCTTGCCGCATTCCGACAAGGCGGGATGGGATCGCGTGCGCAAGGTCGGGCCGTTCTTTACCGAACACAAAGCCACCTGCGGCGCCGGCAGCGAGTTTTCCAAGGACAAACCGATCGAGATCGGGACCTATCCGTATCCGATCTACACCGTCTACGGCAACCAGCCCGAGAACGACGTCTACATGCTGACCAAGGCGATGATCGAGGGCTATGACGGCTTCAAGGATAACGCGCCGGGCGCCAGCGGGCTCGGAGTCAAGCTGCAAACCAAGAACTGGGCGGTGCCGATTCACAAAGGCGCGGTCAAAGCGCTGAAGGAAGCCGGCGCCTGGAGCGACGACCAGGAGAAACACAGCAACGCGCTGTTCAAGCGGCAGGAGGTCTTGGCCGCGGCGTGGAGCGACTTCAGCAAGGGCAGCCCGTCGGCCGATGCCGCCAAATTCACCGAGGAGTGGATGGCTGCGCGCAAGTCGGCGCTCGCCAAGGCCGGCCTGGTCGATACGTTCTGAGAAGCGGCTTCTTTGCCTCTCCCCGCTTGCGGGGAGAGGCAAGTGTCGCGTTACCCTACGGCTTCGCCGCCTTCTTCGGCCGCGGCGGCCCCTCTGCCGGCGGCAGAGATTTTATGTATTCCGCCATCGCCGCGCGATCCTCGGCCGGCAGTTGCGAGGTGTTCCGGATCACGCGCGCCATCGATCCGCCGGCGGTATCGCCCTCGGGGGTCAGCCCGGTCTCGAGGAAGTAGGCGATGTCCTTGGCGCTCCATTCGCCAAGCCGCCGTTGCGTGATGTTCGGCACCCAGCCCTCGCCTTCCGGGTTCGGTCCGCCCGCGAAGCGTTGCGCCGCGACAATGCCGCCGAGAACATTGCGCGGGCTGTGGCATTCGGCGCAGTGGCCGAGGCCGTGCACGAGATAGGCGCCGCGATTCAACTGCGCCGAGCGGGTGGTGTCGGGCACCCACGGCTTGTCGCCCATGAACAACCATTTCCAGATTCCGACAAGGCGCCTGACATTGAACGGAAACGGCACGTCGTGATCGCGCACCTTGCCGGGCACCGGCGCCAGCGTCTTCAGGTAGGCGAACATGTCCCGGATGTCTTCGACCCGCGCGTGCCGGTAGGACGCATAAGGAAACGCCGGAAAATAGTGCGCGCCTGATGGCGAGGTGCCCTTGAGCACCGCGCTGACGAACTCGGCCTCGGTCCATCGCCCGATGCCGTCGGCCGGATCGGGCGAGATGTTCGGCGAATGGAAGGTGCCGAACGGCGAGGTGATGGCGAGGCCGCCGCCGAGCTTCAGACGATCAGGCTGGCCCGGAACCGCATGGCAGGAGGAACAACCGCCGGCATTGAACATTGTCAGACCGTTGGCCGGATCGGGAGTGTAGGCGGCAAGCGAATTCGAAGCGACGACCGCGGGGATCGTCAGCCACCAGACCACCGCGCCGCCGATCGCGGCGGCAACAACGAGAGCAGGGAGAATTCGCCGCAGCATCACCGATCCGTCATCAACCGCCTGAGCCTGACGGCCCGTATGGCCGCTATTCGCGCCGTATGCTGCCTGAAAATCGAAGGGCGATCGAGCCTACCCGCGGGAATAAATCCGAAATGCCGCTGTTTTGAAATTGACATCACGTCGCGTCAACAGGGAGAAAACCATGTCGAACACCAGGACCATGCTTGCCACGCTGGCGCTCGGAGCAACCGTCGCCTTTGCGGGACCCGCGTTCGCCGACAAGATGAAGGCGACCCTTGATGGCAAGGGCGCCGCCGTCGCCTCTGCCGGCAAGGGTACGGCCGACATCGACTACGATCCCGCCAGCAAGAAGCTGAGCTGGAAACTGACCTATTCGGGGCTGTCCGGTCCCGCGACCGCCGCACACTTTCACGGCCCCGCCGCACCCGGCGCCAACGCCGGCGTAGCCGTGCCGATCCCCAATGCGGGCTCGAGCCCGGTCGAAGGCAACGCCACCCTGACCGACGCCCAGGCGGCCGACCTGATGGCCGGCAGGTACTACATCAACATCCACACCGCCGCCAATCCGGCCGGCGAAATCCGCGGCCAAGTCACGAAGTAGTACTTTGTAGCCGCAACAACAGGAAGGGCGGATGCTCCAAGCGTCCGCCCTTTTTCAGTTTCGTAGATGGGGCAACGAGCCTTGGTCTACGATCGATCAGCCCTTCTTGAGACGGTAGGTCTCGTGGCAGGCGCTGCATTCCTTGCCGATGCCGGGGAAATTCGCCTTCAGCGAATCGAGGTCCTTGATCTTGGCCTTGGCCTCGGTCACGACCTTGGCGAAGCTGGCGACCTTGGCGTCATAGCCGGCCTTGTCTTCCCATATCTTCGGCGAGGGGCTGAAATCTCCCTCCCATTTGGCGTCCTTGACGCTGGCGGGGAACAGGGTCGGCAGCTTCTTGGCGGTGTCGTCGAGTTGGTTGAGCGCGGCGTCCACCGCGGCCTGATCGTAGGGCTTTTCGCCCTTGACCATCGGGCTCAACACGGTGCCCATGTTCCTGCCGTTGGCCTTCATGGTGTCCTGGGCCACCTTGACGGCAT
This sequence comes from Bradyrhizobiaceae bacterium Ga0074131, assembly GCA_001464035.1. Taxonomy (GTDB): domain Bacteria; phylum Pseudomonadota; class Alphaproteobacteria; order Rhizobiales; family Xanthobacteraceae; genus Bradyrhizobium. The sequence continues at coordinate 533,982 of LNEC01000017.1, forward strand.
CCTGCTGCGCTACCCCTGCGCCAATACCGAGCAGCAGCGTTCCCGCCACCACGACGACAGTTCGCATCATCATCGGTCGAATCCCCCTGCTTTTGAACGCGCCAATCCGCTGTATGCGGATGCCGCCGATTATGACCCAACCCCGCGCCCGGATATTCATTCCCGGTGCGCGACAAAATGTCAGAGGCTGTGCTGGCGCTGGTGCTCGCGGATCGCGACCCAGACCCGCTCGGGCGTGGCCGGCATGTCGATGTGATCAATCTTGTATTCGCGCCATAGCCCATCCACGATCGCATTGACCACCGCCGGACAGGAACCGATGGCGCCGGCCTCACCCGCGCCCTTGACGCCCAGCGGATTGGTCTTGCAGGGCACGTTGTGGGTCTCGAACACGAAAGACGGACCATCGGCCGCACGCGGCAGCGCATAATCCATGAACGTGCCGGTGACCAACTGGCCGTCCTTCGGATCGTAGACCGCCTGCTCCATCAGGGCCTGGCCGATCCCCTGCATCGCACCGCCATGGACCTGGCCGGCCAGCAGCAGCGGATTCAGCGTCACACCGAAATCGTCGACGATCACGTACTGGATGATCTCGATGATTCCGGTTGCGGGATCGATCTCGACCTCGGCCAAATGGGTGCCATTGGGGTAGGTGCCGTCGGCGCTGGTAAATGTCGCGCTCGCTTTCAGCTTCGACGGATCGACGCCTGGCCGCTTGGCCAGGTCGGCGAAGCTGATGGAGCGGTCGGTGCCGGCGATCCGCACGATGCCGTCGCTGATCTCGAGATCGCCGGCGCTGGTCTCCAGAGCCTCGGCAGCGATCTCGCGCAAATTCGCGCCCAGCGTGCGGGTGGCGCGCTCGACGCTGACGCCACCGGTCGGGATCGAAGCCGAGCCGCCGGTGCCGAGCCCGGTGGCGATCCGGTCGGTGTCGCCCTGGAAGATGTGAACCCGCTCCGGCGCCAGCCCGAACTGCTCGGCGACGATCTGCGCATAGGCGGTCTGATGGCCCTGCCCGCTTGACTGCGTGCCGATCAGGATGGTGACGTCGCCGTTGGGATCGAGCGCCACGTTGGCGGTCTCCTCCCCCATGGTCCCGCAGACCTCGACATAGGTGCCGAGCCCGATGCCGCGCACCAGACCCTGCTTTTTCGCGGCTTTGGCGCGCTTGGCAAACTCCTTCCAGTTGGCGATTTCCATCGCCCGCTTCATGTGCGCGGTGAAGTCGCCGGAGTCGTACACCTTGCCGGTCGCGGTCTTGTAGGGCATCGCGCGGGGCGCGATGAAATTCTTGCGCCGGATGGCATCCGGCGCCATGCCGAGTTTTCGCGCGGATGCATCGACCAGCCGCTCGACGACGTAAGCCGCCTCCGGGCGTCCGGCGCCGCGATAGGCGTCGACCGGCACGGTGTTGGTGAACACCGTGCGGACCCGGCAGTGGAAGGCCTGGATATCGTAGAGGCCGGGCAGCATGCCCGCGCCGCCGTGCGGAATGTAGGGCCCGAAGGTCGAGAGATATGCGCCCATGTCGCCCATCAAATCGACGTCCATGCCGAGGAACTTGCCGTCCTCGGCCAGCGCCATCCGCGCCGTCGTGACGTTGTCGCGGCCCTGCGCGTCGCCGATGAAGTGATCGGCGCGATCGGCAGCCCATTTGACCGTCCGGCGCAGTTTTCGCGCGGCAACCGCGATCAGGGCATATTCGCGATAGGGAAACAGCTTGGTGCCGAAACCGCCGCCGACGTCCGGACAGATCACCCGCATCTTCTCGACCGGGATCTTCAGCACGTTCTGGCACAGGATATCGCGCAGCCGGTGGCTGCCCTGGCTGCCGACCGTCAGCGTCAGGTGGTCCCGCCTGGCGTCGTATTCGCAGACCACCGCGCGGGTTTCCATGAAGTTGGTAATGACCCGCGGATTGACGATCGAGATTTCCGCCACCGCATGGGCTTTGGCGAACGCGGCCTCGGTCGCCTTCTTGTCGCCGACCGGCACGTCGAACAGCACGTTGCCCGGATGCTCCGGCCAGACCAGCGGCGCGCCCTTCTTGACCGCATTGGCAACGCCGATCGCGGCCGGCAGCGGCGTCCAGTCGACCTCGATGGCCTCGATCGCGTCGCGGGCCTGATCGACCGTGTCGGCGACCACGAAGGCTATGGCATCGCCGACGTGGCGCACCACACCCTGGGCCAGGATGGGATAAAGCGGGCCGGTGAACGGATTGACTTCCAGGTTGAACAGGCAAGGCAGGCCGCCGAGATCCTTGACGTCTTCCGCCGTCAGGATCGCGCCGACGCCCGGCAGGCTTCGGGCGCGGGTGGCATTGATGGTGAACTTCGCATGGGCATGAGGGGAGCGCAGCACCAGCGCGTGCATCGAGGCCTGCGGCGCGTGGTCGTCGGTGTAGCGTCCCTTGCCGCGAATGAGCGCGTCGTCTTCCTTGCGAAGCACGCTTTGGCCGACGCCGAACTTGATGGGAGCAGCCATCTGATCTCCGGTTGCAAATGAAAGGCGCTGCATATTGCAGCGGTTCGCCTGCCAGCGCAAACCGCTTTCGGCAGGAAATCTCCAGGCTTGACCAAGGCGAGTCGCCCGGTCGCGCTGCGCTTGCCGACAAGAAAAGCCCCGGACGATGCCGGGGCTTTGATTGTCGGGAGGGAGCGCTCGTGTCTAGATCAGTACCTCGCGACCACCGGGCCGCCGAAATGGTAGTTCACACCGGCCCGAACCACCACGTCGGTCACGTCCGAGTTGTAGTCGAACCGCAGCGGCGGAGCGTTCGTGAGCAGCGTGGTGCTGCCCGAAACGTTGCCGTAGTCCATGTAGAGCCCCTCGATCTTGCCGGTCCAGTTGCCGCCAAGTCGCGCTTCGAGACCTGCCCCGACCACCCAACCGAACCGGGTGCTTTCGTGGCCCCAGGCCGCGGAGATCGGAAGTTGTTGTCCATTAAAGCCGCTGATCACGCCATCGGTCTGCCCGTGACGTAGAGCAGCGCGGACGGCGTGACGAGCATGCCAACCCGCGGACGCAGGGTCACGAACCATTCGATGTGCTGGTTGAAAGTCGTCGTCGGGGAAACCCCGGCAAAGGGTCCGCCAGTAATTAAGCTACAAGGGCCGCCCACCGGCCCGGTAACGCAAGTGTAGCCGCGACCGCCCTTCTCGTCGGTCCATTGCCCGTCAACTTCGATGCCCGCGACCCAGTTTCCGAACTGCCAGTTCTTGCCGACCTGGCCGCCGATCAACCATCCATCAAGATTGATGACTCCGGTCTGCGTTGGGCTGACCTGAAGTCCGGTCAGGTTGTTGTAGAATGTGCCCGAGGTATCCGACCGGCCCCAGCTATAGCCGCCGTTGATGCCGACATAGAATTTGTCCCAGGTCCAGATCTCGACGATCGACGGCGGCGCCTTGGTGTAGCGCGGGGCCATGTCCGCCGCGGACGCTACGGAACCTGCAGCCATCGCGGCGAACGCCGCGGTCGCGATTGTTTTCAATGTTGAAGCGCGCATGGGAGCCCCTCTCCAATAAGAAACTTGCCGTGATCGTAACGGGGATTCCCGGCCGAGGGGATGCCGAGTTGCATCGCTCCCGCATTTTGCTCGCGAATGTTGCAAAAAGGCGGCAGTGCGGCGGGTGGTGGCGTTCACAAGGCTTCGCTTATCGTCTTACGTCATTGAAAAACCGACAAAATTCAGGACGATCGAACCAGCGATACCAGCCAGCGGCGTCCGAACAGCAGCAGGATCGAGCCGCCATAGACCACGGCGCCGGTGACGATCAGAAGCAGCAGCGCGGCCTCGTCGCGCAGCGCCCCCAACTGCACCAGCCGCGGGGTTGCGAACCAGGCGGCGCACCACAGCGCCGCCGCCAGGACGACGCCGCACAAAAGAAACTTCGCCAGCGACTGCATCAGGGCGCGGCCGCAAACCAGATCACCAGCAGCAGGTTGATCCAGGCTCCGACCGCGGTCGCCAGCGCGAGGCCGACCTGGGCCAGCGACCCGACCAGCGCGATCTTCAGCCCGACATTGACGGCGATCCCGGTCAGCGCCGCCTTCACCGGCGTCGCGGTATCCTGGCGGGCATAGAAGGTCGCGACCGCGCTGCGGATCAGCACGAAGGGAATCAATCCGATCGCGTAGGCCGCGAGCGTGGCGCCGGCCGCAGCCGCATCGGCTTTCGAGAATGCGCCGCGCGCGAACATCGCGCGCATGATGAAGTCCGGCACGGTCAGGAACGCAGCGACGAAAGGCACCGAGAACAGCAGCGTGAAGTCGAAGGCCCGCCGCTGCGACGCCATCGCGCCGGCCGCATCGTTCGCGGTCAGGCTTCGCGACATCGCCGGCAACAGCACCGTGCCGACGGCGATGCCGATCACGCCGATCGGCAGCTGGTTGAGGCGGTCGGCATAATACAGCGCGGAGAGCGCGCCCGCAGGCAGGAACGTCGCGATGATGGTGTCGGCAAACAACGCGACCTGGGTCCCCATCGAGCCGAGCGTCGCAGGCCCCAGCGCACGAAAGAAGGCGCGGACATCTTCGTCGAGCCTGGGCCGTGCGAACCGCGGCAGGATACCGCTCCTGGCCGCGTCCGCCGCCACCAGGAAGAATTCCAGGAAGCCCGCGATCAGGACGCCCCAGGCCGCGGCATAGCCGACGCCGGGAAAGAACGCCGCCAGCGCCAGCGTCGCCATCATCGACAAATTGAGAAAGATCGGCGCCGCGGCGTAGCTGGCGAAGCGGTGCATCACATTGAGCATGCCGCCATAGAGCGTCACCAGCGTCACCAGCAGCAGATAGGGAAACGTGATCCGGGTCAGTTCGACCGCGAGTTCGCCGCGAGCCGGATCGTCGGCAAATCCCGGCGCCAGGATGCCGATCACCTGCGGCATGAACAGCCATGCGATCGCCAGCAACACCAGTTGCGTCAGAAACAGCAGCGTGAAGATGCGATCGGCGAACAGGCTGGCGGACGAAGCCCCGCGCTCGCCGTGAACATGCGCGTAGGCCGGCACGAACGCGGCGTTGAAGGCGCCCTCGGCGAAAATCGCCCGGAAGTGATTGGGCAGCCGCAGCGCCACGAAGAACGCGTCCGCCACCGGCCCGGCGCCGAGAATCGCGGCGAGCATGATGTCGCGCGCAAAACCGGTCAGCCGCGAAAGGAGCGTAAAGCCGCCGACGGTGAAGATACGTCCGAGCATCAGCCGCTCCTACAGCATGCGGCGGCGCTGCAAAATGGCGAAATCAGGTTGAAACCGCGCCGCGCACGGCAGCGATGATCCGCTGCTGCGTCGGTTCATCGAGATAGGCATGCATGGGCAGGCTTATGACATCATCCGAAAGCCGTTCGCACACCGGCAGGCCGCCGTCGGCGACCGGGAAATCTCGGTATGCGGTCTGCTGATGCATCGACTTCGGATAATAGATCGCGGTCGGAATGCCCTGCGCCTTCAGGGCAGCGGCGAAACCGTCGCGATCGCAGCCATCGGGGAGCCGGATGGTGTACTGCGCCCATGTCGAGGTACAGCCGCCGGCGAGCCGCGGCACCGAGACCACATTGCCGAGGCCCCGCGCATAGCGCTCGGCGACCTGGTTGCGCGCGGCGACCTCGTCCTCGAATATCTTCAGTTTCTCGAGCAGGATCGCCGCCTGCATGGTGTCGAGACGCCCGGTGAGCCCGAGCCGGACATTGTCGTACTTGTCGGAGCCCTGGCCGTGGACGCGGATGCTGCGCAGCGTTTGCGCCAGGCTCGCATCGTCGGTGAAAATCGCGCCGCCGTCGCCATAGCATCCGAGCGGTTTGGCGGGAAAAAAGCTGGTCGCCGTGGCAAGGGCCAGGGTTCCGAGGCGGCGGCCCTTGTAGCTAGCGCCAAACGCCTGCGCCGCGTCGTCGAGCACGAACAGGTCCTCGGCCTCGGCGACCGCGCCGATGGCGTCATGATCGGCGCTCTGTCCGAACAGATCGACCGGGATCACCGCCTTCGGCGTGAGGCCGTGCTTGCGGGCGGTGGCGATGCCGCGCTTGAGCGAGTTCACGTCCATGTTGAACGTCGCGTCATCGACATCGACGAACACCGGCACGGCGCCGGTCAGCGCGACCGCCTCGCCGGTCGCGCAGAACGTAAACGACGGACAGAACACCGCATCGCCGCGGCCGACGTTCCTGGCCATCAGCACCATCAGCAACGCGTCGGTGCCGCTGGCGCAGGTCACGACGTGCTGTGCGCCGCTGAAATCGGCGAGCGCGGCTTCCAGCTGGGTCACTTCCGGACCGTTGATGAACTGGCAATGCGTGAGCACGCGGGTAACCGCCTCGTCGATCGACGGGCCGAGCCGGCGGCGCTGCGCGGCAATGTCGATGAACGGTACGGGTTCGGGACGCAGGTGCTGGTTCATGGAGCCTTGCGGGGATCGAGATTGGGACATCAGGGCAGCATTGCTAAGCGACGACGCGATGCGGCCCCTTGCGGGCGGAAAAGGCGGCGGGCCTGGCGGGAGTTTCAAGGCAGCGGATTGCGACTTCCAGGCTGGCGACGCCTTCGTCGCCGGTAACCGCGGGAACCCCGCCGGAATGCACGGCTGCGAGAAACGAAATCAGCTCGGCGCGCAGCGGCTCGTCATGGCCGACCGGCAGATGGCGCATCGAATAGCTGCCATCCGGCTTGAACCCGAAGCACTCGGTGACCTGGCGGGTCAGGAGATCGCCCATCACGTATTTGCCGCGGGTCGCGACCGTGACGTTGCGCGCCTTGAACGGCGTCAGCCAGTTGGTGTTGATATGCGCCAGCACGCCGGAGGCGGTGCGGAACTGCAGCAGCGCGATATCCTCGCGCTCGGCGACCGCGCTGGACAATTGCGGCTGCACCTCGACGATATCGGATTCGGTAAACCAGCGGATCAGATCAATATCGTGCACGGCGAGGTCGATCACGACCCCGACGTTCGACATGCGCGGCGGAAACGGACCGACGCGGGTGATCGCGATGGAAAGAATATCCTCGCCCGCCAGCGCCTGCTTGATGGCGGCGACCGCCGGGTTGAACCGTTCGACATGCCCCACCATCAGCGTCACGCCGGCACGGCTGGCCGCGGTGACGATCTCACGCCCCTCCTCGACCGTGGACGCGATCGGCTTTTCGACGAGGATGTGAATGCCACGGGCGATGCAGGCGAGCGCGACCTCGTGATGGGCGTCGACGCCTTCCGCGATCAGTTCGTCGAGAGTTGCGAAGGCGCGGCAGCCGGCCAGCTCGACGGCGCGAGCACGGTGTTCGGTTAAGGGATCGACGATCCCGACCAGCGTGGTGTTCGGCAGCCCGCCCAGCACACGCGCATGGTTGGTGCCCATTACCCCCGCGCCGATGACGCCGACTCGCATCAAATTTCCCTTCTCCGTCGCCCCAAGCCTTTCCAGAATCTCGAGATTTCTGGAAAGCGCGGCTGGAACCAGCCGTCAGCCGCATGGTCGCTTAACAGGCCCTCTCGCGCACAGGAATACACAATTTGCTGCACTCCGTTACGAACCTCCTTGCAGGCGATTCCCTGCGACGGGCGAAGTCCCCAAGCGCCTTATATACCTGCCCAGCTGATTTGGCATCCGGGGTATTGGCAGTTACGGCTGGCAACTCCTGCCTACCCGTCATCGGCTCGCCGCATCGCCGGAGCCGGCGCCAAGCACGGTTGCCAGGATGATTCGCAAATCGCCAGTGAACGACTGGTTCTCGATGTAGGAGTTGTCAGCCTCTGCGAGCTGCTCGGGCATCGACATGTCTATGGAAGCCAGCTGGGCCGTGCCGGTGATGCCGGGACGGACCCTGAACACGTTGCGGGCCCGGCGTGCCGCGATCACTTCGTCCTGGTTGGGAAGACAGGGCCGCGGCCCAACCAGACTCATGTCTCCCCGCAGTACGTTGAAAAGTTGCGGCAGTTCGTCAAGCTTGGCCGATCGCAAGCGCCGGCCGGTCGGCGTAATCCAGGTGTCGGCGACCTCATGCGAACCGGCGATGGGGGCACCGTGCGCCATCGTCCGAAACTTGTAACACTGGAACGGCTTTTCGGATTTGCCGACGCGGGTTTGCCCGAACAGGACGCCACCCGGCGACGATCTCGCCACCACCCATGCAATGATCAGCATGACCGGTACAAGGACGATCAGACCGATCGCGGAAACGAGAAAATCGAAGGTTCTTTTCATGGCTGGCCCGTCGGTGATGGTCGACCCAATCGGTCAACCATACAGCGGTCCACTGGCGGACACGGTGTTCGAGCCGCCTATGCCGATCTAGGTACCTGGTCAAGGTGGAGCGCCTGAAAAGAACGTGCGGTTTGCCGCAGGCCTTCGCTGAGGCTGTCGCGGGGTTGCCAGCCGAGAATCTCCCGGGTCTTGGTCACATCGACCTGCAACGATTCGGTCAGGCGGCTGGTGATCGCGCGCTGTCCGATCATCGCGGCTCCGAAGTTAAGGAACGGTATCGGCAGCGGCATCATCCAGGACGGCCGACCGAGCGCTTGGGCCAGCTTCTTGAACAGCTCGGTGGTCGAGATATCCTCGTCATCACTGACAAGGAAGACCTGACCGGCCGCATTGGGATGAATGGCACTGAGGGCGATGAGATCCGCCAGATTGTCGACGAACACAAACGAGCGCTTGTTGTTGACGGAGCCGAGCGGCAACGGAATTCCACGATTGACCCAATCCATCATCGTCGCGAAATTGGCCTTCACTCCAGGACCGTAAACCAAGGGAGGACGGATGACGGTCACCTCGAGCTCGGAGCCGGGCGCTCTGGCCAGCGCGAACAGGCCTTTCTCGGAATCATGCTTGGATTGCGCATACGGATTCTGGGGACGCGGCGTGTCTTCGGCCGTGAACGGACGGCCCGGCTTGGTCGCTTCGCCGTTCACCTTGATGGAACTGATGAATACGAATCTTTTTACGCCGGCCTTGATGGCCTGCGACGCCAGGTTCAGTGTCGAGTCGACGTTGAGGGATCGAAGCTGAGCACCGGGACTCGCGATCGCCTCGTCCATGACGTGCGCGCGGGACGCCAGATGAATGATGGCGTCGACGCCGTCGAGCGCGGCGGTCCAGTCGGTCCGGGGATCGATATCGCCAATACACAAGGAGCCCTCGCGAGGCGTCCGCGTGACCGCGCGATACGATATCCCGCGCCTGGCCAGTTCGGAGACGACCGCCGCCCCCACGAAGCCTCCCGCGCCTGTTACGAGTATCATTCTCTTCCCGTCGCGGGGACTGGCCCACCCGGCCAACACCGCACTCCCTGCATCTGCTTTTTCGAGGGCGTTACCAACGCGCATGGCTCACTCGACAAGCGCATGCCGGGCCGACCGGAAACTCCCAGTAGATGTCCGCCACCTTTTCAACGCCGTTAGCAGCCTTGGGTTCCGATACCAGGCGAATCAAAATTTCAACCCGGAATTGCAGAGCATGAAACTACAGAGGCCCTATGAGGGCAAGCGGCACGTGGGCTCGTCATTGGGCTGTTGATTGATCCACTTGATGCCATCTCTCCGTCATGCCGCCAGCGCAGGCTGGTAGTTCTTTTGCGCCGCCCGCCATGCCTGGAACATCAGGACATCCCACAGCAGATACTGGTGGTTCCGTCTTCCCGACAGATGCTCCTGCCAGGCGAGCCTGATAGGTGCGGGATCGAAGAAATCATCGGCCTTGAGCCGCGTCTCGCTCAACAAATCCTCCGCCCAATCGCGTAACGCACCACGCAGCCAGCTGTCGATCGGCACGCCGAAACCCATCTTGGGCCGTTCAACCAGTTCCCTCGGAACATGCTTGTAAAGCAGCTGCCGCAGCGGCCATTTGGTCTTGTTACCGACGCGCAGCATGGCGAGCGGGAGCGACATTGCAAACTCGACGAGGCGATGATCCAGCATCGGCACGCGGGTCTCGAGGCTTACCGCCATCGCCGCCCGATCAACCTTGGCCAGGATGTCGTCAGGAAGATAGCTCATCAGATCGACATACATCATCCGCTCGACGTTACCGGGCAGGCTTGGCATCATATCGAGACCGGTCAACATCGTCGGCAGCTCGCGACCTCCGACAACGATATCTGCCGGATTGCTCCAGTGCGAGCAAAGATGGAGATATACTTCCTCGACAGTCCGCAACGACAACAGTCCGGCTGCCTTGTGAACCTTGTCGCCCAACCGTTCATGACGGCGATGCTCCGGCATCAGCGTCATCAACGGCCCGGCCAGCCGGTCGTAGAAAGCCGGAGAGGGAAACGTCGCGAGGCCGGCGGTTGCGAGGCGCAGCGAGCGGGGAACCCGCGCGAGCTTCTTCCAGAATTCGTCGGCAATCGCGTAGCGCGAGTAGCCGGAAAACAGTTCATCGCCGCCATCGCCTGACAGGGAGACGGTAACGCTGCGGCGCGCCAGCTTCGAGACCAGATAGGTCGGGATCTGCGACGAATCCGAGAATGGTTCGCAGTAGATCTCCGGCAGGCTGGGGATGACGTCGATTGCTTCCTGCTCGGAGACATAGAGTTCCGTGTGGTCGGTGCCGAGGTGCCGCGCAACCTCCTTGGCCCGGTCGGCTTCATTGTACGCTTTCTGGTGGAAGCCAATGGTAAAGGTACGGATCGGCCGGGCACTCATCGACTGCATGATGGCGACGACCGCGGACGAATCGATGCCGCCCGAGAGGAAAGCGCCGAGCGGCACATCCGCCATCATTTGGCCTTGGATCGATTGCCTCAGCAAAGTCTCGAGCGCGGTGACGGCTTCATCATGGCTGCCTTCGAAGGGGCGGGCGCGTCCCTTCTCCGCGGCGTCCCGCGCGCTCCAATAAGCTTCGATGCGCGGCTCGCGATCCCCTTCGGCAAGGACCAGGAAGTGACCCGGGCGCAGTTTGTGAACCCCCTTATAGATCGAATACGGCGCCGGCACGTAATTGTGACGCATCAGCAACGCCACCGCGTTCCGGTCCACCTCGGGATTCCAGGCGGGATGCGCCCGAAAAGCCTTGAGCTCGGAGGCAAAGGCAAAGCTCCGGCCGATGTGCCCGTAGTAAAGCGGCTTTTCGCCGAGCCGGTCGCGGGCGAGGATCAGAACGCGTTCGCGACGATCCCACAGAGCGAAGGCGAACATGCCCACGCAAGCTTCCAGGGCGCGTTTCAGCCCCCAGCGCGCGATGGCTTCGACCAGGACTTCGGTGTCGGAATGACCACGCCACGGATGCGCCGCCTCGCCGTCGAGTCGACGGCGAACGTCCTGGTAGTTGTAGATCTCGCCATTGAACACGACGACATAACGCTTGCACGCCGAGTGCATCGGCTGATGGCCTGCCGGCGACAAATCGATGATGGCCAGACGGCGCTGCGCCAGCGCAATGCCGGCCTCGGCATCCGCCCATACGCCGCCATCATCCGGCCCGCGATGCCTGATCAGGTCAGCCATCCGCCGCGCGACGGCGGCGTCCTGCGCTGCCGATCCGACGCTGCCGAGAAAGCCGACGATTCCGCACATATAGCGCTATCTTCCAACAGGATTGAGTCCGACTCGATTACTACCGACGGTCGCATACCAGATCAAGCCAACAGCGCCCGTCAGGCGCGAGTTCCCCGCACTCGACTAGTTCCGTCCGTGTTTGCCTGAGCTCGCAAGCAGTCATTTTCCGGCTGCGCCGCAGACGGCCACGGGCCAGATCGGCGACCACCGGTCCATAGCGCATCGTGCGGTCTTGGTGTAAAGTTCCAAAAATGCCGTCACCACGCGTCACAGTGATCGTTGCGACCTACAACTGGAGCACCGTTCTACCCTACGCGATCGACAGCGTGTTGGGTCAAACCATGCGGGACTTCGAGTTGCTCGTGGTCGGCGATGGTTGCACCGACGACTCAGAGCAGGTCGTCACGGCGATCAAGGATTCGCGTGTCAGGTGGATCAATCTTCTGGAGAATACAGGGCATCAATCCGGGCCGAACAATCGTGGCTTGCAGGAGGCGAAAGGCGAATTCATCGCTTATCTCGGACATGACGATCTCTGGCTAAGTCACCACCTCCGATGCACGACGGATGCGCTCGAGGAGACCGGATGTGCGTTCGCTCATTCACTGCTGATCCGTATACCCCCGGGCCAGGACACGGCCATGCCGGTTGTGCCCGAGCCACAGTACAGATGGGGCGGGCCGCCCTCGTGCACGGTGCACAGGCGCAGCGTGATCGACAAAGTCGGAGGCTGGAACGACTACCGCAAGCTGAGTATTGCGCCGGAGACCGACTTTTTCAACCGCGCGCAGGCAGCGGGGTTCAAGGCGGTTTTCGTTCCCAGGCTAACGGCAATCAAGTTTCCAGCGGCGTGGCGAAAGAACGTTTATCGTGACCGGCCGAACCATGAACAGGCCGACTGGTCGAGACGAATCCGGTCAGATCCCGATTTCGAGGCGGTTCAGCTGGTGCGGGTGATCAGGAGTATGGTCAGCGATATCCCGCGTGAAATGCCCATTCGCAGGCTCTTGCGCACGTTTGCCGAAGAGTTTGCCAAACGCGTTGTCGGCCGCCTGGCCCGATTCTGGCCGGCCAGGGGCGGTGGAATCGATCGTTACAAGAAATACAAGGGACTTTAAGCCGCGACAGCGGAACATTTCACAACGAGAGTCGAGGATCGGTCAATGCTACCGGGTGCACAAAAAGATTCTCAGCAGATCAGCGAAGACTGGCAGCAGCTGGGCACAACCATCGAGGGCGTAACGGTACGCGAGGTGCTACACGTCCCGCGCGACCACGGGGTAATCACCGAAATGTTCCGGCCGGAATGGGACCCTACCGGCCTGCCGGTGGTGCACATCTATCAATCCCGGCTTTTTGCCGGAGCTCTCGGCGCGTGGAGCTGTCACCGGCGATCGACCGACCGTCTATTCGTGAGCCAGGGCCATGTGAAGATCGTCTTGTTTGACGACCGCGATGGCAGCAAGACCACGGGCCGCATCATGGAACTGATAGCAGGTGACGTCAGGCCCTGCCTGGTGGTGGTGCCACCGGGGATCTGGCACGGCCTGCAAAGCCTCGGCAGCATCGATGCGCTGGTTCTGAACTTCCCGACCGAGGCTTACAACTACAAGGATCCGGATCACTACCGCCTTCCGTATGATTCATCGGAAATTCCCTATGTGTGGAAAGTCGGCGACTCGACCAAGACCAGGAGCGACGCCGGGTCGCGAGGGTAGATCGGTCAATCAGCCTTTGTTTCGAGTTGCGCGCTGCGCCGGAATGTCCGGGCGAGCGCGATCAGGTCGCCCCGGACGTTCGCGACATTGAGCGCGAACGCGGAAGCGGCGTAGACCAACGCCCCGCCACCGAGCATGAGGACAAATCCCCACATGGTTTCCGGAAAGCCGAGTTGCAGGAAGGCCGCGAGCGGCGCGCAGGCGGCCGCGGTGCGCCACGCGTCGGAAAAGGCAAACGGCACGCGAAAGTGACGGCTTCCGAAACCAATCGCCAGAAGCAGCGCGATCGCATGACTCGCCACCATCGACCATCCGGCTGCAACGATGCCGAACCTTGGCAGCAGCAGCACATTGGCCAGGATGTCAAAGGCGGCCGCCGGCGCGACCGCAAGAAGCATCCATTTGGTACGGCGGGCGATCTGAAATGCCATGGCAAAATGCAAGGTGAGAAACACCGACATGAATGCGCCGACCGCGGTCCAGGGCAGAACTTCGGCGACGGCGCCGGCCAGTTCATCACCAATGATTACCAACGCCAGCCGGCCCGGCGCGCACACGAAGAGAACGGTGACAGGGAGTCCGATTGCGATCAGCCAGCCGGACATGCGGTACATAAGTTGTCGCGCAGGCTCCGCTCCGCGCTGACTGAACTCGAGGAAGACTTGCGGCCTGATCGCCAACGCGATCGGCGGAAGCAGCAAGCCCAGCGCGCGGCTGGCGATACCGGAAGCGGCCGCATAGGCCCCCGCCGCAGCGGAGCCGAGGCTGCCTGCGATCAGCAGCCGGTCCGAAGAAGCCAGGATCATGTATCCCAGGGAAACACCGGTGACCGGCGCGCCGTAGGCCCAGATTTCGCGCAGGCGCGGCTGGAATTCGCGCCACTCCTGCAGCGCGATGCGGATCGGGAACCGCGCGATTCCCGCCGCCACGAGCGACGCGACGGCGAGGCCCGTCAAGGCAACCAGCGGGTCCCCTGGCCGCCATGCCAGACCTGCGATCGCGAGAAGGAGACCCAGGAGCGCCTGCACCGCCTGGGCTGCGACGAAACTCAGGTGGCGCTCCGCCGCTCTGGTCCAGCCCAGGCTGATCGCCGCCCATGAGCCGGACAACAGAACCGACAAGCCGACGACTCCAAGCCATGTTCGATCGACCGCCCACAGCTGCAGCACGAAAATGCCGACCGTCCATACGCCGGAGACGGCGATGGCCGACAGGACGAAGCCGATCAGCACGGCCGCGGCAAACCGCGCACGGCCGTTCTCGTCGATTTCTTCCGCATGAAGCCGGATGACGCTGGACTGAAGCCAGCTGAAGCCGGCGGTCTGGCAAAGTGTCGCCACCACCAGCACCGTCACATACTCGCCATATCGCTCCGCGGGCAACAGCCGCGCGAGCACGAGCACCGACAGCAGGCTTGCCACCCCGGAGAACAGGTTGCTGACGGCGTAGGTTGCCAACCGGACTTTCATTCGATCATCCGGTCTGCGCTCTGGCGGTACGGAACGCTCTTGCCTGGAGGCGCCGGCAGCAACGATAAGCGGCCAACATTATTCGCGCGCTCGCCCCTGTACCCGGCAGCCTGGCGCTGCGCGCCAACACGCGCCGCACCAGCCGGTAATCCGCCGTAACGACGACGTCGAATGTCTCTCGCGCCCCAACGTCGTCGTCAGCGAGCAACTGCATGATGCCGTTGTGCAATAATCTATCGAGCACCAGACGGTACGCCTCTTCATCGAGACCGCGGTCCAGCCACTTTAACAGGATTTGCGATCGGCATTGATGCATCTGCGCCCGGTTGCGGTGCGACATCGAATTCTCGTGTGTCCGGTAGCGGACGAGCAAGCCCGGCAGATAGGCAAAATCGAAGCGAGCGCTCAACCGCAACCACATGTCGAAATCTTCGTAGAACAGGCTTTCATCATAACCGCCGACGGCTGCGATAGCGCTCCGGCGTAGCATGACCGCCGGTGCCGGCAGAAAATTGTTAACCACAATACGATTGAACAGGCTTCCGTGCGGTGGCGTCGCGCCGCCGAGCGCTGCGTCGAGGAAGGATGGGACGCGTGGGCTGCCTGCGGCATCAACGACCAGCATGTCGCTGTAAACAGCGGCGACGTGCTCAGGCTGCGCCAGAAAATACTGAAGCTGGCGCTCGACCCGGTCGGGCTCGTGGCAATCGTCCCCGGAAAGCGAGCAGATGAAAGGCGCCGAGGTTCGCGCCAGCGCAGCGTTGCGATTGGCGCAAATACCGCGGTTGGTCGGGTTCCGGATGAATTGCGCAGGGTAGCCGGTGCGCGCCAGCCAGGCTTCGATGACATCGGCGCTGCCATCGGTCGACGCATCGTCGGTGATGATGACTTCGAAATTCCGGAAGGTTTGACGGCGCAGGGAGTCGAGCGCCTGCTCGACATAGCTTGCTTGATTGTAGCAGGTGACAAGCACGCTCACGAGCGGAACGCTCGGCGCGGATGTCAGGTGTTCATCGGACGTCGTACTCATGCTCCGGCAGTCCCGGCAGTACCACTCACTCCGGCCAATATACCTGCCGGAAAAGCGACGGGCGCTAGTAACCGTTTACCCCGGACTTGATTGTCCGGGCGGGAATTCCCGCAACCATGACGTTGGGTTCGACATCCCGCAGAACGACCGCGCCCGCAGCGACAACCGCGCCCGCACCGATCTTGAGCCGCTCGCGTATCACCGCGCCCTGCCCGATGAACGCCCGATCACCAATTTCCACGCCGCCGGCTATGTTCGCTCCGGGGCCGATGGTGCAACATATTCCGGTCAGGCAGTCGTGACCCATCAGCGCGCCCCGGTTGACGATCGTATGCTCGCCGAGATCGGCGTTCGATCCCACCACCGCGCCCGCGTTCAAGATGCATCCGTCGTGAATCCGAGCTCGCTTCGACACACTGGCGAGTGGATGGATCAGCGAGCTGAACCTGTAGCCTCGGCCTCGCATGCTCTCGATGAAGGCACGTCGCATCGTTGTCACGATGGCACACACCACGTCGCAATCATTCGGCCCGAAGGGAATGTCATCGACCCAGAAAATCGGCAGGCCTTCGAGCATGGAGCCCGCATCGGGTCGCACGATGCTGTTGACGAAGCCGATCGGAGCAACCCCGCCGGCGGCTTCGGCGATGTCAAGTGCTTCGACGGCAAATTGCCCGTCGCCCAGAATTAACAGTGATCGAACTGCCATTGCGGCACGGGTAGCATGGAATAGGCCACTTTGAAACGCCACGGTATCCGAGAAACGCCACCATATCATGTGACAACATGGACCGCCGCGCAGTCCGGCAATGCCGGCCCCCTCCTTCCGCGATCCGCACGCGAAGTACGGCACCCGGCCGGCTTGAGGTCGAGTTACCGGTCCCGCAGATAAATGCGCTCGTAAGCATCGACCATGGCGTCGACCGAATAGCGCTCATGGATGCGGCGTTGTCGGATCATCGTCGCCGAGGCTCCTGAGCGCGCCCGCCAGGGCTCGCGCCACGCGCCGAAAGCCACGACGTCGATGGCGGGAAGTCACACCGGTTGCCGGTTGTCCTCCTCTAGCTGCGCGGCCTTAGCACAGCGTGGAATTCCCTGACCAAAAGATCATCTTGGCCGAGGTGCCGGAATTCCGGCGCCAGTTTCGCCGCCGCAAGGGGCGCCATGCTCCATCGCCGCGCCGACTTTACTTCCACGAGAAACCCGGCCTGCTCGAACATCCTACACATCTCGGAGAATCGGATACGATTGGTATAGAAGCCGGAGCCAGCCATGAACTCGGTTTCCCACCAGCGAGAGGCAACGCGCATATTGTTAAGTCCTCCGCCGAGATGATCACGCAGATCAATTTGATGGCTGGCGATGCCATCGGGCTTGAGGATCCTGCGCATCTCCGCCGCGATCTGCACAAACTCGTTGCGCCGCACATGCTCCAGGACAGCCTGTGAAAATATGAAGTCGACGCTTGCCGTCGGTATATCCCGATACGATTGCAGTCCCTTGGTCGAATAGACCGCATCGCACGCCGCCAGAATATCGTCGAACCCCCCTGCCCGCTCGAAGTTCGGTGGCGCCAAGCCCTCGCGCGAACAGATCCTACCCATTTCCCGGTAGGTTTCGATATCCCTGCTCGCATAGTCGCCGGCATCGATGAGGTAAAATTTCGAGAATCCCATCGCCTTCGCAGCTACCGCCGAACCGGCTGAATCGCCGGGGCCCATCTCGAGGCCCACCAGGCCGGATCGTCCGGACAATCCGACGCTGACGAGATGGTGTCTCAAAACCTTGAACGCGTAGTCGGGGTTCTGCATCTCGCCGTGTGAGTAGATGCCGATCTTTTTCCAAACGCTGTAAGGCACCGGCAGCGACGCCAGCACGAGTTTTGCGGCGATCCGCGCATACCAAGGTATGGCAATATCCATGTCAGTCGATCCCTTCCGCAAGCTGCGCCAGCATTTCAATCTGCCATCTGAGGCCGCGAGCCGGACACGGCGCGCAACTACGGACCACACAAATAAAGTCGCTCGTAAGCATCAACCATAGCATCAACGGAGTAACGCTCGCGGACACGGTTTTGCCGAACCTCCCGATTTCGGTCGCCGGCGCCGAGGTTGCCTACAGCTATCGCCAGGCCTCGCGTCAGGTCGTCGGCATTCTGTGGCTCGACAAGGACACAGTCCGGCATATCTTCCAAAGCTTCCGGGTTACCCCCGACATTCGTGGCCACCACCGGCAGCCCTGCGGCCAGCTTCTCGAGGAGCGCGTTGGAAAACCCCTCCTCATGTGACGCCAAGACGCCCACATCCATGGCCGAAAGCAGCATCGGCACGTCGCTCCTCTGCCCCATCAGGTTTACCCGGCCTTCGATGCCAAGCCGGCGTATATCGCTCAGCAAGCCGTGGGCAATGCCGCGATCTTCTCCAGCCAGAAATAATCTAAGGCGGGGATCGTTCGCGGCTATCCGGGCAAAGGCCTCGATCAACTCACGATGACCCTTATAGGGAATGAGATTGGCCACCATCGCAATCGCAATATCGCCGTTCGAAAGCCCCAGTTTGCTGCGGGTTTCATCGCGACGATCTCGCGCCTCGTCGAGGCGGGCGAAATCCAGGCCGTTTGGAACGACGACGATGCGCGAAACATCGTATCCGTCGCGCAGTTCGGTGTCGACGGCGACCGCCCGCGAGTTTGCCGTAACAACGTCCGACCAGAGGTTGGCGAACCGATCCAACCATTTCCAGCCGGGATGGCGGTCCTGATGCGTGCCGAGCGCGCGCTTCGACGTGATGACCAATGGAGCGAACGCGATACGTCCGGCAAGCGAGCCCATGAAATTGGTAAGCGGCAGAAAGCAATGCACGACATCCGGCCGCCACCGCAGAACTCGCCAAATCAGACGCGCCTGGCACACGAAAAGAGTGGCCAGCCGGACGATCTTTAACGGGCGGGTGGAATCGTAGCCCCCGTAACTGACATGGACACCCGCCCGTTCAAACCGCTCGAGCAGCGCACCGTATTTTGCCAGCGGGAAGACATCGATATCCCAGCCGCGGATCTTGAGTTGCTCGGCGAGCATCGCAAGCTGAGTTTCCGTTCCGCCGACTATCAATGATCCCACGACGAGGAGGATGCGGCCCCGGCCCCCGCCATTCATCGTGTTTTGCTTGTTCAATCTTCGGACCTAGACCTCAGGCGGACAAATAAACGTGGAAAGAGAGCCTATTGGCGGAAGCATCGCTGTCGCAAACATCAAGTTCCCGCCGTGTCCAGCCCCGTGATGCGCGCTTTACACGAAACGGACCGCCCAATTCAACCGTCCATCGCGTCCCCCCAACCCGGCTTCAGGCCATTAATTCATCGTATATCGCAATGGTCTCCGCAGCCACGCGATGCATCGAGAAGTCCGTGGCAATTAGGGCTCGGGCTGAGGAACCGTATATTTGACGTAAACCGGGCTGTTCGATCGCCTGTCGCAAGGCGTCCGCCAGAGCTGGAACGTCCCGCGGGGGAACCAGCCAGCCTGTGATGCCTTGCTGGACGATCTCCCGGCAGCCGGGAATGTCGGTTGCAACGATTGCACATCCGCTCGCGGCGGCCTCAAGCAGGGACTTCGGAAGCCCTTCACCGTAGTAAGTGGGCAAGCACACGATTTGCGCTTGGGAGAAGACGCCCGGCATATCGTCCCGCCAGCCCCAGAATTCAACGACCCTCTCACTCACCCATGCATCGATTTCCGGCTGGCTTACGCTCGCTGGATTTGCCAGGTCCGGCTTGCCCACCAGCGCAAAACGCGCGCTTATTCCTCGCGCCTGTAACAGCCGCGCCGCTTCCACAAATTCACCGACGCCTTTTTCCCGAAGCAGCCGCGCGGGCAAGATAACCAAAGGCGCCGGACTGGCTACGGCAACCTGGCGATAGGCGCTGGGATCAACTCCCGCACCGCGGATGAGTCTGATCGATCCGGCGTTTGCCAATCCGTCGCCAACAACCTTGTCCCGATCGTCACTGTTCTGAACGATCAGACGGGAATTGCTGCCGCCAAGGGCTAATTTGAGCGCGGGCTTTATCATCCGGCGCAAT
The DNA here is from genome assembly GCA_001464035.1 of Bradyrhizobiaceae bacterium Ga0074131. Lineage (GTDB taxonomy): Bacteria > Pseudomonadota > Alphaproteobacteria > Rhizobiales > Xanthobacteraceae > Bradyrhizobium. The sequence goes on from LNEC01000017.1 coordinate 553,769, forward strand.
ATCTTCGCGCGCCAGCCGACCGACGAAAACACGTAGCCTAGCCCGCCGAGCGCGTTGACAATCCCCTTTATTCCCAGGCTACGCGCTGCGATCGATCCGTAGATCACCGGCTTGAGGGCGACGTGATGGACGATATCGGGGGCCTCGCGACGATAGATCCGGGCCAGACGGATGAGGGTACGAAACTCTTCCAGCGGATTGAGCCCGCCGCGATTGAACGGCACCGGATACAGTGCGAGGCCGGCATCGGTGATCTGCCTGGCGTGGCGGTCGACCCGCGTTGCCACGGCCACGTCGTAACCGGCCTGACGCGCGGCTATGGCGAGTTCGAGCCGATGCGAGACGAAGTACCAGTCCTCGGTCACGACAAACAGCAGCTTCGGGCGCCGCGCGGCGTCGGCGAACTCCAAGGGTGGTTGTCTGCTGGTTGAGGCCAAGGTCCCGGAGCGCCCTATGTTATCGACCGGCAGCCGCCCCGGAGGAAATCTCCGTAAAGCGGCTCACGCGGCACGATAAAATTCCTTGTACCAGTCGACGAAGCGCTGAACGCCCTGTTCGATCGGCGTGCTCGGTTGAAAGCCGATATCCGTTACCAGCGCCTCGACATCCGCGAAGGTGCGCGGCACGTCGCCGGGCTGCAGCGGCAGCATGTTCTTCAACGCCTTCTTGCCCACCGCCTTCTCGATGCATTCGATGAAATACATCAGCTCCACCGGCTGATTGTTGCCGATGTTATAGAGGCGGTAAGGCGCCGCCGACGTGCCCGGATCGGGCTCGGCGCCATTCCAGGCCGGATTTGGTGTCGCGACCTTGTCCAGCGTCCTGACGACACCTTCGACAATATCGTCGATGAAAGTGAAATCGCGGGCATGTCGCCCGAAATTGAAGACATCGATCGGCTCCCCGGCGATGATCTTCCTGGTAAACAGGAAGAGCGACATGTCCGGCCGGCCCCACGGCCCGTAGACGGTGAAGAAACGCAGGCCCGTCACCGGCAGTCCATAAAGGTGGGAATAGGAATGAGCCATCAGCTCGTTGGCCTTCTTGCTGGCGGCATACAGGTTCAGGGGATGATCGACGTTGTCGTGGATGCTGAACGGCATCCTGGTATTGGCGCCGTAGACCGAGCTGGACGACGCGTAGACGAGGTGGGCGACCCCGTGATGGCGGCAACCCTCCAGGATATGCAGGAAGCCGACCATATTTGAATCGACGTAGGAATGCGGATTTTCGAACGCGTAGCGTACCCCCGCCTGGGCGGCGAGATTGACGACGCGATCGGGCTTGTGCTCTTCGAACACCCGCTCGATTTCCCGGCGATCGGCAAGGTCGGCCTTCACGAACTGAAAATTGTTCTGTCCCTGCAGCCGCGCCAGACGGGCAAGCTTGAGATTGACGTCATAATAGTCATTGAGGTTGTCGAGCCCTATGACGTCGTCGCCGCGGGCGATCAACGTCTTCGCGGTTTGCGAGCCGATGAACCCGGCAACGCCGGTGACCAGAACCTTCATGCCATCAGTCTCCCGCGAGCCGCCAAGCGGCGACGCTCTCCTTGCAAGCCTCAAAGCCGGGCATCGCTGGCCTCGACCGGCAGCACCTGCTTGAGATCGTAGAGGACTCCGCCTGGAACGAGCATCGTGCGCAGCCGATCGGCCCCAAGCCCCGTGATCTGGTCGTGACGCACCGCGAGGATGATGGCCTCGAAGCATCCTTCGGGAATGCTCCCGATCGACTCGATGCCGTACTCCGTGCGAACTTCGGCCGGACTGGCGAGAGGATCGTAGACGACGACCTCCCCGGCCAGCGAGCTGAGTTCCCGCACCAGATCGACCACCTTGCTGTTGCGAATATCGGGACAGTTTTCCTTGAAGGTCAGACCCATCACGAGGATACGCGCCCGTCCGAGTTCGAGCTTGTGGCGAAGCATCAATTTGACGACGTCGAGCGCAACCCATTGAGCCATGCCGTCATTGATCCGGCGGCCCGCAAGAATCATTTCCGGATGAAACCCGATCGATTGAGCCTTGTGCGTGAGATAATAGGGATCGACGCCGATGCAGTGCCCCCCGACCAGACCGGGCACGTAGCCGTGGAAATTCCACTTGGTGGCGGCCGCCGCGAGAATCTCGCGGGTCTCCAGCCCCATCATCCGAAACAGCTGCGCCAGTTCGTTGATCAGCGCGATATTCACATCGCGCTGGATGTTTTCGATGACTTTCGAAGCCTCCGCGACCCGGATCGAACTCGCCTTGTGGGTTCCGGCGGTGACGACGCGGCAGTAGACCTGATCGACGAGGTCGGCGACTTCCGGCGTCGAACCCGACGTGACCTTGGTGATCTCGGACAGGCGATGACCATGATCGCCGGGATTTATGCGTTCGGGAGAATATCCGGCGAAGAAATCCTCATTGAAGACAAGCCCGGAAACGCGCGACAGGATCGGGACGCAGCAGTCTTCGGTGACGCCGGGGTATACCGTCGATTCGTAGACGACGACATCGCCCTTGCCGAGCGCTTTGCCCACGGTCGCGGATGCCTTCTCCAGCATCCTCAGGTCCGGTTGCAGCGCCTGATTGATCGGCGTGGGCACGGTGACGATGAAAAAATTGGCCTGCCGGAGAGCCTCCGGATCCGCGGAGAAGCCGATATTCCTCGCCGCTGCGAATTCCGCTTCGGTTACCTCGCGGGTACGATCGTGACCCGCCTGCAGTTCCGATATCCGGACGGCGTTGACATCAAAACCGAGGACGGGAAAGTGGCGAGCCATGTAGACCGCCAACGGTAAACCTACATAGCCGAGCCCGACGACGGCGATCCTGACATCATGGACGCTCATCAGGGCCATGGAAAGTTCCAGACGAATACCAACATGCTGCTGCGTGAACCCCGGGATCGGTGTCTATTGGATGGGGCCTACCCCTAGGAGTTCAAAGGCCGATTTGCAAGCGACGCTTGAGCCCTCGGCCTGGAACCGTGGTGTGCTGGCGGCAGGCCGACACGATGGCTGCCGTGTCCAGCCGACGTCACGCGATTCCGGCCCGGCCGCACGGATTGACCTGTAGCTTCCGCCCCTGTTACCGCTCCAATCTCCGTCTTGTATATCTTGCTTCTTGCCGCCGCCGCTCTCCAGACCGCGGTTTCGGCAAGCGAGGTCAGGCAATGCTTCGATCTACCCGCACCGTCGTGCTGTTCGGAATCGCCGTGCAGATTGCGGCTTTCATGCGAACCGCGATCATCGCGGCCACGCTCGGCGCCTCGCTGGACGTCGATGCCTACAATCTCGGTCTGATCGCTCCGAGCTTCATCTCGACAGTGATCGGATCGTGGCTTCAGGTGAGTTTCATCGGGCGTTACACTTCGCTGATCACGACCGGAGAGGTCCGGTTGGCGGCCGCCTATCGCGTTCGCATGCTTGTCCTGATGCTTGTCGTCGCGTTGGCCTTCGCAGGCCTGTGCTTCCTGCTGCCCGGGCAAATTATGGCTATCTTCCTGCCGAATGCTCAACCCGCGACGGTTGCGGCGGCGGCGGCGGCGCTCAGGGTTTCGGGATTGATCCTGATTCCCATCATTCTCGGCGACTTCATTGCCCTTATCCTCAACAGCCATGGACGCTTCCTTGCCGCTGCGCTGGCGCCGCTGATCAACGCACTGGTCTCGGTGTTGGGCTTGCTGCTCTGGCCTTCCTCTGACCTGTCGGCACTGGTCTGGACATTGCTGCTTGGAAGTCTGGCGCAGTGCTTCGCGGTAGCGATCGCGCTTTCCAGAATGCGCCTGGCTTTTCCCACCGAAACAAGCGCGGCGAAGGGCGAAGTCCGCACCACGCTGATGCTTGCATTGCCGCTGCTGCCGGCGATGATGCTGGCCAATTCGGCGGCCGCGATCATTCAGTTCCGCGCCGCAGAACTCGGCGAAGGCGCGGTCGCGATTTACGGCTACGCGTCGCGCCTGCACGGCGCCCTGGCACAGATCCTGGTGATTGGTCTCAGCACCGTTCTGCTGCCGCACTTCGCCGCGCTGTGGTCGCGCGGCGAAAATGCGGAAGTCACCATCCTGTTCCGGCGCCTCGCCCGCTGCACGATCCCCGTGGTCGGCTACCTCACGGCCGGAATTTATCTGATGGGCGAGACCGCCACCAAGATTTTGTTCGAACGCGGCGCATTCGATGCGCAGCACTCGCAGCAGGTAAGCTGGCTGTGGGTGTTGCTCAGCCTGTCGCTGTTCCCTGCCGCCTTCGGCACCTTTATTGCCAAATTCTGCCAGGCGGTGCGGGATGCCGGCAGCATCCTCGTGAGCGGCGCGATTTCATTTGCCGTCTGCGTAGCCGTCACCTGGGTCGGCGCCTCGCTCGGAAGTCTCAGCATCGTCAGCGCCGCCGTCGTTGCGAGCGCCGCCATCGTCTCCTGCTTCTGGCTGGCATGGCTGGGGCGGCGAATACCCGTCGTGCCGATCCTGAGCGATATCGTAATCGCGTCGCTGCGGATCGGATTCATCCTACTTCCGGCCGTGGCGGTCGAGCGATGGGCCAGTCTCTACACGATCGGCTGGTCCAGCATGCCCGACCTGCTCGTTCGCGGCTCGCTCTACAGCATCACGGTGATGACATTGCTGATCGCGACGCGGTCCGATCGCTGGTTCCTTGCCCGACGTCCGGGTGAGACGACGTAGGGCGAAACTGCAAGACAGAACGCCACCGGGGTTTCTTTCATGTGGGACGGCATGATAGACGGAGCCGATGCCAAACTGGAGCAGATCGAAATGGAGCGTGTGCGCGATCGCTATCGCGTCTTACTTTTCGGCCGCGCTGTGGCTGAAGCATTCTTACGTCGAGCCGCCCAAGCCATTGGGCCTGGAGGTAATCCGGCTCGAGCGGCCATTTTTCGAATGGCACGGCTCCGATATCGCATTTTCCGTAAGAATGCCGTCACTCGACCATTTGTCGGATACGATGCAATTCCAAAAGCGGTCTCCGTTTGTGCTTTACGAGAATAACACCCGCCTGGGTCCCCCGCACACGGAGCATGCTGATATCGTAAAGTACGGGCGCGGCCGGTTCTCGCACTGGGACAATTCGGGCTTCATCTTTTCCAGCAGCGACGGCTCCAGTCCAAGAAGCAACGGACGGACATACTGGGCAGTCATTCCGCTGCCCGGCGCGGAGTGACGCGCCGTGAAGATGTTGCTCCCGACGGCAGCGGCGCTCGGATCCCTGTTCGTCGTAGCGTTTCAACTTCAGCTGTTGCCCTTTTTTGCGCATCTTTTTGTCGAGGACCGACTGGTCTGGCCTGTGATCTTCTATGGCGTCTGGGCGTGCGTGATCGGCGTCACCCTCGTGCTTCTTGTTCTGCACGGTTCGGTTCGTCGCCAAAGCCTCCCCGTGCTGGCAGTGTGCGCGTCGGCTATGCTCGTCACTCTCATCCATCCGATCGACGGAGTTGCCAAGAATTTTCTCGTCGCGGCGACATTCGTGGCTTGCGTCAGTGTGCTGGCAATTGCCTCCGCGCCCTTCGCTCTCTTGAGGTTTTCCGCGACCGCGGCGGTTCTAAGCGCCGTGATTTGCCTGCTGGACATCCTGTTCAGCCATGGGTTCACGAATACCGTCGGCCGGGCGGCCGGCCTGAGCATCAATGCCAATGTCGCCGCAGCCGGGCTGCTGCTCGGCGCCGCGAGTTCGTTCTGGACGGTGCCGCCACGATGGCGCAGCCCGTTTCTACTGATCGTAGGCACGGGCATCCTTGTCACCCTTTCGCGCTCGACGCTGCTTGCTGCCATCCTGATCGGTTCCGGCATAGCGGCCGATTTGATCTGGATGCGCATCAGATCGCCCGGACCACGTTCGCGCATCAGATGGCTCCATACAGGTGCCCTGATCCTGGCGCTGGCAGGCTGGATCGCCGCGGCGCTGTTCTCGAACGACCGGTTTTCCGTCGCCGCGCGAAGCTCCTTCCTCCAGATTGGCGCAGTGCCGACGGCGTTTGCGGAAGCGCGTCAGGCGATCGCCGACTCGCTTCGAACGAATGCGGCCTCCGAAATTATCAGGGAGATCACCCGCCGGGCAGAGAACGAGGGGGACATCAATTCGATTTCAGCGCGGGGGCTGCTCATGGAGCGCGCCTGGTTGATCTATCGGACCGGCCCGTTTTTCGGCAGGGGAATGGCGGCCGCGCACGCCGCGCAACCGCATAACACGTTCCTGCTGTTCGCCGTCGCATTCGGGCATCTCGGATGGATCGTGCCGTTGGCGCTGCTCGGCCTGACGGTCTATCCGGTCCGGAGCGTGCAGCAACTGCCGATGTTTTTCGCGACCTTTACCGTCATGATGACCTCGCACGATCTCCCGTTCACGTTCGGCCTTCTGGCGCCCCTCATCCTCGGGATCGCAGGACTGAATGCGCAGCGTTGTCGCGTCAATGATAAGCCCGAGGCGGTCGCTGCGATCAGATACGTCGCAGCGGCCGCCCCCGTGGTCTTTGTCACAGGCGTATTTTCCATCCTGACCATCCGATCTTCGAGCATGGCCGGCCCACCGAATCTGCTTTTTTTCCTCGTGTTCTGCGCAATCACCCTGTGGTCCCTCGGCGTATGGCGCTGGTATCGGGAACTGCTCCAGCGCGAACACGACTTGCCGCGAGGTTACGGATGGGCTTGAGTTACAACGACGTCAGATGCCTGATGGAATGGCGGCGCGACGGCCGCGGTGGTAAAGTCGCCACCCTCGGCCACCTCAACCTCGCGCTTCATTCCAGGGATATTGCCAAGCTCCGCCTCGCATTCGCGCACGACACCCGGGCGCTGGCGTGGCTCGACCGGTATCGATGGGGCGATTTCGCGACCGACATGTTCCGCGAGGCTCTTGGGTTTGACGACGTCACCAGCATCGACTTTTCCGCCTATGAGGGCGCCAGCATCATTCAGGACATCGGCGCGCCATTGTCACCGGGTCTGGTCGGGCAATTCGACCTCGCGGTCGACGGCGGAACCCTCGAGCATGTCTTCAACTTTCCGGTCGCGGTTGGAAACCTGATGCGCCTCGTCCGGGTGGGTGGCGCCGTCTATACGCAAAACCCATGCAACAGCCTTGCCGGTCACGGTTTCTATCAATTCAGTCCCGAACTGATGTACCGGGTCTTTTCGAGGCAGAACGGATTCAAGATATCGTTCGTTCGGATCGCAATGGCGCGCAACCTTTCGGTCGAACAAACCACCGGTCAGCACGTTTACGACGTCGCAGACCCGGCAGAGTACGGAGGCCGGGTGCTGTTGGCCTGTGGGAATCCGGCGCTGATGATGAGTCTCGCCGTGAAGCAGGCGGATGTCGAGCCGTTCACCCGGCCGGTGCTGCAAAGCGATTATGTCGAGCAGTGGTCGGGCAAATCGTCGCTTCAACTCAACTGGAAAGGCAGGCTGCTCGAAAGGATGGCAAAGTGGCTGCCATTCCTCCCGGTCATGATCAGCGGATACCGCGACCGCTGGGGCGCATCGGTTCGAAATACCAGGGCTTACAAGCGCCTCTGGTAGGCAGAATCCAGCGCTTCCGTCCAAAGCCGGTAGATGCGATCTTGCGCGAAGATTTCCGATACCCTGACAGCCTCGCGCCCCAGACGTTGCCGAAGCGGCTGGTCCAGCGCAAGTTTCCTGAGCGCTTCGGCAAGCGCGCCGACATCTTCGGACGGAACCAGCAGGCCGTTGACGCCTGCTTCGATCAAATCCCGCGGCCCGCTCGGGCAGTCGAAACTGACGCATGCCGCTCCCAGTTGCATCGCCTCGAGCAGGGCGTTCGGAAAGCCCTCATACCGCGACGGCAGCGCGAAAATAGCCGATCTCGTGATCCATCCGGAAACGTCCGTCACATGCCCGGGCATCTCGACCGATCCGGATACGCCGAGATCATCGGACAGTTGCGACAACGCCTCGCGATCTTCACCCTCGCCGAGAACAACGACCCGCCATCCGTCGTCCGCCAGTCTGGCCCCGGCGAAGGCGCGCAACAGAAGATCGAACCCCTTCTGACGGGCAAGCCGGCCGATGCCCAGGATGATCGGCTCGCTGAGGCAGACACTGATATCACCGAGAAACGACCGGCCGCGGATGGCATTCGGAATGATCAGCAGGCGCCGCGTGGCTACCGACTTCCGGAACCAGCGGGCGATATCCTCGTTCTGAACGATAACGGCAGAGGCAAACCGGTAGACCAACCGGCGCAGCGACGACCAGGATCGCGGCAGCGGATGGTACCCGGGATGTACCCGCTCAGAAACGACAACCGGAACTCCCGATCCGGCGAGACATCCGATTGTCCGGATGTTGGTTTGCTCGATAAAGCTCAGAACTACGTCGGGTTTCGATGCGAGGATGGTGCGGCGCATCGCCCTGAGGTGATCCAGGGTGAACTTCACGGACTGAACTGCGGACCGTGCGGCGCGCCTGATTTCGATTCGGCTGCGACGCACGGAAGCCGGCAGAGCGTACGCATCCGCGTCATCTCCGCTCAGCGTCACAACGCTGACGTCGCGGCCCGATTCGGCGAGAAAGCTGCAGAGGTCGACGGCGACGCGCTCCGCGCCACCCCTGCCCAGCGACGAAATGACCAGAGTGATGCGCTGAGCCCGTCCCGACTGCACAGTCTACTCCGTCCTTCCAATGCTGCATCCAGACTGTAGTGTCGAGAGTGGCGGCGATAGAAGTGCAACCCCTGGCGCAAGTCAATGTTCGCAAGAAGACACGCAGCCGTCGCGACGTCATCGCAATTCGCGCTGCCGCCTTGAGCGCGACACGCCGCGATGCTACGCTGACTACCTCCTGAGGTGGTAGATGTGATGAGTCTGATAGAGCGCGAAACCCACTTCGAGTTCGGTGAGAACTGGAAGAACTACTCAACGACCATCGACCAGAAGCGCATCGATTCGGCCATCGCAGGCGTGAGAAAGCTCTTTCCGGGCGGCCTGACGGGAAAGAGCTTTCTGGACATCGGCTGCGGATCGGGCCTGCACTCGCTGGCCGCGCTTTCGCTCGGCGCCGAATCTGTAACCGCGATCGATATCGACGAAAATTCCGTCGCTACCGCGCAGGATCTGCTCACCAAATATGTGCCCGACGCCAAATGGAGCGCGAAGGTGGCGTCTGTTTTCGACGCGTCGTCGGCCACGCTCGGCCGCTTTGACGTGGTCTATTCCTGGGGCGTCCTGCATCACACCGGCGATATGTGGAAAGCCATCGAAAGCGCAGCCGGTTTCGTGAACTCCGGCGGCCAGTTCGCGATAGCGATCTATTCAACAACGGCATGCGACTCGATCTGGAAGACCGAGAAGAAGCTCTACGCCCGGGCCCCGCGCCCGATTCAGTGGGGCATCAGGCAGGTCTACATGACCGCGCTACTGGCCCGCCAGACCCTCACGGGGGACAATCCAGTCTCGTACGTGCGGAACTACGCCAAGATGCGCGGCATGAATTTCTCCCACGATGCCCATGACTGGCTCGGCGGATACCCTTACGAAACCGCGACGGCCGCCGAGCTTCACGACCGCATCTGCAAGATGGGATTTACAGCGCAGCTGTCGTTTCCCCTGCCCGTCAGCCTCGGCCTGTTCGGATCCGGCTGCCATGAGTTCGTCTTTCAGAAGATTTGAGCGGCGCCGCTGTTTCGCTCACGCCGGCATCCAGCCGCTATCGCTTCAGTCCGACCGCGCACCAGAACGGAACCTGCTCGGAAAACCGGATCTCTGCAAAGCCCGCATCAGCCAGCATCTTTCCGATCTGCTCGCGGGTAAAGCGCTGCTCGAGGCTGGTGCAGAACCGGTCGTAGGCATCGGTGCGCATGACATAGAAGCTCCGGTTGCGATACGCTTCCAGCGGGATCAACGCCGTGGGCAGGCCGAAGCGTTGCGCGAGGGCGGCGAACCGCGCCAGCGGCCAGTACACGAGGGCTGCGATGCCCTGACTGACCACCAGCCGCAACTTCACCGGCAGCCGGCAAATCACCACCCTGAAAACATTGCTGAGCTTCCCCACCGCCCTGAACCACCAGGGGCGGTTGTCGAGGGCGTAGTAGAGATAGACCAGAAACGGTGCGCCCTTCCTGAGCTTGGAAGCGATCGCCCGGATCGCGGCCGGCGTGTCGGGCACGTGATGCAGGACGCCGAGCGAGAACGCGAAATCCAGTGAGGCGTCCGGCAGCGGCATATCCCCGACGCTCGCCAAATGAAACGTCGTATTGGGGGCTCGCGACAGGTTTCGCCGCGCCACCGCGAGCGCTTCGGCACTGGCATCGAGCAGGTGAAGATGGCCCACGCGCGGCGCGACCAGAACCGACCATCGCCCGCTGCCGCAGCCGACATCTGCCCCGACAGGATCGGCGGGCAACGATTCCCAGGGAAAAATCCGGAAGTACGAATGAAACAGCGCCTCGCGGTCGGAAGCCGAAAAGTTTCCGTCGTCCTGCTGAAACGTCGACCATTCATGTCCGAATCCGGCCGCGACGGTTTCGTCCACGTTTTTCAAGGCATCTCTCATGGTCACCAACCGCTCTGCAGGAATGCCAGTGGCGTCAGACCCGCCGGTAGTCGTCCTCGATGCGGATGATATCGTCCTCCCCCAGATAGCTTCCGGTCTGAACCTCGATCAGTTCCAGCGAGATCTTGCCCGGATTTTCCAGCCGGTGGGTGGCGCCGATCGGAATGTAGATCGATTCATTCTCGTGCACGGTCTTGACCGTCTCGTTGACCGTCACGCGCGCCGCACCGCGCACCACGATCCAGTGCTCGGAGCGATGGTGATGTTTCTGCAACGAGAGGCGACCGCCCGGCTTGACGATGATGCGCTTGACCTGGTGGCGATCGCCGTTGTCGACGGATTGATAGGATCCCCAGGGCCGGTGCACCTTGATATGTTCCTCGGTCAGCTCGGGCGCGACGACCTTCAGTTTCGCCACCAGCCGCTTCAGCCCATTGGCGTCCTTCTGGCGCGACACCAGCACAGCATCCTGCGTCGCCACCACCACGAGATCGTCGACGCCTTCCAGCGCCACCAGCGCGCGGTCGGTCGAAACGTTGCAGTTGCGCGAATCCTCGAACACCGCGGCGCCCTGCGCGGCGTTGCCCTCGGCGTCCTTGTCCGACAGTTCCCACACCGCGTGCCAGGAGCCGACATCGGACCAGCCGCACGAAACCGGCACCACCGCGGCGCGCGCGGTCTTCTCCATCACGGCGTAGTCGATCGAAATGGCCTTGGCTTTCCCGAACGATTCCGGATCGAGCGTAACGAACGCCAGATCACGGCCGGCTTTGGTCACCGCCGTCGTAACAGCCTGCACGCTGTCGGCATCGACGTTACGATATTCGTCGAGCAGCATGGCGGCCCGGAACATGAAGTTGCCGCTGTTCCAGAGATAGCCCAGTTCGATATAGCCGGCGGCCGTTGCCGGGTCCGGCTTCTCGACGAATTTTGCGACGCTGCGGACTTCGCCGGCGATTGGCGCGCCCGGGCTGATATAGCCGTACTCGGTCGCAGGACGCTCGGGCTCCACGCCGAAGGTGACGATATTGCCGGCCTCGGCGGCGACAAGTCCCTTGCGGCAGGCGGCGACGAACGCCGCGGTATCGCGGACCATATGGTCCGCGGCGAGCGCCAGCACCACCGCGTCGGCATCGCGCATGTGAGCAAAGGCGGCACCCGCCGCGATCGCGGGCCCGGAGTCGCGTCGCATCGGCTCCAGCAGGATGTCCGCTTCGATCCCGATCTCCGCGAGCTGCTCCAGCACCATGAAGCGATAGGCCGTATTGGTGATGACAATCGGCCGCTCAAACAATGCCGCCTCCGACACCCGCAGCAATGTATCCTGAAACGTCGAACGCGTGCCGAACAGCGGCAGGAACTGCTTCGGACGCACCTCGCGTGAGGCGGGCCACAGCCGCGTTCCGGCGCCGCCGCACATGATCAACGGGATTATTCGCCCTGCCATCCTCGAGATTCCTGTTATCGAACAGTTCCGGCCTCTTTACCCGTCGTATCGAGGGTGCCGCAATACCCGTTTGCCCGGCTATTGCCAGATCGCCCTCAAAACCATACCAAGGCGGACGAAATTCGACGCGCGGCCGCAGGATCGCGTTTTATTGACCCTTTCTCGAACGGAAGAGCGCGCACGACATGCGCCGGATCCTGCTTTCAGCGTTGAAGATATTGATTTCCGCGGCGTTGCTCTATCTTGCGCTCCGCAAGGTCGATTTCTACGAGCTCGCCTCGCGCTTCAACGTCGCGAGCCTGGGCTGGATCGGCCTTGCGATCGCGGTAATGTTCCTGCAGATCTTCGTCGGCGTGCTGCGCTGGCGCGAGGTCAGCGCCGAGTGCGGCGCGCCGCTCGGAACCGCGCAGGCGATGCGCTACAACGTCATCGGGACATTCTTCAATCAGACGCTGCCTTCCTCGATCGGCGGCGACGCGGTGCGACTCTGGCTCGTCGCGCGCGCCGGCGCCGGCTGGCGGGCGGCGACCTACTCGATCTTCGTCGATCGCGCGATCGGCCTGATCGCGCTCGCGGTGATCATCGTGGCGAGCCTGCCATGGAGCTACAGCCTGATCACCGATCCGCAGGGCCGGACGGCGCTGCTGTTGGTGGATTTCGCCGCCCTGGCGGGCGGCGTGGGATTCCTGATCCTCGGCAGATTGCCATGGCCATGGCTGAAGCGGTGGTGGGGCACGCACCACCTGCATGCCTGCTCGGTGATCGCCAACCGCGTCATCTTCAGCCCGGAGCGGGGGCCCAAGATTGCGGCGCTGTCGTTTCTGGTCCACGCCCTCGCGGTCGTCATCGCCTGGTGCGTGGTGCAATCGATCGCCGCGCCGGTGGTGTTTGGACAGATCTTTCAGCTGGTCCCACCGGTCATGCTGATCGCTATGCTGCCGATCTCGATTGCCGGCTGGGGCGTCCGCGAGGCCACCATGGGCCTGGCGTTCGGCTATGCCGGCCTGATGAGCAGTGAAGGCATCAACATTTCGCTGCTGCTTGGCGCCGTGTCGTTCATCGTCGGCGCCTTCGGAGGGCTGGTATGGATTTTCAGCGCCGAGAAAGCAGCCAAGGGTGCGGCGCCGATCAAGGTGCGCGAATAGATGCACGCCCCTTTGGCGTCGTCCTGCAGCTTGACGAGTTTGCGATGACGCTATGTGATGTGGTCGGCGATCGATGCTTTTGACAGCTCGGGTCCGCCTCGATAGCGTGAGCGCCGCACGAGATAGCAATGAAGATCAGCGTCGTCACAGCCAGCTACAATTCCCAGGCAACGATTGGCTTCACGATCGAATCGTTTCTCGAACAGGATCACCCCGAAAAGGAAATGCTGGTAGTCGACGGCGCATCCAACGATGCGACGTTGAAAATCGTCGAGTCGTTCGGATCCGATGCGATACGCGTTTTCTCGGAAAAGGACAGCGGCGTCTACGATGCGATGAACAAGGGTTTTCACCTGTTCGAGGGCGACGCTGTCGGGTTTCTGAATTCCGACGACACGTTTCATGATTCCCGCGCGCTCAGCGACATCGCCGCGGCATTGCAGGACTCCGACATCGCCTACGGCGACCTTCATATGGTGACCGATCACCGCAGCAAGCGCGTGGTGCGCTCATGGCGTGGCGGAGCGTTCAAGCGCAATTCGTTTCAACTCGGCTGGGTGCCTCCGCACCCGACATTCTACATGCGCAAGGAAGTGGCTCAAAAGGTCGGCGACTACGATCTCAGCTACATCACGACCGCGGACTACGACTACATGCTGCGGGCGCTGGCGCTGAACGATTTCAGGGTGCACTACATCCCGAGAGTGATCGCAGACTTCCAGATGGGCGGCATCAGCACCCAGGGCTGGCGGGTCACGCTGCGGGGAAACCTGGAATGCCTGCGCTCGCGACGGGAACATCTGAATGCCCCGGTCATCGACGCCGCGTTCTTCCTTCGCTTCATCAGGCGGATTTCTCAGATCCGGGCATCAGGTTTGTAGCAACGGGCCGCTGGGGGCCCTGTTCTCCGTAGGCGTAGCCGGACCGAACTCCGGCACCGCCTCCTTCAACACCGCCTTGATGGTGGCCCGATCATCCCCGGCGATGGCCTGTTCCAGCGCCGCGAGCCACTGACGCAAGGCAGCCATCGGCGGCTCGTTGGGCTTGGCCGCCATGATTCCGGCGACACCGATCTCGACGGCGGGCTCCTCGGCGGCGAACAGGATTTCGTTCAACCGCTCTCCCGGCCGCACGCCGCTGAAGACGATATCGATATCGTGCCCCGGCTGCAGGCCGGACAACCGGATCATTCGCTCGGCGAGATCGACGATCTTGACCGGTTGGCCCATGTTCAGCACGTAGACCGAGACATCCGCCGGCGCCGGCGACAGCGCGTGGGTCGCCGCGGTCAGCACAAGGTCGCAGGCTTCGCGGATGGTCATGAAGTACCTGACCATGTCGGGATGCGTGACCGTGACCGGCCCGCCGGCCTCGATCTGGGCCTTGAACTTCGGCACCACCGACCCGTTGGACGCCAGCACGTTGCCGAATCGCACGGAAATCAGCCGCATCCGCGGCCCGCCGTGGCGTAGCGCCGCCAGATCGTGATCGAGCGCCTGGCAATACATCTCGGCAAACCGTTTGGTCAGCCCCAGCATCGACACCGGCTCGATTGCCTTGTCGGTCGAGATCATCACCATCGCGGTCGCGCCCGCCGCCAGCGCGGCGTCGGCGACGTTCACCGACCCGAAGATGTTGGTCTTGACGCCCTCGCTCCAGTCGCGTTCGAGAATCGGCACGTGCTTGAGCGCGGCCGCATGGAACACGATATCCGGCTTGAACTCGATCATCAGCCGCCGGATTCGTTCGCGATCGCGGATATCGGCGATGCGGCCCTCGATGACGGCGCTGGACTCGTGCGCGGCCAGCGTTTCCGTCACGGCATACAGCGCCGGTTCGGAATTTTCGATCACCAGCAGCCGCGCGGCGCCAAAAGTCACGACGCGGTCGCAGATCTCAGAGCCGATCGAACCGCCGCCACCGGTTACGATCACCGCCCTGTTCTTCACCAGGGCTTCTAGACGCGCGTAGTCGATCTTTTCGGTGGGACGCAGCAGCAGGTCCTCGACGGCCACGCTGGTCAGCCGCGGGGCGTCCCCGCTCTCAAGCGACGGAAGCCGGCTGACGATCAGCCCGAGGCGGCGCGCCCGCATCAGTACGGCTTCGGGATGCGCCTCGGGCTCGAAAGCCGAGGGCGTCATCACCACGCGCATGATCGGCTTGTTGCGCCGCGCGAAATCGCCGATCACATCCTCGAGGTCATCGAACCCGCCCAGCACGGGGATGTTCCGGATGGTCTGGCCGCGATCGGCCAGCGACGGCGACAGCAGGCCGACCGGCCAGATCCGCTTGACCGCGCCGCTTTCGATGCCGCGCAGGAGAATTTCGGCATCCGCGGCGCGACCCACCAGCAGGGTCGCAGATGCGTCTTCAGACTTGGCGTGATGGCGCACGCGGGTATAGCGAAAATAGCGGTAGGCAAAGCGCGAAGCGCTCAGGAAGAACACTTGAAGGAAAAAATACAGGACGACCGTGATCCGGCCGGCGAAGAAGGTGCCGCTGTTGGGCGAGACGATGACGTAGTCAAGCACCAGAAGCCCGAGCGTGAGGATCGTCGCAACCTTCAGGATATTGAGTGCATCCGGCAGCGAAATGAATCGCCACTTGGTCGTTGTCAGCTTGCAGGCGTAGCAAACCACCACGCTGAACACGATGAAGTAAGGCAGCATCCGCAACAGCAGCGGCACCCGATCATAGAACGCGCTGCCTTCGAAACGAAGGTAGAAGCTGACGAACAGAGCGAGCACGGTCGCCAGCACGTCGTGCGTGGCGATCAGCACGTTGCGCAGGGTCAGATTCGAGAAACGCATCATTTCGCCGACCGGTGACGGGGATAACTCGGGTGCCGCAGCAGGGCCGCTGATAGCTCATCCCGCGCGCGCTTGCCAGCCGTCGTCAATGGAACCCGCACGACCGCGCTCAAGCCGCGTCCCCGCGGGCGCGATTGACCAACGACGTCGTCGAGAAGCCGGGCAACACGTCGACCAGCAGCACCTCGCCGCCATGGGCTTCGACGATGTCGTGGCCCACCACCTGCTCGCGGGTGTAGTCTCCGCCCTTCACCAGTATGCTCGGCCTGATGGTGGTGATCAGCGTGATCGGCGTATCCTCCTCGAAGATGACGACGAGATCGACCGCCTCCAGTGCCGCCAGCACTTCGGCACGCGCGCGCTCGTTCTGCACCGGGCGCCCCTCGCCCTTCAGCCGCTTAACCGAGGCGTCGCTGTTGAGACCGACGATCAGGCGGTCGCAGGCGCCCCGCGCCGCCGTCAAGACCTTGACATGGCCGGGATGCAGGATATCGAAACAGCCATTGGTGAAACCGACGCGCAATCCCCGCTGACGCCAATCCGCAAGCTGCGCCCCGAGGCCGCCGCCCGCTGCCACGATCTTTTCTTCCGCCGCAAGGAACGCATGCGGCAGAATCCTTCGCCGCAGTTCGGCTGACGTCACGGTCGCGGTGCCCTTCTTGCCGACGGCGACCGCCGCCGCCGCATTCGCCATCCGCAATGCGGTTTCCCAATCTGCGCCGGCGGCAAGCGTCACCGCGAGCACCGCGGCGACGGTGTCGCCGGCCCCGGACACGTCGCGCACCTTGACGGGATGCGCCGGCACATGGATCGCCTCGCCCCGGCGCGGCACCAGCGTCATGCCGTGCTCGCTCTGCGTCACCAGGATGGCTTCGCAGTCAGCCAGTCGAATCGCATCCTGCGCGGCGTCGGCGATGCCCGCTTCGGAATCGGCGCGGCTGCGGGTCGCCTCGGAAAACTCCTTGCGGTTGGGCGTGAGCAGCGTGGCGCCGCGATAGATCGCGAAATTGGCGCTCTTGGGATCGACGATCACGCGCTTGCCGAGCTTTCGCGCGGCGTCGATGACGTTGCGGATCACCCGCGCGGTGAGCACGCCCTTGGCATAGTCGGACAACAGCACGATGTCTGCGCGCGGCAACAGCGGCAGAATGGCATCGATCAGTTTCTGCTCGACCTCGGTGGAGGCCGGCTGCGCCAATTCCCAGTCCGCGCGCAGTAGATGGGTGGAGAAATGGTCGGAGACGAAGCGCACCTTGCGCGTCGTCGGCCGCGTGCGGTCGGAAACCAGGACGCTCTCGATTCCGGCTTCCCGCGCCAGCGCGGATTGCAGCACCGCGCCGGCATCGTCCTCGCCGATCAGCCCGACGAAAATGCAGCCCGCGCCGAGCGAGGTGACGTTGCGCGCGACGTTGCCGGCGCCGCCGATGTTGCTCTCGCTGCGTTGCACGGCGATGACCGGCGCGGGCGCCTCCGGCGAAATCCGCGAGACCTCGCCATAGACGAATTCATCCAGCATCAAATCGCCGACGCAGAGTATCGTCTGGCTGGCAATCGCATTCGACAGGGCTTCAAAATCGAACATGTGGACTCGTACCCTGTTGCGCCGTCAGCGGAAACGGTCGGCGGAATTTAGAAAACCCCGGACATAGGCCGCCACCGCATCCTCCAGCGCGGTGAAACCGCCATTGTAGCCGGCGTGCCGCAACCGATCGACCTTGCTTTGGGTAAAATACTGGTAGCTACCGCGAATTGGCTCGGGCATGTCGACATACTGGATATTCGCAGGCGTGCCGAGCGCGGCATGGGCCGAGAGAATCAGATCCTTGAAACTGCGCGCGGTGCCGGTGCCGACGTTGAAGATGCCGCTGACATCAGGCGCCGCCATCAGCCACAACATCACCCGCACCACATCGTCGACATAGATGAAATCGCGTCGCTGATCGCCATCGGCGATGCCGTCACGGTGGGATTTGAACAATTGCACGGCCCGGCCGGCCTTGATGTCATCGAACCGCCGCGCCAGCACGCTCATCATCGTGCCTTTGTGGTATTCATTGGGGCCGAACACGTTGAAGAATTTCAACCCGGCCCATTGCGGCGGCAACCGCTCGCCATTGGCCGCGCGTTCGGCGACTGCCATATCGAACAGATGCTTGCTCCAGCCGTACAGATTCATCGGCCGCAACGTCTTCAGCGCCGGTAACGACGGGTCGTCGGCGAAACCCTGCGCGCCGTCGCCATAGGTCGCCGCCGACGAGGCGTAGATCAACGGCGTCGCATTGGCGGTGCACCAGTCGAGCAACCGCATCGAGAGCCGGAAGTTGGTTTCGATGACGAGATCGCCATCGGTGGCCGTGGTCTCGGAAATCGCGCCGAGATGGATGACGGCATCGAGCCGGCGGCCCTTCAGCCAGTCCGCCAGTTCGGCCGGCGGCACGAAGTCGGCTAGCTGGCGCTTGGCCAGATTGCGCCATTTTCCGTCATGGCCGAGCACGTCGCAAATCGCGACATCGGCGCGGCCCGCGTCATTCAGCGCGGCCACGACGTTCGATCCGATAAAACCGGCGCCTCCGGTCACCAGCAGCATGCCGTTCCCTGCCCTTGATGTGGGTTGCCAGCTTTGCCCCAGTCCTGCCCGGCAGGCAACTTGGGGCACCCGCGTGGTGAAAAGGCCGGGCCATCGTCGCCGGTGACTTTACCTCGCCGGGAGGAGCCGTTACCGACAGGGCGTGCTGCGCCATCAAACACCAAAAAAACACCAAAACATGAACATGGATTCAACATTTAAGGCGAAGGTCGGGGACCCGGACGATATCCGGCCCATTCTGATCGTGCCCTATATGTGGATCGGTGACTTCGTGCGCGGCCATACCGTGGTGCGGGTGCTGAAGCACCGCTGGCCTAACCGGCCGGTTGACCTGCTCGTCACCTCACTATGCGCGCCGCTGGTTGATTATATGCCCGGAGTGCGCTCCGGGATCGTCTGGGACCTGCCTCGCAGCCGCCTGGCGGTGGCCCGGCAATGGGCCTTGGCGCAGCAGCTGCGGGCCAAGGGTTACGGCACTGCGCTGGTGCTGCCCCGCACCTGGAAGTCAGCGATTGCGCCCGCGCTGGCCGGGATCCCGGAACGGGTGGGTTTTGTGGGGGAAGCCAGGTTCGGGCTGATCAACCAATGGCG
>LNEC01000018.1 GCA_001464035.1 Bradyrhizobiaceae bacterium Ga0074131
CTTGTGGGTGTCCATTCGGTTCTCCGCGAATCGCTGGTGGTTTGGCGACTTCAGAGTTTCCGGTCCGGGCCGAATGGACAACCTCCTGAAAGCCCACATCTAGGGCCATCGCCGGACACATTCGCCATCGAAACCAGCCTCCCGGCTCGATCTCGCGCACGCTGTGCGAACGCTTCTTCTACGCGCTCAAATCACAATCTGAGGCCAGTTTATCCGCGCGCCACAACATCTCCTCCTTCATCTGGCGATCATACTCTGTGTCGTTCGAGCGGATATCGACGTCATCAACGAAGTTTATGAGTCGTCTCCAGCACTGCTCGGCGAACCTCTTAGTCTGGTCGTTAGAGCAAACAAACCTCAACGATCTCGCTTCCTCCATCGTGACTTCTCCGCCTTCTGCAGCACGATCAAGCGCTTCCTTCAATTCCTCTATCCCGTTCGTCATTGGAACCATCTCCTGGGATTGACGGGAACATGCATGTTTCGTTTTCCAGGCTTCGAACTACCAGGTCACTGCGTTGAGCCAGCCGCTCCAGACTTAGGAAACCTCTTGCGGCTCGAGTTGCGTGAAGCAATTGAGTCCGGGAATATGCCTACAGCTGCTGCACGTCCACCACGCCCGACACCGCCTTGATGGCGCCGGCGATCTGCGGCGAAACCCTGAAGCGGCCGGGCAGCTTCATCTCGATCTCGGTTTCGAGGTCGAGCATCAGGACCAGCGAGACGTCGCCGTCGCCACCGCCGGGCGTCACGGCAACCGGTTGTGCCGGTTGGCCGCGCGCGGGGCCGCCCTGCCCCGCCTCGGGCATCTGCAGCCGCTTGGCGATGGATTCGAGCGGCCTGGTATCGCGCACGAAGATGCGCAGGCCTTTCTGGGTTTTCGCCGCGGCGGCATCCAGCGGCTCGGCGTGCAGTACCCGGGCGCGGACGTCCTCGCCCTGCAGTTCGGCGCCGAGCTGCAGCAGCACCGCGGCCCCCGGCTCCAGCACGTCGCGATACTGCGCCAACCCTTCGGAAAACAGCACGGCTTCGAAATGGCCGGTCGGATCGGACAGGCCCATGATGCCCATCTTGTTGCCGGTCTTGGTGCGCCGCTCCATGCGCGACACCACCGTGGCGGCCACCTTGCCGGCGGTGGCGCCGGTTTTGACGGCGCGAGAAAATTCCGCCCAGGTCTGCACCCGCAGGCGCTTCAGCACCGTGGCATAGTCGTCGAGCGGATGGCCCGACAGGAAAAATCCGATGGCGTCGTATTCGCGCCGCAGCCGCTCGGCGGGCAGCCAGGGCTCGATCTGCGGCAGCATGATGGTCGGCGCGTCGGCGGCACCGCCGAACATGTCGTTCTGCCCCATGGTCGCGGCCTCGTGGCTGCGCTGGCACGCGGAGAGAATGGCCTCGGCGCCGGCGAACACCCGCGCGCGGTTGGAATCCAGCCCGTCGAAGGCGCCGGCCGCCGCCAGGCTTTCGATCACGCGCTTGTTGATCGCGCGCGGGTTCACCCGTGCCGCGAAATCCGCCAGCGACGTAAACAGGCCTTCCCTGCGCGCCTCGACGATCAGCTCGACCGCCTGGCCGCCGACGCCCTTCAGGCCCGCCAGCGCATAATAGATGGTGTTGTCGCTGACTTCGAAGGTGGCGCCTGAGCGGTTGACGCTGGGCGCCTCGACCTTGATGCCGAGCCGTTGCGCTTCGGCGCGAAATTCGGAGAGCTTGTCGGTATTGCTGAGGTCGAGCGTCATCGACGCCGCCAGGAACTCGACCGGGTAATGCGCCTTCATGTAGGCGGTGTGATACGACACCAGCGCGTAGGCCGCGGCATGGCTCTTGTTGAAGCCGTAATCGGCGAACTTGGCGAGCAGTTCGAAGATCGTGTCGGCCTGTCCTTTCGGAACGCTGTTCTTCATGGCGCCGGCCACGAAGATGGCGCGCTGCTGTTCCATTTCCGAGCGGATCTTCTTGCCCATGGCGCGGCGCAGCAGGTCGGCGTCGCCGAGCGAATAGCCGGCCATCACCTGGGCGATCTGCATCACCTGTTCCTGATAGATGATGACGCCGTAGGTTTCCTTCAGGATCGGCTCCAGCATCGGATGCAGGTATTCCGGCTCCTCGTCGCCGTGCTTGCGGGCGCAGTAGGTCGGGATGTTCGCCATCGGACCCGGACGATACAGCGCCACCAGCGCGATGATGTCCTCGAAACGGTCGGGCCGCATGTCGACCAGCGCCCGCCGCATGCCCTGGCTTTCCACCTGGAACACGCCGACCACATCGCCGCGCGCCAGCATGGCGTAGCTTGGCGCGTCGTCGAGCGGCAGGGTCGCGAGATCGATTTCGACGCCGCGCCGCCGAAGCAGCTTCACGGCGACATCGAGCACGGTCAGCGTCTTCAGGCCGAGGAAGTCGAACTTTACGAGGCCTGCGGGCTCCACCCATTTCATGTTGAATTGGGTCACCGGCATATCGGATTTCGGATCGCGGTAGAGCGGCACCAGTTCGCTCAGCGGCCGGTCGGATATCACGATGCCCGCGGCATGCGTCGAGGCGTGCCGGGTCAGGCCCTCCAGGCGCTGCGCGATGTCGAAGGCGCGCGCCACCACCGGGTCCTCGTCGCGAAACGCCTGCAGCTTCGGCTCGCTGGCGATCGCCGCCGCCAGCGTCACCGGCGCGGCGGGATTCTGCGGCACCAGCTTTGTCAGTTTGTCGACCTGCCCGTAGGGCATCTGCAGCACGCGACCGACGTCGCGCAGCACGCCGCGCGCCTGCAGCGTTCCGAAGGTGATGATCTGGGCAACCTGGTCGCGGCCGTAGCGCTGCTGCACGTAGTCGATCACCTCGCCGCGCCGGTCCTGGCAGAAGTCGATGTCGAAGTCCGGCATCGACACGCGCTCGGGATTGAGGAAGCGCTCGAACAGCAGCCCGAACCTGATCGGATCGAGATCGGTAATGGTCAGGGCATAGGCAACCAGCGAGCCCGCGCCCGAGCCGCGGCCGGGTCCGACCGGAATGCCTTCGGCCTTCGCCCATTTGATGAAATCGGCCACGATCAAAAAGTAGCCCGGATACTCCATGCGGGTAATGACGTCGATCTCGAAGGCGAGCCGGGCATGATAGGTTTCCTCGGTCTCGCCCTGCGCGAGGCCGTGGACCCGGAGCCGATGGGCCAACCCCTCCTCCGCCTGCCGCCGCAATTCCGTGGCTTCGTCGCTGACCGAGTCGGCGGTGTTGGCGGCGGCGCCGACGGTAAACCGCGGCAGGATCGGCTTCCGCGTGACCGGCCGGAACGCGCAGCGTTCGGCGATCTCGACGGTGGAGGCCAGCGCCTCCGGCAGGTCGGCGAACAGCACCGCCATTTCGGCGCGCGTCTTGAAGCGGTGGTCCGCCGTCAGTTGCTCGCGATCGGTTTCGGCGACCAGGCGTCCGCCGGCGATGCAGAGCAGCGCGTCATGGGCTTCGTAATCGTCCGTAGTGGCGAAATGCGGCTCGTTGGTCGCCACCAGCGGCAGGCCCTTGGCGTAGGCGAGATCGATCAGGCCGGCTTCGGCGCGGCGTTCCTTATCGATGCCATGGCGCTGCAGTTCGACATAGAGCCGGTCGCCGAAGAGGCCCGCCAGGCGGTCGCAGCGAGTGGCCGCCAGCGCCGCATGATCGGCATGGATCGCCAGCGAGATCGGGCCCTCCGGACCGCCGGTCAGCGCAATCAGGTCTTCGGCATCGTCCTGCAGCCATTCGAACTTGATGTGCGGAGCCTGATGGATCGGGGTCTCGAGAAACGCGCGCGAGTTCAGCCGCATCAGGCTGCGATAGCCGCGCTCGCGCGCCGCCAGCAGCACGATCCGCGACGGCGCGGCGGCCAGCGCGTTGCGCGCGGCCGGATCCTGATCACCGAAATCGACCGCAAGTTCGCAGCCGATGATCGGCTGGATGCCGTAGCCGGCCATCTTGTCGGAGAATTCCAGCGCGCCGAACATGTTGTCGGTGTCGGTGAGCGCCAGCGCCGGCTGGCGGTCGGCCTTGGCCAGTTCGCCGAGCTTTTGGATCTTGATCGAGCCCTTCAGCAGCGAATAGGCGGAATGGACGTGGAGATGGACGAATCCGGCATTGGACATGGTTGCCGAAGGTTTTGAGGTCATGGACGTGAGCGATCATCTGGCTGAGGGAGGCAGGCCGCCCTCGAAAGGTCGACTCGCGCCTCAATCGTGGTGCCTGGCGCCCGCACTGTCCACGCCGAACCGCCGAACCGGGGGAAACGTCCCCGCTTTCCTGCCGGCTGCCGCCAATTTGGTCGTCATGTCAGAGCTGGGGAATGAGCTGAGCCCAGACCGCGATCATCCCGACAAACAGCGTGATCGACGCCAGCGCCGCTGCCTCTTCTACGAACGTCTTCAACATGCCCGCCTCCCGAGAACTGGAACATAAGAAGAACATTGTTCCTTTTTTGTTCTAGGGAGTCAAGTGGGTTGGGTGGGGGCAGTTTCGGAAGTGACCCTTGGTTAACTCCGCGGTTCGACAGCCTCCTCAGGCAGGGCCGATCAGCCTGCCGTCGGGTTCTCACTTCCGGCCTCACGGCCGCAGGTTCACCGGGATCGAGGCCAGTTCGGTCGAGAGCGCGCGCACGGCCCTTTCCGCTTCCGCCGGCAGCTGCTCGAGACTGCATCCGAACGGGACTTCCAGACCGAGCGATTGAGAGGAATCGGATTCCCACACCAGCGCCACATGGGACTTCCCCGCCACCATATTGTGACTAAGCGATACGATCTTCAGTCCGCCATCTTCAGCCATGTTGCCTCCTGCTCTGCTGCATCCCTGCTGCGGGCAAATATGCGCCAGCGGTGCCCGATTCAAATCGCTGTCGCCTGCCATGACGCTGCCTGCGGTGCGGCATTACCCTCACTCAACGCTTCAAATCGGTAGCGGATCCAGTTGTGCTCGTTGGACTTGAACCGCACGCAGGAACGTGAGTTGACGAAGCACGACCGGTCCGGCTCTGGTTCCGCCGGGATTCGACGAAGAACGGCTGCCGCCGGGTGGAGGGTTTGATGCGTAATCTGGTTCTGGCTCTGGTGGGCGCGGGCGGGCTGGCATTGGCGGGCGCGGCGCCGGCGGAGGCCGTCGGCACCCGCTATCCCTATTGCATCCAGGGCAGCGAAATTCCCGCGCTGAGCCAGTGCACCTTCACCAGCTATGAGCAGTGCCAGGCCACCGCGTCGGGACGGTTTCTCTCCTGCATCGAAAATCCCTATTTCAACCCCGGTCCCGAAGCCGATCCGCGCGGCTATCGCGGCCGCGATCGCGCGCAGCCGGTCTATCCCCGATATTGAAGGAGGCACTGATGCGTCATCTGGCTCTTGCGATTCTGGCGCTCACAACGGTTTCGGTGGCCGGCCCCGCGGCGGCCCAGACCTATGACCCGGCCTATCCCGTATGCCTGCACGTGTACGGACCGATCACCTATTACGAATGCCGCTACACCTCGCTGGCGCAGTGCAACGGCTCGGCGGCGGGCCGTGCCGCCCAGTGTGAGGTCAATCCCTATTTCGCTCATACTGGCGGGCGGCATCCGCGGCAGAGGCCGGCCTACTGATCCGCCCCGCGGCGGAAGCTTCGCGCCAACGCCCCTATGGTATCATAATAGGGTTGAAGCTACTGTGCATGGGGTTGTTTTCGAGATTTTTGGTTGAGCCCTGCCGGTAGCGACTTCCAACCCATCATGATCTAATCGAGTTCGATGACCTTGCCGGCTTCCAGCGACACGCGGCGGTCCATTCGGCCTGCCAGCTCCATGTTATGCGTCACGATCAGCATCGCGACGCGAGTCGCCCTGACCAATTGCATCAGCGCCCCGAACACGTGATCGGCGGTATTCGGATCGAGGTTTCCGGTCGGTTCATCCGCGAACAACACCCGCGGCGCGTTGGCGACGGCGCGGGCGATCGCCACCCGCTGCTGCTCGCCGCCCGATAGTTCGGCGGGCCGGTGCTTGATGCGCTCGCCGAGGCCCAGATAGGCCAGGATTTCGGTAGCGCGCTTGACGGTTTCCTCGCGTTTGAGGCCGCGGATCATCTGCGGCAGCATGACGTTCTCGAGCGCGGTGAACTCCGGCAGCAGCCGGTGCGATTGATAGACGAAGCCGATGTCGGAGCGACGAATCATGGTTCGCTCGGTATCGGACAATTGCGAGGTCGGCGCACCGCCGACATAGACCTCGCCGTCATCGGGACTCTCCAGCAGGCCCGCAATGTGCAGCAGCGTCGACTTGCCGGCGCCCGAGGGCGCCACCAGCGCGACCGACTGCCCCGCCCACAGCGCCAGTTTGGCGCCGTCGAGAATGGTCAGCGTCTCCGTGCCTTGCGTGTACTGGCGCTTTATCTCGTGGAGATAGACAACCGGTACATCCTCCGCCCCCTGCTCCATCTGGCCCTCACTCGTACCGGAGCGCGTCGACGGGGTCGAGGCGCGCGGCACGCCAGGACGGATAGAGCGTGGCCAGGAAGGACAGCGTCAGCGCCATGATCACCACCGCAGTGGTTTCGCCGACATCGATCTCGGCCGGCATCCTGGAGAGGAAATAGAGCTCGGGCGAAAACAGTTCCGTGCTGGTCATCCAGGAAAGGAACTGGCGGATCGATTCGATGTTCAGGCAGATCACCATGCCGACGAAGAATCCGGTCAGCGTGCCGACCACGCCGATCGCAGCCCCCGTGATCAGGAATATCCGCATGATAGATCCCTGCGAAGCCCCCATGGTGCGCAGGATCGCGATGTCCTGTCCCTTGTCCTTGACCAGCATGATCAGGCCGGAGACGATGTTCAGCGCCGCGACCAGCACGATCATGGTCAGGATCAGGAACATGACGTTGCGTTCGACCTGAAGCGCGTTGAAGAAGGTCGAGTTGCGCTGCCGCCAGTCGACCAGAAACACCGGTCGCCCCGCGGCTTCGGTCACGGTCTTGCGAAAGGCGTCGATCTTGTCGGGGTTGGTGGTGAACACCTCGATCGCCGTGACGTCGTCCTTGCGGTTGAAATAGGCCTGCGCCTCCGGCAGGGGCATGAAGACGAAGATGCCGTCATATTCCGACATCCCGACCTCGAACACGGCGGCCACCTTGTAGGGCTTGATGCGCGGCGTGGTGCCCATCGGCGTCACCGCGCCGCGCGGCGCCACCAGCGTGATGCTGTCGCCGGCATGCAGCGACAGTTGATCGGCGAGCCGCCGGCCGATAGCGACGCCCTGCCCCTCGTCGAACCCGTCGAGCGAGCCCTGCTTGATGTTCTTGGCGATCGAGGTGAGGTTGATGAGATCGCCGGCGCGGATACCGCGGACGAACACGCCGGCGGCATTGAATGGCGACGACCCCAGCGCCTGACCGTCCACCACGGGTGCGGCGAGGCGGATGCCCTCGACCTGACTGATGCGCTCGGCGACATCCTTCCAGTCGGTCAGCGGCGA
This sequence comes from Bradyrhizobiaceae bacterium Ga0074131, assembly GCA_001464035.1. Classification (GTDB taxonomy): domain Bacteria; phylum Pseudomonadota; class Alphaproteobacteria; order Rhizobiales; family Xanthobacteraceae; genus Bradyrhizobium. The sequence goes on from LNEC01000018.1 coordinate 7,445, forward strand.
TTCCAGCGGCTGCACCAGGATATGGCCGTTGACGCCGAGAATCTTGTCCAGCAGTTCCTTGCGGAAGCCGTTCATCACCGCCATCACGATGATCAACGTGGCGACGCCGAGCATGATGCCGAGGAACGAAAACCCGGCGATCACGGAGATGAAACCTTCCTTGCGACGCGCGCGCAGATAGCGTCCGGACAGCAGCCATTCGAAGGGCGCGAAAGGTGGGGTTCGAACTGACTCGCTCATGGTTTCATCCATAGTTCGATTTTCACACGATTCGGGCTAATTGTGGCCGCAACGTCTGATATTCCGCCGCCTGCGGTGGATAATTCCTCACGACGTCAGCCGCGTCACGACTTCCGCCGGGCTCAGATTCTCGCGCGCCCCGTCGCTGCGCCGCTTCAGCTCACACTTGCCTTCGGCGAGGCCCTTGGGGCCGACCAGAATCTGCCAGGGAACGCCGATCAGGTCGGCGGCGGCGAATTTCGCGCCGGCGCGCTGATCGGTGTCGTCGTAAAGCACCTCGACGCCTCTGGCGTTGAGCTCGCGATAGAGCTTCTCGCAGGCTGCGTCCACATCGTCCGTGCCCTGTTTCAGATTCAGGATCGCCGCCTTGAACGGCGCCACCGCCTCCGGCCACTTTATGCCGGCATCGTCATGGCAGGCCTCGATGATGGCGCCGACCAGCCGCGAGACGCCGACGCCGTAGGAGCCGCCGTGAACCGCCAGTTCGGCGCCATCGGCGCCAGCGACCATCGCCTTCATCGTATCGGCGTACTTGGTGCCGAAATAAAAAATCTGGCCGACCTCGATACCTCGGGTGTGCACCCTCTTGTCGGCGGGCACCTCACGGTCGAAACGCGCGGCGTCATGGACGTCCTCGGTGGCGGCATAGACCGAGGTCCATTGCTTGATGATCGGGGACAGGTCGCTCTCGTAATCGACGTCGTCGCCGGGCACCGGCAGATTGAGCACGTCGCTGTCGCAGTAAACCGCTGACTCGCCGGTCTCCGCGAGCACGATGAATTCGTGGCTGAGATCGCCGCCGATCGGGCCGGTTTCGGCGCGCATCGGGATCGCCTTCAAGCCCATCCGGGCGAAGGTGCGCAAATAGGCGACAAACATCCTGTTGTAGGAGCGCCGCGCCGCGGCCTCGTCGACGTCGAAGGAATAGGCATCCTTCATCAGGAATTCGCGGCCGCGCATCACGCCGAAACGCGGACGCTGCTCGTCGCGGAATTTCCACTGGATATGATAGAGATTGAGCGGCAGGCTCTTGTAGGATTTTACATACGCGCGGAAAATCTCGGTGATCATCTCCTCGTTGGTCGGCCCGTACAGCAATTCGCGCTTGTGCCGGTCGGTGATACGCAGCATCTCCGGACCGTAGGCATCGTAGCGGCCGCTCTCGCGCCAGAGGTCGGCGAGCTGCAGCGTCGGCATCAGCAGTTCGATGGCGCCGGCGCGGTTCTGTTCCTCGCGCACGATCTGCTCGATCTTCTTCAGCACCCGCAGGCCCAGCGGCAGCCAGGCGTAGATGCCCGCCGCCTCCTGCCGCATCATACCCGCACGCAACATCAGCCGATGCGAGACGATCTCGGCCTCCTTCGGATTCTCTTTAAGGATGGGCAGAAAGAACCGCGACAATCGCATGGGACACTCAAAGAATCGGGGAGGCACGGGAGAATGCCAGTGAAACCGGATCGGATGGGAAAACACAAGGGCGGGGTCGGAAAAAGCCGCTAGAACAGCGGATTACTCGCCGTTTTTACCAGTCCAGTTGACCGAGCGAATGAGGCGCAAACGCGGCTTGCGGAGCGCCCTGAACATCCCCCTCAGCGCGCTGGCACCTCAAAATCGTCCGCCAGCGTGATCTTTTCGAAATCCGTTACCAAAGCGTCGATGCGCAAATGCCAGCGACCGGCAAACGGGATCGGCACGTCCCGGACCGACCAGTAGCCGTCGACACCCAGCACCGCCTTGCGCTCAAAGGGCTCGATGCCGCGCTCCGGCAGGCTCAGCGTCAGGATGGCTTCCCTGGCCGGCAGCGGACGGCCCTCGCCGTCCATCAATTGAAGCACAAAATTGTCGACGCCCACTTTGCCCGGCGAAACCAGCACCTGGAACATCGCATTCCCGCTGTGGATATGGATCGCCAGCGGCCTGGCGGCAGCCGCGACCAGCACGCGCGGCGGAGGCGTGAAACGCCAGCCGGCTACAACGGCCAGAATAGCCACAACGATGATGCACTCGGCGAGGATCGATCCGACCAGCGGCCGCGTCCCGGCGGGATGAAGCGCAAGTGCCGGTGTCAGGCGGAATCGGTTCAATGCCGCAAGCCCGAGCAGCGCCGCGACCAGCGTGAGCTTGATCGACAGGATAACCCCGTATTGGCTGTTGATCAGCGCGCCAAGGCTCTCGAGCTGCACGGCGGCCAGCGCAAGCCCGGTCAGCACCATCACCGTCACGACGTAGATTGCGGCATGTGAGAACCGGTTCAGGACCGGAAGCAGAGGTTGCACGGGCCGCCATGCCATCGCCGCCAGCGGCGCGAGCGCGCCGACCCAAAACGCTGCTCCCACGCCGTGCAGGAACACGGCCGGGCTGGTCAACCATTGCGGCGCCGCCGTAGCGGCATGACCGCTGGAGGCGAGCGACAGGCCGACCCCCGCCAGCGCAACCGCCGACAGCAGTGCGGCGGTGCCTGCGATCCTGCTTTGCACCGCGAGGATGCCAGCGGTCATTGCCGCGGCCGCGATCAGCAGGGACTGGAACAAGCTCGTGGCCGCGGCGCCTTTCCAAGGCGCCGCCGTCAGGAGGCTGCCCGGCGGCAGATCCAGCAAAGCGAGGCCCTGGATCCCTAGCGACGCCGCCGCGCTGACCAGGCCGAGCAACAGGGCGGCGATGATCAGCCGCGAACCGGCGCGCGCCCGGCCGATCCAGCTCATGAAGAACGCTCCGCCAACGCCCGCAAACAGCCCGAGATAGACCCCTAGCCGCGCCAGCCAGATCAGGCCGTCGATGGGGCCGGATGTGGTATCGTTCGCCACGGCCCCCGTCGCCGCGCCAATCGAAAACACCATGGAGCCCGCGACCGGATGGCCGTCTTCCGAGACGACGCGGTAGCTGACGACCTGGGTCCCGCGCGGCAGGTTGTCCGGCAGCGCGATGACGATGGTATCGCCAGCGACGCGCATCGTCGCATCGTCGCGCGTCTTGCCGGCGGCATCGATCACGCTGACAACGACCGGCGTTACCGGCTCGTTGAACCTCAGTTGAACCGACCTTGGCGCCAGCGCCAGGATGCTGCCGTCGCCGGGTTCGGTCGAGACCAGCGTGGCATGCGCGGATGCGCCGTTGGCAAGGCAGAGAACCGACAGCAGCGTTGCCAAGCCGACGATCAGGCGCATCGGCTTCGGCCCTACGGTTTCGGCATCAACCTGACGCCCGGCGCCGGCGATTTGTCGTCATGCGAATGCGCACCATGGCCGTGCGCCGGGATGTCGATCCAGCGGATGACCCCCTGCTCGCATTCCTGCACCACCGGAAAATACAGCATGCCGTTGGGCTTGAGACTGCCGGTCAGGTAGGTGCTGACGACGAATTCGTCGTAGTGAGCGTCGGGCAGCTTGCCCCCGCTCCACACCACTTCCTTGACGCCTTCCGAAAATTTCTTGCCGTGATAGCTGTACTCGGCGGCGTATTTGCCGCTGATCGCCTCGACACTCCAGCCGGCCTTCGGCATCGGTTTTGCGGCGATCACACCTTCGGGGATTTGCACACGGATCTTGATCGTGGCCGAACCGGCGCAGCCATGCGGCACGGTGAACACCGCCTTGTAGGGACCCCCGATCGTCGCCTGACGATTTTCCAGCGAGACATGCGCGGCGGCCGGTAACGCGGCGATCGTGGCGATGGCGGCGAGAATGATAATCTTCGACATGATCGGCCTCACTTCTTCATGCCGGAATGACCGGGTGCGTGTTTCATGTCGTGGTCGCCCGAATGACCCTCGCCCGTGGCGGGGCCCTTGGCGCCCACGCCCTGCACGTCGAACGCGAGCTTCACCTCGCCGGCCTTCTCGAATTCCAGCGTCACCGGCAGCTTGTCGCCCTGCTTCAGCGGGCTCTTGAGATCCATCAGCATCAGATGATAGCCGCCCGGCGCCAACCTGATGGTCTTGCCGGGCTCGATGACGAGCCCCTTTTCGAGATGGCGCATCGTCATCACACCGTTGTTCATGGCCATTTCGTGGACTTCAAACTTGCCAGCCACATCGGCCGACCCACCGATCAGCCGGTCCGCTGCGGCGCCCTTGTTCTCGATCGTGAGATACCCGCCGGCGACCTTGGCGCCGCCCGGCGTTGCCCGGCTCCAGGCCTTCGTGATCACAAGATCGCCGGCCTTGATGTCCTGAGCGGTCGCGGGCGCGGCCAGCAGGGCTACGAAGGAGATGGCGTAAGCGAGGGTGCGTACGGCTTGTTTCATGTTTCTTTTCCTTTTCTTCCTTGAGCGACTAAGTCGCCGGGATGGTGACGTCGCGTCAGAATTCAATCGATCGGGTTTGCCTCGTGCGCCAACGTCCGGAATATTCGGGCTGGCGTTGGCAACGTTCGAGTTCCGATAGGCCCCGGCGGATACGATGGCGGCGCCACCGGGCGTGCTCGTCGCGAAGGTGTGCTGACGGTCAGCACCGTCAGCGCGGGCCCCTCGCCCCATCGCGGGCGATCGGCGCATGGGCCACCGCCACACCGACCCCCCGAGAGTTTTTGGTTGTCAGGAAACAGGCGGTGGTGCGCGGGCCTGAGCGTGCCAACCGGTCCGGGAACCCAACCGATCAGGCGCGGGGTCCATCCACACCGCACGCTCGAGCGGCCGTACGGGCGTGGCGAGAATCGCCTCGGGTGCATCAAGGGACGCGCCAGCATATGCCGCGCAGCACATCGCGCAGGCGCCGTCATGGGCGCGATGCTCGCCGGTTTGACCGGTCTGGCTTATGGCCGAAGCGGCACCGCCCGAGCAGATCGGCACCGCATGAAGAGGGTCGGAGGCTGCGATGCTGGCCGCCCAGCAGGCCCCGATCGGTGCAAATATCTGCACCGCGAGGGCCATCACGACGATGGGAAGAAAATTCCGCAGCCGCCGGCGCATCAAGAACCACCTCTTCGATCGCGCCAAATAATCATGCAGGGAGTCCACTGTCGAGATCGGATTCCCGTCGATTGCATTGGGACCATAGGGCTTCGAACGCAAAACCTTTTGATGCGGGACAATGAAATAGAGCGATAGCCGCCCGCTCGTTCACCCGAGCGGGTATTCCTCGAGTCGCTACAACTCCGGGTGGCGAAATTCCAATGATTTCGTCAGTTGCTCTAATTTTGAACAATCGTTGCTGAAAATGATGACAAGACGAAAAAGATGGTTTAACAGTGCAGGCTCAGGCTGGCCGAGAGGCGAAGTCTGGTGGTCCAAGTCTCGGGAGGAGCCCTGGCGCGCACAAGCAGCGTCGCCCCGTCAATCAAGATCAAATCTAAACCGTGCGGGGAAAAATAGGGTCGACACAATTTTTGGAGCAGGGCAGGCGCCCTGCTCTTTTTTTCGAGATCGTGTTCTGCGAATATTAGACTTTCGAAATGACTGGGAAGTTTCGCAATCAAAGATACCGCTGGGATGACGACGACCACCAATCCTATCCAGCAAAGCTTTGAACTCGCCGCAGAGCGCTGCGAGGACCTGACCTCGCTGGCTATCGCCGCCTGTTCCGCGAACACCCGGAAACAAAGGCCATGTTCCGCAGCGAGGGAAGCGAACTCGTGAGGGGCTCGATGCTGGCGCTGACCATCGATGCGATCCTGGATTTCGCCGGCGACCGTACCGGGCACTATCGCCTGATCGAATGGCGAGGTGCAGTCGCACGACGCCTACGGTACACCGCGCGAACTGTTCAGAACGTTTTTCGGCGTGATCGCGGAGACGGTGCGCGAGGTGCTCGGCGCCGACTGGTCCCCTGAAACTGACGATGCGTGGCGGAAATTGCTTGATGAGATCGAGAGCCTCGTTGCCAGGAGCCCTGCAAAAATCGCCTGATTTGTCCACGTCCGCTCGAGGAAGTTCGAACCGACGTCGGCGTCCTTCTTGATCGGATCGTAGTCGCAGTAGACGCTGTCGACAAAGAACGTGTTGTTCGCAACCGCCCTGTACTTGTCGGCCTGACCGAATTCTAGAGCAATGGTCGATCCGATCCCACTGCCGCAGGCCGGCCAACGGTGCCGGACTGGCGCTACCGCAAGTTGTTCTTTCGCGACCCCGAGGACAATATCATCGAAATCTACGCTGGATACTGATGCGCGATGAGATGCCCTCGTCGCCCAGCTTGACCGGCGATCCGGTGCGCCGCGTCCTCTCGGCTCTATCGCACTAGACCGGAAAACCCATCAGCTTCGACAGCCGCTCGATATTCAGGTAGCCCGCGCGATAGGCCCACATCCCGATTCCGAAGACGACCGCCGAGATCAGCGTGGTCCAGATCAGCTTGCGGCCCATCTGGGTCGCGATCGGCGCGCCAGGGTCGGTGCCGGGCGCGCCGCCGCCGTCTTCATGCTGGCTGCGGACGCCGAACGGCAGGGTAACGAACAGCACGATCCACCACAGCACGAAGTAGATCGCCAGCGAGGTTGAGATTGAGTAGACCATCTCAGGCCTGTTCGATTTCGACGAGCGCGCCGGAGAAATCCTTCGGATGCAGAAAAAGCACCGGCTTGCCGTGCGCCCCGATCCGGGGCACGCCATCGCCAAGCACCCGTGCGCCCTCCGCAATCAGCCTGTCGCGCGCTGCTATGATGTCCGGCACATCGTAGCAGATGTGATGGATACCGCCGTCGGCATTGCGCTCGATGAACTTCGATATCGGCGAGGCCTCGCCGATAGGCTGGATGAACTCGATCTTGGTGTTGGGCAGGGTCACGAACACGGTGATGACGCCGTGCTCGGGCAGCGGCACCGCAGCGGAAATCTCCGCTCCGAACGCCGCGCCGTAGATCTTGGCGGCTTTCTCGGCGTCCCTGACCGCGATCGCCACATGATTGAGCCGGCCTAGCATGGCACCCTCCGCCTTGAGTTTACACCGTGAGAACGTGAACGTAGCACAACGGCTTCTTGCCCCAATGCTGGTTGATTGCGGCGCGCACCGCACGCCGCACCGATTCCGCCATCGCGTCGGGGTCGCGCCGCCGCGCCCGCGGCAGCCCTTCCACGGTCGATACCACCACGTCAAACACGATCTCGTCGATGATCTCGCCGGCGGTGTTCTTCTCGGGGATGCCGACCAGGTCGACCTCCGGATCGTCAGCCAGTTCTCCCTTGTCGGTCACGGCGACCGCGACGAAGGCGCAGCCGGCAAAAGCCAGTTTCTTGCGTTCAACCACCGCGCGCGATCTGGAATCCTCCAGGATCGAGCCGTCCTTGTAGAGCCGCCCGGACGGCAGCTCCTCGATCACGGCGGGATCGCCCGGCCCGAGTTTGACCAGGTCACCGTTGCGGCAGATCAGCACCTTGGGCACACCGGCAGCGCGCGCCAGCTTGGCGTGCTCGAACAGATGCAGCGCCTCGCCATGAACCGGGATCAGCAGTTGCGGACGCACCCATGAAATCATGTCGCGCAGCTCGTCGCGACGCGGATGGCCGGAGACATGGACGAGATGGGTACGGTCGGTGATCACCTCGATGCCTTGGGTGATCAGTCCGTTGATGATGCCGCCCACCGCCTTCTCGTTGCCGGGAATGGTGCGCGAAGAAAAGATCACGCAGTCGCCCTTGTTCAGGGTGACCTGCGGATGGTCGTCATTGGCGATGCGTGACAGCGCCGCGCGCGGCTCGCCCTGGCTTCCCGTGCACAGCGCCAGCACCTTGTCCGGCGGGAAATGGCCGTAGAGATCGACGCCGCGGAAACTCTGCACGCCGTCGAGATAGCCGGTTTCGCGCGCCACCTGCACCACCCGCTCCATGGCGCGGCCGACCACGACGACCTCGCGCCCGGACGCTCTGGCAGCATCGGCCACGGCGCGCAGCCGCGCGACGTTGGAGGCGAAGGTGGTCACCGCCACCCGGCCCTTGGCGTTCTTCACCAACTCTGTAATAGTTCTGGCGACTTCCGCTTCGGAGGGAGAGCGGCCTTCCCGCACCGCATTGGTGGAATCGCCAATCAACGCCAGCACGCCGGCGTCGCCGAGCTCGCGCAGTCGCCGCTCGTCGGTCGGCACGCCGATGATCGGCGTCGGATCAATCTTCCAGTCGCCGGTATGCAGCACGGTGCCGACGTCAGTGCGGATCGCCAGCGCATGGGATTCCGGAATCGAATGCGCCACCGGAATAAACTCGACGCTGAACGGGCCGATATCGATGCGACCCCCGGACGGCACGACGGTGACCGGGATTTTCGGCGGATTGCGCTCAGAAGCGCATTTCGCCGCGAACAAGGCGGCGCTGAACTGGGTCGCATAGATCGGACACTTCAGCTTCGGCCACAGGTCCATGATGGCGCCGAAATGGTCTTCATGGGCGTGGGTCAGCACGAGGCCGATCAGGTTCTTCCGCTCTTTTTCCAGAAAGCGGATGTCGGGCATGATCAGATCGATACCTGGCAGATGCTCTTCGTCGCCAAATGACACGCCGAGATCGACCGCCAGCCAGGAACGCTGATGGCGGTTGCCGAGTCCGTAGATCGACAAGTTCATGCCGATCTCGCCGACGCCGCCTAGCGGCGCGAAGCTCAACTCATCCGGACGCGCCATCAGACCGCCCCCGCCGACGCCGCGGAGCCGAAATAAACGTCGCCGGCCGATATCGGGATCCTATGGCCATCCGCTTTCCGGACGATCAGGCAGCCCTGATCATCGATGGTGTCGAACGTGCCCTCGACGATGGTGGCGCCCGCCCGAACCGCAACCGGCTGGCCGAGCCCGGCTGCGCGCTCCAGCCACAGCCGCCGGATTTCGCCAAAGCCCCGGCCATCGTTCCAGATGTCGCGGAATTCGGCCCAGGCGTCCGACAGTGCCGCGAACAGGTCCTCGGCGCCGACCTGGACGCCCAGCCTCGCCAACGAGGTCGCCGGCGTGGGCGTGCCCTCCGGAGCGGCAACGACATTGGTGCCGATGCCGACCACCACGGCCAGCCGGCCACTGGGCAAGGTTTCGGCTTCCAGCAGGATGCCGGCCAGCTTATGCCGTCCCGCCAGCACGTCGTTCGGCCATTTCAGCGAATACTTCATATCATCCGATCCCGCTGACCTCAGCGACGCTTCGACGCTAACTTTTTGCAGTGCTGTCTCGAGCGCAAGACCCGCGGCAAAGCCCAAGGTCGCGGCCACAGCGGGCGATACGTCGATGACTTCGAGGATGCTGCTGGCTAGGTTACCACGCGGCGCGGCCCAGGGGCGATGCCGCCGTCCACGTCCCGCGGTCTGCTCCGACGTCACGAACCACATCGGACCATACTCGCCATCGCGCGCCCGCGCCATGGCTTCCGCATTGGTCGACCCGATTTGGTCAAAGGCGGCGTGCCGGTAACCGGCCGATATGGCACGCGGGCCGAGCGCGAAAGGCATCTAAAACAGCGACTTCGCCGCCGACGTCGCCACGCTGACCAGCGGCCCCGGATAGACGAAGAAGAGGATGTTGAAGAGGCCCGCGACGCCCAGCACCGTGCGCAATTCCATCCGCATCGGGTCGAGTTTGGCCAGCGGTTCGTCGAAATACATCACCTTGATGATAGTGAGATAGTAATACGCGCCGACCACGCTGGCGAGCACGCCCACCACGGCCAACGTGAACAGGCCGGCCTTGATCGCCGCGACGAACACGTAGAATTTGGCGAAGAAGCCCGCCAGCGGCGGAATTCCCGCCAGCGAAAACAGCAGCATCGCGAAGAAGAATGCCAGCAGTGGATTGGTTCGCGACAATCCGGCAAAATCGCTGATGGTTTCGACGTGATGGCCATTGCGCTTCATGGTCAGGATGACAGCGAAGGTGCCGAGCGTCATCGCCACATAGATCGCGATATAGACCAGTACGCCCTGCGCGCCCTCGACGGTGCCGGCGGCCAACCCCACCAGCGCAAACCCCATATGGCCGATCGACGAATAGGCCATCAGGCGCTTGATGTTGCTCTGGCCGATGGCGGCGAACGATCCCAGCACCATCGAGGCGATCGCCACGAATATCACGATCTGCTGCCATTGCGAGACGATGCCCGGGAAGGCGGTGAGCGCCACCCGGGTAAATACCGCGAGCGCCGCGACCTTCGGCGCGGAGGCGAAGAATGCGGTGACCGGGGTCGGCGCGCCCTCATAGACGTCGGGCGTCCACATGTGAAAGGGCACCGCGGAGACCTTGAAGCAAAGCCCGGCCAGCAGGAACACCAGCCCGAACACGATGCCGATGCTGCCGGTCGTGGCGGCTGCGGCGATCCCGGCAAAACTGACGGTGCCGGTAAAGCCGTAGATCAGCGAGGCGCCGTACAGCAGCATGCCCGATGACAGAGCGCCCAGCACAAAATACTTCAGGCCGGCTTCGGTCGATTTGGCATTATCGCGATTGCTGGCGGCGACCACATAGAGCGCGAGGCTCATCAGCTCGAGCCCGAGATAGAGCATGATCAGGTCGCCGGCCGAGATCAGCACCATCATGCCGAGCGTCGAGAGCAGTACCAGGATCGCATATTCGAAGATCCGCCGCGACGGATCGGCCAAAAACTCCGCCGAAAGAATCAGCGTCGCCGCCGAACCGATCAGCGCCAGAATTTTCAGGAACCGGGCGAAGTCGTCGACGATGAAGCTGCCGCCGAAGGTGGTCAGCTTTCCCGCCGGCAGCATCAGCTCCAGAACGCCCACGACCGCCAGAAGGCCAACCGCCAAGCCGGTGACCAGGCGTGTCGCGTCCTGGCTGCGGTAGGCTCCCACCATCAGCAACGCCATCGCGCCGACCGCCAGCACCAGCTCCGGCAGCACGGGCAACAACTGATATCCTGCAGTTTCAAAACTCATGACGTTGTCCTGACCTCGGCTCGGTCCTGATAATTCAGAACCGAGCCGCTATTCTCTTTCTTTGACGCGTTTCCTTGCGCGAACCGGTTTCCACTTCGCTCGAAAACGCTTTGGCTATTGCAGCAGCGCGGCTGCATTCACGGCAGTGATCGCGGTGTTGTAGTTGTTGACGAGTTGCTGCACCGAGGCCGCCGACATGTCGAGCACCGGTTTCGGATAGACCCCGAACAGGATGGTGAGAAACACCAGCGGCATCAGCGTCAGGCTCTCGCGCCAGGTCAGATCCTTGATGCTGGCCAGCGAGGGCTTGGTCAGCTTTCCGAACACGACTTTACGATACAGCCACAGCGCATAGGCCGCTGACAGGATCACGCCGAGCGTCGCCGCCGTCGCGGTCGGGATCGAAACCTTAAAGGTGCCGATCAGGGTCAGGAACTCGCCGACGAATCCGCTGGTCCCCGGCAAGCCGACATTGGCCATGGTGAACACCATGAACACGACGGCATACAGCGGCATCCGGTTGACAAGGCCGCCATAGGCCGAGATCTCGCGGGTATGCATCCGGTCGTAGACGATGCCGACGCAGAGGAACAGCGCGCCCGACACGATGCCGTGCGACACCATCTGGAACACGCCGCCCGCTACTCCCTGGGTAGTGCCGGCGAAAATGCCCATGGTGACGAAGCCCATATGGGCGACGGAGGAATAGGCGATCAGCTTCTTGATGTCTTCCTGCATCAGGGCCACCAGCGAAGTATAGATGATGGCAACGACCGACAGCGTGAAGATCAGCGGCGCGAAGTCGTGCGAGGCCAGCGGGAACATCGGCAGCGAGAAGCGCAGGAAGCCATAGCCGCCCATCTTCAGAAGGATCGCGGCCAGCACGACGGAGCCCGCGGTCGGCGCTTCGACATGCGCGTCGGGCAGCCAGGTGTGCACCGGCCACATCGGCATCTTCACCGCGAAGGAAGCGAAGAACGCCAGCCACGCCCAGGTCTGCAGGGACCGCGGCACCGCTGTATTCATCAGCGTCGGAATATCGGTGGTGCCGGCGTTCCAGTACAGCGCCATGATCGCCAGCAGCATCAGCACGGAGCCGAGCAGCGTGTAGAGGAAGAATTTAAAGGACGCGTAGACCCGGCGCGGGCCGCCCCATACTCCGATAATCAGGAACATCGGGATCAGGCCGCCCTCGAAGAACAGGTAGAACAGCACGAGATCGAGGGCGGAGAACGTGCCGATCATCAGTGTTTCCAGGAGCAGGAACGCCATCATGTATTCGCGCACCCGCAGCGTGATCGATTTCCAGCTCGCGATAATGCAGAAAGGCATCAGGGCGGCGGTCAGGATCACGAATGGCAGCGAAATGCCGTCGACACCCATGTGGTAGTTGATGCCGGTCGCCAGCCACGGCACCTTCTCGACAAACTGGAAATCCGGCTGCGCAGCGTCGAAACGCCAAACCAGGATCAGCGACACGGCAAAGGTGATCAGCGTGGTCCATAGCGCGATCCAACGCGCGTTGCGCCGCGCCGCTTCGTCATCGCCGCGGCTGAGATAGATCAGCAGCGCGCCAACCACCGGCAGGAAGGTGGCGACCGAGAGAACGGGCCAGGTTGTCATCACTTGGCTCCCGCGCCGGACATGAACCAGGTGATCAATCCGGCGACCCCGATCAGCATGGCGAAGGCGTAGTGATAAAGGTAGCCGGTCTGGATTCTCACCACGTTACGGGTGATGTCGAGCACCCGCGCCGAGACGCCGTCAGGACCTAGACCGTCGATGACGTAGCCATCGCCCTTCTTCCACAGGAAGCGGCCGATCCACTTCGCCGGGCGTACGAAGATGAGATCGTAGAGCTCGTCGAAATACCATTTGTTGAGCAGGAACTGGTAGAGTAGCTGGTGCTGGTTGGCGAGCTCCACCGGAAGGTAGGGCCGGCGGATGTAGAACAGCCACGACACCACGAACCCCAGCGCCATCATGACCGTGGGCAGGAACGCGATCGCCTTCGGGATGTGGTGCATCTCGTCGATGATTCCGGGATTCATCTTCACCGACTCGCGGAAGAATTCCGCCACGCCATGGCCGGCGAACAACTCCTTGAACGGGAAGCCGGCGAGAATCGATCCGGCGGCGAGAATACCGATCGGGACCAGCATCCACATCGGGGCCTCGTGCGCGGCCTCGTAATGCTGCCTGTCATGCGGCTCGCCATGGAAGGTCTTGAAAATCAGGCGCCATGAATAGAACGAGGTTAGACCTGCCGCGATCACGGTCATGAGGAAGCCGTAGAACGCGAACGGATTGTGCGAGACGAACGCGGATTCGATGATGGCGTCCTTGGAGAAATAGCCGGCCGTCAGCGGGAAGCCGGTCAACGCCAGCGTGCCGATCACCATCACGATATAGGTGAAGGGAATCCGGTCTTTCAGGCCGCCCATGTTGCGGATGTCCTGCTCGTGATGCATCGCATAGATCACCGAGCCGGACCCCAGGAACAACAGCGCCTTGAAGAAGGCATGCGTGAACAGGTGGAACATGCCGACCGAATAGGCCCCCGCCCCCATCGCCACGAACATGTAGCCGAGCTGCGAACAGGTCGAATACGCCACGATGCGCTTGATGTCGTTCTGCACCAGGCCCACGGTGGCGGCGAAGAAGGCGGTGGTGGCGCCGAAGAACATCACCACGGCCTGCGCGTTCGGGGCGAGTTCGAACAGCGGCGACAGCCGCGCCACCATGAAGACGCCGGCCGTGACCATGGTGGCGGCGTGGATCAGCGCCGAGACCGGGGTCGGGCCTTCCATAGCGTCCGGCAGCCAGGTGTGCAGCAGGAACTGGGCTGACTTGCCCATCGCGCCCATGAACAGCAACAGACAGATCAGCGTCAGCGCATCCGCGTTCCAGCCGAAGAAGTTGATGGTCTTGCCGACCTGGCCGGGCGCGCCAGCGAAAATGGTCTCGAAGTCGGTCGAGCCGATCAGCATGAAGATCGCGAAGATGCCGAGCGCAAAGCCGAAATCGCCGACTCGATTGACCACGAAGGCTTTGATGGCTGCCGCGTTCGCTGACGGCTTCTGGTACCAGAAGCCGATCAGCAGATAGCTCGCGAGACCGACGCCCTCCCAGCCGAAGAACAGCTGCACCAGATTGTCTGAAGTCACCAGCATGAGCATCGCGAAGGTGAACAGCGACAGGTAGGCAAAGAACCGCGGCCGGTGCGGATCCTCGTCCATGTATCCGATCGAATAGAGGTGCACGAGCGACGAAACGGTGTTGACCACCACTAGCATCACGGCAGTCAATGTATCGACCCGCAGCGCCCACGCGATCTGCAGGTCGCCGGAGTTGATCCAGGTGAACAGCGCGATCCGCGCGTCATGGCGCATGAAGCCGACGTCGACCAGGACGACCCAGGACAGCGCGGCCGACACCAGCAGCAATCCAGTGGTGATCAGTTCCGCCGCCCGCGATCCCTGCGCCGGCGGTTCGACCACGTGATGAGCGTCATGATGGTCGTCTTGGCCATGGTCGGCATGCACATCCGTCGCATGGGTCTCGGCATGGGCTTGGGCGCCGTGACCATGGGCATCTTCGTGGCGCTCGACCGCATCGCCGCTCGGATTGCGCGCATGCGCACCGAAGATAGCAATCAGGCCCGCGAGTATCGCGCCGATCAGCGGCAGAAAGACGATTGCCTGGATCATTTGGTCGCCCTATCGCGCATGATCTCAGGACAAACGAAGGCGTTTGTCCGGGAAAACCGCTTCACACTTTTCCGGATCATGCCTAACCCTTCATCAAATTGACGTCTTCGACCGCGATCGACCCGCGATTGCGGAAGTACACCACCAGCACCGCAAGCCCGATTGCCGCTTCCGCCGCGGCCACCGTCAGCACCAGCAGCGCAAACACCTGCCCGACGAGGTCGCCGAGGAAGGTGGAGAACGCCACCAGGTTGATATTGACCGCGAGCAGGACCAGCTCGATCGACATCAGGATGACGATGATGTTCTTGCGGTTGAGAAAGATGCCGAGGATTCCGAGCGTGAACAGAATCGCGCCGACCGAGAGGTAGTGTCCGAGACCGATGGTCATTTCACCCACTCCGGCGCGTCCGTGTCCTGCAGGCCCTGGCCCACCGCCACCTTGCGCACGCTCATTGCGAGCTCGGGCGTTCGCGCGTTCTGCACATTGATGTCCTGCCGCTTGACGCTGACCTTGTGGCGCAGCGTCAGCACGATGGCGCCGATCATCGCCACCAGCAGCACCATGCCGGCGATCTGGAAGTAATGGATGTACTTGGTGTAGAGCACGAGCCCGAGCGCTTCGGTGTTGCTGACGTTGGCCGGAATCGCCGATGAAATGGATTTGGCGACATCGGGATTGATGACCCAGCCGCCGCCGACCAGCAGCAGTTCGGCGAGAAAGATCGCGCCGACCACGAGGCCGAACGGCAGATATTCCAGGAAGCCCTCGCGCAGTTCCGCGAAGTCGACGTCGAGCATCATGATCACGAACAGGAACAGCACTGCGACCGCGCCGACGTACACCACGATCAGGATCATCCCGAGGAACTCAGCACCCATCAATATGAACAAGCCGGCTGCATTGACGAAGGCCAGGATCAGGAACAGCACCGAGTGCACGGGATTGCGCGACGCAATCACCATCACCGCCGAGGCGACGCAGACGCCGGCGAACAGGTAGAAGAACAGCGCTGTAAGGATCATGCCCTCACCTCACCGGTACGGCGAATCGAGTTCGATTGATTTCGCAATCTCGCGCTCCCAGCGGTCGCCATTGGCGAGCAGTTTCGCCTTGTCATAATAGAGTTCCTCGCGGGTCTCGGTGGCGAATTCGAAATTAGGTCCCTCGACGATCGCATCGACCGGACAGGCCTCCTGGCAGAACCCGCAATAGATGCATTTCACCATGTCGATGTCGTAGCGGACCGTGCGGCGGGTGCCGTCGTTGCGGCTCGGGCCGGCCTCGATGGTGATCGCCTGTGCCGGGCAAATCGCCTCGCACAGCTTGCAGGCGATGCAGCGTTCCTCGCCGTTGGGATAGCGCCGCAGCGCATGCTCGCCGCGAAAGCGCGGCGAGATCGGACCCTTTTCGAACGGATAGTTCAGCGTCGGCTTCGGCTTGAAGAAATAGCGCATGGCGAGAAAGAACGCCGACACGAATTCGGACAGCAGCAGCGAGCGGGCCGTGGCGTTGATGTTGACACTCATAGCGACCTCATTTCGGCGCGATGTCGGCGAAATGCAGCACGCCGGCCACAATCACCACCATCGCCAGCGATAGCGGCAGGAACACCTTCCAGCCGAGCCGCATCAACTGATCGTAGCGGTAACGCGGCACGATCGCCTTCGCCATCGCAAACATGAAGAACATGAAAAATACCTTGAGCGTGAACCAGATCACGCCCGGCACCCAGGTGAACGGCGCCACCTCGATCGGCGGCAGCCAGCCGCCCAGGAACAGGATCGCGGCCAATGCGCACATCGTGGTGATCGCGACATATTCGCCAAGCATGAATAGCAGATACGGCGTCGAGCCGTATTCGACCATGAAACCCGCGACCAGTTCGGATTCGGCTTCCACCAGATCGAACGGCGGCCGGTTGGTTTCCGCCAGCGCCGATACATAGAAGATCACGAACATCGGGAACAGCGGCCAGACGTACCAGTTGAGGAACGTCAGGGACGGCAACCCGATCAAGTTGGCAAGGCCACGGGTGTGCTGCGCCTCGACCACGGCCGACAGGTTCAGCGAGCCGGCGCACAGCAGGACCGTGATGATCACAAAACCGATCGAGACCTCGTAACTGACCATCTGCGCCGCCGAGCGCAGCGCGGCGAGGAACGGGTATTTCGAATTCGACGACCAGCCGGCCATGATGATGCCGTAGATGGACAGCGACGAGATCGCGAAAATGTAGAGCACGCCGACATTGATGTCGGCGATCACCCAGCCGAGGTCCATTGGGATCACGGCCCAGGCCGCCAGCGCCAGTACGCAGCTTACCAGCGGGGCCAGCAGAAACACGCCCTTGTTGGCGCCGGAGGGAATGATCGGCTCCTTCAGGACGAACTTCAAGAGATCGGCGAAGGACTGGAACAGGCCCCAGGGACCGACGACGTTGGGACCGCGCCGGATCTGCACCGCCGCCCAGATCTTGCGGTCTGCCAGGAGGATGTACGCGATGGCGATCAGGAGCACCACGAGCAGCAGGACGCTCTGCGCCAGCATGACGATCAACGGCCACAGGAAACCGGTCCAGAAACCGCTTGGAAAAAATTCAGTCATCGGCTCACTCCGCCGCCGTCAGCATCTGCCCGGAGGCCAGACGGGAACATTCCGCCATGATCGCTGACGCGCGCGCGATCGGGTTGGTCAGGTAAAAATCCTCAACGGTCTTGAACGGCGCCTTCTCGACGCTGCCGCCCTTGCCCGCGAGCATCTTGATGTCGTCAACCCTGCCGGGCTCGATCTGGTCGATGCGCATCAGATGCGGCACGGCCCTGAACATCGCCTGACGCAACGCGGCCAGCGAATCGTAAGGCAGCTTCCTGGCCAGCACATCCGAGAGCGCGCGGACGATCGCCCAGTCCTCGCGCGCCTCACCCGGCGGGAATGAGGCGCGGTTGGCCATCTGCACCCGGCCCTCGGTATTGACGTAGATGCCGGATTTTTCGGTATAGGCCGCCCCCGGCAGAATAACGTCGGCGCGATGTGCGCCGCGATCGCCATGGGTGCCGAGATAGACCACGAAGGTACCGTCGGGCACCCCGATTTCGTCGGCGCCGAGCAGGAACAGCACGTCAAGCGTACCGAACGTTGTCATCTGCGCCGCGGTCAGCCCCCCCGCGCCCGAGCCAAAGCCGATATCGAGCGCCCCGACCCGCGAGGCGGTATCGTGCAAAATGCCAAACCCGTTCCAGCCCTCCTTGACCGCGCCGACATCCAGCGCAAGTTTGGCCGTAGCCGCCAGAACCGCCCGGCCGTCATGTCGTGCGGCGGCACCTGCTCCAACCAGCACGATCGGGTTCTTGCCACCTTTCAACACGTTTGCGAAGGCATGTTTGCCCGCGGCGAGTTCGCTCAGCGAGTCCGTACCCGCACCGAGATAGTCGTATCCATAAGTAAGGTCGGCCCTGGCACCGATCACGCCGATCTCGAGCCGGCCGGTGCGCCAGCGCTTACGAATGCGCGCGTTGAGGACCGCCGCCTCCTTGCGCGGGTTCGAACCCACGATCAGCAACGCGTCGGCCTGCTCGATGCCGGCGATGGTCGGGTTGAAAATGTAGGACGCGCGCCCGGCCTTGGCGTCAAATGCGTCGCCGCCCTGCACCGCCAGATTGGCGGAACCGGATTTCGCCAACAGCTCCTTCAGCGCGAACATCTCCTCGACCGCGGCGAGATCGCCGGCGATGGCGCCGATCCGCTTGCCGTCGATTCGGCCGGCCTTCGCTGCAATGGCAGCGAACGCTTCCGGCCACGATGCTGCGCGCAGCTTGCCGTTTTCCCTGATGTAAGGTCGGTCGAGCCGCTGGGTGCGCAGGCCGTCGACGACGTGTCGGGTCTTGTCGGAAATCCACTCCTCGTTCACCGCCTCGTTGACGCGCGGCAGGATCCGCATCACCTCGCGGCCGCGGGTATCGACCCGGATCGCCGAGCCGACGCCGTCCATCACGTCGATCGATTGGGTCTTGCCGAGTTCCCAAGGCCTGGCTGCGAAAGCATAGGGTTTCGACGTCAACGCGCCGACTGGGCAGATATCGACCAGATTGCCCTGCAGTTCCGAGGTCAGCGCCGATTCCAGATAGGTGGTGATCTCCATGTCCTCGCCGCGGCCAGTCGCGCCCATTTCCGGCATGCCGCAGACTTCGGCGGCGAAGCGAACGCAGCGCGTGCACTGGATGCAGCGGTTCATCGAGGTCTTGACCAGTGCGCCGAGATACTTGTCCTCGACCGCGCGCTTGTTTTCGGCGAACCGGCTGGTGTCGACGCCGTAGCCCATCGCCTGATCCTGCAGGTCGCACTCGCCGCCCTGATCGCAGATCGGACAATCCAGCGGGTGATTGATCAACAGGAATTCCATCACGCCTTCGCGCGCCTTTTTCACCATCGGCGAGCGGGTCGAGATTTCCGGCGGCTCCCCCTTGGGACCGGGACGGCAATCGCGAACCGCCCAGGCGCAGCTGGCCACGGGCTTCGGGCCACCCTTCACCTCGACAAGGCACATCCGGCAATTGCCAGCGATCGACAGCCGTTCATGATAGCAAAAGCGCGGAATTTCCGCGCCGGCCATCTCACACGCCTGCAGCAGCGTGAAATCCGCGGGGACATCGATCTCTTTGCCATCGATGATGAGTATGGTCATTGCCTCAAGTCTTTCTCACCTTGCCGTCCGGAGCGGTGACGCCGAACCGTCGCACTTCCGAATTGATCCGCCATCGCCGCCTCCCTATTCCGCCGCGACCATGTGCGCTGGATCGCGAACGCCGCCGTCATCGACATCCGCCTTGTGCGAATACTGGTCGATGCGCTCCTCGATCTCGTGACGAAAATGGGCGATCAGGCCCTGGATCGGCCACGCCGCGGCGTCGCCGAGCGCGCAGATGGTGTGGCCCTCCACCTGCTTGGTCACTTCCAGCAGCATGTCGATCTCGCGCTTGTGGGCGCGGCCCTCGGCCATGCGGGTCAGCACCCGCCACATCCAGCCGGTGCCCTCGCGGCACGGCGTACACTGGCCACAGCTCTCGTGCTTGTAAAAATACGCAATCCGCGCGATCGCCCGGATCAGATCGGTCGATTTGTCCATCACGATGACGGCGGCGGTGCCGAGGCCGGAGCGCAGTTTGCCGAGGCTGTCGAAGTCCATCGGGGTATCGATGATCTGGTCGGCCGGCACCATCCGCACCGACGAGCCGCCGGGAATTACCGCCTTGAGATTGTCCCAGCCGCCGCGAATGCCGCCGCAATGCCGCTCGATCAGCTCGCGGAACGGGATCCCCATGGCTTCTTCGACGTTGCAGGGCCGCTCGACATGGCCGGAGATGCAGAACAGTTTGGTGCCGACATTGTTGGGCCGGCCGATGGCGGCGAACCACGCCGCGCCGCGCCGCAGGATATCCGGCGCCACCGCGATCGACTCGACATTGTTGACGGTGGTCGGGCAGCCGTAGAGGCCGACATTGGCGGGGAATGGCGGCTTCAGCCGCGGCATGCCCTTCTTGCCTTCGAGGCTCTCCAGCAAGGCGGTCTCTTCGCCGCAGATATAGGCCCCGGCGCCGTGGGTGACGTAAATGTCGAACGGCCAGCCGTTGATGTTGTCCTTGCCGACCAGTCTCGCCTCATAGGCCTGATCAACAGCGGCCTGCAGATGCTCGCGTTCTCTGATGAATTCGCCGCGCACATAGATGTAGCAGGCATGCGCGCCCATCGCGAAGCTCGCGAGCAGGCAACCCTCCAAGAGCAGGTGCGGATCGTGCCGCATGATCTCGCGGTCCTTGCAGGTACCGGGTTCGGATTCGTCGGCATTGACCACAAGATAGCTCGGCCGGCCGTCGGTCGATTCCTTCGGCATGAACGACCATTTCAGCCCGGTCGGAAACCCAGCCCCGCCCCGTCCGCGCAGGCCGGACGCCTTCATCTCATTGATGATCCAGTCGCGGCCCTTGTCGATGATCGCCTTGGTGCCGTCCCAGGCGCCACGGCGGCGCGCACCCTCGAGGCCCCAGTCGTGGAGGCCGTAGAGGTTACGGAAGATGCGGTCCTTGTCGTCGAGCATGGAGCGAGATTCCTGAGGTCAGCGATTGGACTGCATGTAGGCGCAGCCGCCGAAGGTAAGGGCCCACAGCAGGCTGGAATCGAGCGACGCGTCCGGCGCATATCGCTGCAGCAGGAAAATGAATGCCGCGGCCGCGACCGTATGCATCGCGATATAGTGCCAGTGTCGCATCGATCCCGCACTCTCCGCGCCATCCGCGTTCATGTTGTTTCCTTCAGCGTGGTCAATCCACCGACGGGGGCGGAGAACTGACGGTCGATTTGCGGACCCGGCTTGGGCGGATTGCCGGAGGCAAACCCGTCCAGGACCTTGCCGAAGCTTTCCTTGGTCAGGTCCTCATAGGTATCCTTCCAGATCAGCACCATCGGAGCGTTCACGCAGGCGCCCAGACACTCGACCTCTTCCCAGCTGAAATTGCCGTCCCTGGACAGATGGAAGGGATCGTGATGGATGCGGCTCTGGCACACCTCGATGATATCGCCGGCGCCGCGGAGCCGGCACGGCGTGGTGCCGCAAACCTGCACGTGGGCCTTCTTGCCGACCGGCTGTAGCTGGAACATGGTGTAGAAGGTCGCGACTTCCAGCACCCGGATATAGGGCATGCCGAGCAAATCGGCGACAGCGCGGATCGCCGCCTCCGAAACCCATCCTTCGTGCTGTTCCTGGACACGCCACAGGATCGGTATTACCGCAGAAGCCTGACGGCCCTCCGGATATTTGGCGATCTGTTGCCTGGCCCAAGCAAGGTCCTCCGCTGAGAACGTGAAGTTCGCGGGCTGAAATTCCCTAGGTGCAAGGCGGCGGACGGACATGGCTCTCAGTCTCTCAGGGCGCGCGGCGCGCGGCGTTCAGGGCGCTGATCCGGTCTTGCCAGAAGGCGCTTGCGGTGCCGAACACGTTGTAGCCGACGTGGGTTGAAACCTTGATGCGGTCGAGAATCGAAAGCTCGGTCACGGTTTCCAGCAGATTGCTGCGCGGATCGTAGACGATCAGCTTCAGCGGGGTTTGTTCGAGGATATAGCGCGACACGGTGTGATGGCGATCATTGCCGTGTTCCTCGCACAGGATGACGCTATCGCCCTGCAGCAGCCGGGCGCCACCCTTGATGGCCTCGATCTCGACGCCCTCGACGTCGAGCTTGATCAGGAACTTTCCGCCGGGGGAAACCTTGCCGTCGTCGATCAGGTTGTCGAGCGCGATGACAGGCACTTCCTCGCCGCCGTCGACGCCGGCAATGCTGAATGCCTCATGCTTGGTGCCGGAGAGCCGCGCGGTGCCCCGCGCCGCGCCGATCGCGCACTTCATCGCTTCGAAACGGTCGCCGTTGAGTTCGGCGTTGTTCTTGAGCTTGGCGAAGTTCTGCGACGAGGGCTCGATGGCGATTGCCCGGTGCGATCCATAGGGCGCGCTGGAGACCAGCACCGACCAGTAGCCGTAGTTAGCGCCGCAATCGAGCAACGTGTAGTCAACATCGGCGGCGTGCCGAAACAGCAGTTCGAGTTCGTCTTCATACGAGAACGAGCGATTGAGCAGCTTGCTCCAATAACCATCGCCATAGGGAAACGCGAAGGTCGCGTCCGCATTCAGCTTGATGTCGATGTCCCGCTCCGGCAGCGTCCTGCGCAACAGGTTGGCGCACATATTGTAGCCGCGATGCGAGAACGTGGATGCCACCTTCGACCCCGTCGACAAGGCGAGTGCGGCCAAACGCTCCCAGGCATTGGCGCCCTGCAGCACGCCGGTAGCCCGGTCAAACTGAATCGGCGGCATTGCCATCACCGGTCGACCTCTCCGAACACGATATCGAGCGAACCGAGAATGGCCGATACGTCGGCCAGGAGATGGCCCTTGCAGATAAAATCCATCGCCTGCAGATGCGCAAAGCCCGGCGCCCGGATCTTGCATTTGTATGGCTTGTTGGTGCCGTCGGCGACCAGATAGACGCCAAACTCGCCCTTTGGCGCCTCGACCGCGGCGTAGATCTCGCCGGCCGGCACGTGGAAGCCCTCGGTGTAGAGCTTGAAGTGATGGATCAGCGCCTCCATCGAACGCTTCATCTCGCCGCGCCGGGGCGGCGCTATCTTGTTGTCTTCGACGACGACCGGTCCCTGCCCTTCCGGCGCGCGCAGCTTCGCGATGCACTGTTTCATGATACGCACCGACTGGCGCATCTCCTCCATCCGGATGCAGTAACGGTCGTAGCAGTCGCCGTTCCTGCCGATCGGAATGTCGAAATCCATCTCGGTATAGCACTCATAGGGCTGCGCCTTGCGCAGATCCCAGGCGGCACCGGAGCCGCGCACCATGACGCCGGAAAAACCCCATTCCCAGGCCTGCTGCAGCGTCACCACGCCGATGTCGACGTTGCGCTGCTTGAAGATGCGGTTGCCGGTCAATAGCCGATCGAGATCGGCGACCACCTGCAGGAACGGCTCGCACCACGCGTCGATATCGTCGACCAGCTTCGGCGGCAGGTCCTGGTGCACGCCGCCGATCCGGAAGTAGGCCGCATGCATCCGCGAGCCGGAGGCTCGCTCGTAGAACACCATCAGCTTTTCGCGCTCTTCGAAGCCCCACAGCGGCGGCGTCAGCGCGCCGACGTCCATCGCCTGCGTGGTGACGTTGAGCAGGTGCGACAGGATGCGGCCGATCTCGCAGTACAGCACGCGGATCAATTGCCCGCGCCGCGGCACGGCGATGCCAAGCAGTCTTTCCGCCGCCAGACAGAACGCGTGCTCCTGGTTCATCGGCGCGACATAGTCGAGCCGGTCAAAATACGGGATCGCCTGCAGGTAGGTCTTGTGCTCGATCAGTTTTTCGGTGCCGCGGTGCAACAGGCCGATATGTGGATCGACGCGGGCGACAACTTCACCATCGAGCTCCAGCACCAGACGCAGCACGCCGTGCGCGGCGGGATGCTGCGGTCCGAAATTGATGGTGAAGTTACGCAGTGCTGCTGCTTCGGTCATGATCAGACTTTCGGTCCCGCCTTCTCATCGCCGGGCAGCACCGGATAATCGGCGCCTTCCCATGGCGACAGGAAATCGAACTTGCGGAATTCCTGATTGAGTCGGACAGGTTCGTAGACCACCCGCTTTTCCTGGTCGTCGTAGCGCACCTCGACGAAGCCGGTGAGCGGGAAATCCTTGCGCAGCGGGTGGCCATCGAAACCGTAGTCGGTCAAAAGCCGCCGCATGTCGGGGTGGCCGGTGAAGATCACGCCATAGAGATCGTAGCACTCACGCTCGAACCAGTCGGCGCCGGGAAAGACGTCGATGATCGAGGGCACCTGGGTGGTTTCGTCGGCCTGCGCGCGCAGGCGGATGCGTTCGTTCAGCGTCGGCGACAGCAGGTGATACACCACGTCAAAGCGCTTCTCGCGGCCCGGATAGTCCACCGCCGTAACGTCGATGAAACTGACGAAACGGCAGCCGGGATCGTCGCGCAGGAATTTGACGACGTCGACGATCTTGTCGGCGTGGACCGCCACCGTGAGCTGATTGAACGCGACCGAATGATCGGTCGCGGCATCCGGTAGCGCGTCAACAATCGTCTGCCCCAGGGCGTCGAGCCTGCCGTCGTCCATACCAAACCCTCAGCGTTCGATGGTGCCGATGCGCCGGATCTTCTTCTGCAGCAGCATCACGCCGTAGAGCAGAGCTTCCGCCGTCGGCGGGCAACCGGGCACGTAGATATCGATCGGCACGATGCGGTCGCAGCCGCGCACCACCGAATACGAGTAGTGATAGTAGCCGCCGCCATTGGCGCAGGATCCCATCGAGATGACGTAGCGCGGCTCCGGCATCTGGTCGTAAACCTTGCGCAGCGCCGGCGCCATCTTGTTGGTCAGGGTGCCGGCGACGATCATCACGTCGGACTGCCGCGGCGAGGCGCGGGGCGCAAAGCCGAACCGTTCGGCGTCATAGCGCGGCATCGACATCTGCATCATCTCGACCGCGCAGCAGGCCAGACCAAAGGTCATCCACATCAGCGAGCCGGTGCGGGCCCAGGTGATCAGGTCATCGGTGGCGGTGACGAAAAAGCCCTTGTCGGAGAGCTGGTGATTGACATCCAGGAAATACGGGTCGTTGGCGCCGACCGGTCGGCCGGTCGAGGGATCCAGAATACCGGTCGCAGCCGGCGCGACGACCGGCGCAAATCCTGGCGTTGCTGCGGTAGGGCTCAATCCCATTCGAGCGCGCCTTTCTTCCACTCATAGGCAAAGCCGACGGTCAGGACGGCGAGGAACACCACCATCGACCAGAACCCGGTCGCGCCGAGGTTCCCGAACGCCACCGCCCATGGAAACAGGAATGCCACTTCGAGGTCGAAGATGATGAAGAGGATGGCCACCAAGTAGAACCGGACATCGAACTTCATGCGGGCATCGTCAAAAGCGTTGAATCCGCATTCATAGGCGGACAGCTTCTCCGGATCGGGCTGCTGGAAGGCCAGCAGGAAGGGAGCGATCAGCAGCGCCAAACCGATCAGGCCCGCGACCCCGACGAACACCACGAGGGGAAGGTAATCTTGCAAGATGCCGGTCATCGGCGGTGCCTTTAATTTCGCGGTTTCAAGGGCCGCAGATTCGTTGACTGGAATTGTTCTGAGGCTTAGCGCAGCGCAACAAGGGGCGCAAGACAAGCTATTTTTACGACTCCACCGCCCGCCACACGCAGCGGGATAACTCTGGCACGGCAGCGGTTGACGACCTTCAGCCCAGTTCTTTTTCGGCCTCGGGCATCCCGGCGCGCGTGTCCTTCAGTCGCCGCTGTCGCAGCGGTCACGACCAGGCCCGGTGCCCTCTTGTCGGTGCGCGCGGCGCGCTGACGTCGAGATTACGCCGGCAGGCCATTTGCCCGGCCCAGCCAGACCGACGGACGATAGCTGGAAACACCCGGAAATGCCGACGAAACCATTTTGGGGAACCCACGAAGCCATCCTGAAACAGAGCGGGCGTATCGCTCTTGCCAACGACGACGGCAAAGTCGCCAGGAGGCTCAGATGAACCACTCAATTCACTCAGCAGACCGCTCCACCCACCTGAAGATCGTGGTCGTGGCCCTCGTGGCCGGCATCGCGGTGGCGGCTCTCGGCATCTTCGCCCGCACCGGTTCGGACAACACCCAGACCGCTCACGTCGTGAAGGTTGGCAAGCCCGTGGCGATAACCAGTTCCAATGCCTCGCTGGTCCGCTAGGACGAGCCGAAATTCCTCGGGGATAGGATGGACAAGGGTCGCCTTAGGGCGGCCTTTTTTCGTTTGCCGATGCGGGGAACGAAGCTTCGCCAAGCCATTGATTCCAAGCCATTGATCCGAAGCAACAGATTCAATGGCGCGAGAGACGGGGCTCGAACCCGCGACCTCCGGCGTGACAGGCCGGCGCTCTAACCAACTGAGCTACTCCCGCGTGATTGCGAAAACCGCGCGAGGTGGGACTTAA
Organism: Bradyrhizobiaceae bacterium Ga0074131; assembly: GCA_001464035.1. Lineage (GTDB taxonomy): Bacteria > Pseudomonadota > Alphaproteobacteria > Rhizobiales > Xanthobacteraceae > Bradyrhizobium. The sequence continues at coordinate 33,725 of LNEC01000018.1, forward strand.
AGGCGGGACCATTCCAAGTCAAGGTTGTTGCGAATCCCCCCGTCAGTCGGGCATTTTTGCGATGCCGATGCAAATAATGGCTTGTTTGCAGGCAAAACAACGTAGTCAGTCCGCCCCCGAATCATTTAAGGCCTGCTACGTCTGGGTTTCCCCAGCCATCAACAACGAGGAGGGCCGAATATGGCCAAGAAGGCAGCGACACCGACCACCGTCACGCTCAAGCATCTGGCGGCAGCGATCGCCGAAGACCAGGAATTGTCCAAGAAGCAGTCGGAAGCCATCTTGAATGATCTGGTCACCCGGATCACCAAGCACCTGAAGAAAGGCGAGCGCATCCGTATCGTCGGTCTCGGCATCCTGCAGGTGCGCAAGCGCGCCGCACGCATGGGCCGCAACCCGGCCACCGGCGAAGCGATCCAGATCAAGGCAAGCAAGAAGGTCGCCTTCCGCGCGGCCAAGGAACTCAAGGAAGCCGTCTGATCAGGCGCGTTTCAATTCTGGTTTGCGTCATTCCGGCACGGCCCGCGCGGCTCCGGAATGACGCTTCGCCCTTAATCTGGCCTTCGCGGCCGCCGCAGCGGTGTTGATCGTGGTTTCGCCCTTGGAGTTCACACACGCCGTGACCGAGCGCTTCCTGCGCTACGTGGCGATCGACACCCAGTCGGACCCTGCCTCCCCCACCTGGCCCTCGACCGAAAGACAGAAGGATTTGGGGCGCCTGTTGGCCAGCGAGTTGCAGGCGATGGGCCTGCGCGACGCCCATCTCGACGAACACGGCTACGTCTACGCGACGATCCCGGCCAATACCGACAAGCAGGTCCCGGTGATCTGCTTCTGCTCGCATATGGACACGTCGCCGGATTGTACCGGCAGGGACGTCAAGCCGCAGATCGTCAGGAATTATCGCGGCGGCGACATCGTGCTGCCGGGCGACCCGACGCAGGTGATCCGTGCCGCTGACCATCCCGCGCTGGGCGATCAGATCGGCAACGACATCATCACCACGGATGGCACCACCCTGCTTGGCGCCGACAACAAGGCCGGGCTTGCCGAAATCATGGATGCCGCACATTTCCTGATCCGCAATCCGCAAGTAAGGCACGGCACCATCAAGATCCTGTTCACGCCCGACGAAGAGATCGGGCGCGGCGTCGACAAGGCCGACCTGAAGAAACTCGGCGCCGATTTCGCCTACACGATGGACGGCGAAACCGCCGGGAATATCGAGGACGAGACCTTTTCCGCCGATGGCGCCACCATCACCCTCGAAGGCGTCAGCACCCATCCCGGCTTCGCCAAAGGCAAGATGGAGCACGCGATCAAGATCGCGGCCGCGATCGTCGAGCGGCTGCCCAAAGATACCTGCTCGCCGGAAACCACCGAAGGCAGGCAAGGCTTCCTGCATCCGATCGGGATATCGGGAGCGCTGGAGAAAGCCACACTCGACCTGATCGTGCGCGACTTCACCGACGAGGGATTGAAAGAGAAGGAAGCTCTGCTGGAAAGCATCGTCCAGGACGTGATGAAGGACTATCCGCACTCGACGTATCGGCTGGAGATCAAGCCGCAGTACCGCAACATGAAGCAGGTGATCGATCGCCACCCCGAAATCATCGACAACGCGATGGAGGCGATCCGCCGCACTGGCCTCACCCCGCGGAAGACTTCCATCCGCGGCGGCACCGACGGCTCACGGCTGTCGTTCATGGGGCTGCCCTGCCCCAACATCTTCGCCGGCGAGCACGCGTTTCATTCGCGGCTGGAATGGGTGAGCGTGCAGGACATGGAAAAGGCTGTTCAGACCATCGTGCATCTGGCGATGATTTTTGAGGAGCGGGCCTAGGCAGCGCCCGGACACAAAATATCGAAAACAACCCCATGCAATGGTGGAGAGGCCCTACTCAGATACCTCTGTGGGCCCAGCGGATCCCTCAGGAAGCCCGCGCCGTCACGATCCAGATCGATCCGCCCAGCCGCACTTCCTGTCCGCTGGCGAAGGGCGCCAGCGCTTCGCGAATCGAATGCTGGGCAGCGGACCGCACCCCGTCGGGTTGACCTTCCAGCGCGCGGTTGGCCGGGCCGATCTCCAGCACGGCCTCGACCGCCGCATCGAGACCCCGGCCGATCGCGACATCGAGCGAAAGATTGCGCGGCTCCATGGCGATCCCGGAAAATCCGGCCTCGGAGAGGATGCGGTGCACGCGCGCCTCGGATGCAAATGCAAAAGGACCGGGATCCTCGGGCCCCTGCTGCGGCAGCTTCGCCACGTGCCTGTAGACGGCCTGCAGCGGCGCCATCGCCCACGGATTGTCGCGCGGCTCGCGCCAGCAGGCGAACGCCAGCCGTCCCGACGGCCGCAGCGCCCGGCGCATATTGGCGAAGGAGAGCGCCGGTTCGGCGAAGAACATCACGCCGAACCGCGACGTCAGCAGGTCGAAGCTGGCAGGCTCGAATGGATAGACCGTGGCATCCGCCAGCACGAATTCGACCGGCAGACCTGCCGGCATGACCTGCCGCGCCCGCGCCAGCATCGGCGCCGAGATATCGATGCCCAGCACGTGCCCGGTCGGGCCTGCTTGCCGGGCCAGTTCGACGGCGATGGCGCCGCAGCCGCAACCGACATCGATGATCCGCTCGCCTGGCCTGACGCCGGCGCGGTCGATCAGGATCTCGGAGACCGGTGCGAGCAAGACGTCCTGCGACGCCTGCCGGTCGGTCCAGCGCTGGCCGGCGGGTCCGTTCCAGTACGCGATCTGGTCCGCGTTGAGATCGTGACCCGTGGGTGTATTCATGACCCGCTATTTCGCCGTGCCATCGGCCTTGACCCGCTTCGCCGGAGCATCCTTCGCAACAGCCTTGGGCGCGACAACCTTGGGCGCGCTGTCGTTGCGTACGGAGCCCCAGGGGTCGGAAGCAGCCTTCTGTTCGGGAATGCGGCCCAGCGACCTCTGGTAGGCTTGCTCGGCTTCCTTTTCGGCCTTGATCTCGTGCGCCGGCTTGCCCTCGAGTTCCCCGTATTTGGGGATCGATTTGCTCTGGGCATAAGCGGGCCCGGCCATTAACGCGATGACAAGTGCGGCGAGGAAAACCCTCATGCGCGGACCTCCGGTTTGAACAGTCCGCCTGGTTGCTTCACAACTTCGGCGCGACAGCCTTCGCTTCACGATCCCTGGCTTGCCCAGCCGAAGCTCGCAGAGCGAGCGGAGGATGGTAGGCGGCGACGGATTCGAACCGCCGACCCTCTCGGTGTAAACGAGATGCTCTAACCAGCTGAGCTAGCCGCCCTCGCCGGCTATTTACCGCCCCGCGCCCTGTGAAGGCAAGCGACGGCAACGAAACACCAAGCAAAAGCGGCGCCCCTTTCGGGACGCCGCCATTGTTACATTGCAAGCTCAGTGCGCCGTCAGGCCGCCTGCCGCTTCGTCGGTGGCGTCGGTCTTGACCGGCACCTTGGTGTCTTCTTCCCAGACGATCGGCACCGGCGGCCGTACCAGGGCCTTGGCAACGACGTCGTCGAGCCGCGCCACCGGGATGATGGTCATCCCGCCCTTGATCGCATCGGAAATCTCCGTGAGATCCTTGGCGTTGTCCTCGGGGATCAGCACCGTCTTGATGCCGCCCCGGGCAGCCGCCAGCAGTTTCTCCTTCAGGCCGCCGATCGGCAGCACCCGTCCCCGCAAGGTGATCTCGCCGGTCATGGCGACATCGTGCCGGACCGGGATGCCGGTCATGATGGAAACGATCGCGGTCGCCATCGCAACACCCGCCGAGGGTCCATCCTTCGGGGTTGCCCCCTCGGGAACGTGGACGTGGATATCGCGGCGGTCGAACAGCGGCGGCTCGATGCCGAAGCCGACGGCGCGCGAGCGGACATAGGATGCCGCCGCCGAAATCGACTCCTTCATCACGTCGCGCAAATTGCCCGTGACCGTCATCTTGCCCTTGCCGGGCATCATGACGCCTTCGATGGTGAGCAGTTCACCGCCGACGTCGGTCCAGGCCAGGCCCGTGACGATGCCGACCTGAGGCTCGCTCTCGATCTCGCCGTAGCGATACTTCGGCACGCCGAGAAACTCCTCGAGGGACTTCTCGGTGACCTTGACCGACTTCTTCTTCGAGATCATCAGCTCCTTCACCGCCTTGCGGGCGAGTGTCGAAAGCTCACGCTCGAGGTTACGCACGCCCGCCTCGCGGGTGTAGCGGCGGATCATCAACAACAAAGCGTCGTCGTCGATCGACCATTCCCTGGAATCCAGGCCGTGCTTGGCGATCGCATTCGGGATCAGATGCTTGCGCGCAATCTCGACCTTCTCGTTTTCGGTGTAGCCGGCGATCCGGATGATCTCCATGCGGTCCATCAGCGGCCCGGGGATATTCAGCGTATTTGCGGTCGTGATGAACATCACGTTGGAGAGATCGTAGTCCACCTCGAGATAGTGATCGGCAAAGGTGCCGTTCTGCTCGGGGTCGAGTACCTCAAGCAAGGCCGATGACGGATCGCCGCGGAAGTCGGCGCCCATCTTGTCGATCTCGTCGAGCAGGAACAGCGGATTCGAGGTCTTCGCCTTGCGCATCGACTGGATGATCTTGCCGGGCATCGAGCCGATATAGGTGCGGCGGTGTCCGCGGATCTCCGCCTCATCCCGCACGCCGCCGAGCGAGACGCGCACGAATTCGCGGCCCGTCGCCTTTGCGATGGATTTGCCGAGCGAGGTCTTGCCGACGCCGGGCGGCCCGACCAGGCACAGGATCGGTCCGGTCAGCTTGTTGGCGCGCGACTGCACCGCGAGATACTCGACGATGCGGTCCTTGACCTTCTCCAGCCCGTAATGGTCGTTGTCGAGCACCGCCTGCGCTGCGACCAGGTCCTTCTTGACCTTGGACTTCTTGTTCCACGGGATCGACAGCAGCCAGTCGAGATAGTTGCGCACGACGGTCGCTTCCGCGGACATCGGCGACATCTGACGCAGCTTCTTCAGCTCGTGCTGCGCCTTCTCCCGCGCTTCCTTGGAAAGCTTGGTCTTGGCAATCTTCTCTTCCAGATCGGCCAGCTCGTCGCGGCCTTCGTCGTCGCCGAGTTCCTTCTGGATCGCCTTCATCTGCTCGTTGAGATAATACTCGCGCTGGGTCTTCTCCATCTGGCGCTTGACGCGCGAGCGGATGCGCTTCTCGACCTGCAGCACCGAGATTTCGCTCTCCATCAGGCCCAGCACCTTTTCCAGGCGCGCGGTGACGGACAACGTCTCCAGGATGCCCTGGCGATCGGCGATCTTGACCGCCAGATGCGAGGCCACGGTGTCGCCGAGCTTGGCGAAGTCCGTGATGGCCTGCACCACGCCGACGACTTCGGCAGAGATCTTCTTGTTGAGCTTCACATAGCTCTCGAAGTCGGACACCACCGAGCGCGACAGCGCCTCGGCCTCGACCGACGTGGCGTCGGTGTCGGCGAGCGCGACCGCGGTCGCCTCATAGTATTCGGATCGGTCGGAGTATTTCTGCACGCGCGCGCGCTCGAGCCCTTCCACCAGAACCTTGACGGTGCCGTCGGGCAATTTGAGCAGCTGCAACACGCTGGCAAGCGTGCCGGTTTCATAGATCGAATCCGGACTCGGATCATCATCCGACGCGTTCTTTTGCGTCGCGAGCATGATCAGGGCGTCATTCTTCATGACCTCTTCCAGCGCGCGGATCGATTTCTCGCGGCCGACAAACAGCGGTACGATCATGTGCGGAAAGACCACGATGTCGCGAAGCGGCAGCACCGGATAGGAGTGGCTTTCGCCGTGAACGATAGATGGCCGGAGTTTGGGGGGCGTCATGGGCTTTTCCTTCTGTTGTGCCCCCTTGCACGCAGTCCGCGATTTTGCGCTACCGCCACAAGGTGCCTAGATATGCCGGTCGAACGGCCGCGTCGTGGCCGCTTGTTTCCGGATCGCTGGATCGGCGAATCCCACGTTCATGTTTTCATCACCGACAGCATTAGGTGGCTATCGACCATGGGGGTGTCAAGTCGCTGGAAAGAGCGCGCCAATTGGGGCTAACGCGAACAAGCGCTACACCACCGCGGCCGCCGAAACCCGGCAGCCTACGCTTACGAAATCTTCATTCGCCGGCGGCCGATACGATCAGGCGCTGGCGCTGCTTTCGACGGCACGGTCGGAGCGATCGGCGTAGATGTAAAGGGGACGAGCGGTTCCCTCGACGACTTCGCGCGAGATCACGACCTCTTCGACGCCTTCCAGTCCCGGGAGATCGAACATGGTCTCCAGCAGGATGCTTTCGAGAATCGAGCGCAGGCCGCGCGCGCCGGTCTTGCGCTCGATCGCCTTGCGGGCGACCGCGCCAAGCGCTTCGTCGGCGAAGGTAAGCTCGATGTTCTCCATCTCGAACAGCCGCTGGTACTGCTTGACCAGCGCGTTCTTCGGATCAGTCAGAATCTTCTTCAGCGAAGCTTCGTCGAGATCCTCCAGGGTGGCGACCACCGGCAGGCGGCCGACGAATTCCGGGATCAGGCCGTACTTCAGGAGATCCTCCGGCTCGACATGACGGAAGATCTCGCCGGTACGGCGGTCTTCCGGCGCCAGCACCTGCGCTGCGAAGCCGATCGAGGTCGAGCGTCCGCGCGCGGAGATGATCTTCTCCAGTCCGGAGAATGCGCCGCCGCAGATGAACAGAATGTTGGTCGTATCGACCTGCAGGAACTCCTGCTGCGGATGCTTGCGGCCGCCCTGCGGAGGAACCGAGGCAACGGTGCCTTCCATGATCTTCAGCAGCGCCTGCTGAACGCCCTCGCCCGATACGTCGCGGGTGATGGAGGGGTTGTCGGATTTTCGGCTGATCTTGTCGATCTCGTCGATATAGACGATGCCGCGCTGCGCGCGCTCGACATTGTAGTCGGCCGACTGCAACAGCTTCAGGATGATGTTCTCGACGTCTTCGCCGACATAGCCGGCTTCGGTCAGCGTCGTCGCATCCGCCATCGTGAACGGCACATCGAGAATCCGCGCCAGCGTCTGCGCCAGCAGGGTCTTGCCCGAGCCGGTCGGACCGATCAGCAGGATGTTCGACTTGGCGAGTTCGACGTCGTTGTGCTTGGTCTGGTGATTGAGCCGCTTGTAGTGATTATGGACGGCGACCGACAGTACCTTCTTGGCGTGGCTCTGGCCGATCACGTAATCGTCGAGGACCTTGCAGATTTCCTTGGGAGTCGGGATGCCGTCGCGCGACTTCACCAGCGAGGATTTGTTTTCCTCCCGGATGATGTCCATGCACAGTTCAACGCATTCGTCGCAGATGAAGACGGTGGGACCCGCGATCAGTTTGCGGACTTCATGCTGACTCTTGCCGCAGAACGAGCAATACAGCGTGTTCTTGGAGTCGCTCGTGCCGACCTTACTCATTCTTATCTCCGTCCGCCGTTCGATCTCGTCCGCTCGATCGCCCCATTCCGGCACTTAGCCGGCACAAGTTCTAGATAGAGCAAAATCCGTACCAAAAAAGACCCTAACTTCAGATACCGCTCGAATCGCGGCTAACTCGAATCCTCCGCGAGCATAGCCTATCCCCGCCAGCCAACCATGGTCGCACCCGACTATCAAGAATTCGCTAATTGTCCTGACACCCGGTACCCGTGACAATACCGTGATTTCCGGCCTTCACGCGAGGCGAACCTGTCGAAATCGCCCAAGCGTTGCGTGATTACCACGCCGCCAGACCAGCACGAAAGCGGAACTTCCCGCCCATCCGGGGCATAGATGTCCCACCGGCGGCCGAAATTGCCCGCTGACGACGGGTATTCATGTCCAGGTAACCCACGCGTCGGGCAAACTACGGCGTCTTCGCCGCCAGCTCTTCCTGGCGCTTGTCGATCACCTTGTCGACGATGCCGAAGTCGCGGGCCATCTCCGCGGTGAGGAACTTGTCACGCTCTAGCGCGTCCTCGATCGCCTTGAAGGTCTGGCCGGTGTGCTTCACGTAAATCTCGTTGAGTCGCTTTTTCAGGTTCAGGATTTCCTGGGCGTGCAGCATGATGTCGGTGGCCTGGCCCTGGAAGCCGCCGGAGGGCTGGTGCACCATGATGCGCGAGTTCGGCAACGAAAACCGCATATCCTTATGGCCGGCGGCCAGCAGCAGCGAACCCATCGACGCCGCCTGCCCGGTGCAAAGCGTCGACACCGGCGGACGGATGAACTGCATCGTGTCGTAGATCGCCAGGCCCGACGTCACCACGCCGCCGGGCGAGTTGATGTACATCGAGATTTCCTTCTTCGGATTCTCGGCCTCGAGAAACAAGAGCTGCGCGACGACCAGCGTCGACATGCCGTCCTCGACCGGTCCGGTCAGGAAGATGATGCGTTCCTTCAACAGACGCGAAAAGATGTCGTAGGCGCGTTCGCCACGGTTGGTCTGTTCGACCACCATCGGCACGAGTTGCATGTAGGTTTCGACCGGATCGCGCATTAATCACCCAAGGGTTTGCAGAACGGTTGGTAGAAACTGGAGGCGGACATCCATCGACAAGGCAGGGGTATGGAATCTGCCGGCGTGGACGAACGTCCCGTGATGCAGGACTTAAACGACAGGGCTCAGATATGGGCCAATTCCCCGGTAACAAGACCGGGCCAACGGCGTGCGGAATTCGCTGCAGTTGAAGCTGATTCGCACGGCCCGGCATAGCGACGGATACCGTCGCCATGTCGCTTTCGCTCCTCAACCTTAACGCCGACGGACAGGCTGGTCGGGTCAGGCCGCGCTCTTCTCCTCGTCCTCGTCCTTGTAGAGGTCCTCGCGGGTGACCTTCTTTTCGGTCACATTGGCCAATTCGAGAATGAAATCGACCACCTTGTCCTCGTAGATCGGTGCACGAAGCTGGGCGAGCGCGTTGGTATTGCTGCGATAGTAGTCCCAGACTTCCTTCTCGCGGCCCGCGCGGCTGACCTCGTCGTCGGTGACCGTGATCTTGTTCTTCTCGCCGATCTCGGACAGCACCAGACCGAGCCGGACCCGGCGGTCGGCGATCTTCTGGTACTCTTCCTTGGCCGCCTCCTCCGTGGTGTCTTCATCGGCGAAGGTCTTGCCGCCGGACTCCATCTCGGCCTTGATCGAGTTCCACATCAGATTGAACTCTTCCTCGACCAGCGACGGCGGCGCTTCGAAGCGATGCGCCTCGTCGAGCCTGTCCAGGAGCGTCCGCTTGACCTTCCGGCGAGTGGCGCCGGCGAATTCGGCCGCGAGCCGCTCGCGCGCGGCTTCCTTCAGCTTGTCGAGGGATTCGAGGCCGAGCGTCTTGGCGAACTCGTCGTCGATCGTGGTGTCCTGCGGTGCCTCGATCGCGGTGGCCGTGGTTTCGAACTCGGCCGCCTGGCCAGCGAGTTTCTCGCTGGCGTAATTCTTGGGGAATGAAACGTTCAGGGTGCGGGTTTCGCCGGCCGCAACGCCGATCAACTGCTCCTCGAAGCCGGGAATGAATTGCCCGGCGCCGATCACGACCTGGATGCCCTCGCCGGCGCCGCCGTCGAACGGCACACCGTCGATGCTGCCCTTGAAGGAGATCGTGACCCGGTCGCCGGTTTCGGCCTTTACGCCTTCCTTGGCGCCCTCGCCCTTGGCGGCGTAGGGACGATTCTGGTCGGCGATGCGCTTGATTGCCTCGTCGACGTCGGCGTCGGTCACTTCAACGATCGGTTTCTCGACGGTAAAGCTCTTGAAGTCGGCGAGCGCGATCGCGGGCACCACTTCGATCGAGACGGTGTAGGTGAGATCGGATTTGCCCGAAAGGATGTCCTCGACCTGTTTGGCCTCTGTGGGCATCGTGATCTTCGGTTCGGTCGCCAGGCGAAAGCCGCGCTCGGTGAAGATCTGGGTGTTGGTGTCGCGGATGGTCTGGTCGATGGTCTCGGCCATCACGGAGCGGCCATACACCTTCTTGAGGTGGCTCACCGGCACCTTGCCCGGGCGAAAGCCGTTGAGGCGGACCTTGTCCTTGAGATCAACCAGCTTGGCGTCCGCCTTGGCATCGAGATCCGATGCGGGAACGCTGATCTGGAATTCGTGCTTCAAGCCCTCGGCGAGGGTTTCTGTGACCTGCATGGCGTCAATCTTCTTCCCGCTTGGTCCGGCCTCCGCGGCACGGACAGTGTCAATCTGGTCGCGCAAGGCTCAACACCTGCGCCGGTGGTTCGGCGGTCCCATTTCCCTTAGGGTATTTTACCCCTTTGGCAACAGGTCCTCCAGCAATCGTCATGCAAACGCTGTCAGCGCTTGGTGCGGGCGGAGGGACTCGAACCCCCACAACTTTCGTCACTGGAACCTAAATCCAGCGCGTCTACCAGTTCCGCCACGCCCGCTGAGAGCATCCTGTCCGGCCGCAACGCCCGAGCAGGATTGCCGAAAAACGTGAAGCGGTTTTCGGGCGGCCAATCATGCTCCAAGTTAATGGAATTGATCACGTTTACGATCTGGACGCGCTCATCCAAATTATACCCATGATCGCTGCGGCGGGCTTATAACATGGGCAAACCTGTTCGCAGCAAAAAAATGGCCCGGTTTCGAGCCTTGGGGGCGCAGTGGCGACACTGGACTTCTCGAGCCAAAAATGGTCCGCATTCGAGCTGCAACTGAGAATATCGAAAAACAACCCCATGCAACGTGGCAGGCAGCCAACCCCTATGCCGGATCGCATCCTCGCACTGGACCGACGCGAGCTCTTGGCCGGCCTGGGCGCAACTGCGCTAGCCCCGGTATTGCCATCAATCGCCGCTGCCCAGGGGCGGACGTCGCTGTCCCTGCAGGCCAAAGAAGGCGTCATCGCCTTGCGTCCGGGAGGGCCGGGTACGCCGGTCTGGACGCTCGAAGCACCGGCCCACGGCCCCGGCCTCAGGTTCAAGCGCGGCGAGACGCTGGAGATCGCGTTCGGAAACCGCCTTCCGGTCCCCGCGATCACCAGCTGGCGCGGGATCGGCGGCGTTCCGGCCGCCGAACCGCTGGCCGCGCGGGCGCCGCTGGCATCAGGGGCGAAGGAAACCCTGATGCTTCCCTTGCGTCACGCCGGCAGCTTGCTGTGCGACCTTCGCCTGCTCGGCGACGGTCAGGCCAGGATGGCGCGCGGCTTGCCGCTGATCGTGGACGAGACCGAGCCAGTCGCGGTCGACCGCGACGAAGTGCTCCTGATCGAAGACTGGCGGCTGCGCCCGGACGGGACCGCGGTCGCGCCCGGTGTCGACCCCCAGGCCACGGAGCCGCTCTACACCGTCAACGGGCTGACCACGCTCGACATCCCCGCCCGCTCCCATCAGCGGTTGCGGCTTCGCTTCATCAACGGTTGTCAACGCGCTGTTATCGCAGTCAAAATCGAGAACCACGAGGTCTGGGTAATGGCCCTCGACGGCCAGCCGGCCGAGCCGTTCCTCGCCCGTGGTGGCGCGCTCCTATTGGCGCCGGGAACCCGCATCGACGCGTTTGTCGATGCGACCGCGACGGCAGGCTCGGCCTCATCCATTCTGCTGCATGACGGCAAGGAGGCCCGCCCCATCGCGCGCCTCGTTACCTCTGCGGAGCCACCGGTCAGGGCCGCACCGCTGCCCGCCGCCGCCCCGTTGCCCTCCAACGGCCTGCCAGCCCGGATGGATCTGAAAAGCGCGTTGCGGGTCGATCTTGCGCTCGGCGGACCGCCAGCCGATTGGGTGATCCCGGCTAATTTTGTGAATTCCGCCGCGCCTGCGTTCCGCGCCAAGGCCGGCCGCATTGTCGTGCTGGCCCTGACCAACCGTGCCGCCATCGCGACCGTGTTCCATCTCCACGGCCATCATTTCCGGCTGCTCGACCGCCTCGACGACGGCTGGAAGCCGTTCTGGCTGGACACGCTGGCGATCGAGCCCGGGCAGACCCAGCGGATCGCTTTCGCCGCCGAATTCGCCGGCCGCTGGCTGATCGAACAGGTCGCGACCGACTGGGCGGCGCCCCGCCTCATCAGGTGGTACAGTGTCGAATGAGGAGCCGAGCATGAGCGCCACCACTCTCACCATCAGCAGCGTCAGGGCCCGCGCCGTCGTCGCCCCGATCTCGCGCCCCGTCAAAAACGCCTTCGGCGTCATCGAGGCCGCACCGCTGGTGCTGATCGATGTCTCGACCGATCAGGGGATTACAGGGCGCTCCTACATCTTTGCCTACGCCCGGCTGACGCTGAAACCGCTGGTGCTGCTGATCGAGGAAATCGGCCGCGACCTCACCGGCAGGGCCATCGCGCCGTTCGACCTGATGGCTGCGATGGACGCCAAATTCCGGTTGCTTGGCTGGCAGGGCCTGGTCGGCATGGCGGTGTCCGGTCTCGATATGGCGTTCTGGGACGCGCTGGGCGGGGCGGCCGGCCAGCCGTTGGTCACCCTGCTCGGCGGCTCGCCGCGGCCGATCCCGGCCTATGACAGTTACGGGGTGGTCGATCCCAAAGCCGACGCGAAGGACCTCAAGCGCTCGCTGGATCAGGGTTTCAAGGGCATCAAGATCAAGGGCGGCGACGGCGATGCCGTCAACGACGAGCGGGTCGTAAGAGGGGTTCGCGAACTGATCGGCCCTGATATCGCGCTCATGATCGACTTCAACCAGTCGCTCGATCCCGCTGAAGCGACCCGCCGTATCGAACGACTGGCGCCCTACGATCTGCACTGGATCGAAGAACCGGTGCCGCAGGAAAACCTGCTCGGTCACGCCAAGGTCCGGGAAATGTCGCCGACCCCGATCCAGGCCGGCGAAAACTGGTGGTTTCCGCGCGGCTTTGCCGAGGCGATCGCGGTCGGCGCGTCTGATTTCATCATGCCCGATTTGATGAAGTGCGGCGGCGTCACGGGCTGGCTCCGCATCGCCGGCCAGGCCGAAGCCGCATCAATCCCGATGTCCAGCCACCTGTTCGCCGAGGCCAGCTCCCACATGCTGGCGGTGACGCCGACAGCGCATTGGCTCGAGGTGCTGGACCTCGCTCGCGCCATTCTGGGCGAGCCGATCGAGATCGTCGATGGCGCGGTGACCGCGCGTGGACCCGGTCTCGGGCTGGACTGGAACGAAGCGGCCGTGACGAAATATCTGGTGTGAGCGGCTGGCGGCAACGCTGCAGGTCGCTGCCGCGCCGTCTCAGTAGTCGATCTCGAACGCGTCATAGAGCCGCCGGAACACCGCCGGCAGCACTTCCGGCAGATCCTCCGCGATAAGACCTGGCCCCGCCTCGCGCGCGGCCTCGCCGTGCATCCAGACGCCGATGCTGGCGGCCTCGAACGCCGAAACGCCTTGCGCCAGCATCGCTGCGATCATACCCGCCAGCACGTCGCCGGCGCCGGCGGTGGCAAGCCAGGGCGGCGCGTTGGAAGCGATGCCGGCGCGCCCGTCCGGCGAGGCCACCACGGTATCCGGACCCTTGAGCAGGACGACGGCGCCGCTGCGCTCGGCGGCTGCCCGCGCCCGTTCCAGTTTCGAGCGATTGGGATGCTTGTTGCTGATGTCGCTGAACAGACGCGGAAACTCGCCTTCATGCGGCGTCAGCACGACCTGCCGCGCGTGACAGGCCTTGATCGCTTCGAACAAGCGATCGGGGCCTGTTGCGAAGCTGGTCAGCGCATCGGCATCGAGCACGAGGCTCCGCTGCGCCGACAGCGCGGTAAGGACGAAATCGCGGGTGCGATCGCCGACACCGGCGCCTGGGCCGATCACGAGGGCGTTGAGGCGCTTGTCCGTCAGCAATTCCGCCAGTTCGACCACGCCGTCGACGGCGCGTATCATCACGGCAGTCAGCGCCGCGGCGTTGACGGCCAGCGCGTCGCGGGGCGTCGCCAGCGTGACCAGCCCGGCCCCGGCACGCAGGCACCCCCGTGCCGATAACCGCGCCGCACCGGTCGCAGCAATGTCCCCTGACACGACGACTGCATGGCCGCGGGCGTATTTATGGCCGTCGATGCGCGGCACCGGAAACGACCGGCGCCACGTCTGCGGAACGTTCTCGAAAGTCTGCGGCGCAATTTCGGCGAGCACGTCGGCGGCGATTCCGATATCGGCCACGCGTACCTTGCGGCCGCAATGCATCCGGCCGGGCAACAGCAGATGCGCCGGCTTGCGCCGGAAGAAAGTCACCGTTTCGGTGGCGTTGATGGCGATGCCCATCACCGCGGCGGTGGTGCCGTTGATGCCGCTCGGCAGATCAATGCTGAGAACGGGGGCGCCGTTGGCGTTGATGGCCTCGATCATCTCATAGGGTTCGCCCTCGACCGGCCGGTTGAGGCCGGCGCCGAACAGCGCATCGATGATCAAAGCGGGCTTGCCGATCGCCTGCGGATTGAACGGCAGCACCGGATGTTTCCAGCCCTTCGCCGCCGACGCTGCATCGCCACGCAGACTGTCCCGCTCACATACCAGGATGACCGACACCTCGCGGCCGCGTGCGGCGAGTTCGGCCGCTGCCACGAAGCCGTCGCCACCATTGTTGCCGGCGCCGACGACCACCAGGATCGGCCCCTCCTCCACCAGATCCATCGCGGCCTCGGCCACCGCCTGGCCGGCGCTGAGCATCAGCGCGAAACCCGGCGTACCCGCGGCAATGGTCAGCCGGTCGGCGCGCTCCATCTCAGCGGTCGTGAGAACTTCCATGCCGAAATCCCGATCCATGCGCCTCATCCTGAGGCATTTTTCGTCTTTCGCACAAACTTGATACTTTAAGACTGCATATCGAATGACCTGTTTGCCTATTTTGTAGGCTTCAGTATCATCAGCAGGCCGCTTCAAGCGCGGGTACATGCCTGTTAAAAGTCTGATAACACTTCAAAATCAGGCACCGTAACAACTTGGCATAGACCCTGCTTTTGGGGAAGCCGACTTAGGATCGTCGTGTTGAGCAGCAACTGAACGGGTGTGCCCGCTGTCCGGGCCAGTTGAACGGCTTCGCATGAGGGTCCTCACCACACCATCGACGACTTGCGCGCCACGCGCGACGTGCAACAAACCGCAGTCTGAAATTTGGAAGTGCCCGGGAGGCGTTCAGTGAAAAAAATAGAAGCCATCATCAAGCCGTTCAAGCTCGACGAGGTGAAGGAGGCGCTTCAGGAAGTCGGACTGCAAGGCATCACCGTGACCGAGGCCAAGGGTTTCGGGCGGCAGAAGGGCCATGCCGAACTCTATCGCGGCGCCGAGTACATCGTGGACTTCCTGCCCAAGGTCAAAATCGAGATCGTGATCGGCGATGACCTGGTCGAGAAGGCGATCGACGCGATCAGGCGCGCCGCCCAGACCGGACGCATCGGCGACGGCAAGATCTTCGTTTCCAACATCGAGGAAGCCATCCGCATCAGGACCGGGGAATCCGGGCTGGATGCCATCTAATCGAGCCTGCGATATTGTGTTGGGCTTGGCCCAATTGTATTGAGCATCACCGACGGTCGCCGCCCGCGGCCCGATCACGACGACCTGCAAGCCAGAAGGGGTATTCATGAAGACCGCCAAAGACGTCCTTAAATCGATCAAGGACAACGACGTCAAATACGTCGACCTGCGTTTCACCGATCCGCGCGGCAAGTGGCAGCATGTGACCTTCGACATCAGCATGATCGACGAGGAAATCTTCGCCGAGGGCACGATGTTCGACGGCTCCTCGATTGCCGGCTGGAAGGCCATCAACGAATCCGACATGACCCTGATGCCCGACCCCGTCACCGCGACGATCGATCCGTTCTTCGCCGAAACCACCATGGTCATCACCTGCGACGTGCTGGAGCCGACCACCGGCGAGCCCTACAACCGCGACCCGCGCGGCATGGCCAAGAAGGCCGAGGCCATGGTCAAGTCGATGGGCATCGGCGACACCGTGTTCTTCGGACCGGAAGCCGAGTTCTTCGTGTTCGACGACGTTCGCTACCAGACCACCCCCTACAACACCGGCTTCAAGCTGGATTCGTCGGAACTGCCGACCAATTCGGACACAGAATATGAGGGCGGCAATCTTGGTCACCGCATCCGCACCAAGGGCGGCTACTTCCCGGTTCCGCCCCAGGACTCGGTGCAGGACATGCGCTCGGAAATGCTCGGCGCGATGGCCAAGATGGGCGTCAAGGTCGAGAAGCATCACCACGAAGTCGCCTCCGCCCAGCACGAACTCGGCATGAAGTTCGACACGCTGACGCTGATGGCCGACCAGATGCAGATCTACAAATACTGCATCCACCAGGTCGCGCACATCTACGGCAAGACCGCCACCTTCATGCCGAAGCCGGTCTATGGCGACAACGGTTCGGGCATGCACTGCCACCAGTCGATCTGGAAGGACGGCAAGCCGGTGTTCGCCGGCAACAAATACGCCGACCTCTCGGAGACCTGCCTGCACTACATCGGCGGCATCATCAAGCACGCCAAGGCGATCAACGCCTTCACCAATCCGTCGACCAACTCCTACAAGCGCCTGGTGCCGGGCTACGAGGCCCCCGTGCTGCTCGCCTACTCCGCGCGCAACCGCTCGGCCTCCTGCCGCATCCCCTACACCACCAATCCGAAGGCCAAGCGCGTCGAGGTGCGTTTCCCCGATCCGATGGCCAACCCCTATCTGGCCTTCGCCGCGATGGTGATGGCCGGCCTCGACGGCATCAAGAACAAGATGGATCCGGGTCCGGCGATGGACAAGGACCTCTACGACCTGCCGAAGGAAGAGCTGAAGTCGATTCCGACCGTGTGCGGCAGCTTGCGCGAGGCGCTGGAAAATCTCGACAAGGACCGCGCCTTCCTCAAGGCCGGCGGCGTGTTCGACGACGACTTCATCGACAGCTTCATCGAGCTGAAGATGACCGAGGTCGAGCGCTTCGAGATGACCCCGCATCCGGTCGAATTCGACATGTACTATTCGCAGTGATGTAGTTCGCGGGCTTCGGTCCGCGAATGTCACGGCATCGATATCTGCAAAAGGCGCCCTCAACGGGCGCCTTTTTGTTTCACCATTCCCGCAATGCCGCGACGGTCGTTCTTCATGCCGGCTTCGCGGTCAGCCGCCTCAACGCCGCCAGCCCGAGCACCGGCCCGGGCACCAGCATCAGGAAAGCATACTGCGGTCCGGCGGTTTCGATCAGCCAGGCAAGCATCGCGATCGAAACGATCGTGATCGAGAAACCGATGCAATTGGCGATCGTCAGCGCCGAGCCGACCAGCCTCGGCGGGGCGAAACGGGCGTTGAGCGTGGAGAATTGCGGCGAATCGCCGGCAACGACCACGCCCCAGAACAACAGGAAGGCGAGGAACAGCGGCAACGGCGCCAGGAACGCCAGCGGCGAGACGAGGCAGCACAGGCCGGACGCCGACAATTGCATAAAGGCAACGCGCGCGCTGCCGATCCCCCGCGAAAGGTAACCGCCGACCATGCAGCCGAGAAAGCCGGTGGCGATCGCCGCGAAGCTCCACATCGAAACCGTCGCGGCGTCGCTGCCGAGGCGCGCCGCCAGCAGCACCGGCAGGAACGCGTAGAAGGCGTAAAGCTCCCACATATGGCCGAAATAGCCGAAGGCCGACGCCCGGAATTCGGCCGAGCGGAAGATCGTCGCGAATGCGGCCGGGTCGAACTTCGCGCCCGCTCTAAGATGCGGCCCGTCCGGCACGAGAAGAAACATTGCCAGACCGCCGGCGATCGACACCACCGAGATCGTTAGGATCACGCCCTGCCAGGGCAGATCGCCGCCCAAGCCGCGGATGAGATGGGGAAGCGCCGTTCCGAGCACCAACGCCCCGATCAGCCAGCCGAGCGCGAGCCCGAGGTCGCGGTCGTACCAACCTGACGCGATCTTCATGCCTACGGGATACATGCCGGCGAGAAAGAAGCCGGTTGCGAACCGCGCCGCGAGCAGCGGCAGGAACTCGCCGCCGCTCGTCACCGTCGCGGCATTGGCCGCCGCGCCGGCGAGCGTGGAAAGGAAGAAGATGATACGCGGCGAATGGCGGTCGGCGATCGCCAGCCAGGCGAAGACTAGCGTGCCGGCGATGAAGCCGAGCTGCACGGCGATGGTGATGTCGCCGACGGCGGACGCCGGCAGGCCGGCGCTGCGCTGCAGGTCGGGCATCACCGCATTGCCGGCGAACCAGAGCGACGTCGCGGCGAACTGCGAGATGACGATCGTCGGCAGGATGCGAGCAGGAACGGAGGGCAAGGCGGAATTCCCGTCATGACGTTTTGAATGGTTCCTAACACGCTGCGGCGCGCAGCAGCAGCGGTGGCTTATCCCTGGGACGTCCGACGTTCGCCCTCAACCTGTAAGGCGACCTTCACCGGAGAGATACGACATGCGCACCCCACCCGTGATGGAATTCCCGATCGAGCTCTCGCGTCCGGCTTCAACCCGCAACACGAAACGGATTGACGATACGCAGGCCGTCGCCGAGCGTCATGCCGTGTTGTATGTCCTCCGACCACAATGTGTCGCAGCCGGCGTGAATCGCCGAGGCGGCGATCATGGCATCCCAGGTCGACAGGCCATACCGCTCGGCAAGACCCAATCCTGCTTCGTGGATTTCCACGGTGATGGGATGAACCGTCAACAGACCGCACAGCAGCGCCAGAAGCGCATGCGTGTCGGCCCACGACATCTGCATCTTCCGGCGCGCGACGTTGGCCAGTTCGTTGAGCACCTGGACGCTGATGGCGCCGCCGGCTTCGACGGCGGCTTCGGCAAGGTCGGCCTTGGCGGCATCGCCCGAAGCCAGGTAGACGAGGACATTGGTGTCGAAAAAGCTAGCGGGCATTTGCCTCATCCCGATCAAACTTGAAATCGGCAGGCAGCCGGCCGCGAAAGGCGCGCAGACGCTTCAACAGGTCCTCGCGCCCGGGCTTGCGTGCGACGCCAAATTGCTTGCGATCGGCGACATGGATTTCAATCTCGTCCCCCTCCTTGAGGCCGAGCGCTTCGACCACAACGGCAGGCAGCCGGATGGCAAGGCTGTTTCCCCATTTTGCGACCTGCATCCGCTTCGCTCCCGCTGGATATACACGGACTTAAATGTATATCTAGAGCCGATAGAGATCAAGGGTCGGATGCCGGCGCGGCTCGGCGGCTCCAATGATGCAGTGCCTGGCTGCATCGGCAGAGCCAAGCTGCCCTCGCTGGATCGTACGGCGCCGCCCGCGGGCGCGCCACGCGGCTACTCCGGCCGCCGCAGGAAGCGATCACGGTCTTCCTGCACGGAATTCCGCAGTGTCAATGCCTCCCTCGCGGCGCCGACCGATCGATCGAGGCAGAGACGCAGCATGCGGGCGAGGTCCGACCGCCGGTACGGCTTCACCAGCAAGCGGATGTCGGACGAAACCTGGCCGTGCCGGGTGAGAGCGTCGTACGTGTAGCCGGACGTGAACAGCACTCTCAACGAAGGGCGCCGCAGTGCCATCGTTTCGGCGAGCTGTCTGCCGTTCAGTTTTCCCGGCATGACGATATCGGTGAACAGGAGATCGAATTCCGCCCCCGCATCCGCGATGGCCAGCGCTTCGGCCGCGTTCGACGCCACCAGGACCTTGTAACCCAGGCTCTGAAGCTGAATGATCACGTAGCCGCGCACGCTGGGGTCATCCTCCACACACAGGATCGTTTCAGCGCCACCCGGCGCGTGCAGGTCTTCCGTCGACGGCTGGAGGTCTTCTTCCTCGGCCCTCGGCAAATAGAGCTGGAAACTGGTTCCGCGACCTGCCTCGCTGCGAACCTCGATCGTGCCGCCGGACTGCTTGGCGAATCCGAATACCATGCTGAGCCCAAGCCCGGTGCCCTGGCCGGTTTCCTTGGTCGAAAAGAACGGCTCGAAGATTCGGTCCCGGATGGCTTCGGGGATACCGGTGCCGGTGTCGGTCACCTCGATGATGATGTAGTCGCCGGGATGATCGACTCCCCTTGTTGCGCCGGCTTTCTCGTCCAGCGTAATGTTGCTGGTGGTGAACGTCAGTTTTCCACCGTCGGGCATGGCGTCGCGGGCGTTGATGGCGAGGTTGACGAGCGCGGAACTGAGTTGGCCGGGATCGACATGTGCCGGCCGCAGGCTGTCGCTCAGGTTTGTCTGAATCTCGATCTGCCTGCCCAGCGTCTGCGTCAGGAGAAGCGCGGTTTCGTTGACGAGCGCATTGACGTCGATCCTGGTCGGACGCAGCGGCTGCTTGCGGGCGAACGCAAGCAGATTTGCCGTCAGTGTCGAGCCCCGGTCGGCCGCGTCGCCGATCAATGCCGCGATCTGCGCAAGCTCCGGTTTGTCCTGAACCGCCTCCGCCAGAATTTCGATCGTACCGGTGATGACCGTGAGCATGTTGTTGAAGTCATGAGCGATGCCGCCGGTAAGCTGGCCCACCGATTCCATCTTCTGCGCCTGGAAAAGCTGTTCCGCGGCCGCCCGTTTCCTTGTGACGTCCCGGACGAACGCGTTGAGGATGTGGCGATCGCCGCGGCGCAAGGCCGTCAGCGACACTTCGACGAGAATTTCTCCGCCATCGCGATGCACCGCAGGGGCCTCGAACCTGCAACCCGCCGCGACATCCTTCCTGGCCTCTTGCAGGAAACCATTGATCCGTTGCGTGAACTCGACGCGCCGCGAAGCCGGAACGATCAGATCGGTCACGCTGACGCCAACCGCTTCCGACCGTGCCCACCCCGTCATGGCTTCGGCCTGCGGGCTCCAGTCGAGGATAATGCAGGTTTCGTCCGTCTGGACGAAAGCATCGAGCGCCGTCTTTACGATGGCCTGCGCCATCTGCTCGCTGTCGATCAGGGCCTGATGCGCTTGCCGCTGCTCGGTAATGTTGCGTAAGACGGCCACCGCCCCGCGCAGCGTGCCGGCTTCATCTCTCAGCGGTCTTGCATTCGCGACGAAGTATTCCGGAACGCACGCATCTTCCGGTTGAACGATGAAATCCATGTCGTCCACGCTTTCGCCGCGCAGCGCCCGCGCCAGCGCCGAACCCGACGGCGGCAGGGGCGTCACGCCGTCCGGATGGAAATAGCTGAACCGGCGCGCGCCTTCGGCCGGATAGGAGCCCGGTTCTATCCCGAACAGGCGCCGGGCGGCGATGTTGACGATGGCGATTTGCCCGCGCTCGTCGGCCGACAGGACCGGATCCTTGATGCTTGCGATGGTATTTTCAAGCAGCGCCTGCTTCGCTCTGAGTTCGGCCGCCATGCTCGCAAATGCCCTGGCGAGAATGCCGATCTCCCGCCCGCCGTCCGAAGGCACCGTCATCAATGCGCCCCGCGACAGACCTTCAACCGCGAGGGTTATCTGCTCCAGCGGTTTGGATAACGACCTTGCGATTGCGACGGCGAGCAGCGCCGCCAGCAGGATCGCGGCCCCGCCGCCGATCTGCGCTGAACGGCTCACCGCTGCCAGGCCGGGATCGAGTTTCGAGTAGTCGGAGGCGACCAGAACCGTCAGGCCGGAGTCACCGGCGGGCCGCACGGCCGCCCTGCCGACGCCCACTCGCTTGCCGCTGCTATCCTCCCAGAAATCGCCTTTGCTGACGGAGTCGCCTGCCAGCGCTTGATCGAATCCCGGAAAATCATCCTGGATGCGCGCCGGGACCCGCACAGCGGAAGCAGGTTCGCGACCGCGGTCGGGATAAACCGCATGATCGCCGGCAGCGTTGACCAGAAACACCTGATTTTCGGCGCTCATCTCCGCCCGAATGCGGTCGAACCACGGTCCGAGGTCGAGATCGATCACGCCGACGCCGAGCAATTTTTCGTTGGTGGACCAGAGCGGCACTGCGACGTGCACCATCGGATTGGCAGGACGGTCGGCACCGCCATTTTCCTGCAGCACCATTGGCGAGACGTAAACGCTGTACTTTGCCCGCTGGATCGCACTCTTGAAATAGTCGCGTTCGCCCACCTGCATCAGTTCGGCGTCAGGGACGATCCGAATTGCGCCGTTCGGACTGTCCCGGACCACGCGAACCAGTTCTCGGCCGCCATCGGCCACGCCGATAATGCGGAGCTGGGCATATTCCGATTTTGCCTTCAGCACACGTGAGAGCCGTGCCGCAATGCTTTCGCGTATGTCCTTGTCGGTTTCCTGCACGAACGGGACGGCGGTTCTTGCGGCACCCAGCTGCGCCACACCGTTGGAATTTTGCAGCGATGACACGTCCTCGCCGACGCTGTTCAGCAACGTTTCCAGATTGGACGCGATCAGCATGGCGTTGGTGGCAAGCCGATCGAGTACTCTTGGAAGCGCCGCGCCGGCGATCGAATGATACGTGATGAAGCTCAGAGCGGCGGTCGTCACCAGCACCAGCGACACCATGGCGAGCGCAAGCCTGGTCGATAGTCTCATACCACCGACCACCTGGTTCGCCTTGTTTCTGATGATTGCGCTCGTTGACCGGGAAACATGGTATTTACAGCACAGAACGACCCTCAATGCCGCCGGCTTCTTTACCTCAAAGCCGTGCCATCAACATCAATCTCCAACCCCCGTAGGATTACGGGGTCTGCCGCTTCCTGGATGAATCGGTACAACCCCGCCGGGATTCGCAGGCCCGTGGGGCCCGACGGCTAGCCGGTCCGCCGTTGCGCGACCAGTGCCGCCCCGAACGCCTGAAACAGCGCGCGGTTGATCGGATTTCGCTGCGGATCGTACTCCGCGTGCCATTGGACGGCGAGTGCAAAGCCGGGTGCATCCGCGATCCGGATGGCCTCGATCGTGCCGTCCTCGGCCACGCCCTCGACCACCACCCGCTCGCCAGGCTCCAGGATGCCCTGGCCGTGAAGAGAATTGACGCGGATGGTCTCGCAACCCAGCAGCGTTGCAAAGGCGCCGCCGGGAACGAGATTGACGTCATGGCGGTCGGCGAAAACGACCGTGGGATCCGGATGGATCTCGCCGGTCTCCAGCCGCGGCATCCGATGGTTCAGGCGCCCCGGCAAGTCGCGGATTTCGGGGTGCAGCGAGCCGCCAAAAGCCACGTTCATCTCCTGCAGGCCGCGGCAGATGCCGAACAGGGGTATGCCGCGGGCGACGCAGGCCTGGGACAGCGCCAGCGCCAGACCGTCGCGCTGCAGGTCGTAGGGTTCGTGGCTGGGGTGCGGTTCGGTGCGAAAATGCGTCGGGTGAACGTTGGCTCGGGCACCGGTCAGGATCACGCCGTCAACCACATCCAGCAGGGCGCCGATATCAGTAATTTCGGCACAGCCGGCGAACATCAGCGGCAGCGCGCCCGCGACTTCGGTCACCGCGCGCAGATTGCGCTCGCCGGTCATCTGCGTCGCAAATCGATCCTCCACGCGATAGGCGTTTGCGATCACCCCGACGACCGGCCTCCTCATGGCATGGCTTCCAATCTCACGTCGCAAGTCTCGGGCAGACAAGTCTCGGGCAGACAAGTCCCGGTTGGATCATGCCTGCCGCCCTGTACCGGATCAATATGCCACGCCGCGGCGCCGGCCTGCATTGCTATTTCCGCGTGAAAGCGTCCTTGGAATCGATGGCCTCGGCGCTCGGCAATCCCGCGGCCTGAAGCGCCCTGCCCGCGGCATCGCCCGCGCCGTTCAACCACGGCAACTTCGCCTCGATGCCGCGGCTCACGGGATCGCCGAGCGCGCCGCCGAAATCGAGCGGCCACACGCCGTTCGGCACCACCTCGGCCGACACGCCGCGAAGCCGGATGCCCTTTCCCAGCACGCCCTCGATATTGTCTGGCGATACCACGCGTGCCGTGGCGGGATCGGCAGGGTCGGCAAAGCTGACCAGCACCGGGATCACCTCCCCCGTCACGGGCACCGTGCCGGTCGCTCGGCTCATCTGATTGAAGGTGACGTTCTGGCCCGCGGCCTTGTAGGCGCGCAAGGCTACATAGTTGATCTCGTCGAGTTCGAGCGATTTGCCGGTATGCGCCAGCAGCGCGACCAGGTTCTTGCCGCCGCCGAGATCGACGAACACGGCATCGCCTTTGGTGCTGGTCTTGCCGCCGCGGCTGTAGCTTCGGTCGGGGTGAACCGCCATGACGCCGGAAGCCGATTTGACGCCTTCAGGCGTTTCGACCTCGACGGTCAGACGGTATTTGTGATTGGGCCGGTTGATCCTGATCTGGTCGCCGATCACCAGCGCAGCCAGCAGCAGCAGCGGACCGACGAGTTTGAAGTTCATTGCCGATAATCCCTCGCCATCCCGCGACCGGTATTTGAGGCTTCGCTTCGCACGGCCAATGCGTCAGCGTCAAACCGGCGCCGGGTCACGCTTGATCCCGGGCGCGTTTCGCTGAAGAGTGCCGCCGGAAATCGACTTGAAGGGGGATCACACGTGACAGTCTCGGCTGAGGATCGACTTCAGGCCCGCAACGATCTGGCATGGGCGATATCGGTCGGCGGTATCGGCGTCGTCACATTCGCAGCCCTGTTGCTGTTCACGTGGCATTTCGCAGCCGCGCTGTTTCTGATCTTCGCCGGCATGCTGCTCGGGGTCGCGCTCAACGCCCTGACCCATATGCTCGGCCACGCCGTCAGGCTGCCGCATGCGCTGCGGCTGACCCTCGTCTGCCTGGTGCTGGCGGGCATGCTGTCGGGCGTGGTCTTCCTCGGCGGCGCCACCATCGCCAAACAGGCCACCGTGCTCAGCGATACGATCAAGTCGCAGCTGGTCAACGTCAAAGCCTTCCTGGAGAGGAACGGCATCGATACCAGTTATCTCGAGCTCGGCAATCTCGGCGCGCCGGCGGCTTCGCCTAGCCTGGAAGCGCCGGCAATGCCGGCCGCGCCGGTCCCGCACAATCTTCCGAGCGCCGGCGCCATCGCCTCCGGCGGCGGCGCCATCGTGAGCCAGACGTTGAAAGTGCTGCTCGGCACCGTCAGCGCCGTCGGGAATTTCTTCATCGTGCTGTTTCTCGGACTGGCGTTCGCGGCGCAGCCCGCCGTTTATCGGACAGGGCTGTTGTTCATGGCGCCGGCGCGGCATCGTGTCCGCGCGACCGTGATCGTCGATCGCATCGGCGAGACGCTTGAGCGCTGGCTGATCGCGCAGATCGTCACCATGCTCGCGGTGTTCTTCGTGACCTGGATCGGCCTGACCATCATCGGCATCCAGAGCGCATTCATTCTCGGTATCCAGGCCGGATTGCTGGCCTTTATTCCGACCATCGGCGCGCTGATCGGCGGCTTGATCGTGGTGCTCGCGAGCCTTGCCTCGGGATGGATCGCGGGGGCCAGTGCGTTCGTGCTGTTCATGGGTGTCCACGCGCTGGAAAGCTATGTCCTCACACCCATCATCCAGCGTCACGCGCTGGACATTCCTCCCGCCACGCTGTTTGCCTTCCAGATCCTGCTTGGCATCGTGTTTGGCATCTGGGGCCTCGCGCTGGCGCTGCCGCTGATGGCGATTGCGAAAGTCGTGATCGATCACTTCAAGGCTGAGGAAAATCTCGCCTGACGCGGTCGCGGCCCCGCGCGGTGCTGCCGCGCTCACGCCGCCGAGGTCAGCACCGTCCGGGTATGCTCGACCTCGGGCGGCGAGGCGAAGTATTGCCCGACCAGCCCGCGCCATTCCGTGAAATTCTCCGAGCCGCGGAAATCGACGGTGTGGTTCTCCAGGGTTTCCCATTTGACCATCAGGCGATAACGCTGCGGCTTCTCGATCGAGCGATGCAGTTCGAATCCGTGAAAGCCCCTGGAGCGGCCGAAGGCTGCGCGGGCCTTGGCCACCGCCGCCTCAAAATCCGTCTCGGAGCCGGGCTTGATGTCGATCTGCGCGATTTCGGTGATCATCTGGTGGCGGCCTTTCGCTGGGAATTCATGTCTCTAGCCCAGCCGCTTGCAAAGAAAAAGGGCGCCTTGCGGCGCGCCGGCCGGTCTTGTCGTCGCGCCAAGCCTAGCTGAACAGCAGCACCGTGCCGGCGGCCATCAGCGCGCAGCCGGCGAACATCAGAAGCGGCCAGCGGCTGCGCGGGGCGGCGTAACGGCCCTGCGCGCGTCGCTGCAGGATCAGCGCTGTCTCGTACTCGTCCGACGTGGAGAAAATGCAGGCGAACCCGCCGCGCGCCGATGCGGCTGCGGCTTCGAGCGACATCAGGGCGGCGTCGGCGCTATGGCTCGGACCTCTGTTCATGGCCGGCATGATATCGATGGAATGGTAAATGCCAGGTTACCGCCCACGCTTACGCAAGACTTGGAATACCCGGCTGCTGCCGCGGTTGGCGCGCGATGCCCGCGGTCTTGCGCCGCCAGTTTTCCAGCGACAGCGGCAACTCTTCCGCCGCCTCGACGCGATTGCGGCCGCCGCGCTTGGCCTGGTAGAGCGCGGTATCGGCCGCGGCCAGCAACACCTCGAGCTCGGTGCCGGCGGGCCCGCCTGCCACGCCGATGCTGACGGTGGTGTCGATCGGTCCGCCCTCATCGACGATTCCGGAATCGGCAAATGCCTCGCGGACGCGTTCGGCGGCGATGACGCCCTCTTCCAGCGAACAGGGCAGCAATGCGGCGAACTCCTCGCCCC
The DNA here is from genome assembly GCA_001464035.1 of Bradyrhizobiaceae bacterium Ga0074131. Taxonomy (GTDB): domain Bacteria; phylum Pseudomonadota; class Alphaproteobacteria; order Rhizobiales; family Xanthobacteraceae; genus Bradyrhizobium. Next base: position 60,176 of record LNEC01000018.1, read on the forward strand.
CGATTCGTCCCGACAGGTCGGTGATGCGCAGCCCATTGACCACGACGGCGGCGAACAGCTTGAGGATCTCGTCGCCCGCCGGATGGCCGAAGCGGTCATTGATCGACTTGAAATGATCGATGTCGAAGATCATCGCGGTGACCGGGCGGCCGGCGTTGGCCTCGCGATCGATCACCCGCGCGCACGCCTCGGCGAAGCCGCGGCGGTTCAACATGCCGGTCAAGGGGTCCATCGACGCCGCCGTCTTGTGCGCGGTCACCGCGCGCTCCGACACCAGCATGAAGATCACGAACACGGTGCCGACCGCGTAGAGCACGAGTTCAATGGAGAAGATCGTCACCCAGATGCTGCCGGAGAACGCGGCATCGCGCGGATGCAGGAGATCGCCGAGCAGGATCGGCAGCATCAGCGCGAAACCGTGCGACAGCGGCACCACGATCGCCGGCCAGCGCTTTTGCAGCGTCCTGCGCCGCTCCGACCACAATTCGGCAGCCGTCAGCGCGGCGTACACCGCGACGATGCCGGCGCCGATCGTCATGCGCAGGGCGGAGGCTTCCGGCGCCAGCGTCGCGACGGCCGCGATCCAGACGATCGCGCCCAGCACCAGCCCCGGCCAATTCGGCTTGCGGCCGTGGAACACGCGCGAGGCGTTCCAGACCATGCCGCAGGCGACCAGGCCGACGGCGTTGAGCGCCAGCGAAAGCCCTTCGCCGAGCGTGTTGGCGGCGAGCGTCCACAATGCGACCGATGCTGCGCCGAGCAGATAGGCGGTGCCCCACCATTTCAACGCCGGGATGTTCTCCCGCTTGCCGAAGAACAGCAGCATGGCGCCCAGCATGGCCGCGACCATGGTGGCGACGAGATAAAGCGTGGAGGGATCGAGCGACATGGTCCACCGGAAGCTTGTGATGCGGGGGCAGCCGGCACGCCGGAAACGAAGAGCGCGCCGTCACCAGCCCGGACGATACGACCGCCGGTCTTGGAAATTCGTTCGCGCGCATATGAAAGTTTTCAGGAAAAACAGCGTCAACTGCTCGGCAAATGCACAGCAAAAAAGGGCGCCCGAAGGCGCCCTTTCGCGATCCTGCAGCATTCGCTGCAAATTAGAAGCAATCAGCGCTTCGAGAACTGGAACGACTTGCGGGCCTTGGCGCGGCCGTACTTCTTGCGCTCGACCACGCGGGAGTCGCGGGTCAGGAAGCCGCCCTTCTTCAAGACGCCGCGCAGATCCGGCTCGAAATAGGTCAGCGCCTTCGAAATGCCGTGACGAACGGCGCCGGCCTGGCCCGACAGGCCGCCACCGGCGACGGTGCAGATCACGTCGTACTGGCCCGCGCGGGCGGCGGCGACCAGCGGCTGCTGGATCATCATCCGCAGCACCGGCCGGGCGAAATAGACTTCGACCTCGCGGGTGTTGACGATGACCTTGCCGGCGCCGGGCTTGATCCAGACGCGGGCCACTGCGTCCTTGCGCTTGCCGGTGGCATAGGCGCGGCCCTGCTTGTCGACCTTCTTGACGTATTTCGGGGCTTCCGGCGTGGCCGGCTTCAGCGCCGACAACTGGTCGAGAGACTGCATGGTGTCGGACATCTTATGCGGCCCTCATGTTCTTGCGGTTCATCGAAGCGATATCGAGCGGCTCGGGCTGCTGGGCTTCATGCGGATGCTCAGCTCCGGGGTAGACGCGCAAATTACCCATCTGCACCCGGCCGAGCGGGCCGCGCGGGATCATGCGCTCGATAGCCTTCTCGACCACGCGCTCGGGGAAACGACCCTCGAGGATCGACTTGGCGGTGCGTTCCTTGATGCCGCCGATGAAGCCGGTGTGATTGTAATAGACCTTGTTGTCGCGCTTGCGACCGGTCAGCACGACATGCGCCGCGTTGATGATGATGACGTGGTCGCCGCAATCGACATGCGGCGTGTAGATCGGGAGGTGCTTGCCGCGAAGGCGCATCGCGACCAGGGAAGCGAGCCGGCCGACGACCAGACCCTTGGCGTCGATCAGCACCCACTTCTTCGTGACCTCGGCGGGCTTGGCCGAAAACGTTTTCATGAGAGGAAATCCGTGAAAGGGGACATCCGGCGCATCGGCGCCGAACTGCGCGGTTTCTAGATCGCTGCACCGCGCTCGTCAACGTCAAATGAGCTAAATTACATACGTAAATACAATAGCTTACAAATATGGTGCTATACTACCCTACAAAACACTAAGCAGTTGGAATGGAATAGGTCGATGTCACGTGGGCAATCGGGTCCGGTGACGTTCCCGACAGCAGCTTGACCTCGCCGACCGCCAGCCGCTTGCCCAGCTTCAACAGCTTGGCCTCCGCGAGGATATCCTGGCCGGCCTGACCCTTGCGCAGAAAATTGATGTTGAGGTTGGTCGTCACAGCGAGGCCGATCGGGCCGATCGCCGACAGCAGCACCACATACATGGCGCAATCGGCCAGCGCCATCAGCGTCGGCCCCGAAACCGTGCCGCCGGGACGAAGCATGCGGTCGCTGTAACGCTGCCGCAGCAGGCAGGTTGTTCCGTCGGCGCTTTCGATGGTGGTGTCGCCGCTGCCGAAGGACTGCGGGAATTCGACACGAAGGAACTCCTCCAGCTCAGCCACGCTCATTTTCACGGTTGCCATGTCGCTCCTGCCAACTCGTTCCTGCATTCGTTCCGATCCAACTCTTTCCTGGCCTCGCCTCGCTTCGCGAGGCTTGTTACAATAAGGTGACGCACCTGCCCTAGTGGAAACTTCCGATGCCTGCCCAAACCGCCCGAGCCGCCACGCCGCCATCCCCTGTCCTGCTGCGGGAGGCGCTTGGCAGCATCGCGGTGCTCACGCTCAACCGTTCCGCGGCCCGCAACAGCCTGTCGGAAGGCCTGATCGCCGAACTGCATGGGGCGCTGCGGGAAATCCGCGACGACCAGCGCGTGCGCGCGGTGGTGATCGCGGCCAACGGCCCCGCCTTCTCCGCCGGCCACGACATGAAGGAACTCACCGCCCGCCGCGGCGACGCCGATCGCGGCCGCGCCTATTTTGCGACCATCATGAACGCCTGCAGCGCCATGATGCAGGCGATCGTGCAGTTGCCCAAGCCGGTGGTCGCCGCCGTGCAAGGCGTCGCCACCGCGGCCGGATGCCAGCTCGTGGCGAGCTGCGATCTCGCCGTGGCGTCGGAGGCCGCGACCTTTGCCACGCCCGGCGTCGATATCGGGCTGTTCTGTTCGACGCCGATGGTGGCGCTGTCGCGCAACGTCCCGCGCAAACAGGCGATGGAAATGCTGCTCACCGGCGAGCCGATCACCGCGGCGACGGCGCGGGACATCGGTCTCGTCAACCGCGTCGTGGCCGCCGGTACCGAACGTGACGCCGCGATCGCGCTGGCGCAGAAGGTTGCGCTGAAATCCGCCTACACCATCAAGCTCGGCAAGGAAGCGTTCTACCGCCAGGCCGAAATGAACCTCGCCGACGCCTACCGCTATGCCGCGGAGGTGATGACCGAGAACATGATGGCCCGCGACGCCGAGGAAGGCATCGGCGCCTTCATCGAGAAGCGCGCACCGAACTGGCAGGATAAGTAACCGTCATTGCGAGGGCAGCGAAGCAATCCATTGACGCGACGCGAAGGAAGAATGGATTGTTTCGCTGCGCTCGCAATGACGACTGAAATGGCTGCTTGAAATGAACCATGACGCCTACCCCGACAGCTACATCCGCGAGATCCTCAACGGCGTGAAATCGATCGCGATGGTGGGCGCGTCGCCGGTCAATGTGCGGCCGAGCTATTTCGCGTTCAAGTATCTGGCGCAGCGCGGCTACGACATGATCCCGGTCAATCCCGGTCATGTCGGCAAGAACCTGCTCGACAAACCCTTCGTCGCCTCGCTCGCGGATATCGGCCGCCCCGTCGACATGATCGATATCTTCCGCAATTCGAGCCACATCATGCCGGTGGTCGAGGAGGCGCTGCGGCTCGATCCGCCTCCAAAGGTGATCTGGATGCAGCTCGGCGCCCGCGACGAGGCCGCGGCGGCCCGGGCGGAAGCCGCCGGTCTCAAGGTGGTGATGAACCGCTGCCCGAAGATCGAGTATGGCCGGCTGTCCTCGGAGATTTCCTGGATGGGCGTCAATTCGCGCACCTTGAGCTCGAAGCGCGCGCCGGTGCCGACCCAGGGCATGCGGCTGTCGCTCAATCGAACGAGTGTCGGCGGCGGCGAGACCGCTGCCTCCGATCGGGCCGCGAAAAACAGGAACGACGCGACGTGATGCCGACGCGAAACAACTGCGTCGAAGACAGCGCTCTCCGAATCACGTGCATTCCGAGCACCTGACAGACTGCCGATCCGCCTTGACGGCAGAAGCCTCCGCCATCAGCATGCCGCGCGATTTCAGAACAGCCCCAGAAAGCAGGACGCCCAGAATGAACGATCGTCTTCCCGGTTTCGCCACCCTCGCCGTGCATGCCGGCGCGCAGCCCGATCCCACCACCGGCGCCCGGGTGACGCCGATCTACCAGACCACGTCGTTTGTCTTCAACGATTCCGACCATGCCGCCTCGCTGTTCGGCCTGCAGGCGTTCGGCAACATCTATACCCGCATCACCAACCCGACCACGGCGGTGCTGGAAGAGCGCGTCGCCGCCCTCGAAGGCGGCACCGCGGCGGTGGCGGTTGCCTCCGGGCACGCTGCGCAGGTGGTGGTGCTGCAGCAGCTGCTGATGCCGGGCGACGAGTTCATCGCCGCGCGAAAACTCTATGGCGGCTCGATCAACCAGTTCACCCACGCCTTCAAGAGTTTCGGCTGGAACGTGGTGTGGGCCGACCCGGACGATATCGGCAGCTTCGAGCGCGCCGTCACCCCGCGCACCAGGGCGATCTTCATCGAATCGATCGCCAATCCCGCGGGCTCCATCACCGACATCGAGGCGATCGCGGCGGTCGCCGGCAAGGCCGGCGTGCCCCTGATCGTCGACAACACGCTGGCGACGCCCTATCTGATCCGCCCGATCGACCACGGCGCCGACATCGTCGTGCATTCGCTGACAAAGTTCCTTGGCGGCCACGGCAATTCGCTCGGCGGAATCATCGTCGATGCCGGCACCTTCGACTGGTCCAGAGATAACAAGTATCCCATGTTGAGCGAGCCGCGCCCGGAATATCACGGCGTCAAGATCCAGGAGACCTTCGGCAATTTTGCCTTTGCGATCGCCTGCCGCGTGCTTGGTTTGCGCGATCTCGGCCCGGCGATCTCGCCATTCAATTCGTTTCTGATTCTCACGGGTATCGAGACCTTGCCGCTGCGCATGGCGAAGCACTGCGACAACGCCAAGGCGATCGCGGAGTTCCTCTCGGGTCATGCGGCGGTGGCTGCGGTGAACTACTCCGGCCTGGCGGGCAACCCGTACAACAACCTCGCCCGCAAATACGCGCCGAAGGGCGCCGGCGCGGTGTTCACCTTCAGCCTGAAGGGCGGCTACGAGGCCGGCGTCAGCCTGGTGTCGAATCTGAAACTGTTCTCGCACCTCGCCAATGTCGGCGACACCCGCTCCCTGGTGATTCACCCGGCCTCGACCACCCACAGCCAGCTCGACGATGCCGCCAAGGCCAGGTCGGGCGCCGCCCCCGACGTGGTGCGGCTGTCGATCGGCATCGAGGACAAGGAAGATCTGATCGCCGATCTCGAGCAGGCGCTGGAGGGGTAAGCGTTTTCGCATTCCGGAGCGAGGCGTGGCAATCGAACGACATCGAGGATGTGGCCGCGCTTGCGCAGATTGCGTAGGGTGGGCAAAGGCGCGCTTGCGCCGTGCCCACCATCCTAACTCGCGTTGAAATGGTGCGCACGGCGCGAAGAGTGCGCCTTTGCCCACCCTATGATATTCCGTCTGCGGCTATTGCCAGAGGCCGGTCCGGTTCAGCCCGACGTGACCGGCACACCCATCTTCCGCTGCGCCGGCTCCGGCCGCGTCGCCAGTCGCTCGACCTGAGAAATCGCCAGCGTCAGCACCACCATCGCCACGGCCTGGTGCGCCAAAGCGAGATCGATCGGCACCTGATGCAGCAGCGTGAAGACACCCAGCACCACCTGTAACGCGATGGCCGCCGCCAGCCACACCGCACCCTGGACCACGGCACTCCCCGCCCGCGAGCGAACGGCGTCGATCGCATGCAGGATCGCCAGAGCAATCAGCACGTAGGCGGCCATCCGATGCTCGAACTGCACCATCAGCGCGTTCTCGAACAGGTTACGCCACCACGGCTCTTCGAAGAAAAGCCGCGCCGCCGAGGGAATGAATGCGCCGTCGATTTCGGGCCAGGTGTTGTAGACCCGGCCCGCGCGCAGGCCCGCGACCAGCGCGCCAAAATAGAGCTGCACGAAGGTCATCGCCAGCAGCGCGACGCTGGTGATCCGCAACCGCGCCGAGACCATGACCGGCGGCCGGTCCGCCAGCCGCCGCAGCGTCCACACCACACCCGCAAAGATGACGAGCGCCAGCACCAGATGGGTGGCGAGACGATATTGCGACACCTCGGTCCGCTGCGTCAGGCCCGAGGCCACCATCCACCAGCCGACCGCGCCCTGGAGCGCGCCGAGGCCGAAGATCAGCCACAGCCGCCGCTTCAGCTCCGTGCTCAAGGCGCCGCGCCACAGGAAGAAGAGAAACGGCAACAGATAGGCCACGCCGATGACGCGCCCCAGCAGCCGGTGGCCCCATTCCCACCAGAAGATGGTCTTGAACTGGTCGAGCGACATGCCCGCATTGAGCTCGCGGTATTGCGGGATGGTCTTGTAGGCCTCGAAGGCCGCAATCCATTGCGCCTCGCCGAGCGGCGGGAGCGTGCCGGTGACCGGCTTCCACTCGACGATCGACAGCCCTGACTCGGTCAGCCGCGTGGCGCCGCCGACCAGCACCATGATCGCGATCAGCGCGGCAATCGAGAGCAGCCACCACCTCACGGCGCGGCTATATGGTGCTTGCGTTGCGGAACTGGCGGACATCGACACTGCGCTTGAATGAATCGGCGCGACCCTTATAGTCCGCCCCTTCCGGCACGCAACCCGCGCATCGGCAAGGAAGCTGCACATTCCCGTCATGACCATCCGCACCCGCAAATTCGTCGGAACCCTCGCCCTGCTCGCCCTCGTGGTGGTGTGGTCGCTGTTGGGAATGACGCTGGCGCAGACGCCGTGGCTGGCGAGCTCCGGCCTGCTGCAGGCGGCCTTCTATGTCGTGGCCGGCATCGGATGGGTGCTGCCGGCGATGCCGATCATCAGCTGGATGTCGAGGCCGGATATCTAGGGCGTTTTAGCTTTGAACTTCGGCGCGGGGCGAGGTGGACCGAGCGTCCGCGCGGGACAACTGAAACCATCATCTCGACGCCCTGCGCGTCGGCGCCACCGGCGCGAAGGCGGCGCCCGACAGCAGCACGCGCATGACGCGCAGCGACCGCTGCCGGCCGTCCCAGGCAAGGCGCGGCAGCGCGTGCAGATTGGTGCGGTCCTCGGCGTGAACGACGCCCGCCAGCGCCGATGCCGCACTGACAAAACCGGCCTCCTCGGCCATCTGGACATGCTTGCGCGCGAAGGCGGCGCGGTCGCCGAACGGATAGGCGAAATGCCTGATGTCGCGGTGGAACGCGGTTTGCGCGACCGCCTTCCCCATCATCATCTCGCGTTGCGCGTCGGCGTCCTTCAGGTTGGACAGCGCGGGATAGTTGACCGTTGCAGTGCCGATCGTCACCCGGCGATCGGCCGCAAGCTTCGCCAGGTCGTCCCAGTCCATCGTGGCCTCGCGCGACAGTGCCGCGAGGTCGACGCAATATCGCCCGCAAAGATCGTTGATCGCGGTCGACAGGTCCGGCGGCGCGAGCGTGCGCATCCAATCCGAAAGGAGCGCGTAGAGCCGATATTTTTCGGCGCCGGCGGCGACGTCGAAGTGCCGCTCGCGGCGATCCATCACCAGGCTGATCCTGCTCTCCCGCGCGATGATTGCTTCCAGCGCGAGCCACCAGGCCTCGCCGACGCGGTCCGGGAACGCGGTCGGCAGGTAAACCGTGAACGGCACGGCGTGCCGCGACAGCACCGGATAGGCCGACGCGATGATGTCCTTGTAGCCGCCGTCGAAGGTCAGGCAGACGAACCGCCTTGGCACGGGGGATACGACCGCGCGATGGCAAACTTCGTCCAATGAGACGATGTCGAACTTCCAGCGCTTCAATGCCCGGATCGTGCGGTCGAGAAATCCTGGCGTGACTTCGTGCGACCGTAGCGGCCGAAAGCCGCCAGCGCGCCGCGGCCGCACCCGTTCGAAACGCAAGACCACGCCGGCGCCGCCGGTCGCCCGCCCGCTCAGCCATGGCTGGCCGGTGAACCAGGCCAGTTCCAGCCGCAGCCTGGTCAGCAATCGGTTTTCGGATGACAAATTTGCGTTCCCGGATGCGGCGGATCCCGCCCGACGCGGGCCGCATTGTCCTTACTCTTTGTTGACATTTCTTTGCAAAGGTCGGCCCAAGCTGAAAAATGTAAATAATCTCCTACAAACGGGTTTTGTGATGACCATGGCCGCCGCGATCGAAGACCGAACGCCGGCGATGCCCACGCAGTCGCGGACGAGCCGCATCGCCAGCGTGGATGTTCTCGGTGATCTCGACCAGGCCGAGCAGATCTGGCGCGGCCTCGAGGACATTAGGCATTTCTCCACGCCGTATCAGCGATTCGATTTCCTCGCGCCCTGGCAACGGCAGGTCGGCGCGCGCGAGGGGCTTCGCGCCTTCATCGTGATCGGCTATGACGCCGAGCGTCGGCCGCTGTTGCTGCTGCCGCTCGCGCTCGGCCACGAGCATGGCGTTCGCACCGCAAGCTTCATGGGCGGCAAGCACGCCACCTTCAACATGGCGTTGTGGGACCGGGAGTTCGCCATTGATGTCCGCGCCACCGACCTCGAGGCGCTGACAGCGGCGATCCGCGGGCGCGCCGAGGCCGACGTTCTGACGCTGAGCCAGCAGCCGCTGACCTGGCGGGGCGTGCCCAACCCGATGGCGCTGTTGCCGCACCAGCCCTCGGCCAACGACTGCCCGCTGATGACAATCGTGCCCGAGGAACCGCCGACGGCGCGGATCTCGAGTTCGTTCCGGCGCAGGCTGAAGGGCAAGGAACGCAAGCTCCAGGCGCTTGCCGGCTATCGCAACTACGTCGCGACATCGGACGCCGACGTCAAGCGACTGCTCGACTGGTTCTTCACCGTCAAGCCGCAGCGGATGGCGGAGCAGAAACTGCCCAACGTATTCGCCGATCCCGGCATCGAGGAATTCGTACGTGACGCCTGCATGGCGCAATTGGCGGGCGGCGGCCGGGCCATCGATATTCACGCGCTCGAATGCGACGACGAGGTGATCGCCATCTTTGCCGGCGTCGCCGACGGCCAGCGCTTCTCGATGATGTTCAACACCTACACGCTGTCGGCCAACTCGAAATACAGTCCCGGCCTGATCCTGATGCGCGACATCGTCGATCATTATGCCGCATGCAACTATCGCGCGCTCGATCTCGGGATCGGATCGGATGACTACAAACGGCTGTTCTGCAAGGACGACGAGCCGATCTTCGACAGCTTCATCCCGCTCAGCCTGCGCGGCCAGCTGGCGGCGGTGGCGATGTCGGGCGTCAACCGCGCCAAGCACCTGGTGAAGCACAATCCGGCGCTGTTCGAGCTCGCACAGAAGCTGCGCGGCGCGTTCCACCGCTGACGCCGAAGCAGCTGCGGCGTTCAGGCCGCCACCACCCGCGGGCCGGGCTCGACCTCGTCAGAAGGCTGCACCTGCTCGCTCAGCATCGCGACGTCGCTGAACCCGACTGCCTTCAACTGATCGCACATCACGGTGCGGGCGTCCTGGACCATCGCCGCGTCCGGCACCACCACGGCACGCGCCTGCGCCGTCAACAGTTCCGCCGGCAGATCGGAAGCCGTCCCTGCATCCACCACAACATGGTCATAGACCCGCAACAGGGCATCGATCGCCAGCGTCAGCCGCGGGGACTGCAGCAGGCTGCGGTCCGAACCTGGACGTCCCGAGGACACGAGGTGCGCGCGCGACAGCCGGTCCTTGGTGATCACTTGCGCGAACGACGCCTCGCCCAGCATCAGTTCCGCCAGCCCCGGCGCGGCCGGATCGACCGAAACCGCCGCGATCGCCGGCGACGCCGACAGATCGACCACCACGACCCTGGCATGCTGCGCGAGCAGCCGCGCGAGTGTCAGCGCGGTCAGGGTGATGCCCTCGTTGGAGGCGGTGCCGAGCACGGTGACCTTGCGCGCCGCGTCGCCGGCGCCGCGCAAATCTTCGGCCAGCTGCTCCACTTCGGAGAGTTCGGGCGCGGGCTCGGGACGCGCTTCGCTGAATGCCGGAGCCGCAACGGGCTCAGGCCCGGACTCCAGTTCAAGTTCGGGCTCCGCGGCGAGCGCGACGGCCGCATCCGGCGCGCGCAGCGAGGCCGGCGCGGGCGCGAACACAGCCGCCGCGCGGGGCGCGGTGATGCGCAGCAGTTCGCCTGTCACGATCGCGCCGGCGCTGAGCATAAGGGTCGCCAACGTCGCGATCAGCACGATCGGCAGCTTCTTCGGATAGGCTGGGGTGTTGGATACGCTGGCGCGTGAAATAATCCGACCGTCGGCGGGCGCGGCGTCGATATTCTCGCGGGTGGTAGCCTCGCGGTATTTCGCCAGATAGGATTCCAGGAGGTCGCGTTGCGCCTTCGCTTCGCGCTCCAGCGCGCGAAGCTGAACGTCCTGGGTGTTGGTCGAACCCGCCTGCTTCTTCATCTGTTCGAGGCTGGCGCTCAGGCCTTCGACCCTGCCGCCGGCGATGCGGGCGTCGCTGTCGAACGAACGCGACAGCTTGCTGGCTTCTTCGCGAAGCTGGCGATCGAGATCGCCCAGCTGCGCCTTCAATTCCTTGATGCGCGGATGGTTGTCGAGCAAGGTCGACGACTGCTCGGCCAGTTGCGCGCGCAGCGTCACGCGCTGCTCGGACAACCGCCGCGTCAGTTCGGAATTGAGCACTTCGGAAGCTTCGATCGGCTTGCCGCTCTGGAGCATTTCGCGAATCAGCCGCGCCTTCGATTCGGCGTCCGACTTCAGCGCGCGGGCATTGTTCAGTTGGGTATTCAGCTCACCCATCTGCTGGTTGGACAGGGTGGTGTTGTTGGTGCCGACGAACAGGCTGGATTTCGAGCGGAAATCCTCCACCCGGGACTCGGCTTCCGCGACCTTCTTGCGCAGGCTGTCGATCTCGCCCGACAGCCACAGGCCGGCGGATTTGGCCTGCTCCTGCCGCGCATTTTGCTGCAGCACCAGATAGCCTTCGGCGATCGAATTGGCGACGCGCGCCGCCAGTTCCGGATCCCACGACTGGAACTCGATGACGATGACCCGCGACTTGTCGACCGCATAGGCCGTGAAGCGATCGTAATAGGCGTCCAGCACGCGCTCTTCCGGGGTCAGCGAGAACGGATCGCGGCCGATCCCGAACAGGGCCAGCAGCGATTTGAGCGGGGAAAGGCCCTGCAGCACCGGATCGAATTCCGGGCGCTCGGCCAGCTTGTTCTTCCGAATGATATCGCGCGCGAGATCGCGCGACAGCAGCAACTGGACCTGGCTGGTGACCGCCTCGGCGTCGACCGAGCTGCGCTCCTCGTTGCGCTCGCCGTTCGGCCGCAGGAACACGTTCTCGCGGCCGTCGACCAGGATGCGGGCTTCGGACTTGTAACGAGGGGTGATCAGGTTGACAGCGGTCACCGACAGCACGGCGACAAGCAGCGTCGGAACGATGATCCAGCCTTTCTTGCGCGCCAGCGCCTGGCCCAGCGCGCGCAGATCGAGATCACCGCTCGAGGTTGCCGCGACCGGCTTATCGAAGGCAGGGGCCGGCCCGGCGGCCGCAGCCTTCCGAACCACGGCCTTCTTGACCAGAGCTTTCTCGACCAGAGCTTTGGCCTTGTCCTTGCCGGCACGCCAGAACGCTAAACGCATCGCACACTCCCGCGGACGCTACCCGTCCACCCAACCCCGGTGATTACACTCCATTAAGGTTGCCGCTGGGTTAATCGGGCGGATAAGCTCTGGGGAACACGGGCCGAACGAACGCGTTCACGGTCATGCTTTGTTAACCATGAAAGCCCTTAATCGGAATCAACAATTCCTGTGGGCTGTCCGATGCGAGGCGTGCGTACCGTCACTGTCTGTCTGCTGACTGCGCTCGCCCTGGCGGGCTGCATGCGCAAATCCGCGCCGGTCGCCGCGATACAGCCGGCGGATATCGACTCGATCACCTATGGCCAGAGTTACGGCGCCGCCCCTGCCCCGGTCACCTATGCCGCCGCACCGGCGCCCGTCAGATATGATGCGGCCTACCGGCTCGACGCCGGCGACCGGCTCCGGGTCGTGGTCTACGGCCAGGAAGGTCTCACCAATACCTACGCGATCGACGCCGCCGGCGCCGTCACCATGCCCCTGATCGGTTCGGTGCCGGCGCGCGGACGAACGCCCGCGGGCCTCGCCGCCGACATCACCGCCAAGCTGCGCAACGGCTTTATCCGCGAGCCGTCGGTCGCGGTGGAAATCGAGGCCTACCGGCCGTTCTTCATCCTCGGCGAGGTTGCAGCGCCCGGCCAATATCCCTACGTCCCCAACATGACCGTGGAGAGCGCGGTGGCGATTGCCGGCGGCTTCTCGCCGCGCGCCCGCCGCGACCGCGTCACCCTCACACGCGCCGACGCTTCGGGATTGATGCGTGTCGTGGTGCCGCTCGGCACCGCGCTCAGCCCCGGCGACACCGTGCTCGTCGGCGAACGCTGGTTCTGATCATGCCCCTGATTGAAGGTCAGCCGCTTCGTATCCTGCACGCGGTGCGGGCGCCGGTGGGCGGAATCTTCCGCCACATCATGGATCTCGCCAACGGCCAGGCCGATCGCGGCCATCATGTGGGGATCATCGCCGACAGCCTCACCGGCGGCGAGCGCGCCGAGAAGGCACTGAAGGAAATCGCGCCGCGCCTGAAACTCGGCGTGCATCGCCTCGCGATCCGTCGCGAGCCGTTTCCGACCGACATTCTGGTGTGGGCGCATTTCATGCGGCTGATCAGGCGGCTGAAGCCGCATGTCCTCCACGGCCACGGCGCCAAGGCCGGCGCCTTCATCCGCTTGAAGGCCCGCTCGACGGAAACCATTCGCGTCTACACGCCGCATGGCGGCTCGCTGCACTATCCCTTGAATACGCTGAAGGGCGCGATGTACAGCCGCCTCGAACGCGCGCTGATGAACTCGACCGACCTGTTCCTGTTCGAGAGCGCGTTCGCGCGCGACACCTATCAGCGCACCATCGGCATCCCCTCGGGCCTCGTGCGCTGCGTGTTCAACGGCGTGACCGCCGACGAATTCGATCCCGTCGTCACCGCCGCCGACGCCACCGACGTGGTCTATGTCGGCGAGTTCCGGCACATCAAGGGCGCGGACCTGTTGATCGACGCGGTCGCACGGCTGCGCGCCGACGGCAAACCGGTCACGCTGACACTGGCCGGCGACGGCGAGGAACTCGACCATCTCAAGGCCCAGATCGCGCGGCTCGGCCTTGGCGAGGCCGTCCGCTTCATCGGCCACGTCAAGGCGCGCTACGGCTTTTCCAAGGGCAGGCTGCTGGTGGTGCCGTCGCGCGGCGATTCGATGCCCTATGTCGTGATAGAGGCAGCCGCGGCGGGAATTCCGATGGTGGCCGCCAATGTCGGCGGCATCCCGGAAATTTTCGCGGAGCATCAGGACGCGCTGTTCGCCCCCAACATCGTCGGTGCGATGGCGGACGCGATCGAAACCGCGCTGGAGGATCCGGAAGCCGCGCTGGCGCGCGCCAGATCGCTTCGGGAAAGGATCTTCGTGCACTTTTCGCAGAAGGCGATGGTCGAAGGCGTGCTCGCCGGCTACCGCGAAGCGTTTGCGGATCGTTAAATGTCTTTACCGCGAATCGGTTATGTACCTCATCCCTTGTGCGTCGCACCAACTTCCCATCAGACGTAACCGACTTGCAGCAAAGAGAGCTTGCTCAATGCTCTCCGAAAAAGACGAAGCGTGCATGGTTTTGCTTTCGCGTTTCTTTCGGCGAAATCGTTGAGCTGGCGCAGAAGCCGTCCGCTATCCAGTCCGGCAAAGCCTCGAACAAGCGGGATCGGCCGCCCCCGCACCCTGAGAAGATCATGAGACAGTCGGCTGAGATTAACGGCGCGGGTAGGCCGGCAAACCTCACCATCCGAGTGTGCCAGTTTTCGGGAGCTTCCGCGCTTTGCGCTCCCCCTTGATCCTCGAATGGTGGTCGCGAATGGAATGCCAAAATGTACGTACTGTAGTTTTCTGCCATGTCTCACACAGGTATGAAACGCCCCAGCCCCCCGTTCGGCTCAACCGGTTGCCTCCGAAAATTATCCTGCAGTGCATCTATTGCCCTAACCGGCAAGTCCCGCCGATTTCGACCAAATTTCTGCGGCACAGCTTGGGCAGTCACGAAGGCTGACTTATAGCTGCGGCCGCCCACAAGGGGCGCGCCCGCCGCGAAGATGTGCTCGATCCGATGGCCTGGAGGATTCTCAAGCTTGCCGTAAATGGTCAAGCCCCTGAAGCGCTTGAGATAGCCACCCATCTGCCCGAATGGGTCGGCTGAAAATGTTCGCTCGAGGCTTTCCTCCATCATCTCCTGGATTTCCGCGCCGGTAAGTTCGACGGTCGAGATCGGCGGATTGGTAGGAATGATGTTCCAGAGATCGTTGATGGTAACCGGGCCGGGTGGGATCGGCGCACCATATCGCCAGCCATTCGAAAACGCGATATCAGTCCCGCCGGCGTACGCGACCGCCGCAAGGAGAAGATCGTCCATCGGCGCGGAAAGGATAGTGTCGCGGTGCAGTCCGATTGCTGTATTGCCGACGATCTCTGCCAGCATGGCGCGATGGGGCCTCATTACTTCGTCCACCAAGCGCTGCATCGCATCATCCGGTTGTATAGAATCTTCGATGGGGATGAGCTGATGCTGCGCATCGATGATCCTGTTGCCGGCAACCTTAAGGTCCAGGCGTCCAATAAAGGACCCATGGCAACCGGACTGGATGATGAGCGTGTTTCCGATCCGGGCGGGGCGTTCGAGCCGATTGTGCGTGTGACCGCTGAGAAGGACGTCAATGCCCTTGACCGAGGCAGCGAGTTTGACATCTTGAGGAAAGCCCAAATGCGATAACACGACAATCAGATTGACGCTCTCGCCCAGCTTTAGCCGATCGATCTCTGCAGGCAGTTCATCTAGGCCCAAGGTGAAGCGGAGGCCCTCGCTGAAATGTGGCGGCATACTTTTATCAACGATCGTGGCTGCGATGCCTATCACGCCGACGCGCAGTCCGGCGCGCTCCAGGACCACGGATGCCGGAAAGGCTCGTTCGCCGGTCGCCTTGTCGTAACAGTTGATGGCAAGCATTGGATGGTCAAGTCGGTCGACCAATTTGCGGAAGTGCGCGGGACCCCAAGCAAACTCCCAATGTGCCGTCATAGCGTCGATTTTCAGCGCGTTGACGAGCGGGATCAAAGCTTCGCCGCGACTAATGACGGCGGCGTATGTCCCATGAAACGTATCGCCATTGTCGAGAACCAGGACACCGCCAGGATTTTCACGCCGCGCAGCATTTAGCAGCGATGCGATTCGCGCGAACCCTCCCAGAGTGGGATACGACGCGTTACTTCCGCACCAGACAAGCTCCGGATGGGGCTCCAAGTAGCCATGGGTATCGTTGGCCTGAATGACCGTCAGATTGCAGGTTTGTGTCATTTGACCCGGCTACGCTGGCGGAGCTTGCCTGTCCCAATGTCTGCAATTACTTCCTGCAGGGCAGAGCGGACGCTTGCGGCAATTTCGGCGAGCTTGGGGTTCTCGATTGCTTGCATGGATGCTACCGGATCCACCGCTGAAATTTCAGTACAACCCGAATCACGCTCTTGCAGGACGACATTGCAAGGAAGCATGGTGCCGATTTTATCCTCAGCCTGGAGCGCCTGGTACGCCATTTTTGGGTTGCAAGCGCCTAGGATACGGTAAGGATGAAAGTCCACATCCAGCTTCTTCTTTAGTGTTTGCTGCACATCAATCTCGGTGAGCACACCAAAACCATGTTCCTTCAAGGCTTCGGTAGTCACAGAAACGGCGGCTTCCATCGGCAAATCGACGGTCTTAGAAAAATGGTAGCTCATGAGCGTTTCTCCAAGGCGCGATAGAATATGCGGGCTAGCTTTAGTGTTAACGCCATTCGACAGCTATGGTTCACTGACATCGCGAACATCGCGAATGGCTCGGGTCGAACGAAAGCACGCCGCCCCAGCCGCGGTCTAGTCGGCGGCAGCACACGGCCGTCGTGATGACTTCAGCCGCTACTGAGAGCTATTTCCTAGCTCGCCTTCGGACGATTCTTAGCACTCCTTTAGTGGGTTCGATGGTTAAGGCTAACGCCCGGTCGATTGCAACCGCACCCGATCCGTTAAAGACGAAATGAATCAACGCGCCAAGGATAGCTATATTCTTGAACAACGGCCCGGCGTGGCCCGGAGCCACGTGCATTGTAATCGTAATCGGCACGAGCGTGACGAAGAGTACAACAGATGACAGCTGAGTCAAAAATCCCGCGGCAAGCGCGAGGCCCGCCGGAACGAAAATGGCGCCGGAAACCCAGAGCAAAACAGATGGATTGCCGATCATGTTGATCGCATTTGCCCACGGCGATTCGGCTATCCGCTCAAGCATCTGACGATGCTCCACGAAATGTCCAAGCCCGCCAATGACGAAAATGAGGCTGAGGCTAACGCGAAAAATAGGATCCGAGAAACGGCCGTTTCTTTTCAGGAACCGCTGCAATGGCGCAATCAGTGTCACTCTTCAATCCTTGAAATGAATGGGCCGAGCGAAGGCCGGCTAACGCTCTCGTTTATCGACCAGAGGACAGGTACTTGGCGAGCGCCGCACCTGCCAACACCAGCACCACGATGATGACTATCCATGTGAGGCCCATGCCAAACATCATTCCTCCGCCTGTACCGTCCATCATTGTCTTGGGTCCTTCTGTTCGATTGCGCTAGTACGTCACGATCCGACCCACGCCGCGCTTTCGGTTTCGCCGCCCCCCTTTTGCGTCGCGGGAAAGCCGCCGGCTACATGCGAGACGTTGGCGATACCAATGCTCTTGAACGTCTTTGTAGCCAGCGCTGACCGGTTGCCGGAAGCACAATAGAGCACCCGCCGCTTGCCGCTGCTCAACGGCTTGACATGGGTTGGGCTGTTCGAAAGCTTCTCGACCTCCGCTGTAGCCGCGGCGACGAGTTCTTTTGCGCTCTTAATGTTCATGGTGGTACTCCTTCATTCCAAGGCACGCCTTCGAGCGCTCCAAGGGGGATTTTGAGATAGCGCTGGCCGTTCGACTCCGGATCGGGCAGCCTGCCGCCTCGAATGTTCACTTGCAGCGATTGCAATATCAGTTTCGGCATAGGCAGTTTTCGGTCACGAGCCTGCCGAAGCGCCACGAACTCAGCTTCGGTCTTCGCCTCTTTGAGGTGAATGTTTTCAGATTTCTGCTGTCCCACCGTACTTTCCCAGGCGGGTTCGCGCCCGCCCGGTAGGTAGTCGTGTCCGGTGAAGACCCTGGTGTCATCTGGCAACGCAAGAATTCTCTGGATACTTCTCCAAAGTGCGTGCGCATCCCCGCCCGGAAAATCGGCGCGTGCCGTTCCGAAGTCTGGTTGGAACAGGGTATCATGAACGAAGATTGCATCTCCGACACCGTAGGCGATCGAGGCAAGCGTATGCCCCGGCGTAAACATCACCTCGACATCACAACTGCCGATCTTGAACCGCTCGCCGTCGACGAACAGCTTGTCCCATTGCGAGCCGTCGGTCGGGAAAGTGTCGGGGTAATTGTAGATTTCTTTCCAGAGCTTCTGCACTTCGACGACCTTTTCGCCGATCGCAGTCGGGACGCCCGTTTTGCCCTTGAGATAGGCCGCTGCCGAGAAATGGTCGGCGTGCGGATGTGTGTCGAGAATCCATTTGAGCCTGTAGCCCTCCTTCCGCACATGATCGAGTAGCTCATCGGCCGACCACGTGGCTGTTGAGCCGGACTTTTCATCAAAATCGAGAACGGGGTCGATGATAGCGCAGTGCCGCGTCTCGGGATCCGCGACAACGTACTGCACGCTGAAGGTGCGTTTGTCGAAGAACCCCTGGACAATTGGAAACCCCTGCAACTCAGACTTCATTATGCAACCGTCCTTCCCGAGTTAGGGGATTTTTTCAAGCCGCGACCAGCGTCGCCGTTCCGCGCACGACGACGTAGAGGCCGACCAGAATGACCAGGCCAGCGAACGTCAGATTGAGTGCCTGCTTCCTTGCTGCGAGCGCTTTTCCGAACGCGACGCCGGCTATGCCGCCAACCAGGCCGCCGAGAACGAACAGGCTGGCAATCGGCCAGTCGATCATCCCGGAGACGGCATAGCTCGCTGCAGTTGCCGCCCCGAACGCCGCGACGGCAACGAGGGACGTGCCAATCGCCATCGTCAGGGGCATCCCGGTCGCAAGCATGAGGCCCGGCACGATCAGGAAGCCGCCTCCAATTCCGAAGAAACCCGACAAAAGTCCGACCGCAAAACCGATGCTCAGCAGCAACGGCAAAAGCCCGCGCGCTGTCGTCATCGACAATCGCACCTCCGGATTCCCCGCCGTACTCCGTTTGCGCAGCATGGTAATGCCCACCAGGATCATCAGCGCGCCGAACAGGACCAAGAGTTTCTGCCCATCGAGCGCTTTGGCCACAGTGGAGCCCCCAACCGCCCCGAACACGCCGGCTGATGCAAAGACGGCCGCACAGCGCCATTTCACATTTCCGGCGCGGGCATGGCTCACCACGTTGCCGAGTGCGCTCAGGGAGACCGCAACGGCACTTGTGCCGATTGCCACATGTGGCGAGGTTACCCCGACAGCGTAAACCAGAAGAGGAACTGCGAGAATAGAACCGCCGCCCCCGACAAGCCCTAGCACCAGGCCAACAACTCCGCCCGAGACCGTTGTCGAGATGCCGACGGGAAGTTCCATCATGGGCCAGCGACGCTCATTCGATCAATAATTAGCACTTACTAATTTAGTATGTCCTGATATTGATTCAAGTGCCCTCGCTAGGGTGAATCTGGTGGCCGGACCGTAAGCCAGGTTCCCCGGGACCGTAAAATCACGGATGCGCCGCGATGCCACCGACACAGCTACGGGTCGAGGTGCGCCTCCCGCCTTCAGCGCCATATCGCTCAGTCGCCGTCTTATCGCTCAGGTACCAACCGTGAGCTGCTGCTCAAGGGTACCTTTTCTTAACCATTCCTTACCGGCGCTAACCGTTTCTTCCGATTTGTCCTTTATTCCAAGGCTGGGGAATTCCGCCACGGCGCGCGCATGCCTAGATGCCTGTGCAACAACGGGCTTGAACTAGCGGACTTTAATTAGCGGACCTGGACTAAAGTGGAACCGATCAACGCACGCCCCATGCTCGATGCCGCGGCCTCCGCTGCGGCGACTGCCACAGCGGATCGCCCGCCGGTCGAACGGCGCCGCCGGCTGTCGCAGGCCGCGCTTGCCGTCGCCAACCAGAAAGTCCGGCGGGCCTATTCGCCGATCGTGATCGCGGGCGCGGTGCGGCTGGCCGATTTCGTGCTGCTCAGTGTGGTCGGCATCGCGATCTATGCCGGCTATGTGGTGCCGATCAGCGGCTTCTACTGGGAATATGTCGCAGCGATCTTCGGCATGACCGCCGCCGCCGTGATCTGCTTCCAGGCCGCCGACATCTACCAGGTCCAGGTGTTTCGCGGCCAGCTGCGGCAGATGACGCGAATGATCTCGGCCTGGGCCTTCGTGTTCCTGCTGTTCATCGGCGCCTCGTTCTTCGCCAAGCTCGGCGGCGAAATATCGCGGCTGTGGCTGTCGGCCTTCTTCTTCGTCGGCCTCGCCGCGCTGATCGCCGAACGGGTCTTCCTGCGGGCGGTGGTTCGCGGCTGGGCCCGCGACGGCCGGCTCGACCGCCGCACCATCATCGTCGGCTCTGACCAGAGCGGCGAGCAGCTGATCGAGGCGCTCAAGGCCCAGGAGGATTCCGATCTCGACATCCTCGGCGTGTTCGACGACCGCAACGACAGCCGCGCGCTCGATACCTGCGCCGGCAGCCCGAAGCTCGGCAAGGTCGACGACATCGTCGAATTCGCCCGCCGCACCCGGATCGACCTCGTGCTGTTCGCGCTGCCGATTTCGGCGGAGACGCGGATCCTCGAAATGCTGAAGAAGCTGTGGGTGCTGCCGGTCGACATCCGCTTGTCGGCCCATACCAACAAGCTGCGGTTCCGCCCCCGCTCCTATTCCTATCTCGGCGAGGTGCCGACGCTGGACGTGTTCGAGGCGCCGATCACCGACTGGGACCTGGTGATGAAATGGCTGTTCGACCGCGTCGTCGGCGCCTTTATCCTGCTCGCGGCGCTGCCGGTGATGGCGCTGGTCGCGCTGGCGATCAAGCTCGACAGCCCGGGTCCAGTGCTGTTTCGCCAGAAACGGTTCGGCTTCAACAACGAGCGCATCGACGTCTTCAAGTTTCGCTCGCTGTACCACGACCAGGCCGATCCGCTCGCCACCAGGGTCGTGACCCGGAACGACAGCCGGGTCACCCGGGTCGGGCGCTTCATCCGCAAGAGCAGCCTCGACGAGCTGCCGCAACTCTTCAATGTCGTGTTCAAGGGCAATCTCTCGCTGGTCGGCCCGCGCCCGCACGCGGTGCAAGGTAAACTGCAGAGCCAGCTGTTCGACGAAGCCGTCGACGGATATTTCGCGCGCCACCGCGTCAAGCCGGGCATCACCGGCTGGGCCCAGATCAACGGCTGGCGCGGCGAAGTCGACAGCGAGGAAAAGATCCAGAAGCGCGTCGAATTCGATCTCTATTACATCGAGAATTGGTCGGTGCTGTTCGATCTCTACATTCTCCTCAAGACGCCACTGGCGCTGATGACGAAGAACGAGAACGCCTACTAAGTAAACCCGAGATGCCCGCAACGTCATTGCGAGCCACCGGGTCGCGCGAATGCGCGCCCGATGGTAAACTCCGCGGAGCAATCCATCTTGCTGCGCAAAGAAAGAAGCTGGATTGCTTCGTCGCTTCGCTGCTCGCAATGACGATAAGGGCGTAGAGTTGTGTGAGTGTGTGAGTGCGTGAGTATCGAATGGCGTATGCGGCCACAGCCGGAAATTCCCTGCCGTCCATGACGGCCGCGCCCGGCGTGCTGGCGCTGCAGCGCGCGCTGGTGTGGCTGGTCGGCGCCTCCGGCGCGATCGTGTTCATCGAGCCCAGCCCCTACGAGCTGGCGACGCTGGCCGCGACCATCCTGTTCTTTGCCACCGGTCTGCGGCTCCGGCTGGTCTTCATACCACTCCTGCTGCTGCTGTTCCTCATCAACGTCGGCTATTCGATCGCCGCCGTCCAGGTGATGGACAGCCCCGGGGTCGCCGGCTGGGTCGCGACCTCCTGGTACATGGCGGTCACCGTGATCTTCTTCGCCATGGTAATGTCCGAAGACACCGAAGCCCGGCTCGACATGCTCCGGCGCGGCCTGGTCGCGGGCGGCCTGATCGCGGCGACCGCGGCGATCGCCGGCTACTTCAACCTCGTGCCCGGCGGCTATGACCTGCTGACGCTGTATGGACGCGCGCGCGGCACCTTCAAGGACCCCAACGTGCTCGGGGCCTACCTGACCCTTCCGGCGTTGCTGGCGCTGCAAAGCGTGGTTTCCGATCGCATCGGAAGATCGCTCCGCAGCAGCATCGCGCTCGGCATCATGACGCTGGCGATCCTGCTGGCGTTTTCGCGCGCCGCATGGGGCGCGCTCGTCATCACCTCGGCCTTCATGCTGGCGTTGATGGTGCTCACCAGCCCCTCGCGCGCGCAACGCTCGCGCATCATCGTCATGACGGTGATAGCGGTCGTGACCGTGGCGATGCTGATCGGCGTGTTGCTGTCGTTCGATTCCATCAGCGAGATGTTCGAACAGCGCGCCAGTCTCGGCCAGAGTTACGACGCCGGTCGCTTCGGCCGGTTCGGACGGCATATCCTCGGCGCGGAAATGGCGCTGGACCTGCCGTTCGGGATCGGTCCGCTGCAGTTCAACCGCTACTTCCCCGAGGACACCCACAATTCCTATCTGAACGCCTTCATGTCGGGCGGCTGGCTCGCCGGCGTCTGCTATCCCGCGCTGATATTCGTCACCATGATCATGGGATTCCGCCACGCGTTTGTCAGGGTGCCCTGGCAGCGCGCCTATCTCGCCATCTTCGCGGCGTTTCTCGGCACGGTCGGCATGAGTCTGGTGATCGACACCGACCACTGGCGGCACTTCTGGTTGATGCTGGGCGTGATGTGGGGCCTGTTCGCGGCGGCACAGTGCTACCGGGCGGCGACGGATCAGGCGCTCGCGGCGCCTGTGTCGGCTTGATCCGACGCGAACGTTCAACCCACCTCGCCCCGCTTGCGGGGCGAGGTGAAGAGACTACTTCTCCACTGCAAACGTCAGGCCGGCGTTGTCGACCAGCCGCTTGATCAGTTGGTCGCCCATGGCGGCGCCCGGGGTCCAGATCCCCGCGGCAACCTCCGGCGTGTCGCGCAACAGGCAGAGCGCGCATTCCGCGATCATCTTGGAGGTCGAGCCATAGCCGGGATCGCGGTCGCCCTTGACGGCTGCGCGGGCCTGACGGCCGTCGGGCGCGACGGCGACGAACAGGAGATCATACATGCCGTTCTCCCGTTCCTCTTTCGACGGCCCCTCGCCGGGCTTCGGGCCGTTGGTCGGTCCCATCTTCTCCGCATTGATCGCGGCCGCGACGCGCCTGGCGGCTTCCTCGCCCTTCTCGCCTGGTCCAGTCAGCATCATCTCGTCGTAGACAAAATCCCGGCCGTAGGGAAAGCCCATCAGGACATTCGAGCGGTGCACGTTGCGGGTGTTGATGGTCGCCATCACGAACGGCGCGGTCCAGGATTTGAGCTCCTCGTCGAACACCGGCTTGTTGCCCGGCGGCTGCTTCGGCCCCTCAAAGCCCGGCGTCAGCGCGAACGGATTCCTCAATACCGCGACCAGGCTGAGATCTCGCGCCGTCGCCACGAAGGTCGCCTTCATGCTGGCCGCGGTGCCGCCGGAGAACGTCCCCTTCATGGCGCGGACGCGGCCCTTGACGCGGTTCGCCGGCGCGCCGAACGCCTTCTTCGCCTCCTCCTGCACGTAGAGCACGCCGAGTTCGAACGGCAGCGAATCGAAACCGCAGGAGAACACGATGCGGGCGCCACTCGCCTTGGCGGCGGCCTCATGGGTCTCGATCATCTGCCGCATCCACAAGGGTTCGCCGCAGAGGTCGAAATAGTCGGTTCCCGCCGCCACGCAGGCCGCGACCAATTCCGAGCCATAAAGCTGGTACGGGCCGACGGTCGAGATAATCGATTTGGCCTGGGCGACCATCGCTTTCAGCGAGGCGGGATCACCGCCATCGGCGACGATCAAGGCGATGTCGGCCGGCGCGCCAATCGCGTCGCGCACCGCGGCGAGCTTGTCCTTGCTGCGTCCGGCCATCGCCCATTGCAGGCTGCCGTCGCCCTTGTAACGCGCGGCGAGATACTCGGCGACGAGCTGGCCGGTAAAGCCGGTGGCGCCATAGACGACGATGTCGAATTTCGACGAGGACATATTCGCATTCCCTGAGACGGCGGTTGGCATTTTCCGTCATTGCGAGCGAAGCGAAGCAATCAATTGGTGCGGCGTGCAACAAGATGGATTGCTTCGTCGCAAGTGCTCCTCGCAATGGCGGTTGAGCTTATTTCTTGGCGTAGGAGACGCCCATGCCGGCGCGCACATCCGCCTGGATGCCATAGGGCGCGATCGGATAGCGCAGGCCGTTCTTGGCCAACTGCTTCATGCCCGTGATCGCCTTGGCGAGATGCGCGGGCTGCAGCGCCATGAGCATCTCCTCGTCGGGCACGCCGCCATAGCGGCGCTCGGCAAAGCACGGCAGCGACAGGCTGGGCTCGCCGGTCTTGAGCGCCCGCCCCCATGAATCGGCGCAGGCGGTCTCGCCGACCACGCCCCATTCGAACTTCTTGTAGCCGGTATACTGCAGCCCGTTGATGAGAATGATCATCTGTCCGGGCGTCGCATAGACGAGGCAGATGTCCGGCGGATCGAGCCGGCCGCTCGACAGCGGGCTCACCGCCAGCGCCTGGTAGTTTCCGTAGGGCACGACATCCAGCGCCTCCTGGCGCTTGCGCGCGTCGTCAGGCGTTCCATGCCAGACGCCGACGTAATTCGTGCCCTCGAGAAACTTCTCGTCCCTTGGCGCGAGCCCGATCACGGCGCGGCACTGCGCGCCGACGAGATCGTCCGAGGTGATGCCGACGGTCCAGCCCAGCCGCGAGGCCATGCTGACGATCTGGTCCGTGGTGTGAACCGCGGTGGGCCGCCGGATCTTCGGGATCGCCGTCATTTCTTCCACGGTGGCGAACATCTTCATGCCGATCACGGTGGTTTTCAGCCGGAGCAGGCCGTTCAGATCGGCCACCATGCCGGCCAAATCCAGCTGTTCCGGCGGCGTTTGCTGTTGCATTGGCGTAACTCCCAGATCGGCGGGCCAGGACGTCGCGCGCCGGTTCACGCAATTCTAGCCCGTTTGTTTCAACGTTGCGACAGCTGCTTCGCCTTCGGAGCCGGCCCCGGCAGCAAATCGTCAATCTTGCCGGTGGTTCGATAGGCCATCAGGCCCATCCATTCGCGCACCGCAAGGTCGGAGCGCACCAATCCGTCAGCGGCAACGGTGGAGAACGTCAGGAGGTCGGCGCGCGCGCCGAGCCTCCAGTCCACGGGATAGGCTTCCACATCGAAGCCGGCGTTGCGAAACAAGCCTACCGATCGCGGCATGTGAAAGGCCGACGTCACCAGCAGCCATCGCTCGCCCGGTTTGGGAGCGGCCAGCGCTTTGGCGAGTTCGGCGTTTTCCAGGGTGTTTCGCGCGCGGCGCTCGATCAGCAACCGCGCTTTGGCGATGCCCAGGCCTTCGAACAGCTCGGCCGCGTAGTCGGCTTCCCTGGCATCGTTGAACACCAGGTTGGCGCTGCCGCCGGAATACACGACGCGCGCGTTGGGATAGCGATGGGCCAGCACGGCGGCCGCAACGATGCGGTCGCCCGCCGCGCCGACGACGGGTCTGCCGTGCGCGAGCGAAAGATCGGCGTCGATCGGTCCGCCAAGGACGATGATGCCATCAGGCGCGCCGTTCGCCGCATCCCATGGCGGAAAGCGCGCCTCGAGCGGATAGAGCAGCAGCTTGCCGAGCGGAGACCAGGCGCACAGCGCCAGCCATACGGTCGCAGCCACCATCAGCCTGCGGCCGGCGGATGCAAACCGCGTGGCCAGCAGCAGCGCGCCGGCGAGGCCTAGTCCGACCAGCAAATTGGTCGGCAGCAGGATGATGCCGAGGGTCTTGGACAGCAGAAAAAACAAGCGAGTACCCCCAGGGGCGCAAGGCGCCGCGCCAATCACGCCATCCGTCATACGCGGGCTTGACCCGCCTATCCATCTCTCTTCGTAATGTGCACGCTTCAAACGAAGATGGATGGCCGGGTCATCTAGCGCGAAGACGCGCTTCGCGCTACTGCCCGGCAACGACGACTGAAGTCGATAGAACCGACGGGAAAGCCCTCCTCCATGACGCATCATCATCTGCATTCCAGCCCCGAGACCTGCCACTGGGGTTTTTTCGAAGCGAAGCTGAAACCCGTCCTCACCATTGCCAGCGGCGACGAGGTGACTGTCGACACCATCAGCGGTGGTCCGGAGATGATGCCGGACAAGAGCCGGTTTCACGTGCCGCCCGAACTCGCCGAGGTTCATGCGAAGAATGAGCGGATGCTGCCGGGCCACATCCTGACCGGGCCGATCGCGGTGCAAGGCGCCGAACCCGGCGACGTGCTCGAGGTCGAGATCCTCGACGTCCAGCTGCGGCAGGACTGGGGCTGGAACATGATCCGGCCGCTGGCCGGTACCCTGCCCGACGATTTCCATGAGTTCCGCCTGCTGAACATTCCGCTCGATCGCGAGCGCATGGTCGGCCGGATGCCCTGGGGGCTCGACCTGCCGCTCAAGCCGTTCTTCGGCGTCATGGGCGTGGCGCCGCCGCCGGCCTGGGGCCGCATCACCTCGCTAATCCCGCGCGCGATGGGCGGCAATCTCGACAACAAGGAACTGGTCCCCGGCGCCAAGCTCTATCTGCCGGTGTTCGTGCCGGGCGCGCTGTTCTCGTGCGGCGACGGCCACGGCGTGCAGGGCGACGGCGAGGTCTGCGTCACCGCGATCGAGACCGCGCTGCAGGGCCGCTTCAGGCTGACGCTGCGCAAGGATCTGCGGCTCGACTATCCCCGCGCCGAAACGCCGGATCATTACATGACGATGGCGATGGATCCCGACCTCGATCAATGCGTGGTGCGGGCGCTGCGCGACATGATCGTGCTGCTCGGCGAAAAGCGCAACCTGTCACGCGAGGATGCCTACACGCTCTGCAGCCTAGCCGCGGATTTGCGCGTCACGCAGACGGTGAACGGCTCCAAGGGCATTCACTGCATGATCGAGAAGGCGATCGTGCACGGGTAAACGCGCACCGTGGCCGTGCGCCGAGCCCTGCACGGCCGCCGCCGCGCACCCATCGGACGCGAATCAGCAATTGACTCCAGTTTCAACCCTTAATAGACTCTAAATAGTTACTTTAAAGTACACCGAATTAGAGTTAGCGTTTCCCATGGCTACTGAGAAAGCCGAAACCGACCGCGTTCCAGTCACGTTGGCGCTCTCGACCATCAGCTATCTCGAGAAGCTGGTGCGACAGGGCACCCACGGCACCAGCGTTCCCGGCGTCGCAAAGACCCTGATCGAGGAAGGCATTCGGCTCGCCATCAAGGACGGGCTGCTGGCCATCCGCGACAACGGCAGGACGTCCTGACGGGAAGCATCGACGCGCGGCGGTTCACCAACAGCGGGGACTGCCAACATGTTCGCGAATGCACCGACCTGGACCACCGCACGCATCGACCTCCTGAAAAGCCATTTCGAAGCCGGCCTGTCCTGTCGCGAGATTGCGGCCAGCATCGGGGTCAGCCGCAACGCCGTGATCGGCAAACTCTCCCGCCTGCGTTTGACGCGCGAAACCACCGGCGACGAACCGCCGCCGAACCGGCCCGCGAAGGAGCGCCGCCCGAAGCCAGGCCCGCGACGTCAGTACGAGATGCTGCGGGTCGTCTACCGCGAGAAGGATCCCGCCGATGACGCCGCGGTTGTGAGCGAGCATCGCTGCTCGCTGTTCGAACTGAACCAGGAGCGATGCCGCTGGCCGATCAGCACGCCCGGGGCGGAAGACTTCTGTTTCTGCGGCAACACGCCGCTCAAGGGCATGCCTTATTGCCGAGGACACACCCGCCTCGCCTATCGGCCGGGCTCCCGCCAGCGCGTCGCGCGCGGGTAGTCCAGGTCGGTTAGCGTCAACGGCTACCGCGCTCGTCGGCGCTCCACGATCCATCCACACGATCTGATTTTGCAGGAGTACGCTGCTATTGGCATCGATAGCGGCGCGCCGACCGCGGCTATCGCGTCAATAGTCTTAATATCTTCGGATGTGGACGCTTGCGTCTCCCCCTTCTAGCTCGCGACCATTGTTTATCATCTTTCTTCGGGTAATTCGGCAGCTAAGAAGATCCCAAGAGATGGAAGGATACAAAACAAGCCAAAATAGCCCCAGAGATTGCCTTGTATGACGTACCTCTTAAGGCTGCTTGCTCCGAAATAATCGACCTCTTGGAAAAAGAAGTTCGCAAAAAAACAGCAAAGGCAGTTGTACCAAGCAAATGAGGGCGTGTTTTCTGAATTTCTTCAGAAGAGGGCCCAGGCTACGCAAGATTGCCGCTCCAAACGTCGCCAGCGATGTTATGTACAGCCAGCTCAAGGGGATAAAGAGATTGTCAAACCTGATTCTGGCTACGGTTGCGGTCGTGGAGATAGGAAACGCTCCTTTGAACAACTCGCCGAAAAAAGGAGCGTGAATGATTTGCACATCTAGGTGTGGGCTTTCAGGAGGTTGTCCATTCGGCCCGGACCGGAAACTCTGAAGTCGCCAAACCACCAGCGATTCGCGGAGAACCGAATGGACACCC
>LNEC01000019.1 GCA_001464035.1 Bradyrhizobiaceae bacterium Ga0074131
GCACCGCTACAATTGGCACCGGCCTCACGGCGGGATAAAGTCTCAAACACCGATCAGCAGACTCGGTCTAACCGGGAACAACCTGTTGAGGCTCCACAGCTAGTCCTTCTGGCGTCGGCAGATCAGCCGCCGAACCGGTAGTTGACGCCGATCCGGCTGATGACGACCTGATCCTGCATTTCCATGCGATACGGCACGCCCAGGTTTCCAACACCATTACCGTCGCCGATAAAGGTAGCGTCGTCCTTCTCAAAGCGCATGTAGAGCACTTCGCTCTTCAGGCTCCAGTTCGGCGCAAACGCCCACTCGGTTCCGACGCCGGCCGTCCAGCCAAAGCGAGTTCTGTCCGAGTTCAGGATTCCGATGGCGGGGGGGACGTTGTCATTGAAGAAAGTCGCCGACCTCTTGAAGTTCGCGAACGCAAAACCGCCGGTCGCATACAGCAACAGGTTGTCGACCACGACGCCCGTACGCACGCGCGCAGTGCCGAACCAATCCAGTTTGCTCGATACCGTGACCGAGTCGGTCAGAGGGGTTGCGGCGGTCTGGTCGCCGTCCTGATTGAAGAAAGAGGCGCGAAGGCCGGTCCAGCTCCAATCGGCCTCGACGCCGAACACGGTGCAACCGGTCTGATAATTGTAACCGGCCTGCACGCCGCCGTTCACACCGCTCCTTGTAGCGACGTCCGTGCCGCTCGCCAGATCGTCATCGATACTTCCGCCCAAGCGGTCGCGGTCGTTGAATTTGTGATCATAGTAACCGTAGCCAACGTTGGCGCCGGCGTACCAGCCGCCGAAACTGGCACAGCGGGGGACCGCTACGGGGCCCGCCTTGTAAGCAGGGCGCATATCCGCGGCGATGGCCCCGCCGGCGGCGAATGTCGCGAACACGGTCGCGAGAAGCAATTTCTTCATTTTGTTGGCTCCTTTAAAAAAGTACCCGTCTAAACGATGGGAACAATTTACTATGGAACCCGGGAACCGGCTGTAGCGGAGGGGCCACAGAAGTTCCGAAAAGTTCCGGGCGGGAACCTACGCCCCGAGAAGGTCGACAAGGGTCTTACCGAGCCGCGCCGGCGACGGCGAAACTTTGATTCCGGCGGCTTCCATCGCCGCGGTCTTGGATCCGGCGTCGCCTTTGCCGCCGGAGATGATGGCGCCGGCATGGCCCATGCGGCGGCCGGGAGGGGCCGTGACCCCCGCGATGAAGCCGACCATCGGCTTGCCGCGGCCGCGCCTGGCCTCATCCCTGATGAACTGGGCGGCGTCCTCCTCGGCCGAACCGCCGATTTCGCCGATCATGACGATCGAGGTGGTGGCGGGGTCGGCCAGGAACATTTCCAGCATGTCGATGAATTCGGTGCCCTTGACCGGATCGCCGCCGATGCCGACCGCTGTGGTCTGCCCGAGGCCTTCCTGGGTGGTCTGGAATACGGCTTCATAGGTCAGCGTGCCCGAGCGCGAGACGATGCCGACAATGCCGGGCTTGAAGATGCTGGCCGGCATGATGCCGATTTTGCATTCGCCGGCGGTCATCACGCCCGGGCAATTCGGCCCGATCAGCCGCGACTTCGATCCCGACAGCGAGCGCTTCACGCGCACCATGTCGAGCACCGGAATGCCTTCGGTGATGCAGACGATCAGCGGAATTTCCGCGTCGATGGCTTCGCAGATCGCGTCGGCCGCGCCCGGCGGCGGCACATAGATCACGCTGGCATCGGCGCCGGTTTTTTCCCGTGCTTCGGCCACGGTGTCGAACACCGGCAGGCCGAGATGGAGCGCACCGCCTTTGCCGGGCGAGGTGCCGCCGACCATTTTGGTGCCGTATGCGATTGCGGCTTCGGAATGAAACGTGCCGTTCTTGCCGGTAAACCCCTGGCAAATGACTTTCGTGTTCTTGTCGATCAGGATGGACATGTTTCGGGTTGCTTTCGCAGGCGGCGGGTCAAGGGGATCAGTGAATGCGGCGGTAAACGCCGGTGAGCACGTCGGCCCAGCCTTCCGCGTCGGGCGAGAACTGGATCTTCATGGTGTAGCTGTCGTCGTCGATGACTTCGTAGACATGGCGGGCATTGCCGCGCAGCGAGCCGCGCACCAGGATCAGGCTCTTGCCGGTCCAGCCGCCGGAGGCCGGCGACGGCGGGTAGTAGCCGAGCGAGTCGTGCCAGAACAGTTTGTAGAGCCGGTCTTCGCGGTCGTAGGTGAAGACGCCATGGGTGGCGAAGCTTTCCTTGCCGTCGCGGGTCTGGCGGGTGTCCTGAATGAGATAGAGGCCGTTGAGATCGATACGGGCCGTGACGCGCGACGTGGCGGGGCCTCCGGCGTTCCAGCGCGACGGGTATACCATCTCCTCGCCGGTCCACTCGCCCGCGAACGCTGCGAGCCTGCGATGCTCCTCGAGCGGCGTCGGTGCGGCGAGATGGTCCTGGGCCATCGGATCAGGCTCCCTTTACGGCCTTGACGATTTTCTGCGCGGCGTCGTCGAGGTTGTCGCCGGTCAGCACGTTAAGGCCGGAATCGCTGATGATTTTCTTGCCGGCTTCGACATTGGTGCCTTCCAGCCGCACCACCAGCGGCACCTTGAGGCCGACTTCCTTCACCGCGGCCACCACGCCTTCGGCGATGATGTCGCACTTCATGATGCCGCCGAAGATGTTGATCAGGATGCCCTTCACGTTGGGATCGGCGGTGATGATCTTGAACGCCGCGGTGACCTTGTTCTTGTCGGCGCCACCCCCGACATCGAGGAAGTTCGCCGGCGCCGAGCCGTACAGCTTGATGATGTCCATGGTCGCCATCGCCAGGCCAGCGCCGTTGACCATGCAGCCGATGGTGCCGTCCAGCGTGATATAGTTGAGGTCGTATTTCGACGCCTCGATTTCCTTGGCGTCTTCCTCGGTCTCGTCGCGCAGGGCCACCACTTCGGGATGGCGGTACAGCGCGTTGTCGTCGAACGACACTTTGGCGTCGAGCACGCGCAGATCGCCCTGTTTGGTAATGACCAGCGGGTTGACTTCGAGCATCGCCATATCCTTGGCGGTGAACGCGGTATAGAGCTGCGTTACCAGCTTCTCCGCCTGCTTGGCGAGACCGCCGGACAGGCCCAGTGCTTTGGCGACGGTGCGGCCGTGGTGGGCCATGATGCCGGTGGCCGGGTCGACCGAAAAGGTCACGATCTTCTCCGGCGTCTTGTGCGCGACTTCCTCGATATTGACGCCACCTTCGGTGGAAACCACGAACGCCACCCGGGAAGTTTCGCGGTCGACAAGGATCGACAGGTAAAACTCCTTGTCGATCTCGGAGCCTTCCTCGATGTAGAGCCGGTTGACCTGCTTGCCGGCCGGCCCGGTCTGCTCGGTGACCAGCGTCGCGCCCAGCATCTGCTTGACGAATTGATTGACGTCGGCCGCCGATTTGGTGACGCGGACGCCGCCCTTGTCGCCGGCGGAGGCTTCCTTGAACCTGCCCTTGCCGCGGCCGCCAGCATGGATCTGGCTTTTCACCACCCAGACCGGACCGCCGAGTTCATCGGTGGCGAGGTCGGCGTCGGACGCCTTGAGAATGGCGACGCCGCGCGGCACCTTGACGCCGAACTCCCGCAGCAACACCTTGGCCTGGTATTCATGGATATTCATCTGGACGTTCCCCGAGCCCTCGTGCGGTGAAGTTGGAATTCATCCGCTCTTGCCGTCTGGCATACCATATATCACCGCTGCGAATCCCGACCGGTTCGGAGTTCGATCGCGCCTGTGCTGCTCTTATGCGGCGTCCGCATGGAACGCCGGAAGAAAAAGGCTGCGCCGGAATCCAAACGCGATCAGCGGCCGAGCAGATCCGGCGCGATCTTCTTGCAGGCATCGACCAGACCCTGCACCGCACCGACCGATTTGTCGAAGGCTTCGCGGTCCTTGCCGGCCAATTCGATCTCGACAATACGCTCGACACCCTTCGATCCGATGACAACGGGCACGCCGACATACATGTCCTTCACGCCGTATTCGCCGTTGAGGTAGGCGGCGCAGGGCAGCACGCGCTTCTTGTCCTTCAGGTAGCTCTCGGCCATCGCGATTGCGGACGCCGCCGGGGCATAGAACGCCGAGCCGGTCTTCAGCAGGTTGACGATCTCGGCGCCGCCGTTGCGGGTGCGGTCGACGATCTCGTCGATCCGCGCCTGCGAGGTCCAGCCCATCTTGACCAGATCGGGCAAGGGAATGCCGGCCACCGTGGAATATTTCACCAGCGGCACCATGGTATCGCCATGGCCGCCGAGCACGAAGGCGGTGACGTCCTCGACCGAGACGTTGAACTCGTCGGCCAGGAAATAGCGGAAGCGCGAGGAATCCAGCACGCCCGCCATGCCCACGACCTTCTTGTGCGGCATGCCCGAGGCCTTCTGCAGCGCCCACACCATGGCGTCGAGCGGATTGGTGATGCAGATGACGAAGGCCTCCGGGGCATATTTCTTGATGCCGGCGCCGACCTGCTCCATCACCTTGAGATTGATGCTGAGGAGATCGTCGCGGCTCATGCCGGGCTTGCGCGGCACGCCGGCGGTGACGATGCAGACCTTGGCGTTGTCGAGCGCCTCGTAGGAATTGGCGCCGGTGAAATGCGCATCGAAGCCGTCGACTGGCGAAGATTGCGCGATGTCCAGCGACTTGCCCTGCGGCACGCCCTCGGCGATGTCGAACATCACGACGTCGCCGAGCTCCTTCAGGCCGATGAGATGAGCCAATGTTCCGCCGATCTGACCGGAGCCGATCAAAGCAATCTTGTCGCGCGCCATGGGAAATCTGTCCTGTGAAGGTCGAGGAGGAAGGGTAAAGCAAGCCGAATGGCTGGTTATCCCTTTCGAGGGACCCGTTCAAGTCGCGCCATGGCAATTATGGGCCATGCCTTGGTTTCGTTCGGGGACGCTGGTCATTCCGGGCCGCGGGTGCCTCGTAGACGCGAACCGGCCGTCACGGCACGCCCTCAGGTTTCCACCAATCCCGTGCTCGACCCGCTTGCCGCGGAATCCTTGTGGCCGTGGGGCAGCGCCAGATAGGACTGCGAACTCATTTCAACCAGACGCGACGACGTCCGCTTGAACTCGTTGGCCTCATGGCCTTCGGTCGCGGCATACAGCGACAGCGGATCGGCCGCGGCCGAGGCCATCAGCTTCACCGCGTTGTCATAGAGGGTGTCGATCAGCGTGATGAAGCGCTTGGCGGCGTTGCGATCGGCGTAGTCCATCACAGGAATGCGGTCGATCATGATGGTGTGATAGTCGTGCGCGAGCCGCAGGTAGTCGGACGCCGCCTGCGGCTTCTCGCAGAGATCTGCGAAGGAAAATCGCGCCACGCCATGCGCCGAACACGGTACATGCAGGATGCGCCCCTTGATCGAGATATCGCGCGGCCGGCAGGGTGCATTGCCGGTCATCCTGACCCAGGCCTTGTCGAGGGCATCAGCTGCGGCATGATCCGCCGGCACCAGCCACATTGTCACGCCCGCGAGCTTTTCCAGCCGGAAGTCGGTGCGGGCGTCGAGCCGCAGCACGTGCATCCGCGCGGCGATCTGCGCGATGAAGGGCAGGAACAGCGCGCGGTTGAGGCCGCCCTGGTAGAGATCGTCGGGCGCGACGTTGGAGGTTGCCACTACCACGGTGCCGAGTTCGAACAGTCTTGAGAACAGACGGCCCAGGATCATCGCATCGGCGATGTCGGTGACGTGAAATTCGTCGAAGCACAAAAGCCAGGCCTCGTCGAAGATCGACGCCGCGGTGAGCCCGATCACATCGCCGTCGGCGATCTCGCCGCGCGCAATATTCTGGCGGTAGCCGTAGATCCGCTCATGCACCTCGGCCATGAATTCGTGGAAATGGGCACGGCGCTTGTGCTTGACCGGGCTCTGCTGAAAGAACAGATCCATCAGCATGGTCTTGCCGCGCCCGACCTCGCCGTGGACGTAAAGCCCGCGCGGCGGCGCCTCGTCCTTGTCGGCGAACAGCCGGCCCAGCAGACCCTGCTTGCGCAGCGGCTTGTAGCCGGTCAGCCTCGCCTCGAGGTCCGCGAACGCATCGGCGGCCTGCGCCTGGGCGGCGTCGGCCTCGATCGCGCCGGAGGACACGAGGCTCTGATATTGGCTGCGGAACGAGTCGTCGGACGGAGACAGCATGGCCCCTTACGGCCTAGCCCGAGGAAAATTGCAAGGTGG
This sequence comes from Bradyrhizobiaceae bacterium Ga0074131, assembly GCA_001464035.1. GTDB lineage: Bacteria > Pseudomonadota > Alphaproteobacteria > Rhizobiales > Xanthobacteraceae > Bradyrhizobium. The sequence continues at coordinate 6,198 of LNEC01000019.1, forward strand.
GAAATGGTGTGAGGGGTATGCGCTTTCTTCTCCCTCTTCCCGTTCTTACGGGGAAAGGGCTGGGGTGAGGGGCTCTCTCAACCAGTACGACTCGCCGATAGTCCCCTCACCCGAATTTCTTGCTTCGCGTGAAATCCGACCTCTCCCCGCTTGCGGGGAGAGGTCGGAACTCACGCGCTCAGCGCGTAGGAATCCTCGACCACATAGGGTCCGCCGCCGGTGGAAGCGCGCGAGGAGAACAGCACGAAGCGGGACGCCGTAAACACGCGCGTGGGGAAATAGCCGCGCACCGACAGATAATCGGCGACGTCCTGGTTGGAGGCGTCGCGCAGCCGCGCCAGCGTCACATGCGGAGTGAATTTGCGGCCTTCGGGACCGAGCCCGAGGCGTTGCATCAGGCGTTCCAACTCGGCCTGCAGTTCGATCAGGGGCCGGCTCGGCACCACCGAGGCCACCACCGCGCGCGGCTTTTTCCCGCCAAAACTCGACAGGCCCTGCAGCGCCACTTCGAACGGCTTGCGGTTGATCCGAAACAGCAGCGAGGCGATTTCGTTCGCGGCGACGCCATCGATATCGCCGATGAAGCGCAACGTGACGTGATAATTTTCGGGGTCGATCCAGCGTGCGCCCGGAAGGCCGCCACGCAAATTGGAAAGCGTCTGGCCGATCTCGGCCGGGATTTCCAGTCCAGTGAACAAACGCGGCATCGTAAGACTCCCGATGCTGAGGCGTGATCCCGAAATGTGGACACCGGTTTTCGGGAACGATCACGCCCTGTAACAAAGACCCGGCAACGAATCACCGATCGTTCTTTTCTAACTTAGATATGTGACTCTGCGAAGCATCCGGCGCGAGGGTCGGAAAAACTCCTGTGCTTAAGGCGATCGCGGCCTGCTTTTCAACTGCGTTGGGCCGTTACCTTACCCAGAAATGCTTCCACCGTCGGCAGGATGTTCTTGACGATGACGTCGATCCCCTCCGCGGTCGGATGCAAGCCATCGGCCTGATTGAACCTGGCCTCCGCCGCCACGCCCTCCAGGAAAAACGGATACAGCGGCACCCCGAACGAGGCCGCAAGGTCAGGATAGATCGCGTTGAAACGGGCGGCATAATCGCTGCCGTAGTTCGGCGGCGCGACCATCCCGCACAGAAGAACGGCAATTCCGCGCGCCTTCAGCCGCGTCAGGATGTCCGTCAGCGCCGATCGGGTGACCTTGGGATCCACTCCGCGCAGCGCATCATTGGCGCCGAGCTCGAGAATCACCGCCTCGGTTCCCTTCGGCACCGACCAGTCGAGCCGGTCGCGGCCGCCGGAAGTGGTATCGCCGGACACCCCGGCATTGATGATGTCAACTTCCATCCCCTTGGACTGCAAGGCCTTTTGCAATCGCGCCGGGAACGCCGCGGTACCCGACAGGCCGAAGCCTGCACTCAGGGAATCCCCCAAGACGACCATCTTCACCGGCCTGGCCTCCCGGACAGACGTCGCCTGGGCACAGGCCATTGCGGGCGCCAGCAGGGTCAGGCTCAACACGAGCATGTGCGCGAACATCCGCCATGCCCCCTCGACCTCGCCTGCGGAAGTGCCATATGAGCGGACCATGGACAGTCTCATCAAACCCTCATCATTGGCCGGCCTCGAGCCGGACACCATTGCCATCTCGAACGTCAATCTCTCGCTCGGCGCGGGCGCGGCGCGCGTTCACATCCTCAAGGACATCAGCCTGCGAGTCGCTCCAGGTGAAGCGATCGGCCTGATCGGCCCCTCCGGTTCGGGAAAATCCACCCTGCTGATGGTGATGGCGGGATTGGAGCGTCCTGACAGCGGTGAGGTGGTGGTCGGCGGCACCCCGTTCAATGCCCTCGACGAGGACGCGCTGGCGCGATTTCGCGGCCGCCAGGTCGGCATCGTGTTCCAGTCGTTCCATCTGATTCCGACCATGACGGCGCTGGAAAATGTCGCAGTGCCGCTGGAACTCGCCGGCAGCCGCGACGCGTCCCGGCGCGCGGCGCAGGAACTGACATCGGTCGGCCTCGGCGACCGCCTGCATCATTATCCCACCCAATTGTCCGGCGGCGAACAGCAGCGCGTCGCCCTCGCCCGCGCGCTGGCGCCAGATCCGGCGATCCTGGTGGCGGACGAGCCGACCGGAAATCTCGATGAGGCCACCGGCAAGCAGATCGTCGATCTCCTGTTCACCAAGCATGCCGAGCGTGGCATGACGCTGGTGCTGGTCACCCACGACACCTCGCTGGCGCAGCGCTGCGACCGCGTGGTGCGCCTGCGCTCCGGCCGGATCGACACCCAGCCGGCGGATCGCGAAGCCGCTTCATGAGCCTTGCCAGCAGCCTCGCCGCCGTGCCCGCCTCGCGCAGCCACGCCACATCGCTCGCCCTGCGTTACGCCCTGCGCGAACTGCGCAGCGGCCTGCGCGGCTTTTATGTGTTCATCGCCTGCATCGCGCTCGGCGTGATGGCGATTGCCGGGGTCGGCTCGGTCGCGGCGAGCCTCGGCGAGGGGCTGGCGCGCGAGGGCCGTACCCTGCTGGGCGGCGACGTCGCCTTCTCGCTGATCCAGCGCGAAGCCAGGCCCGGGGAAGTCGCGTTTCTGCGGTCGCGCGGGGAAGTATCGCTGGCGGCGACGCTGCGCGGCATGGCGCGCAGCGACGACGGCCGCCTTGCCCTGGTCGAACTCAAGGCGGTGGACCGCGCCTACCCGTTGCTCGGTGAGCTGACGCTCAAGCCAAAGATGCCGGTGGCGGATTTGCTGGCCGAGCGGCAAGATTCGTTGGGCAGCGCGTTTGGCGCCGCCGCCGACTCGATCCTGCTGGCGCGGCTCGATCTCAAAATAGGCGACCGCCTCACCGTGGGCAATGCGACTTTCCAGATTCGCAGCGTGGTCGTCGCCGAACCTGACAAGCTGGCCGGCGGCGTCGGGTTGGGCCCGCGATTCCTGATCAGCGAAGCAGGGCTGCGCGCCACCGGCTTGCTGCAACCGGGCAGCCTGGTGCGCTGGATCTACCGGGTCAGACTGCCCGATAGCGCCGCCAACGATCGCGCCGCCAACGCGCTCGTCAGCGATGCACGAAATACCCTGCCGGAGGCAGGCTGGGAGATTCGCAGCCGCGGCAACGCCTCGCCGCAGCTGGAACGCACCATCAACCGGTTCACCCAATTCCTGACGCTGGTCGGCCTCGCTGCCCTGCTGGTCGGCGGCGTCGGCGTCGCCAACGCTGTCAAGAGCCACATCGATCGCCGCCGCGACGTCATCGCCGCCTTCAAGGCGCTGGGCGCCACCGGGCGCGACGTCTTCACCATCTACCTGACCCAGGTGGTCTTGCTCGCCACCGTCGGCTCGGTGATCGGCCTTGTCGCCGGCGGCGCGTTGCCCTTCGCCATTGTCGGGGTGTTTGGCAAGCTGTTGCCGCTTCCGGTGGTACCGGCGCTGCATCTCGACGAGCTGGCGCTGTCGTTCATCTACGGCCTCTTGACCGCACTCGCCTTCGGATTGTGGCCGCTCGGCCGGGTGCATGACGTCCCCGTGGCGGCGCTGTTTCGCGAGGCGGTCAGCAGCGAATGGCATCGTCCGCGCTGGGGATATCTGGCGCTGATGGCCGTCGTCATCGGACTGCTGATCGCGGTGGCGATCGGGCTTGCCTATGACAAGCGGGTCGCCGCGGTGTTCGTGGCCTCCTCGATCGTGGTGTTCGCGCTGCTGCGCGGCATCGCCGCCGGACTGATGGCGCTGGCGCGGCGCTTGCCGCGCACCCGCATCACGATGCTGCGGCTGGCGATCGCCAACATCTACCGGCCCGGCGCGTTGACGCCCTCGGTGGTCATGTCGCTCGGCCTCGGGTTGGCGGTGCTGGTCACCATTACCCAGATCGACGGCAATCTGCGACGACAATTCCTGGCGGCGTTGCCGGACCGCGCGCCGTCGTTCTATTTCATCGATATTCCCACCGGCGAGGCCGAACGTTTCGACGCGTTCCTGAAGCAGACCGCGCCGCAATCGACGGTCGAGGACGTGCCGATGCTGCGCGGCCGCATTGTCGGCGCCCGCGGCGTCAAGGCGGAAGAACTCAACCCTTCGTCCGACATCGAATGGGTGCTGCAGAGCGACCGCGGCCTGACCTATACCGGGGAAATCCCCAAGGGGTCGAAGGTGGTCGAGGGGCAGTGGTGGAGCGCCGATTATGACGGAAAGCCGCTGGTTTCGATCGAGAAGAAAATCGCCGACGGGCTGCGGCTCAAGATCGGCGACGAGATCGTCGTCAACGTGCTCGGCCGCGATATCCCGGCCACCATCGGCAATATGCGCACTGTGGATTGGCAAGGCCTCGGCATCAATTTCGCATTGGTGTTCTCGCCCAACACCTTCAAGGGCGCGCCGCATACCCATATCGCGACCCTGACCGAGGCCCACCCGGACTCGGCCGGCGATGCCCGGATCATCAAATCGGTGGCCGACGCCTTCCCGATGGTGACCAGCGTCCGGGTCCGCGAGGCGCTGGAAACCATTGGAACGGTGGTAACCAACCTGGTGCTGGCGATCCGTGGCGCCAGCACGGTGACGCTGATATCGGCTATTCTGGTGCTGGGCGGAGCGCTCGCCGCCGGCCATCGCCACCGGGTCTACGATGCGGTCATTCTCAAGACCCTGGGCGCCACAAGGGCGCGGCTGCTCGGCGCCTACGCGCTGGAATATCTGATGATCGGCTTTGCCACCGCCGTTTTCGGGGTGATCGCGGGGTCCATCGCGGCGTGGCTGATCGTGACCCGGCTGATGACCCTGAGCTTCATCTGGCAGGCCGGCAGCGCGGCGGGCGTGGTCGCGGCGGCGCTGATCGTGACCGTGGGCCTCGGGCTCGCCGGCACGCTGCTGGCCCTGAACCAGAAGCCCGCCACCGTGCTGAGGAACTTATGACAAATTGAAGCAGGTGGCGCGTTCAGGGTTAACGCGGATGCGGCCCGCCGGCCGGTTGCCGGGGTATCAGGGATTGTCACCCCGCCGGCATCGGGGCCTGATAACATGCCGCAGAGCGACATTCAGCCGCGCATGGAAGCTTGCGATGAATGTGTTAGTTTCCCACATACCACTCGGGTCGGATGCCGCCTTGATGACGCAAGCTCGATGTCAGTCAATCGCGGTATCTGAGATAGTTTCTAGCTGGCGTCGCAAACCCTTGCGCTCCGCCGGGCCAACAACGGGAATTCGACCATGTCGGACCTAGACCGCAACTACGCTTCTCCCTTCGGCCGGGCCGCCGGGCGCACAGACGCTGCGACCGTCGACGCCGGTCTGCGCTCCTACATGCTGCGCATCTACAACTACATGACGATCGGCCTGGCCATCACCGGCCTCGCCGCGCTCGGCGTCTATATGGCGGCGGTGACCACCGATCAGGCCGGCGCCGCGGCCAAGTTCGGCAATGCCTATCTGACCCAGTTCGGCTACGCGATGTATGTGAGCCCGCTGAAGTGGCTGTTCATCCTGGCGCCGCTCGCCATGGTGTTCGCGATCTCGTTCGGGATCAACCGGCTCAAACCGGCGACGGCACAGTTGCTGTTCTGGGCCTTCGCGGCGCTCATGGGCATCTCCCTGTCGTCGATCTTCCTGGTGTATACGCACACCTCGATCGTGCGGGTGTTCTTCATCACCTCCGCCGCCTTTGGCGCGCTGAGCCTCTACGGCTACACCACCAAGCGTGACATGACCGGCATGGGCTCGTTCCTGATCATGGGCCTGTTCGGCGTCATCATCGCGAGCCTGGTGAACATCTTCCTCGCCAGCTCGATGCTGCAGTTCATCGTGTCGGTGGTCGGCGTGCTGGTGTTCGCGGGCCTCACCGCCTGGGATACCCAGCGGCTGAAGAACGACTACATCTACGGCTACGCCTCGGAGGGCGGTGAAGTGGCCGAGCGCGCGGCGATTACCGGCGCACTGTCGCTCTACCTGAACTTCATCAACCTGTTCACGCTGTTGCTGCAGCTGCTCGGTCAGCGCGAGTAATCCACCGCGGCAAGCGGAACGAATTCGAGCCCCGGCCTCGCGGCCGGGGCTTTTCCTTGAGAAGATAGTCCTCTTCTTGGCCATGACGAAGAGAAGTTGATCCATCACCGTCGGCTGCTATCTTCGACCCATGCACGCTCTCGACATCAGGCCCTCCATCGCGGCCGACCTGCCCGCCATCACCGAGATTTACGAACACGCGGTCCGTGACGGCACGGCGACCTTTGAACTGGATCCGCCCGATCTCGCCGAAATGAGCCGGCGCTTCGGCGTGCTGATGGAAGGCGGATTTCCCTATCTCACCGCCGCCCTCGAAGGCCGCGTGGTCGGATATGCCTATGCAGGCGCCTACCGGCCACGGCCGGCCTACCGCTTCACCGTGGAGAATTCGGTCTATCTTCGGCCGGCGATCCACCGGCGCGGAGTCGGACTGAAATTGCTGCAACGGCTGGTCGCCGAATGCGAATCCCGCGGCTATCGCCAGATGATCGCGGTGATCGGCGACTCCGCCAACGCCGGGTCGATCGGCGTGCATCGCAAATGCGGATTTCAGATGATCGGGACCCATCCCGATGTCGGCTTCAAATTCGGACGCTGGCTCGACACCGTGATGATGCAGCGCGCGCTGGGGGACGGCGGCAGGACACTTCCGGTTGAATAGCGCCTACACCACCGCCAGCTTACGGTCGATCACCAGCAGCACACGATCGAGTTCCTGGCCGCGGCGCAGGATCAACCCGCTCGCCGATATCACACTGTAGATTCCCTGCTTGCGAGCAAGACGCGGATCCTTCTCGATGCGATAGATCGGGACCTCGGAAGCGCGGCGGAACACCGAGAACACCGCGCGCTCCCTCAGAAAGTCGATGGCGTAGTCGCGCCACTCGCCGTCGGCAACCATGCGGCCGTACAGATTCAGGATGCGATTGAGTTCGATGCGATTGAACGTCACAAGGCCCGGCACCGGACTAGCAGCGGCATTGCGCGCCGCTGCGCGGGCGTCGCTTGGATCGACTTCCTCCGACATTGAACCCATTGGCCGCCTCCTTGTCATCTCCCCTGAATGATCGCGCCAACCGGGCGCGGCCGCAAGAGGCCCCCGCGGTCGAAATAGCCTGCGAGCGAGGGACCGCGCGCTCAAAACGCCGTCACGGGATCGTTAGCGTAATCATAATACGGCCCAACTTCCGCCCAGCAGCCGCCCTGCTGGGTTGCAATAAACAATCACTGCGTTGGCCCGGTCCTTTCGGTTCCGGATTCCTCAGCCCCCAGCCCCCCGGGGCCGTCGGGATCGGGCCTGTTCGCAGGATAGTTTATCCCCATCCTGGGCCAACGAAAGTTGGTCCTTTTTCTTTTTGGGGTTGGTGCTTCCGCGGTTCGTATTCCGGGAATGCGTCAATTGAGTCGCCGAGGCACGGCGTGATAACGCACCGCGCCAGACCGCAATCCGGGAGTTGCTCGATCCGCTGGTCCGCGCGAACGGCGCATATCCGGCAGACGACCGCGGCGAATTCAGTGCAGTGACGTGTAGGCCGCGCCCAACATCGCGCCGGGCTTGTCGCGATTGCCGCCTTGGACAAAGACCACCGCGGCGTCGATGCCTTCCCGAGAGATATCTGCCAACGGCAAAGTCCAGCTCCCGGACGAGCCGTTCCAGTCCCCGACCTTGAGCAGGTCACGCACCACATTGTGGTAGGTGACTTTCTGGCCGCGATTCTCGCCCTTGCCGATGGCAATCGGCACCGACTTGGTGACCGAACAGATCCAGATCTCGCCAAGTGATTCGCCAAGGGAGGCGGCGGGCCCCCTCATCGAGGCTGCGACCGAAATGATCACATGCTTGCCGGTGAGCGAAATCGATACCGGCACCGACATCACGCCGTCGGCCTTCGTGGTCTCGCCGATCGCACTGTCGATCTTGGCACGGTCGCTGCCGATCACCTGCGCCGATCCATTGACGATGACCTGTGGCGTGTAGACGTTACGATCGCCCCGCGTATGCGAATAGGCCTTCTGACGCGCGCTGAACCGCGAATCCGCCAGCGTGTCCTTCCAGCCGAGATAGTCCCAGTAGTCGATCGGCATGCTCAGCGCGATCACGTCGGGATCCTTCGCCAGTTCGCCTATGATCCTGTCGGCCGGGGGACATGACGAACATCCCTGCGAGGTGAACAGCTCGACCACCGCGCGTGGCTCGGCATGGGCCGGACCGACGATCGCAACGATCGCGCAGACTCCAAGCGTGCCCGACCATCGCGAAAAGCAGTTATAGGCCATCAACACTGTCATATTAAGAAACCACGGGCGTCCGCTTCGAAACCGTTAAGATCCGCGGCTTAAACGCGCGAAGGCGGCTCTTCATAGGCCGCCTTCCCATCACTCGCCACTCACTTCGCGGTGAGGCATGGTCCCGATCAGGCGGCCAGCTTGCGCAGCACATAGTGCAGGATGCCGCCGTTGCGATAATATTCGAGCTCGTCGAGGGTATCGATCCGGCACAGCAGCGAAACGCGCTGCAGCGAACCATCGCCGGAGACGATTTCCGCCGTCAGTTTCTGGCGCGGCTTCAGGTCGCCCTGCAAGCCGCGGATCGTGACCGTCTCGTCGCCCTTGATGCCGATCGAGCTCCAGGACGCGCCATCCTCGAAGGTCAGTGGCAGCACGCCCATGCCGACCAGATTGGAGCGGTGGATGCGCTCGAAGCTCTCGCAGATCACGGCGCGGACGCCGAGCAGCCGCGTTCCCTTCGCAGCCCAGTCGCGTGACGAACCGTTGCCGTATTCGGCGCCGGCGAAAACCACCAGCGGCACTTTCTCCGCCTGGTACTTCATCGCGGCGTCGTAGATCGACATCTGCTCGCCGCCGGGCCAGTGCCTGGTCAGGCCGCCTTCGGGAATATTGCCGTCCGCGCCCCTCAGCATGAAATTCTTGATGCGGATGTTGGCGAAGGTGCCGCGCATCATGACTTCATGGTTGCCGCGCCGCGTGCCGTATTGATTGAAGTCGGCCGGACGCACCTGGTGCTCGGACAGATATCTGCCGGCTGGCGACGTCAGCTTGATGGCACCGGCCGGCGAGATGTGGTCGGTGGTGATCTTGTCGCCGAACATCGCCAGGATCCGGGCGTCGACGACGTCGACGATCGGTTCCGGCTCCTTCTTCATGCCTTCGAAATAGGGCGGGTTCTGCACGTAGGTCGAGCTCATGTTCCAGCGATAGGTCTCGCTCTCGACGGTCTTGATCTTGCGCCAGTTGGCGTCGCCCTTGAACACATCGGCGTACCGCTTCTTGAAAATCGCCGCGGTCACGTACTTCTTCATGAAGGCGTTGATCTCCTTCGTCGTCGGCCAGATGTCCCGGAGATAAACCGGCTTGCCGTCCTTGCCGTTGCCGATCGGCTCGACCGAGAGATCCTTGCTCACGGTTCCCGCCAGCGCATAGGCGACGACCAGCGGGGGTGAGGCCAGGTAGTTGGCCTGCACGTCCGGGCTGACCCGGCCCTCGAAATTGCGGTTACCCGACAGCACGGCGGCGGCGATGATGCCGTTGTCGTTGATCGATTTGGATATCTCTTCCGGTAGCGGGCCGGAATTGCCGATGCAGGTCGTGCAGCCGAAGCCGACCAGGTTGAAGCCGACCTTGTCGAGATCGAGCTGCAGTCCGGAATTGGAAAGATACTCCGCGACCACCTGGCTGCCCGGCGCCAGTGAGGTCTTGACCCAGGGTTTTGCGCTGAGCCCCCTGGCGGCGGCGTTGCGCGCCAGCAGGCCGGCGCCGATCAGCACGCTCGGATTGGAGGTGTTGGTGCATGAGGTGATCGCCGCGATCACCACGTCGCCATGGCCGAGATCGAAATTGCGATTCTCCACCGCATAGCGCTGCAACGCGTTGGCCGCCTTCTTGTATTCGCTGGTCATCGCCACGGCGAAGCCTGCGGCGACCGCGGGCAGTGCGACGCGGCCTTCCGGGCGCTTCGGTCCGGCCATCGACGGCACCACGTCGGCGAGATCGAGCGTCAGGGTTTCGGTAAACACCGGATCCGGCGATTTGGCGGTGCGGAACATGCCCTGCGCCTTGGCATAGGCGGCCACCAGTGCGACCCGCGCCGCCGCACGGCCCGAGGTCTTGAGGTAATCGATGGTCGCGGCATCGACCGGGAAGAAACCGCAGGTCGCGCCATATTCCGGCGCCATGTTGCCGATGGTCGCCTTGTCGGCGACCGAAAGATGATCGAGACCGGGGCCGAAGAACTCGACGAACTTTCCGACCACGCCCTGCTTGCGCAGCATCTGCGTCACGGTCAGCACCAGGTCGGTGGCGGTGACGCCTTCCTTCAGCGAGCCCTTGAGCTTGAAGCCGATCACTTCCGGCAGCAGCATCGACTGCGGCTGGCCGAGCATCGCGGCTTCCGCCTCGATGCCGCCGACGCCCCAGCCGAGCACGGCAAGGCCGTTGACCATGGTGGTGTGCGAATCGGTGCCGACCAGGGTGTCGGGATAGGCGACCTCGAAGGTGCCTTTCTTCCTGCCGACCGTCATCTTCTCCTTGCGGGTCCAGACCGTCTGGGCGAGATATTCAAGATTGACCTGATGGCAGATGCCAGTGCCCGGCGGCACCACCGAGAAGTTCGAAAACGCCTTCTGGCCCCATTTCAGGAATTCGTAGCGTTCCTGGTTCTGCTTGTATTCCTCGACCACGTTCTTGCCGAACGCCTTGTTGTCGCCGAAGAAGTTCACGATCACGCTGTGGTCGATGACGAGGTCGACCGGCACCAGCGGATTGATCTTCCCGGCGTCGCCGCCGAGCGCCTGCATGGCGTTGCGCATCGCCGCGAGATCGACCACGGCCGGCACCCCGGTGAAATCCTGCATCAGCACCCGCGCCGGGCGGAACGAGATTTCATGCTCGAGCTTGCGCTTCTTCAGCCACTTCGCAAAAGCGAGGATATCCGCCTTCTTGACGGAGCGGTCGTCTTCATGCCGCAGCAGGTTTTCCAGCAGCACCTTCATGGAATAGGGAAGCCTGGAGATTCCCTTCAAACCGTTTTTCTCCGCGGCGGGTAGGCTGTAATAGACGTAGGTCTTGCCACCAACCTTGAGGGTCTTTTGGCATTTGAAGCTGTCGAGCGAGGTCATGTGTGGCAATCCCAATTGTCAGTCATACCCGCAAGGGTATTTAGGCACCGCTGGAGAGGCTTGGCCGGATGGCTTGCAGCTGCGGATTGTGTGCTGCATCAAGTTCCGGCTTATAGAATCTTTCTAGCAGCACCGCCACACCGGCAAGCGGGCCGCGGCTTTGCGGTACCCACAAATTCTGATGCGGTACCGATCGTTTCCAAGGGGCTGTGAAGGGGCAAAATGCGGCTCTCGGGAAGCGGCGTCAGATGCGTCCGGGGCGGCCGGGAGGTGTTCTCGGGCCTCGACTTCGCGGCATCCGCAGGCGAGGCGCTGGCCGTCACCGGTCCCAACGGCTCCGGCAAGACCTCGCTGCTGCGCTTGATCGCGGGCGTGCTGACCTCGGCGGGCGGATCGATCGGCCTTGAGGGCGGTGAGCAGGAATTGACCCTGGCGGAGCAGGCCCACTATCTCGGCCACCGCGACGCGCTCAAACCGGCCCTCAGCGTGGCTGAAAACCTCCTGTTCTGGCAAGAATTCCTGGGCGGCGAGGCCTGCGACATCGCGGAAAGCCTGACGGCGGTGGGCCTCGATCATGCCACGCATCTGCCGGCGGCATTTCTGTCGGCCGGGCAGCGGCGGCGGCTCTCGATCGCCCGTCTGCTCGCCGCGCGGCGGCCGATCTGGCTGCTCGACGAGCCGACCAATGCGCTCGACACATCAGGGCAGGCGCTGTTCGCCGCCCTGATGACCGATCATCTGGCGCGCGGCGGCCTCATCATCGCCGCAACCCATGCACCCCTGGGAATTGCAGCGCGCGAACTGCGAATCGGGATTTCAGAATGACCGCGCTGGCCGCGCTGATCCGGCGGGACATCAAGATCGCGCTGCGGGTCGGCGGCGGCGCGTTGATCGGGGTCCTGTTCTTCCTCACCGTGGTGGTGCTGATGCCGTTCGCGGTCGGGCCGGATCTCGCATTGCTGACGCGGCTCGGCCCCGCGATCCTCTGGCTCGGCGCGCTGCTGGCCAGCCTGCTCACCCTCGACCGGCTGTTCATGGCCGACCATGAGGATGGCTCGCTCGACCTGATCGTGATGAGCCGCACACCGCTGGAACTGACCTGTGCGGCGAAAGCGCTGGCGCACTGGCTGGCCGCGGGATTGCCGCTCATCCTCGCCACGCCGGTGCTCGGCCTGTTGTTGAACCTCGATGCGACAGCGACCTCGGCGGTCGCCCTGACCCTGCTCGCAGGCACGCCGGCGCTGACCTTTACCGGCATGATTGGAGCGGCGCTGGCGGTGACGCTGCATCGCGGCGGATTGTTGCTGGCCGTCCTCGTGCTGCCGCTGTCGATCCCGGTGCTGATTTTCGGCGTGGCCGCCTCCCAGGCCGCGATATCGGGACCGCTGTCGTTCGGAACGCCGTTTTCGATCCTGTGCGCGCTATCCCTGGTCAGCCTCGTGATCGGACCGTTCGCGGCCGCCGCGAGCCTGCGGCACGGACTGGATTGAGCTCCAGCTTGATGCCGATCAACTCTCGCTGAGACAAGATGAAACAAGGGAAGTCAGATTGCCTGCCGCGGCCGCTGCGACTATCAGGGATGCCATGACGCTGATCGATCTCGCCAACCCGACCCGATTCCTCACCCTGACCGCGCGGATTCTGCCATGGCTGGCGGCCGCCACCGCGATCCTGCTGCTGGTCGGCCTCTATCAGGCGGCGATGGCGCCCGACGACTACCAGCAGGGCTCGACCGTCAAGATCATGTTCGTCCACGTGCCGAACGCCTGGCTTGCGATGTTCGTCTGGGGCGTGATGAGCCTCGCCGCATTGGGCACGCTGGTGTGGCGGCATCCGCTGGCGGACGTCGCCGCCAAGGCCGCAGCGCCGATCGGGGCGGCCTTCACCTTTCTGGCGCTGGTCACCGGCTCGTTGTGGGGGCGGCCGATGTGGGGCACCTACTGGGAATGGGACGCGCGGCTGACCTCGGTGCTGATAATGTTTCTGATGTATCTCGGCCTGATCGCGCTGTGGCGCGCGGTGGAAGACCCCTCGCGCGCGGCGCGCGCCGCCGCCATCCTGACGCTGGTCGGCGCGCTCAATCTGCCGATCATCAAATTCTCGGTGGACTGGTGGAATACGCTGCATCAGCCGGCATCGGTGCTGCGGATGGGCGGCCCTTCGCTCGACCGCGCCTTCCTGATTCCGCTCTTGGTGATGGCGGTGGCGTTTTCGCTGTTGTTCGTCACGCTGCATCTGGCGGCGATGCGCAACGAGATCCTGCGCCGCCGGGTGCGCCGCTTGCAGATGATGCAAGCCGGCCGGCGTTCGGCGTGACCGCGATGACGCTCGGTCCCCACGCTTCCTTCGTCGTGACATCCTACGCGCTGGCGACGGCCGTGGTGCTGATCCTGATCGCCTGGATCGCGATCGATTATCGCCGACAGAAGGCGCGGCTGCGCGAGCTCGAAGCCAGCGGCGTGGTCAGGCGTTCCGGCCGCGGCGGGGCGGACATCTGATGGGCGAGCCTCCGATCTCCCTCGCGCCGCCGCGCAGCCGGCGCTGGCTGGTGGCGCTGCCGCTGCTCGGATTCATGGCGCTGGCCGGCCTGTTCCTGCTGCGGCTGTATGGCGGCGATCCCTCGAAAATCCCCTCCGCCCTGATCGGCCGCCCGGCGCCGCAAACCGCGCTGCCGCCGCTGCCGGGGCTGGTCGAAAACGGCGTCCAGGTCCCCGGGCTCGATCCGGCGGTGTTCAAGGGCAAGGTCAGCGTCGTCAATGTCTGGGCATCGTGGTGCGTGCCGTGCCACGACGAGGCGCCGCTGTTGACCGAGCTCGGCAAGGACAAGCGGCTGCAGCTCGTCGGCATCAACTACAAGGACGCGCCCGATAACGCCCGGCGCTTCCTCGGCCGCTACGGCAATCCGTTCGGCTTCGTCGGCGTCGACGGCAACGGCCGCGCCTCGATCGAATGGGGCGTCTACGGCGTGCCGGAGACTTTCGTGGTCGGCCGCGAAGGCACGATTCTCTACAAGCTGGTCGGCCCGGTGACGAAGGCGAATTTCGAGACCGTGCTCAAGGCCGAGATCGACAAGGCGCTGAGGGCCGGAAGTTAACCCTTCGACGTCATTTGCGGACTTGCTTCCTTCGGTCACGCCCGGGAAAGACGAAGACAAATAAATTTCGGCCTTTATCTGCCGTTCATTTGGCGGCCATGTCGCCGCCACGAATTCGCAGCTAGCTTGTTGGCGTTGCTTAAACCATCCTTGAACCACCTTTGGAGGGAAACCCAAATGCGTCATTTCACGCTTGCTTCTCTTGCTGCCACCGCGCTCACCCTTGGCTTGCTGACGGCCATGCCTGTCATGGCCCAGGCCCCGCAGCCCGCCACGCCGCCTGCCGCCAAGTCCGACAGTAAAATGGCGCCCGCGCCGAAGGCCCCGGCCACCGAATCGAAGATGGCGCCGGCTCCCAAGGTCGACCTGCTCGACATCAATTCGGCGACCGCCGAACAGCTCGACGCGCTTCCGGGTGTCGGCAAGGCCTATTCGGCTGCCATCATCAAGGGCCGTCCCTACAAGGGCAAGGACGAGCTGATGAGCAAGAAGATCCTGCCCGAGAAAACCTATGACGGCATCAAGGACAAGATCATCGCCAAGCAGAAGAGCTGATCTTTCCTCACCTCACCCGCTTGCGGGGAGAGGTCGACGCGCTCGCAGAGCGCGGCGGGCGAGGGGGGTACGGCCCTCGCCCCATCGACCGGATCTTGAAAAAGCCCTCTCCCCGCAAGCGCGGGGCGAGGAGAATAACTCACCCCTTCGTCACATCACCCGCTTCGGCCTCGCTCGCCTCCAGCGAGACGGGCTCCAGACGATAACGCTTGACGAGCGGCATCTGCGTCAGCGCAAACAGCATCGTCAGCGGCACCATGCCGAAAACCTTGAAGGCGACCCAGAAATCCGTGCTCTGTGTCCGCCAGATGATCTCGTTGAGCACCGCCATGGCGAAAAACCAGAACGCCCAACGCAGCGTCAGGACGCGCCAGCCCTGCTTCGTGAGATTGAACATCTGGTCGAACATGATGGCGATGAAGGAGCGGCCGAACAACAGCCCGCCGCCGAGGATCGCCGCGAACAGCGTGTAGACGATCGTCGGCTTCATCTTGATGAAGGTCTCGTCCTGCAGCAGCAACGTCAGGGCGCCGAACACGACGACGACCACGGCGGTCACGATCGCCATCATGGGAACGTGCCGGGTCACCACATAGGACGCGATCATCGCCACGATCACCGCCACCATGAACGCGCCGGTGGCGATGAACAGGTTGAACCTGCCATTGGCGAAGAAGAAAATCAGCAGTGGCCCGAGTTCGGTCGCGAGCTTGAACAGCGGATGCGGCGCGGCTTTGTCCATGGTGTGACCTATGTTGCTGTCACGCCCGCCTGCGCGTGGCATGACCAGAAAAAACTAGGACTCGATCCCCGCGATCGCCTGCGCAAAGTCCCGTGCGGTAAACGGCGCGAGATCGTCGATGCCCTCGCCGACGCCGATGAAATGCACCGGCAGTTTGTGCTTCTCGGCCAGCGCCACCAGGATGCCGCCGCGCGCGGTGCCGTCGAGTTTCGTCATCACGAGACCCGTCACGCCTGCGGTACGATGAAACGCCTCGACCTGCGACAGCGCATTTTGTCCCACCGTGGCGTCCAGCACCAGCAGCACCGCATGTGGCGCCGAGGCGTCGACCTTCTTGATGACGCGAACGACCTTTTCGAGTTCGTTCATCAACTCGGCCTTGTTCTGCAGCCGTCCGGCGGTGTCGATCAGCAGCACGTCGAGCTTGCCCTCGCGCGCCGCGGTCAGCGCGTTGAAAGCCAGGCTCGCGGAATCCGAGCCCTGCGCGCCCGCGATGACCGGGGATCTAGTGCGCTCGCCCCAGATCTTCAACTGCTCGATGGCCGCGGCGCGGAACGTGTCGCCGGCCGCCAACATCACCTTGCGGCCCTCGGTGCTCAATTTGGAGGCAAGCTTGCCGATGGTGGTGGTCTTGCCGGAACCGTTGACCCCGACCACCAGAATGACGAACGGCGCTTGCGTCCCGTCGATGACAAGCGGCTTTGCGACCGCCGCGAGCACTTTCTCGACCTCGGTCGCGACCACCGCTTTCACGTCATCCGCCGAGATCGCCTTGTCGTAACGGCCATGGCCGACCGCCGCCGAAATGCGCGCCGCCACCTCGGTTCCGAGATCGGCGCGCAGCAGCACGTCCTCGATGTCCTCGAGCATGGCGCGGTCGAGCTTGCGTTTTGTCACCAGATCGGCGACCGCGGTTCCGAGCGAGCTCGAGGTGCGCTTCAGGCCGCTGGACAGCCGCCGCCACCAGCTCAGTTTTGTCGTTTCCGGAGTGTCGTTCATGCTGACGGTGTGTTAGCGGTTTCGCGCCATGAGCGAAAGTCTCGACCGAGGAATCCAGGTTCCCGAATTGACCGCGGACGAGATCCAGGCCCGCGTGCTCCATCGCGACGGGCTGATGCTGGTGATCGACAAGCCGGCGGGTCTTCCGGTGCATCGCGGTCCCAAGGGCGGCGCCAACCTGGAATCCTCGTTCGAGAGCTTGCGCTTCGGCCTGCCGCGGCCGCCGGTGCTGGCCCACCGGCTCGACCGCGACACCTCCGGCTGTCTCGTGCTGGGACGCCATCGCAAGGCCACGGCCTCGCTCGGCCTGCTGTTCAAGCATGGCAAGATCTCGAAGACCTATTGGGCGGTGGTCGAGGGCGGCCCCGCCGAAGATGAAGGCACCATCGACATGCCGCTCGGCCGCCTCAACGCGGAGCGCGGTTGGTGGCAGAAGCCCGACCCCGAGGGGCAAGAGGCCGTCACCAACTGGAAAGTGCTGGGGCGGGGCGGCGGCCTCAGTTGGCTCGCGCTCGAACCGGTTACCGGCCGCACCCATCAATTGCGGGTCCACTCCGCAGCATCGGGCTGGCCGATCGTCGGCGACAACATCTACGGCAGCGGCCCGCGTTTCGGCGAGCCGACCCTGCATCTGCATTCCCGCGAGATCGTGATTCCGATTTCGAAGAACAAGGAGCCGGTGCGCGTGGTCGCGCCAGCGCCGAAGCATTTGCACGAGCGGCTTCGCGCGTGCGGCTGGAATGGGGAGTAACGGCGTGTGGAGAAGAGGCATCGTGCTGCCACAGCCGTGGCGTACTGGGTCGCCCGATCGAGTCGGGCGATGAGTAAGGGCGATGACGTTTAGCGCCTCACACTGTCAACCGTGCGCCGTCATGTCCGGTGATCACTAGCGTCTGCACCGCGCCGGGGGCTTTACCCGCAATCGCCACTGGCAGGAAATGCTCGGTGCGGCCCTGCGTCGGGCTCTCGATCAGCACCTGGCGCGTGGCGCCGGTCTCCGACGGCAGCCGCTTCTGCAACGCAGCCTCGCCGGCCGCCCGCAGCCGCTTCGCGCGCTGCCTGATCGCGCTGCCGTTGACCTGCGGCATCCGCGCCGCCGGCGTGCCCGGCCGCGGCGAATACGGAAACACGTGCAGGAAGGTGAGGCCGCATTCCTCCACCAGATCCTGCGAACGCCCGAACATCTCCTCGGACTCGGTCGGAAAGCCCGCGATGATATCGGCGCCGAGTGCGATGTCCGGCCGCAGCCGCCGCACCTGCGCGCAAAACGCGATCGCATCGTTGCGGGAATGCCGCCGCTTCATCCGCTTCAGGATCAGATCGTCGCCCGACTGCAGCGACAGATGCAGATGAGGCATCAGCCGATCATCGTCCGCGATAGCGTCGAGCAGGTCGCGATCGACCTCGACCTGGTCGATCGACGAAATCCGCAACCGCTTCAGTTCCGGCACGTGCCGCAGGATTTGTTTGGTCAGTTGGCCGAGTCTTGGCGCGCCCGGCAGGTCGGCGCCATAGCTGGTGAGATCGACCCCGGTCAGCACGATCTCAGCATGACCGCGTTCGGTCAGTGCGCGGACCTGGTCGACCACCGCGCCCATTGGGACCGAGCGCGAATTGCCGCGACCGAAAGGAATGATGCAGAAGGTGCAGCGGTGGTCGCAGCCGTTCTGGACCTGGACGAACACCCGCAGCAGGCCCTTTGCAAAACCTTGCAGCAGATGCGGCGCCATCTCGCGCACCGCCATGATATCGGCAACCGCGATCTTTTCGCTCGCATCGGCGCCGAACGACGGCGTCGCGTCGAACGCCATGCGCGTATCACGCCACGCCTCGCCTCGCATCTTGTCGTCATTGCCGACGACGCGGTCGACCTCGGCCATATCGGCGAACATCGCCGCCTGCGTCTGCGCCGCGCAGCCGGTCACGACTATGCGCGCCTCCGGTCGTTCGCGCTTCAGCCGCCGGATCGATTGCCGCGCCTGGGCGACGGCCTCATTGGTCACCGCACAGCTGTTTATGACGATGGTGTCGGTAAGCCCGGCACGCCCGGCCTCGCGCGCGATCACTTCGGATTCGAAGGCGTTGAGACGGCAGCCGAAGGTGACGATGTCGACGCCCATGGTCAGGCGACGCTGGCGAATAAAGCGGGATCGAACCGGCCCTCATATTCAAACGTCGCCGTCCCCGTCATCAGCACGTGGTCGTCGCCCTCGCGCCATTCGATCGCAAGCTCGCCGCCCGGCAGGGTGATCTGCACGATGCGGTTGGAGCGCTTCAGGCGCGCCGCGGCCACCGCGGCGGCGCAGGCCGCCGAGCCGCAGGCTTTGGTCAGTCCCGCGCCGCGCTCCCAGGTGCGGATCGTGATGTGATCGCGATCGACGATATGAGCCAGCGTGATGTTGGCGCGCTCGGGAAAGATCGGATGGTTCTCCAAGAGCGGTCCGAAGCGGGCGAGATCGTAGGCATTCACGTCGTCGACCCAGAAGATCGCATGAGGATTGCCCATGCTGACTACCGAGGGCGTGTGCAGCACCGGCGCGTCGATTGGGCCGATCTGCAGCTCGATCGAGCGGGTGTCGCGAAACTCTTCCGCCAGCGGAATGTCCTTCCAGCCGAATTTCGGCGGACCCATGTCGACGGTGTAGAGATCTGGCGACGGGCCCTGCCAGCAATTCAGCAGGCCGGCCCTGGTTTCGAAGGTGACCGCGGTTTGCCCCGTCTTCTCGAACAGCCGGCGCACCACGCAACGCATGCCGTTGCCGCAGGCGCCGGATTCGGAGCCGTCATTGTTGTAGATCCGGATGAAGGCCTCGGTGCCCGCCAGTCGCGGGGGTTGCAGCACCATCAACTGATCGTAATGCACGCCCGCCGGCGAGGCGACGGCGCGCGCGTCCTCCGGCGTGATGGCGGCAGGGGCATCGCGCAGATCGACCACGACAATCTCGTTACCGATGCCGTTCATCTTGGCGAATGCGTGATTGGCCAGCGCGCTCATCGAACTTCCCGAATTATGCCTGCCTTATATGGCGAATGGAGGCGAATTGGCCAGTGCGGCAAATCTGTGTCGGACGCCCGCGCCCGGCGGCGGCCGCGCATGACACATATCTGTCATGGGACGAAATCGGGCCGCACGTGCTACCATTCCAGTGTCGTGCGTTTTGCCGGTCTGGACCGGGACAAGGCCGCGCAACAAAATTCTGCACGGACGATGGGGACCATCCGAATGAAGTTCAGGAACTCTTTTCGCATTGGGCTGATCCCGGTGGCGGCGTTAGCCTGGGGCAGCATCGCGCTGGCGCAAGCGCCGACGCCAGCGGCAAGCCCGTCGGCTGCACCGGCGCCTCCCGCGGCGAGCAGCCCCGCAACGCCGGCGCCTGCCCCGTCAGCCGCACCCGCCCCGGCGCCGACCGGGGCCCCTGCTCCGGCGGCCAGCCCTTCGGCGCCTCCCGCAACGCCGCCGGCGGCCGCGCAAACCCCCGCCCCGGCGCCGGTTCAGACCGCCGACCCCTTCGGCGAAGAGATCACGCTGGAACCCAAGAAGGTCGTCATCATCAAGGGCACCGCCAACTGGGATTCGGCGTTCGACACGCTGATCGAGGCGTTCAAGGCGCTGACCACGCTGCTGGACAAGCAGGGCATCAAGGCGTCGGGCAATTCGATGATCGTTTATACCTCGACCGACGATACCGGCTTCACCTTCCTGGCCGAAATTCCGGTCGAGCAGGATCCGAAGAATCTGACCAAGGACATGAGCATCGGCAGATCGCCCGACGGCAAGGCGTTGAAATTCGTCCACCGCGGTTCCTACGACAATATGGACAACACCTATGAGGCGATCACCAACCACCTCGACGAGAAGAAGCTGGAGGCCAAGGACACCTTCATCGAGGAATACATCACCGACCCCCTGAAGACCGCCGAGGACACGCTCGTCATCAACGTCTACGTGCCGTTGAAGTGAGCGTGATGAAGCATCTCAGGCCCGTGCCCGCCGCGGTTGCCGCGATGACGTTGCTTGCCGCGCCCACGCTGGCGCAGACCCCGCCTCCGGCCATTGCGGTCACCGGCGAGGCGACCGTCTCGGTACCGCCCGATCTGGCGCTGATCGATGGCGGCGTCACGTCCGAGGCGAAAACCGCGCGCGAGGCGTCGGATGCCAACAACGCCGCGATGGGCAAGGTGCTGCTGGCGCTGAAGGGCGCCGGCATCGAGGAGAAGGATGTGCAGACCTCGCGGCTGTCGCTGCAGCCGCAATACGCGCCGAACCGTTCGGGCCCCTCCCCCGTCGTCGGCTACCGCGCCAGCAATCGGGTGACCATCCGGGTGCGCGACGTCGGCAAGGTCGCCGGCGTGATCGATACGCTGGTGGGCGCGGGCGCCAACGAGATCGGCGGCATTAATTTCATGGTGTCGCAGTCCTCCAAACTGCTCGACGAGGCCCGTGAAAAAGCCGTCGCCGACGCCCGTCGCAAGGCCGACATCTATGCCAGAGCCGCCGGCGTCACGCTCGGCGCGCCGCTCAGCATCTCGGAGGAGGGCCATGCGCCGCCGACGCCCTATCGCAAGATGTCGGCCGGCCTAGTGGCGGCAGCGCCAGTGGCGCAGGGCGAGGAGACGCTTTCGGTCACGGTCAGCGTGTCGTGGGCGATCAAGCCGAAAGAGTGAGACGTCTCGCGTCGCTCGCTTGACCGGGACGACGAGCTTTCTAGACTTCGAACACCTGCCCCGGTTTCAGCGCGACAAAACGCTCGCGCGGAAGCTCCGCTTCATCGAGTGCCGCATGCAGCGCGGCGACCGGCGCGTCAATTGCTTCGTCGGTGAGCTGGAAGGTGCCATGGTGATGCGCCAGCGCCTGCTCGGCGCCGCAATCGGCCAGCGCCTTGACGGCGTCGGCCGGGTTCATGTGCTGGTCCTTCATGAACCAGCGCGGCTCATAGGCGCCGATCGGCAGGACCGCCAGCCGCAGCGGGCCATGCTTCTCGGCAACCTTTCGGAAATGCGTACCCTCGCCATAGCCGGAATCGCAAACGATATAGATCTTGCCCGCCGGCGTTTCCAGCACGAAGCTGGCCCACAGCGCCTTGTTGCGGTCGAACAGGCCGCGCGCGGTCCAGTGCCGGGTCGGCACCAGCGTCACCGCGATACCGCCGCCGAGTTCGACGCGGTCGTGCCAGTCGAATGCCTCGGCCTTGATCGCGTCATCGGCGCTACGCATCGTGGCATCGTTGCCGAGCGGCGTGATCACGCGGGGAGCAAACTTCGCCGCGAGTTTCGACAGCGTCGCGAGGTCGAGATGATCGTAATGGCCATGCGACACCAGCGCGATATCGATCGGCGGCAGCGCGTCGAACGCAATGCCGGGATCATTGCGCCGCTTCGGCCCCGCAAAACTCACGGGCGAGACCCGTGCCGACCACACCGGATCGACCAGGATGTTCAGCCCTGATGCCTGGATCAGCCAGCTGGCATGACCGACAAAGGACAACCGAACCTTGCCGCCATCGACCCGCGGCGGCGGGGTGTCGGCATAAGGGCTGGGTGCCCATTCCGGCCATGCCGCGCGCTGCCGGTCGCCGCCGAACTGCCAGCGCAGCACTTCGGCAAGCGATTTCGGCGGCACCCCGTCGGGATCGAAGAATTGCGTCCCGTCGAAATGGTCGGAGACGGGGCCGTCGTAGATTTTCATGGTTGGAATCCAGATCGACGGCGCGCCGACAGCCGCGGCTGCGCCGCCCAGAGCGGTGAGAACTCGGCGGCGGGTAAGCTTCATGGGACCGATTGGCCCCAAAATGCGAATATCGGCAAGGGGGTGACCGATCTCCCGCGTTCACGAAAACGCCATTCTGCCCCGGCTATTCTTGACTTTCCGGGCTTGGGGGGGTTTAACCGCCGCAATTCTCGGAAAGACCTTCTTTTCGACCCGCCGCCCGGCCCTTGAGGCCGGAGGTCAACGCCCGACAGCGCGATGCGCCCTCGGGCGCAAAAGTGTTTGGTTCGGTGTCATCACCTGCCTTGTGCGCAATTGCGCACTGGGGCGGGTGATCCAGTATCCCAGAGCAGTTCGGTTGAGCCGAGAAGCTGCGGCGTACTGGATACCCCGCCTTCGCGGGGTATGACGACGGTGAGATGCGGTGCCTGTTGCAGGCATGACGAAGGATAGATGGACGTGTTCGACAATCTGTCGGAAAAATTGGGTGGTATTCTCGATCGGCTGACCCGGCGCGGGTCGCTGACGGAGGCCGACGTCGATGCCGCGATGCGCGAGGTGCGCCGCGCGCTGCTCGAGGCCGACGTCTCGCTCGACGTGGTCCGGAGTTTCACCGACAAAGTCCGCGAGCAGGCGATCGGCGCCACCGTGGTCAAGTCGGTCACCCCAGGCCAGATGGTGGTGAAGATCGTCCATGACGAGTTGATCGCCACGCTCGGCTCGGACGGCCAGACCATCGACCTCAATGCCGTGCCGCCGGTCGCCATCATGATGGTCGGCCTGCAGGGCTCCGGCAAGACCACCACCACCGCCAAGCTGGCCCGCCGCCTGACCCAGCGCGACAAGCGCAAGGTGCTGATGGCTTCGCTCGACATCTACCGCCCGGCGGCGATGGAGCAGCTCGCGGTGCTCGGGCGCGATCTCGACATCCAGACCCTGCCGATCGTGGCCGGCCAGAAGCCGGCGCAGATTGCCAAACGCGCGCTGGAAGCCGCCAAGCTCGGCGGTTACGACGTGGTGCTGCTCGACACCGCCGGCCGCACCACGCTCGACGAAGCGATGATGACGGAGGCGGCCGAGATCAAAACCGCCGCCAACCCGCATGAGGTGCTGCTGGTCGCGGACTCGCTGACCGGCCAGGACGCGGTCAACCTGGCGCGTTCTTTCGACGAGCGCGTCGGCCTCACCGGCATCGTGCTGACGCGGGTCGACGGTGACGGCCGCGGCGGCGCCGCGCTGTCGATGCGCGCGGTCACGGGCAAGCCCATCAAGCTGATCGGCACCGGCGAAAAAACCGACGCGCTGGAGGATTTCCACCCTGACCGAATCGCCGGCCGCATTCTCGGCATGGGCGACGTGGTGTCGCTGGTCGAGAAGGCCGCCGCCAACATCGACGCGGAAAAAGCCGCGCGCACCGCCGAGCGGATGCGCAAGGGCCAGTTCGACCTCTCCGACATGCGCGAGCAATTGCTGCAGATGGCGAATATGGGCGGCATCTCAGGGCTGATGGGCATGATGCCGGGCATCGCCAAGATGAAGAACCAGATCGCCAATGCCGGGATCGACGACAAGATCCTGAAGCGTCAGGTCGCGGTGATCGATTCGATGACCCGGCAGGAACGCAAGAACCCCGACATCCTGAAAGCCAGCCGCAAGAAGCGCATTGCCGCCGGCGCCGGCCTCAAGGTGGAAGAAGTCAACAAGCTCCTGAAGATGCACCGGAACATGGCCGACATGATGAAGGCCATGGGACAGGGCAAGCGCGGGCCGATGGCCGGAATCGCGCAGGCGATGGGTCTTGGCGGCGCAGGCGGCATGCCTTCGCCGGAGCAGATGAAGGCGCTCGCGGAAAAAATGCCTGGTGGTGCCGGCCCGGGCGGCATGCCCGCGTTGCCCAAGGACCTGCCCGCGGGCCTGCGCTCCGGCCTGCCCAATTTGCCCGGGCTGACGGGCTTGAGCGGCAAGCCGAACTTGCCGGGCCTCGGCGGCTTTCCCGGATTCGGGAAGAAGAAATGACCTCGTTCGTCATTGCGAGCCAACGGGTCGGCGCAGAGCGCCGCCCGATGACAGGCTCCTCGCAATGACGGGAATTATCACCGTTCAAATCTGCTAAATTTCGAACTCAACAGGAGAACTCAATGTCAGTCGTTATCCGCCTCGCCCGCGCAGGCACCAAGAAGCGCCCGGTCTATCACGTCGTCGTCGCCGACTCGCGCTTCCCGCGCGATGGCCGCTTCATCGAGCGTCTCGGCCATTTCAATCCGCTGCTGCCGAAGGACAACGAGGCGCGGCTGAAGCTCGATATGGACAAGGTCAAGGGCTGGCTCGCCAAGGGCGCGCAGCCGTCGGACCGCGTATCGCGCTTCCTCGATGCGGCCGGCGTGGTCAAGCGCGCCGCGCGCAACAACCCCGAGAAGGCGCTGCCGCGCAAGGAACGCAAGGCCAATGCCGAAGCCGCCGCCACGGCCTCCGCTGCCGCCGCGTCAGCCGCCAAGGCCGCCGCAGCGGCCGCGGCCAAGAAGTAAACGCAACGGCGCGTGGCGATGCCGGCACACATCTGCATCGCCCGCATCGGCGCCCCGCATGGCGTGCGCGGCGCGGTAAAGCTATGGACGTTTACCGAAGACCCGCTGGCGGTGCAGCGCTACGGACCGCTCCTGACCAAAGACGGCGCGCGGTCGTTCGAAGTCGCGACCGCCCGCGAGGTCAAAGGCCATCTGGTGGCGACGCTGAAGGGCATCGCCACCCGCGAGGAGGCCGAACGGCTCAACGGCATCGAGCTCTACATCGCGCGCGAAAAACTGCCTGATACCGACGAGCATGAGTACTACCACGCCGACCTGATCGGGCTTGCCGCGGTCACGGCCGCGGGTGAGCCGCTCGGGCGCGTCGCCGCGATCCACAATTTCGGCGCCGGGGACATTATCGAAATCGCCCCGCCGCACGGCGCGACCATGCTGTTGCCGTTCACCCATGCCGTGGTGCCCACGGTGGACCTCGCCAACGGGCGCGTGACAATCGAATTGCCCGATGAACTGGTCGCGGGCGCGCCTGAAGATGATAGATCTGCGCCATGATCTGGCGAGCGACCGTGCTGACGCTGTTTCCGGACATGTTCCCGGGTCCGCTCGGCTTCAGCCTGGCCGGCAAGGCGCTGGCATCCGGGCTGTGGGCGCTGGAGGCGCGTGACATCCGGGCCTCGGCCACCGACCGCCACCGCAGCGTCGATGACACCCCGGCCGGCGGCGGCCCCGGCATGGTGCTGCGCGCCGACGTGCTGGCGGATGCCATCGACGCCGCCGATATCGCGCCGGATCGGCCCAAGCTGCTGATGAGCCCGCGTGGTCGGCCATTGACCCAGTCGCAGGTCGTGGGACTCGCCGCCGGCCCGGGGCCGCTGATCGTCTGCGGCCGGTTCGAGGGCATCGACCAGCGGGTGATCGAGGCCCGCCGGCTCGAGGAGGTTTCGATCGGCGATTACGTGCTGTCGGGCGGCGAAATCGCCGCCCTGGCGCTGATCGACGCCTGCGTCCGGCTGCTGCCCGGGGTGATGGGCAAGTTGGCCTCGGGCGCGGACGAGAGTTTTTCGGATTTCCTACTTGAATACCCTCAATTTACCCGCCCGCAGGAGTTCGAGGGCCGCCCGATCCCGGAAGTGCTGACTTCCGGCGACCACGCCAGGGTGGCTGCCTGGCGGCAGGCTGAAGCCGAAGCCCTGACGAGGTCGCGCCGGCCCGATCTTTGGGCCGCCCGGCAAGCCTCGGCAAAGATCGGCCAAAAACGCCCAAAAGACACGACGGACGGGTGACAAGGCCCGGCCTTTGCCGTATAGGAGCGCCAAATCCGCGCAATGGCAGGATAGATGGACGTTCGCGCAGCCCGCGCCTTGCTGGCTGGGGCGCGCCGATGGAGATTTTCAAGATGAACCTCATTCAAGAGCTCGAAAAAGAGCAGTTCGACAAATTGTCCGCCAGCAAGGTCATTCCGGAATTCGGACCGGGGGACACCGTGATCGTCAACGTCAAGGTGGTCGAGGGCGACCGCTCGCGCGTGCAGGCCTATGAGGGCGTCTGCATCGGCCGCTCCGGCGGCGGGCTGAATGAGAGCTTCACGGTTCGCAAGATTTCCTATGGCGAGGGCGTGGAACGCGTCTTCCCCGTGATGTCGCCGATGATCGACTCGATCACCGTGGTGCGCCGCGGCAAGGTGCGCCGCGCCAAGCTGTATTACCTGCGCAGCCTGCGCGGCAAGTCGGCCCGCATCGTCGAGAAGAAGACGGACCGCCCCGAAAAGGTTGCCGCCGCCAAGTAATCTCGAGTAATTTTCCCTTATGGGATGTGACGAAAAGCGCGGGCTTCCCCCGCGCTTTTTGTTGCGGCATGCCCATCTCAGCCGTCCGCCGCTTGATCGCTTCATTGTCGCGATAGCGGGCGCTGTGCTAGAAAACCAAAATGGTTCCAGATCAGACCATCACCGCCTGCCGGTTCGCCGCACGGATCGTGATCGACGACCGCAGCCGCCTGCCTGGCCGCTTCTTCGGACGGTTCGCGACCTCGGCGACATCGGGACGTTGAAGGCGCGCTCCGACGCCGCGCCGATGTTCGTTGAGGTGTGCGTGCTTCCCTTGTTCCCGCAAAATCATTGATAGGGCTGACGCTCATGTCCAAACCGACCACGCTGTACGACAAGATCTGGGAAGACCATCTGGTTCACGAGGCCGATGACGGCACCTGCCTGCTCTATATCGACCGCCACTTGGTCCACGAGGTGACCTCGCCGCAGGCTTTTGAGGGGTTGCGCACCGCCGGCCGTAAGGTTCATGCGCCCGAGAAAACGCTGGCCGTGGTGGATCACAACATCCCCACCACCGACCGCTCCAAGCCCAATCCGGACCCGGAGAGCATCGAGCAGATGCGGGTGATGGCGGAGAACGCACGCGAATTCGGCATCACCTACTACAACGAGCACGACAAGCGTCAGGGCATCGTCCACGTCATCGGCCCCGAGCAGGGTTTTACGCTGCCCGGCACCACCATCGTCTGCGGCGACAGCCACACCTCGACGCACGGCGCGTTCGGCGCGCTGGCGCACGGCATCGGCACGTCCGAGGTCGAGCATGTGCTGGCGACGCAAACCCTGATCCAGAAGAAAGCCAAGAACATGCGCGCCGTCGTCGACGGCAAATTGCCCGACGGCGTCACCGGCAAGGACATCATCCTGGCCATCATCGGCGAGATCGGCACCGCCGGCGGCACCGGCTATGTGCTGGAATATACCGGCGACGCGATCCGCGCGCTCTCGATGGAGGGCCGCATGACGGTCTGCAACATGTCGATCGAGGGCGGCGCCCGCGCCGGCCTGATTGCGCCGGATGAAAAGGCGTTCGAATATCTCAAGGGCCGTCCGATGTCGCCGAAGGGCGAAGCCTGGGACGCCGCGATGCGCTACTGGGAAACGCTGCGCAGCGACGAGGGCGCGCATTTCGATCACGAGATCCGGCTGGATGCGGCAAAGCTGCCGCCGATCGTGACCTGGGGCACCTCGCCCGAGGACGTGGTGTCGATCTCAGGCTTCGTGCCGGATCCCGACCAGATCGCCGACGAAGCCAAGCGGCTCTCGAAGCATCGCGCGCTGAACTACATGGGCCTGAAAGCGGGCACCAAGATCACCGACATCAAGCTCGACCGCATCTTCATCGGCTCCTGCACCAACGGCCGGATCGAGGATTTGCGCGCGGCGGCCAAGGTGGTCGAAGGCAAGACCGTGAATGCCAATCTCAGCGCGATGATCGTGCCGGGCTCCGGCATCGTGAAGGAGCAGGCGGAAGCCGAGGGCCTCGACAAGATCTTCATCAAGGCCGGCTTCGAATGGCGCGAGCCGGGTTGCTCGATGTGCCTCGCCATGAACCCCGACAAGCTCTCACCCGAGGAGCGCTGCGCCTCGACCTCGAACCGCAATTTCGAGGGCCGTCAGGGCTTCAAGGGCCGCACCCATCTGGTGTCGCCGGCGATGGCGGCGGCCGCCGCGATCGCCGGGCATTTCGTCGACATCAGGGACTGGCGGTAGTCCCCTTCACTCAACCCCGAGGCTTTCCGGAAGGAAGTCATTAAACAGTTGGGAGCAGACTGGCCGGCCTAGCAAGGGCAAGGCGTTTCGCAAGGAGCGGGCCGTGGCCGACAAGCCTGAATTCGTCGATATCATCAGCGAGGCGACGCGCCAGGTGCGGCGGCGCATCGTGCGGCGGGTCGTGGAGCCCGAGGTCAAGCAAGAATCGCGTCTCGGCCACCGGTCGAACGGGATGCAGCAATGGCGGATACAGACGTTTACGCCGTGGAAGCTCAAGCCCTGGAACTGGAAGGACTGGGATTGAGCGCGGACCATCAGCGACGATCACTGCAGAATTCAGGCGCCCAAGCGGGCGCCTGAATCATTTCAGCCCTGGCTTGGCTCTCACCAGTAGATCGGCGCGCGAGGACGCCACCGGTATCCCATGTGGTGGTGCCACGGCCGATGGCGGCAGATCATGCGCGGACCGTAATAGGTCGGGACCACCCGGCAGACCCGGCGCGGGTAGTGCGGGTAATAATGACGCCGCGGATAGTAGATCGGCGCGTAGCCGTAGTGGCGCGGGCGGAAATGGTGACGATGGTGAAAGTGGACCCGGCGCGGCGCGAAATGGTGATGCCGGACAAATCCCGGCGCGGCATAGCGATAGCCGCCGCCGCGATGGAAAGCCGGGCCGGCGCGATAACCGCCGCCGCGGAATACGGCGCCGCCACCGCGGAACCCACCCCCGTGAAAGCCGCCGCCATGACCGCCGCGGTGCCCGCCTCTGACTTCAGTCCTCAGTCCGTCGGACGCGTATTTCGCGGCCGGCGCGGCGCCGGGACTGATCAGCGACAAAGCCTCGGCGCGCTGGCTCGTCACCACCGTCATCGCCAGCATTGCGGCTGCCGCTAGACCGAAGCTGCGGATAACACTCCCGCGCCTTGAATTTGGAACCTTCAACATGCGTGAAACCTCCCCGAAAAGGTTGACGAAGGCGAAGCCAGACTCCACCTCTCGGCACGTTCATTTGCGATCGCTCCCGGCATTAAACTAAGGTCGGCGATGTGAACGCTCCCTGAACGGCGCGCGATCTCAAATTCGCTTGCGGCCGCAAGCCCGCCTCCGACAGGGCAGGAGTTCGACATGACCGTGTATGTGATCGCGCAACTGAAGATGACGAACCGTGCAGCGTATGATCGCTATCAGGCTCGCTTCTTCGACGTGTTCAAGAAATTCAGCGGACGGCTGCTTTCGGCGGATGAGCACCCATTGGTGCTGGAAGGCGAGTGGGACGGCGACAAGCTGGTGCTGATGTCGTTTCCCGACGAGGCCGCTTACCGTGCATGGGCGGGCTCGCCGGAGTATCTGGAGATTTCAAAAGACCGCAAAGCCGGCGCGCAGGGCACGGTGCTGCTGGCGAAACGGTTTGCGCCGGGCGCCTGACGGATGGGCGGTTACCAGTAACGCGGCCCAAACCCGAACCCGATCCCGATCGGGAATGCCGGCGGCGCATAATAGGGATACGGCCGATAGTAGTACGGGTAAGGCCGGTAATATGCCGGCCGCGCGTAATAGTAAGGCCGGTAATATGGCCGGTAGCCGTAACCGTAATACGGGCGGTAGACATGCCGGTGGTACGGGCGATAGCCGTAGTACCGCCGATGGTAACGATGCGCGCTGAAGTCAGTCGCCCTCTGGGAGTCGGCCGTTTGCGTGGTTGCTTTTGGCGATGCCGCCACCGCTGACGCTGTCGCCACCGGGCCGCCAACGGCCAAGGCTGTGGTCACGATGGCTGCTGCGATCCATGTCTTCATGGCATTCCTCCGTCAATTTCCGTACCTGCTCCACGCGCAACGGCATCAGTGGTTTCCCGGGCGAGCGTTGCGGCGCGGCATCTTAGCAAGAAATCGACGCGCCGCTAACAGGCGTCGCTCACGCCCGCCGGACAACAGCGCGTGAGGTTAATGTTACCCGCGGCACCGCGCGACCTAACCGCGCCGCCAATAGCAGTTCATGCGCGGCGTGATCACGGTGCCGCTCGGCCGGAATTCCTGCACATAGCTCACGGAGCAGTCGCGCACCGCACTGGGCCCAGGATTGTAGCGAGGGTAGACGTCCGGTCGCCACTCCTCACGCGGATAGACCGGCACGCGCCTGATCGCGCGGCGTCGCTGGGCCGAAGTATCGGCCGGCACCGCCTGCGCGACCCCGGTCCCCGAAGCCGCGGTCTGCGCCTGCGCGGCCGCCTCGGGCAGCAAGAGCCCGACCAAGGCCGCCAACAATGCCGCCGTCACCATCCGCATCATTACGTCCACCACGTCCGCCGAAGCCTGTTGGTCACTGCAACGTCTCCGATTGCCGCACCGAGGTCAACTCGGTCGGGCCACAAACCGGTAGGCACGCCGGGGGAACCCGCGTTAAACAGGCGCGATGTGGAAAACGACAAAAGCGCCGTCGCTGGCCGAGATGGAAGCCATGGCGCACGAGATTTTCGAGCGCCTGCCGAAAGGCTTTCGTGCCCTGTGCGAGGGCGTGATCCTGCGCGTCGACGATTTCCCGACCGACGAGGTGCTGGCGGAAATGCAGGCGGAAAGCGAATTCGACCTGCTCGGCCTGTTTCAGGGCGTCGGATTGCCGTTCCGCAGCAATGACGACATCGCCCGCCTGCCCAACATGGTCTGGCTCTACCGCCGGCCGATCCTCGACTACTGGGCCGAGCACGAGGAGACGCTGGGCCATATCGTCCGCCACGTGCTGATTCACGAGATAGGCCACCATTTCGGGCTCTCGGATGACGACATGGAGGCGATCGAGGCGCAGGCCGATTAGGGCGCTTTGTACGGCGATTTTCGCTTTTATGACGGTCGCATTCGCGATAAACATCCGGGAAGCTGACCCCCTGGCCGAGAAGTGCAAACGATGAACAAGTTCACCACGCTGGAAGGCGTCGCGGCACCGCTGAAGATCATCAATGTCGACACCGACATGGTGATCCCGAAGCAGTACCTGAAGACCATCAAGCGCACCGGCCTCGGCAAGGGGCTGTTCTCGGAACAGCGCTACAAGGATGACGGCAGCGAGAACCCGGATTTCATCCTCAACAAGCCCGCCTATCGCCACGCCAAGATCCTGGTCGCGGGCGATAATTTCGGCTGCGGTTCGAGCCGCGAGCACGCGCCCTGGGCGCTGCTGGATTTCGGCATCCGCTGCGTGATCTCGACTTCGTTCGGTGACATCTTCTACAACAACTGTTTCAAGAACGGCATCCTGCCGATCCGCGTCACCCAGGAAGACCTCGACAAATTGTTCGACGATGCCGAACGCGGCGCCAATGCAACGCTGACGGTCGATCTCGGCAAGCAGGAAATCCGCGGCCCGGACGGCGGCACGGTGAAGTTCGAGATCGATCCGTTCCGCAAGCACTGCCTGATGAACGGCCTCGACGACATCGGCCTCACCATGGAGAAGAAGGCCTCGATCGACGCCTACGAGGCAAAGGCGAAGACCGCGCGCGCCTGGGCCTGATCTCGCCAGCGAGCCCATTCGCTCGAAAGCGCCTGCGGAAGGTGATGCATGCGGCCCGAAATCGTCACCTTCTGGCATGGTCCGCTCGATCGACTGCGCCGGACCTGCCTCGGCTCGCAGGTCGCCGCCGGCCATAACGTCACGGTCTACAGTTTCGAGCCGCTGGCGGGCTTGCCCGAGGGCGTCCGCAATGCCGGGGCGGAAGCGATCCTGCCGCACGCCTTCTCCGAAAAGCTTCGCCCGCCGCAACCGGACGGTTCCTGGCGCGACTGGACCACGCTGCAGTTCTCGGATTTTTTCCGGATGCGGCTGATGGCGCAACGCGCCGGACTATGGCTCGACGCCGATGTGCTGCTGCTCAGGCCGGTCGAGATCGATCCCGGCAAACCATTCTTCGCGTGGGAACGCCCGCGCCAGCTCGGCAACTCGGTGCTTTATCTGCCGCCGGACGACCCCATCGTCGCGGCGTTCGAAGCGCTGATACAGCAGGACGAGCTCACGCCGGACTGGCTGGCGCTGCGACATCGCCTGATCTTCAGCTGGCGCAAGCTGCGCGGCAAGTCGAACCGGCTCTCCGACATTCGCGTCGCGATCTTCGGGCCGGCGGCACTCACCGCACTGGCCGCGCGCGGCGGCGAACTCGGTTACGCCTTGCCGAAGAAATCGTTCTACGCCGTTCATGCCGACCCAAAAATGTTCTTCGATCCTTCCGATTTCGCGAGCTTGATCTCCGACCCCGAGATAGCCGGGCTGCACATTTCGCCGAAGGGGCGCGGCAACCAGCCGCCGCAGCCCGGCAGCCTCTATGCGTGGGCGGCGGAGCGGTTTGGCCGGCCTTTACCCTCCGGCCGACTTGTTTGATCTACCGCAACGACCCGTCCTGCCGTTTGCACTCATATTGATCAAATACTGCCGTCAGCGGAGGGTCCCATGAGCGCCCAAGACAAGTCCACCGACAAGCCGTTTCCCGTCGTCCAGTTCCTGGTCGATACCTTCGGCAACTGGCTCAACCACCGCCGCGAACTCAGCGAGATCCGACAGCTGGACCGAAGCGATTTCGACCGCATCGCCAGCGACTTGCGGGTGTCTCCGGTCGAGCTCGATACGCTGGTCCGGCAGGGGCCGCATGCCGCGGACGAGTTGCCGAGGCTGCTCAAGGCCCTCGGCATCGACGAAGCCGATCTGGCGCGCACCCAAACCCTGGTGCTGCGGGACATGGAGCGCGTCTGCGCCATGTGCGCCAGCAAGCGGCAATGCGACCGCGATCTCGCCGCCGGCACGTCGGCGGAGCATTATGAGGGTTATTGCCTCAACGCGCCCACCATCGACAGCCTGGATCAACCGGTGAAACAATAAGGTCGGCGCCTCAAATCGGTGGATCAAATGAGAATGTCGCGCACGGTCTGGATACGCGTGGTGCTGGCCGTCGCGATCGCGCTGGCGGCACTGTTCTTCATCCGCTTGCACAATGCCGGCGGCGCGTCCTCCGACAGCGCGACGGCGGGATATCGGCTGGCCACCGCCTGGTGCAAGGACTGTCACTCGATCGAGCCGGCGACCGCGGGCGCCATCACCGGCCCACCGGATTTCACCGGGATCGCCAACCGGCACTCGACCACCGCGCTGTCGCTGAGAGTGTTCCTGCAAACCAGCCACCCCACCATGCCGAACCTCATCCTGAAGCCCGATGAGACCGACAGCCTGGTGAATTACATCCTGAGCCTGAAGCGCAATTAGTTAGACTAGTGCCCGGACGCGGCGCAGCGCCTGCCGCAGGCTTTTGCACAAATCGCGAAAACAACCCCATGCAAAGTAGAATGCCTCGACTCGCAGCACTCGTGCTGCGCTGCGTCCGGGCAGAAGAAACATGGTCCGTCGTCGCGCCCCCAGCCTGATCCCGTCCCGCTAGGGCCCATTTTCCTCACGGTGAGGGGTCGCCTCGGGATACAGAAGAAGCCCGGACTACGGCGGCGCCGTCGCCGCGATCGCGTCGGCGATCGCGATCGTGCGCCTGGCCATATCGGCGTGCAGCCGCTCCACCATCTGGCCGTCGAGTGAAATCGCGCCGCGTGCCGCGTTCTCCGGCCGTTCGAACGCTGCGATGATCTCGCGGGCGCGCGCGACTTCCTCCGCCGGCGGCGTGAAGATCGCGTTGCAGGCCTCGATCTGGCCGGGATGGATCAGCGTCTTGCCGTCGAAGCCGAGATCGCGGGCCTGCGTGCATTCCTGGCCAAAACCGTCGACATTGCTGAAATCGCTGTAGGGTCCATCGAGAATTTCGAGGCCGTGCAGGCGGGCGGCGAGGATGCAATGCGTGATCATCGGGATCATCGCCGCGCGGCCCGGCCGCATCCGGATCCGCGTCTCGCGCGAAATATCGTTTGGCCCGAACACGAAGCCGGCGAGCCGCACGTCGCGCGAGGCGGCGGCGAGTTCTTCGGCGTGCAGCACCGCGCGCGCGGTCTCGATCATCGCCCAGACCCGGATCGATACATCGGCGTCGATATCGCTGAGGCGATCGGCGACGGTCCCGAGATCCCCGACGCTGGAAATCTTCGGCACCAGAATGCCGTCGGGCCGCGCCCTGCCGGCCATGACGACGTCATCGATCCACCACGGCGAATCCAGAGCGTTGATGCGGATCAGCACTTCGCGCCTGCCGAAGCCGCCCTTGGCGATCGCCTGCGCGATCTGCTCGCGCGCCATCGCCTTGGCGTCGGGCGCCACCGAATCCTCGAGGTCGAGGATGATGCCGTCGGCGGGGAGATTGCGGGCCTTTTCCAGCGCCCGCGCGTTCGATCCCGGCATGAACAGCAGGCTGCGGCGCGGACGGATCATGGCCGGTTTCCCTTCAACTCCCGTATCCCTCGCGATAACATTTCGATGGGTCGTCCGAAAGGCTTGTTCCGGCTTGCACCATATGGTTAGCAACTGGCATGTCATTCCCTAAACATCTGCTGGAGGGCTACCGGACCTTCACCTCGCAGCGGCTGCCGACCGAACAGACGCGCTATCGCGAACTGTCCGAGCGGGGCCAGTCGCCCGCGGTGATGGTGATCGGCTGCTGCGATTCCCGGGTATCGCCCGAAGTGATCTTCGACGCCGGCCCCGGCGAATTGTTCGTGGTGCGCAACGTCGCCAACCTGGTGCCGGTGTACCAGCCCGACGGCGGCGCCCATGGCGTCTCGGCGGCGCTGGAATATGCGGTCAACGTGCTCCGCATCAAGCATATCGTGGTGCTCGGCCATGCTCAATGCGGCGGCATTCGCGCCTTCATCGACGATATCGAGCCGCTGTCGCCGGGCGATTTCATCGGACGGTGGATGGCGATGTTCATCAAGCCGGGCGAGGTCGTCGCGCAGCGCGAGCAGGAAACGATGCAGGAATTCATCATCCGCATCGAGAAGGCCGCGATCCATCGCAGCCTGGAGAACCTGATGACGTTTCCGTTCGTGCGGACGCTGGTGGAAAAAGGCGGGCTGCACCTGCACGGCGCCTATTTCGGCGTCGCCGAGGGCTCGCTGTTCCTGCTCGATCAGGCAACGAAGGAATTTCGCAGCGTCGGGGATGCAGGCGAATGAAATGGCAAACAGGTTGCCCCACTCCACCCCTCCCCTCGCTATTTGTTGCCCCAGCGGTCGGACAGCGCCAGCACCAGAGTTGAAATCACGAACACCAGATGCACGGCGACCAGCCAACCCAGCTTCTGGGCATCGAAGGCGGCGTCGATGTTCATGAATGCTTTGAGGACTTGAATCGCCGAGATCGCGACGATGGAAGCCAGCAGCTTCTGCTTCAGGGCGGCGAAATCCACCTTGGTCATCCATTCCGGCCAGTTGGGATGGCGGCGTGGGTCTATTCGCGATACGAAATTCTCGTAGCCGGAAAACACCACGATCAGGATCAGATTTCCGGTCAGCGTTACGTCGATCAGGGACAACGCGCCCAGAATGATGTCAGCCTCCTTGGCGGAAGGCGCGTTCAGGATGAACTCGAACAGTAGCAGAGCGAACTTGTACAGCAGCACCGCAAGCGTGATGACGAGGCCAAGATAGAACGGCGCCATCAGCCAGCGGCTGTTGAAGAGTACGCTTTCGAGCAGGCCGACGGCGCGATTGGCCGAAGGGTTCGGAGGATAGGGGACCGGCTGTTCCGTCATTGCAACTCCCGACCCGCAATCCCCCTGCCGACGCAGCCCCTTTACGCCGCCTTCTTCTTGGCGTTGATCAGCTTGCGGTTGATCAGGCATTCGGCGATCTGCACCGCGTTCAGCGCGGCACCCTTGCGCAGATTGTCCGACACGCACCACAGCACCAGGCCGTTTTCCACCGTCGGATCGGTGCGGATTCGGCTGATATAGGTGGCGTCCTCGCCGGCGGCTTCATAGGGGGTGACGTAGCCGCCCGGCTCGTGTTTATCGATCACGAGGCAGCCCGGCGCGTTGCGCAGGATGTCGCGCGCCTCATCGGCAGAGATCGGATTTTCGAACTCGATCGTGACGGCTTCGGAATGGCCGACGAACACCGGCACCCGCACGCAGGTCGCCGTGAGCTTGATTTTGGGATCAAGAATCTTCTTGGTCTCCATCATCATCTTCCATTCTTCCTTGGTGTAACCGTCCTCCATGAACACGTCGATTTCGGGAATCACGTTGAAGGCGATGCGCTTGGGAAATTTCTTGTTGATCAACTCGCTGTTGGTGTAGACCGCCTTGGTCTGCGAAAACAGTTCGTCCATGGCGTCCTTGCCGGCGCCCGACACCGATTGATAGGTCGAGACCACGACCCGCTTGATCACGGCCTTGTCGTGCAGCGGCTTCAGCGCGACCACGAGCTGCGCGGTCGAGCAGTTCGGGTTGGCGATGATGTTCTTCTTGACGAAGCCGGCGACCGCGTCCGCATTGACCTCGGGCACGATCAGCGGCACGTCCGGATCCATCCGCCATGCCGACGAATTGTCGATCACCACCGCGCCGGCGGCGCCG
The DNA here is from genome assembly GCA_001464035.1 of Bradyrhizobiaceae bacterium Ga0074131. Classification (GTDB taxonomy): domain Bacteria; phylum Pseudomonadota; class Alphaproteobacteria; order Rhizobiales; family Xanthobacteraceae; genus Bradyrhizobium. The sequence goes on from LNEC01000019.1 coordinate 43,000, forward strand.
ATCTTCGGTGACCATTCCTTCGACACCGCGCCGCCCGCCGACATCAGGCAGATATCGACGTCGCTGAAATCGAAATGCTCGAGCGCTTTGCATTTCAGGGTGCGGTCGCCATAGGACACTTCGACGCCCATGCTGCGGCGCGAGGCCAGCGCCACCACCTCGTCAGCCGGGAATTTGCGTTCGTCCAGGATGTTGAGCATTTCCCGCCCGACATTGCCGGTTGCTCCGACCAGCGCGACTTTGTAACCCATCGTTCACTCTCCGACGAAAATGCTCACCCGCCGCCCGAAGCGGAAAGGGAAGAGGCAGCGCTTCTATGCGAGAAACGCCCTTAAGACAACGTTAGACCCGAGACCCCTTCCGGTGCCCGGTCTTGCCCCGGCGCCCGATGCGATCGTTTGGCTTTCCCTGCCAACACCCACTATCCGAGCAGGATACATCCAGCGCTGAGCAGCCTTGCAGATGAATGCTGCGGCATGCTGGCGCGTCTGATTGCCTATGTAGGAGCGCTAGCGCTGCTTGCCATCGCCGGCGTCCATCGGGGGGCGATTGCCCGAGATTGCCGACGCCGCGCCGGCGGAGGGGCGTGGACTGGCGCCAGCGCCCGGCATTTCCCGTCGATTCATCAGTTAGAACAGAATCTTATGAGGTCTTCCGACCTTCCGAAGGGGGCTGCAAGGATGTCTTGCGCTGAGCCCTCCCAGGGTCTCGCCGAATGCGCGACAGCTGCGCCGCCGCCCGCCTTATCGGTCGATGGTTGACCGTTCCGCGAACCCGCTTCGGTGCGGCACGCTGTGGGCGCGCGTTCGCCAAGGCGTTGGTTTTTATGAAACTTTTTAACCCGCTCCTGCATTATTGTGACGTGGTGTGGCGCAATTGACCTAGCGTCGATGTCACCGCTGCGGTTAAGATGGCTGCAAATCGGATATGGCGGTCCGGCCGCCCGTGAGGACCTGATGACCCTGAAATTCCCTGCTGCGACCAAGGTTGCGGCGTTGCTGGCCGCCGCAGCGGTTGTCGCGATCAGCTTTGATGTCACTTCGGCGGGCGCACAGACGAGATACGACCGCGATGGCCGGCCCTACTACGGCAGCCAGGGCCCGAACCGGTCCTACCAGCAGGGACCGCGCACGCGCGTCTACGTCACCACGCGCTCCTGGCTCGACGCCGGCACCGAAGTGTTGCCGGGCGACCGCAAGTTTCAGGACTACGCATTCCCGCCGGCGCTGGGATACCCGTCATTCGCCCGCGAGAACCTGAATCGCCCGATCGATCGTCAGCCGCTGAACCCGCCGTCCGACATGGGCGGCTATCCGACCCGGTTCCCGCTGTATTGATTGCGAGATCGTAAAGTGGGCAGAGGCGCGCGCTTGCGCCCTGCCCCCCATTTCAAGCTTTGAAGGACGCTTCGAGTTGACGGTGGGCACGCGCATGCGCTTTGCCCACCTTGTGGATTCGCTGTTTTTACGCGTGCAACGCCTGCAGCTCTTGCAAGATCGCCTCACCCATCTGCGTCGTATTCACCGCGGTGGTACCCTCCGACCTGATGTCGGCGGTACGCAGACCCTTTGCCAGCACAGCCGCAATGGCAGCGTCGAGCTTGTCGGCCAGTCCGTCCATGTCGAACGAATAGCGCAGCGCCATCCCGAATGAGGCGATCATCGCGATCGGGTTGGCGGCGCCGGTGCCGGCGATATCCGGCGCCGAGCCGTGCACAGGTTCGAACAGCGCGCGGCGCTTTTTGGTCTTGACGTCGATTTCGCCGAGCGAAGCCGACGGCAGCATGCCGAGCGACCCCGTCAGCATCGCCGCGATGTCCGAGAGCATGTCGCCGAACAGATTGTCGGTGACGATGACGTCGAACTGCTTCGGCCATTTCACCAGATTCATGCCGCCGGAATCGGCCAGCTGATGCTCGAGCTGCACGTCCTTGTACTCGCGCGCATGCACCTGGGTGACCACCTCGTTCCAGAGTACGCCCGACTTCATGACGTTGCGCTTTTCCATCGAGGTCAGCTTGTTGCGACGTTTTCGCGCGAGATCGAAAGCGACCCGGGCGATGCGCTCGATCTCATAGGTGTCGTAGACCTGGGTGTCGATGGCGCGCTTCTGGCCGTTGCCGAGATCGGTGATGGTTTTCGGCTCGCCGAAATAGACCCCGCCGGTAAGTTCGCGCACGATCATGATGTCGAGGCCCTCGACCACCTCGCGCTTCAGGCTGGAGGCATCCGCCAGCGCCGGATAACACACCGCGGGGCGCAGATTGGCGAACAGCGCGAGCTCCTTGCGCAGCCGCAGCAGGCCGGCCTCCGGGCGCGCGTCATAGGGGACGCTGTCCCATTTCGGGCCGCCGACCGCGCCGAAGATCACGGCATCGGCGGCCATCGCCTGCGCCATGGTGGCATCGGTGATGCTCTGCCGGCTCGCGTCATAGGCCGAGCCGCCGACCAGCCCCTGCTCGGTCGCGAAATGCGCGATGCCCTGCGCGTTGAGCCAATCAATCAGGCGTTTCACTTCCGCCATCACTTCGGGGCCGATTCCGTCGCCGGGCAGCAGCAGCAGTTTATGCGTGGCCATGGTTCGTTACCTCATCCAACTCGTCATGCCCGGCCTTGTGCCGGGCATCCACGTCTTCCTTGTCTGGTGAAAACAGGACGTGGATGGCCGGGACAAGCCGGACAAGCCCGGCCATGACGAAGACTGTGATTACCGCGCGAGTGCTAATGCGCCCGGGGCGGATTGGCAAGGCGGCCTGCTTGAGCGACAATTCGCCTTGCGAGCAAGCCCGCCCCAAGACGGACCCCATGACCCCAGCCATCCTGTTTGCCTTCGCGTCCGCGGCCTGCCTCGGCGCGGGCGTGGTCACGGCGCAATTCGGGCTGCGCAGCGTCGAGCCGTTCTCGGGGGCTGCGATCAGCGTTCCCGCCTTCACGCTGCTGTTCCTGCTGCTGTCGCCGCTCATTCTTGCCGATCAACCCGTGGTCTGGCGCGGCGTGCCGATCTTCGCGACCATCGGCCTGGTTTTCCCGGCGCTGCTGACCCTGCTGACCTTTGCGTCCAACCGCGCGCTCGGGCCGGTCGTCACCTCTACGCTCGGCAATCTTGCGCCGCTGTTCGCGGTGGCGCTGGCCGTCCTGCTGCTCCATGAACCGCTGCGGGAATTGCAGTTCGCGGGCCTGCTGCTCGCCGTGGCCGGCGCCGTGATCGTCACCGTGACGCGCCCCCGCGACTTCGGGAGCTGGCGGACCTGGGCGCTCCTGCTGCCGCTTGGCGGCGCGGTGCTGCGCGGCGTCATCCCGCCCGTGGTGAAACTCGGGCTCGAGGTCTGGCCCAGCCCGCTGTGGGCCTGCCTAATCGGCTACATCATGTCGTCGCTGGTCGTGCTGGTGGTTCAGCGCCTGCGCAAGGGAAGCTTCGTCGCCGCGGCGCCGTGGTCGGGTCGCCTCTGGTTCGCCCTAACAGGCATTCTCAACGGACTGAGCGCGCTGACCCTGTTTGCCGCGCTGCGCCACGGACCGATCACGCTGGTCGCGCCGCTGGTCGCGGTCTACCCGCTGGTGACGGTGCTGCTGAGCGCCATCCTGCTGCGTCAGGTGCGGATCACCGCGCGGATCGCCGCCGGAACCGCGCTGACGGTGGCGGGCGTCGCTCTGGTGCTGATCGGTTGAGGAAATTGGCACGGGCTGCTTAAGCGGTTGCGCGATTGGCAAATCACCATTGCCGGGCGCGCGCCTGTGCAACCGCCGCCTGGCCTGCCAGAATGCCTGCTAGCCGGAGTAGTTCCCTTGCTCGCCCACATCCCCTCGGCCCCGGCGCATCCCGCGCGGCTGATTCTGATCCTGTCGCTGGCGCCCACGGTCGGCATCGGCATCGGGCGTTTCGCCTATGCTCTGGTGCTGCCGGACATGCGCGACGCGCTGGTCTGGTCCTATTCGGCAGCGGGCTTCATGAACACCATCAACGCCGCCGGCTATCTTGTCGGCGCGCTGCTGGCGTCGCGCGCCATCCGGCGTTTCGGGCTCGCCGCGACGGTGCGCTGGGGAACGCTGGCCTGCGTCGTCTCGCTGGCGTTGTGCGCCGTCTCCGGCAACTTTGTCGTTCTGAGCCTTGCCCGGTTGCTGGCTGGTCTTGGCGCCGCCGCCGGCTTCATCGGCGGCGGCGCATTGGCGGCAACGATCGCGCAATCGCAGCCTGGACGCGCCAACTTCCTGCTCAGCCTGTTCTACGCCGGACCCGGGATCGGCATCCTCGCATCCGGCCTGGTCGCGCCGTTCGTGCTGCAGGCGCTCGGACCGGGATCATGGTGGATGGTGTGGTGGGCGATGACGTTGCTCGCGGTCGCCATGACCGTTCCGCTGCTGTTCGCGCCGATTGAGACCAGTGCGGATATCGCCGACGCGGCGCCGGGCCAATTCGCGATTCGGCCGGTGCTGTTCTATCTCGCCGGCTACTTCCTGTTCGGCGCCGGTTACATCGCCTACATGACCTTCATGATCGCCTATGTGCGCGACGCCGGCGGCGGCGCCGCGGCGCAGAGCGCGTTCTGGAGCCTGATCGGCCTCAGCGCCTTCGTGACGCCGTGGGTGTGGCGACGCGTGCTGGCGCTCGACCGCGGCGGGCTCTCGACCACCATCATTCTCGGCGTCAACGCCATCGGCGCAGCCTTGCCGATCTTCGGACATTCGCCGCTGCTGCTGGCGACATCGGCGCTGGTGTTCGGCGTCGCCTTCTTTGCCGTGGTGGGATCGACCACCGCCTTCGTGCGCCTCAACTACCCGCCGGCGGCCTGGCCGACCGCGATCGCGGCGATGACCATCGCCTTCGGCATCGGCCAGATCATCGGGCCGATCGTGGTCGGCGCCGTCACCGACGCGTTTGGAAGCCTGTCCTATGCGCTCAACGTCTCGGCGGCGATGCTGGCGGTGGGTGCGATCGCAGCGGCGCTCCAGGGAAGATTGGGGAAGAGTCCCTCATCCTGATGCACGGCGTCCTGGCCGCGTCTCGAACGGTTCGAGACCGCGCGCCAGCGCGCCGCCTCACCACACCGAGACTTAAATCCCGCTGAATGAATTATATCCCTGATCTTCCCAGAAGCCGCCCTTGTAGTCGTTGGTGACTTCCATCGAGATTACGTATTTCGGGTTCTTGAAGCCGAGTTTGGTCGGCACCCGGATCTTCATCGGATACCCATAGGCGCGCGGCAGGATTTCGTCGCCGAATTTGAACGTCATCTGGGTCTGCGGATGCAGCGCGCTGGCCATGTCGAGCGGCGAGTTATACCCATCGACGTCGGCGCACTGGAACCAGCAGTATTTGGCGCGGGTATCGGCGCCGACCAGTTTGAGGAAATCGCGCAACGGCGTGCCGGTCCAGCTTCCGACCGCGCTCCAGCCCTCGACGCAGATATGGCGCGTCACCTGCTTGACCTGGGGCAGCTGGTACAGCTCCTCCAGCGTCCATGACTTCTTGTTGTCGACGAGCCCGCGCACCTCGAGCTTCCACTCCTTGCCGTCGATGGTGGGGGCGTCGTCGAGCGCATAATACGCGTTGAACGGGAACGGTTTAGTAATGGCGCTTTCCGGATAGGTCGGCGCCAGCGCATTGGGATTGAAAATGGCGGCCTGCACGCCGTCGTTAAATTTCGAAATCTGCGTCAGCATCTGCTCCGCAGAAAAACTGTCGGTCACGTCGCAGCCGGTCAGCAGCGTCAGTGCGCCGAGGCTGGCGCCGCCGGCGATGAAGCGGCGGCGCGCCAGGTCCGGCATCACTTTGGTGGCGTCCCTGACCAGCAACTGCTTGTCGACGCCGGGGATCAGGAGCGAGCGAAGTCGGCCCATGGTGTATCCTCCTCGATGATTCTCAGCGTCCGATGATCATGGCACGCAGGCTTTTCGGCACCAGCACCGCCAGCGCGACATGAACGATCAGGAAGGCGACGATCGCCGCCATGCAAAAGAAGTGGACGTAACGCGCGGCTTCATAGCCGCCGAACAGCGCCGTCAGATACTGCAGTTGCACCGGCTTCCAGATCGCGAGACCCGACAGCACGACCAGGATGCCGACCGCGATGATCCCGGCATAGAGCAGCTTCTGCACGTAATTGTATCTGGTGAGATCCGCGTGCGACAGCCGGCCGGTCAGCGCCGCCTTGGCATCGGACAGAACGCCCTCCGGCGTGATCGGCAGCAGCTTTTTGCGGAAGCGGCCGGTGGCGAGGCCAAGCGAGAGATAGACGAGGCCATTGATCATCAGCAGCCACATCGCCGCGAAGTGCCAGAGCAGCGCGCCGCCCAGCCACCCGCCCAGCGTGATGGTTTTCGAAAACTTGAAATCGAACAGCGGCGAGGCGTTGTAGATCTGCCATCCCGACATGATCATCAGGATCATCGCCACCGCGTTGATCCAGTGCACGGTGCGGACCCAGGCCGGCTGGATGACTTTTGCCGGCGTGGCGGTCGCGGCGGGCGGGTCGTCGACGGCGAGGCTGGACATGGGAATTCCCTGGCTGTTCCGCGCTATGGGCAGTCCGATGCACGCTTATACGCCGGAACCCGCCGCTTCGTTACTGCCAAACCGGCTATCAGATTGATGCCTGAAGCCTATGACGGTCACAAAAAAGCGAGCCGGGCTGCCCCGGCTCGCTTGGTCCGCATCCTGTGGGGACTAGGTCAGGATACGAAAGGTATTACGACGCCGGCATCAGGACGGTGTCGACCACGTGGATCACGCCGTTGGACTGATTGACGTTCGGGATCGTGACGGTCGAGGAGCCGCCCTTGGCGTCGACGATCATCACCTTGTCGCCCGACTTCTTGACGGTCAGCTCGCCGCCTTCGACGGTCTTGAGCTTCTTGCCGTCGGTCAGGCTGGCGGCGTCGAGCTTCCCGGCCACCACATGGTAGGTCAGGATCTTGGTCAGGGTTGCTTTGCTCTCGGGCTTCACCAGGGTGTCGACGGTGCCGGCCGGCAGCTTGCCGAAGGCGGCGTTGGTCGGTGCGAATACCGTGAACGGGCCCTTGCTCGAAAGGGTATCGACCAGAGCAGCGGCCTTCACCGCGGCTACCAGCGTGGTGTGGTCCTTGGAGTTGACGGCGTTCTCGATGATGTTCTTCGAGGGGAACATCGCGGCGCCACCGACCATGACGGTCTTCTCGCCGGACATTTCGCTTTTCATCATTTTGTCTTGCGCGCTGACAGGCGCAACGACGGCGGCGGTCAGAGCCAGGGCGCCGAAGGCGGCGGAGAAAAGTGCGATACGCTTGGACATGGAAAGGTCTCCCGATGATTGTGCTGACCGGCGGTTCGCCGGCGATGAAGGGGCAACAACGACGCTCGCCCGGTTGGTCAGACTGCGTCGCCGTTGGTCCCAGTTACGGGAGGCGTTGGGGCCGGTTTCGACCAATAACTTATCGTGATGCGTGAAACTATTTCGGCGCCGTCCGTACATGGCGGATTTGCGCCGCTGCGCCCCTCTCCCGCCCGCCGAGGTGGTTGGGGCGGTGCTCTCACGGGGCACCCCCACCCGCCGCGCTTCGCGCGACGACCTCCCGCGCAAGCGGGAGAGGTATAGAGCGCCGCGACGACGAAGCGCTAATCGCGGTTATTCGGCGTTTGCATAAAACCGCGATTGTGCGTCGGGCTGATCAGGATCTCGTTGATGCAGACACGGGGCGGCATGCTGGCGACGAAGGCGATGGTGCGGCCGCAATCTTCGGGCTGCAGCATCTTCGCCTGCTCGGCTTCGCTCGGCACCACCGGCCGCAGCTTCAGGATCGGGGTCGCGACCTCGCCGGGCGACAGGCAGCATGCCCGCAGGCCATTGACGCATTCGTCCATGTTGAACGAGTGGGTCAGCGCCAGCACCGCATGTTTGGTCGTGGTGTAGGCCGGGCCCGGCATTTTCGAGACGTGACGGCCGGCCCAGGAGGCGACATTGATGATGCAGCCGTCCTTCTGCTTGCGCATCGCGGGCAACACCGCGCGCATGCAATACAGCACGCCGTTGAGATTGATCTCGACCAGCTTGTTCCAGCCGTCCAGCTCCATGTCGGCCCAGGAGCGCTTCGGCACGTTGATGCCGGCGCTGTTGACCAGGAGATCGATGCGGCCATATTTGGCGAGAATCTGATCCGCAACCTTGGTCACGTCATCGGAATGGCTGACATCGAGCGCGATCGCCTCGGCCGTGCCGCCGCTCTTGGTGATCTTCGCCACCACCGCATCCAGCGCGTCCTGGCGGCGCCCCGAAACCACCACCATCCAGCCGTCCGCGGCGAGCGCTTCCGCACCGGCTTCGCCGATGCCGCTGCCGCCGCCGGTCACCCAGGCTACGCGTTTCCCGTTATTTGACATGCAAACCGTCTCCGTTGCTTTGTGAAGGGCGCTTTTGCTATTGAACTGTGATTGCCGCGGCCTGGGCCGCGTCCGCCCCTCCCGCAATGTTGCATGAACGCGCCGCAGAAAACCATCATGAACGCCAACCTGTTTTCCCGCCTGTTCGACGGCCTCGACGATCCCTCGCGCCTCGCGATCGAGACGAGCGATGGTCAGCGCATCAGCTATGGCGAACTCATGGCCCGTGCGGGACAGATGGCGAATGTACTGGTGTCCAGTGGCGTCAGGCCCGGCGACCGCGTTGCAGCGCAAACCGAAAAGTCGGTACCGGGTCTGGTGCTCTATCTCGCCACCGTTCGGGCCGGCGCGGTCTACCTGCCGCTCAACACCGCCTATACGCTGAACGAACTTGAATATTTCATCGCCGACGCCGAGCCGTCGCTGGTGGTGTGCGACCCCTCGAAGGCGGAAGGCATCGGCGCGATCGCGGCAAAGGTCGGCGCCGGGGTCGAGACGCTCGACGCCGATGGCCAGGGATCGCTGACGCAAGCCGCCGCCGTGGCGAAACCGGAATTCGAAACCGTCGCCCGCGCCGGCGACGATCTCGCCGCGATCCTCTACACCTCGGGCACCACGGGACGCTCCAAGGGGGCGATGCTGACACACGACAATCTGGCGTCGAATTCGCTCGCGCTGGTCGATTACTGGCGCTTCACCGACCAGGACGTGCTGATCCACGCACTGCCGATCTATCACACCCACGGTCTGTTCGTGGCGAGCAATGTCACGCTGTTCGCGCGCGCCGCGATGATCTTTCTGCCGAAATTCGATCCGGATCTCATCATCAGGCTGATGGCACGCGCTACCGTGCTGATGGGGGTGCCGACGTTCTACACCCGGCTGTTGCAAAGCCCTGCGCTGACCAGGGAGTCGACCAGACATATGCGACTGTTCGTTTCGGGCTCGGCGCCGCTGCTCGCCGATACCCATCGCGAATGGGCCGACCGCACCGGCCATGCCGTGCTGGAGCGCTACGGCATGACCGAAACCAACATGAACACCTCGAATCCCTATGACGGCGAGCGGGTGCCCGGCGCGGTCGGCCATGCGCTGCCCGGCGTTTCCGTGCGCGTCACCGATCCCGACACCGGCAAGACGCTGGGGCCGGAAACCATCGGCATGATCGAGGTCAAGGGCCCCAACGTCTTCAAGGGCTACTGGCGGATGCCGGAAAAGACCAAGGTGGAGTTTCGCGAAGACGGCTTCTTCATCACCGGAGATCTCGGCAAGATCGACGCCAACGGCTATGTCCACATTCTCGGCCGCGGCAAGGATCTGGTGATCTCCGGCGGCTTCAATGTCTACCCGAAGGAAATCGAAAGCGAGATCGACGCCATGCCGGGCGTGATCGAATCCGCCGTGATCGGCGTGCCGCACGCCGATTTCGGTGAGGGCGTCACCGCGGTGGTGGTGTGCGGCAGGGACGCCGGGGTCGACGAAGCGTCCGTGCTGAAGGCGCTCGACGGCAGGCTGGCGAAATTCAAGATGCCGAAACGGGTGATCGTGGTCGAGGAACTGCCGCGCAACGCCATGGGCAAGGTTCAGAAGAATATTCTGCGCGATACCTATGCGAAGCTTTACGCGAAATGATCCATAACGCCTCATGGTGAGGGGCGCGCCTTCGCGCGTCTCGAACCATCTGGCACATCGGCTGTTTCCATCCTTCGAGCGCTGCGCCAAGGAGCGCGGCTCCTTAAGGATGAGGTCCGCGCATACGGCGTGAGCTTGGAGCCGATTACAGCAGGCTGATCAAAAACCGGCTGCCTACAATCAACAAATAGCAGCCGAACGCCATCTCCAGCGTGCGTTTCGACATCGAATGCGCGGCTCTTACGCCGAGCGGCGCGGTCAACAGGCCGGTCGGGATCACCAGCACGGCGCCGATCAGCGAGACGTACCCGATCGCAAACGGCAGTTGCAGCGCGACGACATCGGGATAGCGCATGGCGGCCGGCCAGCCGGCATAGACATAGCCGATCGCGCCGGGGATCGAGATCAGCACCGCCAGCGCCGACGACGTCGCGACCGCCTGATGGATCTGCCGGCCGTAAAAAGTCATCAGCAGGTTCAGGAACAATCCGCCGCCTACGCCCATCAAGGTGGAGAGAAGCCCGACGAAAAACCCGTAGAGCTTCATCAGCGGTCCGGCCGGGAAGTCAGCGACGAACTTCCAGCTGTCGCGCCCCAGCAGCAGGCGTGCCGCGGCTGAATACGCCACCATCACGAACACGACCTTGAACAGGCGCTCCGGCGCGTAACGCGCGGTGATGCCGCCGGCGATCACGCCGATCACGACCGGCAACCACCACGCCCGGAGGATTTTCATGTCGACCGCGCCCCTGAGATAATGGGCGCGAAAGGAGCTGATCGAGGTCGGAATGATGATGGCAAGCGAAGTTCCGATGCATAGCGGCATCCGGACCTCAAGCGGGACGCCGGCCAGCCGAAAGCATTCGTAGAACACCGGCACCAGGATGGCGCCGCCGCCGATTCCGAACAGGCCCGCCAGGAAGCCCGACAGCGCCCCCACCGCCACCAGCAGCAGCGCCAACTGGGCAAGCTCCGAGACATCAAGTCCAGCGGCGGCCATCTCCGGTTCCTTCGCATCATAGCCGAGCCACGCGCGCGGTGAGTTCATGAATCGAGCTTCAGGTATACCAGCCAGCAGCGTCCGCAGACCTTGTCAACTCCCGCTTCCGCAAGGCTCATCCATAGGTATGAACCACGGTTCGGATTTGGCGATTTTCATCGTTGCGCTCACTGTTTCGACTTCGTAAATAGGCTTTATCTCTTGCGATCCACAAAGGACCCTGCGCGGGTCCGCCAACTGTCAAAGCCGCCGATGACCGCCAGGATCGAACGACCGCTTTCGCCGCATCTGCAGATCTACCGCTGGACCCTGACGATGGCGCTGTCCATCGTTCACCGCTTGACCGGCATCGCGCTCTATTTTGGCACGCTGCTGCTGGCGTGGTGGCTGATCGCGGCGGCCTCCGGTCCGGGCGCCTACGCCAATGTGCAGGCCTTTACCGGCAGCATCATCGGAAAGCTGATCGTGTTTGGCTACACGTGGGCGCTGATGCACCATCTGCTCTCCGGACTCAGGCACCTGGTATGGGACCTCGGCTACGGCTTCAAGGCGACCGAGCGTGAGGCGCTGACCTGGGGCGCGCTGATCGGCGGCGTTTCGCTGACCGTGCTGGTGTGGATCGCGGCCTATGCGATCGGAGGCGGACGATGAGCGTTGAAGAATCCCACGGCTCGCCGCGCAAGGCCCGCTCGATGCGCACGCCGCTCGCCCGTGTCCGCAGCCTCGGCGCCTCGCATTCCGGCACCTCCGACTTCTGGCGCCAGCGCATCACCGCGGTGGCGATGGCGCTGCTGATCGTGCCTGTGATCGTCGTGGTGCTGATGCTGCTCGGCCGCAACCAGGCCGGCGCCGCGCAGATTCTCGGCTCGCTGCCGATCGCGATCATCCTGCTGCTGTTCATCATCGCCAGCGCCTGGCACATGAAAATCGGCATGCAGGTGGTGATCGAGGATTATATCCATAACGAGAAGCTGAAGCTCGCCAGCGTGATGGCCAACAACTTCTTCTCGATCGCGGTGGCGCTGGCTTCGATCTACGCCATCCTCAAACTGTCGTCTGGAGTTTAGCCCATGGCCGGAGGCGGAAATGGCAAGAAAAACGACAAGCGCAACGGCGCCGACGGCGCTGCAACATTTGCCACCAACGGCCACGCCTATCCGATCGAAGACCACACCTACGACGTCGTGGTGGTAGGCGCCGGCGGCGCCGGCCTGCGCGCCGTAGTCGGCTGCAGCGAGGCGGGCCTGCGCACCGCCTGCATCACCAAGGTATTTCCGACCCGCTCGCACACGGTCGCCGCCCAGGGCGGCATTTCGGCGGCCCTCGGCAACATGCACGAGGACAACTGGCGTTGGCATATGTACGACACCGTCAAGGGGTCGGACTGGCTGGGGGATCAGGACGCCATCGAATACATGGTGCGCAACGCGCCCGAGGCCGTCTACGAACTCGAACACTGGGGCGTGCCGTTCTCGCGCACCGAGGACGGCAAGATCTATCAGCGGCCATTCGGCGGCATGACCCTGGACTACGGCAAGGGCCAGGCCCAGCGCACCTGCGCCGCCGCTGACCGCACCGGTCACGCCATGCTGCATACCATGTATGGCCAGGCGCTGCGCCATTCGGCGGAGTTCTATATCGAGTTCTTCGCCATCGACCTGATCATGGACGACCAGGGCGTCTGCCGCGGCGTGATCGCGCTGAAACTCGACGACGGCACGCTGCACCGGTTTCGCGCCCAGACCACCATTCTGGCGACCGGCGGCTATGGCCGCGCCTATGCCTCCTGCACCTCGGCGCATACCTGCACCGGCGACGGCGGCGCCATGGCGCTACGCGCCGGGCTTCCGCTGCAGGACATGGAGTTCGTCCAATTCCACCCTACCGGGATCTACGGTTCCGGCTGCCTCGTCACCGAGGGCGCGCGCGGCGAAGGCGGCTACCTTGTCAATTCCGAGGGCGAGCGGTTCATGGAGCGCTATGCGCCGTCGGCCAAGGACCTCGCCTCGCGCGACGTGGTCTCTCGCGCCATGACCATCGAGATCCGCGAAGGCCGCGGCGTCGGCAAGAAGAAGGACCACATCTACCTGCACCTCGATCATCTCGATCCGGCAGTCCTGCAGGAGCGCCTGCCGGGCATTTCCGAATCGGCCAAGATCTTCGCCAATGTCGACGTCACCCGCGAGCCGATCCCGATCACGCCGACGGTGCACTACAATATGGGCGGCATTCCCACCAATTATCACGGCGAAGTGCTGACCAAGAAGGACGGCGACGACAATGCGATCGTACCCGGCCTGATGGCGCTCGGCGAAGCCGCCTGCGTCTCGGTGCATGGCGCCAACCGGCTCGGCTCCAATTCGCTGATCGATCTCGTGGTGTTTGGCCGCGCCGCGGCGCTGCGCTGCGCCGAAAAGCTGACCCCGAACGGCAGCCAGCCGGAATTGCCGGCAGGTTCCGCCGACAAGGCGCTCGGCCGGCTCGATCATTACCGCTACGCCTCCGGCGGCACGCCGACCGCGAAGCTGCGCGAGGGCATGCAGAATGTGATGCAGAACAATTGCGCGGTATTTCGCACCGGCGACATCCTGACCGAAGGCCAGAACCTGATCCACAAGGTCCATGGCGGCATCGGCGACATCTCGACATCAGACCGTTCGCTGACCTGGAATTCCGACCTGGTGGAGACGATGGAGTTCGACAATCTGATCGTCCAGGCGGTGGTGACGATGGATTCAGCGGCCAACCGCGCCGAGAGCCGCGGCGCCCATGCCCGCGAGGATTTTCCGGACCGCGACGACAAGAACTGGATGAAGCATACCCTGGCCTGGATCGACGACGGCGGCAAAACGTCCATCGATTATCGCCCGGTGCACGACTACACGATGACGAACGACGTTCAGTACATCCCGCCGAAGGCGCGGGTGTACTGAACGAGGCTTGTCATGCGCGGGCCCGACCCGTGCATCCATCTTTCTTCACGAGAAGATGGACTGCCGGTCAAGCCCGGCAATGACACGGAGAAACCGCAGAGGCAGCACAGCATGGTTGAATTCGCGCTTCCGAAAAATTCAAGGATCACCGGCGGCAAGGCCTGGCCGAAGCCCTCGGGCGCGACCGAGACGCGGGAATTCAAGGTCTATCGCTGGAATCCGGACGACGGCAAGAACCCCGGCATCGACACCTATCATGTCGACATCAATGATTGCGGCCCGATGGTGCTCGACGGCCTGATCTGGATCAAGAACCACATCGACCCGACGCTGACCTTCCGCCGTTCCTGCCGCGAAGGCGTCTGCGGCTCCTGCGCCATGAACATCGACGGCCAGAACACGCTGGCCTGCACCAAATCGATGCACGACGTGAAGGAGGGCGCGGTCAAGATCAATCCGCTGCCGCACCAGCCCGTCATCAAGGACCTGGTGCCGGACCTGACCAACTTCTACGCGCAATACGCCTCGATCGAACCGTGGCTGAAGACCACCACGCCGACGCCGCAGAAGGAATGGCGGCAAAGCCACGAGGACCGCGAAAAGCTCGACGGCCTCTACGAATGCATTCTGTGCGCCTGCTGCTCGACCTCGTGCCCGAGCTACTGGTGGAACAGCGACCGCTTCCTGGGGCCCGCAGCACTTCTGCAGGCGACGCGCTGGGTCAAGGACTCGCGGGACGAGGCCACCGGCGAGCGGCTCGACGACCTTGAGGATCCGTTCCGGCTCTATCGCTGCCACACCATCATGAACTGCGCCAAGGCCTGCCCGAAGGGACTAAACCCCTCCGAGGCGATCGCCGAACTCAAGCTGAAAATGGTGGAGCGGCAGATCTAGCGGCTTGCTGGCTTCGGATCCGGTTGCTCCTCGGAACCGGACGGGAACCTTCTGATTTCCTTCCCGTTATCGGCCATGTCCACACCTCCTGCGACCGCGAAGCCTGTGAACAAATCGGAATTCGTCGAGGTTGCCGCCGAAAGCGGCGATTACGTCGAGCCGCCGCCGCCGGAACTGCTGGAGCCCGATCCGGATCTGTCGCCTGAAGAAGCCGAGCAGGCCCGCAAGGACTATCTGCTGACGCGGTTCTGGATCAGCGCCAAGGGATTCTGGAGCAAGGGCGGCGACCGGCTGGCATGGATATTTTCGATCGGGCTCCTGCTCCTGATCATCACCAATGTCGGTTTTCAGTATGGCATCAATGTCTGGAACCGGGCGATCTTCGACGCCATCGAGAAGCGCGATTCGGCCAGCGTGCTGTATCTGACCGGGGTGTTTTTCCCCCTGGCGATCGGCAGCGTCCTGCTCGGCGTGATCCAGGTCTTCACGCGCATGGGGATCCAGCGCCGCTGGCGCGCCTGGCTGACCAATTCGGTGCTGTCGCGCTGGCTGAGCAACGGCCGCTACTACCAGCTCAATCTCGTCAGCGGCGACCACAAGAACCCCGAACATCGCATTGCCGAGGATCTGCGGGTCGCCACCGATGCGCCGGTGGATTTCGCCGCCGGCGTGACTGCGGCGTTCCTGTCCGCGACCACCTTCATCGTGGTGCTGTGGACCATCGGCGGCGCGCTGACCGTGACGGTGGCGGGTTCGGTCATCACCATTCCCGGCTTCCTCGTCATTGCCGCGGTACTCTATGCCGCGATCGCTTCGGGTTCGATCATGACGATCGGACGCAGCTTCGTGCAGGTCTCCGAGGACAAGAATCAGGCCGAGGCCGAGTTCCGCTACACGCTCATCCGCGTCCGCGAGAATGGCGAAAGCATCGCGCTATTGGGCGGCGAGGAGGAAGAACGCGACGGCATCGACAAGAACTTCAGCAAGGTGCTGCGGCAATGGGCGCGACTTGCCGGCCAGCACATGCGAACCACGCTGGTATCGCACAGCTCCAGCCTGATCGCGCCGGTGGTGCCGCTGTTGCTGTGCGCGCCGAAATTTCTCGACGGCAGCATGACGCTCGGGCAGGTGATGCAGGCGGCCTCCGCCTTCACCATCGTGCAGAGCGCGTTCGGCTGGCTGGTCGACAATTATCCGCGGCTGGCCGACTGGAACGCGTGCGCGCGCCGCATTGCTTCGCTGATGATGTCGCTCGACGGACTCGAGCGCGCCGAGCGCGGCGACGGCATCGGCCGCATCCAGCGCGGCGAAACCGGCGGCGAGGCCATGCTCAGCCTGAAAAACCTTTCGGTGACGCTCGACGATGGCACCGCAGTGGTCGGCGAGGCCGAAGTGGTGATCGAGCCGGGCGAGCGATTGCTGGTGGCCGGCGAATCCGGCACCGGCAAGAGCACATTGGTGCGGGCGATCGCCGGGCTGTGGCCATGGGGGGGCGGCAGCATCAATTTCCATCCCGACCGGCGGCTGTTCATGCTGCCGCAGCGGCCCTATGTGCCCTCGGGCACGCTGCGCCGCGCGGTGGCCTATCCCGGGGCCGCCGAGGACTGGACGCTGGAAGCGATCGGCGCTGCCCTGGACAAGGTCGGCCTCGGCCATCTCAAGGACAAGATCGAACAAGACGCGCCGTGGGACCAGACGCTGTCCGGTGGCGAGAAGCAGCGGCTGGCCTTTGCGCGGCTTTTTCTGCACAACCCCGACATCATCGTGCTGGACGAGGCGACCTCGGCGCTCGACGAGAAGAGCCAGGACAAGATGATGGAGCTGATGAACGCGGAGCTGCCGAACGCCACTGTGGTCAGCGTCGGCCATCGCGCCGAGCTGGAGGCCTTCCACAGCCGCAAGATCGTGCTGGAGCGCCGCAAGGGTGGCGCCAAGCTGGTCAGCGACATCGAACTCATTCCTCGCAAGGGCAAACGCCGCCTGCTCGGCCGCTTCCTGCGCCATCGCAAGCCGGCACCCGAACCAAAGCAGGCGGCGTGAAATACCGGCCGTCGTCCTGCGGAAGCGCGGGGCCCATGGCGCAACCGAATGACGGCGTTCGGCACACGTCCGGGAAACCGGCACCCTATCCCGGCGGCGTGCCGTTCAGGCCCAGCACTTGCCCTGCGAGATAGAGCGATCCCGTGATCAGGATGCGCGGCGGCACCTCATAGGCCAGCCGCGCCAGCGAACGCAGGGCGGCCTCGACGCCGCCGAGGGTTTCCACGCGCATGCCCAGCGCGCGGGCGGCGTCGGCCAGCCGGTCCGGCGACATCGCGTTGTCGATATCCGGTATCCGCACGGCGACGATGTGGCGGGTGAGGCCGGCGAAATTGGCGAGAAACCCTTCGGCATCCTTGTTGGCCATCATGCCGACGATCACCACCAGCGGACGCGATACACGCTCCTCGAGATCGCCCAGCGCGGCGGCAATGACGCGGCCGCCCTCCGCATTGTGTCCGCCGTCGAGCCAGATCTCGCAACCCGGCGGGGCCTGGTCCACCAGCGCGCCCGACGCCAGCCGCTGCATCCGGGCTGGCCATTCGGCGCTGACGATGCCGGCCTCGAACGCCGCATTGTCGACCTTCAGGGTATCCAGCGCGCGCAGCGTGGCAATGGCGAGCCCGGCATTGTCGAACTGATGCCGGCCGAACAGCTTCGGCGCCGCCAGATCCATCAATCCGCGTTCGTCCTGATAGACCAGCCGTCCGCGCTCGACGCCGGCATGCCATTCCTGCCCGGCCGCATGCAGCGGCGCGTGCATCCGTTTGGCCTGCGCCTCGATGACGGCGTAGGCCTCGGGGGATTGCTCGGCGCAAATCACCGGCGCGTTGCGCTTGATGATGCCCGCCTTTTCGCGGGCGATCGTGGTCAGGGTCGGGCCGAGAAACTCGGTATGGTCCATGCCGATCGGCGCGATCACGGCTGCCAAGGGCGACTCGATAACATTGGTGGCATCGAGCCGCCCGCCGAGACCGACTTCCAGCAGCACCACGTCGGCCGGATGCTGCGCGAACAGGCAAAACGCCGCCGCGGTCTCGATCTCGAAAAGGGTAATGGGAGCACCGGCATTGGCCCGCTCGCAATGTTCCAGCGCCGCGCGCAGCTCTTCATCGCCGACCAGCGCGCCGCCGCCGGCCCGCCCCAGACGGAAGCATTCGTTGATCCGCACCAGCGAGGGCGAGGTATAGGCGTGAACCCGCAGTTGGGCTGCTTCCAGAATCGCCCGCAGATAGGCGATCGTCGAACCCTTGCCGTTGGTGCCGGCAACGTGGATCACCGGCGGCAACTCGCGTTCCGGATGTTCGAGCCGCTGCAGCAGAAGCTGCATCCGCTGCAGACTCAAATCGATCCGATCGGGATGCAGCGCGGACAGCCGCGCGATCAATTCGCCGAGCGGCTGATCTCGTTTGGCCGCGGATGCGTTCACGCGGGGGGTGCTGCCGGCGCCACATCCTCGGCCGGGTCGATCTCGGCCGGGTCGATGACCGGAGTGGCGGGCTTGGGGGCGGTTTCCACCGCCGGCGATTTCGTCAGCAACCGACACAGCCGCGCCAGCGTCGCACGCAATTCGTGACGATGCACCACCATGTCGACCATGCCGTGGTCTTTCAGGTATTCCGCGCGCTGAAATCCTTCCGGCAATTTCTCCCGGATGGTCTGCTCGATCACGCGGGCGCCGGCAAAGCCGATCAGCGCACCTGGCTCGGCGATCTGCACGTCACCCAGCATGGCATAGGAGGCGGTGACGCCGCCGGTGGTCGGGTTGGTCAGCACCACGATATAGGGCTGCCTCGCTTCGCGCAGCATCTGCACACCCACCGTCGTGCGCGGCATCTGCATGAGCGACAAAATGCCCTCCTGCATGCGGGCGCCGCCGGAGGCCGCGAACACGATGAACGGCGACCGCTTTTCGACCGCGAGCTCGAGCCCGCGTACGATCGCTTCGCCGGCGGCCATGCCGAGCGAACCGCCCATGAAATCGAAATCCTGTACCGCGATCACGACGCCGGCGCCTTCGAGCTTGCCGTAGCCGACCTTGATGGCATCGTTGAGGCCGGTCCGGGCGCGCGCATCCTTGATGCGGTCGGCATATTTGCGCTCGTCGCGGAATTTCAGGGGATCGGCGGTCACCTCGGGCAGCGCCACGTCGAACCAGGTCTGGTTGTCGAAGATCGATTTCAGCCGCGCCACCGCGCCCATGCGCATGTGGTAGTTCGAGCCGGGAATCACGAACTGGTTGGCCTCGACGTCCTTGTAGAACACCAACTGCCCCGAATCGGGGCACTTGATCCACAGATTCTCCGGCGTTTCGCGGCGCAGGATGTTGCGGATCTTCGGCCGGACGACGTTGGTGAGCCAATTCATGCTTCGCTCCGAAATGCGGTCAAACACGCATCGATTGGAATATATGGCGGTGGGCTATGCCCCGGCAAGCCGCCGCCAACAGTCTATCTCCACCGCCATTGTGGCTTATTCCGCGGCCTGTTTGGCTCCCCGCACCCCTTGCGCCAGCGAGGCCACCAGATCGGCGACCGCGCCGACGGTGTTGACGGTGGCGTGGTCTGCGGCATCGAGGCTGGCGGCCAAGGCATCGACCAGCGCCGTGCCGACAACCGCGCCATCGGAATTCTCCGCAATCTCGCGGGCAGCCTCCGCGGTCCGGATGCCGAAGCCGACGCAGACCGGCAATCGGGTATGCCGCTTGATGCGGGCGACCGCTTCGCCGACCGCGGCGGTATTGGCGCTGGCGCTGCCGGTGATGCCGGTGATCGAGACGTAATAGACAAAGCCCGAAGTGTTGGCGAGCACCGCGGGCAGCCGCTTGTCGTCGGTGGTCGGCGTCGCCAGCCGGATGAAGTTGATCCCTGCCTTCATCGCCGGCAGGCACAATTCGGCGTCTTCCTCCGGCGGCAGATCGACGATGATCAACCCGTCGACCCCGGCGGATTTCGCATCGACGAGAAACCTGTCGACGCCGTAGATGTAAATCGGATTGTAGTAGCCCATCAGCACCAGCGGTGTTGCGTTGTCGCCCTGGCGAAACGCGCGCACCATCGCCAGCGTCTTCGCCAAGGTCATGCCGGCCTTCAGCGCGCGCAGTCCTGCCGCCTGGATCGCCGGGCCATCCGCCATCGGATCCGTGAAGGGCATGCCGATCTCGATGATGTCGGCGCCGGCCTTCGGCAGCGCCTCGACGATGGCGAGCGAGGTCGCAGGATCAGGATCGCCGGCCATCAGGAACGTGACAAAGGCCGAGCGGCCCTGCTTCTTCAGTTCGGCGAAGCGTGCGTCGATGCGGGTGGTCATGATGCGGCGACTGAAATGCTGAGACCTGCGCACGCGCGCGCGGTCGTTAGCGTGTCCAAAACAATCTGGCGCTGTGTGAGCGACTCTTGTGCAACAAATCCAGTCGATCCCCTCTCCCGCTTGCGGGGTAGGGTTAGGGTGGGGGCTCTATCGACAAACTCCATGCGAGCGATACTCACTTCTTCCCCCGCAAGATCTCCGCCACCTGCGGAATGTCCTTGTCGCCGCGGCCGGAGAGGTTGACCACCATCAGATGATCCTTCGGCCGCTTCGGCGCGAGTTCCATGACCTTGGCGATGGCATGCGCCGTTTCCAGCGCGGGGATGATGCCCTCCTGCCGCGACAGCAGCTCGAACGCGGCCAGCGCCTCGTCATCGGTGGCGCTGAGATAGGTGACCCGCTTGGTCTCGTACAGCCAGGAATGCTCCGGGCCGATGCCGGGATAATCCAGCCCCGCCGAAATCGAATGCGCGTCCTGGATCTGGCCGTCGTCGTCCATCAGCAGATAGGTGCGGTTGCCGTGCAGCACGCCCGCCCTTCCGCCCGCGATCGAGGCCGCGTGCAGCTGCGTCAGCCCGTGGCCGGCGGCTTCGACGCCGAATATCTCCACGCCGGGATCATCGAGAAACGGATGAAACAGTCCGATCGCATTGGAGCCACCGCCAATGCAGGCGACGAGCGAATCCGGCAGCCGGCCTTCGGCCTCCTGCATCTGGGAACGGGTCTCGACCCCGATGATCGACTGAAAGTCGCGCACCATCATCGGATAGGGATGCGGGCCCGCGACGGTGCCGATGCAATAAAACGTATCATGCACATTGGTGACCCAGTCGCGCAGCGCCTCGTTCATCGCGTCCTTCAGCGTGCGCGTGCCCGACTGTACCGGCACGACCCTGGCGCCTAGCATTTCCATCCGGAACACATTGGGCGCCTGACGCGCGACGTCGACCGCACCCATATAGACGATGCATTCCAGCCCGAACCGCGCGCACAGGGTGGCGGTGGCAACGCCGTGCTGGCCGGCGCCGGTCTCGGCGATGATGCGCTTCTTGCCCATCCGCCGCGCCACCATGATCTGGCCGAGCACATTGTTGACCTTGTGCGAGCCGGTGTGGTTGAGCTCCTCTCGCTTGAAGTATATCTTGGCGCCGCCGAGATGCTCGGTCAGGCGCTCGGCGAAATACAGCGGCGAGGGCCGGCCGACATAGTGCGTGAGGTAGCCGTTCATTTCGGCCTGGAATGCCGGATCGGCCTTGGCGGCGGTGTAGGCCTTCTCCAGTTCGAGGATCAGCGGCATCAGCGTTTCCGCGACGAAGCGACCGCCGAAAACGCCGAAATGCCCGCGATCGTCCGGGCCGCTGCGGAAGGAATTGGGGAGATTTGGATTCATCGAACCATCAACTCTTCGGTGGCGCGCGCAGCGCGGATAAAGGCACGGATCATATCGGGATCCTTGATGCCGGGCGTGCGCTCGACGCCTGAGGAAACATCGACGCCGCCGGCGCGGGTGACGCGAACGGCTTCCGCGACATTTTGGGCGTTGAGCCCGCCTGAAACCATGTAAGGCAGCTTGAGATCCAGTTTCGCCAGCACATGCCAGTCGAATACCGCGCCGAGGCCACCGGGACGCGTGGCGTCCTTGGGCGCACGGGCATCGAACAGGATGCGATCAGCGACCGTGGCATAGCCCGGCAGCGGCGCGAGGTCCGCCGGGGTTTCCACCGCCATCGCCTTCATGACCGGCAATCCGAAGGCCTGCTTGATGTCGCGCAGCCGCGCCACGGTTTCCCCGCCGTGAACCTGCAGAATGTCGGGCTGCAGCGCCTCGACGATATTGGCGAGCGTCGCATCGTCGGCGTCGACCGTGAGCGCCACCTTTGTCGCGCGGCCGTTTGCCCATTTGCCGAGATCGCCCGCGGTCTTCAGGCTGACGTGCCGGGGCGACGGCGGAAAGAACACGAATCCGACCATGTCGGCGCCGGCCTGAAGCGCGGCGTCGAGGCTCTCGCGCGTGGACAGGCCGCAGATTTTGACGATCAGGGACATGGTTTCAAAGCAAATCGGGTTTCAAAGCAGGGGTACGGGCGGCCAGCGCAGGTCTGGGCCGAAAGCTGACCGGGCGGGTTCTACAACGTCGCGCCCTGCTTGTCTCGCCCGATGGACCCATAGCCGCCGCCCTGCGTCAGCGCGGGAAGGCGCTGCAGATCGCCGCGCGAGGCCGCCTGGCCGGTGCGCAGATCGGCGAGCTGGGAGCGCGCCGCCCGGGCATCGGCTTCGTGCCGGCGCGCGGCGCGCCGCCAGTGACGCTGCCGGAACCAGGTCGCCGAGCCACCTGCCACCACGCCAATGATCGCCACCGCGATGATGACCACGAACAGCGGCAGCGTCACCCCGACCGCTGGATAGGTGGAATTAAACGGATCGAACGACACCGTCACCAGATGGCGGTTGGCGACCGCAAAGATCACCAGGAACAGGCCCAGCGGAATCAGCACCAGAGCGGAAAAGAATCTTCGCATGTCCATCACTCGCGTTGACGGGGGTCGGCTTGTGGTTCCCGCCAATGGCAGCCGACTGACGGCCAAGACGCGCGAAACGCCTACGCGCCGGCGTCGGGAGCTGCGCTGTCGCGGTTCAGCCGTTCGCGCATTTCCTTGCCCGTCTTGAAAAACGGAACGCTCTTCTGATCGACCGGCACATGCGCGCCGGTGCGTGGATTGCGGCCGGCACGGGCGGGGCGATGCTTCACCGAGAACGCGCCGAAACCGCGCAGTTCGACCCGGTCGCCCCGCGCCAGCGCGGCCACGATCTCGTCGAGGATCGCGTTCACAATATTCTCGACATCCCGCTGGTAGAGATGCGGGTTGTGCTCGGCGATACGCTGAACAAGTTCGGATTTGATCATCGAGACTGGTACCCGGGAGCGCGCGGATACGCATTTCCGTGAAAATGCCTTGAACTGTCAAGACGCTAAATCAAATTTGCGCAGCGCGAAAGGCGTGACAAACGGCCGGATTCAGGACTGCGGCGCCACCCGCAATGCGGGAAGACAGGCGGACACCGGACATATGCCGATCAATTTCCCCCCGCCGGTTGCCACAATGCCAGCATTCCATCGAGACCCAGGCGATCGACGGCCTGGGCCAGGCCGGCGCGTTCGACCTGGCGCGCGATCACGCTCAATCCAAGCGCGTCCAGCGTGAGGGAAGCCGCCGTTCGCAGAAAGGTCAGGTCACCGAGGCGCGGCGACAGTTTGAAATCGCGCACCGGCAGATCGCGCTTGACGTTTTTCGCGGCGACCAGCCACGCAATGGCGGTCTTCTCGTCGCCGAGCTGATCGACCAGCTTGAGTTCGAGCGCTTGGCGGCCGGTGAACACCCGCCCGTCCGCGACTTTTTCCAGCAAGGCGTCGTCCAAGCCGCGCCTTGCCTGCACGAGGCCTCGAAACCAGGCGTAGGAATCCTTCACCAGCGAATCCAGCGCAGCCCGCGCTTCCGGGCTGGTCGGCTCGAACCCGTTGGGTGCTGCTTTCAGCGGTGAAGACTTCACTTCCTCGACCTTGACGCCGACGGTCTTCATCAGCTCGGTGAAATTCGGGTACTGGAACAAGACGCCGATCGAGCCGACCAGCGAGCTCTGCTGGGCCACGATGTGATCGGCGGCGATCGCGGTAATGTAGCCGCCCGACGCTGCCAGGCCCTCGACCACGACCACCACCGGCTTCTTTGCCTTCAGGCGCGTCAGCGCGTCGTAAAGCTGCTCGGAGCCAGCCGTGGTGCCCCCGGGTGAATTGATGTGCACGACGACGGCCGCGGCGCGGGATTTTTCCAGCCGCTCGAGCGCCTCGACGCGATCATTGTCGCTGCGGATCAGGCCATCGATGTGAACCCGCGCGATCGAGCCCGACGCCGTGAACGTGCCGCGTCCGGCCGGAGTCGCCACCACGGCGATTGTGACGATGGCCGCGATCACGACCAAGGCGGCGACGACTCGCCAGAACGTCAGCTTGCGGCGGATCCGGCGGCGATCGACGATCACGTCTGAATCAAGCGACATCGAGGATTCTCCCAGGCGGCGGTCGTGGAGGGGCTGCACGGTATTCTCCGCACAGCCCTAACATATCGGGCCTCAGTTACATCAATTGCGGCGCAATATGAAGAAAACAAGGCCCTTCTGCCGTCTCCCGTTGCGGCAGAAGGTGGCGGCGTGCCTTCCCAACGGAAAGGGCCCCGGTCGAAAACCGGGGCCCCATCGGAACGAGCAAACGGAACTTACTTGTCGGTGCGCTGCTTCAGCGCGGTGCCGAGAATGTCGCCCAGCGTCGCCCCCGAATCGGAGGAGCCGTACTGTGCGATGGCTTCCTTCTCTTCGGCGACTTCCAGCGCCTTGATCGAGACCTGCACCTTACGCGCCTTCTTGTCGAACTGGATCACCCGCGCATCGACCTTTTCGCCGACGGCGAAACGCTCGGCGCGCTGATCGGAACGCTCGCGCGCCAGCTCGGACCGCTTGATGAAGGTGGTGAAGTCGGTGCCGGCGATCTTGACCTCGATGCCGCTTTCCTTCACTTCGAGCACTTCGCAGGTCACCACCGCGCCCTTCTTGACGTCGCCCGGCTCGGCGAAGGGATCGCCTTCGAGCTGCTTGACGCCGAGCGAGATGCGCTCCTTCTCGACATCGACATCGAGCACGATGGCCTTGACCATGTCGCCCTTCTTGAAATTGTCGATCACCTGCTCGCCCGGGAGCTTCCAGTCGAGGTCGGACAGATGCACCATGCCGTCGACGTCGCCTTCGAGGCCCAGGAACAGGCCGAATTCGGTCTTGTTCTTGACTTCGCCTTCGACCGTGGCGCCGACCGGGAACTTCTCGACGAACACTTCCCAGGGATTGCGCATGGTCTGCTTGAGGCCGAGCGAGATGCGGCGCTTGACCGAATCGACCTCGAGAACCTGCACTTCGACTTCCTGCGAGGTCGATACGATCTTGCCGGGGTGCATGTTCTTCTTGGTCCACGACATTTCCGAGACGTGGATCAGGCCTTCGATGCCCGGTTCCAGTTCGACGAACGCGCCGTAGTCGGTGATGTTGGTGACGCGGCCGGTGAAGCGCGCATTGAGCGGATACTTCGCCTCGATGCCCTGCCACGGATCGTCCAGCAATTGCTTCATGCCGAGCGAAATGCGGTGGGTCTCGTGGTTGATCTTGATGATCTTGACCTTGACGGTCTGGCCGATGGTCAGCACTTCGGTCGGGTGATTGACCCGGCGCCAGGCGATATCGGTGACGTGCAGCAGGCCGTCGATGCCGCCGAGGTCGACGAACGCACCGTAATCGGTGATGTTCTTGACGACGCCGTCAATGACCTGGCCCTCTTCGAGGTTCTGCACCAGTTCCTGGCGCTGTTCGGCGCGGGTCTCTTCGAGAACCGTGCGGCGCGACACCACGATGTTGCCGCGGCGGCGATCCATCTTGAGAATCTGGAACGGCTGCGAATTGTTCATCAGCGGCGCGACGTCGCGGATCGGGCGGATATCGACCTGCGAGCGCGGCAGGAAGGCGACAGCACCATCGAGGTCGACGGTGAAGCCGCCCTTGACCTGGTTGAAGATGACGCCGTGGACCTTTTCGTTGTTGTTGAAGGCCTTCTCGAGCTTGCCCCAGCTTTCCTCGCGGCGCGCCTTGTCGCGCGACAGCACGGCTTCGCCGAGCGCATTCTCGATGCGGTCGAGAAACACCTCGACCTCGTCGCCGACCTTGAGTTCGCTTTCCTTGCCGGGTCCTGCGAATTCGCGCAGCGCCACGCGGCCTTCGGTCTTCAGGCCGACGTCGATGACGGCCATGTCCTTCTCGATCGCAACGACGATGCCCTTGATGACGGAGCTTTCCTGCAGATTGCCGCCGGCAAAGGATTCATCGAGCATCGCGGCGAAATCGTCGCGGGAAGGATTATAGGAAGTAGCAGTCGAAGCCATGTGTTCTCCAGATGCGGGTATCGCCGGCCATTCGGGTTCAGGGGCGTATCGGGCGTGAAGTGGTAGAGGTCCGCAAACCCTAACGACCGCCTCGCAAATAATCGCGAGAGCGGGCCGGCAGCATGCCTGCACGTTCGATACGTTGATTTATCCGGAACCTGAACGAGGCAACCGACCTCGGATCGATGTTCAAGACCTGGAGCGGGCTTTCCTCCAATAACGGCAGCGGTTTAGTTTGAAAGCGCTCAAACCCGCTGCCGGCCCGCTCGGACGGCCTCGACAATGTCGATGGCGGCCCGGATGCCGCCTTCTATATCCAAATGCGAGTTATCGAGCAAGTAAGCATCCGCGGCCGCTTTCAGCGGCGCGGTGGCGCGGTTCTGGTCGCGTTCGTCGCGCCGGAGGATATCCGCCAGCACTTCGGCCTCGTCGGCAGGCTCGCCTCGCGCCCGTGCTTCCAGGGTTCGGCGCCGGGCCCGGACCCTGGGGTCGGCGATGACAAAAATCTTCACGTCGGCGTGGGGGCAGATCACGGTACCGATATCGCGGCCATCGAGCACCGCGCCCGGCGGATCGGCCGCGAACTGGCGCTGAAAATTGACCAATGCCTCCCGCACCCTGGGGATGGCTGAGACCACCGACGCCGCCTCGCCCACCAATTGGGTCTTGAGCGCCGGATTGCCGAACTTTTCGGGGTCGAGTTCCATCGCGGCGGCGACCGCGAGGTTCTCGTCGGTGAGGTCGGCGCCAGCGTCCAGCAGCGCCTTGGCCACCGCACGGTAGATCACGCCGGTATCGAGGTGACGATAGTGGTAGTGATGGGCGAGCCGCTTGCCGAGCGTGCCCTTGCCGGATGCTGCCGGTCCGTCGATGGCGATGATCATGCTGGCCTATGTCTTGGCTGGTTGCGGGCCACGGGCCCGCCGCAGCGGCCGTTCCTCGGTGAAGATGTTGCGCGACGCGAATTCGGCCGGGCTGGCGAAAGTCAGGTATTCCCGCATGGCGTCCGACGGCGATTCCGTCGTAAACCAAGGCTTGGTCAATCGACGCGCCGGATCGGCGGCCCAGTGCGGTACGCGGCCGAGCCTGCGCTGCTTGGCCAAATATTCGGCGATCGCGCCGACAAGCGCATCAAGTCTGACGTCACCGGTCAAGTTTGGCTCTCGCTCGATCGACGCGTAGCGATCCTGGTCAGTTTTCGCCAGGTCGAACGCGTCAACGAATTCAGCGAGGACGGCATCTCGTGGCAAGCCGGTCTGAATGCGCTCAACAGCCTCAGCGAGGGTATTTGGGCGCATCGATCCCTCCGTCACGGTTCATGTTACTCAATAGAAACCGTTGCTTCTCAGAAGAAGCGGCACTTACCGGAAAATATCTTCCGAGCAACGCTATTGCTTCCTCTACCGTGGCGATGCCGACAACCTGCATCAGATTGAGAATATCCAACCTCTCGGTTTCTCCGCGGAGCGGGTCCAAAATTCGCGCAGCCTTTAACTTGAGCGCGAGCAAGTATTCTGCTGAAGGAACCGAAACCGCAAGTCCTGGCGAAGTGCCGTCTCTCGGAAACGTCCCAAACTCCAAATGGTCGATCGCATGATCCGCGAGCGAACTGAGATGGAATGCGACACCGTCGTTGAACCAGTTGTCCTGCCAGCAGTTTTTTTCGGCGATTTCGTGCACGACCGCCGCCAGCCAATCGGGCAGCGGATGTTCGAGTTGGGACACGTCGACGTCCTCTGTGGCAAAACGGAAATTGCTCGCCAGCATCAGCGCGGAGCCGCCGTAAACCGCGATCTGCAGCTTCGTTCCGGCCTTTACCGCCGCGCGACCGATCTGGTCGAAGGCGTCCAGCAGCGCGTCCCGGTCGAAGGCTGCAGCCATCACGCGCCTCTCATGAAAACTCCGCCCCAAGCCCGCGCATCATCGGGATGAAATCCGGAAATGAAGTGGCAATGAAGGCGGTGTCGTCGACTTTAACCGGCTTGTCGGAGGCCAGCCCCATCACCAATGCCGACATTGCGATGCGATGGTCCATGTGGGTAGCGACCAGTCCACCGCCCGGCACATGGCCCTTGCCTTCGACAATCAAGTCGTCGCCCGAAATCTCCACCTGGACGCCGTTGACACGCAGCATGGCGGCGGTGGCTTGCAACCGGTCGGATTCCTTGACCCGCAATTCCTGCAGGCCGCGCATGATGGTGGTGCCTTCGGCAAAGGCGGCCGCCACCGCCAGCACCAGATATTCGTCGATCATCGAGGGCGCGCGTTCCGGCGGCACCTCGACGCCACGCAGTTTGGAGGCGCGGACCCGGAACTGCGCCATCGGCTCCCCCGCATCGCCGCGAACCTGGCTTTCCTCGATCGACGCGCCCATTTCGCGCAGCGTCGTGAACAGCCCGGTACGCAGCGGATTGGTCATGACATCCGACAGAACCAGGTCGGAACCTTCGACAATCAGGGCCGCCACGATCGGGAAGGCCGCCGACGACGGATCGGCCGGCACCACGACACTGGCGCCGTGCAATTCGGGTTGTCCTGTTAGCGCGATCCTGCGTCCGTGGGCGCCTTCCCTGGCCGAGACGATGTGCGCCCCGAAATGTTTCAACATCAGTTCGGTATGATCGCGGCTGGCCTCGGTTTCGACCACCGTGGTGACGCCGGGGGCGGCGAGCCCCGCCAGCAGCACGGCGGACTTGATCTGGGCAGAGGCGACCGGCGTGCGGTACGTGAGGGGCACGGGATCGTGCGCGCCCTGCAGCGTCAGCGGCAGCCGGCCACCTTCACCGCTGGCGACCACCCGCGCACCCATCAATTCCAGGGGCTCCAGCACCCGCCGCATCGGCCGCGAGCGCAGCGACGCGTCGCCCTCGAAGATCGCCGTGATCGGGCAGCCGGCCACGGCCCCCATCACCAGCCGGCAGCCGGTGCCGGAATTGCCGAAATCAAGCGGGGCTTGAGGCTGCGCGAAGCCGGCCACGCCGACGCCGCGCACGACCCACGCGAACGGGCCGATTCGCTCGACTTTCGCGCCCAGCGTCCGCATGGCCTTCGCGGTATTGAGCACGTCTTCGCCCTCGAGCAGACCCGAAACCCGGGTTTCGCCGACCGCCAGCGCGCCCAAAATCAGGGCCCGGTGCGAAATCGACTTGTCGCCTGGAACGCGGACGTTCCCGGCAAGGGGTCCGCTGGCGCGGGCTGCGAGCGGGCTCGATTGGTCAGAATGGGTCAAGATTGTGTCCTCTACGCCGGCGGCAGGTATCACATGGGCAGCGCTGCGTCACGCCGCGGTCGAAATGCGCGCAGAGCGCTATTGACAGGGGCGCGGCAACTAGCCAAGTGAAGCACCGTTTTTCGACAGATTCCCAGGACTCCCCACGTGGCCAAATCCGATCTCGGAACCAAACGCATTTGCCCGACGACGGGTAAGAAATTTTACGACCTCAACAAGAATCCGGTGATTTCACCCTATACCGGGGAGGTCGTGCCGATTGCGCCAATCCCGCCGCCCCGGACCCGCGCCGACGCGGCCGCGCGCGCCGCGGCTGCCGCCTCCGCCGCGTCCGCCGCGGAAGCGCCGGAGCCCGCAGAGGCCGAAGAATTGGTGCCGCTCGAGGAAGCCGATGCGGAGGAAAATACCGGCAAGGTCAAGGCCGTCGTTCCGGAGTCGGAGGACGACATCGAGATCGACGAGACCATCGAAGACGACGACGATGACGATTCCACCTTCATCGCCGACGAGGAAGAAGGCGATGAGGACGTCACCGACATCATCGGCGACGTCGGCAGCGACGAAGAGACTTGAGATCGACCCTGAACTGTGTTCAGGGTTTTTCCCCGCGAGCAGCCCAAGGTGCGCGGGATATCTAAGGGGCCATAGCTCAGCTGGGAGAGCGCTTGCATGGCATGCAAGAGGTCGGCGGTTCGATCCCGCCTGGCTCCACCACGCTTCGCCCTTCAGGCTACGCGTGGCGCAGCCACGCAAGAGCCGGAAGGCGAAGCGTGGTGCCCGGCGTAGCCCTCTTGGCGAAGACGGGCTGGTGAGATTTCCCCGTACCGCCTACCATGGAGCCCCGCCTACGTGTGAGCGC
The DNA here is from genome assembly GCA_001464035.1 of Bradyrhizobiaceae bacterium Ga0074131. Classification (GTDB taxonomy): domain Bacteria; phylum Pseudomonadota; class Alphaproteobacteria; order Rhizobiales; family Xanthobacteraceae; genus Bradyrhizobium. The sequence goes on from LNEC01000019.1 coordinate 73,223, forward strand.
CGATGTGGTACGTCTACATCATCCGCAGCATCCATCATCCCAAACAGGAATACGTCGGCGCGACTGCCGATCTGAAGCGACGGCTACCAGAGCATAATACCGGCAGGTCCGCGCACACCGCCAAATTTAAACCCTGGCGATTGGTCTGGTACTGCGCCTTCCCGAACAAGCAGAAAGCGCTAGAATTCGAGAAATACCTCAAATCCCATTCCGGCCGGGCGTTTGCGAAGAAGCGCCTCTGCGGCACAGCCGTATAGTTGTAGCCGCAAGCTTCGGCTGAAAACCCACCCTGCACAAACGGCCGGAGAGGACCCCCGCCACCCCCCAACGCGGCAGTCAGCTCATCCCGCAGGGCGATCAGTTCATCCTTCATCGCCAATAGCTCAGTGACCGAGCAGTTCTAGGCAGCGAGGATGGCCTCGGGCACCGTCCTGGCCTTTTCCTTGCGGGCATGCCCCGGGATGTCAGCGCGATCAGGACCTGCCGCTCGTCCTCGGTGTGCGGGTACGCCTGACCAGTCCCGCCACCTCCAGCCGCTTGAGCAGCGGGGTCAGCGTGCCGGAATCCAGCAACAGCCGTTCGCCGATGTCCTTGACCGGCACGCCGTCGCGCTCCCACAGCACCAGCATGACGAGGTATTGCGGATAGGTCAGCCCGAGCCGGTCGAGCAGCGGCTTGTACGCCCGGTTGAACGCGTGCGCGGCGGACCGTCCGCCGTTCCGGCGTTCGACATGCATCCCGGTGCGGGAAGGCATTCCCATGCGCATTTGCGTGCCGGCGTCCCTGATGCTTAATGGCCGCAACGTTCCCGCAAACCTCGCATAAACGGCCAAGAAGCACCTATGACGACTGAAACGGCTCCCGGCGCCATGACCGGACTGCGCGTGATCGATTTGACGCGCGTGCTTGGTGGCCCCTATTGCACCCAGATACTCGCCGACCACGGCGCCGACGTGATCAAGGTCGAGCCGCCCGCCGGCGACGAGGTGCGTGACTGGGGCCCTCCCTTCCACGGCGAGGACGCGGCCTATTTCGTCGGCATCAACCGTAACAAGCGCTCGATCGGGCTCGACCTCGCTTCCGAGGGCGGCCGCGCCGTGCTGATGAAGATGCTGGAAGGCGCCGACGTCCTGATCGAGAATTTCAAGCCGGGCACGCTCGACAAATGGGGCATCGGCAACGATACGCTGCGTGGCAGATTTCCGAAGCTGGTGCACTGCCGGATTTCCGGCTTCGGCGCCGACGGCCCGCGCGGCGGCAATCCCGGCTACGACGCCATCATCCAGGCCATGACCGGCATGATCGCCGCGACCGGTTCGCCGCAAAGCGGGCCGATGCGGATCGGCGTCCCCCTGGTCGACATCACCACCGGGCTTTACGCCGCGATCGGCATCCTGATGGCGCTGTCGGAGCGCCAGAAATCCGGCGTCGGGCAGTTCCTCGAAACCACGCTTTACGAAACCGGCCTTGCCATCATGCATCCGCATGCCGCGAATTACTTCATGCACGGCAAGCCGCCGAGCCTCACCGGCAACGAGCATCCCAATCTGGTGCCCTACGCGATTTTCCCGACCCGAACCGACAATATCTTCATCGGCGTCGGCAATGACGGTACCTTTCGCAAGCTGGCCAGGGAGATCGGCAAACCCGAGCTCGGCACCGATCCGCGCTTCGCCCGCAACAAGGACCGCATCGTCAACCGCGATGCGCTGCGCGCCGAACTCGCCGCCGTGTTCAGCCAGCACGACGCCGGGCCGCTGTGCGATCGCCTGCTCGCCGCCGGACTGCCGGCAGGCCCGGTGCAGTCGATCGACCAGGCGCTCACCAGCGCCCATACCGTGCATCGCGGCGACGTCATCGAAAAGGACTGGTACAAGGGCGTTGCCTCGCCGATTCGACTGGCGCGCAGCAAGCCGAGCCTGCGCCGCGTGCCGCCGAAATTCAGCCAGCATACCGCCGAGGTGCTCGGCGACTTCGGGTATTCGAAGAGCGAGATCGATGCCCTGGTCGCTGAGGGCGCGGTCTGCGGCAGCGAACGGAAGCGCTGAGGCCGCTGCCCCGAATGCCGCGCAACGAAGCTGCACCGCGTCCGGGGCACGCGATCGTTGCGCCCTATTTTCCGGCTTCCCCTGACCGCGGCTTCCCCAATACCCTGCTTTCGCATATACGGTCATTTGCACGTCATCCAGCGCTGTTATCGCGCCAAACGAAGATGATGATCCAACCGGGAGGATTCTGATGATGCTACGACATTTTGGCCTTGCCACGACGCTGGCGGCCACGCTGGTGCTTGCAACCCCCGCTTACGCGGTGATCGAGCTGCAGTGGTGGCACGCCATGACCGGCGCCAACAACGACGTCGTCAACAAGCTCGCGGCGGATTTCAACGCCAGCCAATCCGACTACAAGGTCATGCCGTCCTTCAAGGGCGGCTATGCCGACACCATGAACGCCGGCATCGCCGCGTTCCGCGCCGGCAACGCGCCGCACATCATGCAGGTGTTCGAAGTCGGCACCGCGACCATGATGAGCGCCACCGGCGCCATCAAGCCGGTCTATCAGCTGATGAAGGACGCAGGCGAACCGTTCGATCCCAAGGCCTACCTGCCAACCATCACGGGTTACTACTCAACCTCCAAGGGCGACATGCTGTCGTTTCCCTTCAACTCGTCGTCGACGGTGATGTGGATCAACAAGGATGAGCTGAAGAAGGCCGGCGTAGCCGAGATCCCGAAAACCTGGCCCGAAGTGTTCGCTGCCGCCAAGAAGCTGAAAGCGGCCGGTCACGAGACCTGCGGCTTTTCCAATGCGTGGGCGTCATGGGTCCATATCGAGCAATTCTCCGCCTGGCACAACGTGCCGATCGGCAGCAAGGCGAACGGGCTCGACGGCTTCGACACCGAGCTCAAGTTCAACTCGCCGCTGCACGTCAAGCACCTGCAAAACCTGGTCGACCTGCAGAAGGACAAGACTTACGACTATGCCGGCCGCGCCAACGCCGGCGAGGCGCGCTTTGGCTCGGGCGAATGCGCGATCTTCCTGACTTCCTCGGGTTATTATGGCACCGCCAAAGGCACCGCCAAGTTCGACTTCACCTCGGCGCCGATGCCTTATTACCCCGATGTTGCCGGCGCCCCGCAGAACTCGATCATCGGCGGCGCATCACTTTGGGTGATGGGCGGCAAGAAGCCCGAAGAGTACAAGGGTGTCGCGAAATTCTTCGCCTTCCTGTCCGACACCGACCGGCAGGCCAAGCTGCACCAGGAATCCGGCTACCTGCCGATCACCAAGGCGGCCTATGAAAAGACCAAGGCCGACGGCTTCTACGACAAGAATCCCATCCTGCAGACGCCGCTCAAGGCACTGACCAACAAGGAGCCGACCGAGAATTCGCGTGGCCTGCGCTTTGGCAACATGGTGCAGATGCGCGAACTCTGGTCCGAGGAGATCGAGGCGGCACTGGCGGGCAAGAAGACCGCGCAGGAAGCGCTCGATGCGGCCGTATCCCGCGGCAATGCCATGTTGCGGACGTTCGAGAAGACGGCAAAATAGGCCATTCTATCGGCTCCCCTTCCGCATCGGAGGGGAGCCGGCATGGCACACGAAACGCCACGCCTCTTACAAGCCTCTTTTGATCAGGAGAATTTCTGGATGAGCAAGTCGCCCTGAATGGAAAAGTCCGCGGTCTTCAACAGCAGCAGGTTGCTTCCTTACGCGCTGCTCGCGCCGCAGCTCATCATCACATTCGTATTCTTCTACTGGCCAGCCAGCCAGGCGGTCCTGCAATCCTTCAAGCGGGAGGATGCCTTCGGCCTTGTTTCCGAATTCGTCGGCCTGGAAAACTACCATGCGCTGTTTGCGCAGCCCGAATATTACAGGGCGATGCTGACGACGCTGGTGTTCTCGACCCTGGTTGCGGGTTTGTCGCTCTTGATCGCGCTGCTGTTCGCAACCCAGGCCGACAAGAACCTCAAGGCCGCGCCGGCCTACAAGACCTTTATGATCTGGCCCTACGCAGTGGCGCCGGCGGTGGCCGGCGTGCTGTGGTTCTTCATCTTCCACCCATCCCTCGGCACCCTGGCGCGGCCGCTACGCGGGCTGGGGCTCGACTGGAATCCGCTATTGAACGGCAACCACGCCATGACCCTCGTGGTGATGTCCGCGGTGTGGAAGCAGATCGCCTATAATTTCCTGTTCTTCCTCGCCGGACTGCAGTCGATCCCCAAAAGCGTGATCGAGGCCGGCGCGATTGACGGCGCCGGTCCGATGCGGCGGTTCTGGACCATTGTGTTCCCGCTGCTGTCGCCGACCACCTTCTTTCTGCTGGTGGTGAACGTCGTCTACGTGTTCTTCGATACCTTCGGCATCATCGACGCGGTGACCGGCGGCGGCCCGGCCGGCGCGACCACCACCATGGTCTACAAGGTCTATGCCGACGGCCGGCTTGGAGGCAACCTCGGCGGCTCGGCGGCTCAATCGGTGGTGCTGATGGTCATCGTCATCGCGCTGACCGCGGTCCAATTCAAGTACGTCGAGCGCAAGGTGCAGTACTGATGGTCGAGCATCGCCCGTGGAACGACATCATCGCCTACGCCATCCTCACCCTCGGCGTGTTCATTGTCGCGTTTCCGGTCTATGTCGCGATGATCGCCTCGACCCATGACGCGGCGACCGTGGTCGGAGGCCGGATGCCGCTGTCGCCGGGCGGCCACGCACTTGAAAACTACTACCGCGCCATCTTCGTCGGAGGCTCCCGCACCGCCCCCGAGCCGGTCGGCCAGCTGCTGCTCAACTCGTTCATTTCCGCGATCGGCATCGCGGTGGGCAAGATCTGCATTTCAATCCTGTCCGCCTATGCCGTGGTGTATTTCCGTTTTCCGTTCCGCAAGACCGCGTTCTGGATCATTTTCGTCACACTGATGCTGCCGGTCGAGGTCCGCATCTATCCGACCTACAAGGTCGTGGCCGACCTGCGCATGCTCGACACCTATGCCGGGCTGATCCTGCCGTTGATCGCCTCGGCGACCGGCACGCTGCTGTTTCGTCAGTTCTTCATGACGGTGCCGGACGAGTTGCTGGAAGCGTCGCGCATCGACGGCGCCGGACCGTTCCGGTTTTTCAAGGATACGCTGTTGCCGCTGTCGATCACGACGATCTCCGCCTTGTTCGTGATCCAGTTCATCTATGGCTGGAATCAGTATTTGTGGCCGTTGCTGATCACCACGCAGGATTCGATGCAGACCATCGTCACCGGTATCAAGAAGATGCTTGTGACGACGGATGAACTGGCCGAATGGCAGCTGGCGATGGCGACTGCGGTCCTCGCCATGCTGCCGCCTGTGGCGGTGGTGATATTCATGCAACGGCTGTTCGTGCGCGGCCTGGTCGAGACCGAGAAGTAGGACCGAGATGGCCAACGTAGTTCTCCGCGATGTCCGCAAAACCTACACCGGTGGATTCGAGGCCATCAAGGGTATCGACTTCGAGGTCGGCGACGGCCAGTTCTGCGTGCTGGTCGGGCCCTCCGGCTGTGGCAAGTCCACGCTGCTGCGCATGGTCGCGGGCCTCGAGACCATCACGTCGGGCGACATCGACATCGGCGGACGCATCGTCAACCAGATCGAGCCGGCCGACCGCGACATCGCCATGGTGTTCCAGAACTACGCGCTCTATCCGCATATGACCGTCTACAACAACATGGCCTACGGCCTGCGCAACCGGCGCATGCCGGAGCCCGAGATCGACACAAGGGTGCAGGAGGCCGCCCGCATTCTCGAACTCAGCACCATGCTCGATCGCAAGCCGAGGCAGCTCTCAGGTGGCCAGCGCCAGCGCGTCGCGATGGGCCGCGCCATCGTGCGGCAGCCGAAGGTGTTCCTGTTCGACGAGCCGCTGTCGAACCTCGACGCCAAGCTGCGCATCGCCATGCGCGTCGAGATTCGCAAACTGCAGAGGCGATTGAACACCACCTCGATCTACGTCACCCACGACCAGCTCGAAGCAATGACGCTGGCCGACATTCTTGTGGTGATGAACAGCGGCCGGGTCGAGCAGATCGGCAATCCCCTCGACATCTATCAGAAGCCCGCCACCACCTTCGTCGCTTCCTTCATTGGCGCGCCGCCGATGAATCTGATGCCGCTTCGGGCAGACGAAATCAGATCGCAATTCGCCGGCGATAGCCGCGCCGCCGGCGAATCCGGTATTCTGGGAATCCGCCCGGAGGATTTCGTGATTTCGGCCGAAACCATCGCCGGCGGTATCGCGCTCGACCTCACCGTGGAGGCGATCGAGCGGGTCGGGGCCGAGACCTTCGTCTACGGCACCCGTCAGCACGAAATTCAGGGCGTCGCCGCCAATCCCGGCGAGTTGCCGCCTGGCGAGGTGATCGTGCGGATCCCCGGCGCGGTCGCGCCCGCCATCGGCGAGCGAATCAAGGCAGTGGCCCCCCGCGAGAACCTGCATCTGTTCAGCGCCGACGGCCGCCAGCGGATCGAGCTGTAGCGGCATTCCCCGATGTGCAATCGCACAGCTGAGGGCCGCGCCAGGCGAGAAACCCGCCGATGTGGCGCGGGGAAGACCATCTGAAGGGCCACGTGTCACGGTTCCCCAAGAGCTTGAACGCTCGCCAAATCATGCCCATATTGCTGTTGACCGGACGGCAATCCGCCGGCCGGCCAAAAAATGGGGCGCCGCAAGGGCCCCTCAAAGTCGCTTCGAGAGGACTTTGTGATGTCTCGTGTTCCTTCGTTGTCCAGTCCGTTTCTGCTTGGGTTTGACGAAATCGAGCGTGCGCTCGATCGCGTCGTCAAGGGCGCCGACGGCTATCCTCCCTACAACATCGAGCGCTGCGACCGCAGCAATGGGGCGCCCGAACGCTTGCGCATCACGCTCGCGGTCGCTGGCTTTACCCGCGATCAACTCGATGTAACCATTGAAGAAAACCAGCTGGTGATCCGCGGCCGGCAGCACGACGACAAAGCCCGGCAATACATCCATCGCGGCATCGCCGCGCGCCACTTCCAGCGCACCTTCGTGCTGGCGGAGGGCATGCAGGTCCTGGGTGCGGATTTGAAGAATGGGCTGTTGTCGATCGACCTGGCCAGACCGGAACCTGAAAAGGTCGTTAAGACAATTGCTATCAATGAGCACGAATAATGGAACGAGTAGCGGACTCGACCGCTTAGTCTGACAGAGGAGTCGAGACCATGACTGATGCTGGTGTTGTGTTTGAACCCGAAGCCGTCTCCACCGAGACGCTGGCCGCCCTCGGCGAGGGCCATATCGCCTATGTGAAGCAGATCCGCTCCGAGGACGTACCCGGACTGTTTCCGCAGGCGCCGAAGATTGCGCCGGGCCTGAAGCTGTTCGCGCTGCATGCCGCCGACGGCACGCCGATCATGCTGACCGACAGCCGCGAAGCGGCGATCGCGAACGCATGGAGCAACGAACTGCAGGCCGTGAGCGTTCACTGACGGAACGCTCAGAACGGAACGCTCAGAGGCGTCACCGACGCCATCTGGCTGCGGGTCTTGAAGTTTACCGTGAATTGGCAATGCGCGGGCGTCCGTCTTCGATTTGATCGGGACGCGGTCGCGTATTTCATTTTTGTTTCCTGTCGCGGGCGGCCGCGGGGGCACGATGGGTCGGCTGCGCCGTTTCCGGTCAGGCCTATCAGGCGACCGCAGAAAGCTGGGGAGTGCCAGGCAAGCTCGTACCGGAAGCCGGCGGCAACTCGCGAAGGCCAGGCTCTTTGCCTTCAAATTTCCATGCCACGGCCAGCGCTGCCGTTGCTCCGGTTGGACGCGCGAACACGTACCCCTGGACCATATCGCAGCCGAAGGTCCGCAGGATCTCGACCTCCTCGGGCTTCTCCGCCCCTTCGGCGACGATCGTCATGCCGAGACCGCGGCCAAGCGCAATGATGCCTTCGAGCAGCTTGCGGGCGCGCGCAGCCTCGGTGATGCCGTCGACGAAAAGCCTGTCGATCTTGAGTTTGTCGAACGGCAATTGCGTCAGATAGCCGAGCGAGGAATAGTCGGTGCCGAAGTCGTCCAGGGCCAGCGTCACGCCGAGTTCTTTCAACGCCACGAGCACTTTCCGGAATCGCGCTTCGGTGTGATCGGCCAGCATGCTCTCAGTGAGTTCGAGGCACAGCAGATGCGGCGGCAGCCCGATTTCATCCAGGATCCGCGCCACATCGGCGGTGATATCGGTATTCCATATCTGGGCGGCGGACACGTTGACGGACACCGCGCGTGCCGGCTCGCCGGCGTCGAGCCATGCCTTCGCCTGCTGCGCCGCCTCGCGCATGATCCAGAGGCCGAGATCGCAGATCAGCTGAGAACTCTCGGCGATCGGGATGAATTCGGACGGCGGAACGTTGCCGAAGGCTGGATGAGTCCAGCGCATCAGCGCCTCGAAGCCGGTAACCCGGTCGGTGGCGAGATCGACCTGGGGCTGATAGTGCACGAAGAGGCCGCTGTTGTCGTCGACGGCCCGGCGCAGGTCGCGGGCCAGCGCGATCTTGTGCTGCACGGCTTCGCTCATGCCCGTTTCGAAGAAGCTGAAGCGGCCGCGGCCTTCTTCCTTGGCGCGATACAGCGCGAGATCGGCGTTGCGCTGCAGATCGCTCACATTCGAGCCGTGTTGCGGGATCAAGGCGATGCCGATGCTGGTTCCGATATTGGCCTCGCCGCGATCGAGCAGGATCGAACCGGCGACCGCCGCGATCACGGCGCCAGCCAATTCTCTGACTTCGGCGATGTCGCGGTATTCCGGCATGATGATGGCGAATTCGTCGCCGCCGAGGCGACAGAGAAAATGGCTGCTATCGACCACGCGCGAGATCAAATAGGAGACCTTGGTCAGCAACTCGTCGCCCGCCGCGTGGCCGAGCGAGTCGTTGACCTCCTTGAACCGGTCGAGATCGAGCAGCAGCAACGCCGCCTGCGCGCCGGTCCGGCCACAACGGGTGAGCGAATCGTTGAGCTCGCGCTGAAACAAGGCCCGATTCGCCAGGCCCGTGAGCGGATCGTAATAGGCGAGCTTCTCGAGTTGCTCCTCGGCAACCTTGCGCGCGGTAATGTCCTGAATGGTGCCAAGGAAGCCGATCGTGCGGCCTGCATCATCGGTCATCACCTGGCTGGTGACGACTACGTCGCAGATCGAGCCGTCGCCGCGCCTGACCTTGACGTCGACGTCCCTGACCGACCCGGTGCGCATGACATCCGATTGCGTTTCGATCACGCGCCGCGCGCCGTCTCCAATATAGACAGACATCACAGTTTCGCGGCTGACGTTGAAGCGCGCCGGGTCATAGCCGAGAAGCCGATATACTTCGGGCGACCACCACAGCTCGGCGTCGCCCAGCCGATAGCTCCAGTCCCCCATCTTGCCCAGGCGCTGGGCGCCGGCAAGCTGGTCGGAGCGTTGGCGGAGCGTCTCTTCCTGCTCCAGCAATCTGCGATTCTGATTCGTGAGTTCATCATTCTGCCGAACGATGCTGCTTTGAAGACGCCCGATATCGCCCAAGGTCTTGTCGAGCGCGTAGAGCGGCAAGATGCGGAAGGCGAAATAGGCGAGCAGCCCCAGGCAGGCGCTTATCAAAGCCGTGAAGCCGATCCGCTGCAGCAACAGATCGACAGGCACTTCGAGTTCCAGCTGGGCTATCACCTCGTTTCCAACGACGATCGGTGCGCGCTGAACCATGGTGAATCTGGCCGATATTGCACCGCGCGCGGACACGATCTTGCCGTTGGCGCTCACAATCCGTCGCTGGATGTTACGCGTGGCGTCGCTATCGTTGGTTCCTATCGTCTCGGCAAGGCGTTCGGAATGGAACTGCCAGAGGTTGGGATGCTGAAAGATATAGCGCGCCACCTGCGTCGCGCTGAGGCGTGCCTTTTGTTGGGCATCCGCCACTTCGTAATGATAGGTGATCAGCGCGTAACCGAGCGGCAGCGCCAGTGCGACGAGCGCCGCCACGACAATGGCGCTCGATTGCACCATCTTGCGCAACAGGGCGCGGTCGCTGGATATCTTTTTCTGAAGACTTTCAATCACGGTTGCACCGGCAGGCTGCCATTTTCCCGCAGAACCTTCTGTCCCTCGGACGAACCTAGAAACGCGCGGAAGCGATCGAGCGCAGGCGTGGCCCGGGACGAAACGACGAGGTAGATATCCTTGCCGTGGGGGTATGCCCCGTTTTCCAGATTCTGAAGCGTGGGCATGACGCCATCGACGGACACCCAATGGAGTTGGCGGTTTTCAGTTTGTAGCTGAGCGAGGGTCATGCCGGTCAGCGAGCCGGCCAGCTGCTCGGCGACCGTGGCATTGTCCTGATCAGTCGCTGCGACGGGAACTTCCGCGCGCTGGCGCAGCTTCTCCAGGGAGGCGGCCAGTTTCGGGAATAATCTGACGAGAAGCAGCGAATCGCTATCGCTTTTCGGCCGCAGGACGGGACGCACCGGCTTGCCGTCGGCCCACACCGCGGTCGCAGACCCAAACAGATCGGCGACGTCGACACTCCTGACGTCGCCGGGATTTGGATGCGAACTCGCGAGGCCGAAGGGCGTGCGCGCGATCACCGAGGCTTTTAGCGCCTGATCGTCGGCAGCGCCGAGCGGGCGGCCCGAGATGGAAAAGTCGATGGCGCCGGCGGCGACCGCGGCGATCCCTCCGGAGCTGCCGAGCCCGGCGACCACCTCGATCCTGGTGCCGGGTTCGATTTTCGTGAACGCCACGCCGAGGCGTCGCAACGTTTCCACCGTCGAGCCGGTGCCTCCGGTGCGCAGCAATTCGGCGTTCGAGTCCTCTGCGCTGGCCAGCCACAGCGCAAAGCCCGTCACGATCACTATGCAAGCATTCTGCATTCGAGACTTGATCATTCTGTCCCCGCAACATTCTGTCGCCTACAAGATGGTATCGTGCGCTCTACATCTCCTTAATGCCCCCGGGAGGCCGTTCGCGTTCCACCTCCGTAGAAACGCGCAGCTGCGCTACGGCAAGCGCCACGGCGTCTCAATCGAAAAACTGCTTGATTGGGGGTTTCCAGAGCTTGACGCGCCGCGACGGGCCGAAACCTGACAGCCACGGCATTGCCGGAGTTAGCGTAGCGTTAGCCACGAAACGGATTGACAAGGTGAGTGAGCCCGACGTGCGCCGGGATTTCGCCCGGCGGCGGGATCGTGACGCGCCGATCCATGAAACCCGCGACTACGCCGCACTCGCCGGCGGCAGCGCCAGCACCGAATAGATCGCCTGCGCATCGCGCGAGGCGCGCAGCTTCTTGGCGACGTCCTGGTCGCGCAAGAGTCGTGCGATTCGCGCCAGCGCCTTGAGGTGATCGGCGCCGGCGCCTTCCGGCGCCAGCAGCAGGAACACCAGATCGACCGGCTGGCCGTCCATCGATTCGAAATCGATCGGGCGTTCGAGGCGTGCGAACAGTCCGAACAGCTTTTCCAGCTTGGGAAGCTTGCCGTGCGGGATGGCGACACCGTAACCGACGGCGGTGGTTCCGAGCTTCTCGCGCTGCAGCAAGACCTCGAACACCGAGCGCTCGTTTTGCCCGGTCAGGCTGGCCGCCCGCGCCGCCAGTTCCTGCAGCGCCTGCTTCTTGCTGTTGACCTTCAACGCCGGGAGGATCGCCTCGGGTGCGACCAGATCGGTAATCGTCATGGGGCGTTCCGAGGTGAATTAGACCGTCACTGGCCAGATAGGGTTCAGAGGGACGACGTCAAGAAGTTGAGGGGTAGCAGGCCTACACCCGATGCCCGTCGGGCTTCTACGCGCCTTCTCCTACTCCAACGCAAGACCGGTGCCAACACCTGCGGTCGTTGTCCCCCGGTCTCCTGCCCCTGAAGGCGGCGGACCATAGGGAGGCGGCCTGGGGGCGTCAATGCCGGTTCTGGCCTAGCCCTCCGACGGAAGCACCGGAGGATCGATCCAGCCGACATTACCGTCCGGCCGCCGGTAGATGATGTTCACCCGTCCGCTGGAGCCGTGCTGGAACACCAGGCAGGCTGCGCCGGTGAGGTCCAGCTCCATCACCGCCTGGCTGACCGAAAACCGCTTCAGCGACGTGGTCGCCTCGGCGATGATGACCGGGCTGTAGCCGGTTTCGTCGTGCTCGTCGTCGCCCGCCGGCGCTTCTATCACGTAACTCGGAACGTCGAGGGTCGGGGCCGTCAATTCAACCATCGCCACCGCTTCGGCATGCGACTTGCGCGCCGAGCGGTCCTTGAGCCGGCTCTTGTAGCGGCGCAGCCGCTTTTCGATCATCAGCAGCGCCTGGTCGGCGCTGGAATAGGCGTCGGCGGCGTTGGAATCGGCTTCGAGCGTGATCCCCGAATCCAGATGCAACGAGCAGTCGGTGCGGAAGCCAAAACCATCCTTGCTCAGCGTGATGTGACCGGAATAGTTGCCGTCGAAGTACTTGCGCAGCACTTCATCGGTGCGCTCGCTGACGCGCCCTCGAAGAGCGTCACCGACGTTGATGCTTTTTCCCGAGATCCGGAGAGTCATTTGATGCCTCAATTGGTCTGGACGGAACCGACAATATTACGATTTGGCGGGGACGCAATCAGGCCGGAGCGGTGTCCCGGGACCGGTCGGGAGATGTGGCAGGCGCCGAAAGGGCATTCCCGAGCATGCTCTGCTTGTCGCGGCGGCGTTGTACCGAGGAAGGAATTCGCATCGCCTCGCGGTACTTCGCAACGGTGCGACGGGCAATATCAATCCCGGAAGCACGCAATAGTTCCACGATGGTGTCGTCGGACAGGATCACGGCCGGATCCTCCGCATCGATCAGCCGCTTGATATGGTGCCGGACGGCCTCCGCCGAATGGGCCTCGCCGCCGTCGGCCGATGCGATCGAGGCGGTGAAGAAGTATTTCAGTTCAAAACTGCCGCGGTTGGTCGCCATGTATTTGTTGGCGGTGACCCGCGACACTGTCGATTCATGCATCTGGATCGCGTCCGCCACCGCCTTCAGATTGAGCGGCCGCAGATGCGCAACGCCGTGGGTAAAGAAGCCATCCTGCTGGCGCACGATCTCGGTCGCCACCTTTAAGATGGTTCGGGCGCGCTGATCCAGCGCGCGCACCAGCCAGGTCGCGTTCTGCAGGCAATCGCTGAAATAGGACTTGTCGCCTTCCTTGCGGATGTTCTTCGACAATTCGGTGTAATAGATCTGGTTGACCAGCACGCGCGGCAGGGTGTCGCTGTTGAGTTCGACATGCCAGCCGCCATCGGCGCCGGGCCGTACATACACATCCGGCACCATGGTCTGGGTCCGGGCCGAGCCGAATTTCAGACCGGGTTTCGGGTTGAGCCGGCGAATTTCACCGATCATGTCGGTGATATCCTCATCGTCAACGCCGCAAAGCTTGCGTAGCGTAACGATATCGCGCCTGGCCAGCAGATCGAGATGCTCGACCAGCGCCCGCATTGCCGGGTCGTAGCGGTTGAGTTCGCGCAGCTGGATGGCCAGGCATTCGCTGAGAGAGCGCGCGCAGACGCCGGGAGGATCGAACTTCTGCAGCACCGCAAGCACCGCTTCGACGTCGGCCGGAGAAGCTCCCAGCCGCTCGGCGGCCTGCCCCAGATCCGGCGGCAGATAGCCGGCCTCGTCGACCATATCGATCAAATACTGCCCGATCATGCGCTGCGCCGGAGCCGTAAAGGCCACCGCCAGTTGTTCGGCGAGATGGCCGCCGAGCGTCACCTCGGCGGCGACGAAGGCTTCGAGATTGTAGCTGTCGTCATTGGAGGCGCCGCCGCCCCATTCGGTATAGGCGGTCGGCGCCGCGTCCTGCGCGTTGCGGGCGGCGGCCTCGGACGGCTCTTCGGTAAACACGTTGTCGAGCGGGGTATCGAGGGTCTGCTCGATCTCGGCGCGGCTGCCGAGGTCGCGATTCATCCATTCTTCCTGGGCCGGCTCAAAAGCCTCGCCGGAAGCACCAGCGGCCAGTTCGGAGCGCTCGCCGGCGCCCTCGTCGCCATAGCTCGGACCCCGCTCCTCATGATCGGAATAGTCGCCCGGGTCGGCGGCGGGCTCGCCCGCGACCGGCGGCTCGGTACCGTCGCTGGCGCGCTCCAGCAGGGGATTGCGCTCCAGTTCCTCTTCCACGAAGGCCGAAAGGTCCAGGTTGGACAGCTGCAGCAGCTTGATCGCCTGCATCAGCTGCGGCGTCATCACCAACGACTGGGACTGGCGGAACTCTAATCTCTGCGACAGCGCCATGGCGGCAAGAACCGATCCCGATAAAGTTGGTCCGATTCTTGCTTAAACTACTCGAACAGCGATGTACACGGCTTGACGGAGAGGAAAAAGGGACTGGAGGCCAAATCCATCTCACGGTTAAGCGCAAGACTAGCTAGTCTAGAGCCGGAATTCCTCACCCAGGTAAAGCCGCCGCACATCCGGATTGTTGACGATTTCTTCCGGATTGCCCTCGGTCAGGATCTCGCCGGCATAGACGATATAGGCGCGGTCGGTCAGTCCCAGCGTTTCCCGCACATTATGGTCGGTGATCAGGACACCGATGCCGCGATTGGTGAGATGGCGGACCAGGTCCTGAATGTCACCCACCGCAATCGGATCGATGCCGGCAAATGGTTCGTCGAGCAGCATGTAGTTCGGTCGTGTCGCCAGCGCGCGTGCGATCTCGACGCGGCGCCGTTCGCCACCGGACAGCGCAATCGACGGGGTTTTGCGCAATCGGGTGATGTTGAATTCGTCGAGCAGGGCGTCGAGTTCGGCCTCGCGCTTCTTCTTCGAGGGCTCCACGACCTCCAGCACCGCGCGGATATTCTGCTCCACGGTGAGGCCGCGGAAGATCGACGCTTCCTGCGGCAGGTATCCGATTCCGAGCCGGGCGCGCTGGTACATCGGTAGCTTGGTGACGTCGTGGCCGTCGAGTTCGATGGCGCCGCGGTCGACCGGAATGAGGCCCGTGATCATGTAGAATACCGTGGTCTTGCCGGCGCCGTTCGGGCCCAGCAGACCCACCGCCTCGCCGCGGCGGACATAGATGCTGACGCCGCGCACGACCTGCCGGGTGCCGAAGCTCTTTTCCACGCTATGCACAGCCAGATAGCCTGCCCGCCTGGTCAGTCGCGGTGCGGTCGCGCCATTGACCTTGCTCCGGGGCGGCCGCGGCCTTTCCGCTGCCGCAGCGGGCGCGCTCGGTCTCGGCAACCCGACGTCGTCGGCAATGGCTTCGCGGGCCATCGGCGGCGCATCGCGCACCGGACTCGTCAGCATGTCGCCGATGCTGTCGCCGAGCGCGGTGATGTCCTCACGCGAGCGCGCAAATCCGGACGGACCGCGCTTCGCCGGGCGTCGACGGAACATGCCGAGTAAATCCACCATCCCCCGCTTCGCTCGCGCCTTTCACGGTGTCCGCGGCGCGCGCCGCTCACCAAATCGATTCGCCCCGGCAACATGAATGAACGGGTCTCCCTTGCCCAGCGAAACACCCTCGACCTCAGCCACGGATCGCGCCGGTGGCGCATGATCCGCAAAGTGTGGCGCGGCTTGGCGCAAAGATCATGCGATCGGTAGATACAGGCTTGCCCGGCGCGCTTCAACCTCGCCTCCGGCACCTATCTTACAAGTGATTGTGTTATTTTGGTTTATTTGAGCTACCAGGCGCCGGCGTCGCAGACGGCATTCCGGGAACCGCGGGAGCGCCGCCGCCGCCGGACGATATGAACAGGCCCTGGACCCGACCGCTGTCGGATTCCACCCGCGACACCCCGGTCGCCATGTCGACCATCAGCCGGTCGCCGCGCAGCACGTTCTTGCCCTGGGTCAGGACGATGCCGCCGAGCATGGTGATCATGTTGGCCCGGGTGTCGAACACCGCGGTCTCCCCGGTCACCACCTGGTCCTTCTGGGTCACCACCACATTGCCTTTGGCCTCGAGCCGTCGGATCGACGAGCTGCCGCCCGGACCGGGACTCGCGGCCTGCATCGGCGCCGATTTTGTCGCCTTCGCATTGGCGCCCTTGGCGTTGGCGGCGGGTGCTGCGGCCGGCGTCGATGTGGAATCGTAGAACACCACCAGCGTCTTCGACGTCATTGTGGTGTCGCCCTGGATCACCTTCACATTGCCGGCAAAGGTCGCCTCCTTCTTCTTGTCGCGCATCTCCAGCGAGGCGGCCTCGATCTGGATCGGTTGATCGCGGTTCTGGGAAAAGCCCTGCATGGCGTTGGGCACGCCCTGCACCGCGCTTTGCGCGAGGGCTTCGCCGGCAGCGAGCAGCGCCAGCGCGCCGGCGAGCGTGCACGCATGATGCGCGAGCCGCCTGGTCGAAGTGCTGCGCCGGGAAAACATCATCATCGAGATCATTTCGGGTTGGCGGATTTGCCGGACACCGATCGTGTACGGGCGGGTTGAGCGGCCGGTTCAGGCGCGTCGGATGCGGCGGGGTCGGGCGGGCTGTCCATCACCAGATTCATCACGACATTGCCTTCGAACCGCACGACCTCGCCGCCGCCGGTAATCCTGAGCCGGTCGGCGCTCAGCGTTCCGTTGAGCAGTTTGACGTCGACATGTTCTTCCGACGTCACCGTGCTCTTGCCGATATCGACCAGCGCCTGCGACAGCCGGGCTTCATAGCCGGTGGAGGATTGCAGGAAGATATCCTTGCGCAGGTCCAGGAGCTGCGCCTTGGAATCGAACAGCCCGCTACGGGCATCGAGCGTGATGTGGGTGGTGCGGTCTTCCATCAAAACCTTGGCGCGCAGCGTCCTGAGATCGACACGATCGGGATCGGTCAGGTCCTGGGTGGCGGTTTTGGCCCAGACCTCGTAAGGCCGCTGATCCGGCGTGTAGCCGGACATATGGGGCGACTCCATCGTGATCTTGGTGCCTGACACGACCAGGCTTCCGATGTCGACCGGCAGCTTCGGCAGCAGCATGCGGAACGGATTATAGACCGAGACAAACACGATCGCGGTCATCGCCAGGACCACGGCGACCGGCACCGCGACGCGCAGCACCCGCACCATCCGGCTGTGGCGCGCCGCGATCGCGAAGCGCGCGTCCATTCCGGCTTGATAGGGTGGGTTCTGAACTGAATTCACCGCTGCTCCGAAGCGTTGGGATCAAAGATCATCCTACCCTAGATCGCCGGAAGTTGCAGCCCGACACTCGCTGCCAGTGTGACCGAAACGGGGCGGACAGCCGCGGCATAGCGCCGTTCCCCGGTGCTCTCAGGAATGTGCAAAAATGTCCTCGGCGGCCCAGCCCTGCAGGTCGAGCCTCGCCCGCGAAGGGAGGAACCCGAAACAGGCCTGGGCGAGTTCCGCACGTCCTTCACGCGCGAGCATGCCGTCGAGGCGTTCGCGCAGGCCATGCAAATGCAGCACGTCGGAGGCGGCATAGGACAGCTGCGCCTCGCTCAGGGTCTGCGCGCCCCAGTCGCTCGACTGCTGCTGCTTCGACAGATCGATGTTGAGCACCTCGCGCACCAGATCCTTCAGGCCGTGGCGGTCGGTGTAGGTGCGGCAGAGCCGCGAGGCGATCTTGGTGCAGTACACCGGCTGCGGCATCACGCCGAAGGCATGGTAGAGCGCGGCGAGATCGAAGCGGGCGAAGTGGAAGATCTTCGTCACCTTCGGATCGGCCAGCAGCGCCTTCAGGTTCGGCGCGTCGGCGTGATCTTTGGGGATCTGCACAACATCGGCGCTGCCGTCGCCGTTCGACAGCTGCACCACGCAGAGCCGGTCGCGATGCGGATGCAGCCCCATGGTTTCGGTATCGATCGCCACCGAATCGGTATAGCGGGACAAATCGGGCAGATCGCCGCGATGCAGGCGGATGGTCATGGTTGTCCTGTCTCAGGGGCCTCGTCGAATCGACCCCTCAATCTACCGCTCAAACCGACGCGTGGCGAGCGGTGGCCGCGTCATGGGGGCTTAGTGTTGCTCGCGGCGAACCGCCGCCAGCACAGCACGGCGCCACGAGGTGAAAATGGCCGCCGTATCACACCGCTCGGCGAACCGTTAGCGTCCTGCGCGCCGACGTTCGGCAGTACCCGCCGCCGTGCTCCGGAAGTGGGGCGGCAGCCGGACGGAACCGCGACTAGTCTAGCGGCGTCCTTCGGCGGATCTGTCCATCGCCCTGCGCTCGCCGCCAAAAAAGGGCGGCGCGGGCGTCAGCGGAGGCCCGAGACCGGAAACGGTCATGATCCGCATCTCGGGGAGCCCATGGATGCCCGTGGACCTGTTCGTTCTATCGCGCATGTATAGAATTGACGGGGCGAGGCACGCCAAGAGGATAAGCGCGCCACCCATGGACATCACGATCACAAGCAGGGTGACGTCCAGCGGGAAAAAACCACCGCTGCCTTTGGCGGATGTGGTGACCAGCTCCGAGGCAGGCGGATCGGGCTGATTGATTTCTGGTTTGTTTTCGGGTGTCTCGAAGCTGCTCGAAGCGATCTCGGGGCCGCTGCCGTCGGCCTCAGCTCTCGGCAGATCGCTCCATCGCGATTCGAATGTCGATGGCCTGTATATCTCTCTGGTCCCCTGTTCGACAATGATCGGTTGCGGCAGCGCTGGTTTGCCCAGCGGAACCGGCGCCGCCCGCGAATCCATCAGTCTGGCCTGCGCGTTCGCGGCGGCTTTGGAAAGCGCGCGCGGTTCGGGCGCGGTCGCCTTGGCGCGTCGGGACGATCGCGCGTTGGCGGCGTCGGCAGATCCGGACCCCGCCCCTTTGAGGTACCAGCATCTCTGGCCCGTATCGGTTTCGAGGCGGTAGTACCAGCGCGCGCCCTGCGCCGAGCGGCTGGTCGGCGCGGCGATGCAATTGCGCGTCGGGGGCGCCGGTTGCGCAGTTTTTGGATTTAACCGTTCCGTGAGCTGGTTGAGCGCGCTCCACGGAGACAATTCCCGCGTGGCGTTTCCAACGATCGCTCTGCCGCCGCTCACATACCAGCATTTTCGCCCATTCGCGCGATCAATCCGGTATTTCCAGCGGTCGCCATCGGCCGTGACGCCGCCTGGTCTCGCAAGACACTCAGCTGCGGCGCGCGCGTGCGTCGGAAACACCGTGGACTGCAGAATGGTCGCCAGAACGGCAACGAAGACCGCTGACAGAAATCTTGTGATTCGGCAGAACATTCTTCATCTCCTGGCATTCGGACTCTGGCAGATCAGCTGTCGAATGGCCGCGACGGACGTCACCGCGGAAGCTGCACGAAGCTGACTAAGCCCTACCAAAACCTCAGGAATACGCGCCGGGTAACCGCACTTAACCTTAAGGCGCGCGCCGCGGGAAGAGGCAAAAAGTGCTGATTTCTCTGGGTTTTTCGGTTCCATCTTCAAGGTGGCTCGCCCGCGGAAATGCAAGAACACCAATGAAATTGCGGGTTTCCGCGCCCTCGCGCACAACGCGCCTGACGGTGGCCGGACGATTAAGGTTACGACCGATAAGTTGGGTTCCCGACAGAAGACGGCCGTGCGGCGTCAGGAGCGAGGCCGCGTCGAGAAGACCCATCGGGGCCAGTGCGGGTGAAGCCGGCTGATGGGCCAAGGCAAGCAAGCCGCCCGCACCTAGAGCATAATGAAGTGGAGTTGGGTCGCTTCGTCCCGCGGGTACGAGGTGCTGACGATCCCGTGTCCCGTACCGGCACGGCGTCCCTTTGGCGGTGCTCGCCAAGGCCTGAACAAAAAATCGCGAAAACAACCCCATGCAAAGATAGAGAGGACCCCCAGCCTCGATCCGATGCGCCGCGCCGAGCAGGCGTTGTTGATACCGCTGGTGCGAGACGCTTCGGAATGAAGCCGGATCATGGGCATGGGCAATGGTGCCCAGGAAAGGACTGGGTCGCCACCATCGAAAATTTGCTGGCGTTTTGAACCGTCCGGTCAAGCATTTGTGTACCGGTATCGTGTACCGTTTTTCAAGGCTGTTACGTTCGTCTCGTTTAGGAATCCAAATCATGAGCTTCCAAACCGACCTGCGGGAAGGGGCTCTTCGACTGCTCGGCAATGTTGCCGTAGTGACAGAACCTGTCGGCCCGGAACGGGACATCAAACTGACGTTCGGTCGCTATGAGCGTTGGATTTATGAGGGCGGGGCGAACGTACTAGGCCCCTCTACGGACAAGCGATTTGAGATTTACGATTTTGATGATCTCGACCACCTCAAGACGTCGGTGCTTGCCTTTCCGGCTTCTTTGTCCGCACGGCGTGACTGCCCCAATGACCGGTTCTGATTTCATTCATGATGAGCAAGAAACACCATAGGCCGCCTCGTCCTCGCATCATCGACAGAATACTACTGGCGAGGTCCGCTGGTCGGCATTTAGATGGGATATGGATCGGAACCTGGCGGGGTACGCCCGAGGATTTGGCGCCCATCGAACGTGCGGTGCTGCTTGTGAAGCAGCATAGTCCCTTGAACTACGCACGTATCATCCGCGACCTTGAACGAGTTTGGGTGTGCCTGCTGCCGCACGGCCTTGGCGAATACAAGCCGTCACTCAAGGCCTGTCTCCTCGATGAGCGATACGTGGCAGACCCGACAACGAGTATCGAGCAGATCGCATGCACGATTGTACACGAAGCCACGCACGCAAGGCTCGAACGATACGGGATTGGATACAAGGAGGAGCTGCGAGCGAGAATCGAGGCGATCTGCTTCCGACGAGAGTTGGCCTTTGCCGCTCGCTTACCCGACAGCGCCGAATTACAGCAGGGCATTGCACGATGCTTGGAGTGGTATCAGGCCAATCCAGATCAGTTTAGCGATTCCCACTTTCAAGAGGGTCACACGGCGGGTGGAATTGAAGCGCTGCGCTATCTGGGGACCCCTGACTGGCTCATCCGAGCCATATTGGTGCCTCTGCCATTAATCAGCCGGGCGAGGAAATTGCTCCGCTTCGCCTGGCGGTGAACCGGCCCGGCCGAGAAGCCGGTCGCTTGGTCTCCCTCAACATGCGCCCAATCGCTGTCGGCGCATATGGCTTTCCGCTCCGGCTGATGTACCCCGCCTTCGCCAGCTCGGTGGCGATCTCCCTTAACGATCGACGGCCTGCGTTGGGCGACTTGCGCCGTAGTTTGCGCGCCAAGGCAATCATCTCGCCCCCATGCTCAGCCGCATCAATCTCGGCATAGCTTTTCCGGGCCCTCCACCTTCACTACGGCGGCTCGCTTCCGATCCCGCGCGGCCTTCAGCTTGCTGATCAGTCGCGCCTTCTCCAGCTGGGCGAACACACTGGCGATCTGACGCATGGCGATCTTGAACGGATCGCTCGTCTCTGTGAGATTGTCGCCGGAACTGGTGAGGACGCGAATACCGCGCTCGATCAGTGCGATTATGCCCGCCTCCTGAACGATCACGGCTTGAGCAGAGAAGGTATTGATCTGGGCGTGCTGCTCGATGCGGTTGCACCAAATCGATAGACAGATCAAACGCTGGCTGTCAGATCGCAAGGGCCACGCTTTCGGTGGGGCTTTTTGGCGTCAGTCATTGTCAAGGCGGGACCAAGTGAGCTCAGCGTTACGACATCACTCGGCGAGCGATGTGTTGTGCCTGCTTGGGAAAAGCCGGAGACCTGCCCGAATCGCAGTGCCCACGATTTGTATGAAACCGAACCGTGTTGCTCCAGACCTTTGCAACCCCAAGCCTCCCAAACCTTGCCGGGTTCTTGCGCGACAGCACACCCCATTCGCGGGGCGGTGCCTCGCGCGGCACGATCAGCAGCAAAGCGCTTGATGTTGCCGCGGGCCGCCCTGCATTCAACAAAATCATGGGCATGGGCAATGGTGCCCAGGAAAGGACTCGAACCTTCACGGCCGTTAAGCCACTGGCACCTGAAGCCAGCGCGTCTACCAATTCCGCCACCTGGGCCCGGGCCGGTTAGTACGGACCGGTCGCGCGCTTGTCAAATCGCTGCAAGGCCGGGCAAATGCGCTGTACAGCACCGGCCGGTTGGCGTATCGCGAAACGGCTTAATCCCCTGCGATCTCTCGACTTTGACCCCGAGGAAACCGACCCTATGGCATCGAATCTGGACACGCTGGTCACGGTTTTCGGAGGATCCGGCTTTCTCGGCCGGAGCGTGGTCCGGGCGCTGGCCAAGCGCGACTACCGCATCCGCGTCGCGGTGCGGCGGCCGGAGCTGGCCGGGCACCTGCAGCCGCTCGGCAGGGTCGGCCAGATCCACAGCGTGCAGGCCAATCTGCGTTACCCGGCCTCGGTCGCGGCCGCGATGCGCGATTCGCACGTCGCCATCAACCTGGTCGGCATCCTGGCCGAGGGCGGCCCCCAGACCTTCGACGCGGTGCAGGCGCGCGGCGCCGGCGCCATCGCCGCCGCGGCGAACGCGGCTGGGGCGCGGGTGGTGCATGTCTCCGCCATCGGCGCCGACGAGAATTCCCTGGCCGGCTACGCCCGCGCCAAGGCCGCGGGCGAAAAGGCGGTGCTATCGGCCGTCCCATCGGCGACCATCCTGCGGCCCTCCGTGGTGTTCGGCCCCGAGGACCAGTTCACCAACCGCTTCGCCGCGCTCGCCACCGTTTCGCCGGTGCTGCCGCTGATCGGCGGCGGCGTGACGAAACTGCAGCCGGTCTATGTCGGCGACGTCGCGACCGCGGTCGCCGATGCCGTCGACGGCAAGACCAGGCCCGGCGCCACCTACGAACTCGGCGGCCCGGAAGTGCTGACCATGCGCGAGGTGATCGAACTCATTCTCGCCACCATCGAGCGCCGGCGCATGCTGGCGTCGCTGCCGTTCGGGCTCGCCAAATTGCAGGCGCTGGTGCTGCAGTTCGCGCCGGGGCCGCTGAAACTGACCCCGGACCAGGTGGCGCTGCTGCGCTACGATAATGTGGTGTCGGAGACGGCGAAGGCCGCCGGCCTGACGTTGCAAGGACTGGGAATCGTGCCGGATTCGCTGGAAGCCATCGCGCCGCAGTATCTCTGGCGCTTCCGCAGGACCGGGCAGTTCGCGCACAAGGGGAAGTGAGTAGCGATTGGTCGGGTGGGCAAAGCTTGCGCCGTAGCTCGACTAGCGAAGGCGGGAGCGTGCCCGCCCGAAGTTTCTACCGTCCCATCGCCAACGCCATGAGCCCGAGCGTGCCGACGATGACGCGCCACCACGCGAACAATGTAAAACCGTGGCGGGTGACGTAGCCGAGGAACGCCTTGACCACGATCATCGCGGTGACGAACGACACCACGAAGCCGATCGCGACCAGGCCGGCGTGATCCAGCGTCATCTCGCCGCGGCTCTTGTAGAGGTCGTAGACGAAGGCGCCGAGCATGGTCGGGATCGCGAGGAAGAAGGAGAACTCCGCCGCCGCGCGCTTGTCGGCCCCGAGCAGCATGGCGCCGACGATGGTGGCGCCGGAGCGCGACACGCCGGGGATCATCGAAATGCACTGCGCGAAGCCGATCCAGAGATACATCGGCAGCGGAAAGGTGGTGGCGTCGTGTTCGCGCGGCTTGAGATCGAGCTGATCGACCCACAGCAGGACGGCGCCGCCGACGATCAGCGAAAAACATACCACCCACGGATTGAACAGGAATGCCTTGATGTAGCCGCCGGTGGCGGCCCCGATCACGGCCGCGGGCAGGAACGCCACCAGCACTCCGATCACAAACCGGCGCGCATGCGGGTCCGAGAATATGCCGAGCGCGATCTTCGACAGCTTGAGAAAATAAAGTGCGACGATGGCGAGAATCGCGCCGAGCTGAATCAGGATCGCAAAGCTTTTCCAGAACGGGCCTTCGCCGAGATCGAAGAAGCGCTCCGCCAGCAGCAGGTGGCCGGTCGAGGACACCGGGATGAACTCCGTGACGCCCTCGACGATTCCGAGAATCACCGCCCTTAGTGCATCAGACATCATGGGATGGTTCCGTTGTGATCGGAATAAGCCGAAAAGCGGGTTCTTCTCGCTTATTCGCTGTTCTGCCGCAATCGCAAATAACGTGAAAACACGGGTTGCCTCAATCGTGTGCTTAGGTAGTTTGGCGCCGGCGCCGCGCTCGACGGATTCGGAGCGCCGCGAAAAAATCAAGGCTTGCATGTACACGCTGTTTCACCATCCGTTCTGTCCGCAGTCGCGATTCATTCGCCTCGCTTTGGGCGAATACGGCCTCGATCTGCGGCTGGTGGAAGAGCGCGTCTGGGAGCGGCGCGAGGCGTTTCTGGCGCTGAACCCCGCGGCCACCACGCCGGTGCTGATCGCCGAGCGCCTGCCTTCGATTCCCGGCGCCGGAATCATCGCCGAGTATCTCGACGAGACTCACGGCGGCGGGCTGGATGAACGCCGGCTGTTGCCGACGTCACCGGGCGAACGGATCGAAGTGCGCCGTCTGATGGGCTGGTTCAACGACAAGTTTTTCGAGGAAGCCTCCAATCCCCTGGTCACCGAGCGCATCTACAAGCGCTTCATGGACGAGCAGGACGGCGGCGGCGCGCCGGCGGCGGATGTGATCCGCGCGGCGAAAGCCAATGTGCGCTATCATCTGGCCTATATCGGCTGGCTGGCGAAGACGCGGAACTATCTCGCCGGCGACCGGCTGACCTATGCGGACCTCGCCGCCGCGGCGCATCTTTCGGCGATCGATTATCTTGGTGACGTGCCATGGATCGAGGACGACGCGGCAAAGGCGTGGTACGCGCGGGTGAAATCCAGGCCCTCGTTCCGCCCGCTGCTGAGCGAATGGCTGGCCGGCGTGCCGGCGTCGCGGACCTATGTGGATCTGGATTTCTGACGTTGTTCGTCATGCCCGCGCTTGACGCGGGCATCCACGTCTTCCCTTTGTGTCGAGCGAAGACGTGGATGGCCGGGACAAGCCCGGCCATGACGGGAAATTGGCGTTAGGTTCGATGAGCGCGCCAAATCCAAACACCGAAGCACTGCGGATCGCCCTCACCCGTGAAGCCCGCGCGCTCGGCTTCGACTGCGCCGGCGTCACCGGACCGGATTCGATCGCGCCAGCTGGCAAGCATTTCCGCGACTTTATCGATGACGGCTGGCATGGCGACATGGACTGGCTGGCCGACCGCCCCGAACGCCGCGCCGACCCGCGCGGGCTGTGGGCTGACGTTCGTTCGGTGATCATGCTCGGCGTCAATTACGGGCCCGACCAGAATCCGCTTGCGATCCTGGAGCACCGCACGCGCGGCGCGATCTCGGTCTATGCGCAGGGCGACGACTATCACGATCTGATCAAGAAGCGGCTGAAGGCGCTGGCGCGCTGGCTGGTCGCGGCCCACGGCGGCGAGGTCAAGGTGTTCGTCGACACCGCCGCGGTGATGGAAAAGCCGCTGGCGCAGGCGGCGGGCCTCGGCTGGCAGGGCAAGCACACCAACCTCGTGTCGCGCGAATTCGGCTCCTGGCTGTTCCTCGGCGCGATTTTCACCACGCTGGAGCTGCCGCGCGACGAGCCCGACGTCGACCATTGCGGCTCATGCCGGGCCTGCCTCGACATCTGCCCGACATCGGCGTTTCCGGCGCCCTACAAGCTCGATGCCAGGCGCTGCATTTCCTATCTCACCATCGAGAACAAGGGTCCGATCCCGCACGGGTTTCGCAAGGCGATCGGCAACCGGATCTATGGCTGCGACGATTGCCTCGCGGTCTGTCCCTGGAACAAGTTCGCGCAGGCCGGGCGCGAGACCAAACTCGCGGCGCGCGCGGATCTGCGGGCGCCTGCGCTGGCCGAGCTGGCGCGGCTCGACGACACCGCGTTTCGGGCGCGATTCACCAGATCGCCCGTCAAACGAATCGGGCGCGACCGTTTTGTGCGCAATGTGCTGATCGCGATCGGCAACTCCAAGGATGCGGCCCTGGCTGTCGAGGCCGAGCGCCTGCTCGAGGACGCCAGCCCGCTGGTGCGGGGAGCCGCGGCGTGGGCGCTGTCGCAGTTGATGGGGCGGGAGTCGTTCGGAATGATGGCGGCGCGGGCGATGGTCACGGAAACAGATGAGTCGGTGCGAGCGGAATGGCGGCACGCCTAATCCCCACTCGTCATGCCCCGCGAAGGCGGGGCATCCAGTGCTCCGAGGCTTCTCGGTTCGATTGCTGACGTCTCCGGAATACTGTCATCGCCTGCCTTCGCGGGCGATGACAGTCGGGGTTGATTTCGTTTCCAAAACTCCGTCATGGTCCCGCGCCATGACAAATCAACCCTTTTTCACCAAAGACGGCGACGCCTTCGTTCCCACCGCAGTCGCCAACGGGCCGTGGGATCCCAACTCGCTGCACGGCCGGGTCATCATCGGCCTGCTCGCCTTCGCGATAGAGCAGCGTCATGGCTCCGACGACTTCGTGCCGGCGCGCCTGACGGTCGACATGTTCCGGCTGCCGAACATGGCGCCGATCGAGGTCATGACCAAACTGGTTCGCGACGGCATGCGCATCAAGGTGGTCGAAGCCGAATTCTTCTCCGGCGGCGTCAGCATGGCGCGCGCCTCCTGCCAGATGCTGCGGAGAACCGAAAACGCGCCGGGCCATGTCTGGTCGCCGCCGAACTGGGACGTGCCCAGACCCGCGGACATTGCGGCGCCGACCGATCCCAGGCTCGGCATGAACGGCAAATGGACCACCCGCCCGATCGTGGGCGCGATGGGCTCGCCCGGCCCGCGGCGGCTGTGGATGAGCGAGGTGCGCGAGCTCGTCGAGGGCGTGCCGATGACGCCGTTCGTCCATGTCGCGACGGGGGCCGATTTCGCCAGCCCCTTTGCCAATGCCGGCGATCAGGGCCTCGGCTACATCAACAGCGACGTGACGCTGTATCTGCACCGGCTGCCGGTGACGCGATGGGTCGGTTTCGAGGTGGTGCGATTGGCGAATGCTGGCTCTACGACGAGCAGGGCCCGATCGGGACGTCGACGGTCGCCGCATTGGCGCAGAAGAAGCCGATGGCGAAACCGCCGCCGCCGTAGCTCAGTCGTCACGCCCCGCGAAGGCGGGGCGTCCAGTATTCCAGAGCCGTTCGAGATTGATCGATAGGCCGCGGCGTACTGGATCGTCCGCCTTCGCGGACGATGACAGTCACATCATGTCGACGCTGCGGTGAACATCACGCGGAATCTTATCAAACCAGATGCCGCGCCATCTCCGGCCGCGCCTTCAGCGCCGCGCCATGCTTGGCAGCAATCCTGGAGATCCGCTCCGGCGCGAAATTCATGTCGACCAAGCCGGTCACGGCGTTGGCGACCTCGTGGTACTCGGCGATCCTGCCGTCGCGCAGCGTCATGATCGCAACGCCCTCGAACATCGCGCGCGCCCCCTTGGCCTCCGGCAGCAATGAACGGTAGCTGAAGGTGTAGCGCGCATAGAGCGTGCGGCCGTCGCTGACCGGTCCGTCGCGGTGCGATAGAACCAGTCGTCGATCATCTCGGCGATTCCGGCGCGGCCCTTGAACGCGCCGTAGAACACATCGTGGTAGACGCCGTCCTCGGTGAACAGTTCGGCGAACGCCTTGCCGTCATGCGCTTCGACGGCGTCGCAGAATGATCTGAGCATCGCTGATGTGTTCATGGCGTTTCTCCCGAATGAAGCCTAACCGATCTCCGCCACCGCCGCGATCATGCGCGCGATGTCCTGCGGGCGCGACAGGCGGTGATCGCCGTCCTGGACCATGGTCAGCACGACGTCGTCGGCCGGCAACCGGTGCGCCAGCGCGAAGGCGTGCTGCCACGGCACATCCGGATCCTGCGCGCCCTGCAGGATGCGAACCGGGCAGCCGATGTCGATGGCGCTGCCGAGCACGAGATGGTTGCGACCTTCCTCGATCAGCGCGCGGGTGATCGGATAGGGCTCGCCGTATTGGGACGGTCGCATCCAGACGCCTTTGCTCTCGATCTCGTGTTTCACCTCGGCGGGAAACCCATTCCACATCAGCTGCTCGGTAAAGTCAGGCGCCGGCGCGATCAGCACCAGCCCGGCCAGCGACGCGCGGCTTCCCGGCCGCTTTGCCAGTTCGCGCGCCAGCAACAGCGCCATCCAGCCGCCCATCGAGGAGCCTATCACGACCTGCCGGCCGAGGCAGAACCGCTCGAATACCGCGACGCTCTCCTCCAGCCAGCGGCCGATGGTACCGTCGATGAATGCGCCGCCGGATTCGCCATGGCCGGAATAGTCGAACCGGACACTGGCGCGCCCCCGTTCCGCGGCCCATGCGTCCAGCGCCAGTGCCTTGGTGCCCTTCATGTCCGAGTTGAAGCCGCCCAGCCAGAACAGCCCGGGGGCGGCGCCTTCGCGGGCCCGCACCGCGATTCGGCGCCGGCCGTCGCCCTCACCGACCTCGATGAAATCAGGTTCCTGATCGGATGCCGTCGAATTGGTCATGAAATCGTAACCTCGCTGGCCGCTGTTTGGGTGAGCCGGCGGAATCCGTCAATAACGGAGGCCAAACCGGAAGCGTGCCGCGCGCGGCGCTTGCGGAACAGATCGGCGCCCTCTATCTCGGCCGGGGCGACCAAATCCCTCGCATTTGACGGTTTTTGCAATTGCCGATGCAAGTTCGCTTGCCCGCCGGGTCTTATTCCTTCAAACTATCGTCGTCGTTCACAACCATGGAGAGCTACCCATTCGCCGTCCCAACAGAGCCCCGCCCGCCGCCACCAAAGACGGGCCGCGCACCAATGATGAAATCCGCAATGCACAGGTCCAGCTGATCGACCAGAACGGCCTGAATCATGGCACCGTCGAAACCGTCGCGGCCGTGAAGATGGCGCTTGAAGCCGGCATGGACCTCGTCGAGATTTCGCCCAACACCAATCCTCCCGTTTGCAAGATCATGGATTACGGGAAGTTCAAATACTCCGCCCAGAAGAAGGCCGCCGAGGCCCGCAAGAAGCAGAAGATCGTCGAGATCAAGGAGATCAAGCTCCGCCCGATGATCGACGATCATGACTACGACGTGAAGATGCGGGCGATGCAGCGGTTCTTCGAGGAAGGCGACAAGGTCAAGATTACCCTGCGCTACCGCGGCCGCGAAATGGCGCATCAGGAAATCGGCACCAAGCTGCTGGACAAGGTCAAGGCCGACGTCGCCGAGTTTCGAGGGACGTCAGGTCGTGATGGTTCTGGCGCCGCGCTGATCCGCGAAACAGCCGCCGGCGAAGATTAAGCCGGCCAGCAACGGCCCGTCAGACCATCTGGCGGGCCGGTTTTTGCGCGGATCGCTAACTCCGGATCGCCTGCCAGACACCGCTGCAGCGATCGCCGGTAATGAAGCCGCTCCAGCGGCCGGCACCCGAATTGCCGGCGAGCCGGCCGCGGCCGTCCGCCCATGATGCGCCGACCGTGATCCTGACCGTGACGCTGCCGCTGCGGCTGACGCCGCCGGTGACCTTGCCGCCGCCGGCCGAAGAGACGCGCATGCCGGATACCTGGAACGGCACGGTGTTGGTGGCATGGCAGTTGCCGGCTCGCGGCGCAAACGTCACGTTCCAGGTACCGTCAAAGGCTCCTGGCCTGGCAACCCTGGCCGCGGCATCGACGCTATCCGGCGCGGCGACGGCGGCCAGCGCGGCAGCGGCCAATAACGACCGGATGGCCCTCGAAATCCTGAAATCGACAAAAAGGGCTGTCTGCCCGGCTGCGATCGTCATGTTCTTCCTGTCGGCATGGTCCTGTTGGCGGCAACGACGATAGGCTGGACGTGTAGCGACGATGTGTCGGAGGTCCCGGTTCCACGGTTCATCGTTGCCAATCTCGCTGGGCTCTGCCATAAGCCCAACCTTCATCGCCCGGCTGATCAAGGGCTGCCGTGTCGATGTCCGTGCAGGCTGTTTCATTTCAGGAATAACCAAGCACTTTCAACGCTCTAACGAGCATTTTAGCCGCGAAAGCGCCCCTTTGGGCGCGTCTTTCATGCGGCCACAGGAGAGCCAAATGCCCAAGCTGAAGACCAAGTCAGGCGCTAAAAAGCGCTTCAAGGTGACTGCCACCGGCAAAGTGATGGCCGCCCAGCGCGGCAAGCGCCACAACATGATCAAGCGGACCAAGAAGCAGATTCGTCAGCTCCGCGGCACCCGCGTGCTGTTCAAGACCGACGGCGACAACATCAAGAAGTATTTCTTGCCGAACGCCTGATCGCTAGAGGCCGTTCACGCCATCCATCACAGCCGAGCCGCGCTCGCGCGGCGATCCGTCACCCATTTCCACATGAAGGAGACCCGTCATGTCTCGCGTCAAACGCGGTGTGACCTCTCACGCCAAGCACAAGAAAGTCTACAAGCTCGCCAAGGGTTTTCGCGGCCGCCGCAAGAACACCATCCGCACCGCCAAGGCCGCGGTCGAGAAGGCCGCGCAATACGCCTTCCGCGACCGCAAGCGCAAGAAGCGCACCTTCCGCGCGCTGTGGATCCAGCGCCTCAATGCCGCGGTGCGTCCGCTCGGCATGACCTACAGCGTGTTCATCAACGGCCTCGCCAAATCGGGCATCACGGTGGACCGCAAGGTGCTGTCCGATCTCGCCATCCACGAGCCGGCCGCGTTCCAGGCGATCGCCGAAAAGGCCAAGGCCGCGCTGGCGGCGTAAGCTTCGCAATCGCTGCGGCGTCCTGCAACTCCGGTGTCATGCCCCGCGAAGGCGGGGCATCCAGTAACCACCGAACGGCAATCTTGACCCCGGGGGTTACTGGATCATCCGCCTTCGCGGATGATGACGATCTCGTTTGCCGGACTGTCGCTTGCTCCCAACAGGTGACCGTCGCCATGTCCGACCTCATGACGCTTGAACAAACCATCCTCGCCGACATCGCCGCTGCCGGCGACGAAGCCGCCCTCGAAGCGGTGCGCGTCGCGGCCCTCGGCAAGAAGGGCTCGATCTCGGCGCTGCTGTCGACGCTCGGCAAGATGTCGCCGGACGAGCGCAAGACCCGGGGTGCGGCGATCAATCTCGCCAAGGACGCCGTCACGCAGGCGCTGGCCGCGCGCCGCGACGTCCTTAAATCCGCAGCGCTCGACGCCCGGCTGACATCGGAAACCATCGACGTCACGCTGCCCGTGCGGGAGACCCCCGCCGAGCAGGGCCGGATTCATCCGCTCAGCCAGGTGATGGACGAACTCACGGCGATCTTCGCCGACATGGGATTCGCCATCGCCGAAGGCCCCGACATCGAGACCGACGATTACAACTTCACCAAACTGAATTTCCCCGAGGGGCATCCGGCCCGCGAGATGCACGACACGTTCTTCTTCAATCCGAAGGAAGACGGCTCGCGCATGCTGCTGCGCACCCACACCTCGCCGGTGCAGGTGCGCACCATGCTGACCCAGAAGCCGCCGATCCGCATCGTCTGTCCGGGCCGCACCTACCGCATCGATTCCGACGCCACCCACACGCCGCAGTTTCACCAGGTCGAGGGCCTCGTCATCGACAAGGGCTCGCATCTCGGCCACCTCAAATGGATCCTGCACGAGTTCTGCAAGGCGTTCTTCGAGGTCGACCACATCAACATGCGATTCCGCCCCTCGTTCTTTCCCTTCACCGAGCCGTCGCTCGAGGTCGATATCCAGTGTCGCCGCGACAAGGGCGAGATCCGCTTCGGCGAGGGCGAGGACTGGCTCGAGATTCTCGGCTGCGGCATGGTGCATCCCAACGTGCTGCGCGCCTGCGGCATCGATCCCGACGTCTACCAGGGCTTCGCCTGGGGGATGGGCATCGACCGCATCGCGATGCTGAAATACGGCATGTCCGACCTGCGGCAGCTGTTCGACGGCGACGCGCGCTGGCTCAGCCATTACGGCTTCAAGCCGCTCGACGTCCCGACGCTGGCCGGGGGATTGAGTACGTGAGTCTCACCGAGACCGCCGTTGCCGTGAGAGCCCCCACCCTGACCCTCCCCCGCAAGCGGGAGAGGGGACAAGAGAAGCAGTCATCATGAAGTTCTCCCTGTCCTGGCTGAAGGAACATCTGGACACCGACGAGCCCCTGGACAAGCTCGCCGACAAGCTCACCATGATCGGGCTCGAGGTCGAGAGCATCGAGGACAAGGCCAGGGCGCTGGCGCCGTTCACCATCGCGCGGGTGATTTCCGCCGAGCAGCATCCCAACGCCGACCGGCTTCGCGTCTGCTTGGTCGATACCGGCGGCGGCGCAGCACCTGTGCAGGTGGTGTGCGGCGCGCCGAATGCGCGCGCCGGCCTCGTCAGCGTGTTCTCGGCGCCCGGAACCTTCATTCCCGGCAAGAACATCACGCTCGGCATCGGCACCATCCGCGGCGTCGAGAGCCGCGGCATGCTGTGCTCTGCCGCCGAGTTGCAGATCTCCGACGATCACGACGGCATCATGGAGCTGCCGGCCGACGCGCCGATTGGCGCGGCTTACGCGCAATGGGCCGGGATCGGCGATCCCGTGCTGGAAATCAACCTGACGCCGAACCGGCAGGACTGCACCGGCGTGCATGGCATCGCCCGCGATCTCTCCGCCGCCGACATGGGCAAGTTCAAGGACCCCGGCATCAAGCCGATCAAGGGCGAATTCCCCTGCCCGGTCAAGGTGACGGTCGAGGACGCCGCGCTGTGTCCGGGCTTTGCCTTGCGGCTGGTGCGCGGCGTCAAGAACGGCCCGTCGCCGGAATGGCTGCAGCAACGCCTGACCTCGATCGGCCTGCGGCCGATCAATGCGCTGGTCGATATCACCAACTTCATGACCTACGACCGCGCCCGTCCCTTGCATGTGTTCGACGCCGCGAAGGTGAAGGGCAATCTCGTGGTGCGCCGCGCCCGCGACGGCGAAACCCTGCTCGCGCTCGACGGCCGCATCTACGGGCTCGATAGCGGCATCTGCGTCATCGCCGACGACCACGGCGTCGAATCGCTGGCCGGCATCATGGGCGGCGAGGCCTCCGGCTGCGACGAGAACACCACCGACGTGCTGATCGAATCGGCGCTGTGGAACGAGATCAACATCGCCCAGACCGGCCGCAAGCTCGGCATCAATTCGGATGCGCGCTATCGCTTCGAGCGCGGCGTCGATCCAGCCTTCATGGTGCCGGGGCTGGAGATGGCCACAAGGCTGGTGATGGAGTTGTGCGGCGGCACGCCGTCGGAGAAGGTGGTGGTCGGTAGGACCTTCGGCGAAGACAAGATCATCGATTTTCCGCTCAGCGAGATCAAGCGGCTGGCGGCGATCGAGGTGCCGCTCGGGGAAGTGAGACGCATTCTCGGCCATCTCGGCTTCATGGTGGCCGGCAGCGGCGCGGTGGTGAAAATCGCGGTGCCGTCGTGGCGCTCCGACGTGCACGGCAAGGCCGACATCGTCGAGGAAATCGTGCGCATCGTCGGCGTCGACCAGGTGCCGATGACGCCGTTCGATCGCGGCGACGCGCCGCGCAAGCCGATCCTCAGCGCGATCCAGCTGCGCACCCGCCGCGCCAAGCGCGGGCTGGCTGCGCGCGGCATGGTCGAGGCGGTGACCTGGTCGTTCATCGCAAAGCCTTCCGCCGAACTGTTCGGCGGCGGACAGCCCGAACTCGCGCTGGCCAATCCGATCGCGTCCGACCAGTCCGACATGCGGCCGAGCCTGCTGCCGGGCCTGATCGCAGCGGCGCAAGCCAACTCCAACCGCGGGTTTCCAGACGTGGCGCTGTTCGAGGTCGGACAGGTGTTCAAGGGCGACAGGCCGGAAGATCAGCTGGTCGCGGCGTCAGGCGTTCGCCACGGCTTCGCATCGGCAACGGGTATGGGTCGGCACTGGTCCGGCTCGGCGACCGCGGATGCGCTCGACGCCAAGGCCGATGCGTTCGCGGTGCTGGCCGCGGCCGGCGCGCCGATGCAGGCGCTGCAGGTGGTGCCCGGCGGCGCCGGCTGGCTGCATCCGGGGCGTTCCGGCACCATCCAGATCGGTCCGCAAAACGTGCTGGGCTATTTCGGCGAGCTGCATCCGCGCGTGCTGGAGCAGCTTGGCGCCGACGGCCCGATGCTCGCGTTCGAGGTGATCCTCGATCGCATCCCGGCCGCCAAGCAGAAACCGACCCGCGCGAGGCCCGTGCTCGAGCTGTCGGCGTTTCAGCCGGTGTCGCGCGATTTTGCCTTCATCGTCGATCGCGGCATCAAGGCCGGCGACATCGTGCGCGCGGCGCAGGGCGTCGACAGGAAGCTGATCACGGAAGTTACCGTGTTCGACGTCTACGAGGGCAAGGGCATAGACGACGGCAAGAAGTCGATCGCGATCGCGGTGACGATCCAGCCGCGCGAAAAGACCCTGACCGATCAGGAGATCGACGCGGTAGCCGCGAAGATCGTGGCTGAAGTAACGAAGAAGACCGGCGGCAGCCTGCGCGGATGAGCACGGCGCAAGAGCGCCTCTGCCCACCCTACAGTTCTTCCATCACCAGATCGCAATACGCATAGCCGTCGCGCTCGACGCGCTCGCCGGTCATCACCGCAATCCGCCGTGAAAAAATCGGTCCCGCCACCACGCACGTATGGAACTCGCCGTTCTCGCCGCAGGGATCGACGCCATCAGGCAGATCGGCCAGCAACGCTGAATCGAATTTGCGCCCCGCGAACTCCGCCGGCAAATATTTCAGATCCACCGTGGCGAGATACGCCTCCAGCCCGCTTGCGATCATTGCATGCGCGAGCGACAGGGTCGGCCGCTGCCACAGCGGAAACACCGGCGTAATCCCGGTGCCCGCCAACTTCTGTTCACGATAGCAGCGGATATCGGCGAGGTAGAGATCGCCGAAGATGATGTGGGTGATGCCGTCCTGCACCGCTTGCGCGACGGCCTCGCCCATCCGCGCTTCGTAAGTCTCGTTCGGGCAAGGGTACGGGATCGGCACGATGCGCGGCGGCAGACCGGCGGCGTCGAGTTGCGCCAGCAGAACTTCCCGGCGCACGCCATGGATCGACACCCGCTCAAACGTCGCGGTCACCGTGGTCAATGCGCCGACCACATCGAATTCACCCGATCGCCTGATTTCATGCAGCGCGAACGCGCTGTCCTTGCCGCTCGACCACGAGATCAGCGCCTTCGGTTTTGATGGCTTCAATTGCTCGGCGCTCCCGGAGATTTGGTACGACGCCGCGGCTGCTGCGCTGGCGCCGGCTCATCCTTCAGCGCGCCGATCCGGCGCAGCGCCGCTTCCGCCGCGCGCTCGCCGCTTTCCCAGGCGCCGTCGACGGTGCCCCACAGGGTTTCGTGGGTCGCCTCGCCCGCCAGGAACATGCCGCCGAACGGTTCGGTCAGGATTTTTCGCAGGCCCTGCGCGCCGGGTGGCGCCGATGACATCGCGCCCAGCGTGAAAGGTGCTGCGTTCCAGCGCGTCGCGCTCGACTTCCGGACGGCGCCCGCGACGTCGCTGCCGAACAGCTTGCCCAGCCACTCCACCGCGAAGGCCACCATCGCCGGCTCGCCCTGCGCGGAGAGATCGCGGCCGAACGAACCCGCGACATCGATCGAGCAGAGCGAGGATCCCGCGATATTCGCCAACAGCAGCGCCGTCCGGGTCGAGTTGCTCTGCTCAATGACGATGTCGTCGCGCGCGAGCCCGAGCGGGTTGCCCTCGAGTTGCAGCACGATGCGATCGAGGCTGCCGAGACTCAGTCTTGCGGCGGCGTCGAGCTGGCGCTTCGGAATGTCGGGCGTGAACCTGATGCCGCCGGCGGCCAGCACGTTGCTCGACACCGTGACGATGGCGGCGCGCGCGGCGATCCTGCCCGCAGGCGTCTCCACCGTGACGTCGCGGTTGCTCCAGCTGACGCGGCTGGCCGGCGTCGACAGCGAAAGCGGAACCTGCTCGCCGAGCCTGGCGAGCAGCGTGCCCATGCCCTGCCGGCAGGCCAGCGCGGCATTGCGGTCCTGCGCGCGGGCCTTGTCGATCGCGGAGATGTCTTTCAGATCCTTGCCTGCGAAATTCGCGCCGAGCACGAACTCCGCCGTCCCCGTCCAGACGCCAAGGTCCTTCGGCAGCACGGACGCGCAAGCGACATCGGCCTTGCCGCGGGAAGCCTCGTCGATGGCGCGGTTGGCGCGCACCAGGGCCGCGAGGAACTCCTCGGTTTCTCCGGCCCGCGCGTTGCGGCGGCCGATGCGGATTTTCTGGCTGATCGGCGCGGCGACGACGTCGAGCCCTGCGGCGCGCGCGAGCTTGACCATCGGGTTGGTCTCGGGATTGTACATCCACCGCGCGCCGCGATCGAACGGCACGCCGAATGTCGCGCTATCGGTGAGGCAGCGGCCGCCGATCTGACCCGATGCCTCCACCACGATGACCCTGCGGTTCGCGGCCATGACGCGGCGCGCCGCCGAGATGCCGGCAGCCCCGGCGCCGATCACGACGATATCGGCTTCGCGCGGCAGCGGCGCACCCCAGGCGCGGGCGCCGAAGGCGGGCGCCGCCGCAAGTCCTGCGGACGCCGACAGGAAATCCCGGCGCGTCATTGTCATGTCATGGTTTCCGGAACTTTTAGAAGGGAGAGAACATCCGGCGAACTTGCCGCATCCGACAGCGGGCGGCAACCGTCATGGTGAATCAATCATGATTGGCCGGCCCGTTGCATGAACCAAATTGCAACGGCTTTCGACCATCATCAGTGAACACAGAAACGGTCGGAAAGGCCGTCGGGGGGAACTATCATGGGTGTCGTGCTCGATACCGTCGGCAAGTGGATCGCAGGATACCTCCAGAAGGAGGTGCCGGGCTATGAGCCGTTCACGCCCAGCGATCCGGACCATTTGCGCGGCATCATGCAGCCCGGAGACGTCATGCTGGTCGAGGGCAACAACCGGGTTTCCGGCATCATCAAATACCTGACGCAGTCCACCTGGTCGCATGCCGCACTTTTTGTCGGCTCGATCGACGGCGCGGCCGAAGCCGATGGCGAGCCGCACGTCCTGATCGAGGCCAATATCGGCGAGGGCGTGACCTCGGCGCCGCTGTCGAAATATTTTCCCTATCACACGAGGCTGTGCCGCCCGGTCGGCCTTAGTTACGAAGACCGCACCACGGTGTGCCGCTACGCCATCAACCGGATCGGCTTCGGCTACGACACCAAGAACATCCTCGATCTGATGCGCTTTCTGATTCCGCTGCCGATCCCGCAGCGCTGGCGGCGGCGGATGATCGCGTTCGGTTCCGGCGATCCCACCAAAATCATCTGCTCGGCGCTGATCGCGCAGGCGTTCGACGCCGTGCGCTATCCGATCCTGCCGAAGATCACGCGGGCGGGCAGCAGGCAGGCGCGGCGCGAGATCCTGCACATCCGCGATTCGTCGCTGTACATGCCGCGGGATTTCGACATCTCGCCCTATTTCGAAGTCGTCAAACCCACCATCGTGCAGGGGTTCGACTACACCGCCCTGCACTGGGCCGACAAGCAGAAGCCGCTCGCGGAGGTAGCGGGCGAATTCGGCATCTTTCCAGAGCCTGTCGAGGCGCCGCCGCTCGTTCCTGAAGAGATTAACCAGAAAACGCCGCTTCCGGCCGCGCGTGCGGCATTGACGCCGGTTGCCGGCGAAGCGGTACTGGTCGAGCGCGTTGTCGTCGCCGAGCACTACATGGTCGTCGAATACGTCCCGGAACGCCGCATCCGTCCGCGCGATCGGGTGCCGGAACCGGTTGCATAGCAGCCGTCTTACTTCGACGCCGAAGGCGGCGCGATCGAGAGCGGCGGATTGCCGGCCGGACCCTCGCCGCTCGATCCATGGTCTTTCGCCGAATACCAATCGCGTCCCACCAGGTTATGAATATTGCCATGGTCGGGAAGGCGGACGCTGCTCGATGAGCCGAACGCCTGGTCAGCGTTACGCTGCACCACCTGATCCAGAATGAACATCGAGCCTACGGCGAGAATGACCGCCGATATTGCCGAGACGAGAAAAACGCGCATGGCAGTTTTCTCCGCAGTTCATTTGGTGGCTTCAAGCTACGCCCCGGGGCTTTGCACAAATTGATCTGCATCAAGCCTGACCGACCTGATGCTCGCCGACGCATCAGCGATTGAAGCTGCAAGATCTCGAGGCGGATGCGGGGCTTGACGTGGGTCAAGTCTCGGTTGTCGACCTGGGACCATATTTTACATGCTTTCGCCGTTAACAAGAGGGGATGGCTATGACGCGCTTCTTGATGACCGCGCTTGCGGTTGCGGCACTTACGACTGCGAGCTGGGCGCAAACGCCCGCGCCCGCCGAGCACGATTCTCATCACCCAGCCGGCAGCCCAAAATCCGAGCCGGCTCCGGCGAATCCGGCACTGTCTGCCGGCCAGCCGGGCATGAACGCGCCACAAGGCGGAATGGGCGGGATGCCGATGATGGACATGATGAAGGGCATGATGAGCAACATGCCCATGATGAAGATGATGAATATGATGGAATCGATGCAGGTGACGAATATGATGGGCCCCGGCATGGGCGGCATGGCCACCATCGATCGCGTCGAGGGCCGAATCGCTTTTCTGCGCGCAGAACTCAAGATCACCGATGCTCAAGCAGGCGCGTGGAACGTCTTTGCGGACGCGCTGCGCGCAAATGCAAGGAAGCTCGGCGAGGTTCGTGGATCGATAATGGGCCAGCCGGGCGCGCAGCAGCCGGCTCCGACAATGGCGGACCGTCTCGACCAGCAGGAGCAATGGCTTCTCGCGCGGCTCGAGGGCACCCGGGCCATGAAGTCTGCTTTCGCCAAACTGAACGAGACGCTGTCGGATGATCAAAGGAAGACCGCTGGCGATCTCCTCGCCCCGCACCTGGGTATGGGAATGATGGCGATGATGGGTGCGCAAATGCAGCCGGGCCAGATGCAACCCGGACAGATGGGACCAGGGCGAATGCAGCCCGGGCAAATGGGACCGGGGATGATGCAGCCAGGTCAGATGCAACCACCCGGCAAAGGAAACAAATAGGCGCGCGGCACATCCTGAATAACAGGAGCTATCGATGTCGGTGCAGGATCATTCGCATGATGAAGGCGAAAGGCGACACAGCTTTCTGAACTCGCGCGCGGGAATGGTCTTCATCGGATTTGCCCTCATCGCGGGCACACTGCTGTTCACCGAACACCGGGCCCATGTCCTCGGCGCTCTCCTCTGGCTGCCGCTGCTCGCTTGCCCCTTGATGCATGTGTTCATGCATCACAGGCGTGGCGGTCAAGGAGGCCACGGTCAGCAAGGCGATGGAGGGAGAGCGCCATGAACGAGACATCCGCTTATGGCCTGTGGGGCCTCGTACTCGTCAACTCGGTTGTATTCATCCTGTTCGCCTACAGCTTCTTCAAGCCGCAGACGACCCGAGACTGGCGATCGTTCGGCGCGTTCAGCGGATTTCTGGTCGCGTTGTTTGCGGAAATGTACGGATTTCCTCTTACGATCTATTTCCTGTCCGGATGGCTGCAAAGCAATTTTCCTGACGTCGACTGGCTGTCCCACGACGCTGGCCATCTGCTCGAGATCATGTTCGGCTGGAAGACCAATCCGCATGCCGGGCCCTTCCATGTTCTCAGCTTCGTGTTTATCATCGCCGGATTCATGCTGATTTCCGCGGCCTGGAAGACCCTCTACGAGGCCCAGCAACACGGCAGCCTGGCGACCACGGGGACTTACAGCTACGTGCGCCATCCGCAATACGACGGCTTCATTCTCGTCATGTTCGGCTTTCTTCTGCAGTGGCCAACACTTCTCACGCTCGCGATGTTTCCGGTACTCGTCGTCATGTACGTCAAGCTGGCGAAGAGCGAGGAGCGCGAAGCGCTCGTATCCTTCGGCGAAGAGTACCGCCGATACACGGCGGATGTGCCGGGATTCATCCCGCACGTCTCGCGCCTGCTCGGCGGCCCCGCGCCGAAAAAATACGGCAATGGCTGACGTGATGCAGAGCGCCAATCCCGTGTCGAAGCGCGAAGAACAAGGTGAGCGGGGAAACGCGAGGCGCTAACCAGGATTGGACAGGCTGACCACGAGGGACACGTCCTCGTGCCATGCATTGCCGATTTCGTTGCCGAAACCATCATCGCTCGATGCAGCCGGCTGTCCTCAACCCGATCCCGCCGGTGTCTTGCAACTCAACTGCCGGCAACGGGTTTGTCGATTCGCTTTGACCATGACCGGTAGTAAGCCACTCCCGTCATGATAGCGAGCCCGGCTCCCCCAACCAGCAATTGGGCAACGTACCCGTCAGAGGCTGTTTCCAGAACAACATGAGCAATGAACGAGAGAAAGACCCCGACGCAGAACACCTCAAGCGACTGTTGACCGCACTTGATTAGCGGTTCGAGGATCGGACGCCGAAGGCCAGGCCAATCGACTGGAATCAATCGAACAGCCAGTAAAATGAGACACGCAAGGTGCACCACCCGATAGGGAGCAAGATTGGTCTTGTCGTTTGGATTAAACGCCTCGAACAGACCTGCAGGGACGATCCATTGAAGTTCAGTGATTTGGCCAGCCAGCGTCATCGCGAGTGCAAACAGCAGATAAACTACACTCAGCAAAAGCGCGAAGCGGGAGCGCACCAAAAAAGCGAGCTTGCTCGCCCCACCTAACACCAGCCAGGCGCCCAGCACGAAGACCAGCTGCCACGTGAAAGGATTAAAATACCAGACGCCGGACGGATACGACGAAAAATTCCATCCATACTGGCGTGCCGCAAGATAGAGCAGCGCGGACCCGAGCATGACCCAATTCTTGTGTCTCAACATAAACCACAGGACGGGTGGAAACACGGCCATCAAGACAATGTAAAGCGGAAGCACATCGAGGTTCAGCGGCTTCAATTTCAGGAGCAGTCCCTGGGTCATGGTCTCGACCGGGTAGTCCATCAGACCGGCCACATTGAACTGATCCATGAGGTGGGGAATGTCGAAATTGTGCGCCAGGAAGTGAACGGCGGTAATGTAGAAAACAAAAAGCAGAACATGAGCGACATAGAGTTGCCACACCCGCCTGAAAAGCCGCGTGGCTCCTATAAGGAACCCCCGCTTCAGCATCACGCTCCCAAACACCAAGGTCGCGGTATAACCCGAAATGAACACGAACAAATCCGCCCCATCGCTGAAGCCGTAGTTTCTCGTCGTCAGCCAAGTGAGTGCCGTGTTGGGGATATGGCCAAGGAAAATGGCCCAGTTCGCCAACCCTCGAAACAGATCGAGACGCAAGTCCCGTGGTGATGGCGGAAGAGCAACGCTGACGGTCATTATCCGGATTCGATTCGTCCTATTGTGCGAGACTGCCGGCAGCCCCTGATATTTCGGCCTATCACGGGTCGTGTGAACAGAAGATCTATCTACCAGAGCCGCCCCAAACAGTTCGAAACTCCTTATCAGCTACAATTTTGATCCACGTCAAACGATCGATTCGCGCTTTGCTCCTGAATGACAATACCCACTGACAGACGGAGACCGACGATGATGGCGCGAACGACAATTGCAGTAGCAGTCGCACTCCAGTTCCTGGCGACTCCAGTGATGGCGCAGGGAACCGCTGGCAATGATTCGAATGCGCATCACTACCAAGGCGGACCCCAAACCGGGGTGCCTCACGTGACGAAGCATCCCAAGACTTCACCTGCCAACGCCAAGGCCAAGACCCGCACCGGGTCGGGGGGCCACCACTACAGCGGCGGTCCGAAGACCGAGTCACATCACATGGGCGAAAAGAAATAACGTCCTCATGGGTCGGCTTACCCTCTTCATCCGGAGTTGTTGGTGCGCCCCGGACGGCCCACCATTTCTTCGATCATCAGCTCTCGCGAACTTCCCCTCACTTCGTTGAGACCATCCCTTTCCTGTTTCTTGTCGGGTTCAGCCTGCTTCTTCAGATCCGACAAAGCGCATAAAGGGCTGTCGGCCAGCCACTCCGAAAAGGATAACTTCGTATTTCTGGGGCACTCCGCCTTCCATACCCGGCGACCCCACGGGCATCCCTGGAACCGCCAAGCCAGCGGCACGAGGCCGCTCCTCCAGCAATTTCCGCAGGGCTGGCGCGGGCACATGCCCCTCGATGACGTAGCCCCCAACCTCGGCCGTATGACAGGCAGCAAGGTCCTGCGGTACGCCAAGCCGTTTCCGTATGACTTCCAGGTCAGCGACCTCCTCGACTCTGACGGCGAAACCTGCGGCCTCGAGATGTCGCACCCAGCCTGCGCAGCATCCGCAATTCGGATCCTTGTGTACGAGAATGCTTGCACTCTGGCCGACGGCCGAAGACGCCGACACGACCAATGCCGCCGCCGCCAATCGAAGTACGCTTCGTCGCGTCAGTCCGCGCGAACGACCGATCGATGGACTATTCATGGCCTGGGATCTCCAATCTTCGCTACAACATTCTGGTTCAACGATGGCCCCTTATGAGGCCACACGGGTTCGGGTGCGTCAGCACCAGCTGGCCTCGTCGCCCGCGGGCGCGCGCAACAATTCCTGAATGTTGGCTTCGATGATCCGGAAGCCGATATTGCCGTAGAATTTCTGCCGTCCCTGGTTCAAGACGAAGCTCGGACTGCCCTCGATGCGCATCTTGTCGGCGTCCTGGTAGTCGGATGCCAGGGCCGCATAGGCGGTTCCATCGTGAATACGTTTTTCGACCGCGGCGATATCGACGCCCAACGCCTCGGCCAGTTCGCATTGAACATCCCAACGTGCAATGTCGCGGCAATCGCGAAAAAAGGCACGACGGAATGTCCACAGCACCTCGTCGAAGATCGGCGCCGCTGATCCGTCCTGGCCGTCGCCTTCCAGTTCGTGCTGCCATTGCCGGACTGCCGTCATGAACAGATGGGCGCTGGTCGAGGTCGGCGGTCGGGTCTTCAGCCAGATGTCCGGATGAAGCTCGATATGCGGGAACTGCAGCGCCACGCCGCGCAAATGCGCGTTGAACCCGGCATACTCACCCTTGTCCCGCCATGTCGTGGGAATCTTGAGCGGCGTATTGCCGAAGACGGAGCAAAACCGCTGGTCCAGCCGGACCGCGTCGCCGAACTTGTCCCTGACCGCATCGAGACGCGCCTGCGCGACATAGGCCCAGATGCATAATACATCCGAGAAGTAGGAAACCTTGACGACGCTCATTCGATCGGTCCCTCACACCACCACGAACTGGCCCATCATCCCGGCATCCTCGTGCTCGAGGATATGGCAGTGATACATGTAGGGACGATGCGGATCGGCAAAGTCGGAAAATTCCGTGATGACGCGGACAGTCGAACCGGGATCGACCAGCACGGTGTCCTTGAGACCCCGCTCATGCGGCAGCGGCGATTGGCCGTCGCGATCGAGTGTTCGGAACTGGACGCCGTGAATATGAAACGGATGAGCCAGTGGCGTCGTGTTCCTGATCTGCCAGATTTCAATGCTGCCCAGCGCAACCCGCTCGTCGACACGGTCCAAGTCCATGGCGCGGCCGTTGATTCCCATCGCACCCCCCATCCCGGCGCCACCCATCATTCCCCCCATGCCCATCATCGGCATATCCAGCGAGAAGGTGCGGGTACGCGCCGCTTGCGCCGCGGCCCAGTTCGGGACGTGAATCAGCCGCTCGGGAAGCGACAGTTCGGCGGTCTCCAGTTTTGTCGCGCGCAACTCGATGATCGGGAACGTCTCGGCATTGCCCGCCATGCCGCCCATCATCAGGCCGCGCCCCATCCCCCCAGCCGCGACACGGTCGGGATAACTCATCAATCGCACCGATTGATCGCTGCCCATGTCCACGAGGATCTCGATCCGCTCGCCCGGACTCAGCCGAACGCGACGCTGGCGTGCCGGCTGCTCCAGCAAGCCTCCGTCGGAGCCGATGACGACCAGTTCCGCGCCATCGTCGCGGCCTAGTGTGTAGATACGGGAATTCGAGCCATTGAGGATACGCAGGCGCGTGCGTTGCCGGCGCAGAACCACGTGGGGGTCAGCCGTGCCGTTCACCAGCACGACGCTGCCCTTGTAGCCCATCATGACGTCGTGCATCGTGAGGTCATAGTCGAAGCTTCCATCGGCGCCGAACCGGCGGTCCTGGATGATGAGTGGAATATCGTCGACGCCATAGTCCGAAGGCAGACCGAGCGATCTACTCGGCTCGTCCTCGATCAGGAACAGGCCGGCAAGTCCGCGCAGCACCTGCTCGCCGGTTTGCTCCATCAGGTGCGAATGATACCAGCACAGCGACGCCCGTTGTTTGATGGCGAAAGAGGTTTCCCAGACGCTGCCGGGCTCGACGACCTGATGCGGGCCGCCGTCACTCGCCGCTGGCAGGTGCAAGCCATGCCAGTGCAATGTGGTCGGCTCGGCCAGGGTGTTCTTGACGCGCATCGTGACGCGATCGCCTTCGCGGCAGCGAATCGTGGGACCGAGATACGCCCCGTTGATTCCAAGCGTGGGCGTCGAGATCCCCGGCAGGAATTCGGACTTCCCGGCGGCCACGCTCAGGTCGTAGATCTTTCCATCATCTTGGGACACCCCTTCGAGCAGCGGTGGCACCCTGAGCGGGTTGACAAAGCGTCGGGCGGCAGCACCTGGACGCGACGTCAGAAGCGCGGCGCCCGCCGCCGTCGCTCCCAACAAGACATCTCGACGGGAAATCATGTAACCGGACCTCAATGAGGACGATGGCATAGTCAGCCTCCAATTCCGTCGTTTCCCGTTGAGCTAGATCAATCGGCCGTCGAACGGGCGGCTTCGGATGACGAATGCGATCACTTGACGACGATCGTCCCGGTCATTCCCGCCTCGCGGTGACCCGGGATCAGACAGGCATACTCGAACTCGCCGGCCTTGGTGAATTTCCAGATGATCTCGCCCGTCTTCTTCGGTGCGAGCTCTCTCCCGTTCGGTTCCTCATGCTCCATATCGGGGTGCTTTTTCATC
Organism: Bradyrhizobiaceae bacterium Ga0074131; assembly: GCA_001464035.1. Lineage (GTDB taxonomy): Bacteria > Pseudomonadota > Alphaproteobacteria > Rhizobiales > Xanthobacteraceae > Bradyrhizobium. The sequence continues at coordinate 117,997 of LNEC01000019.1, forward strand.
TCTTCGGCATGTTTGAGATTGTCCGCGGTGCTGGCCAGGACGAATTCGTGTTCAAGTTCACCGTTGTTTCGCAGTACGAATTTGATCTGCTCGCCCTTCTTGACCTCCAGCCGTGCGGGGACGAACAGCATTTTCCCATCCCGCTCGCCCATCGTCACCTGGACGATTTTTGACGGCTTCTTCGGATCGCCCGGCTCCCCCGCCGAGAATGACTGGCCGTGGCCGTGCTTGTGCCCGGCCGGTCCTTCGCCCGCCCAGGCATTTGCTGAAAGCAGCGTTGCAGCGGCAAGTGCTACTCCGCTCCTGGTCCAATTCATCATCTCTCAACTCCCTTCGTTTGATGTCTGGTTCTCACCAGCCGTCGTGCGGTTTCATTCTAGTCGAATTTCGCCTGAATGGTTTTGCCATCGGGACCCGTCAGCTGCACCACCCCTTTGGATTGGCTTGGCAGCGCGGCCGGCGCACTGCCGGAAAGGCGCGTGCCATCGACGGGCGCCAGCACGACCCGATGGGATTTTCCGCCGGCGACGAGGATCGCGGTTCCCTTGAATCCTGCTGTCGCAACGGGTTTTTCGTTGGCATCGCTGATAAACACGTCGACGACGTCGGCTTTCACGACCATTTCAGCATGGTATGGTCCCGCGTCGGCGAGACGCCCGCCATGCGGTCCCTTGGCATCGTGAGCCGATGCTGAAGCGGACCAGGCGATCAGGGCTCCGATCAAGAGATATTTAGCGTACATTCTGAGTCTCCGTTGCTGTGGTTAGAAGGCTTCGGCAGTCCCGTGAGCGGGATCCATGGCGGTGGGAGTATCCCGCCGCAATCGTTCGAGAGGTTTTTTTCCGTACCTCAGGAACAGAACGGGCGTGAGCAGCATATCGAGCAGCGTCGCGCTGATGAGGCCACCGAATATCGTGACGGCCACGGGATGCAGGATTTCCTTGCCGGGCGTTGCCGCGTCGATCAGGAGTGGAACCAGGGCGACGCCTGCCGCCAGCGCCGTCATCAGCACCGGGGTAAGCCGCTCAAGGCTGCCACGGAGCACCAGATCGCGCCCGAACGGCATGCCCTCCTGCAGCGCCAGGTTGATGTAGTGGCTGATTTTCAGGATGCCATTGCGAGCGGCGATACCGGTCAACGTGATGAAACCGATCATGGACGCGACGGAGAGCGGTTGACCCGTCAACCAGAGCGCTATCACCGCCCCGATCAGGGCGAGCGGCACATTGCCCATCACGATCAGGGCAAGCACCACCGAGCGATAGCGGTTGTAGAGAATGGCGAACACCAGCGACAGCGACAGCAGCGATAGAATCCCGATGGTCCGGCTCGCCTCTTCCTGCGCCTGGAAGGTGCCTTCGAGGCGCGTATAGAATCCTTCCGGCAGCTTTGTCGACGCGACCACTTCCCTGATCGATTCGACGATCCTCGCCATATCGGCGGTGCCGTTGGTATTGGCAAGTACAACCAAGCGGCGCCGCCCATTCTCGCGCAGGATCTGGTTCGGACCCTCGGTCTCCTTGATGTCGGCAAGCTGCCTCGCCGGAATCCATCCTGCCGGGGTTTCAATGAGAAGGTCGCCCAGCCTTTGCGTGGTCCGAAGCCTGTCCGGCAGCCGCATCGTGACATCGAACCTGCGGTAACCATCGACGACGCGCGACACCACGCGCCCGTTCGAGAGCCGGCTGAGCTGCTCGACGACGGTTGCGGGCTGCACGCCATAGAGCGCGGCGCGCCCGTAGTCGACACGGATTTCCAGCTGGGGGATCAGGACCTGCTTTTCAACCTGAAGATCGGCAAGCCCGGGGATGCCCGCCATCCGCGTTCGCATCATTTCTGCGGCGGCGCGCAGCGCATCCAGATCATCGCCGAATATCTTCAGTACAACCTCGGCGCGGACCCCGGACAGCAAATGATCGAGCCGATGAGAGATCGGCTGGCCCACATTGATCGAGGCCGGGAGAACGGCAAGCCTCGAGCGAATGTCCGCGATCACATCCACCTTGGTACGCGATGATTTGGCGAGGTCGACGTCGATTTCCGAGGAATGCACGCCTTCGGCGTGTTCATCCAGTTCGGCGCGCCCCGTCCGTCGCCCGACCGTCTTGACTTCGGGCACCTCCATGATGAGACGCTCGGCAATCAGGCCGACGCGATCGGATTCAGAGAGCGAGATGCCCGGATTGAAAAGCATGCTGATGGTGAGGGTGCCTTCGTTGAAGGGCGGCAGGAAAGACCGCGGGAGAAAAAACGCGGCGGACGCCGCCATGGTAACGGCGAGGAGGATCATGGTCATCAACGTGCGCTGGTGACGAAAGGCGCGTTCGAGCAGCGCAGCGTTGCCGCGCTTGAGCAGGCGCACCAGCGCGCTGTCGCCGTGATCGAGGCGTTTCAGGTGCGGCAGCATGTAGTAGGCCATCACCGGCGTCAGCGTGACCGAGACCGCGAGGCTGGCGAGGATCGAGATGATGTAGGCCTGGCCCAGCGGGGCGAACAGACGGCCCTCGATTCCCGACAGCGCGAACAGCGGCACGAACACCAGGACGATGATCGCCGTCGCATAGACGATGCCGGACCTGACCTCCTGCGAGGCCGATACGATCACGTCGAACGCTGATCGGGGATGTTCCAGCGCGCGATTCTCGCGCAGGCGCCTGAAGATGTTTTCGACGTCGACCACGGCGTCGTCGACCAGCTCGCCCAGCGCGATGGCGAGACCGCCCAGCGTCATGGTGTTGATGGACAACCCGGCGAAATAGAAGATCGTGGCCGTGGCCAGGACTGAGACCGGGATCGCGGTCAGCGAAATTATCGTGGTTCGCCAGTTCAGAAGAAATGCGAACAGAATGACGGCGACGACGAGGCCGGCTTCCATGAGGACCCGTTCGACGTTCCGGATCGACGTCTCGATGAAGTCGGCCTGGCGGAAGAGTATCTGGTCGGCCGTGATGCCCTGCGGAAGCGACGCCGTGATCTCCTTCAGGGCCCGCTCGATCTCGCGGGTCAGCCCGATCGTATCGACGTTGGGCTGCTTCTCGACCGAGACGACGACGGCCGGCTTGCCCATGAAACCGGCTTCGCCGCGCTTCACCTTGGGCGCGAACTCGACCGTCGCGACCTGGCGCAGGAACACCGGCCCGCCGTTCACCTGCGCCACCACGATGCTGCGAAGATCGTCCAGATTGGTGGTTCGTCCGATATTCCGTATCAGGTATTCGCGCGAATGCTGGTCGGTGAAGCCGCCGCCGGTGTTGACGCCGAACTGGGTGAGCGCCAGCTCGACCTGCTCGTAGGTGACGCCGAGGCTGCGCAGCGCCGGCGGATTCGGCGCGACGCGATACTGGCGGACCTCGCCCCCGATGGGGATGACCTGAGCGACGCCCGGAATCGAGAGCAGGCGCGGGCGCAGGACGAAGTCGGCCGCTTCGCGGACTTCCATCGCGGACGCCTTGTCGCTCGTCATCGCGACCAGCACGATCTGTCCCATGATCGAGTTGATCGGCCCCATCTGGGGGACCACGTTCGGCGGCAGCTGCGCTCTGACCAGGGAGAGCCGTTCGGCGATCTGCTGCCGGTTGCGATAGATGTCTGTCCCCCAGTCGAACTCGACATAGACGATCGAGAGCCCTACTCCGGAAACGGAACGCACCCGCGTCACGCCGGGCACGCCGTTCATCTGGGTTTCGATGGGAAAACTGACGAGCTGCTCGACTTCCGGGGGCGCAAATCCCTCCGATTCGGTCATGATGGTGACGGTCGGCTTGTTGAGATCGGGAAAAACGTCGACCGGAAGCCGGCTGGCGCTGAAGATGCCGAGCAGCACGAGAATAGCCGAGGCCGCCAGCACCATCAGGCGATTGCGCAGCGACTGTGTGACGAGAAAGCGAAACATCGATCGTTCTCCTCAGCGGACCTGGCCAAGCAACTCGGCGCCCTGGACGACGAGACGCTTGCCTGCGTCAAGCCCCGTGGCAATGAAGACGCGATCGCCGTCGAGCGGTTCGACCCGCACCGGTCGCGGCGCAAAACGCTCCGCCGCGACATGCTCGTAGACGACATCCTGCCCGTTGGCATTGCGCACCAGCGCGGCCCGGGGAATCGCGTAGCCGGTCTTTTCCTCCTCCGTGGTGGCGAGCACGGTGACGAACTGGCCGGCGCGGAGCCCTGCAACGTCGCCCTGCACCGCGAATTGCACCGGGATCGATTGATTGCGGCCGGCGAACCCGGCGCCGCGGAAGGCGAGCGGATAGGTCCGCTCGTTGTTAAGCCGGGCCACCGCGCTATGGACTCCGGAAAGCGAATCGAAGCTGAGCGCCTCCACCCAGAGGCGGGCCGGGTCCACGATGTGGAAGATGACGGCGTTGGATTGGGCCATCTGCCCAGCGACGACGGTGCCTTCGGCAACGATGCCGTCCACCGGCGCGATCAGCTCTTCCGGTTCGCGGCGCGACTTGTCGAGCGAGCCGCGTCTGTCCTTCAGGCCTTGCAGTTCCGTCCTTGTGTCCTCCAGCTGGGTGCGTGCAATGGCTCCGCTCGGCACCAGGGTTTCGTACCGCGCCAGCCGGCGCTCCACGATGGAAATCTGCTGGTCGAGTTCGCCTTGCCGCTGACGCATATCGGAGGCGTCGATCGCCTGCAGCGGCGGCGTCACATAGGCGAGAACATCGCCTTTCCTGACCTGTGCGCCCAGTCGCGGAAAGCCGTTCGGCGGAGGCGAGAGGCGTCCCCCGACCGACGATTGAACAAATCCGCTGGCGTTCGGATCGGGAATGATGCGGCCCGGCAATTCGAGCGCGCTCCGATGCGCGGCCGATTCGACTCGAACGGTGCGGATGCCGAGAATTCGCTGGATGCTCTTGGGCACGAACACGCCGCCGTCGGGCAACCGCTGCGCCAAGTCGCGCACTGCCGGATCCGAATTTGCCGGCGCACCATGGTCATCACCCTCATGGGCGCGCGCCGCGCCGCTGAACATCGCGAGCATTCCGACGAGGATCAGGGTCATCACGGGCCGGCGCCGTCGCCACAGCAGCGTCATGACAACAATTCCCGCCGCGAAGCCGCCGAGTCCCGCCATCAGCGCCGTCGAAAGGTAGCGGGACGATAGTTCCCGAATTCCAGCAATGTCCGGCATGGCGGTGATTCCGGGTTTTGCGCCGGGATCGGCCGGCGGGACGGTGAGCGTCGCGGACAGCACATCGTCGACACCGTCCTTGGTGACCGTGAAGATCAGGTCATAGGACCCCGGATTGTTGGACCAGGGAGCGCTGAGCCGGTAAGGCCCGTTCGCCGTGGCGCGCGCGCGGGCCGGGCCTGCCGGGGTCTCGACTTCGATCGCGGCGCCCTCGACTGTTTCGTTGGTCGCGAACCGGTCGAGATAGACGACGAGGTCCCCGCCACGGGCTATCGCAACCAGCTCATAGAGTTCCGAGGTTGCTTCCGCGCGAGGGGCGAGATTCGAGATGGGTGCCGGAGGTGGCTCGCCATGATCGTGACCGTCATGAGCCATCAGCGAGCCGCTTCCGGAAAAGGAAGCAAGGACTGCCGCGCAGAGCACAGCACGAAACAAAGCAAACATGAGAAATCCCTCACCTGAAAGAAGCTTCATCGCGCGGGGCAGCATCGCGGCGATGTCGTTACTCAGGCCAGGGATCGAGGCGGTTTGCGCAGACCTCGGGGGTCCACTCCGGGAATGGAATTGACGCGGGCAAGGCCGATGCGAGGTGAGCTGGCCTTGGGAGGAAGGTGGGGCGAAACCACCACCAGCGCGGCTGCGCAGCAACCGCTGCATCCGCAGCAGCCCATCACGCAGGCATCGGAGCCGGGGTCGGAAGGAGGCGCGCCCGGCGCGTTTTGGACAGTGACCTCGACCTCGGTGGCAGGTTCGGCGCGCGCGGCCCGATCCGCGGGCGCGGTCTCGTCGGAGGCAATCGAATGTGCGCTGCCGGCCGCGGGGCCATGCACCTGGAGACCAAGCCCTTGAAGATGATGCCCTTCAGGCGCGTGCACATGACCGACATGGGCCTCAGCTGCAACCGACGCGAATTGAACGGCGATCAGCAGGATCGCCGCTCCAAATATCCGCAAACGTTTGCCAGTCGAAGTCATGAGTCGCTACTACCATATGATCCGCGTCCGGGGAATAACGGATGAAAATGCGGTAAATGCATGGTTTTACCCTTGATCACCGATTCGATCGCCCGATCACGGCCATCAGTTCCGCTATCTTCTCGCGCTGATCCGTCTTGTTGCCGCTGCTGATGGCGTGTTCGACGCAATGTGACACGTGATCCTTCAGGACTTCTTCCTCGACGCGCCGCAACGCGGCCCGCACCGCCGATATCTGGGTGACGATGTCGATGCAGTAGCGGTCCTCGTCGACCATCTTGGTCAGGCCGCGAACCTGCCCTTCGATCCGGCTCAGCCGCCTTTGACAGGATGTCTTGATGTCCCCTCGCATTGGGCCTATATACCCCTACCGGGTATAGGTTGCAAGAGCCCTTTTGGAGAGCGCGATGACCGACGCCAAAAACGCGAATACGGGCGATGCCGCAACGGGTTCCGGCTGCGGCTGTTCGTCCGGGGCCGCTGCGGCCCCGGCAACGGAGAAGACCGGGTGTTGCGGCGGCGGTCACGATCATGACGACCACGCCCATGACCGGCACCACGCCGCTGGCGGCGCCGCCGTGCGCGACCCCGTCTGCGGCATGACGGTCGATCCCGCGACAGCCCAGCATCGGTTCGATGACAGGGGTGAAACCCACTATTTCTGCTCGGCCGGCTGCCGCACCAAATTTGCCGCCGATCCCAAAGCCTATCTCGACGGCAACCAGCCCAAGGCCGACGCGCCGGAAGGCACGATCTACACTTGCCCGATGCATCCGCAGATCCGCCAGCTCGGTCCCGGGAGCTGCCCGATCTGCGGCATGGCGCTGGAGCCCGAGTTGGCGAGCCTCGATGCGCCGCCCAATCCCGAGCTGGCCGACATGACGCGGCGGTTCTGGATCGGCCTCGTCCTCTCGATTCCGCCGGTGGTCCTCGAGATGGGCGGTCATCTGGTCGGGGGGCATGGCTGGGTCGATCCGACGCTGTCGAACTGGATCCAGCTGGTTTTCGCCACGCCGGTGGTGCTGTGGGCGGGCTGGCCATTTTTCGTACGCGGCTGGCAATCGCTGCAGACGCGCAATCTCAACATGTTCACGCTGATCGCGATGGGGACTGGCGTCGCCCAAATCTACAGCGTCGTCGGCACCATCGCGCCCGGTATCTTCCCCGCAACCTTTCGCGGGCATGGCGGCGCGGTCGCGGTCTACTTCGAAGCCGCGGCGGTGATCACGGTGCTGGTCCTGCTTGGCCAGGTACTCGAGCTGCGCGCCCGCGAAGCCACCTCCGGCGCGATCAAGGCGCTGCTCGAACTGGCGCCGAAGACCGCCCGCCGGATCGGCGATGACGGCGCTGACCATGAGGTCGCGATCGACAGCCTGCAGGTCGGCGATCATCTGCGCGTCCGACCCGGAGAGAAGGTGCCGGTGGACGGCGTCATTCTCGAAGGCCGCTCCGCGCTCGACGAGTCGCTGGTGACCGGCGAATCGATGCCCGTCACCAAGGAAGTCGGCGGCAAGGTGATCGCGGGCACGCTCAACCAGTCCGGTGGTTTCGTGATGCGCGCCGACAAGGTCGGGCGCGACACGCTGTTGTCCCAGATCGTCAAGATGGTCGCCGAGGCGCAGCGCTCGCGCGCGCCGATCCAGCGGCTGGCCGATCAGGTTTCCGGCTGGTTCGTGCCGGTCGTGATCGCCGTGGCGCTGATCGCCTTCGGCGCCTGGGCCTGGTTCGGGCCGGAGCCGCGGATGGCATTCGGCCTGGTCGCCGCCGTCAGCGTGCTGATCATCGCCTGCCCCTGCGCGCTCGGTCTTGCCACGCCGATGTCGATCATGGTCGGGGTCGGGCGTGGCGCGCAGGCCGGCGTGCTGATCAAGAATGCCGAATCGCTGGAGCGCATGGAGAAGGTCGACACGTTGGTGGTCGACAAGACCGGCACGCTGACCGAGGGCAAGCCGAAGGTGGTCGCGATGGTGGCTGCTCCCGGATTCGAGGTGACCGACATTCTGCGGCTGGCGGCCAGCGTCGAGCGCGCCAGCGAGCACCCGCTAGCGGATGCGATCGTGCGGTCCGCCAAGGAACAGAATCTCGATTTCGGCAAGGTGGAGGAGTTCGACTCGCCGACCGGCAAGGGCGCCACCGGCAAGGTCGACGGCAAGGCCGTAGCTTTGGGCAATGCCAACTTCCTGGCATCGCTCGGCGTCGAAACGCAGTCGCTGCACGAGCAGGGCGAACGCCTGCGCAGCGACGGCGCCACCGTGATCAATATCGCGGTCGACGGCCGGCTTGCCGGACTGTTTGCGATCGCCGACCCGGTCAAGCCCTCGACGCCGGACGCCTTGAGGGCGCTGGCGGCGGAAGGCATCAAGGTCATCATGCTGACCGGCGACAACCGGACCACGGCCAACGCCGTGGCGCGGAAACTCGGGATTGCCGATGTCGAGGCCGAGGTGCTACCCGACCAGAAGAGCGCCATCGTCGCCAAGCTGCAGAAGCAGGGGCGGATCGTCGCCATGGCGGGCGACGGCGTCAACGACGCCCCCGCGCTCGCCGCCGCCGAAGTCGGCATCGCGATGGGCACCGGTACCGACGTCGCGATGGAAAGCGCCGGCATCACGCTGCTGGGGGGCGATCTCGGCGGCATCGTTCGCGCCCGCCGGCTCTCGCAGGCGACCATGAGCAATATCCGCCAAAACCTGTTCTTCGCCTTCGTCTACAACGCCGCGGGCATTCCGATCGCCGCGGGCGTGCTGTATCCGACGTTCGGCCTGCTGCTCTCGCCGATCATCGCCGCTGCGGCGATGGCACTGTCGTCGGTGAGCGTGGTCGGCAATGCCTTGCGGTTGCGCGTGACACGGTTGTGATCTAGCCAAAGACCGTTGGAGATTTGATTTCGGGGTCTGCGGAGCAACGCTATGGCAAATTTCACTCCGTTATCGGCGGCGATCGGCGGCGCGCTGATCGGCCTTTCCGCGGTCCTGCTGATGCTGTTGACCGGCCGGATCGCCGGCATCAGCGGCATGTTCGCTGGCCTGCTGTACCCTGGCAGTACCGACAAGGGCTGGCGCGGTGCCTTCGTCGCCGGGCTGGTTCTGGCGCCGTTGCTCGGAGGCTGGATCGGTTATGGGATGCCGACGCCGCAATTGCCGGCCAGCTGGACCGTCATCATCGCCGCCGGCCTGCTGGTCGGGTTCGGGACCCGCATGGGCGACGGCTGCACCTCCGGTCACGGCATCTGTGGCATCGCCCGGCTGTCAGGCCGCTCCATCGCGGCGACCCTTATCTTCATGCTGACCGGGATCGCGACCGTTGCGCTCACCCGTCACGTGTTCGGAGGCTGAGCATGCTGATGATCGCATCGCTGTTGTGCGGCCTGGTGTTCGGCGCCGGCCTGCTGATCTCGCAGATGGTGCAGCCGGCAAAGGTTCTGGCATTTCTCGATATCTTCGGCGCTTGGGATCCGAGCCTTGCCGTCGTGATGGCCACGGCGCTCGCGGTGTCCATGCCGGGATTCATGCTGGCGAAGGGCCATTCGCGGCCGCTGCTTGCTGCCCAGAGTTCCTGGCCGACCAAAAACGACATCGACCCGTCGCTCATCGTGGGATCGACGCTGTTCGGGATCGGTTGGGGTCTCGTCGGATTTTGCCCGGGCCCGGCTCTGGAAAGCCTCGCGACGCTGTCGCCTGATGTCATCGTGTTTGTGGCGGCGATGGCCACGGGCATGATTCTGCACGACTTCTGGCAAAGGTTTCGGCCCGCGACACGGCGGGACGAGGCGATGGCCCAACGCCCCGGCTAGCCTCATCACTGTTCTGCGGTTTCGCCAGGCGGCGCCTGCCGTTTGGTGTCCCGAAGCGCGATGTAGATCGCCGGAATGACGAGGACCGTGAGCAGCGTCGATGACGCCAGCCCGAACAGCAGCGAAATCGCCAGCCCTTGAAAGATCGGATCGAGCAGGATCGTCGCAGCGCCGATCATGGCGGCCAGCGCGGTGAGCAGGATCGGCTTGAAGCGCACGGCGCCGGCTTCCAGCACGATGTCGCGCATCGACCTGTTTTCGCCTGCGCTGTGGCGGATAAAGTCGACCAGCAGGATCGAGTTGCGGACGATGATGCCGGCCAGCGCGATGAACCCGATCATGGAAGTCGCGGTGAACGGCGCGCCCAGCAGCCAGTGGCCGATCAGGATGCCGATCAGCGTCAATGGAATCGGCGTCAGGATCACCAGCGGCAGGCGGAAGCTGCGGAACTGGGCCACGACCAGCACATAAATCCCGAGGATTGCGGCGCCGAACGCGGCGCCCATGTCGCGGAACGTGACATAAGTGATCTCCCATTCGCCGTCCCACAGCAGCGTCGGACGGGACTCGTCGGACGGTTGGCCATGCAGGCCGATCACGGGCTTCTGCAGCTTGCCCCAATCATGCGCCTCGATGCGGTCGGCGACCGCCAGCATGCCGTAGAGCGGCGCCTCGAAACGGCCCGCCAGTTCGGCCATCACCATGTCGGCGAAACGGCCGTCGCGCCGGAAGATCTGCGGCGAGCCTTCCTCGACCGTCGCTTTCACCAGCTGCCCCAGCTCGACGACGGTCTTGCTGCCCGGAAGCGTGTTGGCCGGCACCGGCGTCGAGGCAAGCGCCTCGGTCCAGGCGAGGTCGCGCTTCGGCAGCCGGACCGCGATCTCGATCGGGTTGCGGTCCTCGCCGCGGTGCGAATATCCCACGGAGACGCCGCCGAACAGCGTCTGGATGGTATCGTAGACGTCGCGTTGTTCGACACCGAAGAATTCGAGCCGGTCCTGGTCAATCGACAGCCGCAGCCGCGGCCGCTTCTGCCCGATCGAATCATCGATATCGACGATGAACGGCACTTCGGCGAAGATCTTCTTCAGCTCCCCCGTCACTGCCCGGCGGGTGGCCGCGTCGGGCCCATAGATCTCGGCCAGCAGCGTTGCCAGCACCGGCGGACCCGGCGGCACTTCGACAACCTTGATGCTTGTGCCATCGGGGGCGCTGACGGCCTTAAGACGCTGCCGCAGGTCGAGCGCGATGTCATGGCTCGCCCGCTTGCGGTCGGAGCGCGCGGCAAGATTAACCTGCAGTTCGCCCAGTTCCGGCCGCTCGCGCAGATAATAATGCCGGACCAGGCCGTTGAAATTGAACGGCGCCGGCGTCCCGGCATAGGACTGCACCGAAGTGATCTCGGGCAGGCCGCGGGCGACATCCGCGGCGGCGAACAGCGTCCGCTCGGTGTCCTCGAGGCTGGCGCCCTCCGGCAGGTCGATGACCACAGCGATCTCGGACTTGTTGTCGAACGGCAGCAGTTTGACCGTCACGGACTTGGTGGCGAACAAAGTCATCGACAGCAGGGTCGCGATCCCGACGCCGATCAGGAATATCCAGGCCGAACGCTTGCTGGCGACAACAGGGGTTGCGAGGCGACGATAAAGACGGCCGAGCGCGCCTTCGTCGTGCGCGGCATGCGCCGCCCCCGCGGCGTCCTCCTTCGGCGCCAGCCGCAGCATCAGCCAGGGCGCCACCACCATCGCCACGAAGAACGAGAACAGCATCGCCGCGGAGGCGTTGGCGGGGATCGGCGCCATATACGGGCCCATCAGCCCCGACACGAACAGCATCGGCAGCAGCGCGGCAACCACGGTCAGGGTCGCAACCACGGTCGGATTGCCGACCTCGGCGACCGCCTCGATGGTGGCCTGCAGCCGGGGCCGGCCGTCCCGCATCGCCCAGTGGCGGGCGATGTTCTCGACCACCACGATGGCGTCATCGACCAGGATGCCGATCGAGAAGATCAGGGCGAACAGGCTGACGCGGTTGATGGTGTAGCCCATCAGGTTCGCGGCAAACATCGTCAGCAGGATGGTGGTGGGAATCACGACCAGCGTCACCAGCGCCTCGCGCCAGCCGATTGCGATCGCGATCAGGAGGACGATCGAGATCGTCGCGAGACCGAGATGAAACAGCAGTTCGTTGGCCTTTTCGTTCGCCGTCTCGCCATAGTCCCTGACGACGGTGACCGCGACGTCGTCGGGGATGAGGCGCGATTTCAGCCCGGCAAGGCGGTGCGCGATCTCCTCGGAAACCACCACCGCGTTGGCGCCCGCGCGCTTGGCGAGCGCGAGGCTGACCGCGGGAACGCGCTCCCACTTGCCGTTGCCGTCACGGGCGTCGTTCCAGACCCGGCGCTCGATCGCGTTGGGACCGATGACAACACTGGCCACGTCCTTGACGTAAACCGGGCGTCCGTCCCGCGTCGAGATCAGCAGGAGGCCGATGTCGGGAATGCCGGCCAGGGTCTGGCCGGCCGACACGCTGCGGACCGTGCCGGCATCGCGGACCTGTCCCGCCATGAACGACCGATTGGCGTCCTTCACCTTGGCGACGAGCTGCTGCAGCGTCACGCCGAACAGCGACAGCTTTTCCGGATCGGGCTCGACCCGGATCTGCTGGGCGCCGCCGCCGGAAATATAGGTCAGGCCGATGCTGTCGACCTTCATCAGTTCCGAGCGCAGCTTGTCCGCGAGTTCGTAGAGGTCCTTGTCCGTCCACCGCTCGGCGGCATCCGGCTTCGGCGAAAGCGTCAGTACGGTCACGGCGACGTCGTTGATGCCGCGGCCGACGATCAGCGGTTCGGGAATCCCGACCGGGATGCGGTCGAGATTGGCGCGGATTTTTTCATGAACGCGAAGTATGGCGTCCTCGGACTTGGTTCCGACCAGGAAGCGCGCGGTGACCATGACGCGGTCGTCTTCGGTCTGGCTGTAAACGTGCTCGACGCCGTCGATGCCCTTGACGATCGACTCGAGCGGCTTGGTGACGAGTTCGACCGCATCCGGGCCGCGCAATCCATCGGCATTGACGCGGATGTCGACCATCGGAACGCTGATCTGGGGTTCTTCCTCGCGCGGAATGACCACCACGGCGATCAGGCCGACGACCAGCGAGGCCAGCAGAAACAGCGGCGTCAGCGGGGAATTGATGGTCGCCTGCGTGAGCCGGCCCGAAAGTCCGAGGTTCACGGCTGCACCAGCTGGTCGCCGGGGCGAACCCCGGACAGGATTTCAAGACCGTTCGGCATGTCCGGGCTTGGCAGATTGCGCCCGCGCTGCACCGGCGCGCTGATGGTGCGATCCGCCTGGCGAATCTGGACGTAGTCGATGCCATAGCGTGTGGTGACGTAGCTCGACGGAATCACGAACGCCTTCCGCTCGCCGCCGGATATCCAGACCCGCAGCCGGTCGCCGACGAAATACTCTCCGAGGTTTTCGACCGCGGCGTCCGCGATCACGCGGCCGTCCTCGATCTGCGGATAGACCAGGTCGATCACACCGGATTTCGGGCTCTGGTCGCCGAACTCGGCGCCGTCGACTCGGATCTTGTCGCCGGCCTTGAGGAAGCGGGCATGCCGCTCCGGCACGCGCAGTCTCAGTTTGAAATCCTGTTGCGCGATCATCGCGACGGGATCGCCGGGCAACACGACCGAACCAACGGCCACCAGTTTCTTCAGCACCCGTCCGCCGGCGGGCGCCAGCACCTGGCCTTCGTTGAACTGCTGCTGGACCACCGCGCGTTCGGCGGTCTTCGCCCGCAGGCCGTTATCCGCCACGTTGAGCGCGGTGCGAGCCTCATCGAGTCTGACGCGCGGAAGCGTGCCGCGCTCCACCAGGCCCTCGATCCGGGTAAAATCGGTCTGCGCCTGGCTCGCCTGCGCCTGCAGGGCGTCGATCTGCGCATCCAGCGACTTCATCTGCAGGGCGAGCTTGTCGTCGCCGATCGTGGCGATGGCCTGGCCGCTCGTCACCGGATCACCCTCGCGGACATTGAGCTGAACGACGGTGCCGCCGATGCGGCCACGGGCCGGCACCACGCTGATGCTCTCGACCGTTGCGAACACCGCCTTCTCGTCGGCTACCGGCCGCAGGACGACGGTCAGGTCTTGCGCGCCGGCAACACTGGTACCGAACACCGCTGCCGCGGCCATGCTCATGGCTGTCAATCTGCTACGCATCGTAATCGCCTTTTTGCCAATCGGCGGCTCTCCGAGGATTTCATTGAATTTCGCGGCAACGACGTTGACCTACCTCAAGGCGTCGCCGGGACGCGGCTATAGCTTGGCCTTGGTTTTTCCGGCCTTCGGCGCGCAATAGACCTGGTAGAGCGTCTTCAGGACCTCATGCGCGGGGTCGCTGGCGATCGAATAGTAGATCGTCTGGGCATCGCGCCGCGCCGCCACCAGGCCATCCTTGCGGAGCAGCGCAAGATGCTGGGACACCGTGGAATCACGAAGACTGAGGAATTCCGCGAGATCGCCCACCGAGCGCTCGCCGTCGATCAGCTGGCAGATGATCAGCAGCCGATGCCGGTTGGAAAGCGCCTTCAAGAGGTCGCTGGCCCGATCGGCGGCGGATTCCATGATCGCACTATCTATTTTCATACTTGCGTATATACGAGAATTCGAATATATAGTCAAGCGACGCGGCCAACGAACCGGGGAAAACCGGCGCCGCCGCCCACAGGGGAATGCAGCAACGGAGGCGACCATGTCGGAAGTTGTCGTTATCGGAGCGGGTCTCAGCGGAACGCTGATGGCCTATGAACTTTTGCCGCAGCTCGGGAAGGGCGACCGCCTGACCGTGGTTTCCCAGGGTCCGGTCTATCACTTCGTCCCGTCCAATCCCTGGGTCGCGATCGGCTGGCGCAAGCGCGGTGATATCGAGATCGACCTTGTCGAGATCATGAAGCGCAAGGGCGTGCGGCTGCTGACGCAGGGCGCCCAGCGCGTGCACCCCGCGGACAACCGCGTCGAACTCGCGGACGGCGCCTCGATCGATTACGACTACCTGGTGGTCGCTACCGGGCCGGAGCTCGCATTCGACGAGATCCCCGGGCTCGGGCCGGACGGCCACACCCAATCGATCTGCCACGTCGACCACGCCGCGCACGCCCAGAAGGCGTTCGAAAAGTTTGCCGCCAATCCGGGGCCGGTGGTGATCGGCGCCGTGCAGGGCGCCTCCTGCTTCGGCCCGGCCTATGAATTCCTGTTCATTCTGGAAACCGAGCTGCGCCGCCGCAAGTTGCGCGATCGCGTGCCCATGACCTTCGTCACCTCGGAGCCCTATATCGGCCATCTCGGTCTTGATGGGGTCGGCGACACCAAGGGCCTGCTCGAAAGCGAAATGCGCGAGAAGCACGTCAAATGGATCACCAACGCCCGGGTGAAGGGCGTCGAGCAGGGCAAGATGACGGTCGAGGAGATTGCGGACGACGGTTCGGTGCGCAGGACGCACGAACTGCCGTTCGCCTATTCGATGATGCTGCCGGCCTTTCGCGGCGTCGGAGCTATCAGAGGCATCGAGAAACTGACCAATCCCCGCGGTTTTGTCATTGTCGACAAGCATCAGCGCAATCCCGAGTATCCCAACATCTTCGCGATCGGAGTCTGTGTGGCAATCGCGCCAGTCGGAGCCACGCCAGTTCCGGTCGGGGTGCCGAAGACCGGGTTCATGATCGAGTCGATGGTCACTGCCACAGCGATGAATATCGGCGCCCTGTTGAAGGGCCAGACGCCGGTGGCGCAGCCGACGTGGAATGCGATCTGCCTCGCGGATTTCGGTGACTCCGGCGTCGCCTTCCTGGCGCAGCCGCAAATCCCTCCCCGCAACGTCAACTGGTCCTCCAAGGGCGAGTGGGTTCATCTCGCCAAGGTCGCCTTTGAAAAATACTTCCTGCGCAAGATCCGGCGCGGCGAGAGCGAGCCGTTCTACGAACGCTTCCTGCTCGACAAGCTCAACATCGCCAAGATCAAGGAGGTCAAGACCGGGACATGAGTGCAATTCACCAGATCGTCTGCGGGCATTGCGGCAAGATCAACCGGCTGCCCGCCGAGCGGGCGGCAACGAATGCCCGCTGCGGATCCTGTCATCAGCCGATTTTTGGCGGCCATCCCATCGAAGTGGACGAGCAGGCGTTCGACCGCCATGTCGCGCACAGCGATATCCCCGTGCTGGTCGACGTCTGGGCGCCATGGTGCGGTCCCTGCCGCGCCATGGCGCCGATGTTCGAACGCGCGGCGCAGCAGCTCGAACCCGGGGTTCGGCTATTGAAGCTGAACTCGGACAAGGCGCCCTCCGTCTCCGCCCGCCTCGGCATCAGCGGCATCCCAACTCTCCTGCTGATGCGTGGCGGAAGGGAGATCGCGCGAACCTCCGGCGCGATGGATACCAGGAACATCGTGGCATGGACGACGGCCGGGCTTGCCCCGGTCCTGATCACTTCAAACCCGACCAAGAGGAATACGTCATGAATATCGATAAGGCGGTGCTCGCTTTCGCTGGATGTGTGGTGCTCCTCAGCCTCGCGCTGGGCTGGCTGGTCAATCCCTACTGGTTCCTGCTGACCGCCTTTGCCGGGTTGAACATGCTGCAGGCAGCCTTTACCGGCTTCTGTCCCGTGGCGATGGTCTTCAAGAAGCTTGGCCTGCGCGGCGGCAACGCATTTTCGTAATTGCCGTCGCCCCTGCCGCTCCGAGATATCTCAGGCTGCCGCTGCGGAACGCCCGCCCGGCAGTCCGGCCCGCGCGAGCCCGCCATAGAGCGTCTCGCCGGGCATTTCCGAACGCAGGATCGAGCGCACCGCGATCAGCCTGTCGATATCGATGCCGGTGGCAAATCCCTTGCTCTCGCAGAGAAATGCCAGGTCCTCGAACACCACATTGCCGGTGGCGCCGGGCGCGAACGGGCAACCACCGAGGCCCCCGAGCGAGCCGTCGAGAATGCGCGCGCCGGCGTCGAGGGCTGCCGAGGCATTCGCAATGCCCATGCCCCTGGTGTCGTGCAGGTGAACGCAAACCGGCTTTGTGCCGCACAGTTTCACGGCGGCCCTGGTCAGTTCGCCGACCTGTTTTGGGCCGGCATAGCCGACGGTGTCGGCGATGGCGACGAAATCGACGCCGGCCTCCAGACATTTTTCGACCAGCTTCAGCACTTCCGCAGGGTCCACCGGACCGGTGATGGAACAGCCCAGCGCCATCGAAATCGCGGCATTGACCAGCGGCCTGTGCGCGCTGGCGTCGCGCAGTTCGCAGAGCCGCCTGACGTTGGCGATGGCGGAATCGCGCGAGCGGTTGGCGTTGGCCTGACTGTGTTCCTCGGTGGCCGAGACCACCGTTGCGACTTCACCGACGCCTGAGGCCAGCGCCTCGTTGACACCGCGCTCGTTCAGCGCCAGCGCCACGCCATGCGCGCCCGGCAGCGACGCAATGGTCGCCACGATATCGCGGACGTCGGCGAATTGCGGAAAGGTGCGGGCGGGCAGGAACGAGCCGACTTCGAAATGCCGCACCCCCGCGCCGTACTCGTCGCGGATCCAGCGCTGCTTTGCCGCGGTCGAGGGAAAGGTCTTCACCAGTTGCAGGCCGTCACGCAGCCCAACTTCGCGCAAGCTTACGCGGTTGTCCGGATAGACGTCTTGAATGCGGGTCATGCGAGCCTCACTGCGGGTTTGACGGTTGAAGAAATCTGCGGACCTTCAAGCTCGGCCCGGACGGCCGACGTGTCGGCGCCGAGCACGGGTACTTTCAGGCCCTCGCCGATGCCCGCTCCGTTCCACTCGATCGGCAGCGCGGGAACGCGGAACGCTCGGCCGTTGGCGTCGATGTTGTTGACGAGGCCGCCGGGCCGTAACACGTGCGGATCATCGAACAGATCCTCGGGGCGGTTGATCGGCGAGAAGCAGATGTTGAGGCGGTCGAGCGTCGCGGAGAGCTCCGCTGCATTCCATTGCCTGATTACCTCGGCGGCACGCGGAATGATTCGCGATCGCGCCAGGATCCGTTCGGTCGTGGTGCGCAAAGTCGGATCGTCCAGAAAGTCCTGCAGGCCGAACTCGCGGCAGAAGCTCTGCCAGTGACCCTCGGTGACGACGCCGATGAAGATGCGCTCGCCGCCGGCGGTCTCGAAGATGTCGTAGATCGGCCAGGCATGCTCGCGCTCCGGCATCGAGCGCGGTTTGTTGCCGGTCATCTCATACTCGACCATGTGCTGCGCCACCAGGAACAGGCAGTTCTCGAACAGGCCGATGCGGATGTCGGCGCCGCCCTTGCGGCCGCCGCGCTTCTGAAAGAGGGCGGCGAGGACCGCGATCGCGCCGAACATGCCGCCCATGATGTCGTTGGCGGAAGAGCCGACCCGCTGCGGCTTCTCGCGGGTCCCCGTCATCGCGGCCAGCCCCGACATCATCTGCACGACCTCGTCGAGCGCCGGGCGGTGCTCGTAGGGACCCGACAGGAAACCCTTGTGCCCGGCGACGATCAGCTCGGGATATTTCTGGCGCAGCGCCCCGGCGCCGAGACCCTGCTTCTCTAGTTGCCCGTCTCGAAAATTCTCCAGAAAAACGTCGGCGGAGGCGAGCAGCCGGTGCATCGTTTCGCGGTCATCGGCCTTCGCAAAATCCAGCACCACGCTGCGCTTGCCACGGTTGAACAGCGGGAAGAACGAGGTTCCCATGCCGCCGAGGCTGCGGGTCTTGTCGCCGCCCGGCGGCTCGATCTTGATGACATCGGCGCCGAGCTGCGCCAGGATCATGCCGCAGGTCGGCCCCATCACCATGTGGGTCATTTCGATGACCCTCACGCCCTCCAGCGGCAATCCCATCCCGGTCATCATTCCCTCCGCTCGTTCGGCCGCCGGCCGTGCGTCAGATTAGGCGCCCGGCGCCCTCTGAAATCGCGTTTCGACGAATGCAGTATTCACCCTCCTTGAGCCGGGGTCCACCGCGGTTCCGCCAACCTGTGTCGGCTCTTGCCGAACCGGACTTGCATGTCTACCTCTCGCGGGGGCTTTTTCGGGAAGAGGACTGGACCGCCATGCTGGACGCCGCCGTCAAGGCGCTTTCGCAGATATTGTCGCCGCCGATGCGCTCGATCCTGTGGCGCTCGATCGGCCTCGCGCTGGTGCTGATCACGCTGCTGGCGTTCGGCCTGCAGCGGCTGTTGAGCTGGTTCGCGAGCTCGGGCGAAGTCTGGCTCGACGGGATGCTCGGACCCGGCTTCGACACCTCGATCAATGTGCTGGCCTGGATCGTGTCGATCCTCGCCGGTCTCGGCGTTGTGTTCGGCGCGGTGTTCCTGATGCCCGTGATCACCTCGCTGGTGGCGAGCGTGTTCGTCGACGAGGTCGCCGACCATGTCGAACTCGAACACTATCCGGCGGAGCGCCCCGGCACCGCGCTGCCGTTCGGTCTCGCCATCACCGAAGGCATCAAGACCGCGCTGCTGACGCTGCTGGTCTATCTGGTCGCGCTGCCCTTCGTGTTGGTGGCCGGCGCCGGCTTCATCGCGTTTTTCATCGCCACCGCGTGGCTTCTGGGCCGCGAATATTTCGAACTGGCGGCGATGCGGTTTCGCACCCCGGCGGAAGCCAAAGCGATGCGCAAGGCGAACGGGGGCGCCGTCTTCACCGCGGGACTGTTCATCGCGGCGTTCGTGTCGATCCCGATCGTCAATCTGGCGACGCCGTTATTCGCGATGGCCTTCATGGTTCACATGCACAAGCGCCTGAGCGGACCGCGGCCGGAGCTGATCGAGCCGGCGCGCAAGACAAGAGTGCCGGTGGCGTAAAGCCGGATGGCGACGGCGTTCCGGTTCGAGGCGATTTACCCTTTCTTCCTGGAAGGGGCGCATTCGCGCGCCTTCGTTATTGCGAGCGCAGCGAAGCAATCGTTCTTCCTTTGCTGGGCAAGATGGATTGCTTCGCTGCGCTCGTAATGATGGTTCTGGTTCGCCTACGCCGACTTCTCTGGCCATCTGCATAAATCGTTGATCAGGCAGACCTCGCAGCGTGGCTTGCGCGCAAGGCAGGTGTAGCGGCCGTGCAGGATCAGCCAGTGGTGCGCGTGCAGCATGAACTCCGACGGGATCACCTTCTCGAGGCCCAGCTCGACCTCCAGCGGCGTGATGCCGGGCGCCAGGCCGGTGCGGTTGCCAACGCGAAACACGTGGGTATCGACCGCCATGGTGTGTTCGCCATAGGCCATGTTGAGCACCACGTTGGCGGTCTTGCGGCCGGCGCCCGGCAGCGTTTCGATCTCGGCGCGGGTTCGCGGTACGACGCCCGCGAATTCGGCAATCAGTTTTCGCGACAGCGCGATAATGTTCTTCGCCTTGTTGCGGTAAAGCCCGATGGTCTTGATGTAATCGCGTACTTTGTCTTCGCCCAGCGCGAGCATCTTTTCCGGCGTGTCGGCCACCGCAAACAGCGCGCGGGTCGCCTTGTTGACGCCGGCGTCGGTCGCCTGCGCCGACAACACCACAGCAACCAGAAGAGTGTAGGGGTTGAGATGTTCGAGCTCGCCCTTCGGCTCGGGATTGGCGTTGCGAAAGCGGCTGAAGGCTTCGTGCACCTCGGCGGCCGCCCAGGGTTTTGTCTTCGTGGGCCTCGTCCTCGAAGGCCTGGGGCTGGCGGGCCTCTTCGCCCCGCGCGCAGGCTTCGATTTCACTGCCGCTTTTTTGACCGGTTTTGCAGCCGCGAGCTTGGATTTGGCCTGGGGACCGCGGGTGATTTTCGCCATGATCCTGATATACTGAGCCGCGATGACCGCAGGCAACGACTTTGATCCGCAGCCGGAATTGTTTGCAGCGCTGCTGACGCCGCACCGATCGCTGAACCGCACCGGTTTTGTGGCGCTGATGCTCTTTCTCAGCGTGGTCAGTTTTGTCACCGGGCTGGCGTTTCTGTTGATGGGCGCGTGGCCGGTGTTGGGCTTCTTCGGCCTCGATATGCTGGTGATCTGGTGGGCATTCCGGATCAATTTCCGTCGCGCCCGCGCCACCGAGGAGATCCGGATGACGCCGTCCGAACTGCGGGTGCGCCGGGTCAGCCATCGCGGCCATGTAGTCGAATGGGTGCTCAATCCCCTGTGGGTGCAGCTCGATCAGAAAGCGGATGCGGAATTCGGTATCGAAAAACTCTATCTGGTCTCGCGCGGACGTCGCGTTTCCATCGCAAGCTTTCTGGGACCTGACGAAAAAGCCAGCTTTGCCAAAGCCTTGTTGGCGGCGCTGCAGGCCGCCAAACGCGGGCCGACCTACAATCCGGTGTCATGAGACGCTGTCGGGAATCGGGTGGTTGGCGCCCCTCGCCCAGCCTACATCAAGATCATGATGAACCTCGCCATGAATGAGCACCGCCTCGCCAAACCGGGCCCCCAGAACGCCGCGCTGCGCGACTATGATTCGGTGCGCCGCGCCATCGCCTTCATCTCCGAGCACTGGCGCGCGCAGCCGACCATCGAAGCCATGGCGGATGCGGCCGGCGTGACGCCGGACGAGCTGCACCATCTGTTTCGCCGCTGGGCCGGCCTCACGCCAAAGGCCTTCATGCAGGCCTTGACGCTCGATCACGCCAAGGGCCTGTTGCGCGATTCCGCCAGCGTGCTCGATGCAGCGCTCGACTCCGGTCTGTCAGGCCCGGGACGGCTGCACGATCTGTTCGTCACCCACGAGGCGATGTCGCCGGGCGAGTGGAAGAACGGCGGCGCAGACATGACACTGGCCTACGGCTTTCATCCTTCCCCGTTCGGCACCGCGATCGTGATCGCCAGCGGCCGCGGCCTCGCGGGACTTGCCTTCGCCGATCCCGGCGAGGAGCCGGCCGCGCTTGCCGACATGCAGCGGCGCTGGCCGCGCGCGACCTATGTCGAAGACCGCGCCGGCACATCGGCGCTGGCACAGCGCGTCTTCGACAGGGACATGTGGCGCGCCGACCGGCCGCTGCGCGTGGTGCTGATCGGCACCGATTTCGAGGTCCGGGTCTGGGAGACGCTGCTGAAAATCCCGATGGGCCGCGCGGTCAGCTATTCCGACATCGCGACCAACATCGAGCGCCCGAAGGCGTCGCGCGCGGTCGGCGCCGCCGTTGGCCGGAATCCGATCTCGTTCGTGGTGCCGTGCCACCGCGCCCTCGGCAAGAGCGGCGCGCTGACCGGCTATCACTGGGGCATCACCCGCAAGCAGGCGATGCTGGGCTGGGAAGCGGGACAGGTGGGGGTGCATTAGCCGGGCGCTCTTGGCCGCAGCAATGGACGACCGGGTCCGGCAGGCCTAATTGCCGGTTCCCCGGGACCCGCGGAGGGGCGATTGACGACGGCAAATCGATCGCTCACAACCACCTTGGTAAGCAGCAAAAGGTGGATCCATGCAGAAGCGTCGTCCTGTCATGCTGGCTATCCTGGATGGCTGGGGCTGGCGCGAAGATCCGGCTGACAATGCCGTTCGCCAGGCTGCAACACCTAATTTCGATCGCCTGTGGACCACCGGACCGCACGCCTTCCTGAAGACGTCGGGACTCGATGTCGGCCTTCCCGGAGGTCAGATGGGCAATTCCGAGGTCGGACACTTCAACATCGGCGCGGGCCGGGTGGTGATGCAGGATCTGCCGCGGATCAACGACGCGATTGCCTCCGGCAGCATTGCAAGCGCCGAAGCGCTCCGCAACCTGATCCAGACGCTGAAACGGAGCGGCGGAATCTGTCATCTCATCGGCCTGGTTTCCCCGGGCGGGGTGCATTCGCATCAGGACCAGGCGGCGGCCCTGGCCGTCATTCTCGCCGATAACGGCGTGCCCGCGGTCGTACACGCCCTCACCGATGGACGCGATACGCCGCCGAAATCGGCGGCCGATGATTTGAAGCGGCTGCGGGCCGCACTGCCGCCGTCGGTGCCGGTGGCCACGGTGATCGGGCGATACTACGCGATGGACCGCGACAAGCGCTGGGATCGCGTCGCCAAAGCCTACAATGCCATCGTCGAGGCCGAAGGCCCGCGATTTCCCGACGCACTGTCGGCGATCGACGACGCCTATGCGCACGGACACACCGACGAGTTCGTCGAACCGTCGGTGATCGGCGACTATGCCGGCATCAAGGATGGCGACGGCGTGCTTTGCTTCAACTTTCGCGCCGATCGCGTGCGCGAGATTCTTGGCGCGATGCTCGACCCGTCGTTTGCCGGTTTCCCGCGCAAGCGCGCGGTCCGCTTCGCCGCCGCGGTTGGCCTGACGCAATACAGCGAGGGTCTGGACCAGTTGATGCAGACGGTATTTCCGCCGCAGACCTATCCGAACATTCTGGGGGAAGTCACGGCTGCCGCGAACCGTACGCAATTACGCATGGCGGAAACCGAGAAGTATCCCCACGTCACCTATTTTCTCAATGGCGGACGGGAGGAGCCCTTTGCGGGCGAGGATCGCATCATGGTGCCGTCGCCCAAGGTCGCGACCTACGACCTGCAGCCGGAAATGTCGGCGCCCGAGTTGACGGCGAAGGCGGTCGGGGCAATCCAATCGGGCAAGTACGACCTGATCGTCCTGAACTATGCCAATCCCGACATGGTGGGCCACTCCGGAAATCTGGCGGCCGCGATCAAGGCCGTGGAAACGGTCGATCACGGGCTCGGCCAAATCGCGGATGCGATCGAAAAATCCGGCGGCGCGCTGCTGGTTACGGCCGACCACGGCAACTGCGAAATGATGCGCGATCCCGTCACCGGCGGTCCGCACACGGCCCACACAACCAATCCGGTGCCGCTAATGCTCGTGGGCGGCGGCGACGTATCGCTGTCGGATGGCCGGCTGTCGGACCTTGCGCCGACACTGCTCGACCTGATGGAATTACCGCAGCCGGTCGAGATGACCGGCAAATCGTTGCGGCGGCCAAAGAGCTAGTCTGCCTCTTCCGCTCAGAAGTCGCCAAGCCCGAGCACGTCGGCCATCGAATACAGCCCGGGCTGCCTGCCGCGCGCCCACATCGCCGCCTTCAGCGCGCCTTGCGCGAACATCATGCGGTCCTCGGCGTGATGCGACAACGTGATGCGTTCCATGGCGCCGGCGAAGATCACGCTGTGATCGCCGGTGACGGTGCCGCCGCGCAGCGATGCAAAGCCGATATCGCCCGGCCGGCGCGCGCCGGTGATGCCGTCGCGCCCGCGCGCCGAGTGGGTGCCGAGATCGACGCCGCGGCCGGCGGCGGCGGCCTCGCCGAGCATCAAGGCCGTGCCTGACGGCGCGTCGACCTTGGCCTTGTGATGCATTTCGAGAATTTCGATGTCGAAGCCTTCGTCAAGCGATTGCGCCACCCGCCTCACCAGCGCCGCCAGCAGGTTGACGCCGAGGCTCATATTGCCGGACTTCACCACGATGGCCCGTCCGGTGACGCTCTTGATCACGGCGTCGTCGGAGGCCGAGAGACCCGTGGTGCCGATGATGTGGACCAGGCCGCGCTCGGCCGCGATCGCCACATTGGCGATGGTGGCGCCCGGCACGGTGAAATCCAGAATGCCGTCGGCATGGGCCGATAGCGACCACAGGTCGGCTGAAAGCATCACGCCATTTTCGGGCAGGCCGGCGAGCACACCGGCATCCTTGCCCAGCAGTTCCGACCCGGGCGCTTCCAGCGCCCCGGCGAGCACGGCGCCCGGCGTTTCCGAAATAACGCGCGTCAGCGCGCGGCCCATCCGGCCGCCGGCCCCTGCAACGATCAAACGCATGTCGGCCATGGATGAACCTCAATCATCCCTTGCCCTATAGCTGGCGCGGGCTGTTCGGGCAACAAATCAGCTTCACGATTGGGGCTGTGGTCCATCGTAGCCTTCGATAATGACGACGTCGCCTTCCGAATGCGGGCTGCGCAGCGCCACCAGATGGGTGTACTCCGGCGAATTGTAGCAGGCGAGCGCGGTCTCATAATCCCTGAATTCGAGCACCACGTTGCGCGACCGCGAGGCGCCTTCCCGGGTCTCGAACCTGCCGCCGCGCACCAGGAATTTGGCGCCGAATTTTGCAAACACCGCGCCGTTCTGTGCGACGTAGTCCTTGTAGCCGTCCATGTTGTGAACATCGATGCGCGCGATCCAGTAGCCCTTTGGCATCTGCGGTTCTCTCCCTTGTTGTGGTTCAGCCCAACGCCTGCTCGATCTCGGCCTGGATGGCCTCGGCCGCTTCCCTGGGATCGGCGGCTTCCATCACGGGCCGTCCGACCACCAGATAATCCGCGCCGGCGGCGATGGCCCGGGTCGGCGTCATGATGCGTTTCTGGTCGCCGGCCGCGGCGCCCGCGGGCCGGATGCCCGGGGTTACCAAATTCAGCTGATGACCCACCACCTTGCGCAAGTGAGCCGCCTCTTCCGGCGAGCATACCAAGCCGTCGACGCCGAGCACCTGGGCCTGCTGGGCCCGGGCCTCGACCAGATCGGATACGCCGAGGCGATAGCCCGCGGCATGAAGGTCGCCGTCGTCATAGGACGTCAGCACGGTGACCGCGAGAATTTTCAGGCCCGAACCGCTGCGCGCCTCGACCGCCGCCTTCATGGTCTGCGGATAGGCGTGCACGGTGAGGAAGGTCGCGCCCAGCCCGGCGATGCTCTCGACGCCGCGCGCCACGGTGTTGCCGATGTCGTGCAGCTTGAGATCGATGAACACCTTCTTGCCCCGGTCCGCGAGCTGGCGGACCAGCGGCAGTCCGCCGGCATAAGCGAGCTGATAACCGATCTTGTAGAACGTCACGCTGTCGCCGAGCCTGGCAATCATCGCCTCCGCGGCGCCGACGCCGGGCAGATCCAGCGCGACGATCAGGCGATCGCGGGGGACGATCTCGGAAGGTTGCATGTCACCTCACATCATGCGCTGGGAAATGTCGATCAGCTGCCGCACCAGCGCGCCCAGCGCCTCGATATCGGCCGGATGCTTCAACCTGTCCGCATCATCATAGGCCTCGGCGGCGAACGACAGCGCCAGCTGGTCGGGAATGACCGGCGCGTGGCAGGCGGTCAGGATCAGCCGCAGCGCCGCCAGGCCGCGCGTTCCGCCGAGCCGGCTTTCGGAGGCGGCGGCGATCGCAAACGCCCGCTCGCGAAACACCTGGCCGCGGGTTTCGTGACTGTCCTGAACCCGGCTCACCCAGTCGATGGTATTTTTGAGGAGCGGCGACACCGATGAATTGTATTCCGGCGAAACCAGCAGAACGCCGTGGTGCGCCGACATCATGCGCTTCAGATTGACTGCGTGTTTCGGCACGCCGGATTTCGTCTGCAGGTCGCCGTCATAGATCGGTAACGGGAAATCGGCGAGCGAGATGCGGGTGACTTCGGCGCCGGCCAGCGCGAATTCGTGGGCCGCGGCCGCCGCCAGCCTTGCATTGTGCGAGCCTGATCGAAGCGAACCGGGGATGACGAGGATTTTCAGCGCGGCCATGAACCCATCGCAAAAAAGGGCGAACCGGCGCGCGGGAGCGCGACGAGCATCTTCGTAGAAAAATGCTCTTAACCGATATTCTGCGCGTATTCTATTCGCAAAACCCGGCTTCCACGTCTTGCGGAAGGCGCGAAGGTTCAACCCTTGCGGTACACCCAGACCCGGGCCGGCGGGATATTCATCCAGATCCGCTCGGAGGCTTCCGTGGAAACACCCGGTAGCGATTTCGGTATCGGCGGCGTCACCGAATAGGTGAACTGCACGAAAGGCGCGCCCGGCGCCAGCGCCGCGAAGGCATCGCGGATCAGTTTCAGGCGCATCAGCATCGGCTTCGTCACCAGCGGCAGGCCCGAGACGACCGCCGACGCCGGGACCTTGAGTACATCCCAGAGCGAGTCGCGCAGCGCATAGGCGTCACCCTGGACGACCCTGGCCTGCGGATAGCGGTCGCGCAGCAGCGCGCAGAAGCCCGGATTGTATTCGACCAGCACGAGGCGCTTCTGGTCGACCCCATGCTCGATCAGCGCATTGGTGATCGCCCCGGTTCCCGGCCCCAATTCGACGACCGGCGCCGAGGAATGGACATCGACATACTGCGCCATGGTGCGGGCAAGGATCTTGCCCGAGGGCATCACCGCGCCCATGTGCAGCGGCTTCTCGATCCATGAACGGAGAAAGCGAACCTCATCGTCGAGACGAGGCTTCTTCAACGCACGCACAGACGATTGCAATGGCATGTCGCTACCGGGCGGGACCGCGTTATTGGCGGCGGTGTCAGAAAATAGTCATAAAGACGTATAGGTAGCGGCCGGTATGGTCAAGCCGAAGAGTCGCTACAGGCTGGCGCGATTGCCGAAGAAGTCCTTGACCTTAGTGAAGAAACCCGCTGCCTCCGGCTGGGTCGCACCGGAAGACAGCTTTTCGAACTCGGCCAGCAGCTCCTGCTGCTTCTTGGTGAGGTTTTGAGGCGTTTCGACCACGACCTGGACATACATGTCGCCCATCTGGCGCGAACGCAGCACCGGCATGCCCTTCGAGGCGATACGAAAGCGTCGGCCGGATTGCGTACCGGAGGGCACTTTCACCTTGGTCTTGCCCTTGTCGATGGTCGGCACCTCGAATTCGCCGCCCAACGCCGCCGCCACCATCGAGATCGGCACGCGGCAGTGCAGATCGGCGCCATCGCGCTGGAAAAATTCATGGGTGGCCAGCGACAGGAAAATGTAGAGGTCCCCCGGCGGCCCGCCGCGGACGCCGGCCTCGCCTTCACCGGCCAGCCGGATGCGGGTGCCGTCTTCCACGCCTTGCGGGATGTTGACCGACAGATTCCGGTCGCGCGTCACCCGGCCCGACCCGGTGCAGGACGGACAGGGATCCTCGATCATCTGGCCGCGTCCCTGACAACCGGGACAGGTTCGCTCCAGCGTGAAGAAGCCCTGCGCCTGCCGCACCCGCCCTGCTCCGCCGCACATCGAGCACGCTTTCGGCTTGGTGCCGGCCTTGGCGCCGATGCCCGAACAGGATTCGCAGGTCACCGAGACCGGAATTTCGATCTGGGCGGTCTTGCCGAGGAACGCCTCCTCCAGCGTGATTTCCATGTTGTAGCGCAGGTCCTGGCCGCGCTCGCGCCCGCCGCGACCGCGCTGCCCGGCCATGCCGAACAGGTCTTCGAAAATGTCGGAGAAGGAGGAGGCAAAGCCGGCGCCGAAGCCGGGACCGCCGCCGCCCTGGCCCTGCTCGAACGCCGCATGGCCGAACCGATCATAGGCGGCGCGCTTGTCGCCGTCCTTCAGGACCTCATAGGCTTCGTTGATTTCCTTGAAGCGGATTTCGCTGGAAGCATCGCCCGGATTCTTGTCCGGATGCCATTTCATCGCCAGCTTGCGGAATGCCGCCTTGAGCTTGGACTCGTCCGCGTTCCGCTCGACTTCAAGGGTTTCGTAGTAACAGCGCTTGGTCGACATCCGTCAGATCCGCCCGAAGTTCGTTCTCGTGTCCGAAGCCAGCACCGTCGGAGGATGCAGCCTCCGGCTTAACGAAAAATGACCCTCATCCCTGGAGACGCAACCTTCGCGCTCGTCGGAATGAGGGTCATGGTGTGCCCGCCGTCAAGCAGATTTTTTGTTGTTCTTGTCGTCGTCGACCTCGGTGAATTCCGCGTCGACCACGTCGTCCTTCGCGGCATCCTTGGCCGCATCGCTTTCGGCCTGCTGCTTGTACATCGCCTCGCCGAGCTTCATCGAAGCCTGCGCCAGCGTGTTGGTCTTGGCCGTGATGGCCTCGGCGTCGTCGCCCTTCAGCGCTTCCTTCAGATCGCTGACGGCGTCCTCGATGGCGCGGCGCTCGCTCTCCTCGACCTTGGAGCCGTGCTCGGCCAAGGCCTTCTCGGTGGAATGTACCAGCGCGTCGGCGTGGTTCTTGGCGTCGACCGCGGCACGCCGCTTCTTGTCCTCGGCGGCGTTGGCCTCGGCGTCCTTGACCATCTTCTGGATGTCGGCTTCGGACAGACCGCCGGATGCTTGGATCCTGATCTGCTGCTCCTTGCCGGTCGCCTTGTCCTTGGCCGAAACATTGACGATGCCGTTGGCGTCGATGTCGAAGGTAACCTCGATCTGCGGCATGCCGCGCGGCGACGGCGGAATTCCCATCAGGTCGAACTGGCCCAGCACCTTGTTGTCCGACGCCATTTCGCGCTCGCCCTGGAAGACGCGGATGGTGACGGCGTTCTGGTTGTCCTCGGCGGTCGAGAACACCTGGCTCTTCTTGGTCGGGATCGTGGTGTTGCGGTCGATGATGCGGGTGAACACGCCGCCCAGCGTCTCGATGCCCAGCGACAGCGGAGTGACGTCGAGCAGCAGCACGTCCTTGACGTCGCCCTGCAGCACGCCGGCCTGGATCGCGGCGCCGATGGCGACGACTTCGTCAGGGTTGACGCCCTTGTGCGGCTCCTTGCCGAACAACTGCTTCACCACTTCCTGGACCTTCGGCATGCGCGTCATGCCGCCGACCAGCACCACTTCGCCGATTTCGCCGGCGGTGAGGCCGGCATCCTTCAGCGCCTTGCGGCAGGGCTCAATGGTTTTCTGCACTAGATCGTCGACCAGCGCCTCGAACTTGGCGCGCGTCAGTTTCATCGTCAGATGCTTCGGACCGGACGCATCGGCGGTGATGAACGGCAGGTTGATTTCGGTCTGGGTGGTCGACGACAATTCGATCTTGGCCTTTTCGGCGGCCTCTTTCAGGCGCTGCAGGGCAAGCTTGTCGCTGCGCAGGTTGATTCCCTGCTCCTTCTGGAATTCGTCGGCCAGATAGCTGACCAGCCGCATGTCGAAATCTTCGCCGCCCAAGAATGTGTCGCCGTTGGTCGACTTCACCTCGAACACGCCGTCGCCGATCTCGAGCACCGACACGTCGAAGGTGCCGCCGCCGAGGTCGTATACGGCGATGGTGCCGGACTTGGTCTTGTCGAGGCCGTAGGCGAGCGCCGCCGCGGTCGGCTCATTGATGATGCGCAGCACTTCGAGGCCGGCGATCTTGCCGGCGTCCTTGGTGGCCTGACGTTGCGCGTCGTTGAAATAGGCGGGAACGGTGATGACCGCCTGCTCGACCTTCTGGCCGAGATGGGCCTCGGCGGTCTCCTTCATCTTCTGCAGAATGAAAGCCGAGACCTGCGAGGGCGAATAGGTCTTGCCGTCGGCTTCGACCCAGGCGTCGCCGTTGGATGCCTTGACGATCTTGTAGGGAACGAGCTTCTTGTCCTTCTCGACCATCGGATCGTCGTAGCGGCGGCCGACCAGGCGCTTGACCGCGAAGAAGGTACGCTCGGGATTGGTCACCGCCTGGCGCTTGGCGGGCTGTCCGACGAGGCGCTCGCCATCATCGCTGAAAGCGACGATCGACGGGGTGGTCCGCATGCCCTCGGCGTTCTCGATGACTTTCGCTGTCTTGCCATCCATTACGGCGACGCACGAATTCGTGGTGCCGAGATCGATCCCAATGACCTTTCCCATGGTCCTCATATCCTTCTTTTTGCGGCAGGTTGGCTGGGCCCTGACGGCGCACCAATCCAAACCCCCAGACGATCAAATACTCGCGATATTGCGACGGTGAGCCTCATATAGGAGGGGGGGTGGGGCCTGCAAGGACCGGACGCAACCTTAGCCCGTGAAAAGACTGGCCTTTGGAAGATGGTGTCCCGTCGGGAGCAGGCCGCCGGGGCGGGTGGCACAGCCGGAGCAGCGGACAGGTCGCGAAGGCCGGCGCGGAAAAGCGCGATCCTGGCCGCCGGCCGGGATCGGAACGGCGGCGCTCCCTATTACCGCAACGCCAAAACCGCTAAACGCGGGTATCACCATGACTGGCCCCGGCAAACGGCCGCACCGGCCGACCATGGAACGGCCTCAATGCGAACCCAGTAGACTTTCATGATGCGCATCCGACTGATCTTCACGCTTGCCCTGCTGGTTTCGGCCATAAGCCCCGCGCTGGCCGCGGACCCGGTTTTTCCGCCGGGCACGAGGGTCGGTATCACGCCGCTGGTCGGCCTCTCCCGCGCCAAGACCTTCGTCGGATTCGAGACCGAGGATCAGGGCGTCAAGGTGCTGGTGGCGGAGCTTCCGGCCGATGCCTACAGCGAGGTGATGAACGCCTTCAAGAACAATCCGGCGGGCGCCGGCGGGATCAAGCCGGAGAGCATCGAGACCGCGGCCGGCCTTGCCTATTACACCATCGAAACCGGCAAGGATGGCGCGACCACGGTGCGGCGCTACTCGATGATCCTGCCAGGCGGCACCTTCTCGGGCTATATCGCCGTGCAGGTTCCGGAAAATGCCTCCAAAATCTATACCGACGACGCCATCCGGCAGATGTTCGCCTCGGCGGTGGTCCGCAAGGAGGTTCCGGTCGAGGAGCAGCTCGCCCAGATGCCCTTCAAGATCGGCGAATTGAGCGGTTTCAAGAACGTCCGTACGCTGGCCGTGGGCGGCGCCATCGTTCTCGCCGACGGCGACGAGGCCTCTGGTTTCGAGGCGGCCCCCTTCATGGTGGTCGGCATTGTCGGAGCCACGCCGACCCAGCCCGAGGACCGCGGCCGTTTTGCCCAGCAGGCCGCGACCACGATTCCCGGCGTGCGCGAGGCCAGGATCACGATGTCGGAGCCGCTGCGCATCGACGGCACGCCCGGCTATGAAACCCGCATCGATGCGGTAAGCGGCAAGGACAATACCCCGGTCACCGTGGTGCAGTGGCTGCGATTCGGCGGCCAGAGCTCGTTGCGCATCATCGGCAGCGCGCCGCGCGAGCAATGGACCAAGGCATTTCCGCGCTTCCGCGCCGTGCGCGACGGCATCCAGCCCCGCTAGGTGTCAGCGCACGCTGCTGAGGATATCGATGCCGTTGATGGTTTCCACCAATCGGTAATCGCGGAGCCGGCTGGAAATTTCGGGATGCGCTCGCAGCCATGCGCTTGCCTCGCCGGTCAGATTATCCAGCAGCACCACGCTCGGCCTGATCCGATGGATGTCTTCGATCAGCATCGCACGTTCGCGCGCGGCATGGCCATCCAGCGCCCGATCGGCCTGCGGTCCGACCAAGCCGTGTTGCCGCATGTGCTTTAGATAGGCTTGCACCCACAGCCCCTGCTGTCGTGAAACCCAGGTGCCGTCGAGCGCGCGGACCAGCGGGTGCCCGAGCCCCGGCTCTGCGGTGATCGCCAGAATGGCTGGATTTGGCCCAAGCCGCGCTACCGCGGCATGAAGCGGCCGCGCGTCGAAGGCGACATCGAACCACAGCATGGATCGCGCGAACAGGATCGCAAACAGCGCGACCGCCCCGGCACGAAATACGCGATCGAACGCACTGCGGGGGCGCGTCGACACCACCGCATGGCCGAGCGCGAACAGCACCAGCGCGACCATCGGATACGAATGGTAGGGCCATCCCTTCCGCTGCAACATGAATACAGCCGCAAAGCCGAGCGAGGTCGCAAGCAGCAGTTGCGTCGCATCGATTCTGTCGCGCCGCTTCAGCACGATCGTCGCCAGGGCCGCGGCGCCCCAGATCGGCAGGGCAGGTTTTTCCAGCAGCCCCTGGAATGAGACGCCGACCGGAAGATAGACATCGCGGACCACGGGCCCGATCACGGTGAAGAACTCAGGAAAGAACGCGACAACGCCTGCGCCGTAGAGCAGGACGACTGCTGCCGCAACCAGGTTTTCCGGTGCAAACACCGCCTTCCACGATCGCGTGTAAAGGGCGTGACAGCCGACTGCACACAGTATCGCGATGGCGAAATGCGGCTTGAAGGAAACCGCGAAACCGGCTCCGCAACCCGCGATGGCCGCCATCCGGCCCGACGGGACCTCGCCCTTCATGCGCACGGCGAGCACGGCGAGCAGCGGCAACAGTTCCACGATGGCGATGTGCTCGCGCTGGCCGAAGGACTGCATCGGCAGGATCGCGAGTATGGCGAACGCAAGTGGCGCCAACAGCCAGCTGTTGGCGCCGTCAAGAACCGACGAGTCCTTCAGCGTTCGCGCAACGATCGCAAGCGAGACGAATATCCCGGCAAACATCAGGCTGTCGGTCACGATTTCCGCCGGCAACCCGAGGGCGCGCGCGATGACGATTCCCGGCAGGTAGACCAGGACCGCCATCGGTGGATTGGTCTCGAACACATCGACATACAGGCGCTGACCGCCGAGAACCCGTTCGCCGACGGTCAGCAGCCAGCTCACATCGGTGTTCGCAGCCAGGAGGTTTCGCAGTACGATGGCCGCTGCCGACAGGATGACGATCGAAATCCAGGCCAGCAGCGCGGGTGCGGCCACCGGGCTGATCTGCCGGGGCGTCAAGCGCGGCCCCGCCTCGGTATGCATGGTCATGATGGCGTCCGGCGAAAGTCCAGACTGACGCTAGGAGACCGGCGTTAAAAAGCTGTTGCTCGCGACGCAACCAGAGCCCGGATCGCACGGGATTCGCGCCGGCACGGCCGCCCTGAATCTGCTTTACGCTCGCTTTGCGACCTGATTTGCTGGCGCCAGTCTTCACAGGGAGATGCACCATGTTGGACCGGCGGCAGATCGTCATGGGCCTGGGCGCGACCGTGATCGCGACCGCCCTTTCCGAGAAATTGTGGGCGGCGGCCTCGATCAAGCCCGACGGGGCCTCGGCGCTGCTGGTGATCGATGTCCAGAACTGCTTCCTGCCGGGCGGCAGCCTCGCCGTCAAAGACGGCGATCAGGTCGTTCCCGTGATCAATCGCATCGCCAAAGGTTTTTCCAATGTCGTGTTGACGCAGGATTGGCACACGGCAGGCCACATCTCGTTCGCGACCAGCCACGGCGGCAAGAAGCCCTTCGAAACCGTCGAACTCAAATACGGCAAACAGGTGCTGTGGCCCGATCACTGCGTGCAGGGCACCGAGGGCGCCGCGCTTTCAAGGGACCTTGCCATTCCGCACGCAGGGCTGGTCATCCGCAAGGGATTCAACAAGGATGTCGACAGCTACTCCGCCTTCACCGAGGCCGATGGCAAAACCACGACCGGGCTCGCCGCTTACCTGAAGGCGCGCAAGGTGAAGCGCCTGTTCCTGGCCGGATTGGCGACCGATTTCTGCGTGGCGTGGAGCGCGCTGGACGCGCGCAAGGCCGGATTCGAAACTTACGTTATCGAAGACGCCTGCCGCGGGATCGACACCCAGGGCTCGCTGGCAAAGGCCTGGGCAGATATGGCCAAGGCAGGCGTCAAGCGCATTCAGTCCAGCGATATCGCGGTTTAAGAGCGGAATGTCGGATATCGTAGCGCCGGTTGCGTTCGAGATGGTCCGCCGTCCGCCGTCGCAACGAACCGCCGGGCTGATCTCGGGAATCACCGGTTACCGCGAGACGGCGCGCGGCCGATTCTCTCAGCGCGAGGCCGCCCCGCTGGCGGTCCCGCTGATCATCAGCTTCGGCACCCCGTTCAGAATCGGGCTCGGGCGCGATCCCGATGCGGCCGACCGCCAACGCAGTTTCGCCGCGGGACTGTATGCCGGCGCCGTCCACATCGAGTCCGACGGCGGCGCCGACTGCGTGCAGGTGGATTTCACGCCGCACGGGGCCTATCGCTTTTTCGGCGGCGCGGTCGTCGACCTCGCCGCGCGCATGATCGAGATCGGTGACGTGCTCGGCCACGAAGGCGCACAGCTGCGCGAGCGCCTCGGCGCTACGAATGGCTGGCAGCGCCGCTTCGATATCGTCGAGGATTTTATCGCTGATCGCGCCAACCATCTGCCGTCTCCCGAAATCGAATTCGCCTATCGCCTGATGGCACGCAGCGGCGGCGATATCCGGATCGCCGTCCTGGCCAAGGAGATCGGCTGGAGCCGCAAGCACCTCGTCGATCGCTTTCGATCCGAATTCGGTCTCGCGCCCAAACCGCTGGCGCGCATGATGCGCTTTCACCGGGCTTGCCGGCTGGCGCGGACCGGGACCTCGTCCGGCTGGGCCGGGATCGCGGCGGACAGCGGTTTCGCGGATCAGGCTCATCTGGTCCGAGAATTCGTTTCCCTCGCCGGCGAGCCGCCGACGGCCTGGGCGCGACGGCTGGCGCAGGCCGACAGCCGGCTGACACGCCCGGTCGCGGAAGGGTAACAAATCTTCAAGCGGAGGACGTCAGGCTTGCCGCATAATCGCGCGGACAGCCAATCCAGCAGGAGGTCTCCGTGAACGACATCAGCGACACCGATGCACCGCGTCTCTATCCCACAATTCGCTGTAACGACGCCGAGGCGATGATCCAGTGGTTGAAGGACGTCATTGGCTTCACCGAACGCGTCGTTTACCGTAACGACGGCGTGGTGCACCATGCCGAGCTTGCTTACGGGTCCTCGATCCTGATGCTGGGCCAGAGCCGCGACGACGAATACGGCCGGCTGGTCGGCGACATCCGTGGCCGACGCACCGATTCGCTCTATGTCGCCGTTGCTGATCCGGACGCCCTGCATGCCAAGGCCAAAGCGGCCGGCGCCAGGATCGAAATGGAGCTGCACAACGCCGACTATGGCAGCCGCGATTTCGCCTGCCGCGATCCCGAAGGCAATCTCTGGAGTTTTGGCACCTACTGGCCGAAGGTGGGCGAGAAGCCGCTGGCGGGATAGATCGCGTCGGCCTGAGCCATCAGGGTGCCCTATGGTTCGAGACGGCGCTGAAGAAGCGCCTCCTCACCATGAGGGAGACAAATACCGGACCTCATCCTGAGGAGCATCGCCAACGGGTCGCGCAAATGCGCGCCCGTTGGCAATGCGTCTCGAAGGATAAAGCCAGGCAACGTCCGTTAGTTATGCTTGCTCGGAAGGCGTTTGCGCCGCCTTCGCGCCGCCCTTGGACACCGCGACCAGCGCCGGCCGCAGCACGCGCTCGCCGATCATGTAGCCGGCTTGCACGACCTGCACCACGGTGCCGGCCGGCACCGACGCATCGGGGACCTCGTACATCGCCTGCTGGAAATTCGGATCGAACTTCTCGCCCGCCGGATCGAATTTCTTGACGCCGTTTTTCTCCAGCGTGTTGAGCAGCGAGCGCTCGGTAAGCTCGACGCCCTCGATCAGCGACTTCAGGCCGGGATCGGCGTTGGCCTTGGCCTCGGCCGGAACCGCATCCAGCGCGCGCTGCAGATTGTCGGCGATATCGAGCACGTCGCGGGCAAAGCCGGTGATGCCATAGGCCCGCGCGTCGGCCACTTCCTTCGCGGTGCGCTTGCGCAGGTTTTCCATTTCCGCCAGCGTGCGCAGCATCTTGTCGCGGGTTTCGGCGAGCTCTCTGGTCAGGGCTTCAGCGGACCCCTCCTCGGGATCGTCGGGCATGATGTATGGCTTCGACACCACGGGCTCGCCGGCCTTCGCTGCATCCGCCAGGTTGTCCTTGTGCCCGTTACCGTTGGAATCGGTCATCACGTTGCCTTCTCAAAATCGTCTTCGGGGATGGGTTGGGGATTGCTGGGCCGGATATCGTGCTTTGGGCGCCAAAAATCAAGCGCGGTATGGCGTTTTCGAGCCAGGCAAATCCTGGTTCGCATGAAGAAAACGCATCCAGAACAATCGTTTGGGCCGGATCAGCCGCCCAGCATCCGGCTGACGATGCGCGCGGCATAGTCCACCGTCGGGATCACCCGGGCGTAGTTCAGCCGCGTCGGCCCGATCACGCCGAGCACGCCGACGATGTGCCCCGCCGCATCGCTGTAGGGCGCGATGATGGTCGACGAACCCGACAGCGAAAACAGCTTGTTCTCCGAGCCGATGAAAATCCGCACGCCTTCGGCGCGCTCGGCGCGGCCCAGGAGATCGATCACGCCGCGCTTGGTCTCGAGATCATCGAACAGCGATTTCACCCGCTCCAGATCTTCCAGCGCGTGCAGGTCTTCCAAGAGATTGGCGTGGCCGCGCACGATCAGCTGGCGGTCGTCGCTGGTCCCGCCCGACCAGCTCGCGATTCCGGCCGATATCACCTTCTGCGTCAGCTGATCGAGTTCGGTTCGGCTTTGCGTCAACGCGGTTTCCAGCTCGAGCCGCGCTTCTGCCAGCGTCCGCCCCCTGATCCGGGCATTGAGAAAATTGGTGGCTTCCGTCAGCGCCGAGGAGGGGACGCCCGGCGGCAGCGTCAGCACGCGGTTCTCGACCTGGCCGTCCTCGCCGACCAGCACCACCAGCGCCCGCTCCGGCTCCAGCCGCACGAATTCGATGTGCTTCAGCCGTGAATTGGATTTGGCGGTCAGCACCACGGCCGCGGCGCGGGTCAGGCCGGACAGCCGGGTCAGCGCCTCGCCCAGCGCCGCCTCGACCGATTGCGCCTTGCCGACGGAGGCGAGCTGGTTCTGGATCGATTCGCGCTCCGGCTCGGTGAGATCCCCGACCTGCATCAGGGCGTCGACGAAAAACCGCAGACCGAGTTCGGTCGGCAGCCGGCCGGCCGAGGTATGCGGCGCGTAGATCAGGCCGAGCTGCTCGAGATCCGACATCACGTTGCGCACCGACGCCGGCGACAGCGGCATCGCGATCAGGCGCGAAATGTTGCGGGAACCGACGGGTTCGCCGGTCGCGAGGTAACTCTCGACGATTTGACGAAAAATGTCCCGGGAACGCTCGTTCAGCTGGGCAAGCCCGGCATGCGGAGCGATCAGGCCGATCGGATCATGGTGGGCCACGGAATACTCCCTTCGCACAGCCCAATCTGTCTATCACAGGCGCCGGTGACAAGGAGGTATTAGTCCCGTGGATGAGCCACGGGCGCCTAAGGGCCTTGCCGCTGCCGCTTCCCCCTCCTACAAGCACCGCGAGCCTGTGTTTACTGGATTTTTCGAAAGGATTTCGCATGCGGCCAAGCCGCCGAGCGCCGGATGAACTGCGCGCCGTGTCGCTGGAACGCGGCGTGGTCAAATACGCCGAGGGTTCCTGCATGGTCAAATTCGGCGACACCCATGTGCTGGTGACGGCCACATTGGAAGAACGGCTGCCGCCGTGGCTGAAGGGTCAGGGCCGCGGCTGGGTCACCGCGGAATACGGCATGCTGCCGCGCGCCACGCTGGAACGCACCCGCCGCGAAGCGTCCGCCGGCAAGCAGAACGGCCGCACCGTGGAAATCCAGCGCCTGATCGGCCGCAGCTTACGCGCCACCGTCGACCTCGAAGCGCTCGGCGAGCGCCAGATCACGGTGGATTGCGACGTCATCCAGGCCGATGGCGGCACCCGCACCGCCTCGATCACCGGCGCCTGGGTGGCGCTGGCTGACTGCATCTCCTGGATGAAGACCCGCAACATGATCAAGACCAACCCGCTGCGCGACAATGTGGCGGCGATCTCCTGCGGCATCTATGGCGGCACCCCGGTGCTCGACCTCGATTACGCCGAGGATTCCGAGGCCGACACCGACGCCAACTTTGTGATGACCGGCGACGGCCGCATCATCGAGGTGCAGGGCACCGCGGAAAAAACCCCGTTCTCGCAGGACGAGTTCCTGGCGCTAATGGCGCTGGCGCGCAAGGGCGTGGCGCGGCTGGTGGACCTGCAGAAAATGGCCGTGGCGTGATTCCGGATCGCGGTCCGGCTGGCGTAGACTGAAACCATGCACCGTCGAATCACCGGCAAGCTCGTGATCGCGACCCACAATCCCGGCAAGCTCGCCGAGATGCGCGAACTGCTGGCGCCGCACGGCGTCGAGGCGATCGCGGCCGGCGAGCTCGGCCTCGGCGAACCCGACGAGACCGGCGATACCTTTCGCGCCAACGCGATGATCAAGGCGATCGCCGCCGCGAAAGCCACGCAGCTGCCGGCCTTCGCCGACGATTCGGGCCTCGTGGTCGATGCGCTCGACGGCGCGCCCGGCATTCTCTCGGCGCGCTGGGCCGGACCTTCGAAGGATTTTGCCGCGGCGATGGCGCGGATCGAGCGCCTGCTGCAGGAGCGCGGCGCCACGACTCCGGAGCAGCGCAAGGCGCATTTCGTTTCGGCGCTGTGCGTGGCCTGGCCCGACGACCATCTGGAAGAGGTCGAGGCGGGTGCGCAGGGCACGCTGGTATGGCCGCCGCGTGGCACCGCCGGGTTCGGCTACGATCCCGCGTTCCAGCCGGATGGTTTCACCCGCACCTTCGGCGAGATGACCAGCCTCGAAAAGCACGGCCTGCCGCCGCTCGGCCTCGGCCTGTCGCACCGCGCCCGCGCCTTCGTCAAACTCGCGGAGATCTGCCTTGACTAGCCCCCATCCTGACCTTCCACCGCAAGCCGGAGAGGGAAAAGGAAAAGCGTTCGGCGTCTACGTGCACTGGCCGTTCTGCCTGTCGAAGTGCCCCTATTGCGATTTCAACAGCCATGTCCGGCATGCGCCTGTTGACGAGGAGCGGTTTG
The DNA here is from genome assembly GCA_001464035.1 of Bradyrhizobiaceae bacterium Ga0074131. GTDB lineage: Bacteria > Pseudomonadota > Alphaproteobacteria > Rhizobiales > Xanthobacteraceae > Bradyrhizobium. Next base: position 157,229 of record LNEC01000019.1, read on the forward strand.
CCAAGGCATTTGCCCGCGAGATCGAAACCACCGCGGCGCGAGCGCCAGGCCGCGAGGTTTCCTCGATCTTTCTCGGCGGCGGCACGCCGTCGCTGATGCAGCCGAAAACCGTCGGTGCGATTCTGGATGCGATCGCAAGGCACTGGCGCGTCGCGCCGGACGCCGAAGTTTCGTTGGAGGCCAATCCGACCAGCGTCGAGGCGACGCGGTTTCGCGGCTACCGCTCAGCCGGCGTCAACCGCGTGTCGCTCGGCGTGCAGGCGCTGGATGACGCCTCGCTGAAAGCACTGGGGCGGCTGCACACCGCGCGCGAGGCGCTCGACGCGGTCGCCATTGCCCGCACCGCGTTCGACCGCTATTCGTTCGACCTGATCTATGCCCGCCCGGACCAGACGCCGCAGATGTGGGCGGATGAACTAAAACTCGCGATCGCGGAAGCCGCCGAGCACCTGTCGCTCTATCAGCTGACCATCGAAGAGGGCACACCGTTCTTCGGCCTGCACGCCGCCGGCAAGCTCAAGACCCCGGATGAAGCGGTGGCGCGCGCGCTCTATGACGTGACGCAGGAAGTCTGCGCCCGGCATGGCCTGCCGTCCTATGAGATTTCCAATCACGCCCGGCCGGGCGCGGAATGCAAACATAATCTGGTGTACTGGCGCGGCGAGGAATATGCCGGCATCGGTCCCGGCGCCCATGGCCGGCTCGACGTCGACGGCACGAGGCACGCCATCGCCACCGAAAAGCGCCCCGAGGCGTGGCTGATGCGAGTCGAGGCCAATGGCCATGGCGTCGTGGTCGACGATCGCCTCAACAGCGAAGAGCGCGCCGATGAATTCCTGCTGATGGGCCTGCGGCTCGCGGAAGGCATCGACCCCGAGCGCTATGCGGTCCTGTCGGGCCGCACGCTCGATCCCGGCCGCATCGCGATCCTGCGCGAACAAGGCGCCATCACCGTCGACGCCAACGGCCGGCTGCGGGTGACGAAGGACGGATTTCCGGTGCTCGATGCCGTGGTGGCGGATCTCGCGGCGTAGAGCATGATCCCGAAAGTGGGAACCGGCTTTCGGAAAAGATCATGCTCCAAGAAAAGCGCTACGCCCCGAAGCTCTTCGGCGAGCCGGCGACCGGCGTGCTGCCGCCGGATCCCACCTTCATCACGGCCAAGCCGCGCTCGTTGGTGCCGTCGGCGCGGAATCTGAAGAGCCCATCGATGCCGGCAAAGCCCGACGGATTGGTCAGGACCTCGGGCGAGAACCTCTGCGGCCCTTGCGTTCGCGCCAGCGCCGCGACCAGCGCCACCGCATCATAGGCCAGTGTCGCGGTACGCACCGGATCGGCGCCGAACTTGGCGCGGTAGCGGCCGGAGAAACTGCGGAAGCCGGAAGGATCCGGCGCGGCATAGAGCCCGCCCTGCAGCGCCGGGCTCGCGAATACCCGCGGGTTGTCCCACAGGCCGGTGCCGAGCAGCTGGATGTTTTTCAGGTTCGCACCCGCCGCGGTCAACGCGTCGGCCACCTGCACCACCGAGTCGCCGTCATCGGCGATGAACAGCGCGTCGGCGGAACCCAGCGCCTGCGCCACCGTGCGCGCCGCGCCGGCGCGGTCGGCGCCGTATTTTTCGAACGCGACGATGCGCGCGTTCCTGCGGCCGACCGCCTGCTTGAACGCGGCCTCCACCACGTTGCCATAGGGATTGTCGGGCATTACCGCCGCGAAGGATTTTTTCCCGGCGCTGGCGGCGTATTCGACGATCCGGTTGACGTCGGATTCGGGGAGGAAGCTGAGCAGATAGACGCCGCGGCCGGCCACGCTGGAATCGGTCGAGAACGCGATGACGGAGACGCCGCGGGCGCGGGTCAGTTGCGCCGTCGACGGCACCGACGCCGCGAACAGCGGACCCAGGATGATCTCCGCGCCTTCGTCGAGCGCCTGCTGGGTTCCCTGGCTCGCGCCCTGCGGGGTACCGGCGTCATCCTTGATCAGCAGCTGGACGTTGGGATTCTGGAATTCGGCCAGCGCCATCTCCGCGGCGTTCTTCATCGACAATGCGGCCACGCCGGCATTGCCGGACGCCGACAACGGCAGCAGCAAGCCGACCTTGACCCCGCCGGTGCCGACCGCCTGCGGCTGCTGCGGCGGCCCCGCCTCGGGCCCCGAACTGAACGGATTCGAACCCATGCCGGCGCAGGCCCCGAGCAGCGGCGTGCCCAGAATCAGGCCGAGCGCCGTCCGCCGGGTCGCCCCCGACGACAACTTGGAAGCCCAGAATCTGGGTTCGAACGGCCCCACCATTGTATCTCTTCTCTTGACCGGCCACGTCCGGCCGGTGCTTCGACCTCCCAAGGATCAGGGGGGTGGATTCAGGCATATTGTCGGCGAATGGGTAAACAAATCAAACGGATTGTGGTGGCGTCAGCGCCGCGTCCTCGCATACTGATCCGATTGAAATTCAACCAGATCCGTATCTCATCGATTTGCGTGCGGATGATCTTTTCGGAAAACCGGTTCCCCCTTTTCCGGATCATGCTCTAGATTGGCATTATGCGCCCAAAACCCGCGTCCATAAATACGTCAGACAGCCTGCCCGTTCCCTCGGGCCGCACATTTTCGTTGAGCGGGCACATCCTGACCGCGCCGAAAGCGGTTCCCGGCCTGCATCTGGTGGCCACCCCGATCGGCAATCTCGGCGACATTACGCTGCGCGCGCTGGAAACGCTGGCCGGCGTCGACATCATCGCCTGCGAAGATACCCGCATGACCCGGCGGCTGACCGAGCGCTACGGGATCGCGGCATTGCTGAAACCCTATCACGAGCATAACGCCGCGCTGGCGCGTCCAAAAATCCTGGAGAAGCTGGCGCAGGGCGCCTCGATCGCGCTGGTCTCGGATGCCGGTACGCCCTTGATCTCCGATCCCGGCTTCAAGCTGGTGCGCGAGGTCTGCGCCGCCGGCCACCAGGTGATCGCGCTGCCGGGCCCGTCCTCGGTGCTGGCGGCGCTGTGCGTGGCGGCCCTGCCCACCGACCGGTTTTTCTTCGAGGGATTTCTGCCGTCGCGCGCAACCGCGCGCCGCGCGCGGCTTGCGGAACTGTCGCGGATCGACGCCACGCTGGTGATGTTCGAATCCGGCAACCGTGTGCAGGACACGCTGGCCGATCTCGCCGGCATCATGGGGTCGCGCGATGCCGCGATCTGCCGCGAAATGACCAAACTGCACGAAGAAATCCAGCGCGCGCCGGTCGCAGAACTCGCAAGCGCAGCGGACACGCTGGAAACCCGCGGCGAGTTCGTGCTGGTGATCGGCCCGCCAGCGGCCCGCGCGCAGGTAATGACCGAAGATGCGCTGGACGATCTGTTGCGAAGTTCCCTGCAACGCGACAGCGTCAAGGATGCGGTAGCACATGCGGTCGAACTGTCCGGCCGGCCGCGCCGCGAAATCTATGCCCGCGCGCTCGAACTCGCCAGGGAGACCGACCAGCAGGTGAAGGGCGACCATGGCGAAGACTGACGATGCCTCACCGCCCGACAAACTTTCAAGGATCGCCTCACCGGCGCGCGTCGCGGCGTTTCGCGCCGGGCTGTCGGCGGAAACGCGCGCCGCCGCTTATCTGATGGCGAAGGGCTATCGCATCCTGGCAAAACGGTTTCGCACGCCTTATGGCGAGATCGACCTCGTGGCGCGCAAGCGCCAGTTGATAGCGTTCATCGAGGTCAAGGCGCGCGCCAGCCTGGACGACGCCGCCTATGCGGTGACGCCGCGCCAGCAGGCGCGCATCATCGCCGCCGCGCAGGCCTGGCTGATGGCGCATCCCGCGCATGCGGAATTCGAGCTGCGTTTCGACGCCGTGCTGATTGCGCCGCGGCGCTTGCCGCGCCATGTGTTGGCGGCCTTCGACGCCAGCACCTGACGTTTCCCGACCCATACCCTGCATCCCACCAACCCGCGGACCCCTCATGAAATTGAACGTCGCTGTCCAGATGGACCCCATCGCGCGCATCAACATCCGCGGCGATTCGACCTTTGCGCTGCTGCTGGAGGCGCAGAAGCGCGGCCACGCGCTGTCCTATTACACCCCGGACGCGCTGTCGCTGCGCGGCGAGGAACTGGTGGCGCCGGTGCAGGCGCTCGAAGTGCGCGACGAGGCCGGCAATCATTTCACCCTCGGCGAGCCGAAGCGCGAGCCGCTCGCCGCCTTCGACGTGGTGCTGCTGCGGCAGGACCCGCCGTTCGACCTCGCCTACATCACCTCGACGCATTTCCTCGAACGGATTCACCCGAAAACGCTGGTGGTGAACGATCCCGCCAGCGTGCGCAACGCGCCGGAAAAAGTGTTCGTGATGGATTTTCCACAACTTATGCCGCCGACGCTGATCTCGCGCGACCTCGACGAGATCAACGCGTTCCGCACCGAGCACGGCGCCGTGGTGATGAAGCCGCTGCACGGCCATGGCGGGGCCGCGGTATTTCGGGTCATGCCGCAGGACATGAATTTCGGTTCGCTGTTCGACATGTTCTCGGTGACCTTTCGGGAGCCTTGGGTGATCCAGCGCTTCCTTGCTGAGGTCAAGCATGGCGACAAGCGCATCATCCTGGTCGACGGCGAATTCGCCGGCGCCGTCAACCGCGTGCCCGCGGCCGACGATTTGCGCTCCAACATGGTGCGCGGGGGTGCGGCGCAAGCCACCGACCTCACCCCGCGCGAGCGCGAGATCTGCGCCACGCTGGGCCCCCGCTTGCGCGAGCGCGGGCTGCTGTTCGTCGGCATCGACGTCATCGACGGCTTTCTCACCGAGATCAACGTGACCTCGCCGACCGGCATTCGCGCCATCGCGCGACTGGGCGGGCCGGATGTGGCGGCGAAGATCTGGGACGTGATCGAGCAGAAGCGGGGGTAGCTAGCGCTGTTGCGCGCCCGCCGATCGGCCTACGTTGCGGCGAGACGAATCACGCCGACCGCGAGGAGTGGCCGCATGGCTGACCAGGACAATCCGCAGCAGCCGCCTGCCAGTCTCGTTTACGAGGACACCGGCGCCGCGGCCCCGCTGGTCTATTTCGACATCGTCGGGGCCTATGGCATCATGCACGGCACCGTCGAGATCGAGCTCGCGACCCGCATTCTCGTCCCAACCCCGAACGGCGCCACCGCCGTCAAATTCCTGTCCTCGGCGAGGTTGCGCTGCAGTCCGACCGCCGCTGCCCATCTACGCAATGCGCTCGATGCCGCGCTTAAGATGCTGGAGCAGCCGCAGCCCGATCCGGTGGCCGCCTCCAAGATGAACTGACGGTGCGGCAGATCGGAATCGCGCGGCCGGCGCATTTCGTTGCGCGACTTCCAAAGGCCTATTTCGCTTGTCAGTTTTTCCAGGCGGGTGCAACTTGAGCGGACGTCCGTTTCATCAAGCGGACGGATCAGTACGGGCTGCAACACATCGTTTCCATAAAAACAACGGAAGAAAAACGCATGACACAGGATGTTTCGCGACGGTCCCTGCTCACGCTCGGCGCCGGCCTCGGCGCAACGGCCATGCTCGGCGGCAGCGCCCTGGCGAAGGCGCCGAAGCTCGGCACCCAGGCGCCCTATTTCCACCGCTTCAATTTCGGCGATGCCGAAGTCACCGTGGTCTCCGACGGCCCGCTGCCGCTCGGCGATCCCGGCGGCGCCTTCCTCGGCGTGCCGAAGGAAGAGATCAAGAAGATGCTGACCGACAATTTCCTGTCGCCGGACAATGTGGTGCTCGAACAGAATTCGCCTGTTGTCAACATGGGCGACAGACTGGTGCTGTTCGACACTGGCATGGGCACCTCAAAGGCGTTCGGCCCGACCACCGGCCGCCTGCAGAAGAGCATGGCCGAAGCCGGCATCAAGCCGGCTGACATCGACGCGGTGGTGTGCTCGCACGCCCATATCGACCATATCGGCGGCATCGTCGGCGCCGACGACAAGCCGCTGTTTCCCAATGCGCAGGTCTACATCGCCCAGAGCGACTACGATTTCTGGACCGACGAAGGCAAGCTGGGCGGCCCCCTGAAGGACTTCGTGATCCACGCCCGCAAGAACCTGCTGCCGGTGAAGGACCGGCTGGTATTCATCAAGGACGGCCAGGAGTTCCTGCCCGGGATTCAGGCGGTGGCGGCGCCCGGGCATACCGTCGGCCACACCGTGTTCATGGTGACGTCGAAAGGCAAATCGTTCTGCTTCCTCGGCGACCTCACCCACCACCAGGTTCTGCTGCTGGAAAAGCCGCGGATGGAATTCGCCTACGACACCGACCCGAAGGCGGCGGTGGCGACGCGGGTCAAGCTGCTGGACATGCTGGCGGCCAACAAGACCCCTGTGATGTCCTATCACTTCGCGTGGCCCGGCTATGGCCATGTGGTGAAGGCCGGCGACGGTTTCCGCTACATCGCCGAGCCGATGAACATGCAGCTGTAAGAAAGTTGCGGGGTGCGGGGGTGGGCCAATGGCCGACCCCCGTGGCATAGCGAAAGAAGACCCGCGCATGATCGGAACAGCGGCCACACTCATCGCACTGTTGCTGACGGCCGAATCCGGCTCCGAGACGGTCGAGATCAGGGATCGCGGCGTCGTCGATCTCGCGACCTTCGAATGCCGCGACACGCCGCGCAGCACACTGATCCAGCGCGCCTGTTACAATTCCGCGCAGGCGAGCATGATCGTCAGCATCAAGGGCGCCTATTATCAGTATTGCAATTTGCCGGTCGCCACGTTCGACGGCCTGTTGGCGGCGCCGTCGATGGGGCAGTTTTTCAAGCACAGGATCGAGTGCGCGGGGTCCAATGGCCGATATGACTGCCGGAGCCGGCGAGCGCCCAGCTACTGACGGCTCGAGCTTCTCGAAGGGTCTGAGGGCGTGAGGCGCCTGGCGAAGTGCGGCATTCCGGACACAGCGCCCCACCAATGTTCCCTCAATGTTCTTGCTCTCACCCCCGGGTTCCGCTACCCTCTTGGCCGGAGAAGAGGGGCGGCATGGTCCAGCGGGTTTCCACCGTAGCCTTTGAGGGGATCGAGGCGCGCGGGGTCGACGTGCAGGTGCAGGTCGCACCTGGACTGCCGGCGTTCGCCATCGTCGGGCTGCCCGACAAGGCGGTGTCCGAGGCGCGCGAGCGAGTCCGGTCGGCGCTGATCGCCTCAGGCCTGGCGCTGCCGGCACGCCGAATCACCGTGAATCTCGCGCCCGCCGACGTGCCGAAGGAAGGCAGCCACTATGATCTGCCGATCGCGCTCGGCCTGATGGCGGCGATCGGGGCCATTCCGCCGGACGCTTTGAGCGGCTTCACGGTGCTCGGCGAGTTGGGGCTCGACGGATCGATCGCCCCTGTCGCCGGCGTGTTGCCCGCGGCGATCGGCGCCAATTCGCGCGACGAAGGGTTGATCTGTCCCGCCGCCTGCGGCGCCGAAGCGGCCTGGGCGAGCCCGGACATCCAGATCGTGGCGGCGAGTTCGCTGATCCAGATCGCCAACCATTTTAAGGGCACGCAGGTGCTGTCGCGGCCCCAGCCCAGGGTGCATGAGGCCGAGGTGAACCGGCTCGACCTGCGCGACATCAAGGGCCAGGAGAGCGCCAAGCGCGCGCTCGAGATCGCTGCGGCAGGCGGCCATCATTTGTTGATGATCGGCTCGCCCGGCGCCGGCAAGTCGATGCTGGCGCAGCGTCTGCCCTCGATCCTGCCGCCGCTGTCGCCTTCCGACTTCTGTCGCGGGCGAAATCCGCGACGGCGCGCTGACCGCGCGGCGGCCGTTTCGCAGCCCGCATCATTCCGCCAGCATGGCGGCGCTGACCGGCGGCGGCATGCGCGCCAGGCCCGGCGAGATCTCGCTGGCGCATCAGGGCGTGCTGTTCCTCGACGAATTGCCGGAGTTCGACGCCCGCGTGCTGGATTCGCTGCGCCAGCCCCTGGAGAACGGCGAGGTGGCGGTGTCGCGTGCCAATCACCGCGTCACCTATCCGGCGCGCTTCATGCTGATCGCGGCGATGAACCCGTGCCGCTGCGGCCACGCCTATGAGCCCGGTTTTTCCTGCAAGCGTGGGCGCGTCGACCGCTGCACCTCCGACTACCAGGCGCGCATCTCCGGCCCGCTGATGGATCGCATCGACCTGCGCATCGAGGTGCCGGCGGTCACCGCCGCCGACCTGATCCTGCCGCCGCCGGCGGAAGGCTCGGCCGAAGTCGCCGCCCGCGTTGCCGCCGCGCGCGACATTCAACTCGCGCGCTACGCCGCCGCCGGCATGCCGCGGGTCCGCACCAATGCGGAAGCGCCGGCCTCGGTGCTGGAGCAGATCGCGCAGCCGGACGCGCAGGGCACAAAACTGCTGCGCGACGCGTCCGAGACCATGCGGCTGTCGGCGCGCGGCTATCACCGCGTGCTGCGCGTCGCCCGCACGCTGGCCGATCTCGACGGCGCGGAGAAAATCGGCCGGCTGCATCTGGCCGAGGCGCTGTCCTATCGGGCACTGGCGGAGGATCTGCGCAGTGCGGCGTGACTGCGCTCCGCCCGTCAACCCCACGGTAACGAGTTTTCTTTACACTCCGCCAACCATAAGCCATCGCGGTTCCCGGGCTTATCGGCGAGCGAGTGCGTATCATGTTGCGTTTGAAGATCCTGGCCTCGGCCGTTCCGCTGCTGGCGGCCGCCGTATTCGCGCGCGGCGACATCCTGCCCGGCGCGCGGCCCTGCATCGCGATCGGCGAGGGTTCGGTCCAGATCGCCGCGATGCCCTGGCAGGCGCAGTCTCACGTGAGTTTCACCCGCGATCCGGCGCTCGCCACCGTGCGGGTCCAGCTCACGGACAATGCCGCGGCCGCCGATTTTGCCGTGCTCGACGATGTCGACGGCACCGAAGCCAGTGGCTGCGAAGTCACCGCGGCGACCCGATTCGTGGCGATCTCCGCCATTGCCTCGGCATCCGGGCCCGTGATTCATCTGTCGCCGCACGGCCCGGCCGATTACCGGATTTTTGTCAGTTCCAAGCGTTTTTCCGCGCGCGATGCCGCCGCCCTCATCGTCGGCGCCCATGGCCCGCCGCGCCGCCTCGCCGCCGCCCTCTGAACTCCCCTTAATGTCCCGTAAACCACGTTCCGATCGGACGGCGCGAAGCCATCCGGCCTCAAGCACTTCGCAAGGTCGCCGCGCCATCGTCGGCGCCGCGACGGCAACTCAACGACAGGGTCACGGCATGAAGCGGCGGATTTTCCGGATCAAGCTAGGCATGCGCCGCTTCGCCCGGCGCCACCCATGGCTCATCCTCGCTGTCCGCTCCTCCATGATCTTCTCGGCCGCGTTCGGCGGCGCGTATGGCTTCATCTCCGGCAGCCGGTCCGAGGGGTCCGGTTACGATCCCCACGCCTTTGCGATCGGCGCCAGCTTCCTGTTCGCGCTCGCCTGCGTGGCGCTCGCCACCCTCAGCTTCCGGCTGCGCTGGGTGCGGCATAAAATGCGCAAGCTGGCGCTGCACAACGAAGCGCTGGCCGACCGCAACTGGGAACTGCAGGAGGCCGAGCAACGCGCCCGCAGCCTGTTCGAAGCGCAGGGCGACCTGATCGTGCTGCGCGATGGCGACGGCTGCATCACCTTCGTCAACGACGCCTATTGCGAACTCGCCGAAGCGCCGCGCGAAAGACTGATCGGCAGCCGGTCTGAACTCAACGTCCTGGAACAAGGCGACACCGCGATCGAGGCCAACGGCACCCGGATTCACGACCAGAAGGTCGCGACCGCGCTGGGTCCGCGCTGGATCGCCTGGCGCGAAGGCCTGGTCCGCAGCGATGCCGGCGCGCCATCGGAGATGCAGAGCGTCGGCCGCGACGTCACCGACCGCACCGAGACCGAGCGCGCGCTCGGCGAGGCCCGCGATCACGCCGACGCCGCCAACCGCGCCAAGTCGCGGATCCGCACGCCGCTGAACGGCATCATCGGGATGAGCGGGCTGCTGCTGGATACGCCGCTGACGCCGGAACAGACGACCTATGCGAAGGCCGTAAAGACCTCGGGCGACGCGCTGTTGTCGCTGATCGAGGAACTGCTGGACTATTCCAAGATCGAGGCCGGCAAGATTGATCTCGAACACCGCCCGTTCGTGCTTTCCGCGTTGATCGAGGACATCACCGAATTGCTGGCGCCGCGGGCGCAGGCGCGAAAGCTCGAGATCGCCGCCTATGTCGACGAGCGGCTGCCGATGCAAGTGGTGGGTGATGCCGCGCGGCTGCGCCAGGTGCTGCTCAACCTCGCCGGCAACGCGATCAAATTCACCTCGACCGGCGGCGTGGCGCTGATCGTCGAGCCCGGCATCTGGCCCAACGAAATCAGTTTCCTGGTTCGCGACACCGGGATCGGCATCGCGCCGGAGGCGAGGGAGCGCATCTTCCGTGAGTTCGAGCAGGCCGACGACCGCATCGCGCGGAGCTACGGCGGCACCGGGCTCGGCCTGAGCATTTCCGAGCGCATCGTCAAGCGCATGGGCGGCCGCATCACGCTGCAGAGCCAGCCCGGCATCGGCTCGACCTTCGAGGTGTCGGTACCGCTCGCCGCCTCCGAAACCCATGGCGGCCAGCCGACGGCATTTGCCGCGCCGGATCTGACCGACCAATCGATCATGCTGGTGACGCCGCAGAGCATCGAGGCTTCGCTGATCGCGCGGCGGCTGCAGCGCTGGGGCGGCCAGACCTGCATGGTGTCCGATACCGCGGTGGCGCAGGCGCTGCTGCCGGAGCGGAGCTGGCACGCCGTGTTGCTCGACCATGCGCTCGGCGCCAGCGACGTCGCGGCGCTGGGCGAGACCGCCCGCTGCCATGCGACACAGCGCATCGTGTTGTTCACGCCGGCGACGCGGCATGAACTGCAATCCTCGGCCGGCTCACCCTTCACCGGCTATCTCATAAAGCCGCTGCGCGCCGCCTCGCTGGCGGCCCGCCTGACCATGGCGCCGGAAGTGCCGGCGCCCGACCTTGCCGGCGATGCCCTGATCGATACGCCGGACAATGCCGAGGCGCCCGCGACAGCTTCGGCAAGCGGACTTTCGATCCTGGTCGCGGAGGACAACGAGATCAATGCGCTGTTGATGCGTTCGCTGCTGACGCGATTGGGCCATCATGCCGTCATCACCACCAATGGCGAAGAAGCTCTGGAATCCTGGCTGGCGGCGAGGTCCGCCGGCGCGCCCTATGATCTCGTGCTGATGGATATCCAGATGCCGCAACTCGACGGCATCGAAACCACGCGGCGGATCCGCGCACGCGAGGCCGGCCAGCCCGGCCGCCAGACCCCGATCCTCGCACTGACCGCCAATACGCTGGTAGAAGACCGCTACGCCTGCTTCGAGGCTGGCATGGACGGCTTTCTGATCAAACCTGTCGATCGCGAAAAGCTCGCCGAAGCGCTGGCGGGCCTGGCCGCTTCGCGGCATCTAGCGGCTTGAGCGCGGTCACCAGCCGGCAATAGCAGCGTCACATGGCTGTTGCGATGCGCATGGTTGCTGATCCCTCGAAGACCGCGCCGATTCGGCAGCGGCCGCGAGGAAAACCATGCAGAACGGCGAATTGGCGGGATCAACGCAGCGCCTGATCCGGATGCTGCGGCCGGAGACGATCGCAGCCACCGCGCAGGCGGCGACCACCTGGTTCAAGCCGCTTCCGGTCCCGCTGGGGCGGCTCGGCGCGCTCGAGGTGCGGCTGGCGCAGGACAAGCGCGACGTCAGGCGCGCGCAGAAGCTGCGCTACCGCGTGTTCTACCGGGATGGCACCGCCATCGCCGATGCCGCCACCCTGCTGGCCCGCCGCGACAAGGACGCGTTCGACCGGATCTGCGATCATCTGATGGTGATCGATCATGCCGCCCGGCCGTCGATGCGCGGCAGGCAGCCGGTGGTCGGCACCTACCGCCTGCTGCGCCAGGAGGTGGCGGAAACGAACGGAGGCTTCTACACCGAGAACGAGTTCGACATTGCGAGCCTGATCGATCGCCACGCCGGTTTGCGCTTTCTCGAACTCGGGCGATCCTGCGTGCTGGCACGCTATCGCAACAAGCGCACCGTCGAGCTGCTGTGGCACGGCATCTGGAGCTATGTCCGCCAGCACCGGCTCGACGTCATGATCGGCTGCGCCAGTTTCGAGGGCACCGATCCCGGGCGGCTGGCCCTGCCGTTGTCGTTCCTGCATCACTACGCGCGGGCCCCGGAAGCCTGGCGCGCCAGCGCGCATCCTTCTCGCCGGGTCGAGATGAACCGGATGGCCAAGCAGGCCATCAATCCGAAGGCGGCGCTTCACGAGCTGCCGCCCCTGATCAAGGGATATCTGCGGTTGGGGGCGTTGATCGGCGATGGCGCCGTGATCGATCATCAGTTCGGCACCACCGACGTGCTGATAGTGATGCCGGTAGCGGCGATCAGCGCCCGCTATATCGAGCATTTCGGCGTCGATGCGTCGCGGCATGCGGCCTAGCGGGTATTCCGCAAAAGTGGGCACCGGTCTTTGCGCATAGAATACGCGCAGACAGGACTAGAGCCGTCGCAGCGCCACGGATTCGACGACGTGATCGGCGCCCTTTTTCAGGATCAGCGTCGCCCGTGGCCGGGTCGGCAGGATGTTGTCTTCGAGGTTGGCGAGGTTGGTGCGCTCCCAGATCGCCAGCGCGGTGGCGGTGGCTTCCTCGTCGGACAGCAGCGCATAGCGGTGGAAGTACGATCGCGGGTCGGTAAACGCGGTGTCGCGCAGCGCCAGAAAGCGCCGGACGTACCAGTCACGCAACACCGGTTCGTCGGCGTCGATATAGACCGAGAAATCGAAGAAATCCGAAACCACCGCAACCGCCTTGCCGTCGCGCGGCAGCCGTCCGGTCTGCAGGACATTGACGCCCTCGACGATCAGGATATCCGGGCGGTCGATCTCGATCCATCGGTTCGGGATGATGTCGTAGGTCAGATGCGAATATACCGGCGCCCGCACCGGTCGCCGCCCCGCCTTGATGTCGCTGAGGAAAGCCAGCAGCGTCGGCAGGTCGTAGCTCTCCGGAAAGCCCTTTTTCTGCATCAGGCCTTGGCGTTCCAGCACCGCATTGGGGAACAGAAAGCCGTCGGTGGTCACCAGATCGACCCTGGGCCGCGGCGACCAGCGCGCCAGCAGCGCCTGCAGCACGCGCGCGGTGGTGGATTTGCCGACCGCCACCGATCCGGCGACTCCGATGATGTAGGGCACCTTCCGATCGCGGATGCCCAGGAATTGCCGCTGCGCCTGGTAGAGCCGGTGGGTGGCATCGACATAGATCGATAGCAACCGCGACAGCGGCAGGAAGATGTCCTCGACCTCCTTCATGTCGAGACGGTCATGCATCGAACGCAGCCGCTCGAACTCACCCGGCTCCAGCGTCATCGGCGTGTCGTCGCGCAGGCGCGCCCACTGCTCCCGCGTAAATATCCGGTATGGATTGTATTGTTGATCCGGTGCCCGAATGTCCATCAAGCCCCCCTCTGGCGTTAGCTCTTAAGTGTCGCGCCTGCGCGCGGCCTTCTCTTCCAGTCCGGACGTGCCGGTGCGCTGCGACAGCGTGGCCTCGACCTCTTCGAAGGTCACGCCGCGCGATTTCAGAAGCACCAGCAGGTGGAACAGCAGGTCCGCACTCTCGTTGATGAGGTTACCGCGATCGTTCTCGACCGCCGCGATGACGGTCTCCACCGCTTCCTCGCCGAGCTTCTTGGCGCAGTACTCGGACCCCCTGTCCAGCAGCCTGCGGGTGTAGGACGCCTCTCCTCCCGACGCCGCGCGGGCATCGATGGTAGCGGCCAGATCGTGGATGGTGAAACGCGGCATCAACTCGAACTCACTACGCGCCACCGGCAGGAGCGCATCATCCGGCGGGATGTAGCACTTCTGTCACAAAGAGTCGTCAGGGATCGAGCCGCACCGGCAGGCCGGCGCGCACCATGTGGTCCTTGGCCTGGCGTATGGTGAATTCCCCGAAGTGAAATATCGACGCCGCCAGCACCGCGGTCGCATGGCCCTGTTTGATGCCGTCGACCAGGTGATCGAGATTGCCGACACCGCCGGAAGCTATCACCGGAACCCGGATGCTGTCTGCCACGGCCTGGGTCAGCGGCAGGTCAAAACCCTGCCTGGTACCGTCCCGATCCATCGACGTCAGCAAGATCTCGCCGGCGCCGAGCGCCACCACTTCCTGGGCGTATTCGATGGCATCGATCCCGGTTGAATTGCGTCCGCCGTGGGTGAAGATTTCCCAGCGCTCGCCGCCGCCGCGCTTGACCCGCTTGGCGTCGATCGCCACCACGATGCACTGATCGCCGAATTTTTCCGCGGCTTCCTTGACGAATTCGCGTCGGCTGACGGCGGCGCTGTTGATCGACACCTTGTCGGCGCCGGAGCGCAACAGCATCTTGATATCCTCGACGGTGCGCACCCCGCCACCCACGGTCAGCGGCATGAAGCAGGCTTCCGCGGTGCGCCGGACCACCTCCATCATGGTGCCACGGTTTTCATGCGTGGCGGTGATGTCGAGAAAGCAAAGCTCGTCGGCGCCGGCGGCGTCATAGGCGATCGCCGCCTCGACGGGGTCGCCGGCGTCGCGCAAATCGACGAAGTTGACGCCCTTGACCACGCGCCCGTCCTTGACGTCGAGGCAGGGAATCACGCGCACCTTGAACATTGAAGTCTCTCTAATGTTTGAGCGTGACCTTTCCGGATCACGCGTTAGGCCGCGGCGCGAGCGCTGCGGATCAGCGCCAGTGCGGCCGCGGCGTCGAGCCTGCCGTCATAGAGCGCTCGGCCCGCGATCGCTCCGGCCAGTTTCGCGGCGCGCGGCGCCAGCAACGCCTTGACGTCTTCAATCGACGCAAAGCCGCCCGAGGCGATGACGGGGATGGAGATACGTCCGGCAAGCTCGATGGTGGCGTCGAGATTGAGGCCCTTCAGCAGGCCGTCGCGCGCGATGTCGGTGAAGATGATCGCGGCGACGCCGGCATCCTCGAAACGCCGCGCGATTTCGAGCGCGGTGACCTGCGAGGTCTCGGCCCAGCCCTCGACTGCGACCTTGCCGTCGCGCGCGTCGAGCCCCACCGCCACGCGGCCGGGAAACTTTTTCGCGGCGCCCTTCACCAGTTCGGGATCGCGCACCGCCGCGGTACCGATGATCACGCGGGTAACGCCCTTGCCGAGCCAGGCTTCGACGGTGGCGAGATCGCGAATCCCGCCGCCGAGCTGCACCGGGATGGTGACGGCCTCGAGCATCGTCTCGACGGCCGCCGCGTTCATCGGCCTGCCGGCAAACGCCCCGTCGAGATCGACCACGTGGAGATATTCGAAACCCTGCGCGGCGAAGCTCTGCGCCTGCGCCGCGGGTTCGAGGTTGAACACCGTGGCGCGCGCCATGTCGCCCTGCTCGAGGCGCACGCACTGGCCGTTCTTCAGGTCGATGGCGGGAAAGAGAATCACGGCTTCCACTTCAGAAAGTTCGAAATCAGGGCCAGCCCGAAACGCTGGCTCTTCTCCGGATGGAACTGGGTGCCGATGGCGGTGTCCCTGCCGACCATCGCCGTGACCGGACCGCCGTAGTCGGCGCGCGCCAGCACTTCCGCCTCGTGGGTGGCATTGAGGTGATAGGAGTGCACGAAATAGGCGTGGCGGCCGTTCGGGCCCAGCGGCAGGCGCTCGAGGACAGGATGCTCGCGCACCATGTCCAGCGTGTTCCAGCCCATGTGCGGAATCTTCAGATTCTCCTCGCGCGGCGAAATCTTTTCGACGTCGCCCGCGATCCAGTTGAACCCGTCGGTGGTGACGTGTTCCTTGCCGCGGGTCGCCATCAGCTGCATGCCGACGCAAATGCCGAAAAACGGCCGCGCCTTGCTACGCACCGCTTCGGTCATCGCCTCGATCATGCCATCGAGCGCGTCCAGCCCGCGGCGGCAATCGGCGAAGGCGCCGACCCCAGGCAGCACGATGCGATCGGCGCGATAGACGGTCTCGGGATCACGGGTCACCACGATCTTTTCCGGTACAGTCATCCCCCGCGCCGCGCGCTCGAACGCTTTCGCCGCCGAGTGCAGGTTGCCGGAGCCGTAGTCGATAATGGCAACGCTCACCGCGCGCCTCCCGGTTCCGGAAACGATCCGATGATCTCGCCGGACGGCAACGGCGGCGGCCGCGAAAACGGCTGGCCCGGAATATCCCGGGTCGGCGGCGGCCCGCCGCGATCGACCGCCAGCTGATCGTTGACAAGCGTGCGCTGCTTGGCGGTCCAGCGATCGAAGAATCGCCGCTCGGCGGATTCCCAGTCCTCGGCCACCACGATGTCGACCTGACGCCAGTTGCGCCGCGACAGGGTCCAGCGCCGCAGGCTCGCGGCTTCAAATCCCATCAGCAGCGCCAGCAGGATGTCGACGAGAAAGATCGCGTTACCGCCGGCGCCGAGCGCCGCCATTCCGATACCGACCGCGACCATCACGACAATCCAGCCGATCAGCGCCAGCCATAGCCCATGCCAGACCAGCCAGATCGGGCCCAAAAGGGCGGCCCAGAAATGAAAGCCATCGCGAACGAAGGCGAACCTGTCGGCCGCCCGAATGCCCGCATCGTTCATTACTGGCGCATGAACCGTGTAAACCGGCATCGCATCTCTCCGCCGAGAACGAGAAAATCAGCCGCCGAGCTGACCCTTGGTGGACGGCACTTCGCCCGCGGCGCGCGGGTCGATCGCGACGGCCGCACGCAACGCCCTCGCTAGACCCTTGAAGCAGGATTCGGCGATATGATGGCTGTTCTCGCCATATAGGGTCTCGACGTGCAAAGTCACGCCGGCATTGATCGCAAAGGCGTTGAACCATTCGCGGACCAATTCGGTGTCGAATGCGCCGATCTTGTCGCGCGGAAAAGCCACCTTGAACACCAGCACCGGCCGGCCGGAAATGTCGATCACCACCCGCGACAACGTCTCGTCCATCGGCATATGGACACCGGCGTAGCGGGTGATGCCGGCCATGGTGCCGAGCGCCTGCTTCACGGCCTGGCCGATCGCGATGCCGACATCCTCCGTCGTGTGATGGTCATCGATGTGGAGGTCGCCGACGGCCTTTACAGTCAGGTCGATGCGCGCATGCCGGGCCAGCAGATCGAGCATATGATCGAAAAAACCGACGCCGGTCGCGACGCTGGACACGCCGGATCCGTCCAGGTTCACCGTCACCTCGATATCGGTCTCTTTGGTCTTGCGCTTGATGGTCGCCGTGCGCATGAAAACTGCTTTCCCTGAGGCTTTCGGCCGAAAACGCGGCCCTTTTAACAGGCTGGTGCCGCCTTCGCTACTGCGGGATGGCCCGTCAAGGGCCAACTTGGGGCTATGGTGACCGGAAACCGGCGCCAATTGTAACCTTGCGCGCCAATCCCTAGATTTGGCCCGACACAAGGAATTCCATGCAATCATCTGAGCCCCAGTCGCCGGTCTGGCACGGCACCACGATCCTGACGGTCCGCAAGGGCGGCAAGGTGGTGATCGGCGGCGACGGCCAGGTCTCGATCGGCCAGACCATCATCAAGGGCAACGCCAAAAAAGTCCGCAAACTCGGCAAGGGCGACGTGATCGGCGGATTTGCCGGCGCCACCGCCGACGCCTTCACGCTGTTCGAGCGGCTGGAAAGCAAGCTCGAGCAGTATCCGGGACAGTTGACCCGCGCGGCGGTCGAGCTGGCCAAGGACTGGCGCACCGATCGCTATCTGCGGCGGCTGGAGGCGATGATGATCGTCGCCGACAAGGATGTCTCGCTGGTCTTGACCGGCACAGGCGACGTGCTGGAGCCGGAAACCGGCGTCATGGCGATCGGGTCCGGCGGCAATTACGCCCTGGCGGCCGCCCGGGCTCTGGTCGATTCCGACCAGGATGCCGAGACCATCGTGCGCCGCTCGCTCGATATCGCCGCCGACATTTGCGTCTATACCAACCGCAACGTGACCCTTGAGACCCTTTAAGGAGCGCGGACGTCATGGCGCCGCGTTACGTCTTCCGCCCGATGAAGACAGCCGATCTGCCGCTGGTTCGACGCTGGCTGGCAGAACCGCATGTGGTGCAGTGGTGGGACGACGCGCACGAACAGTTCGAATTGGTCAGCGGCGACCTCTCGGTCGAGGCCATGGACCAGTTCATCGTGGCGACGGACGATCGTCCCTTTGGATACATCCAGTGCTATGATCTCGAAGCCTGGCCGGACAGCGGATTAGGCGACCATCCCAAAGGCAGCCGCGGCATCGACCAGTTCATCGGAGAACCGGACATGGTGGATCGCGGCCACGGCTCGGCGTTTATCCGCACCTTCATTGATCGGCTGCTGGCCGCCGGCGCACCGCGCGTCATCACCGATCCCGACCCCGCCAATGCCCGAGCGATACGGGCCTATGAAAAAGCCGGATTTCGCCGAGACCGTTTGGTCGACACGTCAGACGGCACGGCGTTGCTGATGGTTCGCAACCCTTGACGCTTGCTCGCGAGCAATTGCGATGGCGGCGGCCGCGGCCGCCGCCTCTGGTTCGTACGCGTATTGCTTCACATTCACACTGCATATGATCCGCCGAGGCGATCCAGCCGAGGCTGGCCGGACCCCTGTTCATCTGATGCGGCTTGTGCCGGCCATGTTTTGAACCTAGCTAGGGCTCATGACCGACTTCTCTCCCCGTGAAATCGTTTCCGAACTCGACCGCTTCATCGTCGGCCAGGCCGATGCCAAGCGGGCGGTCTCCATCGCGCTGCGCAACCGGTGGCGGCGGCTGCAGCTCACCGGCTTGTTGCGCGAGGAAGTGCTGCCGAAGAATATTCTGATGATCGGGCCGACCGGCGTCGGCAAGACCGAGATCGCGCGGCGGCTGGCGAAATTGGCCGGCGCGCCGTTCATCAAGGTCGAAGCCACCAAATTCACCGAGGTCGGCTATGTCGGCCGGGACGTCGAGCAGATCATCCGCGACCTGGTCGAGGTCGCGATCGCGCAGATCCGCGAGCGCAAACGCAAGGACGTTCAGGCCCGCGCTCAACTCGCCGCCGAGGACCGCGTGCTCGATGCCCTGGTGGGCCCCGGCTCCGGCCCGGCGACGCGGGATTCGTTTCGCAGGAAACTGCGCGCCGGCGAACTCAACGACAAGGAAATCGAGATCGAGACGCAATCCTCCGGCGGCGCGCCGATGTTCGAAATTCCCGGGATGCCCGGGGCGCAGCTTGGCGCGATCTCGATCGGCGACATCTTCGGCAAGATGGGCGGGCGGACCAAGACCCGACGCCTGACGGTTGCGGATTCCCACGAGCTTCTGGTCAACGAGGAATCCGACAAGCTGCTGGATAACGATCAGCTGGTGCAGGAAGCGATCCATGCGGTCGAGAACAACGGCATCGTGTTTCTCGACGAGATCGACAAGATCTGCGTGCGCGACGGCCGTACCGGCGGCGACGTCTCGCGCGAAGGCGTGCAGCGCGACCTGCTGCCGCTGATCGAAGGCACCACGGTTTCGACCAAGCACGGCGCCGTCAAGACCGACCATGTCCTTTTCATCGCGTCGGGCGCGTTTCACATCGCAAAACCGTCGGACCTGCTGCCGGAATTGCAGGGGCGGCTGCCGATCCGCGTCGAGCTGGAAGCGTTGACCCGCGACGACATGCGCCGCATCCTGACCGAACCGGAGGCGTCACTGATCAAGCAATATGTCGCGCTGCTGCAGACCGAAGGGGTCACGCTCGATATCACGCCCGACGCCATAGACGCGCTCGCGGACGTCGCGGTCGCGGTCAACTCCACGGTCGAGAATATCGGCGCGCGGCGATTGCAGACCGTGATGGAGCGCGTACTCGACGAGATTTCCTTCGCCGCGCCCGACCGCCATGGCGAGACCATCCAGATCGACGCCGCCTATGTGCAGAAGCATGTCGGCGACCTCGCCAAGAACGCGGATCTGAGCCGGTTTATTCTGTGAGGATCTATCGATAGTCCCTGCGGCTTGAGCCGCCGGGGTGTCGAATGAAACTGCGTTGGCGGGAAAGTCCCTGGCGGCTGATGCTTGCCGTCAATGACGCGGTGCCGATCGGCGTCCTGTTCTACAAGCTGAAGCGCGAGCCGTACTTCCCCTGCATTCATCTGTTGGTCGACTACCATTTCGGCTTCACCAAGCGCGCGCTGATCGGCGCCGTGGTTTGCATTCGCGATCGGCCTGCTGCTGATCCCGGCGCGCTCGATCTGGTTCATCGTGCTCGCCGCCGCGGCGTCGATGATCCTCATTCTGATCCATCACATTCATCTCCTGATGTATGTGCCGGGGATCGCCGCCGCTCCCCGAGGCGGATTTCATCCGGTATCTGCAGCGCCGCATGGCCGATCCATCAGGACCAGCCTGCTGAGCTTCAGCTTCATCTGGTATCAATCTCAGTCGCAGGAGATCGGCGATACCTGGGGGCGCATGCCGTCTAACCCGCTGGGCGCACCGGTGTTCGCGCTGTTGATCTGGCTGCATGCCCCGCTCTGGAAGTATTCTTCCGGACTGGTCCGGTCGCTCTCGGATCAGTTCCAGCGACGAATCGTCATCGCCGCGGTCTCGGCGGCAAGTGCCGGCTATCTGGTGATGTTCGCGATCGTGTTCGATTATTCACGCTGGATTTCGAACTGGGCCGTTTGAATGTTCCTGATCCTGCATGCGATCAAGGCCCTGCCTGCCTCGCGCCAGGTGCCGCCGATTTCGAGCGACGATCGAACAACTATCCTGCTCGGCTGGATTGTGACGCTGCTCCCGCGCGTCGGGATCGTGCGACCGTTCTGATCGGTTCACATCCTTGCCCGCCGTACCCGAACATATAGCGCGCCCTCGCCGCCATGGCCGATATGCGCTTCCTCGAAGCCGACCACCAGCGAACGAAATTCCGGCAGGCTCAGCCATTGCGGCACCTGACGGCGCAGCACCCCGCGTTCGGATTCGGCGCCTGTCTTGCCTTTGCCGGTGATGACGAGAACGAAAGTCTGGCCCTCGCTATGGGCGCGCTGCAGGAAACCGAACAGCACGCGATGGGCGCGGGTCTGGGTCATGCCGTGCAAGTCGAGCCGGGCATCGATCTCCTTCCGGCCGCGCGACAGCTGCGAACGCTCGCGGCGTCCGAGCGGCGCCAGCGGCGGAGCAGCCGGCGGCGAGGCCGGTCTTGGCGCTCGCGCAAGCTTGGCGGGCGGAAGCTGCTTGGGCGGGCTTGCGGATCTGGCGATGGCCGGCGTTACCGCCTCCGGTGACGCAGCATGCGCCTTGGCGACGCGCGCCCTCTTGCGCAGCGGCTTTGTGTGTTTGGCAACACTTTCCCACAGCGCGCGCTCTTCCTCGCTCAGGCTGCGCCGGCGACGCGGCGACGCGGACAATTCCGGGATCGGGGTCGAGGACGGACGCTTCATCGGCCGCGATGATGAAGGTGGCGATCATGACGGGGGCGATGTCGGCGCGCGTCCCGGCTCGGGGCGATGGTCGGCCGCGCTTCCGGCAACGGGACCGGCTTGGCCACCGCCACCGTCGCCGCGGGAGCTATGGCTGCGGGAGGCTGCATCGCCGTGGGCGCGTCATTCTTCGCGGGCTCTTTGACGGTGGCGTTGGGGCTGGCAGCGGCAGAAGCTTCGGTCGGCTTCTGATCCTTGGATTGGTCCTTGGATTGGTCCTTGGATTGATCCTTCAGAGGATCGACCTGCGGAAACAGCCTGGCGATTTTGGCCGAGGGCCGATCGTCCGGCACCGGCATCTTACGGCCTCTCGCCACCGGATCGAGGCTGTTCGGGATCAAAATGACGAAGCGTGCGTTGTGCCGGAACCGGCCGGACACCCGTCCAGCCTCGGCGCCGGCGCCGAGATAGAGATCGGCGCGCGCGGGACCGACGATCGCCGATCCCGTATCCTGTGCGATCATCAGCCGGCGGAACGGCGTCTTCGACCGTTCCGACTCGATCGGCAGCTCGCCCTCGATGAAGAACGGTGTGCCGTAGACATGCAGCGCCTTGTCGACGGCGATCGAGCGGCCCGGGGTCAGCGGCACGCCCTGCGCGCCGGACGGTTCATCCTTGTCGGAGAGGTTCACTTCACGAAAGAACACGTACGAGCGGTTCTGCCGCCGCAATTCGTTGGCGCCGTCGGGATTCTGCTCCATCCAATCCCGGATCTTCTGCATCGACATCTGATCTTTAGGGATGATGTTGCGTTCGATCAGGATGCGGCCGACCGGCGTATAGGAAAAGCCGTTATGCGCGTCGTAATTGATGCGGACGGTGGAGCCGTCCTCGAGGCGCACCCGGGCCGAGCCCTGGATCTGGGTGAACAGCAAATCGGTCTGGTTCTTCAGCCAGACGATTTCGAGGCCGCGGCCGGCAATCGCGCCGTCCTCGATTTCGGCGCGATCGTAATACGGCACCAGCTTGCGGCGACCGATCTTTCGAAACACCTGGCCCTTGTTGGGCAAGCCCGCAGAACTCTGCCGCGCGCCGCGGACGAACAGATTGGAAGGGCGGCGATAGACCGGCACGGTGTAGACGTCGGTCTGGGTCCTGGAGCCGTCGATGATGGGCTCGTAATAGCCGGTAACAAAGCCCTCGGCTTCGCCGAGCCGCGAGATGCGCAAGGGAAGGAAATGCTGCTCGAAGAAGACCTTGGCCTTAGCCCCGTCGGCAAGATCGAGAGCTCTGGCGGCCCTGCAGGGATCTCGCAGCGAGGTACCCAGCGCCTTCGGTTCGGCGGGAGGCTTGCGCTGCGCCGCTATCGGCTTGCAGCTTGTGCGGAACGCCTGGTAGGCGAGCAGATGATCGTCCTCGCGCCAGCCCACAATATCGGCCCACGCCAGCGGCGCATATTGGCTGCCGCTGATTTCAAGCGGCCAGGCGATACGGGGATAGGGCAGGGAACGCGCAGCCTGGACCTGCGGACGAGCGTGATTCGAAGCATGGGAGCGAGGTGCGGCGACTCCGCTCGATGAAACCAGCGACAACGCCGCAGTGATCGCGACAAGCGCGACGGCATGCCGGCCGGCGCCACGCGCGTTATTGAGCGCTTCCGGTACCAACCAGCTTCCAGTTCGGATCGCGTGAGGTAATATCGCGGGCGAAGGTCCAGACATCGGTGATATCCGCAACCGTATCGGGGCTGCCGTCGACGACTGTGCCGGCCTTGTCGCGAGTGACCGTGATCATCTGCGACACGAAGCGAACGGTCAGCTGCGCCGCGCGGTCGCGGGCTTCCGCACCCACCAGTTCGGCCTTATCGATCGACACAAATCGCGTTTCCGTCTTCTGCTCGTGCTTCTCGCGGTCCCTGATCACCGTCTCGAAGCTCTCGTAGACCTCGGACGACAGCAGATCCTTCAGCGCGCGGCGGTCGCCATTGGCAAACGCCAGCACGATCATTTCGTAGGCGCTCTTCGCGCCACTGAGGAAATGCCGGGGATCGAACGAGGAATCCTGGGCCGCAATGGCGTCGAGCCCCCGCGCCAGCGGCGTGCCGGGCTCGGCCAAACCCTTCCAGCGGTCGGTCGGGGGGACCACATCGGCGGTCGGCGCCGATGGCGTCTGGTCGATCACCGCACCGGGGATCGGCACCACATTATTATCCTGCGCCCCGTGCAACACGTTGCGCGCCGCCCGATCGAAAGGCGGCCGCTCGTTTCCGGTACGTTGTCCAAGAACGTTACGCAGGCGCAGGAAGATGAAGACCGCCAACGCCAGGAAGATGATGGTGTAAATGTCCACGTCGCATTCGCTTTCTGGTCTGCGCCGGCGATGGAGCCCGGCGGTAGAGCGTTCCGATCAGGAAACGGCAGAGATCAAGTCATGGAATGGGTCTGCAGCATGTAGGCACGAAACCAAGCCTAGCCAATGGGCCCGTTCGGACATGAACAGCTATGCCCCTGGAAATAGACTAAGCCAAGGCTCTTTCCCACAAGGCTCTTTCCCATTTGGCCATAAAGGAATTGTAGCGCGTTTTGGACCGGGGTGGAAACCCGATCCTGCCCGGAAACCGCGCATATTCAATAATCTAGCGCGTCCTTGGCGGCCCGGCCCGCCCGCCGGATGCCTCCTTCCCGGGCCCAGCCGATCATCGGGACGCCCTTGACCGGCTGCCGGCGATGGTCGTCCTTGTGGACCGAGGCGCGGCTATGATAGCCACTCGCCCCTACATCGGCCCGCACCTTTCGAGCGAATTGAGACGTAAGACCCGCCCCGCTCGGTTCCAGGAGATTTTCATGACCAACGGCAACGGCGCGCCCCCCGAGGCGGCCCCTCCTCCCCAGTTGAACGTGCTGGCGCAGTATACCAAGGACCTGTCGTTCGAGAATCCGAACGCGCCGGCCTCGCTGGCCCCGCAGCAACAGCAGCCCGCGATCAATATCCAGATCAACGTCAGCGCCAATAACATCGCCGAGAACGAGTTCGAAGTGACGCTTTCGGTCGAGGGCAAGGCCGAAAACGGCGGCAAGGTGATGTTCAGCTTCGATCTTGCCTATGCCGGCGTGTTCCGGGTTTTGAACGTACCGCAGGAGAACCTGCACCCGCTGGTCATGATCGAATGCCCGCGGTTGCTGTTCCCGTTCGCGCGCGAGATCATCGCGACAGCGGTGCGTGACGGCGGGTTCCCCCCGCTGATGCTGGATCCGGTCGATTTCGTCGGCCTGTATCGCCAGAATCTGGAACGGCAGGCTGCCGCCCAGGCAGGGCAGGCCAAGCCGAGCTGATGCGACCGCGCTCGGTCGCCATCATCCGCCCAGAAAATCCGCCCAAATGGGCTTGTTGCCCAGCGTGGCGACGAAGGCCCGATGGGCCGCGCGGTCTGCTTCGGTAAGGCGCGGCGCAAGCGGCACCTCGCGGATCCGGCGCGGCATTTCGCCGTACCCGTCGACGCGGGCATCACGGGTCTCCGTTGCCAGGATCAGTTGCGACTGCCGCGCGCCGATCAGGTCGATATAGACCTCGGCCAGGAGTTCGGCGTCGAGCAAGGCGCCGTGCTTGGTGCGGCGGGAATTGTCGATCGCGTAGCGCGAGCATAGATCGTCGAGCCGGTTCGACACCCCCGGATGCTTGCGCCTGGCCAGGAGCAGCGTGTCGACCAGCCGATCGCGCAAGATTGCCGGCCGGTTGATGCGATCGAGTTCGGCATTGATGAAGCCGATATCGAACGACGCATTGTGGATCACCAGCGGCGCGTCGGCGATGAACTCCAGGAAATCGTCGACCACGTGGCCGAACAGCGGCTTGTCGGCGAGGAACTCGCTGGATAGGCCGTGCACGGCGAAGGCCTCGGCCGGCATGGCACGCTCAGGGTTGATATGCCGGTGAAAGGTTTGTCCGGTCGGCATGCGGTTGATCATCTCGACGCAGCCGATTTCAACCAGCCGGTCGCCGCGTAGCGGGTCGAGGCCGGTGGTTTCGGTATCAAGAACGATTTCGCGCATGGAGCTGGTCCGGAAAAACGGCGAATCAGCTCCGCCGCTGCGGCATTTTAACAACCTGTTGCAGAATGTCGCGGATTTGAGCCCGTACCGGATCGAGACCGTGCGAGGTATCCACCACGAAATCCGCACGCTTGCGTTTTTCGGCGTCGGGCAATTGCCTCGCCAGGATGGCATCGAGTGCTTCGCTGGTCATGGTGCCGCGCTCCATGATTCGGGCGCGCTGGTTCTCCGCCGAGGTCGTCACCACCACCACGGCATCGACGCGCCTCTCGCCGCCGGTCTCGTACAGCAGCGGTACGTCGACCACCGCCACCGGTGCGCCGGATTGCTCGGCGTCCCGGAAGAATTTTTGCCGCGAGGCTCCCAGCATCGGGTGAACGATCTGTTCGAGCTGCTTCATGGCGGCGGGATCGTGCACCACGCGCGCCGACAGTTTCTGGCGATCGACCTTGCCGCCGGGGGCGGTGCCGGGAAATGCCGCTTCGATCGCAGGCGCCGCCTCTCCTTCGTACAGTTGGTGAACGGCCGCATCGGCGTCATAGACCGGAACGCCGGCTTCGGCGAACAGTTTGGCGGTGGTGGATTTGCCCATCCCGATCGAACCGGTCAGCCCGAGAACTATCATCCAGGTTTCGCCATTTGCTGTTCACGTAGCTCCTTGTCAGACGCCAAGCAACCGCTCGCTGCGCAGAAACGCCAGCAACGGCAGCAGCGGCAGTCCAAGGATGGTGAAGTGATCGCCATCGATGCGTTCAAACAAATGCACCCCCGGCCCTTCGATCTGATAGGCGCCGACGCTCGAGGTAACCGCCTCGCCTGCTGCATCCAGATAGGTTTGGATTTCAGCCCCGCTGAGCTGCCGCATGGTCATGCGCGCGACGGTAACCGCTTCGAACAATATCTTGCCGTTGCGCGCCACCGCAACGGCGGAGTGCAGTTCATGGCTACGGCCGGCAAGGTCGCGCAATTGGGCGGCGGCATGGGCTCGTCCGGCGGGCTTGCTGAAGAGCCGATACGCCAGCGCCAGCGTCTGATCGGCACCGACGACATATTTTCCGGGCCGGGTCATCGACACGGCCAGCGCTTTCGCTCGCGCCAGAACGGCGGCGATCTCCCCGGGCGCTGCCAGGCCGGAGGCTTGCTGCACCGCGCGCTCATCGATCTCGGCCGGAACGACTTCGAAATGAAGGCCGGCATTGGCCAACAGCACCTGCCTCGCGCGGCTCTGCGACGCTAGCACCAGCGCATCGTGGCCGCGCCATAGCGTCATTCCGAAATCCGCTGCCGCTGCCGGTCGGTGAACAGTTTCAATACCGCCGCGGCAGTTTCCTCGATCGATCGCCGCGTCACGTCGAGCTGGGCCCAGTTGAACCTGGCACTCAATCGCCGCGCGAAGGCGACCTCGTCGGTGACGGCCTGCCGATCGATATAAGTCTCGTTGTCCCGGTCACCCATGCTCAACAGCCGGTTCTGCCGGACCTGAATGAGCCGCTCGGGCGTAGCGTGAAGACTGACGACCAAGGGCTTTTTCAGCGTCTCCAGCTGATGCGGAATCGGAATGCCCGGCACCAGCGGCACGTTCGCGGTGCGGATGCCGCGATTGGCGAGATAGATCGACGTCGGAGTTTTCGACGTGCGCGACACGCCGACCAGGATCACTTCGGCCTCTTCCAGCCCTTCGACATGCTGGCCGTCATCATGCATCATCGTATAATTCAGCGCGTCGATCCGCTTGAAATACTCCCCATTCAATACATGCTGCGCACCGACGCGGCCCGTCGTCGCGGCACCGAGATAGGCCTGAAACAATTGCATCACCGGGCCGATAATCGACAGGCTCGGAATGTTCATTTCCCTGCACTTGGTTTCCAGCCGGGCGACCAGGTCCTTTTCCAGCAAGGTAAAGAGAACGATTCCCGGCGCTTCCTCGATTTCATCAAGCACGCGATCGAGCTGCTTCTGGCTGCGAACCAGCGGATAGACATGTTCGACCGGCGTCACATTGGCGTATTGCGCCGCCACCGCGCGCGCCACCGTGATCAGGGTCTCACCGGTCGAATCGGAGACCAGATGAAGATGAAAGTAATTGCCGGTCGTAGGCACCGAGACCCCTGTGTATCCTGTGAATCGCTGTGGAGTTTACCCGAGAGAGTCGAAGACGAACCGAGGTGCCCGGGATAACCGGGCTTTTTCTGCACAGGCCTCCCGTTCGGGATAACTCCGTTCGTCGGCTGCAATGATAGTGGGGTTATGTGGACTTGTCTCTTGATAAACCGCCCGTCACGTCGCCCAAGCAATTGAAGCAGATGATATTATCCGGGTGGAGCGGATCGCGGCGGTACCTGTTGATGAAATGTGAACAACCGAGGACAACGCTGGGGCGGTTTTGTGCGGACGCTAATCACCGCTACTTAGACTCAAACCTAAGATTCTAAACTTAGTTATTTAGAAAGGACGGGGTTGAGGATATGTCTGCCTTCGCGAAGCCGCTTGAAGCCTATCCTGCCTTCATCGCAACGCCGGATCCGGCGAGGCGTTCCAGCGTTGCGGGCGAAATTTGAGAGCCGAGTGAGACGTCGCGATGTACGAATGGATCAAGGCGCTGCATGTGATCGCGGTCATCGCCTGGATGGCGGGCATGCTCTACCTGCCGCGGCTGTTCGTCTATCACTGCGAGGCGGAGGTGGGATCGAAGCAGTCCGAGACGTTCAAGATCATGGAACGGCGGCTGCTGAAGGCGATCATCAACCCGGCGATGATCGTTACCTGGCTAGCGGGGCTCTATCTCGCATGGTCGGGTCAGTGGTTTTCGGCGGGCTGGTTTCACGGGAAGCTTCTGCTCGTGATTGTCATGTCCGGCATCCACGGTTTTTTTGTCCGCTGGGTGAAGGCCTTTGCCGCCGACCGGAACGAGAGGAGTCGGAAATTCTATCGTATAATCAATGAAGTACCTACGGTCTTGATGATTGGCGCGGTAATTCTTGTGATCGTGAAGCCGTTTTGAGGGACGCGGCCGCAACCATCCCGGGCGCCGGGCTGCTTGCGCAAGCCCTATCAACTTTCTATATTGGCGAAATCCCACCCCACGCAGGCGGATGTGGTCGTGTTCCGGTTTCCTCATTGAACCGGCCACCGCATCAGGTTTGAAGCCTCTCCGGCGCTTTCCTTGCTCAGACCTGCGGACCTTCCTTTTGCTCGCGTCCGCGGGTTCTTCGCAATCCTTCCCCACGTTACTCCACAGGACCATCCCAATGCGGGAAATGAAACTTCAAGACCTCAAGGCCCAGACGCCGGCCGAGCTCGTCTCGTTCGCTGAAGAAAAGGGGGTCGAAAACGCCAGCACCATGCGCAAGCAGGAGCTGATGTTCGCCATTCTCAAGCAGCTTGCGATCCAGGAAACCGATATCATCGGCGAAGGCGTCGTCGAGGTTCTCTCCGACGGCTTCGGATTCTTGCGCTCGCCGGATGCTAATTATCTGCCGGGACCGGACGATATCTACGTTTCGCCCTCGCAGATCCGCCGCTTTGGACTTCGCACCGGCGACACCATCGAAGGCCATATTCGAAGCCCGAAGGAGGGCGAACGCTATTTCGCGCTGCTCAAGGTCAACACGCTGAATTTCGAGGATCCGGAGAAGTCCAAGCACAAGGTCAATTTCGACAATCTGACGCCGCTGTTTCCCGATCAGCGCTTCCGGCTCGAGCTCGAAGACCCCACCAGAAAGGACCTTTCCGCGCGGGTTATCGACATCGTGGCGCCGATCGGCAAGGGCCAGCGCGCCCTGATCGTGGCGCCGCCGCGGACCGGCAAGACCGTGCTGATGCAGAATATCGCGCACTCGATCACCGCCAATCATCCCGAGTGCTATCTGATCGTGCTGCTGATCGATGAGCGTCCCGAGGAAGTCACGGACATGCAGCGCTCGGTGAAGGGCGAAGTGGTTTCCTCGACCTTCGACGAGCCGGCGGTGCGCCACGTCCAGGTCGCCGAAATGGTTATCGAGAAGGCCAAGCGGCTGGTCGAACACGGCCGCGACGTCGTGATCCTGCTGGACTCGATTACGCGCCTGGGGCGGGCCTACAACACCGTGGTGCCCTCATCCGGCAAGGTGCTCACCGGCGGCGTCGACGCCAACGCGCTGCAGCGGCCCAAACGCTTCTTCGGCGCCGCGCGCAACATCGAGGAGGGCGGTTCGCTCACCATCATCGCGACCGCGCTGGTCGATACCGGCAGCCGCATGGACGAGGTGATTTTCGAAGAGTTCAAGGGTACCGGCAATTCCGAGCTGATTCTCGATCGCAAGGTCTCGGACAAGCGGACCTTCCCGGCGATCGATATCTCGCGCTCCGGTACCCGCAAGGAAGAGCTGATCACCGATCCGCAGCTCCTGAAGAAAATGTACGTGCTGCGCCGGATCCTCAATCCGATGGGCACCATGGATGCGATCGACTTCCTGCTCGACAAGCTGCGCAACACCAAGAACAACGCGGAATTCTTCGAGTCGATGAATACCTGATCGATCCGGCTGGTCTTGAAGAGGCGTCCTTGCGGAAAGCGAGGGCGCCTTTTTCGTATTGGACTCGACCCCTCATGCTGGCAGCAAGGTATTGAGTACCGCCAAGCCGCCCCGGAACTCATGCGTCGGCCCGTCTACCTTTCCTTGGCGGTCGGCAATTGCGTTGCCTTTTCAAAGGCTGAGGCACAAATAGGCGATGCATCCGCGGGAACAGACCATCTTTGCGCTTTCATCGGGCCGGCCGCCGAGCGCGATTGCCATGGTGCGGGTTTCCGGGCCGCAGGCCCTGGCGGCCCTGGCTTCGCTTGCGGGCAAGGTTCCGCCGCCGCGGATGGCGACGCGGGCATTGTTGCGGGACGGCGCGCGGCAGCCGATCGACGATTCGGTGGTGCTGTGGTTTCCGGGCCCGGCCAGCGCGACCGGCGAGGATGTCGCGGAATTTCACGTCCATGGCGGCCGCGCGGTGTTGGCGGCGCTGTTCGCAGCGCTGGCAGCTTTTGACGATGTCCGTGCCGCCGAGCCCGGTGAATTCACCCGTCGCGCGTTCGAGAACGGCAAACTCGATCTCACCGAGGCCGAAGGCCTCGACGATCTGATTCATGCCGACACCGACCGGCAACGGCGCCAAGCGTTGCGCCAGTTGAAGGGCTTGCTCGGCGACAAAGTACGCGACTGGCGCGCCGAGATCATCGATGCCTCGGCGCTGATCGAGGCCGGAATCGATTTCGCCGACGAAGGCGACGTGCCGGCCGAACTGACCGCGCCGGCGCTTCTGAAAATCAAGGACCTGCTCGCGGAAATCAAGGAAGTCCTTGCGGCACAGGGGCGAAGTGAACGTCTGCGCGAAGGACTGGTGGTGGCGATCGCGGGTTTGCCCAATGTCGGCAAGTCGACGCTGATGAATTATCTGGCGCGGCGCGAGGTGGCGATCGTCTCCCCGCATGCCGGCACCACGCGGGACATCATCGAGGTGCAACTCGATCTCGACGGCTATCCAGTGACGGTGATCGACACCGCCGGAATTCGCGAAACCGACGATCCCGTGGAGCAGGAGGGCGTACGTCGGGCGAGGGCGCGGGCGGCGGAGGCGGATCTGGTCTTGTGGCTGGCAGATGCGCAGCGCGAGAAAATTCTGGCTGAAGGCGCAGCGCCGGTTTGGCTGGTGCGCAACAAGATCGACCTCAACGCCGGCCCGGCGGGCGGGGCGAAATTAGCGTTGGGCCCGAACCCGGACAGAGGCCAGGGCTGCGCTGTTGAATTCCGGATTTCGGCCAGTCGCGGCGACGGGATGCCGGAATTGATCTCGGCTCTGGTGAGGTTCGCGCAAGACCATCTCGGCGCGAACGACAGTGGGCTGATCGGCAGGGAGCGGCACCGAAAATTGTTGCAGGAGACAGCGGCAGCATTGCAGCGCAGTATCGAAGTTATCGAGGTTGGGGCGGAGCTCACCGCAGAAGAATTGCGAGTCGCAGTTCATTCCTTAGGGCAGGTATTGGGCCGGGTGAACCCCGAGGATATCCTTGATGTAATCTTCCGGGAGTTCTGTATTGGGAAGTAGTATTTCTTGAGTCATATCTAGAGCTGGGGTTGTTTCACGTGAAACAACTTGGAGGGGTCGTGTTTCACGTGAAACACGCTGCTGCCTTGTGGCGAACTTACCGCTTCCGCGATTCGCCGCTCCGCGATAAAAGCTTTGCATGATTGCGGCGCCAAATTGGTTCGATGTTATCGTGGTCGGTGGCGGCCACGCCGGCTGTGAAGCCGCGAGCGCCGCAGCACGCATGGGCGCCAGGACGGCGCTGGTGACCCACCGCTTCGCCACCGTGGGCACGATGTCGTGTAATCCCGCCATCGGGGGACTCGGCAAGGGACATCTGGTGCGCGAGGTTGATGCGCTGGACGGCCTGATGGGGCGGGTCGCCGATGCCGCCGGTATTCAGTTTCGCATGCTCAACCGCCGTAAGGGTCCGGCGGTTCGCGGCCCGCGCGCCCAGGCCGACCGCAAGCTCTACGCCGCCGCAATGCAGACAGCGATTCGCGGGACCGCCAGTCTGAGCGTGATCGAGGGTGAGGCCGACGAACTGACCGTCACGAACGGTCGCGTCACCGGCGTCGGCCTGATCGATGGCCGCGCGCTGTCTGCTGGCGCCGTTGTCATCACCACCGGGACCTTTCTGCGCGGGCTGATCCATCTCGGCGAGAAGAACTGGCCGGCCGGGCGTGTCGATGAGGCCCCGGCGATGGGACTTTCGAAGGCGTTCGAGCAGGCCGGCTTTACACTCGGGCGGCTGAAGACGGGCACGCCACCGCGGCTCGACGGCGCCACCATCGACTGGTCGGCGGTGGAGATGCAACCCGGCGACGATCTCCCGGAGCCGTTTTCGGTGATGACCGATCGGATCACCACCCCGCAGATCCAGTGCGGGATTACCCGCACCACGCCGGCCACCCATGAGGTGATCCGGGCCAATGTGCACCGCTCGCCGATGTATTCCGGCCAGATCAAGAGCTCGGGCCCGCGCTATTGCCCCTCCATCGAGGACAAGATCGTCCGCTTTGGTGACCGCGACGGCCATCAGATCTTCTTGGAGCCCGAAGGGCTCGATGACTCCACAGTCTATCCCAATGGCATCTCGACGTCGCTGCCGGAAGAGGTGCAGCTGACGATGCTGACCACGATTCCAGGCCTCGAGCGGGTGCGGATGGTCCGCCCAGGCTATGCGATCGAATATGACCACGTCGATCCCCGCGAGCTCGATGCCACGCTGCAGACCAAGCGGCTGCCGGGACTGTTCCTCGCCGGACAGATCAATGGCACCACGGGCTATGAAGAGGCGGCGGCGCAGGGGCTTGTTGCGGGTCTTAATGCCGCCTTGGCCGCCAGCGGCGCTGAACCGATGGTGTTCGACCGCGCCGACGGCTATCTCGGCGTCATGATCGACGATCTGGTGACGCGCGGAATCACCGAGCCGTACCGGATGTTCACGTCACGGGCTGAATACCGGCTGACCCTGCGAGCCGACAATGCCGACCAGCGCCTGACCGACAAGGGGATCACGCTGGGCTGTGTCGGGCGGGCCAGGGCCATTCGTCACGGCGCCAAGATGACGGCGCTCAGGGTTGCGAACGCCCAAGCGAAGTCGCTAAGCATTACCCCCAATGCGGCGGCGAAGCACGGACTGGCGCTCAATCGCGACGGCCAACGCCGTTCGGCGTTCGAGTTGCTGGCCTATCCCGACGTCGGCTGGAGCGAAATATGCACCATCTGGCCGGAACTGTCGGCCATTGACCCAGCCATCGCGGTTCACGTCGAGATCGACGCCAAATACGATGTTTATCTCAAGCGCCAGACCGCCGATGTCGACGCCTTCCGCCGTGACGAAGGGCTGATCCTGACCGACACCGATTACGGCCTAGTACCGGGACTTTCCAACGAGGCCCGCTCCAAGCTCGAAGCGGAGCGGCCGCGGACGGTAGGGCAGGCCGGACGGATCGACGGCATGACCCCGGCGGCGCTGGGCATCCTGGCCGCCTATCTTCGGCGGGAGGCCCGACGGAAGCCAACGGCCGCGTCCGCATAAGCAAGCAAGCTGTTTCACGTGAAACAAGGCCCGCAGAAAAATGGCCATCCCAGCCCAACAATCGGTCGCTCTGGTCCTTGCCTCTGACAAGGCCGCGGCGCTGGCGCTAACGCCTGTTTCACGTGAAACGGAGCAGCGGCTGGATCGCTACGTGCATCTGCTGCGACAATGGCAGGCGAAAACCAATCTGATAGCGCCGTCGACGCTTCCCAACCTGTGGACCCGCCATATCGCCGACTCGCTGCAATTGCTGAGGATCGCTCCTTCAGCCGCAATATGGGCCGATCTCGGCAGCGGCGGGGGTTTTCCCGGCGTGGTGTTGGCCTGCGCGCTGGCGGAGACACCTGGCACGGTGGTTCATCTGGTGGAGCGCAATGCCAAGAAGGCAGCGTTCCTGCGCGAGGCGCTGCGCGTTACCCACTCGCACGGCACTGTTCATCTCGCTGAGATTGGGGATAGTGTGGACAGAATCACCGGCCCCGTCGATTGCGTCACAGCCCGCGCGCTGGCTCCTCTACACCAGCTCATCGGTTTCGCGGAGCCGCTGGTGAGGCAGGGTGCAAAAGCACTGTTTCTCAAGGGACAAGATGTAGAGACCGAATTGACCGAAGCCACTAAATACTGGAATATCAAACCGCATCTTCACTCCAGCCGCACTGGCGGACAAGGCTGGATCGTCGAGCTCGACCGAATCGAGCGGATCTCCTCCGCGACAGCAGATGGCACCGCGCATGACCGTCATTGATCAAATTTATCAAGAGGATAAGGCCTCCACCGGACATCCGCGGGTGCTTGCGCTGGCGAACCAGAAGGGCGGTGTCGGCAAGACCACCACCGCGATTAATCTCGGCACCGCGCTCGCGGCGATCGGCGAGCGGGTGCTGATCGTCGATCTCGATCCGCAGGGCAACGCCTCCACCGGCCTCGGCATTGATCGCCGCAGCCGCAGTTGCTCGACCTATGACGTGCTGATCGGCGAGGCACCGCTGCGCGACGCCGTCGTGCCCACCGCGGTGCCGCGCCTGCATATCGCGGCCTCGACGATGGACCTTTCCGGCCTTGAGCTCGAACTCGGTTCGACGCGCGACCGCGCGTTCCGCTTGCGCGACGCGATCGCCGGCCTCAACCCCGTCGCCGCGCCCGATTCCGATTACACCTATGTGCTGATCGACTGTCCGCCGTCGCTGAACCTTCTTACCGTCAATGCGATGGCCGCCTCCGACGCCATCCTGGTGCCGCTGCAATGCGAGTTCTTCGCGCTCGAAGGCCTGTCGCAATTGCTGCAGACGGTGGAGCAGGTGCGCTCGACCCTCAATCCCAACCTGTCGATTCACGGTATCGTGCTGACCATGTTCGACTCGCGCAACAATTTGTCCAACCAGGTCGTCGCCGACGTCCGCCAGTTCATGGGCGCCAAGGTCTACGACACCATGATCCCGCGCAACGTCCGCATCTCCGAGGCGCCGTCTTACGGCAAGCCGGTGCTGGTGTACGATCTCAAATGCGTCGGCAGCGAAGCCTATCTCAAGCTCGCGACCGAAGTGATCCAGCGCGAGCGCGAGTTGCGCACGCATTAACGAACCGTCGGGTGGGCAACGGCGCGATGGTGGGCACGGCGCGAAAGCGCCTATGCCCACTACGATCCAGCGAAACCCAAGCGTTTAATTCTGGAGTGAT
Organism: Bradyrhizobiaceae bacterium Ga0074131; assembly: GCA_001464035.1. GTDB lineage: Bacteria > Pseudomonadota > Alphaproteobacteria > Rhizobiales > Xanthobacteraceae > Bradyrhizobium. The sequence goes on from LNEC01000019.1 coordinate 192,448, forward strand.
GCGAGTGAATCCAAGGGAGCTGGCGATGGCCGACGAAGCGCGTTCGCGACTGGGCCGCGGTCTTGCAAGTCTGATCGGTGATGTCGGCGGCGAGGCCGCGCATCTGGAGCGGCCGCGCTCCTCAAACCCAATCCGCGCAATCCGCGCCGCGCCTTTTCCGATGCCGAACTCAGCGAACTCTCCGATTCGATCAAGCAGCACGGCGTGATCCAGCCGATCGTGGTGCGTCCGGTCAAGGGCGTGCAGGATCGCTTCGAGATCATTGCAGGCGAGCGGCGCTGGCGGGCATCGCAGATCGCCGGGCTGCACGAAGTGCCGATCGTGCCGGTCGATGTCAGCGACTCTGACGCGCTCGAGATCGCGATCATCGAAAACGTGCAGCGCGAGGATCTCAACGCGATGGAGGAGGCGCAGGGCTATCACGCGCTATCCAACGAGTTCAGACGCAGCCAGGAAGAAATCGCAAAAATCGTCGGCAAGAGCCGCAGCCATGTCGCCAACATGATGCGGCTGACCAAGCTGCCGGCCGAGGTGCAGGCCTACATCGCGCTCGGCCAGTTATCGGCCGGCCACGCGCGCGCCCTGATCGGCGTCCCCGATCCGATCGCGGCCGCCAAACGCATCGTCGAGGAAGGTCTCAATGTCCGTCAGGCCGAGGCGCTGGCGCATGTCGAGGGCGTGCCGGTCCGCAAGCCGCAGAAGGCGCGCGGCGGCAAGGTCAAGGATCCCAACATGGTGGCGCTGGAGAAACGGGTCAGCGACGCGTTGGGCTTAGCCGTCAGCATCGACCACCGCGATCCCGGCGGCACCGTGCATATCCTCTATAGCGATCTCGAACAGCTCGACGAGATCGTGCGCCGGCTGGAAGCAACGGGTTAATTAACGCTTCTCTCTTCACCTCTCCCCTTGCGGGGGGGGGGGTCGCGGGCAAAGCGCGCGGATGGGGGAATGCATCCACGAACTCGATGTCCGCGTACTGCTGAGGCGCCCCCACCCCGGACAGCCCTGCCGCAAGCGGGAGAGGGAGAAGATCATCCACGCCGCTTGGCATTTACCGCAATAGCGAGCAACGCGCGCTGCGCGATCACGGCGGCCAGCGTCGCCTGTTTGCGCATCTCCAGTGCCGCGGTCGCGAGTTGTTCGATGATTCCGACCAATCGCGCCGGGCTGAAATTCCGCAGGGCGATCTCGGCACTCGGCTTCCGGGAAAAATGCAGGCGCGGGAAACCGCTCTCCAGCAGACTCGATACCGGCGTGCCCTCGGCCACCGCGAGGCTGGTCTTGTGCAGCCAGGCGGCGTGGCGCTGCGCGGCTGATATGATCATGCCGGGATAGGTGCCGGCCACCATCGCCTTGGCGAATTCGGTTTCGACCAGGTCCGGCTTTCCCGCGAACGCGCCGTCGACGATCGGATCGACCTTGAGCTCGGAGGCATCGGCGACCACCGCCATCACGTCGTCAAGGGTGACCTCTCGCGCGCCATGGGCATAGAGCGCGAGTTTTTTCAGTTCGTTGCGCGAGGCCTGGCGGTCGCCGCCGAGCAGGGACATCAGGACCGCGCGGGCGTCAGGCGCGATGCTCAGATTCGAGACCCGCAGCTCGCTGTCGATCAATCGCGCGAGCTGATTGGCGTCGTCGGCGTAACAGCCGATCGCGACCGCGGTCCTGGCGCGCTCGCAGGCCTTGCGCAGCGGCGATTCCGCCCGCAGTTCGCCGGCCTCGATCACGATGCGGCAATCCCTCAGGGGAGATTCCGCCAGGGTCTCGACGCCGCTGGCGAAACTGCGCGAGCCGGCGCGGACGCGAATGGCACGGCGGCCCCCGAACAGCGGCACGGTCATCGCCTCATCGACCAGCCGCGAGGGGTCGGCGGAAAGCTCATCGCCATCGAGCCGCACCAGCGAAAAAGGATCACCGGGATCGTCGACCGCGGACGCCAGCAGCGCATCGGCCCGTTCGCGCACCAGGCCCGCATCGGGACCGTACAGCAGGATGATGGGACGCGCCGGATCGGGCCGGGCGAGAAAAGCGTCGATCTCTTTTCCGCGAAGCGCGACCAATTTATCGGTCAGGTGCCGGCGACGAAGAAGGACGCCAGCCGGGTCTGGATGTTTTCCGCGATCTCATTCGCGGCGCGATCCTCGGCTTCGCGAAAGGCGCGCGAACGGGCGAAGCGCTGCAGCTGGCCCGGTATGTCGTAGGACACGCGCGCGAACGTGGTTCCGGTCATCACCGACTTGTTGGTGGCGAGTTCGATCAGGTTGTACTGGGCGTCGATGCCGTAATTCTCGCTGGATGGCAGCGCGGTGGCGGGATCGAGCATCAGCGAGGAGCGGCTGGTGCCGAACCGCAGCACCAGGCGGTGTGTTGGCGGCATGCCGGTGGCGTTGCCGTAGAGCTTGAACGCCAGCGCGTTGCGGACTTCGACCTGGACCCGCGCCTCGCGCGAGGCGTTGGGCTTGTCGACCGGCGGGACTTCCACGCCCATCAGCTTTTCGCGCAGGCCGGGGGTGCCGTCCCTGCGCTCGGCGTACATCGGCTGAAAGCAGCCAGCCGTCAGCGCCGCCAGTGCGGCCACGACCAGAAGCCGTGCGGCGGTGCGGGTGCTAGCCAACGACATTCACGATCCTCATGGGAACAATAATGACCTTGCGGACGGCCTTGCCGCCGAGGATTTGTTTTACCGCATCGAGGGCCAAAACGGCAGTCTCAATTTCCGGATTCTGGGCATTGCGGGCCACGGTGACCTCACCCCGTTTCTTGCCGTTGACCTGGACCACCAGGGTCACGGTGTCTTCAACCAGCAAATCGCGTTCGATTTGGGGCCAATCGGCCTCCGAAACCAGCCCGTTCTGGCCCAAAACCGTCCAGCACTCCTCGGCCAGATGCGGCATCATGGGCGCGAACAGTTGAACGAGAATGACCGCAGCCTCCCGGACCGACCAGGCCAGATCCGGCGACGGTCGGGCCTCGCGGCCGAGCACCTCGGCCAGCGCATTGGCGAACTCGCGGATATGGGCAAGGCAGACGTTGAAATGTAGTTTTTCGATGCCGGCGGAGACTTTGTCCAAAGCGCCATGGGCCGCCTTACGGAGGACCAGCGCGTCCGCGCCGAACGCCGCCGGCCGCGCCGCCGGAGCGGATTTGGCGATTTCGGCCGATTCGTTGACCAGCCGCCACAGCCGCTGCACGAAGCGCGAGGCGCCCTGCACCCGCTCGTCGCTCCAGATCACGTCGCGATCCGGCGGCGAATCCGACAGCATGAACCAGCGCGCGACGTCGGCGCCGTAGGTCGCGATGATGTCGTCGGGGTCGACGGTGTTGCGCTTCGACTTCGACATCTTCTCGATCGGGCCGATCGAGATCTCTTCGCCCGTCGTCAGCAGCACTGCGCGACGGCCGTCGGCGCCCGCCTCGACCCTGACCTCGGCCGGCGTGACGTAACCTCCATCGGCCTTTTGATAGGTCTCGTGCACCACCATGCCCTGCGTGAACATGCCGGCGAACGGCTCGTCCAGGCCGATATGGCCGGTGGCCTTCATGGCGCGGGTGAAGAAGCGGCTGTAGAGCAGATGCAGGATCGCGTGCTCGACACCGCCGATATACTGGTCGACCGGCATCATCCGGTTCGCGACATCAGGCGTGGTCGGCGCCTTCTGGTTCCAGGGATCGGTGAAGCGCGCGAAGTACCAGGACGAATCGACGAAGGTGTCCATCGTGTCGGTTTCGCGCTGCGCCTTCCCGCCGCATTGCGGGCAGGCGACGTGCTTCCAGGTCGGATGATGGTCGAGCGCGTTGCCGGGCCTGTCGAAGCTGACATCCTCGGGCAGCACCACCGGCAGGTCCGCATCGGGCACCGGCACGACATCGCATGTCGGGCAGTGGATGACCGGGATCGGGCAGCCCCAATAGCGTTGTCGCGAGATGCCCCAGTCGCGCAGCCGGAAGTTCACCTGCCGCTCACCGACCGGCATGTTGCCGCGAACCTCGGTTTCCAGCCGTTTGGCTACTTCTGCCTTGGCCTGCTCGATGGTCATGCCGTCGAGGAAGCGCGAATTGATCATGCGGCCGTCGCCGTCAAAGGCGGTGTCGGTAATGACGAACGCCTTCGGATCCTGGCCTTCGGGGCACACCACGGGGGTGTTGCCGAGCCCGTATTTGTTGACGAAATCGAGGTCGCGCTGGTCGTGCGCCGGGCAGCCGAAGATCGCACCGGTGCCGTATTCCATCAGCACGAAATTGGCGACATAGACCGGCAGCTTCCAGTCGGGATCGAACGGGTGGATCGCTCGTATACCGGTGTCGAAACCCAGCTTCTCCTGGGTATCGACGATCTCCTGCGCGGTGCCGTGACGCTTCGCTTCCGCGATGAATTCCGCGAGTTTTGGATTCTTCGCCGCCATGGCCTGCGCCAGCGGATGGTCGGCTGCGATCGCCATGAACTTGGCGCCAAACAGCGTGTCATGCCGCGTGGTGAAAACCTTCAGTTCGGTCTCGCCTGCCGGTGTCGTCGCCGGATCGAGCGCGAAACGCACCAGCATGCCTTCGGAGCGGCCGATCCAGTTGCGCTGCATCAGCCGCACCTTGTCGGGCCAACGGTCCAGCCCATCCAGTGCGTCCAGCAATTCCTGCGAGTACTTCGTGATCTTGAAGACCCACTGGTTCATCTCGCGTTGTTCGACCACGGCGCCGGAGCGCCAGCCGCGGCCGTCGATCACCTGCTCGTTGGCGAGCACGGTCATGTCGACCGGGTCCCAGTTGATCTTGCGCTTTTCCCGTTCGGCCAGGCCTGCACGCAGAAAATCCAGAAACATCTTCTGCTGATGCTTGTAGTAGGAGGGATCGCAGGTCGCGAATTCGCGGGACCAGTCCAGCGACAGCCCGATCGATCGAAGCTGCTTCTTCATCGCCGCAATATTCTCGTAGGTCCACGCCTTCGGCGCCACCTTGCGCTCGATCGCGGCGTTCTCCGCCGGCAGGCCGAAGGCGTCCCAGCCCATCGGGTGCAGCACGTTGAATCCCCTGGCCCGCATGAAGCGCGCCAGCACGTCGCCCAGCGTATAGTTGCGGACATGACCGATATGGATGCGCCCGGAGGGATAGGGGAACATCTCGAGCACGTAGTATTTCGGCCGGACATCGTCGTTTTTGGAGGCGAAGATTGCCCTTTCGTCCCACTGGCGTTGCCAGCGCGGCTCGGATTCGCGTGCGTTGTAGCGTTCGGAGGTCATGGAATCTTAAGGGCTTTTCGTGGATTCGGGGGCCGTCTCAGGGGACGGCGGACTAGGCCACAAAAGCGGCTCGGGGGTCAACGCCCAGGCCCTTTACCGACCAAGCCCTTCAAGGGGGCTGGCGCCTCAGCTCGCCATCGCCATCCCGCCATCCGTCAGCCGCACGACCCCGTGCTCGACCACGGCGTTGCGGCCGCGGCGCTTGGCGGCGTAAAGGGCGGCGTCGGCGGCCTCGATCAGGTCGCCCGGTTGCTGCTTGTCGTTCGGCCTGGCGCAGGACACGCCGACGCTGGCGGTGACAGTCAGGAAGCTCGAGGTGCTGTGGGGCATCGCCAGGTTCTGGACGGCTGATCGCACCATCTCGCCGATCTCGAGCGCGCGTCCGGCGTCGGTGTTGGGCAGCAGCAGGCAGAATTCCTCGCCGCCGTAACGTCCGGCAAAGCCCTTGGTTTCGGCGGCGACGGCGGACAAGGTTTCGCCGAGCCGGCTGAGGCAGGCGTCGCCTTCGGGATGGCCATAGGTGTCGTTGAACAGCTTGAATTGATCGACGTCGATCATCAGCAGCGACAGCTCGCTGCCGGATTGCTGGGCCTTCATCCATTCCAGGTCGAGCCGGCTCTGGAAACCGCGCCGGTTGGCGAGGCCGGACAGCATGTCGATCGAGGCCATCACGGTGAGCCGGTCATTGGTGGCGACCAGCTCGCGCTCGCGCTTGCGTAATTGTGCCGCCATCTCGTTGAAGGCGCGGGCCAAGGGCATGAATTCGGCCGGCAGCGACTTGCGCGCGGCGCGCACCGACCATTCGCCCCGACCGAAACGCTTCGCCATCGCTGCCATCGTCTCGATCGGCTGGATGATCAGCTTCTCGGCAGCAACCAAGGCACCGAGCAGCACGAACAGGCAGACGAAGCCGAGCTGGAGATAGGCGGTGTGAATTTCGCGGTTGATCGCGGCGGAAACCCTGCCCTCGTCGATGCTGACGACGAGGCGCGATTGGGTGCCGGCAATGCGCGCGAAGTTGACCATTCGTCTCGAGCCGTCGATGGCAGTGAAGGAGAGCGATCCTTCCGGCTGATCCGAATCGATGGCCCCTTCGGCGATCGACGACAACAGGGGCACGGCATCCAGTGGACGGCCGATCAAGCCGGCTTGACCCGCCGGCGCTGCCAGCACGACCCCCGCGCTGTCGACCATCACGGCGGTAACCCCGGACCGGTTGCCGAGATTGCTCATGATCTTCGACATCCAGTCGAGATTGACGCCGGCAAGAACGATTGAGTCCGCGCCGCCTTCGATGGCCGATACCGGATAGGCCGCCATCACGATGGGTGTGTTGGTGGGCCTGGCGAGCAGAAAATCGCTTAAAACAAAGTCACGGCTCTCGCGCGCCTTGAGGAGATAGGGCCGGTCGCTGAGATCGAGACCGACGTAAGCGTTGTTGGTCGAGCACTGGATTCGTCCGTCGCCGCCGACGATCATCAGGCTGCGGATCCAGGGCAGATTGACGGGCACGCTGGCGCGCATGATGTCGCAACTCCGGCCGGCGCCGCCGTCGGTAGCTCGGATATAGGCCGCCGATTTCAGCACCGTCTCGACCGACGAAATCACTTCGCGCTGCAGATCGGCGCCGTGCCTGGCGAGGCTGGTGAACTCCGCCGAGGCAAGCGCGACCTGCTTGGCCCTTGTGTTCTCAAGAGAACGGACGCGCTCGAGCATCAGCGGCGTCACCAGGATCAGCCCCAGCAACGCCAGCCGCGCGCGAATTCCCAGAACCTTCTTGAGTTTCACTCTTTTGCGGTTGAAACTGACCCGTGACATCTTAGTCCCCTGCCCCCGGTCGCAGGGTACGGGCAAGGGTTCAAGAAGCCTTTCCGGAACTAGGTAAAATTCGAACCAACCCGTAAATCCACGACTGACGGATGACATGGCGCCGCAAGATCCCTCCCCGATGTCAGCGCATTCACCAAACGGGCTCGCCGCCGTGGAGCGGGACATTGCGCGGGCCTGCAAGGAGGCTCGCCGTGACCGTGGATCGGTGACGCTGATCGCGGTCTCCAAGACGTTCGACGCCGTTGCGATTACGCCCGTGATCGAGGCTGGACAACGCATTTTCGGGGAGAATCGCGTGCAGGAGGCCAAGGCCAAGTGGCCGGGGTTAATGTCGGCTTACCCCGGCCTCGCGCTGCATCTGATCGGGCCGCTGCAATCCAACAAGGCAAAGGAAGCCGTGGCGCTGTTCGACGCGATTCATTCCGTCGACCGTCCGAGCATTTGCGAAGCGTTAGCCAAGGCAATCGGTTCCCAAGGGCGACGGCCTGAATTGTTCGTCCAGATCAATACCGGCGAGGAGCCGCAGAAGGCCGGAGTCGCTCCTGGCGAGGCCGACGCCTTCATTGCCGGTTGCCGGGAAAAGTATGGCTTGTCGATTTCCGGCCTGATGTGCATTCCGCCTGTCAACGACGCCCCGGCGCCGCACTTCGCGCTGACCGCCAAGATCGCCGCCCGCAACGGGCTGGCGAATCTCTCGATGGGCATGAGCGCCGATTTTGCAACCGCGATCCAGTTCGGCGCCACCCATGTGCGGATCGGTTCGGCCATCTTCGGGACGCGGTAAGATACGGATACGCCTCGGCGTTCGACCAGACGACGCCATCCATGTTGCCTATTCGAACTTGACCGACACTTTCCCAAGCACGCCGAAATCAGCCTCGAGCACATCGCCCGGTTGAATCGGCAGCGGCGCGTGACAGGTGCCGGTGGTCACGATCTCGCCGGCGCCGAGCGTCACGCCAAGCCCACGCAATTCGTTGGCGAGCCATGTGAGGGCGATCCTGGGATCGCCCAGCACGTTCCTGCCGTGACCGGCGTATTGCGCGCCGCGCAGCGTGATGAGTGGCTTTTCCTCGACCAGATCGAGCGTGCGCCAGTTCGATGTCGTCGGCGCACCGAGAACGAACAGATGCGCGCAGGCATTGTCCGCGATGATCTGATCAGCTCCGACGCTGACGAAATCCGCGAAACGCGAATCCGGAATCTCGATTGCCGGATGCAGCGTGTCGACCGCATCCAGCACCTCCTGCACGGTGTAGGGCGCGTTGCGCGGCGCCAGATCGGCGCGCATCCGAAAGGCGAACTCCGGCTCGGCAACCCGCATTTCATTTCCCGCCATCGGCGCCGTGCCGCCATCCGCGATCACGGTCTCGGGCAGAATGCGGCCCGCCATCGGTCCGTCGACATTGATGTGCTTTTGCCCGGCCTCGCTGGTGGCGGCGATCTTCCAGCCGAACCGTTTTCCGCTGGCATGGGTCTCGATGGCCGCCTGGATCGCATAGGCCTCGGCGCGATCACGCGGACGCAGCGAGGGTTCGAGACTGGCAAGCTTGGTGCCGGCGCGCCAGTGGTCCCGCAGGGTTCGTGACGCCGCCGCTATCCGTTCTTTGTCGAGCATGGTTGCTTTCCAGGGAGGGGTGAAGCTCACTCAATCACGATCTTCGTCTCGGGTCCGATACGCTGCAACAACCGCAGCATCGCCGATCTCGTCATTGCGACGCATCCCGCGGTCGGTCCGAAATTGTCGCGTGCCAGATGCAGGAAGACCGCGCTTCCCCGGCCGGCGATGCGGGGCTGGATATTGTGATCGATCTCGACGATGAAGTCATAGAGGTGATCGTCGCGCTGGAGCCGGTCGCCGCCGCGATCAAGCGGCAGCCGCACCGGCTGGTTGTAATGACGGTCTCCGGGGTCTTCGCACCAGGCGTCTTCGGGCCGGATGGCGCGAACCGGCAGGAATGTGCGCGGTCGCGCGTGGCGGTCGGCCCGCCACCACAATTGCCGCGGCCGAAACGTGCCCCGGGGGGTGCCGCCGTCGCCCTCGCGCTTGTTGGCCAGAATGCCGCCGCGCCCCAGCGCGACCGGTATGGTCAGCCCGCCGGCCGTCAGCCAGCCCCTGCGGGGATTGCCGGCGGCGGCGCGGATACGGATTGCGCAAAGCGGCCGATCACGCGTACTTGTCTGATAAGTGTTTGAAATGCCGGGCTTTCCCATGCCCATCGCCAATCTCCGGTTGCCACATTAACGGCAAATAGCCTATTTCACGCCGATTCCCCGACATTCATCCAAAGACCTCCGAATCTGGAGTAGAGTGTCGAGTGGCTTGTGAATCGGTAACAGCCCCTTACCTCAATACGAACCTGGACCTGACGAACCTAGATCCGGCTGACGGCGCTTCCCGCCGCCCGCGCGCCCCAAGAGGATTGTACCAATGGCCACTGCCCGCAAGATCCTGATCGTGGATGACGATACCGATCTGCGCGATACGCTGGTGGAGCAGTTGTCGTTGCACGACGAGTTCGAGGCCTCCGCCGTCGATACCGGCGCCAAGGGCGCCAGCGCCGCGAAGGCCAATTCTCCCGATCTCGTGCTGATGGATGTCGGGCTGCCGGACACCGATGGCCGCGAAGTGGTGCGCAGCTTGCGCAAGGGCGGCTTCAAGGCCCCCATCATCATGCTCACGGGGCACGACACCGATTCGGATACCATTCTGGGACTGGAGTCCGGCGCCAACGACTATGTGGCGAAGCCGTTTCGATTTGCGGTGCTGCTGGCGCGAATCCGGGCCCAGCTCCGCCAGCATGAGGCCAGCGAAGACGCGGTGTTTTCGGTCGGCCCCTACTCTTTCCGTCCCGGTTCCAAGATGCTGACCGGGGCCAATGCGCGGAAGGTCCGCCTCACCGAAAAGGAAACCGCGATCCTCCGGTTCCTGTACCGCGCCGGCCAGCTGCCGGTGTCGCGCGAGACCCTGCTGCAGGAGGTGTGGGGTTATAATTCGGGCGTCACCACCCATACCCTGGAAACCCACATCTACCGGCTGCGTCAGAAAATCGAGAAAGATGCGGGCAATCCCGAGATATTGGTGACGGAAGCCGGTGGCTACAAGCTGGTGCCGTGATACGATTCGCCCAAGGCTTCGCATTGATCAGCGCATCCCGATCACTGGTTCTGCATGTCGATCGAAGATGATGTAGCGCTACTCGAGCGCGTCCCCACCCTTCGCCTGCTGGGGGCGGCCGCGCTGCGCATGCTGGCGATCGGCTCCGAACAGCGCAATTTCGCGCGCGGCGAAGTCCTCTTCAAGGAGGGCGACGATGCCGATGCCGGCTTCATCGTCCAGCGCGGCGCGTTCCGCGTCGAGGACAGCGGCGGCGCCGAAATCATCGCAGGCCCGGGCACCCTGCTCGGCGAACTTGCGCTGGTGGTCGCGATGCGGCGGCCGTCTACCGCCACCGCGCTGGAAAATTCCTCGGTGATCCGGGTCGCGCGCAGCCTGTTTCAGCGCGTGCTGGAAAGCGATCCCGCCGCGGCGCGCCGGCTGCGCGACGAATTCGCCATCCGCACCAGCCAGATCGCCAGCGATATCCTGATGGCGGGCGCGAAGCTGAGCATTTAGTTCCGACGCCGCAACGAGCCGGAGTCACACCTCGAGAGCCACCGTCACCGGCACATGATCGGACGGCCGCTCCCAGCCGCGCGCGTCCCTCGTGATGCGGAAATCGCTGATGCCGTCCTTCAGCGCGCGCGATACCCAGATATGATCGAGCCTGCGGCCGCGATCGGCCAGCGTCCAGTCGGCGGCGCGATAGCTCCACCAAGTATAGACTTTCTCCGACAGCGGGATCCGTTCGCGCGCGACGTCGAACCATTCGCCGTGCGCCTGCGCGGCGAGCAGCTTCTCGCATTCGATCGGCGTGTGGGACACGACCTTCAGCAGCTGCCGGTGCGACCATACGTCGTTCTCGTGCGGCGCCACGTTGAGATCGCCGACCAGGATATGCCGGTCCTCGCCGCGCGGATGCAGCGGCTCGCACGCCTTCATCTCGTCGAGAAAGCGCAGCTTGTGCTCGAATTTCGGGTTCAGCGCAGGATCGGGAATATCGCCGCCCGCCGGCACGTAGAAATTATGCAGCACCAGCGGCTTGGCGAGTTGCGCCTTCTCGCCGAACGAAACCGAGATGTGACGCGAATCGAGCTTGTCGCAGAAGGTGCGGATATCCGTGGTTTCGAACGGCAGCTTCGAGATCACGGCGACGCCGTGATAGCCCTTCTGTCCGTTCAACGCGACATGCTCGTAGCCGAGACGTTTGAATCGTTTCAGCGGAAATGCGTCATCGATGCACTTCGTCTCTTGCAGACAGAGTACATCCGGCCGCGCGGATTTGAGGAATTTGGCGACGATATCGATGCGCAGGCGCACCGAATTGATGTTCCAGGTTGTCACGGAGAAGCGCATGGAGAGGATGTATCAGGGGGCGGCCGGAAACGCACCCCCTCGTCCTTCGACACGCGCGCAGGTAGCGCGCGCCTCGGTGTTGGGAGCCTGCGGCGAGATGATGACTAGCCCGGCGGCGTCGAATAGCTGGTAAAATCGATCTTGAACAGGCCCGGATCGACCTTCTTGGAGGTATCCAGATTGTAGACCGCGACGGTGGTGTCATAGCCTTGCGGGTCGGTCACGGTCCATTGCTTGAGCTGGCCGTCCTTGGCGCCGATCATCAGCATCAGGCGGCTGGTTCCGATCAGCGCCTGCTTCTCCTCGATGGTGACGCTGATGAACAGGTCGTCCGCGGTCACGCTCACGACGTTGGTATCCTTCAGGAGATCGATGCGATCCGACAGCAGAAATCGCAACGGCGTCTGCGACAAAGGATAGATATCCTGGGTCGCGAGCTTGCTGTCGCGCACCGCCAGCGACGATCCGTCGGCGATAATCGCGATCGGGCTCGCATCATATTCGAAGCGCACCTTGCCGGGCTTCTGGATGTAGAAGTCGCCCTTGGTCTTGCTGCCGTCGGGTCCGACCTGCACGAAATTTCCGACCAGGGTCTGCAGCGACGACAGATAGGCACTCACCCTGGCGGCCTGCGCTTTCTGGTTGGCGTCGAAAGTGCCAAAGATATTGGCGGGAACGTTGCGGCGCGGATCGGGAATCACGGGATTCGGCGGAGCCGCCTGGGTTGCTCCGGTCGCTCCGGTCGTCATCGGCGCGCGCTGCGGCTCGGATGCGCTGATCCGCATGTCGCGTGCCTTCGGCGCGGGCTTTGGAATCGGAACGTTCTGCGCGGGAGACGGCGTCGCTGCGCCGGTCACGGCGGCGGTGATCAGCAGCGCCAGGGCGGCGCGCATGCCGCGGGTGGAGAATCGTTTGGCCATTCGGAATTTCGGATTTCTGTTCAACGCGTCGTCCTGCTGGCTGCCGTTTTATCGTGCTTTGGGTCCAAGAAGGTATCGTTTTTCCGTGAAATGGATGCCAAGTCGGGCTAGTTCCCAGGCTCACTAACGCTCAAAAACGGCTTTCTTCTTCCTCGACTAGGATTTCACGCTTGCCGGCGTGATTGGCCTGCCCGACGATACCCTCGAGTTCCATCCGCTCCATCAGCGATGCGGCGCGGTTGTATCCGATCTGCAACCGGCGCTGGATGTAGCTGGTGGAGGCCTTGCGGTCGCGCTTGACGATCGCCACCGCCTGCGAGAACAGGTCGCCGCCGCCCTCGCTGCCACCCATGCCGGTCGAATCGAACACTGCGCCGTCTTCGTCGGTGGGCTCTTCCGCGGTGACCGCCTCGAGGTATTCGGGCTGGCCCTGCGACTTGAGATGGCGCACCACCTTCTCGACCTCTTCGTCCGACACGAAGGGGCCATGGACGCGGCTGATGCGTCCGCCACCCGCCATGTAAAGCATGTCGCCCTGTCCGAGCAGCTGCTCGGCGCCCATTTCACCGAGGATGGTGCGGCTGTCGATTTTCGAAGTGACCTGAAACGAGATGCGGGTCGGGAAGTTCGCCTTGATGGTGCCGGTGATGACGTCGACCGACGGCCGCTGCGTCGCCAGGATCACGTGCAGGCCGGCGGCGCGCGCCATCTGCGCCAGGCGCTGCACCGCGCCTTCGATATCCTTGCCGGCAACCATCATCAGGTCGGCCATCTCGTCGACGATGATGACGATATAAGGCAGCGGATCGAGGTCGAGCTTCTCTTCCTCGTAGATCGCCTTGCCGGTTTCCTTGTCGAAGCCGGTATGCACCGTGCGGCTCAGCTCCTCGCCCTTGGTCTTGGCTTCGAGCAGGCGCTGGTTGTAGCCGTCGATGTTGCGCACGCCGAGCTTGGACATCTTCTTGTAGCGTTCTTCCATCTCGCGCACCGCCCACTTCAGCGCGACCACGGCCTTCTTCGGGTCGGTCACGACCGGCGTCAGCAGATGCGGGATGCCGTCATAGACCGAGAGTTCGAGCATCTTCGGATCGACCATGATCAGGCGGCATTGATCCGGCCGCAGCCGATAGACCAGGCTGAGGATCATGGTGTTGATGGCGACGGATTTTCCGGAGCCGGTGGTGCCCGCGATCAGCATATGCGGCGTCCGCGCCAGGTCAATGATGATCGATTCGCCGCCGATGTTCTTGCCGAGACAGAGCGGCAGCTTCGCGACCGACTCGTCCTTCGCCGTCAGCAGTTCGCGCAAATAGACCTTCTCGCGATGCGCGTTCGGCAGCTCGATGCCGATGGCGTTGCGTCCGGGAACGACGGCGACGCGCGCCGACAGCGCGCTCATCGAGCGGGCGATGTCGTCGGCGAGCCCGATGACGCGCGACGACTTGATGCCGGGCGCGGGTTCGAGCTCGTACAGCGTCACGACGGGGCCGGGATGCGCCTTGACGATTTCGCCGCGAACGCCGAAATCGCCGAGCACGCTTTCCAGCGCGCGCGAATTCGCCTCGAGTTCCGCCTTGCTCAGTGGCTGCCGGTCCGAGGCTTTCGGCGCCGTCAGCACCGACACCGCGGGCAGTTCGAACCTGTCGGAGGATTTGCGTTGAGGCGCGCGCGGCGCCGCCTTCTTGCGCGGAGCGCGGGCGGCGGGAACGTCCTCTTCGTCTTCTTCCTCGTCGGCAAAATCCTCTTCGGCCTGCGAAGCCAGGGGCGGTACGCGGCCGCCCAGATTTGGCTCGTGGCGCTCGAACGAGGCCGTGCGCGGCGGCGGCGCGCTTGCCACCAGCGAGCTATAGGCCAGCGAAACCAGCCATGCGAGCCGTGCTTTGGCGCTCATGGCGGCATGAAACGCCCATCCCAGCGAGACCGAGCCGCGATCGCCCTCCTCGACGAACGGCGCGTCGTCGTCCTCGATCGCCGTCAATTCCGCCTCTTGCGGCCGCGAGCCCATGCCGCTCGCGAACAGGAAGGTCGCGATCATGGCCGCGAACAGAACGGTTCCGAGCACGAGGCGATAAACGATGCCGGGCGGACCGAACACGACGGCGGGCGCCCGCACCAGCGCGTCGCCGACGACGCCGCCAAGCCCGGTCGGCAGCGGCCATGCCCCGCCGTGGGCCCAGCAGCTTGCAAAGCCCGCGGATATCACCGTGCAGAGAAACCACCACGCCATCCGCAGCGCTTGGCGGTCCAAGGTGCGGTGGGTCAGCATGCGCCAGCCCCACACCGCGACGGGAAGGATCAGCATGATGGCGCCGAGGCCGATGATCTGCATCAAGAGATCGGCGCCGATCGCGCCGGGATAGCCGACGATGTTGCGGATCGCGCGCGAGGTCGCATGGCTGAGGCTGGGATCCTGCACCGACCACGTCATCAGCGCGGCCGCCGCCACGCCCGACAGCGCGATCAGCGCAAGCCCGGCGAGTTCGCGCAAGCGCCGCGCCAGCGCCTCGCGGATGGTGGCCGGCAAGTGGCCGACCAGGGGGATGACGCGTTCGATCGCCGGCATGCTCATGGGGCCTTCGCGACTATTCGAGAATTTCGACCAGCCGGTGCAACGCCTCGGCTGTTGTTTCACTGTCGGCAACCAGCGCCAGCCTGATATAGCCGGCGCCTGGATTGCTGCCGTCGGCCTGCGGCCTCGCCAGGTAACTTCCGGGCACCACGCGCACGCCGCCGTCCCTGTAGAGTTTTATCGCCGCGGCTTCGTCGCCGCCGCGCTCCGACACGTCGAGCCAGACACAGAAGCCGCCGGCAGGGCGATGATATCCGTAACGATTGCCGAGGATCTGATCGGCGAGATCGAATTTGATCCGGTAGAGCCTGCGATTCTCCTCAACATGCGTCTCGTCGGCGTAAGCGGCGACTGCAACTTGCTGCAGCGGCACCGGCACCTGGGGTGCCGCCACATTGCGCAGTTCGTGGAACGCGCCGAGAAACCTGCCGTCGCCGGCGGCAAAGCCGACCCGCATGCCCGGCAGGTTGGAGCGCTTCGACAGCGACTGGAACGCCACCACGTTGGTGAAATCGGGCCCGGCGCATTCCAGCATGCTGCCGGGCGCGGTCTGGGTGTAGATTTCCGAATAGCATTCGTCGCTGAGAATCATGAAGCCGAAGCGGTCGGCGAGTTGCTTCAACCGGCCGAAATAGTCGCGCGTTGCCACGGCTCCTTGCGGATTGGCCGGCGAGGCGATGTAGATTGCGACGGTTCGCGCCAGCGTGGCGTCGTCGAGCGCGTCGAGATCCGGCAGGAAACCGTTGGCGAGCGTGGTCGGCAGGTAGATCGCTTCGCAGCCCGCAGCGCGGGCGCCGGCGGCATAGGCCGGATAAAACGGATTCGGTATCAGGATCGCCGGCCTGCCCCTGCGCTCGCCGACATAGCGCGCTGCGGTGAGCGCGGCAAAAAACAGCCCCTCGCGGCTGCCGTTCAGCACCAACAGCTCGGTTTCGGGATCGATCGGCCGCGGCAGGTCGAACCGGGCGGCAAGCCAGTTGGCGGCGGCCCGCCGAAACGGATCGATGCCCTTGGCGATGGGGTAGCGGCCGAAATCGGCGATGTGTTTTGCCAAGACCGGGCCGACGAAGGCTGGGACGGGGTGCTGCGGTTCGCCCAAGGACAATGTAATCAATGGCTTGGCCGGCTGATAGGGGGCCAGTAGTTCGGTCAGCCGCGCAAATGGCGAGCGTTCGCTTTCCTCGGTGGCGGCGCCCTGCGGCGCACGGGATGCAGCGGTGATTGCCATACGTAAGCGCCAGCACTCTCGGGGCAGCCGGTCGCATGTCGAGACCGGGCAAAAACGGATCAAACCACCATAGATACGGCGAGGTTAAGACGCGATTAACCATCGACGCCAGCGAGGAATTTGCTGATTATTGCCAGGCTGCGAAGGGGACATTATTGCGGAGGCCGCAATGGCAACGAGGGTCACGAGCAACGGCCGGGTGACGGTGCCCAAACGGGTCCGAGACTATCTGGGAATAGAACCGAGCACAGAGATTGCCTTCAGGCGTGTCGCCGATGGCAGAATCGTCATCGAACGGGCTGACGGAACGCGCCCGCCGAGCCGGTTCGCGAAGCTGATCGGCATCGCCGGTCCGGGTCCTTCCACGGACGAAATCATGTCAATGCTGCGTGGGGAGTAGCCATAGCAGTTTGCTGAGCCGAGCATCAATCCTGATCCTTGAAACTCATCAACCGCCGGATCATCCGGATATTGGCGTAGTCCACCATCTTGCCGTCGACCGTGACCGCGCCCTGCCCGTTCCGCTCGGCTTGCTCAAGGGCGGCGATCGCGCGCCCGGCGTAAGCGAGTTCTTCATCCGAGGGAATGAAGGCATTTCGCGTCGGTTCGATCTGGCTCGGATGGATGACCTGTTTGCCGTCATATCCCATCGCGGCGGCCTTGGCCGCCGTCGACGCGGTGGCAATGGGATCACGGAACGCGCCGCAAGGGCCGTCGATCGCGCGCAAACCGAAGGCACGTGCGGCCACCAGCAGGCGCATCATCGGATAGGCGAACAGATCAAGCGGCACCGAGGGATGGCCGTCCGCCGCACTGCCGACATGCCGGTATCCCGACGGCGAGGCGCCGATCTCGGCGCTGCGCGCCCCAATCGACGCGGCGAAGTCGCCAACGCCAAGATGCAGCGCGGTGACCAGCGGGTCGGCTTGCGCCAGCGCTTCCACGTTGACCAGTCCACGCGCCGTCTCGATCAGCAATTCCATTGCGGCCGGCGCCTTGCGCGTTCCGGCGGCTTCGGCAATCCAGCGGCCGATCTCGGTTACCTCGGCGATCGCCTCCGCCTTCGGCACGATGAAGGCGTCGATCCGCTCAAGGCCGCCGAGACGCGCGATCTCCGCCTGGATCGAGGGGCTGTCGATCGCGTTCAGCCGGACGGCGACGGTCTTCTGGCCCCAGTCGTGCGCGGTCAATGCATCGGCGGCCGCCTCCAGCGCCGCCGCCTTTTCGGCCGGCGGCACCGCGTCTTCGAGATCCATGAAAACGGCGTCGGCGGCCGACGCGGCGGCGTTCTGCACCAGCCGGGCGCGGTGGGCGGGCACGGCGAGGTAGGTTCGGGTCAGGCGCGGCGCGGTCATCTCCGGGTGGTTTCAAACAGGTCAAGTTCGGCGAGGATCGCGTCGGTATGCTCGCCGACCGCGGGAATGTCACCCATCACAGGATTGACGCCGGGAATGGTGATCGCGGGGAGAAAGCTCATCAGCGGTCCGTTCGGCGACCCCACCTGGCGGACCCGGTCGCGGGCGTGAAGCTGCGGATGCTCCAGGAACGCTTCGACCGTGTTCATGCTGGCATTGGCGATGGCCGCGCCGTCGAGCCGCTGGATCACCTGCTCTGCGGAAAATTTCGCGAAGTGTCGTTCGATCAAGACTTCCAGCGCATCCCGGTTTTGCATGCGCTGCGGGTTGTCGCAAAAGCGCGGATCACTCGCCAGCGCCGCATCCTCCAGCACTTGCGCGCAGAGCGCGGTCCATTCGCGGGCGTTCTGAATGCCGAAGAACACGGTTCGTCCGTCGCCGCACCGAAACGGGCCGTAGGGCGCGATGGTGGCGTGACGCGTGCCGGTGCGGCGCAGCGGCTTGCCGGCGCCATCGGTGTAATAGGCGGGATAGCTCATCCATTCGGTCATGGAATCGAACAGCGAAACCTCGAACGCCATTCCCTTGCCGGTCCGGTCGCGGTTGAACAGCGCCATCAGCACGCCGTTGACGATGTACATGCCGGTCGCGGTGTCGGCGACGGCGATGCCGCATTTCGCAGGCTGTTCCTCGGTGCCGTTGATCGACAGAAAACCGGCCTCGCACTGGACCAGCAGGTCGTAGGCTTTTTTTGCGCCGTAGGGACCGCCGCTACCATAGCCGGAGATATCGCAGGCGATCAGGCGGGGAAAGCGTGCCACCAGAGTCGCGGCATCGAGGCCGAGGCGTTTGGCCGCGCCCGGCGCCAGATTCTGCAGAAACACGTCTGCCCGCGGCAGCAGCGCGTCGAGCACGCGCCGGCCCTCACTGCTCTTGACGTCGAGCGCGAGGCTCTCTTTCGACCGGTTGGTCCAGGCGAACTGGCTCGACATCCCGTTCATCACGTAATCGTAGTCGCGGCAGAAATCGCCCTTGCCGGGCCGTTCGATCTTGATCACCCGTGCGCCCCAGTCGGCCAGATGCCGGCTGGCGAGCGGTGCCGCGATGGCCTGTTCGAGCGAGACGACGGTGATGCCGGACAACGGCAGGTGCTGCGTTTCCCGGTTCATTTCTGTCTCCCGACTTTCTTGCGCCCGAGGCAAAAGGTACATTCGCGCGACCCGGTGCAATCCGCCCGCGCGACCGTCCGCTAATGTTTCGCGGCAGCGCTTTTGGCCGCGGCGTTGTTGAGTACGATCAGGCCGTCCACGGCGACGCCGAGCTTGGTGTTGATCAGGAACGGATTGACGTCGATCGAAGCGATGCGGTTGCCGGCGTCCGCCATCAGGTTGGAGAGGCCGACGATGGCCTTGACCACCGATGCCTCGTGCAGCGCGGGCTTGCCGCGATAACCCCTCAGTTTGACGCCGGCCTTGGTGCGGTCGATCAGCTGCCTGGCCTCGGCGGCGTCCAGCGGCGCGCCGGCCAGTGCGACGTCCTTCATCAGCTCGATGTCGACGCCGCCGGTGCCGAACAGCACCACCGGTCCCATCTCGGCGTCGAGGGCGGCGCCGACCACCAGTTCGAGGTCGGCCTTCACCTGCTGCGCGATCAGGATGCCCTCGAGCTTCGGCTTGCCCTTGAGCTTTTTGACCCGGTTGGTGATGTCGGTGAAGGCCTTCTTCACCTCGGCGGCGTTGTTGATGTTCAGCACCACGCCGCCGATGTCGGATTTATGCAGGATGTCGGGGCTGACCACTTTCGCCACCACGGGAAAGCCGATCTTTTTGGCGATCCTGACCGCCTCCGCCGGGGTCTGCGCGATCTCTTCCTTGGAGACGGGAATACCGTAGGCTTTCAGCAGCTTCTTCGACGCCACCTCGTCGAGCGCGGCGGCACCATTGGCGCTCTTCAGCGTCTTTTCCAGCGTTGCCCGCGCCGAGGCGCTCGAGCTCGAGGTGATGTCCGGCACCACCTTGCGCAAGCCGGCGTAGTCGATCAGCGACTTGATGGCGCCGACCGCGCGGTCGAGACCCTGCATCACCGCGATGTTCGGCAGCGACTTGCGCAAGCCCTTGGTGAACTCGGTAAACCCGATCGACATCGTGCTGATATAGACCACCGGCTTCGAGGCGGCGCCTGCCATTTCGTTGACGATGCGCAGATTGCGTTCGCGCAGCTCGTGCGGCGCTTTCGGCAGTTCGGCGTCGATGATGACGATGTCGGTGTCGGGATCGTCGATCATCGAGGGATCGACGACGGCGGCAAAACCGGCATCGAGCGGATTGCCGACGATGCTGCCGGGGCCGAGCATTTTCGCCAGCTTCTCGGTGGCATCGGGGCTGAGCGGGGCGAAGTTCAAACCCGCCGAATGGAACGCATCGATCAGAAGGCCGCGCTTGCCGCCGGACAGCGAGACGGCCGCGAGCCGGTTGCTCTTCGGCGGGTCGGCGTGAACGAAGCATTCGGTGGTTTCGATCAGCTCATCGAGGCCGCGGACGCGGATCACGCCTTCCCGGGTCGAGATGGCGTCGAAGGTTTCGATCGAGCCGGCCAGCGCGCCGGTATGGGCCATCGCGGCGGCGCGCCCGCCCTCCGACGCCCCGAGCTTGAGCGCGATCACGGGCTTGCCCGCGGCGCGCGCGGCCTTGCAGGCCTCGCGGAACACTTTTGTATTTCGCACACCCTCGAGATAGACCACGATCACGCGGATGGACGGATCGGCGGCGAAATAGCTCATGAGGTCGGGGGTTTCGAGGCCGGTCTCGTTGCCGGTCGTGACCATGTAGCCGACGCCGACGCCGCGATCCTCCAGCGCCTGCCGGATCGCCATCACGATCGCACCGGATTGGCCGGCGATCGCGACGGGACCTGCCTCCATCGTGACGATGCGGTCGTCGATGTTGGTGAACAGGTTTTCGCCGGCGCTGAGATTGCCGAGGCAGTTCGGGCCGGTGACGGCGAGGCCGGTCTCCAGGACGGCCTGCTTCAGTTCGACCGCCAGCCTCTGGCTTTCATCGTCCTGCAATTCGCTGAAGCCGGAGGTGACGATGGTGGCGGAGCGCGCGCCCGCCGCGGCGGCGTCGCGGATCACCTGCACTGCGAAACGGGCCGGCACCAGCACCAGCACGTGGTCGGGCTTGTCCGGAAGGCTGGCGAAATCCTTGAAGCAGGGAACGCCCCAGATGGTTTCGCGCTTCGAATTCACCGGATAAAGCCCGCCGCCGAACTTGTACTTGATCAGGTTGTTCCAGATCCGCTCGGCATAGTTGCCGGGCTTGTCGGTGGCGCCGACCAGCACGATGTTGCGCGGATGCAGCATCGCATGGATGCTTTTCACGATCTCGCTGGCGTCGGGCGAGGGCGACCATTTACCGGTCGAATCGGACGCGTTGCTGGCGTGGGCTTCCATAGGCGTTTCTACCCTTTGTTCATTGTGCGGCAGCGAGCGGTCGACAGCGAGTGAGGATCCCGCCGTGGCGCGGTAGTCCCACCTACTTCACCGGAAACAAACAGATCATTGCCTCCCGCGTCAACACGGTCCGTCCGGCGGGCGGGTTCCGGTTATTCCGTGCCGCGGTCATACGCCTCGGAAAAAGGAAAGGGGCCCCAGCTTGCGCTGGAGCCCCTCGACGGTCGGGGCATTGCCGGGTATGTGCCCGAACCGTAGTTCCGGGCGCGACCTCGTGAGATCGCGCCCCCGGGAGACCTCACATGTTGTAGGCGCGCTCGGTGTGCTCGGTGATGTCCAGACCCTCGCGCTCCACCTCGACGGTGGCGCGCAGCCCGACGATCACATCGACGACCTTGAAGAGGATCGCCGAACCGATGCCCGACCACAGCAGCGTGGTGCCGACGCCCCAGAGCTGCGACGTCATCTGGGCGACCAGATCGTAATCGGCGATCTTGCCGGCGACGTAGTCCATGACGCCGGTGCCGCCGAGGGCCGGATTTACCAGGATGCCGGTTCCGAGCGCGCCGACGATGCCGCCGACGCAGTGGACGCCGAACACGTCGAGCGAGTCGTCATAGCCGAGCGCGTTCTTGATCACCGTGCAGAAGAACAGGCAGACAATGCCGACCACCAGCCCGAGCACGATCGCTCCCATCGGACCGGCAAAGCCGGCCGCGGGGGTGACGGCGACAAGTCCCGCCACCGCCCCGGTCAAGGCCCCGAGCAGCGAGGGATGGCCCTTGATGATCCATTCGGCAAACATCCACGACAGCGCCGCCGCCGCGGTCGCGACGAAGGAATTGGTCATGGCGAGCGCGGCGCCGCCCGAGGCTTCGAGGTTCGATCCGGCATTGAAGCCGAACCAGCCGACCCAGAGCAGCGAGGCGCCGATCATGGTCATGGTCAGCGAATGCGGCGCCATCAGTTCCTTGCCGTATCCGGTCCGCTTGCCGATCAGGATCGCGCCGACGAGACCTGCGATGCCGGCGTTGATGTGCACCACGGTGCCGCCGGCGAAGTCGAGCGCGCCCTTCTTGAAGATCCAGCCGGCGTCGGCGTTGATCTCGTCGAGCTTGGCCTGCGCCGCGGTCTTCGCCGCAGCATCTCCCGCCGCGGCAAGCGCCTTGACCGCATCCGTGATCAGGTCCGGTCCGGGCCAGTACCAGACCATGTGCGCGATCGGAAGGTAGATCAGCGTCACCCAGAGCGGAACGAACAGCGCGACCGCCGCGAACTTCATGCGTTCGGCGAACGCGCCGACGATGAGAGCGGGGGTGATCGCCGCGAAGGTCATCTGGAAGCAGATGTACACGAGCTCCGAGATATTGGCGTCGACGCTGAACGTCGCTGCCTTGGAGTCCGTGGTCACGCCGGTCAGGAAGGCCTTGGAGAAGCCGCCGATGAAGTCGGAGCCGCCGGTGAAGGCCAGGCTGTAGCCGTACACCGTCCACAGGATGATCACGATGCAGACGGTGTAGAAAACCTGCGCCAGCACCGAGAGCATGTTCTTGGAGCGGACCAGGCCGCCGTAGAACAGCGCAAGGCCCGGGATCGTCATCAGCAGTACCAGCACCGTCGATGTCAGCATCCAGGCATTGTCGCCCTTGTTGACGGTAGGCTCCGCATAGGCGGCGGTCGCGGCGAACAGGCCGAGGGCGAGGGCCGCTGATCCCGCGCGATAGGGACGTTTGAACGTCATTTGTTTTACTCCTGAGTGGGAAAGGTTGAGCGCGAAATCAGAGGGCCGCGGCGTCGGCCTCGCCGGTGCGGATGCGGACCGCATGGTCGAGGTTGATGACGAAGATCTTGCCGTCGCCGATCTGCCCGGTTTTGGCCGCCGTCGTGATGGCGTCGATGGTCTTGTCGACCTGGTCCGAGGCGACCGCGACCTCGATCTTGATCTTGGGCAGGAAGCTCACCGCGTATTCGGCCCCGCGATAAATCTCCGTATGGCCCTTCTGCCGGCCGTATCCCTTGACTTCCGTCACCGTCAGGCCGTGAACGCCAATGGCGGTCAGGGCGTCCCGGACTTCTTCGAGCTTGAATGGCTTGATGATCGCCATAACAATTTTCATGGGTCCTATCCCCGCTTGGGCCCGGTTCAGACTCGACCGGGCGTTCTCGACTGAGATTCACCACGCGGAGAAGGTCACTACGCGGGCACAGCCAGCCTCCATAGAATCAAATGCCGTGCCAGACCGACGGCATTCCCTAACGGATTATGAACGCGGACCTTTTCGCGCTTTCCCGGAATCCTTCGCAGCTGCGATGTTCCGCCGCGCCTAAAGCATAGCCATGCCTGCCCAGACATCAGGCAGGACAGGCTCCCGACATATTCCTGCCCACCCGGCGGGCAACCGGAGGGTATTTAGGTAACGGGGATTATTGCAGCGCCTCGCCATGCTGCGAAATATCCAGGCCTTCCATCTCCTGCTGCAGCGAAACCCGCAACGGCACGAACACGCCGACCAGTTTGAGCAGCACGAACGTCATGCCGCCCGACCACAGCAAGGTGACGGCCACGCCGTAGAACTGGATCAGCAGCTGACGCGGATTGCCTTCCAGCAGGCCGGAGGTCCCTCCGATCGCGGCCGTCGCGAACACGCCGGCGAGCAGCGTGCCAGTGATTCCCCCGATACCGTGGACCCCGAACACATCGAGCGAATCATCGTAACTGAAGCGCTGCTTCAGGCTGGTGCAGGCCCAGAAGCACAGCAAGCCGGCGGCCATGCCAATGACGATGCCGTGCCAAGGCTCAACGAATCCGGACGCCGGCGTGATGGTGCCCAATCCGGCGATCGCGCCGGAGATCATGCCGAGCACCGACGGCTTGCGCCGGGTCGACCATTCGACGGCGGCCCAAGTCAGCGCGCCGGCGCAGGCGGCCAGATGCGTGGCGGTGATCGCCATCACGGCGCGCGGACTGGCCGACAGCGCCGAGCCGCCATTGAAGCCGAACCATCCGACCCAGAGCATACCGGTGCCGATCACCGCGAGCGACAGATCGAACGGGGCCAAATTCTCCGTGCCGTAGCCATGACGCTTGCCGATCACCTTGGCCGCGACCAGGCCGCCGATTCCGGCGGACAGATGCACCACGAGACCGCCGGCAAAATCCAGCACGCCCATGGTGGCGAGGAAGCCGCCGCCCCAGACCCAATGTGCCAGCGGCACATAGACGAACATGAACCAGCCGACCGAAAACAGCAGATAGGCCGAGAACCGCATGCGATCGGCCACCGCGCCTGCCACCAGCGCGACCGTGATGATCGCAAAGGTCATCTGGTAGAGCATGAACAGCGCTTCGGGAATCGTCTTCGCCGCCGGGTTGACGTCGTCCATCTTCATGCCGGCGAGAAACCAGCGATCCAGCGTCCCGAGCCAGGGGCCGTCGCCGACGAACGCCAGCGAGTAGCCGAATGCGACCCAGAGAATCGAAATGAGCGCCACGGCGGCCAGGCTTTGCGCCATCGTTGCCAGTACGTTTTTCTTGCGCACCATGCCGGAATAGAACAGCGCCAGGCCCGGGATGGTCATCATCAGCACCAGCGCGGTGGCTGCGATCATCCATGCCGTGTCGGCGGCGTTGATGCCGGATGTATCAGCAAGAGCCGGCGTCACCGGCGATGCGAACCATGTTGCGATCGAAAAGGTCGCCGCAGCGCGGGCTGCGTGACGTGGCAGAACCCCCATGATATTTCCCCAGCCTGTTGATGTGCGATGTCTTGAAGCGATGTCTTGGCGCATCGCTGTTCTTGCGCGGTAAGCGGTGGTCAGAGCGCGTCGCTGTCGGTTTCGCCGGTGCGAATGCGCAGCGCGTGATCGATCGGAGTCACGAAGATCTTGCCGTCGCCGATCTGGCCGGTGCGCGCGCTTTGCGTGATCACCTCGACCGCCTTGTCCGCGAGATCGGACGCGACGGCGATTTCGATCCGCAGCTTGGGCAGAAAGTTCACGACATATTCGGCGCCGCGATAGATCTCGGTGTGGCCCTTCTGGCGGCCGTAACCCTTGACCTCGGTCACCGTCATGCCGTGGACGCCGATGGCGGTCAGGGCCTGGCGGACCTCGTCCAGCTTGAAGGGTTTGATGATCGCGACGACGAGTTTCATGGTCAGACCTTGTTCTCTCTATTCCGGCAGGTGGAGCACAGGTGATTTGCGCGCGATCAAATCTGGCATCTTTCCGGGCAAATGGCACAAAAAAGTTGCATGCCGTGGCAAAACATTTGTGGTCGGGCGCCGGCGTCCCTGTACAGGGTCCCGGATCGTCCGCCACAATGCCGGCTTTCGGCGCCCGACTCATTTGCCGTCGCTGCATTCAACCGGGGGACAAGACAGTATGGCCAGCCGATCTTGGTTCTATGCATCCGAGGGCCAGCAGCAGGGTCCGTACCCCGAGATCCAGCTGCGCGAGTTGATCGCCAGAGGCGCCATCACGGCGGACACGCTGGTCTGGACCGAGGGCATGGCCAACTGGCAGAGGGCAGCTGAAATCCCGGGCCTCGCGCCGGATGTCTCCTCCGGGCCGCCCGTGATACCGCGTTCGAGCGGTGCCGAACCGGGCACAGCAGGGCACAGCGATGGCCCGCTTTCGATCGATTTCGGAATTTGGGACTTCGCCTGGTGCAGCCTCGTGCTTCTCGTCGGTCTCATCCTCGTCATCCCGGCTCCATGGGCGCTGGTATGGTACATCCAGTGGCTCGTACCGTGTGTGCACGTGCCGGGCCGCCCCAATCTCAGCTTCGTCGGCACGGCGATGACGCTCGTTCCCTGGTATTTCGGAGCCGTCGTGCTCTCTGTCGGCGTTGCTCTGACCGGCATCGAGTTGCTCAACAATCTGATGTTCCTGGTTCAGATCGCTCTGTATTGGCTGTTCATCGTTTGGTTGATCGCGAACCTCGCTTCCAACGAGCAACCGCTCGGGCTCCGTTTTTCGGGCTCATTCTGGGCGTTTCTCGGATGGACCATTCTGGCGGTTGTCTCGGTCATTACGATCATCGGCTGGGCGTGGGTTTACGCAGCCATGACGCGGTGGATTTGCCGGAATATCCAGGGCACGCGGCGCGAAGTCGTATTCACCGGCACCGGACTGGAGTTGCTGTGGCGTACCGTCGTGGCCGCAATCGCCAGCGTGTTCATCATCCCGATACCATGGGTGTATCGCTGGATGTGGCGCTGGCTGGCGTCGCAGACGATCTTGACCGAGCGAGGCGCGCGGGTGAACGGCTGATCGCCTATTTGCGCTGGCGCAGCGAGCCTTCCTGCGCCACGGACGCCACCAGCGTGCCGTCCTGCTTGAAGATCATGCCGCGAGTCAGGCCGCGGCCGCCGCGCGCGCTGGGCGAGTCCTGCGCGTAGAGCAGCCATTCGTCGGCGCGGAACGCGCGGTGAAACCACATCGCGTGATCGAGGCTCGCCGGCATCATCCGCTTGTCGAACAGCGTCCGTCCGTAGCGCGCCATCGCCGCGTCCAGCAGCGAGAAATCCGAGGCATAGGCCAGCGCGCACATGTGCAGCGCCGGGTCGTCCGGCAGTTTCGAGGCGGTCCGGATCCAGACATTGATGCGGCCGTCGTCGATCTTCTCGCCGAAATAGCGCCCGAGTTCGACCGGGCGCAGTTCGATCGGCCGGTCCGACTCGTAATAGCGCCGGATGAATTCCGGCATCTCCCGGAACATCGGCTGTTTCGCCACCTCCTCGGCCGTGAGCTTTTCCGGCGGCGGCACGTCGGGCATCTCGTCCTGGTGGTCGAACGCGCCTTCTTCCTCGACATGAAACGACACCATGATCGAGAAGATGGCGTTGCCATGCTGGATCGCAGTGACCCGGCGGGTCGAATAGCTCCTGCCGTCGCGCAGCCGTTCGACCTCGTAGATGATCGGAATCTGCGGATCGCCCGGCAGGATGAAATAGCAGTGCAGCGAATGCGGCAGCCGGCCCTCGACGGTGCGGCACGCCGCCACCATCGCCTGCCCGATCACCTGACCGCCGAACACGCGCTGCCAGCTCGTCTTCGGGCTGCTGCCGCGGAACAGGTTCACCTCGATCGGCTCGAGATCGAGAATGGAAATCAGGTCGATGACGCCTTTGGACATGGCTGCGCTTTCGGTTTCCGCGTCATTCCGGGCCCGCGCTGCGCGCGCCCCGGAATGACAAACGGGAGAATTTGCCCTTGTTTCTCAATCCTGTTTCGCCCAGCTATACTCCGGGAGCAAGGGTTTGCTCCGGGAGCAAGGGTTTGAGTAGGCAGGTCCAACATGTCGGCACAGCGTAGCATTGTCATCGGCGGCGGCGCGTTTGCAGGGCTGGCGCTGGCGCTGGCGCTGCGTCAGGGCCTTGGCGCCGATATCCCGGTCATCGTCGCCGATCCCGCGCTGGCGTCGCGGCCAAGCCGCGATCCCCGCGCCACCGCCATCGTCGCGGCCTGCCGCCGGCTGTTCGCAGCGCTCGAGGTATGGGATGAGGTCGCAGCCGTGGCGCAGCCGATCACCGACATGGTCGTCACCGATTCCAGGCTGGAAGACGCCACCCGGCCGGTGTTCCTGACGTTTGCCGGCGATGTCGAGCCGGGCGAGCCGTTCGCGCATATGGTCGAGAATCGCCATCTGATCGACGCGCTGGTGGCGCGCGCCGAGGCTGAGGGCATCGACCTCAGGGCCACCGCGGTGACGGGTTTTGATTCGCGCAGCGACGGCGTCGACGTGACGCTGGCCGACGGCAGCGTCATCGAGGCCAGCCTGCTGGTCGCCGCCGATGGCGCGCGCTCCAGATTGCGCGAGCGCGCCGGGATCGCCACCCATGGCTGGGACTACGATCAATCCGGCATCGTGGTCACGGTCGGCCACGAGCGCGATCATCACGGCCGCGCCGAGGAACATTTTCTCCCGGCAGGACCGTTCGCGATCCTGCCGCTGACCGGAAAGCGATCGTCGCTGGTGTGGACCGAGAAGCGCGCGGAAGCCGCGCGCATCGTCGGCCTGAGCGACGAGAAATTTCACGGTGAACTCGAGCAGCGGTTCGGGCTGCATCTCGGCGAGATCAAGGCACTTGACACGCCACGCGCGTTTCCGCTCGGTTATTTCGTCGCGCGCTCTTTCATCGGCGCGCGGCTGGCGCTGGTCGGCGACGCCGCGCATGTGATTCACCCGATCGCGGGCCAGGGCCTCAATATGGGCCTGAAGGATGTTGCGGCACTGGCCGAAGTGATCGTCGACGCCGCGCGGCTCGGCATCGACCTCGGCCAGGCCGACGTGCTCGATCGCTACCAGCGCTGGCGGCGGTTCGACACCATGGCGATGGGCCTCGCCACCAATTCGCTGAATCTGCTGTTCTCCAACGAATCGACGCTGCTGCGCACGGCGCGCGATATCGGGCTCGGCCTGGTCGATCGCGCGCCGCCGCTGAAGAACTTCTTCATCCGCCAGGCCGCGGGACTGTCGGGCGAGGTGCCGCGGTTGTTGAAGGGCGAGGCGTTGTAGGACGGGAGGGAGTCACCGGCAATACGAAGGGGCGCGACGCGCCCCCCTTCCAGGAAGAATGGGTAAATCGCTTCTAACCGCTATCGCATCGAATTAAGGAACCTGCGTCCACCAGGGTCGGCCCTCATGCCGGTACAGAACCCGCAATGACGAGGAGATCACGACGCTTTGCGCTAATCGATCTTCCTCGCCTCTTCCGGCAGCATGATCGGGATGCCGTCGCGGATCGGATAAGCGAGCTTGGCCGAACGCGAGATCAGTTCCTGCTTCGCCGCATCGAACTCCAGCGGGCCCTTGGTCAGCGGGCAGACCAGGATTTCCAGCAGCTTGGGATCGACGCTGCCTTCATGGCGTTCGGGTGCGGATGTCATGCGTGGGCCTCCTGCTTGGTCTCTCGATCCCTTAGCATATTCGGTCGACACCGCTAGCCGCGTCGTCATCGCGCCGCGATGGCGAGCAATTCATCGAGCACCGCCGACTGTTGGCTCCGTGGCAGCGGCTGCTCCGACAGCGCAAACCCGAGAAACGCCCAATAAAGGATGTGTGCCCGGGCCCGGGCCACGCCGGGCGAGAGCCCCTTGGCCCGGAACAGGCGTGCCATGTAGGTCAGCCGGCGCCGGTCGATGGCCTGCACGGCTGCCCGGGCCTTGGGATCGACGCTCGCCCAGGTGCGGACCGCGTTCTCCAGCGCCGGCCGGCTGCCGAACGCGCGGCGCAGCAACAACGGCAGCGGATCGGCGGTGTCGGCCGCGGCGAGGTCGGCGATCACCTGTTCGGCGGCGACATCGCGCCAATGTGCGAGGACCGCGGCGTGGAACGCGGCGAGATCGGCGAAATGCCAGTAGAAGCTGCCCCGCGACACCCCCATTGCCTTGGCCAGCGGCTCGGCCTTCAGGGCCGTGAATCCGTTCTGGGTCAGGGTCCTGAGGCCCTGATCGAGCCAGTCTTTGGCGGAAAGCTGGTCGGCCATGAGGGTCCCTGCGGCAACTCACCATACACTACTGTATTGACATCCTTTCGCGCAACGGTCACAAATACCATACAGTCATGTATGGAGGGCGGTCCGGATGCGCGATCTCCTGCTGCAATGTGCCGGCGTCGCCGCGATCGTGGTGGCGCTGATTCACAGCGTGCTCAGCGAAACCAAATTATTTCCGCGCGCCACCATCGAGCCGCCGTGGGTGCGCCGCCTGATCCGGCTGGTCTGGCACGCCGGCACGGTGGCATGGATCGGCGGCGGCGTGCTGCTGATCGCCGCACCCTCGATGGCGTCGCAGCCGGCGCGGCACTGGATCATCGCCACGTTCGCCATCGTGTTCGGGTTCGCCGCATTCGCCAATGCGTGGGCAACACGCGGCCGGCACTTCGGCTGGATGGCGATGAGCGGCGTGGTGGCGCTGGCGGTGGCGGGGTACTAGGGAAGCCGATGCGCTACGCCGCAATGGGCGGCCCGAACCAGGTGGTCAGCGCGTCAGCGAGCTCTGGCTGGGTCGGCTCTCCCACCCAGGCCACATACCCATCGGGCCGGATCAACACGGCGGCGGGAGCGGTGACGGTGCCGAGTGCCGGGAGCTCCCATGCGCCGCCGTATTCGGCGTCGACCATCTGCACCCGATCCGCCCACGGCGTGATGTCGAAGCCACGGGATACGCCGAGGTCGAGCAGCACCGGCCGGGCACCGTGGAGAAGGGTGTAGACCCGCAGCAGGCCGCCGGCGGTGACAAGCTCGAGATCGGGCATTCGGCGTCCGAGCAGCGGGTGGCCCTCGCCGAGGTCGTAGTGAATATCCAGACCGAACATCATCGCGGCGAACCGTCTGCGCGGCTCGTCCGCCCTGAGGAGCTCGGCAATGGTATCGCGCAAGGCCTGCGTGCGTTGGTCTGGGCGGCGCAGCGCGACATGCGCCATCGTGGTGCGCAGCACGCGCGCCGCGACCGGGTGACGCTCGGCATGATATGTATCCAGCAGGCTTTCCGGCGATGTGCCCTTGACCACCTGGGCCAGCTTCCATCCCAGATTCACCGCATCCTGCAGGCCGATCTGGAGGCCCTGTGCACCGTCAGGGGAATGCACGTGCGCGGCGTCGCCGGCCAGCAGAACCCGTCTGTCGCGGTAGGCCGCGGCTTGCCGGGTCATATCGGTGAACCTGGAGATCCAGGTGGGACTGTGGATCCCGTAATCGGTCCCATAGACAGCGATGAGCGCCTCGCTGAGATCGCGCTGGGTCGGTTCGCTCGCGGGTCCGATCTGCCGCTCGGTCACCATGACCCGTACCGGCCCGCTATCGGCGTAAACCACCTCGCCGTCGCGAATCTCGTACTCCACCCTGCCGAGGGCATGGATGCCGATGGCGTCCTGGCGGATGCCCCATTCCGGCTGTTCGGCCAGCTCGACCTCGGCGATCAGGCTGCTCATGGTCGGATCCCACCCCGGGAATTCGATGCCGGCCGTCTTGCGGACCGAGCTGCGTCCTCCGTCGCAGCCGACGAGATATTGCGCCCGTATCGACTGGCCGTCGGACAGCGCAACGTCGACGCCGGTGTCGTCCTGCGCGAAGCCGGTCACTTCTCGTCCGCGATGGATCGTCACCTCGAGCTCGCCGACCCAGCCGGCCAGGATGCGCTCGATGTGGTTCTGCCAGAGCCCGAGCGAGTAGGGATGCCGGGTGGGGAAGCCGCTGATGTCCAAAGCGACGCCGGAGAACTGCCCCACTTGGGCTATCTTTCCTTCCGCGAGGAAACGATCGGCGATCCCGCGCTGATCGAGGATCTCGAGGCTGCGCGAATGCAGGCCGCCTGCGCGCGAGCCGGCGAGATTTTGGCTCTCGCGCCGCTCGACGATGGCAACGTTGACGCCGGCCAACGCCAACTCGGCCGCCAGCATCAAACCGGTCGGGCCTGCGCCCGCGATCAAGACATCAGCATTCGGCATGGTCATGAACCGCTCCCGCCCTGTTCTGGAGGGGCGTTTCATAAGGCTGCAGATCGAAACTTTGCAATTCTTGAACTTGTTTGGTTCGGCCCCATATTGATGTCAGGCAGGTCGCATTACTGGCTTCAAGCGCTCTTTGGCTTCTTCTTGGCGCCTCGGGTCGCCATGTTCAGTGCCACCGCGGCGCGTATGAGTGCCTTCAGCGCCTTCTCATCGATCTTGTCGCCTTCATGGATATCGATGGCGCGCCTGACGTTGCCTTCGAGGCTGGAGTTGAAGAGACCTGCAGTGTCTTGCAGCGCGGCGCCCCTGGCGAAGGTCAACTTCACGGCGTTCTTGTAAGTCTCGCCGGTGCAGATGATGCCGTCGTGCTCCCAGACCGGAACCCCTCGCCACTTCCACGCCTCGATCACCTTGGGGTCGGCCTGCTTGATGACAACCCGGACCCGAGCGAGCGCCTCGCCCCGCCAGTCGTTCAGCTCCTTGATCCGCGCATCGATCAGCCGGGAGGGAGAGTCTCCGGCTTTTGATTCTTTCGCACCGCTATTTTTCATGGCTGTTGCCTTGCTCATGGTCGTGGTCGTCGTTCACATTCGTTCGCCGGGCAGTCGGCTGGCTTGCCTCACCCACCTTGCGAGCCGAGCTTCGTCGAACTGGTCGTCCTCATGGATGTCGAGGTAGCGCACTTCCTTTTGTTTGGACCGGCCTGGTGGAACGGGACGCAGCGACGTGCCGCGAAAGAAAGCCACCTTGATGTACTTCGTGAAGCAATGCAGGCTGAGGAACCAGCCTTCGCCCTCGATGCCATAGAAGGGCGAATTCCATTTGACCGCCTTGTGCACGCCGGGGACGGTCCGCACGATCAGTCCGTCGAGGCGGCGGCCGACGTCGCTTTTCCAGCCCGGCATGGCCGCGATGTAGGCCTGCACGGGAGCGTCGCCGTAGCCCTTTGCGATCTGGGGGTTACCGCCGGAGAGCAGCACCGGCTCTGCAGCCGGGGAATGGGGTTCCGCCACCGTCTTGCGCGGTCTTGTCACGTTGGCAGCGGCGACCTTTTTCGTGACCTCCGCCGACGCCTTGGACGTCCTCTTGGCCATTGCGTTCACTCCAGTATGCCGGCGCAGCGGTGGATCACGCAAACCCACTTGCTGCAAATTCAAAGGGACCTCTTATCGAGATGAGCCAAATGCGCAGCGCGGCAGGCGTCAGTCCGTCCGCACCAGCACCTCCTCCAGCCTGGCAAAGAACTGCTGCCATCCGGCGTTGGCGCCCCCGAAGGCCTGCCTCTGATCCGGCCGGAAGCCAACCTGAGTCGATCAGCGGGGCCAGGGCGCCGAGCTGCGCGCTGTAATGGGTCTGGCGACCTTCGTGGCGGTCGCGCACCAGCCCGGCCTGCCTGAGAATCACGAGATGCTTTGAAACAGCCGGTTGCGAGACCCCGGCCCGAGCCGTCAGGGCCCCGACGGTCTGCTCCCCTTCGCGGCACAGCCGTTCGAACAGCGCCCGGCGGGTCGGGTCGGCCAGCGCTCGGAACAGCATATCGTGGGCATCAGGCATTTCAGATCGATAACCTGTGGGTTATTGATCCACCCATAACCGGTGAGTTATGTCTCAGTCAAGCGCCGCACGATTGCATGGGGTTGTTTTCGCGGTTTTGTGGAGGCCCTGCGACCGGGTGCGGCGCCGCGTCCGGGCAAGAAACGAACCCGGTCCCGCCGTCGTCATGTTCGGGAGGTGGAAGTTCCGGTTGCACCGCAGCAACGAATTTCGAGAGATCAATCTTCTCCAATTGAACCACGAAGCAGTCGTGACGTTCTATGTGGTCGGCAGTTCCGCCGATAAAACGGAGGGCACGTGAAAATGGTCAAGGGATTACTCGGCTCATTCACCGTCGCGGCACTTCTCGCCATCGCACCTGCTTCGGCGCAGATGGCTTCGATGGAATGCACGGAGGCCAACATGACGAAAGTCAGCGCCGACGTGAACAAGATGCCGGCCGGCGAGAAGAAGACCATGGCCATGAAGGAAATGACCATGGCCAAGGACATGATGGCCAAGAAGGACATGGCCGGCTGCAAGGCCTCCATGGACAAGATGATGACAATGATGAAGTGAGGCTCCGGGCGCCAATCGCAACAAGCGATTGGCGCCTGCCGTTCCGTCAGAAGCTGCTGCAGCCCGGACACGCCGCTGGTTCGCTTCTTCTCCAGGTCCATCCGGTGATCGCGATCACTCCCATTCTGCCCGTCGGCCAGAACCGTCAGCAGCGCCTCGCGGTCCCCCGCTTCTCCCGGACGCAATTGCAACAGGTCCGGATGAACCAAAACAATCAGCTCGACTTGGTTCGGAACCAGAAACTCTTTCGCTGTGCCACAGGGCCGCGGCGACAAGGTGAGCCATCTCCCGTCATTCAATCGTTGAAAAGTTCGGCAATGCGCGGGCGGCGACGTTCGGCGCCGTCGAGTCGATGCTCGTGAATATCGACGAAACCATCAATGGTACGGTCGATGAAGAAAGTGGAGTGGTCGCGGTTGTCGATGGTGCGAGTGCCGATAGTTACAGCGTCGTCGCCGAAATCGCCAACCGCGTAATTGGCGCGCACGGGCGCGTGTTGGCCGTTCGCAGGGATGATATGCCGGGAGGCAAATCATTGGCAGCCATCCTTCGCTACCCGGTCTCGTCTTGACGGCTTGAACCCTTTTGGTGTCGGGAGCCCACCCTGCAGGACGCCGATCTACTGCAGCCCGGTGTCGCCGCTGGTGCGCTTCTTCGCCAGATCCATCTGGGTGATCGCGATCAGGATCTCGGCGCGGGTCTTGAGGTCGGGGGCTTCCAGCATCGCCTGCTTTTCCGGCGGGCCATAGGGCGACATCATCGCCAGCGCGTTGACCAGCGCCTCGTTGGGCGCGCTCTCGACCCCTTCCCAGTCGACCTTGAGATCGTTGGCTTTCAGAAAGTCGGTCAGCACCGTCAGCAGCGCCTCGCGGTCCACCGCCTCCTCGCCCTTGCGCGCGGTGAAATCGTCCAGATAGGGAAAAAAGTCCACCTTGCATTGCCGGTACGCGGTCAGCACCGTCAGTTCCTCGACCACCTTGAAACGCGCGATGCCGGTGAGTTCGAGGATATAGCGGCCGTCGCCGGCCTCGGCGAGCTGGGTGATGCGCCCGACGCAGCCGACGCGAAACAGCGCCGGCCTGGCCTCGTCGCGCGAGTGGGCGGCATCCGGCTGGATCATCCCGATCAGCCGGTGGCCGTCGCGCAGCGCGTCGTCCACCATCGACAGATATCGCGGCTCGAAAATGTTGAGCGGCATCTGGCCGCGCGGCAGCAGCAGCGCGCCCGGCAGCGGAAACACCGGGATCACTTCGGGAAGGTCGCCGGGCCCGCGATATTCGGCATTGATCGGCATTGGCGGCCCCGGTGCTTCTTGACTTGCGCGTTACGAAAACAGGATCGTCGACAGCCGCTTTCGCCCCTCGATCGTGGCTTCGTCGGCCGGGCCCCACGCCTCGAACAACTGAACCAGTTGCTTGCGCGCGCCGTCCTCGTTCCATTTGCGGTCACGCTTGACGATTTCGAGCAGCTGTTCCGTCGCCTCGGCACGCTTGCCCGAGGCGTTGAGCGCGGTCGCCAGGTCGTACCGGGCCTGGTGATCGAGCGGGTTGGCGGCGACTTTCTGTTCGAGCTCGGTCACCGGGCCGACCGCCTGGGCCTGCTCGGCCAGATCGATCGAGGCCTGCACCGCCTTGACCGCCGCGTCGCTGCGCTTCGATTCCGGCACCATGGCGATGGTCTGCTTGGCCTGCTCGATCGCGCCGGTGGCGACGTAGCATTTCGCCAGCCCCGCCAACGCGGCGATGTTGGTGGCGTCTGCCGCCAGCACCTCGGCATAGACCTGCGCGGCCGCAGCGGGGTCGCCTTCGGCCAGCACCGCCTCGGCCTCCTGCAGGATTTCCGTGATGTTGGGCTCGCCCGCGCCCGGCATGCCCGCGGTCAGCTTGTCGATAAAGGCGGTGACCTGGCTTTCCGGCACCGCGCCCATGAAGCCGTCGGCGGGCTGGCCGTTGACAAAGGCGATCACGGCCGGGATCGACTGGATCCCCATCTGGCCGGGGATTGCCGGGTGCTCGTCGATGTTCATCTTGACCAGCTTGACCTTGCCCTTGGCGGCGCGGACCGCCTTCTCGATGATAGGCGTCAGTTGGCGGCAGGGGCCGCACCACGGCGCCCAGAAGTCGATCAGCACCGGCTGGCGCTTCGATTCCTCGATCACGTCCTTCACGAAGGTCTGGGTGGTGGTTTCCTTGATCAAATCGGGCGCCGCCTGTGGCGCCGGTCCGCTGCCCTGCTCAATTATCGTCACGGGGGATCCTCGTCTGATGTCTTGTGCGAATTGGGCCTATTCTAGCACGGCCGAGCCCTAATTGGCGCTTGCAAGCCCATTTTGCAATCGCTGGAACCCAAATCCTCGGCCCGCGGGGCCGATTTGGCCCGGGGATCGATGGCCGCGACAGGTGATTCGGCCGATTCCAGGCCGCGCGCGGGCTGTTGCATTCATGGGCCGCATTTGGCATAGCTCTGCCCGTTGGAGGCAGCGCGTTCGCCGTCACCTTCTCGGATGCGGGTGTAGCTCAGTGGTAGAGCACGACCTTGCCAAGGTCGGGGTCGAGGGTTCGAATCCCTTCGCCCGCTCCATCACCCGGCGGCTTTTTGTTGTCGGGCTTGTTCAACGCCGTCGGGGACAAGCCGGCTGTCGAGCAACGGCAAGCCCGCGGGATCGACCTGCTCCTGGCTTAAGTCGCAGCGCCGATCATCTCTCGAAGCGTGGCCGTGATCCTGGCGAGCGTGTAGGGCTTGGGCAGGAAGACGCCGCCTTCCGGCAGGTCGACGTCACGGCCCGTGAGATGCCCCGACGTCGCGATGATCATGATTGGCGGCCATCGGTCGCGGACGAGGCGGGCCAGCTTCAGGCCGTCCAGCGAACCCGGCATCTGGATGTCCGTAAAGACGACGCGAATGTCGGGCCGCGACTCCAGGATCGCAATCGCCTGGTCGGCGTCATCGGCTTCGACGACATCGAAACCGGCGCCTTCAATCATCTCGACGGCGTTCATGCGGATCAATAACTCGTCTTCAACAACCAAGACGACGGGACGGCTATTCACAATTTCCATGAACCCAATGCTTCCCCCTGCCAGTAACCAAGCACGGCGGCGAGCAATCGTTCCTATGTCGCCCAGGTGACCAGTGGCGGTTGGCCCGTCGCTTCACGGAAGCCCGGCAATTTCACCTTCCGGGTCGAGATGCTTCGGCGCCCAGCCGAGCGCGCGCCGCGCCTTCGCCCCGCTCAGTTGCTGATCGAGCGCGTAGCCACGCGCCCATTCACCCAGCTCGGCCACGATCGCATTGGCTGGAATCACCTGTGGTTCAAGCCGCCGGGTGC
Organism: Bradyrhizobiaceae bacterium Ga0074131; assembly: GCA_001464035.1. Classification (GTDB taxonomy): domain Bacteria; phylum Pseudomonadota; class Alphaproteobacteria; order Rhizobiales; family Xanthobacteraceae; genus Bradyrhizobium. Next base: position 229,384 of record LNEC01000019.1, read on the forward strand.
CGTAGCGCCGAGCCAATGCGCGGGCGATGCGGCCGATGGCGAGTCCGTCGACAGCAGCCCCGATATAGCTCGAACGCGCTGGCGCGCCCTCGAGCGCAAGCGCGTAGAGGACCGCGAGGTCATCGCTGTGCACCAGCGGCCAGCGCACACTCTCGCTCTCCACCACCCGGACCGCGTCGCGTTCGATGGCATCCCGGGCCAGGCGCTGGAACACGCCGCCATCGCCGGCATAGACCATCGCCGGGTGAATGACGATGCCGTCGACTTCGGGGGCCTCCAGAATACGCGTCAGGTTCGGTACCATCCACCTGAATGCAGACAACGGACGAAAAGGCGTCGACTCCGTCGCAATATTGTTGCCGGTCGCGCCGAACAGCCAGCCGCCGCCGGTATAGATGAAGCGCGGCCTTTTCGGCTGCGTGGCGAGCGCGGGCAGCAGCACGGCGAGCAGGCGGCGATCGATCTCGCCCATCGCGGTGCTGAAATCGCAGGCCGTATGGATCACCGCATCGAGGGGCGGGAGTCTCAAAGCCCATGGCTCCGGCGCGGCCATGTCGCCGAGCACTGGCGTCGCGCCGGCTTCGCCGAGCCACGCCGCCGCGACGTCGGACCGCGCCAGCGCGAGAACTTCATGGCCTCGACGGATGGACGCTTGCACCACGGCCGAGCCGATCGAGCCGGTGCCGCCAAGAATGAAAAGGCGCACTGCATGCTCCTTTAAAAAAATCTCATTCCGCTGCGTCCTTCGCTACGGCGCAAGTGCGCCGGTAACGCGGGGCCTGTCCATCGCGCGCCGGCATTGGCATGCTCCGAGATGCTACGGGACGTTGTCGCAATGCAGCGCGGCCCGAACGAAAAAGCCGGCGCGAGTGAAAACGGCTTAGCAAAATTTCTTCTCTATTTGTCCTTTGAACGGAGCCGCCCGGCGTTTCCCGCGTCGGCGACCGAATTCTTGATCTGTATCAAGGATGCTCGCGATCCATGAGCCCATCCTGAATCCGAGGCATTGCCTCGGGATGGGGCTGATGAGAACTGGCGCTCACACAGGCAAGTCTGCCGGTTTCTCGATGGCATCCTGCATGCTGCTTGCCATCGCGGCCGTTCTATTCATTTCCCTGATCGAACGCGGCCACGCGCAGTCCCCTCAGGCGCCGATAGCGGTCCAGCCGAACATCGCGACCCTGCAGTCGCAGGGACATGTCTTCAAGGTCGGACAAGCCTGCAAACAGATGAGCGGCAAGGCCGGCATCATCAAGCGCGATGCGTGCCAGCGCTGGTACTGCAGCCGTCCCGAATACCAGGACATCAGCGAGCGGCGGCCCAATTTCGCAGCCGACATGGGATGCGAGTGGCAACTGGTCGGGTTGCGTTGCCTGTGCCGGCCACCCGGCACGCCCCCGAAAGAAAAGTGAGGCGGCGCGATGAGCGCAGCGCCGATCTCGAGGATGTTCGCGGCAGCCTTCAAGCGTGCTCGCTTGGCCCGCTATGCGATGGCCGCGCTTGCAGCGCTGTGTCTGGGATTCGCTCCCGCGACGCCGGCGCGCGCGGACGCCAGCATCGACGCATGTTTCAACGCGGTCGCGGATGCGGCCAAGGCCGGCATCGAGCAGGCGAAAATGGGCCCCGAGTTCATTGCCGCCGGTTGCGCGCAGTGGGCCAATCCCGCCACGATCGAGCTGTTCGCCGCGGTCTCCGGCATCGTCACGGCGCTCGAAGCCGCCGGCGCGTTCAAGGGCGGCGACTGCAAGGATTTCATCAAGACCAAGATCGCGGCGGCGCTCGTCTCCGCGCTCGCCGGCTCCATCGGAGGCAACAGTCCGCTCTCCCTGATCGTCAATGCGCTGCCCGATTCCTCCAAAGCCAAGATCGAACAGCTCGCCAACAACATCTCGTCAGCCGGCTCGGAAGCGGCCGCAAATGCGGCGGCGGAGCAGGCCTATGACCTGCTGGCAAACATTCCGGTGGTCGGCCAGGCCATCAGCATGCTGCCCTGCGCCTGCATCGTCGCTGACGCCGCCATCAAGGCGGCGAATGATCTGGCGAAAGCCGCCTCCGAGGCCGGCGATTGCGGAAAATTTGCGTTGCAGTGCGTCGGTAACCCGCTCAAGTGCGCCCAATCGCTGTTCGAGAGCGGCTGGGACGCCCTGGAGGATCTCGCCAGCTGGGTATGGGACACCGTGGGCGGTCTTCTCAAGGACGTCTGGTGCGCTGGACCTGGCCAGGTCTGCAACTGGGTCGGCTTGAAGAGTATCTGCGGCTGCGAGGGCGACCCGCCGCCGCCGGTGCAAGTGGATTGTGTCGGCGGCGCGGCGCTGGGCGGCGACGTCAGAGACCTCGGCAATGGCGTCAAGATCTCGGTTTCCTCCAATGAATTCTGCAGTTGCCCGGCCACCATGGCGTGGCAGCAACACAGCAACGGCGCCTGGACCTGCAACTGTCCCAACCCGGGCGAGGTGCAGGTCGCCAAGGGCATTTGCCAGTGTCCCGAAGGCAAAGGCCTGCTCGAGGGCTCTTGCCAGGCCTGTCCTGATCCTCTGGTGCTGAAATATGGCGCCTGCGGATGCTCCGTCGAGGGCCAGCACATCGACAAGATGCTCGGCAAGTATAGTTGCAACTGTCCCAACGGTCAGGCCACGGCGGGCAACAAATGCGCACCGATGTGCACCGATGTGAGCAAGACCCTGCTGGCGGACGGCACCTGCTGTTCGCCTTCGCAAGTGTCGTCCTGCGGTGTCTGCTGTCCCAGCGGATGGAAGCCGGACGCCAAGAGCGGCAGCTGCATCATCGCGTTCACGCCCAAGCCCGGGGCCAAGACCTTCGCGCCGCAGAAGTCGAGGTAGCGGACATGCCATCGACACGCTACCATCCGGCTTCTTTCTGCAAACAAGGGCAGAACGCGGTAATCTGCTTTTTTGCGGCAGTCGTGGCGTTCTCGGGCATCGTCGGCGACGCCGGAAGCGCCATTGCGCAGAATGTTCCGGCGGGTCTCCTCGCGCCCGGCAACGCCGCCGTCACGGGCTTCTCGGGCGCTATTCCGCCGGCGCAGATTCCGCCGGGCGTCGATCCGCGCGAAACGACCTTCATCGATCTCGACGGGCCTTCGGCCCGGATCGTCGGCCTGCAGAACATGGCCGGGCCGCCCAATGGCCAACTGGTTCCGGCGCCGAAGCCGTTCACCGTCACGGCCGCGCAGGTCGGCCAGGTATTTGCCGTCGTGCTCGACAACAGCACGCCGCCGAATGTCTATGTCGCCGCCAGTTCCGCCTACGGTCTGCCGATCGTGGCGCCAGGCGCCGGCGGCCAGCCGCGTCACGTCAGGACTGGCGCACCGAACGCCAGCTTCATGCCCGGCCTGTGGGGTGGTGCTGCGCCGAACGGCGGCCCGGGATCGATCTGGAAGATCGATGGCGTGACCGGTAGCGTCAGCCTGTTTGCCAACGTCACGCTCGGCGGCGCCTCGAATTCCGGTCCTGCGCTCGGCGGCCTCGCATTCGATCCGGATTCCAACTCGCTGTTTGCCGCCGACCGCGACACCGGCATGATCCATCGCTTCGCCATGACCGGCGCCGAGCGTAGCCGTTACGATCACGGCGTGCCGGGCCGCACGGCGCAGGGCCTTCCGCCGGTGCCGTTCGATTCCAAGAAGCGACTGGCGATCACGAACCCCAAGTTCGACAGCGAACAGCCCGCGACCTGGTCCTACGCGCCGCCGGAGCGGCTCATTTTCGGTCTCGGCGTTTTCCGCGGACGTCTCTACTACGCGGTGGCCGCCGACTTGCAGATCTGGTCGGTCGGACTTTCTCCCGACGGATCGTTCGCCAGCGACGCGACGCGAGAGATCAACGTCCCGCCGGCCGCAGGTCCGACCGAGATCTCGAAGATCATCTTCGACGATCGGGGCCGCATGTTCCTCGCCGAGCGGCCCGCTCCGACCGGCGCCTACGACTTCCAGGCGCTGACGCCCGAGGGAATCGGCCGGGCCTTGCGATACGCGATCGTCGATTCCTATCCGGGCGCCCCCCGGATCTGGCAGCAGGTTCCCGACGAATACGCCGTCGGGGTCCCACCGCAACACCGCAACGGCAATGGCGGCGTTGCCATCGGCCTCGATTACGACGCAGCCGGCATGCTCGACCGTGCCTCGTGCGGCGGCTTGCTGTGGTCGACCGGCGAACGGTTGCGCAAGTCGGCCGATCCCGGGCTCGCCGCCCGGCTGCGGCAATCCGGGCCGGAAAATGTCGACGGCCTGCAAGGCAATCTCACCGAACTCGTGCGGCCGCAGAACGTGCCGCCGCTCAAAACCTGGTTCATCGACTACGACGATCGCGTCGATGACGGCGCGGCGCGCGGCCACATGGGCGACATCGCGATCTGGCGCGTTTGCGGACCGCTGCTGCACGGCGGCTGGAGGCTTCCGTCCTTGCCGCCCGGCGGCGGCTCCCTCTGGTTTCCGCCACCGCCGTCGAAATCCTGTCCGCCGGGCCAGATGCAGCCCGGCTTGCAGTGCTGCCCGACGGGCTCTTCGCCCGACCCGAGCGGCCAGTGCAAGCCGTGGTGCCCGAACGGCGCCATGGATCCGGGCAGCCAGGAACTCTGCGGATACGGTTTCGACAATACGAAGTTCGATCCGAACAATCTGGCCAATTCGAAATGCATCGACGGCACCGCTCCCGATCCCGCCTTGGGAACGGCGGGTTGCGCGCACGCCTCGCCGCTGTTCAAGGCATCCGTCTGTCCGGCCGGATGGTCGAAACAGAACAAGCCCAATGTCGGACTTGTCTGCGCGCCGACCGCAAAGCAGTTGTCGTGCGGACAGGGCGAGCAGGTCAGCCCGATCGACAATCAGTGCCACGCGCTTTGTCCCGGCGGCGGCATGGCCTGGCCGGCCGCGCAATGTTGTCCTCCCGGCGCGGTCGTGAGCGTCACGGGTCAATGCTGCCCGCCGGGCTCGAAGCCCGATCCCAAGTCCGGACAATGCGGGCCGCCGACCTTCTCCTGCCCGCCCGGTCAGCTCAGCAAGATCGACAATACTTGTTGTCCCAGCGGACAAGTCCCTAACAACGTCATCGGCGGCTGCTGCCCGCCCGGTCAGATACCGGATCCGGTCACCGGGATCTGCAAGCAGACCGCTTGCGCGGTGCCTCCGAACGCGCTGGTCAATGGCAAGTGCTGCTCGCCCGACGATCTCAAGCAGGGCGGCGCGTGCTGGAACTGCGGGCCGGGCAAGACGCCGGTTGGCCCGAATAATTTCTGCTGCGACGATAGCAAGGTCTACACCGACGCCAGCGGCGCCAAGGCGTGCTGCCTCAGCGGCGTGCTCAAGGACGGCAAATGCACGGGCGGCACGCCGATGCAGCCGAACTGCTCACCGAGCTCCACCGATCCGAATTGCTGCGCCGGCGGATACAAGCCGGCCGGCAACACCTGCTGTCTCGAGAGCCAGCTCACGACGACCGGGGTCTGCTGCCCGGCGGGACAGAAGCCCAGCGGCCCGAACAAGGACCAGTGCCAACCGCTGCCTACGGGTTGGATACCGGGGTGGCCGGATGGCGACGGCACGCATGATGGATGGAAGGTACCAAAGATACCAAAGATACCTGACGGGGCCTGTATTGGTCCCGGTTGCTTCACCTTGAAGATCTGTTGCGCCAGCGGCCTGATCCCGACAGCCGACAACAAGTCCTGCTGCGCGCCCCACTTGATGACCGTGTTCGGCACCTGTTGTTCGGCGGGCAATCCTCCCAATCCCAAAACCGGTCTATGTACGACGACCGTAAAGTCGCTTCAGAAATGCTCTCCGGGCTATACCCTGATTCCCGACGGCTCCTGCTGCCTGAATCGTTTCGTGAGCCCGGACGGAAAAACCTGCGGGCCGGGACAAGGTGGCCTGCCGGTCATTCCCGTTCCCAGCATTGCGGGTTGCGGCCTCAACATGCACAAGGATCCCAGAAGCGGGTTATGTGTGGCTGACAAGTCGCCGGCCCAGTGCCGTTCGCCGAACCGGATGGTCGGCGGCCGGTGCTGTTCTCCCCGCGAGATTGCCGCGGGGCAATGCGGACCGAAGCTGCAGCAACCGACATGCGGGCCCAATCAGGTCCTGCGTGGAAATATCTGCGTGGATATTATTCGGCGTCCAATTCCTCCCCCGGTGATCCGCAGGCCGATTCCTCCTCCCTTGATCCGCAGGCCCCCGCCCGAGGTTCGCAGGCCAATTCCTCCCCCCGTGATTCGCAGGTTCGAGAGGCAGTGAGGAAGATACGGTCGCAGCTCAGACCTTCGCTCGGTGAATGACGGCGCCGTCGCGCCGCTTGAAGAACTCGCAGTCGCGGATACCGCAGTGCAGCGCGACGGGCGCAAAATCCTGCGCACGAGAATGGCCTCAAGAAATTTCCTCCCAATTCGTCTTCGTCTCGCAGGGCCACGCAACGCGCGCTTTCCACCCGTGGAGGATGTGCTAGCATTGTTGCGTCTGATCCACCTCACCACAGACCAAAGTTCGTCTCTCGAACGTTCAAGACAAATAACATGCGCAGCCACACCGGCTGCAGAGGGAGTGACGCGATGAAATCGGCCTTCAATCGATCCATTCTTGCGCTCGCGGCGATTGCCTTGGTCGCGGCGGCCGGCCAGGCCGGCGCGCAGCAAAAACCACTGAAGAAATACGAGTCCGGCACCAAGGAGTTCTGGACCAATCCGCCTGATGACTGGTTCCTCGGCGACGAGACCGAAGCCCAGCGAGGACAGGCGCCGCCGTCGGGTCCGCCGACCGGCGCGTCGGAGGCCGAACTCGCCGCGATGATGAAAAAGATCAAGCTGCCCGCTGGCTTCAAGATCGAGGTCTATGCCCCCGGCGTGCTGTCCGCGCGGCAGATGGCCTGGGGCGACAAGGGCACGCTGTTCGTCGGCTCGTTCGGCGTCGGCAACGTCTACGCGATCAGGGACAATGCCGGCAAGAAGGAGGTCAAGACGGTCCTGAAGGGATTGAAGATGCCGACCGGCATCGCGTTTCTCGACGGGGCGCTATACGTCGTCGATATCGACAAGCTGATCCGGTACGATAACGCCGAAGCCAATCTCGACAATCTCGGCGCCGGGAAAGTGGTCTATGACGACATGCCGAACTATGTCCCGCATGGCTGGAAATACATCGCGGTCGACAAGGATGGCTGGTTCTATCTGCCGTTCGGGCCTCCCTTCAACATCGGGCTTCCGCCGACCAGCCTGTCGCAGATCCGCCGCGTCGATCCCAAGACCGGCAATGCCGAGCTGGTGGCGCTCGGCGTCCGCAACAGCGTCGGCGGCGACGTCGATCCGCGCAGCGGCAAATACTGGTTCACCGAAAATGCCCGCGACTGGATCAGCGACGACATGCCGAGCGACAAGCTCAACATGATCTCGAAGCTGGGCGAGCATTTCGGCTACCCCTATTGCCACCAGGGCGACATGCCGGACCCGAAATTCGCGATGGGTCACAAATGCTCGGAGTTCACGCCGCCGGTGCTCAATCTCGGCGCGCATGTGGCGCCGCTCGGCATGAAGTTCTATACCGGCGATCAGTTCCCGGCCGAGTACAAGAACAACATCTTCATCGCCGAACACGGCTCATGGAACCGGGCCAAATATCAGGGCGCGCGGATCAAGCGGGTGATCGTCGGTCCCGACGGCAAGAACCCCAAGGAAGAGATCTTCGCCTCCGGCTGGCTCGAAGGCGACAAGGGCTATCTCGGCCGGCCGGCCGATATCGTTCTGGCCAAGGACGGTTCGATGCTGATCGCCGACGACTGGGCCGGCGCGATCTATCGCATCAGCTACAGCAAGCCGTAACGGCTGAATAAACCCGAGGCTGCGGCCGCTCGGCAACGGGTGGCCGCAGCTTCGCGTTTGCGGGCGGGATGAGGGACACCGATCATGCGTCACCGGTTGACACCGCATGCACTTTGCGGCCTCGCATTGGCACTGACGGCCGTCGTGGCTCACGCCGCCGACATCGCCGCCGGCCAGGAAAAGGCCGCAACCTGCGTCGCCTGCCACGGCGAAGGCGGCATTTCGCAGATCGAGAATACCCCGTCGCTTGCCGGCCAGCCCGACCAGTTCACCCAGTGGCAGCTGGTGTTCTTTCGCGCCGGCACACGCAGGAACGAGCAGATGCAGCCGATCGTCGAGCAGCTGAGCAACGACGATATTCGCAACCTCGGCGCCTATTTCGCGTCGCTGCCGCCGGCCAAGGCCAAGACCGACGACAATCCGGATCTGTCAGCCAAGGGCGCGCAGGCCGCGGCAGGCCGGCGCTGCGCGTCGTGCCACACCGACAACTATAGCGGGACCAAGGCGATTCCCCGCGTGGCCGGCCAGCGCCGGGACTATCTCGTGAAAGCGCTGCGCGATTACAAGTCGGGCGCAAGATCGGGCGGCGGCATGGCGGCGATGGCGTCCGTCGCCTTCTCCCTCAGCGAAGAGGAAATCGAGGCGCTGGCCCATTATCTTGCGCATCTGTGAATGTCGTCCCGTTCATTCGTAGTCGTCGTCCCGCGAACGCCGGGACCCATACGCCGCGGCCTCTCGATGAGGCATCGCGTGCGAATATCCTGCTCAACAACCAAGTCCTGTGGCTATGCGCCCCCGCGTTCGCACGGACGACGACAGAAATTGAGTGCGCTTCACCCCCGCTGCTTCTCATAGGCCTTGAGATGCGTGTAGGCGATGCGCAGCTTCGGCACGGGCACCTTCGCCGCGTCGCCGCGGGCGATCAGGTCGCCGATGACGTGGTCGGCTTCGACCGGCGCGCCCGCCTTGATGTCGCGGAACATCGACGCGGTCATCTGCGAACCGTCTGATGTCAGCAGGCCGCGGGTGCGCTGGAAGAACGGCCCGCTCGGCGCATGGCCTTCGGCGGCCGCAACCGCGCTGCATTCATCGAGCACGCCGAGGATGAAATCCTTGCCGCCGGGCACCGCCAGGATATTGCCGACCGGGCTGCGCATCAGGCAGGTCGAGGCCGCCAGCGAGGCCAGGAACACCCACTTCTCCCACATCTCCTGCACAATGTTTTCGCTGGCCACCGCGCCGAGCTTGCCGCTCGCCATGATCTTCGCGATGGCGCGCACCCGATCCGAAAGCCCGCCGTCGCGCTCACCGAAATTGAGCGATTGCATCGGCGCGAGCTGAACCACCTCGCGCGCTTCGTTGAGGGTGGCGGCGATCGCGCAGAGGCCGCCGAGCACGCGCTCGCGGCCGAACCTGGCGTCAAGCACGTCCATGTGCAGCATGCCGTTGAGCAGGGGTATGATCGAGGTCTGCGGTCCGACCGCCGGCGCAAACGACGCGACGGCGTCGTCGAGATCGAACGCCTTGCAGCTCAGCAGCACGATATCGAATGGTTCGGCGAGCTGCCCGGCCTGCACCGTCGGCGGGTTCTTCAGCGTCACGTCGCCGTTCGGACTCCGGATCACGAGGCCGGCGCCGGCGAGCTCCGCGGCGCGCCGTGGCCGGACCAGGAATGTCACGTCACAGCCGGCCTCGAGCATCCTGCCGCCGAAATATCCGCCGATGGCGCCGGCGCCGACCACGAGAACGCGCATGGCTTGGCTTCCTTTTTCTTGTTGTTGGAGGGCGAAGGGCGAATCGGCCTTGCCTATTCGCTACTCGCCACTCGCTACTTCCCCGAGACCAGTTCCTCGACGTCGCGCAATTGCTCCTTGCCGAAGAACATTTCCTTGCCGACGAAGAAGGTCGGCGAGCCGAACGCGCCGCGCTCGACCGCTCCTTGCGTGTTCTCGATCAGTTTCGCCTTGACGTCCGCTTGCTGCGCGCGCGCGAACAGTCTGGCGGCGTCGAGGCCGGACGCCGCCAGGGCCTTCGTCGCCACTTCAGGGTCGTCCATCTTCTTCGGCTCGACCCACATGTGATGGAACGCGGCATCGACGTACTTCTCGAACACGCCCTCCAATTGCGCGGCAATGGCGGCGCGCATCAGATTGAGGGTGTTGACCGGAAAGAACGGATTCCAGACATAGGGCCTGACCTGAAAGCGCCTGACGAATCGTTCCGTCTCCAGCGCGTTGAACTCCGACTTGTTCCGGACGCCGGCGAGGGTTTCGGCCGGCGATCGGTTGTTGGTGGCTTTGAAGATGCCGCCGAGCAGAACCGGTACATACTCGAACTTCACGCCGATGCGCCGCTCGATCGCCGGGATCGCCTCGTGGCTGAGAAAAGCATTGGGGCTGCCGAAGTCGAACAGGAATTGCGGGGCGGTTGGCAACGGCAGTCTCCCGGATGCGACGGTTTCTTATATGATCCCTGTCATTTCAACAGCCTAGCGGTTCGCATCGGCGGGATCAACCGGCGCCCGGTCGCTGAAGGCGAGATGGACGACGTGATCACGGATGTCGCTCGGCCAACCCGCGATCAAGCCGGTGAAATGCCGTCGATCGTCGGCGAACAAGGCGCGCGAGGCTTCCTCGAAGCCGGGGAGATTGCCGGCCATCGCCGACATGAAGTGATAGGCGGCGTCTCTTGCGGCGCGGCTGCGATCAAGGTCGCCGCTGCAACGCCGCGCTGCCTCGACCAGCTTTCGCAGCGCCACCGACGCGCCGCCCGGCTGTGCCGCCAGCCACTCCCAATGCCGCGGCATCAGCGTCACTTCGCGGGCGACGACGCCGAGTCTCGGCCGTCCGCGCCCGCGCGGCTGCGGCGACGGCAGGTCGTCGGCGGGCGGTTCCGGCAAACGCGCGACGATGTCGCGTTCGCTGCCGCGCAAATCCAGATCGAGCGGGCGGCCGCTTGCATCGTCGAAAATGATGATGGGCTCCTGGGCCGCGCTTCTGGACGCCGTCATGACCGCGAGCGCGACCTCGGCGAGAGGACCGGCGGCTAACCGCTGCTGGCCGATAAAGGCGGTAACGCGTTCGGGAGCTTGGATCATGGGGAAAACCTCGGCATTTCGCATTCTAATTTACCCGGATAGAATTTTAGCGTCAATATCATCCGGATAATATATTCCATGGACGGATCGTCGGCTCCGCGGATGCCACAGGTCCAATCGCCAACCCGCCGGTGCGCTGCTAGGAGATCACCACGTCCAATGACCCACAGCGCCTTCCGGGGAACCGCCATGCTCACCGTCCATCACCTCAACAATTCCCGTTCGCAGCGCGTGCTGTGGTTGTTGGAAGAACTTGGGCTCCCCTACCAGATCGTGCGTTATCAGCGTCAGCCGGACATGCGGGCCCCGGCGGAACTGCGCGCGATCCATCCGCTCGGCAAATCGCCGGTCATTACCGACAACGGCAACACCGTCGCCGAGTCCGGCGCGATCGCCGAATACATCCTCAGTAGCTATGGCGAGGGCCGCCTGATTCCGCCGCCCGGGACGCCCGAGCGGCTGCGCTATACCTACTGGCTGCACTATGCCGAAGGCTCGGCGATGTCGCCGCTGCTCTTGAAGCTGTTGTTCACCCTGATGCCGAAGCGCGCCCCGGCGCTGCTGCGTCCGCTGGTGCGCAAGGTCTGCAACCAGGCGCTGACCACGCTGGTCCATCCGCAACTCAAGCAGCACATGGCCTACTGGGAAAGCGAACTCGGCAAGAGCGAGTGGTTCGCGGGCGTCGAATTCACCGCCGCCGACATCCAGATGAGTTTTCCGCTGGAGGCGGCCGCCGCGCGCGGCGGGCTCGAACAGGGCCACCCCAAGTCCATGGCGTTTCTCGACCGCATTCACGCCCGGCCGGCCTACAAGCGCGCGCTCGAAAAAGGCGGGCCGTACATGATTGGCCGGTGACGCGAACGGATCGGTGATCTGACACATTAGCTTTCGCGTCACTGCCGCTTCGCAGCGATCACTTCGCTGACCAGGCGCCCGAGGCCCCTGATATCGCCGGTGGGGTCGACGGAGTCGCCGAGCCGGACGATCACGAGGTTCTGCGACGGCAGGATGACGATGCGCTGGCCGAGATCGCCGGACGCAAAGAATGCGTCGCGGGGAATCCCGAGCCTGACGCGCGCCCTGGCGCTTTCGTGCTCGCTGCGATTGGTCCAGAAGCCGGCCCCATAGTCGGTATCGAGGGTCGCTGCGGCCGACAGATCGACCCAATCCGCGTGCAGGACACGGCGGCCGCCGACCACGCCGTCGTTGAGATAGAGCAATCCGAAGCGCGCCCAGTCCCGCGCGCTGGCCAGCATGTAGGCCGTTCCCTGCAGCGTGCCTGACGCGTCGAATTCCAGCGTCACGTTGCGCATCCCGAGCGGATTGAACAGCTCGCGCCAGGCAAAGGCCAGCGTCTGCTCGGGTCCGCCGACGCTGTCGCGGATGATCCGCGCCAGGAGCTGGGTGGTGGCGCTGCTATAGGCCCACCGCGTTCCCGGCGGGGCGATCAAGGTCGCCTGCGCCGCGAAGCCGGCCATGTCGCGGTGCAGATAAACCATCTGGCTGGAGGGATCGAAGCCGGAATTGGTTTCGTCCAGCGCAAGCCCCGTCGTCATCCGCATCAGGTGCTCGACCTCGATCGCGCGGCGCGGGTCGGTCGGCGCGCGCCACTCCGGAACCGGCGCCGGGAACGAGGGCGTCACCAGTCCCTGTTGCGTCAAAATGCCGATCAGTGCGTTGACCACGGACTTGGTCATGGAGAATCCGAGCAGCGGCGTATCGACGCCCACGCCGTCGGCATAACGCTCGGCAATCACGGCGCCGTCATGCACCACCACCACCGCCTTGGTGCGTCGAAACGGCGGCGCCGCAGGCTCCTCGAAGGCATGATCGAGCGCCGCCTTCAATTTGGGATCGGCCGGCTCGACGATGGCAGCGCCGGCTATCTCGGCCAGCAGCGGCGGACTCCTGGATTGTCTCAACGCGGCGACGTCGCTTCGGAGCAGATAGGGTTGTTCCCCGCCGTGCAGAAGCACGCAGCCGAAACCCTCGTGAAACGCCGCGCGGCTGCCGAACAATCCCGCCACCGATGCATCGACGATGTTGCCGGTGCGATCGAGCCGATATCTCAGCCCCGGACGCAGCAAGCGAATGCCGCTGCGCTCGATGGTTTCCGCGAACACCGATGCCGGGTCGAGCCCGGAGACGAAACTCTTCGAGCAGACGTTGTGCGCGACCATGCCGGTGGCGACGCGAACGGCGCGATCAGGGCGGAAGATGGCGGCCGACGCCGCGACCGTGGCCAGCACCACCGCGCCGGCAACACCGCTGGCCATGGCCTTTCGCGACACCACGCGTCCCTCCCCCGCGCCCGGATCAGCGCCCTTTCTGGGCCTCGCCCATGGAAGGCAGTGCCCTCACGGTCACGCCCGGCGGCGGCAGGTCGTCATCCGGCACGAAGAAATCCGACATCAGCGCGATCTGCGGGTCGACCCGGTAATGCTCAAAATCGCGCACGCCGCTGTCATGAAGCACCCTGTCGTCGATGCAGAACCGCCCGGTAAATTCGCGCGACGGTTTGGTGAAAATGACATGGGCGGCATCGCCCATGATGTCAGGGGTGCGGCTGGCGCGCATCATCGCGTCGCCGCCCAGCAGATTGCCGACCGCGGCGGTGGCGATGGTGGTGCGCGGCCACAGCGCGTTGACGGCGACGCCGGCCGACTTCAATTCACCGGCGAGACCCAGCACGCACATGCTCATGCCGAACTTCGCCATGGTGTAGGCGGTGGAATGCTCGAACCATTTTGTCCGCATGTCGAGCGGCGGGGACAGCATCAGGATGTGCGGGTTTTCCGCCTTCTTCAGATGCGGGATACAGTATTTCGACACCACGAAGGTGCCGCGGGTGTTGATGCCCATCATCAGGTCGAACCGCTTCATGTCGGTCGCCTGCGAATTGGTCAGGCTGATGGCGCTGGCGTTGTTGACGCAGATGTCGATGCCGCCGAATTCGGCGACGGTCCGGTCGATCGCCGCCATCACCTGGGCTTCGTCGCGGATGTCGCACAGGACCGGCAACGCCTTGCCGCCGGCGGCGCGGACTTGCTCGGCGGCGGTGTAGATCGTGCCCTTGAGCTTCGGATGCGGCTCGGCGGTCTTGGCGGCGATCGCGACGTTGGCGCCGTCGCGCGCGGCACGCAGCGCGATCGCCAGCCCGATACCGCGGCTGCCGCCGGATACGAACAGCGTTTTGCCTGTCAGTGACGGCATGTTTCCCTCCCTGCGGCGGTGTTGGCCAGCGGGCGTCGTCGCCTTACTGCCCCGCCGCTTCAGCGCCACGGGTACGCGGATCGGGAGCGCCGAGCAATCCGTTCGGTGTGACGGCAATTGAATTGGCCGAGGTCTGGCCGAGCGGTTCGATCACCTCATGGCCCTTGGCGCGCAGCGCAGCCAGGACGTCGTCGGCAAACCCGCGTTCGATCCGCACCACATCCGGCAGCCACTGATGGTGCAGGCGCGGCGCGGCCACCGCGGCCGCGATATCCATCCTGTAATCGAGCACGTTGACGATGACCTGCAGCACCGTCGAGATGATGCGGCTGCCGCCGGGCGAGCCCGTCACCAGCACCGGCTTGCCGTCCTTCAGCACGATGGTCGGCGTCATCGACGACAGCGGCCGCTTGCCGGGTCCCGGCAGATTGGCCTCGAACCCGACCAGGCCGAAGGCGTTGGAGGCGCCGGGCGCCGCGGTGAAGTCGTCGAGTTCGTTGTTGAGCAGCACGCCGGTGCCGTCGGCGACCAGGCCGACGCCATAGGAGAAGTTCAGCGTGTAGGTGTTGCTGACGGCGTTGCCGCTTCTGTCCACGACCGAGAAGTGCGTGGTGTTGCTGCTCTCGCGCGGCGGCGTTGCCGCCAGCGCGTCGGTCCAAGGCGTGGCGCGGTCGGGGTCGATGCCGGCACGCTGTTTGGCGGCATATTCCTTCGACATCAGAGTCGCGACCGGCGCGCTGATGAAGTCGGGATCGCCGAGATAGCGGGCGCGATCGGCATAGGCGCGCTTCATCGCCTCGATCATGACATGCAGCGACGGTGCTGCGCCCTGCTTCATGTCGGGAAGCGGAAATCCTTCCAGGATGTTCAGCGTTTCCAGCAGCACCACCCCGCCCGACGAGGGCGGCGGCATCGAGATGATCTCGAATCCGCGATAGCTGCCGTGCACCGGCGCGCGCATCACCGGCTGATAGGACAGGAGATCCTCCACCGTCATGATGCCGCCGGCCTCGCGAACTCCCGTCGCCAGTTTTTCCGCGACCGGACCCTGGTAGAATCCGCGCGGTCCCTGCGCCGCGATCGCC
Source organism: Bradyrhizobiaceae bacterium Ga0074131 (assembly GCA_001464035.1). Classification (GTDB taxonomy): domain Bacteria; phylum Pseudomonadota; class Alphaproteobacteria; order Rhizobiales; family Xanthobacteraceae; genus Bradyrhizobium. The sequence continues at coordinate 244,603 of LNEC01000019.1, forward strand.
GAGAGCGTCGCCGCCAGATCGGTCTGCACCAGGGTATCGCCCTCCCGCAGCGAGCTGCCGTCGGCGCGCGAAAATATCTTGGCCGACGCGGGCCAGCGCGCCAGCCGCCGCGCGATGCCAGGCAGCGTGTCGGCCATGTCGTCGGCGATGACAAAGCCGTCGCGCGCGAGCGCGATGGCCGGCTGAAGCAAATCCGCCAGCGTGAATTGGCCGGAGCCGTATTTCTCCAATGCCAGCGCCAGGCCTGCGACGGTGCCGGGCACCCCGATGCTGAGCGCGGAATCGCGCGATTTCGCGATATCGGGCTTGCCATCGGCGCCGAGGAACATGTCGCGCGTGGCCGCGGCCGGCGCGGTCTCGCGGTAGTCGATGGCGACGTGCTCGCGGCGCTCCGCCGAGTGGATGATCATGAAGCCGCCGCCGCCGATGTTTCCCGCGCGCGGATAGGTGACGGCCAGCGCGAAACCGGTCGCGACGGCGGCGTCGACGGCATTGCCGCCACGCCGCAGGATATCGGCGCCGACCCGAGCGCCGATCTTCTCCTGCGCCACCACCATGCCGTGTTGGGACGAAACGCCACGAATGATGTCGGAGGGGACGTACTGGCGGCGCTCCTGCGCGCCGGCCGGCACGCCCAGAAACGCAACAACCAGGACGATTGCGGCGAGCAGCCTGCGCCGTTCGGCTGTGTAGGAGACCATCAAACCTTCCAATGCAAGCGGAGATCAGCGAAATGACGCAGGCTCTTTGCCGCCACGAATGCTATAGGAACTCCGGCGCGGGGAGCAAAACGCCTTCTCGTGATTCGGCAGAAGATTGCAGGCATGACAACCGTTACCCCGGCTGCGGACATCGTTGGCCTAAGGACCTATCCGCGCCGCGCCGCCGTCGTCAGCTGGATTTTCTTCGACTGGGCGGCGCAGCCTTACTTCACGCTGATCACGACCTTCGTGTTCGCACCCTATTTCGCCACCCATGTGGCCGCCAATCCCGCCAGCGGGCAGGCGATGTGGGGCTTTGCAACCGCGGCGGCGGGGCTGCTGATCGCGCTGCTCTCGCCGGTGCTGGGAGCGATCGCGGACGCCAGCGGCCGTCGCAAGCCGTGGATCGCCGCGTTCGGCGCGCTGCTGGTGATCGGCTCCTCCCTGATGTGGTTCGGCAAGCCCGGCGACCCCAGCGTGATTCCGGCGCTTCTGCTCGCCTATGGGATCGCGACCATCGGCATCGAATTCGCCATCGTCTTCAACAATGCGATGATGCCGTCGCTGGTGCCGCCCGACAAGATCGGGCGATTGTCCGGCACCGGCTGGGCCACCGGCTATGTCGGCGGCATTCTCACGCTGGTCCTGGTGCTCGGGTTTCTGGCGGCGAATCCGGCCACCGGTCGCACGCTGTTCGGATTCATGCCGCTGTTCGGTCTCGATCCGGTGACGCATGAGGGCGATCGCATCACCGGCCCGTTCACCGCCGTCTGGTTCATCATCTTCGTGACGCCGATGTTCCTGCTGACGCCGGATTACCCGGCGAAGCTGCGGGTGCGCGAGGCGCTGCGCGCGGGCCTGACCGAACTGAAGGGAACGCTCGCCGAACTGCCGAAACGTAGATCGATGGCGGCGTTTCTGCTCGCCAACATGATCTATACCGACGGCCTGGTGTCGCTGTTCGCATTCGGCGGCATCTACGCCGCCGGCACGTTCGGCTGGCATACCATCCAGATCGGCACTTTCGGCATCCTGCTCGCGGTCGCCGGCACTATTGGGGCGTGGCTCGGCGGCAAGCTCGACGATACGCTTGGGCCGAAGCGAGTCATCGCCGGCAGCACGGTGGTTCTGCTGTCGTCGATCATTGCCATCCTGCTCGTCGACAGGGATTCGATCTTCCTCGTCAAGGTGGCGCCGCCTGTGCCCGGCGGCGCGCTGTTCTCCGGCGCCGCCGAGCGCGCCTATCTGGTGCTCGGCTGCCTGATCGGCATGGCCGGCGGCCCATTGCAGGCGGCGTCGCGCTCGCTGCTGGTTCGCATGGCCCCGAAAGACCGCATCGCGCAATATTTCGGACTGTTCGCGCTGACCGGAAAGGTCACGTCCTTTGTCGGCCCGCTCCTGATCGGTGCGATCACCGCGGTGACAGCGAGCCAGAAGGCCGGCATGGCGGTGCTGGTGGTATTCTTCGTCGCAGGCCTGGCGCTGCTGGCGCAGGTCAGGGACGAATAGATTCGCACTGCCGTTCCGGGCTACGGATCGTTAATGCCGGAAATGCCGGACGCCCGTGAACACCATAGCGACGCCGGCATCGTCGGCGGCCTGGATGACTTCATTGTCGCGGATCGATCCGCCGGGCTGGATCACGGCGGTGGCGCCGGCTTCGATCGCCACCAGCAATCCATCGGCGAACGGAAAGAACGCGTCCGAGGCGACCACCGAGCCTTTGGTCATCGGCGCCGCCAATTTCAAGTCATCGGCGGCGTCCTGCGCCTTGCGCGCCGCGATCCGCGCCGAATCCACCCGGCTCATCTGGCCGGCGCCGATGCCGACGGTGGCGAGATCCCTGGCATAGACGATGGTGTTTGACTTGACGTGCTTGGCGACGCGGAACGCGAATTTGAGATCCCGCATCTCGGCGTCGGTCGGCGCGCGCCGGGTCGCGACCTTCAGCGTCATGCCGTCGACCACGGCGTTGTCGCGGCTCTGTACCAGCAATCCGCCGGCGACGGTCTTGGCGGTCAGGCCCGCCGTGCACGGATCGGGCAGCGCGCCCGCCAGCAGCAGCCGCAGGTTCTTCTTCGTGGCGACGATAGCGATGGCCTCTTCGGTGGCATCAGGCGCGATGATCACCTCGGTGAAGATATCGGTGATGGCGCGCGCGGCGTCGGCATCGAGGGTGCGGTTCAGCGCGACAATGCCGCCGAACGCGGAGGTCGAATCGCAGGCCAGCGCCCTGCGGTAGGCGCTGACGAGGTCCGCGCCTTCGGCGACGCCGCAGGGATTGGCATGCTTGACGATGACGCAGGCAGCGGTGCGCGTGGTGTCGAACTCGCCGAGGCACTCATAGGCGGCATCGGTGTCGTTGATGTTGTTGTAGGACAGCTCCTTGCCCTGCAATTGCCGCGCGGTGGCCACGCCGGGACGCTTCTCGGGGGTGCGATAGAACGCGGCGGTCTGGTGCGGATTCTCGCCGTAGCGCAACGCCTGGATCAATCGGCCGCCGAAGGCGCGATAATCCGGCGCGTCGGTCCTCAATTGGACTGCGAACCAGTTCGAGATCGCCGCGTCATAGGCGGCGGTGCGGGCATAGGCTTTTGCCGCGAGACGGCGGCGCAAGGCCAGCGTGGTCGTGCCCTGGTGGGCGGCGAGCTCGTCGAGCACGGCCTGATAATCCTGCGCTTCCACGACCACGGCGACGTCGCCGTGGTTCTTCGCCGCGGCCCTGATCATCGCGGGGCCGCCGATGTCGATGTTCTCGATGCATGCTTCGAAGCCGGCGCCTCTGTCGACGGTGGCCTCGAACGGATAGAGGTTGACCACCAAGAGATCGATCGGCGCGATACCATGTGCCTGCATCGCCTCGGCATGTTCCGCATTGCCGCGGATCGCCAGCAATCCGCCATGCACCTTCGGATGCAGCGTCTTGACCCGGCCGTCCATCATTTCCGGAAAACCGGTCAGTTCCGAAACGTCCCTCACCGTCAGTCCCGCGGCCGCGATCGCCTTTGCGGTGCCGCCGGTGGAGACCAGATCGATGCCGTAGCCGGCCAGCACGCGGGCGAATTCGATCAGCCCGGTCTTGTCGGAAACGGACAACAAAGCGCGGGTGACGCGGCGCGGATGGTCTGTCATGGGGGAGTATCCTGGCTGGTAAGTCCGCCGGGTAGCATGGTTTTCCGGCTGGCGAAACCGGCCAAAATCCGAGGTGGAAAATCTCTGGTGGGGTCGTTGAGGACCTGCAGCGGCTTCCTGCTCACGGAGTCCTAGGCAGCCCTTGCCTTGATAGTCGGGATGTGACGGACATCCTCGGTGCGTTCAGCGTGCCAGATATCGTAAGCCGCCTGCATCCGGGTCCAAATCCCCCCGCCATCGCCAAAAAGCTTGCCGAGCCGAACTGCAACGGCCGGGGATACCGGCTTTCTTTCCTGCAGGATGTCGTAAAGGTGCTGCCGCGAAATCCCCAGAAGTCCGGCGATGTCGGCCTTGGTCCGTCCGGTGGCCGGAATGACGTCATCGCGAAGCAGCGCCCCGGGATGAGTGGGACAGCGGCCTTTGCCGCGCTTTGCCACATAGACCATGCTTAATCCTCTCTAGTGGTACTGCTCAAAATCGACGCGGCATGCTTCGTCATTTTCGAATTCAAATGTGATGCACCATGGTCCGTTGACGTGAACCGAATAGCGCTTCGGATCAAACCCGTGCAAGGAATGAAAATCGAAGCCAGGAACGTTCATTTCCTCGGGCCGATTGGCGACGTCGAGACGATCCAGCCTTGCGAAAATGCGCTTATGCATCTTCGCGTCGATCTTCGAACTCTTGCCCTTGGCCCAAAGCTCCGAAAGGGCTTTGCTCTTGAAATTTCGGATCACGAGGTAACGTAAGCAATCGGCTTACGTCCGTCAAGAGACGCGCTACCGAAGCTCGCCCCCTACAGCGGCAGTTCCGGCTCGCGCCGCGCGTTGCGTTTTGCCGTGGTCGCCGAGGCCGACGCCGTTGATCTGACGAAACTCCAGCGGATCGAAGGGGCGTGCCGCGAATCCTGCCGGATCACGATCTGGGCGGTGCGGCGGGGACCGTCATTTCCCGCCAGGAACACGCTGTCCTCCAGTTCGACCTTGTCGTCGAGCGCCTCGAAGGTCCAGACGTCGCGGTTCGGCAGCACCAGCATGACGCCGCGGCCGTCGGAAAGACGGCTCGCCTTGACCGCGGGATGCAGATGAAACCGCAGCGCGTAGTCGGTCTCGCTGCCCTTGATCCGGACTCCCGGCGCCGGCGACAGGGTATCTTCGCCGTCGAGCCTGGACCCGTCCTGCGCGACCATCAGAACCCGGCGGTGCACCACGCCGAACCGCGCCAGATATCCGTCATGCGAGGTCGTCAGCAGCACGCCGTTGGCGACGACCTCGCGATAGTTTTCGACATTGGCCGGGCCGCTCACGACGGGCGCCCCCCGCAACAGCCGCTTCATCGCCGACAGCTCGACGAACTGGCAGGACGACGTTTCATGAAAGGTCAAGGTCGAATGCGCCGGCGTGCCGCGCGCGAAGGCGCGCCAGTTGTCGCGGCCGGTCGAGGGCATGCCGCAGTTGATGACGATCCGGCTCAGGCCCGACGACAATTCGAAGGACAGGCAGCCGGCATGGGCGTCGTGACTGACGGCCGGCGGCGGCGGCGGGCCGGTGTCCATGATGACCGTCATCGCGCCGGCATCGAGGCGCTGAAAGCCGGTATGCGGCATGTTCGCCATCGGCGCGCCGTGGGTATCGTCATAGGCGAGCAGGGTCGCCAGCAGATCGGACGGCGCGCTGCTCATGCCGTTGAACAGCGCAAAACTGCCGTCGCCGTGGCGGAAGAAACGCAGCATCGGCATCATGCGGTCGATCGCGTTCAACAGCGCCGGCGGCGGCGCGATGTTGCGGGCGGCGAAGGTCTGCCGCAGCGGCAACAGGTCGATCAGCAGTTCGATCAGCGCGCCGGGATTGCGCGAGATGTGCCCGCCGTCGGGAAGGATCTGCCGCTGCAGCTCGTCGGACAGTTTTCGCGTGGCGGTGCGGATATGCCGGGCCTGGTTGGCGAGGCAGAGCGAGGCGTAGCACAGCGCGATCAGCACCTGCAGCCGCGGCACGCCGTCGGGAATGTCGAGCATGGTGTAGCGCAGATAACGGATTTCGCGCGTCAGCCCGCGCAGGTAGCGCCGATAGAACTTGCCGTCGGTGTCGCCGAGCACCAGCGGGGCCTGCGACAGCAGCGAGATGACGCGGCGCGCCAGCACGTCGGCGCGGCGGCCGACCGCGCGCTTCTGCGCCGGATTCGAAATCCAGTCGTCGATCAGCGAACGCGCATTGGCGCGGGTCAGGGCGGTATCGGCGGCGCGCAGATGCCGCAGCCAGCCGAACCCGAGCAGCGCCACTTCCCAGTCTTCCGACGGCGGCTCGAGGTCGAAGATCGAACGGCCGTGGCAGGTCACGATCTTGCCGGCGAACACGAAGCGGCCGGCATAGATCTCGGCGGCGCGGGTGGCGTCCGCGGTGCGCAGATCGTGCGGGGCGATGATCAGCCGGTCGGTGCGGCCCGGCCACAGCCGGGACACCGCCACCGAGCCGCCGCTGACGCGCGAGATCATGCTCCGCGCGAAGCGGCCCATGATCAGCGTCGAGATACGTCTGCGTTGGGCGACCGTCACGCCTTGCCTTGATCGGGAGAATTCGATGCGAATCCTTTTAATCCGGAAACGCCGCCAAGACACCATCTTGAACAGCCGCGAATCAGCGGAAGGACGCGGAAATCCGGTGTAGAATCAGGATTTAACCAGGCGGGCGGCGTAAAACCCGTCGAGACCGCCCAGGCGGGGGTCATCGTGAGGCAGATGGCAGGGTAAGGTACGCAGATCGCCGTCCGGACTGAGGATTTCGCCGAGCCCCGCAACCTCGCCGGCGTCGACCGGGGCGCGGCGCATGGCAGGTTCCTGGGCCAGAAGCGCCGAAATGGCCTGCTCGCCTTCTTCCGGTTCCAGCGAACAGGTGCAATAGACCAGGGTGCCGCCCGGCTTCAGCAGTGCGGTCGCCCGTAGCAGCAATCGCTTCTGCAGCGCCATCAGCGCGCCGATATCGGCCTCCTGCCGCAGCCAGGCGACGTCGGGATGGCGGCGGATGGTTCCGGTCGAGGCGCAGGGCGCGTCGACCAGGATGCCGTCGAAACCAGCGCTGTCTTTTCCGCCCTGCCATTCGGCGGCATCGGTCACGACGGTCTCCGCCTGCAGCGCCAGCCGGGTGAGATTGTCGTTCAGCCGCGCCATGCGGCCGGGCGAACGGTCGACCGCGCTCACGCGCGCCCCGGCCTGGATCAGCTGCGCGGTCTTGCCGCCTGGTGCTGCGCAGAGATCGGCGATGCGCTTGCCGGCGACGTCGCCGAACAGGCGCGCCGGCAATGCGGCGGCGGCGTCCTGCACCCACCACTGGCCTTCGGCGAAGCCCGGCAGCATCTTCACGGAGCCCTGCAGCAGCGTGCGCACGGTTCCGGTCGGCAGCGTTTCGCCGTGCAGCCGCGTCGCCCATTGCGCCGCATCGGACTTCACGGTGATGTCGAGCGACGGCTCGTGGCCGAGCGCCACCGCGATCTCACGCGCGGTGGTTTCGCCGTAATGCGCGATCCAGCGCGCCAGCAGCCATGGCGGAACATCCAGCGTCTGCGACTTGACCTCGTCGATCAGCGACGGTCCCTCGCGCGCGCAGCGACGCAGCACCGCGTTGACGAGCCCGGCATATTTCGCGGCGCGCCGGTCCGACTGCACCAGCCGCACCGACAGGTCGACGGCGGCGTGATCGGGAACATCCATCCAGAGAATTTGGGCGGCCCCGATCAGGAGCGCGCTCTGCGCGCGCGGCGCATCGGTCGGAATGCCGCGATCGAGCAGCCGCGATAGCACATGGCCGAGCGTGCCGAGCCGGCGCAGGATCGTCGCCACCAGCCGCCGCATCAGCGCGCGGTCGCGATCGGGCAGCGTCTTCAGTGCGGGATGGGCGCCGGCGCCGTCGAGCTGGTCATCGAGGGTCCGCTGCTTGTGCAGCACGCCGTCGAGAATGTCCGCCGCGATCCGCCGCGCCGCCAGACCAGGCACTTCGGATGGCAGGGCGAATCGTTGAGGAGGCATGGAGCGGAAACATCTCGCGAGAAGGATTGAGGGATCAGGGTATAGCGCGGGTTCGGCGCATGCCGTCGAAAGCATCGCAGTTCTGGCATGCGAATATGCCAAATATAAGAATCGCCTTCCTGCTTTCACAGTTCGGGCGCGAGCTTTATTGTCGACGTCGAATCGAGACAGGATGAGCCGATGGCTGCAAGCTCCGACACGACCGACGGGCCCTCGCCGCCTGCGACACCGGCATCCACCGGGGACCGCAAGCCATTGCCGCCGGCAGCCCAGCGCGCGCTCGCCGAAGCCGAAGCGCGCCGGCTCGCCGCCGCGGCCGGCGCCCGGCCCGCACCGAAGGAATTGCAAGGCCCGAAAGGCCTGGAACCCACCCGCTATGGCGACTGGGAGAACAAGGGCATCGCTTCGGATTTCTAGTTCCGGGATGGCCTCTTGCCGCCTCCGGCGACCCACCTGGTTATGGGAATATGTCCCCATTGGACCGAATAGATACTTATCGGGGCAGGCGCCGCGGCCCGGGCAAGCCCCGGAACCGCCGCTTGTCGGCGGCCCTGCCCTGGTTGTTCGTTGTGGGCGTCGCGGCGGTAACGCTGCTGCCGGTTCGGCAATGGGTGCACGGGCCGGCCTCGGTTTCCTCCGAGCCACCGGCCGACAGCCAGGCAGCGCGCGATGCCGAGATGGTCTGGCGGCGGGCCGGAAATCCCGGCGTCCGGCATCCCGTCGACATCATCAGGACCATCGATGGCGACACCTTCGAGGCGCGGGTGTATCTGTCGCCCGGGCTCGAGCCGACGACGCGGATTCGCCTGCGCGGCGTCGATGCGCCGGAGCTGAAGGCATCCTGTCCGCAGGAACTGCAAATGGCCGAAGCCGCCGGCGAAGCCTTGCGCAACCTGCTCGGTGAAGGCGGGGTCACGGTCTACAATATCGGTCCCGACAAGTATAACGGCCGCGTGGTGGCCGATGCCGCGACGCGGCGGACCGACAACGTCTCGGCGGCGCTGCTCGCCGCAGGCCATGCGCGCAGCTATGACCGGGGCCACCGCAACTCCTGGTGCGCGGGCTAGATGTGGGATGTCAGGTTGGGGTGACGAGCCATCTTTCTTTGGTGCCCGGACACAGCGCAGCACGAATGCCGCGAGTCGCGGCATGCAACCTTGCATGGGGTTGTTTTCGCGATTTTTCGTAAAGGCCCAGCGGCCGGCGCCGCCCCGCGGCCCGAGATCTGGTCTCGGTCTCCGGATCATCCAGGAACGGCGAAGCCTGTTATCACCGGGTCACGACCACCGTCGTACCGACGGAGACGCGCTGATAGAGATCGATGATATCGTCGTTCAGCATGCGAATGCAGCCATAGGAGACGAACCCGCCGACCGAGCCCGGCGCATTGGTGCCGTGGATCGCATACTCACCGCCGGCCAGCGTCATCGCGGCGACGCCCATCGGGTTTTGCGGCGAACCGCCGGGAATGACTGATGGCATCGACGGTCGGTCGCGCCTCACTTCCGCCGGCGGCGACCACGCCGGATTGGTGTACTTGCCGTCGATCTTTGTGGTGCCGGCCCATTGCTTGCCGGCCCGGCCGACGCCGACGGGGTAGCGCACCGCGCGGCCCTGCTCGACGACCAGATAGAGCCTGCGCTCGTTGGTCCTTACCACGATGGTCCCCGGCGAATAGTCGCCCTGGAAGCCGACGATGTCCGGACGCGCCTCGGCCGTGGCCGGTGACAAGGCCGCTGCCCCGATGGTGGCTGCCAGTGCCACCGCAATCCTCAACGACATCAATCTCTCCATTTTGGCCCGGACGCCCCTGCGGGGCCGTCAAATCTTCCGGAACTCCGGCAAAACGCCGGTCGTCCGCGCATTCTCAACCGCGTGGCCTAACCAACCGGTTTCCACCCCGCGCCGCGGCTCGTTCAATGGGGAGCAACAAAGAAAATGCTGGGAACAAAGTAAATGACCTGGAAACAACACCCCGCTGCAAAATCGACCGCTCAGCGGCCGTCGTCGATTTCGTGCAGGATCTGATCGACGATCGAAATCCGGGCCGCCGCATGCTCGGGCTTAGTGATGTCGAGGTTGAGCGCGAAGATCGTGACGTCGCCCGCCTGCTCCACCCATCCCACGAACCAGCCGATCACGGGTTGCGTCGAATAGAGATAGCCCGTCTTGCCGCGCATGACGCGGCCCTCCTTGTCGTCCATCACCATGATGGACTTCGTCTTGTCGATCGTGGCCTTGGCGAAGGGGAGTTCGGCCCGGACCAGCCTTTGCAGGAACTCGATCTGCTGGAAAGCGGTCACCTTGTAGCCGCCTTCAAGCCAGAAGGCATCAGGCGGGGCCTGGTCGAGCACGCCGTTGCCGTAGCCGATCCGGTTGATGATTTCCCGGTATCGATCGAGGCCGATCCGGCGCGCGAGGCCCTGATAGACCGCGATACAGGACAGCCTGAACGCCGTACGCAGACTTACATCCGCATTGCACTCCGGGAACCCGAACGGTTTGCCGTCGACCATGAAGGGCGTTCCTGAATACCGGAATGTCGCTGCGTCGATGTCCGCGACCAACCCGGCCTCGATCGCGATGAGCGAATTGAGGATCTTGAACGTCGATGCGGGGGTATAGGCCGTAGCGGCGCGGGCCCGGTTGGCCACCGTGGACCCGCCGCCGTTCAGGCGATGCAAGACGATCGCCCCCTGCGTTCCCGCCGCATCAAAGAACCGGACGAGATCCGGCCGCTCCACCGTCGCACCGCCCCCCCGAGCCAGAGCATTTCCCGCGACCGTCGCAGCGAATGCAAACGCTGCAACCAAAGCCATCGACCCGCGCATGACGCGAACACGGCATCCCGACATTCCACGAACCTCCTCTTGAATCGCACCGTCGGCATAGGGCGAGGTTCGTCGGTCATCTTTCAGAATCGAAGCGTTTGTTTCAGGAGCGCCCTGTTTCAGAAGCGCCCCGGCACGGATCAATTCTCCTGTCTGCGCGCCCGGCGAAACCGGGCGGGCGGCGGAACGGCCCGGGCAGCGAAGACGGCGGTCATGTGGGACTGATTTGAAAAGCCCGTCTCATAGGCAATGTCCGTGATCGGATATCCTGTGGCGGCGAGCAGGGCGCGCGCGCGAGCCACCCGGCGATCGAGAACGTATTGATGGGGCGAGAGGCCCATTCGGCGCCGGAACTGCCGTGCGAAATGCACGGGGCTCAAGGCGCATGCTGATGCAAGCTCGCTCAGCGTGGGGTTCGCGGCCAGATGCTCCTCGACAAAGGCGATGACGCGCCCAAGTCGGCGGTCATCGAGGGCATGGCGAGCTTCCGTTTGCCGGGCCGGCTTGCTTGCCAACGCAGCCATGATCGACAGGATCAAGTTGTCCGCAGCGAGTTGCGAGTGCCTCCAGCCCTGGTCGGCATGGCTCCACAATTCCCGCATCAGGCGGTCGATCATTTGGTCGCGAAAGGTGCGCGTATACAAGACGCCGAAATCGCTGAACCCGTCGTCGGCCAATTCCCGCATCGTGACCCGCACGAACGGCGCGGGGAGCGCGAGCGCCACAAACGCATGCGGATCGCTGACATGGATCCGCGTAGAGACTCCGGGCGGAGCGATCGAGATGTCTCCCTCATGCCAGGCGCCGCACCAGCGCCCGCAGCCCCAGTCGAACGCCAGTTCGGAGGCGCCGCGCAGCGCGACATAAACAAAGAACTCCGGGATCGCCGGATCCGGAAAATCACCACTTGGCTGCGCGATGTGCAGCAGCCGCCCATCGGCGCCGCCAAGACGGCCGTGTTGGATGGTGTAGGAGGCATAGGGACCGCGGGTGTAGAAGTCATGATAGCTGACAAATCGCGGCATAGGAAATCCGGGTCGTTCAGCGTCAACCGACAACCGTTAGCGGGATATTTATGGCCGTTTCGCGTCGGGGGCCAAGGCTGTGTCCGGCATGCTGCAACCCCGCATCCGCGTCACCAACGGGCGCGACGCGCTGGCGCTGCTGCGCACTATCCCGGACGCGCCGGCTTGTGGAGTGCGCTGCCCCTACACCGACGCATCCTTCTTGTTCTGACGGTGCGCGACGAGATCGTCGACCACCGCCGGGTCGGCCAGCGTCGAGGTGTCGCCGAGACTGCTCGGTTCGTCCTCCGCGATCTTGCGCAGAATCCGGCGCATGATCTTGCCGGAGCGGGTTTTTGGCAGACCGGGAGCGAACTGGATCAGGTCGGGCGAGGCGATCGGGCCGATGTCCTTGCGCACCCACGCCACCAGTTCCTTGCGCAGCGCCTCCGACGGTTCGGTGCCGCTCATCAGCGTCACATAGGCATAGATGCCCTGGCCCTTGATGTCGTGGGGATAGCCGACGACAGCGGCTTCCGAGACCATGGCATGCGCCACCAGCGAACTCTCGACCTCGGCGGTGCCCATGCGGTGGCCGGAGACGTTGATCACGTCGTCGACGCGGCCGGTGATCCAGTAGTAGCCGTCGGCGTCGCGGCGGCAGCCGTCACCGGTGAAGTATTTGCCCTTGTAGGTGGAAAAATAGGTCTGCTCGAAGCGGGCGTGGTCGCCAAAGACCGTGCGCATCTGGCCCGGCCAGGATCTCGCAATGCAGAGATTGCCGCTGCATTCGCCCTCGAGCACCTTGCCGTCGGCGTCGACGATCTCCGGCACCACGCCGAAGAACGGCTGCGTTGCCGATCCCGGCTTGAGCCTGGTGGCGCCGGGCAGCGGCGTGATCAGGATGCCGCCGGTCTCGGTCTGCCACCAGGTGTCGACGATCGGGCATCGCTCGTCGCCGACCACGCGGTGATACCATTCCCAGGCTTCCGGATTGATCGGCTCGCCGACCGAGCCCAGCAATCGAAGCGACTTCCGCGAGGTCTTCTTGACGGGGTCGTCGCCGGCCTGCATCAGCGCGCGGATCGCGGTCGGCGCGGTATAGAAGATGTTGACCTTGTGCTTGTCGATGACGTTCCAGAACCGCGACATATCGGGGTAGTTCGGCACGCCTTCGAACATCAGCGTGGTCGCGCCATTGGCCAGCGGCCCATAGAGAATGTAGCTGTGGCCGGTGACCCAGCCGACGTCGGCGGTGCACCAGTAGATATCGCCGTCGTGGTAATCGAACACGTATTGATGCGTCATCGACGCGAACACCAGATAGCCGCCCGAGGTGTGCAGCACGCCCTTGGGCTGGCCGGTCGAGCCCGATGTGTAGAGGATGAACAGCGGATCCTCGGCATGCATCGGCTCGCACGGGCATTCCGTCGTCACCATCTCGGCGGCTTCGTGATACCAGAAATCCCGCGACGGGTTCATGTCGACGGCAGCACCGGTGCGCTTGACCACCACCACCCAGTCGACGTCGCCGCATTTGTCGAGCGCGGCATCGACATTGGCCTTCAGCGGCACTTTCTTGCCGCCGCGCAGGCCTTCGTCTGACGTGATGACGATCTTGGACTGGCAGTCGGTGATGCGCTGGGCGAGGCTGTCGGGCGAGAAGCCGGCGAACACCACCGAATGGATGGCGCCGATCCGCGCGCAGGCCAGCATGGCGTAGGCGGCTTCCGGAATCATCGGAAGATAGATGGTGACACGGTCGCCCTTCACGACGTTGCGGGTGCGCAGGATGTTGGCCATCTTGCAGACTTCGTCGTGCAGCTGCCGGTAAGTGATGTGTTTCGACTGCGAGGGATCGTCGCCCTCCCAGATGATGGCGGTCTGGTCGCCGCGCGTTTCGAGATGCCGGTCGATGCAGTTCCAGGCGACATTGAGGACGCCGTCCTCGAACCATTTGATCGAAATGTTGCCGGGCGCAAACGACGTATTCTCGACCTTGTGAAACGGCTTGATCCAGCCGATGCGCTTGGCCTGTTCGGCCCAGAATCCGTTGGGATCGCTCACCGAGCGCGCATACATCTCGCGGTATTTGGCCTGATCGATAAAGGCGCGCTTGGCCCATTCCGCGGATACGTCGTAGACTTTCTCGGACATGTTACCCTCCACCACGCGGCCCGTGAACGCGGCCACTGCTAGCCATCTCATTTATTGTATCGATTATGCGTCCGGCTGACCGGCACCGACAAGCGGGACCTTAGGCGGGTTCCCGGGCCCTTCGCGAGGGTCCAATCGCCCGGCCCGTCGGTCCCACCGAAGGCGCGGGTCGCCATCACGATCACGTTTGACGTGAGCCAAAAACCCCTGCACCAGCGCCGATAGGGACGTCGGCGGTATTCGGGAACCGTCGTTGGCAGGGAATGGGCTGGCGCTGCCGGCCATTACCCCCTAAATGGCCTCCCCGGGGCCAGCCGGCCCCCCCGGAACCAAAGACCGATAATCGGCATTACCGGAAGACCAGTCGGAGCAAGGCGTCTAAAGTCATGATGGATCAGCAGAATTTCGAGGCTGCGCGGCCCGTTTCCGCCGATCCCGCTGTTGAGTTGGCGAAAGCGCTCGGACAACTGCCGAAAGCAGCACCCGCAGCCAAGACCGCCTCCAAGACCACCTCCCCGCCCAAGACGTCGGTGGAGGACCTCGCCCAGGAGCTGGGCCTCAAGCTCGGCGACCAGAACCAACTCACGATTCGCCGCGTCAAGCGCGGCAAGAATTATTCATTCGTTCGCGCCAACGGCACGGCGGTTCGCCATGCCGGCACCATCAGGCGCCTGCATTCGATGGCGGTACCGCCGGCCTATGCCGAAGTTCGCTACTCGCCCGATCCCGCCTCGCATCTGCAGGCCGTCGGCCGCGACGCCGCGGGCCGGCTGCAGTACCGTTATCATTCCGACTGGGAGAAGGTTCGCGAACAGCGCAAGGCCCACCGGCTGGCGCGGCTGGTCGGCGCCTTGCCGAAAATCCGCCGCAACGTCTCGATGCACCTGTCGGGCGACCAGCCCACCCGCGAGTTCGCGCTCGCGGCGGTGATCGAGCTGATCGCGCGCACCGCGATCCGGCCGGGCAACGAATCTTACGCGAAGCTCAACGGCACCCGCGGCGCCACCACGCTGCTGAAATCCAACGTCGTGGTCGAGGACGACAATCTCGTGCTGACCTTTACCGCCAAGGGCGGCAAGGCGGTGCGCAAGGAATGCGACGCCGCCAAGCTGGTGCGTGCGATCGGCATCCTGCGTAGCGTGCCCGGCAAGCGCATGTTCCAGTATCGCGATAATTCCGGCACGGTTCGCGCGGTCTCGACTACCTCGGTGAACGCGTTCCTGCGCGAGATCGCCGGCATCAAGATATCGCTGAAGGATTTCCGCACCCTGATGGCCTCGGCCGTGGTGCTGGAATCGCTGTCGCGGATTTCACCCGCCGCCAGCGCACGCGGCCGCAAGAAGCAGGTGCTGGACGCCGTGCGCGCCGCCGCGGACGAATTGTCGAATACGCCGGCGATCTGCCGCAAGAGCTACGTCCACGACACCATCGTCACGGCCTTCGAGGACGGCATCCTCGAACGCTTCGCCGCGACCATGAAGGGTTACCGCTCGCAGTCGAAGCGCGAGCAGCTCTTGGCGCAAGTGGTCGCGACCGCGGCGGCTTGACGCTCCTCATGGAGCGCGTCTTCGCGCGTCTCGAACCATGAGAGCCCCTGTACCGCCATCCTGCGAGACGCCGCGCAAGCGCGGCTCCCTCGGGATGAGAACCTCAATCACAGTCCGCCCATCTTGCAGACGATCTTCCATTCCTCCGCGGTCACCGGCTGCACCGACAGCCGCGAGTACTTGACCAGCGCCATCTCGGTCAGGCGCTTGTCGGCCTTGATCGCGACCATCGTCACCGGCGTCTTCAAGGGTTTGTCGGCCTTGATGTCGACGCAGACGAATTTTCCGGTCTTGTCGCTCGGATCCGGATAGGCCTCCTTGATGATCTCGGCGATGCCGACGATCTCCTTGCCCTCGTTGGAGTGATAGAAGAAGGCGCGGTCGCCTTTCTTCATCTTCACGAGATTCTGCCGGGCGGTGAAATTGCGCACGCCGGTCCAGGCTTCGCCCCTGGCGCCCTTTGCCACTTGCTGGTCCCACGACCAGGCAGAAGGTTCGGATTTCACCAGCCAGTACGCCATCGTCATTCCTCCGCCTTGAACGGGCGCGTCAGCAGACGTTCGATCGCTTCGTCGATCGTTGCCGTGCCGCTCAGTATCGCCGCGACGGCCATTGATACCGGCATATCGACACTTTGCGAAGCCGCGAGCTCGATCAGCACGGGCGCGGTGAACTCGCCTTCGGCGAGCTTGCCCGATGGCCGCGGCTCCCCGCGTCCGAGGGCTGCGCCGAGTGCGAAATTGCGCGACTGCGCGCTGGCGCAGCTCAGGATCAGGTCGCCGAGGCCCGAGAGGCCTGCCATGGTCTCGCCGCGCGCGCCGCAGGCACGCCCGAGCCGCACCAGTTCGCTGAAGCCGCGCGTGGTCAGCGCCGCCTGCGCCGACGCGCCGAGTTTGCGGCCGACCACGATGCCGGCGGCGATCGCCAGCACGTTCTTCGCCGCACCCCCGATTTCGACGCCGCGGACGTCCGAGGTGTGATAGGGCCGGAAGGTCGAAGACCCCAGCGCCTGCACCAGCGCGCTCGCCAGCCGTTCGTCCCTCGCGGCCAGCGTCACCGCGGTGGGCAGGCCGCGCGCCACGTCGTCGGCGAAACTCGGCCCCGACAGGATCGCGGGAACCGCTGATGGCGCGGCTTCGGCGATCACCTCGGTCATGAATTTATGCGTGCCGCGTTCGATGCCCTTGGCGCAGGCGATCACCGGCGTGCCGTTGGCCAGATGCGGCGCCAGCGCGGTAACCGCGGCGCGCAGATGCTGCGCCGGCGTGGTGACCAGGATGACGTCGGCGCCGGCGGCAACGGCCATATCGGCGGTCACTGCAATGCCCGCGTCGAGACGCGCGCCGGGCAGCCGTGGATTTTCCCGCGTCGCGGTGATCCGGGCCGCGATCGCGGCGTCGCGCGCCCAGAGCACGACATCGCGTCCCGCCCGCGCGGCCACCGCGGCCAGCGCCGTTCCCCATGCGCCGGCGCCGATGACTGCGACGGATTTGTAAGACGGCATCGCGCTGGACCTCCGCTAGAATCCAGCGCGCGTATTGGAAAATCCGGCCGGCGCCGTGGCGTTGGCATCGAGCAGCCAGCGGGCGCGGGGTGCCGCGTCCATCGTGTCGACCATGCCCAGGGCCAGCCGTTCCGCGCCGGCCCAGGCGATCATCGCGCCATTGTCGGTGCAGAGCGCCGGCGGCGGAATGATCAGCGTCGTCTGCGCTTTTGCTGCAACCTGCTGCAGCGCGCCGCGGATGGCCTGATTGGCGGCGACGCCGCCGGCGGCGACCAGCGCCCGGGGCGGGCCGAACTGTTCGTTGAACAGCCGCAAGCCGACGCTCAATCGGTCCGCCGTCGATTCCAGCACCGCCGCCTGAAAGCCGGCGCACAGATCGCTGATGTCCCGGGGTTCGAGCGGAGCAATCCGTGCCGCCTCGTTACGAACGGCGGTTTTCAATCCCGACAACGAAAAATTGGCGTCGGCGCGCCCGAGCATCGGCCGCGGGAATGCAAACCGCTTGGCGTCGCCGCCGCTGGCGGCGCGCTCGACCTCCGGTCCGCCCGGATAGGGCAAAGCGAGCATCTTCGCCACCTTGTCGAAGGCTTCCCCCATGGCGTCGTCGACGGTGGTGCCGAGCCGGACATAGTTCCCGACGCCGATCACGGCGACGATCTGGGTGTGGCCGCCGGAGGCGAGAAACAGGCAATAGGGAAACCCCAGCGCGCAGGTCAGCCGCGGCGTCAGCGCGTGGGCCTCGAGATGGTTCACCGCGATCAGCGGCGTATCGTGCACCATCGCGATCGCCTTGGCGGTGGTCAGGCCGACGATCACGCCGCCGATCAGGCCAGGGCCCGCCGCGGCCGCGACCGCCGCAAGCTGCGCGTAACCGATCCCCGCCTGCTTCATGGCGCCGTCGACGATGCCGTCGAGCACTTCGACATGGGCGCGCGCCGCGATCTCTGGCACCACGCCGCCGAAGCGGGCATGTTCCTCGGTCTGCGAGCGCACGATATTGGACAGGATGCGCCCCGACCCGTCGCTCAGGCGCTCGACCACGGCGGCTGCGGTCTCGTCGCAGGTGGTCTCGATTCCCAGCACCAGCATTGGCGTTTCGTTATCCAATTTGAGCCCTTGCATTGGCGGCCGAAGCGGCGTTTCGGTATCTCCAGGAAGCGTTTTCAAGCGAAGTGGATACCGGTCCGCGCCGGAAACCGCGTCAAAACAAGATCAGGCTCTAGCACTGCGAGGTCTCGAAGTGCAATCGTCGTTGATCCCGAAATCAAGGCCAGGAATGCGACGCATGGCTGTTCTCGTAACCCGGCCGCATCCTGACGACGAGGCCACCGCGACGGCGCTTCGCGACAGAGGTTTCGAGGTGCTGCTGGCGCCGATGCTGCGGTTCGAGCCGGTCGCGTTTCATGAGGATCTGGACGCGCGCTACGGCGCGGTCGTCATCACCAGCGCCAATGCGCTGCGCGGCATCGAACTCAAGGGCCACCGGCTGCTCGAACTGCCGCTGTTCGCGGTCGGAGAGCATACCGCCAGCGCCGCCCGAGCCGCCGGGTTCACCCATGTGATGCCTGCCAGCGGCGACGCCGCGGGCTTGCGCGACCTTGTGCTGGCAAGGGTGAAGGCGAAGGAACTGAAGAAGGCCTCGACGCTGCTTTATCTGGCCGGCGCCGATCTCGCCCGGGATCTGGCCGGCGAACTCGGCGAAAGCGGCCTGCGGGTCGTCACCCACACCACCTACAGGATGGTTCCGGTGGCGAGTCTGCCGCGCGAGGTGTGCGACGCCTTTGCCGCCAACCGGATCGAGGCGGTGTTGCATTATTCCCGCCGCAGCGCGCGGGCCTTTGTGGACGCGGCGCGGGCGGGCGGCGTCGAAATATCGGCGCTGTCGATTCCGCAATGCTGCATCTCGGCCGCTGTGGCTGCCGTGGTCCGCGACGCCGGGGCCACGCAAGTCATCGTGGCGGCGACGCCGGATGAAAATGCCTTGTTCGAGGCGCTCGAGCGTGCTTTGCGGGCGTGATCGCGGTAAGAGGATGGGTCGATTCTTGTTAGGTCCGCCGCAATTGATGAGGAACCGTCATAATGGCCGAAGACAGGCCCGAAGATACCGGACCATCGCCCGATCCCGTGCGCGCCAAGCGCGAGCCGCCGACCATCGATCTCGAGGCGACGGAGGTCTCGGACGACACCCGGAATGCCGCGGTCGGCGCGGAACCCGAACCACCGCCGCCGCGGGCTTCGACCGGTGCGATTTCCGCCGCCATCATTGCCGGGGTTTCCGGCGCGAGTGCTGCTGCGCTGGTGCTCGGGGCCGCGTGGTTCGCTGGATGGCCGGCGACTCCGCCGCCGGCCTCCGCCCCGCAGGTCAATTCCGCCGCGCTCGACGATCTCGCCGCGCGCGTGGCCAGCGTCGAATCGAAGGTGGCAAGACCCCCCGCGCCTGCGCCCGATGCGGCGGCGGCTGCGCGCGCCGAAGCATTGGAAAAAGCGCTGGCAGCGCTGCGCGGCGAACTCGCCAGCCAGCGCGCGCAATCGGAGAAGCTGGCGTCGGCGATCAACGACGTGAAATCGGCGCCGCGCGAAGCGGCTCCGCCGCCGGACCTGTCCGCGATCAACGAACGCATCGCCCAGATCGAGCGGAGCGACCGTGCGCAGAGCGCCGAGATCACCCGGGAAAGCGCCAAGCCGGCCGACGATGTGCCGCTGCGCCGCGTCGTGGCGGCGGCCCTGCTCGACGTCCTGGTCCGCACCGGCGATCCCTATCCCGCGGCGCTGGCTGCGGCGAAGACGCTGGCGCCCGATCCGGATGCGTTGAAGCCGCTCGAAGGCTTCGCGGCCTCCGGCGTGCCGAACGCCGCCAGCCTGAGCCGCGAACTGCTGACGCTGGTGCCGAAATTGTCGCCGCCGGCGCCCGATCATTCGACGTCCGGCTCCGGCATCGTCGACCGGCTGCAGGCAGGCGCTGCCAAGCTCGTCCGCATCGAGCGCACCGACGCCGTCGGCAGCGATCGCAGCGCCGTGGTCGCGCGGGTGACGGCGATGGCGCTGCGCAACGATTTCGCCGAAGCGCGGCGCGAACTGAAGACGCTGGCGCCGTCCGATCGCGCCGCCGCGCAGGCCTGGCTCGACAAGGCCGATGCCCGCGACGCGGCGCTCGCGGCCTCCCGGCAATTCGCCGCCGATGCGATGGCGGCGCTCGCCAAGCCCGTACAATAAGCCGGCACGATAGGACTTTCATGTATCGGATCATTCTGTTCTTGGTGCTGATCGCGCTCGCAGCGGCGGGCGCGGCATGGGTTGCCGATCAGGGCGGCGAGGTCGCGCTGTCGTGGGGCGGCTGGCGCGTCGAAGCCTCGCTGCCGGTCTTCATACTGGCGCTCGGCGTCACCTTTGTCGCGGCGATGCTGGCCTGGACGATCCTGCGCGCGCTGTGGCGCACGCCGCAGCGTCTCAGGCACAGGCGCCGCGAACGCCGTCAGGCCCGCGGCCGCCATGCCATCACCCAGGGGCTGCTGGCGATCGGCCACGGCGATTCCGCCGCGGCCCGCCGCCATGCCGATGTCGCGCGGCGCGACGCCGCGCACGACCCGCTGGCGCTGCTGCTGCACGCGCAGTCCGCCCAGCTCAACGGCGATCGCGAAGGTGCGCAACGCGCTTTCCACGCCATGGCGGAGCGCGAGGACACGCGGCTGCTGGGCTTGCGCGGGCTGTTCATCGAGGCGCAGCGCGCCGACGATCCCGTTGCCGCGGTCATGCTCGCCGAAGAGGCGCTGAAGCTCGCGCCGGCGTCGACCTGGGCGTCGCATGCCCTGCTGGGATTCCGTTGCGCCAGGGGCGACTGGAGCGGGGCGCTGACCATCCTCGACAACAATCTCGCCTCGGGGCTGATCGACAAGGCGGTCTACCGGCGCCAGCGCGGCGTGCTGCTGACGGCGCGCGCGCTGGAATTGGAGAAGATCGACCGCGACAAGTCGCGCGAAAGCGCGATGGAAGCGATAAAACTGACGCCGACGCTGGTGCCGGCCGCGGTGCTGGCGAGCAAGTATCAGAGCGAGGCGCATCAGATCCGGCGCTCGATGCGGATCGTGGAGACGGCGTGGCTGGCGCAGCCGCATCCCGATCTCGCCGACGCCTATGCGCATGTGAAGCTCGGGGATTCGGCGCGGCAGCGGCTGGTGCGGATCGAGACGCTGGCGGCCAAGGCGCCCGGTCATATCGAGGGCGCGCTGGCGATCGCGCGCGCCGCGATCGACGCTGCGGAATTCGCCCGCGCCCGCGAGGCGCTGGAGCCGTTCATGGCGGCGCCGACGCAGCGGGTGGCGATGCTGATGGCGGAAATCGAGCGCAACGAGCATGGCGACGGCGGCCGGGCGCGGGCCTGGACCTTGCGCGCGGTGCGCGCCATGCACGATCCGGTATGGACCGCGGATGGCTATGTCAGCGATCGCTGGCGGCCGGTGTCGCCGGTGACCGGGCGGCTGGACGCGTTTCAATGGCAGACGCCGCTGGCGGCATTGCCCTCCGAAAGCAGCGCCGCGATCGAATCCTTCGCGCTGGAAGAGGAGATGCTGGCGCCGCCGCGCCGCGTCGAGCCCCCGAAAGAGATCGCGGCCGAGGCGACGACCGAGACGACGCCCGAGGTGGACGTGCCGCTTGCGGCGCAGGACAATTTGCCGGCAGCGGCTGCACCGGCTGAAACAGTCCCTCCTGCGGAGCCGGAGCCAGAGCCAGCGCGGGAACCTGCGCCGCCGCCAGCACCAGCCCCACCCGCGGCCGCCACGGCCGCGCCCCTGTTCCGCGCCCGCCAGGATATTCCCAAAACCGTCCGCCCCGGCATTCCCCAGGTGATCCCCATCGTCCGGCCGCCCGACGATCCCGGGATCGACGACGAGACCGCCAATGATGAATTCAGGGAACAATTGAGTCCGGCGCAGGGCCAGGCCGGCGGCTGGCGCGGGTTCTTGGGCCGCTGGGGCAGCTGATCCGGACGTTCGGGGAGCGTTTTTCTTGCAAAATCGGGCGCTGCCCGATATCAGGTGCCAGCGTTTTCAGGCCGTTGCCCGAGCGCACAGCTTGGTCCGCCGCAATAGCTCAGTTGGTAGAGCACGTCATTCGTAATGACGGGGTCACAGGTTCGAGTCCTGTTTGCGGCACCAATAAAATCAGGCACTTCTCGCATTTCAGGCCATCGCCGGGTAAACGTTTCGGGTAAACAGGCGGCCGGGGTAAGCAAAACCGGCAGCCGTCCCGAATCGAGACGCCGCGCCAATGCTTCGACCTGTCCGGGCTGGTTTGAGCGACCGGCGCGGCACGTCGGGGCAATCTTCGACCGGGAAAGCATCGACGCCCCGCGCACCTATCTGCCGGGCCGGGCCGTCGCAGCGTCAGAAAGAGGCGCTGCGCTGTCCGGGTCATCGACAGCGATCAACCGGGGAGTTCGACCAAGCCATCGTCGAAGGGCGCTAGCGCGGCTGGGGTCGGTGGGTCAGGCCGGTAAATGAACCGACCAATTGCGGCTATTAGTTTCACTGGGATTCCCCCGACCGGCATTGTCGTGACCAAGCGCGCCAAGCGATAGTCGGTCCAATTTGACAGACAATTAGGGCCTGTCCTCAATTAGTGGATTCCCAAGAGTATAGCGGCGTGATTCATGAGATGTCAGCTGATTCGGAGCTGACAGATGCGCCGCTACGCGCTTCGGGACGATCAATGGGACAGGATCAAGGATATTTTGCCGGGCCGTGCAGGCCATGTTGGCGTCACCGCCAAGGATAACCGGCTGTTCGTCGAGGCGGTGCTTTACCGTTATCGCGCAGGCATACCGTGGCGCGACCTGCCGGAGCGTTTTGGTGACCCGATCAAGATTCATACGCGTTTTTCGCGCTGGGCCAAGAGCGGTGTATGGAAGAGGCTCTTCGAAATGCTGGCTGCCGACGCGGACAATGAATACGCTATGATCGACAGCAACATCGTACGCGCACATCAACACAGCGCCGGCGCTCAAAAAAAGACGGCGAAGACCAGGCGATCGGGCGCAGCAAAGGCGGATTGAGCACCAAAATCCATGCTATTGTCGACGCCCTTGGAAATCCGCTGGCCTTCTTCCTGACCGCAGGGCAAGCCCACGATCTGCAAGGCGCCGATGTGTTTCTGCCCCAGATGCAGGCCGACACCTTGTTGGCCGACAAGGCTTTCGATGCCGACGAGCGCGTCATCGATCCTCTGCTTGCGGCAGGAAAAAAGCACGTCATTCCGCCCAAGAGCAATCGAAAGGTTCAGCGCCCTTATGACAAGGAACTGTACAAGGCACGTCATCTCATGGAAAACTTCTATTGCAAGCTCAAGCAATACCGCGCGATTGCGACCCGCTACGACAAGACGGCCAGAAACTTCCTCGCCGGCATCCATTTGGCCGCCGCTGTCATTTGGCTCAATTGAGGACAGGCCCTAGGTTAATTGGCGGGTGGGTCATCGGTCCGGCGGCATCCGCTTCAATCATGCCACCAAACGGTCGCCGCTCCAAAGTTCAACGTCGTGTCCATCGACGAACTGGCGGGCGTGTTCGAATGCCGCGTCATCGTTTGGGGCCACGAACTGATTTGAGCGTGCGATATGCCCGTCGTCACCGATGCTATAGGCGCGATACTCCAATGCGGCCTTCATCGCGAGCGTCACTTCGGCGGCCATAACTCACTTGCGAGCCAACTCTTAACGTCGGCCGCGTGTCGAAGGCCGGTCGCCGCTGTAATGATTTTTTGTTGGGCTGGTCCAGGCGGAAGCGCCGCAGCTTCTTCAAATTTTTCCGCCGCGATTTGCCGCAATTCTTCGGCGGTCATCGGCTCTCGAAACGATCCCATGGATGACTCCGCTTTCTTGCGGGCGCGTTCTCGCGCCTGTTCTTTCTCCGCGATGCGCATAGTTAACCACTAAGAAACGGAATCGATTTGTCCGGTCCCGGACTCAGGTTCAAGATTCTTTTCTCGATTGGGAACGGCGGCTTCTATTGCAGGTTAGCGGCTTGCCCGGTCGCCTTCGGCCCCCCTCTAATCGTGACTTGGCAGGGGGTCCCGCCCTAACGCCGCTAACAGAGAATTATTTTTCCTAAGGGTCACGCAAGCGCGGCGCGCTGCGATCGGAATCGCGCGGCGATGATGGCACCAGTTTTCCTGGATCCGAAACCGTTTTGACGCTTCGCCAACTCTGCCCGGGCGCCACCGCGCCTGCGTGATCCACCTCACATAATCGCATTTCCGCCCGGTCTAGTTTCCCCGGAACGCTTCATTCACGGGAGACTTCACATGCGCAAATTCATTCTGGTCACGGCGATGGTGCTGGCGTCCGCCGCCGCTCAGGCCGGCGCGACTAGGGGCCTGACGCTGGCGTCGAACGAGCCGCCGGCTGTGACCACGGCCGAGCCGCCGAAAGCCGCCGAAACGCCGGTCGCTACCGAAGCGCCCAAATATGTCGCGCGGCCCGCGGCCGTCGCACCCCCGACCGAAGCGCCGAAGGCTGAGACGACCAAACCCGTCGCCGAGAAAAGCACCAGGACGACCAGCGCCGAAAAGCCGAAGCGCCGGCGCGAATCGACCGAGGCGCGCGTGATCCGCGAACTGCATCGCCACGGCATCTATTGGTAATACCAACGGCCGTTGACATCGACCCATCCACATCGTCTTGGCCGGGCCCGGCGTCTGTTTGGCGGACGACGTGGACTTGTTCGCGCTCACCGCCATCCAGGAATTATAAGTCATTCAGGATGCGAAGATGAATTATAGTGACAAAGACGTTGCTTTCGCGACAATAGGAAAGACGTTTGTTTCCAGACACTTGGCTACTATGCATGGGGTTGTTTTCGATGTTTTGCATCAACCCGCTGGACATGGACCCATCCACATCGTGCTGGACCGGCATGTAGTCCGCCTTGCGCGGACGAGTGAAGGCGGGGAAGCGCGGGCATGAGGAGTCGGAGACAGCGGGTATTGGTATGAGAGGCCAGCCGTCATCCTTCGTCGCCGCGCCTGTCGTCGGGCGTGCATGTCGCGGCCCGTCGATGCGCGCAAAAACCGTATCGAGCGGGGATTTCCATTGCTGGCGACCCCTCACTCGCGCGTGAGCTGCCCACGCCGGCATTGAATTAATCGTGACATGTGAAGCAGTTCACATCCAAATCGTGCGGCCGGGCTAATACGCGTCGCGAACCCGCTCAAGGGAGGCTTCCGTGCCGCCAATTGGCAATGAGAGTAGAATGAACCGCAATACCGACCGGCTGGGGATCGTTCGAATCCTGCTCGCGCAGGTTCTTGTCTTGCTCGCGCTGGCCGGCGCGCTGGTCTGGTACGTGAACTGGTCGTCCGACGTCGCCTGGCAAGAGTTCATCGGCGCGCACGAGCCGCCGGTGTCCGGCCTGAACCTTCACCCGCAGGTGCAGGCGCCGGTGCAGATCGTCAAAGGCAAGGCGGCCTGCGACCGGAAAACCTGAGCCGGCGCTATTCCGCCAGCGTCTGCACCACGCTGCTGACCGGCCGGCTGGCGACCGCCGGCAGCTTCATGTCCTTGACCAGCGTGGCGTCGTATTCGGCCAGCGTCTCCAGCTGCACCTTGGATTTCATGTGCACCATCTTGTAGCCGCCGGCCTTGAGGCGGCGCAGCAGGGTCGGCAGGGCGGCAGCGGTGTGCTTCTGCAGATCGTGCATCAGGATGATGCCCTTGCCCTGCTTGTCGAGCTTGGTCATCACGGTGTTGACGATCTGCGCGGCATCCTTGGCCTTGAAGTCGAAGGAATCGACGTCGGTGGAGAACATCGCGATGTTGCGCGATCCGAGATACTCGATGGAGGCCTGGGTGTGCTGCAGGCCGGGGAAGCGGAAGAACGGCGCGGGTGCTGCACCCAGCGCCAGCTTGATCGCGCTGAAACCCTTCTCGATCTCTTCCTTGACCTGCGCTTCGGTCAGCTTCTTGCTGTCGAGATGCGCGTGCGACCAGGTGTGGGCGCCGACCGTATGACCGGCGGCGGCGACCTGCTTCAGGATTTCCGGATGATAGGTCGAGTGCTTGCCGACCGGGAAGAACGTCGCCTTGGTGCATTCCTCGGCCAGCGCCTTGAGCACCGAAGGCGTGGTCGGCCACGGGCCGTCGTCGAACGTCAGGACCACTTCCTTGTCGGTGAGGAAGTCGAGCTGCTTGAACTGCTGGAAGCCGAAGCCGGGTCCGCCCGTGGTGTCGATGACCACGACGCGGCTGACGCCGAGCGCATCGGCGTTGGCGCAGGAGGATTTTTGCGGCACGGGGGCGGCGGGCTTGGCGGGAGCCGGCGCCGAAAGCGCGGCGGTGAACTCGACGTCCTCGCGCGGCGCGGCCGGCTTGGCGGCGGCGACCGGAAGCGGCTCGGCTTTCCTGGCATCGACGGTTTGGGGAGCCGCGATATCCGCACGCGGCGACGATGTCCAGAACCATACGGCGGCAATCACGGCTGCCGACACAACACACGCGCACATCAGGCCAAACGCATTACGCATCGTTTACACTTTCCAGAAAATTCACCGCGACTCGTGCAGGCGCCATTAATGCAAATGAGTTCTTAACGCCTCACCAACGACGGCGCGTCGGCCGAACTATTTTTGCGCGGGACCGCGGCGAAGCGTCGCCCGGAAGCGATCCCGCCGCCGAAACCGGCGGATGGGACCCGCCGTATCCTCACCCAGACCGAACGTTCGGGAGGCACGCGCCGGCCCCGGGAATGGGGCGTCTCTGCCCGATTTGGCAGTGTGACCGACGTCACAGCGGTGGCGGGGCCGCTCAGGCACTGTCCGCGCATCAACAACGGGCCCGCCGAGCCGGGCCAAAGGGAGCCGACCATGACCGCCTACCTCACCAGGACCATCCGCCAGGCCGGTATCGTGCTGGCTTTCGCGGTTTCTTTCTCCGCGCTGTCGGCGACCTCGAGCCTCGCCTTCAGTTCCGAGGCGCAGCAGATGTGCACCGGCGACGCATTCAAGCTCTGCAGCAGCGAGATCCCGAACATCCCGAAGATCACCGCCTGCATGATGAAGAATCGCGCCAACCTGAGCACCGGCTGCCGGGCCGTGATGGACCGCGATCTGCAGAAATCGAACAAGGTCGCCGCCCAGTAATCCGGCCGCCGGGTCTGTCTTTGCAACCGCCGCAACGTGCCCAAAGACGTTGCGGCGCCGGTTTGGGCGCATTAGAACGCGCTCCAGACATGACCGGCTAGGCGTAACGCATGACCAGATTTATTCTCATCATTCCGCTCGTTCTGATGGCTTCAGCGGCTTCGGCGCAGCAGGGACAGGACGCCTGTGCACGCGACGCTTCGCGGTTCTGCCGGGCCCATCTCAATGACGGCGACCAGGCCGTGCTGGCGTGCCTGAAGCAAAACCGCGCCCGGCTCAGCAAGGGATGCCTGGAAGTGCTGACGAGGCACGGGCAGTAGATTCCTGCTAGGTGCTGCCGCCCGCGGCCGTCGCCACCGGCAACACCTCGTTCGCGGCGCGGTCCGGCGTGTCTTCCTTCCAGCGCACCGAACCGAACGGCCGCTCCAGCATGCGGCGGACGCGCACCGGATCGGGTCCGAGGTGAAAATCCATCGCGCGTTGATGCAGCGCCCGCTCGGATTGCGTCGTGCGGTTGCGCTGGCGCAGGTAGTCCAGCCAGGTCGGGCAGTGATAGCGCTCGGTCCACAGTTCGGGATCGGCGATGTCGCGCGCGATCGACCAGCCATAGGCGCCGTTGCGCTGGCGGCTGAGCTGGACTTCCTGCATCACATTGTGGAAGGCACGGGCGCTTTGCTGGTCGACGCGGTATTCGATCTCGACCACCAGCGGCCCGCTGCGGCCGGTCAGCGACAGCCGCACCTCGGGGTCGGCCAGGACCTCCGCATCCTCGTTGCGGGCGCCGACCGGCGGCATCCGCAGCCACAGGCCGAGCAGGGGCGAAACCAGCATCATGGCGGCGGAAACCAGCAGCGCGGTCTGCACGCCGGCCAGGTCGGTCAGGTAGCCCCAGCCCCAGCTCCCGATCGCGATGCCGCCGGCGATCGAAGCCTGGAACGCCGCCAGCGAGCGGCCCGCGACCCAGCGCGGGGCGGAGAGCTGGACACCGATGTTGAACAACGCGACCGCCGCCATCCAGACCGCGCCGGCCACCACCAGCGCCGCCGCGGTCAGCACCGGCTGCCGGCTCAACGCCACCGCCGTGATGGCGCCCGCCATCGATATCGTGCAGGCGCGGACCGCGGCCTCGCCGCTCATTTGTCTGCGCAGCGTGCCGATGTTCAGCGCGCCGATCACCGCGCCCATGCCGAAGGCGCCGAGCATGATGCCGTAGGTCTGCGCGCCGCCGTTGAGCAGATCGCGGGCGATCAGCGGCATCAGCGCCATCACCGAACCGCCGATCAGCCCCGTCACCAGCGTGCGCGTCAGCACGATGCGGATCGAAGGCGAGTTGGCGATGTAGCGCACGCCCGAAACGATGGCGCGGTTGAGACGTTCGCGGGGAAGCCGCGACGGCTCGCTGCGGCGGCGCCAGAGAAACAGCACGACCAGAAGCGGAATATAGAGCAGTGCGTTGGCGGCGAAGGCCGCGACCGCGCCTGATGTGGCGACGATGACGCCGCCGATCGCCGGCCCGAAACTTCGCGCGATGTTGTAGCTGATGCCGTTCAGCGCCACCGCGGCCGGCAAATTCTCCGCCGGCACCTGCTCGCTGACCGAGGATTGCCACGCCGGCCCGAACAGCGCCATGCCGCAGCCGACGATGAAACAGAACGCCAGCAGGATATTCGGCGTCACGAGTTCGAACCATGCCATCGCTGCCAGCGCCGTGGCGCCGGCCAGCGCGATGGCCAGCGAAACCAGCGCCACGACCCGTCGGTCATACATGTCGGCGATGGCGCCGGCCGGCATCGAGATCAGCATGATCGGCAGCATCAGCGCGGTTTGCACCAGCGCGACCTTGTCGGCCGACGACGTCATCTGGGTCATCGCCCAGGCGGCGCCGACCCCCTGGATCAGCAGGCCGAGGTTGGAGAGCAGGCTGGCGAGCCAGATCCGGCGGAACACTGCATGCCGCAGCGGGGCGGCCACGCCGTCCCCTGCCAACATCGAGCGTTTCGCCGTTTCCGTCATGACCGTCCCGTCGGGCCGGTCGCGGCCGGCTCCTGATTCCCTGCGTTTCGCAGTGATGCCTGCGAAACTCCTTGTCTGTCCAGTGTTTAGGCCGCTATCGGCGGTCACATTGGGCGGCTAAAAGACCAGGAAACAACGGGAGGTTATCACATGAGCCTATCGCGACGGACGCTGCTCAAGGGCGCCAGCGCCTTGCCGCTCGCAGCCGGCACCTTCGGCCTGCCGGCCTTTGCCCAGATCGCGACCAGCGCCCCGCCGGCACAAGTTCCGCCCATGCTCTTCGTGCACGGCAATGGCGACCACGCTGCGCTGTGGATCACCACGCTCTGGCGGATGGAGTCCAACCGGGTTCCGCGCGACCGGATGCTGGCGATCAATTTCACCGATCCGCTGGCGCGAACCGACGATGCGGTGGCGCAGCCCAACCGGTCCTCGACGGAAGACCAGCGCCGCGAACTCGGCGAGGCCATCCAGGAATTGAAGCGCCGCACCGGCGCCGCGCGTATCGCGCTGGTCGGCAATTCCCGCGGCGGCAATTCCATTCGCAACTATATCAAGAACGGCGGGGGCGCCGATGTCAGCCATGCCGTGCTGTGCGGCGTTCCCAATCACGGCGTCTATGCCTGGGACGAGGGTCTCGGCAACGAGTTCAACGGCCGCGGTCCGTTCCTGCGCGGGCTGAACGAAGGCGACAGCGAGGTGACGCCGGGCACCGCGTTCCTGACGTTGCGCAGTGACGGCATCGACAAGTTCGCTCAAGGCGATGGCCGTTTCGTCGGCAAGCCGGGCACGCCGACCGGCATCACTGCGGACGGCCCGGCGCTCCAGGGCGCCAGCAATCTCGTGCTCGGCGCGGTCGATCACCGCGAGACGGCGTTTCATCCGCGCGCGTTCCGCGAAATCTACAAGTTCATTGCGGGTAGCGAACCGGACCGGATCGCGATCTTGCCGGAAGCGGCCGTCAAACTGGGCGGCCTCGTGACGGGCACGCCGGGCGGCGTTCAAACCAACCGTCCGGTGGCGGGCGCGTCGGTCGAATTGCATCGCGTATCGCCGGACACCGGGGAACGGCTCGGCAGTCCGATCCATGCCTCGCAAACCGGTGCCGACGGTCGCTGGGGTCCGGCCCAGGTCGATCCATCCTGGCACCTTGAGATCGTGCTCACCTCGGCCGGCTCGACCACCACGCATTTCTACCGTTCGCCGTTTCCGCGGTCGTCCGACATCGTGCATCTGCGCGCCGCGCGCCCGCTTGGACCCGCCGACGCGGGGGCCGGCGCGGTCATCACGCTGTCGCGGCCGCGCGGATATTTCGGCCTTCCGCGCGACGTGGTGCTGCTCGACGGCAAGGAGCCGGCAGACGTCAAAGCCGGCGTGCCGACCGATTCGATCTCGACCCTGCGGCTTCCGGCCGCGGAAGCCGGCCGCGCCGTCGTCGCTCAGTTCAATCACGAGCGGATCGTCGCCCGGGCCTGGCCGGCGTCGGACAACAGGATTGCGATCGCTGAGCTGACCTACTAGCTGTTGAGAGGTGCCCCGTCCGCCCGCCTTCAGGGCGCCTGGACTTCCAGACATGATGGGGGCGCGACGCCAGACGAATATATCCGTCCCTGAGAACCGCGAGGCCGCAAGTGAGCATAGCCGAAGCCTGGGACCCGCCGATCGCCCGCCAGCCGCTGGTGCCGCCGAACCCGCCGCGCGCGTCCGAAACCATGACCGTGTTCGGGCGGATGGCGGCGATGCGCGAGAGCGTGATCGCTACCTGGGGTCAGCGCGCCTACGAAGAGGACATCATCCAGGGCCGCTTCTTCGGCCGCTCCAGCTTCATTCTCAACACGCCGGATTCGATCCGGCATGTGCTGGTCGATAATTACGAGAACTACACGCGAACTCCGGCAGGGATACGGGTGTTGCGGCCGGTGCTCGGCGAGGGCCTGCTGATATCGGAGGGCCGGGCTTGGAAGTATCAGCGAAGGACGCTGGCGCCGGCCTTCACGCCGCGCGCCGTCACGACGCTGATTCCGCACATGCTGGCCGCGACCGACCAGACGATAGCGAAACTCCGAGCCGCCAGCGGCGGGCCGGTCGATCTGCGCGAGGCCATGCAGCGGATGACGCTCGAGATCGCCGGGCGCACGATGTTTTCGTTCGGGATGGACCGCCACGGCGCGGCGCTGCGCGACTTCGTGATGGAATATGGCGAACGGCTGGCGCGGCCGCATCTTCTCGATCTGCTGCTGCCGTTGAGCTGGCCGAGCCCGCAGGATTTCTCGCGCGCCCGTTTCCGAAAGCGGTGGACGCGCTTCATCGCCATGCTGATGGCGGAGCGCCGCGCCGCCGGCAAGACCGAAGGCGCGCCGCCCAGCGACCTGTTCGACCTGATGGGGGCGGCGCGCGATCCCGAAACCGGCGCCGCCTTTACCGACGAACAGCTCGGCGATCAGGTGGCGACCATGATTCTCGCCGGCCACGAGACCACCGCCACGGCGCTGTTCTGGTCGCTGTATCTGCTCGCGCTGGATCCGGCAACGCAGGAGGAACTGGCCACCGAAGTGAAGGCAGCGTCCGTCAACGGTGAGTTCGATATCGAGCGGCTGAAGTTCACCCGCGCGGTCGTCGATGAAACCATGCGGCTGTATCCGCCGGCTTTTCTGATCGCGCGCGCGGCCGCGGCGCCGGACACCATCGCCGGCAGGCCGGTGAAGAAAAACGACATCGTCCTGATCGCGCCGTGGCTGTTGCACCGGCACGAAAAGCTGTGGCGCGATCCGAACGCCTTTATCCCGTCCCGCTTCATGCCGCCGTCGCCGCCGCCCGATCGCTTTGCCTATCTGCCGTTCGGCGTCGGCGCCCGGGTCTGCATCGGCGCGCATTTCGCGCTGGTCGAGGCCACCCTGGCGCTGGCCAAATTGATCGGCGCGTTCAAGGTCGAACTCATCGACAGGGCGCCGGTGATGCCGGTCGGCGTGGTGACGACGCAACCCGATCGCTCGCCGATGTTCAGGATCACGCGTCGGTGACAAAGGCGCTGCCATGAGCGACACCCAGGCCCAGTTCTCGGTGCTGCAACAGACCGCGGATCCGGCGGTGGCCGCTGCGATCAGGGAGCTGGTCGAAACCGGCGAAGACCACGCGCTCAATCGGATCAATGTGCTGGATTTTTCGACGCGGAGCGGGCTCGACGAAGAGCGGGTGATTTCCGGCTTCCTGCACGCCTCGCGGCTCGGACTGTTCGACCTCACCTGGAACGTGCTCTGTCCCGGCTGCGGCGGCGTGCTCGACGCCCACTCGACGCTGAAATCGTTGCGCCACGACGACTATCACTGCGGATTATGCGCCTGCGGCTACGAAGCCTCGGTCGACGAGCAGGTCGAGGTCGCCTTCACCGTCAATCCCCGGGTCAGGCGCATCGCGGCGCACGACCCGCACACGCTGCCGCTCTGGGAATACTACAAGCAGGTATTCTGGAGCTCCGGCGTCGACTTCAACGAGGAGTCGTTCGCGGCGCTCTCGAGCGAGGTCGTGCTGGACGCGCTGGAGCTGCCAGCGGGCGAGAAGGCGGTGCTGTCGTTGCAACTGCCGCCGCAGTTCATCATCGTGTTCGAGCCGGTGACGCACGCCGCGCAGTTCATCGACGTCCAGGGCGAGCCGACCAGAGAGCGCCAGCAACTCTCGCTGGTCTACAATAAGATGCCGACGCCGACCGGAGGCACCATCACGATGCGTCCCGGCCCGCTGCGGCTGGCGCTCAACAATCAGGCCGGCGTGCGGGTGCTGCCGTCGGTCTTCATCGCCGCCGACGCGCTTCATCATCTGATCGGCAGGCGCAAGCCGTTCCTCACCGCCAAGCGGATGCTGACCAACCAGACCTTCCGCGACGTCTTCAAGGCCGACAACCTCAACATCGATCAGCGGGTAAAGATCACATCGCTGACGTTCCTGTTCACCGACCTCAAGGGCTCTACCGCGCTGTACGAGAGGGTGGGAGACCTCGCCGCCTTCGATCTGGTGCGCGCGCATTTCCGCGCACTGCTGGAGATCATCTCTTCGGAGAAGGGCGCGGTGGTCAAGACGATCGGCGACGCCGTGATGGCGACCTTCATCAGGCCCGAGCACGCCATTGTCGCGGGCTTGCGGATGCGCGCCGCGATGGACGCGCTCAACGCCGCGCGTGGTACCCAGGATCTGGTGGTCAAGATCGGCATCCACGAAGGGCCGTGCCTCGCCGTCATGCTCAACGACCGCCAGGATTACTTCGGCCAGACCGTCAACATCGCCGCCAGGGTTCAGAGCCTGTCGACGTCGCAGGAAATCCATATCACCGGGCCCATCAACGACGCGCCGGCGGTGGCGGCCATTCTGCGGCGGGAGGAGATCACGCCGATTCAGAAGCAGGCGGCGTTGCGCGGTATTGCGGACAAGATCGTGGTGTACGAAATACCCTGACATTGCCTAATCGTAATGCAGGCCGGCCACCGGCCTGGATTGCGCGTGTTGGTTTCTCGGCCCATATGTATCGGCGATGGCCGCCTGCGGCGGCGAGTACGCCCCCGGGATTTCAGTAGGAAGATTGATGCTGGATGGATTGCGACAATTCATTGCCGACGTTGTTTCCTCCACCTCGCGCGAAGATCGGGCATTTGACGATACCGGCTATCGTCTGGCGGCGACGGCGCTGCTGATCCACGTGATCTCGATCGACGGCGTGCCGTCGGAGGCCGAAAAGCACAAGCTTCACAGCCTGATTGAAAGCCGCTTCGGGCTCGATCGCGGCACGGCGGACCATCTGATCAGGTCCGCGACGCTGGTCGAGGGCGAGGCGGTCGACCTTTATCACTTCACCAGCGTCATCATGCGCTCGGTCGATGAGGAAGGCCGGCTGCGCATCGTCGAAATGATGTGGGAACTGGTCTATGCCGACGGTCAGGTCAGCGAGTTCGAGGACAACGTGGTCTGGCGCGCGGCGGATCTGCTGGGCATATCGTCGCGGGACCGGATCGACCTCAAGCATCGTGTCGCCGCCACGCGGCCTGCGTCCGTCCCAGGCGGCAGGCGCGACCACCTGACGCACGGCGCCGCAGGCGACCCCGGCACATGACGAAATCTTGATGTCCCTGACATCGGCTGCCGCGGGGCGCGAGAAGTCTTCGAAATATGGCGCTTCAAGTGGCTTGCGTCTCCCCTCAAGCCTATGCTCTCGTTACGGGGGTTAGCCGCACTTCCTGCAATCGATCAAGAGCATTTCATCGTGACCGAACGTGTAACGCTGATTACCGGTGCCTCGGCGGGAATAGGCACCGAATTGGCGCGCGTTTTTGCAGCGAACGGACATCGCGTGGCTCTGCTGGCGCGACGAACGGATCGCCTGACGACACTGGCGGAGGAAATCACGGCCAGCGGTGGCGCTGCGCCGATTGTCATTGTCTGCGACCTCGAACAACCCGATGCCGGCGATACGATCGCGGCGGCTTTGGCCGCCGCCGGCGTCGAGGTCGAATACGTCGTCAACAATGCCGGCTTCGGCCTGTTCGGCAAGGCGATCGACCGCGACCGCGCCGAGCAGCTCGGCATCATTGCGGTCAACATTCGGGCGGTGACCGACCTGTCGCTCCGGTTTTCAGATAGCCTGATCCAGCACCGCGGTGGCATCCTCAACGTCGCTTCGATTGCCGGCTTCCTGCCCGGTCCCGGAATGGCCGTCTATTATGCCTCGAAGGCCTACGTGCTGTCTTTCACAGAAGCGCTGCGGGCGGAGCTCGCGCCGCGCGGCGTGCGGGTGACCGCGCTATGTCCCGGACCGGTGCCGTCGGAGTTTCAGGCGCGGGCGGGGTTTCTGCCCGGAGTCGATTCCGCGATCCTGAATGTCTCCGCGGCCGACGTCGCCGAGGCGGGTTATCGCGGGCTGATGGCCAACAAGCGCACGGTACTTCCCGGCATCGGCATCAAGATCGTGCCGTTCCTGCTCCGCCTGTTTCCGCGCGGCTTTATCCTGGCCGCGGTCGGCCGATTGCAGTTGAAGCGCTGAAAGCGCCCACACGCCGTCTGGCGCGGCGCTTCGCCTTTATTTCCCCGGAACCCAAACGACGTTAACCGCGACTTAGGTATGGTTTGGCTTGATGGTGGCCGGACAGCAAAAGCGATGGTTCGGTCGGACAGCATCATGGGTGAAAATGTCCTGCGCTTCCAAGGTGTAGCAGCGGCCGCTTTCGCGCCGCCTTCCGCGACCGAACCCCGGCTGCCGGTACTGGTCGTCCTGCATCAGGAAACCTCGACGCCGGGCCGGGTCGGCAATGCGCTGCGCGCGCTCGGTCACCGGCTGGATGTCAGGCGTCCGCGTTTTGGCGATTCGCTGCCGGAAACCCTGGATGACCATGCCGGCGCGGTGATCTTCGGCGGACCGATGAGCGCCAATGACCCCGATGAATTCATCCGCCGGGAAATCGACTGGATTTCGGTTCCGCTGCGGGAGCAGCGGCCGTTTCTGGGAATTTGCCTGGGCGCACAGATGCTCGCCATGCAACTCGGCGCGCGGGTCGCGCCGCATCCGGAAGGCCGGGCGGAAATGGGCTATTACCCGATCCGCGCCACCCCCGCGGGGCTGGCGCTGTGCCGACATTGGCCCGATCACGTCTATCACTGGCATCGCGAGGGTTTCGAGCTTCCTGAGGGCGCCGAATTGCTGGCCGAAGGCGGCGACTTCCCGATCCAGGCGTTCCAGTCGGACCACGCGTTCGGCTTCCAGTTTCATCCGGATGTGACCTACGCGATGATGCACTGCTGGACAACGCGCTGTCACGGTCACCTTGGTGAGCCGGGCGCGCGGCCGCGCCACCACCACTTCGCCGACCGCGCGGTCCACGACTTCGCCGAACGTGCTTGGCTGAAGCACTTTCTCGACAACTGGCTGACCCGTATGCCGCGGTCGGTGATGTCGGAGGCCGCGGAATAGCCAATAACGCTCCCGCGATATTCCGTGCGGCGGTTCTCGAAGCCTTTCCAAATCCGCAGATGTGATAGTGTGGTCTCCTGGACTTGCGGCCCTTCAGCAAGCATCGGAAGCGACATGACCGGCGACGAATTCGCGCGGCTATTGAACGATTTCACCCTGTCGGCGGAATCCGGCGACGGCGCGCGCTTCGCCAGGCATTTTTCCGAAGACGGCATTTACCATGACTACATCTACGGCCCTCATAGGGGCCGCGCCGACATCGCGCATATGATGCAGGATCTGTTTCACCGCGATGCCGCGGACTATCGCTGGGAGATGTTCGATCCCGTCTTCGACGGCACGCAAGGCTATGCGTGGTCGCTGTCGAGCTTTACGTCGAAGATCGAACGGTTCAAGGGTAGGCGCGTCGTGATCGACGGCATGAGCCGCTTCATCCTGCGCGATGGTCTGATCGCCGAGTACCGCGAATCCGTCAACGGCGGCGTGGCGATGGCGCAGCTCGGGGTTGAACCGGACCGCATGACAAAGGTGTTCAACCGCTGGACCGGCTGGCTCCAGGAGCGGCCGGAAACAATCGACTATCTGGCGCGGCCAAAAGGCTCGCGCGCGAAAAGGGAGGTTTAGAGCACATGACCCAGCAGCCACGCGCGGTCGCCAAAGACTCCGGCGGACCGGGGGAGAATCCGGTGGCCTATCAGCATATCCTCTACGAGGTGAGCGAGAAGATCGCCACCATCGCGCTGAACCGGCCCGACCGCCTGAATGCATGGACGCCGATCATGGAGCGCGACGTTCGTCACGCCATGGAGACTGCTGCGACGGACGACAATGTGCGCGTCATCGTGCTCACAGGGGCGGGGCGGGCCTTCTGCGCCGGCGCCGATATGGACGCGCTGAAGGGGCTCGATCCCGACGACATCAAACGCGCCCAGAGCCTGCCGGCGTTCGACATGAATCGGCGGCCCGACTGGCAGTCGCGCTACGGCTATTATCCGTCGATCTCGAAGCCTGTGATCGGCATGCTGAACGGCGCCACCGCCGGCATCGGCCTGGTGCACGCGCTGTATTGCGATGTGCGATTCGCCGCCGACAATACCGTTTTCACGACGGCGTTCTCGCGCCGAGGGCTGATCGCCGAGCATGGCATCAGCTGGATGCTGCCGCGCATCGTCGGCCATGCCAATGCGCTGGATCTGCTGATGTCCGCGCGCCGGGTGCAAAGCGACGAGGCGCTGCGCATCGGTCTGGTCAACCGGCTGTACCCGCCCGACCAGCTGCGCGAGCAGACGTACGCCTATGCGCGCGATCTGGCCGATTTCGTCTCGCCGAGCGCGATTGCCGTCATCAAGCGGCAGCTTTACGACGTGCCGTTCCAGACCCTGGCCGAAGCCACCATCGACGCCAACCGGGAGATGGTGGTGGCGCTGCGCGGCAGCGATTTCCGCGAGGGCGTCGCGAGCTTCATGGAGAAGCGGCCGCCGCGCTTTACGGGGAAGTAGGGGAAGGGGATTGCTTGAGCCGGCCGTCGCCCTGCGGGCTATGGCGTGCAGCCTTCGCTGAACGAGAACTCGCCCGGCCGAAGCAGGCGCAGCCTGCGAAGGCTGGTGGAGCCAGGCGGGATCGAACCGCCGACCTCGTCATTGCGAACGACGCGCTCTCCCAGCTGAGCTATGGCCCCATCGCGGCCGCCCGAAAGATGAATTCCGGTGGTCGACAATTGGCGCCATTTACAATCCGCGCCAAGGTCAAGTCAAGAACGGTGAAATCGCTGTTTTTCGGGCGTTTTTGCCGGGAGCTTCCCTTGTTTGCGCGGATAGGAACCGATATCTAGCAGGCAGCAAACCCCGCGAGTTCATTCCCCCATGCGAGCCGTTCTCGACATCATCATTATTGTTCTCGATCTCTATGTCTGGCTGCTGATCGCGTCGGCCATCCTGTCCTGGCTGATTGCCTTCAATGTCGTGAACACCCGCAACCAGTTCGTGGGGGCGGTGGCCGAGTTCCTGTACCGGATCACCGAGCCGGTGCTGGCGCCGATTCGGCGATTCATGCCCAGTCTCGGCGGTCTCGATATCTCGCCGATCATCCTGATCCTGATCATCATGTTCATCCAGCGGGTGATTGCCTACTACATCTATCCGAACGTGGTCTGATCACGGCTTCGATGGATGCTCCATGGATCCCTGGCGCTACTCCACCGAGGGCATCAGCGTCGCGCTGCGCGTGACTCCGCGCGGCGGCCGCGACGACATCGACGGAATTGAGACGCTCGCCAGCGGCCGCCGCGTGGTCAAGGTGCGTGTCCGCGCCATCGCCGAGGGCGGCGCGGCCAATCGCGCGGTGACGGAGTTGTTCGCCGGGGCGCTCGGGGTGCCCAGGCGCAGCGTGCGGGTGCTGTCGGGAATGACGTCGCGCCTCAAGCAGATCGCCGTCGACGGCGATCCCACGAAGCTCGGCGAAACACTGCGGAAACTGACCGCGGCGAAGTCCGATTGATTCAGGCAAAGGGTTGCGATGACGGCGCGGATCATCGACGGAAAAGCGATTGCCGCGGAGCTTCGCACCCGCGTGGCCGATGAGGTGGCGCGGGTGCAGCGCACGCACGGGCTGACGCCCGGGCTCGCGGTGGTGCTGGTCGGCAACGACCCTGCCAGTCAGGTCTATGTCCGCAGCAAGCACAAGCAGACCCAGGCCGCGGGCATGGCGTCGTTCGAGCATGTGCTGCCGGCCGACGTCGCGCACGATGAATTGCTGGCGCTGATCGGACAGCTCAATCGCGATGCACGCGTGCACGGCATCCTGGTGCAGCTGCCGCTGCCGAAATCGCTGGATACCGAGACCATCATCAACGCCATCGACCCCGCCAAGGACGTCGACGGGCTGCATCCGAACAACGCCGGACGCCTCGCCGGTGGGTTTGCGGCGCTGTCGCCCTGCACGCCGCTCGGCTGCATAATTCTCACCCGGAGCGTGCATGCCTCGCTCGAAGGCATGAACGCCATCGTGATCGGCCGCTCCAACCTGGTCGGCCGCCCGCTGGTGCAACTGCTGCTCAACGAAAATGCCACGGTGACGATAGCGCATTCGCGCTCGCGCGATCTGGCCCAACTCTGCGCCCGCGCCGACCTGGTCTATGCCGCGGTCGGCAGACCTGAGATGGTGCGCGGCGACTGGATCAAGCCGGGCGCCACCGTGATCGACGTCGGCATCAACCGGCTGCCCGGGGCTGACGGCAAGGACCGGCTGGTTGGCGATGTCGCCTTTCACGAAGTATCTGCCGTCGCCGGCGCGATCACCCCGGTGCCCGGTGGCGTCGGCCAGATGACGGTGGCGTGTCTTCTGGTCAACACGCTACGTGCGGCGTGCGCCATTCACGGATGGCCCAAGCCGGCGGTCTGAGAACCGCCGTCTTGTGCCCGGACGCAGCGCAACACGGGTGCGCGAGTCGAGGCATTCTCCTTTGCATGGGGTTGTTTTCGCGTTTTTGTAAAGGCCCTCCGATGCCGGCGCGCTGCAGGGGTCCGTCGTTCCCCCCGGCCGGACGCGAGCTCGCTTGAGCCTACGTCGCTTTCGCCTTGGCCCGCGCGATGCCTTCCTCGATCAGCCGGTGCGCATCCTCGGCGCCGCCCCAGCGCAGCACCTTGACCCATTTGCCGGGCTCCAGATCCTTGTAATGCTCGAAGAAGTGCTGGATCTGCTGCAGCGTGATGTCGGGCAGGTCGCTGTAGGTCTTCACCTTGTCGTAGCGCTGGGTCAGCTTGGAGGACGGCACCGCGATGATCTTCTCGTCGCCGCCGGCCTCGTCTTCCATCAGCAGCACGCCGACCGGCCGCACGCTCATCACGGCTCCGGGGACGATGGCGCGGGTATTCGCCACCAGCACGTCGCAGGGGTCGCCGTCGCCCGACAGCGTATGCGGGATGAAGCCGTAATTGCCGGGATAGCGCATGGCGGTGTAGAGAAACCGGTCGACCACGAGCGTGCCGGCGTCCTTGTCCATCTCGTATTTGATCGGTTCGCCGCCGACCGGGACCTCGATGATGACGTTGACGATGCGCGGCGGATCGATCCCGATCGAAATGGCGTCAATGCGCATGAATGGCTCCGCATGGTCTTGAAGTCAGGCCATGTAAATCAGGTCTTGGATAGGACGCGGCGCGGGCCGACGCCAGTCTCGATTTGCCTTGAAATCCGGCGAAGCTCAGTTGGTCCAGGCGAAGGCGACCTTGTCGAGCGACTTGGCGCCGAACTTTTCCGACGAGCGCGCGACCATGCGGCCGCCGAGGGCGCGATAAAACTCCGTCGCCGGGTCGTTGTCGGAGAGAGCCCAGATCACCATGCTCTTCAGCCCGCTCTGCAGCAGGTCGCGCCGCGCCGCCGTGAACAGCCGGCGGCCAAAGCCGAGGCCCTGGAATTCCGGGCGCAGATAGAGTTCGTAGATCTCGCCTTCGAAGTGCAGGCTGCGGGCGCGGTTGCGGCCGTAATTGGCATAGCCCGCGACCTTGTCGCCGAACACCAGCACGCTGACGCGGCTATTGCGGGCCGCGGCGATTGATCAGCTTCTCAAGCTCGGCGCCGGGGATGATGCCCTGATAGGCCGAGCGCCAGGCTTCGTCATGGGTAGACGCCACCGCGGCTGCGTCCGCAGCTTTGGCCGGCCGAACCTCGATCAGGGTTGTGCTCATGGAGCCGATCAAAGCAAGTCAGCGCGTCCGCTTCAAGGTCTATCGTTAATTATCGGTTAACCTGTGGATTTTCTGCATCAGTTTTGTCGGCCTGTTGTACCGAAAGAGGACAGAAGTCCGTTCGAACCGCGCTGGACGGTGTTGCGAGCGATGCGAACGATTGGCGAAGGTCCGTTCGGCTGCCGACATTCACGCAAAAATGCTCCGGATCTGATGGGGCGAGGGTATTCTGTTCCGCAACAACCCCGAGCTTCGTTCTTTGGCCGCATTAGGCAAATTCATGCAATCGCTCACGGCGCGTTTCGTCCTGGTTGTGCTGGGGGCGGTCTGTACCCACCACGCGTTCGCGCAAGCCAGACTCGGCGGGCAAGGCGCGGAAGCCGAGCCTGCTCGCATGCAGCAATGGCTGGTCCCGTCGCCGGCTCAGGATGTCGCCGCCCGCGCATGGCTGTTTCGCCCGCCCGGCGACGGTCCGTTTCGGCTGGCGGTGCTCGCGCACGCCTCGACGCAGAACCTGCTGCGTCGCGCGCAAATGCCGCAACCCGAGTACCGCGCGCTGGCGGCCTGGCTGGTGGCGCGCGGCTTTGCCGTGCTGGTGCCCGAACGCCCCGGCCACGGCGCCACCGGCGGGCGCTATCTGGAGGACCAGGGCGGCTGCGACGAAGCCGATTATATCAGCGCCGGACGCGCCACCGCCGACGCGATCGCGGCGGCGGCCGGCTTTATGCGCAAGCAGCCCTTCATCCGGCAGGAAGGCATGGTCATTGTCGGGCACTCGGCCGGCGCGTGGGGCGCGCTGGCGCTGGCCGGCAAAAATCCGAAAGAAGTTTCGGCCATCATTGCCTTTGCGCCCGGTCGCGGCGGCCACGCCAATGATCTGCCAAACCAGGTTTGCGCGCCGCACAAGCTGATGTCGGCGGCGGCCGAATTCGGCAGGGCCGCGCGCGTGCCGGTGACATGGCTGGTGGCGGCCAATGACAGCTATTTTTCGCCTGACCTGTCGCGTCGGATGGCCGACGCGTTTCGCGGCGGCGGCGGCCAAGCCGGCTCGCAAGTCGGCTTCCACGTGCTGGCGGCGTCCGGCGGCGAAGGGCACTGGCTGGTGGAGTCCGAGGCCGGCGTCAAACTCGCCGGACCGGAACT
This sequence comes from Bradyrhizobiaceae bacterium Ga0074131, assembly GCA_001464035.1. Classification (GTDB taxonomy): domain Bacteria; phylum Pseudomonadota; class Alphaproteobacteria; order Rhizobiales; family Xanthobacteraceae; genus Bradyrhizobium. The sequence goes on from LNEC01000019.1 coordinate 286,414, forward strand.
GGACCGTGCGCTGGAGCCGCGCGCCCCGACCGCGGCAACGAAGCGATGACGCCGCGCGCGAAAAATCCGTGGCCGGACGATGACGTCATCCTCTACGACGGGGTCTGCGTGTTCTGCTCGCGCTGGGTCCGCTTCGTCGCGGTTCGCGATGTCGAGCGGCGCTTCCGTTTCACCGCGATACAGTCCGGCTACGGCTCGCGGCTGGCGCAGGCGTTCGGCATCAATCCTGGTGATCCCGACACCAACGCCGTCATCCATGGTGGCAGGGTGTTCTTCAAATCCGACGCCGCGCTGACGGTGCTTTCGAATTTGCCGGGATGGGGTTGGGTGCGCGTCCTGCGCGCGGTGCCGAAGCCGTTGCGCGACGCGATTTACGGTCTCGTCGCGCGCAACCGGTATCGAATTTTCGGGAAGTATAAGGAGTGCTTTACGCCGGATGCGGAGGTGAGGGCGCGGGTGATGGAGTAGGGGCTTGATATCGGACGGCCATCGCATTGAATGACGCTTGGCTGCAACGCCAACCGCTGACGAACGGGTCATTTCCTGGCGAGCGATGTCAGCACCTCCCCCGCCGCCCTCTCCCCGCTGTCCCTTGCCCCATGCGCCGTCGAGAAAAAATTCGGCGAGGTCGCCTCTCCCGCGAAGAACAGCCGCCCGTCGACCGGCGCCGCCAGCACCCCGCGCGCGCCGGCGTGGCCGGGCAGCGCGTGCGAATAGGAGCCGCGCGCGAACGGGTCGTGGGCCCAGCGCGATTCCGCCAGTGGCTTTAGTTTGCGGCGGTAGTCGTTACCGAGAAACCCGACAATTTCGTCGATGCCTTGCGCCGCCAGCGCACCTTCGCCGGCGTCTTCCAGCTCTCTGGCAAAGCGTCCGCCGAAAAAGCCTTCGATGCAGGGCTGACCGAACGGGCGGAGATGATAGGTGCCCATCGCGGTACGCATGGTGGCGCCGCGCAGATTGCCGTCCCTGGGCAGCGCGTCCGGCTCGTCCAGCGCCAGCATCACCTTGTCGGCGAGGCCGAGCGGAAGGCCGCGCGCGGCTTCGACTTTTGCCGGCAACGCCGGATGAAAGCGAATCGACTCTTCGGCGATCAGATTGGTCGGGACGGTCACGATTGCGTTGTTCGCCGTCAGCGTGCCGCGCGAGGTCTCGATCCGCATCCGCGCTGCCGAGTGATCGATCATCGTCACCTGCGTGTTCAGCGCCAGCGGGCAAGACGCGCCATAGGCTGCCATCAGCGTGCCATAGCCGCGCCGCACTCGCCAGTTGATCTCGGTGTCCTCATAGGCGTCCATGTCCGATATCGAGACCCGGTCGAGTTCGGTGCCGTTCACATAAGTCGAGATCGCATCGATCATCGGGTTCCAGCGATTGCCGGGCTCCAGGTAGGCGCTGGCGGCGCTGTCGCGACCGCTCTTGCCCAGTTCCTCCGCAGCGTCTTCGGCGCGGTCATAGAACGCGTCGAGCGCCTGGATGAAATCCATGCGCTCGACAGACGGAAACGCCCCCTCGAAGGCCTGCTCGCGCCACGGCGGGCGGGCCTTGTCGATCTTGAAATGGAGCTGTTCGGCGATCGGGACGAAGGAATTCCGGTCGGCCGAATGCAGCCAGCCGCAGCCGAGGTCGAAAGTGATGTCGGGGGACGCCATGATAGTATGGCCGCGCCCGCCGGTGCGATCGCGCGCTTCCAGCACGATGACCGAGAGGCCGGAACCTTCCAGCGCATGGGCGGCGCCGAGGCCGGCGGCGCCCGCCCCGATGATGGCGACATCGACTTCGGAGGGGAGGGAGGACATGCTCTTACTTTAGCAAGTTCGGTGTTGAGCTTGAAGCCGGTACCACGACCGGTGTCATCATCCGCCACCCGGTCGCGCCTTCGCCTCGGTTCTATCTCGGGCGGTGCGGCGATTACTGGATGCCCGCCTTCGCGGGCATGACAGCATCAGGCAAGCGTAAGTTATGCCACCGCCTGCTTGGACTTCTCCGCGCGCTTGCGCTCGTTGGCGTCGAGATGCCGCTTGCGCAGGCGAATCGACTTCGGCGTGATCTCGACCAGTTCGTCGTCCTCGATATAGGCCAGGGCCTTTTCCAGCGTCATCTGGATCGGCGGGGTCAGGCGCACCGCTTCGTCCTTCGAGGTGGTGCGGATGTTGGTGAGCTGCTTGCCCTTGAGAATGTTGATCTCGAGGTCGTTGTCGCGGGTGTGCTCGCCGACGATCATGCCCTTGTAGACCTTCCAGCCGGGCTCGATCATCATCGGGCCGCGGTCCTCCAGCTTGAACATGGCGTAGGCCACCGCCTCGCCCTGGTCGTTGGAGATCAGGACGCCATTGCGGCGGCCCTGGATGTCGCCCTTGTAGGGCAGATAGTTGTGGAACAGGCGGTTCATGATCGCCGTGCCCTTGGTGTCGGTCATCAGGTCGCCCTGATAGCCGATCAGGCCGCGGGTCGGCGCGTAGAACACCAGCCGCAGACGGTTGCCGCCGGAGGGGCGCATCTCGATCATCTCGGCCTTGCGTTCACTCATCTTCTGCACCACCACGCCGGAGAATTCCTCGTCGACGTCGATCACGACTTCCTCGACCGGCTCCAGCAACTGTCCGTTCTCGTCCTTGGTGAGCACGACGCGGGGGCGCGACACGCTGAGCTCGAAACCTTCGCGGCGCATGGTCTCGATCAGGATCGCCAGCTGCAATTCGCCGCGGCCCGAAACTTCCATGGAATCCTTGTCCTGCGCCTCGACCACGCGCAACGCGACGTTGCCCTCGGCCTCCCGCAACAGGCGGTCGCGGATCAGGCGGCTCGTCACCTTGTCGCCTTCGGTGCCGGCCAGCGGCGAGTTATTGACGATGAACGACATCGACACGGTCGGCGGATCGATCGGCTGCGCCTGGATCGGGATTTCGACGCTCGGATCGCAGAAGGTGTCGGCGACGGTGCCCTTGGGCAGGCCCGCGATGGCGACAATGTCGCCGGCTTCGGCCAGTTCGACCGGCTGCCGCTCGAGGCCGCGGAAGGCCAGAATCTTGGTGATGCGGCCGGTTTCCACCACCTTGCCGTCGCGTGACAGCACCTTCACCGCCTGGTTCGGCTTGACCGAACCGGACGCGATGCGGCCGGTGATGATGCGGCCGAGATAGGGATTGGCCTCCAGAATGGTGCCGAGCAGCCGGAACGGGCCTTCCTCGACCACCGGCGGCGCGACATGCTTGATGACGAGGTCGAACAACGGCTTCATGCCGGCGTCATGGGATCCGTCCGGGGTGGTGGCCATCCAGCCGTTCTTGCCCGACCCGTACAGAATCGGGAAATCGAGCTGCTCGTCGGTGGCGTCGAGTGCCGCGAAGAGGTCGAACACCTCGTTGACGACTTCGGTGATACGGGCGTCGGGGCGATCGACCTTGTTGATGGCGACGATCGGCTTCAGGCCAAGTTTCAACGCCTTGCCGACCACGAATTTGGTCTGGGGCATGGGACCTTCGGCGGCGTCGACGAGAACGATCACGCCGTCGACCATCGAGAGAATGCGCTCCACCTCGCCGCCGAAATCGGCGTGGCCCGGCGTATCGACGATGTTGATCTGGGTGTCTTCCCAATGCACCGAGGTGCATTTGGCGAGAATGGTGATGCCGCGCTCGCGCTCCAGATCGTTGGAATCCATCGCGCGCTCGACCTGGCGCTGGTTGTCGCGATAGGTGCCGGATTGCTGCAGCAGCTTGTCGACCAGAGTGGTCTTGCCGTGGTCGACGTGCGCGATGATGGCGATGTTGCGAAGGTTCATGGCTGTTCTTCTGGCTCGGACAATGGCTGGAGCGCGATCTCGCCGGAAAACCGGGACCCACTTTTCCGGATCACGCTCAAAACCTGGAATTCTACGCGGGCGCCTGGCGCCCAAAAAGGAAGCCCGGCCAAAAGGACCGGGCGCACTTTGCTCGTTGCATTGCAATATATTCAGAAAACACCAAAAAACAATGGCTCGTTTCGTATTTGGTTACCTCATTTTTGCCAGTGCTGCCGCCTCAATTGCCTTTTTTGGGGACCGGATAAACGCCCCGCAACACCTCCTCGAAGTGGTTTTTGACCGCCTCATTGCAGAGACAGGCCCGAATGCGCAGCGCGTCGGGGTTGCGGACCATGATCGAGCCGCGGCGGGTTTCCACGACCCCGTCCGCCTTGAAGGCCTGAATCACCCGGCTCGTATAGCTGCGGCCGACCCCCAGCAGGGTCGCCAACTGTTCATGGGTCAGCGGCACGATGTCGTCGCCCTCGGTTCGATCCATCGCCGCGACGATCCATTTGGCCGTGCGCTGCTCGATCGAATGGATCGCATTGCACGCCGTCGACTGGAACATCTGGGCCAGCATGCAGTCGGCATAGCGCGCAAAGACGTTGCGCAGCGTGGTCGACTTCAGCTTCGCCGCCTCCAGCTTTCCGACGGGCAGGTGCACGAAAGGTCCGCCGAACTTGACCATGATGCGGGTATAGGCCGGCAGATAGCCTTCGCTGACGATGCCGCCGACCGCGCCTTCGCGACCGACCAGAATGGTTTCCACATCGCGGCCGTCCTCATTGGGAACCAGATAGGACGCGAGGCTCGGTCCGCACGGAAAATGCACAATCTCGACATCGTCGCCAGGATTGTAGAGCAGGTCGTTAGGCCCAGCCATGTCCTGCGTCAGATGCGGCTCGATCAAAGCAAAGTCGCTGGCGCTGAGCCGCCGCAAAAGGTTGTTGTACGGACGGTCGCTCCCGACCGGAGCGTTGCCGCTTCGCGTTATCATCCCGGATGCCCCTTGCACCGCTGCCTTGATTATAACTGATCACGCCTGATTGTTGTGTACACAAGTGAACAGACAGGTGCCCCCCGACGTGATGGTTTCAGAATTGGAACCGGCCGGGACCGGCCTTCCTCGCTCATGGTGAATCATGGAACCCGCGTCTATCGAAGGCATGCCCGGCAATGTGCTGATTGTCGAGGATGATCCAATCATCGCGCTCGATTTCGAGGACACCATTCTCGGTTTCGGCGTGAAAGCCGTGCGGACCGCGGGGAACGTGGTCAGGGCGCTCGGAATGATTGCCGATCAGGCCCCGGATTTTGCGCTGCTCGATGTCGGGCTGGTGCGTGAAAAGAGCTTTGCCATCGCCGAGCGCCTCGATGCGCTGAAAATCCCCTTCGTCTTTGTCACGGGATATGGCGCCGATGTCAGGCTTCCCGCGGCCTTCGCGGACCGGCCGCGATTACCGAAGCCCTGTTCGAGCGAGGCGCTGCAAAGCGCGCTGAAACGGCGTCCCGGCGAAACTGCCGGGCGCTGATTCTATCCCGGCTTCGGATCGAACGTCTTCGACCACAAGGCCACATCGGCGCGGTCGCGCAGGGTCACCGTCATCTGTCCGGTCGACCCGTCTATCCTGACGTGGCCGAAGAACTGCATACCGGCGGAGGGCGGCAGGTTCTGCTGGCCCGGGGCGGGCGCCCTGATGAATTTCACTTCGGGCCCGAACGTATTGTCGAGTTCGTTGGGTCCGAATGTGCCGGCGTGAAGCGGGCCGGCGACGAATTCCCAGAACGGCTCGAAATCCTGGAACTGCGCCTTGTCGGGATTGTAGTAATGCGCCGCGGCGTAGTGAACGTCGGCCGTCAGCCAAACAATGTTGACGATCCCGGCTGATTTGATGAAGCGCAGCAGGTCGGCAATTTCAATTTCGCGGCCGCGCGGCGGGCCGTCGCTTTGGGCAATCGCTTCCGAACCTTTCTTGTTGGACCACTCATCATAGACGATGATGCCGAGCGGCATGTCGGAGGCGGTCACCTTCCAGGTGGCGCGCGAGTTCAGCAGCGCCCGCTTCAGCCACGCCAACTGGTCGGGCCCGAGGAAGTGGCTCGCGGGGCCGTAAACGGTCTGTTGATTGTCGCCGTTGGGGCCGCGATAGCTGCGCTGGTCCAGCATGAAGACATCGAGATGAGGCCCGTAGTCCCGTGTGCGATAGATCCGGCCCGGCTCGGTGAGGCTCGCGCGCATCGGGTACATCTCGTGGAACGCGCGCGCCCCGCGCGCGGCGAGCAAGTTGATGTTGCGCTCGCTGTAGGCGGCGGGGAGTTGCTTCGAGGCCGACCAGTTGTTGACGACTTCGTGGTCGTCCCACTGCACGAAGATCGGCACCTCGGCATTGAAGTCGCGCACATTGTTATCGAGCAAGTTGTACTTGTGCGCCGCACGAAACTCGTCGAGCGTCTCGGCGACCTTTGCTTTCTCCGGGATGACAAGGTTTTTCCAGACGGTGCCGTCGGCGAGTTTCACTTCGGCGGCGATCACGCCGTCGGCGTAGATGGTATCGCCGGAATGAAGCAGGAAATCCGGCCGGTGCTTGCGCATGGTGGCGAAGGTGCGCATGCCGCCATCCTCGGGATTGATGCCCCAGCCCTGCCCGGCGACATCGCCGCCCCACACGAAACTGACGTCGCGTCGATCGCCTGGCGCGGTGCGGAAGCGACCGATCGCCGGCTCGCTCGAAATGGCGGGGTGAGCGAGGTCCCGAAACCGGACACGGTAAAAAATCTCCTGCCCAGCGGGCAGATTTTCCAGCAACATTCTGGCGGCGAAATCGCTTTCGGGCAGTGCGGCGATCGGCGGCAAGACCCTCGCATCGCTGAACGATTCGGTGGTGGCGACCTCGACCATCATATGCGACGGCCGGTCCGCGCGCGCCCACACGACGCCGCCGTCGGCGCCGACGTCGCCTGACTGCGCGCCATGCGTGATCAGGGGCCGCTGGGCGGCGCGGCTGAGATAGGGCGCCGCCAGGGCGCCGATACTGGTAGCCGCGGCTGTCGTCAGCATCCGCCGGCGGCAAATCTTCAGGGTCATGCACGTCTCTCTCGACCGGCCAGCAGGATGCCCGAAAGCGCCGACAAATCTAGAAAGGTTTTGTGACGCTCGTTTGCGGAACGGCCCGCCTACAACGTCCCGGCCGCCCGGAACTGGGCGCCCGCCCGTTGCAGGGTTTGCGGCATGCTCATCAGCACCGCCTTGCGGTCGGCCACTGCGTTGTGGAACTGATCGAGCGCGATATTGAAGGCGGTCAACGAGCCCTCCTCGATGGCGCCGTGCTCGAAGCAGCGCAGCGTATCGCGCAGGATATCGTCCGCCTCCATCTGCATCTGGTCGAGTTCCTCGGTGGAATCGCTGCGGCGCGCGGCGGCAATCATGTCCAGCAGGCGTTCGCGCAAGGTGCTGTTGTTGCCGCGCTCGTCCTTCCTGAGGTAGCCCGCGAACCAGGCGCCGACCGAGCCCATCGCGGACAGCATCATCAAGCCCCACCAGATGAAATCGCTGTAGCGATCCAGGAACGTCTTCTCCTCGCCGTCGACGTAGGCGGCGGCGCCGGGGTGCGCGGGGAGCACGGCATCCTTGTCGGTGTCCGGGGTTTCGATCTGCGCAGCGAGCGGAAAATCGGTCTTCAGGGTCTGGCGTATCGCGAACAGTTGCCGGGTGAAGGTGGCGACGGTCGATTCCGGCAGGCCCTTCCTGGCAACGACGTGGTGGGAGAAGCTGATGGTCTTGACTTCTTCCTCGGGCCGGGCGGGTGAACCGCCGAAGCTGCCGGCGGGTACTTCGGAGGCCTCATACACCGGATGGTTCTGGGCGATCGCGCCGGCCGCATCGATCGCGAGGAAGGTCGGAACCCCGCCTTCGCGCGTCGAGGCCGTAATCGCATCCGCTGTGATCTTGCTGTTGACGGGTCCGGCGGCGAGATAGGCATCCGCCCTCTGATTGCGGATGGCTTCCGAGGCTTCGTTGGCCGGAAACTGGACGATCTCGACCTTGTTCGGATCGACGCCGTATTGCTGCAGGATCACCTTGAGCAGATCGACGTTGGCCTGGGTGCGGCCGACCACGCCGATGCGGTGTCCGGAGAGCTGAACGATTTTCGTGATCTTCGGGGCGGCCTTCTTGCCTTTGACATTCGCCGCTGGCGGCACCCACAGCACCGCGACGTTCTTGCGCAGCGTCGCCACCGCCTGCGCATTCTTCGGCACCTCCAGATCGCCCCGGATGATGGCAAGATCGGCCTTGCCGTCGGCTAGCGCCTTGGCGCTCGCGACCGCGCCATCGGTCTGCATTGGGCGCAAACGGATCTGGCTGCGCGCCTGGATAAAGGCCTGCGAGAGTGTTTGAACCACTCTGACGTCGTCGCTGTTGGCCGGGCCGACGGCGATCCGCAAGGTCACGGGCCGCATCGCAAAATAGTAGGCCGCGGCGACCGCGCCGACCAAGGCGAGAATCCCCGCCAGCGTGACAAACATCAGCCGTCGCTTCTTCGCCGAGCGCGGCGACGGCGGACCGGGCGGCACGACCAGGTCGGGGTCTCCGCCCGCCGATCGCGCAAACAATCGTTTGAAGTCCAGGTTCATGCTGCCAATGCGGTTAAATTGAAATTATAGCAAATTTCCTGCCAGGCGGGGTTACATCGGCGTCATGGTTACCGGCCGTGCTTGGACCGGTTTTGCCGCCATATTGTGGCAGGGATCTTCTGGGGACCCGGTATCCAACTTTCGGTGCTAGGGTAAAGATCACGTGAAACGGGAGGCGATCATGGCGGAGCGGTTGGCGGCGGAGGCGCGAAAAGCGGCGCTGCGGGAGTTGCTGTCGGGGTGGACCGATACGCCCGGCCGTGAGGCGATTGCGCGGACGTTTGTCTTCAGGGATTTCAACGAAGCATTCGGGTTCATGACCCGGGCGGCGCTGGCGGCTGAGAAGAGCGACCATCACCCCGAATGGCGCAACGTCTATAAGACAGTGGAAGTGGTTCTGACGACCCACGACGCCGGCGGTGTTACCGCCCTCGATGTCGAACTCGCCAAGGCCATGAATGCGATCGCAAGACAATTCGGCGTGGCTTGAAGGGATGTCGCGCAATCTTGCAGCGGGGGCGCGGCATCCCCAGTTGGAGAGCGTCAGCCGCGGCGAACCGCCGCGCAAGTCCTGGGGAGCCCAAGCGATGGCATCCGAACATTCCGTGGGTTTTGAGCCGGCCGACGAACTGGCCAAGGACCGCGAGGGCGTGCGCCGGCGCTTCTGGATCAAGCTGAAGCGGGTGGCGGCCAGGCTGCCGTTCGCCGAGGAACTGGTGGCGGCCTATTACTGCGCGTTCGACCGGCAGACGCCGCGCCATGTGCAGGCGACGTTGCTCGGGGCCATAGCCTATTTCATTCTGCCGTTCGATTTCGTCTCGGATGTGCTGCCGGTGCTGGGCTTCACCGACGATGCGGCGATACTTGCCACCGCGATCCGGATGGTCGCTAGCCACATCACGCCGGAGCATCGGGATGCCGCCCGCGCGGCGCTGCGGCGGGGCATCGATGAGAGCGTCGTCGAAAATTAGTTAGCAGCGACGTCGAAAGGTAGTTCGAGCTGGTTCCACGAAAGCCATCATCATCCTCATGACGGCTGGGGTCGGCGCGCGCCGTATCATGGATGCAGGATCACCTTGCCCATCGCCTTGCGGCCGGCGAGCACCTTCAGGGCGTCGGCGGTTTGCGCCAGCGGGAAGGTGCGGTCGACGTGCGACGAGATCTTGCCTTCGGCGGTCCACTTCACGAGCTTCTCCAGATTGGCACGGTTCTTCTCTGCATTGAGCCGCGCCCATGCACCCCAGAACACGCCCCGGATGTCGCAGCCCTTCAACAGCGCCAGGTTGAGCGGCATCTTCGGAATGTCGCCGGCGGCGAATCCGATCACGAGAAAGCGGCCTTCCCATGCGATCGAGCGCAGCGCGGCCTCGGCATAGGTGCCGCCGACCGGATCGAAAATGATGTCGGCGCCCTTGCCGCCGGTCAGCCGCCGCAGGCCTTCCTTCAAATCTTCCTTGGCATAGTTCAGTCCGAGTTCGGCGCCGTGTGCCTTGGCGAATTCAAGTTTTTCTTCCGATGAAGCGCAGGCGATCACCTTCAGGCCCATCAGCTTGCCGAGTTCGCAGGCCGCCAGGCCGGTGCCGCCGGCGGCTCCCAGCACCGCCATGGTCTCGCCCGGCTTCAGACTGGCGCGATCCTCCAGCGCATGCAGCGCGGTGCCGTAGATGATGAATATCCCAGCGGCGCGATCGAAATCGAGATTGTCCGGGATTTTCACGATGGAGTTGGCCGGCAGCGCGATCTTTTCGCGCGCGCCATTGTGGCCGCAGGATGCCGCTACGCGATCGCCGACCTTGAGGTCGGTGACGCCGGCGCCGACGCTCTCGATCACGCCCGCGACTTCGGCCGCCGGCGAGAACGGGAACGGCGGCTTGATCTGGTATTTGCCCTGGATCATCAGCAGGTCGAAGAAATTCAGCGCCGCCGACTTGATCGCGATCACGGCCTCGCCGGGTCCGGCGACGGGATCGGCCACATCGGCCAGCACGAGATCGTCGGGGCCGCAATATTGCGAGCAGAGGATGGCTTTCATGGACACACCTGAGTTTCGGACGCAAAAGGAAGGTTGGCTGCTTCATGCCGGATTTGCGGCCGGGCTACAATCTGATTCGGATGCTTTTGGGGTACTGCGCTATCCTTCGTCATTGCAATGGATTGGATCGTCGCAAGGGCTCCTCGCAATGGCGATGATGGACAAGGAATCAAACGATGTTCGAAAAGGGCCTGCTGGCGGCAAAGCGCATCCTGGTCACCGGCGGTGGCTCCGGGCTGGGCGCTGCGATGGGACGCCGCTTCGCCGAGCTTGGCGCCGAGCTGATCATCTGCGGCCGCCGGCTTGACGTGCTGGAGGCTGCGGCGGCGCAGATGCGCAACGATTTCGGCGGCAAGGTCAGCGTCATCAGATGCGACATCCGCGACGGCGCCGCGGTCGACGCCATGATGGACGCGGTCTGGCGCGAGGCGCCGCTCGACGTGCTGGTCAACAATGCCGCCGCGACCTTCATCGCCCAGACCGAGCATCTGTCGTTTCGCGCGGCGGATGCGATCCTTGCGCCGACCCTGCACGGCGCGATGTATTGCACGCTCGGTGCCGGCAAGCGCTGGATCGAAGCGGCACACAAGGGCGTCGTGCTCAGCATCCTCTCGACCTCGACCATTACCGGCCGCGCCTTCACGGTGCCCTCGGCGATGGCGAAGTCCGCCATTCTCGCGATGACCAAAAGCCTTGCGGTGGAATGGGGCCCCAGAGGCATTCGCACCGTGGCGATTGCGCCGGGTGCATTCCCGACGCCTGGCGCATCGGGCCAGCTTCGGCCCGAGGGCCGCGACGACGGCTGGGCGTCAAGGAATCCGCTCGGTCGGGTCGGCGAACATGGTGAGCTTGCCGATCTCGCGAGTTTCCTGATTTCAGACCGCGCCGGCTACATCAACGGCGAGATGGTGGTGCAGGACGGCGGCTCGCATCTGCGCAGTTCCGGCGCCGAGGATCTGCTGCAATGGACGGACGCACAGTGGGAGAAGCAGCGCACGGCGCGGTCGAGGGGCTGAGGGTGAACTTCGCCAGCAAGTTCTGAACGAACCGCTTCACCGATTTGCAACTGCCTTCCCAAAAAGATATTTCCCGGCTATCCATCGCTCCGTGATCGGCGATGCCGGGCCATCTTCCAGTCACAATGATGAGGGAACCAGATTTGGTCATGTCCGTGCGGCGAATCCTGATATCCCTGATGGCGAGTGTGGTTATGTGCGGGATCGCGGTCCCGGCACAGGCGCAGAGCGCGCCGCCGAAGGCCTCGAAAGACGCGGCCAAGCCGAATTCTGCAAAACCTGAGGTCGCCAAGCCCGCCGCGGCCGTCGCAGGCGGCGCGGAGCCGACGCTGATCGGCCAGTTCGGCACCTGGGGCGCCTACACCGCGACGACGAACGGCAAGAAGGTGTGCTTCGCGCTGGCCAAACCCTCGTCGTCGAAAACCAATCCGCCGAATCGGCCGCGCGATCCGGCCTACGCCTTTGTCTCGACGCGTCCAGCGGAAAAAGTCGTCAACGAAGTCTCGGTCATGATCGGCTACACGCTGAAGCCGGGCTCTGAATCCACGCTGGAAGTCGGCGGCGCCGCCTACGCGATGTACACCCAGGGCGACGGGCTCTGGATCAAGAACGCCGCCGAGGAAGAGCGGATGGTGGAAGCCATGCGCAAGGCCGCCGATGCGACGGTCAAGGGCGTGTCGGCCAAGGGTACCGAGACCACGGATACCTTCTCGCTGAAGGGGTTGGCCCAGGCGCTCGACCGGCTGGCGCAGGATTGCAGGCGCTAAACGCCCTCTAACGCCCGGTTCGATGCATTTAGTGCCTTTCCCGCGGGTCGCGGAAGGCCTATCTGATGTCAAATGAACGAGATCATGACCAGCCTTTCCATCGATCCCATGTCCGGCGCGATCGCGCCGTTGGAAAAGATCGCGCTCGAAACCTACGTGCCGCCGGCGAAGCCGTCGCTGGTCGGGCTGTCGCGCGCGGAAATTTCCGATCAACTCGGCGCCATCGGCGTGCAGCCTTCGCAGCGCAAGATGCGGGTGCAACAGCTATGGCACTGGATCTATGTCCGCGGCGTGCAAGATTTTGCCGACATGACCAGCATCTCCAAGGAGATGCGCAGCACCCTCGAGACGCATTTTACGGTGGCGCGGCCCGAGGTGGTCGCCGAACAGATCTCCAGCGACGGCACCCGCAAATGGCTGCTGCGATTGCCGAGCGGCGACAGCGTCGAAAAGGCGCATGAAGTCGAGTGCGTCTATATTCCGGAAACCGACCGCGGCACGTTGTGCGTCTCCTCGCAGGTCGGCTGTACGCTGAACTGCTCGTTCTGCCACACCGGCACGCAGCGCTTGGTGCGCAACCTCACCGCGGGCGAAATCGTCGGCCAGATCATGGTGGCGCGCGACCGGCTCAACGACTGGGCCGACCGCGAAACCCCGACCGGCAGCCGCCTCGTCACCAATGTCGTCATGATGGGAATGGGCGAGCCCCTCTACAATTTCGAGGCGGTGCGCGATGCGCTCCTCATCGTCTCCGACAACGAGGGCATCGGCATTTCCCGCCGCCGCATCACGCTGTCGACCTCCGGCGTGGTGCCGAACATCGCCCGGACCGGCGACGAGATCGGCGTCATGCTGGCGATCTCGCTGCATGCGGTGCGCGACGAATTGCGCGACGAACTGGTGCCGCTGAACAGGAAATATCCGATCGCCGAATTGCTGCAGGCCTGCCGCGACTATCCCGGCTCGTCCAATGCGCGGCGCATCACCTTCGAATATGTGATGCTGAAGGGCGTCAACGATTCGCTCGACGACGCCAAGCTCCTGGTGAAGATGCTGAAGGGCATCCATGCCAAGATCAATCTCATTCCGTTCAATCCGTGGCCGGGCACGCGCTACGAATGTTCGGACTGGGACCAGATCGAGAAGTTCTCCGAATACATCTTCAACGCCGGGTACTCCTCGCCGGTGCGCACGCCGCGCGGTCGCGACATCCTGGCGGCCTGCGGCCAGTTGAAGTCGGAAACCGAAAAACTCTCGGCGCGCGAGCGCCAGGCGCTGCGCGCGATGGCGATGACGGATTAGGGATGACGCAATCGTCTTTGAATTCGTCATTGCGAGCAAAGCGAAGCAATCCAGCTTTCTTTCCGTGTTGACGATGGATTGCTTCGCTTCGCTCGCAATGACGGTGGTTTGACTCATGGCGCTGATCGGCCGCTTGTTCGTCATCCTGTTCGCCTTCCTCGCCGCCTGCCTGGTGGCGGGGATGATCGTGGTCGGCGCGGTGCTGTTCCCGGAGTTTTCCGATTTCGCCGGTGGCTCGATTGACCCCGACGCGGTGGACATCGTGCTGGGTTTCGGTTTCATCTTCCTCAGCGGGTTTGCGCTGCTGCCGGCGATGGTCGTGGTGCTGATCACCGAGGCGTTCAATATCCGCAGCGTGCTGGCTTACGCGCTGGGCGGCGGCATCGTCGGCCTGGCCTGCTATCTCGGCTTGATCCCGTTCGATCCCGATACCCTTCACTTCGACGGCATCGTCCGGCGCCATCTCGAAATCATGACCGGCGCGGGCATTGTCGCTGGCCTCGTGTACTGGATGATCGCGGGCCGCAACGCCGGCGCCTGGCGCGAACCGCCGCGCCCGCTAAGGCCCCCGCCGACGCTGCCAGCGCATCCGCCCGCGCCACCGCCAGCGTCATGAAGAAGCGGGCCGGACGCCTTTTCATCCCTGGCGGCCTCGGCTAAACCCCGCGCCATGAACCGATCGGGACTCTATACCGCGCTGGCCCTGGCGCTCGTCGTCGGATTGCTGTTCGGGATCTACCCCGAGCTCGATCTGCAGCTGGCTGCCCTGTTCTTCGACGCATCGAACAAGACCTTTCCGCTGAAATTCAACACGCCGGCGATGATCGCGCGCGACGCCGCGATGTGGATCGCGTGGGGTCTTGCACTGCCGTCGATCGTCGCGCTGGTGGTGAAGCTGGCGCGACCGGACAAGCCGCTCCTGATCCCGGGACGGACGGTCATGTTTCTGCTGGTTACGTTGACGCTTTCCGCCGGGGTTCTCACCAATTTCACCTTCAAGAGCTATTGGGGCCGGCCGCGCCCCATCGTGGTCACGCAATTCAACGGCCCGCAGGAATTCGTGCCGTGGTGGGATCCACGCGGCAGCTGCGGCCGGAACTGCTCGTTCTTTTCAGGGGAGGGCGCCACTGCGTTCTGGACCTATGCGCCGGCGGCGCTGACGCCGCCGGCGTGGCGTCCGCTGGCATTTACGGCCGCCACCCTGTTCGGCGTGGTCACCAGCGGCTTGCGGATGGCGTTCGGGGGGCACTTCTTTACCGACGTCGCGGCCGCCGGACTGGTGACATTCCTCGTGATCTGGTTGATGCATGGCTACATCTACCGCTGGCCGTCGACCCGGCTGTCGGACGCGCGCATCGACGCCGCGCTGACGCGTTTCGCCTGGCCGCTCTACCGGCTGCGGCAGAAATGGCGCGGGCGCTCCCAGTAAGTTCGACTTCATCACGCCCGGTTCCACTAAACGCGTGCCCATCAGCGCTAAATTTGTTATTCGCGCACTCACGTCGCAAACGAGGTTGTCACGTCGACCGATTGGAAGCTCTATGAGCACGATTCTGAAAAGCCTGCCCAAAGGGGAAAAAGTCGGTATCGCCTTCTCGGGCGGCCTCGACACGTCAGCGGCGCTGCTGTGGATGAAGCAAAAGGGCGCCCGCACCTTTGCTTATACTGCCAATCTCGGCCAGCCTGACGAGGCCGACTACGATGAGATTCCGCGCAAGGCGCTGGAGTTCGGTGCCGAAAAAGCCCGGCTGGTGGATTGCCGCACGCAACTGGTCCACGAAGGCATTGCCGCCATCCAATCCGGTGCCTTCCACGTCTCGACCGGCGGCATCGCCTATTTCAACACCACGCCGCTCGGCCGCGCCGTGACCGGCACGATGCTGGTGTCAGCCATGAAGGAGGACGGCGTCAACATCTGGGGCGATGGCTCCACCTATAAGGGCAACGATATCGAGCGGTTCTACCGCTACGGCCTGCTGACCAATCCGAGCTTGCGGATCTACAAGCCATGGCTCGACCAGCAGTTCATCGATGAATTGGGCGGTCGCGCGGAAATGTCGGCGTTCATGGCCGCCAGCGGATTCGCCTACAAGATGAGCGCCGAGAAGGCGTATTCGACCGACAGCAATCTGCTCGGCGCTACCCACGAGGCCAAGGATCTCGAGAGTCTCGACCGCGGCATCGAGATCGTCAATCCGATCATGGGCGTGCCATTCTGGCGCGACGACTGTGTCGTCAAGGCCGAAAAGGTTGCCGTGCGTTTTGTGGAAGGCCAGCCGGTCGCGCTGAACGGCCGGACGTTCGCCGATCCCGTCGCGCTGTTCCTCGAAGCCAATGCCATCGGCGGCCGGCACGGCCTTGGCATGAGCGATCAGATCGAGAACCGCATCATCGAGGCCAAGAGCCGCGGCATTTACGAAGCTCCGGCCATGGCGCTGCTGCACATCGCCTACGAACGCCTGGTCACGGGCATCCACAACGAAGACACCATCGAGCAATACCGCGTCAGCGGCATGCGGCTTGGTCGCTTGCTCTACCAGGGACGGTGGTTCGATTCCCAGGCGCTCATGCTGCGTGAAACCGCCCAGCGTTGGGTGGCTCGCGCCGTCACCGGCGAGGTGGCGCTGGAGTTGCGCCGTGGCAACGATTACTCGATCCTGAACACCGACAGCCCCAATTTGACCTATCGGCCCGAGCGGCTGAGCATGGAGAAGGTGGACGATGCGGCGTTCACCCCGGCGGACCGTATCGGCCAGCTGACGATGCGCAACCTCGACATATCAGATACAAGGGCCAAGCTGAGCCTCTACGCGGAGTCGGGCTTGCTCTCGATGGGCGAAGGCTCGGATATCCTCAAACTCCAGAACGACAAGGACTGAACCGCGCGGGATTCGAGCGACCGTTACGGGGAAGTCATCCAGGGCGGATAGATTGTCCACCTGCAAATTTCTTGCGGGGCGGCGGTCGTTCCGGCCCGCGGGCGTACCTGACGCGGAGCCTTGATCATGACCAAGCTCGTTGCCGCAATATCCCTCGCGATCCTGTTTTCGTTATCGCCGGCTATTGCCCAGACCGTCTACCCGATCGACCGCGCCGAAATCCTTTCGGGCGCCCAGTTCGACTTCAAGGTCGAGTTTCCAGACAAGGTCGATCCGGCGAAGTTGAAGATAACTGTCAACGGCCAGGATTATGCCGCCGTGTTCGGCCGGACCGCAACATTCATCGAGCGTGAAGACGGCAAGGACCAGTCCGCCCTGATGCTTCGCGACGTCACATTGACGAAGCCCGGGCAAGTCACGATCGAGGTCGGCGATGGTACCCGCAGCCGCCAACTGGTGTGGACGGTCTACGACACCGGGCCGCGCAAGGCGAAGAACGTGATCCTTTTCATCGGCGACGGCATGTCGCCCGCCCATCGCACCGCGGCGCGGCTGCTCTCCAAGGGCATCGCCGAAGGCAAGAGCCTCGGCAAGCTCGCCATCGACGACATGCCCCACATGGCGCTGGTGGCGACCGCCGGCTCGGATTCGATCATCACCGATTCCGCCAACTCGGCCAGCGCCTACGCCACCGGCCACAAGACCGCTTCGGCCGCGATGGGCGTCTATGCCGATCGCACCGCCAGTCCGTTCGATGACCCCAGGGTCGAAACCATCACGAGTCTGGCGAGGCGGCAACTCGGCCTGGGCATCGGCATCGTCACCAATACAGAAGTCGAGGACGCCACGCCGGCCGCGATGATCGCGCATACCCGCCGCCGCGCCGCCTATGACGAGATCGTCGCGCAGTATTTCGCCGCCAGGCCGGACGTGTTGATGGGCGGCGGGGCTGCGAATTTCCTGCCGCAAGGTGCGCCCGGCTCGAAGCGCAAGGACGACATCGATTACGTCGCCCGATTTCGCGAAGCCGGCTACAAGGTGGCCATGACCGCGGGCGAGCTGAACGCGCTGGCGGCCCAATCCGATACGCGCCAGCTGCTCGGCCTGTTCGCCACGGGAAACATGGATGGCGTGCTGGATCGCAAGTTCCTGAAGGGCGGCGGCGTCGGCAAGTTTCCCGAGCAGCCTGACCTGACCGAACAGGTCCAGGCCGCGCTGAACGTACTGTCGCAGAAGGATGCCGGCTTCTTCCTGATGGTGGAATCAGGCATGATCGACAAATATGCGCATCTGCTCGATATGGAGCGCGCCGTCTACGACACCATCATGCTCGACAATGCGGTGCGGCTGGCGCGCGACTGGGCGCGGGCGCGCGGTGACGACACCCTCGTTCTGGTACTGGCGGATCACAATCATCCCAACAGCCTTGTCGGCACCATCCATGACGACATGAGCATGACGCCGAACGCGCCGTTGCGCGAGCGCGTTGGCGTGTACGAGAAGGCGGGATTTCCCAACTACCCGGCGCCCGATGCCGAGGGGTATCCGTCGCGCGTGGACGTCAGCCGGCGGCTCGCGATATTCTCGGCCAGCCTGCCGGATCACTATGAGACCTTCCGCCCGAAGCTCGATAGTCCGAACGAACCCACGGTGAAGGGTGACGCGCCCGGGACCTTCAAGGCCAACGAAAAATACAAGGATGTTCCGGGCGTCGTACTGCGCTACGGCAATCTGCCGGCGATGATGCGCGCTAGCGTGCATTCGGGAGAGGACGTGATCCTGACCGCGGCCGGACCCGGCAGCGAGCGGGTACGCGGATCGTTGGATAACACCGATGTGTTCCGCGTCATCGCCGACGCCCTTGGCCTGGCGCCCGCGGCGCAATAGCGCGCTCAAGAAGGCGTCGGCGGCGAGAAGATCAGCTTGACGCAGCTGCGAAAGACCAGGATTTGCCGTTCCAGCCGGCGCGGGTCGTTCAGCGTCTTCGACAGGATGATCCCGCCATCGACGATGCATGACAGCATATCGGCGAGATCATCGAGGTCGACCGCCTCCTTCGGCGGATAGGCCGCGGCAATGCCCTCGAAGATGCTGCGGAAGCGCGCGTTCCAGTTGCGCACAGATTGCGCGGTGAGGTCGCGCACCTCGCGATCGAACAGCCGTTCCTGATAGCAGATGCTGGCAATCAGGCAGCCGGGATGGCCGTTCGGCAGGTCGGCCATCACTTCGGCAAGCAGCTTCAGCGAGATCAGGAACGCCTGCAGCGGATCGTCCGACAGCTGCCGGCCGCGCTCGAAGATGTCGTCGAACAGCCGGTCATTGGTCCCGACGTAACGGCGGACCATCTCGCGGGCGAGCGCGTTCTTGTCCCTGAAGTGATAGAAGAAGCCGCTCTTGGTGAGACCGGCCTCCGCGATCACTTCCTCGATCGAGGTGGCGCCAAATCCCTTGGCCAGCACGGCCGCTTCCGCGACCTCGAGGATCCGCTCCCGCGTCGCTTCGCCTTTTCCCATTCCACACTCCGAAAAACCGTACTCATGGTACGGATGGCTATCCGCACAGCGCCGCCGCGGCTTCGTCCGCGCCGTACAACCTCATGATTTTGTATCATTTTCGGGCCGAAGGTTCAGCCGCACCATGCGCTCGCTAGGAAGCCGCGACGTTTTGCGGCACCAGTCCCTCCAAGACCGCAGCCGCCGGCGCGAGACGTAACCGACATACGGACCTTACCGATCATGGAGATTGAAGTGACCAAATACCGACACGATCTGCCGCAACGCCACGGCGGCATTTTTCTCGCCGACGGCGGCTTGGAAACGACGCTGATCTTTCATGACGGTCTCGAACTGCCCCACTTCGCGGCGTTTGTGCTGCTCGACAGCCCGGAGGGCCTGCAGAAGCTCAAGCGGTATTACGAGGCCTATCTCGCGGTCGCCCGTGCGCACGGCACGGGCTTCGTGCTCGACAGCCCGACATGGCGCGCCAACCCCGACTGGGCCGACAAGCTGGGCTATGACGCCGCCGCGCTCAAGGCGATCAACGTCCGTTCGATCGCTTTCCTGGAAGACTTGCGCGCCGGCTGGGAGAGGCCGGAGCTCCCGTGCGTCATCAGCGGCGCCATCGGCCCGCGCGGCGACGGGTATAAGGCCGGCAACATCGATGCGGCGGAGGCCGAGGCCTATCATGCGGCGCAGATCGCCGCCTTCGTCGAGGGCGGCGCCGACATGGTGACGGCCTATACGCTGACCAGCATCAATGAAGCCATCGGTATAGCGCGTGCGGCCAAGGCCCAGGCAATCCCGGCGGTGATCTCGTTCACGGTGGAAACCAACGGCTGCCTGGTCAATGGAGCGACATTGCGCGAGGCGATCGAAACCGTGGATCGCGAGACAGCAAGCGCGCCCGAATATTTCATGATCAATTGCGCGCATCCGGTGCATTTCGAGAAGGCGCTGGAAGCGGGTGAAGGCTGGGTCAAGCGCATCCACGGCGTGAGAGCCAATGCGTCGACCAAGAGCCACGCCGAACTCGATGAGTGCACAGCGCTCGATGCGGGCGACCCGCGCGATCTCGGCCGGCGCTACCGCGATCTCAGGCGCGCTTTCCCGGCGATGCGCATGCTGGGCGGCTGCTGCGGCACCGATCACCGTCATGTCCAGGCGATTTGCGACGCCGTTCTGCCGCCGCGCGCCCTCACCGCCTGATAGCCAAATGAAGATGGCCGGGATTGCTCCCGGCCATTTCTTACTGCGGTTGATTTGCCTCAGCGGGGTCGCGCGGTGCCGGGCGGCGGGGGCGGCAGCGATGCCGATCCGCCATTGAGCAACGGCGTGATGTTGCGGATCGTGACGCGGCGATTGACGATGCTGGGCCCGTCGGTCGGCTCTTTCAGGTATTGCTCGCCATACCCTTGCGAGGTCAGGTTTTCCGCCGGCACGTTGAATTGCTGAGTCAGCAGCGTGGCGGCGGATTCGGCGCGGCGATCCGACAGCGACAGATTGTCGACGTCCGATCCCACCGCGTCGGTATGACCTTCGATCAGGAATACTGCGCGCGGGTTGGCCGCGATCGCCCGATTGAGCCCGTCCGCGATCGCCTGCAGCTTCGACGCCTGGTCGGGGGGAATTTCCCACGATCCGGTTTCGAAGTTAATGCTGTTGAGATCGATGCTCGGCATGCGCTGGCGCACCGAGGGGCTGTAGCGGATTTCGTCGAGCGAATACCGCCGTTCGATCCGCTCCACCGGCGGCGCAATCATGGTGTCGTAGAGCAGCTCCGGCGACGCCTCGTCGGCTTCGACGATGTAGCGGTCCTGCGGAATGCGGAGGACCGGCGGCGCCAGATCGACGTAGAAGCCGCCGAAGCCGCGCGGGCCGCGATAGCTGTTGTCGATGATGATGATCTCGCGGCCGCGCGGATCCCTGCGAATCCGCCGCAGCAATTGGCCGCTGCGATCGTTCACGGTGATGATCTGCGTGCCATCGGGACGGATCACGATGGTGCGCGTTTCGTTACCGACCTGCCGGGTCTGGATGTCGCGCGCGCCGTAGCGGAAACGATCCACTTCGTTGTGGCGAATGAACGACCGGCCGCTGGGATCTTGAATGATGATCCGGCCCGGCTCCCTGATGATGGTGCGGCCGCCTTCCTGGGTCTCCCGGCGCTGCTCGCGAAATCCCTCCAGCTTGGTGGGGCCGCCCTGCTGGGCTGGCGAACCCTGCGGAATAGCCTTCAGGCCTTCGGCCGGCGGCGGCGCGGCGGGTATCGGGGCTGCGACTGTCGGCGGTGGCTGTCGGGTCACAGGTGCGCCCGACGGCAGCGCGGTCTGTCCACCGGGGACAGGTGCTGCGGTCGGCGCACCGGCAGCAGGAGGCGAGCCCGGAGTCGGGCTCGCAGTGGGCGAAGGCGCTCCCGGAGTTGGAGTCGCAGTCGGTCCACCCGGAGTGGGAGTAGGAGTCGGAGTCGGAGTCGCTACGCCCGGAGGCGGTGCGGTTCGTGCCGGGGGCGGCGGCGCGCCGGGCCCAGCGCCAGCGGGGGGCGACCCCGGAGGCGTTGTCTGAGTCGGCGGCGCTGTTGCCGCAGGCGGCGCGCTTGGCGGCGGCGGCGCCTGTCTTGCTCCTGGCGGCGGCGTACCCGCGCCGGACCCCGACGGCGGGGGTGGCGTCGGGGCAGCCGTTGGTGCGGTCGGAGCCGGAGTGGCGGATGGCGACGGCAATTGCTTGGTGCCCGCGGGCGGCGGCACGGGAGACGGCGCGCTTTTCTGCTGGGGCGCAACAGGCGCTACGCTGGGCGCAGCCGGCGGCTTCGGCGGCACCGGTGATGGTGCTGCCGTCGGCGGCGGTGGCGGTGCGGTGCGCGCTGCGGGAGGCGGCGGTGGAGGTGTCGCGGGCCGGGGCGGCGGCGGAGGCGCGGCAGCAGGAGGAGGCGGGGGCGGCGGCGGCGCTACGCGCGCAGGCGGGGGCGGCGGCGGGGCAGGCCGGGGCGGTGGAGCAGCCGCCGGCGGGGGCGGCGGCGGGGGTGGGGCAGCCCTGGGTGGTGGCGGGGGCGGTGCGGCGGCCGGGGGTGGCGGCGGCGCCGGACGTGGGGCAACAGCGGGCGGAGCAGCCTTCGGCGGCGCCTTGGGTTTTCCATCCGGACCAAGCTCATCCTTGGCCTGCGCAACCACCAGCGGGGCGGTTTGCGCGTGCGATGCAGGTGCCGCGAATTGCAGGGCCGTAAGGGCTGTCGTGGCGAGCAGCACGAGGCGAAGGTGTGTCATGTGGTCTGGATCCCGGAAATGATTAGCAACACGATGTGGCGATCAACGAATAAGCGTTGGGCCGGATTGTGGCGGCCTGCGACGGCAAAGCTGCTTTTATTTCAGTACACGCAATGTCGAAAGGCGCCATTATTCATCGCGCATTCAGACCCTCGTGTCGAACGCAATATGGCCTGGATCGTTCCCGGCACCCAACCGGATGTATCCGGATTCACGTGAGTCTGGTAGCCCGCAAATCGGCAACGCCGACGGCAGTCGCGGGATTGGGCGTGGTCGGGCCTTGCGGTCCTCGCACCGGAAGCTCGTCGGGAGTTTGCCCGGGCAACTCCTCCGGGCGCGGCGGGCCCCCGGGCTCCCGCATCGGCGGGGGCGCCTCAGGCTGCGGACTTCCCGGCGGGCTTTCCTGCGGCGGCTCGGTCGGTTGCCCCGGCTTGAGCGGCGGATTTTCCGGCAGATCGATGCCCATCTACATCGCCACCTTGCGGTTGTCGCCGATCTCGGGACGGGTGCCGGTGACCGCCGCCGCCGCCATCTTGACATAGCTGATGACGGTGCCGGGCGAATCCCAGAACTCCGCATCGTCGGGCGTCACTTTCAGCACGCGGATATTGGGATCCTCGGCCGAGTCCCACCACGCCTTCGCCGTGGTCGTGAACAGCTGCTTGATCTTGGCGCGGTCGTTGGAGACGATCGCCGTTCCGGTGACCGAAACGTAATTCTGGTCGCTGGCGTCAGCGAATGACAGGTTCACGCCGGGATTGCGGGCGATTTCGTCATCCTTGTGACGGCGGACGTCGGTCAGGAAATAGATCGCATTGTTCTCGCGCTCGAGGTAGGCGCTCATCGGCCGGGCGCGAAGCTTGTCGCCGTCGCGGGTCACCAGCATCGCAAAGCCGATCTTCTTCATCAAATCCCAGACGTGGTCGGTGTCGCGGGCCGTCTTCTCATTAGACATGTGGTCACTCCATTGTGCTGGAGCGATAACGGCGGCGATCCCGCGATGTTCCGTCGGGTCGGCCGGAGCGGGTCACTCCGGTGCGTGGCACACGGCTTCGATATTGTGGCCGTCGTGGTCGAGCACGAAGGCGCCGTAGTAATTGGGATGATAGTGGGCGCGGACGCCGGGCGCGCCGTTGTCGCGCCCGCCCGCCGCCATCGCCGCCCGGTAGAAAGCGTCGACCGTGGCGCGGTCCTTGGCGACGATCGCGACATGCAGCGGCTTGTTCAAGCCGCCTTCGCCGCCGATCCAGAAATCCGGTTTGCCGTCCGCGCCGAATCCGGCCGCGGGAGGATGGTCGTTCTGCTCCTGCGTCACCTCCATGACGAGGCTGTAGCCCAGCGGCGCCAGAGCCGCGAGGTAGAAATCCCTGGCGCGCGGATAGTCGGAAACGGGAAAGCCGATGTGGTCGATCACCGAAATCTCCTGCTGTTCATTCGGCTGATGCTATTTCACCAACAGCGTATTGCTGCGCGTCTTGCCGGTCTCGGCATAGCCTCGCGCGCGCATATCGGCAATGCAGTCCCGGAGCCATTCGTTGCGTGACAGATGCTCGA
Source organism: Bradyrhizobiaceae bacterium Ga0074131 (assembly GCA_001464035.1). Lineage (GTDB taxonomy): Bacteria > Pseudomonadota > Alphaproteobacteria > Rhizobiales > Xanthobacteraceae > Bradyrhizobium. The sequence goes on from LNEC01000019.1 coordinate 310,138, forward strand.
TCACGACCGCGCGCGGCCACAGCGATGACGGCGAATCCCTGAAGAAGCCGGTCAGCACGCGGTCCTCGTAGCCCTCGACGTCGATCTTCAGGGCGTCGACCCGCGCCACCCCGGCCTCGGCCAGGATACGCTGCAACCGCAGCGCGGGCACCTTGAGGGCATGGCCGGCGGGCTGGCCTGTGACGATATGGCTGGCGCCGAGATTGTCGCCGTCGGTCTCGATCAGCAACTCGCCGTCGGAAGGTCCCGCCGCCGCGGCCACCAGCGTTACCTGGGTGTAGCCCGAAGCGGCTCGGTTGAATTCGAGCCGCGCATGCGTCACCGGATGCGGTTCGATCGCGATCACTCTGCCGCTCTCGCCGACGTGGCGCGCCAGCGCGAGGGCGTAGGTGCCGACATTGGCGCCGATATCGACGAACACGCCGCCTGTGGGAATGTGGGCGCGCAGAAAATCCAGTTCCTCGAGATTGTAATCGGGATTGAACAGCGCGCCGCGCTCGGTGGCGCTGGCCTGGTGATAGAATCGGAACGAGGCGCCCTGATACTGCACGTCGAGCGGCCCGGCGCGCAGCAGGGTGACCAGCCTCGAGAGCATCGGGCGGAATGCGCCGCGTTTCAGCCGGGAGCGCTGCGCCAGCGAAATGATCGCAGCCTGCGCGCCATTCGGCGCGAACGCCCCGAACGGCGCTGGAGTGGGATCGTTGGCCGCGGCGATGCCGGGTGGCAGTGGAGGAATCGTCAAGAAGCCCTCGCGGACATATGCGGAAGCGGCGCAGGGATAGCGAGTTTCAGGCAAATCTCCAACGGCTCTCGTCGTCCCGGCGAACACTGGGATCGACGTTCGAGCGTCGGACCACTAAAAAACGGCCGGCAATGGGCCGGCCGTCGTAACCAGATTGTCTTGGGACGCTGCTCAGACCGCGGCGGAGATCCACTGCTGCAGCTTCGCCTTCGGCGCGGCGCCGACCTGGCGAGAGGCCATCTCGCCGCCCTTGAAGATCATCAGCGTCGGGATCGACATCACGCCGTATTTCGACGCCGTCTTCGGGCTTTCGTCGACGTTCAGCTTCACGATCTTGACCTTGTCGCCCATCGCGCCGGAAATCTCGTCGAGCGCGGGCGCGATCATCCGGCAGGGGCCGCACCATTCGGCCCAGAAATCGACCACCACCGGGCCGGTCGCCTTGAGCACTTCGGCTTCGAAATCGGCGTCAGAAACCTTGCCAACGGCCATGGGAATACCTCGTTCGGGTTGGGAAAGACGCGGCGAAAGAATCGCCGCCCGGATCATGCGATCAACCTATGAACGCGGTCTTGCCGGGTCAAGCTCGGTCATCCCCCTGGATAATGGCTGCCAGTTGCGCGTCCAGCGCAGGAGTGGAAATCTCCATTAACTCAGGGATTTCGGTCCAGAGCAGCGCTGCCCGGACCGGCAGCTGGGGATAAAGCTTCTGCAGGACCGCGCGGTAGAGCGCAAGCTGCCTGACATAGCCCGACGGCGCCCCTGCCCCCGCTGCCGGCGGGGCGTGATTCGTCTTGTAGTCGACGATCAGGACCTCGGTCGGGGTCGCCACCAGCCGGTCGATCTGTCCGGCGACCAGGGCAGGCGGCTGCCCCGGACGTTCCAGTCTGCCTGCGATCGAGACCTCGGCGCGGCTGCCGGGCGCGAATACCGGTGCAAAACGTGGATCATCGATCAGGACCAGCATGTTTTCAGCGAGCGCCGCACGGTCGTCCTCGGCCCAGTCGCCGGCGTTGCGGGCAAGATATCGCAGCGCCGCATGGCGGCGGTCCTCCGCCGCCATGCCGGGCAGGGATTGCAGCAGCCGGTGTACCAGGGTGCCGCGCAACAGCGCGCGCGCGCGCTGCTTGAGCGATTCGCCGGTCCTGATGGGCTGACTCTCGTCGGCGGCGGGATCGGAAGGGCGCAGCCGGCGTTCGATGATTTGCCCCGACGTATCCGGGGTGTGCAGCCATTCCGGCAGCGGCGGATGCGCGACTGCCGCAACGTCGAGAGTAACGTCAGTCTCGGACGTTACGTCTTCCGCCCGCCGGTAACTTTTCACCACGCCATCGCCGGCCGGGATTTCCTGGAAAGCCAGGTCCGAATTCTCAAGGCCTCGCTTGACCAGATCGTACCAGGAATTCTCGCGGACGCTGTTCCTGTTGCCGGGCTTGCAGCCGGCGATGACCAGCCGATCGGCTGCGCGTGTCATCGCCACATAAAGCAGGCGGCGATATTCGTGCTCGGTCTCCTCCAGCATCTTGTTTCGCGCGTTGGCCACGCAAAGGGGATCGTCCCCCTTGCGTCCGGCCCAGACCACGACCTTGTCTCCGTTTCCCTGCGGCAAATGAACAAGGCGAAGGCGCTGGGTGTCCGATGGCGACGTCGTGGTGTCGGCCATGATCACCACGGGAGCTTCCAGACCCTTCGCACCGTGCACGGTCATGACGCGAACCTCGTCGCGCGAGATTTCCATGTCGCGCTTTACCTCGGTGTCGGCGGCGCGCAGCCAGGCCATGAAACCCTGTAGCGAGGCCGGCGCCTTCCTCTCGTAGGACAGCGCCAGTTCGAGGAATTCGTCGAGCGCATCGTTAGCTTCGCGTCCGAGCCGGCGCAGGATGCGCGCCCGGCCATTGTCCCCACCGAGCAGCCAGGCATAGAAGGCAAACGGCGTCTCGGTGCGAAAGCGCCGCTCGTACTCGGCGATTCGGTCGAGCGCATCCCTGAATCTGCCGCTCTCGGCGGCGTAAGCGGTCAGCGCGTCGCGCAGCGATCCCCTGCGATTGAAGGCGAGCGTGAACAGCTCGTCCTCGGTGAGGTTGAACAACGGGCTCTTCAACGCGACAGCGAGCGCGAGATCGTCCTGCGGCAGCAGCAGGGCGTCGGCGAGATTCATCAGATCGATGATCGCAATGTGTTCGGTCAATTTCAGCCGGTCGGCGCCAGCCACGGGAATGCCGGCGTGCTTGAGCGCCTGGATGACGGCGTCGAACAGGTTGCCACGCCGGCGCACCAGCACCAGCACGTCGCCATAGGCAAGGCGGCGGCGGTTGCCGAGGCGCCCGGTCATGGTGCCATCAGTGACGAGCCGTCTGATCTCGGTCTGGACGCGTTTCGACAGTTTGACCTCGGCGCTCGTCACTGGCACGCCGTCGAACGGCGCGCGCCAACCCTCGATATCCTGCTTGTCGTCGGCGACCGCAAGCTCCCAGAGGTCGATCTGGCTCGGACCGGCATCGGGCAGCGCCTCATGCAGGGGATAGGCTTTTTCAGCGTGGATGCTGCGGTAGATCGTCTCGTCGCGAAACACATGATCGACGGATCTCAGGATCGCCTGTCCCGACCGGAATGAATAGGTAAACGGGATGGACTCGAACCTCAGGTCGGCGTCTTCGAATCTCTTCTTCAGTTCCCACCGGCGAGCATCGAATTCCCGCGGCGCTGCGCCCTGAAAGGAGAAAATGGACTGCTTCTCGTCGCCGACCGCGAACATCGTGCGCATCACGCCGTCGCGCGCTCCTGCGCCAGTGGTGAATTCCGAGATGATATGCGCGATGATGTCCCATTGCCGGGGACTGGTATCCTGTGCCTCGTCGAGAAGCACATGATCGACGCCGCGGTCGAGCTTGTAGTGCACCCAGGCCGACGCGCCGCGGGCGAGCAGGGCCAGCGTCTTGTCGATCAGATCGTCATAGTCAAGCAGCCCACGTTCCCGCTTCTCGCGGCGATAGTTCGCGGCAACCGCGATCGCGATATGCAGCAAGGCTTCGGTGCGGTCGCGGGTCGTGACGGCGCGGCGCTTTTCGATCAGAGGCGGAAGACGGTCGATTTCGGCGTCGAACCGGCTGCCAAGATCGGCATTCTTCTTTCGAAAGCTGTTGGTCACCACCGAAGCGCGCGGCGTCTTGGCGTCGGTCAGTAACACGCCGAGATACTCGTCAACCTGAGCGGTGTCTGTCGCGCGCATCGCCTCGGCGAAACGTGCGGCCTGCGTCTGGTCGGCATTGCTGCTCGCGGCGAGCGCGGCGGCGGCGCGCTGCCAAAACGACCGGGGCAAATTCGGGCCGTCGACGATCTCGCGGTCGACGTCGTCCAGACGATCACCGATCTCGATTCCGAGCGCTGCCGATACCTGCCGCACCGCGGCGTCAGCGCCGCCTGCCGCGTCGGTCCAGGCCATGAAATGATCGCGGCTGAGGCATGCTTCGCGCACGACATCCTTGAAGGTAACGTCGGCTGCGCTCGCCATCGCGGCCAGCAGCGCGCGCCCGATCGCGCTGTCGGGAGCCCGCGAGGCATCGAGCATCACGGCGAGGCTGGCGCGCTCCATCATCTCGGTCTGGTCGCGGTCGTCGAGCACGGTGAAGCGAGCCGGTACGTCGGCTTCGAACGGGAATTGCTGCAACAGGCGGGTGCACAGTGCGTGAATGGTCTGAACCTTGAGCCCGCCCGGCGTCTCCAGCGCGGAGGCAAAGAGTTCGCGTGCCGATTTGCGCAGTTCCGCGGTCGAGTGCGCGATGCCGGCGCTGCGGATCGCGGCGTCGAGTGCATCGTCGTCGAGCGTTACCCAGTGGCCGAGCGTCGTGAACACGCGCTCGGCCATGTTGGCGGCCGCTGCCTTGGTGAAGGTGAGGCACAGGATCTTTTCCGGCGGCACGCCGGCGAGCAGCAGGCGGATCACGCGCTGCACCAGCACATGCGTCTTGCCGGAGCCGGCGTTGGCCGACACAAACGCGGATGCCGCGGGATCGGATGCGCGGGCCTGCGCGTCACGGACGGGCGGAGGAATGATGCGTGGAGCCTTCACCACTCCTCCAGTGCGACGCCGCCGGCGGCGGACCATTCCTTGACGCGGGCGAGGTTGTCATAATCACCGTAGCGGGCAGTCCACATCGACAGGACCAGCGATCGATACGGCTCGTCCGGGTTCTCGAACCTGCGGATCAGTGCTTCGAGCTGCGCCCGCGCATAGTCGGCCGCATCATCGGGCAGCTGTGGCGTGTCGTTTTGCTTGATCTTCAAATCCACCGTCTTGTGCTCGCCCGGCGGATTGTTGCCGCTCAATCTGACATAGGCGAGTTCGGAGACGGAGGCCCCCGCATCGATATCGGCGAATCCGCCCTCACGGAGGATCGCTGCCTCCAGCGTGAGCTGCGGCGACAATCCCATCCGCACCTGCTTTCCGGTCGGCGGCTGCCCGGTCTTGTAATCGAGTATGGTGTAGCCGCCGTCGCCGTGGTGTTCGATCCGGTCGGCGCGCGCGGAGAGCGTGAATATCCTGGCATTGTCGAGGGGAATCTTGATTTCTCCCCTGATCTCGGCGGCGATAGCGGTGATGTCGCCGCGGCGCGCTGCCTCCCATTCGGCGAACCAGCCTGCGATCCGCTTGAAGCGCGGCCACCACAGCGCACGGGCCTCCGGCTTCTCCATCAGCGGCGCGAAATGCTTTTCGCCGATACGGCGCAACACCCCCACGGTATCGTCGGGCAGGGCTTTTGCGTATTCCCTGGTGAATTCGCCAAGCGATTCATGAATCGCAGAGCCGCGATCGGCCGCTGACAGCGGCATGTCCACGGGATCCAGCGGGCTGAGCTTGAGAATATGGCGGGCATAGATCGTGTAGGGATCGCGCAGCCAGTCCTCGATGGCGGTGACGGAGAGCCCGGTCGGGCGCGTCTCGCGCGGCGGTCGGGGCTTCGGCTGCTCCACCGGCTTGACCTCGGCAGGCTGATCGATCGCGCCCGCGTAACGAATGTATTTGTCACCAGCCGCCTGCGCCGCCTTCCAGCGCTCCTCGCCCGCGACGGCTTCCAGCCGGTGCAGGAAGCGCGAGGCGACTGCCGGAGCACCGCCGACCTTGGCCGAATGGGTGAGGATCACGTCCTCATGGCCGAGCAGCTGAGCGAAGTCGTGCGCGGAAAGGCCAATGCGCCGCTCCGGCAGGTCGAGACCGAGTTCATGACGCATCGGCCGGCTCAGCCAGGGATCCACGCGCGGCGCCGGTGGCCACACGGTTTCCACCAGTCCGCCCAGGATGACGCGGTCGGTTTCCGTAAGCCGCGCTTCCAGTTGGCCGAAGATATGCAGTTGTGCGCCCGGCAACTCCCGTCGTCGCACCAGACGGTCGGCAAAGGCGGCCTGGAATACCTCGGCATAGTCGTCGGTCTCGACCATCAGGCCGATCTTCTCCTGCCGGCCGAGCAAATCGTCGAAGGCGGAGGCGAGCACGAGCCCGTCCGGCCCCTCGAATGCCGTGGCCACACCGCGCTCGTCGGCGGAGAGATTCTCCAGCGTCTCGCGGTGGCGCTGCGCGAGTTCGGCGAAATCATGCGGTCTGGAGCTGGGAAAGGCTTCCAGCGGCGCGAGCGCCTTGCGGAGCGCGGCAATCAGCGATTGCGCCTGGTCGAGTTCGTGGTCTTTCAGCCGAGCGCGCGGCTCGGCATGGTGCAGCGATGAGGTTTCGCCGCTGCGCAGCTTGCGCAATTCATCGCGGAACCGCGCGAAATCGGCGGCCAAACCGTTGCTGCCGGCCTGTGGCCGCGTGCCGCGCAGCAGCGAAAGCTCGAGCACTTCGATGCCGCACGTCAACGCGCCATGCATGCCGCCGAGCCGGAACATCGGATGCTTGAGCAGCGCCAGCAATGTTGGCGGCTCCAATCCCCTGGTGGCGGCTTCCGCCGCCAGCCGGGCGAAGATGCCGGCCGGCGTTTCCATCAACGCGTCGCCGCCGGAGTCGTTGAATTCGAGTTTCCAGCGGCCGAGCGCTGCCGTCACCCGCCGCGCGAGCGCGCGGTCCGGCGTCACCAGCGCCACGGACTTGTTCAGATGCCGCGCTTCTCGCATCGCAACCGCTATGGCCAGCGCCTCCATCTCCTGATTGGGCGCCTCGACCACCGCGAGCTTGTCCATGCCGGCTGCGATCTGCGCGGCGATATCCAGCCGCTTCAACCGATCGTGCCATTCTGCGGTGGCATTCGACGGCCGCATCGTCTCGGATGCGAGCACCTCGCGGCCGCCCTGTGCAGGCTTTCCGAGAATTCCGACGTCGCCGCGTTTGATGCCGAAGCGCGACAGCAGCGCGTGCATCGCATGTTGCGGATGGTTGGAAGCGGGCGGCGTCGCGAAGGCGCCTTTGGCATCCGTGACGCCGCCGATCGATCGCCAGGCGTCGTCATCGAGGTCGGTATCAAGGCCCGGTAGCACCACCGCGCCGTGCGGCAGCCTGGCCACCGCCTGCAGGAATTTCGCCGTTGACGGCATCGATCCGGTGGAGCCCGCGGCGATCACGGGGCCGTCGGAATGTCTTGTCAGGCGCTCAGCTTCAGCATCGATCAAAAGGTCGCGCCGCGCGGCGGGCTCGATCCTGTTGGTTTCGGCAAGGAAGGCCGGCCAGAACTCGCGGGCGATCTTCAGGAAATCCAGCGTGTGTTGCCAGTATTTGTCGAAGCGATCGGGCACGAGACCGTCAAGCGCGCTCCAGTCGGCGCCGCGCGTCACCATGTCGTCGATCAGCCGCGCAAGGTCGCCGGCCAGTGCAAGCGTGGAGGCCGGGCCGCCGACCACCAGCGGTGACAGCGCCGGACGCTTGGCCCAGGCGGCGACAAGGCGCGCCAGCGCCAGCCGACGCTCCAACTCACCAAGTTTCGGCGGGATGTCGAGTGGCGCGATGCCGCCGGGTTCGCCGTCCCGTGCGAACGCCAGCTCGTCCTCGTCGATGTCGCCGAGCGCCACGATGCGCGGCAGCACCACCGCGTCGGTCTTCAGCTCGTCGAGAAAGATTCCCCGCGCCATCCGTCCGGCGCGCAGGGTCGGCAGATAGAGCGTCGCCTGCGCCAGCCGTGCCGGATCGGTGCGCGCCTCGAAGCCATCGACCAGCCTGCCATCGACCAAGGCGGCGATGACGGTGCGCAGGAACGGCGCAGAGATTGGGACGCTGAAAACGCGCATGAGCTGCCTGATTCGGGATCAGGCTGCATCATGGCATGGGCATATTTGGGGAGCGATTCATTATTCAGTGCGTAGCCGCCGCGATCGTCACGACGACCGTGCCGATGCCGCGTCGTGCCTTACGCGACGCTGGCGAGGAAGGCTCGTTCCGCCGCGTGCACCGCGTCCGGGGTTCCGACATGCATCCAGACGCCGTCCAGCCGCAGGCCGAACAGCCGCTCCTGCTCGTTGGCGCGGTCGAACATCCTGGTCAGCGAAAATTCGCCCGACGGCGCGCCGGCGAACAGCGCCGGAGACATGATCGCAGCTCCGGCATAGACGAACGGAACCACCTGATGTTCCCGCCGCTTGCGCAGCGCGCCGTCCGGCAACATGGAGTAGTCGCCGCGGCCGCCATAACCGATGCTGGTCGCGGTCGGCGCCATCAGCAGCAGGATATCCATCTGCGCGGGGTCGAAGGTCTCCGCCAGCCGCGCCAGGTTCGGCCGCACGCCATCGATCCACAGGGTGTCGGCATTGACGTGGAAAAACGGGGCGTTGCCGAGCAGGGGCAGCGCCTTGACGACGCCGCCACCGGTGCCGAGCACCTGGTCACGCTCGTCCGAAATGATCACGCGGGGCCTGGTCCGCCCCCTGGTGTGGTCGATGATCTGGTCGGGCAGATAGTGCACATTGACGATGGCCTCGGCGACGCCGGCCTCGCCGAGCTTGTCCAGCACATGATCGAGCAAGGTGCTGCCTGCGACCCGCACCAGCGGCTTGGGCATCGTGTCGGTCAGGGGACGCATGCGCACGCCGAGACCGGCGGCGAGGACCATGGCTCTAGTGGGCTCGACGGACATATCAGGAGATTTCCAGAACGGTTGATTGTGCAGTGATCATATCACGGCGATTCGCGCCGCGCATGGATGATGACGCGATAGTCGTCCGACATGACGGCCATACGACGACACGCTCAGGCTTCGGCCGCTTGTGCGCGCCGGGCGGTTTTTTTTCGCTTGTCGCCCTGTTTGAGGAAATTGACGCCGATCTGGTCGCCATTGACCCAGGAGAGCTCGCAGCGGCGGTAGGCCAGACCGGTGGACGACAGCAGCAGGAAAAATTCCTTGAGGTGCAACCCCTCGACCGAGCCTTCAACCGTGAGCTTGGCGCCGGTTTCAGAAATGTCTTCCATCGTGCATTCGCGCCGCCAGGTGCCGTCGATGCCCATCATATGCGCGGGAATGCCCCGTTCGAATGTGACGCGCTCGCCCTTGCGCCGCTCCGTTGCCATTGATGTGCTCCTGCCAACAGCCGCCGCATCCGCTGTTTCGGCGGCGCGGTCCGCGCGCAGATTACGGCGGAGTTGGCTAACATCCGGTAAACTACGGCGCCGGCGGCGGAACGTTGGCGGAATACCATTCCCGAAGCGGCGCCAGCACCGGGTGCGCCAGCGAACGGGTGAGATAGGTCCAGATCCGGGGCTGATGACGCAGATATTGCGGCTTGCCGTCGCGCCGGTTGAGCCGGGCAAAGGTGCCGAGCAGCCGCGTGTTCCGCTGCGCCGACATGATGGCGTAGAGTTCGGCGAATTGAGCCGGATCGAAGCTGTCGTCGGCCGCGCGCCGCGCCTTGATGTAGCGCGTGAGCAGCGCGAGTTCGAGCGTTTCGGGGATGTCGATCCGCGCATCCTGCAGCAGCGACGCCAGATCGTAGCTGGCCGGTCCGAGCACGGCATCCTGAAAATCGATGATGCCGACCCGCGCGATGTCCTGGCGATCGCCGAGCCAGATCAGGTTAGGTGAATGAAAGTCGCGCATCACCCAGGTTCTGGGCGCCGCCGCGGGCTTCGCCAGCAGGTCGCGCCACATCGTGACGAAGGCGGCACGCAGATCGTCGCCCGGATCAGCGGCGCGATCCGGCAGGTACCATTCGAGCATCAGCCCGATCTCGACCAGCAGCGCTTCGGTGTCGAAAACCGGAATGGTGTAAGTCAGTTGCGGCGTCAGCGGCAGCGTCTCCGGCAGCGGCTCGCGATGCAGCGCCGCCAGCAGGTCGGTGGCGGCTTCATAGCGCTCCGCGATGGGAGCGGGCGGATCACCCTCGACAAATCCCGCCGTGCCGAAATCCTCGGTGATCAGAAATCCGGCGTCGATGTCGGCGTGACGAATCGCCGGCGCCGAGAAGCCGCGTTCGCGCAGGCCTCCCGCCACGGCGACGAACGGCTTGACGTCCTCGGCCAGGTGCACCGCGGCGCTGTAGGATTTTCCGTGATAGACCGCCGGCCCGTCGGGCCGCGGCGGTGAATTCATCAGGATCACGACGCCGTCGTCGCGGATCAGCCGCGCATAGGAACGGATCGATGCGTCGCCGGGCATGCGCCGGCGGCTGGCCTCGAGATAGCCGGCGCCGTCGAGAAACTGCCGCATCGTCTGAAGTCTTGCGACCTGCGCGGCCGCCTTGCCGTAGCCGGTGATTTCCGCAGCGCGCGCGGTCGACCCCAGCGCCGGGCGATGGCTGAGCGCGATGTCGATGCGGTCTTCCGCAAGCGCGCCGCCGGCACGTTCCGGCCATTCGATCAGCACCACCGTGCCCTCGGGCAACGGCGACAGTCCGATCTCCTCCAGTTCGGCGGGGTCGTTGACGCGGTAAAGATCGGCGTGAACCAGCGGAAAGGGGCCAAGGTCATAGCTTTGCGCCAGCGTGAAGGTCGGGCTTGGAACCTCCAGCGCGTCGTCGTCGGTGAGATAGCGGATCAGGGCGCGCGCCGCTGCGGTCTTGCCGGCGCCGAGATCGCCCGACAGGGTGACGACGTCACCGGGTCCGATCAGCAAAGCGAGGTCGGCCATCAGATGCGCCGTCGCGGTCTCGTTCGACAGCGCCAGTGAGAATGTCGTGGGGATGATCATTCCGCGGCGTGACGATGCGCGGCCTGATCGATCGGAAAGTCGCAGGTGACGGTCGTGCCCCTGCCGACGATCGAATCGACGCTCACCTTGCCGCCGTGCAACTCGACAAAGGAGCGCACCAGCGACAGGCCGAGGCCGGCGCCACGATGTTTCGAGCCGTTGGAATGACTCTCGAACCAGTCGAACACCTTGTCCTTGACGTCGGGCGGAATGCCCGGCCCCGAATCGGTCACGGTGAAGACCACGCTGTGTTCGGTTCGCCGGGCGCTCAGGCGGACCGTCGCGTCCTGCGGCGAGAATCCGACGGCGTTGGCCAGCAGATTATACAGGACCTGCACCACGCGGCGCTCGTCGCCGGTGAAGCTGCCGATATCGGCATCGACGTCGACCCTGAGTTCGATGCGATCGGTGGCTAGCCGGTCCTGGATGCCTTCGGCCGCGGCCTCGATGGTCTTGCGGATATCGATCGAGCCGAGATTGAGCGACATCGCGCCGGCGTCGATGGTGGCGAGATCGAGGATGTTGTTGATGATGGCGAGCAGCGCGTTGGTCGAGGCGGTGATGTAGCCGAGATATTCGGCCTGCTTCGGCATCAGGGGGCCGGTGGCGGGGTCGGCGAGGAAGTGCGCGAAGCCGATGATGGTGGTCAGCGGCGAGCGCAGTTCGTAGGACACGTGGTGGACGAAATCGACCTTCATCTGGTCGGCGGTCTCCAGCGCCTCGTTGCGTTCGCGCAGCGCGCGCTCGACGTTCTCGGTGTCGGTGATGTCCTGGAAGGTCAGCATGGTGGCGCCGTCGGGCAGCGGCATGGTCATGCAGTCCAGCACGCTGCCATCATTGCGCTCCAGCTTCAGCGGCACCTCGACCCGGTTCTCGATCGCGGTGATGGCTTCGCGAAGGGTTCGCCAGGCGGTCTCGTCGTCGAACAGCGGCTTGCACCAGGCCTCGACGGTCTCGATATGCGGCTGCTCGCGCAGCGCGTCGGGCGAGAGCTTCCACATCCTGGCGAAGGCCGGATTGAACAATTGGGCGCGGCCATTGCTGCCGAACACCGCGACGGCTTCGGCGAGATTGTCGAGCGTTTCGCGCTGAACCCGGATCAGGCCGTCGAACCGGCGCGCCAGATCGAGGCTTTCGGTGACGTCGTCGAACAGATAGGTGACGCCGCCTTCCGGATTCGGCGTGGTGACGACACGCAGCGCGCGGCCGTCGGGCAGATACCAGGTGTCCTTTTCCGGCTCCACCGCGCGATAGGCCTCGTGCAGCCTGGCCTTCCAGGCCCGGAAATCGGGCTGTTCCGGGACCTTGCGCGCGGCGCGCAGCCGGTCGAGTACGCTGGAATCGTCGGGATTGCCGTCGAGGAAGGCGCGGTCCAGGTCCCACAGCCGGCGATAGGAATCGTTGTAGAACGCCAGTCGCCGCTGGCCGTCGAACACGGCAACGCCGGACGACAGCTGATCCAGGGTCCGGCGATGCGCTTCCGCCATGCGCTCCAGCGCCGCGCGCAACGTGGTGGCCTCGGAGGCGTCGATAGCGATGCCGGCGCTGCCGGCGCCGATACTCATCGCGTGTACATCGTAGATGCGTCGCTCGCCGCCGACCACGATCGGAAGCCGCGCGGCGAAGGTCGCCTCGTTCTTCAAAGCCCGGTCCATGGAGCCGCGGTCGTCGCTGTCCAGCAGATCAAGGTTGCGATCGATCGCATCCGCGACGCTGACGCCATCGGTCGCCCGCGCATAGGCGGCGTTGGCGTAGCTGAGACGGCCCTTGGCCCCTTTGGCCCAGATCGGCCAGGGCGCCGCGGCGGCGAAACCGCGCAGAATCTCGGATTCCTCCGCGAGCGCCTTGTAGCGCAGGTTGGTCTCCGCCAGTTCGCGGCGCAAACCGCCGAGTTCGCGAATCCGCACGACGGCCTGGCCGCCGATGGCGCGGCCCATGGCCTCCAGCGCGTGTCCGTTCGAGGTGGTGAGGTTGAGCAGGAAACTCTCGCCGGCTTCGCGCAGCGCGTCGACCGCATGGTCCATCTGCAGCGCCGGCTCCGGCGGCAGCCAGCTTCCAAACGCCAGGATGCGCTGCGGCGAATCCTGCGCCAGCAGCAGCGAGGTATCGCCGCTGATCTGCGGGCGATTGTCGCCCGCGGGCCACGAGATCAGGATCTGGGGTTCCGCGAACAGCAATGCGCGGAGCCGGTCGGCCTGGACTTGCAGGTCCCCGATGTCGGCGCGCAGCCGCGCCTCATTGCTTGCCGCGCGCAGCCGCGTGCGCATCAGCAGGATCGCGGCCAACACCGAAAAGCCGAGCAGCGCGAGCGCGGTGGCCAATATGACGAATTCCTGGTGATCGAGATCGAGCCAGGCCGCGATCACCTGAATCAACGGCGTCTCGGCGGCATGAGCCGATGCGACCGGCAGCAGCGCCGCGGTTGCAAGGGCCATCAGGCCGTTGCGTGCCAGTGATGTGCACGACAGCAGGGTCCGACGTATCGCCACGATTACGCCTGACATAATTTGTCCCAAACCACACGACTTTACGCCCGGTGCCACGACCGCCGTTCGCGAATCGGACGACAATATCCCCAACGGGACTCGGTGGGTAAGAGTCCAGATCGTGAACGCAAATCCCGGTGCACAAAAATGGGCCGAAGCGACGCCTGCGGAAATCGATCCGGTAGAATTTGGCGGTACTTTTCGGCTCGATCGCACGGTCAGGTGGAACCGGCGGCGAGATGCGGTGTCACCCGCTAGCGGCCGGTCGATCCGAAACCGCCGGTGCCGCGGTCGGTGACTGAAAGGGCCGCAGCTGGAGCCAGTTCCGCCCTCGCCACGGCGGCGATCACCATCTGAGCGATGCGCTCGCCGCGCCGGATCGGGAACGGGGCATCGCCATGATTGATCAGCAGCACGCCGATCTCGCCGCGATAATCCGCGTCGATGGTGCCGGGCGAGTTCAGCACTGTGACGCCGTGCTTGGCGGCCAGGCCGGAGCGCGGCCGGACCTGCGCCTCATAGCCCGGCGGCAGCGCGATGGTGAGCGCGGTCGGGACCAGCGCGTATCTGCCGGGGGCGAGCACCATGGGTGCGTGTTCCGGCACCGCCGCCAGCAAATCGAGCCCCGCGGCATGCGCGCTCTGATAGGCCGGCAGCGCCAGGCCTTCGCCATGCGGCAATTGCCGAATCTCGACTTTGACGGCGACGCTCACGAGGTTTTCTCCGGGGTCTTGACGCTCAGCGTCTCGGCGATCCGCCCCACCAGTTCGGTCGCGACCTGCTCTTTTGTCATGACCGGCCAGGAATCTACACTGATCGCGCCGCCGTCGCGGATCAGCAGGTGAACCGTGTTGCGGTCGCCGCCCATCACGCCGGTCGCAGGAGATACGTCGTTGGCGACGATCCAGTCGCAGCCCTTGCGCGCCAATTTGGCCTTGGCGTTGGCGATCAGATGCTCGGTCTCGGCGGCAAAGCCGATCACCAGCGGCGGGCGTTTTTCCCGCAGTTTCGAGATCGTCGCGAGAATATCGGGGTTTTCGACCAGCTGCAGCGGCGGCATTCCGGCTGATGTTTTTTTCAGCTTCTGTTCGCCCGCCTGGGCAACGCGCCAGTCGGCGACGGCGGCCGCGAAGATCGCGATATCCACCGGCAAGGACGCTTCCACCTGTGCCAGCATCTCGCGCGCGGACTCCACGTGCCTGACCCTTACCCCGGCGGGATCGTCGAGATCGACCGGGCCGGAGATCAAGGTGACGTCCGCGCCGGCCGCCTGCGCCGCCGTGGCGATGGCAAAACCCTGCTTGCCGGAGGAGCGGTTGGCGATGTAGCGCACGGGATCGATCGGCTCGTGGGTGGGTCCTGCGGTAATCAGCACGTGTTTTCCCGCCAGCGGGCGCGGCGGCGGCGGCCGCAAGAGCTTTTCCACGGCGGCAGCGATCTCCAGCGGCTCCGCCATCCGCCCGACGCCGGCTTCATGGGCTTCCGCCATTTCGCCGGCATTGGGTCCGATCATGGCGACACCGTCGCGGGCGAGCTGCGCGGTATTGCGGCGGGTTGCGGCATTGTTCCACATCAGGGGGTTCATCGCCGGCGCCAGCAGGATCGGCCGGTTGGCCGCCAGCAGAATCGCGCTAGCGAGATCGTCGGCATGGCCCTGCGCCATCTTGGCCATCAGGTCCGCGGTCGCAGGCGCCACCACGATCAGATCGCAGTCGCGGCCGAGGCGGATATGGCCGGCGTCGAACTCGCTCGATGGATCGAACAGATCAGTGTAGGCCCGCTCGTTCGACAGCGCGCTGGCGGAAAGTGGCGTGACGAATTGCTGGGCTGCGCGGGTGAGCACGCAGCGGACGTGAATTGACCGCTCCTTCAGCCGGCGGATCAGGTCCAGCGCCTTGTAGGCCGCGACGCCGCCGCCGATGATCAGGGTGACCCGGGCCTCATCGTGGGCACGCCGGGGAGCGCGCGATTGGGCGTCGGGCGCCGCCACGGAGGGTGCGCGCGCGGCGGATGATTCAGGACGACCCTGGATGAGGTCTCCCAGGATCACACGGACTTCCTCTTCCAGGGAACGGCCGTTTCCGGCCGAACGCAGCCGGAGATAGGTTTTGACGGTCTCGTCGAGCTTTCGGATGGTCAGGCTGGCCATGGGTGGGATCCGGATGGTGTGATAGCAGTGATATCACACCGCGCATGCATTGCAATCAAAGCTGCCGAACGGCGAACAGTATCGCGATGAACGTCCCCGCGATGATCCAGAGCGCCAGCGTGCGCCACCGGCTCTTGCGGCCCTCGGTCCGGCCCATCGCCGCGATCGTTTCCGGCGACAGCCGGATACCCTCCCGGGTCATGGTTTCGAGTTGCTCCAGCACCGCGACCGACCGCGAGGCGATCGACGGCAGGGCGGCCAGCACCCGGCCCAGCTCGCCGGCGCCGGACACCGCCCCCTCAATGCGTCCCACGGGGCCGAGATTGCGCTCGATCCATTCGCGGACCACGGGGTCGGCCACCTTCCAGATATCGAGTTTCGGATCAAAACCGCGCGCGACGCCTTCGACCACCACCATGGTCTTCTGGAGCAGGATCAGTTCGGGTCGGGTGCGCATGTCGAACAGGCCGGTGACCTCGAGCAGCAAAGTCAGCAGCTTCGCCATCGAGATTTCTTCGGCGGTCCGGTTGTGGATCGGCTCGCCGATGGCGCGGATCGCCTGCGCGAAATTCTCCACCGAGTGATGCGCCGGCACATAGCCGGCCTCGAAATGCACTTCGGCGACGCGGCGATAATTGCGCGTGATGAATCCCAGGAGAATTTCGGCGAGGAAGCGGCGCTCCTTCATGCCGAGCCGGCCCATGATGCCGAAATCGACGGCGACCAGGCGGCCGGCGTCGTCGAGAAACAGATTGCCGGGGTGCATGTCGGCATGAAAGAAGCCGTCGCGCAGCGCATGGCGCAGGAAACTCTGGATCACCTTGCGCCCGAGCTCGGGCAGATCGACCTGCGCTTGCTCCAGCCGCGCATGGTCGCTCAGCGCGATGCCGTCGATCCATTCCATCGTCAGCACATTGTGCGTGGTGCGATCCCAGTCGACCATGGGAACGCGAAAATCCGGATCGTCGCGGGTATTTTCCGCCATCTCGGAAAGCGCTGCCGCCTCCAGCCGCAGATCCATCTCCATCGCGACCGAGCGCGACATCGTATTGATGACCTCGATCAGCCGCAGCCGCCGGGCTTCAGCCGAATGCGCTTCCGCATTGTGTGCGACGAAGAAAAAGTCGGCGAGGTCGCGGCGGAAACGCGCGGCGACGTCGGGCCGCAGCACCTTGACCGCCACCGATGTGCGGACGCCGCGCCGCTCGGTTTCAGCGCGATGCACCTGCGCGATCGAGGCCGCGGCGACCGCCGGTCCGAAGCTCGCAAACGCCTGCGCCACGGGGCGTTCCAGCGATGCCGCGATGACGGACTCGGCCTCGCTTTGCGCAAAGGGCGGCAGCCGGTCCTGCAGGCTTTCCAGATCTCGCGCCATGCCGGCGCCGACCACGTCGGGCCGGGTGGCGAGAAACTGTCCGAGCTTGAGATAGGCCGGCCCGAGCCGGGTCAGCGCGCGCGACAGCCGCGGTCCGGATTTGGCGCCGGGGCGCTCGATCAGCCGGGCGATGCGCAACGCGAGTTGCCCCGGCGGCGGCACCAGCGAGGGATCGACCACGCTGAACACGCCCTCGCGCGCGAACACGAAACCGGCGCGGATGAGCCGCGCGATGTGGGTAATCGCGGAGATCACAAACGCCAGCCCGAATGCAATGCCACGATGCCGCCCGAAAAACTCTGCCAGCTGGTGCGGGAAAAGCCGGCCGTGCGCATCATCTCGGCGAACGCATTCGGCTTCGGGAATTTCCGGATCGATTCGACGAGGTATTGATAGGACTCGGCATCGCCGGTCACGGCGCGCCCGAGCGGCGGAATCACCTTGAACGAGAACAGATCGTAGATCCGCTCGAGACCCGGCATGTCGACGGTGGAAAACTCCAGGCAGAGAAATCGCCCGCCCGGCTTCAGCACCCGATAGGCTTCGGCGAGCGCCAGGTCGATCCGCGGCACGTTGCGGATGCCGAATGCGATCGTGTAGGCGTCGAAGCTGCGATCCGGGAACGCGAGCGCCTCGGCATTGCCCTCGACGAACGCCACCCGGTCGTCGAGATGCCGCTTCGCGGCGCGGGCGCGGCCGACCTGAAGCATGTCGGAATTGATGTCGCAGACGGTAGCCCGAAAGCCCGCGCCGGCCGCCCTGGCGGCGCGAAAGGCGATGTCGCCAGTGCCGCCGGCGACATCGAGCAGCGCAAACGGCGTATCCCCGCGCGGCGGATTGAGCGCGTTGATCATCAGGCCTTTCCAGATCCGGTGCAGACCCGCCGACATCAGATCGTTCATCAGGTCGTAGCGCTGCGCCACGCTGTGGAACACATCGTTCACCAGCGTCTGCTTGTCCCTCAAGGGTACGTCCCTGAAGCCAAAATGCGTGGTCTGGTCCGGCCGATCCATCAACTTTTCTCCAACGCCGGACCATAGCGTGCCCGCCGCAATGGCGCTATCACGTCACGTCCTCAAGGTGAACGCCCCCGATGCCCGAATTGCCCGAAGTCGAGACCGTCCGCCGCGGCCTGCAACCCGTCATGGAAGGGTTTCAGATCGCGAAAGCGGAGGCCCGGCGCAAGGATCTGCGGTTTCCGTTCCAGAAGGATTTTGTCGCAAGGCTGGAGGGCCAAACCGTGACTGGGCTCGGCCGCCGCGCCAAATATCTGATGGCTGATCTCGGCTCCGGCGATGTCCTCTTGATGCATCTGGGCATGTCAGGCTCGTTCCGCGTGGTCGCCAATGAGGAAACCAAAACACCGGGCCAATTCCACCATCCGCGAGGCGAGGATCGCGCGCATGATCATGTGGTGTTCCACATGTCGTCGGGTGCATCCATTGTTTTCAACGATCCGCGCCGTTTCGGTTACATGAAGATCATCGCGCGCCACGCGCTGGAAGCGGAGCCGCTGCTGCAAGGGCTTGGCCCGGAACCACTCGGCAATGAATTCGACGCCAACCTGCTGGCTCGCGCCTGCGCCGGCAAGAAGACCAGCCTGAAGGCAGCGCTGCTCGACCAGCGCGTGGTCGCGGGGCTCGGCAACATCTACGTCTGCGAAGCGCTGTATCGCTCGCGACTGTCGCCGCGACGATCGGCCGCGACGCTGGCGGGCAGGGCCGGACAACGCAAGGGCGTTGCCGGGGCCGAGCCCACCGATCATGCCAGGCGCCTGGTCGGCGCCATTCACGCCGTGCTCAACCAGGCCATCGAGGCCGGCGGCTCGTCACTGCGCGATCATCGCCAGACCTCCGGCGAACTCGGCTATTTCCAGCATTCGTTTCAGGTCTACGACCGCGAAGGCGAGAAATGCCAGACCGCTGGCTGCGCCGGCATCGTCAAGCGGTTCACCCAGAACGGGCGCTCGACCTTCTGGTGCCCGAAGTGCCAGAAGTGAGTTCACGGCGCGTCCCTGACCCAGCCCCCGCGTGCAACGGGGCGATCCGGCTTCATGGTGCATCTGGCTATTCAGGGAGAATGCTGGCGGGGAAGCCGAAGGCGGCAGTATGCTCCGCCATGCTCGCTACTCGCCAACAGCCCTTAGTCAACAGCCCTTAGAGGATGAAAATAACCATGACCGGTAACTGGCGCGATCGCACCGACACCGTTTTCGATTGCCAGAAGCAGCCGGCCTCGGGCAGCCGCGGCATGGTGGTCAGCAATCATCCGCTGGCCTCGGCCGCGGGCGCGGAGATGCTCGCCGCCGGCGGCAACGCCATCGATGCCGCGATCGCCACGCTGTTCACGCTGACCGTGGTCGAGCCGATGATGGTCGGCATCATCGGCGGCGGCATGGCGCATATCGCTTCATCGACGGCCAGAGCACCGTGCCGCTGGCCGTCCGGCCCGACACCTATCGCTCCAAGCCCGGCTCGGCGCATGACGTGTTCGATACCGTCGGTGACGAGAACCTGAACGGCCCGAAAGCGGTTGCCGTGCCCGGCTCGCTCAAGGCCTGGTGTGAAACGCTGCGCCGGTTCGGCACCATGCCGCTCGCCGATGTGATGCAGCCCGCGATCAAACACGCCTCGCGCGGCTATGCGGCGACGCCTTACTTGCATGAATGCATCAGCGACGGCGCGGCCGAAATGCTGAAGGACAAGGCGATCTCGGCGATCTATCTGCCGAAGGGAACGCCGCTGCAGGCCGGCGAGCGCGTCGTACAGTCAGAATATGCCGAGACGCTCGCTTACATTTCGCAGCACGGCGACGCGGCGCTCTATACGGGTTCGCTCGGCGACGTTCTCGTCGATTACATGAAGGCCCATGGCGGTTTCATCACGCGTCAGGATCTGACCTCCTATAAAACCGTCGAGCGCGCGCCGATCCGGGTCGACTATCGCGGCTGGCAGATCCTCGGGCCGCCGCCGCCCGCCGCCTCCGGCGTGCACATCGCGCAGATGCTGAACATTCTGGAGGGCTACGACATGACGGCGCTCGGCTTCGGCACCGCCGCGACCATTCATTACATCGCCGAAGTGCTGAAGATCGCCTTTGCCGATCGCGCCGCCGCCAGCGGCGATCCTGATTTCGTCGGCGTGCCGGTGGAGCGGCTGATCTCGAAGGACTATGCGAGGGAGCGCCGCGGTGCGATCGATCCAAAGCGCGCGCAGAAATGGAGCGCGGGGGTGGCGCAGCTCGAGGGCGCGCACACCACGCACATGACCGCGGCGGACGCGTTTGGCAACGTGGTCGCGACCACGCAGACCATCAACAACCTGTTCGGCGCCAAAATCCTGATTCCCGGCCTCGGCACGGTGCCGAACAACTACATGAATCTCTACGATCCCCGGCCCGGCCATGCGCTGTCGCTGGCGCCGGGCAAGCGCGTCACCACCTCGATGTCGCCCATGATGGCCCTGCGCGACGGCAGGCTGGTCTATGCGCTGGGCCTGCCCGGCGGCAAGAAGATCTTCCCGAGCGCCATGCAGGCGCTGATCAACCTGATCGATCACGGCATGAGCCTGCAGGAAGCGGTCGAGGCGCCGCGGGTCTGGACCGAAGGCAACGCGCTCGAGCTCGAGGCCGGCGTCCCCGACCGCGTTCGCGTTGACCTTGCAGCGAGGGGGCATGATGTGCTGGCGGTGCCGACCGTGGCCGGCGGCATGAACGCGATTCAGTTTCACGCGGACGGCTCGATGTCGGGCGCAGCCTGCTGGCGCGCGGACGGCACGCCGGTCGGGCTTGCCGGAGGGCTGGCACGCACAGGGATACGGTTCGGGCTGGCATGAGGGTGACACTCGTGCCCCGGACGCAGCGCGACAGTGGTCTATTTCCTCACGCAGATCACCCGGACGACCGACGCCCTGGCGTCGGCCGATCTTCCCGTCGCATTGACGCCATTGGCCGCAAGAAAGGCGTGGACGGTATCGGCTGGCACCAGCGCCGCGGCCGCGGCATTGGCCGGTCCCGCCACCACGATCGGCTTGAGCAGCGCGACGCCGGCGAATTTGCCTTCGGTATCGAGCGCCGCGGCTCCGGAAAAACCGGGCGCCGGCGCCGGTAACAGCGCCAGGTCGTTGCCGCCGTCGATCGGCGTGGCCGATGCCTTGAGGCTGCTCACCGTGGCGCCACCGCCCTGGTTTTGCGGATCAACGATTCCCGTCAGTTCCACGCCGGATTTCGCGGTGCCTTTGGCGAGGTTTAGCGGCATCAATCCGCGCGCGCCGTAAATGCGCAGCAGCGCGAGATCGTGGTTCCTGTCCTCGGCGATGCGATCGGCGTTGCCATGGCCCGCGATCGCGATCGTAACACAGCTGTCGGTGACCTGACGGTCGGCGATGATGGCGCCGTCGCCGCTGACGACAATGCCGGTGCCGTATTCGACGGTCCTGCGCGGCGGGCCGGCGATCGGCCCGCCTGCCGGGAACGGGTTGAACGCGCTCGACATCGCGATCACAACCGGTTCGACGCTATTTTCGATGGCCTGGTCGTACAGGATGGTGAGGATGCGGACCTCATCGCCCTTGAAGGTCCCGCGCGCATAAAATTTCTTCAGGCCCTGCAGTCCCGACAAGACGAAGAAATCCGGCTTGACCACGGTGTAGTCGATCTTGCGTCCGGCGGGCTCCTTCTTTTCCTGCTCCGCGAGCCTGGCGGTGGTCGGGTTGGCTTCCTTGCGCCGGACCAAGTGAATCTGGACGGTGCCGGTGGGAGAAGTCCATTTGGAGCCTTGGGCGTCGGAGGATTGCTGCGGCACCAGTTTGGCGGGCACGCCAAGCCGCGCCCCGGTACCGGCATCGGTGACGATCTTCCAGCCGACATTCTCCTGCCGCCGTTTCGCGGTCTCGGCCAGGATGCCGCGCTCCTGCGGATTGAGCACGCCGGTCGGCTTGCCGCCGCGGCCCTTCTGGAATTCCTTGATGGCGGCGACCATGCGCTCGCTGACTTCGCCCGTGATCGCGCCGTTGTACTGGCCGACCCAGGCGAGATCGGACTGGATTGCCAGCCGCTCCGTCTGCGCCATCGCATTGGCGGTGTCGACCGGGGTCTGCAGCGCGGGGCGGATCGGCACGGTCGTCGCCGGCTTCGGCCTGGCGCCGGCCGTGGCTGGCGGCGTCAACTGGGCCTGGGCTGGAGCCATCACCACCAACATCAATGTTGCCGTCAGCAACGATCTCATGACTGGTCCCGGTCCGCTGAAGTCGGCATAGTTGAGCACATCTGCCTGGTCGGCAACAGCATGCGAAGGTTCAGGCAATATTGGCCGGACCGCGGGACGCGGCGTGTGGTAAGAACGTCGCCGGAAGATAAGGATCTGGCCTGACCATGCTGAGTGCCGAGGAACTCGAACGATACGCCCGCCACATCGTGCTGCGTGAGGTCGGCGGTCCAGGCCAGGCCGCCCTGAAGGAAACCGCGGTTCTGGTGATCGGCGCCGGCGGTCTCGGCGCGCCCGCGCTGATGTATCTCGCCGCGGCCGGCGTCGGCACGCTCGGCGCGGTCGACGACGACATCGTCTCGCTCTCCAATCTGCAGCGGCAGATCATTCATTCCACGCCCGATATCGGCCGGCAGAAGGTCGACAGCGCCGCCGGGCAGATCTATGCGCTCAATCCCCACGTCCGCTTCGCCGCGCACGCCTCGCGGCTGACCGCCGACAATGCGATGGAGATGATCGGCAGTTACGATCTGGTGCTCGACGGTTCCGACAATTTCGAGACCCGCTATCTGGTATCGGACGCATGCTTCCTCGCCGGCAAGCCGCTGATCACGGCGGCGCTAGGCCAGTTCGACGGATCGCTGACCACGATCCGCGCGCACGAGACCAACGCCGCAGGGGAGCTGAATCCGACCTACCGGTGCCTGTTTCCCGAACCACCCCCGCCGGGCACCGTGCCGGCCTGCGCCGAAGCCGGCGTGCTGGGCGCGCTGGCGGGCGTGCTGGGATCGATGATGGCGCTGGAGGCGATCCGCGAGACCGTCGGCTTCGGCGAGGGCCTGGTCGGCCGCTTGCTGATGGTCGACGCGCGCGCGATGCGGTTCGAAACGCTGCGGTATCAGCGCGATCCGTCAAATCCGCTCAACGGCGACAAGCCGACGATTGTGGATTTGAGCGGGTATTTGAACGAGATCTAGCGCCTGGACGCAGCGCAGCACGGGCGCTGCGAGTCGAGGCATTTTACTTGACATGGGATTGCATGGGGTTGTTTTCGCGATTTTTCTGTAGAAACCCGGCGGTAGGCACTGCGTCGCGTCTGGGGCAAGCGATCGTTGATCACAGCATGCTTGGCAGCACGCGGTCCGGCGGCTTGTGGTTGTCGAGGAAGGTGCGGATGTTGATGATCACCTTCTCGCCCATCTCGACGCGGCCTTCGATGGTGGCCGACCCCATATGCGGCAGCAGCGCGACCTTGCCGGCCCTGGCGAGCCGCACCAGTTTGGGGCTGACCGCGGGCTCGTTCTCGAACACGTCGAGGCCGGCGCCGCCGATCTCGCCGGTTTCGAGCAGCTTGATCAGCGTGTCTTCGTCGATCACCTCGCCGCGCGCGGTATTGACGATATAGGCGTCCTTGCGGATCAGCTTCAGCCGGCGCGCCGACAACAGATGAAAGGTGGCCGGCGTGTGCGGACAGTTCACCGAGATGATGTCCATCCGCGCCAGCATCTGGTCGAGGCTTTCCCAATAGGTCGCGCCCAGTTCGTCGGCGATGCGCGGCGCCACGGGGCGGCGGTTGTGGTAGTGAATCTGCAGGCCGAAGGCGCGCGCCCGGCGCGCCACCGCCTGGCCGATGCGGCCCATGCCGATGATGCCGAGGCGTTTGCCGCCGATGCGATGACCGAGCATCCAAGTCGGCGACCAGCCCGGCCAGTTCTTGCCCTCGGTGAGGATGGCGGCGCCTTCGATCAGCCGCCGCGGCACCGCCAGTATCAGCGCCATGGTCATGTCGGCGGTGTCTTCGGTCAGAACCTTCGGGGTATTGGTCACGGTGATGCCGCGCGCATGGGCCGCGGCGACGTCGATATTGTCGACGCCGTTGCCGAAATTGGCGATCAACCGCAGCTTGCAGTCGGGGTCTTTGAGAAGTTGTTCGGATATTTCGTCGGTGACGGTGGGCACCAGCACATCCGCGGTCCGCACCGCCTCGGCGATCTGTTCCGGCGTCATCGGCGCATCATCGAGATTGAGCCGGGCGTCGAACAGCTCGCGCATCCGGGTCTCGATCGAGTCCGGCAGCTTGCGTGTGACGACAACGAGAGGCTTTTTCTTGACCGGCATATCCTGCTCTCACGAGTCTCTGGCTCGCATCCCCTTCACGTCGTCAAAGGCTTCGCCGTTGAGGCCTCATTAACCCGGTTGTTCGACACTGCGGCTGGCCGCGCGATCCCGGTGTTTTTCTATGGCTTACTTGGGTTCCCGATTTTTCCCGCTGGTTTTCAACGGCAAATCTCGGGGCCCGTCCTGGTTCAGAGCGTTCCGTCCTCTCTAGCAGAAGGCCGGGCCAAGACAAGAACCCCGGCAAGCCGCCCGGGAATGAAAGATCGCGGTGTGTGATCGGACGGGGTACGGGGGTTCGAGTCGATGGCGTTGAGGCGTTTCTTCAAGTTGGTGGTGTTGGCGGGGAGCATGCTGGCCGCGTCGGTCAGCACCGGATTTTCGGCCAGGGAATCGGGCCAGACCACCAGCGGTCTGCCGCTGCCGCGCTACGTCAGCCTCAAGTCCGATCATGTGAACGTCCGGGCCGGCCCGACCAAGGACAACGATGTTGCCTGGGTCTATACCCGCTCCGGCCTGCCGGTGGAGATCACCGCTGAATTCGAGAACTGGCGCCGGGTGCGCGATTCCGAGGGAGCCGAGGGCTGGGTCTATCACTCGCTGCTGTCGGGCCGCCGCACCGCCGTCATCACCATGAAGGCAAAGGACGAACTCGCGCCGCTCTATGAGAGCGCCGACCCGACCAGCGCCGTCGCCGCCCGGCTGCAGGCCGGCGTCGTCGCCCAGGTGAAGAAATGCGCGGCCGGCTGGTGCCGCGTCATCGGCAACGGTTTTGACGGCTGGATCGAGCAGCAGCGCCTCTGGGGCGTCTATGCCGACGAGAAGGTGGAGTAGTCGGAGTTCGCGACCAGCGCCGAGATCAACCAGCCGAGATCAACCACAAGGCCCGCGCATGACGGCGTGGCCGTATGCCGATCAGCGCTTCTTGCGCAGACGCACGACCATGTCCACCCGGGCGATTTCGTAGCCTTCGGGCACGTCAGGCATCTTGTGCAGCACCAGATGCGGATCCGGAATATCAACCAGTTCGTGGCTGTTCTCGAGATAGAAGTGGTGATGCGTCGTCACGTTGGTATCGAAATAGGTCTTGGTGCCGTCGACGCTGACCTGGCGCAGCAGACCCGCATCGGTCAGCTGGTTGAGGGTGTTGTAGACGGTGGCGAGGGATACCGGGACCTTGGCGAGGGTGGCTTCCTCGTAAAGCATCTCCGCGGTGAGATGGCGGGCGCCCTTTCCAAACAGCAACCAGCCCAGCGCCATGCGCTGACGGGTGGGGCGCAGCCCTGCCGCCTGCAGCATTTCATTGACGTCATGCCACGGACAGCCGGTCAGCGCCGGCTGGTGACCCCCGGCGCGGGCCGCCGGATCGGCCGCATCGTCGCTGATCGAAGCGTTCAGGCTTATTTCCACGTCAGGCACCGCGCTCGCTGTCTCAGTCCTATTTTCATGGAATATAGAGGGAAATCCGTTAGATGCAAGTATTTCGCAACTAGAACGATCCCAGAAGACTGGAACGATCCGAAGGCAACGGAACCGTCGGGACGCGCGGCGATTTACTCAGCGGGGTGCTTTGCCACCGGCAGGGCCTATGATAGAGAGCGCGCGGACTTAGCTTTGCAATCCGGCAAAGGCGAGCGCCGGTTGTCGCAGGACCATCCTGAACTGCGGTATTTGCGCCACCTGGCGATCGTTGGCGCACTCCTACGCGAACCGGGTCCATTTTCGCTCAGAAGCGCTCCACCGGAACATTTGAGAGGCTCAAGACGATGCTGGATCGGCGCAGCGGCTACGAGTACGAGGACCTGCTGGCGTGCGGTCGCGGCGAGCTGTTCGGCCCCGGCAATGCACAATTGCCGCTGCCGCCGATGCTGATGTTCGACCGCATCACCGAAATTTCCGAGACCGGCGGGGAATACGGCAAGGGCATCGTTCGGGCCGAGCTCAACGTGAACCCGGACCTCTGGTTCTTCGGTTGCCATTTCAAGAATGATCCTGTGATGCCGGGCTGCCTCGGCCTCGACGCGCTCTGGCAGATGGTCGGCTTCTATCTCGGCTGGACCGGTGGCGAGGGCCGCGGCCGTGCGCTCGGCCTCGGCGAGTTGAAGTTCTCCGGTCAGGTGATGCCGAACGTCCGCAAGATTGTGTACAATGTCGATATCAAGCGTGTGATGCGGTTAAAGCTCTGGCTAGGTATCGCCGACGGCTGGCTTTCGGCCGATGACGAGATTATCTATCGCGCGAAGGATCTGAGGGTTGGGCTCCTGAAGCAGGGTGCCGCATTGCAGCCGGGAACGTAAATTACCTGCATCCGGCCGATGCGGCATTGTTCGGTTCGGCGGCATCATACAAAACGCAAACGACAGACGAGGCGATCATGAGGCGGGTTGTCATCACGGGGATGGGTATCGTCTCGTCCATCGGAAACAACACCCAGGAAGTACTGGCGAGCCTCCACGAGGCGAAATCCGGAATCACGCGCGCGGATAAATATGCCGAGCTCGGATTTCGCTCCCAGGTGCAGGGTGCCCCCACGCTCGATCCGGCCGGCGTCATCGACCGGCGCGCGATGCGCTTCCTTGGCGAGGGTGCGGCCTGGAATCATATCGCGATGGAGCAGGCGATCCAGGATTCCGGTCTCGAACCTTCGGATGTTTCGAACGTTCGCACCGGCATCATCATGGGCTCGGGCGGACCCTCGGCCCGCACCATCGTGGAGGCCGCCGATATCACCCGCACCAAGGGACCGAAGCGGGTCGGGCCGTTCGCGGTGCCGAAGGCGATGTCGTCGACGGCGTCGGCGACGCTCGCCACCTGGTTCAAGATCAAGGGCGTCAACTATTCGATCTCGTCGGCCTGCGCCACGTCGAATCATTGCATCGGCAATGCCTACGAAACCATCCAGATCGGCAAACAGGACGTCATCTTCGCCGGTGGCTGCGAAGAACTCGACTGGTCGCTGTCGGTGCTGTTCGACGCGATGGGCGCGATGTCGTCGAAATACAACGACACGCCCGCGACCGCGTCCCGTCCCTATGACGTCAGCCGCGACGGCTTCGTCATCGCCGGCGGCGCCGGCGTGGTGGTGCTGGAAGAACTCGAGCGCGCAAAAGCGCGCGGCGCCAAGATCTACGGCGAAATCGTCGGCTACGGCGCCACCTCCGACGGCTACGACATGGTGGCGCCCTCGGGCGAGGGCGCCGAACGCTGCATGAAAATGGCGATGGCAACGGTCGATACCAGGATCGACTACATCAATCCGCACGCGACCTCGACGCCGGCGGGCGATCCGCCGGAGATCGAGGCGATCCGCAAGGTGTTCGGAACCGGCGACAAGTGCCCGCCGATTTCGGCGACCAAGGCGCTGACCGGCCATTCGCTCGGCGCCACCGGCGTTCAGGAGGCGATCTATTCGCTGCTGATGATGCAAAACGGCTTCATCTGCGAAAGCGCAAATATCACCGAGCTCGATCCGGTGTTTGCCGACATGCCGATCGTGCGCAAGCGCATCGATAATGTGAAGCTCGGCACCGTGCTTTCCAATTCCTTCGGGTTCGGCGGTACCAACGCCACGCTGGTGTTCAAGCGGATGGATGCGTGATCTTCTATCTTTGTCTTGCGCCGCGAAGGCGGGGCATCAAGTACTCCGCAGCTCTCGTCGATCATCGCAACGCCTCGTATTACTGGATCACCCGCCATCCGCGGGTGATGACACCATCAGGGATGAGCGGAGTACGGCTGGTATGCAGGACCTGATGAAGGGTAAGCGGGGACTGATCATGGGCGTCGCCAATGATCATTCGATTGCCTGGGGCATTGCCAGGACGCTGGCGGCGCAGGGCGCCGAGCTCGCCTTTACCTACCAGGGCGATGCGCTCGGCAAGCGCGTCAGGCCGCTGGCCGAACAGCTCGGCGTCCCCCTGGTCCTGCCCTGCGATGTCGAGGACATCGCCAGCGTCGATGCGGTGTTCGAAACGCTGCGCGCGAAATGGGGACAACTGGATTTCCTGGTGCACGCCATCGCGTTTTCCGACAAAAGCGAGCTCAAGGGCCGCTACGCCGACACCAGCCGCGCCAACTTTTCGCGCACCATGGTAATCTCCTGTTTTTCGTTCACCGAGCTGGCCAAACGCGCGGCGGAGTTGATGCCCGAATCCGGCGGCGCGATGGTCACGCTCACCTTCGGCGGTTCCAT
Source organism: Bradyrhizobiaceae bacterium Ga0074131 (assembly GCA_001464035.1). Lineage (GTDB taxonomy): Bacteria > Pseudomonadota > Alphaproteobacteria > Rhizobiales > Xanthobacteraceae > Bradyrhizobium. Next base: position 338,497 of record LNEC01000019.1, read on the forward strand.
GCGCGTGATGCCGAATTACAACGTGATGGGCGTTGCCAAGGCCGCGCTGGAAGCCTCGGTGCGCTATCTCGCCGCCGACTTCGGTCCGCGCGGCATCCGCGTCAACGCGATCTCGGCCGGGCCAATTCGGACACTGGCGGGATCGGGCATCGGCGATGCGCGCGCGATGTTCGCGTTCCAGCAGAAGCATTCGCCGCTCGGCCGCGGCGTGACGCTGGATGAGCTCGGCGGCTCGGCGCTGTATCTGCTGTCGGAGTTGTCGGGCGGCGTCACCGGCGAAATCCACTACGTCGATTCCGGCTACAACATCGTCTCGATGCCACGGCCGGACGAACTGAAGGGCGGAGTAGAATAGGTGGGCGACGCGCGGCATCATCCGGCCGCGATCGTCTCCGCGCGCTGAAAGGCCGGGCGCGCCATGCATCGGGCGATATAGGCGTCGAAAGACGGGCGCGACGGCACCATTCTGAACATCCGCACTGCGAAATTCAGCCCCGATCCGATCACGATATCGGCCGCCGAGAAAGATTCCCCCAGAATCCACGGTCCCTTGCTCAATGCCGCATCGAGCACATCGAACACCCGCTGCGCCTCGCCCCAACCTGCCGCCACCGGATTCATCTCGATCTTGGTCGCGACCTGCACGATCGCGGGTTCGATGCAGCCTGGCGAGAAGAACAGCCAATAGAGATATTTCGCGCGCAAGGGATCGCCGGGCGGCGGCGCCAGCTTCGCTTCGGGATAACGTTCTGCGACATAGGCGCAGATCGCGGCCGCCTCCGCCAGCGTGGCGTCGCCGTCCTTCAGCGCCGGCACCTTGCCCATCGGATTGATCGCGAGATATTCGGGCGTCTTCTGCGCGCCGGTGGCGATGTCCGTCAGCACGCGCTCGTAAGGCTGCCCGGTTTCTTCCATCAGCCAGAGCGCCGTAAACGACCGGGTGCGCGGCGACCAGTAGAGTTTCATCATCGGATAATCCCCCTGCTGCTTTCGTCGAGACATGACGATCCCGAACATCGGTTCGACCTGTGTCGTTTCTACAGGCAAATTCCGGCCAAGAAAAAGGGCGACCTTTCGGCCGCCCCCAATTCGCTCTTCGCTATTCGCCGCGTCGGTTATTCCGCCGCCTGCAATTGCTGCGGCACGAGATCGAAGCGGTCGGCATTCATCACCTTGGTCCAGGCCGCCACGAAATCCCTAGCGAACTTCTCCTTGGCATCAGCGCAGGCATAGACTTCCGCGAGGGCGCGGAGCTGGGAGTGCGAACCGAAGATCAGATCGACACGGGAAGCGGTCCACTTCACCGCCTTGGTCTTGCGATCGCGCCCCTCGTACCCGTCACCGGAGCCGGCCAGCTGCCATTCCGTGCTCATGTCGAGCAGGTTGACGAAGAAGTCGTTCGTCAGCGTTTCAGGCTTCTTGGTAAAGACGCCATGCTTCGAGTTGCGGGCATTGGCGCCGAGCACGCGCAGGCCACCCAGCAGCACGGTCATCTCGGGTGCCGTCAGCGTCAACAGCTGCGCCCGATCCACCAGGGCCTCCTCCGGCTTCATGAACTGCGTCCTGGCGCTGATGTAGTTGCGGAAGCCGTCGGCCCTGGGTTCGAGCGGGGCGAAGGAGGCGGCGTCGGTCTGCTCCTGCGACGCGTCCATGCGGCCGGGCGCGAACGGCACCGCCACGGTCAGGCCGGCATCCTTGGCCGCCTTTTCGATCGCGGCGCCGCCGCCGAGCACGATCAGGTCGGCGAGCGACACTGTCTTGCCGAACTCCTTCCGGATCGCTTCGAGGCTCGAGAGGACCTTCGCCAGCTCGGGCGGATTGTTGATCTCCCAATCCTTCTGTGGGCTCAGGCGAATGCGGGCGCCATTGGCGCCGCCGCGCTTGTCGGAGCCGCGGAACGTCGAGGCCGACGCCCATGCGGTCGAGACCAGCTGTGACACGGTGAGGCCGGAGGCCAGGATTTTGGTCTTCAATGCCGCGACGTCGTGGTCGTCGATCAGCGGATGATCGGCCGCGGGGATCGGGTCCTGCCAGATCAGCGTTTCCTCCGGCACCAGCTTGCCGAGATAGCGCACCGCCGGCCCCATGTCGCGATGCGTGAGCTTGTACCAGGCGCGCGCGAACGCGTCCGCGAACTGATCCGGATTTTCGAGGAAACGCCGCGAGATCTTCTCGTAGGCCGGGTCGAAGCGCAAAGCGAGGTCGGTGGTCAGCATGGTCGGCACATGCTTCTTCGACGGGTCATGCGCATCCGGGATGCTGGGCTCGGCGTTCTTGGCCCGCCACTGTTGGGCGCCGGCCGGACTCTTGGTCAGCTCCCATTCGAAGTTGAACAGGTTCTCGAAGAAGTGGTTGCTCCACTTCGTCGGGGTCTGCGACCAGGTCACTTCCGGACCGCCGGTAATGGTATCGGCGCCGAAGCCGGTGCCATGTTTGCTCTTCCAGCCGAGGCCCTGATCCTCGATGGCGCCGCCTTCCGGATCCGGGCCGATCAGCGACGGATCGCCGGCGCCGTGCGTCTTGCCGAAAGTGTGGCCGCCGGCGATCAATGCCACGGTCTCTTCGTCGTTCATGGCCATGCGGAAGAAGGTCTCGCGGATGTCCTTTGCTGACTTGACCGGATCCGGATTGCCGTTCGGGCCCTCCGGATTGACGTAGATCAGACCCATCTGCACCGCGCCGAGCGGCTCGGCGAGCTCGCGTTCGCCGCTGTAGCGTTCGTCGCCCAGCCACGAGCCTTCGGGACCCCAATACAGCTCCTCGGGCTCCCACACATCGGCGCGGCCGCCGGCGAATCCGAACGTCTTGAAGCCCATCGATTCCAGGGCGACGTTGCCGGAGAGAACAAACAGATCGGCCCAGGACAGCTTGCTGCCGTACTTCTGCTTGATCGGCCACAGCAGGCGGCGCGCCTTGTCGAGGTTCGCGTTGTCAGGCCAGGAATTGAGCGGTGCGAAGCGCTGCTGGCCGGCGCCGGCGCCGCCACGGCCGTCCGTGGTGCGGTAGGTGCCGGCGCTGTGCCAGGCCAAGCGGATGAACAGCCCGCCGTAGTGACCGAAATCGGCCGGCCACCAGTCCTGACTGTCGGTCATCAGGGCATGCAGGTCCTTGATCACAGCGTCGAGGTCGAGGCTCTGAAATTCCTTGGCGTAGTCGAAGCCTTTGCTCATCGGATCGGCGGAAGGGTGGCGCGCATGCAGCACGCCGATATCGAGGTGCTCGGGCCACCAGTCGCGGTTCCTGTGTCCGCGGGTGCCGCGATTCATCGGGCACTTGCCCGCGCTGTCGTCAGTCTTTGCGTCCATGTTTCTCTCCCATTGTCGCGCTCCGCATCGGCGGTACCGGTTCGACCACCATCGTGGAGACCCCGCGCGATCGTCGGGGGTGTTGCCCGGATCCGCAGGGTTGTGCCCCTCGCCAAATTTGCTGCGGGCCTACTTTGGAAGATATCCAGTATCAGGTCCAGTCGAATTGTCTTGGGCTCCCGATCAGTTTATCTGATCGGGATGATTACGCTCCGACAGCTTCGTTATCTCGCCGCACTCGCCAAGCACGGCCATTTCGGCCGCGCTGCCGAGGCCTGTTCCGTGACCCAGCCGGCGCTGTCGATGCAGATCCGCGATCTCGAGCAGACCCTCGGCGTCGCGGTGGTGGAGCGGCGGCCGGGCGACGTGATGCTGACCGATGTCGGGCGCGAGATCGCGCGGCGGGCCGAGGACGTGCTGACGGCCTCGCGCGACCTGGTCGATTTCGCCCGGCATCGCAGCGGCGTGCTGACCGGCCGGCTGACGCTCGGCGTGATTCCCTCGCTGGCGCCCTATCTGCTGCCGCGGATTCTCCCTTTGCTGCAGAGCCGGTTTCCGGAACTGCAGCTCGAACTGCGGGAAACCCAGACCCGGCAACTGATCGACGACATCAACAGCGGCGCGCTCGACGCCGCGATGCTCGCGCTGCCGGCGGCCGGGCCCGACATCGATGCGATTGCCCTGTTCGAGGATCCGTTCCTGCTGGCGGTGCCGGCGAGCGATCCGCGCCAGGCGACCGCGCGGGTGGCCGCGGAAGACATCGATCAAAGCCGGCTGATCCTGCTCGAGGACGGTCACTGCCTGCGCGACCAGGCGCTGGCGTTCTGCGCCACCGCAACACGCGGCCGCAGCAGCGTCGGCGGCGGTACCGTGTTCGGCGCCAGCAGCCTGAATACCGTGATGCAGATGGTCGCAGGCGGCTACGGCGTCACGCTGATTCCGCAGATCGCCGCCGACGTCGAGCGGCGCGACGCGCGGGTGAAATTCCTGCGGATGGAAGATCCGCAGCCCGGCCGCAGCATCGGCCTCGTGTTCCGCCGCACTTCACCGCGCAAGGCGGATTTTGCGGCGCTGAGCGAGGTGGTGAGGGAGAGTGTGGGAGAGCCGGCGGTGAAGGCCGCGAGCAAGCGGGGCTGATACCTACGGCCGTCATGCCCCCGCCAGGGCGGGGCATCCAGTACGCCGCGACTTCAGAGTCCGTCTACTGGCGCCACGGGATACTGGATCGCCCGCCTTTGCGGGCGATGACAATTGTGCGGATGAAGCGATCTCCCATTCGAGATAGCTGGCGCCTACACCCCCAGCGTGCCGGCCTTCGCGGCGGCGTAACGCTCGGCGATCTTCGTCCAGTTCACCGTGTTCCACCACGCCTTGAGGTAGTCGGCGCGGCGATTCTGGTAATTGAGATAATAGGCATGCTCCCAGACGTCGTTGCCCATCAAGGCGCGCTTGCCGTCCATCATCGGATTGTCCTGGTTCGGGCGGGTCTCGATGGCGAGCTTGCCGTCCTTGGCGACGGTCACGAACACCCAGCCGGAGCCGAACTGGCGGCCCCCGGCTGCATTGAACTCGTTCTGGAATTTTTCCATGCCGCCGAGGTCCTTGTCGATCGCGGCCAGCACCTCGCCCTCGGGCTTGCCGCCGTTCGGTCCCATGATCTCCCAGAACATGGTGTGGTTGGCGTGGCCGCCGAGATTGTTGCGGACCGCGAATTTGATGTCGTCGTTGAGGGCGTTGAGGTTGCCGAGCACGTTCGGAATGGCGCTGCTGCCGAGCTGCGGGTTGGTCTTGGCCAGATTATTGAGATTGGTGATGAACGCCTGGTGATGCCGGCCATGGTGAATTTCCATGGTCCTGGCGTCGATGTGAGGCTCGAACGCATTGTTCGGATAGGTCAGCGGCGGGAGCACGAAGGGACCTGCAGCCGCGGGCGCTGCAGCGGGAGCCGCGGCGGGCGCCTGGGCGAATACGGCGCGCGGCGCGGCGGCGACGGCGACGATGCCTGCGGCCATCGTGACGAGACGGCGACGGGATAATGTGGACATGTGAATTCTCCCTGGCTGTGACGAGCATGGGCTGCTCGATTTGAAACATGGTAACGGACGGGGCCGGCGATTGAAGCAAAATCGATCTGATGTCACCGGCCGCGGGCGGCCGGCGCAAGCGTGCGAGGTAGCTGGAATTACGCGACGGGTTCGCCGGCGGTTTCGGCCGACCCTGCGGCGGAATCGCGCATGTCGATCATCGAGATGTGATCAGCGCAGCAAACGAAAAGGGCGGCCGAAAAGCCGCCCTTTTCTCTGATGGCTGCGATGCTTACTCGCCGGCGGCTTCGCGCGCCGGAGCCTCGGTCCTCTGACCGGCTTCGAGGTCCTCGCCGGTCACCTGATCGACCGCCTTCATCGACAACCGCGTCTTGCCGCGATCGTCGAAGCCGAGCAGCTTGACCTTGACCTTGTCACCTTCCTTGACGACGTCGGAGGTCTTCTGCACACGGTTGGCCGCGAGCTGGCTGATGTGGACGAGGCCGTCCTTGGCGCCGAAGAAGTTCACGAACGCGCCGAACTCCATCACCTTGACCACGGTGCCGTCATAGATCTGGCCGAGCTCCGGATCGGAGGCGATCGACTTGATCCACTTGATCGCCGCCTTGATCGATTCGCCGTCGGCGGAGGCCACCTTCACCGTGCCGTCGTCGTCGATGTTGACCTTGGCGCCGGTCTTCTCGACGATTTCACGGATCACCTTGCCGCCGGTGCCGATCACTTCACGGATCTTGTCGGTCGGGATCTTGAAGGTCTCGATCCGCGGCGCGTACTCGCCGAGCTCGGCGCGGGCGTTGGTCAAGGCCTTCGCCATCTCGCCGAGGATATGGATACGGCCATCCTTGGCCTGGCCGAGCGCGACCTTCATGATCTCCTCGGTGATGCCGGCGATCTTGATGTCCATCTGCAGCGACGTGATGCCGACATCGGTGCCGGCGACCTTGAAGTCCATGTCGCCGAGATGATCCTCGTCGCCGAGGATGTCCGACAGCACCGCAAAGCGCGAACCCTCCAGAATGAGGCCCATGGCGATACCCGCCGTCGGCCGCTTCAGGGGGACGCCCGCGTCCATCAGCGCCAGCGAAGCGCCGCAGACCGAAGCCATCGAGGACGATCCGTTCGACTCGGTGATCTCCGAGACGACGCGCACCGTGTAGGGAAACTCGTGATGCGGCGGCAGAACCGGATGGATCGCGCGCCAGGCCAGCTTGCCGTGGCCGATTTCACGCCGCTTGGTGCCGCCCATTCGTCCGGTTTCACCGACCGAGTAGGGAGGGAAGTTGTAGTGCAGCAGGAACTGCTCCTTGTAGGTGCCCGACAGCGAGTCGATGTACTGCTCGTCCTCGCCGGTGCCGAGCGTGGTCACCACCATCGCCTGGGTTTCGCCGCGGGTGAACAGCGCCGAGCCATGGGCGCGCGGCAGCACGCCGACTTCGGCGATGATCTGGCGCACGGTCTTGGAATCGCGGCCGTCGATGCGCTTGCCGGTGTCGAGGATGTTCCAGCGAACGATCTTGGCTTCCAGTTCCTTGAACACGCCGGCGACGCGCAGCTTGTCGTATTTCGGCTCCTGGCCTTCCGGGAAATAGTGCGCCATCACCTTTTCCTTGGCCTTGCCGACCGCCGCATAGCGGTCCTGCTTGATCGGGATGGCGTAGGCGGCGCGCAGATCGGTTTCGATCAGCCCGAGGATTTCCTTCTCCAGCGCGCTTTCGTCGACGACCTTGACGTCGCGCGGCTCCTTGGCGGCTTTCTCGGCCAGCTCGATGATCGCGTTGACCACCGGCTGGAAATGCCGGTGTCCGAACATCACAGCGCCGAGCATGATGTCTTCGTTGAGTTCCTTGGCTTCCGATTCCACCATCAGCACGGCGTCGGCGGTGCCGGCTACGACGAGGTCGAGCTGGGTTTCGACCATCTCGTCGAGCGTGGGGTTGAGCACATATTCGTCATTGATGAAGCCGACGCGGGCAGCGCCGATCGGACCTTTGAACGGGGCGCCGGAGATGGTCAGCGCCGCGGAGGCGGCGACCAGTGCCAGGATGTCGGGATCGTTCTCCATGTCATGCGACAGCACGGTGACGATGACCTGGGTCTCGTTGCGCCAGCCATCGACGAATAGCGGGCGGATCGGACGGTCGATCAGGCGGGAAACCAGCGTTTCCTTTTCGGTGGGCCGGCCCTCCCGCTTGAAATAGCCGCCTGGAATGCGGCCGGCCGCGTAGGTCTTCTCGATATAGTCGACGGTCAGCGGCAGGAAGTCGACGCCTTCGCGGGCCGTCTTGGCGCAAACCACGGTGGCGAGCACCACGGTCTCGCCATAGGTGGCGAGCACGGCGCCATCGGCCTGACGGGCGATCTTGCCGGTTTCAAGCCTGAGGGGGCGGCCACCCCAATCGATTTCGACGGAATGAATATTGAACATGCAGGTCTTCTTTCATGGGTTCACGAAGCAACGTCAGCCCTGAAACACAAAGACCATGCGCAAGATTGCGGGACGCTGATCACTGCGCGATCAGCGTCCGGCGATCCTGCCATGGTCTTTATACTTCGGATGGCGTCCATCCCTTCGGTAGTACGGGCTTCTTGCCCCGCCCAGAGGCCGGATTGCTGCTGGACGTCGTGTGGTTGAGCATGACCTTCTTTCTGAATCGAAAATTCCGGAAGATCGTGCGAAAACGCGCGCGAGATGCGCGCGTGAACTGAACTCAACGACGAATGTTGTGCTTTTCGAGCAGAGCCTTGTAACGCGACTCGTCCTTGCGCTTGATGTAGTCGAGCAGGGAACGGCGCGTGGCGACCATCTTCAACAGGCCCCGCCGCGAATGATTGTCCTTCACGTGGGATTTGAAATGCCCGGTGAGGTTATTGATGCGTTCCGACAGGATCGCGACTTGAACCTCGGGCGAACCGGTGTCGCCGGCCTTGTTGGCATTCGTCTTGATGACTTCCGCTTTGCGTTCGGCGGTAATCGACATCGTCAAACTCTTTCATGGCTGCGAGCCGAACTGGCGGTCAGTCCGGTCAGGTTGAACACGCGCTTGGGGATGAGTTCGCCATTGCCAATTTCGGCGAGGGCCAGAAGCCGGCCTGCCACCGTGACATAGACTGTGCCGCTACTATTGGGCGCATCCCGTCCGCGCAACAAAACGGCCTGGCCCCGGTGGAGCCTTGCCGCATCAGCCCGTGTGACGGCCAGTGCCGGGATGTCGTCCAGCGCGGTCTCAACGGGCAAAAGCGCGTCGGCGAGGCTACCCTCGCCAGACGCGGCTCTATCGCACAAAGCCTCCAACTGTTCCAGCGGAATCATGTCGTTCTCGCCGAACGGCCCTACCAGGGTCCGGCGCAGTGCGCAGATATGACCGAAACACTCCAGAAGCCGGCCGATATCGCGGGCCAGCGCCCGTACATAGGTACCCTTGCCGCATTCGGCCTCGAACACCGAGTGGCTGCTATCCGGTTGTTCTACAAGGGATAAATGGTGAATCTCGACGGGGCGCGGCTGCAACTCGACGGTTTCTCCGTCGCGCGCCAGATCGTAGGCGCGCTCGCCCTGGACCTTGATGGCAGAGTATTGCGGCGGGATCTGTTCGATCACGCCGGTGAAGCGCGGCAGCAGCGCCCGGATGGCTTCGGCGGTGGGCCTGAGATCGCTGGCCCTGACAGCCCGGCCCTCGGTATCGTCGGTGTCGCGTTCCTCGCCCCATGCTACCGTGAAGCGATAGCGCTTGCGGCCGTCCATCACGAACGGGACCGTCTTGGTGGCTTCGCCCAGCGCGATCGGCAGGCCGCCGGAGGCCAGCGGATCAAGCGTACCGGCATGGCCGGCGCGCTTGGCCTGAAACAGTCGCTTCACCACCGCGACCGCCTGCGTCGAGGTCATGCCGATCGGCTTGTCGAGCACGACCCAGCCGTGGACGTCGCGCCTGTCGCGCCGGGGCTGGTTGTTCTGGCGCGGCTGCTTGCCGGCGCGCGGCCGGGCCTCGTCGCGCGGCGAATGGCCGTCGCGATGCGAATCCGAGGAGATATTTTTTTCGGGCGCGTCGGAATCGCCGATGGCCGGCTCGATCAAGCCGTTCGCGGGGTTCACGCTCATCACTTTACTCTTCCGTGTCTTGCGAATCGGATGCGAGGTCTCTTTGCACCGCGGGTGTTCGCAGTAATTTCTCTATTCGTTCCGCCTCGTCGAATCGCTCGTCGACGCGGAACCGGACATCAGGCGCAAATTTCAGGTTAACGCGATGCGCGATCTCGCCGCGCAGGAACTTCTTGTTGCGCTCCAGTGCCGCGATCACCTTGTCGGTATCGCGGCCGCCGAGCGGCATCACATACACCGTCGCGAGCTTGAGGTCCGGCGACATCCGCACCTCGGGCACGGTGATGATGTGGCCCTCGAGTTCGGGGTCGTGCACGCTGCCCTGCGAAAGGATGTCGGCGACCGCATGACGCACCACTTCGCCGACCCGCAACTGACGCTGCGAGCCGCCGGGGGCGGAGTCCTTCTTGTGGTGGGGCATTGTCGAAATCCCGATTGTCGTCATCACCCGCGAAGGCGGGTGATCCAGTACTCCGTGGCCAAAATTGTTGTCCGAGATTACTGGATGCCCCGCCCCAGTGCGCAATTGCGCACAAGGCGGGGCATGACGGCCTAACTCAAGACCCAGGCTCTTCGTAAGGCTCGAACTTACAGACTGCGCTGGATCGTCTCCACGCGATAACACTCGATGACGTCGCCGGCCCGCATGTCGCCGTAACTCTCGAACGCCATGCCGCATTCCTGGCCGGACTGCACTTCCTTCACTTCGTCCTTGAAGCGCTTCAGCGTCGACAGCTTGCCTTCATGCACGACGACGTTGTCGCGGATCAGCCGCACATTGGCGCCGCGTTCCACGGTGCCGTCGGTGACGCGGCAGCCGGCGACCTTGCCGACCTTGGAGATGTTGAACACTTCCAGGATCAGGGCGTTGCCCAGCATGGTTTCGCGCAGCGTCGGCGCCAGCAGGCCGGACATCGCCTTCTTCACGTCGTCGACGAGGTCGTAGATGATGTTGTAGTAGCGGATTTCGATGCCGTTGCGCTTGGCGGCGGCGGCGGCCTCCTTGTGGGCGCGAACGTTGAAGCCGATGATGGCGGCGTTGAAGCCTTCCGCCAGCGTCACGTCGGATTCCGAGATGCCGCCGACGCCCGCATGCAGGATGCGCGCGGTGACTTCCTCGGTGCCGAGCTTGTCGAGCGAACCCAAAATCGCCTCCAGCGAGCCCTGCACGTCGGCCTTGATGATCAGCGGGAAATCCTTGCGGCCCGAGGTCTTGAGCTGCGACATCATCTGCTCGAGCGAACCGCGCATGCCGGAAATCGAGGCAGCGGCGTTCTCGCGCTTCTGGTGCGCGCGGTAGCTGGTGACTTCGCGGGCGCGGGCCTCGCTCTCGACGACGGCGAGGCGATCGCCGGCTTCCGGCGGGCCGTTGAAGCCGAGCACTTCGACGGGAACCGAGGGTCCGGCCTCGCTGATGGTCACGCCCTGATCGTTGATCAGCGCGCGGACGCGGCCCATCTCGGCGCCGGCGACGATGATGTCGCCGACCCTGAGCGTGCCGCGCTGCACCAGCACGGTGGCGACCGGACCGCGGCCGCGATCGAGCTTGGCTTCGATCACGGTGCCTTCGGCGGGACGCGAAACGTTGGTCTTGAGGTCGAGCAGATCGGCCTGCAGCGCAATCATTTCCAGCAATTTGTCGAGGTTGGTCTTGTTCTTGGCAGAGACCTCGACGTCGACCACCTCTCCGCCCATCGATTCGACCTGCACTTCGTACTGCAGCAGTTCGGTGCGCACGCGCTCCGGCTTGGCGTCGGGCTTGTCGATCTTGTTGATGGCGATGATCATCGGAACCTTCGCCGCCTTGGCGTGATTGATCGCCTCGATGGTCTGCGGCATGACGCCGTCGTCGGCCGCGACCACCAGGATCACGATGTCGGTGACCTTGGCGCCGCGCGCCCGCATCGCGGTGAACGCGGCGTGGCCCGGGGTGTCGATGAAGGTGATCTTCTTGCCGCTTTCCGGCGAGGTCACCTGATAGGCGCCGATATGCTGGGTGATGCCGCCGGCTTCACCCGAGACCACGTTGGCGTGGCGAAGCGCGTCGAGCAGCGAGGTCTTGCCGTGGTCGACGTGGCCCATCACGGTGACGACCGGCGAGCGCGGCTCGGTATCGGAGGAATCGTCGACGATGTCGAACAGGCCTTCCTCGACGTCCGAGGCGGCGACGCGCTTGACGGTGTGGCCGAGTTCCTCGGCGATCAGCTGCGCGGTGTCGGCATCGATCACGTCGGTGATCTTGTGCATCGCGCCCTGCTTCATCAGCAGGCGGATGACGTCGACCGCGCGCTCGGACATGCGGTTGGCGAGTTCCTGGATGTTGATGGCTTCCGGTTTTCCTTCGGCTCGTTCGACTGATGTCCCTTCAGGCGCTGGGTGCGGCGGCGGAACGAAGCGATCGACCGCTCCCGCACGTCGTCGGCCGTGAGTGCGGTGACCAGCGTCAGGCGGCCGCGCTGCTTCTGCGGCGCCGGCTTGGCGGTGGTCTTCGGCGGTACGGCCGGGCGGACGGCGCCGCCCGGTCCGCGGCGGATCTGGCGCGGACCTTCATCCTCGTCGGTGGCGTCGGCGGCGACGCCAGGGGCACGCGCGGCGGGTGCCGCGGCGGCCTTGGCCGCGGCTGCGGTCTTGGCCTCGGCTTCGCCGAAACGCTTCTTGGCTTCGAGTTCCGCCTTGCGCTTGGCTTCCTCGTCCTGACGGTGGCGATCTTCCTCGGCCTTGCGGCGGGCTTCGGCGGCTTCGCGCTCGGCCTGCTCGATGCCTTCCTTGGAGTTGCGTCGCCTGGCTTCCTCTTCCGCCAGCCGGCGTTCCTCGATATCGCGGACCTTGGCGTCGGCGAGCGCGCTGGCACGCGCCGAACGCTCGTCCTCGGTCAGGGTACGCAGGACCACACCCGAACCGCCGCGCGGCGCGGCCGCCGGCGCGGGACGGGTCATCGGCGCCGGCCGGGGCGGCGCTGCCTTGGCAACCAGCGGTTCCGGCGCCTGCGGCGCGTCGGTTGCCGGCGCTTCGCCGCTGACGCGGCGCTTGCCGCGCTTCTCGACGACGACCTGCTTGGTCCGGCCGTGGCTGAAGCTCTGGCGCACGGTGCCCGTCTCGACGCGCGGCTTGAGCGTCAAGGTCTTGGTCGGAACACTCAGTGTCAACCATTCAGCAGTCCTAATCTTGTTCTGTTGTGCGTGTCCGCACAGTCTGTTTAGGCAAATTCTTGTTAGGCAAGTTCCTGTCAGGCAAGTTCCTGTCAGGCAAGTCGTTGTCAGACAAGTCGTTGTCAGACAAGTTCTTGGCCGCATCGCCGGCAGTCTTGTCGTCATCCGCCATCCGGTATCGGACCAGGAACTGGCTGCGCGACAGGAACGTCCTGCTCGCCGGGCCCGCGAGCACGGCAGCATGTATCACATTTGACCGGCCAAGTGCCAAATCCAATTGCTCCGAAGTCAGCGCCGTGACAACGGGGAATTCGCGTGATTCATCGCCAATCCCGGCACTTTGCCTGACGATGGCGTCTAATTTACGGATTCCGTCCGCCGCGCCGTCCGAGGCGTGGATCAGCGCCTCGGCCTGGCCCAGCCGGAGGGCGCCCTCGACCTTGCTGAAGCCGGATACCACCTGGCCGGCCTTGGCGGCCATGGCGAGCGCTTCGCTGACGCTGCGCACCAGCAGGGCCTCGGTATCGGCCGCGAGCGTCGCGGCGACGCGGACCTCGCGCTTGAAGCCCCTGCCGAACTGGTTACGCCGGACGGCTTCCGCAACCGCCTGCCGCGAAGCCGAAACCCAGAGGCCCCGGCCGGGAAGTTTGCGCTTCAGATCCGGGATGACCTCGCCCTGCGGCGCGACGACAAACCGGATCAGTTCGTCGATCGGCCGCACCAATCGCGTGACCGCGCACATCCGCATGGTCGCAGACCTGTTGGTCCGCGGTCCGTCGTCGAGTTCGGGGTCGGCGAGTGCAAGCATGCGTGCGACATCTCTCCTGTCATCTGCGCGTTACGGTCGCGCACAACCGGTAGCCAATTTCGCGGAAGGCGCGCATCAAACCGGCTGGTCTTCGGGGGCCTCGGCCGCGTCGGTCTTCTTGACGAGATCGGCCTCGGTGATCCAGCCGGCGATGACCCGCGCCTGCATGATCATGCTCTCCGCATCGTCGCGCGAGATTTCGTTGGCGTCGAGAATCCCGGGATGCTTGGTCGGCTCGCCGCCTTCCTTGCGCTCGGTCCAGCCGACCAGATCGTCGGTGGCGCAACCAGCCAGGTCCTCGACCGACTTGATCTCGTTCTCGCCGAACTTCACCAGCATCTTCGAGGTCACGCCGGGCACCGTCTTCAGAGCGTCTTCCACACCTAGTTCCTTACGTTTGTTTTCGAGCTCGCCTTCGAGCGTTTCCAGATATTCGCGGGCCCGGCTCTGCAGCTCGTTAGCGGTTTCGTCGTCGAAGCCTTCGATGGCGGCCAGTTCCTTGACGTCGACCAGCGCCAGTTCCTCCACCGAGGTGAAGCCTTCGGACGCCAGCAATTGGCCGACGACCTCGTCGACATTGAGCGATTCCATGAACACGCGCGTGGAGTTCTCGAAGTCGGCCTGGCGGCGCTCGGATTCTTCCTGTTCGGTCAGAATGTCGATGTCCCAGCCGGTCAGCTGCGAGGCAAGGCGAACGTTCTGTCCGCGCCGGCCGATCGCCAGCGACAGCTGGTTATTGGTGTCGGGAACCACGACCTCGATGCGCTCGCGGTCCTCGTCGATCACGACCTTGGCGACTTCGGCGGGCGCCAGCGCGTTGACGACGAACGTCGCGATGTCGGGCGACCACGGGATGATGTCGATCTTCTCGCCCTGCAATTCGTTGACCACCGCCTGCACGCGCGAGCCGCGCATGCCGACGCAGGCGCCGACCGGATCAACCGACGAATCCCGTGAAATCACGCCGATTTTCGCGCGCGAGCCGGGATCGCGGGCCACCGCCTTGATCTCGACGATGCCGTCATAGATCTCGGGAACTTCCTGCGCGAACAGCTTCGCCATGAATTGCGGATGGGTGCGGGAAAGGAAGATCTGCGGTCCGCGGGTCTCGCGGCGCACGTCGAAAATATAGGCGCGGACGCGGTCGCCGTTGCGAAACACCTCGCGCGGCAGCATTTCGTCGCGGCGGATAATGGCTTCGCCGCGGCCCAGATCGACGATGACGCTGCCATATTCGACGCGCTTGACGATGCCGTTGACGATATCGCCGATGCGGTCCTTGAATTCCTGGTATTGCCGGTCGCGCTCGGCCTCGCGCACCTTCTGCACGATCACCTGCTTGGCGGATTGCGCGGCGATGCGGCCATATTCCAGCGGCGGCAGCGTGTCGGCGATGGTGTCGCCGACCTGCGCGCCCGGATTGGCGCGTTGCGCGTCGATCAGCGAGATCTGGTTCGACGAATTCTCGACCTGGTCGACCACCAGCATATGGCGCGACAGCCGCAGCTCGCCCTTCTTGGCGTCGATCTCGGCGTGGACGTCGGTCTCGCTGCCGTAGCGGGCCCGCGCCGCCTTGGCGATGGCGTCTTCCATCGCCGCGATGACGATCGCGCGGTCGATCGATTTTTCGCGCGCCACCGCATCCGCGATCTGCAGCAGTTCAAGTTTATTGGCGCTGACAGCTGCCATGGCTCAGTCTCCTTCAGTGGGATCGATGCCCCTTCGCAGTCTCTCTGCGGCGAGGCGGTGTTCCTTGGTGTTCTTCGGGGCGGGCTTTTTCTTCAGGTTCAGTTTCGGCTTCGGCGCGTTGCTCTTGGCCGGGTCGCTCTTCTTCGCATGCGGCGGAGGGGCCGGCTTAAGCCCGAGATTCTGCTTCAGCTCGCGCTCGGCGGCCTTGCCGCGCCGCATCGATTCCGCGATCAGTTCGTCGGTCAGAACCAGCCGCGCGTCGGCGATGTCTTCCATGACAAGCACGACCTCGGTATCTTCGCCCGCGCGTATGTCATCCCGATGTAGACGGATGGCGTCCCCCTCGACGCCCTCGAGCTTGCCGCGGAACCGCTTGCGGCCCCGAACCGCGACTGCCATTTCGATCTTCACGAGATGCCCGGCATAGCGTTCGAAATCGGAGCGGCGCACCAGTGGCCGGTCGATTCCGGGAGAAGAAATCTCCAGCCGATAGGCCTTCTCGATCGGATCGGCGACGTCCAGCACCGGCGACAGCGCCCGCGAAATCGCCTCGCAATCCTCGATCAGCATGGTCCCGTCAGGCCGTTCCGCCATGATCTGGACGGTGCAGCCGAATTCGCCTGAAATCTTGATCCGCACCAGCCGGTAGCCCATTCCCTGCAACACCGGACCGGCCACCGCCGACACCCGTGCCGCGACGCCCGGCTCGACCACGAGGCGCGGCTCGGCAAGCAGATCGAAGTCCACGGAATCAGCAGTCGGATCGGTCATATCAAGGGTCAAATTTGGTCTAACTTGCAGTGGGTTAGCCGGATTCAAGCGCGGTCCGGCAGGGCTTCCCGAATGCGCCCAGGCGCCGGTATCCGCGTCAGGCTCGTTCAGGTAATAAAAAAGAGCGGGTCCCGAGGGGCCCACTCTCAATACGCGATCGTATGAGAACCATAAGTTGCGGCTGATATAGCGGTTTTAGGCTGCTACGGCAAGACCCGCGAGGCCGCGCAGCCGCGATTCAAGGGCCTCTCCTGGGCGGCGTCAAACCTAACCCTTCCTTCACGAAGCCGACCTAACGTGCCCGAAAACCCGCCTATGCGGCGATTTGAGTGTGTTTGGATGCCTGTCGCCACATCGCTGATTCCCGGGCTTGATGAGATCGTCAGGCATGGCGAGCCCAAGCGCCGCGCCGAAACCGCGCGGCGGATCGCCGAACTGTACCTGCAGGGGGCGGCGAATTACCGGCCCGATCATGTCGATCTGTTTGACGGCATTCTGACCGGCCTCGTTCCGCACACCGACCTCGCCGCGCGCGCCGATCTGGCCGAGCGGCTGTCGATGCTCGCCAACGCGCCGCGCGGGCTGGTCGGGCACCTCGCGCGCGCAGACGAGATCGCGATCGCGGGTCCCCTGCTGCGGCGATCGCCCGTCATCGACGAGAACGCGCTGGTCGAAATCGCGCGCGTCAAGGGCCAGGGTCATCTGCTGGCGATGTCGGAGCGGCCGATGCTTCCTCCCGTTCTCACCGACGTCATCGTGCAGCGCGGCGACCGCGAGGTGGTGCGGCGCACCGCCGGCAATGCCGGCGCCCTGTTCTCGCATGTCGGATATTCCACTTTGATCACGCGCGCCGGCCATGACGAGGCCCTGACGCTCACGGTCGGGCAGCGCGCCGATCTTTCCGAACCCCAGCTGAAGGACCTCGTGGCGGGGTCCAATGAAGAGGTCCGTCGCCGCCTGTTGGAGGTGGTCAGGCCCGAACAGCAGGCCGATATCCGGCAGGCGGTGGGCGAGATGTCCGGTGCAGCCGAGGCCGGGGGCCGCCGCGATTTCGGGCCGGCACAGCGCACGGTCCTCGCCCTCTACGGTGCCGGTGAAATGAATGAAGCCGCGCTGCTCGGTTTTGCCAAGGCCCACCAATACGAGGAATCGATTGCCGCGCTTTCCTCGATGTCGGGGGTGAGGGTCACGATCCTGGACCGCCTGATTGCCGGCGACCGTCACGATCCGATCCTGATCGTCGGCAAGGTCATCGGTCTCGAATGGGCCACCGTCCGAGCGCTGATCCTGCTGCGGCTCGGCCAAAACCGGGTACCGTCGCCCTCGGACATCGAAAGCGCGCGCGTGAACTTCGCGCGCCTGATGCCTTCCACGGCCGAGCGCGTGGTGAGTTTCTGGCAGGCCCGCCAAACGGCGTGACAGTACAACTCCGTCCTTCCATGACGGACCCAAACCCTCCCAATCCGAAAAAGGCCGCGCTATGCTGCCGTCAATGGTGCGGCACAGCGCCACCGGGGAGAATCGAAATGCTGACGGAAGCCGACATTCAATCGCATGCCGACAGGATCCGCGGCGACGGATACACCGTGATCGAGCGCGCCGCCGGCCCCGATCTGGTCGAGGGGCTGAAGCAGGCGCTGGAGCGGATCGAGCGGGAGCACAATCTGGGCCCCGCCAAGACCTCGTTCGAAGGCTTTAAGACGGTCCGCATCAACAATCTGCTGACCTATGACGACATTTTTTGGGAAGTGCCGCTGCATGAGAACGTGCTGCCGGTGGTCGAGCGCGTGCTGGACAAGGAGTGCCTGCTGTCATCGTTCTGTTCGCTGGTGCTCGGTCCTGGCCAGGAGGCGCAGCCGATCCATGAGGACACGCAGTTGATTCCGCTGCCGCGTCCGCATATCCCGATCACGGTCAATGCGATCTGGGCGCTGTCGGATTTCCGGGCCGATAACGGCGCCACGCGGATCCTGCCGGGAAGTCACAAATACGCTTCCTCGCCGGAATATGGCAAACACTACGACGCCGTCACCGCGACCATGCCGGCCGGCAGCGTGATGCTGTTCGACAGCGCGCTCTGGCATGGCGGCGGCGCCAATACCAGCGACACCAGGCGCTTCGCGTTCTCCTGCGCCTATTGCTGGGGCTGGATGCGGCAGCAGGAAAACCTGCAGCTCGGCATCCCCCATGACACCGCGCGGCGGTTTCCGCGCCGCCTGCAGGAACTATGCGGCTACAGCGTCTACAAGGGACAGTTCGGACATATCGACAATCATGATCCGATCGAACTTCTGGGCCGCGAGCGCGGCAAGCGCATGGTGTGGGAAGCGACCGACGCGCGGAAGGCGCGCGAGGCGGCGGGGCGGTGAAGAGATAACGAAGGTCGTCGTCGAACGCGGCTCGATGCAATTTCCTCACGGTGAGAAGGCGCGCTTGCGCCGTCTCGAACCATGAGAGCCCGTGATCTCTCATCCTTCGAGACGCGCGCAAGGGCGCGCTCCTCGCGATGAGGTCTTCCGAAACCTCAAGTAAGCCGCCCGGCGGCCTTCACGCTCGGCCTTGCGTCCGTAACGCGTCACGGTGTAGCCGCTCCAGGGCCGTCGCCAGTCGGCCGCGCGCTCCGCGGTCCAGAGAAAATCCGGCGAGCGCAAAAGGTGCGCCAGCGTCCAGGCGCAGTAATCGTCGATGTCGCTGACGAAGCGGAATTCGCCATCCGGCACCAGCACCCGCGCCATCGCGGCGATACTTGCATCCTGCACGAAGCGCCGCTTCCAGTGCCGCCGCTTCGGCCAGGGGTCGGGATGGATCAGGTCGATTCTCGCCAGCGAGTGCGCCGGCGCCCAGGCCAGCAATTCCGCAGCGTCGCCCGCGAAAAGCCTGATGTTGCGGATATTGCGAGCCTCGATCTGCGTCAGGATTTTCGCCATGCCGTTGACATAGGGCTCGCAGCCGATGAAGCCGGTAGCCGGAAAGGCAAGCGCTTCGGCGATCAGGTGTTCGCCGCCACCGAACCCGATTTCCAGCCTGACTTCGCCGGCCGGCGGGTCGAACAGTTCGGCGAGGCCGGGGGGGCTCGGACCAGTGATGTCGAGCGCAAGGCGCGGCAACAGGTGCTCGATCAGATCGGCCTGGTGCGAGCGGAGCTTGTGGCCCTTGCGCCGCCCGAAGAACGAACCATGCGGGTGCGCCGCGACGTCCTGGTCCGGTGATTGCTCGGGATCGCCGGGATCGCGCGTCGCGATACTCATCGCAACGTCTGGTACAGCCGATACAACAGCCGCGTCCTCGGCTCGATCGACGAAATATACATCTGCTCGTAATGGGTATGCGCGCCCTGGCCATCGACGCCGAGACCGTCGAGCGTCGCGGCATGCGGCGCGGTGAAATTGCCGTCGGAGCCGCCGCCGGTAAAGGTATCGACCAGATCGAAACCGATCTCTGCGGCGAGCGCTCTGGCATGTTCGTAAAGTGCGGCGCCGGCATTGCTCTTCTCGTAGGGCGGCCGGTTCAATTCCCCCGATACGGTGACGCTCACGCCTTCGGTCCGCGATTTCAGATTGAGGATTTTGGCGACGAGATCGTCGGCATCCGCCATGGTAGGCACGCGAAGGTCGACCTCGGCATAGGCCTCTTCCGCGATGACGTTCGGCCGGGTGCCGCCTCGCACGACGCCGACATTGACGGTAACGCCGCGCTTCAGGTCGTTCATGGCCTCCAGGGTCTGGATGATATCGGCGAGTTCGCGGATTGCGCTGCGGCCGTCCTGGGGCCGGGTGCCGGCATGGGCCGGAACGCCTTTGATGGTAATATCGAATCGCCCGACGCCCTTGCGCCCGGTGACGATTTTTCCGCCGTCGCGGGCAGGCTCGGTCACCAGCACATATTTGGCCTTGCGACCCTCGGCTTCGATCAGCGCGCGCGAGGTCGGGCTGCCGATCTCTTCATCGGAAACGTAGAGCTGGGTCACGCCGAGCAGCGGACGCTCCCCGTAGGCGCAGAGCTGCTTGAATGCGTGATAGGCGAGATAGGCGCCGCCCTTCATGTCGTAGATGCCGGGACCGAACGCGCTGTCGCCGTCGACTCGGAACGGCAGACGCTCGATGAATCCGATCGGGTGAACCGTATCTAGATGGCTCAGCACCAGGATCCCCGGCCCGTGCTGGCCCCATGACGAGCGCACCGCGAGATGATCGCCGCAGCCGGAATGTCCCGCGATGCGTTCGATCGTAACCGGCAAATCGCGATAGCCGTCCGCGACCGCGGTCGCGAGCTTGTTGACCTGCTCGGGCGCTTCGGTGGGCGTCTCGATCTCGACCCAGCGGCGGATGCCGTCGAGAATGGCTTTGGCATCGAAAGGATCGACCGTCGTCAGCATGTTGAAGTCCTTTGAAGAACTCAACTATCGTCATTTCGGCGCGCGCGCCAGCACCACTCCGGAATGACGTTGTGCCTTCAGCCCTGGTCGGAGGCCTCGCGGGTCGCGATCTGCTCGACCAGTTCGACGATGCTGCGCCGCAGCTTCGCATCGGTGATCCGCGTGAACGCGCGGGTCAATGCGAGCCCCTCGGCGGTAGCCAGGAAATCCGAAACATAGGCCGGCGATGCCTCTTCGGTGATGCTGGCTGTGCCGGGGCCGCCGCTGGGGCCGCCCTCGAACAGGAACGAGACCGGCACTTGCAGTATTTCGGAGATCCGCTGAAGGCGGCTCGCCCCGACCCGGTTGGTGCCCTTCTCGTATTTCTGGACTTGCTGGAATGTGAGGCCTAATGCCTCGCCGAGCTTCTCCTGGGTCATGCCAATCATCATGCGGCGCATCCGCACCCGACTGCCGACATACCTGTCAACAGGGTTGGGCGCTTTGGTCGACATTTCCAAGCACTCCTTGGGAATCCGCCCGCAGAATGAGGCAGCGAAGTCCGGCCTCAGGCGCCAGCACGGTGAAATCTTGCTCGGAAGCGTCGGCAGGAACAAGAAAAATACGAGCAAGGAACTGACCGACTTTCGATCAGCGGGGCGCAGAATGCGAATGGCGTGGTCGGTCTGTCAAGTTCCCGCCTGCCCGAATTTTTCCGTCACAAACCAAATACGATGCCGACGTCAGGAAGTGCGCTTGGCGACGCGACGGCGAAGCACGACGAGCAAACCGGCGGCGACCATGACCGCGGCGGGAAGATCGCCGAGGCGGGCATAGATGGTCGGCGCGATGGCGGTGGGCAGCGCGGAATCCAGTACGCCTTCGACGCCGAGACCGAGCCGGGCGACAATCCGCCCCGCGGGATCAATCACCGCGGAAATGCCCGTGTTCGCCGCTCGAACCAACGGCAATCCCTGTTCGATCGCGCGGACGCGTGCCTGCTGCAGGTGCTGGTAGGGGCCGGTCGAATTTCCAAACCAGCCGTCATTGGTCAGGTTGATCATCCAGCCCGGGCGATCGTCCCGAGATACAATCTCATCGGGAAAAATAGTTTCATAGCAAATCAAAGGTAGCATGCGCGGCGCGTTCGGCACCTCCATCGGGCGACGCCGCGTGCCCGGAATGAATCCGCCCTGAACCCGGGTGAGCTGCACGAAGCCGAGCTTTTCCATCCAGTCCTGGAACGGCAGATATTCGCCGAATGGCACCAGATGCACCTTGTCGTAGATCGACAGCACGCTGCCGTCATGATCGATGACGTAGATCGAGTTATAGGCGCGGGTGACACGGGTGCCCGGCGGCAAGTCGGGCGCCCGCACCGAACCGGTGATCAGGATGGTGCCCTTGGGTAACAGATCGGCGATCTGCGCCATCGCATCGGCTTCGCGGGTCAGGAAAAACGGAAACGCCGATTCTGGCCAGATCAGGATGCTGGCGTCGCGCACACCGGTGGATTGCGGCCCGGACGCGCGGTCGGAGAGCGCGAGATATCTCTGCATCACCTCCGCCTTGGCGGCGTAATTGAATTTGACGTCCTGCTGCAGGTTGGGCTGCATGATCCGCAACTTGACATTTGCGACCAGTGCTGTCGGGTGCATCGACAGGCGCAAGCCGCCGAAAATGCCCATCGCGACGAGCAGCGCCAGCGCCGTGACCGGCGCGATCCATGGTTTTCGCCCGCGCGAGCTGCCATCGATCAGGGTCGCGGGGCTTGCGAATATCGCCACACTCAGAAACGTCAGGCCCCACAGGCCGATCAGCGACGCCGTCTGCGCCAGCGCCAGCGGCTCGGTCAGCGCATAGCCGAACGCATTCCAGGGAAAGCCCGACAGCGCCTGACCGCGCAGCCATTCGCTGATGGTCAGGCTCGCTGCGAGCCCGATTACCCGCGACGCGCCCGCCGCCCAGATCAACCGCGCCAGCGCGAAACCAAGTGCCGTGAACAGCGCGAGATAGGCGGGCAGGCCGAGCACCGCGAACGGCAGCAGCCAGGCGAAGGTGGGCGCATCGACCAGGAATGCGTAGCCGATCCAGTACAGCCCCGGCACAAAATAGCCGAGGCCGAACCACCAGCCGGCCATCGCCGCCGCCGGCACGCCACGCCAGCGTCCGGCGCCCGCGCCATCGGTCAGCCAGACCATCACCGGAAAGGTCAGAAACAGCATCGGCCATGCATTGAACGGCGCCATCGCCAGCGCCGACAGCGCCCCCGCGACCAGCGCGATGGCCGCGCGCTTCCAGCCCCATGACAGAATAATCGCAAGGACGGCGGCGCGGAGTTTGTCTGCGAAGATCACTGCGACCCGGCTCCATCGCCTGATCGCGGGTTCGCATTGTCGTTGGCCTGCGGTTGACCGGCCTCCGGCTGGCCGGACTCCAGTGCGGCGTCGCGGCGGCGGCTTTCGCGCGGCGGCCGCACCACGGGACGCTCTTTTCGGGTGGCGATGCGCAGCCGCTTGACGCGCCGCGGATCGGCGTCGAGCACCTCGATTTCGAAATTGCCGGGGCCGGAAATCACTTCGCCGCGCACCGGCAGGCGGCCGACATGCGTCACGAGATAGCCGCCGAGGGTTTCCACTTCCTCTCCGGCCTCGCCGGTGACGAACTCCTCGCCAATCACCGTGCGGACGTCGTCGAGGCTGGCGCGGGCGTCGGCGATGAAGGAGTTGTCCGCCTGACGCACGATCGCCGGCGGCTCGTCGCTGTCATGCTCGTCGTCGATCTCGCCGACGATCTGTTCGACGATGTCCTCGATCGAGACCAGTCCGTCGGTGCCGCCATATTCGTCCACCACCAGCGCCAGATGAATACGCGAGGCCTGCATCTGCGCCAGCAGATCGATCGCCCGCATCGACGGCGGCACGAACAGCAGCTTGCGGATGATGTTGGCGTCGGCGAGCGGCATCGCGAGGTTGACCGCGCGCAGATCGAGCCCGGCCGGCAGGGGCTTTTTCCGCTTGGCCTTGCTGGCATCGGGCACGCGGGCGCTGGCGGTCATGAAGGCCAGCAGATCGCGGATGTGGACGATGCCTTCGGGATCGTCGAGGGTTTCGTTGTAAACCACCAGCCGCGAATGCGCCGCGCTTTCGAACAGGCCCATCAGTTCGCCGAGCGGAATGTCGCGCTTGACCGCGACGATGTCGGCGCGATGAACCATCACGTCGGCGATGCGCCGCTCGTGCAGGCCGAGGATATTGCGCAGCATGGTGCGCTCGATGGCGGAAAATCCCACCTCGTCGGGTGTGGAGGCGTCGAGCACGACTTGCAGATCGTTGCGGACCGATCCAGGCTTCCAGCCGAACAGCGTGCGGATGGCGCGCGTCAGCCAGTTGTCGATGGCAGGACGCGTCACTTCCACGTCCGGCACCACCGCCGGCAGGTTGCGCGTATTGCGCGGATTGTCGTGGATCGGGTCGGAGTCCGGCATTTCAGTCCATCCGCTCCCGGTCCGCATAGGGATCGGGAATGCCGAGTTGCGCCAGGATCCGCCGCTCAAGTGCTTCCATGGCCTCGGCATCGTCGTCTTTTTCGTGATCGTAGCCGATCAGATGCAGGAAGCCATGGATTGCCAGATGGCTCAGGTGATGATCGAACGGCTTCTGTTCGTCGTCGGCCTCCTGACGGGTCGTCTGGTAGGCGATGGCGATGTCGCCGAGCATGCGCGGCGCTTCGTCGGGGCCGGCCGGGCCGGTCGGCTGCAGTGCGGGAAACGACAGCACGTTGGTCGGCTTGTCGATCCCGCGCCAGTTGCCGTTCAGCGTGCGGATGCCGGAATCGTCGGTCAGCATGACCGCAAGTTCGGCGCCACCGACGTCCGCATCGACGGTCGCGGCCGCGGCCGCGATGGCGCGCTCGACGACCGCTTCGGCCTCGGGCTCGGCCTGCCAGCAATCGGCGACGACGAGAACCTCTGATATGGGAACGGCAAGGCGCGGCATCGGTGTGAAATTTCTGTTGCGGCCGGGGCTCTTCCGCGGCGCGCGCTCGGCGGTCAATTCTCGCATCAAGGCCTGCTGGTTGCGGGCTTCTGCGGCAATCCCTCATAGGCGGCGACGATCCTCGCCACCAGTTCATGGCGGATCACGTCCTCGGCGGTGAATTTCACCTGCGAAATGCCTTCCACGCCGTCGAGAAGTCTGGCGGCTTCCGCCAGTCCCGACGTCTGGCCGTTCGGCAGGTCGACCTGGGAGGGATCGCCGGTGATGATCATGCGGCTGTTTTCGCCAAGCCGCGTCAGGAACATTTTCATCTGCATCGATGTGGTGTTCTGCGCTTCGTCCAGGATGATGACGGCGTTGGTCAGGGTGCGGCCGCGCATGAAGGCGAGCGGCGCGATCTCGATTTCACCGGCCTGCAGCGCGCGCTCGACGATCCGCGAATCCATCAGGTCGTACAGCGCGTCATAGATCGGCCGCAGGTACGGATCGACCTTCTCCCGGAGATCGCCTGGCAGGAAGCCGAGCCGCTCGCCGGCCTCGACCGCGGGGCGCGACAGGATGATGCGATCGACTTCCTTGCGTTCGAACAGTTGCGCGGCGTGTGCCACCGCGAGCCAGGTCTTGCCGGTGCCGGCGGGGCCGATGCCGAACACCATCTCGTGGCGCTTCAGCGCGCGGATATAGGAGTCCTGGGCGGCGGTGCGCGCGCGCACCGGGCGCTTGCGCAAATTGATGGTCTCGAACGCCGTCTTCGCGGTCTTGGCGTCGAATTCGAACAGCGATCCCTGGGCGATCACCGCGCGGATCGCGCCTTCGACGTCGCCCTGCGCCAGATCGTGGCCCTGCGTCGCCTGCGCATACAGCGTCTCCAGCACCCGCCGCGCGGCGTCGCAGCCGTCGCGCGAGCCTGCGATGGTGATGTGATTGCCGCGCGAATCGACCACGACGCCGAGCCGGCGCTCGATCAGCGCCAGATTTTGCCCGTAGGGCCCGACCAGCGCGGAAGCCGCGCGATTGTCGTCGAAATCGATGACCACCTGCGTTTCGGGCGGGACTTGCATGTCGCGGTCAAATTTGCGGCTGGGAGCGAGTAAAGGCGAATCCGATGCGCTTTTTGGCAAGGGTTCAGGCTCCCGTGATCATTTGAGAAGAATCGGCCATCCGAGAAGATGCCGGTCGTGCATGCGCGGCGGCGAGTTCGCCGAGCAGGCTGTAGCGCTCGAGGCTTGCAATCGTCACCGGCAGCACCTGTCCGATGATATCGGGTGGCGCCATCACATGCGCCGGCTGCAGGTAGGCGGTGCGGCCGACGATCTGGCCGGGGTTGCGGGCGGCGCGTTCGAACAGCACATCGACGGTGCTGCCAATCGCAGCCAGATTGAAGGCCGATTGCTGGCTGTCGATCAATTCCTGAAGCCGCACCAATCGCTCGTCCATCTCAGCCGCTGACACCGTCTCCTGCATGTCCGCCGCCGGCGTGCCCGGCCGCGGCGAATACTTGAACGAATAGGCGCCAGCGTATCCGATTTGCCGGACCAGCGCGAGGGTCGCGACGAAATCTTCCTCGGTCTCGGAGGGGAAGCCCACGATAAAATCCGATGAGAATGCAATATCTTGCCGTGCGGCACGGAACCGGTCGATGACGCGGCGGTAATCGTCGGCGCCGTGCCTGCGGTTCATCGCGGCCAGGATCCGGTCGGAACCCGACTGCACCGGCAGGTGCACGAACGGCATCAGCGCCGGCAAATCGCGGTGCGCGGCGATCAGCGTGTCGTCGACATCGCGGGGATGGCTGGTGGAATAGCGCAGGCGCGCGATGCCGGGGACCTCGGCGAGACGACGCAGAAGGTCGCCAAGCGACCAAATGCGGCCGTCCGGCCCCTCGCCGTGATAGGCATTGACGTTCTGGCCGATCAGGGTGATTTCGCGCACGCCGTTGTCGGCGAGCCTGAGCACGTCATCGATGATCTTCGCGACCGGGCGCGAAACCTCCGCGCCGCGCGTATAGGGCACCACGCAGAAGGTGCAGAACTTGTCGCAGCCCTCCTGCACGGTGACGAAGGATGAGACGCCGCGCGCGCGGATCACTTCGGGATCCGGCGGGGCCAAAAATCCGAACTTGTCCTGAACCGGGAATTCGGTCTCCAGCGCGCGGCCGTGGCTCTTCGCCCGCGCCAGCAGCTGCGGTAGATGATGATAGCTCTGCGGGCCGACCACGATATCGACCACAGGCGCGCGGCGGATGATCTCGGCGCCTTCCGCCTGCGCGACGCAGCCGGCCACCGCGATACTCATGCGGCGGCCATTGCGCGCGGCCTCGTCCTTGACGCCGCGCAGCCGTCCGAGCTCGGAGTAAACCTTCTCCGACGCCTTCTCTCGGATGTGGCAGGTGTTGAGTATCACGAGGTCCGCGTCATCCACGCTGGCGGTCTCGACAAAGCCTTCGGGCGCCAGCATGTCCACCATGCGTTGCGCATCGTAGACATTCATCTGACAGCCGTATGACTTGATATGCAGCTTGCGCGGCGGGCTCATGGAACCTGAATGCTGTGCCGAGGTGGTGCCATTGCGGCGCGGGGCTCAATTATAGGCTAAAGCGCGGGAAATCCAGCGACGAGGCCGGGCTTTTGGTCGATTTGCGCGATCAAACCGGGCAATTGCCGCATATCGTCGAATATCGCGATGGCTCCGGCGTCGCGCAGCCCGTTGCCGTGACCGGGGCGGCAGTGGCTGCCGCCGTGGAAACCGAGCACGGCCATGCCGGCGGCGACCGCGGCCACGATGCCGGCGAGGCTGTCCTCGATCACCAGACAGCGTGCAGGCGGTGTTTGCATCTGCCCGGCGGCCAACAGGAACAGATCCGGCGCGGGCTTGCCATGGGACACCTGCACGGCGGAGAAAATGTGGGGCGCGAATCGGTCCCACAACCCGACGCGGTTGAGACTGGCGCGGATCTTCTCCGGCGGCCCGCTCGATGCGACGCAGACGGGCAGCGCAATCGCGGCCAAAGTCTCCTCGATATGGGGTGTGGCCTGCAGCGACGTCGCGAACGACCGGAAAATCTCGGCATATACCTGGGCGTTGAAATCGTCGGGCAGGCCGCGGCCCATCTCGGCTTCGACTTCAAGGATGGCCTGACGCATCGAACGGCCGAGAAACCGCTCCAGCACCTGGTCCGGCGTGATCGGATAGCCATGGCGCGTCAGGGTTTCCGAATGCGCACGGCAGGAGATCACTTCGCTGTCGACCAGCACCCCGTCGCAGTCGAAGATGACGAGATCGACCTGCCGGCTCAAATTTTCCACGCGTTCACGACTTGTCGTCGTCCAGCGGGACGCAATACAGTTCCAGCCGGTGATCGACCAGCTTGTAGCCGAGCCTGCGGGCGATTTCGGCCTGCAGTTTCTCGATTTCCTCGTTGGTGAATTCGATCACCTTGCCGTCGCGCAGATTGATCAGATGGTCATGATGGCTGTCGCGCATCTGCTCGTAACGGGCGCGGCCCTCGCGGAAATCATGCCGCTCGATGATGCCGGCGTCCTCGAACAGCTTGACGGTGCGATACACCGTCGAGATCGAGATCTTGTCGTCGACCGCGACGCAGCGGCGATACAGTTCCTCGACGTCGGGGTGATCCAGGGCCTCCGCCAGCACGCGCGCGATCACGCGGCGCTGTTCGGTCATCCGCATGCCGGTGGCGGCGCAACGGGCTTCGATACCGGTGGCCTTGGGCACGGGCGCGGATTTCAATGCGGTCATGACTGGTCTGCCTTCGCCAAGCGCATGATCGGCCAAATGGCACGCGGTAAGGCGATAAGGTCATGCGCCCTCTACAACGGCCTTTCTGCCACTCCGGGCCCGTTACGACAAGTCGCGTCGCATCAGAACCGCGTTCAATTGTTCCCCGTCGGCCTCCCGGTAGTACCGCTCGCGGCGCCCCACCACGGCAAATCCGGCCCGTTCGTAGAGCCGCCGCGCCGGCTGATTGTTTTCCTCGACCTCGAGGAATACGGCGCGCACGCCACGCCCCGCGAGATGGCCGAGATGCGTCAGCAGCAGGTTGCGGGACAGTCCGCGGCCGCGTTGATCGGCGGCTACGGCGATCGACAGGATCTCGGCCTCGTCAGCGGCCATGCGCGACACCGCAAAGCCGATGATCTTCCGCCCGAGCCTGAGCCGATGCACCAGCGTGTTGCGCTCGGCCAGCATGATCTCGAATTCGGTTTCGCCCCAGCCGCGGTGAAACGAGGCGCCGTGCAGTTGCGCCAGGCGGGCGGCGTCGCGCTGGGTAGCAGCCTCGACCACCGCGGTGCCGCCGCGCCACCATTCGGTGAACCAGGAACTCATGTGATCCATCATGACGCCGGCGGCTGCGAGACTCTCTGCACCGCGTCCTGCGAGGGCTTGGCGTCGGGCGCGCGCAGATAGTATGGCCGCGCCGGCGCGTCCTCCGGACTGACCGCGGCGCCCAGCCACGCCACCCAACTTATGTCAGGGGCCGGCTGCGCATCGACCCTGAAAGGCGGCGGCGCATCGGCCGGCCAGCGGTCGGCGAGAATTCTTGCGGCATTGCCGACCAGATGCGGCGCGCCGAACCGGCCTGCGCCAAGCGCTTCCTCGACCGGCGCCACGCGCGGCCGGAGCAGTGAACTGCCGTCGCCGCTCGTGACCTGAAAATACACATGGTCATGCCGCGCATCGATCGCCGAGACGATCGGGTGCTCGCCGTTCTGCGCCACCACGGGCGCGGCATAGGCCGTCAGCGTGGTCAGCCCGACCACCGGCTTGTTGGCGGCGAGCGCGATGCCGCGCGCCGCGGAAAGACCGACACGCAGTCCGGTAAAACTGCCGGGGCCGTTGGTGACGGCGATTCGGTCGAGCGAAGCGAAGGCAATGCCGGACGCCTTCATGACGCGCGCGATCAGCGGCATCAGCGCCTCGGCATGGCCGCGCTTCATCGCCTGCGACTCCCGCGCAAGGAGTTCGCCGGCGTCGGTGTCGAGCACGGCTGCAGCACAGGCGTCGAGTGACGTATCGATGGCGAGGATCAGCATGCGGGGTTGGCGAATAGGGAGTGGCGAACAGCGAACGAAAAATCGGTGGAGTCAGTCATTCTCGCCATTCACCACCACTATTCGCCGCTCCCCAAATCACATCGGACGGACTTCGACCACGTCCGGCACGAAATGCTTCAGCAGGTTCTGGATGCCGTGCTGCAGCGTCGCGGTGGAGGACGGGCAGCCGGCGCAGGCGCCCTTCATGTTGAGATAGACGATGCCGTCCTTGAAGCCGCGGAAGGTGATGTCGCCGCCGTCATTGGCGACCGCGGGGCGCACCCGGGTTTCGATCAGATCCTTGATGGTCGCCACCGTCTCGGCGTCGGCCTCGTTGAAAAACTCTTCTTCCTCGTCGGCGGCCTCGTCGCTGCCCGCGCTGCCGTCGGCCAGCAGCGGCGCGCCGGACATGTAATGTTCCATGATGGCGCCGAGGATCGACGGCTTGAGATGCTGCCAGTCGCTCGAGTCCTTGGTCACGGTGACGAAGTCGGAGCCGTAGAACACGCTGGTGACGCCGGGCACGTCGAACAGCCGCTCCGCCAGCGGCGAACGCGCCGCGGCTTGCCGATTGGCGAATTCCATGGTGCCGCCGTCGAGCACAACGCGGCCGGGAATGAATTTCAGGGTGGCGGGATTGGGCGTGGCTTCGGTCTGGATGAACATGGGTTTCTCCTGCGACGCCGGTTCAAGGCCGGCGCCTGGCTGATCTTCTAGCAGATGGCGACGGCGGATGCACGGTCAAGGGGCGGGAACCTCCCATGCAGCCCATCCTTCGAGCCTCACTATGAGGTTTAACCTTTGAAACACCACAACCTCATGTTGAGGAGCGGGCAGCGCGAGCGTCTCGAATCACATAGCCAGCCTACGACAACCCGTCGATATCCGCGTCGCTGAGATCGCCGGGCACGATAATGACGGGAATCGGGAAGGAGCCTACCGTCTTGGCCATGGTTGCGATGATCGGGCCGGGGCCCTCCGGGCCGGGATTGGCGGCGAGCACCAGCATCGCGATGTCGACGTCCTGGTCGATCACGTCGAGGATCTGTTCGGTGGCGTCGCCCTCCCGGATCACGCGTTCGGGTGTGATCGCGGCGATGCCGTTGGCGCGGCCGGCGGCGCGATCGAGCGCGGCGTTGGCGTTCTCCTCCGCCTCGGCACGCATGATGTCGGCGACCCCGAGCCATTGCTGGTTCTGGTCTTCGGTCTCGATCACGCGCAGCATCACCACGCCGCCGCCGACGCGCATCGCCCAGCGGCTGGCGTAGTAGACCGCGCGGTCCCATTCCGCGGTGTCGTCGACGATCACAAGGCATTTCGGCTTGTGACCGGTCTCGTAGCTTCGTCGCTGGGTGGTCATGCATGTCCCGATGCTGCGCCAGACCGACGCATGCTGCCACGGCGCAGCCATGCTCCACAAGCGGCAGCGTCAACACTCAACGCGCAAAACAGAAGTGCGCCGCGTCAATCATGGCAAAGGCGTGGAAACCGAGCGCCGGCTGACGAAACCGACGATGTCGCGGGTCGCCTGCATGGTTTCGGCTGAAATCGCGCGGGCGCGCTCGGCGCCGTCGACCAGGATCGAATCGACGTGGCCGGGGTCCGCCACCAGCCGCTTCATCTCGGAGGCGATCGGCGACAGTTTTGTCACGCACAGCTCGACCAGCGAGTTCTTGAAGGCCGAGAATTGCCCGCCGCCGAACTCGCCGAGCACCTCGGACTTGGGCTTGCCCGCAAGGGCGGCGTAGATCCCGACCAGATTGTCGGCCTCGGGGCGGGCGGCGAGACCCTTTTCCTCCGACGGCAACGGCTCCGGATCGGTCTTTGCCTTGCGGATTTTCTGCGCGATGGTGTCGGCGTCGTCGGTGAGGTTGATCCGCGAATTATCCGACGAGTCCGATTTCGACATCTTCTTGGTGCCGTCGCGCAACGACATCACGCGGGTCGCGGGTCCCGAGATCAGCGGCTCCGGCTGCGGGAAAAACAGGCCGTCCTCGAAGCCGTGGCGGCGGATCGACTCGGAGAAGTCATTGTTGAACTTTTGCGCGATGTCGCGCGACAGCTCGAGGTGCTGCTTCTGGTCCTCGCCGACAGGCACATGGGTGGCGCGATACACCAGAATGTCGGCCGCCATCAGCACCGGGTAGTCGTAAAGCCCGACCGACGCATTTTCGCGGTCCTTGCCGGCCTTGTCCTTGAACTGCGTCATGCGGTTGAGCCAGCCGACCCGCGCCACGCAATTGAAGATCCAGGCCAGTTCCGTGTGTTCGTGCACCTGGCTCTGGTTGAACACGATGTGCTTCTTCGGATCGATGCCGGAGGCGATGAAGGCCGCGGTCACTTCGCGGGTATTGCGCGCGAGCTCGGCCGGGCCGCCCCACACTTCCATTGGCTGGGTGATGGCGTGCAGGTCGACCACGCAATACAGGCAGTTATGGGTTTCCTGCAGTTTTACAAAATTGACGATCGCGCCGAGGTAATTGCCGAGATGCAGATTGCCCGTCGGCTGGACGCCCGAAAATACCCGTTCAACCATCGCCATTGCCAGCTTCCCTGTTACGCGCCGTCCCCATGCCACGGGGGGCCTAGCCGCGCAAGTCGCGCGGCGCCGTCTGCCGGAGCGCGCGCATCGCTTCGGCCCGGTTGAGGACGCCGAACAGGGCCAGCAGCAGGCCGTAGACCGCCATTCCGCCTGCGATCAGCACGCCCAGCAGCGCGGCCTGCGCCAGGCCATGCGCGTCGGCGGCCAGCGGTAACGCGAACGTCGCCTTCAGCCACAACAGTCCGCCCATCGCCACTGCCGCCGCCACGATGCGCGGCAGCCGCCGCCGCGCCGCGGCGTCGATCGAGAAGCCGAAGGTCGAAGCCCCGCGCCGCAGCAGCCACAGCGCGCTGCTCCAGGCCCCGAGCGCGATCGCGGCGGCGATCCCGCCGGCGCCGTACCCATGGCCGAGCACAATGGCCAGCGCGATCGCGACCGCCAATCCCTGCAACGCCGCCCACAGCGGCGTGCGCGTATCCCCGCGCGCGAAAAAGGCCGGCGACAGCACCTTGACCAGCACATGCGCGGGCAGGCCGAGCGCCAGCCACCTCAGCGCCTGCGCGGTGGCGGCGGTATCGGTTGACGTGAAGGCGCCGTGCTCGAACAGCAGGCGCACGATCGGTTCGCTGAGCGCGATCAGTCCCAGCGTCGCCGGCAGAGCGAGGCCAACGGCGAGTTCGAGCCCACGCGACTCCGCATGCGCGATGGCGACGCGGTCGTTCGCGCGCACGCCGCGCGTCAGCTCCGGCACCAGCACCGCGCCGATGGCGACGCCGACAATGCCGAGCGGCAGTTCGATCAGGCGATTGGCGAAATACAGCCACGACACCGCCGAGGGCGTTGACGACGCGATGACAGCGCCGGCGAGCACCAGCAGTTGCGGCGAAGCGCTGGCGATCATGCCGGGGATCGCCTGGCCGAGAAAGCCGCGCATCGGCGGGTCGAAGGCGATGCGCAGCGGCGCCGCGATGCCGCGGCCCTGCGAGACCAGGATCAGCAATTGCAGCAGCCCGGCCAGCCCGACGGTGGCGGCGATGACCAGTGCGGCGAAGCTCGCATCCTGCCGCCGGAAGAGCAGTGCCGCCATGACCGCGATCAGCGCGATGTTGAACAGCAGCGGCGAGAACGCGGCCAGCGCAAAACGCCCCTGGGCATTCAGCAGCGCCATCATGACAGTGACCGGGCCGGCGAAGGCGAGATACGGCAGCATCAAGCGGGCATCGTCGACGGCGAGCTGCAGCGTCGGCGTCGCGGCAAAGCCCGGCGCCAGCGCGGATATCACCAGCGGCATCAGCAGGCCGATCAGGGCCGCCGCCGCCACCAGCGCGGCGCTGACGGTGCCGAGCACGCTTCCCGCGAAGGCCGCCGCGGCCGCGGTACCTTCGGCCTCGCGCACGCGCAGCCAGGCCGGCACCAGCGCGGCGTTCAAGGCCCCCTCGGTCAACAGCCGTCGCACGACATTGACCCCCTGGAACGCGACCAGGAAGGCGTCGGCGACCGGACCGGCGCCGAGCAGCGCCGCCAGCATCGCATCGCGCGCGAATCCGAGCAGACGCGAGGCCAGCGTTCCCGAGGATACGGTGAGGAAGGAGCGGATCATCCGGGTTTCTATAGCAGCAGCATTGCTTGCTGGCGCTAGGCTGATCGTGATAGGCCGCAGCTCCGCAATTGCCGCAACAGGACCTGGTGAATGACTGCAGCGAAATACGACGTTCTCGGGATCGGCAATGCGATATTCGACATACTGGTGCAGACCGACGAGGGTTTTCTCGTCCGTCACGGCATGACCAAGGGCGGCATGGCGCTGATCGACGAGGAACGCGCCATAGCGGTCTACCAGAGCATGGGCCCGGCGACCGAAATGTCCGGCGGCTCGGCCGCCAACACCATCGTTGGGCTAGCCAATCTCGGCGCCCGCGCCGCCTACATCGGCAAGGTCAGGGACGACCAGATCGGCCGTCTCTATACCCACGACATCCGCGCCGCAGGCGTCACGTTCGAGACCAAGGCCGCGGCCGACGGCCCCGCCACCGGCTGCTCGTACATTCTGGTGACGCCGGACGGCCAGCGCACCATGAACACCTATCTCGGCGCCGCGCAGGAACTGACATCGGCCGATATCGACGCCGCCCAGGTCGCGGCCTCCGCGTTCACCTATCTCGAAGGCTATCTCTGGGATCCCAAAAACGCCAAGGAAGCGTTCGTCAAGGCCGCGGCCATCGCGCACGGCGCCGGCCGGCAAGTGGCGCTGACGCTGTCGGATTCGTTCTGCGTCGACCGCTACCGCGACGAGTTTCTCGATTTGATGCGCAAAGGCACCATCGATCTGATTTTCGCCAACGAAGCCGAACTGCATTCGCTGTACCAGACCTCGGATTTCGACACCGCGCTGACGCAATTGCGCGAGGATACCAAACTCGGAATCGTCACCCGCAGCGAGAAGGGCTGCGTGGTGACCTCAACGGATGGCGTCGTCGCGGTGCCGGCATTCCCGATCGACCGCATGGTCGACACCACGGGCGCCGGCGATCTGTTCGCGGCCGGCTTCCTGTTTGGTCTCGTGCGCGGCGCCGGACATGAAAATGCCGGCCGTCTCGGCGCGCTCGCCGCGGCCGAAGTGATCCAGCACATCGGCGCGCGGCCGCAGGCCTCGCTGAAGGAACTGGCGCAGCAGAACGGGCTGCCGGTGTGAGGGGGGCCGCTTCGCGGCCGCACCTCAACTCGTCATGCCCGGGCTTTGGCTTGACCCGGGCATCCACGCGTGGGTCAACAGTGCGCTGTTGCATTTACGTTTTTTGTAACTACAATAAGCTGTGAGAATAGAATTTGATCCCGCCAAGAGCGAGCGCAACGCGAAGCTGCGCGGGCTCCCGTTTGACCGGGCGCACGATTTCGATTGGGGCGGCGCAGTTTATGATCTGGACTCGCGCCGGGACTATCCCGAGCCACGGTTCGTTGCACTGGGCCATCTGGCGGATCGGCTTCATTCGATCTGCTTCACGCCGGTCGAAGGTGGCGTTCGGATCATCAGTTTTCGCAAGGCCAGCCGACGCGAGGTTCGATATCATGCCGAAAAAACCTGAAAGAAGAAGGCCGCCGCTCACCCGCGCCGATGGCGAAGTCCGTCAGCTGACCAAAACCGATATCGTCAGAATGCGCCCGGCGCGCGATGTGCTGCCGGCTGAATTGCTGGCTGTGCTGCCGAAACGCCGGCCGGGACACCGGGGCGCGCAGAAGACGCCGACGAAGAAACAGATCACTCTGCGGCTCGACGAACGCGTCATCAATCACTACCGCGCCCAGGGCGAAGGCTGGCAGTCGCGGATCAACGATGATCTGAAGAAGCTGACCGGTGCGAGGTGACGGGCGGGCATGTCGCCGCCGCCGAAATCATTCGGTACATCGGCGCCGCCCGCTGGCCTTGCTGAAGGCCGGGTGGACGCGCCGGCTCCGATCAGGCTAGCTTCGCCTAGAAGTTGATTATGAATGAATCCGCCTTCCATCCCGAGGATAAGGCCAGGTCTTTGATCGATCGGCTTGGTTGCCGCGTGCGGATGGCTGATCCAGTCCAAAGCTGACATGAACCTTGGCGCCGGGCTGGGCGCCTGCGACAAGGTCAATCTCGACATCTTCTGGGTTAGGGATCTCGCCCTTGACGATCCCGATCTGCTGCCCCCCCCCCCGATGAGGTTGCCGCCGAGATCGTCGAGAGTCTGGAACTGGCGCTTGACCGCTTTCGCAACGTCGCCAAGGCGCTTGGCGAGGGGCCGGTTTGAGCGAGAAGTGGAGCTTGCACCGTCATCGTCCCAACCGCGCTGATGGTATCAGGGTAGGTGATGTTACCCTACAAACTTACGATGCATGGGGTTGTTTTCGACTTTTTTAGTGAGGCCAACCGGCACGCGCTGCGCCGCATCCGGGTCACCCATCGTGCCCACGCGCCGCGTAGCCCCTCACGCCGTCTTCGCCGCCTTCAGCCCCAGCTTCGCCTCGACCGCATCGCGCATCAAGAACTTCTGGATCTTGCCCGTCACGGTCATCGGAAACTCGTCGACGAATTCGACATAGCGCGGGATCTTGTTGTGCGCGATCTGGCCGTGGCAGAAGGCGCGGACCTCGTCTGATGTCAGGGTCTCGCCTGATCGTACCCTGATCCAGGCGCACAGCTCCTCGCCGTAGCGGGCGTCGGCGACGCCGAAGATCTGCACGTCCTGAATTTTTGGATGGCGGTAGAGATATTCCTCGATCTCGCGCGGATAGAGATTCTCGCCGCCGCGGATCACCATGTCCTTGATGCGGCCGACGATGTTGCAATAGCCCTCGGCATCGATGATGGCGATATCGCCGGTGTGCATCCAGCGGGAGGCGTCGAGCACGTCGGCGGTCTTTTCGGGCTCGTCCCAATAGCCCAGCATGACGCTGTAGCCGCGGGTGCAGAGTTCGCCGCGCTCGCCGCGCGGCACGATGCGGCCCTCGCGGTCGACCACCTTGACCTCGACATGCGGATGGATCCGCCCGACGGTGGAAACCCGCCGATCCAGCGGATCGTCGGTGGCGCTCTGGAAACTAACCGGGCTGGTCTCGGTCATGCCATAGGCGATCGTGACCTCGCGCATGTTCATCGCTTCATTGACGCGCCGCATCACCTCGATCGGGCACGGCGCGCCGGCCATGATGCCGGTGCGCAGCGACGAGAGATCGAACTTGGCGAAGTCGGGATGGTCGAGCTCGGCGATGAACATGGTGGGCACGCCGTAAAGTGCCGTGCATTGCTCGCGCTCGACGGTCTGCAGCGTCGCCAGCGGATCAAAACCCTCGCCGGGATAGACCATGGCGGCCCCTGATGTGACCGCGGCGAGATTGCCCATCACCATGCCGAAACAGTGATAGAGCGGCACCGGAATGCAGATGCGGTCGGCCTCGGTGAGGCGCATCGCGCGGCCGACGAAATAGCCGTTGTTGAGGATGTTGTGGTGCGTCAGCGTGACGCCCTTGGGCGATCCCGTGGTGCCGCTGGTGAACTGGATGTTGACGGCATCGTCGAACTGCAGGGTCCTGGCGAGGCCTGCGAGTTCGTCGCGGTGCCGCGCGGCGCCCATGCCGGCGACCGCCTCGAACGCAACGGTGCCGGGAGCGGCCGGGCCGCCGATCTGAATCACCGCGCGCAGCCGCGGCAGCCGCGCCGCGTGCAGCTCGCCCGGTGACGCCGTCGCCAGTTCCGGCAGCAGCGTGTTCAACATCGCCATGTAGTCGGAGGTCTTGAACGCGGTCGCCGTGACGATCGCGGCGCAGCCGACCTTTGCCAATGCGAATTCCAGTTCGCTGAGGCGATAGGCAGGATTGATGGTGACGAGAACGAGGCCGGCCTTGGCGGCGGCGAACTGCGTCAGCGTCCATTCCGGCCGGTTCAGCGACCACACCCCGATCCGCGCGCCGCGCTGCAGCCCGAGCGCGAGCAAGCCCGCGGCCAGCGCATCGACCCGCTCCGCCAGTTCAGCCCACGTCCATCGGACGTCATGGCTCGGCGACACCAGCGCCTCGCGACCCGCCCAGCGCCGCGCCGCCTGATCCAGGGCGCGTCCGATGGTCTCGCCCAGCAGCGGCGCATCGGCGACGCCACACACATAGCTATCCGCGAGTTCAGACAAGTCGGTCTCTCCAGGTTCCGGCGATCTCTCAAGCCGTCATGCCCGGGCGTGTCCCGGGCATCCACGTCTTGTTCACTTTGCCGCAAAGGCGTGGATGGCCGGGTCAAGCCCGGCCATGACGAGTTGTCGGAAAATCACGCCGCCCGCTGCGCCGCATCGAGCCCGGCATAGACGCCGCGCTCGAGGCCGGCGAACGCTTCCAGGCACCTGGCGTCCGCGAACGGCAGCACCTGCATCAGGATCACGCCGGCGACGTTGCGCGCGGGGTCGATCCAGAAATAGGTGTTGGCAAGGCCGGCCCAGGCGAGGCTGCCGGGGCTGCGGCCTTCCGGGGTCCTGGCGGTGTTGATCAGGAAGCTGAGCCCCCATTTCTTCACCATGTCGGGATAGAGGTCGACGTCGTTGGTGTACATCGGCGCCACCGACGTCATCTTGCCCATGCTGAGGTCGCCGATCTGGTTCTGGCCCATCAGCGCTACGGTCTCGGGCTTCAGCACCTGGTTGCCGTTGCCTTTGCCCTTGTTGAGGATCATCTGGGCGAACTTGATGTAGTCGCCGGCCGTTCCGTACAGGCCGCCGCCGCCCATGTGGAATTCCGGATCCTGCTCCAGTTCGAACGGGATCGATGCCAGCGCGCCGTCCTCGCCGCGCGCGTGCATCCCGACCAGGCGCTGGCGCTGGGCGTCGCCGATCCGAAAGGCGGTATCGGTCATGCCCAGCGGGGCGAGCAGGTGATCGCGCAGATAGGCGTCGAGCTTCTGGCCGCTCACGGCTTCGACCGCCTTGCCGACGAAGTCGATGTTGGTGCCGTATTCCCAGCGCGTGCCGGGGTCGCTCGCGAGCGGAGTCTTCAAGGCGGCGTTCTGGCAGGTGGTGATGGCGGGAATGCCGGTCTTGTCCAGATAGGCCGCCATGTCGCCGTTCCACATGTTGTAGGCGAAGCCGGCGGTGTGGGTCATGAGCTGACGCAGCGTGATCGGCTTGCTCGCCGGGCGCAGCTTCGGCTCGCCGCTGGCGTCAAACCCTTCCAGCACCTGCGGCGAAGCGAGATCGGGCAGCACCTTGCCGATGGGGTCGTCGAGCGAAAGTTTGCCTTGCTCCACCAGCTGCATGCCCGCCGCCGTGGTGATCGCCTTGGTCATGGACGCGATCCAGAACACGCTGTCGGTCGTCATGGCGTCGTCCTTGGACAGGTCGCGCTTGCCGAACGCGCCCTGGTAGATCACCTCGTTGCCGTCGGCCGCCATCGCGACCACGCCGGGAATCTCACGGGCATCGCACTTCTGGCGCAGCACCTGGTCGATCTCAGCTTTGCTTTGCATGGGTCACCTCCCGATATATTTTTGAAGTCGCCGATCTTCCCCCCGGCGACCGTTTCCCGCAAGCGGGCCTGGCGGGGTCGCGGCGAGAATCGCGCGCGCTTGATGACGCAGGGCGGCGATACCTGGGACCTGACCCATGAGTGGGACACCGAACGGCAACACCCGGTCGGATTTTGCGGTGGAAAGGTTCCAATTCCCATGACCGCTCCCGGCATCCACGATATGTTGAAACACAGTCCTGCGCCGGAACAATTTTGGCAGCAACGTGTTTGAAATGCAGCGCAATTCGATGCTGCGGACGGCGCGATTTGATCTAATTGATACCGATTTTTGGGTTGTTAGGGGGCAAACATGATCTCGACCTGGAGTGAATGGAAGCGGTATCCCCGGGCCGGGCGCGGCGAAAATCTCGAGGCGCCGATCACCCCGGGCATCTATGAGGTCCGGATTGCCGGCTCCGGGGCGCTGCACTCGTTTGGCGCGGTCGACAATGTCGCGCAGGCATTGGCCCTGCTTCCGCTCAGTTCCAAGTCATGGTTCGGGCGCCGCGCCCCCGAAATCATGCCCGATCTCGAATACCGCACCTGCGCCACGTCCTCCAAGGCCGCCGCCAAGGCCGCCGCCGAGCGCATGATCGGCCGCCGCGAGACCTATATGAGCGGCGCGGCCTGAACGGGTTTGTCCGGTCAGCCGAACCTTCAGCGCGTCCCGATGACCCCGGCGGCGCGTCAATCTGTTTCAAAACGCCGCGACCCGATCGCCCGGGGCCGATGCATCGCGGCCTGTTTGCGCCTATAGTTAGTCTTAGCGCCCAAGAAATTTCCGAAGAAGCATTCCAGGAGTAACGCCATGACCCCGACCGCCGCCAAGGCCCGCGTCACCTCATCCTCCGCGGCATCGTTGCGCGACCGCCTGAAGGACTCCTCGCTGCTGCGCGAGCAGTGCTACATCGACGGCGTCTGGACCGGCACCCCGGCCAATCCCGTGACCAATCCGGTCAACGGCGTCGAACTGGCGAAGGTGCCGAAGCTCGGCACCGCCGAGGCCACGCAGGCCGTCGAGGCTGCCGAGCGCGCGTTTCCGGCCTGGGCCAAATTCACCGCCAAGCAGCGCTCCAACATCCTGCGCAAATGGTTCGACCTGATCATCGCCAACCGCGAGGACCTCGCGCTGATCCTCACCTCCGAGCAGGGCAAGCCGCTGGCGGAGGCGCTGGGCGAAGTCGACATCGGCGGCGCCTATGTCGAGTTCTTTGCCGAGGAGGCGCGCCGGGTCTATGGCGAAACCATTCCGACGCAGCGGGCCGACGCGCGCCTGCTCGCGATCAAGCAGCCGATCGGGGTCTGCGGCGCGATCACGCCGTGGAATTTTCCATGCTCGATGATCACCCGAAAAGTGTCGCCCGCGCTGGCCGCCGGCTGCACCGTGGTGTTGAAGCCCGCCAACGAGACGCCGCTCACCGCTTTGGCGCTGGTGGCTTTGGCCGAGAAGGCCGGCGTACCCAAGGGCGTGTTCAACATTCTCACCGGCAATTCCTCTGATATCGGCAAGGTGCTGTGCGAGCATCCGGCGGTGCGCTTCGTCGGCTTTACCGGTTCGACCGAGGTCGGCAAGATCCTGTATCGGCAGGCCGCGGTCGGCGTGAAAAAACTCGGTCTCGAGCTCGGCGGCAACGCGCCGTTCGTGGTGTTCGACGATGCCGATATCGACGCCGCGGTGGACGGCGCCATGGTCTCGAAATACCGCAATATGGGCCAGACCTGCGTTTGCGCCAACCGCCTCTATGCGCAAGACGGAATCTACGACCAGTTCGTCGAAAAACTGTCGAAAAAGGTCGCGGCGATGAAGATCGGCGACGGCACCGAAGCTGGTGTGACCCAGGGGCCGCTGATCAACATGGATGCGGTCGACAAGGTCGAGAAGCACATCGCCGATGCCGTCAAAGGGGGCGCCAAAATCGTTACCGGCGGCAAGCGCCACTCGCTCGGCGGCAGCTTCTTCGAGCCGACGGTGCTGTCCAATGTGGCGCCTGACGCGCTGGTCGCGCATGAAGAGACCTTCGGGCCGCTGGCGCCGGTGTTCCGCTTCAAGGACGAAGCCGACGTGATCGCGATGTGCAACAATTCGCCGTTCGGCCTGGCGTCGTATTTCTACTCACGCGATCTCGGCCGGGTCTGGCGGGTCGCCGAAGCGCTGGAGTCCGGCATGGTCGGCGTCAATACCGGTCTGATCACGACAGAGGTCGCCCCCTTCGGCGGCGTCAAGGAATCAGGCTTGGGCCGCGAAGGCTCGCATCACGGCATGGAAGAATATGTCGAGATCAAATACGTGATGATGGCGGGGATATGATGCCTCCGTCGCGTTTTCGCGGGACGACGAGAACTGGCTAGTCCTGCTTGCTCCCGTCGAACGCGCCGTGCCGTCCGGCGCCTGAGGCAAAGCGCGCCGCGCCGGACAGCGTTTCGCCCGAGGCGATCACCGCAAGCCCGCCGTGCATTTCGCTGGCGATCGCGGCTTCCTCCTCGAGGTCCCACTGGCGCAGCGCCGACAGCCGGTCGGCGCGCAGGCAGGTCTGCGGGAAGGCCGCGATTTCCCTGGCCAGCGCGATCGCGTACGCGCAGGTTTCGCCTTTCGGCACCAGGCGGTTGGCAAGGCCCATGCGCAGCGCCTCGGGCCCACCGACGGGGCGACCGGTCAGAATGAGGTCGATCGCCTGAGAATGCCCGATCAGCCGCGGCAGCCGGATGGTGCCGAGATCGATCAGCGGCACCCCGAAGCGGCGGCAGAAGATGCCGAAGGTGGCGTCCTCGGCGACCACGCGCAGGTCGGCCCACAATGCCAGCTCCATGCCGCCGGCCACCGCGAAACCCTCCACCGCCGCGATCACCGGTTTTGAAAGCCGCAGGCGGCTCGGGCCCATCGGCGCCATCGAATCGTGGCCGCCGATCTCGCGCCTTTTTTCGAGATCGCCCGAGGCGACCGCCTTGAGGTCCGCGCCAGCGCAGAAATGGCCGCCGGTGCCGGTGAACACCGCTACCGATGCCTCGGCGTCGAACGCCCGGAAGGCATCGAACAGCTTTCGCGCGGTGGCGCCATCGACGGCGTTGCGGCAATGCGGGCGATTGATGGAGACGACGGTCACCGGTCCATCGCGTTCGACCAGAACCGTGTCGGTGTCGGTCACATCGGTGCTCCCTGTCGTTTTCTCTACCAGGGAGGATGGCATTAGAAGTCCGCCTCAGGCAATCCTGAGATCGGCGCCGGTCACGCGGCGATAGGCTTCGAGATAGCGTTGGCTGGTGGCATTCACCACGCTGGCCGGCAGCGGCGGCGGCGGCGCGTCGCCGTTCCAGCGGCCGGCGCGGCGCTCGGCGTCGAGATAATCGCGCAACGGCTGCTTGTCGAAGCTCGGCTGTGGCTGGCCGGGCTGGTAGGCATCCGCCGCCCAGAACCGCGAACTGTCGGGGGTCATGACCTCGTCGATCAGGATGATGCGCCCGTCACGGTCCCGGCCGAACTCGAACTTGGTGT
Organism: Bradyrhizobiaceae bacterium Ga0074131; assembly: GCA_001464035.1. Taxonomy (GTDB): domain Bacteria; phylum Pseudomonadota; class Alphaproteobacteria; order Rhizobiales; family Xanthobacteraceae; genus Bradyrhizobium. The sequence continues at coordinate 380,809 of LNEC01000019.1, forward strand.
CGGCAATGATGATGCCCTGTTCGCGGGCGACCTTTTCGCCGAGCGTATAGACCGCGCGGCTCATGCTCTCCAACTCGTACGCCACCTCGTCGCCCAGAACCTCGCGCATGCGGCCAATCGTGATGTTCTCGTCGTGGCCGGTTTCGGCCTTGGTGGCCGGACTGAAGATCGCGGGCTCCAGTTTCGCGCTCTCGACAAGACCGCTTGGCAGCTTCTCGCCCGCCAGCGTGCCCTGTTGCGCGTATTCCTTCCAGGCCGAGCCGGAGAGATAACCGCGCACCACGCATTCGATCGGAAATACCGTGGTGCGCTTGCATAGCATCGCTCGCCCGGCGAGCGAGGCGCGGTGGGTCCGCAGCGCCGGCACCTCGCCGACAATCGTATCGGCATCGGCGCTGATCATGTGGTGATGCACCACGCCTTCGAGCAACTCGAACCACCAGGCGCTGATTTGCGTCAGCACCGCGCCTTTCATCGGGATGGTTTCGGCCATCACGACGTCGAACGCGCTGATGCGGTCGGTGGTCAGGAGCAGTACGCGGTCGTCGCCGACCGCGTAGATATCGCGGACCTTGCCGCGCCCGATCCGGGGAAGGGGCAGGTCGCTGGCGAGCATGGTGGTCATCGGGATGCTTTCAATGGCGATGGTCTCGCGCCGGCGCGCGATGCGAGCCAAGCAAGAGATAGCTCACTCCGGCAGCGGAATGAACTCATGCTCGTCGGGAACGGGGGCAAACCGGCCGGTTTTCCAGTCCTGCTTGGCCTGCTCGATCCGCTCCTTGCTGGAAGAGACGAAATTCCACCAGAGATGGCGCGGCCCTTCCAGCGCGTCGCCGCCGAGAAACATCATTCGCACCGGCGTCATCGTGTTGACCGTGATCCGGTCGCCCGGCCGGAAGATCAACAGGCGTGGGCCTTCGTAACGCTCACCCGCGATTTCGATTTCGCCGTCGATCACGTAGATCGCACGTTCCTCATGGTCGGGATCGAGCGGCACGCTGATGCCCGCCTGTGCCGATACCTCGGTGTAGAACCAGGGCGACACCATCGTCACCGGCGAGGTCACGCCGAATGCCCTGCCGGCGATCACGCGCGCGCTGAAGCCATTGTCGCTTACCGTCGGCAGGTCGGCGGCGGCGTAATGCTGAAACGACGGGGCGATCTCCTCCGAGCCGGCCGGCAATGCTATCCAGCTCTGCAGGCCCAGCATCTTCTGGCCATTCTTGCGCTGCACGTCCGGGGTCCGCTCGGAATGCGCGATACCGCGGCCGGCCGTCATCAGGTTCATCGCGCCGGGCTGGATTTCCCGGATATTGCCCTCACTGTCGCGGTGCATGATGCTGCCGTCGAACAGATAGGTGACGGTGGCGAGTCCGATATGCGGGTGCGGCCGAACGTCCATGCCCTTGCCGGACATGAACTGCACCGGGCCGAAATGGTCGAAGAAGATGAAAGGGCCGACCATCTGCCGCTTGCCGTGCGGCAGCGCGCGGCGCACCTCGAAGCCGTCGCCGAGGTCGCGGGTGCGCGGCACGATGACAAGCTCGAGCGCGTCGCAGGAGAGGGGATCGCCGAGCACGGGATCGTTGGAGGGAAGCCAGCTCATGAAGCCTCCGTGAAGGTTTTGACCATTATCTTGCACCGTCGCGGCAGTGACAAGCCGTCATCCCGCCGCGTCACGGCTTTGCCCTTACCGCCGGTGGGGCGAGCCTCGACGGCCCAGCCCACCGCGCGCTATGAGGTCAAAATTCCACATTTAGTAGTTGCAGCGCAGATTGCGTGTGCTGCGATACTACTTGTGATCGAATCACGTAACGATACGGATATAAGTCGGGTTCCCTCCGCCTCATGGTGGTTCCAGCATCCTCGAACGCAGTCGAACCCATGACCGATGCCCCCGCCCAAGTTCAGAAACTGCTTCGCCAGCAGGCTGCGATCGCCAGGTTCGGCAGCTTTGCCTTGCGCGAGCCGGATCTGGATAAAATCCTCGCTGAAGCCGTCCGGGTCTGCGCCGAAGGTCTCAGTGTTCCTTTCAGCAAGGTCTGCCGCTACCGCGCCGAACTGGACGATCTGCTGATCGTCGCCGGCCATGGCTGGCAGGAGGGCGTCATTGGTCACGTGGTGTCGCGCGCCGACATGAGCTCGCCGCAGGGGCGCGCCTTCACCACCGGCCTGCCGTCGATCATCGACGACCTGCAAGGGGCCGCCGGGTTCAACCCGCCGCCTTTCTACGCCGCGCATGGCATCGTCTCGATCATCGACGTCATCATCAAGGGCAGCGACAATCAGCCGTACGGGATCCTCGAGATCGACAGCGACAGTCAGCACGATTACGACCAGTACGACATCAATTTTCTGACGGGGTTCGCCAACGTGCTGGCCGAAGCGGTTTCGACCGCTGCCCGTGGGGCGGCCCTGCAGGTTGCCGTCGACCGGATGAAGGCCCTCGTCGAGGAAAAGGACCGGCTGCTTCACGACAAGGACGTCGCCGACCTGCAGCTTCACCAGGCTCAGAAGATGGAAGCGGTCGGTCAGCTGACCGGCGGCGTCGCTCACGACCTCAACAATATTCTCACCGTCATCACCGGGACCATCGAGATCCTCGCCGAAGCCGTCGCGGACCGGCCCGAGCTTCTGGCGATCGCGAAAATGATCGACGACGCCGCGGCGCGCGGCGCCGATCTGACGCAGCGTCTGCTCGCCTTCGCCCGCAAGCAGCCGTTGCAGCCGCGTGAGGTCGACGTCAATTCACTGATGATCCAGGCGGCCAATCTGCTGCGGCCGACGCTCGGCGAGCAGGTCGAGGTCCATACGCTGCTCGACGGCGAGGCGTCGCGCGCACTGATCGACCCCAGCCAGCTCACGAATGCGATCCTCAATCTTGCGCTCAACGCCCGCGACGCGATGCCGGACGGTGGCAAACTCACCATCGAGACCTGCAACATCGTCCTCGACGATGAATACGCGGGCGCGAACAGCGATGTCACTGCCGGGAACTACGTGCTGGTTGCAGTAACCGATTCCGGGCACGGCATTCCCGCCGGGATACTGAACAATGTGTTTGAGCCGTTCTTCACCACCAAGGAGGTCGGTAAAGGGTCCGGTCTCGGCCTCAGCATGGTCTACGGATTCGTCAAGCAGTCCAATGGACACATCAAGATCTACAGCGAAGAAGGTCACGGCACGACGGTGAGAATCTACCTGCCGCAGGCGACGGGTGTCGCTCTGCCTGCCAAGGTGGCCAGCAAGCAGCGCATCGAAGGCGGGCATGAGACCATACTGGTCGTCGAGGACGATAATCTGGTGCGAACCTTCGTGATCGGCCAAATTGAAAGCCTGGGCTACGCCACGCTGGCGGCGGTCAATGCCAGGGAAGCCCTGGTCGTTATCGATGGTCCCCAGAAGATCGATCTCTTATTCACCGATATGATCATGCCGGGCCCGATGAACGGCCGCCAGCTGGCGGACGCAGCACTGCAGCGAAGGACCTCGCTGAAGGTACTGTTCACCTCAGGCTATTCGAACGAAGCCATCATCCATCACGGCCATCTCGACGCCGGCGTGCTGCTGCTCGCCAAGCCCTATCGCAAGTCGGATCTTGCGCACATGATCCGCGCCGCACTTGCTGCCTGACGCCGGCTGGCGGATAATGTTCCATGAAAAATGGAAGCGGCGATGATTGCTCCCCTCAAGGCGGGCGTTACACTCGCACAACCCGGCGGTCCCGTCGTTGAAACAGCGCGACTGAAACTGCGGCAATGGCGCAACGGCGATATCGCTCCATATGCCGCGATGCTGGCCGATCCCGCTACCGCGCGGTTCATCACCGTCGACGGCAAGCCGGTGATCGACGAGATGACCGGCTGGCGGCACGCCGTCGTCATGGCCGGGCACTGGTCGCTGCACGGCGCGGGCATGTTCGCGGTGGAGGAAAAGAGCAGCGGAACATTCATCGGACGGGTCGGGCCATGGTTTCCGCCGGCCTGGCCGGGCTTTGAAATCGGCTGGGGCATTGCGAAGGAGGCCCAGGGCAGGGGCTATGCCGTCGAGGCAGCGCGCGCGTCGATCGACTGGGCCTTCGCGACGTTCGAGATCGAGCGCGTGATCCACTGCATCGATCGCGAGAATACCGCGTCGCAAGGCGTGGCGCGGCGGTCGGAGCCGAAAAGGACCGCGAGATCGAACTGTTCGGTCATGTCGCGGATGTCTGGGTGACGTCGCGCGACCAGTGGATGGCTTGACGCAGCCCTACTGCCGGCCGAGTTGCGTCGCTTTCGCGACGCGATCGAATCGCTCCAGCGACAGGATCGCATCGGCGAACTGGTCGGCGCGGCCGTTCAGCACCGGGCGGGCGAGCGTGAGAAATTTCTGCTGCATCGCCTGCGCGTCCGGAAACGAATTCGGCTCGCCCGAGGGGTCGGCATAGAGCCGCTCATGCACGCCGTCGTCGGTGGTGATGGAGACCCGCGCGCCGAACGGATGGCTGCGGCCGGCCTCCAGGCGATCGTCCTGCACCACGTCGAACTTGTCGGCCAGCGCATCTACCGCGGCGTCGCCCAGCCGCTCGTAATCGTCCCACCCGAAACGGCCCTGGTCGAGCGCCACCGCGCCGGTGAAGAACATCGAGAACTGGCCGCCGACGATCGAGGTCGGGTGCCGCTTGGTGGCGGCGTCGCCGGTCAGCGTGATGCCGTTGCGATGCAGACCGATCTCGACCCGCCTGACCTGGTCCGGCGTCAGATTGTGCTCGCGACGCATCGCGATCAGCGCATCGAGGGCGGCGTGGGTATAGCGGCAACTCGGATAGGGTTTGACGCCGATCTTCATGGTCTCGTAGATCTCCCCGAGGCCGGCGACCGCCTTGTCGGGATGGGCGTTGTCGCTGTAGCCGACCAGAAGGCCGTGCTTGCCCTCGACCGATTCGGACGAGCCGACGAAATCGTTGCGCGCCAGCGTGGCCGCGATCACGCCATTCATGGCGGCGGCGCCGACCTGGTAACGCTTGTTCCAGGCACCGTTGACGAGGAACTGCAGCGAGCCCGCGGCCTGGCTGCCGGAAACGCCGAACGCCGCGATGATCTGCTCCTTCGACAATCCGAACAGCTTGGCGGCGGCCGCCGCCGCACCATACGTGCCGGCCGTCGCCGTGGGATGAAAACCGCGCGCGTAATGCGAGGTCGGATCGAGCGCGTTGCCGAGTCGGCAGCACACCTCATATCCGGCGACGATGGCGGTGAGCACGTCGCGGCCGGAGGCGCCGACCATCTCGCCGATCGCGAACGCGGCCGGCACCACCGGCGCGCTCGGATGCAGCGAGGAATCCGCATGGGTATCGTCGAAATCGAGGGAATGGCCGAGCGCGCCGTTGAGCAGCGCCGCCACCGCGGGCGTCCAGGTCTTGGCATCGCCGAACACGGTGGATTCGCCCTTGCCGTCGAGCGCCAGTGCCTCCAGCATCTTCAGCAGCGACGGCGTGGATTCGGCGTCACGCCGCGCCCGGATGGCGCTGCCCAGAAAGTCCAGCGTCAGCACCTTGGCGCGCGCCAGCACCTCCTGCGGTATATCGTCGAATTTCAGGTTGGCGACGTAGGCGGCGAGGGTGGCGGTTTCGTGTGCCATGTTGTCCTGTTCCATGAGGCCGGGCTGGCAAGCTATTCGCATGATGGCGGCCGTTCAAGCCGGAACGATCCGTAAACTGCTGCTATTGCCGGGCCTTCAGCGCATTGAGCGCGTGCAGTCGTAGGCGGTCGGAATCGCGTTCGCCGCGCGAGGCGCTTTCGAGAATGCTGGTGGACAGCAGCTTCAAGGCATCCGAGGGGATCCGGAACGGCAGTTCGTCGAGGCAGAGGTCGAGCGCCGTCGACATCGCCGCAATGGTTTCCGGCGCAAACGCATGGCCGCCTTGCTCTTTCGGGTGGACGGCCGCCGCGAACGGGGTGTCAGGGCTGTTGCGCATGCCGAGGCGAGCGGCTTCCGCGAGCACGCGGAGGTGGATCAAGGCGGCCTCGACCAGTTCGTGCCGTTCGATTTCGCCGGAACGCGCCAATGCGACGATCCGTGCGGCGAGCCGGCGGCGATTTTCAACAGTGTCGGCTTCGTCCCCCTCGATGCCGAGAAACCGTTCCCAGACCGTATCGAAAGCGCGCGCCAGGGCGGCTTTGGTGTCGTCGCTTTCAGGAGGGGTGCCGCTGGATGCCACGCGCGGTAACCGCCGGGGACGCCCTTGGTTCCGGCCGTCTTGATGATCCTCGACTCAGCCGCGGCGGGTCAGGCCTTTGCTTTCCATCCGCCAGATCAGCATGCCGATGCGGTCCTGTCCGAAGAACGGCTCGTTCTCGAACACGAAGGTCGGCACCCCCCAGTGGCCGGAAGCCGCGTGCGCCTGTTCGTTGTTGGAGATCACCCGCTCGTAACGATCAGGGTCGGCTGTGACAGCCGCGTCCATCGCCGCCAGATCGAAGCCGACGGCCGCCGCGGCGCTGGCGAGATGATCACCCTCGTTCCATCCGTTGACGGTGCCGTCCCACAGCACCCGGCTGATCGCTTCGGTGAATTGGAGCGAACGGCCCTCGAGCTGCGCCGCGGCGCCGAGGCGTGTCAGGCGATGGATGTAGGGCTGGTTCTCGGCGACATCCAGCGTCGCCATGTCCTGCACGATGGGATCCGGGCGGGGAAAGCGGAACGGGATGTTTTCGTGTTTGGCAACGCGGCTGGAATCCAGCACGACGTAGCGCGCGAATTGTGGATTGGCGCGCTTGAAGAAGCCGGGGACGCGCACCGCCAGCGGATAGACCGGACGCAGGTTGAGTGTCACGTCATAGTCGGCGACCATCCTGCGCGTCTTCGGCAGCGCAAGATAGCTGTAGGGACTGCGGAACGAAAAGAACAGATCGACTGATAACGTCATGGCAAGGTCCGGTCACTCACTGATCCGGCAAAGCAAAGCACGCGCGCGACCGTACGTCCATGCAGGCCAAGGGATACACGGGATGCGCCGCCTTCAGGCCGCAACCTGCGCCAGCATGGTGCGGACGACGAGCCGGTGAAACGGCAGGATGATCGCGAGGTAGGTCCGCCCGAGCCAATTGTGCGTCTTGACCAGCGTGGTCGTGGTGATCTGCTGGCCGGCGCCGCGGCTTGCGACGTCGACCACGACGCGAAAATCCAGGTGGCTGTCGTCGAAGCCGGCGACGAGGCGGTCAGGCGTCTGGCTGATCACCGGAAAGATCCCGATCATGTCCCGGGCCGTGGAGGCGCTGGCGCCTGAAGTCTTGAGGCCGAACGGCGCGACCAGGGTATTGCGCAGGGCCAACAGCGCGTCGATCCATCGCGGCGCGCGCCCCATCATGCGCTCCGCGGCTTGCCGGGCGTCGAGCGTCCGGCCCTCGACGTCGAGACCGAAGGCGTCTGCGAATTGCGCGCCGGCCAGCAGCGCATCGGCGTCGATGGCGGGTTGGACCTCACGGACGCTCATCGTTGCCTCTCATCGCATCAATGCCAGCCGGTTGGCCAGCAGCCGGAAGCGGAGGACCAGCAGAACGGCATAGACCGCGGTGCCGCAGGACAGCCCGATCCAGACCCCGATCGCGCCCCATCCGGCCCAGAAGGCGAGCCCCCAGGCGGCGGGAAATCCGATCAGCCAGTAGCTGATCGCGGCGAACACCAGCGGTATCCGCGTGTCGTTCATGCCGCGCAGCGCGCCCGCGGCGACGGTCTGGATGCCGTCGGCGACAAAGAAGGTCGCGCCGACCATCAGCAGCGTAGCGGTAAGTTCGATGACGAGGCCTCCGCTCTCGACAGCCTCGCCAAAGAAGAACCGCGCGATGGCAAACCGCGAGAGGATCACGGCCAGCGTTAGCGCAGAGACCAGCGCCATGCCGAGCAGGGTCGCGACGAAGCCCGCCCTCCTGACCCCCGCCGCGTCGTTGCGGCCGACGGCATGCCCGACCCGCACGGTGGCCGCTATGCCGATGCCGAACGGCACCATGAACAGGATGGCGGTCACCTGCAGCGCGATCTGGTGCGCCGCCAGCGCGGTGGTGCTGATCAGGCCCATCAGCAGCGCGGCCGCCGCGAACAGGCCGTATTCCAGCAGGAACGAGATCGAGATCGGCGCACCGATCACGATCAGCTGCCGCATCAGCATCCAGTCGATGCGCCAGATCCGGCCCAGCACCTGGTATTTCCGGAACGGCCGGCGGCTATGCGCAAACCACAGCGCCGCCAGAAACATGCCGAAATTGATGATCGTGGTAGCGAGGCCGGCGCCGAACAATTCCAGCCGCGGCAGCCCCCATTCGCCGTGGATCAAGAGATAGACCAGCGCGGCATTGGCGGGGATCGCGACCAGCGTGATCCACAATCCCGGCTCCGGCCGGTTGACCGCGCCCATGAAACCGCGGATGGCGAGGAACCAGAGCGCCGGCGCAATGCCCCATGCCAGCCCCAGCAGATACTCCTGCGCGAGGCGCGCGGTGGCCGGAGCCTGGCCGAGCGTCAACAGGATCTGCTCGCCGAACAGCGGAGGCAGGATCATCGGCAGCGAAATCATCAGCGCGGCCCACAGCCCGACGCGCAGCGCGCGCCGCACCATCCGCGGATTGCGCGCGCCGAATGCCTGCGCCGCCAGCGGCGCCACCGCAGACACCAGCCCCATGCCGAAGGTGAAGGAGATGAAGAACACCGAACTCGCCAGCGCCGCGGCGGCCACGGCTCCGTCGCCGAGCCGCCCGATCAGCGCGAGATCGGTGGTCATCATCGCGATCTGCCCGAGCTGCGTCAGCGCGATGGGCACCGCAAGCCTGAGCGTCTCCGTCAGCTCGACGGCTAGGTGATGGCCGCGCTTGGTTGCGGCGGTCGGAGCCGCGATCGGGCCACGTTCGGCTTTATCGAGGGATGTCATGGGGACAGACTAGCACCGGTGCGGGCCAAAATAGTGGCTGCAGTTCCCAATCCCTTGATCGCGCCCTATCGCGACCGCTCCGGTACGCGGGTGATCCGGGCGCCCAGCGCATTGAGACGTTCGTCGATTCGTTCGTAGCCGCGCTCGATCTGGTCGGCGTTGTTGATGGTGCTGACGCCCTTGGCGCATACCGCCGCCAGCAGCATCGCCATGCCGGCGCGGATGTCGGGCGACGTCATCTCCGCGCCGCGAAGCCGGCTCGGCCCCGCCACGATGGCGCGGTGCGGATCGCACAGTACGATGCGTCCGCCCATCGCGATCAGCTTGTCGACGAAGAACATCCGCGACTCGAACATCTTCTCGAACATCAGGATCACGCCGTCGCACTGGGTCGCGGTGACGATCGCGATCGACATCAGATCGGCGGGGAAAGCCGGCCACGGTTGATCCTCGAGTTTTGGAACGTGACCGCCGAAATCATCCTGGATCTTGAGCGTCTGGTGGGCCGGCACGATGAGGTCATCGTTCTCGACCTCGCAGACGATGCCGAGCCGCTCGAAGCCCATCCGGATCGAGCGCAGATGCCCGACGCCGGCCCGCGCTATGCGCAGCGGCGAACGCGTCACCGCGGCAAGGCCGATCAGCGAGCCCACCTCGATATGATCGGGCTGGATCGTGTAGCTGGCAGCGCCGAGCGTCGCCGGGCCGTGAACGATGATGGTGTTGGTGCCGATGCCCTCGATGCGGGCGCCGAGCGCGACCAGGAAATGCGCGAGGTCCTGGACATGCGGCTCGGAAGCGACGTTGCGCAGATAAGTGGTGCCATGCGCCGCCACCGCGGCCATCAGCGCGTTTTCGGTGGCCGTCACGCTGGGCTCGTCGAGGAAAACGTCGGCGCCTTTCAGCCTCTTGGCCCTGAACTCCAACCGGTCGGTGGCGGTGACCGTGGCGCCGAGCTGTTCGAAGGCCAGAAAATGGGTGTCGAGCCGGCGCCGGCCGATGACGTCGCCGCCCGGCGGCGGCAGCATCACCTCGCCGCAGCGGGCCAGCAGCGGTCCTGCCAGCAAAATCGAGGCGCGGATCCGCGCGCACAGCACCGGGTCGAGATCGGCGGCGCGAACATCCTCGGCGTGGATGGCAAGGGTGTTGCGCGCCCGCCATTCGGCTGACGCGCCGACCGAACGGATCAGCTCGACCAGCGTCTCGGTGTCGCGAATGCGAGGCACGTTTTGGAGGGTTACCGGATGCTCGGTCAGCAACGCCGCCGCGATGATCGGCAGAGCGGCGTTCTTGTTGCCTGATGGCTCGATGGTGCCCGAAAGCCGGTGACCGCCCTCAACGATGTATTGAAGGGGCGGCATCAGAGCTTGATCCGATCGGATCCGATCATGATTCCATCTGCTTGTCCGAGCGGGATTACGTCGAAAAACCGGTTTCCACCATTCCGGATCATGCTGTTGCCGCTCACACGTCGACGTTGGCGCTGAGAGAATTATCCTGAATGAACTCGCGGCGCGGTTCCACCAGGTCGCCCATCAACTTCGTAAAGATGTCGTCGGCCTCGTCGACCTCCTTGATCTTGACCTGCAGCAGCGAGCGCTCGTTGGTGTCGAGGGTCGTCTCCCAAAGCTGGCCCGGGTTCATTTCGCCGAGGCCTTTGTAGCGCTGCAGCACCACGCCCTTGCGGCCGGCGTCGGTCACCGCCTCGAACAGGCTGACCGGCCCGTGGATCGCGGTCTCGGTGTCCTTGCGGCGCAGCAGGCCCGGCTTCGGATAGGCTTCCTGCAGCCTGGCGGCGTAGTCGTCGAGCTTGCGCGCATCGGCCGAGCCGAGCAACGCGTCGTCGATCATGGCGACATCCTTGACACCGCGCACGGTGCGCTCGAACAGGAAACCCTGGCCTTCGGTGAAGCGCCCGGTCCAGCCGCGCTCGACTTCATCGGCCAGCGCGTCGAGCCGTCGCGCGATGTAATCCGCGGCGGCGTTGGCGGTGGCAAGGTCGCCGGTGATTTTCGGGCTCATCACGCCGGCGATCGCCGCCTGCTCGATCACCTTGCGGTTATAGCGGCTGTGCAGATTATGCAGCGTGCCGCGGATGGCGCGGGCATCCTCCACCAGAGCCAGCAGGTCGCGTCCGGCGCGGCTCTCGCCCGACGCCAGCTTGAACACGCAGTCGTCGAGGCCGGTCGCGATCAGATAGTCCTCCAGCGCGCGTTCGTCCTTCAGATACTGCTCGGACTTGCCACGCGTCACCTTGTAGAGCGGCGGCTGCGCGATATAGAGGTAACCCGCATCGATCAGCGACGGCATCTGGCGGAAGAAAAACGTCAGCAGCAGGGTGCGAATATGCGCGCCGTCGACGTCGGCGTCGGTCATCAGGATGATCTTGTGATAGCGCAGCTTCGACAGGTCGAAATCATCGCGGCCGATGCCGGTCCCGAGCGCGGTGATCAGGGTGCCGATCTGCTCGGAGCCCAGCATCTTGTCAAAGCGCGCGCGCTCGACGTTGAGGATCTTGCCGCGCAACGGCAGCACCGCCTGGAATTCGCGGTTGCGGCCCATCTTGGCGCTGCCGCCCGCCGAGTCGCCCTCGACGATGAACAGTTCTGACTTGCCAGGGTCTTTTTCCTGACAGTCGGCCAATTTTCCTGGCAGCGAGGCGATATCGAGCGCGCCCTTGCGCCGCGTCAGCTCGCGCGCCTTGCGCGCGGCCTCGCGCGCGGCCGCGGCTTCCACCACCTTGCCGACGATTACCTTGGCCTCAGCGGGATGTTCCTCGAACCACGCCGCCAGCGCCTCGTTGAGCACGTTTTCGACCACCGGCCGCACTTCCGAGGACACCAGCTTGTCCTTGGTCTGCGAGGAGAATTTTGGATCGGGCACCTTGACCGAGAGCACCGCGGTCAGGCCTTCGCGGCAGTCGTCGCCGGTCAGCGCGATCTTTTCGCGCTTGGCGATGGCGTCGGCGTAGCCGTTGACCTGGCGCGTCAGCGCGCCGCGAAAGCCGGCCAGATGGGTGCCGCCGTCGCGCTGCGGGATGTTGTTGGTGAAGCACAGCACGTTCTCATGATAGCTGTCATTCCACCACAGCGCCGCCTCGACGCCGATGCCGTTGAGTTCGGCATTGATCATGATCGGGGACGGCACCATCGGCTTCTTGTTGCGGTCGAGATACTTCACGAACTCGTTGACGCCGCCGTCGTAGCGCATCTCTTCGCGCTTCTCGACCGCGTGACGCATGTCGGACAGCACGATATTGACGCCGGAGTTCAGGAAGGCGAGCTCGCGCAGCCGGTGTTCCAGCGTCGCGAAGTCGTATTCGACATTGGTGAAGGTCTCCTTGGAGGCGAGGAAGGTCACCTCGGTGCCGCGCTTGCCATTGGCATCGCCGACCACCTTGAGCGGCGCCACCACGTCGCCATGGGCGAATTCGACGAAGTGCTCCTTGCCGTCGCGCCAGACCCGAAGCTGCAGCTTCTCCGACAGCGCGTTGACGACGGAGACGCCGACGCCGTGCAAGCCGCCGGAGACCTTGTAGGAATTCTGGTCGAATTTTCCACCGGCATGCAGCTGGGTCATGATGACCTCGGCGGCGGAAATGCCCTCGCCCTTGTGGATGTCAACGGGGATGCCGCGGCCGTCATCGCGCACGGTCACCGAACCGTCGGCGTTGAGCACCACCTCCACTGCGGTGGCGTGACCGGCGAGCGCTTCGTCGATGGCGTTGTCGACGACTTCGTAGACCATGTGGTGCAGGCCGGAGCCGTCGTCGGTGTCGCCGATATACATGCCCGGCCGCTTGCGCACGGCGTCGAGGCCCTTCAATACCCGGATCGATTCCGCGCCGTATTCGATAGGAATGGAATGCTCGGTGTCGGCGATGGTTTGCCGGGCAGGTTCTGTCATGTGAGGCCTTCGAGGGATGTCCCGGCTCAGCGGCGCAAACAGGCGCTGATTCAGTTTATTTGTGCCATGAAAGCGGCGATGCGCCTAGCGCAAAGTCTCCATTGGCAAGCTATTGAATAGATAGGATTTTTTGAAGGTTTTTCAAGCCGGCCGGAAGCCGATTTGGGGGGTCTCGAAAAGCGCGATTCGGCGGGCGATTTTCGATCCAGCGTTTCCGGATTCCTGCACCTCGTCGGCCGCCGGTCCGATGCCGCCGGCGGGTCGCGGCGACGTTCCGCGCCGTCAGGCGCGCCGTGCGATCTGGCCGGACTCGACCTCGAAAACTTCGCCCGACGCGCCGACCTCGGCGAATGCCGCGGGGTCGGCGCCGGTCATCCAGACCTGTGCGCCGAGCTTCGCCAGTTCGCCGAACAACGACTTGCGCCGGCCGGGATCGAGATGCGCGACCACCTCGTCGAGCAGCAGCAGCGGCGTGATACCGGTCATCTCAGCGACCAGGTTCGCATGCGCCAGCACCAGCCCGATCAGCAGCGCCTTCTGCTCGCCGGTCGAAGCGTCGCGGGCCGGCATGTTCTTCGGCGCATAGATCACCTGCAGATCAGTCAGGTGCGGCCCGTCGAGGGTGCGACCGGCGGCGGCATCGCGGGCGCGGCCGGCGCGCAGGATCTCGCGGTAGCGATCCTCCACCGCGGTGGCGGGCTCATTGACCAGCGCGTTTTCCATCCAGCCGTCGAGCATGATCCGGGCCGACGGAAAGGCGGACGCATCGCCGCGGGCGCGCAGCATTGCGGCCAGTCGCATCACGGTCTGGCTCCGCATCGCGGCGACCGCGACAGCGAGTTCGGCGGTTTCGCGCTCGATCGCATCGCACCAGTGGTCGTCGTAATTGCGCACCTCGAGGAGCCGGTTGCGCGAGCGCAGCGAGCGGTCGAGCGCCGAGACCCGGCTGGAATGCTCGGAGTCGATCGCCAGCACCAGCCGGTCGAAAAACCGTCGCCGCTCCGACGCGGCGCCGAGAAACAGTCCGTCCATCGACGGCGTCAGCCACACCATGCGCAGGTGATCGCCGAAGGCGGTGGCCGAACCGACCGGCTCGCGGTCGATTCTGCAGCGCCGGCTGGTGGACGCGCCTTCGCTGCCGGGCGGGTCGATTCCGGTGCCAAGCGTGGCGAGTCCAAGCGCGCCTTCGATCTCGGCGGACACCGCCCAGGAGCCATCGCCCTGAATATCGGCGAGGTCGTCGAGCGTGGCGCGGCGCAGGCCCCGCCCGGGCGACAGCAGCGAGATCGCCTCGATGCAGTTGGTCTTGCCGGCGCCGTTGGGCCCCACCAGCACCACCACATCGCCGCGCGTCTGCAGGCTCGCCGCCCGATAATTCCGGAAGTGCGTCAGCGTCAGGCGGTGGATGCGGGAGGCGGTCATGGGAGGAGAGCGTCGATCTTTCCCTTGTGGGAGAGGGTGGCGTCGAACGAAGTTCGGCGACGGGTGAGGGGTTCTTACGGCCCGGTCAGCTTTGCGAGAATGTCCTCCAGTACGGCGGAAGGTTGTTGCAGCACGTCATTATTCCAGTAGCGCGCGACGCGAAAACCTTCCGTCATCAGGACGGCGTCTCTCGCGGTGTCGCGCTTGGAATCAGCATGCTGACTACCATCGATTTCGATGATGAAGTGCTTTTCGAAGCACACGAAGTCGAGAATGAAGTTCCGAAAGGGGACTTGGCGGCGAAACTTGAAGAGCGCCAATCTTCGGCCGCGGAGTAGTCGCCACATGGCCATTTCAGCGTCAGTCGGCTCGCGGCGCAGCTTTTTTGCGAACCCGCGGATACGCTTGGCCGTCGGGCGATGGTGTGGCGTCTGCGGCGCGAACCCCTCACCCGTCGCCTCACTTCGTGAGGCGCCACCCTCTCCCACAGGGGGAGAGGGAAGATTCGAGCGTTTTTCGCCGTTCGTCACACCCGCATCGGCATCAGCACGTAGAGCGCGCCCTTGGAATCCTTGTCTTGCACCAGGGTCGGCGAACCGGGATCAGCCAACCTCAGGACCGCCACTTCGCCCTCGATCTGGGCGGCGATATCCAAGAGATAACGCGAGTTGAATCCGATATCCAGCGCGTCGGAGGCGTATTCGACCTCGAGTTCTTCGGTGGCGCTTCCGGAATCCGGGTTGGTCACCGACAGCACCAGCTTGCCCGCGGACAGCGCCAGCTTCACCGCGCGGCCGCGCTCGCTCGAGATCGTCGACACGCGGTCCACCGCGGCCTCGAAATCCTGCTTGTCGACGATCAGTTCCTTGTCGTTGTTCTGCGGGATGACGCGGCCGTAATCCGGAAACGTGCCGTCGATCAGTTTCGAGGTCAGCACCACATGGCCGATGGTGAAGCGGATCTTGCCTTGCGACAGTTCGATGCCGACTTCGCCCTCATTGTTCTCGATCAGCCGCTGCACTTCGCCGACGGTCTTGCGCGGCACGATCACGCCGGGCATCCCGTCCGCCCCCTTGGGCAGCGGCAGATCGACCTGAGCCAGGCGATGGCCGTCGGTCGCGACCGCGCGCAAGGTCGTCGCCTTGGCGCTGCCGGCCGAGTGCAGATAGATGCCGTTGAGGTAGTAGCGGGTCTCCTCGGTCGAGATCGCAAATTGCGTGCGATCGATCAGCCGCTTCAGGTCGGAAGCGGCCAGCGTGAACGAATGCGTCATATCGCCGGCGGCAAGATCCGGAAAATCGTTTTCGGGCAGCGTCTGCAGCGTGAAGCGCGAGCGGCCGGCGCGGATCGCCAGCACCGCGCGGTCGCCGTCGCCTTCCAGCACGATCTGCGCGCCGTCGGGGAGCTTGCGAACGATGTCGTAGAACATGTGGGCCGGCACGGTGGTCGAGCCGCCGGTGGCGGTTTCCGCCGCCAGAGTCTCCGTCACCTCGAGGTCGAGGTCGGTGGCCTTCAGCGACAGCCGGGCGCCTTCGGCGCGGATCAGCACGTTGCCCAGGATCGGAATGGTGTTGCGGCGCTCGACCACGCGATGGACGTGGCCCAGCGATTTCAGGAGTTGCGCGCGCTCGACGGTGACCTTCATTGCAATATCCGCCCGATCCCTGAGATGGAAAAGCCGGGCGGCCCAGAAGGCACGCCGCGGCATCTGAAACCCGAAAAGCCTGATCGAAGCTGGATTTGACCAAACCCGCGGGGGGACCGCAAGGTGGCTCGGATGGCCTGTCGGCGCAAGTCAAACGCGCGCTCGTTCCCCACGATTCGCCGGAAAATCCGCGCGTTGCGGCGAGCGCCGGGACCCTGATCCCCGGCATGGTGGGACGACGGCATGAAGCGTTTCCGTCACCGGACAGAGAAAATTTCACTCCTGCAATTGGCGCTTGAGCGATTCGACCTCTTCGGAGAGCGCCACGTCCTTGGCGACCAGCGCCTCGATCTTGCGCACGGCGTGCAGCACCGTGGTGTGGTCGCGTCCGCCGAACCGGCGGCCGATCTCCGGCAAGCTCCGCAGCGTCAGGGTTTTCGCCAGGTACATCGCGACCTGGCGCGGCCGCACCACATTCGCGGTACGCCGCGACGACAGCAGGTCGGAGCGGCTGACATTGTATTGCCGGGCCACCACGCGCTGAATGTCCTCTATCTTGATGCGCTTGGGTTCCTGCGGGCGGATCAAGTCGCGCACCTCGCGCTCGGCCATTTCCAAGGTCACCGGCTGGGCGTTGAGCTTGCTGTGCGCCAGGAGGCGATTGATCGCGCCCTCGAGGTCGCGGCCGTTGTGGGTGATGGTGCGCGCCAGATAATCCAGCACCGGCGCCGGCACGTCGAAGGTTGCGTGATGCGCGCGGGCTGCCGCCACGCGCGACTTGAGGATTCCGAGCCGCAGTTCCTCGCCGAGCGATCCCATCTCGACCACCAGGCCGCCAGCGAGGCGCGAGCGCACGCGGTCGTCGAGACTCTCGAGGTCGGACGGCGGACGGTCCGCCGCGATCACCACCTGGCGGCCGGCATCGATCAGCGCGTTCAGGGTGTGACAGAATTCGGCCTGGGTGGATTTGCCCTGCAGGAACTGCAGGTCGTCGATCACGAGCACATCGATGCCGCGCAGCGCCTCCTTGAAGGCGAGGGCCGTCTGCGTCTTGAGCGCCGCCACGAACCCGTACATGAACTTTTCGGCGGTGAGGTACAGCACCTTGCGCTCGCTGCCGGAATTGCCCGCCCAGGTCACCGCCTGCAGCAGGTGGGTCTTGCCGAGGCCGACGCCGGCATGGATGTAGAGCGGGTTGAACATCACGCTGTCGCCGCGCCGCCCCTCCGCCACCTGACGCGCCGCGGCATGCGCCAGCGTGTTGGAGCGGCCGACGACGAAGCTTCCGAACGTCAGGCGCGGATCGAGCGGCGAGCCGCCGAGCGCGTCATGGCTGGCGGACACCGGCGCGATCGCGGTCGCGCGCACCTCGGGGGCCGGCCTGCCGTCGGGCCGCTCGGGGCGGCGGGAATCGAGCAGAGCGGGAGCTTCCTTGGCGGGCGCCGCGCAGCGCATCGCGGTGCGCACGGTGAGGTCGACGCGGTGCACTTCCGGCATCTCGGCCTGCCAACAGGTGAGAACGCGTTCGGCGTAATGCGCCTGGATCCAGCTCTTGAGAAATCGCGTCGGCACCGAAAGGCGGACGCTTTCGTCCTGCACGCTTTCCAGGTCCATGCGCGCGAACCAGCTGGTATAGACGTCTTCTCCCACGCTCGAGCGCAGCCGACCCTTCACGCGTGACCAGCGATCCTGTTCGATATTTGTCATTGCCTGACGACTTTTCTGATGGAGTAAGGTTCCCGGTGAAGCCGCCATGCGCGTGTTTGCGCATGGCGCGACCTCAAGCGAGGCTTGGTTTCCAGCCATAGCCCGGCCGTTCGGCGAGGCGCCGTTGGGCCATCGTTGGCTGGAAGAGAAGCGTTCGCGAGGTCAGCGCATACTCGACGGTCTGTCCGGAGTTCGCGCGGGGGGCCGCGTGCAGGGGGCAGCTAAGGCGCCCAATACGTCATCGGTTAAAACTGGCTTCTGGTCGATTACCGCGATGATCCCGTAAAGCATGCAGCCTCCCCCTCTCGCCGCGATTGCCCACGGCGAGGTGTCATTCTAATCGTGTTTCAAATTCAGCCGACAGCGCCTGAAGCTCAAATCGTCCAGACGCCGCCGCAATTCGCGTAGCTCGTTTACCCAACCTGTTGTTCGGGTGCTTCGCCTTGCGCTTCCCGGTTGGCCCGTCTCGTATCTCTCTTGTTCAACGCGTGGGACACGAATGCTCCACTTGAGAAATTTCGACACAGAACCACATTCCCCACATTGCTATGAGGCTTTACCCGACAATCGCTTGGAAAGCGTCGCCAACGCGCACACCGCCGCCGATTTGCACGTCCGCCCCGGTTTCTTAAACCGCGCTGGTCTGAAGAGCCGTGGGCGCCGCGAACGACCTAAGAGATACATCATGGTCTGTTTCCCGCAACGAAAATGATTCACCGGGCACGGCGGCAAAAATCACTTCGCACTCGCAAAATCAGCCGACATAGTTCGCTGCGAGCGGCAAGGTTTTGAATCTGCGCAGAGATTCGAAAGCGGGAAGCGCTGTGACATTTCTGACAGTTGTGCAAAATAAGTTCATAATTTGTTTACGATTGAGCGGGGCGAGAATGAATTTTCCAACAAGCGGTCGCCACTATGCCGATAAGTGACTACGCAAGCGCGTTTTTTTTTGATCGTCGGAAGAGGGTAACCCTGATCCGTCTTGCAGTGCACTCGCAGGGCCGCGGTTGCTATTTTGAAAGCGTGGCCGGGCATCAAGCCGCATCAGTGCAGATTGCGCCTTCGCGAACTTCATAAGCCCGCCTTCCTACATAGCAACAGTAGGATTACGGTGGCGCCAGGATCCGGCCGACCGTCCACCGGCGTGCGGTGCAAAAAGAAAAAGCCCGGGGGGACCGGGCTTTTATTGACGAGCATCTTTTTCGATCAGTCTTACTTCGCGAGCTTTGCGATCTGATGCGCGAGCCGCGAGACTTTTCGGCTCGCATTGTTCTTGTGAATGATGTTGCGCTGCGCTGCCTGCATCAGTTCCGGTTCCGCGCGCGTCATTGCCTTCAGCGCCGCGTCGCGGTCGCCGCTCTTGATCGCTTCTTCAACGGTGCGAACCGCGCCGCGCATCTGGGTGCGGCGCGACTTGTTGATGATGGTGCGGCGGGCAATCTTGCGCGTCGCCTTTTTGGCGGAAGTCGTGTTGGCCATGTTCTCAAATATCCTTCGGCGGTGACCGGTCGCTGGGTGGTCGGGCTCTAGCGCGCCGGCCGTTCAACCGCTTGATCGACGCTGGTGTTTTCCGGATGTTCCCGAGATGCCATTGTCGGCAAGCGAAGATGCTCACATGACGGCGTCGTTCAAAGAACAGCAGCGGCGGGATTGCGCCCGCCGCCTTTGCCGGTCTTATAGAGGGCGTGCACAGCAGCGTCAACGCCTTCGGAGCTCGCTCGCGCCGGCCCGGCCGGCTGGTAGCGCACGGATAAGCTGCTGAAGTGGTTGAATTTCCCGAGAGGCCCCGTTAATCCCAGACGGCGTTCGGGGCGCGACAGACATAGGGTGATGCATGATCCGCGGTTTCTTCCGACTTGTCGGCCTCTTGCTGCTGGCCGGCGGATTTATCTTCATGGTCTATGACGGTGCCCGCTGGGTCGCCGATCAGACCCTGCAATTTACCCGGTTTGGCCAGTTCTGGAACGACATCCATCAATCCAGCCAGCAGGCCTTCCGCGCTTCGCTCGACGGCATCGCGCCGTGGCTCTGGACCGGAGTCGTCAGGTTGATCCTGGACCAGCCGGTTTTTGCCGTGCTGGGCGTGCTGGGCATTCTATTGATGCTGCTGTTTCGCCCGCGCAAGCCGTTGATCGGCTATTCCAGGAACTGAATGTCGGTTCCAGGGGCATGTCCATCGGCCTCGGCGTAACGGGGCTGCCGCTGCCGGCGTAAAGACCTATATTGGAGTCACAGATGAAGCGTTCGAAGGGTGCCGGGTCCAGGGTGTCCCGGAACGCGTCTTCGACATCGAAAAGGTGATTCCCCATGTTCTTCATGCGCAAAACCACCGCATTGCCGAGCGCCGCCGAGGCGCTGCCGGGACGTTCGACACCGATCCCGACCGCCAAGACGCATTTCGTGAACGGCCGCCAATTGCAGCCGCCTTATCCCGCAGGCCTGGAACAGGCGGTGTTCGGCCTCGGCTGCTTCTGGGGTGCTGAGCGGAAATTCTGGGAGCTCGGCGACGGCATCTATACCACCGCCGTGGGTTACGCCGGCGGCCATACCCGAAACCCGACCTACGAAGAGACTTGCTCGGGCGGCACTGGTCATACCGAAGCTGTGCTGGTGGTGTTCGATCCCAAGAAGATTTCTTATGAGCAACTGCTCAAGACGTTTTGGGAAAGCCACAATCCCACCCAGGGCATGCGTCAGGGCAATGACGTCGGCACCCAGTATCGTTCCGCGATCTACACGTTTGGCGACGCGCAGCGCAAAGCTGCCGACGCGTCGAAGTCGGCGTACCAGAAGGCGCTGGCGGCGAAAGGCCTCGGCACCATCACCACCGAGATCGCGCCGTCAGGCGAATTCTATTTCGCCGAGGACTATCATCAGCAGTATCTCGCCAAGAATCCGGCCGGCTATTGCGGGCTTGGCGGCACCGGAGTGTCGTGTCCGGTCGGGGCCGGGGTCAGCGCCTGATCTTTCTTGCCGCTCCCCGCTTGCGGGTTGGGGTGGGGGGCGCCTCCGCAATCGCAGTGCCCGATGACGCATTCCCCACCCGCCGCGCTCTGGCGCGCAATTGCCATGCCGAGCGCGTCGACCTCTCCCACAATCGGGAGAGGTAAGGTCGCGCGCGCAACAACGCCCGCGCGCCAACGATTTGTTAACCATAACCGGTGCAACAGTTGGGCTGTCTCGCTATGAGGAATGGCTCCGGTGCGGGTTGCGCGCGCGTTTCGAATGCCGATCATTGCCGCCTTTGCCGCGCTCGCCGTGTCGGGCTGCATGCGCGCGACCGCGCCGGTGCCGGTCGTCCAGCCGCATCCTGATCTCGACTCGATAGCCTACGGCCGACCTCGCGATTCTGCTCCGCCGGTGGCGGTTGCCGATTCCAGCGGCGCCATCGGCGCGTTTCGCACCAGCCTTGCCGCCGCGCCCCATCGTTCCCACGCGCCGGTTCCGGTGGTCTATGCGGCCGCACCGATCCCGGTGGCCTACGACGCGGCCTATCATCTCGACGCCGGCGACAGGTTGCGGGTCGTGGTCTACGGCCAGGAGGGTCTCACCAACAGCTACGCCATCGATGCCGCCGGCTCCATCACCATGCCGCTGATCGGCGCGGTACCGGCACGCGGACGGACTCCCGCGCGCCTCGCCGCCGACATCACCGCCAAGCTGCGTAACGGCTTTATCCGCGAGCCATCGGTGGCGGTGGAGATCGAGGCCTATCGGCCATTCTTCATTCTCGGCGAAGTCGCAACCCCCGGCCAATATCCCTATGTGCCAAACATGTCCGTCGAGAGCGCGGTGGCGATTGCCGGCGGCTTCTCGCCGCGCGCGCGCCGTGACCGCGTCACGCTCACCCATACCGATGCTTCGGGTTCATCGCGCATCGTGGTGCCGCTCGGCACGGCAATCAGCCCCGGCGATACCGTGCTGGTCGGCGAACGCTGGTTCTGAATTTCTCAGCCGCATTCCGGGATGGTCCGAAGGACGAGACCTCAGATGTGCAATTGCACATCTGGGAATCTCGAGATGCCCGGTTCGTGCTGACGCACGCCCAGGAATGACGGCAGCTTATTTCTCCAAAGGCCTGGCGAAAAACGCGAGGCTGCGCGGCTGTGGTGTATCGGCGCAGTCGCCGGCCAAGTTCGAACGGTGCTTCAAACCGCGGCTGGGCCATGCTAACGAAGCTAGGTGAATCGCGCCCTGCGCCTTTCATTCAAACAATCAGCATCCATCGAATCAAGAGAAAGAAACCGATGAAGCTCTGTTCGCTCAACGAGGCGGTGCGCGCCGCCAAGGCGTCGGTCGTGCTGGCGCTGGTCGCCGTGATGGCCCTGTGGGCCTTCTCGCAGCAGGCGGCCGCGCAGTCCTATCCGAACCGGCGCATCACGTTCGTCGTCCCCTATCCCGCGGGAGGCGCGACCGATGTTTCGGCCCGGCTGCTCGCCACCAAATTGTCCGACGCATGGAAGCAGACGGTCACGGTGGAAAACAAGTCCGGCGCGGGCGGCGTGATCGGCAATGATTTCGTCGCCAAGGCGCAGCCCGACGGCTATACCGTGCTGGTCGCCATTACCCAGATCATCCAGGCGCCGAGCCTCGTTTCGAACCTGCCATATGATGTCTTCAAGGATCTGGCGCCGGTGACGCAGGTCGCGCTGTCGACGATCGTTCTGACGGTTCCCGATGCGCAGCCGATAAAATCGCTCAAGGATCTGATTGAACTTGCCAAGGCGAATCCCGGCAAGCTGCCTTACGGCAGCTTCGGCAACGCAACGACGTCGCATTTGTACGGCGAATTGCTCAAGAAGACCGCCGGCATCGACATGACCCACGTTCCCTATCGTGGCGCGGCTCCCCTTATGAACGATTTGCTCGGCAATCAGGTGACCGCGGCTTTCGTCGATCTGACCACGGCCGGGTCTCAATTGAGCGCGGGCAAGGTGAGAGCGCTTGCTATTGGCGGCGAGAAACGTAGGTCCCAACTGCCCGATGTTCCGACGCTCGCCGAACTCGGTTATCCCGGCTTTGAGGCCGAAGGCTGGGTCGGCATCTTCGTGCCGGCCGCAACGCCAAGGGATATCGTGGCCAAACTGTCGTCGGAACTGGCCCGCATCATCGCCTCTCCCGAGGGCGTGGCGGGGTTGCAGGCCCTCAGCCTGCTGCCCGTGGGCGGTTCGGCGGAAACGTTTGAAGCCGTGCTGCGCCGTGATCATGCGCGGTGGGCCGATGTCGCCAAAGCTGCCGGCGTCAGAGGCGAGTAAACAGCGCCTCAGGCGACGAGGTGCTTGCGCAGGAACGCCATGCTGCGCGGCCAGGCGATATCGGCGCTGGCCTTGTCGTAGCTGGCCCGCTCGTCGCAATGAAAACCGTGCTGCGCGCCCGGATAGACATGGATCTCGACGTCCGGCCGCTTTGTCCTGATCGCCGCGACATCGCTGAGCGGGATACCCGCGTCCTTTTCGCCGAAATGCAATTGGGTCGGCACCTGCGGCTTGTCGTCGGCGAAGCGGACGATGGCGCCGCCGTAATAGCCGATCGCCGCCGACAGGCCCGACAGTTTGGTCGCAGCGGCATAGGCGATGCTGCCGCCAAGACAGAAGCCGATGATGCCGATCGGGCCGACGTCCCTGACGGCGTCGATGGCAGCCTGGGTGTCGCGCAGCATCGCCGCCCAGTCGGGATTGGCGATGAATTGGCGCGCGGTCGCCACCTCGTCCGGCGAATAGCCGCACTGAAAATTGGGCTGGATGCGATCGAAGATCGCGGGCGCGATTGCAACATACCCTTCGCCGGCCAGGCGATCGCAAACCGCGCGGATGTGATGATTGACGCCAAAGATTTCCTGGATCACCACCACCGCCGCCGGGGCCGCGCCTGCGGGGTCGGCGCGATAGCCGCCCAGCTGGAAATGGTCCGAAGCCGTCAATTTTATCTGCTGTCCCACGGGTCATCCCTTGGTTGAGAGTTGATCTTTTTCGAGAACGGGCACGACGGGGTCCGCCGGCTATTGCCACATCCAGTTGTCGCCCCAATCGCCCTTCCAGCCGGCCAGGCGGCCATCCCGGAATTGCAGGTAGAGCCGGTGGCGGTGAGGAAACAATCCGCTGCCGCCGATGTTGCGGAACGCCAGGAAGATTTCGTTGCCCGGGCGGCCCTTGATGTGATGGAGCGGGACGCCGAGCGCACGTGAGGTATCCGCGGCATTCATGCCGAAGGCCAGCGGCACGTTGTTCGACGACGTCGCGATGAAGGGCGGCGGGTGGCGACCGCCGAGCGGCGCGAGGCCTTGCGCATCGGCGGGAGCGGGCGTTCCGCTCCAGGCAGCAATGATCGAGACGGCCGCGGCGACAAGAATCCTCATGACGCCGCCTGTCGGGGAACCCCGGCATCGAGGCTGCCGAGGAATGGCAATACTGCGTCGATGAAGGCCTGCGGCTGGTCGATGTTGACGGCGTGGCCGGCGGCCGGGATCACCACCTTCGCCGCCCCGGGAATCTTCGCCGCCATGTAGTCGGAGGCGGCGAGGAACGGCGCGTCATCGGCGCCGACCACGACCAGTGCCGGCACCTTGATATCGGGCAGCGATTCGATCACGCGGGCGTCGCGCTGGGTCAGCATGCCGCGCGCGGCGCGCGCCAGTCCCGACGCGTCGCGATGGCTCACCTCCGAACGCTCGCGGCTGGCGGACTTCAGCACCGCGAGGCCTTCGCGCTCGAAGCGGTCGCCGGTCTCGTGCGCGCGCCTGTTCCAGGCCTCGCGGGCGTCGTCCTTCCTGAAGCCCGGCCCGGTGTCGATGATCAGCAGCGCGCGCACCCGTTCCGGATACGCGCGATGAAATGCCAGCGACATGTAGCCGCCGAGCGATAGCCCGCCGACGATGGCGCTGGAAGCGCCGAGCTCGTCGAGCAGTGCGGCCATGTCGGCCACTGTCGCAGTCTCGCTGTAGGCGGAGGGATCATCGGGATAGTCCGACCGGCCGTGGCCGCGCATGTCCCACAACACCAGCTGGTGATGCCGCGACAGCGCCTCGATCTGGCCCTGCCACATCTCGCCGGTCGATGAATAGCCATGGGTCAGCAGCAGCGGCGGGCCGGAGCCATGAACTTCGTAATAGATGTCGACCCCGGCGCGGTTGAGCTTTGGCATGGCATTTCCTGGCGATTTCCCGAATGTATCTCTTGACCTTAGTCTAATCATAAATGGGTATAGATGCCCATCCTTCGAGACGGCCACTTCGTGGCCTTCTCAGGATGAAGTTCTGTCTTCGAACCACCCCGCTCCCTCATGGTGAGCGCGTCGGGCAGCGCCCTTGCGCTGTCCGGCGCGCGTCTCGAACCATCGGGCACATGGCCTGCTGCCATCCTTCGAGACGCCGCACGAAGCGCGCGCGGCATTTCTCCTACTCCGCCGCGGCTGCGACAAATCAACCCGTCGGGTAAAATTTCGCTTTCGCTGTCGGGCAAATCACTTTTACGACTCGCGTCATCCTGTCCCCGAGGAAGGGGCGTTGGCCATCGTCACCGAACGTTGGGATGGGATGCGGTGGACGCGGCGGCATCGTGCGCGCGATGGGATGGCAGGGCGGGCTTCACGGTCCGTGAGCGGTCCCAGGACGTGCTGACGAGCGGTGCTGAAGCGTACGGCGAAGTCGTGTGGTCCTGACAGCCTCTGGGTTGGCGTCAAGACCCGCGGAGGCGAAGCCGGCCCAACCGGGCGTCAGGCCAGCCTTCAATCCGCGGGGCGACGGTGACAAACAAATCCTGATCGCCGGGGAGAGCACGGTATAAGCCGTAAAGCCATTGCGCAGGGAATGTCGGATTGCCTCCGCTGCCCTGTATGCTCGTGTGCGCTTTCTTTCGCACATATTTGCACACGAGACCGCGGGTGCAGCGCGCATCCGGCATTCCCTGCTCCCTCTTTTCTCTCGAGGGACAACGACACGCAAACCTCGGGCAAATCATGCCGCGAGAATGCGGACGTGTATCTGCTGGTTGAGATTGAATCCAGATGTATCCACGTCATTGCGAGGAGCACTTGCGACGAAGCAATCCATCCCGCCACCGGCACCGTTGCCAAATGGATTGCTTCACTGCGCTCGCAATGACCGTGTTCGCCTCCTGTGCCAAACCTCCTCCGCCATCGCGATCATTAAACTTGTAACGTTCGCACGAGCCCTGCATTCACGATGCCCATTAAGCCTCGGAGAACCCCTCGTCGTGTAGCCTTGGTTGCAAGTTCGCCGCGGCCATACCGAGGATCCATGACAGCCCCAGCCCCCCAGTCTTCGCCCAAACGCCGGCTGCTGCTGGCGTCGGACCGGAGCGATCAGAGCAGCGAACTGGCCGGCATCCTGCAAACGGTGAGCAAGGTCGATACCGTCTCGATGTCGGATCTTCCCGACGCGCCCAGTCAATTCGCGGGCGTCGTGGTCGACATCAATCTGCGGTCGCCCGAATGCGTTCAGCTGGTGCGCAACAAGCTGCGCTCGGAGCCCTACCGCGCGATGCCGCGGCTGTTCGTTCTCGCCGACGCCCTGCATCACGGCTCGATGCAGGCCTGGGCGCTGGGCGCCACGGATACCATATCGCGGCCGTTCGATGCGCAGGCCATCCTGCAGCGCGTCCGCGCGGCGTTTCCCGACAGCCATGGCTACGACGCCACCGATCGCGGCAAGGCCCTGAACCGGGGCGTTGAGGCCGCGCATGCGGTGATGGTCAAGATCTTCGAGAAGCTTCCGGCGGGGGTTCCGCTGCAATTCAGTGACATCGTGGCGGCCGAAGGCAGGATTCTCAGGGCCATCAAGCACTCCTCGCTGCGCGAATGGCTGACCACGGTCGGCTGCCATCACAATGAAACCTATCGTCATTGCCTGTTTGTCACCGGCTTTGCCGTGGCGTTCGCGCAGCACCTCGGCATGCGCGAGGACGACCAGCGCCGGCTGGCGCGCGCCGCCTTGCTGCACGATGTCGGCAAGGCGTTCATCCCCGTTGAGATCCTCGACAAGCCGGGACCGCTGACATCAAGGGAAATGGCCGAAATGCGCGAGCACCCGCGCCGCGGTTTTGAAGCGCTCGCGGCCCAGGACGGCTTTCCTCCTGAAATGCTGGACGTGGTCCTGCATCATCACGAATTCCTCGACGGAACTGGCTATCCCAATGGGCTGCGCGGCAACCAGATCAGCGACATCGTGCGCCTCACCACCATCGTGGATATCTACGCGGCGATGGTGGAGAAGCGAGCCTACCGGCTACAGCACACCCACGCCCAGGCGTTTGCGACGATGGAGGATATGGGAGACAGGCTCGATCAGCATCTGCTCCAGGCGTTCCGCCCGATCGCGTTCGGGCATTATTGAGTGCCTTTCGTACCCCTCCCTCCACGCGCTCTTGCGCTTGGTGAGGAGGGAAGAGAAGCGCATTTGCTCGGATAAGGCGGCAAGCACTCTACCCCAGCATCTTGCGCAGTTCCGCCTTCGCCACCTTCTCCAGCGTCGAGCGCGGCATTTCGTCGACAAAGCGGATTTCGCGCGGCACCTTGAAATCGGCCAGCGCGCTGCGGCAGGCGGCCATCACGGTGTCGTGCAGACCCTTCGGCGCGCCTTCGACGCCGGCCGTCGGAATGATGAACACGACAGGCACCTCGTCGAGCATCGGGTGCTTCTTCGCCACCACCGCGGCCTCGCGCACGCCCGGCACCACCGCGATCACCTGCTCGATCTCGGACGCCGCGACATTCTCGCCGCCGACCTTCAGCATGTCCTTGGCGCGGTCGCCAAATTTGATGAATCCGTGGTCCAGCAGGTTAACCCGGTCGCCGGTGATGAAATAGCCGTGCTCGTCGTAGCTTTCTCGCGTGGCTTTTTCATTGTGCAGGTATTCCGAGAACAGCGACAGTCCGGGAACGCCCTTGATCAGCAGATTGCCGGTGCCGCCAACCGGCGTCGGCGCGCCGTCGTCATCGGTGATGCGGATGGCGTATTCCGCCGCGGCGCGGCCGATCGACATCGGCACATTGGGCTGGTCGACTTCGCCGACGATGCCGTGGGTGATGGTCTCGGTCATGCCCCACCAGCCGATCATCTTGATGCCGAAGGCGGCGAACGGCGGCGGGTCGTTGATCGCCGTGCCCCACAGCCGGAACCTGTGGTTGTCAGGCACTTCGTGCTCGAGCAGCGCCTTCATGCAGAACGGGATCGTCGAGGTCCAGGTGCAGCCGTGCTGCAGCGCCACGCTCCAGAACCGGCTCGCGGAGAATCTCGGCTGGATCACGCAGGAACCGCCGACCCACAGGCTCGCCAGCATCGAATAGGCCAGCGCGTTGGTGTGAAACAGCGGCAGATAGGTCTGGTGCACGTCGCCCTGGTGCAGATCCTGGTGCGCGGCGTTGACCTTGGCGCCCCACAGCGCATTGGCGTGGGTCCACAGCACCGCCTTCGGGCGCGACGTGGTGCCCGAGGTGTATTGTACGCTGCAGGCGGCTTGTGGATCGGCGGCGCGGCGCGGCCGGTCGGCGCTGTCGGCGAACAGCGCCTCGAAACTGTCGCTGCGCTGCGGATTGAAGCCCTGCGCAGGAGCTGCCCCGGCATCGTGCGAAATCACTGCGAGCCAGCGCAGGCCCCGGCACTGCGCCGCCACCATCTCGGCATAGGCCGGCTGGGTGATCGCGGCCACCGCGCCGCAATGACCCGCGAAATATTCCATTTCCGCCGGTGCCGAGCGGGTGTTGGTGGTCACCGCGATGGCGCCGAGTTCGACGCAGGCAAACCAGGCCAGCATCGCCTCGATGCAATTGTCGAGGTGGATCAGCACGAAGTCGCCGGGGTTGATGCCGCGCCCGGCCAGGCCCGCGGCAAGTGAGCCGACGCGGTCGTGAAATTCGCCGTAAGCCCAGATCCGCGCCGGCGCATCGAACGGCGCCCAGATCAGAAACGGATGGTCGCGCCGCGTCTCGGCGCGCATCCGCAGCAGCCACGGCACGTCGAGCCCCGCGAATGGCCCCACGATGCCGGGCGCCGCCTGTGAATTCGACATGGATCCTCCCGCGCAGCTTCGCCGGCCGGCTTCAAATGTTGTTGCTTGGGAGTAGTTCTGCCATTGGATGCGGCTGCGGGCAAATCCCGTCCCGTCAGCGCGCATCGTCCTCATACGATGAAATCTCGATCAAACTGCCGTCGGGGTCCCGGCAATAGACCGATCGCAGCGTGCCGCGGGCGCCCTGTTTCGCGACCGGACCTTCCTCGATCGCCACGCCATGCGCCTTGAGATGGGCCACCACCTCATCCGGCGCGCTCGCGGTGAGAAAGCACAGGTCGTCGCTTCCCGCGGTTTGGTGGTCCGCGGTGAGCCAGTCGATCTTGTCGGCGTTGCGCGGCCGCACATTGATCTTCTGGTTCCCGAACACCAGCGATGTCCGCGGCGTCTTGCCCGGCCCCGGATCGAACACCCTGACCTCCATGCCGAGGATCGTTCGATACCATTCGGCGGAACGCGCCACGTCGGAGACATTGATCACGAGATGATCGAGCGCATCGACCTTGACAGCCATGCATTTTCCCTTCGCTGTTTCAGGGCGGTCCGCCGCACTGGCCGTCTGCCGCTTTGTTTGTTACAACGCCGGCCGTTGTCAACTCAACAGATGCGGACCGCGCGATACGACGGGGCCGCCGGGAGAGAACTGCATGACCTCACGTCGCACCGCGATTTGCCTGTTCGCCATCGGCATTTCGGCAATCGCTTCGATCGGCAGCGCCGCGGCGCAGGATTATCCGACCCGGCCGGTGAAATGGGTGGTCGGATATCCGCCCGGCGGCGCCACCGATATCATCGCCCGGCTGCTCGGCCAGCGGATGTCCGAGCGGCTCGGCCAGCAATTCGTGATCGAAAACAAGCCCGGCGCCGGCAACAATATCGCCACCGAGTCCGTCATCAATGCGGAACCCGACGGCTACACGATCCTGCTGGTCAATCCCGCCAATTACATCAACGCATCGCTCTACACCAACCTGAAGTTCAACGTCGTTCGCGACATCGCGCCGATCGCGGCGTTCAATCGCGTGCCCAATGTCATGACCGTCGCCAAGGACGTGCCCGCGCAGACGGTGGCCGAATTCATCGCCTATGTGAAGGCCAGCCCGGGCAAGGTGAATTTGGCGTCGTCGGGCAACGGCACTTCGGTGCATCTGTCGGGCGAAATGTTCATGATGATGTCGGGCGTCAAGATGCAGCATATTCCCTACCGGGGTGCCGCACCCGCGATCACCGACATGCTCGGCGGCCAGGTCCAGCTGATCTTCGACAACATGCCCTCGATCTTGCAGCATGTCCGCGCCGGTTCCTTGCGCGCTTTGGCGGTGACCTCGACCGCGCGATCCTCGCTGTTGCCCGACGTGCCGGTTCTCGCCGACACTATTCCCGGCTTTGAGGCGAGCGCGCTGTTCGGCGCGGGTGCGCCGAAGAACACACCGAAGGAAATCATCGAGAAGTTGAACAAGGAGTTCAACGCGGTGCTCGCGGAGCCCGCGATCAGGGCCAAGCTGACCGACCTCGGTGGCGAGCCCTTGATCGGCCCACCGGAAGCCTTCGGCAAGATGATCGTGGCCGAAACCGAGAAATGGGAGAAAGTGGTCAAGGCCGCCGGCATCAAAGTCGAGTGATGTGCATCACGGAACATTGCGCCCGTGATATGGTTTTCTCAGGCGGCGACGAAACCTGGACCAGGAGAACCCAATTCATGCGCAATGCAACGATGGCAGTTATGGCAGTGCTGGCTGTTGGTGCCGCCACTTTTGCTGGCTCGGCTCCCGCCGCGGCCTACGATTATCCTTATTGCCTGCAGGGCCGGGGCATCGGCATTCCCGGCGAATGTGCCTATCAGAGCTATGCCCAGTGTATGGCTTCCGCATCCGGGCGGGGACTGTATTGCAACATCAATCCTCGTGTGGCTTTTGGCGAGCAGCGCCGCGCGCGGCCGCGAGGCCATTACTACTAAGACGGACGCCGCGGCGCTCGCCGCTGAAGCCCAAGCCCGCTGCTACCGGCAGCGGGCTTTTTACTCCGCCGCAGCGGCCTTGACGAAGCCTCGCTGCCGCTATACTAAACCATATGGTTAATTATCAGGAAGACCTGCTCAACCGCACCTTCGGGGCGCTGGCGGACCCGACGCGGCGCGCGTTGCTGGCGCGGCTCGGCGACCGGGTCAGCATCTCGGTAAGCGAACTGGCGCGGCCGTTCGCGATGTCGCTGCCGGCGGTCATGAAACATCTCGACGTATTGTCGGACGCAGGCCTGGTCGCGCGCGAGAAGACCGGCCGGACCGTGGCCTGCCGGCTGACCGCCAGCCCGATGAAGCAGGCGATGGACTGGCTGAATCGCTACCAGCGCTTCTGGTCCCAGAATCTCGACCGCCTTGCCGCATTCGTGGAGGAAGACACATGGCCACCCCATCAACCGCCGCCGGCAACGCCCGGCTCGCCGACCGGCCGAGCCTCACGCTCAAGCGCCGTATCAATGCGATCCCGGAAAAAGTCTATGCCGCGTGGACCGACCCGGAAAAAATAGCGCAGTGGTTCGGACCCGCCCAGGTCAAGGCCGGCTCGGTGCGCGCGGAAATCGATCTGCGGGTCGGCGGCCGCTACCGCATCAGCTTCGAGGGCGGCGATGGCGAGTATTTTCAGGTCGACGGCGTCTATCGCGAGGTGACGCCGAACGCCCGGATCGCATTCAGCTGGGCGTGGCACACGACGCCGGAACGGGAATCGCAGGTCACCGTGTCGCTGCAGCCGGACGGCGGCGGCACGCTTTTTACTCTGCAGCATGAACAATTCTTCGACGAAGCCGCGCGCGACAGCCATGCGCGCGGTTGGAGCGAGCTGTTCGACCGACTGGAAAAACATCTCGCTTGAGTCCATTCTACCCGTCCAGCGAGATCGACTGCTTCGCGGAGACTGGCATCGGGCCCGCATCCGCGGTACCCGGTGGTCGCCATGACGGGAAATAACGAGAGGAATGACCAATGCCCTATGTCGATGGATTCGTCGTCGCGGTTCCGAAGAAAAACCTCGACGCCTACAGCCGCCTGGCGAAGAAGGCGGGCAAGATCTGGCGCGAATACGGCGCATTGGACTACCACGAATGGGTCGCCGACGACGTCAAGGTCGGCAAGCTCACCTCCTTCCCGCGCGCGGTCAAACTGAAGCCCGGCGAAACCGTGGTGTTCTCCTGGATCACGTACAAGTCGCGCGCTCAGCGCGACAAGATCAACGCCAAGGTGATGGCCGATCCGCGGCTTGCGAACATGATGGACCCGAAGGCGGCTCCGTTCGACGGCAAGCGGATGATCTATGGCGGCTTCGAAAGCCTGGTCAAAGTCTGAAGCCGCGTACCGCCGCGCGGAATTCTTGAGCCTGCGGATAACTCGCCGCCTGCGCTGGACGACCGCGCCGATGAGGAGCTAACTTGGCCTCAACGATCGCGCAGAAGAGCAAGAACGGTCGCGGTCCAGGGCGTTCGGGTGAGTTTACAGGTCGCAATTCTGAAGGTTCTGGCCAGTCACGATAGCGGTCGAGCCACGCTCGACTCGCTCAACAGAGACATCGCGATTCTCTCGGCCAGCGGTGCAGAGTGGAATGCGCGGATCAAGCGTCTGGCCGCGCGGGTTGCCGCCGTCGATATTTTCGGTTGCGGCTATGTGATGCGCGACGACGCGGGATGGCAGATCACCGCAGCCGGCCGGAAATTCCTCGACGCGCTCGAAGCCGTCACCCAGGACAACCTGCCGCCGCTGGCCGAACCGTATTCGGCTCAAGTTTCCGAGGCGTCCGGATGTCTGCAAGGCACGCCCCGATACAAGAGCCGGACAGGGCGGTGGCGCGATGTGGCCCCGCGGAATCCCAGAGCGCTTTAGGGCAAAAAGCCGCTTCGCCGAAAGAGGTGCCGGCTCCCGCGGAGCAACACGTCGGAACTGGGTGTCGCCGCGCGTTTACGCCGCGGCAGCCGGCCCGGCCTGCTCGCCGTCGATGGCGCGATCGATGGCGTCGATCAGTACCTGGGTCTCGATGAATTTGAGCCGCGCCCGCTCGGCCTTGTCGCGATCGAACGGGGCGGCCAGCGTCTTGGCAAAGGCGTCCCGGTCGTCGGCCATCCGCTCGCGCGCCTTTTTCAGCGTCTCAATTCGCTCGCTCATGTCGGGCTCGCCTTCTCTGGGTGGCACGTCCTGCTGCATCAGCGGAGCCAGGCCGCTTCAGCCGCCACCTTCGTGCCGCAGCCCGATATAGCAGACTCGCCGCCGGCGACGAGGGCCAATGTGGCCCCTCTCCGGATTGCTTGACGAGTAATTCAGACCGCCAGAAACCAAATAATTCATATTTTCTTCTTCATTTATTGCTTCCAAAGCAATTTAGTTTGACATCCAAGAATATCCGGGACAAGCTCCCAATCATGAAAATGCAAGACGATACCTTGGCCGGGCTGGGCGCGCGCATCCGCTCGCTGCGCGAGGAGCGCGGGATGAAGCTGAAGGATCTGGCCGACGGCGCAGGGCTCTCCGACGCGTTCCTCTCCCGGCTGGAGCGCGGCCTCGTTTCCAGTTCAGTCGCCAACCTGATCCAGATTGCACAGGCCCTCGATGTCGGCGTCAGCGAACTGTTCGCCAATGCGCCGGATCAATCGCGCAGCGATGTCACGGTGCATCGCCTCGGCGATGCCAGCGACGACCAGAGCATTCCGAGCACCGGCTATCGCTGGCGGCTGTTTGCCGGCGGCCTGCCCAATGACGATCTCGAAGTTTTCCACCTGCTGTTTCCGCGCAAGAACCGCATGGACCTGATGGTCTCGCATCCCGGCCAGGAATATTGCTACGTGATCGCTGGCCGCATCCGGTTTCACGTCGGCGTCGAAAGTTTCGAGCTGGCGGCCGGTGAAGGTATTCTTCTGAATTCCGAACTGCCGCATCGGGCCGAAAACATCGGAACCGATGAAGCGCGCATGCTGATGGTGGTCGCGAAATCTCCGCTCAAGAGCGAACATTTCGACTGGTGGAGAGTCCCGACCGCGGCGGCTCCGGCGCGGCCCGCCAGAACCAAAACCAGCTAGGGAGACAGCCATGATTCCTTCGACCACGGCGATCGCGGCAAGCGGCGAGCATCTGCCGTATGAAGCCAAACACATCGACGATGTGGAATGGGAAACCATCCGCTGGCCGGGCGAAACCGGCAAGATGCTGTTTCATCCGCGGCCCGAGCGGCCGACCGAGCCGAACGCCGGAATTCTGCGGCTGGCGCCGGGCGCCCACCACCCCCTGCACCATCACGATTTCGCACAGGTCTGGTACATTCTGTCAGGCGAATTCAAGATCGATGACAAGACCTATTTGGCGGGAACCATGCTGTTCCACCCTGATCCGCATTTCGAAGGCAGATTCGAAACCGCGACCGGCGGCGATATCCTGATCGTGCAATATCCGGGTCCGACCACCGGCGGCCGGCCGATCTATGCCGGGCGCTTCAACATGGAGAAACGCCGCGACATTTCCGAGGAGCGTACCGACCTCTGACGATCCGCGGGCTGCTCGCTCAGGGTTGGACGATGGCGCGAACGTTCATCCGACCGGGCGGCAGACTTCGGAAACTCACTCATTGGGCGGGAGGGTGACGTGACCAACACGATGCGTGGATCGATGGCGGGCGGAATGATCCTCTATTCCGGACCGCTTAGCATGTTTGGCGCGAAGGCGCAGATCGCCCTGATCGAGAAGGGAATCGATTTCGAGCTGGTTATGGTGCCATATGATCGTGATCACGGCTACGAGCCGCGGCATCCCGAGGTGCTGCGGGTCAATCCGAAGCGCCAGGTGCCGGTGCTGATTGACGGCGATGTCGAGATTTTCGACTCGACGCTCATCTTCGAGTACCTGGAGGACGCGCAACCAGCACCGCCGCTGTGGCCCCGTGATCTCGCCGCTCGGGCTACTGCACGTCTCCTTGAGATGAAGTCCGATGAGGTTTACTTCCCGCACGTCATTCGGTTGATGGGATTGCAGGACAGGCCCGACGACCCGGCGGCAGTCGCAGCACGTCACGGCGCTTCACGCTATTGTGCGGAGATGGAGGCGCGGCTGGTTGATCGCGAATGGCTCGCTGGAGATTACACCTTCGCCGACATTGCGTTCTACATGGCTGCCTTATTCGGCGAACGCATGGGCGCAGTGCTGGGGCCGGAGACACCGAAGCTGCTTGCGTGGCGAGACCGCATGACCTCACGGCCTGCAATCATGACGGTTGTCTCCGCGATGGTGGGCTACCTGTCGAGCCAGGGACGACCGGTCCCGGGGTGGCTCGCGGAATGGCGTCAGGCGATCCGGGACGATCGCGTAGCGCACGAGGCGCATTGGCGCCCCTCCGACTAAACACGCGTCCTGCGAGTGCGCGGGCGCTGGAGCCTACAGATTGGCGTGCATGGGGAGCCGTTGCGCCACTTAGCTAGACTAGTGCGACAGCAAGATCGGAAGCCGCATCTGAGTCAAAACTCCCTTGGTTGCGCCGCCAAGGATGAAGTCGCGGATGCGGGAATGGCCGAACGCCCCCATGGCCAGAAGCTGCGCGCCATTCGACAGGGCGGTGTCCTGCAATGCCTCGGCGATCGTTCTTTTGCCCAGAGTGATCTCAAGAGGCGTGGCGCTGAACCCCCGCTTTTCTAGCGAGGAAACGAGCGCACCAGCAAGATCTGACCCGCCTAAGGGTTTTTCGTCCTGGACCGTCAGCACCGAGATGCGCCCCCCTTCGGCCAGGAGCGGCAGAGCATCGCCAAGCGCGCGTGCGGCGACCCGGCTTGCGTCCCAAGCGATCGCAATATGTTCGAGGGAAGCAGGTTGGGTCGATTTCGGCACCAGTACGGCGGGGCGACCGGACCCGAAGACGACAGCCTGTGTCATGTCCTGCGCCGCTACAGTCTCGCCGTACCAGGGAAGCAGCGTAAGGTCGAAGTACCGGGCTTCCGCGGCAGCGGCGTCCAGCACGGCGCCCAAGGCAATCTCCCGCGTCGTGCAGTGCACCTGGAGGTGTGGTGCCGCGACTCCGTGTGCAAGGTCATGCAAGCGACGGCATTCGGCCCTGCTCTTCTCCTCGGCAGCGTGGACGAGGCCAGGGATGTCGATAAGCAAGTCGCCAAGCCCCGAGGATACTCGCGGAATATCGACCGCGAAGGTCGTGACATTAACCGTGCACTCAAGCGAGGCCGCGAAAGCGGCGGCGGCCTGAATGGATTCGTCCGCGACCGCTTCGGGATAGGTGGCTAGGGGCATGTAGGCAATACGGGTGTGTGCCATGTCGTATTCTCCGTCGCTGTGGCTCCCGGGTCGCGAAGAATAAGACGTCGCCCAGAGGCCATCAGCTCTTAGCGGCGGAATACCGAACCAGAATTGACCCGAATCAATCCGGGATGATCAAACGCGACTATTCTAGATCATAGGTGATAGTGGGATGCAGAATGCCGCAGGACCGGTATCAGACCGTGCAGGAACTCGCCGACCGGCTGGAGGTCGCCGAGGCGACCGTGCGGCAATGGATCAAGAGCGGAGAGCTTCGGGCCATCGACATCGGCAAGGGTTGGCGGATCGCTGATGCCGATCTGGAGCGTTTCTTGAAAGCCCGCGAGACGGCGCCACGTACGGATAACGATACGACAGCCATCGCCCGAACGAAGCCAAAATCGTGATTATCGACGGCTATCTGGCCCAATGACATTGGCACTCACAGATCCCCACGCCCGTGCCGCCGAAGCCTGCCTTGTCGCACTCGAAACAGCGGCCGAAGGCCTGAGCGCTAGGGAGGCTGCGAGGCGGCTGGCCAAGCATGGGCCGAACCGCCTGCCCCAGGGGCAGGCGAGCGGAC
Source organism: Bradyrhizobiaceae bacterium Ga0074131 (assembly GCA_001464035.1). Classification (GTDB taxonomy): domain Bacteria; phylum Pseudomonadota; class Alphaproteobacteria; order Rhizobiales; family Xanthobacteraceae; genus Bradyrhizobium. The sequence continues at coordinate 417,268 of LNEC01000019.1, forward strand.
CGCTGGTACGGTTCCTGGCGCAGTTCAACAACGTGCTGATCTATGTGCTGCTTGGGGCCGCGATGGTGACCGGCGCCTTGCAGCACTGGGTCGATACCGGAGTGATCCTGGCCGTGGTGTTGGCCAATGCGGTGATCGGCTTCATCCAGGAGGGCAAGGCCGAGGCGGCGATGACCGCGATCCGCGGCATGCTGGCACCGCGTGCCGCGGTGCTGCGCGATGGGCAGCGGGTGACGGTGGACGGAGCTGACCTGGTCCCCGGCGACCTCGTGCTGCTGGAGGCGGGCGACAAGGTGCCCGCAGACCTGCGAGTCCTCGAAGCGCGGGGGCTGGCCGCACAGGAAGCGATCCTGACCGGCGAGTCCGTGCCGGTGGAGAAAACCGTGGAACCGGTCGCAGCCGATGCGCCTCTCGGCGACCGGCAGTCGATGCTGTGGTCGGGCACGCTGATCACGCAAGGCACGGCCCGCGGACTGGTGGTGGCAACCGGTCAGGCCACCGAAATCGGCCGCATCGGCGGCCTTCTGGCCGGCGTCGAACAACTGACCACGCCGCTGGTCGAACAAATGGACCATTTCGCGCGCTGGCTTTCGTTCCTGATCCTGCTCGCGTCAGGACTTCTGCTCGCCTACGGCTACTTCGTCGGGCACCATGATTTTTCGGAAATGTTCATGGCCGTGGTCGGCGTCGCTGTGGCCGCGATCCCCGAGGGCCTGCCCGCGGTGATGACGATCACGCTCGCTATCGGCGTGCAGGCCATGGCACAGCGGCACGCGATCGTCCGCCGACTGCCGGCGATCGAGGCGATCGGCTCGGTCTCGGTCATCTGCACCGACAAGACCGGCACGTTGACCCGCAACGAAATGGTCGTCGCCGTTGCCGAGATCCCCGAAGGGACGTTCGAGATCGCGGGCGAGGGCTATGGCCCAGATGGCGCGATCACCCCCGCAGGCAATCTTGCGCGGCTCGCCCGGGCGGCGTCCCTATGCAACGACGCCGCGCTACATTGCCGCGACGGACACTGGACGGTCGAGGGCGACCCGATGGAGGGGGCGCTTCTGGCCTTCGCGGGCAAGGCGGGCGGCGGTCGTGCGGCACGGCGCCTTGACACCATCCCCTTCGACAGCCGACACCGCTTCATGGCTGTTCTGACGGAGGGGCCGGGTGGCCGCGTCATCCACGTGAAGGGCGCCCCGGAACGGGTTCTGGGGATGTGCGAAAACATCGAACTGCACCTCTGGCATGAGCGGGCCGAGGCGCTGGCACGGCGGGGTCTTCGGGTGCTGGCCCTGGCCGAGCGCGCCGAGACGGACACGCGGATCAATTCGGGCGCCCTGGAGGGCAGCCTGATCTTCCTTGGTCTTGTCGGCCTGATCGATCCGCCCCGGCCCGAAGCCATCGCTGCCGTGGCCGAATGCCGCGCGGCGGGCATCCGCATCAAGATGATCACGGGCGATCATGCCGGGACGGCTGCCGCGATAGCCACCCAGATCGGACTGCAGAACCCCCGCCGCGTGCTGACCGGGGCCGATCTGGATCGGCTCGACGACGCCCAGCTTGCCCTTGAGGTGGCGTCGGTCGATGTTTTCGCCCGCACCACCCCCGAACACAAACTGCGGCTCGTCACCGCCTTGCAAGCGAACGGCATGTCGGTCGCCATGACCGGCGACGGGGTGAACGACGCCCCGGCGCTGAAACGTGCCGATGCGGGCATTGCCATGGGGCGGAAGGGGTCCGAGGCCGCCAAGGAGGCCGCCGATCTTGTGCTGACGGACGACAACTTCGCCTCGATCGCCGCCGCGGTGCGCGAGGGGCGGACGGTCTATGACAATCTCAAGAAGGTCATCAGTTGGACACTGCCCACCAACGCAGGCGAATCGATAACCATCGTTCTTGCCCTGCTGATAGGCTTCGCCTTGCCGGTGACGGCGGTGCAGATTCTCTGGATCAACCTCATCACCGGCATCACGCTGGGCATTGCGCTCGCTTTCGAACCGACAGAAGCAGGCACCATGGCTCGTCCGCCCCGCCGCCGCGATGCCGCGATCCTGTCGGGCGAGCTGGTCTGGCATGTCGTACTGGTGGCGCTTCTGTTCCTCGCCGCCGTCTTCGGCGTCTTCACCTATGCCATCGACAAAGGTCATTCGCTCACGTTGGCGCAGACCATGGCGATGAACACTTTGGTGGTGCTGGAGATCTTCCACCTGTTCTTTATCCGCAACATCCACGGCACCTCGCTGACATGGGACGCAGTGCGGGGGACGAAGGTGGTGTGGGCCGTGGTCATCGCAATCACCGCGGCACAGTTCGCTGTCACCTATCTCCTGCCCCTCCAGGCGTTCCTCGGGACGGAGCCAGTGCCCCTGTCGGACGGTCTCCTGATCGTCGCCATAGGCGCGGCCTTCTTCGCGATCATCGAAGTGGAAAAGCAGATACGGCTGGGCTTGAGGCGACAGGCCGAAGGCATATCGGCAATTTCTCGGGGCAGCCGCGCCTAACCGGTTCTCACTAGGAGACCGCGGCTTCGGATCGCATTTCACGCACATCAAGCCCACTCAGGGCTTGATAGCACGCACTCGTTCTCGGTCGAATCGCGGGCTGGAGAAAAGATGCACCGCAGTGCTGATGAGGGGGACCATGGCGCCAACCGGCGGTGGGAGTTCTATTCGCGGGCCGGGCCAGGCCGCAGTCTCTCGTTGTTCAACCGCAAATTCTCCGGTTCTGGTTTTCCCGACTGCCTCGGATGCATGCAACATGGATCGGTGCCGGCGGGTCCGTTATCGTAGCGGCTCGGCAGGCAACGGGACGATGACCGTCACCGCCTTGGGCCGGATCGAAAAGCGGGCGGGTGTGAAGGTAACCAGTTCACCATCGGTATTGACCGGAAGCGGTCGCCGGGTCCTGACCTCGAACGAGGCGCCCCGGGCAGCTCGGACTTCGCGCCAGGCGCCGTGCCGACCAAGCCGGAAATCCTTTGCCATGGCGATCAACTTCCAGATCCCGGACAGCTCCAGAGAGTAGAGATCGAGGTGAGCATCGTCGATCTCTGCGGTGTGCTCGACGGCAAGACCACCGCCGTAATACCGTCCGTTGCCTACCGCGATCTGCAGCGTCCTGACGCGCACAACCTCCTTGGGAGAAACGATCACGGCCCGAAACGGATTCGACCTGAACAGGATCTTGACCGCGGCAATGAGATAGCCGAACCGACCGAAACGCCGTTTGGTTTCCCGGCTGAGCTGGCGAGCCAACTCGGCGCTCAGTCCGACGCTTGCCACGTTGAAGAAGAGGTGGCCATTGACGTCGCCGAGATCGATCTGGCGGCGATGGCCTGCGGCGATGACATCGGCAGCGGCTTCTATCGCCGGGGGCAAACCGAGGGTTCGGGCAAGATCATTGGCGGTGCCGGTGGGCAGAATCCCGAGCGCCAGCCCGGTGCGGGCGAGCGCCGGCGCCGCCGCATTGAGGCTGCCATCGCCGCCGGCCACGATCACGGCCGCCGCCGCCCGGGCATGCGCCTCTATCCAGGGGGAGACCTCGGTCGGACAGTCGGGTGAGAAAATTTCCATCCTGAAGCCGGCCGCGCTCAGCCGCGCGATGGCGTCGCCTGCCCCGGTTCCGCCGGAACGGCTGTGCCGGTTGATGACCACCAGCAGTCGGCATTCGCGCGGCGACCATGAACGCGGCACCACGTCGAGGCGTGAAACCGAGGTGGCGGTTACCATCGCGGTGACCCGGCGGAGGAGCGCCGTTGCCATAACCAGGACAACAGCGGCGCGACGATCGCGATCGCGATGAGACCGACGACCCATATCAGCACGACGCCGGTCAAACCCAGGCCTGTGGCGAGATTGGCAAGCCACGACAGCCACACAACGGTTTCGGGATGACCGGTCGCCCAGTCTGCATTGCGGGCAAGCAAGCCGCCTACCGCACCGACCAGAGCGTAAGTGCCCCAAGCCAGAAGAGACCACAGAGTGGCGAGCACGGCCGCCACGATCCAGAGCCAGCGCTTCATCGCACGGCCTCCCCCGCGACGTCCCGCCGTAGGGCAAAGAGTCGCAGATTTATCGCAGTCGGGCAGGATCGCGCCGCGGCGAACGGGTGGCGTGCAACCGCGGTAACCGGCAGATTTTCCGCTGTTCGATATGGACCGGCGCGTGTCATGTGCTCCTCCCAAGATCGGAACGCCTGCTTCGGCATTCGTCAGGTGAGAGAGTCCGACATCATAGCCACGTAATGACTATCAGCGGGGCCCGGACCCCCAGTGTGATCTCGATGTCGGGTATCCGGACCGAGGATGCAAGGGGCTGCAGAGGATAATGGAGTCGAGCGGCGCGGCCTGACGAAATCGCCGGGCGCGACCACATCGGGCAGAACCTTGGTCCGGGACCCTCTGGTGAAAGCCGTCGGCGTTTTCACGATGTCGGACCGCTTTCGACATCATCAGCCGACTGAGGTGCTGCCGTGGATTTCGATTTCCTGTTCACGGATTTTTTGGGCAAGCCGGCCTGGATGTGGCTCGCCTTCATGGCGGTCGTGATCGGGCTTTTGATCTTCGATCTCGGTATCCTGCACCAGGAAAGTCGCGAGATCGGCGTGACCGAGAGCCTGGTGATGAGTGCCGTATACATTACGCTTGGCTTCGCCTTCGGCGGCTGGGGTTTGGTGGTACCTCGGCGCGGAACCCGGCATGGACTACCTGACGGGATTTGCAGTGGAGAAAGCGCTGGCGATGGACAACGTCTTCGTCATCGCGATGATCTTCGCCTATTTTTCGATTCCGCGCCTCTACCAGCATCGTGTCCTGTTCTGGGGAATTCTCGGAGTCATCGTTCTGCGCGCGATCATGATCGGGCTCGGCGCCACGATCATCGCGCAGGCAAGCTGGGTGTTGTATCTCTTCGCCGTCTTCCTGATCGTCACCGGCGCCAAGATGATCATCTTTGCCGACCGGTACTACGATGTCGGCTCGAATCCCGTGCTCGGCTGGGTCCGCCGGCACGGCAACGTGACCGACGAACTTCACGGCGAGCGCTTCTTCGTGCGGCAGCCCGACCGCGCCGGCCGGTTGCGATGGTTCATGACGCCGCTCTTCCTGGCGCTGATCATGGTCGAGATCGCCGATGTGATCTTCGCCGTCGACTCGGTGCCCGCGATCTTCGCCATCACGACCGATCCGTTCGTGGTCTATACCTCAAACATCTTCGCGATCCTCGGGCTGCGATCGCTCTATTTTGCGCTCGCGGCGATGGTCGATCGCTTACACTATCTGAAGTTTGCGCTTGCCGCCGTGCTGATCTTCGTCGGCTCGAAAATCTTCTTGGCCGACATGTTCGGGGTAGAGAAGGTGCCGCCGGCGCTGTCGCTTGGCATCACCTTCGGGCTGCTGGCGCTCGGGATCCTCTATTCATTCTGGAAAACGCGGTGCCGCCTCGACTCCAACCATATCGCGGAGGATCGATCGGCCGGAATCTGAAAGGTCAAGGCCGAGGTTCGCACGAGAGCAACCGACGCATTCATCCTCATGGCCGGCTTGTTCCGGCCAGAAAGGGGTCCAACCATGAGCAATCTATTTGTAGATTGTTGGGGGTCAGGCGTGCCCGTGGTGCTGGTACATGGTTCCCTGGCGACGGGCGCCGACGAGTGGCAAGCACAGCGACCGCTCGCCGACGAAGGCTTTCGTCTGTTGGTGCCTGACCGGCGCGGCTATGGGCGCAGTCCTGCGGCGCAAGGCGAAGATTTTCTGGCCGATGCCGACGACGTCGCCAAGCTCATGGGCGAGGGCGCTCACCTCGTGGGACATTCCTACGGTGGTCTCGCCGTGCTGTTCGCCGCCGCCCGCCGTCCCGATGCGACCCTGTCTCTGACGTTGTTGGAGCCAGCTACATTTACGCTGGGCCAGCACCATCAAGCCGCGAGGACGCTCGTGACGGAAGTCCGCCGCCTCTGGGATGAGGATCTTCCGGACGAGGACTGGGTCATCCGTTTCCTGCAGGCAATCGGGAGTGATCCGGACGTGCTTTCCCCGGAACTGATCGCGGCTGCGGTGCAGCTCGCGCCGGTGTTCCGCATGGGGCGGCCGATGTGGGAGACTGAACTGCCGCTCCCCGCGCTCAAATCCGCCGCCTTTGCCAAGCTCGTGGTGTCCGGCGGGCATAGTGCAGGATTCGATCTCATGTGCGATGAGCTTGCCGAACGGATCGGCGCATCTCGAATGGCGATCGAAGGTGCCGGCCACGAGATCCAGTTCACCGGAGGGCCGCTCAACGAGGCGCTACTAACGCTGTGGCGCAGCCTCCTGTAGGGTTCGGCAAGCTCGTTGTCTTGCTCGGCGCAACGTGAGCGCGGCCGGCCCGGTCGCAGATGTCCGGATTCCACCGTTCTCGGTCGCAGGGGATATTCCGCATTTCGACGAGCCCACAGGGCCCGGGAGGGATCCCCTCGGGTTTGCTGGTCCAAGGTTACTTCACCTCGCGCACGGGTGCTTTGGAAGCGGCGGCATTCAACTCTTTCATCTTCTGCCGGATCGGTCCGAAGGGGCCGTACTTGTGCTGCTCGGCACTGAAGCCGTCGATCCACGGCGGGAACGGTGCATCGACGGGCTTCTTCAGGCGATCCGGAAAATCCTTGTCGAGATCCGCCTTCTGCGGGCGCGGCTGGCTGTTGATGAAGGCGGCGACGTCGTAGGCGTCCTCGTCCGAGATCACCGGCTCCGCGAAGGTCGTGCCCGCCGGCATGTTGTTCTTGACGAAGGCCGCCGCCGTCAGCACGCGATACATGCCGGCGCCATTGTTATAGCTGTCCGGGCCCCAGAGCGGCGGGAACTGATAGCCCTTTGCGTCGCCAGCCTCCCCGTGGCGGACGCCCTGGCCTTTGTCGCCATGGCAAGCCGCGCATTTCTCCGCATAAACCTCGGCGCCGCGCGACGGATCGGCGGCCCGGTTAGGCTCCTTGATCGGGAGCGTGCCGGCGCCGACAAGGCTGGCCCCGACGGGCACGCCGGTCGAGAGCCATTTCATATAGGCGAGCATCGCCTTCATCTCGCGTGAATCGAGGGGCAGCGGCTTGCCGTTCATGGATCGTTGCATACAGCCGTTGATGCGTTCCTCCAGGGTCGACACTTCGTTCTCGCGCCCGCGATATTGCGGGAAAGCGCCCCAAACGCCGAGATAGGGCATCGAGTAGGTCTGAGCGCCCGCCTGGAGATGGCAGCTCTGGCAGGAGAGATTGTTGCCGGAGAGCCGCTTGCCGGCGTCGGCGACCTCTGGGCCGATATGCGCGAAAGTTTCGGTCAGGAGCTCGTGGCCGTACTTGATCATCTTGCCGTCGGGCGTGTCGGGCAGGGTCGAGATGTCGGGTGCGCCGAGCGTGTTGAGGTCGAACTTGGCGGGAGCATGACCTTGCGGCTTGGCGGGCCGGTCCTGCGCCAGAGCCCATCCCATCAACCCAGCCGTGGCGACGATGAACGCTGCCGTGCGAGCGAAAACCATCATCGAGTGCCTCACCGAGAAAGAGAGAAATCTTGCGAGTTCAAGTATAGACGAACTCGGCCTGATTTATTGACCTGCATCAATAGTCCCGCAAGTTCATGTCCGGAATCGGCACATATGAGACCGGGGGAGGGTCTCGTAGGCTGAGGCTGGATAGGTACTCGGCTGAGTCTTTCCGCCAGGGCTCCGCGAGATCCGTGGTTGTTGTAGATGTGATCGAAGGCGTCGATGGGCTCGTTGAGGCGATCGAGGCGGCGGCGATCGGCGTTTGCAGTTTTGAACCGAAGTGGCGCACCCGACACGATTCGAACGTGTGACCTTTGCCTTCGGAGGGCAACGCTCTATCCAGCTGAGCTACGGGTGCGTGAGGGACCATTTACCCGATCGGCCGGGCAGGGGCAACGGCTCTGCAGGGGGCTGAAGACGGCGCTTTGGCCGCCTTTTTTCCCGAGGAATCCGGCGCCGACGCGGCTCGGTGGCGGTCCGGGGCATCCAAGCCCGATACTCCCGCGCTGCGGTCCGCGGCGCGGCCAATCCTAAATCGCTCGCCGTAGCCGCGGGCCGGCGATACATTGGCCGTCAGACAGAACCGGGTGTGGCCGATGGATGGGCTGGGCTCGACGATTGCATGGGGAAACGTGTCCGAGGACTTCGCGCTGTTCCGAACGCTCACCCCCGAACAGCGGCGCAAGGCCGTGCGCGCGATGGTTCGCCGGGATCTGGTGCGCGGGCAAATGCTGGTGGCGCAGGGCGAGGCTTCCGACGCGCTGTTCGTGGTGCTGCATGGGGCGCTTGCGGTCCGCAAGTCCGGCGATTCCGCGCCGATCGCCGAGCTTCGCGCCGGCGAACTGGTGGGCGAAATCGGTTTCTTCGCCAATGTCCCGCGCACCGCCGATGTGATTGCGATTCGCGACACCAGCGTCCTGGCGCTGACGCGCGCCGCCTATCACGAGCTGGCCGAGCATGCCCCGGCCATCGTCGAAGCGGTGCTGGCGGCGCTGGCGCTGCGCTTCGCCAGGGAGACCGCGCGCCTCATCCCGATCCGCGCTTCGCCGACGCCGCGTACGGTGGCGCTGATCCCGGGCGGATACGAGCCGGTTCCGGAGGCCTTCGATCGCCGCCTGCGTGCGGGACTGGCGGCGACCGGCGCCGAGATCATCGATCCCGCCCGTCTCGAAACCATGTTTCCCGGCCGGGCGCTGGATTCGGCCGAGGTCACCGACTGGCTCAACCGGATCGAGCAGATCGCGCCGCTGGTGGTCTATCTCGGTGGCCGGGAAGATTCGGTGTGGACGCGCAAGGCCATTCGGCAGGCCGACATGGTGGTGTTCGTCACGCACGGCAAGGCGCCCGCCGCCGGCGTGCCGACGGAGGTCGAGACCTTCGCCTGCAAGATCCATCCCGCAGCGGCCCGCCGTCTCGTTCGCATTCATGAGCGGCGCAGCGGCGAGGTCAGCGGCACCGCGGCCTGGCTCGCCCGCCTGCCCTGTTTCATGCATCACCATGTCGCGCTCGAGGATCAGGCCGATATCGACAGCCTGATCCGGTTCATGGGCGGACGCGCGCTCGGCTTCGTCGCGGCCGGTGGCGGCGCCTTCGGATCGGCGCATGTCGGCATCTACCGGGCATTCCGCGAGCGCGGCGTTGTGTTCGATATCTTCGTCGGTACTAGCGTCGGCTCGGCAATGGCCGCGGGTTTCGCCAAGAATCACGAGGCCGATCATCTCGAGCGCGGCACCCATGAGATCTTCGTCAACAGCCGCAGTTTCCGGCGGCCGACCTGGCCGCGCTATGCCTTGCTGGATCACAAGGCGTTCGATCGCGCGCTCGCCGATCAATACGGCCGGGACTGCCGGATCGAGGATTGCTGGCGGCCGTTCGCGGCGGTCGCGACCAATCTCTCCACCCACAATCTCGAATTGATCCGGTCGGGGCTGCTCTGGCAGGCGGTCCGCGCCTCCAGCGCGATCCCGGGACTGTTGCCGCCGTTCTACACGCCGGAGGGGGCGATGCTGGTCGATGGCTGCCTGATCGACAATGTTCCGCTCGCACAGATGCATCAACTGAAGAGCGGCCCCAATCTGGTGGTGCATTTCGGCGATCCCGCGGAAGAAATGTTCGACGTCGACTACGCCGAACTGCCCGGGCGGTTCGAACTCGCCATGGCGATGCTGACGCCGTTTCGCAGGAAGCTGCTGCCCGCGGCGCCGAGCGCGGTCAACGTGCTGTGGCGAAGCCTGGTGGCGCATCAGCGCTACGATACGCTGCCCACCGCGCCGCACGACCATGTGATGCGGCCGCCGTTCTCGCCCGACATCGGCGTCACCGAGTTCGAACGCCATACCGAAATATACGAGGCGTCCTACCTTTGGGCCCGGGAGACGATCGCCGCGCTGGAGGCGGAAGGTGACCCGGCGATCGCCGCCATCCTCGCCACCACCGGCACGGCCACCCGTCGATGACATCCGAGGGCCATGCTGTCGGCCATGTCCCGACGCAATCCGGCCTCACGACCGCAACCACCTGTGATGATGATCCCAAGGCGTTATCCCGCATGATCGCTTCCAACATCGAGCCCTTGGCCCGCGAGATGGCCGAGCGAATCTGCCGCCGCAGCGGCATGGCGGAGGCCGAGGTCCCGCGCTGGGTCGATCTGCACTGGCCCTGCGCCGCCGCCATGCTGGAAACCGGCGTGATGGATGAGCGCGGCGAATGGGTCGAGGACAAGGACGTCCGTTTGGGCATGGAGGCCTATCGCGAGCGGCTCAAGGGACCGACATGAGATAGCGAGCGCCATCGCGGCCAGCGCCTGCACGGGCCGCCAAGCCGATTGTTCCGCCGGACCCAGCCTGTAAGCTGCTGCCCGAGAAAATCGCGCGGCGAAGCCGCCTGCAGGGAGAAATGGCATGCGTCCGCTGGAATTCGGCTGGTACCTGCCCACCCATGGCGACACCACGGCCTATGGCGTGCCGGACGCCCAGGTACCGGGATCGCCCGAATTGTGCGACCGGGTGGTGCAGGCCGCGGAGGCGGCGGGTTTCGAGTATCTGCTGATCCCGGTCGGCTCGGTGTGCTGGGAGGCCTGGATCACCGGCGCGTTCATGGCGGCGCGGTCCTCGAAGATCAAGCCGCTGATCGCGGCGCGGCCGGGCTACATCAATCCGGTGCTGCTGGCCAAGATGATCTCGACCTTTGACCAGATGTCGGGCGGGCGCATCTGCATCAACCTGATCGCCGGCCAGAACGAAAGCGAGGTCGAGGCTGAAGGCGTGCGCTACGCCAAGGAAGAGCGTTACGCGCTGATGGAGGAGGAGGTTTCGATCCTGAAAGCGTTGTGGACCACCCGCGGTCCGCTGCATTTCGAGGGCAAGTTCCACACCCTGTCGGGCGCCCATATCAGGCCGCGCCCGCTGCAGCAGCCGTTCCCGAAATTCTATCTCGGCGGCGGCTCGCGGCCGGCCTGGGAAATGTCGGCGAAGCATTCGGACGTGCACCTGTTCTGGGGCGACCTGCCGCAGCGTATCGCCGAGAACATCGCCGAGATCAGGGGGATGGCGCAGGCCTACGGCCGCGAAAACACCATCGGCTTCGGCATGCGCCTGCAGGTGATCTGCCGCGAAAACGAAGCGGACGCGTGGCAGGCCGCCGACGTGCTGGTGCGCGACGCCACCGAGCGGCAGAAGCAGGAGATGAAGACGCTCTACAACACGTCGGAGGCGAACCGGCGTGTGCAGGAGCTTGCCCGTGAGCACGGCGATCTCTTGACGCCGCATCTGTGGACCGGCATCACCAAGGTGCGGCCCGGCGCGGGCATCGCGGTGGTCGGCGATCCCAGGCAATGCGCCGACACCTTCCAGCAGTTCATCGACGCCGGCTGCCATTCGTTCTGCCTGTCGGGCTATCTGCACGACGAGGAAGCCGAGCGGTTTGGCCGGCTGATCCGCCCGATTCTGGCCGAGAACAATCGCGGCCGGCTGGCGGCGTGAGACCGTGGCCGATCAGACGTGGCAAAGTCCCCGCGATGCGGGGCAGCTGGCTTGATCGAAGTCAAGGCGGCAAATGCGAAGGTCAGGCACTTATATTACATGGCATTCTACAGATTTCAGGTCTGCGATCCGATCAAGCCGATCGATGGCCACGGCCATGACGCGGCGGCGTTGGCTGATGATATTGACGCGATGTTGTTCGCAGCCGGTATCGTTCAACGGCTGGTCCTGGAACATCCATCGGTTCCCCGAAACTGGACGATCAGAATTTTCGAGGGTGCGCGCCGGGTCGGCGTGCTTCCCTTCGAGGCTGGCCTCAAGGTCCTGGTGAGACCGCGCTGGATCGGGGACCAGCCGGTTGAGCTGCAAGAAGCCTGGCGCCAGGGCCTCGGCTAGGCCGGCACGATCACCTTGCCGATCGGCCAGAGCGCGATGCCGGCGAGTTTGACATGCGCCCAGGCGAAGGGAATGCCGATGATGGTCACCGCCAGAATGGCTGCGGTGACGATGTGTCCGAGCGCCAGCCACCAGCCCGCCAGCACCAGCCAGATCAGGTTGCCGATCAGGCCGAGCGGGCCGGTGCCGATGTCGGACTGGCCGGTGACCTCGTCGCGCCGCACCGCTCTCGAGCCGAACGGCAGCAGGGTATAGACGGCGATGTTGAACGCCGCCCTTGCCCAGGGCAGGCCGATGATGGTGATGGCCATGACCACGGCGGCGATCATCCAGCCCGCGGCCATCCAGGCGCCGCCGAGAAGAATCCAGAAAATGTTCAGCAGGATGGAAACAGGTTGCATGCGGGTACTTCGAAGTTCGAGGAATGCGCGCTGACGAGGCCTATGGCGTTATGTCGGACCATCATATGAATTTGCGGCTAATCCGCGATCCGGACCTCGCCCTCGATTTCCACCGGCATCCCGAACGGCAACTCGGCCATGCCGACCGCGCTGCGGGCGTGGGCGCCAGCCTCGGGCCCCCAGAGTTCGAGGATGAGGTCAGAGAAGCCGTTGATGACGGCGGGTTGCTGGACGAAACCGGGCGCCGAGTTGACCATGCCGAAGATGCGCACCCAGTGCGAAATGCGGTCGAGGTCGCCGAGCGCGCGCGCGAGATTGCCCAGCATCGACAGCGCCGTGAGGCGTGCTGCGAAATAGCCCTGCTCGAGAGTCAGCTCGCCGCCGACCTTGCCGAGCGGTTTTGCGAGCGGCCCTTCGGGGCTCTGCGGTCCGTGTCCGGCAATCACGGCGCGGTTTCCGATCAGGCGGACATTGACGAAGGGCAGGACCACGCCGGGCGGCGGCGTGAACGTCGGCGGCAGGATCAAGCCGAGAGCGGCGAGGCGGGATTCGATGTTGGACATGACGGACTCATGGCAGGAAAGATGCTCGTGACGCACGGGGCGCGTCGCGCAAGATGCTGAGCCTGGTTTAGACCATGCTGCCGCGGTGCGACATCATGCGTGCGAAAAAATATCCACGGCCGGGTTCAGGTGTGGGCCTGTTCTGCTGCACTGACAGGCATTTCGAGCAGGGCTCCCAGCATCGCCGGCGAATTGAGAACGGCGAATGTCTCGCGCTGTTTCAGAAACTGGATGGCCTCCTCCAGGTTTTCGGCGTCCTCGATCTTGGCCCGCGCCACCGCGAGGTGCAGGTTGACCTGGCCCCGGGCGCGCCTGCCGTCAACGGGCAGGTTGTCCAAATGGGCTTGCAGCAGCCCAGCGTCGTTGTGCAGTTCCAGAAGAGGGGAGTTGATCGCGGCCTGCGAGGCCGCCGCCAGTTGATTGGCACGAACCAGCACATCCGGCGGCGATGTCTGCTCGGGGGTCGCAAACAGCCGGGGAGGGCGGCCGGGTCTGCCTGTTGTCGATGACAGCAGCGCGATCGGAATCGCCAGCAGCAGGCCGCCAATGACCGGCGCCATCCACAGCAACAGGGGCCATGACACCACATAGGCAGTGATGGCCATCACGATGCCGAACAGCGTTGGCAGCGTGTATCTGCGCACCGTCTCGCCGCGCGGTACGCCGCCATCGTCGCGGCGCTGGACCTGCCAGCCGGCATCGCGTCCCAGCAGAATTTCTCCGACGGCGGTGGACTGGAAGACCATCATCACGGGCGCGATCAGGCCGGACAGCAGGGTTTCGATGAAGATGCCTGCCAGGGCGATGAAACCTCCGCCAAAAAGCTTGCGGTTCTCGCGCTGCGTCAGCAGCAGCAGGAAGGCCAGCAGCTTCGGAACGATCAGCAATCCCATCGTGGCGAGGAAAACCCACGCGGCGAGAACGGGGTCCTGCGCGGGCCATTGCGGAAACAGCGAAAATCCTTTCGGAAAATACTCCGGCCTGACGAACTGCGCCTGCAGCGATATCAGGATTCCGAACGCCAGAAAGATCAGCCAGAGCGGCGCGGTCAGATACGATCCGATGCCGGTCAGCAGGTGCAGCCGCGACACCCAATGCAGGCGCCGTGCCGGCAGAACCGCCAGATGCTGCAGGTTGCCCTGACACCATCGGCGGTCGCGCGCGGCGAAATCCAGCAGCGAAGGCGGGCATTCCTCGAAGCTGCCGCCGAGTGCCGGCGCCATATGGACGGCCCATCCTGCGCGCCGCATCAAGGCAGCTTCGACGAAATCGTGGCTGAGAATATGTCCGCCAAACGGCTTGCGGCCGCGCAACTCGGGCAGGCCTGCGTCCTGTGCGAACGCGCGCACCCGAATGATGGCGTTGTGCCCCCAGTAGTTGCCCTCGGAGCCGTGCCACCAGGCGATCCCGGCGGCGATCAGCGGACCGTAGAGCCGTCCGGCAAACTGCTGCAAGCGCGCGAACAGTGTTCGGGCATTGACCGTGATCGGCAGCGTCTGAATCAGAGCGACGCCGGGATGCCGCTCCATGGCGGCGGCCAGTCGCACGATGGTGTCCCCCGTCATCAGGCTGTCGGCATCGAGGATGATCATGTGATCATAGCTTCCGCCGAACCGCTTCACCCAGTCCTCGATATTGCCGGACTTTCGTGCCGTGTTGGCGGGGCGATGACGGTAGAAAAGCCGGTCGGCGCCGGCTTCGCGGCGAAGCTGCAGGAAGCATTTCTCTTCCGCAATCCAGAGCGAAGGGTCGGTGGTGTCGCTCAGCACGTACCAGTCGAACTGCCGCGCGCTTGCCGTTTTGCCGACCGACTCATAGATCGCGCGCAGCCGCGCCATGACCCGGTAGGGGTCCTCGTTGTAGGTCGGCAGCAGCATCGCATTGCGGCTGCGGACCTGCGGAAGCGGCGCGCTGGCGTCGATTTCCAACTCGTCGCGCTTGCGGAAGAGCAACACGAAGAATCCCGCCAGCGAGGACGTGAACGAGAATGCGATCCAGGCGAACAGCAGAACGAACAGAACCAGCACGGTCGCTTCCAGGGTGGTGATGCCGCCTACCTGCAGGACCTGGTACATCTGGTAACAGCCACCGAGCGTCAGCGCCGCGGTGCCGATGAAAATGTAAGCGCGGCGAAGTATGACGGACTTCGGGCCGATTTCGTGCCCGCTTGTCGGCCTGCGAAAGTCACGCAAAGACTGCGTCGGCATATCGAGCCTGGATTCGGGCGGCAGGAATCGGTCGCGTCGGCGGCCGCCGGGGAGTAGCTCCGGAGGATGAGATGTCAGGGTGTCCATCGATAAATCCAGACCTCGGAAACCGCGTCGTTGTCCTGCATCAGCGATGCCCGGATCTCGACCGGAACCTGCTCCTTGACCGACAGTTCGAAGCTCAGCCTCCAGCCACCAGTCGCAGGGTTTGGCTGGGTGACGATGTTCTGAACCTTGGCTTTTTCAGCCGTGACGACGCCACGGATCTTGCTGGGATCGACGAGCTTCAGTTTTTCGCCGACCAGATCGAGCACGAACAGCTTGGTGTTTTCTCCCCGCGCGCCGACGCCGGTGCGCACGAATCGTGCGAGCGATGTGGACTTCGGATTGTCCGGTCCCCAATGCAGCCGATAGGTGTAGGTATGTTCGCCCTTGGCCAGCAGCGGCGTCTTGGGAAGCCAGAAGGCGGCGATATTGTCGTTGACTTCTTCCTTGGTGGGAATTTCGATCAACTGCACCGAGCCCGCGCCCCAGTCGCCGATCGGTTCGGCCCACAGGCTCGGCCGCCGCTCGAAGCCGGATTCGATGTCCTGATACGCGGCAAAGTCCTTCTGCCGCTGCATCAATCCGAATCCGTGAGGGTTCAAATCGGAGAACGTGCTGATCTGGAGGTCGCGCGGATTTTGAAGGGGGCGCCACAGTTCCTCGCCCCTGCCGTTGAGGATGGCGAGGCCGTCGGAATCATGCACCGAGGGACGAAAGTCATCGACGTCGATCCGGTCGTTGGGCCCGAAGAAGAACATGCTGGTCATCGGCGCCAGCCCGACATGTTCGAGGTTCAACCTCGGATAGATGGCCATTTCCACGTCGAACACGGTGGTCTCGCCCGGCCTTATCGTGAAGCGGTAGGCCGCCGCCGCGCTCTCGCTGTCCAGCAGAGCGTGCACAACGATGGAACGGGCATTTGCCGCCGGCTTCTCGATCCAGAACGCCTTGAACTGCGGAAATTCCTCGCCCTTGGCCTGGCCGGTGTTGATCGAAAGCCCGCGCGCCGAGAGACCATACTGCTCTCCTTTTCCGACAGCCCGGAAGTAGCTCGCCCCGAGGAAGACGCAAACTTCATCGTAGTAATCCGGCCGGTTGATCGGGGCGTGAAGACGAAAGCCTCCGAAACCGAGATCGCCCCCCGGCCTGGGCGGCGGCGTATCGCCGAACGAGAAGCTGTCCGGCTGATAGATGATCCGGGACGCCTGGCCGTTGGCGACTTCATAGATGTCGACCCGGTTGGTGTAGAGGAAGCCGCGATGGAAGAACTGCACCTCAAAGGGCAGTTTTTCGCCGCGCCACAGCGCGCGGTCCGGCAAGAACCGGATGGCGCGGTAACGGTCATAGTTGAGGTCCTTCAGGTTGTCCGGCAGCTTGCTGTCCGGCGCCTTGAACGGTTTGCTGGCGGCATCCCGCGCCAGCTGCCGAACGCTGGCCCGCTCGAAGGGCGTGGCTTGAGCGTTCGCAGGTGTGAAAAACCCGCGCGCGGACGCCGCTGCCAGCGGCAACGCAGCTGAAACCTGAAGAAAATCCCGACGGTTCACGAAGCCTCCACGGAACGACGCGTGCAACGGAAGGAAACTCCGCTCGGCCCGTCAGGTTCCGTGGCGGGAACCGGTATCTGGCCTCGGTTTTCGAGTCGATAGTTCAGCAGGCACCGGCGCCGATATAAGTTGCCGCCGGCAGATCAAATTACCTTACAGGACACGGGAAGCCCGACAGGACCACAACGGGTTCAGCGGCGATAGCGATCGCTGCGCGCATAGGCTTGACGGTTTTCCTGCGGCGGACGGCTCGCCAGGCTGGCGCGCGCCTCGCTGGCGACGGGTATGGCCGGCCTCAGTTCATCCAGAAAGATCGGCCTGGAGAAGTAGAAACCCTGCGCATAGCGTATTTTGGTGGCGGCCTGCAGGTAGGCGAGTTCCTCAAAGGTTTCGATGCCCTCGGCGATCACGGTCATGCCGAGCGCCTCGCTCAGCGATTCGATCGCCCGCAAGATGCCCTGGCTGCGCGGGCGTTTGTGAATGTCGGTGATGAAAGAGCGGTCGATCTTGATCTCGTCGGCGGTGATATCGGCCAGCGCCGACAACGACGAATAGCCGGTGCCGAAATCGTCGATCGATATTCGCACTCCCAGTATCCGGAACAACGGCAGGATATCCTGCTGGAACTGGGTCTTTGTGACGAAGGCGTCCTCCGTCACCTCGATCATGAAGCGCTCGGGATAGCCGGTTGCCGCCAGGGCCTGCGCAAACGACCGCATGAATTCCGGATTGCATGCCTGCTTGGCCGCAACGTTGATGCTGATGGAGGTGTCGGGACCAAAAGTCTGGTTGATCGGATCGATCGACTTGACGATTTCAGCCAGCACCAGATGCGTGAGTTCGTCGATCAGCCCTAGCTCGACGGCGAGATTGACGAACGTGCCGGGGGCGTGAATGACGCCCCCCTCGTCGCGCAGCCGCACCAGGGCCTCGATGCCCTTGATGTCCTGTGTCCGGATGTCGACTTTGGTCTGAAAGGCGCAGCAGAAGCGTTTCTCCAGGATGGCGAGCCGAAGCGACTGCTCGACCTTCATGCGCGCCAGCGCTTCGCGCTCCATGCCGGCGTCGAAGAAGGCGGCGGAACCCTTGCCGTCGTTCTTGACGCTGTACATCGCGATATCGGCGTTCTGACGCAACACCTCGTAGCTGCGGCCGTGCTCGGGATAAAGGCTGACCCCGATCGAGGTTGAAGCAAAGATTTCCGATCCGTCGATGAAGTACGGCGCTCTCAGCCGCTGCAGCGTAAACTGGATGTACTCCGCCACCTCCTGCTCGCTCCGGATCGGATTGAGCAGCAGCAGGAATTCATCCCCGCTGATCCGGGACAGCATGTCGGATTCGCGCAAGTCCATCCCGAGCCGCTTGGCGACTTCGACCAGCAGCGCATCCCCGTTCGGATGACCGTAATAGTCGTTGATGTGCTTGAAATTGTCGATGTCGAGAAACGCCAGCGCGAACCCGCCATGCGGCTGGTCGCGCTGCAGAAGAGCGTTGGCCCGGTGCTCGATCACGCCCCGGTTCGGCAGGCCGGTCAGTTCGTCGTAATAGGCCGACCGGAACAGGTGGTCCTCGAGGGTTTTTTGCTCGCTGATGTCGGCGGAACTGGACAGCAACAGATTGCGGCCCGCGATGCGAACCGGCCGGTGGGTGGTGAGAAGGACCTGTCTGGCCTGGCCGCTGGAGACGCATTCCTCCTCAATCGCCTGGCTGCCGCTGCGCAGCAATTCAATGCCGGTCGTGCGGCGCTGCTCCAGCTCCTTCGATGCCGGCGCCTCCGGCTCGGTCCCGGCCATCCCAAGTTGCGCCGCGGCGGCGTCGTTCACCAGCAGGAAGCGGCCCTGTTCGTCCTGAACCGTCACGCCGGTCGGGAGCAGTCTGAAGACATCCCGCAGGATTTTCAGCTCGGTAGCGAGGGCAAATTCACTATCGCCTTCGGGCGCGGCGATCTGCAGGTCGTGTCCAGTCGGGCTTTGCATGCCGCCGACCTTGGCGGAAGCCCTTGTAGTTTTGGTTAAGTGGACCTCAAAAAGTCGACGTCAGTCGCGCGCGCGCCCGGTTGAAATATCTCTGCCTCAATCGTCATTAACAGAACGCTAACGCCAGTTCGGAAGCCGCGGCCCATCCGGAAACCCGCTTGCCAGATGCAGGCCCTTCATCTCGCGGGTATCCGGCACTGCATGGTGCAGTGAACCCCGGTCTTCAGGAAGGCAATGTCGGTTCTGCCGTCGAACGAAGTGAGCGCCGATTTCAACAGCTTGGTGCCAAAGCCGGCCGCCCCGACGTTTCCGATCGGGGGACCTTCGGTCTCGTCCCAGGCGATGTGGAGCCGGTCGTCGGTCACCGACCACGACACCTGCAGGAGGCCGCGCGGAGACGAGAACGCGCCGTACTTGCCGGCATTGGTGGCGAGCTCGTGGAACATCAAGGCCAGGCTCACCGCCAGCTTATCAGGAAGGAACAGCGGATTGCCGTTGAGGCTGAACCGCACATGGCCGTAAGGCCCGAGTTCGGAGACCAGCAGATCTCTGATATCGCAACCCAGCCCGTCGACCTTGGCGATCAGGTCGTCGGTCCTGGACAGCGCCCGCAGCCGCTGATCAATGCTGGCCCAGACTTCCGGCCGATCGTGCAGCACCTGGTGCAGTACGGCGTGGATGGTCGACACCTTGTTCTTCAGCCGGTGCTGCAGTTCACCGACAATGAGCTTGCGATACTCCTCTTCGCGGATCAGCCGCTTCGAAATCTCCCGCTGCTGCGAGGCAATCGATCGATGGTGCTCGACACCCCATATCGTGAGGCCGCAGACGATCAGATATGCGGCCAGCAGCGCCAGCCTGGCGAAATCGGCGGTGGCGTCGCCGAAATTGACGGTCATTCCGAGCGCGCCGCCGGCCAGTGCCGTCGCGACGCCGAGCCGGAAACCGCCGAACACGGTGGCAAACACCACGGCCGGAAAATACGGGGTAAAGAATACATCCGGCCGGATCAGGGAAAGGCCCCATCGCGCCGCGGTCGACAAAGCGAGGCAAAAGGCCGCGAATCCCATACCGAGAAGCGGCGATGGCTGGGATATTCCCCGCCAAGACAGCCGAAACTCGTCGATCAATTTCCCCATGGCTGACTTCAACCGATCAGCGAATCCAAAATAAGGCCGAGCATGGAGCAAAATCCACGATCTGCCGCGTATCCGGACCGAAGCTGCCGCGCAGCAAGGCACGGCTTGCCTGATTCAGGCAGACCGGGGATACATCTACCATCAAGATCAATCATGACGGGAGCGCGCAATGGGACGGCTGGACGGCAAGGTCGCGGTGATCACCGGGGCGACGAGCGGCATCGGACTGCGTACCGCGGAAATTTTCGTCGCCGAAGGCGCGAAAGTCGTCATCGCCGGCCGCCGCGTGCCCGAGGGCGAGGCGCTGGCCAACAAGCTCGGCGCCAGCTGCATCTTCCGCCAGACCGATGTCACCGTCGAGGAGCAGATGCGGGCGCTGATTGCGCTTTCGATTGACGCATTCGGCCGCATCGACTGTCTGTTCAACAACGCCGGCGGCCCGGCGCAGACCGGGGGAATTGAAGGCCTTGAAGTGGACCGCTTCGACGCCGCCATGGCGACGCTGGTGCGCAGCGTGATGCTCGGCATGAAGCATGCGGCCCCTCATATGCGCCGCCAGGGGTCCGGCAGCATCATCAACAATGGCAGCATCGCGGGCCGGCTCGCCGGTTTCTCGTCGTCGGTGGTCTATGGCGCGGCCAAGGCCGCCGTCATCCATCTCACCAAATGCGTGGCGATGGAGCTCGGTGAATCCGGCATCCGCGTCAACTCGATCTCGCCGGGCGCGATTGCCACGGGCATCATCGGCAAGGCGCTGGGCCTGTCGGTCGAAGCGGCGGAGAAAACCCCGGAGGTGATGCGCGAAGTCTACAAATCGGCGCAGCCGATACCGCGCGCCGGGTTGCCGGAAGATATCGCCCACGCCGCGGTATTTCTCGCCAGCGACGAATCCAGTTTCATCAACGGCCACGATCTGGTGATCGACGGCGCCATCACCGGCGGCCGCAACTGGACCCAGCAGCAGCAGGGCTACGTCGCGCTGCGCAAGGCATTCGGCCAGGACGGAGGTTTATAGCGGCCGGCCACCCGCTCTCACACCGGCTTCAGCGTCACCCGCAGTCCGTCACGCGGCTTCGGGATCGGCCACATCTGCCAGTCCGGGGCGTAGCCCGGCTCCAGCGAGACCTCGAGATTCTGCAGGAAGTGCCGCGCGAAGCATTTCGCCTGCATATAGGCGAAGTGCAGCCCGAGGCACATATGCGCGCCGCCGCCGAACGGCACCCAGGCGAAGCGATGGCGGCCGCGTTGCGCTTCGTCGGTGAAGCGCAAGGGATCGAAGGTCTCGGGATCGGGCCAGATGTCGGGCATGTGGTGGGTGAACAGCGGATTGACGCCGAGCATGGTGCCGGCCGGGATCGCGTAGCCCTTGAATGTGAAATCGCGGACCGCGCGCCGCGGCATCGAGGGTACCGGCGGCTTCATCCGCAGGGCTTCCTTGAAGGCCATTTCGGTCAGCTTCATGGCCTCGAGATTGTCGAAGGTGGTGGGCTCGCCGGCGGCGACGCCCAGCGCCGATATCTCGCCGCGCAGCTTTTCCTGCCATTGCGGGTTGGCCGCCAGCACGCCGATGAACGATGTCAGCGACGACGTCAGCGTGTCGTGGGCGGCCATCATCAGAAAACTCATGTGGTCGACGATATCCTGCGTCGAGAGCAGCGCGCCGTCCTCGTGGGTGGCGTGGCACAGCTGCGAGAACAGGTCATCGCCGCCGCCTTTGGCGCGGCGGATCGGGATCTGTTCCGAGAAATAGGCGACGATGCGCTTGCGGCCGTTGACGCCGCGCGCCATCGCCGTTCCGGGCAGCGGTTTGCGGATCACGGCGACCGAGGCGGCCACCATGTCGACGAAGGCACGGGTGATGTCGTCGACTTCAGGCCCGATCTCGGCGCCGAGGAACGAGGTCGCGGCAAGGTCGAGTGTGAGTTGCTTCATGGCGGGATAGAACAGCATCGGCCCCGGCTGCGCCTTCCATTGCGCGACCCGCGCCGCGATGCCGGTGTCCAGTTCCCCGAGATAGGATTTCATTGGCCCGGACTTGAAGGCGACCGACAGCGCGCGCCGGTGCAGGCGATGCTCCTCGAAGTCGAGCAGCATCAACCCGCGCGGAAACAGCAGTCCCAGAATCCGGCCCCAGCCATGTGTCGACGAGAACAGCTTGGCCTGGTCGAACAGCACCAGTTCGTTGGCCTCGGGTCCAAGCAGCGTGAGGCTGGTCTCGCCGAACAGGTGGCTGCGATAGACCAACCCGTATTGCGCCGCCGCCCGCTCGACCTGGCCCTTGGGATCGGCGAGCACGTGAAGCGTCTTGCCAATCACCGGCCAGCCTTCGTCGCCGGGGATATGCGTCAGCGAATTGCGCTTGGGCGGGGTGAAGGGTAACGCGGGAGAAGCAACGCTTTGCATCGACATGGCAACTGCTCCGGTTGTCCCTGCAGATCCGGCGGGACGGTCGTCGGCATAACCTTGGTCAAAATTAGCCTTTTATCCCTGCCGTGCAAAGGTTGAACCGTGACTGGGGAGGGCGTCGGCCGATCCGGGGTGTGCGACAACGCCGCGCACTGCGACGCGCGGCGGCATACAACGCGAAGACAAGAAAAAGGCGATGCGCCGTCCGGCTCGCATCATGCCTTCCGCTTGGCGGCTTCCTTCTGCAGGTCCGGTGCGTTGATGGTCGGGATCGCGACGCGGCCCGGGCCGGTGAGCGGAAGGGCGGCGGCGGCCTTGTCGTTTTCCATGATCTTGGCCATGACGGCCTGGCCGGCGCGCTCGAACACCGCGCGGTTCTCGATCAGGAATTGCTGCGACTCGCGCAGTTTCGTGATGTGGCCGTTTATCTCGGGCACCACGTAGCGCGCCACCATGTCCCAGCTGCGGCGGGTATTTTCCGGATTGGCCCAGTCGTGCACGAAGCCGACGATGGTGCCGACGCCGCCGGATACCTCCATCAGGCTCTTGATGGTTTTGACCAGGTCGTCGGGGGTGCCGATGGTGGAGGCGGCCGCCTCGCCGCCGGCGGTCTTCTCCACCGCGTCCTCGGGTGAGGTGAACGGCTGCAAGCCCGGGCGCTGCAGGGTGCGGACATTGTACTCGTTGTGCCAGCGCATCAGTCCCGTGCCGGCCTCGCGTTGCGCCTGCTCGCGGGTTTCGGCGATGTGCCAGGAGAGCAGCACGCGCCAGTTGGCGCGGCTCACGGTGGTTCCGGCCTTTTTCGCGGCGTCCTCGGCAAAGCTCCATTGTGTCGGCAGCGCCATCAGGCCCTGGGTCGACATCGATCCCAGCGAAATGATTCCGATGCCGTATTTGCCGGCCAGCGTCATGCCCGACGGCGAGATCTGCGAGGCCACCACGAACGGCATCTCTTCCTGCAACGGGAGAATCTGCAGCGCCGCGTCATTCATGGTGAACCAGTCGCTCTTGGCGGTGACGCGCTCGCCGTTGAACAGCCGGCGAATGACAGCGATCGCCTCGTCCTGACGGTCGCGCTGCGTCATCGGATCGATGCCCAGCGTGTGCGCGTCGGAGGCCAGCGCCCCCGGCCCCGAACCGAAGATGGCGCGGCCGCCGGTCATGTGGTCGAGCTGCACCATGCGCTGCGCGACGTTGTAGGGATGATGGTAGGGCAGCGAGACCACGCCGGTGCCGAGCATGATGCGCTTGGTGCGCTCGCCGGCGGCGGCCAAAAACATCTCCGGCGAGGCGATGGTTTCCCAGCCCGAGGAATGGTGCTCGCCGCACCAGAATTCGTCATAGCCGAGCGCGTCGAGCTGTTCGACCAGATCGAGATCCCTGCGGAATTGCAGCATCGGATGCTCGCCGATCGGATGATGCGGGGCGAGGAAAGCTCCGAATTTGAGGCGCGCCATTGGGTTTCTCTCCGGGTCTATTGCTCTTGTATGCCGGGTCCAAACTACGGGGCGGCAAGCGCCAAGGCAATCGCGGAAAGCCGCCTCGGCCGCATGGTTGTCGTGCAGGGCCGGGCGACCTAGCGTCAGGAAGGTGGCCCGGACTGCCATGCCGCGTCCCGGAATTCTCTCCCTGCAACCTTCCACAACCGGATCGCCATCGACTGTCCGGTCGGGTCGGGTTCTGCGGAGACGTTCGGATGAAGCTTCGATGAGGTTGGTAGACCTGCTGAGCGCGCCCCGATACAACGTCTGGCCCACTGACAACGGACGGCATAACCCGTGACGATTGAACCCATCCACTTTAATTGGCCTTATGAGACGGGCAAGGAACTCGGCTACATGGCCGAGGCGCAGCGCAATCATCATCTGTCCGGCGACGGATCGTTTACAAAGCGCTGCCATCGGTGGATTGAAGAACAGACCGGCTGCAGCAAGGCGCTGCTGACCCATTCATGCACATCGGCGTTGGATTTGAGCGCGTTGTTGCTCGACATCGAGGTCGGCGACGAGGTCATTTTGCCGTCCTATACTTTTGTGTCGACGGCGAATGCCTTCGTGTTGCGTGGCGCGGTTCCTGTGTTCGTCGATATCAGGGAGGACACGCTCAACCTGGATGAGCGGCTGATCGAGGCCGCCATCACGCCGCGCACGCGCGCGATCGTTCCGGTGCACTATGCCGGAGTCTCCTGCGAGATGGATAGCATGATGACGATCGCGCACCGCCATGGCCTGAAGGTCATCGAGGACGCAGCCCAGGGAGTTATGGCGAACTATAAGGGGCGCGCGCTCGGCGCTATTGGCGACCTCGGAAGTTTCAGCTTTCATGAGACAAAGAATATCATCTCGGGTGAGGGTGGCTGCCTCCTTGTGAACGATCCGGCGTTGACGTCGCGCGCCGAGGTCATCCGGGAGAAGGGCACGGATCGCGGCCGATTTCATCGCGGCGAGGTCGATAAATACACATGGCAGGATCTTGGCTCGTCGCTGCTGCCGAGCGATCTCACCGCCGCGTTTTTATGGGCGCAGCTGGAAGAAGCGCAGCAGATTACCCGCGGACGGCTGGCGATCTGGCGTCGCTATCATGGCATGCTCGAAATTCTGGAGCAGCAAGGACTGGTTCGACGCCCGATCGTGCCGCCGGATTGTCAGCACAACGGGCATATGTACTATTTGCTGCTGGCACCCGAAATCGATCGCCACGAGGTCTTGCAGGAACTCAAGCGAAACGGGATTGGTGCGGTGTTTCACTACGTGCCGCTGCATTCGTCGCCTGCCGGAATGCGTTTCGGGCGCCCGCACGGAGACCTGTCGTTGACAACGACATTATCGCAGCGGCTGATCCGGCTGCCGATGTGGCTCGGCTTGAGCGAGGCGCAGCAACAGCGGGTGGTTGAGGTTTTGGAAGTCATTTTGCGGCGATAGCCGCGCTGGGCTGGAAACCGCCGGCGTGCAAGTCAGTGGAGCTTGGACGGATCTGCTCGCTTCGCGTGCTCACAGGCCTGCCGTGCAATCTCCGGATTCCTCGTTGGCTTGAGAAGATGATGTTCGAAGTTCGTCGGCGCAAAGCTTCGCATCGACTTGATCGAGCCGACCTCCTGATAATCCCGCGATAGTTCGATGCCAAACGGCTCAAGCAGGCGGGGAGGCAGAGCATCGCGGGAGCCCGGTTCCGTCAGAATCCAGGAGACTCCCATCGATCCGCAGGTTTCCTGACGAAGCGCGGCGGTCAGAAAATCGTTGCTTCCCGCGTATCCTCCAAGGATCCATGCCGCTCCCAGCGGGCGCGCACCAAGGACGTAAAGTGACCCCGGGCTTGCGCCGGTAAGATCAAGCAAGGGGTCACCTGGTTTCAATCCATTTTCCTTCGCAAGCTTGCCAAGGTCGCGCACGTATGAAGCCGTCTCCTCGGTCACGAAGAGCCTGGCTCCCCGAGGATTGATTTCGACGGCATCGATCTGCAACCGCAATGGCTGGGTCTGCCGATAAGGGCCTTCCAACGCGGCGGCGACGATTATGCTGGTCATCAGAAGGGTGATGGCGGTTGTGGGGAGCAACCTGCGCCAGGCGCCGTCGGCCGCCGCGAGCTCTGCGCACACCACGAGGCCGGCCAGCACCCAGAACAGCACCGCGCGCGAAGCCGCCATCCAAAGATTGTTGCCGGTGCCGAGGGCATATGAGTAAGGGAGCATTGTCAGGAGAAGGACAAGGGCCAGGCTGCCGCGTGGCAAATGTTGGTAGGCGCCAGCGGCCAATGCCGCAGCTGCCAGCAAGGCTCCAAGCAGAATTGCCCAGAACTGCATCGGGATGAAAAGGTCGGCGGAAATCCTCAGGGGCACGAGACCCGCAAAAGTGGCGATGCTCAGTGCCGCGAGCACGGCAGCCACCACTGCCGCGCAAAGACGCGCCCTGCCATCTTTGACGAGAGCCAGCGCCGCCGCCACGCAACTGAAAACCAGGACAATGAAAAAAACCGTCCTCTGCCCGCGGTTCAGGCTGAAGCCGTCCCATCGGAAGAAGCTGCCGGACCGGATGCCGGGCACCAGCTGATCGGCCATGTCCAGCCCCTTGGTGAAGCGACGGACAAAGCCGTACAACGATCCGTCAATGGCCAGCCCCGAGACGACCAGGACGAGGATAGCGGTAGCAACCGATACCAGCATGCCCCGCACTGAAAGTTTCCCGGCGGCGATGACGTAGAGGGCGATCAGGAAGCCGAGCATGGCTGCGGTCGGCGGCTTGGCCAGGAAGGCAAGCCCGCCGCCGACGCCAATCAGGAGCCAGCCGGCAATGCTGCTCCGCGACAAGTTGCGAACGGCCAGCAATGCGCCGATCGTGGCGATAATCAGGGACTGAAGCGCCAGCGAATTGTAACTCGGCGTCGGCAGCCACAGCTCGAAGAATGCGAGCGAAGGCGATGCGAGCGCGACCGCAATTCCGGCAAACCCCGTGCGCTGCAATGAACGAAGCGTGGTCCAGTTCGAACAGAGTGACCGGATCCAAACCACGCACAAGCTGCACGACAGTGCGTAAGTGACCATGACATTGGCCTGCCTGAGCAGGGCTATATCGCCGCCGAGCAGCTCGTAGAGCGGGTGATAGACGAATCCGAACTGACTGGCCGAAGCGCCAAAGCGCCAGGGACTGGAAATCCAGTTCAGGTAGTAGCCTTCATCGGTGAAATCAAATCCTGATCCGCACCGATACATCACCCATCCCAGCAGCAACACGCTGCCAGAGACACAAACCGCCAGCGCCATCCATTCCACCGTCGCGGTGAAGGACCGCGGCGCGATGCCCGGATCGTCTATGGGAGCGCTCATCATTTTTCGATTTGCTATATCGCTCGTCCGACCACGATACGGCTTCCGCCGGCGGGCCATTTCAGGCCGGCAAGGGTCATTCGGACCTCAGCGCGCAGGATCGCAATCAGCAGCGCATTGGCACGAGGATTGATGGTGAGTTCGCGGTCAATGTCGGCGTTGTCGCTGCTCCATCCCTTGAGGCGGCTCAAGGCCATGACCGGCAGTAGCAGCGCGGTAAATGACGATGAAAACAGCACCTCAAAACCGCTGCGCCGAAGCTTCGCCTCGAGCTCGCCTCGCTTGTAACGCCGCTGGTGATGGGCGTATTCATCCAAACGGCTCCATAGCCAGGGATGCTGCGGTACCGCAATAATCGTTCCGCCGCCGGTTTGCGTGGCCATCCGCAAGCCGCGCAGCACCGCCTCGTCGTCCGCGATGTGCTCTATTACGTCAAATGCGCCGGTGAGATCGAAGGCGTCGACGGCGGGAATGCTGCGCGCGTCCATCTGGACGAATTCGACCGTGTCCGGCAGGCGTTCTCGCGCGCGGACAAGTCCGGAGGGGTGTAATTCCGCACCGACGAGGCGTTCCCACGATCGCGACGCGGCGACAGCGCGTAGGACGGCGCCGTTGCCGCAGCCGACCTCGATAAACCGGCGGGCATTCGGAAAGAACTTGTCGATCAGTCCGACGATCAAGTCATTGCGGGTGACGAACCAGAAGTGTTGGGCCTCGGCCTCTGAAAGCGCGTCGAAGGCCTTCGGATCGAAGCCGCTGATGGTGTCGGCGAGTTCGGGCGCAAAAACGGAAATACCGTCACTTTGCGCAACCATGTGTCCGCAGGAAGCGCATCGCCAGCCCGGTGGCCAAACCGGCTCGGTCGCGACGATTGGTTCGATGGCGTTACAGGCTAGGCACCGGCGTCCAGGTTTGCTCAAGGGTTTCATCTTGTCGTTGGGGAAGAATGACGACCATAGGCTTCAAGCCGGATTATTGAAAGTGTGGCCTCCGGAAACGTGGCGACCTGCCTGTGCGTTGCCCCCGCGGGAAATTCTCGGTATACGGGAGACGGATCAGCCGCCGCGAAGAAATAGTCGCGGCTGGAAGTCTCTTCCATCGATCAGCAGTGTGAAACAGATGTTTGACCCCCGGCGACTATTGTCCATTTCCTCCGTATATTCGTCCTTTCAGGCGTATGTTCGGAACGACAACACAATGGTGCGTATGAGGGATGAGTTTCTCAAGATCGCGCCGGGGCAAAGGGTTCTCGATATCGGCTGCGGACCCGCGGAAATTCTGGCCTATCTCCCTGATGAAGTCGAATACCATGGTTACGACGCCGAAGCGAATTACATCAACGCGGCGCGTGTGCGCTACGGCAATCGCGGATCGTTCGTCGTCAAGGCGGTTTCGCCCGACGCCGTGGATGATATCGGCACGTTCGACGTGGTCATGTCGCTCGCCTGCTTGCACCACCTGACCGACGGCGAAGCCGATACCCTATTCGCGTCGGCAGCGAAATTGCTTCGCCCGGGCGGACGAGTCGTCACGCTCGATTGTGCGTATATTGAGGGTCAGAATCCGATCGCGCGCCTGCTGGCGGCGCTAGATCGCGGCAATCATGTGCGCGCACCGGAAGGCTACGCTTCGCTCGCCCGCGGACATTTTCAGCAGGTGAATGTGAGCGTCTTGCATGATTTGCTCGCGGTGCCCTACACGCATTGCATTCTTGAGGCGCGAAGCCCCCGTTAATGTAGCATTGCACCTTCTGCGTCAGGCCTGGTTCCCGATCTGGCACTCATGTTCAACAGTGATCCATCACGTGCGTATCTGTATCATTCAGTCCTGCTACATACCCTGGAGGGGCTTTTTCGATCTTGTCAGCCGATGCGACGAGTATGTCGTCTACGACAGCGCGCAA
This sequence comes from Bradyrhizobiaceae bacterium Ga0074131, assembly GCA_001464035.1. Classification (GTDB taxonomy): domain Bacteria; phylum Pseudomonadota; class Alphaproteobacteria; order Rhizobiales; family Xanthobacteraceae; genus Bradyrhizobium. Next base: position 446,146 of record LNEC01000019.1, read on the forward strand.
TACGTGAAGGGGCACTGGCACAACCGCAACCGGATCAAAACGGCAAACGGCATCAAATGGCTGACCATTCCGGTCGTTACCAGCGGCCGTCTCGGTCAACGCATCGACGAGGTCGAAATCGGAAAGCCGTGGGCGGAGCAGCACTGGGAATCCCTCAGGCTCGCATACCGGAATGCACCCTTCTTCGAGCAGTATTCACCGACGCTGAAAGGCTGGTACGAGCGCGCCGGCAAGCAGACGCGACTGACGGATGTGAATGCGATTTTCCTGAAAGGGATTATCGAACTTATGGGTTTTAAGATCCGAATGGTCTCGGACGCGGCCTATCCCAAGCAAGGCGACAGAATGGAGCGGCTCTTGAGCATCGCGCAGGCCGCGGGCGCCGACCGCTACCTCAGCGGCCCTTCGGCTCAGGCCTATTTCGATGAGGCCGTGTTCAAGGCTGCGGGGATCACGCCGGAATGGATGAGTTATGCCGGCTACCCGGAGTATCCGCAGCTCCACGGCGATTTTCAGCATGCCGTGACGGTGCTGGATCTCCTGTTCAACGTCGGTGCGGATGCATCACGCTATCTCGGTTCTGCGGCCTGATGCAACACCGCGCGGTTGCCATGCGTCGCAGGATGCACGACTGCGCCCCAAGCTCAAACTGTCAGGCAGTAGCCGGCGGCGAAGCGCGTCAGATCGGCGTCGCATTCGTGAAATTGCGTTTTCTTCTGGTTTTCCATCACGCGGACCGTTTGAAGCAACAAAGGTAACGCCGCCTCGAACTGCCGCCGGCCAAGCGTTGCTTCGTCGTCGGACGCGCGGATCGGAACTTTTCGCTGGGCGATGATCGGGCCAGTATCGATGCCTGCATCCACAAGATGAACAGTCACCCCGGCATAAGGCAGGCCGGACTGCAACGCCTTTCTTGTCGCGCCGAAGCCCGGAAACATCGGGAGCAAAGACAAGTGCAAATTGAAAATGCGGCCATTGAAGGACTCGATGACACTCTGGGGAATAAGTCGGTTGAAGGTGAGACCCATGGAGTCGAGGCGGCGTGCTCTCTGCCCCTCGAGCAATTCAGCCTCAAGGTTAGTCGGAACGACCACCTGGAAATCGATACCTCTTCTTTCGCAGTACTCGATCATCGAATCGGTCGCGCCGGTCCTGTCGAAGATGACTAGGTCGAGCTTCGATTGGAGCAGGCCTGCTAGATGCGCTTCCATGACTGCGCGCGCGGCCATGCCTCTACCGCTGACCGCCCACGACAGTCTCACGGCTTCTTCGCCCTGAATACGTCCCTGACCACCACCCGCGGCCTGCGCTTGGTCTCCGTATACATATAGGCCAGATAGATGCCGATGACGCCCAGACAGGCGATAATGATTCCGCTCAAGAACCATATCGATATGATCAGCGCGGTGAAGCCAACCTGAATTGTCGGGTCAACAATTTTGAGGACGACGAAATAGACCGCCAGCAAGGCCGAAAACGTGGAGATGATCGTTCCCAGCAGGAACATTCCCTTGAGCGGTGCGGTCGAAAATGAAATCACGGATCTGACGGCCAGCGCGACGCGTGCCAGGATCGAGTAAGTTGAATCTGTGCTCCGCGGACGTCGCTCGATTGGTATCCCAATCTGTCTGAATCCAACCCAGTGAAACATTCCACCGAGGAATACGTTGCTTTCGGGCAGCGATACGAGGGCGTCGACATAGCGCCGGCTCATCAGACGCACGTTGCAGATGTTTAGCGGCGTCGCGTTATCGGACGCCCAGTTGAAGAAGCGCCAGAAAGCTCTGCTGGTCGCCTTCCGTAGCAGCGATCCATGGGAATGGTCGTGAATGCCGAAAACAACGTCGACACCGTTTGCGTCCATAACGGTCGCAAACTCCGTCAGTAACTCCGGCGCTTCCTCCAGGTCCGAATCGACAAAGAACACCCGCTCGCCTCGCGCTTGGCTCAACCCGGCCAGGATCGCAACATGGTGACCAAAATTTCGTGCGAGTTCGACGACCGTGATCCGTGGGTCGATCGCTGCGTGGGCCCGCGCGAGGGCCAGCGAATTGTCAGGCGATCCGTCATCCACCAGGATCAATTCGTCCTCAGGCCCCATTAGTGCAAGGCAGCGAGCCACGAACCCGTCGACAAAAGGAGCGCTCTTGTAAAGAGTTGATACTAGTGAAACTGTCATAGCGCTTTTCTATCGATTTGGACTTGCTCGGTAAAGACAACTTGGGGGCGCAAACGGCATGGTATCATCGGGTCCGGTTGCTCCGGGTTCAAACGACAATTGGGCCGGCTAAACGATCCGAGTGACGCGGCGAGAGGTGAATTTACACGTGGGAGCACTTCATCTAAGAAGCATCTCCGTTCCGTTCGAGGCTGCAATGCTTCTGAAGCAATCCGACGCCTCGGCTTCCCGACGGCTCCCAGCCAGTGCCAGCGCTATCTGCTCGTTCATAGTGAGACTCCGACCGGCAGGGCGCGACCAAGGTTGACGTGAACCCATGAAATTCGGCGAAGGCAAATTGTTGCTTTGGCCGCTGATTTTCGCAGCGGTCTTTTTCTTCATCCCCGTCACTCTGTTTTTTGCATATCCGATCGGTTTCTGGAATTCCACCGACAATGAGCCGCACGGGCTCGCAAACGCGCTGAACCTGGCTTACCGACTGGCCGACCTTCGGATGTATCCGGCTCCCGGCATGATGGGGCACCCGGGGGTCCAGTTCTATCTCGCGGGTTGGCTGGCACTGGCGCTTGCGGGATATCCGGTCGCCGCGGCAGGACAGGATTTTTTTCGCACCGCGATCGGTCACGTGGAGGACTATCACAAGGCGATCGTCTTCATCGCCGCCTTGGCTGGTGCGGCAGGGGTCTATATCTTCGCGCGAACGGCGCTCAAGCTGGTTCCGCTCGGCGCGGTTGCGGTCGGGCTCTTGCTGTGGCTGTTGTCGACGCCGGCGACGATCTTGTTTTTCATGTCCGCGGGACATGAGTCATTCCCGATTCTTATCAACAGCCTGTTCCTGCTCGTTCTGGTTCGGCTTGCTTTCGATCGCAAGATCGATCCAGCTCTGGTCGTCCTCGCGGGGTGCGTCGGCGCTTTCGCCTATCTCAACAAGCTGTCCTATGTTTACGTGCCGCTGGCGCTGGGTTCCGCCATTTTTTGGCGGGCAGCGTTCTGCAGAATAGGCTGGTCCCGAGGCGCCGTTCTCATGGCGATATTCGTTGCGGCCTTCGCCGTGACGATCGTGGCGACCGCTTATTTCGTCATTGGATGGGGCGGCTTTAGAGATCTCCTGAAATTTCATCGCAGCGTCATTCTCGGTTCTGGGATGTATGGAGCCGGCGATCAGGTCGTCGTCAACCAGGAAGGAATCCGGCGCGCGATCACGTCTATCGCTGGCGAGCGGACCTACGCGCTGCCGCTGGCCTTGATCGCCGGGGCGGCGCTGTTCGTCGCAGGGGTGGTCACGGGATTGAGAGATACGCAGAAATCAGGCGTCGCCGTCATGAGCATCGGCGCAGGTCTGGCGGCGTCGTTCTCGGCGCTCATCGTCGTCAAGCATTATGAATCCCACTACACCGCAGGCGTGTCGGCGACGTTGCCGGCATGCGTGGTGGCCTGCTGGCTGTTCGCGCCGGCCCGGAGCGCGAGGCTCCGCATGGCCGCCGTCGCTTCTGCCTGCGGCGCGGTTCTGTTGATGGCAGGTCCGGTCCTGCTCAAGGTAACAGACGTGCTGGCCTCAAAGTCCGACGCCACCCGTTCGGCCCTGCAGGACATCAAGGAAATCGACGCCGAAACCGCAGGCATGAAACGGGTGGTCAATTTCGCCTATCGGGTGCCGTTTCCGCAGTATGGCGAGGGGTTCGTGGTCTACTATGCCGGCGTGCCGCGGATGACGCAGGAGCACCTCCAGAACAGGCGGGGCGTGACGAACAGCCTGACCGCGCACCTGGTCACCGAGGATATCGGCGCCCACGTCATCGACAAAAGGTATTTCCGTGACGTAGAAGATGTGAAGAGTGCGTCGAATCTGAATCTGCTGGGACCAAGACCCGTCACGTTCAACGAGGGGGACCGGCTGATAGAGTTGCGCACGGTTTTCCTGCTGATCCGTAAATAGCGTCTCGCAGGACGCGCCACCTCTCGGAGAGAAGACAACCAGTTCTGAGGCAATCGAGGCCGCAATGGATCCAGTGCCACTCGCGGGCCCATCGCAATCCCGCAACGCGCGGAAACGGGAATTCCAGGACTTCGCCGAAGCCAGGCTCAGCGAACGAGATCGCCGTGGCAAGTTCAATGCGGCCTATCGGGAAGACGACCGAAGATTCATGCGATTCCTGGTTCCGCCCGGCAAGCGGGTATTGGAATTGGGCTGCGGCCTCGGCGAACTGCTCGCCGCATTGAAACCGTGTTACGGCGTCGGCGTCGATTTCGCCGTCAGGACGGTTGCCAAGGCCAGGGAGCGGTATCCCGATCTGCATTTTGTGCTGGGTGACGTGCGAAGATCCGGCGACGCTGGCTCCGATCGAGGGGCCGTTCGATTACATCGTGATTGCCGATACCATCGGCATGTTCGAGGATATCGACGGGACGATGAGCCGATCCTGAAGCTCGCGGAACTGGTGCACCTGCGCAGCAGGCAACCCCGAGTCAATTACATAGCCACGGTCGATTTCCTGAACCTGGTGGATCTCGCGGATTTCGAGGTGATCAGCCGGGAGCAGCGGCAGTTGATTCCGCTGCGCCTGTTCGGCTTCGGACCGCTGGTCAATCGATACGTCGCGCCGCCGCCGGGAATCAGGCGATTGTGCCTGCGGACCTATCTGGTCGGGCGTCCGGTCCGCCAGTTTCCGGACCGCAGGTTTTCCGCGAGCATTCTCATTCCGTGCCGCAACGAGAAGGGTAACATCGAAAACGCGATCCGGCGGATGCCGCGATGACGACCTGGCGCGCCAGTTTTGCCACCATGTCCACGTCGAGCCCGTGGATATAACGCCGTGCCTTTGCCGATGTCGCGATCAATTCCGATCGGGATCCGTTCGATGCCGATCAGGCGATTCCCACCCTTCTGTTCGCGGCCCCAGTCCTTGGCATGGGGTTGTTTTCACGATTTTTGTGACGGCCCTGCGACAGGCGGTGCGCCGCGTCCGGGCACGAGGTCGCCGGTGTTTCGCACTTTCGGCGAATCGGCTCAATTCCAACCCACCATGCTCTGAACATCCGCGAACACAGCGCTTCATCCGGTCGCCTGCGCCACATTTCTGCCGTGGATGCCGTGGGGCCGTTACGCAAGATGATGTTACGAGCGGGGATGGACAGCGCACGCCCTTTTTCTTTCGCAGTGCAGCAACTATCTGCGCCTGATGAGGTTAAGTAAGCCTCTCAAGAAGGAGCTGCCGGTGTCCCTCGCCAACAATATCGAATTCCTGCGACGTCTGAACGGGTTCAACGGATTGGTAGTTGGACGGAACCAGCGATCGCCGGTGAACAGTCCGCTGGTGGAAACCGGGGAGTTTGGCACCAATCCCGGCGCCCTCCGGATGTTCTCGTTCCTGCCCGAACACCGTCCACCGGCGCCCGCCCTGGTCGTCGTCCTGCACGGCTGCGGACAGACCGCGGCCGGCTACGATCTCGGCGCCGGCTGGTCGACGCTGGCGAAGCATTACGGCTTCGCCCTGCTGATGCCGCAGCAGCAGTCGTCGAACAACGGCAACGGCTGTTTCAACTGGTTCAGCCCGGAGGATACCGCGCGCGACAGCGGCGAGGCCTGCTCGATCCGGCAGATGATCGCGCAGATAACGCTCGATGCCGGCATCGACGCGCGACGTATCTTCGTCACCGGGCTTTCCGCCGGCGGCGCCATGACATCGGTCATGCTGGCGACCTATCCTGAAGTGTTTGCCGGCGGCGCCATCATCGCCGGACTGCCGTTCGGCGTCGCGACCAACATGCGGGAGGCGCTGAGCGGCATGTACCAGTCGCCATCCCGCCCGGCCGACGAACTGGGCGATCTGGTGCGCAACGCGTCAAACCACAACGGCCCCTGGCCTAAACTTTCGGTTTGGCATGGCAGCGCCGACCGCACCGTCAACCCTGCCAATGCCGACGAGATCGTCAAACAGTGGCTTGACGTGCATCAGCTACCGTCCGCGCCGATGTCGGAGGCGACCGTGGATGGCTACCCCCGTCAGGTCTGGTGGAATGCCGAGGGTGAAACCATCGTCGAATCCTATACTATCACCAACATGGCGCACGGCACGCCGCTCGGGATCGGAGACAACGACGAGCGCTATGGCGCGCAGGGCGCGTTTCTGATCGAAGCCGGAATTTCCTCGTCCTATCACATCGCGAATTTCTTCGGCCTCACCGAATGGATGCATCTGGCGGCCACGCAGACGCCCGAGGAAACCGCCGAGGAAACCGCCGAGGGAGCTGTGAAGAAAAATCCGGCGGCCCAACATACGCCGGATCTGGCAAAACTGTTCCGGCCGCTGACCACGCTCAATCGCCGTCCCGAGTCCGCGAAGGCCGAGCCGGCTAAGCGACCGGGCATCGATGTCGGCGCCGTAATCACCCGCGCTCTCACGGCCGCCGGCCTGATGAAATAGTTTGGGCGGCAACCATACCGCACGGATTGTCTGCTGTCCGGTGGCAGTTGCCGCGCGCCCTCGGGGCATTTTGTTCCATTCGGGACGAGTATATTTAGGAAGTACCGGGCGTTTTGGGTGTTTTCGGGGTTGTGACGGTCGGCTAAGTTCCGGGCTGCTAGGTTGGGCCGAGCCCGTCACCGATCGTGGGAATGTTGAAAGTCAGTAAACCGTCTTATGCGGATTTTCTCGCCGGCGGCGGGGAGATGGGCGCGTTGGTGCGCGCTCGCGACTGGTCGGCGAGCCCGCTGGGACCGCCTGAAAACTGGCCGCAAAGCCTGCGCACCGCCTTGCGGATTGTGCTCAATACCAACCACCCGATGTTCATCTGGTGGGGTCCCGACCTCATTCAATTTTATAACGACGCCTACGGCCAGACCATGGGTCCCGAGCGCCACCCGTCCGCGCTCGGCCAGCGCGGACGGGAATGCTGGGCTGAAATCTGGAACATTATCGGGCCGCAGATCGCCCAGGTGATGAGCGGCGGCGGCGCCACCTGGCACGAGAACCAGCTGGTTCCCGTAACGCGCCATGGCAAACTGGAGCCGGTCTACTGGACCTACAGTTTCAGCCCGATCGATGAAAGCGACGGCATCGGCGGCGTGCTGGTGGTGTGCCGCGACGTAACCAGGGAGGTTGTCGCCGCCGCGGCGTTGCGGGAGCGCGAGGCCGAGCTGGCGCGGGTGCAGCAGATCGGCCGGATCGGCGGGCTCGAGGTCGACCTCCGCACCGGCTTCCGCAACCGCCGGTCGCCCGAATATCTGTTGATTCACGGACTGCCGCCGGATGCCGTCAACGAGACCCACGAGGATTGGGTGCAGCGCATCCACCCCGAGGACCGCGAAGCCGCGGAAAAGAAATTCCGCGATGCCGTCGCGAGCGACGTGCGCGAATACAGCGTGCAATACCGGATTATCCGGCCCAGCGACGGCGAAACGCGGTGGATCTCCGTCAAATCGACCATCGAGCGCGACGCGGATGGAACGGCCACCCGCCTGGTCGGCGCGCACAGCGATGTCACCGAGCAGATGATGGCGGAGCAGGCGCTGCGACAGAGCGAGGCGGAGTTTCGCACCCTCGCCGAAGCGTTGCCGCATCATGCCTGGACCGCAACGCCTGACGGAGCGCTGAACTGGTTCAATCCCCGCGTCTATGAATATGCCGGTTCCGGCGAACTCGACGGCGAGAAGTGGGGCAAGATCGTCCATCCCGACGATGTCCCAGGCGTGCTCGCTGCATGGACGTCGGCCATTGCCCGCGGCGAACCCTACGAAGTTGAATTCCGGCTGCGCCGCGCCGACGGCGTGTTCCGCTGGTTTCTCGCGCGGGCCGTGCCGGTGCGCGACGAGCAAGGCCAGATCACGCGATGGATCGGCACCAATACCGATGTGCATGACCAGAAACTGATCGCCGACCAACTGGCCGAACTGAATGCGACGCTGGCCCGGCGCGTCGAGGAAAAGACCAGGGAGCGCGACCGGATCTGGAACGTGTCGCAGGATCTCCTGGTGGTGTCCGATCGCGACGGTTTCTGGCGAACCGTCAATCCGGCCTGGACCCGAACGCTCGGCTGGAGCGAGGCCGAGTTGCTCAACCGCACCTCGGAATGGCTGGAGCATCCCGACGACGGCGGCACGACGCGAAAGCAGTTCAAAAAGCTCGGCGAGCGCGAAACCACGGTCCGATTCGAGAGCCGGTTTCGTCATAAGGATGGATCCTACCGCTGGCTGTGGTGGACCGGCGTTTCCGACGGAGACCACAATTATGCCGTGGCGCGCGACGTCACCGCGGACAAGGCCGCGGCCGAACGGCTTACGGCCATCGAGGAAGCGTTGCTGCAGTCGCAGAAGATGGAAGCGGTGGGACAGCTCACCGGCGGCATCGCGCACGACTTCAACAATCTTCTGACCGGCATCGTCGGATCGCTGGATCTGATGCAGACACGGCTCAGTCAGGGGCGGACCGAGAACGTCGCGCGCTACATCAATGCGGCGATGACGTCGGCAAATCGCGCCGCGGCGCTCACCCACCGCCTGCTGGCCTTCGCGCGGCGGCAGCCGCTGATCCCGAAAAGCGTCGATGCCAATGCGCTCGTGGTATCGCTGGAGGATCTGCTGCGACGGACGATCGGCGAAACCATCGACCTCGAAATCGTCGCGTCGGACGATCTGTGGGGCACGCTGTGCGACCCCAACCAGCTGGAAAGCGCGCTGCTCAATCTCGCCATCAACGCGCGCGACGCCATGCCCGACGGCGGCAGGCTCGTCATCGCCACCGCCAATGCGCAGCTCGACAGCGTCACCGCCGATACGCCCGCGCTGTCATCCGGCGATTACATCTGCGTCAGTGTCACCGATACCGGCGTCGGCATGAGCGCGGAGGTGGCGGCGCGCGCCTTCGATCCGTTCTTCACCACCAAACCGATCGGGCAAGGCACCGGCCTCGGGCTGTCGATGATCTATGGATTCGCGCGGCAGTCGAACGGCCACGTGACGATCGAGAGCAGGATAGGGCAGGGGACGTCGGTCAGGCTCTATTTGCCGCGTCACCATGGCGACATCGATACCGGGCATGCGTCGGTCGCCGGGGCGGCCGACCACGCCGCCACCGGCGAGACCGTGCTGGTGGTGGAGGACGAGCCGGTGGTACGCAGCGTGATCCTGGAAATGCTGGGCGAGCAGGGTTACCGCACGCTGGAGGCGGTCGATGGACCGTCCGGCCTCAAAGTCCTGCGCAGCGGCGAACGGATTGACTTGCTGGTCACCGATGTCGGCTTGCCCGGCATCAACGGTCGCCAGCTCGCCGACCAGGCGCGCGAAATCCGCCCCGGCCTGAAAGTCCTGTTCATCACCGGCTATGCCGAGAGCGCCGCGATATCCGACGGTTTTCTGCAGCCCGGCATGGAAATGATCACCAAGCCGTTCGACCTCGACAATCTGTCGCGGCGGATTCGCAGCATGGTGTCGGGGTAGCGCGTTTTTTCTTCTCCCCTCCTCCCGCGAAGCGGTGGGGAGGGGTCGGGGGTGGGGGGTCTATCGGCGTATTCCTCTGACAGCGAATTCGCGGAAACACCCCCCACCCCCGACCCCTCCTCCACGCGCAAGGGCGCGTGGAGGAGGGGAGTGAAAAAGGAACGCTCACATCGCCCCGGTGAGAAACGGATTGGTCATCCGCTCCTGGCCGATGCTGGAGCCGGGGCCGTGACCGCAGATGAAGCCGACATCGTCGCCGAGCGGCAGCAGCTTGTCGGTGATCGACTTGATCAGCGTGGCGTGGTCGCCGCCGGGAAGGTCGGTGCGTCCGACCGAGCCGTTGAACAGCACGTCGCCGACATGGGCAAAGCGCATCTGCTTGTTGAAGAACACCACGCTGCCCGGCGAATGGCCGGGGCAATGCAGGATGTCGAAGGTCAGCTCGCCGACCGAGACCCGGTCGCCCTCATCGAGCCAGCGGTCCGGCGCGAAATCGCGCACCCCGGTCATGCCGAAACGCGCGCCGCTTGTCACCACGTTGTCGAGCAGGAACTTGTCGGCAAGGTGCGGGCCCTCGATCCCGACCTTCAGCGCGTCGCGCAGTTCGGCGGCACCGCCGACATGGTCGATATGGCCATGGGTCAGCCAGATCTTTTCGACCGACACATTCGACTGCTTGATCGCGGCCTGAATCTTGTCGACGTCGCCGCCGGGGTCGATCACCGCCGCCTTCCTGGTGGCTTCGCACCAGATCAGCGTGCAGTTCTGCTCGAACAGGGTGACGGGGATGATGACGGCGCCGGCCTTCGCCTTGGCTTCTGTTTGCTGGGTCATGGCCGCACAATGCCGATTTTTCGCGTCTCGCCAAGGAAAAGATTCGGGGCGGATTCGGGCTTTTTTCATCCCGTCCTGCGGCATCGCCATGAAACGGTCGGTGCGATTCCTGGCGCGGACGGTTCATGGCCGACGCAGAATCGGTTAGGCTGTTCGAATGGAATCGAACGCCCGCCAAGTCAGCCTTCAGGTCAGCCTTCAAGGCAGCCTCGTGCTCCCGCCCGACCGTCGCCAGTCGGAGACGGCGCTGGCGATCGCGCGTGGCACGGCGCGGTTGCTACGCTCGCTGGGATTTTCCTGCATCGGGGAGTTGCCGTTGCCCTCGGGCCGGCGCGCCGACCTGGTGGCGCTGAACCCGCGCGGCGAGATCTGGATCGTCGAGATCAAATCCTCGGTGGAGGATTTGCGCGCCGACCAGAAATGGCAGGAATACCGGGCGCATTGCGACCGGCTGTTCTTCGCCTTCACCCGCGATCTGCCGTGTGAGATTTTCCCCGGGCAAACCGGCCTGATCGTGGCCGACGCCTATGGCGCGCATCTGCATTGCGAGGCGCCGGAACACCGGCTGCCGGCGCCGACCCGCAAGCTGATGACGGTACGGTTCGCGCTGGCCGCGGCGCAGCGCATCAACCGGCTGGTCGACCCGCAGGGCCACGGCGAGTTTTAGACGGGCTTTCTTCTCTTCTCCCCTCCCCCCGCGCAGCGGTGGGGAGGGGTCGGGGGTGGGGGGTCTATCGGCGTATTCCTCTGCCAGCGAATTTGCGGAAGCACCCCCACCCCCGACCCCTCCCCGCCACGCGCAAGGGCGTGTGGGGGAGGGAAGTGACGTGTGCGCGCGGCGGCATTTTACACCAACGCAAAAAAGCTTTACGTCGCCTGACGCCGATGCCGGGGCATAACGCATGCCCTCAAGAACAAGATGGGAGAGACGTATGGAAAAAGTCGGGTTCATTGGATTGGGGAGGATGGGGCGGCCGATGGCGTCCAATCTCTGCCGCAAAGGCTTCCGGCTGACGGTCAACGACATCAACCCGGAGGCCGTCGCCGAACTCGAACTGCTTCAGGCCGGCAGCGCCGCCACCGTCGCGGAAGTGGCGCAGAAATCCGACATCATCGTCACCATGCTGCCGAACTCCGCCGTGGTCGACGACGTCGTCACGCGCGCCGACGGCGTTATTGCCAACGCGCGGCCGGGCTCGCTGATCCTCGACATGAGCACGATCGATCCTGATACCACCGACCGGCTTGGCAAGGCCGCCGCGGCAAAGGGCGTCGGCTTCGTGGATGCACCGGTCGGCCGGCTCGCCAGCCACGCCGACCGCGGCGAATCGCTGTTCATGGTCGGCGGCTCGGTGAAGGATTTCGAGCGTGTCAAACCGCTGCTCGAGGCGATGGGCAGCACGATCTACCACTGTGGCGAGGTCGGCAGCGGCACGAAGACAAAACTGGTCAACAACTTCCTAGCGGTGTCCTCCTGCCAGATGAATGCCGAGGCGCTCGCGCTGTCGCAGCGCTTCGGGCTTAACCTCGAACGCACGCTGGACGTGCTCTACGGCACCACCGCGGTCAACGGCCAGCTCAAGATCGCATGGCCGGCCAAGGTGCTATCAGGCGATATCGAGCCGGGCTTCACCATCGATCTCGCCCACAAGGACCTGACGCTGATCATCGATGCCGCCAATGCCGTAAAGGTCCCGATGCCGATGGCGGCTGCTGCCCGCGAAGCCTTCAGCACCGCCCGCGCCCGCGGTTTCGGGGATAAGGATTTTTCAGCGATGGTGGATGCGCTGTGCGATCTTGCGGGGATTGAGAAGCCGCGGCTGCCGAAGAAGTAAGGCGACACAACTACAGTCGTCTTGGCCGGGCTCGTCCCGGCCATCCACGCCTTTCTTGCTTGGTGAAGATTAGATGTGGATGCCCGGGACAAGCCTGGGCATGACGAACTTTGCCATGGGCGTTGCGCAGGACGGTAGGGCTGATTAGCGAAGCGTAATCCGCCATCCAACCTTCGTGCTGCCCGGCTGGTCGACGGCTCGGTGATTACTCCGATGGCTTGACGCCGAGATCGCGCAGGATACCGAGCATCACCTCGCTGTCGCGCTTGAAAATCCGCGCCGTCGTTTCCAGATCGGCCGGGGAGCTCAGAATGAAGTTGTTCAGCATCTGCTGGACCCTGGTGTCGGATCCGGCCTTGATCAACAGCGGCGCGATCTGGTCGACGATCTCCTTCGGGGTGCCGGTGGGCACCGCGAAGACGGTGAAGGCGCGCAAATCGTAGAAGTCGCCCACCGCGCCCTGTTCCGTCATGGTCGGCGTGTCCGGATAGGGTGGCAGGCGACTGCCGACCACGCCGATCAGGTTGCCGGTTCCGGCCTGGATGACGGGCGCTGCCGCGGCATAGCTGCCCGCGGCGCCATCCAGCGTCTGCCCCGCGATGTCATTCCACATCGGCGCCTCGCCGCGATACTGGATGACCTGAAACTGAATGCCGTATTGCTTCGCCATCGTCGCGATCAGGACGTGCGGCGTCGAACCCACGCCATACGATCCCCAGTTCAGGCTGCCGACCTTCTTGCCATATTCGATGAACTCGCGAAGATTGGTGGCGCCCGTCTTCTTCGCCGCCACCACCGGGCCCCCGGCGCCGCTGACCATCGTCAGATAGATGAAGTCCTTTTCGGGATCGTAGGGCAGGTCCTTCACCGTCAGACGGTTCTGGATCAGGGACGAGGAAATCGTGCACAGGATGGTGGTGCCGTCAGGTTCCGCGCGTTTCGCGTCCGTCACGCCGATCACGCCACCCGCGCCGGCCTTGTTCTCGACGATGACCGTCTTGCCCAGCGCCCGCGCCAGATAGTCGCCGAACGCCCGCGCGATGCCGTCGGTCTGGCCGCCCGGCGGATACGGCACGATGATACGAATCGGGCGCGCGGGCCATGCGGATTGCGCCCCGGTCTTCACGGACGGGGCGCACAACAGCGCCGCCGAACCCGTCACGAATGTTCGCCGTGTCAGTTTTTTCATTTTCCTGCCTGTTGGTTTCTTGTCGATCGCCCGGCCGAGAGGACCGGGTTGGGGTTAGAATAGCCCAGAACGTAGCCCCTCGTTCAATGGTTGCCGCGCGCTAATCCCCGAAACCGACGAACACCGTGGCTTCCTCGACAGACTTTCGTTCGGACACCACCGCATTGGCCGGGAAACTTTCATCCGGCCAGCCCAGCGCAATGCTTTTCATGATGACCTGGTCGTCGGCGATTCCGGCGTGCTGGCGCACCACGGGTGATTGCATGATGCCCTGGCTGTTGATCACGGCGCCGAGCCCGCGCGACCAGGCGGCGTTTACCAAAGCGGTCGCCACCGCGCCGCAATCGAACGGCGTATCGTCGCTGCCGTCCAGCACGCGGTCATAGGTCACGATCACGCATACCGGCGCGTCGAATTGACGGAAGCCGCGCAATACCCAGTCCTGGCGCTTGTCCCTGTCGTCGCGCGCGATCCCCATGGCGGAGAACAATTGCTTGGCGACGCCGACTTGTCTATCGCGGTGCGGACCGGCAAAGGCCTGCCCGGTGCGGAACTCGCGCGACTGCGGTATGCCCGCCACCATCCGCTCGGTGTTGCCGGCGCGGATCCGGTCCAGCGGTTCGCCGGTGATGACGTAGAAATTCCACGGCTGGGTGTTCATCGACGACGGCGCGCGCATCGCCAGCCCGATGATTTCCGCGATCAGCGCCTTCGGTACCGGGTCGGGTTTGTAACCGCGGATACTCCGGCGGCCGAGGATGACGTCATCGAACTGCATTTGTGTGGGGTTCCTGGATGATTGATGAACTGGAGGTTGTTTTCGCGGTTTCGTGGTCTTCGCGCAAGCGCTGTGCGACCTTGTTGGAATCGAGACGCCGCGTCTGCCGCCGAAATAGAGTCTCGGAGCCCCCGAATGGAATACCGACCTCATCCTGAGGAGCCGCGCGTACTTCGCGCGGCGTCTCGAAGGAATGGTATCAGGTCATGTGCCAGATGGTTCGAGACGCGCATCGTGCAGCGCAAGCGCACTGCCCGAAACGCTCCTCACCATGAGGGAGCGGGGGGCAAGCGCCGCGCGTTACCGCGGCGCGCGCTTCGCCAAAATCCGCTGCAGCGTCCGCCGATGCATGTTGAGCCTTCGCGCCGTCTCCGAGACGTTGCGGTTGCACATCTCGTAGATGCGCTGGATGTGCTCCCAGCGCACGCGATCGGCCGACATCGGATTGTGCGGCAGCTCGGATTTTTCGGTGCCGCTCGCCAGCAATGCCGCGACGACGTCGTCGGCATCGGCGGGTTTCGACAGATAATCCACCGCGCCCATTTTTACCGCGGTGACGGCGGTGGCGATGTTGCCGTAGCCGGTCAGCACGATCGCGCGGGCGTCCGGGCGCTTGCGCTTGAGCGCCGACACCACGTCGAGGCCGTTGCCGTCGCCGAGCCGCAGATCGACCACCGCGAAGGCGGGCGCCGCCTTGCTGATCTGCGCCAGACCTTCGGACACGCTGTCGCAGGAGGTCACGGTGAAGCCGCGGGTTTCCATGGCCCGCGAGAGCCGCTCCAGGAACGGCTTGTCGTCCTCCACGATCAGGAGCGAGCGGTCGGCCTGGTCAGTCAGTTCGGCATTGGCGTTCAAGGTACGGGTATCCTTATATGGGCGTACACTGCATCATATGGCGCGACACGCGCCGCTGCCAAGGCCGCGCGCGGTCGATATAGCAGCCATTTCATCGGCCGGTGCGACGCTAAGCCGCTGGTTCATCTGATGTTTCGTTTGCTTCGGTCGCCTCGAAGCGGCTGCGCGGCCAGGCGATCTGGACCACCGCGCCATGGTCCGGAAAAGTCCGGTTGCGGAAGGCGACGGTTGCGCCGGTGCGTTCCAGCAGCGTGCGGGCGATGAAGACCCCGAGACCAAGGCCCCGGCGTCCGCCTTGGGGGTCGTCGGTACCGCGCCGGCGCGACAGATAGGGTTCGCCGATCCGCTTCAATATCTCTGGCGCGAATCCCGGTCCGTCGTCGGAAACCACGATCTCGACCGTCTCGCTGTTCCACCACGCATTCACCTCCACGGTGGCGCGCGCGAAATCGACGGCGTTCTCCAGGATGTTGCCGACGCCGTAAAGGATCGCCGGGTTGCGGGTGCCGACCGGCTCGCGGGCGCCCGCCACCGCTATTCGGATCTTGATCGCGACGCCGAAATCGCGATGCGGCGCCACCACCTCTTCGATCAGTGTCGACAGCGGCATGCGGTCGAACGGCGCGCCGGTCGCGGACAGCTGCGTGATCTTGGCCAGGATGTCGCGGCAGCGCTGGGTTTGTTCGCGCAGGGTCTTGAGGTCGGCGGCCAGCGGGCTGTCGGCGGCAACGGATTTCTCCAGTTCGCGCGAGATCAGGAAGATCGTCGCAAGCGGCGTACCGAGCTCGTGCGCGGCGGCTGCGGCAAGGCCGTCGAGCTGGGTCAGGTGCTGCTCCCGGGTCAGCACCAGTTCGGTGGCAGCCAGGGCGTCGGAAAGCTTTCGGGTGTCGTCGGTGACCTGGATCGCGTAAAGGCTGGTGACGCCGATCGCGAGCAGGATCGAGAGCCAGACCCCGAACAGATAGATCGGCGGCAGCACGACGGGTTCCTCGCCCTCCCACGGCAGCGGCAGATGGAAGAAAAGCAGCGCCGAGGCGCAGGCCATCGCGAGGACGCCAAGCGCGATGGTGAGCCGGATCGGCAGCGCCGTCGCCGAGATCAGCACCGGGGCCAGAAACAGAAACGAAAACGGGTTCTGCAGGCCGCCGGTGAGAAACAGCAGCGCCGCCAGTTCCACGATGTTCAAGGCCAGCAAGGCCGCCGCATAGACCGGTTCCAGCCGCTGCATCGGGTTGAAGGCGATCTGCAGCACGAGGTTGAGAGCCGAGGACAGGCCGACGATGGTGAGGCAGGGAATCACCTCGAAGTCGAATTCGAGCCCGTGCGCCACGACGAAAATGGCGGCGAGCTGGCCGAGCGCGGCGAGCCAGCGCAGCCGGAGAATAGTATCCAGACGGACATGGCGGCGCGGATGGCGAAAATCGGAGGCTGCTAGGTCGGTCATGTCGGCAGTTTAGCTGCGCGGGACCCCGATCACAAATTGGCATGCAGGCCAACGACTTGCTTACTATGCATGGGGTTGTTTTCGATATTCTGGTTTGAGGGGGCCTCGAGTCAGCCTTGCGGCTGTCTTGCGCTAGCCGCTGCAATGGCCCAATGAACGCCCCGCATGATGAATAACGGCCCAGTCACGCACCACTTGCCAGCCGCCGGTCCGAGCATGCCGGCGGCGATCGATGTCGCGCACCTGGTGAAACTCTACAAGACCACCCGCGCCGTCGACGATGTCTCGTTCGCCATCGCGCGCGGCAGCATCACCGGGCTGCTCGGCGGCAACGGCGCCGGCAAGACCACCACTATCGCCATGATCATGGGGCTGGTGCTGCCGACGTCGGGCCGGATCCAGGTGCTGGGCTACCCGATGCCCGAGCAAAGCGCCGAGGTGCTGGGGCGGATGAATTTCGAAAGCCCCTATGTCGACATGCCGATGCGGCTGACGGTGCGGCAGAACCTCACCATCTTCGGTCGCCTTTATGCGGTCGAGAATTTGCGCGAGCGCATCGAGGCGCTGGCCGCCGACCTCGATCTCGGCGACTTTCTCGACCGCGCCAACGGCAAACTCTCGGCCGGCCAGAAGACGCGCGTGGCGCTGGCGAAGGCGCTGATCAACCAGCCGGAACTGTTGCTGCTGGACGAACCGACGGCGTCGCTCGACCCCGATACCGCCGACTGGATCCGGCAACATCTCCTGACCTACCGCAAGGCTCGCGGCGCGACCATCCTGCTGGCGTCGCACAACATGCTGGAAGTCGAGCGGTTGTGCGACCGCGTCATCATCATGAAGCGCGGCCGCATCGAGGACGACGACAGTCCCGACAACATCATGGCCCGCTACAACCGGGCGACGCTGGAGGAAGTGTTTCTCGACGTCGCGCGCGGGCGACTGCAGCAGGGGACGTCATGAGCGCGCTGTTGCTGACGGGGGGTATCGCGCCGCATCGCATCAGCGCGATGATCCTGCGCTACTGGTATCTGTTGCTGTCGTCGTGGCCGCGGCTGCTGGAACTGATCTATTGGCCCGCCCTCCAGATCATCACCTGGGGGTTCCTGCAGAACTACATCTCGCAAAATGCCGGGTTTTTCGCCCAGGCCGGCGGCACCCTGATCGGCGCGGTGATCCTGTGGGATATCCTGTTTCGCGGCCAGCTCGGCTTTTCGATCTCGTTTCTCGAGGAGATGTGGGCGCGCAACCTCGGCAACCTGATGATGAGTCCGCTGAAGCCGATCGAGTTCCTGCTCGCGCTGATGGTCATGAGCCTGATCCGGCTTGCGATCGGCGTCATTCCGATGACGCTGCTGGCGATGTTCTTCTTCGACTTCAATCTGCTCGGCTTCGGGCTGCCGCTGATCGCCTTCTTCTGCAACCTGATCTTCACCAGCTGGTCGCTCGGGATCTTCGTTTCCGGCCTGGTGCTGCGCAACGGCCTCGGCGCCGAGAGCATCGTCTGGACGCTGATGTTCGGGGTGATGCCGCTCGCCTGCGTTTACTACCCGGTCACGGTACTGCCGCACTGGCTGCAATATGTTGCCTGGGCGCTGCCGCCGACCTATGTGTTCGAGGGAATGCGGGCGTTGCTGATCGACAAGGTGTTTCGGGCCGACCTGATGCTGATTGCGCTGGCGATCAACGCGGTGCTCTTCGTCGCGTCATTTGCGGGGTTTCTCGCCCTCCTGCGCAGCGCCCGGCGCCACGGCTCGCTGATCCAGAGCGGCGAATAAATCGACTTATCCCAAGAAATCGCAAGGATTCGGGGGACCTTTAGCGGTTCTGGCACGTAGATGTACCGATCCCTCCATTGACGCTTAATTACGCATTCGGCAGTATGCTGCGATGCAAAATGGGATTTGAGGATTAAATGCCGATTGGTGAATTTGGCGCGCCGCCGCCCCTGGTGGCCGAAGGCAGTCCGGCGCTGACGACGCCGATGTACTGGATGTACGAAATGGCGCAGGCGTCGCTCAACCCGGCGCGAGCGGTGACCGACGCCACCAAAATCCTGTTTCAGAATCCGCTCAATCCGTGGTCGCACACCGAGTTCGGCAAATCCGTCGCCGCCGGCTGCGAGCTGTTCGAGCGTACGACGCGCCGTTACGGCAAGCCGGAATGGGACCTCAACGACACCGAGGTCAATGGCGTCCGTACCCCGGTCGAGATCCGCACCGTGTGGGAAAAACCGTTTTGCCGGCTGCTGTATTTCGATCGCAAGCTGACCCGCCCGCTGCGCAGCCCGCAGCCGCGGGTACTGATCGTGGCGCCGATGTCCGGCCATTACGCGACGCTGCTGCGCGGCACCGTCGAAGCCTTCCTGCCGACCCATGAGGTCTACATCACCGACTGGTCCGATGCGCGGATGGTCCCGCTGACCGAGGGGCGCTTCGATCTCGACGACTATGTCGACTACGTCATCGAGATGCTGCACGTGCTCGGCACCAACATGCATGTGATCGCGGTGTGCCAGCCCTCGGTGCCGGTGGTGGCGGCGGTTTCCGTGATGGAAGCCGAGCGCGATCCGTTCGTTCCGCTGTCGATGACGCTGATGGGCGGCCCGATCGACACCCGCCGCAACCCGACCGCCGTCAACAATCTCGCCGCCGAGCGCGGCATCGACTGGTTCCGCGCCCACGTCATCACCAAGGTGCCGTTTCCGCATCCCGGCGTGATGCGCGACGTCTATCCGGGCTTTCTGCAGCTTTCGGGCTTCATCAGCATGAATTTCGATCGCCACAGGGACGCCCACAAGGCGCTGTTCAGCAATTTGGTGAAGGGCGACGGCGACCTGGTCG
Source organism: Bradyrhizobiaceae bacterium Ga0074131 (assembly GCA_001464035.1). Taxonomy (GTDB): domain Bacteria; phylum Pseudomonadota; class Alphaproteobacteria; order Rhizobiales; family Xanthobacteraceae; genus Bradyrhizobium. Next base: position 465,535 of record LNEC01000019.1, read on the forward strand.
ACAAGCACCGCGATTTCTATGACGAGTATCTCGCCGTCATGGACCTGACCGCGGAGTATTACCTACAGACCGTCGACACGGTGTTCGTCAAGCATGCGCTGCCCAAGGGCGAAATGACCCATCGTGACAAGCTGGTCGATCCATCGAAGATCACGCGCGTCGCGCTGATGACGGTGGAAGGCGAGAACGACGACATTTCGGGTCTTGGACAGACCGAAGCCACACATGCACTCTGCAGTTCCATTCCCGACCATCGACGGGTGCATTACGTGCAAAAGGGCGTCGGTCATTACGGCGTCTTCAACGGCTCGCGCTTCAAATCGGAAATCGTGCCACGCATTTCCGATTTCATGCTGTCGGCAGCGAACAGGAAACCATCACTGGTGGCCGCAGCGGAGTGAGCGTCGATCGAACGCGATAAAGCGGCGCGCGTAGCGACCGCAGCGCTCATTTGAGACGGTCGTAACCCCCTGATTCGGCCCAAGGAAAGCATGATTCTGGGAAAATCGAAGGAATGAGTTTTATTTCATTCCTTCGATGGTCCCCCGCACCCCCTTTTCCTGCAAAATTTCCTGTCCGATACCCTCCTTATAGGGGTGGGCGTGCGGTCAGCCCCTGTATATTGGGCAAATGATTTGTTTTTGCGCCGAGCGATTTCACTGGCGGCGGATATGGCAGAATCCGGGCGAACTCCTGATCCCCGGACTTGCAGATATGGCTACACGCGCGCTCCTTTATCGGCGGCCTGCCGAACCTTCTCGACTCCTGGTCAAGCACGGCTCGCAAATCTATTCGATTAGGTTGCGCCGGCACCGCCGCGCGCGGCGTTATACCTTGCGCATCCACCCCAGCGACCGCGAAGCGATCCTGACCATGCCGCCGCGCGGCACCATTGCCGACGCCAAGGACTTCGCGCAGCGTCACGGCGGTTGGATCGCCGCGCGTCTCGGCCGGTTGCCGAAGGCGGCGCCGTTTCTGCCGGGCACCGTGCTGCCGCTGCGCGGCGTCGCACACAGGATCGTGCATCGCGCAGCCCAGCGCGGCACCGTCTGGACCGAAGTGCGCGACAGCGGCGAGCGGATCATCTGCGTTGCCGGCGGCGTTGAACACATCGAGCGGCGCGTCCACGACTACCTCAAGCGTGAAGTGCGCAACGATCTGCACAAGGTCACGCGGGCTTACGCCGAGGTGTATGGCGTCAAGGTGAAGCGGCTGTCGATCCGCGATCAGTCGAGTCGCTGGGGTTCCTGCACCTCCGCCGGCTCCTTGTCGTTCTCCTGGCGGCTGATCCTGGCGCCGCCTTACGTGCTCGACTATCTCGCCGCCCACGAGGTGGCGCATCTGGTCGAGATGAACCATTCGGCGCGGTTCTGGCGGGTGGTCGCCAGAGAATGCGCGCATGTCGAGCGCGCCAAGACCTGGCTCGACACCCACGGCAACGATCTGCACCGTTACGGGATACAGGATTAGCCGGCTGCCGCTGTTGTCGTGGCCCGAGGGCGGGCTGCACGGCCGTCTGCTACCGTCCGAACAATCGATCTACCAGCCAGCCATCGAGGCCGGCGGCCGCTTCGGGCCGTGCGGACGACGACGGCGGAGCCGATGGACGCGCCGGCGGCGGCGGGCGATACGCGCCGCCAGGCGGAGCCGGCGCCGGCGCGACAGGGGTTTGCGCGGACGACCCTGAGGGCGCGCCGACTCGCGATGCAGACTGAATCAGATTCGTCAGGAAGCCGCCCTGACGCGCGTTCGGCAGGCCAGCCACCGGCACGCCCTGATGGGCCGATCGCATGAAACGGGTCCAGACCTCGACCGGCAAGCCGCCGCCGGTTGCCTTCTTGGTCGGCGAGTTGTCGTCGTTGCCGAGCCAGACCCCGGTCACCAGATTGGCGGTGTAGCCGACGAACCAGGCGTCGCGGAAATCCTGGCTGGTGCCGGTCTTGCCGGCGGCCATCCAGCCGGGAAGCTCCGCCTTGCGCGCGGTGCCGCTGAGCAGGGTCTCCTGCATCATGCTGTTCATCATCGCGACATGGCGCGGATCGATCACCTGCCCGAGTTGGTCCGCGGGCCTGCTATAGAGCACCTTACCTTCCGAGGTGCGGATTCTGGTCACTACATGCGGCGTCGATCCCCGGCCGCCATTGGCGAACGGCGCATAGGCGCCGACCAGTTCGGTGAGCGAGACTTCCGAGGTGCCGAGCGCGATCGAGGCATTGGCATCGAGTTTCGAGGACATGCCGAGCCGGTGCGCGGTCCGCACCACGTTCTTCGGCCCGACTTCGAGGCCGAGCCGCACCGCGACCGTGTTGAGCGACATCGCCAGCGCCTGCGTCAACGTCACCGAGCCGAAATATTCGTGCGTGTAGTTCTCGGGCTTCCAGCCCTTGACGTCGAGCGGCGCATCCTGCCGGATCGTCTCGGGAGTGAGACCAGCTTCGATCGCGGTGAGGTAGACGAACGGTTTGAACGCCGAGCCCGGCTGACGTTTCGCGGTGACGGCGCGGTTATATTGGCTGTCGGCGTAATTGCGGCCGCCGACCATGGCGCGCACCGCGCCATCGGGCGTCATCGCCACCAGCGCGCCCTGGCTGACGTTGAACTTGACGCTTTTCGCCGCCAGCTCATCGATGATGGATGCTTCCGCCACGCTTTGCAGTTTCGGATCGATCGAGGTTTCGACGACGATGTTCTGGTCGATCTGGCCTATCAGGTCGTCGAGCACTTCGCCGATCCAGTCCGCCACATAATTGATGGTGCCGGCCCCCGCCGCCTTCACATTGGTGGAGGGCTGTCCGATCGAGGCCTTGGCCTGCGCCTCGGTGATGAATTTGGCGTCCGCCATCGCGGTCAGCACGGTCTGGGCGCGCTTCTCGGCGCCCTCCGGGTTGCGGTTCGGCGCCAGCCGGGAGGGTGACTTGACCAGGCCCGCCAGCATCGCGGCCTCGGCAATCGTCACGTGCTTGGCGGGCTTGCCGAAGTAGCGCTGGGCCGCCGCCTCGACGCCATAGGCGCCGGAGCCGAAATAGACCCGGTTCAGATAGAGCTCGAGAATTTCGGTCTTGGAGTGCTTGCGCTCCAGCCACAGCGCCAGCTCCACTTCCTGCAATTTGCGCATGAACGTGCGCTCCTGCGTCAGGAACAGGTTCTTGGCGAGTTGCTGGGTCAGTGTCGAGCCGCCCTGCGAGACGCCGCGATGCAGGATGTTGGCGACGGCCGCGCGCGCGATGCCGATCGGGTCGATGCCGTAATGCGAATAGAACCGGCGGTCCTCGATGGCGATGAAGGCCCTGGGCAGATGCGGCGGCAGATCCTTCAATCTGACATTGGCGCCGGCCATTTCGCCGCGGGTCGCCAGCACGCTGCCGTCTAAGCCGACGATCTGGATGGTTGGCGGCCGTTTCGGGATCTCGAGCAACTGGATCGCCGGCAGCTGCGCGCCGACCCAGATCACCACGCCGACCGCCGCGATGAGGGCCCACAGGCCGAGCACCGCGCTCCAGTAAACCAGGCGGCCGAGGCCGCTGCGGGCGCGGGCTTTGGATTTGCAGTGGCCGTTCGCCCGGCGGGCCGGCGGCTTGCGCTCGCGCGGCGCATCGTCGCCGGAATCGCTGGCCTTGCGCTTTGGAGAGGGCTTCTTCTTCGGCTCGTCGTCGCCGACGGGTACGCGATCCCCAGGGCCGAGGCGCAGTTCGCTCAGCGATGCGGCGAGCCCGAATTGCGGCTCCTTGCGTCCACCGCTCTTTTTTCGTCCCCACGCCATCGACAACGCCGCTCACACCAGTCCTGCCGAACGCTAGCGGGCCGGATTTAAGGGTCGGTTAGCAAAAGGTTAACGCAGGATTAGGAGATGCAACGGCCGGGCAACGCTACAGCCCGTCCATGACGACCTATCTGTGCAGACTGGCTCGGCAGATATGGACGCAATCCACAACCTGCCCCGAGGCCGCGCAGCGCGTTCAGGCGCAGGACGGGGCTACAGGCGTCGGCTTACTGCAATGCTTCGAGGATGGAACTCACGCGCCAAATCGCGACATTCGGCTGCATTTCAGCAGTATGATCGGGCATTCGGATCGATTATCTGTCCATTATGCGACCGCTACTGCTCAATTTGATGCTGGCCGCCCAGTTCGTCGGGGCGCTTGTCGTCGTGCTTGCCGCGCGCCGTTCGCGGTCGGCCGCGGCCTGGACTGCGGCTGCGGTCATGGCGTCCGGACTCGTCGCTCTGGTGCCGCTGATGCCTGCGGCGTTGTCCGGCGAGGTCCTGACGACCCGAATACCCTGGTTGCCCGAATGGGGGCTCGATTTCGCCCTGCGCCTCGATGGCCTCGGGCTGCTGTTCACCCTTCTCATCCTCGGTATTGGGCTGCTGATCGTCCTCTACGCGGCTTACTACATGCCGGCATACGATCGACTCGGACGCTTCTATGCGCTTTTGCTCGCGTTCGCGGGCGGCATGCTCGGCGTGGTTCTCGCCGAGAATATTATCTTGATGCTGGTCTTCTGGGAGATCACGAGCCTCACGTCATTTCTGCTCATCGCGTACAAGTACGAGGCGCATGATGCCCGGATCGCGGCGCGCATGGCACTCGCCGTCACCGGCGGCGGGGGCCTCGCTCTGCTCGCCGGACTACTGCTGCTCGGAAACATCGCTGGCAGCTTCGAGCTGACCGTAATCCTCGCCAAAGGCGACGTGATTCGGGCGCATCCGTACTATCCGGTCATTCTGGTTCTGGTGCTGCTCGGCGCATTCACGAAATCAGGACAGTTCCCGTTCCACTTCTGGCTGCCGAACGCCATGGCGGCGCCGACACCCGTGTCGGCCTATCTGCACTCGGCGACGATGGTCAAGGCGGGCGTCTTCCTGCTCGCGCGGCTCTATCCCGTGCTGTCGGGTACCGACCTCTGGCTGGTTCTGGTCGGCACGACCGGCGCAGTTACGTTCGCCTATGGCGCCTATGTCGCGATTCTGAAGCACGATTTCAAAGGCCTGCTGGCCTATTCGACCATCAGCCACCTCGGACTGATCACGCTCCTGTTTGGCCTCGACACGCCGATGAGCGCCATCGCCGCCGTGTTTCACATCATCAACCACGCCATCTTCAAGGCCTCGCTGTTCATGGCGGCGGGGATCGTCGACCACGAGTGCGGCACGCGCGACATGCGGCGCATCAATGGCATGTTCAAATACATGCCCTGGACGGCGACACTCGGCATCCTGGCTGCGGGTTCCATGGCTGGCGTACCGCTTCTCAACGGGTTCTTGTCGAAGGAGATGTTCTTCACCGAGACCGTCGGGCATTTCGCGTTCCAGGGCTATGCGAAATGGCTGCTGCCGGCGTTCGCAACCGTCGCCGGCATTTTTTCGGTGGCCTATTCGGCGCGTTTCGTCCACGACGTATTCTTCAATGGCGAGCCGGTCGATCTGCCCAAAACGCCGCATGAGCCGCCGCGCTGGATGCGCTTTCCGGTCGAGATCCTGGTCGGGCTGGTGCTGCTCGTGGGCGTCCTGCCGCAGTTTGCCGTCGGCGCGATCCTTCTGGCGGCGGCCGACGCAGTGCTTCCTTTCCCCGTTCCGGACTTCAAGCTGGCGGTCTGGCACGGCTGGAACCTGCCGCTCGCCATGAGCTTGGCGGCCTTCGGGCTCGGGCTAATGCACTATTGGCGCCGTCATCGTCTCTTCGCGCTGCACGAGAAGTACGCGCCGAAGATTGCAAGCCGGGTCGCCTTCGAGCGCGTGTATCGCGATGCCGGGCGGCTGGCATCGTGGCTCCTGCGGCTCATCGACACGCGCTCGCTGCAGCGCTATCTGGCACTGCTCATCGCCTTTGTCTGCATGCTTGGTTCGTGGGCCTGGGTGAGTCTGCCGGGCCGACCGCTGACCGGTCCGCTGCCGTCCACGCCGATGGACGGCGCGGCCATCGTCGCTTTTGCCGGCTTGCTCGTCGGCGCGCTTGGAACGGTCGTTTGGCACCGGCAGAGGTTGGTGGCGGTTATTTTCCTGAGCACCGTGGGCCTGATGGTCTCCCTCGCCTTTATTCGTTTCAAGGCCCCCGATCTCGCACTCACCCAGCTCTCCGTCGAGGTGGTCACCATCGTCTTGCTGCTGCTGTCGCTGCGATTCCTGCCCGGCCAGGTTACGATCCGAAGTTCGGTCCTGCGAAAGCTGCGAGACGGTGCGCTCGCCTTGCTCGGCGGGGCGGGCGTCGCTGCTCTGACCTACGCCATGCTGACACGGCCTTTCGAGACGATATCAGGCTACCATCTCGCCAACGCCTACGCCGGCGGTGGGGGCACCAACGTCGTCAACGTCATTCTGGTCGACTTCCGGGGCTTCGATACCCTGGGAGAGATCGCGGTGCTCGCGATGGCGGCGCTCGGACTTCATGCATTGGTCGACGGCCTGCGGCTGAAGCCTTACGCCGAGAGCGCCAAGCAGGATGCGGATCGGTACCCTATCATGTTGGCTGAGATGATGCGGCCGCTCCTGCCACTGGCGCTCGCCGTCTCCGTATACATCCTGCTGCGCGGCCATAACCTTCCAGGCGGCGGCTTCATCGCCGGCCTGATCGCCGCCGTTGCCTTCATGCTGCAGTACCTCGCGAGCGGCATCGACTTCGCCACCACGCGGATGCGGCTCGACTACATGCGTATCCTCGGGGCGGGCCTCCTGATCGCCACAGCCACCGGGCTTGCGAGCTGGCTGTTCGATCGCCCGTTCCTCACCAGCACCTTCGGCTACGTCCATCCCCCCATGATCGAGAAGTTCGAACTGGCCTCCGCCATGGTGTTCGATCTCGGCGTGTTCCTCGTCGTCCTCGCCAGCATTCTGCTGGCGCTTTCTGAACTCGGGACGCTGAGCCGGCGCGAGTTGATTGCCGAGCCCTCAAGCCGGGAGGAGTCCTGACCCCATGGAATTTCTCGTCTCGGCCGCCATCGGCCTTCTCACCGCTTCCGGCCTCTATCTGATCCTGCGACCCACGACGTTCTCGGTCGTTCTGGGGTTGACGCTTCTTTCCTATGCCGTGAATGCCCTGATTTTCGTCGGAGGGCGGCTCGGCGCCTCGGCTCCGCCGCTCATCCTACCCGGAACCAGCGGACATGCCGACCCACTGCCTCAGGCGCTGGTGTTGACTGCGATCGTCATCGGCTTCGGCATGACGGCCTACCTCGTCGCACTGGCGCTCAAGGCCAAGGGCGAGAGCGGCAGCGACCATGTCGACGCGGGAGAGGAGCGATGAGCCATCTACCCATTCTCCCGGTACTGATTCCCTTCCTCACGGCGGGGCTGCTCCTCGCCACGCACGGGATGCGGACGGCAGCCAGGCGCGCGGTGTCCTCGGCCTCGCTCGTCGCCCTCGTCGTGGTCTCCCTTCTGCTCTTGAGCGAAGCCAGCGACGGGATCATTCGGGTCTATCGACTCGGCAACTGGCCGGGGCCGTTCGGTATCGTGCTCGTTGCGGATCGGCTGGCCGCGCTCATGGTAACCTTGACCGCGATGCTCGCGGCGGCCGGGCTGCTCCCGGCACTGTCCGGCACGGACAACCAGGGCCGGCATTTCCACGTCTTCTTTCACTTGCAGATCGCGGGCCTGAACGGCGCCTTCCTGACCGGCGATCTGTTCAATCTGTTCGTGTTCTTCGAGATCCTGCTGCTCGCCTCCTATGCGCTCCTGGCGCACGGCGGGGGACTCCCGCGCACCAGCGCGGGCCTAGCCTACGTCGTATTGAACCTTGTTGGCTCCGCGCTCTTTCTCATCGCGCTAGGCCTGACTTACGGCACGCTCGGCACGCTCAACATGGCAGATCTTGCCCTCGTCCTGCCGAAGGTCGCATCCGGCGACCAGGCTCTCGTCCGCACGACGGTGGCGCTCCTCGCCGCGGTGTTCGTCCTGAAGGCGGCATTGCTGCCGCTCGGCTTCTGGCTGCCGCACGTCTATACAGCCGCCACGATTCCGGTCGCAGTCTTGTTCGTCATCATGACCAAGGTAGGCATCTACGCCCTGCTCCGCGTATCGACGATCGGCTTCGTCACGGCGCCCTTCACCGCGGATCTGCTGCAGCCGTGGCTCGCCTGGCTCGCCATCGGCACCATCGCGTTCGGATCACTTGGCGCTCTTGCCGCGACGCGCTTGAGCGTCGTCGTCGCGAACATCGTGATGATCTCGAGCGGGACGTTGCTGCTCGGCATCGCGGCTGGCAGCATGACTGGCCACGCGGCCATGCTTTACTATCTCGTCAACACGACGGTTGTGACCGCCGGTTTTTTCCTGCTCGCCGATCGGGTGTCCCGGCAGCGCGGGGCCGCGACAGATGTCTTCGAGAAAGGGCCACGGATGGCTGCCGTTTTCGCGACCGGCGGAGCTTACCTGATCTTGGCCATGGCGGCCAGCGGCGTGCCGCCGTTGTCGGGCTTTCTCGGCAAGATCATGGTCATGCAGTCGCTCCAGGAAACCAGCACCGCAGTCGGCGCCTGGACCGCGCTGCTGCTCTCCGGCTTTGTCGTTGCACTGGTGCTGGCCCGCGCCGCCAGTACGTTCTTTTGGGAGCCAGGCCGCGCGGATCAGGAGGCGCCCACACGCGAGCCGATCCTGAAAGCTTCGTCGAACGCCGCAAGCACCGAGACCGCGCTGATCGGCATGATTGGCTGCGCTCTCGTCATCACCCTCGGTGCAGCGCCCATCTCCGCCTACACGCGCGCCACGGCGGGCCAGCTCGCCCAGCCCGCAGCCTATGTGGACGCAGTTCTCGGTGATTCGTCGGAGATCGGGAGGGAGCGCCGGCCATGACCCTGCTCGCGCGCGTCCTGCCCCAACCGACCATTACCCTGGTCATCATCGGTCTGTGGATGGTTCTCGCTTCGAGTCCGTCGCTCGGAAACCTGCTCCTTGCCGTAATTCTTGGGGTGTCGATTCCATGGATCACCCAGAGCTTCTGGCCCGGTCGCCCGCAACTTGCCCGGCCACTGGCCGGCATCGCTCTGTTCGCCCGGGTAGTCGGCGATATCATCCTGGCCAATTGGGAGGTCGCACGCCTCGTGGTCGGCCCGCTCGACCGATTGAGACCTGCATTCATCGACGTTCCCATCGACATCGATGATCCTTTCGTCGCGACGCTTCTGGCAAGCATCGTGTCGCTGACGCCGGGAACCGTGTCGGTCGACATCGATCGCGCTGCCGGTATTCTCCACGTGCACGCGCTCAATGTCGCCGTCGAGTCCGAGCTGATCGCTACGATCAAGCATCGCTACGAGGCGCCACTCAAGGAGATTTTCGGATGCTGAGCTTTGCCATTCCCGCCGCACTCGCCCTGATGGCCGTCGCCATGGGCCTGAATCTGCTGCGGCTGGTCAAAGGGCCCAGTACGCCGGACCGCATTCTGGCGCTCGACACGCTGACCATCAACACGATCGCCCTCGTCATGCTGATAGGCATCACCGCCTCGACCGCCGCCTACTTCGAGGCAGCGCTTCTTATCGCCATGATGGGGTTCGTCGGGACAGTCGCGCTGTGCAAATTCCTGCTTGGCGGCGATATCATCGAGTAAGGGCTTCAGAATGATCCTCGACATCATCATCTCGCTCCTGATCCTCGTCGGCGCCGCCTTTGCGCTGGTCGGTTCCATCGGGCTCGCCCGCCTGCCGGATTTCTTCACGCGCCTGCACGGTCCCACGAAGGCGACCACGCTCGGCGTCGGCTCGGTCGTCATCGCCTCACTGATCCACTCCAGTGCGGGGACCGGCGGGGTCAGCTTGCGCGAGCTCGCCATCTCGCTGTTCCTGTTCATTACCGCGCCGGTCAGTGCGCATCTGTTGGCGAAGGCGGCCCTCAAGACCCAAGGGAAGCCGAAAGCCGGCCGGACGCACTGATACGATCCTTGCGCAGTCGCTCTTGAATGAAGTCGAGCCGCACATGCTTCACACCAAAGGAGAAATGCATGGGCTACGTCGATCCGACCAAGGAAGTATTTGCGCAGTTTCGGGCCAATGACAGGCCCGGCCCGATCCACATGCTGAATCTCGTCAGGCTTCGGGAACGAGCCGTCTATCCCGACCGGCGTCAGGCCACCGGCGCGGAAGCCTATGCGGCCTATGGTCGTGAAAGCGGCCCGGTGTTCGAGCGGCTGGGAGGCCGGATCGTATGGCAGGGCCGCTTTGAGCTGATGCTGATCGGGCCCCAGGAGGAGCGATGGGATCACTGCTTCATCGCCGAATACCCCGGCGTTGCAGCGTTCGCGGAGATGATTCGCGACCCGGTCTACCGCGAGGCGGTGAAGCATCGGCAGGCGGCGGTCGAGGACTCGCGCCTGATCCGGCACGCGGTGCTGCAGGCCGGCAAGACCTTCGGCGAGATTCCGCGGTAGTATCCCCAACGAAATCGGCGGCCCGATGGGCCGCCGATCGCGGTTTCGGGACAAGACGATGAGCCCGCGGGGCCGGCGTCTTCGAGGATCGGACCGAACAGTTACCAGCGCTCGCCATTGAACTTCATTATCTGCGCCTGCTTGTTGACCCGGTAGTCGTCCGGCGTGGTGTTGGCGACGATGCCCGGCAGCGACAGGTCGAGTTGCGCGTTATTCACGCTGGCCTGTCGCTCCACCTGAAGCGAGCTGAATCAGGGGGCGTGTTCAAGCCGCGGGCTGCGCCGCGCTCTCTTCATGGGCGAGCAGATGGATCAGCGCGCTCTTGATCGCGGCCTGCCGCGTCGGCGCGTTGATCTGGGCGCCGAGCAAATCGGTGACGTAGAACACGTCGCGGGCGCGTTCGCCGAAGGTCGCGACATGGGCCGAGGCGATGTTGAGGTTGAGTTTCGATATCGCCGTGGTCAGCTGATACAACAGGCCCGGCCGGTCGAGGCCGGAGACCTCGATCACGGTGTAGCGGTCCGACCACTGGTTGTTGATGGTGACTTCCGGCTCGACCACGAAAGGGCGTGCCTTGCGCCCGGCGGCGCGGCGCGCCACCACTTCGGGCAGCCGCAACTTGCCTTCCAGCACGTCCTCGATCATCTCGCCGATCCGCGTCGCGCGGCGGCCCTCGTCCTCGTCGCGGTCGTATTCCCTCGATATCGCGATGGTGTCGAGCGCGCGGCCGTCGGTGGTGGTGTAGATCTGGGCGTCGACGATATTGGCGCCCGCCGAGGCGCAGGCGCCGGCGATGATCGACAACAGCCAGGGATGGTCGCTGGCGAGAATGGTGAGTTCGGTGACGCCGCGCGCCTCGTCGAAGCCGACATTGATCGCGAGCTTGTGGCCGGCCTGTTCGCTGGCCTTCAGGAAGCGGGCATGGCGGATCTTGCGCGCCAGCTCGACCTTGAGCCAGTAGGCCGGATAGTGCCGCGATATGTAAGCATTGAGTTCGGCGTCCGGCCATTCGGTGAAGGCGGCGCGGAACTCCGCCTGCGCCACCGCGATGCGCTGCGCGCGGTTCACTTCCGAGAAGCCGCCGGTCAGCACCGGTTCGGTCTCGTAATACAGTGTGCGCAGGAGCTGCGCCTTCCAGCCGTTCCAGACGCCGGGGCCAACGCCCCTGATATCGGCGGTGGTCAGGATGGTCAAAAGCTTCATCTGCTCCACCGACTGCACCACGGCGGCAAAATTCTCGATGGTCTTGCGGTCGGAAAGGTCGCGCGACTGCGCCACCGTGGACATGGTCAGATGCTGTTCGATCAGCCAGGCGATCAGTTCGGTATCGGCGGCACTGAAGCCGAGCCGCGGGCACAGCCGCCGCGCCACCTTGGCGCCGGCGATCGAGTGATCCTCAGGCCGGCCCTTGGCGATGTCGTGCAGCAGCGTGGTGATGTAGATCACCGCGCGGTGGGCGGGTTGAATCTTGCGCATCAGGTCGCTGGCGACGGTGAATTCGTCGTTGCCGCCGCGCTCGATGTCCTGCAGGTAGCCGACGCAGCGCAGCAGATGTTCGTCGACCGTGTAGTGGTGATACATGTTGAACTGCATCATCGACACGATCTTGCCGAAGGCGCGAATGAAATTGCCGAGCACGCCGGTCTCGTTCATGCGCCGCAGCACGATTTCCGCGTCGTTCGACGTCAGGATCTCCATGAACAGCCGATTGGCCTCGGGATTTTCGCGCAGCTGCGTATTGATCAGCTTCAGCGATCGCGTCACCGTTCGCATCGCGTCCGGATGAAAGGCGAGATTGTTCTTCTGCGCCAGCCGGAAGATCCGGATCAGATTGACCGGGTCGTGCTTGAAGACGTCGGGAGCGGCGAGATTGATGCGGTTGTGGTCGATGATGAAGTCGTCGCTATCGGGCACCCGGCGTCGGTTGTTGCCCGGCAGCAAACGCGCCATCATCCGGCTCAGCACCGGCGCCGGCTTGGCCTGCTGGTCCTCCAGCTTGGCGCACAGGATCGCGGTGAGGTCGCCGACGTCCTTGGCGACCAGGAAATAGTGCTTCATGAAGCGTTCGACATCCTGCATGCCGGGATGCGAGGTATAGCCGAGCCGGATTGCGATCTCGCGCTGCATGTCGAACGACAGCCGTTCTTCGGCGCGGCCGGAAAAGAAATGGATGTTGCAGCGGACCGACCACAGGAAATCGGCGCAGCGGCGGAAGGTGCGGTATTCCTGCGCGTCGAATACACCGTGTTCCAGCAACTCGTCGGTCTCGCGCACGCGGTAGACATATTTCGCGATCCAGAACAGCGTGTGCAGGTCGCGCAGGCCGCCCTTGCCGTCCTTGACGTTGGGCTCGACCAGATAGCGCGACTGCCCCGCACGGCGGTGCCGCTCCTCGCGCTCGGCGAGCTTGGCGGTGACGAATTCGGCCGCGGTGCCCTGCACGACTTCCTTGTCGAACCGCCCGACCAGTTCGTCATAGAGCGGCTGGTCGCCGGTCAGGAAGCGGGTTTCGAGGATCGCGGTGCGGATCGTCATGTCGCCGCGCGCCTGCCGGATCGATTCATCGACCGAACGGGTGGCGTGGCCGACCTTCAGCCCCATGTCCCACAGGCAATACAGGATGGCCTCGGCGACCTGCTCGCCCCAGGCGGTCTGCTTGTAGGGCAGGATGAACAACAGATCGATGTCGGATTCCGGGGCCATCAAGCCGCGGCCATAGCCCCCGGTAGCGACCACCGCCATGCGTTCGGCGCCGGAGGGCACCGGTGAGCGATAGAGATGGCGGGTGGCGGCGGAATACAGGATGCGGATGATCTCGTCCTGCACGAAGCACAGCCGTTCGGCGCAGCGACGCCCGTGCCGGTCCTTCAGCAGCACCGCCTGCGCCACCGCGCGGGCCTCGAGCATTTCCGCTTTCAGGAGTTGCGCTATGGCGGAGCGAAAGACATCCTCGCGGCCGGCATGGGTGACGGCGAGCGCGTCCACCGCCGCTGATATCCGCGGGGTATCGAAGCGGTCGTCAATGTCGGGGCGGGCCTGGGTCACAACGCTGTCCATATCCCAACCCGATATCGGACAGCGCCGATGCTGTCACGGGCGATTACCGGGAGACAACGGCAGGGCACCACTGCGTCCCCCGACTGCAGCGGCTCGCGCACGGCGCGTCAGAGGTATGTTCTACTCCCCGGCCGTTTCAATTAACTTATTGAAATATAATGCATTTCCAAGGGCGGGAGAAACGGCTGCGCCGGCGGGAAGGGTGACATCGGTCGGCTGACCCGCTACATCCAACCGGCAATACCATCCGGGAGAGAAAAAATGGACGCCGCCGAACTCCGCGCCACCCAGGCCCCGATCAAGGAACGCTACACGTCCGATCCCGCGGCCGCGATGATCAAGCTGACCGCGAGGGGCTCGATCGACAGCGAAGGCATCGCCTGCAAGGTCGAGACCGGCCGCGCTCTGGCGATTGCCGGTCTGCACCCGGCAACCGGCGGCTCGGGACTTGAACTGTGCTCCGGCGACATGCTGCTGGAAGCTTTGGCCGCCTGCGCCGGCGTGACGCTGAAATCGGTGGCAACCGCCATCGAAGTGCCGCTCAGGAAAGGCGACGTCACCGCCGAGGGTGATCTTGATTGCCGCGGCACGCTCGGCATCGATAAGGAAGCGCCGGTCGGTTTTGCCGAAATCCGCCTGAAGTTCGAAGTCGACACCGATGCGCCACAGGACAAGCTCGATCTGCTCCTGAAACTCACCGAGCGCTATTGCGTGGTCTACCAGACCATCAAGAACGGCCCGAAGGTTTCGGTGTCGATGCAGCGGGTGTGAGGCCCACCCTTACCCTCCGTAAGAGGCAGGGTGAGAAAGCGCCGCCATGTCCTCCGAAATCGCATTCCTCCTGACGCTGGCGCTGCGCATGGCGATCACCGCCGCGTTCGTGGTCACGGCGTCCGTGATTACCGAGCGCTCCGGCCCGGTGATCGGCGCGCTGGTGGCGACGCTGCCGATTTCGGCGGGGCCTTCTTACGTGTTTCTGGCGCTGGACCACGATGCCGCATTCATCGCCGAGGGCGCGCTGGCGAGCCTGCCGGTCAACGCCGCGACGATCTTGCTGGGCCTGACCTATGTCGTGCTGGCGCAGCGCCAGGGCGCCATTGTCAGTTGCGGCGTCGCGGCCGTCGTCTGGATCGCGCTCGCCTCGATCATCCGCTCGGTGCCATGGACGCTGGCCGGCGGCCTGCTCGTGAATGCGGTTGCGTTTGCGATCTGTGTGCCGCTGCTGCGGCGCTTCCGTCACGTCAGGATGCCGCTGATCACGCGCCGCTGGTACGATATCCCGCTGCGCGCCTCGCTGGTCGCCACCCTGGTGGCGACGGTGGTCACGGCGTCGGGTTGGGTCGGGCCCAAGGTCAGCGGCATCATCGCGCTTTTCCCGGTCGTGTTCACCAGCATGATGCTGATCCTGCATCCGCGCATCGGCGGCCCGCCGACCGCCGCCGTGATCGCCAACAGCGCCGGTGGATTGATGGGGCTGGGCATCGCGATCGCAGCGCTGCATGTCACAGCCTTGCGGTTCGGCTCGGCGATCGGCCTCGGCGTTGCGCTGGCGATCTGCGTGAGCTGGAATCTCGGCCTGTGGTGGTGGAGCCGGAGGAAGCCTGCGCGCTGACAGCCCCTCATGGCGACGAGCACATCTTCCCGGCAGCGCTTGCGCCGTCCGGCGCGCGTCGCCGGACGATGCTCCGCATCGCCGGGAGAACCGTGAGAGCCCGGATCGCGGCAAGTCTTATGCCCGCCCCGTCCCCTCATTGAGGAAACACGCCACCTGGTGTTTCGTGCCGGCGTCGGCCAGCACTGGCGTCTCGATTCTGCACCGCTCCATCACATAACGGCATCGCGTATGAAACGCGCATCCGGACGGCGGGTTAATCGGGCTCGGCACGTCGCCGTCGATCAGCGGCTTGAGAGTCTTCTTCTTCGGATCCGCCACCGGCACCGAGGCCAGCAGGGCCTGGGTATAGGGATGCCTTGGGTTGGCGAACAGTTCGGTCTTATCGGCGATCTCGACGATGCGGCCGAGATACATCACGGCGACGCGGTGGCTGATATGGGCAACCACGGCGAGATCGTGCGCGATGAACAGATAGGAAAAACCGTGCCTGCGCTGCAGGTCGATCAACAGATTGATCACCTGGGCCTGTATCGAGACGTCGAGCGCCGATACCGGCTCGTCGCACACGATCAGGTCGGGCCCGAGCGACAGCGCGCGCGCGATGCAGATGCGCTGACGCTGGCCGCCGGAGAACTGGTGCGGATAGTTTTGCATTTGATCGGCCCGCAGCCCGACCTGATCGAACAGTTCGGCGACGCGTTCGTCCCTGGCGCGGCCGGTCGCGAGACCGTGGACGCTGAGCGGTTCGCCAACGATATCGCCCGCGGTCATGCGCGGATTGAGCGAAGCGAACGGGTCCTGGAAGATGATCTGCATCGAGCGCCGATGCTCGCGCAAATCGGCCTTGCCGAGGTGAGTAATATCGAGGCCATTGAGGTGGATGCTCCCGCTGGTCGGTTCGACCAGCCGCAGGATGCTGCGCGCCACAGTCGATTTGCCGCAGCCGGATTCCCCGACCATCCCGAGCGTTTCGCCGACGCCGACCGTGAAGCTGACGCCGTCCACGGCGTGCACCGTGCCGACCCGGCGGCGCAGGACGCCGCCCCGCACCGCATAGTGCTTGATCAGATCGGTTACCTCGAGCAGCGGCGTTGCGTCGGTCATGGCATCGCCGCCGTTTCCGCCGCGCGCCAGCACGCCGCCAGGTGATCGTCGCCCCAGTCCCGCAACGGCGGATATTCGGCCCGGCAGCGTTCGATCACCAGGGCGCAGCGCGGCGCGAAAGCGCAGCCCGTCGGCAGGTTGGTCAGGGATGGCACCATTCCGGGAATTTCCACCAGCCGCGCATCGGATTTCGAACCGAACGTCAGCACCGCCGGCATCGACGCCATCAGGCCGCGGGTGTAGGGATGCCGGGGACTTTCGAACAGCGCCTCGACGCTGGCTTCCTCGACCTTCTTGCCTGCATACATCACGATCACGCGCTGCGCGGTCTGCGCGACCACGCCGAGATCGTGCGTGATCAGAATCAGCCCGGTGCCGAGTTCCCTCTGCAGTTCGACGATCAGCGCCAGGATCTGGGCCTGAATGGTGACATCCAGTGCGGTGGTCGGCTCGTCCGCGATCAACAGTACCGGCCGGCATGCCAGCGCCATCGCGATCATGGCGCGCTGGCGCATGCCGCCGGAGAGCTGATGCGGATATTCCCGCGCCCGCTGCTCTGGTTCCGGAATCCGGACCAGGCGCAGCATGTCGACGGCCGTGTTCCAGGCCTCCCTGGCAGTCAGCTTGCGATGCAGGCGAACAGCTTCGGTGATCTGGTCGCCGATCCGCATCACCGGGTTGAGCGAGGTCATCGGCTCCTGGAAGATCATCGAGATGCGGTTGCCGCGGATCGCGCGCATCTCGGTCTCGTCGAGACCGAGCAGGTCGGTGCCTTCGAGCGTAACGGAGCCGCCGACGATCCTGCCGGGTGGATCCGGCACCAGCCGCATGATCGACAGCGCGGTCACGCTCTTGCCGCAACCGGACTCGCCGACGATCGCCAGCGTTTCGCCGCGGCGAACCGTGAACGAAACGTCGTCGACCGCCTTGAACAGCCCCGAACTGGTGAAGAACACCGTCTGCAGGTTCCTGACGTCGAGAACCATTTCTTCCGCTGATACCTCGTTCATCAGCCGCGCTGCCTCGGGTCGAGGATGTCGCGCAGCGCGTCGCCGAACAGGTTGGTGCCGAACACCGCGAGGCTGATCGCAATCCCCGGGAAAATCACCAGCCACGGCGCGGTGCGGACGTACTCCGCGGCCGATTCCGACAGCATGCGGCCCCACGAGGGATAGGGCTCGGGAATGCCGAGGCCGAGGAACGACAGCGAGGCCTCGGTGAGAATGGTCGAGCCGAGCTGCGCCGTCGCCAGCACGATCAGCGGCGCCAGCGTGTTGGGCAGAACGTGGCGCAGCGCGATGCGGGTCTCGCTCATGCCGATCGATTTCGCGGCTTCGATGAACGGCAGCTCGCGCAGCGCCAGGGTGTTGGCGCGGATGACGCGGGCGACGGTGGGGATCAGCGGGATTGCGATCGCGATGATCACGTTCGGCAGCGATGGCCCCAGCGCCGCCGTCATGACGAGCGCGAGCACCAGCAGCGGCAACGCCTGCAGGATGTCGGTGACGCGCTGGAACACCAGATCGACCCAACCCGACAGATAGCCCGAGGCGAGGCCCACGATCACGCCGATCGACGAGCCGAGCAGGGTCGAACCGACGCCGACGGCGAGCGATATGCGGGCGCCATGGACGATCCGGCTCCAGACGTCCCGGCCGAACGAGTCGGTTCCCAGCCAATGCTGCGCGCTGGGGGCCGCCAGACGATGCAGGGAATCGACCGAAAGGGGATCGTAGCGGCCGATGAAATCGGCAAGCAGCGCGGCCAGCACGAATAGCACCATGATGACGAGGCCGACAGCGCCGAGCAAATGACGTTGCGCGAGGAACGCAAACTTGCGCCAGCCGCGCGTCGAATGGGCGCCGGCGCGTCTCAGTTCGCTGTCGTAGTTGATGACGGCCAAGCGCTGCCTCCTAGTCCGTGTACCGGATGCGTGGATCGATCGCGGCATAGAGCATGTCGACCGTGAAGTTCGTGACCACGACGACCAGGGCAATCAGCATCACCAGGTTCTGGACGATCGGATAGTCGCGCCACCGGATGGCCTCGACCAGGAAACGGGCGACGCCGGGAATATTGAAGACGGTCTCGGTGACGATCAGGCCGCCGATCAGGAACGCCGCCTCGATTCCAATCACGGTGATCACGGGCAGAACCGCATTCTTCAATGCGTGGTGATAGTTGACGGAGGCCTCGGACGCGCCCTTGGCGCGGGCGGTGCGGATATAATCCTGCCGCAATATTTCGAGCATCGAGGAGCGGGTGATCCGCATGGTCAGCGCGGCGCTGCGAAAGCCGACCGCCATCGCCGGAACGGCGTAGATCGCGAATGCCTCGGTCCAGGTCGCCGGGTTCGGGTTGAAGATCGGCATGGTTCCAAACATGGCAACCGACGCCATCAGGATCAGCAGACCTAGCCAGAACGACGGCAGCGACAGCCCGCTCAGGCTGACGACCCGCAAGGCATAATCGAGCCGGGTGCCCTGCTTCACCGCGCTGATGACGCCGAGCGGAATCCCGATCGCGGCGGAGAACAGCAGCGCCAGGGCGGCCAGCTTTGCGGTGATCGGAATCCGCGGCAGGATCTCCTGCAGCGCGGGCTTCTCGGAGACATAGGAATAGCCGAGGTCGCCCTGCAGCAGCCCGCCGATCCATTTCACATATTGTACGAAGATCGGCTGGTCGAGACCCAGCTCCCGCTCCAGATTGGCCTTGTCGGCCTGGTCGACGAATCCCGCGGCGTCGAACAGGATGTCGACGATATTACCGGGTACGATGCGCAGCAGCACAAAGATGATGACCGAGATCCCGAACAGGGTCACGAGCATCAAGGCGAGGCGCCGCACGATATAGGCAAACAACGGGCTGCTCCTGGCAGCGTGCATTCCGCAAAACGGTATTGCGATTGGAATGCGCGCGAATGTTAGAGGTTGGCGGGCGCGTCCTGCCGCGGCGCTACCTATCCATCCACACGTCCTCGTAGCGGTAACCGTTGTAGGAGCTGTTCACCATGATGGTGATGCCCTTGACATGAGGCTGCCAGCACGAGCCCATGCGGCTGTGGTAGATGATGGGGCGGGCAACGTCTTCCTGAAGCTTCTTGTCGATTTCCCAAACCAGCTTCTTGCGCTTGGCGATGTCCGTCTCGGCCGACTGCTCGTCGAAAAGCTTCTCGATCTCCTTGTTGCAGTAGTTGGTATAGTTCCGCTCCGAGCCGCAGGAATAGTTCTCGAAGAACGACTGGTCGGGATCATCAACGGCGTTGCCGGTCAAGTTGAGTCCGAGCGCATAGTCCTTGCGCGCGACCTTGGAGAACCAGTTGGCGGTCTCGACCACTTCGAGCTCGCCATCGATATAGATGTCCTTTAGCTGGTCGATCAGGATGATCGCAGGATCGCGGTAAATGGCAATGTTGCGCGTGGCGACCTTGACCGCGAGGCGCTTCTCGGGTCCGTAGCCCGCCTTCTGCATCAGCTTGCGGGCCTCCTCCCGGTTGGCTTTCACGTCTGGACCGTAGCCCGGAATCGTCTCCAGCATCTCCTTCGGCATGGCCCACAACCCGCCCGGCGCGGGCAGCATGGTGCCGCCGATATCCGCCTGACCTTCGAACAGGATCGAGACGAAGGCCTTGCGGTCCAGCGCCAGCGCCATCGCCCGGCGAATATCGAGATTGTCGAACGGCGGCGAGGATGAGTTGACGATGATGTTGGTGCTGACGTTGACCGGTTCGACCACACACACCGCTTTGGGGGCCTGTGTCTTGACGTCCTTGAGCAGCGGAATCGATACTTCGGTCGGGAACGTCATGTCGAACTGGCCGGAAATGAAGCCGAGAATGGCCGTCGACCGGTTGGTGATGATGGTGTACTCGATGCCGTCGAGATGCGGCAGGCCCTTTTTCCAGTAGTCCGGGTTCCGGGCGATCTTGATCGATTCGTTGGCCTTGAACTCGACGAACTTGAACGGGCCGGTGCCGGTCGGTTTGGTGCGCATGTCGCCGGGCGAGACGTGGCAGGGATAGACGGGCGTATAGCCGGAAGCGAGCAGCGCCAGCAGCGCCGGCTGCGGTCGGTTCAGGTTGAACGCAACTTCCAAGTCGCCCTTCGGCGTGACGTCGACCACCTCATTGTACCAGGACTTGCGCGGGTTCTTGCGGAACTTCTGCTGCGACTTGCCCATCAGCATGTCGAATGTGCATTTGACGTCGGCTGCCGTGAAGGGTTTGCCGTCGTGCCACTTGACGCCCTGCCTCAACTTGAAGCTGAGCGTTTTCCTGTCGTCGCTCCAGGCCCAGCTCTCCGCGAGATCCGGAACGATCGAGTCCATTGAGTTTTGCGCCACGTCCTGCTTGTAGATGACGAGGTTGTTGAAGATCGGCATGAAGGGAATGTTGACCGAATAGGTCGCCTCCTCGTGGATCGAGGCGCTGGCCGGACTATCCCGATGATAGACCTTCAGGATGCCGCCCTTCTTGGGCTCGGCAGCAAGCGCAGCCACGTTGGAAGTCGCCAACAAAGACACCGCCACCGCGGCAAGCGCGCGCACACTTCGCATGTTCCCTCCCGTCGATCATTCAGCCTCATTGGGCCGATTGTCGCGGAGGTTAGCCATGACGGAGCGCCGACGCAACCGGCAAGGCCGGACCCGGCATTGATCCAGCGAACCAATGCAATTCCACGCACCGGCTGACGCAATGACGGCGCTGTTGGTGCGGCGCGCAATGGTTTCGACCGCCGGAACCGGTCAAACCTCCGGCCTGTCGCCGCCCTTCCGGCCGAGAATTTCGCCGGGGTCGCCACCAACGTCGAGGCCATCAGCGATTCAGCGCTACCTCCCTGAATGCGGCCACGAGCGGTCTTTCCAGCTTTCCTTCCATGCTCCGGATGATTTCATAGGCCTGTTCCCGGGGCATGGTCGGCTTGTAGTGGCGATGTTCGATCAATGCCGCAAAGATATCGGAAATGGTCAGGATCCGGACGATATCGGAGATGCTGGCGGCGCAAAGCGCGTCGGGATATCCGCTTCCGTCGAGGTATTCGTGGTGGTGGCGCACGGCGTCGAGGATCTCCGGAGAAGCACCGGCATTCTCCTTGAGCACGTCGTATCCCGCCGCGGGATGGGTTTCGATCAGCGCACGCTCCCGGTCATCAAGGCGCCCAGGTTTGTCCAGGACCGCGAGCGGAATTTTGGCCTTGCCGATGTCATGAAAAATCGCGGCCGAATACAGCCGCTCGATGTCCGCATTCGGTACGCCCAGACATAGTCCAAAATCGACGGCTATTCCGGTCACCAAAAGGCAGTGTTGATAGGTGCTCTCGTGGTGGCGGCGAACCGTTTCGAGCCAGCTGGACAGCCCATTCTCAGCGATGCTGTCCGCGATTTTGCGGCCTGCGCGCTTCGCGTCGCTGACATCGATGAGCTTGCCGCTTGACACCGCCGAGAACATCGAGGCGAGGGCGGTCGCGCCGGACGTCGCCGCTTCGCGGGCACCCGGCAAGGCCTCGATCGCGATCGTCCGGGAAGGACTGTCGACCAGTGCGGCCAACAAGCTGGCCTGGTTGACGGGATTGACAAGTACGCGGGTCGCCCCGAGCGCATGGGCTTGAACCGTAAACAGGCGCGCCTTGTGATCGGTGATGAAGATACGCGTGCGTACGTGACTTAATCTTCCGAACATCTCCTTGAGGGTCGCAATACTGTCAACCGCTCTCAGATCTGCCGTGACGACGACAGCGTCGGGTTTGCTGTGTCGCGTATCTGCATCGCTCAGCAATTCGGATGTTACCGCGCAATGCTGGTCCAGCATGGCGCGAAGGCCCATAAGCCCGGCAACAGAGTCTGCGACAACATGAACGGTCATGGACCTCAAACGGCCTCGCCGGTCGACGGTTGCTTCAGATAGGTTTTCCTGGCCTTGTCTCGTTCCAGAAACTGGACGCCGATCTCATCGCCGGCTACACGGACCATCCGACAGCGCCGAAACGCAAGGCCTGTCGAAGATAGCAGCAGGAAGAATTCCTTGAGGTCCAATCCTTCGAAGGAGCCCTCGATGCACAGTCGCGCGCCGGTTTGCGAGACGTCGATCATGATGCAGTCGCGGCGCCAGGTGCCATCAATCCCCATGATGTGAACGTGGATGCCGCGTTCGAAATCGACACGCTCGCTCTTTCTCTTTCCATATGCCATGTGCCGAATCCGATCGATGAGATGTCCTCGTTAACGTTCCTCGCACTTGCCGCGCAGAACTGCCTTGACCGAAGCCGTCGCCGGGCGTTCGATTTCGACGGGTCCGCTAGATCAATCTCGCGCTTCTCGTATCCTGCCAGGCGCGTCGTCCCTGCGAAGCCTGGCTACCGTCTTTCCGAAGAACCGCTTTGAACGGAGTCGTCGAGGCAGTCGAACAAAGAGGAGCTAAGGGCACCTTGCACGACCGCAATCCTGAAATTGGCGCGGGGCGTCATTGCCCCCTCAACATTCACTTCCTGCACGGGCCAAGGGGCCAGCATCAACACGCAGAACCTTCAATAACTCCAGAGTACACTCCAAATGGAAATGTTCCGTAAATGATCGTGTGTCCGGTGGCGGACAGAAAGGTTCGGTGAAAAGTAGGGTCTGATCATACCTAAGTCCGTGCGGTTAGCGTCTGCTCACACGGCCTTTCGGGATGGATTAGCGGAGCTGTTCTTTGATGCGCTGCAGTAATGTTACGTACCAATGCGTGGTTCGCCGGACTTCTCAATAAACGAAACATTCAAAATATTCTGGGAGATTGGCTGCCGGGCTTTAGGTCATGGAGGAGCAGTCATGCATCCGCGACGGTTCGTGCGCGTACGGCCTACAGGCAGGGATTCCGACGCGGCCAAATTGATCGTTGGCCCGAAAGGTCCGATCATTGATTGCAGGGTGATCGACTATTCTCCGGGCGGCGCCTGTCTCCACGTGATGGGGCAGCCGCAGCTGCCCAACCGATTTGAGTTGCTGTTCGGCGGCACCAAGAAACGTTGCCGGGTTGTTTGGACCGACGGGCGACGGCTGGGAGTCGCGTTCTAACGAAGATCTCGTGCCGCGCGGAAAAGCCGGTCAAACCTCCAGCTTGTCGCCGCCCTTCAGGTCGAGAATTTCGCGGGCCTCGTCCGACGTCGCCACCTGCAGGCCGAGGCCCTCGATGATCTTGCGGGCGAGCGTGACCTGCTCGGCGTTCGACGCGGCCATCCGGCCGGGCGCCGCCCACAGCGAGTCCTCGAGGCCGACGCGGATATTGCCGCCCATGGCGGCGGCCATTGCCGCGATCGGCAATTGGTTGCGCCCGGCGCCCAGCACCGACCACACCATCTTGTCGCCGAACAGCCGGTCGGCGGTGCGCTTCATATGAAGCACGTCCTCCGGATGCGCGCCGGTGCCGCCCTGCAGGCCGAACACCGTCTGCACGAACAAGGGGGGCTTCACCATGCCCTGTTCGAGGAAGTAGTTGAGGTTGTAGAGATGCGCGGTATCGTAGCATTCGAACTCGAAACGGGTGCCCGTCTCCGACAGCGTCTTCAGCACGTATTCGATGTCCTGGAAGGTGTTGCGGAACACGATGTCCTTGTTCTGCAGGTGCTTGAGCTCCCAGTCATGCTCGAATTTCTTGAAGCGGTTCAGCATGCCGAAGAAGGCGAAGTTCATCGAGCCCATGTTGAGGGACGCCACCTCCGGCTTGTAGACCGCGGCGGGGCGAACGCGCTCGTCTACCGTCATGGTCGGTGCGCCGCCGGTGGTGAGGTTGATCACGCAGTTGGAGCGCTGCTTGATGATTTTCAGGAACGGCGCGAACGCCTTCGGGCTTTGATCGGGCTGGCCGGTCCTGGGATTGCGCGCGTGCAGATGCACGATGGCGGCGCCTGCTTCCGCGGCATCGACCGCGGCGTCGGCGATTTCCTGCGGCGTCACCGGCAGCGCCTTCGACATCGAGGGGGTGTGGATCGCGCCGGTCACGGCACAGGTGATGATGACTTTGCGGCTCATGGAATGCTCACTTTCTTGAGGTCGGTCGATATCAGGATTGGTCGCCTTGTTTGGCCTTGTGAGCGGCCAAGGCCGCCAGGCGCGCGTTGCGCCGCTGTGTCAACGCGGCGATCCGCTCCGGCGTCGGCTGGTGCGGCCATGCCGCGATCACCCGGTCCACATTGGGGCTCTGGTAGACTTCCGGTCCGGCGGCAGCGGCAGCCAATTCCCGATAGAAGCCGGTGTAGCGCGCGCAATAATCGGGGATGCCGCCCGGCGCATTGAGCTCGATGGTCTCGAACGGTCCCAGAAACGACCAGCGCAGGCCGAGGCCATCCTTGACGGTGTGGTCGAGGTCTTCGGCCGAGATATAGCCTTCGCCGACCAGGCGAAAGGCCTCCGCCAGCAGCGCGCCCTGCAGCCGGTTCAGCACGAAACCGTTGATCTCGCGGTTGATCGTGACAGGCACCTGTCCGATCTCGCGATAGATCGTTCGCGCCCGTTCGATCGCGTCGGGCGACGTCCATGCCGCGCCGCACAGTTCGACCAGCGGTACCAGATGCGGCGGATTGACGGGATGGCCGACCAGGCAGCGCGCCCGCCCCGGCAGCGCTTCGGTGAAGCGCGACGCCGTGATCGCGGAGGTCGAGGACACCAGCAGCGCGTGCGGCGGCGCGAGCTTGTCGAGCTGGGCGAAGATGGTTTTCTTGTCCTCGACGATCTCCGGCCCGTTTTCCTGGACGAACTCGACGTCGAGCAGGGCTTCCTGCAGGCTCGCAGCGATTGAGACCCGCGCCACCGCGCCGTCGGGATCGTTGCAAAGACCATGGCGGGCCAGCGCGTGCAACTCGTCGCGGATCAGGCGGGGCGCCGCCTTCAGCGTCGGAATATGCGGATCGTTGAGCCGCACATTCCACCCCGCACGCGCGAAGATCGTGGCCCAGGCGCGCCCGATCAGGCCGGAGCCTACGATGGCGACATTGCGTTCAGTATGGGCCATTTTCCGTTCTCACAACCTTCGTCTCACAGCCAGAGCACCTTGCGGCGCAGATCGAGATCGTCGCGCAGCGCCTTCGACGGCCCCTGATGGATCACCCGGCCGCGCTCCAGCGCCACCGTCGTATCGGACAATGCCAGCGCCAGATCGAGATGGTGATCGACGATGATGATGGCGATTTCCTTGCGCAGCCGGTCGAAGGTTTCGAACAATTGCTCTACCACGGTCGGCGCCAGCCCCTCGAAAGGTTCGTCGAGCAGCAGGACCCGCACGTCGCCCGACAGCGCGCGAGCCACCGCGACCATCTGCTGCTCGCCGCCGGAAAGGTAGTCCGCCGGGCTGTCGAGCCGCTCCTTGATGCGCGGGAAGTATTCGTAGATCCGCTCCCGGGTCCAGTGCACGCCGTTGCCGGTCTGTCGCTTCAAGCCGCCAAGCTCGAGATTCTGCTCGACGCTCATGCCGGCGAACAGGCCGCGGCCCTGCGGCACGTAACCGATGCCGAGCCGCGCATTCAGTGCCGACGAATTGCCGATCAGCTCGTTGTCCGCAAGCTTGATCGACCCGTTTGCCGCCGGTGCGATCCCGATCAGCGTCTTCAGCAGCGTCGACTTGCCGGCGCCGTTACGGCCCAGCAGCGCGATGATCTCGTTTTCGTGCAGCGTGAAATTGACGTCGTTGAGAATGTGGCTCTTGCCGTAGAAGGTATCGACGTTGGTCGCCGTCAGCAGCGCGCTGACGCGGGCGGCGGTTTCGCGCGGGCGCGCCGCGACTTCCGTGGCGCCGGAGCCGATATAGACTTCCTGCACCTTAGGGCTGGCGCGCGCCTCTTCGACCGTGCCGTCGAGCAGCACCCGGCCCTCGTTCATGACGGTGACATGGTCGGCGAGCTGAAACACCCGGTCGATATCGTGTTCGACCAGCAGCACCGGCAAGTCCGACGAGATTCGCTTGATGATGGCGCCGATGCGCTCGCGCTCGGCGGCGGCAAGCCCGGCGAGCGGCTCGTCGAGCAGCAGCACGCGGGGCGCGGTGGCGAGCGCCACCCCCATATCGAGCAGGCGCTGGCCGCCATAGGACAGCATGCCGGCTTCGGCCTTCTCGATGCCAGCCAGGCCCAGATAGCGGATGGTGGCGTCGGTCTCGGCATTGATCGCCTCGATCGACAGCGCATTGGTGATGGGATCGAAGCGGCGAGGGTGCCGCGCCTGCACGGCCAGGCGGATGTTTTCGCCGACGCTGAGCGCCGGAAACAGATTGGTGATCTGGAACGAGCGGCCGATGCCGGCATGCGCGATCTCCTCCGGCGTCTCGCCGGCGATCGGCTGGCCCAGCAGCGATACCGTGCCCTGGTCCGGCGGAAACATGCCGGACAGCAGATTGAACGCCGTGGTCTTGCCGGCGCCGTTGGGACCGATCAGCGCGTGCAGGGTGCGGTCGGCAATCGAGATGTCGATGCCCTGCACCGCCTTGATGCCGCCAAAGCTCTTGACGATGTGGCGGGCCGACAGCACGGCCCCGTCGACATGGGATTTCGGCCGCAGGAACTCGGGCAGCGGCAGCGCTTCGATGCGGCGCGCCGACATCGCGGCGTCCTCGGTGGTCTTCCTGCGGAACGGCGCGATCAGCCGCTCGGCGACGCCGACCAGACCCGTTGGCGAAAACACGATGAAGCCGACGAACACCAGTCCGAACCAGAACAGCCAGTTCTCGGTGTAGATGCCCAAAAACTCGCGGAACAGGATGAAGAACAGCGCGCCGAGCGCGGGGCCGAGGAAGCTGCGCATGCCGCCGATCACGACCATCGCCAGCAATTCGCCTGAAAATGCGACCGAGATCGGATCGGCCGAAGTCATGCGGTTCTGAAACAGCAAGAGTATGCCGGCAAGTCCGGTGATGCCCGCGGACAGCACGAAGGCCGCCAGCTTGTAGCGATTGGTCGGATAGCCGAGGAAACGCGCGCGCTGCTCGTTCTCGCGGATCGCCACCAGCACGGTGCCGACGGTCGAGTTATGGAAGCGCCACAGCAGGACCAGCACGAGGAAGGCGATGGCGGCGACAAACCAGTAGTAGTTGGTGGAGGATTCAAGATTGACGCCGAACAGCGTCGGCCGGGTGATGCCGCCGAGGCCGTTCTCGCCGCCGGTGACGTCGGTCCAGCGGAACGCTACCGCATACAGCATCGCCGCCAAAGCCAGCGTCAGCAGCGAAAAATACACGCCGCGCCGGCGCAGGATCAGGAATCCGAACGTAACGGCGACGGCCATCACGATCAGAACGCCGGCAATCGCCGGGCCGAAGAACGAGTCCGGCAACACATTGCGCTGGATCAGCGCCGCCGCATAGGCGGCGAGTCCGAACCAGGCGCCATGGCCGAACGAAACGAGGCCGGTGTGGCCGACCAGGATGTTCAGCGCCATGCAGGCCAGCGCGAAGGTGACGACCTCGGAGGCCGAAGTCATGGTGAGTCCGAGCGCGAGCAACACCGGCGGCAGCACCAACAGTCCGAGGGCGGCGACGGCAAGCGGAATGGGCAGGCGTTTCATCATGTCAGCGGCTCACTCGAACCGCGTGATGCGTTCGCCGAACAGGCCGCGCGGCCGGAACAGCAGCACCAGGAGCATCAGGAGGTAAATCGCTGCGGTGGAAGCCGCGGAATATCCGATGCCGACCATGACACCCTTGACGAGCCCAACCAGCAAGGCCGCGGCCACCACGCCCCAGAACGATCCGAGGCCGCCGATCACCACCACGACGAAGGCCGGCGTGATGATTTCCTGGCCCATCGCCGGATGGATCGAATAGATCGGCGCCAGCAGCACGCCGGCGAGGCCTGCAAGGCCGATGCCGAGCGCCGCCACCGCGGACATGTAGGGCTGCAGGGAAATTCCGAGCGCGCCCACCATGTCGGGATTCTGCACGCCGGCGCGCACGACGCGGCCGAACGATGTCTTCTGCAGCAGCAGCCACAATGCGGCGATGCAGGTGATGGCAATGCCCAGCAGCACCACGCGGTAGAATGAATAGATGAAGCTGCCGATCGCGACCTGTCCGCGCAGCCATGGTGGAATCGAGTAGGACAAAGGCGGCGCGCCAAAAATCATCCGCAGCGCCTGTTCGGCCACCATGGCGAGGCCGAACGTCATCAACAGCGAGAGGATCGGATCGGAGCGGTAGAAGCGGCGGAACAAGGTCCGCTCGATCACCACGCCCATCAACGCCACCACCACCGGCGCCACCACGAACGAGCCGCCGAAGCCGAGATAGGGCGACAGCACCAGCGTGAGATAGGCGCCGATCGCATAGAACGCGCCATGCGCAAGGTTGACGATACCGCCGAGCGAGAAGATCAGCGACAGGCCGAGCGCGATCAGGAGGTAATAGACGCCGTCGAGCAGGCCGTTGAGGATTTGCTGGGCGAGCAACATGGCGGACATGGTTTTGGCCTCGGCCAGTGGGGTCTCAATGAGATAGATGGTTTCGAAGCCGTCATAGCGAGCGAAGCGAAGCAATCCAACTTTGCTGCGGCAAGCTGGATTGCTTCGTCGCTGCCGCCTCCTCTGCGAGCTACGGCGGACGAGTCGTTGCTCGCAATGACGAAAATGAGGCCCATCAGGTGGGCCGCATTCAGGTCAGTCCCTCAGCTCGGGAACGTGCAGCTATTCTCTTCCTTGGTGGCGGCGATGATTTCCAGGTCTTCGCTGGGGCCGGGCACCGCCGGACTGGACGCGAAGATGTCCCACTGGTTCTTGATCTTGTCGGCGGGCAGCGCGGTGACTGCGTACATTTCATGCATCAATTGATGATCCGAGCTGCGGAAATAGCCTTCCCGCGTCTTCAGAATGTCGAACTTCGCACCCTTCTCGAAGTGCTCGATGATCTTCGGCGACTCCGCCGATTTCAGGTCATTGATGGTCTTGGCCACGATCTTGGTGGCGACGTAATCGCCCCAGGCCTGGTTCTCCGGCGGCTTGTTGTACTTCTTGGTGAAGGCCGCCACGAATGCCTTGCTGCCGGGGGTATCGAGCAAATGATGCCAGACCACCGGCCAGGTGCCGACGAAGTTGCCCTTGCCGGCTGCCCAGGCCAGCGCGGTGTCGAAGCCGAAGCCGCCGACCGGGAAGGTCAGGCCGAATTCCGCGTATTGCTTGAGGAAGTTGGTGATCTGGTTGCCGGCGAGATTGATCACGACCAGATCGGGCTTGGCCTCGCGGATCTTGAGCAGATAGGCGGAGAAGTCGGTGGCATCGGTCGGCACCAGATCGTCGCCGGCGAAATTGCCGCCATTGGCTTCCATGAAGCGTTTTGAAACCTTCAGCAGGTCATGGCCGAACGCATAGTCCGCGGTCAGCGAATACCACTTCTTGCCCTTGACCAGGCCGTCGCGCAGGAACGAACGACCGACGGTTTTGACGTACATCGAGTTCTGCGACTCGACATGAAACATGTAGCGCTGGCAATCCTTGCCGCGCAGCGCGTCGGAGTTGCCGCCGGTATTGATGAACAGCGTCTTGGTGCGCGAGGCGACCTGCGCGATGGTCAGGCACGAGGCGGAGGAGATTTCGCCGATGATGCAGGCAACCTTGTCGCGCTCGATCATGCGCTCGGCCTTGGTCGAAGCGGTCTGCGGATTGACCGAATCCTCCTTCAGAAGCTCGACCTTGCGGCCCATTATGCCCCCGGCGGCATTGATCTCTTCCACTGCGAGATCGGCGGCCATCACGGCGTATTCGCCGAGCGGTCCGAGGAAGCCGGTGCGCGGCGTCAGATGGCCGATCTTGATGATGTCGGCGGTCTGGGCGCGCAAGATCGCCGGCGCGGAGATTCCCGACGCCAGGGCAATGCCGCCGGCGGTCTTCAACAGGCTACGGCGGGTGAATTGATTATTGTTGGACATCAGCCTTCATCTCCCGGTGCGGCCGCGTGGGCTGCGGCTGTTTCTTCTTCCGGCTAGCGCCGCACGGCCCGCTCTTGAAAAGCGGTTCGTGTCGCTTGCCGTGATCTATGATCACAGTTAGAGTTGCAAAAGTCCGGGCCGTTGTCGAGTCCTCCGTCGAAAATCCCGGGCGCAAGGGGAATCTCGCGTTGAACCTGCCCGCCGCGCTCAATCTGGTGGAGCCGCTCGACCGTCAGACGCTGGGCGAGCGCGCCTATGCGAAACTGGCCGATCTCCTGATGTCCGGCCGGCTGGCGCCGGGCGAGAAATTGTCGCTGCGCGCCGCGGCGGACATGCTCGGCGTCTCGATCATGCCAGTGCGCGAGGCGGTGTCGCGGCTGGTCGCCGACAAGGCGCTGGAGGTGACGCCGAACCGCGCGGTCCGCGTGCCCCTGATGTCGGCGGCGCAATTTCGCGACCTAACCAAAGTGCGCATCGCCATCGAGGGTCATGCGGCAGCGCAGGCAGCAGGGCATCGCGACAGCAGCGATCTCATATCGATCGGGCGCGCCGAAGAAGCGATGAGGATGGAAAGCCGGTTGCCCGCGCCCGACCTGCCGCGGGCGGTTGAGCTCAACAAGACCTTTCATTTCGCGGTGTATGAAGCGGC
Source organism: Bradyrhizobiaceae bacterium Ga0074131 (assembly GCA_001464035.1). Taxonomy (GTDB): domain Bacteria; phylum Pseudomonadota; class Alphaproteobacteria; order Rhizobiales; family Xanthobacteraceae; genus Bradyrhizobium. Next base: position 496,192 of record LNEC01000019.1, read on the forward strand.
GCATTCGCCGACCCTGGTCGAAATCATCCGCGCGCTCTGGCTGAAAGCGGGGCCCGTGATCAATCTCGATCTGCGCGCCAATCCCGAAAGGCTGGCGAAGGGCGATGCGATCCGGTTTCATGCCGACGTGCGTGACGCCATCACCGCTGGCCATGGCGAAGCCGCGCAGGCCGGAATTGCCGCCGATATCCGCAGCGCCGCGGATTTCATTCTTTCGCGCGGCGGGCTTGCCGACTGACCATCCAGCAAACACATCTCGGAGCGATCATGGATCTCGAACTCAAGGGTTTGCGCGTGCTGGTAACCGCCGGCGCAAACGGCATCGGGCTTGCGATCGCGCGGCGCTTTGCAGCCGAAGGCGCCAAGGTTCACACCTGCGATGTCGATGAAATGGCGTTGTCGGCGCTGGCTGCCAGCGATCCCGGGATCACCGCGACGCCATGCGACGTCTCCGACCGCGCGGCCGTCCAAGGGTTGTTCGCGGAAGCGGTGAAGAAGCTCGGCGGCCTCGACGTGCTCGTCAACAACGCCGGCATCGCCGGGCCGACCGCAAAAGTCGATGAGATGAATCCGGAAGACTGGGACCGCTGCCTGGAAATCTGCCTGACCGGGCAATTCAACTGCACCCGCCTCGCGGTGCCGCATCTACGCAAGAGCAGCAACGCGTCGATCGTCAATATCTCGTCGGCGGCGGGCCGGCTCGGCTTTGCCATGCGCACGCCCTACGCCGCGGCGAAATGGGGGGTGATCGGCTTCACGAAATCACTGTCGATTGAGCTCGGGCCGGACAACATCCGCGTCAATGCGGTCCTGCCGGGGCTGGTTGCCGGCGACCGCCAGCGCCGGGTGCTGGAAGCCAAGGCGCAGCAGCGCGGCATTTCCTACGCCGAGATGGAGCGGACCGCGTTTTCTTATACCTCGATCAAGGACTACGTGACGCCAGAGCAGATCGCCGACCAGATCCTGTTCATGTGCAGCCCGCGCGGCAGGACGATTTCGGGGCAGGCGATTTCGGTTTGCGGCGACACCCAGATGCTGGGATAATTGATGAGGAATGTTCGGACGCCCGGCGGAGGGTTTCATGAATGTTGGACCATGGCGCCGGACGGTCGTCGCGCTTGGCTGCGCGGCATGGATGGCAGGCCCGGCATGGGCTGAGCCTGCAAAACTGTCTAGCTACAACGCCGACATCCGCGAGAGTTCGATATCCGGCATCTCGTCCGGCGCGTACATGGCGGTTCAGTTCGGCATGGCTTGGTCGTCGGTGATCAGGGGCGAGGGCGCGGTTGCCGGCGGGCCGTATTGGTGCGCGAAAGCGGATGCCAGCGACTTTTTCAACGGCTATTGGCTCCCGGTGATGACCGCGACCGGCGCATGCATGTCCGGGCCGCCGCCCGACCTGAGCGGCTCTTTCGCGAAGGCCGACGCCAAAGCGGCGTCCGGCGAGATCGATTCGCTGCAGTTCCTGCGCCGGCAGAAGATATACCTCTTCCACGGCTTTAATGACGCCGTGGTGGCGAGGCCGGTCACCGATGCGACCGCGGCGTTTTACCGCCACTATCTGGGCGAGACCAACCGAGGCAATCTTTACTACCAGACGTCAGTCGGGGCGGGTCATTCGCTGGTCGTAGCGCGGGATCCGCGCGCCGACGGCATCAAGACCTGCGCGGCCAACTCCGGTCCGTTCATCAATGCGTGCGGTTACGACCAGGCCGGGATCGTTTTGCAGTATATTTACGGCGCGCTGAATCCGCCCAACCGCGGGCAACTGAGCGGGACCGTCAAGCGCTTCGACCAGTCTGTTTATACCGGGCCCGACAGCACCAGCCGGCTGAGCCTGGGCGACACCGGCTATTGGTTCGTCCCCAGAGAATGCGAAGCCGGCGAGGCGTGCCGCGTACATGTCGCCCTGCACGGATGCAGGCAGCACGCAGGCGAAATCAATCGGCGTTTCATCGATGAAACCGGCTACAATGCCTGGGCCGACACCAATCGCCTGATCGTGCTTTATCCGCAAACGACATCGAGTTCGTATAGGCCGTACAATCCACGAGCGTGCTGGGACTGGTGGAGTTATGTCAACCACGAGGACAGCTATGTCACCAGGTCGGGGGCGCAGATCCGGACCATCAAGGCGATGCTCGACGCGCTGACGGCAAGTGCCGTGGCGGTGACCGTCGCCGCGCCGGCGCAAGCCGTGGCGCCGAACCGTCTCACGGTCATCGACACATCGGACACAGGAGCGGCTCTGGCGTGGGCCCCGCAAGCCGGCGCGGCGGTCTACCGCGTCTCGCGCGCCGGCGCCGATGGTTCGTTCGCGGCGGTGGGAGATGTGACAGGTCCGAGTTTCGCAGATTGGGGGCTGACGCCGCGATCTTCCTATCGTTGGCGGGTTTCGGCGCTCGTGAACGGTATCGAGGGTCCGGCATCGGAGGAAGTCGCTGCCACCACCCGGTCTGCTCCCGCTCCCTGCCACAGGCCCGGCACGTGTCCGGTCGGGCAATGACAGCGGCCGAGAGCCGGGGGGCTTTCGAGGTCCCGGTCTTTTGCACCATGCGGCCAAAGCGGCGTAAAAGCTCCGGATGATTCCGTGGAAGCAGATCGATATCGCACGCGTGCCGGGCTCGGACGTCGAACTTCGCCTGATGCAGCGAGGCGACGAGTTCTCCATGAAACTCGGCCAGAACGAGTTGATGAACAGCCGTCTCTCGGGATCGGAAGAAGCGCTTGCCACGCTGGCCTGTCGAAGACTTGAAGCAGTCAAGGCACCGCATCTGTTGATCGGAGGGTTGGGCATGGGGTTCACGCTGCGCGCCGCGCTCGCCGTATTGGGACCGAAGGCGCGGATCACGGTGGCCGAACTGGTGCCCGCCGTGATCGGCTGGGCGCGGGGCCCGATGGCGGAGATATTCGGCGACAGCCTCGACGATCCGCGCGCCAATATCCTGAGCGTTGATGTCATCGAGATGATCGGATCTCATTCCTCGGCGTTCGATGCGATCCTGCTCGATGTCGACAACGGTCCGGAAGGGCTGATCCGCAAGGCCAATGATGCGCTTTACGATTTCGCGGGATTGACGGCGATCCGCCGGGCGCTGCGGCCGGGCGGCGTTCTCGCGGTCTGGTCGTCGGGACCGAACCCGGCATTTTCCAGGCGGCTTCGCGACGCCGGCTTCGACGTCAATGAGGTCGCCGTGCGCGCCACCACCAGGCGCAGCGGCGCACGCCATCTGATCTGGTTCGCGACCAGAAAAGCCTAGCCGCCTTCGTCGACTTCGTCGGTCCAGACCTTGAAACTCACCAGCGTGTTCGGCCCAAAGGTCTGGGTAATCGGCACGTCGGACGCGTCGCGGCCCTGGGCGATCAGCACCCGGCCGATCCGCGGAATGTTGTTGCGGGCGTCGAAGGTGTGCCAGTGGCCGCCGAGATAGACCTCGAACCAGCCGGCGAAATCTCCGGCGGCCCACGGCTTCGGCATGCCGATATCGCCGAGATAGCCGGTGCAATATCGCGCCGGTATATTCATGCAGCGGCAGAATGCGATGGCGAGGTGGGCATAGTCGCGGCAGACCCCCTTGCCCTCGTTGAATACTTCCCACGCCGTCATGGTGGCGCGGGCGTGCTCGTAGCCGAACGCGATGTGGTTGTGAACGAAATCGCAGATCGCCTGCACCCGCGCCCAGCCCGGCGCGGTTTTCTCGAACATCCTCCAGGCCACGTCGGAAAGCCGGTCGGTCTCGCAATAGCGGCTGCCGAGCAGATAGACCAGGGTCTCCGCCGGCAGATCCTCCACCGCATGCTGAACGGCCGAAGGCACGATCGGGTCGGGCAGGCCGCTGTCGCGGACCATCCCGTCAGCGGCCAGCCGCACGCGGCCGGCCGGCGCGACAATGCGGCTACACCAGTTGCCGAAACCGTCGCGATAGGGCGTGATGGCAACCGAGGGGCTGACGGTCAGAAAATCGGGTATCAGGACGTCGGACGCCCGCGTGAAGTGGGTACCCAGCACCATGATCATCGGTGTCGGTTGCGGAAAGTCGAATATCATCTCGTACCCGACACGTATCTTCAACGGAATACTCCCGATGCTCTCGTGATCTGAAAAATGGCCGACGCCGGACGCATGCTCGATTGGTCGCTTGAATACGGCGGGCACGGCAGGCGCGCAATCAGTCTGGCCCGCTGACCCATTCAATCACACAGGCGCCCTCACGAAATGGCGACGGGTTCCGTCGAATACAAGCCGCAGCGGCCAGAGGATCCTATCGAGTTCGTGAATCGCACGGCGATGAGGCAACATTATCGCCAAGCCGTAGTTCCCCGGACGGCGATTGGTTCCTCCGCGCCACCGTCCTTCTTGATTTAGCTCGCTATTTGCTCGCGATAGGTGCAGCAATGGTCTACGCTGGCTCAAGGCCCATTGGCAGTGCTTGGCGGCAAAAGTTTCTGAGCGCGACTGCCAACTGATTGTCGTAGCGACGCGCGCATACGTCGTTCGGCAACCGTCCTCCGGTCGATCCTGCATCGGCTCTCGAGCAAGAGCAAGGCTGCCCATGTCAGCGAATTCAACGGAAGTGCCGAACGTCCTCATTGTGGAGGACGAGATGATGCTGCGCATGCGCGCGGTCGATATTGTCGAGGATGCCGGATTCCACTCGGTGCAGGCGGTCAATGCCGACGAGGCGATGTCCATCCTGGAGTCCCGCTCGGATATATCGCTGCTGTTCACCGACATTCAAATGCCCGGCAGCATGGACGGCCTCAAGCTGGCGCACACCGTGCACAACCGCTGGCCCGGCATCAAGATCATCCTGGTTTCCGGCCAGGTGAAGCCGTCGGTAGCGGAGAGGCCGGTCGACAGCCGCTTCTTTGGCAAGCCGCTGGGTGACCGGCAGATGATCACCGAGTTGCAGTCGATGGTGGGCGCGGGCGCGTTGAAGATCGTTCCAGGTGCAGCCATTCCTGCAGTGGCTGCGAACTCTCACGCAACAGCGCCGCCCGAGCCCCTTTCCGCACATGAGGCTGTGTTGTCCGCGGAGAACGACAGCCTGCGGCTGTTGCTCGAACAGGCCGGCATCGACGCCAAGGTGCTGCTGGCGCAGGCCGGCATCGACGCCAAGGAGCGCGAGGCCGCCGACAAGCTGCAGAAGCTGATTCTGGGTGAACTGCATCATCGCATCAAGAACACGCTGGCCACCGTCAGCGCCATCGCGTCGCAGAGCTTTCGGGCCGCGCCCACGATCGAGCACGGGCAGGAGGCGATGGAGGGCCGGCTGCTGGCGCTCGGACGCGCGCATGATCTCCTGATGCAGATCAGCTGGTCCAATGCCAGCCTCACCCACACCTTCAGCGGCGCGACCGAGCCGTTCGAAAGTCAGGGCGCCAGGCGATTTCACTTCAGCGGACCGGATCTCCGGATTACCTCCGGCGCCGTCATTGCGCTTGCGATGACTTTCAACGAGCTCTGCACCAACACCACGAAATTCGGCGCGCTCTCGACCCCGACCGGCCGCGTCGAAATCGCTTGGTCGATCGACGACGACAAGCAGCGGCTTCGCCTGACCTGGAGCGAAAAAGGCGGCCCGCCGGTCAAGCCTCCGCAACGCCGCAGCTTCGGCACCCGCATGATGGAGTCGCTGGGCCAGCAATTGAACGGCCAGGTGCAGCTCAGCTACGCTCCGTCCGGCTTTGTTTACGCGCTGGATGTGCCGCTCGGCTCGCTGATCGCGGCGGCGTAACGAGTGCCATTGCCGGTGCGGGGCGCAGGCCTTGAGCCGCGCTCCCGCTCACACCATGGCCGTCAACTTCTCTTTGGTCGGACTGCATGCGAGGTCTCATCCCTGGTTAGCCCGGCCGCCTGTTGCAACTCGCGCCGGAACTCGTCGCGCCTTTCGTGGATGGAGGCGATGACCAGCCCGGTAGCCTGCCCGAGGCCGATAAGCGCCGCTTCCGACAATTGCAGGCTGGCCTCGATCGTTTCGGGCACGGCGTCGGTAACGCCGATCGCATAGAGGTGGCGCGCATGGGCGGCGTCGCGGGCGCGCGAAACGATGACGATATCGCTTCTCAGCGCGCGCACCTGTCTGACGACTTCGTCGATGCCGGCCTCCGCGGCAACCGTCACGATCACGGCCTTGGCGTCCATGATTCCGCAGCTCTTGAGGAATTCCGGGACCGTGGCGTCGCCGTAATAGACCTCGCGCCCGCGTCGCCGTTGTTCGGGCACGGCGGCAGCGTCATTGTCGACTGCGAGGTAACGACAGCCGTGCCGGTCCAGCAGTGAGCAGACGACCTGCCCGACCCGGCCGTGTCCGACGACGATGGCGTGTCCGGCGCCGCCGCTCGGCACGACGGTGAGTTCGGGATCGAGCGGTCGGCGCTCCCGGAACCTCGGCGCCAGTCGCCGCGCGGCCAGAGACAGCGCTGGAATCAGCGCCATGGTGATCGATGTCACCGTCAAGGCGAAGCCGGACACGTCGACGACGATGAGCCCGAGCGAAGTCGCCAGGCCGATGCCGACGAATGCGAATTCGCCGCCGGGGCCGAGCAGAAGCCCCGCTTCGATCGCTGCGGACCAAGGCAAGCCGAAGAGCCGGGCGAGCCCGACGAGCAGGATCGACTTGATGATGATCAGGCCGGCTACGGAGGCAAAGAGCAACAACGGCTCGCGGACGAGTTCGCGGACGTCGATATTCATGCCGACGGTAAAGAAGAACACGCCAAGCAGCAGTCCCTTGAAGGGGCCGATGGTGGTTTCGATCGCCTTGCGGAATTCGGTCTCGGCGAGCAGCAGCCCCGCCATGAATCCCCCCAGCGCCATCGAAAGCCCGGCCAAGCCTGCGGCGACCGCGCTGCCGATGATCACGAATAGCGCCGCCGCCACGAACAATTCGGGGGAGCCGCTGGAAGCGACCAGCCGGAACAGCGGCCTCAGAAGCAGGCGGCCGACGATCACGATCGCTGACACCGCCAGGGTTGCATTCACGAAGGCGACCCCGAGATTGGTCATCACGGAGCTGTCGGTCCGGCTGCCCATGATGGAAACCAGGAGCAGGATCGGAACCACGGCCAGATCTTGCGCCAGCAGAACGGCGAAGCTGGTTCGGCCTGCCGTCGTGGCGAGCCGGCCGTGGTGGGAAAGGACCTCGATCACGATCGCGGTCGATGACAAAGCAAGGCACGCGCCGAGGATGATCGATACAGTGGCAGGGTTTCCGAACAGGCTGGCGATGCCGCCGATCACTGCGGCGCTGAGGACGATCTGGAGGGTTCCCAGTCCAAACACCAGCCGGCGCATGATCTTCAGGCGTTCGAAGGACAACTCCATGCCGATGATGAACAGCAGGAACACCACGCCGAGTTCGGCAATGCCGGCAACGTTCTTGGCGTCGACCACCGTTATCCAATACAGGAACGGAAACGCCTTGATCAGCGAGCCCAGCCCAAGCGGGCCCAGCAGCGCGCCTGCCGCAAGGTAGCCGAGCACGGGGCTGAGCCCGAAGCGGCGCACCATCGGCACGACGATGCCGGCCGTCCCCAGCACGACCAGCGCATCGCTGTAGACCTCGAGATTGATCGGCGCGGCCACTCATTGCCCTTCCGTCGGTCCGGACCAATCCGTACAGGATTACATGGCGCGGGCATATTCAAAGGTCATGCCCCGGCGTGTCTGCTGGCCGGCCATGGCGGGCATCGAGCGGGTTGGCGATGCCCTCACACGATCCGCGTCGCCTTGTCGCCCCAGTAGCGGTCCCGCAGCAGCCGCTTGTAGAGTTTCCCGGTCGGCAGCCGCGGCAGCTCCGCCTCGAAATCGATCGAGCGCGGCACCTTCTGGCGCGACAGCGACTGGCTGCAGAACTGGATCAGTTCCTCCGCGAGATCGGGCCCGGGCTTGATCCCCGGCATCGGCTGCACCACGGCCTTCACCTCCTCGCCGAGATCGGCGTTGGGCACGCCGAACACGGCGGCGTCCACGATCTTGGGATGGGTGATCAGGAGGTTCTCGCATTCCTGCGGATAGATGTTGACGCCGCCGGAGATGATCATGAAGGTCGCGCGGTCGGTCAGGTAGAGAAAATTGTCCTTGTCGACATAGCCGACGTCGCCGACCGTGCTCATGCTGCCGTCCGGAGAGCGCGCCTCCCTGGTCTTGTTCGGGTCGTTGAAGTATTCGAACGGCGTCGCGGTCTTGAACCAGACCGTGCCGGGCGTGCCCACCGGGCACGGCTTCATGTCCTCATCGAGAATGTGGAGGTCGCCGAGCAGCACGCGGCCGACGCTGCCGCGATGCGCCAGCCATTCCTCGCTGTTGCAGGCGGTAAAGCCGAGGCCCTCGGTGGCGCCATAATATTCGTGGATGATCGGGCCCCACCATTTGATCATGTCTTCCTTCACCGCCGCAGGGCACGGCGCCGCCGCGTGGATCGCGATCTCGAGCGACGACAGGTCGTGGCCTCTCCGCCTGGCCTCCGGCAGTTTCAGCATGCGCGAGAACATGGTCGGCACCAGCTGGGTGTGGGTGACGCCCCATTGCTCGACCAGGTCGAGGTAACGCTCGGGATCGAACTGCTCCATGATGATGACGGTGCCGCCGCTCTTGATCGCGAGATTGACGGCGGCCTGCGGCGCCGAATGATACAGCGGCGCCGGCGACAGATAGATCATGCCTTCGCGGTACTGCCACAGCTTGTGCAGGAAATCGAACAGCGGCAGTTGCTGGTCCGCCGCCAGTTCCGGCAGCGGCCGCAAAATGCCCTTGGGACGGCCGGTGGTGCCCGACGAATAGAGCATCGCGGTGCCGACGCATTCATCCGCGATCGGCGTGTCCGGTAACCCGGTCGTGGCCTCGCGCAGGCCGACGATGCGGTCGCTCTCGCCCGCACCGTCCACCACGATGCAGAGTTCGACCCTGGGGCATTCCTTGAGCGCCTCGCGGGCGACGTCGAGTTTCGCCGCGGACGTAAAGAGGACGCGGGATTCGCTGTTGCCGACGATGTAGGCAAGCTCGCCCGGCGTCAGATAGGAATTGACGCAGGTGTAATACAGCCCCGACCGCTCGCCCGCGCCGCAGGTTTCCAGGTAGCGGCTGTTGTTCTCCATGAAGATCGCATAGTGATCGAGCCGCTTCAGGCCGAGATTGCGCAACAGATGCGCCAGCCGGTTGCTGCGCGCCTCCAGCTCGCGATAGGTCACGGTCTCGCCGGACCCTGCCATGATGAAGGCGGGCTGCAGGGGGCGCAGATGAGCATGCTTGCCGGTGTACATTTTTTCTCCCGTTTTTTCTCAGGCGGCCATAACGAGGATCTCGCGCACCTGCGCGGGGGAATCGATCTTGCGCGGGTTGCGCGGCACCCACGGCGTCCCCATCGCCTGTTCGGCGATGCGATCGAAATGCTCGGGGCCGATCCGCACGTCCTGCAGGCTGCGCGGCATGCCGAGGCCGCGAATGAAGGCATCCAGCACGTCGCCGGCATCCTGGCCGGGTTGTCCCATCGCCGCCGACACCAGCGCCTGCCGCTCCGCATTGACGGACTTGTTCCAGCGCATCACCGAGGGCAGCATCACGCAGGAAGTGTGTCCATGCGGCACGTCGAAGACGGCGCCGAGCACATAGCCGATGCCGTGGCTGGCGCCCATCGGCACGCCCGACGACAACGGACCCATCGAGAGCCATGTGCCGATCTGGCAATCCATCCGCGCGTCGAGATCCCCGGGGTCGGCCTTCACCCGTGGCAGGCCCTGCGCCAGCATCGACAATCCCTTGATCGCCTGGGCGTCGCCGTAAGGATGGGCCTCACCCGAGCACAGGCCCTCCACGCAGTGATCGACGGCGCGGATGCCGGTCGAAAGAAACAGCCATTGCGGCGTGTGCACGGTCAAAGCCGGATCGAGGATCGTCGCGCGCGGCATCACCAGAGGATGGGCCAGCCGCTCCTTGACTTTGGTGTGTTCGTTGGTGACGCCGGCAATGGCGCTGAACTCGCCGCCGGCGATCGTGGTGGGCACGCTGATCTGGCGCACGACAGGCGGATTCATGTCAGGCGCCGCGCCCTTGCCGGCGCGGACCCTGTCGATATCCTCGACGCTGCGCACATCATTGGCGAGACAGATCTGAACCGCCTTGGCGCCGTCGGTGATCGAGCCGCCGCCGACCGTGACGATCAGGTCGGCGCCGGCAGCGCGGGCCTGCTCCGACGCCGCGATCACGGCGGCACGCGGCGTGTGCGCCGGCATGGCATCGAACGTGCCCACGCAACGCGAGCCCAGCGCTTTCCTGATTTTTTCGATCTCGTCGGTTTGGCGGTTCAGCGTGCCGCTGACCATCAGAAAGGCCCGATTGGCGCGCAGGCGGTCGACCTGCGCCATGACCGCCTCGGCCGCGGCGGTTCCGAAGACCACCTCGTCCATGGCGCCGAACACGACACGCCCCTTATGCACGCTTGTCCCTCCCGAAGGTTTTGGTCTTGTTGCCGACTTCGGCGCAATCTAGCGAAGTCAGCGGGGAGGGGAACCACAAAATGATGCGAGCACGCATTCGCCCGGTGTACACTCAATGCGCTCGCCCGACCGGACGATGACGGCCGGGCTGATGCGACTACTGCATACGCAACAGCCGCAAGGCGAATTCGGCTAGGCCAGCACCCCCGCAACCTCCGCCAGCGTCACCGGCTGCTCGGAAAGCACTAGTTCCGCGACCTTGCGTTCGAAATCGCCGTCGCCGGGCGCCAGCGGATCGCGCGCGCCGAGGCGGTGGTCGAGGACCAGCCGCGCATAGAGCGCGCGACGCGCATCCGCCCCCGGCTGGGCGGCTTCCCACGTCATCAGGATCGCGCTGCTGACATGATAGAGCGCGCCTGCCGCCCGCCGCGCGTCCGCTTCCAGCGCGGGTTCGGCGGCGACGCGCTCGACGAAGTCGAGCGCGCGGTCGAGTGCCGCGCGCAGCCGGTCCCGAAACGCCGCCGGGACCAGTCTCGCGTGATCGAGCAGGTTCGTCAGCGCAACCGCCAGCGTGCGGTGATTGCGGTTCTTGCCGACCGCGCGGGTGACGATATCGAGCGCGTTGATATTGCTGGTGCCCTCCCAGAGCACGCCGACATGGGCGTCGCGGATCAGCCTGGCATGCACCCATTCCTCGATGTAGCCGTTGCCGCCGCGCACTTCCATCGCGCCGGTCGCCACCGGAATATTGTCGCGGCAGGCGCGGAATTTGAGCAGCGGCGTCAGAAGGCGCAGGCAGCCTTCGGCTTCCCGCGAGCCTGCATTGGCGCGGTCCATGGCGCTGGCGGCAAACAGGAACATCGAAAGCGACTGTTCGGTCGGCACGATGATCTTGAGCAACTGGCGGCGCAGCAGCGGATATTCGATGATCGTCTTGCCGAACGCCTCGCGGCTGCGCGCGCAAACCATCGCCTCGTTGACGCAGCGCCGCATCATCGCCGCCGCGCGAACGCCATGCGACAGCCGCGACAGATTGACCTGCTCCATCATCTGCTTAAGGCCGCGACCGGCTTCGCCGACCAGCCAGGCCTCCGCGCCCTCCAGCAGGATCTCGCCCGAGGCCATCGAGCGGGTGCCGAGCTTGTCCTTGAGCCGGACGATCCGATAAGCGTTGCGGCTTCCATCCTTGAGCCGGCGCGGCAGCGCAAACAATGCGAGTCCTTTGGTGCCGGCTGGCGCGCCCTCGGGCCGCGCCAGCAGCAGCGCTACATCGGCGTCGGCATGCGAGCAGAACCATTTATCACCATAAAGCCGCCATGTACCGTCAATGTTGCGGGCGGTCGTTTCGATGCCGCCGACGTCGGAGCCGCCGGAGCGTTCGGTCATGAACTGCGTACCCTTCCACATCGAAGCCACGTCGCCGGACAGCATTTTCGGCAGCAGGTACTCCTGCAGCTCGGCGCTGGCGAATTTGCGGATCAGATGGATCGAGGTGTCGGTGACGCTGATCGGGCACATCAGCCCGAACTCGGCCTGCACGAACAGATACTGCAGCGCGTATTTGGCGACCGCCGGAAGCGGGCGGTCGATGCCGAGCGCGCCGGCGCGATGGCTCATGGCGTGAAACTGGAAGTCGCCAAACGCGATGGCCTCCATGTCGCGGTAGGAGGAATGGTAGTCGATCCAGTCCTCGTCGCGGCCGAAACGGTCGCGCGCCTGCAGCACCGGAGGATGCTTGTCGGCGGCCTTTGCGAGTTCGTCGAGCCGGCCGCCGGCCAGCGCGCCGAGCCGATCGAAATGAGGCTCGAGCCGGCGGAAATCGTCCGGCGTCAGATACAGCCGGAGCAGGTCGCGCAGGCCTCGATCGACAGAATAGAAATTCTGTCCGGCGCAGTCCGGCGCGATGTGATCGGCGCCGCGTCTTGGATCCTGCGCCGCGGGCGCTTTGTGGGATGGCGCGTGCATGGTGGACCTCGTTTTCCGGATCGTCCGAGATCATGGCTGGGCGCCAATGACGTGCCAAGAGAAAGCTCAACCACGGGACTATGGCAAGGCATCATCGCCGGATATCGCAACGTTGAGCGTCCTCGATTTCGAGCCGCATCTCGATGCCCGTTCGATAGGAGGTCGCAGGCCGCGGTTACCTCGACGCTGGCGGGGACCTTGCAGCGTGCCGGCTGCGATCGGGAATTTCCTTTCCGCGAAATCCGTCACGCCGCCTGATCGGAAGGGTACCGTCACGTTTTTGTGAATTGCTGGCCGATGCGGCTTGGGGGCTCGCGGAAGATGCAATCCTCCCCTGCACCAAACGGGCATTGCACAAGGATTGTGCTTGATCCTGGCCATGACTTGAACAGACTGCAGGCCATTCTCATCTTGACCCTGCCGCGGACAATGGCGTCCCGGCAGCCGTGCGATTGCACGCGGCGACAGCAGAGGAGATGGAATTGGGCGCGACGGTGAAGTCGAAACGTTGTGCGCGAGGCGTGGTCGTTGGTTTCGATTCCATCCGTAACCCCTGGCCATGGACAATTCTGCTCGCGCTCGCGTTGTCCGGCTGCGGGGACAAGCCGCCGGAGCCGGTGGCGAGCGCGCCGCCGCCGGTGACGGTTGCGCAGCCGCTCAAGCGGACAGTCACCGACTGGGATGAGTTCACCGGCCGGTTCGAGGCGATGGCGGAGGTTCAGGTCCGCGCCCGGGTCGGCGGCTTCGTCACCGCCGTCGAGTTTCGCGACGGCGCGATCGTCCGCACCGGCGATCTGCTCTACGTCATCGATGCCCGCCCGTTCGAGGCGGTCGCGTTGCAGGCCGAGGGCCAGCTCGCCGACGCGCGCGCCAGGGCGGAACTGGCAAGGCGCGAGCTCGATCGCGCGCTGACCCTGAACCAGACCCAGGCGGTTTCGGATTCCGTCGTCGACCAGCGCCGCCAGGCCTTGCAGGCGGCAAGGGCCGCCGAGACGCAGGCCGACGGCCTGCTGAAGGCGGCCAAGCTCAACATCGAATTTACCCACGTGGTGGCGCCGATTACCGGCAGGGTCTCAAGGCACCTCGTCAGCGTCGGCAATCTCGTGCAGGGCTCCGAGGGCGGCGCGACGCTGCTCACGTCGATCGTCTCGCTCGACCCGATCTACATCTATTTCGACATGGATGAGGCGACCTATCAGAAGAACAACCGGCTTTGGCACGAAGGCAAGCGTCCGAGTTCGCGCGACACGCCAAATCCCGTCCAAGTGTCGCTGGTCGGCGAAACCAAACCCTCGCATGAAGGCACGATGAACTTCCTCGACAACCGGCTCGATGCCTCCACCGGCACGCTGCGCGGGCGGGCAGTGGTCCCGAACAAGGACCTTTCCATCCTGCCGGGACAGTTCGGCCGGGTGCGGCTGATCGGCAGCTCCCCCTATGAAGCGCTGCTCTTGCCAGACTCCGCCATCGCCACCGATCAGTCGCGCAAGATCGTTTTCGTGGTCAGGGACGACGATACGGTGGAGGCCAGGCCGGTCACGCTCGGGCCGCTCGACGAGGGCCTGCGCGTGGTCCGCGAAGGTCTGAAGCCGGAGGACCGCGTGATCGTCGACGGCCTGCAGCGCGCCCGGGTCGGCGCCAAGGTGAGCCCGCAGGCGCCCAAGGATGCCGCCAAGGACACGCCCGCTACCGCCGATGGCAAAACATGAATCTTGGCCGGCTCTCCATCAACCAGCCGGTCCTTGCGATGGTGCTGTCGATCGTCGTGCTGATCGTCGGCGCCATCGCCTACACCACGCTGCCGGTCGCGGAATATCCGCAAGTGGTTCCGCCGACCGTCGTGGTCACCACGCAATATCCGGGCGCGTCCGCGCAGACCGTTTCCGACACCGTCGCCGCCCCGATCGAGCAGGAGATCAACGGTGTCGAGGACATGCTGTACCTCTACAGCCAGGCGACCTCGAACGGGCGGCTGACCATCACCGTCACGTTCAAGCTGGGAACCGACCTCGATAAGGCGCAGGTGCTGGTGCAGAATCGAGTCGCGATCGCGCAACCGCGGCTGCCCGAGGAGGTGCAGCGCAACGGTGTCGTCACCCGCAAGAACAGCCCCGACATCCTGATGGTCGTATTCATGCTGTCGCCTGACGACAGCTTCGACCAGCTCTACATCAGCAATTATGCGCTGCTGCAGGTGCGCGATCAGTTGTTGCGGCTCGACGGCATCGGCGACATCCAGATGTTCGGCGCGCGCGACTACTCGATGCGGCTATGGCTCGACCCCGACAAGATCGCGACCCTGGGCATGACCGCGGCCGAGGTGGTGGCGGCGATCCGGGCGCAGAACCTGCAGATCACCGGCGGCCAGATCGCCGAGCCGCCGATCGCCGACCGTGCCTTTCAGCCGAACCTCACCTTTACCGGCCGCCTGAAGGATATACCGCAGTTCGAGGATGTCGTCGTCAAGGCCGGCGCCGACGGCCGCACCGTGCGCCTGCGGGACGTGGCGCGGGTCGAACTGGGCGCCTTGTCCTACACCACCAACAGTTTTCTGCTCAGGAAGTCGGCGGTCGCGCTGCTGGTAACGCAACGCCCCGGGTCCAATGCGCTCGCCACCGCCGAGAGTATCTCCAATGAGATGGCGAAGCTGAAGGCCGATTTTCCCAGGGGGCTGGATTACAACATTGGTTACAATCCGACCGAATTCATCGCGCAATCGGTCGATGAGCTGATCAAGACCATCTATGAGGCGATGCTGCTCGTCGTCATCGTCGTGCTGGTGTTCCTGCAGGGCTGGCGGCCCGCGATCATTCCCATCATCGCCATCCCGGTGTCGCTGGTCGGCACCTTCGCGGTGATGGCGGCGCTGGGATTTTCCATCAACAACCTGACCCTGTTCGGGCTCGTGCTCGCGGTCGGCATCGTCGTCGACGACGCCATTGTGGTGGTCGAGAACGTCGAGCGGCATCTCGGACAGGGCATGAGTCGGCGCGAAGCGGCGCTCAAGACGATGGAGGAGGTCGGCGGCGCGCTGGTCTCGATCGCGCTGGTGCTGTGCGCGGTGTTCGTGCCGACCGCGTTTCTGGGCGGCATCTCCGGGCAGTTCTTCCAGCAATTCGCCGTCACCATTGCAGTGGCCACGGCCATTTCCTGCTTCTGTTCACTGACGTTGTCGCCGGCGCTGGCCTCGATGATTCTGCTGCCGCATCAGGACAAGCGCCCGCCGGCCAGCTGGAATTTCGTCGCGCGGGGCTGGGAGAAGTTCACCGGTGTCTTCAACCGCGGCTTTGACCGGCTGTCGCACGGTTACGGCAATGCCGCGGACTTCGTCATCAGGCATTCGGCGGTCATGCTGTTGATCTACGCGGCGCTGATCGGCGGCGCCGGATGGCTGCTCTACGTCACGCCGCAGGGCTTCATTCCGGCGCAGGATCGCGGCTACGTCATCGTTTCGGTACAGTTGCCGGGCGCGGCGTCGCTGGCGCGCACCACCGAAGTCGTCCGCGAGATTGAAAAGATCGCGCTGGATACCCCGGGCATCGTCCGTGTCGCGGCCTTCGCGGGCTTCTCGGGCGCGACCCGAACCCAGGCTGGCAATGCCGCGGCCCTGTTCCCGGTGTTCGAAGAGCAGGAAATTCGCCACAAGAAGGGACTGTCCGCGAGCGCGATCGCAGCGGAGTTGCGCAAGCGGCTGTCCGCGCTTCAGGGGGCGTTCATCATCGTCATCGCGCCGCCCGCGGTGCCGGGCATCGGCACCGGCGGCGGTTTCGCCATGCGCGTCCAGGATCGCCAGGGCCGCGGGCCCGAAATGCTCGCGGCGGCCACCGACGATTTGGTTGCGGCGGCGCGCAAGGCGCCCGGTCTCACCTCAGTGTTTTCTCCGTTCACCGCCGACACGCCGCAGGTGTTCGTCGAGATCGATCGCGTCAGGGCGCAAAAGCTCGGCGTTCCGATCCAGAACATCACCGACACGATCCAGACCTATTTCGGCTCGGCCTACGTCAACGACTTCAACCTGTTCGGCCGCACCTATCGCGTCACCGCGCAGGCCGATCTGCCGTTCCGCAAGGAAACCGCCGATCTGGCCCGGCTGCGCACCCGCAACGCCGCCGGCGACATGGTGCCGCTCGGCAGCGTAGTGGATTTCCGCGATGTTTCCGGGCCGGATCGCGTCGCGCGCTACAATCTCTATCCGGCGTCCGAACTGCAGGGCGACACCACGGCGGGAACCAGTTCGGCGGCCGCGATCGACACCATGAAACGGCTGGCGGAGGAGACGCTGCCGAGCGGGTTCGCTTTCGAGTGGACCGACCTGTCCTATCAGCAGGTCACCGGCGGCAATGCCGGACTTTACGTGTTCCCGATCTGCGTGCTGTTCGTGTTCCTGGTGCTGGCCGCGCAGTATGGCAGCTGGAGCCTGCCGTTCGCCGTCATCCTGATCGTGCCGATGTGTCTGCTGGCCGCAACGCTGGGCGTGCGGATCATGGGGCAGGACGTCAATATTCTCACCCAGATCGGGTTCGTGGTGCTGGTCGGGCTTGCCGCCAAGAATGCCATTCTGATCGTGGAATTTGCCCGCGACATCGAACGTGAGGGCCGTGATCGCCTCGAAGCCGTCATCGAGGCCTGCCGGCTGCGGCTGCGTCCCATCCTGATGACATCGTTTGCGTTCATTCTCGGTGTGCTGCCGCTGGTGATTTCATCGGGCTCGGGTTCCGAGATGCGTCAGGCGGTCGGCGTTGCGGTGTTCTTCGGCATGATCGGGGTGACGCTGTTCGGACTGATCTTCACGCCGCTGTTCTACATGATCGTCCGCAATCTGGCCGATCCGAAGCCGCGCAAGAGTTCTGCTCTCGCCGGACAACGCGCAACGATCGTCGGCCCGGGCTAGCGCGCGGCCCGCGCATGCTTTTGCCCTGCTCGAGATCTACGGGCGCCCGCAGGATGATGGAACATCGGGCCCCTGAACGGAAGAAGGACGGGAGACAAGATGAAACTGCGATTGTCGGCGGCTGCGGTTGCAGCATGCGGCCTCCTGCTTGCGGCTCCGGCGTCGGCGCAGGGCGTCAAGATAGGCATTCTGAACGATCAGTCGGGAGTCTATGCGGATTACGGCGGCAAGTGGTCGTTCGAGGCCGCCAAGATGGCGATCGAGGATTTTGGCGGCAGCGTGCTCGGCCACAAGATCGAGATCATTTCCGCCGATCATCAGAACAAGCCCGATCTCGGCGTCAGCATCGCGCGGCGCTGGTATGAGGTCGAAGGCGTCGACATGATTACCGAACTGACGACGTCCTCGGTCGCGCTTGCGGTCCATGATCTGTCGAGGCAGATGAAGAAGATCGACATCGTGGTGGGCGCAGCAACCTCGCGCCTGACCGGCGACGCCTGTCATCCCTACGGCTTTCACTGGGCCTACGACACCCGCGCGCTCGCGGTCGGCACCGGCGGTTCGCTGGTGGAGAAGGGCGGAGACACCTGGTTCTTCATGACTGCCGACTACGCCTTCGGCTATGCGCTGGAAAAGGACACCGGCGACTTCGTCAAGGCCAAGGGCGGCAAGGTTCTGGGCGCGGTCCGAATTCCCCTGAACTCCTCGGACTTCTCCTCGTTCCTGCTGCAGGCGCAAAGCTCGAAGGCAAAAATCATCGGACTCGCCAATGCCGGCCTCGACACCACCAACGCGATCAAGCAGGCGGCCGAGTTCGGCATCGTCAGGAGCGGCCAGAAGCTGGCGGGACTGTTGCTGACGCTGGCCGAAGTGCATGGCCTCGGACTGGAAGCGGCCCAGGGCCTGGTGCTGACAGAGGGCTATTACTGGGACCGCAACGACAACAGCCGTGACCTCGCCAACCGCTTCTTCGCGCGGACCGGCAGGATGCCGAACATGATCCAGGCCGGTACCTATTCAGCGACGCTGGCCTACCTCAAGGCGGTCAAGGCTGCTGGCACCAAGGACACCGAAGCCGTCGCGAGGAAGCTGAAGGAACTCCCCGTCGACGATCAATTCGCGCAAGGCGGCAAGGTGCTGGAAAACGGCCGTATGGTCCACAACCTCTATCTGTTCGAGGTCAAGAAGCCGTCCGAGTCGAAGAAGCCCTGGGACTACTACAAGCAACTTGCGGTGGTGCCGGGCGACAAGGCGTTTCCGCCGGCCCGAGATTCCGGCTGTCCGCTGACGAAATGATCGCGGCGAGTCAATAAAGCACCGCGCTGTTCCTTGACGAGTGCTGGCGTTCGCTGATTCCCGTAATTCTACGGGGAAATCCGGAATTTAACCGGTGGCCGATTTGCATTATTTCCTTGCGGCCAACGTGAAATCGAAACAAGTGGAACGCGTAGTCGTTCACTGACTCGGAGCCAGGTATGATGACGGATAGCGGAGCGGACCCGTTACACCGATTTCCGTTGTTCCAGACCTCCAGTCCCGACGAATTGAGGCATCTCGCATCGACTTTGCTCGGCACTACCGGGATCGATTTCGGGAAAACTGACAAGTTCGATGCGCGCATCAATCTCCTTCGACTGCCGGAGACAAGTCTGGCCTTCGGCGCCACCAGCGGTAGCCTGACGGGAAGGTTTCTCGGCAGTGATTTCGTCAGGCTTCACATGGCCCTCAAGGGCGGTGCGACCACATCGGTCGGGGGGAGGATGACGGACATCACTCAGCGTCAGCTGGTGGTCTCGCCGTCCGACGCCCCGACCCTGCTCGCCTGCGAAGCAGGACATGAACGGCTGACGTTGCGCATGACCCAAACGGCATTGCTGCAAAAGCTGACGTTGCTGCTCGGCGTCAAGCCCAAGGGTGAATTGGTATTCGATCCGGCCATCGCTGCGGACCAGGCCTATGCGCAGGGTCTTTCACAACTGGTCCGGTTTCTGGCGCAGCAACTGGACGCGACGCCGTCCAGATTGCCGGCGGCCGCATGCCGTGAACTCGAGCAGGCCGTGCAGATTGCCTTTTTATGGGCAAGCCGCCACAGCTTCAGCCATTTGCTCGAACGTCGGGAAAAGGAGATTGCGCCCTCTATCGTGCTGCGGCTGGAGCAATTCATCGAAGCCAACTGGCAGGACGCGATCACGATCGATCGGCTGGTGGCCGAAGCCGGCGTCAGCGCGCGATCGATCTTCCGGGCCTTCGATCGCAGCCGCGGCTATTCACCGATGGCCTTCGCCAAGTCGGTCAGACTCCGGCGCGCAAGGGAGGTTCTGATGTCCGGCGACCCCGGCGTCAGCGTGACCGCCGCCGCGTTCAGATGCAATTTCGTCAGTCCAGGTCACTTCGCCAGAGACTATCGCGATGCCTTTGGCGAACTCCCTTCCGAAACCATCTCGCGAACCCGCCGCTAGTCGGCCGGCGTCCATCATGACGCCTGAATGAGCCGCCAAACGATCGCGCCCAGCGCGCCGGCCCAGAGGATGGTCGCGGCAAGCGCCTGAATGGCAAAGCCCCTGCCGCGTTTGGCGGCGGCTTGCGAATAGCCGGTCATGTAGAGAACGCGGCCGGCGATCCAGACCAGACCAAGCACGGCTGCGAAGGCATCGCCGATGTAGATCGCAAACAGCCAGAGCGAGGGCAGCAGAATCGGCATCCATTCCAGCGTGTTCATCTGCACCCGAAACACCCGCTCGAAATCGGGATGACCCGAGGTCGCCGGCGCCTTGATGCCGAACGCCACGCGCGCCCGCGATACCTGGATGGCGGTGAAGAAGTAGAACAGGATGGCGAGACAGGTGACGAGCGCGGTGAAGTGATACATCGAAATTCCCTTTCGAGAAAAAATTATCGCCGTCATTCCGGGCTCGCGCTGCGCGCGCCTGGAAATGACGTTGGTTTGCAATTCAATAGCCGGTCATCTCGAGATAACCTAATCCGGCGTGGCTGCCGGCAAAGCTGATCGGGCCTTCCCAATAGGGAAAGCTGGTGCCCATCCAGCTCTTGGCGTTCAGCGGGGTGGTTTCGATCGCAAGACCGTGGGCGGGAATGAGGACGCGCCATCCGGTCGGCACCTTGCGGCCTGCGACGTCGGTCACGACCGTCGAGGTGATGCTGTTGTCGGCCGAGGCGATTTCGACGGAGCGGCCGTCGGGTGTGATCCAGTTGCCGAACAGATCGTTGCGGCCGTCTTTCTGGCGCAGCCGGTACAGCATCAGCTTCTCGCCCGAGTTCAGATGCAGCGAGAACCAGTCCCACCCGGTCTGGTCCGGGGCGAGCGGCTGGCTGCTCCATTCCCGGTCCATCCAGGCAAGGCCCGTCACCTCGGCGGGTTGGTCGCCGAGGCTGATGCGGCCGGTGACCTTGAAGTAGGGCTGGCTGTAGTAATACGAGGCCTGCCCACGTTCCGATTTCCGGCTGTAGCCGGCATCCCCCTGCAGCACCACCGGCCGGTCGGCGTCGAGACGAAGCGCGTAGGAAAAATCGGCGCCCGACGCCTTGAGGTCGAGCGGCGCCAGCATGGCCTCGCGCATTGGATCGAGCCCTCGCATTTCCCAGGAATCGATCCAGGCGAGAAACGGTTTTGTGTCGACGCCGGCCTGCCCGACCCCGCCGCGGGCAAAAGCCTCGGCGTAGCGATGTGTATCGGCGGACGTTACGGCGGTATGGCCCATCCAGATCTGCGGGTTGGCCCAGCCCTGCTGCTGCGCGCCGGGCCGCGTGGCCTGGCGAAACAGCGTCCACTGCGCACCATAGGCAGCACCAGCGGAATCCTTCAGGTTCGCCGTCACGTACCACCACTCGATGCGAAACTGCGGATGCGGGCCATGATCGGCGGGAAACGCAAACGTCTTGCCGGGCACGACCGCGGCGAACCCCTCCGCGTTCTCGCCAAGCCCGGCAAAGCCCTGGGCGCGTGCGGCGGCGCGTTCGAGCCCGAGCAGTGCAAGGCCGCCGGCGAAGGCGCGGCGCGATATCGTGACGCTATCGTTCATCGGCGAAAATCTTGATCAGGCTGGCCGGCTGCATGCGCGCCAGTTTCATCACCGGAAGCAGGGCGGCCAGCAGCGATGCCGCCATCGCCACGCCCAGCAGCTCGAGCAGTTGCAGCGGGAAGACGTGAAACGGCAGCCGCCAGCCGAACGCCTTCACATTCACCACCGCGATCAGGCACCACGCCACCAGCAGGCCGAGCGGCAGCGCCAGCAGCGCCGTGATCAGCGCCACCGACAGGGTTTTGACCAGCTCGATTGCAGCCAGCCGCCGTCGCGTGATTCCGATCGCCCACAGCGGCGCCAGCTGCGGCAGCCGGGAATTGCTCAGGGTCAGCAGGCTGGTCAATAGCGCGACGCCGGCGACCCCGAGGGTGAACGTGTTCAGCGCCGCGGTCACCGCGAACGTCCGGTTGAAAATCCGTTTCGACTCGGCCTTCATCGTGGCCTGATCCGCGAGGCTGCGGTCGTCCAGGCCAAATTGTTCGCGCAGCGCCGATAGCAGCGCCGGAATTTCGGGCGTTGCGACCCGCAGGCCAAACCGGGTGGTGGGGATGGCGGGGAAGCGGCGGGTCAGCGCCGCGTAATTGACGGTGATCTGGCCCTTCGGATTGCCGTAATCGGCATAGATGCCGACGATCTCCAGCGGCCAGTTGCCGCCAGGCGCCGGCACCGTGATGCGGTCGCCGACCCCAAGTTTCAGCCGCCGCGACAATTGCTCGCTGATCAGGGCGGCATCGCCCGGACGCAGGCGAATCCAGGCGTTGGCGGTCGACTCAAGCAACGGCCAGTGCTCGCTGTAGGTCGCGTGATCGGGCAGGCCCAGAATCTCGATCGGAGCGCCGCGGAATTGCGCGTCGGCGCGGCCGCCGGGAAGGATCGCCGCGACTTCGGGGCGGCCGCGCAGCCAGGCCTTGATCGCCATCGCCTGCGCGTCGTCCCTGGCGCTGACATAGACATCCGCCGCCAGCCGTCCGTCGAGCCAGCCGACAAAGGTTCGGCTGAAGCTTTCCACCATGGTTCCGACCCCGACATTGACCGCGAGCGCCAGCAGCAGCGCCATCAGCGCCAGCGAAAGTCCCGAGAGCTGCTGGCGGCTGTCGGCCCAGAACCAGACCGCCAGCGGCCGGCGGGCGCCGCGCTGGCCCAGCGAGAGCACGCGTTCCAGGATCGCCGGCAGCACGAGGGCGGCGGCCAGCAGCAAGGCGGCGAGCACGGCGAACCCCGACAGCAGCGAGTCGCCGTACCACAGCAACACGCCAGCGGCGGCGAACACGGCGAGCGCAACTGCGCTCTGGACGATCAGCCAGCGGTGCTGCGCCTGTTGCCAGGCCTGGGGTTGCGCCGCGACCAGCACGGGAAGGCGGGCGGCCTTCAACAGGCTTGCCGCCGCCGCCGCTAGCGCGCCGAGCACTGAGATGGCGAGGCCGGCGATCCACCATTCGCTCCGCAGCGTCAATTGCCCAGGGATCTGCGCGCCATAGAGTCCACGCAGCGACGCCGCAACATCGGGCAGCAGGGATGCCGCGATGGCGTAACCGCAGACCAGACCGGCGACGCCAGCTATCAGCGCCAGCGCGACCAGTTCGATCACCAGCACCGTGTTCAGCAGGCGCGCCGACACCCCGCAGGCGCGGAGCGTCCGCAGCATCGGCCGCCGCTGCTCGAACGCCAGTCCGATCGCCGAATTGACTATGAACAGTCCGACCACGAAGGACAGCAGGCCGAATGCCGTCAGATTGAGATGAAAACTGTCGGTGAGGCGTTCGAGATCGCTCTGCGCGTCCGGCTCGACCAGACGCAGTTTGTCGCCGGCGACGGTTTCGAGCGCCGCGCGCGGGCCCTTTGTCTTGCCGATCAGAAGGCGCGAGACTTGATCCGGCACGTCGAGCAGCCGCTGGGCGACGCCGATATCGACCACCAGCACGCCGGGCGCCAGGTCGGGCTGCACCCGCAGCGGCGGCAGCAGAGTGCCGCCGCTCGCCGTCGGCGTTGCACCTTCCGGCAGATCGAGGTCGGCAAGCACCTCACGCGCCACCAGCATTTCGCCCGGCGGCGTCACGAAGGATTGCAGGCCGGATCGGGCGATCGTCGGGGCGTTGCCGACCTCGGCCGGCAGCGTGACCGGCTCGATGCCGAGCAGCCGGAACGAACGTCCGCCGATCTGGATACGGCCCTCGAGCACCGGCGACACCGGCCAGCCGGCGCGCCGCAGTTCGACGAACAATACTTGCGGGAAGTTCGCGTCGTCGCGGCCCACCAGCATGGCGGTCCGCGCGCCGCCGAAGGTCGCGGCCGCGCGGTCGTAGCTCGATCGCGCCTGCGCGTTCAGCGCCTGCACGCCGCTCCACAGCGCGGTCGCGGCGATCAGTCCGATCAGCAAGGTCGCCAGCTGCATCGGATGCCGCCGCCAGTGGCTGAGCAGCACCGCGAGAATCCAGAAGACGCGGCTCATGCGATCAGCCCTGCATGGAGATGGACTTGGCGGTCGAGCGTGGCGGCGAGCCGCGTGCTGTGCGTCACCATCAGGAAGCCGCAGCCGGTGCGCGTCACCAGGTCGCGCGTCAACGCCAGCACGTCGTCCGCGGTCGCCTCGTCGAGATTGCCGGTCGGCTCGTCGGCGAGCAGCAGCAGCGGCTTCACCGCGAGCGCGCGGCCGATCGCCACCCGTTGCTGCTGGCCGCCGGACAATTGCTCGGGGTAGCGCTTCAGGAGCGCGCCGAGCCCGAGCCGGTCCACCAGTTCGGCATGCCAGGCCGCGTCGTGACGGCCGGCGATGCGGGACTGAAACACCAGGTTGTCTTCCACGTTCAGGCTCGGGATCAGGTTGAACTGCTGGAACACCAGGCCGAGCCGCTCGCGCCGCAATTCCGCCCGGCCGGCATCGCTGAGGTCGGCCACGGATAGGTAGGCCAGCCTGATCTCGCCGCCATCGGCCGCATCCAGCCCGGCGATCAGATGCAGCAGGGTGCTCTTGCCGCTGCCGGATTCCCCTGAGAGAGCGACGCGCTCGCCCGCCGCGATATCGAGGTTCACCCCGCGCAGCACCGCGACCTGTTCGCCCGCGGAGCGATAGGTTTTGGTCAGGTTCCTGACGCTCAGCACGATGGGGTTGCCTGTTGCGATGCAAAGCGGATGCGATGCCTCTTTAGGAACTCTCTTGAGTTGCTCAGTATACCAAGGCCGCACGGGGAGATCACCGTCTCAATCATGGCGGCGACATGATCGTGATGGACAACCGGCGCTTTCGGGATAGTGTCCGGCAGAGCTGCGGCCGATCAACCGTCCAAAAATGCCCAGTTGCATTGTCGCTTTCCCCACGGGTAGCATTCGGCCACGCCGACCAACAGGCCAGCTAATGACAATCGGGGGGAGGCCATGACCACGCAACCGGCGCCCGAAGGCGCCTGGAAGATCACGTTTCTCCTCTTCCTGTTCATGCTGGTCAATTTTGCCGACAAGATCGTGGTCGGGCTTGCCGGTGCGCCGATCATGGACGAATTGAAACTCAGTCCGGAACAATTCGGATTCCTCGGTTCTTCGTTCTTCTTCCTGTTCTCGGCCTCGGCCATCATCGTCGGCTTCATCGTCAATCGCATCGATACCCGCTGGGTTCTGCTGGCGATGGCGCTGGTATGGGCGCTGGCCCAGTTTCCGATGGTCGGCACCGTCAGTTTCACCACACTGGTGATCTGCCGCGTCATTCTCGGCGCCGGCGAGGGACCGGCGTTCGCGGTGGCGGTACACGCGCTCTACAAATGGTTTCCCGACGAGAAGCGCACGCTGCCTACCGCCATCATCTCCCAGGGCTCGGCGTTCGGCGTGATCCTCGCGGTGCCGGCGCTGAACTGGATCATCGTCAATCACAGCTGGCACTACGCGTTCGGCGCGCTCGGCGTGGTCGGTCTGATGTGGGTGGCGGCGTGGCTGGTGATGGGCAAGGAGGGTCCGCTGGTGCAGACCGTCGCGATGGCGGCGGCGGATCCCCGCGTGCGCTATTTCCAGCTCCTGACCTCGCGCACCTTCATCGGCTGCTGTGCCGCGACCTTCGGCGCCTATTGGGCGCTGTCGCTCGGCCTCACCTGGTTCACGCCCTTCATCGTCAAGGGGCTGGGTTTCTCGCAACAGGATGCCGGGTGGGTTTCGGTGCTGCCCTGGGTGTTCGGCGCGGTCATCGTGCTGCTGACGGGGTGGATATCGCAGGTGATGCTGGCGCGCGGCTTCACCACCCGCGGCGCCCGCGGCGTGCTAGGCTCGGTACCGTTGATCGTCGGCGGCGTGATCCTGGCGGCGCTGCCGTATGTCGACGGCGCCGGCCTGCAGATCGCCCTGCTGGTGGTCGGCTCGGGGCTGTGCGGCTCGATCTATGTGGTCTGCCCGCCGATGCTCGGCGAGTTCACGCCGGTGCAGCAGCGCGGCGCTGTCATCGCGATCTACACCGCGATCTACACGCTTGCCGGAATCCTGGCGCCGTTCGTGATGGGCAGCGTGATCCAGCGCGCGGCGGTGCCGCTCGACGGCTACATGACCGGCTTCACCATCAACGCCGTGGTGATGGTGGCGTCCGGATTGCTCGGCCTGCTGCTGCTGTGGCCCAACACCGAGCGCGCGCGGCTGCTGGCCCAGGCGGCGCAGCCGAAATTCGCGTGAGAGGTTTCCCCCACCCGCCGCGCTCTTGCGAGCGCGTCGACCTCCTCCGCAAGCGGGAGAGGTAAGAAAAAGACCGAGAAAGCACGAAGGAAACGACACATGAGCCGCCATCCCGATTTCGTCCCTCACGGAGTGATTCCGGCGGTGCTGCTGCCGTTTCACATGGATCTGTCGATCGACGAGCCGAGCTTCCGAATTCACTTGCGCGACGTTGGCTTAGTGCAGGGACTGTCGGCGATCACGATCAACGCCCATTCCACCGAGGTCGCCTCCTGCACCGACGATGAGCAGTGCCGCGTCATGGAAATCACCGGCGAGGAAGTCGGTGCCAAGCTGCCGATCATTCACGGTGTCTGGGCGGACGGCAGCCTGCAGGCGGCGCGGATCGCACGGCAGGCGCAGGCCGGCGGGGCTTCGGCGCTGCTGGTGTTTCCGCCCGCTCCCTTCACGCTCGGCCAGTCCCCGGAGATGGCGCTGGCCCATTTCAAGACCATTGCGGACGCGACCGATCTGCCGCTGATTGTTTTTCAGTATCCGCTGACCACCGGGCAAGGCTATCCGGCGGCGACGCTGGAGCGGCTGTTCGAGGAAGTGCCGACCATCCGCGCCATCAAGGACTGGACGCCACTGGTGCCGCAGCACGAAAACCAGATTCGCTGCCTGCAGGGGCGCAAGCGCCCCATCAACGTGCTGTCCACCAACAGCGCATGGCTCCTGAGTTCGCTGGTGCTCGGCTGCAACGGCCTGCTGTCCGGCAGCGGCAGCGTCATCGCCGATCTGCAGGCCAGGCTCTATCGCGCCGTCAAGGCCGACGATCTGGCGGAAGCCCGCCGGCTCAACGACCGGATCTATCCGACGGCGCGGGTGTTCTATGCCGATCCCTTCATCGACATGCACAACCGCATGAAGGAAGCGCTGGTGCTGCTCGGCAAACTGCCGCGCGCGGTGGTGCGTCCGCCACTGGTCAAGATATCAGACGCGGAAATTGCGCGGATCCGGGAAGCGCTGGTGGAGGCAGGGCTGCTGGGCACCCAAGCGGCGCAGGGCCGCAACGCCGCATAGCGAATCTTCTCCCCTCCTCCCACGCGCCCTTGCGCGTGGTGGGGAGGGGTCGGGGGTGGGGGGCCTATCAGCGCATTCCTCTGTCAGCGAATTTGCGGAAGCGCCCCCCACCCCCGACCCCTCCCCACCGCTTCGCGGGGGGAGGGGAGAAGGAAGCGGAATGAGCCCGGCATTCTATCTGTGCATGGGGTTGTTTTCGCGATTTTTGTTTTGCCCCTGCGGAAGGCGCTACCCCGCCGCGGCGCCGAATTTCCTGATGTCGCCCTGCGCGCCGCGCACCAGCCGGCCCGGCCGCGCGCCGGTCGCCATACCACCACGCTGAGTCACCACGCCTGACACGATGGTGGCGTCATAGCCGTCGACCTGCTGCATCAGACGGCGGCCGCCGACCGGCAGGTCGTAATGCACCTTCGGCGGATGCAGGTGCAGCCTGTCGTAGTCGATCACGTTGATGTCGGCCTTGTAGCCCGGCGCGATCACGCCGCGGTCGGTGAGGCCGACCGAGCGCGCGGTCTTGCGCGACTGCGCCGCCACCACGAAGGGGATCGAGAGTTTTTCGCCACGGCTGCGGTCGCGGGTCCAGTGTGTCAGCAGATAGGTCGGGAAGCTGGCGTCGCAGATGATGCCGCAATGCGCGCCGCCGTCGGAGAGGCCCGGCACCGAATTCGGATCTGTCAACATTTCGCGCGTGGCATCGAGATTGCCGTCGGCGTAATTCAGAAACGGTACATAGAGCATGCCGCGGCCTTCATCCGACAGCATCGCGTCATAGGCGAGTTCTTCCGGCTGCCGGCCCTGGCGGCGGGCCTGCGCGCCCAGCGTATTCTCCGGCGGCTGTTCGTAGTCAGGGGGATCGCCGAGCAGAAACATCTTGTCGTAGTTCGGCCGGAAGAACAGCGGATCGTCGGTCGCGGTCGGGGTCTCGCTCAGGATCGCCGCGCGGACCTCGGGCTGATGCAGCCGCTTCAATCGCTCGGCCAGCGGCAAATAGGCGATCGCGCGATAGCTCGGCAGGGTCTGGAACGGGTTGCGCGACAATTCCAGCCCGAGCAGCAGCCCGACGGGACGCGCGGCGATTTGGGCTGTGATCGACAGCCCGCGCGCGGAAGCCTCGTTGATGGTGTCGAGCGTCTGGCGCCAGCGCCGTGGCGCCTTGTCGTTCTGGGTGATCGAGAACGACACCGGGATTCCGGTATTCTCGGCCACCCGCAGCATCATCGGCAGGTCTTCGTTGAGGGTCGACAGATCGAGCACGAACTGGAACACGCTGCGGCCGGTCTTGTGCATGGCGCCGGCGATCGCGGTCAATTCGTCCTCGCCGGCCTTCAGCGTCGGCGTGTAGTCCCCGGTCGAGGTGCGGTGGTTGAGGGTGCGCGAGGTCGAAAAACCCAACGCGCCGGCGCGCACGGCGTCGCCGGCGAGTGCGGCCATGGCGCTGTTGTCGTCCGCCGTGGCGGGATCGCGGCGCGCGCCGCGTTCGCCCATCACATAGACGCGCAAGGCGGCATGCGGCAGTTGCGCGCCGATATCCATGTCGAAGCGGCGCTGCGCCAGCCAGTCCATGTATTCCGGGAAGCTTTCCCAGGCCCAGGGGATGCCGGCGCTCAGCACCGGTTCGGGAATGTCCTCGACGCCTTCCATCAACTCGATCAACCGGCGGTGGTCGGCCGGTCTGCACGGCGCGAACCCGACGCCGCAATTGCCCATGACCGCCGTCGTCACACCGTTCTGCGACGACGGCGTGATGTCCTGGCTCCAGGTGACCTGGCCGTCATAATGGGTATGGACGTCGACGAAGCCCGGCGTGACCAGTTTTCCCCTGGCATCGATCTCTTCCTTGCCGGTGCCTGCGATTTTGCCGATCTCGGTAATGCGGCCGCCGGTGACCGCCACATCCGCTTCAAACAGCTCGCCGCCGAGCCCGTCGGCAATGCTGCCGCCACGGATTACGAGGTCTGGGTTGGAGGCCATGGCGTTACATCCCTGTTTCGAATTCTTGCCTGCATCATGGGTGGTGTCGCGCGGCTGTCAACCGCCCGGGATGCGGCTCAGGAATGCATCAGGCGGCGCGGACCGGTCGCTTGCGGTCGGTGACCAGCGCCAGCACCACGGTCAGCAGCATGAACCCGACGGAGGCGCCGAACACCCAGCGCGGCATGCTCTGGTCCATGATCCAGCCGAACAGCAGCGGACCGAAGATGCCGGAGAGGTTGAAGCCGGTGGAGACGATGCCGAAGGCGCGGCCGGCCGCGCCCGGGGGCGCGGCGTTGCGCACCAGCATATCGCGCGACGGCGCGATCACGCCGCCGAGGAATCCCGCCATCGCCATCATCGCCGTCAGCAGCGGCGACGGCAGCGTCACCGTGGCAATCGCCAGCACGATCGCCGCGTTGACGGCAAAACAGCCGGCGGCGACCCGTCCGTGACGCCGGGTGCGGTCGGCGAGATAGCCGCCGGCCAGTACGCCGATGGCGCTGGCGGCGAGATAGACGGTCAGCGCCAGATTGGCTGAGGAGAACGACGCGCCATAGCCGCTCATCAGCGCGACGACGCCGAAACTGCTGATGCCGGTGCTGGACAGGCCGAGCAGCATGAAAAAGATCGTCAGCACGACGATGGCGGGCGTGATGATGCTCTGCTTGGGTGGGTGCGCGCCGTCGACCTTGCGGTCGGCGGCGCTGGCGTCGGGAAGGCCGACCGCGATCAGCACCATCGCCACCAGCGGCCCCACCGCGCCCGCCGCGATCAGGGCCCCGAGGCCGCCGACCGTCGCCACCAGCGCCGCCATGATGGCGGGCGCCACCGCGCCGCCCAGGAAGCCGGCAAAGGTGTGAATCGAAAACGCGCGGCCCATCCGCGCCTCATCCATATGCGCCGACAGAATCGCGTAATTGGCCGGATGATAGACGCTGTTGGCCAGCCCCAGTAATGCGGCGCAGAAGATCAGCCAGGGATAGCTGAGCTGCAGGCCGAGCATGATCAGCGCGACGCCGCCGAGCGTCAGCCCCATCAGCAGCACCTTGCGCGCGCCGATGTGGTCGGCGAGATAGCCGGTCGGCGCCTGCGTGAGGCCGGACACCACGCCGAACACGGTCAGCGCAAAGCCGAGCTCGACATAGCCGACGCCGAGCTGTTCCTTCAAAAAGGGGAACAGCATCGGCAGCACGAACAGATGGAAATGGCTGACCCAATGGGCGAGCGAAACCGCGGCCAGCGTGCGCAGCGAGGAGTCGGTTTTTGCCTGCGGCTCGGCTTGCGGCGGTGCGGCGAGAACGTCGGCCATATCGGATCTGAAAATCCCGTTGAAGTGCGTCCCGGCAAGGCGCGCCAAAATACCGGCTGGCAGTTATTTGTCCATGAATACCGCTGCATGGCAGCCCCCGAGAACGCTGAAAGGCGTATCAAATTCGCAAGACAAAGCGGCCGCGTCCGGGGATGATGCCGGGATGGCCGCATCGACCCATGTTCCACGACCGCTCCGGGTGTTGGTTTCCGAGGGGAACAGCACTTCCGCGCGGGAAGCCGTCACGATTCTCGGTCTGTCCGGTCACCATATCGAGGTTTGCGATCCCGCGGCGTTCTGCCTGGTCCGCTTCTCGCGCTTTGTCCGGAAATTCCATCGCTGCCCCGGGCTGCAGGACGACCCCGCCGGGTTCCTGGCCTTCGTCGAGACGTTGCTGGCGGAGCGGCGATACGACGTGCTGCTGCCGACCCACGAACAGGGGTTTTTGTTCGCGCGGGTGCAGGCGCGGCTCTCGGGCCGCGTCGGGCTGGCGCTGCCGAGTTTCGAGAGTTATCGCTCGGTGCACAGCAAGGCCGGATTCAGCCGGCTGCTCCACGAACTGGGCTTGCCGCAGCCGCCGACGCGAATCGTAGCATCCGAAAGCGAACTGCGGGGCGCGATCAGGTTTCCGTCCGTCGTCAAAACCTCGGTCGGCACCGCCAGCCGCGGCATCTGGTTCGTGCGCGAAGAGCGTGATCTCGAATTCGCGCTGCGGGAGTTGAGCGCAGGCGGCGCGTTCGCCGACGAGGTGCTGGTGCAGGATCTGGTCGCTGGCGCCATCGAGAAAGCGCAAGCCGTGTTCTGCCGCGGCGAATTGCTCGGCTTTCATGCCTATCGGCAGATCGCCGCCGGCGTCGGGGGCGGCGAGGCGATCAAGCAAAGCGTCGTCAGGCCGCAGCTGCGCGCCCATGTCGCCCAAATCGGGCGAGCGCTTGCCTGGCACGGCGCCTTGTCGGTCGACGCCATCATGCCTGACGATGGCGCGCCGCGGCTGATCGATTGCAATCCGCGGCTGGTCGAACCGATGAGCGCGTATCTTGCCGGTCTCGATCTGGTCGGGCTGCTGCTGAGGGTTTCGCTGGGCGAGGTACCGGCAGTGGCGGGCGAAAGCCGCGCGGGGGTCCGGACCCGCCTTGCCATGCAGGCGCTGTTGGGATGCGCGTCGCGCGGCGGTTCGCGGCGCGATATCATCACCGAATGCCGGCAGCTTCTGACCGGCGGCGGGCCCTACGCCGGCAGCACCGAGGAACTGACGCCGCTGCGGCAGGACTGGGTCAGCGCGGTGCCGCTGGCGATGATCGCGATGGTGCTGCTGGCCGCGCCCGGCCGTGGCGCCGCCCTCGCGCGAGGCGGCTGGGGCGCGCACCTGCTCGATATCGAGAGTATCCGGGTGATCGAGAGCGACGAGTTTTCCCAGGACGCTTGAGAGACTTCGAAGGCTTTAACACCGGATGCGGTGCCCACCTCTCCCAAGGGGAGAGGTGGACGGAATCGTTGCGATCTTCAAACGTCAGATCCAGGAAAGCCTTGCTACAGCGGCTCGTCGTCGTCGCCGTGGCGATCGCGCTTGGGCGTGGCAATGTCGCCATCCTCATAATCGTCGTCCTCGGCCGGCGGCGGCGGCTTGTTCGGTTTACCATCGTCCTTTCGGGGTAGCTTGCTCTTCCCGCCGTTTCCGCCCATACGATCCTCTTCATCGGGTGAAACCGGCCGTTAGCCGGGTCATCCGGTTGTTCAGCGGGCTGATCTCAATCTGACCGCGTTTGAATGGCTATATTAGCCCCAGTTGAACAATCTTTCCTGCCTTTTCCCGGCGTTCGGTGTAAAGGAAGGCAACCCGCGCATGATCCAGACCCGATGCGTCGCATTGGCGCGATGTGGGAACCGGTTTTCCCCTCGGGATAAACGCCAGGCGCGTTTTCCTGGAGATCATGCCGAAAACAACGAATGAAGTCATGATCCGGTCGGATCATGATCTGGAGTCCAGATGAAAAAGCCGAAGATCGAAGCCGAAGAACAGCAGCCGCGCAAAATCATTCGCGCCGACAAGGCCCCGACCGAGGGTTACTCGCTGGTGGTGGACGGTCACTTCAAGTCGCACCACGCCACCGTCGAAGCCGCCGAAGAGGCGGGCATGGCGTTGAAGAACCAGTACCCGATGCTTCAGGTGCAGGTTTACGATGCCGCCACCAAGACCCGCTCGATGATCGAGTGGCCTGCACCGGTCTGATTCCACCTAGGTCCGGCGTCCGCCGCTCTGCTGCCCAGCCAGCCAATCCGCCAGCGCCGGGCCCTTTTCCGTCGGTTTCTTCGCGGATGACTTGCCGCGCGGCTTCTTGAGCGCCGCGGGCGGCGCGGTGGCTTCGCGCGCCAGCCGCAAGGCTTTCAGCCTGGCCATGTTGTCGAGCACGGCCTTGGTCGTCACGTCGCTATCGGATTTCACGACTTTGGCATCGTTCGCCGCCCGCGCGGCCTTGTTGAAACGCGCATCGGCGCGGTCGCGATCTTCTTTTGACATCTCAGGTCGTCTTCTTTTTCTTGGGTTTGGCCTTGGCCTTCGGCGCCGGCGGCTTGTCGCGGTCGGCGGCTTCCCGCGCCAGTCGCTCCGCGCGCAGGGTCGCCGTCCGTTTACGTATCGCGATGTCGGCTGCCGCGATATCGGCCATGGCCTTGATGCCTTCGGCATCCTGGGCGGCCCGTCGGTTCAGCCGGATCTCCTTCAGTTCGGCGGGGCTTTTCGGTTCATCGTCCATCTGGAGCCTCAAAAATTACGGCGCGCATCCTGGTGCGGCGTCCTGCAGCCGCATCTTACCATGCATCATGTCGCCAGCGGGCAATTTTAGGCCGTATCTCGAGGCAAAAGGGCGGTTTTTCAAGCCAGAATCATCCATCGTGGTGAAGGTCGGCCTCTTCAGCATCCGTTTCGAGACCTGCCGGATCGAAGTCCCCGATCCATGACTGCAATATTGGCGAGTCGTGTCCGGCTGCCTTCAGTTGCCGTAGCGCGATCCGGATACTGGCGCGGCCGTGGCGATCCCCGGCC
Organism: Bradyrhizobiaceae bacterium Ga0074131; assembly: GCA_001464035.1. GTDB lineage: Bacteria > Pseudomonadota > Alphaproteobacteria > Rhizobiales > Xanthobacteraceae > Bradyrhizobium. The sequence goes on from LNEC01000019.1 coordinate 529,560, forward strand.
ATCGCCGATGGTGGCCGTTCGGCAAGGATCGCATCCCTGACGCGCCGCTTGATGGCGAGGCTTTCGGGGCTTCCGAACCGCATCATCATCGATTGAAAGGAATCATGGCGCGGCAGGTCGAACGGCCGGGGCTCGCCCGATCCGTTACGCGCCGGATGCGGCGGATAAAGGTGCGCGCAAGGGACCCAGCCATCGGGAATAGGTTCAGTCGCGGGATGGGTCCGGCCGCTTCTCAACAACCTGGGCAGAACATGCGTGTGCGGCCCCTCGGGGCTCCTTCCCGAGGCCGGCGGGATCGGCTGATAGACCTCGATGCGGCCGAGCCGGCTGATGAAGACGCGATGCGGATTGGCCGCCAGAATCAATCCCATGGCGGGATTGCCGGGCTCGAACACCGCCCGCCCGGCGTGCTGGCGCAGTCCTGCGGCGACGTCGCGACCGTCCATGCGCACACAGAAATCGGCATGCGGCGCGCCGAGGCCGAGATCGAACAGGATCGAATCGCGATCGCTCGCGCGCAGGGCCTCAGCGTCGGCGCCGAGTTCGGTCAGCACGGTTCGACGGCCCATCGCGCCATCGGTGTCGGACAGACACAGCGCGATACGCTGATTCCAGCCTGATTTGGTGATGCTTTCGGACGCCAGCGCACGGTTGCGCGGATGGTGCTGGAGGGCGATGCCGCCGCGCGCGGTAACCGCCGAGACGGCATTGTCGGAGTGCCGCAGGGCGACCGGCTCACCGCGATCGCGCGAGAACTCGGCGATGGCGCCGAAGGTGCCGAGGCTCCATTGCGTATCGGGATCGGTGATCGCCCGGTGCAGCAGATCAATGGTCGCAGCATTCATCGTTCGATAGTCTCCCAGCCCTTGGGCCGGGAGAATATCGTCTGGCTTGGTCAGGGCAAGCCGGGTACTTACTTCTCCCCGCAAACGGGGCGAGGGAGAAGAGCTCAGAACGTCGCGCCGGCTTTGACCATGTAGGTCCGGCCCGGCAGCGGATAGGCGCTGAACCGGCCGGGCGTGAACGAGCTCGCGATCGCGTAGTCGTAATACAGCGCGTTGAGCAGGTTGTTCGCGGAGAGCGACCAATAGAAGCGGTCATACTCACCGCTCAGCTTGAAATCGACCGTGGCGCTGGCGGGAATCCGGCGCTGGGTGTTGGCCTGGTCGTTGTCCATGAAACGCTCGCTCCAGGCCCGCACCGTCGCATCGGCGACGAGATATTTCTGCCAGATGTTCCAGCTCACGCCGCCGCTGGCCGTGTAGCGCGACACCAGCGGGACATCCATGCCGGCGAAGGCACCCTCGCGAAACACCGCCCGGGTATAGGCCATGCCGCCGCGCAGCAGCACGCTGTCGCTGACGCGCAGCGAGGCGCTGGTCTCCGAGCCGGAGCGGCGGGTCGGGTCGAGATTGACGTTGAAGAACAGCGCCGGAATGAAATGGATCTCGTTGTCGAGGTCCATGTTGTAGATGCTGGATTGCAGCTGAAAGCCGCCCGACTTGATGCGGACGCCGCCCTCGATGTCGTGAGAGGTCTGGGTCTTCAACTGGAAGGTTCGTGGAATGGCATTGAAGAAGGGATCGAAGGCCGGGCCGGAGGATAATCTCTCATCGACGTTCGGGGTGCGAAACGCGCGTGCGGCACGTCCGAACACCGAGAACACATTGCCGAAGCGGTGTTCGAGGCCGATATGCAGGGCGTATTGGCCTTCCCGGCTATCCAGCGGGAGGTTTTGCGCGCTGCAGGTGAAGAAGACGGCGCAATTCGGATCGTTGTTGAGAAGGTCCCTGGCCTTCAACGTGGATTGTTGCAGGCGGCCGCCATAGGAGAAATCGGTCGTGGGTAGCAACCCGATGGTTTGTTGAAAGTAGCCGGCCAGTGTCTGCTGCTCCAGGTCATAGGTATGGATCGGCGGCCTGCCCTTGTCCGTCGGGCGTTCCTGGTGGAAGGTCGCGTCGTAAAAATCGATGCCGGTCAGAATGGCCGAGGGCATCCCGAAGATCACGTGCTTGATGCTCAGCCGCGGTGTGATCGACCAGGTCTGCAGGTGGGCGTCGACGTAGCTGTTGCCGAAGGCACTGAAGAACCCGGCCTGCTGCTTCTTGTCCCGCACGCCGCCGTCGACGATGAGATCGACGCCGTTCATCAGGGTCTTGGTGAAGCCGGCGGTGGCGGTGGCGCCCTGCTGGTTGCCGTAGTCGAGCGGTGTGCCGGTGCCCCTGCGGTTGGTGGCGAGTTCGTTGAGCCCGATCGACGGATCGACCAGCCGGCCGCCGGGAAAACCCAGCCTCTGATCGTCGCCGGACACGGTCAGAAACGCGGTGAGGCCGGGCGTGGTGTAGTTGAGATTGCCGACGCCGTTGCGCTGGGCGAGGGCGTTGTTGACGCGGTAGCCGTCGGATTTGATCCCGTTGCCGTAGAACGACGTCGACCACGGGCCGAAATTGGTCGCCGCCGAGACCGCAGCCATGCGCGCGTTGAAAGAACCGACGCCGGCTTCGGCGCGCATTGCGACCGGCGGGCCGCCGACGCCGTTCTTCAGCACCATGTTGATGACGCCGCCGACGGCATTGTCGCCGTACAGCACCGCGCCGCTGTTGCCGCGGATGATCTCGATGCGCTCGATCGAATGGCGCGGGATGGTCGAGAAATCGACCCCGGCCATATCGATGTCGTTGAGCCTGCGGCCGTTGATCAGCACCAGGGTGTTGGAGGTCGCAAAAGCGCCGAACCCCCTGAGGTCCACGCTGGTCTTCACGCCGTTGACGCCGCCAAACAGGCTGGTCAGTTGCACGCCGGGCGTCTGCGCGATGATTTCCTGGACGGTTTGCGCCGGGGAGCGGGCGATATCCTCCGCGGTGATCACCGACGTCGATGCGCCGACGATACCACTGAACTGACGAACGGCCGTAGCGCCAGTAGCGGCTGCGCCGCCGGCGTGTGCCGCACTCCGCCGGCTGGTTGGCGCCGGCACCACGCGGTGCGAACCGTGTTCCTGGTCGGTTTTCGGCTTCGCGCGGGTGCGGTTTTGGTCAGGCGAGTTGATTTCGATCGGCGGCAGCGCATTGGCGACTTGCTGCGCCCTTGCAGTTGAAACGCCGAAATACAGAACGGGTACAACGAAAGTGGAGGCAAGCAGATAGCTGCGACGCCGCGGTGCGGCTGTGCGGATGGAAGACATGGTTGGACCTCGGTATGACGTCAGTGGCACGTCACAGCGAACCAAGTCTCACCATCGTGCTCGCGCACCCCTGGTGAAGCCAATGTCTGTACTCCCCGACCGACATCTTCGCGTGTGACCACGGCTGACGGCAGGTCTCCTGGCTCGCGGGTCGATACCTTGCGTCGCCTTCCCAGGACCGAGATTCCCAGTGGCCTATGACGAAAGATTCACCGCTTACAGTTGCGGGGGCAGCCGCGGCATTGGGGAAGTTTCCCCGCACCGCATTCCCTTTTGATCCCCAAGCAGGGAACCGTCGGCTATTAGGGTAGAAGTTTGTCAAACTCGGAGTCAATCCCTTGACGGGGATGCCGGCGCCCTGGACGGGACGAGTGCGCCATTTTTGCCGCATGAGCTCCGCTGTCTCGCTGAATCATGTATCAGGACAGCCAGGTGCCTGAGGGATTGTCGATGAGCGTCGGGAACGTCGTGATGACAGCGGATATCGGGGCCGGGCGACGTGTCGGTGTGACGACAGCGCTGGTCGCACTCGTGCTGCTGCTGGTGTTGATCTCGCTCGGCATCGGTCCGGTGCGGTTGTTGCCGCTGACCGTGATCGAGGCGCTGGTCGGCGGCGGCAGCGACGTGTCCCAAGTGATCGTACGCGAAATCCGGCTGCCGCGCACCATTCTGGGATTTGCCATCGGCGCGATCCTCGGGCTGTCGGGTGCGGCGCTGCAGGGGCTGCTGCGCAATCCGCTGGCGTCGCCGTCGCTGTTCGGCGCGCCGCAATCGGCCGCGTTTGGCGCGGTGCTGGTGATCGCGCTCGGGCTTGCCGATGTGCGGTCCTTCGCGCTGCCGGTCGCGGCTATCGCGATGGCCTTTGCTTCGGTGTTCGTACTGCTCGCGATCGCCGGCCGCAATGCGGGGCTGTTGATTCTTATTCTGGCCGGCCTCGCGATCTCGAGCCTTGCGGGGGCGGCCACCGCGCTGGTGATGAATCTATCCAGCAATCCGTTCGTGGTGCTGGAAATCGCTTTCTGGCTGCTCGGCTCGCTGGAGGATCGCAGCTTCCGCCACGTCATGCTGGCACTGCCGTTCATCGTCGCGGGCGCGGTCATACTGTGGAGCCAGCGCCACGCCTTCCGCGCGCTCAGCCTCGGCGAGGAGACCGCGCAAAGCCTCGGCGTCGATGTCGGCCGCCTGCGGCTGGTGGTGATCGTGGGCACAGCGCTCGGCGTCGGCGGCGCGGTCGCGGTGACCGGCACCATCGGCTTCATCGGCCTGGTGGCGCCGCATCTGATGCGGCCCCTGATCGGCCACGATCCGGCGCGGCTGCTGGTGCCGAGCGCGCTGACCGGAGCTGCGTTGCTGTTGGCCGCCGATATCGCGGTGCGCATCATTCCGTCGACCAGCGACATCAAGGTCGGCGTGCTGACCTCGATCATCGGGGTGCCGTTCTTCCTCTATCTGATCATGCGCGAGCGTCGCGCGCTTGGCGGAGGCGTGGCATGAGCGAAGCCGCCTTCCTCGTGGCGCAGAATTTGAACGTCAGACTGGCCGGCCGTGCCGTGCTGAACGACATCTCGCTGTCGCTGGCTTCGGGGCATCTGGTCGCGCTGGTGGGGCCAAACGGCGCCGGCAAGACCACGTTGCTGCGCGCGCTGGCGGGGCTGTTGCCGTCGGACGGCGTCATCCATGCCGGCGGCCAAGCGCTGTCGGCGCTCTCGCTGCGCGAGCGTGCGCGGCGCTTTGCGTATCTGCCGCAGGGCCACGTGGTGCACTGGCCGCTGCCGGCGCGCGATATCGTGGCGCTCGGCCGCTATCCGCATGGCGCGACCGACCCGGCGCGCCTGTCGCCGGAGGACTCTGAGGCCGTGCTGCGGGCGATGCAGGCGACCGACGTGGTGGAATTTTCCGATCGCCGCGTCACCGAGCTCTCCGGCGGCGAGCGCAGCCGGGTGGCGCTGGCGCGCGTGCTCGCGGTGGAAGCGCCGGTGATCCTGGCCGACGAGCCGACCGCCTCGCTCGATCCGCGCTACCAGCTCGACGTCATGAAAAGCCTGCGCGCCACCGCCGATCAGGGCGTGCTGGTGATCGTGGTGACGCACGACCTCGGCCTCGCCGCGCGCTTCGCCGATACCGTTCTGGTGCTGTCCGAAGGCCGTCTCGTCGCGCAGGGCGCGCCTGCCGCGGCGCTGTCGGAGCGGGTGATGGCGGATGTGTTCCGGATCAGCGCCTATCGCGCGGAATTCGAGCGCGCGGCGGTGATCGTGCCCTGGGCGGAAATCTGATGCGCCGCCGTTTCGCAACGATTGCGGTGGCGGCGCTCGTGATCGGCAGCGCATCTTCGGCATCCGTATCGGCAGCGCCATTGCCGCGTATCGTCTCGATGAATGTCTGCACCGACCAGGTGCTGCTGACGCTGGCCGATCCCGAGCAGATCCTCGGCCTCAGCCGGTTTTCCCGCGACGCCTGGGTGGCCGGCGACGTCAGGCGCTATCCGACGCTGTCGGGCGGCGCCGAGGATGTGTTGGTGCTCAAGCCCGACGTGGTCGTCGCCAGCCTGTACGACAAGCGCTCGACCCGGGAGCTGTTGAAAGCCAACGGACTGCGTCTTGCCGAACTCGCGGTGCCGCGGACGCTCGACGAAGTGAAAGGCCAGATTCGCGAACTGGGCGACATCGCCGGTCATCCCGACCGCGCGGCGCGGGAGATCGCCAAGCTCGACGCGGCACTGGCGCGGGCGCGCCAGGCGGTGGCCGCAAAACGCTACCGGGTGCTGCCGCTGTCGCGGCGCGGCTGGGTCGCGGGCAGTGACAGTTTTGTCGGTTCGCTGCTGGCGGAAACCGGGTTGTTCAGCGCCGCCGGCGATCTCGGCCTTGCCTTCGGGGGATTTGCCTCCCTCGAGTCGATCGTGAATGCAAAACCCGATCTGCTGCTGGTGTCGCAGGCCGGAGACCTTGCGCGCGACGATGGCCAGGCGTTTCTGCTGCACCCGGCGCTGGAGCGATTCTATCCGACCGCGAAACGCATCGTGATTCCGGAACGGCTGACCGAATGCGGCGGCGTGATGCTGGCGGAGGCGCTCGACGTGCTGGTGAAAGAGCTGGAGCGGGTGGGGCGGTGATCCAATCCTCAACATGAGGGATTGATGTGTGCGGCCCGAGAAGCGACGAGGAGAAATTACCCCGTCGCCACCGGCCCGCCGGCCTTCTTCCACGCATCCATGCCGCCGGCGATATGCGCGGTGTTGGCGAGGCCGGCCTCCTTGGCCGCCGTCACCGCCATCGCCGAGCGCTCGCCGTAGGCGCAGAAGAACACGATGCGGCGTCCGGTCGCCGCCGCCACCTCGCGCAGCATGCCGCCGGGCCTCAGGGCATCGGCGATGGCGGGATAGGGCGCGTGCAGCGCCCCCGGCAGCGTGCCGTGCTTCGAGCGCTCGCTGCTCTCGCGAAGATCGACCAGCAGGATGTCGGGCCGGCCGAGGCTGTCGATGCCTTCGCGCGCGGTGAGCGACTGCCCCTGCCGGGCCAGATCGTCCTGATGCAGGCCGACATGCATGTTGGCCGGCACCGCCACGTCCATCATTTTCGGATTCGGCAATTTCAGATTCGCCATCAACTCGACATATTCGTCGACCGAGCGCACCTGCAGCCGCGGATTGAACCGCTTCTCCTCGCCGATGGTGGAAACGGTGTCGCCTTTGTAGTCGTGCGCCGGGAAAACCAGGGTCTCGTCCGGCAGTTTCAGCAGCCGGTTGAAGATCGAATCATACTGCGCCCGCGCGCTGCCGTTCTGGAAATCGGTGCGGCCGGTGCCGCGGATCAGCAGGGTATCACCGGTGAATACCCGGTCGCCCATCAAATAGCTGTAGGAATCGTCGGTGTGCCCGGGCGTGTACATCACGTCGAGGCTGAGGCCCTCGATCGTTACCTTGTCGCCGTCTCCGACCCGCATCGCCACGACGTCGGCCTTGCTCTGCTCGCCCATGATGGTGACGCAGTGGGTGCGGTCGCGCAGCTCGCCGAGCCCGGTGATATGGTCGGCGTGCAGATGGGTGTCGACCGCCTTGACCAGTCGCAGATCGAGCTCGCGCAGCAGCTGGCAGTAGCGGTCGACCTTCTCCAATACGGGATCGAGGATCAGCGCCTCGCCGCCGGCGCGGCTGGCCAGGAGATAGCTGTAGGTTCCGGAAACACTGTCGAACAACTGGCGAAAGATCATGGCCGCTCGCTGCCGTCTTGATTTGGATTTGCGATCATATCAGAAATCCAGCCTGTCCCTGATGGCGTCGATTCCTGCCTTGGCGCATTCGTCGTCCTTGTCGCCGCCGGGCGCGCCGGAGACGCCGATGCCGCCGACCAGCGCGCCGGCGGCCTCGATCATCAGACCGCCGCCGAGCATCGAGACCCGCGGCAGCCGGGCCAGGCCGGGATCCAGCTGGCCTGATCTGATCGACTTCGAAAGATCCGTGGTGGCGGCGCGAAAACTCAGCGCGGTATAGGCCTTGGCTACCGCGGTGTCGGGCGCGGGCAGGCCGGCGAAGCGGTCGCGCAGCATCACCTGCGGTTGGCCGAAGCGATCCACCACCGCGACCGCGACCTGAAATCCGTTGTCCCGGCATTTTTTCAGGGCAGCCTGCGCCGCCTCGAGCGCCACTTCCGGCGACAGCGATTTGTAGATCACGAGCGCGTCGTCCCCCGCCGCGGCAGGCGCCGCGCCCAGCGCCAGTGCGCAAGCGATGATCAGGGGGATTCGCATCCGCGGTCCTTCAGGTCTGTAAATCGTCATGGCCAGCGCAGCGACGTAATCCATGGCGCAACAAGAAAAAAGGCTGGCTTCGCTGCGCTCGCAATGATGGTGTGAATTCATGGCTTCACCAACGTAAACCCGGTTTCGGTCAGCGACAGGATATGCGCGACGCCGACCTGCACCGGGGTCGCGACCGAGATGAATTCCGGCCGCTTGCCGCTGTCGCGCCCGATGCTGTCGACGGTATTCAGGCAGATATCGAAGCGCACGCCCTGCGCGACCAGGCTTTCGATTCGCTGGCGATGGCTGTTGCCGGGGAACAGCAACTCGATGCCGGGACCGAACGTTACCACTTCGATCGCGACCTTGTCGGGATCGTAGAATTTCAGCAGGTTATTGGCGACGCTGATGACGAGGCCCTGTTTCTTAGGGTCGTTGTCCGACAGCTGCAGCACGATGCGGTGTTCGGCGAACGGCTTGCCCGGCAGCGGCGCCGGCTCCGCGGCAGCGGCGGCCGTCGTCATCCACGCCGCGGCAGCGGCGCTGCCGAGGGTGCGAAGCATCGATCGTCGATTGGCCCGGAGGTTTGTCATCCCTGTCCCGCGATGCCCGGGTTGTCGTCGACGCCCTTCAGGGTTACGCCACTGCCGCGCTGCGCCGGCATCTTGCCGGAGCGCAGATGTTTGGCGAACACATCCCACACCGGCACGCCCTGCTGCTCGTTGACCGAAGCCCATCCCGCCACCTTGTAGCTCTTGCCGGCCTCGAGCGAACGGCCGTCACCGAGCTTCAGGTCGGAAATCCGGCGTCCGGCGGCTTCGGTGGGGGAACAGGCATAGGCGAGGCCGCCGACGCGCACCATGTCGCCGCCCTGCTGGTAATAGGGATCGGCATTGAACAGGTTGTCGCAGACGTCTTCGAGGATATCCTTGATCTGGCTGCCGGTCATGCTCAACACGTAGGTTTCGGGATAGGCGATGGCGGTTTCGGACAGCACGTCTTCCATAGTGACCGGCTGGCCCGGCAGCACGCTGTTGCCCCAGCGAAAACCCGGCGACAGCGCGACCTCGGCGTCGAACTCGCCGCGCAGCGCGTCGCAGATCAACTGATCCACGGTGCCGCCGAAATTGCCGCGACGGTAGAGCAGCCGGTCCGACGTCGCGAGTCTTGCGGCATAGGCGGCGGCATGCGGCTCGCGCATCTTGCCGATCAGCGCGGCCATCGCCGGATCCGGCTTCAGCAGCTCGGAGAACACCGGCAGCAGCCGGTACCGAATGTCGGCGACCTTGCCCTTGGCGATTTCGAGATCGAGCACGCCGAGGAATTTTCCGCTGGAGCCGGCATTGGTGACGAGCGTGGTGCCGCCGGCATTGGTGACGGGGATCGGCTGCGGCACGGCGTCGTGGGTGTGGCCGCCGAGGATGACGTCGATGCCGGTCACGCGGCTCGCCAGCTTGAGATCGACGTCCATGCCGTTATGCGACAGCAGCACCACGGCATCGACCTTGTCGTTGCTTCTGAGCGTATCGACCAGCTTCTGCAACTCGTCGTCGCGTATGCCAAAAGTCCAGTCCGGCGTGAACCGCTTCGGATGCGCGATCGGCACATAGGGGAAAGCCTGTCCGATCACGCCGACGCGGTGGTCGCCGATTTCCTTGATGGTGGCGGGCTTGAATACCCGCCCCGAGGCCGGATCGAACGCCTTGGCGTCGTTGAAGGCGGCTTCCTCGGTGAGGAACACGTTCTGCGCCAGGAATTCGCCCTTGAAGCGAGCGAGATTGCTGCGCAGCGCCTTCTCGCCATAGGTGAACTCCCAGTGGCCGGTCATCGCCTCGATGCCGAGCAGATTCGCGGCCTCCACCATGTCGGCGCCCTGCATGGTGTTGGAGAGTCCCGAGCCCTGCCACAGATCGCCGCCGTCCAACAGCAGCGAGCGTCCGCCACCGGCCTCGCCGCGCAGCCGGTCGATCAGCGTCTTCAGATGCGCGAAGCCGCCGAGTCTGCCGAATCGGGCCGCGGACTTTTCGAAGTCGAGAAACGTGAAGGCATGGGCTTCGGCGCTGTCGGGCTTGATGCCGAAGCGGTCGAGAAAGGCGCGGCCGACCAGGTGCGGCGGCTTTCCGGCCATCGCGCCGATCCCGAGATTGACGCTCGGCTCGCGGAAATACACCGGCAGCAATTGCGCGTGCGTATCCGTCATATGGAGGATGCGCGCGTTGCCGAAGCGGTCGAGATCGTACATCGAATCGGCGCCGCGCGCCGGCCACGGCAGGGCGCCGGTGAACGCCGCTGCGCCTGCGAGGGAGAGAAAATCACGGCGACGGATGGTCATATGATGTCTCCCCGCGAAGTGACGGCTTTGTAGCTCAGCGGATTTCCATGTCTTTCCAAAGCGCCTTTTCGCTGGTGGCCTGGAAGATCGAAGCCTTTGCCAGCGCTTCGGCCTCGTTCGCGGATTCAACGGCCTTGTCGAAATCGCCGGCCTCGGCGGCCTTCTTCGCGGCGTTGATCGTCGATGCCGTCGTGGTCCATTGGTTGCGCAGGCCGGCGGCCTGCTTGTTGGCGGCTTCCGCCGCTGCCAGCGCCGCCTTGTAATCGGCCTCGCTGGCGGCAAAGGCGGATGGCGCGATCAGCAGCACGGAAGCCAGCGATAGCAAGGATGTCCTGATCCTGCTCATGGCCGCGCTCCCGGCCCGGAAATCGGCAATCCGTTGCTGACATAGGACAGGTAATATTCGACGTTGCGGTATTCGTCGTCCTGCGGGTTGAACGGCACGCCGCGGATCTGGCTGTTGCAGGTGGTGAAACGCCGGCTGGTGGTGCCCATGCCGCTCCACTCGGAACGATAGATCGGCATCGCATTCAGGATGCCGAGCGCGGGCGCCAGCACTTCGGCGCGAATTCGCTCGCCCGGGCTCTGCACATGGCAGGTCGCGCAGGAGAAATTGAGCTGACCCCGCCGCGTATAGAAATACTCCTTGCCGTTCTCGTAGGCGGCCAGCGCACGCGGATCGTTGGGGATCTTGATGTCGAACGGCTTGCCGCGCGAGGTGAACGCCATATAGGCGGTCAGGGCGGCCATCTCATCCCTGACATAGGAAAACGGCGGCTCGCCATTGGCCTCGCGGCAGCGGTTCAACGCCAGCTCGAGCGTAACGACCTTGCCTTCCTTCTCGTCGAAATAAGGATAGTTCTGGCGGATGCCGATGCCCTTGTTGGGAAAGCAGTCTTCATAGCTCTTGCCGTTCTTGAACGGCTTAGCGAACATCTCCTTGCCCAGTTCGAGCGAGAACTCGTAAGGCGGAAACTGTTCTTTCTCCTGCCATTGCCGGTACAGATCCTCATCCATTGAATAGGGGCCGTTGACGAAATCCTCCAGCTTCACCTTCGGGAACTTGTCGGTGAAGAATTTCTTGAAGGCTTTCGCATCGGCCACTGGATCGACGGTGTCGGCGGCGGCGGCTGGCGCGCCGGCAAAGGCCAGCGCGGCCAGCGCGAGACCAATCGAGGCGAAACGGATGGCAGATCGCATGTTGGTTCTCCGCTTTCGCGTCGGCCGCTACAGGATTTTCGCCGTGGTGGTGTCGGTCGCGCCCTTGTTGTCGACCCAGCCGACCTTCAGTTCGTCGCCCTTCTTGCCGCCCTTGAAGGCGAACTTGACATAGGGATCCTTGGAGACGCCGCCGCCCCAGTCGGCGGCAAACACGATCTTGCCGTCATGCTCGAACGTCAGTTGCTGGATGAAGTGCGGCGGGATGGTTTCGCCCTTGGCGTTCTTGACGAAGCCGGAATCCATCGGGTGCTGGATCAGCGCCTGGACTTCGGTGGTGTCGCCTGACGAGGTGGCGCGTATGCGAATGGTCGATGCCATGAGAATGATCCCTGTCTATACTCTTGCGCATGATCTGATCGGAGAACCGGCTCTCATTTGCGCGAACGCGGTTGTTCGGGTCGGGAGCATGCGCGCTAACCGCCGCAGCCGCCGACGGTGACTTTGACTTCCTTGCTGGCGCTGAAGAGCTTGCCGCCGGCTTCGACGACGACGATCACGTTGCTGGTCTTCGCCATCTTGATGCGGTTGGCCACGCTCGGCATCGTGCCCGCGGGAATCCTGTAAGACGCCACCAGCGCGTTCGGATTTTCGGCGACCAGAAACGCCAGCGAGGTCACGCCGTCGAGCGTCGAACTCGCGGATATCGGCACCACCGCGCCATTCTCGGCGATCTCGGGCGCGTCGAGCCTGACCTTGTCGGATTTCTCGGCGGTCTTGCCGTACAGCAGCTTGATCGCGTCATCGACGGTCTTCTGCTTGAACGCCTCTTCCGGATATTTGTCATTGGCGGCGGCGAAGGCCGGCGCGGCGCCTGACGCGATCTTGCCGAGTCCGACCAGCGCGACCGAGGCCACGCCCTGCAGGATAACGCGCCGGGGAAGCGCAAGTCTGTCGTTCGTCTTTGTCATTCGAAGTCTCCTTGGGCGGCGCGCGAGCCACGATCACAGGGTCTGCAGGAAGTCCACGATTGCGTTGATTTCCTTGTCGGTCAAAAGCCGGTTGCGTCCGAACGGGGGCATGACGGTCAGCGGATTGCGCTTGGTGGCGTCGACGAGGATGGCGACCAGCTCGTTGCGGTCCGGATACTTGGTCTTGATGTCGATCAGGGCCGGGCCGATCGTGCCGGGAAGAGTGCCGCCCTTGATGTCGTGGCAGGTCAGGCAATTGCCCTTGCCGCGGTCGAAGGCCAGTCTTTGTCCTTCCGCCACCGTCGACTGGGCTGCCGCCGGCAGCGAAGACACGAGCAAGCCGAGCGACAGCGCCAGTGCGCAGGCCGGCGTCAGGACGGACTTCCTCGGACGGGGGCTCTTCAAGGGCGCGTTTCCCGGTTGCATCATTTCGGTTGCATCGTATCGAGCGGTCCGGTCGTGCGTGGCGTGAGATCCCTGCCTTCCGCCGTGGACACGATCTTGACGTCCGCAGGGTTGGCACATGCGCTCATGCACGGCTTGGCCATCGTATCAGGTCTCGGGTCGGTCCAGACGAAACTGTCGCGATTGGGCATCTTGACTTTCGCCAGACTGTCCTGGTCGGCGACGAATTCGTTGGGAACGATGTCGTTCAAATTGAGAATATAGGCGGTCAAAGCATAAACGTCATCGGCTGACAATGTGTGCGGGGCCTGCATCGGCATGGCGCGGTTGATGTAGTCAAAGAGGGTGGGCGCAAACGGCCAGTAGCTGCCCACCGTCAGTTCCGGCCGGTCGTGCTTCAGCGTTCCCATGCCGCCGGCCAGCTTGGGGAAACGGCCTTCGCCCTCGCCAAACGTGCCATGGCACGACGCGCACTGCTCGGAAAAAACCTCGGTGCCCCGGGCGACGGTGCCGCTCCCGGGCGGCAGGCCGGCGCCATCGTCGCCCCGCACGTCGATATTCCAGCCCGCAATCTCCTCCGGCGAGGCGATCTTGCCGTATCCGTAATAGCCGGGTTCGGCAGCGCCGGCCGCCGTCGCGACGGCGGCCACGGCAGCCGCGAGCAGCATGGCACGGTTACGCGAGTTGAACATCGAACACGCTCCCGTCAGGCTTGACCTGCCAGGTCTGGATCGAGTTGTTGTGATAGACGGAATTCGACCCCCGTTGCTTTCGCAGCTGCGCAATGGTCGGCTGGACATAGCCGGTTTCGTCGATCACGCGCGATTCCAGCAGCGCAGGCCGTCCGTCCCAGCGCCAGGGCAGGGTGAATTTGGTCAGCGCCTTCGACAGCACCGGTTCGTGCAGCCGCGCGGTCTGCCAGTTGACGCCGCCATCGGTGGAAACGTCGACCCGTTTGACCTTGCCATTGCCGGTCCATGCCAAGCCCCTGATTTCGTAGAGGCCGGGGCCGCTCAACGGCTTTTCGGGACAGGGGAAGGTGATGACCGACTTGGCGTCGATCAGCCATGTGAATCCGCGGCTGGTGCCGTCCGGCATCAGGTCGGTGTATTTCGAGGTTTCCTCGCGGGAGTACCAGGGCCTGTCGCCGAGTTTGATCCGGCGCAGCCATTTGATGCTGACATTGCCTTCCCAGCCCGGCACCACCAGCCGCAGCGGGTAACCCTGCTCCGGCCGCAGCGCCTCGCCGTTCTGAGCGTAAACCACCAGGCAATCGTCGAGACATTTGTGGAGCGGCAGGCTGCGGTTCATGTGGGCGCCGTCCGCGCCCTCGACCATGGCCCAGGCCGCCTCCTTCTTGACTCCGACTTCTTCCAGCAGGGTCGACAACCGCACCCCGGTCCATTCCGCGCAGGAAATCATGCCATGGTTGAACTGCAGCGAATTCAACTGCGCGGCGCGCCATTCCATGCCGCCATTGGCCGGACATTCGATGAAATGGATGCGCGACACCGACGGGAACCGCACGATGTCCTTCATCGTGAGAATCAGCGGGCGTTCGACCAGGCCGTGGATCATCAGACGGTGCTGATCCGGATCGACGTCCGGTCGGCCCGAATGATAGCGCTCGAAAAACAGACCGTTCGGCGTGATGATGCCGTGCAGGCTCTGCAGCGGCGAAAAGCTGATGGACGATTCGGTTCCGGCGGTAAGCCAGGGTACGTTGCGCCTGATAACGTCGGCCTCGGCGTCGGCGGGCCGGCCATAGGGCCGGTCGACCACGCCGGGCCCGATCGATTGCGACCATGGCGGCTCGGCGGGCGGAGAAGCCGGTTGCGCATGGCCGGGCCTGACGCCGAGCGCCAGGCTGCCGGTCAGCGCCGCGCCGATACCCAGAAACGAACGCCTGGCGAGCCGCGGATCGGATGTTTCCGCCGGCTTCGATCGCACAGGCATGTCACGTCCTGGGGCTGGCCGCACGCTTCCTCACCTCGCGGCATTGCCGCCGCTTCTTGTTGATTGTGGGCGCCGTCGTATCGGCATCGGCTAATTTAGTCAATGCTAAATTACGGAAGATGCGGTAACATGATATCAGCGCTCGCTGGGCGCACGCTAGATTTGAATCGGGACGTCGGGCCATGAGAGCAGTTGCAGCAAGCGCAAGAAGCAGATCCGCCGGCGTCAGCGCGGTGGATGCCGCGGCACTTAAGACGCTGGCGAAGCAGGCCGGCGAAGCGGCCCAGCTCCTGAAATTGCTGGGCAACGAAAAGCGGCTCCTGATCCTCTGCTTTCTGGTCGCGCGCGGCGAAATGACGGTGGGTGAACTGGTCGAGGTGGTAAAGCTCAGTCAGTCGGCGCTGTCGCAGCATCTGGCGCTATTGCGCGGCGACGGTCTGGTGACGTTCCGCCGGACGTCGCAGACGCTGCATTACAGCGTCGCCGACAAGCGCGCGCTGCGCGTGCTGCAGGTGCTGAAGGAAATCTACTGCGGGAACCTGAAATGAAGCGGCTCCTGGCCGCGGCATGGCTCGCGGCATGTCCGGTATCGTCGACCGGTGCGCAGACCGCGCCGCCCTACCCGGCCATCACGATTCCCCTGAAGCTCGATCAGGTGCCGGGCAAGCCGATCTGGTATTCCACCGGAAGTCCCGGAATTCCCGGCAAGGACAATGAAGGCAACACGTCGAACGCCGGATTTGTCGTCACATCCGACGGCGTCGTGGTGTTCGACGCGCTGGGAACGCCGAGCCATGGCTGGGCGCTGCTGCAGGAAATCCGCAGGCGCACGGACCAGAAAATCCGCTACGTGGTCGCGAGCCATTATCATGCCGATCACATCTACGGCTTGCAGGCGTTCAGGGATCACACCGACGCGCTGATCGTCGCGCAGGAACGCTCCGGCGAGTACAAGGATAATGACGGGATCGCCGACGAGAAGGCGAGCCAGCGGCTCGATCAGCGGCGCAACGCGCTGTATCCCTGGATCGACGGCAACACCCGCGTGGTGCCGCCGGATATCACGTTCCGGGAACGCATGACGGTTGCGCTCGGCGACCGGCGGTTGACGCTGTTCTTTGCCGGGCCGGCGCATTCCTCCAGCGACATGATGATGATGGTTGAGCCGGACGGCGTGCTGTTCGCCGGCGATATCGTGCAGAACGGCCGGATTCCCTTCATGAACAGCGACGACGTCTCCACCACGCAATGGCTCGAGGCGCTCGGCGAGGTCGAGAAACTCGACCCCAAGGTCGTCATTCCCGGCCATGGCCGAGCCCTGACCGAGGCCAGCCAGGCGATCGCCTTTACCCGGGACTATATTCGGTACCTGCGCGGCACCATGGCGGCGGCGGTACAAGACTGGACCGATTTCGATGTCGCCTATGGTCAGGCCGACTGGTCGAAATACCGGGACTTTCCGGCCTTCGCGAGCAATAACCGCGGCAATGCCTACCGGATTTTCCTGGAACTGGAGCAATCGCAGTTCAAAGCTGTTAAGCCTTGATCGCAACGGGGCTGGCGCGCAATCGATATGGCGGAGTTTGTCGTGGAATTTGGCAGGGACGGGCGGCCGGTCGAAGCCGACGGTCGTCTCGACGCGCCGGCGTTCCGCCGCAACCACCAGGCGATCCGGGCGGTATTGCAGCGGTATCTCGCAGGCCGATCCGGCGACGTCATCGAGGCCGGCAGCGGCACCGGCCAGCATGTGGTCGATTTCGCCCGTCATTTCCCCGACATCGTGTGGTGGCCGAGCGATCTCAACGAACAGCATCTGAGAAGCATCGCGGCATGGCGGGCGCACGCTGGGTTGGCGAATATCCGCCCGCCGCTGCGGATCGATCTGTCGGATCCGGCATGGCGTTCCGAACCGCAGGACGGCAGCCGCCCGGGGACATTGCTGGCGGTGTTCTGCGCCAACGTCATCCACATCGCGCCGTGGCGCGTGGCCGAGGGTCTGTTCGCGGGCGCGTCGCGTTATCTCCGCGCGGATGGGCGGCTGTTCCTCTACGGTCCGTTCAAGCGCGATGGCAAGCACACCGCGCTCAGCAACGCCGTGTTCGACACCAGCTTGCGCGATCGCGACCCCGAATGGGGCGTGCGGGATGTAGCGGATCTGGAAAAGCTCGCGGCGAGTGTCGGTCTGGTGCTTGTCGAGATCGCACAGATGCCGGCCAATAATCTGGTGCTGGTGTTCGAGCGGACCAAAGCGGTCTGAACAACGATGCATGGCGCACGCCCGTTTGCATCGGTTGATTGAGCCACGGCTCCCCTCCATAGTAACGGCAATCAATGAGGCGGGAATCGCTCCGGCCGCATCTGGACGGAAAATACTGGATGATCGATGTGACGGCAGCCGACGAGATCGCCGACGACGTCCGCGCGCGATCCAATGTGGCGCGGCTGGCGGCGGCGCAGGCGCTGACCGGCGCGAATTCGGCGGTCATTTTCGCCACCGGCTCGATCGTGGGTGCCACGCTGGCGCCGGATATCTCGCTCGCAACTGTGCCGCTGTCGATGTATGTGGTCGGCTTGGCCGCCGGCACCTTGCCGACCGGCGCGATCTCGCGCGCCTATGGCCGCCGCACCGCCTTCATTATCGGCGCCGGTTGCGGCATGTTGACCGGCCTGCTCGCGGCCTACGCCATCCTGCGCGGTTCGTTCGTGCTGTTCTGCGTCGCGACGTTTCTCGGCGGACTCTACGGCGCGGTCTCGCAATCCTATCGCTTCGCCGCCGCCGACGGCGCCAGCGCGGCGTTCCGTCCCAAGGCGGTGTCGTGGGTGATGGCCGGCGGCGTGTTCGCCGGCGTGCTCGGTCCGCAGCTCGTGCAGTGGACGATGGATATCTGGCCGCCTTATCTGTTCTCCTTCAGCTTCCTAGTGCAGGCGCTGGTTGCGCTGGTCGCGATGGCGATCCTCGTCGGCGTCGATGCGCCGAAGCCGGCGCCGGCGGACCTTCATGGTGGCCGGCCGCTGCTGGAGATCGCGCGGCAGCCGAGATTCATCGCCGCGGCATTCTGCGGAATCGTCTCCTATCCCATGATGAATCTGGTCATGACCTCGGCGCCGCTGGCGATGCAGATGTGCGGCCTCAGCGTCAGCGATTCCAATTTCGGCATTCAATGGCATATCGTGGCGATGTACGGACCGAGCTTCTTTACAGGCTCGCTGATCGCGCGCTTCGGCGCGCCGAAAATCGTCGCGGTCGGTCTGGCGCTCGAAGCCGCCGGGGCTGCGATCGGCTTGTCCGGGATCACCGCGATGCATTTCTGGGCCACGCTGATCATGATCGGGGTCGGCTGGAACCTGAGCTTCATCGGCGCCTCCGCGCTGGTGCTAGAGACGCACCGCGCCCAGGAGCGCAACAAGGTGCAGGCCTTCAACGATTTCCTGGTGTTCGGGATGATGGCGGTGGGGTCGTTCTCGTCGGGCCAGTTGCTGGCGAATTACGGCTGGTCCGCGGTTAACATGGTGGTGTTTCCGCCGGTGCTGCTGGGACTCGCGGTGCTGGCTTTCGCGTCGCTGGCGAGGCGGCGGGCGAGGTCGCGGACCGTGCCGGAATTTCCGGATCCCAGTATCTGACCGGCAATCCGCCTGACGGGATTGCCGCCTGAGCGTTGGAGGTTTTTCATGCCGTCACGAGCCCGTCTCGATGAATTCATCGCCGTCGTCGAAACCGGCGATCATGCCGGCGCCATCGAGCGCTATTACACCGAGGATGCCACCATGCAGGAGAACGCCGCGGCCCCGCGCGTCGGCCGCGACCTGTTAGTGGCGCACGAACGCGGCGTGCTTGAACGGGTGGAGAATGTCGTTTCGACGTGCGTGACGTCGATCCTCGAGGGCGACCGCGTTGCGATCAACTGGATTTTCGATTTCACCTACCATTCAGGAAAGACAGTCCGGATCGACGAGGTCGCGTTGCAGGAATGGCGCGGCGACCGGATTTTTCGCGAACGGTTCTTTTACGATCCGCCGAAACCGAAGCCCTGACGACAAATGCTGACAGTTCGTCGGCGATCGAAGCTTTGCACTTGCCGGTCTGTTATCAGGTCGCCAAGCCCGGGCCTGACGGTGTGAAAGCGAGAAGTGCTTGTCGGATCAATGCAGGAATTCGCCCTCCGACGAAACCTCGGCCCGCTACGAGGGCTGGCGCATCGTCGTGGTCTGTTTTCTGGTGGCGACGTTCGGCTGGGGGCTCGGCTTCTATGGCCAGAGCGTCTATGTCGCCGAGCTGCATCGCCTGCACGGCTGGCCGGCGTCGTTGATCGCCGGCGGCACCACGTTCTTCTACCTGTTCGGCGCCCTGCTGGTCGCCTTCGTCAGCGAAGCAATCAAGGCGATCGGGCCGCGCAACTGCCTGCTCGTCGGCGTCTTCACGATGGCGGCGGCCGCCGTGCTGATCGGCCGGGTCACCGAGCCGTGGCAACTCTACGCCGCCAATGCACTGCTGGCATTCGGCTGGGCCGGCACCAGCCTCGGCATCATCACCAACACCCTCGGGCTCTGGTTCGACACCAAACGCGGCATGGCGATCAGCCTGGCGCTGAACGGCGCGAGTTTCGGCGGCATCATCGGCGTGCCGCTTCTGGTCGCGGCGATCGGGCATTTCGGATTTCCCGGCGCGATGGCCGCCGCCGCGATCGCGATGGTGGTGGTGATGGTCCCGGTCATCCTGATACTTGTCGGACGGCCGCCACTGCATCCGGGCGCCGCGGCCGCAGCAGGCTCGGCGGGTGCGCCGTCGGCGACGCGGGTTCGGGCGCTGGCGCTTCGCGACATCGGCTTCCTCTCGGTCTCGGCGTCGTTCGCGCTGGTGCTGTTTGCGCAGGTCGGCTTCATCGTCCACCTGATCGCGTTCCTGGATTCGGTGGTGGGGCGCGAACGCGCGGCGTTCGCGGTCGCGCTGATGACCGCGATGGCGGTGGTCGGCCGCGTGCTGTTCTCTTGTGTGATCGACCGGCTCAACCAGCGGCTGGCCTCGGCGATCTCGTTCGTCAGCCAGGCCATAGCGCTCGCGGTCATCATCAACCTGCACAACGATGTGGCGCTGATCGCGGCCTGCGCGCTGTTCGGCTTCTCGGTCGGCAATCTGATCACCCTGCCGGCGCTGATCGTACAGCGCGAATTCGATCCGCGCTCGTTCGGCGTCCTGATCAGCCTGATCACGGCGATCAACCAGGTCACCTACGCGTTCGGCCCCGGCGTCATCGGCCTGCTGCGCGATGCATCGGGCAGTTATGCGCTGCCGTTCTACGGCTGCATCGGGCTGCAGCTCGGGGCGGCGGTGCTCATCATGATTCGCGGGCGCTCCAGAACGATCTCATCTTTGTAGGCTCGTCATTGCGAGCTTCGTCGCAAGCGCTCCTCGCAATGACGGTGAAGGATTAGAATTCCCTTTGCCGCAACAAATCCTCCAGATCGAGCCGCTTGGTGAACATCGCCAGCGCCCCGTCCGGCTTGCGCGGCCATTCGGCCTCGGGCCGGTCGCGGTACAGCTCGACGCCGTTCTGGTCGGGGTCGCGCAAATACAGCGCCTCGCTGACGCCGTGATCGCTGGCGCCGTCCAGCGGGATTCCCGCCTCCATCAGGCGATGCAAGGCGTCGGCCAGTGCGGGCCGGGTCGGATACAGGATCGCGGTGTGAAACAGACCGGTGGTGCCGGGCGGCGGCGGATGCCCGCCCTTGCTTTCCCAGGTGTTGAGGCCGATGTGGTGGTGATAGCCGCCGGCCGCAATGAACGCCGCGCCCGAACTCAGCCGCTGCGTCACCTGAAAGCCGAGCACGCCGCAGTAAAATGCCAGCGCGCGATCGAGATCGGCGACTTTCAGATGAACATGCCCGATACGGGTGCCGGCGATGATGGGTGGATTGTCGGGCATGCCTTCTCCGTTTCGCAGCGATTGCTTCGCTCACGATCTATGCCGTGAGCATCCGCTACACAAGCTCCGAAACCTCTCCCTCCGGCAATTCGAACTCGAACGTGTTCAGCGTCATCGCCACCAGCGTGTAGTAGCCGCACAGCCCGATGATCTCGACGATGCCGCGCTCGCCGAGCAGTTTGACGGCCTCGTCGTAGAGTGGTCGGGAAACGCCGTGGCCTTCGTGCAGCGACCTCGCGACGTCATAGATCATTTGCCCCCTGGGATCGTCGAAGACAGGCGTGCGGCGGTCGCGGATGTCTTCGATGATCCGCAGGTCCATGCCGCCTTTCAGCGCCAGCCGCTTGTGCGCCCACCATTCGTAGTGCGAGGTCCAGTGGCGGGC
The DNA here is from genome assembly GCA_001464035.1 of Bradyrhizobiaceae bacterium Ga0074131. GTDB lineage: Bacteria > Pseudomonadota > Alphaproteobacteria > Rhizobiales > Xanthobacteraceae > Bradyrhizobium. The sequence goes on from LNEC01000019.1 coordinate 550,606, forward strand.
GGTGACGAGGATCGCGATCTCGGACAGTTCGGCCGGAAAGATCGTATCGAAGCGCAGCATGCCGCCGAGGCGGGTGGCATGCCGGGCCATTTCGGGACTGTTGAGCCAGGCCATCATCGGCGGCGGCGGGGCGCCGCGCTTGCCGGCGATCGACTCGTCGTAGGTTTGTTTCTGGTCCGCGTTCATTTCGCCTGGCGAAAGCAACTTCAGCCGCATCTCGGTTTCCTCTGACTTTTCAATCATTGCGGCGCCCGCGACGCCCGGTACGCACAGCCCTATCATACTCCGCGACCCGGGCGCACGCGCCAGAGACATATTGAATTCCGCGATGCGACGGCTAAGGTCGATCCAAATCGCAGAATGGAAACACCACCATGTCCGATCTGGAAAAATTTCGCAGTGAGACCCGCGCCTGGCTGCAAGCCAATTGTCCGCCGGAGATGCGCAGGCCGATGACTTCCGACGGCGACACCTTCTGGGGCGGTCGCAATACCAGTTTTTCTTCCGAGCCGCAGCGGGTCTGGTTCGAACGGATGCGCGACAAGGGCTGGACCGTGCCGGACTGGCCGCGGGAATATGGTGGCGGGGGGCTGGATGCCGGCGAGGCCAAGGTCTTGCGCGAGGAGATGGCCGCGATCGGTGCGCGCTCTCCGCTGTCGAGCTTCGGGATCTGGATGCTCGGGCCGGCGCTGTTGAAGTACGGCACCGATGCGCAGAAGAAGGAGCATCTGCCGAAGATCGCGGCCGGCCTGATCCGCTGGTGTCAGGGCTATTCCGAGCCCAACGCCGGTTCGGACCTCGCGTCCCTGCAGACCCGCGCCGAGAGCGATGGCGACGACTACATCATCAACGGCCAGAAGATCTGGACCTCGTACGCCAATTACGCCGACTGGATTTTCTGCCTGGTGCGCACCGATGCGGCCGCGAAGAAGCACGACGGCATCAGTTTTATTCTGTTTGATATGGCCTCGAAGGGCGTTTCGACCAGGCCCATCCTCTTGATATCAGGCTATTCGCCGTTCTGCGAAACCTTCTTCGATAATGTCCGGGTGCCGAAATCCCATGTGGTCGGCACCGTCAACCGCGGCTGGGACGTGGCAAAGTATCTGCTGCAGCATGAGCGCGCGATGATCTCGGGCATGGGCGAGCGCGGCGTCGGCCGGCCGCTCGGTCAGGTCGCTGCCGATTCGGTCGGCAGCGACGGGCAGGGCCGGCTGGAAGATCCGATGCTGCGCGGGCAGATCGCCACCTTCGAGATCGACGAGGCGGCGCTGTCGGCAGCCGCCGAACGCGCGGTCGATCTCGCCAAGGCCGGCCAGGCGCATCCGGCGTTTTCCTCGGCGATGAAGTATTACGGCACCGAACTGAACAAGCGCCGCCACGAGATTGTGATGTCGGCGGGCGGCATCGACGCACTGGAATGGGAGAGCGAGCGCTCCAAAGGCGGCGCCCGGCCGCGCGCCTGGCTGCGCACCAAGGCCAACTCGATCGAGGGCGGCACGTCGGAGGTGATGCTCGGCATCGTCGCCAAACGCATTCTGGATCTGCCGGGGGCGTAAAGAGATTCCTCATCCTTAAGGGGGCGGCCCGCTTGCCTGCGTCTCGAAGGATGAGCCCGTCCTCATGGTTCGAACGGCGCAAGAGCGCCTCCTCACCATGAGGGTCCACCACGAATTGATCAAAGACCAACTCACCGGAATCCCCTCATGGCACTCGTCCTCAACCAGGAACAATCGATGCTGCGCGACAGCGCACGCGGGCTGATCAGCGACAAGGCGCCGGTGTCGCATCTGCGGCAGCTGCGCGATGCCAGGGACGCGTCGGGGTTTTCCCGCGATCTGTGGAAGACCTTCGCCGAGATGGGATTTTCCGGCCTGCTGGTGCCGGAGGCGTTCGGCGGCAGCGGGCTCGGCTGCGTCGAAGCCGGCATTGTGATGGAGGAAATCGGCCGCACCCTGATGCCGTCGCCCTATCTGGCGACCGCCGTGCTGGCGGCGTCGGCGCTGTCGCGCGGCGGCAGCGACGCGCAGAAGTCGCAGTACCTGCCGAAGATAGCGGACGGTTCCCTGCTGGCGGCGCTGGCCGTCGATGAAGGCGCCAAGCATCGACCGCTCATGACCAAGCTGCAGGCGGTACGCTCCGGCAACGGATTCAGGCTCAGCGGTGACAAGGCCTTCGTGGTCGATGGCCACGCCGCCGATCTGCTGATCGTGGCGGCGCGCAGCGCCGGCGCCGCCGGCGAGCGCGACGGGCTGACCCTGTTCCTGGTCGATCCCAGCGCAAAAGGCATCGCGATCGAGCGCACCGCGATGGTGGATGCGCATAATGCGGCCCGCATCGTGTTCGACGATGCCGAGGTCAACGCCGACGGCGTGCTCGGCGAGGTCGATCAGGGTTTTGGCCTGCTGGAAGGCGTGCTCAATATCGGCCGCGCCGCGGTGGCCGCCGAAATGGTCGGCTTGAGCGAGGAAGTGTTCGGCCGCACCGTCGGCTATCTCAAGGAACGCAGGCAATTCGGCAGGCTGATCGGCGAATTCCAGGCGCTGCAGCACCGCGCCGCCCAGCTCTATATCGAGATCGAGATCACCCGCGCCGCCGTGCTGAAGGCGCTGCAGACGCTCGACGGCGATTTCAACAGAGCGGGTGCGGCGGTCGCGGTGGCCAAGGCGCGCGCCGGTTCGACCGCGACGCTGGCGGCGCAGGAAGGCGTGCAGATGCACGGCGGCATGGGCATGACCGATCAGTTCGACATCGGCTTCTTCATGAAGCGCGCCCGGGTCTGCCAGGAATTGTTCGGCGACAGCAACTTCCACGCCGATCAACTGGCGCGGATGAAGGGCTATTGAGATTGTTAGTCCGTCACCTGATCGGCGGGGCGTATTGGATGCCGCCGGCGCTCCAGAGCTGGTTCAGCCCGCGCGGAATCTTGAGTTTCGATTCCTCGCCGACATTGCGCTCGTAGATCTCGCCGTAATTGCCGACGTGGCGGATGATGCGCGCGGCCCAGTCCCTGGGCAGGCCGAGTTCCTCGCCGTAAGCGCCTTCGGTGCCGACCAGCCGCATCACGTCGGGTTTTTTCGACTTCAGCGCTTCGTCGATGTTCTGCGACGTGATGCCGAGCTCCTCGGCGTTGATCATCGCATACAGGGTCCACTTCACGATCATCATCCAGTCGTCGTCGCGCTGCCGCACCACGGGCGCCAGCGGCTCCTTTGAAATGACGTCGGGTAGGATGACGTGGTCGCCCGGCTTTCCGAGGTTCAGCCGCAGCGCGTAAAGCTGCGAAATGTCGGCGGTGAAGGTGTCGCACTGGCCGGAATCATAGGCCTTGATGACGTCCTCCAGCTTGGAGAATTTCATCTCCGTGTATTTCATGTTGTTGGTGCGGAAAAAGTCGGCGAGGTTGAGCTGCGTGGTCGTTTCCGCCTGGACGCAGACCTTGCTGTCGTTGAGTTCCAGGCCCGAATCGATCTTGCGGGATGCCGGCAGCATGAACCCTCCGCCGTCATAATAGGCGACGGCCGGGAAATACAGCGCGTTGGAAGTCTCGCGCGACATGCTCCAGGTCGAGTTGCGCGAGAGAATATCCACCTTCCGGCTCTGCAGCTCCTTGAAGCGCTCGCTGGCGTCGAGCGGAACGAACTTTGCCTTTTTCGGATCGTCGAAGATCGCGGCCGCCACCGCGCGGCAGAAATCGACGTCGAAGCCGATCCAGTTGCCCTTGTCGTCCGGAATCGAGAAGCCCGGCAAGCCTTTGTTGACGCCGCACAGCACGTCGCCGCGCCGGATCGTCCGCTTCAGGGTCTTGGTGTCATATCGCTCATAGGTGATGGCAATAGCCGCGACCGCGATCGCGACCGCCATTCCAATCAGGAGGCCGCCTCGAAATGTACGAAACATCTTTTTCTCGCCAATATCAGGGAAACGGGACGGGGGGAAATGAGCCGTCTGAGTTACAGTTCCGGCTTCTGTCGGATGATGACCTTGGTGCCAACCGGGACGCGCTCATAGAGGTCGGCGACGTCGGCGTTGACCAGCCGGAAGCAGCCGGAAGAGACGGCGGTGCCGATGGTATCAGGCCGGTTGGTCCCATGGATGCGATAGACCGTGGTGCCGAGGTACATGGCGCGGGCGCCGAGCGGATTGCCGGGTCCGCCGGCCATGAAACGCGGCAGATAGGGCTGGCGCACAATCATTTCCGGCGGCGGAGTCCAGTCCGGCCACTCGGCCTTGCGGGTGATGTTGACCAGGCCCTGCCACTGAAATCCGTCGCGGCCGACGCCGATGCCATAGCGCAGCGCGCGGCCGCCACCCTGGACCAGATAGAGATGACGGTCTTTCGTTGAAATGATGATGGTGCCCGGCGGCTCGGAGGTGCGGTACAGCACGGCCGTGCGTTTGAATTGCGGGTCCAGTTCCACGTTTTCATCGGCAATAAGGCCGGGCTGGTCGCCGACATCGGGCTTCTGGGCGAAACTCGGCGAGACCGCCATCAGCAGCCCCACGGCGGCGAACAGGGTCCAGATCAGGTGGCGAAATTTGGTCATCAGAGCTCTCCCGGTGGCGCCTTCGCCAAATCATGGAACCATCAAATCTCAGTGGCAACTTGATGGCAAGTTTTAGGCAAACGTACTCCATATGCTTGGTGCTTTTGGCGTTTTGTCGCCGGTAAATCATGCTTTCCGGCGACCATCGTTACTGTGCATGGGGTTGTTTTCGATATTTTGGTCCGGAGCGCGAAGTGGACCTTGCGGCTCGCCTCATTTCGGTGCGATCCACAGCCGCAGGCCGTACGAGACCAGGGTCACGGTGCCGACGCCGCCGAGCCACAAGGCGGCGAACCAAAGCAGGCGCCGCGCCAGCGGCCGCGGCTTTTGTTCCCCTGACATCAATGATAGCCGCTCCCGGCCTTCACCTTGCCGCGGAATACGTAATACGCCCAGCCGGTGTAGCCGAGAATAAGCGGGATCATCACGGCGACCCCGAACAGCATGAAGACCTGGCTGTTCTCGGGCGAGGCGGCCTGCCAGATCGTGATGCTCTGCGGTACGATATAGGGCCACATGCTGATGCCCAATCCGGCATAGGACAGCGCGAACAGCGTCAGCGTCAGGAAAAACGGCTGGTAATCCCGTTTGCGGGCGAGGCTGCGCAGCAGCAGAACGGTCACGGCGGCGACCGCGACCGGCACCGGCGCCGTCAGGACAATGCCCGGCCAGGAAAACCAGCGCTGCGTGTACTCGATATGAAGGAACGGCGTGGCGGCGCTGACCGCGCCGATGGCGCCCAGCATCGCGAACAACAGCCACCAGCTCAAGACATAGGCCCGGTCGCGAAGCTCGCCTTCGGTCTTCATGACCAGCCATGTGGCGCCGAGCAGCGAATAGCCGACGACCAAAGCAAGGCCGGTGAGGACGCTGAACGGCGTCAGCCAGTCCCACCAGCCGCCGGCGTAATTCCGTCCCTCGACATGCACGCCCTGCAGGATAGCGCCGAGCGCGACCCCCTGCGCCAGCGTCGCCAGCAGAGATCCGCCATAGAACGCGATATCCCAGAGATTTCGCTCGCTCTGCGTCCGCCAGCGGAATTCGAAGGCGACCCCGCGAAATACCAGTCCCAGCAGCATCGCAATCATCGGCGTGTAGAGCGCCGGCATCAGCACCGCATAGGCCAGCGGGAAAGCGGCCATCAGGCCGCCGCCGCCGAGCACCAGCCAGGTTTCGTTGCCGTCCCAGACCGGGGCGACGCTGTTCATGATCACGTCACGATCGGCCTTTTGCGGAAACAGCGGAAACAGCATGCCGAGGCCGAGATCGAAGCCGTCCATGACCACGTAGACAAATACCGCGAAGGCGATGATGAAGGCCCAGACGATGGTGAAGTCGATGCTCATCGCGCGGTCCCCTGCGCGACCACGCCGGAAGCAGGTGTGATGCCGGCCGCATGGGCCGGGGCGTCGCCGCGCGGACCCTGTTCGCCGTGATGCGGCGGCGCCGCCATCAAGCGGAGGATGTAGATCGTGCCGGCGCCGAACACCGCGAAGTAGACGATGATGAAGGCGATCAGCGACGAGGCCACCGCGGGCGCCGCCAGCGGCGAGGCGGAGTCAACCGTCCGCAGCAATCCGTATACCGTGAACGGCTGGCGTCCGGTCTCGGTGGTGATCCAGCCCGCCAGCACGGCGATGAAGCCCGAAGGCGCCATCAGCAACGCGAACATGAGCAGCGGCCGGGAGTGGTAGAGGGTGCCGCGCCAGCGCGCCCACAGGCTGAAGAGGCCGAGTCCGACCATCAACAGTCCCATGCCGACCATGATCCGGAACGACCAGAAGGTGATCGCCACCGGCGGCCAGTTTTCGCGCGGCACGGTGTCGAGGCCGGCCATCGGCGCGTCCAGCGAATGTTTCAGGATCAGCGAACCCAGCTTAGGCACTTCGATCGCGTACTTCACTTTGCCCGCGGCCTGGTCCGGCCATCCGAACAGGATCAGCGGCGCGCCGTCCTTGTGGCTCTGGAAATGGCCTTCCATCGCCATGATCTTCACCGGCTGGTGCTCCAGCGTGTTGAGGCCGTGCTGGTCGCCGGCAAAAATCTGGATCGGCGCCACCACGGTGGCCATCCACATCGCCATCGAAAACATCACCCGCGGTCCGGCGAGATGCGGGTCGCGCAACAGATGAAACGCGCCGACCGCGCCGACCACCAGCGCCGTGGTCAGATACGCCGCCAGCACCATGTGCACGAGGCGGTAGGGAAACGACGGATTGAAGATCACCTTGAACCAGTCGACGGCGATGAACTGCCCGTCGGCATTGAGGGCATGGCCGGCCGGCGTCTGCATCCAGGAATTCGCCGACAGGATCCAGAACGCGGAGATCAGCGTGCCGATGGCGACCATCAGGGTCGCGAGGAAATGCAGCCGGGGGCCGACCCGCTCCAGGCCGAACAGCATGACGCCGAGAAAGCCCGCCTCGAGGAAGAAGGCGGTGAGCACCTCATAGGCCATCAAGGGGCCGATCACCGGGCCGGCCTTGTCGGAAAACACCGACCAGTTGGTGCCGAACTGGTAGGACATCACGATACCCGACACCACGCCCATGCCGAACGCGACCGCGAAGATCTTCAGCCAGTAATTGAACAGGTTGATGAAGACCTCGCGCCCGGTCCACAGCCAGAGCGCTTCGAGCACCGCGAGGTAGCTGGCAAGCCCGATCGAGAAGGCAGGAAAAATGATGTGAAACGACATGGTGAAGGCGAATTGCGCCCGCGCCAGCACCACGGCATCCCAGCCCTCGAACATCGGCACCATCCGTCAAGGTTGGATCGTGCCTTCTGATTATCATGCTATCCGGGACGGCGATATCGCGAACGCGAATGGCAGCTTCCCTCGCGGCGCGGTTCGCAGGCGATAACTGAACTTGCTTGATCGCCGACATTGAAAATTTGTCGTTGTTCCCCTTGCCCAAATGCAGAGCGACCCGGCGGGGGGCATCCCGGCCGGGTCGTTGGAGGTCACCTGGAAGATTGGAGGGTAGGCCAGCGAGCCGGGTTCAGCGGATGGTTTCGCTGTCGTAGGAGATCACGCAGATCTCCGAGGGATTCTTGTTGCCGCAATCGACTACCTGCTCGCGGACCAATATCGGAGCGGTGTCGCGCTGGGTGCGGGGGGCGGCGTTCTGGGCGGACAGTGAGGCCAGGGTGCAGACCGCGCCGAGCGGGATAATGAAGAAGCGGAAGGAAGGCTTCAGCATGTTCGTTCTCCTGTTCGGCGCGGGGGTTGCGTTGGTGATGGTGGTTGTAGGGGCTGGGCTTTTCCAGGTGATGTCGTGAATTGTTTCAATTGTTTCGTCGAAAGTAATGCTTTCCGCCGCCACGAAACCCGTCTTGCGCTCCTGAAAATCCATCAACCAACTGAGATTACTCCATTTTATGCCGCGAGGCTGTCCACGCCGGCGCCCTTAAGCAAGTCTGCAAGCTGCTTGCGGGCATAGAACATCCGGGTCTTCACCGTGCTCTGGGGAATGCCGATGATGGCGCCGGCCTCTTCCACCGACTTCTCGTGGTAGTAGACGAGGTTGATGATCTCGCGGTGCGCGGGCGACAGTTTGGCCACACAGGCGCGCAGGATCGCCGAGGTGGTGCTGCGATCCAACGAGGCTTCCGGCGTGTCGGCCTCGTCGGCGATTTCCAGCACGTCTTCCTGGTCGATATCCTCGTGCCTGCGCTGGCGCAGCGCGGTCAGCGCCTTGAAGCGGGCGATCGACAGAAGCCAGGTGGAGACCTGGGACCGGCCCTCGAACTGGCTGGCGGTCCGCCACACGTCGAGGAAGACCTGGCTGACGAGGTCTTCGGCCATGGTGGTGTCGCGCACGATGCGCAGGACGAAGCGGTAAACCCGGACATTATGGCGGGCGTAAAGGATATGCATCGCCGTCCGGCCGCCTGCGGCGATGCCCTGCAGCAGCATTTCATCCGAGGTCGCCTGGGCAGCGATGATGCCTTGGCGGGCTGCGGCGTTGATAGCGACGACGTTCTGCATGACAAGCTCCCATTCGCCATTGGCGGCGTTTCGTTGGAGCCGAGTGATAGTCAATCCCGGTTTCGGGATATCTGCACGGCAACGGGAAAATGGTTTCATGCGCGGGAGAATTGTTTCGTCGCGGCGCCGGCGACGAAACATTCGGGGCGGAAATGTGAGCTATTTCACAAAGTTGGTAGGCGCCGGGGAAGGAATCGAGGGCTCGGGAACGATTCGCGGTCGAGCGCGTATTCATCCTCTTGCGGAAGAATGGCGAGACGCCCCGCGCAACCTCTCGTCGTCCCAGCCAAGCGAAGCGCGCGAGGGGATCCATCACCACAGCGAGTGGTGTCGCGTTACGCCTTGTCCCCGGCAGGCGAAAACAGATAGCCGCCGCCGCGGATGGTGCGGATCACCGCCGGCTTGGTCGGGTCGATCTCGATCTTGCGCCGGATTCGCATGATGCGCAGGTCGACGGCGCGGTCGAACGCCTCGGCGTCGCGGGCGTTGGCCAGTTCGAGCAGCCGCTCGCGCGACAGCACCCGCTTGGGATTGGCCGCGAATACTTTCAACAGGCCGAATTCAGACGCGGTCAGCGGGTGCTCGTTGCCCTCGTCGTCGCGCAGCGCCTGCGCTTCGAGATCGAGCCATTTGGTGCCGAACCGCACCAGCTGGTCCTTTGCCGGCTTGGCGCCGGCGGCCTCCTTCGCGGTCGCCTTGACCGGCGAAGAGCGTCGCAGCACCGAGCGGATCCGCGCCATCAATTCGCGTAATTCGCAGGGTTTTGCGATGTAATCGTCGGCGCCGAGCTCCAGTCCGACCACGCGGTCGATCGGGCTGGCGGTTGCGGTCAGCATGATCACCGGCACATTGGTGCGGCCCTTGAGGTCGCGGATGATCGAGAGCCCGTCCTCTTCGGGCATGTTGAGATCGAGCACCACGAGGTCCGGCACCGAAGTCTCGATCGCCTCGCGCAGGGCCTTGCCGCCGTCGCACAGCGTCACCCCAAAGCCGTGCATCTTGAGGTATTCACCGACCATCTCGCGGGCCGGCGCCTCGTCGTCGACGATGATGATATGTTGCTGACTCTGGCTCATGACATTTCAGTCGCAGGCAGCACGACGGTGAAGGTCGATCCCTGTCCGGGCCCGGCGCTGTCGGCGGTCACCTCGCCGCCATGCATGTCGATGATGCGCTTGACGATGGACAGGCCGAGGCCGGTCGAGCTCTCCCCGGCGGTGGGCTTGGCGGAAAGCCGCTGGAAGCGGCCGAACAGCCGGCCGAGATCCTCCGGCGAGAGACCTGCGCCTTCGTCGGCAATGCGGATGATGATGTTGTCCTGCTCATGGGTGACCACGACCGCGATCTTGCCGCCGATCGGTGAATATTTGATGGCGTTGCTGACGAGATTGTCGATCGCCTCGCGCATCCGGTCGGTATCGCACATCGTCACCACATTCGGCGGCGCCGACACCGTGATGGTTTGCTGCTTGTGAACCGCCAGCGGCTGATTGGCGTCGGCGACCTCGCTGACCAAGGCGGCGATGTCGACCGGCTCGCGCCGAATCGAGATATCGAAGGCATCGGCCATCGCGTCCGAAATCAGGTGGTCGACCATCGAGGTCAGGCGCCTGGTGGCGTCGCGGATGTGCTCGACCTGGGCCGTGATGCTCTCCTTGGAGGAACCGGCGCTGATCAGCTCGGTCAGCATCTCGGTACGGCCGAGGATGACACCGAGCGGGTTTTTCAGGTCGTGGGCGACAGTGCCGAGAATTTCATTCTTGAAGCCGTTGGCGCGTTGCAGTCGCATCCATTGCGACGACAGCCGGCGGTTGGCCTGCATCAGCGCGCGGGTACGCTGGGCGACGCGCTCCTCGAGCTGGGTATTGGCCTCGTGCAGCTGCTGGTACAGAATCACGTTGTCGAAGGCGATCGACAGCCGGCTGGAGAAAATCTCGACCAGCGCGCGGTCGGTTTCCGACAGCGGGCGCTCCGCCTGCAGCAGCACCACGACTTCGCGCCCGCTGCCGGTGCGCAGATAGAGCACGGTGCGGTGATCGGCGAACTCGTTCTTGCGGCGCTGGAACGCGGCTTCCACCATCTGGCGCAGGTCCGCATCGAGCGATTTCGAGCCGGCCGAGCCGATGAAGCGGCTGTAGCAGCCTGAGCCCGCCAGCACCGAGAAATCGGTGCCGACGCCGCCGTCGTCGCGCAGCACCAGGATGCCGGCGCAGTCGACATTGAGCAGCGAGGCGAGCTGGGTCAGCACGCCCTCGGCGAGCCGCTGCATCGACTTGAAGTCGTACAGGGTGGAGGCGGCATCGATGATGATCTCCAGCCCGCGCCTCGTCTGCACCATGCGCTCGAGCTGCTGATAGCTGCGCAATGCCGCGGTCAGCGAGGTAAACAGCTTGTCGGCGGTGAGTTCGGTCTTGGCCTTGTAGTCGTTGATGTCGTACTGGACGATGACGCGCCGCTCCGGCGCCTGGCCGGGCTGCCCGGTGCGCAGGATGATGCGCACGGTCTCGTTCTTGATTTCGTTGCGGATGTATTCGACCAGGTCGAGGCCCGCGGCGTCGGTTTCCATGATGACGTCGAGCAGCACCGCGGCGATGTCGGGATGTGCCCGCATCAGCTTGCGGCCCTCGGCCGCCGAATAGGCCGACAGGATTTCCAGCGTCTGGCCGTTGAGATTGTAGTCGCTCAGCGCAAACCGCGTGCCTTCATGCACGGCCTGATCGTCGTCGATGACGGCGACTTTCCATTTCCGCGCAGTCGAAGCTACCGGAGCGGCTCCGGAATCGTCGATCAGGTGGAGGACATCGTCCTGTTCGGCCATTGCGGGATCCCGTCGCTTGCTTGTTCCGTGGCGGCTCCGCCCTTGGCGGCCCGCGGCATGATAATGCGAAATGTAGTGCCTTGTCCCGGTCTTGAATCCAGCATCATGCGGCCGCCGAGCTGCTGGGTAACCAGGTTGTAAACAATGTGCAGCCCCAGTCCGGTGCCGCCCTCGTTGCGCCGGGTGGTAAAGAACGGGTCGAACGCCTGCCGCTGCACGTCCGGCGTCATTCCGGCCCCGTTGTCGGCGAAAATTATCTCGACGTCATCGCTGCCGCGCGGCCGCGCCGAAATCGAGATGGCTCCGCTTCGCCCGTCGGCAAAGGCGTGATTGGCCGCGTTGAGGAACAGATTCGTCAGAATTTGGCCATACGAGCCCGGATAGCCGTCGATCACCAGGCCTTCCGGCACGTCGACCGAAAGCGTGATCGCGGATCGCTTCAGCACCGGCCGCAGGCTGGCGATGATCTGATCGGTCGCCTCGGACAGGCTGAACTGGCGGCGCTCGGCATGCGAGCGGTCCACCGCGACCTGCTTGAAGGACTGGATCAGTTCGCCGGCGCGATGCAGGTTCGCCACCAATTGCCCTGCGGCGTCGCGGGACGAGCGGACGAATTCCTCGAGCTGCGACTTGCGCAACTGCCCGTCGGACTTCAACTCGGCCTCGAACATTTCCGCGCGGCGCGCGAAACTGGACGCCACCGTCAGGCTGATGCCGATCGGGTTGTTGACTTCATGGGCGACGCCGGCCACCAGCCCGCCGAGCGCGGCCAGCCGCTCGGCGTCGATCAGGTTCTGCTGGGCGGCGTTCAGTTCGAGCAGGGCGCCCTCGGCCTTTTCCTTCGAGGTGCGCAGTTCGTCCTCGGTCTTGCGCTTGGCGATGGCGTTTTCGCGGAACACCTCGACCGCGCGCGCCATCGCACCGACCTCGTCCCTGGCGCCGGTGCCCTGCACGCGGCGGTCGTAGTCGCCTGACGTGATGGCATGCATGGCGGCCATGATCTGCTGCAGCGGCAGCCGGATCGAGAGCGCGATGATGACGCCGGCGCTGAGGATGATGCCGAGAAAGATCACGGCGATCGACAGCACCTTGCGGGAAATGCTGGTCAGTGTACGATCAAAGGTGGCCTGCGCCTTCTGCTCGCGCTGGCGCATCTTGACCGACAGGTTGTCGATCGCGCCGATCGCTTCGGCCTGGCTGGCGTCGATGGTATTTCGCAACAGCTCGGTCCGGTTCGCCAATTGCTCCGACAGTTTGGCAAAGCCCTCGCGCAGCGCGACCGTCCTGGCGTTCAGCCGCTGCAGCGCCATGCGCTGCAGATCGTTGTCGGCAAGTTCGGTCATCTCCGGAATGGTTTTCTCGATGGTCTCGGTATTCCTGCGGGCGTCGTCGGCGGACGCCGTCGCCAGCGAAAGGTAGTAGGCATTGGCGGCGACCAGCATGGCGGTGAACGCCTCGCGGGATTTGCCCAGCGCCGGCCAGATCAGGGCCTCGCGGCGCCCGGTGGCGCCTTCGATGATCGAATACAGCCCGGCCATGTCCTTGGCCGGAGCCAGCACCTGGTCCTGATAGGTTTTCGTGATCGTGGCCTGGACCGCGCGCAGCTCGCCGAAGCCGTTGAGGAACTTATCGGTGACGCGCTCGAGTTCCGCGACCGACCCTGACAGCATCGGGTCGGTCGACGCGCGCGTGGTCAGCGTGCCCAACACCGCCTCGCGCAGCAGCAGGATCTCCGCGAACAATTCCGGACTCGGCTGATTGATGTAGCGATGGATCAGGTTCTGCAGCCGGCTGGTTTCGCTTTCCAGCAGCGCCAGGATCTTGTCGGATTCCCGCACCTGCCGCACGTCGTCCCAGGCCGAACCGAGTACCTGGGCGCCGTTCCAGATCATGCCGGCAAGCACCGCGACGACAGCCGAGTTCAGCGCGGCGATCGACAGGATGCGCCACCGGATCGGCACCGCGCGGACCAGCCCGACGATGCGGATACGGCCCCGCGCGGCGAGACCGGCCGGCCGTTCCACCGCTTCTTCGTCCTGCCGCGGCATGGCCAAGGCCAATTCACTCCACCTTGCGAATTCGTTCGATCGGCCGCGCCGGCGCGGGATCGGGCTGCGCTTGTGCGTGGATTCCGGCCATCGCGGCTTCGAACCTGACGCTGCCGCAGACCGGGCTGATCGCGGAATCGTAAAACGCCCGGCCGGCCAATCCGCACGGTTCGAAACTGGGGAGGATGTCGCTGCCGATCGTCGCACCGTTGCTGCGATCGAGGTCGATGGCGCTTCTGGTATCGGCGGCGCCAAATGCCCGCGCGACAACACCCGTCGAGACCGCCGTCAGCGACAGCGCGACAACGAGTGTTACGGTCCGCGAAAGGCTGGCGCGGCTGCACACGGGCAAAACTCATCCCCTTCTGATGATGTCGGCGGTGGGTAAGAAAGGTTCAACCCGTTTAGCAGATGCCGGCTTGCGATGGCTATCCTGCCAGCGCCACGGAGGGCGTCAATGGTGCGCTGCGCTGGACAGCACGATCTCCAACAGTTTGCGCGCGGCGGCTCTCAAACTCGGTTGCGGTCCAGACCGGCGTCTCCGGCGGGTGCTTCAGGGATCGGAGCGCGACCAGCGAAACACGGTCGCAACGGTTGCACTTCGCTTCCAACAGATCGTACCCGCCGTTGATGGCCTTGCCGATGGTCGGCTCGGCCTGCGGCTCGCCGCAGCGCTCCGTCGCGCCGCGCGGCTTTGCAACGGCAAATCATCTCATCGTCTGCAGCAATTTCCGTGCTTCACCCAACAAATCCCGAATCTGCTGGCGCTCGGCAATAGCGTCGGTGGTGAACAGGCCGTGCCGGCGCGCATTGTGGTTTCCTTTTTGTGCGCCCGAGCCCTGCGCCCCGCCGTGCATGCGGCAGCGCGACTTGCCGCGCACCGCCGCCGAGCGGCACGATCCGCAGAAGCGGGTTTTGGCGCCGCAACGTGGACTCGTCAACATCGGACGAATTTTTGGCGCGGGATTGCTCAAGCTTGTGCTCTCCGCTCGGGGCTTGTCGCGACCCGGCAACCGCGCACGATCATTCGGCGCGGCAGGGCGGATTCAACTTCGATGTCAGTTTTTTCGCGTTTGATCGCGGCCGAACAGCACCGTTGGCAGGCTATGAGCGGTTCGAAATTGCCGGATGTTGTCATTGTGCCGGTGATTTGCCCGACGTGTCAAAATGTTTCTCGGCGGTCAGGTCCACAACCCGTCCCTCGTATCTTTGCATGGGCTCGTTTTCCAGTTTTTTGGTTGGGCCCCGTCAATGGTGCGCTGCGCTGGACCTTTTGCGGATTGAAACCGCAGGCTCAGGGCTTTATTGAAAGCCCATCGCGCGCGAGACCGGTGTTTCGGCCGCCACGGATCAGATGGTTACATGGTGAATTCGGCTCTGAGATTTTTGCAGCTCGTGACCGCCGCCGCGATGGCCGCGCTGGCGTCACCTGCATCGGCAGCCACCGAGATCACGTGGTGGCACGCGATGTCGGGCGAACTCGGCCGGCAGCTGGAAAAGCTGGCGTCGGATTTCAACGCATCTCAATCCGAATACAAGATCGTGCCGAGCTACAAGGGAAACTACACCGAAACCGTAACGGCCGCGATCTTCGCGTTTCGCTCGCGCAGCCAGCCTGCCATCGTTCAGGTCAACGAAATCGCGACCGCGACCATGATGGCGGCGAAAGGGGCGATCTATCCGGTGTTCGAACTGATGCGCAACGAAGCCGAGGCGTTCTCGCCGGACGCGTATCTCCCGGCGGTCACCGGCTATTACGCCGACGTCGCCGGCAACCTGCTGTCATTTCCGTTCAACGCCTCGACGCCGATCCTTTACTATAACAAGGACCTGTTCCGCGCCGCCGGCCTCGACCCCGAAACGGCGCCGAAGACCTGGCCCGAGGTCGGTGCGGCCGCGAAGAAACTGCGGGCGTCCGGCGCGGCTTGCGGTTTGACCACTTCCTGGCCGTCCTGGATCAACGTCGAGAATTTTTCCGCGTTCCACAATCTGCCGGTCTCGACCATGGCCAATGGCTTCGGCGGTCTCGGTGCAGAACTGAATTTCAACAATCCGGTGATGGTGCGCCATGTCGCTCACCTGGCGGAATGGCAGACCACCAAGACGTTCGATTACAGCGGCCGGGCGCAAACCGCGGAGCCGCGGTTTCAGAAGGGCGAATGCGGAATCTTCCTGGGCTCCTCGGCGACGCGCGCCGACATCAGGGCCAATTCGAAATTCGAGGTGGGTTACGGCATGCTGCCATACTGGCCCGACGTCGAAGGCGCGCCGCAAAACACCATCATCGGCGGCGCGACCCTGTGGGTGCTGCGGGACCGGCCGCGCGCCGAATACAAGGGTGTTGCGAAATTCTTTGCCTATTTGTCGAAGCCGGAGGTGCAGGCCGCCTGGCACCAGAACACCGGCTATCTACCGGTGACCCGGGCGGCGTTCGATCTGAGCCGCGCGCAGGGTTTCTACGACCGCAATCCGGGCGCTGCGATCTCGATCGAGCAGATCATCCGGAAAGCGCCGACAGCAAATTCGCGCGGCGTGCGGCTCGGTTCGTTCGTCCTGATCCGCAGCGCGATCGAGGACGAACTGGAGCAGGCCTTCGCCGGCAGGAAATCCGCGCAGGCAGCACTTGATTCAGCCGTCGAACGTGGCAACCGGCTGCTGCGTCAGTTCGAGCGGGCGAATCCGGACCGGTGATGGCGAGCCAGATGTGAGATCGGTCATACTTCGACCATGTCGAAGTCGCTCTTGGCCTTGCCGCACTCCGGACATACCCAGTCGTCCGGAATGTCGGACCATCGGGTGCCCGGTGCCAGGCCTTCTTCAGGTGCGCCGGTTTCCTCGTCGTAGATGAATCCGCAGGTCCGGCATTGCCACGATCTATAGGGCTCGGCGTTCATCTGGATCGTCCTTTCCGTGCCATCTCAGAAATTGACGCGGTTCGAAATGCCGCCGTCGACGACCAGATTCGAACCGGTCGTGAATGAGGAGGCGGGGCTTGCGAGAAATACCGCGGCGTTGGCGATCTCCTGCGGTGTGGCCATCCGGCCGGTCGGGTTGCGCGCCAGCGCGTCCTGATATCGCTTGGGCGCATTTTGCTCGACCATGTTCCAGATCCCGCCCTTGAAATAGACGGTGCCTGGCGACACCACATTGACCCGGATTTTCTTGCCGGCGTGCTGACGCGCCAACCCTTTTGCCATGTGGACCAGCGCCGCCTTGATCGGCCCGTAGGAACTGGCGTTATCGGCTTGAGCGGCCGAAATCGACGAGATGATCACAAACGCGGCGTCGCCGTGCTTCGCGCCGCTTGCCTCGAGGAACGGGCGAGCGGCCTCAAAGGCATTGACCGCGCCCAGCACATCGAGGCGAAAGTTCTGCTCCCAGGATGTGGGATCATCACCTTGCGCCATTGCGCCGGCATTGGAAAACAGCAGGTCGATGCCGCCGAACTCGGTGGCGATGCGCGTGATCCAGGATTTCAGCGCCGCGCCGTCGGCAATATCGACCGACGCACCGGCGGCCCGCGCGCCCTGCGACTGCAGCTCTGTCACCGTGCTTGCGACCTGATCCATATTGCGGGCGCAGATCGCGACAGCGGCCCCTTCGCCGGCCAGCGTTCCTGCAATTGCACGCCCAATGCCGCGCGTGCCGCCGAGCACGACCGCGGTTTTTCCACTCAAGCCCAGGTCCATCGGTGTTTCCTTGTGTTGGTTGATGCAGAGTAGCGCGTATCAGCGTGTATGCCGAGGCGGGTTCGCTGCTTCATGTTCCAGAATGCAATCGCGCGATCGCGCACCAAACGGGATTCTGCACGTTTTATGGGCAAGCGCATCTGTTTGTATGCAACGAGCCGCTGACGGCGCGGCAAGTCCGACGCCGATAGCCGTAATTTTACAGCAGAATCATAAATCTGGCGTGCTGCTTAGCTCTTCCTAAGGCTTGGCACGAACCTTGCGATGCCGATCCAGAGCCGTTTCCGTAGCTTTGGAGCATCCCATGAAGCGTCGCGATTTTCTGAGATCTGTCACCGGGGTTGCGGCCGGCGCCATGGTGCCGGCGCCCGCCATCTGGTCCGCCGCCAAGGCCCAGGCGCGCTCCGAGACGTTGCTGATCGTCTCCGAAGGTGGTCCCAACAATCTCGACATTCACGGCATCGGCACCAACGTTCCCGGCTACGAGGTGTCATGGAATTGCTACGACCGGCTGATCAGCCACGAGATGAAGAGCGGTCCCGGCGGCGTCGCGTATTACGACCGCGACAAGTTCAAGCCCGAACTGGCCGAGGACATGAAGGTCGGCGACATGTCGGTCACCTTCAAACTGAAGAAGAATGCAAAATTTCACGACGGCGCGCCGGTTACGGCCAGGGACGTCAAGTGGTCGCTCGACCGGGCGGTCAGCGTCGGCGGTTTTCCGACCTTCCAGATGAGTGCGGGCTCGCTGACCAAGCCGGAGCAGTTCGTCGTGGTCGACGACAGCACCGTGCGCGTCGATTTCGCCAGGAAGGACCGCCTGACAATTCCCGATCTCGCCGTGATCGTGCCCTGCGTCATCAATTCCGAACTGGTCAAGAAGAACGCCAGTGAAAAGGACCCGTGGGGCCTCGACTATACCAAACAGCAGACCGCGGGCTCCGGCGCCTACCGGGTGACGAAATGGACCGCCGGCACCGAAGTAATCATGGAGCGCAATGACGACTGGGTCGGCGGCCCGATGCCCAAGGTCAAGCGCGTGATCTGGCGCATGGTGCCGCAGGCCGGCAACCGTCGCGCGCTGCTGGAGCGCGGCGACGCCGACATATCCTACGAGCTGCCGTTCAAGGATTTCCAGGAGCTGAAGGCCGCGGGCAAGCTCAACATCGTGTCGCTGCCGTTCTCCAATGGCATTCAGTATATCGGCATGAACGTGACCAGGCCGCCGTTCGACAATCCCAAGGTGCGCGAGGCGATTGCTTACGCCATTCCTTACCAGAAGATCATCGATGTGGTGCTGTTCGGCCTTGCCAATCCGATGTTCGGCGCGCCGGCCGGCAAGGCCACCGACGTGGCGTGGCCGCAGCCGACCAAATTCAACACCGATATGGCCAAGGCAAAAGCCTTGCTGACCGAAGCCGGATACCCGGACGGCTTCGAAACCACGATATCGTTCGACCTCAATTTCGCGGGGGTCAACGAGCCGCTCTGCGTGCTGGTGCAGGAAAGCCTCGGGCAGATCGGCATCAGGACCACGATCAACAAGATCCCGGGCGCCAACTGGCGCACCGAACTGAACAAGAAGGAAATGCCGCTCTATACCAACGTGTTCTCGGGCTGGCTCGATTACCCCGAATACTTCTTCTACTGGTGCTATCACGGCAACAATTCCGTGTTCAACACCATGAGCTACAAGTCGCCCGACATGGACAAGATAATCGACAGCGCGCGCAACGCGGCTTCGGTCGGCGACACTTCGACCTATGACAAGGACGTGAAGGGCTTCGTCGATCTGGCGTTCAAGGATATTCCCCGCATTCCATTGTACCAGCCCTACGTCAACGTCGCGATGCAGAAGAATGTCTCGGGCTATCAGTACTGGTTTCACCGCCGGCTCGACTACCGCGCGCTGGTGAAGGCGTAACGCCACATGCTGACCATGATCGGCAAGCGGCTGATGTTCGCGATCCCGAGCCTGATCGGGGTCGTGATCGTCACGTTCTTGCTGACCCGCGCGCTGCCCGGCGATCCGGCCGCTTATTTCGCCGGTCCGGCCGCGACCAAGGACGCGGTCGAGCAAATCCGCAAGAAACTCGGCCTCGACAAGCCGCTGATCGAGCAGTTCTTCCGCTACACCGCCGATCTCGCCCATGGCGATTTCGGCAATTCCCTGACCACCGGCCAGCCGGTCGCGACCGAGATCCGCAACCGGCTGCCGGCGTCGGCCGAACTGACGCTGCTCGGCCTCGCGGTCTCGATCGCGATCGCGATTCCACTGGGCGTACTCGCGGCGACAAGGCCGGGCTCATGGATCGATCATATCTGCCGGGTCGCCACCACGGCAGGCGTGTCACTGCCGGTATTCTTCACCGGGCTGGTGCTGGTCTATGTCTTCTATTTCAGGCTGGGATGGTCACCGGCGCCGATGGGTCGACTCGACGTGTTCTACAGCGCACCGCCGGCGGTGACCGGCTTCTATCTGATCGACGCGCTGGTCGCGCGCGACTTCGAAACTTTCCGGTCGGCATTCAGCCAGCTGATGCTGCCCGCAGCGACGCTCGCGGTGTTTTCGCTGGCGCCGATCGCGCGCATGACGCGCGCCTCGATGCTGGCGGTGCTGTCGTCGGACTTCGTGCGCACCGCCCGCGCCAGCGGGCTGTCGCCGCGCACCGTCATCGTCACCTACGCCTTTCGCAACGCCATGCTGCCGGTCATCACCACGCTCAGCATGGTGTTCTCGTTCCTGCTCGGTGCCAACGTGCTGGTGGAAAAGGTATTCTCCTGGCCCGGCATCGGCTCTTACGCGGTGGAAGCCCTGATCTCGTCGGACTTCGCCCCGGTGCAGGGTTTTGTACTCACCATGGCGGTGATGTACGTGCTGCTCAATCTCCTGATCGACATTCTCTATGGGGTGATCGATCCACGCGTCAGGCTGGAAGGCTGAGGTCAAGAGCATGAGCAGCGTTGCGCCTGCCGTCGAACCCGCCCCGGCCCGCACCTCGGGCCTGACTGCGGTCTACGAAAACGCCCGCTACGTGCTCGGCGAGAACCGCGTGACCGCCTTCGCGTTCGGCCTGCTGGTCGTCATCCTGTTCGCGGCGCTGTTCGGCCCCTACATCGTTCCTTACGATCCCCTGGCGTCGAACACCGCGGTGGCGCTGAAACCGCCGTCGTCGGCGCACTGGTTCGGCACCGACCAGTTGGGACGCGACATCTTCAGCCGTGTCATCGTGGCGACGAGGCTCGACGTCTTCATCGCGGTGGCGTCGGTGGCGCTGGTGTTCCTGATGGGCGGCCTCGCCGGCATCGCTGGCGGCTATTTCGGCGGCTGGACCGACCGCGTCGTCGGCCGCATCGCCGATACCATCATGGCTTTCCCGCTGTTCGTGCTGGCGATGGGGATCGTCGCCGCGCTCGGCAATACCGTGCAGAACATCATCATCGCCACCGCGATCGTGAATTTCCCGCTGTATGCCCGCGTCGCCCGCGCCGAGGCCAATGTGCGGCGCGACGCCGGTTTCGTCCAGGCGGCGCGGCTGTCGGGCAACGGCGAATTCCGGATTCTGCTGGTGCACATTCTGCCGAACATCATGCCGATCATGATCGTGCAGATGTCGCTGACGATGGGCTACGCCATCCTCAATGCCGCCGGCCTGTCGTTCATCGGGCTCGGGGTGCGGCCACCGACCGCCGAATGGGGCATCATGGTCGCGGAAGGCGCCGGCTTCATGGTTTCGGGCGAATGGTGGATCGCGCTCTTTCCGGGCCTCGCGCTGATGATCGCGGTGTTCTGTTTCAATCTGCTCGGCGACGGATTGCGTGACATCGTCGATCCGCAGCGCAGGACGTGAGGGATGGGTACCTCATCCGACGACGGCGCTTCCCTTACCTCTCCCCGTAAGAACGGGGCGAGGGGGCGCACCGTTCGTGTGGAGACGCTGAGATGACCGCGCAGCCGCTGCTTGACGTCAATGATCTCACGGTGGAATTCGCCACCCGCCGCGGCGTCGTGAAAGCGGTTCGGAACGTCAATATCACCGTGGCCAAGGGCGAGACGCTTGGCATCGTCGGCGAATCCGGCTCCGGCAAGTCCGTCACCTCCTACGCCGTGATGCGGATTCTCGACCGCGCCGGCAGGATCGCCGCGGGTTCGGTGATGTTCTCCGGGATCGATGTCAAGAACGCGACCGAAGACCAGATGCGCGATTTGCGCGGCCGCGAGATCTCGATGATCTTCCAGAATCCGCGTGCGGCGCTGAATCCGATCCGCAAGGTCGGCGACCAGATCGAGGACGTGCTGCGACAGCACGTCCAGGCCGCCGCGAGCGATCGCGGCGAGAAGGCGATCGAGGCGCTCCAGGCGGTCAAGATCGCCCGTCCGCGCGAGCGGTACCACGCCTATCCGTTCGAACTGTCCGGCGGCATGTGCCAACGCGTGGTGATCGCGCTGGCGCTGGCCTGCAATCCGCAACTCCTGATCGCGGACGAACCGACCACCGGCCTCGACGTCACCACGCAGAAGGCAGTGATGGAACTGATCGTCGAACTGACCCGGAGCCGGGGCATGTCGACCATCCTAATCACCCACGATCTCGGATTGGCCGCAGCCTATTGCGACCGCGTGGTGGTGATGGAGAAGGGCCATGTGGTCGAGACCGCATTGTCGGCCGATATTTTTACGAAGCCGGAGCACGCCTACACCAGGAAGCTGATGCGCGCGACGCCGCGGGTCGGCGTCTCCCTGCGCGACTTGTTGCCGGAAGAGGAAGCGGCGAAGCTGGCTCCTCTTACCTCTCCCCGAGTGCGGGGAGAGGTCGGATTGCGCAGCAGTCCGGGTGAGGTGAACTCTCCAAGCACCGTGCTCGTTGAGACTCCCCCTCACCCCGACCCTCTCCCCACAGGCGGGGCGAGGGAGCAGAAGCAGCCCCTTCTCCTCGTCGAAAAGCTCGTGAAGGAATACCCGCGCCGCGGCGCCACAGCGACGCTGGCCAAGCTGTTTTCCCGCAAGCCGCCGGTCCAGCTCGAACAGTTCCGGGCGGTTGACGGCATCAGCTTTTCCGTCGGCCACGGCGAGAGCGTCGGTCTGGTCGGTGAGTCCGGTTGCGGCAAGTCCACCACCTCGATGATGGTGATGCGGCTGCTGGACCAGACCTCGGGCCGCATCCTGTTCGACGGAGACGAGATCGGCAGCATCCGGCCCAACGCGTTTGCGCGGCTGCCGCTGCGCAAGAGCATCCAGATGGTCTTCCAGGATCCGACCGACAGCCTCAATCCCCGCTTCACCGCGGCGCGCGCCATCGTCGATCCGATCATGCGGCTCGGCGACATCAGGGGACGCGACGCGCTGCGCGCCCGCTGCGAGGAACTGGCCGGCATGGTCGGCCTGCCGGTCAGCCTGCTCGATCGCTTCCCGCATCAACTCTCAGGCGGCCAGAAGGCGCGCGTCGGTATCGCGCGTGCCATCGCACTGCAACCGAAACTAGTGGTTCTCGACGAACCGACCGCGGCGCTCGACGTCTCGGTGCAGGCCGTCGTGCTGAATCTGCTGCAGGACCTCAAGCAGTCGATGGGCATGAGCTATCTGTTCGTGTCGCATGATCTGAACGTGGTGCGGCTGTTGTGCGACCGCGTCATGGTGATGCGGACAGGGCGGATCGTCGAACAGGGGCGGACGGAAAGCGTCTTGGGCAATCCGCTGGATGCCTATACAAGGGAGTTGCTGACGGCGATTCCACACCCGCCGCTGCCGGTTCACTGACGTCGATTGGGAGAAACATGACTACCGATCTGCTTGACGGTTATATCGATGCTGTCGGCCAGGCGCTGGCGCTGCCGATCGAGGACGCCTGGAGGCCGGCGGTGAAGGCCAATCTCGCTGTGTCGCTGCGGCTGGCGCGGCTGGTCGATGAATTCCCGCTGCCTGATGAAACCGAGCCGGCCAGTGTCTTCGCAGCCTGATATCGCCATGACCGCAAACCCCGATGAACTGTCGGCCTCGGAAATCGCGCGGGCGGTCGTTGGCCACAGGACGACCGCGCTCAGCGTGACGGAAGCCGCGCTGGCGCGAATCGCAAGACACGATTCGACCCTGAATTCCTTTACCGACGTCACCGCCGATCGCGCCCGCCTCAGGGCGAAGGCGATCGATGCCTCGATCGCGGCCGGCACGGATGTCGGCCCGCTGGCCGGCGTGCCCTTCGCCGTCAAAAACCTGTTCGACGTGCAGGGGATTTCCACCCGCGCCGGATCGAAGATCAATCGCGACCTGAAACCCTCGCCACGCGATGCCACCCTGATCGAGCGGATGGAAGCGGCCGGCGCGGTGCTGGTGGGCGCGCTCAACATGGGCGAATACGCCTACGACTTTACCGGCGAGAACGTGCATGACGGACCGTCGCGCAATCCGCACGATGTGACGCGGATGACCGGCGGCTCGTCCGGCGGCTCCGGCGCGGCGGTCGGCGGCCGCCTGGTGCCGCTGGCGCTCGGTTCAGACACCAACGGTTCGATCCGGGTGCCGTCGTCGTTTTGCGGTGTTTTTGGACTGAAGCCGACCTACGGCCGGCTGTCGCGCGCGCGCACGTTTCCATTCGTGGCGAGTTTCGATCATCTCGGCCCGTTCGCGCGCAGTGCCGGCGATCTCGCGCTGGCCTATGACGCGATGCAGGGTCCCGACGCCGCCGATGCGGCGTGCAGCACCCGTGCCGTCGAGCCGGTCAGCGCGCTGCTGACGCAGGACATCGGCGGCCTGCGGATTGCAGTTGCCGGCGGCTACTTCCAGAAGAACGTTTTCCCCGAAGCCGTCGAAGCCGTCGCCCGCGTGACAACGGCGCTCGGCGTCACCCGAACAGTCGAAATCCCCGAAGCCGCGCGCGCCCGCGCCGCGGCCTATGTCATCTCCACCACCGAGGGCGCCTCGCTGCATCTCGATCGCCTGCGCCAGCGACCCAACGATTTCGATCCGGCGGTGCGCGACCGCCTGCTGGCCGGCGCCATGGTGCCGGCGCCGCTGGTCGACCGCGCGCAGAAATTCCGGCGCTGGTATCGTTCGCAAGTGCTGGAACTCTTCAGATCGGTCGACGTGATCATTGCGCCGGCGACGCCCTGCGTCGCGCCGAAACTGGGGCAGGCGACCTTCATGCTCGACGGCGTGGAACTGCCGGTGCGCGCCAATATCGGCATCCACACCCAGCCGATTTCCTTCATCGGCCTGCCGGTGGTCGCCTTACCCGTCCCGCTGCAGCCGATGCCGATCGGTGTGCAGATCATCGCTGCCCCGTGGCGGGAAGACATCGTGCTGCGGGTCGCCCATGCGCTGGAGCGCATGGGTGTCGCCACTGCACCTCGGCCTGGAGAGTTTTGAGATGGAAGTCGATCTTCCCGACGTGCTCGCCGCGGTGACCGCGCAGTTCGCGCGCTACGAAAAGGCGCTGGTCGAAAACGACGTCGCCGTGCTCGACGAACTGTTCCGCGCCGATCCGCGCACGCTGCGCTACGGCATCGGTGAAAATCTCTACGGCCATGACGCCATCATGGCGTTTCGCGCGGCGCGCTCGCCGGTCGGGCTGATGCGCAGCACGGCGCAGACGGTAATCACCAGCTATGGCCGTGACGCCGCAGTGGCCTCGACCCTGTTCTATCGCGATGCCTGGGGCGGCGGCCGGGTCGGGCGGCAGATGCAGACCTGGGTTCGATTTCCCGAGGGCTGGAAAATCGTGGCCGCGCATGTCAGCATCATCGACGAGCCGCAAGGTCAGAAGACATGAGTCTCCAAGACCTTCCGGTGGTCCGGCGCGTCGACCGCGCCTCGCCCTCTCCGGACAAGATCACGCGCGCCGAGGAACTGCGCCTGCAGCTCGCTGATGAAATCGTGCGCGGCGCGCTGGCGCCCGGTGCTGCGCTCGACGAGACCGACATCGCGCGGCGCTTCAACGTCTCGCGCACACCGGTGCGCGAGGCGCTGCGCCAGCTTGCGGCCAGCGGCCTGATTGATGCGCGGGCGCATCGCGGCGCGGCGGTGGCGCGACCCTCGATCGAACGGCTGACCGGCATGTTCGAGGCGATGGCCGAGCTGGAAGCCTTGTGCGCCGGCCTGGCCGCCGAGCGTATGTCGGCGATCGAGCGTCACGCCCTGGAGGCGATCCACGAGGAGTTGCGGGTGTTGAGCCATGCCGGCAATCCCGACCGCTTTCACGAGGTCAATGAACGCTTTCACAACGCGATCTATACCGGTTCGCAGAACGGCTACATCGCCGAAATCACGCTGGCGACGCGGGCGCGGGTGCAGCCGTTCCGCCGCGCCCAGTTCCGCAATCTCGGGCGGCTGGCGAAATCGCACGCCGAGCACGACCGCGTCTTGGTCGCGATCATGCGCGGCGACCGCACCGGCGCTGGCGCTGCGATGCGCGCACATATCGAACTGGTGCGCGGGGAGTACGAGATTTACGCGGTGTCGGTGTAGATTCGTCTTTACCTCTCCCCGCAAGAGCGGGGCGAGGGGGCGCTAGATCGCCATCTTCTCCGCCATGAACGCGCGCCAGCCGCCGAACGAGGAAATGTCGCGGGCGCCGCCGACGTCCACAGCCTCGACAAGGAATCCCTTGATGCCCCGGCCGTCAGCGAGGCGGACGGTGCCGATCGACAGCGGCGGCGGGATCGCGGCGACGAATTGTCCGAAACTCGCCGCGGGCAGGGCCCACAACTCGACCGCGATCGGCGTTCCCGTTCCCGCCGCAACCCGCAGCATGCCGGGCTTCGGCGGCGTGGTGGACAACGCATAGAGCCTGTAGTCCGGTGCGGTGGTGGCGGCCTCCAGCAAGCGACCGCCTCGCGCCTTCAATTCGCCGTTCAGCGCCATGCCCGACAGATGCGCGCCGACCACGGCGATGGCGATTTCGTCGCCGCTCAGCCGTGGGGACGCCGCCGCGAGCGGCGGCTGCGGCAGGCCCAGTGCGCCCATCGTCAGCTTCGTGTCGGCATGAAAGACGCGGCCGATCGAGGCCAGTTGTGCGTCCTGTCCGGCGGGCGCCAGCAGCGTAATGCCGAACGGAATGTCATCGGGCCGGATCGCCGCCGGCAGCGCCAGCCCGCAAAGGTCGAGCAAGTTCACAAAATTGGTGTAGGTGCCGAGCCGGGAATTGAGCTCGACCGGATCGGCCAGCACTTGCGCGGTGGAATAGGCGGTCGGCGCGGTCGGCAGCACCAGCGCGTCGATATCTGTAAACTCGCGCTCGGCCGTCTTGCGCAGCGCCCGCAACCGATACAGCGCGGCAAAAGTGTCGGCGGCGGAAATCCGCGCGCCGGCGATGGTGATGTCGCGCGTCACCGGATGGATCGCTTCCGGCGATGATGCCAGCAAATCCCGGATAACCAGATAACGCTCCGCGACCCAGGGTCCGTCATAGAGCAGCCGCGCGGTTTCGTAGAAGGGTTCGAGGTCGAACTCGACCAGGGTGGCGCCGAGCGCGGTCCAGCGTTGCAGCGCGTCGCCATAGGCGTGCTCCGAAGCGTTGTCGCCGAAGAAGATCAACTGGCCGTCGCGCGGCACGCCGAGCCGGAGCCTTGCCGGAAACTCGCTCATGGCCGCGAGCGGCCGGTCGCGCGAATAGGGATCGGTCGCGTCGGGCGCGGACATCGCCGCCAGCGCCGTCATGGCGTCGTCGACGCTCAGCGCGAAGATCGAGACACAGTCCAGGGTCCGGCAGGCCGGCACCACGCCTGACGTCGAGATCAGCCCGAGGCTGGGCTTCAGCCCGACGACATTGTTGAGCATTGCCGGCACCCGGCCGCTTCCTGCGGTGTCGGTGCCGAGCGCCAGCGGCACCAGGCCTGCCGACACCGCCACCGCCGAGCCCGAACTCGATCCGCCGGGAATGAGATCGCCGCGCATCGGATTGTTGGGGATGCCGTAGGGCGAGCGCACGCCGACGAGACCCGTGGCGAACTGGTCGAGGTTGGTCTTGCCGATGACGATGGCGCCGGCCGCGCGCAGTTTCGCGACGGACGTCGAATCGCAGGCCGGCCAATAGGAAAACGCCGGGCAGGCGGCGGTGGTCGGCAAGCCGGCGGCGTCGATATTGTCCTTCACCGCCACCGGGATGCCATACAGCGGCAGCAGCGAGGCGTCCGTTGTCGACAGCGCCTCGGCCTCCGCTTGCGCCTCCCTTTGGTCGCGCAGGCTGATGAAAACCGCGGGATCATTATGCTCGCGGATCCGCTGATAGGTGCGGGCGACGGTCTGCGCGGGCGACATCGCGCCGGCGCGATGGGCGGCGACGATCTCGGCGACGGTTTCAGTCACGTGATGCCCTTCCAGCGAGTCACTTAATCCGGACTGAAGCAAGCGACGTGCCATTGCATGCACTATTGGCGTGCGCTGAGGAATCATAATAGTTCAGTTACTTCATATATTTGTGCAATTTCTGAAAACGGCGGAGGAGCCGTTGGCCGGCTCCCTGATTCGCATGTGCCTATTTTGCAGGCATCGTCGTCGCGAAGAACGCAACCGCCCTCGACACACGATGACATTGCCGGAGCGCACCGTCCTCGCGTAGAGCAAACGGGCTGCTCCGCAACGAGCGCAGCGGAGGAAACCGATGACATCAGCCGCCGGTCGTCGCGATAATTCCGACGCCCTGTTCGCACCACCGGAGATCGTTGCCGACCGGCGCGACGACGGATCCATCTGGCTGAAATCCACCGCGCCGCTGCAACCATACGCGCGCTGCGTCGGCGACTGGCTGGAGCACTGGGCGCGGCAGACGCCGGAGAAGTTTTTTCTCGGCGAGCGCGCGAACGCCGACGGGCCGTGGGCCACGGTCACCTACCGGGACGCGCTGTGGCAGGTACGCGCCGCGGCGAGTTGGATTCTGGCGCAAGGTTTGAGCGCGCAGCATCCGCTGGTGATCCTGTCCGACAACAGCGTCGATCATGCGCTGCTTGCGCTCGCCGCCATGCATGCCGGCGTGCCCGCGGCTGCGATCTCGCCGGCCTACTCGCTCGTTTCGAAGGATTTCGACAAGCTCAGGAGCATGATCGGGCTGCTTGATCCCGGCGCGATCTATGTGTCCGGCACAAAACCGTTCGCGGCGGCGCTGGCGGCGATCAAGCCGCTGCACGCGGCTGTTATCGTGAGCGGCGATGCCGACGGTGGCGACGCAATTTCGTTCCGGTCGATTGCAGCAACGCCCGAAAGCGCCGCGGTGGCAAAGGCGTTCGCGGCGGTCGGGCCGAATACGATCGCAAAATTCCTGTTCACCTCGGGCTCGACCGGCACGCCGAAGGCCGTGATCAACACCCAGCGCATGCTGACCTCGAGCCAGCAGGCCAAGGCGCAAACCTGGTCCTTCCTCGAAAACGCGGATGACGATCTGGTCATTCTCGACTGGCTGCCGTGGAGCCACACCTTTGGGGCCAACCACAATTTCAACCTGGTGCTGCGCAACGGCGGCACGCTGTACATCGACGGTGGCAAGCCGGCGCCGGGCCTGTTCGCGACATCGCTGGCCAACCTGCGCAGCGTGATGCCGACGGTGTACTTTAATGTGCCGCGCGGATTTGACATGCTGGTCGCTGCCTTGCGCGAGAACGTCGAGTTGCGCCGCCGCTTCTTCGGCGAGGTGAAGTTCGCGTTCTATGCCGGCGCGGCGCTGCCGCAGAATCTGTGGGACGCGATGGAGGAGCTGTCGATCGGGACGGTCGGCCGCGCGCTGCCGATGGTGTCGGCCTGGGGCTCCACCGAGACCTCGCCACTTGCCACCGATTGTCACTTCCAGGCCAAGCGCTCCGGCAATATCGGCGTGCCGATTCCCGGCACGGAATTGAAATTGGTCCGGTCGGGCGACAAGCTCGAAGTGCGGGTGCGCGGTCCCAATGTCACGCCGGGTTACTGGAAGGCGCCTGAATTGACCGCGCAGGCGTTCGACGCCGACGGATTCTATCTGATCGGCGACGCCGTCACCTTCGCCGATCCCGATCGGCCGGAACTCGGGCTGTTCTTCGACGGCCGTGTCGCGGAAGACTTCAAGCTCGATTCCGGCACCTGGGTCAGCGTCGGCGCCGTGCGCCTTGCCGGAATCACCGCGCTGGCGCCGCTGGCGCAGGACATCGTCGTATCAGGCCACGCCGGGGATCAGGTCCGCTTTCTGGTATTTCCCAACATCGCCGCCTGCCGCGCACAGGCCGGCTTGCCCGACAGCGCCGATGCGAACGAGGTGATCGGCCACGAGAAAGTGCGCGCGGCCATCGCGGCGGGGCTGGCAAAACTGAAGGCGCAAAGCGGCGGCGGCTCGTCCGCGCATGCCACGCGCGCGCTGCTGCTGGCCGAGCCCGCCTCGGTCGATGGCGGCGAAATCACCGACAAGGGCTATATCAATCAGCGCGCGGTGCTGACCCGGCGCGCAGCCGCGGTGGCGACTCTTGCAGATGACGCGTCGAGCGAATGGATCGGGTGTCCGGGCTGAATACGCAGTTCCACGTCATTGCGAGCGAGGCGAAGCAATCCCGTGTCTGTGTAGCCGAGAAGTTGGAGTGGTCCGTCGCTTCGCTCCCCGCAGTGGCGACGAACATCACCGCACTACCTTGCTGCTGCCCTGCGTGATCAGGCGTGCAGCGCGCTGGTCGCGGGCGTGGATCCAGAGCCAGGAGATCGCGACGCTGATTCGGTTGCGCAGGCCGATCAGGAAGTAGATGTGGGCGATGCCCCAGATCCACCACGCGACGGTGCCGCGCAGCTTGAAGCGCCCGAAATCGATCACCGCCTTGCGCTTGCCGATCTGCGCCAGGCTGCCGGCGTGCTGGTAGCGGAACGGACCCGGCGTTTCGCCGCGCAGCCGCGCCTTGATGGCTTTCGCGACGTAACGTCCCTGCTGCTTGGCCGCCGGCGCGATGCCGGGGACCGGCTTGCCGTCGGGGCCATTGATGGCAATGGTATCGCCGATCGCAAAAATATCGGGATGGCCTGACACGGTGAGGTCGGGATTGACCTGCAGGCGGCCGGCGCGGTCGGCGGCGGCACCGAGCCATTCGGCCGCGGGCGAGGCGCGCACGCCGGCGGCCCAGATCAGCGTTCTCGCTTGCAGCGGCTTGCCGCCATAGACGGCGCCGTCGGCCGAGCATTCGGTGACGGCCTGTCCCAGCGCGACTTCGACGCCGAGACTTTCCAGCGAGCGCTGCGCGTAAGCCGAGAGATCCTCGGAAAAGCCCGCCAGTACGCGCGGGCCTGCCTCGATCAGCACGACGCGCGCGTCCTGGGTGTTGATGTTGCGGAAGTCCGGCGGCAGCGTGTCGCGCGCCAGTTCGGCGATGGTGCCGGCGAGTTCGACGCCGGTCGGGCCGGCGCCGACGATGACGAAGGTCAGGAGCGCGGCGCGGCGCTGCGGGTCGGTCTCGCGCTCCGCACGCTCGAAGGCAACGAGAATCCGCCGCCGCAGCGTGGTGGCGTCCTCCAGCGTCTTCAGGCCGGGCGCGAACGGCTCCCATTCGTCATGGCCGAAATAGGCGTGGCGTGCGCCGGTGGCGAGGACGAGCGTATCGTAGGGCAGGGCGTCGCCGTCATCGAGCAGCACGCGTTGGCCGGCGGCGTCCACGCCGGACACGGTGGCAAATAGTGTCGTGACTTCCGGCCGGCCGCGCAGCAGATAGCGGATCGGCCAGGCGATCTCGGAGGTCGCCAGTGAGGCGGTCGCGACCTGATACAACAGCGGCTGGAACAGATGGTGGTTGCGGCGGTCTACCAGGGTGATGCGGACCGGCGCGCCGGCCAGCCGACGGGTCGCCTCCAGTCCGCCGAAGCCGGCGCCGACGATCACCACGCGATGGAGTGGTGCGGGTCGCGGCTGCTCTGACGTCATGGGTACGGCCTTCGGTTCAGGTCTCTTCCTTATGTATGTGTTTGCATAGGTTGGTCACGACTTTCCCGTCCGGCTGCGACAATCGTCCGTCCTGAACTATAATTCTTGCCATCGTCGGCGGATACGAATTATGGTTCATCGGCAATGAGCCGAAGGTTCTAGGAGGGGGTCGGCGGTTCAGGCTTGCTGCAGACCTATAAATTCGCGCACAAAACACGTCACTTTAAAGAGTGAGACCCGGGAACGGAGCGTTGAAGGCTGTTCGAACGGGGATGAGGCATTGGACTGACGGCAACGTCATTAGGGAGGGAACGGATATGAGAACGTCATTCTGGCTGGCCGGCGCTACGGTTCTGGCGCTGGCAAGCCCCGCTGTCGCGGGGGACACCATCAAGATCGGGTTTGTCTCGACCTTCAGCGGTCCGACCGCCGCGATCGGCAACGACATGCGCAATTCGTTCGAGCTCGCGCTCGATCATCTGGGCCGCAAGATGGGCGGCAAGCCGGTCGAGGTGATCTACGAGGATGACGGGCAGAAGCCGGACGTCGGCAAGCAGAAGACCGAGAAGCTGATCCAGTCCGACAAGGTGGACTTCATCGCCGGCTATATCTGGTCCAACGTGTTGCTGGCTTCGCTGAAGACCGTCGTGGATTCTAAGACGATGATGGTCATCGCCAATGCCGGTCCGTCGCAGGTCGCCGGAGAGCTTTGTTCGCCCTACGTGTTTTCGACCTCCTGGCAGAACGACCAGACCCCTCAGGCGATGGGCGAATACATGAACCAGAAGGGCGTTAAGTCGGTGTTCCTGATCGGCCCGAATTACGCCGCCGGCAAGGACATGCTGGCCGGGGTCAAGAGCACGTTCAAAGGCGAGATCAAGGGTGAGGAATACACGGTGTGGCCGAGCCAGCTCGACTTCTCCGCCGAACTGTCGAAGGCGCGAGCGTCCGGCGCGGCATCGATCTTCGTGTTCTATCCGGGTGCCGCGGGCGTTCAGTTCCTGAACCAGTATGCACAGGCCGGCCTGAAGGCGCAGATGCCGCTCTACACGGCATTTACCATCGATGAACTGTCGCTGCCGCTGCAGAAGGAGAACGCGCTCGGGGTTCCCGGCGCGCAGCAGTGGGTGAACGATCTACCGAACGAGCAGAACAAGAAGTTCGTTGCCGACTATCGCCAGAAGTATCCTGGCCTGCGCCCGACCTTCTACGGCGCGCAGTCCTATGACGCCGCGCAGCTGATCGCCAGCGCCGTCGAGGCGGTGAAGGGCGACACCTCCAAGAAGGACGAGATGAAGGCGGCGATGGAAAAAGCCAACTTCAAATCGGTGCGCGGCGATTTCAAGTTCGGCAAGAATCACATGCCGATCCAGAACTTCTATCTGCAGGATGTGGTGAAGGACGCCGACGGCTCGCTCGCGCTGAAGACGGTCGCCACCATCATCAAGGACAGCCAGGACAAGTACCACGACAAATGCCCGATGAAGTGATCTAGTGGGCTTTGCAATACGGCGGCGGCGCTCAGGTGCCGCCGCTGTTTTCCTGCCGGCACATGTCTTGCTTTGCAATCAGAATGACTTCCAGACACACCTAGAGCGTCCATGCTGCTTGTCATCGAACAGTTCCTGAACGGGCTGCAGTTCGGTCTGCTGCTGTTTCTGCTGGCGGCCGGATTGACGCTGGTGTTCGGCATCATGGACTTCGTCAATCTGGCGCACGGCTCGCTCTACATGATGGGCGCCTATTTCGCTGCGACCTTCGTGGCGTGGACCGGGAATTTCATCCTCGGCGCGCTGCTGGCGCTGGGCGCGACGCTGCTGCTCGGCATTGTGCTGGAATTCGTAGCGCTTCGGCATCTCTACAATCGCGATCATCTCGACCATGTGCTGGCGACCTTCGGGCTGATCCTGTTCTTCAACGACGCGGTACGGCTGATCTGGGGCCCGGCGGGTCTGGCGCTGCCGCTGCCACCCTGGCTGACGGTGCCGTTTCAGATCATGCCCGGCGTTTATTACCCCGCCTATCGCCTCGCCATCATCGGGGTGGCGCTGGTGGTTGCGCTGCTGCTCTATTTCGTGGTGATGCGGACCCGGATCGGCATGCTGATCCGCGCCGGCGCCTCGAACCGCGAAATGATCGGCGCGCTCGGCATCAATATCAAGCTGCTTTACACCCTGGTGTTCGGCCTCGGCGCCGCGCTGGCCGGCCTCGCCGGATTGATGCAGGCGCCGATCCTCACCGTGCAGATCGGGATGGGCGAGAACATCCTGATTCTCGCTTTCGTCATTATCGTGATCGGCGGCATCGGCTCGATCCGCGGGGCGTTCCTGGCCGCGATCTTCGTCGGCATGATCGACACGCTGGGCCGCGCCTTCCTGCCCGACCTGCTGCGCCAGGTCCTGAGTTCGACGGCCGCTTCCACCGCCGCCCCCGCGCTTTCCTCGATGCTCATCTATCTCCTGATGGCCATCGTGCTGGTGGTGCGGCCGGAGGGGCTGTTTCCGGCCGGCCGCCGATGAGCGCTTCGCTCAATACCCGTACCATCATCGTGGCGCTGGTGGTCGCCGGCCTGTTGCTGCTGCCGGTCTACACCACGCTCAGCGGCAACGTGTTCGGGCTGACGGTGTTCACCCGCATCATCATCTACGCGCTGGCGGCGGCCAGTCTCAATCTCATCATGGGCTATGGGGGTATGATGAGTTTCGGCCACGCCGCCTATCTCGGGATCGGCGGCTACGCGGTCGGCATCCTCGCCCATGAAGGCATTGGCTCCGGCTTCATTCAGTGGCCGGTGGCGCTGGTCGCCTCGGCGCTGTTCGCGCTGGTGATCGGCGCGCTGTCGCTGCGCACCCGTGGCGTCTATTTCATCATGATCACGCTGGCCTTCGCGCAGATGGCCTATTACGTCGCCTCGGGGCTGGCACGTTATGGTGGCGACGACGGTTTGACGATCTACAAGCGCAGCGACTTCGGCGGTCTGATCGACCTGTCTAACCGCGTGCAGTTCTATTATCTCTGCCTGTTCTGCCTGCTCGGGGGTATCTACCTGATCTGGCGCATCGTCAATTCGCGCTTCGGCATGGTGGTGCAGGGCCTTCGTTCCAACGAGCGGCGCATGCAGGCGATCGGCTTTCCGGTCAACCGCTACCGGCTGGTGTGCTTCGTGATCTCCGGCACCATCTGCGGCCTCGCCGGCGCGCTGCTCGCCAACAATACCGATTTCGTCAGCCCGGCGGCGATGTACTGGACTCGTTCCGGCGATCTCATGGTGATGGTGATCCTCGGCGGCATGGGCTCGCTGTTCGGCCCGGTGCTCGGCACCATCGCATTTCTGCTGCTGGAAGAGGCGTTGTCGCAGTTCACGGAATACTGGGCGCTGGTCATGGGTCCGATGCTGCTGCTGATCGTGCTTTTCGCGCGCGGCGGCATCGACGGCATGTTGGGGAGGCCGCGCCGTGGCTGAGCCCCTGCTGCGCGTTGAGAATCTGGTGTGCCGGTTCGGCGGCGTGGTCGCGACCGACCATGTCTCGCTCGACGTCCACAGCGGCGAACTGCACGCGATCATCGGGCCCAACGGCGCCGGCAAGACCACGTTGATCAGCCAGCTCACCGGGCAGCTGCTGCCGCATTCCGGCACCGTTCACTTCGCCGGCCAGGACATCACGCGGCTGGCGGCCCATCGGCGCAGCCGGCTCGGGCTGGCGCGCTCGTTCCAGATCACCTCGCTGCTGCCCGACTTCACCGCCGCTGACAATGTCGCGCTGGCGGCGCAGGCGCATGACGGGCACTCCTTCCGTTTCTGGGGCAATGCCCGCAAGGAAAGGGGGCTGCGCGAGACGGCGCAGTCGGCGCTGTCAAGGGTCGGACTCGGGCACCGCGGCGACACCGTGGTGTCGGAGCTGAGCCATGGCGAACAGCGCGAGCTCGAGCTCGCGGTCGCGCTCGCCACCCGGCCGCAACTGCTGCTGCTCGACGAGCCGATGGCCGGCCTCGGCGCCACCGAATCGGCGCGGATGGTGACGCTGCTGCAGGAACTGCGCCGCGAGGTCACCATCGTGCTGGTCGAGCATGACATGAACGCGGTGTTCGCGCTCGCCGACCGCATCACCGTGCTGGTCTACGGCCGCGTCATCGCCTGCGACGTGCCGGCGGCAATCCGCGGGCACGACGAGGTCAAGCGCGCCTATCTCGGCGATCAGCATGTGGTGACCCGACATGACTGACGCCGCGCCGCTGCTCGAAGTGAATGAGATCGAGACCTGCTACGGCCTCAGCCAGGCGCTGTTCGGCATGTCGCTGTCGGTACGGTCGGGCGAGATGGTGGCGCTGCTCGGCCGCAACGGCATGGGCAAGACCACGACCATCCGCTCCATCATGGGGCTGACCCCGGCGCGCGCGGGCGCGATCCGTTTTGCCGGGCACGATGCGCGCCGATTGCCCTCTTTCCGGATCGCGCAGCTCGGCATCGGCCTCGTCCCCGAGGGGCGCCAGATCTTTCCCAATCTGACCGTGCACGAGAATCTCATCGCCGCCTCCGGCAACCGCCTCGGCAATCCCGATCCGTGGACCATGGAAAAGATCCACGCGCTGTTCCCGCGGCTGTCCGAGCGCGGC
Organism: Bradyrhizobiaceae bacterium Ga0074131; assembly: GCA_001464035.1. GTDB lineage: Bacteria > Pseudomonadota > Alphaproteobacteria > Rhizobiales > Xanthobacteraceae > Bradyrhizobium. The sequence goes on from LNEC01000019.1 coordinate 586,163, forward strand.
GGCAATATGGGCGGCACGCTGTCCGGCGGCGAGCAGCAGATGCTGGCGATCGGCCGCGCGCTGATGACCAATCCGCGGCTGCTGATCCTCGACGAGGCCACCGAGGGCCTCGCGCCCCTGATCCGCGAGGAAATCTGGAATTGCCTGTCGCTCCTGAAGGCGAAGGGCCAGTCGGTGCTGGTGATCGACAAGAACGTCGAGAACCTCACCCGCATCGCCGACCGCCACTACATCATCGAGCGCGGTCGCGCGGTATGGAGCGGGACGTCCGAGCAGCTGATCGCGGCGCCGGAGCTGCAGCACAGGTATCTGGGGATTTGAGAAGCCTGCCCCGGCCTTCGATTTCCGTCAGCGTCCCTGTCTTGTATCTGCCGCTGACGGGATCATGATGATCAGGTCGATCGCTTCAGGCTGATCGACCATGGCGACGCCATCAAGCGCGCCGGGGTTGAGTCGCCTTCACGTGGTGCGCCTCCGCGGAGCACACTCACGACGCGGCCGCCCTCAAGTCAGCGAGCCGTCAGGGTTAACCCTGGCGGCTCACTTGCTTTTGGCGATCGTTTGATTTTTCCGACGTTTTGTATCAATCGTCATGGCCGGGCTTGACCCGGTCATCCACGACTTTCTTGCTTCGTGTCTTGTAGACGTGGATGCCCGGGTCAAGCCCGGGCATGACGAGGGAGAGTTTCGCGCCCCGCCTTCAAAACATCTCGAAATATTCGCGCTGCTCCCAGTCCGATACCTCTGCCTGAAAACGCTCGATCTCGGCGTTCTTGATGTGAACGTAGTAGTCGATGAACTCCGCGCCCAGCGCCTCGCGGAAGAACGGATCGTCCTTCAGCGCGAATACCGCCTCGCGCAGCGTCTTCGGCAGTAGTTCCGCCGTGGTCTCGTATGGCGTATCGGCGGATGGGCCGGGATCGAGCCCGCGGTCGACGCCGTCGAGGCCGGAGAGAATCTGCGAGGCCATATAGAGATAGGGATTGGCGGCGGGCTCGCCGATACGGTTCTCCAACCGCGTCGCAGCGTCGCCCGGGCCGCCCAGCACGCGAATCATGACGCCGCGGTTGTCTTTTCCCCAGATCGCACGATCCGGCGCCAGCGAATAGGAGCGGTAGCGCTTGTAGCCGTTGATCGTCGGTGTCGTGAACACGGTTGAGGCGCGGGCGTGCCGCAGCAGCCCCGCGAGATAATGGCGGCCGAACGGGCTCAGCACGTCGCCGCCGTCCTTCGTCATGAAGGCGTTCTCGCCGCCAGCGCGCGCGACGATCGATTGATGCAGATGCCAGCCCGACGCGAACAGGTTCGGCAGCTTTGGCCGGCACATGAAGGTGGCGTGATAGCCGTGGCGGCGGGCGATCTGCTTCACGGCGCTGCGAAACAGCACCATGTTGTCGGCCGGTTCGAGGCCGGCTCGCGGCGCAAAGGTGAATTCGCACTGGCTTGGCCCGAACTCGACCTCGATCGAGCGCAAGGGCAGGCCGAGCGCCAGCACGTCGCGGCGGATGATTTCCAGCACCGGCTCCATCTGGTCGTAGCGCTGCTCGGTCAGATACTGGTAGCCGTGCGACAGCAGGCTGACATCGGGCGGCGTGCCGGGCTGGCCGGCATGCTCCGGCGACATTTTTGCGTCTTCAAGTTTGAAGATGTGGAATTCGACTTCCAGGCCCGCGACGAAATCGTAGCCGCGCTGTGCGAGCTTATCCAGAATCGTTCGATAGAGATGACGCGTCGCGAACGGCACCGGCCGTCCGTCGGCGAAATGGATGTCGCACATCAGCCAGCCGGTGGCAGGCACCCACGGCAGCACGCGAAACGTGGTGGGGTCGGCCACCATCAGCACATCGGCGGCGCCCTCCATTTCCTTCATGCCGAAACCGCCGCCCGACGTGAACACCGGAAACACCGTGCGATGCGAGGTATCCTTGGCGAGCATGGTGGTGGTGATGCCGCAGCCGCTCTCCAGCGAGGCCAGCGCCTCGCTCGCCACCAGCGTCTTGCCGCGCAGGATGCCGTGCTGGTCGGGAAACGACAGCCGGATCACCTCCAGTTTCTGCTGCTCGACGATTTGGCGCAGACGGCTCGCTGCCTCCTGCTGTTCCTGCGACCAGAGCCCGTGACGCTGGACAAGACTCAAAGCGTCACTCCTTCAGCATGACCTGGTGTCACTCATCAAACCGCCTTGAGATGCCGCACCTTGTCGGCAATCTCCTGTGGTACCGGTGCCGCCCACGGCGCGCTGCGCCGCCGCTTGACGTCGACTTCCATCCAGAAGGTTTCCCAGCCGCGGGTCGGGCCGATGCCGTCCATGGTCGCGGGGCCCTGGATGCTGCGGGCATGGGCGTCGTCGAGGAACAGCATCGGCTTCTGGCCGCCGGCGACCTTCTCGATCTCCTGCCGCAACAGCCGGCGATACTGTACGATCGCCTTGTCGGAGGTGCCGAGATGCTCTTTGGTGCGGTCCTGGATCGGTCCCATCGACTCCACCGCCCATTGGTCGTGCACATTGATGTCGGCGCCCATGCCGGTGTAGGTCGCGGTGGCCTGCTCGTGCGGGTCGAAACCGTAATCGTTGGTCTTGTTCTTGCGCGATTTATAATCGGGCAGTTCGTAAAGCTCCAGGCGCTGGTCGCGCATCTTCTGCTTGTCGACCGGCGCCGAATAAGAGGTGAAGATCGCGTACCAGTAGCAGTTCTCGTCATCGATAGGCACATGCCACTGCGTAATCGTCATCTCCGTGCTCATGGGAATGACGAAGCCGTGCGGGAACAGCTGGTTGGTAACGCGAACATGGGTTCGCTCGTCGTCGAGCTCGCGCAGCGCGATCAGCCGCAGGCCATATTCGGTGTGCTCGACATTGATGATCGGGCGGTCATATTCGCGCAGGATCTTCGTCATCGGCATGTCGCTGCCGGCGGAGGCGCCGCGGAACTGCTTGCCGTAGGCGGCCGACGTATCCTCGTCCTCGAAGAAGCGATGCAGGAACGAGGCATGCGCCGGATCGATGCCGACTTCGAGCGCCTGCAGCCAGTTGCAGTTGATGTGGCCCTTGAACGCGAAGGTGTGGCTGTCGGGTGCCACGAAACAGTCGATTTCCGGCAGCACCGGCGGCGCGCCGTCGCCGAGATACGCCCAGAGAATGCCGCGCTTCTCGATCACGGGATAGGCGCGCTGCGTCACGTTCTTGCACAAGGCTGAATCCTTCGGCTCAGCCGGCGTCTCCAGGCACTTGCCCGCGACGTCGAACAGCCAGCCATGGAAGGCGCAACGCAAGCCGCCGTTTTCCAGGCGGCCGAACGCGAGATCGGCGCCGCGATGCGCGCAATGCCGCTCGATCAGGCCGTAGCGGCCCTCTTCGTCGCGAAACAGCACCAGATCCTCGCCGAGCAGTTTGACCGGCCTGATCGGACGTGGCCCCTGCAACTCATCGACCAGCGCCGCCGGCTGCCAGTACATCCGCATCAGTTTTCCGCAAGGATCCTTCGGCCCGGTGCGGGTAATCAGGTCGTTCGCTTCCTGGCTCATCATGGTTGATGTCTCCGGCCTCGCAGGCGGGCTGAATGTGCGTTTGGAATCAAATTACTAGGCTAGAGGTTCGAGGCAAGGGGATTCCTTCGACACCGCGCCACCACACTTCACCCCCGCGCGAACATCCGCGCTTCGCTCTGCAGCACCGGCGCCACCGCATCGACCAGGCGCGCGGCGGCGGCGTCGACCGAAAGGCCAGAGGTGTCGACCACCGCGGAGGCCCGCGCATAGAGCGGCTCGCGGCTCAGCAAGATGGTGCGCAGTTCGTCCATCGCCGAGCGGTCGTCCGCCATCGGCCGCAGGTCGCCCTGGCTGCGCACCCGCGCCATGTGTTCTTCGGGCCGGGCTTTCAGCCAGATGGTGTAGAACGACTGCAGGATCAGGTCGAAGGTCAGCGGCTCCGAGACGATGCCGCCGCCGGTCGCCAGCACCATCAGCTCCTTGCGCGCCAGCAACTGGCCGAGCGCCGCCTGCTCCATGCGCCGAAAACCTTCCTGGCCGTAGAGCGCGATGATCTCGGCGACCGACAGGCCATTCTGCCGCTCGATCTCCTTGTTCAATTCGACAAAGCTCCAGCCGATCTGCTTCGCCAGCATCCTGCCGAGGGTGGATTTTCCGGCGCCGCGCAGGCCGATCAGCGCAATGCCGGAAAATGATATCCGATGCGCGCTCGCGCCCTGGCCGGACAGCGCCTCTTTGGCCTGCGCGATCTGGTTCGGCGTCGCCTTGCGCAGGAGGTCGCGGATCATGGGCCAGTCGGGTGCGGGTTCGGTCGCGGGAATGAGGTCTTCGAGATGCGCGCCCATCGCGTTCGACACCCGGCGCAGCAGCACGATCGAGACATTGCCCTTGCCGCTTTCGAGCTGGGCGATATAGCGTTCGGAAATGCCGGAGACTTTCGCCAGCACCTTGCGCGACATGCCGCGCAACGCGCGCACGGTGCGGACGCGCTGGCCGAGCTGCTCGAGAAAGCCGGTTTCGGGATCGAGGTTTTCGGTCATATCCCTTGTCGTTGCTCTGCGCTGCGGCTACGCCCGCTTCGGAAACATAATGCCGCCAAGGATTGACAGCAAGCGCTTCTGGTGCACTTCTATGAACTATAATTCTTAAATCCGGGGAAGGAGACGTCGTGACACGCTTTTGCTTGGAGAGCGCGGCATGAGCGGCAGTTCCTACAACGCAGCGACCTGGCTGCTCGACCGCAACGTCGATGAAGGCCGCAGCGAAAAACTCGCCTTCACCGACACCGTCTCCGAACTGACCTATGGCGGCCTGCAGCGGCAAAGCCGCGGCGTCGCCAACATGCTGCGCCGTCTCGGCGTCCGCCGCGAGGAACGCGTGGCGATGATCATGCTCGACACCGTGGATTTCCCCGCGGTGTTTCTCGGCGCGATCCGCGCCGGCATCGTGCCGGTGCCGCTCAACACGCTGCTGACCTCGGATCAGTATGCCTATGTGCTGGCCGACTGCCGCGCCCGGGTGCTGTTCATCTCCGAAGCGCTGCTGCCTGTCGTCAAGGACATGGTCGGGCGAATGCCGGATCTCGAGCATGTCGTCGTCGCCGGCCAGGAGGCGCATGGCCACAAGAAACTATCGGACGAACTCGCCGGCGAAAGCGATGTCTTTGCCACCGTCGAGACCCATCCCGACGAGCCGGCATTCTGGCTGTATTCGTCGGGTTCGACCGGCATGCCCAAGGGGGTGCGTCATCTGCATTCCAATCTGGCGGCGACCGCGGAAACCTATGCCAGGCAGGTGCTCGGGATTCGCGAGGACGACGTGTGCCTGTCGGCGGCAAAACTTTTTTTCGCCTATGGCCTCGGCAACGCGATGACTTTTCCGATGTCGGTCGGCGCCACCACCGTGCTCAATTCCGAGCGGCCGACGCCGGCTTCGATGTTCGCGCTGATGAACCGGTACAACCCGTCGATCTTTTTCGGGGTGCCGACGCTGTTCTCGGCGATGCTGAACGACGAGGCGCTGAAGAGCGAGCGCGGCGGCGCGCGGCTGCGCATCTGCACCTCGGCGGGCGAGGCGCTGCCGGAGTCGGTCGGTCATGCCTGGAAGGCGCGCTTTGGCGTCGATATTCTCGACGGCGTCGGCTCGACCGAACTGCTGCACATCTTCCTGTCCAACGCGCCCGGCGACATAAAATACGGCACGGCGGGACGCCCGGTGCCGGGCTACAGGGTGCGGCTGGTGAACGACGCCGGCGACGACGTGCCGGATGGCGAGGTCGGCGAGTTGCTGGTCGATGCACCCTCCGCCGGCGAGGGCTACTGGAACCAGCGCAGCAAGAGCCGCCAGACCTTTGCCGGCCACTGGACCCGCACCGGCGACAAGTACATTCGCGATGCCGACGGCCGCTACACCTTCTGCGGCCGCAGCGACGACATGTTCAAGGTGTCCGGCATCTGGGTGTCGCCGTTCGAGGTCGAGAGCGCGCTGATCACCCATCCTGCGGTGCTGGAAGCCGCCGTGGTGCCGGAGGCCGATCCGGAAGGACTGTTGAAGCCGAAAGCGTTCGTGGTGCTGCGCCCGGGCGCTGGCGCCGACGGCCTGCACGAGTCGCTAAGGGAGCATGTCAAGCAGAAGATCGGCCCGTGGAAGTATCCGCGCTGGATCGATGTGGTGGAGTCGTTGCCGAAAACGGCGACCGGCAAGATTCAGCGGTTCAGGCTGCGGGATGGTACCAGCAATTAGTCGCCGGCGAGTGCAAACACCCGCTTCGCGCATTTGCCGGCCATGACGCACGAGCGTGGGTACAACAACATGGCCACCCTCTCCCCGGCCGGCTTCCTCACCATCGGCACGTCCGATCTCGAATACCGCATGATCGGCCCCGCGCCGGATCAGGCGCCGACCATCGTCCTTCTGCACGAAGGCCTCGGCTGTGTCGGACTGTGGGGCGATTTTCCGGACAGGCTGCAGGCTGCGACCTCGGCCGGCATATTCGCCTATTCGCGCGCGGGCTATGGCGCCTCGACGCCAGCCGCGCTGCCACGCCCGCTCGATTACATGCACGTCGAGGCGCTCGACGTCCTGCCGAAGCTGCTCGACCGGATCGGCTTTCGTCGCGGGGTTCTGGTCGGGCATTCCGATGGGGCTTCGATTGCGGCAATCTACGCCGGTTCGCACCAGGACCACCGCGTGCAGGGCGTCGCGATGATCGCGCCGCATTTTGTCGTGGAAGACATCTCCGTGAACTCGATCGCAGCGATCAAGCAGGCGTATGAAAATACCGAACTGAAATCGAAGCTTTCGCGCTGGCACAAGGACGTCGACAACGCCTTCTACGGGTGGAACGAGGCCTGGCTCGACCCCAGGTTTCGTAGCTGGGATATTTCGGAGTACCTCGCCTACATCCGCGTGCCGGTGGCGATCCTGCAGGGCTCCGACGATCAGTATGGGACATTACGACAGGTCGAGATTGCGCAGGAAGAATGCTATTGTCCGCTCGATGTGACGGAGATCCCCCGGGCGGGACATTCGCCGCATCGCGAGGCACCGCAGACGACGCTGGATACCATCTCGGATTTTGCGAGACGCATTTTATTTGTACAGGCATGACGGCTCGCGGCGGCGCGCCGCCCAAAATATTGGTCTTAAACGATTGGTCATGGCGATGCCGCGATGAGCATCCCTTCGTCAACAGGCGTCGACCTGCCGCTGCCGCGCTGGGCCTATGTCCCAGGCGCGACCGCGGAGGCCGAGGCCGACTACGACACGCTGGCGCAGGTCGTCACGCTGGTGCCGTCCCGATTTCGCGATTTTGTCCCGGCGCGCCACCCGGCGTTGCGCTACGGACTGGCGCTCAACGACCGCGGCTTTTTTTGGGAGTCTCAGCAGGTGCTGGAAGCGGTGTGGGCGGCAGCGCCGCAGGGCGGCCGCGAGCGGATCCTGCTGCGCGCCTGCATCCGGATCGCCGGCGCCAATCTGAAGCTGCGGATGCTGAAGTCTCCCGCGGCGATTCGGTTGCTCGGCGAAGCGCTGGGCGAGCTCGAGACGCTGGGCCTGCGCAAGGCGGCGGCCGGGGGCGATGGTTTTGCCGATGGCTTCCCGACCGCCGCACTGGCGGCCCAGTTGAAGGCCAAATTGGCGCATTCACCGCTCTCCAAGGCCGATTGGGTCAAGATCGGCGCCGTCAGCCGAATATGAAGCAAAATGCATCTTTCTGCGATTAACGGGTGGACCTTCACGAAAACATGCATTATTGTGCATGCTGTCTTAGTGAACCACACAGCAGGAAAACCGATCCAGGAAACCAATCCAGGAAGACCAATCCAGGAAAACTAACCAAGGTGGCCCAATGGCTGGCGAGAAGCCCGGTGAAGATCGCGTCCTCGCGGGAGGCGCGACGTACATCGATTTCCAGACCGATCCGTCCCGCTATCGGCACTGGAAGCTGGAGGTCGATGGCGACGTCGCCACCCTGACGATGGACGTCGACGAGAACGGCGGCCTGTTCGAGGGCTATCAGCTCAAGCTGAATTCCTACGATCTCGGCGTCGATATCGAGCTCGCGGACGCGGTGCAGCGGCTGCGCTTCGAGCATCCCGGCGTCAAAGTCGTGCTGCTGCGCTCGGCCAAGAACCGGGTGTTCTGCGCCGGCGCCAACATCCGCATGCTGGCCGGCGCCACCCACGCTCACAAGGTCAATTTCTGCAAGTTCACCAACGAAACCCGCAACGGCCTGGAGGATTCCAGCGCAAATTCCGGCCAACGGTTTGTCACGGTCATCAACGGCACCGCGGCCGGCGGCGGCTATGAACTGGCGCTGGCCACCGATCACATCATTCTGGCCGACGATGGTGCTGCGGCGGTGGCGCTGCCGGAAGTGCCGCTGCTGGCGGTTCTGCCGGGCACCGGCGGCCTGACGCGCGTCGTCGACAAGCGCAAGGTGCGCCGCGATCACGCCGACTATTTCTGCACCATCGAGGAAGGCATCAAGGGCAAGCGCGCGGTGCAGTGGCGGCTGGTCGACGAGATCGTGCCCAACAGCAAGCTCGACGCCAAAGTCGCCGAGCGCGCACGCGAATTCGCCGCGGCCTCGAAACGCAACGGCAACGGCAAGGCCATTTCGCTCGTGCCTCTCGCCCGCAGCTTCGACGACAGCGGCATCCGCTACGGTTTTGTCAGCGTCGATATCGACCCCGCGCAGCGCATCGCCACCATCTCGATCAAGGCGCCCGATGCGATCGCGCCTGCCGATATCGACGGCATGATCGGGCAGGGCGCCTCGTTCTGGCCGCTGCAGGTGGCGCGCGAACTCGACGACGCGATCCTGCATCTGCGCATCAACGAACCGGAGACCGCGATGCTGGTGTTCAAGTCGCATGGCGACGCCGCCCACGTTCTTGGCCACGACGCGTTCCTGGAAGCGAACAAGGCGCACTGGCTGGTCAACGAGATCAGGCAGTACTGGAAGCGGGTGCTGAAGCGGATCGATGTCACCTCGCGCACGCTGGTGACGCTGGTCGAGCCCGGCTCCTGCTTCGTCGGCACGCTGGCCGAACTGGTGTTCGCGGCCGACCGCTCCTACATGCTGGTCGGCTCGCGGCAGGGCGACAACCGCGCTCCGCCGACAATAGAATTATCGGCGATGAATTTTGGTCCCTATCCGATGAGCCACGGCCTGACCCGGCTGCAGGCGCGCTTTCAGGCCGATCCCGAGGACGTCGCGCGCGCGCAGGCAACCATTGGCGAGGGCCTCGATGCGGGGCAGGCCGAGGCGCTCGGCCTCGTCACATTCGCGCTCGACGATATCGATTGGGACGACGAGGTCAGGGTGTTTTTCGAAGAGCGCGCCAGCTTCTCGCCGGACAGCCTCACCGGCATGGAAGCCAACTTGCGCTTCGCGGGGCCGGAGACGATGGAATCGAAAATCTTCTCGCGCCTGACGGCGTGGCAGAACTGGATCTTCCAGCGCCCCAATGCGGTCGGCGAGGACGGCGCGCTGCGCCGTTACGGCACCGGCCAGAAGGCGCGGTTCGATATGACGAGAGTTTAGGGAACAAATGCCGCCCTGATCCTGAGGTGCGAGCGTTGCGTGCACTTGCACCGCAGGGCGAGCCTCGAAGGATGATTGAAGCGAAGTATGCCAGCCAGCATCCTTCGAGACGCGGCGAAGGGGCCGCTCCTCCAGCGATAACGGCCAATCCGTTACGCAGGAATGGGGGAAGTAAGCCGCAATGCACGCCGGAACGACCCAAAGGAGCCCGCCATGAACGTCAACATCATGAACGTCGACTACTCCACCAAGATCCCCAACAACGTCAATCTCAGCGAGGATCGGCAGGTGCTCAAGGCGCTGGAGGGCTGGCATCCCGGCTACATGAACTGGTGGGGCGACATGGGTCCGGAGGGATTCCAGCAGTCGCTGGTCTACCTGCGCACCGCCTATTCGGTCGATCCGCGCGGCTGGGCCAAATTCGATTACGTCAAGATGCCCGATTACCGCTGGGGCATCCTGCTGGCGCCGCAGGAAGAGAACCGCGTCATTCCGTTCGGCGAGAATTACGGCAAGCCGGCGTGGCAGGAAGTGCCGGGCGAGCATCGGGCCATGCTGCGCCGCCTGATCGTGATCCAGGGCGACACCGAGCCGGCCTCGGTCGAGCAGCAGCGCCATCTCGGCAAGACGGCGCCCTCGCTCTACGACCTGCGCAACCTGTTCCAGGTCAATGTCGAGGAAGGCCGCCATCTCTGGGCGATGGTCTATCTGCTGCAGAAATATTTCGGCCGCGACGGCCGCGAGGAGGCCGACGATCTCTTGCGCCGCCGGTCCGGCGACGCCGACTCGCCGCGCATGCTGGGCGCCTTCAACGAGGCGACGCCGGACTGGCTGTCGTTCTTCATGTTCACCTACTTCACCGACCGCGACGGCAAGATGCAGCTGCACTCGCTGGCCCAGTCGGGCTTCGATCCGCTGTCGCGCACCTGCCGTTTCATGCTGACCGAAGAGGCGCATCACATGTTCGTCGGCGAGACCGGCATCAGCCGTATCGTCCAGCGAACCTGCGAAGCGATGAAGGCCGCCGGGATCAGCGATCCCCACGACGTCGCCAATGTCCGCGCGCTCGGGGTGATTGATCTGCCGACCATCCAGAAGAAGCTCAACCTGCACTACACGCTGTCGCTCGATCTGTTCGGCTCCGAGGTATCGACCAACGCGGCCAACGCCTTCAATGCCGGCATCAAGGGCCGCTACCACGAAACCCAGATCAAGGACGACCACCGGCTGCAAAACGACACCTATCCGGTGCTCAAGCTGGTAGACGGCGTGATCAAGCGGGTCGACGAGCCGGCTCTCACCGCGCTCAACATGCGGCTGCGCGACGACTATACCCAGGACTGCGCCAAGGGCATGCTGCGCTGGAACAAGATCATCTCGACCGCCGGCTTCGACTTTAAGCTGATCTTGCCGAACGTCGCGTTCCATCGCCAGATCGGCGAGTTCAGGGACATCCACGCCACGCCGGAGGGCCTGCTGATCGACGACGCCACCTGGAATAAGCGCAAGGGCGACTGGCTGCCGTCGGTGGACGACGGCGATTTCATCGCCTCGTTGATGAAGCCTGTGACCGAGATCGGCAGCTATGCCCCCTGGATCTCGCCGCCGAAGGTCGGCATCGACAACAAGCCCGGCGATTTCGAGTATGTGAAGATCGAGACGTAGTCACCGGTCCACTCCCTCTCCCACTTGCAAGCGGGAGAGGTAAGCAAGCGTGGATCAATCCACCACGATCTTGACGCGATCCCGCGCCCTCACCTGGGCGTTGGCATCGAGCCCGTTCAGAATGCGAAAGCGCTCAGCTGGGCGGTCGACGCCGGCCATGCGGTGCGACAGCGACTCCACGGTGTCGCCGGGCTGCACCGTGATGATCTTGATGCGCAGCGGGCGCGCCGCCTGGATTTCCTCCAGCGTCAGGCGGCGGAAGGAGCCAACGGTTTCGCGCGCGTTGCGGTCGCTCTCCGTGGTTTTCTGTCTGGAGGCGAAGATGAAGCGGTAGACGTCGCTGCCGAAGCGCAGGGCATAGACCTTGAAATGCCATTGATCGCCGCGCGCGGTGGCGGACGCCGCCGGAAAGCCGTTGAGGGTGAGCTCTTCCGCCGAGCCTTTCTCGACATTTTCCATCCAGCCGGAGTTGAGATAGTCGGCCAGCGTCTGCTCCGAGGGCACTCGCACGACGTCGAAACGCATAGCCTGGGTGCCGCCCTCGCGAACGCCGATCACCGCCTGCGCGGTATTGTCCAGTGTGAAGGTATCGGGAGCGGCGAAGGTGAAGCCGAGCTTCGGGTGCAAGAAGCGCCGGCCGCGCACGAAACCCTCGCTGGGGTCTTCGCCATAGACGATGTTGTCGATCGCGGCGAGATAGGTTTCGCGGTCGCGCTCGCCGCCCTCCGGCGAGGAAAACTGGCGCGCCGAATTCTGCGCGTTCTGCACCCGCTCCGGCGTCGCCGGATGCGACGACAGAAAGTCCTGCGCGCGCGGATCGAGCGAACTCTTGCCTGCCTTCAGTGCGGCGTTGCGCTCCATCGAGGTCAGGAAGCGCGCCGCGCCATAGGGGTCGAACTTGGCGCGGGCGGAAATGCCGACGCCGATGCCGTCGGCCTCGAAGCCATCGTCAGTTTGGTTTTCGCCAGCGCCAGCGCGGTCAAATCGGGATCGTTGCCCATGTCGGTGACGACGCGGGTAACGATGGCGGCCTGCCGCGCCTGATCCTCGCGGATCGAGGCGTGCTTGGCCAGCACATGCGCCATCTCGTGTGACAGCACGGACGACAATTCCGAGGTATCGCTGGCGAGCGCGACCAGGCCGCGCGTGACGTAGAGCTGGCCGGTTGGCAGCGCGAACGCATTGACCGCGCCGGAATTGAGGATGGTCACCTTGTAGGCCTGATCGGGACGATCCGATGCCGCCACCAGCCGGTCGACGGTCTTGCCGATCAGGGCTTCCAGCCTCGGATCGTCGTAGGCGCCGCCATAGGAGGAGAGAATGCGTTCATGCTCGCGCTCGGCGGCGGGGGTCTGCGCGACCGTGCGCGCCGGCTTGGCCGGACCGGCCGTCGCAGGGGCTGCGGTAGTGAAGCGGTCGACACCGCCGCAACCGGAAAGGACCAGAACCGCGCACAGCAGCGGGCCCGCAGCCCAAAGGCGGCCTGTCCCTCTGTCGCGCCGTACCGCACAGCTCGTCACGTCAGCTACCCCGTATCCCCGCCCGCGGGCTAATTCCCGCCCGGCAACTCAATCTGCGCCGCCCTCAGCACCTCGATTCGCGGGCCGCCCCGCGCCTCGACCCAGCCGCGCACGCGAATCCGTCGACGTTCGAGTGACTTAAGGCCGATTCCGGCAGCCTCGAGGGTCGCCGCCACCCGCCTTGAAATAGTCACAGCGAAGTCCTGTGTCCAGTTCCGCCCGAAATTCAGGTAAGTGGTTCCCCCGGCCTGCCTGACCGACAAAACCCTGCCCTCGACCACGGCGAAGCGCCCGATCCCGGCCGCGTTTTTTATGGCTGCGGGATCGGCCCAGGTTTCCCGCCTGCCGCGGCGTGCCTCGGCCTCCGCGGCGAAAAGGGTGGCAATGCAGTCCTTGTCGGTGACATCGGCCGATACCAGCGCTTTGCCCTGGGCCACCAGCACGGCTTGAACCGGCGTATCGGAACCGGGAAGAAACACGAAGGCCGGCTGGCGGCCGTAGCGATCCGGCGTGTCGTCGTCGCCCGACAAGGTCACCTCGCGCCCCGCGACAATGGCTGCCAGCGCCGCTGTGCCGCCGGCCTTGTGGCCGGCGACCGGCTCGACGCCGGCGAGCCGGACCTCGCGGCCGTCGCTCAGGCGAAACGTGCGCTCATCGATCACGACGGTGACACGCCCTTCGCCCTGTGACTCGAATACGCAGCCCGCCGCGCCGGCCGGCGAGGCGGCGGCGACCGGCAGGCACGCCAATGCCACGACAAATCCGGCGCACCGCGCCAGCGCAGGGGTCACCGGTTGCATGACGCTGCCTGGGATCGGACCTAACTCCTGTATGCTGGCTGCGATCGACGGATCGACCTTAGCCGAAACGGCGTTGTTGACGAAGGGGGACACGATGGAAGTCAACGGCATCGCGCATATTTTTCTGACCGCCTCGAATTTCGAACGCTCCCGCGCGTTCTATCGCCAACTGCTGCCGTTTCTCGGGTTGAAGCCGGTGATGGACAATGAGGGGGTCTATTATTGCGTCGGCGGCCGCACCGCGGTCGGGATCCGCGCGCCATCGCCGGAGCACGCGGGCGCTTCGTTCGAGCAAGATCGCGCCGGCCTGCACCATCTCTGCTTCCGCGCCCGCTCGCGCGCCGACGTTGATGAGCTGCATGCCTTCCTCGGCACGCTCGGCGCAAACATCATCCGCGCGCCGCGCGAGGACCAGTGGGCGCCGGGCTACTACTCGCTGCTGTTCGAGGATCCGGATGGGATCAGGCTGGAGCTCAACCATGTGCCGGGGAAGGGGTTGCTGGAACGGGACAAATAATTGTTGAGAGGTGGTCATCGCGAGTAACGGGTCGCGCGAATGCCCGCCCGATGACAAGGCTCCAATCCACCCTGCAGCAGCAAGCCAAATCGCCTCGTCGCCTCGCTTCCCGCAAAAACGATAGGCACTGAAGCGCGAACCATTCCGCTTTGCGGAAAATGCCTGCAGCACAATGCGGCGGCATGACTGCCACGCCAGGCGTGCTGCTTGCCGCTGCCGGTGCCATCCGGCATGATCGCGGCAACGCAAATTCAGTCCGCAGACAAATGCGGCGCCCGGGGAGGCTTGGATGAAACGGGTATTTTCCGGTGTTTCGCATCGCTGTTGGCCCTCACCGCGCCACTCGGCTGGTTCGCGGAGCCTGCCATCGGGCGCGCATTCGCGCAGCCCATTGGCGCGCAATGACCTTTTTCAAACACAACGAACGACAACGACGGACAACAAGGGCATCATCTCATGAACAACGAAATCGTCCTGCAGCACCTCGACCGGGGCCTGCTCACCATCACCATGAACCGCCCTGACCGGCGCAATGCGCTCAACCCCGACATGACGCTCGGTTTGGTGTCGGCGGCGCGGCGCGCGGCGGAGGATCACGAGGTTCGCGCCGTGCTGCTGAAGGGCGCCGGGGGCACCTTCTGCGTCGGTGGCGACGTCAAATCGATGGCGGAGGGGCGGGCGCCGCTGCCGTTCGAGGCCAAGAAGACCAATCTACGCCGCGGCATGGAGGTCTCGCGCATCCTGCATGAGATGCAGAAGCCCGTGGTGGCGCAGGTCGATGGCGCCGCCGCCGGCGCCGGGCTCTCGATCGCGCTGGCCTGTGATCTCCGCGTCGCCTCGGCGTCGGTCAAGATCACCACGGCCTTCGCCAAGGTCGGACTGTCAGGCGATTACGGCGGCACCTATTTCCTCACGCAAATGCTGGGCAGCGCCCGCGCGCGTGAACTCTACTTGATGTCGCCGGTGCTGACGGCGCAGGAAGCCCTCGCTCTCGGTGTCGTGACCAAGGTGGTTCCCGACGCCGAGGTCGAAGCGGCGGCGCATGATCTGGCGATGTCGCTGGCGCAGGGCCCTTCAATCACGCTCGGCTACATCAAGAAGAACATCAACAACGCCGAACACATGTCGCTGGAAGCCTGCTTCGATGCGGAGGCCATGCATCATTCGCGCTCGGGCGAGACCGACGACCACAAGGAAGCGGCCAAGGCGTTCGTCGAAAAGCGCAAGCCCGTGTTTCAGGGGCATTGATCGAAGGGGTATCGAGATGGAAGGCTTCAAGAGGCTGCGGCAGATCTGCCTGGTAGCGCCCACCATCGAGCCCGTGGTCGGCGATATCGCCGCCATCATGGGGCTGAATATCTGCTACCGCGACGGCAACGTCGCCAAATACGGGCTGGAGAACGCGCTGCTGCCGGTCGATACCATCCTGCTCGAGGTGGTGGCGCCGTTCCAGCCCGGCACCGCGGCGGGGCGCTTCATCGAGAAGACCGGCGGTCGCGGCGGCTACATGGCGATCTTCTGTTGCGACGATCCCGACGAGCGCGGCGTACACGCCAACCAGATGGGCGTGCGCACCGCCAACGTTATCGACCACGCGCCCTATCACGGCGTCCAACTGCATCCGCGCGATTGCCGCGCCGCTTTCATCGAATTCAATCACACCGCCGGCAGCGACAATGTCTTGGGACCTTATCCGCCGGCCGGGCCGGACTGGCAGAAATCAATCCGCAAGGACGTGACACAAGCGTTGACCGAGGTGGAGATGGAAAGCCCTGAGCCCGAGGTGCTGGCCACGCACTGGGGCAAGATCATCGGAATCGTCGTCAGCGAGAGCAAGGACGGCGACCCCGAGCTGAAGCTGCCCAATGCCAGCTTCCGCTTCGTCAAGGGCGCTGCCGACATCATGAGCGGGCTGACGTTTCAGGTAGCCGACATTGCGAGGGTGCGCGATGCCGCCAAGGCGAAGGGTTACGCCGTGTCTGACGATTCGTTTGGGCTCGGCGGCGTCACGTTCCGTCTGGTGGCGTGAGGCCGGAGGCTCCATCGGGCTACGGCCTGGCCGCTCAACGTCATTGCCTCGCGCAAACGCGAAACGTTTGCGCGAGACAGCCCTTGCGACGAAGCATCCACGCTTGCTTTATCTGGCGACCATGGATTGCGTCGCTTCGCTCGCAATGATGTTTCGAGAGCGCCGCTCAATTCAAAGAACGTCACGCGCTGAACAAAATAAAGGGACCATTCTCAATGCCGCATCCGCTCGACTCGTTCTTCGCGCCCGACAGCATCGCACTGATCGGGGCGTCGCGCGACCTGGAGAAGATCCCGGGGCGGCTCTTGTCCATGCTGCGCAAGAATGCGTATCCGGGCAAGATCTATCCGGTCAATCCCAATTACGGCGATATCGACGGGTTGAAATGCTTTCCCTCGATCTCGGCCGTCGGCCAACCCATCGATCTCGCGATCGTCATCATCCCGGCCCGCGCCGTGCTCGGCGCGCTCGAGCAATGCGCCGCTGTCGGCGTGAAGAACGCCGTCATCATCTCCTCGGGATTCGCGGAGGAGGGCGGCGATAGCGCCGCCATGCAGGACGCCATTGTCGCACTGGCAAAGCGCACCGGGATGCGGATTTCCGGTCCCAACGCGGAGGGATTCCTGAGTGAGGTGCAGAAGGTCGCGGCGACCTTCAGCCCAACCGTCGACGTCAAGCCCGGCCATGTGCCACTGGTCGCGACTAAGCGCCGAGCAGCCATCGTTGCGCAATCGGGCGGCATCGGCTTTGCCATCAAGCATCGCGCGAAAGCGCTTGGGGTGGCGATCAGCTATTGCGTCAGCGCCGGCAACGAGTCTGATCTGGGCGCCGGCGAGTTCCTGGATTACATGGTGCAGGATGCCTCCACCGACGTGATCCTGCTGTTCATCGAGGGCATCCGCGACGTCGACAAGTTCCTGGTTGCTGCCCAACGCGCAGCGGATATCGGGAAACCCGTCATCGTGACAAAAGTCGGCCGCTCCGGCGCCGGCGAGCGCGCCGCCGCCTCCCATACCGCCAGCATGGCCGGCTGGTCCGCGGCCTACGACGCGGCCTTTGCAAAATACGGCTTTATCGTTTCCAACGATCTCGACGAGGCCGTCGCCATCGCCGCCTTGCTGACCACCAACCCGCTGCCGAAAGGCGACCGCGTCGCCGTGGTCACGGTGTCGGGCGGCGCCGGAATCTGGGCCGCGGACATCGTCGCGCTGCAGGGGATGCAGGTGCCGGAATTGTCGCCCGCGATTCAGGCGGAAATCAAGCAACTGTTGCCGTCCTATGGCGCCGCCGGCAATCCGATCGACGTCACCGCGCAGGGCGTGCATTCCGGCGGTCTGCAGAAGAGCATCGACCTGCTCAGCGTGTCCGACGAGGTCGACGCCATCCTGGTGGTGCTGTCGCTGTCGAGCGACACGCGAATGCCGTTCAAGCAGGCCGAACTGAAGCCGGTGCTGTCGGCGCAGCACAAGCCGATCGTGTTCTATTCCTACACGCTCCCGTCGGCCTTCGCGCGCAGCGAACTCGCGGCGTCCGGCGCTGTGGTGCTGTCGGGACTGACGCATGCCGGCGTCGCGATGCGGCGGATGGTCGAGCGCGCCCGATTCAAACTCGCGCCCAAGGCCGACGCGGCGGCGGCGTCACCGCAGTGCGATCTCTCGATGCACCTGGCCTCCGCAACGTTGTCGGAATTCGACAGCAAGGCACTGCTGCGGGAGGCCGGCATCGCCGTACCGGACGAGGTGCTGGTCACGGAGAAGGTCGGGCTCGATGCCGCGATCGCCCGGTCGGGCTTTCCGCTCGTGATGAAGATCCAATCGCGCGACATCCCGCACAAGAGCGAAATCGGTGGTGTGCGCGTCGGAATCGCCACCAAGGGCGAGGCGTTCCTGGCCTATGAGGCGTTGCTGGCCAATGCGCGGCGGCACCGTCCGGATGCCGATATCCAGGGCGTGCTGGTCGGCCCGATGGCGAGCAAGGGCGTCGAAATCATCGTCGGCACCCTGCTGGACGCAACCTTCGGTCCGATGATCATGGTCGGACTCGGCGGTATCATCACGGAGTTGTTCCGCGACGTGGTCTACCGTCCCGCGCCGGTAAGCGCGGCGGAAGCTACCGCGATGCTGGCGGAGCTCCAGGCCGCACCGTTGCTCAACGGGTTTCGTGGAGCTGCGAAGGCCGACGTTGCGGCGCTGTCGCGGTTGATCGCGCAGGTCTCGGTGCTGGCGGCGCAGCACGCCGAAGAGATTTCGGAGATCGAACTCAATCCGGTGCTGGTGCATCCGGAGGGGCAGGGCGTGACGATCGTGGATGCGCTGGTGGTGAGAAAGAAGTAGTTGATGTTCCCGCTTTAGCAGGGCGACGCGAAGTTAACCGAGGCATGGTGCGCGCGCTCTCCCGCTTGCGGGGCCCGCAAGCGGGAGAGCGAAGAACCTCACCGCCCCCTGAAATTCGCGACGCGGCGTTCGGCGGTGGCCTTGACGCCTTCCTTGAAATCCTCGGTGGCGCGCAGGCGAGACTGTTCGGCGAGTTCGTGGTTGGTGGCGGCGAGCACGCGGTCGGCGAGGCCGGCGCGCATGGTGGCGCGGGTCGAGAGCAGGCCGAGCGGCGAGCATTCGGCGATCTCGGCGGCGAGCTTCATGGCTTCCGCGCGAACTTGGTCCTGCGGCACGCACACATTGGCGAGGCCCATCCTTGTGGCTTCCTCGCCCGTGACGCGGCGGCTGGTGTAGAAGATTAGTTCCGCGTTGTTCCTGCCGACCAGTTCGGGAAGCGTCGCGGTCAGCCCGAAGCCCGGATGGAATCCGAGTTTGGTAAAGTTGGCGGAGAAGCGCGCTTCGGGGCAGGTGACGCGGAAATCCGCGGAGACTGCGAGGCCGAGGCCGCCGCCGATCGCCGCACCCTGCACGGCGGCAACGATCGGTTTTTTGGCGCGGAAGATGCGCACCGCGTGCAGATAAAGACTGTTGATCGAACCGAGGCTGTCGGCGGGATCGCCTTTGGCCTCGGCCCTGGCCTCGGCCGCCTCCTGCGCCTGCCGCGCCGGATCGTTGAAATTGGCGCCGGCGCAGAACGCCTTGCCTTGCGCGGCGAGCACCGAAGCGCGGATCTCGATATCGTTGTCGAAATCCTCCAGCGCGTCGGCGATCTGGTTGATCAGGGAGATGTCGAAGAAGTTCAGCGGCGGCCGCTGGATTTCGATGAGGCCGACGTGGCCGTGCTTCTCGACGCCGATATCCGTGAATTTTGTCATTTCATGATCTCCGGGATGAATGAAAGTCTTGCAACGAAGAAAGTGCGCCCCCCTCTCCCATGCGGAGAGGGCTGGGGTGAGGGCGCACGGTCTATCAATAGTCCGTAATCCCTCACCCGGCGCTTCGCGCCGACCTCTCCCGAAGGGAGAGGTGAAGAAAAGCTTCGCCTAGCGCAGTCCGAGCCCGCGCGCGATGATGCCGCGCAGCACTTCGGTGGTGCCGCCCTGGATGGTCAGCTTCGGCGCGGTCTTGATCGCGAACGACAATTGGTTCTCCAGCGTCTCGCGGTTGGTGGCGTTCTCCTCGACGAAGGCGGCGAGATCGCGCACCCGGTGCGGCAATTGCTGTTCCCATACGGTGCCGATGTCCTTGACGATGGAAGCTTCCACCACCGGCTCCTTGCCGGCCTGCAGCATGCCCGCCACCGACACCGACATTCGCCGCATGGTGTGCAATTGCGCCACCAGCCTTCCGATGCCCTCGGCGCTGCGGGTATCCGGGTTGTTGCCGACCGCGCGAACCAGTTCGGTCAGCACATAATAGGTTTCCAGAAAGCGTTCCGGCCCCGAGCGCTCATAGGCGAGTTCGCTGGTCGCCTGCTTCCAGGCGCCGTCGATTTCGCCGAGCATATGATCGTCCGGTACGAAATAGTCGGTGAAAACCACCTCGTTGAATTCGTACTGGCCGGTGATCTGGCCGATCGGATTCACCTGGATGCCCGGCTGCTTCATCTTGACCAGGAACTGGGTCAGGCCGTGGCGGCGGTTTTCCTTGGTCGGCGGCGACGTGCGGAAGATCGCGATCATGTAGTCGGCGATATGCGCCGACGAGGTCCAGATCTTGGTCCCGTTGATCAGAAAGCCGCCGTCGGTTTTGGTGGCCTTTGTCTTGGCGGCGAAAAGGTCGGAGCCGGAATTCGGCTCGCTCATGCCGATGGCAAAGCAGACCTCGCCGCGGCAGATCCGCGGCAGGATGTCCATCTTGACGTGCTCGGGCGCGTATTTCAGCAGCACAGGGCCGCTCTGGCGGTCGGCGACGAAGAAGCGGCGCGTGGGCGCATTGGCGACGCGCATTTCCTCGGTCACCACATAGCGCTCCAGGAAGGTGCGCTCGTGCCCGCCATATTTCTTCGGCCAGGTCATGCCGAGCCAGCCGCGCTCGCCGACCCGGCGGGAAAATTCCGGCGCGTCGGTGTCTTCGCGGTTGGGCTGGTGCGGATCGAAGGTGCCGGCGGCGATTTCGTCGGCGAGGAAGGCGCGCACTTCCTTGCGTAAGCGCTCGCATTCGGGCGGCAGGCGGATCGGATCGAAACGGAGGGCTGCGGTCATGGCTTAAATTCTTTCGTGCAGGCGAGTTCGTCAGATGTCAGCGCGAGGCCACCAGCGGCCACAGCTCGTCGGCGCCGCGGGCCGCGACCAGTTTGCCGAGTTCGACCGCCCAGTAGCTCTCCGAGCCAAAGTCGTCGCGCCAGGCCAGCGCGCGCAGAGTGTAGCGGTGCAGGATGTGCTCGACCGTAAAACCGATCGCGCCGTGCACCTGATGGGCGATCGCAGCACCTTTTTCGGCAGCTTCCGAGCAGCGGATTTTGGCCGATGCCGCTTCGAGAAAGAACGCATCGTCAAACGACGTGCCGTTGGCGATGGCATCCGCCGCCGAGGTCGCAGCCGCCAAGGCCGCTGCCGACTCGCCGGCGAGCTTTGCCAGATTGTGCTGCACCGCCTGGAACTTTGAAATCTTCTTCTCGAACGCTACGCGCTCGTTGGAATAGCGCACGCTGATGTCGAGCATCGATTCCAGCGCGCCGGCGATCTGCAAGGACCGCGCCACGCCACCCATCAGCATCAGCGCGGTCTGGTCGAAACCTTTCGGCGCCGGCTTGATTTTGATGGGCGCAACGTTGGCGAACGTCAGGGTGTCGCTGGCGTCGCCGCCGAGGTTGAGGCCGGCCTCGATACGGACGGCGGCGGCATCGACCAGCGCGATCGACGGGCCATTGGCGCCGCCGGCAAGCACGGCGATATGCTTTGCAACTTTGGCGAAGGGGACGCCGCGGGCGCGGCCCGACAGGGTGCCGTCGGCGTTGAGCGTGATGCGATCCCGGGGGCTTGCAGGCGCCACCGTCATCTCGCCCTCGGGCGAGGCGATCTTCGCCTGCGCCAGCAGCCATCCCGCCAGCATGGTCTCGGCCAGCGGCACGGCCACGGCAAAACGCCCGGCGGCACTCAGCACCGAGAATCCTTCGGCAAGGCTGGCGCCGGAGCCACCCAGATCGTCGGGCACCCAGGCCAGCGGCAGGCCGGCTTCGGTCAGCGCCTGCCACAGCGGCGCTTTCCAGCCGCCGTCGCTGTCGCTGTTGATGGTCTGGGCGTCGGCGAGGTCCGCGAAAATCTTCTCGGCGGTCTCGGCAACGATGTTCTCACTCTCCGCCACGGCGTTCCTCGTTTTCAAGTTTTGATTTGACGCGTCGCGCCCGGCGGTCCGGCCCAAGCCTCGGGAGCATCTTTTCTTGCACGGCATGATGAGGAAAAGCCACCGTTAAGACAAGCGGCTGTCTCCGCAGGGCCGCCTGCAGGCCCGGCATGCGGCAAGCCTGAATTCCGCCCAATGGAGTTTGGCGGATTTGCGGGCCTTTGGCCGCGCGATATGTTAGATCGCGCCCAGCTTTTGAAAACCAGAAAGAGGATTTCGGGATGTCGAAGGATGGTTTGTGCGCTGTCGTCACCGGTTCGGCGTCCGGTCTGGGAGCTGCGACCGCGGCAATTCTGGCCAAAGGCGGCGGGCGCATCGTGGTCAACTATTCCTCAAGCGCGAAGGAGGCCGAGGCCACCGCCGATCTCTGCCGCAGCGCTGGCGCCGACGTCGTGGTGGTGCAGGGCGACGTCGCGCGCGACGAGGATTGCAAGAAGATCGTCGCCGCCGCAGCACCATGGGGACGGATCGATGCGCTGATCAACAATGCCGGCATCACCAAGCACGTCCCGCATGCCGATCTCGACGGACTGTCGGCGGAGGACTTTCAGCGGCTGTTCGGCGTCAACACCATCGGCCCGTTCCAGATGATCCGCGCGGCGCGCAGCCTGCTGGAGGCCGGCGCCAAGACGTCGGGCCGGGCGTCGGCGGTCGTCAACATCTCGTCGGTCGCCGGCATCAGTGGCGTCGGCTCGTCGATTGCCTATGCCGCGAGCAAGGGCGCGCTCAACACCATCACCTATTCGCTGGCGCGCGCGCTGGCGCCGCTGATCCGCGTCAATACCGTGTGCCCCGGCTATATCGACACGCCCTGGTTCACCAAGGGCCGCGGCGAGGCCGGCGCCAAGGCGGTGCGGGACAGCGTGATCGCACGCGTGCCGCTCAAGGTCGCGTCATCGGCGGAAGATATCGCGTCGCTGGTGTGCTTCCTCGCGACGCCGGCGTCGAGCAACATGACGGGCGAATTGGTGCGGATGGATGCGGGCCTGCACCTGATTACCTGAGATGGACAAATCAGGCGCATCTATCGGTTGCCCGGATCGGAAATCACCCGGTGCGCCACCAGGCGGAATCGCAGACCAAATCTGCATGAACCAGAGCTGGACGAGGGCGGCGCGATGACCGCAGAGCGAACGATCGGCATCGCCGGGGCCGGCAGCATCGGTTGCTTCGTCGGGGGCATGCTGGCGGTCGGAGGCCGCTGCGTCGCCTTGCTGGCGCGGCCACGCGTGATCGCTGGGATCGAAAGCAACGGGCTGCGGCTGACGAGTTTCGAGGGCGTCGACCGCAGGGTTGCGGCTGACCAGCTGACGTTGTCGGAGAATCCATCGATCTTTGGTGATGCCGGCGTGGTGCTGGTGACGGTCAAGAGCGCCGATACGGTTGAGATCGCCGACGTCATCGGCAGGTTTGCGCCGCATGACGCCGTCATCGTGTCCCTGCAGAACGGCGTCGGCAATGTCGACGTGCTGCGCGCGCGATTGCCGGGGCGGATCGTGCTGGGCGGCATGGTGCCGTTCAACGTAATTTCGGCAGGCCAAGGCCGGTTTCACCGCTCCACCTCGGGCGACATCGTCATCGAGGCGGACGGCGCCGCGACTGCGGAACGGCTTTCGGTGCCGGGGCTGAAGATTCGCGCCACGTCTGATATCGCCGGTGTGCAATGGGGCAAGCTGCTGCTCAATCTCAACAATGCGCTGAACGCGCTGGCCGGCCTGCCGCTGCGCCAGCAGCTGTCGCAGCGCGGCTGGCGCAGGCTGCTCGCCGACCAGATGGCGGAGGGGCTGGCGGCACTCGATGCGGAGGGCATCAGCCCGGTGTCGTCGACGCCGGTGCCGACCCGCTGGATGCCGCATCTGCTGCGGCTGCCGGACCCGATTTTCAACCTGGTGCTGGGACGGACGATGAAGATCGATCCCGAGGCGCGCTCGTCGATGTGGGAAGATCTGCAGCGTGGCCGGGTCACCGAAATCGATTATCTGCAGGGCGTTATCATCGAAATCGGCGACCGGCACGGGCTGCAGGCGCCGCTGTCGCGCCGCATCGCCGCGCTGATCCGCAAGGCCGAGACCGCCGGCAAAGGGTCCCCGGGACTGACGCCGGAACGGGTCCGCGGCGAGGCCTCGCGTCGAGATGGCGATGATCGGCGCGAAACGTCGCGATGATGGCTTCGTCCGTCGAGACGTGCGCACGTGCGCGTTCGTCAGGATCGAGGATTTTCGCTGCGCTTGGCCTTGCCCGGCGACGGGTTGAACAGCTTCTTGATGTCCTTGATGCTGTCGGACAGCCGCGGCCATTCGCAGGAGAAGGAATCTTTCGCGCAAGTGGTGGCCCTGGTCCGCGACCTCAGGTCGCCAGACCTCGGGTCGCTGGTGGCGGCTGCCTGCTGCCTGGCCGGATTGGCCCGCGGCATCGGGATCTTTTCAATTCCAGTGTTGAGCGACGCCTGCTGCAACTGATGATGTTTGGCCGTGAACGCGGCAGCGATGGTCGAGCGCCGCTCCTCTTCCAGATAGGCGATGTAGTGCTCGTCGATGTTCTTCTGTTCTTCCGGTGTCGGGTTCGGCCCCGCGATGTCGAAGTGGCGGTTCTGCATGAAATCGAAATAGGTGTAGCCGCCGCCGGGCTTGCGCCGGCCGGCGAACTTCGAATGGCATTCGCCGAGCCGGGAGGCTTTCTCCTCCTTGGTCGCCGCCTTCTCGGCGATGTCGGCGCATGTCTCGAAATCGACCGGCTTGCTGCTCCACCACTGCGCCGATGTGCGCTGCGGAGTCAGCGCGACACAGACCGCGAACGCAGCCGTCAGCCATGTACGTGATGCGATCACGGACGAATTTTCCAAAGCACAATCTTCAAGATCAGATCCCCGCGACACAATCTCTGCTGATTGTCGCCATTATTGACGCCCTTGTCACCCCGAAACCGGGCATTTTTCCGACGTTTAACACGGGCTTTCTCCTGTGGATAAATGCCGTGGCCTGCCGAACGGATTGAAATATCCCAAGGTCGACAAGGTGTTCGGTCCCTCCGACAAGGCCCGTCGACCGGGTCGGCATGGCGCCGGAAGGGAATACCCGTCGAGTTGGCTTGCTTCATGGAGAAAGCGCTGGTGCGACGTCACCGATCCCGCGCATGACGACGGCGAGCGGCAGATGAACCTGCTGCTCGCCGACGGCAAGGACTTCGGCCCCTTCTCCGCCAAACAGGTCAGCATCTGGGGCAAGGTCGTGCGCGAGAACGGTATCAAGGCGTAGAGCCTTGCCGGTTGACTGAACCGGAACCGGCTCTGTTGCTCGTGACACCGTTGGGCAGCTAGCGAGCGTGGTCTGCTGGCTCGCCGAGCGGTGCACCGGTCCATGTCGCCACGTGATCGCTCCGATCAGGATGAGAGGATCAATCAGGCCGGCTTCGCCCCGTTCATCATCGGCCGTCAGTAGCCGTCCCGAAATTCGCCAAACAGCCGATCGAGCAAGGATGGCTCGAGTTGCACCCAGCGACCCGGCGCGCCCGTCCTCAGATCCTGAACATATTGTGGGGGCGAGGGCAGATAGTAGACGGGCGGTACATAAGGTACATAAGCGGGCCGGACATAGGTTTCGGCTGGTGCGCCATAGCCACGCGGTTCCCGGTACCCCGCGCGATAATCGGCAGCCAAGGCGCAAGGTGAAGCAAGCATCGCTGCGGCGATGACCAGAGCCTTGAATATACGCATGACGACCTCGAATTGCTGACGCGGTACGGAACGCTTGCCGCGCAACGCTAGGCGAGAAAGGTTAAGGAGCGATTCACCATGCTCTGGCATTCCGCAATGTGTCCGGTGGCAGGCGATGAATCCGCGCGCGATCGTCGAAGCCAAACGGCAATCAGCGGAACCCGATGGATGCAAATGAAATGAAGGCCCTTTTCGTCGTTCCTCTCGCTCTGGCGTTGCACCTCAGCAGCCCGGCATCCGCGGAACCGTCACCCGCCTCGATGATTTCCGAGTTCCGCCTAAAGCAGGGCGAAGGACGCGTCATCATCGATGCGGCCCTGAACCGGATTGCACTCGACCAGGCCAAGGCGATGGCTGCCAAGGACAGGCTCGACCACGAAGTCCTCGGATCCTTTACGTCGAGGATCGAACCGGCGAAACCGGGGCGGGCGGCCGAGAACATTGCATATGGCCACGATAATTTCGCGAAAACGCTCGACCAGTGGATCAACTCGGCAGGCCATCGAAAAAATCTGCTGCTCCCCAAGGCTTCTCGCGTCGGTGTCGCCAGCGCCAGGAGCCCCACCTCGCTTCGCACCTATTGGGCCATGGTCATCGTCGGCGACCCCGAACGACCGCCATCGGCCAGGGATGGGAAAGCTGCTTTCAGATCCGAAAGAAAAGCGCCTAGGCCATCGTGCCGAATGACGGTGCTCGGCATCTGCTTTTGAGTCCGCCGTCGAAGACGCTGTCCGATGCCGGAGAGCCGCCCGGCCCGCGCCTCGCTCTAACGCGTTCCCGGTTAATCCGCCGTCCTCTACGCGGCGCCGATCGAGTCATTGACCGCTCGACCCCTGCTCCCGGGGTAGCGATCAGGCGACGCCTCTGGTATGAAGCTGCCAAGCCTCCACCCGATCGCGGCGGGGCTTCGGTCCCGTAGCTCAGCCGGATAGAGCGACGGTTTCCTAAACCGTAGGTCGCATGTTCGAGTCATGCCGGGATCGCCAACCTTTCCAGCGATTAGGATGCAATCCCAATTATGAACAACCATTCATAACCTGTCGCCGATTTAATGTCGCGGTCTGGAACGGAGGACCTTCGCTGGGATTGTTACTCCACATTAATTGGAGTGTACCCATGAAGAAGCTTGCTCTCGTATTGGCCGTCGGTGCAGCCGCGCTGTTCGGTGGTTCCGCCGCGAACGCCGCTGACAATACGGTAAAGGCGAAAACGGCAACTGAGGCGACGCAGCAGTCCACCGACATCAGCTCGCGCCATCGCGGATATCGTCATCATCGCCATGTTTATCGCCACCATGGCTATCGCCATTATCGCCCGTATTACGGCAGAAGCTATGGCTACGCGCCTCGCCCGTATTACGGCGGCTATAACCGCGGTTATGGCTACGGCGGTCCGAGCATCTCCTTCGGCTTCGGCGGCGGTGGATACCGCGGCTGGTAAGCTAAGGGCGAACGTGGCTTCCGAATCCTGAACGACCAATCACAGGTCAGATCCGGGATTGGCCAACCTGAGCCTAGCCCGCTGCCACCTCGTGGCGGCGGGCTTTGCCGTGACGGCGGTTATGGCTCGGCGGTGCGGATGCCGGCCGGGCTGGCCTTCATGGCGATCGGCGTGCCCCTGGTCAGGGTCTTGCCGTCGAAGGTGAACGGAACGATCTCGTTCTCCACCATGCACTGCGCCAGCAAGATTTTTGAATCCTTCGACCACGCGACGCCTTGGCACCAGTGGCCGATCCTGGCTTTCGTCACCGGCGTGAGCGAAGTGCCGCTGATGCGAAAAATCTGCAGCAGTCCATAATCGTTGTAGAAGGGCGAGGCCTTCGGCTTGTTGGATCCGTTCATCGCGGTGACCGCCACATAGGCGCCGTCAGGCGACATCTTCAGTCCTTCGGGGGTTTGCGCAACGGACACCGTGGTGACCACGCGAACCGGCTTGGCGCGCATATCGATCAGGCTGATGGAGTCGGCGTCGCCGCTTCCCGTGCCGATATTGGCGACGATCGCCACGTCGCCATTGCCGGTGGAGTCGATCTGGTAGGGACGCACGCCCGCCGTCAGGTCGCGCTTGGTGTATTCCACCTTGGCGCCGTCGACCGAGAGCACTGCAATGCGGCTGTCGCCGTCCCGCGTCACCAGCGCGGCGGTGCCGTCGCGGGAAAACATCGGATGGCTGGGGCCGGACTTGGCGTCGCCGAGCGCGACCTTGCCGGCCGCGGTCAGTGTGTTGCCGCTGATGGTGAACACCGAGACGCTGCCCTCGCTGCGATTGGCCACCAGAGCCAGCGTGCCCGAGCGATTGATCGAAACGCCGGCTGCGCCGGCGCCGGCCTGCAACGTCGCCAGCACTTTTGGCGGCGACGATTTCAGGTCGATCACCGTCAGCCTGTCGTCCGGGATCGCCTTGGTTGGATCGGCGGGATCAATCTTCATCGCGCCGGTGACCAGCGCAAAGCTTTCATCGGAGGCGATGGCGACGCTCGAAGGCGGGCCGACCACGCTGGCCGGCACCGGCAATTCCGCGACCATGCGCGGCGCGCCGCCGGAGAGCTCGATGATGGCAACGCTGTCCGGCAAGGGGTTCTTGCGCACCTTCGCCACCCCGTCTTCCAGCACCATCTTGCCGTCATTGGCCGAAACCGCGAACTCGGCGTGAGCGGCGGAGCCTGCCAGAGCGACGAATGCAGTAGTAATCAATGCCGACGCAGCCGTGCTGGATCGCATGCCGTCCTCCCGGAATATGCCGGACCTCTCTCGGGCCCATGCTGGCAGTATTCAACGCTGATACGCGGTTGTCGACTGGCAAAATCAGCGGGCGTAGTGGTATTCCGGCATGCCGCGAATTGGGTGGGGGTCAAATGGAAATCGTCGGTCCGCAGCCGCTTGAGATCACGGTCGGGAATGCGGGCCCGGTCGCCGCGCTGCTTATCCGCCCCGCCACGGCGCGTGGCTGTTTTGTGTTTGCCCATGGGGCAGGGGCCGGAATGGCGCATTCCTTCATGGAGGCGGTGGCCCAGGGTCTGGCCGAGCGTGGCGTGGCGACGTTGCGTTATCAGTTTCCCTACATGGAGAAGGGCAGCAAGCGGCCCGACCCGCCGGCGGTCGCTCATGCCGCGGTACGCGCCGCGGCGGCGGAAGCCGGGCGACGTTGTGCCGGACTGCGCCTGATCGCGGGCGGCAAATCCTTCGGCGGGCGCATGACCTCGCAGGCGCAGGCGGCCGCACCGCTCGCCGGCGTCGACGGGCTGGCGTTTTTCAGCTTTCCGCTGCATCCGGCGGGCGAGCCGTCCGACGATCGCGCCAAACACTTCGCCGAGATCCAGATCCCGATGCTGTTTCTGCAGGGCAGCCGCGACAAGCTGGCGGAGCTGACGCTGCTTGAGCCGGTGGTCAAGCGGCTCGGGCCCAGGGCCGCGCTGCATCTGGTCAAGGACGCCGATCATTCCTTCCACGTCCCGGCGCGTTCGGGCCGCAACGACCGCGAGGTGCTGGACGAAATCCTCGATGCGTTCGCGCGCTGGATCGACGCGATCGAACCGCAGTGATGCGCGGCATCCTTGCCGTCACCGCCGAAATGTCCGACACAGCGTTGGCAAAAAAACAACGAAGGGGAACGCGTCCATGCCTGCCAACCCGGTGCTGTGGGAACTCGACGAACGCGGCGTCGCGACGGTCACGTTGAACCGACCTGAGGTCAACAACGCCTATGATGCCGGCCTGATCAACGGCGTGCTCGCGGCGATGGAAGAGCTTGCCAAGCGACCGCATCTTCGCGTCGTGGTGCTGAAGGGCAACGGCAAGCACTTTCAGGCCGGCGCCGACCTGAAATGGATCAACGGCGTGCGGCCCAAATCGCCTGCAGAGAACGAAGCGGTGTCGCAGGCGACGTTCGAGGCGGTGCAGCGCTTGAACCTGTTGCAGATCCCGACCGTGGCGCTGGTTCAGGGCGGCTGCTTCGGCGGCGGCACCGGGGTGATTTCGGCCTGCGACGTGGTGATCGCGGCCGACAATGCGCTGTTCTCGATCACGGAGGTGCGCTGGGGGCTGACCGCCGCGATCATCATCCCGCAATTGTGCGACGCCATCGGCGTCCGGCAGGTCCGCCGCTACGCGCTGACCGGCGAGCGTTTTGGCGCCGACGATGCGCGCCGCATCGGCCTCGTGCACGAGGTGGTGCCGCTGGCCGATCTGGCAAGCGCCGGCGCAAAGGTCGTGGAGCAGTTGCTGGCCAATGGCCCCGAGGCCATGGCGGAGACCAAGGCGCTGGCGCTAGAGAGCTCGTTCGGCGGCATGAGCGTCGACGACGCGAGCTATGCGCGGCTGGTGCGGATGCATTCGGCGCGGCGCCGGACCGCGGAGGCGTCGGAGGGGCTGGCCTCGTTTGCCGAGAAGCGCGCGGGCAACTGGGCGGAGATCAAGAAGTAAGGGGTGCTGGCTGCTCAGCATCCCCGGCAGATGCCGCGCAGGCTCTTGTAGACCACCTCGTCTTCCCGTCGCATTTGCTGCAGCGATTCCATCGCACCGGTGCCGGCGGCGGGCTCGGGCTTGCGTTTCGCGGCGAGTTCTTTTTCCTGGCGCTGGTAACAGGCCTCGCGTTCGGGCTTGGCCTGGATGAACCGGCATTGCTCCACTGCCGCCCGGGCGGGAGCACCGCCGAGGATCAGGCCGAGTATGACGAATAAAATGACGTTCAAGGCCGCCGGTCCTTTACCGCTGTTTCGATTCGAGTGTATCCCGGATTGCGCTTCGCTTCATCATGGCTACCATGGCCCATGGCAAAAATCCTGATCGTCAATCCGAATACCACCGCCTCGATGACCGAGACGATCGGCGCCGCGGCGCGCACCGTCGCCGCCCCCGGCACCGAAATCGTTGCGGTGACGTCGGCGATGGGGCCGGTCTCGATCGAGGGCTTCTATGACGAGGCCTTTGCCGTGCCCGGCCTGATTCAGGCGCTCATGAACGCGAGCGACGCCAATGCCGCCATCATCGCCTGCTTCGACGATACCGGGCTCGACGCCGCGCGATCGGTGGCGCGCTTTCCAGTGGTCGGGATTTGCGAGGCGGCGCTGGTGACCGCGGGGCAACTGGCAAAGCGCATCGCGGTGGTCACCACGCTGCCGCGCTCGATCGTACCGCTCGAGGAACTGGTGCGCCGCTACGGTTTTGCCGAGCGGGCCCAGGTGAGCGCGTGCAACGTCGCGGTGCTTGATATCGAAAGGCCCGGCTCGGGGGCTGCAGAAAAACTCGATGCTGAAATTGCGCTGGCGCTGGATCGGGGCGCGGAGGCCATCGTACTGGGCTGCGCGGGCATGGCCGATCTCGCGAACGAACTCTCGCAAAAGTTCGGCGTTCCCGTGATCGACGGCGTGGCTGCTGCGGTGAAGCAGGCAGAAGCCCTGGTCGCTCTGAAACTCACCACCTCGCGGCGCGGTTCATACGCTCTTCCGGCTGCGAAGTCCTATGCGGGGATACTTGCGCCATTCGCGCCAAAGTTTGAAACGTGAGCCTTGGGCTCGCAATAACGAAGAACAACGTCAGCCCTCAGCCCTGCCCGCCATAGATCCGGTCACGCAGCCGCCGCATCCCGGTCAGCCATCGCTCGGCATTGGACGCCTTGCGCTGCATGTAGTCATGCACTTGCGGGTGCGACAGGATCAAAAAGCGCTCGGCTTCCATCGCATCGATCACCATGCGCGCCACCTCTGATGCCTGCAGCACGCCGTCGATCCGCGCCGCACTGGGGCCGGGCGTCGTCATGCCCGTCTGCACCGACTGCGGACACAGCACGGAAACCCGGATGCCGCGGTCGCCATATTGAATGGCGAGGTGCTCGGCCAGCGCCACCGCGGCGTGTTTGGTCACCCCATAGGGCATCGAGTTCAGCGAAGCCAAGAGCCCCGCGGCGGAGGCGGTGTTGAGCAGATAGCCGGAGCCCCGCGCCAGCATGCCCGGCACCAGCGCCCGCGCCGCGAACACGTGGCTCATCACATGCACGCGCCAGCTGACCTCCCAGTCGGCGTCGGAGGCCTGTTCCTGTCCCTTGCGCGACAGGCCGGCATTGGAAAAGAACACGTCGACCGGCCCGTACTTGTCCTCGGTCGCCGCGATCAGCGCGTTGATGTCCTCCTCCTGTCCGACGTCGCACGTCACGGCGAGGCCGTCGATCTCGCCGGCGACGTGCGCGAGCCGGTCGCGCGAGGTCCTGAGATCGGCGACCACGACCCCGCGCGCGCCGGCCGCGGCAAAGGCGCGGGCGGTTGCCTCGCCGATGCCGCTGGCGGCGCCGGTGACGACGCAGACTTTGTCCTTGACGAGCATGTTGCAGTTCCAACTGTTCGATGATGAAGCGGACGGTATCTATTCTTCGTTTCGGCCAGCTAGCAACCGTGGTGAACCGTCATTGCGAGATTGTGCCGCTCACCCCTGATAGAGCCCCTTGTCGCGCGCCTGGCGAATCGCCAGCGCCGCCAGCATGTCGAGCATCGGCGTCGACAGTCCCGCGGCGCGGGCGAACGCCGCCGGCGCCCGCACCAGCGCATCGATCTCCATGGCGCGGCCGAGTTCGTAGTCCTGCAGGATCGATGGCTTGTGGTCGGGCGCCGGACCCGAGCGCGTGAGGCGCTTGACGCCGGGAAAGCAGCTTCGCGCGACGGCGTTGGCTTCGTCGAGCAGCCGGGGGATGATCCCCTGCAGATCCGGCTCGTCCCGCACCGCCCGCGCGGTCTGTCCGGTCAGCAGGCACAGCACCGACATCGACATGTTGGTGAGGAGCTTGGTCCAGATCGTCTCCCGGATGTTCTCCACCGGTGGCGACTGGATCGAGGCCGCGTTGAGCGCGGCGCGCAGTGTCTCGATCCGCGCGCTGCCGCGATCGTCGCATCCGCCGACCAGCAGCATGTTGCGCTCGGGCGAAAGATTGGCGACGACACCGGGCGCCATGACCTCGTTGGAGGAGAAGACCACGCCGCCGATGATCCGCTCCGGGGAAACCATGGCGCGCAATTGGCCGCCGGGATCGAGAAAGCCGAGGTCGGGCGGCGACGCATCCGAAGCAAGTCCGATATCGTACCACCAGGGAATGCCGTTCTGCGCGAACACGACGGCGGTGTCGTCGCGCAGCAGCGGGGCCAAGCCCGGGACCAGGCTGCCGAGCGAGTTCGCCTTCAGCGTCGAGATCACGACATCCTGCGGCCCCAGCTTCGCTGGGTCGTCCGACGCGGTCACTTCCGCCTTGAACTCGGCGTCGCCAGCCCGAAGCGTCAGGCCTCTGGCCTTGACGGCTTCGAGGTGCGGTCCGCGCATCACGCAGGATACGTCGTGGCCGGCCAGTGCCAGTCGCACCGCAAAATGGCTGCCGACGGCGCCCGCTCCGAAAATGCAGATACGCATGGGGAAGGGTGTCCTTGTCAGGTGGGCGGCGACGTTGCGGCCAGTTTCCACAACGGGCTCCGTGGTGCAACCGGCGATGCAGGCCTTCGCGATGGCTAAATTTCAGCGGCCGGGGCATGCTACTGACGGACCGTTCGGGAAACCCTGCCTTGCCCCACAAGTCAATCGAAGAACCCGCCCGTCGAATTCCGCTCTATGGCGAATATGAAGTCGTCGTGCTTGGCGGCGGACCGGCGGGGATCGCCGCGGCGGTGGCCGCCTCGCGCGCGGGGCGGCGCACGCTGCTGATCGAGCGCTACGGCTTTCTCGGCGGCATGGGCACCGCGGCGGGGGTAACGAATTTCTGCGGCCTGCATGCCAATGTGTATGGCGAGATGCATCGGGTGGTGCAGGGCATTGCCTCGGAGCTGCTGACAAGGATCGACCGGCTTGGCGGGCTCAACGCGCCGCATCTGATCCTCGGAAAAATCCTGGCGCAGGCCTACGACACCGCGGCCTACAAGATCGCGGCCGACGACCTCTTGGCCGCGCACAAGGTCGATATTCTGTTTCATGCGCTGGGCGCGGGCGTCGTGATGCACGACGAGGCGCGCATCAACGCGCTGATGGTGGAGACAAAGGCCGGGCGGCAGGCGGTGCGATCGGACATCTTCATCGACTGCTCCGGTGACGGCGATCTCGCGGCCTGGGCCGGGGCGCGCTTCGAGGTCGGCGATGGCGCCGGCAGCATGCTCTACCCCTCGATGATGTTCCGGCTCAACGGCATCGACCCCGAAAAGGCCGGCGACGCCTGGCGAACGATTCCGGCGCTGATGGAGCAGGCCGAAGCCGCCGGCACCCATCATTTTCCGCGCAAGGCTGCCATCGTGCGGCCGCAGCGCTCCGGAATCGAATGGCGGGTCAATTTCACGCAACTGTCACGCGAGGACGGCACCGCGATCAACGGGCTCGAACCCGACGACCTCACCCGCGGCGAAATCGATGGCCGCCGCCAGGCCGTGGCCGCCTTCGATTTCCTGCGCACGGTGCCGGGGTTCGAAAAATCCTATATCGTCGACCTGCCGCCGCAACTCGGCATCCGCGAAACCCGCCGCGTGGTCGGCAGCTATATGCTGTCGGGCGACGACGTGCTCGGCTGCGCTTCGTTCGATGACAGTATCGGCGTCAACGGCTGGCCGATGGAAACCCATGTCGCTGGCGACGTCATCTTCAAGTTCCCGCCGATCCCGGAATCCCGCGGCTTCAACGAACTGCCGTACCGGATGCTGACGCCCGACGGCGTCGACAATCTGCTGGTGGCCGGACGCTGCGCCTCGATGACCCATGACGGCCAGTCGGCGGCACGGGTCTCCGGCGCCTGTTTTGCGATGGGGGAGGCGGCCGGGTCAGCGGCGGCGCTGGCGCTCGGCGGCAACACGATTCCGCGCGACATCGCGGTGGAAAAGCTGCAACAAGCATTGAAGCAGCAGGGCGGGTTTATCGGGCAGGACCAGGTCGTGCCGGACGGCTTGTAGGGCTCCGGTCACCTCTCCTGCTTGCGGCGGGTGGGGGAATGCATCCGCGTGGTCGTCCGCGTCGGGCACCCCCGCCCCGGCCCTGCCCGCAAGCTGGAGAGGGGGCGGACTGTCGATGATGAGGTATCGAGCCGATGCTTCCATCGATGTTGATCAGGCTTTAGAAGAACCGAATATGGAGCAAACGGGATGATGGTATTCGCGCGGCTCGCCCTGGCGGGCCTGCTGACCTTGGCAGCGACCGGAATGGCGCGGGCGGATGACCCGCTGAAAGCCAAGGTCGGCGTGCTCCGGCTGTCATCCTCGGCGCCGGTGTTCATCGCGCAGGACAAGGGCTATTTCAAAGAGGCCGGGCTTGAGATCGAGCTGAAATTCTTCGACGCGGCGCAGCCGATCGCGGTGGCAACCACCTCGGGCGACGTCGATTTCGGCATTACGGCCTTCACCGCCGGGCTCTACAATCTCGCCGGCAAGGGGGCGCTGAAGGTGATCGGCGGCATGAGCCGCGAACGCGCCGGCTATCCGCTGATCGGCTATTTCGCCAGCAACAACGCCTATGCCGCCGGGCTAAAGACGCCGAAAGATCTCGCGGGCAAACGCATCGCGGTGACGCAGACCGGCTCGAGCTTTCACTATTCTCTCGGGCTGCTCGCCGACAAATACGGCTTCAAGCTCGCCGAGGTAAAAGTGCTGCCGCTGCAGTCGCTGTCGAATGCCGCCGCCGCGCTGAAAGGCGAGACCGTCGATGCCGCGTTGCTGCCGGTCTCGACCGCGCGCAAGCTGATCGATGACGGCGGCGCTAAACTGCTGGGCTGGGTCGGCGACGAGACGCCGTGGCAGCTCGGAGCTGTCTTCGCCTCGCCGAAGACGCTGACCAACAGGCCGATGGTGACCAAATTGTTGGGCGCGCTGGCCCGCGCCGACCGGGAATATCACGATGTGATCCTGGCCTCGATCAAGGACGGCAAGGCGCAGGTCGACGACAGGACAAGACCGCTGCTGGAGATCATCGCGAAATACACCAACCTGCCGGTCGAGCAGGTGGTCGGCAATTGCGCCTATATCGATCCCGACGGCAAGCTCGACGTCAAGAACGTCGCCAACCAGATCGAGTGGCTGCAGGAGCAGGGTTTTGTCGACAAGGGATTTGGTGTCGAGGCGATCCTTGCGAAGGAATTCGTGAAGGCGGATTGATGCCTTCCGTTCTTGCGAGCGCAGCGAACTAATTTCGTCAAGCCCGGGCATGACGGGTTAGAGTGGATTTCGAATGGACCTGATCGCCGACCATATCAGCCACCGCTTCGGCGCGCTTGAGGTGCTCTACGACGTCTCCTTCACGGTGCGCTCGGGCGAGGTGGTGGCGATCGTCGGTCCCTCCGGCTGCGGCAAGAGCACGTTGCTGTCGATTCTGGGCGGGCTGCTGCAGCCGAGCTCTGGACGGGCGGAATGGCGCGGCGCGCCGCCGCCGGACAGCCGCAATCCGCTCACCTTCGTGTTCCAGGATTTTGCGCTGCTGCCGTGGTGTACGGTGGAGCAGAATGTCGGATTTCCGCTGCTGCATACCGGTCTTTCCGGGAATCAGCGCCGCGCGGTGGTCGACGATGCCTTGCGCCGCACCAGCCTGTCGGACTTTCGCGGCGCCTATCCCAAGCAACTCTCGGGCGGCATGCGGCAGCGCGTCGGCATTGCGCGGGCGCTGGCGGTGCGGCCGGCGATCCTGTTGATGGACGAACCGCTGTCGGCGCTGGATTCGCAAACCCGCGAATTGCTGATGGAGGATTTTATCGGGCTGCTGGCCGACGGCTCGATGGGCGCGGTCTATGTCACGCACAATCTCGAGGAGGCGGTGCGGATCGCCGACCGCATCGTGGTGCTGTCGCGGCGGCCCGGCCGCATCCGCGAAGTCGTCGCCATTCCGCTGAGTCGCAGCGAGCGCGGCGACATCCATGCCCGCGAGAAGCTGCTGACGCTGCAGAGCGAACTGTGGTCGCTGATCCGCGAGCAGGCGGTCGAAGCCGAGCGCGAGGTGCAGCATGCTTAACCGCGCCAAGGCAGGTCGCGATTCGCCGCCGGCCGATATCACCACTGAGGCGCGGCCCGTCGCATTTCGAGGTGCAGGTTTTGCGCCGCGCGCAGGCCGCTATTCCGGCTGGGTCGCATTGGTGCTGGTGATCGGGCTTTGGCAGCTGGTCGGCAGCGCCGGCTGGGTCAATCCATTGTTCCTGCCGCCGCCGTCGGCGATCGGGCTGGCGATCTGGAAGCTCGCGATGTCGGGCGCGCTTTGGCACCACGTATCGGCTTCGGTGGTGCGAATAGGAGCGGGATGGATTCTCGGCACCATGGCCGGCGTCGCGGTCGGCTTCGCCATCGGGCTCTCCAGCCTCGCGCGCGGCGTCGGCATCACCTTCATTTCGGCGCTGTTTCCGATTCCGAAGATCGCGCTGCTGCCGCTGTTGATCCTGTGGCTCGGGATCGGCGAGGAGCCCAAGATCGCCACCATCGCGCTCGGCGTGTTCTTCTCCACCGCGATCTCGGTCTATAGCGGCGTCGACGCGGTGCCGCGCAATCTGATCCGGATGGCCCAGAGCTTCGGGGTGCCGTTTGCCTCGATCGTGCGCCGGGTGATCTGGCCGGGCGCGCTGCCGTCGATCCTCGCCGGGTTCCGCATCACTGCTTCAGTTGCGCTGCTGCTGGTGGTGAGCGCCGAAATGATCGGCGCCGAATTCGGCATCGGCGCCTTTGTTCTCCAGGCCGGCAATCTGATGCAGACCGATCAACTGCTGGCGGGGGTCGTGATGCTGTCGCTGTTCGGGCTGGCGGTGGGCAGGCTGATCAATCTGCTGGAGACGCGGTTGTTGCACTGGCGCTAATTTCTCCCGCGCCCGCTTGCGACCTCTCCCCGCAAGCGGGGAGAGGTGAATGAAGTCCTCACGCATTGCCGCGATCTTCCCGGAACAGATCCAGCTTCTGCTGCACCGGGCGGTCCGAGAAGCTGAACAGCACCGAATCCTGGTCGGCCTCGTGGGTGACCCACTGCCAGCTCGGGACCACGAACAGATCGCGTGGGCCCCATTCGAAGGTCTGGTCGCCGATCCGGGAGCGGCCTTTGCCTTCGATCGCCGCGAACACGGTGGCGTCGGTGGCGCGATAGCGTGCGGTCTTGAAACCCTTTGGCAGCAATTGAATGAAGGTGCCGATGGTCGGCATCGCGAAATCGCCGGTCTCGGGATTGGAGAACTTCAGCTTCAACCCGTGGCAGGCGTCCCACTCGTTGCGCGCCCTGGCCTGTTCCAGCGCCTCCCGGGTGTGGTTGTAGGGGTAGTTGAAGATCGGCGAGGTTCTTGAGCTGCGCTTGCCGTCGACCGGCAGCAGGTTGTGGCCGTAGCGGCCAAAGCTGTCGCCGGGGGGCCGGGTGATCTGCTGCTGGTCCTCGTTCGATCCCTCCGCGAACGAGGCATCGAAGAACTGCACCATCGGGATGTCGAGGCCGTCGAGCCAGAACATCGGCTCGGAAGTTTCGTTGGAATGGTCGTGCCAGGTCATCGACGGCGTAATGACGAAGTCGCCGGGCTCCATCAGCGTGCGCTCGCCGTCGACGGCGGTCGCGGCGCCGTGGCCTTCGAGCACGAAGCGCAATGCCGACTGGCTGTGGCGGTGCGCCGGAGCGACATCGCCGGGGATCACCATCTGCACGCCGGCAAACAGCGACGTCGTGATCTTCGATTGCCCGCGCAGGCCGGGATTCTCCAGCACCAGCACCCGCCGTTCAGCTTCCTTGGCGGTGATCAGTCTGCCGGCTTCGGTCATGTAGTCGCGGATGGCGTCGAACTTCCACAGATGCGGCCGGCAGGCGCTCTTCGGCTCTGGCGTGATCAGGTCGCCCATCACGTTCCACAGCGCCGAAAGATTTTCGCCGTCGATCTTCCGGTAGAACGCCTCGCGTTCCGGCGTCTTCTCTACGGCTTCCATGACGAGCCTTCCCGTTTCTGTTGCGCGGTTGTCTTGCGTGGTTCTCGGTCTCGATTGACAGCATACTTACAATATGGATAGCGTCAACAGCGCACGGCAAACGAACAAGACGATTGTGGGGAGGCTACGATGAAGCTGCACGGCTATTTCCGCAGCAGCGCGTCCTACCGGGTGAGAATCGCGTTGAATCTGAAGGGGCTGGACGCCGATCACCTGTCGCACCACCTTCGCAAGGGCGAACAGCGCGATCCCGCCTTCCTCGCCATCAACCCGCAGGGGCTGGTGCCGGCGCTGCAGGACGACGGGGGCGCGGTGCTGACCCAGTCGCTGGCCATCATCGAATGGCTGGAGGAAATCCGGCCCCAGCCGGCCCTGCTGCCGTGGGATCCGCTGCGCCGCGCCAGGGTGCGCGCCTTCGCGCTGGTGCTGGCCTGCGATACTCACCCGGTGCAGAATCTGAAAGTGCTGGCGCGGCTGCGTGAACTCGGGCTGCCCGAGGAGCAGGTGACGGGCTGGGCGGCGTGGGCCAACCGGGAGGGACTTGCCGCCTGCGAAGCCCTGATCGCCGGGGAGCCCGGGCCGTTCTGCTTCGGCGAAGCGCCGACCATCGCCGATCTATGCCTGGTGCCGCAGCTCTTCAATGCACGGCGCTTCGGCGTCGACGTCGCGGCCTATCCGCGCCTGCTGAGGGCCGAAGCAGCGGCGCTGGCCATGAAGGCGTTCGCGGACGCCGCACCGGACAAGCAAGCCGATGCCGAATAAATCCGCCGACATCACCATGGATGCGGTCTATACCGCGCCGGGCTACCTGTTCCGGCGGATGCAGCAGATCGCGGTGTCGATCTTCGTCGAGGAGTGCAAGGCGTACGACCTGACGCCGGTGCAGTATGCCTCGCTGGTTTCGATCCGCACCCATCCCGGCATCGATGCGACGCGGTTGTCCGCCGTGATCGCGTTCGACCGCTCCACGCTCGGCAGCGTGATCGAGCGGCTGGAGGCCAAGGCCTATATCGAGCGCAAGTCCTCGCCCGAGGACAAGCGCACCAAACTGCTTTACCTGACCAGGGCCGGCGCCGCGCTGCTGCGCGACATCATGCCATCGGTCCAGCGCGCCCAGGCACGGATGCTGCAGCCCCTCAAACCGGCCGACCGCCGGACGCTGCTGGCGCTGCTGACGCAACTGGTCGATCTCAACAACGAGGCCTCACGGGTGCCGCTGCGCGCCGAGGATGCGCTCGAACATCTCGGAAAATCGAACTGATGACGGCGGCGGGGGACAGAAAGCCCGTCTTGATCGCGGGCGGCGGCATCGGCGGTCTCGCCGCAGCGCTGGGTCTTGCGCAGAAAGGCATTGCCTCGATCCTGCTGGAGAAGGCGTCGGCGCTCGGCGAAATCGGCGCCGGCATCCAGCTCGGGCCCAACGCCTTCCATGCCTTCGACTATCTCGGCGTCGGCGAAGCCGCGCGCGGCATGGCTGTGTATATCGACCAGCTGCGGCTGATGGATGCGCTGACCGCACAGGAGATCACCCATATTGACCTGGGTGACGCCTTCCGCACGCGGTTCGGTAACCCTTACGGCGTCGTGCATCGCGGCGACCTGCATGGCGTGTTCCTGAAAGCCTGCCGGGATCACGAACTGATCGAGCTGCGCGTCAGCTCGGAGGTCACCGGCTACGATCAGGACGGCTCGTCGGTGACGGCGCGGCTGGCATCCGGCGAGCGCGTGACGGGATCACTGCTGATCGGCGCCGACGGGCTGTGGTCGAACATCCGCAAATCGGTCGCAGCCGACGGTCCGCCGCGGGTGTCCGGCCACTCCACCTATCGCTCGGTCATTCCGACCGACGAGATGCCGGAAGATTTGCGCTGGAACGCGGCAACGCTGTGGGCGGGGCCGAAGTGCCACATCGTGCATTACCCGCTGTCTGGCTGGAAGGTGTTCAATCTCGTCGTCACCTATCACAACCACGCGCCGGATCCGGTCGCGGGCCAGGCCGTCTCCGACGACGAGGTGATGCGAGGTTTTGCACATGTCCATGAGCGGGCGAAGGGGATCATCCGCCACGGCAGGAACTGGAAGCTCTGGGTGCTGTGCGACCGTGACCCGATGGAGAGGTGGATCGACGGCCGCGTGGTGCTGCTCGGCGACGCTGCGCATCCGACCCTGCAGTATTTCGCGCAGGGCGCCTGCATGGCGCTGGAGGACGCGGTGTGCCTGTCGCATATGCTGTCGCAGCATCCCGATGATCACGCCGGCGCGCTGGAGCGCTACCGTTCGCAGCGTTTCGAGCGCACCGCGCGCATCCAGCTGCAGTCCCGCGCCATCGGCGAGCACATCTACCATCCCGACGGCGACCACGCCCGCCTCCGCAACGCCATCATGAGCGCGAAAAGTTCGGAGGAATATTACCGCGATCTGGAGTGGCTGTATGGCGGGACGGGGCTGACGGGGTAGCGCACCCCTTACCTCTCCCGCTTCCGGGGGCGCAGCAGTGCAAGCGGCTACACCTTCATCAGCGCCTGCCGGTCGATCTTTCCCGTACCGGTCTTCGGCAACTCGTCGAGGAAACGCACTTCGCGCGGATATTTGTACGGCAGCAGCTTTGCCTTGACGAAATCCTGCAGCAGCTTCGTCGTCGCATCCGCATCGAACCCACGGTCGTTCATGACTACCACCGCCTTCAAGGTCATGCGCCGGTCCGGCAATTCGGCCGCGAATACCGCGCATTCGCGCACGCCGGGATGCCCGGCGAGGCAGAGCTCGACCTCGAGCGGGTAGACCCATTGCCCGGAAATTTTTATGAGGTCGTCGGCGCGGCCGCGGAAGAAGTGGAAGCCGTCGGCATCCCTGACAAAGCGGTCGCCGGTGTAGATCCAGCCGCCCTCGCGAATGGTCTCCGCCGATTTGTCCGGCCGGTTCCAGTACAGCGGCGTGTTGGAATCACCGCGCACCCACAGAATGCCTTCCTCGTTGTCGCCGACGTGGCGGCCGTCACTGTCCTTCAGCTCAATTTCATAGCCGGGGACGCGAAGGCCGGCGGCGCCGAGCTTTTTCTGCTCCGGGCGATTGGAGAGATAGATGTGCAGCACTTCGGTCGATCCCAGCCCTTCGATGATATCGAGGCCGGTGAGCGCCTTCCAGCCGTTGAAGACATCGGCCGAAAGCACCTCGGCGGCGGACAGCGCCAGCCTCAGCGAGGAGAAATCCGTCGCCTCGGCACCTTCGGCCTTGGTCAGGGAAGTATAGAGCGTCGGCAGACCGAAGAACACCGAGGGCCGAAAACGTTCGATCGCCGCAAAGATCGCTGCCGGCCTGGGCTGGCCCGGCAGCAGCAGCGTCGTGGCGCCCGCCGCGAAGGGGAAGGTGATCGAATTGCCGAAGCCGTAGGCGAAGAAGATTTTCGGCACCGAGAAGCAGATGTCGTCGGGCGCAAGCTTCAGCACGTTGCGGGCGAACGCGGCCTCGCAATAGGCCATGTCGTGCTGCAGATGGACGATACCCTTGGGCCGGCCGGTCGAGCCCGACGAATACATCCAGAACGCCATCTCGTTGCGGTCGGTATCGGCTTCCGCGAGATCGGCGGGAAATGCCGGCAACCAGCGTTCGGCGGCGATGGTGTTCGCCACGGCGTGCTCGCCGGCGTCGCCATTGACCACGATCAGCGTTTGCAGCGATACGCCCTTGCAGGCCGGGGCATCGAAGCGCGTACTGAATTCGGCATCGGTCACGGCAATCAAGGCGCCGGAATCCGCGAGATAGAACTGCAGCAGCTCCGGCGGCGTCAGCGTGTTGATCAGCAGCGGCACGAAGCCGGCCCGCACGGCGCCGAAAAACGCCGCCGGATAGGCCGGCGTATCGTCGAGGAACATCAGGATGCGGTCGCCGCGTTTGAGTCCGAGCGAGGCAAACCCGTGGCCCCAGCGGCAGGCTTCCGCGCAGAGTTCGATATAGCTGCGCGTCCCAAGGGGACCGATCAGCGCGGGCCGGTCTCCATGGCCCTTGGCAAGGTTGTCGAACAGGAGGCGGCTGGCGTTGTAGGCTTGCGGAATCGCAAAGCCGATTTCGCGCGCGCCGGGGCTGTCTGACGGTACCTGGTCGGCGATCTCGGGTGTCATCGGCTGGTCTCGTGTTGCTTCGATGCCTCGTAGCGCGCCATGAAGCCCGGCGACATCGCGCGCAGCCTGATATCGTCGATCCGCCCGGAGCGGGTGATGTAGCTGTGGGCAAAATCCATCAGCCCGAGCTGCATATGTTCGGGGAACTTCTCGTACCAGTCGGCGCTGGTCCGCGCCGCAGTCACCAGCTTCTGCACGATCGGTTTCCTCTCAGCCTGGTAGCGATCGAGCGCCGCGGAAACATCCGCCTCCGCCTCCAGCGCCCTGACCAGCGCGATCGCGTCCTCGATTGCAAGCCGGGTACCGGAGCCGATCGAAAAATGCGCGGAGTGCAGGGCGTCGCCGATCAGCACCATATTCCCGGACCACCAGCGCTCGTTCCAGATCCAGGGAAAATTGCGCCACACCGATTTGTTCGACACCAGCGCATGGCCATCCAGCGTGGAAGCGAACACCTGCTCGCAGATGGCTTTCGACTGCTCGACGGTCTTGTCGGCAAAACCGTAACGCCGCCAGGTCGCCGAATCGCATTCGACCAGGAACGTGCTCATGTCGGGCGAATAGCGGTAGTGATGCGCGTTGAAGGCGCCGAGGTCGGTCTGGACAAACGTCTGCGACAGCGTTCCGAAGCGCTTCGACGTCCCGTACCAGGCGAACTTGTTGGCAGAGTAGGATAGCGAGGTGCCGAAATCACCCTCAAGGCTGCGGCGCACCAGCGAGTTCAGGCCATCGGCCGCGACGATCAGGTCGTAACCTTTCAGTTCGTCCACGGACTGGACGGTCGTGTCGTAGCGTGGCTCGACGCCGACGGCGCAGACGCGCGCCTGCAGGATCGTCAGGAGTTCGAGCCGGCCGATCGACGAGAAGCCGACGCCGTCGATCTCGACGCTTTCTCCGCGCAGATTGAGCGTGATGTTCTTCCAGCTCTGCATCCGTGGCGCGATCGCGTCCACCGTGTCGACATCGTCGGCGCGCAGGAATTCGAGCGCCTGCTCGGAGAACACCACGCCGAAACCCCAGGTGGCGCCGGCCGGATTCTGCTCGAACAGATCGATCTGCGCCTCGGGATGACGCTTCTTCCAGAGATAGGCGAAGTAGAGACCCCCGGGGCCTCCGCCGACCACGGCGATACGCACGGACATCCTCCCAATTGGCAGTATACTGTTAATTGGAAGTGTAGAGCATTTCTCGCCGTATCGCAAAGACCCGCTACTTCCTCCCCTCGACTGCGGCCAGACCCCCTCTGCAGGCCGGCGTGATTTCGTCGCTCTCCTTGGCCACGCGGGCGATGATCCGGCCGCCGCCCGCGGGACGCTGGCACAATGGGCCTGATAGCTGGCGCGGCATTGGGACGGGATGGCGTTGCATTGTGCATCGGTGGGAGCTTGCGAATAGGCCGGTGTCGCCACCATGAACATGGCGGTTACGAGCCGCGCCCTGTGTTTTAACGTGTTGATCATTTTGGGAAATCCTTTTCGTTGTCGCGCGAGCCGTCGTTGCGATCCAAGGTGAATCTTGAATGGGTCGAACGACGAAATGCTGCAGGCCGCATGATTTTCGGTTTCGGGTTCCACTGCAGGAGGATTGTTGCTATTCATGAACGGTGAAGTTTTTCTCGTGAATGAAGTTTTTTCAGAACAGAACGCAATCGGGGCGTGGGATTGATGCTGACGCATTCGCCAGCATGCACCGGTCCGGCAGCCAACGCGCGGCAACGGCTCGCCAACGCCTCCCGGATGGCTTTCGTCATATCGGCGTTCGTCACTTCAAGTGCCTGCGAGCAAAATGCGTTTGTGCCGCCGCCGCCGCCGAAGGTGGAAGTCGCGCCGCCGATGCAGCGCGCCGTCACACGTTACCTCGAAGCCACCGGCAATACCGCGCCGATCAAGAACGTCGATCTCGTC
This sequence comes from Bradyrhizobiaceae bacterium Ga0074131, assembly GCA_001464035.1. Taxonomy (GTDB): domain Bacteria; phylum Pseudomonadota; class Alphaproteobacteria; order Rhizobiales; family Xanthobacteraceae; genus Bradyrhizobium. Next base: position 630,557 of record LNEC01000019.1, read on the forward strand.
GCGCGGGTGCAGGGTGTGCTGCAGTCGATCAACTACAAGGACGGCGCCGCCGTGAAGGCAGGCACGACGCTGTTCACGATCGAGCCCGAGACGTACAGGCTGAAACTGGAGCAGGCGCAGGCGGCCGAGGCGGGCGCGCAGGCTTCGGCGAAACAGGCGGACGCCGACTTCAAGCGGCAGTCGGATCTGGTGCAGAGGCAGGTGGTTTCGCAGGCGACGCTCGACACCTCCACCGCCACCCGCGACAATGCCCAGGCGAACCTGCAGCAGGCCCAGGTCAACACCAGGATCGCGGCGGTCAATTACGGCTACACCAATGTCGTCGCGCCGTTCGACGGCATCGTCAGCGCGCATCTGGTCTCGGTCGGCGAACTGGTCGGCGCGTCGTCGCCGACCCAGCTTGCGACCATCGTGGCGCTCGACCCGCTCTATGTGAATTTCAACGTCAACGAGCAGGACGTGCTGCGGATCCGGGCCGAGGCCAGGCGCCGCGGCATGACGCCGAGCGATATCGAGCAGCTCCCGGTCGAGGTCGGGCTGCAGACCGACAGCGGCTATCCGCACAAGGGCAGGCTCGACTATGCGGCGCCGACAGTCAACCAGTCGACCGGAACGCTGGCGGTGCGCGGCGTGCTGCCCAATGCCGACCGGGTCCTGCTGCCGGGATATTTCGTTCGTGTCCGCGTTCCCGTCGATCAGCAGCCAAACGCCCTGCTGGTGCCCGATGTGGCGCTGGGCAGCGATCAAGCCGGACGCTTCGTGCTGGTGGTGAACGCCGAAAACATCGTCGAGCAGCGCAAGGTGCAGACCGGGCCGCTGGAAGGCGAGTTGCGCGTGATCGAAAGCGGCCTGAAGCCCGACGACCGCGTGATCCCTGGCCAGAAGGTCGATCCGCAGCTGCAGAAGATCGAAACCCCGCCAGGATCGGCCAAATAGGACCGATCCATGATTTCGAAATTCTTCATCGAACGGCCGGTGCTTTCCAACGTCATCGCGTTCCTGATGATCCTGATCGGCGGCGTGGCGTTGTTCACTCTCCCGGTCGCGCAGTATCCCGACGTGGTGCCGCCGACGGTGCAGGTCACCACCCGCTATCCCGGCGCCAGCGCCAGGACCGTGATCGATACCGTGGCGCTGCCGATCGAGCAGCAGGTCAACGGCGTCGAGGACATGCTGTACATGCAGTCCTATAGCGGCGCCGACGGCACCTACTCGCTGACCGTGACCTTCAGGATCGGCACCGATCTCAACTTCGCGCAGGTGCTGGTGCAGAACCGGGTGTCGAGCGCGCTGGCGCAGCTGCCGCAGTCGGTGCAGAATCAGGGCGTCACCGTGCAGAAGCGGTCGACGGCGATCCTGCTGTTCGTGACCTTGACCTCGCCGAACGCGACCTACGACAGTCTGTTCCTCTCCAACTACGCCACCATCAACATCCGGGACGAACTGTCGCGGCTGCCAGGGGTCGGCAACGTCACGGTGTTCGGCGCCGGCCAGTATTCAATGCGGGTCTGGCTCGATCCGAACAAGCTGCAGGTGCGCGGGCTGATGCCGCAGGACGTCATCCAGGCGATCCAGCAGCAGAGCCAGCAGGTCACCGCGGGCCAGGTCGGCGCACCGCCGACGCCGGCGGGACAAGCGTTCCAGTACACACTCAACGTCCACGGCCGACTCGACGACGTCAGCGAGTTCGGGAACGTGATCGTCAAGACCGGCAATAGCGGCGATGTCACCCGGGTTCGTGACGTCGGCAGGGTCGAACTGGGGGCCCAGACCTACGGCCAGGTTTTCTCGCTCAACAACAAGCCTTCGGTCGGCATCGGCGTATTCCAGTCGCCCGGCGCCAACGCGCTCGAGGTCGAGAAAGCGGTCGAGAGGAAGATGGCGGCGCTGGCCCTGCAATTCCCGCAGGACATCAAGTACGATACGCCGTTCGATACCACCAAGTTCGTCTCGGAATCGATCAAGGAAGTCTACAAGACGCTGATCGAGGCCGGCCTGCTCGTGCTCGTCGTGATCCTGATCTTCCTGCAGGACTGGCGCGCGATGCTGGTGCCGGCGACTACCGTCCCGGTGACGATCATCGGCGCCTTTGCGGCGATGGCCGCGCTCGGCTTCACCGTCAACATCTCGACCCTGTTTGCGATCGTGCTCGCGATCGGGATCGTGGTGGACGACGCCATCGTCGTGGTCGAAGGCGCCGCCCACAATATCGAAAAGGGCATGTCCAGCCATGACGCCGCGATCGCCGCGATGGATGCGCTGTTCGCGCCGATCGTCGGCATCACGCTGGTGCTGATCGCGGTATTTCTGCCGGCGGCATTCCTGCCGGGGCTGACGGGCCGGATGTACGCGCAGTTCGCGCTGGTGATCGCCGCGACGGCGCTGCTCAGCGCCATCAATGCCGCCACGCTGAAACCGACGCAATGCGCGCTGTGGCTGCGCCGGCCGGTGCCGCCGGAACAGCGCAACTGGTTCTATCGCGGCTTCAATGCGGTCTATGATCGTCTCGAAAGAGGCTATGCGCGGCTGATCGGCCGCCTCGTCGCGCACAGCGGCATGTCGGTGATCTCGGCGCTGATCCTGATCGGCACCGCAGGCTACGGTCTGTCGCGGGTGCCGACGGGTTTCATTCCGATCGAGGATCAGGGCTACCTGCTGGTCGCGGTCCAGTTACCTGATGGCGCCGCGCTCGACCGCACCCAGCGCGTGCTGCAGCAGGTCAGCGACCTCGCCGGCAAGACGCCCGGCGTCGATCAGGTGATCGGCATCGCCGGAATCTCGGCGCTCGACAACTCGTCGAGTCTCGCCAATGCCGGCGTCGCCTATCTGATCCTGAAGGAGTGGAGCGCGCGTGGCCCGGGTCAGGATCTGCGATCGCTGTTCGTCGGGCTGAACGAGAAGCTGTCGGCAATCCCGGAAGCGCGAATTCTGGTGATCCCGCCGCCGCCGATCCAGGGCATCGGCAACGCCGCCGGTTTCGCTATGCAGGTCCAGCTGCGCGACGGCAATGCCGATTTCGGCAAGCTGCAGGCCATCGCCGGCGCCATCGTCGCCAATGCGCAGACGCAAAGCGCGCTGCAGCGCGTCAGTTCGCCGTTCCGTTCGATGGTGCCGCAATTCGATGTCGAGGTGGACCGGGTCAAGACCCAGATCCTGCATGTCACCACCGACCAGATATTCTCGACGCTGTCGTCCTACATGGGCTCGACCTTCGTCAACCAGTTCAACAAATTCGGCCGTACTTTCCAGGTCTACGCCCAGGCGGATTCGCAGTTTCGCCTGACCCCGCGCGATATCGAAAAGCTGATGGTGCGCAACAGTCGGGGCGACATGATCCCGCTCGGCACCGTGGCGAAGATCACGCCCGCGGTCGGCCCATCGCTGATCAGCCTGTACAATCTCTACCCGTCGGCGACGGTGATCGGCCTGCCGGCCATCGGTTACAGCTCCGGCCAGTCGATGGCGCTGATGGAGGAGATCGCCGCCAAGACCCTGCCGCCAGGCACCGGCTATGAGTGGACCGCGATGTCGTACCAGGAGAAAGTGGTCGGCGGCCAGATCTACCTCGCCTTCGGCCTTGCCTTGCTGCTGGTGTACCTGGTGCTGGCCGGACAGTACGAGAGCTGGTACGCGCCGATCTCGGTGATCCTCGCCGTGCCGCTGTCGCTGCTGGGCCCGATGGCCGTGCTCACGGCGTTGCGGATCGAGAACAACCTCTACACCCAGATCGGCATAATCCTGTTGATCGCGCTGTCGGCCAAGAACGCCATCCTGATCGTCGAGGTGGCGCTGGAACTGCATGTGCGCGACCGCAGGCCGTTGATGGAATCCGCGATCGAGGCGGCGCGGGCGCGATTCCGGCCGATCCTGATGACCTCGTTCGCCTTTATCCTCGGCGTGGTGCCGCTGGTGCTGGCGACCGGCGCCGGCGCCAGCGCCCGCAAATCGATCGGCATCACGGTATTTTCAGGGATGATCGCCTCGACCTGCCTCGCCGTGCTGTTCGTGCCGACGTTCTTCGTCGTGGTGCAGCGGTTCGAGAACTGGCTGGCCGGCCGCAAGAGCGATGCACCCGCGCCGCAGGCGGCGCCGCGTGTGACGCATTAGCCCACTGAACAAACCGTAGGGTGCGCAAAGCGCAGCGTGCCCACCAACTTCGATCACGACGCGGATAGATGGTGGCCACGTTGCAAAGCGCGCTTTTTGCCCACCCTGCGATCCAACGCTAAATCTTCACCATTCGCTTGCCGCGGTTCTCGCCGGCCAACAGTCCGATTAGCGCCTTCGGGGTATTCTCCAGGCCGTCGATGACGTCTTCCTGGACTTTCAGCTTGCCCGCGGCGACCCAGGACTGCAGGTCCTTCAGCGCCTGATCGCGCTGGTCCATGTAGTCCATCACGATAAAACCCTGCATGATGAGTCGCTTCACCACGATCAGGCCGGGCACGCCGCGCGGCCCGTGTGCCGACGGCACGCCGTCATACTGCGAGATCGCGCCGCAGCAGGCGATGCGGCCGCGATTGTTCATCTGCGCCAGACAGGCTTCGAGAATGTCGCCGCCGACATTGTCGAAATAGACGTCGATGCCCTTCGGTGCGGCGGCCCGCAGCGCCTTGAACACCGCGCCGTCCTTGTAGTCGACCGCGGCATCGAAGCCGAGCTCAGACGTCAGCCAGTCGCACTTGTCCTTGCCGCCGGCGATGCCGACGACGTGACAGCCCTTTATTTTGGCGATCTGGCCGACGATCGAGCCGACCGAGCCGGCGGCGGCCGAAACCACCACGGTTTCGCCGGCTTTCGGCTTGCCGATGTCGAGCAGGCCGAAATAGGCGGTCAGCCCGGCGATGCCGTAGACGCTGAGCAGATGCGTCATCGGCTCCATGTCAGGCATCTTGCTCAGGTGTCTTGCCGGCACCGCGGCGTAGTCCTGCCAGCCGGTATCGCCGAACACGATATCGCCGGGCGCAAATCCCGGCGCTTTCGACGACACCACTTCGGCGACGCCGCCGCCGGCCATCACGGTGTTGGCCTCCACCGCCGCGCGATAGGTCGCGCCGTGCATCCACGCCCGGTTGGCGGCATCGAGCGAGATATAGCGCACCTTGAGCAGCACCTCGCCGTCCTTCGGCTCGGGGATCGTCGCCTTCGACAGTTTGAAATGTTCAGGCCCGAGCTTTCCGGCGGGCTTCTCCACCAGCAGAATCTGGCGATTGACAGTGTCGCTCATGGCGTTGTCTCCCTGACGTGCGGTTGCCCACATTATGCGTTTCGTTGGACGCTAGCGCAAACCAACCATCATTGCGAGCCGCCGGGTCGCGCGAATGCGCGCCCGATGACAGCCTCCGCGAGGCAATCCATCTTGCCTTTGCGCAAGAAGGCCGGATTGCTTCGTCGCTGCGCTCCTCGCACTGACGAGGGCTGAAGCCCTCGTCAGAAGAATTTCAAATCCTGCGCGCGGCCCCCTCGCGCAACGGTGGCGTATTCGATCGCCAAGAACAGTCCGCCCGCCACGTAGACCTTTCGCTTCTGCTCGACAGCGAGTTGCTGGCTCATTTCCACGGCCTCCGCAACCGTCTTGGCGATGCGAAGATCGGCTTGCGGATTGGCCGCGTGCACCACGCTCGCGATGACCGCCGCATCCGCGCCCTTATGGTGCGCGCGGGTGCAGATGATGGTGTCGAACGACGGCGCCAGCGCGCCCGCGATCTCGTCGGCGTTCTTGTCGCTGGAAACCCCGATCACGAGGATCCAGCCCTCCGCGCCATGAATTGCCTTGAGGCTGGCGAGCGACTGCCTGACGCTGTCGGGGGTATGGCCGACGTCGATAATGGCGAGCGGGTCATGGCCGATGGTCTCGAGGCGGCCGGGCCAGCGCGTCTCCCGCAGGCCGGCTTGCACGGCGGCTTCGATCCGCTCGAACGCCTCGCGTGGGTGTTCGCGCTGCAGCCAGAGCAGAAACAGGGTGATGGCAATGGCGGCGTTATTGGCCTGAAACGCGCCAACCAGGCCGATATCGAGCGAGCGGAAATCATGATTGCCGAACTGGTAGTCGAACCGCTGCCCTGATGTCGATGCGACTTCGTTTTCAATGCCGATCTGCTCGCGGACAAACAGAGGCGTGACCTCGCGATGTCGATTGTATTCCATCAGATGCGGCCTCAGGCTTCGGCAATTCTCGCCATAGACGATGGTGCCGCCGGCGGCACAGGCGTCGCTCTTGTCGGAGGCGATCAGCTCCAGCGAATGGCCGAGCAGTTCGACATGCTCGTAATCGACCGAGGTAACGCAGGTGGTAAGCGCGCCGATCAGGCGCACCGGATCGTAGCGTCCGCCGATGCCGGCCTCGAACACCGCGAGATCGCATGTCGTCTCCTGAAAATACAGGCAGGCCAGCGCGAACAGGGCTTCGAAAGCGCCGAACTGTTCGCCGCGCCGCGCCGAGAGTCCGGCGATCGCCGCTCCAATCCGCGATGTCAGCCGCGCCAGGTCGGCATTTCCTATCTCGGCGCCATCGACCTGAACCCGTTCGTTGAAGCGATACAGATGCGGCGAGGTGAATAGCCCCGTGCGCAGGCCGTAGGCGCGGCCGATGCCGGCGCAGAACGCCGCGGTAGAGCCCTTTCCGTTCGACCCGGTGACGACGACCGAGATGCGCGTGAGCCTGGCGCGATCGACAGCGAGGGCGTCGAGCAACTCGGCCATTCGCGCGAGGCAAACGCCTTCGCCATGTTTGGGAAGGTCAAACACCGGACCATTCTATCGTCGAACGCACGCTGACAAAGTCCCGGTCCGCCGTCGACATCGGCAAACACCTGGGCAAATGCACGGCAGGCCCCCACTGCATTGACCCACGGGCCGGGATAGCGGCTGAGTTTTCCGATCGACGTTGCCTCAAACCTTGCATGCGAATCCGGCGATCTGGCATTCCATTTCGTGCTGTCTTTATCATTACCGCAGTTCCGACGTTGCGCGGCAACTTACTGCTGGAACGCGACCGGTTTCAGCAAGTTAATTTCGCCAGTGCCGTTTGCGCGAGGTAGATTTTCTGCACCTGCTTTCGAGATGGATCGACTGGCATCATGAGTGCGCCTATGCGTGCCAGGGGCGGTTGACTATCCCCCGTTATGCCGTAGATGAAACGCTAAATCATCAATCGTTGCAGGCGTTTTCGGCTTCAGATGAGCTTGTCCTGAAGCCCGGCAGCGCGTTCGTTCTACTTTGAGCCATCAGGAAAAACCAAATCGCATGAGCGCATTCCACAGAGAGAAAGTTCTTTCCGTCCGACACTGGACCGATACGCTTTTCAGCTTCACCGCCACCCGCAATTCCGGCTTTCGGTTCCAGAACGGGCAGTTCGCGATGATCGGACTGGAGGTCGACGGCCGTCCGCTGCTGCGCGCCTACTCGATGGCGAGCGCCAATCACGAGGAAGCTCTGGAATTCTTCTCGATCAAGGTCGCCGACGGGCCGCTCACCTCGAAGCTGCAGAAGATCAGGGAAGGCGATACCATCCTGGTCGGGCGCAAGGCGACCGGCACGCTGATTTCAGACAATCTGATCCCGGGCAAGCGCCTGCTGCTGCTGTCGACCGGCACGGGCCTGGCGCCCTTCGCGAGCCTGATCAAGGATCCCGACGTCTACGAGCGATTCGATGCCATCGTGCTGGTGCACGGCTGCCGGCAGGTCTCCGAGCTCGCCTATGGCGAGGAACTGGTGGCGAAACTGCGTGACGACGAATTGTTCGGACCGCTGCTGACGGAGAAGCTCGCATATTATCCGACCGTGACGCGCGAGCCGTTCCGCAACCGCGGCCGCATCACCGACCTGATCACGTCGGAGCAGCTGTTCGGCGACATCCATCAGCCGCCGCTCGACATCGAGAACGACCGCATCATGATGTGCGGCAGTCCTGGCATGCTGGAAGAGCTGCGCCTGATGTTCGAGGCGCGCGGCTTTCGCGAAGGCAACCACAGCGAGCCCGGCCATTTCGTCATCGAGAAGGCCTTCGTGGAGCGGTGAGTCCTTCATCCGCCGTCCCGGCGTCGAGCCGGGAGCCATAATCACAACTGCAATGTGGCCTTGCGGCGGCCTTCGGGCCGGGCCTTGCGCGGATCTGTCGGCCGCGTCTCGAAGGACCGTGCCTGGCTCGTGCCATCATGGAGACGGCGCCGGCGCGCCTCCTCGCCAGGAGCAATCACAGGCTACGTTGCAGTGCAAAAAAAGGGAGCGCTTGACCGGCGACTTCGCCGCTAGCAGGCGCATCGATTTCTCGCACGCTATCTCCGTGGCCTTCCTTGAAACGATGCGTCGTCATATCCGTAACCTGTAACGCCTGCTATCGTGTACAGCATTGTTTTGAAGTTCGGTTAGGCTCAAGGCCGACAAGAATAATGACGGCACAATCTGCCCGAGGGGTCCCATGGAAACGCTGATGCTTCCGTTCTCGCCGCGCTACATCGTTCTGACGATTTGCGCCGTCGTCACGGCGCTGCTGGTCGGCATCGGGATCGTGGATGCCAAACTCAAGGTGTGGGAACTGCTCGCGGTTCCGATTCTGATCTTCGGCGGTCTCACCCTGCTCGGCATTCGCGATCTCCTCCAGAAGAACCACGCGGTCCTGCGCAACTATCCGATCTCGGCGCATATCCGCTTCCTGCTCGAAGAGATCAGGCCGGAGATGCGGCAGTACTTCTTCGAGAGCGAGAAGGACGGCATGCCGTTCAGCCGCGATACCCGAGCGCTGGTCTATCAGCGCGCCAAGATGGTGCTCGACAAGCGGCCGTTCGGCACCCAGGAGGACGTCTACAAGGAGGGTTACGAATGGATGCACCATTCTATGGCGCCCAAGACGCATGCCAGCGAGAAATTCCGCGTCACCATAGGCGGCCCCGATTGCGCCAAACCGTATTCGGCTTCGGTGTTCAATATCTCGGCGATGAGCTTTGGCGCGCTCAGCCCCAATGCGGTGCGTGCGCTGAACGCCGGCGCCAGGAGGGGCGGGTTCGCGCATGACACCGGTGAGGGTGGCGTCAGTCCCTACCACCGCGAGAACGGCGGCGACCTGATCTGGGAGATCGGCTCCGGATATTTCGGCTGCCGCAACCGCGACGGCTCGTTCAATCCGGAGTTGTTCGCGCAGGTCGCCGGCCACGACCAGATCAAGATGGTCGAGCTCAAAATCAGCCAGGGCGCCAAGCCCGGCCATGGCGGTGTGCTGCCGGCGGCCAAGGTCTCCGAAGAGATATCGAAGATCAGGGGCGTCGCGATGGACGAGGACTGTATCTCGCCGGCGTATCACAAGGCATTCTCGACGCCGCTGGAAATGATGGCGTTCATCGGCGAGATGCGCCGGCTGTCCGGCGGCAAGCCCGCCGGATTCAAGCTGTGTATCGGCCACCCCTGGGAGTTCCTCGCGATCTGCAAGGCCATGCTGCAGACCGGAATCTACCCCGATTTCATCGTGGTCGACGGCAACGAGGGCGGCACCGGCGCCGCGCCGCTGGAGTTCATGGACCATCTCGGCATGCCGATGCGAGAGGGCGTCAACTTCGTCCACAACGCGCTGATCGGCATCAACGCGCGCGACCGCATCCGGATCGGCGCCGCCGGCAAGATTGCGACCGCGTTCGATATGGCGCGCGCGATGGCGATCGGCGCCGACTGGTGCAATTCGGCGCGCGGCTTCATGTTTGCGCTGGGCTGCATCCAGTCGCTGAGCTGCCACACCGATCGTTGTCCGACCGGCGTAACGACGCAGGATCCCTCGCGCAACCGCGCGCTGGTTGTGCCGCACAAGATCGATCGCGTATATAATTATCATCACGCGACCCTGCATGCGTTGGCGGAGTTGCTCGCCGCTGCGGGCCTCGATCACCCGCAACAGATCCGGCCGATCCACTTCTCGAAGCGAAACTCGACTACCGAGGTATTGTCATTCGCGAAACTGTATCCGTCGCTTCGCCCGGGAGAGCTGATCGACGGCACCAGCGATCCGCGCTTTCGCGAGGCCTGGGCCATGGCGCGGGCGGAGAGCTTTTCGGCAGCTTGACGATCGTCATTCCCGGATGACGCGAAGCGTCGAACCGGGAGTTCTGATGTTATCAGCTCGTTGTTCCGGGCTCGCGCTGACGCGCGCTCCGGAATGACGAGCCGGTAAAGCTAGAACTCGCCGTGAAAGCGCGCTGAGAAGACATGGACCGGGCCTCGGTCGGCATTGTAGGCGGGGTTGGTGATCAGCTGGTAGTCGGCAGTCACCGTGATCCGCCTGGATAGAGCGTAGGCGTAGTAGGTTTCGAGGATCCGCTCGCGCCGGTAGTTGAGCGCGCCGTCGCCGATCAGGACGCCGAGCCCGCCGGCGGCGATGAAGTCGCGGTGGTCACGGGAGAGCGCGTTAATCGCGCCGCCGATTCCGATCACGTCGTCGGGCCGGCCCCATTTCGCGCCCTTGATCGAAAGACCGAGCGAGAGCGAGGCATCGATGTCGGTGAATGCCATGATCTCGGTCTTGCCGTCGTTCCAGCTCCAGCGACCGAACAATCCGACCTCGTCGGTCAGGGCCTGCTCGAGACTGACAACGTAGCCGTATTTGATGCGGCCCCTGCGGGTCTGCGCGATGTCGAGATCGAGCGCCGGATTGTTCAGGGTCTCGCGATAGCTGCCGGAATTGGCGCTGTTAAACCAGCCGATGGTCCGCAGTTTTCCGGGCCGCGAGAACAGCGACCAGCGCGTTTCCAGCTCAACCGCATAGGTGCCGCGCTCGAATACTTTGGTGTCGAAGCTGTTGGCGTTGGACACCGACTGCATCAGAAAATAGCCCGAACGCAACGCCCATTGCTTCTGGTTGAACTCCGCGGTGGCGCCGTAGGTCAGGCCGACCTTGTCGGCGGAATAATCGAACGCGCCGGGCGCCCACATCGACCAGTTCATGAAGTCCTTGCGGGTATCCTTGGCGTGGGAATTGCCGTCGAAGACATCCATCACCGCGAACTTGCCGGCCTGCAGCGTCAGCCGCGAAACATCGACCTTGCCGGCGAGCTGGCCGGGTGCGCTTGCCAGTTGCTCCTGCTCGCCGCCGAATCCGAAGGTCTGGCGCAGGAACAGCCGCGAGGTGTTGTAGTGCGGGTAGGGAAAGTTGGATTTCTGCGCTTCGCCGTTGGGAAAGCCGGCGGCGCCGACGGTGTTGTTCAAGCCGAAGCCCTGCAGCAGTTCGGGATTGTAGTAAACCTCGCCTCCCTCCCAGAGCCTGGCGTTCAGATACAGACCATTGCTCCAGGTCGCCTGCGCCTGCGGCGCTGGGGTAAAACTGTTGGTTCCGGTATAGGGCGCGCGGAAGCGCCCGTAGCCTTGCGGCAAATAAGTCGTCTGACCGTGGATTTCCCAGGAAGCGGATTCCGGATCGCTCAACGACGTCGTCGGCGAGAAACCCGGTGGTCCCGGCCAGCCGATCTTGCGGTTGAGACCAACGCGGATCGACTGGAAATCCAGGCTCGACGAATATTGCGTGCCTGACGCCAGCCTGATGTTGGCATGCTCGAACCGGTCGTAGAGATATTCAAGCTTCACGCTCCAGTGCGGCGCGAAGGCATATTCCACGCCGGCGCCGGCAGCCCAGCCGAGCCGGACGTTGAGGTGCTTTTCCTCGTCGCCGATCGGCGGCGTGTTGGTGAAGCGCTCGCCGGCATAGGCGAAGCCGCCGGTGGCATAGAACAGCCAATGACCGGAGGCGTAACCAAGGCGGCCGCGCACCGTTCCGACATAGTCCAGATGTTCGACGACGCTTGACCGCGGCGTCGCCAACACGGCGACGATCGAATCAGAGATGAGATAATTGGGAAAGGTGAGATCGGCCTCGACGCCGAACAAGAGTCCGGACCGCAGCCGCACGTTGTAGCCGGACTGAACGCCGCCGATCATGCCGCCGAGCGCGCTGCTGGTGGCGGTGGCGTTCAGGAAGGGATCGGTGAGCGCCGCACGGGCCGGGGCACGGCCGTAGCCGGCATGCGCGCCGAGATAGAGTCCGGTCCAGTCGAATACCGGCTGAACAGGAGGGGCCTTCAGCGGCATGGGGGCGTCAGCGGCTTTGGCGGCGCCATCGAGCGCCAACAGGCTCAGGAAGACCCCGGCCAACAGGCGTTTCCTGGATCGGCTGCAGCGGCTCATCGCGCGGGTCCCGGCGCAAGCGTTCCAGCTGAACATGTCGTGACAAGTCCAGTCATGCTGTCTCCAGCATACGAAACTCTCACGTACGCCATCCGGATTTGGCGCTTTCCGCGGCAAGAAACCAGATCAAACCGGGTCGGAGGTGCCGAATAGCATCGCTGCGTGACGAGGGGGCAACACGGTGGAGCGAACGGGTCTGCCAAAAGGGTTGACCCGCCCGGGGGGACAACCGGGCGGGTCGGGTACGACACGGGGTGGATGAGGCGCCCGTGCCGGACGCAGTTATCCACGGTGAAGAGGCTTCGGGTGAAGCGGCTCTCCGCTTCGCTCGATCAGAAGTGGCAGGCGCGAACGCGGCCGATGAATCTGCCGTAGACGTCAAACTCGCGGACCCAACGGCAGCGGTGATAGCCGTCGTAGTAGTAGCCGTTGCTCGAAGCGGCGATCGCGGTGCCGACGACGGCGGCGCCGAAAATAGCCGGCCCGACCCATTTCGGGCTCGCTTGGGCCTGGGTGGGGGAAGAAGCGATGCCGCCAGTCACGGCAAGGGTGGTGAGGGCAAGGGCAGCAAGTCTGGTCTTGATCGACATCGGAAACTCCATCCGGTTGAGCGCGGCGCCGGCATTGGCCCGCATGCCAGGTTGGACGGACGGTCTTCGAAACCGGTTCGAAGCGCCCTGCATTAATTCCGAACAATGGCTATTTCTAAGCAAATACAATTAGTTAGAAGAAAGGTTGTGCTGCGGGGCGCTGGACAGCGTCGCGGGGTCGAATTCGTCGACGTCGGCGAGCAACTCGCAGAAGGCGTGCGCGCCGTGATCGAGCAGGCGTTCGCCCTTCTCCGCGGTGGCCAATGTCGCATCGCCGGCCGCGCCGCTGGGGTGCAGGTCCTGGGCTTGCCACGCGAACGGCACCGGCCGGTGCGCTGACAGCCAGCGGTATCGCTTTTCTATCGCAATGCTGTGGGGCCGAAAATCGGCAATCTCGTTCTTGCGCACATGCTGCGGATAGCGCGCCAGCATGATCGAGGTCTCGACCGCGCCGCCATGGATGCCGTGGCGCAGCTCCTCCGCCGGGAACAAGCCTTCGGGCGTGCCGAAGCGCGACCAGCTCGTGGTCACCGCGAGAAGTCCGTGGTGCGCGCGCAGATCCTGCGCGACAAGGCTCATCGCTGCGCTGTTGCCGCCGTGGCTCGTGACGATCACCAGTTTCCTGATGCCTGCGCGCGCGACGCTCTCGCCGAGCCCGATCCAGGCCTTGAGCGCCACCTCGGTCGGCAGCGTCAGCGTGCCCGGATAGTGGATGTGCTCGGTGGATATCCCCACCGGCTGAATGGGCAGGAATGTCGCGGGAATACCGGGCGGCAGCAGTTCGCGCACCCGGGCCAGATAGGCCTCACCGATCATGACGTCGGTCTCGATCGGCAAATGCGGGCCATGCTGTTCGGTCGCCGCCAGCGGCAGTACCGCGATCCAGCGCGCCGCGTCGGTTGTCGAAATCGCGGGCCAGTGGATCCCGGCCCAGTCGCGTGGCGGAAGCGAAGAAGTCATCGAGCGGGGCGTTTCTTTGCGTCGATTTGCAAGATAGTTTGCAAGCGAGTTTACAAAAAAGTCTGATAGTCATTCGGGGGCGTCATCAGTCCATTGCCTCCCATCATGGGCCAGAACGATCGACGGAGTCCAACCATGAACCCCGCCTTTTTGCCGCGAGCGTTAACCGCGGTCCTGCTGGCCCTCCATGTGGCGATCGCGCCGGCAACGGCCCAGACGCTGGACAAGGTCTCGTTCGGGACCAACTGGGTGGCCGAGGCCGAGCACGGCGGATTCTTCCAGGCCGCGGCCGACGGTACCTACCGGAAATACGGGCTCGACGTCACCATCGTGCCGGGCGGCCCCAACGACAACAACCGGATGCTGCTGATCTCCGGCAAGCTCGACTTCTTCATGGCCGCGAACACCCTGATGTCGTTCGACGCGGTCGCCAACAACGTGCCTGTGGTCACGGTTGCCGCCGTCTTCCAGAAGGACCCGCAGGTCTTCCTCACCCATCCGGATTCGAAAGTGGCGAAACTCGAGGACCTCAAGCCGCTGACGCTGTTTGTCTCCAAGGAGGGCATCTCGAGCTATTTTCAATGGCTGAAGTCCGAATATGGTTTCAGCGAGAGCAAGGTCAGGCCCTACACCTTCAACTCGCAGCCGTTCATCGCCAACAGAATGAGCGCAATGCAGGGCTACGTCACCTCGGAGCCCTATGCGGTGGAAAAGGCCGCCAAATTCAAGCCGGGCGTCATCCTGCTGGCGGATTACGGCTACAGCGCCTACTCGACCCTGATCGAGACGCGCCGCGACGTCATCGACAAGAAGCCGGATTTGGTGCAGCGCTTCGTCGATGCCTCCATCGTCGGCTGGTACACGTATCTGTATGGCGACAACGCGCCCGGCAACGCCATGATCAAGAAGCTCAATCCGGAAATGACTGACGAGTTGATCGCCTACTCCGTTGCCAAGATGAAGGAATACGGCATCGTCGATTCCGGCGATGCGCTGAAGGACGGCATCGGCGCCATGAGCGATGCGCGGATCGGCAGCTTCTTCGACAAGATGGCGCGCGCCGGCGTGGTGCGCCGCGACATCGACTTCCGCAAGGCCTATACGCTTCGTTTTATCAACAAGGGCGTCGGCCTTGATCTGCGGCCCAAGAACTAAGGGAACCAGCGCCCGATGGTTGAGCCCGCAGCCCTGTCCGACTTCGAAGCGCCTCGCGCCGGCCTCGCGGTAAGTCTGCGCGGCGTCACCAAGGTCTACGACAACGGCGTGATGGCGCTGGGGCCGCTCGACCTCGACGTGCGCAAGGGCGAGTTCGTGTCGCTGCTCGGGCCCTCCGGCTGCGGCAAGTCGACGGCTTTGCGGTTGATTGCCGGCCTCAGCGCGCCGACATTGGGCAGCGTCGTCGTGTCGCGACCTGTCAGCGTGGCGCGGCCTGCAGGCGCGGCCGGCGCGGGGCATTCCATCGGTTTCGTGTTCCAGGAGCCGACGCTGATGCCGTGGACCAGCGTGCGGGAGAATGTGCGGCTGCCGCTGAAGTTGTCCCATGCGCCGGCCAGGGAAGCGGCCGAGCGCGTCAGCGCGGCGCTGACCCTGGTGGGGCTTGCCGAGTTCGCCGACGCCTATCCGCGCGAACTGTCGGGTGGCATGAAGATGCGGGTCTCGCTGGCGCGCGCGCTGGTTACCGATCCCGACATCCTCCTGATGGATGAGCCGTTCGCGGCGCTCGACGAGATCACCCGTTTCAGGCTCAACAACGATCTGCTCGCGCTGTGGCGCAACTTGCGCAAGACCATCATCTTCGTCACCCATTCCGTGTTCGAGTCGGTGTATCTGTCGCAGCGGGTGATCGTGATGACGGCGCGTCCCGGCCGGATCGGCGCCGAGTTTCGCATCGAGGCGCCGGAGCCGCGGGCCGAGGCGTTTCGCACCTCCGCCGATTATGCCGGTTATTGCCGCACGGTTTCGGGAGCGCTGGCGCCCTCGTATCAGGGGCAGTCCGTCTGATGAACACCCTGCAACCACCGTCGTTGGCCGCCGGGCAGGCCAAGGTGGGCAGTCGCCCTCTTTTCCTGGCGCGCATACTGCTTCCGGTCATCGTGCTGGCGGCGGGCATCGCAACCTGGGAATTCGTGGTGCGGCTCCACGATATCCCGTCCTACGTGCTGCCGGCGCCCTCGGTCGTGTTCCAGACCCTCCTCGCCGACTGGCCGGTGCTGTCGCAGTCCCTGCTGACGACGCTGTTGACCACGCTCGAAGGGTTTCTGGCCGCCGCCGTCGGCGGCGTCGCGCTGGCGCTGTTGTTCAACCAGTCGAAGTGGCTGGAATATTCGCTGTTTCCCTATGCCGTGATCCTGCAGGTCACGCCGGTCATCGCGATCGCGCCGCTGCTCCTGATCTATCTGCCGCAGCAGACGGCGGTGGTCGCCTGCGCCTGGATCGTCGCATTCTTTCCGGTGCTGTCCAACACCACGCTCGGGCTGAACTCGGTGGACCGCAATCTGGCCGGCCTGTTTCAGCTTTACGGCGCGTCGAGGCTGCAGATGCTGCGGTATCTCAAACTGCCGGCGGCCCTGCCGTTCATCCTCGGCGGACTGCGGATCGCGGGCGGCCTGTCGCTGATCGGCGCCGTGGTGGCCGAGATCGCGGCCGGCTCCGCCGGCGCGGGTTCGGGGCTCGCCTACCGGATCGCAGAATCCGGCTATCGTCTCAATATTCCCCGGATGTTCGCGGCCTTGTTGTTGCTCTCCGCTGCGGGCATTGTCATTTATGCGCTGCTGGCGCTAACCTCGTATCTGGTGCTGCGGCGCTGGCACGAGAGCGCGATTGGAAAGGACAACTGATGGCTGCCGGTAGTATTTCTTCGGAGAAAGTCGATCTGCTGATTTACGGGCCGGGCAGACCCATCCTCCAGAACGGCTTTTCCGACCAGTTCGTCCTGCATACGGCCGAAACCAAGCACGACCTCGAGCGATTGGCGGCGGTGGCGGAGAAAGTCCGCGGCATCGCCGTGACCTACCACACGGTGAACGCCGATAAGTCGGCGCTGGCGATTTTTCCGAAACTCGAGATTGTCGCCTCCTTCGGAGTCGGCTACGACCACGTCGATTCGGCTTACGCCCGTGAACATGGTGTGGTCGTCACCAATACGCCTGACGTACTGACCGAAGAGGTCGCCGACGTCGCGATGGGTCTTCTGATCGCAACCCTGCGCGAGTTCGTCAAGGCCGACCGCTATCTGCGCTCCGGGCTTTGGAACACGCAGAACTATCCCTTGAGCGTCGGCTCGCTGCGCGACCGCAAGGTCGGCATCATCGGCATGGGCCGGATCGGTCAGGCGATCGGACGAAGGCTCGACGCCTCGCGCGTTCCCGTGGTGTATCATTCGCGCAGGCCCGCGGCCGACGTGTCGTACAAGCACTATCCCGACCTGATCGAAATGGCGAAGGCGGTGGATACGCTGATCGTGATCGTTCCCGGTGGAGCCGCGACGGCCAACCTCGTGAATGCCGAGGTGCTGAAGGCGCTGGGGCCGCGCGGGGTCGTCATCAACGTGGCGCGCGGTTCGGTGGTCGACGAACAGGCTCTGATCGCCGCGCTGAAATCGGGCACCATTCTGGCCGCGGGACTGGACGTCTTCGCCAAGGAGCCGGCGGTTCCGGAGGAACTGCGCGCCATGCAAAACGTCGTGCTGTTGCCACATATCGGCTCGGCTTCGGTGGTAACGCGCAATGCCATGGATCAACTGGTGGTCGACAATCTGAAAGCCTGGTTCGCCGGCAAGCCGCCGCTGACGCCGGTCGCGGAAACGCCGGTGAAGGGCCGCTGATGTCGGGACGTGGCTCTGGCATCGTGCTGCCGGCGCTGCTGGCACTGGTCGTCGGTGCGACGCCGGCGCGATCGCAGGACGCCGCGACCCTGAAGAAGGAAATGATCGGCCAGTGGGAGCTCTCGACCACCGAGCGCGGCAAGACCTGCGTCGTGACGCTGAAAGCCGATTCCTCACCGCAAGGCCTCAAGCTCGAACTGGAGCCTGGCTGCGCCGCGGCGCTGCCGTTCACCAAAGACATTGCCGCCTGGAACATCAAGGGACTGGATATTGTGCGGCTGCAGGATGCCGCCGGGCAGCCTGTCATCGACTTCACCGAAGTAGAGAGCGGGATTTTCGAAGGCCTGCGACAGGGCGAGGGCATCTACATCCTGCAGAACCTCGCCGCCGCCCGCGCGCTCGCCAAATCGATGGATCAGATGATCGGCGACTGGTCGATGGTGCGCGGCAAGGGTGTGGTGATCTGCGGCCTGACGCTGACCAATACCGAGGCTGACCAGGATAACTTCCAGGTGTTTCTGAAACCGAAATGCGATCCTGCAGTCGCAGCCTTCGCGCCGACCCAGTGGCGGCTCGAGCGGGGCCAGATGATTCTGATGTCGGCCAAAGGCGACGTCTGGCATTTCGAGGCCGACGACAATGCGCAATGGCGGCGGGTGCCCGACAGCGCCGATCCCCTGATCATGCTGCGGCAGTAGCTGATCAGGCGGACGAGCCGGCCCAGAATGGCCGAAATTCGCGGCAAATTCGCTTCCTGCGACGCAACGACCACGCTCGATCCATTGTCGCGGGTTTTGGCGGCCGGCAGCGCCCGTCTTTTTTTGCACGTTCGATGTCGATCCGCCGCCGGCTGGTTCGTCTTATCCCATTAGCGAGACAGTTCCGCAGGGGCCTTCTGCCCGCGGCTCGCACCAGAAGGAGCTCTCAACATGCGTTTCATGTCTTTGGTCACCTCCGCCCACACCGGGATGCCAACGCCTGAACTGATGGAGGCGATGGGCAAGCTTGCCGACCGCGAGATCAAGGCCGGCCGGATGATCGACATGGGCGGACTGATGCCGCTCGAGGCGGGCGCGCAGGTGCGCATCAAGGACGGCGAGCTCAGCGTGATCGACGGGCCTTTCGTCGAGGCCAAGGAAGTGATCGGCGGCTACGCGATCTTCGAGTTCCGCAACAAGGAGGAGGCGCTGGCCTCGGCGGTCGAGTTCATGCAGCTGCACAAGAAGCACATGCCGGGCTGGGAAGGGACCTGCGAGGTCCGCGCGATGGCCGGGCCGGAAGACACGGGGTGTCAGGCCGGACAGGTCGACGCGCTCGCTCACGCCTGATGCTTGCACCCGGAAAATCCAGCCGGCGGCCATGACGGCCGCCGGCATCGATCGCGCCCATCGCACAATCCTCGCGGTCTGGCGGATCGAACAACCGCGGCTGATCACCAGCCTGTCGCGGATGCTGCGCGACGTGCCGCTGGCGGAGGACCTGACCCAGGAAGCCTTGCTGGCGGCGCTGGAGCATTGGCCCGCGACTGGCGTGCCGGAAAGCCCAGGCGCATGGTTGATGGCGACGGCCAAACGCCGGGCGCTTGATCATTTGCGCCGTAGCCGGATGCTCGCGCGCAAGCACGGGTTGCTGGCGCTCGATATCGAGCAGGAGCAGCAGGCCATGCCCGACCTCGAGGCCGTGCTCGACGACGACATCGGCGACGAACTGCTCCGGCTGATCTTCACCGCCTGCCACCCGCGCCTGTCGCGCGAGGCCCGCGCCGCGCTGGCGCTGCGGATGATCTGTGGCCTGACCACCGGGGAGATCGCGCGCGCCTTCCTGCTGCCGGAGGCGACCATCGCCCAGCGCATCGTGCGCGCCAAGCGGACGCTGTCGGAATCCGGGCTGACCTACCAGACCCCGCGCGGCAGCGAACTCTCCGAGCGGCTGGCGTCGGTGCTGGAGGTCGTTTACCTCATCTTCAACGAGGGCTACACCGCTGCGCGCGGCGACCACTGGCTGCGCCCGCAGCTGTGCAACGAAGCGCTGCGCATGGCCCGCGTGCTCACCTCGATCGCGCCGCAGGAGCCCGAGGCGCATGGCATGCTGGCGCTGATGGAGCTGAACGCCTCGCGGACGGCGGCCCGCACCGATGCCGCGGGCGAGCCGATCCTGCTGCTGGAGCAGAACCGGACGCTGTGGGACCGACTACAGATTCGACGCGGGCTGCAGGCGCTTTCGCGCGCGCGCGAACTCGGCGGCGCCGGCGGCCCTTACGCCCTGCAGGCGGCGATTGTCGCCTGTCATGCGCAGGCGGACACGGCGGCTGCGACCGACTGGCCGCGCATCGCGGCATTGTATGCGAATCTGGCTTCGGTCGCGCGCTCGCCGATCGTCGAACTCAACCGTGCCGTGGCTGTCGGCATGGCCGAGGGGGCTGCAGCCGGGCTGGCGCTGGTGGATCGTCTGGCGCACGAGCCCGCGCTGAAAAATTATCACCTGCTGGGTAGCGTTCGCGGCGACCTCCTGCACAAGCTCGGCCGCCACGAGGAAGCGCGCGCCGCGTTCGAGGCGGCGGCGGAGCTTGCGGGCAACCGGCGCGAGCAGGAATTTCTCAGGCGGCGGGCCATCGAGGCGGGTCTCAACGATGCGGCCATCGACGGCAAGAGGCTCACCTGCTAATCTACCCACCGATCAGGCGGGAGCGCATTCTTATGCCGAAGCCAGAGATCATCGGTTCCGCACGGTCGACATACACGCGTGTGGTGCGCATGGTCTGCGAAGAAAAGGCAATCGAATATGTGCTGACGGAGACGCCGCTGGGCGCGCCGGAATTGCTTGCGATTCATCCCTTCGGCAAGATGCCGGTGCTGCGCCATGGCGACGTCGAACTGTTCGAATCCAAGGCCATCGCCACCTATCTCGATCGCAGCTTCGCCGGCCCGCCGGTCTTCCCGTCCGATCCCCGCCCCGCCGCGCTCGCCGAGCAATGGGTCTCGCTCGTCAACACGGTGATGGATCGCACCCTGATCCGGACGTATCTCCTGGCCTATATCGCCCCGAAGACATCAGATGGAAAGCCGGACCGTGGGGCGATCGAAGCCGTCATGCCGGCGGTGCGCGAGCAATTGGGAATTCTTGACAAGGCGGTTTCCAGCACCGGCTATCTCGTCGGCGACCGGTTCACCTTCGCCGACATCAATCTGCTGCCGATCCTCCATCGGGTCGGGCAATTTCCCGAAGGAGCCGAAGCTCTTGCTGCCGCCACGCATCTCGCCCGCTATTACGATCGACACGCGGCGCGGTCGAGTTTCAGGAGAACCGACCCGCCCTCCGGGCCGCCCGGGCGGGCCAAGCGAGACGCTGGATCCGCCGCAGTCCCTTGATGCTGGCATCGCCTCCACGCACCGACGACCGAGACCGAAAATACAGCGGTCACGGCAGCCTTGATCATGGTAGGGACGGGCAGCACCTGCAGGAGAACGAGCATGACCAGTTTCGAGCAAAAACCGCCTCCCGCGGTCGGCGCCTATTGGGTTAGGGAAGAGGATTATCCGGCGCTGCTGAAAATCTTCGATGATGGCGAGAACATGCCGCCGAGCTGGAAAGAGTGGCTGAAGATGGCCGAGGAAATGGAGCAGGGACTCAAGGCCTACGGACACGTCGTGCTGCGTGTTCCTGTCGACCCCGCCACATTTCCGGACTGGTGCGCCGCTCATGGCGTGCGCCCGGGCAGTGCCGGGCGCCGAAAATTCGTCGCGGCGGCGGTAACCGAGAGATACGGCAATCAAAACTGACCGATCCGTCTCTCGCGTCCCGTTGCCGGCCGTTGTCGCGGCGCGCCCCGGCCGGTCGGACCGGCCGGGGCATCGGGCGGAACGCTAGGCTGCCTGCGCCTGCCCTGCGCCGCCGATGGCATCCAGATGCGCTTTGAGTCCCGGCTCCAGTTTGAGGGCGGACGCAAGCTGCTCCAGCCAGTCGCGCTCCACCGGGGCGTCCGGATGGATCGCAAGCCGCGCCGCCGCATAGACCTCGGCCCTGAGCTCCGGCGAGTCCGCCGCCGCGGCCAGCTCTTCGATCGTGCTGGGGCGCATGATGGTCTGGCTGAGGAACAATTGCTCCTCCTGATTCAGGTCGCCGGCGCGCAGTTGCTGGCCGATCCGATCGTATTCGGCTGCATCGAGGTGACCGTCGGCCGTGGCCGCGGCAACCATGGCGCGCAGCAGCAAACGGGCCACGTCTGCCGATCGATGCTGTGGCGGAATCCACGCTTCCATGGATGAGGGTTGGGCCGCGTTCGGGTCGTGCGGTTGCGGCAACCCGCCGGCGAGCATGTCGGTGATGCTCTGCGGAACAATCGGCTTGCCTTGCCGGTGGTTCTGGTAGGCCTTGTAGGCCAGGCCACCGATCGCAGCGACGGCGCCGACCTGCACGACGGTTCCGGCGACTTCCCGCATGCGCTTGCTGCCGAACAGCATACTGGCCAGTCCGCCTGCGAGCGCTCCCGTTCCAAGCGCGCCGACATAGCCGCCGAGCCCGTTGGCCTGGTCGGACATCTGCTGCGCCGTGGGCCATTGCGAGCGGCCATAGGTTGTCGGCGCGCTACGTCCCGCAACCGTCGGCTCGCGATGGTTGGTTCCGCGTTGATTGGTGTCGTCCGGACCGGATTGGCCCAGGGCGCCGCCCATCACTTGGGTCAGCAGCTGGTTGATGTCGATCATCATGGTCTCCCTTCGTAAGCCGGGCCCTGCGCGCGGCGTGGTTGATATGGAAACGCTCTTGCGGATTGCCATCGCCGGGCACGGCGCAAATGGCAGCGATCGGAAATCTCAATAACCAGTGCCATGGACGTGCCGCGCGCTACTTTTCGATGTATTCCGGCAGTGGCGCTCCGCCCGCCGGGTCGCCGCGGGCGGATCGGTCGGTGAGGACGGATCGCGTTTTCCAGAGCGAGAACAGGACGCCGCCCGCCAGCAGGCCGAAGGTGACGCCGAGCGAGATCGCCGGATCGATCTTGCCGTAGATCAGGTTCACGAAGATCTTGGAGCCGATGAACACCAGCACCAGCGCCAGCGCGTACTTCAAGTAGTGGAACCGGTGCACACTGGCGGCGAGCGCGAAGTAGAGCGCGCGCAGGCCGAGGATCGCAAAGATGTTCGAAGTATAGACGATGTACGGATCGGTGGTGATGGCGAGCACCGCGGGGACGCTATCGACGGCAAAGATGAGGTCGGCTACCTCGACCAGGATCAGCGCGACGAACAGCGGCGTCGCAAACAGGACCGGCCTGCCGGTGGCCGGATGCGGCTCGCGTGAAAAGAACGATTCGCCGCGCAGTCCGTCCGTGAGACGCAGATGCCGGCGCAAGAAACGAAGCATCGGCCCCTCGGCGAGGGCAGCGGGCTTGTCGGCGATCAGCAACATCTTGATCCCCGTCAGGATCAGGAAGCCGCCGAAAAGGAACAGCACCCAGCTGAACTGCGCGACCAGTGCCGTGCCGAAGCCGATGACGATCGCGCGCAGCACGATGACGCCGAGAATCCCATAGAACAGAACGCGGTGCTGCAAATGCCGCGGTACTGCGAGGGTGGCGAAAATCAGCGAGATGACGAAGACGTTGTCGAGCGAGAGGCTTTTCTCGACCAGGAAGGCCGTCAAATAGTCCATTCCCGACTCGGCGCCCATGGTCCACCAGGTCCACGCCCCGAAAAGCAGTGCGACGGTTATATAGCCCGCCGACAGCAACAGGCTCTCGCCGACTGGAATCTCCCGAGCCTTTCGGTGCAGAACGCCGAGATCGAAGGCGAGCAGCGCGGTGACGAGGCCGCCGAACAGCAGCCATGCCCACAACGGTGTGCCGAAATAGTCAATATACAGGAAAGATACGGGTTCCAAGTGATGCTCCAGATGCCGACCGTCATTCGCGGGGCATGTCTGGGATCCGACATCGCAGCATGTTTTCGCTGCCAGAGGGGCCCGAATCCGATGCACTTCATTGACGCGTGTCATCACGGACCGCAATCGAAAAGCGAAGCTATTGGCTTCTTCAATGAAGCTCATTTGCATTCACGCAGGCGCTGCCTCGCGCTGGCGCTGCGCCAGGATCGACATAGGTGAATTACGTAGAGGCGGTCGTTCGGCGCGCCTCAGGTGATGAGCGCTCGCGGTGTCCGGTTCCCGGAACCGGCAGTCGAGGGGTTGATCCGGAATCATGCGTTCGTCCTGCTTGCACATCGCTTCGACGTTGATCGCCGGCGTCGAGTTCAGGCAGCTCGCAGACCACGCAGTCCCAGCCGTCGTTGAACGGTTTCACGATCAGTCCTCGGCAAGGTGACAAGATGGCCTATGAAGTTCAGGCGCCATACGCGATCCGGCAATTCGAGGTCGAGACATGGTTCACCGTGAGAATCTTTGGATTCGACGTTGAATTCACCAACGTCTCTTCCGCGATGTTGGTGACGGTATTCGTCATCAGCGCGTATTTGTGGCTGGCGCTGAGAAGGTCGACCATTGTACCGAATCGTCTCCAGGCAGGGGTTGAAATCGTCTACGACTTCGTCGCGAAGACGGTGATCGATACTGCGGGTTCGCAGGCGAAGGCTCACATACCCTTCGTGTTCTCGATCTTCATATTCATCCTTGTCGGCACGCTGATCGGGCTAACGCCGATGAAGGAGACGTTCACGACGCATCTCATCATAACGGCCGCGCTGGCTCTCGCCGTCTTCGTCTACATCATCATTGTCGGACTGCGCCTGAACGGCATGTCGTTCTTCCGGCAATTCCTGCCTGGAGGAACTCCGTTGTGGCTGGCGCCGCTGATCGTTCTCATCGAACTGATCTCGTACCTCGCCAAACCGATTACGCTGGGGGTGCGGTTGTTTGCGAACATGTTCGCCGGGCACATGCTGATCAAGCTGTTCGCGGACTTCGCGGCAATGATGGTTGATCGCCTCGGAACAGTCGGGATCGTGACCGCCCTGGCGCCGGTTGCGATGATGGTGGTCTTCCTGATGTTCGAGATCCTGGTCGTCCTGATTCAATCCTACATCTTCATCCTGCTCACCAGCGTCTACCTGCGTTCATCGATCCACGCTCACTAACCCTACAGGCAAAGGAAGTATTCATGTCCGACTTAGCAGTAAAGTATCTGGCGATCGCCTTTGCGATGTTGCCGCTCGCGGCAGTCGCGCTTGCGCTTGGCCGGATATTCGGTGAATGGATCAGCTCGGTTGCGCGGAATCCGGGCGCCCGCGATGCGGTTCAGCAGACCGGCCTGCTGGGTTTCGCGCTCACCGAGGCCATCGCGCTTTTCGTTCTCATTCTCGTTCTGATCATGATGTTCGTCATCTGAGGTGCAGGATGCACGGATTGAGGGATTTCGACCCCTTCCGCCATCACTGCCAGCGCCCGGGGGTCTAATGATCCGGGTGTTGGGACAGTATGTGCCGCGCCGGCGGACCTTGGCCCGACCCGGGCCGAGGCCGGCGGCCCGCACAAGCCAGGTTCCCTTTGATACCTTTAGCCGCAACGTCCCTGTGCTTCCCCAGTTCCCCGGCCGCATGATAGTCTCCGCGCCGACCGGTCATCGGAAACTGTATGAAGATGACAAGCCGTTGAACTGGAGCCCGCTTGCTGTTTCCGACCGATCTCACGTCATTCCTCGAACTCATTCGCCAGCACGGCGATGCCGTCTACACCCTGGTGTTCGCGTGGACGGCTTCGCACGCCCTGTTGTTCACGCTGTTTGCCGGTTACGCGGCGCATTCGGGGGCGCTGAGCTTCGGCACGCTCGTCATGGTCGGCTGGTTCGGCAGCTTCACCGGCGATGTCATACGTTTCTGGATCGGGCGGCGTTATGGCACCCGATGGCTCGGGTCCTACCCCCGGCTCGAACGCGCCGTGCAGACCGCGGCCCGGCTGGCTGACCGTCACTATATCTGGATGATCCTGCTGCATCGCTATCCGCACGGCATTCGCGGCGTCGCCGGAATCGCCTATGGGATATCGCAGCTGCCCTGGTCGACCTTCCTGGCGCTCAACTTCGTCGCGGCGGGCGTATGGTCGTGCGCGATCGTCTCGATCGGCTATGGCTTCGGCCAGGTCTCGGAGAAGGTCATGAGCGACGCCTCTTCGGGCCTCGGCTTCGTGATGCTGGCCGCGTTCCTCGGCGCCTCCTGGATCCTGAGCAAGAGGCTCGAGCGCGCGGTCGAGCAGACCTGACGCGGGAGATGCAGCTTCCCGCCGCGGATCGGAACCATCAAATCAACTTCATGCCCTTCAAACTGGCATGCCCGTTCTTGCCGACGATGATGTGATCGTGCACCGATATCCCGAGCGGATTCGCGATATCGACGATCGCCTTGGTCATCCGGATGTCGGCCTGCGACGGCGTCGGGTCGCCGGAAGGATGGTTGTGCACCAGGATGAGCGCGGTGGCGGACAGTTCCAGCGCGCGCTTGATCACTTCCCGCGGATAGACCGGGGTGTGGTCGACGGTGCCGGTCTGCTGCACCTCGTCCGATATCAGCTGGTTGCGCTTGTCGAGAAACAGGATGCGAAACTGCTCCTTGTCGGCGAATGCCATGCTGGTGCGGCAATAATCGATGACGTCGTTCCAGGACGACAGTGCGATGCTGCGCCTGATTTCGCCCCTGGCGATACGGTGTGCGGCGGCAGCCATCAGCTTGAGTTGGGTGACCGACGCATCCTTGATTCCATCCACCTCGCGCAGCCGTGCTTCCGGGGCATGAATGACCTCCGCAAAGGAACCGAATTTCTTCAACAGCGCCTTTGCCAGCGGCTTGGTATCGCGCCGGGGCAGCGCCGGGAACAGCGCCATTTCAAGCAATTCATAGTCGCTCAGCGCCTCCGGCCCGGCGCCGTAAAAACGTTCGCGCAGCCGCTCGCGGTGGCCGTGATAATGCGGCGTCTCCGCGGGCTGGTCCTGGGTCTTGCTGATCTTGCCGGGCATCGGCGAAGAGCATGCCGCGCCGGCCGGGTTTTGCAACTCCGAAAATCGGCGGTTCGTCCGGCACTTGGATAGAGGAAGGCGCCGCGAGGGCGGCGCCTTCCTTGTTCAGATCAGTCCGGCAGGGTTACGCCTTCACGGCGGCGAACGCATAGCCGTTGCCGTCCTTCGACAGCGTGCCGACGTTGGGGAAGCCGAAGTGATAGCCGGCGATCATGCCTTTCTCGGCAATCACGCGATCGAAGAAGGCGCGGCGGGTGGCCTCCGCCTTCGGGCCGTCGGAATCGAACATCGAGTACCAGCCGGGATTCTTGACGAACAGCTGATGGATGCCAGTGACGTCGCCCTGGATGAACAATTGCTGTCCGCCCGAAGCCACCAGGAACGACGTGTGTCCAACGGTATGGCCGGGCGTCGCAATGGCGCGCACGCCGGGGGCAACCTCGGCGCCGTCGACAAACTGCTTGATGTTCTTCCAGGTCGGGAAGGTCGACTGGATGCGCCGCGCATTGGGGCGGGCCGCTTCGGGAAGCTTGTCCACCAGCGCCGGATCGGTCCAGAACTTGTATTCGACCTCCGGCATCAGGATTTCCGCATTCGGAAATACCTGCGCGTTGGTTTCCTTCACCCACAGGCCGGAGATATGGTCGGGATGGAAATGCGAGATGACCACCGTGGATACGGTCGCGGGATCGAGCCCGGCCGCCTTCATGTTGTCGGCGAGCTTGCCCACGGTGGGCGGACCGTTGCCGCCGAATCCGGTGTCGAACAGCACGACCTTGCCGCCGGTTCTGATCGCGGTGACCGTGAACGGGTTGTCGAACTTGTCCGGGCCGATTCCGCTCGCGGTGAGAGCCTTCTTGATGTCGTCCATCGAAGCGTTCTTGATGAAGCCTTCCGCGAGGACGCGCTCGATACTGCCATCATGCAGGCTGAAGACCTCGATGTCGCCGACCTTGTATTTGAGGCTGTCGGCGGCGCGCTGTGCCTGCGCCGCGCCGATAAACGATACCGGTCCCTTGAGTCCGAACACGAGTGCTGCTCCGGCGCTTCCGAGAACCAGATCGCGGCGTGAAATCTCGAACATGCCCAATCTCCCTTGTTTTTGCCCATCGGAGCCCCTCTCACGGGGGACGATGTCTCAGTGACTTACACCGCTTCGTCTGGGCTATTCCCCGTTGCGAATCATTCTCAATGGGAGACGCCTCGCCGGGGCGCAGCGAAGGGACCGGTCCGGCCGGCCCGGCTGCTTCCGGATCGCCTCCGGCGCGACTTCATCGCGGCCCCGACGCCATCTTCAGCTGGATGGATTCCGACCATACGACATTGCCCGGCTCGCGCCCGCCGAGAATCGAAAGCAACAGCGCCGTCTTGTCGCTGATGTTCTCGAACGACCGCATCACGCCGGGCGGGCAGCAAATGCCGTCGAGGTAGTTCAGCTCGACACTGTCCTCACCGTCAGTCCCCCATGTCACGCGCCATTTTCCAGTCAGGCAGATGAAGGTTTCCTCGGTATCGTGCGAATGCAGCGTTCTGATCGGCTATACCAACTACGAAAAGAAACGTGAGGAACGGCTGATCGCCGAGTTGCTGCAGCGCCGTCCCGAAGCGATCGTGGTCGTTGCCGACGGTCATTCGGCGCGATCTCGGGAAATCCTGCTTGGGGCCGGAATTCCGATCGTGCATCTCTGGGGTTGGCCAAACCGTCCGATCGGACACGTCGTCGGGTTCTCGAATGAGAATGTCGCCGGCGAAATCGCGCGCTTTCTGACCGAGCGCGGCTATCGCCGGCCCGCTTATCTCGGCGAAACAGATGACGAGGGAACGCGTGGTGCCCGCCTCAGGCGGGGGTTTACCGAAACGATCAAGCAACTGAAACTTGGACCCATCAGGGTCTTTGATTACAAGCCGCCCCCCTTCAGCATGCTGCAGGGGCGCGCGGCCCTTCCGCTCATGCTGAAGCGCTGGCCGGACATCGACGCCATCGTGTGTGTTTCCGATCCATGCGCCTTCGGCGTCCTCACCGAGGCGCAGGCCATGGGTCTCGGCGTCCCTGCGCAACTGGCTGTCGTCGGCTTTGGTGACTTCGAGGTGTCGCGATGCTGCACACCGGCCTTGACGACGGTGGCGGTCGATAGTGCGCGTATCGGACGCGAAGCCGGACAGCTCCTGATAGAGGTGTTGGCTGAGGTTTCGACGGGAACGACCAGGCAGGATCATCGTCGCGTGAAGGTCGATGCAATCTTAACGCCTCGAGGCACGACGCGTTAGAGAAGATCTCGAAAGCTTTGGGCCCGGCCCCAAATCAGGCCGCGACCGGCGGCTTCTCGGCGTGGCGCTGCGACAGCGTGAAGATCTCGACTCCGGTCGCGGTGACGCCGACCGAATGCTCGAACTGCGCCGACAGCGAACGATCGCGCGTGACCGCGGTCCAGCCGTCGGACAGGATTTTCACGTGCGGCTTGCCGAGATTGATCATCGGCTCGATGGTGAAGAACATGCCGGCCTTCAGCGTCACGCCTTCGCCGGGCCGTCCCACATGGATGATGTTGGGCTCGTCGTGAAACATCCGGCCGAGACCATGGCCGCAGAAGTCTCGCACCACGCTCATGCCCTGCGGCTCGACGAAACTCTGGATGGCGTGGCCGATGTCGCCGGTGGTGGCGCCCGGCTTCACCGCCGCGATGCCGCGCATCATCGCTTCATAGGTCACCTCGATCAGCCGCTCGGCCTTGCGGGCGATCGGGCCGATCGCATACATCCGGCTGGAATCCCCGTACCAGCCGTCGACGATGAAGGTGACGTCGACATTGACGATGTCGGCTTCCTTCAGCACCCGGTCGCCGGGCATGCCGTGGCAAACCACATGGTTGATCGAGGTGCAGGTCGAATAGCGGTAGCCGCGATACATCAGCGTGGCGGGATAGGCGCCGTGGCTGAAGGCGAAGGCGCGGACGAACCCGTCGATGACGGACGTCGGCACGCCTGGTTTGACGACATCGGTGAGCTCATCGAGGCATTTCGCCACCAATGCGCCGGCCTTGCGCATGCCGGCGAATCCGCTCTGCCCATGCAGCTTGATCTGTCCGGTCTTGCGCAAGGATGTATCTGTGGCTTCGATATAGCTCATGGGCGGATCGTGTCTGGGCGGGAGGCGGTTTGAACGCCTAATTTAGTGATCGGAGCGGTCAGTGCAAGCCAGGGTTGGTACGATACCCGGGGGAGGCTCGGGCGCGGGGGTCGGGCGGAAGCCGCGTCATACACGACAAATGCTGGTCCTGCGGCGAAATCATCCATTCGGCACCTCTACCGTGGTTTCGACCGGCAGGGCTCCGCCGCGGATGCGGATTTCGCGCACCGGATAGGGCACGCGAATGCCCTCGCGCTTGAAGGCTTCCCACAGCGCCAGCATCACCTCGCTTCTGACATTGTCCATGCCGTCGGGCTCGGCGATCCAGAAGGTCAGGGAAAATTTCATCCCGGCTTCGGTGAATTCGATCAGGATGCAGTTCGGCGGCTTGGTCTTGATGGCGCGCGAGGCGGCCGCGGCGATATCGATCGCCAGCTTACAGACCAGCCGCGGGTCGGCGTCGTAATTGGTGCCGAAACCGATCTTCACCAGGGTATTCTTGTCGGTGTAGGTCCAGTTGGTGACCATTTTCGTCACCAGATCCTCATTCGGGATCAGGAATTCGCGGCCGTCGCCGGCGGCCACCGAAATGTAGCGCGTCTTCATGGCGCTGATGCGGCCCGAGCTGTCGCCGATGGTGACCAGATCGCCCGGCTTCACCGACTTGTCCGCCAGCAGGATGATGCCGCTGACGAAGTTGGCGACGATCTTCTGCAGGCCGATACCGATGCCGACGCCGACCGCGCCGGTGAACACCGCCAGCGCCGAAAGGTCGATGCCCACCGTGCTGATGGCGACCGTTATGGCGAACACCATCAATCCGATCCGGATCATCTTGACCAGCAACACCTGGACCGACGGCGTCAGGTCGCTGGAGCGGGTGATGCGGCCTTCGATGAAATTGCTGGCGAGGTTGGTCAGCCACAATGCGAGCAGCAGAAGCGCGCCGAACTTGATCAGCAGCAGCGGCGTCAGCCGCAGGCCGCCGAATACGATCGAAACCGAATCGAGCGCCTCGACGACCGGATCGAGCTGGCCGATGATGCTGAGCGCCGCCAACGTCCATGCCGACAGCGACACCAGGCGGACGATGAAGGCGTTGCGGATCAGCGCCGTCACGAGCCGAATCAGCAGCCAGGCGAGCGCAAGCTTGGCGGCGACCGCGAGCAGATAGCTGCGGCTCGGCCAGGTCGACGTCATCATGGTTACGCGCGCCAGCATCATCAGCAGCGCAAACACCGCCGTTGGCGCGCTGCCTGCCAGTACGCGTATGAACAGGCGGAACGGAGCCGGCCAGCCCATGGCCACCGAGGTGACATCGACCTTGGCGCGGACCGCGGCGCCGGCGGCGAATGCAAGCCCTGCCGCGGCCAGGATCAGCCCCAGTTGCAGATAGAACCAGGGCGAGGTCACCTCCGCGCCGATCGAACGCGCCGCGGCGAGCAGGAATTCGGTGATGCCGTTCAAGTCCATCGTCAAGATCTCATCGCAGGCGGGTCATCAGGCAAGTTTGATTCGAATAACCGGCAGATTCACACAATGGCGACGCTCGCGCCATCGATACGACGTCTCGGTTGACGTGGGTTAAGGCCGGTAAATCGGGCGCTTCGCTGCTGGCATGAGAAATGGGTTGGCGTCGAACTGTGGCGACGATAAGGATGCAAGTGCAGTTATTCTGCAATGGTTTCCGGAGGTTCATGGCTTCTCTCGACTCGGTCAGCATAGCCATTCTGCTCGGCGCTGTTCTGGTGATGGCCGGCATTCTGTCGAGCCTGCTCGCGCTGCGATTCGGTGCCCCGCTGCTCCTGGTGTTCCTGTTCATCGGCATGCTGGCCGGCGATTCCGGCCCCGGGCAACTGGGATTCGACGACGTCCGCACCACCTATCTGGTCGGGTCGGTGGCGCTGGCCCTGATCCTGTTCGACGGCGGCCTGAGAACCCGCTTTCAGAGCATTCGCACGGTGCTGGCGCCGTCGATGATGCTGGCGACGGTCGGGGTGCTGGTGACCGCGCTGATCACAGCGCCGGTCGCCAAATACGCGCTCGACCTGAACTGGTCCGAGGCGCTGCTGGTCGGCGCCGTGGTGGCGTCGACCGATGCCGCCGCGGTGTTTCTGCTGGTCCACGCGCAGGGCTTGCGCCTGCGTCCCCGCGTCGGCGCGACGCTCGAGGTCGAATCCGGCACCAACGATCCGTTCGCGGTGTTTCTGACGCTGGTGCTGGTCGAACTGATAACGATCGGCGAAAGCTCGCCCTGGCAGATCGCGCTGCAATTTGCCCGCGAGGCCGTGCTCGGCGCCATCATCGGCGTGGTCGGTGGCCGCCTCGTGGTGCTGGGGCTGAACCGGGTGGCGCTGCCGCAGGGGCTGCACGCGCCCTTTGTCGCCACGGCCGCGCTGGTGATTTTCGGCACCGCGCAGATATCGCATGCCTCGGGATTTCTCGCGGTCTATCTCGCCGGCATCATCATCGGCAACCGGCCGACCCGCGCGCACAACTCGGTCGTCACGTTTCTCGACGCCGCGACCTGGCTGGCGCAGATCGTGATGTTCGTCCTGCTCGGCCTGCTGGTGTCGCCGCAGCGGCTGGTGAGCAGCATCGGTCCGGCCGTGGTCGTGGCGGTGGTGCTGATGCTGGTGGCGCGGCCCGTCGCGGTGTTTATCTGTCTGGCGCCGTACCGCTTCAACTGGCGGGAAAAGATATTCATCGCCTGGACCGGCCTGCGCGGCGCGGTCGCGATCTTTCTGGCTTCGATTCCGATGCTGGTCGGCCTGTCGAAGGCCTACCTCTATTTCGACGTGGCTTTCGTCGTCGTCCTGATCTCGCTGCTGCTGCAGGGCTGGACGCTGGGCGTCGCCGCCCGGCGGCTGCATGTCGCGCTGCCGCGCGCCGACCGCGGCCCGCGCCGCGTCGAGCTCGATCTGCCCGGCCAGCTCGAGCAGCAACTGGTCGGCTATTCCGTCCGCCCGAAAAGCCTGTATTTCCGGCGCGGCCTCATTCCATCGTGGTCGAAGCCGACGCTGGTGATCCGCGACCAGCGGATCCTGTCGCCCGCCGAGGCCGATCCGGTCGCCCCCGGCGATTACATCTATCTGCTGGCGCCGCCGGAAAAGGCCGAGGCGCTGGACCGGTTCTTCGTCGACATGCCCCAGAGTTCGGCGCCCGATCCGCATCTGCTCGGCGACTTCATGGTGTCGGGGGAACACACGCTCGGCGAGGTTGCCGGAACCTACGGCGTGGCGGTGGATGAAGAGCAGGCGAAGCTGACGCTGGCCGATTATTTCGACATTCATCTCGACCACGCGCCGAAGGAGGGCGCGGAACTGGTGCTCGACTCCATCGTTCTGGTGGCGCGCAGCATCGGCGGCGGGCGGGTCAATGTCGTCGGCCTGCGCCTGCCGGAGGATGTGGAAGACACCGCGCCGTTGACGCGGCTGGCGCGGTTCAGGCGCCAGCTGTCGGAGGTGTGGTCGCGGGTGGCCGGGGTTTGATCTTTTTCCCTTGTCCTGCAGATCCAGCACCCGCGGCGGGACGATCTCGCCCTCTTTGCCGAGGATGGCCACGCAACAACGGATCGGGGCTCGCTGCAGCGTGCATCCAAGCCGGCAAATTTCGCAAGACCGAGGCTTCCGTCCCCTTGAAACCAGATTGGCATTTTCTAGTTTATGGCGTGCCGCGACCAGCGGTCCGGGCGCCCTTCGGGGCCCGGCGGAGACGGGCGCCGGAGATGTCCGGAGCCTGCTCGTACCCATCTTGCTCAAAGGAGGATTTGGCTATGAGGACTACCTACGATTTTGCTCCCCTTTGGCGGTCGACCATCGGCTTTGACCGTCTTTTCGACCTCGTGGATGCCGCGCAACAGGCCGGCACGGAGGATAATTACCCACCGTGCAACGTCGAGCGCCTGGGCGAAGACCGCTACCAGATCTCGCTGGCTGTCGCCGGTTTCTCGCCGGACGAAATCGCGATCACCGCGGAACAAAGCGTGCTGACGGTAGAAGGCCGGAAAACCGAGAAGCAACAGCGCGAATTCCTGCACCAGGGAATTTCGTCGCGGCCTTTCAGGCGGCAGTTCAATCTGGCGGACTATGTCCAGGTCAAGGGAGCGGCGTTTGACAACGGCTTGCTCCAGATCGAACTGGTCCGCGAGGTCCCGGAGGCCATGAAGCCGCGTCGGATTTCCATCGCAGCTTCGTCCGCTTCGAACGTCCGGCAGATCGACGGCAAAGCCGCCTGACCGCGTCGCTGCACTTTCATATCATCGAACTGGCTTCCGCGGCGGCGGGTCCGCGGCGGAAGTCGCTTGATTGAAGGAGAATACACCATGGCTATCAAGGATCTCATTCCCTGGAATAACAGGGGACGCGAGGTCGGCATTCACCGCGGAACCGACGTGAATCCGTTCGTTGCACTTCATCGCGAAATGAATCGCATGTTCGACGATGTATTTCGCGGGTTCGATCTTGCACCGTTCGGACCCACCCCAGCATCGAACGGGTTTGGGTGGCCTCAGATCGACATCGACGAGACGGACAAGGAGGTGCGCATCACCGCTGAGCTGCCCGGTCTCGACGAGAAGGACGTCAGTCTTGAAATGTCAAATGGGGTTCTTTCGATCTGCGGCGAGAAAAAATCGGAATCGGAAGACAAGGCCCGCCGTTTGAGCGAGCGGTATTACGGCCGATTCGAACGGCGAATACCGCTGGAGGACGTCGATGAGGACAAGACCTCGGCCACGTTCAAGAATGGCGTATTGACCATCACGGCGCCGAAATCCGCCGAGGCGAAGGCCAACGTCCGCCGCATCGCGATCAACCGCAGTGGCTGACACCAACAGACGCTCGGGCGCTCAACTGTGAGCGCCCGAGCGAAAAGATGCGGCAAAAGCCGCGCCCCGCAAACGCGCCGCCGATCAGTAGGCATCGCAAGGAGACGCCAGGTGGTCAAGGAACGCAGGAGCGCAGAGGAGTTGCGGCGAATGATGCTGGCGGCTGCCCGCCAGAGCGGAGATTGCAGCGAATTGGAAGATCTTTTCATATTTGGTCCTGCGCCACGGCCCGATGCCAATTGGGGCTTCGGCATCGCTGGCAAGGACAACAAGGTATCCGTGGCCTGCTACACGCGCCTCAACCGGATCGCCAGCGAGCTTCAGCAGGAGTTTGAACTGCACCCGGTCAAGGCGGCCCGACGCGAGATCGAGGCGAGAGTCTGGTCCTTGATCCATGACCATCCGACGCTCAAGGCCTCGCTGTCGCAGGCCGGTGGCGCCTACGAAATCACCACGTTCAGGAAAGTGGAGGGTCGGCCCAATTGGACGATGGAACGGAATACCGACGATCGGCTGGCCAAAGCGGCCTTTGAACGGGTTGTCCGGTCGGTTCAAACCCAGATTGAGTTGGAATGAGCGGTTTGCAGCGGCCTGGGCAGCGGCGATATCAGGCCGGCGATGCCGTCCCCGGCAGCATCTCCGGCCCGCCGAACGCGATCACCCGTCCGCGCCGGAGCATCACCACCTGCGTCGCCAGCTGGCGCATTTCGCCGGAGTCATGACTGACATAGACCATCGGCACATTGGCCTCGTCGCGCAGCCGCACCAGATAGGGCAGGATCTCCACCTTGCGTTCCTCATCCAGCGACCCCATGGGCTCGTCGAGCAGCAGCAGCCGCGGTTGCGCCAACAGCGCCCGCCCCAGCGCCACGCGCTGACGCTCGCCGCCGGACAGCCGGCCGGGACGGCGGTCGAGCAAATGGCCGATGTCGAGCAGGTCGGTGACGCGCGCATGCTGGGCGGGATCTTCGGCAAGCCGGTTCATGCGCCGCCCGTAGTCGAGATTCTGCCTGATATCGAGATGCGGAAACAGCCGCGCGTCCTGGAATACGTAGCCGATCCGGCGGCGATGCGCCGGGATGTGCACACCGTCAGCGGTGTCGTCGAGCGTCTCGCCGTCGATGGCGATGATGCCGCGGTCGGGCCGCAGCAAGCCGGCGATCATGTTGATCAGCGAGGTCTTGCCGGCGCCGGAGGCGCCGAACAGGCCGGTTACGCGTCCCTCGCTGGCGAACGCGGCTTCGATGGCGAATTCACCGAGCTGCTTTGAAACGTCAACGCGCAGCATGATCAGTTCCCATGCAGGCGCTTGGTGGCGCGCCGGGCGAACCATTCGGAGCCGACCAGCGCGGCAAGCGCGATCACGATCGATACCACCACCAGCCGCAGCGCCGCGGCATCGCCATCCGGCGTCTGGATCAGCGAATAGATAGCGGAGGAAATGGTCTGGGTTTCGCCCGGGATGTTCGACACGAAGGTGATGGTGGCGCCGAACTCGCCGATCGCCTTGGCAAAGCCGAGCACCATGCCGGCCAGCACGCCCGGCAGCGCCAGCGGCAGCGTGATGGTGAGAAACACCCGCCACGGCGATGCGCCCAGGGTCGCCGCGGCCTGCTCCAGCCGCCGGTCCACCGCTTCGATCGACAGCCGGATCGGCCGCACCAGCAGCGGGAACGACATGATGCCGCAGGCCAGCGCTGCCCCGGTCCAGCGAAACGCGAACACGATGCCGAAATGGTCGGCGAGCCAGGCGCCGATCACGCCGCGCCGGCCGAACGTCAGCAGCAGGAGATAGCCGGTCACGACCGGCGGCAGCACCAGCGGCAGATGTACCAGCGCATCCACCAGCGACTTGCCCCAGAAGTCCCGCCGCGCCAGCAGCCACGCCAGCGCGATGCCGAGCGGCGTCGCCACCAGTGTCGCAACCGCGGCGACCCGCAGCGAAAGCTGGATGGCGGTCCATTCCGTGGGGGAGAGTTCGAACACGCGGCTCAGGTCGTCGGGGTGACGAGAAACGTGAAGCCATGTTTCTCGAAGATGGTTTTGGCTGCGGCCGAGCGCAGGAAGGCGAGATAGGAGTCGGCTTCCGGCTTCGCGGCCGCCGTCGCCGCCACGGGGTAGATGATGGCGGGGTGGGATTCGGCGGGAAAGGTGCCGACGATTCTGACGCCGGGTTCGACCCTGGCGTCGGTCGAATAGACGATGCCGAGCGGCGCCTCGCCGCGCGCCACCAGCGTCAGCGCCGCGCGCACGCTCTCGGCCATCGCGAATTTCGGCTCCGCCGCCTGCCAGGCGCCGAGTCTCTGCAGCGCTGCCTTGGCGTATTTGCCTGCCGGAACCGCCTTGACATCGCCGGTCGCGATCCTGCCGTCGCCGGCGAGTCTTGAAAGATCAAAGCCCGGGCCGATCGCGATGTTGCCGGTCTTCGATTCCTTCGGTGCAATGAGGACGATACGGTTGCCGAGCAGGTTGATCCGCGTCGGCTCGTTGATGGTCTTCTTCGCGACCGCATACTCCATCCAGTCGGTATCGGCGGAGACGAAGATATCCGCCGGCGCGCCCTGTTCGATCTGTTTGGCCAGTGTCGAACTGGCGGCATAGCTGGCGACGATCCTGACGCCGGTTTTGGCAGCATAGGCGGCGTCGACTTCATCGAGCGCGTTCTTCATCGAAGCCGCGGCGAACACGGTGAGGCTCTTGTTCTGCGCCAGGGCCGGAGCATGGACCGCTCCGCACAGCACGGCGCAGGCGACGAAGATTGCGGCAGGCCGATGCATCGTGGCGCTCCATGCGTCTTTCGCAGCGCGCTTTCTCGCGCAAGTCGGGCGGTGATGATGGAATGCGACAGCGGGAAGCGCCGTTCCGGCCATCCGGCGGACTTACGATCCGTCCGGATATCGCGGGCTTGACCCTACAGCATCGTCGGACCGAGGCAAAGCCTCTGCGCCACGGGCTATTGCTTCGCGTCCGGCGCGGCCAGCACCGCTTGGCAGGCCTCGGGCAGCTGTGCCAGCGTCATTGGCGGGCGCGGCTTCGGCGGCACCGTCGGCGGCTTCGGGAAGAGGGTGGATTCCCTGAACCAGTAGGCGAGATCGTCGGCGCTGCAGCCCTCGCCCTCGGTCGGCTCCTGCTGGCTCTCGCATTGGCCGCTGCCCGGCGGGCATTTGATGCGGATGTGGAAGTGATAGTCGTGGCCGTACATCGGCCGCACCTTGGGCAGCCAGCTGCGGTCGCCCGTGGCTTCGCGGCACAGCGCCTTCTTGATCGCGGCGTTGACGAAGATGCGCTGCACGCTCGGTTCGCGGGCCGCGGCGCGGATCACGCTGAGATGGCTCGGCGTCCACACCGCGGGATCGATGTCGAGCCGGTCGGGACGCACCATCATCACCGCCGACATTTCCTCGCGCTCGTTGCGCGACAACTGCCGGTTCGGCATCGGCGTCAGCCAGATGTCGGCGTCCAGCCCGGCTTGATGGCTGGCGTGCCCGGTCAGCATCGGGCCGCCGCGCGGTTGCGACATGTCGCCGACCAGGATTCCCGGCCAGCCGGCCTCCTTGCGCGCCCGCGCCGCCAGCCGCGCCACCAGCGCGACCATGTCCGGATGCCCCCAATTGCGATTGCGCGACAGCCGCATCACCTGCCAGCTCTCGCCATTGATCGGCAGCGCTGCCGCGCCGGCGATGCAGCCCTTGGCGTAGAAGCCGACCACCCGCGTCGGCATTGCCGCCGGCAGCACCTTGCGGCCGAACAGCTCCTTGGCGCCCAGCTTGGGATCGTTGGGATTGGCCAGCGGCGGCAACGGCTTTGGATTGACGCTGCCCTTGTCCTGCGCCGACGCCGGGGTGGCGGCGACGAAGGTTGCGGCTATCAGCAGGAGGGTGAGAATCAGGCGGGCATTCATCGGGTCACTCTATAGCCTGAGCTTAGCACGAAACAGGCAGCCGGCGAAAAGCCGCCTCGTACGGCGGGCCACGGTTCCCGCTCGGGACCTTTGGCGAAGCTGGCGCGGCCCGGCAATCCCCCGATCGGGATCTCGGACTGACGTGTTCTTAACCGTCCGATAACCGTGTCCTGCATTGGCGAAATTTCACGTGCGCGCGCGGGCGGCGCCCATACATTGTGCAGCCTTGTTCCCGATCGCCTATCCGCCGGCGATTTTGCCTTGCGCATGCAACGATGCCTGGCGTGGCGCCTTTGGATGTCGTTTGCCGCGCGCGGATCCCCGCGCATTCGCCACTTGCTCCCGCCGCCAAGTGTTACCAATTTTTCAGACACTTGTCGGAGAACACGGCGACGCAGAATGCGAGTGGGTGCAAGCGAATGCAGAGTCACCGGCCGAAGCCAGCCAGGAAACCGAAACATGCGGCGATGGCCCGCATTTCCGGCCGACCGGCGAAGCCCATTCCGAAGCTCCAAGGTAAGCTTAAAGGCAAACGCCGGCGCGTTGCAGCCGAGGTCGGCGAAATCGTGCGCCAGCGCGCCGAGGCCGAAGCGGCGATCACGAATGCGCGGAAATCCCATGAGCGGCTGCGCGAGGCGATCGACATCCTGCCGCAGGGCATCGTGTTTCTCGACGCCGACGGGCGCTACATTCTCTGGAACAAGAAGTATGCCGAGATCTACAACCGCAGCTCCGATCTCTTCAAGCCGGGCGCCCGGCTGCAGGATACGATCCGCGTCGGCGTCGAGCGCGGCGACTATCCGGAGGCGGTCGGCCGCGAGGAAGAATGGATCGCCGAGCGGCTGGCCAAACTTCATCTCCCCCACGGGCGCCACGAGCAGATCCTTGCCGACGGCCGCTGCATCCTGATTGAGGAGCGGCTGACCGAGGGCGGCGGCATCATCGGCCTGCGCGTCGACATCACCGAACTGAAGCAGCGCGAGGCCTCGTTCCGCCTGCTGTTCGACAGCAATCCCGTGCCCATGATCGTCTGCGCGCTGAACGACGAGCGCATCCTAGGCGTCAACGACGCCGCCATCGAGCATTACGGCTATAGCCGCGCCGAATTCGAGAAGCTGACCATCCGCAGCGTGCAGGCCTTCGAAACCGAACTGCCGTGGGGAGGGGACCGTTCCAGCGACGAACAGACCGCACGGACCTGGAAGCATGTCAGGGCCGATGGCGCCCTGATCGACCTCGCGATCTACTCGCGCCAGCTTGTCTATCACGAGCAGCCCGCGGTGCTGCTGTCGCTGATGGATATCACCGAGCGCAAGCGCGCCGAGACGCGGCTCGCCTTCATGGCCCAGCATGACGGTTTGACGGGGCTCCCGAACCGCAACCTGTTGCGCCAGCAGATGGACGATATTCTCCTGCACACGAGGCGCAGCGCGGAGAAGATCGCGGTGCTGGTGCTTGGCCTCGACAGTTTCAAGGCGGTCAACGATACGCTCGGCCACGGCATCGGCGACAAGCTGCTGCGCGGCGTCGCCAAGCGGCTGCGGTCCATGCTGCGCGAGGAGGATATGCTGGCCCGCCTCAACTCCGACGAATTCGCGATCATCCAGAGCGGGCTGACGCGCCCGGAGGATGCGGTGCTGCTGTCGAAGCGGCTGCTGGAGGCGATCGGCGAGCCCTATCTGCTCGACGGCCATTCCGTCATGATCGGCGCCAGCATCGGCATCGCCATGGCGCCTGGCGACGGCGACGAGTCCGAGAAGCTGCTCAAGAACGCCGACATGGCGCTGTCCCGCGCCAAGAAAGATTCGCGCGGCACGTTCGCTTTCTTCGAAGCCGGCATGGATGCCCGCGCCCAGAGCCGCCGCAGGATCGAGATCGATCTGCGCGACGCGATCCAGAACGACGTGCTGCGGCCGTACTACCAGCCGCTGGTCGACCTCGCGACCGGGCGGATCACCGGCTTCGAGGCGCTGGTGCGCTGGCCGCACGCGGAGCGCGGCATGGTATCGCCGGCCGAGTTCATTCCTGTCGCCGAGGAGACCGGGCTGATCAATGCGCTCGGCGGCCTGATGCTGCGCCGCGCCTGCGCGGACGCCGCACTCTGGCCCGATGACGTCCGCGTTGCGGTCAACCTGTCGCCGCTCCAGTTCCGGGTCGGCAATCTGCTGTGGCTGGTGATGGATACGCTGAAGCAAACCGGGCTGCCGGCGAGGCGTCTGGAGCTGGAAATCACCGAAACGCTGCTGCTGGAAAAGAGCAGCCAGGTGCTGGCGACGCTGCACGCGCTGCGCGCGCTCGGCGTCCGCATCTCGATGGACGATTTCGGCACCGGCTATTCCAGCCTGAGCTATCTCCGGAGCTTTCCATTCGACAAGATCAAGATCGACCAGTCGTTCGTGCGCGACCTCGGCGCCAACCGAGATGCGCAGGCGATCGTGCGCTCGATCATCAGCCTCGGCATCGGCCTCGGGGTAACCATCACCGCCGAAGGCGTCGAGACCGAATCCGAATTGAGCTGCCTGCGCGCCGAGGGCTGTCACGAGGGGCAGGGCTTCCTGTTCAGCCGCGCGCGGCCCAACGCCGAGATCGTGGCGCTGCTGCAGGCGCAGCGCGGCCCGGACTACGTCGCGGCGGTGGAGCCGCACGAGAAAGCTGCGCTGGTGGCGTGAGGGCCTAACAGGCCGTCGTTGCGAGCGAAGCGAAGCAATCCATTCTTTCTTTTCGCTGTGACGATGGATTGCTTCGCTTCGCTCGCAATGACGGCTTTGACACCTCGCTCCTAAGGCGGCGTTATGAGCGCTTATTCGGCGTCCTGCGCTTCCGCAGATGATAGGTCAGCGCCAGCGCCACGCAGTGGCGCAGCGCGGCTTCGGGAAGCTTGTCCTTGGTGCTCAAGAGGATGCTGCGGTTGCCGCGGGATCCGGCTTTCCGCTCGCCGGCTTCGCCGCGCGCGTCGGCTTCGCCAGCTTCTTCATCGCGCTGTCGGCGCGACCTCGA
Source organism: Bradyrhizobiaceae bacterium Ga0074131 (assembly GCA_001464035.1). Lineage (GTDB taxonomy): Bacteria > Pseudomonadota > Alphaproteobacteria > Rhizobiales > Xanthobacteraceae > Bradyrhizobium. The sequence continues at coordinate 671,898 of LNEC01000019.1, forward strand.
GCTTGCCCGACAGGATCACCTTGCCGACGTCTTCATAATGGCTGTCGCGGGCCTGGAGCTGCTGGTTGATGGCGTGCATGTCGCGGAAGCGGCGCTCGAACGGGTTGGCGCTGAACACCGCGGTGGCCCCCGCCATGTGATAGGCGGTGTCGACCACGGCTGTCGACTCATGGATGGTCCAGGTCGAGGCCAGCCGCAGCGCGGAGCGATGGGCCTCGGTGAAGGCATCGCCACGCACCAGATCGCGCCATACCTCCGCGGCGGTCGCATAGAGATAGGCGCGCGTGGACCGCAGCCTGGCTTCGGTGCGCCCGATCAGGCCCTGCACCGCGCTGTTCTCGCGCATCGCGCCGAGCCCCTGCGGCTGCTTGGCCCGCGACAGCGCGATGGCGGCATCCAGTGTGGCGCGGGCGACGCCGAGCGAGGTCGCGCCAAAGCCCATGCTGTAGACCATTTGAGTGGGGATCCGGTAGAGCGGGCCGTCTTCGCGCAACGCCGTCGGTTCGTCGCGCAGCGCGGTGAACTGCTCGGGGATGAAGAGGTCCTCGACCGAATAGGAATCGGTGCCGGTGCCGTTGAGCCCGATCACGTCCCAGACGTCGTACATCGTGGCGCTGGTCACCGGGAACAGGATGGTGCGGATCTCCGGCGAGCCGTCGGGCTTGCGGCGGGGTGAGCCGTCGGCCTCGACGATGCGGACGTGGGCGCCGAGCCAGCTCGCCTGCCGCGAGCCGCTGGCGAAATCCCAGCGCGCGCTGGCCTTGTAGCCGCCGGGAACCGCCTGCACGGTGTGATTGATCGCGCCCCAGGCCAGAATGCCGGGCGCGACGTTGAAGATCTCGCTGGCCGGTTCGGGGTCGAGATAGGCCGAGACCATGGCGCAGACGCCGCACTGGCCGAGGCACCACGCGGTCGAGGCATCGGCCTTGGCGATCTCCTCCTGCATCTGCATGAAGATCTCGAGCGGCGCCTCGGCGCCGCCGAGGCTTTTGGGCAGCAGCGCACGATAAAGCCCGTTCTCGAGCAGCGCCGACACCACAGGCTGGGTGAGGCGTCGCGTCCGCTCGATCTCGTTGGCCTCGCGCGCGATCAGCGGCTGCAGCGCCTGCGCCCGCGCGACGAGGTCGAAACCGGGAAGCTTGTTCATGCGTTTCCTCGCCCCTTGTTCCGCCGTGTGCCGGCTTCTTGTTGATGGCGGCGCAATGGTGGTCCATCCGCCGCCGCCGATCAAGAGAGGCCAAGGGCACCGATCGACAGGACCTTCGTGTCAGGCCGTCGCGGGTCCGAGGTGAAGCGCGGGCTGTGACGGCCGCCGCTTCGAGGGGAAACCCAGCGCCACCGCGACCGCCGCCAGACCGATGCCGAACGAACCGACATAGAGCCAGAAATAGCCGTGGAAGGTGTCGAACACCCAGCCGCCGGCCCAAGGCCCGAGCGCCATGCCGAGGCTCGCGAAAGCGGAAACCGCGCCGAACACCGTGCCCATGATGCGCGCGCCGAAAAACTCCCGCACCAGCACGGCGTAGAGTGGCATCACCCCGCCATAGGCGAGGCCGAACACGACGGAGAGCGCGTAGAATTCGCCGAGCTGGCCGACCGCGAGATAGGTCGCCACGCACAGCGCCTGCACCGATAGCCCAGCGACCAGCACCGGCTTGGCCCCGATGCGGTCCGCCATCACGCCGAGCGCGAGGCGGCCGCCCAGGCCGGAGAATCCGGCGAGGCTGTAGACGGTGACCGCGGTCAGCGGCGCGATGCCGCAGACCATGGCGTAGCTCACCATGTGGAAGATCGGCCCCGAATGCGCCGCGCAGCAGGCGAAATGCGCCAGCGCCAGCGTGATGAATTGCGGTGTGCGGAACGCCTGCGCCGCGCTCCACTCCACTTGAGGCGCCTTCGTGCCATCAGCGCCGGAAGGCGCTGCCGGCTGGGGCGCCTGGCGCACCAGGAACGAGGCCGGGATCAACAACGCCGAGGCGGCGATGCCGATCACCAGCATCGCGGTGCGCCAGTCATAGGTCGTGATCAGCCAGCTCGCGAACGGCGCCACCGTCAGCGGCGCCACGCCCATGCCGGCCGACACCAGCGACACCGCGAGGCTGCGCTGGTGTTCGATCCAGGCGCTGGCGATCGCCATCATCGGCGCATAGAAAGCGCCGGCGGCGACCCCGATCAGGACGCCGAACAGCAGTTGAAACTGCCACAGGCTGCTGGCCATGCTCGCGGTCACCAGGCCGAGCCCGAGCAGCACGCTGCCGGCCAGCACCACGATGCGGGTGCCGTAGCGGTCCGACAGCGCCCCCCAGAAAAACGCCGCGACGCCCATGCAGAGGAAGTTCAGCGTCGACGCCGCCGAGACGCCGGCGCGCGACCAGCCCATCGCTTCGGAGATCGGCTGCAGGAACACCGCCAGCGACAGCATCGATCCGAAGCCCACGCAGGTCATCAGCGCGCCGGCGCCGACGACGACCCAGCCATAATTGAAACCGGCTGATTGGCTCATGCGTTTCCTCGCATTTTCTTGGGTGTTTATGGTGTGAGCGGCGTGATGGTGGCTCATCCGGTGGCGCGTGGCAAGACGGAGGCGAGCATGTCTCGCATTCCAGCCATGAGCTGCTTCGGCGCGCCAGCCCAAGCACCATCATCAGTGCACTGTTGAGCCGCTCGGATGTCTCGCCATCGAGCGATCCCAGCACCCGCCGGACGCGGTCTCGCCGCAACGCGTTGATCTTGTCCGTCATGATCTGCGAGCGAAGCCGCAAGCCGTTGTGCGCCGAGGGCGCAACCACCGGCCGCAGATGATGGAACTTGCTGACGTCTGACGACATCGGGCAAATCAGCACAGAGTTCGTCGTGTTACCGAGTTCATCCGCCTGGACGATGACTCCCGGACGCGGTTTGCCCAAATCGCCCTGCGCGACGAGCAGCACCACGTCGCCGCGCTTCACGACCAGTCTGCCGGATCCCGGACGGTGTCCAGCCAGTCATCGATCGCAGCATCCTCGGGATGCTTGGATAGCATCGCGACCTCACGGCGAATCTCCGCCAGCACCTTGGGATCGCGCAAATCCGGCACCCAATGCTGCGCCGGCCGCAGGCCCTGCGCGCGCAGCCGCTCGCGGCGCGACGCCATGCGCTGCTTCGGGGCCTGAGGCTTTGCCTTTTTTGGGGTCGTGGCCATTACCAATAACGTAACATGTTACGGGCACGAATTTACGAGAATCGGGATCGGGCCATGATCTGGCACCGCTCACGCGCGCCGCCATGATGGACTCGTGCCCCTGATTTGCCCGACGTGCCAAATCGTTTCGCACAATGCGTCAGGTATCACGCCACCGCCGTCTTACTGTGCATGGGGTTGTTTTCGATATTTTTGTTGTCGGGCCCCGGGAGCCCCAGCCCGGACCTATCTCGTCATGCTCCAGCGGTCGAGCATCCGCCTCAGCTATCCACCTTCAGCGCCGCAATGAACGCTTCCTGCGGGATGTCGACCTTGCCGAACTGCCGCATCTTCTTCTTGCCTTCCTTCTGCTTCTCCAGAAGTTTCCGCTTGCGCGTGATGTCGCCGCCGTAGCACTTGGCGGTGACGTCCTTGCGCAGCGCGCGCACGGTTTCGCGGGCGATCACCTTGCCGCCGATCGCGGCCTGGATCGGGATCACGAACATGTGCGGCGGGATCAGCTCCTTCATCTTCTCGACCATGGCGCGGCCGCGGCCTTCGGCGCGGGTGCGATGCACCAGCATCGAGAGCGCGTCGACCGGCTCGAGGTTGACGAGGATCTGCATCTTGACCAGATCGGCCGGCTTGTAGTCGGTGAGGTGGTAGTCGAACGAGGCATAGCCCTTGGAAACCGACTTCAGGCGGTCGTAGAAATCGAACACCACTTCGTTGAGCGGCAGCTCGTACTTCACCATGGCGCGATTGCCGACATAGGTGAGCTCTTTCTGGTTGCCGCGGCGGTCCTGGCAGAGTTTCAGGACGCTGCCGAGATATTCGTCGGGGGTGAGGATCGTGGCCTCGATCCATGGCTCGTGGATCTCGGCAATCTTCACCACGTCGGGCATGTCGATCGGATTGTGGATCTCGATCTCCCGCCCGTCGGTGAGGTGCATCTTGTAGATCACGCTCGGCGCGGTCGCGATCAGATTGAGATCGAATTCGCGGTGCAGCCGCTCCTGGATGATTTCCAGATGCAGCAGTCCGAGGAAGCCGCAGCGGAAGCCGAAGCCGAGCGCCGCGGAAGTTTCCATCTCGAACGAGAAGCTGGCGTCGTTGAGCCTGAGCTTGCCCATCGCCGCGCGAAGCGTTTCAAAATCGTCGGCGTCGACCGGGAACAGGCCGCAGAACACCACGGGGATGGCCGGCTTGAAGCCCGGCAGCATGTCGGTCACCGGCTTCCTGTCGTCGGTGATGGTGTCGCCGACGCGGGTGTCGGCCACTTCCTTGATCGCGGCAGTGATAAACCCGATCTCGCCGGGGCCAAGTTCGTCGATCTGCGTCATCTTCGGCGTGAAGAAGCCGACGCGCTCGACGTCATAGGCGGCGTTGGTGCCCATCATGCGGATGCGCTGGCCTTTCTTCATCACGCCGTCGACGATGCGAACCAGCACCACGACGCCGAGATAGACGTCGTACCAGCTGTCGACCAGCAGCGCCTTCAGCGAGGCGCCGCGGTCGCCCTTCGGCGGCGGCAGCCGATGCACGATGGCTTCCAGCACGTCGTCGATGCCGAGACCGGTTTTCGCCGAGATCATCACCGCGTCGGAGGCGTCGATGCCGATCACGTCCTCAATCTGGCGCTTGACCTGATCCGGTTCCGCCGCCGGCAGGTCGATCTTGTTCAGCACCGGCACGATCTCGTGGCCGGCGTCGAGCGCGTGGTAGACATTTGCCAATGTCTGCGCCTCGACGCCCTGGCTGGCATCGACCACCAGCAAGGAGCCCTCACAGGCCGCCAAAGAGCGCGAAACCTCGTAAGCAAAATCGACATGGCCGGGGGTGTCGATCAGGTTGAGGATGTAGCTGTTGCCGTCCTTGGCCAGATAGGTCAGCCGCACGGTCTGCGCCTTGATGGTGATGCCGCGCTCGCGCTCGATCTCCATGGAATCGAGCACCTGCTCCTTCATCTCGCGCGCCTGCAGGCCCCCGGTGGTCTGGATCAGACGGTCGGCCAGCGTCGATTTGCCATGGTCGATATGCGCAACGATGGCGAAGTTGCGGATGTTGGAAACAGGGATGGATGTCATGGGCGCGGGATAGCATTGGCACCCCGCTGCGGCAACCATAATGCGGCTTTTTGGCGGGCTTCTTCACGCCAAGCTGATTCCAACTCGAGCCAAAAAGCGGTACGCAGGCGCCATGTCGACTGCATCATTCCTGCCCGCCGCTTCACGCGCGCGGCGCTGGCCGAAGCCCCGGCGATGGGCGGCCTGGCTGGCTGTGAAGGCCTGCGATCCGAAGACCAGCCTCTGGCTGGTGATCGGCTTTGCCGCCGCCCATGCGGTGCTCTGGACCCTGATCCTGGTCAACCTGAAGCTGGCCCAGGATGTCCACTTTGACGTCGCGGAAGCCTTCGCCTGGGGCCAGAAGTTCCAGCTCGGCTATGGCAAGCATCCGCCGCTCGCGGGTTGGATCGCCGGACTCTGGTTCATGGTTTTTCCCGTCGCCAACTGGGCGACCTACGCGCTGGCGATGGCGACGCTGGGCTGCGGCCTCGTGATCTCATGGCTGATCGCGCTGCGGGTGGTGGATCGGCGCCGCGCCTTCTTTGTCGTGTTGATGCTGGCGCTCTATCCGATCTTCAACTTCAAGGGTTTCAAGTACAATCCGGACCTGCTTCAGCTGGTGACCTTGCCGCTATTGGTGCTGGCCTATCTCAATGCGTTCGAGAAGCGCAGTGTGCGTGCCGGCCTGTGGCTCGGGCTCGCCGGCGCGCTGGCGCTGATGACGAAATACTGGGTGCTGACCATGATCGGCGCCATCGGGCTGGCGGCATTGCTGCATCCCGACCGTATGCTGTTACTGCGCTCGCCGGCGCCGTGGGTGGCGATCGCTACGCTGGCGGTGGCGATGCTGCCGCATCTGTGGTGGCTGCGGAAAGTGGATTTCGTGCCGCTGACCTATGCCGGCGATGTCTACGGGCTGGTGGACCGCGCGCATAACGCTCAACTGGTGTTCGGCTATGTCGGCCACAATCTCGCGCTGCTCGCGCTTCCGATCGCACTGGCGGCGCTGGCGCTGTCCTGGAGACCGCCTTCATGGGCGACGCTGACGCGGCGACCCTCGAAATGGTTCGCGCACAGCTGGTCGCCCGGCGGCAACCCCAGTGTGAACCTGCCGCAGGCGCGCAATATCTGGATCATCCAGGCGATCGTCGCGATCGGCCCGCCGCTCGGCGGCTTGTTCTTCACCGTTTACATGAAGACCGACTGGGGTATCTCGCTGTTCTTCCTGACGCCGCTGGCGTTGGCGGCGATTCCGGCGCTGCGGGTCCAGAAGATGGCGCTGGTGCATTTGACCGCGATCTGGCTCGCGATCACGCTCGCGGCACTGGTCGCATCGCCTTACATCGCTTCACATGCGATGATGGCGAATCCGAACGGGGCCGTGACCTATGGTGCGCGTTCCGAACTAGCCCGCGAACTGACGCTGGCCTGGCGCATCCGGTTTCATTCACGCTGGCCCGTGGTGGTAGCCACCACGGAAGTGAATCAGCCGCTGACATTCTACAGTTCGGACCATCCGGCCCCTTTCACGCCGGGCGAACTCTGGTCGTCGGGATTGACCTCGCTGCAGGAGGCCAGACGCCTCGGTTTCATCGGGGTGTGCGATACCACCGATGGCCGGCTGCCGGTCTGCGAGGCGTGGATGGCGGCGAATGCCGCCGATGCCGAGCGCCTCACCATCACCACGCAGCGATTCTTCAAGGGGCATCCCGGACCGGCGATCACCTGGAAGGTCTTTATCGCGCCGCCGGCGAAGCAGTGATCCTGGCTCGCCTCTCCGCGCAGGAACGGGGCGAGCGCGCGCGTTGTCTCGGTGGCGAGAGCGGTGCGACGAATTCAAGAGGCCTCACACGCCCTCTTCGTTGAACTTGCCGGCGACAAGTTCGGTGATCGCGTCGAGCGCGGCCTGCGCCTCGGGGCCTGTCGCCGAGACGACGATAGAGGTGCCCGGTCCGGCCGACAGCATCATCAGTCCCATGATCGAGGTGCCGCCGACCGTCTCGTTGCCTTTGGTAACCCAGACCTCGGCGTTGAAACGCTCCACCATCTGAACGAATTTCGCCGAGGCGCGTGCGTGCAGGCCGCGCTTGTTGATGATGGGAAGTTCCCGGGACATCGCACCCGAGGGGACGCTCGGCCCGGCATCGACCCTTGGTGCCGCGCCGTCGTCGCTCATTTGCCGGCGAGAACCCGGCTGGCGATCGTCACGTATTTGCGTCCGGCTTCCTGCGCCATGGCGATGGCGTCGGGAAGCGACCGCTCCTCGCGAACTTTGGCAAGCTTGACCAGCATGGGAAGATTGATTCCCGCGAGCACTTCCACCTTGGGGCGGCTCATGCAGGAAATCGCGAGATTGGAAGGCGTGCCGCCGAACATGTCGGTGAGGATGGCGACGCCATCGCCACTGTCGACGCGGTTGACGGCTTCGATGATGTCACTTCGACACAAATCGGAATCATCCTCGGCACCGATGGTGACGGCTTCGATTTGTTTTTGCGGGCCCATGACATGTTCGAGCGCCGCCTTGAACTCGTCGGCAAGGCGCCCATGGGTCACAAGTACTAGACCAATCATCGGAAACTCCTCGCGGGTGCTTTTTGGTGCACCGCACGAACGCGCCACTTTGACCATCCGGAGCCCCTGCGCAAGAGGGGATCTTCGCGATTCTCCCGGAAAGTAGGGGTAGGAATGGGAGCCGCGCCGATCTATTCGGTCGCGAGTGTGGAACTGATATGGTTACCAATTCCCTTCGGGCAATCGCCCGAAAGGTGTGGGGAAGATGAAATCGCCGTCATGGTCAGTGCAGCGATAACGAGAGGAAGCGCAGCATAACCAACGCCGGCGGGAATTCTAGGTAGCTCAATACCGTGTATCTCGACCCGAAGCGCTTCCGGCGGCGGCAGGCGCAGCGCATCGGGGGCAGCCAGATCGACCACCAGGCCTACAATGGCTTCCGGCGCGAAGTCGCAGTTGAAGATCCCGAGCCCGCGAATTTCGATCAGGCCGGCCAGTTGGCGCGCCGGTCGAACCAGCAATTGCCTGGAGGCTGCGTCAAGATGCACACGATCGTCCCCGACCAGCACGGCTCTCTGTATCTGCCCGGCGCGTCCGGCCAGGATCAGATCGAACGCCAGTCGAGACTTGCCGGCGCCTGAGGGCCCACGGATCAGCACCGCCCGATCGCCCACCAGCACGGCTGAAGCGTGCACGCTGGCGGCTTCCGCGTCCTTCATGGCGCGGGTAGCCGGACGACGAAGCGTGCGCCCGCGATGCTGGGCTCGCCCTCGGCGTTGACGGGACCCGCGCGGTTCTCCGCCCAGATGCGCCCGCCATGGGCCTCGATGATCTGCTTGGAGATCGACAGTCCCAGTCCGGAATTCTGGCCAAATCCCTGGTGCGGCCGGTCGGTATAAAAGCGCTCGAAGATCCGCTCCAATGCGTCCTCGCGAATTCCGGGCCCGTTGTCATCGACCACGATTTCGATTTCGTTCTTCACGCGTCGGCAAACGATCCGCAGCTTGCCGCCGGTCTCGGAAAACGACTGGGCATTGGAGAGCAAATTGGAGATCACCTGTCCGAGCCGCGAATCATGCCCCGGCACCGAGAATGCGTCGGCGGGACCGCGGCCCTCGAAGCGTACTTCCACCGCGACGTTGTTGCCCCGCCTTGTTTCGTTCGCCACCGTCGTCAGCGCGGTCAGCAGGCGGCGAAGATCGACCGACGTCATATCCTGGCGCTGCAGTTCGGCATCGAGCCGGCTGGCATCCGAGATGTCCGAGATCAGCCGGTCGAGCCGCTTGACGTCGTGCTCGATGACCGCAAGCAGCCGCGAACGGCTGCTTTCGTTGCGCGCCAGCGGAAGCGTTTCGACCGCTGAGCGCAGCGACGTCAGCGGGTTCTTCAATTCATGGGCGACGTCGGCGGCGAACGTTTCGATCGCCTCGATCCGGTTGTACAGCGCATCCGTCATGTCGCGCAGCGCGCCGGAGAGATGCCCGATCTCGTCGCGGCGGCGGGTGAAATCGGGAATCTCGACGCGGGTGCGGATGCGGCGGCGGACCCGCTCGGCGCTGTCGGCAAGCCGGCGCACCGGACCTGCGATGGTGCTGGCCAGTAGAAGTGAAAGCGCGATCATCACGACGGCCGCGACGGCGAAGATCTTCAGGATCGCGAGCCGCTCCGCGGTCACCATCTGGTCGATGTCGCCGCCCTGGGTCGACAGCAGCAAGGCGCCGTTGACCGCACGAAAGCGCTGCACCGGCACCGCCACCGAGACGATGACTTCACCACGGTCGTTGATCCGCACCATCGAGCCCTTGATGCCGCCCAGCGCGCGCGCGACTTCATTGTAACCCTTGCCGTTCTCCGGCCCGAGTTCACGATAGAGCGGCAGGTCGCCGCGGTTGAGCCAGGTGCGGAACGCGATCATGGTTCGCTCGGCGATGCCGGGCTTCTCGCTCGAAGGCGGAGCCAGTTCGAAGCGCATGACGTCGCCGCGGCTGTACAGGCTACGGCTGTCGAGGATCAGCACGCCGTCGCGATCGTAGATCCGGGCGCGCGTCTTGGTGGGGGAGACCAGGCCGCGCAGTACCGGCGCGATGCGTTCCGGATTGATCGAAAAATCGAGTCCGGACAATACGTCGTCGGAGGGCCCGTAGCTTTCGCCGGGTTTCAGGTCGAGCAGACGGTCCGGGTCGATGGTGAGCGCGTGGCTTTCCGTGGTGCCGGTCGCAGCGATCGCCCGCGCGATCACCTCACCCGTCGACAGCAGGTTTTCGGCGCGCGCATCGATCAGGCCGGCGCGGAACTGCGAGAGATACAGAATGCTCGCGACCAGCGCGATCAGGCCCGCGAGGTTCAGCGAGACGATGCGGCGGGTGAGGCTGGAGAAGGAGAGCGCGAAGAAAAACTGGCCGGTGCGGCGCAGCCATCCGAGCGGGCGTTGCCAGCCCTGAACCGGCGCGCTTTCGACGGCGTCGCTGTCCCGCGTCGACGACGGCGATTCGTCCTCGACATTCAGGCTTGGGTCGGGCTGCGTTCGATCAAGCAATGGCCAAAACTGCCGGTTGTTTCGATTCGTCGTCAGAATGCGCGGCGCCTTCGCATCCTACCCGAGATGTGCGCCGGCGTCAGTCAGGAATACGCCCCGAACCCTCGCAACTCAGGTTTCCTTGAAGCGGTAGCCGACGCCATAGAGGGTTTCGATCATTTCGAAATCGTCGTCCACCACCTTGAACTTCTTGCGCAGCCGTTTGATGTGGCTGTCAATGGTGCGATCGTCGACATAGACCTGATCGTCATAGGCTGCGTCCATCAGCGCGTTGCGGCTCTTGACCACGCCGGGACGCGTCGCCAGCGCCTGCAGGATCAGGAATTCGGTCACCGTCAGCGTCACCGGCTCATTCTTCCAGGTGCAGGTGTGGCGCTCCGGGTCCATCCGCAGCAGGCCGCGGTCCAGCGCCTTGGCGTCGGTCTCCTTCGGCACGGCGGTGGGATCCTTCGGCGCGGCGCGGCGCAGCACGGCCTTGACGCGTTCGACCAGCAGGCGCTGCGAGAACGGCTTGCGGATGAAATCGTCGGCGCCCATCTTGAGGCCGAACAATTCGTCGATTTCCTCATCCTTGGAGGTGAGGAAGATGACCGGCAGGTCCGATTTCTGCCGCAGCCGCCGCAATGTCTCCATGCCGTCCATGCGGGGCATCTTGATGTCGAGGATCGCCAGGTCCGGCGGACTGGTGCGGAAACCGTCGAGCGCGGAAGCACCATCCGTGTAGGTCATGATGCGATAGCCTTCGGCTTCGAGCGCGATCGAGACGGATGTGAGAATGTTGCGGTCGTCGTCGACCAAGGCGATTGTGGGCATGAGCCTGCTTTCAGAAACAGTGTGGCTGGAACGGCGAGTAATCCAGCGATGCGCCGCTTGAATGGGCTTCCTACGCGGTCAACGAGCAATGCAAGCTGGGCTGAAGTGTGACCGAGTTCCGCAAAACGCCTAAGCCAATGTAGGGTTCCAGCTGTATAGAACCCATTTAGCCGAGAAAAGGTCCATATTGCAATGAGATGTCTGGATATGACCGATGCAGCCCACTGATGATTTCGACGCCGGCCGGCTGGCCCGTTCGCTGCTCCGGCGCCGCCGGCAGGGGGCTTTGGCGACTTTGATGGCCGGAAGCGGCGATCCCTATTGCTCGCTGGTGAACCTGGCCAGCCATCCCGATGGCTCGCCGATCCTGCTGATTTCGCGATTGGCATTGCACACCCGGAACCTGCTCGGCGATGCCCGGGTTTCGCTGATGCTGGACGAGCGGGCCGAGGGAGATCCGCTCGAGGGCTCCCGGATCATGCTGGCGGGCCGCGCTGAGGAGGCCGAGGCCGATCAGCTGTCGCTCCTGCGCCGGCGCTACCTCAATGCCCACCCGTCGGCGGAAGCGTTTGTAAAATTTAAGGATTTTTCATTTTTTCGGATTCGGCCAACGACGGCGCATCTGGTGGCGGGTTTTGGGCGGATTGTGGACCTCGAGCCGAATCAATTCTTGACCGACATTTCCGATGCCGGCGCGCTGCTGCAAGCCGAGCAGGGGGCCGTCGCGCACATGAACGCCGATCACGGGGATGCCGTGAACCTCTATGCGACGAAGCTATTGGGGGCGCCGGCGGCGGACTGGATCTGCACCGGCTGCGATCCTGATGGCATCGACATGCAGGCCGGCACAGCGACACTGCGGCTGGATTTTCCGGAGCGGGTCACCGGTCCGGCGGAACTGCGCAAGATGCTGGCCAGGCTTGCAGGCGAGGCGCGCGCGAAGGGATAGCCGATCGTTGCGTCGATCAATGCAAGCTCTGCAATCGATCGGACTCAGGCTCGCCGGCGCGAGCCTGCATCGCGGTGCCATTCTGTTTCGGAATCGTGGCTTGTGCGTCGCAATATCATCATGGGTGATCGCGGAGTGCATGGTGGCGCTGCCATCGCGGAATCCCTCGATAGACGCCGATCCGGCCTCGCTCTGCAGCAAGCATCGAGCCGCATCAATGACCTGCCTTAATGACCTGCCTTGGAATAAGCCAAATACAACGGGATCGGCTTGGCAAGCTCGGCGTTCATGAGTATTAGGTCGCCGGACCGAGGCCGAAGGGCTATATTGAAGGTCACCGCGATAGAGGCGCGTCTGGCGGCATACGTGCGATCGAGATACGCGGGTTCGAGGAGGATGCTTTCTTGCAAGAGACGGGTATACGCAACGGTGCCTTCGGCGCCGACAAATTCGGCTTAAAGAATCTCAGCCAGGTGCACTGGAATCTCGGGGCGCCGCAGCTCTATCAATACTCGCTGGCCGCAGGCGAGGCAGTGCTGTCGGCTGACGGCGCGTTGTGCGCTGATACCGGTGAGTTCACCGGCCGCAGCCCCAAGGACAAGTTCACGGTTCGCGACGCCTCGACCGAGAAGATGTGGTGGGCCGGCAACCAGTCCATCACCCCGGAGCAGTTTCAGGCGCTTTATCAGGACTTCCTCGACCACGCCCAAGGCATGACGCTGTTCGCGCAGGATCTCTATGGCGGCGCCGATCCGAGCTTCCAGATCAAGACCCGGGTGTTCACCGAACTCGCGTGGCATTCGCTGTTCATCCGCACGCTCCTGATCCGGCCCGAGATCGCGGCGCTCGCCGATTTCGTACCCGAACTGACCATCATCGACATCCCGAGCTTCCGCGCCGATCCCAAACGTCATGGCGTGCGCTCCGAGAACGTCGTCGCGATCGATTTCGCCCGCAAGATCGTCCTGATCGGCGGGTCTTATTATGCCGGCGAGATGAAGAAGAGCGTGTTCACCACGCTGAACTATTATCTGCCGGCCAAGGGCGTGATGCCGATGCACTGCTCGGCCAATGTCGGGCCCAAGGGCGATGCCGCCATCTTCTTCGGCCTCTCCGGAACGGGAAAGACCACGCTGTCGGCGGATCCCAATCGCACGCTGATCGGCGACGACGAGCACGGCTGGGGCAATGACGGCGTCTTCAATTTCGAAGGCGGCTGTTACGCCAAGTGCATCAAGCTGTCGAAGGAAGCCGAACCCGAGATCCATGCCGCCAGCAATCGCTTCGGCGCGGTGCTCGAGAACGTGGTACTCGACGAGGACACGCGGGTGCCGGACTTCGACGACGGTTCGAAGACCGAAAACACCCGTTCGGCCTATCCGCTCGACTTCATTCCGAATGCTTCGAGAACCGGCCGCGCTGGTCACCCGAGGAACGTGGTGATGCTGGCGGCCGACGCCTTCGGCGTGTTGCCGCCGATCGCCAAGCTGACGCCGGCGCAGGCGATGTATCACTTCCTGTCGGGCTATACCGCCAAGGTGGCCGGCACCGAGCGCGGCCTCGGCAATGAGCCGCAGCCGGAATTCTCCACCTGCTTCGGCTCGCCGTTCCTGCCCTTGGATCCTTCCGTCTACGGCAACATGCTGCGCGAACTGATCGCGAAGCATCACGTCGATTGCTGGCTGGTCAACACCGGCTGGACCGGCGGCAAATACGGCACCGGCTCCAGGATGCCGATCAAGGTGACGCGGGCGCTCCTGACCGCGGCCCTCGACGGCTCGCTGCGCAATGTCGAATTCCGCACCGACAAATATTTCGGCTTCGCGGTGCCAACAGCGCTGCCGGGAGTGCCGAGCGAGATCCTCGATCCCGTCAACACCTGGAAGGACAAGGCCGAGTTCGACAAGACCGCGCGCGCGCTGGTCGGCATGTTCCAGAAAAACTTCGCGAAGTTCGAAGCGCAGGTCGACGCCGATGTCCGCGCCGCCGCACCGGATCTCAAGCTCGCGGCGGAATGATTTTCGGACGATCGATCGAGTCATCGAAAGGGCGGCTCAGCGGGCCGCCCTTGTTTGGCTCTCGTAGCCAGCGAACCATCGTCAGGTGTTGTCCGGGAACACCGCGTTGCTTGGTGTCGGACGGTCGGTGATCTGCAGGCCGAACAGGCTGCCGATCAGCTCGACCGCGACCCGCGCGGTGCGGCCGCGTTCATCGAGAAACGGATTGAGTTCGACGATGTCGACCGAGCGCACCAGGCCGGAATCGTGCAGCAGTTCCATGACGAGGTGCGCCTCGCGATAGGTGGCGCCGCCCGGCACCGTGGTGCCGACGCCGGGCGCCACCGCCGGGTCGAGAAAGTCGACGTCGAAGGAGACGTGCAGCACGCCGTCTTGCGCCTTGACCCTTTCGATCACCCGCCGGATCAGGACGCCGACGCCGAACTCGTCGATCGCCCGCATGTCGGCGATCGCGATGCGGCGGTTGCGGACCAGTTCTTTCTCCAGCGGGTCGATCGAGCGGATGCCGAACAGATCGAGCTGATCGGTAGCGATCGAGACCCGGGGCTGGTCGCCGAGCAGGCCGTCGAGGCCGGGCTCGCCGCACAGGAACGCCGCGGACATGCCGTGCATGTTGCCGGTCTCGGTCGTGTCGGGCGTGTTGTAGTCGGCATGGGCGTCGAGCCACAACACGAACAGCGGCCTGCCCTGCTCTTGCCAGTAGCGCGCGACGCCGTTCACCGATCCCATCGACAGGCTGTGGTCGCCGCCCATGAACACCGGAATCGCGCCCGAGCGGGCGAGCACAAAGGCGCGTTCGCCGAGCGCGCGAATCCAGGCTTTGATCTCGTGGTAGTATTTGGCATTGGCGAGCGGCGGCCGTTCGGCGGAGGAAACCGCTGCCACCGCCAGATTGCCGTGGTCCTCGACGACGAATCCGAGCTGCTCGAGTACGCGGCCGATGCCGGCGGTGCGTAACGCATCCGGCCCCATCAGCGTGCCGCGCTGCGACGCACCGATCTCGATGGGAATGCCGAGCAGTGCAATGCGCGGGGTTTTTGGCGGGTCAGACATCAGGCGCCTTCAGACCGTAGATGGGCAAAGTTTCCGCCGTAGCACGAGGAGCGAAGGCGGAAGCGTGCCCACCCTGTGAATCCTTACGCCTTGAAATACGCGATCTGGGTCGTGGTCGCGAGCAGGCGGCCATTCGGCGACCACAGTTCGCCATGCTGGTCGCCGTAACTCTTGTGAAAGATCTTGGCGTCGGCGACGGCGAGCACACGGCGGGCGTCTTCAGCGGCGAGATCCTCCGCGTCGGCGTGAAAATAGGTCGTCAGTGACACCGTGCCGAACGGCACCAGCGCGCGCCTCGCATGAAAAACCCGGCCGAAGAACGCATCGGACATCGACATCAGCGAGAGCATGTCTACTTTCCTCGGAACGCGGTCGCCGATCCATAGTCTGGAATACGCGCTCGCGGGCTCGGTCTGCGGCGCCGCCCCGCTGAAATCCGGACCGCCCTCAATGAAGCGAAAATCGTACTGATTGGCCCAGGCGGCCTTGATCCTGGGGAAGGGCCGGATCTGTTCGAACGGCTTGGCTTGCGGAAAGGGCGCGGCCTGGTGCGACCATGACGGGCGGCGTTCGGCGAACACGGCGGTCGCCAGCGTCGCAACCTCGCCGCCTCCTTGCGTCAGCTCTACGCACCAGTGCTGCGAGGACCGGTTGGCCTTGACCAGGCGTAGGTCGAGATCGAAGGCGCCGGCCGCGATCGGCGCGCAGTAATTGACGGTGAGGGCGAGCGGCGTGCCGGCGCGCTCCGGATGATCGATCAGCGCCCGCAGGATGGTGGCGGCCGTGGCGCCGCCGAACGGGCCGACGAAGGCCCAGTAATCGTCGCTGGTGCGGCCCTGCCAGCGGCTGTCGCCGGCGGTCACCCTTGTGGCGTCGTCGAAAAGGTGCGGTGCCGTGGTCAGCATGAAGTTCTCCGGCCTCGCGCAGTATCGAGACTATCCCACGTCAATTCAATGACGCCCGAGGTAATGGATTTCAGCTCGCCGAAATTAGCGGGTTCCGCCGCCGCGCTGCGCCCCCGGCTCCTGCAACGCGGGCCGCGGCGCCGGCCGCACCGGGACGTCCCATATCTCCTCGGCATACTCCCGGATGGTGCGGTCGGACGAGAACCACGGCATCCGCGCCACGTTGAGGATCGACGCCCTGGTCCAGGCCGGCACCACCTGCCAGCGCGCGTCGATGCCGCGCTGGGCCTCGTAGTAGGAACCTAAATCGGCGCTGACCATGTAGTGGTCGAGGTGGCGCAGCGCGTGCGCGATCGATTCGAACCGGTCGGGATCGTCAGGGGAGAATTCGCCGCACCCAATCGCCGCGATGGCGCGCGAAAGCTCCGGCGACCGCCGGATCACGTCGGTCGCATCCAGTCCCTGCCTGCGCCGCACCACGACGTCCATCGCCTCCATGCCGAAGATCGCGATGTTCTCTGCGCCGACCCGATCGCGGATCTCGATGTTGGCGCCGTCGAGCGTGCCGATGGTCAGTGCGCCGTTCAGCGCCAGTTTCATGTTGCCGGTGCCGGAGGCTTCCATGCCCGCGGTCGAAATCTGCTCCGACAGATCGGCGGCGGGAATGATCACCTCGGCGAGGCTGACATTGTAATCGGCGAGAAATACGATCTTCAGCCGTCCGCCGATCGCGGGATCGTTGTTGACGACCTCGGCGACGTCGTTGATCAGCTTGATGATCAGTTTGGCGTAGCGATAGCTCGCCGCCGCCTTGCCGGCGAAGATCTTTACCCGCGGCACCCAGTCGCGCCGCGGGTCGTCCTTGATCGCATGATACAGCGCCACCGCCTCGATGATGTTGAGCAACTGCCGCTTGTATTCGTGGATGCGCTTGATCTGGACGTCAAACAGCGCGCCGGGGTCGATCTTGACGTTGAGGCGCTCGCCGATCAGCCGCGCCAGCGCTATCTTGTTGTGGATTTTGACGGCGCGGAATTTCTGCTGGAACGCGCCGTCGCTGGCGCGGGCCTCGAGCAGCGAGAGCTGTGAGGGGTCGTCGAGCACGGCCTCGCCGCAGGCCTCGCGCAACAGCTCGGTCAGCTTCGGGTTGGCCAGCATCAGCCAGCGGCGGAAGGTGATGCCGTTGGTCTTGTTGGTGATGCGCGCCGGATAGAGATGGTTGAGATCGTGGAACACGGTCCCCTTCATCAGGTCCGAATGCATCGCCGAGACGCCGTTGATGCGATGCGATCCGACGAACGCCAGTTGTCCCATCCGCACCCGGCGGCCGGACCTCTCATCGATCAGCGAGACCGAAGCCTTGTAGTCGTCGTCGCCCGGGCAGCGCGCTTCCGCCAGCGCCAGATGCGCGACGTTGATGCGGTAGATGATGTCGAGATGGCGCGGCAGCAGCCGCTCGAACAGTTCGACCGGCCAGGTCTCCAGTGCTTCCGGCAGCAGCGTATGGTTGGTGTAGGACAACGTCGCCACCGTGATCTTCCACGCCTCGTCCCAGCGGAAATTGTGCAGGTCGACCAGTATCCGCATCAACTCGGCGACGGCGAGGCTGGGATGGGTGTCGTTGAGCTGCACCGCGGCCTTCGACGCCAGCCCGCGCAACTGCCCGTCGGAGGCGAGATGGCGTTTGACCAGGTCCTGCAGCGAGGCCGACACGAAGAAGTATTCTTGACGCAGCCGCAGTTCGCGGCCCGCCGGGCTCTCGTCATTCGGATACAGGAACTTGCAGATCGATTCGGCGCGCGCCTCCTCGGCGCTGGCGCCGAGGTAGTCGCCGGTGTTGAAAACGTCGAGATTGAGGGGATCGGCCGAGCGCGCCGACCATAGCCGTAGCGCGTTGACGTGCTGGCCGCGCCACCCCACGATCGGGGTGTCGTAGGCCACGGCCTTTACGGTTTCCCCCGGATGCCAGATCGCGCGATCATGGCCCTTGGTCTCGACATGCTCCACCCCGCCGCCGAAATGCACGTGATAGACGACCTCCGGCCGCTGGAATTCCCAGGGGTTGCCGAAGCCGAGCCATTCGTCCGGATACTCCTGCTGCCAGCCATTGGCGATGATCTGGCGGAACAGGCCGAAATCGTAGCGGATGCCGTAGCCGATTGCGGGGATCGCGAGCGTCGCCATGCTCTCCATGAAGCACGCCGCCAGCCGCCCGAGGCCGCCATTGCCGAGCGCGGCATCCGGCTCGCATTTGCGCAGATCCGACAGGCCGACGCCGAGATCGCCGAGTGCCGTCTCGAATACCGGAAGCAGCCCCATATTGTTCAGGGCGTCGGTGAACAGCCGGCCGATCAGGAATTCCAGGCTGAGGTAATAGACCCGCTTGCGGCCCTCGTCGTAGCTCTGCTTTTCCGTGATCAGCCAGCGGTGCACGATGCGGTCGCGCAGCGCCAGCGCCGCCGCTTTATACCAGTCGCGCTTGGTCGCCATGCCGGCGTCCTTGCCGACCGCCAGCCTGAGCTTGGTGAGGATCGCGCCCTTGATCTCGGCCAGCGCCAGCTCGTCGATGGGCTGGCCCGGCGCCGGAAAATTCCCCGGGAAAGTTTGATTTGGCAAATCGCAAATCCCTGAAGCTTGGAGTCCCCGACGAAATGATACGCGCCTTGCTCCGGGATCGAAACCGCCGGGAGTCTTGTTGTGCACTGCGCTAGCATGTCTCTAGGCATATTCATGCAAGGACTGGGCCGATTTGGGGCATCCGCGCGGCTGGCTTTGGTGCTATCATTGGGTTGGAAAGGCGAGATACCGCGACAGCTTAGGGGAGAACCGCCATGAGATTAATGATCGAAATCGCTGCGGCGGCGCTTTTGGTAGTCTGCATCAGCGCCACCAGCGCGGCTTACGCCGCCGGCAAGAGCGCCGACGGCCTGGGCTGCTCCTTCAGCGTCGCGAAGAATGTCTCGCCGGCCGCGCGCTGCGCCGCGATCAAGCGGCAATGCGGCGGAAAGTTTTATGCCAATTATTGCGGCGACAAGCTGCTGTCGGGGATGTGAGCTGGTACTGGCGGCGGCTGCGGGACTACCCTGCCGCCGGCATCGGCCCAACGGCGCCGGATTTGCGCGATCGCAGAAGCTACCAAGCCTCGCATGACGCCCACCTCGTTCAGTTGAGGCCGGTCCCCGCCGACGCGAGGAATCTCCGGCATCTGTAAACTATTTAGCGGCTTTGCGGCGTCCGAATGCCTACCTTGCCTTGGAACAAATTAAGAACACTTTAGTAAGTGTTTGATATATCGTAGTGATTCGGAACATCGCCGATACAATATCTGGGGCCTATCCAGGATTCGAGGACTACATGTCCACCATTGCCTTCGATCAATTCGCGCTCACCCGCATCGCCGACTTCGCCCGTACGCTGTCGCGGCTGCACCAGGCCTCAAGGCGTCGAATCGTCGATGATGACCAGATCGACCGTGAGTTCAACGCGGTCTGCATGTCAGTGTGGGGCTACACCACGGACGATTTCAGCGACGCGCTGTTTTCCGGCGAAGACCACGCCTTCCTCGACAGGCTCGACGAAGCCCACGCCCGCATCTTCGCCGCCGAGCAGGGCTACGACCTCGTCGACGACCAGGGCATGCTGACGGACTGGTGGGGCTATTGCTGGATGATCCTGGCCGAGAAACGCGGCCTGCTGACGCCGGAACATCGCGCCGCCGCCCGCGCCGAGATCGAGGACAAGTATCTGTCGGCGCCGAATGTGATCGGCGTTATCGTCGGGCGATGATCCGCCCGTCATGGTTTTCGCGTGCGGCCTAATTCACTTCCGCGCGCTCGTCTTTCGTTGAAGCAGCTTTCGGCACCGAAGTCGCGGGCAGCCCCACTTCGCGGTTTGCCTCCGGCAATGCATTGGCGGCGACCATGTCGGCGCTCACCGGCGCCACCCTCATCTCGCCGAGCCGCGCGCGGACATCGGCGGTGAGGCCCGGAAAGGAAGCGACCGGGGTGAATTCGGCGGTCTGCGCAGTGCCGAGCTTGACACCGGTATAGGCCACCAGCCCGGAGGTGGTGGCGACCACGTCGCCCGAGCGCAGCGACGTGTCGAGCGTCAGGTCGACCGGGGCAAGTCCGGCGGGGTCGCGGCCGTTGCAGGTGCAGTCGGCGCGCAGCGCCTTGCGATAGGCAAAGGCGTTCTCGCTGTCGGCATAACGCTCGCCCGTGGTCGAGGACGCGCCCTCGATGGTGCTGCCGAAGAAAACCTTGGTGACGCTGGCCGGGCAGAATGCCTGGCACATCTGCACCGGCGAGGCGTTGCCGCGCATTAGCGGAAAGTACTTGCCATCGCAGCTGCGGACGCAAAATGCCGGTCCGGAGCCCGAGGCCATCTGGCGCGGCGGCGGCGCGGGCTGCTGCTGGAGGCCGAACGGGTCAGCAAAGAAATTGGCCTGCGGCGAGGCCTGGCGCTGCTGCTGTTTTGCGAGGCCGCCGAACAGGAAATCGAACAGGCCCTCGGCGGACGCCACGCGCGGCGTCATGGCAGTCGAGCCGGCGAGCACGGCGGCGGCAACAAGCGCCATGCGGCGCCGCATGCGCTGATCGGTCAACTCTCTACGCAACGCACACTCCACGCAACGCAACAAACCGGCCGCGGCGATGCGCCTCAGCACGGATTCACATTAGGGCGCGATGGTAAACGAGTGGTGACCGGGGAAACGGATCGGGGAAAAGAAATGCTGTGTGCTGCTCCCTCTCCCGCTTGCGCCGCTTGCGGGGAGGGCGGGATGGGGATGCCTAACGAGAATACGGTGCGAATGGCGGGAGCCCCCACCCGACGCGAAGAGCGCGTCGACCTCCGCGCAAGCGGAAGAGGTAAGAAAGCAAATAACTCACCGCTTCAGAAATTCACCGGCCTTGTAAAGCGAGCGAAACGTCAGGCCGGCCCGCGCGAAGGTTTCGGCAGCACCTTCCTCGCGGTCCACCATGGTGAGCACCAGCGCGATCTCGGCGCCCGCATCGCGCGCCGCCTCGACCGCCTTCAACGCCGAGCCGCCCGTCGTGGTGACGTCCTCGACGATCACCACGCGCTTGCCCTGCAGGCTTTCGCCCTTGGCCAATCCCTCGACCGCGAGCCGGGCGCCGTGTTCCTTCGGCTTCTTGCGCACGAAGAACGCCGCGATCGGGTGGCCCTTGATCCAGGATAGCTGCGCGATCGCCCCGGCCAGCGGCACGGCGCCCATTTCCAGCCCGCCGACGTAATCGAGTTGATCGTCTTTCAGCGCCTCGAAGGTCAGTTCCGCCAGCAGCGTGGCGCCTTCGGGGTCCAGCATGGTCGGCTTGAGATTGAAGTAGAAATCGCTCTTGCGGCCCGACGCCAGAGTGATTTCGCCGCGGCCGAACGAACGCTTGCGGATGATTTCGGCGAGGCGGGCGCGGGAGGCTGATTTGGACAAAGCGAGGTTCTCGGACAGGGCTGGGCCGGCGCAATCTATCGGCGGACGCCGGCACATTCCAGAGCCGAGGTTGCCCCGTCAACAGCGCATAGTGTCACCGTCGGGGCCGACCCTCTGCTCTCTGCCACCCGTGAAGGCATCGAGTGCCATTTGACCGCGTCCGCGACGATGCTACAGACGCTTCGCCCGCCAACGCAAAGAGGCCCGAATGACCATCGAACTGCACACCTGGAACACGCCCAACGGCCGCAAGATTTCGGTCGCGCTGGAGGAGATGGGGCTGCCGTACCAGGTTTTCCCCATCAACATCAGCAAGGGCGAGCAGATGACGCCGGGCTTTCTCAGCCTCAGTCCCAACAACAAGATTCCCGCGATTGTCGATCCCGAGGGCCCCGGCGGCCAACGCGTCAGCGTGTTCGAATCCGGCGCCATCCTGCTCTATCTCGGCGAGAAGACCGGAAAATTCCTGCCCGTCCCCCTGATCGACCGCATTCCGGTCTATGAATGGCTGATGTGGCAGATGGGTGGCTTCGGGCCGATGCCGGGGCAGGTGCATCACTTCATCGCGCTGGAGAACGAGGCGGACCGCGCTTACGGCCTGAAGCGCTATATGGATGAGACCCGCAGGCTATATGGCGTGCTGGACCGCCGGCTCGCGACCCGCGAGTTCGTCGCGGGTCCTTTGTCGGTCGCCGACTTCGCCATTCTCGGCTGGGCCTGGCGGCACCCGCGCCACAAGGTGGAGCTGAAGGATTTCCCGCATGTCGAGCGCTGGTACAACACGCTGATGGCGCGCCCGGCGACCAGGCGCGGCATGGAGGCGAAGCTGGATTGAGTGCTGGGACGGCGGCGTGGGCTCTCACCTCACGCACTGTTATCAGCGCCAGCCGGGCGATGACAGTCAATGGCTAATGCGCCTCGTCCCAATTATCTGCCGCTCTTGCATCCACATGCAGCGGCACCGAGAGCAGCACCGCCGGGAACGGCGCGTCCTGCATGACATGCTGCACCACCGGCAGGGTCGCGGCGACCTCGTCGTCGGGCACTTCGAAAATCAGTTCGTCATGAACTTGCAAAAGCATCTGCGCCGAGAGCTTCTTCCCGGCAAGTGCTTCTTCCATCCGCATCATGGCGCGGCGGATGATGTCGGCGGCGGTGCCCTGCAGGCGCGCATTGATCGCGGCGCGCTCGTTGAAGGAGCGGATCGAGGCGTTGGAAGCCTTGATATCGGGGTAATGGCATTTTCGTCCGAACAGGGTCTCGACATAGCCATGCGACCAGCAGAAATCCCGCGTCGAGTCCATATAGGCGCGGATGCCAGGAAAACGCTCGAAGTATCTCTTGATATAGGCGGAGGCTTCCTCGCGGGCGATGCCGAGCTGGTTGGCGAGGCCAAACGCCGAGATGCCGTAGATAATGCCGAAATTGATCGCCTTGGCGCGGCGGCGCACCTCGCTCGGCATGTCCTTGATCGGAACGCCGAACATTTCCGACGCGGTCATGGCGTGAATGTCGAGCCCGTCTCGGAACGCCTGTTTCAGCACGGGAATGTCGGCGATTTCGGCCAGCAGCCGCAACTCGATCTGCGAATAGTCCGCCGACACCAGCTTGTGGCCCGGTGCGGCGATGAAGGCGCGGCGGATCTTGCGGCCGTCTTCGGTGCGAACGGGAATATTCTGCAGGTTCGGCTCGTTCGACGACAGCCGGCCGGTGGTGGTCGCCGCCAGCGCGTAGGTGGTATGAACGCGGTGGGTCTGCGGATGCACGTAAGTCGGCAGCGCGTCGGTGTAGGTCGATTTCAGTTTTGAAACCTGCCGCCATTCCAGGATCTTTTTCGGAAAATCATGCCCCTGTTCGGCGAGCTCGTCGAGAATCTGCGCCGAGGTCGACCACGCCCCGGTTTTGGTCTTGGAGCCGCCCGGCAATCCCATCTTGCCGAAGATGATGTCGCCGAGCTGCTTCGGGCTGCCGACATTGATGGGCTCGCCGGCGATCTCCTGGATCTCGGCCTCGACCCGCGCCGCGGTTTGGGCGAAATCGGCCGACAGTCTCGAAAGCACGTGGCGGTCGATCGAGATGCCGCGCCGCTCCATCCGCGCCAGCACCGAGATCAGCGGCCGCTCCAGCGTCTCATAGACCGCGGTCATGCGCTCGGCGACCAGGCGCGGCTTCAGCACGTTCCACAGCCGCAGGATCACGTCGGCATCCTCGGCCGAATAGGCGGTTGCCCGGTCGATTTCGACCTGGTCGAATCTCAGCTTGGCCTTGCCGCTGCCGGTCAGTTCGCCATGGCTGATCATGGCGTGGCCGAGCCGGCTTTCGGCCAGCGCATCGAGCGCATGCGAGTTGCGGCCGGCGTCGAGCGCGTAGGACATCAACTGTGCGTCGTCGTGATTGCGAATGGTGACGCCATGCTGCGCCAGCATCACGGCATTGAACTTGATGTTGAAGCCGATCTTGAGGATCCCTACCGATTCCAGCAGTGGCTTTAGCGCCTCGATCGCGTCGGCGGCCTTGATCTGGTCCGGTGCGAGCCCCGCGGCGAACAGGCCGGAGCCATCGCCGGACTGCTTGTGGGCGAGCGGGATATAGCAGGCGTCGTTCGGCGCCAGCGCCAGCGCGATGCCGCACATCTCGGCCTGCATCGGATCGATCGAGGTGGCCTTGGCTTCGATCGCAAAGTGGCCCGTGTCGTGTATCCGCGCGATCCAGCCGCTGAGCTCTTCGAGGCTGCGGACGGTCACGTATCTGCTGCGATCGACCGGCGTTTTTCGCGCCGCCTCGGCGCGCGCGGCGGCGAGCGCGACGGGGGTACCCTTGAGGCTGCCCGCCTTGTCCTGACGGTCACCGGGCTTCCGCGGCGGCGCGCTCCCTCTCCCGCTTGCGGGGGAGGACCCGAGCGAGCGAAGCTCGTCCCCTGGGGTGGGGGCGCCTCCATTTGCGAAGTCGAAGAGGCCCCCACCCGCCGCCCCCTGGCGCGCAATTGCGCTGCCGCGGGCGTCGACCTCCCCCGCAAGCGGGGGAAGCGAAGAAGAGCCCTTGCCACCACTCGTGTTGCTTGTATCCGCTTCTACATCCGACGGATCGATCTGCGAGTATTCGGCGACGCGGCGGGTCAGGGTGGAAAATTCCATCGCCTTCAAGAACGCGATCAGCTTGCGCGCGTCCGGCTCGTGCACCGCGAGTTCGTCGAGCGGCACGTCGAGTTTGACCTTGTCGTCGAGCAGCACCAGCTGTCGAGAGATCCGCGCCTTCTCGGCATTCTCGAGCAGCGCCTCGCGCCGTTTCGGCTGCTTGATCTCGCCGGCGCGGGCCAGGAGCGTTTCCAGATCGCCATATTCGACGATGAGTTGCGCGGCGGTCTTGATGCCGATGCCGGGCACGCCCGGCACGTTGTCGGTGGAATCGCCGGCCAGCGCCTGTACCTCGACCACCTTCTCCGGCGGCACGCCGAATTTCTCGATCACTTCGGCAATGCCGATCCGGCGGTCCTTCATGGTGTCGTACATTGTCACCTTGTCGGTGACGAGCTGCATCAGGTCCTTGTCGGAAGAGACGATGGTGGCGGTGGCGCCGCGCTCGCCGGCTTCGCGCGCATAGGTGGCAATCAGATCGTCGGCTTCGAAACCGCTCTGCTCGAGGCAAGGCAGGTCGAACGCCCGCACCGCCTCACGGATCAGCGCGAATTGCGGGATCAGGTCGTCCGGCGCCGGCGGCCGGTGCGCCTTGTAGTCCGGATAGAGCTTGTTGCGGAAGGTGACTTCGGACTTGTCGAAGATGATGGCGAGATGGGTCGGCCGGTTATCCGGCGGCATCTCGCGCAACAGCTTCCACAGCATGTTGCAGAAGCCGAGCACGGCATTGACCTGCAGGCCGTCGGACTTGCGGTTCAGCGGCGGCAGCGCGTGGTAGGCGCGGAAGATGTAGGAGGAACCATCGACCAGAAAGACATGGTCGCCCTTGCCCGGAGTTTTGGCCTGGGCCTTGACGGCAACGGGCTCGGCGGCGGCTTTTTCGGATGTTTTCGGCATGGCCGCAACTTAGGGATTTTTGCAGCGATTGACAGCCTTCGATCCCGCGTTGCGCCGGGATTTTTCGCGGCAACCGTTCCCTCGAATCGGTTGCGTCGGCGCCCGTTCCATGCGCCCCTGCGGGCTAGGGACGACCGGAAGGATACGTCATGACAACGCCACTCGACGACTTGATGGAGAAGCTGCGGGGGGTTCAGTCCGAAATCGAGGTCGAGCTGGCGAAACGGCGGGAAGAATTGCGCTTCCACCTCGAAAACCGCCGGATCGTGTTCGAGCGGGAGGTGCTGCGGATCCACCGCGAGCTCAAGACGCGGGCGACGCGCTATCTCATCGACGCCAATCCGCTGATGATCCTGAGTGCGCCGGTGATCTATTCGCTGATCGTCCCGATCGCACTGGCCGATCTCTGGGTCATGGCCTATCAGGCGATCTGTTTTCCGGCCTACGGGGTTCCCAAGGTGCGGCGCCGCGATTACCTGGTGTTCGACCGTCATCACCTCGCCTATCTCAACATCATCGAGAAGATCAATTGCGCCTATTGCTCCTATGCCAACGGCGCGTTCGCATTCATGCGCGAGGTGGGCGCGCGCACCGAAGTCTACTGGTGCCCGATCAAGCACGCCCGCCGCATGCTTGGTCCGCACCCGCATTATCAGGGATTCGCGGATTTCGGCGACGCCGAGGCGTTCCGCGGCAAGCTGGCGCAGATGAAGGATGGCGTTAAGATCGAGGGGGCGTGAATGCCCAATGCCGTCGTCCCGGCCAAGCGAGCGAAAGCGAGCGCAGAGCCGGGACCCATACCGCGTGATCTGTCGTTAGGACACTGCGTCTGACGCCTTAGGCAACGATTGCTGCCGCGGCGTATGGGTCGCTGCTTTCACAGGGACGACGAGGGAGAGAAACCTACTCCGCCGCCTGCAGCGCCGGCTGCGTCTTTTTCGGAACGATCCAGAACGCGGCCGGACGCTCGAACAGGAAGTTGGCGCCGGCCATCAGTGCGATCCGCCAGATCGCGATGGCGCCCGCGATGCCGGCGACCGTCACGATCAGCGAGACGGTCCCGATATCGTGGATGAAACCGGCCTTCAGCAGCAGCGTCCGCGTCGCCGCCATCGGCAGGAAGAACGCCAGATAGATCACGATCGAATGTTCGCCGCAGAAGCGCAGGAAATTCAGCCACTGTATCCGCGCCAGCAATGTGCCCATGGTGACGATGGCCAGCGCGCCTGCGAGCCCAAGCGCCAGCGAGACCAGTGGCCACTCGCTGTAACCCAGTTCGACCAGGCTGCCGTTGATGAGCGCCCACAACGCCAGACCGGCGATCGCCCACGCCGGCTGCGCCCGGCTGCGGTCCGACCATGCGAACACGTAGCCCGCGAGCCAGTAGCCGGAATAGAAGTATACGAAGCGCGAACAGAACTCGTCGATCACGGTCCAGCCGGTCGAGATGTGCGCCGCCTCCAGCAGTGCCGCCAAGGCCCAGATCAGGAGCGGTGGCATCTGGCGCATCGCCTTGGTGACGACAAAGAATACCGGCAGCAGATAGATGAACCACAGCGTGCCGAACGGTTCGATGAAGGATTGCAGATACATCAGGCCGACATGGGCCCAGCCGGTCTCGGCGGCAAAGGAGGGCGCCTTGAAGCCGAACTGGATCGTCACCCACAGCGCGTAGAAATAGGCGAAGTGCACCACCTTGCGATCGAGATAGGTACGCCAGTCGCGGTCGATCACGACCGCCAGGAACAGTCCGGAAAGCAGGAAGAAGTCCGGCATCCGGAACGGTTTGGCGAAGGCGACCAGGACGTGCATGAAGCCGGTCTGGCCCGCGGCCGCCTCGACCCCCAGCACCGAATGCATCATCACCACCATGACGATGCAGAGGCCCTTGGCGTAGTCGACCCAGTCGATGCGCTCAGGCGCTGACTGCGCCGATGGCGCTGAAAGCGCGGGCATGGCAGATGTGCCGTTTGGTATCATCGGTGTCCCTTTTCGGCGCGGATCGGCGGCATCTTCGGGCCAGTAGGTTTCAATTGCCTTATTCCGTTCAAGGAATGTGCCGTTCTCCCGCGGATGTGATGTGCCGGGGCGGGTTTTCCTCGTCACCGGAAAATGCTCTAAGACGCGGGCGAAAGCCTTGGCGTTCAGACGCGCTTCGCGCTCTTGCGCGTGAAGACGCTTTGCCGCCTTTGCGCTTCGTTAACCATGATGACTTGGAAATTTCATGCGCATTGCCATGATAGGCACCGGCTATGTGGGGCTGGTGTCCGGCGCCTGTTTCGCGGATTTCGGCCACCTGGTCACCTGCGTCGACAAGGACGCTGACAAGATCGCCAGCCTGCGCCGCGGCGAGATCCCGATCTTCGAGCCCGGCCTGGATGCGCTGGTCGCCGCCAACGTGAAAGCCGGCCGGCTGGATTTCACCACCGATCTTGCCGCGCCCGTTGCCGCGGCCGATGCGGTATTCATCGCGGTCGGCACGCCGTCACGCCGCGGCGACGGCCACGCCGACCTGAGCTATGTTCATGCCGCCGCGCGCGAGATCGCCGGGGCCCTGTCCGGCTTTACGGTGGTGGTGACCAAATCGACCGTGCCGGTCGGCACCGGCGACGAGGTCGAGCGGCTGATTCTTGAGACC
This sequence comes from Bradyrhizobiaceae bacterium Ga0074131, assembly GCA_001464035.1. Taxonomy (GTDB): domain Bacteria; phylum Pseudomonadota; class Alphaproteobacteria; order Rhizobiales; family Xanthobacteraceae; genus Bradyrhizobium. Next base: position 700,030 of record LNEC01000019.1, read on the forward strand.
AATCCGACGGCCGAGGTCGCGGTCGCCTCCAATCCGGAATTCCTGCGCGAGGGCGCCGCGATTCGCGACTTCAAATTTCCCGATCGCATCGTTGTCGGCACTTCCGATGAGCGCGCGCAAAAAGTGCTCGGCGATATCTACCGGCCGCTGTCGCTCAACCAGGCGCCCTTGATGTTCACGGCGCGGCGTACCGCGGAGTTGATCAAGTACGCCGCCAACGCCTTCCTCGCCACCAAGATCACTTTCATCAACGAGATCGCCGATCTCGCCGAGAAGGTCGGCGCCGACGTGCAGGAAGTCGCGCGCGGCATCGGGCTGGACAACCGGATCGGCTCGAAATTCCTGCATGCCGGTCCCGGTTTCGGCGGCTCCTGCTTCCCGAAGGACACCCGCGCGCTGGTCAAAATCGCGCTCGACCACGACGTCCATTTGCGGATCGTCGAGGCGGTGCTGGCGGTCAACGACAACCGCAAGCGCGCGATGGCGCGCAAGGTGTCGAACGCCGCCGGCGGCAGCCTGCGCGGCAAGACCATCGCCGTGCTCGGCCTCACCTTCAAGCCCGACACCGACGACATGCGCGAGGCTCCCTCGATCCCGCTGGTGACCGGGCTGCTCGACATGGGAGCGAAAGTGCGCGCGCATGATCCGGTCGGCATGGAGCAGGCCCGCCGCGAACTGCCCGATATCGAATATTGCGACGATCCCTACGCCTGCGTCCGAGGTGCCGACGCCATGGTGGTGGTGACCGAATGGGTGCAGTACCGCACGCTCGACCTGGAACGGCTGAAGCGCGAAATGAAGCAGCCGGTGGTGGTTGATCTCCGCAACATCTATCGCCCCGAGGATATGGCGGCGCTGGGCTTCATTTATGAGAGTGTCGGGCGCCCGTCCGAGCCGCGGGGCTGATGCCGGAGTTGCTGTCATACCCCCGCGCAGGCGGGGTATCCAGTACTCCCAGTCCTCGCGATCAGTAACGCCGGCGTTTACTGGATCACCCGCCTTCGCGGGTGATGACGGATCAGAGACCTTGCCACGCAGCTTCGACACCCCGCTCCCGATCGACGCCGTGCTGGATCAGTTGTCCCGCACGCTCGCGGACCACAATGCGGCGGTGCTGGTGGCCCCGCCCGGCGCCGGCAAGACCACGCGGGTGCCGCTGGCGCTGCTCGATGCGCCGTGGCTGCAGGGCAGGAAGATCATCATGCTGGAGCCGCGCCGGATCGCGGCCCGCGCCAGCGCCGACCGCATGGCGAAGACGCTGGGGGAGCGCGCCGGCGAGACCGTCGGCTATCGCGTCCGCTTCGGCTCAAAGGTTTCGCGCGCGACCAAGATCGAGGTCGTCACCGAAGGTATTTTCTCGCGGCAGATTCTCGAGGACCCTGAACTGACCGGCGTCGCCGCGGTGCTGTTCGACGAATTCCACGAACGCTCGCTCGATGCTGATCTCGGTCTGGCGCTGGCGCGCGACGCGCAAACGGGCCTGCGCGAGGATCTGCGCATGCTCGTGATGTCGGCGACACTCGACGGCGCACGCGTCGCAAAACTGCTCGGCGATGCGCCGGTGATATCGAGCGAAGGCCGCGCCTTTGCGGTCGAGACCCGCTATCTCGGCCGCAAGGCCGATGCGCCGCTGGAGCGGCAGATGGCGGATGCGATCGCGATGGCGCTGCGCGCCGATCCAGGCTCGGTGCTGGCATTTCTGCCGGGAGCCGCGGAAATCCGCCGTACGCAAAACTTTCTCGGCGAGCGGATCCACGATGCGTCGATCGAAATCGTGCCGCTGTTCGGCGCGCTGGACGCCGCGGTGCAGGACCGCGCCATCGCGCCGGCGCCGACGGGCCAGCGCAAGGTGGTGCTGGCGACCTCGATCGCGGAGACTTCGCTGACCATCGAGGGCGTGCGCATCGTGGTCGATTCCGGCATGGCCCGGGTGCCTCGCTACGAACCTGACATTGGCCTGACGCGCCTCGAAACCGTGCGGGCCTCGCGCGCCGCGGTCGATCAGCGCCGCGGCCGTGCCGGCCGCACCGAGCCCGGCGTCTGCTACCGGCTGTGGGACGAACCGCAGACCGCCTCGCTCCCCGCTTACACCCAGCCCGAAATCCTTTCCGCCGACCTGTCCTCGCTGGTGCTCGACCTCGCGCAATGGGGCGTCAGCGATCCCCGCTCGCTGGCGTTTCTCGATCCCCCACCGGCGCCGGCGCTGAAGGAGGCGCGCGGCCTGCTCGGCGAACTCGGCGCGCTCGATGGCGACGGCCGCATCACCGCGGAAGGCAAGAGCCTGCGCGCGCTGGCGCTGCCGCCGCGGCTGGCGCGGATGATCGTGGATTCGCATCGCCTCGGCGCGGGCGAGGAGGCCGCCGACATCGCCGCCGTGCTGACCGAGCGCGGCCTCGGCGGCGACGGCGTTGATCTCGATTTCAGGCTGGATCAGTTCCGTCGCGACCGCTCGCAGCGCGCCTCCAGCGCGCGCGCTCTGGCGCAGCGCTGGGCGTCACAGGTGTCGGCCACCGAGGGAGCGCCCGCGGAGGACACCTTGCCCTCGACCGGCGTGATGCTCGCTCTTGCCTTCCCCGACCGCGTCGCGCGCAACCGCGGCAATGGCAGTTTTGTGCTCGCCAACGGGCGCGGCGCCGCCGTCGACCAGGCCTCGGCGCTGGCGCGTGCGCCCTATATCGCGGTCGCCGAACTCACCGGCACGGCCGCCAACGGGCGCATCCTGCTGGCGTCGCCCATATTGCAATCCGACATCGAGCTGCGCTTCGCCGACCAGATCGAGACCACCGATCAGATTTCATTCGATCGCAGCGCGATGGCGTTGCGGGCGCGGCGCAGGAAGACCCTGCATGCGATCACGCTGTCGGAAGCGCCGATGGCGTTGGCGCCATCGGCGGACACCGCGCGGGTGCTGGCTGACGGACTGGTCGATGCCGGCCTCGATCGGCTGCCATGGTCGAAAACAACGAAGCAATGGCGGGATCGCGTGATGTTCTTGCGCAAGGCCGAAGGCGATGCGGCACCGCATTCCTGGCCTGATCTGTCCGATGACGCTCTGGCGGCGCAGCGCGAAACCTGGCTGGTGCCGGCGCTTTACGACAAGACCGCGCTGAAGGAACTTTCGGCGGGTGATCTGTCGGAAGCGCTGATGGTGCTGTTGCCCTGGGAATTGCGCGCGCGGCTGGAGCGCGAAGCACCAACCCATTTCGAGGCGCCGACCGGTACCCAGCTGGCGATCGATTATGAGGCCGAGCAGGGACCGACGATTGCCGTCAGGCTGCAGGAGCTGTTCGGGCTCAACACCCACCCCTCGATCGCGAATGGCGCGGTGCCGCTTGTGCTGGAACTGCTGTCGCCGGCGCACCGGCCAGTGCAGGTGACGCGCGACCTGCCGGGTTTTTGGCGCGGCAGCTATGCGGCCGTTCGTTCCGACCTGCGAGGGCGTTATCCGCGGCATCCGTGGCCGGAGGATCCCGCCAGTGCCGCGCCGACACGGCGGGTGAAGCCGCGGGGGACCTGAGGAGACAGCTCAAGCTGTCATCACCCGCGAAGGCGGTGACGACCGAAGCACAATGACGGTTGCCCAGATCGCGAGTACTCATGCATGTCACATTGGTATGCTGCCAGCCCTAAATGGAGCTGCCGGCTCATAGCTAACTCCCAGCCCACGGCGAGATATCACGATTGAAACCATATGGTCATGGCAATGGCCGCCAGTGCGAGGACAAAGAATGCTAAGATGGCCAACGGCCCTTCGGCCTCACCTTCGATAATTCGAAATATACGCACTGTTAGACGGTGACGGTTATCGTGCATTGCATGACCCTCGGATCAGATTGCGGTCAGCGTTCCCAGGAAGGCGGCGCTCTGACATAACCCGGATCGGCCGCCGTCAACCGTTCTAGGGCGCGCGCAGGGGGCGTACCTAGAAACGGGGACTAACTGTGTATCTTCGTACTAATACGGTTGGGTGTGCGTGAATGGGTGCAGTTTAAGGGTGTATACTTTGGGTGACCTGGGAGCCGCCCGCTCCCCGCCTGTAGGTTCATCCGCTGGGCGTCTTGTAATTCGCCCTGGGCGTACCCAAGTTCGCCCTATGTAACCCGCGATAACGTTGTTAGGCGTTCAGTTTGCGCCAATATGATTGCAGCACGCAAGCGATTTGGAGAGATTAGATGTCTGAAACGAGCGCGGTCAAGGCCGAAGTCGAAACTGTAAAAACCAACGAAGATAAATGGTCGAAAGAACTTATGGCCGCAGGCTGGACGGTTTTGCCCAGCATGATTCTGGAAAAGCAGCATGCGATCGGCCTTGACGCGATCGATATCAATATCATTGCACATCTGTCGATCTACTGGTGGAAAAAGGCTAACCTGCCGCACCCATCGGTAGCCACGATTGCGAAAGCCATTGGCGTTAAACCCCGCACTATCCAGAAGCACATCAAGGCCATGGAGGCGAGCGGCTTCATTACTCGCCATGAACGCCGGCAGAAGGGACAAGGCAGCAAGACCAACCTGTATTCCTTCGAGGGGTTAATTAAGGCGGCCACGCCGTATGCACAGGAAAAAACGGCTGCGATCGCAGAACGTTCCAAGAAGGACGCCGACCGGGTTGCCCGGAAAAAGCCCAAGCTTGCGCTCGTTAAGGGCGTCGGCAAGTAATCCATGAAATTTAGACAGCGGAGCCTCATGCAGATTGCGGAATTAATCTGCGGCAACCGCAACCACGACGAGATGTGCTACTTTCGCTATCGGAGTAGCAAGTACCTAACCGAATTCTTCCAGGACTGCGATACCGACTACATTCACGATGGCTCCAGCCGCGCTTATTGGGTCGCCGACGTCTTGAAAAGTATATTAGAAGAGCCACAGCCGAACGCCAACACGCCGCCGGAGACATTTTCGCGCGTGATCCGCGTGCTGATGGACCAAGGCGACGCGGAGAGCGAACAACCGTCGCGGCCCGGCGCCCTAGCGGCCCTTAATGCAGCCCTAACGCGCGAGGGGTTTGAAGCGTTCTACGGCGACGACAAGCAGTGCTACTTACGACATCTCGCAACGTCGACCGTGGCTATAGCGTCACCGAATCCGCACCGGCCATTCTCGGCACAGGAAATCAAGAGGCGCGAGCAGCTGATTTCTTATCTCGATGAAGCCTCCGAGGATGACTTAATAGCGGAAGTGCTGCTGCCGTTATTTCGCCAGCTTGGCTTCCATCGGATCACCTCCGCCGGGCACGTCGACAAGGCGCTGGAGTACGGCAAGGACATCTGGATGAAGTTCAACTTGCCGACTCAGCACGTTCTCTATTTCGGCATTCAGGTGAAAAAGGGAAAGCTTGACGCCGCCGGTATCAGCAAGGCTGCAAACGGCAACGTGGCTGAGATCCATAATCAAGTTACCATGATGCTCGGCCATGAGATCTTTGACCCTGAGTTGAGCAGGCGCGTTTTGGTCGATCACGCCTTCATTGTGGCAGGCGGAGAAATTACAAAGGCCGCGCGCAATTGGCTTGGAAACAAGCTAGACGCTACGAAGCGTAGCCAAGTGATGTTCATGGATCGCAACGATATCTTGAATTTATTCGTAGTCACCAATCTGCCGTTGCCGAGCGGTGCCATCCCTCCAAGGGCGCCAGACGACGGCGACCTTCCTTTTTAGCGAGCGGTCTGTACCGCGAAGTTTTGACTAAGGTCAGTCCGGTGCGCCCATTGATCCCAATGGTCAATGCCGGGCTTGACCGGCAATCCATCACCCAAAAAACTTCATGCGAAGAGGATGGATGCCCGGATCAAGTCCGGGCATGACGACGTTGCTCCTCCCGTTAACCCTTCACTCATCCTTTTCGCGAAAATGGCAGTTGCCACCGCCGCCGTTGGTCGCGGCCTGGCGGTGGATGTGGTGATATCGCGGGTCTCCTGAGCGAGTGTGGCGTGATGCGTAACATTATGATTATGGCGGCCTTCCTTGTCGGCCTCGGCACCCTCATGGCGCAGTTGGCGGACAGAATGTCGGCGTCTCCGGCGCTTGCCAGCGGCGTGTCGCGGCAAGCCCACGTCGAAACACCTGCGCCAACCGGCGGCCGTAGCCTCAGTATTCCGCGCGACGTCCGCGGTCATTTTCAGACCGAAGGCCGGATCGATGGCCAGCGCATCGGTTTCATGGTCGATACCGGCGCCTCCGTGGTGGCCCTGAACGAGAAGTCCGCGGCGCGGTTCGGTTTCCGCCCCGGCCGCAGCGACTACAACGCCACCGTTTCGACCGCCAACGGCACCATCAAGGCGGCGCGCACGCGGCTCGCCATGGTCGAAGTCGGCGGCATCGTGGTGCGCGACGTCGACGCCATGGTGCTGCCGGATGAGGCTTTGTCCGAAAATCTGCTCGGCCTGTCGTTCCTGTCGAAGCTCAAGCGCTTCGAGTACGCCAATGGCAGGCTGGTGCTGGAGCAATAAGGCAGCACCACTGCCAATCCGTCGCATTTGATACCCATCCATCGCTGTCCCGCCTTCCGCTCCGCCCCTGCATTCGCTAAGGCTGCGGTGCTCCATTTTTGCGTTCTCATGACGAGGCCTGAATGTTTCCGAAGCCGAAACCCGCGCTGGTTCCGAACACCTATGCCTATGAGTCCGAGCCGATGGTGAAGGCGACCGGCTTTCGCGAATACGACGCCCGCTGGCTGTTCGGCCAGGAAATCAACCTGATGGGCATTCAGGCACTGGGCATGGGGCTCGGGGCGTTGATCGCCGAACTCGGCGTCAAGCAGGAAGTCGTGACCGGACACGATTTCCGCGGCTATTCGGCCTCGATCAAATACGCGCTGATTTCGGGGCTGCTGGCCTCCGGCTGCAAGGTTCACGACATCGGCCTGTGCATGACGCCAATGGCCTATTTCGCGCAGTTCGACCTCAATGTGCCCTGCGTCGCGATGGTGACGGCGTCGCATAACGACAATGGCTGGACCGGCGTCAAGATGGGCGCCAACCGGCCGCTCACCTTCGGCCCGGACGAGATGACCCGGCTGAAAGAGATCGTGCTCAACGCCGAGTTCGGGAACAGGGTCGGCGGCTCCTATCAGTTTCACGAGAATTTCCCGGCGCGCTACATCGCCGACCTCACCTGCCGCCCGAAACTGAAGCGCAAGCTGAAAGTCGTGGTCGCCTGCGGCAACGGCACCGCGGGCGCATTTGCGCCGCAGGTGATGCAGGCGATCGGCTGCGAGGTGGTGCCGCTCGACACCGAGCTCGACCACACCTTTCCGAAATATAATCCCAATCCCGAAGACATGGAGATGCTGCACGCCATCCGCGACGCGGTGTTGCAGCACAACGCCGATGTCGGCCTTGGGTTCGACGGCGACGGCGATCGCTGCGGCGTGGTTGACAATACCGGCGAGGAGATTTTCGCCGACAAGGTCGGCGTCATGCTGGCGCGGGACATGTCGGCGGTGACGGCGAACGCGCAGTTTGTGGTCGACGTCAAATCGACCGGTTTGTTTGCAACCGATCCGGTGTTGCAGAAGCAGGGCGCGAAAGTCGCCTATTGGAAGACCGGCCACTCCTACATGAAGCGCCGCACTCACGAATTGGGGGCGCTGGCCGGCTTCGAGAAGTCCGGCCACTTCTTCTTCAACGCGCCGCTCGGCCGCGGCTATGATGACGGCCTGATCTCGGCGATCGCGATCTGCGAAATGCTCGATCGCGCGCCCGGCAAGTCGATGGCGGACCTGAAGGATGCGCTGCCGAAGACCTGGTCGTCGCCGACCATGTCGCCGCATTGTTCGGATGAAACCAAATACGGCGTGGTAGATGCCGTGGTGAAGCATTTCGAGGCGATGCAGAACAAGGGCGAAAAGGTCGCGGGGCAGAAGATCCGAGATCTCGTCACCGTCAACGGCGTACGCGTCACCGTCGAGGACGGCAGCTGGGGGCTGGTGCGGGCGTCATCCAACAAGCCGGAACTGGTAGTCGTGGTCGAGAGCCCGGTGAGCGAGCAGCGCATGCACGATCTGTTCGAGGCGATGAACGTGGTGCTGCGCACCCATCCCGAGGTCGGCGACTACAATCAGACGATCTGAGATTCATCTCTCGCATCCCACCTTCGGCATACCCCGATCGCCCGCTTTCGCGAACGATGACGCCGGTAGGCGGGTCGACGAAGCACTACGTCGCCGGCACCGGCAGCGCGGTGACAGACTTGATCTTCTCCATCGCAAAGCGCGAGGTGACGTTCTTGAGCGGCACCGCGCCGATCAGTTTCTTGTAGAACACGTCATAGCTCTGCATGTCCGCGACCACGACGCGCAGCATGTAGTCGACGTCGCCGGCCATCCGATAGAACTCCATCACCTCGGGCATGGCGCTGACCGCGCTGGCAAAGGTCTTGAGCCAGGCCTCGGAATGATCGGCGCTTTCGACCGAGACGAACACCGTGATGCCGAGCCCGATCTTGTTCTGGTCGACCAGCGCGACCCGGCGCAGGATGACCCCGTCGGCCTCCAGCCGCTGGATGCGCTTCCAGCACGGCGTCGAGGACAGGCCGACCCGGTCGCCGATTTCGGCGACCGAGAGCGAAGCGTCTTCCTGCAGTACCGTCAGAATCTTGCGGTCGATGCCGTCGAGGCGGCGGTTGGGCTCGTTGATCTGAGGCGACGGGTCGGCCATGAGAAGAACTTTATTCCATCGAAGGACACGATTTACCCTAATACATAGAATATTCTTCTAAGGCAAGCCCGTTACCGCTTGCCCCGGACCGGGTCCGCCGACTGGCTCTGGCTTAAAAGCGCATCCACTTCAACACGTTGCGGAGCGGCAAAGGCGCCGCCATGCCGCGTACATTTCAGTGCTGCGGCCGCGGAGGCAAACCGCAGCGCGTCCCGCAATTCCTGCTGTTCGGTGATCGCCAGCGCGAACGCGCCGTGAAACACGTCGCCGGCGCCCAGCGTGTCCACCGTGTGCACCGGGAAGGCCGGCGTCTCCTGCAGATTGCCCTGCTCGTCTAGCCAGATCGTCCCTTTCGGCCCGCGCGTCCCCGCCAGAAACGACGGCGTCAGTTTGGCGATTTTCTTCAGCGCCTCGCCGTCGTCGGCGAGGCCGGCGGTCTCCTGCAGCGGCTCGCTGGAGAATACCAGATGGGACGATGCGGTGAGCAGCCCCTCGCGCAGCGACATCGCGCGGTCGACGTCCACGATCACCGGGATGCCGCGTCGGCGCGCCTCGGCGCACAAATCTGTGCAGAATGCGGCGCAGCGGCTCTCGGTCAGGATGGCGGCGCAATCCTCCAGCAACTTCTCGGTGTCGGGCAGGCGGACCTTCCACAGTTCGGGATCGCGGAACGTCACGATGGTGCGCTCGCCGCTTGGATCGACCATGACGGTCGAGATCGGCGTCACCAGTCCCGGCATGTGCAGGATGTGCCTGGTCTCGATGCCCTCATGCGCGAGTTTCTCGAAAATGAAGCGGCTGGATGCTTCGCGGGCGTCACCCATCGGGCCGCAGATCGAGGCGCGGCCGCCGAGGCGGACAATTCCGATCGCGGCGTTGAGCGCGTTGCCGCCGCAGATTTCGTCGAAATGAGTGGCGTTCTCCTTCGAGCCACGCGCAGGAATGCCGCTGACGCGGAACGTCAAGTCGCGCACCGGCATGCCGATGCAGAGGATGCGGGGCGGGATTTTTGGCGCGGCAGCGTGAAAATTCATGCGGGAATCCGTCATAGCGGTTCCGCGTGTTGCCGGAACCCGGGCCCGGAGTTAATGAATGGAACCATGGGGTGTTCCCCGCTATGCATGCGCATTCGGGCCCTCATGCAGCCAGCGCCCCAGCAAATGATGGGCAATCGCAAACGGATGCGGGCCGGCGAGGCCATCAGGATGCTGCCTCTTGATCATCAAGGTCGCCTCGGCGCGGTCGAACCAACGGGCATCCTCGAGCTCCGTACGGTCGACGATGATGTCGTCGGTGGTGGCGCGTGCGGTGCAGCCGATCATCAGGGATGACGGATAGGGCCAGGGCTGCGTCATGTAATAATGGACGTCGGTGCAGCGGATCCCGGATTCCTCGAAAATCTCGCGGCGCACCGCGTCCTCGATGGTCTCGGCGGCCTCGACGAAGCCGGCCAGGCACGACCACATGCCCGGGGGGAACTGCTTCTGCCGCCCCAGCAGGCATTTGTCGCCCGAGGTCACCAGCATGATCACGACCGGGTCGGTGCGCGGAAAATGCTCCGCCTTGCAGCTCGGGCAATCGCGCTTCCAGCCGCCTTCCTTCATCGCCGTGCGGGTTCCGCAATTGGCGCAGTAGCCGTGGCGCTGATGCCAGCTCACCATCGATTTCGCCATCGCGATCGCCGAAAGTTGTTCGGGCGGCACCACGCCCTGCATCGCCATGCCGCGCAGTTCGGTAACGGCGACGTCGTCGCGGGTCAGCAGTTTTTCCACTGACGCGGCCGAGATGCCCATGCCGAACACCGCCGCGCCGCCCTCGCGCAACCCCAGAAAGATCGTGCCGGGATTGGCGCCGAATTTCAGCGCCTCGTCGATGGTAAGGAGCGCGCGGGGGCCGCCGGCGTCCTGCTTCACGACCAGCGAGTCGCGGTGGACCACATAGGCACGGGCGTCGCGATGCCCCTCCAGCGCCAACAGCTTCTCGTCATTGCCGCGCAGATGCGCGGCGCGATCGAGAATATTGGTGATGAAGGCGGGCCGGCCCAACGGAAAGGAATCGAATGCTGTCATGGACTCAACCAAGCCAAATCTTGCGGCGAAGCGCGCCGATGAAATTCTGGACTTCCTCGGCGTCATGCGCGAGCGGCGGCATCATTCCCCAGACCGGACGCGGCCAGGCGGCGTCGCCGGAGCGGCGCGCGATCACATGGACGTGGAGCTGTGGCACCAGATTGCCGAGGGCTGCAATATTCAGCTTGTCGCATTTTGTGACCTCTTTCAGCGCACGGGCGACGCGGGAAGTTTCCGTCATTAATTGCGCCTGCTCGACCTCGTCGAGGTCGATGATCTCGACAGCGTCAGGGCGGCGGGGCACCAGCAGAAGCCAGGGATAATTCGCATCCTTGATGACAAGCACCTTGCACAGCGGCAGGTCGCCGATGTCGATGGTGTCTTCCTTGAGCCGTGAGTTCAGCGACCAGGTGGGAGCGTCAGAAGGCATTTGGGTTCCAGGTGCGTCCATCGTTTTCCCGATGGCTTCGAAAGTGGCCTGAAATGGACACCGCGGGCAGTGTCATATCAAGGCGTTACCATCCGCGAAAGCGGCTGATCCTGCAGGCCGCGGCGTCTCCTGGACCCGCGACGCTTCGGAGTATCGGAGGCCGGGAGCGACCCGGTGACGGGCGTGACGAGCGGTCCCCGCTTGCTTTCCGGGGCTTTTGGCCCCAAATAAGGAACGGGAGATTGGCGGTGGACGAGCCACTCGCCAACCGGGTCAGGTCCGGAAGGAAGCAGCCCTAACGAGGTCCGGATCGGGTCGCTCGTCAGTCTCCTACCTGTTTTTTCGAGCGGATTGCGCAGGCTGGGCTACCCGTCCTGCGCTGGATTCCGTTCCCGATCCGCAAGCCGGCTTCGAGAGACAATCAATTGCGGATCGATCGATGACCGACGCTGGCAGTCCCGTAACGCCCCCCAAGAATCCTGAAAGCGTCCATCAGGGAGGTTTCGACCTCGGCGGCCCGCCCCAGGCCGGCAAGCATTACCGGGTGCTGGCGCGGAAATACCGTCCCGCCAGTTTCGACGATCTGATCGGCCAGGACGCCGTGGTCCGCACGGTGTCGAACGCGTTCGAGACCGGCCGAATTCCGCAGGCCTGGATCCTGACCGGGGTGCGCGGCGTCGGCAAGACCACCACGGCGCGGATCCTCGCCCGCGCGCTGAATTACGAACTGCCGGACGGCTCAGTGAAGGGGCCGACCATCCACATGCCGGGTCTGGGCGTGCACTGCCAGGCCATCATGGAAAGCCGGCACATGGACGTGCTGGAAATGGACGCCGCCTCCCATACCGGCGTCGACGACGTGCGCCAGATCAACGACAGCGTGCGCTATGCGCCGGCCAGCGCGCGTTACAAGGTCTACATCATCGACGAAGTCCACATGCTCTCGACCGCGGCCTTCAACGCGTTCCTCAAGACGCTGGAAGAGCCGCCGGAGCATGCCAAATTCGTGTTCGCCACCACTGAAATCCGTAAAGTGCCGGTCACGGTGCTGTCGCGCTGCCAGCGGTTCGACCTGCGCCGGGTCGATGCCGACGTGCTGATGGCGCATCTTGCCAACATCGCTGGCAAGGAGAATGTCGAGGTCGAGCCGGAAGCGCTCGGCGTCATCGCGCGCGCGGCCGAAGGCTCGGTACGCGATTCGCTGTCGCTGTTCGACCAGGCGATTGCGCATGCGGCGGGACCGGTGCGCGCCGATGCGGTGCGGCAGATGCTGGGCCTGGCCGACCGAACCCGCGTGATCGATCTGTTCGACTCGCTCGTTCGCGGCGACATCGCCAGCGCATTCAAGGAGTTTCGCGAGCAGTACGACACCGGCGCCGACTCGATCGTGGTGCTGTCCGACCTTGCCGAATTCGTCAACTTCGTCACGCGGGTCAAGATCGTGCCGGCTATCGCCGACAATGTCGCGTTCGGCGAGACCGAGCGCGTCCGCGCCCGAGACTTCGCATCGAAGCTCTCGATGCGGGTGCTGTCGCGGATGTGGCAGATGCTGCTCAAGGGCATCACCGAGGTGCAGGCCGCGACCCGGCCGGCGGCGGCGGCCGAGATGGTGCTGGTGCGCATTGCCTATGTCGCGGACATGCCGACGCCCGACGAGGCGATCCGGATGCTGGAACAGAATGGCGGCGCATCGCCGGCGGCCGCATCGGGTTCGGCGTCGGCACGAGCGACGTCCGCGTCGACGGTGTCCTCGCTACAGACTTCGTCAGCCCGCGCACCCTCCGCGCCGCGTGCCGGCGTGGAGGCGTCGGCCCGCCCGCAGATGACCGCGCCGATGGCGGAGGCGCAGGCAGCGCCCACAGCGTTGAAGATCGCCAGCTTTCCCGAACTGGTGGCGCTGGCCGGCGAGAAGCGCGATCTGCTGACCAAAGCAGCGCTGGAAGCCGATGTCCGGCTGGTTCGCATCGAAGACGGACGACTCGAACTGGCGCTGGAGCGCAGCGCGCCGCGGGCCCTGGTCAACGATCTCTCGCGCAAGCTGGAACAATGGACTGGGCGGCGCTGGACCGTGATCGTCTCCAACGAAGCCGGACAGGCGACGCTGCGTTCGCAGAACGAAGTCCAGAAGAACCAGCGCGAGCGCGACGCCGAGGCTGACCCGCGGGTGCAGGAGGTGCTCGCGCGGTTTCCCGGCACCAAGGTGGTCGAGGTGCGCAGGCTTGCCGCTGAGCCGCCGGAATCCGATGGTAGCGGTGAAGACCCCGCCGAGAGTTCCGACAGCGACGATTTCTAGACAATTTTGAAGGAGGCATTCATGGCTGACTTTCTCGGCATGATGAAGCAGGCAGCCCAGTTGCAGTCGAAGGTGCAGGCGATGCAGGAAGAACTCGGCAATGTCGAGGTCGAGGGCATTTCCGGCGGCGGGCTGGTCAGCGTGCGCATGACCGCGAAGATGCAGGTGAAGGCGGTGAAGATCGACCCGTCGCTGATGAAGGCGGACGAGCGCGAAATCCTCGAAGACCTGCTGGTGACCGCGCTCAACGACGCGCAGCGCAAGGCGGAAACCGCGATGCAGGAGAAGATGCAGACGCTGACCGGCGGGCTCGGCCTGCCGCCCGGACTGGGTCTCGGCTAGCCCATATGGCTTCTGCGGTTGCCGGCCCCGAAATCGAACGCTTGATCCAGCTGCTGGCGCGGCTGCCGGGGCTTGGCCCGCGTTCGGCGCGGCGCGCGGCGCTGCATCTGATCAAGAAGCGCGAGGCGTTGATGACGCCGCTGGCCGGCGCGCTGCAAGTGGCGATCGACAAGATCCAGGTCTGCAAGACCTGCGGCAATATCGACACGCAAAATCCCTGTACGGTGTGCACCGACCCGCGGCGCGATCCCTCGATCATCGTCGTAGTCGCCGACGTCGCCGATCTCTGGGCGCTGGAGCGCGCGCATGCCACCAACGGCCTATATCACGTGCTCGGCGCCACGCTGTCGCCGCTCGACGGTATCGGCCCGCAGGATTTGACCATCGAGGCGCTGGTGGCGCGCGCGCACGATACGCGGGTGACCGAAATCATTCTCGCCCTGAATGCGACAGTGGATGGCCAGACCACCGCGCATTACATCACCGATCTCCTGCAGGAGGCCGGCGTCAAGGTGACGAGGTTGGCCCACGGCGTCCCGGTGGGCGGCGAACTCGATTATCTCGACGAAGGCACGCTTTCCGCAGCGATGCGGCAGCGGACTCTGTTCTGACACAATACCAACGGAAACGACCGACATGATGATGCGACGATTCGGCAAGCGTCTTGCTTTGGTGACCGCGATCGCGGCGGCGTGGGCCGCGCCTGCCTCCTCGCAACAGGCCGAGCCTGCGCCGAAGCCGGGCAGGCTGATCAACGCCGGCGATGTGCTGTCGGGCGAACTCAATGCGATGAAGGCCCGCGGCGGCAAGCGGGACAAGCGCGTCGCTTTCTACCAGATCAAGAGCGAACCGCGCCGGCTGCCGCCGCCGAACGGGCTGTGCAACCTGGAGACGGGACCTGAAACCTTTCAGCTCATCACGACAAGCGAGGCGCAGGCCGCGCAGCTGAAAGGCTTCATCGGCAAGCCCATCTCGATCAAGGTCGACGAGGTCGCCTGCGCGCAGGATGCCGGGCAAACGAGTGAAGCCGTGGTGACGAAATGGAGCGTGGTGACGAAGCATTGAGGTGTTGTTGTTGCGGGCGCGCTGCATGCCATGCGGCTACAGAAAACACCGCTGTCATCGCCCGGCTTGACCGGGCGACCCAGTACGCCGTGACCTCTCGTTTGAACTCAGGCGACTCAGGAATACTGGGTCCCCCGCTTTCGCGGAGGATGACAATTGAGGTCGCTGGCGCGGCGTTCCGCTAATTTGCGCTACGCCCTAAATCCTCACCGGCCCCAATTCATCAAAATGTCCGCGGCGCTGCAGCCACGCCAGCAGGATCAGGCTCGGCACCGCGACCACCACTGAGATCACGAAGAACAGAGGCCAGCCCGTGGCGGTCGCCACATAGCCCGCGCCCGAGGACAGATAGGTGCGCCCGACCGCGGCGAGCGCCGTGAGCAGCGCGTACTGCGTCGCGGTGTGCAGCGGGTTCCTGCACAGCGCCGAGAGGTACGCCACGAAGATCACGGTGCCGATCGCTCCGGTGAAGTTTTCCGCCGAGATGGCGACGGCCAGCGCCCATTGATTGACGCCGACATAGGCGAGCCACGCGAACGCCAGGTTGGAGAGCGCCTGCAGCACGCCGCCTATCCACAGGCTGGCGACCAGCGAATAGCGTCGGGCCAGATAGCCGCCGGCAAAACCGCCGATCAGGGTCGCAGCGAGGCCGACGCCCTTCACGATCGCGGCGTAGTCGTTGCGGGTGAAGCCGAGATCGATCACGAACGGCGCCGTCATGGTGCCGGAAAACGCGTCGGTGAGTTTGAACAGCACCACGAAGGCCAGCGCCGCCCAGGCGTGCTTGAGAAGGAGAAATTCGGAGAACGCCCCGCCCGCCGCGTGCATGACCCGTGACAAGGCGGCCTCGCCGCGGGTCGCTTCCTCCGCGCGCGCGGATTGCCCGGGCTCGGTGGCGGCCAGCGCGGTGACGGTGCCGATCAGCACCATCGCCGCCATCACCACATAGCCCCACATCCACGCCGAACTGCGGCCGATGCCGGTGTCTTCAAAGGCGCTCACCAGGAACAGCACGCCGGCGGTCGAAACCAGCATGCCGATCCGGTAGGCCGCGACGTACGACGCCATGCCGGCGGCCTGTTCGCTCTCGGGCAGGGTTTCGACGCGAAACGCATCGACCACGATGTCCTGAGTCGCCGACATCGCCGCGACCAGGAGCGCGCCGAGCGCCACGAACAGGGGCGAGCGCGCCGGGTCGGTGTGCGCCAGCAGCAGAATCGCGCCGATCAGCAACAGTTGCGAGAACACCAGCCAGCCGCGGCGGCGGCCGAAGGCACGCGTGAAGAACGGCACATGCAGCGCATCGACCAGCGGCGCCCAGATGAACTTCAGTGTGTAGGGCGTTCCGACCAACGCGAACAGCCCGATGGTGCCGAGATCGACCCCGGATTCGCGCATCCACACCAGGAGCGTCGATCCCGACAGCGCCAGCGGCAGGCCGGAGGAAAAGCCGAGCAACAGCACGATCAGCACGCGAGGCTGCAGGTAGACGGCGAGCCCTTCGCGCCAGGAGGCACGCGGCTTAAGCGGACTTGAGGCGTCGGGCAGGCTGTCGGGTGCGCTGGTCATGCCGCAGTGCTAGCAGATTCGGGGGAACAATCGGGCGATGACAGGCGTTAAATCTCGCGGAGAACTGCGCCCCTACTCCCCCGCCTGCAGCTTGCGGGCCAGCGGGAACAGTTCGGCGGCGGCCGGCCTTGTGACAGGCGCGGTGTCGGCGGGGGCCTCGGTCTTGCTGAAATCCAGCTCCTCGATGCGGCCGGCGCGCTTTTCGATCTTGTCGGCGGAGATCAGGATCTGGCGGACGTCCTCGTTGACGTCGCCGAAATGCTTCTGCAGCTTCAGCACGCGGTCGCGCAGCCGGTTGAGATCGTCGCCGAGGTTGAGCACCTCGGTGCGGATCTGGTCGGCGGCGTCGCGCATCCGCGCGTCCTTCAGGATCTGCTGCATCACTTGGATCGCCAGCATCAGGAGTGACGGCGACACCAGCACCACCCGGGCGCGGTAGGCCTTCTGGATCACGTCGTCGAAGCCGTCATGGATTTCCGCATAGACCGATTCCGACGGCACGAACATCAGCGCGGTATCCTGGGTTTCGCCCGCGATCAGGTATTTCTCGGCGATATCGCTGACATGCTTCATGACGTCGGCGCGCAGTCGCTGCGTGGCGTATTTCTTTTGCTCGTCCGTCCGCGCATCGTGCAGCGCGGTCATCGCCTCCAGTGGAAACTTGGCGTCGATACAGAGCGGCCGCTGGTCGGGCAGGAACACCACGCAGTCCGGCCGCTTCCCGCTGGAGAGCGTGTGCTGGAATTCGTAAGAACCCCTCGGCATGCCGTCCTGGACGATGGCTTCCATCCGGGCCTGGCCGAACGCGCCGCGCGACTGCTTGTTGGCGAGCACGTCGCGCAGCGTGGTGACCTGCGAGGTCAGGTCGGTGAGGTTCTTGTGCGCATTGTCGATGATACCGAGCCGCTCATGTAGCACGCGCAAGCTGTCCATGGTGTTGCGGGTGGTCTGCTCCATCGACTGGCCGACCCGGTGGGTGACCGAGTCCAGCCGCTCGTTGACGGCGCGCGCCATGTCGGCCTGGCGGCCGGCCAGCGCCTGGCCCATTTCGTGGACGCGGCCGGTCGCCTCGCTCTGGGCGCGCAGCATTTCGCTGACGCGTTCTTCCAGTTCATCGGCGCGGATGGCCTGCGCCATCGCCAGCGCGGCCCCACGGCTGCCCGCGCGCGCGATGATGACGGCGATGATGAGCAATAGAACCAGCGCCAGCGCGCCGAAGCCGAGCAGCGCCTCGGCGGTTTGGACCGGCGTCTCGCCGATCATGAAAAGAATCTCGTTCATGCCGCCCTTGTAACCGATTCGGTCTTGAACGCGAACGAAGAGGGAACATTTATGGTTAATGAAGCCTTACCGGTCATGGTTAGCGTTGGCTGAAGAATCATGGTTAGCGCGGGGTTAACCGGGTTTCCGGGGCGCATTGACCCCGGCAGATCAGGAGCTTAAATCGCCCGCCAAGCACTCGAGAAACCATGGCACTCAGAGAAATCATCATCCTGCCGGACAAGCAGTTGCGGCTGGTCTCCAAACCTGTCGAAAGGGTCACGGCGGAGATCCGCCGGCTCGCCGACGACATGTTCGAGACCATGTACGATGCGCCCGGCATCGGCCTTGCGGCGATCCAGGTCGCGCAGCCGCTACGGCTGATCACGATGGATCTCGCCAAGAAAAGCGAGGACGGCGAGACCAAGCCGCTGCCGCGGGTGTTCATCAATCCGGAGATACTGTCATCTTCGGAGGAAACCTCGGTCTACGAGGAAGGCTGCCTCTCGATCCCCGAATATTACGAGGAGGTGGAGCGGCCGGCGCAGGTCCGTATCCGCTTCACCGATCTCGACGGCAAGGTGCATGAGGAAGACGCCGACGGCCTGTTCGCCACCTGTATCCAGCATGAGATCGATCACCTCAACGGCGTGCTGTTCGTGGACTATCTGTCCAAGCTGAAGCGCGACCGCGTGCTGAAGAAGTTTGCCAAGGCCGCGAAGAGGGCGGCGGAGTAGCTGCCCGGCCAGCAATAGATCGGCTTTACCTGATGCCGCTTCGTCTGATCTTCATGGGCACGCCTGACTTCGCGGTGCCGACGCTGCTTGAACTCGTCGCCCATGGCCACGAGATCGCGGCAGTCTACACCCGTGCGGCAAAGCCGGCCGGGCGCGGCATGAAGCTGCAACCGAGTCCGGTGGAGCGGGAGGCGCGGCGGCTCGGCATTCCCGTATTGACGCCGGCCACGCTGAAGACGCCGGAGGCGCTGGAGGAGTTCGGTCGCCACCACGCCGACGCCGGCGTTGTCGTCGCCTATGGCATGATCCTGCCCAAAGCCATTCTCGACACCCCAAAGCTCGGCTGCTTCAATTTGCACGCCTCGCTGCTGCCGCGCTGGCGCGGTGCGGCGCCGATCAACCGCGCCATCATGGCAGGCGATGCCGAATCCGGCGTGATGGTGATGAAGATGGATATCGGCCTCGATACCGGCGAGGTGGCGATGGCCGAGCGCTTGACCATCAGCGATGCCATGACAGCGGCCGATCTGCACGACGCGCTGGCGCCGCTCGGAGCCGACCTGATGGTGCGGGCGATGGGCGCGCTGGAGCGTGGCAGGCTGCAGCTTACAAGGCAAAGCGATGATGGCGTCACCTACGCCGCCAAGATCGAAAAGGCCGAAACGCGGATCGACTGGAACAGGCCGGCCCGCATGGTGCTGCGCCACATTCACGGGCTCTCGCCGTTTCCCGGCGCGTGGTGCGAGCTGGCGATCGATGGCGCGCCGTTGCGGGTAAAAATTCTGCGCTGCGAGTTGGCGGACGGATTCGGCGGGGCGGGCGATCTGCTCGACGATCGCCTGGCCATTGCCTGCCAGCAAGGCGCGATCCGCATTCTCGAACTGCAGCGCGCCGGCAAGGCGCCGATGAAGGCGGGGGATTTTCTGCGTGGCACGCCGCTGCAACCGCCGCTGCGGCTCGTCTGATGCCCCGCTACAAACTCGTCATCGAGTATGACGGCGCCCCGTTTTGCGGCTGGCAGCTGCAGGACAACGGCGTCTCGGTGCAGGGCGCGCTGGAAGACGCGGTCAAGGCGATCTGCGGCGAGCGGGTGCGCGTGCACGGCGCCGGACGTACCGATGCCGGGGTGCATGCGCTGGGACAGGTCGCGCATTGCGACATCGCCAAACATTTCGTGCCGGGCCGCTTTCGCGACGGGCTGAACGCGCATCTGCGGCCGCATCCGATCGGCGTACTCAGTGCGGAGATAGTCCCCGACAGCTTCGAGGCGCGGTTCTCGGCGAAGAAGCGCCATTACCTCTACCGCATCTCCAATCGCCGGGCCAACCTCGCGCTCGACATCGGCAAGGTCTGGCGGCTGCCGCGGCCGCTCGACAGCGATGCGATGCATGCGGCGGCGCAGCGGCTGGTCGGCAAGTTCGACTTCACCACCTTCCGCGATACCGAATGCCAGGCCAAATCGCCGGAGAAGACGCTCGACCAGCTCGACGTGGTGAGAGACGGCGACGCCGTCCACATCGTGACCTCGGCGCGCTCGTTCCTGCACAGCCAGGTGCGCTCGATGGTCGGCTCGCTGGTCTGGGTCGGCGAGGGCCGCTGGAACGCCGACGACCTGCAGAAGGCGCTCGATGCCCGCAGCCGCTCCGCCTGCGGTCCCGTCGCGCCGCCGGACGGACTGTATCTGGTGCGGGTGGAGTATTAGGCTGACTGTCAAAACATCGTCATGGCCGGGCTTGTCCCGGCCATCCACGTCCTTCATCATCGGTCGATGTCAGGCGGCTACGTTTATATTTTGGCCAGCGCTCCCAACGGCATTTTGTACGTCGGGGTGACGAGCGATCTCGTCCGTAGAATCTACCAACACCGGAACGGGTTGATCGAAGGGCTTACGAAGAAGTATTCCGTGAAACGCCTGGTCTACTTCGAGCGTTACGAGAACATTCAGACGGCTATCCAACGAACACAACATCAAACACTGGTCGCGGAAATGGAAAGTGCGATTGATTCTGGCGAACAATCCGGATTGGAATGATCTGTACGATTCAATTACCTAATCGCACCGAAAAGCGGCCGCTATTTTCCATCTGCTTCGAACTACCTGGAGATCATCCACCCTTCGTCATGGCCGGGCATCGACCCGGCCATCCACGTCTTTCTTGCTTGTTGCGGTCAAGAACGTGGATGGCCGGGACGGGCCCGGCCATGACGGCGGAGGGTGTGTGGGCGCCGGCAATCCCCCTTCACCCAAAATACCGGTCCAGCACGCCGCGATAGATCCTCGTCAGCTTCTCGAGATCGGCCACCGGCGTGCGCTCGTCGACCTGGTGCATGGTCTGGCCGACCAGGCCGAACTCGATCACCGGGCAATAGCTGGAGATAAAGCGTGCATCCGAGGTGCCGCCGGAAGTGGAGAGTTCCGGCTTGCGGCCGGTGACCTCTTCGATCGCGGCGACCGCGAGATCGGTGAAAGGGCCGGGCTTGGTCACGAACACATTGGAATTCGACGGCTCCCACACGATCCGCGCGCGGATCCGGTTGCCGCAGGCTCTTTCCAGGCGCTGCTCCACCAGTTGCCGCAGCGTCGCTTGGGTGTGGAGATCGTTGAAGCGGATGTTGAATTTCGCCCGCGCCTGGCCGGGGATCACGTTGCCGGCCTTGTTGCCGACATCGACCGAGGTGAATTCGAGGTTGGAGGCCTGGAACTGGGCGCTGCCGTGGTCGAGCGGCTCGTCGCCGAGCGCCACGATCAATCGCGAGATATCAGGCACCGGATTCGCCGCGCGATGCGGATAGGCGACGTGGCCCTGGATGCCATCGACGTACAGCATGCCGTGCAGGGAGCCGCGGCGGCCGATCTTGATGCAGTCGCCGAGCACCTCGACATTAGAGGGTTCGCCGAGCACGCAGTGGTCGAATTTCTCGCCGCGAACTGCTGCCCATTGCAGCAGCTTGATGGTGCCGTTGACGGAGATGTCTTCCTCGTCGCCGGTGATCAGGAACGAAATCGATCCCTTTGGTCTTCCGTCGTGGGCGGCGAGATAGTCCAGCACGGCGGCGACGCTGCAGGCGATGCCGCCCTTCATGTCGACGGCGCCGCGCCCGTACAGAAAGCCGTCCTTGACGTCGCCCGAGAAGGCGCCATGGCTCCAGGCGCTCTCGTCGCCCGGCGGCACCACGTCGGTATGGCCGGCAAAGGTGATGTGCGGAGGACGGTTACCGATGCGGGCGTAGAGATTGTCGATGTCGGCGGTGCCGGGCTCGCCGAAGGTGACGCGATGCACCTCGAAGCCGGCGGCGTTCAGAATGGTTTCGAGCACGCCGAGCGCGCCGGCGTCATCAGGGGTTACCGAGGGGCAGCGCAAGAGATCGCGGGCGATGGAGAGGGCATCGGTCATGCCCTAGTCCCGCAACAGCTCGTTGATGCTGGTCTTGGCGCGGGTGCGCTCGTCGACCCGCTTGACGATCACGGCGCAGGCGGTGGACGGGCCGGGCTGGCCGTTCTTGAGCGGCCGGGCCGGCAGGTTGCCGGGCACCACGACCGCGTATTCCGGCACTTCGCCGATGAACGTCTCGCCGGTGTCGCGGTCGACGATCTTGGTGGAGGCGCCGAGGAACACGCCCATCGACAGGACCGCGCCCTTGCGCACGATCACGCCTTCGGCGACTTCGGAGCGCGCGCCGATGAAGCAATCATCCTCGATGATGACAGGTTCGGCCTGCAGCGGCTCCAGCACACCCCCGATGCCGACGCCGCCGGAAATGTGCACCCGCTTGCCGATCTGCGCGCAGGAGCCGACCGTCGACCAGGTGTCGATCATGGTGCTCTCATCGACATAGGCGCCGAGATTGACGAAGGACGGCATCAGCACGACGTTCCTGGCGATGAAGGCCGAACGGCGGACGATGGCGCCGGGCACCGCGCGAAAGCCGGCGTCGCGAAACCGGTTCTCGCCCCAGCCGTCGAATTTCGACGGCACCTTGTCCCACCACGAGGCCTGGCCCGGGCCGCCGGCAATCGCGCGCATGTCGTTGAGGCGGAACGACAGCAGCACCGCCTTCTTCAGCCACTGATTGACCTTCCACTTGCCGCTGGCCTCGCGCTCGGCGACGCGGGCCTCGCCCTTGTCGAGCAGTTCGAGCGCGGAATCGACGGCATCGCGGACCTCGCCCCTGGTCGCGGTCGAGACGGTGTCGCGGGCATCGAACGCTGAATTGACGGTGGATTCAAGGGAGGCGAGAGACATCGAGATTTCCTTGCGGCGCCTGGGATTGGCTGATGGCGATTTGAGAAGCTTTTGTCGGGATTCGGGAACGGAGAGTCAAGAACGCACCCTCGTCAAGCCCGGGCTAGGCGGCCGTCAGCGTTCGGGGCTGCCGACCTTCTCCAGAAATCCCGTCAGATCATCCGTGACATGATCGACATGGGTGGCTTCGCGGCCTTCCAGTTCCCAGTCCTCGCGCACCACTTCCTGTGAGCCGTCGGGCACCACCAGCACGGTGGTCATGCCGAGCTGGTGCGGCACCACGAGGTTGCGCGCGAGATCCTCGAACATCGCCGAGCTGGCGGGATTCACGCCGTGATCCCGGAGGAATTTCTGGTAGGTCTGCGGCGCCGGCTTCGGCTCCAGTTCGGCGGCGATGATGTCGAACACTGCCTCGAAGTGGTCACCGATACCGAGCCGCCCCAGAACCGCGGCGGCGTGGTCGGTGGAGCCGTTGGTCAGGATCAGCTTGCGTCCGGGAAGCCTGGCGATCGCCGCACCCATTGTGGGGTTGGGTTCGAGCGGCGAATGATCGATCTGGTGCACATAGGCGAGATAGTCGTCGGCGCGCACCCCGTGCTCGGTCATCATGCCGCGCATGGTGGTGCCGTAGCGGCGGTAATAGTCCTTCTGGATCGCGCGCGCTTGCTCAGGCGTAACTTTCAGCCAGGCGCTGACGAATTGGCCGATCCGCGCATCGACCTGCTGCCACAGGTTGACGTGATGGGGGTACAGCGTGTTGTCGAGATCGAACACCCAGGTGTCGATGCCGGTGAACAGGCGCGGTGGTGTCTGCATCATATTCTCTCGCTGTCATGCCCGCGAAGGCGGGCATCCCGTACGCCGTGGCGTTCGGAAAAGCCACTGGCGTCACGGAATACTGGATCAACGGCCTTCGCGGGTGATGACGGATGAGGGAGTGGGGCGAGGTATTTCATGGCATCGCGAAGCGCAGCGTCTTGCCGCCGCTGCTCATGTCGACGGCGGTAAAACCTGTTGCGGTGAGGCCGCGGTTGCCGCAGTCGTTCTGGTCGTTGATCTCGAACTTGCTTTCGCGGGTGCAGAGCTGCGTGGTGCCGCCCCAGTTCAGCGCCTTGTCCCTGTATTTCAACGCGCGGTTTTCCGCGTCGACCGCCTCGGCGAAACTGAATATCTGTTTGAGCTGGCCGGTAACGTCGGGATGCAGGCATTTGCCGGGATCGATCCGGTACCAGCCGCGGCTGATCACGGTCTTGCCGTCGTCCGTGCCGACCGCGGCCATGATCTTGTGCGGCGTGTCGTTGCACCAGGTCAGCCCGGTGGAAGACGGAGATTGCACCGCGTCGATCATGGTGGCGAAGAATTTCGGCGACTGCACCACCTCGGCGGCGAGCCCCCGGCTTTTCAGGAATGCCGCCAGTGCTGCCTGCGTCTTCGGGCCGTCGACGCCGTCGATCGGCGCCGCATCATAGCCCGCGATCACCAGCAGGCGCTGAATGGCGGCGAGCCGCGCCTGTTCGTCGTCATATTCGCTGCCTTCGGCCAGATACGCCACCAGATGGCCGTCGTCTGTCTTCGTCGGATTGATCTGGGTGAACGGCGCTGGGGTCTGGCCGGCGCGGCATTGGCGGGCTGCGGCGATGACAAAATTATCCGGCGCGATGCAGAGCGTATCGTTGCCGCTCTGCGGCACCGGCGATGAGCCGTAGACGCCAAGCGCGCGGGCATTGAGCAGGATGCGATCGGCGGTCAGCGTGCCCTGCACGACGACGCGGCACGCCGCCGGATCGATCCGGAACCAGCCGCGTGTCGCGGTGGCGGCCTTGTCGTCGATGCCGATCGCGACCTCGACCACATAGCTCATGCGGTTGCAGAGTTTCAGGTCGGCATAGGCGGGCGCCGACGAAGCGAGGAACGAGATCGTCGCGGCCGGCAGCGCATAGGCCGTGCGCACCCAATATCGCCGCACCGCTGCGCGGCAACGGCGCGTCCATCGAGGGAGCGGGGCGAGCGTCGGGGTCACTTGTGGATCAGTGTGCCGGTGCCCTGGTTGGTGAACAGTTCGAGCAGCACGGCGTGCTGGGTCTTGCCGTCGATGATGACGACGCCCTCGACGCCCTGCTCGAGCGCGTAGATGCAGGTTTCGACCTTCGGGATCATGCCGCCGGAAATGGTGCCGTCGGCGATCAGCTTGCGCGCGTCCTTGACCGACAGTTGCGGAATCAGCTTCTTTGACTTGTCGAGCACGCCGGGTACGTCGGTCAGCAGCAGCAGCCGCTTGGCCTTGAGCGCGCCCGCGACCGCGCCGGCGAACGTGTCGGCGTTGACGTTGAAGGTCTGTCCGGTGGCCGAGGTCGCCAGCGGCGCCAGCACCGGGATCAGCTCGTGGCCGATCAGCTGGTTCAACAGCGTCAGGTCGACCTTCTCGGGCTCGCCGACGAAGCCGAGATCGACCACCTTTTCGATGTTCGAATCCGGATCGACCATGGTGCGCGTCGCCTTCGACGCCGTCACCATGTTGCCGTCCTTGCCGCACAGGCCGACCGCCTTGCCGCCGGCCTCGTTGATGTAACCGACCAGTTGCTTGTTGATCGAACCGGCCAGCACCATTTCGACGATCTCGATGGTGGCGGCATCGGTGATGCGCAGTCCCGCGGCGAATTCGGACTGAATGCCGAGCCGCTTCAGCATGGTGGCGATCTGCGGTCCGCCGCCATGCACCACCACCGGATTGATGGCGGTCTGTTCCAGGAGAACGATGTCGCGGGCGAACGCCTTGGCGGTTTCCTCGGCGCCCATGGCGTTTCCTCGTCATACCGCTGCATGTGCGGCAGCGCCTCGGACAGGATACGGGCCTGATCGAGCGGACTGATATACGGCGCGTCGGTCATGAAACAGGTCTCGTCGGACAAGGTTGGGCGGGTTCTTATCTGATTGGCGGGCAGGGTGCAAAGCAGCTGTCGCCTGCTTTCTTGCCCTCTCCCGCAAGGGGAGCAGGGAAGGAAGTCATCCCCGCTTCGGCCATGCCGCCGCCACCGCCAGCAGAAGCCAGCTCGCGATCAGCAGCGCGCCACCCGCCGGCGCCGCCATCGGGAACAGCCCGTGACCGGCATACTGCCGCAGCGTCAGGTCGCCGGCGAACAGGGCGGTGGCGACGACGAAGCCGCCGGCGGCCGCTGTGCCGATTCGCAGATGGACCACGCCGCGCTCCGCCAGCCCTACCGTGCCGAGCACCGCGATGGCGTGAAACAGCAGCATCGATGACGCCGACGCCAGCCGTGCCGCATCCGGCTGGTGCGCGGCCGCCGCCGCCAGGATCACGCCGTCGGCGCCCATCACTCCTGCCAGTACGATCAGGATGCGGAACAGGCGCGCACGCATCAGCTTCGCTCGCCGAGCAGCCGCACCATGGCTGCGCGCAATTCGGCCATTCCGGCGCCGGTGCGCGAGGATGTCACCACAATTTCCGGGAAGGCGGCGGGATGCTTGGCCAGCGCGGCCTTGAGGTCGGCGACGCGCTGCTCGAGTTCGGGGGCCTTTACCTGGTCGGCCTTGGTGAGCACGACCTGATAACTGACCGCGGACTTGTCGAGCGTCTTCAGCACGTCGAGATCGACCTCCTTGAGCCCGTGCCGGGCGTCGATCAACACGTAGACCCGCGCCAGACTGGCGCGGCCCTGCAGGAATTGGTGGATCAGCGCCGTCCATGACGCGACTTTCGCCTTCGGCGCGGAGGCGTAGCCGTAGCCGGGCATGTCGACCAGCCGGAAGCCGGCATCGTCGGGGCCCTCGAAGAAGATCAATTCCTGGGTGCGGCCGGGCGTATGCGATGTGCGCGCCAGCGCGTTGCGCCCGGTCAGCGCGTTGATCAGGCTGGACTTGCCGACATTGGAGCGGCCGGCGAAGGCAACTTCGACGCCCGCCATCGGCGGCAGCGTTTCGATCGAGGGCGAGGCCCAGATGAACTGCCAGTCGCCGGCGAACAGCTTTCTGCCCTGTTCGACCAAGTCAGCATCGGCATCCGTGGTCATGCGAAGGGCTTCCGTTGGAGGCGCGCGATGCGCCGCAGCCGACATCGCGAGCCAACAGGTCGGCGCGAGGCGCCGCCCGATGGCTCGCCAAGACGAGTAAAATCAGGTCTTCGATTCGGCCTTCTTCGAAACGAACACGGCCTTGAGATTGTCCATCAGTTCCACCTTCACGCCGTTCTTGCGCATGATGTAGCTCTGCTGCAGCACCGAAAGCAGGTTGTTCCAGGCCCAGTAGATCACCAGACCCGCCGGGAACGAGGCCAGCATGAAGGTGAAGATCAGCGGCATCCAGTCGAAGATCATCTTCTGGGTTGGATCCGGCGGCGTCGGATTGAGCTTCATCTGGAACCACATCGTGATGCCCATGATGATGGGCCAGACGCCCAGCATCAGATACGGGCCGATATTCGGTCCGAGCGCCATCGGATCCCACGGCAGCAGTCCGAACAGGTTGAATATCGTGGTCGGATCGGGCGCCGAGAGGTCCTTGATCCAGCCGTAAAACGGCGCGTGACGCATCTCGATGGTGACGAACAGCACCTTGTAGAGCGCGAAGAACACGGGGATCTGCAACAGGACGGGAAGACAACCGGCGACCGGGTTGATCTTCTCCTTCTTGTAGATCGCCATCATCTCCTGCTGCTGCTTCACCTTGTCGTCGGGAAATCGCTCCTTCAGCGCGGCCAGCTGCGGCTGTACCGATTTCATCTTCGCCATCGACGCGTAGGACTTGTTGGCAAGCGGGAAGAAGATGAGCTTGATGAGCACCGTCACCAGCAGGATCGAAACGCCGAAATTGCCGACCAGGCGGAAGAAGAAGTCGAGCGCCACGAACATCGGCTTGGTGAGGAAATGGAACCAGCCCCAGTCGATCAGCAGGTCGAAGTGGTTGAGGCCGAGCTGCTTGTTGTAGCCGTCGAGACCGGCGAACGGAAAATTGATGCCGACCACACCGGCTTCCTTGGCGCCGGCGAACAGCCGCGCATTGGAGGAGCCGGTGCCGCCGATCGCGATGGTCTGCGGATCCTGCAGATAGTCGGTCTGGTAGGTGCGGGTGCCTGCCACCAGGTTGGACGAGAACCGCGCCTGCAGCTGCGCCGTGGTGTCCGGCAGCAGCGCGGAGGCCCAGTACTTGTCGGTGATGCCGAGCCAGCCGTTGGTGACCTTGAAGGTCTTCACCTTGTCTTCGTCGATCTTCGAGTAGCTGTATTCCTGCAGGCCCTGGTCGCCGAGATAACCGATCAGGCCTTCATGCAGGATGTAGAAGCCCTCGACCTTCGGGGTGCCGTGACGCGAAATCAGCGCGAATGGATAGAGCGTGACCGGCGCATTTCCGATATTGGTGACGTCGTCCTTGACGGTGAAGAGATAACGCTCGTCGACCGCGATGGTGCGGCGGAAGACGAGGCCGTCGCCATTGTCGTATTTCAGGGTCACGGGGCTGCTCGGTGTAAGGCTGCCCGAGCCCTCCTGCTGCCAAACCGTGTTCTGGTCGGGAAGCCGCACGGTTGAGCCTGCGGCGGCGACCCAGCCGAATTCAGCATAATAGGGCGTCGGCGAGCCCGACGGCGAGAACAGCACGATGGCAGGCGATTTGGGATCGACGGTGGTGCGGAACTGCACCAGCGCCAGATCGTCGATCCGCGCGCCCTTCAGTGAAATGCTGCCGCTGACCCGCGGGGTTTCGATCTTGATGCGCGGCGTCGCTGCTATCGCGACCTCGCGGTTGACCACTACTGGCGTCGAGGCGGGTTGAGCAGCCCCTGGCGCGGTGGGCGCGGGCGGCGCGCCGGCGGTCTGCGGGGTAGCGGGACTGCCGGGCTGCGGCGCTGGCTTCGCCAGTTCGCTCTGAGCCTGCTGCGCGCGCTGCTTTTCCATCTGCGGAATGTTGAAGAAATATTGCCAGCCGATCAGCACGAGGCCGGACAGAATGACGGCGAGGATGGTGTTGCGGTTATCGGTCATCGTTCAAGGTCTCGTCATTCAATTCGGTTTGCGGCTGGCGCGAGAGTCTTTTGACGCGGTTTCCTGAGGCGAACCGGTGTCCACTTCGCTTGGAGACGCCTTGGACGGCTTCATCACGTGGTCCTTGGGCTGCCGCTCGAGGCGATCGAGCGCCGAACGGAGATCGTCGAGCATGGTGGCAAAGTCGCGGTACAGTGCGGTACGACGGCCGACTAGCACATAATCGCTGTGCGGTCGCATGGATATGACGTCCAGCCGCTTCACCAATTCGCGGAGCCTGCGCCGGATGCGATTGCGCTCGGTGGCCGTGCCGTTCTTCTTGGTAACGGTGAAGCCGATCCGGATCGGGCCGTCATCGTCGCGGCGACGGCCTTGCAGCACGAAGCCAGCGCTGTTGGCCCGCTGGCCGTTGGCAACGGCGAGGAAGTCCGCCCGCTGCCTTAGCCGATCCATGATGAAATCCCCGGGGAGCCCGGCTCAGGCGCTCAGGCGCTTACGGCCGCGCGCGCGGCGCGCAGCGAGAACTTTGCGGCCGCCGACCGTGGCAAGGCGGGCGCGGAAGCCGTGGCGGCGCTTGCGCACCAGTTTGCTGGGTTGATAAGTCCGCTTCACGGGTCGTTCTCCGCTGACCGGGCAATTTGCCTGATGAATGAGGTAAGTCCGGTGATGCTGACCGGCCCGAAACGGGCCGCTTCCGGCCCGATTGAGCCGCCCCGGTCGGACCGGGCCATCGCGGACAGTTGCCGCGGCTTATACGGGAGCGACCCGTTTTCGTCAATGTTGCGGGACGCCGCATTCGCGGTTCGTCGAATCGACGCAACTGGCGCGAATATATCTGTTTTCGCGGGGTTTTTGCCTGTAGTGGCACGGCCGCATCAGATCCGGAACGGTCCGACATTAGCGATCCGTAATTTGACCTGTTGCAGTGCGGAATGCATCCTCGCAACAAAGGCATCGAGGCCTATATCGTGTCCGTGAGCGACCAGCAGTCAGCCATCGAATCGCCGCGGCCAAAGCCGCCGCGACGGCTGGGCCTTTCCGGAAAGCTGTTGCTGCTGACGATTCCGCTGATCATGATCGCGGGAATTCTGATCTACGTGCCCTCGATCGCCAATTTCCACATGAATCGGCTCAACGACCGGCTGGCGGCGGCCAACACCGCCGCGCTGGTGCTGGATGCGGCGCCGCGGGGCATGGTTCCCGATTCGCTGTCGCGGCAAATCCTGAAGAGCATCGGCGCGCGTGCGGTGGCCATCAAGATGGGACAGCAGCGGCGGCTGTTGGCGAGCGACGATCTGCCGCCGGCGATCGATCGCGATATCGACATGCGCACCATGACGTTGTGGTCGGGAATCCTGGATTCCTTCGGGATCATGCTGGAACGCGGCAACCAGGCGATCCGGGTGATCGGACCCGCGTCGGGCGGCGCGCAGTTCATCGAGGTCGTGATCGACGAAGCGCCGCTGCGCCAGGCGATGTACCGGTTTTCCCGCAACCTGCTGCTGGTCTCGCTGGGCATCGCGGTGCTCACGGCGGGGCTGGTCTATCTCGCTCTGCATTATCTGTTCGTGCGGCCGATGCGGCGGCTCACCGCGAGCCTGGTCGGATTTCACGAGAATCCCGAGAGTTCGGCCTACGTTATCGTGCCCAGCCGGCGCGGTGACGAGATCGGGGTCGCCGAACGCGAATTGTCCGACATGCAGCGCGATCTGGTTTCGATGCTGCACCAGAAGAGCCGGCTCGCCGCGCTCGGCCTTGCGGTATCGAAGATCAACCACGACCTGCGCAATCTCCTCGCGTCCTCGCAACTGCTGTCGGACCAGCTCGCCAGCGTGCCCGACCCGCGGGTGCAGCGATTCGCGCCGAAACTGATGCGCTCGCTGGAGCGCGCCATCGCGTTCTGCCAGTCGACGCTGTCCTATGGCCGCGCCCAGGAGGCCGCCCCCGACCGCCGCATGGTGCTGGTCGAGCCCGTGGTCGCCGAGGTGCGCGAATCCGCCGGGCTCGCCTCCGACGCATCGATCGGCTGGATCAGCGCGATCGAGCGTGGGCTGTCGATCGATGCCGATCCCGATCAGCTGTTTCGCGTGCTGCTCAACCTCGTGCGCAATGCGGCGCAGGCACTGGAAAGCCGCCCGAAGGGCGACGCCGCCGCCTTCCAGATTCGCATCACCGGCCGCCGCGAGGGTACGGTCGCCATCATCGAGGTCTCCGACACCGGCCCCGGCGTTCCCGCCAGGGCCCGCGAACACCTGTTCGCGGCGTTTCAGACCTCGGGGCGTCCCGGCGGCAGCGGGCTCGGCCTCGCGATCGCCGCCGAACTGGTCCGTGCCCATGGCGGCGACATTCACCTCGTGGAAGGCACCATCGGCGCCACCTTCCGGGTCGCCATCCCCGATCGCCCGGTGGAACTGCACAGCGTGCGAAATGAGCGGGCACGGGCGTGAGCCCCTGTTCTTGCCGAGCCGGCGGCGGGGCTTCCGCCGACTATCCAATATCCGCATGCGCCCCGGCCGGTGTGGGTTAGACCGGTGGGCGGGTTCGTCAGGCCGACTTGCGCCACGGAATGAGCATCGACACCCGTTCCCGATAGCGGCGGTAGTCGTCGCCAAAGAGGTCGAGCAGATCGCGCTCCTCGAGCAGAATGCCGACGATGATGTAGGCGGTGGTGACGGCCGCAAACAACACGTGGCCGACTGTCATCGTTGGCGCCGCCCAGAACGCAATGATGAAACCCAGATAGATCGGATGCCGCACGAACTTGTAGAACAGCGGCGTGCGGAACCGCGGCGCGGGCACCGGCCTGCCGGCCAAATTGTTCGCCACCTGATGCAGGCCGAACAGTTCGAAGTGATTGATCAGAAACGTGCTCGTCAGCACGATCAGCCAGCCGATGAGAGACAGGCCGGTCACGGCGGCGGCCAGTTCAGGGCTTTCGATCTGCCATACCACGGAAGGCATCGGGCGCCATTGCCAGAAGAGAAGAGCAAGGCACAGGCTCGCGCACAGCACATATGTGCTGCGCTCGACGGACTTCGGGACAAACCTCGTCCACCATTGCTTGAAAGACTTGCGGGCCATGACGCTGTGCTGGATGGCGAAACCCGACATCAGCAGGAGGTTGACGAGCAGGGCGCCGGCCGCTGCGGATGCCGGCCCGTCGTCTATTGTCTTGGGTACGCCAAGGCCGCTGACGAAGCCGACAGCGTAGAGGAACGTGACGAAGAATATGGCGTAACTCGCAACTCCGTAGAGAAATGCAAGATAGCGGCCCAGTGCACTTCCCCGGGAGTCGGTTAGCGCGATAGCGGGAGTGGTCTCGGCGGTCATTTCAGGTTCTCCTCCTCGATCTGGCACTGAAAGTTGAAAACACGCGTGCCGGGGGAGATTAATTCGGTCGATCGACTGAATCAAGAAAAGTTCGGTCGATCGACCTAAATTCTGAGCAACTTTTTGTGAGCCGTGGCTGGCAGATCAGCGGCTGGCGCAGACAGGGCCGGGAATCAGAGAATTTCAGAGATCATGCGCGCCGCGCGCGCGGCGCCGCCTGCTTCGACCGGGCGGCTTGCCAACGGCGCCGCCAGTGCCTCGACCATCGCGTCGGCCAAACTATCCGGCGTCACCGCCGCGTAGTCCATGCGCCGGCCCGCGCCATAGCGATCGAGCCGGTGAGCGACATGGAAGTTCTGCTCGAAGTGGTTGCGAAGCGGGAAATACAGGAAAGGCGTTCCGGCCGCCGCCAGCTCCATACAAGTGGTCAGACCGCCCTGCACAAGAGCAAGGTCGCATGCCGCAAGGTGTCGATCCAGATCAGGCACGAAGCGGCGCACCTCGACGCCGCCGGGCGCCTCGAGCGAAGACGGATCGATTCGCGGGCCTGCGATCACGAGCATGCGAAGTTCCGGCAATCTCGCCCGAACCATGGGATAGCTCTGCAGAATACGTTTGATTAGGTGGAAGCCGACACCCGAGCCACCGACGGCCACGAGGCAAACTCGCTCGTCGGGGCGATAGCCGAGGCGGTTCCGAAGCTCGGGGCGCGGCCCGAAGCTGGAAGGATGTTGTCCGATTACGTACCCGGCAAACTCGAAGTGCTTCGGCACCCAGTCGCGCATGGCCGGCAGATCCTTGCCGAAGCCGAGCGGAATGATGTCATCGGGATTGCCAACGAAGATCGAGCGATCGCGTACCGATGGGTGCCGCTCGACATGCCCGATCATCTCGGCGTTGTAGTCTGCGGTCAGGAACGCCTCGCTGGAGCCGCCCGACGGCATCGGAACGTAGCCGACGAAGTCCGTAAGCCACGCCAGTCGCGCCCTCTTCAGCTCTGGATGCTCGTGCCAGTAGTGGTCGACGTCCCACGCCTCGTCAGCAACGACGAGATCATAGCCGCCCTCCACAACCGCGTCCTGAAACCGCATGAAATTGGCGATCAGAACTTCGTCCATGCGGCGAATGGCCTGGAAGCAATGCAAGTCGTGCTCACCGGATTCCAGCTCGATATGACGCGACTCGCTGGCGAGCCGGGAGCTCAGCGGATGAACGCGTTCGCTGTTGGCCTCGAGCAGGCGCGTGACCGGATCTTGCGCCAGCCAGTCGATCTGCATATCCGGGTGCAACTTGCGAAGTTCACGCGCAATCGCGATGTCGCGCCGCCCGTGCCCGAGGCCGATCGGCGACGATAGATAGAGCACCTTCCGGCCGCCCGTCGAACGGACCGCGGGAGGCGTTGGCGCAGGGAGCCCGAGCCTGCGGTCAAGGAAGGCGACGATCAGATCGTTGCACTTGGCCGGGAAACGGCCCAGCGGATTGTGACCGCCACCTGCAATCGTCACGAATTCGGCGCCGGTCCGTTCAGCCACGGCCTGTCCGCGCGCATGTGGTTGAATGCGATCGTCATCCCCATGGATGGCCAGCACGGGGCAATCGATCTTGCGGTACATGGCGTCGCCGACGTCGAAATCGGGCGGGATGCGACCGGCTTCCACCGTCCGTGCCAGCACCGTGCCCGTGGTGCCGCTGGCCCAGCTGACGCCGTCCTCGATTTGCTTGGTCGAATGCGGTTCCGGATAGATGTGACGGATGAAATGATCCGCGAAATCAGGATAATTGGTCAGCCAGTATTCGCGGTTGAACTTGTCCCAGCCCTCGAAGTGCTCCCGTTTGGCCAAAAAATTCCTCGGCGACCGGTAAGGGTAGTCCGGACCAATCGTCGCCAGCGTCCCGCACAGAATGGCGGCCCTGACGCGATCGGGGTGCCGCGCGGCGAGAATGCAGGCGATCAAGCCGCCAAACGATAACCCGACGAGGATGGCCTTGCCGGCGTCTGTGGCATCCATGACGACGCAGGCATCATCGACAGAGTTTGCCAACGAGTAGGCGTTGGCATCATCCGGGCGGTCCGATTTTCCATTTCCACGCCCGTCATAGGTGATGCAGCGGAAGCGTTCGCTGAAATATGGCACCTGCGCCTTGTAGACCCGGGAATGGACGATGCACCATGGCGGCAGGAACACCATCGTCTGCGGTCCGTCGCCGTAGATCTCATAGTGAAGGTTGACACCTCCACGTTGAGCGAAGCCTTCCCTGTCAGGAACCTTGGCGCGCATCACGTCACCTCATGGTCGAGTCTGCTCCAATGCGGCGATCAGTTCGCCGACGGCACGCAGCGCCTTGCGCACGGGCACGGCCTTCTTTTCGAGGCCAAGCAGGATGTACGCCTCTCCTCCGATGAACACGGCCCCGATCAGGGCTGCGATCTGCTGCGGCGGAAGGTCTCCAAGCCGCCCAAAATTGGCGCGCGACTTGAGTGCAAGCCTGGTCAGGAGTTCCTGCCAGCCGAGGATGCCTCGACGAACCACCGCCGCAATCTCCGGATTGGCGTACCCCGCGACCCAAAGCTCCTGCAGGACGGTCACGTAACCCGAGGCGAGATCTTCGTCGAGATAGTCACAGGCGAGCTTCCACTGCTCGGACAGCCGCAGATCAGGGTTGCCGAACATCTCCGCCTGGCGGTTCAGAAGTTGTCCATTCAGGTAGTCGAACAACGCGAGCACCAGCCCTTCCTTGGAGCCGAAATGGTAGTGGATCTGGCTGAGGGGCATTTCGGCGGCAACAGCGACGTCGCGCGTTGAGAGGCCGGAATAGCCCTTGCTGCGCAGAACGGTCTTGGCCGCTTCAAGGAGCGCGGTGCGGGCCTGCTCGGATTTTTTCGTCTTGACCAGCATCTCTCCTCCGGAACAAGAACACCCTATTTCGGTCGATCGACCGATGTCAACCTTCTCGGTCGATCGACCGACACGTTTCACCGTCGGCGTCGCCGTCCGGGTGTGATACCGGACCGGCGGGGTGAACGGCGTATCCGCGCGCGATGACGAGCGGGGAAAATCGCTCACCCTTGTCATTCGAGGCGCTGCGAAGCATTGAACCCGAAATCCGGAGCAGTTTGCACGAGATTTGCGCGGGTGCCCTTTGCTGCCCGCGATTGGCGGCCAGAAGCGGGCTTGTGGACCTTGCCAATCAGGGCTGGAGCGGCTAGCTAAAGCGCTCTTTCGCGACCTTCCGGACCTGTTTCGGAACGCATGCAGGGCAGTTCAGCCCAGGATGCCCAGCGGAAAACGCGCCCGTAGCTCAGCTGGATAGAGCACCAGACTACGAATCTGGGGGTCAGGAGTTCGAATCTCTTCGGGCGCGCCAAAACGGTATCAAACGGCGATCGCCAGCCGCCGCCGTTTCTGCCCTCGCTGTGGCAGCAAGCGTCCGGCGGACGGCAACGCCGCGGTCATTCCGCAGCCTCCCATTTCAGATTGCCGGCATAGCGTCGCATCGCCCCGCCTTCGCCGGCCAGAGCGAACAGGCTAACCCAACCATTTTCGAACAGTTGGCGGACAGAGGTGTGGGCCTCGATCACCCGGTTCAGGGCGTCCTCGGGCGCCTCGATGAAGACATTGAGCCGCAGCGGTTCATGGACGAAGCGTGTCCCGTCATGCACCGACTGCCAGGGCAGCCCGACCTTCAGATCGCCGGCATTGCCTTCGAGCACGCCGAGCTGGCCGACGACGTTGTGCAATACCTTGTTGCCGCTGCCGAAGGCGCGGTTGTTCACCGTCGAGCCGTAATATTGCAGGTTGATCCAGCTGGCGACGACCATCGGCGCGGTCATGATCAGTTCGAGCACGACGAAGCCGGTGTCCTTCCGCCACTCGTAATCGTGCAGGAAGGCGCGGCCGCCTAGGTCGAGCCCGCGGGTCCGCCGACGCGGTGCGGCGATGAAGGCGGCATTGCCCGCCAGCCCCCATTCGGGACGGACCTGCGCCCAGTCGCGGCTGCGCGCCTTCACCGCGCGATCGACATTGGCATTGGCGCCGATGCCGAGCAGCAGCGCCCGCTCGGCGCGCGCGAGCGCGGACGCTCTGGCCAGCGCTTCCCGCAGCCGGGCGAGATCGCCGGCATGCGACGCCGGCAGCCGATCGGCATCGAAGATGCGGACCTCGTCGGTCGTGGTGTCGTGCAGGCAGCCGAGGAACCAGGTGTCCTGCGGGATCACGATGCCCCTGGCGGCGAGCCCCACCCGCACGTCGGCCGCGTTGAGGACGGCGGCGGCGACGCGCGCGTTCGCCTCGCCGGTATGGCCGCCGCAGGCGCCGCAATCGAGCCCCGAGGCGTGCGGGTTGTTGACCGTGGTGCTGCCATGGCCGGTCAGCAACACCAGCCGCGCGAAATCTTGCGTCATCGACATCGCTCGCAGTACCGCCTCGGCCATGGCCACCCGCTGCCCGCCGTCGAAGCCGGTGAGCCGGCCGCCGACGGCGCGCGGCTCGAGGCGAGGTCCGATGCGGCCGACGACGCGCTCGTCGAGGCCATCGGTGTTGGGATCGCTGACCGTGCGGGTCAGGCGCAAGCTGTCACCGACGAGCTTACCCGCGAACAGCAGCCCTGCGGTCTCGACATAGGTGAACGAAGACACCGCCGACAGCTTGAACGCCTTCCATGCCTTGGCCGCCCGGCGGCGGAGCAGACGAAGCTCGAGGATCTCCGCCTCCTCGGCTTCCGACGCGCCGGCGACGGCTTCGCAAACCACGAACGCGGGCTTCAACAGCACCGGGCATTGCGCGCCGCCAATCTTGCGGCCGATCGGCACATATTCGATCGGAAAACCGAAGAAGCCCGCGAACCCGATCGTCTCTGCCTCGGGACAGGCGGTTTCCAGCGAGCGCCGGTAGACCTCGGAGCGGACGTCGATGCAGAACGCCGCCTGGAATGCCTTGCGCGCGGCGGTGGGAGCTCTTCCAGGTGCCGCAAGATGCTGCGACAGCCGCGCGAGCAGGCGACGCCGATACGCCGCCTCATAGGCCTCTTGCAGGATCAGGTCGAGCGTGAGCTCGGGATCGTCGCCGAGCCGCTCATCCTCCGGCAGCGTCGCGGCTTCGGCCATCGCCTGGGCCCAGGCTGCGGTGAACTCCGGGTCCGCGCGTTCGAGGAACAGCGCATAGCCCCATACCAGCCGGATCGCGAGCAGTTGCACCAGCGTGTCGTCGTCGCGTCCGTAGAGCGCGTTATCCCAGACCCGGTAGCGCGCATAGGCCGCCCAACCGCCGATATCGATCAGCGCCCGGTGCAGATAGTCCTCGATCGCGCGTTCGGGGATGCCGAGCGCGCCGACGACCGAGTCGATCGCTGCGCGCGGGTCATCCGGCATGGCGGCAACGGCCTTGCGGAAGCCCCGGATGCCCATCGCCTCGGGATTGCGGTCGAATCTCATCGCGGCGCGCCAGGCGGCGTAGGGCGGCAGCGCCCGCGACGGCAGTCTCCAGGCGGCCTGGCCCTCGTCGAAATAGGCCGCGCACCATTTCGAGATCTCATCGATCATGAAGGCGGTGCGCGAGGCTTGGCGGTCGCCCGCGGCCAGCCCGTCGAGAACTTCCGCCACGGTGGCGACCACGGCCTTGGGCCGGCCGCCGGCTACCGGCTCGCGGATGGCGGCCCGGCGCAGCGAAGCGGCGTCGCTCGCCAAGGCCGAATGGCTGGACATCGCTGCGATGGCCGTCTCCAGATCGCGGTCCTCGATACTTCCCGTCGCCAGTGCCTCACGGTAGAAGGCGCGCGGCATCAGCATGTCGAGCCCCGCGACCCGACGTAGCGTGGCGCAGGTCGCGGCAAAGCTCCGGTCGCTGAAGCCGAGAAATGGATTGACGGCGACGAAATGCTTGAGCGGCCACAGCGGCGCGATCTTGCTGCATGCGCGGTCGATGGCGGCGTCGATGGCCAGCCCGGCCGCGGTGGTCGGTTGCGGCGCCGGCTGCGCCGGGGTGGGCGCGTCGATCTTGAGGGCGATGGCGTCTCTCATGGCTGGACTCCGCTGGCGGGCGTGGACGGGACGATTGCGGTCCGTCGCGGCGGCGGGCTCGGCCAGAACCGCAGCACCAGCCGGTTGGCGAGCGTGTTGACATAGAGGCCGTTGGCGAGATGGACGTAGAGCGCCTGCCAGCGCGGCGTGACGACCCTGCCGGGCAGCAAACTCTGGAACACCGTCACCGCGGCGAAAGCGAGCACCACCAGGGCGACAATGGCGAGGTCGAGCGGGCCGCGCAGCGCCTGTACCGGCGGCAGCGAACCGGCAAGCAGGCGTTCGGCCGCGAACTGCAGTCCGAAATAGCCGAGCCCCACCACGACCGCGAGCGCCACCGTGCGGCCGATGACGTAGAGGCTGGGACGCTCATCGAGTGATTGCGTGACGAGGTGGGCGAGCCCCAGCATCACCACCGCGCCGAGCGCAAAGACGCCGGGCTGTGCGGTGATCGTGGCGCCGAACAGCGTGCCGGTCACGAGGGTCACCGCAAGCACCAGTCCGACGACCATCGCCATCCGCGCCGGATGCGGCTGCCCGCCGGGGCTCGGCGACCACGATGCCCGCGCCAGATCGATGACGCTTCCCGAGGACAGGAAGGCGTGCGCCTTGTAGAGCGAGTGGGCGACGATGTGGAGCAGTGCAGCGGGAAAGGCCCCAAGGCCGCATTGCAGCATCATGAAGCCCATCTGCGCGATCGTCGAATAGGCCAGCGAGACCTTGACGCTGGTCTGCGTCAGCATCACCACCGAGCCGAACAGCGCGGTGAACCCGCCGACGATCACAAGTATTTCCAGCGACGGCGTCGACAGCGAGATCACCCCGGCGAAGCGCAGCACGAGGAAGCCGCCGGCA
Source organism: Bradyrhizobiaceae bacterium Ga0074131 (assembly GCA_001464035.1). Taxonomy (GTDB): domain Bacteria; phylum Pseudomonadota; class Alphaproteobacteria; order Rhizobiales; family Xanthobacteraceae; genus Bradyrhizobium. The sequence continues at coordinate 738,892 of LNEC01000019.1, forward strand.
TTGATGACGCCGGCATGAAGCAGCGCGGATACCGGCGTCGGGGTTTCCATCACCTCGGTCAGCCAGCCATGCAGCGGGAACTGCGCCGACTTCAGCAGCGCGGCGACGACCAGCAGGATCGCCGCGGCGTGGATCGCGGCCGGGACGTTTGCGGTGGTGCGTAGCGCATCGGCGCCGGCGAAGAGCACCGCATAGTCGAGGCTGCCGAAGGTCCGGTGCAGCAGCACCATCGCGCCGACCAGGCAGAGGTCACCGAGGCGGCTGGCGAGGAACTTCTTGCGCGCCGCGAGCATGGTGGTTCGACGCTCGGGGTAGAACAGCAGGAGCCTGTTGAGGCCGACGCTGGTTGCGATCCAGGCGAGGGCGAACTGGAAGAGGTTGCCCGAGATGATCAGCAGCAGCACGGCCGCGAGGGTGAGGCATAGCCAGCGCGTGAAACGGCCCTGTCCGGGATCGCCGTCGAGATAGTTGCGGCTGTAAACGACCACGATCAGGCCGACGAAGGCGACGAGCGTGACCATGGTCGCACTCAGCGCGTCGACATGAATCCCCAGGCCCACCCCGGCGATGCCAAGGGTGCCCGTCGCGAGCGGACCGTGGATGGCGACAGCGGCGCCAGCAGACGTCGCCAAGGCCAGCGCGAAAGCCGCGGCCATGGCCGCACCCCGTCCCGCCGATCGTCGGCGCGGGTCGATGGTGCCAGCGGCCAGGCCGGATACGACGAGTGCGAGAGGTCCAAGGGCAAGGCACCAGGTCGAGGCTGAGGTCATGGTCGTCTCCGGCGGGAAGCGACCCTTTCATTAGCCTGTCGAATTGGTTCGATAAAATACAAAGATTGTAACATATCGTTCTGTTTCGTAAACTAAGCCGCCATGGCGACCCTCAACTACCATCACCTGCGCTATTTCTGGGCGATCGCCCATGAAGGCAGCCTCACGCGCGCTGCCGAGCGCCTCAACCTGTCCCAGTCGGCGCTCTCGGTGCAGTTGGCAAAGCTCGAACTGCAGTTGGGTCATCCCCTGTTCGAGCGGGCAGGCAAGCGGCTCGTCCTCACCGAGGCCGGCAGGATCGCGCTCGATTACGCCGACACCGTCTTCCAGGCTGGCGACGAACTCGTCAGCACCATGCAGGGCCGGCCGGTCGATCGGCGGCAGGCTTTCAGGGTCGGCGCGTTGACGACGCTGTCGCGCAATTTCCAGTTGGAGTTCCTCCGCCCGTTGGTCGGCCGTGCGGACGTGGAGCTGATCGTCAGGTCGGGCACGATGCGCGACCTGCTTGCGCGGCTCGAGGCCCACGAGATCGACGTGGTGCTTGCCAACAGCGCCCCCCAGCACGACGCACGATCTGACTTTCGCAACCGCCTGCTCGATCAGCAGCCGGTGGCGCTGGTCCGGCGACCGGGCGTCCGATCCAATTCCTTCCGCTTCCCGGAAGACTTGCGCACCGAGCCGATCCTGCTGCCCAGTCTCGACAGCGAAATCCGCGTCGCGTTCGACCGGATCCTCGAACTCGCCGGCGTGCGCCCGGTGATTTCCGCCGAGGTTGATGACATGGCGATGCTACGGCTTCTGGCGCGCGACAGCGACGGTCTCACCCTGGTGCCCCCGATCGTGGTGCGCGACGAACTCGCCGCCGGCGTGCTCGTTGAAGTTTGCCCCATCCCAAATCTCAGCGAAAGCTTTTACGCCATCACGCAGAAGCGGCGCTTTCCCAATCCATTGCTCGGCGAACTGCTCACGGTACAGCGCAGGTAGTTCTGCGAACTTCGAGTCAGGCCTGCGGTATCATGCGACGTCATCCAGGCGTCCGACCCTGGACATCCGCTACAAACCGCTCGATCAGGCGCTTGTCGCCACCGGACTTTCGGTCGGCATCGCAAATCGTCGTCGTTGCGCGAGGCGCGCGACCGAGCATGGCGGCCATGTCGTCGAACGCTTGAGACCCTACAACGCCTCCCGCCGTGGCGAACGCCGCATAAGGCACGTTCGCCGGAAGGGGATTGGCGCGCAGCCAGCCGCGGACGACCGGATTGAGCTTCCACGCCCATATCGGCGTGCCGATGATGACGAGATCGTAGTCGCCAGGCTTGCGCGACGCGGGCCTGGCGGCCCAGGCGAATTTCATGCTGGCCGCGAACCCGCCGAGGAAGAGCAGGGCTTGCCGGCTGCCGGGCAGCGGCTTGACAGCCTCGATTCGCTCGAGATCGGCGCCGAGCGGCTCGGCAATGGCTGCCGCCGCCGCCTTCGTATGACCCGACACTGAAAAGTAGGCAACGAGGGTTCTCAAGGCCGTCATCCCCATGCTGGCCGGCAACGGATCGTTGTTGCTGGCATGGTGAATCATTCTCGGTCTTGCCCTGCGCTGACGGGCGGAAGCACCGTAGAATGCCGTCGCACGATCGCGTTGACGCAGATCAACGCTCCGCGCGGAGGGCTGGTCTGCCGCATTCACAACGACCACCGAGACGGCATGCGTCGAATCGGTTAGGCGCGCCGCGCGGATTGTCACCGCATTGGTCCTGAACCCGCCGACCGTGCCCGACGGGTTTGCGTCCCGGTTCTCTCTCGCATATCTGGCTCGAATCAATCGAAACATCGAGCGCCTGCTCGACATGTATGAATAGGGGAGGGGACCTGGAGCGTGCCCGTCATAGCGCTTCGCCGGCGCGATCACCACGACCGGCATCGTTGCATGATCGCTTCGTGAAGATGGACGCCTCCATGAACGAAGGCGCGGTGGCTCCCGCTAGCCGTATCTGGTTTCGAGCCAGCACTTGCCGAATGCCACGATGTCCGGCGCGTCAAACAAATAGCTTGAAGCCGAGCCCACCCGCCCCGATCTGTGTCGGCGGGCCGCGACATAGGCCCTTGCGATGGTCTCTACCGCATCCGGCTCTCCCTCACGCGCGAAGCAATCGAGGATGCCATTGGAATCGAAGTCCTCGCACCTATGCCAGCGCTTGCGTCCCTGCTCGTCGAGCAGCGGCATCTCGTAGGAAACCCGCCGCTTGTTTGAAATCTCTGCAATCGCCTCGGCGTAGTGCAGTACGGTAACCGCATCGAGGGACGCGCCGAGCAACAGCACTTTTCCGTCGACGGCGAGAAAGCGTTCGAGAGGCGATCCTGGTCCGTACGCCTGACCCAATCGATGATCCGCTACCAGAAACTCCGCGTGGAGACCGATGGCGACCATCGAGGCGTCCGGATGACGACTGCGGTGCGCTTGCGGGTGTGCGACGATGAACTGGTTCAATACACCAAACCCGCGATAGGAGCCGGCGTCGCCTGGATCGTACGCCGGCCAGAGGTCTCGCTCCTCGGCGCTCAATCGATTTTCGCCCAGCGTCTCGGAATACGGGGACCGATCCCACGAGACGAAAGCCATCACGGTCCCCGCTGGGCCGACTGAGTCTCGCACGGCTTCCACGATCGCAGCCGGGCCGCCTTCGACCTCGCCAATCGCCTTCAGGGAGGCATGGACCATGACGGTGTCACCGGCGCATAGTCCCAGCGATCGAAGATCGCCGCTCAGCGATGTCCGGGTATGAGACGCGCTGCGAATTTTTGGTCTCCGTATGCAGGCAGGGCCTGATTACCGATACGATAGTCAGCAGCAGATTGTAATGGGGCAGCTACTGGCCGTTACGCTGCAACAGCCCGGCGACCGTATCGATCTGGTCGGTCGAGATTCCGCCGACAAACCCTTCAGGCAGACGACGGAGGGCTTCTTCTCCGTCGATCCCCTGTGAGAAGCCGCCGCCATGGTATGGGGCGACGACGAAAAACACGCTGTTGACCTTCGAGAGACGACGCTGAAACCTGTTGGGCCAACCCCACATCCAGGGGCCGACATTCATCGGCACGAGCAGGACCGAGTTCTGGCACGGCGACGGCATGTAACCGGTCCAGCCCACCGCGACGTACTGCAAACAGCAGGAACGCAGCGTGGCCCGCGACATGGTGCGCAGGTCCGGAAGCGCCTGCCGCAGCGCGGCGATGGGCTGGTCGCCGCCGTAAGCCATCAGATTTCCGCGCCGCGCCTTCGGCAACTTGCCCAGATCCTCAGCCAATCTGCGCCCCTCGGCTGGATCGTTGCTCTTGATGTTGATCAGCAGGAGCTGGTCCGGGAACGCTTTCGACGAATTCGCACCCGAGCGATATTCCCGGAAAGCCGCCCGGCATGAGCCGGCCTTATCACGCAAGCCAGTTCTCCACGTTCAGGCCGTGGATACGTTTGAACTCGTTGGCATTGGCGGTCACGATCGTGGCGCCGATCGCATAGGGGTGGGCGGCGATCAGCAAATCGTTGCCCCCGACCGGTTTTCCAGCCGCTTCCAGTTCCGAGCGGATTCCACCGTATTCGGTGCCGGCCGGCACATCGAAAGGCAGCACGCTGATTTCGCCGAGCAGATCTTCGACGGCCTTGCGCAGTCGTTTCGAGCCGCTCTTCGCGCATCCGTAGCGCAATTCGGCCGCCACGATGATGCTGGTGCAGATGTTGTCCTCGCCCACCTTGGCGATCCGCTTTGCAGCCTTGCCCTTCGGGTTCCTGATCAGGTCGGAAATGATGTTGGTATCCAGCAGGTGGGACGTCAAAACATGTCCTCACGCGCCGGTACGGGATCGTCGATTTCAGGAAGCCTCTCTTGGAGCGGCTTCATCGTCTTGAGCAGGGCGACCAGTCCGCGCTTGCGCACCGGCTCGATCACCAGACGATCGCCGTCACGGTGCATGATCGCCTCATCGCCAGGTAGTTCGAACTCCGCGGGAATACGCACCGCCTGATTGCGGCCGTTGCGAAACAATCTGACGTGCCTCTGCCCGGACATGAATTGCCTCCTTGGCATATGCCAAAGACATAGGCCGAATTGCGCATCGTCACAACGGGCTCGGGACCGGTCGTTTTCTCGCGACTTTGCCGAACCTTTCCCGGATGCCGTCGGGCTGCTAAGCCCTCGACGCCCTCTGTTCATCCAGATTCAGACCTGCCATCCATGACCCCTCCCGCCGTCACCCCCTCGCAAGTCCGCAGCATGCTGCTGCAGCGCGATGAAATCGCGCTGCTCGATCTGCGCCACGAAGCTGCCTTCGCCACCGGCCATCCGCTGTTCGCCGCCAACATGGCGGCCGGCAGGATCGCACTCGAAGCGGAGGCGAGGCTGCCCCGAAAGGACGTGGCTATTGTTGTCTACGACGCCGGCGAGGGTCTGGTTGCGCAGGCCGCCGGTCGGCTTGCGGCATTGGGCTACACCAACATTCGTCAGCTTGACGGCGGGCTGCAGGCATGGCGGGCGGCGGGCCATGAAGTCTTCCAGGACGTCAATTCCTATGCAAAGGCGTTCGGCGAACTGGTCGAGTCGCGCCGCCACACGCCGTCATTGCCCGCAGCCGAAGTCGCGGCCCTGGTGGCGAGCCAGGCCAATGTCGTCATCCTCGACGTCCGGCGGTTCGACGAATATGCCACCATGAACATTCCCGGCTCCGTCAGCGTGCCGGGCGCCGAACTGGTGCTGCGCGCCGGCCGCGCCGCACCGGATCCCGCCACCACCATCATCGTCAATTGCGCCGGTCGCACCCGCTCGATCATCGGCGCCCAGTCGCTGATCAACGCCGGCATCGGCAACAAAGTCGTGGCGTTGCGAAACGGCACGATCGGCTGGACGCTGGCCAGGCAGCCGCTCGAGCACGGCGCCGACCGGCGCGGCGAGGTTGGTCCGTTCGAGGGTGCGCGACCCAATGCCCGCGATGTCGCCTATCGCGCCGGGGTTCGGCATCTAGGCCCTGCAGAAGCGGCGGCGCTGCAGGCGGCGGCCGGCCGAACGCTCTATCGCTTCGACGTTCGCTCCACCGAAGAATACGCGGCCGGTCATATCGCAGGCTTTCGCCACTACGCGGGCGGCCAGCTGGTCCAGGAGGTCGACATGGCTGCTCCGGTGCGTGGCGCGCGGATCCTGCTGTCAGACGATATGGGTGTGCGCGCCGACATGACCGCGTCCTGGCTCGCGCAAATGGGCTGGGAGGTTTACGTGCTCGAAGGCGGCTACGATGGCGCGTTGGAAATCGGCGCGCCGCCCACCCTGCCAAAATCCGATCCGGCGCACCGCTACCGGCGGCCCTACGAGGGCACCGATGTCGATGCGGGCGCGATGCAGGCCTATCTCGACTGGGAATACGGCCTGGTCGAACAGCTCCGCCGCGACGCCAGCCACGGGTTCTTTGTGATTTGATGCCGAGGCGGCGGTCTTGATTCGCCTGGGGTTTCAATTTTGCGATAGAAGCCATAACGATATTGAGCTGCGTGCGTGCCGCCAAACCATCCCGTCTGAGCACCCAATCCGCACAACAAAGTAAGGAGCGCCGCCCGATGGCAGACCTGGCCGCCAAGCCGAAACCGACATCGCCGCCGTCGTGGCCGGACGATGTCTACCGCGTTCTCAAGGAAGCGGATGTCAAGCAGGTTGCGATGGTTCCGGATGCCGGCCATAGCCGCCTCATTCGCGCCTTCGATGCCGACCCGGAGACGCGCCTCGTCACCCTTACCACGGAAGAGGAAGGCGTGGCCATGCTGGCTGGCGCCTGGCTCGGCGGCCAACGCGGCGTCCTGCTGCTGCAGTCGAGCGGCGTCGGCAACTGCATCAACATGCTGTCGCTGCCCGCGATATGCCACATGCCGCTGTTGATGCTGGTGACGATGCGGGGCGACTGGGGCGAGTTCAACCCGTGGCAGATTCCGATGGGCCAGGGCACGCAGGCCGCGCTCGAGGCCATGGGCGTCATCGTCACGCGCGCGGATACCCCTGATGATGTTGCGCCGGCGGTCTGGGGCGCGGCGAATCTCGCCTTCAACACCTGGCGGCCGGCCGCGGTCCTGATCGGGCAGCGGGTGTTGGGAGCCAAGAACTTCAAGGAGCTGGCACGCAAATGACAAGTCCGAATGCACTCCTTCATCGCCGCGACGTCGTCAACGAACTGCTGCGCGATCGCGGCGATCTCCTCGTCATTGCCGGTCTCGGCGCCCCGAACTGGGACGTCTCGGCCGCCGGCGACCACCCCAACAATTTTCCGCTGTGGGGGGCGATGGGTGCCGCCGCAATGATGGGCCTGGGCCTTGCGATGGCGCAGCCGAAGCGAAAGGTGCTGGTGATCACCGGCGACGGCGAGATGCTGATGAGCCTCGGCGCGCTCGCCACCGTCGCGGTCGAGAAGCCGCCGAACCTGACCATTGCGGTGCTCGACAACGAGCGGTTCGGCGAGACCGGCATGCAGAAGACCCACACGGCCTCCGGCGTCGACCTCGCCGCCATGGCGCTTGGCGCGGGCATCCGCACGTCGTGCACCGTCAGGACCATGGAGCAGGTGACGGAGATCCGCGATCTCGCCCATCGGGGCAAGGGACCGGTGTTCGCGCTGGTGAAGATCAATCCCGAGGCGCTCGTCTTCACCCTGCCGCCGGCCGATGGCGTTATCCTGACCACGCGCTTCCGGCAATCCGTGCTCGGCGATGAGGCGCTCTACAACTGAGCGGCGATAGCAGCCGTGGCATTTTGCTTGAGATCGATCCGCTTCCTTGCGGGCGCTCTCAGGCTTTTGTTTTCGCCGTGCCCTTCTTGAGGGGCTTCGCGACCGGCTGCTTGGCCGGTGCGGCCACGGTCGCATTTCGCATCGATCGCGCGTAACTGTCGGCAGCGTTGTCGGCGGAAATCTGCAGTCGCCGCGCGGCGGCCGTGGCCTGCTCCATGGTTTGTTTCGCGATCAGCTTGAATCGGGCCTTGGCCTCGCCGTTTTTCTCCTTGGCGGCGAGACCGGCGTATCGATCGCGCCTGCCTTTGGCGGCGGCCATCAGAGTCTTGTATTGTTGCTTCGCAAGTTGCCGGATTACAACATCCAGATCGGCGTCCGCCATTCGCTATTCTCCAACCGCCATCTCGGCATTTCGCGCGGTCCACTAGCCATAGCTCTCGTGGGCGTCGCGGGGATTTGTGACGCCCGTCAGAGATCACGCCTCGATATCAAGGAAGCTGGTCGGCGGGGGCCATGAGCGGTCTCAGGTTACCATGTTGGAATAGTGCCGGTGATTTGCCCGACACGTCAAATGTTCTCGCGTGTAATTCATCCAGCCAGCGACTCTTTTTACGTTGCATGGGGTTGTTTTCGATATTTTTGCCAGCGAGCAGAAAACCGCATCGGCCTTGCGGCCGGGGAGCGTCAACCGCCGAGGCATGGCGCGCGGCAGGCTCAATTCCCCGGCCCGTAGCGCCGCAGTGCCTCCAGGGCGAGGCCCTTGCCAACCGCACCGAACGTGTCGCCTTCGACGATCCGGGACGACGGCAACGCTTTGGTAATCGCCTTGCGGACATGGGCGAGCCGCACCGAACCGCCGGTCAGGAACACCGCATCGATGTCGCCGGCCGACAATTGCGCCTGCGTCAGGCAGATCTTGATGCGGGCCGCGATGCGCTCGGCCAGTTGCCCGGTGTGCCTGACCAGGTCGGGGCGGCCGATGGCGGCGGCGAGGCCGGGCGCGATCCATTGCAACGGTATGTCGGCGCGCCGCACGTCGGACAGGGCGATCTTGGCGTCCTCGACCTCCATGGCCAGGGTATGGCCGCGCTGTTCGTCGACCACCCGCACCAGCCGGTCGAGCAGTTCAGGCTGGCTTGCCTCCTGCCGGACCAGGCGGATATCGGCGATCACGCGCGGCTCGTACATCCGGTTGATGTTCGACCAGGTCGCGAGATCGTGGAAATAGCTCGAGGGCACATCGAGGCCGGGGCGCTTCATGGCGCTGCCGAAGCCGAACAGCGGCATGACGACTCCGAGACTGAGCTGGCGATCGAAATCGGTGCCGCCGATCCGCACGCCGTCGTTGGCCAGAATATCCGCTGATCGGTCGACTTTGCCGTGGCGCTGCGGCCCCAGCCGCACGATCGAGAAATCCGAGGTGCCGCCGCCGATATCGGCGATCAAGGCGATTTCCTCGGCCGAGATCTGGCGCTCATGGTCCAGCGCTGCCGCGATCGGCTCGAACTGGAAGGTGACCTGATCGAAGCCGACTTCGCGCGCGATCTCCCGCAGGGTCTGCTCCGCCCTGGCGTCGGCATCGTCGGCATTGTCGACGAAATGCACCGGCCGGCCGTGCACCACGTCGCGCAGTTCGCGCCCCGTGGCCTGTTCGGCGCGCCGTTTCACCGCACCCAGATAATAGGCGATCACGTCGCGAAAGCTGGTGCGCTCCCGCCCCAGCCACGTGGTTTCCTCGATCAGGGACGTCCCGAGCACCGATTTGAGGCTGCGCATCAGCCGGCCAGGCGCGCCCTCGACATAGCTCTCGACCGCCTTGCGGCCGATCAGCACCGCGCCGTCGGTTTCATAGAAAATCGCGCTGGGGATCGTGGTCTGGCCGGCCTCCAGCGCCGTCAGCACCGGCGCATCGCCTTCGATCGTTCCGAGCGTGGTATTCGACGTTCCGAAATCAAGTCCGCAAATCGACATGGCGCTCCCCGAGGGAGCGTCCGTCTACACAGTTAGGCGCCATCGATCCACCTTTATCTTGGAGCGCGATGCAGTTGAGCGGAATGCGCATGAATGCTTGCTGGCGTGTGGAAAAAATACCGAGGATGAGGTTCGGAGGTGGCGTCGGCTGAATGACGGCCGTCCACAGAACAATTTGTGCGATGCCGGGTTGATGAATCACGCGAGGATGGTTCATAAGCGGTTCCCGCGGCTGATCAGGCAAACGCTGCGACGGCCTTGAGAAAGATCTCGCGTGGCAAACATCTATCGGCAGATTGCGGAAGAGCTCGGCGTTCGCGAACAACAGGTCGAGGCGACGGTGACGCTGCTCGACGGCGGCGCCACGGTTCCCTTCGTGGCGCGCTACCGCAAGGAAATCACCGGCGCGCTCGACGACGCTCAATTGCGCACGCTGGAAGAGCGCCTGAACTATTTGCGGGAACTCGAGGAGCGCCGCACCGCGATTCTCAATTCGGTGCGCGAACAGGGCAAGCTCGATGCCGCGTTGGAAGCCGCCATCCTCGCCGCCGACAGCAAGGGACGCCTGGAAGACATCTATCTGCCGTTCAAGCCGAAACGCCGCACCAAGGCCGAGATCGCCAGGGAGGCGGGGCTGGAGCCGCTGGCCCAATTGCTGCTGACCCAACCACAGAACGATCCGAATGTTGTGGCCGCACCGTTCGTCGATGCCGACAAGCAGGTGGCCGATGCCGCCGCAGCACTCGACGGTGCGCGCGCCGTTCTGGTCGAACGCTTCGCCGAAGACGCCGACCTGATCGGCGCGCTGCGTGAGCAGATGTGGACCAGCGGCCTGCTGACCGCCACGGTGCGCAAGGGCAAGAAGACCGAGGGCGAGAAGTTCAAGGATTATTTCGACTTCAGCGAGCCGCTCACCAAATTGCCGTCGCATCGCATCCTCGCCATGTTTCGCGGCGAGAAGGAAGAGATCCTCGACCTGCAGATGCTGCCCGAGCCGGTCTCCGCCACGCCCGCGGCGATGAGCCCGTATGAACGAAAGATCATGCAGCGTTTTGCGATCTCCGATCAGGGCCGACCCGGCGACAAATGGCTGGTGGAAACCGCGCGCTGGGCCTGGCGCACCAAGATCCAGGTCCATCTGAACATCGATCTGCGGATGCGGCTGTGGAACGCGGCCGAAACCGAGGCGGTGCGGGTATTCGCATCCAATCTGCGCGATCTGTTGCTGGCGGCGCCCGCCGGCGCGCGCGTCACCATGGGCCTCGATCCCGGCTTCCGCTCCGGCGTCAAGGTCGCCGTCATCGACGCCACCGGCAAGGTGGTGGCCACCACGGCGATCTATCCGCATGAACCGCAGAAGCGCTGGGACGAGGCGCTGGCGACGCTGGGGAAGCTCGCGGTGGCGCACCGCGTCGACCTGATCGCGATCGGCAACGGCACCGCCTCGCGCGAAACCGACAAGCTCGCGATGGAACTGGTAAAGCTGCTGCCGGACCTGAAGATGTCGAAGATCGTGGTGTCGGAAGCGGGCGCCTCGGTCTATTCGGCATCGGCCTTTGCCTCTGAGGAACTGCCGGAACTGGACGTCACCCTGCGCGGCGCGGTCTCGATCGCGCGTCGGCTGCAGGACCCCCTGGCCGAACTGGTCAAGATCGATCCCAAGGCGATCGGGGTCGGGCAGTATCAGCATGATCTCGGCGAGAGCAAGCTGGCGCGTTCGCTCGATGCCGTGGTCGAGGATTGCGTCAACGCCGTCGGAGTCGACGCCAACACCGCCTCGGCGCCGCTGCTGGCGCGGGTGTCGGGTATCGGCTCCGGCCTCGCACAGAGCATCGTGCAGCACCGCGATGCCAACGGCCCGTTCAAGTCGCGCAAGGCGCTGAAGGAGGTGCCGCGACTGGGCCCGAAGGCGTTCGAGCAATGCGCCGGCTTCCTGCGCATCCAGGGTGGCGACGATCCGCTCGACGCCTCCGGCGTGCATCCGGAATCCTATCCGGTGGTGCGCAGGATCCTGACCGCGGCCAAGAGCGACATCAAGGCGCTGATCGGCAATGCCGAAATCGTGCGACAGTTGAAGCCGCAGGCCTTCGTCGACGACACCTTCGGCTTGCCGACGGTAACCGACATCCTGCGCGAACTGGAAAAGCCCGGCCGCGATCCGCGCCCGGCCTTCAAGGCCGCGGTGTTCAAGGAGGGGGTCGAAACGCTGAAGGATCTTAAGAAAGGCATGATCCTCGAGGGCACCGTCACCAACGTCGCGGCGTTCGGCGCCTTCGTCGACATCGGCGTGCACCAGGATGGCCTGGTGCACATCTCCGCGATGTCCAAGACCTTCATCAAGGATCCGCGCGAAGTGGTGAAGTCGGGTGACATCGTCAAGGTCAAGGTGCTGGAGGTCGAGGTCGCCCGCAAGCGCATCGCGTTGACGCTGCGGCTCGACGACGAGACCGGCGGCAAGGGCGAGCGCCCCAGGCAGGGCATGCCGCGCGACAATTCGGCGAAGTCGATGACGTCATCGGCACCGGCCAGGCCGAAACAGGAATCCGGCGGCGGCGCGATGGCCGAGGCCTTGCGCCGCGCCGCGGCGAAAAACGGCGGACCGAAGGTTTAGGATGCAAAGGCCGGCCCGCCAGGCTTGACGGACAGATCGCCGGCGCCGCGTTATACCGCACTGTAACGCCCTCATCCGCTCCGCGATTGGATCAAGGAAATCTATGCCAACTTTCCCGACCTCCACCACCGTGCTCGATTCCATCCTGTTCCGCGACGCCTTCGGCACCCCTGAAATGCGCGAGGTGTTTTCGGACTTCAGCCTGATTACCCGCTACGCCGAGGTCGAGATCGCGCTGGCGAAGGCCGAGGCGCGCTGCGGCGTGATTCCGGCCGAGGCCGCGGAGGAAATTGCAAGGTGTACCGATGTCTCGGCGTTCGATTTCGACCTGTTGCGCCGCGAGACCGATATTGTGGGCTATCCGATCCTGCCGCTTGTCCATCAAATGGCAAAACAGTGCGGCGAGGCCGGCCGCTACGTGCACTGGGGCGCCACCACGCAGGACATCATGGATACCGCCGTCGTGCTCCAGCTGCGCGATGGCCTTGATATCATCGAGGCGGATATCGCGGCGCTGCGCGGCATCCTCGCCGATCTCTCCAGGCGCCATCGCGACACGCCGATGGCCGGCCGCACCCATCTGCAGCAGGCGCTGCCGGTGACGTTCGGCTACAAGACCGCGATTTACCTGGCGATGTTCGACCGTCATGCCGAACGCCTCGAGCAATTGAAGCCGCGCGTGCTGGTCGGCCAGTTCGCCGGCGCCGCCGGCACGCTCGCTTCGCTCGGCGACAAGGGGTTCGAGGTGCAGCAGGCGTTCTGCGAGGAGCTCGACCTCGGCGTTCCCGTATCGACCTGGCATGTCGCGCGTGACGGATTTGCGGAAACCGTGAACTTCCTCGCGCTGGTGACCGGCTCGCTGGGCAAGATCGCGCTCGACATCATGATCATGGCTTCAACGGAGTTCGCCGAGCTCCATGAGCCCTTCGTCAAGGGCCGCGGCGCGTCCTCGACCATGCCGCAGAAGCGCAACCCGATCTCTTCCGAGTTGATGCTGGCGGCCTCCAAGGCGGTGCGGCAGCACGCCGGCCTGATGCTGGATGCGATGGTTCAGGATCTCGAACGCGCCACCGGGCCATGGCATGCCGAATGGATGGCTATTCCGGAAAGCTTTGCGCTGACCGCGGGCGCACTGCAGCAGGCGAAGTTCGCGCTGGCCGGCCTGGTGGTGGACGAGAAGCGGATGGCCGCCAATCTCGACATCAGCCGTGGCCTGATCGTCGCCGAGGCGGTGATGATGGGGCTGGCGCCGCAGATCGGCCGGCAGGAGGCGCATGACGTTGTTTACGACGCCTGCCGACTCGCCCACGAGAACAGCGTCACGCTGGCGGACGCGCTGTCGGCGGATCCGCGGGTTTCGGGACTCATCGATCGCGCGACCATCGATCGGCTGACATCGCCCCGGAACTATCTCGGCCTCGCGCCGGACATGGTCGACCGCGTGCTGGCGGCCCCGAGGCGTTGAGGCGCTCGGACCCCGCACCCGCGCTATCCAACTGGACATCAACAATCGCGATATGGGAAGCGAACTCCCCGATTTGCATGCAGAACGACCGATGCTAAGTTACCTGGTGGCTAGCGGCCGGAGCTTTTCCCCATGGCGATCCTCGCCGCCTTTCTCCTCGCGCTTTTGGCGGTCGTGCCCGCGTCCGCTCAGATCGCCCCGACCGAGGCCGAATTGCGCGCCTATGTCGGCCTGCATGCCGCCGCCGCCCGCGGCGACGTCATGGATATCGAAAGGCGCGTTGCCGCGGCTGAAGACAGGGAAGCGATCGACAGCCGCCATCGCACGCCGTTGCATGTCGCGGTCTATCAGAAGAAGCACGACGCCGCCCGCGCCCTGATCCGGCTCGGCGCGGATCCGAACAGGCTTGAGATCGACCGTTACGACATGATCACCATCGCGGCGGTCGCCAACGACGTGCCGATGCTCGAGATCGCGCTTGAAGGCGGTGGCAATCCGCGGGCTGTCACCAGCCGGTATGACGGTACGGCCCTGATCGCGGCCGCCCATCTCGGTCATGTTGAAGTCGTCCGAATGCTGATTGCCGCCAGGGCGCCGCTCGATCACGTCAACAATCTGCAATGGACCGCGTTGATCGAATCCATCGTGCTCGGCGATGGCGGCAAGAACCACACCGAAACCTTGCGCGCTTTGGTCGACGCCGGCGCCGACGTCAATATACCCGATGGAAGGGGGTCAACGCCGCTCGAGCTCGCGAGAAGTCGCGGTTACCAGGAAATGGTTGCGATCCTGCAAAAGTCCGCGGCGAAGTGACCGATTCGATGGATGGGATAGCAAAGCCTGCAACCGGACACTCCCAGGTAACACCGACCGCAAACAACGCCGGTTTCAGGCCCTGCTCAGATACCAACCTACGGGACGAGCGGATCGTCCGGGAGCTGGACATGCGAAATCCGGCGCGGGTCAAACCAATGGCGCGCGCCGGTTCGGCTACTCCTCGGTTGGGCCGTGGAGCGTACGACGAAGTCGCTGAGTTTCACGCCATGTCTCGCGAACCTCTTTCCCGAAACGGGCAATCTTGGTTACTATTTGCATGATGACGAGTGTGAACATGGCTACCGCCCCGCTCTGGAAAGCAGACGCTCAATTCGACGCTCTGCATCATCGGTGAACTTGAGCCCGTGAGTGGCGATGTACTTCGCGACCACACGGTCAGCATGTCGCTGACGGGCATCGACGTTTACGCGCAACAATCTTGCAAAAAACGAGGGTTTTCTGGTCGGGGCAAAAAACCGGGCCCCAGTGGTTAGTGCATTCGCCATAGATGGCTCCTTTTCGGAGTGTTGTCCTTGGGGCGAATTTCCTACCTGATGTCGAGATACGCATTCATGCGCGTTAATGCGAGGTCAAATAGCGCGCAACATGCATTATTTTTGTCGCCACTCTTTAATGCCCGTACATCACATTCCAGTGACATTCGACTCGACGGATAACGGTTGCATGCGTGACCGTCGGGAGCTGGGCACGAGCCGTTGGCTATTGCACCTTGCGACGGCAGGTTTAGATAGACCGTCTACCCGCACGAGGCCCCGCCATGACTGTCCACGAGCGCAACATCTCGGCCGCGATCGATCCCGTCAAGCTCGACCGCCTCGCCGAGGTCGCCGTCAGGATCGGGCTGAACCTGCAGCCGGGGCAGGATGTGCTGCTGACGGCGCCGAGCGTGGCGCTGCCGCTGGTGCGCAGGATCGCCGAGCATGCCTACAAGGCCGGCGCGGGCCTCGTGACCCCGATCCTGTCGGACGAAGAGATCACGCTGGCGCGCTACCGGTTCGCGCCCGACGTCAGTTTCGATCGCGCCGCCGGCTGGCTCTATGAGGGGATGTCCAAGGCATTCGCCGCCAACACCGCCCGGCTCGCCATCGTCGGCGACAATCCGATGCTGTTGGCCGGCGAGGACCCCGCTAGGGTTTCGCGCGCCAGCAAGGCCAATTCGATCGCCTATCAGCCGGCGCTGGAAAAAATCGTCGGCTTCGACATCAACTGGAACATCGTTGCCTATCCGAGCCCGGCGTGGGCGAAGCAGATGTTTCCCGGCGACGAGCAAGACGTGGCAGTGGCCAAACTGGCCGACGCCATCTTCTCGGCCTCGCGCGTCGATAATGATGACGCCGTCGCCTCATGGAAGAAGCACAACGCCGTGCTGCGCGAGCGCACCGAATGGCTGAACGGGCAGCGCTTCAGCGCGCTGCATTACTCCGGACCGGGCACCGATCTCACGATCGGTCTCGCCGACGGCCATGAATGGCAGGGCGGCGCCTCCACGGCGAAAAACGGCATCATTTGCAATCCCAATATTCCGACCGAGGAAGTGTTCACCACGCCGCACTGCCGGCGGGTCAGCGGCCATGTCGTCAGTTCCAAGCCGCTGTCGTACCAGGGCTCCCTGATCGACAACATCGCGGTGCGGTTCGAGGAAGGCCGCATCGTCGACGCAAAGGCCTGTCGCGGTGCGGAGGTGCTGAACAAGGTGCTCGACACCGACGAGGGCGCACGCCGGCTCGGTGAAGTGGCGCTGGTGCCGCATTCCTCGCCGATCTCGAAGAGCGGGCTGTTGTTCTTCAACACGCTGTTCGACGAGAACGCCGCCTGCCACATCGCGCTCGGCCAGTGCTATTCGAAATGCTTCATCGACGGCGGCAACCTGACGCCGGAGCAGATCGCGGCGCAGGGCGGCAACAAGAGCCTGATCCACATCGACTGGATGATCGGCTCGGACCTGACCGACATCGACGGGGTCCATGCGGACGGACGCCGCGTCCCCGTCTTTCGCCAGGGCGAATGGGTTTAGTTTTTTCCGAGGACGGGATGAAGCCGGCCCCGGTTGCAACCGTTGCTTGATATCGTTAATACCCCCCGGGATTTGGGCGGGGGTTGTTATGTTGCTGCGTGTTGTGGCGCTGTCGATTGCGGCGCTGGTGCTGTCGGGTTGCGTGACCGAGCGAAGCGGCCTTGATTACGCTTCCATGGTGCAGAAGCTTGGCCCACCGGCGCAGGGGCAGGCACGTATCGTCATCCTTCGGGAAAAGGGGTACGCCGGCATCGCCGATCAGGGTTGGGACATCAGGCTCAACGGTGGGCCGATGACCGACCTGAAGACGGGAACGTACGCTTATGCCGATCGCCCGGCTGGCCGCCACCAATTGTCCGCTACCGCATCCATGTTCCCCGGCGTGAGCCAATACGATGTGACGGCGGTGCCGGGCCGTACCTATTTCTTCCTCACCCGTCCGAGCGCACGGGCGAAGGCGCTTCACGGAATGTCGATCGCCGGCGGTGTGGCGGGGCTGCTGGTCGCCTCGGCAATCACCTCGAACGATCCCAATCCGGGGCCGCTCGATTTTCTTCCGCTGGACGAGCAGGCGGCGCGGACGATGATCACCGAGCTTCGGCTGGCGCCGTAGGCCCGGCATCGGCGGCAGGTCAGCCACGGTGGCCGAGGTTAGGGTCGGCCCGCAATTAAACCATAGTGTTTTGGCCCCGATTGGCCTAAGCACGGCCAACTCAATCAAAATTCACCGCCGCGCGGCCGTGCGTTGGCCGGCCACATGCAAGCTTCGACCCCGGGCGGGTTCGCGGCCGTTCAGCGTTACCGCTGAATGCCAACCAAGGTTTTCATTTCGTGACATTCTCAACCACCAGTCCGCCGCTGGCCCGGGCACTGACCGAGCGCAACTACGATTCCGCCACCGCGGTGCAGACCGCCGTGCTCGCCGACGCAGCGGCCGGCCGCGACCTGCTGGTCTCGGCGCAGACCGGCTCGGGCAAGACCGTCGCCTACGGGCTCGCAATTGCAAGAGACCTGCTCGGCGACGCCGAGCGGTTCGAGCGGGCCGCAGCACCGCTTGCCCTGATCGTAGCACCGACCCGCGAACTGGCCCTGCAGGTGCATCGCGAACTCCAGTGGTTGTACCAGTATGCCGATGCACGCGTGGTCTCCTGCGTCGGCGGCATGGATCCGCGCGCCGAACAGCGCCAGCTGGCCGCCGGCGCCCACATCGTGGTCGGCACGCCCGGCCGTCTCTGCGATCATCTGCGGCGCGGCCGTCTCGACGTCTCGCAATTGAAGGCGGTCGTGCTCGACGAGGCCGACGAGATGCTCGATCTCGGTTTTCGCGAGGATATGGAGTTCATCCTCAAGACCACGCCGGCCTCCCGCCGCACGCTGCTGTTCTCGGCGACGCTGCCGCGCGGCATCGTGGCACTGGCCAAGGCGTATCAGCAGCAGGCGTTTCGCGTCGAGGTCGCGGGCGACGAAGGCGGCCATGCCGATATTGAATACCGTGCGATTCGGATCGCCGCCGCCGATGTCGAGCACGCCGTGGTCAACGTGCTGCGCTTCTTCGAGTCGCCGGGCGCGCTGGTGTTCTGCAATACGCGCAATGCGGTCCGGCATCTGCAGGCGACGCTGTCGGAGCGCGGTTTCTCCGTGGTCGCGCTGTCGGGCGAGTTGACCCAGAACGAGCGGACCCAGGCGCTGCAGTCGCTGCGCGATGGCCGCGCCCGCGTCTGCGTCGCCACCGATGTGGCGGCGCGCGGCATCGATTTGCCGAACCTCGACCTCGTCATTCACTCCGATTTGCCGAATGACGCTGAAGTGATGCAGCATCGCTCCGGCCGCACCGGCCGTGCCGGCCGCAAGGGGGTCAGCGTGCTCCTGGTGCCGCCGGCGCGCAAGCGGCGTGCGGAATTGCTGCTGAATCTGGCGGGCATCGACGCGGTCTGGGGCACCGCACCGACGGCGGAGGAAATCCGCAAGCTCGATCAGGAGCGCATGCTGAAGGATGCGCTGTTCTCTGAGGAGACGACGCCGGAGGATCTGGTGCTGGCGCAGGCCATGCTGGCCGAGCGGTCGCCCGAGGATATCGCAGCGGCGCTGGCACGGCTCTACCGCGCGCGGCTGCCGTCGCCGGAGGATATACTCGATCCCGGCCAGGGCGCCGGCCACTCGCGTGACGTCGGCGGCCGGGAGAAAGGCGCGCGGCCGCGCGGCGAGGATCGCGAGTCCGCTCCTCGGTCGAAGCCTGGAAAAGCTTCCACCCGTCACGGCATGGCGGAGGGCAGCGTGTGGTTCCGCGCCGCCATCGGCCGCAAGAAGAACGCCGAAGCGCGCTGGCTGTTGCCGATGATCTGCCGCCGGGGCGGCATCGACAAGCATGACATCGGCGCCATCCGCATCATGGATACCACCACCGAGTTCGAAATTTCCAAGGGTGCCGCGGAATCCTTCGCGGCCATGGTCCGGCGCCCCGACAAGGAAGACAATATCCGTATCGAGGCGATGGCCGAGGCACCGCAGGGTGAGGCGCCTCAGCAGAAGCGATCCCATCCGCCGCGGCGCGAAGCCGGCGCCGATCGCGGCGATCGCCCCAACGATCGTTTCCGTGAAGAACGTGGGCCGAAGCCGCACGGCAAGCCATCGGGCGGAAGCGGGCCGGGCTTTGCCCGAGAGCCGGGTTACGACAAGAAAAAGAAATACGCACACAAGCCCGCCTACACCGGACCAGCACCGCATGCGGGCGCCCCTGACGCGAAACCTGCGTTCGCAAAGAAGAAAAAGAAGAATCGCGGCGGCTGATCAAGCGTCGCCGTACCGGCTCAGGCCAGCAGCAGCGCGGCGGTGAACAGGATCGCCGACAGGATCGGCGCCAGCGTGCGGACATGATTCCAGGCGGTCCACAAGTCGAGATAGCGTGACCACAGGGCGGCTTCCTGCGCCGGGGCAACCGCGGCGAGCTGATGGTTCAGCGGTACGTTGCACAGCAGGGTGACGCCAAAGCAGCCGAGGAGGTAGAGCAGGCTGGCGGCCAGGATCAGTATCCCGCCGGGCCGGCCCCACCAGATCAGTGAGACGCCGGCCAGCACGAGACAAAGAACCCCGGTTCCCATGAAGGCGATCATGAAGACCGGATTGATCACCGTCACGTTGATGGCCTTCATCGCGCCCGCGCCCTGCGCGGATGGCAGACGGCCGAGCGCGGCCATCACGACGGTCGAGAACGCGTAGAAGATGCCGCCGATCACGCCGCTGCCGATCGCGGCCGCGAACGTCAGGGTGAAGATCGCGCGATCAAGCATGATCGCCTTCCCAGACACCGGTCAAACCGTCGATTGCCATGACCCGCTACCTTGTATAACATGAGCATTACTCACATTATTAAACGTGATAAGTCCTCATATTATTGGTGTCAAGCCAGAATGTCCGACCCCGCCGGCCCTTTGGATCGAGATCGTGGTCATGCGGCGCCGGGAGCCGGGCTGTCGCATCAGCGCTCGCTGGCGCAGCAGCGCAGCCGCGACCGGCTCGAGCGGATCCTTGCCGCGGCCTCAAGACTGATCGCGGAAAAGGGCAGCGACCTCGTGAAGATGAGCGAGGTCGCTGAACTCGCGGAAATCTCGATCGGCTCGCTCTACCAGTACTTTCCCGACAAGCGCGCCATCATCCGCACACTGGCGGAACGTTACGCGGCCGCGAGCCGCCAATGCATCGAACAGGCGCTCGCCGGCGTGCGCGACGTCGAGGGCTTGCGCCAGGCCTTTGCCTCGCTGGTGGACCAATACTACGCGATCTTCCTCGCCGAGCCCGTGATGCGCGACATCTGGTCGGGGATGCAGGCGGACAAGGAATTGATGGC
Source organism: Bradyrhizobiaceae bacterium Ga0074131 (assembly GCA_001464035.1). Taxonomy (GTDB): domain Bacteria; phylum Pseudomonadota; class Alphaproteobacteria; order Rhizobiales; family Xanthobacteraceae; genus Bradyrhizobium. The sequence continues at coordinate 759,154 of LNEC01000019.1, forward strand.
GATCGAGCTTGCCGAAAGCCGGGCGAGCGGCGCGCTGCTCGCTGCCGTCATGCGGCACGTCCATCCTGGCGCCGATCCCGAGAAAACCGCTGCCTCCGCGTTTTTGGTCTGGCAACTCGGCGAAGCCACCATGCGGCTGGCGATCTCGTTTCCCCGCACGGAGGGCGACGCGATCGTGGAGGCTTACAAGCGGATGACCTTGCGCGAGCTTTCGGAAGTCTGACGCAACGACGCAATAATCCCCCGGGAACGCAGCTCCATCAACCGAACTTCAGCCGGTAGAAATCCGTCGCCGTGTTCGAGAACAGCGCGGTCTGTTCCGGCTCGCTGTACTGCGCGGCGATGCGCTTGAAGGCGTTGAAGATCACCTGATAGCTGCACTGGCCCTTGTCGGGCGGAAAGTTGCTTTCGAACATCGCGCGGTTGGGGCCGAAGGCCTCGATGCAGGTCTCGATATAGGGACGCCATGCCGCGGCGGCCTGTTCCGAGGACGGCGGCACCGGGCGCTCGTGAAAATCATGGCCGAGCAGCCGCATGGCGAGCCCGCCGAGCTTTACGGAGACATTGGGGCACCTCGCGATCTGCTCGATCGAGGCTTTCCACGCGGCAAGAGTCTCCTCGCGTTTGCCGGCGAAACGGCCGATACCGACCGGGCCGCCGCAATGATCGAGCACGATCCTGGTGTCCGGAAAGGCGCGGGCGAGATCGATGAGTTCGCCGATCTGCGGATGAAACAGCCAGGCATCGAAGCTCAGGCCGAGCGGGGCGAGACATGCAAAGCCCTTGCGAAAGGTCGGGTCGAGCAGCAGGCCTTTCGGCCGCTTGGCATACATGCCGGCGACCTCGAATTCCGCGTCCCATGCCGAGGAGTGCCGGATGCCGCGGAAGCGGCCATTGCCGGCGGCGATCTCCGCTTCCAGCACAGGTTTGGCGCCGTCGCCCAGCAGCAAATTGACGTGGCTGACAATGCCGGCGCAGATCGCGGCAGGACCATAGCCGCCGCTGGCGCTCATCGCCGCGACGCCGTTGGCGAACTCGACTTCGCCGACCGGGCGGAACGCTTCGGGTCCGGACGCGCGGTACATCGAGCGGCAGTCGACATAGACGGTCGCCACGATGTTGTGGCCGGAAGCGACATCAGCGGCCATCTCCTCGATCATGTAGCGCTGGCCGCCGCGATCCCAGAGGTGATGGTGCGGATCGACGACCGGACGCGCGGGATCGATCACCTCCTCGGTGTACTGCGCCAGCCAATCCTCGCGCGGATCGGCAAACAGCCCGCTCATTGCCGCCGCAGCGGTACTGCCGGCCATTTTCACTCCCCCTTTTATTGTTGTTGAGGCCGTCCGACCCGCTCCGTCAAACCCCGTCCAGAATAATCACCGTCGGCGTCGCCGGCAGCGTCTCCCGCGATATTGTCAGGCTCCGCTCGCCGCGCCGGTCGATCTCGAATTGCTGGCCGATCCGCTGCATGAAGTCGTCGAGCGGGGTCATGAAGCGATGCATCGGCAGCACCACCGAGGCGCGCAGCCGCCGCGTGATCTCGGCAATGCCGTCGAGCGACATCGTATAGGTGCCGTCGATAGGCACCATCAGGATGTCGATGCGGCCGATCTGGGCGAAATGGCTGTCGTCGAGCTTGTGGTGCAGGTGGCCGAGATGGCCGATGCAGAGGCCGGCGACCTCGAAGATGAAGATCGAGTTGCCGTCCTTGACCAGCGCGCCGCTCGAATCGCCGCTGACATAGGGGCGGATGTCGGTGGTGACGTTGCGGATGTAGACGTCGCCGATGCGCTGCGAAACCAGCGCCGGCTTTCCGTCATCGCCCCAGCCGTGCAGCACGTGCGGGATGCCGCGGTCCGGAAACAGCGTGTAATGCGTGGAGTGGGCGCGGTTCATGGTGACGACGTCGGGCAGGCGGCCGGTCCGGTAGGCGCCGCTGTAGTCGGTGGCGATGCGCACGCCCGCCCGCGACTCGATGTAGTAGGTGGAATGGCCGGCGTAGGTGATCGCGACCTCCTCGGCCTTTGCGGCCATCCGGCGCAGGCTGACCGGCGTGACGCGCGGCGGTGCGTTCGCCATCGCCAGGCAGTCGCTGCGCAGCGGTGGTTGCTGGGCGGCGGCCGGTGCCATCAGCGTACCCATCACGGCAATGACGACAGGCAAGGATCGCAGCATGGCAAGCCCCGTGTTCCAATGACCGGACCGGCACTGTATCGCTGAATCCGGCAAAAATCATCGGTGCAGGCGGATCGCCATGCGGATTCCCCGAAGTTAGGCGGCGGGCGGGATCAATTCTGCGCGCGCTGCAGCCGCGGCAAGGTTTTCAGGGGGCCGCAGCTGTCCGTCCTGAAGGGGACCGCGACCTCGCCGCCTGCAGACCGCAGGCAATCCTCGAGCTGTGCGTTCTGAGGCGCACCGGGCCACAATTTCATCTCGCGCAGGGCCGACCATCGCCTGCGCAGGCAGGCCGCCCTTTGACTGTCGAAGGTTTCGGCCAGTTGCGGGCAACCGACCGGCGAGGACACCGCCGCATCGGTCGTGGTCTTGAGCTGTGCCCGAAAGGCGTCGAGCATGCGGCTCACCGCGAAAATCACGGCGAGCGCGGTAGCCAGCAGGATCGCGATCTGGATTGCCGACAGGACAGGGGCTTTGGGCCGGATACCGTCGCCTCTTTGCGAACGGGATTGTGATCGCGGCATGGATGCTCTCCCACGGATCGCCCCCCATGCCTGTTAACTCGAACGGCAAATCGGCGCTGTGAAATGCTTCACATCGCGCGATGTTTATTTCGCCAGGCGAATGTCTTCCGCACGAGTGCCGGGAAATCCAACCTCCCTTCGAGAGGACAGCGCCACATTCGAACTGCCATCCGTCTTTTTTCGTTCGCCGTCCCGCGGGTTGACCCGCTAAGCTGTTCGCGGCAGTCATAAGAAAAAATTCAGCAGGGGAGTCCATCTTGACGCGTGCATCCCCTTCCCATCGGCTGGAGCCGCTGCGTCGCGTCGATGCCGGCGTTCTCGACATCGCCTATTACGAAGCGGGGCCCGCGGACGGACCGGCCGTGATATTGCTGCACGGTTTCCCCTACGACATTCATTCCTATGTCGACGTCGCCGCTCAACTGGCCGCGCAGGGCTGCCGCGCCGTCGTGCCCTATTTGCGCGGTTACGGTGCGACCCGTTTCCGCGACCCGGCGACGCCGCGCTCGGGCGAGCAGGCCGCTGTCGGCGCCGACCTGATCGCGCTGATCGATGCACTTCGCATCCAGCGCGCGGTTTTCGCCGGCTATGATTGGGGCGGCCGCGCCGCCTGCGTCGGGGCCGCGCTGTGGCCGGAGCGCTGCACCGGGCTGGTTTCGGCGAACAGCTATCAGATCCAGGACATCGCCAGGGCAATGGTCCCGATGCCGCCGCAACGCGAGGTCGCCCTCTGGTACCAGTATTACTTTCAACTGGAGCGCGGCCGCGCCGGCCTCGCCGCCAACCGGCGCGAGATCGCGAAAATACTTTGGCAGCAATGGTCGCCGAACTGGGTTTTCGACGATGCGACCTTCGAGCGCTCGGCGGCGGCCTTCGACAATCCTGATTATGTCGATGTCGTGATCCACAGCTATCGCCACCGCTTCGGTCTTGCCGACGGCGATCCGCAATATGCCGATGTGGAACGCAGGCTGGCCGCGCAGCCTGCGATTTCGGTCCCTGCCATCACGCTGGACGGAGCCGGCGACGGCGTGTTCCCCGCCAATGACGGCAGCGCGACCGCGGCGAAATTTACCGGCCCCCGCAGCCATCGGGTGATTCCGCGCGCGGGGCACAACCTGCCGCAGGAAGAACCCGAAGCGTTCGCGTCGGCGGTGATGGAGTTGATCAAGGCGTAGCCTGAAATCTCCGGTTCGGGAAGGAGATCAAGCGCTGGGCAGATGTGATCGCCAAGGGGCTGAACAAGTAGCGCTAATTCGACAGCAGAAGGGCAGATACGCCTCGTGCCTGCATCAGTTTCACGGCCTTCCTGTCGAACGAGACGAAGGTATCCGCGCCAAGCCAGGTTCCTTCGTAGGCGATAGTGCCATCGGCGAAATCACCACCTGCTTGCAGCATCGCTAATCCGGCTTCTGCCGCCGGCCGATTCACAACAACGTTGGTCCCGCCAAGCAGACCTTGAAGCGTCGCCGCGATGTCGTCCGACCGGATCCCATAGCGTCGCAACACCCAGACCAGTTCACAAAGCGTAGGTATCGTCAGTGCGACCATGTCGGCCTTGCTCAATGCAATCTGCGCCGCTTTGCTTTGCTCGACGTGATCTTCGGTCAACGCCCGTACCAGCACATTGGTATCGGCGGTGATCTTCATCGCTTACCAGCCCAGCCCCGGGAAATGACCTCATTCATCCCCTCGATCGACAGGGATCGGCCCTTGCGCTTGGTTTTCAAGCTGCCGAAAAGGTCGGAGATTTTGCCCGTCGGCCGGGCCGCCTTCACCTCAATCCGGCCGTCGGGTAGTTTGTCCACGGTAATCTTCTCTCCGGGATGCACGCCAAGATGCTCCAACAGATCCTTGCGCAAAGTGACCTGTCCCTTGGCAGTAACGGTAAGTGTGCTCATGGCGGGCCTCCTGGGTGCGATCACAATGTAAGGCAAAAAGGCCTTACCATCAAGGGATGAACGGAGATCAGTCTAGTCGCGCCGCGGGCTGATCATCCAGGTGACCGCGACGATGGCGGCCGTGATCATCCCGCTGATCAGACCGGCGATCGGAAGCGCCAGCGCCAGCACCGCGGTGGCGGCCCAGCCGATCGAGGAAAAGGCTTCGGCGAAGGTCGCAAATCGCGATGAGGTCTGGCGGCGGCGGAACTGGCTGCGCCGGGCCTGCACGCGGAACCAGAGCTGGATCGCGGTGGCCGATGCCGCCGCGACGACGATGCCTGATGCAGTGACCGCCGCCTGCAGCGGCGCGGCACAGGCCAGCGCCAACAGCAGCGGCGCAAAGATGACGGCGATTGCGATCAGCACGACCTCGATCTTGGCGCGGGTCACGCGCGAGGCCGCTATCGGCGCGGTCGCCACCAAATCGGGGGCGTCCTCGCCGGAAATCGTCAGCCAGGCGAGGCCCCCGGCGAGTTGGCCTGCGGCCATCACGATGACGGGCGTGATCAGCACCATGGCGGCGTCGCTGTCGGCGAAACTTTTCCACAGCAACAGGGCCGGCGGCACCAGATAGAGCAATTGCATCAGGCTCTGCGACACCAGCCAGGGATCGCGTCGCAACAGCACGAATTCCTTCCAGCGCAGCGCCTGCTGCCGCGAGCCGGCGTGAAACGCTTTGGGGCGAGGGGTTTGATGGGCCGTCGCGGAATTGGCCGAAGCGCTGACGACGGTGTCGGCAAAACGCGGCGAGAAGATCGCCATGACGGCGCCAAGCAGCACGAGGCCGCCGGCCAGGAGCCACAGCAGCGCCTCGCCGTCGCCCAATGCGGCGCGCGCCGGCCACCAGACCAGGCTGTCGAGAGCCGGCGCAAACACCGCCGCGGCATCCGACGTCAGCACCGCGAACCGCGACAGCGTCCCGTAGGACAGGATCGCTGCGACCTGCAGCGCAATGACGAAGCCGGCGCCGATCACGGCTGCGAGGATTTGCGCCACCAGCCGGGTGCGGCTCGGGCCGATCAGGCGAAACAGCAGAACCGCGACCGCGATGGCGGCCGCCGCGGCGGTAAGTCCGATGGCGACGACCACGCCGAACGCGGATAACCAGCGCCAGCCGCCGCCGATCACCAGAACATCGACGAACGGTGTCGACAGCAGCAGCGCCATCGCGATCACCGACAGCGCGATCGCCGCGATCCGAACCGAAAACACGCTGGCGAGCGGGACCGGCGACGACATGATCAGATCGAGATCGGCGCGGGCATAAAGCACCCGCGTCACCGATTCGATCGCTTGCGACAGCATCAGGGCCCAAGCCAGCAGGATGGTCGCGGTGATGACGATCAGGGTCGATTTATCCAAGGGCTCCTGCAGGTCGGCGAACCGGCCGATCACGGCGTAGGCCGGCAGGTGCATGATCGCGGCGAAAACGAGCAATCCGATGATAGCGGTGCGCTTTCGTCCCTTGCGGCCGGCGGTGAGCATCGCCAGCGCCTCGCGCCATGCCAGCCGGATTTCGTGCCGGGCAAACCAGGTCAAGGCCGCAGACGAACTCATGCCGCGGCGGCCTCGGTGTCGACCAGCGCGATGAACATGTCCTCGAGGCTGGTGTCGTTGCGGCCGTCCTGCTGGCGCAGTTCGGTCAGCGTGCCCTCGGCGACCAGCCGTCCCGATGCGATGACGCCGATCCGGTCGGCCATTCGTTCGGCCACTTCCAGAATATGCGTGGTCATGATCACGGTGCAGCCCGAGCGTACCCGGTCGCAGAGCAGACCCTTGACATGGCGCGCCGACACGGCGTCGAGGCCGGTGAGCGGCTCGTCGAGGATGATCAGGCGCGGATCGTGGACCAGCGCCCCGGCCAGCGCCACTTTCTGGCGCATGCCTTTGGAAAATCCCTCGCAGCGCTCATGCAGATGCGGCTCGAGGCTGAGCGAGACCAGCAGATCGTGCGCGGACCGTTCGGAAACCGCGGGGTCGATGCCCCAGAGCCCGGCGACGAAGGCGAGATACTCCAGCGGGGTCAGCTTGTCGTAAACCATGGGCTCATCCGACACCCATGCCGTGACCTGCTTGGCGGTGACGGGATCGGCCAGCGCGTCGATGCCGAGCACCGACACCGAGCCGGCATCGGGCCGCAGCAGGCCGGCCACCATGCGCAGCGTCGTGGTCTTGCCGGCGCCGTTGGGCCCGAGCAGCGCATAGAATTCGCCGGTTCGGACGGTGAGGTCGAGCGCGTCGACCGCGAGGCGGTCAAAACGCTTCGTTAACCCTCGTAACTCCAGCGCGGATACGTCGGACTTCATGTCGGGGCAATCCAGCCGTTGCTTGCAAGGCGCACCATGGACCGAAGAACTTTCGGCGTGGTGAATCGGGTGCGGCGAATCGGTCAATGCGCGGCTCTGCCGGCACACCATTGCGGTGTATCTGTCCGGAACCCGGCCTTGGGGTGTCAACCAGCGCCAAGTTGACACGGCTCGGCGCTTTGGGCTGTATAACCCGCACGCCGCCCGCGGCCTTTTCTAACAAGGGCGCTGGTCAGCGGGTAGACACAAGATGCGACGAAGGCGGTCAATAGAATCGCCGTGCATCAGGGGGAGGGGAATCGGCAATGCTGGACTTCGTTCAGCAGTTGGTGAGCGGTATTGCGCTCGGCTGCGTTTACGGCCTAATCGCGCTCGGTTTCGTCTTGGTATACAAGGCGACCGAGGTGGTGAACTTTGCTCAGGGCGACCTGATGATGCTGGGCGGGTTCTTCGCCTTCACCTTCATCGGCATTCTCGGCCTCAATTACTGGATCGGATTCGCCGGCGCGATCGCGGCGATGGCGCTGTTCGGCATGCTGGCGGAACGCGTCGTGGTGCGCCCGATCCTCGGTTATCCGCAATTCTCCATCATCATGGCGACGATCGGGCTCGGATACTTCCTGCGCTCCATCGCCGGCATCATCTGGGGCACCGACGACCTCAAGATCGAGACGCCGTTCAGCCAGGGCGTGCTGCGGATCGGCAGCCTGGTGCTGGCCTATGACAAACTCTCCGTAATTGCGGCGACCATCATCCTCTGCGCGATGCTCTATTTGTTCTTCAACCGGACCACGCTCGGCACCGCGATGCGGGCCAGTTCGGAGAACATGCTGGCGGCCTACTATATGGGCATTCCGGTCAAGCGCGTGGTGTCGATCGTGTGGGCGATATCGGCGGCGGTCGCGACGGCGGCGGGCGTGCTGCTGGCGCCGATCACCTTCATCCATTCCAATGTCGGCCTGGTGCTGGGGCTGAAGGCGTTTCCGGCGGCGGTGCTCGGCGGCTTCGGCTCGATCCCAGGCGCGGTGGTCGGCGGCGTGCTGATCGGGGTGATCGAGAGCATGGCCGGCTTCTATCTGCCGCAGGGATGGAAGGATGTCGCGCCCTACATCGTTCTGCTGATGGTGCTGCTGCTCAAGCCCGAAGGCCTGTTCGGCCATCACACGCGCAAGAAGGTTTGAGAGCCAGCCATGCGTTTCATGTTCAAGACCGATTATGAAGACGACATCAAGCTGTTTCCGCACGGGGGCTACATCGTCACCTACGGCATTCTGCTGGCGTTTCTGGCGGTCGCGCCGTTCGTTCTCTCCAGCTATCTGGTCAGCCAGATGGTCTTCGTCTTCATCTACGCCACCGTCGGCGTCGGGCTGATGATCCTGACCGGCTTCACCGGGCAGGCGTCGCTCGGCCATGCCGCCTTTCTCGCCATCGGCGCCTATACCGCGGCGTATCTGCAGCAATACAACGTGCCGTTCCCGGTGTACTTCCTCGTCGCCGGGGTGTTGACCGGCGTGGTGGGCGCGATGGTCGGGTTCCCGGCGCTGCGGCTGCAGGGCATCTATCTCGTGATCGCGACGATTTCCTTCGCCTTCATTATCGAGGAGATCCTGGCGCGCTGGGAAAGCGTGACCCACGGCAACGAAGGTATGCGGGTCAAGGCCTTGCAATTTCTCGGCACCACGGTGTCGCGAGATAGTCCCTCGTTCTACTTCCTCTGTCTTGCCGTGCTGGCATTGACCATCGTCGGCACGCTCAACCTGCTGCGCTCGCCGACCGGCCGTGCCTTCGTTGCGATCCGCGACAGCGAGACCGCGGCCCGCAGCATGGGCGTCAACGTATCGCTCTACAAGGTCAAGTCGTTTGCGATCAGCGCGGCCATCACCGGATTCGCCGGCGTCCTGTTTGCCCACAAGCTGTCCTTCATCAGCCCGGAAATGTTCACGCTCCAGCTCTCGATCGAGTTCATCATCGTGATCCTGATCGGCGGCGCGTTCAGCCCGCACGGGGCCGTGCTGGGCGCGATCTTCATCGTGATGATCGACCCGTTCCTGACCTACCTCAAGGACGATGTGCCCGGCATGATCGCCGCGGTCGCCGCTGCGTTCGGCGCCGGCGCCGAGATGGCCGCGAAGATCCAGAGCAATGTCGCCGCGTTCGCGTCCGCCAACGGGCTGAAAGGCGCGATCTACGGGGTGATCATCGTGCTCTTCGTGCTGTTCGAGCCGCTCGGTCTTTACGGTCGCTGGCTGAAGATCAAGCTCTTCTTCCAGCTGTTCCCGCTCTACAAGCGCGCCACCTTCAAGCGGCAGAAGATTTACGTCAAATCGGAGCGTAACCGATGAGTTATTTCCGCGCCGAAAACCTGTCGCTGCATTTCGGCGGCCTGAAGGCGGTCGACGCGGTCTCCTTCGCCGTGGAGAAGGGCGAAATCCTTTCGATCATCGGTCCCAACGGGGCCGGCAAGAGTTCGATCTTCAACCTGGTGTCGCGGATCTACAACCCGACCTCCGGCCGTATTTTCTTCGAGGATCAGGACGTCACCGAGGAGCCCGCGTTCGGCATCGCCAAGCTCGGCATCGCCCGCACCTTCCAGAACATCGAGCTGTTCGAGAATGCCACCGTGCTGAGCAACCTCCTGGTCGGCCGGCACCGGCACTCCACCACGCAGCTCTGGCAGGAAATCCTGTTTCTGCCGAGCGTGCGAGCCAACGAGAAAATCCACCGCCGCCGCGTCGAGCAGGTGATCGAGTTTCTCGATCTCGAACCCTACCGCGACAAGCTGATCTCGGGGCTGCCCTATGGCGTCCGCAAGGTGATCGAACTGGCGCGCGCGCTCTGTACTGAACCGAAGCTGATCCTGCTCGACGAGCCGTCGTCCGGGCTGAATGTCGAGGAGACCGACGACATGTCGTTCTGGATTCGGGACATGAAGACCGAACTCGGCATCACCGTGCTGATGGTCGAGCATGACATGACGCTGGTGAACCGGGTATCCGACCGCGTGATCGCGCTGAACTACGGCAAGGTGCTGGCGATGGGATCGCCGGCCGAGGTGCAGCGTCACCCCGACGTCGTTGCCGCCTATCTCGGCGCCTAGAGGATGATGCCATGAGCGCTCCCGACATCATCCTGAAGCTCAGCAACATCGAGAGCTATTATGGGCCGATCATGGCCATCCGGGGCATCAGCATCGAGGTGCCGCGCGGCCGGATCGTGACCCTGCTCGGCGCCAACGGCGCCGGCAAGACCACGGTGCTGAAGACCATTTCCGGCATTCTCGATCCGCAGAAGGGCTCGATCGAGTTCCTCGGCAAGCCGATCCAGCGCATGGAAGCCGATAAGATCGTGCGGCTCGGCGTCAGCCACGTGCCCGAGGGGCGCGAGGTGTTTCCGTTCCTCAGCGTGCGCGAGAACCTGATGATGGGCGCCTACCCGCGCAAGGATCGCGACGCCGTCGCCGGCGACCTGGAACGGGTATACGGCTATTTTCCGCGGCTTCGGGAACGGATCGAGCAGCCGGCCGGGCAACTGTCGGGCGGGGAGCAGCAGATGCTGGCGATCGGGCGGGCGCTAATGAACCGGCCGACGCTGCTGCTGCTCGACGAGCCGTCGCTCGGCCTGTCGCCGATCCTGGTCAAGGAGATCTTCACGATCATCAAGCGGGTGAATGAAGAGCAGGGCATGTCGATCCTGCTGGTCGAGCAGAACGCCAAGATCGCGCTGGAAACGGCACATTATGGTTATGTGCTGGAAATCGGCCGGGTCGTCATGAATGACACCTGCGACCGTTTGATGCATTCCAAAGACATTCAGGAATTCTATCTCGGCGCCAAGGAAGAGGGCGCGCGGGGCGAACGGCGCTGGAAAAAGAAGAAAACGTGGCGCTGACGCGGACTTGGCGCTAAATACCGGGTCCCGTCGTGCGGAAAAGACCGGCTTTCAAGGCCGGCATCCGAAGGCGGGACCGAGAGGCGGAGGGAACGAAGTATGACTGGTCCCGCGGTGTTGACTGTGGCGGACACGATCGCGAAGAGCTTTCTGTTGGCGGCGGAAACGCGCGGCGACAAGCCTGCGATCAGGGAGAAGAAATTCGGCATCTGGCAGCCGACCAGCTGGCGGCAGTGGCAGCAGATATCGAAGGAAATTGCCTACGGACTGCACGCCGTCGGGTTCCGGCCGGGCGACGTCGCCTCGATCATCGCCAATGCCGTGCCGGAATGGGTGTACGCCGACATGGGCATCCTGTGCGCCGGCGGTGTTTCCTCGGGCATCTATCCGACCGATTCCGCGGTCCAGGTCGAATATCTGGTCAACGATTCCGCGACCAAGGTGATCTTCGCAGAGGACGAGGAGCAGCTCGACAAGATCTTGTCGTGCCGGGCGCGCTGTCCGACGCTGCAGAAGATCGTCGTGTTCGACATGGAAGGCCTCTCCGGCTTCATCGATCCGATGGTGATGTCGCTCGCCGAGTTCATGGCGCTCGGCAGCAATCACATCAACGACCACGCCGCGCTGTGGGAGCAGATGGTTTCGAGCCGCGACGCCAACGATCTCGCCATCCTGGTCTATACTTCCGGCACCACGGGTCCGCCCAAGGGCGCGATGCATTCCAACCGCAGCGTGACCCATCAGATGCGCCACGCCAACGACCTGTTTCCGTCCACCGACGCCGAAGAGCGCCTGGTGTTCCTTCCGCTCTGCCATGTCGCCGAACGGGTCGGCGGCTATTACGTCTCGCTGGCGCTGGGATCGGTGATGAATTTCGCCGAAAGCCCCGAGACAGTGCCCGACAATCTGCGCGAAGTGCAGCCCACCGCGTTTCTGGCGGTGCCGCGGGTCTGGGAGAAGTTCTATTCCGGCGTGACCATCGCGCTGAAGGATGCCACCCCGTTCCAGAACTGGATGTACCGCCAGGCGCTGGCGGTAGGCAATCGCATGACCGACTACCGGCTGGACGGCGATGCCCCCCCGCTGTCGCTGCGGCTCGCCAATCAGGCGGCCTACTGGCTGGTGTTCCGCAACATCCGCCGCATGCTCGGCCTTGACCGCTGTCGGCTGGCCTTTACCGGGGCTGCGCCGATCGCGCCCGACCTGATCCGCTGGTATCTCGCCCTCGGCATCGACATGCGCGAAGTCTACGGCCAGACCGAGAACTGCGGCGTCGCCACGGTGATGCCGCCCGATCGCGTCAAGCTCGGCTCGGTCGGCAAAGCCGCACCATGGGGCGAGGTGAAAGTCTCACCGGAAGGCGAGATCCTGATCAAGGGCGACTTCCTGTTCATGGGTTATCTCAATCAGCCGGAAAAGACCGCCGAAACCATCGATGCCAGGGGATGGCTGCATACCGGCGACGTCGGATCGATCGACAATGAGGGCTTCGTCAAGATCACCGACCGGATGAAGGACATCATCATCACCTCGGGCGGCAAGAACATCACGCCGTCGGAAATCGAGAACCAGCTCAAATTCTCGCCCTATATCTCCGACACCGTTGTGATCGGCGACAAGCGGCCGTTCCTGACCTGTCTGGTCATGATCGACCAGGAGAACGTTGAGAAATACGCCCAGGACCACGACATTCCCTTCACCAACTATGCCAGCCTGTGCCGGGCGCCGGAAATCCAGGATCTGATCCAGCGCGAGATCGAGGCGGTGAACGTCAATTTCGCCCGGGTCGAAACCATCAAGAAGTTCTTCCTGATCGAACGTCAGTTGACCCCCGAGGACGAGGAACTGACGCCGACCATGAAGCTGAAGCGCAGTTTCGTGAACAAGCGCTACGCGGCGGAGATCAACGCCATGTATGGCGAGCGCGCGGTGGCGTGAGCGACGACGACGATTGGAAACGGCGAAGGATCTAAAGGCCCCGGCCTTCGCTCAACACGGGCCAAACGAAGAGGAGACTGCAATGTCGAAATCGTTCAAGGCGCTGGGCCTTGCGGTGGGCGCCCTCGCGCTGACCCACCTGCCGGCCGCAGCCCAGACCAAGGTCACCAATGAAGGCATCTCGGCCACCGAGATCGTCATCGGCACCCACCAGGACCTGTCCGGCCCGATCAAGGTCTGGGGCGTTCCGGTGTCCAACGGCATGAAAATGGCGGTCGAGGAAATCAACGCCGCCGGCGGCATTCACGGCCGCAAGATCAAGTTGATCCTCGAGGATTCGGGCTACGACCCCAAGCGGGCGGTGCTGGCGTCGCAGAAGATGATCGAGCGCGACAAGATCTTCGCGATGGTCGGCCCGATGGGCTCGCCGACCGTGCTCGCCTCACAGGACGTGCTGTTCGATGCCGGGGTGTTGCAGCTGTTCCCGCTGACCGCGGCCGAATTCACCTTCAAGTTCGATCCGGCCAAGCCGCAGGAGAGGCTGAAGTTCAACAACCTGCTTCCTTACGTCGAAAGCACCCGCGCCGCGGTCAAATACATGATCGAGACGAAGAATTTCAAGAAGCCCTGCATCCTGCATCAGGACGACGAGTACGGCAAGAACGTGCTCGATGGCTTTACCCAGCAGGTCGCCGCGATGAAGCTGACGCCGGCCTCGGTTACCAGCTACAAGCGCGGCGTATCCGACTTCAGCGCGCAGGTCGCCAAGATGAAGGCCGACGGCTGCGACATGGTTCTGCTCGGCACGGTGATCCGCGAGACCATCGGCGCGATGGGCGAAGCCAAGAAGCTCGGATGGGACGTGACCTTCCTCGGCGCCACGCCCACCAACGTGCTCGAAGTGCCGGCACTCGGCAAGGAGACGGTGGAAGGCCTTTATGCCGCCTCAGGCTTCGAAATTCCCTACGAAGACACCGCGAAGGGAAAAGTGAAGGACTGGCTCGCCAACTACAAGAAGATGTTCGGCACCGACGCCAACACCCAGGCGATCATCGGCTACAATACGGTCACCACCTTCGCGCATTATGCCAACAAGGCCGGCAAGGATCTCACCGGCCAGAAGATGCTCGATGCGCTGGAGTCCGGCGACAAGTTCCAGGATATCTTCAATTCGCCGCCGACCGTGTTCTCCAAAACCAACCATCTCGCCACCACCGTCACGCAGGTCCAGCAGGTCAAGAACGGCCGCTGGGTACTGGTGAAGGAAGGCCTGATGTTCTGAGGCTACCCTCGCTCTGACGATCAAGGGCTGCGCGGGAAAATCGCGCAGCCCTTTTCTCGTTCTAAGCAGCGGGCTGGATAACCTCCAATGCTCGTTGGCATCGACACGTCCACCACGTCCTGGCCGGGCATGGTCGCCTGCTTGGCGGACCAGCGGACTTGTGCGCGCTCAAGGCCTTCCATGAATTATAAGTCATCGGATCATCCGATGATGAATTATACTGACAAAAAGCCTTGCCGCCTTTGCCCTCGACAATGGAAGGACGGGCATGCCCGCGCGCGCCCTCGCTCCTTTGCATGGGGTTGTTTTCGATATTTTATGCCGACGCCGTTGGAGACCGCGACCGCCGGCATGACATGTCTTCCATGCGACGAAGCAACCCATTCTGCCGTGTGGCTGATGGATCGCTTCGCTCGCATGGACGGTGGCTACTGCTTCGGCCGGATCGCGTCCGCGGTGCCCTGAATGAAAGCCTGAATCTTCACGACGTCGGCTTCGGTCAGCTTGCCGGTAAAGTCGGGCATGCCCTGATCCTTGAATGGGCCCTTGAGCACGATATCTTTCAGGTTCTCGATCGTCTCCTTGGGGAGGTAGCCGAGGTTCCGGACGTTGCCGCCGTTGTGGACGCCCGGCACGCCATGGCACTGGGCGCAGGCGGCGACATAGAGCGCGGTGCCTTCAGGCACGTCCTTCGGATCGTACTTCACGCCGGCGAGCAGGCCCTCGGTCTGGTACTTCACGAACGCAGGCGGCGGTGCGTTGCCGTCAATCGCGAATGTATAGACCGTGCCCGGGCTGCGATACTCGGTCGCGCGCACGGCAATTCCGAACACGCCGCCCCAGCCGACCGCCACGGAGACGTACTGCTTGCCGTCGATCATGTAGGTCGACGCGGCCGCCACCACGCCGCTACCGGTCGGACTCTCCCAGAGCTTCTCGCCTGTCGTGGCGTTGTAGGCGATGAAGCGCCCGTCGGCGGTCCCTTGGAATACAAGGTTGCCGGCCGTCGTGAGCGTGCCGCCGTTCCACGGCGCCACATATTCAGCGCGCCAGGCTTCTTTCTGCTTCACCGGATCCCAGGCCAGCAGCCGCCCGAAGGGCTTGTTCTTGGGCGGGGTCGCGTCCAGCATGAAGCCGACATTCCAGCCCGCCGCGGAGGCGAATTTGCCGGGCTCCTGGGCATTATGCTTGAGCTTCTTTTCCGGCGTCAGGTTCACCGGCACACCCTGCGCCGGCAGATACACCAGGCCGGTCTGCGGATTGAACGACATCGGGTGCCAGTTGTGGGCGCCGTAGGGACCCGGAATGCTGTCATAGGCTTCGGCGCCGCGCGCGGCCGGCACCTCGATCGGCCGTCCATCGGCGCCGTAGCCGGTCGCCCAGTTCACATCGACGAAGTTCTTCGCCGAGATGAACTTGCCATTGGTGCGGTCGACGACGAAGAAGAAGCCGTTCTTCGGCGCATGCAGGATGACCTTGCGTGGCGCGCCGTCGATGGTGAGGTCGGCGAGGATCATCGGCTGGGTCGCGGTATAGTCCCAGTGGTCGCCGGGTGTTTCCTGGTAGTGCCAGATGTATTTCCCGGTGTCGGCGTTCAGCGCGACCAGGGACGAAAGATAGAGATTGTCGCCGCCGGCAGGGCTGCGGATGTCGCGATTCCAGGGCGAGCCGTTGCCGGTGCCGATATAGACCATGTTGAGGTCGGGATCGAAGGTGATGGTGTCCCACGCGGTGCCGCCGCCGCCGTTGATCCAGTACTTGCCCGAGGGATCCCAGGTCTTGGCCGCAGCCGCCATCGACTCGTCTTCGAACGGTTTGGAGGGATCGCCCGGCACCGTGAACCAGCGCCAGGCCTGGTCGCCGGTTTCCGCGTCATAGGCGGTGACGTAGCCGCGGGCGCCGTATTCCGCGCCGCCATTGCCGATCACGACCTTGCCTTTGAACACGCGGGGCGCGCCGGTGATGGTGTAGGAATGCTCCTTGCTGACGATGGTATCCTTCTCCCAGACCTTGCGGCCGGTCACCGCGTCGAGCGCGATCAGCCGTCCGTCATAGGCGCCGACGAAAACCTTGCCCTTCCAGAGCGCGACGCCGCGATTGACGACGTCGCAGCAGCCTTTGTAGCCCTTCTCCTTGTCGATGCCGGGATCGAAGGTCCATATTCTCTTGCCGGTGCGGGCGTCGACGGCGTGCACCACGCTCCATGAGGCCGTCACATACATGACGCCGTCGACCACCAGCGGCGTTGCCTCGACGCCGCGGGAGGACTCCAGCGGATAGGTCCAGACCAGGCCGAGTTTCTTGACATTGTCGGTGGTGATCTGGTTGAGCTTGCTGAAGCGCGTCTCGGCGTAGTCGAGGCCTGTGGTCGGCCAGTCGTTCGAGGTCGCGGTGTTGGCCTTGATCGAGGCGCCGTCGACCGCCGAGGTCACGGCCTTGATGTGGTCGGGCGAACCCTTGGCGGCGTTCTGGGCGACGGCGCCACTTGCGGAAATCGCCAGGCCCAGCCCGATGGACATGGCGGCGGTCATGAGGCGGGCCGACCGGCGCAGGCCGATGGCGGCGTCACGAAAACGACGGCGAGCAAAATCAACGCGCGGCAAACGTGTCATCTTTTCCCTCCCAAACGATCTCTGGCGGATCTGCCGGGATCGTATGCCGGTGCAAAGGATGGCGTCAATCAAGGGTAGAACCGAAGTGGAAAAGATAAAATCGATCCCGCCACAATTTCTGCCATACGACATGCCACGCGCCTTTCTGGATGCGCCGCAATGTGGGATAATGGCTCAGGTGGCCTTGATCTGCCGGTTTCCTCGATGTGATGGAGCGGCCGGCGGGCAGGGTTACATCGGCGACCTTTCGATTCCGGGATGGCCGGTCGCTTGCGAGACGAGGTTGCGATCCCCGGGCGCAGGCATCGGCGCCGCCTCGTAGCGCCTGACGCCGTTGCGATCGATGACGAAGCTCGGCCGGTAATTTCTGATCTGCGCGTCCTCGACCATCGCCATGCGGCGGTTGTCCAGTGTCAGCCAGTGCCCATCCAGCCGCGCCGCGGCGACGGCATGATCCTCGCCGCGGACGGTGTCGCGCATGATCACGATGCGCAGATCGTCGGCTGGAATGCCGGCCCGCTGCAGCGCGATGAATTTCGCGATCGCGTAGTCTTCGCAATCTCCCGCGCCGCGGGTCAGCGTCGCGAGCGGCGGACTCCACACATCGATCGCGCCATATTGTTCGAGATCGCCCATCGGCCGGATCGCGAGGTTGATCGCACGATTGATCTCGCCGAGGCGGGCGCGACCCTCGCGGGCCCTGGCGGTGTCGACGATGGCCAGAAACTGCTGCGCCGCCGGCGAGGCGCAGCGGTCCGGGTCGCCCTCACAAAGCGCGAGCTGCACCATCTCATCCGCGAGACGCAGCTGCACGCGCTGCCACTTCGCCAGCAGTCCGCCGCCGGTGAGATGCGATGCGAACAGCCCGAACGGTTCGGCTGATCTTTCGATCGGATCCGATGCTTCCCAGGAATTCGGCGCTCCCGACGAAAGCGCTGTCACTGGTTCGAACCAGGCGAAGCCCAGGCCAAGCAAGGCAGACATGACGGCGCGCAACGCACGCGAATGGCCTGATATCCCCATCTGACACCCCATGTCCGGGCGTCGGCAAGGCTCACTGGCCAGCTCGCGACCGGATCGTTTCGAAGGCGAGGATGGTCAGGGGAGCCTTCATTCGGCTTAAAGATCGGGCTTGCGGAAGCGGGAAAGCGCAGAACAGGCTGAAATCGGTCTTGCCGGTTTGCTTAAAACTTTAGGGGTACCCCGGTCCGGCCATCATCTGGTGCCGCAATCCCGTGATGTGATACCCCAGCAGAATGAAGCGGCTGAGGGCATTGCGGCGCTGGTTCAAGCGCAGGTTCGGGGTTGCGAGGCTGGTGTGCCTGGCGATCCTGATCGGACTCGCGGCGCTGCGCGTCGCCGATCCCTTCGCGGTCGAGGAGCTGCGGCTCAGGACCTTCGACAGCTTCCAGGTCATCGAACCTCGTGTGAAGACCGCAAGGCCGGTGACCATTATCGACATCGATGAAAAGAGCCTGGCGAAACTCGGCCAGTGGCCCTGGCCGCGCACCCGGATCGCGGATCTGGTCGACAAGCTCACCGCGCTCGGCGCCGTCGTGATCGCCTTCGATATCGTGTTCCCGGAGCCCGACCGGCTCAATCCCGCCGTCGCGGCCGATACCATCCGCAATCTCGATGAGGAAACCCGGGCCAAGCTGCGCGCGTTGCCGAGCAACGATCAGGTTCTGGCCGACGCCATCAGCCGCTCGCGTGTGGTGCTGGGCCAGTCGGGTTTCCCCTACGTCCTCGGCGAATTCGACAAGTCGCTGCCGGTCACGGGGCTGGCGATGCGCGGCGAGGAGCCGCAGCCGTTCCTGATCGATTTTCAGGGCCTGCTGCGCAATGTGCAGGTGCTGGAAGAGGCGGCGGCCGGTCGTGGCCTGTTCACGATCAAGAACGAGCGCGACGGCATCGTGCGGCGGGTGCCGATGATCATGCTGGCGCAGGGCGCGACCATGCCGTCCCTGAGCTTCGAAATGCTGCGGGTCGCTTCCGGCTCCGGCACGATCCTGACCAAGGCCGAAAAGGCCGGCCTGCAGAGCGTCGGCGTCAGCGGCTTCGAGGTGCCGACCGACCGCAACGGCCAGGTCTGGGTGCATTTCGCGCGGCGCGATCCTTCGATCTATGTCTCGGCGGTCGATGTGCTCGAGGGCCGCGTCCCGCCCGAGAAGATTGCTCAGAAGCTGGTGCTGGTGGGGACCTCGGCGGTTGGACTTCTCGACGTCAAGACCACGCCTGTCGATCCGGTGATGCCCGGCGTCGAAATTCATGCCCAGGTGCTCGAAAGCGTGCTGACGCGAACGGTGTTGTCGCAGCCCAATTGGGCCATCGCCGCCGAATTCTTCTCCGCGCTCGTGCTCGGACTGCTGGTGATCGCGTTTGCGCCGATGTTCGGGCCGATCACCCTCGTCGCGGTCGGCGCCTTGTTCGCGACGGTGCTGATCGGGATCTCCTGGTACTTCTACACCCAGCACCGGCTGCTGATCGATCTCACTTACCCGCTGGTGTCGACCACGGCGATTTACCTCACGCTCATCTTCTCGAGCTTCGTCAGGGAGCAGAGGCAGCGCCGGCAGATACGCTCCGCATTCGGCCAGTATCTGTCGCCGGCGCTGATCGAGCAACTCGCGCAGTCGCCCGAGAAACTGCAGCTCGGAGGCGAGGAGCGCGAGATGACGATCATGTTCTCAGACGTGCGCGGCTTCACGGCCATCTCGGAGTCCTTCAAGCGCGACCCGCAGGGATTGACGGCGCTGATGAACCGGTTTCTGACGCCGCTGACCAATGCCATCCTGGATCGCAAGGGCACCATCGACAAGTATATGGGCGACGCCATCATGGCGTTCTGGAACGCGCCGCTCGACGACATGGAACACGAGATCAATGCCTGCGAAGCCGCCCTCGACATGCTGGAGCGGATCGACGTCCTCAATCAGGAGCGAGAGATCGAGGCGAAGGACGCGGGTCAAGTCCATATTCCGATCAAGGTCGGCGTCGGCCTGAATACCGGCCTCTGCGTCGTCGGCAATATGGGGTCCACCCTGCGCTTCGATTATTCCGTGCTGGGCGACAGCGTCAACCTGGCGTCGCGGCTGGAGGGGCAGTCCAAGGAGTACGGATTTCCCATCATCATCGGCTCGAAGACCGCGATGGCGGTCAAGGACCGGTTTGCGATCCTCGAGCTCGATTTCATCATGGTCAAGGGAAAGAAGGAACCCGAGGTGATTTATGCCATCGCCGGCCGCGAGGACACCGCGCAGTCCGAAAGCTTTCAGCGATTGCGCAACCTGACCATCGAGATGCTGGCGTGCTATCGCAACCGCGACTGGGAGGGCGCGCTGGCGGCGATCGGGCGCGGCCGCAAGACCGACGACGGGCATGCGCTCGAACATCTATATGGTTTGTACGAGACGCGGATCTTTCGCTATCGGGAAAACCCGCCGCCGGAGGACTGGAACGGTGCGTTTGCGCTGTTGACGAAGTAGCAAGAGCATCGGCCATCAGCGGCGAAACTCAGCCCGCAGCCGTCATCACCCGCGAAGGCGGGTGATCCAGTGTTCCAGAGACGCCAGAAATAGAATCGACAGACCCCGGCGTACTGGATACCGCGCTTTCGCGGAATATGACGAGCTGTGAGCGATGAGCGCCGCGCCGGAAACTCGGATTCTCACTCCAACCCGATCGTGGTCAGATCCTGAAACCAGTGCTGCGCCTGCACGAATTTCTTCACCTTGGGTGACAGCGCATGCGGATTGGTGTCGTGCACCACCCACACCAGCGTGGCATCGTCCACGATCAGCGCGTGCGCCTGCGCCAGCAGTTCATCCTGCTTGGTGACATCGAAGGTCTGCTTGGCCTCGTCGATCAGCGCATCGACCTTCGGATTCTTGTAGCCGCCCCAGTTGACGCCGACCGGCGCGATCTGACCGGAGTGGAAGAAACGCACGATGGCGTAGAGCGGGTCCGAGGTGACATAGGCGATGTTGTTGGAGGTGATGCCGGCGTTCAGTTCGTCCGCCGCGCCCTTGCGCCAGGCAGTGTACAATGTCTCGAGCTCGACCACCTTGAAGTCGATCTCGATGCCGATCTCCTTGAAACTCTGCTGCAGGAATTCGTTCATCGGCAGCGATAGCATTTGCCCGGTGCCGCCTTGCGCGATGACGAAGGTGGTCTTCAGCGGCTTTTCCTTGGAGTAGCCGGCTTCCTGCACCAGCTTCTTCGCCGCCGCCGGGTCGTGTTTGAGCTCGAAGGCCGGCTTACCGAACCAGGGGCTCGACGGGTCGACCTGTCCCTTGGCAGGTTTGGCGAGGCCGTTCATCAAGCCGACGATCGCGTCGCGGTCGATCGCGAGGTTGAGCGCCTTGCGCAAGCGGATGTCGGTCCAGGGCGAGCCCGGCAGCACGCTGAGATGATAATTCCAGACATGCGGGGTGACGTTGTCGATGATCCGCATCCCCGCTGACTTCAGTTGCGGCACCGCGTCCGGCGCCGGCGTTTCGATCAGGTCGACCTGTCCGGCGAGCAGCGCGTTGGTGCGCGTCAACGCTTCCGGCATCGGGATCAGGACCATCTTGTCGACCTTCGGAAGACGCTTCTTGTTCCAGTAGTCGGGGTTCTTCGACAGCTCAGCAAGTTCGCGGGGCACAAGTTTAGTCAGCTTGAACGGACCGGTGCCCGAAGGCGAGGCAGCGAACTTGTCCCAGTCCTTGCCGAGCTTGTCGTATTGAGCCGGGCTGGAGATCAGGAACCAGAGCATCTGGTAGGGGAAGAACGAATCGACCGCCTTGGTGGTGATTTCGATGGTGGCATTATCGACCTTGGCGTAGCTCGCCACCGAAGGCAGCCGCGTCTTGACCTGCGCGCTCTGGCGCTTGTCGAATTGCGGCGCCTTGTCGTTGAGCACCTTGTCCAGATTCCAGATCACCGCATCGGCGCTGAAGTCGCTGCCGTCATGGAATTTCACGCCTTGCCGCAGCGTGAAGCGCCACTTCTTCTTGTCGTATTCGTCGACCTTCCATTCGGTGGCCAGGCCGGGGACCAGTTTGCCAGGCCGCTCCGACACGTCCATTTCCCAGGCGACCAGGGGGTCGTAAATCGTGTAAGCGCTGAATTGATAGGCACCTGCACCGCGATCAGGCTGCCCGGTGGTCAGCGGAATATCCGCCATCGAGATCCCGTATCGCACTACGGTCTCGGCTTGCGCCGGCAGGGCGAACAGGCCGGCGCTGACGGCGAGTGCCGCGGCAGCAAGAAGCATCGAGTTTCGGGTGCGCATGAACTAGGCTCCATTGAGGGGGGACACCGATGGTGCGATGCAAACTGGATGCCAGATTAGGCATCCATGTCCTCTCTTCGGGGTCGCGCTCACAACGAATTGTGCGCCAAATGGCAGTTGCGAGAAAAATCACTTCCCTTGGCATGCGCGTTGCATAACGTTGCATAAGAAATAGTCATCAAAAACGAGAAGGAGTTGCTGGGATGCGTGCCGAAAAATCTTGGAAATGTCGGGCTGCCACATTTGCGGTGCTTGGGGTCGGCTTGGCGGCCGGTCTGTCGCAGCCAGCCTCTGCCCAAACCACGCTGCGCATCGGCATGACCGCCGCCGATATTCCACGCACGCTGGGCCAGCCGGATCAGGGGTTTGAGGGCAACCGCTTCACCGGCCTCACCATGTATGACGGCCTGACGTTGTGGGACCTCTCTTCCGCCGACAAGCCGAGTGTCGTGATCCCGGGGCTCGCGACCGAATGGAAGGTCGACGAGTCCGACAAGAAGAAGTGGACATTCAAGCTTCGTCCCGGCGTCACTTTCCATGACGGTTCGCCTTTCAATGCCGACGCCGTGGTCTGGAACGTCGAAAAGGTGCTCAAGCAGGATGCACCGCAGTTCGATCCGAGCCAGGTCGGCGTCACCGCGTCGCGGATGCCGACGCTGGCTTCGGCCCGCAAGATCGACGACATGACGGTCGAATTGACCACCAAGGAGCCGGACAGCTTCCTGCCGATCAACCTCACCAATCTGTTCATGGCGAGCCCTTCGAAGTGGCAGAAGCTGTTCGAAACGGCAGAAGGCGCCGACGCCAAGGCGAAGTCGCAGGCCGCATGGGCCGCATTCGCGCGCGACGCCTCCGGGACGGGGCCATGGAAAATGTCGAAGTTCACGCCGCGCGAGCGGCTCGAACTGGTGAAGAACGAGAATTACTGGGACAAGGCGCGTGTCCCGAAGGTCGACAAGATGCTGCTCTTGCCAATGCCCGAGGCCAATGCCCGCACCGCGGCTTTGCTCTCCGGCCAGGTCGACTGGATCGAGGCGCCGGCGCCCGACGCGGTCAAGGAAATCAAGCAGCGCGGCTTCCAGCTCCAGTCGAACGAGTCGCCGCACGTCTGGCCGTGGCAGTTCTCGCGCGTCGAGGGCTCGCCATGGAACGACATTCGGGTGCGCAAGGCCGCCAATCTCTGCATCGATCGCGAAGGCTTGAAGGACGGCCTGCTGGCCGGCCTGATGGTGCCGGCGACCGGCACCTTCGAACCCGGTCATCCCTGGCGCGGCAAGCCGACCTTCCAGATCAAGTATGACAAGGCTGCGGCCCAGAAGCTGATGCAGGAGGCCGGCTTCGGTCCGGCCAAGAAGCTGTCGGTCAAGGTGCAGACTTCGGCGTCCGGTTCCGGCCAGATGCAGCCGCTGCCGATGAACGAGTACCTGCAGCAGGCGCTGGCCGAATGCTATTTCGACGTCCAGCTCGACGTCATCGAATGGAATACGCTGTTCACCAACTGGCGGCGCGGGGCCAAGGATCCGTCCGCCAACGGCGCCAACGCCACCAATGTGACCTATGCGGCGATGGATCCGTTCTTCGCTCTGGTGCGCTTCCTGCAGTCGTCGATGGCGCCGCCGGTCTCGAACAATTGGGGTTTTATCAATAACCCCAAATTCGACGAACTGGTCACCAAGGCGCGGCAGACCTTCGAGCCGGCCGCGCGCGACGCGGCCCTGGCCGAACTGCATGCGGCCTCGGTCGACGATGCGACGTTCCTCTATGTCGCCCACGACGTCTCCCCCCGCGCCATGAGCCCCAAGGTCAAGGGCTTCGTGCAGCCGAAGAGCTGGTTCGTGGACTTCTCGCCGATCTCCATGACGCCGTAGGCGTCAGGCTAACGCGCGCCTTCCCCTCTCCCCTTGTGGGAGAGGGTGGCTTCGCGAAGCGAAGACGGGTGAGGGGTCTGCCTCCGCGGATAGAGCC
Source organism: Bradyrhizobiaceae bacterium Ga0074131 (assembly GCA_001464035.1). GTDB lineage: Bacteria > Pseudomonadota > Alphaproteobacteria > Rhizobiales > Xanthobacteraceae > Bradyrhizobium. The sequence goes on from LNEC01000019.1 coordinate 783,065, forward strand.
CCCTCATCTGACGCGGACTTCGTCCGCGCCACCTTCTCCCACAAGGGGAGAAGGAAAGAAGAAGGTAACTTAGTGCTCGTCTATATCGCCCGCCGCATCGTCTACGTGATCCCGATCGTCATCAGCGTGGCGCTGGTGTGCTTCCTGCTGGTCCACATCACGCCCGGCGATCCCCTGGTGGCGGTTCTTCCCGCCGACGCGTCGCAGGAACTGGCGGCGCAATTGCGCATCGCCTATGGCTTCGACCGACCGCTGCCGGTGCAGTTCGGAATTTGGCTGTGGAAGGCGGTCCACGGCGATCTCGGTAATTCCATCGCCACCGGACGCCCGGTGCTTTCGGAAGTCATGCGCGCGGTCGGCAACACCGTGACCCTGGCGGTTGCGGCCGCGCTGATCGGCTTCACGTTCGGATTGTTCTTCGGCCTCGTCGCCGGCTATTTTCGCGATACCTGGATCGACAAGGTCGCGACCTCGATCGCGATCGCCGGCGTCTCCGTGCCGCATTACTGGCTCGGCATGGTGCTGGTGATCATCTTTTCGGTGCAGCTCAACTGGCTGCCCGCGGTCGGCGCCGGCCCCGGCGGTTCCGGCGCCTGGGGCTGGGACTGGGAGCACATCCGCTATCTGATCCTGCCCGCGATCACCACCTCGGTCATTCCGATGGGCATCGTCACCCGCACCGTACGGGCGCTGACCGGCGATATCCTCTCGCAGGACTTCGTCGAGGCGCTGCGCGCCAAGGGCCTGCGCGAGACCCATGTGTTTCGCCACGTTATCAAGAACGCCGCCCCGACCGCCATGGCGGTGATGGGCCTGCAACTGGGATACATGCTCGGCGGCTCGATCCTGATCGAAACCGTGTTCTCGTGGCCGGGTTCGGGGCTGCTGCTGAATTCGGCGATTTTCCAACGCGATCTGCCGCTGCTGCAGGGCACGATCCTGGTGCTGGCGCTGTTCTTCGTTTTTCTCAATCTGTTGGTCGACATCACGCAGGCCGCGATCGACCCGCGCATCAAGCGGAGCTGACGCCCATGAGGGTTCGTCCATGAGCGCGATATCCGACGCAGCCCTGCAGGCCGCGCCCGCCACCAAGGCACGGGGCTACTGGGCTACGGTCGGCCGCCGCATTGCGCACGACAAGGTCAGCATGGTCTGCGCCTTTGTTCTCCTGCTGATCTTTCTGTCGGCCCTGTTCGCCCCGTGGCTCGGGCTCGCCGACCCCTATCAGGGTTCGATGATTCGCCGGCTCCGCCATATCGGCACGCCGAACTATCCGCTCGGCACCGATGAGCTCGGCCGCGACATGCTGGCGCGCCTGATCTATGGCGGGCGGCTGTCGCTGCTGGTCGGCATTCTACCCGTGATCCTCGCTTTCATCATCGGGACCTCGCTCGGCCTTGTCGCCGGCTATGTCGGCGGCAGGATCAACACCGCGATCATGCGCACCATCGACGTGTTCTACGCCTTTCCCTCGGTATTGCTGGCGATCGCGATCTCGGGCGCGCTCGGCGCCGGCATCGTCAACTCGATCGTCTCGCTGACCATCGTGTTCGTGCCGCAGATCACACGCGTGGCCGAGAGCGTCACCACGGGGGTGCGCAACATGGATTTCGTCGAGGCGGCGCGGGCCTCCGGCGCCGGCGCCTTTACCATCATGCGGGTGCATATGCTGGGCAATGTGCTGGGACCGATTTTCGTCTATGCCACCGGCCTGATCTCGGTATCGATGATCCTGGCGGCCGGCCTGTCGTTTCTCGGCCTCGGGACAAAGCCGCCGGAGCCGGAATGGGGCCTGATGCTGAACACGCTGCGTACGGCCATCTATGTCAATCCATGGGTGGCAGCCCTGCCGGGCGCCATGATCTTCGCGGTGTCGATCTGCTTCAATCTGCTCAGCGACGGCATGCGCAGCGCCATGGACATCCGGAATTAGCATGATGAGGTCAGGTCGAATCATTGCGGCTTGGACGATCCACCTCTCTCAATGGGAGAGGTAAGATGAGTTCGACCGAGACACACGCCGAACTGATGCAACCGATCGAGGATGTCGGCGGCACAGCGCAGCCGCTGCTGCAGGTCAACGGCCTGACCAAGCATTTTCCAGTGCGCGGCGATCTGTTTGCGAAGCGCAAGACTGTGCGCGCGGTCGACGATGTGTCGTTCTCGATCGCCAAGGGGGAGACTGTCGGCATCGTCGGCGAGTCCGGCTGCGGCAAATCGACCACCGCGCGGCTCTTGATGCACCTGATGAAGCGCGATGCCGGCGATATCATCTATGACGGCATGCAGGTCGGGCGCGCGCTGTCGCTGCGCGAGTTGCGCCGCGGCATGCAAATGGTGTTTCAGGACAGCTACGCCTCGCTCAATCCGCGCCTCACCATCGAGGAGTCGATCGCGTTCGGCCCCAAGGTGCACGGCATGGCCGACGACGCGTCGCGCGCGCTGGCGCGCGAACTGCTCGGCAAGGTCGGCCTGCGGCCGGAGAATTTCGCCAACCGCTATCCGCACGAGATTTCCGGCGGCCAGCGCCAGCGCGTCAACATCGCGCGCGCGCTGGCGTTGTCGCCGCGGCTGGTGATCCTCGATGAAGCCGTCTCGGCGCTGGACAAGTCGGTCGAGGCGCAGGTGCTCAACCTGCTGGTCGACCTCAAGCGTGAATTCGGGCTGACCTATCTGTTCATCAGCCACGATCTCAACGTGGTGCGCTACATCTCCGACCGCGTACTCGTGATGTACCTCGGCGAGGTGGTCGAGCTTGGCCCGGTCGACCGGGTATGGGATGCGCCGGCGCATCCCTATACGCGGGCGCTGCTGGCGGCGATGCCGTCCTCCGACCCCGAGAACCGCACCGAGACGCCGCCGATCTCGGGCGATCCGCCCAATCCGATCGATCCGCCCTCCGGCTGCCGGTTTCACACCCGTTGCCCGTTCGCGGAGCCGCTCTGCGCAAACGCCACGCCAAAACTCACTGCACTCGATACAATGGGTCACGAAGCGGCATGCTACATGGCCATTTCCGGGTCAGGGCACAGCCGCGCACCGGCACACGCATGATCCGAAAAAGTGGGCACCGGTTTTTCGAAATGATCATGCGTAACAGAGAGGGAGCGGACGCGACATGACAAGACCCACGGCGAAGGAGATCGGGGCAATGGCCGATGCGACGGGCGTCCCCATCGCTGCCGATGTCGCTGCGCGCATCGCCCATTCGATCGGCCCGGCGTACGAAGGCTTCGCACCGGTCGGCGGCACGCTGCCGTTCGATCTGGAGCCGGCGAGCTTCCTGCTCGTGCAAGCGGCAAAGGCTTCGGCATGAGCACCGACCCCGCCTTGATGTCGCTGACATCCGTCGCAAGGGCGATTGCCGACAAGCGCTTCTCGGCGCGCGAGGTGGCGACATCCTGCCTCGACCGGATCGCGCAGTGGCAGCCACATCTCAATGCCTTCATGGCGATCGAAGCCGAGGCGGCGCTGGCCGCGGCCGACGTGGCCGACGCGGCGCTGGCGAAAGGCGAGTCGTCCGGCGCGCTGCACGGCGTGCCGCTGGCGCACAAGGACATGTACTACGACGCCGGACGGGTGGTGACCTGCGGCTCGAAGATCCGCCGCGATTTCGTCGCCACCACGACCTCGACGGCGCTGCAGCGGCTGAAGGACGCAGGCACGATTCGCCTCGGCTCGCTGCAGATGGTTGAATTCGCCTACGGGCCGACCGGCCACAACGTGCATTACGGCGCGGTGCGCAACCCCTGGTCGGTCGATCGCATCACTGGCGGCTCGTCGTCGGGGTCGGGCTCGGCGGTGGCAGCACGGCTGACCTTCGCCGCGCTGGGCTCCGACACCGGCGGCTCGATCCGGCTGCCGGCGCATTTCTGCGGCGTCACTGGATTGAAGACCACCGTGGGACGGATCAGTCGCGCCGGGGCGATGCCGCTGTCGCAGTCGCTCGACACCGTGGGCCCGCTGGCGCGTACGGCAGAGGATTGCGCCCTGCTGCTCGGCCTGATGGCGGGCGCCGACCCGGCGGACCCGACGGCGATCACCGGCCCTGTGCCGGATTACATGGCCGCGACGCGCGATCCGATCAAAGGGCTGACCATCGGCGTGCCCACCGCCTTCTATGTCGACGACCTCGATCCCGAAGTCGCGCGCATCCTCGATGAGACGCTGTCGGTGCTCACGCGGGAGGGTGCCACGATCGTCCAGGTCGAACTGCCGGAGCAGCGCCAGCTTACGGCGGCATGCCAGTTCGTGCTCGCGACCGAGGCCGCCGCGTTCCACAAGCGCTGGATGATCGAACGCCCGGGGGATTACGGCCCCCAGGTGCTGATGCGGCTGCAGAACGGGCTGGCGATCTCAGGCGTATCCTATCTGGAAGCGATGCGCTGGCGCGGTCCGGCGCTGGCGGCGCACAATGCCGCGGTGGTCGGCGTCGACGCGGTGATCGCGCCGGTCTCGCCGGTCGCAGCGCCCACCATCGCCGAGAGCGACGTCGGCAACAGCCCCGACGCCGAGGCGATGATCCAGCGGCTGACGCGGTTCACCCGCCCGATCAATTATCTGGGGCTGCCGTCGCTTTCAATTCCCGCGGGCTTTACGAAGTTGGGCCTGCCGGTCGGCATGCAGTTGGTCGGCCGTTCGTTCGATGAGGCGATGATCCTGCGGATCGGCGCGGCGTTCCAGCGCGCCACCGATTTCCACGACAGGGTGCCCGAGCCAGCATGAGCAATCTCGTCGAGATCAAAAATCTCAACATTCGCTTCAGCGGCGAGCGCACCGTCCATGCCGTCAACGATCTCAGCCTGTCGCTCGGCGAGGGCGAGGTGCTCGGCCTGCTCGGCGAGTCCGGCTCGGGCAAGAGCGTCACGCTGCGCGCGCTGATGCGGCTGTTGCCGAAGAAGCGCACGCAGATTTCGGGCAGCGTGCAGGTGCTGGGGCGCGACGTGCTGGCGCTGGACGACGAGGAGCTGTCGGCGTTTCGCGGCCAGACCGTCTCGATGATCTTCCAGGAGCCGGCGCTGGCGCTCGATCCGGTCTATACCATCGGCCAGCAGATCTCCGAAAGCGTCATGCGCCATGAGGGCAAGAGCCAGACCGACGCGACCGCGCGCGCGCTGGAGATGCTGGAAGTGGTGCGGATTCCCTCCGCCAGGCGCCGGCTCGACGCCTACCCGCACGAGATGTCGGGCGGCATGCGGCAGCGCGCGATGATCGCGCTGGCGCTGGCCTGCAAGCCGAAAATCCTGCTCGCCGACGAGCCGACCACGGCGCTGGACGCCACCGTGCAGATCCAGATCCTGCTGCTGTTGCGCGAACTGCAGCGCGAGTTCGGCATGTCCGTCATCTTCGTCACGCACGATATCGGCGTCGCCATCGAGATCTGCGACCGGGTCGCGGTGATGTATGCGGGCCAGATCGTCGAGCAGGGCACGCTCAGCCAGATCGTGCGGTCGCCGATCCATCCCTATGCGCGCGGCCTGCTGGCCTCCACCGTGCACGGCGCCAAACGCGGCCAGCGGCTGGAGACCATTCCGGGAACACCGCCGTCGCTCGACAAGGCGCCGGCCAACTGCTCGTTCGCGCCGCGCTGTCGTTTCGCGGAAGCCCGCTGCGTCGAGCAGCTGCCGCCCAATGTGCAGGTCGGCGCCGACCGGATCGCGAGATGCATTCTGGCGGAGCGTATGGGGGCCGCGGCCGCGACGTAGCGGCTACGCCGGCCACTTCACGTCACGCGTTGACGCGCGGGTCGGCCCATTTTTCGATCTGGGAGGCGCTGATAACCTGCTTGGGCTGATGCGGGTTGAGTGTGCCGGCGCTGGCCGACCACCCCTTGGCCAGAATCTGCATCGCGAACAGCTTGGCGTCGACTTCCGACTTGAAGGTGCGGGTCGATCGTACCGTGCCGGTTGCATTGTCGTTGGTCTTCACCGGCTTGTCCGGTCCGAAGGCCACGTACCAGGTGTCAGGTTGTGTCATGGTTGCATAACGCCGACAGCACCCTAAAGTTTCACGCATGCAAACGCTGCCGCGCGGGCATCTGACGCTTCAGGGGCCGCCCCGAAGGACAGCCCCGTTTTGTCTCATGGATGAAGCGGTAGGTTACTCGACGATCTCGACGATCCGGCGGGTGCGCGGTTCGACCAGAACCGTGCGGCCGTTCACCACGGTGTAGCGATAGTCGCGAACGCCATATTCCTGCGGCACCTCGTAGTAGGTGACGCCCTGTTCCGGCAGGACGACGCCGACCCGGACGTCTTCGCGATACTGGTAGGACGGGCGGCGCTGCTCGACCACGTAGCTGCGAAAGCGGGGACGCTCATCGACACCCAAGACGCCGGCAACGCCGCCAACGACGCCGCCGACGACACCGCCGACCACGGCGCCGACCGGACCGGCGGCCCGTTCACCGTCGCGCGCGCCGCGTTCGATGCCACCGGGGACCCCTTGGGCCTGGGCGAGGGAGGGAATGGCCAGGACGGCCACAATGGCGGCGGTTCCGATAAAGCGGCTGATCATGATAGCTCCAATGCTATTGGTGAAGGTGCATTACAAGCCAGTGCGAGCCATTAGGTTCCGCCGCGCTTCCCGGGCTGGACCCGGTGTTGCGCGGCAGCTGGGGCTGTTCCGAAGCCGATCGCGCCCGGTCGCGCGGTCCTAGGCCGTTCGGAGGCGGAACCGCGCGCCTCCCCACCCCCCGCGCCGGCTTATGGGCGGCGTTTTAGGGGAACCCGGGTACGTGGACGCTAGGCGCAAACATCGGTAGAACGGGGGCCCTTGCACCCCTCGCGAAGAGATCAGATTCGATGGCAGCCGCTCCCGGTGTCCGGAGTTCCGAACTCGGTGATGCGCTGCGCGCCTGCCGCGGTGCGTTCATCGGCGTCGGCGTCATGAGCTGCATGATCAACCTGTTGTATCTGACCGGTTCGATCTTCATGCTGGAGGTCTACGACCGGGTGCTGCCGAGCCGCAGCATCCCGACGCTGGTCGGTCTGGTGATCCTGGCCGGGGGGTTGTACATCGCCCAGGGCATCCTCGACCTGATCCGCAGCCGGGTCCTGGTCCGCATCGGCACGTCGCTCGACGAAGCCCTCAATGCCCGCGTGTTCGATACCGTGGTCCGTCTGCCGCTGATGGTGGGTGGACGCAACGAGGGCCTGCAGCCGCTGCGCGATCTCGACAATGTTCGCTCGTTCCTCTCCAGCATGGGGCCCGGCGCGTTCTTCGATCTGCCGTGGCTGCCATTCTATCTGGCGATCTGTTTCGCGTTCCATACGCTGATCGGCCTGACCGCACTGGTCGGCGCGATCATTCTGATCATCCTCACCATCATCACCGAATACATGTCACGCGCGCCGGCACGCGAGGCCATGGGCCTCGCGGCGCGCCGCAACGATCTGGCGGCCACCAGCCGGCGCAACGCCGAAGTGCTGGTCGCGATGGGAATGTCCGGCCGACTGACGAAGCGCTGGACCGAGACCAACGAAAAATATCTCGATGGCAATCAGCGCGCCAGCGACGTCGCCGGCGGCCTCGGCGCCATCGCCAAGGTCATGCGCATGGTGCTGCAGTCCGCGGTGCTCGCGGTCGGCGCCTATCTCGTGATCAACCAGGAAGCGACCGCCGGCGTCATCATCGCGGGCTCGATCCTGAGCGCGCGGGCGCTGGCGCCGGTCGACCTCGCCATCGCGCATTGGAAGGGTTTCGTCGCGGCGCGGCAGAGCTGGCACCGCCTCAACCGGCTGCTCGAAACCCTGCCGGCGCAGGCGACGCAGACATTGCTGCAGAGCCCATCGAAGCGGCTGTCGGTCGAGGCCGTCAGCATCGTGCCGCCGGGCGACCAGAAAATCATCGTGCAGGACGTGACCTTCGCGCTGGAAGCCGGCAACGGCCTCGGGGTGATCGGGCCGAGCGGATCGGGCAAGTCTTCGCTGATACGCGCGCTGGTCGGGGTATGGCAGCCGGTGCGCGGCAAGGTCCGGCTCGACGGGGCGGCGCTCGACCAGTGGTCGAGCGACGTGCTCGGCCGCCATATCGGCTACCTGCCGCAGGATGTCGAGCTGTTCGCGGGCTCCGTCGCCCAGAATATCTGCCGGTTCGATCCTGAAGCCACGTCCGAGACCATCATCAAGGCCGCCAGGGAAGCCGGCGTGCACGACATGATCATCAAGATGCGCGAGGGCTACGACACCCAGATCGGCGAGCACGGCGCTGCGCTTTCCGCCGGCCAGGCGCAGCGCGTGGCGCTGGCGCGGGCGCTGTATGGCGATCCGTTCCTGATCGTGCTGGACGAGCCGAACTCCAATCTCGATACCGAGGGCGACCAGGCATTGTCGCGGGCGGTTCGCGCTTCGCGCGAGCGCGGCGCCATCGTCGTGGTGGTTGCGCACCGGCCGATCGGAATCGAGGCAGTGGACATGCTGCTGGTGCTCAAGGATGGCCGCATGCAGGCCTTCGGGCCCAAGGAAACCGTGCTGGCGCAGGTGCTGCAGCAGCGGGTGGCGCCGCCGCCTTCTCCGATCAAGATCGTCTCCGAGGGAGGAGTAGCCAAGCCATGACGGGCAGCGCGAAGCGTGGCGCAAAAGCGTCGATACGGCTCCATTTGATCATCGGGCTTTCCGTCATCCTGGTGCTGGCGGGCGGGCTCGGCACCTGGGCATCGACGGCGCAGATCTCCGGCGCGCTGATCGCGCCGGGGAGTATCGTCGTCGATTCCAACGTGAAGAAAGTGCAGCACCCCACCGGCGGCGTGGTCGGCGAGGTGCGCGCGCGCGACGGCATGGTGGTGAAGGCCGGCGACATCGTGGTTCGGCTCGACGACACCGTCACCAAGGCCGGCCTCGCCATCGTCAACAAGACCCTCAACGGCTTGTGGGCGCGGGCGGCGCGGCTGGAGGCCGAACAGCGCGGCCTCGACTCAATCACGTTTCCTGCGATGCTGTTCGACCGGGTCAACGATCCCGACGTCCAGAACGTCATGGCCAGCGAAAGCAAGCTGTTCGAGGTTCGCACCACGGGACGTGCCGGACAAAAGTCGCAATTGCGCGAGCGCATCGCGCAGCTCAAGGAGGAGATCGCCGGCCTCACCGCCCAGGAGGAGGCCAAGGACAAGGAAATTGTGCTGGTCGAGAAGGAACTGGTGGGGGTTCGTTCGCTCTTCGAACAGCGCCTGATTCAGCTCTCACGCCTCACCGTGCTCGAGCGCGACGCCGCCCGGCTGTCCGGCGAACGGGCGCAATACATTGCGGCGCGGGCCCAGGCCAGGGGCAAGATCACCGAAACCGAGCTTCAGATCATCCAGGTCGACAAGGATCTGGTCAGCGAAGTTTCCAAGGACCTGCGCGAGACCAATGACAAGATCGGCGAATTCGTCGAGCGCAAGGTGACGGCCGAGGATCAGCTGCGCCGGGTCGATATCCGCGCCCCGCAGGACGGCATGGTGCTGCAATCGACGGTTCACACCGTCGGCGGCGTGATCACCGCCGGCGATGCCATCATGATGATCGTGCCGCAGGCCGACGATCTCTCGGTCGAGGCCAAGGTCAATCCGCAGGATATCGACAAGCTGCAGATCGGCCAGAAGACGGTGCTGCGGCTGTCGGCGTTCAACCAGCACACCACGCCGGAACTGAACGGCGTCGTCAGCCGGGTTTCGGCCGACGTCACCACCGACCAGCGCACCGGACAGAGCCACTACACCATCCGGGTCTCGATGCCCCCGGAAGAGATCACGCGGCTCGGCGCGGTCAAGCTGATCCCGGGCATGCCGGTGGAAGCCTTCGTGCAGACCGGCGACCGCACCATGCTGTCCTATCTGATGAAGCCCTTGAGCGACCAGCTGATGCGTTCGTTCCGGGAGAAATGAGGGCGATCGTACCGCGAGTGCGGGGTCAACTCCAACATTCAGGCCATTAAAGAAACCGGAGAAAGATGACTCCCGCCTTTATCCAGATCATCCTTACACTGGTTGGCTTGGCGATCCTTGCGGGCCTCTATTTCGGATATCCAGGCAAAGGACTGAGGGGCGCGATCATTGCCGTATCGCTCGTCATCGTCGCTGCTTTGGTTCTAGCCGCGATGGCGCCGTAACCTGGATCAGCAATCCAGCTTCTTTCTTTGCGTGGCAATTTGGATTGCTTCGCTTCGCTCGCAATGACGGTCTCGTTTGCCTTGGCTGTTTGAAAATTTTGTCGGGTAGCTGCAAACAATCACCCCGACAGATTCCGCAGCAGCAGGTTCAGCGCAGCCGCCGCGAAGCTGTGCATGTTGGCGAGTCGGTCGGCGCTGCCGGTCTCCAGGGTGATGACCGCATTCGCCGGCCCCGCGATCCCCATGGAGCAATGGCCGGCGGCGTCGCCGTAGCGGTTGCCGGTGGGACCGGTGGCGCCGGTTTCCGACAGGCCCCAGTCGGTGGCGAAGCGCGCGCGGATCTGGCTCGCCAGCAGTTTGGCGTAGGGCTCGGACGCCGAGCGGATGCCCTTCATCGCCTCGTCCGGGATGTCCATCAGGAGCCGCCGCGCGTCTCGCGTATAGACCACGGCGGAGCCGAGAAAATAGGCGGAAGCGCCGGGCACCGCGAGCAGGCTGGCAGAGATCAGCCCGCCGGTCGAGGATTCCGCGACCGCGATGGTCTGACGCCGCTCGATCAGTCGGGCGGCGATCTTTTCGGCGATGGGGACCAGGTCTTTCATCGAACTCTCAATTCCTGCGGAAGATTCGTTTCAACAATCCCGGCTTGCTGTCGGGCTTGTCGGTGAGCGAGCGGTAGACGACGCGGATGAAATTCCCGGCGACCAGTTCGTTCGGCGCCCATTTGGCGTCGAGATCGGCGAACGGTTTTGCCGCCACCGCCTCATCCTCGGTCTTGCCGTCCTTGACGAGTTTGGCCATCCGGTCGCGCGCCGTCACCAGCATGGCACGGAACGCCAGCAGTGCTGCCTTGTCGGCAACCGGCCCGTGACCCGGCACGATTTTGGTCCTGGCGTTGGTCAGCTTGAGATAGACATCCGCCGCCGCGATCATGCCCCTGATGTTGCCGCCATTGGCGAAATCGATGTTGGGATAGCGGCCATTGGTGAAGGTGTCGCCGGTGGCCAGCACGCGAGCGGTCTTGAACCAGACATAGGTGTCGCCGTCGGTATGCGCATTCGGGATGTGCCTGAGGTTGGCGACGCGCCCCTGCAATCTGATCTTGGCAAAGTTCGTATAGGTGTCGGACGGCAGCGCCGCCGGCGGCGCCGGCGGAGTCTTGGCGCCGGTCAGTGCGTTGGTGGTGCCCGCCGCGAGCCGCTTCCTGACATTGTCCTGGGCCACGATGATGACGCCGTCCTTGGCAAATGTCTCATTGCCCCCGGCATGGCCGCCATCATAATGCGTGTTGATCAGATACTTGACCGGCAGCGTCGAGATCGCGGCCACGGCGGCCTTGATCTTGTCGTGCGGCCCCAACTGGCCGTCCACCAGGATGATGCCGTCCTTCGCCACCCCCACGGTGATGTTTCCGCTCCGGCTTTCGAGCATATATACGTTGTTGCCGAGCGGGATGGTCTTGATCTCGATCTTCGAGTGATCTGGCAGTGGCGCGGCCGGTTGCTGCTGCGCGAAGGCCGGAACGGTAAACGCCAGCAGGGTTGTGAGTGCGGCAATCCGCGGCCCGTGCATGCGATCCCCCTGCGGCGTTTGTTATCTCCTAGCACAGGATTGCATGGCTGCCGACTCATCGGCGGCTGACCCGCCGATGGACGGGCGAGCGCGCGCGTCCTATGCTGCTCGGCGAGCCAACGCCGAGTTCGATTGTCTACCACATGCGAAGAGGAAACCTGAGGTCATGACGTCACCGGTCGCGGGCGGCGTGGATTGCGATCTGCATCCTGCGGTTCCTCATTTGACGAGCCTGCTGCCCTACCTCAGCGATTACTGGCGCGACCAGGTGACGACGCGGGGCATGACCGACCTGGTGTCGCAATCCTATCCGACCCATTCGCCGATCTCGTCGCGGCCGGACTGGCGGCCGGCGCAGGGCAAACCGGGCTCCAACCTCGACGACATGAAGGCGCAGGCGCTCGACCGCTTCGGCGTCAGCTATGGCATCTGCAACCCGCTGTACGGCGTGCAGATGGTGTTTTCGGAGGACATGGCGGACGCGTTCTGCCGGGCGCTGAACGACTGGCTGGTCAAGGAATGGCTCGACAGGGAGCCGCGGCTGCGCGGCTCGATCGTGATCCCGGTACAGAGCGTCGAGAAGTCGGTGGCGGAGATCGAGCGCTGCGCCGGGGACCAGCGCTTCGTCCAGGTGCTGATGCTGGTCATGGGCGACATGCCGCTCGGCAAGCGCGCTTACTGGCCGATCTATGCCGCCGCCGAGCGGTTGGGATTGCCGATCGGCGTTCATGCCGGAAGCAATTATCACAACCCGCCCACCTCGGTCGGCTGGGGTTCCTATCACATCGAGGATTACGTCGCCCAGGCGACGGCGTTCCAGACCCAATTGACCAGCCTGATCGTCGAGGGCGTGTTCGCGCGGCATCCGAACCTGAAAATGGTGATGCTGGAATCCGGCTGGAGCTGGCTGCCATCGTATCTCTGGCGGTTGCACAAGTTCTGGCGCGGCGTGCGCATGGAAACGCCGTGGGTGGACCGCGCGCCCTTGGAAATTGTGCGCAGCAACATCCGGTTCTCGCTGCAGCCGATTGACGCGCCGCCGGATCCGGCGACACTCAATCGCCTGTTTGACCATATGCAGTCGGATGAATTACTTCTATTCTCGACCGACTATCCGCACTGGCAATTCGACGGCGACCAGGTGCTGCCGGAGGGGATGTCTGCCGATCTCGTGCGCAAGATCATGGTCGACAATCCGCACGCGACTTATCCCCGCCTGAAGCAGCCTGTGGTGGCATGATCCTGAAAAGTGGAATCCGGTTTTCGGATAGGATCATGCGCAAGGCAAGGAGACGACGCCATGAATGTGCAGTTCCGCAGCAGTGCTGAGCCGGCGTCGTCGGTCGGCGTCAAGACCGCGATCGCCGATTGCGATATCCATCCGGCGCGCGCGACCAAACAGGAACTGTACCCGTTCCTGGCCAAACGCTGGCACGCGCATCTCGAAACCTACGGCGTCCACGCCTATCAGGGCATGATGGAAGGCCCGCCCTATCCCAAGGCGCAGCCGAACGCGTCGCGCCGCGACGCCTATCCGCCGGAAGGCGGCCAGCAGGGTTCGTCGCTGTCCTTCATGCAGAAGCAGTTGCTCGATCCCTACAATGTCGCGCTCGGCGTGCTCAATCCGCTCGGCGCCACCGGGCAGGGCATGCGCAATCACGATCTTGCCACCGCGCTCGCGACCGCCATCAACGACTGGCAGATCGACAAATGGACCAGCCAGGACAGCCGGCTGAAAGGCTCCGTCGTCGTCGCCAACGAGGATGGCGTGTCCGCGGCCGCCGAAATCCGCCGCCGCGCCGGCGACAGGAATTTCGTGCAGGTGCTGCTGCTCAGCCGCAACGTCGAGCCGCTCGGCCAGCGCCGCTACTGGCCGATCTACGAAGCCGCGGAGGAGGCGGGCCTCCCGGTCGGCGTGCATGCCTTCGGCTTCGGCGGCAATCCGATCACCGCGTCGGGCTGGCCGAGTTTTTATATCGAGGAGATGGTCGGCCATTCGCAGTGCCAGCAGACCGCACTGGCCAGCATCGTGCTGGAAGGCGTGTTCCAGCGCTATCCGAAACTGAAGATGGTGATGATCGAGGCCGGGTTCGGCTGGGCGCCGTCGCTGTCGTGGCGGCTCGACCGGATTTTCGAGAAGCTGCACGGCGAAGTCCCGCACCTGAAACGCCGGCCGTCGGAATATATCCGCGACCACATCTTCTGGACCACGCAGCCGATGGAAGACCCGGAACGCCGCGACCATTTGTTCGACGTCATCGACTGGATCGGCTGGGACAAGCTGCTGTTCGCCACCGACTATCCGCATTGGGACTTCGACGAGCCGTCGCGGGTGCTGCCCCCCGGCGTCAGCGACGCCAATCGCGAGGCGTTTTATCTGACCAATGCTCTGAAGCTGTACGGACTGATTTGATGGGTCGTCACATTGTCGCCCCGGTGGACGAGCTGCCGCCCGGCACGCGAAAATTCCTCACCATTGATGAGCGTCCGATCGCGATCTTCAACATCAAGGGCGAGTTCTTTGGTCTGCTGAACCGCTGCCCGCACCAGGGCGCGGCGCTGTGCGAGGGCCCGCTGATCGGCCTGGCACAATCCTCGGATCCCGGCGAGATCGAATACACCCGGCAGGGCGAAATCCTGCGCTGTCCCTGGCACGGCTGGGAATTCGACGTCCGCACCGGGCAATCCTACTGCGATCCCAGGAAATTCCGCACCCGCGCCTATCCGGTGAGCGTTGAGCCGGGCACCAATGTGGTGAAGGGACCGTACGTCGCCGAGATCCTGGCGGTATCGGTGGAGAGCGATTACGTCGTGGTGGATTTGTAGGAGCGGCGTTGCTCGTGAAGAGCCCTCATCCCTGAGGGTGGCCGACACGCGACCAAGTCGCCGTTCCCTAGGGGTGAGCGGCCATCACTTTGCCCGGTCGACCCCACCGGCTCTCGTTGCCCGCCAGCGGCCCGACAGTGCTCAGGAGCCCCAACCCGCCCCGTAGACGATCACGTCATCCGGCCCGCCAGAGACTGCCGCACGATCTGATTGTGTGTCATCCGTCGTCGTCGCTGGGAGGTCGCCGAGGAGGTTCGATAGCTGAACCACGAGTTTCCGGAGTTGGGCATTTTCCTCAAGCAGCGACTGAGGTCCGTCGGCAAGTTCGTCCCCTCGAACGGCATTTTCAAGTAGTGAAGTGTCCTTGGCGGGTTCGTAGGTCCAAAAGGAGGGTTCACCGCGCCGCCCATGCTTGTTGTGGGGGGAATGATCTGCTGGCATGAATGATACTCCAGATAAAAAACCGAACCTACCCCAGTCGTTTCGTTCGCTCGGCAAAAATGAAATGAGTCGGCGGGCAAATTTGCGACCAAAATTGGCAAAGCCTTGTGTCCAACCCGGCGCTAAAACGGCATCATTGCGGCGCGTCTCACGGAAATGCGGGCAGGTTGGCCTCGAAATAATCTGCCGGGATGGCAAAATGGTTCGTCAATTCGATGCGTTGAAAGGACGAATATGCGGCAAATTCCTCGGCAACTGAAACAGAAGGCCTCCGCCGCCGCGGAAGTGATGCCTTCGTCGCGAACCTCTTCTTGGCCGGAGGTCTCTTGTTCGACGCAAGCTGCCTGCCTGTTCACGCGCTGTAGAAAATCTTGATTCCCCACAGCACGATAACGATGGCCAACACCAGCGTGGCTGCCGTCAATACACTTTCTAAGGAAGCGACTCTCATACTACTCTCCGCTTCTCAACCCCGCTATCGGTCTAGTTGATTCGTTAATCACACTGCAATTGCCGATCTACCCCGGATTGAACGCTGCCGATGGTTGTGGTTTGCGGGCCACACATCTCCGTAGCACCCCGCGTTTAGACCAGCACGGGGTGGTGGCTTCCGGATCAGAATCAGGTTTGATCGAGAGTGCCTTTTGGGCGGCTGTTTTCTTGACCGTCAGCGATCATGCGGCTGCACGCGGCGTATCACGTCCTACCACCAGCTCTGTTGCCTCGGACGATAATACGGGTCGCCGCGTCGGCGCGGGTCGGCAGGTTGGAAATCACGATTAGGCTGGAAATAGAAACCGAAGCCGTCGTCGCTCGCGACATGCATATCAACCGGGGGCGTGGGCTTGCGCGTGATGAAACCGCCTTGCGGTTGATGGCTCAGCACCGCGACGAACTCGGTGCGATAGTTGGTCTCGGCGCTCAGCGGCTCGTCCGAGATGACGATCGAGGATCGCGGCAATGCGGTGGGCGCGATGCGCTCGAGAACTTCCTGCGGGATGGTGATGCGGTCGAGCGCGGCCCTGGCGTTATCGGCGTTGTCGATCGTGACCGCGGACCAGCGCAGGCCCGCGTCGTTGCGCGCCATTGCCGTGAACACATGTGTGCCGATCCGCTTGCCGGGATCGCGGATCGTAACCGGGACTTCGATGGTCGCATCGAACACCTGGCCGCCGCCGTCCGGCGCCGGCTTATCCGTCTTGCGCCGCACGTACAGCTTCTGCGTCGCGCGGCTGATGTAGACCGAGACCGGCTCGAGCGCGAGCTTCGCGTCGGTGGCCGCCTTGGCGGTGTCGGCCTTCCTTGTCGCGGTCGCCTTGGCGGCGTCCTTTGCGGCGGCGGCGGCGTCAAGTTTCGGTTGCGCGTCGGCCCTGGCGGTGTCGAGCTGCGCGCCCAAGTCCGCGGCCCTGGCGGCGGCCTTCTGCTTGAGGTCCTCGGCCCGAGCCCTGGCCTCGTCGGTCTTTGCGGCGGCGAGCGCGTTGTCGGCGGTGGCGAGTTCGGTGTCGGCGCGGGTCTTGAGCCCTGCCAGCTTGCGCAGCGCCGCTGTCAGCGCCGCCGTCTCGCGCGGCGCTTTCGCGGCGGCTTTTTTCGCCTCGTCGGCCGTCCTCGCAGCTTCGGCCGCCTCGCGGGCGAGCGCCTCGGCCCTGGCCGGCGCGGCCGCGTTCGCCTCCGCCTTCGGCACCAACAGCGCCGGATGGGAAAACTCGACCGGCTCGGCGTTATCAGGCGAGATGATCACCCGCATCCCGATTCGCGTTCTGTCGAACAGCTTTTCGGCGAAGCCGAAGGGCATCCGCACGCAACCGTGCGAGGCCGCATAGCCGGGCAGCGGCCCGCCGTGCAGGGCGATGCCGTTCCAGGTGATACGCTGCATGTTCGGCATCTCGGCATCGTCATACATGTTCGAGCGGTGGTCCTTGTTCTTCTCGACGATGGCGAAGATGCCGGCCGGCGTTTCGCGTCCCGTGGTGCCGGTCGATACCGGCGCGCGCAGGATCCAGCCGTCGGCGTCGTAGAGAGTGACCTGCTGGCTTTTGATCGACACGATCGCCATGATCGGCTCGCCTGCATCGCGTGGTGCTGTCGCCACGGTGGTTGGCGCGGGGCGCGGCTGTCGCGCCGCGGCGTCGGCGGTCAGCGCCGCCAGCGCGGCGATCGCCGCGAGCGTCACCATGCCCGGACGCCGCCAACGCCGCATCGTCACGGTGGATTGCGCCGTCGCAAATCGATTTACCATGCCATGCCCCGGTTGAAATGCCTGTCCGCGCTCGAGTCGATCGAGTGATTCTCTCATATACGACAGCCCACCTAGGCGGAAGCATGGCTCGCGGCTGATGGTAGACACGGCTGCGGCAAAATAACCCGTCGGGCAAGATTCCACTTAACCTGTCGGGCAAATCACTCCTACAAATTCGTCCGTCCCACTCGGCAAGAGGGGCGTATCGCGATCGTCACGAAACGCGGGATGGGATGCGGTGGACGCGGCAGCGTCAGGCGTGTGACGGGTTGCAGGGCGGGCGCTTAGGGGCCCGTGAGCGATCGGACGGCACGCTGACGACGGCGCTGAAGCGTACGGTGAAGTCGTGTGGTCCTGACAGCCTCTGGGTTGGCGTCAAGTCCCTAAGGAGGCGAAGCCGGCCCGACCGGGCGTCAGGCCAGCCATCAATCCGCGGGGGCGACGGTGACAAACAAATCCTGATCGCCGGGGAGAGCGCGAAGTAAGCCGTA
>LNEC01000020.1 GCA_001464035.1 Bradyrhizobiaceae bacterium Ga0074131
CTCGTGTGCGTGTTTTTTGCACAGTTTTGCACACGAGACCGCGGGTGCAGCGCGCATCCGGCATTCCCTGCTCCCTCTTTTCTTTCGAGGGACAACGAAACGCAAACCTCGGGCAAATCGTGCCGCGAGAAGGCGGACGCGCATCTGCGTTTGAAATTTTAATCCGGAATGCAACCACGTCATTGCGAGTTCCGCACCGGCCTGAGGGCCGATCTTGGTGGATGATGCAACGACGTGGCTCGCAATGACGTTGATGGATCAAACCGTACCCGCCATCATCCGCCGCTCCCGCGCGTAGCGCACCAGTGCCACGAAACGATAGATGCCGTGCACGAACTTGCCGTAGGGCATGGTGATGAACAGCGCGAACACCACGCCGAGATGCAGTGCCAGCAGCGCCCCCATCGCCGGCGTCTCGCGCAGGAGCAACAGCGCCATGCCGGTCAGACTCGTCATGAACAGCATGACGATGAAGGCGACATCCATGCCCATGCGCGCCTGATCGACCAACGCGGGATCGCGCTTCCATTTTTCCGCCAGCAGGCCCGCGGGGCCGATCAGAAGCCCGACGCCGCCGAGCGTACCGAGCACGACAGGCAGGTCCCACCACGGATAGGGCGCCTCGCGCGCCCAGACGTAATGATACAGCGTCGCCACGGTGGTCGAGGCGAAGCAGAGACCAAAACCGTAAAAGGTGAGATGGTGATAGATTTTTCGCTGGTCGCTCGGCCGCTCGTCCTCGTTGACGCAGCCGACGCCGCCGCCGTCTAGATAGCGCAACTGTCCGGCGTCCTTGATCGCCTGCCAGAGCGAGGGCGGATCCGCCACCAGGCCGAATGGTTCGCCGATGTCGCGCCAGAAAGCGCGCACGCCCATCACAAGGGCCATGATCGCATAGAGAAACGCCGCACCGAACAGCGCCGCCATCGCATTGTGCGGCATCAATCTGTAGAATGCGCCCGGCCCCGTATGGATACCGAACAGCAGCCGGCGGTCGTTGAAGGCGGCAAAGCCGAAGATGAACGCCGCGACGCTCAGCGCCGCGATGATGCTGATGGCAAGCCCGTTGCGCGCGAACAGGCCGGAAAAGGCGCGTGGCCAGGCATAGGCGGCATACGAGTCGGCGCGCGCGATCGCCAGCGTCCTGGGGACGTTGACGTTGAACTCATGCGGCGGCGAGAACTGGCAGTCGGTGTAGCAGGCGCCGCAGCCGTGGCAGAGATTGGCGAGGTAATTGAGGTCGCCGTCGGAAAACGCGCGGCGCATTTCCATCGCCGGAAACACCGCGCAGAGGCCTTCGCAGTAGCGGCAGGAATTGCAGACCGTCATCAGCCGGTCGGCTTCCTCGAGAATCCTAGTTCCGTGCATGCCGCGCCGCTTCCCGTCCCGCGATCCGTCCGAACACGCTGCCGATGGTCATGCCGATGCCGGCGGCGTAGCCCTTGCCGAGCACGTTGCCCGCCATGATCTCGCCGGCGGCGAACATGTTGGCGGCGGGCTTGCCGTCCTTCATCAGCATGCGCGCCTGCCGGTTCACGCGGGTGCCGAGGTAGGTGAAGGTGATGCCGGGCCGCACCGGATAGGCGTAGTAGGGCGGCGTCTCGATCTTGCGCGCCCAGTGGGTCTTCGGCGGCGTCAGCCCCTCAGTGCGGCAGTCGTCGAGAATGGTGTGGTCGAAGGTGCCGGGCCGGACCGCGGCGTTAAAGTCGGCGATGGTTTTTTCCAGCGTGGCCGGATCGAGATCGAACTTGCCGGCGAGTTCGGCGATCGTCGGCGCCTCGATCGGCGGGAACAGCGTCGGCATGAAGCTGTTGCGCACGCTGGCGTCGAAGATGATGTAGGCGATCTGGTCGGGCTGCGCGGCCACCAGCCGGCCCCAGATGGCGTAGCGCTTCGGCCAGATATCCTCGCCCTCATCGTAGAATCGGGTGGCGTGTCTGTTGACGACGATGCCGAACACAACCGAGTCGTGTCTGGTGATGATGCCGCCGTCGAATTTCGGCGCGCGGGCGTCGATCGCCACCGCGTGGCACTGGGTGGGATCGCCGACCTCCTGCACGCCCCTGTCGAGCAGCATCTTCAGGATCGAGCCGCGGTTATAGGGCGTGCCGCGGATCAGGAAGTTGTCGGCGGCGTCGCCCCAATACTGCTTCAGCCATTCGATGTTGGCCTCGAAGCCGCCGGCGGCGGCGACCAGGGTCGCGGCGCGGACGGTGACGTCGGCGTCGCCCTGCTTGAGCGTGGCCGACAGGAACATGCCGTTGTCGATCTCGAGGTCAAGCACTTCGGCGTCGTAGAGGATGTCGACGCCGAGCTTTTCGGCGGTGAGATACAGTGCGTTCAGCATCGCCCGGCCGCCGCCGAGGAAGAACGAGTTGGTGCGGCCGAGGCCAAGCGTGCCGCCCAGCGAGGGCTGCCAGCGCACGCCCTGTTCGGCAATCCAGCCGAGAACGTCCTTGGACTCCGCGATCATGTGCCGCGCAAGCTCCTCATCGGTCTCGCCGCCGGTGACGCGCTGCAGGTCTTCCCAGAACTCCTGCTCGGTATACGGCCCGGTGAGGATGTCGGTCGCGGCATCATGGGCGCAGCGCATGTTGCGGGTGTGGCGGGTGTTGCCGCCCCGGTAGAATTTTGGCGCACCCTCCAGCACCAGCACTTCAGCGCCGGTGCGACGCGCGCTGATGGCAGCGCACAGCGCAGCATTGCCGCCTCCGACCACCAGCACGTCGAATTTTCGGGAAAGGTCGACCATGCGTCTTGTTATTGTTGTTGGCACGGAAATCAAACCCGGCGGCGCCGGGCTGCTTGTATGGCTTCACGAAGCGGCTCGGGCTTGCGAAGTTCGTCCGGTTTGCCATGGATCGAGGCCTTTAGCCATTGCCGAAACGCCGACAGTTTTGGCGTATCGGCCCTGGCCTCCGGCGAAACCAGGTAGAAGCCGGCGTCCGACGGCAGCGTGATGTCGAACGGGACCACCAGCCGCCCCTTGGCGATGTCGGCCTCGACATAGGAGGTCCGGCCCATCGCCACGCCGATCCCGTCGATCGCGGCCTGCAGGGTCATGAAGATCAGGTCGAAGGTGACGCCGGGCTGTTTCGAGAGGTTGGCCGGCAGGCCGGCGGCCGTGAGCCAGAGCCGCCAATCGTCGTCGTAGCCGGCGCTGGTCTGAAGCAGGACGTGGTCCGCGAGGTCCTCGGGGCGTCGCAGTGGCCGGTCGCCGGTCAGCAGAGCAGGACTGCAGACCGGGAATAGCTGGTCGGCCATCAGCCAGTCGGCGCGCAGGCCCGGCCATTGGCCGCGGCCATAGCGGATCGCCGCGTCGACGTCGCCGGATCTGAAATCGATCAGACTGGTCGACGTGGTGATGCGCACGTCAATGCCGGGATGGGCTTCCTGGAACGCGGAAAGCTTTGGCAGCAGCCACTTCGCGGCCAGCGAGGCCAGCGTTGAGACCGTCAGCACATGGTCACTGTCGCGGCGCTGAAGCCGGTCGGTGGCCAGTCTGAGATCGTTGAACGCGGCGCGGACGCCGGGGAGATACTCTCGTGCCTCCGCCGTCAATGTCAGCGCGCGGTTCTGCCGGACGAACAGCTTGATACCAAGTTCAAGCTCGAGCCGCCGGATCTGATGGCTGATCGCGGTTTGCGTGACGTTCAGCTCCTTGGCTGCAAGGGTGAAGCTCAGGTGCCGGGCCGCCGCCTCGAAGGCGCGCAACCCGTTGAGGGATGGCAGTCTCGCGGTCATTCCGGAGCATCCAAGTGCATGAGTTTAGATCATGTGAAACGGCACAAAGTGTCGTTTGTCGCAGGTGCCGACCAGGCGCATATATCAGCCAACAGACTAGCTTTAGGAGCTGAACATGTCCACTTTGACTCATCAATCGATGATAAATAATCATCAATCGGGCGTTTTCGCCCGGATTAGCGAAACCCTCCGAATCTGGCACAAGCGCCGGCAGGATCGGCGCCAACTGGCGCAATTATCCGCCCGTGAACTGCACGACGTCGGCCTGTCCTGGAGCGACATTGTCTACGAGGCCGAAAAGCCGTTCTGGCGGGCCTGAAGGCAGCCAGGGTCGGCATCGCCTCCTAAAGGGGATGCCGGCCGCGCCATTTCAGCGGCAGCGGGAGCCCGCCATGATCGCGCTTCGTTTCAACGACCTCAGGCAACATTCCGATGTGCTGCGATTGCGGACCGGCACGTCCGTCACGGTACGTTTTGTTGAACCGCGTGACGCGGAAGCGTTGCAGGCCTACTTCCGGGCGCTCTCGACTCGCTCCCGCTACAATCGCTTCTTCGGCGCCATGAGCGAGCTGCCGCCGGCGGAGCTCGATCGCTTTGTCCATGTCGGCGAGGCCGATCGCTTCAGCGTGGTCGCAGTCATGACCCTCGACGGCGCCGAGACCATTGCCGGCGAGGCCCGTTACGCCTTCGACGCCGAGACCGACAGTTTCGAGTTCGGCCTGTCGATTGGCGACCGCTGGCAGGGTCAAGGCGTCGGCTCGGCGCTGCTCGGCAACCTGGAATGCCGTGTCGCGGCCTTCGGTGCCAGGCGGCTGTTCGGCGATACGCTGCGCTCCAACGACGCCATGACCGGCCTCGCCCGCAAGTCCGGTTTCGCCTTCACGCATTCACCCGGTGACTGGAAACTGGTGCGCTTCGAAAAATATATCGACGTCGCGCCGCAGGAAATTCCCTGCGCCAGCTGGCGGCTGGCAGTGCAGCAGATCGCGCTTCACGCCTCGGTTTGAGACCCATCCTTCGAGACGCAACGCCTCGCGATGCTGCTCAGGATGAGGCTTAATTTGTTGAAGCACAACAACCTCATGCTGAGGAGCTAGCGTCGCGAGCGTCTCGAAGCATGGGCAGCAAGCGACTCACCGATCTCGGATAGTCGATACTAGCTTCCCTTGAACACCGCCTTGCGCTTGTCGATGAAGGCCTGCACCGCCTCGCGGTGATCCGCTGTCGTCGTCAGGCGGACCAGCCGCTCCGCCTCATGGTCGCGGGCCGTGGCAAAATCGAACAACAGGGCTTCGTCGAGATTGTCCTTCATGTAGCGCAGCGCTAGCGTCGGGCCTTCCGCCATCGATCGGGCCAGCGCAAAGGCCGCTTGCTGCAGTTCGGCGTCGGGCACCACGCGGTTGACGAGGCCGATTGCCTCGGCGCGCCGCGCCTCGACCCGGTCGGCGGTGAACATCAGCTCGCGTGCCCGCGAGGTGCCGACCAGCCGCGTCAGCAGCCACGCGATGCCGTAGTCGCCGGAGAGCGCCACCCGCAGATAGCCGGTGGAGACGAACGCCGATTCCGCCGCGATGCGGATATCGCAGGCCATGGCGAGCGCGAGGCCGGCGCCGACTGCGGGGCCGGGCAGCGCCGCGATGGTTGGCTTGCGCACCGAAACCAGTGCGCCAGTCAGCAGCCGCTGGCGTTCCTGCAGGTCGGCGACCTTCTCGTCATAGGACATTTCCAGCTTTTTCTTGTCGCGGTGGGTACCCATGCCCTTGACGTTGCCGCCGGCGCAGAAGGCGGTCCCGGCGCCGGTGAGCAGCAGCGCGCCCACCTCCGGGTTCTCGCCGCAGGTCTTGATCATGCTGCGCAGCGCCGGCGTCAGGTCGTCCGACATCGCGTTGCGGACCTCCGGGCGGTTGAGCGTGATGACGGCGACACGGTCGCGAATGACGCACAGCAGTTCATTGGTGCCGGTGTCGATGGTGATCTCGGCGGTCATGTTTCCCCCCATTTGTGGTTCGTCTTTTCGTCATTGCGAGCGCAGCGAAGCAATCCATTCCTTCTTTATGGGGGGAGGCGGATTGCTTCGCTCCGCGCGCAATGAAGTCGCCAGTTCGTCGCTCGTGTTCAAAACTTCTCGACCCAGGGCCGCAATTCCATTTCCCAGGTCCAGGCGCTGCGCGGCTGCTGCAACACGTTCCAGTAGCTGGAGGCAATCGCGTCGGGATCCAGCATCGAATCCGGCCGGTCGGCAGGCTCGTTGCGCGCGGCGCTGCGGATGGCGCCGTCGATGACGAAGTGCGCGACATGAATGCCCTGCGGCGACAATTCGCGGGCCATGCTCTGCGCCAGCCCGCGCAGCGCGAACTTGCCCATCGCGAACGGCGCCGACTGCGCATAACCCTTGATGCTGGCGGATGCCCCGGTGAACAGGATCGCGCCGTGGGCATTGGGCAGCATCCGCCTGGCCGCCTGCTGCGCCACCAGAAAGCCGCCGAAGGCGCTGACCGCAATCGCCTGCGCGACGTCGGCGGGCACCAGATCGGCGAAGGCGCCGCGGGCGCGACCGCTGGCGTTGTAGACGACGATATCGGGCGTCCCTATCTCGCGCTCCACCAGCCCGAACAGGCGCTCGACTTCGTCGGCATCGGTGGCGTCGCAGGCAAAGGCGCGCGCACCGGTTTCGGTGCAGATGGCGCCGAGTTTTTCGATTTTGCGGGCGGCCAGTGCGACCCGAATGCCCTGTTTGTTGAAAAGCCGAGCCAGCGATGCGCTGAGCCCTGCACCGGCGCCGACAATCAGGGCGATCTTGTAGTCCGGCGTTTGCATGGCGAGGCCCTCAAAATTGAGTCGGGGAGTCGGTATCTAGGCGCGCAATCCGGCCAGGCAACCCGCCGCGGCCAGCACCATATCGAGCGAGCTCTTGTCGGCGACTTCTGAGTATTTGGCGCGCAGCATGCCGAGCGACCGCGCATGATATTTTTGCGGCTTCTGGGTCCACACCTTGTCGCCGAGCGTGACGCTGAATTCTTCCTTGGCTTCCCTGAGCGCCGTCTCGTTGGCGAGTGTCCAGGGCCAAAATTGCTTCCCGACCTGCCTGACCAGGATCGGCATCAGGGTCGGTGCGAGGACCGTCCAGCTCTCGAAAGCGCTTTCCGCTCTCGGCCAGAGCATGCGGTGGACCCAATCGAGCACATGCGGAGTGTTGCCTTCGATCAATGCGCCGGCGGTGGGGTCGGTCCATAGTTCATAGAACTGGCCCCAGAGGCCGAAGTCGCCGAACGCCGGCCGCCCGCCGAACAGATAGGGTCGCGTGGCGAGGTGACTGTCCAACAGGTCCAGCATCTCGACAAAGCCGGCCTCGATCTGCGGCGCGGTTATCTCGCTGGAGCCGACGAACCAGGCCCGGTCGACCATGCGGACGCGCACCTGGGCCGCGAATGCCTCATGCTTCTCCTCGCTGGCGGTCGGGCCGCGCATCCGCGCGATGCGCCCGGCGGAGGCGCGCTGATCCACGTCGCGCGCCCAGCGGTAGTGAAACATCCATTTGTTGCCCCACTCGTCGCCGAACTCCTCGATCAGCGCGGAGATGAATCGAAGGCTGCGGATGGATTTTTTCCATCGCATCGATGATCGGGGTGGAATCCTGGATGCCAGTTCCCTCCGGCGTGATGACCAGCGGAATGATCGGCATTCTGGCGTATTTTTCATACTCCGACTGGTTTGCCGCATTGCGCAAGAGCCATTGATGCGGGATGGACTTGTAGCGAAAATAGGAGCGGATCTTGACCGAGTAGGGCGACATCTCGGCGCCGATGATGCGGTATCCCTCAGCCACGGGGTGATCCTCCAATTATGTTTGTTGACGGCGTCATCGCCTGCTTTATCGGTAGATCTATAGCATCCGAGTATCCGGTGGAACGAACAAGAGTCAAACATGCACCAGTCAGCCCAGCAAAGCGATGTGACGACGGCAGCCGGCCACCCGGGATTGCTCGCGCCGGATACGTCGGGCATGAATTTCTACCGCGCCGATCCGGCGCTCACGGACCTGTTGCGCATTCATCTGCCGTCACAGCTGCTTCGCCACATCGAGCCGCATCTCGACCGCCTCGGCGCGCTCGCCGGCGGCCATCTCGACGAATGTGCGCGGCTGGCCGACCGTCACATGCCGGTGCTGCACCAGCGCGACCGTTTCGGCCGCGACGCGCAGTGGATCGAATATCACCCGGCCTATCGCGAGCTGGAACGGGTCGCGTTCGGCGAATTCGGCATTCACGCGATGTCGGTACGGAAAGGCATTCTGGGCTGGCCCGACAAATATCCCGTCGTCGCAAAACACGCTTTTACGTTCCTGTTCAATCAGGCCGAGTTCGGCCTGGGTTGCCCGATCAATGTCACCGACGGCTGCGCCAAACTGCTGTCGAATTTCGGCAGCGAGGCCCTGAAAGCGAAGTATCTCGACGGACTGACCCAGACCGACATGGGCCGGCTGACCCAGGGCGGCCAGTTCATGACCGAGAAGGAAGGCGGCTCCGACGTCGGCACGCTGACGACGACGGCGGTGCAGGACGGAGATCACTGGCGGCTATCAGGCGAGAAGTGGTTCTGCTCCAACGCGGATGCGAAAGTCGTGATGCTGCTGGCGCGGCCGCAAGGTGCCGGTCCCGGTACCCGCGGCGTCGGCCTGTTCCTGATGCCGCGGACGCTCGACGACGGCTCGCCCAATCACTACCGGATCGTGCGCCTCAAGGACAAGCTCGGCACCCGCTCGATGGCCTCGGGCGAGATCAAGCTGGAAGGCGCGATCGCCTATGCGGTAGGCAAGCTCGATCGGGGTTTTGTGCAGATGGCCGAGATGGTCAATTCGTCCAGACTTTCGAACGGCGTCAAATCCACTGCGCTGATGCGACGCGCGCATCACGACGCCATGACGGTGGCGCAGAACCGCGTGGTGTTCGGCCAGCGTATCGTCGATCTGCCGCTGGCGCGGCGGCAATTGATGAAGATCATGCTGGCGACCGAGCAGGCGTTGTCGATGAGCTTTACCACCGCCGACGCATTGGATCGCGCCGAGGCCGGCAGCCAGGACGCCGCGGCCTTGCTGCGTATCCTGACGCCGACTTTGAAATTCCGCGCCACCCGCGACGCGCGCAAGGTCTGCGGCGACGCGCTCGAGATGCGCGGCGGCATCGGCTACATTGAGGAGTTCGCCACCGCGCGGCTGTTGCGCGACTCCCACCTCGGCTCGATCTGGGAAGGCACCGGCAATATCGTGGCGATCGACGCGCTGAAGCGCGCGGTCGGCCGCCATGGCGCCGAGGCGGCATTGGCCGCCGACCTGCACGCCCGTCTCGACGACAGCGCCAATGTGCCGCAGGCCTGGCGCGACCGCTTGCGCGAACTCATTGATCGCGCCATCGGCTTCGCCCGCGAGGTCGCCAGCCGCATGGACAACGAAGCCGAAGCGCGCCGCGCCACCAGCCTGCTCTATCATGTCGCTAGCTCGGTCGTGCTGGCCTGGGAGGGTGGGCGTATTCATGAGATGCGCGGCGATGCAAGGCGGCTGTTGCTGTCGCGCATGGTGATCAATCACCGGGTTTCGGCCGGCGATCCATTCCGGCTCACGGAAAATGCCGCGCAGCGCACCATGTCAGGCCATCTGCTCGGCGATCGCGCGGTAGGGATGGCCGAGGTTGGCGAATTGATTTCGGCGGCGTAGGCTCGCTGCCGCGGCGAGCGTGATTTCACCTCTCCCATCGGAGAGGTGAAATAGATTCGTGCCGCAACGATGAACAAAAAGAGGAAACGAAGATGAAGGCCGCCGTCCTGGTTGAAGTCAACAAGCCGCTCGTGATCGAGGACGTCAGCCTGCAGAAGCCTGGCCCGCGTGAGGTGCTGATCCGCACTTCCGTCGCCGGGCTCTGTCACTCCGACCTGCATTTCATGGAAGGGCTTTATCCACATCCGCTGCCCGCGGTGCTGGGCCACGAGTCGGCCGGAGTGGTCGAGCAGGTTGGCTCCGACGTCACCTACGTCAAACCCGGCGATCACGTGGTGACCTGTCTCTCGGTTTTCTGCGGCACCTGCGACAATTGCTCGACCGGGCGGCCGGTGCTCTGCACCGACACCACGGTGAAGATGCTGCCAGGCGCCTCCAACCGGCTGTCATGGGCGCGCCCGGAGAAGCTGAACCAATTCCTCAATCTGTCGTCGTTCGCCGAGCAGATGCTGGTGCACGAGAACGCCATCGTCAAAATCCGCAAGGACATGCCGCTGGATCTTGCGGCGCTGATCGGTTGCGGCGTCATCACCGGCTATGGCGCGGTGGTGAACACCGCCAAGGTCGCGCCCGGCGAGACCGTGGTCGTGATCGGCTGCGGCGGCGTCGGCATGGCCGCGATCAACGGCGCCGAGATCGCCGGCGCCGGCCGCGTCATCGCGGTGGATACCAATCCCGCCAAACTGCAACTGGCGACCAAGCTCGGCGCCACCGACATCGTCGATCCGCGCAATGGCGACGTGGTGCAGCAGGTGCGCGACCTCACCAATGGCGGCGTACATCACTCGTTCGAGGTGCTCGGCCGCAAGGAGACCGCGGAGCAGGCCTTCGCGATGCTGGCCCCCGGCGGCACCGCGACCATCGTCGGCATGATTCCGTTCGGCCAGAAGATCGAGCTGCACGGTTTTGATTTTTTGCGCGAGCGCAAGATCCAGGGCTCGTCGATGGGCTCCAACCATTTCCGCGTCGACATGCCCCGGCTGATCGAATTCTACATGCGCGGCAAGTTGCATCTCGAGGACTGGATCTCGGCCAAGCTGAAGCTGTCGGAGATCAACGAGGGCTTTGCCGCTATGAAGGCCGGCAAGACCGTGCGCAGCGTCATCATGTTCGATGCGTGATCTTCATCCCTCCCGCCGCGCAGCTACGCGGGGGGAGGAATAAGCAAGATTCACCGCGATACATGTGCCGAAACCGCCAGCCAGCGGCCGTTCTGCCTTGCCCAGCAATCGGTGTAACGGCCCGAGCCCTGCTCCCCATCCGCCGTCGTGTAGCGCGTCGCAGCGTGGATGATCGCAAAGTCCCCCATGATGCGGATGTTGACGTCATACGCTTCGAGATTCCGGATCGTCACCGGCACGGCGGTCTGCTTGAGAAATCCCCATCGGTCGACCAGCGACTTGTCGGGGTTGGAGCAATAGAAATCCTCGGCGAGAATCTCGTCGAAGCGTTTGACGTCTGAGTTCTGTACGGAATTTATGTAATCGCGATTGAGGCTGGTCAGTTCGGCAAGGTCGTTTCGCATCTTCGTTGCCTCCATCCTAATCATCAAACATCGGCGGCGGAACGAAACCGCCGAATTCGCGCTCGATCAGCTCCCCCAGTTTCAGCGGTGTGCGATCCTCCAGCCAGGGGCCGACGATCTGCACGCCGACCGGCAGGCCTTGACCGGAAAAGCCCTGGCCGGACAGGCCGAGCGGGATCGCGGTGGCCGGCAGGCCGGGCAGGGTGGCGACCCCGGGCCACGCCAGTTGATCGGTGTAGACGTGGTCCTTGCCGTCGATCCTGATGCGGCGGGCTTCCTGGTCCGGGGAGTGATCGTGCGGGTAGGCCGGCGTCGACATGATCGGGCAGATCACCGCATCGAACGTCCCGAACAGCTCGCGCCACTGCGCGCGCAGCCGGGCGCGGGCGCCGTCGTCGAGCACCCAGTCGCGATGGCTTTGCGTCGTGCCGCGCAGCCGCTCGGCGCCAAGGCTCCTGTTGTCGGCCGTCAACCGGGCGGCCCCGGCCTTTGCCCCTGCGATCGCCTCCGGTGGAAAGAACGCGCCGAGAAACCCCATCAGCATCCGCATATAGAGCCGCGACGAATCTGCAAGATCCGGCAACAGCGGGCTGTGCCGCGCGACGGTTACGCCCGATTTGGCGAGGTTACCGGCGAGCTCCTCGATGGTCTCCCGGATGTCCTTGTCCGTCGGCAACACCGGATCGCTGTCGATCACCAGCACGCGGAAATCCTTCAGCGTAGTGTGACGCGGCGGCGGCAGTGCGAGCCTGTAGCCGACTCCGTTGTCCAGGGGATCGGGTCCCGCGATCACGTCGAGCAGCAGCGAAAGATCGGCGGCCGAGCGCGCCATCGGGCCGATCACCGCCAGATCGCGATCGAGCGGTATCGCCGGGAACGGCGGCGGCGTATGGCCGCGCGGTGGCACGATGTTGTAGGTCGGCTTGTGCGCATAGACGCCGCAGTGGAACGCCGGCACGCGCAGCGAACCGCCAATATCGGAGCCCAGCGACAGCGGGCCGTAACCCGCCGCCAGCGCCGCCGCCGATCCGCCGGAGGAGCCGCCCGGCGTGCGGCCAAGATCGAAGGGATTGCTGGTGGTGCCGTAGATCTCGTTATAGCTCTGCCAATCGGCGAGCCCGACCGGCACGTTGGTCTTGCCCAGGATCACGCCGCCGGCGGCCTTGACGCGGGAAATCGACAGCGCGTCTTCGCCCGGCACGAAATCCTTCTGCGGCGGAAAGCCCCAGGTCGTCGGCAGCCCGGCGACGTTGTAGGATTCCTTCACCGTCAAGGGTATGCCGAGCAGCGCCCCGGCTTCGCCGCGCGCGCGGGCGGCGTCGGCGGCGCGGGCGGCTTCCAGGCCGCGGGCGAAATCGCGCACGCAGATCGCATTGATCCTGCCGTCATGGCGCTCGATGCGGCCGATCGCGTCCTGCGCCAGTTCGACGGCGGAGACCTTCTTGGCCGCCAGCGCTGCCGACAGGTCGTTTGCGGTCCTGAAGCTCCATGGCGATCTGCCCAAGTCATTCTCTCCGGCTGACTCTTTCGGGTTGGGATGATGCTCAGTTCCGGCTGGCGCTGCAAGGTCGAGGCGGCCATGCATCAACCATCGTGGGAGGCTTCGCTCGCCGGATTACGTAGGCTTTACGCGGCCTTCGGACTTGACAGGAATTGCGGCTGCGATCGGCTACGCCCCGCCGATCAGAATGCCGACCGCGAGCACGATGGCGCCGCCGAGCACAATCTGGAACGCGGCCTGCATGAACGGCGTGTCCATGTAGCGCGCGCGGATGTAGGCGATGGCCCACAATTCGAAGAACACCACGATGCCTGCAATCGCGGTGGCGATCCAGAACGCATTGGCCCATGTATCCGGGACGAGATAGGGCAAGGTGTGGCCGACACCGCCCAGCGTCGTCATCAGGCCGCAGGTCAATCCGCGCAGCCATGGCGACCCGCGTCCCGTCAGCGATCCATCGTCGGACAGGGCTTCGGCAAAACCCATGCTGATGCCGGCGCCGATCGAGGCGGCCATTCCCACCAGAAATGTCGGCCAGTTCTGATGCGTCGCAAATGCCGCGGCAAACAGCGGCGCCAGCGTCGAGACCGACCCGTCCATCAATCCGGCCAGGCCCGGCTGCACATATTGCAGCACGAACATGCGCCGGCGCGTCCTGTCCTCCTGTTCGCGCACATCCGCGCTGAGGATCGAGTCGGTCAGCCTGGCCGCGACATTCTCGTGGCTTTTTTCCGCCTCCGCGAGATCGCCGAGCAATCGGCGGACGCCGACATCGGTGGTCCGCTCGGCGGCCTTGACGTAGAACCGCTCGGCCTCGAACTCCATCGTCTCGGCGGCCTTGCGGATGGTGTCGAGCGACAGGTTCTTGGTCAGCCAGACCGGGCGGCGGCGCAGGAATCCCTTGACGTCATCTCTGCGAATGGGCGGCAGGTTCTTGCCGAACCGCTGCTCGTACATTTCCAGCAGCATGTGACGATGGGTTTTTTCCTCCTCGGCCATCTCCTCGAAGATCTTGGCCGATTCCGGATAGCGCGCCGCGAGGTCTTCGGCGAAACTCATGTAGATGCGGCTGTCTTCCTCTTCCGCTGATATCGCGACCGCCAGCACCTCGCGCTCGGTCAGATCGGCAAAATTCTTCACGGGGAGCGCCTCATCCATAGTTTAGAATGATTCTAAACATAGAGGGCTGGAGGTTCCAGGTCAAATCCCTAAGCGGTTCGCAGCCCCGCGCAGGAACGCGAGCAACAATCGGCTCACCTCCGCCGGTTGTTCCTGCTGCACCCAATGGCCGGCGCCGTCGACCAGATGACAGCCGGCCATGCGCGTGCATGCTGTCGACTGCATCGCCTCGAACACGCCGGGGCGCTGATAGGTTCCCCAGTCCTGCCGGCCCGAGATGAAGCAGGAGGGCACGTCGATGGTTCGGCCCGACCAGATCTGCAGTTCCGGAATGAATTCACCCGATGTGCCGCAGCGGTACCATTGCAAGCCGCCCTGGAATCCGGTGCGGGCATATTCGGCGCTGTAGAACGCAAGCTCGCGCTCCGGCAGCCATTGGTTGGCGGCGATCGTCTGTGCTGACGGCATTTCCTCGGCGACGGTTTCGGCCATGTCCCTGGCCAAATCCATCACGTAATAGGTCGGCAACTTGGCCAGTTCGTTCGCGGTCCAGCCTTGCAGCGGATAAGGCTTGTTGTCTTTCCAGTCCGCGCTCTTGTGATGATAGTAGCCGCGCAGGAAATCATGCACGCCCTGCGGCGCGCGGTGCATGTCGGCGTTGGCCTCGCGCGTCGAATAGTACCATTGATAGTGCTTGCGCGGCCGCGGCAGCGCCGCCAGCTCGCGATGCACGGGATCCTCAGGCTTCGGTTTTGGCGGGGCGTCCGCGGTATCGAACGGCAGTTGCGGCGGTCCGGCGAATGGCGCGCTCATCAGCGCTACCGACCGGAACACATCGGGGCGCACCAGGGCGCACCAGGCCGCGACCGAGCTGCCGAAATCATGTCCCACCACCGCCTCGACCTGACGATGGCCAAATGCCGACACCAGCCCGAGCGCGTCGCGCACCAGGTTAAGCAGCCGGAACGAGCCGAGGTCGCCGTCGTAGTCGGAATCCCAGCCGGTGGTACGGCCGTATCCGCGCTGGTCCGGCGCGATCACGTGATAGCCGGCGGCAGCCAGCACCGGCATTACCTTGCGCCAGCTGAAAGCCAGTTCCGGAAAGCCGTGCAGCAGCAGCACGCAAGGCCGGCCTTTCGTCTCATGGCCCGCCTCCAGCACATGCATGCGCAGGCCGTTGATGCCCTCGACGTAGCGGGAGCGGATGTTGGAGGGCAGGGGAATGTCGGGGAGGAGGGTCATGATATTTCCTCGTCATGGCCGGACTTGTTCGACTTGTTCCGGCCATCTACGTCTTCTTGTGGAAGGACTGTAAAGACGTGGATGCCCGGGACAAGCCCGGGCAAGACGAATCGGATTAGGTCAACGCTCCATCAACGTCATTGCGAGCGAAGCGAAGCAATCCATTCTTTCTTGCCGCTGCTGGATGGATTGCTTCGTCGCAAGGGCTCCTCGCAATGACGCCGAGGGATTCGCGTTTACGATTCACACCTTCACCGCCGTCTTCGGCCAATACCTGTCGCGCAGATGCCGCTTCACCAGCTTGCCGGTGGGCGTGCGCGGCAGCTCGGCTTCGAAGTCGATGGTCTTGGGGCATTTGATCGGCGACAGGTGTTTTCTGCAGAACACGATCAGCTCGGCCTCGAGTTCCTTGCCCGCCTTCGCCATATCGTGCGGCTGCACCACCGCCTTGACCTCCTCGCCCATTTCCTCGTTCGGCACCCCGAATACGGCCACGTCGGCGACGTCTGGATGGGTGATCAGCACGTCCTCGGTCTCTTGCGGGTAGATGTTCACGCCGCCGGAAATGATCATGTAGGATTTGCGGTCGGTGAGATAGAGAAAGCCCTCGCCGTCGAGATAGCCGACGTCGCCGAGTGTCGACCAGCCTTTGGCGTTATAGGCCCGCTTGGTCTTTTCGGGATCGTTGTGATAGCTGAAAACCGGCGCGTCGGCGAAATACACCGTGCCGATCTGCCCCACCGGCACTTCCGCATCGTCCTCGTCGAGGATCTTGATCTTGCCGACCACGGCGCGGCCGACGGTGCCGCGATGCGTCAGCCATTGCTGCGAGGTCGACACGGTGACGCCGTTGCCTTCGGAGCCGGCGTAGTACTCGATCAGGATCGGCCCCCACCATTCGATCATTTTTGCTTTCACGTCGATCGGGCAGGGGGCGGCAGCGTGAATCGCGCCCTTCAGCGAGGAGACGTCGTAGCGGTTGCGCACCTCTTCCGGCAATTTCAGCATTCGCACGAACATGGTCGGCACCAACTGCGACTGGGTGATCTTGTGCTTCTCGACCAGCTTCAGGAACTCCTCGGCGTCGAAGGATTCCATGATGATGGAAGTGCCGCCGAGCGTGATCGCCATCATGTTGAAGCGCAGGGGAGCCGCATGGTAGAGCGGCGCCGGCGACAGATAGATGCTGTCGGAGCTCATGCCGCACATGTCGGCGCACAGGATCTTCAGCAACGGGTTCGGCAGGCCGATCGGGTTATGTTCGGATTCGCGCTTGATGCCCTTCGGCCGTCCCGTCGTACCCGACGAATACAGCATGTCGTAGCCCGTGACCTCGTCTGATATCGGCGTGGTCGGCTGCGCCGACGCTTCCGTATCCCAGGAGCGGAAGCCGGGCAGCGGCTGGTCGAGCATGTAGAAGATCGGCTCGCCGGGTGCGCCGGTGACCAGCCCCTTGATCTGGTCGGCGCATTTCGGCGAGGTGATGACGAGTTTGGCGCCACAATCCTTGACGATGTAGGCGATCTCGTCCTCGGTCAAATAGCGGCTGATCGCGGTGTAGTACAGCCCGCTGCGCTGCGCCGCCCAGCAGATCTCCATGAATGCCAGCCGGTTCTCGATCAGGAACGCGATGTGATCGCCTTCCTTCAGGCCGAGCGAACGAAACAGCTGCGCGCCCTGGTTCGACAGTTCGTCGAGATCGCGATAGGTGACCGCCTTGCCGGTGCCGGCCATCTGGTAGGCGATCTTGTCGGGTTGCGTGCGCGCGTAGATCGACGGGTGGGTCATGGGGAGGTCCTTAGGGAAGGCGGATTGTTTCCGCTCATTTTTATGGGATCACGTTCCCCGGACGCAGCGCAGCGCGCAAGCAGTGCGCTGCTGATCCGGGGTCTATAGAAATGGGGTCCCGGCTCCGCGGAGCAGCGTGAAGAACGCTGCACCGCGTCCGGGACACGAGACTGCTTACAGCCGCTCGACGATGGTCACATTGGCCATGCCGCCGCCTTCGCACATGGTCTGCAGGCCGTAACGCTTGTTGCGCTGCTTCAGGGCGTTGATCAGCGTGGTCATCAGCTTGGTGCCGGAGCCGCCGAGCGGATGGCCGAGCGCGATGGCGCCGCCATTGACGTTGAGCCGCGCCGGATCGGCGCCGGTGGTTTTCAGCCAGGCGGTGGGCACCGACGCAAAGGCCTCGTTGACCTCGAACAGGTCGATGTCGTCGATCGACATGCCGGCCTTCTTCAGCGCGCGCTCGGTGGCGTGCAATGGCGCGTCGAGCATGATCACGGGATCGCCGCCCATCATGGTCATGTGATGAACCCGCGCCAGCGGCTTGACGCCGAGCGATTTCAGGCCCCGTTCGTTGACGACCATCACGCCGGAGGCGCCGTCGCAGATCTGGCTGGCGCTGGCGGCGGTCAGCTTGCCGTTTTCCGCGATCAGCCTGACGCCCCTTATGCCGTCGAGCGTGGCGTCGAAGCGGATGCCTTCGTCGATCGCGTGGGTATCGGTCGAACCGTCCGCGCGGGTGATTGGCAGCGGGATGATTTCGTCCTTGAACTTGCCGGCCTGGGTCGCTGCGATGGCGCGCTGGTGGCTCTCATAGGCGTATTGGTCGAGTTCATCCCTGGAGAGGCCGTACTTCTCCGCCATCATTTCCGCGCCGGTGAACTGGCTGAACACGATGTTCGGATACTTCTTTTCGATGCCCGGGCTCTTGTAGGTGCCGAAACCGTTCTTGGCTGGCAGTTGCGACGACAGCCCCATCGGCACCCGCGTCATCGATTCCACACCGGCGGCGATCACGATGTCCATGGTGCCGGACATCACGGCCTGCGCCGCGAAATGCAGCGCCTGTTGCGACGAGCCGCACTGGCGGTCGACCGAGGTGCCCGGCACGCTTTCCGGCAGTTTCGACGCCATGATGGCGTTGCGCGCCATGTTGTTGGACTGTTCGCCGACCTGCATGACACAGCCCATGATCACGTCCTCGATCTGGTCGGGCGCGGCGCCCGAGCGCTCGACCAGCGAGTCCAGCACGGACGCCGCGAGATCGGCCGGATGCCAGCCGGCGAGGCGTCCTCCCTTGCGGCCGCCTGCGGTGCGTGCGGCGGCGACGATATATGCCTCGGCCATGAGCGTTCTCCCTGTTTTGGGTGGGGTTTTGTATGACGGGCCGGATTAAAGTGGCGCATGAGGATTTAGTCAATCAATCAATTAACACTTGAGTGCGGCCCCGGCATCAGGTTATCTGCGCGCGGATTTTCCGCGCGCGGGCAATGGGATCACAGTGGGATCACAGTTGAATACCAGTGTACCGGCCCGGCTTCCGGGCGGAAAAAACACCACGGCCGACAAGCTGCTGGTCGCGGCCAGCGAGCTGATGATCGAGCGTTCCTCCATCGAAGTGTCGCTGAGCGATATCGCGCTGAAATCCGGCGTCAACGCCGCGCTGGTGAAATATCACTTTGGCAACAAGGACGGCTTGCTGCTGGCCCTGCTGGCGCGCGATGCCGCGACCGAGGTGGCGAACCTCGAATATCTGCTGGCCCAGCCGATTGCGCCGACCGCGAAGCTGAAGCTGCATATCGCCGGCATCATCCGCGCCTATCACCAGTTCCCCTATATGAACCGGCTGATCCATTATCTGCTGCACGAAAGCAGCGTGGATGCCGCCGACGAGGTCTCGAAATTCTTCGTCGCGCCGCTGCTCGATTTCCATCGCCGGCTGCTGACGGAAGGCATCAAGGCCGGCGAGTTCCGCAGCATCGATCCGGTGCTGTTCTACACCAGCCTGATCGGAGCCTGCGACCATCTGTTTTTCGGACGCCACGCGATGTCGCGCGCCACCGGCGTCGGGCCGGTCACCGACGAGGTTTGCCGTCAGTATATCAAGCACATGGAAGCGCTGATTTGCGGCGGCATGCTGACCAGCAATAATGAAACGGCTGCCTCGGCAGCCGAATGAGTTAGTTTCAAGACCATCAAGCCCAGAGAAGAAACGCCCAAGGAAGGTTCAAGGAAAGGTTCTATCATGCAGTTGCAAGACGTTGCCGTTCTCATCACCGGCGGTGGCTCCGGCCTCGGCGCCGCCACCGCGCGCGCCATGGCCGCCAAGGGCGCGAAAATCGGCGTGCTCGACCAGAGCATGGAAAACGCCGAGAAGGTCGCGGCCGAGGTCAAGGGCATCGCCCTGCACGCCGATGTCACCGACGAGGAACAGGTCAAGGCGGCGATCGCCAAGGCCGAAGCGGCCCATGGCATCGCGCGCGTGCTGATGAACTGCGCCGGCATCGGCGGATCGCAGCGCACCGTCGGCAAGGACGGTGTTTATCCGCTGGCCAAATTCGTTCGCATCATCAACGTCAATTTGATCGGCACGTTCAATGTGCTGCGGCTGTTCGCGGAGCGGCTGGCAACGGCGCCTCCGGTCGGGGAGGAGCGCGGCGTCGTCATCAACACCGCCAGCGTCGCGGCCTATGAAGGCCAGATCGGCCAGATCGCCTATGCCGCCTCGAAGGGCGGCGTGGTCGGTCTTACGCTGCCGGCGGCGCGCGATCTCGCCACCCTGAAGATTCGTGTCAACACCATCGCGCCCGGCCTGTTCCTGACGCCGCTCTTGATGGGATTGAACGAGGAAGCCCGCAAGAGCCTCGGCGCCCAGGTGCCGCATCCGGCGCGGCTCGGCGATGCCTCCGAATACGGTAGCCTCGCGGTGCATATCGTCGAGAACCCGATGCTCAACGGCGAGACCATCCGCCTCGACGGCGCGATCCGCATGGCGCCGCGGTAATATCACACGACGCTGGACCCCGGATCAGCAGCGCACCGCTACGCGCTGCGCAGCGTCCGGGGAACGTGTCCCGGACGCGGTGCAGCGTTCTCCAGGCGATGCGAAGCATCGTCCGGCACGATGCACCGCAGAGCCGGGACCCATGGAAAGGGAGCGCTGCGTGACAAAACCTCTGCTGATCGAGCATGACGACGGAGTCGACCGGGTGACGCTCAATCGCCCTGATAGCCTCAACGCGCTCGATCCCGACCTGATCGATGCGCTCAACGGCTATTTTGAAGGCCTGCAGCGCGACCGCTCCACCCGCGTGGTGGTGCTGAAGGGCGCCGGCGCTTCGTTCTGCGCCGGGCTCGATCTCAAGCATGCGATGGCGCGCCGGGCCGGTCAGCAGGAGCCGCCGGGCGTGACGGAGTCGCTGGATTCGCAGCGCCGGATCGCCGACATCGTGCTGCGGATGCGACGCTGCCCGCAACCGATCATCGCGCTGGTGCAGGGGTCTGCGGCCGGCGGCGGCTTTGCCCTGGCGCTGGCCGCCGACATCCGGATCGCCACTAAATCCGCGCGCATGAATTGCGCATTCATAAAACTCGGGCTCGGCGGCTGCGACATCGGCACCAGCTATTTCCTGCCGCGGCTGGTCGGTGTCTCCGTTGCCTCCGAACTGATCCTGACCGGACGTTTCATCCATGCTGAGCGCGCGCTGGCGGTCGGGCTGATTTCCGAGGTCGTCGAGGAAGGCGGCCTCGATGCCGCGGCCGCGCCTTACATCGAGGCGATGATGACGGCGTCGCCGGTCGGTTTGCGGCTGTCGAAGGAATGCCTCAACATGAGCGTCGATGCCGGATCGATCGAGGCCGTGATCGCGATGGAAGACCGCAATCAGGTCCTGTGCAGCCGCTCGGAAGACTTCGACGAGGGCATCAGGGCCTTTCTGGAGAAGCGAAAGCCTGCGTATATCAGGCGATAAGAAAAGCGGTCCGCAACGGACCGAATTCCGGGAGACGCAATAATGAGTGGCAACGCCGCGGCGGTTTTGAGAAAGCCGGCCTTTCGCAAGATCGAATGGCTGGAGCGCGACATCGCGGTCGAGCGGCGGCCCGACGGCGTCATCATCCTGAAGTCGCGAATTCCGCTCAAGCCTTACGAGAAACATATCCCGGCCTCATTGATCAAATGGGCGGACGCGGCGCCCAGCCGGACCTGGCTGGCGCAGCGGGCTGGCGCCGACCGGCAATGGCGCAAGTTGTCCTATGACGAGGCCAAGCGCACGGTGGACGGGTTGACGCAGGGCCTGCTGGGCCTGAAGCTCGAGCCCGGCAGCCCGGTCGCGATTCTCAGTGGCAATTCGATCGAGCATGCGCTGATGACGATGGCCGCGATGCAGGCGCGGTTTCCGGCGGCCCCGGTGTCACCGGCCTATTCGCTGATGAGCCAGGATCATCTCAAGCTGAAATATCTGTTCGACCTGATCAAGCCGAAGGTGGTGATGGTGCAGGACGGCCCGGCTTTCGAGAAGGCGCTGAAAGCGCTCAATCTCGACGGCGTCACCGTCATTCACGTTGTGCGTCCGTGCGACGGCATCGAAAGCATCGCGTTCGCCGATCTCGCGGCGACGCCCGTGACCGGGGACGTCGAGCAATCGATCGCCGCAATCGCGCCCGATACGGTGGGAAAACTGCTGTTCACCTCCGGATCGACCGGCATGCCGAAGGCGGTCATCAACACGCAACAGATGATGTGCGCCAATGCCGCGATGATGATGCAGGTGCGGCCGCGTGAGCCCGAGGCACCGCTCGCCACCTATCTCGATTGGATGCCGTGGAATCACACCATGGGCGGCAATGCGCTGTTCAACCCGGTGCTGACCGAGGGTGGCACGCTCTACATCGACGACGGCCGGCCGATGCCGGGCCTGATCGACGAGACGCTGCGTAACCTGCGCGAGATCTCGCCGACCTATTACGCCAACGTGCCGGCGGGCTATGCCGCGCTCGCCGCCGCCATGGAAAAGGACGAGGCGCTGTGCCGCAGCTTCTTCAGGAATCTGGGCCTGATGGCCTATGGCGGGGCGCGGCTGCCCGACGATCTGTTTGACCGCATGCAGGCGCTGGCGGTGCGCGCCACCGGCGAGCGGATCGTGTTCTATACCGGCTGGGGCTCGACCGAGACTGCGCCGACCTCGACCGGAACCTATTGGGACACCGAGCGCGTCGGCCTGATCGGGCTGCCGTTCCCTGGCGTCGAACTGAAGATGCTGCCGGTCGGCGACAAGTATGAATTGCGGCTGCGTGGCGTCAACGTCACGCCCGGCTATCTCGGCCAGCCCGATCTCACCAAGGCCGCGTTCGACGAGGAAGGCTTTTACTGCATCGGCGACGCCGGCGTGTTCGTCGACCCGGCCGATCCCGTGCAAGGCATCATCTTCGCCGGCCGCGTGGTCGAGGATTTCAAGCTCACCACCGGCACCTTCGTCCATGTCGGCTCGCTGCGCACCGACACCATCGCCGCGGCCACCCCTGTGGTGCAGGACGCGCTGGTCGCGGGGCAGGATCGTCCGTTTGTCGGACTACTGGCATGGCCCAATCTGCATGCCTGCCGCCAGATCGTCGGCAACCCGGACGCGACCTACGAGGACGTCGCCAAACACCCCGAAGTGCTGGCTTGCCTGAAGCGCGGGCTGGAGGCCCATAACAGGTCGACCGAAGGCGCCAGCAGCATGCGCATCGCACGCGCCATGCTGATGATCGAGCCGGCGTCGATCGACGGCAACGAACTCACCGACAAGGGCTATATCAATCAGCGCGCCGGGCTCGAGCGCCGCGCGGCGTTGGTGGAACGGCTCTATGCCGACCCGCCTGGCGAAGACGTCATCATCCTCAACTAGAACGCATCACTAACCCGAGTACTCAACATGAACTTCGATTTCTCCGACGAACAGAAGCAGATGCGCGACCAAGCGCGGAAATTTCTCGCCGAAAAGTGCCCGCCCAAGGCCGTGCGCGCCGTGCTCGACGGCAACGCACCCTACGACAAGGATCTGTGGAAGGGCCTTGCCGAGATGGGCTTTCTCGGCGTCGCGATCCCCGAGGAGTTCGGCGGCGCCGGCGCCGGGCATCTCGAACTTTGCGTGATAGCAGAGGAAATGGGCCGCGCGCTGGCGCCGGTGCCGTTTTCATCGACGGTTTATCTCGCGGCCGAAGCCATTCTGCTTGCCGGCAACGCCGAGCAAAAGAAGAAGTGGCTTCCCGCCATCGCTTCCGGACAGGCGATCGGCACGCTGGCGCTGTTCGAAGGCAAGGGCAATCCGTCGCCCGACGCGATCAAGCTCGCCGCCTCCGGTGGCAGTCTCAACGGCGTGAAGAAACCGGTGCCCGACGGCGCCATTGCCGATTTCGCCGTGGTGGCCGCGCGCACCGGCTCGACCGGACGCGATTCCGACGTCTCGCTGTTCCTGGTAGACATGAAGGCCGGCGGCGTCGAAGCCAGGGCGTTGACCAACCTCGATCCATCGCGAGGGCAGGCCGAACTTGCCTTCAAGAACTGCAAGGCCGAACCGCTCGGGGCCTCCGGCGAAGGCTGGAGCGTTCTCGCTCAGATGCTCGACCGCGCCGCGGTGCTGATGGCGTTCGAGCAGGTCGGTGGCGCCGACCGCGCGCTGGAAATGGGCCGCGACTATGCGCTCGACCGTATCGCCTTCGGCCGACCGATCGGCTCGTTCCAGGCGGTGAAGCATATGCTGGCCGACATGTATGTCTCGGCGACGCTGGCGCGTTCGAACTGCTACTACGGCGCCTGGGCGCTCTCGACCAACGCGTCGGAATTGCCGGAAGCCGCCGCCGCCGCCCGCATCAGCGCGACGCAGGCGTTTCAGCATTGCGCCAAGAACAACATCCAGGTCCATGGCGGCATGGGTTTCACCTGGGAGTTCGACTGCCACCTGTACTACCGCCGCGCCAACGCAACCGCGCTCGGGCTCGGGAGCCTGTCTTATTGGGAAGACGCGCTGATCGACCGCATGCGCAAGCGCAATGCGGCGTAACAGTCTCGCAAAGGACAAACCGAATGAACTTCGATGACACCCCGCAGGAAGCCGCGTTCCGGGCCGAGGCGAAAGCCTGGATCGCTGCGAACGCACCCAAGCAGTATGAGGACGAGCTGAAAAAGTCCTCGCTCGGCCGCACCGCGCTGAAGGGCGCCAACATCCTCGAAGTGGCAAAGGCCTGGCAGAAGAGAAAGGCCGATGCCGGCTGGGCCTGCCTGCACTGGCCGAAGGAGTATGGCGGCCGCGGCGCCACCCCGATCGAGCGGGTGATCTGGCAGCAGGAAGAGGGCGCGTTCGGCAAACTCTCCGGCATGTTCATCATCGGCCACGGCATGTGCGGTCCGACCATGATGGCGTTTGCCGGCGAGGCGGAGAAAAAGAAATATCTGCCACCGCTGGCGTCAGGGGAAAAGGTCTGGTGCCAGCTGTTCTCCGAACCCGCCGGGGGATCCGACGTCGCCGGCCTGCGCACCCGCGCCGAGAAGCAGGGCGATAACTGGATCGTCAACGGCCAGAAGATCTGGACCTCGGGCGCGCATTATTCCGACTACGGCATTCTGCTGACCCGCACCGATCCCAACGTGGCCAAGCACAAGGGCCTCACCATGTTCTTCCTGGACATGAAGAGCCCCGGCGTCGAGATCAAGCCGATCAAGCAGGCCAATGGCCAGTCCGACTTCAACGAGGTGTATTTCACCGACGTGAAGATTCCGGACAGCCAGCGGCTGGGCGCCGTCAATGACGGCTGGAACGTGTCGCTGACCACGCTGATGAACGAACGGATGTCGATCGGCGCCGGCGTTGCGACCGGTTTTCCGGAGCTGTTCGAGTTCTGCAACAGCCTGATGCTGGAGGATGGTCCCGCCATCGAGGACCGCAATGTGCGCTCCAAACTCGCCAACTGGGCGGTGAAGGCCAGCGGGCTGAAATACACCAGCATGCGCGCGATCTCGGCGCTGTCGAAGGGCGACCGTCCGGGGCCGGAGAATTCGATCGGCAAGCTGGTGGCGGGTTCGATGGTGCAGGAGGTCGCGATGTATGCGCTCGACCTGCAGGGCGCCGCCGGCGCGCTTGTTGGCGCCGAGGACGCCGAGGCCACCGGAAAATTCCAGGCCATGCTGCTGCGCGCGCCCGGCACCCGCGTCGAGGGCGGCACCGATGAGATCATGCGCAACATCATCGCCGAGCGCGTGCTCGGCCTGCCCGGCGACATCAGGGTCGACAAGGACGTGCCGTTCAACAAGATACCGACCAGGGGAAGAGGGTAAACACAGGCCTCATCCAGAGGAGCCGCGCGAAGCGCGGCGTCCCGAAGGATGGGAGCGGGCTCATGGTTCGAGACGGCGCAAGAGCGCCTCCTCACCATGAGGTCGAGAGAGCGCGTACAAGAATCAAACGTGAGAGGCTCACCATGAACTTCGATGACACCCCGCAGGAAGCCGCGTTCCGCACCGAGGCGCGCCAATGGATCGCCGCCAACGCGCCGAAGCAGTACGAGGCGGAACTGTCAAAATCCTCGCTCGGCCGCATCAGCCTGAAGAAGGATGACATCGTCGAGGTCGGCAAGGCCTGGCAGAAGAAGAAGGCAGAGGGCGGCTGGGTCTGCCTGCACTGGCCGAAGGAGTATGGCGGCCGCGGCGCCACGCCGATCGAAAAGGTGATCTGGCAGCAGGAAGAGGGCGTCTACGGCAAGCTTACCCAGCCGTTCCAGATCGGGGAGGGCATGTGCGGCCCGACCGTGATGGCGTTCGGCAGCGAGGAACACAAACGCCATTATCTGCCGAAGCTCGCGTCCGGCGAACAGATCTGGTGCCAGCTGTTTTCCGAGCCTGCCGGCGGATCCGACGTCGCCGGCCTGCGCACCCGCGCCGAGAAGCAGGGCGACAACTGGATCGTCAACGGCCAGAAGATCTGGACCTCGGGCGCGCACTACTCCGACTATGGCCTCCTGATCACCCGCACCGATCCCAATGTGCCGAAGCACAAGGGTCTGACGATGTTCTTCCTCGACATGAAGAGCAAGGGCGTGGAAGTGCGCCCGATCAAGCAGGCCAACGGCATGCAGGAATTCAATGAAGTCTATTTCACCGACGTGGTGATTCCGGACAGCCAGCGTCTCGGCAGTGTCGGAGACGGCTGGAACGTGTCGCTGACCACGCTGATGAACGAGCGGATGTCGATCGGCGCGCGGCTGGCGACAGGCTTCCCCGAGATATTCGAGTTCTGCTCCAGCCTGATGACCGATGACGGGCCGGCGATCGACGATCGCGCCACCCGCGCCAAACTCGCGAACTGGGCGGTGAGGGCGAGCGGGCTGAAATACACCAGCTATCGCGCGGTGTCGGCGCTGTCCAAGGGCGAGCGCCC
Source organism: Bradyrhizobiaceae bacterium Ga0074131 (assembly GCA_001464035.1). Taxonomy (GTDB): domain Bacteria; phylum Pseudomonadota; class Alphaproteobacteria; order Rhizobiales; family Xanthobacteraceae; genus Bradyrhizobium. The sequence goes on from LNEC01000020.1 coordinate 26,103, forward strand.
CGGGCCGGAAAACTCGATCGGCAAGCTGGTCGCCGGCGTCATGCTGCAGGATATCGCTGCCTACGCGATGGATCTGCAGGGCGCGGCCGGCGTCCTGACCGGAGCGGCGGAAGAGGAGGCGGCCGGCCAGTTCCAGCAGATGCTGTTGAGTGCGCCCGGCACGCGCATCGCCGGCGGCACCGATGAAATCCTCCGCAACATCATCGCCGAGCGCGTGCTCGGCCTGCCTGGCGACATCCGCGTCGACAAGGATGTGCCGTTCAACAAGATCCCGACCAGGGGAAGATGATCATGACGGAAGTCGCTGCGAAGGCGCCGAAGGCGCGATACGCTACCGGAGACCGTGTCGGTGTGCTCGAGGAACTCCTGAACGAGCGCTATTCCGTCCGCGCCTTCCTGCCGCAGGCGGTCCCGCGCGAGACCATCGACCATGTCCTCACCATTGCGCAGCGCACGGCCTCGTGGTGCAACAGCCAGCCGTGGCAGGTGCTGATCGCAAGCGGCGAAGCCAAGGAGCGCTTCCGCAAGCTGATCTACAGGGAAGCGGCTTCCGGCGCCGAGGATGGCCACGATTTTCCGCCGCCGCGCGAGTATCTCGGGGTCTATCAGGAGCGCCGCCGCGAGAGCGGTTTCCAGCTCTACAACACGCTGGGCATCGCCCGCGGCGACAAGGCGGCCTACGGGAAACAGGCGCTGGAAAACTACAATTTCTTCGGCGCGCCGCACGTCGCCATCATTCACACCGACGAGCCGCTCGGCGTCTACGGCGCGATCGATTGCGGGGCCTATGTCGGCAATTTCATGCTGGCCGCCCAGGCGCTCGGTCTCGGCACCATCCCGCAGGCGGCGCTGGCCCGGCATTCCGGATTGATCCGCCGTCACTTCAAGCTTGGCGATGACCGCAAGGTGGTCTGCGGCATTTCGTTCGGATTCGCCGACAACGACGCCAAGGTCAACAGCTACCGGACCTCTCGCGCCAGCATCGCGGACACCGTCACCTTCGTCGACGAGTAGCCGCGTTGTTCGTTCCCCTCCCTCCGCGCGCCCTTGCGCGTGGCGGGGAGGGGTCGGGGGTGGGGGTGCTTCCGCAAACTCGCTGCCAGTCGAATACGCCGATAGACTCCCACCCCCGACCTCGAGAGCGAGCTTCGCTCGCCTCGGACCCCGCCGCTTCGCGGGTGGAGGGGAGAAGCATTCTAGTGCGAGAACAGGATCGGCAGCGGCGGCTTCGACAGCAGGCTCCTGGTCGCCCCTCCCAGCACGAACTCCCGCCATTTCGAATGTCCATACGCTCCCATCACCAGCAGGTCCGCGCTCTGCGCCGAGGTCCAGGATTCGAGAACCTCGCCGATCGGACTGCCCCCGGCATCGATCTGGTCGAGCACCACATCGAGTCCGTGGCGGGAAAGATTCTTCGCCAGTTCCGCGCCGGAGCGCCTGGTGTGCAGTGCCTTCTCGTTGATGACGGTCACGATCCGGACGCTGGTGGCGCGTTCGAGGATCGGCATTGCGTCCGCGACGGCGCGCGCGGCGGCGCGGCTGAAATCCCAAGCCACCGCGACGGTTCCGATCCGGAACGGCCGTCGCTTCAGGCTTGCCGGCAGGACCAGGGTCGGCCGGCCCGATCCGAAAATGACCGCTTCGGCGAACCATGGGTCGGATGACGCGGGGACGATGGTCAGGTCGTGGAGCCTTGCATACTCCACCAGCAGATCGGGAATTTCCAGCGTCAGGCATTCCTCGTGGATGGCTTCGTGGGGGATGCCGGCCTTTTCCGCCGCCGCCTCGAACGCGGCCAGCAATTCCGCGGCGTTTTCCCGGCTCCTGGCGGCTTCGCCGGCAATGATTTCCTCGACCATCGGGGTCGCGACGAAGCGCCACGGCACCTCGACGTGGCTCTGGCACAAGATGGCGGCGAGACGCGCGCCGAGCGCGGCGGCGACCGCGACCGCGTCCTCGGCCGCCGACACCGGCGTGGCCTCGGGATAGGAATTGAGGGCGACAAGAAGATCCCTGAATGGCATGCGTTTCTCCTGACGGTCATACCGTAGGATGTCCGAAGCGGTCGCGGTTGATCCATCTCAATGGAGCGGCACCGCTCACCGCTTCCCGCCGGGAGGGGCGAGCCGCATCCGCCCCTAGAACTTCGGCGGACGCTTTTCCGAGAATGCCAGAATGCCTTCCTTGATCTCGGCGCCTCGCATGCTGTCGCGGGCGCGCCGGTCGGCGGCCTCTTCATCCAGCCTGCCGTGGGCGAACTCGTTGATGGCGCGCTTCATGCCGCGCATCGCGATCGGTGCGTTGCCGGCGAGAACCGCAGCCAGCCTGTCGACTTCAAGGTCCAGCGCATCGACCGGCGCCATCGCGGTCAAGTAGCCGATCCGCAGCATTTCCGCGGCGCCGATCTTCTCGGCGGTCAGGAACAGTTTTCGGGCGTTGTCGGCGCCGAGCCGCGACACGTAGCGCTTGATGCCGCTCTTGTAGTAATGCAGGCCGAGCCTCGCCGCCGGCATGAACATCTCGCAGGAGTCGACGCCGATGCGGAAATCGCACGCCAGCGCGAGATCAGTGGCGCCGCCATAGACCCCGCCATTGAGCCGGCAGATCGTCGGTATCGCGAGGTCTTCAAGCCGGTTGACGACGATCTCGAACGCCGATCCGGCCGTCTGGTCTTCCGGGGCGCCGGCGGCGCGTTCGGCGATCGATCCAAGATCGTAGCCGGCGCTGAAGGCGCGGCCGGTGCCGGTGAGCACCAGCACCCTGACGTCGGGATCGGCCTCGATCCGGCCGAACAGCTCCATCAGCGCGTCGAGATCGTCGGGCTGCAGCCGGTTCAGATGCTTCGGCCGGTTGAGCCGGATCGTGGCGCGCGCGCCGGCGATCTGAAGGATCGGCGTGCTCGCGGTGTCGGTGGCTTCGGGCGGGGGGTTTTCCGTCACGGCTTTTCCATTCTTTGTTGTTCTCCATGACGTGATGGGGGGAGGCCGTCAACGAGGCGAGGAAGGAAGGCGGGGCGGCGCGGGCCTTGTTCGGTGCGCGGCCGCCGGGCCATTGGATGAAGCGATACGCGGATGGCATGGTATACAACATGCGGTATCCACCAACAGGGAGCCAGTCCCGATGCGTTCCATCGCCAAACTCTTCACCCATGGTCGAAGCCAGGCGGTTCGGCTTCCGAAGGAATTTCGTTTCGCAGGCAAGGAAGTCCGGATCAGCAGGATCGGCGACCGGGTGATTCTCGAACCCGTCGGCGAACTCGGGCCGATGCCGTGGGATCAGATCGACCGGCTCGGCGACACGCCCTTCATGCCCGGGGGACGCGATTAGGCTGGTGATGGCGGACTTGGGGCGCGTGATGGATGCGGCGGTTTCCTTCTCAACCTCGCCTCGCCACTTGTCCGCCGCGTCCGCCTTCGGGCGAAGGCGGGGAGACGGCGAGATTTGCGGCGCGCCTTCAATGTCGTGGGGGCGGTCCCAAGAATTTCTTTAGCCTGGATAGAAGGTCGTCATCGATCTCGCACTCCCAGATCGTGCGCACGTTCCAGCCGTCGCGCTTCAAAGCTGCAAGGTGTGCATCGTCACGTTCGCGGTTTCGAGCGTTTTTCCCTTTCCAGTAGGCTGCGTTGGTCTTCGGCTTCCGCGCGCCCCGGGCACAGTCATGACCGTGCCAGAAGCGGCCATGGACGAAGATCACCTTGCATCGAGCAGGAAAGACTAAATCAGGCTTGCCCGGCAACTCCTTCGCGTGCAACCGGTAGCGGTACCCGGCCGCGTGAAGAGAGTGAAATTAGCTGGTTCTGACCGAGATACGCCCGACTATCTCCCCACCTGAATCTCTTAAATCCCTCGTCATGCACGGAGCAAAGCTCACATTATGGATGGTCGGAAAAAATTTCCGATTTTCCGAAATTTTCCTTGACTCCTCCCCCAAATCACCCGCATATTTTCGCCCATCCCGGCCCTCTCGGAGGGGCGTATCATGATCGTCAGGAAACGCGGGTCGGGGATGCGGTGGCGCGGCAGCGTCGGGCGCGCGGGTGCGGTCGCAGGGCGGGTTGGCGAAAGGCCCGTGAGCGGCAGAACGGCGCGCAGGACGACCGGCGCTGAAGCGTACGGCAAAAGCGTGTGGGCCTGACAGCCTCTGGGTTGGCGTCAAGTCCCGCGGAGGCGAAGCCGGCCCGACCGGGCGCAGGCCAGCCGTTCAATCCGCGGGGCGACGGTGACAAGCAAATCCTGATCGCCGGGGCGAGCACGTGATAAGCCGTCGAACCATCGCGCAGGGAAGGCCGAGTGTTTCCGCTGAACCTGTATGCTCATGTGCGTTTCTTCCATGCACGAGTTTGCACATGAGACCGCGGGTGCAGCGCGCACCCGGTCTTCCCTGCGCTCTCTGAAGGGGCGGCGCACATCTTCCAGGCAAAGCTCGGGCGCGTCGCGCCGCGAGAACGCGGCATGGCGACCGGTCCGAAGCGGCCCGCCGGAGCAAGCGGAATCCGGCGTTTCGGCCTGCCGGCCCCGAATCGGCCGGAATCCGCAACCAACCGTCGCCCTTTCTCCGTATATCAAAAGCGGCCCGCCGACATTACGATGTCGGCAGGCAGCGGAACACGATTCCCTGACACGTTCACTCCTTAGAGCTGGTTGGCTTCCCATGGATACCTCGAATCTCGCACAGCACGCCGGCACGGCAGGCGCCGTCTTCGCATCAATCTTCGTGATCGCCACCACCACCATGCGGACGATGATCCCGCTGCGGGTGCTCGGCATCTTCACCAATCTCGTCCTGATCGCGACCGCGATCCCGAGCCGCAACTATCTGATCATCGTGGTGCAGGCACTGGTGCTGGTGCTGAATTCCTACCGGCTGCACCAGATGCTCCAGCTGGTGCGTGACGTGAAGAAGTCGGTCAACAGCGATCTGTCGATGGAATGGCTGAAGCCGTTCATGACCGAGCGCCTATGCACCGCCGGCGAGGTGCTGTTCTACAAGGACGAGAAGGCCGAGGACATGCTCTACATCGTCAGCGGCCGCTTTCATCTGGTCGAGTCCGGCATCGAGTTGCCGGTGGGCGCCATCGTCGGCGAGCTCGGGATGCTGTCGCCCTCGAACATGCGGACCCAGACGCTGGAATGTATCGAGGGCGGCACGATCCTCAGCGTCAGCTACACCAAGGTCGAGGAGCTCTACGTGCAGAATCCGGCCTTCGGCTTCTATTTTCTTCGTCTTGCCAGCGCCCGGCTGTTCGAGAACATCAACAAGCTGGAGCAGCGCCTAGCGCAGCAGGCCGCGTCTTCGCCGGTTGCAGCCGCGCCGAAGCCTGTCTAGAAAGCCGGACCGCCAGGGTGGCAAGCTTCCTGTCCTCGCTCCGCTATCTGCTCTCCGACTTCATCGGCGAGGGCGACGGCACGCCGCCGTTCCTGCCCCCCGGCTTGCCCGATGGCGTTGAGGCCGAAGTCAGCGATGGCATTCATCTCCTGATGGACTATCAGGGCGCGCGCTACGCGAAACTTTATGTGGAGCGGCTGCGGCGGTTCATCGGCAAACCCGGGGTCGACGAGGCGATGTTCCGCGAAATCGCGCGGCTGATGGCGATACGCATGAGCTATCAGGATCCGATCCGGATCGCGCAGCTGAAGCTCGCCGAAGCGCGTCCCGGCGCCGGCGATCCGCGCGCCCCGCCGGTCGACGATATCCGGAAGTTCCGGCTCGATGAACTGGTCGAGGCGCTGCCCGCGGCGATCGCCGAGCCGATTCTCTATATCCTTGAAAGCCTGGGATTGTTGCGCAAGCAGGTCTCGATCCGCTTCAGCACCAGAACCGGCTGCGGCATTCGCCGGCTGAAGGTCGAGGCGTCGTTGCGGCGATGGCGGCGGTTCTCGGTGCGCTATGCAAGGGAGCGGCTCTGGGTCGAGCGCTGGCTGCACATGATCGATCGCGCCTTGACCAAGCAACCCGAGGCCGCCTTGGCGATCGTGCACACCGCGACCATGGTGCAGGGTTACGGCGCCGCCTATCGCCAGAGCATCGCCGACTGGCATGCGATCATCGACGGCCTCGCCAAGCCGACCTTTGACGGCGTGCTTCCGCTCAAGGATCTGGCTGGCGCCGTTGCGGAGGCCCGCGCCGCTGCCTCGCCTGATCCGCGGCAGGCCAACCTCAAGCGCACCATCGCGGAGACCAGGGCGCGCGCGTTTGCTGCAGCAGCGAAAGCGACGGCGGGCTGATCTACCGGACACCCGCCGCCCGCCGGACGGGCCGGCCGCGCCACGCTTCAGGCGCTCTGGGCCGTCTTGACGATCACCACCTTGTCGTCATGGCCGGTGTGCCGCTTCAGGCTTTCGCGCCGCATGCCGAGCTCGTCGCGCACGAATTCATAGCCGAGCTTGAACGTATCCAGCCCGTCCGTCGAGATGGTGCCGTCGCGCAGCCCGATCACCGCCCCCCGAAGAACGGTTTCGAGTTCGTCCTGTAATGCGTCGAGCGCTTCCATCGAAGTGGCATGTTCCATCCGCTCGCCGATGTCGAGAATGGCCGTCGCCAGCTCGCTGGCCTTCTCCGGCGCAATCCGGGTCACCTTGGTGTAGAGCGCGATGAAGAGCGAGCCGATGATGCTGAGCACGCCGGCGCCGAGATAGGCGAGATCGCTGTAGCGGTCGATGAAGGATTTGGTGTCGTCGTTGAGATAGTCCGCGGCGCCCTGGTGTGCGACGATGAAGGCGTCCTTGTCGGTACTGGCCGGCTCGATCCGGGAGGCGAAGCCGTTCTCCAGCGCAAGCTCGCCCTTGTTCTCGTAGATCGCCCGCGCCAGATTTCCCGCGATCGCGGTCGACAGTCGGGACTGCGCGACCAGAAGCCACTGCAGTCCGACCGTTTCGAGATCCTCCTGCGGAATGGCGGGCGTGGAGGACAGTACGCCGGCCGACAGCGTTTCCTCGGTGGTGCCGGGATGTCGCCTGACCAGCGCCTTCGACTCGCCGATCGCATTCAGGGTAAACCCGCCACGCCGGGCATTCTGCTCGAAGCTCTTGTCTCTCAGCATCCGGGAGGCCGGCGCAATGGCGATCACCGCGCCATAGCCGCCCGATGCCAGCAGCTTGTCGAAGCCCGAATTCGGTGGCGCCATTTGCAGCCGCGAAGCCGCGGCGGGATCATCGGAGATGTCGAGCAGACCGCGGACAAAGGCGGCGCCGCTGTCGGCGTCAGCGACAACCGCAATCTTCTTTTTCTTCAGCTCCGCGAGCGATTTGATCTTCTTGCCGGCAGGGCTGATCAGCAACACCACGTCGCGTTCCAGGATCGCGATGGCGCGTGCGCGCGGCGGGACCTTGGCGTCGGTGCGCAGCACCGCGAGGTCCGCCTGCTTGCGATCGAACTGGGCAAGGGCCTTGGCGCCGTCGGGATTGGCAACGATCTTGAGATGCAGCCGCGAGTTGGTCGCCTTGAGCACGGTGGCGAGCTTGGCGGCAAACCGGGCCTCCGGGCCGCTGGCGTCGCCGACCGCGAAAGTAAGTGTTTCGGAATTCAGCCAGATCCGGGAGCCCCACACCGTCGCGATCGTCAGTATCACCGTCAGCGCGGCAAATAGCAGCATCTGCCGGCGGTTGCTTTTGACAACGCGAGAACGCGAGTGGGGCCTCGCCGCCGGTGGCGTTGGGATTTCAGCGCGCATGGCTCATATCCGGACCGGGTCGTTCACTGCCTATACTGGCTTCGCGGATCGCCCGGCGAGATCGTAAATATCTAGAAAAGAAAGACAATTTTTCAGTTGGAGGATGATATCCCGCTCCCGGCGGATTGCAAATCGGGCCGTCGGGTAACCCTACCGACCGCCCGGCCCGCCGATCTCCCGTTCGATCGCCGCGAGGTCGCGCTTAGGGGTTTTCGAACCACCTACAGGTGCAATCCGACACAGGAGATGTCATAAACGGCAAATACCGGTGGAGTTGTCCGGTTTGAGAAGAGTTGCGCTGAACGCCTCCGATCCGTCCCAAATCAGTCCCAGCAGAGGCGTCTCAGCTTTGTTGTTTCCCACAATGTCGTCGTCGGTCCCGGTAGGTGCGCTGGTCGGATGGATGCTGCTCCTCACCGTTAAGCACATCATCGCGGATTTCGTACTGCAGAATTCCTGGATGGCTATCGGCAAGGACCAGAAGACCGGCTGGGCGCTGCCGCTGCTGGCGCATTGCCTGGTGCATTTCGCAGTTGCCATCACCCTGATTCTGATCATTGCACCGAAATTCTGGTTCGTCGCCGTTATCGATTTTCTCATTCACATCACGGTCGACCGCGCCAAGGGGCTTTGCGCATCGACACTCGGCGTGACGCACGAACATCCATGGTTCTGGACGCTGATCGGCGTCGACCAGGCCCTGCATCACCTTACCGGCTTCGGATTGTCGATTTTCATGGCAGCGAACGGCTGATCTCGCCGGCATCGGGACTGACACGCAGGGAGGGAAACAAATGGCGGAAACTCCCCTTACGAAGAAGGCCGTCGACGTGCTGGGCTTTCGCATGGCCTATCACGAGCGCGGCGAGGGAGCGCCGGTATTGCTGCTGCACGGCAATCCGACCTCATCCTATCTTTGGCGCGATGTCGTTCCCGAATTGGCAGGACGCGGCCGACTGATCGCGCCCGATCTGATCGGGATGGGCGATTCCGCCAAATTGCCGAATCCGGGTCCCGACACTTACCGGTTTGCCACCCACCGCGAATATCTCGGCGCCTTCATCGACGCAGTGATCGGGCACTCGGAATCCGTCGTCCTTGTGCTGCACGACTGGGGCTCGGCGCTGGGTTTCGATTGGGCCAACCGTCACCGCGATCGCATCCGCGGCATCGCCTACATGGAGGGGATTGTGCGGCCGGTCGCCTCCTGGGACGAATGGAGCGCGTCGGCAACGCCGATCTTCCAGGGTTTCCGCTCCGACCAGGGCGAGGCGATGATCCTGGACCGCAACATGTTCATCGAGCGGGTGCTGCCGGGATCGGTCTTGAGAAAACTGACCGTGGCCGAGATGACGGAATACCGACGGCCGTTCCTGCAGCGCGAGGACCGCTGGCCGACGCTGACCTGGCCGCGGCAAATACCGATCGCGGGCGAACCCGCGGATGTCGTGCAGATCGTGCAGGCCTATTCGCAGTGGATGGCCAAGAACGAAACTCCAAAGCTGTTCGTCAACGCCGAGCCCGGTGCGATCCTGATCGGCGCGGTCAGGGATTTTTGCCGAAGCTGGAAGAACCAGACCGAGGTTACCGTCCCGGGCTCCCATTTCATCCAGGAAGATTCAGGACCGGCTATCGGCCGTGCGGTGGCCCGCTGGATGCAAACGAACAGACTCTAACAACGTGCGAAATGCAGCGGCGCATGACTGATTCGTCAGGGTCAAGATACCCGTGCGACTACAGGCTCCCGTGGTTAACCTTTCGTTAGAGGATTGCGCTGCATCCTTGCGGTCAGGGAGAACTGCTATGTTTTCAAGCCGCGACGCCTACGAAAATGATTTCTGTCCGGTCCGGGACGAATTGCTTGGCGAGATGTACCGCGCCAACGAGAACGGCCTGCCGCAGCTGGTAGAGAGCGTTTCGTCCGAGGTCCGGGCGATGCTGGCGCTGTTTTGCTATCGCAGGAGCCATTTGCACTCGCTGGCGCTCTCGATCGCCGCCAGCTGCAGCGAACGCGAATTGATCCTGTTGGGCGGACGCGTCGGTTCCACGCTCTACGCATTGTCCCGCGATACCGAGACCAGCCGCCCTGCGCCGTCATCATCCTACGGCAACCGAAAGCCGATCACGCTTTCGACCAAACCGTTAAGCACGTTCTCGCCGGCCGAGGACGAACTCGATGAGGAAGAATTTGCGCAATCCGCGACCGCATGATCTCTCCACACGGCGTCCCCGCGGAACGCCAGCACGACATCTAGAATCAGGCCAATACCGGTAGCCCATGTCGGCGCCGCGCCATGCCGCATTCGACATCGCCAGGCATGCAGGTCCGGCAGACTTCGGGCCGTACCGCATAGATCCCGCACGCGGTCGCAATACCGATCTTGCCTGACAGCGCGGAACAGCGGGCGCCGTCGCAGCGCATTCCCGACAATCCGTCATTGACGAATTTCTCAGGAATGAGATCGAGCGCCGCGTCGTCCTCGGTGGTGAAGCGGGGCCAGTTCGACGAATACGAACAGCATGCGCCGCAGGCCTGGCAGGGGCTCGCGGCATCCGCGGCTGAAACGCTGTTCTCCATGGCTTCGTTTAGCGCTTAATGGAGGGGCAGGCCAGCCGCCTGCGCGTGCAATCGGCCTCAGGCGTCGCTCGGAGGCTCCCAGACCAGGCTCTGCCGCCATTTCGCCCGCAATGCGTCGCGCCGCTCCGGATATTTTTCGTCGAGATAAACCGCGTCGACGACACGGTCGGTTCGAAAGCTGCGAAAATCCTTGCGCAATTCGCACCACGCCGCCAGCAGCCGCACCGCCTCGAGATAGCCGATCGCGATCGGCCAGATGGTGCGTTCGGTGTCGCGGCCGTGTTCGTCGCGATAGCACAGCGCGATCTTCTTGCCTTCGTGGATATGCGCACGCGTCCGCGCCATGTCGATGCGGTCGTGTTCCCTGTTCCAGCTGGGCCGGGCGCGGCTGGCGGGTTCGAGTACAAAGGGCCTCAGCCGTTCCGGGACGGTGTCGGCGATCTTGGCCATCAGATCCGCGGCAGCTCTGGCCAGCACGGCATCGGCATGGCCCACCACCCATTGCGCGCCGAGCACGGCCGCCTCGATTTCGTCGGGCGTGAGCATCAACGGCGGCATGTCGAATCCCTTCTCCAGGATGTAGCCCATGCCGGCCTCGCCACGGATCGGCACCCGCTGTTCGACCAGGGTCGCGATGTCGCGGTAGATCGTCCGTTTCGAGGTCTCCAGCTCGGCCGCGATGGCATCCGCCGTCAACGGCTTCCGGTTGCGCCGGAGCACCTGAATGATCTGAAACAGCCGGTCCGCGCGTCTCATGGCGAATCTCTTTTTGTGATGCGGGCTTGCCGATGCTGACAGCAGGTTGGCAGCAGGGGATCAGTATACCGGGACAGCATCCAACATAGAGGATTTTGTCCATGATGATTCTGTACGGCCTCGACCTCTGGATATCGATGTTGCCGCTGCTGACACCACGGTGGCAGCAGGGGATGGATAGCCTCCGGCGCCTGCTCAAGAAAACCGGAGTCCTCTCATGATCACCCTCTATGGCTTTGGCGCCGGCTTCGGTCTGCCGGAAATCAGTCCGTTCGCGACCAAGACCGAGGTTCAGCTGAAGATGGCCGGGCTCGCCTACAGCAAGCAGAAGGCCACACCGCCGTCCTCGCCCAAGGGGCAACTGCCCTATATCGACGACGAGACGGAGACCATTGCCGATTCCACCTTCATTCGCGCGCATATTGAAGGCAAATACGGTTTCGATTTCGACGCCCCCCTCAGTTTACAGGCGCGCGCGCAGGCCTGGGCGTTCGAGCGGATGATCGAACACCACGTCTATTGGGCGCTGGTCGGCGCGCGGTGGGTCGATACTGAAAATTTTGCCAAAGGGCCCTCGCATTTCTTCGACGCCGTGCCGGAGCACCAGCGTGAACGGATGCGCGAAGACGCGCAATTCCGCGTGGCCGAGAACTATCTGTTGAGCGGCCTTGGCCGCCATGCCCCGGACGAAGACGTCGACCTTGCGGCCCGTTCGCTGTTTGCGCTGTCGGTTCAGCTTGGGGACAAGCCCTATCTGATGGGGGACACGCCGTGCGGTACGGACGCAACCGCATTCGGTGCACTTGCCGGAATCCTGACGCCCTATTTCGCCTCGCCATTGCGCGAGCGGACCGAGCAATTCGAGAATCTGACGGCCTATGTCGACCGGATGATGCTGCAATACTACCCAGAATTTGCCTGGGTGTCGTTGCGCGAGGCGGCCTGACGTTTAGCGCGCCGAAGCGGACTCGCCGTTGAGCGCGGCCAGTTCGGCCTCCAGCTCCATGATCCGCGCGTCGCGCGAGGCCAGCGCCGCCGCCACGTCGGCGGCGTTAAATTTCTGCGGGATGTGCTGCGGGCAATTGGTGTCCCATGCCGAGATCTTGAACAGGACCACCTGTTCGGGCCGCGCCTTGTACCCGGCAGGCATCAGCGAGGCCAAGAGCGCCGGATCGTCGTCTACCACGCGCGCCTCGCCCCAGATCTTGACGCGGCGGCGATGCGCATAATCCATCAGGAAGATGTTGGCCTTGGGGTTCTCCGATAGATTGCCCTGTGTGATGTATTGCCGGTTGCCGCTGTAATCGGCAAACGCCAACGTGTTTCGATCGAGAATTCTGACAAAGCCTGTCGGGCCGCCGCGATGCTGGATGTAGGGCTGGCCGTCCGCGGTGGCGGTGGCGAAATACAGGCTGTCGGCTTGCGCCAGGAACGCGGCGAGGTCCGCGTCGATTTCGGTGCGCCAGCCGCCGCGCTGCTCGACGTGGGCATAGGCAACACGAGATCCCTTCCGGGACTGAATGGACTTGACCGCTGATGTGAATGCCACGTCGCTGGAATAGGTTTGAGCGTCTGACATCGGAACCTCCGGATGGTCGGGGCGCGAAGCTCTGTCTTCGCCTCCAACATGGACCTTTCCGCATTTTGAACAATCATCCGAATTGACACTTCATAATTGCAGTATATGGAATAATTTCATGGATCGAATCGACGCCATGCAGGCCTTTGTTGCCGTCGCCGACCTCCGGGGTTTCGCGCCGGCGGCGCGCAAACTGGGCTTGTCGCCGTCGGGCTTGACGCGGCTGATCGCGGCGCTGGAAGATCGTCTGGGCGCGCGGCTGTTGCAGCGGACCACCCGGTCGGTGACTTTGACCGATGTCGGAGCGCGTTATCTCGAGCGGATCAGGACGATCCTCGCCGATGTCGAGGAAGCCGAGGGTTCGGTCGAGGGCGAACGCACCCGGCCGAGCGGACGGCTGACGGTCTCGGCGCCGGTCGGGTTCGGACGGCTGCACGTCAGTCCTGTGATGTCGGCCTATCTGATGCGCTATTCCGATGTCGCCGGCGAGCTGCGGCTGTCGGACCGCATGATCAACCTGGTGGAGGACGGTGTCGACCTTGCCATCAGGATCGGTCACCTCGCCGATTCCAGCCTGGTCGCACGCCAGGTTGGCGAGATGCGGCGAATCGTGGTTGCCTCCGTAGGCTACCTCAAGGCGCACGGCGAGCCGAAGACGCCGAACGCCGTGGCGTCGCACGCGACCATCCAGTTCGGCGCGATGACGGCCCCGCCGGGCTGGCGCTTTGTCGAAGCCGGCCGTGATGTTCGCGTTCCTTGCACGCCGCGGCTCCTGACCAACAGCGCCGACGCCGCAATACAGCATGCCGAGCAGGGCGGCGGCCTGACCCAGGTGCTGGCCTATCAGGCCGCGGCCGCGATCAAGGCCGGCCGGCTGCAAATCGTGCTGGCCAGGTTCGAAGCGCCGCCGCTGCCGATCCACATCGTGTTTCCGACCTCGCGACTGTTGTCGGCCAAGGTGCGCAGCTTCATCGATCTGGTGATCGAACAGAGCAACTGGCATTTCGGCGCATAGGAGATCTTGCGCGGGCGTGATGGGCCCTTACGGCTTCTTCGGTACCACGCGGAACGTCGCATTGGCGCGCGCGATCACCACGTCGTCGGCCTTGATGAGGCTCTGTGCAAAGCAGATCGTGCGTCCGGTCTTGATCACGTCGGTTTCCACCGCGAGCCATTGTCCGATCTCCGCGGTGCCGATGAAATCGACTGCTAGTCCGATCGTCACCAGTGAGGAGGCGCCGCCCATTTGGTGGGCGCAGCTATGACCCATGGCATTGTCGGCGAGTGCAGCGATCAGCCCGCCGTGAATCAGGCCGCGCCCGTTGGTGTGCGGTCTTGCCAGCCGCAATCCGATGATAACGGCCTTGTTGGTACGCCTCGAATAAAGCGGCTCCCAGGGATCGGTGAGCGGACTCTTTCGGGTATGGCGCTCGAAACCTTCGGGGACCGCGGTACCAGTCATGGGTGTTTGCTCCATTGCGCCATTGAACGCAATCGCGTGGCGAAATGCACCGCTTACAAAGTTTAAAACGGAATTTCGGTGGATGTTTGAAACGATGCAGCGGCGTTGAAAAAACGAAACACAGTTGTTCGTCACCCGCGAACGCGGGTGATAACAAGCGCTGGTGACGTGACGACAGTTATGCAAAGCCGAACGCCTAATACGGCAGCCCGACATAATTCTCCGCCAGCGATGCCGTCGCCGCCTTCGATCCCACCAGATAATCAAGCTCCGCCAGCTGGATTCGCGCGCCGAATTCGCCTTGATCGGGAAATTTGTGCAGCATCGCGGTCATCCACCACGAAAACCGCACCGCCTTCCAGACCCGCGACAGCGCCCTCGCGGAATAGGAGTCGATCCCCGCGGAGGATTTCTCGTCGTAATATTCGCGCAAGGCATCCGAGAGAAAACGCACGTCGCTGGCGGCAAGATTGAGCCCCTTGGCGCCGGTCGGCGGCACGATATGGGCGGCGTCGCCGGCCAGGAACATCCGCCCGAATTGCATCGGCTCGGCGACGAAGCTACGTAGCGGCGCGATGCTCTTTTCGATGGACGGCCCGGTGATCAGTTTGTCGGCCGCCTCCGGGTCCAGCCGTCGCTTCAGCTCATCCCAGAACCTCTCATCCGGCCATTGGTCGACGCGGTCGTCGAGCGAGCATTGCACGTAGTAGCGGCTGCGGTGCATCGAGCGCATGGTGCAGAGCGAAAAGCCCCTGCCGTGGTTGGTGTAGATCAACTCGTGGCTGACCGGCGGCGTCTCCGACAGGATCCCGAGCCAGCCGAACGGATAAACCCGCTCGAACGTCGCGATCGCCGAAGGTCTTACCGTGGCACGGCTTACGCCGTGAAATCCGTCGCACCCGGCGACAAAGTCGCAGGCGATCTCGTGACTAACACCGTTCTCGAACCAGGTCACCTGCGGACGGTCGGTGTCGAAATCGTGCGGCCTGACGTCGGCGGCTTCATAGACCGTGGTGAGCCCGGCCGCCTTGCGCGCGTTCATCAGATCCAGCGTCACTTCGGTCTGGCCGTAGATCATCATGGTCTTGCCGGTAGCTGCAGTCAGATCGATGCGGTGGCGCGCGCCGCCGAAGGCGAGCTCGATACCGTTGTGGACCAGGCCTTCGCGGTGGGCGCGCGCGCCGGCGCCGGCTTCATCAAGTAGGGCGACGGTTCCCTCCTCGAGCAGGCCGGCACGGATGCGGCCGAGCACATAGTCCGGCGTCTGCCGCTCCAGGATGACGTTGTCGATGCCGTAGGCGTGGAGCAGCTGTCCCAGCAGCAACCCCGCCGGCCCGGCGCCAATGATGACTACTCTTGTCCGCAAACCTTGCTCCCCCGGTTGTTTTAGGCTTCAAGCAAAGCCTTGAATCAAAGCCTTGGAACTCCGCCGCGCGTCTTGCAATGATAATTATATCATATAACAATGTCGGCAAAGGGCCATTGAAGCCCGGATGGCACGAGGGAGAGATGTCGATGAGGAAAACGCTATTGGCGTTGCTGCTTGCCGCCAGTGTGACGCCCGCGTTCGCGCAGGACAAGACCTTCGAACTGAAGCTGTCGCACTGGGTGCCGGCGTCGCACCCGCTGCAGAAGGCGCTGGAAGACTGGGGCTCGGCCGTTGAAAAGGAATCCGGCGGCACCATCAAGTACAAGGTCTTTCCCGCGCAGCAGCTCGGCAAGGCCTTCGATCACTACGATATGGCGCGCGACGGCATAGCCGATGTTACCTACGTCAATCCAGGCTATCAGCCCGGCCGCTTCCCGATCATCGGCGCCGGCGAGTTGCCGTTTCTGATGTCGGACGCCAAGGGCGGCTCGATGGCGCTCGACTCCTGGTATCGGAAATATGCCGAGAAGGAGATGAAGGACGTCAAGTTCTGCCTCGGCTTCATTCACTCGCCCTCCACGTTTCATTCGCGCACCAAGAAAATCGTGGTACCGGACGACATCAAGGGCATGAAGATCCGCCCCGCACACGCCACCATGGCGAATTTCGTGACCTTGCTCGGGGGCACCAACGTGCAGTCCTCGGCGCCGGAAGTCCGCGACATCATCGAGCGCGGCGTGGCCGACGCCGTTACTTTCCCGTGGGGGTCGGTGCTGCTGTTCGGCATCGACAAGGTGACGAAGTACCACATCGAGGCGCCGCTCTACGTCACGACCTTCGCCTTCGTGATGAACAAGGACAAGTATGCCCAAATGTCGGACCGCCAGAAGAAGGCGATCGACAACAATTGCAACACCGAGGCCGCCGGCCGCGTTGGCGAGCCATGGGGCAAGTATGAGAACGCCGGTGTCGACAAGATCAAAGCGCTGCCCGACCATGAGGTCTACAGGCTGACCCCGGACCAGATCGCGCTGTGGAAGAAAGCGTCCGAGCCGCTGGTCAAAACCTGGTCGGACAATGTCAAGAAGACCGGCGCCGACCCGGATGCGGCGATGAAGGAGCTTCGCGCCGAGCTGACCAAGAACAACGCGCTGGCGCAGTAAGACACTCGGTGCGCTCCCTCTCCCGCTCTTGCGGGGGAGGGCCGGGGTGGGGGTGTCGCGGGGATTCGCACTGTTCAGGTGGAGAGCGTTTTCGCCCACCCGGCGCTTGCGCGCCGACCTCCCCCGCAAGCGGGAGAGGTAAAGTGAATTTGCGGCGGCGGATCGATTCAACAGCTTGGTATCAAGCGATAGGAACTTCCGGACATGAAGCGCGCTTCGATGGATCGTTTCATCGATACGATCGAATGGATCGCGGCGGCGTTTGTCGGCATCGTCGCCGCCAACATCTTCATCGCCGTGCTGCTGCGCAATATCTTCAGCTATTCGATCCCCGACTCCTTCGATATCGGCCGCATGCTGCTCGGAATCCTGATCTTCTGGGGCATCGCTGCCACCAGCTATCGCGGCGGACACATCACCGTCGATCTGGTCTGGGCCAATGTCGGTCCGCGATATCAGCGGTGGATCGATGTCTTTGCCACGCTCGTGCTGCTGTTCGTGGTGACGGTGCAGACCTGGACGCTGTTCGACAAGGTGTACGGCACCTATAACGACAACGTCGCCACCTTCGACTTGGGCATGCCGACCTGGCCGTTCTTCGCGGTCGCGTGGGCCGGCGACGTCTCCGCAGTGCTGTTGATTGCGATACGCACCTGGCGCCTGATCTTTCACCCCGACCAGATTCACGACTCCAAGATCACGGCCCCGGAGTAGACGGCATGAGCACCGACGCCGTCGCCATCCTCGGATTTGTCGCGCTATTCGCGTTGATGCTGTTGCGTGTGCCGGTCGGGATGGCGATGGGCCTCGTCGGCGTTACCGGGTTTGGTTATCTGGTCGGTTTTTCGCCGGCGCTCAAAATGGTCGGTCAGACCTCGATGCGCACGGTGACCGACTATACTTTCGGCGTGATTCCGATGTTCCTGTTGATGGGAGCATTCGTCAGCAATTCCGGCATGAGCCGCGAGTTGTTCCGGGCCGCCAACGGCTTCGTCGGACATTTGCGTGGCGGGTTGGGCATCGCGACGGTCGGGGCCTGCGGCGGCTTTGCCGCGATCTGCGGTTCCTCGGTGGCGACGGCCGCGACGTTTTCCGCCGTCGCCTATCCTGAGATGCGCCGTTTCGGCTATCCGCAATCCTTCGCCACCGGCGTGATCGCGGCCGGCGGCACGTTGGGCGCCATGCTGCCGCCGTCGACCGTGCTGGCGGTCTACGGCATCATCACCGAGCAGGACATCGGCAAGCTGTTCATCGCCGGCATCATTCCCGGCCTGCTCGCCATAGCCATGTATATGCTGAAGATCACGCTGATCGGCTGGCTCCGGCCGGGCTTCTTGCCCACCGGTCCGCAAACGACCTGGCGGGAGCGGTTCGCCGGCTTGAGGAATATCTGGGCGCCGGTGCTGCTGTTCGTCTTTGTCATCGGCGGCCTCTACGGGCTGCCTTTCCTGCCGCGCTTCACCCCGACCGAGGCGGGAGGCGTCGGCGCCACCGGCGCGTTCCTGATCGGCGTGCTCACCGGACGGCTCAACAAGGAGAAAATCCTCAACTCGCTGCTGCAGGCGACCCGTACCGCCGCTGCGGTCTTTACCATTCTGATCGGAGCGCTGATTTTCGGGTATTTTCTCACGGTGACGCAAACCCCGCAAAAGGTCACGGAGCTCCTCACCGGCTTCGGGCTCGGCCCCTACGGCGTCCTCGCCCTCATCATGGTGATGTATCTGGTGCTGGGTTGTCTGATGGACGCAATGGCCATGATCATCCTGACCGTCCCGATTATCTTTCCGGTCATCGTTCATCTCGGCTTCGACCCGATCTGGTTCGGTATCATCATCGTGATGACGGTAGAACTTGGCCTCATCTCGCCGCCGGTCGGCATGAACGTCTTTGTCATCAAGAGCGTGGTTCACGACGTCTCATTCGCCACGATCTTCAGGGGCGTGATGCCGTTCGTGGTGACCGACCTGATCCGCCTGGTGATCCTGATTGCGTTTCCGGTGCTGGCGCTCTGGCTGCCGCAACGCATGATGGGGTAATTCCATGACGCCGCAGCTTGCGACCAGGTACGTCTTCACGCTTACGGTCCGCATCGGCGAGGTGACCTCGGCCGGCGAGATCGGTCACGGCGTACGCCGGATCATTCCGATCCTCGGCGGCGAGGTGCGCGGCGAGGGCGTCAACGGCACGGTCTGCGCTTTCGGCGCCGACTTCCAGATCATCCGGCCCAGCGAGCTGATCGAGCTGGAGGCGAAATACGCCTTCGAGACCGACGATGGCGCGGTGGTCTATGTCGAGAACACGGGCATCCGCTTCGGCCCCGTAGGTTTGCTGCAGAAACTGAAACGCGGCGAGCCGGTCGATCCCAAGCTGATCTATTTCCGCACCGTGCCGAAATTCGAGACCGGGGCCGAAAAATACCGCTGGCTGATGGAGAACCTGTTTATCGGCTCCGCCGCGCGCCACGCCGACTGCGTCGTCATCGACGTGCATCAGGTGCTGTGATTTTTCTTACCCTCCCCTGCGGGGTGGGTAAGAATGAGCTGAGCTCCCCGCGAAAACCACCCCTTGTTGACTCCCTCCAAATTGGTTATAAAACATAACTATTCTGGACGGGACATAAAAACGCCGATGGCAAACGCCGCATCTGCCGCGACCGCCGACCGGTACCCGCTGCTCGAGTTCGGGAGGGTGGGCGCGGTCCTGACGGTCGGCCTCAACCGGCCGGCCAAGCGCAATGCGCTGAACGACGGCATCATGCTCGCGATTCAGGATTGCTTCTCCGACCTGCCGGAGGATGTCGGCGCCGTCGTGATTTACGGCATCGGAGATCACTTTTCGTCCGGTCTGGACCTGTCGGAGTTGACCGAGCACGACGCCAGCGAAGGTCTGCGGCATTCGCAGATGTGGCATCGGGTGTTCGACCGCATCCAGTACAGCCGCGTCCCCGTGATCGCAGCTCTCAAGGGGGCGGTGATCGGTGGCGGGCTGGAGCTCGCCTGCGCGGCGCACATTCGGGTCGCGGAGCCCTCGGCCTATTTCGCGCTGCCCGAGGGCCAGCGCGGCATTTTCGTCGGCGGCGGCGGATCGGTGCGGCTGCCGCGGCTGATCGGCGTCGCCAGGATGACCGACATGATGCTGACAGGGCGGGTTTATTCCGCGACCGAGGGTTCAGCCTATGGTTTTTCACAGTATCTGACCGAAGCGGGTGGCGCCCTGCCGAAGGCGATGGAGCTGGCCGAGCGCGTCTCCGCCAATGCGCCGCTGACCAATTTCGCGGTGCTGCAGGCGCTGCCGATGATCGCTGAAGCCAATCCGCAGACCGGCCTGCTGATGGAATCGCTGATGGCCACCGTGGCGCAGAGCGACAAGGAAGCGAAACGCCGGATTCGCGACTTTCTCGACCGCAAGACCGCCAAGGTAAAGCCCGCCTGATGAGTGCCAAGCCCAACATGTCGATTGCGACCGGCGCCGGCGGCGCGCCGCTGCGCCCGATTTCCTTCGGCGATCCCGCCGTAACCATCGAGCGCCGCGACGACGGCACCATCTATCTCAGGCCGAAGGTTCCGCTCGGCGACTACCCGGTTCGCCTGACAGACCGCCTGCATCATTGGGCCAAAGCGGAGCCCGATCGCGTGTTCATGGCGGAGCGCGAAGCCGGCGGCGGCTGGCGGCAAATCACCTACGCGCAATTGCTTGCCGCGAGCAGGCATGTCGCCTCCGCGTTGCTGGCACGCGGACTTTCCGCCGAGAAGCCGATCGTGATTCTTTCCGGCAATTCGATCGACCACGCATTGGTTGCGTTCGGCGCGCTCTATGCCGGCATACCCTTCTGCCCGGTGTCGCCGGCCTATTCGCTAGTGTCGAAGGACCACGGCAAGCTCGCTTATCTCATGAAGCTGTTGACGCCCGGACTGGTGTTCGCCGACGACGCCGGCCAGTTCGCCGATGCGCTGTCGACCAACGTTCCCGAGGCAACCGAGATCGCGGCGTCGCGCGGCGCGGTGCCCGGCCGCCAAGTGACGATGCTTAGCCAGCTGCTGGCGGCGCCGGAGCATCCCGGCCTCGATGCCGCGCACGACGCCATCGGCCCGGACACCATTGCAAAATTCCTGCTGACGTCGGGATCGACCGGCAGCCCGAAGGCGGTCATCAACACCCAGCGGATGATCTGCGCCAATCAGGTGATGCTGCGCGAGACGCTGGCGTTCCTGAAGGACGAGCCGCCCTTGATCGTCGACTGGCTGCCGTGGAATCATACCTTCGGCGGCAATCACAATATCGGGCTGACCTTGTTCAACGGGGGCTCGATGTACCTCGACGAGGGCAAGCCGATGCCCGGCGGCATCGAGGGGACCGTGCGCAATCTTCGCGAGATTTCGCCGACGGTCTATTTCAACGTACCGAAGGGCTATGAATCGCTGCTGCCGTATCTGCGCGATGATCGGGCGGTGCGCGCAAATTTCTTCCACCGCCTGCATGCGATGTTCTTCTCCGGTGCTGCGCTGTCGCCCTTCGTCTGGAACAGCCTGGATGAACTCGCAATCGCTGAAACCGGCTACCGCGTACCTATCCTGACCGGCCTCGGCGCCACCGAGACCGCGCCGTTCTTCATGTCCGTCAGACCCGCTACCAGTCGCTCCGGCCATGTCGGGCTTCCGGTGTCAGGCAATGACGCGAAACTGATCCCGACCAACGGCAAGCTCGAGGTTCGCGCCAAGGGGCCCAATGTCACGCCCGGCTACTGGCGGCAGCCGGAACTGACCGCGGCGGCGTTCGACGAGGAGGGATTTTACAAATTCGGCGATGCGCTGAAGCCAGTCGATCCCGATGATTTCGACAAGGGTTTCGATTTCGACGGCCGACTCGCCGAGGATTTCAAGCTCGCCAGCGGCACCTGGGTCAGCGTCGGCCCGCTGCGCGCGCGCTTTGTCGCGGCCTGCGCGCCAATGGTGCGCGACGTCGTGATCGCAGGCATCAACCGCGACGAGATCTCGGCGCTGGTCATCCTCGATCTCGATGGCTGCCGCCTGATCAATCCCACGCTTCCGACGGACGATTTTTCCGTGGCTGCCTCCGACGCGCTGATCCGCGCGGCGTTTCGGGACCGGCTGACCAGGTTTGTGGCGGCAGCGACGGGATCGTCGACGCGGATCACGCGCGCGGTGTTGCTCGATACGCCGCTGTCGATCGACCGCGGCGAAGTCACCGACAAGGGCTCGATCAACCAGCGCGCGGTGCTGGATCATCGCGGCGGCCTGATCGATCTGATGTATTCGCCCACGCCGCCGGCCCACGTACTAACGCCTTAGCCGAATGCTCATGACCATGAATTCGAAACACGCAGCGAACTTGGCCTCACCTCTCCCATCGGGAGAGGTCGGGTCGCATCGGCGTTTCGAGCAGCCCAACATCAGGATCTGGTAAAACCATGTTCGTCCACCGGCGCGAGGTGCAGATCCAGTGGGGCGATTGCGACCCCGCCAACATCGTTTATTACCCCCGCTATTTCGCGATGTTCGACGATTCGACCTCGATCATGTTCGAGGCTGCTGGATTCTCGAAGCAGGACATCGTCCACAAATACGGCCTGGTCGGCATTCCCATGGTCGATACGCGGGCCAAGTTCCACATCGCCTCGACCCATGGCGACTGGATCACGATCGAAAGCCGGGTCGAGAGCTTCAAGCGGTCGAGCTTCGAGGTCACCCACAAGGTGTTCAAGGGCGACGCATTGGCGATCGAGGCATTCGAGACAAGGGTGCTGGTCGGACGCCACCCGGACGATCCCGGCAGGCTGAAATCGGCGCCGATGCCGGAAGAGATCGTGGCGAGGTTCAAGCGGGGCTGACTGCAGGAGGCTGACTTGGACGCGCCCATGACCTAAAGAGGGGGCTGATCAACCAGCCTGATTTTGATCCAGGTTGGATA
Organism: Bradyrhizobiaceae bacterium Ga0074131; assembly: GCA_001464035.1. Classification (GTDB taxonomy): domain Bacteria; phylum Pseudomonadota; class Alphaproteobacteria; order Rhizobiales; family Xanthobacteraceae; genus Bradyrhizobium. Next base: position 48,608 of record LNEC01000020.1, read on the forward strand.
ACAACACTCAAAGGAGGAACGAATGAGCAAGTTTTACCTGTCGGCCGCGGCCATTGCGGCGTCGCTGGCACTGCCGGCATTGCCGGCCAGCGCGCAAACCAGCGAAATCGTCATCGGCATCACCGTCACGACCACCGGCCCCGCCGCGGCGCTGGGAATTCCCGAGCGCAACTCGCTCGAATTCGTGCCGAAGGAAATCGGCGGCGTGCCGCTCAAGCTGATCACGCTCGACGACGGCGGCGATCCGACCGCCGCCACCACCAATGCGCGGCGCTTCGTCACGGAGTCCAAGGCCGACATCATCATGGGGTCGTCCACCACGCCGCCCACGGTTGCGGTCTCCACCGTGGCCAACGAAGCCGGCATTCCGCATTTCGGTCTGGCGCCGTTCCCGATCACGCCAGAGCGCGCCAAGTGGTCGGTGGCGATGCCGCAGCCGATCCCGATCATGGGCAAGGTGCTGTACGAGCACATGAAGGCGAACAACGTCAAAACCGTCGGCTATATCGGCTACTCCGATTCCTACGGCGATCTCTGGTTCAACGACTTCAAGGCGCAGGGCGTGCCCATGGGCATGACCGTAGCTACCGAGGAGCGCTTCGCCCGCCCGGATACCTCGGTCGCGGGGCAGGCGCTGAAGCTGGTCGCCGCCAATCCGGATGCGATCCTGATCGGCGCATCCGGCACCGCGGCCGCTCTGCCGCAGACGGCGTTGCGCGAACGCGGCTACAAGGGCCTGATCTATCAGACCCACGGCGCCGCCAGCATGGACTTCATCCGGATCGCCGGAAAGGCCGCCGAAGGCGTGATCATGGCGTCGGGTCCGGTGATGTCACCGGAAACCCAGCCCGACAGCGCGCTGACCAAGAAGCCTGGCCTCGCGCTCAACACCGCCTATGAGGCCAAATACGGCCCCAACAGCCGCAGCCAGTTCGCCGGACATTCCTACGACGCCTTTGAAATCCTCAAGCGCGTCATTCCGGTGGCGCTGAAATCGGGCAAGCCGGGCACGCCGGAATTCCGCGAGGGCATTCGCCAGGCTTTGCTGAGCGAAAAGGAAATGGCGGCGAGCCAGGGTGTCTACAACTTCACCGAAAAGGACCGCTACGGCCTCGACGACCGCTCGCGCATCATCCTGACCGTGAAGGACGGAAAGTATGTTCCGGCGAAGTGAGATCTTAGGTGGGAAAATCGCAAGCTGACGACCTGCACACCAATGTCGTCACCCGCGAAGGCGGGTGATCCAGTATTCCGCGGCATCTAAGGTAAGTCGCACTGTCACGGCGTACTGGATGTCCCGCCATCGCAGGGCATGACGATTGTGGGCGCTCTAAACCCTACTCGCATCCTCGTGGATGAATCCGAGATAGCTCGCCACCACCCGCTGATTGGTGGCGATCTCCGCGGCCGGACCATTCAAAATGAACTCGCCAAGCTCCATCACATAGGCGCGGTCGGCGATCTTCAGCGCCGCCTGCGCGTTCTGTTCGACCAGCAGCACCGAGACGCCGGCAGCGCGCAACTCGCCGATGGTGCGGAAGATATCGGCGACGATGAGCGGCGCGAGGCCGAGGCTCGGCTCGTCGAGCATCAGGAGCTTCGGGGCGCCCATCAGGGCGCGGCCCATGGCCAGCATCTGCTGTTCGCCCCCCGACAGCGTCCCTGCCAGCTGCTTGCGCCGCTCCTTCAGCCTCGGAAACAGCGTGTAGACCCGCTCGAACGATTGCGCCGCAACCACCTTGGCGATCCGGAAGGCGCCGAGCTGCAGGTTGTCCTCGACATTCATGGTGCCGAACAGCTCGCGATGCTCGGGCACCAGGCTGAGACCCGCCGCGACCCGGTCCTCGATCTCGAGTCGCAGGATGTCCTCGCCGGCAAGGGCCACGCCGCCCGTCAGCGGCAGGATCCCCATGATGGCGTTCAACAGCGTGGTCTTGCCGGCGCCGTTGGCGCCGATGATGGTGACGATCTCGTTGTCGGCGACGTCGAGTGAAATCGAGCGCACCGCCTCGACCTTGCCGTAGGCGACATGGACATCGGCGACCCGCAGCAGCGCGCTCATGCGGCCGCTCCGAGATAGGCCCTGATCACATCCGGATTGCTCTTGATGGCGTCGGGCGTCCCCTCGGCGATCTTGGTGCCGAAGTCCAGCACCACGATGCGGTCGGCGAGATCCATCACGAAACCCATGTCGTGCTCGACCAGCAGCACCGACATGCCGCCGTCGCGCAGGGTGCGCAGCAGCGCGGCCAGCCGTTGCTTCTCCATATGCCGCAATCCGGCTGCCGGCTCGTCGAGCAGCAGCAGGATCGGATCGACGCACAGCGCGCGGGCGATCTCGACGATGCGCTGCTGGCCGAGCGACAGGCTGCCCGCCGGCTGATCGATCTGGTCGCCGAGCCCGACGCGCTCGATCTGGCGCGCCGCCTCGGCCAGCAGTTTCGCTTCATCGGCGCGGTCGAGCCGGAGCATGCTGGAGATCGCGCCGGCGTGGCCCCGCAGATGCGCGCCGATGGCGACGTTTTCCAGCACGCTCATGTCGGGCACCAGCTTGACGTGCTGGAACGTCCGGGCGATGCCGAGTCTTGCGACCTCCTGCGGTGGCGCGTTGTCGATATTGCGGCCGAGCACCGAGATGGTGCCGCCGGAGGAGGTGAGCACGCCGGTGATCAGGTTGAAGGTGGTGCTCTTGCCGGCGCCGTTGGGGCCGATCAGGGCGACGATCTCGCGGGCATGGACCTCGAACGAGACGTCGTTGACGGCGATCACGCCGCCGAACTGTTTTCGTGCGTTGTCGATCCGCAGCAGCGCGCCCGGCGCCAAGGCCGGCCGGGCGCGCGCGGGCAACGTCAGGGATGGGTCGGGCCGCTTGGCGGCCGGCTTGAACGGCAGGCGTGCCATCAGCCAGGGCCAGGCGCCGGTCGGCGCCAATTGCAGCAACAGCACCAGCAGGATGCCGAACACGATGGTCTCGAGCTGGCCCTCGCCGCGGAACAGCAGCGGCAGGTAGCTCTGCAGGATCTCCTTCAGGATGACGACAATGCCGGCCCCCAGCACCGCGCCCCAGACATAGCCGGCGCCGCCGACCACTGCGATGAAGAGATATTCGATGCCGGCATGGGCGCCGAACGGGGTCGGATTGGCGGCGCGCTGGAAATGCGCATAGAGCCAGCCGGACAGTCCGGCCAGCACCGCGGCGTAGATGAACACCAGCAGTTTGGCGCGCGGCGTCTGCACGCCGAACGCCTCGGCGGCGACGTGCCCGCGGCGCAGCGCGCGGATCGCGCGGCCGGTACGGGAGTCCAGCAGGTTCATGCTCAGCAGCGCGCATACCAGCACCGCGATCCAGATCGCATAATAGATCGTGCCGGCATCAAGCATCTTGAGGGTACCGATCGACAGCGGCGGAATCCCGGTGATACCGTCATTACGGCCGAGGAATTCGAGCTTGCTGAACAGATAGAACAGGCCGATGCCCCAGGCGATGGTGCCAAGCGGCAGGTAGTGGCCCGACAGCCGCACCGTGACGAGGCCGAGCAGCACCGCGGCGCCGCCGCTAACCAAAAGCGACAGCGGCAGCGTCAGCCATGGCGACACGCCATAGGCGGTGGTGAGCACCGCCGTCGTGTAGGCGCCAAAACCGCAAAACGCCGCCTGGCCGAACGATGTCAGCCCGCCGACGCCGGTCAACAGCACCAGCCCCATCGCCACCAGAGCGGCGAGTCCGATATTGTTGAGCAGCACGATCCAGAACGGCGGCATGCCCGGGATGAACGGAATCGCCGCCATCAGCAGTGCGAAGACCGAGATTGGCAACAGCCGTCGCGTCATCGCCATCAATCCTTCTCTTCCTCGACCTCGGGCGCCGCGAGCGACCGCAACACGAGGACCGGAAGGATCAGCGTGAAGACGATAACCTCCTTGAAATTGCTGGCATAGAACGAGGAGAACGCCTCGACGGTGCCGACCACCAGGGCGGCGACCGCGGTCAAGGGATAGCTGATGAGCCCGCCGATGATCGCAGCGATGAAGCCCTTGAGCCCGATCAGGAAGCCGGTGTCGTAATACAGGGTCGTGATCGGCACGATCAGGATTCCGGAAATCGCTCCGATCACGGAAGCGAGCAGGAATGCGATCTGTCCCGACAGCGTGGTCCGGATGCCGACCAGTCGGGCGCCGAGCCGGTTGACGGCGGTGGCGCGCAGCGCCTTGCCATAGAGCGTGAGGCCGAAGAACAGCCACAGCCCGACGATGAAGGCGATGGTGACGGCGTAGACGGCGATGCTCTGGCCGGTGAAGCGCAGCGGGCCCACCATGAAGGCCGCGTCGGAGATACTCGGGCCGCGCTGGCCTTCAGCGCCGAAGAACACCAGGCCGAGGCCCTGCAGCGCGAGATGGGCGCCGACCGAAGCGATCAGCAGCACCAGTACCGAGGTGTGCGCCAGCGGCTGGAACACGATGCGGTAGAGAGACAGTCCGATTGCCGCGACGATCAGGAGCGACAGGGCGATATTGACGGCGATCGGGGTGTTCTTGCCCGCGATCCAGGACGTCAGCGCGTAGATCGCCACCGGCAGCAGGATGTTGATCGCGAAGGCGCGCGCGATCAAGCGCCGGTGCAGCGAGCGGCGGCCGGCGAACAGGTCGAGGCCGAACGCCACCGCGCCCATCGCTACCGCGAGCAACGCGGTACCCGGCATGGCTCCCGCCGACAACGTGGCGTAGGTCAGCGCGCCGAACGTGACGAACTCGCCCTGCGGAATCAGGATGACGCGGGTTACGGCGAACACCAGCACCAGCGCGAGGCCGAGCAGCGCATAGATCGCGCCGTTGGTGATGCCGTCCTGCACCAGGAACAGCATGATCGTCGTGTTCAAGAGCGCGCTCCCCCATCACGCGTCGGAGCGGCCGCGGCCTTGAGCGGCCGCTGACCGTGGAATAACAGCAGTTGAAAAGTCCCGCCGATATTCGGTATGTTGCATAACAATTATCAAGTATAACTTCAAGGCCCGCCCCTGCCGGGTCTTGCGAAGCCTACCGGGATTGCGAGCCTCGAGCGATGACTGTTTCCAAGACCGCCGCCGGCGATGCCCCCAAGCCGTCGCGCCCGGCCCGCAAGGAACCGGCCGAAGTCTCAGCGGAAAACGTTCCGTTGCAGCTGGGCGAATTGTCCGAACTCCTGGGCTATTCGCTCAAGCGCGCGCAGCTGAAGATTTTCGAGGATTTTCTGCGCTGCGTGGCGCCGCTGCAGCTGACGCCGGCGCAGTTTTCGGTGCTGTTGTTGCTCGATCGCAATCCCGGCCGCAATCAGACCGAGATCGCCAGTACGCTCGGCATCCTCAGGCCGAATTTCGTGGCGATGCTCGACGGCCTGGAGAGCCGCGAGCTGTGCATCCGGATCCGTTCCACCAACGACCGCCGTTCTCACATCCTGATGCTGACCGACAAGGGCCGCGCGGTGCTGGCGCGCGCCAAAAAGCTCGTCGCCACCAAGCACGAGGCGCGCCTCAACGAATTGCTGGGCCCTTCCAAGCGGGCCGCGCTGCTGGAGATGCTGGGCAAGATCGCCAGAGAGCTTTGAGGCGTGCAGCGGGCGGCAAGCAAGAATGGATTTGCTTGCGGTCGCAATGACATGGATGGAACTGCGGCCTAATCGACCAGGATCACCCTGATATCGTTCACATTGGTCAGCGTCGGGCCGGTCAGCAACAGATCGCCGGTCGCGGCGAAGAAGGTGGTGGCGTCGTTGTTGTCGAGAAGGGCCTGTGCGTTGAGGCCGAGCGATTTCATTCTTGCGAATGTGCCGGAATCGATCATGGCCCCGGCGGGATCGGTCGCACTGCCGGCGCCGCCATCGGCGCCATCGGTATCCGCGGCCAGCGCCGCAACATCCGGCGTATCCCCGAGCAGCGCGGCGAGCGCCAGCGCATATTCCTGATTGGGGCCGCCGCGCCCGGTGCCGCGCACGGTGACGGTCAGTTCGCCGCCGGAAAGGATCGCCAGCCGCTTGCCCTCGGCGCGCGCCTGCAGCGCCAGTCGCGCGTGCTCCGCGGCGACGCCGCGGGCCTCCCCCTCGAGGTCGGCGCCAAGATCGATGATGGCGTAACCGGCGTCGCTCGCCAGTCTGATCGCGGCATCGAGCGAAGCCCGCGGCCGTGCGATCAATTCAAAACGGGCGCGCTCAAAGGCGGGATCGCCGGGCTTGCAGCTCTCGTTCCTGATGTCATCGAGTGCGGCGCGGACGGCGTCGTCGACCCCGAGCTGATACTTCGCGACCAGCGCGCGCGCATCCGCCAGTGTGGTCGGATCCGGCACCGTCGGTCCCGACGCGATCGCGCTGGGATCGTCGTGCGGAACGTCGGAGATCGCCAGCGTCACGATCTCGGCCCGCTTCCCGGCGCGGGCCAGCCGGCCGCCCTTGATCCGCGACAAATGCTTGCGCACGGTGTTGACCTCGCCGATCGGCGCGCCGGAGCGCAACAGCGCACGCGTCACCTGTTGCTTCTGCAAGAACGACACGCCTTCGACCGGCGCGATCCAGTTGGCGGAGCCGCCACCGGACAGCAGCACCAGCAACAGATCGTCGGCGCCGGCCTCGCGGGCCATGTGTAACGTGTCCTCGGCGCCCTCAAGTCCAGCCTCGTCGGGCACGGGGTGGCCGGCTTGGACCACCCTGATCCGTCGCGTCGGCACGCCATGGCCATGGCGTGTGGTGGCGATTCCGGTGAGCCGCGACGGCGGCAGCCCGAGTTCATCGAGGTAGTACCGCTCCGCCGCCGCGGCCATGGCGGCAGCGCCCTTGCCGGCGGCCAGACAGATCACCCGGCCCTTCGGCGCCGGGGGCAGGTGCCGCACCAGCACGACGTCGGGATGCGCGGCGGCAACGGCAGCGCTGAAGATCGCACGCAGAAGTGGGCGTCTGTCGGTCATGCTGTCACGGGAGGCGGGTTGAAGGCATGCCTTCGGTTATCCATCCGTTGGGCGCAAAAGAAAACCCCCCGCAGCGTGCTGCGGGGGGTGCTGCGTCAGCCCAGATGGGCTCGCGGGTTGCGTTGAGGCATCAGTTGGTGGCGTCGCCGCTCAGGACTTCGCCGAACCGTTCCCAGGTTTCACCCTTGAACCTGATCAACTGCACCTGCGAGATGGGAGCGAAGTCGGTGGCGCTGGTGTTGACCTTGATGCCGGGCAACAGACCGCCGAGTTCGAGATCCTTGATGCTCGCAGCCTGCTTCATGACATTTTCGCGGGTCAGGTTGTCGCCGCACTGCTTCAGCACATGTACGAGGCCCTGCGCCACGGTATAGCCGAACATCACGGAGCCATCGATCCGGTTGCCTTCGGGGAAGTACTTGGTGAGGAACTCGTCGAACGCCTTCATGCCCGCATCGTCCTTCCACTGCGGGTCGGACGTATCCTTCAGGTATTGGGACGAGATGATGCCCTGGCCGGCGTCAAATCCGGCCGGCTTCATGACAGCCCCGATCGAAGCCGAGACGTTGTTCAGGAAGTGAACCGGCTTCCAGCCGATCTCCGCGTTCTTCTTGATCGCCTGGGCGGCGAATTTCGGCGTGGTGATGTTGATGAAGACGTCGGCGCCGGCCGATTTGAGCTTGACGATATGGGAGTCGATGGTCGGCTGCGAGACTTCGTAGCTCTCCTCCAGCACAATCATCGAAGCGCCTTTGGCTCCGAGTCCGTCCTTCAGGCCCTTCAGGTAGTCCTTGCCGTAATCGTCGTTCTGATAGAGCACGCCGATCTTGGCGTTCGGCATTTCCTTGAGAATGTACTTCGCATAGATCTGCGTTTCGCTCTGGTAGTTGGGCTGCCAGCCCATGGTCCAGGGGAAGTTCTTGGGATCGTTCCACTTGGTCGCGCCGGTGGCAACGAACAGTTGCGGCACCTTTTTCGAGTTGAGGTATTTCTGGATCGCCGAGTTCGGCGGCGTGCCGAGCGGATTGAAGACGAACAGCACCTCGTCGCTCTCGACCAGCTTGCGGGCCTGTTCGACGGTCTTCGGCGGGCTGTAGCCGTCGTCATAGCTGATGAAATTGATCTTGCGGCCATTGATGCCGCCTTCGGCATTGATCTTCTTGAAGTAGGCCTCTTCGGTCTTGCCGATCACGCCGTAGGCGGAAGCGGGTCCGCTGTAGGGCATAATGTTGCCGATCTTGATCTCGGTATCGGTGGCGCCGGGATCGTACTTCTTCTGCGCGAATGCGCCGCTGTTGGTAGCGGCAAGCATCGCCAGTGCAGTCGAGGCAATAGCAAGTTTCTTGGTCGTTGCAGGCATTCCAATTCTCTCCCATTTTCTTAATGTTGTGCGGGACTTATGGCACGGGAGTCAGGAGCCTTCAAGAAAAAGCCCCTGCGCGCATTGGCACAGGGGCTGGTTCCATGGCGATAGGTTAACTGTGGGCAGCGTCAGTTGGTGGCGTCGGCACCCAGGATTTCGCCGAATCGTTCCCAGGTTTCACCCTTGAACCTGATCAACTGCACCTGCGAGATGGGCGCGAAGTCGGTGGCGCTGGTGTTGACTTTGATGCCGGGCAACAGACCGCCGAGCTCGAGATCCTTGATGCTCGCAGCCTGCTTCATGACATTTTCTCGCGTCAGGTTGTCGCCGCAAGCCTTCAGCACATGCACGAGGCCTTGCGCGACGGTGTAACCATACATCACCGAAGCGTCGATCCGGTTGCCTTCGGGGAAGTACTTGGTGAGGAACTCGTCGAACGCCTTCATGCCCGCATCGTTCTTCCACTGCGGGTCGGAGGTATCTTTCAGGTAGGCGGAGGAAATGATGTCTTGGCCGTTCTCAAAACCGGCCGGTTTCATCACGCTGCCGATCGAGGCAGAAACGTTGTTCAGGAAATGAAGCGGCTTCCAGCCGATTTCCATGTTCTTCTTGATCGCCTGCGCAGCGAATTTCGGCGTAGTGATGTTCATGAAAACGTCTGCGCCGGACGATTTGAGCTTGACGATATGGGAGTCGATGGTCGGCTGCGAGACTTCGTAGCTTTCCTCCATGACGATCATCGAGGCTGCCTTGGCGCCGAGTCCGTCCTTCAGGCCCTTCAGGTAGTCCTTGCCGTAATCGTCGTTCTGATAGAGCACGCCGATCTTGGCGTTCGGCTTTTCCTTGAGAATGTACTTCGCATAGATCTGCGTTTCGCTCTGGTAGTTGGGCTGCCAGCCCATGGTCCAGGGGAAGTCCTTGGGATCGTTCCACTTGGTCGCGCCGGTGGCGACGAACAGTTGCGGCACCTTTTTCGAGTTGAGGTATTTCTGGATCGCCGAGTTCGGCGGCGTGCCGAGCGGATTGAAGATGAACAGCACCTCGTCGCTCTCGACCAGCTTGCGGGCCTGTTCGACGGTCTTCGGCGGACTGTAGGCGTCGTCGTAGCTGATGAAATTGATCTTGCGGCCATTGATGCCGCCTTCGGCATTGATCTTCTTGAAGTAGGCCTCTTCGGTCTTGCCGATCACGCCGTAGGCGGAGGCAGGGCCGCTATAAGGCATGATGTTGCCTATCTTGATCTCGGTATCGCTGGCGCCGGTGTCGTATTTCTTCTGGGCGAGCGCGCCGCTGCTGGTTGCGGCGAGCATCGCGACGGCAGCCGAAAAGGCTCCCAATCGCAATTGGATGAAACGCATTTGGATCTCCCTGGTCTCGGTGTGAGCGTGTCGGTCTTGATGAGCGCTCTTTTCGGCGCCTGCGGCCATTCAATACCTTCTCCGGCTGCCCATCAAGAAAAAGCCCCCTGCGATTGGGTCGCAGAGGGCGTTTTTATCGGCGAATGGCCAGACGGTATTCCGCAAGGTGGAATACCTTCGTCAACCTTTCGTGAGTTTGCCGAGCATCTGCTGGGCGACGATGGCGACCTGCCGCGCGCCGTGCGGCACCAGGAAGATGACGAGGAACAGCAGTACGCCGAACACCGCCCCGGAGAGCCCTTTCGAAATTCCCTCGGCGATGTTCGGTACGAAGATGATGAAGGCAGAACCCACGATCGATCCCGGCAGCCATCCGACGCCGCCAACGACCATGCCGAGGAACAGCGAGATCGCCAGCGTGATGGTGTACCCGTCGGGCGCTACGAACTGCACCGCGATGGCGCCGAGGCCGCCGGCCACGCCGGTGATGCCGGCGCTGACGCCGAACGCCAGCGTCTTGTACAGCGCGACGTCGACGCCCATCGCCGACGCCGCGATCTCGTTGTCGCGGATCGCCATGAAGGCGCGGCCGGAACGCGACTTCAGCAGGTTCACCGAGGCGATGTAGATACCGATCGCGATCGTGAGCGTGAAGTAATACAGCCACCTGTCCTGCGATATCGGCAGGCCGAACGGCGCATCGGGCTTGGTTACCACCAGGCCCTGCACGCCTCCGGTCCAATGTTCGAACACGCCGAGTTTCAGCAGTTGCGGCATGGCCACCGCCAGCGCGAAGGTCGCCAGCGCCAGATAGATGCCGCTCAGGCGCAGCGCCGGTTGGCCGAACAGGAAGCCGAAGCCAAAGCATATCAGGCCGGCAACGGGCAATGTCAGCGCGTAGTTCACGCCGAAATGTTCCATCAGGATGGCAGAAGTGTAGGCGCCGACAGCGTAGAAGGCACTCTGGCCCAGCGAGAACTGGCCGCTGCCGCCGGTCAGGATGTTCAGCGCCAGCACTGCAAGCGCATAGATCAGCAGCATCGTGAGCTGGAACACGATGAAGTTCTTCACGAACATCGGCCCGATGATCAGCAATGCCAGCATCAGTAATGATGCGCCGGTGCCGAGCGTCATGGATCGCTTCGGAACGGCCTCGACCGGCGGTGCCTCGCTTGCGACTTTGTCAACTGCGCTCATGATCAAACTCGCTTCACGATGGGACGGCCAAACAGGCCCGCCGGTTTGAGAACCAATACGGTGATGATAAGCGCGAGCGCGATCGGCAATTTCAGTTCATTGCCGACGCCGGGGATATAGGTCCCGGCAAGGTTCTCGAACACGCCGACCAGGAAGCCTCCAACCACCGCGCCGAGCGGGCTGGTCAAGCCGCCGAGCACGGCGGCGGCGAATCCGTAGATCAGCACGCCGCCCATCATGTTCGGCTCCAGGAACACCACCGGCGCAATCAGGATGCCGGCGATCGCACCGATGGCGGACGCCATGCCCCAGCCCAGCGCGATCATCCAGCTGGTGTTGATGCCGACCAGCCGAGCCGATTCAGGTAACGCCGCGGCCGCGCGCATGGCAAGGCCGATCCGGGTGAACTGAAAGAACAGATAGAGCAGGATCAACAGCCCCACCGTGACGCCGATCATGCCGGCCTGATGGGTCGAGATCAGCTGACTGCCGAGGAAGGGCGAGGATCCGAACGGCGTTGGAAACGGCTTGATCGTGAAATCCCAGGTCAGTCCGGCCACGCTGTTGACGATGGCGAACAATGCGATGAAACCCGCGACATTGGTCAGGACCGGAGCCTTGGCGAGCGGCTTGAACAACATGCGCTCGATCACGATGCCGCCGGCGAACGAAAACACCAGCGTGATCAGGAAGGCCCACCAGTAAGGTACCCCCCATTGCATCAGCTGCCAGGCGATGAAGGTCGAGAACATCGCCATTTCGCCCTGGGCGAAATTGAGATGGTCGATCGCCTGGTAGATCATGACCACGGCGAGCGCCATACAGGCGTAGATCGCGCCGGTGGCGATACCAGCCAGGACTTGGTTGATGAAAAGTTCCACGGCTGCGTTCCTCAATAACCGAGATAAGATTTACGGACGTCTTCGTTGTTCGCGATCTCGGCGGCGCTTCCCGACATCACGATGCGTCCGGTTTCGATGACGTAGGCCTTGTCGGCGAGCTCCAGCGCCAGCTGCGCGTTCTGCTCCACCACCAGGATGGTGACCTTGTCCTCGCGGTTGATCTTGCCGAGGATCTTGAACAGGTCGCGCACGATCAATGGCGCCAGGCCGAACGACGGCTCGTCCAGCAGCATCAGTCGCGGACGCAGCATCAGCGCGCGGGCGACCGCGAGCATCTGCTGTTCGCCGCCGGAAAGCGTGCCGGCCTGCTGCGTATGCCGTTCCTTGAGCACCGGAAAGTGATCGTACATCCGCTCGATGTCGGAGGTGACGCCGGCCCTGTCCTTGCGCGTAATGGCGCCGAGCTGCAGGTTCTCCTCCACCGTCATGGTGGTGAAGGTGCCGCGGCCCTGCGGCACATGGGCGATGCCGAGACGGACGATGTTCTCGGTCGATCGGCCGGTCAGAGACGCGCCGTCGAACTCGATCGAGCCGGTCGAGCGCACCATGTTGCAGATCGCGCGCAACGTGGTGGTCTTGCCGGCGCCGTTGGCGCCGAGCAGGGTGGTCAGGCTGCCTTCATTGAGACCGAACTCGAGGCCGTGCAGCGCCTGGACCTGGCCGTAATAAGCCCGCAGATCCTTGATATTGAGCATCGCGGTCATTGGTCCTTGCTCCCCAGATAGGCCTTGATGACATCCGGGTCGGACTGCACCTGGGCCGGCGTGCCTTCGGCGAGCTTGCGGCCGAAGTTCAGCGCGACCACGTGGTCGGCGATCGACATCACGAGACCCATGTGATGCTCGACCAGCAGGATGGTCATGTGACGTTCGTCGCGGATCCGGCGGATCAGGTCGCCCAGCACGTGGACTTCCTCATGATTGAGGCCGCCGGCGGGCTCGTCGAGCAGCAGGATCTTCGGCTCAGCCGCCAGCGCGCGCGCCAACTCGACGCGCTTCTGGGTGCCGAACGGCAGGCCGGACACCACGGTGTGGGCGACGTCGTCGAGGTCGAGATAGCTGATGATCTCGTGGACTTTTTGGTTGAGCTCGGCCTCGCCGCGGCGGACCCAGCCCAGTCTCAGCGAGTCCGAGACGATGTCGCTGTTGGTGCGGGCATGGGTGCCGACCCTGACATTGTCGAGCACCGTCAGATTGGGGAACAGCGCGACGTTCTGAAAGGTGCGGCCGATCCCGATTTCGGCGATCCGGTGCGGCGGCCGCGTGAGGATGCTCTGGCCTTCCATCAGGATGTCGCCGGTGCTCGGCTGATAGAGCCTGGAGAGGCAGTTGAACAGCGTCGTCTTGCCGGCGCCGTTCGGCCCGATCAGGCCGAGGATTGCGCCTTTATGCATGTCGAACGAGACGCCATTCAACGCAATGATGCCGCCGAACACGACGCTGACGTCGCGAACCGCAAGCAGGGGGCTTTGCCCCTGCGCGACTTGTGCCCGCATCATCGAGTCCCGCCCAAATTGTTCCCTGGCGCGGAGCGACCGTGCGGATTCTTTCGCCGGTCACATCGATGAAGGCTACCTGATCCCCTCGACCATTCGTGCAACTTTCCCTCCTGCTTTCGATTTCTTGTTTGCGTTTTTTGATTGCGAAGCCGCGCCGCCGAGCGCCGCTTCGATGTTCCTTACCATCGCGACGAGGCGAGGTCCAATATCGTTGCGCAGCCGATCTTCCGTGAAGCGGAATGCGGGCGCGCCGCAATTGAAGGCGTAAGGACCGGTCCCGTCATTGAGCTTCAAGCCGACGCCGACGGCATGGATGTCGTCATGCCACTCACCGGCCGAGATCGCGAAACCGAACTTCGCCACCGTTTCGCCGGCGCGTTCGATGCCGTCGCGCATTCGCGGCCAGCGACCGCCATAGTGCTCGCGCAGTTCGCGCAGGAGTGCGCCGCGCTCTTCGTCCGGCAGCGCCCAGATGTAGGCGCGTCCCATCGCGGTGGTCGCAATCGGCACCCGCGAGCCCACGTCCAGTTGAACGCCCAGCGTTTGGCCGCGGCTCTGGCCGAAGTAGATCATGCTGGTGCGGTCGCGGCCGCCGACGGCGACGGCGCCGCCGGTCTCGCGCATCAGTTCCTCGCGGAACGGTTCGGACAAATGCCGAACGCCGAGATTTGCAAGGGCGGCATACCCCAGCGCCATGGCTGAAGGCGCCAGCTGATACTTCTCGAACCGCGGAACCGGTGTAAGGTAACCCAGCTTGGTCAGTGTATAGGTCAGCCGCGAAACGGTTGGCTTTGGCAAGTTGGTGCGGGACGCGATCTCTTGATTGCCAAGAAGCCCGTCGTTGGGATGGAATGCGCGCAACACATCAAGGCCGCGGGAAAGCGCGACGACGAAGCTGCGATCGGTCGCCACTTTCTTGCCTGGACGCTTCATTGCCTGCCGCTGGGCCGACCTCGTTGACAAGGGACGTGCTTCAAAATAACCCTCCATGTCAAGGTGTGGAATTAAATTTCGCAGTGCGAAATTGGCGAGGAGTAGCCGGTTAACGCAAGCCGCCGGGTGTCGTAGCCACCCAACGCAAGTTGAGAAGTGATCCAAGAACAAAATGTCCAGGGAGAGTCTCGTGAACGAAGTGGTCAAGCTCGAGCGTCGTGACGTCATCGCCATCGTCACCGTCAACAGTCCTCCGGTCAACGCGTTGAGCGCCGCGGTGCGGGGCGGCATTCTCGACTGCATCAAGAGCGCCATTGCCGATCCGGAGGTGCAGGCGATCGTGTTGACCTGCGCCGGCCGCACCTTCATCGCCGGCGCCGACATCACCGAATTCGGCAAGCCGCCGAAGCCGCCGGGGCTGCATGAAGTGCTGGAGGTGATGGAGAACTCGCCGAAGCCGATCATCGCCGCCATTCACGGCACGGCACTCGGCGGCGGCCTCGAGGTCGCGCTCGCCTGCCATTTCCGCGTCGCCACCAAGGACGCACGGCTCGGTCTGCCCGAAGTGAAGCTCGGCCTGCTGCCGGGCGCCGGCGGCACCCAGCGCCTGCCGCGCGCGGTCGGCCCCGAGCTCGCGGTCAAGATGATCGTCGGCGGCGACCCGATCAGCGCCTCTGACGCGCTGAAGCACGGCCTGATCGAGGAAATCGTCGAAGGTCCGGCATCGGGCGGCGAGAGCTTCGCCCGCAAGGTGCTGGCGGAGAAGCGCCCGCTGCGCAAGCTGCGCGACGACGACTCCAAGCTGGCCGCCGCCAGGGCCGACCGCTCGATCTTCACCAACGCGGTCGCGGCCCTGACCAAGAAGGCGCGCGGACTGGAGGCCCCGTTCGCCGCCGCCGACGCGGTCGGCGCCGCCATCGACCTGCCGTTCGACGAGGGCTTGAAGAAGGAGCGCGAGGGTTTTCTCAAGCTGGTATCCAGCGACCAGTCGAAGGCGCAGCGCTATGCCTTCTTCAGCGAGCGCGAGGCCGCCAAGGTCTCTGGCGTGCCGGAGGGGACCAAACCGCGCAACGTCGAGCGCGTCGCCATCATCGGCGCCGGCACCATGGGCGGCGGCATCGCGATGTCGTTCGCCAATGCCGGCATTCCCGTGACGCTGATCGAGACCGGCGAAGAACAGCTCAAGCGCGGCATGGGCGTGATGCAGAAGAACTACGAGGCGACCGCGGCGCGCGGCGGCATTCCCGCCGATGCGCCCGTCAAGCGCATGGGCTTGATCACCGGCAAGGTCGGGCTCGAACACGTCAAGGACGCCGACCTGATCATCGAAGCCGTGTTCGAGACCATGGCGATCAAGAAGGAAGTGTTCGAAGCGCTCGACAAATACGCCAAGCCGGGCGCCGTTCTGGCCAGCAACACTTCCTATCTCAACATCGACGAGATCGCGAAAGTGACAAAACGTCCGCAGGACGTGCTCGGCATGCACTTCTTCTCGCCGGCCAACGTGATGAAGCTGTGCGAGATCGTGCGTGCGGAGAAGACCGCGCCGGACGCGCTGACCACCGCAGTCGCGGTCGCGCGAAAAATTGCGAAGGTGCCGGCGGTGGTCGGCGTCTGCGACGGCTTTGTCGGCAACCGCATGCTGGCGCAGCGCGGCAAGCAGGCGGAGAAACTGCTGTTCGAAGGCGCGCTGCCGCAGCAGGTCGATGCCGTCGTGACCAAGTTCGGCATGCCGATGGGCCCGTTCGCGATGGGCGATCTGGCCGGCCTCGATATCGGCTGGCGCTCGCGCAAGGACCGCGGCATCAAGTCGGAGATCGCCGACGCGCTGTGTGAAGCCGGCCGCTTCGGCCAGAAGACCGGCAAGGGCTATTACAAGTATGAAGCCGGTTCGCGCGCGGCGCTGCCCGATCCCGAAGTGGAAAAGCTGATCGACGAGACCCTGCAGCGGCTGGACCTCAAAAAGCGCGTGGTCAGCGACGACGAAATCCTCGAGCGCATGATGTATCCGATGATCAACGAGGGTGCGCGGATCCTGGAAGAGAAGATCGCGGCGCGTCCGAGCGATATCGACGTGATCTGGCTGTACGGCTATGGCTGGCCGATCTATCGCGGCGGCCCGATGTTCTATGCCGACCAGGTCGGCCTCAAGCACATCGCCGACCGGCTGTCCTACTACGCCAAGGAGACCAAAGATCCCTCGCTCGAGCCGTCACCGCTGCTCAAGCGTCTTGCCGCCGAAGGCAAGACCTTTGCGTCGCTGGCGCAGAGCGCGAAAGCGGCGTGATGGCAACGACGCCTGACCTCGCGCTCGATCTCACCTCTCCCATCGGGAGAGGTCGGATTTCTCGCGCAGCGAGAAATCCGGGTGAGGGGTCAAGGCACATCGATACACCGTACCCCCTCACCCCGGCCCTCTCCCCATGGGAGAGGGGGCGCACCGAGCCCTGAGATACAGATGCACCCCGGCGAGAAATTCTATCCGGAAGGCGTTCATTGGGACGACCCGATCGCGCGCGGCACGCTGCCCGATTTGCTGTCGGCGGCGGCGGCCGAGTACGGCGCGCGGCCGGCGATCGAATTCCGCGACCGGCCGATCAGTTACGCCGAACTGGAGGGGATGGTAGAGGTCGCGGCCTCTGCGTTCCTGCGCGCCGGCTACGGCAAGAACCAGTCGGTGGCGCTGTTCCTCGGCAATTCGCCGGATCATCCGGTCAACTTCTTCGGCGCGCTGAAGGCCGGCGCCCGCATCGTGCATCTGTCCCCGCTCGACGGCGCGATCGCGCTGTCGCACAAGCTGAGCGATAGCGGCGCGCGCGTGCTCGTCACCAGCGATCTCGGCGCGCTGCTGCCGACGGCGCTGAAGTTTCTCGAAAAAGGCCTGGTCGACCGGCTGATCGTCTGCCAGGACGACGACTGGGGCGCGGCCGGCAATCCGCACACGCCGATCCCGGATAACCCCGCGATCGTCACCTTCAGGAAATTCACCGACGGCGTCGCGAAGCCTTCGGCATGGCCGCAGCTTGCGGCCGACGATGTCGCGCTGCTGCAATACACCGGAGGCACCACGGGCCTGCCGAAGGGCGCGATGCTCAGCCACGGCAATTTGACCTCGGCGGTATCGATCTACGACGTCTGGGGCGCCAAGGCGCGCGCCGAGCGGGACGCGGTCGATCGGGTGATCTGCGTGCTGCCGCTGTTTCACATCTTCGCGCTGACGGTGGTGCTGCTGAGCAGCCTGCGGCGCGGCAACCTGGTCTCGCTGCACCAGCGCTTCGATGTCGAGGCCGTGATGCGCGACATCGAGGTCAAGCGCGCCACGGCGTTTCCCGGCGTTCCCACGATGTGGATCGCGATCGCGAGCCTGCCCGATCTCGACAAGCGCGATCTGTCGTCGCTGGTCGCTTGCGGGTCCGGCGGCGCGCCGCTGCCGGTCGAAGTGGCAAGGGTTTTCGAGCGCAAGGTCGGCATGAAGCTCAAGAGCGGCTGGGGCATGACCGAGACCTGCTCGCCCGGCACCGGTCACCCGAAGGAGGGGCCGGAAAAGCCGGGCTCGATCGGGCTGATGCTGCCGGGGATCGAGATGGACGTGGTCGCGCTGGACGATCCCACGCGGATCATGCCGGTCGGCGCAACAGGCGAAATCCGCATCCGCGGACCCAATGTGACCAAAGGCTACTGGAACCGGCCGGCGGAGACCGCCGAGGCTTTCGTCGGCGACCGCTTCCTGACCGGCGACATCGGCTACATGGACGCCGACGGCTATTTCTATCTGGTCGACCGCAAGAAGGACATGATCATCTCCGGCGGCTTCAACGTCTATCCGCAGATGATCGAGCAGGCGATGTACGAGCATCCCGCCGTGCACGAGGTGATCGTGATCGGCATTCCCGACGGCTATCGCGGCGAGGCGGCCAAGGCGTTCGTCAAATTGCGCGCGGGTGCGCTGCCGTTCAGCCTGGACGAGCTCAAGGCGTTTCTCGCCGGCAAGCTCGGCAAGCACGAAATTCCCGCAGCGCTCGATTTCGTCGACGAGCTGCCGCGCACCTCGGTCGGCAAACTATCGCGCCACGAATTGCGCAACCGGCAGCCGGCGCCGCCAAAACAACCGCAACTGGCATCCGGGGACGACGTCTTGAGACATAACGCGTAAATTTCATTCGCACACAGGAGGATCCGATGGATCTCAGCTTCAGCAAGGAAGAAGTGGCGTTTCGTGACGAAGTGCGGGAGTTCTTCAAGAACAACGTGCCGCCGGAGACGCGGAAGAAACTGGTCGAAGGCCGTCATCTCTCCAAGGACGAGATGGTGGCCTGGTGGCGCATCCTGCACAAGAAGGGCTGGGGCGTCTCGCACTGGCCGAAGGAATATGGCGGCACCGGCTGGAGCTCGGTGCAGCACTACATCTTCAACGAGGAGCTGCAGATGCATCCGGCGCCGGCGCCGCTCGCCTTCGGCGTCAGCATGGTCGGACCGGTGATCTACACCTTCGGCAACGAGGCGCAGAAGAAGCAGTATCTGCCGCGCATCGCCAATGTCGACGACTGGTGGTGCCAGGGTTTTTCGGAGCCCGGCTCCGGCTCGGACCTTGCTTCGCTGAAGACAAAGGCCGAGCGCAAAGGCGACAAGTACATCATCAACGGCCAGAAGACCTGGACCACGCTGGCCCAGCACGCCGACATGATCTTCTGCCTGTGCCGCACCGATACCAATGCGAAGAAGCAGATGGGCATCTCCTTCATCGTGTTCGACATGAAGTCGAAAGGTGTCACGGTGCGCCCGATCGAGACCATCGACGGCGGCCACGAGGTCAACGAGGTGTTCTTCGATGACGTCGAGGTGCCGGTCGAGAATCTGATCGGGGAAGAGAACAAGGGCTGGGATTACGCCAAATTCCTGCTCGGCAACGAACGCACCGGCATCGCCCGGGTCGGCGTTTCCAAGGAGCGGCTCCGCCGCATCAGGGAACTCGCCTCCAAGGTCGAATCCGGCGGCAAGCCGATCATCCAGGATCAGGGGTTCCGCGAGAAGCTCGCGGCCTGCGAGATCGAGCTGAAGGCGCTCGAACTCACCCAGCTGCGCGTCGTGGCCGACGAAGGCAAGCACGGCAAGGGCAAGCCCAACCCGGCGTCCTCGGTGCTGAAGATCAAGGGTTCGGAGATCCAGCAGACCACCACCGAGCTCCTGATGGAAGTGATCGGGCCGTTCGCCGCGCCCTATGACGAGCACGGCGAGGACGGCAGCAACGAGGCGATGGACTGGACCGCCCAGATCGCGCCGAGCTACTTCAACAACCGCAAGGTTTCGATCTATGGCGGCTCCAACGAGATCCAGCGCAACATCATCACCAAGGCGGTGCTGGGGTTGTGATCTCTTCTCCCTCGCCCCGCACTTGCGGGGTCGAGACGAGCGAAGCTCGCTCTTAGCGGGTCGGGGTGAGGGGGCCTCTCTCCGCGAGCACTGAAAACAACGGTGAGCGCGGTGCCCCCTCACCCGACATTCGAAGTGAAGAGGCGGCCCCGCGACGGCGACCAGTCAATTGATGAGTAGTCAGAGGAAACGGAAGAACATGGATTTTGATCTGTCCGAGGAGCAGCGGCTTCTCAAGGAAAGCGTCGACGGGCTCCTGAACGACTCCTACGACTTCGACTCCCGCAAGAAGTACCGGGCGGAGAAGGGCGGCTGGAGCAAGGCCGTCTGGAGCAAGCTTGCCGAACAGGGCCTGCTCGGCCTGCCGTTCCCGGAAGCCGACGGCGGCTTCGGCGCCGGCGCGGTCGAAACCATGATCGTGATGGAAGCGCTGGGCAAGGCGATGGTGCTGGAGCCCTATCTGCCGACCGTGGTGATATCGGGCGGCTTCCTGCGCCATGGCGGCTCGGCGGCGCAGAAGGCCGCGCATGTTCCCGGCATCATCGACGGCAGCAAGACCTTCGCGTTCGCCCAGCTCGAGAAGAATTCGCGCTACGACCTGTCCGACGTCGTCACGACGGCAAAGAAGAAGGGCGACGGCTGGGTGATCGACGGCGAGAAGTTCGTCGTGATCAACGGCGAGAATGCCGATACCCTGGTGGTGACCGCGCGCACCAAGGGCGGCCAGCGCGATCAGACCGGCATCGGCGTGTTCCTGGTGCCGGCGGATGCCAGGGGCATCGCCAAGAAGGGCTATCCGACCCAGGATGGCCTGCACGCGGCCGACATCACCTTCACCGGCGTCGAGGTCGGCGCCGACGCCGTCATCGGCGATCCCGAGAACGGCCTCGCCTTGATCGAGCGCGTGGTCGACGAGGCCCGCACGGCGCTGTGCGCCGAGGCGGTCGGCGCGATGGATGAATCGCTGAAGACCACGGTCGAGTATCTCAAGACCCGCAAGCAGTTCGGCGTGCCGATCGGCAGTTTCCAGACCCTGCAGCATCGCGCCGCCGACATGTTCGTCGCGGTCGAGCAGGCCCGCAGCATGTCGATGTTCGCGACCATGGCGACCGATTTCGAGAACGCCAAGGAGCGCGCCACCGCGGTGGCGGCGGCCAAGGTGCAGATCGGCAAGTCGGCCAAATTCGTCGGCCAGCAGTCGATCCAGCTCCATGGTGGCATCGGCATGACGCAGGAGGCCAGGATCGGTCACTACTTCAAGCGCCTGACCATGATCGAGAACACCTTCGGCGACACCGAATACCACCTGCGCCGCGTCACCGAAGGCGGCGGGCTGGTGTAACATTACTCCATCATCATACGCCGACGGCCCGCTAACGCGGGCCGTCATTGCGAGCCAACGGGTCGCGCGAATGCGCGCCCGATGACAGGCTCCGCGAAGCAATCCATCTTGCGGCAACAAGAAAGCTGGATTGCTTCGTCGCGAGCGCTCCTCGCAATGACGAGCAAGGAAAACCAACAATGAAAAACACCCCGTTCGATCTCACCGGCAAGGTCGCCGTCATCACCGGCTCCAGCCGCGGCATCGGCCGCTCCTCGGCCGAGCTGCTGGCAAAACTCGGCGCGAAAGTCGTGATCTCCAGCCGCAAGGCCGACGCCTGCGAGGAAGTCGCCAGCGGCATCCGCAAGGCCGGCGGCGACGCCCATGTCATCCCCTGCAACATCTCGCGCCGGGAGGAAGTCGAGGCGCTGATCTCGGGCGCCACGAAGCATTACGGCAAGATCGACATCCTGGTGTGCAACGCCGCGGTCAATCCCTATTTCGGCCCGCTGCTCGACATCAAGGACGAAGCCTTCGACAAGATCATGAACGCCAACGTCAAGAGCAACATCTGGCTCTGCGCACTGGCGATCCCGCCAATGGCGGCGCGCGGCAACGGCTCGGTGGTGATCGTCTCCTCGATCGGCGGACTTCGCGGCTCCACCGTGATCGGCGCCTACGGGATTTCCAAGGCGGCGGATTTTGCGCTGTGCCGCAGCCTCGCCGGCGAATGGGGCCCGCAGGGCGTCCGCGTCAATTGCGTGGCGCCCGGCCTGGTCAAGACCGATTTCGCCAGGGCACTGTGGGAAGACGAAGAGCGCCTGAAACGCCGCTGCGCCACCACGCCGCTGCGCCGCATCGGCGAGCCCGACGAAATCGCCGGCGCCGTCGCCTATCTCGGCTCCGACGCCTCGAGCTTCATGACCGGCCAGACCATCGTGGTCGACGGCGGCGTGACGACCGCGTCGGTCTGACTCTTTCCCTCTTTCGCGCTTGCGGGAGAGGGGGCGCACCGTGTGAGGAGATGCATCGTGCTCCGCACCGGATATTGACGAACCATTCCCAATCCGCTTGCCTTGTCTCAGCACCACAAGCCTCCCGGGAAGCACCCTCATGTCCTTCGTGCTGGCCATCGATCAGGGCACCACATCCTCGCGTGCCATCGTGTTTCGCGGCGACATCTCGATTGCCGCGATCGCGCAGGCCGAATTCCCCCAGCATTTTCCGGCCTCGGGCTGGGTCGAGCACGAGCCCGAGGACATCTGGACCTCGACGGTCGCGACCTGCCGCGAGGCGCTGAAAAAAGCCGACGTCACGGCAAAGGACATCGCCGCGATCGGCATCACCAACCAGCGCGAGACCACCGTGGTGTGGGACCGCGCCACCGGCCAGGCCATTCACCGCGCCATCGTCTGGCAGGACCGACGCACCGCCGACATCTGCGCCAGATTGAAGAGCGAAGGCCACGAGCCCGCGATCACGGCGAAGACAGGCCTGATCATTGACCCCTATTTCTCCGGAACGAAAGTCGCCTGGATCCTCGACCACGTCCCCGGGGCGCGCGAGCGCGCCGAGCGCGGCGAACTCCTGTTCGGCACCATCGATTGCTACCTGCTGTGGCGGCTGACCGGCGGCAAGGCCCACGCTACCGACGCCACCAACGCCTCGCGCACCCTGTTGTTCAACATCCACACCGGGCAGTGGGACGACGATCTCTTGAAGCTGCTGCGCGTGCCGCGCTCGATGCTGCCGGAGGTGAAGGATTCCTCGCACCGTTTCGGCGACGCCGTGCCCGAACTGTTCGGCGGCAGCATCATGATCTCGGGGATCGCCGGCGACCAGCAGGCCGCCACCATCGGCCAGGCCTGCTTTTCGCCGGGCATGATGAAGTCGACCTACGGCACTGGCTGCTTTGCGCTCCTGAACACCGGCGCCACGCCGGTCGCGTCGAACAACAAGCTGCTCACCACCATTGCCTACCAGCTCGGGGGCCAGCGCACCTATGCGCTGGAGGGCTCGATCTTCGTCGCGGGATCCGCGGTGCAGTGGCTACGCGACGGGCTCGGCATTATCAAGCAGGCCAGCGAGACCGGCCCGCTCGCCGACAGGTCCGATTCGATGCAGAGCGTGTACCTCGTGCCGGCCTTCGTCGGCCTCGGCGCACCCTACTGGAATCCGCGGGTGCGCGGCGCGCTGTTCGGTCTCACCCGCAACACCGGCCCCGCCGAACTCGCCCATGCCGCGCTCGAAAGCGTCTGCTACCAGACCTTTGATCTGTGGGCCGCGATGCGCGCCGACTGGCCCGATGCCAAGGCGGCGAACATCGTGCTCCGCGTCGACGGCGGCATGACCGCGTCGGACTGGACCATGCAGCGCCTGGCCGATCTGCTCGATGCACCGGTCGACCGCCCGATGATCCAGGAAACCACGGCGCTGGGTGCGGCCTATCTCGCCGGCCTCGCCGCCGGCGTCTATCCGGAGCCTGCAAAATTCGCCGACAACTGGCGGCTGGAGCACCGCTTCAAGCCGGCGATGAGCGCGGCGACGCGGGAGCGGAAGCTCAAGGGGTGGGCGCGGGCGGTGAAGGGGTTGCTGGCGAGTGATGAGGGGGAGTGAGCGCCCCATGATCCTGCCCGACGGCTACTCCGACGTGCCCGCCGGTAAGATCGCCGCCGTCGTCACGCATCTGGAGATGACCGCACGTCCGGTACTGCGCCCGGATTCACCGGGCGCATGGACGTTGCGCCGCGTCGAGACTCCCGGGCTCGACTGGTTTCGCGATCTCTATCGCCGCGTCGGCGAGGAGTGGCTGTGGTTCTCGCGGCTGCAGATGGCCGATGCCGAACTCGCCGCGATCATCCATTCGCCGCTGGTCGAGGTTCACGCGCTGGTCGAGGGCGGCCGCGACGAAGGCCTGCTGGAGCTGGACTTTCGCGAGCCCGGCCAATGCGAGCTGGCGTTCTTCGGCGTCACCGAAAAACTGATCGGCAGCGGCGCCGGCCGCTGGCTGATGAATCGCGCGCTGGAGCGGGCGTGGTCGCGGCAGGTCGCGCGGGTCTGGGTGCACACCTGTACGCTCGATCATCCGGCCGCGCTGGCGTTTTATCAGCGCTCTGGTTTTCGCGCGTTCCGGCGGCAGGTCGAGATCGCCGATGATCCGCGGCTGGACGGCACAGCGCCGCGCGACGCGGCGAGGCATGTGCCTGTTATCGAGTAGACAGACGATTGGGTGAAGCCGGGAAGCATCATCCGCCGATCGTCCCTGGTGTTCGGCGCAATACGCTTTCCATGGCGCGGCGCGAACCGACCGCCGGGCGCGTCACCAGAAAGCGGCTTTCGAAAAGTCTCCGCCAACCAAGTATGATCTTGCGTCAAGCTCCCTTTTAGGTTGCAATGCGCATCCTTTTTCAAGATCAAGTTTATTGAGGATCTGCATCCAGATTGAGGAATTGAATAATGTCATACGATTCCTATCGAAAGGCGAAAATCCAGGGCTATTACGATGCCCAGCTCGAAACACTCGTGAGTGGTTTCGACCCAAGGAGGCCGACCGTTATATTGCTTCCGGGCGGGATGGGCTCTCAATTGGAGCGCACGGAACATCCGGTTGGGACCGAGCCGAATGTCATCAACGATAGGATTTGGATTGATTGGGGTATCCTCTGGCCCAAGAAGGACGCGCTCGAACTGGAAATCGAGGTCAGCGGAGGCGCGGAGCGGGACAAGGATTCGCACGTCATCGCCCCGCATGGACCGTTGAAATTCATCACCCAAACGCCATACGGAGAGTTGAAGTATCTCGCTCTCGCCGAGAAATGGAATTATGCCGTATTCGGCTTCGACTGGCGTCGGCCGCTCGCGGAAAGCTCGGCCTTTTTCAGGAAATTCATTCACGACTTCAAGAGACGAATTATTGCTTCACACAACGTGGACCCAATCCGCAAACTGACCATTGTGTGTCACAGCATGGGGGGCATGGTTTGCACCTATGCCTTGAGAGACGGGCGTTTCAGCGATCTCGGATTTCATGCCGTGGTAACGGTCGCAACGCCGTTCTACGGCACGTCAACCCAGCAGGAACGCTATTACAGCGGGGACGGAGGTTTTCTGAACAGTATTTACGGCGCGCAGGCTGTCGTTGAGATCACTTCGTCGCTTCCCGGTCCCTACACGCTGATGTTCCTGCCCATGAAAATCTACGTTCGCGATGGCCGAAGGCTTGGTCTCAATCGATACCCGCAACTTGATCCTGACGGGAACACGGATGCCGATCCATACGACGCTGCTTTCAGGAAACGCTGGCCGCGTCCTGTGAAGGACCATTGGCAGTATCTTGCCCGGGCACGAACTGAACTGCTCCATATCTCCGAGCCGATCGCCCCGGGCATTGCGGCGGTCTTCTTTAATGTCCGATCGTCTTTGGATAGAAAGACAGCAAGCGAACTGCTGTGGAGCGATATCGATGGCGATGCTTTCGTCCCGGGAAGCAGCCAAAGTCCGATCGCAGGTATTGCGGGCCCCGGGGACGGGACGGTGCCGTCATGGTCGGCGTGGCATGCCTATTCCCGGCCCCGCAATCGACATGAACTCAAACAAGCCAAGGACCACGGTGCCCTGCTCGAGCACGACGAGGTCCTGGCCCTGATCGATACGGTCGTGAAAACGCGAAGGCTGCCGATGGCAAAGAAGCGTTCAGCCAAGTCGCCGGCGAAAGCCAGTCCGGCCAGGACGGCCCGCGCCATTGACGCCTGGATCAGGAAGGCGAAGCTCAAACAGCCGGTGCCGCCCGAGCTGTTCGAGGAAGCCGTTCAGCGCACCATCGTGACCAGCTTCATTTCCGGGAAAAAGCCACGAATGGTGCGCCGGAAGAAGACGCCCATGTAGCAGCCTGGCAATCTGACGCCGACGGTCGCGCCACGTCGCGGGGTTTCGCATGCCGGAGCTTGGACATGCACGCGTCTTGTGAAAATCTTGCGCGTGGAAAAATCCGGTTTTGCTCGCCGCGATGACGGCTGGCGGCCGGTGGGTTCCACCCTGTTCAATTCATTCAAGGAGCAGCCACACCCATGATCCTGATCGGCCAATACGACTCCCCCTTCGTCCGCCGCGTCGCCATCGCGCTGCGGCTCTACGGGCTCGCCTTTGAGCACCGGCCGTGGTCGACCTTCGGCGACGCGGAGAAACTGGCGGCGTTCAATCCGCTGCGCCGGGTGCCGACGCTGGTGCTCGACGGCGGCGAGGTGCTGATCGAGAGCGCCGCGATGCTGGATTATCTCGACGAGCTGGTCGGGCCGGACAAGGCGATGATCGCCGCAAGCGGGCCGGCGCGCCGCCATGGCTTGAAAATCGCCGCGCTGGGCAGCGGGCTGGCCGACAAGGCGGTCAGCCTGCTCTACGAGCGGGTGCTGCGCACGGAGCAGCTGCATATTTGGGTCGAGCGCTGCCAGGCCCAGATCGGCGCTGTGCTCGAGGTGCTGGAACAGGAACGCGCCAGCGTGGCGACACCGTTCTGGTTCGGCGACCGCATCGGCCATGCCGATATTGCGGTGGCCTGCGCGCTGCGCTTTACCGGCGAGGCGCATCCGGCGCTGTTGCCGGCGGCGCGCTATCCCGCGCTGACGGCGCACGCCGCGGCTTGCGAAAAGCTGCCGCCGTTTCGCGAGATCGTGCAGAAGCTCGACCCCCCGAAGGGGTGAGCGAGAGAGGGCTCGCTCTTGCCCCTCAAGGGTCCACCGGGAGAGGGAAGGATAAAGGGGGCAGTCCCCGAAGACCGGGTGTTAGCGCTGGCGGTTTGGTCCCGTCATGGTTACATTGGCGGGGCGAAGCTGTGTCGCGCGTCAGGAGCCATATATCCCCGGGGCCTTATCGATCCTTCCGGGAACTGTCCCTGGCCGGGTCCGTGGATCCGGTCATATGGTGCCCACCTACTTTCGTAGGGAACTCCGGGATCGAGTGCTCCAACGGCCATCGCGGCTTCGCACTTTTTGTTTTTTGCCGTTTGTTGCCATAGGTCCATCCGCTTTGCCGACCGAGCGATCGAAGGCCGATCTTCGCACCGCGGCTCTCGCAAAGCGCGATGCGCTGAGCGACAAAAAGCGCGCCTCCGCGGCGCGGGCCGTCGCCGAGCGCGGCCTGCCGATCGAGATCACGCCGGGCACGATCGTCGCCGGTTATTCGCCGATCCGCAGCGAGATCGATCCGGTTCCCCTGATGCGGATGCTGGCCGCGCGCGGCGCGCGGCTGGCGCTGCCGGCGGTGCTGGCGCGCGGCAAGTCGCTGGCCTTTCGCGCCTGGTCGCCCGACGACCGGCTGATGTTGGGGCCGCTCGGCATTCTCGAGCCGTCGCCCGCCGCCGCCGAACTCGTTCCCGACCTCATGCTGGTGCCGCTGGCGGCGTTCGACCGGCTCGGGCATCGCATCGGCTATGGCGCCGGCCATTACGACCACACGCTGGCGCATTTGCGCAAGGCGAAAGCCGTCACGGCGATTGGGCTTGGGTTCGCGGCGCAGGAAATCGAGGCGGTGCCCGCGTTGTCGCACGACGTCGCGCTGGATTATGTGCTAACGGAAACCGCGATGTTCGATTTCCGGAGTTCATGACTTTGCGCATTCTTTTCGTCGGGGACGTGGTCGGCCGGTCCGGCCGCACCGCTATCGCAGAGCATCTGCCGGGCATGATCCGCGACTGGACGCTCGATCTCGTCGTCGTCAATGGCGAGAACGCCGCGGGCGGCTTCGGCATCACCGAGGCGATCTACCAGGAATTCATCGACGCCGGCGCCGATGCGGTCACGCTCGGCAACCACGCCTGGGACCAGCGCGAGGCGCTGGTGTTCATCGAACGCGCGCCGCGGCTGGTTCGTCCGGCGAATTTTCCGAAGGGTGCGCCGGGCCGCGGCGCCGCTCTGGTCGACACCAAGAACGGCAAGCGCGCGCTGGTCGTCAACGCCATCGGCCGCGTCTTCATGACGCCGTTCGACGACCCGTTCGCGGTGCTCAACCGCGAACTCGAAGCCTGTCCGCTGCGCGAGGCCGCCGACGCCGTCGTGGTCGATTTCCACTGCGAGGCGTCGAGCGAAAAGCAGGGCATCGGATTTTTCTGCGACGGCCGCGCCAGTCTCGTGGTCGGCACCCACACCCATGTGCCGACATCGGACCATCAGATTCTCGCCGGCGGCACCGCCTACATGACCGACGCCGGCATGACCGGCGATTACGATTCGATCATCGGCATGCAGAAGGAAGAACCGCTGCGGCGTTTTACCACCGGCATTCCGTCGGGGCGGTTCGAGCCGGCCGGCGGCGTCGCGACACTCAGCGGCGTCGCCGTCGAGACCGACGATGCCACGGGCCTCGCGCTGCGGATCGCGCCGGTGCGGATCGGCGGCCGGCTGGAGCCGACGCTGCCGGGATTTTGGGTGGGTTAGCCCAGCCGCTCGCTTTCAGGTGGAATGGCCGATTTTGCTGCTCATTTAGTGGCGATCAACGCGGGCATTGGCTTTCCAACGAAGAAGTGTTATATAATATCGATATCATATATCAATGGAGAGGAGCGTGCGAACATTGGTGGACGTCGGCGATAGCCAGCTTCAGGAGTTGGACGAATTGTCGAAAGAAGAAAAGCGGTCTCGTGCGGCGCTTATCCGTGAGGCGATCGATGACTTTCTCGCGAAGCGACGTAGCAAACATGAGGGCGACGCGTTCGGCCTTTGGGGCAATCGGAAAGTTGACGGTTTGGTCTATCAGGAGAGGCTGCGCGGCGAATGGTGAAGGCGCTGGTCGATACCAACATCCTGGTCGACTACCTCAACGCTGTCCGCGAGGCGCGCACCGAACTTCAACGCTACACGGAAAAGGCAATCAGTATCATCACCTGGATGGAGGTGATGGTTGGAGCCGATGGCGATCTCGAAGCTCCGACGCGCAACTTTCTGAACAGCTTCGAGGTCGTGCCCGTCGACGAACAGATTGCGGAGTGTGCCGTCGGCCTTCGTCGCAGCCATCGGATCAAATTGCCTGATGCGATCATCTGGGCGACGGCGCAGGTACACGCGATGCTTCTCGTCACGCGCAACACCAAGGATTTCCCGGTCGACGATCCTGGCGTACGCACGCCTTACAGGCTGTAAGAACTCTGATGTTCGCAGCAGGAAAAACGTAGAAGCCCCAGGGCGGAGCGCTAGCTCACTTCGCCAATTCAACTGGCTTCGGACGGTATCGTCAGAGCTTGTACGCTGTGCGGAATCCGCCCCAGTGGCGGCCATTGACTCGGATCGGGACGTCGATCTCGCGCATCATGACGGTCTGGCCGTTGCCCATGTCGCGGGCGTAGCTCTGGATCAGATAGGCGCGCTGGTTGCGCGCGGCGGCGAGGCCCGCGGAATCGTCGAAGATGCGGCGGTTGCGGCTGTTCGCGGTGTTCCAGGCGACATCGCCTGGTCGTTGCGGATGCGAGTAGATCTTGTTGTGCACCGGCAGGTAGCCGTTGCGGTCGATCATGGCGCTGAACACCAGTCGCGGGTCCCTGGCGAGGAAGGCCTCCTGGAACGGCGGCAGTGCGCGGTCGGCCCAGTCCAGCATTCGGGTGCGGTACTGCACCGGATTGCTGCCGGCGATCTCGACGTAGTTTTCATCGAACATGTCGTCGGCGGAAATGGCGCCGCTCCTGACGGCGTCCTCGAAAATCCTGGTCAGCGCGCGGCCGGCTTCCATCGCGCGGGTCACGGATTCGGTATTCTCGTCATGGATCGACCAGAGCTTGTCTTCGATCTTTTCCTTCAGCGCGGCATCCGCCGCCGCGAACCGCGCCCGGGCGCCGGCCTTTGAACGGTCCCTGATACGGATCCTGCACGCGCCGACATCGTGCAGCGTGGCATGGAGGGTTTCGTTCAGCGGCAGCCTTTCGGCGTCCGGTCCGCCGATCAGGATGCCATCGAGGGAGATTTCATAGGCCGTCGCCGTGATCGGGCCGCGCTCCGTCTGAACTTCTACGGCCAGATGGCAGGGCAGCGGTTGGCTCTTGTGCTGGTCCTTGCGCTCGTCCTGGCGCAGCAGCACCGCGCAGCGCGACTTCAGTTTCTGCGCGAACATCGTGACGGCCTTGCCGGCGCTGGCGACGCTTTCGCCGTGGGCTTCGGCCTCTTTGGTGACATGATCGATTTCGGCGGCGCTCTCGCCGACCGCGACGATGAAGTTCGATGCGGTGGCGGCGTTGTCGGACATCTCGCTGGTGGTTTCGGTCTGCTCCGCCACCGCGCCATTGACGATGTCGAATACCGGGCGGATCGCCTCGATCGCCTGCGAAATCCGGTGCACCGCATCGACCGAGCCCGCTGCGTCCCTCTGCAGCGCGTCGATCTTCTTCGAGATCTCCTCGGTGGCGTTCTGGGTCTGCACCGCCAGCGCCTTGACCTCGGTGGCGACGACCGCGAAGCCGCGTCCGGCGGTCCCCGCCCGCGCCGCCTCGATGGTGGAATTGAGCGCCAGCAGCGTGGTCTGCCTGGCGATCTGCGCGATCAGATTGACGACATTGCCGATCGCGGCCGAGGATTCCCTCAGGCGGTCGACATTGAGGCTGGCTTCGCGGGCGGCGGCGCTGGCCTGGTCCGCGAGCTTGCTGGCGTCGCGCACCTGCGATCCGATGCCTTGCGCCGAATGGGTGAACTTGTCCGCGGCCAGCGAGAAGGTGGTTGCGGTGGACTGCGCGGCGCCGGCGCGCCCGGTCAGGGCGTCGGTGCGCTGGCGGATGGTGCAAAGCGTCGCCGCGGTGGCTTCAGCGCCGCCGGCGACCGAATGGGCCGCGCGCTCAAGCTGCCGGATCATGGCGCCCAGTTCGAGTTCAAGCAGTTCGAGGATTTCCCTGGCCGAATCGCCTTCGGCATCGGTGGCAGCCTCGACCGCCACAGCGGGGCTGGAAGGCGCTGTCTCGAGGACGGACGCAGCCGGTCCCGGCAGTCGCTTTCGAAACAGACCGAATGCCATGGGTTTCTCTCAGGGCAAAGAAATGTGAACGCATCCTCGCACGGGGGCGTGAAGTCATGGTTAAGAGGTTGTCGCCCGGGCCGGCCGCAGCCACTACCGCCGTACCGAAACGTCGTGCAATTCTTTGATTTTGGCGGATTACCGGCCTATAACGCCGCGCTTCCCTCCCATTTCCCAGGACGAATCCGAAAAGAGACCGCATGGCCGGACATTCCCAGTTCAAGAACATCATGCACCGCAAGGGCCGGCAGGATGCCCAGAAGTCGAAACTGTTCTCCAAGCTGGCGCGGGAAATCACCGTCGCCGCCAAGATGGGCGCGCCGGATCCCGGCATGAACGCCCGGCTGCGCGCCGCGATCATCTCCGCCCGCCAGGAGAACATGTCGAAGGACTCGATCGAGCGCGCGGTGAAGAAGGCGACCGGCACCGAGGGCGAGAATTACGACGAGATCCGCTACGAGGGCTACGGCCCGGGCGGCGTCGCCGTGATCGTCGAGGCGCTGACCGACAACCGCAACCGCGCCGCCTCCGACATCCGGTCCTACTTCACCAAATCCGGCGGCAATCTCGGGGAAACCGGCTCGGTCGCCTTCATGTTCGATCGCACCGGAATCATCGAATACGACGCCAGGGTCGCCTCCGACGACGCCATGCTGGAAGCGGCGATCGAGGCGGGCGCCGACGACGTGGTCTCCAGCGAGAGCGGCCACGAAATCTACGCCTCGCAGGAAACCTTTCGCGACGTGGCCAAGGCGCTGGAGGCGAAATTCGGCGAAGCCCGCAAGGCGGCGCTGACCTGGAAACCGCAGAACACCGTGTCGGTCGACGACGAAACCGGCGAGAAGCTGCTGAAGCTGATCGACCTCTTGAACGAGCATGACGACGTGCAGAACGTCTATGCCAATTTCGAGGTTTCGGACGCGCTGGTCGCCAGGATGGGCGGGTAGGCGGCGTCCGGGGCGGCCCCGCTTTCGCAGGGTATGACGCTCAGGACAGGTTTCGCCGACCCCGCTCCGGCGGTATCACTACCCCCATGACAGCTCCGCCGATTCGCCATCCCGTCCGTATCCTCGGCATCGATCCTGGCCTGCGCCGCACCGGCTGGGGCGTGATCGAGATCGACGGCAACCGGCTGAGCTTCATCGGCTGCGGCTCGGTGGAGCCGCCCGACGGCCTGCCGCTGGCGAGCCGGCTGCTGGCGATCCATGAGGGCCTCGCCGCCGTGCTCGGCGACTTCCAGCCGCTGGAAGCCGCCGTCGAACAGACCTTCGTCAACAAGGACGGCGTCGCCACCTTGAAACTCGGCCAGGCGCGCGGGGTTGCGATGCTGGCGCCGGCGATGTTCGGGATACCGGTGGCCGAATACGCGCCCAACCAGGTGAAGAAGACCGTGGTCGGCGCCGGCCATGCCGACAAGAACCAGATTCTGGTGATGCTGAAAATCCTGCTGCCCAAGGCGGAGCCGAAATCGGCCGATGCCGCCGATGCGCTGGCGATCGCCATCACGCATGCGCATCACCGCGGCAGCGCCGCGCTGCGGCTGAGGGTGGTCGGCGCATGATCGGTAAACTGAAAGGCCTGATCGATTCCTACGGCGAGGATTTTGTCATTCTCGACGTCGGCGGCGTCGGCTACCAGGTGCATTGCTCGTCGCGGACACTGCAGGCGCTGCCGTCGCCTGGCGAGGCGGCCGCGCTGTCGATCGAGACTTATGTCCGCGAGGACCAGATAAAACTGTTCGGCTTTCGCAGCGATAGCGAGCGCGAATGGTTTCGCCTGCTGCAGACGGTGCAGGGCGTCGGCGCCAAGGTGGCGCTGGCGGTGCTCTCGACGCTGCCGCCGTCCGATCTCGCCAAAGGCGGCGGTGACGCGCACCCCGGGGGTCGGCCCGAAGGTCGCCGAACGCATCGTCACCGAACTGAAGGACCAGGCGCCGGCCTTCGCCAATGTCGATCCGGCGCTGGTGCACCTGTCCGGCGCGATCGACAACGACCGCGCCCCGCGCCCGGTCACCGACGCGATCTCCGCGCTGGTCAATCTCGGTTACGGCCCGCCGCAGGCGGCGGCCGCGATTGCCGGAGCCTCGCGCCTTGCCGGCGAGGGGGCGGAAACTGCGCAGCTCATCAAGCTGGGGCTGAAGGAGCTGGCGAAGTGAGCGCGAAAGTGCCAGCCCCTAAGGAGGCGATGCAGCAGCCACTGCGCCATCATCCCTTTTTTTACAT
This sequence comes from Bradyrhizobiaceae bacterium Ga0074131, assembly GCA_001464035.1. GTDB lineage: Bacteria > Pseudomonadota > Alphaproteobacteria > Rhizobiales > Xanthobacteraceae > Bradyrhizobium. Next base: position 81,683 of record LNEC01000020.1, read on the forward strand.
TGGCGGCATTTTCTTGAATGCCGTGGTGTTCTTGGCCGTTGGTCCGCTGGTAGGTGGAATTGTACTGGTGGCGGTATCGTCAATGTTGACGTATTCGATTGCGGTTCTATTTGGCTATATAGCTTTCTTTTTCATCTCAGGGCCCACCAGCTATTTCATTGCCTCTCCGACGGCTGTTGTTACAGGGACAATTGTTGGGATTGCCTCCATCTGGATCAAGTCCAATCGCGCGCTTTACACGGTTGCGGCCGGTGCCGGAGCAATAGTATCCATGGTCCTTCTCACCAGATCCGAATTCCTCATGAAGGATCAAGCACTGGCTCCTTCACTCGTTAGCTTCGCTGTTTCCGGGGCCATCGCTGCTTTGGTTTGTATGCGTCTCGCGAAGCCTTTTCGTCTTTCCGCGCCACCCGACCCCGGTTCGTCCGACCAGTTGATGGCCAGGTCGAAATGACAACCTCACCCCGCATCGTGACCCCCGAGCGCCGCAGCGACGATGTCGGTGACGCCGCGCTGCGTCCGCAGCTGCTGAGTGAATTCGTCGGCCAGGCCCAGGCGCGCGCCAATCTGTCGATCTTCATCGAGGCCGCGCGCAAGCGCGGCGAAGCGCTGGACCATGTGCTGTTCGTCGGGCCCCCCGGCCTCGGCAAAACCACGCTGGCGCAGATCGTGGCGCGCGAACTCGGCGTCGGTTTTCGCGCGACATCAGGGCCTGTGATCGCCAAGGCCGGCGATCTCGCCGCACTCCTGACCAATCTCGAAGAGCGCGATGTGCTGTTCATCGACGAGATCCACCGCCTCAGCCCGGCGGTCGAGGAAGTGCTGTATCCGGCGATGGAGGATTTCCAGCTCGACCTCATCATCGGCGAGGGGCCGGCTGCGCGCTCGGTCAAGATCGAACTCGCCAAATTCACGCTGGTCGGCGCCACGACGCGCGCGGGCCTCCTGACCAACCCGCTGCGCGACCGTTTCGGCATTCCGGTGCGGCTGAATTTCTACACGGTGGAAGAACTTGAAAAGATCGTCACCCGCGGCGCCCGCGTGCTCAAGATCGGCATGACGCCCGACGGCGCCAACGAGATCGCGCGCCGCGCCCGCGGCACCCCGCGCATCGCCGGACGGCTGCTGCGCCGGGTGCGCGATTTCGCTTCGGCAGCCGACGCCGACCAGATCGACCGCGCCATCGCCGACAACGCGCTCAGCGCGCTCGAGGTCGACGCCGCCGGGCTCGACGCCATGGACCGGCGCTACCTCTCCACCATCGCGATGAATTACGGCGGCGGCCCGGTCGGGGTGGAAACCATGGCGGCGGCGCTGTCGGAGCCGCGCGACGCCATCGAGGACATCATCGAACCGTTTTTGATCCAGTGCGGCTATCTGCAGCGCACCCCGCGCGGGCGGCTGTTGACCTCGCACGCCTTCCGCCATCTCGGCCTCGCCGAGCCGGCGCGCGATCCGGCGCAGTTTGGCCTGTTCGGCGGCCCGGATAACGATGAATAGCATTAAGGCTCGACGCGCCTCTGCTCACGATCTGCACAAATGTACCCGAATTCGGCTGTAATGGACCCTCAGCATGAGGCTGCATCACGGAAAATCCTATGATCTCAAGACGTCACTTCCTGCGTTTCGCCGCTGGTCTCGGCGCGACCGGCATTTCCAGCGTGGCTTACGGATTCGGCGAGCCGGCGCTACGGCTTCGCGTCACGCGCTACAACATCCAGCCGCCGCAATGGCCCACTGATTTTAGGCTCAAGATCGCCGTCATCGCAGACCTTCACGCCTGCGATCCCTGGATGTCGCTGGAGCGTATCGAATCAATCGTCGAGCGGACCAATGCGCTCGGCGCGGATATCACGGTGCTGCTGGGCGACTACGTCGCCGGGCATCGCCGGGTGACCCGCTTCATTCCTGCCAGCGAATGGGCGCCGGTGCTGGCCGGACTGCGTGCCCCGCTCGGCGTGCATGCGGTGCTCGGCAACCATGACTACTGGGACGACAGGGCCGTGCAGCGCGATGGGCAGGGGACGACAATGGCGCGGCGTGCGCTCGAAGCATCAGGCATTCCGGTCTACGAGAACGATGTGGTGCGGCTGACCAGCGCTGGCCGGCCGTTCTGGCTGGCCGGGCTCGGCGATCAGCTGGCCTGGCTGCCGGCGCGACGCTTCCGGCCGGTCCGGCGCATCGGCATCGACGATCTCGGTGCGACGCTGGCGGAAGTAACCGACGACGCGCCCGTCATTCTGCTGGCGCACGAGCCCGACGTTGCGATGCGCGTGCCCGCCCGGGTCGCCCTGCAACTGTCGGGACACACCCATGGGGGCCAGGTCCGCCTGTTCGGCTGGTCGCCGGTGGTGCCGTCGCGCTATGCTGAAAAGTTCGCCTATGGCCACGCGCGAACCAATTGCGACGTCGTCGTCTCCGGCGGGCTCGGCTGCAGCATCATGCCGTTTCGCATCGGCATGCCGCCGGAAATCGTGCTGGTGACGCTGGGCGGGGCAGACGCGGTCACGTCGTAATCCCGGGCGGAAGGCCCGCTTGCGCGCCTCGGCATTTTGCGCAAAACGATGGCTTCCTGAGGCGATCGAGGACCGCAAGTGACAGCACATCTCGACGGCGCGATCCGCGACGGCCGCCATCACATGCAGGTCCGGGTCTATTACGAAGACACCGATTTTTCCGGCATCGTCTATCACGCCAATTACCTGCGCTTCATGGAGCGCGGCCGGACCAATCATCTGCGGCTGATGGGCGCCGAGCAGCACGCGCTCTATGCCGAAGCGCAGGCGGAGACGCCGGGCTTTGCCTTCGTGGTGCGCTCGATGCAGATCGACTACCTGAAACCCGCGCGCATGGATGACGTGCTCGACATCGTGACCTGGCCGGTCGCGGTGAAGGGCGCCTCGATCACGCTGGCGCAGGAGGTGCGGCGCGGCGAAATCGTGCTGGTCAGGGCCGAGGTGCGCGTCGCCTTCATCAGCGAGGGGCGGGCCAGGCCGATCCCGAAGTCGCTTCGCGTGCTGATGAAGGCCGATCTGCTCGAGGGTTGAGTCGTCATCCTTGACATTCTTTACCGGTCGGTACACCGGCGCCATCCCGCCCGCGCCATGGCCACCATGATCGACGCCGTCGACGGCTATTTCCGCTTCGGTCAGCGGGTGTGCATTCAGGGCGCGCTGGTACTGGCGCGGACGCTGGGCGATTCCCGGATATTCACGCCGGCGATGTCGGACATGACGACGAGGCTGCTGGCAAAGCCGGCCAGACGCGCAGGCTTCAGGCAGGCCCCCTAGAATGTCACCCCGAACCGCAGGCCGCGGCGCCAAACAATGCGGCTTTTCTTTTTCACGCTGCCATAGAGGAATTCGAAACGGTCCGGCACCGAACCCTGACCGAAGACTTCGAGACAGGCGCCGCCGGCGGAATAGTCGACAACCTTGCAAGTCAGGATGGTTTGCTTGGGGCCGACGATAATTTTTCCGGTTCTGGACATCTGCCCCGACGGGGCAATTCTCTTGTACAACCGCGGCTGCACCATCTGCTGCTCCTACTGGTGTGGCTCAGTCGATGTTGCCCGCGAAACCGTAAGGATCGGTGGAATCCCGCAGAATAAATTGTCGAAACCTTGCGAAAACAAAGAACTGTTAAGCATGAAGCCCGGGCGAAATTCATCATTCCGGTTCAGGGCGGGGGCCGCCGCCTTGTGGGGTCCCCGCCGCCGGGGCGACGCTATGCAGCCGCCCTGTGCCGCGCGAGTTCGGCCTGGTACAGCGTGAACTCTTCCACCACGGCGCGTGCGATGCTGGGCCGCGTCCTCAGCCTTTCGTAATAGGCTTTCACATTCGGCCATTTCGCCAGCTCGATTTGCGGCGTCGCCATGGTCCAGTTGATGATGGTGACGAGATAGGCGTCAGCGACGCTGAAACGATCGAGCAGGAATTCGCGGCCCTTCAGATAGGCATCGAGATAGTCGAGCCGCGATAGGCCCTTGCCAAGGACGTAGTCCTTCATCTCCGGCGGCGCCTGCTTGTCGAGCATCGGTACGAACAATCCCTTGTGCAGTTCGGTGCCGATAAAGCAGAGCCATTGATGCAGACGGCTGCGGTCGATGCCGGGCCCGGCCGCAATACCGGCTTGCGGAAAGCGATCCGCGACATATTGCAGGATCGCCGCGTTCTCGGTGAGCAGCACCCCGTCGTCGGTGCGCAGCGTCGGCACCAGCCCGAGCGGGTTGACCTGTCTGAAATCGGAGCCGTCGTTTTGAACGACCTTGGTCTTGGGATCGACCTCGAGATAATTGGCCTCGGCGCCGGCTTCGTAAAGCGCGATCCGGGTCGCCAGCGAGCAGGCGAGCGGCGAAAAATACAGGTCCATCGATGCCTCCTTGGCTGTCGGTCCGCTTCCCGGACCGGAGTTGATTTTTATACTGTTCCGCATAGTATAAAACGCGTCAAGGAATTATTTGCGAGATGGTACAAAAAAAGGGACGGCCGGCTGCTGCTGCCAAGACCGCTTCGGCCGCGCCGAAGCGCCGCGGCAGGCCGCGCGGCTACCAGCCCGAGATCGCGCTCGGCAAGGCGCTCGACCTGTTCCGCAAGGAAGGTTTGGCCGCCACTTCGCTCGACGATCTCAGCGCCGCCACCGGCATGAACCGGCCAAGCCTTTATGGCGCGTTCGGCGACAAGCGCGACCTCTTCATCAAGAGCTACCAGCGCTACCGCGCCGATACCCGCGCCGCGATGATCGGCATCTTCAGGGACGAACTGCCGATTCGAAAGCGGCTCGAGCGCATCTTCGCCGTGGCGCTCGACATCTATCTTTCCGGCGATACTGGCCCGCGCGGCTGCTTCACCGTCATGACAGCCGCCTCCGAGGCGGTGTCCGATCCCGAGATCCGCGCCCTGGTGCTGGAAGGGCTTTCCGAACTCGACAAGTCGTTCGCGGCCTGCTTCAGCCTCGCACGGGAGAGGGGCGAGCTGTCGCCGACGGCCGATCCGCAGGTCCTCGCGCAGCTTGCTTCGGCGACCATCCACACCATCGCGATTCGCGCCCGGGCGCGGATACCGCGCAAGCAGCTCGAAGCGATCGTGAAGGGCGCGATCGACGTAATGGTCGGGGCAGCGCCGGGCTAGTCGGGCTCGACCGCCGTACGCGATCATCGCGGCCGGCAACGCAGACGGCTGGCTCCAACGCGCGGCATCAGCACCTGTCGCTTGATCGGATCGCGGCGTATAGTGCGGCAACCGGCGCGCATGGCGCACCGTCGTGGGATCGAGACGACAGGCATGAAGTATTCACTGACGCGGAAGTCGGCCGCGCCCGCCCTTTTCCTGTTCTGCGCCGCGGCGTCGAGCGCATCGGCGGCTCCCGCCACCATCTCCGGTCCCCAGGCGCTGGCGCTCGCCGCCCTGGTGGCCCAGCACTCGTCGCTGCCCGCCTACGACAAGCGGACGATCGCGCGGCTGTTCGCGGGCGGCAGCATTTTCCTGATTGCCGCCAAGACGAGGTTTTCCGTCACCGCCGACAACGTCGTGTGCCGGACCAGTAATATCGATATCGCGGCGCGCTCCTGCGAACTGACCTTCAAGACCCGAAAGAAGACGCTGAAGGGGCGCGAGGCCAACGAACTCCATGCAACCGCCGCGACCGCCGGCGTGCCCGCCGAAGCGGCGGCCGGATTGAACATCGAAAGCTTCTCGAAGCTCAATTGCATCATCGATCCCAGGGAAATCCGGCAGAAGGCCGGCGGCGGCGCCCAGTGCTCGTTCGAGACGGGAAAATAGGCCAGCTTGAAAAAAGGCGGCGTTCCGCGAAGCGGTTCGTAGCGGGCGTCATCTATGGTTGGTCGCGCGCTCCAGAAATTTCACCAGCGCGGCGCGGTCCGCTTCCGAGCCGATGCGCTGCTCGGGCATTTTGGTGCCCGGCGTATAGGCTGCGGGCCCGATCTCGAACAATCTTGCGACCGTCTCCGGCGTCCAGACGATGTCGAGGCGCTTGAGGGCGTCCGAGAAGTCATAGCCGGGCGCGGTGGCAATCCGTCGGCCGAAGATGCCGGCCAGCGTCGGCCCGGCCCGGTTGGCCTGTCCGGCGCCAAGGGTGTGGCAGGCGACACAGGCACGAAAGATCTCCGCGCCGCGGTCGCCGGCATAGGCGGCCAGCGGATCGGCCGCCGCTTCCACCAGGAGCGAGTCGACGGGCTCTCCGGTCGCCGCGTTCCAGCGGCGGACGATGTTGTCAGCGCCGCCGGTGAGCAGGGTGCGGCTGTCCGGCAGGAAGGCGACCGACCACACCGGCAGCCCTGGGCCGACCAGCGTGCGCGCCAAGGCGCGGGTCCTGCGATCGATGACAGCCACCGATCCGCCGATGCCGGCCGCAGCCGCCAGTGTGCCATCCGGCGAGATCGCAATCGAGATCACCGGCCGTGGCCCGGCGGCCATCTCGCCGTCGCGCGCGCCATTGGCGGTCAGGAAGTAGACCCTGCCATCGGCGCCGCCGGCCGCGATCTCGCCGTCGCTGCCGACCGCCACGGCGTTGAGCGGGCTCGGCATCGCAACGGCCGTCGCGGCTGATGCGCCCGACAGCGGCCAGATCCGTACGCTCTGATCGTAGCTGACGCTGACAAGTGCGCGGCCGTCGGGTGCGAACGCGACGCCGTTGACGTTCTGGGTGTGACCTTCGAGAACGCGCGGCGTGCCGCCCGCGAGCGGCCACAGCCGCACGGTTTGATCCCATGACGCCGAGGCCAGCATCGCGCCGTCGGCGGACGCTGCAAGGGCTGCGATCGGCGCGGTATGGCCTTCCAGCACGGCGTCGGGCTCGGTCTTGCCGGCCGTCCAGATCGCGATGCGCCCGTCGGCGCCGGCGGTCGCCGCGCGCCCACCCTTGAGCAGCACCACCGCGTTGACGGAATCGGCATGGAACCGGAGTACCTGTTCGGCGGCGTTGCGCGCCAACGACCAGCGAATCGCGGTCGAATCGAAGCTGCCGGTCAACACGGTTTGCCCGTCAGGCGAGATCGCCAGCGCCCGCACCGGCCCGCCATGGCCGCGCAACTGCGCCGAGCCGGGGCTCACGGCCGCCGGCAGGATGAGCAGCAGCGCGGCGCAGGTCAGAATTGCGGAACGGGTTTTCTTGCGGAGATGAAGCATAGGGCGCGATCGTTTCGTCCGTTGGTGCCCTCGTCAAGGGCCCGGTGTTCGCTCCGGTGTCAGCGGATGCCCGGCCTGTCGCGGTCGAGGCCTTTGGACGCGAGATCGTCGAGATAGTCCTGAAACCGCCGCTCGGCGTTGACGCCGAGGTCGCGCAGAAACGTCCAGGAGTAGATGCCGGTGGCGTGCATATCGTCGAACCCCAGCCTGACCGCATAATTGCCGACGGGATCGACCGAGAGAATGGTCACGTTGCGCTTGCCCCCGACCGTCTTGCGTTCAGCCTCGGAATGACCCTGCACCTCGGCCGACGGGCTGGTGACGCGGAGCAATTCCGCCGCAAGGCCGAACGCCTTGCCGTCGTCAAAGGTGACATGCAGCGTTCGGCGATCCTTGGCAAGCCGGATTTCGACCGGCCACGCCGGTGTGGCGTTTGGCGAGTTCAAGGGTCGGAATCAGCCCGGTCCGAGCAGGTTGTTGCCTGGGTCGCCGACCCGAGCCCCGCTGGTCGTAAACGCGACAGAGCTCGACTGCTGGACGGTGTTGAGCACAAACGACATCCCGACGGCGGCGATTGTCGCGAACACCAGGGCCGCAAGAAAGGTTTTCATGGCACTACCCCAAGGGTTGAATTGGTCCGGCCGAACTATTCGGCCGGCACGGCTCGCGGGGCGGTACCCGATGGCGCGCGGCCCTTGGCCTGCTCTTCCGCGACCCAGAGGGCGTGATGCTCCTTGGCCCAGTTCAGATCGACCTCGCCGGTTCCCATCGCATCGAACGCGCCCTCCATCCCGACGGAGCCGATATAGATGTGCGCCAGCATGGCGGCGATGAACAGCATCGCGATCACGGCGTGGATCACGGTCCAGAACTGCAGCGCCGTCACGTCGGCCGGAAGATACGGAAACAGCAGGAACCAGCCGGACACCGACATCAGCGCGCCGCCGATGATCACGATCCAGAAAATGCCCTTCTGTCCCGCGTTGAAGCGCTTGGCCGGCGGGTGTTGGCCGTTGGCCAGCAGCCCGCCGCCTTGCTTGATCCATTGTAGGTCGAGCTTCCCGGGGATGTTGTCCTTGATCCAGATCAGGAACATGATCACGAGGCCGAGCATGAACGGGAATGCCAGATAGTCATGGGCATATTTGGCGTATAGCGACATGGTCGCAAAGGCTTCCGCGCCGAACAGCGGCATGATCAGCATGCGGCCGAAGCTGATGTTCAGGCCCGACAGGGCCAGAACGATGAAGCAACTCGCCGTCAGCCAGTGCGTGAAGCGCTCGAAACTGGCGAAACGCAGGATCGTCTTCCCCGAAAAACCGCGTTGAAGGCGAATGCGTCCGCGCACCATCAGAAAGATCGCCAACACCGCGATCATGCCGATAATGGCGATGCCGCCGATGATGGGCAGCTTGTTGCGCTGGAAATCGCGCCAGTCGCGCCCGGCCGGCTGGATCAGGTTGGCGGCCGTCGCGTCCGGAATGGTGATTCGGCCGGCGATCTTGTCGCCCTCCCTCAGCGCATTCAGGAGCTTGTCCTCCTGAACGGCTTCGGCGGTGGGCTTGAAGGAGAGCTGTGCCGCCGCGGGATGGGCGATGACGAACAGCACCGCCAATGCAGCACATAGAACCTTGAGAGTTGAAAGTGAGCCTGGCATTTGCACAACGCCCTTTCGTGTATTGGGTTCGGTGTCTTGGACTACGCGAGCGCCGCCGCCACGGCGGCGACGCCATGGCATCAGCCGGTCGGCGAATCGCTGTAGGCGGTCTTCCAGCCCCACATGCCCGAACCGTAACCGCGCTTCATCACGCGTTCCTTGTAGATTTCGGCGATGATCGCGCCGTCGCCGGCGAGCAGCGACTTGGTCGAGCACATCTCGGCGCAAATCGGCAGCTTGCCCTCGGCGAGGCGGTTGGTGCCGTATTTGGCGTATTCGGCCGGCGTGGCGTCCGCCTCCGGTCCGCCGGCGCAATAGGTGCACTTGTCCATCTTGCCGCGCGAGCCGAAGTTTCCGACCTTCGGATATTGCGGCGCGCCAAACGGGCAGGCGTAGAAGCAGTAGCCGCAGCCGATGCAAAGGTCCTTGGAGTGCAGCACCACGCCGTCGGCGGTGGTGTAGAAGCACGACACCGGGCAGACCGCGGCGCAGGGCGCATCGGTGCAGTGCATGCAGGCCATCGACACCGAGCGTTCGCCGGGCTTGCCGTCATTGATGGTGACGACGCGGCGGCGATTGATGCCCCACGGCACTTCGTGTTCGTTCTTGCAGGCGGTCACGCAGGCGTTGCACTCGATGCAACGGTCGGCATCACACAGGAATTTGACGCGAGCCATGATCTATTCTCCCCTCACGCCGATTGAATCTGGCACAGGCTCACCTTGCCCTCGTGCATAGCTGTAACCGGATCGTAGCCGTAGGACATCAGCGTGTTGACGCTTTCGCCAAGCACGATCGGATCCGCGCCCTTCGGATACTTGCCGCGCTGATCGACGCCCTGGAACCAGCCGGAGAAGTGGAACGGCATGAATGCCACGCCCTTGCCGACTCGGTCGGTGACCAGCGCCTTGACCCGCGTCTTCGAACTGTTTTCCGGGCCGTAGACCCAGACCCAGCCGCCGTCCTTGATGCCGCGCTCGGCGGCATCCGAGGTGTTGATCTCGACGAACATGTCCTGCTGCAGTTCGGCCAGCCATTTGTTCGACCGGGTTTCCTCGCCGCCGCCTTCGTATTCCACCAGGCGTCCCGAGGTCAGAATGATCGGGAATTGCTTGGCAAGGCCCTTGTCCACCGCCGCCTTCTGGATCGAGAAGCCGAGATTGGCGACGCGGAACTGGCGACCGTCCGGACGCGTCGGATATTTGGCGACCAGGTCGGGACGCGGGGTGTAGATCGGCTCGCGATGAACCGGAACGGGATCGGGCAGGTTCCACGCCACCGCGCGGGCCTTGCCGTTGCCATAGGCCATCACGCCATGCTCCAGCGTGACGCGAATGATGCCGCCTGACAGATCGACCGCCCAGCCGACGCCGTCCGGATTATTGCCGCCGATCTTGTTGATGGTGGCGAGTTCGGCCTCGGTGAGCTCCTTGTCCCAGCCAAGCTTCTTGAGCACGCCATAGGTGAATTCGGGGTAGCCGTCGGTCAGCTCCGAACCCTTGCTGTACGAGCCTTCGGACAGCAGATTCACGTTCTTCACCGAACCGTCCGGCTGCTTCTCTTCGTAGACAACGCCAAAGCGCGCGCGGAAGGTGCCGCCGCCGTCCTTGGCATGCAGGTTGGTATTGTAGAGCGTGTGGGTTCCCGGATGCTTGATCGCCGGCGTGCCCCAGCACGGCCAGGGCAGGCCGTAATAGTCGCCGCCGACTTCCGGCACGTCCGCCTTGGCGCGCAGGGACACCAGGTCGAACTTGTCCTGGTTCTTCATGTGCGCCTTCAGTCGCTCCGGCGACTGGCCGGAATAGCCGGTCGAGAAGCCGCCCCGATTGATCTCCCGCAGCAGGTCTTCCGGAACGGGGCGCTTGTTTTCCACCTTGACGTTCTTGAACATGCGATCGGCGAAGCCGAGCTTTTCCGAAAGCCGGTAGATGATCTCGTAATCGTCCTTGGATTCGAAGATCGGCTTGACGATCTGTTCGCCCCACTGCAGCGAACGGTTCGAGGCGGTGCGCGAGCCCGAGGTCTCGAACTGCGTGCAGGCCGGCAGCAGATAGGTGCCGTTCTTGCGCTCCGAAATCGCCGCGAAGGTGGTCGGATGCGGATCGGCGACGACGAGCAGTTCCAGCTTCTCGATACCCTTCACCATTTCGGTCATGCGCGGCACGGTATTGCCGCCATGCCCCATGATGACCATCGCCTTCAGGCTGTCGCGCTGATCGACGTCGTCGGGATTGGCGAGCGTGGCGTCGAACCAGCGGGTCGACGGGATGCCCGGTAGTTCCATGTTCTGCTTGCGGGTGCGGGCGGGGCGGCCTGCCTTGGCCGGCACTTCGTCGAAGCGCGCCTGCAGATAGTCGTATTCAACTTCCCAGACCCGCGCCCAGTGCTTCCAGGCGCCTTCGACCAGGCCGTAATAGAGCGGCAGCGTCACGATATCGAGGCCGAGATCGGTGGCGCCCTGCACGTTGCAGTGACCGCGGAAGATATTGGCGCCGCCGCCGAAGGTGCCTACATTGCCGGTCGCCAGCAGCAGATTGCAGTAGGCGCGGACATTGGCGGTGCCGACGGTGTGCTGGGTGCCGCCCATGCACCAGATGAAGGTCGACGGCCGCTGCTTGGCGAAGGTCTCGGCGACCTTTTTCAGTTGCTCGCCGGGAATGCCCGTCACCTTCTCGACTTCTTCCGGAGTCCATTTGGCGACCTCGGCGCGGATCTGGTCCATGCCGTAAACGCGCTGCGCGATGAACTGCTTGTCTTCCCAGCCGTTGTTGAAGATGTGGTGCAGCATACCCCAGATCACCGCGATGTCGGTGCCGGAACGGAAGCGCACGTAATCGGTGGCATGGGCCGCGGTGCGGGTGAAGCGCGGGTCGAGCACGAACACGTTGGCGCGGTTGATCTCCTTGCCGGTGAGGATGTGCTGCAGGGATACCGGATGCGCTTCGGCGGCATTCGATCCCATGAAGACCACGGTCTTCGAGTTCCGGATGTCGTTGTAGGAATTGGTCATCGCGCCGTAGCCCCAGGTATTGGCGACGCCGGCGACGGTGGTGGAATGGCAGATGCGGGCCTGGTGGTCGACCGAATTGGTGCCCCAGAACGCCGCAAACTTCCGGAACAGGTAGGCGCCTTCGTTGGAGAATTTCGCGGAACCGAGCAGATAGACCGAGTCGGCGCCGGACTTGGCGCGGATTTCGAGCATCTTGTCGCCGATCTCGTTGATGGCGACGTCCCAGGATATTTTCTGCCACTCGCCGTTGACCAGCTTCATCGGATATTTCAGGCGGCGGTCGCCATGCACGAGTTCGCGCACCGCCGCGCCCTTGGCGCAATGCGAGCCGCGGTTGATCGGGCTGTCCCAGGCCGGCTCCTGGCCGACCCAGACGCCGTTTTGGACTTCGGCAATCACGGTGCAGCCGACCGAACAATGCGTGCAGATGTTCTTCTTGATTTCAGTCGGCGCCCCCATGATTTGCGGGCCGGCCTGCGCCTTGCGCACCGAGCCGAGCGGCATCAGGCCAAGTGCTGCGCCTGCCCCCGCGGCCAAACCGGACCGGCGCAGGAACGTGCGGCGGTCGAGCACACCAGAGGCGAGGCCGGCGGCGATGCCTTGCAAACGTGCGCGTCCAGCGGATCCATCTCTTCGCTTCATCAACATGTGCGTGGTCCCATCAATAGCGGTTGACGCGATAGAAGTTCTTGACGTGATCGGATTCCTTGTAGCGGGCCTTCACTCGCTCGGCCTGCGCCTCGTTGTCGGCTGCGGCCTCGTGGCCCGTCAGCGGCACTACCGCGGCAGCGACGGCCGCCGATCCGCCCATCATGAAGAAGCGGCGGCGGTCGACGCCTGTCGCGGCCTTCGAATTGCCTTCGCGGGTGGGCGTTTTGCCATCGGATGGCTTGCTCATTGCATTCTCCCCTTTCGCTTGCCTTCGCTGTCAGGACAGCGTGAAGGCCTCGGATTCCAGTTCCATGAAGACACGGCCGACGCGGCCGACGGCATGGTAGAAGCGGGCGGCCTGCGACATCTCGAGATCGGCGAACATTCGCGCCGCCCACGGCTCGAGATGGCGCGCGAAGAATCGCGCCTGTTCGGCGAAGTCGGCCTCGAAGTCGCCGCGCGCCAGCCCGGACATCACCTCGAGCAGGATCGCTATGTGATCTTCCGGCTCCCGCGAAGGGCCGGCGCGCTCGATTCCGAGCCGGTCCAGATCCTCGCGCACCCGCGCCAGCGGACGCTCGTGCAGGAAACCGGTCAGGTAATAGGAGGCATAGGGCAGCAGCTCGCCGCGGCCGAGCCCGATGAACAGACCGAAGAATTCCTTGCTGACGGCGTGATGATCCGTTGCCGCCGCCGCGGCTGCGAGTTCGATGTGCGCGATGCCGAGATCGGACGCATCGCCCTTCAGCATTGCAATCCGCGCGAGCGTGTCCGCGTCGGGCGCCTTGCCGAGCAGCAGCGACAACAGGCCGTATTCCGCAGCGCGCAGCTGGTCGATCTCGTCGGCTTCGGATTTCTCGGGTTTCGATGTCACCTGATTCTCGGATGGACCGTAGAGATCGGGGCGAAGGATATAACGGTGCACCCGCGTCAGCGTTTCGACCGCAAGGACCCGCTCGGCGGGAATGCGCGACCACGCTGAAACGGAGGGCTGGGCAATGCCGATCCCCCGCGCCAGCGATGCCACGCCGCCCGCCGCCTTGAGGGCCTGTTCCAGTCCCGCGTCACGCATGATGCAACTACGTTCTCCCCGCCCGAAATGTGCCCGTTCGTCGGGCGCATCCCTTGGGATTGGAATTGTTCCAATCCGGAATCTGTAACATAGGCGGCGGCTATGTCTGCAAAAACTTTTGTCTAGACAAGCGGTTTTGCGGAGCCATGGCGTCGCACCGGATGTTGCAGTGCAGCGGAGCTGCTGGTTTCGCTGACGACGATGCGGCTGGCCTCCCGGCCGGCAGCTTGACCGACATTCGCCGTGTTTTGCCCGGCTGCGTCGGTCAGTCTCAATCCGCCGGTGGGCAAATCCTGAGCAGGCTCCACTTCTGGCGCCGCGCCATGCCCGGCGGGTAGTCCGGAATCGTCCGCCGGCTCCGGGGTCGGGCGCGCCGCGACCACCGGAGGTTCGGCTGCCGGTTCGCCGCCCATGATCTGCGACACCAGCCGCGCGACATCCATGCCGGCGCCGATCTCGCTCGAGCCCGGCACGCCGCCCGGAATGTTCCAGTCATAGGCATATTCAAGCGCGGGGTTGACGTAATTGCGGATCGCGGGATCCAGTGCCCAGGATTTTCGCAGCGCCGCGTTGCGTAGATGCTCCGGAACGCCCTTGCCGAGAAAGCCGGTGATATCGGTCGTGCCCGTCATCTCCTCCAGTTTCGGCAGGTTGGAGAGGTCGAACTCCGGCGCGGCCTCGGCTTGGACCGTCGGCCCGGACGAGATTTCGGCCTCGGCTGGAGGCGCTTCCACCTCGGGTTCCGGCTGCTTCGCCTCCTGCTTGCGCTGCGACCACCGCGTCAGAAAGCTCCGGTCCCCATCGCCCTGGTCCGGACCGCTCATGAGCGTGCTTTTCCTTCATTCTGGCGCTCGCCGCTCTTGCGATCCCGCTTGCGCTTCTGGAACACGCGCTCGACATGGAACTCGTCGACAAAGGCTGCGATCCACGAGGCGATCCCGGGCGGCATCAAGACGGTGCCGATTACATCGCAGCCGCTTTCGAAGATCGCTTCGCCTTCGGTGGGGTCGGCGGTGACCTTGGTCAGTTCGAGTTCGCTCCCGCCGTGCTGACGCCGCAGCGCAACCCAGATCCGCGGCTCGCCGTCGGCGAGATTGTCGCGGTAATTGGCGGTGTCCGAACTGAACAAGTCGATGCTGGCTGCGCCCGCATAGTAGATCGTGGCATCGGCCTCGCTGGACAGCACGGTCCACGGCGCCGTGTCAGGCACGTGGTCGAGGATCATCGCCGGCGACCAGATGTGATCAATCCATGGATTGTCGATTGAGCGGCGGCGCAGCACCACGCCGACTGCGCGGGAGGTTTCGGTCATTGCCATGGTCGATCCTCCGTTTCCCGGCCGTTCATGCGACCGTCGCAGCGGCCGCGAGCGGCAATCCCGCAACCAGGTTTTGCGGTTTCAGCCGCACCGCCTTCTCGGCGCCCATCGCCAGGATGAGATAGACCGGCTTCTTGCCGACGCGCTCGTCCGCCAGCCGGGTATCCTCGATGGTCAGGCGCATCAGCGCGACGATGCGCTCCGCGGCGTCGCGGTCCATCGCAGCGCCGTTCCACAGGGCGTTACCGATCCGGGTGCCCTCGCTGTCGAGGCCGATGAACCACCGCCAGTCGCGGTCCTCGATCGAGGCCACGGTCTCGACCTTGACGGCAACGCCGAGCAGGTGGGTGATCCAGCGTTCTATCACCCGGGTGAGCCCGGCGCGCGCCTTGGGATTGCCGCCGATGTTCATCACCATCGCGTGCGCATCCGAACGCGACCAGTAGGTCCAGGCGTTGTCGTCATCCATCACGTCCATCTCGCCGAATTCCTTCACCGGCGCCAGCATTGCGGTGAGCGGCGAGGAATGGATGTCCTGTCTGGCGTGCTGCTGCGCCTCGATCACTTCCGCATCGGCCAAGAGCAGCGCGCCGTCGTGTACGGTGGCGATCTGGCTGCGGTAGAACAATTCGGCGGCGCGCAGCATGTAGGGATCGTCGCAGCCTTCGAGGGCGTTGCGCAGGATCAGGTGGCAGAGCTGCGACAGGAAGATCGGCGGCAGGTCGCCGGCCCCCTTGCGGGCCAGCGTCAAATACACCGCCTCGAGCGACGGCGCCGCTATCAGCCGGTCGCGAAAATTCATCATGAAGGTCCAGTTTTCGCGCGCATCGGCGTCGGCGAGCGCCGCGATATCGGCCGCGGCGACAGGACGCAGCGGATTGGACAAGAGACTTGCATGCAGC
Source organism: Bradyrhizobiaceae bacterium Ga0074131 (assembly GCA_001464035.1). Classification (GTDB taxonomy): domain Bacteria; phylum Pseudomonadota; class Alphaproteobacteria; order Rhizobiales; family Xanthobacteraceae; genus Bradyrhizobium. The sequence continues at coordinate 97,438 of LNEC01000020.1, forward strand.
TGGCGTTCGGCCTCGCAGGCGTCGTCGGGCGGCATCAATTCGGGCCGCGCCAGGTAGGCCATGATCAGTTCGGGCGTGGCAATCAACCCGCCATGATCGCCGCGGCGCGTGAGGTGATGGCCGGAGGCGACCCAGAATTCTCTCATGTGCGGTCCCCGGTAATGCGGTCTGTCCTGATCAAGCCCATCAGATCGACCTGTTCGGCCGGCTCATCGCCTTCGATATCGTGAAAGGTAATGGCGTGGGCATGTGCATGCAAGGAATCTGCGCCCGCTTCAGTTTGGCGCGGTCGCAAGGTGCGAAAGCGCTCGCGGATTTCGCCGCCCTCGACGCTGCGCTGCACCGCGAGCAGGGTTTGCGGGGCGTGATCGCACAGCGAGGCCGCGAACGCGACCTCTTCCTCGGCCGCCAGCCGCGCCGCCGCGAGATCCGGCGCGCCGAATTTTTCCAGCAGTTTTGCTGCGAGGCGCTCGACCATCGCCGCGCGCTCGGCTTCCGTCGCCTCGGTGACGATGGCGAGCGTCGACCACCCGAGACTGGCGACGCCGAGAAAGCCCGAACGCAGCGCCACGCGCTGCTTCGGGCCGAGTACGGCCAGGTCCCGGTTCCAGAACACGAACGCGCCGGAGACCGCCCATTCGCCCGGTTCCGCCGCCCGCTCGAACACAAAGGTATCCGAGGGGTCGAGCCTGATGGTCCGCGGCAATTTCAGCATGCCCGCCTCATCCGAATTTCGGCCCGCGCGTCTGTCGGTCGTACCAGGCCACCCGCGCCAGCGCATCCTTGAGGCCGGTCCGGTCCGGCGGCCCGCTACCGGCGGGCGGGCGCACCAGGAGATCGCCGTTGCGGTCGATGCTCCGGCGTTCCCCGGCCTTGCCAACCGGCATCCGCGCCAGATAATCCCGTGCAATCGCCTCGAACCCGCGTTCGTTCCATTGGTCGAACGCAGTCATCAGGTGACGCGCGAAGCTTTCGATGATGGCGTCGGTGTCGATCATCTCGAAGCCTTCGCTGAGCAGCGACACGCCGGATGCGGCCTGCGCCTCCTCAATATGCGCCATGTCGGCGGCGCGCAGGATGACGCCGAATACCAGCCACGCGGGCACCTCGTCCTCGGCGCAATCGCTGGGCCAGCCGAGCCGGGCCCCGCCCAGCAGCCCGCCGTCGAACCTGATGGCGTCGGGCCAGTCGAAATGGACCTCCCGTTCCGGCGGGCAATGGGCGGCTATCGCGTCGGCGACCGCATTCATGCCCGCAAAGAACGCCCGGCGCGCCGAGACCAGCGGTTCGTCGGGTTCGAGCACCACGGCGAATTCGACCAGGTCGTAGCGCCGCACCCAGACCAGCGTTGCCGCGCCTGAGCGGGCGGCGATGTCGCAGCCATGGGCGAACGCGTCGCCAAGCTCGCGCAACGCGACCAATACATAGCCGGGGGGCAGATCGAGTGTTCGTTCCACGTCCGCGAGGCGCGACGCCATCGAGAAGCTCATCCTTAATCGCTTTGCAATCCGCCGGTGTATGCTATCCCCCTCGGGCTCGTAACGCGAGCGGGTCCCGGCCTTGCAGATTTGTGGTCAAGCAGGTACCGCGGAACCGGAGAAAGAAGCAACCGTGCGGATCCGGGCGCCGGTTCAGGACATTGAAAATATGAGTGTGGTGCCGTCCCATCTCCTGATCTGCAGCTGCGAGCAGACCATGCCGCTCGATGCGGCGGCGATTGGCCGCGGCTGCGGCGGCAGGATCACGCAGGCCAACCAGCTCTGCGGCCTCGAGCTCGATCGCTTCAGGCAGGCGCTGGCCGAGGGCGCGCCGGTCACGGTGGCGTGTACCCAGGAAGCCCCGCTGTTTCGGGAAGTCGCGGAAAATTCACCGCAGGCCGAACTCACCTTCGTCAACATTCGCGAAACCGGCGGCTGGTCGACGGACGCCGCCGCGGCCGGGCCCAAGGCCGCGGCATTGATCGCGGCCGCACAGGAGGACATGCCGCCGATCTCTCTGGTGACGCTGGAAAGCGGCGGCGTCGCGCTGATTTATGGCCGTGACGAGGTCGCCATCGAGGCCGCCCAGCGGCTCGCCGACCGCCTCGACATCACCGTGCTCCTGACAAGACCCGGCGACGTCGCCCCGCGCCGGACCAACGAGTTTCCGGTGCTAAAGGGCACCATCCGCAATATCCGCGGCCATCTCGGCGCATTCGAGCTGGGGATCGACGACTATGCGCTGCCGCAGCCGTCGTCGCGTTCGAAGCTGGTGTTCGGGGCTTCGCGCGATGGCGCCACCTCGACCTGCGACCTCCTGCTCGATCTCTCGGGCGGCGCGCCGTTGTTCCCCGCGCACGAATTGCGTCCGGGCTATCTGCGCGCCGATCCGCGCGACCGCGCCGCGGTCGAACGCGCCATCGCGGAGGCCGGCGGCATGGTCGGCACCTTCGACAAGCCGCGCTTCATTCAGTTCGAAGCGTCGCTCTGCGCTCATTCGCGCTCCGGCATCACCGGATGCACCCGCTGTCTGGATCTCTGTCCGACCGGCGCGATCACCCCCGACGGCAACGCGGTCGCCATCGACGCCAATGTCTGCGCCGGCTGCGGGTCTTGCGCCTCGGTATGTCCGACCGGCGCGGCATCGTATTCGCTGCCGGCCGCGGACGCGCTGATGCGGCGGTTGCGCGCGCTGCTGCAGACGTTTCGCAGGGCCGGCGGCAGCGACGCCCTGGTGCTGTTCCATGACGGCGAGCATGGCGAAGCCATCATCGACGCGTTGGCGCGGTTCGGGGCCGGGCTGCCGGCGAATGTGCTTCCCGTCCGCGTCAACGAAGTGACGCAGCTAGGACCGGAAAATATCGCCGCGGTCTTCGCCTATGGCGGCAGCGGCGTCGCCATGCTGACGCGCGCCCAACCGAGGCACGATATTGCAGGGCTTCGGCGTGCGGTCGAGATGTCGGACACGATCGTCTCGGCGCTCGGCTTCGGCGCCGGCCTGGTGCGGATCATCGAGACCGACGATCCCGACCAGCTGCGCAGCCTGCTCGACGCATCGCCGGCCGGCATCGCCACGCAGAAGCCGGCCGGCTTCGTTCCGCGCGGCGCCAAGCGCGGCGTGCTCGAAACCACATTCCGCGAACTGCATCTCGCGGCGCCTGCGCCGGTCGATGTCGTGCCGCTGCAACCGGGAGCGCCGTTCGGCGGCGTGCAGCTCGATATCGCAGGCTGCACGCTCTGCCACGCCTGCGTGACCGCTTGCCCGACCCATGCCCTGTCGGACAATCCCGATCGCGCCATGCTGCGCTTCACCGAAAGCCTCTGCGTGCAGTGCGGGCTCTGCGAATCCACCTGTCCCGAGAAAGTCATCACGCTGGAGCCGCGGCTCGACTTTGGGGCGTGGAACGCGCCGCTGACCGTGCTGAAGGAGGAAGAACCGTTCAACTGCATCGCCTGCGGCAAGCCGTTCGGCACCAAAAGCTCGATCGACCGCGTGCTTGCGAAGCTCGGCGAGAAGCACTGGATGTTCCAGGGCGCCAATGCCAAGCGTCTCGACGTCATCAAGATGTGCGCGGACTGCCGCGTCGAAGCCGTGGTCAACGAGAGCTTCGACCCGCACGCGGCGCCGCAACGCCCGCCCGTGATGACGACGGAGGATTATCTGCGCGCGCGCGACGCCAAGAAGGGCGATCCGCTCGGATCGTGAGTAACTTGGATCGTAGGGAGCACCTCATGTCCGCCGCCCAGCCCACCATGCAAGCCCGCGCGACCTCGAAGGCATCCGGCATCCCCGGCGTCAAGCACGTCATCGCGGTCGCCTCCGGCAAGGGCGGCGTCGGCAAGTCCACCACCTCCTGCAACCTCGCGCTCGGCTTCGCCGCGATAGGACTGAAGGCCGGCATCCTCGACGCCGACATCTACGGGCCTTCGCAGCCAAAGCTGTTCGGCCTGCGCGGCAAACCGCGCCAGCTCGGCCCGCGCATGCTGGAGCCGATGGAGCGCTTCGGCGTCAAGGTGATGTCGATCGGTTTCCTGGTCGAGGAAGACCTCGCGATGATCTGGCGCGGCCCGATGGTGATCTCGGCGATCACCCAGATGCTGCGCGAGGTGGCGTGGGGCGATCTCGACATTCTGGTCGTCGACCTGCCGCCCGGCACCGGCGATGCGCAGCTCACCATGGCGCAGCAGACCCCGCTGGCCGGTGCGGTGATCGTCTCGACGCCGCAGGACATCGCCTTGATCGACGCCCGGCGCGGCATCGCGATGTTCGAGAAGGTGAACATTCCGCTGCTGGGACTGATCGAAAACATGTCGAGCTTCTGCTGCCCGACCTGCAACCATGTGACGCCGATCTTCGGCCATGGCGGTGCCCGGGTGGAAGCGGAGCGTCGCGGCATTCCGTTTCTCGGCGAGATTCCGCTGGATATTCAGATCCGCGAAACCTCTGACGATGGCCGCCCGATCGTCGCAACGGAGCCCGATGGCGTGCATGCCCGACACTATGTCGAGATCGCGCGTTCCATCTGGACAGCAGTCTCTTCCGGCGCGGCGAGCCGGCCGCCGCCGCGCATCGTCATCGAGTAGGCATTGTCGGATCTATTTCGCCTTGGCATCAGGCGGACAGTCCTTGCTCACTTCCATCGGCTTGCCGCCGCTTTGCACGGTAGGCGCCGCTGAATTCGATCCACCGGCCTCGGGCACGATTGCGCTGTTACCTATCGCCATGGAGGTATTGGTCTTGTCCTCGCCGTGGCCCGAGGTCGCGGATCCCGTTGTTGCGCAATTGGTCATGGGCTTGTTCGGGCCGGCGGCCGGCGCCGTTGTCTGGGCGGAGGCGGCGCCTGCTGCCAAAAACACGGCCAGAATCGCTGTCGCGACGCGATGAATCATTTTGGTCTCCTCCGAGCGGGAAATCGCTGCTCAAATCCAACGAATCCAACGTCTTCTTCCGGCAATGGTTCCGTCGTCAGCCATGCACAGATTTTTTTCCGCGAGCCTGTCGGCTCCCCCGTGCCTGGTTCGTCTTGACGGGGAGGGATATTCAACAGGAGCGCAGAAATGGCCGACACCGTACAAATCGTCACCCCGCATCTCGTCGTCAGCGACGCCAATGCTGCGATCGAGTTCTACAAGAAGGCACTGGGCGCCACCGAGGCGCTGCGGATGCCGGCGGAGGACGGCAGGCGCCTGATGCATGCGGAGTTGAACTTCAACGGCGCGCGGATTTTCGTGATGGATGATTTTCCCGAGCATCGCGGCTCGCACGGTGTGGACGCGGTGTTTCCGCCCGACCAGATCAAGGGTACCTCGGTCACTATGCATCTCGAAGTCGAGAACTGCGACGCGGCGGTGAAACGCGCTGAAGATGCCGGCGCCACCGTCACGCTGGCGCCGTGGGACGCGTTCTGGGGCGCCCGCTACGCCCGCATCATGGACCCGTTCGGCCATTCCTGGAGCTTTGCGCACCCGCTGGCGGCGAAGGGGTGAGTCGCGATATTAAACCCGTCATTGCGAGTTCTGTACGGGCCTGAGGGCCGACCCTGGTGGATGAAAGTGGTTTAATTCAATGCGATAGCGGTTCGAGGCGATTTACCCTTTCTTCCTAGAAGGGGCGCATTCGCGCCCCTTCGTCATTGCGAGCGCAGCGAAGCAATCCATTCTTTCTTTGCTGGGCACGATGGATTGCTTCGCTGCGCTCGCAATGACGGAAGCAGCTAATATCCCCGCTCCCGATCCACCACGTTCTCCAGCGCGCCGCCGGCCTCGAAGCGTTCGATCTGTTGCGCGACGTATTTCGATATCTCGTCGGGATCGGTATCGGCGGCGTTGTGCGGCGTCAGCACGACCTTCGGGTGGGTCCAGAACGGGCTGTCGGGTGGCAGCGGTTCGGTTTCGAAGACGTCCAGCGACGCGGCGCCGAGCGTGCCGTCGTCAAGGCATGACAGGATGTCGGGCTCGTTCTGCAGTCCGCCGCGCCCGGCATTGATCAGGACCGGCGCCCCCAGCGGGCTGTTGCGGTTGAGCTTTGCGAACAATCCCCGATTCAGCACCTGCCGCGTGTCGGGCGTCAGCGGCAGCAGGCAGACCAGCATATCGGTCCGCCGCAGAAACGCCTCGAGCTGCGCCGCGCCGTAAAAGCATTCGATGCCCTCGATCCGCCTGGCGCTTCGGCTCCAGCCCGCCACCCGAAAGCCTATCCGCGCCAGCACTTCGGCGGCATCGGATCCGAGCGTGCCGAGGCCCATGACGCCGACCGAAATCGCGCTCGCCGGCCATTGCGACCTCGGTTGCCAGCGCCGCTCGCGCTGGCAGGCTCGCAGGTAGAGTTCCTGCCGGTGATGCATAAGGGCATGGAGTACGACGTATTCCGTCATGCGGCCGGTGAGGTCGCCGACCGCGACGCGAACCAGCGGCACGTTCGGCAGGGAGGAGTCGGCCATCAGCGCATCGACCCCGGCGCCGAGGTTGAAAATGACGCGCAGATTCGGAAATGCCGCGAGCTCGCCGGGGGCGGGCTTCCAGACCGCAGCGTAATGCACCTCGGCGGGATCGAGCGCCGGATCCGGCAGCCGCAACACCCGCCGGTCGCCGCAGACATCGTCGAACCGGCTCTGCCATCGCTCGGGCGACCAGTTCTCAGTTCCGCCGTGCACCAGCAGGGCGAGCGCGCCTTTGTTCATCGATTCCGTCCCCTCCGTCGCGCAATCCCGGATCAGCTTAGCGGGGCGCGGTAGCTCCGCAAAATATTTCCGCTATCCTGTCGGAAACGTCTGCAGTCATTCGTCTTCCAAACCAACGGGACAAGCTCACATGCTCTACGCCATCCTATGCTATCACGACGAAGACACCGTCGGTTCCTGGAGCCAGGAACAGGACGCCGCCGTCATGAAGAAGCTTGCCGTCGTGCAGGACAAACTGACCAAACAGGGTCGGCTCGGCCCGGTGGCGCGGCTGCTGCCGACGACGTCGGCGGCCACCTTGCGCAAGGACGACCCGCCTGTCGTGATCGACGGTCCCTATGCCGAGACCAAGGAGCAGCTGCTCGGCTTCTACGTGGTCGACTGCAACAACCTCGACGAGGCGCTCGACGTCGCGCGCGATCTCGGCGCTGCCAATCCGGGCGGCGCCTACGAGATTCGTCCCGTCGGGATGCTGAATCCGGGGAGTCTCAAGACATGACCGACACCGCCTGGATCGATGCCGCGCTGACCTCGGCGCGGCCCCAGGCGGTCGGTGCGCTGCTGCGCTATTTCCGCGATCTCGACACCGCCGAGGAGGCGTTCCAGAACGCCTGCCTGCGCGCGCTGAAAAACTGGCCGCAGAACGGCCCGCCGCGTGATCCCGCGGCGTGGCTGATCATGGTCGGCCGCAATGTCGCGATCGACGATATCAGGCGCAACCGCAAGCAGCAGCCGCTGCCCGAGGACGAGGCGATCTCCGATCTCGACGACGCCGAGCAGGCGCTGGCCGAACGGCTCGACGGCTCGCATTACCGCGACGACATCCTGCGGCTGCTGTTCATCTGCTGCCATCCCGGCCTGCCGGCGACGCAGCAGATCGCGCTGGCGCTGCGCATCGTCTCCGGGCTGACCGTGAAGCAGATCGCGCGCGCCTTCCTCGTCTCCGAGGCGGCGATGGAGCAGCGCATCACGCGGGCGAAAGCGCGCGTCGCCGACGCCGGCGTGGCGTTCGAGACCCCGGGCGCGGTGGAGCGCAGCGAGCGGCTCGCCGCGGTCGCGGCGATGGTCTATCTGATCTTCAACGAGGGCTATTCCGCCAGCGGCGACACCGCCGAGATCCGCAGTCCGCTGTGCGAGGAAGCCATCCGGCTCGCGCGCCTGCTGCTGCGGCTTTTCCCGGCCGAGCCCGAGATCATGGGGCTGACCGCATTGCTGCTGCTGCAGCATGCACGCGCGGCGGCGCGCTTCGACGCCGCTGGCGCCGTGATCCTGCTCGACGACCAGGATCGGTCCTTGTGGAATCAGAACATGATCGCCGAAGGGCTGGCGCTGATCGACAAGGCGATGCGCCATCGCCGCAGCGGGCCCTATCAGGTCCAGGCGGCGATCGCGGCCCTGCATGCCCGCGCCGCCAGGCCCGAAGATACCGACTGGACCCAGATCGACTTGCTCTATGGCGCGCTGGAGGTGATGCAGCCGTCGCCGGTGGTGACGCTCAACCGCGCCGTCGCGGTCTCCAAGGTGCGCGGGGCCGAAGCGGCGCTGGAGATGATCGAGCCGCTGTCGTCGCGGCTGGCGAATTACTTTCATTTCTTCGGCGTGCGCGGCGCATTCCTGATGCAACTCGGCCGCAACGAGGAAGCTCGCATCGCCTTCGACCGCGCCATCGCGCTCGCCAACACCTCGGCGGAAGCCGCCCACATCCGGATGCACCTCGACCGGCTGCTGCGCGACAACGCGCCGCGCGGCGCCAAGACTTCGAAAAAATAATCGTTCCCCTGTCGGTTTGCTCCGCTCTCGTTCGTCCCTGGATTGTGCATCACCAATCCCAACGACGGAGACGCGCGATGAGCATTCAGGACGCCAAGGCAACCGACGAAGCCAGAATCCGCGCTATGATCGAAGAGCGGGCCAATGCGCTGTGCCACAAGGATTCCAGCGGCGTGATACGCCATCAGGGGGAGGATTTCGTACAGTTCTCGCTCGCACCGCCGCTGATCTCCACGGATGCCAATGTGAAAGGCTTCGAGGCCTGGTTTGCGACCTGGCGAGGTCAGATCGGCTGCGAAGTGCGCGACCTCAATATCACGGTCAGCGACACAGCCGCCTTCAGCTACAGCCTCAATCACATGACCGGTACCAAGAAAGATGGGCAGGAGGTCGACCTGTGGTTTCGCCAGACGCTCTGCTTCCGCAAGATCGATGACGGCTGGGCCGTCGTGCACGAGCATGAATCGGTGCCGTTCTACATGGACGGCAGCTTCCGCGCCGCGATTGATCTGAAGCCCTGACCAAGACGATCAATCCTCCAAGGAGAAAGCCATGTCGATGATTGCGGAGACCGCGCCGGCCTCGAAATCTGCGCGATGGACCGGCCGCACTCTCAGCGGTCTCGTCATCGTGTTCCTGCTGTTCGATGGCGCCATCAAGCTGGTGCCATGGCCGGTTGTCACGGAAACCATGGACAGGATGGGTTATGGTTCGAGCGAAACCCTCGCGCGAACCCTGGGGGTCATCACCATCGCCTGCACGGTGCTCTATGCGGTTCCGCCGACCTCGATCCTGGGAGCGATCCTGCTGACCGGCTATCTCGGCGGCGCGATCGCGTCGCATGTGCGGATCGGCAGCCCGCTGTTCAGCCACATTCTGTTCGGATTTTATCTGGGGTTGATGCTGTGGGGCGGGCTGTGGCTCCGCGACAGGAACTTGCGCGATTTGATACCGTGGCGGCGTTGATTTGCCGCGCTGATGATTCACAGACAGGGAGCTTCACATGTTCGAGATCATTGCCGCTATGGGCGTCGTACTGGCCATCGCCATCGCGATCGTGCTGATCCTCGCTGCGACCAAGCCGAACACCTTCAGCGTCCAGCGCGCGGCCCTGGTCAACGCGCCGCCGGAAAAGATCTTCCCGTTGATCAACGATTTCCATAAATGGGCGAACTGGTCGCCTTACGAGCACAAGGACCCCGCGATGAAACGCACCTACAGCGGGGCGGCGCGCGGCAAGGGCGCGATCTATGCGTGGGAAGGCGACAAGAATGTCGGCAAGGGCCGCATGGAGATTCTCGAGGCCTCGGCGCCTTCGAAGGTCGTCATCAAGCTTGATTTCTTCACGCCGTTCGAGGCTCACAACACCGCCGAATTCACCATGCTGCCGCAGGAGGATGCCACCCGAGTCGCCTGGCGCATGCATGGACCGGCGTCGTTCATGGCCAGGATCATGCACGTATTCATCAACATCGATAAGATGGTCGGCAAGGATTTCGAGGTCGGTCTCGCCAGCCTGAAACGGCTGGCCGAAAAGTAAGCCGCCATGTGCGGCGTCAATCACCCGAGGAGTGCGCGATGCAGATCAGTCCCTATCTATTCTTCAACGGCAATTGCGAAGCGGCGTTGCAGTTCTACCAGAAAGTGCTCGGCGCCAAGATCGAGGCGATGCTGCCCTATGAGGACGGGCCGGCGGACATGCCGGTCCCGCCGGAATGGAAGAAGAGGATCATGCACGCCAGCATATCGATCGACGGCGAAGTGATCATGGCGTCCGATGCCACTCCCGGCGATTTCCACCAGCCGCAGGGATTCTCGGTCGCCCTGCAGGTCGAGGATCCCGCCGACGCCGAGCGCAAGTTCAAGGCGCTGGCCGAAGGCGGCACCATCAAGATGGCGTTCGGCAAGACCTTCTTCTCCAAGGGATTCGGCATGTGCGTCGATCAGTTCGGCACGCCGTGGATGGTCGATTGCTCGATGGAAGACTAGCCGAAGGCGTCACCTGCACGACGGATAGATCGCCGCCAGTTCGCGGCCGCGCAGCAGCAGCAGGCGCGAGGTCAGGCCGCCGCGGCGGCTGATCCAGCCGCGCACCGGAGCGGGATAGGCCTCCAGCACGAGCCTGGAGGCTTCAGGCTCGGCATAGATCCGGCCGCGCCGGTCGATGGACCGCGCGGCGTGGAATCCCAGCACGGCGCGGCGGGTCACGCAGATGCGGTCGTTCGGCACCGTGCTCAGCACCAGCGTGCAGGCCGACAGGCAAGGCCCGTCGATCACGACGCGTTCGCCCGAGGCGCGCACGCGCGCGAACAATTCGAGGAACGGGGCCACCGCGCCGCCCGGACTGGCAAGGATGCGGAGTTCGGCGCGGGCCGGCGGCGAGATCGTTCCGCACAGTACCGCCGCCAGAAAGAATGTTTTCATGACGGTTCGGGGCGTCATGAGCGGCTCCTCGACGCGTCATTTCGCAACAGCGGTACCGATTCCACGGAACCGAAGATGCGGAAGCTGAAGAAATACGATGACGGCAGAATAATCAACAGCAAGGCGGCGGACCGGTTCCGTCAGTCGTGCGTACCGGAAACGCCGGCCTCGGCAAAGGTGGCCATCCCGGCGTGGCAGGCCACCGCCGCGCGCAGCAACAAGATGGCAACGGCCGCGCCGGACGCCTCGCCGAGCCGCATGTCGAGATCGAGCAGCGGCTCGAGGCCGAGTTGGAAGAGCAAGGCGCGGTGGCCGGATTCGGCGGAAACATGCCCGGCGCGGCAATGGTCCGTTATGCCGGCGTTGAGCCGTGTCAGCGGGACGATGGCCGCGGTCGCGACAAATCCGTCGAGCAGCACGGGAATGTGGTGGCGGCGCGCGGCCAGGATCGCGCCGGCGATGGCGGCGAGCTCGCGCCCGCCGAGCGCCGCGGCGGCCCGGAGCGGATCGCCGAGAACGCCGCGGTGATGGCCGAGCGCCGCGTCGATCGCCGCGGCCTTGCGCGCGAGCCCGGCGTCGTCGACGCCGGTGCCGCGGCCGGCCCAGTCCGCGCCGCCGCCGCCCAGCAGCGCCGCGCACAGCATCGCCGCCGTCGTGGTATTGGCGATGCCCATCTCGCCGACCGCGAGCAGGTCGCATCCCGGCGGGACGGTGCGATAGCCGGTCTCGACGGCCGCAAGGAATTCGTCGACATCCATGGCGTCGGCGACCGTGCAATCGCGGGTAGGGCGGTCGAGCTCGATCGGCACCGTCAGCAGATCGGCGCCGGCCAGCCTCGCGATCTGGTTGATGGCCGCGCCGCCGCTTGCAAAGTTAGCCACCATCTGCGCGGTGACTGCCTGCGGATAGGCCGACACGCCGCGCACGGCGATGCCGTGATTGCCGGCAAAGACCGCGACGGTGACGCGCTCGAGGTCGGGAATGCCGCGGCGCTGCCAGCGCGCCAGCCATATCGCCAGTTCTTCGAGGCGGCCGAGGCTTCCCGGCGGCTTTGTCAGCATCTGCTGGCGGCGTGCGGCGGCGTCTGCCGCGCCCGCGTCGCCAATGGGCAAGTCGCGACAGAAGGCGCGGATGTCGTCTAGACTGTCGAACTGCATGCGATTCCCTTGTCGAGCACCAAACGATTCCCTGGATTCTCTATCATGAACGAATGGCTCGACGATCTCAGGACCGCTGTCGCCTTCCTGACCCGGTTGCCGATGCCTCACCCGCAAGGGCCGATGCCGGAAAACTTCATCCGCGCGCACCGGGTGTTCGCGCTGGTCGGCGCTGCGATCGGCGCTGTCGTCGGCCTCGTCTGCCTCGGCCTGCGCATGATCGGCGTGCCCGATCTCGCCGCGGCAGCGCTGGCGCTGGGCGCCAGCGCGATCCTGACCGGCGCGCTGCACGAGGACGGCCTGGCCGACGTTGCCGACGGGTTCGGTGGCGGCCGCGACCGGGAAGCCAAGCTGGAAATCATGCGCGACAGCCGGCTCGGCACCTATGGCGCGCTGATCCTGCTGGTGAGTTTTACGGCAAAGCTCGCCGCGCTGGCCACGCTTCCCGACGACCTGATCGTGCCGGTTCTGATCGCCGCGCATGCGCTGGCGCGCGGTGTATTACCGGCGATGTCGATGAACCTCCCATACGCGCGAACTGACGGGCTGGCGCGCAACGCCGGCCGACCCGATTCGGCGATCGCGGCGACCGCCGCCGGGGCGGCATTGCTCATCGCGCTGTTGGCGTTGTCGTGGGCGAATGCGTTCTGGGCTGCGGGCATGGCCGCCCTGTGTGCGGCCGGCATGGCGTGGCTCGCCCAACGGCAGATCGGCGGCCAGACCGGCGACGTGCTGGGCGGCGCTGAACAGCTGGCGGAGACCGCGATCCTGGTGCTGCTCGCCGCCAGGCTGGGCTAGGATCGGCCGATGGGCGACGCAACCCATCTCTGGCTGATCCGCCACGCCCCGGTCGATGGCCCGCGCGGTGTCATTCACGGCCCGGAGGCGCCGGCCGACGTCGGCGATGTCTCAGCCCTCGCCGCGCTGAAGGCGAAATTGCCGGCACAGGCCTTTGCAGTTTGCAGCCCGGCGCGCCGGACCCGCGAAACCGCGGTTGCGCTGGGACTCGACCCCGTCACGGAGGGAGCCTTCCGCGAGCAGGATTTCGGCGCATGGACCGGGCGGCGGCACGACGATCTGGTCGCCGAACCTGGCGAGGTCTACCGGGATTTCTGGAAATCGCCGGCGCGCAACGCGCCGCCCGGCGGCGAAAGTTTTGTCGACCAGATTGTTCGTGCGAGGGCGGGACTGGCAGGGTTGCCCGCGGGTGACGCCATCCTCGTCGTGCATTCCGGCACCATCCGCGCCGTGCTTGCCCTTGCGCTCGATCTTGCGCCGGACGCCGCGCTGCGCTTCGTCATCGACCCGCTCTCGCTGACCCGGATCGATCGTCTCGAAGGCGGCTGGCGCGTGGTCGCGGTCAACCGGCACTGACCGATTCTGGTCTAGCCGTTGCGCCGTTCGCCGCGCAGCGTCGGCAGTCCGATTCCGGCAGCGTCGAAACCGCCATCGACCGCGAGAATCTGTCCGGTGATGTAGCTGGCGCGGTCGCTGCACAGGAACAACACCGCCTCCGCCAGTTCTTCCTCGAGGCCGTAACGGTTGAGCGGAATGGCGTCGTGATAGTCGGCGCGGATTTCCGGGGTGTGGACCTGCTTGGCCATCGCGGTCTCGACCGGCCCGGGCGCCACGCCGTTGACGCGAATGCCGAGCGAGGCCAGTTCGACCGCGAGCTGCTTGGTCAGATGCGCGAGCCCGGCCTTGCTGGTGCCGTAGGCCGAGCGCAGCGTCGAGGCGCGCACCGCCGAGATCGAGGTGATGTTGACGATCGCGCCGCCGCCATGCTCGCGCATCAACGGCGCGGCCGCCTTGGTGCAGAGAAAAGGTCCGGTCAGATTGACCGCCAGCACCCGGTTCCAGTCCGCGTCGGACGTCTCCAGCAGCGGCGCGAACACGGCGATGCCAGCATTGTTGACCAGCGCATCGAGCCGGCGGAACCGCGCGCCGGTTCTTGCGATCGCATCCGCCACCGCAGCGGCATCGGAGACGTCGCAATGCAGCGCCATGGTCGAATCGGGGTCGGCCAGCGCGGCGACCGCGCCTTCCAGTAACGCGCTCTCGACGTCGAGTAGCGCGACGCGCCAGCCCTCGGCGAGGAATCGCTTCGCCACCGCGAGCCCGATGCCGCGGGCGGCGCCAGTGACCAGGGCGACTTTTTGCGGGGCAGGGGTCATCGGTATTCCATTCGCATGTGATGAATTCGGACCTCTATAACCCTCGCCGCCCGCCGTGTCCCGCATCGGCCGCTTGCATGCTGCGCTGCGTCCGGGGCACGCTCCAAACGACCGGCGGCAAGCGAGAGGGCCAGCCCATGATCGTCATCGATGTCAGGGACATGACGCCTGAGCCATGGCGGCTCGGCGTCGAGACCCGCATGCTGGTGTCGGCCAGCAACGGCGCTGCGCAATTATGCGTGTTCGAGCAGTGGATCGCGCCGGGCGCCGGCGCGCCGACCCATTCGCATCCGGTCGAGGAAGTGCTCACGGTGCGCGAAGGCGAGGCCGAGATGTGGATGGGCGAGCAGCGGCTGATCGTCTATTCGGGCCAGTCGCTGATCGTGCCTTTGGGGTGCATGCACGGCTTCCGCAATTCCGGCACCGTGACGCTGCACATCCACGCGGTACTGGCGGCGCCGTTCTTCGAGGCCAATGTGGAGGGCGAAACCGAGACGGTGCGGAGGTGGAATGTCCGCTAGATACGCCCGAAAGGAGAGCGGCCCGTCACGCCCGCGTCCCCTATCTTGCCACCACCCTTTGATACGCCGCCTGTAACCGTTCGCCGACGCCCGGCCCGGACTTCCTCCGCCGCTTGATGCCGAGATGGGTCTCGCGCAATTCGTCCATGAATTCCGCCCACATTTTCGGGCCGCCTTCGCTCAGCAGCTTGGCGCGGATGCCGAGTTCTTCGGTGACATCGAGATATTTGAATCCCCAGCCCGCCATCTGCGCCAGCACCGGCAGCAGTTCGATGCCCTGTTCGGTCAGCGAATAGATTCCCTTCTGCTTGTGGCTGGGGTCCTCGGCCCAGCTGACAATGCCCCGGTCGAGCAGCGTCTTCAGCCGGTCGGCGAGGATGTTGGAGGAAATGCCTTCCTCCGATCTGGTCAGCAGCTCGCGAAAGTGCCGCCGGTTGCCGAACATCATGTCGCGGATGATCAACAGGCTCCATTTGTCGCCGACCACCTCCAGCGTGAGGTTGATCGGGCAGCCGGAGCGTTGTTGCTCGGTCATGGGCGGTGTCCGGAAGTCGCGGCGGGATTGCCACGAAAAACCACTTGCAATATCGCACTGGTTTCTCCAAACTACAACCAGTTGCATAACAAGAGCAGTCAAGGAGAGCGATATGGCGCGGCTGATCATGTGGAACATGATGACGCTGGATGGCATGGTCGAAGGGCCGGGCCGCGACATTTCCTGGCATGAGGATGTCTGGGGCAAGGAACTGGAGCAGCTTTCGACCGAGCAGCTGAACGCGGCCGGCGGGCTGCTGTTCGGCCGCGTCACCTATGAACTGATGGCGAATTACTGGACGACCGCGACGGGCGAGATCGCGGATTTCATGAATGCGATGCCGAAATACGTATTCTCGCGCACGCAGACGCAGTCGGACTGGAACAACACGCAGATGTTCGGCGCCGACCTGCCGGGCACGGTGGCGCGGCTGAAGCGCGAGAACGCAAAGGAGATTTTCCTGTTCGGCAGCGCGGACCTGGCGGCGAGCCTGATCCCGCACGGGCTGATCGACGAATTTCGCATCGCGGTCAATCCGGTCATCCTCGGCGGCGGCACGCCGCTGTTCAAGCCCGGCGCGCGCGTCAAGCTGAAGCTGCTCGAATCGCGGGCGCACTCGACCGGCGTCGTCGTCCTGCGCTACCAGCCGGCGAAATCATGAGGGCGTGATGTCCGATCGCAACAAGGCGGAGATCATCCGCGTCCTGTTCGCTGCTTACATGTCCAGCGACCGCAAGACCGTCGAGGACATGCTCGCCGAGGATTTTCGTTTCACCAGTCCTTATGACGACGCGATCGACAAGGCGACCTATTTCGAGCGGTGTTGGCGCAACGCCGACTGGATCGAGCGGCATGATCTGGAGAGGATCTTCGTCGAGGGCGACGAGGTCTTCGTGACCTACAATTGCATCACCAAAGGCGGACAGAATTTTCGCAATACCGAGTTCTTCGCCTTCGAAGCCGACCGGATCAAGCGCATCGACGTCTATTTCGGCGCGACGTATCAGGATGGTGTGTTCGTTAAACAACTCCCACCGACCTCATCCTGAGGAGCCGCGCGCGCTTCGCGCGGCTTCTCGATGGATGGCAGCGGGCAGTGTGCCAGATGGTTCGAGACGCACGCCGGGCTGCGCTAAGGCGCCGCCGACGTGGATTTGAGAGTTCCCCCGAATATTCATTATCTGCGGAGTTCCTTCAGATGTCCCTCACGCTGCATTTCCATCCGTTGGCGTCGTTCTGCTGGAAGCCGCTGATCGCGCTGTATGAGAACGATACGCCGTTCACCCCGAAACTGGTCGATCTCAGCCATGAGGCCGAGCGTGCGGCGCTGCAAGCACTGTGGCCGATCGGCAAGTTTCCGGTGCTGCGTGACGAGGCCAGGGATCAAACCGTCCCGGAGTCGAGCGTCATCATCGAGTATCTCGACCGGCATTATCCCGGCCGTACGATGTTCATCCCCGGCGACGCCGACCGCGCGTGGCAGGCGCGGCTGCGCGATCGTTTCTACGATCTTTATGTTCACCTGCCGATGCAGAAGATCATGCTTGACCGGCTCCGCGACGCGGACAGGCAGGATCGACAGGGCGTCGAAGAGGCGAGGGCGCAGTTACGGATATCCTATGGAATGATCGAGGCGCAGATGGCGGCCGGCGGCCGGGCGATGGAGGAAACGTTCGGCCTCGCGGATTGCGCGGCTTTCCCGGCGCTGTTCTACGGCGGCATGGCGGAGCCGTTCGGCTCAACCCACGCCAACATCACGGCGTATTTGGAGTGCCTTAAGGCGCGGCCGTCGGTCCAGCGTGTCCTGCAGGAGGCCGAGCCGTATTTCCACATGGTTCCGAAATGATGACCTCCGAAATAAATTGTGTCCGGCATGTCGGTGCCGCAAAAGCCGGTTCGTCATACCAACGGAGCCGGAGTTCGAGTGGCATGATCTGCCGGCCGGCCGGATAAGCCGATCAGACGGAGCGTGACGATGCGATGCATGGTGATCGTGAAGGCGAGCAGGGACACCGAGGCCGGCGTGATGCCGGGTACCGAATTGCTCACCGCGATGGGCAAGTTCAACGAGGAAATGGTGAAGGCCGGTGTCATGCTGGCGGGCGACGGCCTGCATTCGACGTCTAAGGGCGCCCGGATCAAATATTCCGGCAAGACGCCTGATGTCAGCCACGGTCCGTTTGCCGTGACCAGCGACCTGGTCGCCGGCTTCTGGCTGATTCAGGTGAAATCGCTGGACGAGGCGATCGACTGGATGAAGCGCGCGCCATTCGACGGCGGCGCCGAAATCGAAATCCGCCAGGTGTTCGATACCGAGGATTTCGGCGAGGCGCTGACGCCCGAACTGCGCGAGCAGGAGACGCGCCTCCGGACGCAGGTGGGAATGAAATAGCGTTCGTCATTCCGGGGCGCGCACAGCGTGAACCCGGAATGACGACAGGCAATCTTCGGATTTCAGATTCCGGGTTCGATGCTTCGCATCGCCCCGGAATGACAACCATAAAAAGGACGCCCCTTCATGCGATTCATGATGCTGATGATCCCCCTGGGCTACGAGACCGCACCGCCGGACGTTCAGCTCGATCCCGAGCGTGTCAGGGCGATGATGAAATACAACGAGGACCTCAAGAACGCCGGCGTGCTGATCACGCTCGATGGCCTGCACCCGCCATCGATGGGCGCGCGGGTCTCGTTTGCGGGCGGCAAGCCGCTGGTGACCGACGGCCCCTTTGCCGAAGCCAAGGAAGTGCTCGGCGGCTACTGGATGATCGACGTGGCTTCACGCGAGGAGGCGATCGCCTGGGCCACCAGGTGCCCGGCTTCGGAGAACGAGATCGTCGAGATCCGCCAGGTGCAGGAAATGGGCGATTTGCCGGAAGAAGTGCGGCAGGCAGCGGCCGGGTTCGCCGAACTGACGAGCGGCAGCGGCCGTTAACGTTTGTGAACGCTTGTTCCGCAGCTCGCCGCTAGTGACCTTTACTCCCAGCTCATGTAAAAGCCTTTCACATGAGCTGGCGCAAGGAACGCGGCCGCGCCGAGCGCGGCTATCATCACGGCAATCTGAAAGAGGCGCTGCTGCAGGCGGCGCTCGGGCTGATCGCGGAAAAAGGCCCCGGCGGATTCACCTTTGCCGATGCCGCGCGCATGGCGGGCGTCAGCCCGGCCGCACCGTACCGGCATTTTCGCGACCGCGACGAACTGCTGTCGAGTATTGCCCAGCGCGGCTTCGAGCAGTTCGAGGCGCTGCTCACGCAAGCCTGGGATGACGGGCGTCCGGACACCGTCACCGCGTTCGAGCGGGTCGGCAAGGCCTATCTGGCGTTTGCCCGCAACGAGCCGGCTTACTATTCGGCGATGTTCGAATCCGGGCTTCCGGTCGATCTCAATCCGACGCTGCTGGCCGCCAGCGAGCGCGCTTTCGGCATCATCCGCGCCGCCGCCGAGCGGCTCGCCGCGCTGGCGCCGCCCGGGGTGGCGCGGCCGCCGGCGATGATGATGGCGCTGCATATCTGGTCGATGTCGCACGGCGTGGCGTCGCTGTTCGGGCGCGGCGACGCGGCACGGCGCAAGCTGCCGATGTCGCCGGAGGATCTGCTGGAAGCGCAGGTGCTGATCTATCTGCGCGGCCTCGGTTTTCCGACCGATCGCAGGCCATCCGGCCCGAAGGACCCGGCCGCTCCGCCGCCCGTCCCACCGGCAGGCGCGCCACCCGGCGCCCCATCGGGTCCTTGGGGCACCCCAAAATAATTTCGGGGCGGGTGCTTGCCGCCCGCTTGACAAAACCGCGGCATGGTTTACTTATGTAAATGTTATTTACATTCACAACGGCGTGATGCCGTCACGGAGAGGGAAATGGCCTACACCGCAGATGTCAATCGATGGCGCGGCCCTGCAGAAGAGGTTCACCGCCCGCATATGCTCGATTCGCCCTGGCACCCCGGCTGGATCGCCGTGACCGTGCTCGGATTCATCATCTGGTGGCCGATCGGCCTCGCCCTTCTCTTATTCACCCTCGGGAGCAGAAAAATGGGTTGCTGGAGCAATCGGGATCGCTTTGCGAACAAGATGGAGCGGATGCAGGACAAGATGGAGCGGATGCGCGGCCGCATGGAACGCCGCGGCTTCGGCTTCGGCGGACCGCCGTCCAGCGGCAACCGGGCCTTCGACGAATACCGCGTCGAAACCCTGCGGCGCCTCGAGGAGGAGCAGGCCGAGTTCAGGAATTTCCTCGACCGCCTGCGCCACGCCAAGGACAAGGAAGAGTTCGACCAGTTCATGGCGCAGCACAAGCCGCGCCCGACCCCGTCGAACGATCAGCCGCAGGGTTGAACGATCCGAACTTGAAGTTAAAGCCTCGGGCGTTGTGCCTCCATAGCACCTGATGGCGATGAGCCGCCCGTTTGCGATGAGCAGACGGGCGGCTTTGCTTTGGCGTGGCTGGTAAAGGATGGAGCGTGATCCTGCGGCTCTAAGGTGCGCTGGAGCCTTTCTTCGACAAGAGCTGGAGCCGGGCGAGATCGAGGAAGTGAACTGAGCGAGTAACGCATCATTTCATTTAATGTCTGCTTGTGGCGCTGAGCCGACATTCGCAAACTGTCCATGTCCGCCTTGTGCCAACAGCGGACTCATGCACCGCAGCAAACAACGGCTCTATTCGATCACTTCGTCGGCCCGAGTGAGAAGGCGGTTGAACAGCACCACCATCACTTAGAACGGTGAGCACTTGCGCGCGCTCCCCTATCATCGTCGCGAACGCTTGTTCAAGTGCGTCCAGTCCGCGTGCTTCGGCCGGGACAAGCGTCAACCCCAGCGGCCCGGCGGCGTCTCGCGTCGACTTCAGACGCTCCAGATTGGGC
>LNEC01000021.1 GCA_001464035.1 Bradyrhizobiaceae bacterium Ga0074131
CCGCCGCCATTCGACGATCGGGTATCTCAGCCCTGTTCAGTTCGAACGAAAGGTGGGATTAGCTTAACCGGGTGTCCATCAAACCGGCAGCAGCTCAGCCGGGTGGACCAGATGGCGAGGATTGCCGCCAAAAAGACCACTATGTTGGCAGCTGCGTAGAGGGGCACTCTCTGGAATCCGGCCGGGAACATCGACAGAGCCAGACCAGTGCCGGGCGGATACTGGATGACGTGCTTTTCCCCTATGTGGGTGTGGCACGGCGCGCGGGTCGGATCGCTCCACGCTTCATATCCAATCTCCCGCGCCAGCGTCGCAAAATATCGATCATCGTCGCGGGTGATGTTGGTGTCGAAGCCGCTGAAACCGAAACGCTGAAAGAGGTGCGCCTGCCGCAGGTAACAGATATCATCATATACGCCGGTTCGTTCGGTCCAGTTGCGCATGGTCCAGAAATTCGACCCCAGTACGCCCAAACAAAGGAAGCTGAATATCAGCTTTAGCACTAGGGGTTTGGGCATCACGCGTTTTGGCCTCAGTTGGGAGCTGGGTCGACGCTTCATACCGATGACCGGCCTGATTGCCACCCTTCAAAGATCGCTGGCGTCTGCCCTGGTTTGAGCGCAAAATTCCAGCGCTGAAGAATAGCTGGGTGTCGACCGATGGCAAAGTCCCTGGTCGTGCGTCGCGCAGAAGTGTCGAAACTCGGGGGCAAACTCGCCCAGCGCGCCGCCCAATACGTGCGGATGTCGACCATTCACCAGCGGTATTCGATTGAGAACCAGGCGGCGGCAATTGCCGCCTATGCCGCGCGCTACAGCCTCAACATCGTTCGGACCTATAGAGACGAAGGGCTGAGCGGCTTGAAGATCGATAAGCGCGAAGGACTCAAGCAGCTTATCACCGATGTATGCTCGGGCCGTGCCGACTTCAGCCGGGTGCTGGTGTATGATGTCAGCCGGTGGGGCCGCTTCCAGGACGTCGACGAAAGCGCTCATTACGAATTTCTCTGCCGGCAGGCCGGAATTATGATCGAATACTGCGCCGAGCAATTCGACAACGATGGAAGTCTGCTGTCGAGTATCGTCAAAAACCTTAAACGGGTGATGGCTGCCGAGTTCAGCCGCGAGCTTTCCGCCAAGGTTCATGCAGGACAACTTCGCCTGGCTGCTTCGGGTTTCCGGCAGGGCGGGCCCTTGGGATTCGGCCTCCGCCGGGAACTAATCGATGAAAATCGCCTCTCAAAGGGGTTTCTTAAGGCCGGCCAACAGAAGAGCCTGAAGGCCGATCATGTCGTCTTGCGTCTCGGCCAGCCAAACCAGATCGAAGTGATCCGGCAAATATTCCAGGCTTATGTCGAGGAGCGAAAGTCCGAAGAGGAGATCGTGCGGCGGCTCAATCGCCAAGGTGTTCCAAATCATCTTGGGCGGCCCTGGACCAGGCGAATGGTGGACTCCATCCTTCGTAATGAAAACTATATCGGCAACACGGTTTACAATCGCGAGTCGAACCCGCTGCGCGGAGGAAAGATCAAAAATCCTCCAAACCTGTGGATCAGAACCAGAGGTTCGATCGCCCCCGCAGTCGACCGCAATGTTTTTCTCCGCGCTCAAAGACGCTTGACGCTTCGATGGCTGCATCTCAATGACGACGATTTACTGCTCCGATTGAAGTCGCTGCTCGAAAGGGAAGGGCGGCTCAGCGAAGCGATCATCAACAACACATTGGGTGTTCCCAGCATCAACGTTTATATTGAACGGTTCGGCAGCCTGCGGAACGCTTATCGACGCATTGGTCATGAACTCAAATGGGATTTCGACTGGATTGACCGAAGTCGCGAATTCAATTCGCTTCTCGGGGACACGGCCGCCGATCTTGCCGGCCGCCTGGAAAGAGCCGGCTTGGCAGCCTGTTTCGAGCAAGGGATAGATGTGCTGACCGTCAATGACCGGTTTGCGATTTCCCTTCGCCTCGCGCGGTCTTGGGGGAGTTCGGATAGAAAGCCAATCTGGACAATCAATCGTCGTGCCGTATTGCCTGCGGGCCATATCATCGCGATCAGGCTTGGCGAAGGAAACAAGAGCGTTCTCGACTACTTCCTGCTGCCGACCAAGGCCATGACTGGACCAAAGATTCGCTTCATGGAAGCGGGGCTATACCGATTTGAGGGCTGTCGCTTCCAAACTCCTGCTCAGCTCACAAAGGCAATTACCCATCAAATTGCTGGCGGCGTGCGGGCACGTGAAGGCAAGCTAAGCTGCCTTTGAGCATCCTGTGAGATGAAAGAGGCCGCCAACTGAGACGGCCTTACTCAGCCTTCCTTCTTTCGAGGACGGCGGCCCGCTCAAGGTATTCGGCGGCGATCCTGCGCAATTCAGCTTGCGTTTCGGAGGCTGTCTGAGCCCGCGCATGGGCTTCGCACTTGGCGGCCTGATCTCGGAAGTAGTCGGAACGCTTTGACATGGGTGGACGGTAATACGGACCCGCCGCCAATGTCTGAGCAAGATCGCTCACTGGGGCGGTTTAAGTTCGCTCGAAAGCCACCTAAGCGTGTCTGACTTTAGAGGGTCTGGCCGCTCGCAGTCGATGCACTGCATGGTGCGCAGGCCCTTGCCGCCGGGCGGCAGCGCGAAGATCAGGAAGGCCCCGCAGTCGGGGCATTTTGGCCGCTCGGCTTGTCCCATGTCCGATTATGAAATCGGGGATCGAAATCTGTCAACAGGTTCCAAAAAGTCGTAGTTCTACTGAGAACGGACGGCGGCAAATTTACGACTTGTTCACAGGAACACACAGAACGACGTTGGCCTTTCGTTCTCAAAATCAAAATAGGCCACTCGTTATTTCAACTTAGGCCACTAACGATGGAAACAGGCCAGCACCGAGAGTTCTGCGGGCCGCTTTCGCCGCGCTGGGCAATGGGAACAGCGGCGCCTCGCCCAACTCGTCACGTTGCCGCTTGTTCCCGGCTTTATCAGTGGCTGTTTTGCCTCAGCGAGTGGCCGGTTTAGGCCAATTCGGTTCCGTGAGTGGAACAGTAACGCCCCCTCGGCGTTTTATGGATCGTTGATTTGGAACCCTGCCTTAGGAACATCAGGGAGGAACAATGCGCCAGACCATTGAAGAGAAGTGGCATCAGCAATCGGAAGCAGCCAGGACCGAAGCCCAAACGCTACCCCACGGCAAAGAGCGTCATGCGCTGGAACGAAAGGCCCGCCAGCTGCAAACGGCATCGCAAATCAATGAATGGCTTTCGTCGACAGAACTCAAGCCGCCGGAATAGGGTAGTACTGGCCTCTGCAGATCCGAACCCCAGCCACTGCATCGGGAACAAACTTAAGCGGCCCGGGTTGTTGTCCGTGCGCCGCGTATAGCTCCGCACGTCCCCTTCGGCCCCATTGCTTCCCCCGCGCTGGGGCCGTTCTTTTGGCTGCGCTAGTTGACCGACCTATGGGTCTGCCGGGCTGTGCCAAGCATCTAATCCTAGTGGCATTGCCCGGGCTCGAAAGGGCCGGTGTAATTTCCTTTATGGTCACCAAGTCGCGAGAAGTCATCTGGGGAAGCCGAATCCGGGGCGCGAAGATGAGCGCCGAAAGCGCCCGCCAGCGCGCCACGGAGGCCGTCCGCGAGGCGGATCGCGCCGAGGCTCACGCGTGGTCTGTTCGTATGGAAGGCTATGGCGGGCCGGCGCAACCGTCGCCGACGATCGCGCAATCCCTCAACGGCGGACTTGGTTGGCTCGAGGTGGAGTGCAATCGCTGTAGGACCCGCGCCAGCTTGCCGCTGAGCGCTATCCGTCGGCCCGCGACACGCCGCTTTGGAAACTGGAAGCCTCGCTGAAATGCCGATCCTGTCGGAAGGGCAGGTGTGCATCGCCGGTGCACATAATCACGCTGACCGCAACGCAGGAGATCACCCCCTACTAGTGGGTGCATCCAGACGAAGAGCGGTGAGCCCTGCGCACTGGACCACCCCAGCGGTGATCCCGCTCCTGATTGACGCCTAGAGAAGACGTCTTGCACACTCGCTTTGCCCAGCCGGGCTCGCCGGTCCCGCGACTAATGGGGACGCGGCAAGGGCTTGGCAATGTGCCTTGGCCCAGCGCCGAGATGAATGAGTCATTCCGCGGCCGGCCTAACAGTGGAGCTGTTTCCACCCAATTTTCCGGCTTCTGACACCTAACAGGACCGCCTGGACCCCATACAATACTCTGGGCTACGCGGAGAAGGTTCGATCCCAGTTTCTCTCCCTCCGCCAGAGCGTTCCGAAAAGCCTTTATCGCGGCGCATCCTGCGCCGGAAGCACAAAGATCTGGCCGGGATAGATCATGTTGGGATTGCGGATCTGTTCCCGATTCGCCTGGTAAATGATGGCGTACCGCGTGCCCGCGCCATAGGTGTCGCGGCTGAGCCGCCAGAGGCTATCGCCGCGGGAGACGGTGGTGGTCACGATCTTCGGTACAACCACGGTGGAAGGCGGACCTCCGCTTGGCAGGACGGTCGCGTCGGCGGCCGCCAGTTGCGGCTGTTTTGCAGCGTTGGCAATGTCCGGCCGCCTGGACGCCGTGGCCTGCGCCGGCACGGACGCGGTGACCACCGAGTCGGGGATGTTGAACGGCACCTCGGCGCGTGCGCGGACGACGCCGGAATTCGACTCCACCTCGTCCAGCCTGACGCGGTAGCTGCCGGGCTTTACCCCTTCTTTGATCGTGACCGCGAAACGTCCATCCGCCCCGGCCGTTACTGACGCGACAAAGCTGTCGTTGAGATAAAGCCTCACCGCGCCGCCGGGACGCGCCTGGCCGCTGACATGGAGCTTCCCGCCCGGCTCGGTCTCGACCGCCTCCACAACCACGACCCCGGCCGTCGGCTTGGACACAGCCTGCGACAGTACGACGGTGGGTTTGCCCGGCGTCACCAGCGCCACGACCGGCCGATCGGTCTGTCCCGGCTCAATTGCCACCGCGACGCTTTGTTTGGACATCGTCAGCGTGCCGTCCGGCCGCCGGGAGCGCAACGTCAGATCGTACGTGCCGGAGGGAAGCCGCGGCGGGACCATAACGAACTGTCCAGATTGATCCGCGACCGCGCGATCATGCACTTCGCCATTGCGCAACAGCTCCACCGTTGCGCCGGGCGTCGCCCGGCCCGCGATCACTGCTTCGCCTGTCGGCTCGATACGGGCAACGTCGAACGCCGCCACGCCGTCGCCGCTGTCCGGCAGCGCGGGCGATTTGGCCAGCGCGGCTGTCAGGGCGTCTGCTTTGGCTTGCGCCGCTGCCAGCGCGGCCGGACCCTGATGTCGCGCGTCCGATGCCGGCTTGGAGATCGCTGGCGTCGCGGTTGCGGCCTGGGTGTCCACCGGCAGTTCTCGGCGGAAGTGCTGGATGGCGAAGAAAAGCGCGATGCCACAGGCGGCAAAAGCCATCGACGGCACGATCATTCGGCTCATTGATGTGGCGGTCATGACGTTACTCCGTCGGTCGGAGCGTTGGCTCCTGGGCACTATACAGCATTTCCCAGCGGAGTGCGTAACGGTCAAATGCAGAAAATGGCGGCAGAGCCACCCACGCCAGCAGCGAATGGCTCCGGCAGTTGGCCTTGACAATGCGGTTGTTGCCGTTCCTTCGGCATGGCCCATCGGCGAAGCCCTGAGGGCGGTTTACGCTTCCAGTACGCCGGGTTACTCTCCGCTTCATCGGCCTAGGCGGGTTCGATCCCAGTTCCTCTCCCTCCGGCACTCCGCCGCACCCCGGGGCGTCAGTCCGGTCGGACCTTTTTTTGGGGCAATCTGTCAGTGGACCAACCCCGCAATCTCGCTGCGCTCGACAAGCTGAAGATGCGCATCCAGGCGCTACGCGCAAAAACCATCGGCAACGGCTGCACCGAAGACGAGGCGCTGTCCGCCGCCGCCAAGGTCGCCGAGTTGCTCGATCGCTACGACCTGTCGCTGACTGACATCGACATTCGTGAGGCGCCCTGCGAGCGGCGCACGTACGAAACCCACCGCAAGAAGCGAATCCCGCTCGACGACTGCATCGGCGCCGTCGCGCATTTCTGCGACTGTCGGGTCTGGCGCGAGAAGAATCAGGCGGGAGAGAGCCGCTATGTTTTCTTCGGCCTTCGCTCGGATATCGAAGTCGCGCACTACCTGACCGAATTGATCGACGCCGCCGTTCGCTCCGAACTCGGCCGCTACAAGACCACGCCGGGCTACGGGCGGTTCCGGCACAACGAGCGGCATATGGCGAACGCCTCGTTTGCCTTGGGGATGGTCGCCTCCATTGCTGACAAGCTGACAGCGATGAAGGCCGGCCGCGATGAGGTGAACCAAGGCACCGGGCGCGGTCTTGTTGTACTGAAGGCTTCGATCGTCGATGCGGAGTTCGGCAAGCTCGACCTGAATTTGCGCACCCCGCGCGGCGCCGGACGCATGGTGTCGCTGACGGCCTATGAAGCCGGAGGCGTCGCGGGAGCGTCGTTGGCGATCAATCCCGCGATCGGAGCAGAGACGAATTCCGGGCCGCCGAAACGCAGCCGCCAAAGGCCTGCGCAAGGGTGACGGCGAAGGGGCGCTCCACGCGCGGTTCCCGTATAAGCCGAGTTCACCCGTTCTTGCGGCTGGTGCTCCTTCGAATATGATCGAGTTTTCGCATTGTCGCGGTAACCGTTGTTCCATGCAGGATGATCGATACGAGAATGATCAAGGTCATCGCGCTCCATAGAAGGTCGCCCTTCTCAAAGTCAGCTTTTCCCAGTCCGTAAGAGAGATAGTAGACCGAGCCGATTCCCCGGATGCCGAAGAATCCAATAACCGCCTTTTCGTGGGATGGCTCCCGCCGTCCCAGCAGGCTGATCCATGACGCGAGCGGGCGAATCAGGAATAAGGTGACGACGGCGAATAGTCCGACTGCCCAATTGACTTCACTCAGGAGCCCGCCGGCGGAAATAGCGCCGCCAAGCAGGATGAGCACGACCATCATCAGCAGACGTTCGAGTTGCTCGGTGAACTCGTGAAGCTTCGAGTGGTATTCATGACCGCGCTCGACCGAGCGAAAAGCGAGGGCCGCCACGAACACTGCAACGAAGCCGTAGCCGTGCGCCATTTCACTTAGCCCGTAGGCTACCGCAGTAATGCCGAGCGCCACGAAGCCGTCGCCGGTTCGCGAAATCTTGGCGCGGTTCGGCAGTCGAAACGTCAACCAGCCGAGGCCGCGGCCGACCAAAAGCCCAACGGCGGCGCCTGCGGCCAGTTTCCAGAAGACGTCCACCAGTACCCATTCGGTGAACCAGGAGCCGCCGGTTTGGGAAGCAAGCGCGATGGCAATCGCCAGGTTGACGAAGGGGAAAGCCAGTCCGTCATTCAGCCCCGCTTCCGAGGTCAACGCATAACGGACCTCATCTTCCTTCCCGCGCTGTTGAGGTGGACCCACCTGCACGTCGCTGGCGAGCACGGGGTCGGTGGGGGCCAAGGTTGCTGCCAGGAAGATGGCCGCTGCGACTCCCAGACCAAGGAGATTATATGCGACCAGCGCGATGGATAGAATCGTGAGCGGCATGGCAATCCCCAGAAGCCGCCACGTCACTCCCGAATTCGCCCAGGAGAGCGGCCGGTCGAGCTTCAGCCCGGCTCCCATCAGGGACACGATGACCACCAGCTCGGTGAAGCGTTCCGTCAGCTTCAAATGCTCCTGGGGCCGCGGCAGACCCCCCGGCAGGCCAGGAAAGGCGAAAATCGCAGCCCCCAAGCCGATGCAAATGATTGGCAGGGAGAGCGGCATCTCCTTCAGCAGCATCGGCAACCAAGCGGTCAGCAGGATGATGATGCCAAGCCCGGTCAGGACTGCAACGTAAGGATCCATGTCCAACCTTTGTCCGTTACGCCAGCAGGCCAAGCTGAGGGTGTGTCATGTATCGCTTTGACCTGCGGCCGGTCAATCGGCCGCACTCGCTATGCCGCGATGGAATAGGCAAATTCGGTTCGGCCGTCCGCGCCGTTTGGCGGAACTCCCAGCTTGTTGCGCCGGCAGCGCGCAGGGCGCCACGTACCGCTTCGAAGGAAAGGCCTCAAACCTTGACCGATCAATCGTTGGCGTCGAGCGGCGCAGTCGGACGCCCGCCCGGCCAATCATCTGGGATTAGAGCAGGGACCGATCCCGCCGCTCACACCATCGGCACGCGTCGCGCCGCCACCGCGGCCGGCGAGATGACGTCGATGTCGATCGGCACCCGCCAGCGTTCCGTCAGGCGCACCTTCGGCTCGGTGTTGCTGGCCGGCGCGCCTTCGATGACAAAACCTTCGAAGCCGCCGCTCATCACCTCGTTGCATTTCTGCACATAGACCGGGAAGCCGCCGATATAGGGCATGAAGACCCGCGGCCGACCAGGGATGTTGGTGCCGACATACCAGGAGCTGCAGGTCGACCGCAGCGAGACCGTCGACACGTCGGTGACGTGCTCGACCCAGGCGTCCTCATCCCCCTGGATCGGCTCGATGGTGGTTGCCCCGATGTCACGCATGTGGGCCATGCAGTCCGCCATCCAGTCGACATGCTGCTCGATCGCCTGGATCATGCTGGCCAGCACCGAGGGGCTGCCGGGGCCGGTGATCGTGAACAGATTGGGAAAACCCGCCGAAGCGATGCCGAGATAGGCGCGAGGGCCGGCCCGCCATTTCTCCGCCAGCGTTTGGCCGCGGCGGCCGGTGATCCTGATCTTGTCGAACGATCCCGTCATCGCGGCAAAGCCGGTGGCGCAGACCACGGCGTCGAGCGGATACGCGACGCCGTCGACCTCTATGCCATCGGCGGTGAAGCGCTCGATCGGTGTTGTCGAGACGTCGACGAGTTTGACGTGAGGTAAATTGTAGGTTTCGAAGTAAGTGGTATCGACGCAAAGCCGCTTGCAGCCGAACACGTTGTCCGGACAGAGCAAGGCGGCCGTGGCCGGATCCTTCACCAGCTGGCGGATCTTGCGGCGGGCGAAATCGGCGATGGTATCGTTGGCGGCTTTCTCGAACAGCAGATCCCCGAAGGCGCCGAGGAACGGCAGGCCGCCGCGGGCCCAGGCTTCCTCGTACTGCTGTTCGCGCTCTTCGGGTGCTGCCTCCAGCGCCGGCTTCATGTTGAAGGGAAAATAGAAGCCGGTCGGGCGCCCGCGCGCCTTGGCCCGCAGCGCCGGATACTCGGCCTTGGCGGCTCGCAGAAATTCCGGCGTCAGGCTCTCGTTGCGGGCCGGCACCGACCAGGTCGCCGTGCGCTGGAACACGGTGAGGGCGGCGGCCTGCTGCGCAATGATCGGGATCGACTGGATCGCCGAGGAGCCGGTGCCGATCACGCCGACCCGCAGGCCGCTGAAATCGACATCCTGATGCGGCCATTCACCGGTGTGATAGATCGGCCCTCGAAAATCCTGGATACCGGCAAAATCCGGACGGTTGGGCGCCGACAGGCAGCCGACCGCCATGATGCAGAATTTGGCCGAAACCCTGTCGCCGCGGTCCGTCTCGATACGCCAACGCTTGGCTTCGTCGTCGAACGCCGCCGCGGTGACGCGCGTGTCGAACACGATATCCCGGCGAAGATCGAAACGATCGGCGACATGGTTGGCGTAGGACAGTATTTCAGGCTGCGGCGCGTACTTCTCCGACCAGTTCCACTGCTGGTCCAGTTCCTCCGAGAAAGAGAACGAG
This sequence comes from Bradyrhizobiaceae bacterium Ga0074131, assembly GCA_001464035.1. Taxonomy (GTDB): domain Bacteria; phylum Pseudomonadota; class Alphaproteobacteria; order Rhizobiales; family Xanthobacteraceae; genus Bradyrhizobium. The sequence continues at coordinate 9,685 of LNEC01000021.1, forward strand.
TACTGCATGCTCTCGACGTCGCAGCGCGCACCCGGATAGCGGTTCCAGTACCAGGTGCCGCCGACGCCGCTGCCGGCCTCGAACACCCGCGCTGAAAAGCCGAGCCCGCGCAGCCGATGCAGCATGTACATTCCGGCAAAGCCCGCGCCGACGACGACGGCGTCGACAACCGCTTCGGTTTCGGGAGGGCGCTCTGGTTGGGCCCGGATCGGCGTGTCGGCGGTCATGGCGCGTGTCATCTCCCTGCCGGTCGCTCGATGGGACCTGGCGAAGCCACATCGGAGCATTCTCTTTATCTTTTTTCAATTCGTCGTTTTCGGTGCCCTCCCATGCCGCTGAGGGATACGGCTGTAGCGTTGTCGGAACGGCCAACGATACCTATGCTGGCGCAAGCTTCCGCCTGGGGGGACCAAATGATCATACCGCTCGATCCTGTTATTGCCGAGATCATTCCGAAACTGCCGCTACGCGATCCCGAAACCATGACGCCGCAGAGCGCCCGCGATGCGCTCCGCGCACTCGCCGCCGCGCGCGCCGCGGTTCCGCCGCCGCCGGTGGCAAGCGCCATCGATACGGAAGTGAAGGGCGCGGCCGGGCCGCTCGCCGCGCGGGTCTACCGCGTGTCGGACGAGAAGTCGCCGACCGTGGTGTTTTTCCATGGCGGCGGCTGGGTCGCCGGCGATCTCGAAACCCATGACCGCCAGGCCCGGCTGCTCGCGATCGAGACCGGCGCCGTGGTGGTCTCGGTGGATTACCGGCGGCCGCCGGAAACGCGCTTTCCCGGCGCGTTCGAGGACGCCTTTGCCGCCGTGCGCGACGTGTTCGTTCGTATCGCCGAATTCGGCGGAGACAGCGCGCGCGTCGGCGTGGCCGGCGACAGCGCCGGCGGCAATCTGGCGGCGACGGTCGCGATCGCCTGCCGCGATGCGGGGATCGGTCTTGCCGCGCAGTTGCTGGTCTATCCCGTCACCGACGTTACCGGAGGGTTTGCGGATGCAACGGAGAACGCGCGTTTTCCCTCTCGCGCGGAAAACGCGGAAGGCTATTTCCTGTCGCGCGCGGTGATGGAATGGTTCGCCGGCCACTATCTCGACGAAGCCGGACATGGCGCGGACTGGCGGGTCTCGCCCTTGCGCGCGAAAAGTCTCGCGGGACTTGCGCCGGCGACTGTTTGCACGGCGTGGTTCGACCCCCTGCGCGACGAGGGCAAGGCCTATGCCGATGCCTTGGCAGCCGCCGGCGTAACGACCACCTATCATCACGGCGCCGGCCTGATCCACGGCTATTTCGGCCTCGGCGACGCGTCGGAAACCGCGCGGCGCGAGGCGCAGCGCGCCCGGGCCGATTTCAGGGCGATGCTGGAACGGGATGCGTAGCGAACGGCGAACGCAAGTCGCCGTTCGCTACGGCATGCGCCTACGCAATCGTCTTCAAATAGAGGCTCGGGTCGAAATATTTGCTGGCGGGCGTGAAGTCCTTGATACCGGCATTGGCCATGAAGAAGTCTGTGGTCTGCTGCAGCCAGTTGGTGACCGTGCCGTCCGCATAGAGCTTCTTCCACTCGCTCGATGTGAACATCTTCTGTGCCTTGAAGGACTCGTTGATATCCGCCAGCGGCGTCTGGCTGTAGTGGGCCTTCTGCAGCTTTTCCATAGCCTCGGCGGGGTTGGCGATGATGTAGTCGTTGGCCTCGGCCCAGCCCTTGATCAGCTTGGCCAGCGTCTCCTTGTTCGGCTCGTAGTAGTCGTTGGCCGCCGCCCAGCCACCGATGATGGCAGCCTGCGGGTAATAGGCCGAGGCGTCGGCCAGTTTCATGGCGCCCGGCACCTTGTCGCGCACGATGACATTGAACGGCACCCAAAGGGCGACGGCCGGCACCGCGCCCGATATGAACGCGGTCACGGCGGCCGGCATGGTCTGGTTGACGAGTTCGACCTCCTTGGGATCGATATTGTTGGCGCGCAATGCCTTGTCGAGGAAAACATGGGCGGTGGTCCCGGTCGCCGTGGCGATGCGCTTGCCCTTCAGATCCGCGAACGACTTGATGCCCTGATCGGAGCGCACCCAGAGCTGGGCGGTCGCCACTTCGATGTCGTTGATCAGAAATACCTTGCCCTGTCCGCGCGCCGGGAAATTGGACAGCACGGCGCCCGTCGCCAGCACGTCCAAGCTGCCGCCGATCAGGGCCTGGAAGATCTCGAGGCCGGTATTGAACTGGCGCAGTTCCAGACTGAGGCCCTGCTTTTCGAACGTGCCGCGGTCCATTCCGGTCCAGATCTGCCCGTCGACGGCGACCGTATGCAGGTAGCCGACGCGGACTTTTGTTTTTGCCTGGGCGATGGCCGGCGCCGAAGCTGCAAAGCCGCCGAGCGCGACGCCAGCGGTCGTGGTCAGGAATTGCCGTCGATCCATGATGTTCTCCTCCCGTTTGCTTCTATGGTCATTCCGAAAATGAAGCCGGCCGCAGCTGCGCCTGCTGCGCGCGGTATTCGCTCATGACGAGTTCCCTGATGTGGCTTCGCAGTTCGCCGAACTCCGGCCGCTCCTGCAGCGACTCATCACGCGGATAGGTGAAAGGCACGTCGATGATCTGCTTGATTCGCGCCGGGCGCGCCGTCACCACCACGATGCGCGAGGCGAGATAGATCGCCTCCTCCACCGAGTGGGTGATCAGCATGACGGTCTTGCCCTCGGTGGCCAGCACATTGAGCAGAAGGTTTTGCATGTTGGCCCGGGTCTGGGCGTCGAGCGCCCCGAACGGTTCGTCCATCAGCAGAAACTGTGGCTTGACGGCGTAGGCGCGCGCGATCGCAAGCCGCTGCCGCATCCCGCCGGACAAGTGCTTCGGATAGGAATTGGTGAAATCCGACAGTCCCATCAGCGCGAGATAGTGCTCGCAGATCTGGTCTCGCTCCGCGACGGGGACATGATTGGCCTGCAGCTTCAGGCCGAACGCGATATTGTCCTTGACCGTCAGCCAGGGGAAAACCCCATACTCCTGAAAGATCACACCGCGTTCGGGACCTGGTCCCGCGACGGGGTGGCCGTCGAACATCACCTTGCCGGATGTCGGTTTCTGAAAGCCGGCCAGCATGCTCATCATCGTGGTCTTGCCGCAGCCGGATGGGCCGATCACCGCGATGAAGTCGCCGTCGTTGATGTCATAACTGACGTCTTCGACGACCCTGAGCTGGCCCTTCGGCGTCGCAAATTCCAGCGAAACGTGATCAAATCTAGCACGATGAATGCCGGAGGCCGTGCTCATGTGACGGCTCTTTCCTGCCATACCAGCAAACGGGAACTGATCCGCCGCAGGATCATGTCCATGATCAGGGCAATGCAGCCGATACAGATGATGCCGACGTAAATCACGTCGAGCAGGAAGTAGGTCGAGGCGTTCTGGATCATGGCGCCCAGCCCGCGTTGTGCCGCGATCAGTTCGGATGCCACCAGGGTTGCCCATGCGACGCCCAGTGCGACGCGGAGCGCGGTCAGGATGTGCGGCACGGTGAGCGGAATGATGACCTTCCGGAAGATCTCGAACTCGCCGGCGCCGAGAGTTTGCGCGACACGGATGTAAAGCGGGGTGATCTGGGAAACGCCTTCATACATCACGATCACGCCCGCGAAAAACGAGGCGTAGAACAGGATCACGAGTTTGGCCACTTCATCGACGCCGAAATAGACGATCACTAGCGGGATCAGCGCGATCGGCGGCAGCGCGCGAAAGAAATTGATCATGGGATCGGCGAAGGTCCGTGCCGGCCGGTACCAGCCGAGCAGGAAGCCGACGGGAACTGCGACGAGAATGCCGAGCATGACGCCGAGGAATACCCGTCGCGTCGATGCAAAGACGTCGAACAGGAGGCCCTCTTGCAGCAGCAGTTCGACGAACTTGGCCGCCACCTGATGCGGCGCCGGAATCAGCGAAGCGTTGACGAACCCGCTCCAACGCACGCCATACCACAGCGCCACGGCGCCTACCCACGGCGCAAGCCCGAGCAAAAAGCGTCTCGCGACACTTCCATCCATAGCATTCGACCCGGCGGCAATTGCGGTTGATCCCGCGTAAGTCATATTATAAGTAAGATGACCATACAAGAGGCGGCGACACCCCCTTCGGCGGGAGGTTCCGGATGGCCGAAATGACATCGCAGACCTTTGCTCTCCGGACCATCGAGGCCTTTTGCTACCGCTATCCGCTGGCGACGCCGGTGGTCACGTCGTTCGGCCGCATGCTGGATCGGCCCGCGGTGTTCGTTCGCGCCGAGGATGCTGACGGTTTTATCGGCTGGGGAGAGGTCTGGGCCAATTTTCCATCGACTGGCGCCGAACACCGGGCGCGGCTGGTCAACGAGGTCCTGGCGCCGGCGATAACGGGATTTGCGGCCAGCCACCCTCTGGAGATTTTTGAAACCTTGACGCAAGCGACCTCGGTGCTGGCGCTGCAGTGTGGCGAGCCCGGTCCCTTTGCGCAGGCGATCGCCGGAATCGATCTCGCGGTCTGGGATCTCTATGCGCGCCGCCGCCAATTGCCGCTGTGGAAACTGCTCGGCGGCAACCGAAGCCGGATCGGCGTCTATGCCAGCGGTATCAACCCGGGCGGCTCGCGGCAAATGGCGGAAGCCGCGGTGAACCGCGGACACCGCGCGCTGAAGCTGAAGATAGGCTTCGATCTTGCGGCCGACCGCGCCAATCTGGCGTCGCTGCGCCAGCTGATCGGCGACGGCATGCTGGCCGCCGACGCCAACCAGGCCTGGTCACTGGACCGGGCATTGCAAGTCGTGCCGCATTTTGGCGAGTTCGGTCTCGCATGGCTCGAAGAGCCGATCCGGGCCGACCGGCCGTGGCAGGAATGGCAGGCTTTGCGCAAGGCCGCCGGCCTGCCGCTCGCGGCAGGCGAAAACATTGCGAGCGAAGCGGGTTTCGCCCAAGCGCTCGGCGATGACGTGCTGTGCGTGGTTCAACCCGATATCGCCAAATGGGGCGGCCTAAGCCTCTGTTCCGGCATTGCGCGCGACATCATGAAAGCCGGCAAGAAGTTCTGTCCGCACTATCTCGGCGGCGGCATCGGCCTGTTGGCATCCGCGCATCTGCTGGCGGGGGTGGGTGGAGACGGCTTGCTGGAGGTCGACTCCAACGACAATCCGCTGCGCGATTTGTTCTGCGGTGCGGTCCGTGATGTATCCGGCGGCATGGTGACGCTGAGCGACGATCCGGGTCTGGGAGTCGAGCCGGATCTGTCGCCGATCGAGAAGTACCGGACAGCCTGATTCCGGCGGGAGGCTCTGCATGTTGGCTCGGGGGTATGACTACATCATCGTCGGCGCCGGATCGGCCGGCTGTGTGGTCGCGAACCGGTTGTCGGCCGATCCGTCGTGCCGCGTGCTGCTGCTGGAGGCCGGCGGGTCCGATCGCAATTTCTGGCTCAAGCTGCCGGTCGGCTACTATCGGACGATCTACAACGAGCGCTTTTCCCGCCTGTTTACGACCGAGCCGAGCGAGACCACGGGCGGCCGCTCAATTGTCTGGCCGCGCGGTCGCGTGCTGGGGGGGTCGTCGTCCATCAACGGCCTGATCTTCATTCGCGGCCAGCATGAGGATTTCGACGACTGGGAGCGGCTCGGCGCCAGCGGCTGGAGCTATCGCGAACTGCTGCCGTATTTCCGCCGTTACGAGCGTTACCAGGGTGGTGAGAACCAGTATCACGGCGGGCTGGGCGAGTTCGAGGTGTCGGACCTGCGCAACAACAATGCCGCTTCCAAAGCGTGGGTCGACGCCGGCGTGGAATTCGGCCTGCCGCGCAACCCTGACTTTAACGGCGAGACCACGCTCGGCGTCGGCAGCTATCAACTCGGCATCGGCCGGCATTGGCGCACCAGTTCGGCATCGGCATTCCTGCAGCCGGCTATGCATCGCTCGAACCTCACCGTCATCACTGGCGCGCAGGTCAGCAGGGTGACGTTTCGGGGGGCTGTGGCGAGCGGCGTCGAGTGGATCAAGAACAACATGCCCTTTAGCGCGGCTGCGGACCGCGAAATCATCCTGTCGGCGGGAGCGTTGCAGTCGCCGCAGATTCTGCAGCTTTCGGGGGTCGGCCCTGCCGATCTGCTGCGTGGGTTTCGCATTCCGGTGGTGGCGGACTCACCGGAGGTGGGGCGCAACCTGCAGGATCACTACCAGGCGCGGCTGATCGTGCGGCTGAAGCAGCGGATATCGCTGAACGACCAGGTGCGTAACCCCGTCGAACTGGCCAAAATGGGGTTGCAATGGATGTTCGCCGGCAGCGGTCCCCTCACCGTCGGCGCGGGTCAGGTCGGCGGCGCGGCCTGCACCGAATTCGCCGTCGGGGGACGCCCCGACATTCAGTTCAACGTCATGCCGCTGTCGGTTGACAAGCCGGGGGATCCCCTGCACGGCTATTCCGGCTTCACGGCGTCGGTCTGGCAATGCCACGGGAAATCGCGTGGACACCTCGCCATCCGCTCGACCGATCCGCTCGACCAGCCTCGCATCGAACCGAACTATTTCGCCGAGGAAATCGACCGCAAGACCGTGGTCGCGGGCTTGCAGATGCTGCGCGAGATCTACCGGCAGAATTCATTCAGGGATCTCTGGGATATCGAGATGGTGCCCGGCGACGCCGTCGACGATCCTGCCGGCCTGTGGGATTTCGCGCGAACCACCGGCGGAACCGTGTTTCACTGCGTCGGCACCTGCCGGATGGGAAGCGACGCGACATCGGTGCTCGATCCGCGACTGCGCGTCCGCGGCGTCGAAAGGCTGCGCGTGATCGATGCCTCCGTGATGCCGCAGATCACGTCCGCCAATACCAATGCGAGCAGCCTGATGATCGGGGAGCGGGGCGCCGCCCTCGTAGTGTCATAGATTGCATCTTGCGGGCGATCCGCCGGCTTTCGAATTAGAGACTCTGAAATGGATCTGATTTCCGACAGCCATGTCCCGAAATACGCCCAGATCGCCGACATTTTTCGTCAGCGGATCGCCCGCGGGATATGGGCCCAGGGATTGCGGCTGCCCGCCAACGAGGAACTGGCCGCCGAATTCGGCGTCTCTCGCGTCACTGTCCGGCAGGCCGTCGAACTCTTGGCCCGTGACGGAATACTGGAAGCCCGGCAAGGCCGCGGCACGTTCATCATCGGCCAACTGAAGCAGGACCGCTGGCTCAAGGTTGAGACCACCCTGTCGGACCTGGCCGAAGTGTACCGCGACACCTCGCCGGAGATCATCAACATCTCCGAAAGCCGCACCGACGCGCCCTTGCTTCCCGAGGATGGCAAGCCGGCAGGGCATTACGTTTTCATGCGGCGGGTGCATTCGCGCAACCAGCGGCCCTATTGCGTGATCTCGATCTATCTCGACGAAAAAATATTCCGCAGATATCCCAAGCGATTCCGCAAGGAGACGGTGATCCCGATTCTGAAAGACTTGCGCGATCCCCCGATCAGCAGCGCGCGGCAGACGCTGACGATCGGGACCGCGGATCTCGAAGTGGCGAAGCTATTGCAGGTTCCCCTGAACTCACCCGTGGCCGAAGTGAGGCGGGTTTTCACGACCGCAGATCGGACGGTGATCTACCTCGGGGAAGTGACCTACCGGGGGGATTTCATCCGGATCGACATGGATTTGCGGCCGTGAGCAAGAAGATCCGTTTCAGCGCCACATGCCGCGCATGCGGGCGCCGACGTCGATGCGCGGACCGCTACCCTGGGTTCGCGCTGCGGCTCCCGTCGCCGGCAGCGGCCAGATTGTCTTCTCGAATAGATTGAGCAGCCGGTCCGGAATGAAGCGGGTCCGCGCGGCATAAACATGGCGGTCGCCCTGCGCGCTCTGGCCGTGAGTGAAGAAGCGCTGCGGCACCATCAGATGCAGATCGTCCTTGGCCCTGGTCATCGCGACATAGAGCAGGCGGCGCTCCTCTTCGATCTCCGCGCTCGTTCCAGTGCCGAGGTCGGAGGGCATGCAGCCGTCGACGACGTTGAGCACGAATACCGATTTCCATTCCTGGCCTTTGGCGGAATGGATGGTCGAGAGCACCAGATAATCCTCGTCGAGCAGCGGAACGCCGGCCTGGTCGCTGGTCGCATCGGGCGGATCGAGCGTCAGCTCGGTGAGGAAGCGCTCGCGCGATGGATAGCCGCTGGCGATCTGTTCGAGCTGGATCAGGTCGGCGCGGCGGCTGTCGGCATCGTCGTGGATCCGGTCGAGATGCGGCTCGTACCACAGGCGGGCGCGCTCGATGCCGGCCGGCCACTGCGAACGGCTGATGTCCGCGACCGCGTCGATGAAATGGCTCCAGTCGTCGCCGGCGCGGGGAGGCGCCGGCGCCAGCCCGAGTGCGGCGATCGGATCGGCACGGTCAGCCATGTAATCGAGAACTTTTTGCGCCGAGGCGGGGCCTACCCCCGGGATCAGGTGCATCAACCGGAAGCCGGCGACGCGGTCGCGCGGATTCTCGACGAATCGCAGCAGCGCCAGCACGTCCTTGATGTGGGCGGCGTCGAGAAACTTGAGCCCGCCGAACTTGACGAACGGAATGTTGCGCCGGGTCAGTTCGACTTCCAGCGGCCCGCTGTGGCTGGAGGTCCGGAACAGCACCGCATGCTGCTTCAGCAGCGTGCCGGATTCGCGGTTCTCCAGCACGCGTTCGACGATGCAGCGCGCCTGGTCGGCCTCGTCACGGGTGGTGACCAGCTGCGGCTTGATGCCCGAGGTCCGGTCGGTCCACAGGTTCTTGGTGAAGCGTTCGCGCGCGAGGTCGATGACACCATTGGCGGCGGCAAGGATGGCTTGCGTCGAGCGATAGTTGCGGTCCAGCGTGATGATGTCGGCCGGGGGATTGAACTGGCCGGGAAAGTCGAGAATGTTGCGCACGGTCGCGGCGCGAAACGAATAGATCGACTGGGCGTCGTCGCCGACCACCGTCAGCCCGTGACCATCGGGTTTAAGCGCCAGCAGGATCGAGGATTGCAGCCGGTTCGTATCCTGGTACTCGTCGACCAGCACGTGGTCGAACCGCCCGCCGATCTCCCCGGCGAAGCCGGAATCGTTCATCGTTTGCGCCCAGTAGAGCAGCAGGTCGTCGTAGTCGAGCACGTTCTGCTTCTGCTTGGCCTCGACATAAACAGCGAACAATTCCTTCAGTTCGGCCGCCCAGCCGGAGCACCAGGGGAACGAGCTGCCCAAAACCTGCTCGATCGGCGCCTCAGCATTGACGCTTCGCGAGTAGATCGAAAGACAAGTGCCCTTGGTGGGGAATCGGCTCGCGGTCTTGGAGAAGCCGAGGTCGTGCCGGGCCAGGTTGATCAGGTCGGCGGAATCGTCGCGATCGTGGATGGTGAAGGCGGGGTCGAGACCGATCTGATCCGAATAGTCGCGCAGCAGCCGCGCGCCGATGCCGTGGAAGGTGCCGGCCCATTGCAGCGCGTCGGTCATGACGCCGGCATGGTCGCCCAGCACCTTTCGGGCGATCCGCTCGACACGCTTCGTCATTTCGGCGGCGGCACGCCGCGAAAATGTCATCAGCAGGATGCGGCGCGGGTCGGCGCCGTTGACGATCAGATGGGCAACCCGGTGCGCCAGCGTGTTGGTCTTGCCGGAGCCGGCGCCGGCAATCACCAGCAGTGGCGAACCTGGCCTGCCGTCATACTCGGACACAACGCCGTGCTCGACGGCCCGGCGCTGCTCCGGATTGAGGTTTTCGAGGTAGCTCGCCGCCGCTGGCACGTCCGAATCGTCCTCCAACTGATTCGACCGTCACTGATTCCCGCTTTGTTCGCAATGGCGCAGCAAGACTTCAGGCCCGGGGAAGCCCAAGGGCACCGCAGATCGACGAAAAGATTCAACCCCATGGCGCCTGCGTTGCCATCGGCCTCGCCAAACGGCACATCCGCATTTAGAGACTCAAAGCGATTTGATGCCGACGCCCTATTTTCGCCGCCCCCGATCTAGAGAACCACCGGCGCGTCCGGCCGCCCGATCAAGTCCGGGATTGCGATCCCGAACGCTTTGGCGATGGCGCTTCGCCGCTTCAGGAAAGCACGCTTCATGACCGATCCCTCCGTGACGCCTCAAACGCCCAATGTCGCGGAGACGGCGCATTTTCTCCGACGCTTTGCCGACATGATGTCGGTCGGACACAACGCGAACTTTCTGCACCACGCGGCCGTTTGGCTCGAAACCCTGTCGGCCCGCCTGACTGCGGCGCTGGATGAAGAACAGCTCTGGCGATACAAGTACGAGACTATCGTCCAGCACACCGACGCGCTGGAAGCCGAATGCGAGGCGCTCAAGCATGAAGTCGACGGGCACCAGGCTGTCATATCGTCGACGGCAAGCGAACGCGATGCGCTGAGGGCGGCATTGCAGGCGCGGGAAGCCGAACTATCCAGGCTTCATGGTGATCTGGACCATCAGCGCGCTGAGTTCGCGGCAACATCGCGGGCGCATCAACAGGCTCTGGCCGAGCTTCGCGCCACATTCGATCGCGAGCACGAGACGCTCGCTGAGTCCGTCGAGCGGCGCGGCGAAGAGCTCGAGCGGCTTCGCCGGGAGCTGACCGAACAGTCGAAGGCGCATGAACTTGAGTTGTCGCAGCTGCGCCTCGGTTTTGCCGGCGAACGCCATGACCTGGCGGCCCGGCTCAAAGTGAGCGGCGATGAACTCGCGGCGCTGCGCGTCGTCTCCGAACGCGAACGGGACGCGCTGATCGAAAAGGTCGCAGCCCTCGAAGCCAAGCGTGCCGAGCTTCGTTCGGCATTCAACCGGATCGGCGATTTCAAGAATCAGACCAACGAGTTCCAGGGCGGTGCCGGCGGTTCGGGTGCCGGACCGCCTGTATCCGAAGCCCAGCCGCGCCTGGCCCGACCTGGCGGTGGAAATCCCTCAGTCGAAGAAGCCGACGTAGTGGTGCCGAGAGCGACACTGCGCCAGGCGCGCTCCCAGTTCGAGTATCTCGCCCATGAATTCACCGGCGCCGGAGACGTCGCCTCGCAGGTAATGTGCGAACTCGGAGCCTTCACCATGGAGCTTGCTTTGGGGTCCGGCCGCAAGGCGGATCACCTTCCGGTGGGCGATGTCGCGCTAAGCGTCCTCGCTTCGCCAGCATCGGCTGCCGCTGCCGAGACGAGGTGAGTTGGTCGCCTCCGCTGAAGCGTCAACCCGTGGCCTTGACCAGCGCGATCAGTTCGTCGCCGTAATGTTCGAGCTTCTTGTCGCCGATGCCGGGGATGTCGCGAAGTCCGGAGAGCGTGGTCGGGCGCGAGGTCGCGATGCCGTCGATGGTGGCGTCGTGCAGCACGACATAGGCCGGCACGCCGCGCGTGCGCGCCACGTTGGAACGCCACGCCCTGAGCACGCCCACCAGGGTCTGATCGGCCGCCCCGCCTGGGCCGGCGATTTGTGGCGCAATATCGCCGCGCCTTGATTTGACCCTGGCGGCACGGACGCGGGTGCCGGCGGCCTGCTCGCGCAGCATCACCTCGGTCTCGCCCTTCAGGACCCCGCGCGCGGTTTCCGTCAGTTTCAGCGCGCCGAAGGCCTCGGCGTCCGGCGCCAGATGCCCCATCGCCACCAGCTGGCGGATGACGCTGCGCCACTGCTTTTCGTTGAGGTCGGCGCCGATCCCGAATACCGACAGCTTGTCGTGGCCAAATTGGGTGACGCGTTCGGTGAGGCGGCCGACCAGAACATCGATCAGGTGCATGGCGCCGAAGCGCTGCCCGGTGCGGTAGGCGCAGGACAACAGCTTTTGCGCAATCACCTTGCCGTCGCGCACCAGTGGCGGTGACAGGCAGTTGTCGCAATTGCCGCATTTGGCAGCCGCCGGAGTCTCGCCGAAATATCCGAGCAGGCGGGTACGCCGGCAGTTGGCGGTTTCGGCCAGGCCAACCAGCGCCTCCAGCTTGCCGATCGACACCCGCTTGAACGCTTCGGCGCCTGTCGAGTCGTCGATCATGCGGCGCTGCTGCACGATATCCGACAGGCCATACGCCATCCAGGCGCTGGACGGTTTGCCGTCGCGCCCGGCGCGGCCGGTCTCCTGGTAATAGGCCTCGATGCTTTTCGGCAGATCGAGATGTGCGACGAAACGCACGTCGGGCTTGTCGATGCCCATGCCGAACGCCACCGTGGCGACGATCACCACGCCGTCCTCGTTGATGAAACGGTCCTGATTGCCCGCGCGCGTGGCTGCATCCAGTCCCGCGTGATAGGGCAGCGCCGCCACGCCGGCCTTGGTCAGCGCAGCCGCGGTATCCTCGACCTTGGCGCGCGACAGGCAGTAGACGATGCCGGCGTCGCCAGCATGGCGCTCGGCGATGAAGGTTCTCAGCTGGATCTGCGCGTTCTGCTTGTCGACGATTTCGTATCGGATGTTCGGGCGATCAAAGCTCGCAACAAAGCTCGGAGCGTTGCCTAGCCCGAGCCGGTCGACGATCTCGTTCCGGGTGAGGTCGTCGGCCGTGGCGGTCAGCGCGATGCGCGGTACATTTGGAAAACGTTCGGCGATGATGGAGAGGCCGATATATTCCGGGCGAAAGTCGTGCCCCCATTGTGAAACACAGCGCGATGTCGGCCCGGCCCAACAAAGCGAGGCAGCGCGGCGTCAACAGCCGCTCCGGCGCGACATAGAGGAGGTCGAGATCGCCGGCGAGAAGCCGCGCCTCGATCGCGTTGGCTTCTTCATAGGACAGCGTCGAATTCAGTGCCGCCGCCTTGACGCCGGCCTCGAGCAGGCCGGCGACCTGGTCGCGCATCAGCGCGATCAGAGGCGAGATCACGATACCGCAGCCCTTGCGCAACAGTGACGGTAATTGATAGCACAGCGACTTGCCGCCGCCGGTCGGCATCAGCACCATGCAATTGCCGCCGCCGATGACATGCCGCACGATTTCCTCCTGCGCGCCGCGAAAGCCGGGCAGGCCGAACACGTGGTTCAGCACCGATAGCGCGTCTCGGCTGACGTCGGACCCGCGGTCGGGAGCTGTGGCCATGGCAGGATGAGGCATGCGGTGACAGTCGTCCGATTCGGGCAGTCTTACATACTCACTTCCGGATCATTTTCGGGCAAATATGGGCCGAAGCCGCTGGAATACCGGTTTTTTCCTGTATCTTTCATGGGATTATCCGGGCGGCGGTCAGTAAGCGATGACAGGCAACGCGGTTCGTCGCCACCTTGATATTCACTTACTCTGCACCCGCAATTCTCCGAAGGCGTCGCACGAAGCCGCCACGGCGCCCGTAAACGATTGCCATAGGCAGAGAAAGGGGATGAATGCCCATCCGGGCGAGAACAGAATAAACCGGACGAAGCAACGTCCGCCGCGCCAGCGACCAGAGCGGGGGATATCTGTGGTTGAGAAAATGTTCCCTCGCTTCATCCAGTGCAGCTTCCTCCAGGATTCGCTCGAGGCATTTTGGATCTTCCCGAAGCCGTTGCGAGAGCAGATCGTGCTCCGGACTGTTCCGGCGAGCGTAGCTCCCCGCCCGCCCTCCGGCGGGCACCAGAATGACGGTAACCGACGGCAGAAACCTCAGCCTTGCGCCCATACGCCATGCTCGAAACAGCCATTCCTGCGATGGTACGACGTATATCTGGTCGGGTGAGCGCCACGGCCCGACGCGGTCGGCCAAGCAGCGTCGAAAAACCCAGGATGACGAGAAGTATACTCCTAGCGGCGAGTATTCGGACGTGGAGGTTACGCCGATGAGCGCGAACGAAAACGGCCAATCTCCCGTCGGATCGGCCTTCTCGCTTGCGATGGCGCATGGCACCCAGACGAGATCGGCGCCGCTCGACTCCAGCTCGGCCACACATTTCGCGAGATGATCGGCAAGATAGAGGTCATCGTGATTCAGGAACGCTACAAACCTGCCGCGCGCCAGAGCCAGACCTTTGTTGTGTGGCCCGGACATGTCGCCGCAACGGCTCGGCAGATTGACAAAGCATATGCGCGGGTCGTTGAAAGACGAAACGCATTCCGCCGTGTCATCCGTGCAGGCGTCGCCTACGACGATGATCTCCCAATCGGTGAACGACGAATTGCACACGCTGCGAATGGCGTGCCGCAACGGTTGGCTTCTGTTGTAAGTCGCGATGATGACCGAAACAGTGGGGGGCGCCGCAGCCGGGTCGGACGTCACGAATTCATCCGGCACGATGTGGAGTTCGCGTATGGTTTCAAAGGCATTATTGGATACCCGACGCCTATCTCCCAGCTACGGAGCCGGCCAACGCCTCATATTTGAGGACCATGTCGGTAAATGATCCTGACTCCGTGTCCCTGCTTGAAAGCCTCGCGCTTTCCGCGGGCCAATTCAGCGTCGGGTCGAGATCATCCCAGCGGCAGCCAACCACATCCAGCTCGGCCTTCCAGTAGCCGCTCAGCCCGAACGCCAGAACCGAATGATCCAGGAAGAAAACGGCGTGGGCAACGCCGGCGGGTACAGGGACGGCAAACCCCTCGGCAGCGGACCATTCAAAACCGACGCTCGTTCCGAAGGTCGGCGATGCACGGCGAATGTCCCGAAGCGCGAGGAAAACCCGACCAAACGGCAGTGTATAGAATTCGTCATAGTCGATATGGACGTGGACGCCCCGCATCACTCCGGCAAGCGAGCTGCAGGCATTCCACTGAACGGTCTTGAAAGCACCCGCCCATTCCTCACGAAAGATTTCGAACAGGCATCCGCGGTCGTCCGCATTGGCTACTACCGGCACGGGCGCACAGCCCTCGATCGGAATTCTCGGTAGGCCGTCGGCACGCAATCTGCTTTTCATTCCATCATCCACGGCGTGCTCCATATTCCTGCAGCGTTCTAGCAGGCAATTCCTGCGTCAGTCCAACGGGGCGTTGCCAACTGCAAATCAGCAAGCATGGGTCGCGATGGCGCGCATCCGCTCAGTACTTGGGTTGCCGGCGACACCCTGCCACTGGCCGAGGGGAGTTTCTGTCATATCCCCAATCGGGGGAAAGCCGCGGCGCGCCGGCTATTTGGGCTTTTTGCGTTGCTGAATGGCCTTGAGGTAATTGACCGCAGCCTCGGCATCTTCCCGGCCAAAGCGGAAAGTCGGCATGCCGGGGTGGATGGTGGTGAGGCCGTCCTGCAACCGTTGTTCGAAGTCGGTGTCGTAAAGCTTTTCTCCAAACGTCCGAAACGGGGGAGCCTCGCTGAGAGGGCTTCGGCCCGTCCGACCTGTTGCGTGACAGCGCGCGCACTGGGCTTCGAGCAGAGCCTTGCCGTGTCGCTGCTCGCGGTCAAGGGCATAGACGACCTCGCTCCAGGCGCCGACCATCAAGAGTGCGAGACAAATTCTGTTCATGGCGGGTCCCTATGTTGTCGGCAAGCTAGCACCGGGTGCCGCCCAACCGTAGCCCTGAATGCTCGCGTGGTGATCATACCGCGAGCCGCGCCGCCGTCACCGGGGCGAATGGTCGACAAGCCTCTCAAAATGCTCGATATTGCGAATGCAGAAAATCGGTTGTGAGCGCCTCGTCGGCATGCCGATTGGCGCTACCAACGAGGCGAAGGGTAATCATGGCCGAGGCGGTTTTGGGCATTATCGGCGGCTCCGGCATCTATGACCTGCCGGGACTGGAGAATGCGCGCGAGGAAGCGATCCAAAGTCCCTGGGGCGAGCCGTCCGCGCCGGTGCGCCGCGGCAGAATCGCCGGACTTCCGATCGTGTTTCTGCCGCGCCACGACAGGGGCCACCGGCTGTCGCCCTCCGACATCAATTACCGCGCCAATATCGACGTGCTGAAGCGCGCCGGCGTCACCGACCTGATCTCGCTGTCGGCCTGCGGCTCGTTCAGGGAGGATCTGCCGCCCGGCACCTTCGTGCTGGTCGACCAGTTCGTCGACCGCACCCACAAGCGCGAGAGCTCGTTTTTCGGCAGAGGCTGCGTCGCCCATGTGTCGATGGCGCACCCGGTGTCGCCGCGGCTGCTCCTCCATCTGGCCGCCGCCGCCGAGGCCGAGGGCATCGCGATCGCGCGCGGCGGCACCTATGTCTGCATGGAAGGTCCACAGTTCTCCAGCTACGCCGAGAGCATGACCTACAAGAATCTGGGCTATTCCGTGATCGGCATGACCAACATGCCGGAAGCCAAGCTCGCCCGCGAGGCGGAGATCTGCTACGCGACGGTCGCCATGGTGACCGACTTCGATTGCTGGCATCCCGGCCATGACGCGGTGTCGGTTCAGGACATCATCAAGGTATTGACCGCCAACGCCGACCAGGCGAAGGCTCTGGTGGCGCGGCTCGCCGGCGAATTTCCGAGGGAGCACGAGCCGTGCCCTGTCGGTTCGGACCGCGCGCTCGACACCGCATTGATCACCGCGCCGGAAGCGCGCGATCCGGAGCTTCTGAAAAAACTCGATGCGGTGGCGGGACGGATTTTGCGCGCGTGAGAGTTTCACCGTCGATGGATCCGTCATGAGGGTCGGGGATAGCCACGTCAGAAGCATATGGCTCGAGCAGGACGGCTGGTCGCTCAGCGCGATCGACCAGCGGCGGCTGCCGCATGATTTCGTCGTGGCGCGCCTCACCACCTGCGATGCCGCCGCCGACGCCATCCGTTCGATGCTGGTGCGCGGCGCGCCCTTGATCGGTGCGACCGCGGCCTACGGGATGGCGCTGGCGATGCGGGCTGACGCTTCCAACGCAGCACTCGATCAGGCCCACAAGGCGCTGATGGCGACGCGGCCGACCGCGATCAACCTGAAATGGGCGCTCGACGCCATGCGCTCGATGTTGCGGCCGTTGCCGGCATCCGAGCGAATGGCGGCGGCCTATTCCCGCGCCGGCGAAATGGCCGAGCAAGACATCGCCATCAACAAGGGCATCGGCCGGCATGGCCTTGGCCTGATCGAGGCGGTCGCTGCGATCAAGAAGCCGGGCGAGCGCGTCAATGTGCTGACTCATTGCAACGCCGGCTGGCTGGCGACGGTCGATTGGGGCACTGCGACTGCGCCGATCTATCTGGCGCATGACCGCGGCGTCGTCGTCCATGTCTGGGTCGATGAGACCCGGCCGCGCAATCAGGGCGCCTCGCTCACGGCCTGGGAACTCGGCCATCACGGCGTGCCGCACACCGTCGTTCCCGACAATACCGGCGGTCACCTGATGCAGCACGGCATGGTCGATCTCGTGATAACAGGCACCGACCGGGTCAGCGCTCAGGGTGACGTCTGCAACAAGATCGGCACTTACCTCAAGGCGCTCGCCGCGCACGACAATGGCGTGCCGTTCTATGTGGCGCTGCCTTCGCCGACCATTGATTTCAACGTCAACGACGGCATCAGGGAAATTCCGATCGAGCAGCGCGGGCCTGACGAAGTGACGCACATGACCGGGCGGACCGCCGATGGCAGGATCGAGACCGTCCGCATCGTGCCCGACGGTTCGCCGGTGGCGAACTACGCCTTCGATGTCACACCGGCCCGCCTGGTGACGGGGTTGATTACGGAGCGCGGCGTGCTCAGGGCCGATCGCGCTGCGCTGGCGGCCGCGTTTCCCGAACGGATAGCGGCCGCGGCCGAATAGGCGAAGGAAGCATGCGCATGCAGAGTGGTTGGATCGATCGCGACGCCGATGCGGCCGTCGTCCGCTACGCAAACCTCGGCCGCGATGTGGCGCTCAGGGTTTATACGACGCGGCTGCTCGGCCGGGATCCTCGGCTGGTGCTGCATGGCGGCGGCAACACGTCGGTGAAGACGCAGCTTGCCGACCTCAATGGCGAAACGGTCGACGTGCTCTGCGTCAAGGGCTCCGGCTGGGACATGGGCACGATCGAACCCGCCGGCCTGCCGGCGGTAAGGCTTGCGCCCCTGAAAAGACTCCGCGCCCGCGAGAAACTGTCCGACGAGGAAATGGTCCAGCTGCAGCGCGCCAATCTGATCGACCCGATGGCGCCGAATCCCTCTGTCGAGGCGCTGCTGCATGCCTTCATTCCCCACAAATTCGTCGACCACACCCATTCCACGGCGGTGCTCGCACTCACCGACCAGCCCGATGGCGAAGCCTTGTGCCGCGAGGTCTACGGCAAACGGGTCGGCTACGTGCCCTACATCATGCCGGGTTTTGGTCTGGCCAAAGCCGCGGCACAGGTGTTCGACGCGGATCCGTCGGTCGAGGGCCTCATCCTGGTCAAGCATGGCATCTTCAGTTTTGGCGCCGACGCACGGGAGGCCTATGAGCGCATGATTGCGCTGGTGACCCTGGCGGAAGAACGGCTGGCAAACCAACGCAAGCCGGCCTTTCCGAGCGCAAAACTGCCCGCGCGTCCGGCGCGGCTCGCGAATGTGGCGCCGATCGTCCGCGGCGCCTGCAGCCTGCCGGACAGCAACAACGACGGCGCCTGGAAGCGTTTCATCCTGGACTTCCGCGGCGGCGACGCGGTGATGAACTTTGTCAACGGCACGGAAGTGGCGCGCTACGGCCAGGCCGGCGTGGTGACGCCGGATCACAACATTCGCATCAAGAACAAGCCGCTGGTCGTTGCCGCGCCCGAAGATGGCGATCTCGCCGGCTTCCGGAGCGCGGTCCGCGATGCCGTCGCGGCCTATGGCGAAACTTACAGAGACTACTTTGCCCGCAACAACGCCCGCGTCGGCGGGATCAAGACCATGCTCGATCCCTCGCCGCGCGTTGTGCTGGTGCCCGGCGTCGGTCTGTTCGGGCTCGGTCGCAGCAAGAAGGATGCGAAGGTCGCCGCCGACCTCGCCGAGGCCGCGATTGCCACCATCACCGACGCGGAAGCGGTCGGCCGCTTCGTGCCGCTGCCGGAGGCCGATCTGTTCGATGTCGAATACTGGTCGCTGGAGCAGGCGAAGCTGGGCAGTGCCAGGGAGCCGCCGCTGGCAGGGCAAGTCGTGGCGATCACCGGCGCGGCCGGCGCCATCGGATTTGCCACGGCCAAAGCGTTCGCGGCGGCCGGGGCCGAAGTCGCCTTGCTCGATGTGGACGAGAGGGCCGCAATGGCAAAAGCAAAGGCGATCGGCGGAGCCGCGCTCGGGCTCAAATGCGACGTTACCGACGCCGCATCGGTGCGTGACGCGTTCGCGCAGGTCGCGTCCGTCTTCGGCGGGGTCGACATCTCCATATCGAATGCCGGCGCCGCCTGGCAGGGGCGGATCGGCGAGGTCGACGAGGCGGTGCTGCGCGAAAGTTTTGAGCTGAATTTCTACGGCCACCAGCGCGTCGCGCAGGCCGCGGTAAGAATCATGCTGATGCAGGGCACCGGCGGCTGCCTGCTGTTCAATGTGTCCAAACAGGCGGTCAATCCCGGACCCGATTTCGGCCCCTACGGCCTGCCCAAGGCGGCGACGTTGTTTCTGATGCGGCAATACGCACTCGATTACGGCAGCGAAGGCATCCGCGCCAATGCGGTCAATGCCGATCGAATTCGCTCGGGGCTGTTGACTGAAGAAATGATCGCGTCGCGCTCGAAACTCAGGGGGTCGAGCCAGCAGGACTATATGCGCGGCAATCTGCTGGGCCGGGAAGTGACGGCCGAAGACGTCGCGCAGGCATTCCTGGCCCAGGCGCTGGCGCTGAAGACCACCGCCGGCGTCACCACCGTCGACGGCGGCAACATCGCCGCTGCGCTGCGGTGACGAGCCGACTAGCGCAGCACCAACCCCGTCGCGGCCTCCAGCTCGGCGATGGCCTGCGGGGCGTTGAGCACCTTGATCGTGGTCATGCCCATGTCGCGCGCCGGCTTCAGGTTGACGCCGAGATCGTCGAGATACACGCAAGCCTTGGGATCGACGCCGAGCGTCTCCACCATCATCCGATAGATGCGCGGGTCGGGTTTCCGGAGTCCGATTTTCGCGGACTCGATGATGTGATCGAACAGCGCCATCACTTCCGCGACGTAGAGCGAGCGGCCGCTGTGGCTGCCGATCGCGTTGGCGGGCAAATTGTTGGTGATGCAGCCGGTCTTGAACCGGGCCTTCACCCGCGTCAGCGCTCCGACCATCTCGGGCCGCAGGTCGCCCGACAGCAGCGGCAACACCTCCTTGCCGCGGACTTCCGCGCCCAAGGCCAGCGATTCCGCCGCAAACAGCTGGTCGAACGCCTCGATGTCCACCTCGGCGCGCTCGAATCTCGCCCAGGCGTTTTCGAGATGATTGGCGGCGTTGGTGCGCCGGATGATGTCGGCCGGCAGCCCGCGCTCGGTCTCGAACCGCGCAAACGCCTCGAACGGCGAGGTGGTGAGCACGCCGCCAAAATCCCAGATGACTGCCTCGATCATGATTCCCCGCTGGAACGAACGCCGTTTGAAAAACGGCTAACACGGTGAGCCGGCCGCGGCCAGCCTCGATCGTGGCTTGGCGATGACGAGGTGACGGGCTATTTCTGTTCAATGAAGAACTTGCTCCCGATGTTGACGAGCCTGGCGTTGCTGCTCGCCGCGCCCGCTGATGCGATCGTCGGCGGCGGCGCGCCTTCGGCCGAAGGCGTCGGCCGCTCCGTGGTCACCATCGTCGGCTCGCGCGGCAATTTCTGTACCGGCGCATTGATCGCGCCAAAGCTGGTTTTGACGGCAGCGCATTGCGTGCAGCCTGGCGCCACCTACAAGATCGTCGAATATGGTGCGGACCGGCAGCCGCGACTGCAGGACGTGAGGAGCGTCGCAATCCACCCGGGGTTCAACATGCAGGCGATGGCGGCGCACCGCGCCACCGCCGATGTCGCGCTGCTGCAGCTCGGCGCCCCGCTCGCGGGTAAGGTTGCATCGACCGTCGGCGCGCCGCAGATCCCGATCGTCGCGGGCAGCCGCTTCACTATCGCCGGCATCGGCGTCACCGTCCGCGGCGACGGCAAGAGCGGCGGTACCATTCGTGTCGCCGGCCTCATTGCGACCGGCAGGCCCGGCACGCTGCAAGTTCGCCTGGTCGATCCCGTGGGGCAGGGGACGCGCGACGGACTCGGCGCCTGCACCGGGGATTCCGGCGGCCCGGTGTTCGAGGACAAGCAGGTCGGCCCCGTCATCGTCGGCGTCGTCAGCTGGTCGACCGGGCCGAACGGCGCCGCGGGCTGCGGCGGCCTGACCGGCGTGACGCCGCTGACGCTGTACCGCGACTGGATCTCGCAGACCGCGCGCCAATGGGGCTCAGCGTTGTAAGTTTGACGCGGCTCGGGGATGGCCATTGTCTTGTGTGTCCCATGATTGGCCGCTACACAAATCTCGATAACGGGCAGCCAGTTCGAAAAGATCAAAGCGCATGAATGTCACCGCACCCTCCCGCACCATTTCTGCCGCGCAAGGAGTCGAGCACTTCGATGTCCTGATCGTCGGCGCCGGCATCTCCGGCGTCGGCAGCGCCTACCACCTGACAAAGCAGCTTCCCGGCACAACCTTCGTCGTGCTGGAAGAGCAGGAGACGTTCGGCGGGACCTGGTGGACCCACAAATATCCCGGCATCCGTTCCGACAGCGACCTGCACACCTTCGGCTACCGCTTCAAGCCGTGGACCGGCCCGCCGATCGCGACTGCGGCCGAAATCCGCGCCTATATGAACGAGGTGATCGAAGAGAACGATATAGCAAGGCACATCCGTTATCGCCATCGCATCAATTCGGCGAAATGGTCGAGCGAGACCAATCTGTGGACGGTCGAAGCGTCCGACAAGGACAGCGGCGAGGCCCGCACCTTCACCGCGAATTTCCTCTGGATGTGCCAGGGCTATTACCGCCATTCCGAGGGCTACACTCCGGAATGGCAGGGGATGGCGGACTTCAAGGGCCGCATCGTCCACCCGCAGCGCTGGCCCGAGGATATCGACCTCACGGGCAAGCGGATCGTGGTGATCGGCTCCGGCGCCACCGCGGCCACGCTGATCCCGAACATCGCGGACCAGTGCGCGCATGTCACCATGCTGCAGCGGTCGCCGACCTATTTCCGCACCGGCCGCAACGCCATCGAACTGGCCGAGGAACTGCGGCGGCTGCAGGTCAAGGAGGAGTGGATTCACGAGATCGTGCGGCGCAAGATTCTGTTCGAGCAGGACACTTTCACCCGTCGCTCGTTCACCGAGCCCGAAGTCGTGAAGCAGGAGTTGCTCGGCGGCATTCGCGCCGCGCTCGGGCCGGGTTCGGACGACGTCGTCGCGAAGCATTTCACCCCGAGTTACCGGCCGTGGCGGCAGCGCATCGCCTTCGTGCCCGACGCCGACCTGTTCGAGGCGGTCAAGAGCGGCAAGGCCTCGGTGGTGACCGACGAGATCGACCGCTTCACCAAAGACGGCATTCTGCTGAAATCCGGCGAGACGCTGAAGGCCGACATCATCGTCACCGCGACCGGGTTCAACCTCAATGTGCTCGGCGACATCGCCTTCGAGATCGACGGCAAGCCGCTCGATTTCGCCGAAACCGTCACCTATCGCGGCATGATGTTCACGGGCATCCCGAACATGGCCTGGGTGTTCGGATATTTCCGCGCCAGCTGGACGCTGCGCACCGACCTGGTGGCGGACTTCGTCTGCCGGCTGCTCGGTCACATGAAGGCGAAGGGCGCCAGCAAAGTGGTCCCGGCGCTGCGGCCGCAGGAAGGCAACATGCCGCTGCAGGCGTGGATCGACCCGGAGAATTTCAATCCGGGCTATTTGATGCGCGACATGCACCTGTTGCCCAAACGCGGCGACAAGCCGGAATGGCAGCACAGCCAGGACTACTGGGCCGAGAAGGACCAATTCCCGACGATTGATCTCGACGATCCGGCGTTCGCGTACGATTAGCGAAGTTTTCACTTCGAATGATTCCATCCTTGGAGACGGATCGCGGAGCCTGTCATCGGGCATGCATTGGCGCGGTCGTCGATGCCTGAGCTCCCTCCCACCACGCGCATGGCCCGTGGTGGGAAGGGCTGGCGCTAGCTCGGCGTCATCCACGATAGCGGGCCCTGCCGGTAGCCCTCCTACCCGACCCCTCGCCGCTTCGCGGGGGGAGAAGAAGATGCGCCTTGCGATTGCGGTCATCTGTTTCGCGCGTTCCTATTCTGCTCCGGCCCGGTCGGTAACCTTCTCCGCGCCGAAATTCTTCCGCAAGGTCGGCTTGTGGATCTTGCCGGTGGCGTTGCGCGGCAGCGCGTCGACGAATTTTATCAGGCGCGGGCGCTTGAAGCGCGCCAGGTTGGTTTCGCAGTGCGCATGAATCTCCGCCTCGGTGAGGCTGTGTCCGGGCTTGAGCGCGACGATCGCCATGCCGGTCTCGCCCCACTGCTCGCTGGGGATGCCGATCACGGCGGCCTCGGCGATCGCGGCGAGCCGGTGCAGCACGTTCTCGACCTCGGCCGGATAGACGTTCTCGCCGCCGGAGATGTACATGTCCTTCCAGCGATCGACGATGTAGTAGAATCCCTCCTCGTCGATCCGCGCGGCATCGCCGGTGTGCAGCCAGCCGTCGGTAAAGGAGGACGCGTTGGCGTCGGGCCGGTTCCAGTAACCCGGCGTGATGTTCGGCCCCTTCACCCATAATTCGCCGAGTTCGCCGACGCCGGCGTCCGACCCGTCGGGCCGCACGATCCGCACCTCGGTATGCAGCACCGGCTTGCCGGAGGAGCCGGCCTTGCGCGCGGCGTCTTCCCTGTCGAGCGTCAGTACCGCGGGGCTGGTTTCGGTCATGCCGTAGCCCTGCTGCAGCGCGACGCCGCGCTCTTCCCACACTTTCAACAGCGGCACCGGCATCGGCGCGCCGCCGACGCCGCCGATCACCAGGCGGCTGAAGTCTGCGCCTGCGAAAGCCGGATGCTGCGCCATGAACTGGTAGATCGAGGGCACGCCGAAGAACTGGTTGATGCCGCGGGCGGGATCGCTGATCAGCTGCAGCGCGAGACCTGGATCGAACGCGCGCATGATCAGTGCGGTGCCGCCGGCATGCAGCACCGGGTTGGTGTAGCAATTGAGCCCGCCGGTGTGGAACAGCGGCAGCACGGTGAGCAGCACGGTCGACGGCGAGATATAGGCCGGTCCGCCGAGATTGACGCAGTTCCAGAACGTCATGCCGTGGGTGATGATGGCGCCCTTGGGCTGGCCCGTGGTGCCCGACGTGTACATGATGGTCGAGATGTCATCGAGCGTGACGATCTCGGCGTTGTCGAGCGGGGGTGCGGCCGCGATGGCGGCCTCGTAGGAGCCGCCGGGGCCGAGCCGCAGCACGGATGCGACGTCGCAGCGTTTCGCCACCGTCAGCGCGACCTCGTCCAGCTCGGAATCGTGGATCATCAGCACAGGCGCCGCGTCGCCGACGATATACTGCAGCTCGGGCACGGTGAGGCGGGTGTTGAGCGGCAGGAACACCGCGCCGATCCGCCCGCACGCGAACTGCACCTCCAGCGTATCGGTGGTGTTCAGCGCCAGCACGGCGACGCGGTCGCCGCGCCTGACCTTGAGCCGGTCGCGCAGATGCGCGGCGAGCCGCGCAATGCGGGAGTCGAACTGCGCGTAGGAGAACTGGCGCTCGCTGGCGAGGTCGACCACCGCCGGTTTGTCCGGCGTGCGGCGGCCGAAATGCGTGATCCAGTCGTAATGGCGAACCGGCAAGGCTTCCTCCCGACGTATCGCGGTCTTGTGCCGTCTGATTGCAGACTTTACGTCCTGTCGTTCAGTTGGCGAGCGTATCTGAATTCTGTCCTGCGTCGAGTGGCTGGGGTATGGTGTTCGTAAACGCAGTTTTGCATTCTCGCGGCGCGACTCGCCCGAGGTTTGCTGTCAATTTCCTTGCCCTCCTGAAAAGAGGGCGCAGGGAAGACCGGGTGCGCGCTGCACCCGCGGTCTCGTGTGCAATAGTGGAAAAGGAAACGCACACGAGCATACAGGTCCAGCGGAGGCAATCCGGCCTTCCCTGCGCAATGGTTTACGGCTTATTCCGCGCTCTCCCCGGTGACCGGCTTTCTTGCCACCGTCGCCCGCGCGCCTGAGCGCGAACTTGACACCAGCACCGGGGTGTCAGGACCACACGACTTCACCGTCCGCCTCGGCATCGCCCGTCTCGCGCGCCTCCGCGTCCACCGCATCCCGCCCCGACGTCCGTGACGTTCGCGAAACGCCCCCTCGGAATGGGACGGGACGGCACGGACTATACCCGCGAATCCGATTTCGGAAAAGCAGAATATCTCTTTCGAAGGGGCTTGACGAACCTTGGACTGTTTTGCCCGTCGGGTCGATTTGTTGAATCGGTTCGACAATTTTTCCCAGATGGCCGCCAGGAAATTTTTTCCACGCTTGATCCGGGCCGCCTGTCGCTGCGACAGTGGAGGCTCGGCAGACGAGGGGCACCGCAGCCAGCCACTCGACGCAAGTTAGAGCAGCCGTTTCCGGCGCATCATGCGCCGCACAAGAATCAACGGAGCCAACCGGATGGCCAGCCCCTTCTACACCGGCGAACACGAAGCCTTCCGCGACGTGGTGCGTCGTTTTGTCGAGGAGGAGATCGAGCCCCACGCCCATGAATGGGACGAGGCGGGCGGCTTTCCGCGCGAGCTCTATGAAAAGGCCGCCGCCATCGGGCTGCTCAGACTGGGATTCCCGGAAGAATATGGCGGCGTCGACGCCGACCAGTTCATGAAAATCGTGGCCTCTCAGGAGTTGGCCCGGGCCGGCGCCGGCGGGGTGAGCTCCAGCCTGATGAGCCATACCATCGGCTCGCCTCCGATCGCGCGCGCCGCCCGGCCCGAGGTCAAGGCGCGGGTGCTGCCCCAGGTGCTGTCGGGCCGGAAGATATCCGCGCTCGCGATCACCGAGCCGAGCGGCGGATCCGACGTCGCCAACCTGCGAACCAAGGCGCGCCGCGACGGCGACTGGTATGTCGTCAGCGGGGAGAAGACCTTCATCACCTCGGGCATGCGCGCCGACTATCTGACGGTGGCGGTGCGCACCGGCGGCGAGGGCCCGGGCGGGGTCAGCATGCTCCTGATCGAAGGCGATACGCCGGGCCTGTCGCGCACCGGGCTGAAGAAGATGGGCTGGTGGGCGTCGGACACCGCGACGCTGCATTTCGACGATTGCCGCGTGCCGGCCGAGAACCTGATCGGCGAGGAAGGCCAGGGCTTCAAGATCATCATGCAGAACTTCAACAGCGAACGCATGGGCATGGCGGCGAGTTGCACAGCCTATGCCCGTGTCTGCCTCGAGGAGGCGATCGCCTACGCCAGGGAGCGCAAGACCTTCGGCAAGCCGATTTCCCAGCACCAGGTGATCCGTCACAAGCTGGTGGACATGGCGCAGAAGGTCGCGGCATCGCAGGCGATGCTGGAAATGCTGGCGTGGCGTCTCGGGCAGGGCGAAAGCCCGGTCGCGGAGATCTGCATGCTGAAGAACCAGGCGACCCAGACCATGGCATTCTGCGCATCCGAGGCGGTGCAGATCTTCGGCGGCGCCGGCTTCATGCGCGGCATCAAGGTCGAGCGCATCTATCGCGAGGTCAAGGTCAACGCGATCGGCGGCGGCACCGAGGAGATCATGAAGGATCTGGCGAGTCGCCAGATGGGGTTGTGACATCTTAACTCCCCTCCCTCCACGCGCGTTTGCGCGTGGCGGGGAGGGGTCGGGGTGGGGGTGCCTAACGCCGACTCGCTGCCAGTGGTACGTGCGGATAGACCCCCCACCCCCGACCCCTCCCCGCCACGAGACGGGCGTGCCCGGTTACGACGAGCAGCGTCATTCCGGGGCGCGTCAGCGCGAACCCGGAATGACAGGGAGATAAAATGCTCTTTACCGCTGAACACGAAGACGCCCGCAACACGCTGCAAAAATTCATCGCAACGGAAATCAACCCGTTCGTCGATGAATGGGAGAAGGCGGAACAGTTCCCGTCGCACCAGCTGTTCAAGAAACTCGGCGACCTCGGCTTTCTCGGGCTCAACAAGCCCGTGGAGTTCGGCGGGCAGGGACTCGATTACAGCTACGCGCTGATGATGGCGGAAGAACTCGGCGCGATCCATTGCGGCGGGGTGCCGATGGCGATCGGGGTGCAGACCGATATGGCGACGCCGGCGCTGGCGCGGTTCGGCTCGGATGAAGTGCGCCGCGAGTTCCTGGCGCCCGCGATATCAGGCGACGCGGTCGCCTGTATCGGCGTGTCGGAACCCGGCGCCGGCTCCGATGTCGCCTCGATCAAGACCAGCGCGCGCTCCGACGGCGACGATTACGTCATCAACGGCGGCAAGATGTGGATCACCAATGGCGTGAAGGCCGACTGGATCTGCCTGCTCGCCAATACCGGCGACGGGCCCGTACATCGCAACAAGTCGCTGATCTGCGTGCCGATGAAGAGCAAGGGCGTGCAGGTCGCGCGCAAACTCGACAAGATGGGCATGCGTTCGTCCGACACCGCGCAGATCTTCTTCGACGAGGTGCGGGTGCCGAAGCGCCACCGCATCGGCGAGGAGGGCATGGGCTTTACCTACCAGATGGTCCAGTTCCAGGAGGAACGGCTGTGGGGTGCGGCCGCCTGCCTCAAGGCGCATGAGTACATCATCAGCGAGACCATCGACTACACAGGCAACCGCAAGGCCTTCGGCCGGAGCATCCTCGACAACCAGATCGTTCATTTCAAGCTGGCGGAAATGCAGACCGAGGTCGAACTGCTGCGCGCGCTGATCTACCGCGCCGGCGAGGCGCTGGTGGCGGGTGAGGACGTCACCCGGCTGGCGACCATGGCGAAATTGAAGGCCGGCCGGCTCGGGCGCGAACTGACCGACGCCTGCCTGCAGTTCTGGGGCGGCATGGGTTTCATGAACGAGACGCATGTCAGTCGCGCCTACCGCGACAGCCGCCTGACCTCGATCGGCGGCGGTGCCGACGAGGTGATGCTGACGGTGCTGTGCAAGATGATGGGCACGCTGCCCGGCGCGAAGACGTAGGGAGCCGATCGTGTTCTATGAGCAAAGCCAGAAAGTCGGCGAACTGAAGCATCGTCTGCAATCGTTCATGGACCGCCATGTCTATCCGAACGAGGACCGGTTCTATCGCGAGGCGGAAGAACTCGGGCCCTGGAAAGTCTATCCGGTGGTCGAGGAACTGAAACCGAAAGCGCGCGAGGCGGATCTCTGGAACCTGTTCCTGCCCGAGAGTGAACACGGCGCGGGTCTGACCAACCTCGAATACGCGCCGCTGTGCGAGGTGATGGGGCGGTCGCATCTCGCGCCCGAGCTGTTCAACTGCTCGGCGCCCGACACCGGCAACATGGAAGTGCTGGCGCGCTACGGCACCAGGGAGCATCAGGAGAAGTGGCTGAAGCCGCTGCTGGCCGGCGAAATCCGCTCCTGCTTCGCCATGACCGAACCGGCGGTAGCCTCCAGCGACGCCACCAACATCGAGAGCTCCATTCGGCGCGATGGCGACGATTACATCATCAACGGCCGCAAATGGTATACCACCAACGCCACCGACCCGCGCTGCAGGATCTGCATCTTCATGGGCAAGACCGATCCTGACAATCCGGATCGCCATCACCAGCAGTCGATGATCCTGGTGCCGATGGAGACACCGGGCGTCAAGGTGCTGCGGCCGATCCCCGTGTTCGGGTTCTATGGCGTGCCCGACCGCGCCTCCGAGGTGGCGTTCGACAATGTCCGCGTGCCCGCCAGCAACATGCTGCTCGGCGAGGGTCGCGGTTTCGAGATCGCGCAGGGCCGCCTCGGTCCGGGCCGCATCCATCACTGCATGCGGCTGATCGGACTTGCCGAACGCACGCTGGAAAAGATGTGCGTCCGGACCCGCAGCCGCGTCGCCTTCGGCAAGCCGGTTTCGGAACAGACCGTCACCCAGGAGCGGATCGCGGAATCACGCATCATGATCGAGCAGGCGCGGTTGCTAACCCTCCATGCCGCGCACATGATGGACACCGTCGGCAACCGCGAGGCCAAAGCCGAAATCGCGATGATCAAGGTCGCGGTGCCGAACATGGCCTGCCAGGTGATCGACTGGGCGATCCAGGCCCATGGCGGCGGCGGCACCAGCAACGATTTCGGACTGGCCGCGGCCTACGCGACGGCGCGCTTGCTGCGGCTGGCGGATGGTCCCGACGAGGTGCACCGCAACCAGATCGCAAGGTTGGAATTGAGGAAGCATGGCAATGTGTGAGTTCTTCTCCCTCCCCCCGCGAAGCGGTGGGGAGGGTGGCACATCGAAAGCGTAGCGAACGATGTGACGGGTGGGGGGTGCTTCAGCGCATTCAGCTGCCAAATCATTTGCTGAGGCACCCCCCACCCGACCGGCCTTCGGCCGGCCACCCTCCCCACCACGCGGCGAAGAGCCGCGCGGGGGGGGGAGGGATGAGAACCTCACGCGTCGCGTTCACACCGGCGCCCCATACCGCCTGAGCAATCCTCGCCCGAGTTGCGCCAGATGCACCTGATCCGGTCCGTCGCCGAGCCGCATGAAGCGCGCGTACGTGTAGGCCTCAGCCAGGAAGGTGTCTTGCGAAACCCCGGCGCCGCCGTGGATCTGGATGGCGCGGTCGATCACGCGGGCGGCCATGCTCGGCACCACCACTTTCGCCGCCGCGATCATGTCGCGCGCTGCCTTGTTGCCCTCGCGGTCCATCTTCTCGGCGGCCCGCAGCGTCAGCAGCCGCGCCTGTTCGATCTCGCACCAGGAATGGGCGATGTCCTCGCGCACCGATCCCTGTTCGCCCAGCGGCTTGCCAAAGGCGACGCGGGACTGCGCGCGTGCGCACATCAGTTCCAGCGCGCGCTGCGCGCAGCCGATCAGCCGCATGCAATGATGGATGCGGCCGGGCCCGAGGCGGCCCTGCGCGATCTCAAAACCTCGGCCTTCACCGAGCAGGATGTTGGCGGCGGGAACCCGGACGTTGTCGTAGACGATCTCGGGATGGCCGACCGGCGCGTCGTCATAGCCGAATACGCGCATGTCGCGCACGATGCGAACGCCGGGCGTCTCCTTCGGCACCAGCACCATCGATTGCTGCAGATGCTTGTTCGGATTATCAGGGTCGGTCTTGCCCATCACGATCAGGATCCTGCAATCCTCGCTCATCGCGCCCGAGGTGAACCACTTGCGGCCGTTGATGACGTAATCGGCGCCGTCGCGGCGGATGCTGCACTGGATGTTGGTGGCGTCGCTGGAGGCGACCTCTGGCTCGGTCATCGAGAAGGCGGAGCGGATTTCGCCCGCCAGCAGCGGCTCCAGCCAGCGCTTCTTCTGTTCCGGCGTGCCGTACAGCGAGAGCACTTCCATGTTGCCGGTATCGGGCGCCGAACAATTGAAGATTTCCGACGCCCAGGAAATCCGCCCCATCATCTCGGCCAGTGGCGCGTAGTCGAGATTGCTGATCCCGGCGCCGTGGTCACCGGGCAGAAAAAGATTCCAGAGTCCCTCGGCGCGGGCGCGGCGCTTCAGGTTTTCCAGGATCGGCGGCCGGTGATGGCGGTGGCCGTCCTCGACCTGCTCCTGATAGAGGCCTTCGACGGGATAGACGTGCTTCGCCATGAAGGCCGACAGCCGGCCCTGCAGCTCGATCGCCTTTGGACTGTGCTCGAAATCCATTTTTCGTCGTCTTTCTTTTTCTGCAGTGAGCAAACGACACCCAGGCTCGCGCTTCTTGCCCTCTCGCACAAGGGGAGAAGGAAAAGGGATGCGCCGCATTCGCGGACCGTCTTGCGCTGACTGGCCGAGAAAGGCGCTGTGCTTTCAGCGCGCAGACGCAAGATGCCAGCGCGGTTGCTCCTGGGTTGAACCGGGGCCGGCCTCTGACCGTGGTGGCCGTCCGAACCGGAAAGATATCGTTGCAGACGGCGCACCGGCGTACCAAACTGGCCTCAATCAGAAAATAGGGAAACGCCGGATGATCACGCTCTATCATTGCCACGCCGCACGCTCGTTCCGGCCGGTATGGATGCTGGAAGAGATGGGCCTTCCCTATGAGCTGAAAATGCTGCCGTTCCCGCCGCGGGTATTCGCCAAGGAATATCTCGCGATCAATCCGCTCGGCACCATTCCGTTCATGATCGACGGCGAAACCAAGATGACGGAGTCATCAGGCATCTGTCACTATCTCGGTACACGGCACGGACCGACGCCGCTGGTCGTCGGCGTCGACGAGCCGGCCTATGGCGCGTTCCTGAACTGGATGTATTTCAGCGACGCGACGCTGACCTTTCCGCAAACGCTGGTGCTCCGCTACACCCAGCTCGAGCCCGAGGAGCGGCGCAATCCGCAGGTCGCCGGAGACTACGCCAAGTGGTTCTTGGGCCGGCTGCGGGCGGTCGAAGCGGTCACCGGCAACTCGGAGACGCTGGTCGCCGGCCGGTTCACGGCGGCCGATATCGTCATCGGCTACGCCTTGCGGCTGGCCGAAAACATCGGGCTATCGAAGGATTTCGGGCCCAACGTCGCCGCCTATTGGCAGCGCCTGCAGGCGCGCGATGGTTACCGGAGGGCGGTCGCCGCCGAAACCCTCGCCGGCGAGCAGCAGAAGGTCGCGCGGCGCTCCTGAAGTCCTCCCCCGCGGCACCGCTAGATCGGCCGAATCCTGAGCATTCGCCGATATTTATCGCGGTGACATCCGCCGCGATTTCTGTATTCTGCCGCGAGCTCCGCTAGAGAGCCCGCATCCAGGCGGCAAGAAGCAGACCTCGCTCCCGGGAGGGGACGGAAATGAATGACAGCGCACGCCGGGAATCCGGCCATCTGATGCTGATCACGCCGGAGCGCGTGTTCTACGCCGGCCTGCTTGGCCGTCCGCGCCAACGCTGCCCGGGTGCGTTTCATGTCTATGTGTCGATCGAGGCGGGCCTCTGGCTGACCACCGCGACCGGCCGCGAAAGCTACGGTGAACTGGCCGTGGTGATGCCCAATGTGCGCCATACCATCGCGAGCGACCATCGCTCGGCGGTCTGCCTCGTCATCGAGCCGGAAAGCGTTCGCGCCGGCGCATTCGAACAGCTCGCGGAGCGGCTTGCGGGAGCCGATCGGGCGTTCTTCGCCCAACGCATCCGCGCGGCCTATGCCGGATTACGCCAGCGCCAGCAAGGAGACGACATCAGCAACGCGGAGTTCGACACCATGTGCTTCGGCGAGGCGCTGCCGCCGCGTTCACTCGATCCGCGCGTGGTAAAGTCAATTGCGCAGATCGGCCGGTTCCGCGGCGATCCGGTGACGGCGGCAAGCTGTGCGGCGGAGGCCGGCCTTTCCTCGTCGCGCTTCCTGCACCTGTTCAAGCAGGAGACCGGCATCTCATTCCGCGCCTTCCGGGCCTGGAAACGCGCGCGGCATTTGCTGCACTTCGCCAATCAGAACCTCAACCTCGCGCATCTGGCGCAGGACATCGGCTATCCCGATTCGACCCATTTCAGCCATTCGATCCGCCGGTTCTACGGCCTGCAGCCGCGCGCGATCTTCTCGGGCTCGAGGGATCTGGCGATCTATCGCAGCGAGGCGGGCGCGCTCGACAGCGCCGGCTTGCGTCAGGGCCGGGCCTGACGGCGGCGGGCGATAGCGCGTGGACGCAAGAAGGCCGACGGCGCGGGACGCATGATCCGCCGAAACCATCGCGCACGCGCCCTTGAAGTCCTGAACCGATCGAAGGCTGATCCATGAGCGACAAGGCTGTCATCACCTGCGCGCTGAACGGCGTGCTGACCGACCCGAAGCAGCATCACGTGCCGGTCACCCCGGAACAAATGGCGCGCGAGGCCAAGGCCGCCTTCGACGCCGGCGCCAGCGTGATGCACATCCATCTGCGCCAGCAGGCACCGGGCAAGGGGCATCTGCCGTCCTGGGAAGTCGCCGTGTCCCGCGAGATCCAGCAGGCGATCCGCGAGGCCTGCCCGGGTGTGATTATCAACCATACCACCGGTACCTCCGGGCCGAACTACCAGGGAGCGCTCGACTGCGTGCGCGAAACGCGGCCCGAAATGGCAGCCTGCAACGCCGGCTCGCTGAATTATCTGAAGGTGAAGGCCGACAACAGCTGGGCCTGGCCGCCGATGCTGTTCGATAATTCGGTCGAGAAGGTGCAGGACTATCTCGACGTCATGAAGGCGGTGGACACCATTCCCGAATTCGAATGCTTCGACGTCGGCATCGTGCGCTGCGTCGGGATGTACCGACAGACCGGGATGTATGCCGGACCGCTGGAATACAATTTCGTCATGGGCGTCGCCTCCGGCATGCCGGCCGATCCGGAATTGCTGCCGATCCTGCTGAAGCTGAAATTGCCGGACGCGCACTGGCAGGTCACCGCGATCGGGCGCGCCGAAATCTGGCCACTGCACCAGCGCTGCGCCGACCTCGGCGGCCATTTGCGCACCGGACTTGAGGATACCTTCTACCAGCCCGATGGCGCCAAGGTGACGTCGAACGGTCAGCTGATCGAATCGATCGCGGCCTGCGCGCGCAACGCCGGGCGCGAGATCGCGAGCCCGGCGGAAGCGCGGCGGATTTTCGGCATCAGGCGTTAGACCTGGAGTGCAGACTGGTTTTGAACAGAAACAGGAGAGACCCGTGAGAACCAACCGCCATCGGTTTCTGCCGCGTTGCATCGCGCTCAGCCTTGCCGCGGCAGCAAGCCTGCTGTGGATGATCCCGGCTGCCATCGCCCAGGACTATCCGTCCAAGCCCGTCACCTTGATCGTGCCGTGGCCTCCCGGCGGCGCGACCGATATTGCGATGCGCGCCATCGCCGAGGCGGCAGCGAAGCATCTCGGCCAGCCGATCGTAATCGACAACAAGCCCGGCGGCAGCGGCGCGGTCGGCCCGGCGACGATGGCCGCATCCGCCAAGCCGGATGGCTACACCATCTCGCAGATTCCAATTACCGTGTTCCGGCTGCCGCTGATGCAGCAGGCGACGTGGGATGCGGAAAAGGACTTCAGCTATATCGTCCACCTCACCGGTTACACCTTCGGCGTCACCACCAACGCCGACACGCCGTTCAGGAAATGGCAGGACGTGATCGACTACGCCAAGGCCAATCCCGGCAAGGTCACCTACGCCACGCCGGGCGCGGGGACGTCGCTGCACATCGGCATGGAGCAGATCGCGGCGAAGTCGGGCGTCAAGTTCACCCAGGTGCCCTTCAAGGGCAACGCCGAGTCCAACGCGGCGGTGCTGGGCAACCATACCATGCTGCAGGCCGACGGCACCGGATGGAAGGCGCTGGTGGATGCCGGCAAACTGCGCCTGCTGATGATCTGGACCGCGCAGCGATCGAAAAACTGGCCCGACGTGCCGACCATGCAGGAACTCGGCTACCCCTTCGTGTTCGATTCGCCGTTTGGCATCGCCGGTCCGAAGGGAATGGATCCGAAGGTCGTGGCCAAACTGCACGATGCCTTCAAGAAGGCGATCGAGGAGCCGGCCCTGCTCGAAACTCTCGCCAAGTACGACATGGTGGCCAATTACAAGAGCACCGAGGACTACAGGAAATTCGTCACCGCGCTGATCGAGTCGGAGCGGAAGGTGGTCGACAGTCTCGGACTGGGAAAAAAGGCGAACTGAGGCGGGTGGGCACTGGTCAACCAACGAGCCGCATGACGTATCTGAAATCGTCATTGCGAGCGCAGCGAAGCAATCCAGCTCCAACGCAGCAAAGCTGGATCGCTTGGTTGCTTCGCTCCTCGCAATGATGGAAACGACGGAGTAATCCGCATGACCAATCTCGCAGCCACCGGCGGCGTCCCTGGTCCCGGCCGCATCGGCCGGGTGGCGATCGGCGATCTGTTGAAGCGCGCGGCGGCGCGGTTTCCGGACCGAACGGCCGTCACCGACGGCGCGCGGCGCGTGACGTTCGCCGAGATCGAGCGCGACGCCAATCGCTTTGCCAATTATCTGGTCGCGCGAGGCGTGAAACCCGGGGAGAAGATCTCGACCATCTGCAACAATTCCGTCGAACTGGTCAAGGCGCTGTTCGGCATTCACCGCGCCGGCCTGGTCTGGGTGCCCGTCAACACCATGCTCGGCCCCGCCGACATGGACTACATCCTCGATCATGCCGAGGTGCGCCTTGCCCTGATCGACGACAATCTGCATGCGCAAGGAGACCGCCGCGCGGCACTGCAGAAGCGGGGCGTCGGTCTGATCGCGGTCGACCTCGCGGGCACGGCTGCCGCACAAGGCCTGGAGAATTTCAACGACCTGCTGAACGGCCAATCCGGGATCGAGCCCGAGATCGAGATCGACGACCGCGATCTGGCGATGATCATCTATACCTCGGGCACCACGTCGCGCCCGAAAGGCGCGATGCATTGCCATCTCGCCGTGGTGATGGCTGTCATGAGCAACGCCATCGAGATGCATCTCGACCGCAATGACGGCATCACCGGCCAGTTTCCGCTGTTCCACTGCGCGGGCCATGTCCTGCTGCTGAGCTATCTGTCGGTCGGCGGCCGCATGGCGCTGATGCGCGGCTTCGATCCGGTGGTTTGCATGGAAGCCATCGTGCGCGACAGGCTCACGGTGTTCGTCGGCCTGTCCCTGATGTATCAGGCGATCCTCGATCATCCGCGCCGCAAGGAATACGACCTGTCCGGCCTCAAGGCCTGCATCTACACCATGGCGCCGATGAGTCGGCCGCTGCTGGAACGCGCGATGGCCGACATGTGCCCGAATTTCGTGCTGAGCAGCGGCCAGACCGAGATGTATCCGGCCACCACGATGTCGCAGCCGGACATGCAGCTCAAACGCTTCGGCAATTACTGGGGCGAGTCGCTGATCGTCAACGAGACGGCAATCATGGACGATGAGGGCAACCTGTTGCCGCGCGGCCAGCCCGGCGAGTTGGTGCATCGCGGCCCCAATGTCATGATGGGCTACTACAAGGATCCGAACGCGACCGAAGAGGCGCGCAAGTTCGGCTGGCACCATACCGGCGATCTCGCCTTGATCGATGACAACGGTGAAGTGCTGTTCCTCGACCGCAAGAAGGACATGATCAAGTCCGGCGGCGAGAACGTTTCCTCCGTCAAGATCGAGGAGACGCTGCTGGCGCATCCTGCCGTGCAGAACGCCGCGGTGGTCGGGCTGCCGCATCCGCAATGGGGCGAGGCGGTGTCAGCATTCGTCAAACTGAAGCCGGGCGCGGTCGCGGATGAGCCCGGACTATCCGAGCATTGCCGTAAGCACCTCGGCGGCTTCCAGGTACCGAAATTCATCAAGATCGTCGACGAAATGCCGATGACGGCGACCGGCAAGCTCCGCAAGGTCGAACTGCGGCAGGCGTATGCCGGACAATTTGCGAAAGAGAGCGCGTAGTGGCTGTCATTGAATCCACCGTCGCTCCGAACAGCGCGGCCTTTCAGGCCAACCGCGAAGGCATGCTGGCGCTGATTGCGCGCATGCGCGGGCTCGAGGAGCGGGCGCGCGCGGCGTCCGCCGCCGCCAAGGACCGGTTTCACAAGCGCGGTCAGTTGCTGCCGCGCGAGCGGGTGGCGCTGGTGCTGGATCCCGGCACGCCCTTCATCGAGCTGTCGACGCTGGCCGGCTACATGTTCGATGTATCAGATGCAGACAGGAGCGTTCCTGGCGGCGGGCTGATCGCCGGCATCGGCTTCGTCGCCGGCATCCGCTGCATGGTCTCAGCCAATGATTCCGGCATCGATGCCGGCGCGCTGCAGCCCTATGGGCTCGACAAGACGCTGCGGGTGCAGGAGCTGGCGCTGGAGAACAAGCTGCCCTATGTGCAACTGGTCGAAAGCGCCGGCGCCAATTTGCTGCGCTACCGCGTCGAGGATTTTATCCGCGGCGGCAACATCTTTCGCAATCTGGCGCGGCTGTCGGCGGCAGGCTTGCCGGTGGTCACGGTGACGCACGGCTCGTCGACCGCCGGCGGCGCCTACCAGACCGGACTGTCCGACTATATCGTGATGGTGCGCGGCCGCACCCGCGCCTTTCTGGCCGGGCCGCCGCTCTTGAAGGCGGCGACCGGGGAAATCGCGACCGAAGAGGAACTTGGCGGCGCCGAGATGCACACCAGCATTTCCGGCCTCGGCGACTATCTCGCCGAAGACGACCGCGATGCGCTGCGGATCGCCCGCGACATCATGGCCAATCTCGAATGGGACCGGCCGGGCCCGGACCCGACACAGCACCGTCCGCCCCGTCACGACCCGGAAGAGCTGCTCGGCATCATGCCGATGGACCACAAGCGGCCGGTCGACATGCGCCAGGCGATAGCACGCTTCATCGACGATTCCGATTTCACCGAATTCGGCGCCAATTACGGTCCCGCCACCGTATGCGGCCACGCCCGCATCGAGGGCCAGGCGATCGGCATCATCACCAATAACGGCCCGCTCGACGTTCCCGGCGCCAATAAGGCGACGCATTTCATCCAGGCCTGCTGCCAGTCGCGCACGCCGCTGCTCTACCTCAACAACACCACCGGCTACATGGTCGGCAAGGCCTATGAAGAGGCCGGCATGATCAAGCATGGCTCCAAGATGATCCAGGCGGTGACCTCGGCTACCGTGCCGCAGATCACGATCTATTGCGGCGCGTCGTTCGGGGCCGGCAATTACGGCATGTGCGGCCGCGGCTTCCATCCGCGCTTCTGCTTCTCCTGGCCCAATGCCAGGACCGCCGTGATGGGCGGCGAGCAGGCCGCCGAAACCATGGCGATCGTCACCGAGGCCGCCGCGCTCAGGCGCGGCAAGCCGATCGAGAAGGAAAAGATCGATGCGATGAAGGCGCAGATCATCGGCGTGTTCGACGGCCAGATGGACGTGTTCTCGACCAGCGCCCGCGTGCTCGACGACGGCGTGATCGATCCCCGCGACACCCGCAGCGTGCTCGCCGAAGTGCTGGCGATCTGCCGGGAGGCGGAGGCGCGCCGTCCGCAGCGCATGCAGTTCTCGGTCGCGCGGCCATGAACGTTCAGATGAAGCTGACGCCGTTCCGCAAGATCCTGATCGCCAATCGCGGCGAGATCGCGCTGCGCGTCATGCGCACCGCCCGCCGCCTTGGTTATGGCGTGGCGGCTGTTTATTCCGACGCCGACCGCGACGCGTTGCATGTTCGCGAAGCCGATGAGGCCGTCCGCATTGGCGAAGCGCTGCCTTCGCAATCCTATCTCAGCATCGGAGCGATCATTGCTGCGGCCAGAGCCAGCGGTTCCGATGCGGTGCATCCGGGCTACGGCTTCCTCGCCGAGAATGAGGATTTCGCTGCTGCGTGCCGCGATGCCGGTCTGGTGTTCATCGGGCCATCGCCTCAATCCATCAGGGCGATGGGTAACAAGGCCGGCGCCAAGGCGATCATGCTGGCGTCCGGCGTGCCCTGCGTGCCCGGCTATCAGGGTGCCGACCAGAGTGATACTGTCATGCTGGCCGAGGCCGGCAAGATCGGCTTTCCCGTCATGATCAAGGCCGTCGCCGGTGGCGGCGGGCGCGGCATGCGGCTTGTCGCGGATGCCGCAGCATTTCCGGATTCGCTGCGCAGCGCGCGATCCGAAGCCCAGGGCGCGTTCGGCGATCCCGATGTGATCCTGGAGCGCGCCATCGCGGATCCCCGCCATATCGAAATCCAGGTGTTCGGCGATCGCCACGGCAACGCCATCCACCTCGGCGAGCGCGACTGCTCGGTGCAACGGCGGCACCAAAAACTGATCGAGGAAGCGCCGTCGCCGGCGGTGTCGCCGGCATTGCGGGCGCGGATGGGCGCGGTCGCCGTGGCCGCGATCAAATCGATCAATTACGAGGGCGCGGGCACGCTGGAATTCCTGCTGGATGCGTCAGGCGACTTCTATTTCATGGAAATGAACACACGGCTGCAGGTCGAGCATCCCGTCACCGAGGCCATCACCGGGCTCGATCTTGTGGAACTGCAGTTGCGGGTCGCCGGCGGCGAGCCGCTCGGGCTCACGCAGGAGGACATCGCATTCTCCGGCCACGCCATCGAGGTGCGGCTGTGTTCGGAGGACGCCAGCCACGGCTTCATGCCGCAATCCGGCCGCATGGCGCTGTGGCAGATGCCCGGCGACCTCCGCGTCGAGCACGCGCTGCAATCAGGCTCCGAAATTCCGCCGTTCTACGATTCGATGATCGCCAAGCTGATCAGCCATGGCACAAGCCGCGACGCGGCGCGGCGGCAGCTCATTCAAGGCCTCTGGCAGGCGGTCGCGTTCGGCGTAACCACCAATCAGGCCTTTCTCGCCGCCTGCCTGGCCCATCCGGCATTTTCGTCCGGCGCAGCGACCACGTCTTTCATCAGCGAACATCGCGACGAACTGCTGGCGGATTCCTCCGATTCGTCTTCCACGGCCGCGCTGGCCGCGTTGCTGCTCTATGTGAGCGATCAGAATGCGCCGCCGTGGCGCAAGGGCCGATCGCTGGCAGCGGCGTTTCCGCTACCCGTGCGTCTCGAACTGGGCCACGCCAGCCATGATCTCGAAGTCGTTCGCGAGCGTGACGGCGGCTATGTCGCAAGCCTTGACGGGCGCGATCACCGTTTCGAGATCGATGAACTCGACATTCACTCCATTCGTTTTCGCAGCCATGGCCTGACGGAGACAGCGAGGTTCCTTCGGATCGACGACCGCCTCTTCGTCCTGCACCGGGGCATGACCAGCGCGGTCCGCGACCTGACCCGGGCAGCACCGGTCTCGGCTGCGGCAGCCGGCGGCGACGGCAAGGTCCGTGCGGCGATGAACGGCCGTGTCGTGGCGGTTCTGGTCAAGCCGGGCGAGCGCGTCGAAGCCGGTCAGCCGGTCATGACGCTGGAAGCGATGAAGATGGAGCATGTCCACGCCGCAGCGATCGCAGGCACGATTTCCGCCATCGATGTTGCGGAGGGCGACCAGGTCACGACCGGAAGGATCGTGGTGGAGATCGAGGCGGACGCATAGCCATTCGTCCTCCCGGCCAGGCGAGTTGAGCGGGCCCGGCCTTGCTCTCTCGCGCTCGCGGGAAGGGTGCCGAGCGCT
The DNA here is from genome assembly GCA_001464035.1 of Bradyrhizobiaceae bacterium Ga0074131. Lineage (GTDB taxonomy): Bacteria > Pseudomonadota > Alphaproteobacteria > Rhizobiales > Xanthobacteraceae > Bradyrhizobium. Next base: position 49,595 of record LNEC01000021.1, read on the forward strand.
TCCCGGCCGAAGCCGCGCAGCGCCCGGCTGCGCCTCAGGATAAGGATTCCTTATGGCTTCGGCAGCTTCGCCTTCAGCGCATACAGCGCCTCCAGCGCGTCGCGCGGCGACATCTCGTCCGGATGCAGTGCCTTCAGGGCCTCGATCAGCTGTTCCGCCTCGCTCGGCGGCGCCGTTTCGTTGGCGGCGCGCGAGGGCACCGCGAACAGCGGCAGGTCGTCGGCCAGCGCGCGCGCGGCCTGGCCGCGGTCCTGCGCCTCCAGTTTGGCCAGCACCGACTTGGCACGCGCGATGACAGGCGCGGGGAGGCCTGCGAGCTTGGCCACCTGGATGCCGTAGGAACGGTCGGCCGAGCCAGGCAGTACCTCGTGCAGGAACACGACGTCGCCCTGCCATTCCTTGACCCGCACCGTGGCGTTGAACAGCCGCGGCAGCTTGGCAGAAAGCGCCGTCAACTCGTGATAATGCGTCGCGAACAGCGCGCGGCAGCGGTTGGCCTCATGCAGATGCTCGATCGCGGCCCAGGCGATCGACAGCCCATCGAAGGTCGCGGTGCCGCGGCCGATCTCGTCCAGGATCACCAGCGAGCGCTCGCTGGCCTGATTGAGAATGACCGCGGTCTCCACCATCTCCACCATGAAGGTGGAGCGGCCGCGCGCCAGGTCATCGGCGGCGCCGACCCGCGAGAACAAGCGGTCGACGATGCCGATCCGCGCCCGTGTGGCGGGGACAAAACTGCCGGTCTGCGCCAGCAGCGCGATCAGCGCGTTCTGGCGCAGAAAGGTCGACTTGCCCGCCATGTTCGGGCCGGTGATCAGCCAGATTTGACCCGATTTCTGAGCGGGGCCGGGGGAAAGATCGCAGGCATTGGCGATGAAGGGGTGGCCGTCGCGCTTCAGCGCCTGCTCGACCACTGGATGCCGGCCGCCCTCGATCGCAAAGCCGAGCGAGCCATCGACTTCGGGCCGCACGTAATGGTCGTCGACCGCGAGCTTTGCCAGAGCGGTCGCGACGTCGAGCAGCGCGAAGGCGTGCGCGGCGGCGTGCAAATCGTCGCTGGCGGCCAGCACCATCGCGGCCAGCCGCTCGAAGATTTCCAGTTCCAGCCCGAGCGCGCGGTCGCCGGCATTGGCGATCCTGGCTTCGATCTCGCCGAGTTCGGCCGTGGTGAAACGCGTTTGCCCGGCCAGCGTCTGGCGATGGATGAAGGTCGCATTCAGCGGCGGCGACATCAGTTTGTCGCCGTGCTGTGCGGTCACCTCGACGAAATAGCCGAGTACATTGTTGTGCCGGATCTTCAGGCCTTTGACGCCGGTGTCGTCGGCGTAGCGCGCCTGCATCGCGGCGACGACCAGCCGCGAGGCGTCGCGCAGGTTGCGGGTTTCGTCGAGCACGGCCTCATAGCCTTCGCGCACGAAACCGCCGTCGCGTTTGATCAGGGGCAGTTGCTCGGCCAGCGCGCGGGCGAATTCGCGCGCCAGTTCGCGGGACGGGCGGCGCAGCGCCTCCATGATGGCGGCGATTTCCGGCGGCGGCGCTTCGAGCTGCGCCAGCCGCGCCAGCGCCGCATCGGCAGCCAGGATGCCGTTGCGCAGGCTCGCGAGATCGCGCGGGCCGCCGCGTCCGACCGACAAGCGCGCCAGCGCGCGCGACATGTCGGGCGCGGCGCGCAGCGTGGTCCTGAGTTCGTCGCGCGCGGCACCGTCGGTGACGAAGGTCGCGATAGCATCGAGCCGCCGTGCAATCGCTGCACTGTCGGTCAGCGGCGCTGCCAGCCGCCGCGCCAGCAGCCGCGATCCGGCCGGGGTCACGGTGCAGTCGATGGCGTCGAGCAGCGAGCCGCGCCGCTCGCCCGCCAGCGTCCGCGTCAGTTCCAGATTGGCGCGGGTGGCGGGATCGATCGCCATGGTGGTGCCGGCGGCTTCGCGCGACGGCGGCGACAACGGCGGGCGCTTTCCCACTTGCGTGCGGTCGATATAGGTGACGGCGGCGGCAGCAGCCGTGGCCTCCAGCCGCGACATCGCGCTCAGCCCGTCCATGGTGGCCACCGCAAAATAATCGCACAGCCGCCGCTCCGCGGTGGCGCTGTCGAAGAAATCGCGGGTCAGCGGCGTCACCGCCGGCAATTCGCGCAAGCCCGGCCCGAGCTCGGGATCGCCATACAGCGCATCGGTGACGATGACTTCGTTGGGATTGATCCGCGCCAGCGTCGCGGCCAGTTCGCCGGTCGCGCATTCCGTGACGAAGAATTCGGCGGTGGAAATATCGATCCAGGCCAATCCGATGCGGTCGACGCCAACGGAACCGCGCGTCCGCGCGATCGCCAGCAGATAATTGTTGGCCTTGGCGTCCAGCAACGTGTCTTCGGTCAGCGTGCCCGGCGTCACCAGCCGTACCACGCCGCGGCGGACCACGCTCTTGTTGCCGCGCTTGCGCGCCTCGGCCGGGTTCTCCAACTGCTCGCAGACAGCGACGCGATGGCCGAGCGCGATCAGGCGATGCAGATAATCCTCGGACCGTTCCACCGGCACGCCGCACATCGCGATATCAGCGCCCTGGTGCCTGCCGCGCTTGGTCAGCACGATACCGAGCGCGCGCGACGCGATCTCGGCGTCTTCGAAGAACAGTTCATAGAAATCACCCATCCGGTAGAACAACAGCAGTCCGGGATGCGCGGCCTTGATCTCCAGAAACTGTTCCATCATCGGCGACACGCGTGCCGTGTCCTCCACGGGCATAGCAGGTTCAGCCGGAGCGGGGATGGATTGCTGGATCGTCATGGCGGGCGGCAAGCTACAAAATTTTCCCGGCTGATCCTATCGGTTTGCCGCCGCAATATGCGTTTTCCACGTCCGCGGCGCTGCCTCTTCTCCCTCTCCCGCTTGCGGGGGAGGGAACTGCACTCCCCCTCGATTGACCTGCCACGCCCGCGCTCTTAAAACTCGCCTTCAATTCGGTCGGCCGGCGCGTAAAACGCGGCATTCAGGGAGAGATTCAATGCGCGATGTGTTTGTTTGCGATGCCGTACGCACCCCGATCGGCCGCTTCGGCGGCTCGCTGGCAAAAATCCGCGCCGACGATCTGGCGGCGGTTCCGATCAAGGCACTGATGGCGCGGCATCCCAATCTCGACTGGGCTGATGTCGATGAAGTCTATTTCGGCTGCGCCAACCAGGCCGGCGAGGACAACCGCAACGTGGCGCGCATGGCGCTGCTGCTGGCGGGCCTGCCGGAATCGGTTCCCGGCCTCACGCTCAACCGGCTCTGCGCCTCCGGGCTCGATGCCGTTGGCGCGGCCGGGCGCGCGATCCGCGCTGGCGAGATCGATTTCGCCATTGCCGGCGGCGTGGAATCGATGACGCGGGCGCCGTTCGTGATGGGCAAGGCGCCTGAAGCATTCTCGCGCTCGGCCGATATTTTCGACACCACCATCGGCTGGCGCTTCATCAATCCGCTGATGAAGGCGCAATACGGCGTCGATGCGATGCCGGAGACCGGCGAGAACGTCGCCGAGGAATTCCAGGTGTCGCGCGCCGATCAGGATGCCTTCGCGATCCGCTCGCAGCAGCGCGCCGGCGTGGCCATCGCGTCGGGCTATTTCGCGGAAGAAATCACGGCGGTGTCGGTGCCCGGCGGCAAGGCCGGCCCTGTCAGCGTCGACAAGGACGAGCATCCGCGCCCCGAGACGACGCTCGAAGGCCTGACAAAACTGAAGCCGATCGTGCGCAATCCCGGCACCGTGACGGCGGGCAATGCCTCCGGCGTCAATGACGGCGCCGCCGCGATGATTCTGGCTTCGGAAGCCGCGGTGAAGAAGCACGGCCTGACCCCGCGGGCGCGCATTCTCGGCCTTGCCTCGGCCGCGGTGCCGCCGCGCATCATGGGCATCGGCCCGGTGCCGGCGACCCGCAAGCTGATGGAGCGGCTGGGACTGAAGATCAGCGATTTCGATCTGATCGAGCTCAATGAAGCCTTCGCCAGCCAGGGCATCGCCTGCCTGCGCCAGCTCGGCGTCAAGGACGCCGCCGACTTCGTCAACCCGCATGGCGGCGCCATCGCGCTCGGTCATCCCCTCGGCATGAGCGGCGCGCGCCTCGCCATGACGGCGGTGCACGGCATGGAAAAGCGCGGTGGCAAGCGCGCGCTGGCGACGATGTGCGTCGGCGTCGGCCAGGGCGTCGCGATGGCGCTCGAGAAGCTGAACTGACACCGTCATTCCCGGTCTGGTGCCACGCACCATCCCGGAATGACGGGTTCGATGGGGAACGCCCGTGCATCATACCGACTTGCGCGGCGTTCCCTCCGGCTACGACGTCGTGGTGATCGGCGCCGGGGCCGCTGGCCTGTCGGCGGCGCTGTTTGCCGCCATCCGTGGCGCCCGGACATTGCTGGTCGAGAAATCAGGGTTTGTCGGCGGCACCTCGGCGCTGTCGGCGGGGTCGATCTGGATACCAAATACGCGTCATGCAGCTGGGGTCGCGACGTCCGACAGCGCCGACAACGCCGAGCGATATCTGCAGCAGATCATCGGCCACCGGGCGGACGCCACGCTGCGCGCGGCCTTCCTGAAGGCCGGTCCGGAGGCGGTCGAAGTTCTTGAAGACCATTCCGAGGTGAAGCTGCGCGCCTATCCGCGCCATCCGGACTATCGCTCGGAGCTTGAGGGCGCTGTAGTGGCAGGGCGTGCGCTGGAGCCGCTGCCGTTCGACGGGCGGCTGCTGGGCGATGCGCTCCGGCTGGTTCGACCGCCGATTCCAGAGTTCACGCTGCTCGGCGGAATGATGGTCGACCGAACCGATATCGGTCATTTGCTGTCGGCCGCAACGTCGATGAAATCGCTGCTGCATGCCGCGAGGCTGCTGGCGCGACATGGCCGGGACCGGCTGAGCCACCCGAGGGGGTCCCGGCTGGTGATGGGCAACGCCCTGGTCGGCCGGCTCCTGTATTCATTGATCCGCCGCGACGTGGACATTCTGACGGGCACGTCGCTGGAAAAAATCGTCCGGAACAGGCAGGGCCGCGTGACCTCCGCGGTTCTGGTTTCCGGCGGCGTCTTGCGCGATATCGGCGTCGATGCCGGGCTGATTCTGGCGGGTGGCGGGTTCAACCGCCACGCCGACCGGAGTCTCGCTGCGCTGGGAACCGATGCGCAGTGGTCTTCCGTTGCGCCCGGTGCGAACGGCGATGCGCAGGACAAGGCCCTCGAAGCCGGCGCCCGTATCAGCGACCGGGATCTCAGCGCCGCTTTCTGGGCGCCGGCGTCGATCCGGCGTCGGCACGATGGCTCGCAAGCGATCTTTCCGCACTTCGTGCTCGACCGCGGCAAGCCCGGGACGCTGGTGGTCGACGTCAACGGTCGCCGCTTCGTCAACGAAGCGATCTCCTACCATCAGTTCGCGCTGGAGATGCTGGCGCAGGGCAAATCAGCGATCCCCGCGTTTCTCATTGCGGACGCGGTGGCGCTGCGGAAATACGGCCTCGGCATGGTGCGCCCGGGCGGCTGGGGGACGCGCGCCGCCCTGGCTGATGGATACCTGATCGCCGGCGACACCATCGAAGAGTTGGCGCTAGGATTGAACATCGACCCCGGAGGTTTGCGCAAGACGGTCGACAGGATGAACTCTTACGCGCGCACCGGTCGCGACCTGGAATTCGGCCGGGGAAGCACGGTGTACCAGAACCACAATGGCGATGCGTCCGCCGCCGGATCAAATCCCAATCTCGGCCCGATCGCGACCGCTCCGTTTTATGCGGTTCGGCTTTATCCATCCGACATCGGCACATCGGCGGGGCTGGTCACCGATGAGACGGCCCGTGTGCTGGATTCTGGCAACCGGCCGATCGCCGGCCTCTACGCTTGCGGAAACGACATGCAGTCGATCATGGGCGGCACCTATCCGGGGCCAGGGATCACGCTGGGGCCGGCCCTCGCCTTCGCCCATGTCGCAGCGATGGACGCGACGCGGACGCTTTCCGGATCGTCAAGGGCGTCGGGCCTTTCATGATCGCGCAACTCGTGGTCCTGTTCGGCGGACAGGCGAGGTGAATTACCGAAAACGAGGGGAGCGACGATGGCCGCGAGAATCATGATCCTGAACGGACCGAATTTGAATTACCTGGGTATCCGGGAGCCCCACATCTATGGCTCGACGACGCTTGGGGAAATCGAGGCGAGCTGCCAGCAACTCGCAAGCTACCTCGGAATCACGGTTTCGTTTCACCAGTCCAATCTCGAAGGTGAACTCGTCAATCTGATCCAGTCGGCGCACGGCAGCGCCGATGCCATCATCATGAACCCCGCCGCCTATTCGTTCACCTCGATCGCCCTGATCGACGCCCTGAAGATCTTCGAAGGGCCGAAGATCGAGGTTCATATCTCGAATATTCACGCCAGAGACGAGTTGCACCGGCATTCGATCACGTCGACCGCGTCCACCGCCGTGATCTGCGGCCTCGGCCCCTATGGATACGTTGCAGCAATACTGGCCGCCGTGCAAAAGCTTGGGAAACTGCCGGCTGCGGTGCCGGCGTCGCTGCACGGCCTGCGGGCGACCAACTAAGCTTGAGGAGGATACGACGATGCGTGGAGACGGTTTCCTTGCGATCTGGAGCGATGTCGAGCGGTCGAATCTGACCGATTATCGCCACTGGCTGACGCGCGAGCACACCACGGAGCGGGTGACCACCGAGGGATTCCTCGCCAATCGCGTGTTCCGCGCGGATCGCGCCGACATCGAGCGCTTCTTCATTCTCTACGAACTGCAAACGCCTGAAGTGCTCGATGGGCCGGCCTATCTCGCGCGCCTCAACGCGCCGACGCCCTGGTCGCAACGGATCATGCCCCAACTCGGCAACTTCGTTCGCGGCGGCGGCGTGGTGACGGCCCGGGCCGGGCGGGGGGAGGGTTCCACCGTCGTCGCGCTGCGCATCGAACGCCTGCCGGAAGCACCCCAAGGTTTGGCCGATGATATTGCCGCGCTCGATGGCATCGCCGCGGTGCAGATCGGCGCGACCGATATCGCGAGGACGTCGGTGCCGACAGTCGAAAAAGGCATGCGGCAGAATGAAGGACTGTTCGCCGGGCTGCTGCTGATCGAAGCGCTCGACGAGCCATCGCTTCGCGCCGCCGTGCGCCGGGCGGCCGAAATGACGCCGGATGTGCTTGGCGATGTCGGCGATCCCGAGATCTATCGAGGCATCTTCGCGCTGGATAAGCGCATCGCAGGAAGCGAATAGCGCCGTCCCTTTCGTCACCGATTGATTCATATTAGCGTCTCTCTCGCGGCCGCCAGCCGAGGAGTGCGCCATGATCATCGAACGTCAGCAGGATGTCACGGTTGCCGCTGAAACGGTGATGGAACAGACGTCCGACCCGCGATTGCGGGAAATCATGGTCTCGCTCGTCAGGCACCTGCATGGTTTTGTTCGCGACGTTCGCCTGACCGAGGCGGAATTCCGCGAAGCCGCCGCGGTTCTCGGCGAACTCGGCAAGCTCACCACCGACACGCACAATGAAATCATCCTGATGGCTGGCTCGCTCGGCGTTTCCTCCCTGGTATGCCTGCTGAACAATGGCGATCAGGGCAATACCGAAACCGCGCAATCGCTGCTCGGACCGTTCTGGCGGTTGAACTCTCCACGGGTTGCGAACGGCGGCTCCATCGTCCGGTCCGATACGCCGGGCGCGCCGATGTTCGTCACCGCCCGCGTGGTGGACCGTGCCGGCCATCCGGTTGCCGAGGCGGAAGTGGATGTCTGGCACGCATCACCGGTCGGTCTTTACGAAAATCAGGATCCCGAACAGGCGGAGATGAACCTGCGCGGGAAGTTTACGACCGATGCCGATGGACGCTTCTGGTTCCGTTCGGTGATGATGACCGGTTATCCGATTCCGACCGATGGCGTGGTCGGCCGTCTGTTGAAGCTGCAGAACAGGCATCCCTATCGACCGGCGCATCTCCACGCGCTGATCTTCAAGCCGGGTTTCAAGGTTCTGATCTCACAGGTCTATGATCCCGCCGACCCGCACCTCGACAGCGATGTGCAGTTTGGCGTGACGAAGCCGCTGATCGGCAATTTCGTGCGTCATGAAGAGCCCCATCCGACCGAAGCCGACGTCGGCCCGCCCTGGTATTCGCTCGACTACGTCTACCGGATCGAACCAGGCGACGCCGTGCTTCCACGCCCGCCCATCAAGTGACAGAGTGGCTATCCACGGAACCAGGGCTGCCATGACATTCCCCAATTGCGCCGTCTCGCGGTTCTCGGTCCCGATGTCGATGGCTGTGCTGGTGCTGGTGTCGCTCGCCCTGCCCCAGCGCGATGCCTTTGCGGAGACCAGATACCCGGGCAAGGCCGTGCGCATCGTCTTGCCGTTTGCCGCCGGAGGCGTTGCCGATATTACCGCGCGCGTGGTCGCGGATCGGCTCGGCGTGAAGTTTGCCGGGCGCTTCTACGTTGAGAACCAGCCCGGCGCGGGCGGCATTGCCGCGGCCCGCACGGTGATCGCCTCGCCGCCCGACGGGCATACCCTGGCACTGCTGTCGAACGGAACCGCGATCAGCGTCTCGTTGTTCAGCAACTTGCCGTACGATCCGTTGAAGGATTTTGCGCCGATTTCGAGTCTGGGCTTTTTCGACTTCATCTTCGCGACAAGCGCTGACTCGCCATTCAAGACGCTGGCGGACCTGATTGCCGCCGCCAAGGCGAAACCGGGGTCGCTCAATGTCGGCACCATCAACGTCGGCAGCACGCAGAACTTGTCGGCTGAGCTGTTCAGGACCGCGGCAGAACTCGATTTCGTGATCATTCCTCACCGGAGCACGCCCGAGGTCCTGGTGTCGACCATCCAGGGCAATCTCGGCCTGATGATCGACAGCTACTCGGCGATGAAGGGCAATCTCGCCGACGGCAAAATCCGGGCGCTTGCGGCGACGGGTCCGGCGCGGTCGGCCGGCACGCCGGATATCGCTACCGTGCAGGAAGCCGGCGTTGCCGATTACGACGTCGTCTCCTGGAATGCGCTGTTCGCTCCCGCCGGGACGCCGCCGGAGATCACGACCGCGCTCAATCAGGCCCTGCAGGAAGTTCTCGCCGAGCCGGACGTCAAGAAGCGGCTTCTCGAACTTGGCATCGAGGCCAAAGCGAGCACGCCTGAGGAAATATCCGCCAGGCTGAGATCCGATATCGACAAGTGGCGGGAGGTGATCGAGAAGGCGGGGATTCAGAAGCAATAGGACCACCATGAACCTCAGGCAGCTCGAATACTTCGTGCAAGTGGCCGAGCTCGGTAGCTTCAGCAAGGCGGCACGCGTGCTCGACATCGCACAGCCGGCGCTCAGCCGCCAGGTGCGCAGCCTGGAGATGGAACTGCGCCAGCAGCTGTTCCTTCGCAACGGCCGCGGCGTCGCCTTGACCGACGCGGGCAAGCGATTGTTCGACCATAGCGTCGCGGTTCTGCAACTGATGGCGCACGCGCGCGAGGATCTGGGCGCGAGCCGCGACGAGCCGGTCGGGCGGGTGACCATAGGGTTGCCGCCGAGCATCGGCCGCCAGCTCACGCTGCCCCTGATCGACCGCTTCAAGAAAGAGCTTCCCGCCGCCAGGCTGGCCATCGTCGAAGGGCTGTCCACCCACATCGTCGAATGGGTCACTACCGGCCGCATCGATATCGGTCTGGTCTACAACCCCGAGGCGCAGGCGGGGCTGGAGATCACGCCATTGCTGCAGGAGCCGCTCGGGCTGGTGAGCCGCGCGGCCAAGGCCAAGCGCAAGCCGGCGGCGCTGCCGCTGCCGATGAAGGACCTGCCGCGCTACCCGCTGATCGTGCCGGAGCGGGTCCATGCGATGCGCCGCCTGCTCGAAACCCAGGCGGCGCTGGCCGGCATCAAGCTCGATATCGCCTGGGAGGTGTCGAGCGTCGCCTCGATCATCGATCTGGTCTGCGCCGGCTACGGTCACGCCGTGCTCACCGCCAGCGGCGTGGCGGCGTCGTCACGCGCCGGCGAACTCGTGGTGCGCCGGCTGACCGATCCGGCGCCGGTCAGCGTGCTTTGCCTGGCGGTCTCGGCGCACAAGCGGCCCACGCCGCTGGCGCTGCGTGCGATGCGGCTGCTGACCGAACTGGTGCGCGGGCTGCCGGCTTGAAGTCTCTCCGGCATGGCTCGGGGCTTCCACCCATGCCGGAACGTGATAGCTGTTAGAAATGGCGAATGGTGGCGGCGCCGCCGTCGAACCGCCAGAATGGAAGCGTCCACATCACCGGGTCTACCGCCATGCAAACCGCGATTCCCTGCCTGTTTATGCGCGGAGGGACCTCGCGCGGCCCGTTCTTCCATGCCGCCGACCTGCCCGCCGATATCCCGACCCGCGACAAGGTGCTGCTGGCGGTGATGGGATCGCCCGACAAGCGCCAGATCGACGGGCTTGGCGGCGCGCATCCGCTCACCAGCAAGGT
>LNEC01000022.1 GCA_001464035.1 Bradyrhizobiaceae bacterium Ga0074131
GACACCACGCCCAATTGCGGCAACATGCTCGCCGCGGTGGTGCCGTTCGCGCTGGAGACCGGCCTGGTCAGGCCGCACGGCGACACCACCACGCTGCGCGTGCTGACGCTCAATACCGACATGCAATGCGACATCACCGTGCAGACCCCGAACGGCCATGTCGAATATGAGGGCAAAGCGCGGATCGACGGCGCGCCGGGCACCTCGGCGCCGATCAAGATCAATTTTCTCGATACCGCGGGTTCGGTCGCGCCGGGACTGCTGCCGACCGGCCATGTCCGCGACGTGATCGAAGGCATCACCGTGACCTGCATCGACAACGGCATGCCGCTGGTGATCTTCAAGTCAGCCGACGTCGGCCGCACCGGCTATGAGAGCGTCGATCAGCTCAACGCCGACACCGAGCTGAAGGCGCGGATCGAGCGGCTCCGCGTCGCCTGCGGCCACGCCATGCAGCTCGGCGACGTCACGGGCAAGAATTACCCGAAGATGACGCTGATATCGGCGCCGCGCGCAGGCGGTGCCATCTCGACGCGCAGCTTCATCCCGCATGTCTGCCACGACGCCATCGGCGTGCTGGCGGCGGTGACCGTCGCTACCGCCTGCGTGCTCGACGGTTCGACCACGCAGGGCATCGCTGCGGTGCCCGGTGCGAATGCCAAGACCATTTCGGTCGAGCATCCCACCGGCGAATTCAGTGTCGAGATCGAGGTCGATCCGGCCAATCCGCAGAACGTGACCAGCGCCGCACTGCTGCGCACCGCGCGGCTGTTGATGCGCGGCGAGGCCATGGTGCCGGCATCGGTCTGGGCCGGACATCGGGCCGGCGATGTCGACGCAGCCAGCGAACCCCGCCGCGCCCGGCAAGGATCGAATCGATGATCATCGACGTACACGGTCACTACACCACTGCGCCGAAAGCGCTGGAGGACTGGCGCAACCGGCAGATAGCCGGGATCAAGGATCCGTCGGCCATGCCCAAGGCTGGCGAGCTCAGGATCAGCGACGACGAGTTGCGCGAATCCATCGTCAATAACCAGCTCAAGAAGATGCAGGAGCGCGGCAGCGACCTCACCATCTTCAGCCCGCGCGCCAGCTTCATGGCGCATCACATCGGCGATTTTCAGGTGTCGTCAAGCTGGGCCGCGATCTGCAACGAGCTGTGCGCGCGCGTCGCGCGGCTGTTTCCGGACAATTTCATCGGCGCTGCGATGCTGCCGCAGTCGCCCGGCGTCGATCCGAAGACGTGTATCCCCGAGATGGAGAAATGCGTCAGGGAGTACGGCTTCGTCGGCATCAATCTCAACCCCGACCCGTCAGGCGGGCACTGGACCTCGCCGCCGCTGTCGGACCGGCATTGGTATCCGATCTACGAGAAGATGGTGGAACTCGACATCCCCGCCATGATCCACGTGTCCACCAGCTGCAACGCCTGCTTCCACACCACCGGCGCGCATTACCTCAACGCCGACACCACGGCCTTCATGCAATGCCTGACCTCTGACCTGTTCGAGCACTTCCCGACGCTGAAATTCCTGATTCCGCATGGCGGCGGCGCGGTGCCCTATCACTGGGGACGCTTCCGGGGTCTGGCGCAGGAGCTGAAGAAGCCGCTGCTGAAGGACCATCTGTTGAAGAATATCTTCTTCGATACCTGCGTCTATCACCAGCCCGGCATCGACCTTTTGACCAAGGTAATTCCGGTCGACAATATCCTGTTTGCCAGCGAGATGATCGGCGCGGTGAAGGGAATCGATCCTGAGACCGGGTTTCCCTATGACGACACCAGGCGCTACATCGAGGCCTCGACCATCCTCAGCGCAGGGGACAAGCACAAGGTCTACGAGGGCAATGCGCGGCGCGTGTTCCCGCGGCTCGACGCGGCCTTGAAGGCGAAAGGCAGATGACATGACTGGCCCGATGAACGAACTCGGCGTCGTCAGGCGCAACATCGTTCGCGCCGACAAGGCCGCGGTCGAGAAGCTGTCGCGCTTCGGCGTCGCCACCATCCACGAGGCAATGGGGCGCGTCGGCCTGATGCTGCCCTATATGCGGCCGGTCTACGCCGATGCCCACAGCTGCGGAACCGCCGTCACGGTGCTGCTGCATCCCGGCGACAACTGGATGATGCATGTGGTGGCCGAGCAGATTCAACCGGGCGACGTGGTGGTGGCGGCTTGCAGCGCCGAGAACACCGACGGCTTCTTCGGTGATCTCTTGGCGACCAGTTATCGCGCCCGCGGCGCCAAGGGGCTGATCATCGACGGCGGCGTGCGAGATGTGAAGGATCTGACCGCCATGCAGTTCCCGGTGTTCTCCAGGGCGATCAGCGCCAAGGGCACGGTAAAGGCAACGCTCGGCTCGGTGAACATGCCGGTGGTCTGCGCCGGCGCGGTGGTCCATCCGGGTGACGTGATCGTCGCCGATCCCGACGGCGTGGTCGTCGTGCCCGCTGGCATCGCGCAGCAGGCGGCGGACGCGGCGGAAGCGCGCGAGGCCAATGAAGGCGACAAGCGCGCCAAGCTGGCGGCCGGCGTGCTGGGACTCGATATCTACAACATGCGTGAGCCGCTGGTGAAAGCCGGCCTCAGATATATCGATTGATCCCGATGCCGGTTGCTTCCAACCAGTGGCATGTCGGCCTCGTCGGCTACGGCGAGGTCGGCCGGATTCTCGCCGAGGATCTGCGCAAGGACGGCGTCCGTGTCAGCGCCTATGACATCAAGCTTGGCGACAACAGGGCCCAGCCGCTGCGCGATCACGCCGCTGGTATCGGCGTCGCGCTGGCGTCATCGCATGCCGATCTCGCCGCGCAGGCCGACCTGATCGTGTCCGCCGTCACCGCGAGCCAGGCGGCGCCGGTGGCGCAGGCTTGCTCGCCCCGGCTGAAGCGGGGCGCCTGGTTTCTCGATTTCAATTCGGCCTCGCCGGGAGCGAAGCAACGCGCCGCGGCGCTGATCGATGGCGCCGGCGGACGCTATGTCGAGGGGGCCGTCATGACCTCGGTGCCGCCATACCGCATCAAGGTTCCGCTGCTGCTGGGCGGCCCCGGCGCCCGCGAGCTTTCGCCCTTGCTGGTCGAACTCGGGTTCAACGCCAAGGTCGCCAGCGACCGGCTCGGCGTCGCCTCGGCGGTCAAGATGTGCCGCAGCATCATGATCAAGGGCATGGAAGCCATGGTGATCGAGAGCTTTACCACGGCGCGGGCCTATGGCGTCGAAGACGCGGTGCTGGCGTCGCTTAAGGAGACATTTCCCGGCATCGACTGGGAGAAGCAGGGCGCCTACTTCTTTCAGCGCGTCATCGAACACGGGCGGCGCCGCAGCGAAGAGGTGCGGGAGGTGGCGGAGACCGTGCGCGAGATCGGACTGACGCCGTGGTCGGCGCAGGGCACCGCCGAACGCCAGGCCTGGGTCGCCGACCTCGCCGACCAAGGCCTGTTCGGTCCGAAAGGCACGCAGGAATTTGCCCGCAGCCTCGACTGGCGCACCGAGGCTGACCGGATCCTCGGCAAGGTGAAGTCCGAAGAAAAAGAATGAGACGGGCAGCTATGGAATTCGAGAAAACACAATTTCACAAAACGTCTGGCTGGCTGGACTGGTATGCCGGTCCCTCAAAACCCCGGTTCAAGGTGCCGGCAGGCGCGGTGGACGCGCACTGCCATGTGTTCGGCCCGGGCGCCGAATTTCCATTCGCGCCGGAGCGCAAATACACCCCCTGCGATGCGTCGAAGCAGCAGCTCTACGCCCTGCGCGACCATCTCGGCTTCGCCCGCAACGTCGTGGTCCAGGCCACCTGTCACGGCGCCGACAATCGCGCGATGGTCGATGCGCTCGTGCATGCCGGCGGCAGGGCGCGCGGCGTCGCCACCGTCAAGCGCAGCGTCGGCGACGCCGAGCTCCATTCCATGCATGACGCCGGAGTGCGCGGCGTGCGCTTCAATTTCGTCAAACGCCTGGTTGATTTCACGCCTAGGGAGGAGTTGATCGAGATCGCCGGCCGCGTCGCGAAGCTGGGCTGGCATGTCGTGATTTACTTCGAGGCGGTGGACTTGCCCGAATTGTGGGATTTCTTCACCTCGCTGCCGACCACGATCGTGGTCGACCATATGGGCCGGCCCGACGTCACCAAGCCGGTCGATGGTCCGGAATTCGAACTGTTCGTGAAGTTCATGCGGCAGCACCAAAACGTCTGGTCCAAGGTCAGCTGCCCGGAGCGGCTGTCGGTGTCGGGTCCGCCGGCGCTGAACGGCGAACAGAACCCCTATCGCGACGTCATTCCGTTCGCGCGCCGCATCGTCGAAACCTTCCCCGATCGCGTGCTGTGGGGGACCGACTGGCCGCACCCCAATCTGAAGGACCACATGCCGGACGACGGACTGCTGGTCGATTTCATCCCGCATATTGCGACCACGTCCGAACTGCAGCACAAGCTGCTGGTCGAAAACCCGATGCGGCTGTACTGGCCCGAACACACCTGAGGAGGCAACGCCCATGTCACTCGACAAACCGTACAAGGACGTTCCCGGCACCACCATCTTCGACGCCGAGATGTCGCGCCTGGGCTATCATCTCAATCAGTTCTGCATGTCGCTGATGAAGGCGGAGAACCGCGCGCGCTTCAAGGCCGACGAGCGCGCCTATCTCGACGAATGGCCGATGAGCGAGGACCAGAAGCTGGCGGTGATGGCGCGCGACCTCAACCGCTGCATCGAACTGGGCGGCAACATCTACTTCCTCGCCAAGATCGGGGCGACCGACGGCAAGAGCTTTCAGCAGATGGCCGGCAGCATGACCGGCATGAGCGAGGATGAGTACCGCAACATGATGGTCAGCGGTGGCCGCAGCATCGAAGGCAACCGCTACACCGGGGAGAAGAAGTGATGGCCCGTATCTCAGCCAGCGTCTACACCTCGCACGTGCCGGCGGTCGGTGCTGCGCTCGACCTTGGCAAGACCGCCGAGCCGTACTGGCAGCCGGTCTTCAAGGGCTACGACTTCTCCAAGCAGTGGCTGAAGGAGCAGAAGCCGGATGTCATATTCCTGGTCTACAATGACCACGCCAATGCGTTCAGCCTCGATCTGATCCCGACCTTCGCGATCGGTACCGCGGCCGAGTTCATGCCGGCCGACGAGGGCTGGGGCCCGCGCCCGGTGCCCAAGGTGATCGGTCATCCGAAACTCGCAGGCCATATCGCGCAGTCGGTGATCCAGGACGATTTCGATCTGACCATCGTCAACAAGATGGACGTCGATCACGGCCTTACCGTGCCGCTCAGCGTGATGTGCGGCCAGCCGCAGGCGTGGCCCTGCCCGGTGATCCCGTTCGCCGTCAACGTCGTGCAGTACCCGGCGCCCTCCGGCCGGCGCTGCTACATGCTCGGCAAGGCGATCCGCAAGGCCATCTTGTCCTATGACGAGCCGCTCAACGTGCAGATCTGGGGCACCGGCGGCATGAGCCACCAGTTGCAGGGGCCGCGCGCCGGGCTGATCAACAAGAAGTTCGATAACGATTTCCTCGATCGCCTGATCGCCGATCCCGAGGGGCTGTCCAAAATGCCGCACATCGATTACGTCCGCGAGGCCGGCAGCGAGGGCATCGAACTGGTGATGTGGCTGATCGCGCGCGGCGCCATGAGCGACGTCAATGGCGGCGGCAAGCCGCCCACCGTGCGGCATCGCTTCTACCATGTGCCCGCCAGCAACACCGCCGTGGGCCATCTGATTCTGGAGAACAACTGACGTGGCCAAGGCAATCAAGGTGGCGCTCGCCGGTGCCGGCGCGTTCGGCATCAAGCACCTCGACGGCATCAGGAACATCGACGGCGTCGAGGTAGTGTCTCTCGTCGGCCGCAGGCTGGAGCCGACCAAGGAGGTCGCCGCCAAATACGGCATCGCGCATGTCGCCACCGACCTTGCCGACAGCCTCGCGCTTGCGGAAGTCGACGCGGTAATCCTTTGCACGCCGACCCAGATGCACGCGGCGCAATCCATTGCCTGCCTTAAGGCCGGCAAGCATGTCCAGGTCGAGATCCCGCTGGCCGATTCCCTTCGGGATGCGCAGGCCGTGGTCGACCTGCAGAAGCAGACGAAGCTCGTCGCGATGTGCGGCCATACCCGCCGCTTCAATCCCAGCCATCAATGGGTACACAGCAAGATCGTCGGAGGCGAATTCAACATCCAGCAGATGGACGTGCAGACCTTCTTCTTCCGCCGCTCCAACATGAACGCGCTCGGCCAGCCGCGCAGCTGGACCGACCACCTGCTGTGGCACCATGCGGCGCACACGGTCGATCTGTTCGCCTATCAGGCGGGCTCGCCGATCGTGAAGGCCAACGCGGTCCAGGGGCCGATCCACCCGACGCTCGGAATCGCCATGGACATGTCGATCCAGCTCAAGGCGGCGAACGGCGCGATCTGCACGCTCAGCCTCTCCTTCAACAATGACGGCCCAATCGGCACCTTCTTCCGCTACATCGGCGACACCGGCACCTACATCGCGCGCTACGACGATCTCTTCAACGGCAAGGAAGAGAAGATCGACGTGTCAAAGGTCGACGTCTCGATCAACGGCATCGAGCTGCAGGACCGCGAGTTCTTCGCCGCCATCCGCGAGGGCCGCGAACCGAATTCGAGCGTAGCAGGGGTGCTGCCGTGCTATCGGGTCCTGCACGACCTCGAGCGGCAACTCGACGCCGGTTGAAACAGAGCCGCCTTGGCTGGCATGGCGAGCGGCTCGTCCGATTCAATTATTATTCCTTCACGTTCGCACGGGCCCGCTTGACCTGAATCAATGCCGCCCCTTGCGCCCTGGGCGTTATTTGTTGGATGCGTGCGCTTTGCCTCGCCATGCTGCTGCTTTGCAACGGTCGTACGGCGCTCGCCGAGACCGAGTGGCTGCAGAGTGGTCGCCTTGGGGTGGCCGAGATTCGGGCTCTTTGCGAGCGGGTTAGCGACGTCGAGTTGTTGGCACGCAAGCAAATGATCTCCACCGGCAACGCGCGTTGGCGGTTGCTATCCCGGCAAGATCTGGTGATCGAAGCCACGGTCATGGGCGTGCCACCGCTCAATCCCGGCAGGTGCTACGTGATTGTGCGCGCTGGCCAAAGCGAAAGGGAGCGCCGCGCCTTTGAGGTCCGCGACTTCACTGTCAATCCCGAGCGAATATTGGTGTTCATCGTCGGTCGCGATTATGATCCGCCGCCCAAGCCTTAACCGGGTCCACCTCCGGTGAGCCGATGCGCTCCAACTCTGCGAGATCGAGTTTCTATGTTGTTGCACATCTGGCCTCTGCCGCTCCCCCGGCAAAAGCACACATGTCAGGTTGCAGCCATCGCTCCATGAAAAAGGCCCGACACCGTTCCGGTGCCGAGCCTTTCGCTATAGGAAGCCGTAGAGAATTACTTCTTCATCCTCGCAGATCCGGTGGTCTGGTTGCCCGGTGCATATTCAGACGCTCCCGGCCCTGTAGACTTTTTGGCATTCTGCATCTTGTGTCCCGGTGCATATTCGGATGCACCCGGACCCGTGGACTTCTTCGCGTTGTGCATCTGCTGTCCGGGAGGTGCAGTTGACGTAGCGGGGGTCTGCGCAAAGGCGGACGTGGCGAACAGCATAGAGGCAGCAACGACGAGAGATTTCTTGAACATGCGATTCTCCTCAATGGGTCATCATGTCAACGTGTCGCGACCTCGCATGTTCCAGATATTTCCCGGTTACAATGAGAATAGCCACATGAACAGTTGTTCAGAGGCGGGCTACCCGGACACGGTAGGGACAAGCACCGGTTCGCGAAGCCCTTACCCTGGATGTGCCCCTCTCGCTTTAGCAGCGGCCCTGCTTCCAAAGACCAGGAGGACAGCCCCGTCCACGCCAGCCCACCTTTCGACCTTTGCTCCATCCGTGTGCCCTGTGGCCTCCGCCGCGCCCCCAGCCATGACCGCCACCGCGACCATGCCCGCCCTTAACCTCGATCACATCGGAGGCGAACGCGGAGTTTAAGAGTCTCGTATCTGCACTTCCGGGAAGAGCTGACGCTTGTGTCGCAAACGCGATTGGCAAACTGAGCAACAGTCCAAGCAATAGTTTTTTCATTTGGGTTTCCTTCCTGATGATGGTGCTCATTCAAACGACATCGCCACCCGAGGGTTCCATTGATTGCGGTTCCGAAGTGGCTCCTGCGCGAAGTTTCTGCGATATTGCGCTACCTCCATCGTGCATCTGTTCGGGAATGCGGCGAAGCCGGTGCAATTCAACGGGGATCTTACCGTCGTCGCCGCTACTCGATGATCGCATGCTCCGGCGCCACCGATTGCTTGCGCAGCGCGGCCTTGCTCGATCCGATCATGATCGTCAGCGGGATTGTGCACAGCGTGAAGATCATCACCATCTGGTAATCGTGCGAGAAGGCGATGATCTGCGCCTGCAGTTTGAGGATGGCCTCCATCATGGCGCGGCCCTTGTCGGTGCCCATGTCGATCATGGCCCGCACCTCGGGCATCTGCATCGCATGATTGAACGGATTGACGTGCTGCGAGAGCACCGCGTAGCTCCACCGCGACCCCTCGGTCAGCTGCGAGATGACGAGGGAAATGCCAATCGAGCTGCCGACGTTGCGCAGCAGGGTCAGCATCGAGGTGCCGTCGGTGCGCAGGTGGTTGGGCAGCGTCAGAAACGCTACGGTGGAAAGCGGCACGAACACCAGACCGAAGCCGAAACCCTGGAAGATGCTGATCACCAGGATTTCGTTGACGCCGGTCTGATCGGTCCAGGCCGTCATCCAGAACAGCGACAGGCAGGTCATGCCGAGGCCCGCGATGATCAGCGTACGCGCCTCGATATAGCGCATCAGCCTCCCGACCATCATCATGGCGACGAAGGTGCCGAAGCCGCGGCTCGCCAGCAACAGCCCGGCGGTGATGATGGGATAACCGATCACGTTCTGCAGGAACGGCGATGCCAGCGCCATGGTGGAAAACAGCACCACGCCCATCACCGCCATGAACACGCAGCCGCCGATGAAATTCTTGTCCCTGAACAGCGCGAACTGGATGAACGGCTTTGGCGTCGTCAGCGAATGCGCGAGAAAATAATAGAAGCCGACGGCCGACACGATGAACTCGGCAATGATCTCGTTGGATTCCAGCCAGCCGAGCTGTTCGCCGCGGTCGAGCGCGATCTGCAGGCTCCCGATGCCGATGGCGAGCGCGGTGAACCCGAACCAGTCGAAGCGCAGCTCGCGGTCCCTCCTGGTTTCGTCCATGAACACCATCAGGCCCAGCACGGTGAAGATACCGAACGGCAGGTTGACCAGGAACACCCAGGGCCAGGAATAGGTTTCGGTCAGCCAGGCGCCCAGCGACGGCCCCATGATCGGGCCCATCATGACGCCCATGCCCCAGATCGCCATCGCCTTGGCGCGTTCGTGCAATGCGTAGGAGTCGAGCATCACCGCCTGCGACAGCGGCACCAAGGCCGCGCCGAACACGCCCTGCAGCACGCGGAACAACACCATCTGGTAGATATCCTGCGCGGCGCCGCACAGCACCGACGCCACCGTGAAGCCGGCGGAGCAGATGATGAAAACCCGCTTGCGGCCGAACCGATTGGCGATCCAGCCGACCGGCGCGGTCATGATCGCCGCCGCCACGATGTAGGAGGTCAGCACCCAGTTGATCTGGTCCTGCGAGGTGGAGAGGCTGCCCTGCATGTAGGGCAGTGCGACGTTGGCGATGGTAGTGTCCAGCGCCTGCATGATGGTCGCCGTCATCGCGCAGATCGTCACCATGGTCCGGCGCAGGCCGGGAACGGCGACGGGCGCTGCGGCGGAAGTCGGCATCTCCGTCAGTCCTCCTTCGCCGCCGGCGCAAAGCCGAACAGCGCGGCGAGCGAGCGGCGGTGATTGGTGTCGATCGTGGCATAGACGCTCATGCCGGCCTTCAACTTGCGGACGAAGGCGTCGTTCTCGTCGAAATAGATCCGCACCGGCACGCGCTGCACCACCTTGACGAAGTTGCCGGTGGCGTTCTGCGGCGGCAGGATCGCGAATTGCGCGCCGGTGCCGGGTGAGAGCGAGCCGACCGTGCCCTTGAAGACATGGTTGGGGAAGGCGTCGACCGCGAGGGTGACGGACTGACCGACCGCGACATGGGTGAAGTCCGATTCCTTCGGATTGGCGTCGACCCACGGCTTCGACGTATCGATCACGCTGAACACCGGCGCGCCGGCGATGACGTGGCGGCCGAGCTGGATCTGCTCGACCTGCGTCGCGGTGCCGTTCATCGGCGCACGCACCGTGGTCAGATCGAGGTTGCGCTGGGCGTCGTCGAGCACGGCCTTGGCCTGCATATAGGCCGGGAACTGCTCGAGCGGCAGCTCGGGGTTGCCGAGCAGCTGATTGAGGGCGTTCGACCGTTGCTGCGTCACGATCTGCCGCTGGGCCTGCGCGGTCACCAGGGCGGTGGCGCTGTTGTCGAGGTCGAGCTGCGAGCCGGCATTGCTCTTCACCAGCGAATTCTTGCGCTCGACGTCCTTCTGCTTGAGCGCGATGCCGGCGTTGACGATTTCGATGGTCTGCCCGTAGAGCCTGACGTTGGCGATGAGATTGTCGTGGCTGGTCTTGGCGTCGTCGAGCTTGGCGCGCGCCTGCGTCAGCGCCAGCCGGAACGGCACCGGATCGATCTGGAACAAGACGTCGCCGGTGGCGACCTGCTGGCCTTCCCGGACGGTAACGCTGATGATCTTGCCGGAAACATCCGGCGTGATCAGCACCTTCTGGGCGCCGACATAGGCGTCGTCGGTGGTCACGTAGCGACCGCCATTGAGATAGAAGGTGATCCCGGCCACCAGCGCCACCAGAGGCAGCACCACGAGCAGCAGGAAACGCCGGTAGCGCCGCATCGCCGCCATCAGGCGGCGGCGCGGCTCTGCGGCGATCCTGATCCGGGGCTTTGCGGGTGGGTCGGCCTTCTGCTCCGGCGGAAATTTGAGGACCGGATCAGCCATAATGCTGCTCCTTGCCTGGCGGTGCGCCGGCCGGGTTCTGGATCGCGTTGCGGACGTTTTCCTTGATCGTCTCGAGTTGCGCCAGCAGCCGGTGGGCGTCGGCTGGATGGATGCCTTCAAGCGCGGCCGCCGTCAGTTCGGAGCGCAGCCCGCCGAGCTTGCCGAGCAGCGGACGCGCGGCCTTCTTCAGATAGAGCCGGTTGACGCGGCGGTCGCTGGCGTCGCTGCGGCGCTCGATCCAGCCGGCATCGCACAGCCTGTCGATCAGCCGCGTCAGCGTGATCGGCTTCATTTCCATCAGTTCCGCCAGTTCCGACTGCTTGAGGCCCTCGGTGCGTTCCACCTTGGCCAGCACCGCCCATTGCGCGCGGGTGATGCCGTAGCGCGCGGCCTGCTTGTCGGCATAGGCACGTACCATGCGCTGCACCTCGCCGAGCGTGAACAGGAAGTTCATATCGACGGAACCCGGCGGCATCGGCAGATCTCAATAAGCTAACGATATAATAAGCTAGCTTATCAATCCGGCTTTTCAAGTTAAAGTTTGGCTGGCCAGGAGCAGGCGGCCGGCCTTATTCAGGTTCGCGCCCGGCAAAACGCCCTGTTGTTGCGGTGCAATCGGGAAAGACGGAAACATTAGACCATCAGGTTCATCCGCGTTACATCACGGGCGCCATGACATCGACCAAGCCGACCTTTCCCGGACCTGATCACGATCACGACCGCTGCACCGCGGACGGGCTTCTGCATGCCGAGCAGGTCTGCAAGGCGAGAGCGCAGAAATTCACGCCGATCCGCCGCCAGGTTCTGCAGGCGCTGTTGTCCAGCCACCGCCCGCTCGGCGCCTATGAGGTGATCGACGAACTCGCCAAATCGATGCCGCGGCCGGCGCCGATCACGGTGTACCGGGCGCTCGATTTCCTGATGGAGAACGGCCTCGTCCACCGCATCGAAAGCCGCAACGCCTACCTCGCCTGCGCGCACGACCACGACGCTGCGGCGATGGTGGCGTTCCTGATCTGTGACGGCTGCGGTTCGGTCGGCGAAATTCCCGCGGCACCCGTCGCGCAAGGACTCAACGCCGCGGCGCGCGCGTCGGGCTTCGCGCCAAAATTGTCCGTCGTCGAAATCACCGGCACCTGCGCGCACTGCCAGAAGGCCGCATAAGAACACGGCGCCAAGCCGGCCACGAGGAAACATGTCGTCGGATCCAATACACCGATCGGCCGGGCGTCCGCTCAGCGCCGGCGCCGTGACGCTGATGCTGATGCTGTGCCTGAGCTGGGGCTTCAACCAGATCGCGGTCAAACTGGTGCTGCCGGAGGTGCCTCCGATGCTGCAGGCGCTGATCCGGTCCGTCGGTGCGCTCCCGGTGCTGCTCATCATCGGCTGGTGGCGCGGCGTCAGGTTGTTCGAGCGGGACGGTACTTTGCGGGCGGGTCTCGCCGCCGGTGTGATATTCGGCGTCGAATTCGTGCTGATCTATCGCGGCCTGCTCCTGACCTCGGCATCGCGCGCGGTGGTGTTTCTCTATACCGCGCCGTTCTTCGTGGCGCTCGGCTCCTATGTGTTTCTCGGCGAGCGGTTGCGCGCGTCGCAATGGGGTGGCCTGGCCTTAAGCTTTGCCGGCGTCGCGCTGGCGATCGGCGTGCCGCAGCCCAATGTCGACGCCGACGTTCTGCTCGGAGATCTCCTGATCGTTGCCGGCGGCGCGCTGTGGGCGGCCACCACGCTGCTGGTCAAGGCCACCGCGCTGCTCAGGGCGCCGGCGGAAAAGGGCCTCGGCTATCAGGTGGCGATCTCGATACCGATCCTCGGTTTCGCGGCATGGGTTTCCGACGAGCGATTGACCCAGATTCCCGGCCCGCTGTCGCTGTCACTCCTGGCCTACCAGGCGTTCTGGGTGGTCGGATTGACGTTCCTGATCTGGTTCGCGCTGGTCAAAACCTACTCCGCCAGCAAGCTCTCATCCTTCACCTTCATCACCCCGCTGTTCGGCGTCGTCGCCAGCTATTTCATCATGCACGACACCCTCACCCTGGCCTTTGGGGTCGCGGCGCTATTGGTGATCGCGGGGCTCTATCTGGTGA
This sequence comes from Bradyrhizobiaceae bacterium Ga0074131, assembly GCA_001464035.1. Taxonomy (GTDB): domain Bacteria; phylum Pseudomonadota; class Alphaproteobacteria; order Rhizobiales; family Xanthobacteraceae; genus Bradyrhizobium. The sequence continues at coordinate 13,090 of LNEC01000022.1, forward strand.
ACCGGCCCGAGGTTGCCGGGCCGAAGGTGGCGCCGGATCCCAACGTGCCGGCGTGAAGTGGCCAGCCGTGAAGTTGGCTATCCCGTCTCGATCGGCAAGGATTCATCCTTCGCCCACTCGCCCATCGAGCCGTCGTACAGCGTGAGATTGTCGTAGCCGAGCCGGTAGAGCTGGAACAGGTCGATGGTGGCGGAGATGCCGCCGCCGCAATAGGCCACCACGCGCTTGTCCCTTGTCACGCCCTGCGCGGCGAATTTCGTCTCGGCGTCCGCCAGCGGCAGGAAAGTTTTCGTCTCCGGATTCAACAAGGTCGCCGCCGACACGTTGACGCTGCCGGGAATCCGCCCGGCTCGGCCGTAACGGCTCGGCTCCAGGCCCCTGTGCAGTTGCGGGTTGAGCGCGTTGACCACGACGGTGTCGCGCTCGCGGCTGGCCGTTAGCGTCTCGTGCTTGTCGACGAAATAGCCGGCCCGCGGTTGCGCCAAGAAGGTCGCCGGCGGATAGCCTTTCGCGGGCCCGGTCTCGATCGCGCGGCCCTCGGCCTTCCATGTGTCGAGCCCGCCGTCCAGCACGGAGACGTTGTCGCAGCCGAGTGATTTCAGCATCCACCAGAACCGCGTCGCCCACATCGCCGTACCGATCGAGTACAGCACCACCCGGCTGTTGGCGCCGATGCCGTGACGGCCGAACGCGGCCTCGAGTTGTGCGGTGGCCGGCATCATGAAGTGAAGCTCGATATTCGGCACCGAGAATTCGCCCTGCAGATCGAGAAAATCCGCGCCCGGAATATGCCCCGTCTCGAAGGTGTGCCGGCCGGACACCGCGATATAGGGAATGCCCGAGCCCTCCGGCTGATATTCGAGGTAGGTGGTGCAATCGAACAGCCGAAGATCCGGGTGCTCCAGGATGCCAGCGAGCTCCGCCGAGGTGATCAGCCCGTCGTGTTCCCGCATGTGCCATCCTCCCGGAAAATGCTTCGGGCATGCTAGGGGAGAGGGCACGGGCTGAAAAGGCGCGCCCGGTTGCGGCTTGCCCTTTAATCCCCGGATTCCGCGCCGATATACCGGTCAGGGCCGGCGCGGCCGCAAAGCCTTGCTTTCCGCCTCATGGCCCAAATAAGATATTGAATTCAAACAAGAAACGTTCTGACCTGGACGCCACGCCGGCGCCTTGCCACCGTCCCCTTGGTGAATGTCACCAAAACCTGATATTCGAGACCCCATGAACAAGCCCGAAAAACCCCCGCACGACGACATCGCCGGCCCCAGCCCCCGGCACAAGACCACCCAGGTCATGGTCGGCAACGTCGCCGTCGGCGGCGGCGCGCCGATCGTGGTGCAGTCGATGACCAATACCGACACCGCCGATGTCGAGGGCACGATCGCGCAGGTCGCGGCGCTTTCGCGCGCCGGTTCGGAACTGGTGCGGATCACGGTCGACCGCGACGAGGCCGCCGCCGCCGTGCCGCATATCCGCGACGGTTTGCGCAAGCGCGGCATCACCACGCCGCTGGTCGGCGACTTCCACTACATCGGACACAAATTGCTGGCTGATCACCCCGCCTGTGCCGAGGCGCTCGACAAGTACCGCATCAATCCCGGCAATGTCGGCTTCAAGGCCAAGCGCGACACCCAGTTCACCGACATCGTCGAGATGGCGCTGAAGTACAACAAGACGGTGCGGATCGGCGCCAACTGGGGTTCGCTGGATCAGGAGTTGCTGACGAAACTGATGGACGAGAACGCGCTGCTCGCAGAGCCCAGGGACGTTCGCGCGGTGACCCGCGAGGCCATGGTGCAGTCGGCGCTGTTGTCGGCGGCGCGCGCCGAGGAGATCGGCCTGCCGAAGAACCGCATGATCCTGTCCGCAAAAGTCTCGGCGGTGCAGGACCTGATCGCGGTCTATCAGACGCTGGCCGAACGTTCCGACTATGCGATCCATCTCGGCCTCACCGAGGCCGGCATGGGCTCCAAGGGCATCGTCGCCTCGTCGGCCGCGCTCGGCATCCTCTTGCAGCAGGGCATCGGCGACACCATCCGGATTTCGCTGACGCCGGAGCCCGGCGGCGATCGCACGCTGGAAGTCCAGGTCGCGCAGGAACTGCTGCAGACCATGGGATTTCGCACCTTCGTGCCGCTGGTCGCCGCGTGCCCGGGCTGCGGCCGCACCACCTCGACCACGTTCCAGGAACTGGCGCGCTCGATCCAGGATTTCATCCGCGAGGAAATGCCGAGCTGGAAGACGCGCTATCCCGGCGTCGAATCCCTTAACGTCGCGATCATGGGCTGCATCGTCAATGGCCCCGGCGAATCCAAGCATGCCGATATCGGCATCTCCCTGCCCGGCACCGGCGAGACCCCGGCAGCCCCCGTGTTCGTCGATGGCAAGAAGTTCCGCACCCTGCGCGGCCCCAACATCGCAGGCGAATTCAAGGCGATGGTGATTGACTATATCGACCAGCGCTACGGCGCGGGCGCGAACGTGCCGGTGACCGCGGCGGAGTAGGGCGTCTCTCGTAAGTCAGCACGCGATGGTGCTGACCTGCCCATCCTCGCCATACTTCAAAATCAGTCGATCCCGCGTAACCAGCGTCGCGCCGAGATCGCGTGCGGTGGCGAGCAGAATGCGGTCGGCAGGATCGCGCGGCGGCCTGCCAGGCAGGAATGACGAGTCGATCAAGGTCTCGGGCGAAAGCTCGGCGAGCCGAACGTTCGGTATGGCCAGCAAGCGCGCGAACCATCGCTGCGGCGTCACAAGCAATTCAACTCGCTGGTGCGAGGCGAGAAGGCCGACTTCCCATGCCGTGATAGGCGAAACGAGAAGCGTGCCGTTCGTCTCATGGACGGTGTTGATCGCTTCTTCTGCCTCACGCGCAAGCCGCTGGTTCGCAACGAGCCAAATCGCGGTGTGCGTGTCGAGCAGGAGCGTCAGCATCGATCGGTCACCGCACCTGAGGGCCGTACTTCCTGTCCACCAGGTCGGCCCACCCAGGATCGGCGGGCTCGGTAAGATCGACCCCCGGGACAAGCCGCGTGATGTCTTTCATGGCCCCGAATATCGGGTGACGTTCACCCTTCTTCGCGACCGCCGGCGCCCGATCCGGGGCTTTTGCGACCCGGCGAAACACGAGTTTGCGCGCGGTCATGTCGACCTGCGAACTCTCGTAACCCGCTTCCAGCCAGACTTTCGTCATGACGTTGTTGGAGGCGTTGTTGCTCCACCACGCGCGATGGTGCTGTGCTTTCGGCGGCAATTTCGCGCCGGTGATTTTCTCGATTTCGCTGAATGTCAGGCGCACTTCCTGGCTGCGTTGGTCGCGCAAAAAGGCCCCAAGCGGCTCATATTTTCCCAAAACTGCCTCCTCTTTACACACACACAGTGTGTCACATTAGGGTATGGCGATCAAGTCCGGTAAAGTCGGGTAAATCCTGAGGTTCTCCAATGGCTCAAACAGGCTGGATTGCACTTCGCCCTGCCAGGCTTACGATGACCGCCAAGCAAGAATTCGCCGGAGAAACGCCGATGTCTTCCCTGTCCAGCAAACAAGGCCCGCGCTATCGCCACACTTCAGGCGAAGAAGCACCCTTCGAAACCATCGGCGTCGAAAAACTCACACCGATCATCGGCGCGGAAATATCCGGCGTCGATCTCGCAGGCTCGCTGTCCAACCGGACCATGGACGAGATCCACCGCGCGCTTGCCGAAAACCTCGTGATCTTCTTCCGCGACCAGCACATCACGCCGCAACAGCATCTCGCCTTCGGCCGAAAGTTCGGCGAGCTCCACATTCATCCCGCGGCCCCCCATGAGGGCGACGACCCCGCGCTGATGAAGATCTATGCCGACAAGGATAGCCCACGCGCCAACGGCGAGGGCTGGCATTCCGACGTGTCCTGCGATCTCGAGCCGCCGATGGGCTCGATCCTGTACATCAAACAATGCCCGCCGCGCGGCGGCGACACGCTGTTCGCCAACATGTACGCGGCCTACGACTCGCTGTCGGACCGGATGAAGGCTTATCTCGATGGCCTCACCGCATGGCATGATGGGGAGTCGACCTATCGGGGGCTCTACGCCAATTACGGCGTCGCCGAGCGGCCGGCCTATCCGAGCGCCGAGCATCCTGTCGTACGCACCCATCCGGTGACGGGCAAGAAGGCGCTCTACGTCAACCGCGGCTTCACCCGCCACATTTCAGGCATCCCCCGCGACGAGAGCGACGCCATGCTGGCCTATCTCTATCAGCACGCGGAAAACCCGCTGTTCCAGTGTCGCTTCCGCTGGACCGAGAACGCCATCGCGTTCTGGGACAACCGCTGCGCCCAGCACCGCGCGATGTGGGACTACTGGCCGCACACCCGTTCGGGCACCCGGGTGACGGTGAAGGGCGAGCGGCCGGTGTGAGGGGGAGACGGATTGATCCGTGCCGCGTTGACGCCCCAGGCTGCCTGCGCCAAGCTCCGCCCAAAAGAACATCCCGGAGGTCACGCCATGCTCCGCGCCGAGGACAACAAATTCCTGACCGAAAGCAATGCCGGCACCGGGATGGGCGAGTTGCTGCGCCGCTTCTGGCTGCCGGTTCTGCTGTCGGAAGAGCTGCCGGAAGCCGACGGGGCGCCGAGGAAGCTGGTGGTGATGGGCGAGGAGCTATTGGCCTTCCGCGATTCGCGCGGCGTGGTCGGCATCATCGATCAATATTGCCCGCACCGCGGCGCCAATCTCTGGCTCGGCCGCAACGAGGAATGCGGCATCCGCTGCGTCTATCACGGCTGGAAATTCGACACCGACGGCCGCTGCGTCGACATGCCGACCTCCTATCCCGATCTGAATGCAAAAGACCTGATCCGGATCAAATCCTATCCGGTGCGCGAATGGGGCGACATGATCTGGGCCTATATGGGTCCCGCGGATGCCGTGCCCGAATTGCCTGATCTGGAAATGGCGCTGGTGCCGGCCTCGCACCGCTATGTCTCGAAGAAGTGGCAGGACTGCAACTGGGTGCAGGCGCTGGAAGGCTCGATCGACACCGCGCATTTCACCTTTGCGCATCTGAGCTTCGAGAAAGAAGAAAACGAGATCCTCGACATCAAGAAGCATTTCGTCAATCCGCTCGTACGGGTCGCCACCGATCACATGCGCTGGATCGCCGAGGATCCTCGGCCGGTGATCAAGATCCTTCCGCATGCGGCCGGGCTGACGATCGGCGGCGGGCGGCTCACCGGCAGCGATAATATCTATTGGCGCATCGCCCAGTTCCTGATGCCGGTGCATGCCTATGCACCGAGCGCGATGCCCGGCGAGAACATTTTTGGCCAGAGTTTCGTGCCGGTGACGGACACCAATTGCTGGATCTACACCTATGCCTGGAATCCGGAGCGCCCCATTACGCAGGCCGAACGCGACGCCTACGACAGCGGCAACGGCGTCATCTCCGAGGTCGACGAGAACTACGTGCCCCTGCGCAACAAGTCCAACGACTACCTGATCGACCGCAAGCTGCAGAAGACCAGCAGCTACACCGGCATCAGGGGCGTCTCCGAACAGGACGCCGCGGTGCAGGACAGCCAGGGCCCGATCGCCGACCGCACCCGCGAGCATCTCGGGCCGACCGATCTCGGCATCATGCATTTTCGCAAACTGGTGATGGAGACCGCCCGCGCGCTGCAGCAGGGCGCGCCGCCGGCGCAGCTGGCGCATCCGGACCGCTACGCCGTGCGCTCGGGCGCTTGCGTCACCGGCAAGGCCAAGGATTTGCCCGCCGTCATGGTCGAGCGTTTTGGCGATGCGACCGGCTTTGTCGGGCGGCCGCGGACCGCGGCGGCGGAGTAGGTTTGCCGTCGAGAATGCAGGCGGCCGGCCGGGCCGTGACAGCAATCTTACAACTGCGATTGTTTCAACCACGGCGCGGCGGTCAGGGGGGTGGCAGCTTACAGGGCTATCCTGTGATATTCGCGATTGGCCAGGCTGGCTTCCTCCAGATCGAGGTCGCGCTCGATCCGCCGCCTGATCTCGTCGGTGATCTTGCCGTCCCGCAGCAGCAGGTGGATGAACCTGCGCTCCGCGCCGATCAGTTCCCGCGTCAGGTCGGAGCCCGCCATCGAGACGTCCTGCCGATCGGGGCCGAGTGAATTCGGCAGCTGATTGCCGCGGATCTCATGCCGCGCCCGCAACAATTTGACGACCTCGTCGGACAGTTCGCGGTCGTCGGTGATGGCGTCGAGGGATGCCAGCGCAGCCGCCAGCGCCTCGCGCCGCGCGGAGACTTCCGCCTCCATCTCCGCGGCATGCTCGTCGCTGCCGGTGCGGGCAACGCCGAGCCATCGGACGACCGGCGGCAGCCCAAGCCCCAGTCCGACCAGCGTGATGAAGATGACGCCGAACGAAACGAACAGGATCAGGTCGCGATACGGAAAGCCCTCGCCATTCGGGAGCGTCAGCGGCAGCGCCAGCGCCGCCGCCAGCGAGACCGCGCCGCGGACGCCGGTAAAGGCGACCACGAACACGGCGCGCCACGGCGGCGCCGGGTCGCGCGCGCGCAGGCGCCGGCTCAACAGCCGCGGCAGATAGGTGGCGGGATAGACCCAGGCGAAGCGGGCAATGATGACGATCGCGGCGACCAGCGCGGTTGCCAGCAGGATGTCTTCCAGCGCAAACGCCTTCGATTTCTCGAACAGCAGCCGCATCTGGAATCCCGTCAGCAGGAACAGCAGGCCCTCGATCAGATAGATCACGAGGTCCCAGAAGAAGATGCCCTGCAGCCGCGTCGCCGAGGAGATCAGCAGGGGCCCGTTCCAGCTCATGTAGAGCCCGCAAGCGACGGTCGCGATCACGCCGGAGCCGCCGAAATGGTGAGGGATCCAGAAGGCGAGGTAGGGTGTGAGCAGCGACAGCGTGATTTCGACCTGTGGATCCCGCGCGCGATACCGCATCCGCAAGGATAGCCAGCCGACGGCGGCCCCGAACAGGAGTTCGGCGACGACGATGACGGCAAAGGTACCGGTCGCTTTCGGCAGCGAGAACATCCCGGTCGAAATCGCCGCCACCGCGAAGCGATACAGGATCAGCGCGGTGGCGTCGTTGGCCAGGCCCTCGCCCTCGAGGATGACGAGGATCCGGCGCGGCAGCCCGAGCTTGCGGGCGATCGCCAGCGGCGCCACCACGTCCGGAGGCGCGACGATGGCGCCGAGCAGGAAGCCGACGCTCCACGGCAGCCCGATCAGATAGTGCGTCGCGGTCGCGACCGCGCAGGCGGTGAAGATGACGCAGCCGACCGAGAGCAGGATGATGGGGCGCAGATTGGATCTGAACTCGCGCCAGCTCATGGCGACGCTGGCCGAGTAGATCAGCGGCGGCAATACCACCAGCAGCACCAGTTCCGGAGGCAATTCCAGGGTCGGCATGCCCGGCACGAAGGCCAGCGCGATGCCGGCCAGCATCAGCAGGATGGCCGGCGCGACATTCATTCGCCGCGCCAGCAACGCGGTGCCCGCCAGCACCGCGAGCAGGATCAGAAAGATCTGGAATTTGGTTTCCACCGCCGCGAACCCCCCGGCCGCTCAATTTGCCTGCACGGCGCGCGAGATCAATGCGGCCGAGTCAAGGGCCCCTCATTCGCGCAGGTCGTAGCGGTAGGACTTGGAGACGATCTGCCAGCCGTCGGCCAGTTTCATCGCCACGAGATAGTCGGTGAAATAGCGCGGCGGCAACTGACAGCGGACCTTGATGAAGGCGGTGGAGTCGTCGGAACGGTCGATCGTCACGACAAAATCCTCGCGCGGCTTGCCTTCCGACTTGGCGGATGGCCGCTTGGCGACGCGATCGAGCCAGTCCGGCACGGTGAGAACCTGCAGCGCGCCCTTTTCCAGCCAGCGCAGATCGGCGGAAGGGTGAAAGATCGCGCCCAGTTTCTCGGCGCTGCCTTCGTAAAGCCCGTCGAAATAATGCTGGATGACGGCTTCGACGGTGGAACGGTCATGGTTCACGTTGGGGCTCCATCGAGAGGATCGGCTGGAGTGAATTAAGCCACGAATGGATGGATTACGCTACGGAGGACTTGGATCATGCGCGACGCAGCACCTGCGATGTATCGGGAAAATCGAATGCAGGTACTGCCGCCGGAGATGCCTGTTGCGGCGGCGGATTGCGTTTTGCCAATCTGTCCTGCAGTTTGAACCGCCTTCCGGACGTGGCAGGACGTCGACGTTCCGGGCAAAGACTGCGGAACCGCTGGTTTACGGGAGAAATCTTGATGACGATCGACACGGACCGAATCGATGATGCGGTTTTGGCCTTGCTCCATCTGACCCTTCACGATCAAGGCCGGGCCGGGAAGAGCTTCGATTCGGATACATTGGGCCGGTTGCACCAAAAGGGAATGATCGACGACCCGGGGAGCGAGTCGAAATCGGTGGCATTGACCAGCGACGGGCTGCAGCGCTGCAGGGATCTGTTCGAGGCGATGTTCACCAGGCCAGCCGCCGGACAGGCCAAGTATCCGCACATCAAGGTTGAGTTGGCCGATTTGGGCGATCAACTTTGGCCGATCCTGCGCCGGGTGAGCTACGCCATGAGCGATGCAGGCGTGAATGACGAGGAGATCGAACAATACAAGGGCGAGGTGAAGGCCAGCGGCGACCCCGTTGGCGTCAGCAGCCGGTGGGTACATGTCGAGCGCAGGGCAGGTTAGCGCAACACAATATGCCAAGAACCATGCCAAGAACCGGCGCAAAGTGGGGGATTGCAAGGCAGTTGTCCGTCCCCGTGGCGCAAAACGTGATCGATCAGCGCGAACCGATGGGGGGCTGGCGGTACTAATGACCAGGCGCTTCCGGTTCCTGGCGACGGTCACGCCGCGATCAGGCCGGGATACGGACGTGATGTGGCTCACAGGCCGCGCCGCGGGCCCCTGATAGGCATGCACCAGTGCTAATGTCCGCTACCGTTGCGAGAAGTGTCATGATGAAATCCGCTGGATCACTCAAACTGCACCGGTTTCTTCTCGCCGCAGCGCTTTTGCTGGTGTGCCAGCCGGCATGGGCCGAAAAGCGCGTGGCGCTCGTGCTCGGCAACGGGGCCTATCAGAACGTGGCGCCGCTGCCGAACCCGGTCAATGACGGCGCAACCGTCGCGGCGACGCTCAAGGCCGCCGGCTTCGATGTGGTCGATTCCCGCCGCGATTTGCCGGCCGCCGAGACCCGCCGCGCGCTGCGCGACTTTGCCGACCGTTCCCGCGACGCCGACATCGCCGTGGTCTATTACGCCGGGCACGGTATCGAGGTGGATGGCACCAATTATCTGATCCCGGTGGATGCCAGGCTGGAACGCGACACCGACGTCTATGACGAGGCGCTTTCGCTCGACCGCGTGCTGGTCGCGATCGAACCCGCCAAGCGGTTGCGGTTAGTGATTCTGGACGCCTGCCGGGACAATCCGTTTTCCAAGAGCATGAAACGGACCGTCGCGACGCGCGCGATCGGCCAGGGTCTGGCCAAGATCGAGCCGACCAGCCCGAACATGCTGATTGCCTATTCGGCCAAGGCCGGCTCGACGGCGGCGGATGGCGACGGCAAGAACAGCCCGTTCACGACGGCGCTGGCAAAGCATCTGACGACGCCGGGGCTCGACGTGCGTCGTGCCTTTGGATTCGTTCGCGACGACGTGCTGAAGATCACCGGCAACCGGCAGGAGCCGTTCGTCTATGGCTCGCTTGGCGGCGAGGACCTGCCGCTGGTGCCGGCCAGGGCGGTCGCTGTGCCGACTGCGCCCGCCAATCCCCAGGCTGAAGCCCGCCGGGACTACGAACTGGCGCTGCAGATCGGCAACAAAGACGCCATGAACGCCTTCCTCGCGCAGTACCCTGACGGCTTCTACGCCAGCCTTGCCAAGATCCAGCTGGCCAAATTTGCCGCGGAGGAGGCCCGGATCGCCGCCACCGAAAAGGCGCGGATCGCCGAACAGGAGCGGGCGCGGCTGGCCGCCGAGGGCGCGCAGAAAGCGGCACTGTCCAAGGCCGACGCCGACGCCAAGTCGGCCGAACAGGCGCGTGTCGTGGCCGAGAAGGCCAAACAGGTGGCGCAGGATCAGGCGGCGGCCGCCGAACAGAAGCGGGCAGAGGCGGAAAAGGCCGCCGCCGACAGCAAGGTGGCTGCCGTTGCGCCGGCCACCGCCAAGCCTGAGACGCCCAATCTCGCCGTGCTCAGCGCGGGCGCCCCGCAAGCCGATGTCAACAAATCGCTGCAGACCGAACTGCGCCGCGTCGGCTGTCTCCGCGCGGATGCCGACGGCTACTGGAACACGGCGTCGCAGCGCTCGCTGACGCTGTTCAACCGCTATGCCAACACCAGGTTCGACACCAAGCTCGCCTCGATCGACGCGCTTGACACGATCAAGGCCAAGACGTCGCGGGTGTGTCCGCTGGTCTGCGAACACGGCTTCAGGGCCGAGGGCGAGCGATGCGTGCAAATCAGCTGCGGCGCCGGCTCGTTCGTCAATGACGACAATGAGTGCGAGAAGCGCCGCGAGAAGAAGCCGGTGGCCAGGCGCGACCGACCGGAACCGAGGCAGGTTCCGGAAGCAAGGCAAGCTCTGCAGGCACCGCAAGCAGTTACCGGGCGGTCTCCGATACGCGCGGGTGCAGGGATGGGATCCAAAGGCCAGCCGCTTACCGGCGTAGAACGTGAAAGAGGTTGCTACACCCAGAGCGCCATCATGTCGGGGGTGTGCCCCTGACCACTGCTGCATGTTATCGAACACACCGCGAAAGCGCGCGGCCACGCGCACACCGCGCGGACCGGTGCCGGCATCTTCGCTAGTCGGGCAACAACCTCACCGGGTCGGCCCGTCAGTTCTTGCGGTCCGCGACGAACCGCGCCGCGGCGCGCAGCACGTCGCCTTGGGTGCCGAAGATCGAGAGCGCGGAGTCAGCCCTGGCCAGGAGGTCTCGCACGCGCTGCTTGGCGCCCTCTATCCCAAGCTGCGTGACGAAGGTGGTCTTGCCCAGCGCCGCGTCCTGTCCGGTCTGCTTGCCGAGCGCGGCAGCATCGCCCTCGACGTCGAGCAGATCGTCGGCGATCTGGAAAGCTTCCCCGAGCGCGTGGCCGTAATCGTCGAGTGCCTGATGCTGAGCCGGCGAGGACTGGCCGAGGAGGGCGCCGGCGATGCAGCCATAGCGCAACAGCGCGCCGGTCTTCATCTGCTGCAGCCGAGCCACGTCGACCGGCTCGCGGTCGCCGAACCGGCCTTCGCCGGCGAGGTCGAGCATCTGGCCGCCGACCATGCCGCCGATTCCCGAGGCGCGGGCCAGCGCGCGCGCCAGCTTCAGCCGTACCGCCGCGTCGCTGTGAATCTCGTCGCGGGTAATGATGTCGAAGGCCAGCGTCAGCAGCCCGTCGCCGGCCAGGATCGCGGTGGCCTCGTCGGTCTGCTTGTGCAGCGTGGGCCGGCCGCGGCGCAGGTCGCTGTTGTCCATCGCGGGCAAATCGTCATGAATCAGCGAGTAGCAGTGGATGCATTCGAGCGCGGCGCCCGCCAGCAGCGCGGACTCCCGCGGCACGCCGAACACGGCGGAACTCTCGACCACCAGGAACGGCCGCAAGCGCTTTCCGCCGCCGAGGCTGGAATAGCGCATGGCGTCCATCAGCCGCTTCGGCCGTGCGATTTCGTCGGGCAACGGCGCTTCGGACAGGAGCTTGCCCAGCAGCGCCTCGGTTTCCTCCGCGGTCTGGTCCAGTCGTCTTGCAAAGTCTGTTGGTGCAGTGCCGGTCGTCATCAAAAACAGCTCCAGATCGGTTCGGGCCGGACAATCGTTGATGGCACCGGCTTCGTCAATTCCGGGTGCAGCGCTCGCCGGACCTTAAAAGGGCTGGAAAAAGCGAGGCTTTCAGGGACATATCGTCAGTGCCGGTCCGTTCGCCGACAACTGCCCGCCGTCTTCAACCGGAACTCCAGAATTTTGCGCACTGCCCGAAACCTGCTGCTGATCGTGCTGGCCGTGCTGTTGCTGCCGTACCTGCTGGCGCCGTTCTATCGCGCCGGCCATCCGGTCTCGACGCTGATGGCCTGGCGCTGGCTGACCGGCGCGCCGGTATCGCGGCAATGGATCGATTTCAGCGCCGTTTCGCCGGCGCTGCCGCGCTCGGTGGTGGCCTCCGAAGACGCCAAATTCTGCAGCCACCATGGCATTGACTGGGACGCGCTGCGGGAAGTGATCGACGACGCCGAGGACGGCGAGGTGGCGCGCGGCGGCTCGACCATCACCCAGCAGGTGGCGAAAAACCTGTTTCTGTGGCCGGGCCGCAGCGTGGTGCGCAAGGGGCTGGAGATACCGCTGGCGATCTGGATCGATCTGGTGCTGCCGAAGCAGCGGATCCTGGAGATTTACCTCAACATCGCCGAATGGGGCCCGTCCGGCCAGTTCGGGGTCGAGGCGGGCGCCACTTACGCCTTCGGCCGATCGGCCTCCACCCTGTCGCCACGGGAGGCCGCGCTTCTGGCGGCAATCCTGCCCAATCCGATCAGGCGCAGCGCCCGTAATCCCGGCCCCGGGGTGCGCCGTCTGGCCGGAACCTACATGGCCCGGGCGCAGGCTCAGGGATTGCAGCGATGCTGGCGGGAAAATCGCGCTTTCTGAGCCGTTTGGGCGCATTTTGAACCTAGCTTTGCAACACCCCATCCTCTATAAGCGCGGCCTTATCGGCATTTCAGCTCGCGCTCTTAACGGCGCCGGGCGTCCGTTGCGGACGAATGCCTCCGACGACACCCCTAGAGGATACCGACATGGCCGTTCCCCGTAGAAAAACATCGCCCTCGCGGCGTGGCATGCGCCGTTCGGCGGACGCGCTCAAGAAGCCGACCTATGCCGAGGACAAGGATTCCGGCGAATTGCGCCGTCCGCACCACCTCGATCTGAAGACCGGCATGTACAAGGGCCGCCAGGTTCTGAAGGCCAAGAAGGAATCCTGACCGGGCGGAGCAGGTGGCGGGTCGATCGGCCATGCGCGCCTGAATTCGGCCAAAGCGTGAGATAAGATGGTTTCCCGGCGGGCGGACCGGGCGGTCCGCCTGAACAGACCTTACTTCTCTTGCCTGAAAAGAAGGCCTCGCCGTCGATGATCGGTTTTCCGCTTCTCCTGATTCCGCTGGCTATCTACAACATCATCGTCTTCCTGATGCCCGGCGTTTCCTTCGCCGATCCCATCGTCAGGCTGACACTGCTGTCCGGCGCCGAATGGCCGGTGACACTCAGCGATATGCTGCTGGCGCTCAGCATCTTGCTGTTGCTGTCCGAGGTCATCAAGGGCGCGCGGCCCGGCGCGAAGTATCTCACGGATCACCTGCTGTCGCTGATCGTGTTCGGCGCCGCGGCTGCCGAGTTCATGCTGTGGCCGAAATTCGGCACCTCGACCTTTTTCCTGCTGACGATGCTGGCGCTGGTGGATTTCCTGTCGGGCATCGCGCTGCGTACGCGGCGCCGAGCGCAGGTGGCGGCAGTTCCTGCGGCGTCGCGGCGGGATACGGCGAAAGCCGAGACGGCCGTGCCCGAATCTCCGTTGGAACCGGTGGCCGTGCCGGCGCCTTCAGCACCGGCCCCTTCCGTACCAGCTCCTTCCGTGGCGGCGCCTCCCGCCGAAGCTGTCCAGCCGGATCGCGTGGAACCGAAAATCGTGCATCCCGACGTCACGCCGATGGCGCCATCGCCGGAGGTCCCGTCCCCGGGGCTGCAGCCGGGCGATGGTTCGCGTCCTTCGCCGGATAGCACGCGCTAGTCCAACGCGCGGGTCAGATGATGTGCCGGGTCCGGATCCCTGCGACGCGGGGCTGCACCCGGTTCGCGACGTAAGCGGTCTGCGCGTCGGCAGCCGCGGCCCGCCGCAGGCCGCGGGTCTGGGGGGCGTGCTCGACGGTTGCGAGCAACTGGACGACAAAGGTGGAGGCGGGCCGCGACGGCGGCTGGCCGGCGGTCCTCGTCCATTCCGTCGGCTGCGCCATCGGCACCAGCGCAACGCAGGCCGGCCTGGCGTCCGCAACGCCCCCGTCATCCACTGCCTGCTCTGGTCGGCTGCTGCCTGACATTGCAAATCGAAACCCGGCTGAATGTCACATTTCGGGACGTGACGCCCTTTTTCCGATTCTCTTTCGCAAGGCTCATGCCGGTTCTCGTGGCTTTGTTCCCGGCGACCGCGCAACGTGGTTTCCAGATTGTTGATGCACTTGGCGCGGCCCCCCTTCACGGCCGGGGGCTGCCGCCGGCCGCAGGCAAATCCCCTTTCGCTCCCTTAATGATTTGCGCCTATTCTAAGGAATCCGCGCTGGTCGGGAGCAAAGAGCCACTATCCTGGTGGCGGAGAATCACCCGGCAGTGTCCCGAAACGAGGCGATTGTGACATCCGCTCTTCCAGAAGCTTCGACCATCCTCGCTTCGATCGGCCAGGCCGCTTTCGTGTGGGATATCGCCACCGACGCGATGGTCTGGAGCGATCAACTGAGCCGGGTCTTTCCGGATATTCCAGCGCAGTCCCTGGCCAGCGGCGCCGCGTTCTCGAAGCTGATTGAGCCGGCGCGCTCGGTCCGCTCGGATGCCCTCGGCCATGCGTCGTCGGCGCGCCGCGGCGACGGCGTGCCGTACCGGATCGAGTATGGCGTGCGGACAAGCACCTCGGCGCCTGTGCTGTGGATCGAGGAAACCGGCTGCTGGTTCGCCGGCGCCGACGGCCGGCCGGCGCGCGCCCATGGCATCGTCCGCGTCAACAACGAACGCCACGCCCGCGACGAGCAGCTTCTGAAACTGTCGCGGAACGACCCGCTGACCGGCGAACTCAACCGCACCCATCTGGTCGGATCGCTCGCCGAGGCGATCGAGGAAGCCTCGCGCTTCCGCACCTCCTGCGCCTTCATGCTGATCGGCATCGACCATCTGGCGCGCATCAACGACGCCTTCGGCTTCGATGTCGCCGACGCGGTGATTTCGGAAATCGGCAAACGCATTCGCGCGCGGCTGCGCGGCGGTGACGTGCTCGGCCGGTTCTCCGGCAACAAGTTCGGGCTGATCCTGAAGAACTGCACCGTAGACGACATGAATGTCGCCGCTGAGCGGTTCCTGGCGGGCATTCGCGACGAGGTCGTGCCGACCAGGTCGGGACCGGTCTCGGTGACCGCGTCCATCGGTGCAGTCACCGTGCCGCGCTACGCCCGCCACGCCGACGAGGCGATCAACCGCGCCCATGAAACACTCGATATGGCCAAGCGCCGCCGCGCCGGGTCGTTTTCGGTATGGCGCCCAAACGTCGAGCGCGACGCCCAGCGCCGCGTCAACATCCGCGTCACCGACGAGATCGTCACCGCGCTCAACGAGCGCCGGATCGTGATGGCGTTCGAGCCGGTGGTCGAGGCGCGCTCGCGGGATGCCGCCTTCTTCGAATGCCTGGTTCGCATGGAGCAGGACGACGGGCAGGTTCTGCTGGCGCCGGATATCGTGCCGGTCGCGGAAAAGCTCGGCCTGATCCGGCTGGTCGATCACCGCGTGCTCGAACTGGTGGTCGCTGAACTGGCGGCATCGCCGAACGTCCGGCTCAGCCTCAACATCTCGCCCGACACCACGATGGACCCGGACTGGTGGGCCGGAATCGAATCGCTGATGCGCGCCCATCCCGGCGTCGCCGAGCGGCTGATCGTGGAGATCACCGAAACCGTGGCGATCCAGGACATCGACGACGTTCGCGGCTTCGTCACGCGCCTGAAGAACTTCGGCAGCCAGATCGCGATCGACGATTTCGGCGCCGGCTACACCTCATTCCGGAATCTGCGCAAGCTCGGCGTCGATATCGTGAAAATCGACGGCGCGTTCGTGCAGAACATCGCCCGCTCGGCCGACGATCGCGCCTTCGTGCAGACCCTGATCGATCTGGCGCGCCGGCTGGAAATCAAGACCGTCGCGGAATGGGTCCAGGACGAGGAATCCGCGGTCATGCTGCGGGAATGGGGCTGCGATTACATTCAGGGGCGGCTGATCGGACTGGCGTCGTCGCAGCGGCCCTGGGACCGGTCGAGCGAGACCGTGTTGCCGGCGGCGGGGTGATCGCCAGCGTTGTCCCGGTGTTCGGGACGGCGAGGAAAAACTACTCTTCCTTCTTCGGTTCTTTCGACATGCGATCCAGCCGGTCCTGCATGTCCTTCATCTGGCGGCGCAGGTCGTCGATGTTGGCCCCCTCCGCGGCCGGCTCCGGCAACTTCTCGGGCTCGGCGGCGGCAGGGCTTCCTGGGCGCGGCGGCACGAACGGCTTGAACATCGCGAAGGTCTGCTGAAACAATTCCATGTTGCGGCGGACGTGCTCTTCCAGCGGCGCGAATGGGGTCCCGGAAAAAGTGTTGGTCAGCTGCTTGCGAAACTTTTCCTGCTCGCGGGTCAGCGTATCGATCGACTGTTCGAGATATTTCGGCACCACCATCTGCATGCTGTCGCCGTAGAACCGGATCAGCTGGCGCAGGAAGGTGGTCGGCAGCAGGTTCTGGCCGGCCTTGTTCTCCTGTTCGAAAATGATCTGCGCCAGCACCGAGCGGGTAATGTCGTCGCCGGTCTTGGCGTCGTAGACGAGGAAATCCTCGCCCTCCTTCACCATCGTCGCGAGATCCTCGAGCGTCACATAGGTGCTGGTGCCGGTATTATAGAGCCGCCGGTTGGCGTATTTCTTGATCGTGGTGGGTTGGTCTGATTTCGCCATGGCTCACACAATGCACCCGAGGAGAAGGGAACCCGACGGCATCGCCGAAGGGTTGACGAGCAACGCAACGCAACAAAGGTAAGCATTTTCAACTGGCTTCGGCTACCGTTTTGTGCGGCACGGTTAATTCCAGGGCACTGTCAAGGCATGGACACTGCTTTGGAAACTGCCGCGGTGTCATTTTGAATGCATCGCGGCGTGATTTTGCGCGCCGGCCGATTGACATGCCTCAACTCCGTTAACAGGATGAGGTAACAGACTGGTCCGCCAATCTGGCGTCCGCCAATCCGGCGTCCGCCAACCCAGCCGTCAAGCCCCGAAAGCTCAACCCCAGGAGATGTCCATGTCAGACGATGTCGTCATCGTCAGCGCCGCCCGCACCCCGGTCGGAAGTTTCAACGGTGCCTTCGCCACCATGCCGGCCCACGAGCGCTGGAACGCGCGGGCATCGAGCCGGGCCGTGTCTCCGAGGTGATCATGGGCCAGATCCTGACCGCGGCGCAGGGCCAGAACCCGGCCCGCCAGGCCTCGATCGCCGCCGGCATTCCGGTGGAAAGCCCGGCCTGGGGCGTCAACCAGCTCTGCGGCTCCGGCCTGCGCACCGTCGCGCTGGGGTATCAGGCGCTGCTCAACGGCGATTCCGAAATCGTCGTCGCCGGCGGCCAGGAGTCCATGAGCATGGCTCCGCACGCGCAATATCTGCGCGGCGGCACCAAGATGGGTCCGATCGAGTTCATTGACACCATGATCAAGGATGGGCTGTGGGACGCCTTCAACGGCTACCACATGGGCAACACCGCCGAGAACGTCGCCCGGCAGTACCAGATCACCCGCAACCAGCAGGACGAGTTCGCCGTCGCCTCGCAGAACAAGGCCGAGGCCGCGCAGAAGGCCGGCAAGTTCAAGGATGAGATCGTTCCGGTCACCATCAAGTCCCGCAAGGGCGACATCATCGTCAGCGACGACGAATATCCGCGCCACGGCGCCACGATCGATGCGATGGCCAAGTTGAAGCCGGCGTTCGAGAAGGACGGCACGGTGACCGCCGGCAGCGCGTCCGGCATCAATGACGGCGCCGCCGCCGTGGTGCTGATGACCGCCAAGCAGGCGGCCAAGGAAGGCCGAAAAGTGCTCGGCCGCATCGTGTCGTGGGGCCAGGCCGGTGTCGATCCCAAGATCATGGGCACCGGACCGATCCCGGCATCGCGCGCCGCGCTGAAGAAAGCCGGCTGGAACATCGCCGACCTCGATCTGATCGAGGCCAACGAAGCCTTTGCGGCGCAGGCCTGCGCGGTCAACAAGGACCTCGGCTGGGATACCTCCAAGGTCAACGTCAACGGCGGTGCCATCGCGATCGGCCATCCGGTCGGCGCTTCCGGCGCCCGGGTGCTGGTGACGTTGTTGCACGAAATGCAGAAGCGCGACGCCAAGAAGGGTCTCGCCACGCTGTGTATCGGCGGCGGCATGGGCATCGCGATGTGCATTGCACGCGACTAAACGGACGCGGCAGCGGATGTGCTGAATGAGGGGAAGCTCGTATCGCAACCGCACATCATCGAGTTGACGGCAAACGCCCGGCCTCGTGCCGGGCGTTTTGTTCTTGATGTTCGTCAAACGGCCCGCATAATTCGAAGCTATAGAAAATTGAAGAACACCTAGGGAAGGATTCGACATGGCACGGGTTGCATTGGTGACGGGGGGTACGCGCGGAATCGGCGCTGCGATCAGCAAGGCGCTGAAGGCCGCCGGATACAAGGTCGCCGCCAGTTATGCCGGCAACGACGCGGCAGCGGAAAAATTCAAGGCCGAGACCGGCATCCCCGTCTATAAATGGGATGTCAGTTCGTTCGACGCCTGCGCTGCGGGCGTCAAGCAGGTGGAGGCCGATCTCGGCCCGATCGATGTGCTCATCAACAACGCCGGCATCACCAAGGATGGTGCGTTCCACAAGATGACGCTCGATCAGTGGAATGCGGTCATCAACACCAATCTCGGTTCGCTGTTCAACATGACCCGTCCGGTGATCGAGGGCATGCGTTCGCGCAAGTTCGGCCGCGTCATCAACATCTCCTCGATCAACGGCCAGAAGGGCCAGTTCGGCCAGGTCAATTATTCCGCCGCCAAGGCCGGCGACATCGGCTTCACCAAGGCGCTGGCGCTGGAGAACGCCAAGGCTGGGATCACCGTGAACGCGATCTGCCCGGGCTACATCAACACCGAAATGGTGCAGGCGGTGCCGAAGGACGTGCTGGAGAAGAGCATCCTGCCGCTGATCCCGGTCAATCGCCTCGGCGAACCCGAGGAAATCGCCCGCGCCGTGGTGTTCCTCGCCGCGGACGAGGCCGGCGCCATCACCGGCTCGACGCTGTCGATCAACGGCGGGCAGTACATGGTGTGATTGTATTTCGTCATTGCCTGCGACAAACGGCAAGCGTTTGCGCCAGGGAGCACGTGCGACGACGCAATCCGGTTCTTGCCCCTGACAGTTGGATTGCTTCGCTGCGCTCGCAATGACGAATCTCATGACCCCGCCCACCGCCACCCTGATCGGGCTGACCGCGATCCTGATGTGGTCGCTGCTGTCGGTGCTGACGGTCGCGACCGGCAAGGTTCCGGCGTTCCAACTCGCGGCGATGACGTTCGCGATCGGGGCCGCGGTCGCGTTCGCAAGCTTCATGTTTCGCCCCGCGGCGTTCGGCGCCCTGAAGCAGCCCGCGGCCGCCTGGATCGTCGGGGTCGGCGGCCTGTTCGGATATCACGCGCTGTATTTCCTTGCGCTGCGCTTCGCGCCGCCCGCCGAAGCGGGCCTGCTGAATTATCTCTGGCCGCTCCTCATCGTGCTGTTCTCGTCGCTGCTGCCCGGCGAGCGGCTGTTGCCGCACCACATCGTCGGCGCGTTGCTCGGTTTGGCCGGCACGGTGCTGTTGTTCGTCGGCAGCGGCGCCAGCGGCTTTGAAGCGGGCCAGGTGCCCGGCCTGCTCGCCGCGTTCGTCGCGGCCTTCGTGTGGGCGGCCTATTCGGTGATGTCGCGCAAGCTCAAGGCGGTGCCGACCGACGCGGTCGCCGGCTTTTGCCTGGCGACGGCGGTGCTCGCCGCCCTGGTGCACGGGCTGGTCGAAACCACGGTCTGGCCCGACACCGCGGCGCAGTGGCTCGCGATCGCGGCGCTCGGCGTCGGCCCGGTGGGCGCTGCATTCTTTGCCTGGGACGTCGGGATGAAGCGCGGCGACATTCGCGTGCTGGGTGCTGCGTCCTACGCGACGCCGCTGCTCTCGACCGCGTTTCTGATTCTGGCGGGCTTTGCCAGGCCGAGCGCGAACATCGCCATCGCCGCCGTCCTGATCGCCGGCGGCGGCCTGATCGCGGCGAGGGATATGTTTCGGAGGCGAGGCTAATCCGGCGTCGGAAGGCAGCGCGGCCATCAGGACTTGTTCTTGCGCTCGCGCAACTCGCCGAACACGGCGGCCGCATCGGCGCCCTTCATCCGCAGGCTGGCCGCGACCGACGGCTCGTCGGCGCGCAGGAACACATTTGCCTTCTTCTCTTCGCCCAGCAGTGTGGGAATCGTCGGCTTGTTCTCCGCCCGCAGCCGCGTCACCTGCTCGGCGCGCGTCCTCAGGTCGGCATTGTCGGGCTCGACTGACAGCGCGAACTTGACGTTGGCTGCGGTATACTCATGGCCGCAATAGAGTTTGAAATCGTCGGGTAGCGCGCGCAGCTTCAACAGCGAGTTCCACATCATCGGGTAGTTGCCTTCGAACACCCGCCCGCAGCCGATCGAAAACAGCGTGTCCGCGGCGAACAGCGCCTTCTCGCCGTCGAACACGTAGCTGATGTGATCGAGCGTATGGCCCGGAGTTTCCAGCACCCTTGCCAGCAGGCCTCCCACTTTCACCACGTCGCCCTGGCCGGCCCGCAGGTCGACATCGGCTATCTTCGCGGATTTGTCGTGCGGACCGACCACGCCGCATCCATATTTCTGCTTGAGCTCGGCGACGCCGCCGACGTGGTCGCCGTGATGGTGGGTGATCAGGATATCGGTCAGCGTCCAGCCCTCGCGCTCCAGCGCCTTGATGACCGGAGCAGCCTCCGGCGCGTCGATCGAGGCGGTGGCCTTGGTCGCGGGATCGTGAATCAGATAGCCGAAATTATCGGTGAGGCAGGTGAACAGGCGAATTTCGGCGGCCATGATATCTCCGTGATACATTTCTTTTGATCGCAAGACCGGTACCCATTCTTGCGGAACACGCTCCCGATGACGGCCGGCACCACCGCATCGACAATGAAATATGGCGTTAACGCCTGGCAGGCAATGCCATATTCTGCGCGCCGGGCAGGCCGGCGGCGTGTTAGATTGGGGTCATGACCATCGACGTCATCGATCTCCGCAATTTCTATTCGCAGCGCCTCGGCATCGTGGCGCGGCGGCTGATCAATCGGGGCGTTCAGGCGCGCTGGCCGAACGCGCAGGGTCAGCGCGTGCTCGGCCTCGGCTATCCCACGCCCTATCTCGGACTGTTCCGCGAGGACTCGGAGCGCTGCATCGCCTTCATGCCGGCGGCGCAGGGCGTGCTGAAATGGCCGACCGCGCGGCCGACACTGGCGACCCTGGTCGACGAGTTCTCGCTGCCGCTGCCGGATGCCGCCGTCGACCGCATCCTGCTGGTCCATGCGCTGGAAATGTCCGACGATCCCGAAGGGCTGTTGCGCGAGGTATGGCGGGTGCTGGCGCCCTCCGGCCGGTTGATGGCGGTTGTTCCGAACCGGCGCGGGGTGTGGGCCCGCACCGACAATACCCCGTTCGGTCACGGCCGGCCGTATTCGCGCTCGCAGATCACCCAGTTGCTGCGGCAGACCTGGTTCACGCCGGCCTCCTGGGGTGAGGCGCTGTTCATGCCGCCGGTGGCGGGCGGTTGGTTCCTGCGCTCCGCGATGGCGTGGGAGCGCGTCGGCGCCACGCTGTCGCTGCCGTTCGCCGGCGTTCATATCGTGGAAGCGACAAAGCAGGTCTATCGCGCGATCCCGGCGCACCGCGAGCGCACGCGGCTGATCCCGGCGCTGGAGCCGGTGCTGGTGCCGTCGTCGTCAGTGCGGCGGGACGATTCGCCGCTGCGGCGGTAAAGTCGACACTTGGTTCGTGGAGATTTTTTCTCAACCCTGCGACGGGAAGAGACGATTACTCACTCATTCCCCGGATTGAAATCCTCGCTGGGGGCGGCCGGTGCTGCGGCGCCTTCGGGGCGCGGGCCGTGGGGCCGGCGGCGCCGGCGCGGGAAGCGCTCGCCGCCTTCGAAGGCAGCCGGCGCGTTGCTGATTTGCGGCTGTGGTCCGGTGATGAACGATGGCAGGCGATCGACGCTGACGCTGTCGGCAATCACCGGCTGCGGCTGCGGGGGCTGGAACTGCGGCTGCGGGCGGTGCTCGCGATGGGCATGGTGTTCGCGGGGCTGATGCTGGTCGCGCGGAGGCGGATTGTCGCGCGGCACGAAGGGCTGCGGCTGCGCCGGCACGAAGCCGGGCTCCTGCCCGAAATTCGAGAAGCTCTCGCTCTCGTCGTCGCCGTCCTCCGGCGCCATCTCGTTTTCGGTGCGCGGCTGCGGCTGATTCTGCCGGAACTGCTCCTGGGCGGCGGCGATCAGCCGGAAATAATGCTCGGCGTGCTGATAGTAGTTCTCGGCGGCCACCGGATCGCCGGAAGAGCGCGCGTCGCGCGCCAGCTGCACGTATTTTTCCGCGACATGGGATGCGGTGCCACGGATCTTGATGTCCGGCCCGTTGGATTCGAACACCCGCGTCATCGGATTCTGGCCGCGCCGGTTGCTGTCGTTTCGATTGTTGTTGCTGCTGTTCCGGTTACGCATCCGCTTGTTGTTGTTCTGACCGTTTCTCATGTCTCGCCTTTAATTCCAGCCCTGAAGTTACCAGCCTTGAAGAAGTTACCAGCCTTGAAGCACTTAGCCTTGAAGCACTTAGCCTTGAAGCACTTAGCCTTGAAGCATTTAGCCTTGAAGCACTTGGCCTTGAATTGCCCAGCCTTGGATTGCCAAGCTATGGATTGCCGATGTGACCGTCACGGCGCAGGCCCGGCCCGCGTCATGCGCACCGAACAGCAGCGCAGTTGAAGTCCACACAGATTTTGCCGTACGTCGCAGTCAACAAAGACGCGTTCCCCACCAGCCCAGCCTACGCCGCTGGCTGCATCAAATCAGTCCGCCTGCCAAAAACAAGCACAGCTTTCTCGCGTGATTCTCAAGGCGCAATATCAGGCTTTCGTTCGCTTTGCGGTCGGAAGCAGCGCAGCTCTTTCAGCCATCGCGCTCGATTGGACCTGCGTTTTGGAACCTTTCACTCGGGGCGGGCTCTCGCTTTGAGAACTCTGGCCTCCACCCGTGATATCCCCTGAGGGCATCTAAGGGGCCAGCAACCCTGGACCGACGCTGTGGCCGGAACGTAGTCGCTAACGCAGAATATTCCAAGTGGTTTTTTTGCATGCCAATCAGGCTTTATGACGGCTTTTTGCGGCCGGCGACGGCCCGCAGGATGCCCGCCAGATCGGGTTTGGCGGCCCCCTCCGGCGCCAGCCCCGCCGCCTTCATCAAGGCCCGGACGTCATCGTGCTGGCCCTGTCCGACTTCCACGGCAAGGATGCCTTGCGGCGACAGCAGCCGCGCCGCCTGCGGAATCAGCGCGCGATAGGCGTCAAGTCCATCGAAGCCGCCGTCGAGCGCGCCAGGCGGGTCGAAATTCCGGACCTCGGCGGCGAGACCGGCGATGTCGGCCGAGCGAATGTAGGGTGGGTTCGAGACAACAAGATCGAACGGGCCTGACAGTGCCGCCGCATAGTCGCAGGCGACGAAGGTTGCGCGATCGGCCAGTCCGAGCTGGACGGCGTTGCTGCGCGCGGTCTCGAGCGCCGGCAAGCTGATGTCGGTGCCGAGCCCGACTGCGCCGGGCAGCTCCGACAGCAGCGCCAGCACAATCGCGCCGGAGCCGGTGCCGATGTCGGCGATGCGCAGCCGGCGACCGGGCGCAGGGGAGACGCCCAGCATTTCCAGCGCCAGTTCGACCACGGTTTCGGTGTCGGGCCTCGGCACCAGGGTGGCGGCCGACAGCTTGAGCGGCAGTCCCCAGAACTCCCTGGCTCCGAGGATGCGTGCGACCGGCTCGCCGCCGAGACGGCGGCGCGCGAAACCCTCCAGGCGAATCGATTGGTCCGAGGCGAGCCGCCGGCTCGCCGCTGTGATCAGGCCGGTGAGGTCGAGGCCGAGCACGGCGCCGACCAGCGCTCTCGCGTCGAGTTGGGCGGACTCGATGCCGCCGGACCTGAAGCGCGCGGTGAGGGTGCGCCGTGCCGCTTCGACGGTTTGTCCGGCGATGGATTCGCGCTCGCTCACGCCGCCGCGCCCTGGGCGGCGAGCTGGGCCGCCTGATGCTCCGTGGTCAGCGCATCGACCAGTTCGCCGAGCGCTTCGCCCGCGATCACCTGCGGCAGCTTGTAGAGCGTCAGGTTGATGCGGTGGTCGGTGACGCGGCCTTGCGGGAAATTGTAGGTACGGATGCGCTCGGAACGGTCGCCGGAGCCGACCTTCTCGCGGCGGTCGGCTGCGCGGGTCGCGTTGATGCGCTGCTGCTCGGCGTCGTAGATGCGGGAGCGCAGGATGTTCATGGCGGACGCGCGATTCTTGTGCTGCGAGCGGCTGTCCTGCATCATCACCACGATACCGGTCGGAACGTGGGTGATGCGGATCGCGGATTCGGTCTTGTTGACGTGCTGGCCGCCGGCGCCCTGGGCGCGCATGGTGTCGATCCGCAGATCGTCGTTCTTGATCTCGACGTCGACCTCCTCGACTTCCGGCAGCACCGCGACCGTCGCCGCCGAGGTATGGATGCGGCCCTGCGTCTCGGTGTCGGGCACGCGCTGCACCCGGTGCACGCCGGATTCGAATTTCAGTTTGGCGAAGGCGCCGCGGCCCTGCACCTCGGCGATGATTTCCTTGTAGCCGCCCATGGTGCCTTCGCTGGCGGAGATGACCTCGACCTTCCAGCCCTGCAGGCTCGCAAACCGCTCGTACATCCGGAACAGATCGCCGGCGAAGAGTGCGGCCTCGTCGCCGCCGGTGCCGGCGCGGATTTCCAGCACGACGTTGCGCTCGTCCATGGCATCCTTGGGCAACAGCGCGACGCGGATCTGCTGCGCCAGTTCGGCGCTGCGCGCCGCCAGCGCTTCACGCTCGGCCTCCGCCATGCCGCGCATCTCGGGTTCGGTGGCGGGGTCGGCGATCAGCGCGTCGATGCCGGCAAGCTCGGCATTGGCGGCGCGGTAGGCTTTCACGGCGTCGATCAGCGGATTGAGCTCGGCGAGTTCGCGGGTGATCCTGACGTAGCTCTCGGAGCTCACCTGGTCGAGCAATTGCGCCTCGAGCGAGGCGTGGTGGGCCAGCAGGATATCGAGTTTGGCTTCGGGGAGCATCGACATGGTTTGGTCTCGAATTGCAAACAGGGTTCGTTGTGCGGGCAGAGCCTCGCTACAACGACAGCCCCTCGGCCTCGGCGAATGCCGTCAGCTTCTCGCGAATCGACACGCTGCCGGACGGCGCATCGAGCAGCGGGGCCATCACGGCTTCGGCTTTCTTGGCGTCGAGGTCGAGGATCATCGCTTTGACCGGACCAAGCCCTGTGGCCGACAACGACAGCGAGCGGTAGCCCAAAGCGATCAGCGCCAGCGCGCCGAGCGGTTTCGAGGCCATTTCGCCGCACAGCGAGGCGGACTTCTTCGCCGCATTGGCCTTCTGAACGATCTCGCGCAATGCCCGCAGGATCGGCGCCGACATGGTGTCGAACCGTTCGGAAACCTTGGCATTGCCGCGATCGACGGCGAACAGGAACTGAAACAGGTCGTTGGATCCGACGGAGACGAAATCGACCTTCTGCAGGAGTTCGTCGAGCTGATAGAGCAAGGCGGGCACTTCCACCATGGTGCCGACGTCGATGCGTTCCGGCAGCGCGTGGCCATGCTGGCGCAGATAGGTCAGTTCGCGCTCGACGATGGCTTTGGCGAGTTCGAATTCGGCGACTTCCGAAATCATCGGAAACATGATTCGCAGCGCGCGGCCGCCGCCGGCGCGAAGCAGCGCGCGGATCTGGCCGCGCAACAGTCCGGGACGGTCGAGGCCGAGCCGGATCGCGCGCCAGCCGAGCGCGGGATTTTCCTCTATCACCGTCTCCATGTAGGGCAGCGCCTTGTCGCCGCCGATGTCGAGGGTGCGGAAGGTGACGGGCTTCGAACCGGCGGCATCCAGCACCGCGCGGTACAGCGCGAGCTGGTCGCTGGTCCGCGGCAGGCTCTGGCCGACCATGAACTGCAGTTCGGTGCGGAACAGCCCGATGCCGGCAGAGCCGGTGTCTTCGATGTGCGGCAGGTCGATGATCAGGCCGGCATTGATCATGAGCTCGATCGGCTGGCCGTCCTTGGTGACGCAGGGCCTGTCGCGCAGCGCGAGATATTGCGCCTGCCGTCTGGCGCGAAACCGCACCCGTTCCGCATAGGCCGATTCGATTTCCTGGGACGGGCGGATATAGATCGAGCCGGAGGTGCCATCGACGATGATGGCGTCGCCCGGGTCGGCGATGCCAGGCGCGTTCGGTATTTCGCCGACCGCGGGAATACCCAGCGCCCGCGCCACGATCGAGACGTGGGAGTTGGCGGTGCCTTCCTCCAGCACCAGTCCGCGCAGCTTGTTCCTGTCGTAGTCGAGCAAAGCGGCGGGTCCCATCGCACGCGCGATCAGGATGGCGTTGTCGGGCATCTGCTCGCGCGACGGCGCGTGATCGCGCCCCACCAGCTGCCGCATCAGGCGGTGGCCCAGATCCTCGAGGTCGTGCAGGCGGTCGCGCAGATACGGATCGGTGGAGCGCAGCATGCGCGCGCGGGTGTCGGACTGCACGCGCTCGACGGCGGCCTCGGCGGTCAGGCCGGTGGCGACCGCTTCGTGCAGCTTGTGTGACCAGCCGTGATCGTTGGCGAACATGCGGTAGGCTTCCAGCACGTCGCGGTGTTCGCCGCCTTCGGCGACGTCGCCGCGCTCCAGCATGCGGTCGAGGTCGCCGCGCAGCTTGGTCAGCGCGGTGTCGAGCCGCTTGAGTTCCCTGGGCAGGTCCTCGGCGATGTAGTTGGTGATGACGACGCGCGGCTCGTGCAGCACGACATGGCCGAGCGCGATGCCGTCTGACAGGATCGCGCCTGTCTTGTGCACCGGGTGACGCGCCGCCGGCTCGGCGCCGGGCTGGGCCAGCGCCGACAATTCGCCCGAGGCGATCATCTCCGCCAGCACCATGGCGGTGGTCTGCAGCGCCTCGACCTCTTCCTCGACATAGGTGCGCTTGGCGCGGTTCTGCACCACCAGCACGCCCAGCGTATTGCCGGCGCGCAGGATCGGCACCCCGAGGAAGGAATGGTAGATCTCTTCGCCGGTCTCCGGGCGGAACGAGAACGCCGGGTGGTTTTGCGCGTCGCTCAGATTGAGCGGGTTCGCCTCGCTGGCGACGAGGCCGACCAGGCCCTCATGCGAATTGAGCACGGTGCGGTGCACGGCGTCGCGGTTGAGGCCTTCGGTGGCGTAGAGCTCCAGCGTGTTGTCGACGCGCAGCACATAGGTCGAACAGACCTCGGCCACCATATTGGCCGCGATCAGCACCACGATCTTGTCCAGGCGCTCCTGGGCGGAGACCTGCTCCGCCATGGTTTCGCGGAGCCGTCTCAGCAAGACGCGGGGGCCTCCCGACGCGCTCCGCATGTGCCGATACCTCCCCCCCGCGAAGCCAGCATCCGGGGTGGCCGGGAACTGGCGTAAAATCCAACGAAAAACAACAATTTCAATCATTCGGCGGCCGCCACAAAGGTCGAAACCGGCCGAATCAGCGTCGCTAAAACTGTGGCACAGTGTGGGGCAGCCCACTCATCCGGCCGTATAGCCAATTGAAGCTTGTTTTGCCAAGCAAAACGCCTGCCAGAGCCCATAACGTGTCCGTCAGCCCTTTGCTGCGCCCGCTAAGGAAAAATCATTCTAAATTGGGTGATCGTGGCGTTCGGATTCGGTTGTGAAGCGAGCACTGATCTTACCTCTCCCGCTTGCGGGGGAGTCGACGCGCCCCCGGCGATGCGAAGCATCGTCCGTAGCGCGGCGGGTGGGGGGAAGCTCTCTCCAATTGCGCCGCCGCTTGCTGAAGCGCCCCCACCCCAGCCCTACCCCGTAAGCGGGAGAGGGAGCGCACTGCCGTCGCGGAGACATCGAACTCTAATCGATCACGAATCAATCACGCCTGGTCGAGCCCATACAGCGTGTGCAGCGTGCGCACCGCGAGTTCGGTGTAGGCGGCGTCGATCAGCACCGAGAACTTGATTTCGGAGGTGGTGATGGCGCGGATGTTGATATTGCGCGCGGCCAGTGCGGCGAACGCCTGCGCCGCGACGCCGGCATGGCTGCGCATGCCGCTGCCGATCACCGAGACCTTGGCAACGTCGGTGGCGCTGTCGAGGCGGGCATAGCCGATGGCGCCCTTGGCCGCCGTGATGGTGTCGCGGGCGCGGGTATAGTCCGAGGCCGGCACCGTGAAGGTGAGGTCGGTGGTGGCGCCGTCCTCCGAGACGTTCTGCACGATCATGTCGACATTGATATTGGCATGGGCGAGCGGGCCGAAGATCGCCGCGGCGACGCCCGGCTTGTCCTGGATCTGGCGGACGGAAATCTGGGCTTCGTCCTTGGAAAAGGCGATGCCGGTGACGACGTGGCTTTCCATGATTTGCTCCTCGCTGCAGATCAACGTGCCCGGCGGCGCGCCGTGCGGGTCGATATCTTCGGGCTTGTCGAAGCTGGAGCGGACGAAAATCGGCATGTTGTGCACCATGCCGAGTTCCACCGAGCGGACCTGCAGCACCTTGGCGCCTTGCGACGCCAGTTCCAGCATGTCCTCGAACGCGATTCGGTCGAGCCGGCGGGCCTTTGGAACCACCCGCGGATCGGTGGTGTAGACGCCGTCGACATCGGTATAGATATCGCAGCGGTCGGCATGGATCGCGGCCGCGATCGCCACCGCCGAGGTGTCGGAGCCGCCGCGGCCGAGCGTGGTGATCCGTCCGGTCTGCGGGGTGATGCCCTGGAAGCCGGCAATGACAGCGACTTCCTTGCGATCCGCAAAACGGCTGATCAGCTCGGCGCCATCGATCTCCAGAATCCGGGCCGAGGCGTGGGCATCGCTGGTCTTGATCGCGATCTGCCAGCCCTGCCAGGAGCGCGCCTGGATGCCGAGGCCCTGCAGCGCGATCGCCAGCAGCCCGGCGGTGACCTGCTCGCCGGAGGCCACCACGGCGTCGTATTCGCGCGCGTCGTGCATCGGCGACGCCTCGCGGCACCATGCCACCAGTTCGTTGGTCTTGCCGGCCATCGCGGAAACCACCACCGCGACGTCATGCCCGGCGTCGACCTCGCGCTTCACATGGCGCGCGACGTTGCGGATACGGTCGATATTGGCGACCGATGTGCCGCCGAATTTCATCACGAGGCGGCCCATGGTTGAGTATGGTGGCCGGCGCGCAAAACCAGAGCGCGCCAGCCGAAAGGCGCGTATACATAACGGCGCGGTGGCGGGCAAGCAACCGGGTTCCGGCGGTCTGCGGATTGTGCGGGATGTAGCCGTCCAGGGATGATTGAGGCCAGCGTATGGGGCGTTTTATCGACGATATCCTGCAGCCCGGCGAGAAGGTGCTGTATTCGACCAACGCCCACTGGATATTCTTCCTGCCGGCGATCGCGGCCTGGATCGTCGCCATCGCGTTCTTTGTCGCCTCGGGAATGGTGGTGGGCGACACCCCGATGCTGCTGCTGCTGTCGCTGGCGGCGATATCGGCGATTTTTGCCCTGTATAAGACCGCGACCGCGTGGTTTCACCGCTGGACGACCGAGACCGACGTCACCAATCTGCGCGTCGTCCACAAGACCGGGTTCATCAAGCGGCAGACCATCGAAATGAGCCTGGATAAGATCGCGAGCGTCAACGTCGACCAGACCATCGCGGGACGAATCTTCAACTATGGCGACGTCAAGCTCTACAGTGTCGGCGATGCCGAGGAAGAGATAAGGATGCTGACGTCGCCGCTCGAATTCCGCAACGCGATCACCGCGCGATAGGAGCGGCGCGCAATCCATGGCCATGCAGCAAGATCCCGCCAATTTTTCCGAAGCACCCGCGCCCTCGGGCGCAACCGCGCCCCCGGGCGCACCCGCGTCGACGGTCGACCCCGCCGAGATCGCGAAATTCTCAAAACTGTCGGACGAGTGGTGGGATCCCAACGGCAAGATGGCGCCGCTGCACAAGATCAATCCGCTGCGGCTGACCTATATCCGCGACGCCGCCTGCCGCAAGTTCGAGCGCAACGTCAAAAGCCTCAATTGCCTGTCCGGCCTGCGCATCCTCGATATCGGCTGCGGCGCCGGCCTGCTGTGCGAGCCGTTCACCCGGCTCGGCGCCCAGGTGATCGGCGTGGATCCGTCCGCCACCAACATCGCGGCGGCGAAGCTGCACGCCGACAAGGGGCATCTGTCGATCGATTATCGCTGCACCACCGTCGAGGAGATGGACGTGCGCGAACGCTTCGACATCGTGCTGGCGATGGAGGTGATCGAGCACGTCAGCGACGTCGGCATGTTCCTCAACCGCTGCGCGGCGATGCTCAAGCCCGGCGGCATGATGGTGGTTTCGACGCTGAACCGCAACTGGAAGAGCTTCGCGCTCGCCATCGTCGGCGCCGAATATGTGCTGCGCTGGCTGCCGCGCGGCACCCATCAATGGGACAAGTTCGTCACCCCCGACGAACTCGCGCACCATCTGCACACCAACAAGCTCGCCATCACCGAGCAGGCCGGCGTGGTCTACAGCCCGTTCGCCGACAAATGGAGCCTCTCGTCGGACATGGACGTGAACTACATGGTGGTGGCGGAGGGGCTGTAACCCATCGTCATTGTCGGGCCTGACCCGGCAATCCATCACGCTTCGAAGACGATGGATACGCGGGTCAAGCCCGCGTATGACGACTGAATATGTTGAGCGCATTCCTGTCATGCTCGGTTTGAGTTGACCGCCTTGGCTTCGCCCGGCACGGTGGCCGCCATTTCCGGCCGGTAATTCCCGATGTTCACCCTCGCCTCGCTCTGGATTCCCCTCACCATCGTCGCGGCGCTGGGGCAGGTGGCGCGCAATGCGATGCAGCGGCAGCTGACCGGACCGCTCGGCACCTGGGGCGCCACCAACATCCGCTTCCTCTTCGGCTTTCCGTTCTCGATCCTGTTCTTCGCCGTCGTGATCGTCGCGACCGGCGATGCCGTGCCGTGGCCGACCGCCTCGTTCTGGCCGTGGCTGCTGCTCGGCGCGCTCAGCCAGATCGCCGCCACGGCGTTGATGCTGCTGGCGATGAACGACCGCTCCTTCGTGGTGACGACGGCTTACATCAAGACCGAGGCGATCCAGACCGCGATCTTCGGCTTTGTCTTTCTCGGCGATCATCTCACCGTGCTGAAGGTGATCGCGATCCTGATCGCCACCGTCGGCGTGGTCATCACCGCGCTGCGGCCCGGCGGTGAAAAGGGTTTTGCCGAATTGAAGCCGACCATCATCGGCCTGGTGGCCGCGGCGTTCTTCGCGCTGTCGGCGATCGGTTTTCGCGGCGCCATCATCACGGTGCCCGGCGTATCGTTCGTGACGGCGGCGACCTCCACGCTGGTATGGGCGCTGTTCGTGCAGACCCTGGTGCTGACGATCTATCTGCTGGCGCGGGCGCCCGAGGTGCTCCAGAAAATCCTCGGCCTGTGGAAGCCCTCGGTGCTGGCGGGCTTCATGGGCGCGTTCGCCTCGCAGTTCTGGTTCCTGGCGTTCGCGCTGACCGCGGCCGCCAACGTGCGCACGCTGGCGCTGGTCGAGGTGCTGTTCGCGCAGGCGGTGTCGTATTATTCGTTCAAGCAGGCGCTGTCGGCACGCGAACTTTCCGGCATCGCGCTGATCGTGATCGGCGTCGCGCTGCTGGTGGCGGTGTGACGATCTTCTCCCCTCCCCACCGCTTCGCGGAAGGAGGGGAGAAGGACGCCAACGCGTCAGTTCCGATCGTCCGGCAGTACCGGCAGCGGCGACACCTCGACGCCTTCGTCGATCAGCGAGCGGGCTTCCTCCGGCGAGGCTTCGCCGTAAATCGGGCGGTGCTCGATATCGCCGTAATGCATCTTCCGCGCTTCATTGGGGAAACGCTCGCCGACATTGTCGGCATTCTTGACGATATGGTCGCGCAACTCCTTCAGCTTGGCGCGCAGCTCGCGCTCCTGCGCCATCAGCAGCGGAGTCGATCCCGGGGCGCTGACCTCGGCCGGCTGGACCGTCGCCGGAACATCGTTGCGCTGGCTGTCGCGTCCCTTTTTGCTGACGATCCGCGGCGCCATGATCGAGCGCTCGACCTTGGCCGAACCGCAGGCCGGGCAGCTCACCAGCTTGCGCTTCTCCTGGGATTCATAGGCCGACGAACTCTGGAACCAGCTTTCGAAAGTATGGCCGCGGTCACAGTGCAGGCTGTACCGGATCATGCCGATCCCCGCACCAGATGCAGATGGTCCGGACCGGCCTTGGGATCGGCGATGCTGAAGCGCCGGCCATGCTGCAGCGACGGTACCGTCTTGCGCGCGCTCTCCACCCTGGAAGGGTCGATCTTCGCCAGGAAAACCCCGGGCTCGCCGCCGCCCTCGGCGAGGATCTCGCCCCAGGGGTCGACGATCAGCGAGTGGCCATAGGTCTCGCGCTTGTTCTCATGCATGCCGGCCTGCGCCGCGGCAAAGACGAAACAGCCGTTTTCGATGGCGCGGGCGCGCAGCAGCGTATGCCAGTGCGCTTCGCCGGTTTTTCTGGTGAAGGCGGAGGGCACCGTGAGGAACGACGCGCCGCTCTCGGCCAGCGCCCGGTACAGCGCCGGAAAGCGCACATCGTAGCAGATGGTCAGCCCGATGCGGCCCCACGGCAGGTCGGAAATCACGGCGGACTCGCCCGGCTGATAATTGGCGGATTCGCGGTAGCTTTCGCCGCCGGGCAGATCGATATCGAACATGTGGATCTTGTCGTAGCTCGCCAGCACCATGCCGTCCGGTCCGATCAGGAAGGAGCGGTTGACGGCCTTGTCAGGCGAAAAGCGCAGCGCCAGCGAACCGATATGGAGATGGATCTTCAATTCCTGGGCGAGCGCGCGATAAGCCTTCAGCGAAGCGTCGTCTTCCTCGGCAGCGAGATGCTCGAACAGCGCCTTGCGGTTCAGCTGCATCATGTTGCTGACCTCGGGGGTCTGCACATAGTCGGCGCCCTGCGCCGCGGCATCGCGAATAAGCTGGGTGGCCTGCTCCAGGCTTGGTCCCGGCAGCAGCCCGGTGCGCATCTGCACCATGGCGGCGGTAAAGGTGAGGTCAGTACTCATCCATTCGCCTTCTGGCCCGCGAGCAACGAATCCAGCCTGCCGGCGCGGTCGAGCGCATAAAGCTCGTCGCAACCGCCGACATGGGTCTCGCCGATGAAAATCTGCGGAAAGGTCGCGCCCATGCCGGCGCGATCCCACATTTGCTGCCGAAGCCCCGGATCGGCGGCGACATCGTGTTCGGTGAACGCGGCTTTTTTGCGCGTCAGCAGCGATTTGGCGGCGGTACAGTAACCGCAGCCCGGGCGGGTGTAGATTTCAATGGCAGCGGTCATGTCGTGCTCGGTCGTTGCAGGCATCTGAATAGAAGTGTCTGATTATATGGGGGCTTTGTAGGTGTCCACAACCCGGGCGAACACCAGTACGTCGACTGACGCCGCTTTGGCGCGCAACAACGCCCGCGCGCAGGCATCCGTCGTGGCTCCGGTGGTCAGAACATCATCGATCAGCACCACGCGGCGGCCCTGAATGTCGGCGCTGCGATCGGGCGCGACCTTGAAGGCGCCCTGGACGTTGCTGGCGCGCTGCGACCGCGACAGCCCGATCTGTTGCTGGGTCGGCCGCACCCGCCGCAGCGCTTCGGACGCCAGCTTGACGCCGGTTTGCCGTTCGACCACCCGCGCCAGCGCGCCGGACTGGTTGTAGCGGCGGCTCCAGCCGCGCCGCCAATGCAGCGGCACCGGAACCAGCACCTCGGCCTCGCCGAGCAGTTCGCGGCCGGCCCGCGCCATCCAGCGGCCCATCGCAGGCGCCAGATCGGTGCGGTCCTGGTATTTCAGCGCATGCACCAGCGTGCGGGCGACGTCGTCATAGCGCACCGCGGCGCGGGCCCGCGCATAGGCCGGCGGATTGGCGATCGCCTCCATCGACAACAGATCCGGGCCGGGATCGTAGACGAAGGGAATGCCGAGCCGCGGGCAATAAGGCGGCGCGATGAACGACAATTTGGCCCAGCACGAAGCACAGACGCCTTCGCCGTCGACCGGCTCGCGGCAGGCGACGCACAGCGTCGGCAGCGCGATGTCGAGCGCGAGCCGGGCGGTGTGTTGCCAGGCGCCCCGGCACGCCTGCAGCGCCCCGCGCAGATGGCGGGTGAAGGCGCGGGACGGTGATGCCTGGGCGTCCATGGCCACGAGGCTAGCGCCATGCCGCGCGGTGCTCAAGCGGGCCGGATTGCCAGACGAGGTGAGACCGGCGTACCAACCCGGTCATGGCCTTGAGCCCGACCGCAGCCCCAGTCCTGTTCGACCGCGCCTTGTTGCGGGCGCGGCAGTCGCGCGCGTCTGCATTGGGCGCGGCGACCTTCCTGCTCGATCGCGTTGCCGGGGAGATGGCGGAGCGGCTGCACGCGGTACTCCGGGACTTCAAGTCTGCGGCCGACATCGGCACCGAGGGCGAACAACTGCGCCATGCGCTGGCCGGGCGTGTGGATCAGCTCACGCACGTCACTCTGCCCGAGATTGATTCCGAGCCGCTGGCGCTGGCGCCGGAATCGCTCGACCTCGCGGTGTCCGCGCTGGCGCTGCACTTCGTCAACGATCTGCCCGGCGTGCTGGCGCAGGTCCGCCGCGCGTTGAAGCCGGACGGGCTGTTGCTGGCAGCGTTAATCGGCGGCGATACGCTAACCGAGCTGCGGCAATCCTTCGCGTCAGCGGAAGCCGAATGCGAAGGCGGCGTGTCGCCCCGCGTGGCTCCATCAGCCGACCTGCGCGAGATCGGCGCGCTGCTGCAGCGTACAGGTTTTGCCTTGCCGGTCACCGACGTCGACCGTGTCGTGGTGCGCTACGACAGCGCGTTCGCGCTGATGGCCGATCTCCGGCGCATGGGCGCCACCAACATCCTGACCGAGCGGCGGCGGACGCCGACCCGCCGCGCCACGCTGCTGCGGATGGCGCAGATCTACAGCGAGCGCTTCGCCGATCCCGACGGCCGCATCCGCGCCACCTTCGACGTGATCTGGCTGTCGGGCTGGGCGCCGCATGCGAGCCAGCAGCAGCCGCTGAAACCGGGTTCGGCGAAAGCGAGCCTGGCCGACGCGGTGAAGCGGCTTGCGCCCGAGTGACCGGTCAGCGGCGGGCTGACCTGGCTATCCGCGCCCCCGGGGCTCGGAGCGTGAGGGGGAGCCATCTCGCCTCAGACCGACCGGCGCCGCGAAATTGGTAACTTGATACCTCCAAGCAAACTGTGCATGGGGTTGTTTTCGATTTTTTTGTACGCGCCCGCTGCCCCGCCGCGCGGCGTGTTCACAGCAACACATCGATCAGATGCGGGATCAGCGGAATATCCGCCGGCGGCATCGGGTAGTCGCGCAGTTTGTTGGCACGGACCCAGGCGAGTTGCTGGCCTTCGCGCGCGGTCACGTCGCCTTCCCAGCGGCGGCAGATGTAGAGCGGCATCAAGAGGTGAAAATCATCATAGGCGTGGCTGGCGAAGGTGAGCGGCGCGAGGCAGGACTCGTGCACAATGATGCCGATTTCCTCATGCAGTTCGCGGATCAGGGTCGCTTCCGGCCGCTCGCCGCGCTCGACCTTGCCGCCGGGAAACTCCCACAGGCCCGCCATTGCCTTGCCTGCCGGACGCCGGGCGATCAGCACGCGCCTGTCGGTATCGACCAGCGCGCAGGCGACCACGAGCGTGAGCCTGATGTCAGTCATGCGCGATGTCGGCAACGGGGTGTTCGCGACGCAAATGCCGGCGGCTGCGCATGTCGTTCACGACCGGTAGTCGCCGTTGATCGCGACATATTCCTTGGTGAGATCGCAGGTCAGCACGCGGTCGCGGCCCTTGCCGAGGCCGAGCGCGATCCTGATCTGGATCTTCGGGTTCTTCATCGCCGCGGAGACTTCGGCCTCGTCATAGCCGGGATCGCGCGCGCCGCGGCTGGCGACGCGGATGCCGTTGAAGGAGATCGAAAGCTTGTCGCGGTTGGCGGGCTCGCCGGCCTTGCCGACCGCCATCACCACGCGGCCCCAATTGGCGTCCTCGCCGGCGATCGCGGTCTTCACCAGCGGCGAATTCGCCACCGACATCGCGATCTTTCGCGCGGATTTTTTCGTCGTGGCGCCCTCGACGATGATCTCGACCAGCTTGCGCGCGCCTTCGCCGTCGCGGGCCACCTGTTCGGCGAGATCGGCCAGCACGGCGCGGAAGGCTTTGGTGAACGCTTTCAGGCGCGGGTCGCTGGCGCGGCTGATCCTGGGTGCGCCGTTCGCGGCTGCGGCGCCGGTGGCGAAGGCGAGCAAGGTATCGGACGTCGAGGTGTCGCCGTCGATGGTGACGGCGTTGAACGTGTCCTCGACGCCGCTCTTGAGCAGCGCTTGCAGCGCGCCCGCGGTGAGCGGTGCATCGGTGAACACGAACGCCAGCATGGTCGCCATGTCGGGCGCGATCATCCCGGCGCCCTTCGCCATGCCGTTGATGGTGACCTTTGCCTTGCCGAGCTTCACGGTCGCGGTGGCGACTTTCGGAAAGGTGTCGGTGGTCATGATCGCCCTGGCGGCGTTCATCCATTCTCCCGGCACGGCACTTTCAGCCAGCGTGCCGAGCACGCCGTCGAATTTCGTGGCGTCGAGCGGTTCGCCGATCACGCCAGTCGAGGCGAGAAATACCTCGCTGGGGCCGCATCCGACCGCCTTGGCGGCAATCGACGCGGTCAGCGCCGTCGCCTGCCGTCCGGTCTTGCCGGTGAAGGCATTGGCATTGCCGGAATTCACCACCAGCGCTCGAGCAAACCCTCCCCTGGATCCGCCGCGACCGAGTCTGGCGCGGCACCACTCCACCGGTGCCGACGGGCATTTCGATTGGGTGAAGACGCCGGCGACCGTCGTGCCCTTGTCCATCACCGCCAGCAGCACGTCGGTGCGGCCCTTGTAGCGGATGCCCGCGGCCGCGGTCGCGAGCCTCACGCCGGCGATCACGGGCATCTCGGGGACGTTGGTCGGGGCGAGGGGGGAAACAGCAATTGACATAGGGGTGCCCTTGTATCAACGGAAAAATTCAGCCGTCATGGCCGGATTTATTCCGGCCATCCACGTCTTCCTCCCGCTTGATGAGGCGCCAAGACGTGGATGGCCGGGACAAGCCCGGCCATGAGGTCGTGAATACTATTGGCTTCGCGGAAGTGACAGCGAATTTTACTTCTTCGCCGGGGGCGCCATCTTGGCGTCGGCGGGCTTGGCCGCATCCGGCTTGGTGTCGGTCTTGGTATCGGTCTTGGCCGCCTCGTCAGGCTTGTCCATGCGCTCGACCTTGGCGGCCTCGCGCAGCTTCGCCACGTAATCGGCCTGCGCCTTGCGCGTCACATAGGTCTCGATCTGGGCCTTGACCTGTTCGAACGCCGGGGCCTGGCGGTTGCGCTTTTCCTCGACCTTGATGATGTGCCAGCCGAACTGCGATTTCACGGGGTCCGAGACCTTGCCGGGCTCCAGCGTGAAGGCGACGGCGGAGAATTCCGGCACCATCTGGTCCTTGGTGAAGAAACCCAGATCGCCGCCATCGGCGGCGCCGGGATCCTTGGATTTCTTCTTGGCGAGCTCGGCAAAATCGGCGCCCTTCTTCACTTCGGCGGCGATCGCCTTGGCATCGTCCTCGCTCTCGACCAGGATATGCCGGGCGCGAACTTCCTGTTCGCCGGTGATCTGCTTGGAGGCGTCCTCGTAGACCTTCTTCATGGCCTCGTCGGTGGTCGCAGCCTTGCCCTCGGTCGCCAACAGACTGTCCATCAGCAACCGGTTGCGCGTGAACGCCAGCCGCTTCTTGAAATCGTCGTTGTTCTCGACCTTCTTGTCCTCGGCGGCCTTGGCGACGATCTTCATGTCGATCAGGAAGGCCAGCACGTTTTCCCGCTTGGTCGACGGGTCCATCTGCGCCAGGCTCGGTCCCAGTTCCTCCTCGGCCAGCGTGAGGTCGCTCTGGCGGATCTCCGCGCCGTTGACCTTGGCGAGCACCGGATTGGCGTCCTGCGCCCGTACCGGCAGGGCGGCGAGCAGCACCACGGCAAGGGCACCGGTCACAGCGGAGGCGAGGCCCAGCCGCAGGCCGGTTTTCGTTTCCGGGAACGAAGAGGTCATGGAAAATCCTTATCTTCAAGGCTGAGGGCTGTCGGGGCGGCGGGACACTCGCCCAATCGGTTGGCCTTGGCAACGCGAAAAGGGTGTCAAAATGATGAAATGCCTGGGAGTTCGCGCCGTTGACAAGCCTCTGGCACAGCCATATCTCTGCAAAACCGGGTCGAGGGCTATAGTGCGTATTTGGCGCGTTTTTGGCCGTTGAACCTCGGATTGCTGAATTCCCACTCATTGGCGGATGCGCCCCGGACCGGGTCCGCGCCGCGATCCGTCACGATGAGTTGATAGGCACCCCGGTGGACCATTGAGCGGCGAACACGCCGAACGGCAAAGACAGGAATCTGGCATGATCGGCGCGCTCGCCCGCAAGTTTTTCGGCTCCAGCAACGACCGCCGGGTCAAGGGATACCAGGCCCGCGTCGACGCCATCAACAGACTGGAGCCCGAGATTGCGGCGCTCTCCGATGAGGCGCTGAAGGCCCGCACCTCCGAATTCCGTGCCGAGCTCGCCGCCGGCAAGACGCTGGACGACATTCTGGTTCCCGCTTTTGCAACGGTGCGCGAGGCGGCCAAGCGCACGCTCGGCCAGCGCCATTTCGACGTCCAGCTGATCGGCGGCATGGTGCTGCATGAGGGCGACATCGCCGAGATGAAGACCGGCGAAGGCAAGACCCTGGTCGCGACGCTGGCCGTCTATCTCAACGCGCTGGCGGGCAAGGGCGTCCACGTCGTCACCGTCAACGACTACCTCGCCAAGCGCGACTCCGAATGGATGGGGCAGATCTACGGCTTCCTCGGTCTCACGGTCGGCGTGATCGTGCATGGACTGGATGACGGCGAGCGCAAGAATTCCTATGCCTGCGACATCACCTACGGCACCAACAACGAATACGGTTTCGATTACCTGCGCGACAACATGAAGTACCGGCTCGAGGACATGGTGCAGCGCGGCCATTCCTACGCCATCGTCGACGAAGTCGACTCGATCCTGATCGACGAGGCGCGCACGCCGCTGATCATTTCCGGCCCGCTCGACGACCGCTCGGAATTCTACAACACCATCGACACTTTCCTGCCGAAGCTCGACAAGGCCGCCGACTTCGAGGTCGACGAGAAACAGCGCACGGTGACGCTGACCGAAGCCGGCATGGAGAAGATCGAAACCCTGCTGCGTGACGCCGGCCAGCTCAAAGGCGATTCGCTCTACGACGTCGAGAACGTCTCGGTGGTGCACCACATCAATCAGGCGCTGCGCGCGCACTCGCTGTTCCAGCGCGACAAGGATTACATCGTGCGCGACGGCGAGGTCATCATCATCGACGAGTTCACCGGCCGCATGATGCAGGGCCGCCGCTATTCCGAAGGCCTGCACCAGGCGCTGGAAGCCAAGGAGCACGTGCAGGTTCAGCCGGAAAACCAGACGCTGGCCTCGATCACGTTCCAGAACTATTTCCGGATGTACGACAAGCTCGCCGGCATGACCGGCACGGCGCTGACCGAAGCCGACGAACTGTTCGACATCTACAAGCTCGAAGTCGTGGAAATCCCGACCAACGTGGCGGTGGCCCGCCTCGACGAGGACGATGAGGTCTATCGCACCCAGAACGAGAAATACGCCGCGATCCTGGCCGAGGTGGAGCGCGCCAATTCACGGCTGCAGCCGGTGCTGGTCGGCACCGCCTCGATCGAGAAGTCCGAAGTGCTGGCCGACTACCTGAAGAGCCACGGCTACAAGCAGATCGATTTCGGCAACGAAAACGCGATGGAGAAGCTTTACGCCGCGGCGCGCGCGGGCAAGCCTGCGAAGCTGTTCGCGGTACTGAACGCGCGTTTCCACGAGCAGGAAGCCTATATCGTCGCCGAGGCCGGCGTGCCCGGCGCCATCACGATCGCGACCAACATGGCCGGCCGCGGCACCGACATCAAGCTCGGCGGTTCGCTCGAAATGCGGATCATGCACGAAACCGCTGACATTACCGACGAGGCGGAAAAGGCCGCCAAGATCGAGCGCATCAAGGCCGACGTCGAACGCTTCCGCGAGATCGTGCTGAAGGCCGAGGACGTGGTCGAGCTCGAACCCGCCAAGGGCTCGAAGCCGGCCAAGATGATGACGAAGCCCGGCGGGCTCTACATCATCGGCTCCGAACGTCATGAATCGCGGCGCATCGACAACCAGCTGCGCGGCCGCTCCGGCCGCCAGGGCGACCCCGGGCGCTCGAAATTCTTCCTGTCGCTGGAAGACGATCTGATGCGGATTTTCGGTTCCGACCGCCTCGACAGCATGCTGACGCGGCTCGGCCTCAAGGAAGGCGAGGCCATCATCCATCCCTGGATCAACAAGGCGCTGGAAAAGGCGCAGCAGAAGGTGGAAGCCCGCAACTTCGACATCCGCAAGAACCTGTTGAAGTTCGACAACGTCCAGAACGACCAGCGCAAGGTGATCTTCGACCAGCGTATCGACCTGATGAAGGACCAAAGCGTCGCCGAGACCGTCGCCGACATGCGCCGTGCCTTCGTCGAGGACGTCGTCACCAAACACGTTCCCGAGCATGCCTATGCCGAGCAATGGAATGTCGCCGAGCTAAAGGAAGAGCTGAAGCGCGTGCTCGATATCGATCTTCCGGTCGACGAATGGGCCAAGGAAGAAGGCATCGCCGACGAGGAATTGCTGTCGCGCATCGAGCAGCGCGTCGACGAGCACATGGCGGCCAAGGTGGCGCAATGGGGCCCCGACGTGATGCGCTACGTCGAGAAGACCATCCTGCTGCAGACGCTGGACCATCTCTGGCGCGAGCATCTGGTGATGCTGGATCACCTGCGCCAGGTGATCGGCCTGCGCGGCTATGGCCAGCGCGATCCGCTGCAGGAGTACAAGTCGGAGGCGTTCAGCCTGTTCGAGGCAATGATCGCGCATTTGCGCGAGGCCGTGACCGCGCAGCTGATGCGCGTCGAGATCGTGCCGCCGGAGGAGCAGCCGGCTCTGCCGCCGATGGAAGCCCACAAGCTCGATCCCAATACCGGCGAGGACGAGATGGCGTTCGCCAGCGCCTCGCTGGTGCCGGCGGCCACCGCCAACCGCGATCCCAAGAACCCGGCGACCTGGGGCAAGATCGGCCGCAACGAGGATTGTCCCTGCGGTTCGGGCAAGAAGTACAAGCACTGCCACGGCAAGTATGCGTGAGCCTGTGACTTCCTAGCTTTGCAGGGTGGGCAAAGGCGCCGTTGCGCCGTGCCCTACCATCTTTCGATTACGGGAGGGTTTTGGCAAGGGTGGTGGGCAAGCCGCGCTTTGCCCACCCTACGGCTCGGTGCGTGATTTTCTACCTCATCGCCCCAAAGCGGCTGTCGAACGAGTTCGCCGGCACGATCGGCTGCGAACCGGCGACAAGGCCGTCTTTCGCGGCGGGTGCCGGTGAATCCGAAAGCGACGGTTTCAGCGGCGGCTTGGCCGCGCTGGCCTGCTTGGTGTCGACCGGTTTCGGCGCGACCGCGGCTTTCGATGCCGAGGCGTCGGGGCGTGTCGGTTCGTTCCGCTTGGCCTCGATGACCTTGGGCTTGGCGGGTGTCGTTGCGGTCGTATCCGCTCCGCCGAGGCCGACCTTGCGGGCCAGACTGGAGAAGAACCCGTCGGATTTTTCGGGCTTCTCGGCCGGCGCCGCGGACGCCACGCGGGTTGCGGGAGCCGGGGCCTGGGCCGGCGCCGCCATTGACGCTGCCAACGGCTCGCTGGGGGACGACACGGGTCCGCGCGGCGGAATGACGTGGGCTGGAATGGTGCCGGGCGCGCGGGACAGGGCCGCGAGCGACAGCCCCTGGCCCTCGCCGCCTTCCGACAGGCCGGTCGAGCCCTCGGGCAGCTTGGCGGCGAACACCCGGTGCATGCCGCCGTCGATGCCGGTATTGGCCCGGGCGACCGGGGTTCCCTTCGAAATCAGTTTG
Source organism: Bradyrhizobiaceae bacterium Ga0074131 (assembly GCA_001464035.1). GTDB lineage: Bacteria > Pseudomonadota > Alphaproteobacteria > Rhizobiales > Xanthobacteraceae > Bradyrhizobium. The sequence goes on from LNEC01000022.1 coordinate 55,302, forward strand.
GCGGTTTCGACCTGATCCTGCTGCTGCTTTTCGCGAACGGCATCGGCAATGTCCTCGGAAATCGCATAGACGGGGCATTTCGCCGACGCCTCGAACACTGGATCCCGCTTGGCATCCGGCGTCTTGATGGCGTCGAACACGTATTTCTGCTCGCAGAAATCGACCTTCGGCTCCTGCCGCGTCACCTCGAAATGATCCCAACCCTGCTTGATCATTTTCCAGAACGGCATGTTCGGGTTGTTGCGATGTTTCGCCATGTTGATCGGCGTCATCTTGAACGGATAGGCCTGCAGCTGGAACGCACGCTGGCCGCCGAAGAAGGATTCCCGTCCCAGCGAATAGATTTCCGCGATCTGTTCGTCGGTCATGGCGTAGCAGCCGCGCGACGAGCAGTCGCCATGTACCATCAGCTGAGAGCCGGTGCGTCCGAGCGCCCTGTCGAAGGCGTTGGGGTAGCCGGTGTTGAACGACAGGTAGAACGACGATTGCGGGTTCATCTGCGCCGGGCTGATGGAGTAGAAGCCTTCCGGCGCCTGGCGGTCGCCTTCCTTGACCTTGGGTCCGAGATCGCCGGACCAGCGGCAGATCGGATAGGTCTTCAGCAGCGCAAAGCGGCCGGAGCGGTTCTGCTTCCAGATCTCGAGTTCGGCTTCCTGCTTGAATATCCGGACCAGCATCGGCGACTGCAGATCCATATCCTTAGCCGTCATGTCGGCAATCAGCTTCGGCGGCACCGGCTGGTTGGCCTTGGCGTTATTCGCCAGCGAGATTTGGTCGCTGTTGCAGCCGGCCAGCACCGCACCGGCCGCGAGCGCGGCCGAGGTGATGAGCGCGCGAACCAGCGAGCGATAAATCAATGCAAAGCTCCACACCCCAAGGGCAATTTTACGCGCAAATCCCGCACCCCAAACATAGCGTACATGCCCTGAAGCTACTGTTTAAAATACTACCCTTCGGGTCCCCTGGTCGCAAGCCGAGCAAGGCCTCCCGGAGGGTTCCCCGTCAGGCATGGTCAACAGCGGTTAAATATCCATGTCTGGGCCTAATTGCGGCCAAAAGCGGCCGATTCTCAAAAAAGCCTTACGTCAACGGTTGGGACGTCCGCGGCGGGCTGTCCGCTGGAAACGCGGTTTCAGGCCAGCTTGCGGCCGATATCGAGAAATTTCTGCCGGCGCTGGTTGCGAATCATGTCGGGGTCGAGGTTGCGCAGGTCGTTCAGCGCCTGCTCGATCGCATCGCCGGTGGTGGCGATCATGGCGGCGGCATCGCGATGCGCACCGCCGGCGGGTTCCTTTAGAATCGAGTCGATTACCCCGAAACGCAGCATGTCCTGCGCCGTGATCTTCATGCTGGTCGCCGCTTCCTGCGCCTTGGTGCCGTCGCGCCACAGGATCGAGGACGCTGCCTCGGGCGAGATCACGCTGTAGATGGCGTGCTCGAACATCAGCACGCGGTTGGCCGTCGTGATCGCAATGGCGCCGCCCGACATGCCTTCGCCGGTGATGATCGCGACATTGGGCACCCCAAGCGACAGGCATGCGTCGGTTGAACGCGCGATCGCCTCGGCCTGTCCGCGCTCCTCGGCGCCGATGCCGGGATAGGCGCCGGCGGAATCGACGATCGACAGCACGGGAATGCCGAACCGGTCGGCCATCTCCATCAGCCGGACCGCCTTGCGGTAGCCCTCGGGGCGCGCCATGCCGAAATTATGCTTGATGCGGGATTCGGTGGTGGCGCCCTTTTCCTGGCCGATCACGCAGATGCTCTCGCCGCGGAAGCGGCCGAACCCGCCCACCAGCGCTTCATCCTCGCCGAACTTGCGATCGCCCGCGAGCGGGGTGAATTCGGAAAGCAGTGCATTGATGAAATCGGTCAGATGCGGGCGCTGCGGATGTCGCGCCACCAGGGTCTTCTGCCACGGCGTCAGGTTGGCGTAGAGGTCGCTGAGCGCCTGGGCGGCCTTCTCCTCGATCCGCGAGATTTCCTCGCCGATATCGCTGCCGGTGGCCGCGAGCGCGCGCAGTTCGTCGATCTTGGAATCGAGTTCGGCGACGGGCTTTTCGAAGTCGAGGTAGCTGCGCATGTGATCCGGCATCAAATCAATATAAGGACGAAGCTGCGTGGACGCGAAGCGTTTCAGGGTTGCGTGAAGAAGATTCGCAATTTCAATCGTTTAGCGTTCAAACCAACGCCGATCGGGGTCGTTTCGCTTGGACGCGCAAGGGGGTCGCGGGCGGGAGTCGCTGTTTCGGGGGAGAAACCGCCGAAGTCAAGGCGGCAAAGCGCGACGCTACTTTTCCGCCAGCGGATGCAGGTCGCGCACCAGGCTCTTCAGCCGCTCCTCCACCACATGGGTGTAGATCTGCGTGGTCGAGATGTCGGTATGGCCGAGCAGCGTCTGCACGATGCGCAGGTCGGCGCCGTTGTGCAGCAGATGGCTCGCGAAGGCGTGACGCAGGACGTGCGGAGAGACCAGCCGCGGCGCCAGGCCGGCCGCTGCCGCGAGTTGCTTAAGGTCGCGGGCGAAATGCTGCCGCGTCAGATGTCCGCTCGCGCCGAACGAGGGGAACAGCCATTTCGAGGCCGCGGCGTTTTTCTGCTTCTCCGTCTTCAGCGCTTCCATCGCCTGGAGGTAATCGGCCATCGCCTGCCGCGACGCCTCGTTCAGCGGCACCAGCCGCTCCTTGTCGCCCTTGCCGCGCACCACGATCATGCGGGCGTCGCGCCGCGCCGCCGAGCGCGGCAACGTCACCAGTTCCGATACCCGCAAGCCGGTAGCGTAGAGCACCTCCAGCAGGCAGTAGAACCGCAGCGCGCGAAGCCGCTGTAGCGCAGAGGTTTCCGGAAGCCCGGTTAACGCCCTGGCCTGCACCAGCAGGCGATCGACGTCGGCGATCGACAGCACCTTCGGCAGGCCGCGGCCGCGTTTCGGACCGGACAGGATGGCGGCGGGATCGTCGCTGCGCATCCGCTCGTTGAGCAGGAAGCGAAACAGATGCCGCAGCGCCGACAGCCGGCGCGCCACGCTCGACGACTTGAAGCCGCGTGCATCGAGGTCGGCCAGATAGTCCCGCAATGCCTCGGTTTCGACATCGGCAAAGCCCTTGCCGCTGCCGGCCAGGAAGCCCTGGAAATCCGTGAGGTCGCGGCGATAGGCGTCGAGCGTATTGTCGCCTGCGCCCTGTTCCGCCGCGAGCATGTCGAGGAACAGATTGATCAGTTTGGCATCGGAGGTTTTGGAGCGCATCGGCCGACCTTGCTCCTATCTCTTGAGAAACCTGTCAGCGGGGATGGTGACGGTCATTTCCCGCGGTTTCGGATTGACGAAATTCGCCAGCGCGAAAATCGCGCCATAGACGATTCCGCCGAGCACGGCGACCACCGTCAGAAAGCGGAACAGGCTGGGCATCAGCGAGCCTCAGGCGGCGAATTAACCATTGAATTCATCGGGGGTCCGACTACCAACATGTTCGCCCCTCCGTTGCAAGACTCTCTGGCAACGGTGTCGGCGGGGGTAGTATAGGTGGCGCGGAACGCCGCCATCCGCGGCGAGCAGAGCAATTTGATGCCCGAGACAGCCCCACCGGCCGGCGCCAGCACCTCCCAGGAGGCCGAGATCATTTCGGCGCTGGGAACGCGCGCGATCGTGCTGGTCGGCATGATGGGGGCCGGCAAGTCCACCATCGGACGGCGGCTGTCGGCGCGGCTGCATTTGCCATTCCTCGACGCCGATACCGAGATCGAGGCGGCCGCCGGGATGTCGATCCCCGACATCTTCGAATCCCATGGCGAACCGCATTTCCGCGATGGCGAGGCGAGGGTGATCGCGCGCCTGCTCGATGGCGGTCCCGCCGTGATCGCCACCGGTGGCGGTGCGTTCATGCGCGACGAAACGCGCTGCCGGATCCGCGACAGGGCAGTCTCGATCTGGCTGAAGGCCGATGCCGATACCATCTTAAAGCGCGTCAAGCGCCGTGCCGATCGGCCGTTGCTGCAGACCGCGGATCCAGCCGCGACCATCGCGCGGCTGGTCGAGGAGCGCGAGCCCGCCTATCAGGACGCCGATCTGACCGTCTGGTCGCGCGACGTGCCGCACGAAAAAATCGTCGACGAGTGTATCGATGCCTTGCATGCCCGGTTATGCGGCGAACGCACCAGGCAGCCATCCAGCGCAGTGCGTGCCACACCATGACCGTCACGCTGAAGCATTCCGATTCCGTAACTGTCGATGTGGCGCTCGGCGACCGCGGCTATGACATCGTCATCGGCCGAGATGTGCTGCGATCGCTGGGCGGACGCGTCGCCGCGCTGCGGCCGGGCGTCCGTACCGCCATCGTGACCGACCGCAATGTCGCCAGGCACTGGCTGGAGGCAACCGAAGCCTCGCTGTCGGAGGCCGGCATCGCCTCGTCGCGGATCGTGGTCGACGAGGGCGAGGGCTCGAAAACCTATGCCGGCCTCGCGCAGGTCTCGGAGGCGCTGATCGAGGCGAAGATCGAGCGCAACGACCTGGTGATCGCGCTCGGCGGCGGCGTGGTCGGCGATCTCGCCGGCTTCGCGGCGGCGATCCTGCGTCGGGGCGTCGATTTCGTGCAGGTGCCGACCTCGCTGCTGGCGCAGGTCGACTCTTCGGTCGGCGGCAAGACCGGGATCAATTCGCCGCAGGGCAAGAACCTGCTCGGCGCGTTTCACCAGCCGGTGCTGGTGGTCGCCGACACCGCGGTGCTCGACACGCTGTCGCCGCGCCAGTTCCGCGCCGGCTATGCCGAGGTCGCCAAATATGGCGTGCTCGGCGACGAAGCGTTCTTCGCCTGGCTGGAGGCCAATCACGCCGATATTTTCAGGGGCGGCGCCGCGCGCGAGCACGCCATCGCGGCCTCCTGTCGCGCCAAGGCCGCGATCGTTTCGCGCGACGAACGCGAAGCCGGCGAGCGGGCGCTGCTCAATCTCGGTCACACTTTCGGTCATGCGCTGGAGGCGGCGACCGGCTTTTCCGACCGGCTATTCCACGGCGAAGGCGTTGCCATAGGCATGACCTTGGCCGCGGAATTTTCGGCGCAACTCGGGATGATTTCCGAATCAGACGCGGCGCGCGTAAAGCATCACCTTGCCGAAGTGGGCCTGCCGACCCATTTGCAGGATATCGGCGGATTTGCCCAGGAGGGGCTCGCCGATGCCGATGCGCTGATGGCGCTGATGGCGCAGGACAAGAAGGTCAAGCGCGGCCGGCTCACCTTCATCCTGCTCGAGGCGGTCGGCCGCGCCGTGATCGCCAACGACGTCGAGCCTTCGCGGGTTCGCGAATTTCTGGCCGAAAGACTCGCGCGTAAATCTTGATTCAACCCGACCGTTTCGGGCCCGACACCGGCCTCACAGGACAGCAATGACCGCGACGATCGTCAATCTGCTGATTGCAGTCTTCCTGCTCGCGGCCAACGCATTCTACGTTGCCGCGGAGTTCGCGCTGGTGAAGAGCCGGGGCTTTCGCATCAACGCGATGGCGGAGCAGAATCGCTTCGGCGGGCGGCTCCTGCAGCAAATGATGGGAAATATCGAAGCCTATCTGGCGTGTTGCCAGCTCGGCATCACGATGGCCTCGCTCGGCCTTGGCTGGGTGGGCGAACCGACGGTTTCGGGGCTGTTGGAGCCGGTCTTGATCCCACTCGGGATGTCCGACTCGGCTCGTCATTTCACCTCGTTTCTGGTCGGTTTTCTGGTGTTCTCCTCCCTCCATATCGTGATCGGGGAACAGGTGCCGAAGACCCTGGCCATTCGGGAACCGGTGCCGGTCTCGCAATGGATCGCCTATCCGCTCTATGTTTCCTTCCTCGTGTTTTACCCCTTGAACTGGCTGCTCAACGCGGCCTCCCGCGCCATCCTGCAGATGCTGGGCGTCCGGGAGAGTTCGCAGCATGAAATCCTCACCGATATCGAGATCCGGGGACTGGTGGAGATATCGGCCGAGCATGGCGAGATGGAACAGGGCGAGGCCGAATACATCCAGAACGTTTTCCGCTTTGGCGAATTGCAGGTTTCCGACGTGATGGTTCATCGCACCGAGATGGTGATGCTCAACGCCGACCTTCCGGCCGAAGAACTGGTGCGTGAGGTGCTGGCTACCGAATACACGCGAATTCCGCTGTGGCGCGACAAGCCGGAAAATATCATCGGCGTGCTGCACGCCAAGGATCTGCTGCGGGCGATCCGCGCCGCCGACGGCGACACCACCAGGATTGATGTCGCGGCTATCGCGCTGCCACCGTGGTTCGTGCCGGAGATGCGCCCTGTCGCCGATCAGTTGAAAGCCTTTCGCCGCCGCAAGACCCACTTCGCGCTGGTGGTCGACGAATACGGCGAAGTCGAAGGCATGGTGACGCTGGAGGACATCCTGGAGGAAATTGTCGGCGACATTTCCGACGAGCACGATGTGGTGGTGGCCGGGGTCCGCGCCCAGCCCGATGGCTCGGTGGTGGTCGACGGCTCGGTGCCGATCCGCGATCTCAACCGTGCGATGAACTGGCACTTGCCCGACGAAGAGGCCACCACCGTCGCCGGCCTTGTGATTCACGAGGCGCGTTCGATCCCGGAGCGCGGCCAGAGTTTCACCTTCCACGGCTTCCGGTTCCGGGTGCTGCGCCGCGAGCGCAACCGCATCACGGCGCTTCGGATCGTCCCGGTGCCGCGCGAGGCCGAGGTCGAGGAAAGAAAGCCGAAGCGGGCCGGTACGTCGTTTTAGGTTCTACGCTTCCCCTCCGCTAGGGGTAAAAGAATCTCGGCGCACGTATCGGAGCGCTGAGGCGAGCAATTCTTCGGGCGCATCGGTCGACGTATCCAGAATCAATCGAGCGTCGGCCCAGCTTTCGTATTCAACCCGCCGTTGCTGCACCCGGGCCCATGTGACCTCGGGCATGCCGACGATGCCTCGAATCCGTGTCTCGATCCGGTGGCGGTGAACCGCCTCATCGGCACAAACGCATTCGATGATCTTCAGATCGGCCCGGAATTTCCCGGCAAGATTTCGCCACGCCGCGCGTGGCGCCTCGACCGGATTGACGGCATCGACAATGACGGAATGCCCAAGACGCAGATGCTCGTCTGCCAGCGCGACCGCCACGTCATAGGCGGCGATGCCGGTTGATTGTTTCGAAAGGCCGCCTTGCCACATCGCCGCCTCGATCGGATCGACCGAAAACACCGGCATCGACAGGGTACGGGACAGGCTCTCCGCCAGCGTACTCTTCCCGGAACCGGGGAGGCCGGATAAGACGATGAGCTGCATTGTCGTTGGCATCGCCTGTGTCCTGCCAAGGATGTTTATGCGCCCCCGGCTTCCCCCGGCGCCTGTGCCTTGATCGCCAGCGCGTGCAAGGAGCCGGCGAGTTCCGCCGCCAGCGCCGCATTAATCATGCGGTGGCGTTCGATTCGGCTCTTCCCTTCGAATGCCGGCGACACAATATAGACTCTGAAATGCGTCTCGCCGCCCGGCCTGTGGCCGGCGTGCCCTTCATGCAGATGTGATTCGTCCGTTACGTCGAGGCTTTCCGGCGCGAAAGCTTCGCGCAACTTGTTCGTGATATTGTCCTTAGCGCTCATGGCGGGGCAATACGTCCGTGGCCGTGTTTCGTCAATGGTGCGTCAAGAGAGCGAGGGTTTCGCAATGTCAAGACTTGAAGCTTTTCGCATTGCGTTGTCATAGTCAGCCATGCCGATTGATTCATCCAAATTCTTTGACAGCATTCGTATCAAGCCCAACAAGCTGAGCGCGAAGCAGCAGGCGGCCGCGCGCGAGGCTTCGGCCATGTGCGAGTGGCCGGACTGCAAGAACAAGGGGCCGCACCGCGCGCCCAAGGGTCGGGCCAACGACAAGGAATACTGGCACTTCTGTCTCAATCATGTCCGCGAATACAACCAGTCCTACAACTTCTTTTCCGGCATGGCTGCCGATGCGGTCGCGCGCTACCAGAAGGATGCGCTGACCGGGCACCGTCCGACCTGGAAGATGGGCGCCAATACCAGCGCCAAGAAGGGCAAGGGGAGCCCCGAGGCCGATCTGGAATCCGCTTCCGATCCGTTCAGCATGTTTTCGGAACTCAACGGTCGCGGCCGCTGGCGCCCGGGGCCCGGCGGCGCCGCCGGCGAGACCAAGGTCGAGACCAGGAAGATCTTCAACGCCGAGCGCAAGGCGCTCCAGGTGATGGGGCTCGGCCCCGAAGCAACGCTGGAAACCGTCAAGGCGAAATACAAGGCGCTGGTCAAGCAGCACCATCCCGACGCCAATGGCGGCGACCGCTCCACCGAGGATCGCCTGATCGAAATCATCAAGGCGTACAACTATCTCAAGACGGTGGTGCGCGGCGCGAGCTGACCTCGGAATCCTGCCGAAAATCGCCTCGAGTTTTCTCTGCTGTCGGCTTGATCATGGATCGGCCGCGCCAGCGGCGGATCGCCCAGGTGGCCAGTGCGATGATCAACGCGCCGCCCGCCACCGCCAGCATCCAGTAATGCTTGCCGACTCCGGTATGGCGCGAAATCCCGGCATATTGATGCAGCGCCGATACCGCGAGCACGCCGGGCAGCACATGGGCGGCGGCCCATAGCAGGATCGCCGGGATGTTGACGGCGTAAAAGCGCGGCGGCGGCATCCCCAGCGCGCCCGCCGTGATCGGCACGAAGGCGCGGATCGGCGGTACGAAGCGCGCGAAGAACACCGCCAGCGCGCCCCACCGATGAAAGAACGCTTCGCTCTGTGCGATCAGGCGGGGATAGTTGGACATCGGCCACGCGTCCAAGATCTTCCGCTGGGCGCGATGGCCGATCCAGAACGCCGTTCCGTCGCCGAGCAACGCGCCTGATATCGCGGCGGCCAGCACGGGCTCAAGCCGCAATTCGCCGCCGGGCACCAGTGCGCTCAGCGCCAGAATGATGGTCGAGCCCGGAATCACCGCGCCTGCGACGGGAACGGCCTCCAGCCAGGCGGCAAGGAACAGCGCGAGATAGGCAAGCCACGGATGTGCTGAGACAAACGCAATCAATGGATCGAGGAAGGAAGCCACGAAGTTCCTGCGCGGGCGCTGCGGACCAGTTGCGGTGCCAGCATAGCTCATGAAAAGGACCAAAGGGCCAGCAAATGCCCCGTTTCCGGCCGGCGCCCGGAGCATATGGGGGGAAAGTACGGCGTGATTCGCAGGGCAGCCTTCCAAAAACCGAGGCCAGCACCTATCTTGATGATAACGCAGCGGAACTTTGATTGGGTGGCGGGCTTCTGCCGGCCCTTGCTCTCTGATACGTTGACCAAAGCACCCATCCGCAGCCACTCAGCAAATCTGGTTTCGGGAGCGTCCGGACCTCGGAGGATTGATGACGACCGCCGCCATGACCAAAGTGCACGAGCCCGCCGGCATGCCCGACATGAAGGTGTCGGTTCGTCAGGTATTCGGAATCGACAGCGACCTCGAGGTGCCGGCCTATTCCGAGGTTGACCCGCACGTGCCCGATGTCGACTCGGATTACCGCTTCGATCGCGCCACCACGCTCGCCATTCTCGCCGGCTTCGCCAAGAACCGTCGCGTCATGGTCACGGGTTATCACGGCACCGGCAAGTCGACCCATATCGAGCAGGTCGCGGCACGGCTGAACTGGCCCTGCGTCCGCGTCAATCTCGACAGCCATATCAGCCGCATCGATCTGGTCGGCAAGGATTCGATCGTCGTGCGCGACGGCAAGCAGGTCACCGAATTCCGCGACGGCATCCTGCCTTGGGCGCTGCAGCACAACATCGCGCTGGTGTTCGATGAATACGACGCCGGCCGTCCCGACGTGATGTTCGTGATCCAGCGCGTGCTGGAGGTTTCCGGCCGCCTGACGCTGCTCGATCAGAACAAGGTGATCAAGCCGCATCCGGCGTTCCGGCTGTTCTCGACCGCCAACACGGTCGGCCTCGGCGACACCTCCGGCCTCTATCACGGCACCCAGCAGATCAACCAGGGTCAGATGGACCGCTGGTCGATCGTCACCACGCTGAACTATCTGGCGCATGACGAGGAAGTCGAGATCGTGCTGGCCAAGGCGCGCCACTACCGCAACCCGGAAGGCCGCGACATCGTCAACAAGATGGTGCGGCTGGCGGACCTCACCCGCAACGCCTTCGCCAACGGCGATCTGTCGACGGTGATGAGTCCGCGTACGGTGATCACCTGGGCGGAAAACGCCGAGATTTTCACCGACATCGGCTTTTCTTTCCGCGTCACCTTCCTCAACAAATGCGACGAACTGGAGCGGCCCCTGGTCGCCGAATTCTATCAGCGCTGCTTCAACGCAGAACTCGCGGAATCCTCGGTGAATGTCGCGCTTTCCTAACGACTGCCGTCGTTCTCCTCTTCGCGGGAGACGGCCGGTGGTGAGGTCTTGATGACAACTTCCAACCAGAAGTTCCGAACCGGATCGAAGGAAGCGCCGACCGAGCCGTTCAAGCGCGCGGTGACGTCCTGTCTGCGCGCGATCGCGAAGGCCCCGGAGCTGGAAGTGACGTTCGCCGCCGAGCGCCCGGGCCTCGCGCCCGGCAAGGCGCGGCTGCCCGAGCCGGCGCGCAAGATGACAAAACGCGATGCCGCCATCGTGCGCGGCCACGCCGATTCGATCGCGCTGAAGCTCGCCTGTCACGACCCGAAGGTGCATCGCAAGCTGATGCCGGGCAATCCGCAGGCGCGCGGCGTGTTCGAGGCGGTCGAGCAGGCGCGGGTGGAGGCGATCGGCGCGCGGCGGATGGCCGGCGTTGCCAGGAATCTCACTGCGATGCTCGACGATCATTTCCATCGCGGCAAGTTCGACGAGATCACCGACCGCGCCGATGCGCCGCTGTCGGACGCGCTGGCGATGCTGGTGCGCGAGCGCCTCACCGGCATGGCGCCGCCGGCGGCTGCCCGCAAGATGGTCGACCTGTGGCGGCCGGTGCTGGAAGACAAGATCGGCGCGCGACTCGATCAGCTCAGCCGCGTCACCGAAGACCAGGCCAGGTTCGGCGACGCCGTGCATGATCTTTTGTCGGCGCTCGAACTCGGCGACGACCGCAACGCCGACTCCGACGACGACGAGAACCAGGACGAGAATCGCGACGGCGAGAACGACCAGTCCGGCGCCGAAGGATCGCCCGACAGCGACGCGGCGCAGGAAATGAGCGCCGACCAGGCGCAGGCATCCACCGACGAGATGTCGGAAAGCGCCATGGAAAGCGCGCAGGCGTCCACGTCGGACACCTTCGACGACGGCGAACTCGGCGACGACGAGACACCCGGCGAGGCGACGCGTCCGAATTCGCGCAGCGCCAACGAGCCGCGCGGCCCGGAATATCACGCCTTCGCGCCGAAATTCGACGAGGTGATCGCGGCCGAGGATCTGTGCGACCACGACGAGCTGGAGCGGTTGCGCAGCTATCTCGACAAGCAGCTCGCGCATCTGCAGGGCATCGTGGCGCGGCTCGCCAACCGGCTGCAGCGCCGGCTGATGGCGCAGCAGAACCGCGCCTGGGAGTTCGATCTCGAGGAGGGCGTGCTCGATCCGGCGCGGCTGTCGCGCGTGGTGACCGATCCCTATCATCCGCTGTCATTCATGAACGAGAAGGAAGCCACCTTCCGCGACACCGTGGTGACGCTGCTGCTGGACAATTCCGGCTCGATGCGCGGCCGTCCGATCACGGTGGCGGCGACCTGCGCCGATATTCTGGCGCGCACGCTGGAGCGCTGCGGCGTCAAGGTGGAGATACTCGGCTTCACCACGCGGGCCTGGAAGGGCGGACAGTCGCGCGAGGCGTGGCTGGCCGCCGGCAAGCCGGCCAATCCCGGGCGGCTCAACGATCTCCGCCATATCATCTACAAATCCGCCGACGCGCCATGGCGGCGCGCGCGGAAGAATTTGGGCCTGATGATGCGCGAAGGGTTGCTGAAGGAAAACATCGACGGCGAGGCGCTGGACTGGGCGCACAAGCGGCTGCTCGGCCGTTCGGAGCAGCGCAAGATCCTGATGATGATTTCCGACGGCGCGCCGGTCGACGACTCCACGCTGTCGGTCAATCCCGGCAATTACCTGGAGCGCCATCTGCGTCACATCATCGAGGAAATCGAGACCCGCTCCCCGGTCGAACTGATCGCGATCGGCATCGGCCACGACGTCACCCGCTATTATCGCCGCGCGGTCACCATCGTCGATGCCGAGGAACTCGGTGGCGCCATCACCGAGAAGCTCGCCGAACTGTTCAGTGAGACCCAGGGGGCTGCGCCCTCGAGGTCCCGCCCCCGGCGCCGATTGCATTCATAACATCATGCGCGCCTATCTCAGCCGACGCCGCTTCCTCAAGTTGACGGCGGCGGGGATTTCGGGCGCCGCGTTTCCCGCGGCCGCCCGCGCGCAGAAGCCGGTCGCGCCCGATGAGTTCACGGTCGCGGCCCCGGTCTCGATCGAGGTCAATGCCCGGCCGATTCCCGCCTTCGACACAAGCGACCGTGCACGGGTCCGGTTTGGCGCGCTGGAATACCGCAGCGGACTGATCCTGACCTCGCGGTTTCGCGGTTTTGGCGGGCTGTCGGGATTTCGACTCGACCCGAAGGGCGAGCGCTTCATCGCGGTCAGCGACAAGGGCGGCTGGTTCACCGGCCGCATCGTCTACCAGGGCCGCGAGATGACCGGGCTCGACGAGGTCGAGGCCGCGCCCCTGCTCGGGCCCGACGGCCGGCCGATCACCGCGCGCGGCTGGTATGATTCCGAATCGCTCGCGCGCGATGGAACGCTGGTCTATGTCGGCATCGAGCGGGTGCATCGCATCCTGCGATACGATTTCGCCAGGGGGTTTACCCGGGCGCGCGGCGAGGAAATTCCGGTGCCGCCGGCGGTGCGCAAACTGCCCAGCAACAAGGGGCTGGAAGCCCTGGTCGTGGTGCCGAAGAATCTGCCGCTGGCGGGGACGCTGATCGCGCTCTCCGAGCGCGGCCTCGACGCCAACGGCAACATCCTCGGTTTCCTGATCGGCGGCAAGGCCCCCGGGCCGTTCAGCCTTCGCCGCGCCGACACGTTCGAGGTCAGCGACGCGGTGCTGCTGCCCTCGGGCGAGCTGCTGGTGCTGGAGCGGAAATTCTCCTGGCTCACCGGCGTCGGCATCCGGATCCGGCGCTTGCAGCTCAAATCGCTGGCGCCCGGCGCCGTAGTCGACGGCCCCGCGATCTTCGAGGCGGATCTCGGCCAAGAGGTCGATAATTTGGAAGCCATCGACGCCCACCTCACGCCGGAAGGCGACACCGTGCTGACGCTGGTTTCCGACGACAATTTTTCCATGGTCCAGCGCAATCTGCTGCTGCAGTTCACGCTGGTCGATTAGCTGTATCCCGGCAGTTGGACATCGTCGCCGCGACCTTTAGAGTATTTCAACACCCTTCTCCTCCTCCCATCCGGATACCCCCTATGAGCGCCCTGTTTTCCCCGATCACCCTGCGCGGCCTGAAACTTCCCAATCGCATCATGGTGGCGCCGATGTGCCAGTATTCCGCCGAGAACGGCGAGGCCACCGACTGGCACTTCACCCACATCAATTCGCTGGCGCTGTCGGGTGCTGCGGCGTTCTGCATCGAGGCGACCGCGGTGGAGGCGATCGGCCGCATAACGCCGGGCTGCCTCGGCCTGTGGAACGACGCATGCGAAGCCGCGCTGAAGCCGATCCTGGCCTCGGTGCGCAAGCATTCGAAAGCCGCGGTCATGATGCAGCTTGCCCATGCCGGGCGCAAGGCGTCGAGCCACAGGCCATGGGACGGCGGTCAGTTGATCCCGCTCTCCGAAGGCGGCTGGCAGGCCGAGGGGCCCTCCAGCGTGCCGCACAAGGAGGGCGAGACGCCGCCGCGCGCGATCGATGACGCTGGCTTGAAGCGCATCCGCGACGCCTTCGTGGCGGCGGCGCAGCGCACCGAGCGGCTCGGCATCGACGGCATCGAGGTGCATTGCGCGCATGGCTACCTGCTGCATCAGTTTCTGTCGCCGATCTCCAACCGGCGCACCGACCGGTACGGCGGCAACTTGCAAAACCGCATGCGGTTTCCGCTCGAAGTGTTCGAGGCGGTGCGCGCGGCGTTTGCGAAAGACAAGCCGGTCGGGCTGCGGGTCTCCGCCACCGACTGGATCGAGGGCGGCTGGGATCTGCCGCAGACCATCGAGTTCGCGCATGAGCTGAAGAAGCGCGGCGTCGACTGGATCGATGTGTCCTCGGGCGGCGTGTCGCCGCTGCAGAAGATTCCGCTCGGCCCCGGCTACCAGGTGCCGCTGGCGCAGGCGGTGAAGGAAGCCACCGGCGTCACCACCATCGCGGTCGGCCTGATCACCGAGCCGAAGCAGGCCGAGGACATCGTCGCGTCCGGCAAGGCCGACATGGTCGCGCTGGCGCGCGGCATGCTCTACGACCCGCGCTGGGGCTGGCACGCCGCCGCCGAACTCGGCGGCGAGGTTTCGGCCCCGCCGCAATACTGGCGCTCGCAACCCTCGACGCAGAAGGCGCTGTTCGGCGCCACCACGTTCGGGACGCGGTAGGTTTCTCGGCCTTCATGGTTCGAGACGCGGCCGAGAGGCCGCTCCCCACCATGAGGGTCCGACACCGGACCTCATCCTGAAGGAGCGCGCCCTTCGCGCGCGTCCCGAAGGATGAGGGGCTCCGCGCCGCACCCTCACGCCGCGCGGACGCTGTCCAGGAACTTCTCGACTTCGGTCTTCAGGTGCGTGCTGACCTCGGCGAGTTCTCGCGCCGATGTCAGCATCTGGCCCGAGGTGGTTTCGGTCTCGGTCGCGCCTTTGGCGACGCGTTCGATGTTGTCGGCGACGTCGAGGGTGCCGCGAGCGGCGGCCTCGACGCCCTGCGCGATGCTCTGCGTCGCGGTGCCCTGCTGCTGGACCGCGGAGGAAATCGAGGTCGAGATCCCGCTGATCCGCTCGATGGTCTGGCCGATCGCCTTGATGGCGCTGACCGACTCGGCGGTGGCCTGCTGCATGTTGACGATGTGCGACGAGATCTCGTCGGTCGCCTTCGCGGTCTGGCCGGCCAGGGTCTTGACCTCCTGCGCCACCACGGCGAAGCCGCGGCCGGCGTCGCCGGCGCGGGCCGCTTCGATCGTCGCATTCAGCGCCAGCAGGTTGGTCTGTTCCGCGATCGAGGTGATCAGCTTGACCACGTCGCCGATGCGGTCGCCGGCCGCGGTGAGTTCTGCCATGCGCTGGTCGGTGGCGTCGGCCTGCCGGACCGCGTCGGACGCGACGCCGTTGGATTCCTGAACCCGCCGGCTGATCTCGACGATCGACTGCGACAGTTCGCTGGAAGCCGCCGCGGCGGAGCGAACATGCTCGGACGCCGCCCGCGAGGCGTCGGCGGAGCGGCCCGACATCTCCGCGGTCGAATGCGCCGTCACCGAAAGCAGCTTGGCGTCCTGTTCGAAACGCCCCGAGGAATTCAGCACCTGCTCGATGATGCCGCCGATCCGGGTGCGGAAGTCGTCGACGAAGCTGTTCATGTCCGCCTGGCGCTGCTCGACCGCCTGCTGTTCGGCGACGACGCGTTCGCGCTCGAGCTCAAGCCGCTCGATGCGGTTGTTCTTGAACACGCCGATGGTGCGGGCGATCGCGCCGATTTCGTCGTGGCGGCCGGTGTGCTGCACGTCGACGTCGGCGCTGCCCTCGGCAAGCCCGGTCAACGATTGCGTCACCGCCCGCAGCGGTCGCGTGACGCGGCTGACCATCAGCATGGTCATGGCGAGCACGATCAGCGCGCCGATCGCAGCCGCGATCGCCATCGCCCAGACCGCCTGCGCCAGCATGCCGTCGAACTGCGCGGTGGGAATGCCGACATAGACGATGCCGATCACCTTGCCGGCTTCGCCGAACACCGGCTGGTAGGCGGTGAAGAAATGGCGGCCGAACAGGATCGCCGGACCCTTATAGGCCTCGCCGCGGCGAACCACCGCCTGGCCGGGGTGATCGGCCGCGAGCTGGGTGCCGACCGCGCGGTCGCCGTTTTCCTTCTTCACATTGGTGGTGCGGCGGATGAACTGCCTGGAGGCGTCATCGTACACGAACAGCGTGGCGTTGCCGCCGACATAGGACACCGCGCGATCGACGATCCTGTGATCGGAAAATTCCGGCATTTTGGCGATCTCGACGCGCTCGACGACGCCGTCCTTCAGCAGAACTTTCGCATTGGTAAAGCTTTCGCCGAAGGCGAGGCTCAGGGTGCGCAGGTTGGTGTCGATGTCGTTGAGGGCGCGGCTGTCGAAGTCGCGGCGCAGCGACCAGTAGCCGGCGCCCGCCACCAGCGCGGTATTGACCGCGATCAGGAGCGCCGCGCCGAGCACCGCCTTGGGCCCGAGATTGAGTCGCAAGAACGCAAAACGGCTTGCCGTGATTCCAAATACCATCCGGTTTCTCCCAGAAAGTCCGTCAGAAAATCAACCTGATCGCGAAGCCGCATTCTTGAGCAACTTGTTTAGGATTGGCTTAATGGGAACCCGCCGCGCGGCGTGGCGCACTGGTCCGGCTGCGAATGGCGGGCGTAGCCCGCTCGACGAACCCGTCACGCGGTCGCCGCTTCCGCGCCCTCGTCGCCATCCTCGGCGTCGTCGGCGGTTCCGGCGGCGGGCTCGGGCAGCAGCGGGATCGTCCGGTACTGCTGCGGAATATTCACCGGCCTGTAATGGGTGTCCTGTGCGATCTTGTCGAGCGCGGACTGGTGGATGCAGGCGCCGTCCGGGATCGGGCGCGGCTCGGCGTCCGGGATGTAGAAGCCGAGCGCCGAATTTCGCTGCGGCCATTCCTTGTACTTGGCCCTCTTTGGAAGATACTCGATCGCGCGCCAGACGAGGTTCATGGAATCGTGCGGCTGCCAGGCGGCGGAGGCCGGATTGCCGGGATCGGGCAAGAACCCCGGCGCGACGTAATCGAACGGGCTGTTCCTGCGCTTGCGGCCCCAGCCGAGCTGGTTGACGGTGCGGCGGTCGACCTTGAGCCCGGACTTCACCGCCTCCTCGATCATCCACAGCAGCGGATATTTCGACAACGCGCTTTCCTTCTCCGGATAGCCGCCGCCGATATCGGCATGCACGCCGGCGAACCAGACCTGCAGCGAATCCTGATCCTTCCACTTGTCTCTCGGGGCGTAGCGGTGCGGCCAGAATTGGCCGCCCTCGTCCCAGGGCTGCAGCCGGAACAGGCGGCGCTTCTCGTCGATCGAGATCGCCTGGCGGAAAATCTCGATGCTCGGATTGTGCCGGACGAAGGCCAGCGTCAGCAGGCTCGGCCAGTACAGCCGGTCCGGCCGCGGCACGATCACGCTGGCCACGGTGTCCCAGACCCCGACGAACTTGATGGTCGGCCATTTCACGCTGAGGATGCGGGCATATTGCGCCGCCTGGTCTTCCTTCGAAGGCGTGACACCGGCCGCGCCGGCGTCGGTGAGCTGGCTGGGGTGGAAGCCCCCGGCGGGAGCGGAAAAATCCGAGCTGAACTGCTTGTAGGCGGTGAGGCCGGAGCCGGCGAGATTGTGCTGCGGTTTCGAAATCAGCCCCACCTTGTGGATCAGCCCCGCCAGCGCCCGCACGGTGTAGGCGCCGCGGGAAAAGCCGAACAGCCAGATGTCGTCGCCCTCGGCGTAATTGTCGACAAGGAATTCGTAGGAATTGAGAATGTTGTCGTCGAGCCCGTAGCCGGTGGCGAGCCCGAAGATCGCCGACAGGTCCTGCCGCCACTTCTTCCACGGATTCGGCCGCGCCAGCGTGCCGACGCCGGGATCGTAGAACACCAGCTGGTTCGGCTGGGTCTTTTCGGTCTTGCGCAGGGTCCGGTACAGCTTGAGGACGTTGGAAATGTTCTCGCTGATCTCGTTGCCGGTGCCGTCGCAGCAGATGACGATGTTTCTCATGGAGGCGGTGCCCCGGACTGCAGCCTGAAGTTTAGCGGGGGGCGGGGGAGATGGCTATTGGGATTTGGGAGGCTGCAACGGCGCGAGGGAGGACGCCTGAGCAGATTCATGATATCATGAGCAACCGCGCAGCCTTGAGAGGCGGCGCGGCAAACAACGGAGCCGCAATGTCGAGACCTGTTATTTTCACGATTTCCGCGGCCTGGGATCAGGAGGCTTCGGTCTGGAGCGGGCATTGTGACGACATTCCGGCCGCCGCCGACGCGCCGACGCTTGACGAACTGCTGGACAGGATTTCCGCGATGGCGCTGGATTTGTTGCCGGACAACCACCCGGATGTGGCTCCTGACTCACTATTCCTGCAGATCACCGCGTTACGCGAAGCTGAACCGGTCGCGGGCTGAATGGCGCCGCAGTTTGATCGTGCATCCCGAGCATCATGGTTCGAGAGACGCTTGGCGTTGCTACACTCTTAACCATGAGGACCTCATCGTGGGGCAGCAGTCGCAAGTCCGGGCTCGATGACAGGTTTCACTACGCAGCGCTGCCGCTAGTTCCGGCAAGGATGGATTGCGTCGCTTCGCTCGCAATGACGATCTCAGGGCTTTCGGCTTCGCCAGAACTCACCCGCACCCCAATTGCGCATCAAACCAATGATTTAACGAACCCGCCAGCGGCGCCCACGCCCGCTTCAGCCCGCCGAACTGCCGGACCCCCTCCCGATACATCCCGCGCAGCTCCCGCTCGATCGCATCCAGATCGACGCCCACCACCTTGCCCTCCCGCACGATGGTGCGTCCATCGACCACGACATCGCGCACCAGCGAGGCGTTGCCACGCGCGAACAAGAGCTGCAGCGGGTCGACTTCCATGATGGCGTCGCGGTCCAGGCGGTCGAGGTCGAGGGTGACAAAATCGGCCGCAGCACCCGGCGCGAGTTCGCCGGGGCCGGGGGCGCCGGTGGCGGCGCGGCCGTTGCGGATGGCGAGGGCGAAGAATTCGGGACGGCTCCAGGTGCGCTTGAAGCCGAGACCGCCATGGGCTGATTGTACCAGCCGCATTTCGCGGATCACGTCGTCGTCCTCGTCGAGCGCGAGGCCGTCGACGCCGACCGCGATGGCGCAGCCGCATCGGTGCGCGGCGGCTACGGGTGCGAGGCCGGAATGCAGATGCAGGTTCGACGAGAAATTGGTGACGAGGCGCGCGCCGGAGGCGGCGATCATTTCCAGTTCGTCCGGCCGGGCGTGGATGCCATGGGCCAGCGTCAGCCTCGGTGACAACAGGCCGATGTCGCGGAGATAGCGCACGACGCCATCGGGGAAATGCCGGTCGGCCCAGGCGCGCTGATAAATGGTCTCCAGCAGATGCATATGCACGCGGCGGCCGCTGCGCGCGGAGCTTTCGGCGATGGCTTCCAGCAGCTGATGCGAACACCATTGCACGCCGGCGGGGCCGAACTGCACGTCGAGTGTTGGACCAGCTATTTCCGTCGCGATGGTCTCGGTCAGCTCGATAGTGTCGCGCGGCGACATTGCGGGGCGGATGAACAATTGCTCGACGCTGCTGCGGTCCTCGGCGGAGAGGGCGGACAAAACCTGTTCGCTGTCGCCGTAGACCACCGGGTTCTGGTCGCGCACCGCCAGCGCAAAGGCGACGCGGATGCCGACATCATTGGCGGCGCGGGCGATCTCTTTGGCTTCTTCGACCATCGGCAGTTTGCCGCTCGGCCTTGTGTAATGGATCATCATGGCGCCGCAGCCTGATCGGGCCGAGCGCGCCATCGCGGAGGCGGCGGCGAGATAGGGATCGGGCGGGGTGCCCATGGCGGAGCGCAGGATCCAGCTCTCCAGGGGCATGTCGACGGCGCCGAACGAGGACGCGGTCGGCCTCGCGTGATCGTGGGCGTTGACGAAGGCGGGAATGACGAAGCTGCGCGGACCGGGTGGGGGTGCGGAGGATTCAGTGATGGCGGTGATAATGCCGGCGACGTGGTGCAGCACGACGTTGTTGATGGTGCCGCGGTCAGGGCCGGCGAACAGACTGGTTGCTGTTACTTCGCTGGCCATGAATGCGGAGCCTATTGTTGAACGAGGCGCATCGGCTGGCGCCGATCTTTTCCCCTCCTCCCGCGAAGCGGTGGGGAGGGGTCGGGGGTGGGGGTGCTTCCGCAAACTCGCTGGCAGTCGTTCGCGCAAACTCGCTTGCAGCGGTGCAGGCCGATAGGCCCCCCACCCCCGACCCCTCCCCACCACGCGCTTCGCGCGCGGGGGGAGGGGAGAAAAAGATCAATTCGCCGTATACACCAGCTCGCGCTCGGCGCGGGGCGGCAGGAATTCCCGTGAAAACACTTCGGCGGGCGCAGGCGCGCGGGCGAGCTGATAGCCCTCGACCACGATGCCGATGGCGCGGGCCATGCGGTCGTCCTTGACGTCGCCGACGCCGATCTCCTTCATCTCGGGCGAGACGATCAGTTTGTCGTAGGAGAACTGCAGGCGGCGCTTTTCGACCTCGGCGTTGATCAGATTGTCGTAATTGACCGTCGCCTTCATGCCGGCGTTCTGGTCTTTTGCCACGGCGATCACCGCCTTGTTGACGGCGCGGACCAGGCCCGCCACCGCCTTCGGGTTCGAGGCCAGCAGCTTCTTCGACACCATCATGCCGTTGGAATAAAGATCGAGGCCGTAGTCGCCGAACGAGAACCAGTTGAAATCCTTGTCGGGGTCCTGCCGGTTCAGCACGAGGTTGAAATAGCTGGTGATGTTGAACACCAGGGCGCCATCGATATCGCCCTTGATCAGCATCGGCTCCTGCAGGTTCGGCGCCATGTTGGAGATTTTGATCTTGTCGCCGTCCAGCCCGTTCTTCCGGGCGAACACCGGCAGCAGCCGCGTGGTCGGCGTGCCCTGCGCGCCGCCCAGCGTATGGGTCTCGAAATCCTTGATGGTCTTGATGCCGCTGGTCTTCTTGGCGACGATCGCAAACGGCGGCTGGTTCCAGATCATGTAGACCATGACAGGCGCATCCGCCGGCCTTGTCGAGGCGTTCTGGATGATGGCGTTGATGTCGCCGAAGCCTGCGTCATAGGCGCCGGACATCACCCGCGTCACGGTGGCGCCGGAGCCTTCGCCCTGGTCAATCACGACGTTGAGGCCTTCCTCCTTGAAAAACCCCTTGTCCTTGGCGTAGAAGAACGCGGCGTCGCTGCCCTGCGTCTTCCAGCCCAGCGTGAACTTGATGGTGGTTTCCTGGGCTGTAGCGGCGCCTGCGAACAGGACCATTCCGAGCAGTGCGGCGCTTGATATCCTGAGCATCGTGATCTCCTCAACTGGGTGGCGGTTACGTGGTGATCAGGTCGTTCTTGCGGGTGGCCCATCCGGTGACGCGGCCCTCGATGACGGCGAAGATGGCGTAGAGCGCGACGCCCAGTGCGGCGAGCACGAACAGCCCGGCGAACACCAGCGGCACGTTGAAGTTCGACGACGCCGTCATCATGACGTTGCCGATGCCGCGGTTGGAGGCGACGGTCTCCGACAGCACCGCGCCGACAAAGGCGTAGGAGATCGCGACCTTCAGCGAGGCGAAGAAGAACGGCATGGTGCGGGGCAGGCCGACATTCCACAGGATGTCGAACTTGGTGGCGCCGAGCGCCTTGAGCACATCTTCCAGTTCGGGCTCGGTGGTGGCGAGGCCGGTGGCGATATTGACCACGATCGGGAAGAAGCAGATCGACAGCGCGGTCAGCACCGCCGGCACCGAGCCGGAGCCGAACCACAGCACGAAGATCGGCACCAGGGCCACTTTGGGGATCGAGGAAAAGCCGACCAGCAGAGGATAGGCGGTGTCGTAGGCGGTCTTCGACACCCCGATGACGGCGCCGAGCACGACGCCGAGCACGACGCCGAGCACAAAACCGATCATGGTGGTGGCCAGCGTCTGCAATATATGCGGCCACAGCAGCGGGAATTTTTCGATCAAGGTGACGATGATCTGCGACGGCCGCGGCAGCACCAGGTCGGACATCCCGGTGACAAGGCAAAACAGTTCCCAGCCGGCGAAGAACAGCACGATGAGAGCGGCCGACCAGGCCTTCTGGCGGTAATCGAGCTCAGGCATGGTCGGCTCCCGCAGGCTGCGCGGCGTTGTGCTCGCCGACGATGAAGGCGCGCAGGCGCTGGTTGAGCGCGACGAAATCCGGCTCGAAGGTCATCGCCACCGTGCGCGGACGCGCGAACGCCACCGCGCGGTCGTCGAGGATGCGGCCCGGCCGCGCGCTCATCACGCAGATGCGGCTGGCGAGGAATCCGGCCTCGCGCAGGTCGTGGGTGACCAGCAGCACGGTCGGGCGGTGCAGGATCCAGAGCTCCTGCAGGATCGACCACAGTTCTTCACGCGTAAACTGGTCGAGCGCGCCGAAGGGCTCGTCGAGCAGCAGCATGCGCGGCTCGTGGATCAGCGCGCGGCACAGATTGGCCCGCTGCAGCATGCCGCCGGAGAGCTGCCACGGAAAGCGGCGGCCAAAACCTTTCAGGCCGACCTGTTCGAGCAGCGCATTGGCCTTGTCGCGGAATTTGGTGCGCTTGAGCTTGCCGAATTGCGAGCGATAGGGCTCGACGATCTTCAAGGGCAGCATGATGTTCTGCTCGATCGTCAGCCAGGGCAGCATGGTCGGATTCTGGAACGCCATGCCGATTCGCAGCGCCTTCGCCGCGACCTCGCGGCCGCCGAGGATGACGACGCCGGTCGAGGGCTGCACCAGGCCCGCGACCAGCCGCAGGATGGTCGACTTGCCGCAGCCGGACGGCCCGACCAGCGCGACGAATTCGCCGTCGCCGATCTTCAAGGAGGTGGTGGCGAGCGCGGGCACGGCGCGCTCGCCGCGGCCGAAGGTGACCGAGACGTCGGACAGTTCGATCGCGACCGCGCTTCGATCCGCGGAAACCGGAGCATCGGTGAAGGCGGCAGATGGTTGCATGCGCATCATGGACAAGTGCATGCAAGCCGGATGCCAGCGGAAGCCGGCTGTTTGCGGGGGCGGTTGCCGCGCAGCGGGGCGGGGAACGGATTCGAATTAGGCAATCGGCGCGGCAAAGTGCATGCAATTGAGGCGCTGAGAGCGCGGGCGATCGTGATATGGAACTGCGCATAGATCGAGACACGCTGTCTTCAGGGACCGTTCATGGCGCCGCGCGCTGCCGCCAGGAAAACCGGCAGGAATTCCGAATCATCCGACAAGGTCGGCGTGATCTGCCGCGCGCTGCGCCGCGCCATCATCGAGCAGGCGCTGGAGCCCGGCGCCAGGCTGCCGGAGGATTCGCTCGGCGAACGGTTCGGCGTCAGCCGCACCATCGCCCGCCATGCGCTGGGTCAACTCGCCGCCGAAGGCCTGGTCGAACTGCGCCGCAACCGCATCGCCGTGGTGGCGACGCCGAGCTGGCAGGAAGCGCGCGACGCGTTCGACATCCGGATCGAACTCGAGCGGCTGGTGGTGCGCCAGCTCGCCGGAAAATTGACCAAGGCGCAGGTCGCCGATCTCAATGCCCATGTCGACGCCGAGGATCGTTCGCGCGATGGCAGCGATGCCGTCTCCATCCGTCTCGCCACCGAATTCCACATCCTGCTCGCCAGCATGACCAACAGCCCGATCCTGCTGCGCTATGTCAGCGAGGTGGCCTACCGCTGCTGCCTGACGCTGTCGCTCTACAGCCGCCCGCATTCGTCGGAATGCGGCATCACCGAGCATCGCGCCATCATCGCCGCTTTGGTGCAGGGCGACGAGGCCAGGGTGATGGGGCTGATGCACAGCCATCTCGATTCGGTGGCGACCCGCGCGCTGGTAGCGCCAACGCCGCGGCGCGGCCGCGATCTCTTGGATATCCTGGCGCCCTATGCCGAGGAAGACGGCAGCGAGCGGGTGGTGAAGATGGCAAAGGTGGCGCGGGGGCGGGCGTGATTACCGGACGGCGGTGAAACCGCCGTCATTGCGAGCGCAGCGAAGCAATCCATCGTGCAACAAGGAAGCAAGCTGGATTGCTTCGTCGCAAGCGCTCCTCGCAATGACGAAAGAGAAACGACTACGCCTCGATCCCGCGATTCACCAATATCCGCTCGGCGCTGTCGTTCCACACATCCATCTTGACGATGAAGCCGTCCTGCACCACGAAGCGGTCGACATAGCGGTTGCCCTCGAACGGGGTGCCGTCGATCCATTCGCCGTACAGCGTGCCGATCGAGTAGACCACGGTCTCGGCCGCGCCCGCACAGACGTCGAAGCGGTCCATCTTCTTCTTCACCCAGCGATAGCGCGCCGCATTGAACCCGGTCGGCCCGCGCGGGTGATCGAAGGTGCGCCCGCCGGTGAAGGTGATGACGGTGCCGGGCTTCATATAGGCCGCCGCGGCGTCGGGATCGGGGATCATCGACGCCGTCAGATAGGCCTCGACGATTTCGGCATCGCTCAGCTTGCTCAATTCGGTTTTGGCGGCAACGGACATCGATGGTTTCTCCTGATGACAGAATACTACAATCCGGCATTCAAATTGCATGCACATAATTTGAACAATCCGTGCCCCGGCCTGCACACCATTGGGAGCTGCCCTTGCCCCGCGCCTTCGTCAGTTTGCCCGCCCGATGACCGCGCAAACCGCCTTCGACCTGATCTTCCGCCGCGCGGTGACGCCGGCCTTCGCCACACCGGTCGATATCGGCGTCTGCGCCGGCCGGATCGCCGCGATCGCGCCGCGGCTGGAATCGGAAGCCCGCGAAATCCACCTCGATGGCAAACTGGTGCTGCCGGGCTTCGTCGACAGCCATATCCACCTCGACAAGGCCTGCCTGCTCGGCCGCTGCGGCCACCACCACGGCAGCGTGGCCGAGGCCATCCAGGCGGTCGCCGCGATGAAGCGCGATTTCACCGTCGAGGATGTCTATCAACGCGGCGCCCGCGTGCTGGAGCGCGCGATTGTGGCCGGCACCACGCGGATGCGCACCCATGTCGAGATCGATCCGCGCATCGGCCTGCGCGGTTTCGAGGCCATCAAGGCGCTGAAGCGCGATTACGCCTGGGCGATCGATCTCTCCGTCTGCGTGTTTCCGCAGGAAGGCCTGACCAACGATCCCGGCGCCGAAGATCTGCTGGTCGCGGCCTTGCGCGACGGCGGCGAGGTGATCGGCGGCTGCCCCTATATGGACACCGACCCGATGGCGCATCTGGAAAAACTGTTCGATCTCGCGCAGGCGTTCGACGTCGATGTCGACCTGCATCTCGATTTCGACCTCGATCCCTCCTGGTGGCATCTCGACGAGGTCTGCCGGCAGGCCGAGCGCCGCAATTATCAGGGCCGCGTCGCCATCGGGCACGCGACCAAACTGTCGGCGCTGCCGCCGGCCGAATTCGCCGCCGCCGCGGCAAAATTATCGCGCGCCGGCGTCGCCGTCACGGTGCTGCCCGCCACCGACCTCTATCTGATGGGCCGCGACGCCACCCACCATGTGCCGCGCGGCCTCACCCTGGCGCACAGGCTGGTCGAGCGAGGCGTCGTATGCTCGGTCGCGACCAACAACGTGCAAAATCCGTTCACGCCATTCGGCGACGCCTCCTTGCTGCGGATGGCAAACTTCTATGCCAACGTCGCGCAGGCCAGCATCGGCGAATTCGACGCTTGCCTCGATCTGGTAACGAAATTGCCCGCGCGCCTGATGAATTTGAAGGACTACGGCATTGAGCCCGGAAATCCCGCCGACGTCATCGTGCTCGACACCGCCAGCGGTCGCGGCGCGATCGCCGAACTGCCGGATGTGCTGATGGGGTTCAAGAACGGACGGCAGGTGTTCGAGCGGCAGAAGGCGGTGCTGATGCGGCCGTTGCACTAGGCGCATCTCGCGGATCACGTCGTCGTCCTCGTCGAGCGCGAGGCCGTCGATGCCGACTGCGATGGCGGAGCCGCAACGGTGCGCGGCGGCCATGGGGACTAGGCCGGAATGCAGGTGCGCGCTTTATCGCGTCAGTAGTTTCATGGTTCGAGACACGCGGCTTGCCCGCTCGTCACCATGACGACTTTGCCTCAGGGGATGAAGTCGGGTCAGGGCCAGCGCGATGGAGAATTTTCTTCTCCTACCCTACGACGCGGTGCAGAAAAAGTGCTGCGATCCGAGGTGCTTACTATCTATGCATGGGGTTGTTTTCGACATTTTTGGTCCGGGCTTGCCGTGCACACCCTCGAAGGGACCCATTCAGGGTCCGGGACAGGCAGCTACGGGGCAGACATTGAAGCGACTTCCAAACGAAAACAGCCGGGTCTTTCGACCCGGCCGCTCCAAATTCCAGTTCGCTAAACCAGGCTTCCGCCTTGCGCCCGCTCAGCTCGCCGCCGCTTCCGGCGCCGCCGTGCCCGCGATCTTCTTCTCGATCGCCTTCTTCAACAGCAGCGCCTTCTGCGACAGCTCAGGGCCCTTGGCCTTGATCAGGAAGGCGTCGAAGCCGCCGCGGTGGTCGACCGACTTGATGGCGTTGGTGGAGACGCGCAGGCGCACGTTGCGGCCGAGCGCGTCCGAGATGAAGGTGACGGTGCACAGGTTCGGCAGGAACCGGCGCTTGGTCTTGATGTTGGAGTGGCTCACCTTGTGGCCCACCATGGGGCCCTTGGCCGTCAGTTCGCAGCGCCGCGCCATCTTGCAAAATCCTCTTCCATCCCCGACCCATCTCGCTGCCCGATGAGGGCGCGGCGCGGGGGTTCAAATTCACGTCCATTTCAGGAACCGCGGACCTATAGGGGCAGCCGCGCGGGGCGTCAAGGTTTTGCCGGCGCAAAGATCGCCCCGACCGGGTGGAAAGGCTTGTTCCAGAAAGCGTTCGGGCGGTTTCGCCATCATATAAACGGCGTATTCGCCGCCGAAATCAGGGTTCCTGGTGCAGACGCATTGTCCGCCGGATATTCTGGCCTAAATGGTACATCCTACGCGCCGACTTGAGGACTGCCCTTCCGTGACCACCCCCCGCATGATTTCGCCCCGGCTGCCCGGATTCCCGCTGCGGGCGCCGGTTGGAGCCGGCAGGTCTTTTGGCTTGTCGCTGGTTCTGGGCGCCGTCCTGTTGTCCGGCGCGCCGGATGCGAGCTTCGCGCAGGGGCGGCTGGATGCCCGCTATGAGGCGACGCTGGCAGGGATTCCCGTCGGCAAGGGCGCCTGGAACATCGAAATCGCGGACGATGCGTTTTCCGCCTCCGCCTCCGGCGGCACCTCGGGGCTGCTGAAGGCGTTTTCCGGCGGCTCCGGCACCGGCGCGGCGCAGGGCCGCGTGGTGGCCGGCGCGCTGGTGGCGACCAATTATTCCGCCACCACCCTGACGGCGAAAAAGACCGAGGCCATCCGCATGGTGCTGACCAGCGGCACTATCAAGGAATTCGCGATCGAGCCGGAACCGCCGGTCGATCCCGACCGGCTGCCGGTCACCGACGCCCATCGCCGCGGCGTGTTTGATCCGATGACGGGATCGATGCTGCGGGTGCCCGGCACGGCCGATCCGCTGTCGCCGGAGGCCTGCCGGGTCAGCGCCGGGATCTTCGACGGCCGCATGCGCTACGACCTGAAACTCGACTTCAAGCGCATGGAAACCGTGAAGGCGGAGAAGGGCTATCATGGCCCGGTCGTGGTGTGCGCGGCGTATTTCACCCCGATCGCCGGCTACATCCCGGACCGCCCTGCCATCAAATACCTCGCCGCCCAGCGCAATATCGAGATCGCGTTCGCGCCGGTGGCGGGAACCCGCATCCTGGTGCCGTTCTGGATGAAGATTCCGACCCCGCTCGGCCCCGCCATGCTGGAGGCCACCCAGTTCATCACCCAGGCGACGCCGCCGCGGGTGGCGAAGACGCAGTGAGCAAAGCCGTCATTGCGAGTGCAGCGAAGCAATCCACCTTTCTTTGTGCTGCGGCATGGATTGCTTCGCTGCGCTCGCAATGACGGCTGAGGCAGTCGGAATCCCCATTGACTCTTGCTCGCTTCTGATTCGACTCCGTGTTCTCCGGCGCTTTAAGGATTCGACCGCCATTCCCGCGCGGGTCGCGCCACGCCAAACTTGATCTAGTGCCGCGATGAGGTCACAACCCGAGATGTTGCGGTGAACGTATCGGCATCTGGTGCGAGTCAGCGATTCGGGCGCGATTCGTTCCGGACTCGTTCCAAAACCTAAGTCCTGACCTCCAGACGTCGCATTGTGATACAGCTCTCCAACGCCGGGCGACGCAGAAACTCAATAAAACATGGCCTTTTCGACATTCTCGTCCTCCTCGGCGCATGATCGCGCTCCCGGCGCCGGCGTCACCGCGGTGCTCGGGCCGACCAACACCGGCAAGACCCATCTGGCGATCGAGCGGATGGTCGCGCATTCCTCCGGGGTGATCGGCCTGCCGCTGCGCCTTTTGGCGCGCGAGGTCTACAACAAGATCGTCGACCGGGTCGGCGTCGATAACGTCGCGCTGATCACGGGCGAAGAGAAGATCAAGCCGCCCAAGGCGCGCTACTGGGTTTCCACCGTGGAGGCGATGCCGCGGGATCTCGACGTCTCGTTTCTCGCGGTCGATGAAATCCAGATTGCCGCCGATCTGGAGCGCGGCCATGTCTTCACCGATCGCATTCTGCACCGGCGCGGCCGCGACGAGACGCTGTTGCTCGGCGCCGCCACGATGCGCCCGATCATCGAGCGGCTTCTGCCCGGCGCTTCCATCGTCACCCGGCCGCGGCTGTCGCAGCTGGAATTTTCCGGCGACCGCAAGCTGACCCGGCAGCCGCGGCGCACCGCGATCGTCGCGTTCTCCGCCGACGAAGTCTACGCCATCGCCGAGCTGATCAAGCGCCAGCACGGCGGCGCCGCGGTGGTGCTGGGCTCGCTCTCGCCCCGCACGAGGAATGCGCAGGTGGCGATGTTCCAGTCCGGCGACGTCGATTATCTGGTCGCGACCGACGCCGTCGGGATGGGGCTCAACCTCGACGTCGACCACGTCGCCTTCGCCTCCGACCGCAAATATGACGGCTATCAGTTCCGCCGGCTCAACCCGTCGGAATTCGCGCAGATCGCCGGGCGCGCCGGGCGCGCCACCCGCGACGGCACCTTCGGCACCACCGGCCGCTGTGCGCCGTTCGAGCCGGAACTGGTCAATGCGCTGCAGAATCACTCGTTCGAGAGTGTAAAAGTGCTGCAATGGCGCAATTCGAAGCTGGATTTTGCTTCGCTCGGGGCACTGCAGGTGTCGCTGGCGCTGTCGCCGACCCATGATGCGCTGACCCGGGCGCCGATCGCGGAAGATCTGCGGGTGCTGGATCACGCCGCGCGCGACGCCGATGTGCGGGACATGGCGCACGGTGCCGCCGCCGTCGAGCGGCTGTGGGACGCCTGCCAGATTCCGGATTACCGCAAGATCGCGCCGGCAGCCCATGCGGAACTGGTGACGACCCTGTTCGGCTTCCTGATGAAGAAGGGCCGGATCCCGGACGCCTGGTTCGCCGCCCAGGTCGAGCAGGCCGACCGCATTACCGGCGATATCGACACATTATCGGGCCGGATCGCGCAGATCCGGACCTGGACCTTCGTGGCCAATCGTCCCGATTGGTTGGCCGATCCCGAGCACTGGCAGGGAATCGCCCGCGAAGTCGAAAATAAACTGTCCGATGCCCTGCATGAACGGCTCACGGAACGTTTCGTTGATCGCCGTACCAGTGTATTGATGCGCCGCCTGCGGGAGAACAGCGTTTTGAATACTGAAATCGGCAAGACCGGCGAAGTGATCGTAGAAGGCCATGTGATCGGCCGGCTCGACGGATTTACCTTCGCGCCCGACGCTGCGGAAGCAGGCTCCGACGCCAAGGCCTTGCAGGCCACCGCCCTCAAGGCGCTGGCCGGCGAGATCGACGCGCGCGCCGAGAAGCTCGCCGCCGCGCCGGACGAGCAATTCGTGCTGACCTCCGATGGCACGATCCGCTGGACCGGCGACGCGGTCGCGCGGCTGGTCGCGGCCGACGACGCGCTGCATCCGCGGTTGCGCATCATTTCCGACGAGCGCCTCGCCGGCGCGCCGCGCGAGGCGGTGCAGACCCGGCTCGATCTGTGGCTGAAGACGCATATCGAAAAACTGCTGGGGCCGCTGTTCGACCTGCACAAGGCCGAGGACATCACCGGCATCGCGCGCGGCATCGCGTTTCAGCTGATCGAGGCGCTCGGCGTGCTGGAGCGGCAGAAGATCGCCGCCGAGATGAAGGATCTCGACCAGCCGTCGCGCGCGACGTTGCGCAAATACGGCGTGCGGTTCGGCGCCTACCACATCTACATTCCGGCGCTGCTGAAGCCCGCGGCGCGCGCGCTGGCCTCGCTGCTGTGGGCCGAGAAGCAGAGCAATGTCGACATGTCGGCGCTGTCGGGCGCGCAGCATCTCGCAGGATCGGGCCGCACTTCGTTCCCGGTCGACAAGTCGCTCGACCGCGACGCCTATCGCGTGCTCGGCTACCGGCAGTGCGGCGAACGCGCGGTGCGGGTCGATATTCTGGAGCGTCTCGCCGATCTGATTCGCCCGGCTCTGTCCTGGCGCGAAGCTTCGCCGGGCGCCAAGCCGGCCGGCGCGTTCGATGGCCGCGGTTTTGTGGTGACGCAGGCGATGACCTCGCTGACCGGATCGGCCGGCGAGGATTTTGCCTCGATCCTGCGCGCACTCGGCTATCGCATGGAGAAGAAAGCGCCGCTGCCGCCGAAGCCGCTGGTGGAAGCGCCTGCTGCGGAAACTCCGGCGGCGGACGCCGCGCCGGAAGCAAGTTCCGAAGCAGCGGGGGAGGGCGCGGCTGCTGTCAGCGCCGACGCGGTCGCCGCAGAGCCCGCTGTTGCAGAGGACAGCACCGGTACCGCTCCGGCCGGGAGCGATGCCGCACCAGTCGAACAGGCCGAATCGGCACAGTCGGCAACGCTGCTGCCCGATGTCGCTTTCTCGCCGGCGTCCGAAGTGGCACCGTCTGACAGCGTCGAAGCTGCGCAGGCCGAACCAGTGGCTGTGGTGGAAGCTGCCGAAGCCCCGGTGGCGGAAGCACCACAGCAACAGGTCGCCGCTGGAAGCGCGACGGAGACGGCTGCCGCCGGTGACGCCGCAACGGCGGAGCCGGCCGCAGCCACGCCCGACGTCGCCGCAGCGCCTGAAATGGTCGAGGTCTGGCGGCCCGGTGGCCGCGCGGAAGAGCGCCGGCCACGGCATGATCGCAACCGTCAGCGACATCACGACCGTCCGGCGCAAGCCGGCGAACCCGCGGCTGCCATGCCGGGTGAAGCCGGCGACGCCGCCAAGGGCGAGCGGCATCGTCGCGGGCGGCGCGACCGCAATCAGGATTTCCGCAGGCCGCGCGCCGATGCGCCGCCGGCCGAGGGCGCGACGGCGACCGTCGCCGCCGATGGCGCGCCTGCGGGCCCGTCGAGCGAGCACCGGGGCGACCGGCCGCCGCGCGAGCGTTTTGCAGGCAAGGCCAGGGAAACCGACAGGTCGCAAGATAAACTTCAGGGCAAGCCGCAGGACAAAGACAAACCGCAGGGCAAGTTCGGCGGCGGGCGCGACAAGGGCGGGCGTGACCGCGACAAGGGCGGACGCGACAAGGGTGGCTTCGGCGGCAAGGGCGGTCGCGACAGCGGGCCGTCGCACCGGCAATGGGCGACCAGCGCGGCGCCGCGCGAGCGCGACCGTCCGGTCGATCCAAATTCGCCGTTTGCGAAACTGGCGGCGCTCAAGGACCAACTTTCCGCCGGTCGCAAGGATAGCTGATCCCTTTCCGAAGTGGTGTTGCTTGGAGCGCCAGCGTCTCGATAAATGGCTGTGGCACGCGCGGGTGGTGAAGGCCCGCAGCAGCGCCGCCGCATTGGTCGCGGCCGGCCATGTCCGCATCAACGGCGCGCGCGAGAAGGCGCCGGGCCACGCCGTCAAGGCCGGCGACGTGCTGACCATCGGCCTCGACAACAGCGTACGCATCCTGAAAGTGGTCGCGTTTGCCGAGCGCCGCGGCGACGCCACCGCCGCCCGCGTGCTCTATGAAGATTTGCAGGACGGGCGGCGATGATTATCTGCATGGCTCGAGAGCGCCGCCGGAAGGCGCCGTGGCTCGACTTGCGGCTGCGGTGTTCCTGCGCTACGCAAACCACTGAAAATCGACCGTTTCGGAGCCCTGGATGACTTACGTCGTCACTGAAGCCTGCATCAAATGCAAATACACCGATTGCGTTGAGGTCTGTCCGGTAGACTGCTTCTACGAGGGCGAGAACATGCTGGTCATCCATCCCGACGAGTGCATCGACTGCGGCGTGTGCGAACCGGAATGTCCCGCCGACGCGATCAAGCCCGACACCGAGCCCGGCCTGGAGAAATGGCTGGAGGTGAATACCGAATACGCCAAGAGCTGGCCGAACATCACCCAGAAGAAGGAACAGCCGGCCGACGCCAAGGATTTCGAGGGCATGGAAGGCAAGTTCGAAAAATATTTTTCTCCGGCGCCCGGGACCGGCGACTGATTGGAAGCGTTTTGGCCGACGTGATCAGGTCCGCTTCGGACCGCCGGCCACCATTGGCTTAACCCTAATCCACGTGAGACGGTCGAAACCGCCTGCGCAGCCCACCGACAGGGCGTAAATCATTGGTTTTTCCGGAAAATGTGCTATATTGGTCACATTACTAGCCGAATCCAGCCATGTGTAGCTGTGGCCCCCGGGTTCCCGTGCGAAACATTCAACAGGGGCGCGGCAGTTCCGCGCGCAGGCTGTGTCACAGAAAACGCGTAAAAAGAGTGCTTCAAAGACCAAGAAAAAAGCCGCTGCGGTGAGCCGCAGTGCAACCAAAGGCCGTGCCCGGACTTCCCTCAAGGATAGCCGGAAAGCCCCGGCTGCCAAATCCTCGAAAAACAAAAGAAGCGCAATGCCAAATAAGACTGCAAAAACTGCCGCGAAAGCGACGGGATCGAAGGCCACTGCTTCGAAGGTCGCTCCGAAAACCGCCGCGCCTGCCCCCAAGACCGCTGCCAGGACCGTTACCAAAACCGTGGTCAAGACCGCAGCGAAACCGACGGTCGCCGTCAAGCCGGTGGTTGCCGCGCCCAAGGTCGAGGAGCCGAAGAAGGTTCTGACCCAGCGTCAGGGCTTCAAGACCAATGAATTCGTGGTGTATCCCGCGCATGGCGTTGGCCAGATCCTGGCCATCGAAGAGCAGGAGATCGCCGGCGCCAGGCTTGAACTGTTCGTGATCAATTTCATGAAGGACAAGATGACGCTCCGGGTGCCGACGGCGAAGGTCGCCAATGTCGGCATGCGCAAGCTGTCGGAGCCGGCTCTGGTCAAACGTGCGCTGGAAACCCTCAAGGGCCGCGCCCGCGTCAAGCGCACGATGTGGTCCCGTCGCGCCCAGGAATACGAGGCCAAGATCAATTCCGGAGACATCGTCGCGATCGCGGAGGTGGTGCGCGATCTCTATCGCTCGGACTCGCAGCCCGAGCAGTCCTACAGCGAACGCCAGCTGTACGAAGCCGCCCTCGACCGGCTGTCGCGCGAGATCGCCGTGGTGCAGCATTCGACCGAGACCGAAGCGGTCAAGGAAATCGAAGGCCAACTCGCCAAGAGCCCGCGCCGCGGCGCCAAGACCGAGGCGGAGGCCGGCGCGGACGGTGACGCCGACGCCGAAGGCGACGATGCCGCGGTGGCGGATGAAGCCGCGTAAGGCAGCTTCGCTGGATTTGAGAATTGAGAAAGCCCGGTCGCGAGACCGGGTTTTTTTTGAGGGTTACTCGGTGGCAATGAGAGACGCAGCTGCGCTCTGTCTCCCGCTTGCAAGCGGGGGAGGTAAGGACGCGTCGCTGCTTTCGTTTAGGCTGATGCGGTGCGTCGTCAATCCCACCCGTCTCCCTTGATCCCCGGATTGGCGTAAACGATGCCGCCGTCGACCGCGATGGTGGCGCCGACCACGTAGTCGCCGGCGCGCGAGGCGAGAAAGATCGCGGTGCCCGCCATGTCCTCGTCGGTGCCGATCCGGCCCGACGGCACCCGCGTCGCCACCTCGTCGGCATTGTCGCGGGCGGCCTTGTTCATGTCGGACTTGAACGGCCCGGGTGCGATCGCTGTCACCACGATGTGGTCGCTGATCAGTTTGGCGGCCATCCGGCGCGTCAAATGGATCAGCCCCGACTTGCTGGCGGCATAGGAATAGGTTTCCATCGGATTGACGAAGATGCCGTCGATCGAAGCGATGTTGATGACCTTGCCCGGCCGGTCGGCGGTGGCGGCGGCGCGCAACGGCGCGGCCAGCGCCTTGGTCAGGAAGAACGGCGTCTTGAGATTGAGGTTCATCACCTTGTCCCAGCCGCTCTCCGGAAATTCGTCGAACTCGGCGCCCCATGCCGCGCCGGCGTTGTTGACGAGGATGTCGAGCTTCGGCTCGCGTTTCCTGATCTCCGCCGCCAGCATCTCGATGCCGGCCATGGTGGAGATGTCGATCGGCAGCGCGATGCATTCGCCGTCATAAGCGGCCGAAAGCTCTTTCGCGGTCGCCTCGCACGGCCCGGCCTTGCGCGCGGTGATGTACACCTTGGCGGCGCCCTGCGCCAGAAATCCGGCCGCGATCATCTTGCCGATGCCGCGCGATCCCCCGGTCACGACAGCGACGCGGCCTCGCAGCGAAAACAGGTCCTTGAACATGCGCCCCTCCGTTGGTTTGCCGAAGGTTCTGGGCGCAGGGGTCTTGTGAGTCAAGCAAGGGGACTTGCCCTCCGATAACGGGCCAAAATTATCGGCCTACGCTGCGTCGATCCGCCGGAAGCCGTTCCCGAACGCGGTCGCGGCACCCGAGCTCAGCACCGACAGGAACCGCGCATCCTGGTAGTTGCCGTTGAGCGAGACCCGCTGCAGCGCCGTCAAATGATCGGCGCTCTCGGGAAATATCATGCCCGGCCGCGTCGTCACTGCGGTCTTGAATCCGGCCGTGCGCGCCAGCGCGAATTCGCGCGGGCCGGCCGCGATCCTGTCGCCATAGGGATAGGCGAGATGATGGATGTGGCGCTGCAAGGCGTTTTCGATTCGGGCGCGGCTGGAGGCGATCTCGTGAGCGGCGGTTTCCTCGGTCTGCTTCGCGAGATTGCAATGCGTGATGGTATGCGCCCCGATCGTGACCAGGGGGTCGTCGGCAAACGGCTTCAGTTCATCCCAGGACATGCAGAACTCGCGGCAAATCGCCGCTTCGTCGACGCCATGGCGCGCGCACAGCGCACTGATTTCGCGCGCAACGTCATGTTCGCCAGGCAGTGAGCGCAGCCAGTCGTGCAGCCGTTCGAACGCTTCCTGCCTGGCGGCTGGCGTCGAGGTATTGAGACGGGTCGCAACGTCGCCGATCGTGACTTCGATCGAGGAGGCCGTGGCGATGACCCGCTCCAGCGCCGCCCACCACAGCCGTCCGCTGCCCTCGGCGAAATCGCTGGCGATGTAGACGGTCATGGGTGCGTCGAACTCCCGCATCACAGGCAATGCGAAATCCCGGTTGTCGCGATAGCCATCGTCGAGGGTGAAGCAGGCGAAGCGGCGCGAAAAGTTGCGATCGATCAGCCGCTGATGCACCTCGTCCATGGTGACGATGTCGATCTCGCGCGATCGAAGGTGCGCCAGCATCATGCGCAGGAATTCCGGCGCGACTTCGAGGTGATGATTGGGCTGGAAATCGGCGTCGCGACGCGGCCGGACATGGTGCAGCATGAAAATAGCGCCGACGCCCGCTAGCAGCGGTCGCATCAGATAGTGCGCGCCGGTGAAGTAGAGCGCTTCGAGGCCAGCGCGGATGACGTGGTTGCGGAACATCTTCATTCGGGAAATGGCCGGTTGCGACGCGATTCGAAAGCTAGCGGGTGACGCTGAAGAAACAGTTAGCCGGATCCCGTCGCGTTAGCCGACAGTTTTCGTGTTATTTCGAGTTTGACACGTCCTCAAGGGTTTGTTTTCTCTCTGTTCTCCGGTGCTGACGCCGGGGTGCCGCGATAGCTCACGAACGTCGGAAACGGGGCGGCAGGCCCCGCGGGATGCCCATGCACGGACTTTTCAGGTGGAGCAGCAAATGGTGGCCAGGCACGATTCCGCTGGCCTTCGTTTGGGCGATCGCCGCCTGGATCAATACGAGCCCGCTCGAAGCCGATCTGGCGGCGCGCTCCAATGCCGCACTCAAGGCTTCCGTACTCGACAAGCCCCGGATGGCGGTCGCGGGCCGCGACGTGACCTTGGCGGCGGATGCCTTTTCGGAAGAGGGCCGTCGCAGCGCGGTCGCGTCGGTGGAAGCGGTGCCGGGCGTGCGGCTGGTCAACGATCAAACCCGCCTGGTCCCCGAAGCCAAGCCGTTCGTCTGGTCGGCTGAGCGGGATGTCGCCCGGGTCACCCTGGGCGGCAGCGCACCGCTTCCGGCCAGCAGGAACAGGCTGCTCGAGGCAGGCCGCGCGGGTCTCGGCGGGGTCGAGGTGGTGGACCGGATGATTTTGTCGCGCGGCGCGCCGCCCCGCTTCGACAACGCCGCGCTGCTGCTGCTCGACCAGATCGGGAAATTGAAGGACGGCAAGGTCACAATTTCGGATAACAAGGTGAGCCTTTCCGGCATGGCGCGCGACCTCGGCGGACGGGAAGCGATCGCAGCTGCGCTGAAAAATCTGCCGGAGGGTTTTTCGGTCGCCGCCAATGAGGTCAAGGCGCCGCCTTATGTCTTTCAGGCCTACAAGGACCCTGTCGCGGTAACGGTGACGCTGACCGGCTACGTGCCCGACAATAACGTCCATGCGGCGATTGCGGCCACGGCGGGGCGCAAGTTCTTCAAGGAGAAGGTGGTCGATAATCTCAAGGCCAGCGTCGGCGCGCCCTCCGGCTTCGCCAATGCGGTGGTGCCGGCGCTGGGCGCGCTCGCGCGGCTGTCGACCGGCACCCTGGTCGTGTCCGACCGCGAGGTGCGGCTTTCGGGCGACGCGCTCTATGAGGCGGCAGCGGTTCAGATCCGTGCAGGCCTCGGCAGGGACTTCCCGCAGGGCTGGCAGTTCATACCGGAAATTTCGGTCAGGCCTCCGGCCGCGCCGGTTGATGCCACCGTGTGTCAGCAGTTGTTGGCCGATTTGCTGGCTAAAGCGAAGATCCGCTTCGAATCCGGGCGCGCCACCATCGATCCGGATTCGATCGGTCTACTCGACCGCCTCGTCGAAACCGCGATGCGCTGTCCGACCGTCCATATCGAGATCGCCGGGCACACCGACGCCGAAGGCGAGGCTGCGTTCAACCAGGCGCTATCGGAAAAGCGCGCGCAGGCGGTGATGGAATATCTGGTCAAGGCAGGCCTGCCCGCCAACAGATTTACGCCGATCGGCTACGGCAGCACCCAGCCGCTGGCCGGCAATGATACCGATGAAGGCAGGGCGCAGAACCGCCGCATCGATTTCGTGGTGAGGAAGAGCGAATGACGTATCTGGCGACATTCCACTGGGGCTGGCTGCTGGCGTCGTTGCTGCTCGGTCTCGCGATGGGTTGGATCGCGGTGGTCCATCGCGGCCAGAGCGTATCGAAGGTGACCGTGCGCTGGCTGGCGGGGCTGGCGGCAGCGCTGGTCGCGGCGGCGCTCGCGCACGTCCTTCCCGGCCGCCCCGGCTATTGGCTCGACCTCGGCCTGATCATGTTTGCACTCTATCTGACCGGCTGCGCGGCGGGATCCTGGCTGCGCGACCGGGCGCTTTCGCGGCATCGCGGGTGAGCCGGATCCGAGCGGCCGCGGTAGCGCTGTCGCAACGGGTCGTGCCACCGGATCAACGCAACGCGTTTGTCGGGCGATCACGAAAACTTCACTGCTACCGGCGCAAGTGGGCAGGCACGGGGCAGATCAACCGCGGCGAATGCCGCAAAACGGCACGCCGGTGTCACGAACACCCCCTAATATGTTGATGGAGCGCGTTTTATTCGGCCCAGGCGAATTCCACTCCGGCTCAAAACGCGCTACCAGTTCGGCTCAGGAAACAAACGTGGCGTCGGGGCGGCGAAGATCGTCCGGCAGCCGCCATCATGGGATCGCAGTTAGAGGTGGAGATGCTTGAAGCAATACGCAGGGCGGTCTCGTTTCTGCGCCAGAAGCAAATCCTGCACAAGCTGGGCGTTGTAGTCAGCATCACGGTGATCGGGATCGCGTGCTACGTGCTCTACCATATGCTGCGCGTCATCGATGCCGGCGAGGTCGTCGACGCCATCAAGCGGACCGAGCCGCGCCAGGTCGTGCTGGCGGCGTTGTTCGTGGCGGCGGGCTATTTCACCCTGACATTCTACGATCTGTTCGCGGTGCGCACGATCGGTCGCACCGACGTTCCCTACCGCGTCACCGCGCTTGCGGCGTTCACCTCCTATTCGATCGGCCACAATGTCGGCGCCAGCGTCTTTACCGGCGGCGCCGTGCGTTACCGGATCTATTCGGCGTGGGGCTTGAATGCGATCGACGTCGCCAAGATCTGCTTCCTGGCGGGACTGACATTCTGGCTCGGCAATGCCGCGGTGCTGGGGCTCGGCATCGCCTATCATCCGGAAGCGGCCGCGGCGATCGATCAGCTGCCGGTCTGGCTGAACCGGCTGGCGGCGTTCGCCATCCTTATCGGACTGGCGGCTTATGTGGCCTGGGTCTGGATCCAGCCGCGAGCAGTCGGCCGCGGCCCATGGACCGTAACACTGCCGGGCGGCCCGTTGACGCTGCTTCAGATCGGGATCGGCATCGTCGACCTCGGCTTTTGCGCGCTGGCGATGTATGTGCTGGCGCCGGACGAGCCCGATCTCGGCTTCATCGTGGTCGCGGTCGTGTTCGTCTCGGCGACGCTGTTGGGCTTCGCCAGCCATTCCCCCGGCGGGCTCGGGGTATTCGATGCCGCCATGCTCGTCGGGCTGTGGCAGATGGACCGCGAAGACCTGCTCGCGGGCATGCTGCTGTTTCGCCTGCTCTACTACATTACGCCGTTCGTCACATCCGTCATCCTGCTGACGCTTCGGGAAATCGTCCTTAGCGCCCGGCTGAAGCGGCTCGGACTGAAGGCATCAGGTTCTGACCCCGCGCCGAAACGCGAGGCCGTTTATGTACGTGAGCGCGGGGATACCGGCGCCTGACGATATTGACCCGAACCGGGAGCGAGTCGGCCCGATGGCGATAGACGACTCTACCTCTTCCTTGTTCGCGCCGTGGCGGGATCGGTTGCGGCATTCGGCCATCATCCTGCTCGTCGCGGGCCTGGCCTTGGCGGCGCTCGTGGCGTTGGGCGACTTGTCGCTGCTCGCGGCCGGCGCCGTTTTTCTCTGCATCGTCGCGGCCGCGCTGGTGCCGTGGCGATTACACGATGTCGCGGCGACGCGCGATGACGTCCGTCCGGTCCATCCGGTCGAAGCCGCAGCGGTCAGCGCGGTGGTCGCCGGCATGCCCGATCCCGCCGTCCTGCTCGACCGCGCCGGCCGCGTCCTCCATCTCAACGCGGCGGCGGCGCAGCTCGCGCCGGCGCTGCGCAGGAACGAACTGGCGCAGTTCGCGCTGCGCTCGCCCGAGATCATCACCGCGCTCCGCGAAGCCATCGCCACCTCCGAAACCCGCCGCGCGACCTATCTCGATCACGTGCCGGTCGACCGCTGGATGGAACTGATCGTGACGCCGGTGCCGATGCCGACCCCGTTCGGCGGCGCCGACAAGTGCATGTTGATGACGTTTCACGATCAGACGCCGCTGCGCCGGGTCGAGGAAATGCGCGCCGATTTCGTCGCCAATGCCAGCCATGAGCTGCGCACGCCGCTGGCGGCGCTGTCGGGCTTCATCGATACGCTGCAGGGGCCGGCGCGGGACGACGTCAAGGCGCGCGATCGCTTTCTCGGCATCATGCACAATCAGGCGACGCGGATGGCGCGCCTGATCGACGACCTGTTGTCGCTGTCACGGGTGGAGCTATCCGCCCACGTCCGCCCCGACGCGCTGGTGGATCTCGTCCCCATCATCCGTCAGGTTGCGGACGGGCTGGAGCCTCTGGCGCGCGAACGCCAGGTCGTGATCGACATCGACCTGCCGGATATGCCGGTGACAATCGCGGGCGATCGTGAGGAACTGCTGCGGCTGTTCGAGAACCTGATCGAGAACGCGCTGAAATACGGCGCGTCCGGCGGCAAGGTTATGGTTTCACTGACTACCGTGCTGTCCGGCGAAGCCGCGCCGGAAGTCCGGGTCGTGGTGCGTGATTTCGGCCCCGGCATCGCGCCCGAACATCTGCCGCGGCTGACCGAGCGGTTCTACCGGGTCGATGTCGGCGACAGCCGCGCCCAGGGCGGCACCGGGCTGGGTTTATCGCTGGTGAAACATATTGTTAACCGCCATCGCGGTCGCCTTTTGATTGAAAGCGTGCCCAAGCAGGGTGCCAGCTTTACCGCTGCTTTTCCGCAGGCGAAACCGCCGGAAGCGACATAAATACGAGTGATTTCAATCTGTTGCTTGTGTCATCCAACTGTCACGAAACCTTCGTAAAAGCAGCATCGACCGCTCTTAAACGGACCGGCGTGAGCGCAGTCGGGCGCGTCAGGCGCTTCGCTCACCATAGGGAGACAGCCATGAATTTCATGAAGGCGATCGTCGCTGCCGGCGTAATGGCCGCATCGACGTCGGCATTCGCCGCGGACATCACCGGCGCAGGCGCGACGTTCCCGTTCCCTCTCTATTCGAAGTGGGCCGACGCCTACAAGAAAGAAACCGGCAACGGCCTGAACTATCAGTCGATCGGTTCCGGCGCCGGTATCAAGCAGATCCTGGCCAAGACCGTTACATTTGGCGCCAGCGACATGCCCCTCAAGCCCGAGCAGCTCGAAAAGGAAGGCCTCATTCAGTGGCCCCAGGCAATGGGTGCCCTGGTGCCGGTGATGAACCTCGAAGGCATCAAGCCGGGCGAGCTGGTCTTCTCCGGCGAATTGCTCGGCGACATTTATCTCGGCAAGGTCAAGACCTGGAATGACCCCGCGATCGCCAAGCTCAATCCGAAGCTGAAGCTGCCCGGCGACGCCATCACCGTGGTGCGCCGCTCGGACGGCTCCGGCACCACGTTCCTCTGGACGGACTATCTATCCAAGACCAATGCCGAGTGGAAGACCAAGGTCGGCTCCGGCACCGCCGTCGAATGGCCGACGGGCGTCGGCGCCAAGGGTAACGAAGGCGTCGCCGGCAACGTCAGCCAGACCAAGAATTCGATCGGCTACGTCGAATACGCCTACGCCAAGCAGAACAAGCTGACCTACGGCGCGGTCATCAATAAGGCCGGCAAAACCGTGCAGCCGACGATGGCCTCGTTCCAGGCCGCGGCCGGCAACGCCGACTGGGCTGGTGCCAAGAACTACTTCGTGATCCTGACCGACCAGCCGGGTGAAGCGTCCTGGCCGATTACCGGCGCGACGTTCATCCTGAT
This sequence comes from Bradyrhizobiaceae bacterium Ga0074131, assembly GCA_001464035.1. GTDB lineage: Bacteria > Pseudomonadota > Alphaproteobacteria > Rhizobiales > Xanthobacteraceae > Bradyrhizobium. The sequence continues at coordinate 96,691 of LNEC01000022.1, forward strand.
GTACAAGGACCCCGCCGACAAGGCGGCCTCCGCCGAAGCCATCAAGTTCTTCAAATGGGCGTTCGAGAAGGGCGACAAGATGGCCGAGGAGCTCGATTACATCCCGATGCCGGAATCCGTGGTCAAGCAGATCGAGAAGACCTGGTCGGCCGACATCAAGAGCTGAAGACTGCGTCGAGTCTGCGCCTCACGCCACGCGAACAGTGTGCCCCTCTCCCCTTGTGGGAGGGGGTTTGCAAGAACGGCCGCGGAAGCCGCTCCATGCCTCTGCCACAGGGGAGAGGTGAGGTGGAATTCCCGGCACGCCGGTCAGAACGCGTGATCGAAATTCTGGCGGTTCGTGTATAAGGACGGGGGATTGGCGTGGCGGACATGGCCGTTCAAAGCGATGTGATGGAAGCAGCCGGGCCTTACGATCGCGCTAAGGCGCTCAGCGCCTTCAAGCTCGGCGATGTAACGTTTTACTGGATCACCCGCGCCTGCGCGCTCTCGGTGCTGCTCATCCTTGGTGGCATCATCGCGTCGCTGATCGTGGGGGCATGGCCGGCGATCGTGGAGTACGGCCTCGCCTTCCTGTATACGGCGCGCTGGGCGCCGTCGGCCGACCCACCGGTGCTCGGCGCGCTCGGCCCGATCTACGGCACGCTCGTCACTTCGGTCATCGCCATGATGATTGCCGTCCCGGTCGGCCTCGGCATTGCGATCTTCCTCACCGAGCTTTGTCCTCAATGGCTGCGCCGGCCGATCGGCCTCGCGGTGGAACTGCTGGCCGGCATCCCATCAATCATTTACGGCATGTGGGGGTTCTTCGTGCTCGGCCCGTTCATGGCCGACAGCTTTCAGCCGTTCATGATCCGAATGTTCGACGGCGTCCCGGTGCTTGGAATGATTTTCGCCGGGCCCCCGTCCTATCTCAGCCTGTTCAACGCGGCGCTGATTCTCGCGATCATGGTGCTGCCGTTCATCACTGCGATTTCGGTCGACGTGTTCAAGACGGTGCCGCCGGTGCTGAAGGAAGCCGCCTATGGTGTCGGCTGCACCACCTGGGAAGTCGTCCGCAACGTGGTCATCCCCTATACCCGCGTCGGCGTGATCGGCGGCATCATGCTGGCGCTCGGCCGCGCGCTCGGCGAAACCATGGCGGTGACGTTCATCATCGGCAACGCCTTCCGCATCACCGGATCGGTGTTTTCGCCGGGCACCACGATCTCGGCGGCGATCGCCTCCGAGTTCGCCGAGAGCGACGGTTTGCATCAATCCGGCCTGATCCTGCTTGGCCTGCTGCTGTTCTTGTTGACCTTTTTCGTGCTGGCCGCGGCGCGGCTGATGCTGACGCGGCTGGAACGGCAGGCGGGCAACTGATCATGAACCCGATTTATACGCACCGCCGCCGCGTTGATATCATCGTCAAATTTCTCTGCCTCGGCGCCGCGATCTTCGGCGTGACCTGGCTTGGCCTGATCCTGTTCACGTTGTTCTACAACGGCCTCGCCGGGCTCAACTGGCAGATATTCACCCAGAACACGCCGCCACCGGGGTCCACCGATGGCGGCCTGCTCAACGCCATTATCGGCTCGATCATCATGACGGGGATCGGGGTCGGACTCGGCGCGCCGCTCGGAATGCTCGCCGGCACCTATCTCGCCGAGTATGGCAGGAACGATCGGCTCACTTCGGTAATCCGCTTCATCAACGATATCCTGCTCAGCGCGCCTTCGATCATCATCGGCCTGTTCATCTACGGCGCCGTCGTGGTGCCGATGGGTGGATTTTCGGCCTTCGCCGGCAGCCTGGCGCTGGCGGTGATCGTGATACCGGTGGTGGTGCGCACCACTGAGGACATGTTGCTGCTAGTGCCCAATCCATTGCGGGAGGCGGCCTCCGCGCTGGGCCTGCCGCGTTCGCTGGTGATCAAGCGTATTGCCTACCGAGCGGCGCGCGCCGGCCTCATCACCGGCGTATTGCTGGCCACGGCCCGCGTTGCGGGCGAAACCGCGCCGTTGCTGTTCACCGCGCTATCCAACCAGTTCTTCAGTCTCGATTTGACCAAGACGATGGCCAACCTTCCGGTCACCATCAACAATTTTGTGCAGAGCCCCTACGCCTATTGGAAGCAGCTCGCCTGGAGCGGGGCCCTGCTGATCACCCTGACCGTGCTTGCCCTGAATATTGGCGCCCGCATTCTTGGCGCCGAGAGGACGCCAAAATGAATGATCTTTCGGTATCGATGAGCGCCGCGGCCGGACCCGTTCCCGCGGCGGTGTTGCCCGAGGCGGCGGCCAAGATAACCGCGCGCGAGCTGAATTTCTATTACGGCGACAACCACGCGCTGAAGGACATCAGCCTCGCGCTCGGCACCCATCGCGTCACCGCCTTCATCGGGCCGTCCGGCTGCGGCAAGTCCACTTTGCTGCGCGTCTTCAACCGGATGTACGACCTCTATCCCGGCCAGCGCGCCACCGGTCAGGTGATGCTGGATTCCACCAACATCCTTGATCCCAAGCTCGATCTCAATCTGCTGCGCGCGCGGGTCGGCATGGTGTTCCAGAAGCCGACGCCATTTCCGATGACGATATATGAAAACATCGCCTTCGGCATTCGGCTCTACGAGAAGATCTCGAAATCGGAGATGGACGGTCGCGTCGAGAAGGCGCTGCGCGGCGGCGCGCTGTGGAACGAGGTCAAGGACAAGCTGAACGCCTCGGGCCTCAGTCTGTCCGGCGGCCAGCAGCAGCGGCTCTGTATCGCCCGCACCGTCGCGGTGCGCCCCGAGGTCATCCTGTTCGACGAGCCGTGCTCGGCGCTCGATCCGATCTCGACCGCCAAGATCGAGGAGCTGATATCGGAACTGGCGGAAAACTACACCATCGCCATCGTCACCCACAACATGCAGCAGGCCGCGCGCGTCTCCGACAAGACCGCCTTCATGTATCTCGGCGAGCTGATCGAGTTCGACGACACCAACAAGATTTTCACCTCGCCGAGCGATCGACGTACCCAGGACTACATCACCGGCCGGTTCGGCTGAGGAGAAGAAAATGGCTTCTGAACATACCGCCAAGGCCTTCGACGACGATCTGCAGGAATTGACCCGGCTGGTCGCGGAGATGGGCGGTCTTGCCGAACGCATGATCGTCGACTCCGTCGATGCGCTGGTCCGCCGCGATGTCGCGCTCGGCAAGCGTGTCGTCGCCGCCGATGCCGAAGTCGACCGCCTGCAGCGCGTCATCGAGGAACGCGCGGTCCTGACCATCGCGCGGCGGCAGCCGATGGCGGTGGACCTGCGCGAGATCGTCGGCGCCATGCGGGTCGCTTCCGATCTGGAGCGGATCGGCGACCTCGCCAAGAACATGGGCAAGCGGGTCGCGGCGCTGGAGAGCGATTTCCAACCCCTGAAACTGATCCGCGGCCTCGAGCATATGACCGATCTGGTGACGTCGCAGGTCAAATCCGTGCTGGACGCTTATACCGCGCACGATCTACCGGCGGCGATGACGGTCTGGAAGGGCGACGAAGAGGTCGACGCCATCTGCACCTCGCTGTTCCGCGAACTGCTGACATACATGATGGAGGATCCGCGCAACATCTCCTTCTGCATCCATCTGATGTTCTGCGCCAAGAACATCGAGCGGATCGGCGATCACGCCACCAATATCGCCGAGACCGTGTTCTACATGATCGAAGGCCAGCAGATCCTCGACAAGCGTCCGAAGGGCGACATGACGAATTTCGCCACCACGGTACCGGGCAATTGACAAAGCGTTTTCGAACGAAGTGGAGACAGGTTCGCATGAAGAAAACGCGTCAGACGAAACAGAGGCTAGCAATATGAACGCACGCATCATGGTGGTGGAAGACGAGGAAGCGCTCACCACGCTGCTGCGCTACAACCTGGACGCCGAAGGCTACGACGTCGAAACCGTCGGGCGCGGCGATGACGCCGACACGCGGCTGAAGGAGCGGGTACCCGACCTCGTCGTGCTGGACTGGATGCTGCCGGGTCTGTCGGGGATCGAACTGTGCCGCCGCCTGCGGGCGCGGCCGGAGACGCGGCAGCTGCCGATCATCATGCTGACGGCGCGCGGCGAGGAGAGCGAACGGGTGCGGGGGCTCGCCACCGGCGCCGACGACTACATCGTCAAGCCCTTCTCGGTGCCGGAGCTGCTGGCGCGGGTGAAGGGTTTGCTGCGCCGCGCCAGTCCGGAGCGGCTGGCCACCGTGCTGACCTATGGCGACATCGAGCTCGACCGCGAAAAGCGCCGCGTCGCGCGCTCGGGCCGGCCGATCGATCTCGGTCCGACGGAATATCGCCTCCTGGAATTCTTCCTCGAGCATCCCGGCCGGGTATTCAGCCGCGAGCAATTGCTCGACAGCGTCTGGGGCCGCGACATTTATATCGACGAGCGCACCGTCGACGTCCACATCGGGCGCTTGCGCAAACTGCTCAATCCCGGCGGCGAGCAGGATCCGATCCGCACCGTCCGCGGCGCGGGTTATGCGCTGGACGACCGGTTCGCAAAGGCGGCCGAGTAGGAAAATTTCCATCGTCGTCCCTGCATTTCGCAGGGACGATGGCTGCTGGATTTGTTGATTGCTCCCAACGCGTCATTGCCAGCGGAGCGAAGCAATCGATCGCGCAGCAAATGAAGCAGAATTGTTTGTCGCAAGCGCTGCTCGCAACAATGAGCAGACTTACCTTGTCGGCTTCGGCGGCTGCCTGCGGCGATCGCTCGCCGGCTGGTAGGCGATGCGCGAGTGATGCGCGCAATAGGGCAGGCTGGCCAGCGCCTTGCCGCCGCAGAAGAAGAATTCCGTACTGGAGGGGTCGCCGATCGGCCAGTGGCAAGTGGCCTCGTTGAGCTCCAGCAGCGACAGCCGCTGGCCCATCGGCACCACATTGTCATAGGCGACCGGATCCGGCTCCATCTCGACGTCGAATGCGTGGGCCAGCGCGGTATTGCCGCGCGATACCGGACGCGACACCCGCATCATCGGCTGGGCGGGGCGCGCCTTGCGCTGGCGCGGGGCCGCAGAAGAGGGGCTCTTGGCGCGGCCGGAAAGGCCCAGCCGGTGGACTTTGCCGATCACCGCATTTCGCGTCACATTGCCGAGCTCCGCGGCGATCTGGCTGGCCGAAAGCCCGCCTTCCCAGAGTTTTTTCAGTTGCTCGACGCGATCGTCGGACCAGGTCAATACCGTCATCGCACTCTTCCCTTCGCATCGCGCCGGCCAGTACGAGGACGGCGCTGCGATGCCAATCTCAAAAATCCCAGCGGGCAGAATCCCTTAGCCCTCGCCGGGCGGACAACCACGCCCGAACGTGTACGCTGACAACAACGACTATTAGGAATCAGAACCGCCGCACGAGATGTCGTACCCGACAATCCGAAAGCTACAATATGGCGTGACTCCCGCGCAAGAGTCCGCATGATTGCGTCCACATGTTCCGTCACCCAGTCATGCCGCCACCGGAATCCTACGGGGGAAATTCCGGCCTTTGCGTGACCGGTTGACAGTTATCGTCCCACGCCTAGAATGGTTCCCGCGTGCCGCCCCTAAAAGGCGGCACGTTTCGTTTTCCGGGCTGGATGCGATTGCGCCACTACTGCACCGCAGCCGGCTCTAACCATCAGTGACCGCCATGCCCGACAGCGCCACCTCGCATCTGCTTCCGGTCTTCGCCCGGGTCGATCTCGGTTTCGAGCGCGGCGAAGGCGCCTGGCTGATATCGACCAATGGCGAGCGCTATCTCGACTTCACCTCCGGCGTCGCGGTCAATGCGCTCGGCCATTGCCATCCCCATCTGGTTGCCGCGCTGCAGGAGCAGGCCACCAGACTGTGGCACATGTCGAACCTGTTCAAGAGTCCGGACGGCGACAGGCTGGCCGCGCGGTTGTGCGAGCAGAGCTTTGCCGATTTCGTGTTCTTCTGTAATTCCGGCGCGGAAGCGATGGAGTGCGCGATCAAGATCGCGCGCCGGTATCACGCCGCCAAGGGACATCCGGAGCGCTACCGCCTCGTCACCTTCGAAGGCGCGTTTCACGGCCGCACGCTGGGGACGCTGGCGGCGACCGGCTCGGCGAAGTATCTCGAAGGCTTCGGGCCGCCTTTGGACGGATTCGACCAGGTGCCGCATGGCGATCTCGAGGCGGTCAAGAAGGCGATCGGCCCGCAGACCGCCGGCATCCTGATCGAGCCGGTGCAGGGCGAGGGCGGCGTGCGATCCGCGCCGCATGCTTTCTTCAGGGCATTGCGCGACCTCTGCGACCAGCACGGCATGCTCCTGATCTTTGACGAGGTGCAGACCGGTATGGGCCGCACCGGCGACCTGTTTGCCTATAAGCGCCTTGGTGTCACGCCCGACATCATGCCGCTGGCCAAGGCGCTCGGCGGCGGCTTTCCGATCGGCGCGTGCCTCGCCACCGCGGAAGCGGCGTCCGGCATGACGCCGGGCTCGCACGGTTCGACCTTCGGCGGCAATCCGCTGGCGATTGCCGCGGCCAATGCGGTGCTGGATGTGATGCTGAAGCCCGGTTTTTTCGACCATGTGCAGAGAATGTCGCTGCTGTTGAAACAGAAGCTGGCGTCGGTGGTCGATCGCTACCCCCAGGTGCTGGCGGAAGTGCGCGGCGAGGGACTCCTGGTCGGCGTCAAGGCCGTGGTGCCCTCGGGCGATCTCGTCAATGCGCTGCGCGAGCAGAAACTGCTCACGGTCGGCGCCGGCGACAATGTGGTGCGGTTCCTGGCGCCATTGATCGTGACCGAAGCCGAGATCGAGGAGTCCGTGCAGCGCCTCGAGCGCGCCTGCATGGCGTTGTCAGGCGGCCAGTTGCAGAAGGCGGCGGGGTGATGAGCCAGGCTCTGCGCCATTTTCTCGATCTGAACGAGATTCCGACCAAGGAGCTCCGCAACATCCTCGGCGCCAGCGTCGCCATGAAGGCGAAGCTCAAGGCGCACACGAAACAGGACGCGAAGCCGGACAAGCCGCTCGAAGGCAAGACGCTGGCGATGGTGTTCGAAAAGCCCTCGACCCGCACGCGGGTGTCGTTCGACGTCGGTATGCGCCAGCTCGGCGGTGAATCGATCATGCTGACCGGTGCTGAAATGCAGCTCGGCCGCGGCGAAACCATCTCCGACACGGCGCGGGTGCTGTCGCGTTACGTCGACGCCATCATGATCCGCATCCTCAACCACGAGGCGCTGCTGGAACTCGCTGCGCACGCCACCGTGCCCGTCATCAACGGGCTGACGCGGCGCTCGCATCCCTGCCAGGTGATGGCGGACCTGATGACCTTCGAGGAGCATCGCGGGCCGATCGAGGGCCGCACCGTCGCCTGGACCGGCGACGACAACAACGTGCTGGCGTCCTGGGCGCATGCGGCGGAGCGGTTCAAATTCCAGCTCAATGTCGCGACGCCGCCGCAGCTGGCGCCGAAAAAAGCGATGAAGGACTGGATCAAGGCTGCCGGGGCGCCCGTTGTGCTCGGCAGCGATCCGGAGGCCGCGGTGCGCGGCGCCGATTGCGTGGTCACCGACACCTGGTTCTCGATGGGCGACAAGGAAGGCAAGCATCGCCACAACATCCTGAAGCCGTATCAGGTCAATGCCCGGCTGATGTCGCTGGCGAAGCCCGATGCGCTGTTCATGCACTGCCTGCCCGCCCACCGCGGCGACGAGGTCACCGACGAGGTGATCGACGGCCCGCAGTCGGTGGTATTCGACGAAGCCGAGAACCGCCTGCACGCCCAGAAGGGCATTCTGGCCTGGTGTTTTGGCGCGGTCGGGTAGAACACCTCGTCGTCCCCGCGAATGCGGCGACGACACGGCGTGAATGTTCATTTTTGCCGTGTGGCCGATAACCTTTCGCGAACAGTCGACGACCGAGATTACGGGGTCCTTGGGTTCGCGGGAACGACGATAGACCTGTTTTCAAGCCCTTTCGTTCCCCTTCTCCCGACCCCAGATAAAGCGCCATGACGTCACAATCCCCGGACCTGAAGATTTCCCTGGACACCCCCATCCGCGCCCCGTCGGCGGTGCCGGTCGACGATGCGGTGCTGCCGTTCGAGGTGGCCTCGCTCGATCTGCGCGGCCGCCTGACCAGACTCGGCCCTGCGCTCGACGATGTCCTGACCAAACATGATTATCCCGCCCCGGTCGGCAAGCTGCTCGGCGAGGCCATCGTGCTGACGACCCTGCTCGGCACGTCGCTGAAGTTCGACGGCCGCTTCATCCTGCAGACCCAGACTGACGGCCCGGTGTCGTTCCTGATCGTGGATTTTCAGGCGCCGGACCGCCTGCGCGCCTATGCGCGCTTCGACGCCAAGCGGCTCGAGCAAGGCCAGGATTCCGGCGCGTTGCTCGGCAACGGTCATCTCGCCATGACCATCGACCAGGGGACGGACATGAGCCGCTATCAGGGACTGGTGGCGCTGGAAGGCGGCAGCCTGGAAGACGCGGCGCATGAATATTTTCTGCGCTCCGAACAGATCCCGACGCGCGTCCGCCTGGCCGTCGGCGAGGAGTGGCGCGGCGGCGGCGACGGCCCGAAGCATCGCTGGCGCGCCGGAGGCATGCTGCTGCAATTCCTGCCCAAGGCGCCGGAGCGGGCGCGGCAGGCCGACCTGCATCCCGGCGACGCGCCGAAAGGCGCGGAAACCCACGAGGTCGCGGAAGACGACGCCTGGGTCGAAGGCCAGTCGCTGATCTCGACCGTCGAGGACGTCGAACTGATCGATCCGGATCTGTCCGGCGAGCGGCTGCTGTATCGCTTGTTTCACGAACGCGGCGTCCGCGTGTTCGCGCCGCTGCCGCTGCGGGCGCAGTGTTCCTGCTCGCGCGACGCCGTGTCGGCGATGCTGAACAGTTTCGCGCAGCAGGACCGCGCCGACATGGTGAAGGACGGCAAGGTGGTAGTGACCTGCGAGTTCTGTTCGTCGGTCTACCAATTCACGCCGCAGGAAGCGGGCGTGGAGTAGGGACGCGGGCTGCTAATTCAACACCCGCTTGCTGTCGGGGCTGTCGAGCGAAAATACCGGGACGTCGATCTCGAACCGCTCGCCTTTCTCGCTCACCATCTGATACCGGCCGCTCATGAAGCCCGACGCGGTCGGCAGCGGCACGCCCGAGGTGTATTTGAAGCGCTCGCCGGGTGCCAGCACCGGCTGCTCGCCGACCACGCCTTCGCCGCGGACTTCCTGCTTGCGCCCGGAGGCGTCGGTGATGATCCAGTGCCGCGTCCGCAACTGCACCGTCTCCTCGCCGGTGTTGGTGATGACGATCGTGTAGGACCAGAAATATTGACGGTTCTCCACCGACGAGCGTTCCGGCAGGAAGTTCGGCTCGACGGTGACTTCGATCTGGCGGGTAACGGCGCGGTACATGCGGTTGGTCTTCCAAAGCCGATCTTTCAGGATCTCGTGGCCGCATCATATCGAAGAGTGCTGATGGAACCAACCACCGGACCGCCATGGCGGCAGCCCAGCACGTCCATCGCGGTTTCAACAAAGTTCCAGCCTAAAGCACCCGCGCCGGCTTTCCCAGCGTATCTTGCTTGCAACCCGCGTGCCGATACGGTCTTTCGTGTCGGTGAACTTCATCTCCAGACGGTGCCAGATGACGTCCATGGCCGATCGAGTTGCCCGACCACCGCTTGCGGACGATGCGGATGCGCGCGCCGCCGCCGCGGTGCCGGTTGCCTTGCCGGTGATCTTGCTTCCGGCCGGCGCCGAGCGTGAATTGCGGCTCGATCTGTTTCGCGGGCTGGCGCTGTGGCTGATCTTCATCGACCATCTGCCCAACAACATCCTGACCTGGTTTACCTTCCGCAATTACGGATTCAGCGACGCCACCGAAATCTTCATCTTCATCTCCGGCTATACCGCGGCGTTCGTTTACGGCCGCGCGATGCTGGAGGCCGGCTTCGTGATCGCGACCGCGCGCATCCTGCGGCGGGTCTGGCAGATCTACGTCGCGCATGTGTTCCTGTTCACGATCTTTCTGGCGGAAATTTCCTACGTCGCTTCCAGGTTCGAGAACCCGCTGTATGCGGAGGAGATGGGGATCATGGATTTCCTCAAGCAGCCCGATGTCACCATCGTCCAGGCACTGCTGCTACGATTTCGTCCCGCCAACATGGACGTGCTGCCGCTCTATATCGTGCTGATGCTGTTTCTGCCCTTGATCATCTGGCTGATGAAGTGGCGGCCCGACGTCACGCTGGCGCTGTCGGTTCTGCTCTATGCCCTTGCCTGGCAGTTCGATCTGTACCTGTCGGCGTATCCGAACGGCTTCTGGGCCTTCAATCCGTTCGCCTGGCAATTACTGTTCGTGTTCGGCGCGTGGTGCGCGCTCGGCGGCGCCAGGCGAATGTCGCGGGTGCTGTCGTCGCCGGTCACCCTGTGGATCTGCTTCGCCTATCTGTTGTTCGCGTTCTGCGTCACATTGACGTGGCACCTGCCGCAGCTGAAATTCCTGATGCCCAAGCTCATCGAGCAGTGGATGTACCCGATCACCAAGACCGACATGGACGTGCTGAGATTCGCGCACTTCCTGGCGCTGGCAGCGGTGACGGTGCGGCTGCTGCCGAAGGACTGGCCCGGATTGAAGTCGCGCTGGCTGCGGCCGGTGATCCTGTGCGGGCAGCATTCGCTGGAGATATTCTGCCTCGGCGTATTCCTGGCCTTCGCCGGCCATTTCGTGCTGGCCGAGTTTTCCGGCGGCGGCCCGGTCCTGCAGCTTGTCGTCAGTCTTGCCGGAATCCTGATAATGTCCGGCATGGCGTGGATCATTTCGTGGTACAAGCATTCCGCCGACAAGAGCGCATCCCGAAAAAAAGGCGCCGTCGGCAACGCCGATATGGCGGGAGGGGGCTCATGAAGTCCAACCCGGTGTCCCTTCTGGGACCGATCTTGCTGGCCGGCTTCCTGGCCGTGGCGCCCGTGCGCGCCCAGGATGCCCCTGCCCATTGCGAGGTTCCGGCCTACCTGCTGACGACCGAGAACACGTTGCCCCAGGTCGAGAACGCCATCAAAAGCGGCCGTCCGCTCGATATTCTGGTGGTCGGCAGCCGGTCGTCAACCATCAGTACGTCAGAGGCCAGCGCCTACCCCGCAAGGTTGCAGGCGGTGCTGAAGCAGATGCTGCCGAAGGTCGCGGTCAACATCTCCGTAGAACTACAGGTCAAGAAAACCGCCGAGGAAGTCGCAGGTGACCTCGTCAAGCTGGTGGAAGTCAAAAAGCCTACCTTGGTCGTCTGGCAGACCGGCACCTACGATGCGATGCGATCGATCGATCCCGAGGATTTTCGCGCCGCGGTCGGCGAAGGGGTTGTTGCGCTCAAAGAGGCGGGAGCCGACGTGGTCTTGATGAATCTCCAATACAGCCCGCGCACCGAGGCCATGATTTCCGCGTCGCCCTACCTGGATACGATGCGGGTGGCGGCGCAACAGTACGACGTTCCGCTGTTCGATCGTTTTGCCATCATGCGCCACTGGAATGATCAGGGCGATTTCGACCTGTTCAGCGCCTCGCATGGTCTGGACCTTGCCAAGCGCGTCCATGATTGCATCGGCCGGGCGCTGGCGAAATTCGTGATCGAGGCAGCGCGCATTGACCCGGTGCAGCAGAATTGAGGAACCGGCGTTCATGAGTTGTCACCGCCCTTTTTGCCGAATGGCAACGCTGACGCTGCCCGCGGCCGCGGCGCTCATGCTGCTGACGCCATCGCTGGTCACGCCCGCGCGGGCGCAGGGTGCCCAGGCCATTCTCTCCGACAGCGCCAGGTCCGAAGCCGCCAAGCCGCCCGCGCCGCCGGCGACCGGCGGCGCTGTCGCCGCCGTCGAACCTGCCAATCCACAGCAAAAGGGCCTTGCCGCCAAGGCGATCGACAGGGTCAAGGAAGTCGCGAAATCCGCCGGCGACATTTTCAGCCGCGTGCCCTGCATGCCCCCGAAGGGCGCCGCCAAGAAGATGGGTTCGCTGCCGCGGGTGGCGAGCAAGCTCGCCACCGGCCAGCCGGTGGTGATCGTCGCGTTCGGATCTTCGTCGACACAAGGCCATGGCTCGACCTCGCCCGAGTTCACCTATCCCAACCGGCTGGCGGCGCAGCTGCGCCGGCAATATCCGACTGCTGACATCACCGTGGTCAACCGCGGCAAGGGGGGCGAGGACGCGCCCGAAATGATGAACCGGCTGCAGACCGAGGTGCTCGATCTGCAGCCCGACCTGGTGATCTGGCAGGTCGGTACCAACGCCGTGCTGCGCAACCTTGATCCCGCCGAGACGGTCAGGCTGGTCGAGCAAGGCGTCGCGCGGATTCAGGCGGTTGGCGCCGACCTTGTGCTGGTCGATCCGCAATATTCGCCGGCGGTCAACGCGCGCGCGGAAAGCGCCGGCAAGATGGTGAACCTGCTCGGCAAGGTCGCCGAGCTGCGTCATGTCGGCATCTTCCCGCGCTTCGAGGTGATGCGCGACTGGCATCAAAAGCAGGCCATCCCGATGGAAAATTTCGTGATCGCCGACGGCCTGCACATGAGCGACTGGGGCTACGCCTGCTTCGCGCAACTGCTCGGCGACGACATCATCCGGTCGGTCGGCCAGATCAAGCTCGGCGTCAGCGTGCCGTCCGACGTCCGGGCCTACCGGCCGATGTGAGAGGGGTGACGGATCCCAACCGCCGTCATTGCAGAAGCCCTTGCGACCAAGCAATCCATTTTGCTTCGCGATGTGGCTTCCGGATCGCTTCGCTCCCAATGAAGATGATGGTCCGTTGCAAGTGGGCCTCGCACCTCACGCCGCCTCCAGGGCCGCCTGCAGATCCTCGATCAGGTCGTCGCGGTGCTCCAGCCCGGCCGAGAACCGGATGAAACCTTCGCTGATCCCGAGCTCGGCGCGCGCCTCCGGCGTCAGCCGCTGATGGGTTGTGGTCGCGGGGTGGGTGACGAGGCTCTTGGCGTCGCCGAGATTGTTGGAGATCCGCGAGATCTTCAGGCCGTTGAGGGTGCGGAACGCGGCCGCCTTGCCGCCCTTGACCTCGAACCCGACCAGCGTCGAGCCGGCGCGCATCTGCTTCTTCACCGTTGCCGCCTGCGGATGATCGGGCCTTCCGGGATAGATCAGCCGGGAGATTTTCGGATGCTGCGCCAGTACGTCGGCGATCGCGGCGGCGGTTTCGGTCTGGGCGCGGACCCGCACCGCCAGCGTTTCCAGCCCTTTCAGCAGCACCCAGGCGTTGAACGGCGACATCGACGGGCCGGTCTGCCGCATGAAATTGTGGATGTGCTCGGCGATGAACGCATCCGACGACAGGATGATGCCGCCGAGGCAGCGGCCCTGGCCGTCGATGTGCTTGGTCGCGGAGTACACCACGACGTCGGCGCCTGAAGTCAGCGGGCTCTGCCAGATCGGCGTCGCGAACACGTTGTCGACGATCAGCCGCGCCCCGCCGGCATGCGCGATCTCGGCGATCGCGCCAATGTCGAGTACGTCGAGCGTCGGATTGGTCGGGCTCTCCAGAAAACAGGTTTTGGTGTTAGGCCGCATCGCCTGCTGCCACTGGTCGAGGTCGAGGCCATCGACCAGCGTCGAGGAAATGCCGTAGCGCGGCAGCAGGTCTTCCACCACATAGCGGCAGGAACCGAACATCGCCTTCGCCGCCACCACGTGATCGCCGGCTTTCAACGGAGCCAGAATGGCCGTCGTCACCGCGGCCATCCCGGTGGCGGTGGCGCGCGCGGCCTCGGCGCCTTCGAGTTCGATCATGCGGCGCTCGAACATCGAGATGTTGGGATTGGAAAACCGCGAATACAGAAAGCCGGGATCCTCGCCCTTGAAGCGCGCCTCGCATTGCTCGGCGCTGTCGTAGACGAAGCCCTGGGTCAGGAACAGCGCCTCGGACGTTTCGCCGAACTGCGAACGCAGGCTTCCGGAATGAACCAGCCGGGTTTCGGCCCGATAGCGGGCGGTGGATTTCGTCTCAGACATGTGACCTCCGTCGTGACCACCATCAAAATGGTCACAAAAAAACCGGCCTGGAAAAATTCCACAGGCCGGGATCACACGTGTCCCCGGCCTGTTTAGCGACTTGTTTAACGTGGCTGCAAGCCGGCCGGCTCAAATCACCACGGGATAAGTCTTGCTGATATTCCCTCCCGCCCTTTCCGTCAAGGCAGCCATCGGATAACCGGTAAAAGTCCATATTTTCAGCGTCTGGATGGCGGAAGCTGGCCCATCCCAAGGACCCATCGTGACCTTCACGCTTTCGCCCGACGCCAATGGCATTCTGCCCGACCGCATGATTGCGGCGATGGCCGACGCCGGCCTCATTCTGCCGGCGTATCCCTTCGTCGAAAGCCAGATCCAGCCGGCGAGCCTCGATTTGCGCCTCGGCGACGTCGCCTACCGGGTGCGCGCGAGTTTTCTGCCGGGTCCGGGTGCGACGGTGGCCGAACGCATCGACGAGTTGAAGCTGCATGAAATCAACCTGACCGATGGCGCCGTGCTGGAAACCAACTGCGTCTACATCGTGCCGCTGCTGGAGAGCCTCGCGCTGCCGCCGGCGATCGTCGCCGCCGCCAATCCGAAGAGTTCGACCGGGCGGCTCGACGTCTTCACGCGCGTGATCGCCGACGGCACGCGGCGCTTCGACATGATCGGCGCCGGATATCACGGCCCGCTCTATGCCGAGATCAGCCCGAAGACGTTTCCGGTGCTCCTGCGCGAGGGTTCGCGACTGAGCCAGGTTCGCTTCCGCACCGGCGACGCCATCCTCAGCGCCGAAGAACTCGACGCGCTGCATGAAGCCGAGCGGCTGGTCGATGTCGACGACGCCGATCTCGTCAACGGCGTGGCGCTGAGCGTCGACCTGTCGGGCGAAAACGCCAATGGCTTTGTCGGCTATCGCGCCAAGCGTCACACCGGCGTGGTCGACATCGACCGCCGCGCCGGCTACGCCGTCGGTGAATTCTGGGAAGCGATTGCGGCGCGGCCCGACGGCAGTCTCATTCTCGATCCCGGCGAATTCTACATTCTCGCCTCCAAGGAAGCCGTCCAGGTGCCGCCGGATTACGCTGCCGAGATGGTGCCGTTCGATCCATTGGTCGGCGAATTCCGCGTCCACTACGCCGGGTTCTTCGATCCCGGTTTTGGCTACGCCGGGGCCGGCGGGCAGGGCTCGCGCGCGGTGCTGGAAGTGCGCTCGCGCGAGGTGCCCTTCATTCTCGAGCATGGCCAGATCGTCGGCCGACTGGTGTACGAAAAAATGCTGGCGCGGCCCGACGCCCTATACGGCCAGCGCATCGGCTCCAACTACCAGGCCCAGGGCCTGAAGCTGAGCAAGCATTTTCGGGTGTAGTATTTGGGATCGGTGTTGCTGCCCATCCTTCGAGACGGCCACTTCGCGGCCTTCTCAGGATGAGGTTTAACCTGCTGAAACACAATAACCTCATGCTGAGGAGCGAGCGACGCGAGCGTCTCGAAGCATGGGCAGCAAGCGACTCGCCAATCTCACATTGTAAGACCCAAGCCCCTACCGCGTCAGCAGCGCGCCGGCCCAGGCCGCGCCGGCGACCAGCACCAGCCCCGGGATCAGGCGTAACGCGAAGGCCCGGCTGCCGCTGCTCCAGGCAAAAGCGATCTTGCTGATGGTGTTGGTGGTCAGCGCGGCGAGGACGGGAAACACCGCGTCGGCAGCCGTCATTTTTCCGGAGGCAACCAGCGAAGCAACCGCGATGGCGGCGGAGTGGGTATCGACGAAGCCGGCGGCGGCGGCCGCTACGATAATTCCGGTGTCGCCGAACCAGTCCCGCAGCGCGGCCGAGGCAATGAGTATCGCGGCAAGGGTCAGGGCGAATATCAGCGCGACCGGGAGGCTGAACGCCTGTCCCGGGTGGGGATCCGGGATGTCCCTTTCGCGTAAGGTCCGGATCGTGAAGCCGGCGCCGTAGGCTGTCGCGCTAATGCCGGCGCACACCAGCGGAACAGCCAGCGCGTGCAGTGTGGCGACGCTGGTGGCTGCGAGCACCAGGGACATCAGAACGATGGTGGCGACGGTCGAGAGCGCCGCGCCTGCGATTGCCGCGGTCAGGATGGCGGGACTTTTCCGAACCCGCGTTCCCATGGCGCCGATGGTGGCGGTGCTGGAGATGAAGCCGGATGCGAGCCCCGCGATCGGGAGGCCAAAACGCGTCCCGAGCAGCCGAATGAGAATGTATCCCGCGGCGCTGATCGCCATCACCAGAATGACGACGATCCAGATCGAGCGCGGATTGAGCGCTCCATAGGGGCCCATCGAATGACTGGGCAGCAACGGGAGCACCACCAATGTCGCCCCCGCGAAGATCAGCGCATCTCTCACCTCTCCCTCGGTGAGCACCGAACTGACAAAATAATGCAGCGGGGCGCGCGCCGCGAGCAGGACGGCAAGCGCGACGGCGATGCCAGCCGCCCATGCGGGTTGTTGCATCGAGAGACCGCCGAGCAGCGCGGTCAGGATGAGAGCTATCTCGGTGGTGAGGCCAGGGTCCTCGTCGCGCGATCTGAAATAGGCGATGACCGTCAGCGCGGCCACGCCCGCAATCGTGGCGGCCAGCACCAGCGCGCCGCCCACCATCACGCTGGTCGCCCCGGCCAGCGAGACGACCGAGAACGTGCGGATTCCCGCCGCCGCGCGGGCAGGGCCTTGCCCTTTGCGGCGCTCCCGCTCGGCGCCGATCAGAAGTCCGATGCCGAGCGCCACCGCTAGGTTCAGGAGCAGGGGAGGGAGATTGAACATTTCGTTCCTGTTCGTCAGATCATGTTCGGCGTGGCCGGCCGCTCGCCCCGAACCTCGTCGCAGTCGCTCGACGATCATTTGCCGGATGAGCGGCAGTTTGGGAAGCCACCTCCTTGGCGACGCAATGGGAGTTTTGCGCCAGATCAAAGCACCCCATCGCGGGCCGCCGCTGCCATCGTCCCGCCCCCGAAACAGCCCAGCGCCAGTGCAACGTCGCTGTCGGGAGCCGACCCATAAAGATGCCGTTGCCTTTTTGCCTCCGCTGAATTATCAAGGGTGCAGGGGAAATGCAGTCTCCCCTTGAGGCTACGGTCCAAGAACTGTGCAACGCTCGACCTGTCGAGGGATTTGCACATGGACAAAAGCAAGCCTCCAGTTCCCCCCAATGAATTTCGTTTGCGGTCTGCTTCTGAGCGGACCCCCGCAAACATTGATATCGCGCCCCCAAGGTTGACGACGTCAGGCGAGCTCGCCGCTGTCGAGCCGCAAAGCCGCTCCGGACAACTACCCTGCGATAGACCTTCGATCGCCGTCTATTACCGGAACGAGGAGGAGGTCGGCGAAGGATTCTTCATTGCGTTGCGTGCGATGGGGGTTGCAATCATCGAACCACTCCCCGAGCTGCCTAAGCATCCCATCGGAGGCGCAAAGCCGTGAAGACGCGGCCTGCACGACGGCGCATTCATCGCGGCCACGGTTTTCTTCACCGAGTGAGTGCCATGACACTGTTCGATGAAATCACCTACGGCGAAGGGAAATAGGCGGGTCGACGAAGAGTGTAACCCGCCCGGGGACGATCGATGGATGGACTGTATCTGGTTCTTTTTGTGTTTGCCGCCTTTGCGGGCGGCTTCGTCAGCGGATTTTCGGGTTTCGCGATGGGGCTCGTCGTGTCCGGCATGTGGCTGCATATCATCACGCCGATTCAGACCGCGGCGCTGATCGCGGGATACGGGCTGCTCACGCAGGGTTACGGCATCCTGAAACTACGCCAGGCGCTGAACTGGCGAGCCATCTGGCCGCTGTCGCTCGGCACGACGATCGGCATCCCGATCGGCGCGATCCTGCTGACCTACATCAACCCGGTCCATCTGAGGCTCGGCGTCGGCGTGCTGCTGGTGCTCTACGCGATCTACAGCCTGGCGCGGCCGGCGTTCAAGCCGATGAAGATCGGCGCGGCACCGGACATCGGCATCGGCTTCGTCAACGGTCTGGTCGGCGGACTGACCGGACTGGGTGGCGTCGTCTCGACCATCTCCTGCCAATGGCGCGGCTGGACGCGGGATGCGCAACGGGCGGTGTTCCAGCCGGTGCTGTTCGCGGCCTTTGTAGTGATCTCGATTTCGATGGCCGCCACCGGCGCCTTCACGACGGAAACTCTCAAATTGTACGGGCTCGGTCTGCCGTTTCTGCTCGTCGGCCTCTGGAGCGGTTTCAAGCTGTACGGAAAGATCGACGACGAGATGTTTCGCAAAGTGGTGCTGATGCTGATCCTGCTCGCCGGCCTGTCGCTGATCGTGCCGGCAGTGCTTGCCAAACCCTGAGGCCATCATGTCGCTGAAAACAATCGGAACCATCGCCATACCGGGAGCCGCGGGCAGCGAGTTCGATCACGCCGCCTTCGATGCGAAGAGCCGGCGCGTCTTCATCGCGCACACCGCGCGCGATTGCGTCGAGGTAATCGACCACGACGCCGGCAGGCACTTGGCGACGCTGCCGGGATTTCCGGGCGTTGCCGGCACCGTCGCCGACGACGGGCAGATCCTGATAACCAACCGCGGCAGCGCCAGCATAGCGTTGCTCGATGCCGGCACTCTGGAAACGCGCGCCACCTACAAGACCGGCGGGCGGCCGAACGGTGCCGTGATCGTCGCCCGGTCCGGCCTTGGAATTGCAGCCTGCATCGGCATCGACGGAGAAGCGCCGACGTTGCAGCTTTACGGATTGAACGATCGTCGACATGTATCGATCGACCTGCCGGGCCGGCCGCGCTGGTGCGTCACCGATGCGGCCGCCGAGCGGATATTCCTCTGCATCCGGGACCCTTCCATGGTGCTGGTGGCAAGACTGCCCGACCTTGGCGAGGTGACGCATTGGAAGGTCCCGTCAGCGGGCGCACACGGTCTCGACATCGACCATTCCAGGGGCCGGCTTTATGTCGCCTGCGATGATTCAACCCTGGTCGAGATGAGCAGCACAACGGGCGAAGTCACCAATATTTGGCCGATAGGAGGTCCGCCCGACGTCACGTTCTTCAACCCGGCAACCGGCCTGGTTCACGTCGCCATCGGGGAGCCCGGGCTTGTCGACTCCATTGATCCGCGCAACGGCCATACCACGCGAACCGTGACCGGCGCGGGCGCGCATACGACGGCGCTGGTGGCGCCGGACCGGCTTTACGTCATTTCTCCCGCACACGGCGGAATCCTCGTCCTCTCGGACACCTGATGTCCACGGACGCAACAACTGCACGGGAGGCGTAAAATGAAATGGATTACCCGCGAAAAGGTCAAGGTCGACCGCGTCGCATGCCCATGGCTTATCAAGAAGTTCGTCGACAAGGACGCCGAATTCGTGTTCGTGCCCGGCGATAAGGTGATGGCAGAGGCGAAGCGCCTCGACGCCATTCCCTACGACGTCAAGGACGTCGAGCTCGGCCATCACGGCAAGGAATGCTCGTTCGAGGCGACCCTGAAAAAGTACAAGCTGACCGGCGATCCTCGCTGGTGCTGCTTGGGCGGATCGTCAATGGCGCCGACACCGATAACACGCTGTACAATCAACCGGAGGGACCAGGCCTCGAAGCGATCGCCGAAGGGCTTCCGGCATCTCGGCTTCAGGGACGACCATGAGCACAATGCTGCGGAGTGGATCGTATACGACGCGCTTTATGCGTATTGCCGTGAGATGATAAAGCGCGGCAAGCCGCACGGCGATTTCATGGGTTGATGCTTCCGGCCTTTATCCGGTCCTGGAAAATCCCGCTCGCGTGGCTTGCCGGGATGGCATCGGCCGGGGAACGGCGATGCCAGTACAAGCAGCTTCTCGAGCTTGATGATCGGCTGCTCGCCGACATCGGCATTTCGAGGTCGGCCGTTGAAGAAGTGCGCAGGTCTCAAGTCCGATGTCATCCCGTCGCAATCGCGCGATATTGATGCAGATCATTGCCGAATGCGCGGCCCGTGGTGAAGCTGTCGGCGTTCGCGACCGGATGGTTGGCGCAACCACAGGATACCTCAATGAGTCGCCTCCATCGAGAGAACCATCTCGTCCAGCGCATCGGCTGGCTGCGGGCGGCCGTGCTCGGCGCCAATGACGGGATTATATCCACCGCGAGCCTGATCCTGGGCGTGGCGGCGGCTGCTGCCTCGCAAAGCGATGTGCTGCTGACCGGCGTGGCCGGGCTGGTCGCCGGCGCGATGTCGATGGCGGCCGGCGAATATGTGTCGGTCAGTTCGCAGTCCGATACCGAGCACGCCGATCTCGCGCGCGAGAAGCGGGAGTTGGCCGACGACCCCCTGTTCGAGCGGGAAGAACTGGCCCAGGTTTACATCGCGCGCGGCGTCGAGGCCGATCTGGCCCGCGCGGTCGCGAGGCAATTGATGGCCCACGATGCCTTGGGCGCGCATGCCCGGGACGAACTCGGCATTTCCGAGGTCACCACCGCGCGTCCCGTTCAGGCGGCGCTGGCATCGGCCGCGACCTTTTCCGTCGGGGCGGCGGCGCCGCTGGTGCTGGTTCTGGTTTCGTCATCCAGCATCCTGATCCCGGTAGTGTCGGCAGGATCCTTGATCTTTCTGGCCCTGCTCGGCGCGATCGGTGCCAAAGCCGGAGGCGCCGGTCTGCTGAGGCCCACCATCCGCGTGACCTTCTGGGGCGCTTTCGCGATGGCGCTGACGGCCGGGATCGGCGCGATCTTCGGCAAGGTTGTCTGAACGCGGGCTGCGGCTCGACTACCGCGCCGCCGACCTCGCCGCCGGCGTCACGCGCCAGATCGCGTTGCCGACATCGTCGGCGACCAGCAGCGCGCCCTGTTTGTCGAGCGCGACGCCGACCGGGCGGCCCTGTGCTTCGCCGTTGTCATTGAGGAAGCCGGTCAGCACGTCCTGCGGCTTACCTGACGGCTTGCCATCCGTGAACGGCACGAAGATCACCTTGTAACCGGAGCGCGGCTTTCTGTTCCACGAACCGTGCTGGCCGACAAAGGCGCCGCCGGCCATTTCCGGTGGAAACAGGTTGCCGGTGTTGAAGGCAAGCCCGAGCGAGGCGGTATGCGCGCCGAGCGCGTAGTCGGGCGCAATGGCCTTCGCCACCAGATCGGGCCGCTGCGGCTCGACGCGGGTGTCGACCTTCTGGCCGAAATAGCTGTAGGGCCAGCCGTAGAACGCGCCGTCCTTCACCGAGGTCATGTAATCAGGCACCAGATCGTTGCCGAGTTCGTCGCGCTCGTTGACGACGACCCACAGCGCGCCGGTCTTGGGCTCCCAGGCCGGCCCATTCGGATTGCGCAGGCCGGAGGCGAACACGCGCCATTTGCCGGATACACGATCGACTTCGAGCACGGCGGCGCGATTGGCCTCCTCCTCCATGCCGTTTTCGCCGATATTGCTGTTGGAGCCGACCGTCGCGTAAAGTTTTGTGCCGTCCGGGCTGGCGATGAGGTCCTTGGTCCAGTGATGGTTGCGGCCCGCCGGCAGATCCGTCAGCTTCACGCCCGCGGCGGTGATTTTGGTATCACCGGCACGATAAGGGAATTTCACAATGGCGTCGGCGTTGGCGACATAGAATTCCTCGCCGACCAGCGCCATGCCGAACGGCGAGAACAGGTTTTCGAGGAAGATGCTCCTGGTCTCGGCGACGCCGTCGCCGTCGGCATCGCGCAGCAGCGTGATGCGGTTGGCGCTCGGCACGCCGGCGCCGGCGCGCTTCATGACCATTCCCATGATCCAGCCCTTGATGCCGCCACTGGGCTTCGGCGGCGCGTTGCTTTCGGCCACCAGCACGTCGCCGTTCGGCAGCACATGGACCGTGCGCGGATGATCGAGCCCGGTCGCGAACGCATTCACCGCCATGCCGTTGGCCGCCCTGGGCTTGGCCCCGGCGGGCCAGCCAGTGGCGGTCGCGATATTGACCGTCGGCAGCCAGGATTCTTCCGGAGCCGGCAGGGTCGGGGAGGGACCAAAGGTCTGCTCGGCGACGCCGGTATCCGCGGGCTCGCTGCAGGCGGCGAGCGAAAGCGTCAACGCTCCGATGAAGAAGGCGGACAGCATAGCGTTGCGCATGATGGCTCCTCGGCATTCGCCCTGTACAATGCGGCAGACCTGCCGTTGTTCACGGCTTCCGCCATGAATTTCGTGTGATGGAAAACCGTGCTAAACCAATACCTTGCTTCATTGCATGGGGTTGTTTTCGATGTTTTGGTCCGGAGCGGCGCCTTGTCGGGCTCGGGTTGTACTTTGGGGTGGGCAAACCTCGGGTGAACCCTGAGAAAACAGGGTTTTGGGAGATCGCCATGAACGGGACGACGGACGGCGCGCGCGAGGCGCAATGGCTGAAATGGCGCAGCGTCGCCGATCTCTATCATGCCTATTTCACCGGGCTCATTCTCACCGTGGTGACGCGGCGCGGCACCGCCGATGCCGCGGAATTCGTGTTCCGGGTGTTTCGCCGCCAGCAGCAGGAGCGCTTCCTGCCCGGCCTCGAGAAGCTCGGCCTCAGCCATCTGCCGCCGGCGGTGGCGGCGGCGCAGTATCACTATCTCTCCAACTGGATCGGCGGGGTGAACGTCGAATACATGTACGAGACCGATCGCAAGGCCTGGATACGCTATCCGCCGCCGCGCTGGATCTGGAAGGGCACCGCGATCTGCGGCGTGCCCGGCGAAGTCTCGCGCGCGATGCTGCGCGGTTGGCACGCCAACAATGGCGCCGCTCTCGGCGATCTCCGGCTCGGCTTCGTCTGCACCAAGCAGAGTGTCGACGGCCAGGACGGGCTGGAAGGCTATTACTGCGAATACGACCATCCGCTGGAAATCGATGCGCGGCTGGCGTTCGCGCGCCATCTCGAAGCGCCGCTGTTCGATCCCGCCACCGCGCCGGCCCTGCCGGTCGCAAGCTGGCCAAAGCCACGGCTCGAAAAGGCCTATCGAAACTACGCCATGGAATATGTGCGGACTGCCGCTCCCGTCATGGTGCAAGTGTTCGGTCCTGAAGATGCCGGCTACCTCCTGCATCTCACCGGCAAGCTGATCGGGATGCAGTACTTCGATGAAATCGCGCGCGGTCTGTCCGGCACGCGAGGCTCGGCAAGGGATTTCGCGGCGTTTGTGCGCGCGCTGGTCGACGCGCAGGACGATGTCGCCGAAATCAGCGAGTCCGGCGGCGCGATCGAAATCCGGCAGCAGACATGGAAGCTGATGGCCGATGTCGGTGATTATCATCCGGCCTGCGCCCGGGTGCTCGAAGGATTGCTGGAGGGCCTAGCGGCCGGTTGCGGCCGCCACATTTCGGTCGGCATGAAACCGGGGGCCGGCGGCGGTCCGCCCTTCGTCTGGTCGATCGGCTGATCGAAGCTTCGCTCCGACATACCGACGGCGTGATTGCGCAGGCGGCCCATGCGCCCGGCGCACATGGAATCGCGGCGGATCGGTGCTAGGAAGCGGCCGGCACGGCAGGTAATCGGGCTGGAGCGCGGGGTGACGCGCGGGAGAATACATGTCCGATATCGGTGTCGCCGAAATCCCCGTGGACGACGACGAGCGCCCGCTGCCGCCGCCGGACGCGCCGGTGAAAAACGCGCTGGTCGAGGGTCCGATCCTGCGCACGCTGTTGTGGCTGGCATGGCCGAACGTGATCGCGCTCTCCGCCGGCACCTGCGTGGTGATCGCCGAGACTTCCTATATCGGCCGGCTCGGCGTCGAGTCGCTGGCGGCGATGGCACTGGTGTTTCCGTTCGTGATCCTGACCATGACCATGTCGGGCGGCGCGATGGGGGGCGGCGTGGCGTCGGCGATCGCGCGCGCGATCGGCGCCGGCGATATCGACCGCGCGTCGACGCTGGCGGCGCACGCACTGCTGATCGGCGTCTGCCTTGGACTGGTGTTCATGCTGGGCATGCTGATCTTCGGACCCACGCTGCTGGAACTGCTCGGCGGCCGCGGCAACGTGCTGGCCCATGCGATCGGTTACGTTCAGATATTCTTCGGCGGCGCGGTGGTGCCGTGGCTGATGAACACCTTCGCGGGAATCCTGCGCGGCACCGGCAACATGAAGCTGCCGTCGCTGCTGATGCTGTCTTCCGCCGCCTGCCAGATCATTCTCGGCGGCACGCTGGGCCTCGGCCTAGGGCCGATCCCGTCATTCGGTATGCGCGGCGTCGCCGCCGGCTCGCTGGTCGCCTATGTGATCAGCGTATCCGTGATGGCCTGGTACATTTTTTCCGGGCGGGCCCGCGTGGTTCCCAAGATCAGGGGCCTGCGGATTCGGTGGGCTATGTTCTTCGATATCCTGAAGGTGGGCGCCATCTCCTGTTTCTCGCCGCTGCAATCGGTGCTCACCGTCGCCATCTTCACCCACATGCTGGCG
Organism: Bradyrhizobiaceae bacterium Ga0074131; assembly: GCA_001464035.1. GTDB lineage: Bacteria > Pseudomonadota > Alphaproteobacteria > Rhizobiales > Xanthobacteraceae > Bradyrhizobium. Next base: position 121,045 of record LNEC01000022.1, read on the forward strand.
CAGTTCGGCACCGAGATCCTGGCCGGCTACGGCGTCGGCGCAAGGCTCGAATTCATGCTGACCTCGATCGCCTTCGCGGTCGGCATCGCCTCGGTGCCGATGGTCGGGATGGCGATCGGCGCGCGGCGGGTGGCGCGGGCGCGGCGGATCGCATGGATCGCGGGCTGCGTCGCCTTCGTGTCGGTCGGTCTGGTGGCCACCGTGATTGCGATGTTTCCGGATCTCTGGGTCAACATTTTCACCGACGACCCCAGCGTACGCGCCGCCAGCCGGCAGTATCTGTCGACGGCCGCGCCGATGTACGCCTTCATTGGGCTGTCGATTTCGATGTACTTCTCCTCGCAGGGCGCGGCGAAGGTGCTGGGGCCGGTGCTGGCGCAGACCGCGCGGCTGGTGTTCGTGGCCGCCGGCGGCTGGTGGCTGTCGACCTACGACGCGACTGCGGCGAACTATTTCGCCTTGGCGGCGGCCTCCATGGTGGTGCTCGGCGTGCTGTCCGCCGCGAGCGTCATTTTCACGCGATGGGGACCCAAGGGCGATCCGCTCCCGGATGTTCGCCCCGCACTGTCGTAATCGTCATGGCGAGCGATCGGGATGTCTTTGTGGATGGGAGAAATCCTTCTCTCGAGGAGTGAGATCCTGAGGAGCGGCTTCTTCGCCGCGTCTCGAAGGATGAGGGGCACCGGTGCTCGCGGTCCATCCTTTGAGACGCCGCTCAATGGCGCGGCTCTCAGGATGACGTTGGTGAATGCTTTGACGCCTACGTGCACACCGCCTCGACATTGTTGCCATCCGGATCGATCAGGAACGCCGCATAGTAAGTCGGGCCGTAGTCGGCGCGGGGGCCGGCGCCGCCGTTGTCGCGGCCGCCGGCCTTCAATCCCTCGCTGTGAAACTTCTCGATCGCGGCGTGATCGGGTGCGCGGAAGGCGACATGCGCGCCGGCGCCGTTCTGCCCCTTGTGCAGATGAAGCCAGAGCGCCGGCTCGCCCTTGGGGCCGAAGCCCGCGCCGTTCTCGTCGCGCGAGCACATCACATACCCGAGCGGCCCCAGCACCGCGGTGTAGAAGCGCACGCTGGCGTCGATGCTTTTAACCTTCAATCCGATGTGGTCGTACATGATGATCTCCGATTCGAAGCACGTTCGAAGGACGTGCGGTTCGGAGACGAGCCTAGTCAGTGCAGAACCAGGCGTTCTTGGAAAATCTTGCGCATTCCGCGCGAGGCCTCGCGAAATTTACCGGGCGAAACGCCGGCGGCACGATGGAAGGTGCGGACGAAATTGGAGAGATCGCCGAACCCGACGTCATAGGCGACATCGGTGACGGAGAATGCGTCGTCGGCCAGCAGGCGCGCGGCATGGCGCAGCCGCGAGCGCACCAGATACTGGTGCGGGGTGACCCCGAGCACGCCCGAGAACAGCCGCAGGAAGTGGAACGGGCTGATCCCGGCCTGGGTGGCGGCCTGTTCGAGATCGATATCCAGATGCGAATGCGCGTCGATCCACAGCGCGGTTTCCACCGCGCGGCGGCGGTCCTTTGCTCCCGCCGCCGGGGGCCTTTGCGACCGCCCGGAAACCACCTCGACAAACCGGCCGGCGAACAGCGCCCCGACCTCGTCGAGGCCGATATCGCTGCGGCCATCGGCCGCCGCCTGCGCCAGCTCGCCCAGGACCATCAATTCGGGCAACGGAGGGGCGGCGCCGATCTGCCAGATCTCGCCGCGGTCGCCGATCGCCTGCACCAGGGCCTCGCCCAAGAAGAACGACAGGCACTCGTCGCCGCAGACATGGTCGTGGGTGCACATATATTCGTCGCCGGGATGGCCGACCAGCACCGACCCCGCCACCAGCTCGAAGGTGCGGCCGCGGCTGCGGCAGCCGAAGCTGCCCTTGCGGACATAGGAAACCGAGTGGCCGCTGTGCTGCTCCACGAACGGCGTGTCCGCCGGCCCGGCGGTGCAGCGGAAGTCGAACACCGAGATGGAATCGCTCTGCAAAAGCGGTGTTGCCGTCATGAGGCAATTTTAGCTCTGCAGGCGCGGCGGGGCAACGGGCAGCAGCACGTCGAACAGGGTCTTGCCGCTGGTGCCGCCGTGCGCACCCTCGATGGAAAGCAGCCTGCGCTTGGAAATACTGCCGCCGTGCGGGGACATCCTGTCCGCATAGCTGCCGGCCTCGAGCACGCGATGGCAGGGCACGATGATCACAAACGGATTACGGGCCAGCGCCTGCGCCACTGCATGCACCGCGCCGGAGGCGCCGAGCTGTTTGGCGATTTCGCCATAGGTGCGGGTTTCACCGCGCTGGATCGCCTGGGTCAGCCGGTAGACCCGCTGGTTGAAGGCGTGGATGCCGGTCAGATCGAGGGCGACGTCGGAGAGCTCGCTTGGCTGGCCGCGCAACAGCGCCACGATGCCCTCGATCGCGATCTCGACATTCGGCGGCGGGCGCTGGTCGCGGGAGTCGGGGTAGAGCCTGTAGAGCCGCCGCCGTGTTTCGATCTCGCGCGCCTCGGGCAGCTGCACGCCGACGATCCCGGCCGGGCCCCACGCGATGCCGCACCGGCCGATCATGGTGTCGAAAATGGTGTACCCACGCCCCGACATTACGCGACCCGCCCCCATGGCATCATAACACTGTCACAATCGGCCGCACCTGGAATCTTGAGGGGTTGGTTAAGGCGGCGAGGGCGCGGGTGGCATGCCGCTTGGCGGACCGTCCAGTCTCGGCTAATTAGAGGACGAGCGACCGCGGGCGTAGTTCAATGGCAGAACGGCAGCTTCCCAAGCTGCATACGAGGGTTCGATTCCCTTCGCCCGCTCCAGATTTCGCCGGCCCTGGCAGGTCCGAAACCGGCCGCCAGCAGTCTAGCAATCGTGGGGGATCGCGCCTATATTTGGGATGTCGCAAGACGATGGCGCTGAAACTCTGAGCGGACTGCAGGCAGACCCGGGGGCAGTACCCGGCGCCTCCACCCTAGCAGCTTAAACAAGATCTTAGGCTGCTACGGCGGGGGCGAAACAGGATCGATGGCTGCGAAGAAGCTCTGAATTGTGCTCGGCATGATACCGCCGTTATCGGGTCAAAAACCTAAATGCAAACGATAACGTTGCATTGAACGAAGTGCGCCTCGCGGCGTAACCGTTCGGGGTTGGTCCACCTAGCAACAGAACGGCCATTGCCGCGTCAGCCTTCGGGCTGGCGCGGCTTTCATTTGTGGACAGACCATGAGCAGGCCGATCTGATCGCCGGCCGTGGCAGGCGCCGAGCGCCCGGACGCTCGACCCCGAGCCGCGAAGCAGCCGCGACATTACCGCGCCGCGGTGACCATGATCTCGACATTGTACTTCGGCGACGCCAGCCTGGCCTCGACGGTGGCGCGCGCCGGGGTATTGCCCGCCGAGACCCAGCCGTCCCACACCGCGTTCATCTCGGCGAAGGTGTTCATGTCGGTGATATAGATCGTCGCCGTCAGCAGCTTCGACTTGTCGCTTCCGGCCTTCTTGAGATGGCTGTCGATGGTCGCAAGAACGTCCTGCGTCTGCCTGGTGACGCTCTCGCCGGCCGCGTTGCTGCCGACCACGCCGGCGAGGTAGACGGTGTCGCCGTGGACCACGACCTGGCTCATGCGCGGGCCGGTATCGAAACGCTGGATGGTCATAGGGTTCTCCTGACGATGGGGCGGATTACTTAGCGCGCGGACGCGGCATGCGCCACTGCGTTCTCGCCGTGTAAACGCCACGGAATGTGCCAGGGCGGGACGGGATCAGATTGGGGCGCGACGACGAACCATTCTTCTTCCCGTGCCCGGACGCAGCGCAGCACGCCTGCAGCCAGTCGAGGCATTCTACTTTGCATGGGGTTGTTTTCGCGATTTTTTGTAGAGGCCCTGCGGTGGGCGCTGCGTCGCGTCCGGGGCGCCTCTAACGGCTGATTCCTATCCCGCCGCCTTCGCAGCCGCCCTTCCTGCATTCCTGCCGGAAAACAGACAGCCGCCCAGAAACGTCCCCTCCAGCGAGCGATAGCCGTGCATGCCGCCGCCGCCGAAGCCGGCGGCCTCGCCGGCGGCGTAGAGCCCGGGCATGATCGAACCGTCGCTGCCGAACACCCGCGAGTCTAGGTCGGTTTCAAGACCGCCCAGCGTCTTGCGGGTCAGGATGTTGAGTTTGACGGCGATCAGCGGGCCCTGCGCGGGATCGAGAATCCGGTGCGGTTTGGCGGTGCGGATCAGCCGGTCGCCGATGTATTTTCGCGCGTTGTGGATGTTCATCACCTGCGTATCCTTGACGTAAGGATTTTCGATCTCGCGGTCGCGCGCCTCGATCTGGGCCTTGACGTGTTCGAGCTTCAGGAGATGGTCGCCGGTGAGCTTGTTCATGGCCTCGACGAGATCGCCGAGATTGTCGCGCACGATGAAGTCGGCGCCATGGCTCTTGAAGGCTTCGACCGGCGCGGGCGCGCCCTTGTTGGTGGCGCGCCGGGCGGTCATCAACCAGCTCTTGCCGGTGAGATCAGGGTTTTGCTCGGAGCCGGAGAGGGCAAACTCCTTCTTGATGATGCTCTGGGTCAGCACGAACCACGAATAGTCGTAGCCGGTCCCCATGATGTAGTGCAGCTGGCCGAGGGTGTCGGAGCCGGGGAACAGCGGCGAGGGCAGGCGTTTTCCCGTCGCGTCGAACCACATGGAGGACGGGCCCGGCAGGATCCGGATGCCGTGCCGCGGCCAGATCGGCGCCCAGTTCCGGATGCCCTCGACATAGTGCCACATCCGGTCGCGGTTGATCAGCCGGGCGCCCGCGGCCTCGGTGATCCCGATCATCCGGCCGTCGACATGTGCGGGCACCCCGGAGATCATGTTTCTGGGTGGGTCGCCGAGGCGCTTCGGCCAGTTCTGCCGCACCAGATCGTGATTGCCGCCGATCCCGCCGGAGGCAACGATCACGGCCTGCGCGTGCAGGCTGAAGTCGCCGGTGACGTTTCGCGAACTGCTTTCGCCGCGCCCGACGCCGTCAGGCTCGAGGATCGCGCCGCTGACGCCGTCGATGCTGCCGTTGGTGCTGTTGAGCGCATCGACGCGGTGGCGGAATTTGAAGGTCAGGTGGCCGCTCGCCTGCGCTTCGCGGGCGCGCCGCGCGAACGGTTCGACAATGCCGGGGCCGGTGCCCCAGGTGACATGGAACCGGGGCACCGAATTGCCGTGGCTCATCGCGTCATAGCCGCCGCGCTCCGCCCAGCCGATCACCGGGAAGATGCGGTGGCCCATCGCCCGCAGCCAGCCGCGCTTCTCGCCGGCGGCGAATGCCACATAGGCTTCGGCCCAGCGCTGCGGCCAGTGGTCGTCGTCGCCATCAAATCCCGCTGACCCCATCCAGTCCTGCAGCGCGAGGTCGAAACCGTCCTTGATGCCGAGTCGGCGCTGTTCGGGACTGTCGACCAGGAACAAGCCGCCGAACGACCAGAAGGCCTGGCCGCCGAGGCTTTGTTCGCCCTCCTGGTCGACCACGATGACGCGCTTGCCGGCGTCGGCAATTTCGGTTGCGGCGACAAGGCCCGCGAGGCCCGCGCCGACCACGATTACATCCGCATCGAATGCCATGGCGTGATCCCCCGTCTCGGCGTGATTGAAACCCGCCGCCTTTATCGCGGTCAACGGCAAACGGCCGGCTGAGCCGGCCAGCGTTCGCTGCGGATTCGTTAACTTGCTCCAGTTCGGGATCTTTTCCGCGGCCGGGTGCAGCGTGTCTGCAACACTCAACTTGAATTTGATTTGAGTCGCTCCTGCCATCTGGACAAAATCACGATCCGGCAACACGCTGGCGAAGCGTCTTGCTCATCGCAGAAGGCGGTCAGATTCGGGCTCGACAAGTTTGGACTGGGGCTGGGACATGAAGGTCGTAACGGGGTTGCTCGCGGTGTTTCTTCTGGTCTCAGGGCTGGGGGCGAGCCATGCCGTGGTTCGCATTGCCGACGACCGCGGCGGTCGGATCGGGACCTACGTCGACAAGTACCAGGGCCTGCGAAGCTCGGGCGAGCAGGTGATCATCGACGGTCTTTGCGCGTCGGCCTGCACCATCGTGCTGGGGGCGGTCCCCCACGACAAGATCTGCGTTACCTCGTCCGCCAGTCTGGGCTTCCACGCCGCATGGGATTTCGGCGCCAACGGCCGCGCGATCACCAACCCGGAAGCCACCCAGATGCTGTATTCGATGTATCCGACGCCGGTGCGGCGCTGGATCGCCCAGCGCGGCGGGTTGAAATCGCAGATGATTTTCCTGCGCGGCAAGCAATTGCAGGCGATGTACAAGCCCTGCTATCTCGATGCCCAGGCGTCTACGCCGCGGCCGTCGCCGCGGCGGGATCCCGCCATCGGTCAGCGTGACGTGATCACGCCCGATCCGGCCGCGCTTGCCCGGCAGCCCGACTAGCCCTATCTGAACTGGACTGGCAGGCGATCCGGCGGCAATGCTCGGGGCGTCGATGCCGGTCCTTTCAGACGGTCGTCCATGGTCCAGCCGGTTTCCACGCAGCAGGAGATGCCCTCGGTCTTGCCGCCGGGCCGTAGGCTCTCGTCGGCGATCGTGATCGGCGCCGCGGCGCTCGGTGCCACCGTCCTCACCGGCGCGGTGGCGCTTTGGTTCCATTATGGTACTGCGGTGTTCTTCGAGATGATCGCTTCCGGCATCTCCGCCTGCTTTTGATGCCGGGCATAAGGGAATTCTCATGACGGATGAGCCCACCCGCGCGCAGGCCGTCCGCCCGCTGATCATCATCGGCGCATTCGCAGCAAGCCTGGTCGTCGGCCTCGTGCTGATGCTGTGGGCGATTGGCGGCTTGCGAACTGTGACTGCCCCCGCCGCCATCGGCGGGCCGTTTCAATTGACCGACCAGACCGGTCAGACCGTGACCGAAAAAGACCTCAAGGGCCGGCCGACGCTGATCTTCTTCGGCTTCACCCATTGCCCCGACGTCTGTCCGACGGCGCTGTTCGAGATGTCCGAGCTGCTGCGGGCAATGGGCAAGGATGCCGATCGCGTCAACGCCTGGTTCGTCTCGGTCGATCCGGAGCGCGACACCGCCGCGGCGATGAAGGATTACCTGTCGAGTTTCGATCCGCATCTCAAAGGGCTGACCGGCAGTCCCGAGGCGGTGGCGAAGGTGATTTCCGGCTACCGGGTCTATGCCAAGAAGGTTCCGCTGAAGGAAGGCGACTACACGATGGATCACACCGCGCTGGTGTATCTGATGGATCGCGACGGCAAATTCGTCGCCCCGTTCAATCTCAAGCGGACGCCCGAGCAGGCTGCCACCGACCTCAGGCGGTATCTCTGAGCCGGCGATAAACGACGTTCGCGTCGTCAGCCGGATGGTCTATAAGCCCGTCCAGTCTGGAAGAACCGCCGTCATGCTGCCGCAGATTATCCCCTCCAACGCCGGAAAACCGCTCGAAACAGCTATCCAGGCTGTGGCTGGGCTTCTACTGGCCGTGGCGCTGTCCGGTGGCCCGGTACAGGCGCAGACGGTCGCCAAGTCCGCCGTGGAGGCTGCCCCGCAGGCGGTGCCCGGGTTCTGGGACCCTCGCCGCCGTCCGGATCGGCCCGACCTGTCCCGTCTCACGGTGATCCGGTTTCTGACCGAAACCGACTATCCGCCCTTCAACTTCACCGGTCCCGACGGCAATCCCGCCGGCTTCAACGTCGATCTGGCCAGATTATTGTGTGAAGAGATCAAGGTGACCTGCACCATTCAGATGCGGCGGTTCGAGACGCTGCTGGACGCGATCGCGAGCAATCGGGGCGATGCCATCATCGCCTCGCTGGCGGTGACGCCGGCGCTGCGTGCGCGGGTTGACTTCACCGATCCCTATTATCGGGCCCCGGCGCGGTTCGTGTCGCGGCGCGACGCGGTGATGGCGGAAGTCCGCCCGGAATATCTTGAAGGCAAGAAGGTGGGCGCCATCGCCGGCTCCTCGCACGAGGCCTATCTCAAGGCGATGTTCACCGACGCCGAACTGCATTCCTACACCAGCGACGACGCGCTGCGGCTGGCCCTGCGGCGCGGCGAGGTCGACTTCATTTTCGCCGACGCGATCTCGCTGGCGTTCTGGATCAACGGCACCGACTCCGCCGAATGCTGCGCATTCTCGGGCGGGCCGTTCGTCGAGAGCCGCTATTTCGGCGAGGGCATCGGCATCGCCGTGCGCAAGGGCAACGACCTGTTGCGGCAATCGCTGAACTGGGCGCTGTTCCGCCTCTGGGAAAAGGGCCGCTACACCGATTTGTGGCTGCGCTATTTTTCGGTCAGCCCGTTTTAGGAGTTTTCGTCGTTGCGAGGGGCCCTTGCGACGAAGCAATCCATGCTTCCTTTGTTGCCGCATGGATTGCTTCGCTTCGCACGCAATGACGATTGTGTTAATAGCCGCCAGTTTCCTGGTCCCGGAGAAAGCCTTTCCTGATGTCCACGATCGATCTTGCCGCCGGTCCGGGCGACCTCCGCGCGCTCGCCGAACAATCCAACGCCTGGCCGTTCGAGCAGGCGAGGGCGATTGTCGCGCGGCTGAAGAAGCAGCCGAAGGACGAGGTGCTGTTCTCGACCGGCTACGGGCCGTCCGGCCTGCCGCATATCGGCACCTTCGGCGAGGTCGCGCGCACCACCATGGTGCGCCACGCCTTTCGCGTGCTCACCGAGGACAAGATCGGGACCAGGCTGCTGGCGTTTTCCGACGACATGGATGGGTTGCGCAAGGTGCCCGACAACGTGCCGAACAGGGAATTGCTGGAGAAACACCTGGGCAAACCGCTGACCGCGGTGCCTGATCCGTTCGGCACCCATCCAAGTTTCGGCGCCCATAACAACGCACGGCTGCGGGCGTTTCTCGATACTTTCAAGTTCGACTACGAGTTCGCCAGCTCGACCGATTATTACACGTCCGGAAAATTCGACGCCGCGCTGCTGCGCGTGCTGGAGCGGTTCGATGCGGTGATGGCGATCATGCTGCCGAGCCTGCGCGAGGAGCGCGCGGCGACCTATTCGCCGTTTCTGCCGATCTGCCCGCGCACCGGCGTGGTGCTGCAGGTGCCGATCGTGGCCCATGACGTGAAGGCTGGCACGGTCTCCTATGACGACCCGGAAACCAGCGAGCGCGTCACGCTCCCGGTCACTGGCGGTCACTGCAAGCTGCAGTGGAAGCCGGACTGGGCGATGCGCTGGTTCGCGCTCGGCGTCGACTATGAAATGGCCGGCAAGGACCTGATCGACTCCGTGAAACTGTCGGGCAAGATCTGCAGCGCGCTCGGCGGCCTGCCGCCGGAAGGTTTCAACTACGAACTGTTCCTCGACGAGAAGGGCCAGAAGATATCGAAGTCGAAGGGCAACGGGCTCACGATCGACGAATGGCTGCGCTATGCGTCGCCGGAATCGCTGTCGCTGTTCATGTACCGCGAGCCGAAATCGGCGAAACGGCTGTATTTCGACGTCATTCCGCGCAACGTCGACGACTATCAGCAATTTCTCGACGGCTTTCCGCGGCAAGACGCAAAACAGCAGCTCGCCAATCCGGTCTGGCATATCCATGCCGGCCATCCGCCGGCATCCGACATGCCGGTCACGTTCCAGCTGCTGCTGACGCTGGTGTCGTCGTCGAACGCGGAGAACGCCGACACCCTGTGGGGTTTCATCGGGCGCTATCGCCCCGGCGTGACGCCGCAGTCGCATCCGAAGCTCGATGCGATGGTCGGCTACGCCATCAATTATTATCGTGATTTTGTCGCGCCGACGAAGAAATTCCGCGAGCCGACCGACAGCGAACGCGCCGCCTTGCAGGACCTGCGCGATGCGCTGTCGAACATGCCGCCGACGTCGAGCGCGGAGGACATCCAGAACGTGGTCTACGAGATCGGCCGCCGGGAGCCGTTTCTCGATCCCGTCAAGAAGGGCAAGGACGGCCGGCCCGGCGTCTCGCTCCACTGGTTCAACATGCTCTACCAGGTGCTGCTCGGCCAGGAAAAGGGCCCGCGCTTCGGCTCGTTCGTCGCGGTGTACGGATTGTCCGACGCGGTGGCGATGATCGACGGCGCGCTGGCGCGGTCGGCCTAAGGGTGCTGGCGCAGTTCGGATTTCCCTTTGTAGTCCGGGACAAGGAGATTGATACATTTCCTGGTCATGCGGCGTTGATATTGCACGGGTCCGATAACAACGGAAGTTGTCAGGAGAAGGCCAAATGGCACGCGTGAATGATATTCGATGGATCGTCGGATCCATAGTGTTCGTGGCGCTCGGGCTCGTGCTGTGGCTCGCCACGCGCCCGCCGCCGCTCACCGTGCAGGGCGAGGTATCCTCCGACCGCGTCGACATCAGCCCGCGGGTGCCGGGCCGGATTGCGAAGCTGGGCGCCAACGTCGGAGACACCGTTGAGCGGGGCGCAGTCATCGCCGAACTGGAAAGCCCGCAACTCGCGTCATCACTCATCACCGCGAAGGCGGCGTTGAGTGTGGCGAAGGCCGATCTCGATCGCATCAATAGCACGCGACCGGAGACAATCGCTGCCCGCAAGGCCGATCTCGCGGCTGCGGAAGCCGATGTAACGCTCAACCAGGAAACCTTTGACCGGAAGGCTCAACTTGCCCGCACGGGGAACACACCCCAAGCCGTCGTCGATGAGGCCACCCGCAATCTGGAGTTGGCTGTTCGCAAACGCGAGTCGGCTCAAGCGGCGCTGCAGCTTGCGACCACCGGCGCCAGTCCGGAAGAGCGGGCACTTGCCGCGGCCCAGGTCAAGCAGGCGGAAGCCGCGCTGAACCAGCGCGACGCTGATGTCGGCGAGCTGACGGTGCGCGCCCCGATCGCCGCCCAGGTCACCACCCGTGTCGCTTCGCTAGGCGAGAATTTCAGTGCCGGTTCGCCGCTGTTCTCTTTGATCGACATGCGCAACGTCTGGTTCACGTTCAATCTTCGGGAGGATCTGCTCGGCGGACTGAAGGTCGGCGATACCTTCGACGTCACCGTGCCCGCCCTCAAGTCGCAGGTCGTGACGGTGCGGGTGACCGTGATCAATGTTCAGGGCCAATATGCGACCTGGCGCGCCACGCGCGCGACCGGCGATTTCGATCTGCGAACCTTCGAGGTCCGTGCGGTGCCGACGCAGCCGGTGGAAGGGCTGCGCCCGGGCATGAGCGCAATCGTCGCCTGGTCGAAACGGGGAAGCTGAAATGCTGGCCCGCAGACAGCTGCGGCCGGGCTTCTGGCTGGTGTTCTGGCGGGAAATCGATTGGCTTCGCCGTCGCCCCTTCCTGTTCGCCTTTGTTGGCGTCGTACCGCTCGCCCTGATGGCGCTGCTCACCGGCATATTCAGTGCCGGCCTCGCGACACGGCTGCCGATCGCTGTTCTCGACCTCGACAGTTCGGACCTCTCCCGCTCGATCATACGGATGGTTGACGCGACGCCGGACACCGCGGTCGCGTTTCGCGCCGGCGAGCTGGCGGAGGGGCGCGGCATGATTCTTTCGGGCAAGGTCCACGGGCTCCTGATGCTGCCCCTGAATCTTGAGCGGGACGTCTTTGCCGGCCGCCGGCCCGAAGTCGTTTTCTTCTACAACACCCAGACGTTGACGACCGGAAACCTCACCCTGCGCGGGGTAAATGCCGCGGTGCCGACCGCCGCCGCGGGGATTCGGCTGTCGCTGCGCACCGCGCAAGGTCAGCCGATCGAGGAAGCGCGGGCTGCGATCTCGCCGATTCCAGTGCAGATCCACGCGTTGTTCAACCCGACGCTGAACTACGTGCATTTCCTGCTCGCGGCCCTCCTTCCCAGTCTTCTGCAGATCGTCATCGTGGCGGCATCGGCCTATGCGGTCGGCATGGACGTCGAAACGCGCTATCGACTGCGCATTCTGCGCCGGCTTGGCGGCGGACTCTGGCCGGCGATGGCGGGCAAGCTGCTGCCCTATACGGTTATCTTCATGTTGGTGCTCGGCGTGTCGGATGCCGTGCTGTTCGGCATTCTGGAGTTGCCTCTGCAAGGCCGGAGCTGGCTGCTGGTCATCGCCGGTTTCCTTTTCATCCTGTCCTGCCAGCTTCTTGGCACCTTGCTTGCGCTGCTTCTCAGGTCGACGACGAGTGCCGTGAGCATCGCCACATTGCTCACGTCTCCGGCATTCGGCTTCATGGGAATTGGCTTCCCGCGTCTCGGCATGAACGCGTTCTCGCTAGGCTTCGGCGCGCTCTTGCCCGGCACCTGGTACTTGACCGCCCGGATCGATCAAACCGTCCGGGGCAACCCGCTCGACCTGTCATGGCGACCGATCCTCATCCTGCTTGCCTTTGCCGTCGGCCTCGCGGGGCTTGTCGCATTACGGCTGGAGTGGATGCGGGCCAACGCTGCGCGCGACGCCGGCGGCGCGCCGAAAGCGGTTCTGAGCGAGGCTGGGTCATGAGCGAGCTGCTGGCGGTTTTTCTTGGTGAGTTCCGCCGCATCTTCGCGCTGCGGCCGGTGTTTTCCGTGTTGGTGGTCGGATCCGTTTTCTATGCGGTGTTTTATCCACAGCCCTACCTTAACGAGGCCTTGCGCAACGTGCCGATCGCCATCGTCGATGGCGACGGCACGGTGACCAGCCGCGAACTGGCGCGCCGGGTCGATGCGACCGCCGACGTCGCAGTGACGATGGTGTTGCCCGACATCGTCAACGCGGAGCGCGAGGTCCTTTCGCGCACGATTTTCGGCATTCTGGTGATTCCGAAGAATTTCGAGCGTGACCTGCTGCACGGCCGTGCGTCGCCGATCGCGCTTTATGCCGATGCCAGCTATTTCCTAGTCTATCAGAGTGTTTCCGGCGGCGTCGTTGCGGTGGCGCGAACGCTGGCCGCGGAAGCCGAAACCGCCCGCTTGATCGGCATGGGCGTCGATCCGGTGCTGGCCGGCACCGCCTCCGATCCGCTGCGATTGACGGCGGTGCCATTGTTCAACCCTCAGGGCGGCTACGCGACCTACGTCCTGCCGGGTGCCTTTGTGCTTCTGCTGCAGCAGATATTGCTGATGGGCGTCGGACTGCTCGGCACCTTGCCCGGAGCTGACCCGGGCATCACTGCGACAGACGGATCGCGGCCTGGACCGCTTGCGACGGTTGGGGGGAAAATGCTCGCCTATTTGCTGTTTGAGGCATTCATCTTGCCGCTCTATCTGATCGCGCTGCCTTACTTCTACGGATTGCCACGGCTTGGCGGGGTCGTCCCGATCCTGATCTTGGCCGTTCCATTTGTGCTCTCCGTCAGCGGGCTCGGCCTTGTCGTTGCTGCGATTTTCAGAAGCCCGCTACGGGTCCAGCTTGTACTGGCAACAATCGGCCTGCCGTTCTTCTTCCTGGCGGGTTTTGCGTGGCCGACCGAGGTGATCCCGGACGCCATTCATGTGGTCTCGTTAATGGTGCCAAGCACCTCTGCGATCGGTGGATTTACACGATTGGCTCAACTGGGTGCGACGCTCGCCGATGTGCGGAGTGAACTTCTGATGCTGTGGGGGCTGGCGATATTCTACGGTGGCGTTGCCTGTATTCTGCAATTCCGAGAACGACGACGGTACGCCCGAAACGCGCAGACCGTCGCAGCATGATCTCGACACTTGCCGGACGACGCTGGAGGGAGCCGCGGCAACGAAGATGGCAGGCCCTGCGGAATTTCCACCAACGCCATAGCAGATCGCGCTATGATATCATCTGTAAGACGATCCAAGCCCCCGCCGAGGGGCACACCATGGGAGAACGCCATGCAGTTCAGGGTTTCGCCGAAATCGCTCGAGAACTACAGCACCGAGGAATGGCAGGCGCGGGTCGATCTCGCGGCGGCGCACCGGCTCGCCTACATGCACGGTTTCAGCGAGGGCATCTTCAATCATTTGACGCTCACCGTGCCGGGCCGCGGCGACCGCTACTACCAGATCCCGTTCGGGACGCACTGGTCCGAGGTGACGGCCTCGACCTTCATGGAAGTCGGGATCGACGACGGCGAGGTCAAGCGCGGCGAGGGCGAGGTGGAACGTTCCTGCTACTGCATCCACGCGCCGATCCACAAGGCGCTGCCCCAGGCCAAGGCGGTGTTTCACACCCACATGCCCTATGCCAGCGCGCTGACGCGCCTCGAGGACCCGCGCATCAAGGAGATCGGCCAGACCGAGGTCGGCCTTTCCGGCGCCATTGCCTATGACGACGAATATACCGGTCCGGCGCTTGATCCCGCCGAAGGTGCCCGCCTCGCCAGGGTGATCGGCGACAAGACGGTACTGTTCATGGCCAATCACGGCATCTCCACGGTCGGCGGCACCGTCGCCGACGCCTATGACATGCTCTATTACGTCGAGCGCGCCGCGCAGGTGCAGATTTACGCGATGTGGACGGGTCAACCGCTGAAACAGCTGCCTGACGCCGTGGTAGAGAAAACCAAACGCGATTACAGGGACGACCATCTGTACAAGGGGCCCTCGCCGGCGCAGCGGCACTTCGATGCGCTGAAACGAATCCTCGACCGCAAGGAGCCGGACTACGCGACGTAAGTTGGCTACCCTCTTTCGTCGTCCCTGCGGACGCCGGGAGCCATAGCCACCGGCGTTAACTGTCGGCGAAGGGCGTCGGCTACATCGCAATACGAAAGATCACGCGGTATGGGTCACGGCGTTCGCCGGGACGACGCTGATGCGGTGCGTTGCCTACTGGCTCGCCCACACGATCCGCGCGATCCATTCGACGTCTTCGGCCGCCAGCGTGCGGTCGACATGGCCGGGATTGAGCGATGCCAGTTCGAGCGTCCTCGCGGTGCGGCGTTTCAGTTCCTTGACCATCATTTCGCCGCCGGTGGCTTTCACCACCACGCGGTCGCCGCGGCGGATCGGGGTGCCCGGCGACACCAGGATGACGTCGCCGTCGCGATAGACCGGCTTCATGGAGTCGCCTGATATCTCCAGCGCGTAGGCGTGCTCGTCGTTGACGGCGGGCAGGCCCGTTTCGTCCCAGCCCTTGCCTACAGGGTATCCGCCATCGTCGAAATCGACGCCGGTTCCCGCTTGCGCGAAGCCGAGCAGCGGCACCGACTGGACGGTGCGCGGGCTGTCGCCGATCAGCTGCACGAAAGTGTCGATGGAGGTGTTGGTGGCGGCGAGTGACTTGGCAACCGATTCGGTGGAGGGCCAGCGTTCCCGGCCTTCAGCGGTGATACGCTTGGACTTGTTGAAGGTGGTGGGATCGAGCCCGGCGCGTTTGGCGAGCGCCGAGGTCGTTATGCCGGCGCGCTCGGCCAGCCGGTCCAGCGCGGTCCAGATCTGGTCATGGGTGAGCATTCGCGGCGCTTTCGGAAGTTTGGCCATGGCTCAGTTGGTTGTTAGGAATAATTACCTTAGTAAACCGGTTTCCCGGCGCAGCTGCAAGGATCGAACAACGACCGATAGGGACTGAAAGCGGCCCCTTGAAGTGGACAGGGTGCGCCGATACGGTCGGCGCGCGGTCCGGGAATTCCGGAAAAACATCAAGAAACTCAAGCAACAGGCAGGACTCGCGGTTCCGTGCGCAGAATCTACAAGATTTCTCCCGCGTCGGCCTGGCGCGAGGCCGAGCGACAGGGCGTGTACCGGGGCAGCGCCGATGATGCACGCGACGGCTTCATTCATTTCTCGCTGCCGACGCAGGTGGCCGAGACGGCGCGGAAGCACTTTGCCGGCCAGACCGGCCTGTTCCTGATTGCCGTCGATGCCGATGCGCTCGGCGATGCGCTGCGCTGGGAGCAGTCGCGCAACAACGAGCTGTTTCCCCACCTCTATGGCGATCTCGATCTCGGCGCGGTCATCGGCGTGCAGGAAATGCACGCGCGGTCCGACGGCTTTCACGACATCCCGGAGCTCAAGCCTTGATCCGCGCCTTCGACGCGTTCTCGCTGCCGCTGCTGCGCTGGTTCGATCCGGAAGACGCCCACCGTCTGGCGATCCAGGGCTTGCGGCTGCTGCCGCCGATCCGGCTGAAGCCGGACGATCCGAAGCTGGCGGTGCGGGCGTTTGGCCTGAATTTTCCCAATCCGGTCGGCATGGCGGCGGGTTTCGACAAGAGCGCGGAGGTCTCCGATGCCCTGCTACGGCTCGGTTTCGGCTTCGTCGAGATCGGGACCGTGACGCCGAAGCCGCAAGCCGGCAACCCGCGCCCGCGGCTGTTCCGGCTGGAGCGCGACGAAGCCGTGATCAATCGCATGGGATTCAACAATGACGGCGCCGATGCGGTGCTGCGCCGTCTCGCGGCGCGCGCCCATCATGGCGGCATTGTCGGAGTCAATGTCGGCGCCAACAAGAACTCGACCGATCGCGTCGCCGATTACGTGAAACTGATCGAGACCTTCGCGCCGGTGGCGAGCTATTTTACCGTCAACGTGTCGTCGCCGAACACGCCGGGCCTGCGCAATCTGCAGCAGGCAGCGGCGCTCGACGATCTCCTCGCTAAAGTCATCGACGCGCGCGAACGGGTGCGGCAGCACGCCGGCGACTCGCCGGTGCTGCTCAAGATCGCGCCCGACCTCAGCCTCACCGAACTCGATGATGTCGTCCATATCGCCCGCTCGCGCCGGGTCGACGGCATGATCGTGGCCAATACCACGCTGGCGCGGCCCGCGAACTTGCGCGAGACCAGCCGCGCCAAGGAGCAGGGCGGCTTGTCGGGCCGGCCGCTGTTTCGGCTGGCGACGCGCATGGTGGCGGAAACCTATGTGCGCGCCGAGGGCGCATTTCCGCTGGTGGGCGTCGGCGGGATCGACTCGGGCGGCGCCGCGCTGACGAGAATCCGCGCCGGCGCCAGCCTGATCCAGCTCTATTCATCCCTGATCTACAAGGGACTCGGGCTGGTCGAAACCATCAAGAACGATCTCGCCTCGACCCTGCTGCGCACCGGCCGCGACTCGCTGTCGGAAATCGTCGGCGCCGATGCCGCGACCATCACCGCCGAGGACTGGCCGGTTTAGTGGGATCGCACCGGCGGTAATCACCTCGCCCCGCTTGCGGGAGAGGTCGAAGCGAAGGCTTCGGGTGAGGGGGAGTATCCGCGAATCCGGGGTTTGTGGAGAGAGCCCCTCACCCCGTCCGTCCTCCCGTGAAGAACGGGGAGGGAGAAGACTTTCGCTCAAAGCTCCACAATCATGCCATCGCGCGCCGCCATGTAGTCCAACGTATCCAGCCGCCCGAGCATGTCGTCGCTCATGTGAGTCAGCACCAGTCGCTTCGGCTTGATCTCGGTGAGATGCGCCTCCAGCGTTTTCAGGCTGAGGTGATTCTTCACCACCCTGTCGTAGTAATAGGCCTCCGCGACCAACAGATCGGCGTCGCGGCCGAGCGGGATCAGGGTCTCCGTCCATTCGGTATCGGCGCTGTAGGCGATCACGCGGCCTTCGGCTTCGACCCGGTAGCCCAGAAACGGTCCGCCGGATTCGCCATGCACGACTGCGTAGGGTGTGACATCGACCGCGCCGAAGCTGCGTTTCTCCTCGGGCCTGAGCGCGACGACCGAAAGTTCGAACTTCTGCCTGGTCTTCGACGAATGCTCGAACAGCGCTTCCATCAACTGCGTCAGCCGCGTTTCGATTCCTTGTGGCCCTGCGATGAGAAGCGGACGGGTCCGCCGGGTGAACTGCGCATCGAGCAGCAGGAACGGCAGGCCGCCGAAATGATCGCCGTGGAAATGCGTAATCAGGATCAGTTCGATATCGTCGGGCGCGATACCCAGCCGCTTCAGCGCCGGCAGCGAGGTCGCGCCGCAATCGATCAGGAAATTGACGTGGCTGCCGGTGACGTGAAAGCAGGTATTGTTCCGGCCGCCGGAACCGAACGCATCGCCGCAGCCGACAAATCGCAATTGCATCGGTCGGATCCCCTGAATTCCGAACTCAGCCTCGCAGCGGCGCTGGCCGGAACGAGGCGCGCAGCATCGCCGGATAGCGCAGCGCCTGCAACCCGCCGCGCGCCGCATAGTGCACCAGCAGGGCGCCCCACAATCCGGCATTGCCGAACGATCGCAACGCCAGCCATGCGGCGAGAAAGATCCCCAGCGAAAGCACCATCAGGTTGCGCATCTCGCGCGCCCAGGTCGCGCCGATGAAGATGCCGTCATAGGCGAAGGCGAACACGCCGAGCACCGGCGCCAGCGTCACCAGCCACAGGTAGTCGCGCGCGCTGCGCCGGATCTCTTCGCTCGCGGTCATGACATCAATCAGCAGGGGCCCGAACAGGACGTAAGACGCGCTCACGGCAAGCGCAAAGCCGAATCCCCAGGCGATAACCAGCCGGGTCGCGCTGGTAAACCCGGATCGGTCGCGCGCCCCATAGGCGCGGCCGCATAGCTGTTCGGCGGCGTTGGCGAGGCCGTCAAGGAAGAAGGCACTGATCAGGAGAAAATTGTTGAGCACGGCATTGGCCGCAAGCGTCACGTCACCATGGCGCGCGCCCTGTGCGGTGAAGAACAGGAACGCAGCGATCAGGGAAGCCGTGCGGATCATGATATCGCGGTTGACCGCCAGCATGCGGATCAGCTTGGCGCGGTCGAGCAGCGCCGCGCGCGGTACCTCAGGATGTCCGCTCGAAAGCCGCCGTGCGATCAGGACGCCGAGCACGAGCCCGATGGCTTCGGCGAGGACGGCGGCGATCGCTGCCCCGGCGATGCCGAAATCATACACCAGCACCAGCAGCACCGTCGCCGCCATATTGATCAGGTTGATCGCGATCTGCGCGCCAAGCGCGAGCCTGGCGCGGGCCTGTCCGATCAGCCAGCCGAGCACGACGTAATTGGCCAGCACCAGCGGCGCCGACCAGATCCGGATGCTGAAGTAGATTTTGGCGGCGCGGGTGACGCCCTCGCTGCCGCCCATCGCGCCGAACAGCAGCGCGGCGAGCGGTATCTGCAGGACGATCAGCGATGCGCCGATCACGGCCGCAACGGCAAAACCCCGCACCAGCAGCGCGCGCAGTTCCTGCGTTTCGCCGGCGCCGAGCGCCTGCGCGGTGAAGGCCAGGGTGCTCATGCGCAGGAAGGCGAACAGCCAGAACAGGCAATCGAATACCACCGACGCGATCGCCACGCCGCCGAGCAACGTCGGGTCGCCCAGCCGTCCGATCGCGATGGTCGAGACGATGCCGATCAGCGGCGTCGTCAGGTTCGCAACCATCGCGGGACCCGCGATGGCAAAGACCTGAGCGCTTGTAACCCTGGACGGGGAAGTCAACGAAAGTGCTCGCGCGCGTTTCCTACCGGCCGCGCGGCGTGCCGAACAGCCGCGACAGCAGCCAGATCGGCACCACGATCACGGCGCCGAGCAGGAAATAGCGCCATACCCAGTTGATGGCGTCGAAGCCGAGATTGTAGATCCAGTCGAACAGCCGCCGGATGCTGCTGAGGATGTTCCACGGATCGAAGCCGATCGCGGACAGCACCACGCCCACCAGAATCGAGAGCAGTACAAGCCGGAACGCCACCGCCAGCGGCGAGCCGCCGAGAAAGCGATAGAGGCCGTCATTGGCGGCCGGCAGTTCTCGGGTGTCGTTGGGCATCGATGGTCTCCCGCGCGGATTCGCCCACGCACTATAGTCCGGTCGTCCTGACATGGGGAACTTGTGTGTCTGCGTCAATGGCCTGCCGCCGCCGGCAGCTTACCGGGCAACTCGGTTTTCAGCATCCGCTCCAGGGTTTCCAGCCGGTCGGCCTCGCGCGGAGGCTTGTCCCAGCGCAGCCGGTTGATGCGCGGAAACCGCATCGCCACGCCGGATTTGTGCCGCGGTGAACGCGCGAGGCCCTCGAAGGCGACTTCCAGCACCAGCCCTTGATCCGGCTCGTGGAGCACGTGCCTCACGGGTCCGAATTTCTCGGTGGTGTTGCGTCTGACAAAACGATCGATCTGCAACAATTCCTCGTCGGTGAAGCCGAAATAGGCTTTGCCGACCGGCACCAGTTGCTCGCCGCCGTCGCCGGAGGTCCAGACCCCGAACGTGTAGTCCGAATAATAGGACGAGCGCTTGCCGTGGCCGCGCTGGGCGTACATCAGCACCGCGTCGATCAGATGCGGGTCGCGTTTCCACTTCCACCATTGACCCTTGGGGCGGCCCGGCAGATAGAGCGCGTCGCGGCGCTTCAGCATCACGCCCTCGACCGCCTCGGCGTCCTCGCCGGCGCCGGCGCCGGCGGGATCCTTTCGCGCGGATGTCAGTTCGTCCCAGCTGTCGAAGGCAATCATCGGCGACAGGTCGATCCTGGGATCGCCGAGCCTTGCAATGAATACCTCCAGCCGCTTGCGGCGCTCGGCGAACGGCAGCGTGCGCAGATCGTCGTCGCCCGCGCCGAGCAGGTCGTAGGCGCGCAGATGGATCGGGTATTCCTTCGTCAGTTTTGGCGAGACCACCTTCCGATTGAGGCGTTGCTGCAGCACATTGAAGGTCTGTACCCGGCCTTCGCGCAGCACCAATAGCTCGCCGTCGATGGCGCCGGGCAGGTGCAGTGACGGCAGCAGGTCGGGGAAGCCCGTCGTGATGTCCTCGCCGCTGCGCGAATACAGCCGCGCCCGCATATGACCGTCGGCGTCGCGGCCGCTGACCGCCTGCACCCGGATGCCGTCCCATTTCCATTCCGCGATGAAATCGGCGGCGTCGAGGTTCACAAAATCCGCATCCTCGATCGCATGCGCCAGCATCACCGGGCGGAACGGCGTGGGGTCGAGATTGACCGGCGCTTCGGCGCGGCCTTCCAGCCACGCGAACAGATCGAGGTAGGGCGGCGCGAGGCCCGGCCACATCAACTCGACATCGTGCGGGTCCTTACCGCCGAGGGCGGCCGCAGCGGTCTTGGCGAGCCGTGCCGAGATCCCGATCCGCATCGCGCCCGTGACGAGTTTCAGCAACGCCCAGCGGCCGGTTTCGTCAAGTTCGTCGAGCCAGCGGGAAAGCTGTTGCGGTAGTTCGGCCTTGCCGAGGGTGCGAAGCGTGGTGACGACTTCGGTAAGGGTGGGCGGGGGCGGGTTGTTGTGGCCGATCTTCTCCGCTCCCTCCACGCGCGAAGCGCGTGCCTTCTCCCCTCCTCCCGCGAGCGCAGCGAGTGGTGGGGAGGGGTCGGGGGTGGGGGGTGCCTCCGCAAGCTCGCTGCCAGCGGTCCCAGCCGACAGACCCCCCCCCCCCCCCCCCCCCCCCGAGGGGAGAAGAAGATGAAGACTTCGGCCACATCAGCGCCACGGTCTCCGAGAGATCGCCGACGTAATCATACGACAATGCGAACAGCACCGGATCGGTGCGGTCGGCGATCAGGTCGCGGATCAATCCCGACTTTGCATGTTTGAACGACAGCGCGCCGGTCAAAGCGGCGAGCGCGTAGCCACGATCGGGGTCGTCGGTCTCGCGAAAATAGCTGGTGAGAAGCCGCAGCTTGTTGTTGCGGCCGGGCTCGTAAGCCAGCCGATCGAGCAGTTCGGCGAAACGGTTCATGGCTCGGCGCCCTCGGCCGACGCCGCGTCGCCTTCATCCTCGTCGCCGTATCCGACCAGATCGAGCGGCCGCGCCGCGAGGCCTTTGGCCTTGCACCAATGCACCAGCGCGTCTTCCTGCCCATGGGTGACCCAGATTTCTCCGGCGCCGGTCGCGTCGATGGTCGCGGTCAATCCATCCCAGTCGGCGTGATCGGAAATCACCAAGGGCAATTCGATGCCGCGCTGCCGGGCGCGGGCGCGCACCCGCATCCAGCCCGAGGCGAACGCCGTGACCGGATCGGGAAAGCGCCGGGTCCAGATGTCCGAGGTGGCCGACGGCGGCGCCAGCGTGATGGTGCCGGCGAGATCGGCCTTCTTCATGCCCTTGGCTGGGCGCAGGTCGCCCAGCGCCACGCCGCGGCTTTCATAGTAGCGCGTGATCGATTCCATCGCGCCATGCAGGTAGATCGGCGCCTCGTAACCGGCGGCCCGAATCAGCGCGACCACGCGCTGAGCCTTGCCGAGCGAATAGGCCCCGACCAGATGGGCGCGCTCCGGAAACAGCGCCACCGAGGCCAGGAGCTTCTTCACCTCGTCCGCCGCATCGCCGTGGCGGAACACCGGCAGCCCGAAGGTGGCTTCGGTGATGAAGACGTCGCAGGGCACCACCTCGAATGGGGTACAGGTGGGATCGGGTGCGTCCTTGTAATCGCCGGAGGCGACGATGCAGGTGTCCTTGCAGGACACCGCGATCTGGGCCGAGCCCAGCACATGGCCGGCGGGATGAAATTTTATCGTGACATCGCCTGTCTTGATCGATTCGCCATAAGCGATCGCCTGCGTCGTGCGGGCGAAATTATCGCCGTAGCGCAGCCGCATCATGTCGAGCGTTTCCCGGGTGGCCAGCACCGCGCCATGGCCCGGCCGGGCGTGGTCGGAATGGCCGTGCGTGATCACGGCCCGATCCACGGGGCGCACCGGGTCGATGTGAAAGCCGCCGGGTTTGCAGGCCAGGCCGGCGGGAACGGGCAGCAGGATGTCGTGCGGACGCATCCCGGATATATAGGGCGGGATGCCGGGATTCTTACCCGTCGCGGCGAAAGACTGATATCGGTCCAGCCGTGGCGCCAGGACATGTTGCGGACGCATAGGCGCTGCAGGGTTCCGTGCCGGCCTTGTTCGCGTCGGGCGCGTGCCGCAGCTTTCCCCTCCGACCGATCGGTTCCACCCATGCCTTCGCGCCTGTTCATGTCGTCAGGCGACATGCTCGCCGACCGGCGCTTCGACTTTGCCCGCGATCTGCTGCTGAGCGGCGATCTCGTCGCCGCCGAGGACCTGTTTGTCCAGGCGACGGATCTGGCGCCGGGCTTTGCGACGGCATGGTTCACGCTGGGCGAGGTCCGCGAACTTCTGGGCGACCGTCAGGGCGCCATCACGGCGTTTCGCACGGCGGAGAGCACCGATCCCGGCGATCGCAACGGCGCCGGCCTGCGCCTGATGCGGATGGGCGCCGCTGACGTCGCGGGCATGCGGCCCACTTACGTGACGGCGCTGTTCGATCAATATGCGCCGAAATTCGACGCGGCGCTGCTGGATGATCTCGGCTATCGCGGCCCGGCCCTGCTTCTTGCCGCAGTACTCGGCGCGCGCGCCGCCGCCGGAAAGCCGCCGACGTTCGGCCGCGTCATCGATCTCGGCTGCGGTACCGGGCTCGCCGCGCGCGCCTTCGCAGGCGTCGCCGGCGAGATCGTCGGCATCGATCTGTCGCCGCGCATGATCGAACGCGCCCGCGCCACCGGGCTCTACGCCGAACTCGACGTCGCCGACATCGCGGAAGGCCTCGCTCGCAGGCCGGACGGCAGCGCCGATCTTATCCTCGCCGCCGACGTGATCGTCTATGTCCACGACATGGCGCCGCTGCTGGCCGAGGTCGCGCGCGTGCTGGCATCGGGCGGGCTGTTCGCGTTCACGGTCGAAAGCCATGCGGGCGAGGGCGTGGTGCTGGGCGGCGGTTTGCGCTACGCCCACAGCGCGGCCAGCGTGCGCGGGCTGATCGCAACCAGCGGCCTGATGCTCGACCGGCTGGAGCCGGCATCGTCCCGCACCGAAAGCGGTGCGCAGGTGCCAGGCCTCGTCGTGGTCGCGGCGAAGCGCTGACGGCCGCCCTATTCCAGCCATGAAGCATGCGCCGGAACAGGGCGGCATTGCGCCGCAAGCTGTTGCCTGACAGGCAGGAATGCCAGATCAATGCCTTAATACAAGAACAACCCGTTCCGGGAGGAACAGCACCATGAAGATCAAACAGTCACGCCGCGAGTTCGGCACGACCGCTCTCGCCGCCATCGCGGCCTCCGTCATGCCCGCGCCTTATGTCTTCGCTGCGGAGAAGAAATACGATCCGGGCGCGACCGACACCGAAGTCAAGCTTGGCCAGACCGTGCCGCACAGCGGCCCGGGTTCGCTCTATGGTGTGCTCGGCCGGGTCGGCGAAGCTTATTTCCAGATGCTGAACGAAAAGGGCGGCATCAACGGGCGCAAGGTCAAGTTCCTGACCATGGACGACGCCTACAGCGCACCCAAGGCGGTCGAAGCTACGCGGCGGCTGGTCGAGCAGGAGGAAGTGCTGGCGCTGTTCGGCTCGCTCGGCACCGCGCCGCAGACCGCGGTCCACAAATATCTCAACTCGAAGGGCGTGCCGCAGCTCCTGCTCAATACCGGCGCGTCGAAATGGAACGATCCGAAGAACAACAAATGGACCATGGCCGGCCTGCCGCTCTATCCGACCGAAGCGCGTATTCTCGCCAAGCATGTCGTTGCCGCGAAACCGAATGCCAAGGTCGGCATTCTCTACCAGAATGACGATTTCGGCCGTGACTTCCTGGCGCCGTTCAAGAAGGTGCTGGAGCAGGCCGGCGGCACCGCCAAGGTGATCATGGAACTGACTTACGACCTGACCGAACCGACCATCGATTCCCAGCTCATCAATCTTTCCAAGTCGGGCGCAGATGTCTTCTACAACATCAGCACCGGCAAGGCGTCGTCGCAGTCGATCCGCAAGGTGGCCGAACTCGGCTGGAAGCCGCTGCATTTGCTGTCTGCCGGCTCGACCGGCCGTTCGATCCTGAGCGCCGCCGGCTTCGAGAACGCGGCCGGCATCGTCGCCATCCGCTATGCCAAGGAAGTCGGCGTTCCGCGCTGGGAGAAGGATCCCGACGTGATGGCGTTCGAGGACCTGCGCAAGAAATACCTGCCCAATGTCGATCCGGACAACACCATCGCCTTCGCCGGCTACGGCCAGGTGGTGACGATGGCCGAAATCCTGCGCCGCTGCGGTGATGATCTCACCCGCGCCAACGTGCTGAAGCAGGCCACCAGCCTCAACGGCTTCCACTCGCCGTACATGCTGGATGGCGTGACCTATAGTTATACTCCCGACGACTACACGCCGATGAAGACGCTCTACATCTCGGAGTTCAACGGCAAGGACTGGGATATTTCCGACAAGCCGGTCACGGAGTGATCGGTGGCCATTTGGCGGTGTCGGCTCCAACAGAAAACCCCGGCCGCGAGACCGGGGTTTTCGATTTCAGCCGATTTCGTCGCGATCAGTACTTCGCAACCACCGGCGCGTTGAAATGATAGTTCAGCCCGCTGCGGAAGATGTGTTGCGTGACCTTGGTCGTCGAAACCGCGGGGTTGCCGGGATCGGCGATGATTCCCGAAGTCGAGCCGAGGTCGACATAGAGGTACTCGCTCTTCGACGTCCAGTTCGGCCCAAACAGGGCGAGCAGGCTGGCCGGGGTTTCGATGCCCCCGCCGACCGTCCAGCCACCCTTGGTCTCTGAGAAGCGGCTGGTGACCGGTCCGCTCAGGAACGCCGAGTCGATGTTGGTCTTGACGCTGCCATAGGCATAACCGCCGGTGGCGTACAGCAAGGTCGATCCAACCGAATAGCCAAGCCGGCCGCGGGCCGTGCCGAACCAGGGCAACTTGGCTTCATAGATGGCATAAGTGCCGTTGACACCCTGGCAGGACACAACGCAGGTCCTGTTGTCTTTCTGGGTGGAGCCCTGAAAGTCGGCCTCGAGGCCGAACACCCAGTTCGCCGCTTGCCAGTTGTAACCGGCCTGCACACCGCCGATCCTGCCCTCCGGCGCAAGGTTGAACAGTTCGTTGGTGCCCGCAACGGCCAGCGAAGTCTGATTGCGCGCAGTGGCGGAGCCGAAATTGCCGCCGAGATAGAAGCCGGTCCAGTTCGCGGTCGTTACCGGTGCGTACGTGCCGTTGCCGCCGATGCGATAGTTCAGGCCGACGCGGTAGATATTCTGCCGAATCTCGGTGTCGAGCGTCTGCGGGAAACCGCCCAGCACAAAGCTGTCGGCCCTGTTGCCGAGGTTGACCTGGAGGTACTCGATCTTGGCCGTCCAGTTCCCGCCCAGTGCGGCTTCGACGCCGCTGCCGTAGGTCCAGCCGCCGCGAGTCTGATCCGTCGTAAAGGTTCCCGAGGGGACCCCGAGGATCGACTCGGTCACGCTGGTCCTGACCCCGCCATAGGCGTAGCCGCCGGTGAAGTAGCGCAGCACCGGGCCGTTGGCGAAACCGACCCGGCCGCGAACCGTGCCGAACCAGTCGAGCCGCTGATCGAACCGACCGGAGGTGTCGAGCACGCCGGTCCGGCAGGTCAGCAGGCAGGTATGATCATCGCGAATTCCCGCGCCCTGGATGTCGGCCTCGATACCCAGAACCAGCCGACCCAATGCCGTATTGGACTGCCAATTATAACCGGCCTGGACGCCGCCGAGCGCGCCAAACGGCGACAGGTAGGATTGCTCGAAAGAGGGGAAGCCCGGAACCGTCAGGGTCTGGTTGTTGCGGCCGAGTCCGACCCCGGCATTCACGCCGACGTAAAATCCGGTCCAGTCGTAGACCATGGCGACCGGCGCCTTCAGGTAGGGCGCCCTGACGGCGAGGTCCGCCGCCTGGGCGTTCACCGCCACCGCCAGAAACGCCGTCGTGGCGAGAAGTCTCTTCATTATTGCATTTCCAGTTGCGTTCCGGGAGGGAACCTATCCGTCATGGCGGAACGTGTCTGTGCCTTGCGGGCTACACTGGAGCGAAATCGACGCATGGTTGCCCGCAAAACATCTGAAACTGTTTGGCTTTTTGGCTCGACCGGCGCGGTCCGTCGGGCCTAACCTGCGGCGGTGAGATCACTTCCGCCAAGCCCTTCGTCGCCCTCTCTGTTGCCCGAAAAATTCCAGCGATGGTTCGCCGGCCGCGGCTGGTCGCCCCGCGCGCATCAGCTCGATCTGCTGCAGAAAGCCCGCGACGACCGCTCGGCGCTGCTGATCGCGCCGACCGGTGCCGGCAAGACCCTGGCAGGATTTTTGCCGACGCTGGTGGAACTGAGTGCTGACACATCACCGCTGCCCTCTTTTCGCCTCTCCCCGCCACGCGCTGCGCGCGCGGCGGGAGGGGAGAAGAACGGGCGAGCCGCGTCATCGTCGCAAGCCAGGGTCACCTCTGCCGGACGCGGCGAGCAGAATTCCCGCGGCCTCCACACGCTCTACATCTCGCCCTTGAAGGCGCTCGCGGTCGACATCGCCCGCAACCTGGAGACGCCGATTGCCGAGATGGCGCTGCCGATCAAGGTCGAAACCCGCACCGGCGATACGCCGGTGTCGCGCCGGCAGCGGCAGCGGCGCTACCCGCCGGACATCCTGCTCACCACGCCCGAGCAGCTGGCGCTGCTGCTGTCGTCCGACGACGCGCCGTTTCTGTTCGGCTCGCTGCAACGCATCGTGCTCGACGAACTGCACGCGCTGGTGACCTCCAAGCGCGGCGATCTGTTGTCGCTCGCCCTGGCGCGGCTGTGGCAACTGGCGCCGCAGATGCGCGCGATCGGGCTGTCGGCCACCGTCGCCGAGCCGGAATCGCTGGCGCGATTCCTGGTGCCGCAGCGCGATCGGCGAAGTGAAGCCGCCGACATCGTCATCGCCGGCGGTGCGGCGGCGCCCATCGTCGAGATGCTGGATACCAAGGAGCGGTTGCCGTGGGCCGGCCATTCCGCGCGCCACGCGCTCAATGAAGTCTACGAGTTGATAAAAGCCAACAGGACTACATTGGTGTTCGTCAACACCCGCAGCCAGGCCGAGATGCTGTTCCAGGACCTGTGGCGGATGAACGACGACAATCTCGCGATTGCGCTGCATCACGGCTCGCTCGACGTCGCCCAGCGCCGCAAGGTCGAGGACGCGATGGCGGCCGGCAAACTGCGCGGCGTGGTCTGCACCTCCTCACTCGATCTCGGCGTCGACTGGGGCGATGTCGATCTCGTCATCAATATCGGCGCGCCGAAGGGCGCCTCGCGGCTGATGCAGCGGATCGGCCGCGCCAATCACCGCATCGACGAAGCTTCGCGCGCGGTGCTGGTTCCGGCCAACCGCTTCGAGGTGCTGGAGTGCCGCGTCGCCATCGACGCGGTGGCGGAGAACGCGCAGGACACCCCGCCGCTGCGCACCGGCGCGCTCGATGTGCTGGCGCAGCACGTGCTCGGCCGCGCCTGCGGCGAGCCGTTTCTCTCCGACGAGTTGTACGCCGAAGTGCTGACCGCGGCGCCCTACGCCGGCCTGACGCGGACCGATTTCGATGACGTGGTCGATTTCGTCGCCTCGGGCGGCTATGCGCTGAAGACCTACGAGCGTTTCGCGCGCATCAAGCAGGACAAGACCGGGCGCTGGCGCGTCACCAATCCCAGGGTGCGGCAGAGCTACCGGCTCAATGTCGGCACCATCGTGGAGGATACCATGCTGAAGGTCCGGCTGGTGCGCGGCGGCAAGGGGGCCGGCAAGGGATCAACCGGCGCCCTGGCGCGCGGCGGCCGGATGCTGGGCCAGATCGAGGAGGTCTTCATTGAAGGCCTCGTGGTCGGCGACACCTTCGTGTTCGGCGGCGAGGTGGTGCGCTACGAGGCGCTGGCGGAAGACCAGGTCTACGTCTCGCGCGCCAATGACAAGGACGCCAAGGTGCCGTCCTATATGGGCGGCAAGTTTCCGCTCTCGACCTATCTTGCCGAACGCGTCCGCAAACTGCTCGACGACGACCAGGCCTGGAAGGCGCTGCCGGAGCAGGTGCGCGAGTGGCTGTCCCTGCAGCGCGAGGTCTCGCGCGTGCCCGGCGTGCGCGACCTGCTGGTGGAGACCTTCCCCCGCGCCAACAAGCATTACCTGGTCTGCTATCCGTTCGAAGGGCGGCTGGCGCATCAGACCCTCGGCATGCTGCTGACGCGGCGAATGGAGCGCGCGCGGGTGCGGCCGCTCGGCTTCGTGGCCAATGAATATGCGCTGGCGGTGTGGGGACTCGGCGACATGTCGTTCATGATCCGGCAGGGCAGGCTCGATCTCGACGCGCTGTTCGATCCGGACATGCTGGGCGACGACCTCGAGGCGTGGCTGGCTGAATCCGCGCTGATGAAGCGCACCTTCCGCACCTGCGCCGTTATCTCCGGCCTGATCGCGCGGCGCTTCACCGGCGAGGAAAAGACGCGGCGGCAGGTGCTGTTCTCGACCGACCTGATCTACGACGTCTTGCGCAAACACCAGCCGGACCACGTATTGCTGCGCGCCGCGCGCGCCGACGCCGCCACCGGGCTGCTCGATATCCGCCGGCTCAGTGATATGCTCTCGCGAATCAAGAGGCGAATCACCCACCGGGAACTGACGCGGGTTTCGCCGCTCGCGGTCCCCGTAATGCTGGAGATCGGCCGCGAATCCGTCTATGGCGAAGCCTCCGATGAGCTGCTGGCGGAAGCCGCGGGCGAACTGGTCAAGGAGGCGATGGAAAGAACGTGACGGCGCACGCGCAATTCCTGGATGACGAACCGGCCGCCGCGCGCGCCACCGTCGATGCCGCCGGCGCGACCCAGGTCGTCGCCGGCGCGACTTTGGCGGTCGCCGGCGTGACCCTGTTCGCCGATCTCTCCGGCGCGCTGTTCTGGGAGGAACAGCGCCTGCTGGTGGTCTCCGACCTGCATCTGGAAAAAGGCTCCAGCTTTGCAAGGCGCGGCGTGCTGCTGCCGCCCTATGACACGCTAGCGACACTGGGCCGGCTCGGCGCCGTGATCGCGCGGCACAATCCGCGCACCGTGATCGCGCTTGGCGACAGTTTCCACGACCGCACCGCCCACGGCCGGCTGTCGGCGCCGAACCGTGACATCATCGCCGCGTTTCAGCTTCGGCGCGACTGGATCTGGATATCGGGCAATCACGATCCGGCCATTCCGTCCGATCTCGGCGGCGTGGTCACGCAGGAAGTATCGATCGGTCCGATCGCGTTCCGTCACGAACCATCAGGCGCTTCCGGCGAGATCGCCGGTCACCTGCATCCAAAGGCGCGCGTGAGCACCCGTGGCCGTTCGATGGAGCGGCGCTGTTTCGCCTGCGACGGCGAGCGCGCGGTGATGCCGGCGTTCGGCGCCTATGCCGGGGGCCTCAGTATCCGCGACGCGGCGTTTGCAAAGATATTCGGAACGCCCGGCTTCATGGCGCATGTGCTGGGCGATCACAGGCTGCACACCATCGCGGCGTCGCGGTGTTATTGAGAGTGCGCAAGCGGCGATCTTTGTCGTCCTTACCCCAGGTTTGGTGATTGGCGAACGACATTAACCGGGGAGCTATTGATCGAATGAGCCCCGCAACTTGATCAGCCGACAGAGAACTCTTTACCGCTACATGCGTCGGCTATCTTGCACTTTAGCTCGTCCTGCTGCCTTGCCGAGAATTACCCCTCCAGCGTAAATCCAACCCGCAAGGTGACCTGGTAGTGGCGAACAGATCCATCTTCGATGTGGCCTCTGGTCTGCACTACTTCGAACCATTTCATATAGCGAATGGTCTTTGATGCGCGGGTGATGGCATTCTGAATGGCATCTTCGATACTTTTTTCGGAAGATCCAACGAGCTCCAGTATCTTATAGACATGGTCTTTCGTTTCGGTTGTATCTGGCATGGCGAACGTCCCTCGTAATGTCGGTGGTCAACTAAGGTTGGGCATAGACCTCCCCAAGCGCAATGGACGGACAGAAACAGCGATGGGTTCGCAGGCTCACTCACATTAGAGGCCAAGGGTGATCTCGGCCCAGCGCATCACTGTATTGCCGTTGAGAAACTCGATCACACTGGGCTCGGTATCCGCCGGCCGGTCGTGGCCGAGCACGGCAGTCGCTACAATCATGTCGCAGCGTTCGTTGAAAGCGACCGATATCACCGTCTTGCCTTGGCGAGCGTTGAGCGCGTAAGCGCGGCTGCGGCCTTTCATCCACGCAATGCTGACCGGACGACCGTTGCCGAGCGGCGAAACGTCGCCGACGAGAACAAGATCTCCCATGCGGTCCAGAGCTTCGTCATCGGCCACACCGGTCGTGCAGTCGCAGAAACCTATTTTGGCGCGCAGATAAAGGTTCACCTCGGCGCCGCAGTCGGCCGCCTTGCAGCGGAACGCCTTTCCCTTGCCCCAGGGATCGACGGGGAAGGGCCAGGCCACCTCGGTCCATACCGGCGCGGTCGCCGTTGCGACCGCGCGCTGTGGCGGACCGAACCACGCCAACGCCGCCGCCAGGACGCTCCCCAGCGAAGCGGCCACGATGGCGATACCGGCTACCCTTCTCATCGCGCCACCGCTTTCGCTTCTGGCCGGGCTAATTGCCGGCGAGATACTTCTTTGCCGTCGCAACCTCCGGCCGCTCTGTGTCGGAATTCGCCGTCAGCACCACGAGCTGCTGATAATTGTGTCGCGCCGCCGCCTTGTCACCGAGCAGGTCGGCTGCCTTGGCGGCGCCTGCGTAGCCTTGGAAGCGGTTCGGCTCCTTGGCCTTGGTGGACTCGAAGGCCGCCAGCGCCTCCTTGGCCATGCTGCGATCGAGCAGCATAAAGCCGTAGAGCTCGCGCGCCGGCGCCAGCGGGCCCGGCGTGATCACATGCTTCTCGGTCTTGTCCTCGGCGTCCGCTGCAGCACTCATGGCGATGAGAGCCTCGTCGTACTTGCCCTCTGCGTGAAGCACCCAGGCAACGGCGACCTGACGCTGGATGTCGACGATCTCCGACCAATAATTATCCTTGGCTTCGCGCAGCCTGTCGCGCAATTCTGCGAGCTTTTGAATGTCGGCCTTGGCGGCTTCCGGCTTGCCGGAGCGCGCTGCGCCGAGCGCGCGGGCGAAGTGCGAGACCGCCATGGCGAAGTTCAAGCCGCTCGGCCTGACAGCCAGTTGCGAAGCGGCACCCCAGTCGCCGCGGTCGATCGCATAACGGGCCGGCGAAGCCGCCAGCGCGTAGTCGGCCGCCGCGACCGTCGCCTTGAAGTCCGTCTCCCTTGTCATGTCGTCGATGACGGCGCGCGCCTGCTGGTCCTGGGCGAGCTGAAGGTGGGCATAAACCATGTAGTCCTGCGCGTGCAGGTAATTGCCCACCGACTTCTCGGCCTTTGCTGCCTTCACGGATGCGGCGTTGGAGGCGATCGATTCCTTCCAATAGCCGACGCGGGTGTAGATATGCGACGGCATGTGCTGGGCGTGCGGCGCGGCCGGCGCGATCCTGGCGTAGCGGTTGGCGGCGTCGAGGCCTTTTTGCGCGGTCGCAGGATAGTCGTAGAGGTGGATCAGGTAGTGCGTCACGCCCGGATGTTGCGGCAGCCGTGTGGACATCGGCTCCAGGATGGCGGCGCCCTTGGTCTGCTGCGCGTAAGTCTTGTCGTTCAGGTCCGCCGACGTGTTGAGCGTGATGGCGTAGGCGATCTGAGCCTCGTCGTCGTCTGGATATTTCGCTGCGACCTGCGCCTGAGCGTCGCGCAGCGCGCGCATGCGCTGGGCGTGGGGGACCTTGTCGTAATCCGCGTACATCACCATCAGCGCGTCGATGTAGTCGCGTTCGCGCTCGGTCTTGGCCCCGATCTCCCTGGCTTTCGTGATGGCGGCGAGGCCGGGCGCGAGGTTCGGCTTCGGGATTGCGGCGTGCGGGTTATCCATCAGCGTGAGCGCGATGCCCCAATACGCCATAGCGCATGTGGGGTCGGCCGTGATGACTTCCTCAAAGACCTCCTTGGCGTTGATGTACCAATAGGAGTGCTGATAGCGCATCGCGCGATCGAAGCGACGCTGCGCCACGTCGTTGCAGGAGGTCTTGAAGTGCACGTTACCGAGCTGCTGATCCACATCGGTTTGCGCGACCAGCGGCTGAGACGGTGATAGGACAAGAGCCGCGACGGTGAACACCCATAGAGACTTCCGCATGGATTTCCTCCCTCTGGCGCATCTGGAAAGAATGGATTGCACCATACGACTTTTGCTCTTTTGCTGGAACCGCCGAATCATGGCAGTGCAATTGACCTTTCGGCCCCTTCCTGAGCATGAGCGCAGGTGCGGTTCGGAGGCCGCCGCAACCGGCGTCCGGGACCAAGTTGATCCCGGAATTCCGATTGGTCGGCGGACCTCCGCTAACTCAGTGGATTTGAACGGGAGTACGCGGCCTTACCGCGTTGGCCTCCTGCCACGCGGCAGAGCGCTCACGAATCGATTGACGGCCTTGATCACGGGTCGCTGATCACCCGCGAAGAACCAATGATCATTGCCGTCGAGCTCGAGGAATTGAGCGCCCGTGATGTGACTCGCCATATCGCGGCCTGCGGCAATACGCACGGCGCGGTCATCCCGACGGTGCAGCACCAGCGTGGGCACGGAAACCTGGGGCAGCAGCTGCCGCACGTCGGTGTCGCGCAACGCCTTCAGCACGGCCCAGATGCCGCCGGGACTGGAGGCCGCGCGTAGCAGGCCGCCCCACCAAGCCCTCGCCTGCGGATCACGCGCAAGGCTCGGCGCGAAGGTTTCGATCCCGGCCGGGCCACCCCATTCGGCGACGAGCTGCTGGCGCCAGGCGTCATATTGGCTTGCCTGCAACGCGTACGGAAAGTCCGGCGCCCAGCTGCCCTTGGCCAGCGAGCCGAACAGAATGAGCCCGGCCACGAGGCGCGGTTCATCGACCGCAAACTTGATACATGCCGGCCCGCATTCCGACGCCCCGAACAGCACGACGCGGCGCGTGTTTGCCGCCCGCAGCACGGTGCCGATATCCTCGGCCGTGACGTCGACGCTCGGGGCCGATCCGACCCGGTCCGACAGCCCGATGCCACGACGATCGAGCAGGATCAGTCGCGCAAGCGTCATCAATGAAACGAGGAATGCCCGGCACGCGGGATGCTCCCAAACCCGTTCGACGTGCGACACGAAGCCGGGCATGATCAGGATATCGATCTCGCCGCTGCCGTAGGTCTGATACGCCAGATGCACGCCGGCGCCCTTGACATACAGCGTGGTCGGAACGGTATCGGCCAGCGGCGCCGTGGCGGGGTCCATCAGCGCTGCGGTCGCGGCTTCCGGCGCAACCCCGAGTTCGTCGCGCAGCCGCTGGGTCAGTGCCGCGTGGTGCCGTTCCGCCGAACCTCGATCGCCTGCAAGCAGCAGGCTGCGGATCAGATGCCGGCCATACACCTCGCTCAGCGGATCGAGTTCGACCAGGCGTCCCGCATGGGCTGCCGCGGCAAAATGTTCGCCGGCGGCAGTCTTGTCCTGCACGAGCCGCTCCAGCCCATGCATCAGCCGCCCCCTGAGCGCCTCGCGGCGATAGAACGACCAATCGTCGAACTCGGAACAATCAGGCAGCGCGAAGCCCGCGAGGAAGTCACCCCGATAGAATAAGCAGGCTTCCTCGAAAGCGTCTGCGTCGCAGGCGCTCTCGAACAGATGCGAGTCGACCTTCAGTTCGATCGCCGGAGACCACCGCACGCTCTCGCGGTCGGTCTCGAAAACAGGCTGGCCGAGCGTGAGCTCGATGCGATGAAGCATGCGCCGCAATCGCGCGCGGGAAATCTCGCGTGGGCTCTCGGGCCACAGCAGCGTGGCAAGGACGTCCCGCGCCACAGCGCCCGGGGCCTCCGCGAGATAGATCAGCAGCGCAAGACCCTTGCGCAGGTTCAGCTTGATCGGGCGGTCGTCACCCTGGATCGCGGGGAACCCGAGCGTCTGAAGCGCGAACCCAGCCATGAAATCTCCCCTTGTCCTGCCGCGCCTCCGGGGGACGCGCAGGGGACGGTGCACTGATAGCGGTCAGGTCTGATCGAGCCCGCTCGCTACCGCGGGCTTCTGCATGCGGCACCGCCGCCGCCGGCACAATAGGGAAACATTCATGTTCGCGCGTCTCCTGATCCTGCTCTACGCCATCGTCAGCTATGCCGTCTTCTTCGCCTCGTTTCTCTATGCGCTCGGTTTCGTCGGCAATTATCTCGTGCCCAAATCGATCGACCTCGGCGGCGCGGCGAATTGGCGCGAAGCCATCGTCGTCGATCTGCTGTTGCTCGGCATATTCGCCATCCAGCACAGCCTTATGGCGCGCCCGGCCTTCAAACGATGGTCGGCCAGTATCTTTCCGGTGGCCTGCCAGCGCAGCACCTATGTGCTGATCTCCAGCCTGATCCTGCTGCTGCTGTTCTGGCAATGGCGGCCGATCCCGACACAAGTCTGGCAGATCGAAGGAATTGCGGCCTGGCTGCTGATCGGCATCTATTGGCTCGGCTGGTTGATCGTGCTTGCCTCGACCTTCATGATCGATCATTTCGATCTGACCGGCCTGCGCCAGGCCTTGTTTGCACTGCGTGGGGCCGAGTTGCCCGGTCAATCGTTCAAGACGCCGCTGCTCTACAGGGTCGTGCGGCACCCGATCATGCTGGGCTTTCTGCTCGCGTTCTGGGCCACGCCCGTGATGACATCAGGCCATCTGCTGTTCGCGATCATGACCACGGCCTACATCCTGGTCGGGGTGCAGTTCGAGGAGCGCGACCTGATCGCCGAGTTCGGCACGACCTACCAGCGCTATCGCCGGCGCGTTCCCATGCTGCTGCCGCGCATGTTCGATCGGCGACGGGCGGAAGATCGCCAGCCGCCCCGGTCGTTCGGAGCGCCTCGATGAGAGCGGTGCTGTGCGACGCGTTCACCGGTCCGGAAGATATGCGCATCGGTGAGATCGATGAGCCCGTGCCCGCCGGCGACGAGATCCTGATCGAGGTCCATGCGGCCTCCGTGAGTTTCATGGACCATCTCATGGTCTCGGGCCTCTACCAAATGCGGCCCCCGACGCCCTTCGTGCCCGGCACGGAAGCGGCCGGAATCGTCGTCGCGGTTGGCGCAAAGGTCACGCGCTTCCAGCCGGGCGATCGCGTGGCGTGCGGCAACTGGACCGGCGGCTATGCCGAGCGGATGGTCGCCAGGGAATCGAAGAGTGTGCGGTTGCCGGCCGGCGTCGCTTTTGAGACCGCGGCCACGGTCTGGCATAACTACGGCACGGCCTATTACGCCCTGGTCGAAAGCGCCCGGGCGCAGCCCGGTGAAACGGTGTTCGTCACGGGGGCCGCGGGCGGGGTTGGCCTCGCCGCCGTCGACCTCGCCCGCCATTTGGGTCTGCGCGTCGTCGCCGGTGTTGGCTCGGACGACAAGGCGGCTCTGGTGCGCGGCTACGGTGCCGGCGATGTCATCAACTACCGCAGCGAAGACCTGCGCGCGCGGATCAAGTCGATCACCTCTGGAAAGGGCGTAGATATTCTCTTCGACAATGTCGGTGGACCGATTTTCGAGCAGATGGCGCGGCTGATGAAGTGGGGCGGACGGATGATGCCGATCGGGTTTACCAGCGGCCAGATTCCTTCGGTGCCGATGAATCTCCCGCTGTTGAGGAACTATTGCATCGTCGGGGTCTTCACCGGCGCCTGGATCGATAATTTTCCCGAGCAGGCGGCGCGCATGAATGACAACCTGGCGCAATGGCTGGCCGACGGTAAGATTTGCCCCCACATCGATCGCGTCCTTCCCCTGGAACAGGTCAAGGAAGCGATGCGCGCGGTGGCTAATCGGACGGTTCAGGGAAGAATCGTTCTTAGGATAAATTAGAGTGCGCTGCCGGCGGCAAGAGAGGAAGCGGTCAATGACATCGATTATCATCGACAGGCGCTACTGCGGTCCTCCGAACTCCGGGAACGGCGGATATGTCTGCGGCCGGCTGGCCCGGCACATCCCCGGCGGCGCGGAGGTAACGCTGCGCGCACCGCCTCCGCTAGACAGGCAGCTCGATGTCGTCGCGACGGGCGACGGGTCATGGGAGCTTCGCGATGGCGCCACAGTCGTCGCCACCGGACGACCGGCAAGTGTTGAATTGGCGCGCCTGGAGAAGGCTGGCTTCGACGAGGCATCTGCAGCCGAGCTGCTGACGCCGGTCAAGCCACACGAGCACCTGCTGCCGACGTGTTTCGTGTGCGGTCCTGCAAGAGCGCAGGGAGATGGCCTGCGTATTTTTGCCGGACCGCTCGAGCGTCAACCCCGGAATGCTTCGGCTGTGTATGCTGCGACCTGGACACCGGATCCGACCCTGTCAGCGGAGGACGGCCTCATTGCGTCCGAGTTTCTCTGGTCGGTGCTCGATTGTCCCACGGGCTATGCTTCCTCTCACGACCGGGAGAGCGGCGGCTTCGACCAGACGCCGATCCTGTTGGGTCGGATGTCGGCACGGATAGAGACACGGCCGCGCCCGGGAGAACGCTGCGTCATCACTGCCTGGGAGGCCGGGCGCGACGGCCGCAAGCGCGTTGCCGAGGCCGCGGCCTATGGTGAAGCTGGAACGTTGCTGGCCGTGGCGCGGGCGACGTGGATCGCCGTCGACCGCCGGGTGCAGCTCGGCCGCGCCTGAAGCCCGTCAGTCACGACTTGGGTTCGACAGCCTCGGACTCGCTCGGGGTGTTGCCGACCTGGTGAACCTCCACGATGTTGCCTTCGGGATCATGGAAGAAGATTTGATTCCATCCCTCGATGGCCCATGCGCCGAAGTCGGCATAGGGCACGCCGCGCTCCGTCAGCCGTTGCTTGATGCCCTCGATGTCATCCGTCCGAAATGCGATATGGCCGCGCTCGAGCGGGTTGATGGGCTGCTTGGTGCGGAATGCCACGTTCAGGTCGAGGGTGGAAAGATGCATCTCGCTCGTGCCGTCGGTCAGGAAGGCAACGCGACCGCCATAGCCTTGATTCTTGATCTGCTTCTGGCTGCCGCTGTAGGCGTTGCTTTCGGCCAGTTCGAGCACGTCCTTGTAGAAGCTCTCCAGCTCCGAGGGGTCCTTGGCACAGAGGTTGATATGATGAAATCGCGTCGTCATCCGTATACCCTTCGTGTTGTCGAACGTCTCGCAAAAAAGTCCGGTCGAGAATTTGATCTCAGTGGATATGACTGCCGCCGTTCACATCCAGCGTAGCACCGGTGATGTAGGACGACAGGTCGGAAGCCAGAAACATGCAGGCCGCGGCGACTTCGTCGGGGCGGCCGGGGCGGCCGAGGGGAATGGCGGCCGTGAGGTCGCGAATACGGTCCCGTGAGACGGTGCTGGTCACGACGTCCGTTTCGATCAGCGACGGGCAGACCGCGTTCACGCGCACGCCCATCGGCCCGAGTTCACGGGCGAGCGACTTGGTCAGACTGAGCACGGCCCCCTTCGACGCCGCATAATGCGAGCCGCCAACCAGACCGCCGCCGCGCTGTGCGGCGACGGAGGCGACATTGACGATCGATCCCGTGCGTTGCGCGACCATCGCAGGCGTGAAGGCCCGGAGGATATTGAACGTCCCCGCGAGGTTGATGGCGATCACCTCGTCGAAATCCTTTCTGCTGATCTCGTCATATCTGCCGGAGCGGATCACGCCTGCGCAGTGAACCAGGGCGTCCACCTGGCTGAAGACACGCGAGACTCTGGTCGCCGCTTCCTCACAGGCCGCGCTGTCCACGATGTCGCATCTAACGCCGAGGATGGACGATGACGGATGGTCAGCGGCGACTTCTCCGGCCGCGTCGTCGACGTTCTCGCTATGGTCGATCACCACGACATGCGCCCCATTGGCGGCGAGCATGTGGGCGGTGGCCCGACCGATCCCTTGAAGGGAAGCGGCGCCGGTAACGACGCATACCTTTCCCTTCATCAGCATCGCGTGTGCCTCCACTCGTCAACCCGAGGGTGGGTCGTTTCAGATATGAAGTCAATAAATCGCCGGCGCGCTTGTTCGCTTGGCGATGCGGTGGAAAATCAAGGACGTCGAATGGGCTGCCATCGGCCGGCCACCTGCGGTTGCCGACCCGCAAGTTGACAGGCGAGCCGCGGCGTCGCGGCGTTGCCACCGGCTGGCGCCGTGGCCCCTGGATTCAGTGGCTGACATCTCGCGGGTAGTGGGCGGTCCCTCGCCAGAATTGCCGAGGGAACTCTTGCCCCCGACAGATGTTGCAAAAAATAACTGAACTACGCGTGGCAAAATTGGCGATGGCCACTCGTCAGGACACACCGGTAGAGGAGACGACTGTGACAAGTACATTTGATCGCGTTCCCAGCCACACCAGCGAAGATATCAATAGACGAATCCGGGAGGAAATCAGGAGAAGCGTCCGGCATTACGCCCAGTACCCCCATGAGATTCCGCGCCGTATGCGCGAGTTGAGGGAGGAATGGGACATTGAGCGCGCCATCGAGGCGAACGCATCGGCTCTGGCGTTTTCAGGTACCGTACTCGGCGCTACAGGCGATCGCCGCTGGTTTGCCCTCCCGGCGCTTGTAACTGCATTCCTTTTTCAGCATGCCATCCAGGGATGGTGCCCACCGGTTCCTATTCTTCGGCGGCTTGGCTTTCGAACGGCCCATGAGATCGAACAGGAACGAACCGCTTTGATGGCTCTGCGCGGTGACTTCGACGGTGTCGCTAGCGCGCAAGACAAGCCCGGAACGGCTCTTGCGGCCGTAGGTCTTTAGCGCTCGGTTGTCATATGCGATCCGGCGTCGAAAAAATGCGAGCACGCGTTCAGAATTGGGCTGTCATCTGCCGCCCAAGCCGCCGACGGGCAAATCGTTTCGCGCAAAAACAATCCGAGGCGCGCGATCATGCGCCGCCTCTGGTTTCCCGGATCGTGAAGAGCTCGTCGGGGCGGATCGCCAGCTCGATCGCGAAGCGCAGCCCGACCGCGAGAATCAGGAAGCCGAGCAGCGGCCGCAGCTGCTCGCCGCGGATCTTCTGGCCGGCGAATTGCGCACCGGTGACCCCGCCGACCATTAAGATCAGCGCCAGCACCGCATCGACCAGATGATTGGTGACCGGTGGCGATCACCGGAGCGAATGAAACAGCCAGAGGCCGAACTCATTAGCTGGATTCATCCAGGCAATTACTATCATGAATTTGACTTAGTTCAAAAAAGCCGAACATCGTTCCGATGATGGGTTACTCGGTTCGATACAGTAGGCAGTCGGTACGCGCGGATTAGAGCTGCCGCGCTATCGGAGCGGCGCCTTCTCGAGTGGCTCGATCTCCTGATGCCGATGATGGCCGCCATGGACGAGGAGGCGCTCTACGTTGCGGAACTGCTCGGGTGCGTCGAAAACATCAAGAACGGCAACACGAGCCTGGTCGAAAACTATGAATTCAGTAATTGAGGTCGCGTCGCTTCGAAAGACTTTCAAAGGCCGCGATGGCGCGTCCCTCTCATCGATGCGCTCGCCGTTCTCGATTGCGAAGTCGTTCAAGAGAGGAGAGTCGGACAGCATTCGGCGTTCTTCTGCGAAGTCAAAAACGTGAGGCTTCAGCCGAGCAGGCGGCCGCTCGTTCATTTTGACCGTGCGTTCTACGCTGTTCAGCCAGTTCAATAGGGGGAACTGCTGGGCGATAACGAGAGTCGCCGACCGACGTGCGAGAGCTGGGCACTACGCCGATCAATCCTTGCGGAACACGATCGATGCCATCCAGCCGGTCATCAGCGCCATCGCCGCCGTCACCAGCCCGTAGACAAAGCCGTTATGGCGCGCGGCGTTCGCCACGAACTGTTCGAAGCCGACCTTGACGATTTCAAACGCGGTTTCGGTCCTGGTCACCAGTGCGCCGTCGGAAAACAGCTTGATCTCGACGTCATAGGTTCCGATCGGCACTTCGCCCGGCAGCGGAATGCCGGTACGAAACAGCGTCGGCGTCAGGAACGTCACCGCGGAGGTCTCCTCGCGATAGAGGCCGTGCTCGGTGCGCAGCCGCACGAAGGCGCTGCGGAACGGATCGTTCGGCACCACGTCGGCGTAATCAGTTCCGACGCGCTGGGTGAGCAGCACGTTGTTGAGGCCGAGTTGCTGCCGCCGGCCGACCTCGGGCGAGGCGATGGCGTCGAACGGCCGGTTGGAGAACAGCGCCAGATAGGTCGGGACTTCGAGAAACTGCCGGGAGTCGGTGTTGATCCAGATGCCGAATACGCGCTCCTTGCGGCGCGTCACCATGTCGGCGCGCGGGCCGGAAACGGTGACGACGAGATCGTAACTGGTGCGGGTCGCAGGCGTGGAGGCGTCCTTTTCGACTGAGCCGAACAGCACCAGTTCCTCGCCGGAATAGTTCGGCGTCACGGTCACGCGGTGGTTGGAGACCGAGACGATCAGCCGCTCCGCGCGCGCCGGCGCCACGGTGAACCCTGCGTCCAGCGTCAGCGCGAGAACGAAAGCCGCCAGTGGGGCGCGCGCGATCATGCCCCGCCTCCGGTTTCCCGGATCGTGAAGAGCTCGTCGGGGCGGATCACCAGTTCGACCGCGAAGCGTAATCCGACCGCGAGAATCAGGAGGCCGAGCAGCAGGCGCAGCTGCTCGCCGCGAATCTTCTGGCCGGCCCGCGCCCCGAATTGCGCACCGGTGACGCCGCCGACCATCAGGATCAGCGCCAGCACCGCATCGACCAGATGATTGGTGACCGCGTGCAGCATGGTGGCGATCACCATCGTCACCAGCGTCAGCACCATCGAGGTGCCGATCACGGTGGAGGTCGGCACCCGCAGCAGGTAGATCATGATCGGGATCAGGATGAAGCCGCCGCCGATGCCCATCACCGCGCCGATGAACCCGATGACCAGGCCGACCACGACGACGGGAATGACCGACAGGTAGATCTTGGAGCGCTTGAAGCGCATCTTGAGCGGCAGGCCGTGAATCCAGCCGTGACTGCCCGAACGCCGCGCCAGCGGCGCCACGCCGCGTCGCGTTCGCATGATGGCACGCAGCCCTTCCCAGAACATCAGGACGCCGACGGCGGTCAGCAGGATGACGTAGGACAGCGCAATCATCAGATCGAGCTGGCCGAGCGACCGCAGCAGCGTGAAGGTCCAGACCCCGAGCGCGGTGCCGACGGTGCCGCCGCACAGCAGCACCAGCGCCAGCGCCGGATCGATGGCGCGGCGGCGCCAGTACGACAGTGCGCCCGAGAACGACGAGGCGGCAATGTGGCTGGCGACCGAGGCGACCGCGACCGCGGGCGCGATGCCGACGAAGATCAACAGCGGCGTCATCAGAAATCCGCCGCCGATTCCGAACATGCCGGACACGAAGCCGACCGCCGCGCCCATCGCCAGGATGAGAAAAACGTTGACCGGAATGTCGGCGATCGGAAGGTAGAGCTGCACGCGCGGTTACTTTGACTTGGCCGCGAGGTCGGCCGGGGCCGCCCGCGGGATGGTTTCGTGGTCGAGCATTGGCC
Source organism: Bradyrhizobiaceae bacterium Ga0074131 (assembly GCA_001464035.1). Taxonomy (GTDB): domain Bacteria; phylum Pseudomonadota; class Alphaproteobacteria; order Rhizobiales; family Xanthobacteraceae; genus Bradyrhizobium. The sequence continues at coordinate 163,102 of LNEC01000022.1, forward strand.
GGCACGCCATCCGCGAGGCGCCCGCGAAAGCGGCGAACGCGACCGGTTGCCGCGCCCCTGCATAACCGAAATCGGCGCACGGAGGGACTAAAGAATCCGCGGCAGGCGGATTAATTGCCCAGGGTAGCCCGACGATCTAACGGCGTGGTGAACGATTCAGATTAATGCGCGGCGGCGGCGCGCTTGGTCGCGGCCGGCTTTGCGGCCGGCTTCGAGGTCGTGGCCTGCACCGGGCCCGCGTCCCAGCCGCCGGGCGGGGCCGCCACGTTGATGGCGTCGTCCGGCTGAGGCTCCGGCGCGAAGGTCTGGATCGCGAGCTTGGCCGCCGCCAGCGACTGGGCGTCGAGCCGCTTGGCGATGTCGTCGCGCTTGCGGACGGAATCCGCGTCGCCCTGTGCCGCGGCCAGGCTGAACCATTTGAAGGATTCGGCGAGGTTCTGTTCGACGCCGATGCCGCGGGCATAGAGGATGCCGAGGTTGAACTGGCTGTCGGCGACGCCGCGGTCGGCCGCCTTGCGGAACCATTGCGACGCGCTCTTGTAGTTGGCGCCCTTGCCGGCACCGTCGGCATCGAGCACGGCCAGATTGTGCATCGCCTTGGCGCTGCCGCGCTCGGCGGCCTGGATGTAATAGCGCCGCGCGATATCGACGTCCTTGGTCACGCTGAGACCCTTTTCATAGAGGGTCCCGAGCCGGAAGACCGCCGGCACCACGCCGGCCTGCGCCGCGCGGTCGTACCATTTCGCGGCTTCGTCATAATTCGCCGGCACGCCCTTGCCTTCGGCGAAACGCACTCCGATTTCGTAGGCCGCGGCCGGGTCGCCCTTCAGCGCGGCGGCGCGCAGCACCGGTCCGCCGATCGCCTCGGGGAGCCGTTCGCTGGGCGGCACCTGCACCTGGGTCAGCTGGCGGGAGACCGGCGCGGCCGGCGGGACCGGAATGGCGCCGGTAACGTCGCCTGATGGTATCGGCGGGGCGGCGGGAATCGTTGCCGCCTGCGGTATGGCGACCGTCGCGGTACCGTCGGTGGCGCCCGGTACGGCGTTGTTGAAGGACTGCCGGCCGATCGGCGTCGGTGAAGTCATCGAAGGTGTTGCGGGCGTCGGCGTGGCCGGCCTGGCGCTGTCCTCCGCGGGTGGCTGGGTCGCAGCCGGCGCCTGCTCGTTCGAACTCTCCATCGCAGGTGGCGCGGTGCCGCTGTCGAGCAGCGTCATCGCCATCTTGAAGGTGCCGAGCACGATCACGACCACGCTCGCACCGACCAGCAGCGAGCGGATCTTGGAGGTGATCGTCGATGGCTCCCCGTTCGGGTCCTTGGCCTTGCTGGAGGCCGCGGTCTTGAACGGGCCACGCGCCGCCTTGTCGCCGGCGGGGGCGGCGGCGGCGGCCTGCGCGGCGCGCCGCGCCGCCGCGATGAAACTCGACGTGCTGACCGGTTCGCGGGGGCCTGCGGGGATTTCGCTGATCGCGCTTTCGGAAGCGGCGATACGCTCCGCCGGTGTGGCCACCCTGGCGGTGGGGCGTGTTCCCGGTTCCAGCGGGTGATCGGGCGGCAGGTCCGGCGCGACCGCGGGGCGTTGCTGCGCCGCATATGGTTCGAGAATTTCACTGATGGCGCGCGGCGCCACCGCGGCAACGGCCGGGACCGGCGGCTGCACGGCCTGGAATTCGCGCGGCGCGGAGGCGAAATGCTCGTGGGCCGCGGCGGGATTTGGCAGTTCAGGCTTCGGCTGCGGCGGCATCGCCACGGGCGGCGCAGCCGCTGGCGGCGAGTCGGGTGGCGGCGCCGGCGGCATTTGCAGTTGCGGCGCAGCGGGCAAAGCGCGCGCCGTGCGCAGGTCGCCTTCGATCATGGCGAGCCGATCGACCACATGGCCGAGCGTGTTGTGGACGGCTTCCAGCGAATCCTGGGTGCGGCGGTCGGTTTCCGACTGGCTGAAGCGAATGTCGGACATCTCGCGCTTGACGATGTCGACGATGCCGCTGTCGGACGGCTGCGGCGCGCCGGGGTTGCGGTTGGTTTCGGCCAGCGCGACGACGGCCGCGTGCTGGTTTTCGAGATGGCGCAGGATGTCCTGCAACCCGTCCTCGACCCGGCCGAGATTGACGGCGCCGGGATCAGTCGATGTTTCGATCCGCTCCAGCAGATACGACACGCGCTGTTCGAGATGGGCGAAGGCCGATGCCTCGTCATGGCCGACCGGCATGCGGTCGAGGCGTTCGGACAGCGACCGCAGTGCTCCCTCGAGATGTTCGGCGTTGCCGCCTGCCGTCGGCCGCTCGCGGCTTTCCAGCGTCGAGGTCAGCGCGGCGATGCGCTGCTCCAGGATCGCAAACGAATCGCCGTTGCCCTCGTTGCGGGCAAGCTGGTCGACCTTCGAAGACAGCATGTGCACGTCGTCGGACAGCCGCCCCAGGGCGTCGTTCGACGCCACATTGGAGACGATGGCGCGAAGCGCCGAGATAGCGCCCTCGAGTTGCTGCACTGTGGACGGGTCGTCATTGGCGCGCAGGATCAGGTCGAGTTTGCCGCCGAGATTGCGGATCGCCTCGTCGTAGCCCGCCAGTTGTTCCGCAGGGGTCAACGAGCGCAGGACCTCACGAATTTCGGCGAGCGCGCGTTCGATGCCGGCCAGCGCCTGGCCGTCGGTGCCGCTCTGGCGGGTGTCGTCGATGCGGCGGGACAGCGAGCGGATCTCGTTCTCGATCGATTCGATCGCCCGGCGCGGCATCGCCTCGGTGATGGCGGCGCGAATTTCCGAAAGCTCGGCGCGGAACGCGGTGATCGATTGCTCGATCCCTTCCGGCCGCTGCAGCGCCTCGATCTGGCTGGTGATCTTGAGCAGATGGCGCTCCAGCGACGAAAAATCCGGGCCGGCCGGAGCCGCCGCCTGCATCGGGGGCGCCACCGGCATGGCGGGCGCCTTTGCAGCTGTTCTTGGCGGCGCGCTGCGCGGCGGCATCGACCGGGGCGCGGAATCATCGAGTTCGTTCTGGCGCGCAGTGATTTCCGCGATGGCAGATTCGAGCGACGCCGGGCTGAGCGGAGGCGAGGGGCGGTACACCTGGCTGGCCGCGCGCTCGACCATCTCGGCCTGGCGCTGCCTGTCCTGCAGCTGGGCCTGTTTCGGCGCCGGGTTGGAAATCTGCGACAGCCGCGCGTCGAGGCGCGAGATCGCGTCGTTCAATTGCCGCGCGACGCCCGGTTCGCCGCGCGGGGCGTCGCCTCGCGGCGCATCGGGGCGCTGGGCATCGCTGCGCGGCACATCGCTGCGCGCCGCATCGCTGCGCGGCCTGGGCTGCGACATCTGCTCGATCTGGCGGGTGATCGAATCCAGCCGCTGATGGATGTCCGCGACATCGGGCGCCTCCTGGCCCGGCATCGCCTGAGGCTGATCGTAAGGGCTTTGAAAATGGGGCGGCGCGGAATCGCCGAGAGTGGAGTTGAGCCAGTCGTTCAGCGGCATGCCGGCACGCCGCGCGGCGGCCTCGGCCCTTTCGCGGACGGATGGATCGATGCCTTCAACACTCCACGATACGCGCGAATTCATGCTCTCGTCCGGTTCCGACTCCGGCGCGCCACCTGCGCCTTCAGCCTCCCCGCGCGTCCCACCGAAGAGACAATCGAATGGCGCGCAGGTCGTCTGCCTCAGAACCCGACTTTTTCGTGTTACGGTAAATAACCAGTTAAGGAATGGCCCGGCGGGTCTGGAAAGTTACCGTTCGGGGGAAATGGCCGCGCCGATCGTCCGGGCCGGCAGGGCTTGAAGTGCCTCTTCGCACCACTCCACCACGACGCGTTCGTGACGAACGCCGAGGCGAAGCGCCAACAGCTTGCCGGTATCCGCCGGCGATGCGGTGCCTTCAGGGAACCGCTTGTTGAGGATGCGCTCGTAGCGGGAAGCGCGGTCGCGGTGGTGTTCCAGCCGCGCCATCAGGTCGGCGCGCAACGGGCCGATGTCGACGCCCTCGAGCGCGTAGAGCCGGACCAGCAGATCATCCTTGATCGAAGGCGGCACGCTGGGCCGTGCTCCCCAGTGCCTCAGTGCGGCGCGGCCCTCGGAGGTCAGGGTATAGACCAGCTTGTTGGGCTTGCCCGATTGCACCACCTCGCAGCCCTGGATGTGGCCGCGGTCGCGGAGCCGGGTCAGCTCGCGATAGATCTGCTGGTGGTTGGCTTTCCAGTAGAAGCCGATGGACGCGTCGAACGTCTTGGCGAGCTCATAGCCCGTCATTGGACCTTCCGTCAGGCATGCAAGGATTGCGTCACCGAGCGCCAAGCAACAGCTCCCTCTGATCTTGACAATATGCATAAAAGTGCATATGCGTCAATGTGCATATGATGGCTGCCCGCGGCGCCTTTCGTGCATGGAGACGTCCGATGCCCATGACCGGCCTCGACAAGTGGTATGGCTACATGAAGTCCCACGACCGCGCGGCGCTGTGGGAACTGCTGCACCCGGATGCGGTGTTCGAAAGCCCCGTCGTGCATACGCGGCAGCGCGGCCGCGACATCGCGTTCAAATATCTGTCGAGTGCCGAAAAGGTGCTGGGCGGCCCGGGCTTCAGCTATGTCGGTGAATGGCGCAGCGACAACGGCGCGGTGCTGGAGTTCGAAAGAGAGATCGAGGGGATCAGGATCAACGGCGTCGATATCATCACCTTCGCAGACGATGGCCGGATTACCAGTTTCAAGGTGATGGTGCGCCCGCTCAAGGCGATCAACCTGCTGCATCGGCTGATGGGGGAGCAACTGGCAAGTGCAACCGCGACCCTGAAGTAGCTCCCTATCGACTTCGGAACCGGCTAAGGTTCTGTCTGAAATCCAACGATTGCTGCGCTGCCAAGGCTCCCTACATGGCGAGCCAGCCTGGAGGATGCGAATGCCGATCTATAAGGCCCCTGTGGAAGACGTCACCTTCTTGCTGAACGACGTGTTTCAGATCGACCGCTACGACAACCTTCCCGGCTTCAGCGATGCCTCCGCCGATGTGCGCGAGGCCATCTTGAGCGAGGCCGCCAAGCTCAGCGAAGAAGTGCTGCAGCCGCTGAACCGGGTCGGCGATCTCGAAGGCTGCAAACGCCATGACGACGGCTCCGTGACCACGCCCAAAGGCTTCAAGGCCGCGTTCAAGCAGGTCGCCGAGGGCGGCTGGCTCGGCCTCTCGGCCCCGGTGGAATATGGCGGGCAGGGCCTGCCGGTGACGCTGACCCAGGCCGTCACGGAATTTCAATCGTCGGCCAACATGGCGTTTTCGATGTATGGCGGCCTCACCATGGGCGCCACCGCGGCGCTGATGGTGCACGGCAAACCCGAACAGAAGAAAATGTTCGTGCCGAAGATGGTGGCCGGCGAGTGGACCGGCACCATGAACCTCACCGAGCCGCAATGCGGCACCGATCTCGGCCTGCTGCGCACCAAGGCCGTCAAGCAGGCGGACGGCAGCTACAAGCTATCAGGGACCAAGATCTTCATCTCCTCCGGCGAGCACGATATCACCGAAAACATCATCCATCTGGTGCTGGCGCGAATCGAAGGCGCGCCGGCCGGCATCAAGGGCGTTTCGCTGTTCGTGGTGCCGAAGATACTGGTCAACGCCGACGGCTCGCTCGGCGCGCGCAACGGCGTCACCTGCGGGTCGATCGAACACAAGATGGGCATTCACGGCAATTCGACCTGCGTGATGAACTACGACAGCGCCACCGGTTGGCTGATCGGCGAGGAAAACAAGGGCATGCAGGGCATGTTCGTGATGATGAACGAGGCGCGGCTCGGCGTCGCGGTGCAGGGGCTGGCGCAGTCCGAAGTCGCCTACCAGAACGCCGCGGCCTATGCCCGCGAACGGCTGCAGGGCCGCTCGCTGTCGGGCCCGAAGGCGCCCGACAAGCCGGCCGATCCGATCATCGTGCATCCCGACGTGCGCCGTACCCTGCTGACGATTCGGGCCTTCAACGAGGCGGCACGCGCGATGGTGATCTGGACCGCGCTGAAGAGCGACGTCGCCCACCGCTCCAGCGATCCCAAGGATCGCCAGGAGGCCGACGATCACATGGGACTTATGACGCCGGTCATGAAGGGGGTCATGACCGACGTCGGATTCTCCAACGCGGTGCTGGCGCAGCAGATGTACGGCGGCCACGGCTATATCGCCGAGCACGGCATGGAGCAGTTCGTGCGCGATGCCCGCATCGCCATGCTGTATGAAGGCGCCAACGGGATTCAGGCGCTCGACCTCGTCGGGCGCAAACTTCCGCGCGACGGCGGCCGCGCGGTGATGGCATTCTTCGGCGAAGTCGCGGCCTTCGCCAAGGAGCACGGCGCCGACGAGGCCATGCAACCTTACGTCGCGCCCCTCAGCACGGCACTCGGCCATCTGCAGCAGGCCACCACCTGGCTGATGCAGAACGCGATGATGAAGCCCGATAATGCCGGCGCCGCCGCCACCGATTACATGCAGCTGTTCGGCCTCGTTACGTTCGCCTATATGTGGGCGCGGATGGCGAAAGTCGCGCAGGACAAGATTGCGGGCAGCGGGGCTACGCCCTATCTCTCCACCAAGCTCGTCACCGGCCGCTTCTTCATGGAACGGATGCTGCCGGAAACCGCACTGCATCTCGCGCGCGTCCAGACCGGATGCGCGACCACCATGGAATTGGCGGCGGAAGCCTTCTGATCGGGAAGTCTTGCGCCGCCCGGGATTCGTCCCAGCGCCACGACCCGATCCGCGACAGTTTCCAATCGCCCGATTTGTGATCCTCATACCAGGAGGCCTTCATGCCTGAGGCATATATCTACGACCACGTTCGCACGCCGCGCGGCCGCGGCAAGGCCGATGGCGCGCTGCATGAGGTGACCGCGGTGGCGCTGGCCACGGTACCGCTGCAGGCGCTCAAGGAGCGCAACAATCTCAAGGAAGACATCGTCGACGACGTCATTCTCGGCGTGGTCGATCCCGTCGGCGAAGCCGGCTCCGACATCGCGCGCTTCGCGGCCATGAACGCGGGCCTCGGCGAAGCCGTCCCCGGCGTCCAGATCAGCCGCTTCTGCGCCTCGGGCCTCGATGCCGTGAACTTTGCCGCCGCCCAGATCATGAGCGGCCAGCATGACCTCGTCATCGGCGGCGGCGCCGAATCGATGAGCCGCGTCGGCATCGGCGCCTCCGGCGGCGCCTGGCCGATGGACCCGTCGATCGCGGTGCCGACCTACTTACCTGATCGCCACCAAATACGGGTTCTCGCGCGACGACGTCGATGCCTATGCGGTGCAGAGCCAGCAGCGCGCCGCGAAAGCCTGGGAAGAAGGCCGTTTCAGGAATTCGGTAGTGCCGGTGAAGGACATCAATGGTCTTACCATCCTCGCCAAGGACGAGCACATGCGACCGACAACGACGATGCAGTCGCTCGGCCAGTTGCAGGCTTCGTTCGCGGCGGTCGGCGCGATGGGCGGCTTCGACGCGGTGGCGATCCAGTCGCACCCGGAAATCGAACGCATCAACTACGTGCACCACGCCGGCAATTCCTCGGGGATCGTCGACGGCGCCGGCGCCGTCCTGCTCGGCAGCAAGGATGCGGGCGCGAAGCACGACCTGAAGCCGCGCGCCAAGATTCGCGCCTTCGCCAATATCGGCTCGGAGCCGGCGATGATGCTGACGGGTCCCGTCGACGTCACCGAAAAACTGTTCGAACGCTCCGGCATGAAGAAATCCGACATCGACCTGTTTGAGCTGAACGAGGCCTTTGCCTCCGTGGTGCTGCGCTACATGCAGGCCTTCGACATCGACAACGCCAAGATCAACGTCAATGGCGGCGCCATCGCGCTCGGCCATCCGCTCGGCGCGACGGGGGCGATGATCCTCGGCACCGTGCTCGATGAACTCGAGCGCACCAACAAGTCGACCGCGTTGATCACGCTGTGCATCGGCGGCGGCATGGGCACCGCGACGATCATCGAGCGGGTGTAATCCGTAGGGTGGGCAAAGGCGGCTTCGCCGTGCCCGCCAGAACAAGCTTCGACGATGGTGGGCACGGCGTGGAGAACGCCTTTGCTCACCCGACGATCAGAAACAACCGCCGCGCCTGCCGGCTGTCGGCATCGGGAGCAACCACATGGCCTTCAAGAATTTCAAGCTAGAGACCGACGCCGACGGCATCGTGCTGGTGACCTGGGACACCCCGGGCCGCTCGATGAACGTGCTCGACGAAACATCGGTCACCGAGCTCGAGGAAATCGTCAAGCAGACCTCCGCCGACGCCGCCGTGAAGGGCGTCGTCATCACCTCGGGCAAGGAAGCGCTGTGCGCCGGGGCCGATCTGTCGATGCTGGAGGGCATGAGCCACCAGTATGCCGAGATGCTGAAGGCCAAGGGCGAGGTCGCCGCCAACCAGGCGCTGTTCGACCAGAGTCGCCGGTTCTCGCAGGTGTTTCGCAACATCGAGACCTCGGGCAAGCCGTGGGCGGCCGCGATCAACGGGCTGGCGCTCGGCGGCGGTTTCGAGCTGACGCTGTCCTGCCACTACCGCGTCGCCGCGGAAAATCCCAAAACCCGGCTCGGCCTGCCCGAGATCAAGGTCGGCCTGTTCCCCGGCGCCGGCGGCACCCAGCGGGTGCCGCGCATCGTGTCGCCGCAGGATGCGATGCAGCTGCTGCTGAAGGGCGAGGCGATCAATCTCGACAAGGCCAAGGCGCTCAATCTGATCCATGCGATCGTGCCCGCGGCCGATCTCATCAAGGCGGCAAAGGACTGGATCAAGGGCGGCGGCAAGGCCGTCGCGCCCTGGGACGAGAAGGGTTTCAAGCTTCCCGGCGGCCCGGTGTTCTCCAAGGACGGCATGATGATGTTCCCGGCCGGCAATGCCATCTATCGCCGCGAGACCTACGACAATTATCCGGCGGCGCGCGCCATCATGAGCTGCGTCTACGAAGGCCTGCAGTTGCCGATCGACGCAGCACTTCGGGTCGAGTCGCGCTACTTCACCAAAATCCTGCGCAGCAAGGAAGCCGCGGCCATGATCCGCAGCCTGTTCCTGTCGATGCAGGAACTGAACAAGGGCGCGCGGCGTCCGCCAAACGTACCGCCGATCAAGGTGAAAAAGCTCGCGGTCATCGGCGCCGGCTTCATGGGCGCCAGCGTCGGCTACGTCTCGGCCCGCGCCGGCATCGACGTGGTGCTGATCGACCGCGACCAGGAAAGCGCCGACAAGGGCAAGGGCCACGCCAAGGCGGTGATCGACGATCTGATCAAGAAGGGCCGCGCCAAGGAAGCCGACCGCGAGACCATTCTCGGCCGCATCAGCGCGACCGCGGACTACAATGTGCTGAAGGATTGCGATCTCATCATCGAGGCGGTGTTCGAGGACCGCAAGGTCAAGGCGGAGACCTACGCCAAGGCCCAGCCGCTGCTGAAGCCCGACGCGATCTTCGCCTCCAACACCTCGACGCTGCCGATTAATTCGCTGGCGGAGGAGTTCAAGGACCAGGGCAAGTTCATCGGCATTCACTTCTTCTCGCCGGTCGAGAAGATGATGCTGGTGGAAATCATCGTCGGCAAGAACACCAATGACACGGCGCTCGCGACCGCGCTGGATTACGTCCGCGTGATCGGCAAGACCCCGATCGTGGTCAATGACAGCAGGGGCTTCTTCGCCAACCGCTGTGTGCTGCGCTTCACCGCCGAAGGCCTCGAAATGCTGATGGAAGGCGTGCCGCCGGCGATGATCGAGAACACCGCGAAGATGGCGGGCATGCCGGTCGGCCCGCTGTCGCTGTCGGACGAAGTGGCGCTCGATCTCGTGCTCAAGATCATGAAGGCGACCGAGGCCGACCTCGGCGCCAACGCCATCGATCAGAGCCAGAAGAAGCTGTTGGTCGAAATGGTCGAGAAGCAGGGCCGGTTCGGCCGCAAGAACGGCAAGGGATTCTACGATTATCCCGAAAAGGGCAAGGGCCAGAAGAGCCTGTGGACCGAGCTGGCCGGCCTGCAATCGAAGCATCTCGATCCCGATACCCTCGACATCGAGGAAATGAAACAGCGCTTCCTGGTGGTGCAGGCGGTGGAAGCCGCGCGCACCGTGGAAGATCACGTCATCACCGACATGCGCGAGGCCGATGTCGGCTCGATCCTCGGCTTCGGATTTGCACCGTTCACAGGCGGCACGCTGTCCTATATCGATTTCATGGGCACGAAAAAATTCGTCGAACTGTGCCACAAGCTCGAAGCCAAATACGGCTCGCGCTTCACGCCGCCGAAACTGCTGGTCGAGATGGCCGCCAAGGGCGAGACCTTCTACGGCCGCTTCCCGCCGAAGAAGCTGCCGGAGAAGGCGGCGTAAGATCTTTTTCCCTCTCCCGCTCTTGTCTGCCGAAGCCCGCCTTCGGGCGAAGGCGGATGCGGGGGAGGGAGCGCAGCGAGCAAGCCTTGGTTATAGGCACTCAGGATCGACATCCGATGCGAAGCGTTATCGTTCTGGGCGCCGGGATCGTCGGGGTCGCTTCGGCGCTGCATCTGCAGCGTCGCGGCTGGTCGGTGGTGCTGGTCGATCGCAAGCCGCCGGGCGGCGAGACCAGCTACGGCAACACCGGCATCATCCAGAGCGAAGCTGTCAGGCCCTATCCGATGCCGCGCGATCTGGCTTCGCTGGCGTCGATGGCGATGCGGCGCACCAACGATGTCCGTTACAGCGTCGCGTCGCTGCCCCGGCACATCGGTCCCTTGTTGCGATACTGGTGGCATTCCGCGCCCGACAGGCACCGGCGCATTTCGCAGTCCTACGCCCGGATCATCGCACAGGCGGCCGCCGAACACGCCGTGCTGATCGCCGAAGCCGGCGCGGGCGCGCTGGTGCGACGAAAGGGTTATCGCACGCTGCACCGTACTCAAGCCGCGATGGATCGCGCGGCTCTGCTGGCCGAGACGCTCGCGGCCGAACACGGTGTGCGGTCGCAAATTCTCGCTCCGGCACAGCTTGCGGCGGCCGAGCCCGGGCTCATCGAGACCGGCGCGGGGGCGATACACTGGCTCGATCCCTGGTCGGTCTCGGATCCGGGAGGGCTGGTGTCGGCCTACGCCGATCTCTTCCTTCGCGCGGGCGGCAGCTTCGTCCACGGCGATGCGGGGACGCTCGCGCCCGGCCCTGGCGGCGGCTGGACGGTTGATACGGTCGATGGCCGCATCGAGGCCGAGGCCGCCGTCGTGGCGCTCGGTCCCTGGTCCCCCGATCTGCTGCGTCCTTTCGGGTATCGCTTTCCGATGGTGCGCAAGCGCGGCTACCATCTGCATTTCAGCGGCGGCGGCACGCTCGATCTGCCGTTGCAGGATCCCGCGTTTGGCTACGTCCTGGTGCCGATGTCGAAGGGGTTGCGCATTACGACGGGTGCCGAACTCAGCGGGCCGTCGAAGTCGGATCGCCCGATCCAGCTCGAACGGGCCGAGCAGACGGCGAGGGGACTCGTCGACCTTGGCACGCCGGTCGAAGCCGAACCCTGGAGTGGCGTCCGTCCCTGCATGCCCGACATGCTGCCGGTGGTGGGAGCGGCGCCGAAGCACAAGGGACTGTGGATACATTTCGGGCACGGTCATCAGGGCCTGACGCTTGGCCCCGCCACGGGCCGCATGCTGGCTGAGTTGATGAGCGGCGAGCCGACCTTCACCGACGCCTCGGCCTTCAGCCCTGCCCGATACTGATCGTCCCGCCAGACAGAAAGGGCCGGATCATCGATCCGGCCCTTCGCATGATCGCGACCTCGAGAGCCTACGCCGCGGCCTTCATCAGGCCTTCCTTGACCAGCGCGGCCTGCACCGCCGGACGCGCGCCGACGCGGGCCTTGTAGGCCAGAAGGTTCGGCAGCGCGGTGAGGTCGAACTTCATCCGCTCGGCCCAGGACAGCATCGTGAACAGGTAGCCGTCGGCGACGGTGAACTGCTTGCCCATCAGGTAGTCTTTACCCGCCAGCGCGCCGTCGATGTACTTGAACTTGCCCATCACCCGGTCCTTGAAGAACGCCTTGGCGTCGTCGGCCAGCACCGGGGAGAACATCGGGCCGAAATTCTTGTGCAGCTCGGTGGTGATGAAGTTGAGCCACTCCAGCAGCTTGTAGCGCTCGGCGCTGTCGCGGGCCGGCGCCAGATTCTTCGCCGCGGCCTTGTCGGCGATCATCTGGACGATGACGGGGCCTTCGGTCACCACCTCGCCTGAGTCCAGCGTGAGCGTCGGCACCTGGCCTTTGGGGTTGATGCTGAGGAAATCGTCGCCGTTTTCGAGTTTTTTGGCCTTCAGATCGACCTTCACCAGATCGTAGGGCAGGCCGGCTTCCAAGAGCGCGATGTGGGGGGAGAGCGAGCAGGCTCCGGGGGAATAATACAGTTTCATGGAGTTTTCCTTCCCTTGAATTATTGGCTATACCGGACCGGGTGATTAAATGCATATGCATGAAATAGTCAAGATTGATGCAGCTGCATTTAGTGCGATACAGTCTCCGCCGACATGTGGGCCAGGCCATGAAGCGCAAACCATCGACCGAGGCGACTGCCGCCTGGATCCGCCTGATGCGGGTGCAGAGCCGGGTGCTCGATGCCGTCGAGCAGGAGCTGAAGAAAGCCGGGTTTCCGCCGCTGGCCTGGTATGACGCGCTGCTCGAATTGTCGCGGGCGCCGTCGGGCGAAATGCGCCCGGTCGAACTGGAAAAGCAGATGCTGATACCGCAATACTCGACCTCGCGGCTGATCGACCGGCTGGTGGACGAGGGACTGGCGGCGCGCCGCGAATGCAAGATCGACAAGCGCGGCCAGTTCGTCGAGATCACGGAGTCAGGGCGCGAGCTGCAGAAGAAGATGTGGAACGCGTATTCCGCCGCGATCGAAAAACACGTCGGCTCGAAATTGTCGGATGCGGATGCGGTCAGGCTCTGCGGCCTGCTCGACCGGCTGGGCTGCTCCTGCGGCGAGGCGCAGGCGCTCGCGGCGAGAGACGGCGCGCCCGCGCGATGATATCATTTCCCTCTCAAGCATCCCCGGACCGCTCGGTTCGCCGATACCCCCGTCACCTCGCGCGTTCGGTCGCAACGCCCCACTTCCGGAATTCGTATGGCGCGTGATCAGATCGATATGACGCCGCTGCAGTCGCGCGACGAATTGGTGGCGTGGCTGGCGGCGGGCGTGAAGCCTCCGTCCGAGTTCCGGATCGGTACCGAACACGAGAAGACCCCGTTCACGCTGCTGGGCCATGATCCCGTGCCTTACGAAGGCACCCGCGGCATCGGCGCCTTGCTGGAGGGTATGCAGCTGCTGCTCGGCTGGGAGCCGATCATGGAGCGCGGCAACATCATCGGCCTGTATGACGTCACCGGCGGCGGCGCCATTTCACTGGAGCCCGGAGGGCAGTTCGAGCTGTCGGGCGCGCCGGTCGAGACCGTGCATCAGACCCAGTCCGAGCTGATGGCGCATCTGGCGCAGGTGCGCGAGATCGCGACGCCGCTGGGCATCGGCTTTCTCGGGCTCGGCATGACGCCATCATGGTCGCGTGCGCAGATTCCGATGATGCCCAAGGGCCGATACAAGATCATGACCGAGTACATGCCGAAGGTCGGCCAGTACGGCCTCGACATGATGTACCGGACCTGCACGGTGCAGACCAATCTCGACTTCTCGTCGGAAGCCGACATGGTCAAGAAACTGCGGGTGTCGGTCGCCCTGCAGCCGATCGCGACGGCCCTGTTCGCCAATTCGCCGTTCACCGAGGGCAAGCCCAACGGCTTCCTGTCGTTCCGCTCCGAGATCTGGCGCGATACCGACAATGCGCGTTCGGGGATGATTCCGTGGGCGTTCGAGGACGGCATGGGGTTCGAACGCTGGGTCGATTACGCGCTCGACGTTCCCATGTATTTCGTCAAGCGCGGCGACGCCTATATCGATGTCTCGGGTTCATCGTTCCGGGCCTTCTTCGAGGGGCGGAACAATTCGTTTCCCGGCGAGCGGCCGACCCTGTCTGATTGGGCCAACCACCTGTCCACGATTTTCCCCGAAGTGCGGCTGAAACGCTATCTGGAAATGCGCGGCGCCGATGGCGTGCCGTGGGGACGGCTGCCGGCACTGCCGGCGTTCTGGGTTGGACTGCTCTATGACGACACCAGCCTCGAGGCAGCCTGGGACATTGTAAAGCACTGGAATGCCGGGGAGCGGCAGGCGCTGCGCGACGACGTTCCGCGCTTCGGCTTCAAGGCCAAGATTCGGGACCGTTACCTGTTCGAAATCGCGAAGGAATGTCTGATACTGGCGCATTCGGGACTGAGGCGGCGCCAGCGCGTCGATCACCTCGGCCGCGACGAGAGCCGGCATCTGGAGCCGTTGGAGCGAATCATCGACTCCGGACATTCCCCGGCCGAGGAAATGCTTGCGAAATTCAACGGCCCCTGGCACGGCTCGGTGGAGCCGGTCTATGACGAATACGCCTTCTAGATCAGCAAGTTGATGAACGTTCATCGGCTATACAGGTTGCCGGCGGTCAAATGGCCGACCGCGAACCGCGGGATAAGTCCAGTCAGTCGAAAGCGACAGGGTATGCGCAAAGGCCGCCTGTTCCGGGCGTGGTTGCTGGCATCGGCCATGCTGGTAATCATCGCGGCCACTCGACCTGCGCAGGCCCAGGCCAATTTCGATCGTCCGGGTGGCGATTACCAGAGTTCGCCGGTCGCGTCGGGCGACCCGGCGGATTGTGCCTTGAAATGCGAGCGCGACAGGCGCTGCCGGTCCTGGAGCTTCAACTACCCGACCGATGTTGTTGGCGGCGCGGTGTGCTGGCTGAAGAGCACGGTGCCGGCGCGGGTGCAGGATAATTGCTGCGTCTCGGGCGTCCGGGGCGCCGGCGTCGTCGAGCCGAAAAACGACACGATCGAAACCTCGATCGACCGATTCGGCGGCGATTACCGCAGTTTCGATGTGAAGGGCGGCAGCGCCGGCGACGACGAGTGCAAGGCCGCCTGTGTCGCCGACAACAATTGCCGCGCCTGGACCTATGCCCGCCCGGGCTATGCCGCTAAGTCCGCGCGCTGCTTCCTGAAAAAAGACATCAAGCCGCCGCGGCGCAAGGCCGGGTTTATTTCAGGCGTGGTGAGGTAACGTTCGTAGGCTCCGCCGCGTATCTGGGGGTACGCGCCGTAACGGCCGCCGATGTTTGGCGATTTCGGCGGCGTGCCATCAGGGAGCGGACGATGATGATATTCCCCAGCAGAATCCTCAAGGGCACCATTCTGGCGGCGGCGCTGCTGGTCGCCGGCGTGTTTTCCGCCGCATGGGCCGGCACGGCGATCCCGTTTTCGCCGGCGGCGTTCAAGGCGGCTCAGGCGGCGGGTAACCCGATTCTGGTCGAAATTCACGCCGACTGGTGCCCCACCTGCAAGGCGCAGACGCCGATCCTCGACAAGTTGTCCGCCGATCCCAAGTTCAAGGATCTGAAGATATTCCGGGTCGATTTCGATAGCATGAAAGCGGTCGTCAAGGAGTTCAGGGCGCAGCAGCAGTCGACGCTGATCGTGTTCAAGGGCTCGGCAGAGAAGGGTCGCTCGGTCGGCGACACCGGGCAGGCCTCGATCGCCGCGCTGCTCGACAAGGGTCTCTAGGTCTCCGTGACCGGGCTCGCGCTCGCCTTTGTTGCCGGACTGCTGTCGATCCTGTCGCCCTGCGTGTTGCCGCTGGTACCGATCGTGCTCGGCGCGGCGGTTACCGCGCACCCGCTTGGGGCGTTCGCCTTGGCCGCGGGTCTCGCCGTATCGTTCACGGGTCTCGGCCTGTTGCTCGCGGTCGCCGGATTCGGACTCGGCATCGATGCAGCCATGTTCCGGGTCGCGGCCGCCGGGATCATGATCGCGCTTGGCGCGATCCTAGTCATGCCCTCATGGCAGGCCCGGCTCGCGGCGGCGGGCGGCCCGATGTCCAACTGGGCCGAACAGCGCTTCGGCGGCTTTGCGTCGTCGGGACTGCCAGGCCAGTTCGCGATCGGCCTGTTGCTCGGCGCGGTCTGGGCGCCCTGCGTGGGCCCGACCCTCGGCGCGGCGTCGCTGCTGGCTTCGCAGGGACAGGATCTGCCTCAGGTCACGCTGACGATGGCGGTGTTCGGCGTCGGGGCGGCCTTGCCGCTGGTCCTGCTGGGATTGCTGTCGCGCGCGACGCTGATGCGTGTGCGCTCGCGCCTGATGTCGGCGGGGAAACTCGGCAAGGGGCTGCTCGGAGCGGCGTTCATCCTGATCGGCGTGGCGATCGTCAGCGGCGCTGACAAGAAAATCGAGGCGGTGCTGGTCGACGCTTCGCCGCAATGGCTCACCGATCTGACGACGTCATTCTAGCTGGCTGGCGCAAACTTTTTCCTGGACGACAGCCGCCGGCAGCACCGTGATCTCCGGCCACAGTTTTTTCCAGCGTGCCGCTTTCCGCGCGGAAGCCAGCTAGCCGGTTCCTCCGACCGTAATCCTTTCCATCCGCAGCGTCGGCTGGCCGACGCCGACCGGTACGCCCTGGCCGTTCTTGCCGCAGGTGCCGATCCCCGTATCGAGTGCGAGGTCGTTGCCGACCATGGTGATGCGATGCAGGTCGGTCGGCCCATTGCCGATCAGCATCGCGCCCTTCAAGGGCGCGCCGATCTTGCCGTTCTCGATCTTGTAGGCCTCGGTGCACTGGAACACATACTTGCCCGAGGTGATGTCGACCTGGCCGCCGCCGAAATTGGCGGCGTAGATTCCGTTCTTTACCGAGGCGAGAATCTCGGCGGGGTCGCGGCGACCCGCCAGCATGTAGGTATTGGTCATGCGCGGCATCGGCACATGGGCGTAGCCCTGGCGGCGGCCGTTGCCGGTCGGCTTCATGTTCATCAGCCGGGCGTTCTGGCGGTCCTGCATGTAGCCGACCAGGATGCCGTCTTCGATCAGCACGGTGCGGTTGGTCGGGGTGCCCTCGTCGTCGATCGACAGCGAGCCGCGCCGCGAGGCCATGGTGCCGTCGTCGACCACGGTGACGCCTTTTGCGGCGACCTGCTGGCCCATCAGGCCGGCGAAGGCGGACGTCTGCTTGCGGTTGAAATCGCCTTCGAGGCCGTGGCCGACCGCCTCATGCAGCATCACGCCGGGCCAGCCGGCGCCGAGCACCACATCCATTTCGCCCGCCGGAGCGGGCACCGATTCCAGATTGATCATGGCCTCGCGGATCGCGCCGTCGGCGGCGTCGCGCCAGGCTTTGGTCTCGATGAAGCGCGCGTAAGGTTCGCGGCCGCCATAGCCCTTGCTGCCGCTTTCCTGCCGGTCGCCCTGTCCGGCGACGACGGACACATTGATGCGCACCAACGGGCGGATGTCGCGATAGCTTTCGCCGTCGGGCCGCAGGATTTCCACCACCTGCCAGCTCGCCATCAGGCTGACCGTCACCTGCCGCACCCGCGGGTCCTTGTCGCGGACATAGGCGTCGATCTCGGCCAGCAGTTTGACCTTGCTCTCGAAGCCCGGCGCATCGAGCGGATTCTCGTCGCCATAGAGCCGAACATTGGTGTGCGCCGGCGCCGCCGCGAGCTTTCCGCTGTAGCCGCCGCGCACCGCTGCTACCGCATCGGCGGCGCGGATCAGCGCCGGCAGCGACACGTCGGAGGAATGCGCGTAGCCGACCGCGTCATCCTTCACCGCGCGTAAGCCAAATCCCTGCGCGGTGTCGTAGGTGGCCTGCTTCAGCCGCCCATTGTCGAACATCAGCGCTTCGGACTGGCCGTATTCCAGGAACAACTCGCCGTCGTCGGCGCCCGAAAGCCCCCGCGCCACCTGATGGCGGACGGCATCGCGGTCGAGATTGGCGCGGTCGAGCAGGGAGGTGGTGGGGGTCATGAGGCGATCCGTTGTGGGGAGGCTGAAATCCAAGATAGTCGCTTCCCGGCCGTTCCGCGAGGGGCGGGATCAGATCTCTGAGCGGGAACGATCGCTATGTCCGTCGATATTGTTCCGATTGGGAAAGTCATATCGACGGATTTCATCAAGCCCCCGATCTTGTCGCGCCTGAGCGGCGATCCAGCGCGAGCACTGCGAGTCGCGCAATCCACATTGCATGGGGTTGTTTTCGCGATTTTTTTGTAAAGGCCTGTGGCAGGGGCGTGCGCCGCGTCGGGCATCAGATCGCCGCGGCTCCGCGCTTATGGCCAATCGGTTCAACATCATGCTCTGGCGTAGCCGGTCCTCACGGCAGCTTGTCGTACCCCTCGCCGATCCCGTTCAGACTGAGCGGAAACCCGATTCCCTCTTCCGGGGTCTCGAAAATGATGAATGTCGCGGTCTTGGCGGAGCGCAGCTGCCCGAGCAGCTTGTCGTCCATCACCACCTCCGCCACGCAGCCATTGGGCAGGCATCTGACAAAACCGGCGCGGCCGACATCGACATTGTCGAGTTTCAGGCCGAGCCCGGAGGGCAGCAGCACGCCCAGCGGCGCTACCACCCGCATCAGCTTGCTCTTCTGGTCAGCGGTTTTCAGCACGATCACGGTAAGGCCGGCATTGGACCGGTCTTCCGCCACCACGCTCTGGATCAGGGCACATTGCTCGCCCTGGGCGCCGGGCGGAGTGTCGCAACGGATCTGCCAGTCGCCGTGTACCGAGCGCACCGCGCCCTGGGCGCTGGCCGTTCCGGTCAGCCCCGGCAATGGCGCGACGGCGAGGCCGGCCGCGGTCAGGCAGGCGGCCGTGAGGCGGCCAAGACCGGCGGCTAGTCGATGGCCGCGGCAGTTTGCGCTTTTCGACCGGTGTTTCGAACGCCCCATCAGGCTCGATCCCTTTGATGTTCCTCAGGCTGTGTCGGTCCGAGCGTTGGACTGATACGGCAATGACGGCGCCTTGAAGGCGATGTTCCAGACCTTACGCCGGGATCGGCGCCCCGTCAGGCGAATCAGGCGCCTGTGGCGCACCCATTCTGTGCCTACATCGGGCAATCCGGCTGTCAAGCGCCAACCGTGCAAGAATGGAAGTTTGGCCTGATTGGCCGGGAAAATCCGCGGTGCTTCGAATCGCCGGTGACGCGCCGCGCCATGCTCACTACTGCATTGCGAGAGCCTGAGAATTATGGTTTGAGAGGCTGGATTTCGACGCGTTCTAGCGATCTGGCCCCGGTACTTCGAAAGTACTTTTCAAGGCCGTTTGTCGGGGGGCGGATCGTGCAGCATTTCCCGCCATCCGGCGGAATGCTTCGGGGATTTATCAAGGGAGCGCGAGCGGCATGAAGATGTCGAAGGGCCTGATGGGCCGACGGTTGCTGGGTTTGGCGGTGGCGGGCGTTGCGCTGGCCGCCGGCGGGGCGGCTTTCGCCGAATTGGGACAGCCCGCGCCGTGGGAATGGACCCTGCAGGAATCGGCCACCGAGGTGATGGATACCATCACCTGGTTCCATACGCTGCTGGTCTGGATCATCACCATCATCACCTTGTTCGTCCTGGTGCTGCTGGTCATGGTGGTGGTGAAATTCAACGCCAAGGCTCATCCGGTCCCCTCCAAGACCACCCACAACACCCTGATCGAAGTCGCCTGGACCCTGATTCCGGTGCTGATTCTGGTCGCCATCGCCGTACCGTCGTTCCGGCTCCTGTTCCAGCAGCTCGACATTCCCAAGGCTGATCTAACCATCAAGGCAACCGGCAAACAGTGGTACTGGACCTATTCCTACCCCGACAACGGGAAGTTCGAATTCGATTCGCTGCTGGCTCAGGACAAGAAGCCCCGGCTGCTCGGCGTCGACAACGAAATGGTCGTACCGGTGAACAAGGTGGTCCGGATCCAGACCACCGGCGCCGACGTGATCCATGCCTTCGCGGTGCCGGCCTTCGGCATCAAGATCGACTCGATCCCCGGCCGTCTCAACGAGACCTGGTTCAAGGCCACCAAGACCGGCATGTTCTACGGCCAATGCTCGGAACTATGCGGCAAGGATCACGCTTTCATGCCGATCGCAGTGCGGGTGGTGAGCGACCAGGAATTCGCGGCCTGGGTTGAGACCGCGAAGAAGAAGTTTGCGACCAACCCGGCGAATTCGTTCGCCTCGGCGGGCGCGGCGGCGCGGTAAGCCTAACGGCTTGGTTGCGGAAACGACACGGGCGACGGGACCGCGAGGTCTGATAGGACTGCAAGGCAGGATTTGAAAATGGCAACAGCAACACCGGCTCACCACGATCACGCCCACGCGCATGACGATCATGCGCACGCCCATCCGACCGGCTGGCGGCGCTTCGTCTATTCGACCAACCACAAGGACATCGGCACGATGTACCTGGTGTTCGCGATCGTCGCCGGCGTCATCGGCGCGGCGATGTCGATCGCGATCCGCATCGAGCTGATGTATCCCGGCGTCCAACTCTTTCACGAGAGCCACACCTACAACGTGTTCGTGACCTCGCACGGTCTGATCATGATCTTCTTCATGGTGATGCCGGCGATGATCGGCGGCTTCGGCAACTGGTTCGTGCCGCTGATGATCGGCGCGCCGGACATGGCGTTCCCGCGCATGAATAACATCTCGTTCTGGCTGCTGCCGGCCTCGTTCGCGCTGCTGCTGATTTCCACCTTTGTCGAGGGGGAGCCGGGGGCCAACGGCGTCGGTGCGGGCTGGACCATCTACGCGCCGCTGTCGACCTCGGGCCATCCCGGACCGGCGGTCGATTTCGCGATTCTGTCGCTGCATCTGGCCGGCGCCTCGTCGATCCTCGGCGCCATCAACTTCATCACCACCATCTTCAACATGCGCGCGCCGGGCATGACCCTGCACAAGATGCCGCTGTTCGTGTGGTCGATCCTGGTCACGGTGTTCCTGCTGCTGCTGTCGCTGCCGGTGCTCGCCGGCGCCATCACCATGCTGCTTACCGACCGCAATTTCGGCACCACCTTCTTCTCCGCCGACGGCGGCGGCGATCCCGTGCTGTTCCAGCATCTGTTCTGGTTCTTCGGCCACCCCGAAGTCTACATCCTGATCCTGCCCGGCTTCGGCATGATCAGCCAGATCGTCTCGACCTTCTCGAAGAAGCCGGTGTTCGGCTATCTCGGCATGGCCTATGCGATGGTCGCAATCGGCGGCATCGGCTTCGTGGTGTGGGCGCACCACATGTACACCGTGGGCATGTCGTCGGCGACGCAGGCCTACTTCGTCGCCGCCACCATGGTGATCGCGGTGCCGACCGGCGTGAAGATCTTCTCGTGGATCGCCACGATGTGGGGCGGCTCGATCGAGTTCAAGACCCCGATGCTGTGGGCGATCGGCTTCATCTTCCTGTTTACGGTCGGCGGCGTCACCGGCGTCGTGCTGGCCAACGCCGGCGTCGACCGCGTGCTGCAGGATACCTATTACGTGGTCGCGCACTTCCACTACGTGCTGTCGCTCGGCGCGGTGTTCGCGATCTTCGCCGGCTGGTACTACTGGTTCCCGAAAATGTCGGGCTATATGTACAGCGAGACCATCGGCAAGCTGCACTTCTGGGTCACCTTCATCGGCGTCAACCTGGTGTTTTTCCCGCAGCATTTCCTCGGCCTGTCCGGCATGCCGCGCCGCTATGTCGACTATCCCGACGCCTTCGCCGGCTGGAACCTGGTTTCCTCGCTCGGCTCCTACCTGTCGGGCTTCGGCGTGCTGATCTTCATCTACGGCGTGATCCTGGCCTTCGTGAAGAAGGAGCAGGCTGCCGACAATCCGTGGGGCGTCGGCGCCACCACGCTGGAATGGACGCTGCCGTCGCCGCCGCCGTTCCATCAGTTCGAAGTGCTGCCGCGCGTGCAGTAACCGAAATGGCGCGGCGCATCCTTTGCGCCGCGCACTCAAACGGAAGAAAGACCTGTCTTGTCGGTTATCGACCACAACGCCATCGAACTGCCTCGCATCTCCGAGGCCAGTGTTGCCGACTACATCGCCCTGTTGAAGCCGCGGGTGATGTCGCTGGTGATCTTCACGGCGCTGGTCGGGCTCGTGATCGCACCCGGGCACGTCCATCCGGTGCTGGCCTTCACCTCGATCCTCTGCATCGCGGTCGGCGCCGGCGCCTCGGGCGCGCTCAACATGTGGTACGAGAGCGACATCGACGCGCTGATGTCGCGCACCGCCAACCGGCCGATCCCGCGCGGCCGCGTCACGCGTCCGGAAGCGGTCGCCTTCGGGATGATCCTGGCGTTCTTCTCGGTGATGACGCTGGGTATCCTCGTCAACTGGCTGGCCGGCGGGCTGCTGGCGTTTACGATCTTCTTCTACGTCGTGATCTATACCATGGCGCTGAAGCGCTGGACCGCGCAGAATATCGTGATCGGCGGCGCCGCCGGTGCGCTGCCTCCGGTCGTGGCCTGGGCGGCGGCGACCGGCTCGCTGTCGGTCGAGCCGCTGCTGCTGTTCCTGATCATCTTCTTCTGGACCCCGCCGCATTTCTGGGCGCTGGCGCTGTTTCGCAGCGACGACTACGCCCGTGCCGGGGTGCCTATGCTGCCGGTGGTCGCCGGTCCCGATGCGACCCGGCTGCAGATCCTGCTTTATACGATCGTGCTGGTCGCGGTCGCCGTGGCGCCATGGCCGCTCGGTTATTTTGACGCCGTCTACGGCGTGGTTTCGCTGGTGCTCGGCGCCGGCATGCTGGCGCTCGCGGTCAGCGTCTACCGGCATCGCACCGGAAGCCGGGCATTGCGCGCCACGCGAAAGCTGTTCGCCTTCTCGATATTCTATCTGTTCGCGCTGTTCGCGACCTTGCTCCTCGAGGTCATCGCCCATGCCGTAGCACCGTCGATCTGGTAGGGGGCGCATGAACGGATGGATGACAAGCAGAAGCCAGACGGCATCGTCCTCACCGAGGCGCAGAAGAAGAGCCGCCGCGAGCGTTCGATCGCCATCGCGCTGGCGCTCGGCGTGCTGGTCGTGCTGTTTTTCGCGGTCACCATGGTCAAGGGGCCGGGTGTCCTGGTGCGGCCGATGTAACGGAATGAGGTAATCGACATGGAGAGCCAGCCCACGATGCCGCAACCGCCGACAGCAAGGCAGAACCCGGCCGCAGGCCGGGGACCGCGCGGGCTTTTCACGCTGCGTGGGCTTGGCCGCGATGCGGCGGTGGCTGCGACCTGCGGATTCGTCGTGGTGCTGATGGTCGGCGCGTCCTATGCAGCGGTGCCGTTCTACGACTGGTTCTGCCGTACCACCGGGTTCAACGGCACCACTCAGGTCGCGACTTCAGGTCCGGCAGGCGCGCCGCTGGCGCGCAAGATCGCGGTGCGCTTCGACGCCAATGTCGGGCCGGGGCTGCCATGGAAGTTTGAGCCGGAGCAGACCGAAATCGAGGTCCGGATCGGCGAGGTCTTCACCGTATTCTACACCGTGACCAACCAGTCGGCGCGCGAGACCACCGGGGCAGCCGCCTATAATGTGGCGCCGCTGACGGTCGGGGCGTATTTCCAGAAGATCAACTGCTTCTGCTTCACTGAACAGACCATGGCGGCTGGCGAGAAGCGCGAGATGCCGGTGGTATTCTATGTCGATCCGGCGCTGGCCGCGGACAGCGAGAACGACGGACTGAATACCATCACGCTGTCCTATACCTTCTACCCGGTACGCGAACCGGCGCCGAAACCGCTGGCGTCAAGCGAGCCGGACAAACGCAAGGGCAGCCTCTGATCGCCGGAATCCCGGGCTCGACGGATATGTTCGAGGTTCTTTGGAATTTGATTTTTGAGACGAATACCTGCCGAATGGCACGGCACCGCTAACGGAGACACTGCAATGGCTACGGCCCAAGTCAAGCATCACGACTATCACCTCGTCGATCCGAGCCCGTGGCCGGTCGTCGGCTCCATCTCGGCCTTCATCATGGCCGTCGGCGCGGTCGCCTGGATGCATAAGATGTTTTCCGCCGCCCCGATCATTTTCGGCATCGGCACCATCGGCGTGCTCTACACCATGGCCGCGTGGTGGACCGATGTGATCCGCGAGGCCCAGTATAAGGGTGACCACACCCGTGTGGTGCAGATCAGCCACCGCTACGGCATGATCCTTTTCATCGCTTCCGAAGTGATGTTCTTCGTCGCCTGGTTCTGGGCCTACTTCAACTCGGCGCTGTTCCCCGCCGATCCCGTCCATGCCACCCGCGAGGCGCTGTTCGGCGGCGTCTGGCCACCCAAGGGCATCGAGACCTTCGACCCCTGGCATCTGCCGCTGCTGAATACGCTGATCCTGCTGACGTCGGGCACCACGGTGACCTGGGCGCATCACGCGCTGCTGGAGAACGACCGCCAGGGCCTGAAATACGGCCTGATCCTAACAGTTTTGCTCGGCGCGGCCTTCACCTGCGTGCAGGCCTATGAGTACGGTCACGCGGCGTTCGCCTTCGCCGGCAACATCTACGGCGCGACCTTCTTCATGGCGACCGGCTTTCACGGCTTCCATGTGCTGGTGGGCACCATCTTCCTGCTGGTCTGTTTGTTCCGCGCCTATGCCGGGCATTTCACGCCGACCCAGCACCTCGGCTTCGAGTTCGCCGCCTGGTACTGGCATTTTGTCGACGTGGTATGGCTGTTCCTGTTCATCGCCATCTATGTCTGGGGGCGGTGACGCGGAAGCCATGGCCAGCGCTGCGCGCGCGGCCAAAGCAAATATGCTACAAGAGGGCGGCCGTCAGGGCCGCCCTTTCGTTTCGCCACGACGAAAGATCAAGACATGCTGGACGAGACGTTACCCACGGTGGCCCAGAGCGCGATGCGCGGCCTCGCCTGCAAATGTCCGCGCTGCGGCAAGGGCAAGCTGTACGCCGGATTTCTCAACCTGCGGCCGAACTGCGAGGCCTGCGGGCTCAACTATGCATTCATCGATACGGGCGATGGGCCCGCTATCTTCATCATCATGATCGCCGGCGCCATCGTGGTCGGCTGCGCCCTGATCGTGGAGATCAAGTATCAGCCGCCGTTCTGGCTGCACGCCGCGCTGTGGCTGCCGCTGATTCTCGCGACGACGCTGCTGCCGCTCCGCGCGATGAAGTCGCTCTTGATCGCGCTGCAGTTCCACCACAAGGCGGAACCCGGCCGGCTTATCGACCGCGAGCCGAAATGAGTGGGGTCATTGCGACCCGGCGCATCGCCGGCTTCGGCATTTTCACCCTTGTCATGGTGGCGTTCTGCGTCGGCCTCGGGCTGTGGCAGTTGCAGCGCCGGGTCGAGAAGCATGCGCTGATCGCGGCTTTGACCGAGCGCCTGGCGGAGGGTCCCGGCGCGCTGCCGCAGGCTTCGCAATGGAGTGCACTGACGCCGCAGCGCGACGAATTCCGCCGCGTCCGCTTTGCCGCAACGTACCAATCCCGTCCGGATGCGATGGTCTACAGTTCCGGCTCGGCGGTGCGCGACGACGTGACCGGTCCCGGAACCTGGGCGTTCATGCCCGCAACACTTCCGACCGGCGAGACGCTCGTGATCAATGCCGGCTTCGTGCAGAACACGATGCAGGATCGCGCCCAGCAGGATCGCGCGGTCGCAGGGCTCGTCACCAGGGAGCCGGTGACGTTGTCGGGCTACCTTCGCTTTCCCGAAAGCGCGGGCTCGCTGACGCCGCCGCAGAACATGGCAAGACGGCTGTGGTTCACCCGCGATCATCTGGCGATGGCGCGGACGCTCGGCTGGGGCGAGAGTGGGGCGCCGGTCGCGCCATTCTATGTCGACCTGGAAGCGCCGACGCCGGCGAGCGGCATCCCGAAACCCGGTCCGCTCACGGTTCGTCTGAAGGACGACCACCTGCAATATGCCGTCACCTGGTTCGGCCTGGCCGGCGTGATGGCGGTCGCCTTCGGGGCGTGGTGGCGCACACAGCGGCGGGTAGCTTCATCGCAGGACGGCGGTGACGAGCGCTCCAGGTAAGGCGGCCACCGTTGTTGGCCGGGTTACACCGACGGATACGGCACCATCGCGCGGATGTGATCCGTCGGAGGTGATTGCGGCTGCCGGTTGCAGCTTCAGCGCACTCGTCGGATCTCGAGAATAATCGCTGGGGCGTGAAGGATGGCACCAACCTCCGCAAGCATGCGTGACAACAGCGACTCGGCCGCCGGCACCAGCAGGCCGGCCTGCCTGCCTTGTGTGACCACCCGACGGGCAAATCGATTCTGTTTTTCAGAATCCCGAGTCAAGCCAGGGTGTCGCAAATAATTCTGTTTTTCCGAATCGTAAATCGGCGTATATTCCTCGCATCCCGTCCCATCCCAAGGGGCGTTGCGCAACGTCACCAGCGCGGGGCGGGGATGCGGTGGACGCGGATGGCGCTCGTGACGTGGGCGCTGGAAGCGGACGGCGAAGTCGTATGGTCCTGACACCTCGGTGCTGGTGTCAAGCTCGCGGTCAGTCCCGCAAGTGACGGCGGCAAGAAAGCCGATCGCCGGGGAGGGTACGTATAAGCCGTAAACCACTGCGCGGGGAATGCCGGGTGATTCCGGTGTGACCTGACTAACGCGTGTGCGTTCTCTCCTATACCCTTGCACACGCGGCTATCGGGCGCATCGGGCGCCCGGCATTCCCTGCGCCCTTTGATTCGGAGGGCGGGATCTTTTCATCAAGCCTCGGGCGAAACGCGCCGCGAGATTGCGCAGTCATGTTTGTCACACACTATCATTTCGCCGGGTCGGCGCCTGAGCGCCGCCCCGTGGGCTCCACGGGGTGATCGGTCTTCCAGGGGCGCAGTGATGGAATCGACAGGGCGCCAGGGTCGTGGTTCCCGCGCTTGCGGGGCGATGAAGGCCGCTGGATCCGACCTTTCGTCCTTGTGCATTTCCCCTAGGCGGGAAAACCCATTATGGTGCCGCCAAGTTCGCTGTATTCGAACTCGATAATTCAGTTATATCAAAGGCTTGGCGGTAACCTTGGGCCTTTGGAGGGCGGTTTGACGCGGTACATTTCGACGCGGGGGGAGGCCCCCACGCTAGGTTTCTGCGATGTGATGCTGACCGGGCTCGCCCGCGACGGCGGCCTTTACGTGCCGGAAACCTGGCCGCAATTATCCCCTGAAGCCATCGCCGGGTTGTTCGGCCGGCCCTATTGGGAAGTCGCGGTCGAGGTGATCCGCCCGTTTGTCGGCGGCGAAATCTCCGACGCCGATCTCGGTCGCATGGCCAATGAGGCTTACGCCACGTTCCGCCATCCCGCCGTGGTGCCGCTCGACCAGATCGGGCCCAATCAATTCCTGCTGGAGCTGTTTCACGGCCCCACGCTGGCGTTCAAGGACGTGGCGATGCAGTTGATCTCCCGGCTGATGGATCACGTGCTGGCGAAGCGCGCGCAGCGCACCACCATCGTGGTGGCAACCTCGGGCGATACCGGTGGCGCCGCGGTCGATGCGTTTGCGGGCGCCGCGAGTGTTGATCTGGTCGTGCTGTTTCCGCATGGCCGGATCTCCGACGTGCAGCGGCGGATGATGACGACGTCGGGCGCCGCTAACGTCCATGCGCTCGCCATCGAAGGCCACTTCGACGATTGCCAGGCGATCGTGAAGGGGCTGTTCAACCATCACGGCTTTCGCGATTCGGTTTCGCTGTCAGGCGTCAATTCCATCAACTGGGCGCGGATTGTGGCGCAGGTGGTGTATTATTTCACCTCGGCGGTGGCGCTCGGCTCCCCGGCGCGTATGGTGGACTTCACCGTGCCGACGGGAAATTTCGGCGACATCTTCGCCGGCTACGTCGCCAAGCGAATGGGCCTGCCTGTGCGCTGGCTGCGGATCGCCGCCAACATCAACGATATCCTGCCGCGCACGCTGAAGACCGGCATCTATGAAGTGCGCGAGGTTTACGCCTCGGCATCGCCGTCGATGGATATCCAGGTCTCCTCGAATTTCGAGCGGCTGCTGTTCGAGGCTGGTGGCCGCGATGCCGCGGGCGTGCGCCGGCTGATGGCGTCGCTGAAACAATCCGGGCGCTTCGTGCTTCCCGACGCTACGCTGGCGGCGATCCGCGCCGAATTCGACGCCGGCCGCGCCGACGAAACCGAAACCGCTGCCGCCATCCGCGCCGCCTGGCGCGAGGCCGGCGATCTGGTCGATCCGCATACCGCGGTGGCGCTGGCGGTGGCGGATCGCGACACCCCCGATTCGAAAATTCCCAACATCGTGCTGTCGACCGCGCATGCCGCGAAATTCCCCGATGCGGTGGAGGCGGCGTGCGGGGTGCGCCCGGAGCTGCCCGCCTGGCTCGAGGGTTTGATGTCGAGGCCGGAGCACATCAAGGTCATGAAGAACGACCAGGTCGAAGTAGAACGATTCGTGCGCTCGGTCAGCCGCGCCGCGAAGCAGGGAGTTGCCGGATGAGCGTCGAAGTCACCAAGCTTCCCTCCGGGCTCACCGTGGTCACCGATTCCATGCCGCATCTGGAGACGGCGGCGCTCGGGGTATGGGCCGGCGTCGGCGGCCGCGACGAAAGGCCCAACGAGCACGGCATATCGCATCTGCTCGAACACATGGCCTTCAAAGGCACGACGCGGCGCTCGTCGCGGGAGATTGTCGAGGAAATCGAGGCGGTCGGCGGCGATCTCAATGCCGGCACGTCGACCGAGACCACGGCCTATTATGCCCGGGTGATGAAGGCCGACGTGCCGCTGGCGCTCGACGTGCTCAGCGACATCCTCGCCAATCCGTCGTTCGTGCCGGATGAGCTGGAGCGCGAAAAAAGCGTCATCGTGCAGGAGATCGGCGCCGCCCAGGATACGCCCGATGACGTGGTGTTCGAGCACCTCAACGAACTGTGTTTCCCCGATCAGCCGATAGGACGCTCGCTGCTGGGGACGGCCAAGACGCTCAAGGGGTTCAATCGCGATACGCTGCGCGGCTATTTGTCGACGCATTATCGCGCTCCCGACATGGTGGTGGCCGCCGCCGGGGCGGTCGATCACAAGCGGGTCGTGGCCGAGGTGGCGCATCGCTTCGCAAGCTTCGACGGCCCTCCGGCGCCGAAGCCGCAAGCGGCGACGTTCGGCAAAGGCGGCTCCCGCGTGGTACATCGCGACCTCGAGCAGGCGCATCTGACGCTGGCGCTCGAGGGGGTACCTCAATCGGACCTGTCGCTGTTCTCCCTGCAGGTCTTCACCAACACGCTCGGCGGCGGGATGTCGTCGCGGCTGTTCCAGGAAGTCCGGGAGAAACGCGGGCTGTGCTATTCGATCTACACTTTCCACGCGCCCTACAGCGACACCGGTTTTTTTGGGCTGTACACCGGGACTGACCCCGGCGACGCGCCTGAGATGATGGAAGTGATCGTCGACGTCATCAACGACGCGGTCGAGACGCTGACCGAAGCGGAGGTGGCGCGCGCCAAGGCGCAGATGAAGGCCGGGCTGTTGATGGCGCTTGAAAGCTGCTCGTCGCGCGCCGAACAGCTGGCGCGCCACGTGCTGGCCTATGGGCGGCCGCTGACGGTGGAAGAGCTGGTCACCAGGATCGACGCGGTCAGCGTGGAATCGACGCGCAACGCCGCCCGCGGCCTGCTGTCGCGCAGCCGCCCGGCGGTGGTGGCGCTCGGCAGCGGCAGGGGTCTGGACACGGCCGTGGCTTTCGCGGAAGGATTGACCCGGTCGAAGGCGAAGACGCTGCTGCATTAGGTTCGGGCGGGGGAGAGCTTCAGCCATGGCCCTGTTTCGTTTGCCCTCCAGCGGACCGGCCGCGCTCGCGCCGCGCGGCCACGGCCTGTTGCTGCGCGCGCCGCAAATGTCCGATTTCCCGACATGGTCGCAACTGCGCGAATCGAGCCGGGCCTACCTGACGCCATGGGAGCCGATCTGGCCGTCCGACGACTTGACCCGCTCCGGCTTCCGGCGGCGGTTGCGCCGCTATGCCGAAGACATCGCCGCCGACCGGTCCTATCCCTTCATCGTGTTCCGCGAGTCCGACGGCGCCATGATTGGTGGCGTAACGCTGGCGAATGTCCGCCGCGGCATCGTGCAGGCCGGCACCATCGGGTACTGGGTCGGGGAGCCCTATGCGCATCGCGGCTATATGACGGCCGCGCTTCGGGTACTGCTGCCGTCGCTGTTCGGCGAACTCAATCTTCACCGCATCGAGGCCGCGTGCATTCCGTCCAATACCCCGTCGATCCGTGTGCTGGAGAAATGTGGCTTCGCCCGCGAGGGCCTGGCGCGGCGCTATCTCTGCATCAACGGCGTCTGGCAGGATCACCTGCTATTCGGTCTGCTGCACGAGGATTTTCGCGGCTGACCGCGGTCTCAAGGGGCGTTTCGGACGCCTTTGGCTCGCCGCCATTGCCCTGCTATAAAGCCAGAGCATTCTCAAGCGAAGTGGATGGCGGTTCGCGAAGAAAACGCGTCAATACAGGAGACCAAAGCGTCGGTTCTGATTGATCGGAACCGGGCCTGGCGGGGGTGATGGTCGGAACAAGCGGAAGGTGTCGGGGACGTCGCATGAAGGATAAGCCCGCAGTCAAGACGGCCGCGCGGCCGTGCAGATCTCGCGGGATCGCGCTATTGGCCGCGATCTCGCTGGCTATCGGCTACGGCATGCTGGCATCGCCGGCGTGGCCGCAGTCCATCACCGATCGCTTCAAGAGCCTGTTCGGCGGCGGCACGTCCGAGGAGGCTCCCGCCCCGGGAGCCCCGTCCGCGGCGGACCAAGCCCCGAGCGACCTGTCCTGTCCGCCGGTCAGCATTCGCGCCGGCGCCTCGACCTATCAGGTGGCAGCCCCCGGCAAGCAGCCGGTCGGCAACGACCTGCGTTTCCAGGTGACGATCACCCGCACCGCGCGCGATTGTACCTACAACAGCGGCGAGATCACCGCGCGGATCGGCATTCAGGGCCGCGTCATCGCCGGCCCCGCGGGCGCTCCGTCGAGTGTCGACATCCCGATCCGGGTGGCGGTGGTGCAGTCCGGCGTGCAGGAAAAGACCATCGCCACCAAAGCCTATCGGACCTCGGTGTCGATGTCCGAGGATGGCAGCGTGCCGTTCACGCTGGTCGCGGAGGATATGGTGTATCCGGCACCACCGGGTGCGGTCGGCGATTCCTATATCTTCTACATCGGCTTCGATCCGCAGGCGCTGAAGCCGGAGCCGAAGGCGAAGAAGAAGAAGTAACTCATACCACTCGGTTCTGTCGTTGGCGTCGCTGCAAACCCGGATCACGCGCTTTCGCTTTCGCGGGTGACGACGGCGGAGCCGACAAAAAGCCGGCGCGATGTCTCGCGTCGGCTTTCGTTGGCGATCGACAACCTGTCAGTTCAGCTTGGCTTTGACTTCGGTGATGCCCTTGGCCAGCAGGTCGTCCGCAACCGGGCCGCGCACCGACTGCGCCAGGATGGTGGAAGCCGCCGTTACCGCGGCGTCGGCGGCCGCGGCGCGAACATCAGCGAGCGCCTGGGCCTCGGCGAGCGCGATCTTGCTCTCGGCGGTCTTGGTGCGCCGGGCGACGAAATCTTCCATCTTAGTCTTGGCTTCGGCGGCGATGCGTTCGGCTTCGGCTTTGGCGGAAGCAATGATCTCCTGGGCCTCGGCCTCCGCCTTGGCGTGGCGCGCCTTGTATTCCGCAAGCAGTTTGGCGGCCTCGTCCTTGAGCCGGCGCGCGTCGTCGAGTTCGGCCCGGATGCGTTCGCTGCGATGATCGAGCGCGGTCAGCACCGTGCGATGGACGCCGAAATAGGCGAACACCGCCATCAGGATGACGAAGGAAACGGCAACCCAGAATTCCGGTTGGGCGAACATCACGTTATCCTTTCAGCGACGCGTCAACGGCCGAGTCGACGGCCTTGCCGTCGGGCGCCACGCCGGTCAGCCGCTGCACGATCGCGGAGGCTGCTTCCGCGGCGATGCCGCGGACGTTGCTCATCGCGGTCTCGCGCGTCGACGCGATGGTTTTTTCAGCCTCGGCGAGCTTGACCGATAGCTTGTCTTCCAGCGCCTTGCGCTCGGCTTCCGACGCCGCGTTGAGCTTTTCGCGGGTCTCGGCGCCGATCGCCTGTGCGCGCGCACGGGCCGCGGCCAGTTCGCTCTCATAGGCTTTCAGGGCGCCGTCGGAGTCATCCTTCAGCTTCTGTGCCGCGGCCAGGTCGCTCTCGATCGCAGCCTGACGGTCGTCGATCGTCTTGCCGACCCGCGGCAGGGCGATGCGCGAAACGATCAGATAAAGCGCAACGAACGCGACCAGCAGCGACACCAGTTGCGAAGCAAAGGTGTCCTTTTGGAACGGCGGAAACGGCGCCTTCTGGCCGCCATCTGCCGAGGTTTGGGCCGTCGTAGCCACGGGCTTCTCCTCGTTGGACGATCGAGGCCCCAAATCGGGACCTCACCGGCCAGATCGGTGGTGGATCAGAGCGCGAACAGCAGCAACAGGGCGATCAGCAGCGAGAAGATGCCGAGCGCTTCGGTCACCGCGAAGCCGAAGATCAGGTTGCCGAACTGGCCCTGAGCGGCTGAGGGATTGCGCACCGCGGCGGCGAGATAGTTGCCGAAGATGATGCCCACGCCTGCGCCTGCGCCACCCATGCCAATGCAGGCAATACCAGCGCCAATGTACTTCGCGGCAATCGGATCCATGAAACGAACTCCTTCTTGAGGTTTGCTAGGGCGGCAGGTTTGCCAGAAAGGCCAGGTCAGTGACCCGGATGAATTGCATCGTTGAGGTAGATGCAGGTGAGGATGGTAAAGACGTAGGCTTGCAGGAACGCGACCAGGATCTCGAGCGCGGTCAGCGCCACGGTCAGTCCCAGCGGCAGGATGGCGCCGATCCAGCCGATGAAGCCGATGGCGCCGAGCATGCCGACGAAGCTTGCGAACACTTTCAGCGCAATGTGGCCCGCCAGCATGTTCGCGAACAGTCGCACCGAATGCGAAACCGGCTTCAGGAAGAACGATATGACTTCGATCAGCACCACCAGCGGCAGAATGTAGATCGGCACACCCGACGGCACGAACAACTTGAAGAATTTCAGGCCGTTCTTGTAGAAGCCGTAAATCAGCACGATGAAGAACACCAGCAGCGCCAGCGCGGCGGTGACGATGAGATGGCTGGAAACCGTGAACGTGTAGGGAATGATCCCGATCACGTTCGAAATGCAGATGAACATGAACAGCGAGAACACCAGCGGGAAGAACTTCATGCCTTCCGAGCCGGCGGTGCTTCTGATCGTGCTCGCCACGAATTCATAGCTCAATTCGGCCACCGACTGCAGGCGGCCGGGGACCAGCCGCCGGCCGGTGCCGAGCATCAGCAGCGAGATCACGGCCACCGAAAGAAACATGTAGGCGGACGAATTGGTGAACGCGATTTCCTGCCCGCCAATGTGACCGATGGTGAAAAGCTTGGTGATCTCGAACTGATGAATTGGATCGGCGGCCATTCGTCTCTCAGTCTGTCGGTTTCGCGATCGCTCGCGGATCGTGTCGAATGTCGGTCGCGCTTGGCAATTCCCGCGTCAAAGCCGCTCAGACTGCTTAGCCATCACGCCCGCGGTCCGCATCACATTCATCACGCCGGCGGTAAAGCCGAGCAGCAAGAATACGATGAGGCCCCAGGGCGAAGTCGACAACAAGCGATCGAAACCCCAACCGAGAGCAGCTCCGACAAGAACACCTGCAACCAGTTCGGAGGAGAGGCGCAGCCCCGTGGCCATGGCGGATGCCTTGGCCTGGGCCTTGTCCTGCTCATTTCCGGACGAGTCAGTCCCGATTTTGCGGCTGTCGCGAATTTCGGACAACCGGTGATCCAGACTTCCGAGCCTTGCGGAAAGCGCAGCTTCGTCGGACGATTGGCCGCGACTTCCTTTTCCCTCGCCGTTCGTGCCTTCAGCCATGCTGTGGAGCCCAAACGAACCTGCGGTGGATGGAAATTACGCGCCGTCACCCTCAAAAGCCGCGCGGACCATACTGACCGCATCTAACCAAGTCAAGATTGCGTCGTAACCAGTTAGTTCATTGATTCAACTTGGATTATTCAATCGGACCGGGATCGGTGGCCGAGCCCTCGCCGCACTGCAATAGCTAACCCCGATCACGGCCGATCTTGCACAGCACCGGCGGGTCTGTTGGGATGACCGCTACCGCCATTTCCACCGGGAGACCGCATGCCGCGTCAGGTCGACTACTATTTTTCGTTCCAGTCCCCGTGGGCCTATATCGGGCACAGCTTGTTCCGGGAAGCCGCAAATACCTATGATCTCAAGGTGAACCACAAGCCGGTGGTGCTGGTCGATCTGTTCTCGGAGACCGGCGGGCTGCCGCTGATGAAGCGTCATCCGGTACGGCAGCGCTACCGGATGGTCGAACTGCAGCGCTGGCGGGACAAGCGCGGCCTGAACTTCCATCTGCAACCGGCGAACTGGCCGTTCAATGCGCGGCTGGCCGATGGCGTGGTGATCGCAGCGGTCGAGGCCGGCCACGATCCCGATCCCTATCTGCGGCGGGCCTTCGCGGCGGTGTGGGAAGACCAGCTCAATCTGACCGATCCGGTGACCGTGGTGAAGCTGGCGGACGATTCGGGGCTTCCCGGCAGGCAGCTGGTCGAGCGTTCGCAGTCCGACGAGGTCAGCAAGGCCTATGAGCAAAACCGTCAGGATGCGCTGGCGGCCGACGTGTTCGGATCCCCGGTCTATGTGCTCGACGGCGAGGTGTTCTGGGGGCAGGACCGGATCGAATTGCTCGCCGACGCGTTGAAATCCGGCCGCGCGCCCTATAGGTCGCAGGTGTAGGATCAGGTTTGAGGACAGGGACGGTCTATCGATCTTGAGGCGGAGCGAACCCATGAACACGGCGACATTGCCCTCGAAATTCTCCACAGCAATCGCCGCCACCGGGGTGATTTTCTGCTTCGCCGGAACCGGCGCCGCCGTCGCGCAGGCGATGCCGGATGCCGAGAATGGCCGTTATGCGCTGTCCCCGGTCGCCGACGGCGTGCTCAGGCTGGATACCAGGACCGGCGCGGTTTCGACCTGCAGCAAGAACGGCGCGGGCTGGGCCTGCTATGCCGTGCCGGACGAGCGCGCGGCGCTGGATGCGGAAATCGGCCGGCTGCAGGCTGACAATGCGAGACTGAAAACCGAGCTTTCGGCGCGCGACGCTGTCGTCGCTGGCAAGATCGACGAAGCGTTGCCCAAGGAAATCTTGCCCAAGGAAATCTTGCCCAAGGAAACCTTACCCAAGACCGATTCGCTCAAGCCCGACCCGAAAGTGGCCGAGGGCGAGCGCAAGATCGAGATCCCGCTGCCGAGCGACCGCGACATGGACCGGGTGATGTCGTTTCTGGAGCGGGCGTGGAAGCGGCTGATCGAAATGGCCAACCGGGTGCAGAAGGACGTTTCCGGCAGGATTTGAAAGTAAAGTCTCATGGCGAGGCGCGCGCCTCTCACCATGAGGCACCTACCGTTGCCGGCGCCGGTTTGAGTCCTTATGCCCCCACCCAAATCCATCTCCCGTTCCGCGCCGTCGACGGTCACCGCCGCCACCATCGTGTCCTCGCTGCTGACGGTCCAGACGCGAGGACCCGGCTTCACCGATCTCACCACCGAAATCGCAAAATTCGTCGGCGACGCCGGCGCGCGGGAGGGTGCGGTGACGCTGTTCATCCGTCACACCTCGGCGTCGCTGACAATCCAGGAAAATGCCGATCCCTCGGTGCTGGACGACCTGATGACGGCGCTTGGCCGGCTCGCGCCCGAGGGCGCCGGGTGGAGCCACGACACCGAAGGCCCCGACGACATGCCTGCGCATATCAAGACCATGCTGACCGCAACGTCGCTGCATATTCCCGTGCTCGAGGGCAAACTCGCACTAGGGACCTGGCAGGCGATCTATCTGGTCGAGCATCGCAGCGCTCCGCACGAGCGCGAGGTCGTGCTGCAGTTTGCGGGCCGGATCTGACATCAAGCCCTGAACGAGCCCGGCCGCTCGCCGCGGCCTGCGGACGGAAGGCAACGACCGGGTTGGACATCGGACGATCCGCGCGGCCGGCGCGGTCTCGAGCTAAAGTCCAATGACGGAGAAAAACAGCGCGATCGCCCACATCACGATGGATACAATCGCCGTCCAACGTGCGAACAGCAAATAGATCTCGCGCATCATCGTCGAAACCGTCCGCTGCGCGACGGCCTGGGGCGGACGGTTTTCCTTGGGAAGATAGAGCCACATTTCGGTCCGGCGGTGATCCTTGGTCCGGGCTTCATGGGCCTTCAGCACCAGAACCAGCGTCAGCAACATGCTCAGGAAGCCGCCCGCCTGAAAGGCAGAGCGCGGCAGGAACGACAGGCCGATCATGACGCAGAAGATGGCAAGCGATGCAAAGGCGCAGGCGCGCAATACCGTTTGATAGGCAATACGGCGCATCTCTTCCATGAGCCGCCCTCCGTCGCTTGCAAGCCTTAAAGGCCAGAGCCGTTGCAACCCGGCATTTCCGGACAAGACGCCTCGCGCATTCGCCGGTTTCGCAATCCCAGATGCGACAGGATCAATAGGGGGCCAGCGTGTGGTTGTCCAGAACGCCATGGCGCCGGTCGGCCACGTTCGGCCGAGGATGCCGTCGGAGACTTCCGGCATGCGGACGAGGCGGCGACGTCACGGCGCGCCTCACCGTCAGAGGCCGCCTAGAGGCCGATCTTGAGAAAGTTGCCGGCGGCGGGCAGCGCCAGAATCGCGGTTGCGGCAAGCCAAATCCAGAGCGAGACGGTGTTCGATTCGGAGGCGCCGGTAACCCGCTCGTAGATCGCGGCCGGAATTCCGCCGAGAATGACCGTGGCGGTCGAAACCATCAACGACGCGAACATCAGCGTCAGCGACAGGTTTCCAAACAGCAGAGGACCGGCGAGCGTCTGCACATAGAGCAGCGCGAAGATCAGCCATATCTGGTTGAAGATGCCGTTGATCATTCCGAAGAACGCGATTCCGATGAAATAGAAATTGCGGTTCATGACGCCGCTCCGCCGAGTTTGGGGGCGAGGTTCAACACCAGCAATGTGTAGTGGAGCACGACGCGCAGCCAGAACATCCAGACGAAGCCAAACAGCCACAGCACGGCGGGAGCGGTCACCTTCGGGGTCACGACCGCGATGACGCCGATCACGGGATCGGTGAAACGGCAGAAGAACCGCCAGATATAGTTCGGCGAATCCGCGTCGACCATCAGGCCGAGCAGGAACCGGCCCAGCATCGTGTACATCAGCGCCGCCAGAACGAAGTTTGGCAGATGGTAGTACCAATAGGTGGCGATTGAAGTTGCAGTATCCAACGTCCGATGCTCCCGCGGTGCCTACGCAATCGACCAACCGTGAGACGACACCACGATCGTGCCCAACAATGGCAAGGGCCGACTGCTGCGGCAAGAGCGGACGCGCGGTGATCGAAAACAAAACGGGGCCCCGCAGGGCCCCGTTCGCCGAGATGTGTCGCCGTTGCCGTCAGATGGTCTTCTCTTCGAGCACCGTCCTGCCCCGCGGCTTGCGGATATCGTCGACATAAGCCTGCATTTCCTTCGACGGCTCCTTGCCGAGCAGGCTGACCACGTAGATGACCGCGAAGCCGAGTGGCGCTCCCAGCATTCCGCACGCGATGTTGGTGAGGCCGAACCAGCCGACCTTGTTGGCCAAGGGGTGAGCGAGTGTCGGGAACGCCTCCATGGCGTTGGGCAAGGCCATGGCTTTGGCGATATCGACGATAGGTGCCCCCGTCACCGGGTTCAGGAGCGAGGTCATGCCGAAATACTGCACGCCGGCGCCCGGGAAGTAGCGCGTTGTCACGAGATAGAACAGGCACAGTCCGAAGCCGGCAATGATGCCGCAGACCGCGCCGGTCGCCGTCGCCCGTTTCCACCAGACGCCCATCACGAGTGCCGGGAAGTTACCGGCCATCGCCAGCGAGAACGCCCAGCCGACCATGGCCAGGATATCCCCCGGTTTGGTCGCGGCCGTCGCGGCCGCCACCACGGCGACGATCAGCAGGAGGATGCGGGCAATAAACAGCCGGCGCACGGTCGGGGCGTTGGGATCGATCATCTTGTAGTAGACGTCGTGCGACAACGCGTTGGCGATGGCGAGCAGCAGCCCGTCAGCGGTCGACAGCGCGGCGGCGAGACCGCCGGCGGCGACCAGCCCCGAGATCACATACGGAAGGCCCGCGATCTCCGGGGTGGAGAGCACGATCACGTCGGTGTTGATCACGAAGTCCTGCAGCCTGACCACACCGGGATGTCCGGCGATCGCCTTGCAGGCCGCGATGATCGCGTCGATGCTGCCTGCGTTCTTGCCGCAGATCTGGATCAGGCCGAGTTCGCCCCAATTGAAGATCCACGGTTTGAGTGCGCTGACGTCCGACCCGATGATGTTGGTGTAGACTTCCAGCTTCGAGAACGCCGCGTAGGCCGGCGCGGAGAAGTAGAGCAGGAAGATGAACAGCAGCGACCACGCCACCGACTGGCGTGCCTCACGCACCGACGGGGTGGTGAAATAGCGCATCAGGATGTGCGGCA
Organism: Bradyrhizobiaceae bacterium Ga0074131; assembly: GCA_001464035.1. Classification (GTDB taxonomy): domain Bacteria; phylum Pseudomonadota; class Alphaproteobacteria; order Rhizobiales; family Xanthobacteraceae; genus Bradyrhizobium. The sequence continues at coordinate 201,533 of LNEC01000022.1, forward strand.
GCGAAGCCGTTCCGACCATCATGCAAAGGATGATCGCGAAGAAGTTCAGCGGGCTGTAGTTGATGAACGGCGAGATGTGCGGTTTGAGGCTGGCGACGGTCGCAAGACCGTTCGCCAGCATCTGCTGCTCCCGGGCGACAATATCCGAGATGGCCTGTCCGTAAGTGAGTTCCGGAATCGGAAATCCGTACTTCTTGGTGGACAGGATGATGATGGGCGTCAGGTAGGCGATGATCAGCACGATATACTGGGCGACCTGAGTCCATGTGACGGCCCGCATGCCGCCCAGCATCGAGCAGACCAGGATGCCGACCAGTCCGGCGAACACCGCGAGTTCGAAGGGCATCCCGAGAAAGCGCGAAGCGATCAAGCCGGTGCCGTAGATCTGCGCCGTCACATAGGTAAAGGAGCAGGCCACCAGCACGAGCACGCCGAGTCCGCGGGCGAAATTGCCGCCGTAGCGGAAGGCCAGGAAGTCGGGCACCGTATAGGCGCCGAACTTGCGCAGATAAGGCCCGATCAGGATCGACACCAGCACAAAGCCGCCGGTCCATCCGAGCACCCAGGCGAGGCCGTCGTAGCCGAGCAGGAACAGGGTGCCGGCCATGCCGACGAAGGAAGCCGCCGACATCCAGTCGGCGCCCGTCGCCATGCCGTTATAAAGCGCCGGCACACTGCGGCCCGCGACGTAATATTCGGAGACCTGCGCCGTCCGCGAGAGAACGCCGATGATGGCGTAGACCGCCAGCGTGAAAAACACGAACAGGTAGCCGAGGATCTTGTTCGGGACCCCGACCTGCTCGAGCACCGCGAGCAAGATGACGAAGGCGAGAAAGCCGCCGGTGTAGATGCCGTAGACCCGACCAAGGTTATTGAGAAAGTCGGAGCCGCCGCCTGAAGACTGTGTAGCCATGTCCGTTCCCCTCAATCTTCCTCGGCAAAGCCGAATTCCCGGTCGATCTTGTCCTGCTGCTTCGCGAACATGAACAGCATGACCACGAATACGATCAGTGACCCCTGGGCGGCCATGTAGAAGCCGAGCGGGAAGTTGAGGATCGGAATGGTGATCTTGTTGAGCGGCACCACGAACATGTGGATAATGAAGCCGAAGAAGAACCAGACCCCGAGATGGGTAAACATCAGCCGCGAGGTCTTTGCCCAGTGGGCTTCTTCTCTCTGTTTGAGATCTTTAGAGTCGGGCATGGGCTGCAATTCCTCCTTCAAGACACCGTCCGCAACTGCGACGGATTGAATGATCGAGGGGAATGCAAAAATCCCACTGGCGCGGCGCCCCCCTACCGCGTTCCAGCCGGTCTTGCGCCAGCCGGGAACGATGAACGGTAACACTGCGAATGGTCAGACTTAATAATACTTTCGGGGGGGTAGGGGATTGTTGCAACTGCGAACAGCGATACGGTGTTGAGAACATTGGACTTGCCGGCTACCAGATCGGGTAAGCTTGTGGAGTAACCCGGGTTCGCCCGGCAGGGATGAGGCTGTGATGAAGCTGTTCGACAAGTTGTTTCGTCCCCGCCCGCCGATTCGCGACCGGCAGGCGCTGGCGGATTTCGTCGACGCGCAGTCGGCGTTCATCGTGCAAAAGGGAATCTACGAGTATTCGCGCGCGCGGGCGGGCCACTATGCCAAGGTCCTCTTTGCCGAGAAGGAGTTCGCGCAGTCCGTCGAGCATTCGCGCTGGCAGGCCTTCCCGCTCGGCCTGGCGATGGTAGGTGAAATGATCGATAAGGCGCTGGCGCCTCAGGCCGGGATGCGGCGCCGGCAGGTTCTCGACCAGATCATTCTGGTGGTCCTATCGGTTTTCGACCGCTATCCGGTCCCTCCCTCGATCGGGGACGTCGCCTGGCTCGAGGCACGCAGCGACCTCGCGCATCGGCTCGATCTGGTCGGAGGACATGCGCCCAAGCGGGTGATGGACATCCCCGACCCGCTGGCGGAAGCCTACTTCGACTTGATGCCGATTCACGAAAATTTGCGCGGACGGGATTTCCAGACCACCCGAAACTATCTCCGGGTCAGCCTGTGCAACATCCACGATGAATTGATTTCGCGCATGGACAGGGCCGCGCTGGAGCGGACATTGATGGCGGATGCCGCGGCCTAGTCATCGGGTCGCCGGGGTGAGGGAGTGGCGATGGACAAAACGGCTGGCGGGGCTCCGCTGTTGTCGCTCGACGCCGTTGTCATCGATACCGAAACCACCGGGCTCGATCCGCGCAAGGCACGGGTGGTCGAACTTGCGGGCGTGCGGCTCTCGGCCGGGAAACTGGACACCGGCGGCTCGTTTCGTCAACTGCTGCGGCCGGCTGGCGAATCGATCCCCGCCGACGCGACGCGCATTCATGGGATCGACGATGCCATGGTTGCTCAATCCCCGGAGTTTGCGGATGTCTGGCCGGGATTCAATTCGTTTCTCGGTCAGGCCGTGGTGATCGGACACACGGTCGGGTTCGATCTTGCGGTGCTGAAGCGCGAATGCGATCTCGCCGGCCTGCCGTGGATCCGGCCGCGTACGCTCGATACGCGGCTGCTCGCGCAGATCGCCGCACCGGAACTGGCCGGCTATACGCTGGAAAAGCTCGCCGCCTGGCTCGGTGTCGAGGTGGCCGACCGGCATTCCGCCCTCGGTGACGCCATAACAACGGCGCGGGTGTTTCTAGCGCTGCTGCCGAAGCTGCGCGAGCACAGCATCCGCACCATCGCTGAAGCTGAACGGGCCTGCCTTGCCCTTACTTCCGTGCTCGACGGCCAGGCGCAGAGCGGCTGGATCGAGGCGATCGAGGCTCCGGAACGTGCCGATGCCGAGCGGACCCTGAAGCGCTTCGACAGCTACGCCTACCGGCACCGCAATCGGGACATCATGCGGGTGCCTGCGATCTTCGTGGAAGCCGGCGCGTCGGTCCATGACGCCCTCGCGCAACTGGCGGGCGAGAGGATATCGGCCGCCTATGTGGCATCGCACGCCGCCGTTTCCCGCGGCGTCAAGGCCGCGGAAGCGGGTATCGTCACCGAGCGCGACCTGCTGCGCGCCATCGCCCGGTTCGGCGCCGCCGCGCTCGACATACCGGTCGGGCAGATCATGAGCCAGCCGCTCGCGGCGGTTCCTGCGGACGCTTTCGTCTATCGCGCCATCGGCCGCATGAATCGTCTCAAGACCCGCCATCTCGGCGTTGTCGATGAAACCGGCAGTGTGGTCGGGGCCCTGTCGGCGCGGGATCTGCTGCGGCTGCGCGCCGGAGAGGCGATATCGCTCGGCGACGAGATCGACGACGCGGCGGACGCGCCCGCGCTGGCGAGGGCTTGGGCGAAGCTGCCGCGGGTCGCCGAATCGCTGCTGGCGGAAGGACTGTCCGGCCGCGACATTGCGGAAGTGATCTCGCGCGAACTCGGCGCGCTGACCAGGCAGGCCGCCGTGATCGCCGAGCGGATCTTGCGCGAGCGCGGCCAGGGCGAACCGCCATGCGGCTATGTCATGATCGTGCTCGGATCGGCCGGGCGCGGCGAAAGCCTGCTGGCGATGGACCAGGACAATGCCGTGATCTTCGAACGCGGCGAGCCGGACGGCGAGGAGGACCGCTGGTTCGCGGCGCTCGGGACCCATGTCGCCGATATCCTGCATGAGGTCGGCGTGCCCTATTGCAAGGGCGGCGTGATGGCCAGCAATGCGCAATGGCGCGGCTCGGTCGCAACCTGGAGGAACCGCGTCGAGCACTGGATTACGCGCTCCAATCCCGCGGACCTGCTGTCGGTCGATATCTTCTTCGACCTGAGGGCGGTCCACGGTGACGGCGGCCTTGCCGTCGCGGTGAGGCAGCACGCCTTCGCCGCAGCCGAGGGCCAGGTGGCGTTCGCCAAACTTCTGGTCGAGGGCATCAGCGTTCCCACCAGCCTGAAGCTGTTCGGCGGCATCCGCACCGAAGGCGGCCGCATCGACCTCAAGGCCGCCGGGCTGTTCGGTCTCGTCGCCGCGGCGCGGGCGATGGCGATCCGCTACCACGTGATGGCGCGATCGACGGCGGCGCGGCTGGCCGGTGTGAAGGACCGCGTTCACGTTAGCCAGGCCGATCTTGATGAGCTCGGCGAGGCCCAGAGCGTGTTTCTCGATCTCATCGCGGCGCAGCAGGTCGAGGATATCGCCCACGGGACCCCACCTACCAACGCCGTGTCGGTGAAACGACTGTCGGCCCGCGACCGCGATCGTCTGCGTGCGGCGCTTCAAGCAGTCCAGGCGATCGATGCTCTGACCCGCGATCTCCTGTTCAACCGATAATGCGCGCGGCTAATGTTGCGATGCACAACGTAGCGGTTAACTGCTTTGCGGCGTGGCAGCACTGGGCGCTTGCATGCGATCGCCCGGCAGACGACAATCAATTGGAAAAACCCGCTTGGCAGGCCTTCTACAAGGCGGCCAAGGGTTTGCCGCAACCGTCTCACAAGAAATCAATGACTGCCGCTGCCAGCACCCATCTCGTGATCGCCGATGACCATCCGCTGTTTCGCGATGCGCTGCGACAAGCGGTGGCGAGCGTGGTGGCGTCGGCGAAGATCGACGAAGCGGGATCCTTCGATGAATTGACCGCACTGCTGGAACGCAATTCCGATGTCGATCTGGTGATGCTCGATCTGACAATGCCAGGGATCAGCGGTTTCTCCGGCCTGATCTACCTGCGCGCGCAGTACCCGTCGATCCCCGTGGTGATCGTCTCGGCCAGCGACGACGGCGGCACCATCCGCCGTTCGCTGGATTTCGGCGCCTCCGGCTTCATTCCCAAGCGATTCGGGGTCGATACCCTGCGCGACGCGATCGTCAGGATCATGGAGGGCGACGTCTGGATACCGCCGGACACCGATCTCACCTCTACCGCAGACCCGGATATGACGCGCCTGCGCGACCGGCTGGTGACGCTGACCCCGCAGCAGGTGAGGGTGCTGATGATGCTGTCGGAAGGCCTGCTCAACAAGCAGATCGCCTACGAACTCGGCGTGTCGGAGGCGACCATCAAGGCGCATGTATCGGCGATCCTGCAAAAGCTGGGCGTCGATAGCCGCACCCAGGCGGTGATCGCCGCCGCCAAGATTTCCGGCGGCCAGTGGCGGCAAGGCATGCCGTCGGCGTAATCAGACCAGCCTCATGCCCGACAAGCCCACGCCACCCTGGGATCAGTAAAGCAGTCTGACGGGCGCGATGTACGTGGCGGCTCCGGAGCCAGGCTGCAGCTGAACTCTATCTGAAGAAGATCACGGTAGTCAGTGCGAACACGGGGAGAAGGATGAAGCCCGACCACAGCATGTAGCCGAAGAAGCTGGGCATTTTCACGCCCCGCTCCCGTGCGATGGCGTAGACCATGAAATTCGGCGCGTTGCCGATGTAGGTATTTGCACCCATGAAGACCGCCCCCGCCGAGATGGCCGCGAGCGTCAGTGCCCCCTGGTTCATGAGGCGCTCTGCATTTCCGCCAGCCATCTCGAAAAATACGAGGTAGGTCGGCGCGTTGTCGAGGAATGAGGACAGAGCGCCGGTCAGCCAGAAATACGCGGCGTTGTTCGCCGTACCATCCTGATTGGTCACGAGCGCTATAAGGGGAGCGAACGCGCCCGAAGACCCCGCCCGCAGGATCGCAAGCACCGGGATGATGGTGACGAAGATCGCCGCGAATAGCGCCGCGACCTCGACGATCGGCGTCCATGAGAACCCGTTGGCTTCATGGCTGGCCTTCGGCGTGAGTGCGAGAGATGTAAGCGTCACCAGAATCATCACCGCATCGCGAAGCAGATTCTGGACGGCCAGTTCAGTACCGAAGACAGACACAATTCCGAGTTTCAGCTTGGCGCTCATCAGAATGGCGGCGATGATCAAGCCTACCAGGACGAAATTGATGCCGCCGCTCACTCGTATGGGATGGTCAGGCGTCGGATCCATCGGAATGCTTCCCTCGCGCTTGTAGATGGCGGTGTCGATCGCGAAAAAGATCGCGAGCACGAACGCGGCCACGAACAACGTTTGCGGCAGCAGGTGCGTGGTGGTCCAGAAGAAGTCCACCCCGCGAAGGAAGCCGAGAAACAGCGGCGGGTCTCCCAATGGCGTGAGGGAACCGCCGATGTTCGAAACCAGGAAAATGAAGAACACCACGACATGGACGTTGTGCAGCCGGTTGTCGTTGGCCCGAATCACCGGACGAATCATAACCATCGAGGCGCCGGTGGTGCCAATGACGCTCGCCAGTGCCGTCCCGATTGTCAGCAAGATGACGTTGGTTGCGGGTGTGCCGTGCAGGTTGCCTGACACAACGATGCCGCTTGCCACGGTGAACAGCGCCAGCAGCAACAGAATGAACGGAAAATACTCGAGGAAGGCCGTGTGAGCAAGCACATGCCATGCGGTGACCGGGCCGAACCAGAACGCGAGTGGACCCGCAATGAGTAACGCCCAAACGCTCGCTATCTTGCCGAAATGGTGCTCCCAAAAGTGAGGAGCGAGCAAAGGGAACAGAGCAATTGAAAGCAGGATACCGACGAAGGGGAGGGCCCAACCAAGCCGCAACGCCGCCCCGTCAAGCTCTGCGCCTTCCATCGCAAAACTCGGTGAGGCGAGGGCCACCGTCAGAATCAATGGCGCAAGGCAGAGACGCAGGCCCCTGCTACATCCGATGCGCGCGCTGCTGGATAAAATAGCCATCGAGCCCGATATGAATGGAAGCATAGGCAAAAAAGCAAAGCGGCGATCAACCGATCCGAACAGCCGTGCAGGATCAGCGGTGAAGCCAAATAGTGTCATGGGTATCTCTCTCGAAGTCCGCTCTGCATTAGGGAGCATTCGAGCCGCCACCGCAATCCCCACAGGAAGCCGGGTCCTTCGATGAATGACCGCGCTGCCGGAGGTGATGGTGATGCTGTCGGGATGGTTTGCTCAACAAGCAGGTCGCCCGCGAGCTCGGCGTGCCGAGGCGACCATCGAGGTGCAGGTATCCGGCATCCTGCAAAATCTTGGCGCCGAGGGCCGCACCCATGCCGTGATCGCTGCCAGAATTCCCGACCGCCGGTGGCGGCCAGCCATGCCTTCGCCGCAACAGGGCCGGTTCCCCCGAAGTGGGTCGACTCGAAACCATCGCCGCGCTGGCAGAGTCGACCATTGTTCTGCTAACACGGCGCATCATCGGCACATAAGGCCGCTGCAACAGCGGGAGGGAGCCATGGCTTATTTTCAAAGAAGAATGGACGGCATCGAGCGGGGCGGCAAGATTGCCGCCGATGTTTTCTGCGTCCTCCTGCTGGGAGTAGTGGCAGTGGGCTGTCTCGGCGTGCTGCCGGCGGTCGGCGCGACCGTGTTGGTTGTGCTGGGGGTGCTGACCATCGATTATTTCACGGCTGACCCGGACGATTCGGTCGCCGGGGTGGTTCGATAGGGTCGCCGTGACGGCGCGGGTGCGGCTCGCAGCGCTTTTGAACTCGCTGAGCGGCGCGGTTATTCCGCCGCGACCATCTGCTGGGTGCGCCATTGACCGAGCAGCGCCCGCAAGCTCGCCGGCTTGACCGGCTTGTTGAGTACCGCGATGTTCTCCTCACGCGCCGCCTCCCGTACATGCGGGCTACGGTCCGCGGTGATCAGGATGGCTGGAATGTTCTCGCCGAACCGGCGGCGAATGTCGCGGATCGCAGCGACGCCGTTGCCGCGGTCGAGGTGATAGTCGACCAGAAGACCGGTGACCCGTCCGCCGGCGGCTTCGATCGCCTCCATGGCGGCCTCGGGATCGGCCACCGCTATGACCTCGGCGTCCCAGGCCGTCAGGAGGGTTTTCATGCCATCCAGGATCGCCGGATCGTTCTCGATGCAGACGATCAGCGAGCCGCTCATCGGCGTCCTGGAAAGCGGCGTCGCGCTGGTGACCGCCCCGGTGACCGTAGCGGCGCTGGCGACCGGCACCGTCACCGAAAAGAACGAGCCGCCGCTGACATTGGAATCGAGTGCGATTCCGTGGTTGAGCACGCGCGCGAGGCGCTCGACGATCGACAGTCCGAGCCCGAGGCCACGCGCAATCCGCGCGCCCTGCTCCAGACGATGAAACTCCTTGAAGATCTCGCCGCGCTTGATGACGGGAATGCCCACGCCGGTGTCATAGACTCCGATCTGCAGCGACCGGCCGCGACGCCGGCAGCCGACCAGCACCCGCCCGCGTGGAGTGTACTTGATCGCGTTGGAGATCAGGTTCTGCAACAGCCGGCGCAGCATCAGGCGGTCGGATTCCACGGCCAGCGAACTGGGCACGAAGGTCAGCTTCAGCGCCTTGGCCCGGGCAATCGGCGCAAATTCGATCTCGAGCGAACGCATCAGGTCGCCGATCTTGAAGCTCGAGATCGACGGCGTCATGGCGCCGGCATCGAGCCGTGAGATATCCAGTAGAGCTCCGAGGATTTCCTCGATCGCCTCCAGCGAGTCGTCGATGTTCTCCACCAGCCGGGAATCCTCGCCGCCGTTCTGCCGTTCCACCAGGCTCGTGATGTAGAGCCGCGCCGCGTTCAGCGGCTGCAGGATGTCGTGGCTCGCCGCCGCCAGGAACCGCGTTTTCGAGATGTTGGCGTCCTCGGCGGTGCTCTTGGCCAGCGCCAGTTCCGAATTCAGGCGGGTGAGCTCCTCTGTGCGGTCCCGCACGCGCTTTTCCAGCGTCGCATTGGCGCGTTCCAGCGCCTCGGCCGCCTCGAAAGACGGCGTGACGTCGGAAAAGGTGATCACGAGCCCGCCGCCGGGCATCCGATTGGCGCGCACCTCGATCACCATGTGACGATCCGGCAAACGTTCCAGGTACGGTTCGCCGACCGTGGTATAGGCGGCGAGACGCATTTCCAGCAACGCGCAGCCGTCGGCATCGCCGAAGCCGGGAGGGCTGATCGCTCCCATGTATTCCAGGATCTCCTGCAGCGGAATCCCGATTTGCACGAGGTGCGGGGGTAACCCGAGAATTTCGCCGAACTGCTGGTTCGAACAGATCAGCTGCAGTTCCGCGTCAAACACGGCGATACCCTGCCGCACGTGGTTCAGCGCGGTCTGCAATATCTCGCGGTTGAAATGCAGGGCCGCATGGGAATCGTCGAGCAGCTTGAGCGCCGCCTTGGCGGAGACGGTGCGCTTGCGCAACAGCAGCGACATCACCAGCCGTGAGGAGGCCGCCCCGATCGACGAGGCGATCAGATGCTCCGCATGCTGCAGCAGCTCGAGATCGGCGGGCGCGGCCGGTTCGAGGCGGGTGTTGCGGGCGATGGCGAAGGCTTCGAACGAATGACTGGCGCGATCGGGGCCCAGATACTGCGCTACCGTGCTCTGAATGTCCTGCACGTTCACCGTGGTGCGCCAGCGCCGGAACGCGGGGGTCGTCGGCGCCAGCGCGCTCGGCGCAAACAGGTCCGCCTGCAGCCGTTCGATCGAGGACGGCTGGCGCGCCAGCGACAGCACGACATAGGTCAGCAGGTTGAGCGAAAGCGACCACATCACGCCGTGCAGCAGGGGCGGCAGGTCGGCGCCGAACAGGGCCCGCGGACGCAGGGCCTCGATGCCGAACGGGCCATGTTGCAGCAGCACCATGCCCGCGGCATTGCCGTCGAGGAAACTCGGCAGAAACAGCGTGTAGATCCAGACCGCGACGCCGACCAGCATGCCTCCCATGGCGCCCCGCGCGGTAGCGCGGCGCCAGAACAGGCCGCCGAAGAACGACGGCGCCAGCTGCGCGATCGCTGCGAAGGACAGCAGGCCGATCGCCGCCAGCTGGGCATTGCCCAGCGCGTGATAGTAGAAATACGCCATCACCATGATGGCGAAAATCGCAAGGCGGCGGACCCGGAGCAGGAAGTTGCCGAAATCCTTCTGGCCCACGCGGCTTTCCCGGCTTCGCTGCAGCACCAGCGGCACCACGATGTCGTTCGAGACCATGATCGACAACGCGACGCATTCCACGATCACCATGGCGGTCGCCGCCGACAGGCCGCCGACGAAGACGAGGACGCTGAGTGCGGGTGAATTGGCCTGCATCGGCAGCGCCAGCACAAACATGTCGGCCTCGACGGTACCGAACGGGAAGGTCACGAGCCCGGCCAGCGCGATCGGAATCACGAACAAGTTGATGGCGACCAGATAGAGCGGAAACAGCCAGCGCGCCCGGCCCACCTCGGCGTCGCTGGAATTCTCGACCACGCTGACGTGAAACTGACGCGGCAGCAGCATGATCGCGAAGAACGACAGCAGCGTCATCGTGAGGAAGTTGCCGATCGAGGGCGTGTACTCGATGGCCCGTACCGCTTCCGGGGTTTTCATCACGCGTTCGATCAGTTCGACCGGTGAGAACATCCAGAACGTGACGAAGGCGCCGACCGCGAGGAAGGCCACCAGCTTGACAATGGATTCGGTGGCGATCGCCAGCATCAGGCCATGCTGGTGTTCGGTCGCGTCGGTCTGCCTCGTGCCGAACAGCACGGCGAACGCGGCCATCGCCAGCGTTACGATCAGCGCCACGTCTCCGATGATCGGAATGGAGGAGAAGGCCTGGTCTTCGCCGAGGATGGTTCCGAGCGATGCCGCCACCGCCTTGAGCTGCAGCGCGATGTAGGGAACCGAGCCGATGATGGCGATCGCAGCCACCGTCGCGGCGACCGCCTGGCTCTTGCCGTAGCGCGCGGCGATGAAATCGGCGATCGAGGTGATGTTCTGCGATTTCGCCAGCTTGATCACGCGGCGCAGCAGCGGCGTGCAGAACGCGATCATCAGGATCGGGCCGACATAGATCGCGAGAAAATCGACGCCGGTGCGGGTGGCGAATCCCACCGAGCCGAAGAACGTCCAGGACGTGCAGTAGATCGCCAGCGACAGCGGATAGATCAGCGCGCTGGCGCGGCCGCGCTGCGTCGGCGAAAGGCGGTCGCCGTAGCTGGCGATCACAAACAGGAACCCGATGTAGCCGAAGGCGGCTGCGATCACGCCCCAGTCGTGCAACATCGCGCCCTACCTCCCCTGACGTTCGGCCTGCGCCACCGCAAACGCCATGGCGTTCCCGGGCGAAGCGGGAGGAGTATAGCCGGATCGATCCGGCAAAGCATCGTCGTGACGCCGCGAAACGGGGATTTCGGCGGCGGAGACGGCCCCCGCTATTCGGCCGCCAGCGATTTCGCGTGTAACGGCAGGCCGAGACGCTCCCAGACCTGCAGCAGCGCCTCGGCGAGCCCGTCGATCAATCCATCGTCGTGATAGGGCGAGGGCGTGACCCGCAGCCGCTCGGTGCCCTTGGCGACGGTCGGGTAGTTGATCGGCTGGATGTAGATGTTGTGCTCTTCGAGCAGGATATCGCAGGCCCGCTTGCACTTTTCGGGATCGCCGACGAACAGCGGCACGATATGGGTCTCGTTCGACATGACAGGCAGCCCGGCGGCATTGAGGATGGCCTTGACACGGGCGGCACGATCCTGATGGCGCTCCCGCTCCCAGCTCGAGGCCTTGAGGTGCCGGATCGCGGCTGACGCCGCCGAGCAGATCGCCGGCGGCAGCGCGGTGGTGAAGATGAAGCCGGGCGCGTAGGAACGTACCGCGTCGACGATATCGGCACTGGCTGCGATATAGCCGCCGAGACAGCCGAATGCCTTGGCCAGCGTGCCCTCCAGAATGTCGACGCGGTGCATGACACCGTCGCGCTCGGCGATGCCGCCACCGCGCGGGCCGTACATGCCCACCGCATGAACTTCGTCAACATAGGTCATCGCGCCATAGCGCTCGGCCAGATCGCAAATTGTCGCCAGCGGAGCGACATCGCCGTCCATCGAATACAGGCTCTCGCAGGCGATCAGTTTCGGCCGGTCCGGTCCCGCGGCGCGCAGCAATTCTTCCAGATGGGCCATATCGTTGTGGCGGAAGATCTGACGCTCGCAGCCGGCCTGTCGGACACCCTCGATCATCGAATTGTGGTTGAGCGCATCCGACAGGATCAGGCAGTTGGGAATGAGCTTTGCGATCGTCGAGATGCCGGTCTGGTTCGAGACATAGCCCGACGTGAACAGCAGCGCCGCCTGCTTGCCGTGGAGGTCGGCGAGTTCGGCCTCGAGCTGCACCAAGGGGTGATGGGTCCCCGCGATGTTGCGGGTGCCGCCGGCGCCGGTTCCGACCCGGGTCGCGGTCTCGACCATGGCCCCGACCACCTTCGGGTGCTGTCCCATGCCGAGATAGTCGTTGGAGCACCAGATCACGACGTTGCGCGGCCCGTTCGGGGAATGCCACACCGCGTGCGGGAACCGGCCCGCGATCCGCTCGAGATCGGCGAAAACCCGGTAGCGCCGCTCGTCATGCAGGCGGCTGAGGGCGGTGCTGAAGAATTGGCTGTAATCCATCGCAAAACCTGAAACGGTGCGTGAAGCCGAAGCGGCTAGCCCTTTTTAGAGCGTTTCCAGCTTTGCTGTCGAGCCGGAATCGGCTCGCAGCCGCCCGATACCGGGGGGCGGGGTTGCTTGCCCCGCGGGCCAAAACTTGATCAGGATCAATACGCTGGATGCGCTGGCGTCGCGGCGCCGATCCGGTTTCCGTTTTTCGGGCGGATGCGGCGGAGCCGCCCTGAAATGTGTTCGAGACCGGCGCATTTGCAGACCGGGAAATCACCGTCGAAAGGCCGCATGGTCAAGCCGGGCGTATGATTAACTCGCAGTTTACCATGTTCGCGGTAGTTTCCGGTTCAGGAACTCCAAAAAAAGAGTCACGCGCATGGCGTTTCGCGCAAATCAGCAGCTCCGCCACGACCTCTGGGATGATCGCTACGGGTCTTCCGCCGGGGACCCCGAAAAGATCGTGGGTTTTGCCCCCTTAGCCAGCAAGGACGATGGCGCCACCGCGCTCGACCTCGTGCACCAGGCCGCCGAGATCTTCAAGGGCATGGAAAATCACGCGCGCGAAACCGAAGCGCGGGCGCGGTCGGTGTGCGAAAGCCTGGCCGAAAAACTGCGGCTTGCCGAACAGCAAAGGGACGCAGCAGAGCGCGCGCGCCGCGAAATCGTCAATGAACTGAATGGCAAGCTTCAGGACGTGTCGAGAGCCTTGCAACAGGCCCAGTCGCGCATTGTGGCTGCGGAAGAACTCACCATAGCCGCCGAATACCGCGCGCAGGCGACCGAGGCCAAACTCAACAGAGCCAATCAGGAGCTCACCGCCGTCGAGCAGGCCATTCGTAAGCGGCTGCTCTAAGCGCCTGCGAGCAGTGTCGCCTCGTTCAGCGTCTTCGGCTCGTTCGGAATTCAGGTGGTCCTGAAGCGCAGCACGCCGTCGGCTTGCTCGGCCGCCAGCCGCCCCTCGACCAGCATGTAATTGACATGCGCGATCAGTTCCCCGGCGGCAAAGCCCATCTGGTGTACGTCGAGAACGTGCTTGTGGAACACCACCGGCACCAGTTCCTTGGACGTCCTCGGGATTTCCCGGCAGGCATCGGCGATCAGTCCGCAGCGTTCCTCATGATGATCGGCCAGCTGTTTGATGCGCGTCTTCAATCCATAGAACGGCACGCCGTGGCCGGGCAGCACCAGCACGTCATAGGGCAGCGTGGTGGTAAGGCTGGCCAGCGAGGCCAGGTACTCGCCGAGCGAGTTCTGGTCGGGCTCGACCGCCCAGACGCTGACATTGGGCGAGATCTTGCTCAGCACCTGATCGGCCGACAGGAACAGCTTGTCAGCGGCGCAATACAGCATCACCTGGTCGAGCGCGTGGCCGCCACCGGTAATGACCTTGAAGCGCCGCGTGCCGATGGAAACCTCGTCGCCATTCGAGATCCGGTGATAGGACGGCGGCAGGGTGGAGACCCGCTTCAGATAGTCCTGGCCGCGGCCGAGCAGTTTGTCGGTCAGGTTCTCGTCCATGCCGTGGCGCCGGAAGAACAGCCGCTGCGCATTGCGGCGGTCCTCGGTGCCGCGGTTCTGGTGATAGACCGACTGCAGGTATTCCACCTGCGACATCTGCAGCGGGCAGTCGAATCGGTCGACGATCCATCCGGCCAGACCGACGTGATCGGGATGCGAATGGGTCACGATCAGCCGCCTGACCTTCACGTGGCTGAGCGGGCCATCGAACAGGGCGGTCCAGGCCGCGATGGTTTCCTCGTTGCCGAAACCGGAATCCACCATCGCCCAGCCGTCGCCGTCGGCGAGCAGATAGATGTTCACGTGGTTGAGACGGAACGGCAGCTTGAGCCGGACCCACAATACCCCGGGCCTCACCTCGACGACCTGATCCGGGCCGGGATGATGTTCCCAGGGGTAGCGCAGCGCCTCGGCGGAGGACTGAACCGTGTCTGTTTTTGAATGCATCGTTCGGGTTTCGCGCGATTGTTGTTATCGGCTTAACCGCACAATCGGCGCGGCGCCAGCCGAAAAAGAAATGGGATTTCGGGAAAACGCCAGGTTCTTATCCCTCCCTCGCGCAGCGGTGGGGAGGGTGGCCGGCCGAAGGCCGGTCGGGTGGGGGGCGTCTCAGCAAGTGATCTGGCAGTCGGATGCGCTGAAGCACCCCCCCACCCGTCACATCGTTCGCTACGCTCACGACGTGCCACCCTCCCCACCGCTGCGCGGGGGGAGGGATAAGAGGCGCGGCTGACTACGCCGCCCGGATGTTGGACAGGAAGGCGTTGATTTCCGAACGCAGCACGTCGGCCTCGTGGCGGAGTGCCGCGGACGCGCTCAGCACTTCGCCGGCGGCGGCGCCGGCTTCGGCGGAGGCGGTGGAGACCCCGATGATGTTGCTGGAAACCTCGGATGTGCCACCGGCGGCGTGCTGGATGTTGCGGGCGATCTCGCGCGTCGCAGCGCCCTGCTGTTCGACTGCCGCTGCGATCGCGGCGGTCACATCGTTGATCTCGGTGATCGTCGAAGAGATGTTCCTGATGGCGCCGACCGCCGATGTCGTCACCGCCTGCATGCTGGCAATCTGCTGACGGATTTCGTCGGTCGCCTTCGCGGTCTGGTTGGCCAGGCTCTTGACCTCGGAAGCGACCACGGCAAATCCCCGGCCGGCCTCGCCGGCGCGCGCGGCTTCGATGGTGGCGTTGAGCGCGAGCAGATTGGTCTGCGAAGCGATGGTCTGAATGAGGTCGACCACGACGCTGATGCGACCGGCGTTGTCGGCTAGACCCTGCATGGTGGCGTCGGTCGTGCCGGCATCGTCGACCGCCTTGCGGGCGATTTGCGCCGAAGTGACCACCTGGCGGCCGATTTCGGAGATCGATGAGGACAATTCCTCGGTGCCCGCCGACACGGTCTGCACGTTGACCGAAGTTTCCTCGGCGGCGGACGCCACCGCGCTCACCAGCGCACTGGATTGGTCTGATGTCACCGACATGGCCTGCGCCGTGGTCTGCATCGAATTGGCCGAGGTCTGCAGGGTGTCGAGCGCGTTGCGGACAGTGGCCTCGAATTCGACGATCCGGGCCTCCATGCGAGAGGCGCGCTCGGCCTTGGCGATGCGGTCCTTGTCCTGTTCGGCGTTCAGCAGGCGGGTCTCGATCATACTCTCTCGAAACACTTGCAGCGAATCGGCCATCGCCGCGATCTCGTCGTGCTGGCTGGAGCGGTAGATTTCGGTTTCGAGGTCGCCGCTGGAGAGCAGCTGCATCGAGCGCTGCAGGTTGCCGATCCGGCGCAGGATGTTGCGGCCGACATAAAGCCAGACGAACAGCACGGATCCGATCAAGGTCGCCGCGCCCAGCGCCTGCATGACGATGGTGGCCAGCGAAATCTCCTTGTGCGCCTGTGAAGTCGAGGCGTCGGTTTCATTCCGCACGCCTTCGACCAGCTGCTGCACGCTGATGCCGAGTCCGACATTGAGCTTGCGGCTTTCTTCGAGAATGGTCTGGCCGTAATCGGCGGCATCGAGCTCCTTCTGGCGAACCTTGAAGACGCCGGCCTTGCCCTCGCCCAGTCCCTCCAGGCCCGAGGCCGCGGTGCGAAGCGCCGTGGTGGCGGAGCCGCTGGGCAGCAAGTCGAGGTTGGATTTGACGCGCTTCTGCGCCGTGCGGAACTCCTTCTCGATGGCCTCCAGCGTGTCGCTGCTGTCGGACGAGAGCGCCGATATCAAGGTGAACGCCATGAGATTGCCGCCGGCGACGACGTCGCCGAGCTGGTCGACGACCTGCTCCGCCTTGGTAGCTTCGTCCTGGGAGAAGTCGGGCGCGCCGAAGATGCCGTTCAGCTGGGTCTGCGCGCCGACCAGCGCGGGACCCGCGGCCTTCACGAAGGCCGTCTGGGCCGCGCGCACGGCGCCGTAAAGCCTTTCGTGCTGCGCGCCGGCCTCGAGGCGTTCGCGCGCCGCGTTGCCCAGACTCTGGATGGTTTCGTCGATGTTCTTCACGGTCTCGGCGAGCGCGGTGACCACCGCCTTGTCGGCGCCGAGCGCCGTGATCTCGCCGAGCTTGGCCAGCGTGACCGCCTGGGTTTCCTTCATCTTGCTGGCGCGATCCTCCAGCATCTCCTCGCTCTGCGAAGCCAGCAGCGCCGGACCCTGGCTGGCAAGGCTTGCGCTCTGCTCGGAGAGTTGCAGGCTGGCCGCGAGGCGAGGTATGTCCCGTCCGCTCAACTCGACCATCGCGCCGCCGAGACGTCCCAGCACGATGCCCGCACCGACGCTGATCACGATGGCCATGCCTGCGATCACGGCGAAGGCAGCGAACAGGCTGCCCCTCACCCCCCATCGCGGACGCAGCAAGCCGCGGATCCCGCCAAGCCCGGTGATCGTGTTCGTGTATCGCAACGCCATGTCGTCCCCGCCCACATCTTCAGGATGAATCTTTGGGCAGTATCGCGTTACCGGGTTAACAAAATCACGAGGATTCGAACGACGGCGCGACTTTTTGCACCGCCGGCGCGACCCGCGATGGATAAGCCGTTTTCAATGGCGGTTCGGCGCCGCAGGGGGCGGCGCAACGCCATGCAGGCCAGCTCCGAGATCGACCGTAACGGCTGGCGCGATCGAACCGAGAACGAAGAGAGCGACAGCATCGGGAATATTTCGCGATTCGATTTGTGGGGGATGCTGGGGGACGGTCGGTGAACGAAAAAAGGCCGGCGTGAAGCCGGCCTTTCGTCATTGTCGCGTGAAATCAGAGATCAGTACCGCGCAGCCACCGGGGCGCCGCCCAGGTTGAAGCGATAGTTGAGGCCTGCCTTGACGGTATGTTCCTCGTTGCGGGTGCTGCCGAACTGCGACAGGACGACGGGCGTCACGAAGTTGGTCTTGCCGAAATCGTAGTATTGATATTCGACCTTGCCCGACCAATTCTGCGCGAACATGTATTCCATGCCGGCGCCGACGGTGTAGCCGTCCTGATGGCCGCTGTTGATCGTGAACGCCTGCGGCACGCCGCCGAACGTCAAAGATTCATTGTGGTCGGAGTAGGCATAGCCGCCCTTGACGTAGAGCATGGCCGGACCCCAGGTGTAGCCGAGGCGGCCGGTCACCGAGCCGAGGCCACGCTGGTTGTGGTTGTAGACGTAGCCGGCGCCCGCGCCAGTGAAGGCAGCGGCGCTGTTGTTGCTGCCGAGCCAGGAATACTGGCCTTCGATACCGAGCACCCAGTTGGGGGCGAACTGGTAGTCGGCGCCGACCTGCACGCCGCCGAGGAAGCGGCCGTCGTCGTCGTTACTGGTGGTGCCGGCGAAACCGTTGCTGCCGCCGAACGCGCCGCCGACGTGACCACCGATGTAGAAGCCGGTCCAGTTGTAAATCGGCGCGTACGCCGCGGGAGCCGCCTTGGTGTAGGGACGAGCTGCCATATCGGCTGCGAGTGCTGGCACGGTCGCGCCGAGAGCGATCAGGGCCACAGTACCGAGTAGGAACTTCTTCATTGGTTTTGGTCTCCAGGAGTCATTTCTAATTTCAAGATTAGCCGCGCAGCGGCGTCGTCCATGGCGTCGACTTAGACAACTTCTCCTCGAAATGCTGTCACCCATCGGTCACACCGAGAAGGTTCCGATCGATTCAAGAAACATCGAATTTTACGTGCTTAATTGGGCCTTAATGATCCTAAATGAAGCCATAATCGCCGCTCGGCCGGACTGGTCGCGCCTGGCGCGATCGGAGATTCTGCATTCCGTGGTGCGAATCATCTCTCGTCGAGTTCGCAAGGTGGTCGTGTCGAATGGTTTCGATTCGCGGTCACGTCGCCGTGATTGACATCCGCGTCGTTCGGACACCGAGTTGGCAGCTCGGAGGTGAGCGTCCCCCTAGCCGAGGCGGCGGCGTACCTCGTCGCGCATCTGTTCGCGAAAGGCTTCGCGGCGTGCCGGTCTCTCACTCTCGGCGACATCGTGCCGGTCGAAGATGTTGAAGTTTTCGAGGATCGGGTGACGATCGCTCGCCATCGCCAGGATGCGGAGCTGTTCGGCGACGGGTTTGCTGGGACCGGTGACTTCCCATCGGCGAATGATGTTGGCGTCTGCGTCCGGCCCGAAACCGCAAAGCCTGGCCATATCGGCGGCCGACAGCGGCCTGCCGATGGCGTCACCAATATCCTGGCGAAGCCGCTTTAGTTCATGGCCGGTCATGGTCGCGAATCATCCGTCAGGCGCTGCATCCGAAGGATCTGATCATCGGCATCGTGGCGTGATTGCGGTGCGTTATGATTCGAGGCGATTCGTCCGCCGATTCCGAGCGGTCGCGCATCCAAAAGGGTCATGACCGCAAACGGCGGACCGTAGGCGCTGAGCTGAAACACTCAGGGAACTGGTGCTGCCAGACAGGATTGAACTGTCGACCTCTCCATTACCAATGGAGTGCTCTACCACTGAGCTACGGCAGCATGCCCCGGATGCAGAATCGGCCCAAAGGGCCTCTACAGAGCGGGCCGATCCTTGCCACAAGCCCCCCGCATGCGCAAGCGCGGGTGGAGGCTGCAGGCCTTCCAAGCGGCCGAAAAGAGCGCTGGATACCCGTACCGGCCGGGAAAATTCCCGCGCGTGGCGTGCGGCCGGTCTATTATCCGGCGCAGGCGCTTGTGAAGCCTCATTCATTCGAACAGGCCCAGGATGACGGACGATCAGGGTAAAGGCGAAGGCCAGGCGGCGAAAAACCCGCGGCAGGACCGGTTGAAGCTGGCGCTGCGTGAAAATCTCAAGCGACGGAAGTCGCAGGCGAGGGGACGCGGCGGCGAGGCCGCCACGCCTCGCGATGCTGCCGGCGCCTCCCTACATGACATCGGCGGAAAGGAACCGGGCGAATAGCCCGACGGCCCGGAATTTGCTCGTCCGCACCGCGGCTGGTTCTGGTTTGCAAGCGATGTGAGACCGAGATGGCATTAGATTCTTCGACCGGAAATAACGCGATCACCCCGTCGGCGTCCGCTGCGTTTCCCCGTTACGAGCAGACCTTTCCGGTGCTGACGCCGCGCGAAATCTTGCGGATACGCCGTTTCGGCGAGGTCAGGACCTACCAGTCGGGTGAGACGTTGTTCGAGACCGGCAAGCCCGGTCCCGGCATGTTCGTCATCCTGTCCGGCCAGGTTGCCATCACCCAGCGCGATGGCTTCGGCCGCATCACGCCTGTCGTCGATCAGGGACCGGGTCAGTTCCTCGCCGAAATCGGCCAGCTCTCCGGTCGCGTCGCGCTGGTCGACGGCCATGCCGAGGGCGATGTCGAAACGCTTTTGATCCCGCCGGAGCAATTGCGGGCGCTGCTGGTCGCCGAAGCCGAACTCGGCGAGCGCATCATGCGCGCGCTGATACTGCGCCGGGTCAGCCTGATCCAGGGCGGCGCCGGCGGCCCGGTGCTGATCGGCGCCCACACGCTTGGCGACATGGCGCGGCTGCAGAATTTCCTTGCGCGCAACGGCCAGCCCTACCATGTGCTCGATCCCGCCACCGACAAGGACGCCACAGACCTCGTCGCACGCTATTCGGCCTCGCGGGACGATCTGCCGCTGGTGGTGTGTCCCGACGGCACGGTGCTGCGCAACCCCACCGAGACCCAACTTGCCTATGCGGTCGGCATGCTCGGCGGCCATTCTTCCGAGAAGCTATACGACGTCGCGGTGGTCGGCGGCGGACCGGCCGGACTGGCCACCGCAGTTTACGCGGCGTCCGAAGGTCTGTCGGTGGCGGTGCTCGACGCCCGTGCGTTCGGCGGTCAGGCCGGCGCCAGCGCCCGAATCGAGAACTATCTCGGATTCCCCACCGGTATTTCCGGCATGGCGCTGGCCGGCCGGGCTTTCAGCCAGGCGCAGAAATTCGGCGCCGAAATGCTGATTCCGGTCGCGGCGAAATCGCTGGATTGCTCCCGGAGCGACGGCGCCTTTGCGCTGGCGACCGAGTGCGGACAATTGCTGCGCGCCAAATCGGTCGTGGTGGCGAGTGGCGCACGTTACCGCCGGCCCGACATCGCCAACCTTGCCGGCTTCGAAGGCCGCGGCGTCTGGTACTGGGCTTCGCCGATCGAGGCGCGGCTGTGCGCGGACCAGGAGATCGCGCTGGTCGGCGGCGGCAACTCCGCGGGGCAGGCCGCGGTGTTTCTGTCGAGCCATGCCCGCAAGGTGCACATGGTGATCCGCGGCGGCGGCCTCGGCGCCAGCATGTCGCGCTATCTGATCGAGCGGATCGAGGCCACGCCCAATATCGAACTGCTGTTCAATACCGAAGTGGTCGGGCTCGACGGCAACGAGGAAGGATCGCTCGCACGGGTGCGCTGGCGCAGCCGCCTCGGCGGCGACGAAATCGTCGTCGATATTCACAACCTGTTCCTGTTCGTCGGCGCCGATCCCGCCACCGACTGGCTCGACGGCTGCGGCGTCATGATGGATCGCGGCGGGTTTGTCGTCACCGGCGCGCGGTGCGGCACGGACAAGGGACAGCCGGCATCGGCGCTGGAGACTTCGGTGCCCGGTGTGTTCGCTGTCGGCGATGTGCGTTCTGGATCGGTCAAGCGGGTCGGCGGCGCGATCGGCGAGGGCGCCCAAGTGGTGGCGGCACTGCACGGTTTTCTTGACGACGCGGCGAAACCGGCGGCCTAATGTGGCCTCATCTGGAGATGCCGGCACGCCGGCGCAGCGGAGGAACGTCATGGCCGATCTCGTCGTACTCTACAAAACCCCGAAGGACCCCGCGGCTTTCGACAAGTATTATGTTGAGACTCACATCCCCCTCGCCAAGAAGCTGCCGGGCCTTCGCCAGTACAAGGTCAGCAAAGGTCCGGTTGCGACGCCCGGCGGCCCCTCCGGTTTTCATCTGATTGCGACGCTGAGCTTCGACAATATGGCGGCTATCGGGGCGGCATTCGCCAGCCCGGAAGGTAAGACCACCGCGGCGGATGTGCCGAACTTTGCGAGCGGCGGCGTCGAGATGCACTTCTCCGAGACCGCCGAGGTATGAGGTAAGGGGCTGCAGCGATATCGACGGCATCCAGAGCGCGGACCGATCCCGCGCTATTACTGAAGGGAGCGGCTGACCGGATGTCTCTCGCCGGAGGGCTGCAATGAGATTGCCGCAGTTTGCGACGGCCTTGCAACAATTTTGGGCAGCGCACGGTTTTCTGGATCGTCACTGCATGGCTGAGTTGCCGCCGGGCACGCCGGGCTCATGTGGCAATTTGCGATCCCGGATCGTAGCATCCTCCCGCCTTGAGAGGGGGATCCCAGCATGATCTTTGGTATGAGCTTATCGACGTTCGTCACCGTGCACGTCGTCATCAGCCTGATCGGCATCGTGGCCGGCATTGTCGTAATGTTCGGGATGCTCGGCTCCAACCGGATGCCGGGCCTGACCGCGATATTCCTGCCGTTCACTATCCTGACCAGCGCCACGGGTTTTGTGATTCCGCCGCTGCTGTCCGAGAAGCTGCTGCCATCGCATCTGTTTGGCATTCTCTCTCTGGGGCTGCTGGCGATCGCCTGTTTCGCGCTTTACGGCAAGAAACTTTCCGGCGCGTGGCGCTGGATCTATGTGGTGACGGCGCTGATCTCGCTTTATCTGAACGTGTTCGTGCTTGTGATTCAGAGTTTCCTGAAGGTGCCGGCGCTGCACGCGCTGGCGCCGAGCGTGCCGCCGGCCGAGCCGCCGTTCGCCATCGCCCAGGGCATCGTGCTGGTGTTCTTCGTCGTCGTCATCATCGGTGCGGTCAGGCGATATCGGCCGATGCCGGTATTCGGCTGATTGCCGCCGCGCCGTCATTGCCAGCGCAGCGAAGCTGGTTGCTTCGTCGCAAGTGCTCTCAATGATGAGGAGAGAGTCGAATTCTATGACTGCATTGCCGAACAGTTCCGACAGGAGTTCCCATGCCAACCATCAACACCAAGGACGGCGCCGAGATCTACTACAAGGACTGGGGTACCGGTCAGCCCATCGTATTCAGCCACGGCTGGCCGCTGTCGGCCGATGACTGGGACGCGCAGATGCTGTTTTTTCTCAACCACGGCTACCGGGTCATCGCCCATGACCGCCGCGGCCACGGCCGGTCCAGCCAGACCGGCGACGGCCATGACATGGACCACTATGCCGACGACCTCGCGGCGCTGACGGCGCATCTCGATCTGAAGCGCGCCATTCACGTCGGCCACTCCACCGGCGGCGGCGAGGTGGTGCATTATCTGGGACGGCACGGCGAGAGCCGGGTGGCGAAGGCGGCCATCATCAGCGCGGTGCCGCCGCTGATGATGAAGACGCCGGGCAATCCCGGCGGCCTGCCCAAGGATGTCTTTGACGGCTTGCAGGCGGCGCTTGCCGCCAACCGCTCGGTATTCTATCGCGATCTTCCGGCGGGTCCGTTCTATGGCTACAACCGGCCGGGAGCGAAACCTTCGGAAGCCATCATCGAGAATTGGTGGCGCCAGGGCATGATGGGCGGCGCCAAGGCGCATTACGACGGCATCGTCGCCTTCTCACAGACCGATTTCACCGACGACCTCGAGAAGATCACCGTGCCCGTGCTGGTGATGCATGGCGACGACGATCAGATCGTTCCCTACGCGGGCTCCGCGCCATTGTCGGCCAAGCTGTTGCAAAACGGCACGCTGAAGACCTACAAGGGCTTTCCGCACGGCATGCTCACCACGGAAGCGGCTACCATCAACGCCGACCTGCTGGCGTTCATCAGGGGATGAACGCAGTTCACCCGGGCATGAAAGTCATCCTGTTCGGCGCCACCGGCATGGTCGGGCAGGGCGTGCTGCGCGAATGCCTGATCGATCCCGGCGTCGAACGCGTGCTCGCGGTTGTGCGCAGCCCGACCGGCGGGCAACACGCCAAACTGCGCGAAATCGTCCACGGCGATTTCACGGATTTCGCCGCGATCGAATCCCAGCTCACCGGATATCACGCCTGTTTCTTCTGTCTCGGCGTCTCTTCGCTCGGCATGGACGCCGAACGCTACCGGCATCTGACCTACGATATCACGATGGCCGCGGCGACCACGCTCGCCAGACTCAATCCCGCTATGGTGTTCACCTATGTCACCGGCCGCGGCACCGACTCCACCGAGCAGGGCAGCCGGATGTGGGCGCGAGTCAAGGGCAAGACCGAGAACGACCTGCTCAAGCTGCCGTTCAAGGCGGCCTACATGTTTCGCCCCGCCGGCATCCAGCCGCTGCATGGCGTGCGATCGAAGACCGGCTGGGTTCAGGCGATCTATGTCGTGGCCGCGCCGCTGTTGTCCTGGCTCACGCGCATCGCGCCGGGCTACATGACCACGTCCGAGCAGCTCGGCCGCGCCATGATCAAGGTCGCGCGCGACGGTTATGCAAAACCGGTGCTGGAGAGTGAGGATATCAATCGGATCAAGGGGTAAAGGCAAACATCCTCGTCGTCCCTGCGCACGCCGGGACGACGTGTCGTGACACACGTGCTTCCTCACCCCGGAACAAACGCCGTTCCGCTCGCATCGGTGATCATATGCACCGGCGCGCCATACAGCGCTTCCAGCCGTTCCCGCGTCAGAATTTCCTGCACCGGTCCCTCGGCAATACGCTCGCCGCCGCGCAGCAGATAGGCGCGGTCGGCGGCGCGCAGCGCATGGTTGGGATCGTGGGTGGTGAACAGCACGCCGAGGCCGGAAGCGGCCAGCGCGCGGATCTCGCGCATCACCTTGCCCTGGTTGCCGAAGTCGAGATTGGCGGTCGGCTCGTCCAGCACGATGAACTGCGGCTCCTGCGCCAGCGCGCGCGCCAGCAGCACGAGCTGCCGCTCGCCGCCCGAGATCATGGTGTAGGGCCGTTGCGCCAGCGCCGCGATCCCCAGCCGGTCCAGCATCTGGGCTGCGACCCTGCGGTCATCGGAGGTCGGCCGGGCGAACAGGTCGCCATGCGCGGTGCGGCCCATCAGCACCACCGCTTCCACCGAAAATGCAAAGGTCGCGACATGGGTCTGCGGCACATAGGCGATCAGCCGCGCCCGTTCCCGAACGGTGCGGGACGACAGCGCCGCGCCGCCGAGCCGCACCTCGCCCGCTCTCGGGGCGAGCAGCCCGAGCAGCGTCTTGAGCAGAGTGGTCTTGCCGCCGCCGTTGGGTCCGAGCAGCGCCAGCACCTCGCCGTTCGCGAGTTGGACGTCGAGGCCGCTGCCGACCACGCGGTCCTGGTAGCCGATGCTGAGCTGGCGGCCCTCGAGAATCATGACCAGTTCTTTTGCACGCTGGCGAGCAGCCAGATGAAGAAGGGCGTGCCGATCACGGCGGTGAGAATACCGAGCGGGATTTCGACCTGCGCCATGGTGCGCGCCAGCGTATCGATCAGCAGCAGATAGCCGCCGCCGAGGATCGCCGCGGCCGGCAGAAGCCGCGCGAAATCGGGGCCGACCAATGACCTTGCCAGATGCGGCACCACCAGCCCCACCCAACCGATGATCCCGGCGGTGGCGACGCTGGCGGAGGTCACCAGCGTCGCCGCGGCAACGATGGCGATGCGCAGCGGACCGGTGGCGACGCCGAGCGCGCGCGCCTCCTCTTCCGGCAGCGACATCACGTTCATGCGCCATCGCAAGGCGATCAGCACGGCCGCACCTGCCGCGACCGGGCCGAACAGCGGAAGCAGGTCCGAGGTCCCGGTCGCCGACAGGCTGCCCAGCAGCCAGAACGTCATGGCCGGCAACTGGTTGTAGGGATCGGCGAGATATTTCACGAGGCCGACGCCGGCGCCGAACAGCGATCCCACCACCACGCCAGTCAATACCAGTACCAGGATCGGATCGCGCGACCGCACCGAGGCGCCGATCGCATAGACGACCCCGACCGCGATCAGCCCGCCGAGGAAGGCGATCGCCTGGATCGCGAACACGCTGAACGAAAGATAGATGCCGATCACGGCGCCGAGCGCCGCCCCCGACGATGCCCCGAGAATGTCGGGAGAGACCAGCGGATTGCGAAACAGCCCCTGAAACGCGGTGCCGGCGACCGCGAGCGCCGCGCCGACCAGCATCGCTGCGATCACGCGCGGCCCGCGAACCTGCCATATGACGCTCTCGACCGCGGGGGCCACGTCGGGACGGTGGCCGGCCGCCTTGGCATAGAGAACACTGAACAGGTCGCCGAGGCTCACCGGATAGCGGCCGACGGTGAGAGCCAGCAACAGGCCTGCGATCAGCACCGCGACGGCGATGGCAAATCCGGGCACGGCGGATCGGGTGTGATTCATGCGCAGAAGGCTATCAATCCCGGCCCGCAAGTACATGGTCGATTCGCGCCGCCGACGGCGTGAGATGATAGAAGCGGGTATAAAAATCCCGTGTCAGCGCGCGCAAATCTTCCGGGAAACGTTCCGGATAGAGAATCTTGGCGAGCCACCACAGCCCGATCAGGCGGTTGACGCCTGGCGGAAAATCCACCCAGCCGAACGGCATCTTGGGCGACAGATGCACCCGGTTGTCGCGCACCGCCTTTACCGAAGCCCAGGAGGGATCGCTGCGCACGGCGGCGGCGAACTCCTGATCGATGGTCACGATGACATCGGGATTCCACAGCAGGATTTGTTCGATAGACACATTGGCGAGCCCGCCCTGGGTTTCGCCGGCAACATTGCGGCCGAGCAGTTCGATGGTCTCGACATTGATCGAACCGCCGAGGCCGGTTGCGAGCCCGCGCGGCCCGCGCGCGTAATAGACCCGCGGCCGCGCGCCTGCTGCGAACGGCTCGATGCGGCCGAGGACGGTTTTCAGCGTATCCTCGGCGTAGCGAGCATGCTTCTCGGCATCGGCAGAGCGTCCGATCAATTCGCCGAGCGAACGGTAGGTTCTGGCTATCGCAGCGAAGCGCCCGTCCAGCAGCGCGTAGGGAATGCCGGTCTGTTCCTGCACCCGATCCGCCAATGAGACGAAGGTGGCGCTGGTCGATCCAATGTCGAGAATGAGATCGGGTCTCAGCGCCAGCACGGTCTCCAGGTTCGCGGTATTGCCGCGTCCGGTGATGCGCCCGACTTCCGGCCGCGTGCAGATCTCCGGCAGCATATAGACGCACTCTTCGGGCCGGTTGGCGCGCGGCCAGCCGATCAGCATCTCCGGCGCCAGCGTATAGAGCAGGATCGCCGCCGGCGGTCCGGCGGGAAACACCCGCGATACCTTTGCGGGGATCGGCACGGCACGCCCCGCCGCATCGTTCACGGTCGCCGCGGATGCGCGGCGCGGCGCGATCGAAGCCGCCGTCAGGCCTGCGATAAGGGTGCGGCGGTCGATCAATCGACGCCTGCCATCATGTCGTTGATCCTCATCAATATCTCCCCTTTCCATTCCGGCAACGAATCCGGCGCCAACCCATCGAATAGCCGCAAATTTCAAAGCTTTTGCCATCCGGGTCCCGTACGCCTTATACCTTCTGCCTGGCAAAAAGGCGGGATTTGGCATGGATCGCATTCGCATCGTCGGTGGCAGCAAGCTCAATGGCACGATTCCGATTTCGGGCGCGAAGAATGCCGCACTGCCATTGATGATCGCGGGGCTGCTGACCGAGGAGACGCTGGTTCTCGACAACGTGCCGCGGCTGGCCGACGTCGTCAATTTGCAGCGCATTCTCGGCAATCACGGCGTCGATATCATGTCGGCGGGCAAGCGCCCCGGCGATCATGCGTATCAGGGCCAGACCCTGCATATCTCGGCGGCCGACATCATCGACACCACCGCGCCCTACGAACTGGTGTCGAAAATGCGCGCCAGTTTCTGGGTGATCGCGCCGCTTCTGGCCCGGATGCATGAGGCCAGGGTGTCGCTGCCCGGCGGCTGCGCCATCGGCACCCGGCCGGTCGATCTGTTGATCATGGCGCTGGAGAAACTCGGCGCCGAACTCACCATCGACGGCGGCTATGTGATCGCGAAAGCGCCCGGCGGCCTCAAGGGCGGCGCGATCGACTTTCCCAAGGTCACCGTCAGCGGCACCCACGTGGCGCTGATGGCCGCGACACTTGCAAAAGGCACCACGGTCATCACCAATGCCGCCTGCGAGCCGGAAATCAGGGATGTCGCCGACTGCCTCAACAAGATGGGCGCGCGGGTCGCCGGCGCCGGCACGTCCCGCATTGCCATCGAAGGCGTGACAAAACTGCACGGCGCGCGGCACACCGTGCTGCCGGATCGAATCGAGACCGGCACCTATGCCATGGCGGTGGCGATGACCGGCGGCGACGTGCAGCTGGCCGGGGCGCGGCCTGAACTGCTGCAATCGGCGCTCGACGTTCTGACCCAGGCCGGCGCGGTGATAACGGTCAACAACGACGGCATCCGCGTCGCAAGGAACGGCGCCGGCCTCATGCCCGTGACGGTCTCGACCGCGCCGTTTCCTGGCTTCCCCACCGACCTGCAGGCCCAGCTGATGGCGCTGATGGCCTGCGCCACCGGCGCCTCGCATATCACCGAGACGATTTTCGAGAATCGCTTCATGCATGTGCAGGAGCTGGCGCGGTTCGGTGCGCGGATAAGTCTCGACGGCGAAACCGCCACCATTGACGGCATCGCCACCCTGCGCGGCGCGCCCGTGATGGCGACCGATCTGCGAGCCTCGGTGTCGCTGGTCATCGCCGGGCTTGCCGCCGAGGGCGAAACCATGGTCAACCGGGTCTATCATCTCGACCGTGGCTTCGAGCGGCTCGAGGACAAATTGTCGGCGTGCGGCGCCACGATCGAACGCATCAGCGGATGATGCCGCGGATTATGCGAGCAGACTATGCGCAATGACAATGATAAGGTGTCATCGGTGACGGCCCAGCTCAAATTGATCGCGCTCGATGCCGACGACCTCGCGGTGATTTCGGCGCATGTGCAGGATGCCCGGGTGCAGACCTCGGACATCGTCTGGCGGCAGGGCGAAAAGCGGCTGGTGGTCGGCATGAGCCGGCTGGACTGGGAGCAGACGCTGGCGGGGGAGACCTCGCCGCGCCGTCTGATCGCGGCGCTGCGCTTCGACCGGGTGCTGTCCTGCAAATCGCGCAATATCGATCTGGAGGCGCCGCCGGCTGCCCTCGATCTGCTGGGAATCGAGTTCTATCCCGGTGAAGCTCCCGGCGGCAGCGCGGTGCTGCTGTTTGCCCAGGGCGGGGCGCTGCGGATCGACGTCGAATGCCTCGAATGCGAGCTGACCGACCTCGGCACTGACGATCTCGGTACCGCCGATCTCGGCGAAGGGGCCGAGTCCTCGGGGCGGGGCGCGTGAGGCGTTGCCGTAGGGGGCGCCTTTGCCCACCCGGACCGGCTAAGGGTTGACGGCGATATGCCGCCGCGCCATTGAGCAGTATACCCTTGGAAAGCCGTCATGCCCGTTCGTCTCAATCACAGCAGCGCCGATTTCGCCAGGCAATTCAGGGGGTTTCTTGGCGCCAAGCGCGAGGTCTCGGCCGATATCGAGGCGGCTGCCCGTGCTATCGTCGACGACGTGGCCGCGCGCGGCGACCCCGCGCTGATCGAGGCGACGCGCAAGTTCGACCGGCTCGATCTCGACGCCGGCGGCCTCCGGGTGACCCCGGCCGAAATCGACGCCGCGGTGAAGGCCTGCGACAGCCAGACGCTCGACGCTCTGGCCTTTGCCCGCGACCGCATCGAGGGTTTCCATGCGCGGCAATTGCCGAAGGACGAGCGCTTCACCGATGCGCTCGGCGTCGAGCTCGGCTGGCGCTGGAGCGCGATCGACGCCGTTGGCCTCTATGTGCCGGGCGGCACCGCCGCCTATCCGTCCTCGGTGCTGATGAACGCCGTGCCGGCCAGGGTCGCCGGCGTGCCGCGCGTGGTGATGGTGGTGCCGTCTCCCGATGGCAAGCTCAATCCGCTGGTGCTGGCGGCCGCCCGTCTCGGCGGCGTCAGCGAAATCTACCGCGTCGGCGGCGCGCAGGCCGTGGCGGCCCTGGCCTACGGCACCGCCACCATCGCGCCGGTGGCGAAAATCGTCGGCCCCGGCAACGCCTATGTCGCGGCGGCCAAACGGCTGGTGTTCGGCACGGTCGGCATCGACATGATCGCCGGCCCCTCCGAGGTGCTGGTCATCGCCGACGAGTCGGGCAATGCCGGCTGGATCGCGGCCGACCTGCTGGCGCAGGCCGAGCACGACGTCAACGCGCAGTCGATCCTGATCACGGACAGCGCCCCGTTGGCCGATGATGTCGAACGCGCGGTGCAATCGCAGCTCGCCACGCTGCCGCGTGCCGCTATCGCGCGGGCCTCGTGGGACCGGTTTGGCGCCATCATCCTGGTGAAAAACCTCGCCGATGCCGTGCCGCTCGCCAATGCCATCGCCGCCGAGCATCTGGAGATCATGACGCGGGATCCGGAAGCGCTGTCGGCCCAGATCCGCAATGCCGGCGCGATCTTCCTCGGCCCCCATACCCCCGAGGCGATCGGCGACTATGTCGGCGGCTCCAACCACGTGCTGCCGACCGCCCGCTCGGCGCGGTTCTCCTCCGGCCTCGGCGTACTTGACTTCATGAAGCGAACGTCGATCCTGAAATGCGGGCCGGACCAGCTGCGCGCGTTGGGACCGGCGGCGATGACGCTGGGCAGGGCCGAAGGCCTCGATGCCCATGCGCGCTCGGTGGGACTGCGCCTCAATCTGTCATGACCAGACCCCCGCCAGACGAGGATTCCAACAATCGCATCGTCGCGGTAACGCTCGACGAGGAATCGATCGGCCGTTCCGGCCCCGATATCGAGCATGAGCGCGCGATCGCGATCTACGACCTGGTCGAGAAAAACCTGTTCGCGCCGGAGGGCGCCGCCAACGGGCCGTTCACCCTGCATCTCGGCATCACCGGCGCCCGGCTGATGTTCGACATCCGCCGCGAGGACGGCACGCCGGTGGTGGCGCACCTGTTGTCGCTGACGCCGTTCCGGCGGATCGTGAAGGACTATTTCATGATCTGCGACAGCTATTATCAGGCGATCCGCACCGCCACGCCGGACAAGATCGAGGCCATCGACATGGGCCGCCGCGGCATTCACGACGAGGGGTCGCGCACCCTGCAGGAACGGCTGAAAGGCAAGGTGCGGCTCGATTTCGAGACCGCCCGCCGGCTGTTTACGCTGATCACCGTCCTGCACTGGAAGGGTTAGGGCATGACCCGAAAAAGTGTGCAGCGGTTCTTCGACAAGATCATGCCCCAAATAAAAGAAGCTTAGTGGACGCGCCGCCGCGCGCGCGGGCTCCGCAGGCCGTGCTGTTCGCATGCGGCCTCAACAGCGTGCGTTCGCCGATGGCCGAAAGCCTGCTGCAGCAGATGTTTCCCCAGGCCCTCTACGTCAAATCCGCCGGCGTCCGCAAAGGCGAACTCGATCCGTTCGCGGTCGCGGTGATGGCGGAACTGGGCCAGGACATCTCCGGCCACAAGCCGACCACGTTCGAGGAACTCGACGACTGGGAGGGGCTCAATTTCGACCTCATCATCACGCTGTCGCCCGAGGCGCATCACAAGGCGCTGGAACTGACCCGGACACTGGCCGCCGATGTCGAATACTGGCCGACCCACGATCCGACCGGCGCCGAGGGCAATCGTGAGCAGAAGCTGCAGGCCTATCGCGAGGTCTGCGACACCCTGCTCGCGCGCATCCGCAAGCGGTTTTCCAGGGCCGGCGCGGCAAGCGGGTGAATGATGACGCGGGCTGCGGGCCTTCCCTCTCCCGCAAGCGGGAGAGGGCGCGCACCGAGCATGGTGTCCGAGCATGGCGCACCGAGCGTGGTTGTCTCCCCCAGCGCCTTCCGATAGGTTCCGCGCAAATTTCGCCCCGCCCTCCCGCCGACGAAAATCCGCATGCTAGGCCGTCCCAAATTCGTTCTTGCCTCCGGTTCGCCGCGGCGGCTCAGCCTGCTCAACCAGGCCGGCATCGAGCCCGATGCGCTGCGTCCGGCCGACGTCGACGAAACCCCGAAGCGGGGCGAACTGCCGCGCGCCTGCGCCAATCGCCTCGCTCGCGCCAAGGCCGACGCTGCGCTCAAATCGGTGCAGCTCGACGACGAACTGCGCGGCGCCTTCATTCTCGCCGCCGACACCGTGGTCGCGGTCGGCCGCCGCATCCTGCCCAAGGCCAATCTGGTCGACGAAGCCTCGCAATGCCTGCGGCTGCTGTCGGGGCGCAACCACCGCGTCTACACCGCGATCTGCCTGGTGACGCCGAAGCAGGCCTTTCGCCAGCGCCTGATCGAGACGAGGGTACGCTTCAAGCGCCTCAGCGAGGACGATATCCAGGCCTATATCGGCTCCGGCGAATGGCGCGGCAAGGCCGGCGGCTACGCCGTGCAGGGCATCGCCGGCTCGTTCGTGGTCAAGATGGTCGGCTCCTACACCAATGTCGTCGGCCTGCCGCTGTACGAGTCGGTCACGCTGCTCGGCGGCGAGGGTTATCCGATCCGCTTCGGCTGGCTAAATGCCAGCTGATCCGCCCAACGACGCCGCCCCCGGCAAGGCGGCGGCGAAGAAGTGCCCGATCTGCGGCAAGCCGACGATCGAGGCCTCGAAACCATTCTGTTCCGAGCGCTGCCGCGACGTCGACCTCAACCGCTGGCTGTCCGGCTCCTACGTCGTTCCGGGCCGGCCGGAAGCCGACGAGGACGCCGAATAACAAAATATCGAAAACAACCCCATGCAAAGGAGGATCGTGTCGCCGGCATGGATGCCCTGAGCGCGAAAATACTTTGACATGTCGGGCAAATCACCGGCACTATCGTATTTTCACGCAATCTGTAAAAGCGCCCATGGCCCTGCCCGACAGCGGGCTTTCGCCTGATTTTCCAGCAACTTGGCGGATGACAGAAAGCCGGGCCGCGCCCGGCGGAGCCCACGGCGAAGGCGGTGGACAGGGCTGCCCGGCCTGACTATAAACCGGCGCTCCCTGGCCCCGCGCCGGGCAGTGCCCGGGTAGCTCAGTTGGTAGAGCATGCGACTGAAAATCGCAGTGTCGGTGGTTCGATCCCGCCCCCGGGCACCAGTTCCGAACAGATTTGCGAACCCTCGGCGTCTTTTTGTCCCGTCCGTCCCGAACGTGGCATGTGCGGAGGGTTGCGCGCGGTTTCTGCGGACCGGAGTTCGTTGACGATGCGGATAGATCTTCGAAGCGGGTCGCCGCTTGCGTCCTTGGTCGGCGGTTTGGCAAACGAGATCAATCAAACGTTATGGTTGCGCAACGCGAGGACCGGCAGCTCCTTCTCCAACTGATTGCGGAATGCGCGAAAACGAATAATCCAAGATGGAGGCGACAGCCCGCGTGCCGTCTGTCGCGCGAGTTCATCTGTTCAAACGCGGTCGCTTGGCGGCGCTTCGCCGTCATCGCGAAACAAGCCGATAACATTGCGCGCCCTCGCTAGTCGCTGACTTTCGTGACGGGTCCGATGGCTGCGTAGCGGCTCCCCGTTCGATTACCATGCATCTTTGCCGCAGCGGCGCAGGCAGGAACAAAGTATTTCCTCCAAGGTTATCCGCGATCACTCACTGCTGCAACGGAGAACGGCAATGAAGCGACTTCTAGCAACCACCTGCGCGTTCGCAATTCTAACCGGCGCCGCGTTCGCCCAGAGTTCCAATACCCCGAGCCAGACGCCGGCT
This sequence comes from Bradyrhizobiaceae bacterium Ga0074131, assembly GCA_001464035.1. Taxonomy (GTDB): domain Bacteria; phylum Pseudomonadota; class Alphaproteobacteria; order Rhizobiales; family Xanthobacteraceae; genus Bradyrhizobium. The sequence continues at coordinate 234,523 of LNEC01000022.1, forward strand.
CAGAAATCGGAAACGGGCCAAACCGGCACGACTTCCCCGCAATCGGCCCAACCTGGTGCGATGGGAACGCCCGCTTCGCAGTCCGGCGTCCTTCAGCGGGTTGACGGGTCATCGCTGGTGATGACTTTCTATACGGCCAACCCCGCCGACACCCGCGCGACCAAGCTGATCGGTCGGAGCGTTTACAACCTCAACAATGAGAACATCGGCGAGGTCAACGATCTCATCATCGACAACGGCAAGACCATCAAGGCGATCGTTGTCGGCGTCGGCGGTTTCCTCGGCATGGGCGAACGCAATGTGGCGATCGCACCTGCTTCGATCGTGATCAGCGAGATGGGAGACGGCGCCGCTCGTCTCGTGGTCAACACCACCAAGGAAGATCTCACGAAGGCTCAGGCCTTCAACCTAGCTGATGTCGACAAGGCCGGGCCAAACGCTGGCACCACGACTGGAAGCAGCGCTCCTTCAACGAAGAAGTAAAGTCACCCGATCGCTGAGGCGCCCGCCGCACTTTTTGCGGCGGCGGTCGCTTCTTCGGCGAATTAGCAGAAGCAGCAGTCAGGTCTGTGCGGCAGCCAGCGGCGGATTTGGTCGACCCGTGCGGCGCCTGAGGCGTTGTCGACCAATGCTTAGGCGAAGGTTCAAGGATGATGAGATATTCGCGCACAACCGCTTGTTTGCTTTTTCCCTCGCCGTTTCTGCGCCAGCGCAGGCTGAGATCACGCTGACGCGGGTAGCGTATGCCGCTGGTGTGTTGGTGGTTAACGGAGAAACGTCGCGTCCAAACCAGCGCGTTACGCTGGACGGACGGTACCGTACGCGCACTGATCGCTTCGGGGAATTCAGCTTTCGTATACGCTATCTGCCACGAGACTGCAGCATTTCGCTCCGGGCCGGACGCGAGGCGCGCCCCGCTTGGGTAGCCAATTGCGTCATCGCGCGAAACACCCGCCCACCGAGGCCCTAAATCCATCCAAATGACAACAACCTGTGGCAGCCACCGCGGACACCGCTCACAGGAAGAGGTGTGGCCCTCACCGTCGCGGATCTCGCAAAGCCGCAGCACGCATCAGCGTGTTTTTTCGGCCAGCAGCGAGCCGATCCCTTGATCTTCCAACATCCGCCGGCTTCGTGAAGGGGCAGTTGGTGCGATAATTAATTCTTGGCAATCGTCGGAACGATATTCTGCGTGACCGATTTTTGCTGGAGAGGGGCACTCCATGGAGTAGCAAATGATCAGCAAGCCAGATCGAAGGAACAGTACCGCGCAAGCCCTCTGCGGCAGCCATGGCGGGAGCCAGAACGCCGCCGCCCGTCTTCCAAACGTGCCATCGTCGTGCACCAAAGGGATGCGCAGGCGGGCAGGGCTCGTTGCCGCGGTCTGCGGATACTTGTTGGCCCCGGAAATGGCCTTCGCTCAGCAGCCCTCGACGCAAACCCTGCCGCAGGTAGTGCCGCTCACCGCGCAGGGCGTCCACCAGGGCTGGCGCGCGTCCGACGTCCTGGGCGACGGTGTTCTCAGCGGGGCCAACGATGAACTGGGAACGGTGAAGAATATTCTGATCGGGAGAGACGGCAGGATCGAAGCACTGATCGTGGAGAGTGTCAGGCGGCCCGACGTTCCCGAGTTCGTTTTCAGGATTCCGTGGAACAGGGTCGTAGGCATCACGGACCCAGACCATATCGTCGCCGACATCCCTCTGGGTCAACGGCAACAATTTGGCCTGGATCCGGACAGGAGGGACGGGGCGGTCTCATCGGATCAGTTTCCAGTAACCGAGATTATCGGAGACTACGCGCGGCTGCAGGCAGGCCAGGCTTACGGTTACGTCAGCGACGTGGTCTTCACCAAGGACGGCCGAATGCTGGCAGTGCTGGTGACACGCGATGGAGTTTCCAGCGGCGGCACCTATGCATTCGGCTTTCCAAGGGAACCGGCTGACCGATGGAGTGCCACGGCGAGCTACTACGGTCTGCCCTACGTAACGCAGGAGCATGCCAACGCGGCCGCAGTTCGCATTGACGCGACACGCTTCGGCGACGGCTCCGATCGGAGCGGGGGCAGGAGGAGTCAGGCGAACTGACCACGGCCCAAAAAGCCCAGGCGCTGTCAGCCTCGTTGGGTGCGCGCGAAATCGCACTCACCGCGGCTTTGATACGCTCGCCAGAATAGCTACTTCGGCTCCTGTGGAGTCGACAGCAGCCTTGCGATCCACTCCGTGCCGCGGAAGTGCGCGCAGATGACGACGATCGCTGCCGTAAGCGGCACCGCAATTAACGCCCCGGCAATGCCCCAAACCCAACCCCAGAACGCGAGCGCTACCACGATGGCGATAGGGGAGAGCGCCAGGCTGCGACCCTGCAATGTCGGATAGATGAAGTTGCTCACAAGTATCTGCAGCCCGGCAAAACCAAAAAAGACCACCAGCGTCATGGTCACGCTCTGGAATTGAATGATGGCGTAGAGGGTTGGCGGGATGATGCCGATGAAATTTCCGATGACGGGAACGAAGTTCAGCAGGAAGTTCAGAATCCCCCAAACGAGTGCAAGCTCGAGTCCAATGGCAAAGGCCCACAAAGCTGAAGCGACTCCCGTGATCAAGCTGGTGAGCGCCGTTACACCGAGATACTGGCGAACCTTCGTGGCGATCTCATCGACAGTATCGATCAGTTCCCGCCGGTCGGTTGCCGTCAGGGCTGCGCGGATTTTTTTGCCCATCGCGGGGACTTCCGGAAGTCCGAGGATGACGAGTATGCTGATGAAGCCGAGATAGACAAAAACAGTATAGCCGTTCGACAGCAGCGTCTGGCCGAACGCAATCAGACGCGCATAACCTTCCTGGCCGCCGAATCCTTCAAGACCCCACTGCGCTGCCCGATCGGTCAGCGACGTGTATATGCTGGCAAACTGGTCCTGATTCTGGCCGAACGCGCGCACGACCTGCGCGGTGGAAAAGTACACCGCTCCAATGAAGCCGACAGAGATGAAAAGCAGAACCAGGATCGTGATCAGATAACTGACTTTTGAAGGAAGCACCCGGTCGAGCCACGGTTTGATCGGCCAGATGGCCGCAATTACGACGATGGCGGCGGCCAGGGGCATCGTGACGGCATAACTCGCTCGCAAGCCGGCAATCACGAGCAAGGCCAGGATCACGGCCAACATTCGATTCCGGATCGGGTCGGATTCAATCACTTTGGCTATCCCAGGAGCGTGAACTGGATGGGACTTGCATTTCCCGCTGACGACGCTGCGCTGCGGCGTCGAGTTCGGCGCCAAACAGTACAACGATGGTTGAAAGCCAGATCCAGATCATGAATCCGATCACGGCGCCGAGCGAGCCGTAGAGCTCAGCGAAGCTCACGAATCTCGCGACGAACCACTCGAACAGAATTGAGGTGCCAACCCAGAGCACCGATGCGACCACGCTTCCCATGGCGATCCAGCGCCATTCCGCATTCTCACGATTCGAACCGAAGCGATACATCAGAGCAAGCGCCAAGCCGACTACGACGAGCAGAAGTGGCCAACGCAGCAAGCTCACTATCAGTGAAGAGGCTTCGCCAAGCCCGACGCCGTCAAGGGCGACCGGCAAGACAAAAACAACACCGATGACAAAAAGCAGGAAGACGATAAAGCCAATGGTAAAGACCAGTGAGATTGCGGTCAACTTGATGAAGCCGCGCTTTTCCTCCGTGTCGTGGATTACGTTGAGCGCGTTGAAGAGTGCCCGGATTCCCTTCGTCGTACTCCACAGCAGAATGGCAAATCCCAGCAACGGCACGAAAAGCAAACTACGCGACGACTCTCCTTGCTGCTCAGCGAAGCGCCGGGTCTGCCTGGCGATGATTTCCACCGCCTGTTGAGGCAACACCGATGGAAGAGCCGCTACGAGTGGGCCGCCGTTCTCAGGGTCGGCGAAAATGCTGTACAGCGACACCGTCGCTCCGATGCCTGGAAAGGTTGCAAGCAGCACGAAGAAAGCAACCCCGGCGGAAACCAGGGTTACGCGGTCACCACGAGCCTTTCGGCCAGCCTGCCAGACTATTTCGATCGGGCCGGTTGCAGGCATCGTCCAATCTTTCCAGGCTCGCTCAGGCACCCACGACAGCTCATGTCCCCGGTGTCGCGCGCCCGGAACATCTCGACGGCACTGCGGTTAACGCATTGGAAGATAAACAGTTCGAAGAAGCAGTTCGAAGTGCCAATTTCTGACCAAGTCCAACGCCCAGCTTTAACGCCAAGCCTGGAGAAACAGATGACCAAACAACCCCGGCAACCCTCCGGTAAACCCAAAGTTCGGACAGAAGCACCGGACCGAGCGGCGGCGGCGGCGCGTGATCCTGATTCGGGGGCAAAAAATCGACCGGGGTTTGACCTCGGCGGTGCGGTTGGCGATGCCAAACCGGACCAGAGAGATCATGCCAGGAATTCAACGATCCAGGGCCGAGACGCGGCGGGCATCAGGGCGACGGGGAAAGTGCAGAGTGCCATTGCCGGCGTAAAAAATTGGCTACGGCGTAAATAATCCATGCAGGTACAGGCAACATTTGACCTCAGCCCGGTCGGCTTTCACTGGCTTCCAGATCCAGCCCCCCGCAATTCGCTCCGCCAGAGCGCGATCTCACGTTTGAGTTCGGCGATGTCACGCGCCCCGACCACGTCGCTTTCGTTGTCCTTGGCTTCCTGGCCGATAAAAAAGCTGGCGAGGCTCGCTGTGATGTAGCCGAACACGGTCATTCCATACAGCGATAGAATAAAGCACAGAAGCCGCCCTTCGACCGTCTGTGGCCAAAATGCCGAACCAATCGTGGTGAGAAGCATGGCCGTCCACCAGAGCGCGTCGCTATATCCTTTGAATCCGCCGTCCACCTCAGACGCAGGCTCGAAAGCAAGCATGCCGGCTGCTCCTAGCAGGATGACGATGACCGTCGTGCCGAGCACATAACCGAGGCCGCGGCGTCCCAGGCTGGTTCGAAGCGCGTTCATGCCCCGGTTGGTGGCGCTCACCACCCGCACCAGCCGCAGACCTCTGGCTGCGCGGGCGACGCGGAATATCCGAAACGCCCGCAACAGCCGCACTGCCGGCACGACCAGCGCGATGATGGTGATCCAGTTGCCGCGCAAGAAAGCAAGCTTTTCAGGTGCCAGCGCCAGTCTGACGAGAAATTCGGCGATGAAAACGATCCAAATGACTGTGCCAAATACTTCGAAAAGCCGAACGCTCCCCCATACCAACTCGAGAATCAACAGCAATAGCCAGACAAAGCTCAATAAAATCATCGGCGTCTGAAGCCAATCGTCCAACTGCTCAAGCGCGTTCTTGCGCTCGGTTTGGCTATCCTCGGCCGTTCTTGCGCTGTGGCTCATGGTAGATATTCCACGGTCCGGTTGACGTCTGGCTCTTCGGAGGCGGTGACCAACAATAGCGATCGCCCGCCAACCACGGGGGGTTGCCGCCACCGGGGAGCAGCATATGTTGCGCCGCCGGTGGGACGATCCGGCGCGCCTTTTGGGGATCCCTTGAGCTAACGACCTTCGTTATCGTCGGGTTCCTGTCGTTGGCAATTATGTGCATCTCACGAGGAGAGCCAATCTTCAACGAGGGAAGCACGGGATCTTGGCGAAGGGATCGCCGCCGCGCCGCCTGGTCGGCGCGCCTATCCCATGACAGCTGCCGCGTTCGCGGACGCCCTCGGGACAGTGGGCGCGCTCGCGATGGTGCGCCGGCTGCGCCGCTCGTGATGGAATTCAAGCACGCGTTTGGCGGTCCGCGTCTCGAGCCGCTCGAAGTCTTCGCGCGTTCGGGCAAGATCCTTTTCGGACATGCCGCGGTCCGCCGCCGTCATCAGCAAGAGCGCCTTGACCGTGGCCCAGGAGCAGCCGGCCGCCTTTGCGAGAACCTGCACCACGCCGGGGTTCTCATTGAGGATCGCCCGTTCAGCCATCTCGATAGGACAGCAGGCGAGAACTGACAGCGCCACTGCCGCTTGTTCGAAGTTTTGCGAGCGCGCGGCCGCATGAACATGGCCTTCGCCGAGTTCACGCCAGTTCTGGAGCCGCCTTACCCTTGACTTTGCCTCAGTGTGATCAGGCGACGTGTTGCGGAGCCCCAGATTTATGTCGTCGATCACATCTGTCACCGCATCCGGCACGGCATCGGCAAATTCCGGGTTTGCTGCCAGGATCCTGGCGCGGACGGAAGCAGAGGCCGTTTCAAGAAGTTTCAGGAAGTGATGCCGAGGAATGTCGTGTCGCATTCCAACTTGCAGCGTGAGCTGGGCATCATCGACGGCCCGTGCGATCAGCTCGCGAAAGCTGCCATCCGAAAAGCGGGCACCGGCGTTGCCCGCAACCGTACGAACGACGTCGAGTCCACCGCGCTCGATCAGTATTTCCGTGATCGCTTCGCTGATTGTTCGACGATGTGCGATGGCCCGAAGATGGCCTTGGCCCTGGACACTGGCATTGGCTACCAGGTCGGATTCGCCAAGTGCCGTGGACTGGCTGAGAACCGGGCCCGCCACGGCGATGGCATCGTCGAAGGCAAATGCTCGAACCAGCGTCGCTGGCGCGTCCGAGTCAGTTGCGAGACGGCGTGCGAGTTCGACCCGGGTTTCAAGCTCGATCGCGGCAACAAGGGTTTTGAATACCTCGCCAAAAAGCTCAATCTGTTTTTTCGAATGGCGACCGGACCCAGCCACAAACAAGTCGGTGATGCGCGAGAGTGCCCTCAACTGCCTTTTCGTGAGCCCGGATACCGTGGTGTCCTGAATTTCGCTGATCAGAGAAGAGAAGATTGTCATGGCCATGGGTCTCATCGGATATTCTCGCCCAAGGCGAGAAGACGAAAGGGTCGGGATCATGTGTTACCGGCCACCCATGAAAATAGCTGACACCAATTGCCTCGCAGATAATTCAAACTGTCGCAATTTCCGAACGCGGGCGCTGGTCCACTCGCTTCCCAGAACAGAACACCGGCCTTTTCGCCGGCGCCGGGATCACGATGTCCGTCGCTTCCCGCTCGCATCCGGAACGCCGGTCCTGAACAATTTGCCGACTCGCGGCGCGGTCTCGGCTCGAACGGGTTCTTCTGGGCGCGCGATGCGTTCGATCCGCATGCGCGGCGCAGCGGCCGCTCAAGGTATCAGCCTGAGCGGGACGAGAGATCCCTGCCCTTGGATTTCGACGGGTCGCGTCTCATCCCGTCCGGTTGTCGTCGGCGCGCAGCGATTTGAGGAAATCCCAGATCAACAGCGCCATCACCAGCACGCCGATGATGATCAGCGGCACCGCCTTGATCCACCAGAGCAGGATGCCGAGAAACACGCAGACGCCGGCAATTCCGATCAGCCCGGTGATGAAATTCGTCATCTGCTGCTCCCCGTTTTGGCGCGACGCGCACCGGTCTTCGCAGGCGCGGCGGCGCCGCGGCGGCGTTTTCCGAGAGTTTTGGCCAGCCAGTTGGCCGTCCGCAACAACCGGGCATCGTTGCCGCGGCGCCCGACCAGTTGCACGCCGATCGGCAGGCCGGTTTCCGATTGCAGCAGCGGCAGCGTCACTGCCGGCGTGCCGAGATAGGTCCACAGCGAGCAGAACGCCGGGTTTCCGGTGCTGTCGAGGCCGCGCGGCGCCGGGCCCGGCGCCGCCGGGGTCAGGATCGCATCGTATTCGTCGAACACGCCGTCGAGCGCCGCGTTGAGCGATGCGCTGCCGGCCAGCGCACGCATGTACGCGACGGCCGGAACCTGGCGCCCACGCTCGATCAATGCGCGCAGCACGTCGCTCAGGGCATCGCCGCCCCGCTCGAAATCGCGTTGCAGGTTATGCGCCATCTCCACGTCCATCACGGTGCGGTGCATGTCGATGGCGAGGTCGAAACTCTGGCCGATTTCGACCTCGGACACGCGCTCGCCCAGCGATTCCACCAGTTCGGCAAACGCCTCGGCGGTTGCCTGCTCGGCATGCTGCCAGGCGGGCGTGCGGACGAAGGCGAAGCGCGGCGGCAATGGCGGTTCACTGGCCGCCACTTCGACGAAGGGCGGACAGGCAAGGGGGCGCGTATCCGGATCCTCCTCGTCGAAGCCCGCCAGTATCTGCGCGAGCAGCGCCGCATCGTCGACCGAGCGCGCAAAAACGCCGACATGGTCGAGCGCCCGCGACAGCAGCAGCGCGCCACTGCGCGGAATGAGGCCGTGGGTCGGCTTGAAACCGATCACGCCGCAGAACGCGGCGGGGCGGATCACCGAGCCGTTGGTCTGCGAACCGATCGCGCCGGGCACCATCAGCGCCGCAACGGCCGCGGCGGAGCCGGAGGACGATCCGCCCGGTGTATGATCCGGGTTGTGCGGATTCCGGGTCTTGCCCGGATTGAAATAGGCATACTCGGTCGTCACCGTCTTGCCGAGGATCACGGCGCCTGCCGCCCGCAGCCGCGCCACCGCCGTTGCATCGCGGCGCGGCGTGCGCCCGGCCCACAGCTTCGAGCCGAACTCGGTCGGCATATCCGCGGTGTCGAAGATGTCCTTGATGCCCACGGGCACGCCATGCAGCGGCCCCGTGGGCTTGCCCTGCTTGCGGCGATCGTCGGCAGCCTCGGCCTGCCACATCGCGTGGTCGCGATCGAGGAACGCCCACGCCTCGACATCGCGATCGACCGCGTCGATGCGCTTGAGACAGTCGCCGACCAGCTCCGCCGAACTGAGCCGGCCGTCGCGGATTCCGGCCGCGGCCTCCGCGAGGCCGAGCGCGTTGAGGCTCATCGGCGCCCTTTCAGCGGTTTCCATAGAGATAGTCGGGCAGCCACAACACGATCCCCGGGAAGATATAGACGAGCACCATGGTGAGGAAGACCAGGCCGACGAAGGGAAGCGCGCCGGAGAAGATGTCGGTGAGCTTCACCTGCGGCGGCGCCACGCCCTTCAGATAGAACGCCGCCATCGCCACCGGCGGCGTGTTGAACGCGGTCTGCGTGTTCAGCGCCACCAGGATGCCGAAGAAGATCGGATCGATGCCGTAGGTGGGAAGCAGCGGCAGGAAGATCGGCACGAAGATGATGATGATCTCGGTCCATTCCAACGGCCAGCCGAGCAGGAAGATGATCACTTGGGTCAACAACAGGAACATGAGCGGCGACAGGTTCATCGAGGCGAAGAACTGCTCGACCACCGTCTGCCCGCCGAGCACGGCAAACACCGCGGAAAAGGTCCACGACCCGATGAACAGGTAGCAGACCATCGCGGTGGCGCGCACCGTCAGGTACACCGATTCGCGCATCATCTCGTAGTTGAGCGAGCCATAGGCGGCCGCCAGGACGATGGCCATCACGGCGCCGACCGCGGCCGCCTCGGACGGGGTCGCCAGACCGAGCAGGATCGCGCCGAGCACGGAAACGATCAGCAGCGCCAGCGGCAGGAACGAGGTAGCCAGCGCCCAGATCACCGTCTTGATCGGCACGTTGGTCTGCTCGGGCGGCAGTTTCGGCGCCAGCGCGGGATTGATCATCGCGCGCACGATCACGTAGACGACGTAGAGCCCGGCCAGCAGGAATCCCGGAAAGAACGCCGCCGCATAGAGCTTGACCGCGGAAACGCCGGCGGTGGCCGCATAGACGATTAAAAGGATGCTCGGCGGAATCAGGATGCCCAGGCAACCGCCGGCGCAGACCACGCCCGCCGACAGCTTGGTGTCGTAACCGGCCCGCAGCATCGCCGGCAGAGCCAGCAGGCCCATCAGCGTGACGACGGCGCCGACGATGCCGGTGGCGGTCGCGAACATCGCGCAAGTCAAAAGCGTGGCCACCGCGAGCGCGCCGGGCACGTTCTTCATCGACAGCTGCAGCGCGTAAAACAGGCGGTCGAGAATGTTGGCGCGCTCGATCAGATAGCCCATGAACAGGAATAGCGGCACCGCCACCAGCACGTCGCTGGTCGTGACCTCGAACGTCTTCTGCACCAGCAGCGTGAAGACGCGGTTCTGGAAGAAGTCCTGGCCGGCGGTATAGTAGGCGTAGTAGCCGAACGAGACGCCCATCGCCATCAGCGTGAAGGCGATCGGGAAGCCAAGCATGATGATGAAGATGAACAGGACCAGCATCATCATGCCGAGTTGGGGGTCGGTCATGCGCCCGCTCCCTTCTCGTTCTGCTCAGCAGCCGCCTGCTGGTGCTGGTGTTCGCGGACGATGAGGCTTTCGGTTTCCTCCACGTCGTGCAGGCGTTGCGGCCATTGGCCGGTGCGGATGCACAGCACACAGCGGATGACTTCGGCGATCCCCTGCAGGAACAGAAGGAATCCGGTGATCGGGATCAGCGCCTTGAGCGGAAATACCGGCACGCCGGCCGGGCTGAAGATGCTGACTTCGCGGAAACGCACCGACATCTGGGCGTAGTTGAAGCCCGAGTACATCAGCGCCGCGATCGCCGGCAGGAAGAACAGGATATAGAGGACGAGGTCCATCTTCGCCTGGGTGCGGGGCGACCAGAGGCGGTAGATCACGTCGGCGCGCACGTGGCCGTTGCGCGAGAGCGTATAGGCGCCGGCCATCAGGAACATGGCGCCATAGCTGATGTAGCTGATGTCGAAGGCCCAGGTGGTCGGCGCGCGCAGCACGTAGCGCACGAACACCTCGTAGCTGACCCCGAGCGTGAGGACGAGAATCAGCCAGGCGAACGACTTGCCGACCCAGGTGCTGAGTTCATCGATGAAGAAGAGAAATTTCGTCATGCGAGCTGAACTCGCGGCGAGTCGTACATCAGGATGCCCCCCACCCCATTCATGGCTGGCCGGCGCTTCGACTGCGCCGGCCCTTGTTCATATTGCGTCAGCGAAGCGCCGGGAAGCCGTCAGATCTTCAGCACACCCGGGAAGTGATGATCGAAGGCGCCGCGGTAGTCCGTCGCATTGTTCATGTTGTAATAGACCACGCGGCGCACCCATGCCTTCTGCGAATCCATCACCTTCTTCATGAAGGGATCCGAACCGAGCTGGGCGATCAGGCCGTCCCACGCCTTGATCTGCGCATCGAATACTCCCTTCGGAGTCCGCACGACATTGACCTTGTCCTTGTTGATCAGTTCCTGCAGGTCCTTGGAGTAATAGTCCATGGCCTTCCATTCGTTGGCCGACGACACGGCCTCCGCCGCATACTGCAGAATGGCCTTGTGCTCGGCGGGCAGCGCGTCGAATTTGCCCTTGTTGAACATGATCTCGAAGTATTCGGTCGCCTGATGATGGCTGCCCATCATGTAGTTCTTGGCGACGTCCTGTGCTCCGAAGCGCCGGTCCGAGGTCGGATTGTTGAACTCGAACCCGTCGATCACGCCGCGCTCCATCGCCGGCACGATCTCGCCGCCGGGAAGCTGCGCGACGGATGCGCCCATCGCCTGGAACAGATCGGCCGCAAGGCCGACCGTGCGATACTTCAGGCCCTTGAGATCGGCCGGGCTGGTGATGGGCTTCTTGAACCAGCCGAGCGGCTGGGTCGGCATCGGCATCGCGAAGAAGCTCTTGATGTTGACCTTCATGATCTGGTTCTGGAGTTCCTCGAACAGCTCGCGGCCGCCGCCATTGTGGATCCAGCCGAGACCCTCATTGGCGTTGAAGCCGAACACGGGACCTGTGCCGAACAGCGAAGCTGCCTTGTGCTTGCCGTACCAGTACACCGTCACCGTGTGTGCCGCGTCGATCTGGCCGCCATGCACGCCGTCGAACACCTGGAACGGATGCACCACCGCGCCGCCGACCAGATAGTCGATGCGCAGCCGGCCCCCGGCCATCTCGTTGACGCGCTTCACATAGTCTTCGGCCATCTCGTTGAAGACGTCGGCCTTGCCCCAGGAGCCCTGCATCTTCAGGGTCGCCGTCTGCGCCCGGCTGACTTGCGGCATCGCAATCGCCGCGCCGCCGACCGCCGCTGCCGTCAGGAAACGGCGGCGAGTCGTCGTTGTATCGTTACGCTTGCTCATGATGTCATATCCTCCCGGTTGAAGTATCGTCCGCTGTTGGCGCGGGCTTGCTTTGTCCTGATGACAAGTCAAAGGCTTGCGCGTGATTTTTGCAAGCGGGAAGTACGCGGCGTGCTGGGTCTGGTGCGTGAACCCAAGGCAGGCTGGTTGCCTTCACGGGCGCGAGATGGTTTGCAAACAGGCCTCCGTTCCCGCCAGCGGTCCAAGGCGCGCAGCATCCTTAGACTTTAGGCGTAGGAGATTGGCGCCGCGGAGTCGTGCAGCGGCTGAATCAGCTCAGTCGAAATTATTCCAGCGCCGTTCTGCGCCCAATAGCCGCGAGTTTGCCGGGAGTGCCGAATGAGGTTCTCGGTTGCGCGTCCATCCCCGTGAAAGGCTCAAAGGTGCGAACCGAGGCCCCCTCGACGGGAGTCGCGAGGCGCTTTTTTGTTGCGTTGCAGCATGCAAGCTCGTCGACCGGCGAAGAGCCCGGACCGTTTCATTGCAGGGCGATCAGGGCTTCGCGTGTCCCGGGAAGCACGGCGTGGCGACCCGAAAACAAAGGCGGTTACGTCAGAGAGGGGTCCGGAAATCGATCGCGCGCAGGATCACGCCGGGCGGATTGCCTTCCAGTTCGACCGCGCTGAATTTTTGCGCCGCTCGCGTCTCGATGCGGTCGAGCAGCCGCAGGAATTGCTGCTCGCGCTGGTCGGGCGGCGTCCGGGACGAGCCTTCCAGCGCGTCCATCGCGTCGGTCGAGATGGCGCACGCCACGCTGGCTTCGTCATTCTTCATCGTGAAGCGCACGACCATCCGGTTGAAATCGTAGTCCTGAAACTGGCCTGCGGTCAGCATGTCGAAAGCTCCTGGATTGAACGCTTCGTCAGCTGATGGCGGGGAACTTCTTCTTGGCCGGCGGCGGATTGAGTTCGAGGATTTTCGAAAGGCAATCTTCCTGGGTGGTGTGGGGGCCGGTGACGAACGTCCCGCTCACCTTGGTCGAGTACCAGCCCGACACGACGCCGAGACGCAGCGACTCCTCGGGTTTGACGTGACGTGCGGAAAGAATCTGCATGTGGCTTCCTTGACCGTGAGGCGCCGGCGGAGGTCGCCGGACGCGGGGAGGGGGCATTGCTTGCGGCTGGCGCGCGCTCGCGAGATCCAAAGCGAGTCGGATCGCTTTCGCGCGCTTCTGCCGGTCGCTATTGCAAGTCGTCTGTTCGCAGCCGAGGGAACACAGCCATGCATCCGGCCAGAGGCGAACCGAAAAGACGATGCGCCCTTTGAGCCCGAATAGCCATGACTTTCTTCTCACTTCGCCGTCCGCGCCCGCCGTCCCTCGATCGGATAGGCCGGATCGTTGAACCCCGGCGTCGAGGGATGGCCGCTTGCGACCAGCCGGTCGATCAGCGCTTCATCCTCGGCCGTAAAGCGATAGTCCAGCGCGCGCAGATAATCGTCCCATTGTTCCTCGGTGCGCGGGCCGGCGATCAGGCCGGAGACAAATGAGCTGTTCAGCACCCACGACACCGCGAACTGCCCGGCGCTGATGCCGCGGGCCTCGGCATGTTCCCTGATCTGCTGCGCCAGCTGCAGCGATTCGGGCCGCCATTCGGTCTGCATCATGCGCTTGTCGTTGCGTCCGGCGCGGGTCTCCCCGTCGGGCGCGGCGTCGGGGGCGTATTTGCCGGTCAGCACGCCGCGCGCCAGCGGGCTGTAGGGCACGATGCCGAGGCCGTAATAATGGCAGGCCGGGAAATGCTCGACTTCGGGCATCCGGTTCATGGCGTTGTAACAGGGCTGGCTGACCACCGGACGGTCGATGCCGAGGTCATCGCAGATGTTGCAGATTTCGGCCACCCGCCAGGCGCGATAGTTCGAAACGCCGAAATAGCGCACCTTGCCTTGGCCGATCAGTTCACCCATCGCGCGGACGGTTTCGGCCAGCGGCGTCGAATGGTCTTCCTTGTGCAGGTAATAGATGTCGATGGTGTCGGTGCCGAGCCGCTTCAGGCTTTCTTCCGCCGCCTGCAGCACCCAGCGCCGCGACAGCCCGCCGCGATTGGGGTCGTCGCCCATGGAATTGGCGAGTTTTGTCGCGAGCACCCAGTGGTGTCTGTTGTTGGCGATAGCGCGGCCGACCACCTGCTCGGAATTGCCGTTCGAGTAGGCGTCGGCGGTATCGATGAAATTGACCCCGACCTCGCGCGCTTTCGCGACGATCCGCGTCGACGTGGCCTCGTCGGTCGGCCCGCCGAACATCATGGCGCCGAGACAGATCGGCGAGATCTTCAGGCCGCTGCGGCCGAGGGGACGGTATTGCATGGGGTGATCCTTACAGCGTTGGATGCTCCTATCCCCGCAAGCGGGGCGCGGTGAAGAAAACTGCTTCGCACCTTATTCATTCTTCAATATCTTGAACACACCGCTGGCCATGGCGATACAGCGCTTGTCGACGGTCACTTCGGTGGTGATGAAGATCAGGCTGCGGGTCGCGCGCACCACATGCGGTTTGGAGACCAGGGTTTCGCCGATCTTGCCGGCCTCGACGAAATGGGTGTCGAGCTGCACCGTCGCCAGCGTCGGCTTGCCCGAGATGTAGCGGGCGGTCATGCCGCAGCTGCGGTCGGCAAAGGTCATGATCACCCCGCCCTGCACCAGGCCTCGCCGGTTATGGTGCTTGTCCTGCGTGGCCAGCGCGTATTCATGCCGGCCGTCGACCAGCCGCTGCCACAGCGGTCCGATCAAGTGCACAAAGCCCGAGGTTTCGACCACGCTCCAGCCGTCCGATTTTAGTTTTGCGGCCGCCTTGTCCGTCATCTGATGGTGTCCGGTCCCTGCGGGCGGTCATGTTTGAAGGCATTTCATCAAACGCCGACGTGTTGTAGTCAAGCGGCATGACCAGGCCGTTCGACCATGCCACAAGGCGGAATATCGCGGCGCGCTGCGCGGCGTTCGCGCGGCTGCCGGAACGCGAACCGGCGCCCGCGCTGAAGCGGGCCGCCGTCGCCGTCGCGCTCACCGAAGCCGAAGCATCCGGCGGAACGGCGCTGCTGCTGACCCTGCGCGCCTCGGGGCTGCGCGCCCACAGCAATCAATGGGCGCTGCCCGGCGGGCGCTGCGACGAGGGCGAGACGCCGGCGCAGGCCGCGCGGCGCGAACTGCACGAGGAGCTCGGTCTCGAGCTCGGCGAGGCCGACGTGCTCGGTCTGCTCGACGATTATCCGACCCGGTCCGGCTACCTGATTACGCCGGTGGTGCTGTGGGCGGGCGCCGGCGCCGCGCTGTCGCCGAACCCCGAGGAGGTCGCCTCGGTGCATCGCATCGCGCTCGACACCGTCGAGGATGCCGACGCCTTCTCCTTCACCACGATTCCCGAGAGCACCAGGCGCGTGATCCGTTTTCGCCACGCCGGGCAGTTCATCCACGCGCCCACCGCCGCCCTGATCTATCAGTTCCGCGAAGTGCTTGCCGGCCGCGACACCCGCGTCGCCGAGCTGGAACAGCCCGTATTCGCCTGGAAGTGACCGACTACGCCGCCTTCATCGACCGGGACGAAAGGAAATGGGCCGGCCCCGTCCAGGCCAGCGCGGTCGAGCACTGAGACAAGCGGACGCGCCGTTTCGAGGCTGACTTCGACGGCGGGCTTGCTAAACAGGTCAAATGCGCATCTCTGCGATTCGTTTTGGCCTTCCTTGTTGCCTCGGGTTCCCCGCGCTTGCGCTGCTGCTGATGGCGCCGCAGGCGGCGGCAATCGACGCTGCCGTGGCGCCGCGCACGGCCGAGGCGATGGCGCAGGCGGCGGCGCCGCAGGCGATCGCGGAATACCGTCGCAAGCTGAAAGAATATCAGGCGGCGCGGGCGGCGTTTGAACAGGAGGCCGAACCCTATTGGGCCGCGATTGCCGAAAAGCGGCGCGGCCGCAACGCCAAGCGGCGCGAGCGCCAGGCCATCACGCTCGATGATTACGTCCTGACCCAGCCGCCACTCTACACCGGGCCGAAGCGGCCGGTGGATCCGGAGGCCGAGGACGTGCCGCGCGAGCGCAAGCCGCTGCCGGTGGTCGCCGATTTCCTGAAAGCGGCCGCGGCGCATTTCCAGTTCACGCCGCAGCGGCCCGCCAGCGAGGTCGAATTCAAGCGCGCCTATGGCCGCACAGCGCTGGCGTCAGGGCTGACGCGCGAGCAGATCGTGCGGGTCTATGCGTTCGAGACCGGCGGCAACGGCAGTCACGACATGCAGTCCGGATTGAGCGCCTCGCGCCCGGGCTCGCGTGCGATCTCGACGGCGATCGGCTACAACCAGCTGCTCACGACCAACAGCGTCTCACTGCTCGCCGAACAGGGGCATGACATCGTCAGGGCGCTGGCGGAAAAAGCCGCCGCGCTGTCCGGACCGGCGCGCCAGGCGATGGATCACAAACTGGCGGTACTGAAGCGGATGGTGGCGTTCACGCGCTCGGTGCCGGTGCAATGGTCCGAGCACGAGAAGCTCGCCACTACGCCGCAGGGCTGGGGCGTCCATGCCATGGTGCTGGACATCGACGTCGGCCCGCTGCTGCAGACCCGCAAGCTGCTGACGTCGGTGCTCTTCGCACGTGCCAAGGGCTACACGAAACCGCTGAGCGCCGCCGAACTCGAGATGATGAACCTGACCGGCGACTCTACCGGGCTCGACATGGTGACGATGCCGCCGGCGATGCGCGAGCGGGTGCCGACCTCGAATTTCTTCCAGCGCGGCGGTTACGAACGCAATCCGGTGGCGATCCGCCACAACACGGTGGCGAAACTGCTGGCGATCACCGACAACCGGATGGACGCCAACAGCAACCTGCCGGGTGCGAAAGAACTCGCGGGCGCGTTCTGATTCTTACCCTCCAGGGGACGGTAAGAAAGAATGGCGCCGCGCAACTCAACCCGGCCCGAACATGAACTTGCCGTCGCCCTCCAGATAGGGGCCGGTCCGCATATAGAGCTGGCCGTTCTGGCCGATAAAGAACAGCGTGCCCTTCGGTACTTTCTTGGCGCCCTTCAGCAACAAGCCGGCATTGTTGGTGCCCATCTTGTAGGAAAAGGTCTTGCCGTCCTTGCCATAGCCGTAGCCCATGTCCGTTTTCAACTCCCACGGCGTCGGCGCCGCCGCCTGTGCAAGCGCGGACGGCGCGGCAAGCGCCGCGGCCACCAAAAGCGCGGCTGCCCCCATGGCGGTCTTGGTCGAAGTTCTCGTCATCCTGCATTCTCCCAGTGACCGGTCCGAAAGCCGGTCTAGCTTGAACAAATCACGAACGTCGTTCTCGCGTCAACGCGCTTGTTCGGCGCATCCCGCTTCATGCGACTTTGTCATTTCCCGCATCCGGCGCGGCGACTATGTTCCTGTTTAGTCTAGAATGGATGTTTCGCAAAACAGGTGGGATGATTCGGATGAACCACGTGATGAAGATTTTTCTCGGCGTCGCGCTGTCACTTGTGACGCTGGCTCCCGTGGCGCTTGCCGATGATTTCAAGCTCAGCAACAACCAGAGAATTTCCTGCAGCCGCGGTCTCGCCCCGGGCAAGCTCAATACCGCGACCTGCAAATCCTACGCCTATATCTTCAACGTCAGGACGTCGGAATATTTCCGCTGCCAGGTCAGCCTGGCGCTGACGCGGGACAACAAGGAAGTGATCAACGTGCAGAGCGACGGCGGCTGCGCCAAGAGGCCCCGCATCTTCGAAACCGACTCCAACTATTCGTTCGACGCCACCGAGACCGAGGGGCCGAACACCAATTCATTCTTCGGCCCCGGCGGCTACGCGGTATGGGCGAGCGACAACACTGCGCAGAAAGTCCGCGGCTGCATCATCATCTCCTCCGGCCTCGGCTCCGACATCTCGAAATGCCTCGACATGAAGTTCGAGTGATCGACCGGGGTGATGCTCTTCGGTGGCCGAGCGAAGCCGAAAAAAGCCCGGCGGCGCAAAACCTGCGCCGCCGGGCGATCCGGATTGCGAAAGCCGCCGGCAAGAGTCAGCCGCCGATGCCCTTCTCCTTGAAGTACTTCAGCGCGCCGGGATGGAACGGGATCGGTGAACGCTCCTGCACCTGGTTGTCGAGCGAGAAGCTCAGGGCCTCCTTGTGCACGGCGACGATGTCGTCCTTCTTTTCCACCAGCGTCTTGACGATCGCATAGGCGTCGTCATTGCTCATCTTGTTGCCGGTCACGATCAGGTTCCAGACTTCGGTAATGGCGTTGTCCTTGTCCTGTCCGGGATATGAGCCGGCCTTGATCTTGCTGGCGGTATAGAGCTTGCCGTATTTGGCATTCATCTTCTCGGCCGTGTCGGCGTGGTCGATCAGCTTCATCTTCATGCCGGGCGTCGCCGCAAGGTCGGTCACGGCGGCGGTGGGAATGCCGCCGACCCAGAAGAATGCGTCGATCTTGCGATCCTTGACCGCATTGACGGATTCGGCGACGCCAAGCCGCTCGCGCTTCATGTCCTTGTCCTTGTCGAGGCCGGCGGCCTCGATGACGCGAAACGCCATCACTTCGGTGGCGCTGCCCGGCGATCCCGTGGAGACGCGCTTGCCCTTGAGGTCCGCCATGGTCTCGATGCCGGTGCCTTCGACGGTCACGACATGCATGCGGTTCGGATAGACCACCAGCAGCGCCTGCAGCGGCACCTTGCCGCTGGTGAACTTGTCCTTGCCCTGCAGCGCATCGAGCGCGGCATCGGCCATGGTGAACGCCATTTCGCTCTGACCCGAGGCGATCAGTTTGAGGTTGTCGACCGATCCGCCGGTGACTTCCGCGGTGGCCTGCACGTTCGGGAGGTTCTTCGACAGCACATTGGCCACCGCGCCGCCGAGCGGATAATAGACGCCGCCGGTGCCGCCGGTGCCGATCGACATGGTCTTCTGCTGGGCGTGAACCGTTCCCGCGAGCGCGAGCCCCGCCGAGAGGGTGATCGCCAGTATCGCCGCGGTTTTTTTCGTTCTCGTCATCATTAAGTTCACTCCCTGATTAAATCGTGAGGGCCGGTCGTTTGGGCGCCGGCGTTCTGGCCTGCCACAGCAGCACGCCGAGGCCGATGATCAGACCCGGCACGTAAGTATAGCCGATGTCGCGTCCGATGGCCCATTCGACGATGGCCTCGATCAGACTGGGGAACACCAGCAGCAGTCCCGATAGCAGAAGCAGGCCGCCCTCGATCGGCGTATTTTGTCGCAGCGCCCAGTTCTGCGCAACCGCGGCCAGCGCCACCAGCCCCAGCGTTGTCTTGATTGTGATCTCGAGCACATCGACCCACGATCCGCCCTTGGGGATGTTCAGCAGCAAGCCGACGCCCTGCGGGTCGAGCACGAACACGAATGGAACCAGGAAGGCCGGCAGCGTGTATTTCCACGACTGCAAGGTGGTCCGGTACGGATCGCCGCCGGTAATGGCGGCGGCCGCGAACGGGGAGAGCGCGGTCGGTGGCGATACTTCCGACAGCACGGCGTAATAGAAGATGAACATATGGGCGGCGTAATCGGGCACGCCCAGCTTGATCAGCGCGGGGGCAGCGATCACCGCGCAGATGATGTAGGACGCCGTCACCGGCACCGCGAGACCGATGATCCACACGATCAGCGCGGTATAGATCGCGGTCAGCAACAGGCTGCCGCCGGCATAGGCGATCACGATCGACGAGAATTTGAGGCCGAGGCCGGTCAGGGTGACGACGCCGACGACGATGCCGGCGCAGGCGCAGGTGGTCGCTGCGTTCAGCGCACCGATCGAACCGTCCGCCAGCGCCTTCACCAGCTTGTTCGGCACCAGCGCGGTCTCCCTGCGCAGGAAGCTCAGCGCGAAGGTCACGGCGGTGGCGTAGAATACGGACAGCGCCGGCGAGTAGCCGATCACCATGAACACCACCACGGCGAGCAGCGAGATGAAGTGAAAGCCGTAACGCCGCGTCATCACGCCGAGTGGCATTTCCGGTGTGAAGTCGACGTCCTTGGCACCGTACTTCTTGGCGTCGAGTTCGACCATGATCAACAGCGACAAGTAATAGAGACAGGTCGGAATCAGCGCCATCCAGATGACGTCGAGATAGCTGATCTTGAGGAACTCGGCGATCAGGAAGGCCGCGGCTCCCAGCACGGGTGGCGACAAGATCGCGCCGAGGCCGCCGGCCGCCAGCAATCCGCCGGCGGCGTTCTTCTCGAAACCCGCCTTGGCCAGCATCGGATAGGCGACGGTGCCGATCATCACCGTGGTGGCGACGCCTGATCCGGAGGGGCCGCCGAGCAGGAACGACGACAGCACCACGGTGCGCCCGGCGCTGTTCGGCTTGCCGCCCATCAGCGCCAGCGAAAAATCGATGAAGAACTTTCCGGCGCCGGATTGCTGCAGGAAAGCGCCGTAGATCGTGAACAGGATGATCAACGTCGCGGAGACGTCGACCGCCACCCCGAAGATGCCTTCCAGCGTGATGAAGAGGTGGCCGACCAGCCGGGGCAGATCGTAGCCGCGATGCGTCCACGGCGCCGGCAAATAAGGGCCGAACATCGCATAGGCGATGAACAGCACCGCCACGACGGGCATGATCGGTCCGGTGGTGCGGCGGGTCGCCTCCAGCAGCAGGATGATGAACACGACGCCGACGATGACGTCCCAGCGGTCGGGCGAGGTGGCGCGGTCGGTAAAATCCTCACCACCCCACAGCGCATAGAAGATGGTGGCCACCGCGAACAGGCCGGGCACCACGTCCCACCAGCGCACCCGGTTGCGAAACCGCGTCGCCAGCGGAAACAGCAGGAAACTCAGCACCAAAGTGAAGGCGACGTGGGTGTAGCGCAGTTCCTGGGTCGGCACGATCGCATAGGCCGCGTAGAGGTGGAACAGGCTCATGACCACGGCAATGGTGGTCGAGATCCGCCCCCACCAGCCCATCAGCCGGTTGGCCGCGCCCTCTTCCGCCTCGATGAAGGCCTCCGCCTTGTGCAGCGCCTCGTCTGAAACGACGATGCCGTCGCTACTGGGCGATGACTTGCCCGGCGCTGGATTGTCTGCGGCCATGCTTCCCCCGAAACGCTTCCACATGGCCGAGCCTGGTTGGCCGCGCCTTTGATGGGCCGCATTGATCCCGGTTTTCGGCAACCGTGGCAAGGGCTTCCGTGGGAAATTCCGGGATTGCCGGAGCCAGGGGAAATAGTGATCGCGATCCGCGTTTTGGCCCCGGGCCGGGTTGACCCGGGGATGAGCGCGTGTGCCATAAGAAGAAGGTGAGAGGGAGTGGACGTGATGCAACGGCTGAAGGGCAAGACGGCGATGGTGGTCGGGGCCGGTTCGATCGGGCCGGGCTGGGGCAACGGCAAGGCGACCGCGGTGACCTTTGCACGCGAGGGCGCGCAGGTGTTTTGCGTCGACCGCAACGGCACGGCCGCGCAGGAAACCGTCGACATCATCGCGTCGGAAGGCGGCAAGGCGACGGCCTTCACCGCCGACGTTTCCCGCACCGCCGATGTCGAGGCGATGGTGGCGGCCTGCATGAAAGCGTATGGCCGCATCGACGTGCTCGACAACAACGTCGGCATCGCCGAGATGGGGAACGTGGTCAATGTGCCGGAGGCGAGCTGGGATCACGTCTTCAACGTCAATCTCAAGAGCGCCTATCTCGCCATGAAGCATGTCATCCCGGTGATGGAAAAACAGGGCGGCGGCTCGATCATCAACATTTCGTCGATCGCCTCGATCCGCCACCTCGGCATTTCCTACGTCACCTATGCCACCACCAAGGCGGCGATGAACCAGATGACGCGCACCACGGCCGTTGAATTCGCGCCACAACATGTCCGGGTCAACGCCATTCTTCCCGGGCTAATGAAGACGCCGATGGTCGAGCACTCCGCCGGCCTGGCCGCGAGTTACGCCAAGGGCGACGTCGAGGCGATGTGGCGCGCCCGTGACGCGCAGGTGCCGATGGGGCACATGGGCGACGCCTGGGACGTCGCCAACGCGGCGCTGTTCCTCGCCTCCGACGAATCCAGATACGTCACCGGCATCGAACTGGTGGTCGATGGCGGGATCACGCTGAAGGTGAATTGAGACACGAAGGCGGGTTACCCCGCGGTCGTCCCCTGCACCCGCAGGGGCGACGGTTCGTGGTCAATTCTGTGCCCGCGCTATTGCGCCATCGCCAGGATTCCTCCTGCGAAGGAATGCCACGCCGATGTCGTGCTGATCGGCCAGTTCAGCAGCTTTACCGCAACCAGTGCGATGCCGCCGTAGACGTACACCGGATGCGGACGCCCGCGGGTGCGCCAATCGAAGACCATGGCGGCCACCAGCAGGAGATAGGCCACCAAGGCCGGCGGGATGGTGACCGGCACCGGCGGCGGGCCGAGTGGTCCGGGCGGCGCCAGCAGGGTCAGGAACCAGCGCGCCACCGCGGCGTCGAGCAGCGAGATGCCGGCCAACAGCATCAGCCGCTTATGGATCTCGGGCCTGCGCACATAGGCGATCGCCAGCGCAAACACCACGGCGAAGAACAGGATGCCGCTGAGCGGCACGATCGCGAACGCGATGCCCTCGTCGGTCAGACCCGCCGCTGCGGAGCGCTTCATCGCGTTGACCGCCACCAGAAAGCCGAAGATCGTCATCGCAGTCGCCAGCGACACGCCGATCAAGCCTGTGGTCCGGTGCCGCATGATCTGTCCGGATGCGGCGAGCCAGCTCTGGAACGCGAAATACAGGGTCCAGGCGAAGAACAGCAGGCCGTGAAAATGCACCACCGGCATCGGCGGCAATTTACCCGATGCCATCGGCAGCCAATAGGTCGGCGCGAAGCCGGTGAAGGCGACCGCCATGCATGACAGCGCCATGTAGAAATAGAAATACTTTGCGTGCGATGTCGCGATGACGTGAGTGTGTTTGTCGTCGATAAGAGTTGTCATGAGGAAAGTGAATCTCCGAAAATCGAACCAATGAGTTTAGTGAGTCTCTTCAATCCGGTTTCGGTTCAACGAATCCGGCTATCCGGCATAGCCGCCCTGATCGAGGAATTCCTGCTCCTCCGGCGTCATATCCCGGCCAAGAATGGCATTGCGATGCGGAAAGCGCCCGAAGCGCTTGATGATGTCGCGATGACGGCGGGAATTCCGGGCGTCCAGCAGCCCGAGATGACGGCCGAGCGCCACGCTGCGGTCCTGATCGGCGAGGTCCTCCGAATGGGCGAACGGCAGATAGAAGAACTTCCGGAGGTCGGGCGGCATGGCGCGATCGTGGCCGGCATCGACCGCTGCGGCCGCGATCCGGCGCGCCGCCGCGTCGGTCGCATACATCCGCGGCGTGCCGCGAAACGCGTTGCGCGGAAATTGATCCAGCAGCAACAGCAGCGCCAGGGCGCCTTCGGACGTCGTCATCCAGTGGTCCAGACCGCCGCGCGCCGCAGCCTGATGCGCATCGAGGAATGCCTCGCGAAAACGGCGATCGAAGTCCGCATCCTTGGCGAACCACATTGAAGGTCCGGCCTGTCGCCAGAACGTGACTACCTCGGCTGCGGTTGTGGGCGGGGCCGTGGTGTCGTCGGATCGCAGGTCTCTGCCGGCATGAAATTCCTGCTCGACGAAGGCTTCGCGGCTTGCCGGCATGGCCGGGGGACGGGGCAATCGATCCAGCGATGACATCTCATCTCCTTCAATCATGGGATTTGACGAATCCGCCGCGGTGGAGGTCGGTTCGAGAGCCCAAGATTTGCCGCTGGACGTCGATGAATCCAATGATATCATTTAAGCACGATGCTGAATGAAATTAACCTGGCTCGCGCCGATCTCAACCTGCTGACGCTGTTCGAGGTGATCCTCAGCGAGCGCCACGTCGGCCGCGCGGCAATCCGGCTCAACCTGACTCCGTCGGCGGTCAGCCATGGCCTCGGGCGGTTGCGGCGGTTGCTCAACGATCCTCTGTTCCTGCGCACGCCGAAGGGCGTGGTGCCGACAGCGCGGGCGGTGGCATTGGCCGACCCGGTCGCCGATCTGCTGGCGCGGGCGCGCAACGTCCTCGCCAGCGCCGCGCCGTTCGACCCTGCGACGTCGACGCGGCGCTTTATCATCGGCGCGCCGGATGGCTCGGTGATCCTGAAGCCATTGCTGGCGGTGCTGCGCGACCGCGCACCCGGCATCGACATCGGGCTGCGGCAGTTGATGCCGTCGCAGGGCGGCCATTCCGTCGAGCGGGCCTGGGCGCCGGTATTCGCCGAACTGGAAGCAGGGTCGATCGATATCGCGCTGGCGCCGATCGACCGCGCGCCGCCGCGTTTCGTGGCCCGCACCATCTACGACGAGGATTTCGTCGTGGTCGCGCAGGCGCGCCATCCGTTCGCCGCGCGGCCGACGCTGCAGCGCTTCTGCCAGGCGCAGCATCTGGTGGTGTCGACCACCGCCGATCCCTTCGGATTCGTCGATGCCGCGCTGGCGGAGCAGGGTCTCGCCCGTCGTGTCGCGCTCACCGTGCCCGATTTTGCCTCGGCACTTGCGGCGGTCGCGGAAACCGATTTGATTGCGACGGTGCCGCGGCGTTTCGTGTCCATGCACGCGGCGCGCTTCGCGGTGGTGAGCAGGGAGGTTCCGCTGCGCTTGCGGACATTTTCGATTCAAGCCGCCGTGCCCAGGGTGGCGATGATGGACGCCGGCCTCGCCTGGCTGTTCGACACGTTGGTCGAGGCGGCCAAGGGTGGCCGCGTTGCAAAGACCAGACGCCTGGCGGAGGCTCGCGCCGCGTCATGATCGGCCTGGCGACGCTTCGAACCACACGGATGGTCGTCTTGATGGGTATCATGGCGGCAAGCGCCCTGGTGCCATGCGGAGCCAGCCCGGGATTCGCCACCGGGGCCGCGCCATCGACCGATCCGCACGTAGATAACGCGCCATGCGTCGCGGCAGCGAGCGCCGATGACCCCGACACGATCATCGCCGTTTGCGGCGCGCTGGTCGACAATGCCAGAATGACGAAGTCCGATCGCGTCAAGGCGCTGGTCGCTCGCGCCCGCGCTCACGACCGCAAGGGCATGCTCGATAGCGCGATCGCCGATTACGACGCGGCGCTGCGGCTTGATCCTGCGCTCGCGGATGTCTTCGGCAGCCGGGGCGAACTCTGGCGCCGGAAGGGCGACCGGCGCCGCGCGCTGGCCGATTTCGCCGCCGCCCTCAGGCTGAACCCGGATCATCCCACCGCCAGGGGCAACTACAAATCGCTGGCGCAGGAACTGGAGCGTCTCGGCGCGCTGATGGTAGTTTACAATAAGCCGAGCGTCGACTGCGCGGCCACCCGGCTGGCGGTCGAGAAGGCGATCTGCGCCAGTCCGGAACTGGCCAATCTCGATCGCGAGATCAACGCCGTGAATGCCCAGGTGGTTCGAGCGGCTTCGAGCGGCAATCCCAGCGCCGGCCGTGCCCTGCAGCGCGAGCAGGACGATTTTATCAATCGCCGCAACGCCGCGTTCGGCCAGCCGGCATACGATCTCGGCAAGGAAATGCGGATGCGGCTCGACCACCTGCTGGCGGTCGAGCGGCATTAGGCGTCAACGTCGCGTCGGCCGAATGTCGCAGCGATTTCTCCTTGAATTGATGCCGCCGGACGTGACAATAGGCGCAAGAATAATCGGTTGAAATTGATCCTTGTCATGGCCGTGCGTAAGGGCGACGCGCGTTAGTTGATAAACTGTCCCGGCCATGACGGGCGGTGCGGATCGAAAGTAGCGGGAGCGACGCCATGAACATCCGGAATACCAGCCGGTATCACGAGGTCCATGCCCGCTCGCTCAGCGATCCCGAGGGCTTTTGGGGCGAGGCGTCGCGCGAGATCGACTGGATCGAGCCGGCGCAAAAGGTGTTCGATCCCGCCATGGGGCTCTACGGCCGCTGGTTCGCCGGCGCCGTGGTCAACACCTGCTACAACGCGCTCGACCGCCACGTCGCGAACGGCCGCGCCGACCAGGTGGCGCTGATCCACGATTCGCCGCTGGCAAATTCTTCGGGAACAAGCGCCGTCACCAAATTCACTTACCGGGAGATGTTGCACGAGGTGAAGACGCTCGCCGCCATCATGCAGGATTTCGGCGTCACCAAGGGCGACCGCGTCATCCTCTATATGCCGATGGTGCCGGAAGCCATGGTGGCGATGCTGGCCTGCGCCCGGATCGGCGCGGTGCATTCAGTTGTGTTCGGCGGCTTCGCCGCCAAGGAACTCGCGACGCGGATCGAGGATGCCAAGCCAGAACTGATCTTTTCGGCGAGCTGCGGGCTCGAGCCCGGACGTATCGTCCAGTACAAGCCGCTGCTCGACGAAGCGATCAGATTGTCCAGCGTGAAGCCCGCGGCCTGCATTGTGCTGCAGCGGCCGCAGCAGGGCTGCGATCTCACCCCCGGCCGCGATCACGACTGGGCCGACCTGCGGGCCAAGGCGATCGCGGCAGGGAAGTCGGCCGGTTGCGTGCCGGTTTTGGCGACCGATCCGCTCTATATTCTCTATACTTCCGGCACCACCGGCAAACCCAAGGGCGTGGTGCGCGACAATGGCGGGCATCTGGTCGCGCTGAAATGGTCGATGTTCAATCTCTACGGCGTCGCGCCCGGCGAAGTCTGGTGGTGCGGCTCCGACATCGGCTGGGTGGTCGGCCACAGCTACATCATCTACGCGCCCCTGCTGCACGGCGCGACCTCGATCATGTATGAGGGCAAGCCGATCGGCACGCCGGATGCCGGCGCGTTCTGGCGGGTGATCGCGGAGCATGGTGCGGTGGCGCTGTTCACCGCGCCGACCGCGTTCCGCGCCATCAAGAAGGAGGACCCGGACGGCCAATTCATCCGGCAATACGACCTGTCGAAATTCCGCACGCTGTTTCTGGCCGGCGAGCGCGCCGACCCGCCGACGGTGGAATGGGCGGAAGCGCAGCTGAAAGTGCCGGTCATCGATCACTGGTGGCAGACCGAAACCGGCTGGTGCATTGCCGGCAATCCGGTGGGTCTGGGGATGCTGCCGGTCAAGCACGGCTCGCCGACGGTGCCGATGCCGGGCTATCAGGTCGAGGTGGTCGACGAGGCGTCGAAGCCGCTGCCGGCGGGCACCATGGGTTCGATCGTCATCAAGCTGCCGTTGCCGCCGGGCTGCCTGCCGACCTTGTGGGAGCAGGACGAGCGGTGCAGGGAAGCCTATTTCGCCGAATTCCCCGGCTACTACAAAACCTCCGACGCCGGCTACAAGGACGAGGACGGCTATGTTTTCGTGATGGGGCGCACCGACGACATCATCAACGTCGCCGGCCACCGGCTCTCCACCGGCGGCATGGAGGAAATCCTGGCCTCGCATCCCGACGTCGCCGAATGCGCCGTGCTCGGCGTCAAGGACGCCATCAAGGGCGAGGTGCCCTGCGGCTTCCTGGTGCTGAAGGCCGGCGTGACGCGCAGCCATGCCGAGATCGAAAAGGAAATCGTGGCGCTGGTGCGTGACAAGCTCGGCCCGGTGGCGGCGTTCAAGCTCGCGATCACGGTGGGACGGCTGCCGAAGACGCGCTCCGGCAAGATCCTGCGCGGCACCATCAAGAAGATCGCCGACGGCGACCAATGGGCGATGCCCGCCACCATCGAGGATCCCAAGGTGCTGGAGGAGATCGAGGGCGCGCTGAAGGGAAGGGTGTGAGTCGCGAGTGGCGTCCCCCGGTTCCGTCATGGCCTGCGACAAACGCGAAGCGTTTGTGCAAGGGAGCAGCAGGGGCGAAGCGTGATTGCGTCGCTTCGCTCGCGCTGACGGAGAAGGGGTCCTTATTCCGTCTCCGATCAAGGCAAATGCCTTGATTTCGATGGATTGCCGGGTCAAGCCCGGCAACGACGAAATGGATCATGGATCAAACATGCGACGTAACCCGGGCCGGTTCTACCTCTCACTCCTCCTGCTCGCCCCGCTGCTGGCGGGCTGCCTCGAGCGGGGACAGCCGACCATGGTCGACTCCGGCGGCGATGATGACGCGTTCTGCCGCGCCAGCCATGCCGTCGGCTCGCCGGAATATGTCGCCTGCCGCAAGGACCGCGACGTCCAGCGCGCCAACGCCAGTTCGCGCGCCGACAAGCGGCAGCGCAATCTCGGCGAATACATGCTCAACAATCCGACGCGGCCCTGACATCGGGAGATCATCATGAACGAAGACGTTTTCAACAGCAGCCTGCGCGGCTTTCTCAAGAAGGTCGGCATCACCTCGCAGCGCGAGATCGAGAAGGCGGTGCGCGACGCGGTCGCGGCCGGCCGCCTCAAGGGCAACGAGAAGCTGGCGGCCAAAATGGTGCTCACGGTCGGCGGCGTCAACCTGACCCACGAGATCACCGAACAGATCGAACTCGGGTAGGTCGCCGATCGACCCGTCCTTGGATGGTTCGAGAGGCGCAAGATGCGCTCTCACCATGAAGCAGCGGCATGCGCAGCAGGAAAAGAAATGGACATCAAGGTCAGGGATTCCAACGGCGCGCCGCTGGCCGAGGGGGACAGTGTCACGCTGATCAAGGACCTGAAGCTGAGGGGCTCATCCACGGTGCTGAAGCGCGGCACCATGATCAGGGGCATTCACCTCACCGACAACGCCGACGAGATCGAAGGCCGCACCGACAAGGTCAAGGGCCTGGTGCTGCGCACCGAGTTCTTGAAGAAGGCGTGAGCGGCACTGCCGCATCAATGCGCCAGGTTGCTCAGCTTGGTCCCGATCGCGACGGTCATCAGCGTGAAGCCGGCATAGGCGAGATATTCCGGATGATGGCAGAACATCCGCGATGCCGAGCAGACCTCGCCCGCCCAGAACGTCCCCATGGAAATCTGGGAAGCAGCTTCCTTGAACACGAACGCCGCTCCGCCGAGCAGTATCGCCAGTAGAAACGAGATGACCGCCATTCGCTGCGTCCTATGTCCGCCGGTCTTGTCCGCCTTTGCCGGGCAAATGTATCTCCGGGCAATTACGGGGATTGCCTCGCACGCGATCGCAACGAGGCATCACTCCGCAGGCGCATCCGCCTCATCGTCGGCGGCGCTCGCCCCGCGGCTCATCATGAAGCCCAGCGCCAGCCCGCCGATTGCGAGAATCGGGATCAGCTTCTTGACGCCGAGGGCGCGAACCACCTGCAGCCCGACAGTCAGCAGCATCGGATCGGCCAGCATGTTCCGGGCGGTCGATTTCGCCGACCGTGCGGCTTCCCGGGCGGCTTCTTCGGCGCGGGCCCGCAGCTGGTTCTTGCGCATCACGTAATAGGCCGCGGCTATCAGCGTAACCACGAAGAACACCCCGGCGCCAGCCAGGCAGGCTGCGATCGCTCCATATTTCTGCAGCACGAACACGAACAGCGCCGCGCACAGAAACGAAGCCGTGACGAACAGCGCGAACCCCGCCGCCGCGGCAAGCGACGTCAACCGCAAGGCGGCGCCGGTGCTCTCCTTGAAATCGTCGATCATTCGCCCAAACATTAAACGCCCCGATTCGAACAGAACTCGACGAAAACAACGCCGGCGCGCCGGCGCCGGAGACCGGCTTTCGGTGCCGTCGTCACGCCGTTACCGGCGCCACGCCGCGCCGATCAGGAAACCGATGCCAAGCGCGATACCCACCGTCATCAGCGGTCGCTGGGTAATGACGTCTTCCAGCGATTCCTCGAGCGAAGACGCGGCGTCATAGGCGGCATCCATCATGGCGCCGCCGCGCTCCGACATGTCGTCGACCGCGGAGTCGACATTGGCGCGGGCGTCCCGGTAGCCGCTGCGCGCCTGCTTGCCGGCTCTGCCGGCGAAAGCGTTGATTGCGTCGGTGATCTGATCGGTCAAGGCGGAGATATCGTTTTTCACGGCTGTTACATCCCTTTTTCGAGGCGTTCCCGAAGGCGTTCTTCGACCCGTTCCCGGGTCGTTTCATCCGCCGGCTCCCCCATGCTCACTTCGGCGCGTCGGAATCCGACATCGAAGGCTTCCGGCGACGGAGATCGCGTAAGCCACAAACGTTTGGCTTTGCCGGAAGTTCCCGAGGTGAAACCGGCGACGAAACGAGGATTATTCATGCCCCGGCAGCTGCGGCGAATTGTCGGGCATCAGATGGACCTTGATGATGAGCACCACGATCAGAATGGGAGAGGCCAGGAAGGCGCCCATCGGTCCCCACAGCCAGGTCCAGAACGCGAGCGCGATGAATACGGCGAGCGCGTTCAGTTGCAGACGGCGGCCAACGATGACCGGCGTCAGGAAATGACCCTCGAGAAAGGTCATCCCGGCGAACAGGGCCGGCGCGAGCAGTCCCGCTGCCAGCGTCGGGAACGCGACCACGCCGACCACGGTCAGAATCACGAACATGAACACCGGGCCGATAATCGGGATGAAGTTCAGGGTTGCGGCCAGCGCGCCGAGTGCGGCCGGGTTCGGCATCCCCGTCAGCGCGCAGATGATGCCCGTCGCGACGCCGACTCCGAGGTTGATCACGGTGACCACGAGCAGATAGCTGCCGAGATGCTCTTCGACCGCGTTGATGATGCGCAGGGTTCGCAGCCGCGCTTCACGGTCGCCGAACGTCATGACCAGGGCGCGGCGCAAATCGGGCCAGCTGGCGATGAACAGGATCAGGGTCGCCAGGAACAGCAGGAATTCGGCGAGGGTCGGCGACAGGAATTCGACGGTCGGCTGCACCCACTCGATCTTGGGAAGCTGGAACGATGCCGCCGGCAGGGTTTCCGATCCGCCGAGCATCGACTGCATTTGCTGCCACAGCGACAACGGGCGATCGAACACATGAAGTTTTTCCTTCATGAGCGAGCCGAGTTCAGGAAGCCGGGCGCTCCATTCCATGACGGGAGAGGCGATCAGTCCGACCATGAAGGCGACCACGGCGCAGGCGGCGGCCACGATCAGGACCGCGGAAACCGCGCGCGGAACATGGTGCTGCTCGAGCACTCGTGCGGCCGGCGCCAGCATGGTGCCGACAACGAACGCCATCGTGACCGGTAGAAAGAATGCCTTGGCGGCATACAGCACGGCGACGATGCAGATGACGAGGAGAGCGACCAGCGAAAACGCCACCACCTCGGTGCGGCGGATCACCGGCGGCAGTTCGCTCTTGCCCTCGGGCAGCGGCTTGCCTGCCGGTTCTGGGGGGGCGGCACGTTCATTGGGAAGGACACGCAATTGGCACTCCCCCGCGCTACGTCGCATGTGTTCCGGTGTGGCGGTCGCGCTGACGAACCGGCGACAGGCCCCCATAACCCGCGCCGTATCCAAAAGTTCCATCGCAGAAACGTGAAGCCCCGGCAGGTTGACAGGGCTTCTGGCGCCCCGACTCGAACGGAACCATGCGGCCCCGGCCGGGTTGATTGGGCACAGCATCACACGATGCGCATCGCATTGGGGCAGGTCATGGCACAGACATTCGCAGGCAGGCTTGCAGACAATTTTTCCTGGCGCGCGACCGGCGCGCTGGTCCTTGGCACGGCGCTGATGCTGTCGCCGGCGCTGGTTTCGGGTGCAAGCGCACAGCTTCTCGGCTACGCTTCCAACGCACCGATGCCGTTTCCGTCAGACAATCTGATGGTGGCGCCTGCCGAGCCCGAGGATGACGGCGATGACAGCGCCGCGGTCATGCCGCAGCGGTTGAAGCGCGCTATCGTCGCGTTTGACAGCCGCGAAGCGCCGGGCACCATCGTGATCGATACCGGCAACACCTATCTCTATTACGTGCTCGACCAGGGCCGCGCGATTCGCTACGGCGTCGGCGTCGGCCGCGAGGGCTTCACCTGGTCCGGCATACAGACGGTCACCCGGAAGGCCGAGTGGCCGGATTGGACCCCGCCCTCCGAGATGATCGCCCGCCAGCCCTATCTGCCGCGCTTCGTGGCGGGAGGACCCGGCAACCCGCTCGGCGCGCGCGCCATGTATCTCGGCTCCAGCATCTACCGCATTCACGGCACCAATGATCCCTCGACCATCGGCAAGTTCGTGTCCTCGGGCTGCATCCGCCTGACCAATGAGGACGTCGCCGACCTCTTCGGCCGCGTTACGGTCGGCACCAAGGTGGTCGTGCTGCCGAAGAACGCGCCGCACCTGGCGACCAGGAGCTTGGCGACCCGCACGAAGATCAACGTTCGCCCGGCAGCCGCGCAACCGCGTCCGGTCGCGACGACGGCCACGCCGGGCCGGCAGGCGATGAACGTTTCGACGTCGTCGCTGTACTGAACTGACGGGGCCGGGAGACCAAGATGAACTGGATTTCAGCAAAGCGGTCGATGTTGGCGGCGGCGGCGGTCGTGCTGTGGGCCTCGGCGGTGGCGCCGGCCGCGCAGGCGCAGGATTTCTTCTCGGCGCTGTTCGGCGGCTTCGGCCGCGAGCCGGCGCCGCAAATGAACCTGCCCTATACCCGCGAGGGGAGCTCTTTCGCCCGCGAGGGCGGATCTCTCGCACCGCAAAGCCACGCGCGTCCGCGGAGTTACGGCGGTAGCCAGGCCTATTGCGTGCGGACATGCGACGGGCGCTATTTCCCGGTGAGCGGGCAGGACAATCAAAGCCGCGTAGCGTCGTGCAACAGTTTCTGCCCGGCCAGCGACACCAAGGTCGTCTACGGCAGCAGCATCGACAATGCGGCCACGCAGAGCGGAAAGCCGTACTCGGACCTGCCCAATGCGTTTCGCTATCGGAACGAGATGGTGGCAGGCTGCACCTGCAACGGCAAGGATCAGATCGGCCTGGCGCCGGTCAAACTCGAGAACGATCTGACGTTGCGAAGGGGCGACATCGTCGCCGGCGAAGGCGGCCTGGTGGTCGCCAACCGGGGCGCCGATAAACGCGGCGCGTCGCTGAATTTCTCACCGGCCTCCGAGAGCGTGCAGGCTCGCTATCAGCGCGTGCCGGTGCTGGCGCGGGAATAGAGCGGGCGCGAAAAATCGAGTTCCCTCGCGGGAACCCGGCCAGTCCTCCGGCGTTGAAGAAGCAGCAATCGCGCTGTCATGACGCCTTAGGGGGCCCCGCATGCTTATCAGCATACTCGTCACATTTCTCGTCGTTATCCTCATTCTCTATTTGATCAATCTACTGCCGCTCGACGGCCGCGCCAAGCAAATCGCCCGCGTCGTCGTGATTGTCCTTGGCGTGATCTCGCTGCTCAAATACATCGCGGTGTTCTAGGCCCATCGCAACGCACCAACTGAAAAGCCCCGGTCAACGCCGGGGCTTTTCTGTCGCGGGAATTACTTAAGCGTCCCAAACCAGTCATCCACATCCTTGCGGACCTGATCCTTGGCCAAGCCGTAGCGCTGCTGCAGCTTGCCTTCGAGCTGCTCGCGGCGACCTTCGATCACGTCGAGATCGTCGTCGGTGAGCTTGCCCCATTTTTCCTTGGCGGCGCCCTTGAACTGCTTCCAGTTACCCTCGACCCGGTTCCAATCCATCGTCATCTCCTCTTGCGTTGAGATGAGCCATTAACGGGCAGGGACGCCTGACGTTCCCCGGGAAGCTGCGGCATCCTGTCGTCGGCTGCCGCAGCTTGTTCGCATCGAGCGATCAGCCCGCCGCTTTGGCTTCCCGGCGACGTGCGGTGAGGATGAACTCGGTATAGCCGTTCGGCTGGTCGCGGCCCTTGAAGATCAGGTCGCACGCCGCCTTGAAAGCGACGCCGTTGAAACCGGGCGCCATCGGCCGGTAGGCGGGATCGCCCTTGTTCTGTCCGTCTACCACGACCGCCATCCGCTTCAGCGATTCCATCACCTGCTCCCGGGTGATGACGCCCTGATGCAGCCAGTTCGCCAGGTGCTGGCTCGAGATGCGCAAGGTGGCGCGGTCTTCCATCAGGCCGACGTCGTGAATGTCGGGCACCTTGGAGCAACCCACGCCCTGGTCGATCCAGCGCACCACATAGCCGAGGATGCCCTGGCAGTTGTTGTCGATCTCCTGCTTGACGTCATCAGGCGCCCAATTCGATTGCGACACCGGGATGGTGAGAATGTCGGACAGTTTGGCGCGGGGGCCGCCCTTGCTCAACTCTTGCTGGCGCTCCTGCACGTTGACTTGATGATAATGCAGCGCGTGCAGGGTAGCGGCGGTCGGCGAAGGCACCCAGGCGGTGGTGGCGCCGGCCTGCGGATGACCGAGCTTCTGTGTCAGCATGTCCGCCATCTTGTCCGGCGCGGCCCACATGCCCTTGCCGATCTGGGCATGGCCGGGCAGGCCGTCGAGCAGGCCGTTGTCGACGTTCCAGTCCTCATAGGCCTTGATCCAGGGCTGCGCCTTCATGTCGTTCTTGCGGATCATCGGACCGGCTTCCATGGAGGTATGGATCTCGTCGCCGGTGCGATCGAGAAAGCCGGTATTGATGAAGCAGATGCGCTTCGACGCGCTCTGGATGCAGGCCTTGAGGTTGACCGTGGTCCGGCGTTCCTCGTCCATGATGCCGACCTTCATGGTGTTTTCCGGCAAGCCCAGCATCTTCTCGACCTGGCCGAACAGCTCGCAGGTCAGCGCGACCTCGTCGGGGCCGTGCATCTTCGGCTTGACGATGTAGACCGAGCCGGTGCGGCTGTTCCTGGTCTTCGAAGAGCCCCTGAGATCGTGGATCGCGAGCAGACCGGCGACGGCGGCGTCGAGAATGCCTTCCGGAACTTCGGCGCCCGAAGCGTCCAGCACCGCGTCGGTGAACATGTGATGGCCGACATTGCGCATCAGCAGCAGGCTGCGGCCGTGCAGCTTGAGGTCCTTGCCGTCCGCGGTCTTGTAGAGGCGGTCCGGATTGAGCGCGCGCTTCAGCGTCTTGCCGCCCTTCTCGAAGTCGGCCGACAGCGTGCCGTCCATCAGGCCCAGCGTATTGCGGTAGACCAGCACCTTGTCCTCCGCATCCACCGCCGCGACGCTGTCCTCCATGTCGAGGATGGTAGAGACCGCCGATTCCAGGATGATGTCGGCAACCCCTGCCGGATCGTCCCTGCCGATCATGTGGCCACGATCGATCCTGATTTCGATGTGCATGCCGTTGTTGACCAGCAGGATCGTGGTCGGCGCCGCGGGATCGCCCTGGTAGCCGGCGAGCTGTGTGCTGTTTTTCAGCGCGGTGGCGTTGCCGCTCTTCAGTTTGACGGCGAGCTGCCCTGATATCACGCTGTAGGAAGTCACATCGGTGTGGCTTCCGGTCGCCAGCGGCGCGGCGGAATCGAGAAAACCCTTTGCCTTCGCGATCACCTTGTCGCCGCGCGCCTTGTCGTAGCCCTTGCCGCTTTCACCCGGATCGTGCGGAACGGCGTCGGTTCCATAGAAGGCGTCGTACAGGCTGCCCCAGCGCGCGTTGGCGGCGTTCAGCGCATAGCGTGCGTTGGTCAGCGGCACCACCAGTTGCGGTCCGCAGATCTTTCCGATCTCCTCATCGACATTCGCCGTTTCGACCTTCCTGGTCTCCGGCTCCGGCAGCAGATAGCCGATCTCCTTGAGAAAAGCCGTATAGGCATTCATGTCGAAAGGTTTGCCCTTGTTGGCGCGGTGCCAGCCGTCGATTTTCGCCTGCAGGGCGTCACGCACCGCGAGCAGTTCGCGGTTTTTCGGCGCGAGCTTCTGGATAATGGCGGCGAGGCCTGCCCAGAACGAGTCGGGCGACATCCCGGTCCCGGGGGTCGCCTCCTTGGCGATGAAATCGAACAGAACGGGGGCGATCTTCAGTCCATGGGCATCGATACGATTCATGATGGGATTTTTCTCAGGGGGACCAACGACAAAACGGCCCCGCAGGGGGCCTTGTTCGGGGCTCTTTTAGCCCTAAAGGGAGGGCTGTGAGAAGGCCCTTGGGGCATCGGCGGCCATACCAAAGGCTAGCCCGGAACGCTCATATATTGGCGGCGAGATCGACCATTTCGTCGAACAGAACGCCCGATCTTGCCAGCATGCGCTCGATCTCGTCGGTGGCGTTGGGGACCGAGCGCTTCGATGTGTCGATCGTCAGTTCGCAGCCGGTCGGCGGCTGGTAGTCGCTGCCTGTGCCCGTGAAGCCGTGCAATGCGCCGGCGCGCGCCTTGGCGTAGTGGCCCTTAGGGTCGCGGCTCTCGCACACGTCCACCGGGGTGGCGACGTAGATCTCGCGGAACGCGGTGTCGGCGATGCGACGTGCCGCGGCGCGGTCTTCACGCGCGGGTGAGACCGCGGCGACGATGGCGATGTGGCCGTTGCGCGCCAGGTGAACCGCGACTTCGGCGAGCCGGCGAATGTTCTCGGCGCGGTCGGCTGCGGAGAACCCGAGGTCGCCGTTGAGCCCGGCGCGCAGGGTATCGCCATCCAGCAGCACCGGCGAGCCGCCGGCACTGAACAGCCGGCGCTCCAGCGCGCGCGCCAGCGTCGACTTGCCCGAGCCCGGCAGTCCCGTCAGCCAGACCACCGCGCCGCTATGACGGTAGCGCGCCGAGCGCTCGTCCGGCCGCAATGCGGATTGCACCGGCACGATGTCGACGGGAATGGCGCGCTGACCGGCGTCGACCGACAGCACCAGGCCGCCGCCAGCAATGCGGCCGTTAACCTCTATCACCAGGCGCCCGGTGCGCGGATTGTCGGTGGTGGCATCGGCGGCGATCGGCTGCGCCAGCGCAATGTCGATCTCGCCGACATGATTGCGCGCGATCGCCCTGGTCTCGATGCTCGCGAGTTCGCCGGGGTCGACCGCCTTCTCGATCGCAACCACCGTGGCGCGGCTCTCGCGTGTGCCGAGCCGGACCAGAATCGAGGCGCCTTCCACCAGCGGCTGGTCGTGCAACCAGAAAATCCGCGCGCGAAGCCGGCGGGTGTCGCGCGGCGCGCTTCCGACATGGGCGATGACATCGCCGCGTTCGACGAACAGTTCGCGGTCGAGCGTGATGCCGACCGATCGTCCGGCGCCCTGGCGTCCAGGGGGCGGAGGGGCCGGCCAACCCTCGACACTGCGAACTTTAGCGATCTTGCCGGCGGGCATGATGATGATCTCGTCGCCGGCGGCGAGGCTGCCGGATTCGATGCGGCCTGCGACAATGCGACGGTCGTCGAATTTGTAGATCGCCTGCACTGGCAGCCGCAGCGCCAGCGTTTCCAGCGGCCGCGCCGGCTCAAGCGCATCCAGCGCCTCGACCACGGTGGGGCCGTCATACCATTGGATTCGCGGCGTGCGTCCGGCAACGCCGTCGCCGTCGCGCGCGGAAATCGGAATCACCGCCGACGGCGTCACGCCGAGGCCGACCAGATGCGCGGATATCTCGTCGCTGATTTCCCTGAAGCGCTCGGCGCTGAAATCGACCCGGTCCATCTTGTTGATGACGACCGCGACCTGTCTGACGCCGAGAAGGTGCAGCAGATAGCCGTGGCGTCTGGTCTGGTCGCGTACGCCTTCGAGCGCGTCGATGATCAGGACGGCACCGTCGGCCTGCGACGCGCCGGTGATCATGTTGCGCAGGAATTCGGCGTGACCAGGCGCGTCGATCAGAACCACGTCCCGCGACCTGGTGCGGAAACGGATTTGCGTGGTGTCGATGGTGATGCCCTGGTCGCGCTCGGTCTGCAGCGCATCGAGCAGAAACGACCATTCGAACGGCATGCCGCGTCGGGCGCTGGCCGCCTTGAGCATTTCCAGCTTGCCCTCGGGCAGGCTGCCGGTTTCGTGCAGCAGGCGGCCCACCAGGGTCGACTTGCCGTGATCGACATGGCCGACGATGACGATGCGCACTTGAGGGCGCGTGGTGCCGTTCGGCGCCGTTGATGTGCTGGGGGGGACGATCATGTTCATCTGATCACTCAACTCGATGTCCGCTAGAGATAGCCGGCGACGCGCAGCCGCTCGAAGGCGTCCTCGGTCTCGTGGTCCAGCGCGCGGCCGGAGCGCTCGGGCACCCTGGTGCCGTCCAGCTCGATCAGGATTTCCTCGATACTGGATGCCGTCGATGCCACCGGATGGGTGATGTCGGCATCGCCCAGCGAGCGATAGCGCTTGCCGTCTTTCGCCAGGTACAGCGGGATGATCGGAATGTTCTCGCGCTTGGTGTAGGCCCAGATATCGGCTTCGGTCCAATGCAGGATCGGGTGAATGCGCAGATGGGCGCCCGGCGGCGGCGAGGCGTTGAACTGGTCCCAGAATTCCGGCGGCTGATCGCGCACGTCCCATCCGCCCTCGGTGCCGCGCGGCGAGAACACCCGCTCCTTGGCGCGCGTCGCCTCTTCGTCGCGGCGAATGCCGGCGATCAACCCGTCAAACCCATATTTGGCCAGTGCGAGCTTCAACCCCTCGGTTTTCCGCGCGGCGGATCGCGCCGCGGGCGGCAGGGTCGGGTCGATCGTCTCCAGCGGCGGACAGGGCTCGATCTTCAGGTCGAGCTGCCATTCCTTGCCGTAGCGATCGCGGAACGCGTACATCTCGGCAAACTTCTTGCCGGTATCGACGTGCAGGGCGGGGAACGGCACGCGGCCGAAGAAGGCCTTGCGTGCCAGCCAGATCATCACGTTGGAGTCCTTGCCGAGCGACCATAGCAGCGCGATCTTCTTCAGCCGCGCGAAGGCTTCCCGGAAAATGTAGATGCTCTGCGCCTCGAGCGCGTCGAGGTGGTCCATGCTGGGGGGAGGGAGGCGCCGATCGGACGAAAATTGCGACGGCATCGGCGGTGCCGACGACCCCCATGGCGGATCGGGGTGACGCAACCGGGCGATTTGCGAATCGTTGTCGAGAAGATGCATCTCTGCCCCTTGGCCTTCGGAGGCGAAAATTCTATAGTTGCACCGCAGTAGAGAAGTAAAAATTTTCTCTTTGCGGGTGTTGAATGAGACATATATAGAAAATAATTCTAGTCAACCCCGCAAGTCGGGGCAGTGAGTGTCGCATGCGATTCCTGCCAGTCTTTCTCGACCTGCAAGCCGGACCGGTGCTGCTCCTCGGCGCCGGCGATCTGGCGCGGGCGAAACTGCGTCTGCTGGCGGCGGCGGGTGCGCGCATCCGCTACTTCGCGGCGGACGGTCATCATGATGTGAGCGGGCTTGCCCCGGCCGACGCAGCGCGGATCGAGTTCGCACAGGGCGATCCGCTGAGCGCGGAGCTGAACGGCGTGATTGCGATCCTGTGCGCGGGCGCCGGCGACATCGGGGTTGCCATGTCGGCGCGGGCCAGGGCGGTCGGTCTTCCCGTCAACGTGATGGACGATCTCGCTCATTCGACGTTCATTTTTCCTGCGATCGTCGATCGAGGCGACGTCGTCGTTGCCGTCGGCACCGGCGGCGCCTCGCCAGTAGTGGCGCGTCGCGTGCGCGAGCGCATCGAGGCGGTGCTGCCGGCGCGCATCGGCGATCTCGCCACGTTCATCGGTCGCTGGCGCAAGTCGATGAATCATCGCATTCCCGAATTTGCGTTGCGCCGCCGCTTCTGGGAGCGCGTCGTCGATGGTCCGATCGGTGCGCTGGTTCTCGCCGGGCGCCAGGAGGAAGCTGAAGCTGCGCTGCAAGATATTCCCGATGCGTCCGCATTCGCCGGCGCGCTGACATCGGGAAAGGCCGAGGGCAGGGTGACGCTGGTCGGCGCCGGTCCAGGAGATCCCGACCTTCTGACCATCAAGGCGCTGCGCGC
Source organism: Bradyrhizobiaceae bacterium Ga0074131 (assembly GCA_001464035.1). Classification (GTDB taxonomy): domain Bacteria; phylum Pseudomonadota; class Alphaproteobacteria; order Rhizobiales; family Xanthobacteraceae; genus Bradyrhizobium. The sequence continues at coordinate 274,034 of LNEC01000022.1, forward strand.
GCTGCAGGACGCCGACATCGTATTCTACGATGAACTGGTCTCGCCCGAGATTCTCGATCGGGCGCGCCGCGATGCGTCGCGCGTGCCGGTCGGCCGCCGCGTCGGCAAGCCCGGCATCGGCCAGGATGCCATCAACAAGATGTTGATCGAGTCCGCGAAATCAGGCCAGCGCGCGGTGCGCCTCAAGGGCGGCGATTGCTTCGTGTTCGGCCGCGGCGGCGAGGAAATCGAAGCCTTGCGCGCGGCCGGCGTCGCCTGTTCGGTGGTGCCGGGGATTACAGCAGGCGTCGGCGCCGCTGCACAGTTCGAAGTGCCGCTGACCTTCCGGCATGAAGCGCTGCGCATCACCTTCCTTACCGCGCATAAGGCCAGGGATGCCGAGGCCGTCGAATGGTCCGCCCTGACCGACCGGAAGATGACGGTCGTCGTCTACATGGGAATGACCGCGGCGCCATCGATTCGATCAGGCCTGCTGGCCGCCGGACGCTCGCCGCAAACCCCGGTCGGCGTGTTCGCGCGGGTAACCCGGCCGGATGCGCAAGCCGCCGTCGGAATGTTGCAAGACCTGCCTGATTTGATCGATAGAATCGACGGCGGTCCGGCCATTCTCATTATCGGCGACGTGGTCGCGCATTCGGCGCCCTGGCGCGAAGCCAATCTCAATCGAGTGCTCTCCAAACTGCTGGAAACCGCCGCATGACCTCTCCGCTGCAACAGAAGATCAAGATCACCGGTCCGTCCGTCGTCACCGCCAACCGCACCTGGGACGGCATCGTGATCTGGCGCACGGCCGCACAGGGCTGGTCGGCCGAATTGTCGGACGCAGCGGTCGTTCGCACCGCCGATGATGCAAGGGCGCTGCTGGCCGAATCGGTCGCCGACGATGTCGGTGCGATCGGCGCCTATATCGCACCGGTCGACGTCAGGGACACCGGCACCGTCAAGCCCGGCAATCTGCGCGAACACATCCGCTCGGCGGGGGTCACCATCGATCTTCCGGTCCCGGCGTAAGGCCACCAGCCATGTATGCATATGACGAACTCGATCGCACGCTGATCAACGAGCGCGTTTCGGAATTTCGCGATCAGGTGAAGCGCCGGCTGTCCGGCGAACTCACCGAGGACGAATTCAAGATGCTGCGGCTGCAGAACGGCGTCTACCTGCAATTGCACGCCTACATGTTCCGGGTTGCGATCCCCTACGGTACGCTGTCGTCGGAGCAACTGCGCCGGCTGGCGCATGTGGCGCGCAAATATGATCGCGGTTACGGCCATTTCACCACCCGGCAAAACATCCAGTTCAACTGGATCAAGCTGGCCGAACTGCCGGATGCGCTGGCCGATCTCGCCGATGTCGGCATTCACGCCATGCAGACCTCGGGCAACAACACGCGCAACGTCACGTCGGATCAGTGGGCCGGCGTGGCGCCGGGCGAAATCGAGGACCCCCGGATCTGGTCCGAACTGCTGCGGCAGTACACCACGCTGCATCCGGAATTCTCGTTCCTGCCGCGCAAGTTCAAGTTCGCGATCACCGCGTCCGAGCACGACCGCGCGGCGATCAAGGTGCACGATATCGGCCTGCGGCTTTACAAGAACGCGGCCGGCGAAACCGGTTTCGAGGTGCTGGTCGGCGGCGGCCTCGGCCGCACCCCCTTCATCGGCAAAACGATAAAACAGTTCGTGCACGGCCACGATCTCCTGAGCTACGTCGAGGCGATCCTGCGCGTCTACAATCAGTACGGCCGCCGCGACAACATCTACAAGGCGCGCATCAAGATCCTGGTGCACGAGCTCGGCATCGAGAAATTCGCCAGGGAAGTCGAGGAAGAATGGTTGCAGATGCGCGACAGCGCATTGGCGATCGACGATGCCGTGATCGAGGACATCCGGTCGCGCTTCACCTATCCGGCTTACGAACAGCTACCGCACATGCCGGACGAACTGAAGAAGGCGGCGCATGACCCGCATTTCGAGGCCTGGCGCAAGAACTCGACTTTTCCCCACAAGGTGCCCGGTTACGCGATCGTGGTGCTGTCGCTCAAGCCGGTCGGCGGCCCCCCCGGCGACGCCACCGCCGACCAGATGGACGCCATTGCCGATCTCGCCGACAGATATTCGTTCGGCGAGATCCGGGTCGGCCACGAGCAGAATCTCGCGCTGCCCCATGTCGCCAGGCGCGATCTGCCGGCGCTGTGGAAAGCGCTCGACAAGATCGGCGTCGCGACGCCGAACGTCAACCTGGTCTCCGACATCATCGCCTGCCCCGGGCTGGATTACTGTTCGCTGGCCAACGCCCGCTCGATCCCGATCGCGCAGGAATTGACGCGGCGCTTCGCCAATCACGATACCGCCAATCTGATCGGGCGGCTGCACGTCAATATTTCCGGCTGCATCAATGCTTGCGGGCATCATCACGTCGGCCACATCGGAATTCTCGGCGTCGAGAAGAACGGCGAGGAGTTCTACCAGATCACGGTCGGCGGCCGCGCCGACGAGAAGGCCGAGGTTGGAACGCTGATCGGGCCCGCCGTGCCCTATGGCGAAGTCGCCAATGTGGTCGAGGATATCGTTGAAGCCTATCTCGCGCTGCGTGCGCGTCCCGACGAGCTGTTCATCGACGCCGTGAAGCGGCTCGGCGTCGAACCTTTCAGGGAGCGGGTCTATGCCACTCGTTAGGGGCGGAAAAATCGCCGCCGACGCGTTTGTCCATGTGGCCGATGACGCCGAGATGCCTGATGACGGCGCGATCCTGATTTCCGCTGCGCGGTTCCTCGGCGAGGCCGAGGCGTTGTCGCGCCGTGCCGGCAGGACCGGCGTAAGCTGGCCGAACGACCGCGACGTCGACGATCTCGTTCCCTGGCTTGACCGGCTTGCCGTGGTTGCGCTGGTATTCCCGAACTTCCGCGACGGCCGCGCCTACAGCCAGGCCCGCATGTTGCGGGAACGGCACGGCTATCGTGGCGAGTTGCGCGCCACCGGACAGGTGCTGCGCGACCAGTTCGTTTTCATGCTGCGCGCCGGCTTCGACGCCTTCGAGGTCAGGAAGGAAAGCGACGCGGAGGCGTTTGCCGCGACGGTGAAGCGGTACTCGGTGTTCTACCAGCCGACCGGCGATGGCCGCATCACGGCACTGCACCGGCGCATGCAGCTGCGCCATTCCGAAAACGCCGGCCAATGACCGCGCTCGCACAGCCAGCTGTACCGGAGCGGGCGGTACGCGATGTGCCGCGTGCCGAAGAGCTCGCTTCCGCCTTGCAAACCGCTTCGCCCGCGGAAGTGATTGCGGCGGCCCTGCAGACCGTCGTCCGCGAGCGCCTCGCCGTGGTCTCGTCGTTCGGCACCGAATCGGCGGCGCTGCTCAAGGTGATGGCCGACGTCGATCCTGCAATACCCGTGGTGTTTCTCGATACCGGCTGGCTGTTCGAGGAGACGCTGGCCTATCGCGACACGCTGATCGCGGCATTAGGGCTGCGCGACGTCCGTTCGATCAATCCTTTGGACGGAACGCTGTCGCGCGAGGATCCCGACCGCGAATTGTGGTTCTCCGATCCCGACGCCTGCTGCCGGATCCGCAAGGTGGAGCCGCTGGCGCGGGCACTGGCGCCGTTCTCGGCATGGATCAACGGACGCAAGCGTTTCCACGGCGGCCTGCGCGCCGACATTGCCGTGGTCGAGACGGACGGCATCAGGCTGAAATTCAATCCGTTCGCCAACGTCTCGCGCGAAGAGATCGAGGCGATCTACCGGCTTGCAAACCTGCCGCCGCATCCGCTCGCGGCATCGGGTTATCGCTCGGTCGGGTGCATGCCGTGCACCAGCCGGACCTCGGCCGACGAGGATGTGCGTGCCGGCCGCTGGCGCGGCAGAGCCAAGACGGAATGCGGCATCCATACCGTCGCGACCGCACAACAATGAAATGTGGCCTTCTGACTTGATGGCATTCCTCGCGGAGTAAACCATGCAACGCGGGGGATGGGCGTCCGGCGCGGTTTTGCTGGCGTCGGGGCATTCTCGCGCGGGGCCGACACCATGCCGCCGCTGGTGGAAATCCTTTACAATGAGTATCACATCGTGGCGTCGTTCGCCATTGCGTCGCTGCCGGCAATGCTGGCATTGATCGTGGCTAAACCATACTCGAACAGCGTCTGGACGAAGGGCAAACCCCGCGTGACGATTGAAGTCAAGAACATCGTGAAGAAATTCGGCGCGTTTGCCGCGCTCGACGGTGTCGACCTGAAGGTCGCCAATGGCGAGTTGCTGGCGCTGCTCGGGCCGTCCGGGTCGGGCAAGACCACGCTGCTGCGCATCATTGCGGGGCTGGACTGGCCCGACGCCGGCGAGGTTTCGTTCGACGGCGAGAACGCGCTGGCGCGCGGCGCCAGCGAGCGTCACGTCGGCTTTGTGTTTCAGCACTACGCGCTGTTCCGCCACATGACGGTGTTCGAGAATGTCGCCTTCGGCCTGCGGGTTCAGCCGCGCGCGGTTCGCAAGAACGAAGCCGCTATCCGCGCACGGGTCAAGGAATTGCTGGATCTGGTGCAACTCGACTGGCTTTCCGACCGTTACCCGAGCCAGCTGTCCGGCGGCCAGCGCCAGCGCATTGCGCTGGCCCGCGCGCTTGCGATCGAGCCGCGCATCCTGCTGCTCGACGAGCCATTCGGCGCGCTCGACGCCAAGGTGCGCAAGGAGCTGCGGCAATGGCTGCGCTCGCTGCATCACGAGATCAACGTGACCTCGATCTTCGTCACCCACGATCAGGAGGAGGCGCTGGAAGTCGCCAACCGGGTGGTGGTGATGGACAAGGGTCGCATCGAGCAGATCGGCACGCCGGGCGACGTCTACGACAATCCAGCGACCGCGTTCGTGCACAGTTTCATCGGCGAATCGATCGTGCTGCCGGTCGAGGTGCGCGATGGCTGCGTGCAGCTCGGCGGCAAGCCGTTGAATATCGCGGCGGACGGCGTCAGCTCCGGCGCCTCGAGGCTGTTTGTCCGTCGCCATGACATGGCGGTCGGGCCGGCCGGCAGCGGCGCCTTTGAGGGCGCGGTGCGGCATGTCCGGACCTTCGGTCCGATCCAGCGCGCCGAAGTCGCGCTGTCGGCGGGCGAGGGGACCACCGTGATCGAGATCGACGCGCCCCGCGACCGGGCGCTGCAGCCCGGCGATATCGTGGGCTTGCACCCCCGGCGTTACCGGATTTTTGCCGGCTAGCGATCAGAACGTTCACCATTCAGCCACGGTTGATATGCAACAACCCTTCCATGGGGAACCTTAGAATCACGCGCGCAGCGGTCGCGACGATAGGGCTGCTGGCGCTGGGTGGCTGCGCAGCGGACGCACCCGTGTCCGAGCAGCCCACCATGTATCTCAGCATGGCCAGTGGCGGCGCAAGGCTCGATTCCGAGGCCGCGGCCTCGATGATCTCGCTGTACCGTCAGAACAACGGCCTCGGCGGCGTCGCGGTCGATCCCGAACTGATGAAGCTCGCCGAGCAGCAGTCGCAGGCCATGGCCAGCCGCAACAAGCTCGACCACGATGTGAAGGGGCCGCTGGCGAAGCGCCTGAACGCGTCGGGATATCCCGCGACGCTGGCGGTCGAAAACGTGTCCGCGGGATATCACACCCTGGCCGAGGCCTTTTCAGGCTGGCGCGATTCGCCGCCGCACAAGGCGAATATGCTGAAGAACGGTGTCACAAATTTGGGCATTGCGGCGATCTATGCTCCCAACACCAAATACAAGGTGTTCTGGACGCTCATTCTTGCATCATCGGAAAAGCGGTAACCACGGCGTGATCCATACCCGCGGCCCGGCTGATTGACGCCGTCGCCAACTGACGCCACGGTACCATCGCGTTTTGAAGTTTGATCGAGGATCATGACGGATAATCCCCATCCCGCGCGGGCCAGGACGCCTGCGGAAGCGCAGCGTGTGCTGGTCCTGCAGGGCGGTGGCGCGCTCGGCTCCTACCAGGCCGGCGCCTATCAGGCGCTGTGCGACCATGATTTCGAGCCGGAATGGATTGCCGGCATCTCGATCGGCGCCATCAACGCCGCGATCATCGCCGGAAATCCGCGCGAGAAGCGGGTGGGCCGTCTCAAGGAATTCTGGGAGATGGTCTCATCGCCGGTGCCCTGGCATCCGGTCCCGTCGGGGGACCGCGCGCGATCGCTTTTCAACGAGACCAGCGCCGCGCTGATCGCCACCTTCGGTGTGCCCGGCTTCTTCACGCCGCGCGTGCCGCCGGCGCCGCTGTGGCCGGCGGGCAGCCCCCAGTCGCAGAGCTATTACGATACCGCGCCGCTGAGGAAGACGCTGGAAAAGCTGGTCGATTTCGACCGTATCAACGATCTGAAGACACGCCTCAGCGTCGGCGCGGTGAGCGTGACGTCCGGCAATTTTCGTTATTTCGACAATTACGAGATGAAAAAGATCGGCAAGAAGATCGGGCCGGAGCATATCATGGCATCCGGCGCCCTGCCGCCGGGCTTCCCGTCGATCGAGATCGAAGGCGAGCATTTCTGGGACGGCGGCATCGCCTGCAACACGCCACTCGACTACGTGCTGGATGAGGAGCTCGACCGCGACCTCCTGATCTTCCAGGTCGACCTGTTCAGCGCGCGCGGTGAGCTGCCGGTCTCGCTGCTGGAGGCCGCCGAGCGCGAGAAGGACATCCGCTTCTCCAGCCGCACCCGTATGAACACCGACAAGAACAAGCAGGTTCACAACACCCGCAAGGCGTTGCGCGAACTGATCGGCAAGCTGCCGGATTATCTCAGGAACGATCCGTCGGTCGAAATACTCTGTGAAGCATCGAAGGAAAGTACCGTCACGGTGGTGCACCTGATCTACCGCAGCAAGACCCACGAATCCTCCTCCAAGGACTACGATTTTTCGCGCGTCGGCATGGTCGAGCATTGGGGTTCGGGCGAGCGCGACGTTCATCTGTCGATGCGCCACAAGGATTCGCTGCAGCGGCCGCAATCCGGCGAGACCATGGTGACTTACGATCTCGCGGGGGTCGGTATCGCGACCCCCGGCGGCAAAAAGGAGTAGATGGAATGGGTACGTTGACGGGCAAGACCGCCGTGGTGACCGGCTCGACCAGCGGCATCGGACTGGCGTATGCGCGCGCCTTCGCCGGCGCCGGCGCCAACATCGTTCTCAACGGCATGGGCGCGCCGGCCGACATCGAGAAGGAAAGGTCGTCCATCGAGGCCGACTTCAAGGTCAAGGCGGTGCATTCACCCGCCGACATGACCAGGCCCGCGGAAATCGCCGGCATGATCGCGCTCGGCGAAAGCACCTTCGGTTCGGTCGACGTGCTGGTCAACAATGCCGGCATCCAGTTCGTGTCGCCGGTCGAGGAGTTTCCGATCGAGAAATGGGACGCGATCATCGCGATCAACCTGTCCTCTGCGTTTCACGGCATTCGCGCCGCGGTGCCGGGCATGAAGAAGCGCGGCTGGGGCCGCATCATCAATACCGCCTCGGCGCATTCGCTGGTCGCCTCGCCGTTCAAGTCGGCCTACGTGTCGGCCAAGCACGGCATCGCCGGCCTCACCAAGACCGTGGCGCTGGAGCTCGCGACCCACAAGATTACCTGCAACTGCATCAGTCCCGGTTACGTCTGGACGCCGCTGGTCGAGAAACAGATTCCCGACACCATGAAGTCCCGCAGCCTGACCAAGGAGCAGGTCATCCGCGACGTTCTGCTGGAGGCGCAGCCGACCAAGGAGTTCGTCACCTCCGAGCAGGTCGCCGCTCTGGCGCTGTTTCTGTGCAGCGACGATGCGGCGCAGATCACCGGCTCCAACCTGTCGATCGACGGCGGCTGGACCGCGGGGTAGGGGGAACTGTCATCCCCGCCGGTGGTCACAGTTGAACGGATCGCTTGCCGAACGCCAGCACGTGAAGCCCGAGCCGGCGCCGCACGATCCAGAACAAGAGTACGGTCTCGAACACCAGCGCGATCGAGGTCGCAGCTGCCGCGCCGTGGCCGCCGAACCGCGGCACCAGCATGATGCAGAGCACCAGGTTCGCCGCGAACGCCAGGCCGTAGGCCAGCGCGCAAATCATCTGATGGCCGAGCATGTTGAGCAGCCGCTCGACCGGGCCGATCGCGGAGCGCGCCAGGAGACCGATGGCGGCGATCAACATGATGTCGTAACCGACAACGAATTGCGGTCCGAACAGCGACAATAACGGCTTGCCCAATGCCAATAGCAGGATGGTCGCGGCGAGCGAGGGCCAGAACGTCCATTTGATCGCATGCGCGACATAGGCCGCCAGCCGCGCCTTGTCGCCGAGCGCGTGGTATTCGGCAAAGCGGTGCGCCGTCGTCGCCGACATCGCGTAGTGAATGAAGGACACCAGCGCCAGCGTCTTCACGACGGCGAAATAGACGCCGACTTCCTCGGAAGAACGAAACTGCTGCAGCACCAGCACGTCGGTATAGGACAGCAACAGATAAAAACTTTCGACCAGCAGGATCGGCATCGAGACCGCGAGCCAGCTGCGGAAATCGTAGGCGTTGGGGCCGGCCTCGACATGGCTTCCGAGCCGGCGGTTCAGCACGACCATCTGCGCGATCATGGCGATCCATACCGCGGCAGCGCTGGCGAGCATCGCGGCGGTGGCGCCGAGATTGAAGCCGAGCGCGAAAGCGCCGGCGGTGAAGCCGATGATCAGCGACTGCCGGACGATGAATTGCGGCATCAGGCCCAGCCGCATCCAGTCGTGCGACCGCGCGATGCCGTCCTGGGTGTTGGCGACCACGAAGGCCGGCAGCGTGATGCAGCCGATGTACAACGGCACAACCGTATTCGGATCGATCCACGGCGACGTCATCTTGACGACGCCGGCCAGCAGCGCGGAGATGAGGGTGGAAACGAGCAAGGTCATCCAGCGGCTGCCGGACAGGAAGCCGCGCAGCAGCGCGGCATCGCCGCTGGCGCGATATTCCGGAATGATCTTTTGCGCCGACGCCGAGAAGCCGAAATCCATCATGCTGCCGAGCAGCAGCACCCAGGTCCAGACATAGACATAGACGCCATAATCCGAACTGCCCATCCAGCGCGCCAGCAGAATCTGCGACAGATACGCCATGGCGGCGCTGATGACGCGGATGATGAAGACCGTGCCGGCGAGCCGTTTTGTGACGGAAGCTTCGCTGGAGCCGCCGAGCAGGCCGGCCAGCCTCAATCGCAGCCGCGCGATCATGCCTGCGGGCAATGCTGTTGCGGATTCAGTGTCCATCACGGCCACAGCGAAAAACCCCGAAGCCGCGCGAGGCGCGGCGGTGATCCGACCTATCAACTATTCGTTAAGAATCGGTTGGACAGCTCCCTGAGGAACCGTGGCCGAGGTCAAAAACATCAGCTACCGTCGTGAATCTTGACCATGCAGCCAGGACCAGCCGGTGGATGTGGTCCTCGGGTCAGCTCACGCGCTGCCGGAAGGTCAAGCCGGCGCGATTCCAGGCGGTTGCAGATATCGGTACTCCCGGGGCGACATCGAATAGGCCGCCCTGAAACGGCGGCTGAAATGAGCCAGGTCGCCGAATCCGCAGGCCAATGCGATCTGCGTGATGGATTCCCCCGCGAGCATCGGATCAAGCAGATCGCGCCGGGCTTTCTCCAGTCGCCTCAACCAGATCCACTCGCTGACCGTCTTGTTCTCTGAATGAAAGAGATCCTGGAGATAACGTGACGATATGCCCATCATCGCCGCGACCTTGTCGCTGTTGAGATGCGCGTCCCCTAAACTTCGCTCGATCAAGGCTTTTGCCCGATACGTCAGCGCAGCCCGCGCGGGCGTGTCCTTGAGCGGCCGGCACGACGTCAAATCGCCGAGGGCAGTGGTGACCAGCCCGAGGCAAACATCCGATAGCCGCACAGCCGTGGTCGCACCGACCTCCGAGACGATCGACGCCGTGTTGCGGATGAACGGGGCCACCAACGAGCCGAGCGGGCTGGTCGCAGCGATCCGCGTTGCCGTGACCGCCTCCGTCGGTCCAATCCGCCGGACCATCGCCTTGCGCGGCAGGTGCAGGACGATCTGCTCGAACTGCCCATCGAAGCTCAGCGTGTAGGGCCGCGTGCTATCGTAGCACGCGAAGTCGCCTGCTTGGAGAACCGCCTGTCGTCCATCCTGCGCGACAACGCCGCGGCCCCGGGTCTGCACGCTGACCAGAACGACTTCCTCGCGAGCGTTGCGTATCCGGCTCTTGGTGCGGTCGACGATCTGCCCGTCGGAACAGACACGCGAGAAATGCATTTCGTCGCACTGCGCGGTGGTGATCTCGCCGAAGAACGGCGCTTCGGAAATCGCGCGGCAATCCAGCTCGACGAAGGTGTCGCAAACCGCGTCGCGCCAGAATTGAAGTCGCTTTGTTTCGGCAACCGTCGAGGTTGCCAGAACGACCTGCATCGTCCACCTCGCAGCCTGCAACCTCGCTGAAGGCTATCACATCGGATCGGCTTTGCAATTGCGGCGCCAGGCAGTGCGCCGGGAAACAACATTTCCTGCGGATACAGACAAGCGCATCCCGGCCGTCGCGCTAGACTTCGCGGTGCCGGCACCAGCGGCTTATCGCGGAAACCGGCAAGCAGCCGAAGCGATCCGTCTCGACATTGCCAAATCAGGAGTCATGGAGCCGGCGATGAGCCTCTATCACGACAAGCAACGCGAACTCCAGGACGCCTTCGATACCAGGCGGCTGGCGGATGTCATCGAAAGCAGCAACGTTCACGACACGCTCAATCCGATGGATCAGGCCTTCATCGTCAGCAAGGACTTCTTCTTCCTTGCAACTGCCGACAAGTCGGGAAAGCCCAGTTGCTCCTTCAAGGCCGGACCGACCGGATTCGTCAGGATCGTCGATGAGCGAACGCTGGCTTTTCCCTGTTATGACGGCAACGGCATGTATCTCTCGATGGGCAACCTGTTGGCCAATCCAAAGGCGGGCATGCTCTTCCTGGATTTCGAAAAGCCAAACCGCTTGCGGGTCAGCGGCGAGGCCTCGATCGCCGAAGGCGATCCCCTGCTCGCGGAATATCCGGAGGCCCAGTTCGTCATCCGGATTGCGGTCACGGAGATCTTTCTGAACTGCCCGCGCTACATTCCCAGGCTCAAGCGCGTCGCCGACTCGCCGTTCGTTCCGGTTGCCGGAAAGCCGACCCCGTTTCCGAACTGGAAACAGATCGATTTCGTGCGCGAGAGCTTGCCGGCACGGGACCGCCAGAAGGCGATGCAGATGCCGGCCATCGACATCATGGACTACATCAAGTCGATCGAGGAATCCTGAACCGACCACTTCGCATCAACATGGGAGCAGATCATGGCGTTAGCCCATCAGAAGTTCAAGGTAGCCGCAGTTCAGGCCGCGCCTGCCTTTCTCGACCTGGATGCGTCGGTCGAAAAGGCAATCCGGCTGATTGACGAGGCCGGGGCCAAGGGTGCCCGACTCGTTGCCTTTCCGGAAACATGGGTCCCGGGATATCCATGGTGGATCTGGCTTGGCGCCCCGGCATGGGGGATCATGCGAGGCTTTGTTTCCGCCTATTTCGACAACTCGCTGGCCTATGGCAGTGCCGCCGCGGATAAATTGCGCCAGGCCGCGAGGCGCAACAATATCGTTGTCGTAATGGGGCTCTCGGAACGGGATGGCGGCAGCCTCTACATCGCCCAATGGATCATTGGACCGGATGGCGAAACCGTGGCGCAACGTCGCAAGCTCAAGCCGACGCATGTGGAACGTTCCGTGTTCGGCGAGGGCGATGGCAGCGACCTTGCCGTTCACGAACTCGACATCGGCCGAGTCGGCGCGCTGTGCTGCTGGGAGCATCTGCAGCCGCTGTCGAAATATGCCATGTATGCCCAGAACGAGCAGGTTCACGTCGCGGCATGGCCGAGCTTTTCTCTCTATGATCCGTTCGCCCATGCGTTGGGGCCCGAGGTCAACAACGCGGCCAGCAAGATCTACGCAGTCGAGGGATCGTGCTTTGTCATCGCGCCGTGCGCAACGGTTTCAAGAGAGATGATCGACCTGTTGTGCGACACGCCTGACAAGCATGATCTGCTTCACGTCGGGGGAGGGTTCGCGACCATCTTCGGACCGGATGGCGCACCGATCGGAGACAGGTTAGCGCCGGATCAGGAAGGGCTGATCTATGCGGATGTCGATCTCGGCATGATTTCGATCGCAAAGGCGGCCGCCGACCCGGCCGGACATTATGCGCGGCCCGACGTGACGCGGCTGCTGTTGAACAAGCGTCGGGGCCATCGCGTCGAGACCCTGGCTCTCCCCGTCGATCAGGCGGCGGACGTGGCGCAGACCGCGGCGACACCAAAGCCTTCCCAGAGCCATCCAGCTGGGCTGGCACAGGCAGCAGCCGAATAACTCGAGGTGTTTCATTCCCCTGTTCCGACGGGCCCATGGCGTCGGGAACGGTGGCCGTGGCCCTACTTCAAATTGACGTTGAACTCGTACGCGCGGTCGGCGCCGACCAGGGTCAATTTGAGCGCGGCGCCGGCGGGGTTCGCGCCTGGCGGCAGGCCGTCGAGTTCGAAGCCGAAGCGCTTGACCCCCGGCGGCCCGCCCTCGATCAGTTTCGGAACCGGCAAAGCCCAGTCAGGCGTCGGCCCCTCGGCGAACAGGGTGACCTCCCGCGCGTCGGGTGCTGCCACATCGACCACCACGGCGGAGTTGCCGTCGCGCCTGACCTCGCGGATGGTCAGCGGGTTGGGATCGCCGACATTGGCGGGCTTGGGCACGGTGTCGAGAGCGGCGAACAGCGCGCTGTCCTCGGTGCTGGCCACACTGGTGAATGCGAGTTCAGCCTTGGCTTCGACGGGTATGCAGAGTTTTTCGCAAACCGCATAGCTGATCTCGGCGCGCAGGGTCACCGGCTTCTCGGCGTTTTTGGCGACGATGCGCAACGGCAGCACGACCTGGTTCTTGTAGCCAAATGATTGACCGCCGGCGCCGTCATCGAATTTCATGGGCGCCGGCCACAGCACCGTTACGGCTTCGACATTGTCCGATTTCGAGAAATCGAAGCGCGGCGGCACCCCGGAATCGCCCGGCGTCCGCCAATAGGTTTTCCAGCCCGGCTGAAGCTGAAACGCGATGCCGCCGAGCAGCACCGCGCCGCTGCGCGAGCCCGCCAGCAGCCGGACCGCGGAATGTCCGTCCCGCTGCCATGCCGATGATTCCTCGGCGCGGACCTGGGCTGCTGGGGATGACGCAAGCACGGCGGCGGCCAATCCGAGCGCGGCCCGTAGTGGAACTATCACGATCATGAGACGTCTTTACAGCCAGGCAAGGTCGCAAACCATTGAATTGCTTGTGATCTCTAACGAAAAACCGTGCGAAGCTTGATTGACAGAAGCCCCGCCCGATATCAGGATGGACACTAACACGAGAGTCCTTGCGGATGGACCCTGAAGGCAAAAGACCAAGGACTGAGGGTCGCCGGGCCGTCGGCGTTGGCGACAATTCGCCCGGCCGCGGCTATCTTGACGGTCAGCTCCTGATCGCGATGCCGGTGATGGGAGATCCGCGTTTCGAGCGCTCGGTTATCTATCTGTGCGCGCATTCTTCCGAAGGCGCCATGGGCATCATCGTCAACCGCCCGGCCGGCAGCATCGACTTTCCCGAATTGCTGGTGCAACTCGACATCATCAAGAAGGCCGACCAGATCAAGCTGCCTGAGAATGCCGAGAGCATGAAGGTACTGAAAGGCGGGCCGGTCGAAACCGGTCGCGGCTTCGTGCTGCATTCGAGTGACTTCTTCATCAAGGACGCGACGCTGCAGATCGACGAGGGCATCTGCCTGACCGCGACCGTCGACATTCTCAAGGCGATTGCCCGGGGCGCCGGACCGAAGCATGCGATTCTCGCGCTCGGCTATGCCGGCTGGGCCCCGGGACAGCTGGAAACCGAAATCCAGGACAATGGCTGGCTGCACTGCTCCGCCGACCCGGACCTGGTGTTCGGCGGCGACGTCGAGGAAAAATATTTGCGCGCGCTGCGCAAGATCGGGATCGACCCGGGCATGCTGTCGAATGAAGCGGGGCATGCGTGAGTTCGGTTGTGATGCCCCGCGGAGGCGCCCGCCTTCGCGGGCGATGACAACCTCTTATGGCGCTGCCTCGCGCCGCTACTCCGCCGCCTGCTGCGCCACCGTAGGCTCCGTACCGGCCACCGTGGCGCGGCGCATGTCGCGCGGCTGCGACTGGTCGTAGCGGCGGACGCGGTGCATGGTCTGGCGGTTGTCCCACATCACGAGGTCATGCAGCGTCCATTTGTGGACATGGACGAATTCCGGCTGCGTGGCGTGCTCGTTGAGATCGCGCAGCAGCAGGCGCGCTTCCGGCACGGTCATGCCTAGAATCGCGCCGGCATGCGACGACAGATACAGCGACTTGCGCCCGTGCACCGGATGGGTGCGCACCAGCCGCTGCAGCACCGGCTTGAACAATTCCTTCTCTTCATCGGTGTAATCGAGGAAGCCAAGCGATCCCCGCGAATACATCAGCGAATGTTCACAGATCATGTCCTCGATCTCGGCTTTGGTCCCGCCGTCGAGCGCGTCATAGGCCGCGCGCATATCGGCGAATTCGGTGTTGCCGCCCTTCGGGTTCACCACCCGCGCCGACAGCAGCGAGAACTTCGCCGGGATCGGGCGGAACGAACTGTCGGAATGCCACAGGCAGTTGCCGAGGTTGAACAGGTTGGTGCGGCTGTCGCGCGGCAGTGGCTTGCCGTCCCTGCCGAGGTTGGAGACGTCGTTGAGCCCGGTCTGGAGTCGGGAGTCCTCCGGCTTGACCACGCTGCCGCCGCGCGGATTCTCGCGCTCGCCGAAATTCAGCGCGAACGCCATCTGCTGCTCGTCGGTGATGTCCTGGTTTCGAAACAGCAGCACGGCGTATTTGTCCATGCCGGCTTCGATATCCCGGGCCTCCTGCGGCGTCAGCGGTTTGCGCAGATCGACGCCCGAAACCTCGCCGAAAAAATGCGGGTGAAGCTGCCGGATCGAGATGGCCATGGCGTTTCTCTCCTGATCGAGGCGAACGGTTATTCCGCCCTGTTTGGGCGAAAAACTACTCCCCGACCGGATGATGTCAACGGCATCAGGCGCATGCCCGCCGTCAGGCGTTGCGGGCCATCAGGCCGCCGTCCACCGGGATAACGGCGCCGGTGAGAAAGGACGCCGCCGGCAGGCACAGGCTCAGCGTCATATGGGCGACTTCCTCGGGGTCGCCGTAGCGGCCTAGCGCGGTGCGGCGCTTGGCGTAGATCGTCTTGTGCTCCTCCGAAATCCGCGCCGTGATGGCGGTCCTGATCGGGCCCGGACAGATGCAGTTCACGGTAATGCCGTCGCGGCCGAGTTCCACCGCGAGCGAGCGTGTCAGGCCGACCACGCCGGCCTTCGCCGCTGAATACGGACTGTGCAGGGCGGTGGCGCCGAGCGCCTCGGTGGAGGCGATATTGACGATCCGAGGGCATTTCGATCGGCGCAGATGCGGCAGCGCGGCGCGGATGATGCGCTGATGCGCCGTCAGCATCACCGCTAACCCCTTCTCCCAGGCTTCGTCGTAGCCGTCGTCGTCGATCGCCACCCGCACCGAGATCCCGGCATTGTTGACGACGATATCGAGGCAGCCGAAATGCGCGGCGACGGCGCCGACGACGGCGTTGATGTCGTCGCGGCTGGCGACATCCAGCGTCCACGCGCTTGCAATACCGCCGCTTTCCATGATCTCGCCGGCAACGGCCTGCGCACCCTCAGCGGCATAGTCTGTCACGGCGACCCTGGCGCCTTCGGCCGCGAACACCTGCGCGGTGGCGCGGCCCATGCCGCTGGCCGCACCGGTGACGAGAACGGTCAATCCCTTGACCGAGCGGCTGAGTTGTTTGAATTCGGGCATCGAATACTCGCTGATGAGGGGCCGTCGCGTGGGATTGACAAGGCTGGCACCGATCCCCAGAGAGGTCAAACCACGCAAGAACGAGCGGGAGCCGCGGGATGAACGAACTGGATTTCAGCGGCAAGCAGGTTCTCGTGGTCGGCGGCTCCAGCGGCATCGGCAATGGCATTGCCCAGGCGTTCCGAAGCAGGGGCGCGCGGGTGCATGTCTGCGGCACCCGCGCTTCGCCCGAGGATTATTCGCCCGAAGAGGGATCGCATCTCGATGGCCTGGAATATGCGCGGCTCGACGTCGGCGATCCCGCGGCGATCGAGAATTTCAGGCCGTCGTTCGACCGGCTCGACGTGCTGGTGCTGGCGCAGGGGGCGGTGATCTACCGGCGCGGCGAATTCCAGATGGACGGATTTCGCAAGGTGCTCGAGGTCAATCTGATCAGCCTGATGGCCTGCGCCGGCAAATTCCACCACATGCTGAGCGCGGCCAAAGGCTCCCTGATCATCGTCAGCTCGACCGCCGCCTTTCACGCCACCAAAGGCAATCCGGCCTATAATGCCTCAAAGACCGGCGCCGTCGGGCTGACCCGGACGCTCGGGCAAGCGTGGGCGGAGGACGGCATTCGTGTCAACGGCATCGCGCCCGGCCTGGTCGACACCAAGATGACCAAAGTGACGACGGCCAATCCGAAGCGGCTCGAGGGGGCGATCGAGCGGATACCGCTGAAGCGGCTGGGTACGCCGGCCGACATGGCCGGCGCCGCGCTGTTTCTGGCCTCGCCGCTGTCGTCCTACGTCGTCGGACAGACGCTCGTCGTCGATGGCGGGCTCATCCTGTAGGAACCGGAACGCGTTTCGTCGGTTAGCTCCGCGACAATCAACTCAGGAGTAACATGATGGACAAGGATCGAATTGCCGGTTCGGCCAAGGATTTCGCCGGTAAGGTAGAGGGCGCCGCCGGCAAGGTTACGGGAGATGCCCAGACCGAGGCTTCGGGCCGCGTCCGCGAGGCTGCCGGCACGGTTCAGAACCTGTACGGTCAAGCCAAGGATGCCGCGCGCGAAGCGACGGACGCCGCCGCTGGCCTCGCCAAGGACGCCTATGAGAACAGCGGGGAGACCTTCCGCGAAGGCTCGCAGGCCGTGGCTAAGACGGTGCAGGAAAATCCGCTCAGTGCACTGCTGATCGCAGGCGGGATCGGCTTCGCGCTGGCGATGCTGATGACGCGCCCGCCGCGCCGGCCGGCACGCTGGCGCTACTAGGCGCAGCGCCGTTGCTCATCCTCGCGTAACGGCTTCGCCGTTCTCGGGATGAGCGGCCGGCCGCCCTCTCGAAGCATGTAAAATCTTCGGGCGATGCGAAACAAGGCATCGTCCGATGACCCGCGACCCGCATCGATCAGCGCGCGAAAAAGCCCGGGACCGAGGCGGAGCGACCGACGTTGCCCGGCGGACGTGGAACGGGAGGAGCGAACGGTCCGCGAGGTGGGGGTGGAGGCGGCGCCAGCTGGCGCGGCGGGCCGCCAAAGCCAAAAAAGTTACCAACAGTCGGCGCGCTTGGCTGCGGCGGGCGAACCAGCTTCTTGACCGCCGGCTTCGGCGGCGCCTCGGGAGCGGCAACCGCCGTGTCCGGCGCCGTGGATGCCACCGGCATATCGCCCTTGGAAGGTTCGCGGCCCACCTCGCGCCGCGGCCAGACGAAATCATCGGCACGGCCGGGGGGCGGCGCCAACGGCTCGCCCTTGACCAGCGTTCGCGCGGCGAGCGCGTCGACCGCCGCCGGCCGCGAGCCGGGGCCGCCCAGCAACTGATCGGTGCCGACGGAAGAAGCCACCAGCGGCAGGATCGGTCCCGCCAGCGGACGCGGCGCGGGCTGGCCGGGCAGTGCGTTGGCGTCGGGCGTCGCCGGTTCGGTGGGCAATGCGATCGGTCCGGAACGCGCAGCCATCAGCCGGGTGATCTCGCGTTCGACATAATGCGCAAGCTTGCGCGCACCGGCCTTGGTGAAATACACGCCGTCATGCGAGCGCAGCCGGCGGATCTGGCCTTCGAAATCCGGACCCTGTTGCAGGAAACGGCCGGCTTCGTCGACAAATCCGTCCCAGACGTCGACATAGGTGATCCCGGCCTTGCCGGCGGCGTCGCGGTACAGCGAATTCAGGAACAGCGTGTCGGACATCGCTTTGGGGCCGCGCACCGCCGGCAGGCCAACCCACAGCACCGGCACGCCCTTTGATTTCAGGACCCCGACCATCTCTTCGATTTTCTTGGTGTAGAGTTCGACCCAGCGCTCGTCGCGAAAGTCATGAAGCCCGCCTCCGGTGCGCGTGCTTTTCTCCGGCGCCGCGATCGATGGCGCATCGCCGTCGGCATCGTCGGAGGCGTCGGCATCGGCCGGCTTGCTCTCGGGCTTCGCATTGGCGTCGGCGACGTCTTCCGGTTTCGCAGCGGGTTTGGCGTCGCCGGGTTTGGCGTCGGTTTTGACGCGGGCATCCTTCTTGTCGCTCTTTTTCTCGGGCTTGTCGGCCGCAGGTTCGCGTATCGCGGCGCGGTCGTGGAGCCCGAGCATGACGACGATGGCATCCGGCTTCTCGGTGGCGAGGATGCCCTTGGCGGCGGCGACCCAGTCGGCCGGCTCGCCCCTGGGCTGATATCGGATGAGGCCGGAGACGGTCTTGTGCTTGCGGATGATGCCCATGTCCGGCTGCTCGGAATAGGCGTCCTCGAGCCCGTAGGCGAGCCAATCCGCCATGGCGTCGCCCAGCACCAGCAAATTGCGCTCCGGGACGATGTTGGGGTCGCGCTTGTCCGGCGGCGGGGCCCGGGAAAAATTCTCGACCCGTTTCGGCGCCGGCTGCTGGAATGGCGCGAACAGGTCGCCGCCGAACCAGCCGCCGCCACCGCCGCGCATCGGCGGTGGCGGCCGCGGTGGTCCGCCAAAGTTGAAAAACTGCGCGGACGCCGGTCCGACGATCCCCACCAGCAGCGCGACCGCAACCGCCAGCGCGATCAGCGGGCCGCTTTCGGTGAACACCAGGAAAAACGACTTCGGCTTCAGCATTCGGGTCGATCGCAATTGAAGTTCAAGGCCGTCACCATAATAGCGGAATCAGGCCGCAAGCGGGCAGATTTCCCGCCATAAACCGGGCATCGGCCGCTGCCGTCAAGACCGGTCCGGAAATGTCACGGTCAGGGTTACTTTCGGGGTCGGGAACAGGTTTTTACCGGCTTCTGAGCCGCTCCAGCACGTCGGAGGAGGCAAATCCGTCCGCCGGCGCTCCGATCGAGGCCTGGAAGCCGCGCAGGGCCTCGCGCGTGTGACTGCCGAACTGGCCGTCGGGGGTGCCGCGATAGAATCCGCGCTGGGCCAGCCGCTGCTGCAGTTCCAGCCGCTCGGCGCGTGACAGAGTGCGTTCCTGCCGCGGCCAGGGCTGCACGAACGGCGCGCCGCCGCGCAGCCGGTCGGCGAAATGGCCGATCGCCAGGGCATAGGCCTCCGCCGGGTTGTACTTCATGATCACCCGGAAGTTCTGCAGCATCAGGAAACCAGGCCCCTCGGCGCCGGCGGGCGCCAGCAGATAGGCCCTGTCGGCCGGGTTCGGGAACGGCTTGCCGCCGGCGCGCGTGAGTCCGAGATGTTCCCATTGCGCAATCGTCATCGCCTTGGCCCGATCGGCCAGCATGAAATTGATGCCGGCCGGCAGCACCACCTCGAAGCCCCAGGTCTGGCCGGTCTGCCAGCCATCCTTTTTCAGGTTGTTGGCGGTCGAGGCGATCAGGTCGGCGGCATTGTCGACCACGTCGCGGCGGCCATCGCCGTCGGCGTCCACCGCGAAGCGCTTGAAAGCGGTCGGCATGAACTGGGTCGGGCCGAACGCGCCCGCCCACGAGCCGCGCAGTTGTTCGGGACGCAGATCGCCGCGGTGCAGGATTTCCAGCGCCGAGAGGAACTCGTCCTTGAAATATTTCTGGCGGCGGCCGATGCAGGCCAGCGTCGCGGTGGAATTCAGCACGCTGCGGTCACCCATCATCGTCGAATAATTCGATTCGATGCCCCAGATCGAGGCGACGATGTAGCGGTCGACGCCGTAAGCTTTCTCCGCAGCTTCGAACTGCGGCTTGTATTTGGCCAGCACCTCGCGGCCTTTGGCGAGACGGTTGTCGTTGACCAGAATGTCGAGATAGTCCCAGATCGCCTTGGTGAATTCCGGCTGCGAATCCATCAGGTCCATGATGCGCAGGTCGGGCGCGAGCCCCGCGGTGAAGCGCTGGAAGCTGGCCTGCGAGATGTTGCGACGCGCGGCGTCGGGCCACATCGAAGCAACGCATTGGTCGAAATTGGCCGCCGCCTCGCGGATGGCGGATGCGGTCATCAGGGGATGGCCTGAGCCGCCGTCCTCGCCGGTCCAGGGCAACGGTGTGCTGCTCGCGGTCGGCGCCGGTAGCGCCTGCGCCGGCGTGGCCGAAGTCTGGCCGGTGAACATGTTGCCGAACAGGTTGGGAAGCCCGCCGCCGGAGGATTGTGCCCTGGTTTCGCCTGCGCACAACAGCGTCATGGCGAGCACGGCCGCGCCGGCCCGGCTAATTCTCGATGATCCCGTCCAACGCATGTCTCGTCGTTCCCAAATATCCCGTTCCCAGAAGGCCCCGTCACGGTTTCCAACAGCTTAACAAAGGCAGGATTTTGTTTCTCCCCCTCATTGGTCGCCAGGGAACCGCCATCACACATCCGCCTTTGTTCCCGGCTGCAAAACCGGTTACCAACGTCCGGTCCGATAGACACCCACTCGTTGAAGGCTCCCCCACATCCCATGAAAATCCGCAAAGCCGTCTTCCCGGTCGCCGGCCTCGGCACCCGCGTCCTGCCCGCCACCAAGGCGATGCCCAAGGAAATGCTGACCATCGTCGACAAGCCGCTGATCCAGTATGTGGTCGACGAAGCCAAAGAGGCTGGCATCGAACATTTCATCTTCGTCACCGGCCGCAACAAGGGGGTCATTGAAGACCATTTCGACCGGATGTACGAACTCGACGCCACGCTGGCCGCGCGCGGCAAGCAGGCCGAGATCGAAATCCTGGCGCGCGACCAGTCCGAAGCGGGCGCCATGAGTTTCACCCGCCAGCAGGCGCCGCTCGGCCTCGGCCATGCAGTGTGGTGCGCCCGAGACATCGTCGGCGACGAGCCGTTCGCCGTGGTGCTGCCGGACGAACTGGTGCTGAACGCGCCGGGCTGTCTGGCGCAGATGATCGAGGCCGCCAACAAGCTCGGCGAGAAATCCAACCTGATCGCAGTGGAAGAAGTGCCGGCCCATCTCACCCACCAATACGGCATCTGCGGCGTCGGCAAGCGCCACGGCAGCACCATGTTCGAGGTCGACGGCATGGTGGAGAAGCCGCCCAAGGGCACCGCGCCGTCCAATCTCTCGATCACCGGGCGCTACATCCTGCAGTCGGAGATTTTCAGGATACTTGAAACCCAGGAGCGCGGCGCCGGCGGCGAAATCCAGCTTACCGACGCGATGATCGGGCTCGCCAGGACGCAGCGTTTCTACGGCGTGGAATTCGAGGGCGAGCGGCACGATTGCGGCTCCAAGGCGGGCTTTCTCCGCGCCAACATCGCCTTCGGCATGGCGCGCGCCGATTTGCGCGACGGCCTGCGCGCGGAGATGCAGCACTATCTGGAGCGCAAGTGAACGATTACGACCCGCTGCGGGATTACCTGCAACAGCAGACGCTGCCCGAATTCGTGCTGAGCTTCGAACAGATCGAGGAGATCATCGACGCCACGCTGCCGCGCGCGGCGCACCGCGCGTCGTGGTGGGAAACGCTGCGCAGCCCGCAGGAAAAGATGCCGCAGCGCGAAGCCTGCCTCGCCGGCGGCTACATCGCGACCAGGCTCGCGGACGGCAAGAGCGTGCGGTTCAAGAAGGTGAAGTGATGCATGGAGCGGCCCGGTACCCTGATGGTCTCAGGCCGCACCTGCTTTATTGGGGACCTCTGGAGCACTCATGGCAAAACACCGGATCTATACCACGAGCTTCGCAAGCGTTTACCCGCATTACGTTGCGAAAGCGGAGAAGAAAGGACGTACCAGAGCAGAGGTCGATCAGGTCATCTCCTGGTTGACGGGCTATGGTCAGAAGGAGTTGGAAACTCAACTCGAAAAACGGACCGACTTTGAGACATTCTTTGCAAACGCGCCACAGATCAATCCTTCGCGAGCCTTGATCAAAGGCGTGGTTTGCGGTGTCCGGGTGGAGGATGTCAAAGAGCCGACGATGCGAGAAATCCGCTACCTGGATAAGCTAATCGATGAGCTGGCGCAGGGAAAAACGATGGACAAGATTCTGCGAAAAAAATGACTCTGGCCGACCGAAGCGGACGTCCGCCAACCACTTTGAATTGATCGGTTCACGCCCGAGCCAGCTAACTCGCCGCCTCGAGCCGCTCTTCCGTCAATAGCCGCATCGCGGCATCCGCGTCCATCGGCTCGCCGAAGGCAAAGCCTTGCGCGTATTCGCAACCCAATTGATAGAGCTCGACCGCATCGGAATCGGTCTCGGCGCCTTCCGCCACCACGTCCATGCCGAGATCGTGCGCCAGCGCGATGATCGACTTCAAGATCACCGGCCTTGTGCCGCGGCTGGTGGTGCGCACGAAGGACTGGTCGATCTTGATGGTGTCGAACGGAAAACGCTGCAGATAGGCCAGCGAGGAATGGCCGGTGCCGAAATCGTCCAGCGACAGCCCGGTGCCGAGTTCGCGGATGCGGGTCAGCATCTGGGCGGCGTGCTCCGGGTTTTCCATGACCAGCGATTCCGTCAGCTCCAGCTTCAGCGTGCCGCGGGCGACCGAGGAGCGCGACAGCACGGTGCGGATGTCGTGGATCAGATCGTGCCGCAGCAACTGACGAGACGAAACATTGACACTCGCAAAAATCGGCTCGCGCGAGCGCATCGCGCGCTGCCAGATCGCGAGCTGCTTGGCGGTCTGGTCCAGCACGAACATGCCGAGATCGACGATCAGGCCGATTTCCTCGGCGATCGAGATGAATTCCACCGGCGACATCCGACCGAGCTTCGGATGGTCCCAGCGTGCCAGCGCCTCGAAGCCGGCGATCGAGCGATCCTCCAGCCGCACGATCGGCTGGTACAGGATGGTGATTTCCTCGCGCTCGATGGCGCGGCGCAGTTCGCTTTCCAGCGTCAGCCTGTCGGTCTTGCGCGCGCGCATCGCCGGTTTGTAGACGTCGATGCGGTCGCCGCCGATCCGCTTGGAATGGTACATCGCCAGTTCGGCGTCCTTGATGATCTCGTCGGACAGTTGGGTCTGCGGATCGGAGAGCGCGAGACCGATCGAGGCGGTGAGGAAGATCTCGCGGTCGTTGAAGGCGATCGGGGCGCGGATGGTCTTGCGGATGGTCTCGGCGAAGGCGGTGATGCGCGCCGGGTCCTGCTCCGACATCACAATCAGGCCGAACTGGTCGCCGGCGAGGCGCGCCAGCGTGTCCTGCGGCTTCAGGATACGGGTCAGCCGCCGCGCCAGCGTCAGCAGGATGGAATCGCCGACCGCGATGCCGACGGAATCATTGACCTGCTTGAAGCGATCGAGATCGATCACCATCAGCGTCGGCCGCATGTTCGGCATGGTCTTGGCGAAGTTGGCGACCGCGCCGAGCCGGTCGATGAACAATTTGCGGTTCGGCAGACCGGTGAGATTGTCGTGCACGGAATCGTGCAGCATGCGTTCTTCGGCGTTCTTGGCTTCGGTGACATCCGTGAGCGTGCCGACCACGCGGGACACTTCGCCGTCGGAGCCGACCACAGGCCGCGCCTTGAGCGCGAACCACATGAAATGGCCGTCCGGCGTGCGCAGCCGGAAATCCTGCACCAGCCGGCCGCGGCGCTGGTCCAGCACGCTGTCCAGTGCCGCGCGAAAACGGTCCTGATCGAGCGGATGCAATACCTCGAGCCATTTCGCGGCCGGGCCTTCCAGCGTGCCGCGTTTCAGGCCGAGCAGGTGCTCGGTCTCGGGGCTGGTGAAAACCTTGTCGGCCGAAACGTCCCAGTCCCAGATCAGGTCGCCCGAGCCGGTCAGCGCCAGCGCGCGGCGCTCGACGTCGGAGACCACGCCGGTGGTGGCGCCGCCGCCGGCGAAGGCGTGCTGCATGACGGTAAACCCGATCAGCATCACGATCAGCACCAGGCCGCCGAGCAACGCGGGACCGACGATGTCGTTGGTGACGGAGCCCGCGACCGTCATGCCGGCCGCGATCACCCACACCACCAGCAGGAACCAGGTCGGGATCAGCAGCACCGCGCGATCAAAGCCGTGGGTGGAGAGATAGACGATGAGGGCAAAACCTGCGAAGGCGATCAGCACCAGCGACATCCGCGCGATACCGGATGCGACCGCGGGATCGAACAGCGCCAGCGCCACCAGCGAGCCGAGAAAGGTCAGCCATCCCACGGTGATGTGGGAATAGCGCACATGCCAGCGGCTGAGGTTGAGATAGGCGAACAGGAATACCAGCAGCGTCGCCGCCAGGATCGCTTCGCCCGCCGCGCGCCAGACCCGCTCGGCATTGTTCGACACGTCGAGCACCTTGCCCCAGAAGCCGAAATCGACGCCGATATAGACCAGCACGGCCCACGCCAGGGCGGCGGCGGCGGGGAACATGATGCTGCCCTTGACCACGAACAGGATGGTCAGCACCAGCGCCAGCAGACCGGAAATGCCGATCACGATGCCCTGGTACAGCGTGAACGAATTGACCTTGTCCTTGTAGGCGTCCGGTTCCCACAGATAGAGCTGCGGCAGCTTGTCCGTTCGCAACTCTGCGACGAAGGTGACGACGGCTCCGGGATCGAGCGTGATGCGGAAGATATCCGCGGTCGCGCTCTCCTGGCGCTCGGGGCGGTCGCCGGTCGACGGGGTGATGGTGGCGATGCGCGACAATCCGAGGTCGGGCCACAGCAGTCCCGACGACACGATGCGATAATGCGGCGCCACGATCAGGCGGTCGAGCTGGTCGTCGGTGTTGTTGGCGAGCGCGAACACCACCCAGTTCTGGCCGCCTTCGCGGGCGCGGACCTCGATGCGGCGGACGATGCCGTCGGTGCCCGGTGCGGTGGAAACCTGGATGCGCTCGGCATCGCTGCGCTGATGATTGAGGATCGCGGTGAGGTCGATCGCAGGCGCGTCGCTGCGGACGCTGACCGCGTCGATGGCGCGCGCCGGCGGCGCGGCGGCAACAATCATGAGGCCCAGCGCGAGGGGCGCAAGGCACCTGATCAGACGCAATGTCAGTTCTCCGCAATCAACCACATCTCCGGACGAAGCGAACCGCCCGGCGTTGCGCGATAAATGACATGAAAGTGAGGGAGATCAAAGGGTTTCCGGCCGTGCATTCGCGCAACACCGTTAAACCGCCAACACAATTTTGCCAATATGTTCGCTGGTTTCCATGCGCCGGTGGGCGTCGGCGGCGTTTTCCAGCGGGAATGTGCTGTCCATCACCGGTTTGACCCGTCCGTCCCGCAACAGCGGCATCACCTTGGCCTCGATTGCGGCAACCATCGCCGCCTTGTCCGCATTGGAGCGGGGGCGCAGCGTCGAGCCGGTGTGATGCAGCCGCTTCACCATCAGTTTGGAGAAGTTGACGGTCGCCTTGGGTGTCCCGCTCAGGAACGCGATCTGGACAATGCGGCCGTCGACCGCGGCGGCATCGTAGTTGCGGTCGATGTAATCGCCGCCGACCATGTCGAGAATGACATTGGCGCCGGCGCCGCCGGTCGCGGTCTTGACGGCTTCGACGAAGTCCTCGGTCTTGTAGTTGATCGCAAGGTCCGCGCCGAGTTTGGTGCAGGCATCGGCCTTGTCCCTGGACCCGACCGTGACGATCACCCTGGAACCGAGCGCCTTCGCGAGCTGGATCGCCATGGTGCCGATGCCGGAGGAGCCGCCATGGACCAGCAGCGTCTCGCCGGGTTTCAGTGCACCGCGCTCGAATACATTGTGCCAGACCGTCATCAGGGTTTCCGGGATGGCGCCCGCTTCCTGCATCGAGAGGGCCGGCGGCACCGCCATCGCCTGGGCATCCTGCGCGATGCAATATTGCGCGTAGCCGCCGCCGGCCACCAGCGACATCACCTTGTCGCCGAGCTTGTGCCTGACGGAGCCGGCGCCGAGCGCAACCACTTCGCCTGATATTTCCAGGCCGGGCAGGTCGCTGGCGCCGGGCGGCGGCGGATAGGCGCCGGAACGCTGCGCGACATCGGGGCGGTTGACGCCCGCGGCCAGAACCTTGACCAGGATTTCTCCCGCACCGGGCACCGGAAGCGCGCGGGTCTCGGGCACCAGAACCTCGGGACCGCCGGGCTTGCTGATGCCGACGACGGTCATTTGCGCGGGCAGCTTTTCCATGGTTTTTCCTTGGGCCAAGGGCGGGAAATTCGAAGAGGCACCTGATTAGCCAGCCGCGCTCCGGCTGGCAACCGCCCTCCCTGACTGTTCAGCATGGGGTTGGAACACATGGCCACCGAGGACGACGACAAGCCGAGAAAGAAAGTCACCCACGAGATCGGGCAGGACCTGTCGCTGCTGTCGGTCGAGGAGTTGGCCGAGCGTATCGCACTGATGCAACAGGAGATCGAGCGGCTGCAGGCGGCGATGACCAAAAAGCGCGCCTCGAAGGATGCGGCCAACAGTTTTTTCAAGACCTAGAGCGTGTAGCGATCTTCCCTCTCCCGCAGGCGGGAGCGGGAGCGCACTGTCCATCGGGTCTCACATTGCCCTCACTCGGCCAATGGCCGACATGGCAAACAAAGCTTGAAGAAAACCGTTCGTTTACGATTGATTAAGCTTTCTCATCTATGACCTGACTGTCCTTGTTTTGGACACCGAGTGGCTCCTGTCCACTCTGTTTGACGCCTCCCTGTTATCAACTTCAAAGCCGCCGGAAACGGCGGCTCTTTTTTTGGCGTCCGCGGTACCTCACTGGAAACCATAAAAGCGCTTGCGGCTGGACTCTCGCCCGCCGGCGCGTAATGATTTGTTCATCATAAGCCGGCGGGCTGTTCAAGCCGGCAGCGTAAACAGTTGCGTGAGGCCTCCACCATGTCCGACCGTTCGCAAGGCGAAACCGCTCTCGTTCAACTCAGCGAGAGGCTGACCAACTCCGCGGCGTTCGGCACCTTGTTCCGCGAGGGCATGGATCTGGTCGAAGAGACCGCCGCCTATCTCGACGGCATCGGCCGCACCGAGGCCAAGGCGCTCGACCGTTCGGTCAGCCTTACTTACGCAACCGAAAGCATGCGGCTGACCACCCGCCTGATGCAACTGGCGTCCTGGCTGCTGCTGCACCGCGCGGTCAAGGAAGGCGAGATGACGCTGACCCAGGCCAACCGCGAGAAGACCAAGGTCAAGCTCAGCGCCGCCGACCCCGGCCCGGACGAGATCATCGAAAAGCTGCCGCAGCAATTGCAGGAGCTGATCGCCCGTTCCATGGTGCTGCAGACCAAGGTCCGCCGCCTCGATACCACCATCCACGCGCCGGCGGCCGAACGCACCTCGATCGGCAATCCGCTGGTGCCGCAGCTCAATCGCCTGAAGGCGGCGTTCGAACGCCAGAGCCGCTGACGCGCCGATTTGCTCCATGACGCTGCTTCACTCTCCCGAGGGATGAGGTGGAGCCCAACGAAAAACGCCCCGGCGCGAGCCGGGGCGTCTTGATTTCCACGTCACCAGGAAGCCTGGACGGCCTCACTCCTTCTTGAGGAAGCCCGAAAACTTCTTCTGGAAGCGGGACACGCGGCCGCCGCGATCGAGCATCTGCTGGGCGCCGCCGATCCAGGCCGGATGCGACTTGGAGTCGATATCGAGGTTCAGCTTGTCGCCTGCCTTGCCCCAGGTGGACCTCGTCTGGTACTCGGTGCCATCGGTCATCACGACCGTAATCATATGATATTCCGGGTGAATTTCGGCTTTCATGGCAGATCCTTCGGCGCGCCGGCGCCTGTCTTTCGAGTGGTGAGGGGACGGATTTGGGCCGCTCTATAGCGCAGCGAAGCCCTTGAAACAAGCCAAGGTTCGACCAAGGTTCGACAGCCAGGGTTCGGCATGGGCACGCAGGATTCGGCATCAGTATCTTGCCGGATTTGCCAGCGTCGGCGGGTGGGCCTATCTGGGGGCTGGCAAACCGATTGGTCCGGATCTCATGAGCGCAGTGGAACGGCTTGAAGAGCGTCGCGACGAGACACCGCCGCGGCGCGATCCGGCGGCGGCCGAACTGCCCTCGATCGAGGCCGAGCTGACGGAGCTGCCGGCCAGGAGCAGCGCGCGGCTTCGCCCGCTGCTGGCGCTGGCGCCCTATGTGGCGCGCTACCGTGGCCGCGCCATGCTCGCCTTCATCGCGCTGACGGTCGCGGCGGTCACGACGCTGCTGGTGCCGATCGCGGTACGGCGGATGATCGACTTCGGCTTCACGCCCGAAGGCATCGCCATGATCAACTCCTATTTCAGCGTGATGATCGCGGTGGTCGCCGTGCTGGCCGGCGCCAGTGCCGCGCGCTACTATCTGGTCATGACCATCGGCGAGCGCATCGTCGCCGATCTCAGGCGCGACGTGTTCGCCCATCTGATTTCGCTGTCGCCGTCCTTCTTCGATTCCGCTCGCAGCGGCGAACTGATCTCGCGGCTGACCGCCGACACCACCCAGATCAAGGCGGCGGTCGGCGCGTCGGTGTCGATTGCATTGCGCAACCTGATGCTGTTCGTCGGCGCCACCGCGATGATGGTGATCACCAGCCCCAGGCTTTCCGGCTTCGTGCTGCTGGCGATCCCGGTAATCGTGATTCCGCTTGTCGCGTTCGGGCGCTGGGTGCGGCGGCTGTCGCGCAACGCCCAGGACACGCTGGCGGATGCGACGGCGTACGCTTCCGAACTGGTCGGCGCGATCAGAACCGTGCAGGCCTACACCAGCGAGGGGCTGGCCAATGCGCGGTTCGGAGGCGAGGTCGAGCAGGCCTATGGCGCGGCGCGCAGTTCGACGCGGGCGCGGGCGGTTCTCACCGCCGTCATCATCTTCATCGTGTTCTCCAGCGTGGTGGCGATCCTCTGGGTCGGATCGAACGACGTGCTGACCGGCTCGATCAGCCCCGGCCGGCTCGGCCAGTTCGTGCTGTACGCGGCGTTCGCCGCCGCCGGCCTCGGCCAGCTCAGCGAGGTCTGGGGCGAGCTGTCGGCGGCATCCGGCGCCTCGGAACGCCTGTTCGAAATCCTTCGCGTCAAGTCGGCAATCGCGGCGCCGGAATCGCCGCGCGCATTGCCGGTGCCGGCGCGCGGCGATGTCGGGTTCGAGAATGTCAGCTTCGCCTATCCGACGAGGCCCGATACGCTGGCGGTCGATGGCGTCTCGCTCACGGTGCGCGCCGGCGAGAAGGTCGCGATCGTCGGCCCGTCGGGCGCGGGCAAGAGCACGCTGTTTCATCTGCTGCTGCGGTTCTACGATCCGGCCTCCGGCACCATCTCGTTCGACGGCGTGCCGATCAAGGCGGCCGATCCGCAGCGATTGCGGGAGCGCATCGCGCTGGTGCCGCAGGAATCCGTGGTGTTCGCCGCCAGCGCGCGCGAAAACATCCGTTTCGGCCGGCCCGACGCCACCGACGCGGAAGTCGAACATGCCGCCGACCTGGCCCACGCCGGCGAGTTCATCCGCCGGCTGCCTGGCGGCTTCGAGGCCCCGCTCGGCGAGCGCGGCGTGACGCTGTCGGGCGGCCAGCGCCAGCGCATCGCGATCGCCCGCGCCATCCTTCGCGACGCGCCGCTGTTGCTGCTCGACGAAGCGACGTCATCGCTCGATGCCGAAAGCGAGACGCTGGTGCAGACCGCGCTGGAGGAATTGATGCGCCACCGCACCACGCTGGTGATCGCGCACCGGCTGGCCACCGTGCTGTCGTGCGACCGCATCATGGTGATGGACCAGGGCCGCATCGTCGAACAGGGCACCCACGTCTCGCTGGTCGCCGCGGGCGGGCTCTATGCAAGGCTGGCGCGGCTGCAGTTCGAAGGGGTGTGATAGCGGTCGAGCGCCGGCCCCTCAACGTCATTGCGAGCGAAGCGAAGCAATCCATTTCGCAGCGAACCGGCTGCAAGATGGATTGCTTCGTCGCAAAGGCTCCTCGCAATGACGGATACTCACGACTTCCACGCCATCTTCAGCACCAATCGCTTCGAGCCCGGATTCACATCCTCTCCGGCATGCACAAATCCGTTGCGCTCATAGAAGCGGATGGCGCGGGCATTGTCCGCATTGACCTTCAAGGTGATGCCATCGGGTGATCGTCGCTTGGCTTCGTCGACCAGCAAGGTGGCGAGTGGCGAACCCCAGCGATCGGGGGCAACCACAAGTTGGTCGAGATACCCCGACGAATCGATGGTGACGAACCCGACCATGGCGCCAGTCTGTTCGGCGACAATAATATCAGCCTTCGGCACCAGTTCGCCGCGCCAGCGTTCGCGCCACCACGCCACGCGGGCGTCGAAATCGATCGAGGGATAGGCGAGCTTCCAGGTTTCGAGCCACAGCGCGATCGCGGCGTCCTCGTCCGCGGCGCGATAGGGGCGCAGCTGAAACGTCTCTGCCACTACCGTTCCGTCAGCTTCAGCTCGATGCGGCGGTTGCGCCTGTACGCCTCTTCGGTGGCGGAGCTGTCGAGCGGCTGGAATTCCGCAAAACCCGCGGCGACCAGCCGCTGCGCCGGCACGCCCAGCGACATCAGATACTGCACCACCGAGATCGCGCGCGCCGCCGACAACTCCCAATTCGACTTGAACACCGGGCTGTTCAGGATCGGCCGCACGTCGGTATGGCCGTCGACCCGCAGCACCCAGGCGATCTCGGCGGGAATCTGCTTGTCCAGTTCGGTCAGCGCGGTCGCGAGCTTCTCGAGTTCGGCGCGGCCCTCGGCCAGCAGCAGGGCCTGGCCGGTGTC
Organism: Bradyrhizobiaceae bacterium Ga0074131; assembly: GCA_001464035.1. Taxonomy (GTDB): domain Bacteria; phylum Pseudomonadota; class Alphaproteobacteria; order Rhizobiales; family Xanthobacteraceae; genus Bradyrhizobium. The sequence goes on from LNEC01000022.1 coordinate 304,956, forward strand.
GAAGAAAACCTCGGATTGAAACACAAAACGGTCGCCGACGATCCTGATATCCGGCCGGTTGCCGAGGATGGCGCGCAGGCGGCCGAAGAAATCCGAACGGTAGCGCGACAGTTCCTGCACCCGCTGCGCCAGCGCCACGTTCAGCCGCTGCCCGAGATCGGCGATCCTGCCTTGCGATTCCCTGTCGCGCTTCTCCGAGACTTCGAGCGCTTCCTCGAGCGCCGCCAACTGACGGCGCAGCGCGCTGATCTGCTGGTTCAGGACCTCGATCTGTGCCAGCGCCCGCGCGGTTACTTGCCTCTCGGAATCCAGCGCCTTGTTGAGTTCGCCGGCGCGGCCGGCGGCGTCGCTGCCGGCGCCGGCCAGGCCGTCATAGAGGCCCTTGACGCGGTCGCGTTCGGCTTCCGCCGACGCCAGCCCCGCGCGCAACTGCGACAGCTGGTCGTCGAGATTGAGCTTGCCGAGTTTTTCCAGCGACAGCAGGTCGTTGAGCTGCGCGAGCCTGGCGTTGAGCTGCTCCAGCGCCTTGTCCTTGCCGGTCACCTCCTGCGACAGGAAGAACTGCACCACCAAAAACACCGACAGCAGGAACACGATCGAGAGCACCAGCGTCGACAGCGCGTCGACGAAACCCGGCCAGTAGTTGAATCCGGAGTCGTTGCGGCGGGCACGGGCGAGGGCCATGGGCGTTCTCTGCTACTGAAATGACTGCGCTAATTCTTCTCGGGCTGGCGCGCGATCCGCTCGAGCAATTTCTTGATCTCGCGGTTCTGCTCGCCCTGGCCGTCGGCCCATTCGCGGATCATCTGCTGCTCGGTCCGCATATGCGTGACCAGGCCTTGAATGGCTTCGGCAAGGTTGGACATCGCTGCCGTGGTGCCGCGGCTCGCGCCTCCCTCTTCGAGGGTCAAGCGCAGGCGTTCGACAGCGGCCTGGAGTTCGCCGCCCGGTCCGCCGGCGCCGTCGCGGGTATATTCGCGCACCGTGGAGGCCAGCCAGTCTTCGAGGTCGGTATAGAAGCGGTTCTGGGCCTGGCTCGATTGCAGGTCGAGGAATCCCAGGATCAGCGATCCGGCGAGGCCGAACAGCGATGACGAAAACGAAACGCCCATGCCGCTCAGCGGCGCGGCCAGACCCTCCTTGAGGGTGTCGAACAGCGAGCCGGCGTCGCCGCCGACTTTCAGGCCGTCGATCACCTTGCCGACCGAACCGACGGTTTCGATCAGGCCCCAGAAGGTACCGAGCAGCCCGAGGAACACCAACAGGCCGGTCATATAGCGGGAGATGTCGCGGGCTTCGTCGAGCCGCGTCGCGATCGAATCGAGCAGATGGCGCATGGTCTGCTGCGAGATCTGCATCCGTCCGGAACGCTCGCCGCCGAGGATCGCCGCCATCGGCGCCAGCAAGGTGGGGTACCGCTCGACCGCGAGGCCGGGATCGGCGATGCGGAAACTGTTGACCCAGGCGACTTCCGGGTAGAGCCGGATCACCTGGCGGAACGACAGGATGATGCCGATCAACAGCACGGCGCCGATCAGCGCGTTGAGGCCCGGATTGGCGAAGAACGCCACCATGATCTGCTTGTAGAGCACCACCAGCAGCAGCCCGCACAGCACCAGGAACACCAGCATCCGCACCAGAAAAATCCGGGGCGAGGACAGCTTGTTCAGTTCGATCTCCATTGGGGAGCGGGAAGAGGAGCCTTGAGGCATTTTTCGGGGTCAATCCGTTGTGAGGAACCGGTTTCGAGCCCGAATATGGCACAGCGGGACCGGGAAAAAAGCTCAGATACGCGGTGATTCGGGGTGGACGAGGGAACACCGGGTGAAACCGGGGCTTGGTTGGAGCGTAGTTCATGAAAGCTCGATGTCTAGCGCGGATATCAGGGATTTCGCATGACGATTTTTTATCTCGGGGCGCTTGCCGCCATCGCGCTGTCGCTGTCGGTCCTGATGGCGGGCGCCTGGCTGGTGCAGCAGCGCACCGGCAATTCCGGATGGGTTGATACGATCTGGACATTCTCCGTCGGCCTGGTCGGTGTCGGGGCCGCGCTGTGGCCGGTCGCAGGCAGCCCGCCGACCCCGCGGCAATGGCTGGTCGCGGCGCTGGTGGCGCTCTGGTCGCTGCGGCTGGGCGCGCATATTGCCGTGCGAACGGCCGGAATAGCGGATGACCCCCGCTATGCCGCCTTTGCCCGGGAATGGGGCGTCGATTCGCCGCGCCGGATGTTCGTGTTCCTGCAGAACCAGGGGCTCGGCTCGATCCCGCTGGTGTTCGCGATCTTCGTCGCCGCGCGGTTTCCCGATGCGGCGTTGCGCCTGCAGGACTATCTCGGGGTACTGATCCTGCTGATCGGCATCTCAGGCGAGGCGCTGGCCGACGCGCAACTCAAGAGCTTCCGCGCCGACCCCGCCAACAAGGGAAGGGTCTGCGATAGCGGGCTGTGGCGCTGGTCGCGGCATCCCAACTATTTCTTTCAATGGTTCGGCTGGCTGGCCTATCCCGTCATCGCGCTCTCGATCGCTGATCCTCTCTCCTATCCCTGGGGCTGGACGAGCCTGCTGGCGCCGATCTTCATGTATTGGATCCTGGTGCACGTCACCGGTATTCCGCCGCTCGAGCAGCAGATGCTGCGCTCGCGCGGCGAGCGCTATCGCGACTATCAGTCGCGCACCAGCATGTTCTTTCCGCTGCCGCCGCAAAAGGGAGCGGTCAAATGAGCTTCGTTGCCAGGATGATCGGCACCGCCGAACGGGTGCCGCTGCCCGACCTGATCATTCGCGCCGCGATCCAGCGGCTGTGCTCGCGCACCGCGACCCGGCTCGCCGGCGGCAGCGCGGAGAGCGATGCGGCGTTCGCCGCCGAGATGGCGGTGCGCGCCATTGCCGAGCACGCCGGCGCAGCCAATGCCCAGCACTATGAAGTGCCGGCGGCCTTCTTCGCGCAGGTGCTCGGCCCGAACCGGAAATACTCCTCGTGCTTCTACAAGGAGCCGGCATCCACGCTGCAGGAAGCCGAGGAAGAAGCGCTGCGCCAGACCATCGAGCACGCCGATCTCGCCGACGGACAGGCGATCCTCGAGCTCGGCTGCGGCTGGGGTTCGCTGGCGCTGTCGATGGCGCGGCGGTTTCCCGATGCCGAGGTCACCGCGGTGTCGAATTCGCATTCGCAGCGGGAATTCATCGAGCACGAGGCGGCCTCGCGACGACTGGGGAATCTTCGCGCGGTCACCGCCGACATGAACGTGTTCGACGCAGGCCGCCGGTTCGACCGCATCGTGTCGGTCGAAATGTTCGAGCACATGATGAACTGGCGCGAATTGATGACGCGGATGCGGTCATGGCTGAATCCGGACGGGCGCTTCTTCATGCACGTCTTCACCCATCGCTCGGGCGCCTATCTGTTCGATCGCGCCGACGGCGAAGACTGGATCGCGCAGCATTTCTTCACCGGCGGCGTGATGCCGAGTCATCACCTGATCCGGCAATACGCCGACCTGTTCGAGGTCGAGAAGGAATGGCGCTGGAGCGGCACGCATTATCAGCGCACCGCGCTCGACTGGCTCGATAATTTCGATTCTCACCGCGATGAGATCGAAGCCATCCTGCGCGGCGTTTACGGCAACGATACCCCGCTGTGGATGCGGCGCTGGCGCTGGTTCTTCCTCGCCACCGCGGGGCTGTTCGGTTACGCCGAAGGCAGCGAGTGGGGTGTCAGTCACTACCGAATGAAGGCGGCGGGTTGATCGTCAAGCCGGTCCCCGACGCTCTCCGCGGAGCAATCTGGCAGATGGCTGCCTCGCTGAGCTACTGACCACGTCGTGGCCGTCGCGGACTCCGGGGCATGTCTCGAAGCGGGAATCGGTCCGATTCACGATCGAGTGAGGATCAAAAAGCCTCGTTTGTTCAACCCTGTATCCGACTGTGACATTGAGCCGCCGCGAAACGTATTGCATCGCAGCAAGAGTGATTTAACCTGCCCTAAAACGCGGAGTCGTAGGATGCCGCGCCAGCGGAAGCGCAATCCGCGCAGAACTCAAACTTGGGGCTACCCTTCATGACTTCATTTCGCGCGCGATCGGCGGGCATCGCTTTGATGTTGGCTGCGATGGCGCCGCTTCTCGCCGGATGCGATGAACCTACTTCCGCGGTCGCGGCAGCACAACCGAACGAGCCCGAGGTCAGTATCGTCACCATCAGACCACAGCCGCGCGCGCTGGTGCGTGAGCTGCCGGGGCGCGTCGCGCCGACCCGGGTGTCCGATGTTCGTCCCCGCGTCTCCGGCATCGTCATCGAGCGTGTGTTCAGCCACGGCAGCGAAGTCAAGGCCGGCGATCCGCTCTACCGGATCGATCCGCGGCCGTTCGAGGTCGAGGTGCAGTCCAGCGAGGCGGCGCTCGCCAAGGCCGTTGCCGCATTCGATCAGGCGTCGCTGCAGGCGCGGCGAATTGCGACGCTGACGAGCCAGCGCGCCACCTCCGAGGCCGAAAACGAAAAAGCCATCGGCGGAATGCGGCAGGCCGCGGCCGAAGTCGAGGGACGCAAGGCGGAGGTCGCGCGCGCCAAGCTCAATCTGAGTTACGCCACGATCCGCGCCCCGATCGACGGGGTGGTCGGCGCGGCGCTGGTCAGCGAAGGCGCGCTGGTCGTGCAGAACGAGACCAACCTCGCGACCATCCAGCAACTCGATCCGATCTACGCCGACTTCACCCAGTCGGTCACCGAACTCAATCAACTGCGGCGCTCGCTCGAGAGCGGCGACCTCGATCGCATCGCGCCCGGCGCGGCCAGGGTACGGCTCGTGCTGGACGACGGCTCGGTCTATGCGACCCCGGGCAAACTGCTGTTCTCGGACGCCAGGGTCGACGCCAACACCGGGCAGGTGACGTTGCGCGGCGAGTTTCCGAATCCGAAGCGTGAGCTGTTGCCGGGCATGTATGTCCGCGTGCTGATCGAGCAGGGCATCGACACCGACGCGATCGCCTTGCCGCAGCAGGCGATCCAGCGCAACGGCGGTGGCGGCAGCGAAGTATTCGTGATCAAGGAAGACAACCGCGCCGCGGTTCAGGCCGTGCGCACCGGCTCGATGCAGGACGGCCAGTGGTTCGTGACCGAAGGGCTGAAGGCGGGCGACAAGGTGGTGGTCGAAGGCTTCCAGAAGTTCGTCGCCGGCGACAAGGTCAGGCCGCAGTTGTTTACCGAGGCGGACGCCTCGGCCGACACGGCGATGGCGAGGCGGACCGAGCAAACGAACCGGTAACGGTCGATGCCCAGCTTCTTCATCGACAGGCCGATCTTCGCCTGGGTCGTCGCGCTTTTCATCTGTCTGATCGGCGCGATTTCGATACCGCTGCTCGCGGTGGCGCAGTATCCGATCATCGCGCCGCCCTCGATCTCGATCTCGACCAGTTATCCCGGCGCCTCGCCGGAAAACCTCTACAACAGCGTGACGCGGCTGATCGAGGAGGAGCTCAACGGCGCCAACGGCATCCTGAATTTCGAATCGACCAGCGATTCGCTCGGTCAAGTCGAGATCATCGCCAACTTCGTGCCGGGCACCGATACCGGAACGGCATCGGTGGAAGTGCAGAACCGCATCAAGCGCGTCGAGGCGCGGCTGCCGCGCGCGGTGATCCAGCAGGGCATCCTGATCGAGGAAGCGTCGAGCGCGGTGCTGCAGATCATCACGCTGCGTTCGACCGACGGCACCCTCGACGAAGTGGGCCTCGGCGATTTCATGATCCGCAGCGTGCTCGGTGAAATCAGGCGCATTCCCGGCGTCGGCCGAGCCACGCTGTACTCCACCGAGCGCTCCTTGCGGATCTGGATCGATCCCGCCAGGCTCGTCGGCTACGGCCTCACGGTAGACGACGTCAACAAGGCGATAGCAGCGCAGAACGCCCAGGTGGCATCGGGCAGTATCGGCGCCGAGCCCAGCACGGCGGATCAGAAGATTTCCGCACTGGTCCTGGTCAAGGGCCAGCTCAGCTCGCCCGACGAATTCGGGGCCATCATTCTGCGCGCCAATCCGGATGGTTCGACCGTCCGGCTGCGCGACGTCGCCCGGCTCGAGATCGGCGGCTTGAGCTATCAGTTCAACACCAGGCTGAACGGCCAGCCGACCGCAGGCCTTTCGGTGCTGCTGTCGCCGAGCGGCAACGCGCTGGCCACCGCCGGCGCAGTCGAAGCCAAGATGAAGGAGCTGTCGCGCTTCTTCCCCGCCAATATCGCCTACGAAATTCCCTACAACATCACCCCGGTGGTGAAGGCCTCGATCGAAAAGGTGCTGATGACGCTGGGCGAGGCGGTGATACTGGTCTTCATCGTGATGTACCTGTTCCTGCAGAACATCCGCTACACCATCATCCCTACCATCGTGGTGCCGGTGGCGCTGCTCGGAACCTGCGCGATCCTGCTGGCCGCAGGCTATTCGATCAACATGTTGACCATGTTCAGCATGGTGCTGGCGGTCGGTATTCTCGTGGACGACGCCATCGTCGTGGTCGAGAATGTCGAGCGCATCATGGCGGAGGAGGGGCTGCCGCCGAAGGAAGCCACCCGCAAGGCGATGTCGCAGATATCGAGCGCCATCATCGGAATCACGCTGGTGCTGATCGCGGTGTTCCTGCCGATGGCGTTCTTCCCCGGTTCGGTCGGCATCATTTACCGGCAGTTTTCGGTTACCATGGTTGCCGCAATCGCGTTTTCGGCGCTGCTGGCGATGTCGCTGACCCCGGCGCTGTGCGCGACGCTGCTGAAGCCGGTCGAGGCCGGCCATGGCCACGCGCGCCGGGGCGTGTTCGGCTGGTTCAACCGCGGGCTGGAATCCGTCAAGGATCGTTATGCACGCATCGTCGGCTATTCGCTCGGCCGCACCGGACGGTTGATGCTGATCTACGCCGCGCTGCTGATCGGGCTGAGCTGGGGCTTTCTGCGTCTGCCCGGCGGCTTCCTCCCCGTCGACGATCAGGGCTTCATTACCACCGATGTGCAGACGCCGGCCGACTCCTCCTATGCGCGCACCGAGGCGGCGGTCGAACGGGTGGAAAAGTATCTGGCGCAGCGCTCGGGCGTCGAGACGGTGACGTTCCTTACCGGCTTCAGCTTTCTGGGGCAGGGCATCAATACCGCACAGGCCTTTATCACGCTGAAGGACTGGTCGGAGCGACCGGCGAAGGATTCCGCGGCCGCGATCGTCGCCGACATCAACCGGGATCTGTCGTCGGTCCGCGACGCCAGGATTTCCGCGCTGCAGCCGCCGCCGATCGACAACCTCGGCAATTCCTCAGGGTTCAGCTTCCGGCTGCAGGACCGCGGCCAGAAGGGCTATCCGGCGCTGGTCGCCGCCGCCGACCGGCTGATAGCCGAGGGCAACGCGAGCCGGGTGCTGCAGAAGGTCTTTGTCGAAGGCCTGCCGGCGGGGCCGCAGGTCAACCTTGAGATCGACCGCGAGAAGGCCGGCGCGTTCGGCGTCACCTTCGAGGATATCAACAACACGATTTCGACCAATCTGGGCTCGAACTACATCAACGACTTTCCGAATCGCGGCCGGATGCAGCGGGTGATCGTACAGGCCGACAGCAGCAGCCGGATGAACGCCGACCACATCCTCAATTACAACGTGAAGAACAGCCGCGGCCAGCTGGTGCCGTTCTCCGCCTTTACCACGGTGGAATGGTCCAAGGGCCCGACCCAGATCGCCGGATTCAACTACTATCCCGCGGTACGCATCAGCGGCGAAGCGAGGCCCGGCTTCACCTCCGGCGACGCCATCGCCGAGATGGAGCGGCTCGCGAACAGGCTGCCGCGCGGCTTCGGCTACGAATGGACCGGCCAGTCGCTGCAGGAAAAGCTGTCGGGGTCGCAGGCGCCGATCCTGCTCGGCCTGTCCTTGCTGGTGGTGTTCCTCTGTCTCGCCGCGCTCTATGAAAGCTGGACCATTCCGCTGGCGGTGCTGCTGACGGTGCCGCTCGGCATCTGCGGCGCGGTGCTGGCGGCGACCTGGCGCGGCCTGCCGAACGACGTCTACTTCACGGTCGCCCTGATCACCATCATCGGGCTGGCCGCGAAAGACGCCATCCTGATCATCGAGTTCGCCAAGGATCTGCGCGCCCAGGGCAAGCCGCTGATCGAGGCGACGGTGCAGGCCTGCACCCTGCGCTTCCGCCCGATCCTGATGACCGGCCTCGCCTTTGTCTGCGGCGTGCTGCCGATGGTGATCGCGAGCGGCGCCGGCGCCGCCAGCCAGCAGGCGCTCGGCACCAGCGTGATGGGCGGCATGATCGCGGTGGTTATTCTGGCGCTGCTGATGGTGCCGGTGTTCTTCGTCGTCGTGCAGCGCGTGCTGGCGGGCGACCGCGAGCCGAAAGCGGTGGTGGCGGAGCCGCAGGGGACGCCGGAAGCGTCGAAGCCGTAAGCCGATATCTCCGCAGTCGTCATTGCCCGTGGAGGCGGGCATCCAGTGCGCCGAGAAGCTGCGGTTGAACATTGCCGCCGCGGTGTACTGGATCATCCGCTTCCGCGGATGATGACAGCGAACCAGCTTGACGATTGTCGGGTCGGCCCCTACTTCCCCAACGGCTTCAAAATCTTCACCAGCTCCGCGTGCACGAACTCATTGCCGCAGATCACGTTGCCGCTCTTCAGCGGGTCGTCGTCGCCTTCGATACCCGAGACGATGCCGCCGGCCTCGCGCACGATGATCTGTCCGGCCGCCACGTCCCAGGGCTGCAGATTGCGCTCCCAGTAGCCGTCGAGGCGGCCGGCCGCGACGAAGGCCATGTCGAGGGAGGCGGCGCCGAACCGGCGCAGGCCCGCCACCCGGTTCTGGATCTCGGTCATTTCCAGCCGCGACAGATTGTGGTCGCCGCGGCCGATATGCGGCAGCCCGCAGGCGATCACGCAGTCGCCGAGCTGGCGGCGGCCGGCGACGCGCAGCCGCTGGTCGTTGAGGAAGGCGCCCTTGCCGCGCTCGGCGGTGTAGAGCTCGTCATTGGCGGGATTGTAGATCACGCCGGCGATCAGCGTGCCCTCGCGCTGCAGGCCGATCGAAATGGCAAATTGCGGGATGCCGTGCAGGAAGTTGGTGGTGCCGTCGAGCGGGTCGACGATCCAGGTATGGGTCTTGTCGTCGCCGGCCCGGACGCCGCCTTCCTCGCCGATGAAGCCGTAGCCCGGCCGCGCCTTGGTGAGATCGGTGAGCAGCATCTCCTCGGCGCGCTTATCGGCCAGCGAAACGAAATTGGCCGGTCCCTTCAGCGATACCTGGAGGTTCTCGATCTCGCCGAGGTCGCGTTTGAGGCTGCGGCCGGCGCGGCGCGCCGCCTTGACCATGACGTTGATGAGAGCTGATTGCAGCATGATCCCGGCGGTGTTTCTGCGTTGAAGGTGCGCCCCCTCTCCCGAGAGGTGAGATCAGATTGGGTGCCCTGACGGTGTGGTGGCGTCAAGGCGGATCATTTGGCGCCGAGCCATTTGCGGGCGGCATCCTGGGCCTTGGTGCGGTCCTCGGGACTGAGAGCGGCCAGCGCCTCATCCAGCATCGGGTCGCCTTTGCCCGCGGTTTTTGCAACAATGTGCCATTTCAGGCCCTCGATCTTGTCCATTGCTGCGCCCTGTCCGCTCACCAGCACGCGCGCGAGGCGATTTTGCGCGATCGGGCTGTTTTGCCGGGCTGCCTTGCGCAGCAACTCCACCGCGGCCGCTTCGTTCTTCGGGGTGCCGGTGCCGTTGAACAGTGCGATGGCGTATTCGACCTCGGCGTCGACATTGCCGGCCAGCGAAGCCGCCTGCAGCAGCCGCACCGCCTTGTCGATGTCCTTGGCCACGCCGGTGCCCTCCTTGTAGAAGGTGGCGAGTGCGTATTGCGCTTCCGGATTGCCGGCATCGGCGGCGAGGTGAAGCAGCTCCGCGGCGCGCTTGACGTCCTGCGGCAGCGTCTGCCCGTCGAGATAGAGCAGGGCCAGATTGTAGGCCGCCTTCGGATTGCCGAGCTTGGCTGCGGACGCCAGCAGCTTCACGGCCTCCTCGCGGTTGACGGGGCCGCCGCGCCCCGCGAGCCGCAACATGGCGAGCGCGAACATCCCCTCGCGGTCGCCGCCGTCGGCGGCGCGCTTGTACCACTCCGCGGCCTTGGCATAATCGCGCTTGACGCCCATCGCATTGGCGTAGAGCTCGCCGAGCATGGTCATCGCCTTGGGATCGCCGTTGAACTGCGCGCGGTTGGTCGCAAGATCGAACGCGGTCTTGTATTGGCCGCGTTGATAGGCGCCGTAAACCAGGTCGACGTTGGGATCGTCGAAGACAGGGGCGGGCGTGACGGTCGGCGCCGGCGCGGGCGTTGCCGCGGGTTTCGGCGTCGCGGCCGGCGCCGGTTTTTTGGCGGCCGCGGGTGCTTTCGGCTGGGCGGTCTCGCCGGACTTCTCCTTCTTCACCGGCGCGAGCGGCGCTGGCGCGCCGGGAGGCGGCAGCAGCGGCCTTGGCGCACCGGGAGGGGGCAGCAGCGGGGTTTGCGCCATGGCGCCGGCCGCCATCATCAGCAAGCTCGCCAGCACCGATAGGGGACGCAGGATCGTCATTTCCGGCGTTATCCCTGTTCGGCTCTGACTTTTCCGGACATCGCGGCGTGCGCCTGAATGACGGTCTGTTCTGCGTCCGCAAGCGCCGCCGCCGCGCCGCGCCGATCGGCCCAGATGAAATCGCCGACCAGCACGAAGTCGGCGCCGGCCGCGGCGAATTCCCGGGCTTCTTGCAGCGACGCCGCATAGCCGATGCAGGGCGGCTCGAACAGCTCGGCCCACCAGCCCAGCCGTTCGGCGATCGCCTCGGCCGCCGGCCTAGACCCCTGCGCATCGGGTTCGCCGAACAGCACGTAATCCGCGCCGGCCTCGCCCGCGGCCATCGAATCGTGCCGCGTCGACAGGCCGCCGACGCCGGCGATGCGGTCCGGTTTCAGCGACGGCAGCGCCTCCGCCATGGCCTCGATGCCGGTCAGATGCGCGCCATCGGCGCCGGCGCGGGCGACCAGTTCGACATGGCCGTCGAGCAGCAGCGCCGCGCCGCCACCCTGGATCGCGGGGGCCAGCGCCTTGATCCGGGAGATCATGGTGCGCTGGTCGGTCGGTTTCAGGCGCAGCAGCACCGCGGCGACGTCGGCGCCCGCCAGCAGGCCGGGCAGGCTCGCCATCAGCGCCGAGGGATCGTCCACCTCTGATGTCGCGAGATAGAGACGCGGCACCGGGCGCGGCGGAACGGGTTTGGTGGCCAATTCTATGCCGCCTTCTGTTCGAGATCGGCCTTCCATTCGCCCTTGCTCGCGAGCGAATTCATCCGCGCGCGATGGGTGAAGGCGCGCTGGCCCGCGGCGACGTTCTCCGCCTTGCCCGACCACGCCTTCTGCGGCGCGGCCTGCAGCGCACGGCCGTAGGAGAAGGTCAGGTTCCACGGCAGGTTGCCGATGCGGTTCATCGCGCTCAGATGCGCGGTCGCGTCCGCGTCGGATTGCCCGCCGGAAAGAAAGGCGATGCCGGGCACCGCGGCCGGCACGCAGGCCTTCAGCAAGCGGATGGTTTTCTCCGCGACCTCCTGGGCGGAAGCCTGCTTCGCGCTCTTCTTGCCCGCGATCGCCATATTGGGTTTCAGGATCATCCCCTCCAGTGCGACGCGCTGGAGCCGCAACTCCTGGAACGTCTCGTTGAGCACGCGCTCCGTCACCTCATAACAGCGGTCGATGTCGTGATCGCCGTCCATCAGGACTTCCGGCTCGACGATCGGAACGATCTGCGCGGCCTGGCAAAGCGCGGCGTAGCGCGCCAGCGCATGGGCGTTGACGTGGATCGCGGTCATGCTCGGAATGCCGGTGCCCTGGCCGATATCGATCACCGCGCGCCATTTGGCGAACCGCGCGCCGCGTTCGTAATACTTCTTGAGCCGCTCGGCCAGTCGGTCCAGGCCCACGGTGACCAGTTCGCCGGGGCAGCCGGGCAGGGCCTGGGTGCCCTCGTCGACCTTGATCCCGGGGATCGCGCCGGATTGCTCGATCAGCTTGATCAGCGGCGTGCCATCCGCGGCGTCCTGCCAGATGGTTTCGTCGTAGAGGATGACGCCGGAGATGTACTGGCTCATCGCCTCGGTGGAGCGGAACAGCATCTCGCGATAGTCGCGGCGGGACTGTTCGGTCGACTCGACCCGGATGGCGTCGAAGCGTTTCTTGATGGTGCCGGACGACTCGTCGGCGGCGAGGATTCCCTTGCCCGGCGTCACCATGGCCAGGGCAACCTTGTTGAGATCGGCGAGATTCATCGGTGCCTCCCGAGTGCTAAGTGTTGCGAACCAAAATAGGGGGTCTTCGGGCAAAACCCAAGACACTGGCGGAGATACTGGCTGAGACGCCGGCTGAGGACCGCGAGGCAAACCCGCGCCGAGCGCAGCATGGCCCTGCCGGCAACGGTCACGCCAGTTTCGGATCGAGTTCGCCCGTGACGTAACGCTTCGCCATCTCGGCGGTGGTCAGCACCTTCTTGATCTTGCTGGCCTGACCGGCGGTGTTGAATTCCTGCAGCCGCTGCCTGCAGAGTTTCGCCATCGCTTCCATCGCCGGCTTGAGATATTTGCGTGGGTCGAATTCTTCCGGGTTGTCCTTCAGCACCTTGCGGATCTGTCCGGTCATCGCCATCCGGTTGTCGGTGTCGATGTTGATCTTGCGGACGCCGTTCTTGATGCCGCGCTGGATTTCGGCGACCGGCACGCCCCAGGTCGGCTTCATCTTGCCGCCATTGGCGTTGATGATGTCCTGCAGGTCCTGCGGCACCGAGGACGAACCGTGCATCACCAGATGCGTGTTCGGCAGCTTGCGGTGAATTTCCTCGATCACGTTCATGGCCAGAATATTTCCGTCCGGCTTGCGGGTGAACTTGTAGGCGCCGTGCGAGGTGCCCATCGCGATCGCCAGCGCGTCGACTTTGGTCTCTTTGACGAATTTGACGGCCTCGCCGGGATTGGTGAGCAACTGGTCGTGGGAGAGCTTGCCCTCGGCGCCGTGGCCGTCTTCCTTGTCGCCCATGCCGGTCTCCAGCGAGCCGAGCACGCCGAGCTCGCCTTCCACCGAGATGCCGCCGAGATGGGCCATGTCGGTGACGGTCCGGGTGACGCCGACATTGTAGTCCCAGTCGGCCGGCGTCTTGCCGTCGGCCTTCAGCGAGCCGTCCATCATGACCGAAGTGAAGCCGGCCTGGATCGCGGTCATGCAGGTGTCGGGCCCGTTGCCATGATCGAGATGCACGCAGACCGGGATATGCGGATGGATCTCGGTGACCGCGTCCATCATGTGCTTCAGCATGATGTCGTTGGCGTAGGACCGCGCGCCGCGCGAGGCCTGGATGATGACCGGCGCATCGAGGCTGGAGGCGGCGTCCATGATGGCGAGCGCCTGCTCCATATTGTTGATGTTGAACGCCGGCACGCCGTAATCGTGTTCCGCCGCGTGGTCGAGCAATTGACGCAACGTGATGCGTGCCATCTATTCAGTTCTCCTGAGGTGACAGCGACCTGTCACGGTTTCAAGAATCAAGGTAACCGGTTCTCAGGTAAACCCCAAGAACGCAGCGAGGGCGCGGTCGACTCTGCTGAGATCCGCAGCATTGAGATGTCCGAATACACTGCCCACTTTCGTCAGCGGCAGCGTGCTGCATTTATCGGCCATAATCTGGGATGGCGCCTGAAGTCCGTTTTCCGCCGTCGGGACAACCGTAATGCGAAACACCTGCTTCGGAAGAACCTCGCTGGTCATCGGCAGAAACGTGACGGATTCCATTGCTTCATATCGGTCTGACTGAATGATCACTGCGGGTCGAGGCTTTCCATAAGCGCCTGGAAGGACAACGGTGACCAGGTCACCGCGTTTCATTTCCAGCCTTCGATCTCAATATTGGAGAGCTCCTCGAGAATGGCCTTTTCGTCCGCGCTGGCATTGATGATTGCAATCGCTTCCGCGATTTCTTGCGCATATCCAGGCGCGTTCACATCCGGAACCCAGATTGTCACCGGCTTGAGACCGGCCGCCTTCATCTTGTCCCGGTGCTTCCGGACCCGCTTCGCTCCGTCGGCCATGACACATGCTCCTCAAGCTGGATGTTACATGTAACATAGGTCGGGCGCGGCCAAGCTTCAAGTTAAGTCCCTTTGGTCCTCAAAACCTCGACGCCGGGCAATGGCTTGCCTTCCATCCACTCCAGAAACGCGCCGCCCGCGGTCGAAACATAGGTGAAATCGCCTGAAACCCCGGCCTGGTTCAGCGCCGCCACGGTGTCGCCGCCGCCGGCCACCGAGACCAGCTTTTTGGCCCTGGTCCGCTCCGCCGCGTGCTTCGCCGCCACCATGGTGCCGCGGTCGAACGGGGTCATCTCGAACGCGCCGAGCGGGCCGTTCCAGACCAGCGTCGCGGCGTCGTCGATCGCCGCATGAATCCGCGCGACCGACTGCGGGCCGACGTCGAGGATCATGCCGTCGGCGGGGATGGCGTCGATGCCGTAGGCATGGGAGGGCGCATTGGCCGCGAAGTGATAGGCGACGATGGCGTCGACCGGCAAGAGGATGGCGCAATTGGCGGCTTCCGCCTTGTCGATGATCCGCAGCGCGGTCGCCGCGAGTTCCTTCTCGGCCAGCGACTTGCCGACGCCGACCCCCTGCGCGTGCAGGAAGGTGTTGGCCATGCCGCCGCCGATCACCAGCGCATCCACCTTCTTGACCAGGTTTTCCAGAAGGTCGATCTTGGTGGAAACCTTGGCGCCGCCGATGATCGCGATCACGGGCCTGGTCGGCGCGTCGAGCGCCTTGCCCAGCGCATCGAGTTCGGCCTGCATGGTTCGCCCGGCATAGGCCGGCAGCTTGTGGCCGAGGCCTTCGGTGGAAGCATGCGCGCGGTGCGCGGCGGAGAAGGCGTCGTTGACCCAGATGTCGCCTGACCTTGCCAGTTCGGCGACGAAGGCCGGGTCGTTCTTCTCCTCTTCCGTGTGGAAGCGGGTGTTTTCCAGGCAAAGGATGTCGCCATCCCGCATCGCGGCCACGGCCTTCGCGGCGGCTTCGCCGATGCAGTCGTCGGCGAAAGCCACCGGCTTCCGGATGACCTGGGAAAGCGCTGATGCGACCGGCTTCAGCGACTGCTTGGGATCGCGTCCCTTAGGCCGTCCGAAATGCGCGAGCAGGATGACCTTGCCGCCCTTGCCGGAGATTTCGCTGATGGTCGGGGCAATGCGCTCGAGTCTCGTGGCGTCGCTGACACGGCCGGCTTCCATCGGCACGTTGAGATCGACGCGCAGCAGCACGCGCTTTCCCTTCACGTCGACGTCATCGAGGGTGCGGAATTGCTTCATGTGTGTTTTCCAACGTCATGGCCGGGCTTGTCCCGGCCATCCACGTCTTGATGCGGCAAAGGAAGACGTGGATGCCCGGCACAAGGCCGGGCATGACGGTAAATCCCTTACAGCAGCTTCCCCATCGCCACGGCGGTATCCGACATGCGGTTGGAGAAACCCCATTCGTTGTCGTACCAAGCCATCACCCGCACCAGCGTGCCGTTCTGCACCTTGGTCTGGTCCATGTGGAACGTGGCGGAATGCGGGTCGTGGTTGAAGTCGATCGAGACGTTCGGCGCGGTGGTGTAGCCGAGGATGCCCTTGAGTTGTTGCTCGCTGGCGCGCTTCATCGCCTCGTTGATTTCCTTCACGTCGGTCTTGCGTTGCGCCACGATCTTGAGGTCGACCACCGAGACGTTCGGCGTCGGCACACGGATCGCGACGCCGTCGAGCTTGCCCACCAGTTCCGGCAGCACCAGGCCGATCGCCTTGGCCGCACCGGTGGAGGTCGGGATCATCGACATCGCCGCGGCACGGCCGCGATAGAGATCGCTGTGCATGGTGTCGAGCGTCGGCTGGTCGCCGGTATAGGCGTGGATCGTGGTCATGAAGCCGGTTTCGATGCCGACGGTGTCGTTCAGCACCTTGGCCACCGGCGCGAGGCAATTGGTGGTGCACGATCCGTTGGAGACCACCAGATGATCTTTTGTCAGTTTGTCGTGGTTGACGCCGAACACGATGGTGGCGTCCGCGCCGTCCGACGGCGCCGAGACCAGTACGCGCCGGGCGCCTGCGGTGAGATGCGCGGAGGCCTTGGCCTTGGCGCTGAAGATGCCGGTGCATTCCAGCGCAATGTCGACGCCGAGTTCCTTCCAGGGAAGCTTGGACGGATCGCGCTCGGCGGAGACCTTGATCTTGCCGTTGCCGACGCTGATCGAGTCGCCGTCGACCGTGACGGTGCCGGGGAACCGGCCATGGACCGAATCGAAGCGCAGCAAATGGGCGTTGGTCTCGACCGGGCCGAGATCATTGATGCCGACCACCTCGATATCCTTGCGGCCGGACTCGGCGATGGCGCGCAGCACATTGCGGCCGATGCGGCCAAACCCGTTGATTGCGACCCGGATTGCCATCTGTTGTCTCCTTCAATGACCTCTGTCGTCCCCGCGGAGGGCATCGAGCCATCCACGAGGGTGTTGCGACGGACGCCCGGTTCGGCCGGGGCGGGAGCGGATTAGATGACCGCTAGGTAGACCCTTTTCGGGTCAATCTCAACCGTCAGCCCAGGCGCTTCAGGGCCGCGTTAACCGCAGCCTCGGCGGTAATGCCAAAATGCTTGTAGAGCTCCTTGGCGGGGGCGCTGGCGCCGAAACCGTGCATTCCCACGAACACGCCCTCCGGCCCGATCACGGCGTCCCAGCCCCAGCGGACCGCGGCCTCGATCGCGATCTTGACCGGCGCATGGCCGATCACGGCTTTCTGGCGGTCCGCCGGTTGCGCCAGCAGCAATTCGAGCGAGGGCACCGACACCACCCGCGACGCGATGCCGCGCTCGGCCAGCTGCTTCTGCGCGTCGACCGCGATCTCGACCTCGGAGCCGGATGCGAACAGCGACACTTTGGCGTCGCCCTGGGCGGCGACCAGTTCATAGGCGCCAAGGCTGCAGGGATTCTCGGCGGGCGCCGAACTGCGCAATTGCGGCACGTTCTGGCGGGTCAGCGCCAATACCGTCGGGCCGTCGGTCCGGTTCAGCGCCAGTTCCCAGCACTCGGCCACCTCGACCGCGTCACAGGGACGGAACACGCGCATGTTGGGAATGGCGCGCAATGCGGCCAGGTGCTCAACCGGCTGGTGGGTCGGCCCGTCCTCGCCGAGGCCGATCGAATCGTGCGTCATCACATAGACCACGCCGGCGCCCATCAGCGCGGCCAGGCGCATCGCCGGGCGGGCATAATCGGTGAACACCATGAAGGTTGCGCCGTTCGGCGCGAATCCGCCATGCAGGAAGATCCCGTTCATGGCCGCCGCCATGCCGTGCTCGCGGATGCCGTAATGAATGAAGCGGCCCTTTGGCGTCTTGGCCGAAAAGGCGACCGCGGATTTGGCCTTGTTGTTGTTGGAGCCGGTGAGATCGGCGGAACCCGCCAGGAACTCGGGCATCGCCGGCGCGATCGCCTCGATCGCCAGCTCCGACGATTTGCGGGTGGCGATATGCTGCGGCGTCTCCAGCAACGCCTTCTTGTGCGCCTTCAGCGCTTTGGCCAGCGAAGCCGGCCGTTGATGCCGCAGACGACGTTCGAATTCGGCGCGCTTGCGGTTGCCGAGCCCCGCGAATTGCGCCTCCCATTCCTGGCGCGCCGCCGCGCCGCGGCGGCCGGCCTCGCGCCAGCCTTTCAACACGTCGTCCGGCACCGAAAAGGCGTCCTGCGCAATGCCGAGCTTCTGCTTGGCGCCCTTCAGCTCTTCGGCGCCGAGCGCTTCGCCATGCACCTTGGCGGTGCCGGCCCTGGTCGGGGCGCCGTAGCCGATCGTGGTCTTGCAGGCGATCAACGATGGCTTGCTGGATTTTTGCGCGCGCGCAATGGCCGCTGCAATGGCCTGCGGATCGTGGCCGTCGATCAGTTCGGCGGCCCAGCCCGCGGACTTGAATCGCTTGACCTGATCGACGGAGTCGGCGATCGAAGTCGGGCCGTCGATCGAAATGCCGTTGTCATCGTACAGCACGATCAGTTTGTTGAGCTTCCAGTGCCCGGCCATGGCGATCGCTTCCTGCGATACGCCTTCCATCAGGTCGCCGTCGGAAGCCAGCACATAGGTGTGGTGGCTGACGAGCTTCTTGCCGAACTCGGCGGCCAGCATCTTCTCCGCCAGCGCCATGCCGACCGACGTCGCGATGCCCTGCCCGAGCGGACCGGTGGTGGTCTCGACGCCGCTGGTCTCGAAGTTTTCCGGATGCCCTGGCGTCTTGGAGCCGAGTTGCCGGAAGTTCCTGACCTGATCGAGCGTCATGTCCTTGTTGCCGGTGAGATAGAGCAGCGCATACACCAGCATCGAGCCGTGTCCCGCCGAAAGCACAAAACGGTCGCGGTCCGGCCATTTTGGATCGGCGGCGTCGAACTTCAGGAATTGCGTAAACAGCACGGTGGCGATGTCGGCGGCGCCCATCGGCAGGCCGGGATGGCCGGATTTGGCCTTCTCGACGGCGTCCATGGCGAGGCCGCGGATCGCGTTGGCCATACGGGAATGATCGACCTGCGTCATGATGAAAATCCGCCTGAAATGAGATGTTTGGGGGCGATCCGCAGGGGTGCGCGAACGCCGCGGCTGCCGGCCGGAAGCCAACGGGAAGTCCCGGGCTGGATAGCATCTCGGTTCTGGGAGTCCAAGGCAAGGAAACGCGCTTGCGGTGCGAAAAGTCGTCTAACGCATGATGCGGAAAAGTGGATACCGGTTCTCGAAAGGGATCATGCTCAAACAGAGAGCTGGATCGGGATGACGGGTCATCGCGATCTAGCGGTGCATAGCTTGGAAGCGGCGTTGCGCTGGGCTCGCTTGCCACGTAAATTTCGTCGCCTAAACGCTTGCCGGAGCGCGAATTTTGCGGTCCGGCCGGCCCACGGAAGGTCCGCGCTGTCAGTCATGAGCGATCGTCCTGCCAACGGCCCCGGCAACGCCGAGCCTCTCTTTGCCGATATCGACGCCGCGACGCGGCGGCTGATGTCGGCGCTTGATTCGCTCGAAAGCGCGGTCGAACGTCGGCGCGAAGCCGACCGCGACGAGAACGAACTGGCTTCCCGGATTCAGGCGCTCGGCGCTGACCGCTCGCGGCTCGCGGACGAACTCGACGGATCGCTGGTGAAGTCGCGCCGGCTGGAGCGCGCCAATCGCGAGATCGCCGAAAGGCTGGATGCGGCGATCGGCACCATCCGCTCCGTACTCGATCCCGGAGAACCATCAACGGCCGGCAATTCCGGATGGCCTGCGAGGAGGGCCAGGAGGCGCGGCTCTTGAAACTCGCCGAGAGTCTGGAAACGCGGATCCAGGGTCTGCGCGGCAAGTTCGGCGAGATCGGCGATGCGCGCCTGACCGTGATGGCGGCGCTGACGGTGTGCGACGAATTGCTCGACGCCGAGCAGCGCATCCGCAACCTCGAACAGGAGCTCAACACCCTGCGCGATGTCCGCGTGGCGGCGGCCGATCGCGCCAAGTCGACGCAGATCGCGGTGGCCAAGGCGCTGAACTCCGCGGCCGACCGGATCGAAAAGACCACCCAGGTGCTGAACCGCACCATCGGCGGCGGTGTCGCGATTGGTTGAACGACGACACTTGCCCTCCAGGGCAGGGCAAGTGTCGCGCGCGCTTACCCCTTCACCCGCATCGCTTCCGGCGTGTCCGGCTGCGCCAGCGGATGGGCTATCGCAAACGCCGGTAGCGCCATCGCGGCGTCGAAGATGCGTTTCACGACGGGATAGGGCGCCAGATCAATCTGCTGGGTGATTGCCACGGTGACATGGCCGACCATGCAGATGTCGGCGAGCGTCGGCGTGTCGCCATGGCAGAAGCGGCCAGTGTCCTGGTGGCCGGCGAGCTGCGCTTCGAGGGCTGCCAGCGTTTCCACGGTCCAGTGCCGCCGCCACGCCGCCTGCTGGGTTTCACGCAGCTTCAACTCGCGATCGAGATAGCGCCGCACCCGCGGCACCAGCAGCGGATGGCCCTCGCAGGCGACCATCAGCGAAAGCGCGCGGACCCGGGCGCGGCCGCGCGCATCGGCCGGCAGCAAGGGTGGAGCGGGATGGGTTTCGTCGAGATATTCGATGATGGCGAGCGACTGCACCAGCGTGGTGCCGTCGGCCGTAACCAGCGCCGGCAACGCCATCTGCGGATTGACCTTGCGATAGTCGTCGGCGCGATGGGCGTCGGCGTCGAGATCGACCAGCTCGATTTCGGCGGGCAGGCCCTTCAGGTTGAGCGCGATGCGCACGCGAAAACTCGCGAGCGATCGCCAGAAGGAGAAGAATTTCATGGCAGGTTCTGCGTTTCTTTTCTTCTCCCACGAGGGGAGAAGAGAAGAAAGTAGCTATGCGCGGAAGTCCCAAAGGTGCCAGAAGGCGAAATCGCGGCCCCTTCGATCACCTCGTCGGCGCGGGCGAGCAGCGCCGGCGGAACGGCAAGGCCAGCCATGATCGCTCCTCAACCGACTTTCAGATAAGCAAAGCCCTTGCTTTGCAGCGCTGCGACCGTAGCAACGCCGGACGGCACAAGCTTGATGTAGGGCACGTCCTTCGTCAGCGCAACATCGAGCTTCAGGTTGCTGAAGGTGATCTTGCACAGATATACCTCGACGCCATACTTGGCGAGCGCGTCCATCCTGCTGTCGAGCTCCGGATCAATCGGAGGCTGTTTTTCCCATGGCGTTCCGGCGAGGGTTTTCAAGTGGTATTTGATGCCGACTGAGTGCGCGACGATGATGATTTTTGTGTTGAACGGATCGAAATTATACACGGACAAATGGTTATTGATGTTTCGCAGCAAGGCGCTGTAGCGGTTATCGTCACCGAAATCGCAGTGGTAGACGCACGATACATCGGCTTCTTTTTTCATGTCCGCAAGACTGAGGTCTTTCGGCGTGGCCTGTGCCGACACTGCGCCCATCGCGGCGGCGCCGCTGGCGGCGAGCGCAGTCAGAAGGTGTCTTCGGCCGATATCGGTCACTCGCGTTCCTCCCCTGGTGCAGTGATCTATTGCTTGCATCTTTCCGGGCACCGGCGCGCGCCGACCAGTTGACGGCGCACGACCTTCCCGGTCGGAGCCCGCATTTAGACATTCAAGAAGTTACATGTAAAGCGACCCAGAAGCGCGATTGACCGCTGGGGGTCAAATTTGGCAGCAGTCTCCTCGATCACATGTTTTCGAAACTTGCACCCCTAGCGCGGACATGCGGCCGATCGCCGGTAGCCGAGCGGGTTCGGGGCTACGCTGCGAAGAGCGCTGCTTTTGGAGGATAACGGTGGGGCCCTCACGGTTCGAGGCGGCGCAAGAGCGCCTCCTCACCATGAGGGATCGCTACGCCCGTGCCGCCTTCTTGCGATACGCCAGATGCACCGCGCAGTTGCAGCCGGGCGGATGCGACGAGACGTCGTTGGCGGGCGCGGCCGGGGCCGGCGCGAGCGTCGGCATCGCCTCTCTGAGGTGGCGATCCTGTGCCGACTGATCCTGCGTCGGGATGTAATTCAGCACCGGCGCCAGCCAGCGCTCGGCCTCGGCCACGCTCCAGCCCTTTCGCGCGGCATAGTCTTCCACCTGGTCGCGCTCGATCTTGCCGACGCCGAAGTAAAAGCTTTCGGGATGGCTGAAGTAGAGCCCCGATACCGATGAGCCCGGCCACATCGCATAGCTTTCGGTCAATTTTACACCGGCAGTCTTCTCGGCGTCGAGCAACGCAAACACCGTCGCCTTCTCGGTGTGGTCGGGCTGCGCCGGGTAGCCCGGCGCAGGGCGGATGCCCTGGTATTGTTCCAGGATCAGCTGATCGGGCGACAGCGTTTCGTCCGGCGCGTAGCCCCAGAATTCGCGGCGCACGCGGGCATGCATGCGCTCGGCAAAGGCTTCGGCGAGACGGTCTGCCAGCGCCTTGCACAGGATCGAGGAGTAGTCGTCATGGGCGTTCCTGAAGCGGTCGGCGATGACGTCCTCGCCGATCCCCGCGGTGACCACGAAGGCACCGATGTAATCCGGCACGCCGCTTGAAGCAGGTGCGATGAAATCCGCCAGCGCCGAATTGAAACGGCCCTCGCGCTTCTCCAGCTGCTGGCGCAGGGTGTGGAACGTCGCGATGGGCTGCTTCCGGCTGTCGTCGGCATAAACCACGATGTCGTCGCCGGCGGCATTGGCCGGCCAGAAGCCGATCGTGGCCTGCGCCTTGAACCAGTTTTCCTTGACGATGCGATCGAGCATCTTGCGGGCGTCGTCATACAGCGAGCGCGCCACTTCGCCCACCTTGGGATCGTCGAGGATGGCAGGGTAACGCCCGGTCAGTTCCCAGGTCTGGAAGAACGGCGTCCAGTCGATGTAGTCGGCGAGTTCGGCGAGGTTGTAATCGGCGAAACTCCGGATGCCGAGAAACGTCGGCTTCTTCGGCGGCGTCCCGGCAAAATCGATGACGGGGGCGTTCGCGCGCGCATCCGCCAGCTTCAGCCGCTTCTTGTCGGCCTGCGCCCGGAAATGCGCCGCGGATATCTTGGCGTAGTCGGCGCGCACTTCGGCGGCATAGGCCTCGCGCCGCTCCGGCGACAGCAGCGAGGAGGCGACGCCGACGGCGCGGCTGGCGTCGTTGACATGCACCACCGGACCGCCGCGGTAGTTCGGGTCGATCTTGACCGCGGTGTGGACCCGGCTGGTGGTGGCGCCGCCGATCAGCAGCGGCACGGTCATGCCCTGCCGCTGCAGTTCGCCCGCCAGAAAACTCATCTCGTCGAGCGACGGCGTGATCAGGCCCGACAGACCGATGATGTCGGCGCCCTCGGCCCTGGCGGTCTCGATGATTTTCGCCGCCGGCACCATCACGCCGAGGTCGATGACTTCGAAATTGTTACATTGCAGCACGATGCCGACGATGTTCTTGCCGATGTCGTGGACGTCGCCCTTGACGGTGGCGAGCACGATCTTGCCCGCCGAACTGCTGATATCGCCGGCGATGCCGTTGGCAAGATTGTCCGCCTTCTCCTGCTCCATGAACGGCATCAGATAGGCGACAGCCTGCTTCATCACGCGCGCCGACTTCACCACCTGCGGCAAAAACATCTTGCCGTCGCCGAAGAGGTCGCCGACGATGTTCATGCCGGCCATCAGCGGGCCTTCGATCACATGCAACGGACGCTCGACGGTCAAGCGCGCGGCCTCGGTGTCGGCCTCGATGTATTCGGTGATGCCGTGCACCAGCGCGTGGCTCAGCCGCTTCTCGACCGGCCATTCGCGCCAGGCCAGATCCTGCTCCTTGGTCTGCTTCTCCTTGCCGCAGCCGCTCCGACGCGCCGGGGTCGCGATTCAATATGACGTCTTCGCAGGTCTGACGCAGCCCGGGATCGATGTCGTCATAGACGATCATCTGCCCGGCATTGACGATGCCCATGTCCATGCCGGCATGAATCGCGTGATACAGGAACACCGAATGCATCGCCTCGCGCACCGGCTCGTTGCCGCGGAACGAGAACGACAGGTTCGACACGCCGCCGGAAACATGGGCGTGCGGCAGGTTCTGCCGGATCCAGCGCGTCGCCTCGATGAAGTCGACGCCGTAATTGTTGTGCTCTTCCAGCCCGGTCGCAATGGCAAAAATGTTGGGATCGAAGATGATGTCTTCCGGGGGGAAGTCGAGCTGGTTCACCAGGATGTCGTAGGCGCGCTTGCAGATCTCGGTCTTGCGCGCAAACGTGTCGGCCTGGCCGGCCTCGTCGAACGCCATCACCACCACCGCGGCGCCATGGCGCCGCGCGATGGTCGCCTCGTGGATGAACTTCTCCTCGCCTTCCTTCATCGAGATCGAGTTCACCACCGGCTTGCCCTGCACGCATTTCAGGCCGGCTTCGATCACGGTGAATTTCGAGGAGTCCACCATGACCGGGACGCGGGCGATATCGGGTTCGGCGGCGACGAGGTTGAGGAACGTCACCATCGCGGCTTCGGAATCCAAAAGCCCTTCGTCCATGTTGACGTCGATGATCTGGGCGCCGTTCTCGACCTGGTCGCGCGCCACCGCCAAGGCGGCGGTATAGTCGCCTGCGGTGATCAGCTTGCGGAATTTCGCCGATCCCGTGACATTGGTGCGCTCGCCGACGTTGACGAACGGGATCGCGGGCGTGAGTTCGAACGGCTCGAGACCCGACAGCCGCAGGCGCGGCTCGATCACGGGAATCGCGCGCGGCTGGTGCGGCGCCACGGCGGCGGCGATCGCGGCGATATGGTCCGGCGTGGTGCCGCAGCAGCCGCCGACGATGTTGACGAGGCCGGAAGCGGCGAATTCGCCGATCAGCCCAGCCATGAATTCGGGGCTCTCGTCGTACTGGCCGAATTCGTTGGGCAGGCCGGCATTCGGGTAGGCGCACACCAGCGTGTCGGCGACGCGGCCGATGTCGGCGATATGGGCGCGCAGGTCCTCGGCGCCGAGCGCGCAGTTGAAGCCGATGGTGATGGGCCGGGCGTGCCGCACCGAATTCCAGAACGCTTCCGGCAATTGGCCCGACAGCAGCCGGCCGGACTTGTCGGTGATGGTGCCCGAGATCATCACGGGCACGTCGAGCCCGCGGGCCTCGGCGATTTCCGATATCGCATACAGCGCCGCCTTGGCGTTGAGGGTGTCGAAGATGGTTTCGACCAGCAGCAGGTCGGCGCCGCCGTCGAGCAGGCCATTGATCTGTTCGCCGTAGGCGGTACACAGATCGTCGAACGTCACGGCGCGATAGCCAGGGCTCGACACATCGGGCGAGATCGAGGCGGTGCGGTTGGTCGGGCCGATCGCGCCGGCGACGAAGCGCGGCTTGCCGTCCTCGGCGGCGACGCGCGTCGCCGCGTTGCGCGCCAGCCGCGCGCCTTCCAGATTCATCTCATAGGCGATGCCGGAAAGGTCGTAATCGGCCTGCGCGATCGAGGTCGAGGAAAACGTGTTGGTGGCGACGATGTCGGCGCCGGCGCGCAGATACTCGGCGTGGATGGCCTCGATTGCGTCAGGCTGCGTCAGGATCAAGAGATCGTTGTTGCCCCTGACGTCGCGATGGAAGTCCTTGAAGCGCTCGCCGCGAAACGCGGCTTCGTCGTATTCGAGGCCCTGGATCATGGTGCCCATGGCGCCGTCGAGCACCAGGATGCGCTCGCAGGCAGCCGCGAGCAAAGCGGTTCGCTTTTCGGAAACGGGTACGGTCATCGGATCAAGCGGCTTTCTGTGCGCCCTGCGGGCGAATACCCAGCAAATGGCAGATCGCGAACACGAGGTCCGCGCGGTTCATGGTGTAGAAGTGGAAGGTGTCGACGCCGTGTTTTGCGAGCTTCTGCACCTGGCCGGCGGCGACGGTGGCGGCCACCAGCTTGCGCGTTTCGGCATCGTCGTCGAGGCCCTCGAATTTTTCCGCCAGCCAGTCCGGCACGCTGGTGCCGGCGCGGGTGACGAAATTGCGGGCCTGTTTGAAATTGTGCATCGGCATGATGCCGGGCACGATCGGAATCCCGATGCCCCGCGCGCGCACCCGGTCGAGATATCGGAAATAGAGGTCGTTGTCGAAGAACACCTGGGTAATGGCGCGGGTGGCGCCGGCATCGACTTTGGCCTCGAGCACGTCGAGGTCGGCGTCGAAGTCGCGGCTTTCCGGGTGCTTCTCCGGATAGGCGGAAACCGAAATCTCGATGTCGCCGTGCTGCTTCCTGATGCCGGCCACGAGATCGGTCGAGGTCTGGTAGCCGTCGGGATGGGTCGCGTAGGCGGTGCCGATGCCGCCGGGCGGATCGCCGCGAAGGGCGACGATGTGGCGAACGCCGGCCTCGTGGTAGCGGCCGACGATCTCGTCGATCTCGCCGCGCGCCGCCCCGACGCAGGTCAGATGCGCGGCCGGCAGCAGGTCGGTTTCAGCCAGAATGCGCGTGATGGTGGAGTGGGTGCGCTCCCGCGTGGATCCGCCAGCGCCGTAGGTGACCGAAACGAAGCTCGGCGACAGCGGCGCCAGACGCTTGATGGTTTCCCACAGGCTCCGCTCCATCTCCTCGGTCTTCGGCGGGAAGAACTCGAACGAGATCGCGGGCGATTTGAGCGCGCGGTGGCCGTCAGGCGCGGGGGGCGTAATCTCGGTCATGACACCACAAACTCCACTCAAGCTCCGGGAACGGCAGGTTTGGCCGGAGCACCGGTAAAATAGGCCAAATGCGAGCGTTCCAACAGCCCATCAGCGATGGGAAAATGCCCAATATTTGTACTTCAAACAGATCTTGTGTCGTAGGATGTCCAATAGTGGGCAATACATCTGGAACTCTGAGTCCGGATAAAATCCCAATAGGGTCCCAGAACAGCTAATTACTGCGGAAAAACGGCGTGCCTCCACTCGGGGAGTTCCAAGAACCGAGTGGGCAGAGTACATTTTGTCGATATTAGTGGAAATTTGGCCCACCAACATACCCAGGCCGCCTTCTCTTGCCCCGGGCGCAGCGGGGCACTGTGCTGCCCGTCCAGGCATCTTACGTTGCATGGGGTTGTTTCGAGATTTTTCGCAGCAGGCCCTGGGTAGGTGCTGCGCATCGGACCCGGTACGCCCGCGCGCGCCTGATCTGCGTGGCAAGGACTTTGTCGGCCCGATCCGGCGCACTAGGGTTACAGCCATGATTCCTCTCTCCCTCCTCGACCTCTCGGTCGTCACCACCGGCACCAAGCCCGCCGCGGCGCTGCGCAACAGCATCGATCTGGCGCGCCATGCCGACCGCCTCGGCTATGTCCGCTACTGGCTGGCCGAACATCACAACCTCGCCTCGGTGGCGAGCCCCGCGCCCGACCTGATGATCGGGCAGATCGCGGCGGTGACGAGGCACATCCGGGTCGGCTCCGGCGGGGTGATGCTGCCCAACCACGCGCCGCTGGTGGTGGCCGAACGCTTCAAGATGCTGGAGGCTTTGTTTCCGGGCCGAATCGATCTCGGCCTCGGCCGCGCGCCCGGCACCGACGGCGCCACCGCGCATGCGCTGCGCAGCCGGCTCGACCGCCGCGAGGGCGACGATTTTCTGGAGCGGCTGCAGGAATTGATCCTGTGGGAGACCCGCGGGTTTCCGCCCGGCCATCCCTACAACAATGTGGTGGCGATGCCGGACGACAGCCCGCTGCCGCCGATCTGGCTGCTTGGCTCCAGCGACTACTCATCGGAACTGGCGGCGCAAATCGGGATGGGTTTCGCCTTTGCGCATCATTTCGCGTCGCATGATGCGGTCGATGCCATGACCAACTACCATAACCGCTTTACGCCATCCGGCTGGCGCGCAACGCCGCACGGCATTCTGGCGGTGGCAGTCGTGTCAGCCGAAACCGATGCGGAAGCCGACAGGCTCGCGACATCGATGGACCTCAACCGGCTGCGCCGCGACCGCGGCCAGTATTTGCCGCTGCCGAGCGTCGAGGAAGCCCTGGCCTATCCCTACACCGACAGCGAACGCGCCTCGATCGCCCGCAACCGCTCGCGGCTGTTCGTCGGCAGTCCGGCGACGGTGATGCAGAAACTGCAGCCGATGATCGCGGCCAGCAAGGCCGACGAACTGATGATCATCACCGCGGTGTACGATCACGACGCGCGGAAGAAGTCGTATTCGCTGCTGGCGGATGCGTTTGGATTGGGGAAGCGGGCAGCGGCGTAACGACCTGCGTTCCCCGGATGCTGCGCAGCGCGCCGCGCTTGCCGGCGTGGTGCGCTGTTGATCCGGGGTCCATCGTCTGCGAGTCGCTGCATGTGTCCCGGCTCTGCGGGGCAGCGCCAGAGCGCTGCACCGCGTCCGGGACCCAAACGTCACTCAGCCTTCTCGCTGAACGTCGCCCGAAAGGGATGGCCCGGATACACGCCAACGATGCGAAACTCGCGCGAGAAGAATTTCAGTTCCTCCAGCGCGAACGCCAGCGGCTTGTCCTCTGGATGGCCGTCGACGTCGGCATAGAATTGCGTGGCGAAAAAATTGCCGTCGACCATGTAGCTTTCCAGCTTGGTCATGTTGACGCCGTTGGTGGCGAAGCCGCCCATCGCCTTGTAAAGCGCGGCCGGCAGGTTGCGCACCCGGAACACAAATGTGGTGACCAGCGGCCCCGAACCCTGGCTGGCCCAGGTCGCTTCGCGGGCCAGCACCACGAAGCGCGTGGTGTTGTGGGTCTCGTCCTCGACGTCCTCGGCGAGGATATCGAGGCCATAGATGTCGGCCGCAAGCTTTGACGCAATGGCCGCGCAGGACTTGTCGCCGCGCTCGGCGACGATGCGGGCGGAGCCTGCGGTATCCCCCGAGACGATCGGCTTGATCTTGAGCCTGCGGATGATGTTGCGGCATTGCCCGAGCGCATGGACATGGCTCTCCACCGTCCTGATGTCGCCGAGCCTGGCGCCGCGCGGCGCCATCAACTGGTGATGGATCGGCAGGAAATGTTCGCCGACGATGAACAGGCCGGATTGCGGCAGCAGATGATGGATGTCGGCGACGCGGCCAGCCACCGAGTTCTCGATCGGAATCATGCCGAGGTCGGCTTCGCCCGAGGTGATCGCGGCCAGCGCGTCCTCGAAGGTCGGGCAGGGCACCGGCTCGGCGTCCGGATAGGCCTCGGCGATGGCGATGTGGGAATTGGCTCCCGGCTCGCCCTGGAATGCGATTTTCACGGTTTTTCTCATGCTGTCTTTCTTGGGGCCTTGTATCAGCCGTTCGGGCTTTTGCCAGCGTCAGCTTTTGGCCAGTATCTGCCGGGCGGTTTCCAGATCCGCCGGGGTATCGACGCCGCGCGGCACGGTATCGACGATGCCGATGTCGATCCGCATGCCGGCCTCGAGCGCCCGCAACTGCTCGAGCTTCTCCTGCTGTTCCAGCGGCGACGGGGGCAGCGACACGAAGCGCGCCAGCGCCGCACGGCGATAGGCATAAAGACCGATATGATGGTAGCGCGGCCCGTCGCCCCAGGGTGCGGTGGCGCGGGTGAAATAGAGGGCGCGCAGCCGACCCGCGCCAAGGGGTGAACCGATCGCCTTCACCACATTCGGGTTGGTGGCCTCTTCCTCGCTATGGATCCGGGCGGCCAGCGTCGCGATATCGACCGCGGGGTCGCCAAGCGGCGCCAGCACGCTGCGGATGTTGTCGGGGTGGATGGTCGGAAAATCGCCCTGCAGATTGACGATGATCTCGGCGTCGCCGGCGGGGTCGAGCTTGCCCAGCGCCTCGAAAATCCGGTCGGATCCGGAAGGATGATCGGCGCGCGTCATGACCGCTTCGCCGCCATGGGCCATCACCGCGACCGCGATGTCAGGCGTGTCGGTGGCGACCGCCACCCGGCCGATACGGGCCGCCTCCGCCCGGCGCAGTACGTGGACGATCATCGGCAGGCCGGCGATGTCCAACAACGGTTTGCCGGGGAGCCGCGTGGCGGCCATGCGGGCGGGAATCAGCACCAGTGTGCGGGGCACGGTCACAGGGTCAGCCCGGCTCCAGATGATCAGGAATTGGCGGGGATTGGCGGAAAGTCGGGGCGTTTATACGGGTTGCCAGAGCGCGGGCAAACCGATATCTCATCGACGCGCGGGGTGCGGTGCGAAAGCCTGATCCTGATGCTCATCCGGGCCGTCTGTGATGGCCTTACATCGACCTTCCGGCCTGGAGCCTGATCAAAAAATGGACTCCTTCGAACTCAATAAAATCATGGGCGCCGTTCTCGCCACCTGTCTGCTTCTGCTGGTGACGAGCTTTACCGCCGAAGCCATCTTTGCCCCCGTGATGCCGGAAAAGCCGGGTTACGAGATCGCCGTCAAGGAAGCCGCCAGCAGCGGCGCCAAGGAAGCGGCGGCGGCGCCGTCCGAACCGATCGAGAAGCTGCTGCAGACGGCGTCCGTCGAGAAGGGTGCCGGCGCAGCGAAGAAGTGCGCGGCCTGCCACACCTTCGAAAAGGGCGGCCCCAACCGCGTCGGCCCCAATCTCTACGGAATTCTCAACGCGCCGAAAGGCGAGGGACGCGGGTTCAATTCCTCGGCCGCCTTGAAGGCCAAGGGCGGCACCTGGACCTATGACGACCTCAGCAAGTTCATCGCCAATCCCAAGGGATTCATTCCCGGCACCGCGATGAGCTTCGCCGGCATCCAGAAGGACAGCGAGCGCGCCGACGTTATCGCCTATCTGCGCAGCCTGGCGGACAGTCCGGCTCCGCTGCCGACGGCGTCTAAGTAACATTCCCCCAGTCCCTCATGGTCTCGCATGTCATCACGGCCAGGCATCGCCTGGCCGTTTTCATGGGGGCCCCTTTGCCTCGCCGTTTCGCCATGGTCGCGGCCTTGTTATCGGGGCGTTTCGCCGCAGAGCTTCCCCTTCCGGGGTGCTATCATGAGGAAAAAGCAACATAACCCGTCGAAACCTTGCCTTATATTGCGTCCTTAAGGGGTGTTCCTGCTAGCTCAAGGAATGTTTGATTTGGCGATTACCCGACGACATCTTCTGCAAAGCGCGGCCCTGGCGGCCATCGCACCCTCCCTGGGGACGGCGGCGAGCATCGCGCCGGCCCAGGCCCAATCGGCGACCGGCGAGCCGGTCTGGCGCCACGCGCTGTCGCTGTTCGGTGACATCAAGTATCCGGCCGATTTCAAGCGCTTCGATTACGTCAATCCGGATGCGCCCAAGGGCGGTATCGCCCGCCAGATCCTGATCGGGACATTCGACAATTTCAATCTCGCCGTTGCCGGCGTCAAAGGCTCGATCGCGGCAGCCGCACAGCTCGTCTACGAACCGCTGATGACGTCATCGCTCGACGAAGTGTCGACCGAATACGGCGCGCTGGCCGAGGCGGTCAGCCATCCCGAGGATTTTTCTTCCGTCACCTATCGTCTGCGGGCACAGGCGAAATGGCATGACGGCAAGCCGGTAACGGCGGACGACGTGATTTTCTCGCTCGATTCGTTCAAGAAACATCACCCGCAATACTCGGCCTATTACCGGCATGTGGTGAAAGCTGAAAAGAACGGCGATCGCGAGATAAAGTTTACCTTCGATGGACCCGGCAATCGCGAACTTCCGCTGATCGTGGGTCAGCTCACGATCTTGCCGAAGCACTGGTGGGAGGGGACCGACAGCGAGGGCCGCAAGCGCGACATCTCGGCGACCACGCTGGAGAAACCGCTGGGTTCCGGTCCCTATCGCATCAGGGAATTCGTCGCCGGGCGGTCGGTCGCGCTGGAGCGCGTGAAGGATTACTGGGGGCGCGACCTCAGCGCCAATGTCGGGCGCAACAATTTCGACGAATTGCGTTACGAGTACTTCCGCGACTCGATCGTGGCGCTGGAGGCGTTCAAGGGCGATCAGGTGGACTGGCGCACCGAAAACAGCGCCAAGAACTGGGCCACGGCCTACGATTTCCCTGCCGTCGCCGACAAGCGGGTGTTGCTGGAGGAGTTTCCGAACCGCAGTTCCGGCATCATGCAGGCGTTCGCGGTGAATCTTCGCCGCGAAAAGTTCAGGGATCCGCGGGTGCGCCGCGCGCTGAACCTGGCGTTCGATTTCGAGGAAATGAACAAGCAGATCTTTTTCGGCCAGTACAAGCGCATCAGCAGCTATTTTGACGGCACGGAGCTGGCATCGAGCGGCCTGCCGCAGGGCAGGGAACTGGAAATCCTCGAGACGGTCCGCGCCGAGGTTCCGGCGGAGGTTTTCACGACGGCCTATACCAACCCGACCGGCGGCAGTCCGGAAGCGGTGCGCGGAAATCTGCGGGAGGCCCTGCGCCTGCTCAAGGAGGCAGGTTACGAGGTGCGCGACCGCAAGCTGACCGACAGCAAGACCGGGGCGCCATTCACGGTCGAATTGCTCGGAGCCGATCCCTCATTCGAGCGGGTGATGCTGTTCTTCAAGCCCTCGCTGGAGCGTCTCGGCATCGACGTCAGCGTACGGACCATCGATCCGACGCAATACGAGAACCGGCTGCGGACCTGGGATTTCGATATCGTCGTGTCGTCGTGGGGGCAATCGCTGTCGCCGGGTAACGAGCAGCGCGAGTACTGGAGCACGCAGGCCGCCGACATGGCCGGATCGCGCAACATCATCGGAATCAAGAATCCCGCGATCGACAAGCTGATCGAACGGCTGATCTTCGCCAAGGACCGCGACGACCTGATCGCCGCGACCAAAGCGCTCGATCGCGTGCTGCTGTGGAATCATTACGTCGTGCCGCAGTGGACCTACAACAAGGTGCGCACCGCGCGTTGGGATCGCTTCGGCCGGCCGGCCGAGCTGCCGAAATACGGCCAGTCGGCATTTCCCGCGATCTGGTGGTACGACGCCGACAAGGCTGCCAGGATCGGCAGACGATCTTGAGGGACATTCCCCGCATGACGCAATTCGACCGCCGGTACGTGTTGCGGCTGGGTGCCGGCGCCGTCGGCGCGGTATGGCTTCGCCCGGCGCTGGCCAGCGATGCGGGCGCCAGAATCCATGGCCTATCGGCGTTCGGCGACCTGAAATATCCCGCGGACTTTCACCATTTCGACTACGTCAATGTCGATGCGCCCAAGGGCGGGCTATTTTCGCAGCTCGTCGGCGCGGGCGGATCGACCTTCAATTCGCTCAATGCCTATATCGTCAAGGGCGATGTCGCGAACAATATGGGCCTTACCTTCGCGTCGCTGATGGCGCGGGCGCTGGATGAGCCGGACGCGGTTTACCCCCTGGCGGCGCAGGAATTGACGGTTTCGTCCGACGGGTTGCGCTACCGTTTTCGCCTGCGCCCCGGGATCCAGTTTCACGACGGGACCGAGATCACCGCGGCCGACGTCACATTCTCGCTGACCACCCTGAAGACCAAGGGGCATCCGGCGTATTCCTCGGTGTTGCGCGAACTCGCCGAAGCCGTGGCCGAGGACAGGCAGACGGTGACCTTGCGGTTCTCGGCGGCCCGCGGGCTCGATGCGCCGGCGCTGGCGGCATCGATGCCGATCTTCTCGGAAAAATACTACGCCACACGACCGTTCGACGAGACCTCGCTGGAAGCGCCGCTCGGCTCCGGTCCCTACCGCGTGGCGCGCTTCGAGCAGGGACGCTATGTCGAGTTCGAACGGGTCAGGAACTGGTGGGGCGAAAATCTTCCCGTAGCGCGCGGACAGTACAATTTCGACCAGCTCCGGGATGAATATTACCGCGACCGCGAGGTCGGCCTGGAAGCCTTCATCGGCCGCAATTATCTGTTCCGCGAGGAGTTCACCTCGCGCGTCTGGGCGACGCGCTACGACTTTCCGGCGCTTCGCGACGGGCGCGTCAAGCGCGAGGTCATTCCCGACGCGCGCCCCTCGGGCGCGCAGGGCTGGCTGCTCAACACCAGGCGCGACAAGTTCGCCGACCGTCGCCTCCGCGAGGCGATGGTGATCGCCTTCGACTTCGAATGGACCAACAAGAACCTGATGTATGGCTCCTACGACCGTACGCATTCGGTGTTCCAGAACTCCGAGATGATGGCGAAGGCAGAGCCGTCGCCGGAGGAGGTCGCGTTGCTCGAGCCATTCCGCGACCGCGTGTTGCCGGAAGTGTTCGGGCCGGCATGGGTTCCGCCTGTGAGCGACGGGTCGGGGCAGGACCGCAAGCTGCTGCGTGGTGCCGGTGACCTGCTCAATGCCGCCGGCTGGACCGTCAAGGACGGCAAGCGGGTGAACGCCAAAGGCGAGCAGCTCTCCGTCGAGTTCCTGCTCACCGAGCGTTCGTTCGAGCCGCACCACACCACCTTCATCAAGAACCTTCGCGTGCTGGGCATCGACGCCAATATCCGGCTGGTCGATCCGTCGCAGGCCGAGGCGCGGATCAAGGACTTCGATTTCGACGTCGCGATCGCGCGCTTCATCTATCCGCAAATTCCCGGCAGCGCGTTGCGAAACTATTTTTCCAGCGAGTTCGCGAGGACCAAGGGTTCCAACAACCTCGCCGGGATCGCCGACCCCGTGGTCGACGCGCTGGTCGAAAAGGCGGTTGCGGCGCAAAGCCAGGCGGAGCTCAACACCGCGTGCCGGGCGCTCGATCGCGTGCTGCGCTCGGGCCGCTACTGGATTCCGCACTGGAACAAGGCATCCCACTGGATCGCTTATTGGGACCAGTTCGGCTATCCCAAGGTAAAGCCGCGCTATGCGCGCGGCGCGCCGGAGACCTGGTGGTCCGATGCCAACAAGGCAGCCAAGATCGAACAGGCGAAATAGCCCATGAGCGCATATATCGCCCGCCGCATTCTGCTGATGATCCCCACCCTGCTCGGAATCCTGTTCGTCTCGTTCGTGGTGGTGCAGTTTGCGCCGGGCGGGCCGGTCGAGCGGGTGATTGCGCAGCTTAGCGGCGCCGACACCGGCGCGAGCTCCCGGATCTCGGGCTCTTCCGGCGGCGATTTCGGCGCCCGCACCCAGGTCGGCGCCGCCGCCGACGTCACCAACTCGAAGTACCGCGGCGCGCAGGGGCTCGATCCGGATTTCATCAAGAGCCTCGAAAAGCAGTTCGGCTTCGACAAGCCGGCGCCGGAGCGCTTTCTGCTGATGGTGTGGAATTTCGCGCGGTTCGATTTCGGCAAGAGCTATTTCCGCGACGTCAGCGTGCTGCAGCTGATCAAGGAGAAGCTGCCGGTCTCGATGTCGCTCGGGATCTGGATGACGCTCCTGACCTATCTGATCTCGATCCCGCTCGGCATCCGCAAGGCGGTGCAGGACGGCTCGAAGTTCGACACCTGGACCTCGGCGGTGATCATCATCGGTTTCGCGATTCCCGGGTTCCTGTTCGCCATCCTGCTCATCATCCTGTTCGCCGGCGGCTCGTTCTTCAACATCTTCCCGCTGCGCGGGCTGACCTCGGACGGCTGGGCGCAGTTTCCCTGGTACTGGAAAATACTGGATTACTTCTGGCACCTCGCGCTGCCGCTGTTCTCGATGGCGCTCGGCGCGTTCGCCACCATGACGCTGCTCACCAAGAACTCGTTTCTCGACGAGATCCGCAAGCAGTATGTCATGACCGCGCGCGCCAAGGGCTGCAGCGAGCGGCAGGTGCTCTATAATCACATCTTCCGCAACGCCATGCTGATCGTGATCGCCGGTTTCCCCGGCGCGTTCATCCATGCCTTCTTCTCGGGCTCGCTCCTGATCGAAACCATCTTCTCGCTCGACGGGCTCGGCCTGCTCGGCTTCGAGAGCGTGCTGAACCGCGATTATCCCGTGGTGTTCGGCACGCTGTTCATCTTTTCGCTGGTCGGCCTCGTCATCAACCTGGTTTCCGACCTCGCCTACATGTGGATCGATCCGAGAATCGATTTCGAGGCCCGGGAAGTCTGATGACCCTCACCGCGCCGCAGCCGATCGAAGCCAGTACCCATTCGCCGCTCGGCGAGGCCGTGCCGATCACGCGCCATCGCTTCTCGCCGTCCCCCCTCAACCGCCGCCGCTGGCAGAATTTCAAGTCCAATCGCCGGGGCTACTGGTCATTCTGGATCTTCCTGATCCTGTTCTTCATCTCGCTGTTCGCGGAACTGATCGCCAACGACCGGCCGTTCCTGATCAAGTTCGACGGCCGGCTGTATTTCCCGGCGTTCATCAGCTACTCCGAAACCACGTTCGGCGGCGATTTCGAAACCGCCGCCGACTACCGCGATCCCTTTCTGCAGAAGCTGATCGCCGACAAGGGCGGCACCGTGGTGTGGCCGCTGATCCGCTATTCCTACGACACCCACAACCTCGACCTGCCGACGCCTGCGCCCTCCAAGCCGACCTGGATGCTGACGGAAGCGCAGTGCAAGGAGGTGGTGCAGAAGAAGGGCCTGAACAGCTGCCGGGATCTCGAATACAACTGGCTCGGCACCGACGATCAGGGCCGCGACGTGGTGGCGCGGCTGATCTACGGCTTCCGCATCTCGGTGCTGTTCGGGCTGTCGCTGACCATCATCTCCTCGGTGATCGGCGTTGCCGCCGGCGGCGTGCAAGGCTATTTCGGGGGCTGGGTGGATCTCGGTTTTCAGCGCTTTATCGAGGTGTGGAGCGCGATCCCGTCGCTGTACCTGCTCCTGATACTGTCGTCGGTGCTGGTGCCCGGTTTCTTCGTGCTGCTCGGAATCCTGCTGCTGTTTTCCTGGGTGTCGCTGGTCGGCCTGGTGCGCGCGGAGTTTTTGCGCGGGCGCAATTTCGAATACATCATGGCGGCGCGTGCGCTCGGCGTGTCCAACGCCAAGATCATGTTCCGGCACCTCCTGCCGAACGCCATGGTCGCGACCATGACGTTCCTGCCCTTCATCGTGTCGTCGTCGGTGATGACGCTGACCGCGCTCGACTTCCTCGGCTTCGGCCTGCCGCCGGGCTCGCCGTCGCTCGGCGAATTGCTGTCGCAGGGCAAGGCCAATGTGCAGGCGCCGTGGCTCGGCTTCACCGGATTTTTCGCGGTCGCCATCATGCTGTCGCTGCTGATCTTCATCGGCGAGGGCGTGCGCGACGCGTTCGATCCGCGCAAGACGTTTCGGTAAGGCCCCGCATGGACGCCATCAACCAGCCCTTGCTCGATGTCCGCGACCTCTCGGTGGCGTTTCATCAGCCGAGCGGCACCACGGTCGCGGTCGACCACATCTCCTTCGAGATCAAGCGCGGCGAGTGCGTGGCGCTGGTCGGCGAATCCGGCTCCGGCAAATCCGTCAGCGCGCTGTCGATCCTGAAGCTGCTGCCGTATCCGGCCGCCTCGCATCCGTCGGGCAGCATCCGCTTCAAGGGCCGCGAACTGATCGACCTGCCGGAGCACGAGATCCGCGGCATCCGCGGCAACGACATCTCGATCATCTTCCAGGAGCCGATGACGTCGCTCAACCCGCTGCACACGATCGAGTCGCAGATCGGCGAGATATTGCAACTGCACAGCGGCATCGGCGGCGCCGAGGCGCGAGCCCGGACGCTCGAGCTGCTGACACAGGTCGGCATCCCCGATCCGGAAACCCGCCTCGCCAGCTATCCGCATCAACTGTCGGGCGGCCAGCGCCAGCGCGTCATGATCGCGATGGCGCTGGCCAACGAGCCGGATCTTTTGATCGCGGACGAGCCGACCACGGCGCTCGACGTCACCGTGCAGGCGCAAATTCTGGCGCTGCTCGCCGACATCCGGGCGCGGCTCGGCATGAGCCTGCTATTCATTACCCACGATCTCGGCATCGTCCGCCGCATCGCCGACGTGGTCTGTGTCATGAAAAGCGGCGAGATCGTCGAACAGGGACCGGTGGAGCAGGTTTTTACCGCGCCGGCGCATCCCTACACCAAGGCCTTGCTGGCGGCGGAGCCGAAGCCGGACCCGGCGCCGCCGCGGCCCGGCAACCCGGTCGTGATCTCGGCCGAGGATTTGAAGGTCTGGTTTCCGATCAAGCGCGGCCTCTTGCGCTCCACCGTCGGCCACATCAAGGCGGTTGACGGCGTCAGCATCTCGGTGCGCAAGGGCGAGACGCTGGGCGTGGTCGGCGAATCCGGTTCCGGCAAGACCACGCTGGGCCTCGCGCTGCTGCGGTTGATTTCTTCCGACGGGCCGATCGTGTTTCTCGGCAGCAATATCCAGGGCCTGCGCTTCAAGGCGATGCGGCCGTTCCGCCGCGACATGCAGATCGTGTTCCAGGACCCGTTCGGCGCGCTGTCCCCACGCATGTCGGTCGGCGACATCGTCGCCGAAGGCCTCAGCGTGCACCAGGGCGCGCTCTCGGAAAGCGAGCGCGAGGCGCGCGTGATCAAGGCGCTGCGCGACGTCGGCATGGATCCGGCCACGCGCTTCCGCTATCCCCATGAATTCTCCGGTGGCCAGCGCCAGCGTATCTCGATCGCGCGCGCCGCGGTGCTGGAGCCGAATTTCGTGGTGCTGGACGAGCCGACCAGCGCGCTCGACATGCTGTTCCAGGCGCAGATGGTGGACCTGCTGCGCGAATTGCAGCGCAAGCGCGACCTCACCTACATGTTCATCTCGCACGACCTGCGCGTGGTCGCCTCGCTCGCCAGCCATCTGATCGTGATGCGCCACGGCAAGGTGGTCGAGGAGGGCCCGGCCTCCGAGCTGTTCGGGAATCCCAAGTCCGACTACACCCGCGCGCTGTTCGCCGCCGCGTTCCGGCTGGAAACGGCGCCGGGCGGGGCGGCGGCGACGTAGCTCGACCTTTCTCGATCAGGATTGCGGGGGCCGCAGAATGATCTTGGAGGAAGGTGTCGCACCCGCATCGATGGCCGCAAAGGCCTGCGCGCCCTCGGGAAGCGCGCGCTGCTCGAACCAGCGAAGATCTCCGAGCCGCCTGTCACCAAGAGCCTGCACGGTCTGCTCGAAATCCTGCGGCGTGTAGCAATACGAGCCGCTGACCGTGACCTCCTGAAGGGTGATCTTGCGGACGTCCAGCCCGTCTTGCCCCGGCAACAGCCCGACATGAATGATGACGCCGCCTGGCCGAACCATGGCGCAAGCGGCCGCGCGGGTCTGCGCCGCGCCGACAGCATCGATCGCCAGATCGATGCTGTTGTCTGGTGGTTGGCCACTGCTGCCCGGCAAGAAGGCGTCCAGTCCCTCCGTCCTTCGAAGCGTTTCGCGGCGCATGGCATTGGTTTCGCCGACGCGGATAGCCTGCGCTCCAAAAAGCCGCGCAACGATGGCTGCCGTTAGCCCGATGGCGCCGCCGCCCAGCACCACGACACGGCATGCGGCCAACGGCTGGTGCAGCAACCTCATGCCGAGCCTGACGGCGTGCCACGACACCGCGATCGGTTCTGCCAGGGCTGCATGCTCGATCGGCAATGAGTCTGGAATGGCGACGGCATTGCGCTCGGGAACACGGATCAATTCCGCGAACGCGCCAGGACGCGGTGGCATCGAGAGTATCTGGCGGGTGGGCGAGAGGTGCCAGCGGCCCTCGATGGCGTAAGGACAGGCGGGGTCCGCCATGAGCGGATTGATGGTTACCCGCTCGCCCGCCCGGTGGCCTGTCACGATATGGCCAGCCGCCTCATGGCCGAGGATCAGCGGGGGTGGACGACGTGCATCATGGCCGTGATAGGCGTGCATGTCAGAGCCGCAGATGCCCACGGCCTCGACCCTGACCAACACCTCTCCCGGCGCGGCGACCGGTTCGGGCTCATCGCGGTAGACCAAGGTGTTTGGCCCTGTGTAGACCAGCGCCTTCATGGCGGGCTCTCCTCATTTGGCGGTGAAGCCACCATCGACGGCCAGCGTCTGCCCCGTGATGTAGGCTGACCCAGCCGATGCCAGAAACACGGTGGCGCCGGTCAGGTCATCGAGTTCGCCGTTGCGGCCAATGGCGGTCTGTGCGGCGTTCTTTGCCGCGCGCGCAGGATCGCCGAAAACCGGCGCGCTCAGCGGGGTCGGGAAGAAGCCCGGCGCGATCGCGTTGCAGGTGATGCCGTGAGCGGACCATTGCTCGGCGATGGCGCGGGTGAGCTGCACAATTCCGCCCTTCGCAGCGCCGTAGGGCGCCGAATCGGGAAAGGCCCGATAACTCTGCAGGGAGGCAATGTTGATAATGCGGCCGAACTTGCGCCCGGCCATGTCCGGCGCAAGTTTCTGCGTGAGCAGAAACGGCGCGCGAAGGTGAAGCGCCATGTGGAGGTCGAAAGCCTCGGCCGTCACCTGCTGAAAAGGCTGCCGCAGGTTTACGCCTGCAGCGTTGACGAGAATGTCGGCGGAGAGAGATGAGTTCGAGAGGAAGTCTGCGACGACGGTTGCACAATCGGTCGTTGCCAGATCAACCAGAACGCCTTGCGCCGAAATGCCCTCGCGCGACAGGTTCTCGACCGCATCAGCGGTTTCTTCCCGCCGCCGCGCGGCCAG
The DNA here is from genome assembly GCA_001464035.1 of Bradyrhizobiaceae bacterium Ga0074131. GTDB lineage: Bacteria > Pseudomonadota > Alphaproteobacteria > Rhizobiales > Xanthobacteraceae > Bradyrhizobium. The sequence goes on from LNEC01000022.1 coordinate 344,842, forward strand.
AACCAATTGTGCGCCCGCCAGCCCCAGCGCGCGCGCCATGGCAAGGCCGATGCCGCTGTTGCCGCCGGTGACCAGCGCTGTCTTTCCCGTCAGGTCGAACAGGGGGGAAAGGCGAAAGCTCATCATGCCTCCACTGGCTGACCAAGATCGACATTGGTGCCGGGCGCATATTTCGCCATGCGTACATCGGAGGTGCGGGCGTGCGCCTCCATGCCTTCGAGCCGCGAGATACGGGCCGAGACCGGCGCAATCACCTTGCAGGCCTCGCGATCCATGCGCTGCCAAGTCAGGGGTTTGAGGAACTTGTGCACCGATAGCCCCGCGGAGTAACGCGCCGCGAACTTGGTGGGCAGGATATGGTTGGGGCCCGAAACCTTGTCGCCAAAGGCGACGTTCGTCTCTTCGCCAAGGAAGAGCGAGCCGTAATTGGTCAGGTTCCGATGCCACCAGTCGAGATCGGCGCAGTGCACCTCGAGGTGCTCGCAGGCGTATTGATCGGAGATGCGGACCATGTCCTCGCGGCTGTCGCAGAGCACCACCTCGCCATAGTCGCGCCAGGCCGCGCCGGCCGCGTCGCGCGCGGTGGGCGGCAGGGTGGCGATCAGCTGCGGCATCAGCGCGGAAACGTCGTTGGCGATGCGGCGCGAATTGGTGATCAGCCAGGCCGGGCTTTCGTGGCCATGCTCGGCCTGTCCGACCAGATCGGTGGCCACGATCAACGGATCAGCGCTGTCATCGGCGATCACCGCGACCTCGGACGGGCCGGCAAAGACGTCGATGCCGACCTTGCCGAACAGCATGCGTTTGGCTTCCGCCACGAACTTGTTGCCAGGGCCGACGATGATGTCGGCGGGCTTGCCGGTGAACAGGCCGAAGGTCATGGCCGCGATGGCCTGCACTCCGCCAAGACACATGACGATGTCCGCGCCTGCCACGGTCATCGCGTACAGCACATGGGGGTGGATGCCCTGGCCCTTGAAGGGCGCGGAGCAGGCAACCACCGTCTTGACGCCGGCCGCCTTCGCGGTCGCAATCGACATGTAGGCAGAGGCGATATGGGCGTAGCGCCCGGTCGGCACATAGCAACCGGCGGTGTTCAGCGGAACAAGCTTCTGGCCCAGATGAAGACCGGGGGACATTTCGAGCGAGAAGTCCGTGACCGAGGCGCGCTGAGCTTCCGCAAAGCGGCGCACCTGTCCGGTTGCGAAAGTGATGTCATCTTTCACCGATTGCGGAATGTCGCTGATGCGATCTGCGATCGCGGCCCTGTCGAGGACGATCTCGCCGCCCCATCCGTCCAGGCTCAGGGCATAGTCGCAGACCGCCTTTTCGCCGCCGGCCTCGATGTTGGCCAGCATTTCCGTCACGACGCCGCGCGCGGCATCTGTCTCGGTTTCGGAGGTCCTGGTGGCGCGCTTGAGATAGGTGATGGCCATGGTGCATGTCCGTCTTGATCGCAAAGGGAAGGAACGCAGGTGGCCGGCCCTGCGGCCAGCCACCCGCGCGTGCCGGGTTACTTCTTGTCGAATTCCGTCGCGAAGGCGCGCAGCTTGGCGTCAGCCGCAACCCGCTTCAGGAAATCGTCCGTGAGATAGCTCTTTGCCTCGGGGTTGGCCGGGATCGTGCCAACGTCGGTGATGAACTTGCCGATCTCGGAGAACCAGCCATCGACCGTGGACGTGCCGGTGCCGCGTGCCATCAACTTCAACTGCTCGTCGAGGCCGAAGGTCGGCCGCAGTGCGAATTCCTGGTCCATGGCGCGCGCGGAGACCTCGAGGCCACCCTGCTTGTAGAAATCCAGCGCCAGTGTCCGGGCTTCCGCCGGGTTGGCCTTGGCCCATGACCAGCCACGCAGGAAGACGGCAAGGAACTTGGCCACGTCATCCGGCCGCTCCTTGGCAAACTCGCCACGCACGATGAGTGCGCCCGGAACGATGGCCTGCGCATCGGCGCCCGAACACAGGTACTTGGCGCTGGCCCGCTCTTCGAGCGTGTAGGTGTTGGGTGCCCAGACGCCGGCGATGTCACCATTGTTGGAGGTCAGCGCGGTGATGATCTGCGCCTGGCCGAGATTGACGAACTGCATGTCATTGGCGGCAAGGCCCATCTTCACCAGGCACTTGCGCGACGCGTAGTCGACGGTCGAGTTGGTGGTCAGCAGCAGGCGCTGGCCCTTCAGCGATTGTGGGTTGGCCTTGATGGCATCGAACTTGTCGCCGCGCACCATCATGGCGTTGGTCTTGGACTCATCATTGGTGATGCCGATGGTCAGGATGTTGAACCGCACCGCGCCGAGCACCGCCGGCACGGAACCGGTGCCGCCGACATCCCATGACTTCGCGGCGGAGGCCGCGATCTGCGGCGCGCCTGCCGGGAAGGTCGTGAAGTTGGGGGTCAGGCCCACATCCTTCCACCATCCCTTGACGTTGGCATAGTGAAACGGCAGCGCCCAGTAGAGCGAGGGCTGGTAGCTGACGCCGATGGCGGTCTGCGCCCCGGAGGGTGCTGGCGCGGCGAGGCCAAGAGCGGCGGCGAGGGCTAGTCCTGCGAGATGGCGTTTCATGTCGTTCTCCCTGGTTCATGTTTGAAGGGCGTCAGCTTGCCAGGCTTTGGCGCGCATCGGCCGCTCCGGTTTCACCTGTCCCCGTTCTGGCGGAGATCACGGATTGGATCGCCTCGCGCACGATCTCGGCTGCGAGGTCACATTCGCCATCGGTCATCGAGACGGGCGTGCGGATGTCGCACAGGCCGGCCAGCACCGCATGGGTTTCGGCAAGCTCTCCCTGCTCGCCGGCATAGGCCCAGTGGCGCGGCGCGCTGGTGAAGCCGGTCTGGGCATCCGCGCCAAACCACTTGATCGGCAGGCCGCGCGCCCTGGTGCGGGCGAGGAAGGCCGCGATCTCGGCCGTGTCGAAGCCAACAAGCGAAAACTGCACCGAGGTGGCGGAATAGCGCTCGTCATCGCGCCGAAACGGCAAGCGCACCGCCTGCGAGCGCGCCAGGCCCGCCGCGATACGGTCGTGAATGGCATTCCAGCGCGCTGCCCGGCGCGGCAGCTCATGCAGTTGCGGGCGCAGCAAGGCCGCCGCCAGCGCCGTCATGCGCATGCTGAAATTCGGTGTCGTGCCGGCATGGCGGGCCAGCACATCGGCGCCCGGACTGCTCAGATGCTGGTCATGCAGCATGTAGCTGCCCGAATGGAGAATGGCTCGGGCAGCCATGTCCGGATCGTCGAGAACCAGGAAGCCGCCTTCGCCTGCATTGAGGTGTTTGTAAGTCTGTGCGCTGAACCCCGCCGCTTCTCCAAAGGTGCCAATCGTCTTGCCGCGCCAGCTGGCGCACAGCGAATGGGCACAATCCTCAATGAGCCTGAGGCCGAGTTCGCTGCAAATAGCGACAACAGCGTCCATGTCGGCGACGTGGCCGCGCATGTGCGACAGCATCAGTACCCGCGTGCCCGTTGCCTTGGCCTTGGCCTTGAGGTCATCGAGGTCGATCACATAGTCCGGCCCGATCTCGACGATGACCGGACGCGCGCCGGCATGGACGATCGCGCCGGGCACCGGGGCCAGCGTGAAACCGTTGACCAGCACCGGATCACCAGGTCGCACATCCAGCAAGGTGAGGGCGAGAAACAGCGCTCCGCCGCCAGAATTGACGGCCACGCAGTAGCGCCGGCCCACGAAACCGGCAAATTCCTGCTCCAGCATCGAGACATCGAGCTGGTCAGCACCCATCTCGCCATAGCGGAACAGGCGGCCCGACCGCATCAGCTCGTTGGCGCGTGCAATTCCCGCTTCCGGAATCGGTTCCGGCTCGGTCAGATCGCGCGTCAGGCGCGGCAGCGAGGCGATGTCAGACGACATTGGCGACTTTCTCCTCACGCAACGATTTCCAGATCTGGGTGCGCAGATGGACGAACGATTCGAGGTCCATCACATCCTCAATGCGGGCGTGCTTGTCCCAGTTCTCGGCCTGGCGGATCTTGCGGATGTCGAGCACTTCCTTGATGCGGCAAGGACGCCGCGTCATGACGGCAACCCGGTCGGCCAGATAGACCGCCTCTTCCACAGCGTGGGTGATGAACAGCACCGTGCGCGGGTTGACGCGCGCGAGCCGCACCAGCTCTTCCTGCATGACCACGCGCGTTTGGGCATCGAGCGCGCCGAACGGTTCGTCCATCAACAGGACCTCGGGGTCGAGCACATAGGCGCGGGCAATGGCGACGCGCTGCTGCATGCCGCCGGAGAGCTGGTGGGGAAAGGCCTCCGCATGGCCTTCGAGGTTCATCAGCTTCAGCGCCCCCGCCACGAGATCGGCGCGCTCCCCGGTTGGCAGCTTCTTGTTGCGCAGCCCAAGTTCGATGTTCTGCCGAACGGTCTTCCACGGAAACAGCGCGAACTGCTGGAACACCACCGCACGGTCGGGCCCCGGCGCCGTGACCGGCCTGCCGCTGACACTGACGAGGCCGGCGCTGGGGGCTTCGAAGCCCGCCGCCATCCGCAGGCAGGTGGTCTTGCCGCAGCCGGAAGGGCCCACGATCGCGACAAACTCCCGCTCGCCGATTTCGAGATTGATGTTGTCGAGCACCTTCACGCCCCCGGTGTTGGGGCCAAACACCTTGTCGACCTTGTCGAAGCGAATCGATCCCATGGTCTCGTCCCTTACGCTTCCAGGCCGCGACGGCGGCGCAGCCAGCCTTCGCCTTGTCTCAGCAACACATCGATCAACATCCCGACGGCGCCGATCGCCAGCATTCCCGCGATCACAGTGGGTGTCGCCACATTGGCTTGCGCCTGCACCATCATGAAACCGACGCCGGCGGCAGCCACGATCAGTTCCGCGCCAACCAGCGACTGCCAGCCGAGGCCGGCGGACACGCGCAGGCCCGCGACGATCGATGGGGTTGCATCGGGGAGCAGGATCTCGAGGATCATGCGGGCGTTGCCGGTGCCAAGCATCCGCGCGGCCTCGATCAGGCGCGGCTCGACAAAGCGTGCGCCGCGATAGGCGTTGATCAGGCAAGGCGGGAAGGCGCCTGCGAAGATGATCATCACCGGCCCGCCGATGCCGGTGCCGAACCAGAGTGCCGCAAACGGCACCCATGCGATGGGCGCGATGAAGCGAAGCCCGTCGAAAATCGGCGTGATGATATTATCCAGCAGCCGGAACCAGCCCATCAGCAGGCCAAGCGGCACGCCGATGGCCGCTGCCAGCAGCACGCCCAGAGCATAGCGCTGGAAGCTCGAAGCCAGATGCTGTGGCAGCGTCGCGCCGGCGAACGGGTCGGTCATCAGCCGGATGATGCGGTTCAAGACTTCGAGCGGTGTCGGCAGAAACTGGCTGGGTACGATCCCGGACGTCGACAGGAACGTCCAGAGGCCCAGGAACAGCATGAGGCCCAGGGCGCCCCAGGCAAGTCGCTCGCGAAGGCTGAGTGCTTTCTCTCCCACCGCCTAGTCCCTCGCTGCCACGTTCCAGGCCAGCGCGCGCTTCTCGGCAAGGCCGAGCAACCACGTCGTTGCCCAGCCCAGAAGGCCAACCACGACCATGCCGACCAGGATCATGCCGGGGTAGAGATCCTGCTGCGCCATGTTGAGGATGAAGCCGATGCCAACGAGCGCGCCTACTAGCTCGGCTGCAACCAGTGTGGTCCATGCCGCTTGCAGCGAGAGCCTGAGCCCCGTGAAGATCATGGGTGAGGCTGCCGGCGCGATCACTTCAGTGACCAGCCGGCCGTGTGGTGTGCCCAGCATGCGGGCCGCCTCGATCAGCGGCCGGTCGATGTTGCGAACACCAGCAAAGGAGTTGATCACCGAAGGCACGAAGGCCGAGAACCAGATCACCATGATCTTGGCGGCGTCCCCCAGTCCGAGCCACAGGATAGCCAACGGGATCCATGCAAGTGGCGGGATCGGGCGAATGATCAGAAAGACCGGATTGATCGCGGCTTCCGCCTTGCGGCTCCATCCCATCCAAAGGCCCAGCGGCACGCCGGTGATGATGGCCACGGCAAAGCCCATGGCGACGAGCTTGAGACTATGCAGCGCATGGGTGAGAAGCTGGCCGCCGGCATAGCCGCGCACCGAAACCTGCCACAGTGAGGCCCAGAACTCCGCTGGCGAGGGAAAGCGCGCGGCCGAGACCCAGCCCGTGGCCGTGGTCAGCACGAACCACAGCACCAGTAGCGCCGCGATCGTGCCCAGCCCAATCCAGCCACGCCGTCCGAGCATCAGGTTTCTTCCCTCACCTGTTGGGATGAAAGCGCTTTCATCCAGCGTCTCAAAACGCCTGACCGCTGTCAACTGATGATGTTTGTGAGGTAATTCCCATCAGCCGGGCAGAAGTCTCTGGACAGGCGATGAAATTTTTTTCATCCTGACGGCATGATGCAACGCCGCAAGGCCAGACTGGTGGATGTTGCGAAAGACGCAGGTGTTTCGCCCGCCACCGTATCGCGCGCCATGGCACGGCCGGAGCTCCTGTCCGTCGAGACCCTGCAGCGGGTGCACCAGAGCGCCCGCAGGCTGGGCTACCGGCCCGACGGCATGGCGCGCGCGCTCGCCTCGGGCCGCACGATGACGGTGGGTGCCATCGTGCCGACGCTCGACAGCACGATCTTCGCCCTCGTCCTTCAGGCGATGCAGTCCACACTGACGCGCGAGGGCTATCAGCTGCTGGTGGCGTCGCACGAGATGAACCCCGCGGCCGAGACTGAGGCGATCCGCACGCTGCTGGCGCGCGGCGTCGATGGCCTGATGCTGGTGGGGGCCGACCGGGCGAAGGAGGCGGCAGCGCTGCTCAGGACGTCGGGCGTTCCGGTGGTCTTGACCTGGTGCGGCAACGCGGAATTCGCGGCGGTTACCGTGGACAATGAACGCGCCGGCGAACTGGCCGCGCAGCACCTCATCGATCTTGGTCACCGGCATATCGGCATGGTCGTCGGGCACCTGCCGTTCAACGACCGTCAGAGTGGCCGCCTGGCAGGAGCACGGCGGGCGCTGAGGCGGGCGGGACTTGAGCTGCCCGACGGGCTCGTGTCGCAGCAGGGCCTGACGCTCGCCGGTGGCCGCAGTGGCTGCGCGGCCTTGCTCGATCTGGCGACCCGCCCGACCGCCATCATCGGCGGCATCGATCTGTTTGCCATCGGTTGCATCCAGGAGGCGCAGTCGCGCGGCGTGATCGTGCCCGAGGGCCTTTCCGTTGTTGGCGTCGACAATATCGACATGTCGGCCCACATGATCCCGCCGCTGACCACGGTGCACATTCCCACCTCTCAAATCGGTCAGACGGCCGCCATGACCATCATCGCGCAGATCACAGGTGAAGTAACACGGCAGCATGTCGATTTGCCGATTGAGCTGGTGGTGAGACGGTCTGCGGCAGCGCTCACAGGCCCACTGCAGAAACATCACGGGTCATCGACAAGGCCTTGACCCATCGCGGGCAAGAAGGTGAAGGGATGAGCCGCGCATTTGGAAAGCTATCCGAGTAGCACCGGCTATCCGCAAGCGCCGGAGGATTTGGCGCGGGCCGGTTTAATCGATTCCGCCAACACTGATCGTGATGCGCCACGGCAAGGTGGTGGAGGAGGGCCCGGCCTCGCAGCTGTTCAAGAATCCGAAGTCCGACTACACCCTAGCGCTGTTCGCCGCGGCGTTCGGGCTGGAAGCGCAGCCGGGTGGGACGGCGGTTACCTGGCGGATGAAATCTGGCGCCTGGTGCCCGACCTGGAAGCTCCCAGGCTCCTTTGCTGCGCCAAATTCGACGCACATTGCCCAGCTGTTGTGGCGCGACAATAGCGGACGTGACACGGACGTCACGTTTCTGCAGCGATTGACCTATTTGAGACATCAAGCCGGGTTGCTTTCCTCGGAAGTTTCGTCAATATCGTCAGCATGACTGTCGTCGTGATCACGTTCGCGAACTTGTGGTGGCGCTCCATTTAGGAGCGGCACGGTTTTGTCATTTACGCAACCGTCGCCGTCGTTCATCGGCTTGCGAGGTTGCCTGCATCAACAGTCCGATTGAACGGCGGTTCTTATTTGGAGAACCGCTATGCAACATTCGTCAGCCACCCGCCGTGTAATCCTAACCGGGGATAGAACCACCGGCCCGCTACATCTCGGGCACTACGTCGGTTCGTTGAAGAACCGCGTCACCCTGCAGACGACACACCAGCAGTACCTGTTGCTCGCGGATGCCCAGGCACTCACGGACAACGCGCATAATCCCGGCCGGGTGCGTGATCATGTCCTTGAGATCGCGACAGACTACCTGGCTGTCGGGATCGACCCGAGCCTGACCACTATCTGTGTTCAATCGCATCTCCCGGCACTTGCCGATTTGACCCTGCTGTACATGAACTATGTCACGGTGGCCCGGCTTGAGCGCAACCCAACCATCAAGGACGAGATCCAGGCGCGAGGTTTTGGCAGAGATATTCCAGCCGGCTTTCTCTGCTATCCCATTGCCCAGGCCGCCGACATCACCGGTTTCAAGGCGACGATTGTCCCGGTTGGGGATGACCAGGCTCCAATGATCGAGCAAACCAATGAGGTCGTTCGCCGCATCAATCGCCAGGCTGGTGTTGACGTGCTGCCCGAAGCCCGCGCGCTCATACCTCGCATCGGGCGCCTTCCCGGCATCGACGGCAAAGGCAAAATGAGCAAGTCTCAGGGCAATGCTATTCCGCTATCGGCCACGGTAGATGAAATTCGTGAGTCAGTCCGGCGTATGTTCACCGATCCAAACCACATAAAGGCATCAGACCCAGGCCGCGTCGAAGGCAACGTGGTTTTCACGTACCTGGATGCGTTCGACGAAGATCACGTTGCGGTTGAGGATTTGAAGGCACGCTATATCCGTGGCGGGTTGGGCGACAGTCTTGTGAAGAAACGTCTGGAGGATGTGCTGCAGGCACTTCTCGCGCCAATCCGGGACCGTCGCCGTGCATTAGCTCGTGATCCCGGCCATGTTCTGCAAGTCGTCAAGCGTGGCACAGCGCGCGCGCGGGTGATCACAGATGTCACTTTGCGCGAGGTTCGAACCGCGCTTGGCCTATTCACCCTAAACTAATCGGATCGGCGGTCCAGCCACGTTGTTTCCGGATTTGGCACCTTTGAGACAATGCCCGCCTACCGTAGGAACGTCTGCCCATGGGGCCAGACCGGAAGTGGTGGCCTACGGTCAAACCGACGCGAATGACCCAAGGCCGAGATGCTGACTTCAATCACCACGCGAACCCAAACTCGGTCCCATTTACCATTGCGACGAGAATGGTACGATCCGCTTGCGCGTCGCGAGGACGACCGCCACGAACTGATTGGACGGAAAGGTCCAGACGACATTGCATCCTCTCGCTTCGAATCCGCTTCACAGGAAGGACCTTTGAGCATGAAAACTATCCGATCGCCCGACGTGGCGGAGGCGCCGCCGCAGACGTGGTCTAACATGAAGGTAGCAAACGGATATTTCCACATCGCGGGGATGACCGGCTCGGGGCCTAAGGGGGAGCATCCAGGCGACGACATGTACATTCAGGCCAAGTCGATTTTTCAGGCGTTCAAGCACCTGCTGGAGGCCGCGGGCGGCAAGATGAATGACATCATGTCTATCACGGTGTACGTCACCAATCTCGATGAAAACACCGAGGTGTGGCGCGCGCGCCGGGAGTTCTTCACTGGCGACTTTCCCTGCTCAACCTTGATCGAGGTAAAGCGTGTTGGTTCGCCTAAGGCCAGCCCGCCGCTCAAGGTGGAGATCAACGCGACCGGCTTGATCGGCGCGGGTGGCTAGTTCGCCGACCTAACGGTCTGGGTAGTGCCAGCGATAATTAATGCGGGAGCGATCCCGCCTGATCGTCACGCACGCGTTTCCACGCCGGGGTGGGCCATGTTCTTCCCGCAGTAGCGAAGCGCCCGACAGAGAAACAAGAGCCATGAAGATCGAAGAAGTCGACTTTTTCTACGTGTCCATGCCGGTCGTGACAACCGAGGCGGACGGCAGCCAGGATGCGCTGCTCGTGCGCGTTCGTTCGGGCGGGCATGAAGGCTGGGGGGAGTGCGAAGCGGCACCGCTGCCGTCAATCGCTGCGTTCGTGTGCCCAATGTCGCACGGCGTGTGCCGGCCGGTCGGTGATTCCATCCTCGGCCAGACGTTGAACGGGCCTGACGACATCGCGCGCATGTCCAGGCACGTTGCCTACGACAGCATGGACCTGCTGCAAGCGGCCCATACCATGTCCGGCGTCGAGATGGCCATGTGGGACCTGCTCGGCCGCGTGCGCGGCGAGCCAGTCTGGAAGCTGCTCGGTTACACGCGCTCCGCGCCCAAGGTACCCTATGCCTCACGCCTGTTCGGCGAGACCCCGCAGGAAACCCTCTCCATAGCGAAGAAATCGATTGCCGACGGCTTCAAGGCAGCGAAGTTCGGCTGGGGACCGATCGGCCGCGGCACGGCGAAGGAAGATTCCCATCACTTCACCGCTGCGCGTGAAGGCCTCGGCAAGGATGGAATCCTGCTGGTTGATGTGGGCCAGGTCTTCGTCGAGGACGTCGCGCGCGCGGAGGAACGGCTTCCCGCACTCGAGCAGGCTGCTGCCGTCTGGCTCGAGGAGCCGTTTGCTGCCGCCGCCTACGAGGCCTACGGTGCGCTCGCCAGGAAAAGCGGCAAGGTGAAGCTTGCCGGCGGCGAGGGCGCACACGACACGCACATGGCCCGCCATCTGATCGACTACGGCGGCATCGGCTTTGTCCAGATCGACTGCGGACGTATTGGCGGGATCGGCCCGGCTAAGTGGGTCGCCGATTACGCAGCCGCGCGCGGTGTTGTCTACGTCAATCACACGTTCACGTCGCACCTTGCCCTGTCGGCATCGTTGCAGCCCTATGCTGGGCTCGCCGATCATCGGATTTGCGAGTACCCGGCCGCGCCGAAGCCCGTTGCCCTTGCGTTCGTCGCGACACCATTACAGCGCGACCGCAACGGTGAACTCTCGGCCCCCGACAAGCCTGGGCTCGGCGTCGAAGTCGACCGCGCAGGGCTGAAGCAGTATCTGCTCGACGTCGATATTAGGGTCGGCGGCAAGACACTTTATCGAACGCCGGAACTCTAGATGAAGTCGCGGTCGGCTATTGGCACTTGGCGTCATTTGGTGCGGCGCGGCGAGTTAGTTCCGTCATTCCGGGGCGCGCGCAGCGCGAACCCGGAATCTCGCGCCGCGTTCGTCTTCTGGATTCCGGGTTCACGCGCTGTCGCGCGTGCCCCGGAATGACGGGGTGTTACATCCGCTTGATCGTCAGAATCTCGCTGCCGGCGGCCTTGATCCGCGCGATGGCATCGCGGGTGTTCTCGATCACGGTCGCCATATGGTGCGCATTGGCGTGCACGATGCTGTCGGCGTTCCGCGAGATCGCGACATGGCCGTTCCAGAAGATCAGATCGCCGCGCTGCAGCCGCCCGGCTTCCGCCGCATCCAGCGCCCGGCCGAGGCTGTCGCGCTGCATGTCGCTGTCGCGCGGGCAGCCGGTGCCGGCGGCGGTCAACGCAACCTGGACAAGGCCCGAGCAATCGATGCCGAGACTGCTCTTGCCGCCCCACAGATACGGCGTGCCGACAAAACGTTCGGCCACCGCGACGAAATCCTTCGCCATCTCGTCGATGCCGCCGACATGCCGCCGCGGCAGGTACCAGTTTTGGCGCGTCACGGCGAAGCCGCCTTCCTCGCGCACCACCGCCAGCGCCGTTCCCATCACCAGCGTGTCGACCGGCGGCAGCTTGATCGACGGGCCGGGGAAGGCAAACGTCCTGATGGCCGTGACTTTGTGGGTCGCCGCGGCGCCGGGTTTTGCCAGCGCGCGGTCGGGCAGCCAGCCGACATAGCCGTCGCCGTTGAGTTGGCCCCACGCAAAGCCCTCGCCGTTGCGGTCATAGATCGTGACGCGCTCGCCCATCAGCGCCTGCGTGGAAAGCCCGGCATCGGCGGACGGCGCGCTGCGCAGCGGCGCGATCGCTTCCGATATCTCGAATGTCTCGCCAACGACGAAGCGCGCCGCCTTGACCTTACCCTCGAGATATTTCGCGGCGAGGTCGCCCCGCGCCGGCGTGAGGCGGGGATCATGCATAGCGTTCGCCCAGGAGTTTGTAGATCGCGCGCGCAGCCTGGCATTCGCCGCCTACCGGTCGCGCCGGTTTCGCCGACGGCGTCCAGCCATAGATATCCACGTGAAGCCAGCGCGTCGCGTCCTCGACAAAGCGCTGCAGGAACAGCGCGCAGGTGATCGAGCCGGCGAAGCTGCCCGAGGGCGCATTGTTGATATTGGCGACCTTGGAATCGAGCCAGGAATCGTAAGCCGGCCACAGCGGCAATCGCCACAACGGATCGTTCTCCTCGTGCGCGCAGCGCGCGACGTCCAGCGCCAGCGTCTCATCATTGGTGTAGAATGGCGGCAAATCCGGCCCCAGCGCCACCCGCGCGGCGCCCGTCAGTGTGCCCATGTCGATCAGCAGGTGGGGCTTTTCCTCGCAGGCCAGCGCCAGCGCGTCGGCCAGCACCAGCCGTCCCTCGGCGTCGGTGTTGCCGATCTCGACCGTGAGGCCCTTGCGCGACGTGAAGATGTCGAGCGGCCGGAAGGCGTTGCCGGCGACCGCGTTCTCGACCGCCGGGATCAGCACCCGCAGCCGTACCTTCAGCTTCGCATCCATCACCATCTGCGCCAGCGCCAGCACGTTGGCGGCCCCGCCCATGTCCTTTTTCATGGTCAGCATGCCGGCCGACGGTTTGAGGTCGAGCCCGCCGGTGTCGAAGCAGACGCCCTTGCCGACCAGCGTCACTTTGGGATGGGCGGGATCGCCCCAGGAGATATCGATCAGCCGCGGCGCGCGGGGAGATGCCATCCCCACGGCATGGATCAGCGGAAAATTCTGCCGGATCAGATCGTCGCCGACGATGGCGCTAAACCTGGCGCCGAAGCGCTTTGCCAGTTCCGCGGCGGCCAGCGCCAGCTCTTCCGGTCCCATGTCGTTTGACGGGGTATTGATGAGATCGCGGGCGAGGGTTGCCGCGCCGGCCATTCGCCCGATATCGGCCATATCGACGCCGTCCGGCGGCACCAGCCGGACATTGGGGGAATCGTTCTTGCGGTAGCGGGCGAAGCGGTAGCTGCCGAGCGCGAACGCCAGCGTGGCGAGCCTGACATCATGCGGCGCATTGGCAAACCGGTACACGCCGGATGGCAGCAGGCCGGGCAAGGCGCCGGGCCGGAACAGGTCGCGGGATCTGCTGGCTTCATCCTCGAGACCGAACAGCACCTGCGCGATGTGACCATCGGCCGACGGCAGCGCGAGGCAGGCTCCGGGCCTGGCGGCAAAACCATGGGCCAGCGCGAACCGTCGGGCCTCGCCGGGAAGGGCGGCGCAGATCGCATCCCATGTCGCCTTGGTCGCAAAGGTAATGGGAACAGCCGACGGGGCGGGCGCGGTCTCGAATGATGAGGGCATGCTGGTTTGTTTCCATCGAAGCGGGGCGGGGCAGGCGGGTATGGCGCCAATTAACCAGACATTAGGGTTAACGGTCTATTGCTGGGGTGTTCGGCTTGGTCGATTAGCCCGATATCGTGAGTTTAAGTGCCATGCGTCAGCCCTCCAATCTTGCCCGGCTGCTTGCGTCCGCGGCCGTGACGGCGATCTTGGCCGCAGGCCTTGGCGGCTGTAAGACCATGTCCGATGTCACGGGCTCGATCGGCTCGAAGGCCGAAGCCAGTCCCGGCCCCGGCCCCGGTTCCGATACCGATCCGCGCCGCGCCGTCGAAGCCTATGGCGAGCGTTACCGCGCCAATCCCAGGGATGTCGACGCCGCCCTGCGCTACGGCCAGGCGCTCCGTGCTACCGGCCAGCGCGCACAGGCGGTGGCCGTGTTCGAGCAGGCCACCATCGCCCATTCCGGCAACAAGTTGCTGCTCGCCGGTTACGGCCGGGCGCTCGCCGACAACGGCCATTTCCAGCGGGCGTTCGACGTGCTCTCCCGCGCCCATTCGCCCGACAACCCGGATTGGCGCCTGCTGTCGGTGCAGGGCACCGCGCTCGATCAGCTCGGGCGGCATGACGATGCCCGCCGCTACTACGCCGGCGCCCTGGCGATCGTGCCCGAGGAGCCCTCGGTGCTGTCCAACCTCGGCCTGTCCTACGTTCTGTCGAAGGATTTGCCGAAAGCCGAAGAGACCCTTCGCCGCGCCTATGGCAGCGCGCGAGCCGATGCGCGGGTACGACAAAATCTCGGCCTCGTGGTCGGCCTTCAGGGCCGCTTCGCCGAGGCTGAAAGCATCGTCAAGGCCGACCTGCCGGCGGAGGAAGCGGCCGCCAACGTCGCCTATCTGAAGCAGATGCTGGCGCGCAAGGACAGCCCGCGCCCGGGCGGCCCGGTGTCAATGCCGGTGGCAGCGCTGAACCGGCCGCACTGACGCTCTCGCAATCCCCAGGTGGTCGTCCTCCGCGAAAGCGGAGGACCCAGTATTCCAGAGACGTCGAAGTGATAAACCGAGAAGCCGCGGCGTACTGGATCGTCCGGTCAGGCCGGACGACGACGGCTATTCGAGGTGTCTAAATACCCCTAGCTTTCTTTGCATGGGGTTGTTTTCGATATTTTTGGTTTGGGCCCGCCGGCGTACCCCCGTCGTGAAGCTGCAACTCACTGCATCGCCGCGACCTTGATGCCGGTCGGGCCGAGAATGACCACGAACAGCACCGGCAGGAAGAACAGGATCATCGGCACCGTCAGCTTCGGCGGCAGCGCGGCGGCCTTCTTCTCGGCCTCGTTCATGCGCATGTCGCGGTTCTCCTGCGCCATCACCCGAAGGCTCTGGCCGAGCGGGGTGCCGTAGCGTTCCGACTGCATCAACGCCAGGCAGACCGACTTCACGCCCTCGAGCCCGGTGCGCTTGGCCAGATTTTCGTAGGCCACCTTGCGGTCCTGCAGATAGGACAGCTCGGCCGTGGTCAGCGTGAACTCTTCCGAAAGCGCCACCGACTGGCTCACGATCTCGACGGCGACCTTGCGGAAGGCGACTTCGATCGACATGCCGGACTCGATGCAGATCAGCAGCAGATCGAGCGCATCGGGAAACGCGCGCTTGATCGAGAGCTGGCGCTTGGAGATAGCGTTCCTCAGGAACAGCATCGGCGCCTGCAGGCCGACATAGGCCGCGCCGATGCACATGCCGATCTTCACCGGCATCGAGTATTGCATCTGCGAGATCACGAAAACATACAGCACGGCGCCGACGAACACCACGATCGGCGTCACCAGGCGGAAGAACAGGAAGGTGACGTAGGGCGCCTGGCCGCGGTAGCCGGCCATGATCAGCTTGTCGCGCGCGGCTTCCTGCGCCAGCCATTTGGTCAGGTTGAAGTCCTCCACTACCTTGGAGACCAGCTGTTTCGGGGTCTGGCGCAGCGATACCTTCTCGGTCTTGGTGAGCCGGTCACGCTCGCGCTGCCGGATCCGCTCGCGCTCGCTGGCGACCGCCTTCATGCGCTTGGCGAGGCCCTCGCCGGCGAACAGCGGCATGATCAGCGTATAGGCGGTCGCGCTGGCGGCGATCGCGGCGAACAGCATGGTCATGAACCGCGCGTCGTGGAGCTTGGTGACCAGAAAATCAATCATGCGGCACCGTCAGAAGTCGAAGTTGATCATTCTCTTCATTACGAAGATGCCCATGGACATCCAGATCAGGCAGCCGACCAGCATCAGCTGGCCGGTCGGATGCGTCCACAGCAGCGAGATGTAGTCGGGGGTCGAGAGGTAGACGAGCAGCATGACGATCGGCGGCAGTGAGCCGATGATGCCCGCGGACGCCTTGGCTTCCATCGACATGGCCTGGATCTTCTCGGCCATCTTCTTGCGGTCGCGCAGCACCTTCGACAGGTTGCCGAGCGCTTCCGACAGGTTGCCGCCGGACTTTTGCTGGATCGCGATCACGATCCCGAAGAAATTCGCTTCCGGCACCGGCATCCGGTCGTACAGGCGCGCACAGGCTTCGCCGAGCGGCATGCCGATCGCCTGGGTTTCGACGATGGCGAGGAACTCGCCTTTCAGCGGCTCCGGCGCGTCGGCGGCGACCACCTTGATGGAATCGAACAGCGGCAGGCCGGATTTGATGCCGCGCACGATGACGTCGACGGCATCCGGCAGCGCCTTGAGGAAGGCCTTTTCCCGGCGCTTCTTGAGATAGCCGAGGCCCCAGCGCGGCAGCCCGAAGCCGGCGGCAAACGCAAGGCCCAGCGCACCGAGCGGCCCGCCTCCGAACGTCATCACCAGTCCAAAGCATGCAACGGCCAGAATGCCGGATACGACCACGAATTTCTTCGGCGTCCAGTCCAGGCCGGCCTGGGTGAGGCGGACGCTGAGCGAAACCTTCTTGTCCTTCTGCCGGCGTGCGTCGAGTTCCTTGAGCGATCCTTCGACCTGCTCGCGGCGCGAACGCTGGTTCTTGTCGACGCCGCGGGCCACCGGCTCGGGGCTGGCGAAGGAGGCGCGGCGATGCTCGGCCTTGCGCTCTCCCGACAGCAGCGGATACAGGAACACCCATGCCACGCCGCCGATGGCGGTGGCGGCGAGGAAGGCCAGTGCGAGCGTTTGCAGGTTCATGGCGCGCTCCCTCAGACTTCCGTGATGACTTCGGCGGCGTCGAGGGCCGCTGCCAGCCGCTTTTCTTCACCGTAATAGCGCGCGCGATCCCAGAAGCGGGGCCGTCCGATCCCGGTCGAACGATGCCGGCCGATGATGTTGCCGTTGGCGTCCTCGCCGACCATGTCGTAGATGAACAGGTCCTGGGTAATGATGGTGTCGCCTTCCATGCCCATCACCTCGGTGATGTGGGTGATGCGGCGGGAGCCGTCGCGCAGGCGGGCGGCCTGGATCACGATGTCGATCGAGGCGCAGATCATCTCGCGGATGGTCCGCGAAGGCAGTGAAAATCCGCCCATCGTGATCATGGATTCGCAGCGTGACAGTGCTTCGCGCGGATTGTTGGCGTGCAGCGTTCCCATCGACCCATCGTGACCGGTGTTCATGGCCTGCAGCAGGTCGAAAGCCTCGGGTCCGCGGACTTCGCCGACGATGATGCGTTCGGGGCGCATGCGCAGGCAGTTGCGGACCAGCTCGCGCATCGTGACCTGGCCTTCGCCCTCGATGTTGGGCGGCCGGGTTTCCAGCCGCACCACATGGGGCTGCTGCAGCTGCAGTTCGGCGGCGTCCTCGCAGGTGATGATGCGCTCGTCGTCGTCGATGTACTGGGTGAGGCAGTTCAGCAGCGTGGTCTTGCCGGAACCGGTGCCGCCGGAAATCAGCACGTTGGCGCGGCAGCGCCCGATGATCTGCAGGATATCGGCGCCTTCCGGCGTGATCGCGCCGAACTTGACCAGCTGATCCAGCGTCAGCTTGTCCTTCTTGAATTTGCGGATGGTCAGTGCCGGGCCGTCGATCGCCAACGGCGGCACGATGGCGTTGACGCGCGAACCGTCGGCGAGGCGGGCGTCGCAGATCGGCGAGGATTCGTCGACGCGCCGGCCGACCTGGCTGACGATGCGCTGGCAGATGTTCAAGAGCTGCTGGTTGTCGCGGAAGCGGATACCGGTGCGCTGGATGCGCCCCGCCACTTCGATGAACACGGTTCCGGCGCCGTTGACCATGATGTCGGAGATGTCGTCGCGCGACAGCAGCGGTTCCAGCGGGCCGTAGCCAAGAACGTCGTTGCAGATATCGTCGAGCAGCTCTTCCTGCTCGGCGATCGACATCACGATGTTCTTGATCGCGATGATCTCGTTGACGATATCGCGGATTTCCTCGCGCGCCGATTCGCCGTCGAGTTTGGCGAGCTGGGCAAGGTCGATCGCTTCGATCAGGGCGCCGAAGATCGTGGCCTTGACCTGGTAATAGCTGTCCGACCGCCGCGCATCGATGGCCGGCCCGGGTGGCGCCGATTTCGCCGGGGAAATCGGCGGAGAGGACACCACGGGCGTAGCCGCCTCGCGCGAAACGGCGGCCGGCGCCGCGATCGGCGGATACGACGCTGCAGCGGCGGGCTTCGCAGCCCGCGTATCGCCTTCATTTCCGCTACGCTTACCAAACACGACGGTACTCCATGCGGGCTACTTGGCCCGCAGCTTCTCGAGCAGGGGTGACAGGAACGAACCCCGCGGTTTTTTGGTCTCGCCGCGGCCTGTCAGCCGTTGCGCGATCTGCAGAAAAATCTCGGTGGTGCGATGATTGGCGGAAATTTCCGCGATCATCTGGCCGTTGTTGGCGGCCGAGCCGAACATCTGCGGGTCGAACGGTATCGACGCGATCGGCTGGCTCTCGATCGCCTTGGCGAACTCGCCGGCGTTGATTTCCGGCCGTTTCGGCATGCCTACCATATTGAGGCAGTACAGCGGCGTCCGGTCGTTGGGCCGCGATGCCTTCAACAGGTCGAACATGTTCTTGGTGTTGCGCAGGTTGGCGAGATCGGGCGCCCCGACGATCAGGATATCGTCGGCGCCGATCAGGGCCCGTTTGGTCCAGCCCGACCATTGATGAGGAACGTCGAGCACGATGCACGGCATCGTGGTGCGAAGCGTGTCGAAGATCGAATCGAAGGCTTCGGCGCCGAAGTCGTAGACCCTGTCCAGTGTCGCCGGTGCCGCCAGCAGGCTGAGGTGGTCGGTGCACTTCGACAGCAGGCGGTCGATGAAAGCGGTGTCGACGCGATCCGGCGAGAACACGGCGTCGGCAATGCCCTGCGGGGGATCCTGGTTGTAGTCGAGGCCGGCGGTGCCGAACGCGAGGTCGAGATCGGCGACCACGGAATCCAGCGCCAGGTCGCGTGCGATCGCCCAGGCGACGTTATGCGCGATGGTGGAGGAGCCGACGCCGCCCTTGGCGCCGACGACGGCGATGATGCGGCCGACGGCCTTGGCTTCCGGCGCCGAAAACAGGTTGCAGACCGAGCGCACCACTTCCAGCGCATTGACCGGCGCCAGCACATAGTCGCTGACGCCGCGGCGGACCAGTTCGCGATAAAGCGTGACGTCGTTGATCTTGCCGATCACGACCACCCTTGTTCCGGAATCGCACACGGTGGCGAGCTGATCGAGACCGGCAAGGATATCGGTGCGGCCCTCGGTTTCCAGGATAATCACGTTCGGTGTCGGCGCGATGCGATAGGCCTCGATGGCGGCAGCCATGCCGCCCATCTGGATCTTGAGATGGGCCTTGCCGAGGCGGCGGTCTTCGCCCGCCGACTGCACGGCGGCCGCGGTTTCCACGGTCTCGCAAAACGCCTGCACCGACACGCGCGGCGCCGGCGCGATGTGATCGTCGGCGGGCGGCGATGCGTCCGGCTGCTGTTCGGAATTCTGGCGCGCGTAACTGATCATTTGCCTGTGTCGCTGAGTTTGGCCTTGTCGGATTCGGGATAGGTGGTGGTGGTCGTGGTACCCTTGCGATACTTCTCGAAAGCGGTGGTGCGCCGGGTCGTATAGGCCGGGGTTTCACTTCGCGGCTGCGCCAGGTCGGCCGGATTGTCGACCATCGCCGCCATGTTGCGCTGATAGGCGCAGCCAAAGTTGTAGTACGGCTTGTTTTCGAAATAGGATTTGTTCTTGATCGAGGGGCCGAGATCCTCCGGCCATAACCCGCAAGGGCCGGCCACCGCGGAGATCTTTGGATAGTTCAACCGGATCGTCGCCATGGTACGCGGGTCTTCCGGCCTGTAGCTGCGGGCAACGATGCCGCGAGGCGGCACGCCGGCGGCCGTCAGCGTCGCCTGAATTTCCCGGAACGAGTCCGCGGCCGCGCGCCCATTCGGCGTCCCGACCGGCACGTCGGCGGTGATCGCGCCGGTGCCCTCGCGCAGCCAGACGTGCGCCAGTCCGATCACGTCGGCGCGCTGCGCAGCGGTAAGCCCGCCCCGCGCCTGCCCGACGAAGATCACGATCGAGCGGTTGGCTTCTTCGATGGCGATCGGATGGCGCTGGCGATAATCGTTGGGAAAGCTCTCGGCAACGGCGACATCGCCGGCGTGCCTGCATGCTCCCAGGACGACGGCCAGGCCGACGAGCGTTCCCGCCAGGCGGAAAGCGCGATGGCGATCGAGGGGTGGTTTGGTTATCATCGTCTTCTTCCTCGTCCCGCCTCAGTCGGTAATAAAGCCGTAGGTGCCGCGATAATTCCGTGCCGGTTCGACGCGGCCCGGAACGCCGTAGATGCGATTGATGCTGCCGAGCAGGTCGGCCTGCGTCATCCGGCCTCGACAGGTCCTTCTGCGCCACCGCGCGCACGATGAAGGGCGTCACCAGCACCATCAGTTCGGTCTGGCTGTTGACGTAGTCGCGGCTGCGGAACAGCGTTCCGAGCACCGGCAGCTGCGCCAGGCCGGGCAGGCCATTGATGGCCTGCTTGGTCTGTTCCTGGATCAGGCCGGCCATCGCCATCGCGCCGCCCGAGGGAATCTCCAGCGTGGTTTCCGCGCGGCGGGTCTTGATCGAGGGGACCGTCAGCGAATTGCCCGACCCCTGGCTCAACGTGATGGCGTTTTCGTTCGACAGCTCGGAGACCTCGGTCATCACCCGCAGGCTGATACGACCCTCGGTCAGCACCACCGGCGTGAAGTTGAGCGAGATACCGAATTTCTTGAAGCTGATCTGGGTGTTGCAGACCCGGGTAACAGGGTCGCAGCTGAAGCCAGCCGGCACCGGAAATTCGCCGCCGGCGATGAAGGTCGCGGACTCGCCTGAAATCGCTGTCAGGTTCGGTTCGGCCAGCGTGCGCACCACGCCGGCGCTTTCCATCGCGCGGATAGTGGCCGACACCGACGCCGGCGAGCCGAATGCGGCGGTCTGGTTGTTGCCGGGGACCAGCGCGCGGCCATAGGCGGTGAAGGGGTTGGAATTGTTGAAGCTCACCACCGCGGTGCCGTAGTTCAGGCTCCCGGTGAGGTCGATGCCGAGCTGCTTGATGATATTGCGCGCGACTTCCGCAACGGTGACCTTCAGCATCACCTGGTCGCGGCCGCGCACGGCGATCGAGTTGACCACCTTGTCGAGGCCGCCGGCCAGGCGGGCCGCGAGCTCGCCGGCCTGCTGCGCCTCGATCGGCGTTGCCGCCGTACCGGTCAGCATGACGCCGTCGCCGACGCCTTCGATCTGGATGTCGGCATGGGGCAGCGTGGCCTTGAGCGCGGCGCGCAGGCCGTTGAGGTCGCGCTTGACGGCGATGTCGTAGGCGGCGATCTGCTGGCCGGCGGCATCGAAGAACACGATGTTGGTCTGGCCGACCGCGGCGCCGATGATGTAGGCGCGCTGCGACGAGCGGACGACGGCATTGGCGATCTTGGGATCCGCCACCAGCACGTCCTTGATGTCGCGCGGCAGGTCGATGATCACGGATTTGCCGATGCCGAGCGCGAGAAAGCGCGCGTTCATCTGGCCGTCATGGGCAACCGGCGCCGCGACGCGATAGTCGCCCGCCAGCACCGGCGTCAGAGCCTGGTTCAACATCATCGCCGCGACAGCCGAGAACGACAGGGCGCGGACCGCGAAGGCCCGTATCACCGGCTGATTTCCCCTGCACTTCATTTCGCGCGTCCTCTCGGTCACTTCTGCATCGTGGTCTGGCTGGAGACGCCGTAGCGAACGACATTGACGTTGTCGCCACGCTTGGGAGCTTGATCGTCAGTTCGGTTCTCGACCACGTTGAGATCGGCGATGCTGCGCAGCGCCAGCGCCAGCGTGCCGCTCTGGCGCGCACGCGCCAGCGTCTCGGCCTGCTCGGG
>LNEC01000023.1 GCA_001464035.1 Bradyrhizobiaceae bacterium Ga0074131
GTCTCCAACATAGACTCAGTGAAATTGAATTCCCCGTGAAGATGCGGGGTTCCTGCGGTCAGACGGAAAGACCCCGTGCACCTTTACTGTAGCTTTGCGCTGGTATTCGTGACTGTTTGTGTAGAATAGGTGGTAGACTTTGAAGCTCCGGCGCTAGCCGGGGTGGAGTCGAAATGTGAAATACCACCCTAATGGTTATGGATATCTAACCGCGTCCCCTTATCGGGGACCGGGACAGCGCATGGTGGGCAGTTTGACTGGGGCGGTCGCCTCCCAAAGAGTAACGGAGGCGTGCGATGGTAGGCTCAGAACGGTCGGAAATCGTTCGTCGAGTATAATGGCATAAGCCTGCCTGACTGCGAGACTAACAAGTCGAGCAGAGACGAAAGTCGGTCATAGTGATCCGGTGGTCCCGCGTGGATGGGCCATCGCTCAACGGATAAAAGGTACGCCGGGGATAACAGGCTGATGACGCCCAAGAGTCCATATCGACGGCGTCGTTTGGCACCTCGATGTCGGCTCATCACATCCTGGGGCTGGAGAAGGTCCCAAGGGTTCGGCTGTTCGCCGATTAAAGTGGTACGTGAGCTGGGTTCAGAACGTCGTGAGACAGTTCGGTCCCTATCTGCCGTGGGTGTTGGAATATTGAGAGGATTTGTCCCTAGTACGAGAGGACCGGGATGAACGTACCTCTGGTGGAGCAGTTGTCGCGCCAGCGGCAGTGCTGCATAGCTATGTACGGACGGGATAACCGCTGAAAGCATCTAAGCGGGAAACCCACCTCAAAACGAGTATTCCCTTGAGAACCGTGGGGTGTGTAAGTGCGGCAACGCATGTAGCTTACCGGTACTAATCGTTCGATTGGCTTGATTGCTCTCATTTTCAGTGTCCATGAAAATGATCCTCATGGTTGGATGCGCGCATGCGCGTTTCGAACCATGAGATGAAAGACCAAACTGCTTGCTTCGTATCTTTGTCCTTCGCCGGCCTGGTGGTTCTAGCGAGGAGCTTGAACCCGATCCCATCCCGAACTCGGCCGTTAAACTCCTCAGCGCCAATGGTACTATGGCTTAAGCCCTGGGAGAGTAGGTCGCTGCCAGGCCTGCCAAGGACAAAGCAATTCCTCTCTACGTGTCATAATCGAAAAAACGCCGCCTCCCTTCGGGGAAGCGGCGTTTTTTCGTTTGAGCCGCGTCGCGAAGCTGATTTTTTTCGGCCATCATTTGCCGCCAGATTCGGGGCGCCGTTTCAACCACGCCCGGACCGCCCCGTCACCCGCCAAGGCGGTCCCACCGAGGAGACTTTCATGGGTGAACTCGCTCGTCGCCTCGCCGCTGCGCTGGGGATTGCCTGCCTTGCGGCCGCGATCGCCGTCCCGTCCGCCGGCGGCGCGCTGGCGCAGGCCGGTCAGTCGCCTCCGAAAAAGCAGACCAACCCGGCTCCCCCCAGCCAGGCGGCGCCGCTACCGGCGCAGCAAGCTCCCCTCAAGCAGATTGCGTTGACAGAACAGCAGATCGCGGGCGTCTTGTCGGCGGCGAAGGAAATGGATTCGATCACGGCGAAACTGCCGGAAAGCGCCAAGCCGGATCCAAAGGTCATCGCGCAACTCGACGGCGTGGTCCGGAAGAACGGCTTTGCCTCCTACGACGAATACAACGACGTCCTCGACAACATCAGCCTCGTGCTTGCCGGCTTCGATCCGGCCACCAGGAAATATGTCGGTCCTGAAACCGTCATCAAGGCGCAGATCGCCCAGCTCCAGGCCGACAAGAAAATGCCGGCCAGGAACAGGAAGCAAGCGCTCGCCGACCTCAACGAGGCATTGAAGTCTCCGCCGCCGCCGATCGAGAACACGGGCAACATCGATCTGGTGACGAAGTACTACGACAAGCTGACCGAAGCGCTGGGCGGGGGCTGACAGCGACATCGATCAAAAAAGCCCCGGAGAAATTCTCCGGGGCTTTTGCTCGTTGAGGGCGCGCAAGCCTCAGGCGCGCGTGCGCATCCGCATCATGAAGCTGTCGAAGCTCAGTTCAGCCACCTGCATCCAGGCCAGCGAATCGCTGCGGAAGGCAGCCAGGCTGGAGTGCATCTTGTTGAAGTGCGGGTTGGTCTTCGACAGGTCCGCATAGATCTCGTTGGCGGCCTTGTAGCAGGTTTCCAGCACTTCCTGCGGGAACGGCTTCAGGATAGCGCCGGACGCGAGCAGGCGCTTCAATGCCGGCGGGTTGACGTAGTCGTACTTGCCGGTGACCCAGGTGAACGTGTCGTGCGACGCCGCCGTGATCGCGGTCTGATAGTGCTTCGGCAACGCGTTCCATTTTTCAAGGTTCATGATGTTGTGACCCTGACCGGTGCCTTCCCACCAGCCCGGATAGTAATAGTACTTCGCCACCTTGACGAAACCGAGCTTCTCATCGTCATAGGGGCCGACCCACTCGGCCGCGTCGATCGTGCCTTTCTCCAGGGCAGGATAGATGTCGCCCGCCGCGATCTGCTGCGGCACGCCGCCGACCTTCGCAATGATGGTGCCGGCAAATCCGCCGACGCGGAATTTCAGGCCCTTGAGGTCTTCGGTCGATTTGATTTCCTTGCGGAACCAGCCGCCCATCTGCGCGCCGGTGCTGCCGGTGGGAACGCCGAAGCAGTTGTATTCCTTCAGCAGGTCGTTGAGCATGTCCATGCCGCCCGCGAACAGCATCCACGACATATGCTGCCGCGTGTTGAGCCCGAATGGCAGCGACGTGCCGAAGGTAAACGCCGGATTCTTGCCCCAGTAATAATAGAGCGCGGTATTGCCCATCTCGACCGTGCCGTTCTGCACCGCGTCGAGAACCTGCAATCCGCCGACGATCTCGCCGGCGGCGAATGGCTGAATCTGGAATTTGTTGTCGGTGAGGTCGGCCACGCGCTTGGTAAAGAATTCGACGCCGCCGTAGAGCGTGTCGAGTGACTTCGGCCAGCTGGCGGCGAGCCGCCACTTTATCTCGGGCATCGATTGTGCGATGGCGGGTGCGGCAATCGCTGCGCTCGCAGCAAGACCGACGCCGCCTGCCTTTAGAAATTCACGACGTTTCATGCGCTTCCTCCTCTGTTTTTTATGTCGCGTTATCGACGAGGGACAACGATCTTGATTGTCGCTTTTCGCATCGCCGAAGGTCGACTGAGATTGGTACTGAATCCAGATATCGAGAACAAATCCCTGTCTTTTGAGCGTCATCGAAATCCGGACGTCCCGAACCGCACGCAGGATGACCAATCGTTTCCAAGGAATCAAGGGTGTCGCTCCGGCCCTTCCTCACAACGCAGTTGCGAGAAGCTCCCGTATTGCCGCGCCTTCCAGCAAACTGCACCTTAGGCGGGCAATGAGTCGCTACCGGCGGACTGACGCGCTCCGCCATGATCTGCTAGGCAGGGTCGGGCAGTCGCATCAGAGAACGTGTGAATGGCAGTCAGGAAAGTCGTCGTCGCGGGCGCCACGGGTCTGGTGGGAAGCGCTGCCTTGCGGCATTTCGGCGGCGCCGGCGGATGCGAGGTGGTGGCGCTGTCGCGGCGAAAGCCGCGTCAGCTTTACGGCGCCCGCCATGTGGCGGTCGACCTGACCGACCCCGCCCAGTGCAAGCGCGCCGCGGCCGAGCTGCAGGGCGCGACCCACCTCGTCTATGCCGCGCTCTATGAGGCGCCGAACCTGGTCGATGGCTGGCGCGATCAGGCCCAGATCGGCACCAATGACGCGATGCTGCGCAACCTGATGGCGGTTCTCGAGCCGGCGGCGCCATCGCTTCGGCACGTGGCGCTGCTGCAGGGCACCAAGGCCTATGGCGTGCATGTCCGCCCGTTGGCGGTGCCGGCGCGGGAAGGCCGCTCGGAGATGTACGAGCAGCCGAATTTCTACTGGGCGCAGGAGAAGTTTTTGCGCGAACAGCAGCAGGGCAAGGCCTGGTGCTGGAGCATTCTGCGGCCGGTGCTGATCGTCGGCGAGGCCATCGGCGGCGCCATGGACCTGATTCCGCCGCTCGGCGTCTATGCTGCCATGCTGCGCGAGCAGGGCAGGGCGCTGGATTACCCGGCCGGTGCGGCGCGGGTGTCGCAGGCGGTCGACGTCGACCTCTTGGCGCGCGCCATCGCCTGGAGCGGCGAGGCGGAGGCGGCGCGCAACGAAGCCTTCAACGTCACCAACGGCGACGTCTTCACCTGGGAGAATGTCTGGCCGGCCATAGCGGAAGCCCTCGACATGAAGCCGGGTGCCGCCGTGCCGCTGTCGCTGGCGCGGACCTGGCCGCAATGGATCTCGCCATGGGAGGCGCTGCGGCGCAAACATGATCTGATCTCGCCCGGGCTTGAAGCCTTCGTCGGCCTGTCGTTCCAGTACGCCGACTACACCATGCGCTATGGCCAGACCGAACCGGGGCCGCCCGCGATCGTCTCGACCGTGAAGATCAACCAGGCCGGCTTTACCGAGATGATGGACACGGAAGACATGTTCCGCAAATGGTTCAGGCAGGCGCGCGCGAGCCGTCTGCTGCCTTATGCTTTAGTATAGACGAGAACGCCGCTTCCATCGCCTTGCGCGTCTTGATGGTGTCGCTGTTGGCATCGGTCTCGACGTCGCTCCAGCACACCACGTCGCCGTGGGCGACGTCGTTCTTCAGCTTGACCCGATGCGCAAGCCCGATCGGCAGCGCGCCGGCGGCAAGGCTCGCCGCCGCCGGCATCAGTTTGCCCCACACCGTATAGCCGCCTTCGCCGTCGAGCATCTCGCCGGCGCGCAGATCGCGTTTGGCTACCGAGGCGACGTCGCCGCGGAAACCCTGCGGCTGCCCGGTCGGCTCGCCGCGCAGCGCCGCCGACAGGATCGAGATGTTCAGCTCGAGCCCGATCAAATGATACGGCTTGTACATCGCCGCATAGCGCCCTGAAGAATCGGTCTTGAGGCCGTATTGCTTAAAGCAGTCCGCGGCGTAATCGTTCGGCGCCTCCAGCACGACATAGACGCCCCAGCGCAGGTCGCGGAACACCGGCCGGCCGTCGCGCTCCAGCGACGACACCACTTCCACCACGCCGGATTTCTCCAGCACGCCGCCGGCTTCACGCGGCCGCATCACATGCGGCAGGTCGTCGACACCGCAGGGCGGGAACAACAGGCCGCCGCTGGGTACGTCCAGCCCGGTGGCGTTGGCGATCGCCGCCATTTCGATCGCCGATTTGGTGCCGTCGAGAAACGAATTGAACATCTGCGGGTTCATGCCGGCCGACTGCGCCTCGCCTGGTGTCAGCCCGTAATGGCTCCAGACGCCTTCCGGCGTGACATCGTGATAGGCCGGCAGGTATTTGGTGCCCTTGCCGGCGGCGACGACGCGAAAGCCGGTCGCGCGGGCCCAGTCCACCATCTCGGCGGTCAAGGCCGGCTGGTCGCCATAGGCCAGCGAATACACCACCCCGGCCCTGCGCGCTTCCTCCGCCAGCAGCGGCCCCGCCAGCACGTCGGCCTCGACATTGACCATGACGATATGCTTGCCCGCCGCGATCGCCGCACGGGCATGCCGGATGCCGACCGCGGGATTGCCGGTGGCTTCCACGATGACGTCCATCGCGCCGCCCGCGATGGCGCGCGCGCCGTCGTCGGTGAAGGTCGTGGCCGCGATCCGCGCCTCGTCCCAGCCGACCGTGCGGCAGGCCTCGCGGGCGCGGTCGCGGTCGATATCGATGATCAGCGGCACTTCGAGCCCCGGCGTGTGCGGCACCTGCGCCAGAAACATCGAGCCGAACTTGCCGGCGCCGATCAGCGCGACGCGGACCGGTTTGCCCGCCGCGCGGCGGGCGTCGAGCAGGTGGGAAAGGTTCATGGGGAGGTGATCCGGTTGCAATGAAACGTGTCCCGGACGCGGTGCAGCGTTCTCCCGGCGATGCCTAGCATCGTCCGGTCACGCTTCTCCGCAGCGCCGGGACCCATGGAGATGGTGGCTTGTGGCGTGGGCCCCGGCTCAGCAGCGCACTGCAAGGGCGCTGCGCTGCGTCCGGGGCACGAGAGTGGCTATCTATTCCGCCGCCTGCCGGTGCGCCTGTGCCAGCCGCAGCAGCGCATCGTCGTCCACGGTCTGGATCGGGGTAAAATCGCGATGCGCGATGTATTCCGGCCGCGTGGGGTTACGGATGTAGTTGGAAACCGCGTTCAGCGTGAGGTAAACGATCTTGCGCGGATAGGGCGTGATGTTGCCGGCCGAGCCATGCACCAGATTGCCGTGGAACATCAACATGCCGCCGGCCTTGCCGGTCGGCGCGACGATGCCGCCGTCCTTGACCAGCCGGGTCACGGTCTCCTCGTCCAGTGTCCACAGCGGATAGGAGGTGGTTTGGAGATCGTGCGAAGCCTTGAGGTCGCCGGCGGTCTGGCTCTTCGGCACCAGCATCAGGGGGCCGTTGATCGGCATCACCTCGTCGAGGAAGATCGCGATGTTCATCGCGCGGGGCTGCGGCATGCCGTCGTCGCGCTTCCAGGTGCCGTAGTCCTGGTGCCACTGCCAGACGTCGCCGGTGAAGGCCGACTTGGCGTTGATCTTGTACTGGTGCATGTAGACCTTCTCGCCGAAGATCTGCTCCACCGGATCGATCATGCGCGGATGCGCGCCGAGCAGGCCGAACGCCTCGTTGTAGAGATGGGCGGCAAAGGCGGTGCGCGGCGCGCCGCTCTTTTCGCGCCACACCTCGGGGCGCTGCGTGTCGTAGATGCCCTCCGCCTCGCGCGCCAGCAGCGCGACCTCCTCGGGGCTGAACAGTTCCGGCAGAAACAGCCAGCCCTCGCGGTTGAAATCGTCGATTTGTTGCTGGGTCAGTTTCATCGGTTCCTCCTTCGGTTTTGTTCTTTCGTATGGCCGGGCTTGTCCCCGCCCTCCACGTCCTGGCTTACCTATGCAGCTCGCTCCGTCGCGTTCAGTCTCTCTTCGGTCATTCGCCCGGCGCCGATCGCGTGCGCCAGCGCGGCGCCTTCCGCGGCTTTCGCGTTGCCGGACAGGACATGCGCGGCGATGGTCTCATGTTCGGTCCACGCGCTCTGGCGATAATCCAGTTCGGCCAGTACCGTCGCCATCGAACGGCGCATATGCGGCCACTGCGGTGCGATCATTTCCTCGATCGCGGGATTGCCCGAAAGCCGGTAGATGGCGCGATGAAAGTCGACATCGAGCGCGATCAGCCGCGCCAGCGGCGTCTTGCTGTCGATCCCGCGCCCGGCGCGCAGCGCCGTCTCGAGAGCTGCGCGCGCTGTCGCGTCGGTCTTGACGCGCCCGACGGCGAGTTTTGCGGCCAGCGCATCGATAGCGCCGCGCACCTCATAGAGCTGGCGAATCCGCGCCGGATCGAGCTGGGTGACCTCAAAACCCTTGCGGCCGCTTTCGGCGACCAGACCCTGCCGGTGCAGCAGATGCAGCGCGTGGCTGACCGGTTGCCGCGACACACCGAGCTGCTCGGCGAGCTCGTTCTGGCGGATGCGATGTCCCGGCGGCAGCGTGCGGTCGATGATGCCATCGAGAATCCGCGCATAGACCTGATCGATCAGGTTCGGGGTCGGGTCGAGCGGGTTCATGGGCGCGTCCAATTTGGAATACGGAATTCCGTACTCGGAAATTAGCGGAGAGGCCGGCGTAGTCAAGGGGTAGGCTACGGCCTTTCAGACGGTGGCTGGGGGTCTCGCGCCACAGCCCATGGAGGTCGTCATGAGCAACGGTTCAGCGAGTTTCGTTGGCAGCATTCCCCGATACTACGATCAGGGCCTCGGTCCGCTGATCTTTGCCGATTACGCCGCCGACATGGCGCAGCGCGCCGCTGCCGGAGACCCGGCGCGGGTGCTGGAGACGGCGGCGGGCACCGGCATCGTCACACGCAAGCTGCGCGACGCATTGCCCGTTGGCGCACACCTGACGGCGACCGATCTCAATCCGCCGATGCTGGAGATCGCCCGCGCCAAGTTCCGCGCCGGCGAGCAGGTCGAATTCCAACCCGCCGACGCCATTGCGCTTCCTTTCGCGGACGCAAGCTTCGAGGCCGTAGTCTGCCAATTCGGCCTGATGTTCTTTCCGGACAAGGCCAAATCCTTTTCCGAGGCTTTTCGCGTTCTGGTCCCCGGCGGGCGATATCTGTTCAGCGCTTGGGACTCCCATCGCTACAACCCGTTCGGCCGGATCGCGCACGAAGTCGCGGGGCGGTTCTTCCCCGCCGATCCGCCGCAGTTTTACAGCGTGCCGTTCTCCTGCCATCAGGTCGATCCGATCAAGGAACTCTTGATCGCGGCCGGTTTCGGCGACATCAACGTCGCCGTGCTCGGTCTGCAAAAGGCGATCCCGGACGTCGCGAATTTCGCACGCGCGGCGGTGCACGGCAACCCGCTGATCGATCAGATCCATGCCCGCGGCGGCGTCGAGCCGGACGAAATCGTCGCCGCGCTGGCGCAGGAATTTCGCCGCGAGTTCGGCGCCGATCCCGGCCGCATGCCGCTGCAGGCTATTGTGTTCTCTGCAACCAGACCCTTATGACGCCGCCGCGGCGTCGAGCATCTCGAGCTTGAACTGACCGAGTCGCTCGACATTCGCCGGCTCAGCTGCCGATCCGCTTCCAGTAGATCAGGGTCCCGCTC
This sequence comes from Bradyrhizobiaceae bacterium Ga0074131, assembly GCA_001464035.1. Taxonomy (GTDB): domain Bacteria; phylum Pseudomonadota; class Alphaproteobacteria; order Rhizobiales; family Xanthobacteraceae; genus Bradyrhizobium. Next base: position 8,630 of record LNEC01000023.1, read on the forward strand.
AGCCCGCCCTGCGGCTTGAATGCATAGTCCGGAATTTCTCCCGCCAGGGTGAAGCCCAGTTTCTCGTACAGGCCCGCCGCGCCGCCGTCGGTTGCGGTGTCCAGCACCAGCAGGGTTCGGTTTCGTTGCACCGCGAGCTCCTCGGCCATCCGCATCAAGGCCGTGGCTATGCCGCGGCCGCGATGGCCAAGGCGGGTCATCATCTTGGCGATTTCGGCACGATGCGGCTGATTGGGCGGGCAATCGAGCAGCAGGGTGACGGTCCCGGCGAGTACATCCCCGTCCCAGGCGCCGAGGATGATCCGCTCGTCCCGGCCGGCAGCCGCCAGCGCACTGTCCCAGAAGGTGCCTGCGGCTTCCGGCGGCAGCGGATGCATGAAGCTGACCGATCCGCCGTGCGCGACCGTCTCGATCAGGATTTCGCTCAGCATTCTGCGCGTCTCGGGCGACGCGTCTAGCTGTTTGATGTCGATCGTGGACGTCATGCTTAGCCCCAGGCAACGAAAACAGATTCTTGCATCGGGATCACCCGGCCGCCAGAAACTCCAGCACGATCTCGCAGTATTTCCGCGGCGCCTGCTCGAACATCGGATGCGTGGTGCCGGGGATCATCACCGTCTTCGCATCGGCCACGTGCGCGGCCAGCGCCCGCAGCACCTGCGGCAGCGCGCCCTTGGTCCTGGCGCCGCCGATGAACAGCGTCGGCGTTCTGATCGCCTCGGCATCGGCCTTGGAGAACGGCGGCCGGTTGTCGCGGACCTGGCCGATCAGCGTCATCGCGTTGTCGCGCAACAACTGCTTCGGCGTCGCCGGCAGCCGGTTCCAGGCGCCGGGACCTTCCAGCGAATCCATGAAGAACGCCAGCCCGCCGTCGATATCGCCGGCCGCGATCTTTTCAGCCGAAGCCGCGAACCGCGCCGCCAGCGGCGAAGGGCCGGGCTCGAAGGCCGGATCGAGCGTGCCATCGAGCTCGCCGCCGGGTTCGGCCAGGATCAGCTTGCGCAACAGATCGGGCCGCCGCTGCGCGACCCTAAACGAGACGTGGCCGCCGCGCGAATGTCCCATCAGGTCGACCGGCCCGGCATCCAGCTGCCGGATGAAGCTGATGACGTCTTCGACATGCTGCGCGATCGAATAAGTGTCGCCGACGCCGTCCCAATGCTCGGGAAAGAAGTGCCGCAGCGACACCGCGATCACGCGATGCCTTGTCGTCAAGGGCCCGAGCACCGACGACCAGATCCGGAAGTCGCACAGCGAGCCGTGCACGCAGACCAGCGGCAGGCCCCGGCCGACCTCGAGATAGGCCATGTCGTATCCGTTGACGTGAAGGGTTTGCATGGCGGGGCTCGCTGACGGGTAAGCTAAGGGCAGGGCGCATGGACCGCGTGAAACTTCCCCGGAATCCGGGTGGATCGCAACAATTTCCAGGCCTATCTTCCGGGGTGTCAAACTCAGACATGGAAGCCGCCAGATTGGAGCCAACCATGACCGGCCATTCTTTTGCAATATTCGACACATCAATCGGCCGCTGCGGCATCGTATGGGGTGCGCGCGGCATCAGCGGCGTGCAGCTGCCGATGGGCGGCGAGGACAAGACCCGCACCCGCATCCGCCAGAGCCATGGCGACCTCGCCGAGGCGCCGCCGCCGGCCGAGGTGCAGCACGCGATCGACGGTATCGTCGAACTGCTCGCGGGCAAGCCCAATGACCTCGCCGATGTCGTGCTCGACCTCGACGGCGTTCCCGAATTCAACCGCGGTGTCTACGAGATCGCCCGCAGCATTCCGCCGGGCAAGACGCTGACCTACGGCGACATCGCCAAAAAACTCGGCGGCGTCGAGCTGTCGCGCGACGTCGGCCAGGCGCTCGGCCGCAATCCCTGTCCGATCGTGGTGCCGTGCCACCGCGTTCTCGCCGCCGGCGGCAAGCCCGGCGGCTTTTCGGCCAATGGCGGCGTGGTGACCAAGCTGAAAATGCTCGCCATCGAAGGCGCGGTGGTCAATCACACGCCGAGTTTGTTCGATTGAATTTTTCTCCCTCGCCCCGCAAGCGGGGCGAGGTGCAAGCAGCTAAACCGCCTCGCACGAAAACCCGTTGCCCAGCCGCCGGATTTTCCCCGTTGAGGGCGAAGGGAAATGCGCGGTGCAGCACAGCGTGTCGGTGTCGCAATAGCGCTCCAGGAAGCCGCGCCGCGTCGCTGCCGCCTGCGCCTGGTCGACGTCGAATTTCGCCGACAGTTCAGGATAGCGTGTCTGCAGCGGCGAGTGCATCAGGTCGCCGCTGAAAACAGCGTCGTCCCTGCCGCGGCCGAAGGTGAACGCGACATGCCCCGGCGTATGCCCCGGCGTCGGCAGGATCCGCGTGTGATCGCCGATCGCGTAGTCGTCGCGCACGATCTCGGCCTTGCCCGCCTCGACCACCGGCAGGACGCTGTCGCCGAACGGCGGCACCGGGGCCTTCTCGTTCTGCTCGGTCCAGTAGTCGAATTCGCCCTTGCCGAACACGTAGCGCGCCTTCGGAAACGTCGGCACCCAGCGGCCGTTCTCCAGCCGCGTGTTCCATCCGACGTGGTCAACGTGCAGGTGGGTGCACATCACGAAGTCGATGTCGCCGACGGAAAAGCCGGCCGCGGCCAGCGCATCCATGTAAGTGTCGTCGGTCTTCATGTTCCATTTCGGGCGCAGCGGCCGCGGCTTGTCGTTGCCGATGCAGCTGTCGACCAGAATGGTGTGATGCGGAGTCTTCACCACGTAGGACTGGAAACACAGGATCAGTACGTCGCCGGCGTCGAGCGCGCCGGCCTTCTGCATCCATGCCCGGTTTTCCGCGAGCGCTTCCGGCGTCAGCCCGGGCAGCATCTCCAGCGCAGGCAGGAAGCTGGTTTCCTGCTCGATGAGGCGATGGATGGTGAGTTCGCCGACGGTGAGTTTGAGAGTCATGGAAACTCCTGCCCGTTACGCCGGCGGCGGCAGCGAGATCTTGACCGACGGCCGCTCCAGCATCTTCTCATGGAAGGCGTCGAGCCTGGGGTAGGCCTTGCGCCAGCCGCAATCGGCGAAGCGGAAGTCGGCATAGCCGAGCACGCAGGTAAGCGCGATCTGCGCAATATCGAGCTGCGGCCGCGCGAGCATCTCGGCCTGCTTCTCGAACCGCGCCATGCCGTTCCAGGCACGGGCCCAGTGATCGTCGGCCCACGCCTGCCAGCGCAGCGATTCCGGCCGCACCATCTTTTCGTAGCGGCACAGCAGCATCGAATCGAGCATGCCCTGCAGCATGGAATGGTCGCTCTTGACCTTCCATCTGATCTCGCCCGATGCCGGAACGAGTTTGCCGCCGCCTGCCAGTTCGTCGAGATATTCTGTTATGACGTAGGAATCGAGAATGACGTCGCCATTGTCGAGGATCAGCACCGGCAGCTTCTTAAGCGGCGTGATGCGCGAATACTCGTCATTGGGCTGGCCCGGCGTCACCGTGGCCGCGATGAATTCAATTCTGTCGATCAGGCCGAGTTCGATCGCGGCAATGCGCACCTTGCGGGCGAAGGGCGAGGCGGGGGAGAAAGAGAGCTTCATTTTTGTGTCCTTGCGAGGTTATCTTCTCCGTCATGGCCGGGCGGCCGCCTCATGCCGCGACGATTTCCTGGCGCTGCTCGCCCAAACCCTCGATGCCGAGCGTGACCACGTCGCCGACGTTGAGGAATTTCGGCGGCTTCATGCCGGAGCCGACGCCGGGCGGTGTCCCCGTGGTGATGATGTCGCCGGGCATCAGCGTCATGAATTCGGACACGTAGGACACGATCTTGGCGACACCGAAGATCATGGTCGCGGTCGAACCGGTCTGGCAGCGCTTGCCGTTGACGTCGAGCCACATCGAGAGCTTCTGCACGTCCGCGATCTCGTCCTTGGTGGCGACCCACGGGCCGAGCGGGCCGAAGGTGTCGTGCGATTTGCCCTTGGTCCACTGGCCCAGGCGCTCGATCTGGAAATTGCGCTCGGAGACGTCGTTGCAGACGCAATAGCCGGCGACGTGATTGAGCGCGTCGGCCTCGGAGACGTATTTGGCGCGGGTGCCGATGATGATGGCGATTTCGACTTCCCAGTCGAGCTTGGTCGAGCCGCGCGGTTTCTCGACCGCGTCGTTGGGGCCGCAGAGGCTGTTGATGGCCTTCATGAAAATGATGGGTTCGGCCGGAATCGGCATCCCGACTTCGGCGGCGTGGTCGGAATAGTTGAGGCCGATGGCGATGAACTTGGGGACGCCGCCGACCGGCGCCCCGATCCGCGGCTTGCCGTCGACCGCGGGCAGCTTCGAGGTATCGAGGGCGGCGAGTTTTGCCAGCGACGCCGGCGCATAGGCCTCGCCGTCCAGATCCTTCACATGGGCCGAGAGGTCGCGTAGCTGACCTGATTTATCGATCAGGCCGGGCTTTTCCTGGTCCTTGGCCCCGTAACGAACGAGCTTCATGTCTCACTCCCTTGGTGAAGGTCTTGATTGCCTGGATGCTTCATGGAACAGCGGGCGGGTAAATTCAACTGCTGACTGTCCGCTGCATTGCGGGGCCGCACAGTTCGGCCGGCCTCACGCCAGCGCCACGAATTTGAAGGCGTCGCCGTCGCGCTGGATGTGTCCGGCGTTGAAATGCCCGCCGATCACCAGCGTCGGCGTATCGGCGAAGCGCGAGAACAGCCGGCGCCGCGTTTCGGCCGATTGCGCGGGATCGGAATCCGCGGTCGAGGACCAGTCGAGATACGCCATCTGGCAGGGGTGATGGGCGACGTCGCCGGTCAGCAGGCCCTGCTCGCCCTCCGATTGGATGTGGATGCTCATATGGCCCGGGCTGTGGCCGGGCGTCGGGATCAGGGTGATCTCGTCGCTGATCCTGGCGTCGCTGTCGACCAGATCGGCGCGGCCGGCATCCGCGATCGGTTTTACGGAGTCATTGAAGACGGCGAGCTTGTCGCTCTCGTCGCTGTGGTCGCGCCAGTGCTCGAACTCGGTTCGGCCGAACACGTAGCGCGCGTTGGCAAACGTCGGCACCCATTGGCCGCCAGCCAGTTGGGTGTTCCAGCCGACATGGTCGACATGCAGATGCGTGCAAAGCACAGTGTCGATGCTGTCGGGGCGAAAGCCTGCCGCTCTCATGGTGTCGAGGAACGGGTCCTTTCGGTTATTCCAGGTCGGCACCTTGCGGCCTTCCTTGTCGTTGCCGAGTCCGGTGTCGACCACGATCCGTCGCGAGGGCGTCTCCACGACCAGCGAATGGATCGACATTCTGAGCCGGCCTTCCTCGGTGGCGAAATGCGGCATCAGCCAGGGCAGCCTCCGGATTTCCTCGTTACTGGCCAAAGGGAGGATGAATCTCGTGCTGCCAACGGTCTCCAGCTCGACGATTTTGGTGATTTTGACCTTGCCTATGGTCCAGTGCATCCGGCGTTCCCTGCATCTTGTTTCTTGGAGACGAAGATGCTGGTTTCCTTCGCTCCATGCAATGGATCATCTCGCCCGCTTATGCGTTGGTCGGCCACCCACAAGGAAGAGCCCATATGCCAGAGCTAGCCATCTCCGCCGAAAAGGTCCGGTTCCTGATCGAGAAAACCCGCGAATTCGATGTCAAGGAGGGGGCCACCGATCCGGACTCCGGGTCCAACGCTGCCGACGACAAGATGGTCGACGTACTCGAGGACAATGGCGACGATCCCGTGGTGCACGAGATCACCGGCTTCATCACGGCCATGACCGAAGACGAGCAGATCGACCTGGTCGCCCTGATGCGGCTCGGACGCGGCGACGGCACCATCGAAGAGTGGGATGAGCTGCGGCGCGAGGCCGCCGACGGCCGCAACAACCGCACCGCCGCCTACCTGCTGGGCGAGCCTCTGGTCAGCGACTATCTCGCCGAAGGCCTCGACGCCTTCGGCCTGACCTGGACCGACGAGCGCACGACGCCGGTGTGATGAACCGGACCGTCATTCTGTTGGACTATAAAGCGCCGACCTAACAGTCTCTACCTTGCGCAGTCGACCACCACGGTGCCGAGCTTGTCGCCCTTCTCCACCGCGAGGTGGGCCTGCGCGGTCTCCGACAGCGGAAACTGCGCCGCGACGTTGTGGATACGCCTGCCGGCCGCAAGCCATTTCGAGATATCGGCCTGTCCCGCCGCCAGCAATGGCTGCGGCAGTGCGAACAGCACCAGCGCGCGCAGTGCGATGCATCGCTCCATCAGTTCGCGCATCGGCACCACCGGGCTGCGATTGCCGTTGCTGGCGTAAATGGCGATGGTCGAATTCATCGCCATCAGTTTGAGGGTCGTGGCGATGTTGCCGCCGAAGTCGACATCGACGACCCGATTGACGCCGCGCCCTTCGGTAAAGGCCATCGCCTTGGCCACCACGTCCTCGGTCTTGTAATTGACCACGAGATCGGCGCCGGCAAGCCGCGCCTGCTCCGCTTTGAGCGGTGAACTGACCGTGGCGATCACCCGCGCGCCGCCCCATTTCGCCAGCTGCACGGCATAATGGCCTACCGCGCCGGCGCCGCCGGTGGCCATGATGGTCTGACCGGCGACCGGTCCGTCGCCGAACAGGCAGCACCACGCCGTCATGCCGGGAATGCCGAGCGTCGCGCCGCCCGCGAATGACACACAGTCCGGCAGCGGCGTCACCAGGTGCTCGGCGAGCGCGATATACTCGGCCGCGGTGCCGAAGGCGCGGCCGTTGCGCTGGCCGTTGAACAGCCAGACCCGCTGCCCAACGGCCAGCCGGGTGACGCCGTCGCCGACCTGGTCGACGGTCCCGGCGCCGTCGCTGTTCGGTATCACGCGGGGGAATTCCAGCGCGCGATAGCTGCCGGCGCGGCGGCCGACATCGGCGGGATTGACGCCGGAGGCTTCCAGCCGGACCCGGACTTCGCCCGGGCCGGCCATCGGCGTCGGCATGTCGCCGAAGCTCAGCACATCGGGCGCCGCACCCGCTCGCTCGTACCAGACCGCCTTCATCTAGAGCGTGCCCGGGAAGGCGCCGCCGTCGAGCAGGATGTTCTGTCCGGTGATGAAGCCGGCCTTGGCGCCGCAGAGAAACGCGCAGGCCTGTCCGAATTCCTCGGGGTCGCCGAAGCGGCCGGCCGGATTGAGTTTGGCGCGCTCCGCCAGCAACTGGTCGACCGTGATGCCGCGCTTGTCGGCGTCGAGCTTGGCGACGGGGCCGCGCAAGCGGTCGGTGTCGAACGGGCCCGGCAGCAGGCCGTTGATGGTGACGTTGTTGATCACGGTCTTGCGGGCGACGCCTGCGACGAAGCCGGTGAGGCCGGCCCGCGCGCCGTTGGACAGGCCCAGCACCTCGATCGGCGCCTTCACCGCGGCCGAGGTGATGTTGACGATGCGGCCGAATTTTCGCGCCATCATGCCGTCGACGGTCGCCTTGATCAGTTCGATCGGGGTCAGCATGTTGGCGTCGATCGCCTTGATCCAGTCGTCGCGGGTCCAGTCGCGGAAATTGCCGGGCGGCGGGCCGCCGGCATTGTTGATCAGGATGTCCGGATCGGGGCAGGCCTTGAGCGCGGCTTCACGGCCCGCCGGAGTCGTGATGTCGCCGACTACTTCGGTCACCGTGACGCCGGGGCTGGCTTTGCGAATTTCGTCGGCGGTTTTCTGCAGCGCCTCGGCGCCGCGCGCGGTCAGCGTCACATGCACGCCTTCGTTGGCTAGCGCCATGGCGCAGGCGCGACCGAGGCCCTTGCTCGAAGCGCACACGATGGCGCGGCGGCCTTTGATTCCAAGATCCACTGTCTCACTCCCGTTATGTCAGGTGTTTTTTGAAGGTCCGATCCTGTCACTGTAGCGAACCGAGGAGCCGCTGATAAGGCCGGATATCTGGCTGCCGAAACAGGTTTGCGATCGCTAAAATCGTCTGTATCAATGCGGCCATAACTCTCCCAGGAACCTGCCATGCCCGGTCTATTCGACGTCAGTAAAGAAGTCATTCTGATCACCGGCGCCTCGCAGGGGCTGGGGAGGCAGTTCGCCCGTGTGCTGTCCGCCGGGGGCGCCGCGGTGGTGCTGGCGGCGCGCCAGACCGCCAAGCTGAAGAGTCTCGAGGATGAGATCCGCGGCAATGGCGGCCGCGCCGTCGCGGTGCAGATGGACGTGACCGACACCGCCTCGATCGCCAGCGCGATCGACCACGCCGAAGCCGCCCTCGGTCCGGTCAGCGTGCTGGTCAACAATGCCGGCATCGCCATCGAAAAGCTCGCGGTCGACCAGACCGAGGCGGACTGGGACGCCGTCATCAACGCCAACCTGAAGGGCGCCTATTTCACGGCGACCGAGCTCGCGCGGCGGATGATCGCGCGCAAGCAGCAAGGCAACATCGTCAACGTCGCCTCCGTGCTCGGCCTCGGCGTGATGAAGTTCCTCTCGCCCTACACCATCTCCAAGGCGGGGATCATCCAGGCCACCAAGGCGATGGCGCTGGAGCTCGCCGGCAACCGCATCCGCGTCAATGCACTGGCGCCGGGCTATATCGACACCGAGATGAACCACGAATTCTGGGCAACGCCCGCGGGCGAGAAGCTGGCCAAGCGGATCCCGCAGCGCCGTGTCGGCGCCGAATCCGATCTCGACGGCGCCATCATGCTGCTCGCCTCCGGCGCCTCGCGCTACATGACCGGCAGCGTGGTGACGGTGGACGGCGGCTTCCTGCTGGCGTGATCAGGTCAATCAGCCGCCACCACCGGCAACCGCTCGGACTTGCCGCAAGTCGTCGGGTAAACGCGGGCAAGCGGACGCGCCCGTTCCACGTGTGTTGCCTTGGCAAGGTCGCCCGTCGCCCGCCTTTGGCGTAGCAGATCGAATTGCCGACAACCCAACGGCGCTCGCGCTGCGACCGGGCGTTCCGGCATTCCACGTCGCGGTCTATTTGCTGAAATCCACCGAAGAAGAAGCGGCTCCCCGGAACCTTCGCGGTTCCATGCCGTTATGGTGCGCGTTTCAACATGGAGAAAAATCAATGTCAGACAGTGGTGACTCGGCGAGCGGAATTCTGGGAGTTCTGGTTGGGGTCGTCTTGGTGATCTTTATCGGCGCCGCAGTGCTGATGGCTACCGGAAAGATGGGCAACTCAGGTCCGAATTTCACCATCAGCATTCCAGGCGCGAAGTAAACAATCCAGTTCCACAACAGGAGAACAAATATGAACGGTGTAGTTTATCTGGTCGGTCTCGTCGTCATCGTCATGGCGGTCCTTTCCCTCATCGGGCTTCGTTAATTCATCAAAGGAAATACCCAAAATGGCTATCACCGATACGATTGCTGCGAAGCCCAGTTATCTCGAATGGGGACCCATTCTGGCGGGTGCGATAGCAGCTGCTGCTTTGTCGTTCCTGCTTTTGACGTTCGGAAGCGCGGTCGGCCTTTCCCTCACTTCGCCCTGGCCCGGCGCCGGCGCCAAGCTGTGGGTCGTGGCGCTCGCGCTCGCCTGGTGGATGGTGTTGGTCCAGATCGCCAGCTTCGCCGCTGGAGGATATCTCGCCGGTCGCATGCGATCGCGCTGGATGGATTCGCGGTCGGCCGAAGGAGCATTTCGAGACAGCACCCACGGCTTCATGGTGTGGGCCGTCGGTGTCCTGATGGGAGCGGCGGTGCTGGCGATCGTCGGACTCGGGGCGGCCAAGACGGGCGCTGAAGCGGCCTCGACCGTCGCCGCGGGCGCGGCGTCGGGAAATCTCTCCAAATCGGGCCTCGCGATGGGGCCGGCGGACTACGCGGTCGACCTGCTTCTCCGGCCGCAGCCGGGCCAGACGACCGGTGCTGCCGGCGATGTGAAGGCGGCCAACGCGTCAAACGATGACGCGCTGCGCGCTGAAACGGGGCGGATATTCGCCGGTGCCATCAAGAATCAGGCGTTGACGGCACGCGACCGGACCTATCTCACCCAAATCGTGGCGTCACGGACCGGACTGCCCCAGCCCGAAGCACAAGCCAGGGTCGATTCGGCGGTCACCGAAGCCCGTGACCTGGAAATAAAGGCCAGGGAGCAGGCGGATAAAGCCCGCAAGACGACCCTGATCACCGCCTTCATTGCCGCGATGTCGCTGCTCATCAGTCTCGTTGTCGCTACAGCGGCTGCGGCGGCAGGCGGTCGCCATCGGGATGAAGATCGCATTCCCATGTTCGCCGGGCATCGCTTCTGGTGAACGAAGCACTTAACGAAGGAGAGTAAAATGCCCATTCTGCTTTGGCTGGTTGGAATACCGATCCCGCTGATTCTTCTGTTTCTGCTATTGAGGTAACCGACAACAGGAACGTTGAAGGCCGGCATGCGTGCCGGCCTTTTTCGTTGAGATCCTATGCGAAACATGCGGACGGACCCCCGAGGGCGGTGGCGCCCAAACCGGGAGATTGGTACCAAGGGATTTATCACTGCGCGGACCACGGGGTGGCGCAGGTCTGACCGCATACGCGCGAACGTGGCAGGGCAAACGGCCAGTTCCCAGGCTCATGGCGAAATGCTGTTGGGCTGCGCGTGGAGGGGCTCCGCGCGGCGGGTCGGCCCACGGCCATCCGATGGCGGTTTCAGAGGTCGAGAGGTTTATCCGAGCTTCACGGACGGGACGCGGTGGTCAGATTGACCTGCCGCACGCTCACTTGCGAACTCTGCCCTCGCAAGCATGCACTGGAAAAATGCGGCCAGACCTGCGTCGCGCAATCGGGCGGGGTGGTCGCAGACGTCTCGACGGGCGCCTTTGCCGTCGTCGTGTCCGCCGTCTTTGCAGGCTGCTCACCGGCAGTGGCCGGCGTTGCAAATGCGAAAGCCGCGCAAGACAATACCAGATAGGCCGCCAGTCGGTTTTGCATCGTTCGTCTCCGCTCCAGTAACCCTGCTGTAACGGCGAGCCAATTCCTTTGTTCCGTACCTGCGCGTTAATTCAATTCCCGGTTCGAACTTGGGGCCGGGTCCGGGTGAGCAGGGCGCAGCTGCATCAGGTCGCCCGCATCTCCGCCTTGATCATGTCGGCCGCCTTCTCGCCGATCATGATGGTCGGCGCATTGGTATTGCCGCCGATCAGGGTCGGCATCACGGAGGCATCGACGACCCGCAGGCCTTCAAGACCGTGGACTTTCAGCCGGGCATCGACCACGGCCATCGCATCTCTGCCCATCCGGGCGGTGCCGACCGGGTGATAGACGGTGTCCACGCGCTGGCGCAGCAGCGCCCGGATCTGGTCGTCGGTCTCGACGCCCTCGGTGAACATGTCCTTCTTCTGCAAGGCGCGCAGCGCCGGCGTCTCCAGCAGCCGCCGCGTGACCTTGAAACCTGCGACCATGGATTCCAGATCGGCGGCCTCGCCGAGAAAGTTCGGATCGATCAGAGGGGCTACAAACGGATCGGCGCTGCCGAGCGCGACGCTGCCGCGACTCTTCGGCCGCAGCAGGCAGACGTGCAGCGAGAAGCCGGTGCCATTGTGACGCTTGCGGCCGTGGTCGTCGGCCATCGCCATGCCGAAATGCAGCTGGATGTCGGGCACGTCGAGGTCGGGGCTGGTTTTCAGGAAACCGCCGCACTCGGCGAAATTCGAGGTCATCGGTCCGCGGCGTTCCCTGCGGTACTGGCGAATCGCGCGCAACAGCCGCGGCAGCGCCTTCAGCGACAGGCCGCTGAAGTTCGGATTGTCCGACAGATAGCCGAACACGAAATCGGGATGGTCCTGCAGGTTCGCTCCGACGCCTGGCAGATGATGCACGCTTTCGATGCCGTGCCGGCCGAGGGCGTCGCCGTCGCCGACGCCCGACAGCATTAGCAGTTGCGGGGTCTGGAATGCGCCGGCGGAAACGATCACCTCGCGCCTCGCGCGGATCTGTTTCAGTTCCTTGCCGTGCCGGTATTCGACGCCGACCGCGCGCTTGCCCTCGAACAGGATACGGGTGGCGTGCGCGCGGGTCTCTATGCGCAGATTGGCGCGGCTGCCGATATGCGGATGGAGGTAGGCGCGCGCCGCGCTCCAGCGTTCGCCGTTCTTCTGCGTGAGCTGATAGACGCCAAGGCCTTCGTGGTCCTCGGCGTTGAAGTCCTCGCGCAAACGAAACTGCGCTTCCCGCGCGCCTTGCAGGAAGATCTGCTGCACCGGATTGTCGGTGCGCGATCCGTCGACATGCAGGGGTCCGCCCTTGCCATGGTACTCGCCGTCGAAATCGGCGTTGTCCTCCGAGCGCTTGAAATAGGGCAGCACGTCGGCATAGGCCCAGCCGGGATTGCCGAGCGAGGCCCATTGATCGTAGTCGCTGCGATGGCCGCGGATATAGACCATCGCGTTGATCGCGGACGAGCCGCCGAGCCCCTTGCCGCGCGGCTGATAGCCGATGCGGCCGTTGAGGCCTTGCTGCGGCACGGTGTTGAAGGCCCAGTTGTTGACGTTGCCGGCGACCATCAGCACCAGCGCGAACGGCGTGGTCACCACCCAATTGTCGTTCCTGCCGCCGGCGTCCAGCACCGCCACCGAGGTCCCGGGATCCTCGGAGAGCCGTCCCGCCACCGCGCAGCCGCCCGAGCCGCCGCCCACCACCACGAAATCGTATGTTTCGGTCACGCGCATTCCCCCGAATCTTATCGTTCTGTTTCTTCCATCATTACGAGCGCAGCGAAGCAATCCATCTTTCTTTGCCTGGCGACCATGGATTGCTTCGTCGCAAGTGCTCTTCGCAACGACGGCCTCTAGTCTTACGACATGAATCGCAGCAGCTTTTGCAGCCGCGCGATCTTCGCCCCATAGGGCGGATAGAGATCGGCGAGGCGGTTGAACGGCGAGCGATAGAACACTGGCTTCAGCTTGCTCAGCGTATCGAAGCCCCATTTGCCGTGATAGGCGCCGGTGCCGGACGCGCCGACGCCGCCCATCGGCTGGTACATCTGGGCAAAGTGAAACAGGCAGTCGTTGACCGTGACGCCGCCCGAGACCGTGCGGTCCAGCACCTCGTCGCGCGCCGCACCGTCCTTGCCGAACCAGTACAGCGCCAGCGGGCGGTCGTGCCTGTTGATGTAGGCCACCGGTTCGCCCGGATCCCTGTAGCCCATGACCGGCAGCAGCGGGCCGAAGATTTCTTCCTGCATGATCGCCATATCGGGTGTCGCGCCGACCACGATGGTCGGTGGAAACTTGCGCTTCGACTTCCAGGCGGGATCGTCGGGCCTGGTCTTGTGCAGGATCGTCGCGCCCCTGGCGGCGGCATCGGCCACCAGGCCCTCGAGCCTGCTGTAATGCCGGTCGGAGACGATCGAAGTGTAGTCCTTGTTGTCAGGGTCGGTCCCGAACATCCGCTGCATGCTGGCCTGCACCTTGTCGGCGAATTCCTGCACGGACGCTTCCGGCACCAGCGCATAATCCGGCGCGATGCAGGTCTGGCCGGCATTGAGCAACTTGCCGTAGGCAATGCGATCGGCGGCCTCGGCGATATCGGCGGAGCGGTCGACGATGGCGGGCGATTTGCCGCCGAGTTCGAGCGTGACCGGCGTCAGATTGCGCCCCGCGGCTTCGGCGACCAGGCGGCCGACCCGGGTCGAGCCGGTGAAGATCAGATGGTCGAACGGCAGCGACGCAAAGGCCGCGGAGATGCCCTCGTCGATGCCGGTGACGATCATTTCGGTGCGGTCGAACTTGGCTGCGATCACTTCCCTCAACAGCGCGGAGAACCGCGGCACCAACTCGCTCGGCTTGATCATGACCCGGTTGCCCGCGGCCAATGCCGCCACCGCCGGCGCCAGCGTCAGCTGCAACGGATAATTCCACGGCGCGATGATTCCGACCACGCCGAGCGGCTGCGGCATCAGCCGGTTTTTCGCGGGAAAGAACTGCAGCGAGGTGGCCACCCGCGTTGGGGCCATCCAGGCTTTCAGGGATTTGGTGGCGTGCCTGATCTCGCCCCGCACCAGCATGGTTTCGGCGATCGTGGTCTCGGTCGTGCTGCGATGGCCGAAATCGGCCGAGATCGCCTGCTCGAAGCGGGTTTCGTTATCCGAAACCGCTGCGCGCAACCGCGCCAGCCGGTCGAGCCGCTCGGCGAGGCTGGGCGGGGCGGTGGTGCGGGTCAGCTCGCGCAGGCGGTGAAAGGCGTCCTCCAGGGCATATTGCCCGGGGCTTTTCAGTGGCTGGTCCATGGCGTTTCCCTCGGGTTCCGGCTGGGAAGCTGGGCTTTTGGCAAGTTTCTGGCAAGAGCCGTCTCGGCGGGCTGATTTGGCGCAATAACGCGCGTTTCGACCGTCACAAAAAGCTCAAAAGATCGCCGACGGGCCTTTCCAAAGCGGGTTCACGTTGGTACATACCGCTCGCACCCGAGGGCATCTGCCATGGGTTGCCTTCTCAGGAAGCTTCCAGACGGCATTGATCGGCGCCCCCGGGCGTTGGCCAGATTCGTTTCGGTGTCGTTCCCGGCAAGGCGCGCAACGGTTTATCGCGGGGTGGAGCAGCCCGGTAGCTCGTCAGGCTCATAACCTGAAGGTCATAGGTTCAAATCCTATCCCCGCAACCAAGTTAAAAACCTCCCAGGTCAAAGACTTGGGAGGTTTTCTGTTATGGGCTGCCGGTATGGATCAGCAACCTTCTCCTGGGCACGACCGACAAGGCGCGACTAGCTAGTCGCGCTCGCCGCCGCGGTTACTCGGGGCTTTGTTGATCGAGGAGCCGCCAGCATCGCGCTCCTGTGATTAAGGTCGCTGCATCGGATGCCCGAAACAATGCCGCGCATCGACCACCGAGTGCGCCGCGTTTGTCGCCGCGAACAGCTTCCTAGGTTGCGCTCGCCGGGCCGGTATACAGACGCGGAAACCACCTATCGACCACCGCCAGCGGGAAGCCCAGCCGTACAGGCGATCGCGAGGTTGGCGAGACCAGGAAGCCTTTTTCAATGAGGGTGTTGAGCACCGTTCTGGCCTGACGTTCCTGGTAGCCGGTAAGGCCTGGGGCCTTACCGCGCGCGAACTCGCCGGTCAGCAAGGCTTCGCGCAGCAGCGCCCAGCTACCTCTTGGCAAACGGCCGGCGCGGGTCTCTTCCTCGCACCAGATTTCCATGCGCCGCTGCAGCTCGGCGGGCTCAAACAGCGATTCCATGAAGACCATCTGGTCCACGCAGCTCGACAGGAAAAACACGCAGAAATCGACCAGGCCGGATTGGGTGAGGTTGCCACGACCGTCGAGGTCGCCGCGACGCGGCTGGTCGGCAGATTGCAGAGCCGTCGTGTACTTATCGACGGCGCGGGCAAGACCGCGCGAGACGGGCCAGAGGCTTGAGCCAATGCCAAGCTCTTTGAGGAGCGCGTGGGAATAGAGGCGCGTAACCCGGCCATTGCCATCAGCGAACGGGTGAATCCACAGCAGGCGATGGTGTGAAGCCGCGACGCCGATGATGCGTTGGATTTTGGCGAGCTTGTCGTTGCCGTAAGCAGAGGCGAAGCGTTCGAGCAGCGCAGCCAGGTCTTCCGGGGCAGGGGGAAGGTGGTGTCCGACCTTGACCAGGATGCGCCTCAGCTCGCCCGGAACGACCCTTTCTTCGCGGCCGGTCCTGGGATCTAAAACGATCAGGAACTTCTCCGGCAGTTGCAGGCAGAACTCCTTGTGGACCCAGCGGATGAACTCGATCGAAGTGGAAGGTTGCGGCGCCGCGCCAGCATCGATCTTTTGCTGCACGTCGATGTGCGCGCGTGCTTCGAGCTGGAGATTGCGTTTTTCGGGCCCGGCGCTGTAGTCACCAGCCAGGGCGCGATCAATATCAATGGGGTGGGTATGGTGTCCCTCGATGAGGTTGCTGTAGTAGCAGTTCATCGAGCGGACGAGGTCCCCAAGGCCCTCTTGCATGACGGGGTGAAGGCGGCCTGCCAGGGCGTTGCTCTTGGCAACGAGGTCGGTTGCAAGGTCGGAAAGGCGCTGGCTCTCCTCAGGGAGGAGGGGTTCCATTGCGGTCGAAGTGGTCACTTTTGCCGCTTTCTTTTCCGGTTATAATATATATTTATCAGTGACTTATATAAAGTAAGACCGTTAAAATTGCCGGTCATTTTGCCGCTTTCTTTGCCGGTTGGCAACGGAATTTCGTCCGGAGCGAGTGGCAAAGGGGGTCATCGGAGGCCCTCCTTACATCCGTTCGCCATCGGCGGCGCACCCCTCCGCTTTCGTTCTGTCGGCATCGCTTTCCCGACGACTGTGCGGCGGGACGACGCGATGCCAAGGCAGTGCACGCGGTGTGGCATCGGGTCGCGATCGTTCGATGTAGCGAGCGGTGCACCTTCAATGGTCGGGATGTATGGCCGGTGATCACGCCAAAGAGCCCGTTGGGCAGGGCGACACTCGGTCAGAAAGTTGCGCGATGATGGAAGAGTGCCGCTGATTTGCCCGACGTGTCAAAGTTTTTTCGAGTCAGGCATCCATGTCAGCGACCCCCCTGTTACTTTGCATGGGGTTGTTTTCGATATTTTTAGTTGGGAGAAGGCGTGGACAGGACGCTCGCTCTTCTGGTCATCGCACCATGCTCTGATGCTAGGGTGGCGTAGCATCCCTGCCGATCGGTATTCGGGGCGCCTTGGCACATTGGAAGGAGGTGAACGGTTGCAAGAGCGTTATCGAGGACAGTCCCTGAACAGGCTGGAAGACCTTCGCTTCCTCACCGGCCATGGAGAATACGTCGCCGACGATCACGTGCCCGGGGTGTTGCACGCCTATGTGCTTCGCTCTCCGATCGCGTTCGCTCGGATCGCCCGGCTAAACTTGGAAGCCGCGCGCGCGGTCCCCGGCGTGGTGGCGGTGTTCACCGAAGCCGACCTCGCGGCCGACGGCATCGGGGAATTGCCCTGCATCACCGTGATTGACGCCGTCGAGCCGATCGTCGTTCCGCCGCGCCCGGCGCTCGCGCGCGGCTTCGTGCGGCATGTCGGCGATCCCGTGGTCTGCATCGTCGCGGAGTCGCCGGAGGCGGCGCTGGCGGCCGGCGAAGCGGTGGATGCCGCCTATGAAACGCTGCCCTGCGTCACCATGGCCACCGCGGCGCTGCAACCGGACGCCCCGGCGATCTGGCCGGAGGCGCCGGGCAATTCCGCCTTCCTGTTTCGCAAGGGCGATGCTGAAGCTGTAGCCGCCGCGATGGCGCAGGCGGCGCATGTCGTCGAATGCGACCTCTTCAACAACCGCGTGGTCGCCGCCCCCATGGAGACGCGGGCCGCCATCGGCTTTCATGACAGCAACACCGGCGGGTTTTGCCTGTCGCTGACCGGGCAGGGCGTCCATGATCTTCGCCGGCAACTCGCCGATACCATCTTCAAGATTCCAGCCGAGCGCATCCGCGTCGTTGTGCCCGACGTCGGCGGCGGCTTCGGGATGAAGAACTACCTTTATCCCGAATATGTGCTGGTGCTGTGGGCGGCAAGAAAGCTCGGCCGCCCGGTGCGCTGGATCTCCGAACGATCAGAGGATTTCGTCAGCTCCGCGCAGGGCCGCGATTTCTTTGCCCGCTCGAGGCTCGCCCTCGACAAGGATGGCCGGTTTCTCGGCCTGGAAGTGCGGGCGGTCGCCAATATGGGCGCGTATCTTTCGACCCAGGGCCCCGTCAGTTCGACCAACGCCGCCGGCAGCGCGATGGGCGGCGTCTATGATATTCCCGCCGTGTTCGTCGAGGTGCGCGGCGCCTTCACCAACACGCCGCCGATCGACGCCTATCGCGGCGCCGGCAAGCCCGAAGCCAATTATCTGATCGAGCGCCTTGTGAACCTCGCCTCGGTCAAGACCGGGATCGATGCCGTCGCGTTGCGCCGCCGCAACATGATCGGCAGGTTTCCGCACCGCACGGCGATGGGCATGAAGATCGACGGCGGCCGCTTCAAGGCCGGTCTGGACGAGGCGATCTCGCTCGCCGATCTCGAGGGTTTTCGCACGCGCCGCGCGCGATCGAAGAAGGCCGGGTTGTTGCGCGGCATCGGAGTCGCCTGCTTTCTCGAAACCTCCCGCGGCGCGCTGGGCGAGTTCGCCCGGGCGGCGTTCGAGGCGGACGGCACGGTGTCGCTCGCCGTCGGCACGCAGTCCAATGGACAGGGACACGAGACCGCCTATCCCCAGGTCGCGGCCGACCTCATGGGGTTGCCGATTTCCGCATTCCGCTTCCACCAGGGCGACACCGACCTTCTGCCCGGCGGCAACGGCCATGGCGGCGCGCGTTCGATGCATATGGGCGGCACCGCGCTGGTGATGGCCGTCGAAAGCCTGATCGAGAAAGGCCGGCTGATCGCCGCGCACCTGCTTCAGGCGCCGGTCGATCAGGTGTCATTCATCGAAGGCAACTTTGTCGTGCAGAACACCGAGCGCGCGATGGCGATCGGCAAGGTGGCCGACGCCGCGCGGGATCCTGCCAATCTACCGGAGGGACTGACACCGGGACTGGAAGGAAATGCGAAGAACGGCTCCGAGCTCTACACGTTTCCGAACGGATGCCATGTCGCGGAAGTCGAGATTGATCCGGATACCGGTGTGGTGCGGCTCGATCGCTACACCATCGCGGATGATTTCGGCAGCCTGATCAACCCGCGCGTGGCGCTCGGTCAGGTGCATGGCGGGGTGGCGCAGGGCATCGGGCAGGCGCTGCTGGAGCACGTCGTCTTCGACCCCGGCTCGGGCCAGTTGCTCACCGGTTCGTTCCTGGACTACGCGCTGCCGCGCGCGCAGGACCTGCCGAACTTCGCCGGCGGCCTGAACGACTCGGAGCCGACCGCGTCGAACCCGCTGGGCGTGAAGGGCACCGGGCAGGCCGGCTGCATCGCCGCTCCGCAAACCATCATGAACGCCGTGCTTGATGCCTTGTCGCCACTCGGTATCGATCAACTGGATATGCCGGCGACGCCGTTTCTGGTTTGGAGCGCCATCCAGGCCGCCCGCGCGGTGCCCCGAAGTTCCCGCAAGCCCTAGCTGCCCCGGCGATTCCACAAGCGCAAAGTCCGGGTGGCGGGCGGTGACGGCTTTGGCCGCACGCAACATTACCGGTCGAGGGAAAGCTGGCGGCTGCCTCGCTCTATGCATAGTAGTTCCAGTTCAACCAATTCGTGGGGAGGGCACCTTGGACAAGTTCCTGTTGATCGAATGGTCGGAATTGCTGATCCCCACGCATTCTCTCGCCGAGATGATGCTGCGTGGAACGGTGATGTACCTGTCGCTGTTCCTGATCCTGCGGTTCGTCATGCTGCGGCAGTCATCGACCATCGGAATAGCCGACATCCTCGTCATCGTCCTGATTGCGGATGCCGCTCAGAACGGCTTTGCAAAGGAATACAAATCAGTCACGGAAGGCGTACTCCTGGTGCTCACCATCGTGTTCTGGGACACCTTCCTGAATTGGCTGAGCTATCACTTCAAGTTTTTCGAGCGGCTGCTGGCGCCCCCGCCGCTCCGACTGATCGAAAACGGCACAATGAACCGGAACAACATGCGCAAGCAATTCATCACCGAGGAGGAATTGCGGGGCCAGCTGCGGCAGCAAGGCGTTCTCGACCTGGCGGAAGTGAAGCAAGCCAACCTGGAAGCGAACGGCGAAATCAGCGTCGTCAAGGCGGATTCCAGCAACGACAGCGCCAAGAAGCGCAAGAAGCCGCTATGAGATTTCCCGAGAGGAGGCCGGAAAAACCGACGCCACGATCCCCGTGCCAAGCCGGCTTACGACCGTGAAGCTTGCACCGGCATCGATACGAATGGCGTGGCCGATCGCAATCGCGCAGGGCTTGCCGTTGATGACGAGGTCGCAAGTCGTCGCGGCCGCATAGACGATGTGGACGCCGGCCGGGCGGGAACGCGTTGCACCGGCCGCGAGGCATGAAAGGTCTATCGATACGCGTGACCGGTCACCCAACAGATTGACGACCTCGACCGGTCCGGCTTCAAGCCGGCTGACGATCCGGGTTTCGCCGGCGAACCGGACCGGCTCGAACGGACGTCGGACATCGATCTCTCCATCAGGTGTCTCGAGCACGAGTCCCGAACCGGAAACCAGCACCTGCCGGCGGTCGAAGCCGGCAAGGTCGGAGAACGGGCCTGGTGTCACGATAGCGGTACGGCCGAATCGCCAGACCAATCCTTCCCAGCCGCCCGGCCCGAATCCAGCGAGCAGGGATTCGGCGATATCGATCGTGATCCCGCCGCCGTTCTTCCAGGGCGTATGCCGGAAGGCGGCCGGATCGATCGCCGCGAGCCGAACCCCGCTCAGGGCAGGGCTGGGGCTCATTGTCCCATCTTGAGATCGAGAGACTTGCCGATGGTCGCATTCCAGTTGGCCACGCAATCGGCGCCGCAGCGTTGCGCGAAGCCGGGCATGATCGCCTTCACCAGCGCGTCCTTGCGAAGGGCCTCGTCCGCCGGCGTCACGGCAACCAGTTTCATGGCCGCCGGCTGGCCTTCCTTGCATGCGGCGCTGCCGGTGTTGCAGTCGATGCCGGTCTGGGTTTCGGTCCTGGCCTGTTCGAAAATCGAGTCTTCGAGCTTTCTGACATGGGTCTCCAGGAAGGCCTGCACCTTCGGATCCAGCGTTTTCCACCATGCGAGATTGGCGAGGTGGGCGGCGAGGCCGAAATTGATCGGCATCGGCGAGATGAATTTGGCCGACTCGTGCCACTTCGAACGGTAGCCGGACAGCGCGCCGGTGATGGCGCAATCGATCACGCCGCTGGCCAGCGCAGGTTGCACCTCCGCGAATGCGATGGTGATCGGCGAGCCGCCGATGTGGGAGACGAAGGTCTGCTGCGAGGCGCCGGACGCGCGCACCTTGCGCCCCTTGAGGTCGGCGACGTTGGTGAAGGCATCGCGGCAGTAGATCACCTGGGCCTGATAGGTACCGAAGCCAAGCAGCTTGAGGCCGTGCTTTTCCTCGAGGAACTTGGCATAGCTCGGGCGCAGCACTTCGACGGCCTTCCGCAGCTCTTCCACCGAGCCGACCAAGCCAACCAGGTCGGCCGCTTCATTCATCGGCACTTCGCCGGAATTGTAGTTCAGCACCGTGGTCGCGAACTGCAGCGTGCCGGCGGAAACCAGCCGGAAGATTTCGGGTCCCTTCAGTCCGAGTTCGGTGAAGGATTTCAACTGCACCTTGATGGCGCCGGCCGACTCCTTCGGCACGGTCTCGTTCCAGAACGGCACTTCGCGGTTGAGATACATCGACAGATTGCCGATGCTGCCGACCACGTTGAACGTGGTTGCGGGCAGTCCCTGGGTCTGGGCCGTCGCGGGCGCAGGCGCGAGACCGATGACGGCAGCCACGGCAAGTGCGGCAAGAACGGGTCGTGTCAGCATGGTCAGTCTCCTTGGGGCTGGACCGGCCTGTCGGCCGGCTATTTCGGCGGTTGCAGCAGGCTCGGCAGCCACAGCGCGATCTCGGGGAAGGCAATCAGGATGCCGATCATAATGATCATTGCGCCGACAAAGGGAAGGGCGCCGATGCACAGGTCCCAGAACGGTCCGTGCCTGCGAACGGACTGCACCACATAGAGGTTCAGGCCGACTGGCGGCGTGATGAGCGCCGCCTCCATCAGGATCACGAAGATGATGCCCCACCAGATCGGACTGTAGCCCATGGCGGTGATGACCGGCACCACCACCGGCGTGGTGGCGATCATCATCGACAGCGTCTCCATGAAGCAGCCGAGGATCAGGTAGAACGCGATGATCGCGAGCAGCATCGCCAGTGGCGGCCAGCCGAGCGACAGCACTGAATCGGTCACCGCCTTGACCAGGCCGATCGAGACCATCACGAAGTTCAGGAAAAAGGCGGCGATGATGATCAGCATGATCATGCAGGTGGTTCGCACGGTACCTTCGAAGGCGCGGACCAGCACCGGCAGGGTCAGCTGGCCATTGGCCGCCACCAGGCCCAGCGTCGCCATCAATCCGAGCGCCGCCGCCTCGGTCGGGGTGGCGATGCCGATATAGATCGACCCGACCACGATGAGGAACAGGCCGAGCGGCGGCACCAGATGCTTCAGTCCGGCGATCCGTTGCGGCCACAGTCCGGCGGTCCTGACGGCAGGGCCCGCCAGCCCCGGCCGCCAGATCGCGGCGGCGAACACGATCAGCGAGAACAGCCCGGCCAGCATGAAGCCGGGAATGAACCCCGCGGCGTAGAGCTGGGCGACCGACGTGTCGGTCAAGACAGCATAGATGATCATGTTGATGGACGGCGGGATCAGGATCCCGAGCGTGCCGCCGGCCGCGATCGAGCCGAGGAACAGCGGCGGGTTGTAGCCGCCCTTTTCCATGTTGGGAATCGCGACCGTGCCGATGGTCGCCGCGGTCGCCACCGATGAACCCGAAGTGGCGGCGAAGATGGCGCTGGCGGCAATGTTGGTGTGGATCAGGCGTCCCGGAATTCGCGCGAACCACGGGGCGAGGGCGGTGAACAGCCGCTCGCTGGTGCCGGAGCGGTGCATGAGTTCGCCCATCATGATGAACATGGGGGCCGCGATCAGGATGAAGTCGTTCGACGTATTCCACGCCAGTTCGCCGATCGCGCCGGTCAGGGGAAAGAACGCGTATTTCTGCGAGAGAACATAGCCCATGATCCCGAGCGCGGCCGCCACCGGCAGGCTCAGCGCCATCAGGCCGATCAGCAGGCTGAACGCAGTGCCGATCATGGCTGCGCCGCCTCCGGCTTCGGCTCGGTCTTGGCCAGATCGATGCCGGCCTGCTCCAGCTCATCGGCAACGCGCAGGCTGCCGATCAATTCGTCGAAGCCGCGCGGATCCGCCGCCAGAAGGCGCATGATGGCCTGCAACGGCAGCAGCACGGCCATGAAGGCGAACCAGAGCAGGCCGATCCACCAGACGCCCTGCGGCAGCACCATCGGCGTCTGCATGATGGAGGTAGACCTGGCATTCATGGTCCATGATTGCGCCAGGGTTTTCCAGCAGAACCACACCAGCGCCACGGCAATCACGGCGAGGGCGAAGGCGGCCAGCAGATCACAGGCCGCGCGCAGGCGATAGGGAAACGCATCGAGCAGGATGTCGACCCGGATGTTGGACTTCGAGGTAACGGTGAAGGCGAGGCCGAGACCGATGCATGCCGCGAGCATGTAGCCGGATATTTCGAAGCTCTCGATCATGCCGCGCCTGAATATGAAGCGCGTGACGACGTCGACCGAAATCAGTGCGCCGCAGCCGAACAGGATACAGGCGCCGGCGAGCCAGGCGAAAATCCGTGAGACGCGTTGGGGCCAGGGCTCGTCGGGCAGCAGCGGATCAGGGTTGCTCATGGATGATTTCCGGCGCCGCTGGCGCGGACCAATGTCTCAGACATCCACTGAGCTTCTGGGGGCTGTCGGAAGATGTTGGCTTGTCACAGTTGTATCCCCGCGAATGCGTGCCTTGCCCGGAAGGTTAGGGTCTCCGGGGGCGGTCGTCAAACGACGCGCCGGGTTCGGGCATCCTGTTCCCCTTTGCCTGCGACAAGGCAGGTGCAATCGGGCGACCGGCAACTTCCTTGAGGGATCGTTGCATGCCGCGGTTTCAGCCGCGTGCCCGATTGTCGTGCAAAAATGCCATCATGGGTGCGTCGGGTGATTGCCCATGTCCTGGCTGAGCTGTGTGATCAGGGACGCCTCGAGATTGCGCAGAAAGAGGGAATCTTTGGCGATGCAGCGCGTCACGCGCACTTCGAGCAGCGGCAGCGGTGGGAAATTCTCTGTGTCGGGGAGCTCGCGGATGCCCGTCACCAGGGCGGACTCCGCCATGACGGTAACGGCGTATCCTGCGCGCACAATGGCCTGGAGCCCCGCCAGTGAATAGCAGGTGTAGGCGATCCAGTGCCGCCGTCCCACGCGATCGAGGGCGTCGAGCGCCCAGCGGCGATAGTTGGAATCCTCGGCTGGCAGAAGGGCGAGCGGAAGGGGGTCTTTGTTGTGCACGTCTCCTCCCGTCGCCCAGACGAGACGCTCGCGGTGAAGCACAGGGCTTTGCCCCAGGCCCTCGCCCTCTCCGACGAAGGCGATCTCCACTCGTCCATCGGTGCACATCTCGTACAGATCGCGGGAAGGGCCGCACACCACTTCGACCGAGAGCTTTGGATAGAACCTGGCCAGCACGCGCACGACGCGCGGCAGAAGAGCCTGACCGTAATCGGCGGATATGCCGAGCACGAGGTTGCCGGCGTTGCCCGAAACCCCGCTGAAATCCAGGATTGCTTCCTCGTGCGCACGCAAGATGCGCTTGGCATGAATCAGCAGGCGTTCCCCCTCCGCCGTTGCCTTGATGCCACCGGGCTCGCGCCTCAACAGCGGGTGGCCGACCTGCTCCTCGAGCTTTTTCATCTGCAGGCTAAGCGCCGATTGCGTCCGCCGTACGACGTCGGAAGCGGCCGTGAAACTCCCCGTCTCCAGGATCGCCACGAAGGTCCTCAGCAAGTCGATATCCAGCATCGGCTCGAGCTCCGGTGAAGCTCTCGGGGTCCATAAGGCGCACTCAACCCGCCTTTGAAGAAAACCAATTTGCATCGGCCATCGTCAAGAGGCATTCAAGACTCGTTTGCTCCCGGCGCGTGCAGGTCGCGCGAGCCGCTGATCGTAGAGGTTTCCGCCGCGATGTCCCATCCTGATCTCCCGCGTGGCCAGAGGGCGATCGACTTCTTTCCGCGGTTTGGCGTTCCGTTCTTTGCCGACCGGTGGCCAACTGTGCCGGAGCGACCCGGAATAACGATCCGCGGACTGGTGGAGAAGCCGGTCACGTCCGAGTTGGCCGCGCTTGGCATTCTGCCGCGTCATGAGATCGTTGCGGACTTCCACTGTGTCACGACGTGGACCCGGGCGGGCGTCAGGTGGGGTGGATACCGCCTTGAGGACGTGCTGAACACGCTGGTTCCGCCGCGAGCGCGGCCTCGGCAGGCTCGATACCTGCGTTTCGTGTCGCTCGATGGATACGAGGTCTGTATCGACTGGCGTGATGTCGATGCCGACACTCTGCTCGCGGACCAGCTCAATGGCCAACCTTTGTCGCTCGAACACGGCGCGCCGCTTCGTCTGGTAGCTCCCGCGCTCTACGGCTACAAGAATGCCAAACACGTCAATCGTATCGAGTTTCTGGCCGATTATCGCCGCGGGCGCGCGGAACGGCAGACGCTCGCTCATCCCCGCGCGCGCGTCGCCTACGAAGAGCGCGGGCGGATTCTGCCGAGCTGGATCTATCGCCACGCCTACCGGGCGCTGATTCCCCTCGCTTTGGCCTCGTATGCCCGTGCGGCAAGGGTTGCGGAACATCCATCCTGATCGGACCAGGTTCCGAAGATCAAGGGGGCCGCTTTGCGGTCGGCAAGCCGGCGCTGCCGCTCGGCGGCGCGCCGCCCATGTGCGCGGCCCCTCCGCCGTACGTCAACCCTTGCTTACGCGCGATGGAGTCGCTGGAAACATGTCGGCGATGATGTTGGCGTACCAACCGATGCTTTCGGCGTAGTTCTGTTTTCTGAGGCCGGCATCCTCCCCCTTCTGAGACACGAACGAGCCCGAAGGATCCAGCTTGCCGTCCTTCGGTGCATAGGTCGCGCCGATCTTCACGGCGTCGTCGGGCGCCAGCAGCGACCAGCACGTATTGTGGTAGCGGGCGGGGAATCTCTCCTTGCCGGCGAGTTCGGCCAGGATATCTTCGGCGACTGCCTTGGCCTGGCTGTTGGCGGAGAAGGCCGACTTCGGCATCTCGGCGGCAATCGAGGCGTCTCCCAGAACGTACACATCCTTGACATTCTTGGACGAGAAGTTCTCGGCATTAATCGGACACCAGTCCTTCTCGGCACAGCCGGCCCTGACCGCGATCTCGCCGGCGCGCTGTTGCGGGATGATGTTGGCCACATCGAACCTTACTTTCCTGCCGGCCTTGGTCTCGGCCTCCCTGGCCTTGCCGTCGAGCCGGACGACGGTGAAGTCGTCGATTTCAGTGCTCAGGTTCAGCTCGATGATGTCCTTGTAGTATTTGTCGAAGGCTTCGGTGAAAACCGGCTGCTTCGAGAACGCCTTCTTGGGATCGAGGATGACGAGCTTCGACCTGGGCTTTCGGGTTTTGAGGTAGTGCGCGATCATGCAGGCGCGCTCGTAGGGTCCGGGCGGGCAACGGAACGGATTGTTCGGCATCACCATCAACACGACGCCGCCGTCCGGCATGGCTTCGAGCTGCCGCTTCAAGAGCTGCTTCTGGGCACGGTCGGTGTTGTAGGCATGGGGAAACAGCGCGGCGGCTTCCCGCGAATAACCGGGGACTGAATCGTACTTGATATCGATGCCGGGCGAGAGCACCAGCCGGTCGTAGGAAAAATTCGTTCCGCTCAGCGTTCTCACCGTCTTCCCGACCGCATCGACATCCGTAGCCCGGTCGTGCACCACCTTGATCCGGTGGTTGCGCAACCGGGCATAGCCATGATCGAGGCTCTCGAGCGAGCGGATTCCACCGATGTAGAGGTTCGAAAAAAACGAGGAGCTGTAGGTTGAGTTCGCCTCGATCAGCGTGACATCGATGTTCGGGGCATCCTTCCTGACGTAGTGCGCGACCGTCGCACCGCCGGCGCCGCCGCCGACGATGACGACCTTGGGCGTGCGCTGGGCGATCGCGAACGCAGGCAGCCCCGATATGGCGATAGCGCTCGCACCTCCTGCGCCGACAACCTTTCCGAATTCGCGCCGTGTGATCCTCGACATCTGTATCTCCCAATTTCATCAGCCATGGCTTTCGGCCAAGCGCGCAATCAGCGATCTGCGAGGCAAGGAAGCGACGTGCTATGGCGGCTGCGGCACGATGCGAATGTAGGGCCTGGGGGCCTTCCATCCCTGGGGGTATTGCTTCCTGGCGTCTTCGTCGGAAACCGAGCCGGCGATGATCACGTCGTCGCCCTGCTTCCAGTTGACCGGCGTCGCCACCTTGTGCTTGGCGGTAAGCTGCAGCGAGTCGATCACGCGCAGGACTTCGTCGAAGTTGCGGCCTGTGGTCATCGGGTAGACCAGGATGAGCTTGATCTTCTTGTCCGGTCCAATGACGAACACGTTGCGCACTGTCTGGTTGTCGGTTGGCGTGCGGCCTTCGGACCGGTCGCCGGCATCGGCGGGGAGCATGCCGTAGAGTTTGGACACCTTGAGTTCCGGGTCGCCGATCATCGGATAGTTGGGCGCATACCCTTGCGTCTCCCTGATGTCGTTGGCCCACTTCGCGTGGCTCTCGATGGGATCGACCGAGATGCCGATGATCTTGACGTTCCTCTTGTCGAACTCCGGTTTGATCTTGGCCATGTAGCCGAGCTCGGTCGTGCACACCGGCGTGAAGTCCTTGGGATGCGAGAACAGCACCGCCCAGGAGGCGCCGATCCAGTCGTGGAAACGGATCGGCCCCTCTGCGGTATCCGCCACGAAGTCGGGGGCGGTGTCGCCAATGCGCAGAGCCATTTTCGTTCTCCTGCTCCAGCCTTGTTTGGACTGATCGATCGGTTGTCGGTCCCGTTGAGCGGTCGGAGGGGCCGATACGCTGCGTCGAACTTGCATGCCTCTTGAGGATCGCCAATGCAAATTGGTTTTTTTCAAAGTCGAGTTGAGCGCGCCTCATGACCCTGGGAGCGTCAGAAACGGGAGGCTCCTGCGGTCCTGCCCACTGTACCGCCAATGGCTGGCCGGTGCTGGGCGCGAACGTGGATTTTTGCTGTATGCAGCCTGAATTCTTGGTATGTTAGCCGAGTTCGCCCGCTGAACCAGGCACCCACGGCCAGTCGACGCCGCGGTGCTGGTATCGAAGGGTTTCGCAATGATATTTCGCATCAATGAGTGCTCGATCGATACGAACGCCTACGAGGTGCGCCGCAACGGCAAGGTAGTGCCCGTCGAGCCGCAAGTGTTCGATTTGCTGATGCTCCTGCTGGAGAACCGGGACCGGCTTGTTACCAAGGATGAGATCAACCATCGGATCTGGCGCGGCAGAGCCGTGTCCGACGCGGCGCTCAACAGCCGCATCAAATCAGCAAGGCAAACGATCGGCGACAGCGGCGCCTCCCAGCAGATCATACGCACGATCAGGGGCAGGGGCTTTCGTTTTGTCGGCGAGGTCAGACCGAGCCCCATCGCGGCTGCAGGTAACGGTAAGGCAGCAGCAGCAGCCCCGGCGATCCCGGGGGACACGCCGATGGCGGCCCTCGGCATGCCCGCGGGACCCCGCGTTGCCGTGCTGCGGTTCAATAACGTCCACTGCGAGGCAAAAACCAAATTCCTCGGCGACGCGATTGTTGAGGAGATTGCCACCCAACTGACACGGTATTCCGAACTGCGCGTCGCCGCCCGCGCCCTCACAGCCGAGTGCGACAGCGCCGACGCCAATGCCGGCGACATCGGGCGAAGGCTCGGCGTGGAGTTCCTCGTGGTAGGCAGCCTTCGGCAGGCGAACGACCGCATGCGGGTCACGGCCCACCTGATAAGGGTCGTCGATGGCCAGCTGCTTTGGGCCCAGACCTACGAACCGCTACTCACCCCCGCGGACATATTTGCCATCGAGGACGAGATCGCAAGCAAGATCGTGGCGGCGATTGCGTCGATCTCGGCAGGTGTGATCGCACGAGAGACGCTGGGAAAGGGACGGGGGAAGCCGCCGAGCGAGTTGAGCGCCTACGAGAGCGTCGTCCGGGCCAACGAGGTCATGCAGTCGGGCTTCTCTGCGACCACGCATCTGGCCACCCGCGCCTGCCTCGAAGCCGCGGTTGCAAGAGAGCCCGATTACGCTGCGGCATGGGCCGTCCTCGCCTGGGTGCACACCCTGGAGTACACCTATGGCTACAACATGAGGGCCGGTACAGATCCGCTCGAAGCAGCGCTGGTTGCTGCGCGCCGCGCCATAAATCTCGCGCCCGCGAACCCTGTGGCCAGGTTTGCGATGGCAAGAACCGCCTACGTCATGCGCGACTTGCATCTGTTCTATGCCGAGGCGTCCAATGCGCTGAACCTGAACCCGCATGATCCGTTGCTGCTGGGAAACCTGGGAAACTGGCTGGCCTTCTCCGGCCGCTGGGACCAAGGTGTAGCGCTGGTAAGAAAGGCGATTTCGCTGAACCCGAACGGCTACCCACGATGGTGGCACGCCGCACTTGGCAAGGACCACTATCGCAAGGGCGAGTTCCGGGAAGCGCTGGCCGAATTCACGAACATGAACTTGCCGGGCTGGTGGTGGAATCAGGTGGAGCTTGCCTACACATACGGCCAGCTTGGTGACGTCGAAAACGCCCGCTTGGCCGTCAGCAGGCTTCTCGATCTCTACCGGGGCTTCGATATCGAAACGGCGGTCATGGAGCACCGCGTGTACAGTTTCCCGCAGTCGTACATCGACCTCGCGGTCGATGGCCTGCGAAAAGCGGGCCTCCCCGAGCGGTCCGCGCCCGCCCTCGCGGCAGAACGCTGAGCTTTCGCGGCAATCGCCGCTGCCATCCACATGCGTTTCACGTCTACCCGCACCCGCGCTGGGGGATGGCCCACGTGCCCTGCGGAGTGATAGTGCAGGTGGGCTGATCGCCAGCCGCCATATGGAAGCCAAGATGTATCCCGATCCGAAATCCCGCTCCCGAGAACTCCACACCCGCGCGCTGTCCAGCCTGCCCGGCGGCAACACCCGCACCACCGTGTTCATGAAGCCGTACCCGATCTATGCCGCGCGCGGCGAGGGCTGCCGGGTGTTCGATGTGGACGGCAACGAATATATCGACTGCATCAACAATTTCACCTCGCTGATCCATGGCCACGCCCATCCGGCGCTGGTGGCGGCGGCGACGAAACAGCTCGCGCTGGGATCGGCGTTCGGCCTGCCGACCGCCTCCGAGATCGATCTCGCGGAATTGCTGGTGTCGCGCCTGCCATCGGTCGAACAGGTGCGCTTCACCAACTCCGGCACCGAAGCGGTGATGATGGCGCTGAAGGCGGCGCGGGCGTTCACCGGCCGGCCGAAGATCGCCAAATGCGAGGGGGCCTATCACGGCTCCTACGACTACGCTGAAGTCAGCCTCGATCCGGCGCCAGAGGCCTGGGGGCGCAATGCGCCGGTTTCGGTCGCCTATAGCAGGGGCACGCCGGACAACGTGCTGGCCGACGTTATCACCATTCCCTTCAACGATGCCGAGGCGG
The DNA here is from genome assembly GCA_001464035.1 of Bradyrhizobiaceae bacterium Ga0074131. Lineage (GTDB taxonomy): Bacteria > Pseudomonadota > Alphaproteobacteria > Rhizobiales > Xanthobacteraceae > Bradyrhizobium. The sequence goes on from LNEC01000023.1 coordinate 38,742, forward strand.
CGGTCAGCCTGATCCGCGAGCACGGCGCGGAACTCGCCTGCGTGCTGGTCGATCCGATGCCGAACCGCGCGGGGCTCGCGCCGGCCGACAAGGCCTATCTCGAGGCGCTGCGCGCAGTCACATCAGAGGTCGGCTCGCTCTTGATCTTCGATGAGGTCATCACCTTCCGCCTCGGCTATCGCGGCGCGCAAGGCCTGTGGGAGATCGATCCCGACCTGACCTCGCTCGGCAAAATCATGGGCGGCGGCTTTCCGGTCGGCGCGGTCGGGGGCAAGCGGGAATTCATGGCGGTGTTCGATCCCACCGCGGGCAAGCCGGCGCTGCCGCATGGCGGCACGTTTTCGGCCAATCCGGTGACCATGCGCGCCGGCATCGCGGCGATGGAGTTGCTCGATGACGCCGCCTTCGCGCGGCTCGACGCGATCGGGGAAGCGGTGCGCGGCGGCATCGACGAGGCGTTCCGCAAGAGCGGCGTGCCCGGCCGCACCGTCGGGCTGGGATCGCTGCTGAAAATACATTTTGCCGACCGCCCGGTCCGCGACTACCGCTCGGCCTATCCGACCGAGCAGGAAGCGCGGCGATCGGCGGTCTTCCATCGCGGGCTGCTCAATCGGGGCGTGGTGGCGGCCGGCTATGGGTTGATGGCACTGTCGACGCCGATGACCGATCGGGATATCGACACCATCGTCACCGCGGCCTCGGAAGCCATCGCCGAGGTGGCGGCGTCGGCATGACCGGCGTCCCTTGATCCCGCGGCCAGTTTTTGCCAACAAGCGCCCATGTCCAGCAAGATCGATCCCATCACGCGATCCGTGGTTCAGCACCGTCTGAGCTCGATCGTGAAGGAAATGGGCGAAGCCATGCTTCGCACCACCTATTCGCAGATCCTGAATTCCAGCCGCGATTTCTCGCTGGCGATTTGCGACACGCGCGCCCGCCTGATTGCGCAGGCCGATCATCTCCCGGTCCATGTCGGCGCGCTGCCCTGGGCGACGCTGGTGGTCGAGGAGCGGTTCAAGGACATCGCGCCCGGCGACGTAATCCTGCTCAACGATCCCTATCATGGCGGCAGCCATCTGCCCGATCTCACCGTCTTCGTGCCGGTTTTCGATGGCCGGAAGCGCCTGCTCTGGACCATCGTCCGCGCCCACTTTAGCGATATCGGCGGCGCCACCCATGGCGCCTACAATCCCGGCGCCACCGAGATCTGGCAGGAAGGGCTGCGCGTCCCGCCGATCAAGCTCTCGGAGGCCGGCCGGCCGCGCGAGGACCTGCTCGACCTCTTGGCGCTGAACGTGCGAAACCCGCGTGAGTTTCGCGGCGACCTCGCCGCGATGCTGGGCGCGGCACATCTGGGCGAGCGGCGCGTCTCGAAGCTGTTCAGCGAGTTCGGCGCGCCAATTGTCGAAGCGGCCATCGAGGCGATCCTCGATGCGACCGAGCAACAGACCCGCGCGGTGGTTTCAACCTGGAAGGACGGCGTGTTTTTTGGCGAGGCGTTTCTCGACGATGACGGCCATGGCCGCAGCGATATCAGGATCGCGGCCAGGGTTACCAAGCAGGGCAGCGACATCGAGGTCGATCTGTCGGCCTCCGATCCGCAGTCGACCAGTTTCGTCAATTCCTCGCATGCCAATATGCAGGCGGCGGTGGCGATGGCCTTTGCCTATCTGATCGACGCCGAAATTCCCAAGAACACCGGCGCGCTGCGCCCGCTGAAGGTGATCGCGAAGCAGGGAACGATCGTCTGGGCCGATCCCGGACGTCCGGTGACGTTGTGCACCAGCCATCCCTCCAATGAAATCGTGGAAGCGATCGTCAAGGCGCTGTCGGCGTCCTGTCCGGAACGCGCCATGGCGGGCTGGAGCCGCCGGTTCCGGATCGCGATCCAGGGCGAGGATCCGCGCTCGGGGCGGAATTTCATCTGGCACCTGTTTCAGGCGCGCCCGGGTGGCGGCGCTTCATCCGGCGGCGATGGCTATTCGTCGATCGGCGAATGGCACAGCGTCGGCGGTCTCAAATTCGGCAGCCTCGAGGTCGCGGAGGTGCGTTTTCCCCTGCACTTTCGCCGACATGAGTTCCGCGAGAACTCCGGCGGCGACGGAAAATTCCGCGGCGGCCTCGGCGTCGCGCTGGACCTGGTGCTGGAAACGACAAAACCCGCGCGCGGCAACACCGCCGGCGACGGCGTGCGCTACGGTCCGTGCGGGATGCTCGGCGGCGAGGACGGCGTGCCGCACGATTACCGGCTGATCTCCGAAGGCCGTCCGCCGCGCGTTTTGCGCACCAAGGAAGTCGGCATCGAGATTGGTCCCGGCGACTGTCTTGAGATCCGCTCCTCAGGTGGCGGCGGTTATGGACCGCCGGCCCAACGCTCGGCGGAAGCTCGTGCGCGTGACCGCGAACAGGGACTTGTCACCGGCGATGGGCCGGCGGGGCAGGGCTCCTGATGTACACGATCGGAATTGACGTCGGCGGCACCTATACGGACCTCGTTGCGATCGATGAGGGCGGCAAGGCCGTGTTCGCAAAATCGCCATCGACGCCTGCGGATCAATCGGTCGGCGTCATGGCGGGGCTGGAGGAGTTGGCGCGACGGCTGAAGCTGTCGCGCGCAGAGATGCTCGGGGTTACCGACCGCATCGTGCACGGCACCACCGTCGCGACCAATGCGCTGCTCGAGCGCAAGGGCGCGAAAGTCGCGCTGCTCACCACCGAGGGTCATCGCGACGTGATCGAGATGCGCGAGGGGCTGAAGGACAACCGCTACGATCTGCGTTCGCCGCCGCCGCAACCGCTGGTGCCGCGCGAGCGGCGGTTCGGAGTGCGAGAGCGGCTCAAGGCCAATGGTGAGGTCGCGATCCCGCTCGACGATCGGTCGCTCATTGAGGCCATCGACGCCATCCGCCGTTCGGGCGCCGCTTCGGTCGCGGTGTGCTTCCTGCATTCCTATCTCAATCCCGTGCACGAACTCGCCGCCGTCGAACGGCTGGCGCGCGAACTGCCCGGGATCAGCATTTCCCGTTCGAGCGATGTGCTGCCGCAGATCAAGGAATTCGAGCGGGTCTCGACCACGATCGTGAACGCCTATGTCCGGCCGCTGGTGCGGCACTATCTGGGCAATCTGGAGCAGCGCCTTCACGAGGCCGGCTTCAGGGGCTCGCTCTTCATCATCCTCTCCCATGGCGGCATGGCGCCTGTCGAGGAAGCGTCCAGGCTGGCCGCGGGCACCGTGTTGTCGGGCCCTGCCGGCGGCATTTCCGGCGCGCGGCGCTGCGCGGATTTGCTCGGCATTCCCGATCTGGTGCCGTTCGACATGGGCGGCACTTCAACCGACATCTCGCTGATCTCGGAGGGCCGCGCGGCTCTGTCCGCCGACGGCATGCTCGCCGGCCAGCGCATCGCGCTGCGCAGCCTCGACATCGCCAGCATCGCGGCCGGCGGCGGCTCGATCGCGTCGGTCGATGCCGGCGGCACCTTGCGCGTCGGCCCGGAAAGCGCGGGTTCGGTGCCGGGGCCGGCCTGCTACGGCAATGGCGGGGAAGCCGCCACCGTCACCGACGCCAATGTCGTGCTCGGCTATCTCGACGCGAGCGCCTTCATGGGCGGAGCGCGTCCGCTCGACCGCGCGGCGGCGGAAGCCGCGGTCGACCGGGTGGCGGCGTCACTGGGTCTGTCGCGGCTGGAAGCCGCCGCCGGCATCTACCGGATGATCAACCTGAAAATGGCCGACGGCATCCGGCTGATGACCCTGCGCCGCGGCGTCGATCCGCGAAAATTCGCGCTCTTGAGTTTTGGCGGAGCGGCCGGCCTGCATACAGCTGAGGTCGCGCGCGAACTCGATATCAGGCGCATCATCGTGCCGATCGCGGCCTCGGTGCTGTCGGCCTGGGGCATGCTGACCAGCGATTTGCGCTACGAGGTGAGCCGGACCCATTACGGCGCCGGGGCGCGCATTTCGGCCGACGACGCGCGCAACCTGTTCGGCGCATTGGAGCTTGAGGCCACCGGCCGGTTGCGCGCCTGGTTCGGCGGGCCGATGACGACGGAACGATCAGCCGAAATGCGCTACGGCGAACAGATTTTCGAGATCGACGTGGCGCTCGACGGTCTCGACTGGAACGCGGCAGCGCTGGTTGATGGAATCGAGAACCGCTTCCACCGCCGCCACGAAGAACTCTACACCTATGCCTCGCGCGACCAGGAAGTCGTGTTCGTCAATGCGCGGGTCGCCGCGATCGGCGAAGTGTCGCAGCGCGGGCAGGATGCGCGACCGACGCCATCGGCGCGAGCGTGCTCGCCGCGCACGACGCGGCAGGCCTGGTTCGGCGCTTGGCGCGAGGTCCCCGTTTATGCGCTCGACGACCTCCGGCCCGGCCAAACGCTGGCCGGGCCTGCAATCATCGAGGCCGAGACCACCACGGTGATCGTCGATGCCGGCGACCTTGTCACCGTCAACGCGCTGGGCTGGCTGGATATTGCGCTTCGGTGATGCGGCGGGGCATGGGCAGGGCTCAGCCAATGTCCCGCCCGCATCTTCTCAGGTCTTGTTGATCGACACGCCACCATCCACCAGCATCGCGCTTCCGGTGAGGAAGGACGCGGCATCGGACGCCAGGAACAATGCCGCGCGGGCCTGCTCCTTGGGCGCCGCGATGCGCTTCAAGGCGTGCATGTTGCGCACGAAGGCCTTCATTTCCTCGGTATCCGCCATCGCATCGGCCGCCGCCGTCTGCGTCCCGCCCGGCAGCAACGCATTGACGCGAATGCCTCGCGGCCCGTACTCGACCGCAAGAGCCTTCATCAGGCCGATCTGGCCGGCCTTGCTGGCGGCGTAGGTGGCTGCGCCCGGCATCGCTGCGGTGTAGCCGACGAACGAACTGACGAAGATCAGCGATCCCTTGCCGCGCGCGAGCATGGCGGGGATCTGGTATTTGGCGCCCAGGAACGCGCTGGTCAGGTTGGTCGACATCGTCTCGTCCCAGGCGTCGCGGGTCACATCAGGTGTTGCCATCATCGGTCCGAGCACGCCGGCATTGTTGACGGCGATGTCGAGCCCGCCAAAGCGCGATTTCGTTTGCTCCACCAAGGCGCTCGAGAAGGATTCGTCGGAAACATCGCCCGCCAGTGCGCAAGCAGCACCACCCGCCGTCTCGATTTCGGCAACGAGGCCTTCGAGCAATTCCCGGCGTCGCGCCGCGACGACGAGGCGGGCCCCTTCGCTGGCAAAAAGCAGGGCAATCGCCCGCCCGATCCTGGAACTCGCTCCGGTGACGATCGCTACCTTGCCGTCCAGCGCCATTCCTGAGGTACCCATTGTGATCTCCTTGTGTCCAGGAGGCACAGTGGGTCGGGATATCAGGCGCTATCCACCCGATACCCGATACCGGCCGGCCACTCTTGCGACCTCATGTTTCGAGACGCGCGAAGGCGCGCTCCTTGTATTGAAGGGGCATCGCCAACGGTCGCGCGGATGCGCGCCCGGTGACAGGCTCCGCAATGCGTCTCGAAGGATGAAGCCATTGAACGGGAGTTGTCCTACTTCTTCTGTCCGTAATTCAACAGCCCGCCGAGCCCCTTCGGCGGATGCGCGCGCAGCGCTTCCTCGTTCGGCTCCGTGCCCCAGCCGGGGCGATCCGGGATCACCAGATGGCCATCGACGATCTCGGGCAGATGGGTGAACAGCTCATGATCCCACTCCAGCCGGTCGATGTCGATTTCCATGATCCGCAGATTCGGCACCGCGGCGCAGAAATGCGCGTTCATCATGCTGCAGAGGTGGCCGTAGAAATTATGCGGCGCGACGTTGACCTCGTGGGCCTCGGCGGAGGCTGCGATCTTCATCGACTGCCACACCCCGTTCCATGGCGTGTCGATGATGGCGACGTCCATCGCCTGCTCGCGGAAGTAAGGCAGGAATTCACGCAGGCCGAGCAGCGTCTCGCAGGACGAGATCGGATGCGGGCTTTGCCGCCTGATAAGCCCAAGCGCCTCGGGGCTAAAGCTGTCGATCTCGATCCAGAACATGTCGAGGTCGGCAATGGTGCGCAGGATCTTCAGATAGCCTTCGGTCTTGGCGTTGAAATTGAGGTCGAGCAGGATGTCGACGTCTGGCCCGGCGCCGTCGCGGATGGCTTCCAGGTGCATGCGCAGGTCGCGCAGCACCCTGCGGTCGACATTGATCTCCGGCTCGAACGGCACACCAAAACCGGGCCGCCAGCCCTGCGGTTTGCCGTCGGTGTAGGTGAAGATATTGGTCTTCAGCGCGGTGAACTTCTTGTCCTTGACCTCGCGCCCGATCGCCTTGACGCCGTCCAGATCGATGATCGCCGGCTTGTACCAGCCGGGATGGTTGATGCGCCAGGTGGCGCAATGCGACCAGTAGACCCGGACGCTGTCGCGGATCTTGCCGCCGAGCAGCTCGTAGCAGGGCACGCCCAGCAGCTTGGCCTTGGCATCGAGCAGGGCGTTTTCGATGGCGCCGAGCGCCAGCGCCACCACGCCGCCGGTGGCGGGGCGCGTCGCCGCGGAAAGCTCGGCAAAGATCCGCTCATGCGCCATGACGTTCTGCCCGACGACGCGGCCGGACAGCCGCTGGATCGCCGTGCCGACGCCGGGGGCGCCAAAACCCTCGTCATATTCGCTCCAGCCGACCACGCCGTCCTCGGTCGCTATCTTGACGAAATGGTAGTTTCGCCAGCCGGCGTCGCAGGCGAGGATTTCGACGCTCTTTACCTTGGACCTTTTCGTCATGGCGTTTCCTTATGTTTCTTTTCTTGAGTTTCGGCCTGCGCCGGTTGTCGACATTTCTCTACGTCACTGCGCCAGCGCCTGCGCGATGAGGTCGGAGCCTTTTTCCGCGACCATGATGGTGGCGGGATGAATGTTCGGTGACGGCATCGCCGGCATCACGGACGCGTCGACCACGCGCAAGGCCTCGATGCCGCGGACGCTTAGCGAGCTGTCGACGACGGCGCCGTGATCCTCGCCCATCCGGCAGGTACCGCAGGGATGATAGACCGTCGAGCCCATGCTGCGGACGAAGTCGGCGATCTCGTCGTCGCTTTCGATATCCGGCCGCGGTCGGATCTGTTCGGTCACCAGCGAACGAAACGGTTCGGTCGCGGCGATCTGTCGCGCGATGCGGAATCCCGCCAGCATGATGCGCATGTCGTCAGGGTCGGTCAGGTAGTTGGCGAGGATGCGCGGCGGGGTCCGGCCGGCGGGATCGCGCAGCGTGATCTCGCCGCGGCTTTTCGGCCGGCAGACGCTGAAGATGAAGGTAAAGCCGGGCCAGCGGTGCAATCCGAGCTTCAGGCTGTCGGAAGAGAAATTGAGCACCTGGTACTGGATATCGGGCACCGGCTCGGAGGGGCTGGATTTGGCGAACAGCGTGGCTTCAGTGGCGCCAACCGCGAGCTGGCCGGTCCCGGTGAACAGCCATTGCAGCGCCATCCTGGCCGATTTGACCGGGTTCATCACGGCTTCATTGAGGGTGTCGCCGCTATGGGTCCTGAACGCGAAACCTGCCTGATAATGATCCTGCAGATTCTTGCCGACCCCGGGGAGATCGTGCTTCACATCAACGCCTTGCTGCGTCAGCTCGCTCGCTGGACCGATGCCGGAGGCCAGCAGCAGCACCGGCGAGTTGATGGCCCCGCCGCACAGGATCAGTTCGCGGCGCGCGCCGATGCGCTGGATGCGGCCCTCGCGCTCGACCTCGACACCGACCGCGCGGCGTCCCTCGAACAGGATTTTGCGGACATGGGTCCTGGTCAACAGTTCGAGATTTTTCCGGGCAAGGTTGGGCCGGAGGTAACCCACCGCGGTCGAGCGGCGCCAGCCATTGTGGACGTTGAGCGGCGCGAAGCCGACGCCGTCGATGCGCTCGCCATTGAAATCGGCGTTGCGCGGATATTGCAGCCGCTCGCAGGCCTCCACAAAGGCCTTTGCGACCGCGGAAGGCCGTCTGACGGTGCAAACCGTCATCGGGCCGCCGCTGCCGCGCCACTGGTCGGCGCCGTCGACACAATGCTCCATCCGCTTGAAGTAGGGCAGCACATCCCGATAGCTCCAGCCTTGCGCGCCCAGCCGCTGCCATTCGTCGTAGTCGCTCGGCGCGCCGCGCAGGAACACCAGCCCGTTGATGGAGCCCGACCCGCCCACCACCTTGCCGCGCGGCCACAGGATGCTGCGGCCGCCCAGTCCCGGCTCGGGTTCGGTCTCGTAGCCCCAATTGACATCAGGATTGGGCACGAGCTTGCCGAATCCCCGGGGAATATGGATCCACGGGTTGCGGTCGCGACCGCCGGCCTCGATCACACACAACGAAATCCCGGGGTTCTCCGTCAGCCGCGCCGCCAGCACGCAACCGGCCGATCCGGCGCCGGCCACCACGACGTCGAACTCGGCATCGAAGCGTGGTTTTGCCATGATCTTCCTTCTGCGAGGACTTTGGGTTTGCGGTGCAAGAACTTGCCACGGATGATGCTATGGCTATATCGGATTTTTCGGACCCTTTCCGCAAGCGTGCATTGAGCGAGACTGATCATGACTGCCACCACCACCGATACCGCACCGGTCTCCCAGCCGTTCCAGGCCGAGGTCGCCGAACTGCTCCATTTGATGGTGCATTCGGTCTATTCGGAAACCGATATCTTCCTGCGCGAGTTGATCTCCAACGCCTCGGACGCCTGTGACAAGCTGCGCTATGAGGCGATCGCGAACCCCGCGCTGATCGCGGACGGCGAGCCACCCAAAATCCGCATCGTGCCCGACAAGCAGGGCAGTACGCTGCGCGTGGTCGATACCGGCATCGGCATGGACCGGCAGGAGCTGATCGACAACCTCGGCACCATCGCCCGCTCCGGCACAAAGTCCTTCCTGTCGCGGCTGACCGAGGCCAAGGACGGCGCCGGCCTGATCGGCCAGTTCGGCGTCGGCTTCTATTCCGCCTTCATGGTGGCGGAGCGCATCGAGGTGTTCAGCCGCCGCGCCGGCACCGACGAGGTCTGGGCCTGGTCGTCGTCCGGCGGGTCGGGATTTGAAATCGCACGGGCGAGCGAGGAAGACTCCAAACGCGTGGCGCGCGGCACCGAAATCGTGCTGCACCTCAAGCCCGACGCCAAAAAATACCTCGAGACCTACGAGATCGAGCGCATCGTAGGCGCCTATTCCGACAACATCCAGTTCCCGATCGAACTTCAGGCGGAAGAAGGCGAGCCGCGCCAGATCAATTCGGCCAGCGCACTGTGGCAGCGCTCCAAGTCGGAACTGAAGCCGGAGGACTACGCGCAGGCCTACAAGCAGATCGCGAACGCGTTCGATGAGCCGGCGATGACGCTCCATTACCGCGCCGAAGGCCGCTACTCCTACGCGGTGCTGTTGTTCGCGCCCTCGGCAAAGCCGTTCGACCTGTTCGAGCCGCAGCGCAAGGGACGGGTGAAGCTGTATGTCCGCCGCGTCTTCATCACCGATGACGCCGACCTGCTGCCGGCCTATCTGCGCTTCATCCGCGGCGTGGTCGACAGCGAGGACCTGCCGCTCAACATTTCGCGGGAGATGCTGCAGAACAACCCGCAGCTGGCGCAGATCCGCAAGGCCGTGACCAGCCGCGTCGTCAGCGAACTGGAGACGCTCGGCGACAAGGAGCCGGAGAATTTTGCCAAGATCTGGGACGCCTTCGGGCCCGTGATCAAGGAGGGCCTCTACGAGGATTTCGAGCGGCGCGAGAAATTGCTGGCACTGTCGCGATTCACGACGACGTCGGGCGCGAACCGGTCGCTGAAACAATACATCGCTGACCTGAAACCCAACCAGACAGAGGTGTATTTCCTGGTCGGCGACAGCATCGAGCGGCTGAAATCGAATCCCAAGCTGGAATCGGCGGCCGCACGCGGCATTGAGGTGCTGCTGCTGACCGATCCGGTCGACGCGTTCTGGACCTCGGCAGCCCTCGATTTCGAGGGCAAGCCGCTGAAGTCGCTGAGCCAGGGCGACGTCGATTTTGCCCTCATCCCGCTGCTCGACGAGCACAAGGACGACGCCAGACCGGAAGCTGACGAAGCCGCGATTATCGCCGTCATCAAGGCGACCCTTGGCGAGCGCGTCTCCGACGTACGCGCCTCGCAGCGGCTGACGTCGAGCGCCTCCTGCCTGGTCGCCGGCAGCCACGGCCCGGACCGCGAGCTGGAGCGCTTGCTGGCCCGGCAAAATCGCGGCGCCGGGACAAAGCCGATTCTCGAGATCAACCTGCGCCATCCGCTGGTGGCGGCGATATCGGGCGACGGCGAAGCCGCCGCGGACCTGTCGTTCCTGCTCCTGGAGCAGGCGCAGATCCTCGACGGCGAACTGCCGGAGGACCCTGCCGCGTTTGCCGGCCGGCTCAACCGGTTGGTGCTGCAGGGGCTGGCGAAGGGGAGTGGGTAGAAGCTGGCGGAGACTGGCTCTGTCCGAGGGTGCTTTTTGCCCAATGCCATGAACCCAAATGCCAGGGCCGACCGTATCTGTCAGACCACTTCGGAAACGGGTAATTCCATAGCGATGACCGCCGGCCCCACCTTCTACAGCTCCATCCCGGTCTTTCGCGGCTTTGCCAGCCTGATGGACCCGGCGCTGTATGCGCGGCTGCCCGATGACTGGAGCATCGGCGTCGCCGATATCGTGGAATCAACCAAGGCGATCGCGGACGCGCGCTACAAGGCGGTCAACATGGCCGGGGCTTCGGTGATCGCGGCGGTCGCCAATGCGCTGGAGGGCCGCGAGTTTCCCTTCGTGTTCGGCGGCGACGGCGCGAGTTTCGCGGTGTCGCCCGAGGATCTCGCGCGCACCCGCGAGGCGATGGCGGCGACCGCGACCTGGGTCGAGGAGAGCCTCAATCTCGTAATGCGGGTGGCGCTGGTGCCGGTGTCGGCGGCGCGGGAGCAGGGCTTCGATGTTCGCGTCGCGCGATTCGGGCCGTCGGCCAACCTGTCTTATGCGATGTTTTCCGGCGGCGGTCTCGGCTGGGCGGAGACGGCGATGAAGCGCGGCGAGTTCGCGGTGGCGAAGGCCGTGCCCGGCACCCAGCCCGACCTCACCGGGCTGTCGTGCCGGTTCGAGGAAATTCCGTCCGCGCGCGGCCTGATCCTCTCGGTGCTGGTCGTGCCCGGCCGTGATGCCAGTCCCGGCGCCTTTCGCAAAGTGATCGAGGACCTCGTCGCGCTGGTCGAGAGCAGCCCCGATGCAGGGCGGCCGGTGCCGCCGGAGGGCCCGCCGCTGAAATGGCCGCCGAGCGGCAACAAATACGAAGTCAGCGCCATGCGCGGTGGATCGCTGTTCAGGCGGCGCGCTTTCGTGCTCGCCAATACCCTGTTCGCCTATGTCGTGATGCGCTTCGGCATCAGCGTTGGTGGCTTCGTGCCGAAGACCTATGTGCAGGAGGTGGTGGAGAATTCCGACTTCCGCAAATATGACGACGGCTTGCGCATGATCCTCGATTGCACGCCGGAGCTGGAGCGTGCGCTGACGAACGTGCTGATCGCGGCGGCCTCGGCGGGAATCGTGCGCTACGGCCTGCACCGGCAGGATGCGGCGATGATGACCTGTTTCACGCCCTCGGCGCTGCGCAGCGACCATGTGCATTTCATTGATGGCGCCCGCGGCGGCTACGCCTCGGCGGCGACTGCGCTGAAGGCGATGGCGGCGTGACTTAGCGCCCGACTCGCGTCGAGTTCTCGCCTCCGCAGATCGCGCCGACGCAGCCTTCGACCTTCAGCGTATCCGGCCCCGCCAGCGAGATGTGGCTCACATAGGTGCTGCCGTCATCGGCGTTGTAGATTTGTCCGGACCATCGGTTCGGGCCGGATGGCTGCATGCCGCCGAACAGCGGCAGTCCGATCATCGGGCGCTTTCTCAGGGCCGGATTGGGATTCTTGTCGTCGACCGGGGGTTTGCCGGTGGCGGGATCGATCGGCTCGCGCAGCCCGACGATGACCCCGCAGATTCCGCCGCCGCATTTGCTGACGCGTACCCTGGCGTCGCCGGCCTGCGTCAGCCAGATGCCGGTGGCTTCAGCGCTGCCCTGTGCATGGGCGGCGGGAGCGGTGAGCAACGCCGCCAGGATCGAAATGATGATGATGCCGAATCGGCAAGACATTGGCCTCTCCCTGAAAGCCGGCCTGCATACCAAAAAATCGAACGGGTGCAATGCCGCACCCCCCGAGCGCGGAACTCACTTGCCCCAACGCGTCAGGTGAACCGATGCGGCCACGCCAAGGCCGAACAGCACCATTGCGGCGCCGACCAGCGCGAACAGCGTCCAGGCCGGGGCATCGATCGACACCAGCCACCAGCCACCGAGGGCAACCAGCAGCAGCCGGCCCGTTCCCGCCAGCACCGGGCCGCCAACTTTCGCCGCACCCTGCGATGCGAAGTAAAGGCAGGTGCCCAACCCGAAAAACCCGAATGCCGGACCGGCCCAGGCGAAATAGGAGTGAGCGGCGGCGGTGACGCCGGGGTCGCTGGTAAACAGCGAGACCCAGAGCAAGGGTTCGACGGCAACGATCAGGCCGATCAGTCCGACGAAAAGGCCTGACGCGGCGCCTGCGGTCCACGCCACCCTGCGGGCGCGCGGGACGAGGCCGGCGCCGACCGCCATGCCGACCATCGGCACCGAGGCCACGCCGAAGGCGAACGAAATCGGGGTCAGCAGGAATTCGAGCCGCGAGCCCATGCCGTAGCCCGCCAGCGTCGCGGTGCCGTAACCCGCCAAAATGCTAGTGAAGATCAGGATGGTCAATACGCTCTGCAGCGGAGCCACGCAGGAAATCGCGCCGACCTTGAGGATGTCGAGGAACATGTCGCGCTGAAATCGGAAGGCACGAAAATCGAGCGTGAGCCGGCTGCGGCCGCTGACGAGAACCCAAGCGAGGAAAATCGTCCCGAGCGAGAACGCGACCAGTTGCCCGCCAGCGACCCCGCGCATGCCCAGTTTCGGCAGGCCGGCAAGGCCGAGGCCCAATGCGCCGCCCACCACGATCTGGACGATGGCTGTGCCGATCAGCGTCGCCGACGGCAGCCGCATGTCGCCGGTCCCGCGCAGCACCGAGCAGAGCGTATTGACCAGCCAGATCGAAGTCGCGCCGGAAAACAGCACCTGCGAATATTGCAGGGCCTGTTCGAGTACGCCGCCACGCCCGCCCAGCAGCATGAAGAACTGCCGGCCGAACAGCAGCATGACAGCGGTGAAGAACAGTCCGCCGAGCAGGCCGATCATGACGGCGTGCAGCGCCAGCGTCGCCGCGCGGCCGCGGTCGCCGGCGCCGAGCGCGCGGCTGATCGCGGATGAAACGCCGCCGCCCATGGCGCCGGCCGACATCATCTGCGTCAGCATGACGAAGGGAAAAACCAGCGCGATCGCGGCCAGCGGTTCGATGCCAAGGCGGCCGATATAGGAGGTTTCGGCGACCGCCACCAAGGTGGTGCCGAGCATCGCGACGACATTGGGAAGCGCCAGCTTCAGCAGGGTCGGCAGGATCGGCGCCGTCAGCAGGCTGTTGGCGGGCAGGCCGGCGGGGGGCGGGGCCTCAATGGTCATGGGTCACCCGTTGCTGATCTTCAGCCGGCCGATACGAATGATGAATGAACCGGGCTCGCAACGCCACCCGGCGCCACGCATGGTCACCACGGCAGGCCGCATAGGTCGATGATGCCCTGCCGCGGCTTGCGGTTGAAATCGAACACCAAGGGCGCCATCGCCTCGAAGCGAATACGTCCCTGCGGCTGTTCGGCATAGATTTCGCCGGTGAACGGGTGCCAGCCGCGCGACTGGTAAAACGCTAAATTGTGCGGTTCGCAGAACAACAGCGCGAATTGAACCGCCTCATGATGACGCATGGTCTGGATGGCGGCGTCGAGCGCGAGGCTGGCATACCCCTGCCGCCGACAGTCCTTACGGGTCGCAACCCCGCCGATGCCGCCGATCTGGTACCTGCGGTCGTCCCAGGTCACGTGGCGGAAGTAGATGCCGACATGGCAGGCCAGGCCGCCTTCGGGCGCCTCGATCAGCACGCGGAGATCGGCATTGGCCCATGTGACATCAGCCCATGGCAGCTTTTCAACGACGTGGCGCGGCCAGACCGCGTTGAACAGCGGTTCGGCCGTCGGCCACGATGCGTCTCCGTTCAATACGTCGATCTCGATGCTCATGTTTCGCTCTTCTCTGGCGCGCTGTCTGGCTTGGCCATCCCAAATTGCTGTGTTTAAGCTGCAAGGAACCTTCTATAAAGGTTCCCGTTAAGTCACGTCTCCCATCATTGCGGACATCATCCCATGACCTTCAAGCTTCCCGACCTTCCCTATGCCTATGACGCGCTGGCTCCTCATATGTCGAAGGAAACGCTGGAATACCACCACGACAAACATCATCAGGCCTATGTGACCAACGGCAACAATCTGCTGAAGGGTACCGAATTCGAGGGCAAGCCTCTCGAGGAGATCGTCAAGGGCTCGTTCGGCAAGAACGCGCCGCTGTTCAACAATGCCGGCCAGCACTACAACCACCTGCATTTCTGGAACTGGATGAAGCCCAATGGCGGCGGCAGCAAATTGCCCGGCCGTCTGGAAAAGAAAATCACCGAGGACCTCGGCGGGCTGGAGAAGTTCAAGACCGATTTCGCCGCCGCGGGTGTCGGCCAGTTCGGCTCCGGCTGGGCGTGGCTGTCGGTCAAGAACGGCAAGCTCGAAATCTCCAAGACCGCCAACGGCGAAAGCCCGCTGGTGCATGGCGCCACCCCGATCCTCGGCGTCGACGTCTGGGAGCACTCCTACTACATCGATTATCGCAACCGTCGTCCCGACTACCTGAAGGCGTTCGTCGATCATCTGGTGAACTGGGAATATGTCGATCAGCTGTTTGCCAAAGCCTGAGGCTTTAGCCAAGCGATCGAGGGCGGCAGCACGCGCTGCCGCTCTTTCGTTTGCGTGAGCCGCTGGCCGGCAGGGTGGGGCAGATGAATAGTTACCTTCTGGTTTTCCTCGGCGGCGGGCTCGGCGCGTCGCTGCGCCATCTCGTCAACGTCACCTCTGCGCGCGGCCTCGGTGCGTCGTTTCCCTGGGGTACCTTCATCGTCAATATCTCGGGCTCGCTCGTCATGGGCCTGATCGCCGGCTATCTCGCCTTCAAGGGCGAGGCCTCGCAGCCCTGGCGGCTGTTCCTGATGACCGGCATTCTCGGCGGCTACACCACCTTCTCGGCGTTCTCGCTCGATGCCGCGCTGCTCTATGAGCGGGGCGAGATCGCCTCCGCGCTGTTCTACGTGCTGGGGTCGGTGGTGCTGTCGATCGCCGGCCTGTTCGCCGGCCTGGCACTGGTGCGCCATCTGACGTGAACGTGCGCCCGCGCATGGCCATCCATCGGCCGCGCATGGGTCCTGTCGCTCTTCCGTTTGCTTCGTTGGGCCGGCAAGACTAAGCAGGTCCAGCCTCTTCACCCCGCAGACCGATTGCCTTGGCAGAACTTCCCCTGAAAGATCCGGCGACCGCCGACGCCGACGCCGCGGACACCGAGCCGCGCCCCGGCCGCATCCGCAAGCCGATCGGCTGGTCGATGATCGTGATCGCCGTGCTGGTCGCAGTCAGCGTGGTGCTGGTGTGGCGCCGCGACGGCGTCGACGGCGTCACGGAAATTCTCACCACCGATCTGGAGTTGTTCGGCGGCATCCTGCCGCGCGTGCTGGCGGGCTGCCTGCTCGGCGCCTTCATCGCCGAGATCCTGCCGCATGAGAAGGTGTCGCGCGCGCTGGGACCAAGCTCCGGCCTCAAGGGCCTGCTGATCGGCACCGCATTCGGCGCGATCCTGCCGGGCGGGCCGTTTACCGTCTATCCGGTGGCGGCCGCCCTGCTCACGGTCGGCGCCGATTTCGGCGCCATCATCGCCATGGTCGTGAGCTGGACGCTGATCGGCTATGGCCGCGCCATCGTCTGGGAATTGCCGATCATGGGCACCGACTTCACGCTGTGGCGCATCGTGATCTCGCTGCCGCTGCCGGTCCTGGCCGGCGCGCTCGGCCGTTTCGTCTATGTCCGGATCTATCGCCACGGCGCGCCGCCATGAGCGCGCTGATCGTCGACATCATCCTGTGGGGGTCGGTCGCCGTGCTCGGCTTCATCGCCTGGCAGCGCGGCCGCACCGTGCTGGTCACGTCGGTGCGCGAAGGCACCATGGATTTCATCAACATCGTGCCGCGCATCGCGCTCGGCGTGATCGGCGCAGGCTACATCGCCGCCGTGATTCCCTCCGAGGTGATCACCGGCTGGCTCGGGCCCGATAGCGGGTGGCTCGGCGTGCTGATGGCCGCGATTGCCGGCGCCGCCACGCCCGGCGGCCCGGTGATCGGCTTTTCGCTCGGCGCTGTTGCCATGAAGGCCGGCGCCGGCCCGCCGCAGGTCGTCGCCTATGTGGTGGCGTGGGCGCTGTTCGCGTTCCAGCGGCTGATCCTGTGGGAAATCCCGTTCATGCCGGCCCGTTTCGTCTGGTTTCGCGCGGCGGTGTCGCTGCCGTTCCCGTTCGTGGCGGCGGCGATCGCGATGGCGATCGGGAGGCCGTAGGAGGGGCTTCTTCCTAAGACGTGTTGAAGCCAGGGTGCTGCTTCAACAGGCCGTTGAAACCGTATCCGGTCGTAGACTCAAGTTACGTTATAATGTAACATTATTACATGACTCCGGCGCATGATCACGACCACGACCACTCGCACCACCACACCCACGCCCACAGCCACGGCCCGTCATCGCCGCACCCGGCGCAGTCCGCGCCCTGGTCGATCCTGCGCATGACGGTTGTCGCCCGGCTCGGGGCGGCGCTCGCGGTCAGCGCCGGGCTGTGGTCGGTCGTTTGGCTGGCGATGAGGTGAGCATGGCCGCGCAACTGCAATTTCGCGACGTCACGCTGGGCTACGACCGGCATCCGGCGGTGCACCACCTTGACGGCGAGGTTGCCACCGGCGCGCTGCTCGCGGTGGTCGGTCCCAACGGCGCCGGCAAGTCGACGCTGTTTCGCGGGCTGGTCGGCATCCTGAAGCCGCTGGCGGGCTCGATCGGGCTTGGCGATCTCAACGTCCGCGATATCGCCTATCTGCCGCAGACCGCTGATATCGACCGCAGCTTTCCGATCTCGGTGTACGATTTCGTCGGCACCGGGCTGTGGCGCGCCATCGGGTTTTTCGGCGGCATGGGCAGATCCGCGCGGGAGAAAATCGCCGGGGCGCTCGCCGCTGTCGGGCTCAACGGTTTTGAGAATCGCCCGATCGGCACGCTCTCCGGCGGGCAGATGCAGCGCATGCTGTTCGCGCGGGTGCTGCTGCAGGACGCACGCCTGATCGTGCTGGACGAGCCCTTCAACGCCATCGACGCCAAGACCTCGTCTGACCTCTTGGCGGTGGTGCGCCACTGGCACGCCGAGCATCGCACGGTGCTGGCGGCGTTGCATGACATGGATCTGGTGCGCGCGCATTTCCCGCAAACCCTGCTGCTGGCGCGCGGCCCGGTGGCATGGGGCCCGACCGCCGAGGTCCTGACTTCGGACAACCTGACGCAAGCGCGCCGGATGTGCGAGGCCTTCGACGACGGAGCCCCGGCCTGTGCGGTCGACGACCTGCCTTCGCGGGCGGCGTAAGCGATGATCCACGATGCGCTGATCGCGCCCTTCACTGAATTCGAATTCATGCGCCGGGCGCTCGCCGCCGTGATCGCGTTGTCGCTGGGCGGCGCGCCGATCGGCGTATTCCTGATGCTGCGGCGGATGAGCCTGGTCGGCGACGCCATGGCGCATGCCATCCTGCCGGGGGCCGCGATCGGTTTCCTGCTGTCGGGCCTGAGCCTGTTCGCGATGACCGCCGGCGGCCTGATCGCGGGTTTTACCGTCGCCATCCTCGCAGGGCTGGTGGCGCGCAACACCGAGTTGAAGGAAGACGCATCGCTGGCGACGTTCTATCTGGTTTCGCTGGCGCTCGGCGTCACCATCGTCTCCATCAAGGGCACCAATATCGACCTCCTGCACGTGCTGTTCGGCAATATCCTGGCGATGGACGACCAGACCCTGCTGGTGATCGCCTTCAACGCCACCATCACGCTGCTGGTGCTGGCGGTGATCTTTCGCCCGCTGGTGATCGAATGCGTCGACCCGGTGTTCCTGCGCACCGTCAGCAGGGCTGGCGCGCCGGCGCATCTGGCGTTTCTCGCGCTGGTCGTCATCAACCTCGTCAACGGTTTTCACGCGCTCGGCACCTTGCTCGCAGTCGGCCTGATGATTCTGCCCGCCGGCATCGCGCGGTTCTGGTCGCGCGACATCACCGGCATGATCTGCATCGCGGTGGCGAGCGCTGTCGTGTCGGGCTATGCCGGGCTGGTGCTGTCGTTCCAGACCCAAGTGCCGTCGGGCCCTGCGATCATCCTGGTGGCGGCGGTGCTGTATGTCGGCTCGGTGCTGTTCGGCACCGTCAGCGGCCTGTTCCGGCAGATGTTTCCCCGCCGGCATCTGGAGGCGTAGCAATGCTCATCGAGTTGGAGTCTTTGGCCAGGTGCTCGGTGCCACCTCTCCCGCCTGCGGGGGAGCACAGGCCGCCTTCGGCGGCCGTTCTTGGAGAACAACGCCGAAGCGAAGCTTCGGCTATGGCGCTCGCCGGAGTGCGGCGGGTGGAGGAAATATCTCGCCGGACTGCGACGTTCGTTAATGGGTTGGTACCCCCACCCCAACCCTCCCCCGCAAGCGGGAGAGCGAGCTCACCGTCTTTGTTGCGGCATCGAGCCGGCGCTTCGATCAGGGTCGATCAGAGAGCAGTGCTCCTGCTTGTTGGGCTTGTCATGGTGCTTGCGATAGCCGTTTCGCCTGCCCACGCGCAGGATCGCCTCAATACCGTCGCGAGCTTTTCGATCATCGGCGATTTCGTGCGCCATGTCGGCGGCGATCGCGTCAGTGTCACGACGCTGGTGGGACCCGATGGCGATGCGCACGTTTATACGCCGACACCGGCCGACGCGAAAAAGATTGCCGATGCCAAACTCGTCGTCATCAACGGTCTTGGTTTCGAGGGCTGGCTGTCGCGGCTGGTGAAATCCTCTGGCAAGAAGCCGACCATCGTTACCGCGACCAGCGGCATCGCGCCACGCAAGCTCGGCTCCGAAGCCGATCCGCATGCTTGGCAATCGGTCGCCAATGCGAAGATCTACGTGACCAACATCCGCGACGCGCTCGCCGCCGCCGATCCCGCGGGCGCCGAGGCCTATCGCGCCAACGCGGAGAGCTATCTGGCAAAGCTTGATGCGCTCGACACCGAAGTTCGGGCGGCGGTGGCTAAAATTCCGCAAGACCGCCGCAAGGTGATCTCGACCCATGATGCGTTCGGCTATCTCGCATCGGCCTATGGCATCGAATTCGTGGCGCCGCTGGGCGTTTCCACCGAATCCGAGGCCAGCGCGCGCGATATCGCCCGCATCATCACCCAGATCAGAAGCCAGAAGATCCCGGCGGTTTTCCTCGAGAATATCAGCGACTCCAGGCTGATCCGGCGGATATCGGCCGAGACCGGCGCCAAGGTCGGCGGAACGCTGTATTCCGACAGCCTGACGGGCGAAAAGGGCGATGCCCCCACTTACATTGATATGGTCAGGCACAATATAAAGGCCCTGACCGGCGCGCTCGCCAATTAGGGCAGGGGCCCTCCCTGCTGCCGGCGCAGCCGGCGCGAACACCGCCTTTCCGGAGTGAGCATGCCTGAATCTTCGTCCAAGAAAATTCCCGTAACTGTGCTGACGGGCTATCTCGGCGCCGGCAAGACCACCTTGCTCAACCGTATCCTTTCCGAAAACCATGGCAAGAAATACGCCGTCATCGTCAACGAATTCGGCGAGATCGGCATCGACAACGACCTCATCATCGGCGCCGACGAAGAAGTGTTCGAGATGAACAATGGCTGCGTCTGCTGCACCGTGCGCGGCGATCTCGTTCGCATCCTCGACGGGCTGATGAAGCGCAAGGGCAAGTTTGACGCCATCATCGTCGAGACCACCGGTTTGGCGGATCCGGCGCCGGTGGCGCAGACTTTCTTCGTCGATGAGGACGTGCAGAAGCACGCGCGGCTCGACGCCGTTGTGACGGTGGCGGATGCCAAATGGCTGAACCACCGTCTCAAGGATGCGCCGGAAGCCAAGAACCAGATCGCCTTCGCCGACGTCATCGTGCTGAACAAAACCGATCTCGTCTCCAGGGCCGAACTCGCCGAGGTCGAGGCCCGGATCCGCGCCATCAACCCGTATGCAAAGCTGCACCGCACCGAGCGCTGCCAGGTGGCGCTGTCGGACGTGCTGGAGCGCGGCGCTTTCGATCTCGACCGCATCCTCGAGCTCGAGCCGGAATTTCTGGACGCCGGCGATGGCCACGATCACGGCCACGACCACCACCACGACCACAGTCACAGCCATGGCGGCCTTAAGCATTACCACGACGAAGACATGCAATCGCTGTCGCTGCGCACCGACAAGCCGCTGGATGCGACCAAATTCATGCCGTGGCTGCAGAATCTGGTTGCCAGCGAGGGCCAGAAGATCTTGCGCTCGAAGGGCATTCTCGCCTTCACCGACGACGACGACCGTTACGTGTTTCAGGGCGTCCACATGATGCTGGAGGGCGACCACCAGCGCGCCTGGAAGGAAGGCGAAGCGCGCGAGAGCCGCCTCGTCTTCATCGGCCGCGAATTGCCCGAGCAGATCATCCGTGACGGGTTCGAGAGCTGTATCACCACGTGATGGAAGAGTTCGATCCCGGCCAGAATGCCGCCTCCATCGTATCGGTCACCGACCGGGTGCGCCCGCTCGCCATCGGCATGCCCGTCACCTCGGTGCATTTTCTCGGCGAGATCGCCGCCTTCGTCGGCGCCGAGGAAAACGTTGCTCTGGCCGGTGCCGATGGCGCTATCTCGCTGGCTCCCGTCCACGGCGGCGGCATCCTCTGCGCTGCCTGCGACGGCAGCCGGGTCCTCATGGGTGGCGATGACGGCAAGCTCGTTGCGCTCGACAGGCAAGGCGAGGTCGCCTTGCTGGCGACCGACCCAAAACGGCGCTGGATCGACAACGTGGCGCTGCATCCCGACGGCGCGTTCGCGTGGTCGGCCGGCAAGACCGCGTTCGTCCGCGGCGGCAAGGGTGAAGACAAATTCTTTGAAGTGCCGTCGACCGTCGGCGGCCTGGCGTTTGCGCCGAAGGGGCTGCGGCTCGCGATCGCGCATTACAATGGCGTGACGTTATGGTTTCCCAACATGGCCGCCAACGCCGAAGTACTGGAATGGGCCGGTTCGCATCTCGGCGTGGTGTTCAGCCCGGACAACAAGTTTCTGGTGACCTCGATGCACGAACCGGCGCTGCATGGCTGGCGGCTCGCCGATACCAGGCACATGCGCATGACCGGTTATCCCGGGCGGGTCCGCTCGATGTCGTGGAGCGCCGGCGGCAAGGCGCTGGCGACGTCGGGGGCCGACACCGTGATCCTGTGGCCGTTCGGAGCCAAGGACGGCCCGATGGGCAAGGAGCCCGCGATGCTGGCGCCGCTGCAAGCGCGCGTCAGCATGGTCGCCTGCCACCCGAAGCAGGATATCCTCGCCGCCGGCTACAGCGACGGCACTGTACTGATGGTGCGGCTCAACGACGGTGCCGAAATCCTGGTGCGCAAGAACGGCGGCGCGCAGGTGGCGGCGCTGGCCTGGAACGCTAAGGGCACGAAACTGGCGTTTGCCGCGGAAGACGGCGACGCCGGGCTTCTGGCGCTGTAACAGTCCGACCGGCCGCGCTTGCCGCAGTTCCCGAGGGAACTATCCATTGCCGCAGCCGTTGATATCGCGAACCAATTCGCGGCAACCAGCGGTGAACCCAATGTCTCCGGACCATAGTCGACACGCCTACAGGAACGATATGCTGATCGCCGCCGCGATGGTCGCGGTAGGGCTGGCAATATTCGGCCTGTCGGTGGTCCAAATCCAGACACGACATCCGCAGATGGCGCAAGCGACGCAGCCGCTGCAATCGACGCCGGGAGCGGAGACGAAGCCGTCGGCTCCCTCGGAACCTGCCACCACAGGTTCGCGGCCCACGGAAGTCCCGCCCGAGCCTGCGCGGCCCGATGCCGAAGCGCAGAAGGCCGGCGCCCAGCCCGCGCTGCCGCCGGCACCGGCCGAGAAGACCGCTGCGCCGATCAAGGAGCGGTAGCCGGTCCTCCAGCGTCCTTATCCTGAGGATCGCTCCGCAAGGAGCGTCTCGAAGGATGGCCACAAGCTCTCATGGTTCGAGACGCGCGCAAAGGCGCGCTCCTCGCCATGAGGTCCGGTGCTTCACCGCACCAGCACGTTCCTGAACTGCCACGGATCCGACGTATCGATATCCTCCGGGAACAGCCCCGGCCGGTCGCTGAGCGGCGTCCAGTCGGTATAGAATCCCTTGACCGGGCCGAGATATGGCCGCTGGATTTCCAGGCAGCGGTGGAAATCCATTTCGTCGGCTTCGACGATTCCGGCTGCGGGATTTTCCAGCGCCCACACCATTCCGGCGAGCACAGCCGACGACACCTGCATGCCGGTGGCGTTCTGGTAGGGCGCGATCCCGCGGGTTTCCTCGATCGATAACTGCGAGCCGTACCAGTAGGCGTTCTTGGCGTGGCCGTAGACCAGCACGCCGAGTTCGTCGATACCATCCTCGATCTCGTCCTCGTCCAGGATGTGCCATTTCGGCTGCATCCTGCCGGTGGCGCCGAAGAGCTCGTGCAGCGACAGCACCGCGTCGTTGGCGGGATGATAGGCGTAGTGGCAGGTCGGCCGATAGATCACCTTCTGGCCGTCGCGCACGGTGAAATAGTCGGCGATCGAGATCGACTCATTGTGGGTGACCAGAAAGCCGTATTGCGCGCCCGGCGTCGGGCACCAGGAGCGAACACGGGTGTTGGCGCCGGGCTGCAGCAGGTAGATCGCGGCGCCGCAGCCCTCGGTATGGGCGCGGCCGTTGTCCGGCATCCAGGTTTCGTGGGTACCCCAGCCGAGTTCGGCCGGCTGCATGCCCTCGGACACGAAGCCTTCCACCGACCAGGTGTTGACGAACACGTTCATCGGCTTCGGCTTCTTGGAGCGCTGGGTGTCGCGCTCGGCGACATGGATGCCCTTGACGCCGAGCTTGTGGGCGAGCTGGCCCCAGCCCTCGCGGCTCTTCGGCTCGTTGATCGGCGTATTGGTGTCGCGGGCGATGTCGAGCAGCGCCTGCTTGACGAACCAGGACACCATGCCGGGATTGGCGCCGCAGGTGGAGACGGCGGTGGTTCCGCCGGGGCTCTTGCGCTTGGCCGCCAGCAGGGTTTCGCGCAGCGCGTAGTTCGAGCGCTTTTCGGGCCCGATGGTCTTGTCAAAGTAGAAGCCGAGCCACGGCTCGATCACGGTGTCGATGTAAAGCGCGCCGATCTCGCGGCACAGGCTCATGATGTCGACGGATCCGGTGTCGACCGACAGGTTGACGCAAAAGCCCTGGCCGCCGCCGGCGGTCAACAGCGGCACCAGCACCTCGCGGTAATTCTCGCGGGTCACCCCCTGCTTGATGAAGCGCACGCCATGCTGCTTCGCCAGCTCGCCGTCCTCGTGCGGATCGATGATGACGAAGCGCGACTTGTCATACTCGAAATGCCGTTCGATCAGCGGCAGCGTGCCTTTTCCGATCGAGCCGAAACCGATCATGACGATCGGGCCGGTGATTTTCGCGTGGATAGGCGCGGCGGGGCTCATGAATGGTCTCCGGTAAGGGGATTGACTGCGTCGCTGCGTGATCAGTCGGAACGCAGCTTCGCAGTGACTTCGATCTCGACCTTCATCTCGGGCTTGTAGAGCCCGGCGACGATCAGGAGGGTTGAGGCGGGACGTATTTGGGCAAAAGTATCGCCGCAGACGGCGATCACCTTCTCGGCATCGGCGATGTCAGTGATGTAGTAGGTCGCCCGCACGATGTCAGTCATCGCAAAGCCGCCTTCCGCGAGCGCGGCCTCGATGGTCTTGAAGCAGTTCCGTGTCTGGGATGTGACATCGTCAGGCATGGTCATGGTGATGTAGTCGTAGCCGGTGGTGCCGGCCACGAAGGCGAACTCGCCGTCGATGACGGCGCGGCTATAGCCGGCGGTCTTTTCGAACGGCGAGCCGGTGGAAATCAGGCGGCGGGGCATGTCGTACACCTCGGGTCGGGGCATGGCGCGGCTGTAACGAGGCCACGATTGCCGCGTCTTGACGGTCAAATCAAGCGGCGCGGGGAGCCGATTTTCGCGTCCTTCGGGCCGGCCGGAGATTGCCGAGTGGCGCGGCCGCACCCAAAGGCGCGATCACCCCCCAGGCGTCGTCCAGCGCGCCCTCGCGCAGCTCAATTCCGAGCAGCCGGTCGCGTTCGAACGGTCCGGGCAGCGACAGTTCGCCGGTCTTGAGGGCCGAGAAGCCGAAGCGGGCATAATACGGCGCGTCGCCGAGCAGGATCACCGCGCCATGGCCGCGCGCTTTCGCCGCCGCCAGCGCATGGTTCATCAGCGCAGCGCCGATGCCAAGCTCACGGTACGAAGCGTCGACCGCCAGCGGGCCGAGCACCAGCGCGGGGTTGCCTCCGGCGCTGACATGCCACAACCGCACGGTTCCGATCAGCCGGCCCTGACGCACCACCGAGAAGGCAAGGCCTTCGGCGGGCGCGCTTCCGTCGCGCAGGCGCTGGCAGGTGCGCGTATGGCGGTTTAAGCCAAAGCAGGCATCCAGCAGCGCTTCCCGCGCAACGACGTCCGAGGCTCGCTCCGCGCGGATCACGAACGGAGCGGCATCGGAAATGAGGGCGACGGCAGTCTTCCGCAAGGCAGTCATGGCATGTCCCCGCGTTCGGCGGACATCTGTCCGCGGCGCGTTGTCGGCAAATCGGCAGATGAAGGGGAAGGAGCCGGCGCACCGGCTCCCGATTTCTTCTCCCTCTCCCGCGCTTGCGGAGAGGGCCGGGGTGGGGGGTCGCACAGCGAAACCGCTGTTAGAGTCTTCCCCCACCCGGCGCTTCGCGCCGACCTCCCCCGCGGGCGGGAGAGGTAAGAAAAGCGAGCGCCTCGCTACAGCCTCAGATGTGGTAGGTCCGCAGCGGCGGGAAGCCGTTGAACGCCACCGACGAGTAGGTCGACGTATACGCGCCGGTGCCTTCGATCAGCAGCTTGTCGCCGATCTCGAGCGTCACCGGAAGCGGGTACGGCAGCTTCTCGTACATCACGTCGGCGGAATCGCAGGTCGGACCTGCGAGCACGCACGGCGTCATCTCGGCGCCATCATGCGGCGTCTTGATGGCGTAGCGGATCGACTCGTCCATCGTCTCGGCGAGACCAC
Source organism: Bradyrhizobiaceae bacterium Ga0074131 (assembly GCA_001464035.1). GTDB lineage: Bacteria > Pseudomonadota > Alphaproteobacteria > Rhizobiales > Xanthobacteraceae > Bradyrhizobium. Next base: position 64,130 of record LNEC01000023.1, read on the forward strand.
CGAACTTTCCGATGTCGAGATAGACCCAGCGCACCTCGTCCTCGTCGCTCTTCTTGGAGATCAGAACGACTTCGGTCTCGATGATGCCGGCATTGCCGACCATGCCGCGGCCAGGCTCGATGATGGTTTCCGGGATCGCGTTGCCGAAATGCTTGCGCAGCGCGCGGAAGATCGACCGGCCGTACTGCACGACCGCCGGGACTTCCTTCAGGTACTTGGTCGGGAATCCACCACCCATGTTGACCATGGACAGGTTGATCCCGCGCTCCGCGCAGTCGCGGAACACCGTCGAGGCCATCGCCAGCGCGCGGTCCCACGCCTTCACCTTGCGCTGCTGCGAGCCGACATGGAACGAGATGCCATAAGGCTCCAGGCCGAGGCGCTTGGCGAGGTCGAGCACGTCGACCGCCATCTCCGGATCGCAGCCGAACTTGCGCGACAGCGGCCATTCGGCGCCTGCGCAATCGTAGAGGATGCGGCAGAACACCTTGGCGCCGGGGGCAGCACGGGCGATCTTCTCGACTTCGGCGGAGCAGTCGACCGAGAACAGGCGAATGCCGAGCGCGAAGGCGCGCGCGATGTCGCGCTCCTTCTTGATCGTGTTGCCATACGAGACACGCTCCGGGGTCGCACCCGCATCCAGCGCCATCTGGATCTCCTGCACCGAGGCACAGTCGAAGCACGAGCCCATCGAGGCCAGCAGCGACAGCACTTCCGGCGCCGGGTTGGCCTTGACCGCATAGAACACGCGGCTGTCCGGCAGCGCCGTGGAGAACGTCTGGTAGTTGTCGCGCACGACTTCGAGGTCGACGACGAGGCACGGCTCGACGTCCTGACCCTCGTTCCGGCGGCTGCGCAGGAATTCCTGGATACGTTCAGTCATGGTAGCACCCTCCCAAACGGCCCCAGCGACGGGACACGTCCAAAAATGATCTCGGATCAAAGCGCTCCGGCCACGTTGCGCGATGGAGGCGCGACGGGGCCAAAAAGCTCAGACCGAATTGTGCTGCCGTGGATTGGTTGGGAATGATCCCGCCCGCACACCTGGCAATGAAGGACAAGCCTCTTCGGTATTCGCGCCGGCTGGTGGAAAGCCGGCAGAGACCAAAAAAGCCCGATCCGTCGTTGCTTTAAGTCGCGTCCCCCGTTGAGAACGAGGTGCGCCGGTTCGCCTCCGGCTGCCAGTCACGGTTGCAAGGAGCGAAGAGACCTTCAACGGCATCTCTTGAGAGAGATGCTGGACGCTCGGATCTTGCGACCTGAGCGACCCTCGGTTCTTCGTCCCTTGGCGGCTGTCCGGCCTCTTGTCCGGATACCTACCGACTGACACACGACCACAGGCACGTGCGAAATTGGGCAAGAGTGGAAATAGGTGTTTTGACTCGGCTTCGCAATAGTTTTTTTGGGCTGGAGACGAATTCGCCCAACATGCGCCTGCAGCGGTGCTCTCGGCGCACGCGCGCGTCGCCGATCGTGAACAGACGTTAAGTTTTCTTAAGGGAACGTCAATATTTTCACAGCCCGGCGGGCGGCTTTGTTGTGCAGCCGACTTTAGGCGCGGCGCGTGAACGGCTCGATGCGCTGCGCGTTGCGGATGAACGCCACCATGATGAAGACGCCGATCGTGAACAACACCGCCTGCAGGATGTGCGTGCCGGTCTCGCTCAGTCCGAACAGGATCGCAAGCGCCCAGCCGCCGGCGAACGCCGCGCCGAATACCTCGGCGCCGATCAGGATCGCCGCGCTGACGACAGTGATGACGCTGGGCCAGACGATCCGGCGGGAAGCGGTAGGGAGGGGCTGCGAGCTCATGGGTCCAGTATCCTGTTGCGGGCCGCAATCTCTATGAAAAGGGTCGTGCTATCAAGCGTAAAAGGCCCAAAAAAGCCGCATCGCGTGATATAGGCTGCTCCATTCATTCGCGACCAAGACAGGAAATCTCGATGCCGGAAACCTCGGAAATGGCGGCCGCCTCGCTGGCCCCGGCAAACCCGCTTTTGAAGGCCTGGCAGACGCCGTTCGAAACCCCGCCCTTCGCCGAGATCGCGCCGCAGCACTTCCTCCCGGCCTTTGAGCGGGCCTTCGCCGATCACGCGGCCGAGATCATGGCGATCGAGCACGATCCCTCCGCGCCTGATTTCGCCAACACCATCACCGCGCTGGAGCGTTCCGGCAAGCTGCTCTCCAGGGTGGCGGCGGTGTTCTACGACCTCGTCTCGGCGCACTCCAACCCCGAGCTGCTGGAGATCGACAAGGAAGTGTCGCTGCGCATGGCGCGGCACTGGAACCCGATCATGATGAACGGGGTGCTGTTCGGCCGTATCGCGCTGCTGCACGACGACCGCGCCGGCCTCGGGCTATCAGGCGAGCAGAAGCGGCTGCTCGAGCGCACCTATACCCGCTTCCACCGCGCCGGCGCCGGGCTGAACGAGGACGCCAAGAAGCGGATGGCCGAGATCAACGAGCGGCTGGCGCATCTCGGCACCGCGTTCAGCCATCATCTGCTCGGCGACGAACAGGACTGGTTCATGGAGCTCGGCGAAGCCGATCGCGACGGCCTTTCCGACAGTTTCGTCGCGGCCGCGAAAGCCGCGGCCGAGGAGCGCGGCATGGCCGGCAAGGCGGTCATGACGCTGTCGCGTTCCTTCGTGGAGCCGTTCCTGAAGAGCTCCGGCCGCCGCGACCTGCGCGAGAAGGTGTTCAAGGCTTTCACCGCGCGCGGCGACAACGGCAACGCCAACGACAACAACGCCATCATTGTGGAGATCCTGACGCTGCGGGAGGAGAGCGCCAGGCTGCTGGGATTTGCCACCTTCGCCGCCTACCGGCTGGAGGATTCGATGGCCAGGACGCCCGAAGCGGTGCGGGGCCTGTTGGAGCGGGTCTGGAAGCCGGCGCGGGCGCGGGCGCTTGCCGACCGCGACGCCTTGCAGGCGCTGGTCGCCGAGGAGGGCGGCAACTTCGCGCTGGCGCCGTGGGACTGGCGCTACTATGCCGAGAAGCTGCGCCAGATCAGGGCCAATTTCGACGACGCCGCGATAAAACCCTACCTCTCGCTCGATTACATGATCGATGCGGCCTTCGACTGCGCGACGCGGCTGTTCGGCCTCTCCTTCACCGAGCGCAAGGATATCCCGGTCTGGCATCCGGATGTGCGGGTCTGGGAGGTCAAGGATGCCGCGGGCAATCACAAGGCGCTGTTCTACGGCGACTACTTCGCCAGGCCTTCAAAACGTTCCGGCGCTTGGATGACTTCGCTGCGCGACCAGCAGAAGCTCGACGGCGAGGTCGCGCCCCTGATCGTCAACGTCTGCAACTTCTCCAGGGGCGCCGATGGGGAGCCGTCGCTGCTGTCGCCGGACGACGCCCGGACCCTGTTCCACGAATTCGGCCACGCTTTGCACGGCATGCTGTCGGACGTGACCTATCCCTCGCTGTCGGGCACCAGCGTGTTCACCGATTTCGTCGAGCTGCCGTCGCAGCTGTACGAGCACTGGCAGGAGCAGCCCCAGGTGCTGCGGCAGTTTGCCCGGCACTACCAGACCGGCGAGCCGCTGCCGGACGACCTGCTGACGCGCTTCATCGCCGCGCGAAAATTCAATCAGGGTTTTGCCACCGCGGAGTTCGTCTCCTCGGCGCTGATCGATCTGGAATTCCACACCCAGCCGGCCTCGACGATCCAGGACGTGCGGGCGTTCGAACGCGCCGAGTTGGAGAAGATCGGCATGCCCGCGGAAATCGCGCTACGGCACCGGCCCACCCAGTTCGGCCATATCTTTTCCGGCGATCACTATGCGTCGGGCTATTACAGTTACATGTGGTCCGAGGTGATGGATGCCGACGCCTTCGGCGCCTTCGAGGAGGCCGGCGATATTTTCGACCCTTCGATTGCCAAACGGCTGCACGACGACATCTATTCCTCCGGCGGCTCGCGCGACCCGGAAGATGCTTATGTCGCGTTTCGCGGCCGCGAGCCGGAGCCCGACGCGTTGCTGCGCCGTCGTGGCCTGCTGGAAACCCCTAAGGCGGCCTGAGGTGAACACGATGAAACAACGGTTATTGAGCCTGCTGCTGCTGGCCGGCGTCCTGGCTTCCGGTGCGAAGGAGGCGCAGGCCCATCCGCATGTCTGGATCACCGCCGCCAGCGAAGTGATCTATGCCGCCGACGGCTCCATGTCGGGCGTGCGCCACGCCTGGACTTTCGACGACATGTTCTCGACCTACGCCCTGCAGGGCATCGAGACCAAGGTCAAAGGCGTCTATAGCCGCGAGGAGCTGGCGCCGCTGGCGCAGACCAATGTCGAATCGCTGAAGGAGTTCGACTTCTTCACCTTCGCCAAGGCCGACGGCCGAAAAGAGAAATTCCTGGAGCCGGTCGACTACTTCCTGGAATACAAGGACTCGGCGCTGACGCTGCATTTCACGCTGCCGCTGAAGACGCCGGTCAGGCCGAAAGTGCTGGCGCTGGAAGTGTTCGATCCCGCCTTCTTCATCGATTTCAAGTTCGCCGACAAGGACCCGATCAAGCTGGTCGGGGCGCCCGCCGCCTGCCAGCTGAAATTTCAGCGGCCGAACGACAGCACCGCCACGGCGCAGAGGCTCACCGAGGACAATTTCGCCAGCGGCGACAATTCGAACTACGGCGCGATGTTCGCCAACAAGATTTCGGTGCAATGTCCGTGAGACCGGATCGGGATCTCGCGCGCGGCCTGTTGATGTGCGCCGCCGCGGCAACCGGTGTGATGATGCTCGATGGACTGATGCATCAGGTGTTGGCGCAGACGCCGTTCGGCGCGCCGAAGCGCGCTCCCGAATCCCAGGCCGGCGGCATCGTCGGCTGGATTCTCGCAAAGCAGGCGGAATTCTACCGCGAGATGTCCGCGACCATCCGCGCCGCGAAGTCCGACGGTTCCGCGGTCTGGACCCTGCTTGCGATTTCCTTCGCCTACGGCATCTTTCACGCCGCCGGCCCCGGCCACGGCAAGGCGGTGATCTCGTCCTATCTGGTCGCCAACCAGGAGACGGCGCGGCGCGGCATCGTGCTGTCGTTCGCCTCGGCCCTGATGCAGTCGCTGGTCGCGGTGGCGATCGTCGGGATTTGCGCCTGGCTGCTCAACGCCACCGCCAAAACCATGTGCGGGACCGAACGAGTCATCGAGATCGCCAGCTATGCGCTGATCGCGGCGTTCGGCGCCCGGCTGGTCTGGACCAAGGGCGGCGGGTTCATGCGCGCGCTGCAGACCCGCGCGCCGGTGCCTGCGATGGCAGGCGCCGCGCAGCATCATCATGGCCACGATCATGGTCATGCTCACGCACATCACCATCACGATCACGGGCACCACCACCGCGATCACGACCCCCACCACGTCCATGACGAGCATTGCGGCCACTCCCATGGTCCGGCCCCGAGCGAGCTCGCCGGCCCCGGCGGCTGGCGGCGTGGGTTGGGGGCGATTTTGGCGGTCGGCATCCGCCCGTGCTCGGGCGCCATTCTGGTGCTGGTGTTCGCGCTGGCGCAGGGGTTGTTCTGGGCCGGCATCGCCGCGACTTTCGTGATGGGGCTCGGCACCGCGATCACAGTGGCGACCATCGCCGTCATCGCGGTGTCTGCGAAAGACCTGGCGAGACGCCTCAGCGGCGGCAGCGAGGGCGGCGGCGCGCTGGTGATGCGCGGCATCGAATTCGGCGCGGCCGGACTGGTGCTGCTGCTGGGGGTGGGCCTGCTGTTCGGTTACCTCGCCGCCGAGCGGGTGACGTGTCTCTGACCGGATGGAGCTACCGGGCGGCGCGCGGTGTCGCGCGGTTGAGGAGTCGGCTCGGCTTTGCTACATTGCTATGGACCGCGATGAAGCCATAAGCCGATTGCAGCGGCACGAAGCTGATTTGAAGCGGCTTGGCGTCGAACATCTCTACCTGTTCGGCTCGACGGCGCGCGGAGAGGCAGATCAAGATTCCGACGTGGACCTCTTTTTTGACTACGAGAAGGGCAAGCTCGGCGTGTACGAGCTAATGGACGTCAAGGAATACGCCGCCAGCATCCTCGGCCGCAAGACGGACATCATGACGCGCGACAGCCTGCATAAGACCCTCCGGGAAGCGATAGAAGCAACAGCCGTCCGCGTGTTTTGGTGGCTGCACGTTCGCTCATCCCGCGCTTGACGGACATCATCGAGGCGATCGAACGCGTCAATGGTGTATTGGCGGATTTGTCGCTTGAGGCATTTGAAAGCGACTGGCAGCGGCAATGGCTCGTGGAGCGCGGTGTTGAGATTATTTCCGAAGCCAGTCGTCATCTTCCGGATGACTTGAAAACGCGTAATCCGGAAATCCCCTGGCAGAAAGTTGCGGGGATTGGCAACGTGCTGCGCCACAACTACGAGAATATTGCAGCAGCTGTGTAGTCACGCGCAACGTATCGGATTTCAAGCCTGCCGGGGTCGTTGTCTTCGATCCGTTCAAAAGCCGCATGAGCCGGAAGTCATAAAAGGCACAAGTCGCCGGGAAAACGGTTTCGGTGGGCTATATGGGCGAACCAACACGCAGAAGGTTAGACGGGAATTCATGTCACGCGAGCAATTCTGGTTCTTCCACCCGTTCCGGGTGCGATATTCGGAGATCGACGGTCAGGGCGTGGTATTCAACGCGCATTACCTGACCTATTTCGATACGACCATCACCGAGTATTTTCGCGCCCTGGGCTACGACCAGTATGCCGACGCCAAGACGACCGGCATCGACTTCCATGTCGTCAGATCGCTCATTGAATACAAGGCGCCGGTCCGCTTCGACCAGGAAATCGACGTCGGCGCGCGGGTGGCGCGGATCGGCAATACGAGCCTCGCCTTCGAACTTGCCATCTTTCTGAGGGGCGGCATTGACCCGCTGGTAACCGGCGAGATCGTCTGGGTCTACACCAGCCAGGAGACCCATCGTGCGGTCCCGATACCGGCATCGATCCGGGGATTGATAGCCACGCGCGAACTGCATCTGGCCTGAGGCGGCCACCTCCCGCGGCCCTCACACGGACTGCGGGAGGCGTCACAGGATGAGAGATCGAGGAGATTCGAAGAGTCCATCGGCGGAAGTGGCCAGGCTCATTCAACTTCCTTCATCCAACGTACAATCCCGGGCCAATATCCTTCAAGCGTTCGCCTCCCCATGAACAGACTGAGATGACCGCAAGGGGCGACCGCGCGGCGAAGAGATTCCCGCCGCGTTCCTACGAGCCGTTCCACTGCAAGCAATTGTTCCGGGGCGACCACTTTGTCGGCGCTCCCGGCCAGAAGATACATCGGAAGCCGCAGTCGCGAGAGGTCGATCTTTTGTCCCAGGGCCACGAAGTTTCCGCTGGCGAGTTCGTTGCGCTTGTATAGTTTCTCGATAACTTCCAGGTAGTATTTTCCGGGAACGTCGATCGTCCAGGAATTCCAGTTCTTGAAGATGGCTTCGAGCCGCGTGAATTCCGGTGAGCCGATCGGCTGAAGGATCTGCAGAGCTTCGCGAATACCGGTTGCGTCAGTGTCATTTCCCCAGAACCGCGCGATATTGCGGCCGATAACGAGACCATCGCCGAGCTTAACCAGGCTCTCAAACACCATCAGGGGAGTGGCCTCGGCGATAGCCGACAAACCGGATTGCTGCGCAGCAAGATCAACCGGCGCGCCGGCCATAACGAGCTTGCGCACCTTGGCCGGGAATCGGCCCGCATAGACCAGGGATAACCACCCGCCCTGGCAAAGTCCCACGAGATCAACCAGGCCGCCGACATGATCGACAAGGACATTGAGATCGGCGAGATATTCGTCGATTCCGAGAAATCGCATGTCGGCGCTGGCGGAGCGCCAATCGGCCATGAACAGTCGTTCAATTCCGGCGCCACGGAGGGCGGCAACGAGACTGTGTCCGGCTGCGAGGTCGGCAATGGCGGCTCCATGCAGCGCGAGCGGTGGGCATAGCAGGGTGGGAACGCCGCTCTTGGCCTCGGTAAAGTCACGAAGCCGGACTGCATGCAGCTCCAGCGCAATCCTGCTTGGCGTGGCTCGTTCCGGCTCTTGCAAAGTACGGGCGTCAGCAGCATCGGCCGACAGTCCCAGAAGATGCGCCGCTACGGAGGAGGCGGTTTCAGCGGCTGATGCAGCGACGAGCGCAGGCCAGAAGAATGCCGCATACGGGAATTGATCTCCTGGATACCGATCCATTTGACAAATATCCGGTGCCCCCTACGTAATAACGTAGCACTTTTCGCTGGGCTGTTGCGTGGGAAAATGACGCAATCGGGATCAGCTGCCAGCCGATGTTCCGCCGCCGTAACGCGTCCTTGCGGGGACGTCCAGACTTGGCGCCCAGAGCGGACGTTCGTCACGCTTCCCTGTCCCGAAAAGCGCACAGACGAAGACGACCTAGAAAACGTGTCGACCATTCTGCGGATGGAAAACGCAAAAAAATCACCGGTTGTGGGGACTCGCTCTACGGCGCCGGGGCTGCGGCAAAACAACCCGACGGGCAAAATTTCGCTTAACCCGTCGGGCAAATCACGCCTACAAGTTCGCCCGTCTCACCCGGCAAGAGGGGCGTATCGCGATCGTCACGAACGCGGGATGGGATGCGGTGGACGCGGCAGCGTGGGGCGTGAGATGCGATGGCGGGGCGGATTTCCGTGAGCGATCGGCGGCACGCAGACGACCGATGTTGTTGCGTACGGCAAAACCGTGTGGTCCCGACACCCGTTGCTGGTGCCAAGCTGTCGGTGGCGAAATCGATCCGACCGGGTCGATCAGCCGTCAAGCCGGCAGCGACGGTGGCAAGACGAATTCGTCGCCGGGGAGAGCGCGGCATAAGCCGTAAGACCATTGCGCAGGGAATGCCGGATTGCCTCCGCTGAACCTGTATGCTCGTGTGCGCCTTCTTCGCACAACCTTGCACACGAGACCGCGGGTGCAGCGTGCATCCGGCATTCCCTGCTCCCTCGTGTTTGAGGGACAACGATCCGCAAACCTCGGGCAAAACTGCGCCGCGAGAACGCGGACGCGCATCTGCTGTTTGAGATGAAGCAAAGCTCCCGCAGCGTCATTGCGAGGAGCGATTGCGACGAAGCAATCCAGCTTACCAACCGGCAACACCGTGAAACGGATTGCTTCGCTTCGCTCGCAATGATGTTGATGGACCGGATTGCTTCGCCGACCCTGTCACTCGAAAATGGGCGCCTCACCCCGGCAACCAGCCCCGGATCGCCGGCAGGAAGAAGATCACGATGTTGATCGCAAAGCCGATGCTCCACAGGATCGAGCGCAGCGTCGGGCGATTGCCGAGATAGGTGAAGACGTAGGCAATCCGCACGATCAGGAACAGCACCGCCAGCTCGTTGATGAGATGCTGCGGCGCGCCCCGAAACTCGGCCAGCAGCACCGCGACGGCGAAGAACGGAAAGGCCTCGATGCCGTTTTGATGGGCGCCCAGCGCGCGCGAGGCGATCGGGTCGTCATAGAAGCCGGGGTCGCGCGGTTTGGCATTGTCGAAACGGCGAAACCCGATCCACTTGATAGGTACGATCGTCAGCAGATAGAGCATCAGCGTTCCGAAAACGCACCATTCGGCGACCGTCATGGTTCCCCCGCCGCGCGGCCGGACGATGCCTTGCATCGCCGGGTCCGGACGATGCCTCGCACCCCCGGGCCAGACGTGACAGTAGCGAAAGCGCCCTTATCTTGACAAGGATACCCCGACGCGCGAAGCCACGGGCATTATGACAACAGTCGTATCCATCGAAACCGCCAAGCCTGAAGCCGAGCCTGCCGCCGGGACCAGCCCGGGACGCGTCGGCGTCCTCCTCGTCAATCTCGGCACCCCCGACAGCGCGGATGCGCAGGGCGTGCGGGTCTATCTCAGGGAATTCCTCAGCGATGTCAGGGTTATCGAAAATCAGGGGCTGCTCTGGAAGCTCATTCTGAACGGCATCATCCTGCGGGTGCGCCCCGGCCGCAAGGCGCGCGATTACGAGAAAATTTGGAACACCGAAAAAAACGAGTCCCCGCTCAAGACCATCACGCGCGCCCAGTCCGAGAAACTGGCGGCGGCCATCGCCGATCACGACCATGTCGTGGTGGACTGGGCGATGCGCTACGGCAACCCGTCGATCGCCTCGCGGATCGCGGCGCTGACGGCACAAGGCTGCGACCGGCTGCTCGTGGTGCCGCTCTATCCGCAATATTCTGCCGCGACCTCCGCCACCGTGTGTGACGAGGTGTTTCGCGTACTCGCCGGCATGCGCGCGCAGCCGACTTTGCGGGTGACGCCGCCCTATTACCTCGATGCGGAATACATCGAGGCGCTGGCGGTCTCGATATCAGCGCATCTGAAAACCCTGGCCTTTCAGCCGGAGTTGATCCTGGCCTCGTTCCACGGGATGCCGCGGAAATACATCGACAAGGGCGATCCCTATCAGGCGCAGTGCGTCGCCACCATAGACGCCTTGCGCAAGCGCATGGGCCTCGACGCCTCGAAGTTGATGCTGACCTTTCAGTCCCGCTTCGGCTTCGACCCCTGGCTACAGCCCTACACCGACAAGACCATCGAGCAACTGGCCAAGGACGGCGTGCGCCGCATTGTCGTGGTGACCCCCGGCTTTTCGGCCGATTGCCTCGAAACCCTGGAAGAGATCGCGCAGGAAAACGCCGAGATCTTCAAGCACAATGGCGGCGAGCAGTTCGCGGCAATTCCCTGCCTGAACGACAGCGATCCCGGTATGGACGTGATCCGCCAGCTGGTGCTGCGCGAGTTGCAAGGCTGGATATGAAGGCTTGATATGAAGGCTGGATTTTGACGATTAGGCGATGCGGGCCGTTTCGTCAGCGAAACGAGGCCCCTGGCCGGCGTTTCGGGGCATGACTTTGGGCGGTCGCCAAACCCCTCCTGGCGCCGATTTAGAGGCTATAATGAACCGGCGCGGCCGGTTTCCAGACCAAACAGGAATGCGCCTGCGCGTATCGGTTTTGCGGCTTTGGAGGATTCATGAGCGGCTTCGACATCTTCGCCATCGCGTTCGTGCTGCTGGTGATCTTGACGCTGTTTGCTGGCGTCAAGACCGTGCCGCAGGGTTTTGACTGGACCATCGAGCGGTTCGGCAAATACACCCGCACGCTGTCGCCGGGCCTCAACATCATCGTCCCCTATTTCGATCGCGTCGGCCGCAAGATGAACATGATGGAGCAGGTGATCAACATTCCCGAGCAGGAGGTGATCACCAAGGACAATGCCACGGTAACGGTGGACGGCGTCGCCTTCTATCAGGTGTTCGACGCCGCCAAGGCGAGCTACGAGGTCTCCGACCTCAATCAGGCGATCGTCGTCCTGACCATGACCAACATCCGCTCGGTGATGGGCGCGATGGACCTCGACCAGGTGCTGTCGCACCGCGACGAGATCAACGAGCGCCTGCTCCGCGTGGTCGATGCCGCGGTCTCGCCATGGGGATTGAAGGTCAACCGCATCGAGATCAAGGACATCGTGCCGCCCGCCGACCTGGTCGAGGCGATGGGACGCCAGATGAAGGCCGAGCGCGTCAAGCGGGCCGACATCCTGCAGGCCGAGGGCCAGCGGCAGTCGGAAATCCTTCGCGCCGAGGGTGCGAAACAGGGCCAGATTCTGCAGGCTGAAGGCCGCCGCGAAGCCGCTTTCCGCGACGCCGAGGCGCGCGAGCGTTCCGCCGAAGCCGAAGCCAAGGCAACTCAAATGGTCTCCGAGGCGATTGCCAAAGGTGATGTCGCCGCGCTGAACTATTTCATCGCCGACAAATACATCAAGGCGTTCGGGCAGCTCGCGGATTCGCCGAACCAGAAGATCATCATGCTGCCGATCGAGGCGATGAGTATCCTGGGATCGCTGGCCGGCATCGGCGAGATCGCCAAGGCGACCTTCGGCGAAGGCGCGGTTGCCGCCCAGGCCGCGCGGCGCGCGTCGGTGCCGGGCGCTGGCCCGACCCCGCCGCCGGTGATGCCGCAACGGTAAAGTTGGTCCGGTGAAGTGCGCATTGCCGGTGTGGTGTGTAGATCGCATGAACAGATGGCTGAGAGGCTCGCGCGATGACCGAGATATTTTACACGCTTGGCAACTGGAACTGGCTGATCTTCGGCTTCGTCCTGATGGCGCTGGAGTTGCTGGCGCCGGGTGTCTTCATGTTCTGGCTGGGCCTCGCGGCGCTGCTGGTCGGGCTGCTGTCGTTCGCGCTCAGTCCGTCCTGGCAGACGCAATTCCTGATGTTCGCGGTCTTCGCCGTCGCGGCGGTGCCGCTGTGGCGGCGCGTCGCCCGCAGCAACAGCGGCGTCAGCCGGAGCAACCCGTTTCTCAACAAGCGCACCGACGCGCTGGTCGGCCGGGTGTTCACGCTGGAAAAGCCGATCATCGACGGCTCGGGCACGGTCAAGATCGACGATACGATCTGGCGCGTCGCCGGTCCCGATACGCCCGCCGGCAGCCGGGTCAGGATCGTGCAGGCCGATGGCGCCAGTCTCACCGTGGCGGCGGCCTAATCAATGCGATTGCAGTTTGCTCCACCGCTCGGCGAAGCGATGCAGGGGCAGAAAGTGTTCAAACAGATCCTTTCCCAGTCCGCTGAGGCGGTAGCCGTCGCCGGCAACAAGCTCGACAAGGCCCGCCTCCCGCAGTTCGGACAGCCGGGTCTGCAGGATGGTCGGCGAAGCCTCGTCGCAGGCGGTGCGCATCGCACGCGACGTCAGCGACCGGTCGTCGCGCAGCTCCCAGATGATCCGCAGAGTCCAGCGCCGGCCTAGGAGGTCGAGCAGCGCCATGATCGGCCGGCCCGACGTCGAGCCGCGGACACCGCGTTTTTTCATGGCTGGGCTCTTTTTCAGCATCGGCGGGTCCCTTGCGGATCGCTACATATATTGTAGCGTGGCGCTACGCTTACTGTAGCAACCGGAGTTGCCGATGTCACGCCTTGCCCCGCTGCAGCCGCCTTATCCGCCGGAGACCCAACAGCAATTCGAACGCATCATGCGCGGCGCGCCGCCGCTGTTGCTGTTTCGCACCATCGCCGTCAGCCCGCGCGCCTGGGAGAAATTCAGCGCCGGCGGCTTGCTCGACCGCGGACCGCTGACCTTGCGCGAGCGCGAAATCGTTATCGACCGCACCTGCGCGCGCACCGGGTGCGAATACGAATGGGGCGTCCATGTCTCGGCCTTCGCCGCCGCTGCCCGCCTCACCGACGCGCAGGTCCGAGCCACCGTGCTGGGCGAGGCCAACGATCCCTGCTGGTCCGAAGCCGAGCAGGCGCTGATATCGGCGGTCGATGCGCTGCATCTGCGCGCCACCCTCGATGACACGGAATTCGCCGCGCTCTCGGTGCATTACGACGAGGCGAAGATTCTCGAAATCATGCTGCTGTGCGGCTTCTATCGCACGGTGTCGTATCTGGCGAACGGGCTGGCGCTGCCGCTGGAGGCGAAGGCGGCGCGGTTTCCGGCGAGCTAGCGCGCCTACGCCACGCCCGCGCGCAGCACGTCGTGGACATGCACGATGCCGACCGGCTTCCTGCCCTCGGCCACGATCAGCACGGTCACCGCCGGCTTCGACGAATTGATCGTCTCCAGCATTTCGGTGGCGAGCATACCGGGCGGAATGGTGCGCGGATTCCGGGTCATGACCTCGTCGACATCAGCCGTCATGAGGTCAGGGCGCATATGGCGGCGCAAATCGCCGTCGGTAATGATGCCGGCGATCTCGCCGCCGGCGTCGACGATGCAGACGCAACCGAAACCCTTGGTCGACATCTCCACCAGCGCGTCCGACATCTTGGCGCCGAGCGGCTTTACCGGGATCGCCTCGCCGGTATGCATGATGTCGCGGACGAATTTCAGCATCGCTCCCAGTTTGCCGCCGGGATGGAAGCTGGCGAATTCCAGCGCGGTAAAGCCGCGGCCTTCGAGCAGCGCGATGGCGAGCGCGTCGCCCATCGCGGCCTGCATCAGCGACGAGGTGGTCGGCGCCAGATTGTGCGGGCAGGCCTCGCGCGCCTTCGGCAGTTCCAGCACGATGCGCGCGGCCTCGCCGAGCGAGGAGGCGGCGCTGGACGTCACCGCGATCATCGGAATCGCAAAGCGGCTGGAATAATTGACGAGGTTCTTCATCTCCGGCTGCTCGCCGGACCACGACAGCGCGATGATGACGTCATCCGGCGTGATCATGCCGAGGTCGCCGTGGCTGGCCTCCGCCGCGTGCACGAAGAAGGCCGGCGTGCCGGTGGAGGCCAGCGTCGCCGCGATCTTGCGCGCGACGTGGCCCGACTTGCCGAGCCCGGTGACGATAACGCGGCCTCTGGCGTCGCGGATCAGATCGACGGCGGCGGCGAAGGCCGGCCCGAGCGGGCCCTGCAGCGCCGCCGAGATCGCGGCGATGCCGCCGGCCTCGGCATCGAGCGTGCGCAGCCCTGACTGGATCGCGGCGCTCGCGTGGTCGGTCCCGGATGATTGTGCCATCAGCGGTTTCGAATTGGCCATGCGTGATTCCGAAGGAGAGGGCGTTCGGCCCGGGACCCTCCTTAGCACGGGACAACCCGCGATGCGACGCGGCCCCCGGCTCCGCAACGGCTCATTAACCATAATTGTTTTAACTCCATTAACGACGTTTCCGCCGGCGCGTCCGCGAGTGCCCGGAATTGGATTCGCAAGTATATGAGATTGTTGGGGTATTTTTCATCGTGATGTTGGGTCCAGCAAGGGGCCGCCGCCGGCTCGCATTGGTTTTGCGCGCGCTCTTGCCATGCCTTGCGCTGATCGCCTCCAATGTTGCGCCAAGCCACGCCCAGACCCTCACTCCCGACCTGTTCCGTCCGGCGCGCGACGGCTTCGTGTCGCCCCAGAATTCGCCGCTACGCCGGACCGCCGAATCCAACGACCGCACCAGCGATGCCGCCAGGGCTGCGCAGCTGCGCGATCAGGACGTGCCAGCGAAGTCGCGGATCGGCGCAATCCCGACCTACGGCCTTCCAGCGGCCAGCGGCGCCTCTTCCTCCGGTTACGATTCGCTCAACCGGACGCGCAAGAAGGCAAACTTCTATCCGGGGCAGGCGAGGCCAAAGCCGCCGCCGGGGCCCGGCAGCAGGCCGCCGCCGTTGCCGGCCAACGGACGGGTGCGGCTGTCGATCCCGCCATCGGAATCCGCCAGCAAGGCGCCGATCCCGCCGGCGATGGCCGGCACCGTGGTCGGCCAGCCGCCGCGCAAGCGGCTGAAGATCGACGGCGATCCGTTCGGCGCGGTCGGGGATTACGCCGGCAGCTTTCTGATCAAGTCCGCGGTCGAGCTGCGCGGCGGCTTCGACACCAATCCGCGCCGCACCTTAGTGCCCCGGGGATCGCCGTTCTATGTGGTGGCGCCGGAATTCCTCGCGGTTTCCGACTGGCAGCGCCACGCTATCGTGGCCGACTTGCGCGGCTCGTTCACCGGCTACGGCAACACCTTTCCGCCGCCCACCGACGGCACCATTTCCTCGGCGCCGGTGGTGGCCGACCGGCCGGATTTCACCGGCCATGTCAACGGCCGGCTCGACGTTAGCCGCGACACCCGCCTGACCGCGCAGGCGCGGCTGCGCCTCGCCACCGATAATCCCGGCAGCCCGAACATCCAGGCCGGCCTGCAGCGCTATCCGGTCTACGCGACGCTCGGCGGCACCTTCGGTGTCGACCACAATTTCAATCGCCTGCAGTTGTCGGCAGGCGTCGCCGCCGACCGCACCATCTATCAGGCCTCGACACTCACCGACGGCACCTCGAGCACGAATGACGATCGCAACTACAGCCAGTTCGGCGGTCTCGGGCGAGTCAGCTACGACCTGATGCCGGGCCTCAAACCTTTCGGCGAGATCGTCGGCAACGTCCGCTCGCATGACCTGCTGGCCGATCGCAACGGCTTTCAGCGCAACTCCAGCGGCGGATCCGTCCGCGCCGGCACCAGCTTCGAGTTCTCGCGGATCCTGACCGGCGAACTGGCGATCGGCTGGGCGGCGCGCACCTATCAGGATCCGCGGCTGCTGCCGTTGCAGGGGTTGCTGACATCGGCTTCGCTGGTGTGGGTCGCGACGCCGCTGACCACGGCGAAATTCTTCGCCACCACCTCGATCGACGAGACCACGGTGCCGGGCGTCTCCGGTGTGCTGACCAACACCTATACCGTGGAAGTCGATCATGACTTCCGCCGCTGGCTGACCACGATCGGGAAATTCACCTGGGGCACCCAGGACTACCAGGGCGACGCGCGCTTCGACCGCTTCTATTCGGTCTCCGGCGATCTGATCTACAAGCTGAACCGCAGCGTCTGGCTCAAGGGCACCCTGCGCCGCGACTGGCTCGACTCCAGCATCATCGGCGCCAGCACCAATTCGACGGTGGTGTTGCTGGGGGTGAGGTTGCAGCATTGATGCAACTGCGTTTGCCGTCCGCTCAAGACACCGGCTTTGATCCGGATCAGGTGATATCGTGCGGGCTTCCGGCCATGCTTCCGGCGCCGGCATGGCCGGAAGCGGTCCCGATAACCCCAAACAGGACCCGAACCGCTTCATCCCGCCTCCATTGCGACGCGGCGACGCACCCACCGGTCTTGAACCGACCCAGCGGCAATCTACTTGATTCCCGTATGGTATGCCGTGGGCTCCTGCCGTCGGCATCAGGGAGACGACGATGAACTACTTTCGAACCGCGATCCTGCTGGCCGGTCTTACCGCCCTGTTCATGGGCGTCGGTTATCTGATTGGCGGCGCCGGCGGCGCGACCATCGCGCTGTTGGTCGCGGCCGCGACCAACCTGTTCGCCTACTGGAACTCGGACCGCATGGTGCTGTCGATGTACGGCGCCCAGGAGGTCGATGCGCGCAGCGCGCCGGAGCTTGTCAGCATGGTGGCCACGCTGGCCGGACGGGCTGGGCTGCCGATGCCGCGCGTGTTCCTGATGGACAATCCGCAGCCCAATGCGTTCGCCACCGGCCGCAACCCGGAGAATGCCGCCGTGGCCGTGACCACGGGGCTGGTGCAGTCGCTCAGCCGCGAGGAACTCGCCGGCGTGATCGCGCACGAACTCGCGCATATCAAGAACCACGACACGCTGCTGATGACCATCACCGCGTCGATCGCGGGCGCGATCTCGATGCTGGCGCAGTTCGGCATGTTCTTTGGCGGCAACCGCGACAACAACAACGGCCCCGGCATCATCGGTTCGATCGCGATGATGATCCTGGCGCCGCTCGGTGCCATGCTGGTGCAGATGGCGATCAGCCGCACGCGCGAATATGCCGCCGACGAGCTCGGCGGCCGCATTGTCGGCCAGCCGCTGGCCTTGGCGTCGGCGCTGGTCAAGATATCGAATGCCGCGCACGCGATCCCGAACGAGGAGGCCGAACGCAACCCGGCGACGGCGCACATGTTCATCATCAACCCGCTGTCGGGCCGCGGCATGGACAATCTGTTTTCGACCCATCCGGCGACCGAGAACCGGATCGCCGAGCTGCAGCGGCTCGCTGCCGAACTAGGGGCCGGTTCGTTGCCGTCGGCACGGCAGGGACAGCGCGGGCGCAGTGGCCCCTGGGGCGTGGCTCGTAACCGCGCGGCGCCTCGCGGGCCGTGGGGCTAACGTAAAGCGGGTAAAATCGTCATACCTGCGGGGCGGATATCCAGTACGCCGCGGCGTCGCGGACGGTTGGGCACCCGCCTTCGCGGGGACGACAGTTGGACTACTTCGGCAGGTTCGTCGTCCCCATCAGGAATTGATCAATCGACCGTGCGCAGAGCCGGCCTTCGCGGATCGCCCACACCACGAGAGATTGCCCGCGCCGCATGTCGCCGGCGGAGAACACGTTCGGCAGTGAGGTCAGATAATCCGAGGTGTTGGCCCGCACATTGCCGCGCGGGTCGAGGTCGACGCCGAGTGTCTTCAGCAGCCCCTCATGCACCGGATGGACGAAGCCCATCGCCAGCAGCACCAGCTGCGCGCGGAGTTCGAATTCGCTGCCTGGGACGGGCTTGAACTTGTCGTCGACATGGACGCAGTGCAGCTTCGTCACCCGCCCGTTCTCGCCGGTGAATTTCTGCGTCAGCACGGCGAAGTCGCGCTTGGCGCCTTCGGCCTGGCTCGACGAGGTCCGCATTTTCATCGGCCAGTTCGGCCAGGTCAGGCCCTTGTTCTCTTGCGCGGGCGGCGCCGACATGATCTCGATTTGAGTCACGGACTTCGCACCCTGCCGGAACGAGGTGCCGATGCAGTCCGAGCCGGTGTCGCCGCCGCCGATCACGACGACGTCCTTGCCGGTGGCGAGAATTTCCGCAACCCCGCCGAGCGGCTCGTTGGAGACGCGGCGGTTCTGCTGCGGCAGGAAGTCCATCGCGAAGTGGATGCCGGCGAGATCGCGGCCGGGGATCGGCAGATCGCGCGCGGCTTCGGCACCGCCGGTTAGCGCCATCGCGTCATATTCGGCGAGCAATGCCTGCGGATCGAGCGCCCCCGCGGCGCTGCCGCCGACCGGGCTGCCGTAGTGAAAGATGACGCCCTCGGCCTCCATCTGCGCGATGCGGCGATCGATGACGTGCTTCTCCATCTTGAAATCGGGAATGCCGTAGCGCAGCAGGCCGCCGGCGCTGGCGAATTTCTCGTAGACATGCACCTCATGCCCGGCGCGCGCGAGCTGCTGTGCGCAGGCGAGCCCGGCGGGGCCGGAGCCGACAATGGCGATCTTCTTGCCGGTCCTGTTCGCCGCGATTTCCGGCGGCAGCCAGCCATTGTCCCATGCGCGATCGACGATAGCGCATTCGATGGTCTTGATGGTGACCGGGTTGTCGTTGATGTTGAGCGTGCAGGAGGCTTCGCACGGCGCCGGGCAGATGCGGCCGGTGAACTCGGGAAAGTTGTTGGTCGAGTGCAGGTTGCGCGAGGCTTCTTCCCAGTTGTTCTGATAGACCAGCTCGTTGAAATCCGGGATCTGGTTGTTGACCGGGCAACCCGGCGTGCCCGGCGCCACCGAACCGGTGCCGTGACAATAGGGAATGCCGCAATTCATGCAGCGCGCGGCCTGGTCGCGGGTTTCCTTCTCGCTCAGGGGAATGACGAATTCCTTGTAGTGCTTCACGCGCTCGGCGACCGGCGCATACTTGCGGTCGTGGCGGTCGATCTCCAGAAAACCCGTAATCTTGCCCATTAAAGCTAGCGCCCCTGCATCTTGCGTTCGTCATCCCTCAGGATGTCTTGTCACGTCCCGGCTTTCTCGTCGTCATTGCGAGGAGCAACGCGACGAAGCAATCCATTCAGCAGCCCTCGAGACCTATGGATCGCTGCGCTCGCAATGACGGCTGAAAAACCCCTTGTTGCATTCACGCCCCGATCGCGATTTTCGGTTCGGCGTCGGCGTTGGCCTTCATTTCCTTCAGCGCGCGGCGGTATTCCACCGGCATCACCTTGCGGAACTTCGGCAGCCAATGCTTCCAGTTCGCCAAAATCTCGTTGGCGCGCCTGGAGCCCGTCAGTTTGGCGTGGCGGGTGATCAGCACGTGCAGCCGCTCGACGTCGGATTCCAGCAGGTTCCGGAATACGTCGACCCGCCCATGCGCGTCGAGATCGCCGGACTGGTGGTAGGTGTTGGCGTTGATCATCTCTTCCGACAGCACCGGCTCGAGCTCGACCATCGCCATGTTGCAGAGCTTTGCGAAATCGCCGGTTTCGTCCAGCACGTAAGCCACGCCGCCCGACATGCCGGCCGCGAAGTTGCGTCCGGTCTTGCCGAGCACCACGACGACCCCGCCGGTCATGTATTCGCAGCAATGATCGCCGGCGCCTTCGACCACCGCGACCGCGCCGGAGTTGCGCACCGCGAAACGCTCGCCCGCGATGCCCCTGAAGTAGCATTCGCCCTCGATCGCGCCGTACATCACCGTGTTGCCGACGATGATGGACTCTTCCGGCACGATGCCGGAATTGCGCGGCGGCTTGACGATGATGCGTCCGCCCGACAGGCCCTTGCCGACATAGTCGTTGCCTTCGCCTTCGAGGTCGAACGTGATGCCGCGCGCCAGCCAGGCGCCGAACGCTTGGCCCGCTGTGCCCTTGAAGCTCACCTGAATCGTGTCGTGCGGCAGGCCGGCATGGCCGTAGATCTTTGCTACCGTGCCCGACAGCATCGCGCCGGCGCTGCGGTCGGTGTTGTTGATCTCGGCCTCGATCCGGACGGGCGCGCCGCGATCGAGCGCGGGTTGCGCCTTCTCGATCAGGGTGCGATCGAGCACGGCCTCCAGATGATGGTCCTGGCTCTGCGCGTGATGGATCTTCTGGCCCGGCAGTTCCTTCTGGCGCACGAACAGCTTCGAGAAGTCGAGCCCCTTGGCCTTCCAGTGCGCCACCAGCGTGGACTGGTCGAGCATCTGGGTCTGGCCCACCATCTCGTTGAAGGTGCGGTAGCCGAGTGCTGCCATGATTTCGCGGACTTCCTCGGCGACGAAGAAGAAGTAGTTGATGACGTGCTCGGGCTGACCGGTGAAGCGCTTGCGCAGCACGGGGTCCTGCGTCGCGACGCCGACCGGGCAGGTGTTGAGATGGCATTTGCGCATCATGATGCAGCCGGCCGCGATCAGGGGCGCGGTGGCGAAGCCGAACTCGTCCGCGCCGAGCAGCGCGCCGATCACGACGTCGCGCCCGGTGCGGAAGCCGCCGTCGACCTGGACCACGATGCGGCTGCGCAGCCGCTCGCGCACCAGGGTCTGGTGGGTTTCGGCAAGTCCGATTTCCCACGGCGAGCCGGCATGCTTGATCGAGGTCAAGGGGGAGGCGCCGGTGCCGCCCTCGAAGCCCGCAATGGTGACATGGTCGGCGCGCGCCTTGGCAACGCCGGCGGCCACCGTGCCGACGCCGATTTCGGAGACCAGCTTGACCGAGACCTGGCCGTCGGGATTGACGTTCTTGAGGTCGTAGATCAGCTGCGCCAGATCCTCGATCGAATAGATGTCGTGGTGCGGCGGCGGCGAGATCAGGCCGACGCCGGGCGTCGAATGCCGCACCCGCGCGATGGTGGCGTCGACCTTGTGGCCGGGCAACTGGCCGCCTTCGCCGGGTTTGGCGCCCTGCGCCATCTTGATCTGCATCATGTCGGCGTTGACGAGGTATTCGGTAGTGACGCCGAAGCGGCCCGAGGCGACCTGCTTGATCGCCGAGCGCATCGAATCGCCGTTCGGCATCGGCTTGAAGCGATCGCTCTCCTCGCCGCCTTCGCCAGTGTTGGACTTGCCGCCGATCCGGTTCATTGCGATCGCCAGCGTGGTGTGCGCCTCGCGCGAGATCGAGCCAAAACTCATCGCGCCGGTGGCAAACCGCCTGACGATGTCCTTGGCCGGCTCGACCTGGTCGAGGGCGACGGGCTTGCGCTTTTCGTCCTCGGCGGTCTTGATCCTGAACAGGCCGCGCAGCGTCAAGAGCCGTTCGGACTGCTCGTTGAGGATTTTCGCGAACGCCTGGTAGCGCTCCAGCGAGTTGCCGCGCACGGCATGCTGCAGCGTTGAGACCGATTCGGCGGTCCAGGCGTGATCCTCGCCGCGGGTGCGGTAGGCGTATTCGCCGCCGACATCGAGCGCGGTCTTGTACTGCAACGCATCGCCGAACGCATCGGCGTGGCGGCGGGTGGTTTCCTCGGCGATTTCGGCCAGACCGACGCCTTCGATACGTGTGTGGGTGCCGACGAAATACTTCGCGACGAAATCCGCCTTCAGCCCGACGGCGTCGAAGATCTGCGCGCCGCAATAGGACTGGTAGGTCGAGATGCCCATCTTCGACATCACCTTGAGCAAGCCCTTGCCGATCGACTTGATGTAGCGCTTGACGATTTCGTAGTCGTCGAGCGCCGCCGGCAAATTGTCTTTCATCGCGGTGATGGTTTCGAAGGCGAGATAAGGATTGATTGCCTCGGCGCCGTAGCCGGCGAGGCAGGCGAAGTGATGCACTTCGCGCGGTTCGCCGGATTCGACGACGAGGCCGACCGACGTGCGTAAACCGGTGCGGATCAGGTGATGATGCACGGCGGCGCAGGCCAGCAGCGAGGGGATCGGAATCCGGTCCGAGCCCGCGGCGCGGTCACTCAGGATCACGATGTTGATGCCTTCGCGAACCGCGGCTTCGGCGCGCGCGCAGAGCTCGTCGAGCACCTGCTCGAGGCCCGCCGCGCCGAGGCCGGCGTGGAAGGTGGTGTCGAGCGTGCGGGACTTGAAATGGCTGTCGGCAACGTCGGAGATCGAGCGGATCTTTTCCAGATCGCCGTCGGTCAGGATCGGCTGGCGCACTTCCAGCCGCTTGGTGCCGGCCAGGCCCTGCAGGTCGAACAGGTTCGGCCGGGGCCCGATGATCGAGACCAGGCTCATCACCAGCTCCTCACGGATCGGATCGATCGGCGGATTGGTGACCTGCGCGAAATTCTGCTTGAAGTAGGTGAACAGCTGCTTCGGCTTGTCCGACAGCGCCGAGATCGGCGTATCGTTGCCCATCGAACCGTTGGCTTCCTCGCCGGTCGAGGCCATCGGCGTCATCAGGATGGTGATATCTTCCTGCGAATAGCCGAAGGCCTGCTGGCGATCCAGCAGTGGCAGGTTGGAACGCAAACTCTTGGTCGGGGCATCCGGCAGCTCCTCCAGCACGATCTGGGTGCGGTCGAGCCACTCGCGATAGGGATGGCTTTTCGCCAGCTGCGCCTTGATCTCGTCGTCGGGAATGAGGCGGCCCTGTTCGAGGTCGACCAGCAGCATCTTGCCGGGCTGCAGCCGCCACTTGGTGATGATGTTCTCTTCCGGGATCTTCAGCACGCCCATCTCGGACGCCATGATGATGCGGTCGTCGCTGGTGACCATGTAACGCGCCGGCCGCAGCCCATTGCGGTCGAGCGTGGCGCCGATCTGGCGGCCGTCGGTGAAGGCGATCGCGGCCGGGCCGTCCCACGGCTCCATGATCGCGGCATGATATTCGTAGAACGCCCGGCGCTCTTCATCCATCAGAGGATTGCCGGCCCAGGCTTCCGGAATCATCATCATCACGGCGTGCGGCAGCGAGTAGCCGCCTTGCACCAGGAATTCGAGGCCGTTGTCGAAGCAGGCGGTGTCGCTCTGTCCTTCATAGGAGATCGGCCACAATCGGCTGATGTCCCTGCCGTAGAGTTCCGAATGCACCGAGGCCTGCCGCGCCGCCATCCAGTTGACGTTGCCGCGCAGCGTGTTGATTTCGCCGTTATGGGCGATCATCCGGTACGGATGCGCCAGCGACCAGGCCGGGAACGTGTTGGTTGAGAACCGCTGATGTACCAGCGCCAGCGCGCTGTCGAAATCCGGCTCGGACAGATCGGGATAATATTTGCCAAGTTGGTCGGCCAGGAACATACCCTTGTAGACCACGGTGCGGCACGACAGCGACACCGGGTAATAGCCGGCCAGCCCGCGGTCGCGGCGCTGGTAGATCGCCTGCGAGATCGACTTGCGCAGGATGTAGAGCCGGCGCTCGAAATCGTCCTCATCCTTCGCAGCACCGTTGCGGCCGATGAACACCTGCATGTGCGCGGGCTCGGTCGGCTTGACGGTTTCGCCGAGCGAGGAATTGTCGGACGGCACCTCGCGCCAGCCGAGCAGCATCAGTCCCTCGTCCCTGATCTGGTCGGCTATGATGCTCTTGATGACTTTGCGCCACGCCGTTTCCTTCGGCATGAACAGCGCGCCGACCGCGTACTCGCCCGGCTTCGGCAGCGTGAAGCCGAGCCCGGACGCCTTGCGCGCGAAGAAGGCGTGCGGAATCTGCACCAGGATGCCGGCGCCGTCGCCGGCGCGCGGGTCGGCGCCGACCGCGCCGCGATGTTCGAGGTTGCACAGAATGCTGAGCGCGTCGGAGACGATCTGATGCGACTTCTTGCCCTTGATGTTGGCGATGAAGCCGACACCGCAGGAATCTTTTTCCAGCGAGGGGTCGTACAGGCCTTCGGCCGGCGGACGCCAGCTGAACTCGCGCGCGATTTCGGCCGTTTTCAGGGCCGGGGCCGCCGACAGCGCATCCGTCACGATGTTTTCGCGCTCGAACTCCGACCCGCTCATGTCACGTCCTCTCAATAAGGCTGAAGGCCTCACCGTCCGTTGGCGCACCTTGGGCGTTTGCGGCACCCACCGGGCCACCGCTCGTCCTCCGCGAGCCGCAATGTCGTAAATTCAGGCCTGGGCGTCCGGCGTCCCCGACGAACGGCCTTGCCTTTCAGCTACCGGCACCTGAGCGCCAACCTTCGCTGCGATCCCTGTGCCGGGACCGCACCACAATTGAGACAGCTATGCTGTCCTAACTCAGACCATGCCAAATTTTTTTCTATCATACAAGCGCGCGAAAGTCGCCGGTTGCATGACAGATCCGCGCCGCCGGTGGGGATAGTCGCCCGCCCCGGATTCGAAGCAAACGCGCCGCGATCCGGCCTAAGGACCGCCGGATTTCGCGGTGAGTTTAAACGCGGGATCAACGAGCGAAAAGGCTCAATGGCGTTAGCAGGAGCGATTGTGCGATGAAGCTGTTCACGGGATGGGTCATATCGGCCGGGCTGGTCATGGTGGTCGGGGCCGCCGATGCGCAAGTGCTGGCGCCCTACGAGGCCAGCGGTTCGCGATACACGGTCGCGTCCGACATCGGCGGCCCCTATGCGGCGATGCCGCCTGAAGCGCGGATGCCTGGCTACGGTCCGCGCTTGCTGCCGCCGCACGAGGTCTACACCGTGCTGCGCGACAGCGGATTTTCGCCGCTCGGTATCCCTCGGCGGCGCGGCTTGGTCTACGTCATTTCGGTGATTGATCGCCGCGGCGACGACGGCAGGCTGGTGATCGACGCCCGGAACGGGCGAATCCTGCGCTTCATGCCGGCGTACCGAACCGGCGATGATTTCGATGACGCCGTGACTGTTTACGGTCCACCGTCGCCATCCGGGGCGTTCCGGGGCGAACCACGTCCGCCAGGGGCGGTACCCAGGGCTGCAAGCCGCACGCCGGTAGTGCCGGTGCCCAGGCCGCGGACCGGCGAAGCCAGACAGCTGGCAGCTCAGCCGGCTGCGGAGCAGCCCGCCCAGCAGTCCGCCGCGGCGCTGCCGACGAAACCGGCCGAGCCGCAAACCGCCGGCCAGGCCGCGGCCCCCGCCGCCGCCAAGCCCGCGCCGCAAATCCTGCCGACCCAGGAGATGCCGAAGGCGCAGGGGCTGGAGTAAGGTAAGTCATTCCGGGGTGCGCCTCGTGGCGCAGGGCTCAGATGTGCAATTGTACATCGGGAATCCATACTCCCGATCGTGGCTATGGAGTCCGGGCGCGTTGGCTTCGCTCACGCCCCCGGAATCACGATCGAGAAAACGCCCCGGTTTCCCGGGGCGTTTTCGTCTCAGCGAATATCTGCCGAACCTGCAGTAGCGTTACGCCGCGGCTTTCTCGCCCGCGTCGTCGACCACTTGCGCCGCCTGCGCTGCCGTGGAGATCGGAATGCTGCGGGGCTTCTTGGCCTCGGGGATCTCGCGAACGAGATCGACGTGGAGCAGGCCATTTTCGAGCGACGCGTTCTTCACCTGCACGAAATCGGCGAGCTGGAAGGCGCGCTCGAAGGCCCGCGCCGCGATGCCGCGGTACAGCACTTCGGCGTTGTCCTTGCCGTTCTCATTGGCGGATTTTTCGCCCTTGATCGTCAGGGTATTTTCCTTGGCGACGATCGAAAGCTCGCCCGGCGAGAAGCCGGAGACCGCGACGGAGATGCGGTAGGTGTTGTCGCCGGTGCGCTCGATATTGTAGGGCGGATAGCCGGAGCTGCCGTCGGCGGTTGCCTGGTCGAGCAGCGAAAAGAAGCGGTCGAAGCCGATGGTTGAACGATAAAACGGGGTGAGGTCGTAGCTGCGCATAGGGTAGTCCTCCATTGAGCGACTGTTGAACGAACCCGCCCGCCATCGGGCCGGGCCTCTTTGCATCTGTGCAGCCCCAGTGGTCGGTTCCGAAACACTGGTAGCGGCCTGCACGGAGGTGATATGGGAGGGGCTGAAGCGCGTTCAAGAAGCGGGGATCAGCCCCTTTTTTCACGCCCCCGCCCTTGATTTTCATCGCCCTTTACCTAGCCGGTCCGCTCCCCATGACGCTGGTCTCGATCCCCGCCAATCCGGTTCCGGAAAATGTCGTCACCGGCACCATCAAGACGCCTGACGGCGCCGAACTGCGGTTCGCCCGCTGGGCGCCGCCGGCGGGCCGCAAGGGCACGGTCTGCGTCTTCACCGGCCGCAGCGAGCAGATCGAAAAATACTTCGAGACGGTGCGCGACCTGCGCGACCGCGGGTTTGCGGTGGCGATGATCGACTGGCGCGGGCAGGGCCATTCGTCGCGGCGTCTGCGCGATCCGCGCAAGGGCTATGTCCGCGATTTCGCCGATTTCGAGATTGACGTCGAAACCTTCGTGCAGCAGGTCGTGCTGCCGGATTGTCCGCCGCCGCATTTCGCGCTGGCGCATTCGATGGGCGGCGCGGTGATGCTGCGCCTGGCGCATGCCGGCAAACGCTGGTTCGACCGCATGGTGCTGTCGGCGCCGATGATCGATCTGCCCGGGCATGCCACCTCGCTTGCTTCGGTCGCGTTGCTGCGGGTGCTTCGGCTCACCGGGCAGGGCGGCCGCTACGTTCCCGGCGGCAGCGACGCGCTGACCGGCTCGGAATCCTTCATCAACAATCCCTTCACCAGCGACCCCGTGCGCTTTGCCCGCAACGCCGCCATCCTCGAGGAGGACCCGACGCTCGGCATCGGCTCGCCGACGGTGGCCTGGGCCGATACCGCGATCCGCACCATGCGCGGCTTCCGCGCCGCCGACTATCCGCTGCAGATCCGCCAGCCGATCCTGATGCTGGCCGCCTCCAGCGACACCATCGTTTCGACCGCGGCGATTGAGGAATTCGCCTATCACCTGCGCGCCGGCTCGCATCTGGTGATCGCCGGCTCCAGGCACGAGATCCTGCAGGAGCAGGACCGCTACCGCGCTCAGTTCTGGGCCGCCTTCGACGCCTTCGTGCCGGGTACGCCGCTGTTCAAGTGAGGGGTTTCCGAAACGGCCGTGCCGGCAATGCCTTCCCCGCAGCTGGAAAATGTCCTAGCCTGCCGTCTAGCGTTCCTGGGGGGCACGACCATGCGAATCCGCGTACGGAAATACGCCCATGTGCTGGAACGCACGGGGCTTGCGATGGCAGGCGCCGCTGCCGGCCTGTTCGTCGCCGCCCTGGTCGGCTCCAGTATCGCGGCGCTGACGACCCAGGGCTTTCTGCTCATCATGATGATTGCCGGCGCCACCGGGTTTTACCTCGGAATCGACACGCCCCCGCTGCCGTTTCACGAACCGCATGAGCAGCCCGCCGGCGGCTCCGGCGGCAAGGTCGACGCCGCGGAATTCCTGAGCGCGGTCGGTACGTTTCTCGCCGCGCTGACGGCGTTTGTCTCCGTCGGTTTGATCGTGCTGCGGGAGAATCCGCGGATGTTCTGGACCGCGACGATCATGGCCGGATGGGTCGCCGGGGTGGCGATGCAGATCGTCGCCGGCGCCATCGCGCGGATGCGGCGCGCATCCGCTGCGCGCGCGCTGCATCGGCGATGACGTCATTGCGCTGTCGGTTCGGTCCGGCGCACGAGCGCAAACAGGAGTCCTGAACGATGATGCTCGGTATTCAGGAACTCTGGCTCTTCATCGTCTCCGGCCTGTTGCTCAACCTCACGCCGGGACCGGATACCGCCTACATCGTCGGCCGCAGCGTGCAGATGGGTTGGCGCGGCGGCGCGGCAGCGGCGCTCGGCATCTGCACCGGTTGCCTGGTTCACGTGTTTGCGGCCGCGATCGGACTGTCGGCGCTGCTGGCGGCGTCGTCGGTGGCATTCACCGTCGTGAAATGGGCAGGGGCCGGCTATCTCTGCTACATCGGCGTGAAAATGCTGCTGTCGCGGCCGCGCGTCCCGGCAACGGATGCGGTGTCCGCCGGCGGCGCAATCCCGCTGCGCCAGATCTTCTGGCAGGGCGCGTTGACCAACGTGCTGAACCCGAAAGTGGCGCTGTTCTTTCTCGCCTTCCTGCCGCAGTTCGTGGCGGCGGAGGCGCCGCACAAGGCTCTCGCCTTCGTGCTGCTCGGCCTGATCTTCATCGTCAACAGCACGCTGTGGTGCCTCGGCGTCGCTGCGCTCGCGGCATCCGCCGCCGGCCGCGTCAGGCAATCGGGCCGGGTCCTGCTCTGGATCGATCGCGCGCTGGGCGGCCTGTTCGTCTATCTCGGCGTTCGCGTTGCCATGCTCGAGGCAAGGTAAACAAGCGTGCTCCCGCGTTCACCGAAAATACCGTCCCTCAACTGCTTGGTATGGGACCGCAGGGGGTCACCTACGTCAATCCCGCCGATGATCCGCGGAAGAAGTAGAAAGCCGGACCCCTCGCAGTGCTATCCGCCGTGAGGGTGTCGCCCGCTCGGCGGGTAGTTCGTTTATCCCGGACCGCATCGCGCCGGGTCAGGCGCGGTGAATATGATAGAACGTGCTGCCCACCAGATAGAGCCCGAGCAGGATCATCGCCCGCAGAAACCAGCGGCGGAACGCTTCCGGCTGCATCCGCGCGCGCACCGCCTGGCCGATGAACATGCCGGCGAAGGCCGCCGCCAGCGCTACCGTGCCCGGCAGCGCGGTCGCCGCGGTCAACAGGCCTGATGCGGTGAGGTTGAAGGCCAATGCCACCGTCGCCACGGTGAAGAACACTCCGAGCGCCTGCACCAGTTCGTCCTTCTCCATGCCGATCGCCTGCATGAACGGCATCGACGGGATCACCTGGACGCCGGTCGCGGCGGAAACCAGGCCGGTGACGACGCCGACGATGCCGCCGACCCATCCTTCGTTGCGGCGCGCGACGTGGAACGTGAATTTGTTGAGCCCGATGATCGCATAGATTACCAGCAGCACGCCGAGCGCGATGGTGCCGTAGCGCGCGTAGGGGCCGGTCAGCATGTCCGCGTTCAGCCAGATGCCGATCACCGTGCCCACCATCAGCGGCCACAGCCGGCGGATGATGTCGCGCAGATAGGGGCCGACGAAGGTCTGCCAGATGTTTGTGATGATGGCCGGCACGATCACGATGGCGAGCGCGTGCGAGGCCCATCGACACCGTCGGCAGCCCGAGCCCGATCACGCCCTTGACGAAACCGGCAAGCAGGAAGGCGGCGGCGATCAACAACAGCAGGGGTTCGAACATGGGATCACATTGACCGATCGAGGCTGCCGGCACAATCTGGAGCTTGCGGAGCCAGCCTTCGGTTGGAGCGAAGGCAGGGGAAAATTGCCGTCATTGCGAGGAGCGGAGCGCCGAAGCAATCCAGCTTTCTTTGCTCGGATAGATGGATTGCTTCGCTTTGCTCGCAATGACGGTTTAATACCTGCACTTCAAGGTACCACCCATGCGTTTCGACCTAGTCGACCTGCACCTGTTCATCGCCGTGGCCGAGGCGCGCAGCATCACCGGCGGCGCCGACCGCGCCCATCTGGCGCTGGCGTCGGCCAGCGCGCGGATCAAGGGGCTGGAAGCAGCCCTCGGCACGGCGCTGGTCAAGCGTGGCCGCCGCGGCATCGAGCTGACCGCGGCGGGCGAAAGCCTGCTCGATCATGCCCGCATCATCCTGCACAATGTCGATGCGATGCGCGGCGATCTCGCGGCCTATGCCGGGGGCACCAAAGCCACGATCCGCCTGCTCACCAATACGTCGGGACTGTCGGAATACCTGCCGAGGGCGCTGGCAACTTTCCTCGGCCTTCATCCGCATCTTTCCATCGACGTCGAGGAACGCGAAAGCGCCGACATCGCCCGGGCCATCGCATCGGGCGCCGCCGACCTCGGATTGGCGGCCGAGCATGCCCTGCCGGATACGATCGAGCGAATCGTCTTCAGCGACGACCGCCTGGTGCTGGTCGCCGCGCGCGGCGACGAGTTGGCAAAGCGGCGGCAGGTCGATTTCCGCGAGGTGATCGGCCGCGACTTCATCGGCCTGACCACGGCGAGCGCACTGCACGCGCATGTCGCCGGACATGCGGCGCGGCTCGGCGCGCGGCTGCGCTTCCGGGCGCGGCTAAACAATTTCCATTCGATAGGCCAGATGGTGGCGGCCGGTATCGGCATTGCCGTAATGCCGGAAGTCGCGGCCAAACGCTGCGCCCGCTCCATGCCAATCGGCCTGGTGCGGATCCGCGACCCCTGGGCCAGCCGCAGGCTCGCGATCTGCGCCCGCAGCTTCAAGGCGCTGCCGCGCCCGGCACAGCAGCTTGTGGAGCATTTGCGCAAAGCCGCGCAGTAGCTCGACCTACAAGTGCGGCAGCAACTCGCTGGCATTGGCGATCTTGATCGATCGCTGCGTGATGAGATTGCTCCAGACCCAATGATGATGGCGAATGACGCTGGCAGCATCGAGGTGAGGGCGGTCGCTCAAGGTATGGCCATCGGCAACCACGACGACGTGGTGATGATGCGAGACCGCGGACCGTACGGTGGCATCGACGCAAAGATCGGTGGCCCATCCCGTGATCAGGACCCGGTCCGGGGCGATTTCTTTCAGGCGGTCCTGCAGATCGGTCCCTGCGAACGGATCATTCAGATCCTTCCGGACCACCATATCGGCGGGATATTGCAGCAGGTCGGGAAGAAACTGCCAGCCTGATGTCTGCGGCTCGAAATCGTCTCCCTTGCCGCCGCAATGCTGGATGAAGATCACCCTGCCGGATTGGGCACGAACCCTGGCGGCCAGCCGGTTGATACGCTCGATCACGCCGCTCAGGTCGTGCTTGGGGGCTCCGTTGAGGAGTCCGACCTGCATATCGACGATGAGCATGGCGTCCATGCGTTGCCGCTAGCTGTTGAGTAACTTCATCGCCGCTTCGTGGACGCGCGGATCGCCCGCGGCGATGATGCGGCCGCCGCTCTGGGCCGGCTTGCCGTCCCAGGTGGTGACGACGCCGCCGGCGCCGGTAATGATCGGGATCAGGGCCGCAATGTCGTAGGGTTTCAGCTCGGTCTCGACGACGAGATCGAGGTGGCCGGCGGCCAGCATGCAATAGGAATAGCAATCGCCGCCGTAGCGGGTCAGCCGCACCGCGGCTTCGACCCGGCCGAAGGCCGCGCGGTCGGCGGTGTTCATCAGCAGCGGGCTGGTCGTGAACGCCGTCGCCTCGTCGAGCGCGGCGCAGCGCCGCACCGCCAGCTTTCGTATCCCCGAGGGACCATCGTAATGCGCCGAGCCGCTGTCGCCGGAAAAGCGCTCGCCGATGAAAGGCTGGTGCATCATCCCGAACACCGGCGTGCCCTTGTGCAACAGTGCGATCAGGGTCCCCCAGATCGGAAACCCTGCGATGAAGGATTTGGTGCCGTCGATCGGATCCAGCACCCAGACATATTCGGCGTCCTCCCGCTCACTGCCGAACTCCTCGCCGACGATGCCGTGCCGGGGAAAATTGGCCTTGATCAGCCGCCGCATTACCGCTTCGGCGGCGCGGTCGGCCTCGGTCACCGGGTCGAAATCCTGGCTGCTCTTGTTGTCGATCGAAAGCGAGGTCCGGAAGAACGGCAGGATGGTTTCGCCCGAGGTCGTCGCGAGGCGGCCAATGAAGGCGGTGAAATCGATGACCGTCACGGCGGTTTCCTCGGGGAATGGAGCTGGTGAAGATTGCTCGAACCCCTGCCTAGCCCAATCCGTCAGGCTGCGCACCAGCAACGCACGTATTATACAGTGAGCTCGATGAGAGCGAGATCGCTGCAGTCGCCCCTGAGCCGGCCCGCGTCCGCCGAATCAGCTAGCGGAATGGTGTATTTTCCGCTGACGCAGGGATCACGAAATCGAGAGGCCGGGATACGCCGCGACCGACGGACCGCGGGTCAGGACGCGGAGGTAACGAAGTCTTTGAAATAGTGCATAAAATCGTTTGAAGCGCCCCTCGACTTGCAGCCCAGCCATGCGAGTTTTGCACCGAAAATGAATCAAAAAGCCTTGCACTTTGTGCGGCGCGATCGCATATTGGTGCGGTGCGGTAGCGCCTCGCGCTATCGCTGCCCTCCTTGGGCGTTTCCTCCCTAGACTTGGGCCGCTTGTTAATTCAAGCGGCCCTTTTTTCTTTTCGGGGCCGCGGTCAATCCGAGCTCACGCGTTTCACTCGCGCCCCGGAATGATGGGAAGAGAAGCTATTCCGCCGCGGCCTGGAATGGGCCGAGATCGCCGAGCGGAACGTCGGCCAGCGCCTCGGCCAGCGCGGCGAAGTCGGTCGATACTTGCCTGAATCTCGCGCTGCGTTCGCGGCGCCGCTCGTCCATATAGATAGCGCGGTTGAGCTCGATCTGGATCGTGTGCAGTCCGGATGCCGGATTGCCGTAATGCTCGGTAATGAAACCGCCGGCATAGGGCTTGTTGCGTCCGACCGAATAACCCAGCCCGGTCATGGTGTCCTCGACCCTGTCGGGCAGCAGCGCGGCACAGCTGGTGCCGTAGCGGTCGCCGATCACCATGTCCGGCCGTCGCGGCTCGTCGCGCGATACCCCGACCGAGGGCATCGAGTGGCAATCCACCAGGATCACGGTGCCGAACGCCTGGTGCGCCTTGTTGAGCAGGCGGCGCAGCGCGCGGTGATAGGGCTTGTACAGCGCCTCGATCCGCGCCAGCCCGTCATTGACCGAAAGCCTTTCGCGATAGATTTCCTGGCCGTCGCCGACCACGCGCGGGATGGTGCCGAGACCGCCGGCCACCCGCATCGACCGCGTATTGGCGAAACTCGGCAGCCGCCCTGCGAACATCCTGGGATCGAGTTCGTAGGGTTCACGGTTGACGTCGACATAGGAGCGGGGAAAGTTGACCCGGACCGTGGCAAAGCCGCGATCGCTCAAATCCGCGATCAACTCATCCATGAAGGAGTCTTCGGAACGGCGCAGCGCGGCAAGCTCGATCCGTGACGCGTCGAGGAATTCGTGCGGATAGACCGAGCCGGAGTGGGGAGAATTGAAGATGATCGGCGCCCGCCATCGCGCCGGCTCCACGATCTCGAACGGAGGCGACAATTCGCCATCAAACTGGGGCATCGTCGGGCGCCGTCCCTGCGATCCGCTGCTCTGGACGCGTCTTTCTGCCAGAACAACGGTGTTCTTATGAGAACGCATTGTCGGCAATCACGACCACTCTGCCAAGCGAAAAAAATCGGTAACGGTCTGGAACGATCGGAGAAGCCGAAAATGCCCGGGCTTCATTGCTTTGCGACGCATTCCGGTACAGAAATAGCACCTGGGCCGCTCAACTCTTTAACCCAAATTTACCTCTGTGGGGCTTAGTGAGCGGACTGATCCTCCCACCGGGATTCGACGACCCATTACCATGCACAAAATCCTCCTCGCCGAAGACGACAACGATATGCGCCGCTTCCTGGTCAAGGCGCTGGAAAACGCCGGTTTTCAGGTCTCGTCCCACGACAACGGCATGTCAGCCTATCAGCGGCTGCGCGAGGAGCCGTTTGAAATGCTGCTCACCGACATCGTGATGCCCGAGATGGACGGCATCGAGTTGGCGCGGCGCGCCTCGGAACTCGACCCCGACATCAAGATCATGTTCATCACGGGCTTTGCCGCCGTCGCGCTCAATTCCGATTCGGAAGCTCCGAAAAACGCCAAAGTGCTTTCGAAGCCTGTCCACCTTCGCGAATTGGTCAGCGAAGTGAACAAGATGCTGGCGGCCTGATCGACCCCGCCACATCCCGGCCAGAGATCCGCCGAGCCTGCTTGCCTGCCCGCTTTGGAGCCGATATACGGACCCCACCCGTGAAGATCACCCTCCAAGAGGGGCGCGTAGCTCAGCGGGAGAGCACCTCGTTGACATCGAGGGGGTCACAGGTTCGATCCCTGTCGCGCCCACCATCCAGTCTTCCCGAACCGCGGAAACCGTCCTTGATCGAAAAGAGGCCGTTTCTGCGGGGATCTTGTCAAATATTTTCAACGTTCCCGGTCTCTACCGACAATAACGGTCTCTCGGGTGAACTCTTGCCTCCAGTCTCCGCATCCAAAAATTCCGTTCCTGGCGACTGGATTTCGGGACGGAACTGACCAGCCGACGCTCGGGTCGCGTGCTGAGTGCGAGCTTCGAGCAGCGTCCGGACCTATTGCGGGTTCAATCCGAGCGCTTCGAACTGTCGGCTCCATTCCGCGGGAGCGTCGCGGAGTCGCTCGACACCAATGCCGCGGGGCAAACGACCGGGGCGAGGAACGCCAGCGAGATGGTCATATTGACCTGACGTACGCTGCATTTTTGGCGTGCGGCGATCTGTTCGATGTTAGTGGCAGAGCCTGAGACGATCTCGTCAAGCCATCGGCGGCCTCGGGCAATAGCGTTGACAAGACGTGCGCGTCGCTCAATGCGGGTCGGACGAACTTCATTTCGGCGGACGCCGAGCGGGATGAGGATCTGTCGGGATTTCCTGGACGGCGATTTCTGCCAAGGGATCGACAGAAACTCACCATCTGTCGAATGAGGTTCTTCCTCAGTGCCCGCCGATTTGAATCGAACGATCAGCCGATCCTTGTGCACATCAATGCGGACCACCTGCTCCGCAATCATCACGCTGCGATCGCCAGCGTGTGCGCGGCTGGAACTTGGCCGGTCGTGCTGGGCGACAAGATGGTCATTCACCGATTTGACGATGATGTCCTCGATGTCGGTTGCGGGAATCCGGGAGACCGATCCGACCGATACCGTCTTGGACTCCCCCTTGAGATGCGGCAGCGAGACGTAATAGCGATAGCGGATTCCAGCTTTGGTGGCATGGGTTGGGATCATTCGGTGGCCCGCATCGTCGTACAGTAGCCCCGTCAGGAGATGCTCGGATTTGGATTTGGCGTGATTTCGGTGAGACCATTGATCGGTGAGCTTCTGCTGAACTGCATCAAAAAGCTGCCTATCCATGATCGCTGGTTGCTCGCCGGGCAGGATTTCGCCCTTGTATTTGACCTCGCCGATATAGAACCTGTTACGTAACAGATAGAATAGAGAGCCACGACCGAACGGAATGCCGCCGTGGGTCGCGCCGGCTACGCGCAGTCTTTTCTTTGTTCGGATGTCTTTGTCTTTGAGATCTCGCACCAGCGCATTGACCCCGCCGAGTGCGAGGTATTGCCGGTAGATGAGCCGGACCCGTTCGGCTTCGTCTTCGACGACGGTAATCTTGCCGTCCTTCATCGCATAGCCGAGGGGCAGGGGACCGCCGACCCACAGGCCCTTTCGCTTGGAGGCCGCGATCTTGTCCCGGATGCGTTCGGAGGTGACTTCCCGTTCGAATTGGGCAAAGGACAGGAGCACATTGAGTGTGAGCCGGCCCATCGAGGTCGTGGTATTGAATTGCTGGGTGACAGAGACAAACGATACGCCCTGGGCATCGAACAGTTCGACCAGTTTGGCGAAGTCCGCCAAGGATCTAGTTAGGCGGTCGACCTTATAGACGACGATGACATCAATCTTCCGGGCGCGGATGTCGTCCAGCAGTCGCTGTAGGTCAGGCCGGTCGGTCGATCCGCCGGAGTATCCGCCATCGTCATAGCGGGACCGGATCAGGCCCCAGCCGGCATGGGCCTGACTCCTTATGTAGGCGGAGGCAGCGTCATATTGGGCATCCAGTGAGTTGAACTCCTGATCAAGCCCGTGGTCGGTGGAGACCCGGGTATAGATCGCGCAGCGAACCGGTTTGATCGAAGCTTTCTTCATGACCGAGCCTCTGTGGCCGATCTATCTTCCTTGTCCCTCAGACCAAAGAAGCGTGGGCCATTCCACTTGGTGCCTGTAATGGCAAAAGCGACCTTGGAGAGGCTATCATAGGTCTGGCCATTCCAGGCAAACCCATCTGACAGCACCATCACCCGCTGCGACTGTCGATCCCACTCCCGAACCAGAACTGTTCCGGGTGTCAATTCGGTGCGCTTCTGATCGAAATTGACCAGTCGCGCCGACATTGCCGCACCGGATTCCTTCGCGTCGGTGCGATCCAGCAACTGCCTCGTCTCATGGTCGAGGTCCCCAAAGCGATCGGCTTGAATCCGATGGGCGATGATCGCAAACAGCAGATGCCGCGGCAAATGATCGGGCGCTGGTCTTTGCAACACGCTCTGCCACCGAGCGCGCAGACCTTTGAGATCGAGACCGCGCAAATGCACGATCTCGTCCTCAACAGATATTTCGGCCGTGACACGACCCTTGCGGCGCTTCTCCGGCATCGCATCAGGCCGCCTGCTTCACGCGATCGGCAGCCCCGGACGAAGCCTTGCTATCCTTAATTCGGTAAACCCGTCCCTTGTCCGTCAATTCGGAAACAAGATTCAAGTCGAGTTTTTTGCGAACGACGCCGGCGAGAAAACCGCGCACCGAATGCTGCTGCCAGTCTGTGGCCCTCATGATCGCGGCAATCGTCGCGCCGGCTGGTGTCCGCAGCATCGCAAGAATGCGGGCGTGCTTAGTGTCGGGCCGTGTCGAGGTCTTTGGTGTTGAAGGTGCGAACTTCGAGCGAGGCTTAGATTTCCTGGTCGTTCGTGCAGCCGCGCGAGAGGCTTTGGATTTTGATTTGGATTTGGTCATGGGATCCTCTGAAGTTATGCGACGCCATCCGCCGCACTACCTCAGCCCCGCCCGAGCAAAACCCCGGCAGGGCAAGACCGAGAAGCGCGCATTCGCCACTTCAAAGTCACCACAGCAACGCTCCGATCGAACCCGTAAGCCAGTCACATCTGAGCAAGATAGTTGCTCTTTTGACAGCATCCATCGGTTAGAACTGCATCCCGCCGGGCCGGTCGCTTGCTTCTCGGTCCACCCCAGCGGGGCAGAGCGCTTAGCTTTGTCGGGCGATCCGGTTGATCAGGCTTGCGGCATTCAGCAGCGTTGTTGCTTCATAGAGGAGCTGCTCGACGTCGAGAGCGACTTCAAGCCCCTTTTCATGAAAGCCAGCACCGGCGCAGGCATCGGCTGCGCGTCCTATTCCCGCGGCCTTATCAAGCCGGTTACGGATTTCAGTTAGATATGCCTTGATCGTCGCCTCAACTAAATGCGTGTCCATCGGCGTCAACTCCTTTGCCGACGCCACACATGCTTCCTGCACCGCCGAAGTCGAGCCTAATCAGAGCAATCATGTTGCTCATTTCGCGCGATTTCGAGCATCTTTAGGTCTGATCCGAGGATGCGGCCCGGGTACCTTTCAGGTTCCAATTCACCATCTCAGGGTTCGAATCCTCCCGCCCCAGCCACGCATTCTTGTTTTCGGAGAATTTTCTTTCCTTAATGAGAAAGGCCCGCCAAATGCGGGCTTTTCTCATCGTCGATAGTCTCCAGAGACCGGTGTTCGAACTTTTTGGGCCGAGAATTCCCGAAAGTCTCCAGGCGAATCCAAGAAAACTCCCGTTTTCTGGAGACTCGCGCTGGAGACCGGAGAATGAATTCACTGCGTGGTAAACTGGCAGTGCACTTTAGTCTCTCAGCCGGCCGGTTTTCATGTGGTAGATAATTACACCTCGATCCGCGGAGGTGGTCCAATTTCACCAAAGCCATCCGTAAACCGAGTCGCGAACCTTGAACGCCGAATGTCGGTTCTCAGTCGAAAAGCGGAAATTGTGCGAGCCAGCCGCGATGTCGTGAATGATCCAACTGAGACATTAGTTCGCCGCCAGAACTGACATCAGCCCCTTCAAGTATGTTAGTCTAAGCCAGTACGATGGGCGGTATTCAGTCGTGGGGATCCATCCATCAAAAGGGTCACGTCATGAGCAAACGTGAAAATGAAGCAAGCAAGTTCCGTCCAT